>NZ_JAAQPI010000002.1 GCF_011683955.1 Pseudomaricurvus alkylphenolicus
TTGCATGTGTTAGGCCTGCCGCCAGCGTTCAATCTGAGCCATGATCAAACTCTTCAGTTTAAATTTTTCGAAACCTCAATCTCTGATACATCGAGAGAAAGCGGCTTCTAAACTTGGCTCATTCGCTTGAACAAATTACTTCACATAATGAATTAATGAGTTACTTACGAATGATAATTTTGTGTTCGCACTATCATCTCGCAAGCACCCACACGCATTGCTTGATTAACTTTTTAAACAACCAGCGGGATGCTCGATCCGTCGCTGTTTCGGCGAGTTCGCCAGCCTTGCTTTGAAGGCCTCCCTCAACCGTGGGATGCGAATTATACGCATCTTTCAGAGCTTGGCAACCATTTTTTGTCGTTAATTTTTAATGACTTAGATGATTGTTTGAATCCCAAGGCTCTGCGTTGAGAGCGGCGCATTATACAGAGGGGCCTGTTGGGCGCAAGCTGTTTTGTAAAAAAATTACCGAATCTGAGTAGCCGCCCACTGAAAACCAAAAAAGCCCGCTATAAGCGGGCTTTTTGCATGAGTCAAGACTATCTGAAAGAAGCCTTTAGGCTGACCTCTTAAGCAGATGGTTCTTCTTTTTGCCAAGCTTGACCAGGTAAAACCGACCATAGAGCGCCTTGTCGGCAGCAAAGACTTCGTGGGCCTTCATATTGTCTTCTGCTCCTTTGGCCTCACCATTCACCCAAACCGCCTGGCGACCCAGCGCATCTTTCACTTCCCGGCCAGCCTTTACCATACCCGCATCCGTGAGTAGCGAGGTCATGGGGATTTGCTCCAGCCCCTCTGGCAACTCGGTACAGGGCAGACCATCCAAAGCCAATTGCTCAAGATCTGCCTCACTGAGATCACTGAAAGATCCACTGAACATAGCATGGGTAATACGCTCAGCAGCCTCCAACCCCTCTTCACCGTGAATCAGACGCGTGACTTCCCGGGCCAGAACACCCTGAGCCTGAGGACGCCCCTGAGCCGCCTGATCCTCTGCCTCTATAGAGGCTATTTCCTCAACACTTAAGAAAGTGAAATATCTGAGGAATTTGTACACATCCGCATCGGCGGTATTCAGCCAGAACTGATAAAAAGCATAAGGGGAGGTCTTGGCAGCATCCAGCCAAATGGTACCGCTCTCCGTCTTACCAAACTTGGTTCCATCAGACTTGGTCACCAAAGGCAGGGTGAGTCCAAATACATGGCCGCCATGCATCTTACGGGTGAGATCGACACCACCGACGATATTGCCCCACTGGTCCGATCCACCGATCTGAAGTGTGCAGTCATTGCGCTTATACAGCTCGGAAAAATCGTACGACTGCAACAACATGTAGGTAAATTCAGTGAAAGAGATGCCCGCTCCTTCACGATCAATCCGCTGCTTGACGGACTCTTTATTGATCATATTGTTGACTGAGAAGTGCTTGCCAACGTCCCTGAGGAAATCCAGCACATTCAAATTGGCAGTCCAATCCAGATTATTGACCACCTCGGCGCCATTGCCAGGGAGATCAAAATCGATGAAACGCGATACCTGATCCCGGATTTTTCCCACCCAGCTGGCAACAACATCCGGAGTATTCAGCTTGCGCTCCTGAGCCTTGAAACTGGGATCGCCAATAAGGCCTGTCGCCCCTCCCACCAGAGCAATTGGCTTATGCCCCGCCAACTGGAAACGCTTTAATGTCAGTAAGGGCACCAGACTACCGATATGGAGGCTGTCAGCGGTGGGGTCAAACCCGCAATAAAGGGTACGGGAACCATCAGCCAGGTAAGATTCCAACGCGTCATCTCCGGTCATTTGGGCAATCAGCCCCCGCGCTTGCAAATCCTGAATTAAATTGCCATCGACACTGGACATCTCAATCACACCTTATCTATCTAGCACCTGGAAAAAGGCTGCACCATACCGAATCCAGGCGTAAAAACAAGCTCTACAGCTCTCTGCCTTATAGACGATAGTCCTCTCGCCCCGGAAAGGCCACGGGGATGTAGCAGTAGATGCCTTCAGGCGACATTTCTGATATAAGAGTACGGCTACCGAAGATTTGATGAATGCGTCAGCTTTATGATGGAACCCCCTGAAAAACAAAAGAAAAGCCCAATCATGGAGCTGCTGCAACGATTCCCCAAACGGCACCTGGTTACTACCGCTGTGCTGGTGATAGCGCTGGTGGGTATGCTCTTGCTGCCGGGCAAGGATGATATTGAGCCTCAGCGCCAGTCCCGGCCAATCAGCATTGACATCCAGGAAGATGTTAAAGCCCTCATGCCGGAAGTAACTGAACCTGTGACCGCCGAGATCGTACCCCAGGTCGAATGGCACCGTGAAACGGTGCGCTCGGGTGATAACTTGTCATTGATTTTCCAAAGGGCCGGACTCACCGACCGTGACCTGCTGGAATTTATGAAGGGTCATAATGAGAGCAAAAAGCTCAAACGCATCCATCCAGGCCATGAGCTGGAGTTTCATATCGAAGATAAACAGCTGCTGGCCCTGAGGTATCGCGAAAACCGCCTGAACAGTCATCTGTTTAACCGCACTGCCAAACGCACTTTCGAATACGAAAAAGAGACCCGCCAACCCGATGTGCAGTCCGCTTACAGAGAGGCGGTTATACATGACTCTCTTTTCCTGGCCGGGCAAAAAGTGCAAATGGACGCCGATCTGATTATGGAGCTGGCCAACATCTTTGGGTGGGATATTGATTTCGGTCTGGATATCCGCAAGGGCGATCACTTTAAGGTGTTGTTTGAAGAGCGCTTCCTGGATGGTGAGAAAATTGGCAATGGCAATATCCTTGCCGCGGAGTTCACCAATCAGAAAACCACCTTCCGTGCGGTCAGGTACGAAGATAATAAAGGCAACACCCACTATTACACCCCGGAAGGCAAGAGCATGCGTAAGGCATTCCTGCGAGCACCGCTGGATTTTCGTCGCATAAGCTCTAATTTTAATCCTCGACGCATTCACCCGAAATTCAAAACAGTCCGCCCCCACCGTGGCACTGACTACGCGGCCTCAAGAGGCACGCCGGTTTGGGCATCTGGCGACGGCAAAGTCATTACGTCATCCTACACGAAGGCCAATGGTAACTATGTCGTCATCCAACACGGCAATAATGTTCAGACAAAGTACCTTCACCTTCACAAGCGCAAGGTCAAAACCGGCCAAAGAGTGAGACAGAAGCAGCTGATCGGCACTGTAGGGTCTACCGGGTATTCTACCGGCCCGCACCTCCACTACGAGTTTTTGCTCAACGGCGTGCACCGCAATCCCCGCACTATTCTGCAAAAACTGCCAAAAGCCAAGTCAATAGCCAAAGCCGAGACCGAGCGCTTTAGGGCGGCAACCCAGCCTCTTCTGGAGGCCATGGAGCAACAGCATCAGCAACGCTTGCTGGCCCGCGCCGGAACGGAGTAAACAGACTGTGAGTGAAATCTATATCGGCTTAATGTCGGGAACCAGCGCAGACGGCATTGACGCCGTTGCCCTTGAGTGGAATGAGGGCAAGATACGGATACTTGGCCATTTGGAGCACAGTTACGCTCCCGAACTGAGACAAGACATCGTTGAACTTTGCCAGCCCGGCCCCAATGAAGTGCAGCGACTCGGGCAGCTCGACCACCGCTTGGGACTGGCATTCGCTGATACGGCGCTGAAATTGATAGAAAAGCTGAGACTGAAACCCAGTGAAATTACCGCCATTGGCAGCCACGGCCAAACCGTGAGACACCAGCCCCCGGGCAGTCTGGATTTTCCCTTCACCCTGCAGATTGGCGACCCTAATATCATTGCTGAACGCACGGGCATTACCACCGTCAGTGATTTCCGACGCAGGGACATGGCGGTTGGCGGGCAGGGCGCTCCCCTCGCCCCGGCATTTCACCAAGCTGCCTTTGGCAACAGCAGCGAGGTTCGTGTGATCGTAAACCTGGGTGGGATCGCCAACATCACCGTACTGCGCCCTGGTCATGATACGCTCGGATTCGACACCGGGCCGGCGAACGTGCTTCTGGATAGTTGGATTCAGCGTCACCGCAGCCTGCCCTACGACAAAGACGGACACTGGGCGAGCACCGGGATATTCCAGTCCGAGCTGCTGGAGATACTGCTGCAGCATAGCTACTTCCGCAAAGATCCCCCCAAGAGTACCGGACGGGAGGATTTCCATTTGGACTGGCTGGATCAGCAGTTGGAAATTCTGCCCCCCTTAAAACCTGCGGATGTTCAGGCAACCCTGGTAGAGCTGACTGCAATCAGCGTGTCCCGGGATATCGAAGATCACGCACATGACTGCAAGGCCATCTACTTGTGTGGTGGAGGTGCAAACAATCCATTACTGAGGGAGGGTATTGAGCAACACAGTGGCATCGGCACCTATACCACCACTGAGCTGGGTATTGATCCGCAACAGGTGGAAGGTGCGGCATTTGCCTGGCTGGCGCACCAGGCATTACAGCGACTGCCCGGTAACTCCCCCTCCACCACCGGGGCCGACAAGGCGGTTATATTGGGAGGAATCTACCCGGCGTGAGCGCCAGAAACCGACATAGCTGGAGCTTTAGAAATAAACATAATCAAGCTCGTCGATCAGCCTGTTTACCTCATCAGGTCCAAAAGGCACTGTGCTGATAAAGGGATAGAGTTCACTGCGATCGCGACCCAGCACCCCCATACGCGTTTCACAAACACGGATATCCACAACCCTGAACGCGCTCAGCTTGGCTGCCAGGTCCACCAGCTCCCGATTCTCAAGATAACTCTGACGAAAAAAAACAGCCACTTCGGGGCCATGCACCACCAGGGTTGCCGGGGGCAACATGCCCTGAAAACGCCCCTCCATAAAGAGAGTTTCCGCGCGTTTGAGAGCCTGAAGCAATTCCTGTGGGGTATTGAGTTCGATACGAGCCAGATAGCCGGGGGCTACCGGCAACTCAATGGCATCTTCCCCTTCAGTCGCCAGGACGCTGGAGCCCAGCAGGCATAGCCAAAGGGTAAACAGTGTGATGAGGCGCAATGATCTCTCCTTAGGGGCGTCAGTCACCGCCGGATAATAACCGGACTCTACCAAGCGACGACAGGCGAGAAAAGATCAGACCGAAAAAGAGGAACCGCAGCCGCAGGTGGAGCTGGCGTTAGGGTTTTGAACCAAAAACCGTGACCCCTGCAGCCCTTCTTCGTAATCCACCTCTGACCCGACGAGGAATGGGTAGCTCATGGCATCGACCAGAACGGTGATGCCTCCCTGTTCGATACAGGCATCGTCCTCTGCGACCAATTCGTCGAAAGTAAATCCATATTGAAAGCCGGAGCAGCCGCCACCCGTAACGAACACCCTGAGCTTGAGCTCATCATTGGCTTCTTCTTCCACCAGGGATTTCACCTTGGCAACCGCGCTGTCAGTAATCTGGAGGGTTTGAGGGGTAAAGGTTTCCGGCGTCGACATCTATAGCTCCGAGCTGCAATAAACACAAAAGTGCAGTACTTGCCCGCATTATCCCTTTACCCCAGTAAAACAGTCAAGTATTGCCTTTGGCCAGATCTTCATCCTGTGAATCGACAACGAGCGGCTTCTGGCTGGCCACCTTGGGTGATTCACCGCTATAGACCAGACTGCCGTTCACCTGCGCGCCTTTTACCATTTCAATCATGTTGTAGTGCACATTGCCCTGAACCGCAGCTTTGGCCGCCAGCTCAACATGCTTGCTGGAGTGGACATCGCCATTGACCGTGCCATTGATCACGATGGTCGGTACACAGATCTCGCCCTCAACCATGCCTTTTTCCATGATTCTCACACGTGCATCGGCCCCCTCTTCAGCGCGGATATTACCCCTCACCCGACCTTCCACTTCGAGATTGCCACTGAAGTGGATATCACCAATCATCTCAGTGGATTTTGATATCAATGTGGTGCTGCCCGACGCAAAGGACAGTGATTTATCTTTCTTAGTCAACACTGGCGTTAACCCTCCTGAACCAACCAGCCAAATTTCTTTTCAACGACCACAGCCTGTTTGCCAGTGGATCTCGCGACCAGCTCGATCCTCACCGGCTCAAACTCCTCGGGCAATTGCAGACGCCCCTCCAATGTTTGGAAATACTTGAATCTGAGCTTGATGTTTTCCTGTGCAACACTGTCGGACAAGTCCTTCAGTGGCAGCGTCACCATTTTTTCCCGCTGTCGCCCCACGACATTAAACTTGAGCGAGCCGTTCAACAACGTATGTCGCGTGGCCAGTTGTTGAACAATAAGCTTGTACTCGTACTGGCGGGGTACACCCGTAGAGAGAACATCCAGCGAGCCAATCGTCAGTCCTCGCTGATTGTCACTTGGCGCCATCAGACTGCGGTAGAAACTGATGTCTTCCTGCAACTGGGCGATACGAGACTTAAGCTCCATCACCTCGGTTCGAACACCCTCGCTGGCCTTGCGATCAACCTGTGACCCCAACTCCAGGTTGGCTACCTGCTGCCGCAGCTCGTCAATCTGCTCGCCGCGGGAAACAACCTCTACCCGAAGTGTATCGCGCTCTTCCACGGCCTGAAGATAGGCCTGCCGGGCACTGGTGCCCCCGTACCAATAGCTCAATGCGGCGACAAACACAATGCTGGCGGCGATAGCAAAAACCAGTGCATAGCGCCGCCCCGGATGATAGGCGACAACCTTCATCTCATATTGTTTGCTGCCTTTTACGGCGGTCATAAGATGTCCTGTTCGTAACTGATAACCGACCTAAGGCAGGATGGCCACCTGATTCAAACCCGTGGTTTCGTTGAGGCCAAACATGATATTCATGTTCTGCACCGCCTGCCCGGACGCACCCTTGGTGAGATTGTCAATAACCGACAGGACCACAACTTTACCGCGCTGCTGAGGTTCAAAGACCGAAATCCTGCAGGTGTTTACACTTTTAACCGTGCGCGTCTGAGGATGGCTGCCCGCCGGCAAAACATCCACAAAAGGCTCATCGCGATAGCGCTCTTCAAACAGCGCTTGCAGGTCAGCGGCCGAATCCGTCAATGTGGCATAGAGCGTGGCATGGATACCACGGATCATTGGCAGCAGGTGAGGCACAAAGGTCACCTTGGCGGGAGTCGCTTCTGTTGACTGAACATCGCGCAAGCCCTGTTCAATCTCCGGCAGATGACGGTGGCCGCCACAGGCATAAGCCTTAAAGCTGTCAGAAACCTCGCTCATCAGATTGTCGATCTTGCCCTGACGGCCGGCCCCACTGACCCCCGATGCCGCATTGGCTATCAGGTCTCCGGGGTCAACCAGGTTCTTCTCCAGCAGGGGAATAAAGCCAAGTTGTGTCGCTGTGGGATAGCACCCTGGGCAAGCTACCAATTGCGCGCTGCGAATCGCCTCACGATTCACCTCCGGCAAACCATAGACCGCTTGTTCGATCAACTCAGGGCAACCGTGCTCCTGGCCATACCACATTTCCCACACACCCTGATTGCGGATGCGGAAATCGGCGGAAAGGTCGATAACCCGCACACCCCGACTGATAAGCTCCGGCATCATGGCCTGAGCGACACCATGAGGCGTGGCAAAAAACACCACATCGCAGCTCACCAGCTCAGCGACATCCGGAACGGTAAACTCCAGGTCCAGAAAACCGCGCAGGCTGGGGTAGAGCTCGTCGACCCGGACACCGCTTTCGGCGCGGGAGGTAATCACGCGCACCTCGGCCTCTGGGTGATTGACCAACAACCTCAATAACTCAACACCGGTGTAACCGGTGCCGCCAACAATACCAACCTGAATCACGGCCTTATCTCCAAACAGCAGTGTATTTACACAAAAAATAGCCGTGTCATCACGGCAATCCGCTAGTTTAGCGCAACAGATTGCATAAGCAACGCATCGCTCTTAAGATTTCGCCCATGCCATCATCCAAGCCCACAGAAAATTCGACCCGCCAGCTGCCTCAAAAAGGGCAATTGCTGCTGGACAACCTGCGCCATCAACTGGCTCACCTGGATGCGCTCCCCCAATTGACACTGCTGGGTCTGATCAGCGGTCTTGCGGCGGCGGGCATCATTGTGGCCTTCAGGCTCGCGGTGGACCTGCCCCTGGCCCAGATATTTGGCAGTCACAGCGAAGACTTTGAATCCCTCCCCCGTCACTGGCACTTTTTGCTGCCCGTAATCGGTGCTCTGCTGCTGGGTATCATCTGGCAATTGGTTCCTCCAACCAACCGGCAGGTCAGTGTCGGGCACGTACTCGAACGGCTCCATAATCACCAGGGACGCATGCCGGCCGCCAATTGGCTGTTGCAGTTTTGCGGCGGCATTATCGCCTTGTTGAGCGGTCAGTCCGTTGGGCGCGAGGGGCCTGCGGTGCACCTCGGTGCCGGTGCTGCCAGCCAGTTAGGGCAGTGGTTAAAATTGCCGAACAACTGCCTCAGAACCCTAATCGGCTGCGGCGTTGCCTCCGCCATTGCCGCCTCATTTAACACTCCCATGGCGGGTGTTATTTTTGCCATGGAAGTGGTGTTGATGGAATACACCATTATCGGGTTTATTCCGGTGATGCTGGCTTCTGTGAGCGGCGCCGTCATAGCCCAGTTGGTTTTTGGCCAGCAACCCGCGTTTTCCATCATCCCCATTCAGATGAATGCGCTGTGGGAGCTGCCGTTGATCGCGCTCAGCGGCATTGTCATTGCCCTGTTCGCGGCAGTATTTATTCGCCTGCAGTTGCTGTTTAATCGGCTCCAAGGCTGGCCCGTAGCATTACGTCTGACACTGGCGGGCATGGTCACTGGAACACTCGCCTGGTGGTTTCCTCAGATTCTGGGGGTCGGCTACGACACCATCGAAGCAACGATGGAGGGGCAGCTGGGCATTCACCTGCTGCTCGGCATACTCTTCGCCAAGCTCCTGGCCACCTCCGTCAGTGGCGGACTGGGTATGCCAGGAGGCTTGATCGGTCCAATGCTGTACCTTGGAGCAGTGCTTGGTGCCTGCATCGGTATTGCGGCCAGTGTGTTGCTCCCGGAAAGTGGGGCCAACCCCAGCTTTTATGTGCTGCTGGGTATGGGAGCCATGATGGCCGCGGTGATCAACGCTCCCCTGGCCGCATTGATCACCGTGTTCGAGTTGACCCAGAACCCTCACACGGTCTTTCCAACGATGTTGATCATTGTGGTGGCCGTGCTGACGACCCGGCAACTGTTTCGCTGCGAAGGTATCTTTGTGGCCCAGCTGGAAGCCAATGGTTTTAACCTTTCCAGCGGCCCCATTCGACGCGCTCTGGACAGGGTCGGAGTGCGCAGCGTCATGGAGACGGAGTTTCACCGATGTGTTCATCGCTTAACCGTTAAACAGCTGCAGTTGCACCTGCAACAACACCCCCGCTGGCTGGTGATCGACGAGCAGGGCAAAGACAAGGTTTTGCTGGCGGCGGCGGATGTCTCTTCATTTCTCGATACCGAATCCTTAAGTGAAGAGGACGAAGTAAACCTTTTGGACATTCCCGGACGTCAGTGGAGCCTGTTACCCATCGACCAACAGGCCAGCCTCTACGAAGCGCAACAATTGCTAAACACCCTCAAGGCCGACGCGCTTTATGTTGAGCGCCAGGCATCGCCGCTATTGTCACCTGTGGTAGGCATCTTGACCCAGGAACACATTGATCACTATTACCGCGCCTGACGACTGACACCTATGCTCTGGATAAAAGCCTTTCACGTTATCTTTATGGTTTGCTGGTTCGCCGGCATCTTTTACCTGCCCCGCCTGTTCGTCAATCACGCCATGGCGACAGACACCACAGTACGGGACCAGTTGGCGCTGATGGAGCGAAAACTCTACCGATTTATCACCCCCTTTATGGTACTGACCATCGGATTGGGGCTGTGGCTGGCCAGCTATAACTGGAGCTACTTTTTCAATTCAGGCTGGTTTATCACCAAAATCTGCCTGGTCTTTCTATTGGTGATTTATCACTTTTATTGCGGTCGTTGTATCGAGCGCCTGGACAGCGGTGAGGACCAGCGCGGTCACGTATTTTACCGGGTGTTCAATGAGCTGCCGGTATTGATTTTGTTCGCGGTGGTCATTCTGGTGGTGGTGCGTCCTTTTTAGCCCTCGGCAAGACAAATTCCAAGCCTGTGTTAGACTCAAGTAGGCGGGTTGAAACCAGGAAGGAAGGGCAATGGCGGAATTCGATGCGGCAACACCGGTAATAATGAGCTTCTCCAGCTTTGACCCCTCGGGCAGCTCGGGGATACAGGCCGATATTGAGTGTGCGGCCAGCCTTGGCTGTCACTGCACCCCCATCATTTCAACCCTCTGCGCCAAAGACACCAACGACACCAAGGAAATCATTCCAGTAGACGCCGGCCTTCTGATCGAGCAGGCCCGAGCGATACTGGAGGACATGCAGATCAAAGCCATCAAGATCGGCTTTTTGGGCAGCGTGGAGAATGTTGAGGCCGTCCATTCTATCTTGCGCGATTATCCCAGCATCCCCGTGGTTCTGGATCCTGTCACCAGCGTCTGCAACAGCGAGTTGATGGATGCTCCCAACGTGGTCAGAGCCACCGAAAACCTGTTGCTCCCCATGGCGTTAGTGGCCACACCAGACCTGGTGGAAGCCCATGAATTGGCTCAGCAGGGTGACACCATAGAAGCCTGTGCCCAGGAAATTCTGGAAACCGGCTGCGAATACCTATTGATCAGCGGCGCCAAACGAACTCACGACAGCTATGAAAATCACCTCTACAGCAAACAGGGGCTGGTCAGAAGCTACCCTTGGGAGCGTTTAAAGGTGTTCTCTCACGGCTGTGGCGCCACTCTGGCCGCCAGCATCACCTGCTATCTGGGCCACGGATTACGAACGGAAGAGGCGGTGGAACAGGGTCAGAAGTTCACCTGGCAATGTCTGGCCCACAGCCGCCGATTGGGCATGGGCAAACGCATCCCCAATCGTTTTTTCTGGACAGACCAGAACAAGCGTTAGCCCCAAGCCGCCCACGACAGCCTTACAATTCCGCCCCGGCTTAGGGATAATGCCCCCTTTGCCACGGCTAGTGTAAGGACCCGCAATGAACCGCTCAGAAGAACTTTTTCAACAAGCCCAACAGCACATTCCCGGTGGCGTCAACTCGCCGGTGCGGGCATTTAAAGCCGTGGGCGGCACGCCGGTATTTTTTGAACGCGCCGCCGGCGCTTACCTCTACGATGCAGACGACCGCCGCTATGTGGATTATGTGCTGTCCTGGGGACCGATGATTTTGGGTCACGCCCATCCGCTGGTTATCCAGGCGGTTACCGAAAAGGCCCAACAGGGGCTGAGCTTTGGAGCACCGACAGCGATTGAAACAGTGCTGGCTGACCGTTTGTGTGAACTCATGCCAGGCATGGATCTGGTTCGCTTCGTGAACTCGGGTACAGAAGCCACGATGAGTGCCATTCGTCTGGCTCGTGGCTATACCGGCCGCGACAAGATCATCAAATTTGAAGGCTGCTATCACGGCCACTCCGATTCTCTGCTGGTGAAGGCCGGCTCCGGCGCACTGACCCTGGGAGTACCAAGTTCCCCCGGCGTACCCGCGGCTCTGGCGGACCACACCATCACTCTCACCTACAATGATATCGCTTCTGTCGAAGAAACCTTTGCCAAACTCGGGGAAGAAATCGCAGGTGTCATTGTTGAGCCCGTCGCCGGCAATATGAACTGCGTGCCCCCCATCCCTGGATTTCTGGAGTGCCTGCGCAAAGAATGCGACAAATCAGGCGCAGTGCTGATCATCGATGAGGTAATGACCGGTTTTCGCGTCAGTCACACGGGAGCGCAAGGCCATTACGGCGTCGAAGCTGACCTGACAACCCTGGGCAAAGTCATGGGTGGTGGCATGCCCGTTGGGGCATTTGGAGGCAAGAAGGAAATCATGTCCAGGATTGCCCCGCTGGGGCCGGTTTACCAGGCAGGAACACTGTCGGGGAATCCTGTGGCCATGGCCGCGGGCCTCAAAACGCTGGAATTGATCTCTGCGAATGGCTTCTATGAGCCACTGTTTGCCCGCACAGATGCGTTGATCCAGGGTTTACGGGACAGAGCCAACAAGCACGGAATTCCTTTCACCAGTAACCATGTGGGCACGATGTTTGGCTTTTTCTTTACCGAGGAAGCCCAGATCACCAACTACCAACAGGTGATGGATTGCAATACCGAGCGTTTTAACCAGTTCTTCCACGGTATGCTGGAACAAGGGGTTTACCTGGCGCCAGCCTCCTATGAAGCCGGATTTATGTCAGCCGCTCATAGCGATGAGGATATCGACTTTACCCTGGAAGCAGCCGACAAGGTGATGGCAACCCTTTAAAATCAAAAGGTTAGCGTTAATCAGTCAGCCAACTGACTGATTAACTGCTGAATCTGCTGGCGAGCGATGTCTGAGATTGAGATGATCTGGTACCCCGACCAGCACATGGTCGATTCTTCTGACTGCCTCGCCCACAGGCAATCGACGCCGATCTGTATGGGGTCTCCATCAGGGGGTTGAATCTCAAACTGATAGACGTGGTCGGCGTCTATGGACACCTCTCCCATCATCATCAAGCCCTCTTCGTGGATATTTACCAGGCGCCCCAGACAAAGTCCCCGGCTGACGTCAAAGACCTCCACCGAGGCCGAGAGACTGTGGCGCTTCAGACGTCGCTGATTTTCCGCACTTGTATCATTCATGTTGCGCTCCTTCATCACCTTGTGCGGATTGCCCACTGTCCATATCAACGGCCTGCTCATTCAGGCTTTGAAAAATATTCTCCAACGCCCTTTCAAAGAAGGGTTTGGAGCTGCCGGCGATGACCTTGACCCGATGTGCCAACATATCCCGTGCCAGCTCCAACCCGGATTTCATCGCCACTTTTTTACCCATCTGGTCGACCAGCATGTAATACAGGGTTTTGGAGTTATACCAGGCAACCTTTAGCCGTTTGCCGCCCTCAAACTCAAACCAGGTCCCAAACTCAATCATTTTCAAGTGTTCGACCATGCGCAGCTCTTCGGGCGTGGGCTGATCTTCGGGGGCCACAGCATGTCCCGCCTTTTCGGCAGCCATGGCCTCAAGCTTGTCTCGCATGGGGGCCGGGGCAGGCTCAACCTGTTTACTTTGCAGAGCCATTTTTTGCAATGAGAACAACGCCTCAAGCAGCTTTTTACCCTTCGCCTGGTCGTAACCAATGGTTTCGAAACCACTTTCCAGTGCCGCCAGCAATTCATCCAGCATTTCCAGCTGCCGGGTTTTGTCATTATTCCGCTCTTTCGGCTCGATACTCCAGAGAACATCATCAATGACCTGAACAGCTCGCTGCCAGCTGTCCGACTCATCACCGTAACGCAATAGCAGAAACGCCATGTAGTCCGACCAAGGTTGCAGGAGCATCAACAACACCGCTGAAGGCAGTTCGCGGCCGTCAGTGCGCTCGCGCACCACTTGGTTAACGCGCACTTTCACTTCACGCAGTTTTTCCTCTCCCTGGACTTTTTCCATTGCCCGGCGTTCCATCAGCTCCTGGCGGCGGGAGATCTTTTTGGTATAGCCACTGAATTCCAATAGCAGCTCTGCGAACAGCCGGACATCGTTGCGAAATTCATCCAGCACCCTGGAGACCATAGCCTGAATTTTTTCAAAAATGTCGTATTGGCTGCTACCGTCATTACTGACCCATTTGACGCCGGCTTCAGCCATATTATTGAGGAGCAAACGGGCCGGGTGCTCGGTTTGCTCAAAGAAATCCTTGTCGATAAAGGCGATTTTCAAGAATGGGGTGTGCAAATAACTCAGCAGTGCTTTGACCGAGTCGGGCAGATTGTCATCGGACAACATATAGTCAAACAGCATGCCCACCAATTCAATGGTATGCATGTCGTTAGGCCCCATTTCATGCGGCTCTGCTTCGCTGCTGGATTCTTTTAATTCTTCGGTCAGTTGGCTCCCCACTACCAACACACTTTGCGGCTGGATTTCACCCGCCGAGGCTACCGTGAGCTGTTGCACAGGCACCACTGCGTGGCCCTGTATGTTTTGTAGTGCGCCGACGAGCTGTTGATTGCTGAAGGGAGTGGCCCCGGCGATGGGAGCGATTGGAGCACCCGGAATGCCCACTTGTCCCGGCGCCTGGGGGTCCATAGGGATTGACTCTCCCGCCGGAGAAGGCACTGAACCGCCCGGGGCCGGCCCCGCGGACGGGGACAGCGTTCCCGCTCCGCTATAGCCAGTAGGGCCCATGCGCCCCAAGTGCGACTGCAAGGTTCGAATGGCATCCAGCAGATGCCCTTGATATTGCGCCGAAGGAAGACTGCTATCGGGGCAGGGCATATAACCCCGCCGCGTTTGTGGGACCATCCCCGGAAGCTCCACCTCGTTGACCGCATCAACGTCAGGCTGGGGCAGCGGCGGCTGGTCGCCAGACTCCATCGCCGAGCTGTTCCAGTCCTCAAACGGGACTTCCTCCACATGGGCTACCGGAGGGGCATCGTTGGTCGCCGGGCGGTAGTGCAGATCGGGCAAAATGCCCTTTTTACTCAGGGAGGCATTAAGTTCTTCAAGCACGTCGGCTAACTGCGACACCACCACGCGATCAAAAACTTTATAGGCAATGATTTTGGTTTTTGTATTCAGCGACGCTCGCTTCAGGGCCTTGCGTAAGGATTCGCAGTACTGGACCGGGCCCGCCGGATTACCCCGGTCATCGACTTTGCGGCCGCCGTTCAAAACGGCAAAGCGCTGATTCAGCGCCCAAAGGCTTTCGGAATAATGATTTTCCGCCCGATGGGTAATGGAAGTGATGGCGATCGTCTCTTCCAGGTCTTCGTTATCCACAAGGGAGAGCATATCACCCTGATACTTCTCTTCTCCCGTGCTGGTCGCCAGCTCCTGCTTCTTGAATTTGATAAAGCATTCGCCGAGATAGCCATTGAAGTAGCGAAGGATTTCCTGACGGTTCTGCTGCAACAGTTTCAGCTGTTCAAACAGCTCGGACTGCTCCTGATTGCTGCGGGCATGGTCGGCCTGCTCAATCAGCTGCTCATCCAGCTCTTTGGCAAACTTTTCAATACGATTTTTGACCTGGCTCAGTACAATGGCCTGGCAAGCCTTCAGATGCTCGACGATGACTTCGTCGGTCAGGCCCCTGACTAGAGGTGGTGATTCCGGTTCTGGAGTACCCAATTTGCTCATACGCTTCCGAATTTTATCCTTCACTTCCTTGATCGTCTTATCCGGGCCAGATACATCGGGCGGCTCAGCCCTTGGCGGCAGGTTTCCCCTCCTGCCCTTGCTACGCAATCCGGACGGCTACACCACAGTGGCCTTCGAAATCTCACCACTTGCATAC
This sequence comes from Pseudomaricurvus alkylphenolicus, assembly GCF_011683955.1. Classification (GTDB taxonomy): domain Bacteria; phylum Pseudomonadota; class Gammaproteobacteria; order Pseudomonadales; family Cellvibrionaceae; genus Pseudomaricurvus; species Pseudomaricurvus alkylphenolicus. Next base: position 15,365 of record NZ_JAAQPI010000002.1, read on the forward strand.
TAACTAATAGTAGCACTGCTGCCCACAAGGTCACAAAACTCTACCGTTCAGAAACGCACCGCCGGTCTGTGCCAGCGACCGCTGGCGCGGTAATTGCCTGTTTTCCATAGCTTGGCGGTGCTTATTGCAGACTTTGGAGCAACTCCCTGGCGCCATGGCAATCTGAGCGACAGAATCGAACCGCCTGGCGGGCAAATTTCAGAGCTTGTTGGCGGTCTCCAAGACCTAAATGACTTTCTGCCAATATTCGATAAGATTCCCAATGACGGCGATCCATCCGCAATCCGCGCTCCGCCAGGCTGATAGCGCGCTGGTATTGACCATCTATCAGGTGCTCCCTGGCCTGCTGTGTCACGGCCTCGATAGCTGCCCGGGCCGGTGGGGGCGATGGCGGAGCCGGGCTTTCGGTACTGCGAGTCACCGTCGGCGTTGCCGTAGCCGGAGACTGCGGAGGTTTACTAACCGGCGCCGCACAGCCCGCCAGTGTTAATATCAGCAAAAGCCCAACGGCTCGCAGAGGGAATGAAGTGTCTTGCAAACACATTGATAATGTCTCTTGTACGGTGATTACCGGATTTTATGATCAAAGCCACTTCTTCAGCCAATGGTAAACGGGATTTTCCCGCCATTGACACTTGGCCCTGGAGCGCGGCTCAAAGCCATCGATAAACGGCAGCAGCCGGCTCTCTTCGCAGTTTTCACCACTCAGCAAGCCGGTGGGCCCGTCTATCCAACGCAACCGCATACGCTCAGTCTGGTAAATGCCCAGCCCCTGCTTGGGCAGCGCCTCGAATACGTCCGTCCAGACCCTCAGGGCACCGCTGCTGCCAGTCAGAGGTGTCTCTCTGTTGTCGTCCCTGCCCACCCAGACCACTGCCAATTGCCGGGCATCAAAACCGGCAAACCAGCTGTCCCTCTGCGCGTTCGTTGTTCCCGTTTTGCCGGCCAACCCCAGCTGCTGTGGCAATCTTGCATAAGCGGATTTGCCGCTACCTTCACGCATCACGGCCTGCAGCCCGAACTGCAACAGAGCATTGGCCTCCGCTCCCACTGACGCATGCAACTGCAGAGGATAGCGATTGAGGATCTGTCCCTCGCTGTCAACCACGGTTCTAATAGAGCGGAGCGGGGCGGCAACGCCATCGTTGGCCAGGGTATGGTACATCCCCGAGACATCGAGCGGTGACAACTCGACTGCCCCCAATAACATGGAGGGCAACTCCGGGATGGGTTGCTGCACTCCCAGCTGCCGCAGCGTATCGGCCACTTGCCTCAAGCCCAATTGCATGCCCAGGCGGGCACTGGCCTGGTTGTAGGAGTGAGCGAGCGCATCAATCAACAGCACGTCACCATGAGATTGTCGATCAAAGTTGCGCGGTCGCCAGATTTCACCGTCAGGGCCCTTAACCGCGACCGGTCCGTCACTGACCTTTGAGGCGAGATGAAACTGACCGGACTCCAGCGCTGTTAGAACAATGGCGGGTTTGACCAGTGAACCTATGGGCCGGCGGGCATCCAGCGCCCGATTGAAGCCGGAAAACTTCACATTGCGATCCCCAACCACGGCCTCGACTTCGGCGCTGCCAACTGCCGTGACTATGACGGCGCCCTGAAGCGGCTCGTCTTTAAGTCCGTAACGTTTTTCAAGGTGGCTCAGGCGGCGGTACAGCGCTTTTTCTGCACTGCGCTGTGAACTCAGTGACAAGGTGGTATAAATCTTCAGGCCTTCACTGCTCAGTGCCTCATCACTATAGTCTCTTCGCAACTGGCGTTTGACCAGATCGATAAAGGCGGGAAACTGTTGCAGCTTGCTGCGACTCTTTGCTACCAACCCCAGCGGAGCTTGCTGCGAGCGCTGCAGCGTTTTGGCATCAATCAGGCCCTGCTGGTGCAACAGCGTCAGTACCAGGTTTCTTCTCTCCCGCGCTCTTTGCGGATGGCGCCATGGGTTGTAATAGGAAGCGCCTTTTACCAATCCCACCAACAGCGCAAGCTGCTCTGTATTGAGCTTTTGCAGGGGGACACCAAAATAATGTTTGGCGGCGAGACCAAAGCCATGTATCTGGCGCGGCCCACTTTGCCCCAGGTAAACCTCATTCATGTAGGTTTCGAGGATTTCGGCTTTACTGTAATGGAATTCCAACAACACCGACATTGCCGCTTCAGTCAGTTTACGGGACCATCTTCGCTCGTTGTCCAAATAAAAATTCTTGACCAGCTGCTGAGTGAGCGTACTGCCCCCCTGCACCACCCGGCCTTCGCTGAGGTTTGCCCAGGCAGCCCGCAAGATGCCTTTGGGCGACACCCCGAAATGATCAACGAAATTGCGATCCTCTACGGCGATCAACGCCTCTCCCAGTAACGGGGGAATCTCCTCCAGGCGAAGCAGTTCACGATCTTCCTGACGGCGGGGATAGATACCACCAATCAATGGCGGTTCCAGGCGAACAATGTCGGCCGCGGCCCCAGCATTTCCCTGTGCAACTTTCAGGCTCTGAATAAAACCCTGCTTCCAGGTAATGTGGACGCGCCGGGACGCCTCCCGATCTGGACCGATTTCAAATCCGCGGGTATAGATTTCCAGAGTGTTGCCACTTCGATGGAATTGGCCAGGTTGTTTGACGCTGCCGGCGTTACGGTACTCCAGGGCCTGCAGCTCCGCTTCCAAGTCACTCCAACGAACCTGCCGACCTTGATAAAGCTCCAGGGGTTGAGCATAAACGCGTGCCGGCAAGGCCCACTTGCGGCCTTCAAACTTATCTCTTACCCGCACATCCAGCCAGCCGGTCCAGGCGACCGCAAGAACAACAATAAACAGTATCAACGCACCCAGCAGCCGCCAAAAAAAACGCCGGCGAGGCACGGGAGGGCTGTTTTTACGTCGGGATTTGGAACGGCTCATAGGCCAGGCAGTTTACCGTTTGGTTCCGCGCAGGCAAGCTGGAATAGCGCAAAAGGAGAGTTAGTACTCCAGCAGCAGATCCATCGGTTCGGGACGCGCGACACCGTAGCCCTGAACATAGTCCACTCCCATGTCGGCCAGGTGATCCTTGAGTTCATCATTCTCGACAAACTCCGCCACGGTTCGCAGCCCCATGACATGAGCCAGGTGATTGATCGTACTGACCATGGCAAAGCTGGTGGAATCATCCAGCATTTCGCCAACGAAAGCGCCATCGATTTTCAGATAATCCACCGGCAGATCTTTAAGGTAACCAAAAGACGACAGTCCACTGCCGAAATCATCGAGGTAGAAGCTGCTGCCCAGCTCCTTGAGGGTATGCATAAACTGCAGTGCCGCATCGAGATGTTTGATGGCGACAGTCTCTGTGATTTCGAAGTGAAGCTGAGAGGGATCGATACCGGCACGGGCTATGGCAGAAACGACAAATTCCGTAAAGCGCGGATCGCTCAATGTCGATCCGGACAGATTGACGCTGTACTTTTCGACAGGCAGATCCCAGCGGTGACGACGCCCCAGATAATTGATGACCTGATCCACCACCCAGCGATCCAGCTCGTCCACCACGCCGTAGTGCTCTGCCGCCGGCACAAAATTGGCCGGTCCAACAATCTGATTATCCCGGTCGAGCATGCGAATCAGGACTTCGTAGTGTTTATCGCCGGTGCCATCAATAGCCACAATGGGCTGACGGTAGAGCACCATGCGCTGCTGCGACAAGGCCTCATTAATTTCCACCACCCAGTTGATTTCGCGCCGACGCTGCTCGACTTCACGATCGCGATTGTAGATGTGTATGCGATTGCGCCCAAGTTCCTTGGCTGTACAGCAAGCGGCATTGGCGGTAGCGAGAATCTGCCCCTCTGACTCCACCTCGGCATCGATGACCACAGCTCCAACACTGATCGCTACCTTGATCTCGCGAGAATCCCAGACAAATTGATATTGGGACACCGCCCTCAGCAGTCCATCGGCAACCCGTTGCGCACCCGCGATCGTACAATTTTTAAGCAGAACACCAAATTCATCACTGCCGAGTCGCGCCAACAGATCCTGGCTGCGTAACTTGGCGGACATCAGATCTGCCACTTGCTTTAGCAGTTCATCACCCGCAGCGTGACCACAACTGTCGTTGACCACCTTGAATTGATACAGATCGATATACAGCAGGCCATAGGTTTCCCTGTGCCGCTGGGCGGCTTCCAGGGCCTGGGACACTTCTTCTTCGAATGTCTGGCGATTGGGCAGCCCGGTCAGGGCATCATGACGTGCCTGCCAGTTAAGACGGTGGGCTTCACGGCTGGCTTGCGAAACATCGCGGAACACCAACAGGGCGCCGTCCATTTGGTTGACGTGGTTTCGCAGCGGCACCACCTGGGCGCCAATCGTAATCGGGTCGTTATCTCCAACGCAGAGCAGAACGGACTGTGTCTGAATCGGTTTGCCGCGCTTTAAGGCCGCCGAAACGATCGGCTCCAGCGGCTGCAATGTGGTCGGGTCGCTGAGCGGAAACAACTGATCGACCGGCATACCGACACCGCTGTGGTCCGTCAGTTGCAGCAGCTCCCGAGCCATGGGATTGATGGTCTCGATACACCCGCTGGAGTCCACGCTGATGACGGCATCGGCAACCGAGCAAAGCGTCATCTGGGTCATGGAGCGCTGGCGCAGCAGCTGTTGCCGGAAGCGTTGTTCCCGGTCTTCCGGCACCACCAGCCAGTGCTGGCAGCCTTCTTCGGCGGGCAGAATCAGGGCCAGACGCAGACTGATGGCTGCGGCGGCTTCAGAGCGGAACGCCAGACTGTCGCCAACCTGAAGTTTGGCAAAGGGACGGGGAATACTCACAAAGCGCGTGATGGCATAGCCTATCAGCTGGTCTTCGCCGGCATCCAGCAGCAGCTGAGCGGCACCGTTGACCCGCCGGATAACGCCCAGCGGATCGACCAGAAAGTAGGCATCTGTGATGGCTCCCAGAAACCGTTCACTTTCATCGGCGCTCAAAGGCAGGGAGATATTGTCTGCAGCCTCTACGGGCATTCAGGCTTCCGTTATATAGTTCTTCCCCAATGGTGACATCAACATAATCATTTGCGCGCCGACTTGCAAGCGCTGACTTACCCCTGAGACAGCAATTCCCGTAAATCGATGATCGCTGCATTGGCTCTTGAGATGTAAGAAGCCATCACCAGAGAGTGGTTAGCCAGCATTCCAAATCCGGTGCCGTTGAGAATCATCGGGCTGTAAATCGGTTCTTGGGTTGCTTCCAGCTCGCGAATGATTTGCTGCACACTCACCAAAGCGTTTTTCTTGATCAATACATCGGCAAAATCCACTTCCACCGCTTTCAGGAAGTGCAACAACGCCCAGGCACTGCCGCGGGCCTCGTAAAACACATCGTCAATTTCAGTCCAGGGGGTCTTCACCACCATTTCGGAGGGCGCGGGAGTCGATTGAACGGCACGCTCTTCGCCGGCCAGGTCTGTGTTCAGACGCCGCTGACCGACACTGGCACTGAGGCGCTGGGACAAACTGCCCAGACGGGTTTCCACCGTGCTCAACCAGTAGCGCAGGTTGTCCGCTCTGGCGAAGAACTGTGCATTGTGCTGATCTTCGTCCGCCAGTCTTTCCAGATAACCTTCGAGCGCTCGAATGCCCTCACGGTATTCAGACTCTGATGCCGGCACGGCCCAGCTATTGTGATCAAAATTGAATCGCGATTCCGCGCGAGCCAGATCATTATCTTCCAACGATTGTGATTGCGAGCGGCTGAACGCCTCTCGCATGGCCTTGGCCAGATCCCGACTTTGGATCAAAGCGCCGTATTCCCAATTGGGCAGATTATCCAGCCACACACCGGGGGGCAGAATATCGTTGGAGATGAAACCTCCAGGTTTGTCGAGCAACGTAGTGGTGACTTTGATCATGGACGCGGTGGTTGCAACACCAACCGGAGCGCGAGACTGCTCATTGATTGAATGCTGAGCGACAATATCACGCACAGAAAAGGTTTCCGGTTCGCTGCTCCAGAAGAACCCCACAACCAATGCCAGCAGCAGGTAGAGTCCGACAGCGAGCGCCGAAACCCGGACTATCGCCCCTCCACCGAACAGGTCCTCCTTCCAATCGTCGAACCGGTCCTTCATTCTCTGGCCCCAGCCTCCAGTGCTTGAGGTTTGCTTCATATTCATATCGTTACCACTCCGGCGGGGCTTCCGAGCCTCGCACAAGATTACATTCGTTTCGCCGTTGCCAGCGTTTGCAGTACCTGGCCATCGGCAAAAATGAGTTTAACAGGCACCTGACTGCCCGCAGTCGGTGGCTGAGTCATCCGAAACGCCATAATGTGATAGCCACCGGGCTGAAAATCGACCTGCTTGCCGGCAGACACATTCAGCTGCTGCAGTCGTCGCATGCGCATCATACCATCAGCGTGCACATGTTGGTGTAATTCCGCCGCCTTGGCACCGGCGACACTGACCCCGACAAGTCGACGCTCACGAACGCTCTCATTCGTTAACTGCAGATACACCACGGCGGTGGTCTGACCTGGCAGAGGAAGGCGCAGCTGCGCATTTGAGACACTCAAGCCAGACTCGGCCAGAACCATCTCACTGGTCAGCACCATTGCCAGAAAAAAAAGCCAGAGAACACGCATCCGATCACGACTGCCAGGACTGAGCGGGTTTGGCCAGGAAATAGCCCTGCCCGCCATCAATGCCCAGGTCCAGCAATGCTTGCCACTCGGCATCATTTTCGACCCCTTCAACGAGAAGATTAACATCGCAACTGTGTGCAATTTGTAACAGTGATTTGACAAAGAAACGATTGTCCGCGTTGCCATCCACACCCTGGATAAAGCAGCGGTCGACCTTAAGGGCGTACAGCGGAATACTCTGCAGATAATAAAAGACAGAACCTCCGGCCCCAAAGTGGTCCAGCGACAGGTGGGCTCCCAGGGCAGACACTTTCTGCCCAAAGCCTCGCACACTTTCTTCAGACAGCGACAGAGCGTATTCCGGCAGTTCAAGCACCAGGCGTCTGGCAAAATCGAGACGCGCACCCAGAAACTCCTGCAGCCAACTATTGAAGCCGTCGTCAGCAATAGAACTTGGAGAAATATTGACACATAACTTGGGAGCTTCCGACAGGGAAGCGTCGTCCGCCAGCATTTCGATCATTAATTGATCGACAGCCGCCGCCATGCCAAAGCGCTCAGCCATCGGCAGGAAAACACCGGCATTCAGCAGCTGCCCATCATCTTGAAGACGGCACAGAACTTCCAATTGGGACACGGTCTGGCCGTCGCGCTCAAAGATGGGCTGCACAAAATAGGTAAAACGACGATCATTAATGGCACTGAGCAAAACTTCTCGCCACTCGGCCGCCGCCCGAGCGCTGTCCTGTTGATCTGATTGATGCCAGGCAAGCGCTCTGGTGGATTGAGTCTGCGCTTGTCGCAACGCCAGATCCGATTGTTCCAACAGCTGGTTGTCCCGCGTTACCGAGGCCTCAAAGGCGCAACCAACGTGCAACGTCAACGCCTCACTCTCGTGAAACCATTGCACCGACTGCAGCTGGCCAAACAGCTGCTCGGTCATCGCGCGTCCTTCCTGCGGATCGGCCACAGGAACAAACGCTGCCAGATCCGTTCCGGAACGACGACCGAGAATGGCTCCCTCAACCGCGACCGGGGATTCGCTCAGCACCTTGGCCAGATCCCTCAGACATTGATCCCCAGCTTCACGCCCCAGGCTCGCATTGAACTGAGACAAGCCGCCAAGATTAATCAGTACCATCATGCCCGGGCTGCCGCCCTTCTCGGACTTGATATAGGCGTCAAAACGAGCATCAAAATCCCGGCGGTTGGACAATTGCGTGACGGAATCTACATAGGCCTGGCGATGGAGCGTTTCCGTCAATTCCACCTGCTCCTGAAAAACCGACTGCAGCTTTTGCACCATGCGATTCATCGCCGTGACCATACGGCGCAGTTCACGAGTCCGAGGCAGGCTTTTTTGCACGGGAAACTCCCGCCGGCAAATGGCCTCGGCCTGCTCCTCCACCTCACGCAAGGGTCGCAGCAAATAGTAGAGCCCCAGTCCCGCCAGGGCATAGCTCAATACGGCGGTTAACAAAAACAGCCAAAGCTGTTCTATAAACACCCGCCATAAGTCTCTGTAGGCGTAACCGGGATGTGTAACAACCGTCACCTCGCCGAGACGAAACCAGCCGGACACCACTTCTGCCTGCCCCTGAGGCTCGGGCAGATCGATCAGACGCACGAACCACTCGGGCACACCCTCAATATTAATAGGCAGCTGACTTTCTACGGTGATATCACCTTTGATGCTTTTGTAAACGATGTGACGGTAGTAACCACGATCAAACACGACGTCCACAAACGAGCGAATCTGAACTTCATCTTTCTGCTGAGCGGCGTGTGAAATGGTTAATCCCAGCGAGGTGGCTGTGTCCTGCGCATGAACATCCATCTGATCGAACATATAGCCGCGGGCATTGATCACGCTGACAAACACGTTGCCTGCCATCAGACACACAATCAGAAAAGTAATCGCCAGAATCAGCTGTCGATATAAAGTCACAGATGCCCCCCAAACGCCTCTGAATTTGAGACTATAGCGAGTTTATCGGCGCCAGCACCAGTATTTTTGGCTGAGGCCCGGTCTTGATGTCGCCGCGGATGCGATAACCTGCCGCCGCCTTTTTCATTTGCTTGTAGAGCCAGCGCCCATCGGCATCAGTGCGAGCGACAATCAGCACAGTTTCGTCGGTGCGGCGCAGGCGCCCAACAATCTCGGCAAGCACCGGCAACAACTCATCGCTGCGACGGCTGACCGCACCTGCATCCAGAGGAAATTCACCTTCGCCGGCCGCCTCGAGGTGCTGGCGCTGACGCTGCAGCTGCTGGTCAAATTCCTGCAACAGAGGGTTGTGCCTGTCGATCCTTCTGGCTCGGTCAGCGTAAATCTCTGCCTGCTTTAACTGGCTGCGCCCCAGAGAGGCTCTCGCCAGCTGCAGGTATCGAATCAGGATCTGTTGCAGACCTGAGCGTGCCTGAGGGTGATTGGGCTGCAGAAGCAGCACCGCCTGGTAGCGATCATAGGCATTATTATTGGCGGGCGTCATCAGTCGGTCATCGGACAAGGCCGCTTCAGCTTCCGCGAGAAGGCGCCGCACCGGAGAAACCTGTTTCTGCGACTTGGCATTCGGCGCTTGTTTGGATGAAACCGGCTCCCTGGTGGCCTGCTGCTGTACGCAGCCAGCCAGCGCCAGTACTAACCCCAGGCTGACCAACCGGACACCGATTCCCCTTTTCTCCCCGCTCATCGCTTTGTTTCCCAACCCCTGGGGGCGATTGTTACAATGGCGGAAACTCTGCCTGATAATCACAGTCAAAGCAACGCTCCACCGATTTAGGCCGCCCTGAGACTTACGGATACCAACATGCCGCTACTTTGCCTCCCAATAAGAGTCCTGTTTGCCAGCCTGCTCCTGGTAATGCTCCCGAGCGGCGCGCTAGGACAACAGCTTGGCGGCTCATCGCTGGATTCGAGCCTGGGAGGCCTGAGCCTGCAAAGCAACGCCATTGGCAATTCTCTCACCGCTACCGAGTTTCTACCCGTTGACGAGGCCTATCAGCTGAGCGGAAACCATACCGGCGATGGCAAACTGGCCCTGAACTGGGATATCGCTGAAGGATATTACCTCTATCAGCATCGACTTAAGTTTGTTGCCGAAGGGGAAACACTGACCCCTCAACTGCCAGCCGGTGAAATCAAGTATGACGAATACTTCGAGAAGGAGCTGGAAGTCTATTACCACCAGCTGAACGTTGAGCTGCCTTCGACGTCACTACCCTATGAGCTAAGAGTACATTCACAGGGCTGCGCAGATGCAGGCCTTTGTTACCCCCCCCAGATCCAGACCTATAAGGTCACCGCTGCCGGCATCAGCCTGCAAGCTCCCCCCGGTCCCTCCGGCACCCCTGCATCTGCAAAGGATACAGGCGCATTGGGTTTTACCGCCTTACTTCTGACCATGCTGGCGGCAGCACTTGGTGGCGTCATTCTTAACCTGATGCCCTGTGTCTTCCCGGTGCTTTCTCTGAAAGCCCTGAGCCTGGCCCAGAGCCATAACAGCCCGCACCAGCAGCACCTGCATGGCTGGGCCTATACTCTGGGTGCTGTGGCAACCTTTGTGCTGGTGGCCGCCATAATGCTGGCGTTGCGCGAGGCTGGCCAAGCGGTAGGCTGGGGGTTTCAGCTGCAATCTCCCACCGTGGTGGCTGCACTGGCGTATCTGTTCTTTATAATGGGGCTGGTACTGTCTGGTCACCTGGCGCTTGGTGGTTCTTTCGCAGGTACCGGACAAAGCCTGACCACCGGCCAGGGATTAAAGTCCTCCTTTTTCACTGGAGCCCTTGCTACGGTTGTCGCCAGCCCCTGTACCGCGCCCTTTATGGGTGGTGCCCTGGGCGCAGCCGTGACCCAGCCAGCCCCCATCGCACTGCTGATCTTCGCCAGCCTTGGATTTGGCATGGCCCTGCCAGTGCTGATCCTCAGTTACTACCCCAAGTTATCGCGCTTGCTTCCCAAACCCGGAGCCTGGATGGAACAATTGAAGCAACTCCTGGCCTTCCCGCTCTACGCCACTGCCCTATGGCTGCTCTGGGTATTGGGGCGCCAGACGGGTGTCGACCAGGTGGCTATGTTGTTGGCCGGCGCAATTGCGCTGACGCTTGCGGCCTGGCTGTGGCAGCAACGGGCGGGCTGGACGCGCGCGCTGGCCGCCCTGACCGCGATCGCCGCCCTGTATCCGCTGGCCTCGCCAATGGAAACCACGCAAGCGCACCCGCAAGCTCTTAAAGAAGGATGGCAGCCCTACTCCGTGCAACGACTCCAGGAGCTGAGAAGCTCCAACACACCGGTTTTCATTAATCTGACCGCCGATTGGTGCATCACCTGCCTTCTGAACGAGAGAGTGGCCCTGGAAACAGAACGCACACGGCAGGCCTTTGACAATGCCGGCGTCGTACGCTTAAAAGGGGATTGGACCCATTACAATCCGGCCATTACCGAATTATTGGCTACCTATGGCCGCAACGGTGTCCCTTTGTATTTACTTTACCCTGCCAGCAATCAGTCAGACCCGGCCATTCTCCCTCAAATTTTGACCGAATCCACCCTGATTGAAGCCATCAATGCCATAAAAAACGAGGATAGCAGCACGTTCTCACAAGTTTCCAGCACACGCTAAGAACATCACGCAAATTCTGCAAACTGGCCACCAAAATAAAGGCAACTGCTGCGAACCTCGCCAAACCTTCAACGACCGCAATTTTATCGCCATTTTTCTGCAATAAAACTTCGTCAATCTTGTCGCGAAAATTCATCATCTTCAGAAAAAACCGCAAACCTCTGGACGCGCCCCTTTAATTGGGGCAAACTCAGGGCTCGAAGTAGATTGCGCCATGCGGTAACGGCCTATTACAGCCAGATGACTGCACGTTGCAGACAGTTAGCGACAGGAATTCACTGATGGCATCGATTCTGGTTCTTCATGGACCCAACTTGAACCTTCTCGGTACCCGCGAGCCGGAAATTTACGGTCACACGACCCTGGCAGACATTGACCAGACTCTGACTCAATTGTGTGTTGATGCCGGGCACCATCTGCAAACCCTGCAGAGCAATGCCGAGTACGAGCTGATTGATCGCATACACGATGCTCCGCGTGAGGGAATCAATTTCATTGTTATCAACCCTGCCGCCTTTACCCATACCAGTGTTGCACTGCGGGACGCTTTGGCGGGCGTGGGCATTCCCTATATCGAGGTGCACCTGAGCAATGTGCACAGCCGCGAGCCCTTTCGCCAACACTCCTATTTTTCCGACCTCGCACAAGGTGTTATCTGCGGGTTCGGTGCGCAAAGCTACGAGCTGGCGCTGCAAGCCGCCTTTCGGCAACTGGCCGCAAAGGAACGGTAGAACCATTTTTTAACCCACTCTCAATCATTATTGCCCTCTGGGCCAACTCAAATTACGGGAAACCATCATCATGGATATACGCAAAATCAAAAAGCTGATCGAACTTCTGGAAGAGTCCGATATCGGTGAGCTGGAAATCAAAGAAGGTGAAGAGTCAGTGCGCATCAGCCGCGGCAGCGGTGTCGTCGCTGCCCCTCAGATGTACGCCGCCCCTGCTCCTGTCGCCGCTGCAGCCCCCGCACCGGCAGCCCCAGCCGCTCCGGCCGCCGAAGAGAAAAAAGAGGCCCCCACGCTGACCGGCCACATCATCAAGTCACCCATGGTGGGCACTTACTACGCTGCACCAAGCCCGGGTTCCCCTGCATTTGTTGAAGTGGGTCAACACGTTAAGCCAGGCGACGTTATCTGCATCGTTGAAGCCATGAAGATGATGAACCAGATCGAAGCCGACAAGGCTGGCGTTGTAGAAGCCATTCTGGTTGAAGACGGCGAGCCGGTTGAATTTGACCAGCCTCTGATCACCATCGTTTAACGACGACCCCTGACAGAGGATTTGGGCATGTTTGAAAAAATTCTAATCGCCAACCGCGGCGAGATTGCTCTGCGGGTTTTGCGAGCCTGCAAGGAAATGGGAATCAAGACCGTCGCCGTGCACTCGCAGATCGATCGCGACCTGAAACACGTGCGCCTGGCCGACGAGTCGGTCTGCATTGGTCCGAACCCGTCGCCCGAGAGCTATCTCAATATCCCTCGCATCATCAGCGCCATGGAAATTACTGACTCCATGGCCGTTCACCCCGGCTATGGATTTCTGGCGGAAAACGCCGATTTCGCCGAGCAGGTGCAGAAAAGTGGCTTTACCTTTATCGGCCCCAGCGCCGACGTAATTCGTCTGATGGGCGACAAGGTATCCGCCATTGAAGCCATGCAGAAGGCGGGCGTACCCACGGTACCGGGCTCCAATGGTCCACTGCCGGACGACCCCGAAACCTGCGTTCGACACGGCCGTGAAATTGGATATCCCGTGATTATCAAAGCTGCAGCCGGTGGTGGTGGCCGCGGCATGCGCGTGGTGCAAACCGAATCTGCGCTGATGAATTCCATTCGTGTTACCAAAGCTGAGGCGCTGGCCGGTTTTGGCGACGACACCGTGTATATGGAGAAATTCCTGCAAAACCCGAGACACGTCGAAGTCCAGGTAATGTCCGATGGTCAGGGTAATGCGGTGCACTTTGGCGACCGGGACTGCTCACTGCAGCGCCGCCACCAAAAGGTACTGGAAGAAGCACCTGCGCCGTTTATTGACGAAGCGGCTCGCCGCGACGTCTACCAGGCCTGTGTCAACGCCTGTATCGAAATTGGTTACCGCGGTGCGGGCACTTTCGAGTTCCTCTACGAAGACGGTCGCTTCTATTTCATCGAAATGAACACCCGTATTCAGGTGGAGCACCCGGTTACCGAAATGATCACCGGTGTGGATCTGATCAAGGAACAGATTCGTGTTTGTGCCGGCGAAAAACTGTCCCTGACCCAGGACCAGATCAAGATCAAAGGCCACGCCTTTGAGTGCCGTATTAATGCGGAAGATCCCAAGACCTTTATGCCATGCCCCGGCACCGTGAACCAGTTTCATGCACCAGGAGGCTTGGGCGTACGGGTGGATTCCCACCTCTACAGCGGTTACAAGGTTCCGCCCAACTACGACTCCATGATCGCCAAAGTGATCACCCACGCCGACTCCCGCGAAGAAGCCCTGGCCCGCATGCGCAGTGCCCTGGACGAACTGGTGGTTGACGGTATTCGTACCAACATTCCCCTGCAGGAGGATCTGGTTCGCGATTCCGGCTTCTCTGAAGGCGGCGTCAACATTCACTATCTGGAGAAGAAGCTGGGCCTGTAATTCAGAGCCCTCTTTAACTCCACCTGAACCCGCCGCTTGGCGGGTTTTTGGTTTCTGCACGCCAACAAAACCGGGGTACCGATACACATAAACAGATTTTATGTCTAGAATAGGTGGATTAGAATTCCTTATCTGGGCCCGCCATGAAAAACCTTCCCACTGACTTTCTACGCTCGTTTGTCACCGTTGCCCAGTGTGGGAGCTATACCCAGTGTGCTGAGCAGTTGGGACGCACCCAACCGGCCATCAGTCTGCAGATCCGGCGCCTGGAGGAAATCGTGGGGGAAAAGCTGTTTGCCCGCCATGGCAACCAGCTTTCGCTGACCGCAGCCGGCCGGAGTTTGCACGGTTACGGCGTCAAGATGCTGCAGCTAAACGATGAAGCCATAGCTGAGTTCGACAACCCGCAAATCAGTGGCAGAGTGCGCGTCGGCATCCCCAGTGAGTTTGCGGTGGTACTACTGCCTAAAATCATTCGCCGTTTTACCGTCGCCTACCCCAAGGTCGCCCTGGAAGTTCATTGCGAATTGAGTAAGGACTTGCTCAGTGATGAGCAGAAAAACCGATTTGACCTGATTCTGGCACTGCAGGAATGGCCGAATCCCAGCCAACCGGGATACATTAAAACCGAACGCCTGGTGTGGGCAGGCAGCGCCCGCCACAGCACCGAGTCCAGACAGCCTCTGCCTCTGATTTGTGCTCCCGCGCCCTGCATTTATCGCAAACGTGCGCTCCAGGCTTTGGAAAATTGCGGTGTCGCCGCGCAAGTGGTGTATACAATAGCGGATTTGACGGGTATTCAATCGGCGGTGGATGAAGGAATCGGGCTGACCGTGTTAACCAGCAGCACCGTACCGGAAAATCTCAGCATTCTCGACAGTAACGACAACCTGCCCGAACTGGGAGAGATAGGAGTTAGTATTTTTATGCCTCGGCAGAATCAGTCAAAGGCAGTTGCCCTGCTGGCCGAGGCCATTGCCAACAATCTGACCTGACTAATCCTTGGCCTGATCCTCAGATTGACCTTCGCCCTCATCACCTTCCAGCAGGTGGCCCAGTTTACCTTTTTTGGTTTCCAGGTATTTGGCATTGTGAGGATTGCGTCCACGTTCATGAGCCACACGCTCTACAACATTAACACCGAGCTCCTGCAGCGCTTTCACTTTGCGGGGGTTGTTCGTCATTAACTTGAGCTGTTTTATTTTGAGGTGCTCAAGCATGGGTTTAAGAATGGAGTAGTCACGCATATCGGCACCGAAACCCAAGCGCTCATTGGCTTCGACAGTATCGGCACCACAGTCCTGCAGGTGATAGGCCTTGATCTTATTTAGCAAACCGATGCCGCGCCCCTCTTGGCGCAGATAAAAAATCACCCCGCGCCCCTGCAGGGCGATTTTGTGCATAGCCGCTTGCAACTGGGCACCACAATCACAGCGCAGGCTAAAGAGCGCATCCCCCGTCAGGCATTCGGAATGAATACGGGCCATGATCGGCTCGTCGCCTTCAATCTGCCCCATGGAAAGCACCACGTGCTCTTTGTTGTTTGCCGAATCTTCAAATCCGTGCATTTCAAAAATGCCCCAGGGTGTGGGCAATTTTGAAGACTCTACGTAACGTACTGTCACTGTATCAACCCCTTGTTACCTGCATCGGCCAGGATGCATTATTACTGCTAATGCTGCTTAGAAACGGCTTTGCAAGACCAGTACACCATTTTCACGGAACAGTTTTACCCGGCTAAGGTAGCTGTTACCCAATAATATGACTTCCGGGAAATTACCGACGTTTACCAGCGCCTCGACATTTTCCACTTTAACCGTACCGATGGTCACGCTCTTGAGCTTCACCAGATAGCCATTGACGTAACCGTTGGCGGTACTGATTGGCGTCAAGCGACCATTGCGATAGTCAATACCCAGCGCTTTGGCCTGGGGCAGACTCATCGCCACCGCCGTCGCACCGGTGTCCACCATGACAGTAACGGCGCGTCCATTGATCCTGGCTGGGGTCACATAATGACCGCCATGCGATGGCGCCAGCCTGACTTCCGCGGCTTCCGCCTTGCGGTAGTTGGTAGAGATCCGCTTCGACAATCCCAGCTCATGTCGACGGCCATCGAATTCCAGTATGGCTTTCTTACTGTCGGCGGAGACCAGCTTGACACCGCCTCGAGTCATTCCCTGCTTAAGCAGTATCTGCTGCCCGTCGATCACAAGTAGCGCGCTGCCACCGAACAGTCCCTTAACTTCAACCTCAGTGGCCAGCGCCGTGGTTGCCAGCAAAGACAACACCAAGGCGAGCACCCACTTCGGCCAGGTTCTCACTGCAATACTCCGTAGCAGACCTGCATCGCCAATAATGCCATCAGACCTGCGAGAACATCGTCGAGCATAATACCCAGACCACCGCCGACACGTTTATCTGCCCAGCTGATTGGCCAGGGCTTCCAGATATCGAACAGTCGAAACCAGATAAATCCCAACAGTGGCCACAACCAGCCACTGGGCGCGGCAAACATTGCAATCCAATAACCGACAAATTCGTCCCAGACGATGCCGCCATGATCATGCACCCCCAAATCCCGGGCCGTACGATCACAGATATACACACCGGCCAGAAACGTCAGCACCAGCACCAGCAGATAGGATGACAGCGGCAGTTGTGCTATGGCCAGATAGAGAGGCACCGCTGCCAGGGTACCCACAGTACCGGGGGCTTTTGGAGACAGACCGGAGCCAAATCCAAACGCCAGCAAATGTACAGGCCGCGCGAGCAGCTCCTGGAATGACGGATTCACCGATGTCCTGGTGACCTCCGAGGTATTCATGTCGCCTCCGGACCAAAGTGCTGGAAGCCCTTGGCATTCACACGGACTTGTTTACCCCGGTAAAAACACTGGAGTTCGCCCCCACTGACAATTTCGCCCACTTCAATCATCACAAGACCCTTGTTTTTGATCTTGTCCTGCAAGGGCTGCACGTTTGCTGGTGGCACCGTAAAACACAGCTGATAATCGTCACCACCACTTAGAGCCCAATCGAGCGCTTTCGCCCTGTCCACCAATTTATTGACCGGCTCAGACAGCGGCAACTGTTCCAGATACAACTTGGCGCCAACAACACTTTGGTTGCAGATATGGCCGAGGTCAGAGATCAAACCGTCAGAAATATCCAGAGCCGCCGAGGCATAACCTCTCAACAGCTTGCCCAATTCAATTTGCGGCTTGGGGCGATAGTAGCGCCCCATAAAATAGTCGAATGCCGACTTACCGACCTCGAGCTGTTGGCGAATAACCGCCAGGGCCGCTGCGCCGTCACCCAGTGGCCCACTCACAAACACGCGGTCACCAGGGTTCGCGTTGCCGCGCATTAACGCTTGCGACGGGTTTACGGAGCCATGGACCTGAATCGTGACTGACAGTGGGCCGCGGGTGGTGTCGCCACCAACCAGGGAAATATCATAGGATTGAGCAGCCCGCAGCAGACCTGTGGAGAACCCCTGTAGCCAATGTCGTTCAGCCTTGGGCATGGTCAGCCCCAGGGTAAACCACAGGGGTTTTGCCCCCATGGCTGCCAAATCGCTCAGATTGACCCTCAAAGCGCGCTCAGCAATCAGCTCCGGATCAGCATTGGCCGGAAAGTGAACATCTCCGACCAGGGTATCCATGGAGACTGCCAGGCTCTCGCCTTCCGGCACCTGTAACAGCGCGCAGTCGTCGCCAATTCCCAGGGTGACGCCCTCTGCACCCATTTCCTGCCGGAAAAACTCATCGATTAATTGGAACTCGCCGATCGACATACTTGTTCCGGTCCCATCGCCTCAGCTGGATGATTTGCGCGTGGCCTGAACTTCTACCGCTCGATGTTTTTCGGCCACTTTATCCAACACGCCATTAATGAATTTATGGCTGTCGGTAGCACCAAACTTTTTCGCCAGCGACACCGCTTCGTTGATCACCACCTTGTAGGGAACGTCAATCCGCTCCTTCAATTCATAGGTGGCCAGCCGCAACAACGCCTGGGTGATTGGATCCAGCTCATCGGCATCACGCTCCTGCAGGAATCCGGTGTAAGCCCCATCCAGATCAGAGAGTTGCTGGGGAATCTTGTGCAGGAGCTCACGGAAGTAGTCGGTATCCACCTTGCTCATATCGTTGTCGGTATGAAACTCGGCTTCAATGACGTTAATCGCGGCAGATGTCATCTGCCACTGGTAGAGTGCCTGCATGGCGTAGTGGCGCGCTTTACGGCGCGCCGCCGGGGATACTGTCATTCTGGTCTAACCCAATTACTGTTTGGTGTGTTTAAACTTTGCCCAGCAGCGATACCATTTCCAGGGCAGTGGTCGCGGCTTCTTCACCTTTGTTACCCGCCTTGGTACCGGAGCGCTCAATGGCTTGCTCAATGGAGTCAACCGTCAGAACACCGAAGGTCACCACGGTATCGGAGGCCAGAGAAACCTGGGCCAGGCCTTTAGTACATTCGCCGGCAACGTATTCGAAGTGCGGAGTGCCACCGCGAATCACGGCACCCAGGGCGATGATTGCATCAAACTCGCCTTTCGCCGCAAGACGCTGGGCGACCAATGGAAATTCAAAGGCTCCCGGGGCGTAGTAGATGGTGATTTGATCATCGCTGATACCATGACGACGCAGTGTGTCCAGCGCTCCCTCTTTCAAGCTCTCCACAACAAAGCTGTTCCAGCGACTGACGATCAGCGCAAACTTGCCCTGGTTGTTGATGAAATCTCCTTCGATCACCTTAATCTGGCTCATAATCTGTTCTCTTTTTAACTATTCCTGTGGGACTCTCGAGGTCTACCGCCGAGGCGATCAGTCCTTGTTTACACGACTATCAATATATTCCGACACTTCCAGATCAAAACCGGAAATGGCGTTGAATCGGAACGGAGCGCTCATCAGGCGCATTTTCTTCACACCCAGATCACACAGAATCTGCGAGCCGGTGCCAACCTGTTTGTAAACGAGATCCTGGCTCGGGCGCTCCTGCTTGCCGGACAGCATCCAGTCGATGCTCTCTTCAATGTCGGACGCGTCTTCGTTGTGGCAGATCATAACGACTGCACCACGCTCTTCCTCGGCAACCATTTGAATCGCGCGATCGAAGGTCCAGGGTACATACTCACCATCGCTGGCACGCACCACCTTGAACACATCTCTGGCAGTACTGCCCACGTGCACCCGTACCAGCGCGGGTTCACCGTCACGAAGATTACCCATGGTCAGGGCAAAGTGTTTTTCCTGACGGGCTTTGTCCAGATAGGTATGCAGTACAAACTCGCCGTACTGGGTTTGGATGTTGCGCTCGCCGATGGATTCAACGGTTTTTTCGTTGATGGAGCGGTACTGGATCAGGTCGGCAATGGTACCGATCTTGAGGCCGTGGGTCTTGGCGAAGACTTCCAGGTCCGGGCGACGGGCCATGGTACCGTCTTCGTTCATGATTTCCACAATCACGGAGGCGGATTCAAAACCGGCCAGGCGAGACAGATCGCAACCGGCTTCAGTGTGGCCGGCGCGGCTGAGCACGCCACCGGGCTGGGCCATCAGTGGAAAGATGTGGCCGGGCTGCACAATATCTGAAGGCTTGGCATCGCGGGCGACTGCAGCGCGGACGGTGCGGGCACGATCAGCGGCGGAAATGCCGGTGGTGACGCCTTCGGCGGCTTCAATGGAAACCGTAAAGTTGGTGGCGTGTTGAGCCAGGTTATCGCTGACCATCAGTGGCAGATCCAGCTGCTGGCAGCGGGAAGGAGACAGTGTCAGGCAGATCAGGCCGCGGGCATGAGTCGCCATAAAATTGATGTCTTCGGCGCGGATCTGCTCGGCGGCCATCACCAGATCGCCTTCATTTTCGCGATCCTCATCGTCCATCAGGATCACCATCTTGCCCTGACGGATATCGTCGATCAGCTCTTCTACTGTATTGAGTTCCATAACCAACCTTGCTTGTCTAATTCGATCGTTTAGCGTCGATAAAAGCCGTTTTCGGCCAAAAACGCGATATCTATGCCTTTTTTGGAACCGTCGGCACTGGCGGCGTCATTGCCTAATAATAGTCGCTCCAGATAGCGGGCAATGACATCCACCTCCAGATTCACCTGTGTTCCTGGCTGATAGGTTCCTATCACGGTTTTCTCGATCGTGTGAGGAACAATATTCAGTTCAAATTCGGCACCATCTACCGCGTTTACCGTCAGGCTGGTGCCATCAACCGTAATCGAGCCCTTGTGGGCAATATAGCGGGCCAGCTCGCTTGGCGCCTTGATGCGGAATCGCTCGGAGCGGGCATCTTTGTGGCGGCTGATCACTTCACCCACACCATCCACATGACCACTCACCAAATGCCCGCCCAGACGGGTAGTGGGCGTGAGCGCTTTCTCCAGATTCACCGCACGCCCCACCTTCCACTGCCGCAGGGTCGTAAAGTCCAGGGTTTCTACCGAGACATCCGCCCAGTACCCATCTCCGGGCAGCTCAACAACCGTCAGGCAAACCCCATTGGTGGCAATGGAGTCACCCAGCTGTACGTCACCGAGATCCAGATCGTTGCTTTGCACCCGCAGGCGCAAATCACCGCCGTTGGGTTCAGCGGCGACAATTTTGCCCACCGCCTCAATAATTCCTGTAAACATGCGCCCTCCGTAGTCGGACTAACCTTCCGGGTCCGGCTTGGCCGTAATACGCCAGTCATTGCCCACCGCTCGCACGTCGGTGATGATCATGGGCAGTTGCCCCGCCATGCTGTTGATCGGCAACTCAAACAGCGGCCTGGCCTGGCTGCCCATCAATTTGGGCGCCATATAGATGATGACTTCGTCCAGCAGCCCCCGGCGCAGGAATGCTCCCGCCAGGTTTGCGCCGGTCTCCACCAGCACCTCATTACATTCGCGTCGTCCCAATTCCTGAATCAGAGCCGACAAATCCACCCGGCCGTCTGATCCCGGCAGGCTGATCTGCTCCACCCCCAATTCCGAGAGAGCCTGACTGGCCTCCGATTGTGCATGGACCACCAGCGAACCGGCCGGGGATTGTATCACTTTCGCTCCTGCCTGCAGCCGCTGATTGGAGTCCAAAACCACTCTCAGGGGCTGTTTTATGGCCGCTAGTCCTGCATTTGGCAATTTTAGCTCATCCTCGCGCACGGTCAGCGCCGAGTCATCGCTCAAAATTGAGCCAATACCGCTGATAATTGCACAGCTGCGGGCGCGCAGCTTTTGCACGTCGGAGCGAGCGGAAGGGCCGGTCACCCATTTGCTTTCGCCGCTGGCCATTGCCGTGCGTCCATCGAGACTCATTGCCAATTTACAACGCACCCAGGGCCGACCGTTTTCCATGCGCTTGATAAAACCCGGATTCAGAGCCCGGGCTTCCTCTTCGAGGATGGGTCCACTGACGTCGACACCAGCGTTTTGCAGACGTTCTATACCGCGACCCGCCACCTGAGGGTTGGGATCTTCCATCCCGTACACCACCCGAGCGACTCCCGCCTGCACCAGCGCTTCGCAACAGGGGCCGGTGCGGCCGCTGTGGCTGCAGGGCTCCAGAGACACGTATGCAGTCGCCCCCTTGGCCTCCTCACCGGCTTGAGCCAACGCGTTGACCTCGGCGTGCCCTTCGCCCGCCATTCGGTGCCAACCTTCCGCCAAGACCTTTCCATCCTTGACCAATACGCAGCCGACGCGGGGGTTTGGCATCGTGCTGTAGAGGCCCTGTTTGGCAATGTTGATGGCGCGAGCCATGTAAAGACGATCTTGGGAATCAGGCATGGGTATCGATATCCAGTATTGAAGACGGCCGGAGGCAAGGGGCCTGCAGCCGGAGACCTGGTGCGTCAAACGGAGGTCAAGCCGTGAGCTTAGATGCCGGGCTGTTTCTCCAGCCGGTCGATTTCCTCGCGGAATTCGTTGAGGTCCTTAAAACGGCGATATACAGAAGCAAAGCGTATATAGGCCACTTCGTCCAGTGCCTGGAGCTGCTCCATTACCTTTTGGCCAATCATGCGTGCCGGTACTTCCCGCTCACCGGTGGCCTGCAACGCGTGTTTGATCTGACTGATAGAGGATTCGATCTTTTCGACACTGACCGGGCGTTTTTCCAGCGCCCGCTGAAACCCGGCCCTCAATTTCTCTTCGTCGAAAGGCTCCCTCGAGCCATCCTGCTTAATTACCTTGGGCAACAGCAACTCGGCGCTCTCGTAGGTGGTAAATCGCTCGTGGCAGGACAGACACTCCCGACGGCGGCGTACCTGATCTCCGTCTGCGACCAGACGGGAGTCGATAACCTTGGTGTCTTCGGCACTGCAAAACGGACAATGCATAGTGGGGCCCCGGGGTGAAATTTCGCGCGAATGGTATCACAGCCGTGACCAAAATGCGTGCACGGCAGTGACGGCGGGCCAGGCAAGCGTCAGGGAGAAGTTTGTTCAGTAAACTGGCGTCGATAGGCCGCCGGCGTATTACCCAACTGGCTGCGGAACAGCCGGCAAAAATAGCTGCTGTCGGTGTATCCCACATCCAACGCAATGTGCTTGATGCTCTTGTCACTGTGCAACAGCAAATCCCTGGCGGCCTCAAGTCGAATCCGCTGTAGATACGCCAGGGGTTTTTCACCAGTGGCGGCATAGAAGCGGCGGGCAAAATTGCGCAGGCTCATGCCGTGATCCCTGGCAACATCGGCAAGGCGGATTTCTTCACTGTAGCGGCTTTCCAATAGCGCCTGCACTTGCTCAATCATGCGGTCGCCATGGGTATGGCGGCTGCCCAGGCGCAGAGGCGTGAATTCGTAGCTGCGGCGGATATCGAAAAGGATGTCGCGACCGATACCCCGGGCAACACTCTCGCCGAACAAGCGCACAACCAGATTCAGCATCACATCCGCAAAGGCATTACCACCAGCCACGCAGCAGATATGCCCACTCTCGGTAATCACCTTGTCTTTCTGCCAGTGAACCTCGGGAAAACGCTTCACGAAGGCATCGTGCTGACGCCAGTAAGTGGTCGCTTCCGCACCGTCGAGATAGCCTCCTTCCGCCGCCCAGAACACCCCACACCCCATAGTGACAATCAAGGTGCCGTTATCAAGAAAGCGTCTTAGCCATGGGGTAATGGAAGCAGAATGCTGGGCCAACTGTTCGGGTTCGGCCCACACGTGAGGCAGGATAATCACGTCCCAATCCCGCTCATCCATAGAGCCATCACAGCTAATGCGGGCCCCGCTATAGCTGATGACATCTTCGCCATCAGCGCTGATGACCTCAAACTCCAGATGCGGACCCGGTACCCGCTCGGCCCGCCAACGGGTGCCGAACAGGATATCCCGGCAGGTCATCAGATTACCGCCGTAGACCCCATTACAGGCGACCAGAGCAATGCGTTTTACCTCGGAATTTCCTGGGGTTTGGACGGGGGAATCAGAAAAGGACAACGGCTGCCGGGCTCCCTGTGGCTCTTGATGCATGGATTATACACATTAACCAATGCCCAGCAGCGACAAATCCAGTTGCCCGGACAGCATCGGCGGGCACCAATAGTATTCTCCGCTCAGGGGGCGGGAGATCTGGAACAATCCGTCCTTAATGCCATCCTCCGCGCCGACCATGCGGTTCATCTGCGCCTCAAACGGAGCAAAAGAGCGCCCAAATGCCACAAAATGCAGCCCGCCATCGACGCCATCGCTCCATGGCATGGAACGACGCAGAACAAATGCCTCGGGGCTAAAGCTTTCCTGAGCCGTACGTTTCACATGGGCCGATGGTGGAGATCCTTCAAATTCGACATTGTCGGAAAGCCTTCTGCCGATGATGTCGTCTTTTGCGTTCTGTGCCATCCCGGCGAGGGTTTCAAAATCGTGTTGCCAGTTTTGGACGGCCACAAAGCTGGAGCCCAACAAGCCGCTTTGCCCCTGATCCAAAATCGCAGCCGCCAGCGCATCAGCGCCCGTGGGATTCTCCGTTCCATCGACATACCCGCTCAGATCGCGGCTGTCTCCGTGCATAAAGGCGGGCACAGAACTGACCAGTTCAAAGCCATCGGCCAGCACACCCTCAAGCTGGTGACTGCGCAACAGCAGATCACCCGGACCGCCGCAACGGAGCCACAGCCACAGATCCTGCTGTGTCGACGGCAGGGCTTCTCCGGCGGCACTGAATAACGGAAAACTCTTAAGGCCCGGCACGTCGGCGCCCAGCGTTGTCGCCAGTGGCGCGCCGATTCCCACCACCAATTCACTGCCGTCCACTTCTGCAATCAGCCGCGACAGTATGTCACGCAGTTGTGCCAACGGCAGATCCTGATCCCGCCGACGTCGAAACGACAGATAACAGGCATGCTGAGGGACAACGGCAAGAATTCCGGACTGTGGACTGGGCATAGCGTACTCCCTTTGCTTGGACGATAGATCAACACGAACTGGGGCAATCATAGCCTGTTGAGATGGCCTCCGGGCAACAAATTTGCATGGACATTGCAGCCCTCAACTAACCTTAGCACGCAACAAAACTGTCATAAATGGGTCATACTATGTGGATTCATCCTCGCCCCACCCAAATGGACACGCAAATCACGATGCTGATCGAAGCCCAGGAAAATCAGAGTTCCGACGACGCCAACCCGCCGGCGCCACCCCCGTTGCCGCAGGTGCATCTACTTTCCAGGGAACTCAGTTGGCTGTCTTTTAATGAGCGGGTGCTGCAAGAAGCAGGCGACGAGAATACCCCCGTCATTGAGCGTATGCGCTTTCTTGGCATCTTTTCCAACAACATGGACGAGTTCTTCCGTGTGCGTGTGGCGGATGTTCGCCGCCGTATTCTGTTCCCACGCATCAGCCCCCAGACCATGGACGAAGTAAAGGCCGACGAGGAGCTGATGCAGCAAATTCAGGACAAGGTGGTTAAGCTCAATCGCCAGTTCGACAAGCTCTACAGGCAGGTCACCCGCGATCTGAAAGCGAACAATATTGTTATTCTGCCTGGCCATGAAGCCCTCAATGCCGAGCAGTCCGCCTGGCTAAAACAGTACTTTCGGGAAGAGGTGCGGGCCTATATCTGCCCCATCATGGTTCACAGCGACATGGACCTTGGCTCACGGCTGAGCGACAACGAATTCTATCTGGCGGTGGAAATGGAAGGCAGCCACGGTGTTGAGCACGCCGTACTTGAGGTGCCGACCCAGGAAACCTCACGGTTTATCCTGCTGCCCAACAGCCTGCAACCCAATAACAATCGGCAGCAGCAGTTCCTGCTGCTCGACGATGCGATCAAGCACTGCCTGGACGACATCTTTAGCGGCGCCTTTGCCTACGATCAAATCACCGCCTATTCCTTCAAGATGACCCGCGATGCCGAGCTGGATCTCAGCGACGAAATCGATCAAAGTGTGATCGACAAAATGTCCAAAGGACTGCGACGTCGATTAAGCGCCGAACCGGTGCGACTGGCCTACGACCAGAACATGACCGAGCCGCTTCTGAAGTTCCTGACCAAACGCCTGAAGTTCGCCTCCCACGACTCCCTGATCCCCAGCGGCCCCTATCGCAACTTCCGCGACTTTATCGGCTTTCCCAATGTCGGCGGCGTTTCACTGGAGCACAAGAAGCTGCCGGTTCTGTCCAGCAGCGCCTTTGATCGCTATGAAAACGCCCTGGACGCCATCGCTGCCGGCGACATCTTGCTGTATTACCCCTACCACTCGTTCGACTACTTTACGGAGCTGCTGCGCCAGTCATCGTTCGACCCCAAGGTACGCAGCATCACCATTAACGTCTATCGCGTGGCCAAGAATTCCAGGGTACTGCATTCGCTCTGCGACGCTGCCCGCAACGGTAAGAAAGTCACGGTGGTGGTGGAGTTGCGGGCGCGCTTTGACGAAGAGCACAATATGGAGCTCTCCCAACTGCTCCAGGATGCCGGTATTCGGGTTGAGTTTGGTATTCCGACACTCAAGATCCACTCCAAGCTGTGCCTCATCGGGCGTCAGGAGAAAGGCCGCGAACGTCTCTACGCCCATATCGGCACCGGTAACTTCCACGAAGGCAATGCCCGTATTTATACCGACTTCAGCTATTTCACTTGCCACCCGGAAATCACCCGCGAAGTCGCTCAGGTGTTTGAATTTATCGAATACAGTTACCGGCCGTTCACCTTCAAACACCTGATGGTAAGCCCGCTCAACAGCCGCAGCCGCATTCAGGAGCTGATCGAACGGGAAATGACGCTGGCACTGGAAGACAAACCCGCCTATATCCACATTAAGGTGAACAACCTCTGCGACCAGCATATGGCGCAACTGCTGAGCCAGGCCTCCATTGCCGGAGTCGAAATCAAGTTGCTGATACGCGGTATGTGCACCATGCGCACGGAGGACAAAGGCATTTCTGACGGTATCGACGTCACCAGTGTGGTTGACCGCTACCTTGAGCACGCCCGCGTGCTGGTGTTCGGAAACGACGGTGATCCCCTGGTGTACATCACCTCGGCCGATCTGATGACACGCAATATTGACCACCGGGTGGAAGTGGGTGTCCCCATTCACGACCCTCTTCTCAAACAGCAGATTATCGATATTCTTAACCTGCAGCTCAGCGACAATACCAAGGCCCGACGCATCAATCGAACGCAAAGCAACCCCTATGTGGAGCCCCAAAGCAGCCGTCGGATTCGCTCGCAAATTGCCATTCACCAATATCTCAGTAAAATTGAGCAGCAAGACAGCGAACAATAACCGCCTCTGAGCCCTCTTTATGGTCTAAAGTCAGAGGGTGGTATAAGAAGAGAGACAGGGCCATTGACTGAACGTCCCCGGCGTATTGCCGCGATTGACCTCGGCTCCAACAGCTTCCACATGGCGTTGGCCGAAGTGGACCAGCACGGCAGCAAGACCTACCACCGCGAAAAACGCAAGGTGCGCCTCGCCGCCGGCCTTAACCGGGCACAGCAGCTGGATCATGCCTCCATAGAACGGGCGCTGCAGGCGCTGGCCGTGTTTGGCCAGATTCTGGAAGATTTTGAGCCAGATGAGGTCAGGGCAGTCGGGACTTACACCTTTCGCACCGCCTCCAATATCGACCTGTTGACCCAGGCGGCTTATCAACACCTCCCCTACCAGATTGAAGTTCTCTCCGGCACCGAGGAAGCCCGCCTGATATACCAGGGCATCAGCCATGATCAGCACCTGGAAGATCTGACACTGGTGATCGATATCGGCGGCGGCAGTACCGAGCTGGTCATTGGTCGGGGCCACCACCCGGTTCTGCTGCACAGCTGCAATATGGGCTGTGTCAGTTTGACCGAGCGCTTTTTCCCCGGCGGTGTGATTACCGAGGCCGGCTTTGATCAGGCCATTCTGTTTTCCGAACAGCAACTGGAAGCCATTCGCGTCCGCTATATCAACCTTGGCTGGCAAGGCTGTATCGGTTCATCCGGCACTATCAAGGCCCTGGCTGCCTGCGCCGAGGCGATGGGGCTGTCCAACGGAGAGCTGAATTCGGACATTCTCAAGACCATCAAATCGGAGCTGATAAAAGCGGGCACCGCGCAGGACATTACCCTGCCTGGCATCAACGAAGACCGCACCCCTGTCATCTGCGGCGGGCTGGCGGTGCTGATCGCCGCTTTTGATCTGCTCCACATTGATCAGCTGTTGTTTTCCAGTGCGGCGCTGCGCGAAGGGCTACTGTGTGAATCCCGTGAGCGAATGCAGCAACAGGATATTCGCCAGAACAGCGTCAAGCAGTTATCGCGGCGGTTTTCCTGCGACACCCTGCAGGCCGATCGCGTGGAAAATACAGCGCTGGAAATATTTAACGCTGTCAGCGAAAGCTGGCACTTCGATTCCGAAGACTACCGCAAGCTCTTAAGCTGGGCCTGCCAACTCCATGAAGTGGGTTTCCAGATTCACCATATCGGCAGCCACAAACACGCCGCTTATATCGTGCAGCAATCCGCCCTGGCGGGATTTACTGCCGAACAGCAAAGCACCCTGGCGTTTATTCTGCTGAACCAGCGCAAATCGTTAAAGATCGACCAATTACCAAGACTGGTCTGCCTGCAGCAGCAATCCGTCTTTCGGCTGATATTGATCCTGCGCTTATCCATTCGACTCAATCAGTTTCGCCAGAGCGAAACCCACCACAGTTTCCAGGTCAGCGCCGATGCCAAGGGACTGAACCTGGTCTTCCAGCCGCTGTGGCTGAAACGACAACAATTGTTCAGTGCAGACCTGCTGGCGGAGAGTGAACAGTTTGCGCCCTTGGGTATCAATCTTACTTATCGTTTCCTACCACCAGGCACTTAAACAAATGACGCCGGAAAGTTCAGAGGGGAAGTCGAGTATTATTATCAACATCGCTTTCTTCGGATGCTGCGCGCAGCCGTAGTTTGTGAGCCCCAACCCTTGAGACAAACACTGGTTTAAGCGCCCACACATGGGTAAGCTATCGGCTTTTTCGCCGCGACCCTTACCCAAATGGACTTTATCTGGATTCTGTTTGCCTTTATCTGTGGCCTGGGCGTTCGCCTGCTGGCACTGCCTCCCCTGATCGGCTATTTGATTGCCGGCTTCGTCCTGCATTTTCTGGGCGTTGAACCCAGTGCCGACCTTCAAACCCTGGCCGATCTTGGCATCACCTTAATGCTGTTTACGATCGGACTGAAACTCAACGTTCGCGATCTGGGGCAAACCGAAGTCTGGGCGGGAGCCCTGGGGCATATGGGCGTGTGGACATTACTGGTTGGCGGCCTGCTGCTGGTATTTACTGTCCTGGCGAGTGCGCTCTGGGGTCCCATTTCCCTGGAGGCCGCCGCTCTACTGGCGTTTGCCTGCAGTTTTTCCAGTACCGTGTGCGTGGTCAAGCTGCTGGAGGAAAGCGGCGAAATGAAAACCCGCCATGGCCGCCTGGCGATCGGCATATTGGTGATGCAGGACGTTGTCGCCGTGCTGTTTTTGGCCCTGGCGACCGGCAAGGCCCCCTCCCCCTGGGCGATGTTGCTGCTGTTATTGATTCCCGCGCGGCCGTTGCTGGGCATGCTGTTACAAAGGGCCGGCCACGGTGAGCTGTTGCCATTAACCGGCTTTTTTCTGGCCCTGGGTGCCTACGAGCTGTTTACCCTGGTCAACGTGAAAGGCGACCTGGGTGCCCTGATTGCCGGCATGTTGCTCAGCGGGCACGGCAAAGCCACCGAACTGACCAAATCATTGCTCAGTTTTAAAGATCTGTTCCTGATCGGCTTCTTTCTCTCGATTGGATTTACCGCGCTGCCGGACTGGAACATGCTGGCAGCGGCCCTTATCATCGCGGTACTGCTGCCCCTGAAGTTTGTGATGTTCTTTACTTTCTTCTGTGGTCTGCGACTGCGAGCGCGCAATGCTTACCTGGCATCATTGGCGCTTACCAACTTCAGTGAGTTTGGGCTGATTGTCGCTGCCATTAGCGTCGACAATGGGTGGTTGGATAAGTCCTGGTTAGTCATACTGGCCTTGGCGGTTTCGATCTCATTTGTCTTTACCAGCCTGGCCTATCGCTCCGCTCACAACTTCTACGGTCGCCACAAAGAGTCCATCAAACGCTGGCAACACAATAGTCGCCTGCCCCGTGACCTTGTTCACCAACCCGATAACGCAGAAATTTTGGTTATCGGTATGGGGCGTGTCGGCAAAGGCGCATTCGATGCACTGAAACAACAGCTGGGTGATCGGGTCTGGGGAATGGATGCCGACCGTGAACGGGTTGGCAAGGTGCAGCAGGAACTGGGCGAGCAGGTGTTCTGCGGCGACGGTGAAGACGCCGACCTTTGGGAAAATATCGACACCTCGAAGATTAACCTTGTGCTGCTGGCCCTGCCCTCCATTGAGGACAACATCAATATCACCGGCCAGCTGCACCGTCACCCCGGTTTTTGTGGGCAGGTTGCCGCTATCGCACGCTACGAGGATGAGCGCCAGCAGCTGCTCGACGCCGGTGTGGATCGGGTGTTCAACTTTTACACCGAGGCTGGCACCGGCTTTGCGGAAGAAAGCCTGGCGATGATCAGCCCCGCCTCGCCGTAAACCAGCTCTGGGCTTATCACCCCGACGCCTGCTGGATCATTGCCTGCTGGAGTGTGGGCAGCAGGCGCTCGGCGATGCGACTGAACCCCATCTCATTGGGGTGCAGACCATCGTTGCATAAGCCCCGCCAATCGTCGCGCCCCAACAGGGCCAAACCGTCTACCACGGATACGCGGTCACCCATCTCCGAAGCGGCCTCGGCAACGACAGAACGAATGCCGTCTGAAAGCTGTGCGAAGCGTGGGTCGTAGAATTCCCGGGAGGAAAAGATGGGAGTGACGCAGAGTATCGGAACCTGCGGTTGCGCCTCCCTGATTTGACTCAGCATTTGTCGGTAGGCGCCGACCGGCTGAGTGCCGTAGGATTTGCCGAGATCCAAAATCACAGCGGCCGCGGAACACTCGGCAAAACACGCCACTACTTCTGGTTCTGCCCGCCCGGCACCATAAAACCCGAAGTTAAACAGCTCCCTGTTGAGTTCACGACCGATAATCGAGGCATAACTCAGATAGGAACATTGCGCGCCGGCTCCCTGAGCAATGGAGGAACCATAGAGCAGCAGAGGTTTTGCCTCTGCGTGCTGCAAGGGCGAAACCGTCCCCGCTTCGTCCACCCCGATTTGCAGGCTATCCACCTCCTGCTGGTGGGGCAGATAGAGTTCGAACTGGCGGGACTGACGAGGCAAATCCCGAAACAGGCACTGATCCACCAATTCACCGCGGCGTAAATGGACCGTTTTCCAGTAGATGCCGTCGACCAATAGATCAATGCCACAACCCTTGCTGTGAGTGCTCCCCAGTGCCTGTAAATGCAGACGCGAGGTATCGCTGGCAAAGCGGATTTTAACGCCTGCGGGAAAGCGGCTTTGTTCCGCCACGGCGTCGGGTAAGGCCGACAGTGTCCGTGGCGCCAGCCGGTAAAATCCGTGCAGGCTGTGAGACAGACCACTACAAAGATGGCTGGCGCCAGACAGACTGATCCACTGTGGGTTGCGCACCATGGAATCTCCTTACGTCTCCAGTGCAAATAGCGCTATTGGCGCCATTGTAACGGCAAGCGCACAATTGCGACTATACTTGTAGCCGAGCTTCTCCTGCTAAGGATAAACGGGATGAACAAACGGATATTGATTGCCGAATCCAGCCAATCCATTGCGACATTATTTCAGCTCAGGTTGGAAGAAGCCGGCTTCAGGGTGGATGTATGCCGCAGCCTTAACGATTGCCAATTGCTGCTGGAGGGCAGTGTACCGGACTTGGTTTTGAGCGCCATGGAGCTGCCGGACGGTACCGGTGTGCAGCTGTGCGAACAGCTTAAGCGCAATACCCGCACCGTGCTGGTGCCCGTCATATTGATGTCGGGCCAGGATTCCAGCGAAAAGGCCGATATCGCCTATAGTGCCGGCGCCACCGATTTTATCAGCAAGAGCGGCAACCTCACTTTCCTGGTGGAGCGCATCAAATCGGCCCTGTTCCACCACAGCACCATCCCCTTCGGTTCGCGCCATCGCAACAGTCACTTCACCATACTTCTGGCTGAGGACAGCGCCGTCCAAAGGGAGCTATACCAAGAGCTGCTTGGACCGCTGGGGTACCGTCTGATTCAATGCGAAGACGGAGAGGAAGCCTGGGAGCAGATTCTAAAGGAAAGGGATCGCATCGACCTGATCATAACGGATCTGCATATGCCCCATCTGACCGGGGAGGAACTCTGCCATCTGGTGCGAGCCAATGCCAACTTCGATCACATTCCCATTATTGTCGTCACCAGCCGCAGCGAAGAATCCCTGCTGGTGCGGCTGTTACAGCGCGGCGTGACGGACTACCTCACCAAACCGTTTCAGTGTGAGGAATTTATCGCCCGGGTACGGGTGCATCTGCGCAACCGGCTTCTCCACAAGGAACAACAGTTCTTGCAGCACGAGTTGCAGCAGCTCAACAACAATCTGGAGCTGCAGGTGCGTCGGCGCACCGAAGAACTGCAGGAAGCCAACATCAGTACCATTTACAAACTGGCTGTTGCCTGTGACTACAAAGACAAGAGCACAGCATTTCATATCAGCCGTGTGCGCTGCTATATGGAAGCCCTGGCACGGGCCTCCGGAGTGGCTGCGGAACCCGCCCGCGAGATGGGTTACTCCAGCATGATGCACGACATCGGCAAGATAGGTGTTCCCGACCGCATTCTCAATAAAGCGGGACAGCTGGACGGGGATGAATGGCGTATCATGCAATCCCACACCATCAAAGGCGCCGAGATTCTGGGTAACCACCCCTTTTTCAGCGTGGCGCGGGAAATTGCCCTCTATCACCACGAAAAATACGATGGCAGTGGTTACCCCCATCGCCTGAAAGGGGAAGACATTCCCTTGCCCGCCCGTTTGATTGCTGTTGTTGATGTATTTGATGCCCTGACCTCAGAACGCACCTACAAACAGGCATGGGACATCGAAGATGCGCTCAAGGAGCTGGAATCTCTGGCGGGCAGCCATTTGGATCCAAAGATCGTGAAGACCTTTATACGCCTGCAGCGCTCGGGGGCACTCAACCCTATCCGGGAACGTTACCCCTTGGGCAGTGAACACAGCCCACAGGAAGGCATGCAGCTCGGGTGATTTAGCAGGGAAACAGATTGGCCGGATTCCAGAGAATTCTCAATGAGTTCAGGCAACGCTGTAACCAGGTGCCTATAGAGCGATAAGCGGCAATAAACATGATCAGACATCCTTTGATGTAGGCAACGGACGCCAGTCTGGACCTGTGGTGCAGGGTTTTAAACCCGCTTGGTGGAAGTCTCGCCAGTTGAGCCCTGGGGGATTAAACGCCGCTACCCGCTATGGCATGTCCTCAACGCATATTGCCCTTGAAGTGGTCAAAGTTCCAATGGCGCAGCGCCAACACCATGGTGGTGCCGAATTTTTCCCCCATGGGCAGAGCCCGATCATCTTGCATGACCTGGTTAAAATCCTGCGCCAGCTTCTGCATTTTTTTCTGCATCTCCGCATTGCCGGCACGGCTGAGCAGGCCATTGAGCACCAATAGTTTTTCGTCCTCCGCATCAAAACTGGAGCGGAAGAATTCCTGTTGTACGGTGGTGTGAAAAAACTTCTGGATGGGACCATTGGACCGCCAGCGAAAATTGGGGGCCACCTTCAACTTGATGCGGTTATTGGGCAGCAGTTCGATTATCTTGAGCCGATCCAGGTGCGCCAGCTTGCGGACACAGTCCGTTGCGGAGAGCTTGTAGGTCTCCAGCAGTTCCTCATAGGTGTAACCGTTGATCACACTAAGTGCCACCATCAGCAGGATAAAATCCTCGGCCACCTCCTTTTCCTGCTGCAAGGTCAGCTGCATAAGCTGGGGCTGCTCCTGTTTCATCAGCGCCACCAGTTCCGCCAGATCCAACCCTATCAGCTGACAAACGGTTTCGAGCCGCTGCAGCGTCAGGTTCTCACCGGCGAACAACCGCTTGACCGAGGCTTCGCTCAGATCGAGTGCGCTGGCCACGTCCACATAGGTTTTGCCGTGCGCCTTGAGTTGTTTTTTGAGAGTGGCAATCAATGCCGTCGCCTGAGCCATGTCTGCCTTTCCTTTTACGGATGCTCCCTGAAAAGTATCAAATATCAATACCCACGGCGCCCTAAACTACTACAATTGCCAATGCAGTTGTAGCACGTGCGCGCGTGCGGCAATCTCAACGGACTCTAATCACAGGCAAGGATACACAGCCCTCATGAACAAGCTTCTCAAGGTCAGCGGCGCCCTCCCCTTTTTGCTGGCGGTGTTTCTCAACGCGTTTGTGGATCTCGGCCATAAGATCGTCATCCAGAACACCATCTTCAAGATCTACGATGGCCAGGAACAGATCATCCTGACGGCCATCGTCAATGGCCTGATTTTGCTGCCCTTTATCCTGCTGTTCAGCCCCGCGGGTTTTGTCTCCGACCGTTTCCCCAAAAACCAGGTGATGCGTATGTCGGCCTGGGCGGCGGTGGTGCTGACCCTGGGCATTACCGCCTGTTACGCCCTCGGTTGGTTCTGGCTGTCTTTTGCCATGACCTTCCTGCTGGCGGTGCAGTCAGCCCTCTACTCTCCTGCCAAATACGGCTACCTGAAGGGCTTCTTCGGCAAGCAACATCTGGCCGAGGCCAACGGTATCGTACAGGCCATTTCCATTGTGGCGATTCTGGCGGGCACCCTGCTGATGTCCGTACTGTTTGAGGCCTGGTACCCCGAAGGCAACGCCGACAAGGGCGTCGTATTGCAGCAACTGGTACCCATCGGCATGTTGCTGGTGGCAGCAAGCCTGCTGGAGGTGGTGATGATGTACCGGCTGCCAAAGGTGGACGAAGGGGATGCCACACAGCAGTTCGACACCAGAGCGTTTGTTCAGGGTCGCCTCTTCAAAAGCAACCTGCAGCCGGTGCTCAGCCGCGATGCCATTCGCCTCTCAATTATCGGGCTGGCCATGTTCTGGTCCATTGGGCAGGTGATGCTGGCCAGCTTTCCGGCCTTTGCCAAAGAACAGATGGGCGAAACCAATACCCTGGTCATCCAGGCCATTATTGCCGCTACCGGCCTGGGCATTGCCCTGGGCTCGGCGACAGCCAGCCGTTTATCCCGCAATTACATTGAAACCGGCCTGGTGCCCCTGGGCGCCGCCGGTATCGGCCTCGGCCTGTGGCTGCTGCCGACCCTGGAGTCCCCCTGGACCATGGGTCTGGACTTTCTGCTGATCGGCACCATGGGTGGCCTGTTTATCGTACCGCTGAACGCCCTGATCCAGTTTCACGCCGGCGACAATGAAATGGGCCGGGTGCTGGCTGCCAACAACCTGATCCAGAATATCGGCATGCTCAGCTTTCTGGTAGTGACGGCGCTGTTTGCGGTGTTTGGCATCAGCAGCAAGCAACTGTTGCTATTGACCGCTGTATTCGCGGTGTTGGGCGGCTGCTATACGGTCTACAAGCTGCCACAGAGTCTGGTGCGCTTCCTGCTGACTTACCTGATGAGTCGCCACTACCGCATCAATGTGCAGGGCATGAATCATGTCCCTGAAAGCGGCGGTGTGCTCTTGCTGGGCAACCACATCAGCTGGATCGACTGGGCCATTGTTCAGATCGCCTACCCCCGCCCGGTCAAATTCGTGATGCTGAAGAGCATTTATGAGCGCTGGTATTTGAAGTGGTTCTTCAAGCTGTTTGGCTGTGTTCCCATCGAATCCGGCGCCAGTGCCCAGCAGTCGCTGGAGCAGGTGGCAGACTTACTCAATGAAGGCAAAGTGGTGTGCCTGTTCCCTGAGGGCACCATCAGCCGCACCGGGCACCTGGCCGAATTCCGTCGCGGCTACGAGCGTGCCGCCGAGGCCGCCAATGCGGATGTGGTGATCCAGCCTTTTTATCTGCGCGGCCTCTGGGGCAGCCAGTTCTCCCGCTCTTCAGACAAGCTCAAGCACCTGCGCTCCACCCCCGGTGGCCGCGATCTGGTGGTGTCCTTTGGTCGCCCCATTGACCGTCTGACCCCGGCCGAAGTGCTCAAACGCAAAGTCTTTGAGTTGTCCATCGACTCCTGGCAGGACTATGTAGCCACCTTACCCACTCTGCCAGAGGCCTGGATCAACACCTGCAAAGAACAGCGCGCGGAGTTGGCGGTTGCCGATGTGAAGGGGCAGTCTCAGTCGGGGTTGGAAGCCCTTAGCCGGGCCCAGTGGTTAAGCAAACAGGTGCTGCAAAACAACAGCGCGAAGAATGTCGCGCTATTGATGCCCGCCAGCACCAGTGCGGCGATTACCCATATGGCCGTGCTGATGTGCGGCAAGACGGCGGTCACGCTGGATCCGTCTCTTACCCCTAGTCAACTGCAACAGGCTCTGGAAAAGGCCCGGGTACAGACTATCTACACCTCCGCCGCTAAAGCACCGGAGCTACAGGCAACCCTTGAGCAAGCATCATCCGGGTATCCGTCGCCTGTGATTATCGAAATTGATTCACTGCTCGCCCAACAGCCGCTTAAAGATCTGCGTCGCCGAATGCTGACCAATCGCCTGCTGCCCAGCTCCGCCATTCAGTGGTTGAGCTGCCGCAAACAATCCGCCCAACGTACCGCTGCCATTCTTTTCCGAGCAGACGAACAGGGCGTTTACGGCGCCAAATTCAGCCATGCCAACCTGATGGCGAACCTGAAGCAGATGTCTGATGTACTCAACAGTGAAGACCAGGATGTGATGCTGGCGACCGAGCCATGGCATGAGTGCGCGGGACTGACTCTGCAGCTGTATATGCCCCTGGTGGAAGGCATCCCTCTGGTGTGTCCCGTTGCAGACGCCGAGCCGCTCGATCTGGCCAAAACTATTGCCCGCTACCGCATCACCCTGCTCTGCAGCCAGGGGGCACAACTGCAGGGTTTTCTGGACGAACCCAAGGTGCATCCGTTGATGCTGGACAGCTTGCGACGGGTGGTTGCGCTGGGCTATCGCGAACATGAAGAACTGGACAAACAATACCGTCTGCGCTTCGGCAAACCGGTGCTCGATGCTTACTGCGCGTCGGCCACCGCGCCGGTAACCAGCATCAACCTGCCGGACGCCATGGACTTTGGCGACTGGAAAGTGCAACTGGGTGGCAAGCCTGGCGCTATGGGTATGCCGCTGCCGGGCAGCAGCTTCAAGGTGGTGGATCCCCTGAGCCTCGAAGAGCTGCCCTGCAACAGCGTCGGGCTGGTGCTGATGGGTGGCGTTCAGCTGACCCAGGGCGTATTGGGTGATCAATCCAATAGTGCCACCCTGTCGCTTGACGACGGCTTGTGGCAACCCACCGATCAGCAGGGCCGTATGGATGCCGACGGATTCCTCTGGATCGAGGCGCTGGCCGAGACCTCAGATGCCGACGCCGCATCGGCCTGACACATCGGCCTCGATGGGCTCAAACCTGATTTTGAGCCTCGCCCGCGAGGAACGCCTGCAGATTGGCAACGGCAATATCCATCAGCCGTTGCCGGGCAGCCAGGGTGGCCCAGGCGATATGAGGCGTTACCGTGCAGTTCTCCAAGGCCACCAGAGGGTGATCCGCACTGGGTGGCTCCACAGCCAGCACGTCCAGGGCAGCGCCGGCAATTCGGCGCTCATTCAGGGCTTTCTCCAAAGCCGCTTCATCGATCAACGGCCCACGACCAGTATTAATCAGATAGGCGCTGGACTTCATGCGGTTCAGAAAGGCTTCATTCACAAACGCTTTGTTGGCGTCTGTTAACGGGCAATGCAGGCTGATCACATCGCTGTTTGAAGCCAATGTTTCCAAATCCGCGAACTCCACTCCCTCGGGCAGGGATTGCGGGCGGGTTCGAGTATTGACCAATACCTTCATACCAAACGCCCGGGCAATCGTTGCCACTTGTCTTCCGATCGCACCGTAACCCACCACACCCAGTGTGGCGCCAGCCAGCTGCAGCATTGAGTGGTCGTAGTAACAGAAATCCCGACTGGCCGCCCAGCGCCCCTGTTTTACGGTATCGCCGTAGTAAGCGATGGGTTGGGCCCAGTTAAGCAATTGGGCAAACACAAACTGAGCCACGGAATCCGAACCGTAGGCCGGTGTGTTGGTTACCACAATACCGCGCCTGCGGGCAGCCTCCACATCCACAATGTTGTAACCGGTAGCCAGCACACCGATATAACGCAGCTTGGGCAGGCGCTCCATAGCGGCATCGTCAATGGGCGTCTTGTTGGTAAATACCACCTCGGCATCAGCACACCGCTCTACGACTTCCGCCGGCAGAGTGTGGTCATAGTGGGCCAACTCACCCAATTGACTCAGTGACTCCCAGCTCAAATCACCGGGGTTGAGGGTATAGCCATCGAGGACCACCATTGCTGGGGATTTAGCGTCTGACATGATTTCCTATACTCGATTTACTGCGGAGTTTGGTAAGCCATTCGGACGTGCTCAGAAAGCGCCCGGAGGACTAAACTGCTGTTGACGGCGATCAAGATGCCGGCGCCGCCATTGTGCCAAACTCCAGAGCACAATCCGACAAGAAAGACAGAGATAGCCATGAATCAACAATCCCCCTACCAACTGCTGGGCGACGACAAAATCCGTGAGTTGGCGAGCGCCTTCTACGACGCCATGGACGAGCTGACAGAGGCCGAAGACATTCGCCGCATGCACAGCGACAATCTCGATGAGATCAAGGAAAAGCTATACGAATACTTGTGTGGCTGGATGGGCGGACCGCCCAAATATATGGAAAAGTACGGCACCATTTGCCTGACGGATCCCCACAAGCCCTACGCCATTGGGGCAGAGCACCGCGACCAGTGGTTACTGTGTATGGATCGGGCTCTGGAAAAGATCGGGGCCCCTGAGCAGGTCAAGACCATGCTTAAGGACCCTATGTATGATCTGGCGGATTTTATTCGCAATACATAGAAGTTGCGTGCCGCCGTCAATGGTGGATTACGCTTTGCTAATCCACCCTTCTACGCAACTTGAAGGTGCGTCGATACTGCCCACTGGGTAGGGTGGATTAGCCGAAGGCGTCGCCTGGAGCGCCTACTTTTGGAATCCACCGAGGCCGCAGTTACATGTTGGGATAATTAGGCCCACCGGCACCTTCAGGTACCACCCAGGTGATGTTCTGGGTCGGGTCCTTGATATCACAGGTCTTACAGTGCACGCAGTTCTGGGCGTTGATTTGCAGGCGCTTGTCCCCGCTTTCCTCTTCCATAATCTCGTACACACCCGCCGGGCAGTAACGCTGAGCTGGCTCGTCGTACTGGGCCAGGTTGACCTTGATGGGCACATCCGCGTCCTTCAGGGTCAGGTGGCAAGGCTGGTCTTCCTCGTGGTTGGTGTTCGACAAGAACACGGAGGACAGCTTATCGAAGCTCAGTTTGCCATCGGGCTTGGGATAGCTGATGGGTGAGAACTGAGACGCGGGCTTAAGCTGGGCGTGATCCGCAACCGGGTCGGACAGGGTCCACGGGAGCTTGCCATTGAAGATGTTGATATCGATAAAGGCGTAGGCGGAGCCCAGGAAGTTGCCCCACTTGTGCTGGGCCGGGCCAAAGTTACGCTGAGCCCAGAGCTCCTGGTAAGCCCAGGAATTCTTGTAAGCGCTGTCGAATTCCACCAGATCATCATTACCGCGCTCGGCTTTTATGGCCGCGGCGACACACTCGGCCGCTACCATACCGGACTTCATGGCGGTGTGGCTGCCCTTGATCTTGGCGAAGTTCAGGGTACCGGCGTCGTCACCGATCAGCAGGCCACCGGGGAAGTGCATCTTGGGCTGACTCTGGATGCCGCCCTTGGTGATAGCACGGGCGCCGTAGCTGGTGCGCTCGCCACCTTCCAGGTACTGGCTAATCACCGGGTGGTGCTTGTAGCGCTGGAACTCGTCAAACGGGCTGATGTGCGGATTGCTGTAGGACAGGTCAGTAATCAGACCACAGACCACCTGGTTGTCTTCAATGTGATACAGGAAGCTGCCGCCAGCCGCGCCGTTTTCGGCCAGAGGCCAGCCGGCAGTGTGTACCACCAGACCCTGCTTGTGGTTCTCAGGTTTGACCTTCCAGATCTCTTTGATGCCAATACCGTAATGCTGGGGCTCTTTGCCGGCGTCCAGGTTGAACTTGGCGATCAGCTGCTTGCCCAGGTGGCCACGGCAACCTTCGGCAAACAGCGTGTACTTGCCGTGCAGCTCCATGCCAGGCATGTAGGAATCTTTCTGCTCGCCATTCATGCCGATGCCCATGTCACCGGTGGCAATGCCTTTGACGCTGCCGTCTTCGTTGTACAAGACTTCTGCAGCGGCAAAGCAGGGGTAGATCTCGACGCCCAGGGCTTCGGCCTGCTCGCCCAACCAGCGGCACAGGTTACCCAGGCTGATGATGTAGTTGCCTTCGTTGTGCATGGTTTTAGGCACAAACGGACCAGGGATCTTCTGGCCTTTCTCGGCGCTTTGCAGCAGGTAGATATCGTCTCCGGTCACTTCGGTGTTAAGCGGAGCGCCTTTTTCTTTCCAGTCGGGGAAGAGCTCATTGAGGGCAGTGGGTTCGAACACGGCGCCAGAGAGGATGTGTGCACCCACCTCGGAACCCTTCTCAACCACACAGACACTGATGTCTTCGTTCAGTTGGCGAATGCGGCAGGCGGCGGCGAGTCCGGACGGGCCGGCACCGACGATAACCACATCGTATTCCATAAATTCACGTTCCACGGTCTTGCTCCTCTAATCTAATTGTCTGTCTGAGCTCGAATGACTGGCTTGGCTAATCTACCAGACAGAATATAGACCGTTTGTGAAAGGTGGATCACCCCGGAGGGTGAAATAAGGGTGAAGCCCTGTCGTGGGTTAACAAAGAGCGGGGAAGGCTCAAGGGTTACCGGAACGAACCTTGAGCAGCGCCTGGGTGCGGTTCTCCACCCCCATTTTGCCGTAGAGGTTACGGATATGGACCTTGAGGGTATTGATGGAAATATTGAGCCGATCGGCAATTTGCTTGTTGGACAAGCCTTCGCCCAGCCAATGCATCACCTGCTGCTCGCGCTGGGTCAGGGGCTCTACCTGGGGTTCCTGAAGCTCAGTGGGGCGCAAATCGTCACCAGCATCACTCTCATCCACTGACACCGGCTTACCCTCGATCAACTTTTGCAGGGGCTCAGGCAGCTGTTGCTGACGCTCTGGCGATAGCGAGTTGATCCAGCGTTGCAGCCGCACCATGTCTTTTTCACCCAGCGGCAACTGTTGCAACAGCTCAACTATCCAGGGCCAGTCATCGAGGGCAACGGCCTGCTCCATAGCCTCTTCCAGATAACCTGCCTGCTCCAGCCACTGGCCGGCCCGGAAACGGATTTTGCGCTGCTCCGCCGGCGGCAACTGGGAAAAGTGCTGCAACAGAAACTGACGAAACAGATCATGGTAGCGGAACCAGGTGCCATGGTTATCCAGGGGCACCAGGAACAGATTCAAGCGATCCACCGTCTGCAGCTGGGCCTGACTATCATCCGCCTCGGCCAGGGCATTGGCGAGCGCCACGCAAAAGCGGCGTGGCAAAGCGGTCAAGGTCAGAAAACGCTGTAATTCGGGGGACTGAATGGCAAATACTTCTTGCAACAAATAGTCTGCCACATCCCGATTGAGGGGCCGGGAACCACGCCCGCCCGCTTTGGCCTCTTTGCCGCTGGTACCCGGCTGCTCATCAGAGACATTCTGGTCAGGATGGCGCTGCAAGGATAGGGCTAACAACTGCAAACCCGCAGGCCAACCCTCACTCTTGTAGGTGAGGCGGCTGATCGCATCACCGTCGAGCCCCAGCGACATGGTTTCGCGGAAGAAGGTCTGGATTTCATCCTCGCCAAACTCCAGCTCAGACACCCCCAGCTCCAGCAGCTGGTTATTGACCCGGCGCCTGGCCAGCGACAAAGGCGGCTCACTGCGGCTGGTCATCACCACACGCAAAGCCGCCGGCAAATGATCGAGGAACAAACCCAGCTGTTGCAGCAGCTCCTCGTCCTGCAGCTCGTGGGCATCATCCAGAACCACCGTCAGCGCCTGACCGGCGCTGCTGCCAACGCTCAACTGATCCAAATCATTGAGTAGGGATACCACCACCGATTGCAGATCGGGCTCCCCCTCCTCCAACAGAGCCAGAGCCTCTTCACCCACACTGGGTTCAATTTCGCGCAACGCGGTGATCAAATGGCTCCAGAACAAGGGCGGTGAGGACAGGCTCTGATCCAGCGTCAGCCAACAGAACGACTGCGGGTGGCTATGGAGCCACTGACTGATCAAAGTGGTCTTGCCATAGCCCGCCGGCGCGCACACCAGCACCAGCTGCCCACCCGCCGACTGCTGCAGGCGCTGCACCAGATGGGGTCTGGGCACGCACTGAGGTCGCAAGGGTGGCAAATAAAAGCGGGTCTTTAGCAGCATGGCATATTGGGCAACGGAAGCAGCCCGAGAATTCCTATGTGGGGACCTGTGACTTAAGTCGATACCTTAAAAGGTTCAACGGTCCGGATTCAAGTATAGACTTCGGCTG
Source organism: Pseudomaricurvus alkylphenolicus (assembly GCF_011683955.1). Classification (GTDB taxonomy): domain Bacteria; phylum Pseudomonadota; class Gammaproteobacteria; order Pseudomonadales; family Cellvibrionaceae; genus Pseudomaricurvus; species Pseudomaricurvus alkylphenolicus. Next base: position 57,339 of record NZ_JAAQPI010000002.1, read on the forward strand.
TTGCTCGAAGACGTCGCTCCCGGCATCCATGCCTCCCGCGACATACCGTACATCCTGTACATAAAAAAGCCGGAGGTTTTCTCCGGCTTTTTGGTTATTTTCCGTTCGGTAATTAACCGTAAACGGGGAAGCGCTTGCACAGGTCCAGCACTTTGGCCTTCACCTCGGCAATCATCTGCTCAGAAGTGCCGTTTTCCAGGCTCTCGAGCACATCGCACATCCAGTTGGTCAACTGAACCGTCTCTTCCTCGCCAAAACCACGGGTAGTAATGGCCGGAGTACCCACACGCAGACCGGAGGTTACAAACGGAGAGCGGGGGTCGTTGGGAACAGAGTTCTTGTTAACGGTGATGTTGGCTTCACCCAGCGCCGCATCGGCGTCTTTACCGGTGTACTCTTTACCGATCAGGTCCACCAGCATCAGGTGGTTTTCAGTACCGCCGGAAACAATCTTGATACCACGCTCGATAAAGGTGGCGGCCATTGCCTTGGCGTTCTTAACAACCTGCTGCTGATAGGTTTTGTAGTCCTCAGACATGGCTTCTTTGAACGCCACGGCCTTGGCGGCAATAACGTGCATCAGAGGGCCGCCCTGGCCACCGGGGAATACGGCAGAATTCAGCTTCTTCTCGATCTCTTCGTTGGCACGGGCCAGGATGATACCGCCACGGGGGCCACGCAGAGTCTTGTGAGTGGTGGAGGTGACAACGTCCGCCACAGGCACGGGGTTGGGGTAGACACCCGCAGCGACCAGACCGGCCACATGCGCCATGTCCACAAACAGGTAAGCACCCACTTTGTCGGCGATCTCGCGGAAGCGGTTCCAATCCATGATCTGGGAGTAAGCGGAGAAACCGGCCACGATCATCTTGGGCTTGTGCTCCTCAGCCAGACGCTCAACTTCGTCGTAATCCACCTCACCGGTTTCGGGATTCAGGCCGTATTGTACGGCGTTGTACATCTTGCCGGAGAAGTTAACGGAGGCACCGTGGGTCAGGTGGCCACCGTGGGCCAGGCTCATGCCCAGAACTGTATCGCCAGGCGTACACAAGGCCTGATATACCGCAGAGTTGGCCTGAGAGCCAGAGTGCGGCTGAACGTTGGCGTAATCGGCGCCGAACAGCTGCTTGGCGCGATCGATGGCCAGCGCTTCGGCCTGGTCCACGTACTCACAGCCACCGTAGTAACGCTTGCTGGGGTAACCTTCGGCGTACTTGTTGGTCAGCTTGGTGCCCTGAGCCACCATCACCATGGGGCTGGTGTAGTTTTCAGAGGCGATCAGCTCGATGTGCTCTTCCTGACGGACTTCTTCCTTCTGGATGGCGCTCCAGAGCTCCGGATCAAAGGCTTCGATGGTCTGTGATTTATCAAACATGGGTTAACCCTGTGCTTAACTGGTGAGGACGGTTATGAGAGGGCGCGAATTGTACACTAATCGGCTGTCGGGACGCACCCATGAAACAGGATTTTTCACAGCCATCCGGATTGACCTGCTATTGGCCATTTCGCTCAATCTTATTGACCTTTGCCGGTCTGGCCTTTTCCCCCACCCATCCTGTGCCTATAGTGGAAACAGAACCTGTTCGAGTCCTCCAATAAAAGCTAAAGAAGGCCGAGTATGAACATCTCCGACCCCCGCTATGGGCTGTTTCAAACCCTGCAGCAATGCGTGCGCGAAAACCGCCCCCAGGACCCCATGGCCACCAGCGAGGTGGACTGCCGCTACTACACGGATCCTGCCTGGTTTGACCATGAGATGAAGACCATCTTCAGCGATGTGCCGCTGATACTGGGGCCGGCCAGTATGCTAAAAGAGCCCGGCGAGCATATTACCCACGACCACACCGGCAAGCCCATTCTACTGGTGCGGGGGCGGGACCGGAAACTGCGAGCGTTTTTGAACGTCTGCCGACACCGGGGCGTGCGTCTGGCGGATGCCCCTGAGGTCAAACGCAAGCCGACCTTTACCTGCCCCTACCACCACTGGACTTATGCCCTGGATGGGGAACTGACCCATGTTCCTGTCGAAGAGAGCTTTCCCGATTTCGACAAGCACTGCCGCAGCTTGGTGGCACTGCCCACCGAGGAGGCACACGGACTGGTGTGGGTCAACCCAAACAAAGAGGGCACCCTCAACCTGCCGGGCTTTCTCGGCAATATCGCCCGGGATCTCGACAACTTTGGCCTCGCCGACGACCACTTCTTTAAGCAGACCGTTCAAACCCGCCAATGCAACTGGAAGCTGATTGTGGAGGCCTTCCAGGACGGCTACCACGTGACACGACTGCACCAGCGCAGCGTCGGTGGTTTCTTTCTCGATTGCGTCGCCGCCCAGGAACGGGAACAGCAGCATATCCGCTCAATCGTGGCCCGCAAAGAATTCGCCGAATCGCTGCAGCTGCCACCGGAGCAGTGGGACTTTCGCAATCACGCCTCCTTCGCACACTTTATCTGGCCCAACACCATTATGGTGTTCCACCCCGATTACATCAGCCAGATGGCCCTTTACCCCCAATCGCCCAGCGAAACCGTGGTGGTGCACAGCTGCGTGATCGACCGCGAACCCCTGTCCGAGGCCGAACTGGCGCACTACGAGCGGGGCTTTGCCATGATCGAAGACGGTGTCTTTAACGCTGAAGACCTGCATGTGTGCGAGCAGGCCCAGATCGGTATGGACAGCGGCGCCAACGATACCTTACTGATCGGCGGCCACGAGGGTGGCCTGCGCAATTTTTATGAGATTGTGGAAGAAACAACGGGCCCCTATCGCCCCTGACCACATCCGGCTATAATCCGCCGCCATGGCCAAGAAGAAACCCAAACCCTCCAGTAATACCATCGTTCTCAACAAGAAAGCGCGCTTCGATTATCACCTGTCTGATAAATACGAGGCGGGCATTGCCCTGAAAGGCTGGGAAGTGAAAAGTCTGCGTGAAGGCAAGATCCAGATCGTGGACAGCCACGTGTTCTTTAAGAACGGTGAAGCCTGGCTGCTCAATGCGCAGATCCAGCCATTAAACACCGTCTCCACTCACTTTGTGGTGGAACCCACTCGCCAGCGCAAACTGCTGCTGCACCGCAAAGAAATTGCCAAACTGCAACAGGCGGTTGAGCAAAAAGACTACACCTGCGTTGCCACTGCCCTCTATTGGAAGAATCACCTGGTCAAATGCGAAATCTCGCTGGCTAAAGGTAAGAAGCTGCACGACAAGCGCGAGACTGAAAAACAGCGGGACTGGAACCGCGAAAAACAGCGGCTGTTCCAAAAAGGCTGATCCCGATAAATACCGTAGGGCGGATTAGGCGAAGCCGTAATCCGCCGAAATGGCATCGCCTTTCAGTTTCATCAACGTAGCCACTTAAGCGCTAGCTGACGATCACCCGAAACGCCACCAATACCAACAACACTCCAAACACCTTTTGCACCGTAGCAGCCCCGGCCCGAAGACGGGACATGATGGATGGGTGGGACACCAGCAGGGTGACCATCACATACCATAAGGCATCGATCACAAACGTGAGCAGCGCCATTCCCAGCTTTTGCCCAATACTGGAATCCACCGATACAAACTGTGAAAAGATCGCCAGAAAAAAGATCGCGAGCTTTGGGTTTAGAAACGCGGTGAGAAAACCGATAACCGCCCCTTGCCGACCGGAAACCTCCGACTCACCGTCAGCCTCAGAAAAATCTGCCGGTGCGGTGAAGGCCTTGTAAGCCAGAAACAACAGAAACAGCGCACCCAGCCACCTCAGCCCGTCAAACAGCCACGGCGTCTGCTGGATAATAATCGCCAGGCCCACCGCCGCCAGCAGGGCGTAACTGCCAACACCAACGCCGTGAGCCACCGCGGCAATGACACCCTGCCGTCGCCCGCCTTTCAGGGTTTGCTCCACCACCACCGCGAGACTGGGCCCCGGACTTGCTGCACCCAGCCAACATAAGCCGGCGAGGGTAAACCACTCCAGTAATGACACGGGTGTTCTTTCCTTAATATGGGTTGTTGAAAAACGAAAACAGGGCGCACTCGGGCGCCCTGTTTTTTGCTTAAGACGTTAAGGCACTTCAGCCATCACAGCGAAGGATACGCTGGAATGGCTGAGGGTCGCTACAGCTTACTTAGAAGGAGTAGCTGATGGATGCACCAATGGTTCTTGGACGATTACGTACCGTGGGGTCGGAGCCGGAGAATGCGAAAGCGATCGCATCGTTATAGCCGTAAATCGCTTCTTCATCCGTAGCGTTATCTACGAACAATACCGCCTCCCAACCGTCTTCGCTGGTGTAACCGGCGCGCAGGTCCAGAATAGAGTAGTCCGGACGAACGTTACCGGAGTCAATACCGGAGCCGGAAACGTCGTCGCTGGCTTTACCTGGCAACTCGAGGGTTTCGTCAACGTAGTTGTATGTACCCACAATGAAGAACTCACCGTTCTTAGCTGGAATGACATAATCGAGAGAAAGGTTGTAGGTCCACTCAGGTACATCGGCAAGCAGGTCACCGTCCTCAATACCCGCTGAAGGTACATCTTCTTTAAAGGTAGCGTCGATGTAACCCAGACCGGCACTCAAGGTAAGATTTTCGCTCAGTGCAGCAGTTAGCTCCAGCTCAACACCAGTACTCTCAGCTTCACCAATATTGGCAGTAAAGTTATTACCGCAAACCCCACTGGTCGTAACGACCTGCTGGATGTCTTCCCACTTGACCCGGTATATCGCACCATTGAAGCGGACTGCACCACCACCAATCATGGACTTCCAACCAACCTCGGCATTTTTAACCTCATCACCTTCGTAGGCACCGGGATCAGAAACACCCAGAGCAATCAGGTCGTTATTACAGGCAAAACCCACAGGTTCATTGGGATCTTCGCTGCGAGGAATCACACGGTTGATACCACCGGGGCGAGTACCGTCGGACATAGTGGCGTAAACCTGGCTATCTTCGTTGATGTGATAGGTCAGGGTTACTTTGGAGTTAAGATCATCATCACTGAGCTTGGCATCGCGAACGTTGGCTGTAGTGCGATCACCACCGGTAAAGGCCCAACCCCAGTTTTCCTCCTTGGAGTGATAATCATAGTCAAGAGATCTGAGACCCAACGTCAGTACCAGCTGGTCAGTAATATCGTAGGTAACCTCACCAAAGAATGCAGTTTCCTCATATTCCTGCAACTTTTGCGTATTAGCCAGGCCGAACTCGCTCAACGCATCCCAACCACGCATCATCCGATAGCCGGAATCAGACTCGGCTTCCTTTTGGTAGGCGCCAATTAGCCATTGCAGGGGAGAGTCGTTGTTTGAGGACAGACGCGCTTCAATGGTCTCATCATCAAGTTCAACGTCTTCATCAGAGAAAGCGGCATTTGGAGGATCAATGCCAATCAGGCTGTAACCATCGGAAATGTCTTCAGCGTTGGTGAATTCACGATCCACTTTCGACCAGCTCACCAACAGCGAGAATCCATCGAAGTCGTGACCATAGGTCAGGTTGGTCATGGTGAATTCGTCTTCGAATGGCTCCTTGGCATCGAAGGGAGAGCCCTGCTCAAGATCTCGGAGCGGACCATCGAAATTCGGTTTGCCATCCATCTCAGTTTTCTGAGTAAAGACATATGGCTGAATGTAAGCATTATCACCTAACTCAACTCGCAACGCCGCTCGTACCGAGGTGGTTTCTTCACTGTTCACGTTGTCGGCAAATTCTTCGCCGGTGTTGCTGTTGATACGGTCGATATAACCATCAGTATCGGTGTAAGAACCCACTACGCGAAGAGCCGCTTTTTCACCCAGCGGTGCATTTACGACACCATTGAGCTTGTGGTTCAGATCACCATCTTTGGTGGAGGACATTTCGGCCTGAACCTTACCTTCAAACTCACCGATCACAGGCTGGCGGGTAATCAAACGCACGGTACCACCCATGGAGCTGGACCCGTACAAAGTACCCTGGGGACCACGCAGGACTTCCACCCGCTCCAGGTCGTACATCTTGGGATCAACGATCGCCTGGGCGAAGGAAGTGGAAGAACCGGACGAAATAGTGGAAACCGGCATCTCATCAATATAGAAGCTCACGGTTGGCGCAACGCCAGTCGCAGCAGATACACCACGAATGTTGAGCTTGGTACGGCCTGGGCCGGAGGAACGCAGCGACAGCGAAGGTACACTGGTGGCAATATCAGCGAAATCAGTCGCGCCAACGCGCTCCAGGCTATCGCCAGTCATCGCCGAGATACTCATGGAAACGTCTTGCAACGTCTCAGAACGCTTGGTGGCTGTAACCACGACCTCTTCCAGCGTAAGGCCGCCCTTGTCCTGCGCCTGTACACCCGATGCCAATACCGCACCGATACAAGCCGGCAGAACAGACCGCAAAAATCGATTTTTCATATTCTTGTGACTCTGGGACATGATGTGCTCCTCTTCGGAATAATCCCCAGGTATCGGGGATATTATTATTTTCCCTATTAAACTCATGGTTGATAGCGCAACGAAATGCTTCCTATCGAAGTAAGTTATAGACCATATTGCTCAAATTTCACGCAAATTTTTCCGCAATATGGCCAGCCCCATGCAAAGTCTGGTGCCACAACCGTGGCAGCCAGCCACCTCGAATTGGCTACTTCTCGTCTTGCTATCTGATACCTACGAAGCAATCACCAAAACCCGCTAAAAAAAATTTCGATTAATTGATAAAGAATTAAAACTTGATGCCGCCCCACAGAACAAAGCACAATGGCCGCCCTATTGCTTGTCATTGCAACTGATTAATCTAACTAAAAGAAAGCACTCCTATGGCATCCAGAGAAACGTTTTCCACCAAAACCGGCTTTATCCTGGCTGCCGCCGGGTCAGCCATCGGCCTGGGCAATATCTGGGGTTTTCCCACCAAAACCGCCAGCAACGGGGGCGCGGCCTTTGTTCTGGTGTACCTGATTCTGGCCTTTTGCCTGGCCTACCCTGCCCTGATGGCCGAACTGGTGATCGGTCGCCACGCCAAATCCAACGCCGTATCTGCCCTGCGGGGTCTCGGCAATAGTAAAGCCAGCCGCAATTTCGGCACCTTTGTCGGCTTCTATGGCATTGTTATTGCCAGCCTGATCTTGAGCTTTTACGCCATTGTCGCCGGCTGGATGCTGAGCTACCTGGGGGAGTCCGTTACAGACCTGATGGGCTGGGATGCCGCCAGCCAATGGCTCACCAGCGATGGCCTGGCTCGCAATATGATCTTTATGACGCTGTTTATGGCCCTGACCATGGGCGTCATCTCCAGCGGGGTTAAAGGCGGCATCGAAAAGTGGTCTACCCGACTGATGCCCATGCTGATGGTTATTCTGGTTCTGCTGATTGTGTATGTGATGCTCCAGGACGGCGCGATGGAGGGCCTCAAGGTCTACCTGGTACCAGATATCAGCCAAATCAATCCGCCATTGGTCCTCAACGCCATGGGCCAGGCCTTTTTCTCCATGTCACTGGGTGTAGGCACCATGCTGATCTACGGCTCCTACCTCAGCGATAAAGAAAGCCTGCCCGAACTCGGCGCCTGGGTAACCATCTGCGACATCGGCATTGCCTTTACCGCCGGCCTGCTGATTATTCCTGCGCTCTTTGTTGCACAGAATTACGGCGTCCCCATTTATGATGATGCCGGTAAACTGATAGCCGGTGGCGACCTCATTTTCCAAGTATTGCCGGTGCTGTTCGACTCCATGGGTGGCGTCGGCCCCTTCGTGGCATTTGCCTTCTTCACCCTCATGAGTATCGCTGCACTCACCTCCTCAATCTCCATGCTGGAGGTGCCGGTGGCCCTGGTGTCTGAGGAAACCCCTGCCGATCGCAAACAGGCCACCATCATTCTGGGGGCAGCCATCTTCGGCGGTGCCAGTGCGATCCTGCTGAACTTTGGCACCCTATTTGACTTTGTTGTCGACCTGACCACCAAATACAGCCAGCCCATGCTGGGCGTAGCACTCTGTGTATTTACCGGTTGGATCTGGAATCGCAACAGCGTACTCAAGGAACTGCAGAAAGGCTCGCCGGAAATGGAAAACAGCTTCTTCTGGAAAATCTGGCCCAAGTACGTGCAGTTCGTCTGCCCGGTACTGATCCTGTTTGCCTTTTTCCAAAGCCTCGCATCATAGCCTGATCCAATCCACGTCCCCGCGCGTAAGTTCAGTGACCAACCGAACAAACGAAACGGGGACGACTTATGAGAGTTCTCTTAAAAGAACTGGGCTACCACTCACCTCAGCACGTCATCATCGAGTCCTATGAAGGCGGCATCTACCAGGCCTACTGGCGCGACGGCAAGACCGAACACCTGATCTGGCTGGACGAACACACCCCCCTGAGCTGCAGAAACCTCACCAATATGCGACAGCTGTTGAGCGACCTGGACGAGACCGCCCTGTGGCTGCGGCAAAACAGCGCTTACGATGAAATGATCGGACAACCGCAAAGTGCCGCAGCGAATACACTGTTGATACCACTGACAACACCCCTGCCCTGGGAGTTGAGTCAGTCGAAAATCCACTGATTCCACACAGAATAGAATGGTTTGGGGGCAGATTGCTCAATCGGCGCTCAGACCTGCAGCGGGCCTATAAATTACGGGTATAAACAACAACACAATCGAATAGATCCCCAGTGGATTTAGTCCCGCCATCTGGTTTACAATCCCGCCTTCTAAGGGGCCGATTTGGATTCGACGTCGGTAACAAAACCTTAGGTGCATGTCGTGAGGGTAGCGAATCACGTTAATCCAAAGCTGCAATTTATTAGTTGCCAATGACGACAACTACGGTGCTCAGCTGGCTGCGTAAGCAGTCTTAAGAACACCACACTAGTGGTTCGCCGCTAGCGGTCTTAAGTAAGGTGCCAGTACCGCGCTTCTGACTGTCATATAGAACTGGATCGCCGTGAAGCCTGCCTGGGGTGGATCAGCTAAACCTTATCAGGATCGCGTTTTACGTCTTGCCCGCCGGGCTGTAAATCGCTAAATCAAATGGCGGATCTAAGCATGTAGACCCTAAGGCGGAGTGCTTGCGGACGGGGGTTCAACTCCCCCCGGCTCCACCAGATCAACGTTCAAAAAGATTCAAAACTTCTTTTAGAACACATTAAAACAACGAAATATCAATAACTTAGCGAAAATCATCGTTCGTTAACGTCCAATAAGCATCAACAAGATACAAGATTCTTTGGTACACTGGTTGGCACATCGCACCTGCCGCCGGTATACCGGTGTGCCAAAAAAGGATCGTCGCCGTGCCAAAGACCACCAAACCCCTGAGCCCTACCGAAGTCAAGAATGCCAAGCCCAAGGATAAGGAATACATGCTGGCAGACGGTGGCGGACTACAACTACGGGTAAAGCCCACTGGAGCTAAATCCTGGGTCTACCGCTACAAGAACCCCCTTAATGGAAAACGCTCCCAGATGGGCTTTGGGGCCTACCCCGCCGTGTCGCTAGCTGATGCGCGCAGGCTCAGAGAAGATGCCGACAAGGTGCGTGCCAAGGGCGTTGACCCGCAGCAGCACCGAGAAGTGCAGATCGAAAAGCAGTATCAGCTCAACGACAACACGCTAAAGCGGGTTGCTTTACTCTGGTTCTCGGTCAAGAAGACGAAAGTCACAGCCAGCTATGCAGATGACATTATTCGCTCACTGGAGCGATACATTTTTCCTGAACTCGGCAATGTACCGATCTCGGATATCAAAGCGCCCGCGACCATCAAAGTCCTGAAGCCAGTAGAAGCCTCAGGAAGCCTGGAAACCCTCAAGCGGCTGGCCCAACGGCTGAACGAGATCATGAACTATGCCGTGAATACCGGTCTGGTGGATGCAAATCCCCTCAGCGGTATTCGACATGCCTTTGAATCCCCCAAGAAAAAGAACCAACCCACCATCAAGCCTGACCAACTGCCGGACCTAATGAGGGACCTGACCAATGCCAGCATCAAGCGAGCCACCCGCTGCCTGATTGAGTGGCAATTGAACACCATGACGCGCCCCAGTGAAGCCGCCGGCACACGCTGGGACGAAATCGACTTCGATAAACAAATATGGAACATTCCGGCAGAACGGATGAAGAAAAAACGCCCACACAGCGTCCCCCTATCACCTCAGGCGCTTGCATTGCTTGAAACCATGCGCCCTATCAGTGGTGAACGCGAGTACGTATTTCCGTCATACCTGAAGCCCTCTGAGCACATCAATTCTCAAACCGCCAATATGGCGCTGAAAAGGATGGGTTATAAAGGTCTATTAGTTGCTCACGGTTTGCGGTCCCTGGCCAGTACCACCCTCAATGAGCAGGGCTTTGATCCCGATGTTATCGAGGCCGCTCTCGCCCATGTGGATAGCAATGAGGTCCGCGCAGCATACAACCGGGCAGATTATCTGGAGCGCCGCCGCGTGATGATGGACTGGTGGAGCGAGCACATCGAGCAAGCGGCGACCGGCAATATGAGCATGGCGGCGGGCACAAGAACACTTCGACCCATCAGTTAACTCGGAACTACCAATGTCAGTACAATCAGCGCAAGCCAAATGGAACAAACTCGCCCTAGTATCTGCGGCCGAGCTGGAACTTCAGCTCATGCTGGACCCATACTATGGCGTAAAGGCCCACGAAGAAAGTGGCGATAATCCTGAAGTGGAAGCCGAAGGCAGCGTCGATGGATGCCAAAAAGTAATCGATGAGATCATGAGCGATCCGGGCCTGGCCATTAATGCAGAAAAGATTACCGACAAATTTCTACTTTCACCATTAAAAGCGAACCGGCAGAAGCTTCTTGTGTACCTGTGGTGCGGCGCTATTGGGCTGCCGCCCTATCGTGATAGTTTGCCAGTTACCTGGAGATGGCAAGATCTACTGGCCCACGGAACAGATGCCTTCCAAGTTCGCCTAAACGACCTTAAAGACGTTCTCCGTCATTATGGGTGGCCGTTGCCCATCGCTATATTTCCCAAGGAGCCCGACAACAGCCTTCAAAAATTGACCCTCTGTCAGCAGGAGTACCAGGCCGTGTTCGACAACATAGCGATCAAACTGCCGGAACTTGAACGCGAAAGAGACGAGCTGGTCAATATTGAGCCAGTCAGTATGAAGGAGCGCCAACAGAAGCACCGTGAGCTCAGCCGAATAGAAGCGGAGATTGCAGCCATTACCTCAAATCCAGGCGAAACCCTCGGGACATCAAGGTCAAGTCCAGCAGCAAATTCTTCCCCAATTAAAACAGCGCCGAAAAAAGAACGATATGCACTCGGTGAGGTTGTTAAAGACTTCATGCAGAGCTACTTCGATCGAAATAAAAAAGTACCAGATAACACTACCATTCTCGAACACCTTGAATCCATCTCCATGGAGAATAATGGAGATTCTGAAGTAATTATCGAAGTCGCATACGATCCCGAAGACAGGGATAAGGTTATCAAGTGGTGGAATCACGGCTCCGATAAGGTAAAAAAACTAAAGTACTCGTCGTTTAGATCTAAAACCAGCATTTGGAGACAGGAAATACGCGAAAAAAATTCAAATTAATTTATCGCAGTCTTTATCGAGTTTTATTAATTTAAATCTGAAATAAACCTCAATGTTCTTATTCGCCCCTAAAGTCTTAGGAGCGATAAAGACATGCAATCAGATGTAACATCCCTCATTAACCAGATCATCGCGGCACTCCCGGTGATCACCCTTGCGGCACTCCATATTGATCGAGAGCCGGAAATCCTCAACCGTGCCGGCTACAGCCGCAGCACCTTCCGCAACCGCATCAAAGAAGGCTTGATGCCTTCGCCCATCTCCCTCGGTGCACGCGCTGTAGGCTGGCCCCGCCATGAAATTGACGTCATTCTGGGCCTGACCATTGCCGACCAGCCCGATGCCGTCATTAAGGCCGTAGTCACCCACCTACACGAACAGCGCAAGAACCTGATCAGCGGCACGAGCTAATCATGGCCATCAATTCAGCTGTCGTGCAGCCCCCCGAGGAAAATCCAGCTTATTTGGCGATCCTCGGTGTACTGATCTCGATATTCACCCCCTACTTTTTCTTAATGGAATTGAGCGATCCCCTTGGCACACAAGGATCGCCGTCATTCCAAGCCCGTAAATCCCTGCAGGTTTTTCATAATATCCCCGCCTGCACGTATTACCTGCCGTCAGGAGCCAAGGAACAGGCGACGGCCAAGAGTTCTGGATAGCACTGTGACTCGGGAACGCGTCTGGCACCAAGACGGTATCAATCTGGATATCTGCATAGCCAAGAATTCTGGATGCTTTCTGGCCATGTTGAAGCCGATCAAGAACCAGCTGGACGCCATGCTTTCCCATTATGCAAAGGTACTGATGGTGCGCTTGGACATCCGTGTAGCGGAATACTCGGGCAAAAACGAAAAAATATCCCGCCTGATGAACCGGATCAAAAAGCTCCTGAACGGGAAAAAGTACGACATGAAGACCTATGGGTATGTGTGGGTGCGCGAAAAGGAAGAGGCTGCCCAGCAACATTACCACCTGGCGCTGCTTCTGAATGGTCACAAGGTCCGCCACCCCGGTTCCATCATTAGTTGGATCGAGCAATACCTTGAAATTCGCGATGAACCCAAACCTTTTACACCCAAAAACTGCTATTTGATGATCCACCGCGGTGATCTAGAAGAATACAAGGAGGCCTTTCACCGTCTGTCGTACTTCGCAAAGGAGCGTGGCAAAGGCCAAAAAGACAAGACGGCGAACAACTTCTCTACCAGCAGAGTTAAGCCCAACAAAGAGAGCCTGAACCAGCTCAAGGAACAGCTCATTGAACAGGCATCACTGAATCGGGTTCCCAGCCTGAAATCAAATGCTGTGAAGCCGGCAATAGGCCAGCAAGAACCAACCTCTTGCCGCGAACAGGTGTGGGAGGCTCCATCTATGGCCGTCCCGGCTACTCGGGCCGTCATCAGCGGCAACGATCTGTCAATTGCTAAGGATTTACACGACTTCCCTAATGATTTGGGCAAAACCACATGGGTGGAATAGGCAGCGGGTCGTACCCGCGCAACGACAAAGCTCCGGAGATTGAGCGGACTCGGTGCCTGGATGTACGGTTTCTAAGGAAGAACAACCTCCTGAAACCAGGTACATCAGGCACCCTCCGCTGGAGCTGCAAAGACGATTTGCTGAGCCAGCTGCATTACCACGTTGGCAGAGATGGTATCCACGTTCAGCACCAGGACCATGCCGGCGCATGGAAATCCACCCAACAGACAATCCGATTCGATTACACACCTTGCCACTTTGGCGGAGCCCGTTGCTGGTTTCTGTGCCCTGGATGCAGTCGCCGAGTAGCTGTGTTGAGCGACTCTGGTCAAGGTTTTCTTTGCCGCCATTGTCTTGGCCTGGTCCACCGTACCAGTAGCCAGGGGAAGCGCGACCGCCTATTTAGCCAGAAACACAAGCTGGGCGAACAGATCTTTGAAGACTACGAGCGGGGGGAAGGCCGACTTAAAAAAAGAGGAATGCACTGGCGCACATTCAAACAACAACTGGCCAAGTACCGGCAGCTTGAGCAGCGTCTGTACGGATCGAGCCACTTCAAATAGCTGCCCACTATGTCCACACAGGCACCTGGGCAACTTGACACAGCCACAGATGGTGGCATTTCAACCATCCAAATTCGGAATTTCATAATGCGTGATCAACGCCACGAACAAATTGGCAAAAAATACACAACTCCAACCGGCTCCACCATCACCATCGTGGGCATGAACGGAAAAACAGGGAAGAATCATCGCTTCGTATTGCATTGCTCCGTCTGCTCAGATGACACGGAGCTGTTTCCTGAGCTCCTTGCCAAGAAGGCTTACCTTGATAACGATCAATTCCCATGCAACTGCGGAACAAGGCCGCTCTTCTCTGAGACACAGAGGGCCGTGCTGGTTTCCAGAGAAGCGAAAAAGCGTGGATTGACCTTTTTGGGATTTAAACCTCCGTATGAAGGGACTCGGTCCCATCTGCGGTTGAGCTGTCCAGAACATGGAGACTATGAGGGAATTCGGTATGGAGATTTCATGCGGGGGCAACGCGGTTGCAAGCGGTGCAAGACGGCTGGCAGGAGCAAGCGTGCGAAGTCTGCATTCGTCGGAACTACCTTTGATACTCCAAATGGCGGCGTCCTGACGGTCAAAGAGCCAGTGGGCAAATACGGGTCCTACCTTAACTATGAGGTACACTGCAGCATCTGCTCAGCCGACAAAGAACTGTGGCCTGTAATCAGTTGTATAAAGACCCGTCTGGAATCCGGATATATCCCCTGCGGTTGTAATGACCGCTGGATGCCAACTCGGGACCAGTACATTGTTCAGGCTAAACGCGAAGCGGCACGTCGAGGCCTCATTTTTGACGGCATGGTCAACGAATCCTTCACCAAGATTACAAAGGCCATAGCCAGGCTTCGTTGTCCGGACCATGGTCCAATTGAAGTATCCCTCAGAACGCTACTTAAACGCGATAGCGACACCTGCCGTAAATGTGTTGATGTAAAGAGCGCGGCAATAGAAGCAAAAAGAGTCATTGGCGAAAAGTTCCATACACCTGTGGGTAGCACGCTAGAGATCATAGGCTGGAACGGTGAGACTGGTGCTAAGAAACACTATTTCTACGAGTGCTCTGTCTGCTCGTCTGATAGCGAGCTGTTTCCGGAGCTGCGGTCCCGCTACTACCGAGTTCGTGATGGCAGCTATCCTTGTGGTTGCTCAGAGAGCCCCAGCTGGACCGAAGAGCAAAATAAGATCCGAGTACAGCGTGTTGCAGATTCAAGAGGTTACCTCTTTCATGGATGGGCTGAAGAGTATAATTGTCGCCAAACCAGGCTGCTGCTGGAATGCCCCGAACACGGTATCTGGAGAACTAGTGGTATCAATCACTTCACGCTGCGCGGACAAGGCTGCCCGGCCTGCGGTGGTACAGGATATAACCCTTGTGAGTTAGGATATCTATATGTACTGCGATCTGACGAAAAAGGGGGCATCATCAAGGTTGGGATCAGCAATGAACTCGATTCTCGAATCGCTCGACTGAAACGAAAGACACCTTTTGACTTCGAAATCATGAACGTTCTCGAATGTACTGATGGCAACATTCCACGCTTATTGGAAACCGAAGCTAAAAGGACTTTGACCTCGGCACAATGTAGCGGTTTTGACGGGTTTAGCGAGTGGTTCAAGAACGATGACATTTTTGCTGAGTGGATCGATCGAATATCTGATCAACCCGGAATAACACCCATAGAACTTAGATCTACCATAACGGTTGGTGACGATGGTGCGTGCTCAATCAAAAACATGACGCCTACATTGGCCTACGCAATGAACTCAATGACAGGTCCTGGTGCAAGGCAGTTGGCTTGATGCCAGCCCCTACCATTAGCGCACCCAAGCAGGTTTATCAAACATCGAGTAATCGCCACTTGCTGCCATGGTTTCCTTACGGTACTGGGCTTGCTCCTCCAGAGTCCGTCCGAATACAGAAAAGTGAACGGCATCGATCACATCCTGAAGCTCATCCTTGGCAGCCAACCCAGAAACCAGGGCTGCCTCGATGAAAGCTTCGATACGATGTTTTTCAATGTCATCGAGCTTGTCCTTGACCTGGATGTCTTGATAGAACCGGGTAAGACGCTCACTTAACGCATTAAGGTAGTTTTCTTTTATGTCATTCATTATTACTTCCTTTTCCGATCACGACTGATGGGCGCCGTCTTAGCTCTGGGGGCGCCAATGTAGAGGTTAGATACACACCCTTTTTCAGTTCATTGTCCCCCTGAAACCTAAAGGGAATAGACACCAATTCACGGCCGTTGTTCTTCTGGACGACGAAGTGCAAATGTGGCCCGGAAGAAAACCCTGTATTGCCTGAATAGGCCAGCAGCTCTCCCTGGTTTACACGAGCCCCCTTCTTAACAAGAATGCCATCTGGGGCCAAATGCGCATAGACAGCCATAGTCCCATCACTGTGCAGCACCCGAACTATATTGGCTTCGTCCATGTAATCCTGATGCCAGCCAGAGCGCGAGAAGTCGCCCTCTGAATCCATAATTATCCCAGCACGAGCGGCCACGACAGGTGTCAGCTCAGGCATCGCAATATCAATAGCATAGTAGCTTTGCCTGGATCGACCGTGGCTTCTGGGGCCTCGAAAACCCTGCGAAATCCGAAAGCTACCTTCACGAAATGGCAGTTGATACTCATAATTCACCACCTTTCCACGAACAGGGGCTCCCGGTACATATTTTGATCGATAGCTATAAGACCACTTTCGATTTCGAACCTTCGGCTGAAGAGTCAGAACCTGCCTATCTGCGCCGGCAGGAAGAACCCAAGAGAATGGGCCACGATGGCTGAATTGGATGTTGTCTGCCTTGTTGAAAAAAAGACTTACTTGAGCTGGCCCACTATAGTCATTAACGATGTACAGCCGAGGCTTTTCACGGGAGCCTCTGTTTACTACATGTACCTTCCTCCGACCTTCCGTGACCAACAGCTGTTCCTGCTGGTACTGAATCTCTTCGGGCGGCTTTTGATCAGTGAAGACCGTACGACCGTTTTTGTCTTTGTAGGTATAGAGCTTCGCGCCATCGGCACCGATCGGCACCAGCCATATAATGACCAGCATCAAGATCATTGAAACCAATGGGCGTGGGTACTTCTCACTAACAGCCTTATCCATGTGCTGTATCTCAATCCTGTTTAAGGTCTCATGTGCGAGGTATTTTAGCCCCATTTGATCCGGCCACCGTCAAATCGATCAGACGCCCCAGCACCACATTTTATGACAAACCCCAACAGCATCCGATCAATATAGAATATCATGCCACCTCAAAGCAGGGTAAAAGCCCCCCACTTGTGATTACATTTTGGGCAACAGGCCCTTATCATTTTGACAACCATCTAGTGAAAATGTAATGTACAACATGGACTTAGCCCAATATCAACGGATGATGAATGCCCACCGCCCAATTGGATCAAGCCTCACAACCTCAGCAAGAGCGACTCGCCTATATAGAGTTTCGCCTGTTATTTATCGGGTGTATTAACCGCAGCGACCTAGTTCACCGCTTTGGCTTGACAGAGTCTGCTGCCTCCCGGGACCTGGCACTGTATAGACAGATCGCAAGCCCCAATATCGGCTACGACACCGTCCATCGCACATATAGGCTCGGAGCAAGAGCTAAACCGCTATTTAACTACAACCCAGCACAAGCACTCATTGCATTGACAGAGGGGTTTGGGGACGATTTTGTCGCTCAATCCGCCCCCTGGCTACCTGCTGAGCAACCCAGTCGCAGACGCGCACCTTCGATACAAGTGTTGATGCCCATCTGCCGTGCCCTGTTTAGTGGTAAAGCCATCAACATTCGCTATGGCTCGCTCTCAAAGGGATTTGAGCAAAGAACAATAGTGCCCCTCACATTAGTCGACGACGGCCTTAAATGGCTCCTGAGAGCCTTTGAGAATGATAGCTATATTGATCTGGCATTGAATCGCATCGCAGCCGTCTCGCCAGCCAAGACCATTGCCAATGCAAAGAAACTGCGAGAGCAAGACAGTGAATGGCATCAACGAATCGAATTGGAGCTGGTGCCACACCCATCTCTGACACACCCGGAAGTGATTGAGCTGGAGTACGGCATGAAGGATGGCGTACTCCAGGTGCAACTGCAGGCCGCACTAGCGGGCTACCTTCTAAGCCGGTGGAATGTCGATTGTACAACGGATCACCACCTGCAAGGTCCCAAGTACCAGCTCTGGCTACGCAATAGCGGCGCGTTGCAGCAGGCCGAACAACTCCCCAAATTAGCGCTGGCACCGGGCTCTAGTGCCGCTGTGATCATGCAAGCGAACGGATAACCACTAAGGAACCCTATGAATACCACGGAACAAGAATTCCTCAACGACCTCGACAGCAAACTCTGGAAGGCGGCCGACAAGCTGCGTGCCAACCTAGACGCCGCCAACTACAAGCACGTGGTGCTGGGGCTAATCTTCCTCAAGTACGTTTCCGACGCCTTTGAGGAGCGGCAGGAGGTGCTGCTGGAGCAGTTCCAGCACGATGATGACGACAACATCTACTTCCTACCCCGTGAGGACTACGACAGCGACGCGGACTACCAGCAGGCGCTGACGGATGAGCTGGAGGTGCTGGACTACTACCGAGAGGCCAATGTGTTCTGGGTACCCAAGGCGGCCCGCTGGAAAACCTTGCAGGAGAAAGCCGCGCTGCCCATCGGCACGGTGCTGTGGCAGGACGCTGCCGGTACCGATGCAAAGCTGCGCTCGGTGTCGTGGCTGGTCGACAACGCGCTGGACGAGATCGAGAAGAGCAACGCCAAACTCAAGGGCATCCTGAACCGCATCGGCCAGTACCAGTTGGACAACGATACGCTGATCGGTCTGATCAACACCTTCTCCGATACCTCCTTCACCAAGCCGGTCCACCAAGGCACGCAGCTCGACCTGCACAGCAAGGACATTCTCGGCCACGTCTACGAGTACTTCCTCGGCCAGTTCGCCTTGGCGGAGGGTAAGCAAGGCGGCCAATACTACACCCCCAAGAGCATCGTTACCCTAATCGTCGAGATGCTGGAACCCTACGCCGGGCGCGTCTACGACCCTGCCATGGGATCGGGTGGCTTCTTTGTCTCCTCCGATAAGTTCATTGAGGAGCACGCCAGCGAGCAGCACTACAACGTCGCCGAGCAAAAGAAGCACATCTCGGTCTATGGGCAGGAGTCCAACCCCACTACGTGGAAACTGGCGGCGATGAACATGGCGATCCGGGGCATTGACTTCAACTTCGGCAAGAAGAACGCCGACAGTTTTCTCGACGATCAACACCCGGACCTGCGCGCCGACTTCGTGATGGCCAACCCGCCCTTCAACATCAAAGACTGGTGGAGCGAGTCACTGGCCGACGATGCGCGCTGGAAGTACGGTTCCCCGCCCAAGGGCAACGCCAACTTTGGCTGGATACAGCATATGCTGCACCACCTCGCCCCCACCGGCAGCATGGCGCTACTGCTGGCCAACGGCTCCATGAGTTCCAATACCAACAACGAGGGCAAGATCCGCAAGCGCCTGATCGAAGAGGACCTCGTCGAGTGCATGGTGGCCTTGCCGGGACAGCTGTTTACCAACACCCAGATCCCCGCCTGTATCTGGTTCCTGACCAAAGACAAGAGCGGCAAGGACGGCAAGAAGCACGATCGTCGCGACGACATTCTGTTTATCGACGCCCGCAACCTCGGCTACATGAAGGATCGGGTGCTGCGTGATTTCACCACCGACGACATCCGCAAGGTGGCCGATACCTTCCATGCGTGGCAGAAAGGCGAAGGTTACGAAGACGTGCCCGGCTTCTGCGCCTCGGTAGATTTTCAGGACGTTGCCAAGCACGACTTCGTGCTGACACCGGGCCGTTATGTGGGCGCACCGGATCAGGAGGATGACGGCGAACCCTTTGCCGAGAAGATGGCGCGGCTGAGCACGCAACTGAAGGCCCAGTTTGACGAGAGCGGCCGACTGGAAGCGGCGATCAAAAGCAATCTGGGGGGGTTGGGGTATGAACTTTAGTTTTTCAGCTCCTGATTCATGGACGTTTGTAAAGCTCAGCTCACTTGGAGAAGTGAATCGAGGTCGTTCTCGCCATCGCCCCCGAGATGCGGCGCACTTATATGGCGGCCCATACCCCTTCATCCAGACTGGAGATGTGAAAGCATCTAATGGCCGAATAACTAGCCATACACAGACATACAGCGAAGCAGGTCTAGCTCAGAGCCGATTGTGGCCTGAAGGGACCATGTGCATAACTATCGCTGCAAACATCGCTGAGACTGGGATACTGCAGTTCCCAGCCTGCTTCCCTGATAGCGTTATTGGCTTCATTCCTGATCCTGAAAAGTGCGACATCCACTTCATCGAGTACATGTTTCGGTTGATGAAAAAACGGATTCAAGCACAGGCCACCGGAAGTGTGCAGGACAACATCAACCTCCAAACTCTTGAGCGCATCGAGTTCCCGATACCTAGTCTCAAAGAGCAAAGAAACATAGCCGAAGTACTTTGCCGGTTAGACGACAAAATCCAGCTCAACCACCAGATCAACCAAACCCTCGAACAGATGGCACAGGCGATCTTTAAGAGCTGGTTTGTTGACTTCGAGCCGGTCAAGGCCAAGATCGCCGCACTGGAAGCAGGCGGCAGCGCCGCCGATGCCGAACTGGCCGCTGTGCGGGTGATCAGTGGTAGAGGCGCTGACCAACTCGCCCAGATGGCCGCCGAACAGTCCGAGCAGTACACCGAACTCCAAGCCACCGCCGCGCTATTCCCTGCCGCGATGCAGTCCAGTGAGCTGGGGGAGATACCGGAGAGGTGGGAAACCTCGACCGTAGGAGCGGAATTCGATGTCACAATGGGGCAGTCACCGCCGGGAGATACGTACAACGAGGATGGCGAGGGAATTGCATTCTTTCAAGGACGAAGAGATTTTGGCGTCAGGTTTCCAAGTAATCGGGTCTATTGTACCGCGCCCAAAAGAATGGCCAACGAGGGCGACACCTTACTAAGCGTTCGGGCACCAGTTGGCGATGTAAACATCGCGGCCAGCAATTGCTGTGTTGGCCGAGGATTGGCTGCGTTGCGTCATAAGTCTGGATGCGAGTCGTTTACCTATTACAGCGTCCTTGAATTGGGCCACCAACTCGCCTCCTTTGACTCAGAGGGCACGGTATTTGGTTCGATAAACCAGAAGAATCTAAAGGCGCTAGACCTGCCAAAGCCTCCTTCAAGTCTAATCGAGCGGTTTTCAGCAATAGCCGGAAACCTTGATGGGGAAGTGCGCACTCTAAGTCAGCAGATAAACACTCTTAGCTATCTTCGTGACTCATTGCTACCCAAACTCCTCTCCGGTGAACTCACCTCGCCCGAAGAAAAACCACAGTTACAGGACGTAGCCAATGTTTAAGATCGACTCGCAGCAGAACCGTATCGCCCCGCTGGAGGCCAAGCGCTTTGGCGAGCTGGGTTTTACCGAGCGTAAGCACCTGCAGGAGTGGTTGGAGAACTGCCCGCAGGCACTGGCACAGGGCGAAGGTGAGGAGCTGTTGATCATCCAGAAGGAGTTCGACGGCTTCGACGACACTCGCGAGCGCCTCGACCTGCTGGCACTGGATAAAGAGGGCAATCTGGTCATCATCGAGAACAAGCTCGATGACACCGGCCGTGATGTGGTCTGGCAGGCGCTCAAGTACGCCAGCTACTGCGCCAACCTCAGCAAGCAGCAGGTGGTCGACATCTACCAGCGCTACCTCAACCAGAAGGCGCAGGAGAGCGGCCAACCCGCCGCCAGTGCTGTCGACAACCTGATCGAGTTTCTCGACGTAGACGGGCTGGAGGCGGCCCAGATCAACCGCATCAAGACCCAGCGACTGATCTTCGTCGCCGCCCGCTACCGCAAGGAGGTGACCAATACCGTGCTCTGGCTGAGCCAGTTCGGCATCGCCTGTCAGTGCTTCAAAGTCACTCCCTTTCAGGCGGGCGATGAACTGTTTCTCAGCTGTGAGCAGATCATCCCCACCCCGGAGTCCTCAGAGTTCATGATCGGCATGGTCGCCAAGGAGGCCGAGGAGAAAAGCGCCGACACCGAACAGAAGCAGCGCCACACCCTACGGCTGGCATTCTGGGAACAGGCACTGGAGGCCTTCGGCCAAAGCGCCTGTTCGTTGTACAACAACATCAGTCCCTCGAAGGATCACTGGTTGAGCGCCGGGTCAGGCATGCGTGCGATGCCTTACAACCTGATTTTCGGTAAGAATGAGGTCCGGGTGGAGTTTAGTTTGCAGCGCAGCGAGGCTGAGGTGAACACCTACGTGTTTGATCAACTGTCGGCCCAGAAAGAAGCCATCGAAGCCTCCTTTGGCCACGCGCTGTCTTGGTCACCCCTGCCCAACAAGAAGGCCTGCCGCATCCAGTATGCCAAGGCGGTGGACGGCTATGACAAGGCCAACTGGCTGGAGATGATCCAGTGGCTGGTTGATCACATGACCAAGCTGGAAAACGCTCTGCAAGAACCACTAAAGGGGATTAACCAGCGGCTGAAGCAAGAGGCCTTTGCATGACACCAGCCCCCAAGCCGTGGAAGTCATTCGAGGAGCAGCTAGATCTGCTGCATGAGCGCGGATTGCTGATTGATCAGCCCGAAGCCGCTATGAGCTATCTGGAGCGCCTCGGCTACTACCGCTTAAGTGGCTACTGGTATCCATTCCGGCAGCTGGATGACGCACCTCAAGAAGATGGTGCTACTGTACCGAAGAGGCTGGATGCCTTTATTTCCAACAGTCATTTTGAAGAGGTCGTCAAGCTCTATGTCTTCGACAAAAAGCTCCGACTACTGGCACTGGATGCGCTGGAGCGCATAGAAATGGCGCTGCGGGTCGATATCGCGCACCTGCTGGGCGAGCAAGACATACATGCCCACGAGAATCCAGACTGTTTCCATGGGAGGTTCAGCAAACAAATCAAGAGAAGGGGCCCTGCTACGGGTAAAACCGAGCATCAGGCTTGGCTGGAAAAGTACCGCAGCCATCTGAAACGCGCCCGCAGGGAGCCTTTTGTCGCCCACTACCAAAGCAAGTACGGACTGTTGCCTGTTTGGGTCGCCATCGAAGTATGGGATTTTGGCATGATGTCACGGCTTTATGCGGGCATGAAATGGCCTGATCAGGACCGAATCGCCGCCAAATACGGTGCCGCAGACGGCCGCATCTTCGCCTCATGGCTAAGAAGCCTGAACTTTATCCGAAATGTGTCAGCCCATCACAGCCGCCTTTGGAATATCAACGTTCTGGAGCGCTCCAACCTGCTGTTTGATGACGAGTATTGGCAGGCTCTGAACAATGCCCGCCCATTCTTCTACTTTTGCCTAATCCAGAAGCTGATGCGCGTTATCTGCCCAAACTCGACTTGGGCAGAGCGGTTTGAGGGTGTTACGGGAGAGTTTCCCGCCACTGGCTCGGGGGCTGTCAAACTGGCTGATTTTGGACTGCTTGAAGGCTGGCAGGAATGGGATTTATGGAGCCAGAAATGAGAACCGGCGCGTACACAGTAAACTGCGAAGAGGCGCCGGGCGTATTAAGGGCTAGTATAGCGCCCAACCCAAGGAAAGCAATATGCAGAAAGGGCATATTGATGTCGAATAGGATTCACTGATGAACGAAGATCAACTGGAGCAACTCTGCCTTGAGTGGTTTGCCGAAGGAGGTTGGGAGGTCGCCCACGGGCCAGACATCGCCCATGACGGCCCGTGCCCAGAACGCAAGGACTACCGGCAGGTGCTACTGGCGGGTGATTTGGAGGCGGCTATACGTCGCATCAATCCTCAACTGCCTGATACGGCTGTCGAGGAGGTGGTTGCTCAGGTCAGCAAGCCCGAGAGCCTCGACCTGGTGGTCAGCAACCGAGCCTTTCACCGTTTGTTGCTGGAGGGCGTACCGGTCGAGTACAAGCGCGATGACAAGCCGGTACACGACCACGCCCTACTGATAGACTTCGGCTCAGTAGACGCTAACCGCTTCCGCGTGATCAATCAGTTTACTATTGAGGGCACCAAACAACTGAGGCGACCTGACGTGGTGTGCTTTATCAATGGATTGCCCATCGCAGTGCTGGAGCTGAAAAGCCCCTCCGCGGAAAACGCCGACGTCTGGGACGCGTTCAACCAGCTGCAGACCTACAAGGATGAGGTCGCCGAGTTGTTCGTCACAAACGAAGCGCTGATTGTCAGCGATGGCTATACCGCTCGCCTCGGCTCGCTGACCGCCAATCAGGAGCGCTTCCTGCCATGGCGTACCATCCAGCACGAGGACGACAAGCCACTGCTGGAGTGGCAGTTAGAGACGCTCGTGCGCGGCTTCTTCGACCGAACACTGCTGCTCGACTACATCCGCTACTTTGTGCTGTTCGAGACCGACTCCGACAAGCTGATCAAGAAGATTGCCGGCTACCACCAGTTTCATGCGGTGCGTGAAGCTGTTAAGGCCACTGTGATTGCCGCCGAGCAGGTCGATGGCGTCGCTGAAAAACGAGCCACCTACGCCGAGCATGTGGTACCCGGCAGTAAGAAGGCCGGTGTGGTTTGGCATACCCAAGGCTCAGGCAAGAGCATCTCGATGTGCTGCTATGCTGGCAAATTGCTGCAGCAACCACAGATGAACAATCCGACGCTGATTGTCGTCACCGACCGCAACGATCTAGACGGCCAACTATTTGCTACCTTCACTGCCGCTAAAGAACTGCTCAAGCAAACGCCAGTACAGGCCGATGACCGGGACAAGCTGCGCCAGTTACTAGCTGAACGCGAGTCCGGCGGCATCATATTCACCACGGTGCAGAAGTTCGCCCTGCTCAACGACGAGAGTCACCACCCGATACTGAATGATCGGCACAACATCGTGGTGATCTCCGATGAGGCCCACCGCAGCCAGTACGGCCTCAAGGCTACTCTCAAGCAGGACGGCAGTTACAAGTTCGGCTATGCCAAGCATATGCGTGACGCGCTGCCCAACGCAGCCTTCATCGGCTTTACCGGCACACCCATCGCCAGTGAAGACAAGGACACCCGCGCCGTGTTCGGCGACTACGTCTCTATCTACGATATACAGGACGCGGTGGAAGATGGCGCAACGGTGCCGATCTACTACGAGTCCCGTCTGGCCAAGCTCGACCTCAACCACGATGAGATCGAGGAACTCTCAGATCAGGTTGACGAGGTGGTCGAGGATGAGGAAGACGCCAGCGCCCGCGAGAAAACCAAGGGCGAGTGGAGTCGACTGGAGAAACTGGTTGGGGCTGAGCCGCGCCTAGAGCAAGTGGCAGCTGACCTCGTTACTCACTTCGAGTCGCGCACCGCCAGCATCGACGGCAAGGCGATGATCGTCGCCATGAGCCGTGACATATGCGCTCACTTGTACAACGCTATCGTGGCTCTGCGGCCAGAGTGGCACGACCCGGACCCCGAGAAAGGGGCGATAAAGATCGTGATGACCGGCTCCGCTTCGGACAAGCCGCTACTGCAGCCCCACATCTACAACAAGCAGACCAAGAAACGGCTGGAGAAACGCTTTAAGGACCTCACCGATCCGCTCAAACTGGTAATCGTGCGTGACATGTGGTTGACGGGTTTTGACGCCCCGTGCTGCCATACAATGTATGTCGACAAGCCGATGAAGGGCCACAACCTGATGCAGGCCATCGCCCGCGTTAACCGGGTGTTCAAGGACAAGCCCGGCGGCTTGGTGGTGGACTATATCGGCATCGCCAACGAGCTGAAGCAGGCGCTGAAGACCTACACCGACTCCAAGGGCAAGGGCGCTCCGGCCCATAGCGCCGAAGAAGCCTTTGCGATACTGGTGGAAAAACTCGATGCCGTGCGCGGTATGTTCGCCAAGGGACCAAAGAGTGAAGGCTTTGACTACAGCGCCTTCGAGACTGAGGCCCACAAGCTTCTGGTACCAGCGGCCAACTACATCTTCGGCCTCGATGATGGCAAGAAGCGCTTTCTCGATCTGGTGCTGGCCATTACCAAGGCCTACTCCCTATGTGGCACATTGGACGAGGCCCGCGCCCTGCAAAAGGAGATCGCCTTCCTGACAGCGGTTAAGGCAGCCATCGCCAAACACACCAGCGTCGACCGCAAGCTGACCGAAGCCGAAAAGAACTCGGCACTGAAGCAGATACTGGATAACGCGGTGATCGCCCAAGGCGTCGACGACGTATTCGCCCTCTGCGGCCTCGATAAGCCCAATATCGGCCTGCTCTCAGATGAGTTCTTGGAAGACGTGCGCCAGATGCCCTACAAGAACCTCGCCGTCGAGTTGCTGGAAAAACTGCTGAAGGATGACATCCGCGCCAGAACCCGCAATAACGTTGTACAAGAGAAGAAGTACGCCGACCGCCTGCAGGAGACGCTACGCAAGTATAACAACCGCGCCATCGAGACCGCTCAGGTCATTGAAGAGCTCATCGACATGGCCAAGCAATTTCAAGAGGAAATGGCCCGTGAGGCAGCTCTCGGTCTCAACAGCGACGAAATCGCTTTCTACGATGCTCTAGCCAACAATGAAAGTGCGGTTCGTGAGCTTGGAGATGATGCTCTAAAGAAGATTGCTGTGGAAATTACGAACAAGCTTCGGAAATCCACCACCGTCGACTGGCAGGTAAGGGAAAGCGTGAGAGCAAAATTGCGTATTCTGGTGCGGCGTACCCTTCGGCGCTATAAATATCCCCCTGACGAGGCTCCTGCGGCGGTGGAACTCGTGCTGCAACAGGCTGAGGCTTTGTCCAATGGTTGGTCCAGCTAGAAATCCGAATCGACTGATCAAATATGGATTTAAATGACGTTGGAGCCATCCCCAACGGCAACTATACACCACCAGACTGCCCTCTTATGGAGTAGCGCTGGCTTGACGGCCGGCGACGAAAGGCCAAAATAGATACAGGCAGGAGCTTTAAAATATGGATATTGGGATAGACACCAGAACAGGCCGGATTTTTGAAGGACAGGCCCCTCAGGTGGTGCGTGAGCTGAACCCCACACCACTATTCTCCCCTTGCAAGCTGGTCACCAACAGGACGGAACTCAGTGAAGGCCCTGATCCATCCCAGGAAACCAGAGTACTAATGTTTCGAGAGGACTTCTTTGATCCCAAGAGTCGAATTCGCCGAGGAAGAATTTATCGTGCTCGGGAATCGCAACCTCTATTTTGGCATTTGCCAGGGCCAAATAAGATCGAGACTCAAGGATATAACCGCACATCAATCTGGGCACAGTACATCCGCGATGGCCATCAGCATATCTACGTGCTGCTAGGGGACAAGGTACGCTTTACCGTCTGGAAGTTGATTGACCTAGAAGTGATGGCTACTAAAGAAGAATTAATCACAATCAAGGCCGTTAACACCTTTGGTCTGCTGCCAGATCTCATAGAGTCTGAAGTTCCAACAGAAGAGCTGCCGCTCATTAGAAGGAAGTTAGATTTGGTCGTTGACGACTTGTACGTCGCCAGCGCCGAATCCGTTGTTGACTGCTGTAGGGAGGCTGTATCAGCGATCCTAGGCGCCTACTTGGAAATTAGAGATCAAGACCTATCAGATTTGAGCAAAGCACTGGCCAACACCAATCCTCCAAGGTATCTGGCGAAAGACCTGTCCAACGTTCTCGCACTGCTCCATCCCCGCCGTAAAGCTTCCGAGGAGCGCCGTAGAGGAACCCGCCGCATTACTGATGAGGATGCACAGCTGGCGGTGTCCTGTCTCAGCACAATTATGATTGAATTGGGATGGGGCCGCTGGTAGGCCTAACCCTCTTCTGGATCAGTCATTTGAAGATTCAGGTTACGTATATCTCGCTGCCGACCTACCTTCACCTCATGAATTGAGATGTACAGCACCGAGACGCTAGGCAAGAGCACAAGCATATCGCTGATCACTCCCTGAGACATCCATGCATAGCAATCCCAACCCCCAGAGCCCCGATTGCGCTCTATATAGCCTATTGACTTGGGTGGATCGTACACCGGTATGCACCCGCCTTTCCGGCAACGATATTTGGGGGAGCCATCGCTGTTTCGCACCAGATAGTCTTTTAACCTCGAACCAGCAACATCGACCTGTGACCCTTGATCACGCAACTTGATCGTATAATTTTCTCCTGCCCGCTCTTCTGGCTGTTGGCATTCCCCAAATATTTCGACATCGCTCCTGAATGAAAATACAGACGTATCGGGGCCCGCGGCACCCCGAGGGTCGATGATTTCTAGATTTATACCCGCATTAATGCTGACAGCGAAACTGGTTAACCGAATGGATAGAAGGGTGTGTATAGGTGAGGGCGGGGAGGATTTGGAACGAGACACCATGACTTTTCCTCTAAAGTTTGGTCTGTAGGGCAAGCATAGAGCATCTAAAACGCAGACAGCAGACCGAACGGATATGCCGCACCCTTGAAGCTACCTAGATTTAATTAAATGGAGTTAGGTTCAAATCCCTGATCTCGTTGAATTGGTATCGGGTGAACGATAGGCTACGCGCCAAGATGATGCTGGGAGGGTGACTTTTCTTTAATGGCACACCGGTTGGCACATCGAAGTTCAAAATACAATCGCCCTACACACCACTACTGGGCTTAACTACAACTTTCAACTCCCCCCGGCGCAAGCAAATCCTCAAGGCTCTGCGCAATCACTCCTTCACTCTCAAGCCGACCCTTCGTAGCCTTATCGATTCTCGGCGCGATAGCTAGATACTCTACCTGCCAATGGCGGAATCTTTTATTAAGATAACTGGTGACAAACAGCCAAATCTTAAAAATATCCATATTTATCAATGGGTTAACAAAACTCCTATAATCTACCCATCTAGAATCCCCTTAGTCGGAACTCCAGCTACGATCTCCTTAAACTGGGTTGTCGCTTAGGATTACACGGAATTGGCACCTACTGCATCCAATTTATATAAAAATGGTAACTATAGGTGCCAACAGAATATTTTACCTTCAGCAGAATGGTCACTATACTTACCATTTTTAAGCAAGTTGGTAAGTATAGTGACCTCAAAATTGCCCCCTCAGAAGCGAAGTGCTGTGGTATTCCCAAAGAACCAGCGAATACTGGCGCAACTGGGTGAGAATATTAAGCTCGCCTGTAAACGCCGGAACTACAGCCAGACCCTGATCTCTGAGCGAACCGGACTCAGCCGTCTGACCATTCGCAAGATCGAACAGGGCGACCCCAAAGTCTCGATTGGCCATTATGTGGCCGTGCTGAGCGTACTGGGGCTGGTCGAGGATTTTGCCAAGGTCGCCAGCGATGACGAGCTGGGGCGCAAGCTACAAGACATCAAACTGATGGGCAAACAGAAAGGAAAAAAGCCTTGAGCCAGGGAGAATAGCCATGAGTACGGAAGTCTATGTTTTTGCTGATTGGGAAGATTTTGGCAAGCCTACATTGGTCGGTACGCTACGATCCTCTGTCATCAAAAATAAAGAGCACTTCAGCTTCAGCTATGACGAGGCTTGGTTACAGTCCTCCTTTGCCCAGAAAATCGACCCGGACCTGGATCTATACAGTGGTGAGCAGCATAATGCAGACCCCAGGAGTTTCAGGACCTTTCTGGATTCGTGCCCAGATCGTTGGGGCCGGTTGCTGATGAAACGTCGCGAGGCGATTGTCGCTCGCCAGGAAGAACGGCGCCCCAAGGTTCTCAACGAAATCGACTACCTGTTGGGCGTGCATGATCTCTATCGTTTGGGAGCCTTGCGATTTAAGCAAGACATGGATGGTCCCTTCCTGGACGACGATGAGAAGCTGGCAGCACCGCCGATCTCTTCGCTAAGAGATCTGGAATACGCAGTTCAACATGTGGAAGACAACGGCAATGCCGATGACCCGGTGTATCTGAAGTGGCTATACATGCTGATGTCACCCGGATCATCTCTGGGCGGTGCCCGCCCCAAGGCCAGTGTGGTCGATGAGCAGGAGCACTTATGGATTGCCAAATTTCCCAGTCGCCACGATGACTACGATATTGCGGCCTGGGAATTCGTCGTCTATCAACTGGCGCTGGATGCGGGAGTCCAAATGTCAGAATGCCGTATCGACAGATTTAATAGCCATCACCACACCTTTCTTACCAAGCGCTTTGATCGCACCGAGCAAAGTCGACTGCATTTTACCTCGGCTATGACGCAGCTGGGTTATTACGACGGCGAGTACGATGCCAGCTACCTGGAGCTTGCGCAATTCCTCACAGATCATGGCAGCAACACCAAGACAGACCTCGCTCAGCTTTGGCGGCGCATTGTGTTCAATATTGCTGTTTCGAATACCGATGATCACCTGAGAAACCATGGCTTTATTTATCAGGATGGCGGCTGGGTACTTTCTCCAGCCTATGATATTAACCCCGTGACACCCGCCAATGGCTTGCATCTAAGCATTAGTGATGATGACAACAGCCTGGACTATGGCCTGGCAATGGAGGTGATTGATTTTTTCCAGTTGAACGCAGTAGAAGCGCAAACCATCAAAGATAAGGTTTTGGCCAGTGTTCGCCGCTGGGGGAAAGTTGCAACGAGAGTAGGTATCAGCCGTAGCGAGCAGAAGCTTATGGCGCCCGCATTTAATGTTTAACCCCAAGAGTGCGACCATGGAGACTTCAATAATGCACCTGGCAAGGACAAAAGAATCTGCAAAGAAAGCTTTAGGCGAGAGATCTCGCATCTGCGCTTCATACCCGCAATTGTTAATCAAAGACCGGTGGAGGCGACTTTTCTAGCACTTTTTTGGACGAAACCCATTTGAAACGAAAGCAATATTAGTGATATTAAAAAACAGTGAGATGCACCTCTGATTTAGTTTTAACTTTGAGCGAGTTTGTACATCGCAGCACGCTGGCACCTGCTCAAGCCAGCGACTACTATTTGGCAATGTGGCTGACCCTTTAGGACCCGGAGAAAATATGAATAACACCGGCGCGGAGACAGAACCGACCACCCCTAGCGATACCCCTACGGAGCCGATCGCCGACCGGTTGCCCGACATCATCGATTGGCTGCCTGAATCGCTCAAGCCGGGATGGCAACTGCTCGATCAGGTGCCAATACTGGCCGGGCTCGCCATTGTTGTTTTTTTCTTTGTGGCAGCGGTTGTGATTCGATCGCTGCTGATCCGATTTCTGCAGCGCCTCTCCTCAGAAACGGAAACTCCAGTAGACAATATTTTAGTCGACTGCCTTCGCAAGCCCCTGTTTACTACCATTATGTACTTTGGGGTGGCCCTGGGAATCACAGCAAGCCAACTGCCTTTTGCGACTGAAGCACTGGTCAATCTCTGTATTTCCGTCATCATTGCCAGCTGGATGAGATCCACGTTTCTGGCCAGCACCCGAATTCTGAAGACACTGGGCGATGTTCACGATCGATTTCCGGTGGTGGAACCGCGCACGGTTCCGCTGCTGGATCTGTCTATTAAGCTGGTTATCTTGCTGCTGGGGAGCTATGCGCTGCTGGTTGTCTGGGGCATCAATCCGATCGGTTGGTTGGCGTCCGCGGGCATTGTTGGTATAGCTGTGGGGTTTGCCGCAAAAGACACTCTGTCGAATGTGTTTTCCGGTTTTTTTATCCTGATCGACGCACCCTATAAAGTCGGAGACTACGTCAACCTGGACACGGGTGAGCGAGGCTGTGTAACCCACATCGGCCTGCGCAGCACTCGCTTGCTCAGTCGCGAGGACATTGAGATCACTCTGCCCAATGCGGTGATTGCCAACGCCAAGATCGTTAATGAAAGTGGCGGTAACAAACCGCACATACGCATCGCCGTCGCGGTGGGAGCGGCCTATGGCTCGGATGTGGATCAGGTTTGCG
Organism: Pseudomaricurvus alkylphenolicus; assembly: GCF_011683955.1. GTDB lineage: Bacteria > Pseudomonadota > Gammaproteobacteria > Pseudomonadales > Cellvibrionaceae > Pseudomaricurvus > Pseudomaricurvus alkylphenolicus. Next base: position 88,802 of record NZ_JAAQPI010000002.1, read on the forward strand.
ATATTCTGCAGCAGATTGGCGAGCAGCATCCAGAGATCGCCGCTGATCCTGCACCCCGAGTTCGCATGCGGAAGTTTGGCGCGTCCAGCCTCGACTTTGAACTGCTCGGCTGGATTCTCAAGCCTGAGGACCGAGGCAGGATTAAACATGAACTGCTGATGAGTATTTACAAACAGTTTCGAGCCCAGGGCATCGAAATTCCCTACGCCAAGTCGGATCTGTACATCAAGGAGCTGCCCCCAATCGGTGGGACCAGCTCCCCTGGCGAATGAATATCCGGTCGGTTTATCCTTCCGGCATCAGCGCATTGAGCGCCTCCAATGCATCCACATACTCGCCAATGATTCTGGAGACGACACCGCGACAGGATTCAATCTCATTGATTTGCCCGATCACCTGGCCGCACGCGTTGTCCGCGATTTTTTGTGTTTCACCGGAGGACGCGTACATGGCGCTGCGCCGCCGGAGGTCGGAGGTAAGCAACAGTTGCAGCGGGAAAGGAAGCGGGTCCGGTGTGTCGGAGTCTTCCCAGGCTTCTGACCAGTCGTTACGAAGCAAACGACAATTTTTTCCTGTCCATGATTTGGTTCGCACAGCGTCTGTTGATTCGGCTTTCAGGTAGGACTCTTTCTGAGCCATTTGAGCATGGGCCTCTTCTACCGTTAACCATAGAGAGCCCGTCCAAACGCCGGCCGCTCCCATGCCCATGGCAGCCAGCATTTGTCTGCCGTTGCCGATTCCGCCGGCAGCCAATACGGGCATGGGCGCAACCGCATCAATCAGTTCTGGCCAGCAGACGATACTGCCTACCTCACCACAGTGGCCACCCCCCTCGCCGCCATTGGCAACAATAAAATCCAGTCCGGCTTTTTTGTGAGCCTGAGCATGTTTCTTGGTACCGGTGAGTGCTCCAATTAAACGACCACAGTCCTGTACCATTTTAATGACGTTATCGGGCGGAGTACCCAATGCATTGACGATAACTTTGCACTTGGGACGCTTCAGGGCATCCTCTAACATCGGCATGACTTGTTCCATGGTCCAGGCACCCATGGGAGGACGCGAGTCGTCGTGCCACTTGGGCACACTGTGCTCATCGATAATTTTATTGGTAAAGTCTGTGTGCTCTTTTGGAATCATCTCCCAAAGTTTGTCTTGCTGCTCTTCCGGCGACATCCCGCTCCCCTGACCCACGGCACTGTTGGGAATAACGATGTCAAAACCGTAGATGTGGTCGCCGATGTGGGCATCGATCCAGTCCAATTGTTCCTTTAATTCTTCGAGACTGTTCACAAAGGCTGCCCCGAAAACACCAATACCCCCGGCCTTGCTGACTTCAACAACCACATCACGGCAATGGGTAAATGCAAAAATCGGAACATCAATACCCAGTTTTTTACATAGCTCTGTATACATGCGTGTAACCACTCTTTCTTTAGTGAACCACTGGCGAGCGATAGTTTGTTTCTGTTGGGCACTATCGGCGCCACCAATGCAAATAGCTGTTTACAGGGTGTAATTTGCAGGGATGGCGCTGATTATTGAATGTTCAAATCAGTACTTCGGCTTACCCAAATCATTCCTGATCGAGTCGGCATTTCGGGGAGAGTGGTTGATCCAATGGACTGGAACAGTTGGCCAGAAATCATGAATGAGCGAAAAAAACCGGCGCAAGAAAGCGTTTCCTGCGCCGGTTTTTAGAAAGGATTTGGCAGCGACCTGGAGTCTGTCGCTACCGGGTAGAGATCGCTTAAACCCCCTCCCCCTTAACCTGCGCCTGTGCCGCGGCAATACGCGCAACCGGCACCCGGAATGGGCTGCAAGACACGTAATCCAGACCCAGCTCGTGGCAAATCTGAATGGAGCGCGGATCACCACCGTGCTCACCACAGATGCCGTACTTGATGCCACCTTTAACGGCTTTGGATTCCTTCATCGCCATCTCCATCAGTCTCGCCACCGCACGTTTGTCCAGAGTGATAAACGGATCGTTCTCGATCAGTTTTTTCTCCAGGTAACGGGGGATAAAAGTGCCGGCATCATCGCGAGAGAAGCCGTAGGTCATCTGCGTCAGGTCGTTAGTACCGAAGCTCATAAACTCCACGTTGTTGGCCAGGCGCTCGGCTCCCAGACACGCACGCGGGGTTTCCATCATGGTGCCCACTTTGTACGGAATGGAGACGCCACGCTCTTCCATCTTCTTGCGAATGCGCCCGCTGATGATGTCAGAAATCAATCGGATTTCGCGCACATTGATGACCAGTGGAATCATGATTTCCGGGTGGGGTTTAAAGCCGGCTTCGGTCGCTCTTACCGCTGCCGAGAAGATGGCATCCACCTGCATCTCTGTGATCTCGGGGAAGACCACAGAGAGGCGGCAACCACGGAAGCCCAGCATGGGGTTCACTTCGCTGAGGCTCTCTGAAATGGCCTCGATTTGTTCCGCGGTTTTGCCGGTGCGTTGCGCCAGACCACTCAGGTCTTCTCCAATGTGGGGCAGGAATTCGTGCAGCGGTGGATCCAGCAGGCGGATGGTAACCGGCAGCCCCGCCATTTCGCGGAACAGGTTGAACATGTCTTCCTCTTGGAATTCATGCAGCTTGGCCAGGTGCTTTTTGCGCTCTTCGGTGGTTTCGGAGAGCACCATCGCGCGCATATGATCGATGCGATCACCTCCGAAGAACATGTGCTCGGTGCGGCACAGGCCGATACCTTCGGCACCCAGTTCGCGAGCCTTGGCGGCGTCTTCCTGGGTTTCGGCGTTGGCGCGGACCTTCAGACGACGGTATTTATCGGCCCAAGAGAGCAGCGTCTGAAAGTCGTCACTGGCGCTGGCCTCGACCTTGGGGATGTCGCCGAGCATAACCTCGCCGGTGGAGCCGTCGAGGGTGATGAGGTCGCCGCGTTTGATAACGGTGCCGCTGGCGCTGGTGGCGGTGCCGGCAGCGTAGTCGATGCTCAGGTCGCTACAACCGGTGATGGCGCAGACACCCATACCCCGGGCCACAACCGCGGCGTGTGAGGTCATACCGCCCAGCTCGGTCAGAATGCCCTCGGCCGCTTTCATGCCGTGAATATCTTCCGGGGTGGTTTCGCGGCGTACCAGAATCACCTGGTTGCCCGCGTCTGCGGCTTCCACCGCTTCGTCAGCGGAGAAGACGACCTTACCGGTAGCGCCACCGGGGCTTGCCGGCAGACCGGTGGCCACGGCCTCGGTTTTGGCGTCCGGGTCCAGCATGGGGTGGAGCAGTGCTTCTACGTGCTCCGGAGAGACGCGCAGCAGCGCTTCTTTCTCGGAGATCAGGCCTTCGCTAACCATGTCCACGGCGATGCCGATGGAGGCGCGACCGGTACGCTTACCGGCACGGGTTTGCAGCATGTAGAAGCGGCCTTCCTGCACAGTGAACTCGATGTCTTGCATGTCCCGGTAGTGCTGCTCCAGCAGCGCCTGGGTTTCGTAGAGTTCGTTGTAAACCTCTGGCAAGCGGTCTTTCAGGGACTCGATGGACTCGGGGGTGCGGATGCCGGCCACCACGTCTTCACCGGCGGCGTTAAAAAGGAATTCACCAAAGAAGGTTTTTTCGCCGGTGGAAGGGTTACGGGTAAAAGCCACGCCGGAGCCGGAGTCATCGCCGAAGTTTCCGAACACCATGGCCTGAACGTTAACGGCGGTACCCAGTGAATCCGGGATGTTGTTCATTTCGCGGTAGACATGGGCGCGCGGCGTGTGCCAGGAGAGGAATACGGCCTCAACGGCCAGGCGCAGCTGCTCGTAGGGGTCTTGCGGAAAGTCCACAATGGTCTTGAAGATGGCGATGATCGCCTGCCAATCCTCGGCTGTCATATCGACGTCCAGAGCTTTGCCGTTGGCTTTTTTGTAGGCGTCGAGTTCGTGTTCAAACTTCTCGCCATCCACATCCAGCACTACATCGCCGAACATTTGGATAAAGCGGCGGTAGGAGTCGTAGGCAAAGCGGGGGTTACCGGTTTTTTTGGCGAGCCCTTCGGCGATTTCGTCGTTTAACCCCAGATTCAATATGGTATTCATCATGCCCGGCATGGAGACCGGTGCACCGGAGCGCACGGAAAACAGCAGGGGATTTTCAGGGTCGCCAAAGCGGGCGCCCATTTTTTGTTCAACCAGACCCAGGCCGACGCGGTATTCCTGTTCCAGTTGGTCGGGCAACTTGTTACCCGCCTCGAAGAACTCCCGACAAGTGGGCGTGGTAATAATGAATCCGAAGGGGACGGGCAGGCCCAGGTTCGTCATCTCGCAAAGGTTGGCGCCCTTGCCGCCGAGAAGGTCCCGGTCGTCCTTGCTGCCTTCGTTAAACAGGTATACGCGTTTGGTCATGATTACTCCCTACAACAATGAACTGCGATGTCTCGTCAGTGGTGACGCATAGCCTAACGCCGGGCGTACTGGCTGGCAATCTTCCTGAAACCAAGGACGCCCAAGGGGGCAGTTTTGCCACACAGCGCTCATGTCACAGCCATCGAGCCATACACATAGGTGGAACTGCGCGCCAGAATTGGCACCACCATCTTCATTGCCTTCTATAATTCCCGTATGATGGCGCCGTTTTTTAGTACGGTGCCAAGGACTTTAAGGCCATCCTCCCCTTACCAGATGTGGCGGTTGCAGATGAAGTTTTTAGAAGGCTCTCAGGATTCAGCTCAAATTTTGCGCAAAGCCATCCCCATGATGGTTGAGCGGGACATTCCCCCCACACCGCAGAATTACTCACTTTGGTATGCCCACGCGGGCAACAAACACCCCGAACTCAGTAAACGACTGCTGGAGCAATTTCCCGAAAAAGGCTCGTACAACGGCGATAAAAGCGAAGCCCTGTTTTTCGACTACTTTATCAAGCAGCATCTGCCCCGCAGCGAAAAAGCCCAGAATGCGCTGGCCAGTTTATTGAGCCAGTTGTTTGGGGCCGTTAACCAAATTGAAGACGGCACCCGCGACTACGGCGATGCCCTGCAGTCGTCTCTGGCCCAGCTCGATGGCACCAGCGACCAGCAGGAAATCCAGGCGATTTTGTCCCAAATTCTGGAGGACACCAGTGCCGTGCAAAGTGCCAGCCAGGCCTTCCAAGGGGAACTGGAAACCGCCAAAGCCGAAATCGAGGAACTGAAGGAAAAGCTCAAGGTGAGCCGTGAGGATGCCCTGGTAGACTCACTGACCAAGATCGGTAATCGCCGCGCCTTTGATCAGGCTATGTCGCAGGCACTGACACAAACGGACACCCCCACCTGCCTGTTGTTATTGGACCTGGATCACTTTAAAAATATCAACGACACCTATGGCCATGTGATGGGTGATCTGGTGCTGGAGCGTATGGGCAGGATTCTCAAAGCCCAACAGCGCCCTGGCGTGCAACCGATGCGGTACGGCGGTGAGGAGTTTGCCATTATCTTTACCGGGCAGCAGCAGGATGCCGCCGAACTGGCGGATACGGTGCGCAAGCAGGTGGCCAACACCATTTCCATCAAACAGAACGACACTGGCAAACAAATGGGCGCTGTTACCGTTTCTATCGGCATTGCTCAGGCCGGAGTGGCGGAAGACCCCGGCGCCCTCAAAGAGCGCGCCGACCAGGCGCTGTACCAAGCCAAAGAAAACGGTCGCAACCGCGTGGAATGCGCGGGCGGCTGAGTTCGTTTAGTCCCCCTGATGCAAGCTGCGAATCAGCTCGGGTATCTCGCTCGGATGCATGACGGTGTGATGGGGCTCGATGCCCAGCTCGGCATCCAGTGGTTGCTGATGTTGAATCCACACTGAGGTGATGCTGGTGTTGTGAGCGCCGGCAATGTCGGCTGCCAGACTGTCGCCCACGTGAATTGCCTCGTGGGCTTCGCATTCCGCCAGGCGCAAAGCCTTTTCGAAGATGGAACGGGCGGGTTTCTGTTCCGGCTCCTGCCCACCAATAATGATGTGGTCCACATGCTCTGCCAGGTTAATGGTTTGCACCTTGGGCACCTGTGAGAACTCCGGACCATTGGTGATCACTACCAGGGTGAAGTACTGCCGGGCCTCTGCCAGAAAATCCGTGATGCCGGGGTAAAAGTCGAAGGCGTCCAGCCGATCGCGGTCGAATTTGTCCTGCAGCGCTTGCGCGTCTTGCTCCTCTACCGATTCGAGCCCCTGGTCGGCCAACAGGTCGCGAATCAGCTGGATACGAAAGGCGCCCTCGCTTTGCTGCTCGATAATGGGCATATAGCGCGCCCGCTGTGCCTCGCTCCACTCGCGATAGATGCCGGTCACATAGGCGCGGGCGAACGCCATACCGTCCACCTCATAACGCCGCTGCGCCTCCTCGGCCATCAGTTGGGTGGCCTTGCGATTAGCCCCCTTGGTGTCGCAGAGGGTTTCATCCATATCGAAAAACAGCGCTTTGAGCATAATCGGGTCCTGAAAGATGGGGGCCGACATTGTAATCCAATCGGGCCCGGGAGAGGACCTTGCAGTGTTGCCCACCGTAGCAGCGCGTCCTGAGCGCGACCGGTCGCCCTCAGCAGGCTGCGGCGACGGATGGAGGAAATTTGACTTGGCAGTCACAGATTAAGGCCGATTTCTGGCGCTTTATGTCGTTTTAAGTCAAGGATTTGATACCTGGGACCGGCTACAATGCCGGCCAATGCAGTAAAAGGTGGGCGTTGCCGCCGCCGAGGCGTCTTAGATGGCATCCAAATTTAACCCCCTGCGGCAGAAGTCGCTGTTAAAGGGGCTTAATCTCTCCCTGGCCGGAGCCCGCACCGGTGGAGCGTTGCTGGTGGACAAGGCTCTGAACAAGGTGGTCCCCGGGCGCGACCACAACCCTCTGCTGGCCCAGGAGGCCCGCAAACTGGTTGCCCGGCTGGGCCAGATGAAGGGCACCTACGTCAAAGTCGGGCAGATGCTGGCGTTGGTGGGTGAGTATGTGCTGCCGGCGGAGCTTACGGATGCCCTGCGGGAGCTGGAATCCGCCACCGAAGCCCTGCCCTGGGTGCAGGTGGAGGCAATCCTGCGCGAACGCCTGGGGGCGGACTTCGACCTGTTGGAGATCGAGCCGGAGCCCATCGGCGTTGCCTCCCTGGCCCAGGTGCACCGCGCCCGGGTTCGCGAAACCGGCGAATCGATCTGCCTGAAGTTTCTCTACCCCGGCATCCGGGAATCCATCGACCACGATTTTGAAGCCGTGACCGGCATGCTCAAACTGACCCGATGGCTAAAGACCTCCCGCAGCTACGAAGAGTGGATCGGCCAGTTCAAGCAGCAGTTGCTGTGTGAGGTGGACTACGACCGGGAAATGGCGATGACGGAGAAGGTCGCCTCACTGCTGGCTGGGGATGATCGTTTTCTGGTACCCGCCATTGTGCGCCGCTTTTGCCGTCAGGACCTGATTGCCATGGAGTACCTGCAGGGCGAGACGGTGACCAGCGCGGCCGTGGCCGAGTTGAGCCAGGCCCGCCGAGACCGCCTGGGCAGTGCCATGCTGGACCTGTTGTTTAAAGAGATCTTTGACTGGCAGCTGCTGCAGTCCGACCCCAATATGGGTAACTACCGCATAGCCATCGGCGAAGATCAGGACCGGCTGGTACTGCTGGACTTCGGCTCCATGCTGGATGTGGGGCCATCGTTTTTTGAGCCCCTGGGAGAAACCATTTTGGGGGCCCAGCAGCGCGATGCCGCTCGGGTGGTCTCGGGCTTGATGGCTCTGGATTGCCTGCGCCCGGAGAGCTCCGAATGTGCCTGCGATACGTTTGTGCACTTCTGTGTGGAAATTATGGAACCCATGCGCCACCCGGAGCAGCTGCCCGAGCACCTGCTCAACGAGCAAGGGCACTATCGATGGGCGGAATCCAAATTAATGAAACGGGCCGCCGTTACCGTAGGGCGCTCAGCAACGCACTCCGGTTTTGAGCTGCCCTCCGAGCACTTCTCGCTGGTTTCCCGTAAGTTGATTGGTGTTTTTACCTTTATTACCCTGTTGCGATCGGAGTTTAACGGCTGGCCGCTGTTGCAAGCCTACACCTCCGAAGCCTCTTTTTCGCCAGCATAAGGACTGTCTGAATTTATGGCCCTGCCCAATGTGATCCACACACCGTGGCTGCGACTCAAACGCGTTGCCCAGACCAACCTCATTTTGCAGAAGAACGCCTTGCAATGGATGATGGGTGACCGCCCGCCCGCACCGGAGTTGTTGCGCAAGGTATTTGAGGATCTGGGCACCACCTATGTCAAAATCGGCCAGCTGATTGCCAGCATGCCCTCGGTGTTCCCGGAGGAATATGTGCAAGCGTTTCAGGGCTGCCTGGACCAATCCCGCCCATTGCCCTTCGAACAGCTGGAGAAGACACTGCGGCGCGAGCTGGGCGACCCGGATCTGCACTTCAGCTGGATTGACCCACAGCCGCTGGCCTCCGCCTCTATCGCCCAGGTACACGCAGCGCGTCTGCATACGGGAGAAGAGGTGGTCATCAAAATCCAGCGACCCGATGCTCAGGACATTCTGAAAGCGGATCTTTCTGCCCTGCATTCAGTGACACGGGTGCTGGAGGTTATCGCCCCCAAGCTCAAACATGTGTCGCTGGCGGATATGGCCGAAGAGATCAAGGTGAGCATGCTGGAGGAATGTAACTTCGAGCAGGAGGCCAGCAACATCGCCACCTACCGCGACTTTCTGCAAAGTATCGGCAATCGCGATGTGGTGGTGCCCAAGGTGTATGCAGCGGCCTCCACCAAGCGCGTGCTCACCATGGAGCGTTTCTTTGGTGTGCCGCTGACAGACCTCGATGCCGTGCGGGTTCGCCACCCTTACCCGGACCAGGCGTTGATGAACGCGCTGCATGTATGGTTCGAGAGCGTGCGCCGGTGCCGGATTTATCACGCTGACCTGCACTCCGGTAATATCATGATGCTGAACGATGGCCGCATTGGTTTTATCGACTTCGGCATTGTGGGCAGCATTTCCGAGCAGGTGTGGCAGGCGTTGATGACTTTATCCACTGCGTTGCCCGTGGAAGATTTTGATACCGCCGCCGAAGCTCTGATGCAACTGGGGGCCACCAAAGAAAATATCGACACGGAGGCATTGGCCAACGAACTGCGACAGTTCTACCAACAGTTGATGTTCACCAATAACGCGGATCTCAGTGACCTGGACAGCTCTCTGCAGGAAGTGATGTTGAATCTTACCGGCATTGGCAAGCGCTATGGCATTCGTTTCCCGCGCAGCTTTACCCTGCTGACCAAGCAGCTGCTTTACTTTGATCGCTACACCAAAGCGCTGGCACCTGATCTGGATGTGTGGCAGCAGGGGATGTTGATCGATCAGTAAAATTGTCCACCCATGACGGGGGCAGCATCACGGCAAATTCGCTGCCCGTGAGCCCCTCCCTGCGGCTGAATGGTTGATTTCAGCTGGCGGTTGCAGCCCTGGTTTTCTCCCAGGCGGTCAGGGCCAATACCAGCACCGCGCCGGCAGCCAGACCTACCACGGCATTAAACAACTGCGACGACAATGCCGCCATAAATCCGCCCACCGGTAAAGTGTGCGCCCATTCCGCCAGATGGTGAACCGTATCGTGGGCGCCGGGTATGCCGTGCACCAGAATACCACCACCGACTAAAAACATAGCAGCGGTACCAACAATGGTGAGGGTTTTAAGAACGTAGGGACAACAACTCAGCAAGCCTCGCCCAAAGGCCTGCAGTGTTGTCGCCATGGGTTGGCCGTCGTCGGTGTTGGCCAGGTAAAGTCCGGCATCATCGAGTTTTACAATCGCCGCCACCAGACCATAAACACCCACGGTCATCGCAACAGCGATGGCGACCACCACGCCCAACTGATTAACAAAAGGCGCATCCTGGACGGTTCCCAGGGCAATCACCACAATTTCAGCCGAGAGAATAAAGTCCGTGCGAATGGCGCCTTTGATTTTCTGTTGTTCGAATTCCGCCAGATCCACCTCCGGGTCGGCAATGGCCTTAAGCTTCTCAGTATGCTCCTCTTCGGTTTCGGGATGCAGGTATTTGTGCACCAGTTTTTCGAAGCCTTCGAAACACAGAAAGGCACCGCCCAACATCAATAGGGGCGTAATCAACCAGGGCACAAAGGCGCTGATCAACAGAGCCCCCGGCACCAGCAAGCACTTGTTCAGCGCCGAGCCCTTGGCCACGGCCCAAACCACGGGCAGCTCCCTTTCCGCCCGAACACCGGACACCTGCTCGGCATTCAGGGCCAGATCATCACCCAATACACCAGCGGTCTTCTTGGCCGCCACCTTGGTCATGATGGCGATGTCATCCAGTATGGTGGCGATATCGTCCAGTAGTGCCAGCAGGCCCGCGCTTGCCATAGGGTTGTCCTTTTAATAAGCGTGATAAGAGTTTATTGGAATTCGATACTCAGGAATTGACGGATTTGGATTTTGTTCGGGTGCTGATTCAGCCACTGCTTGAACGCCTCGGCCCGTTCAAAATCCTCGTCACCCAGCAGATCCCGAAATCGTTCGTTCTGGCGTTGCTCCTGTCGTTGCAAACGAATATTGCGCTGCCAGGCATCCGTAAAGATCTTGGGCAGCTTGCCGTGCAGATCCAGTTGCTTCAGCAGGCGCCATTCGCCCTTGTCCAGCCAGGCTTCATCGCAGGTGGTACACAGATCAAGGCGGTGATCGGTGTCGGGGCCCACTTGAAATTTGGTCATCAGGCGGGTGCACTTGGGGCAGCACAGAGCAGACTGGGTATCTTCGGCTTCTACCGGCTCGGGGCTGTCGGGCTGCTCCTCTGCCGCTTCCTTTGCGGCATAGTGTTCCAGCCAATAGCGGTAGAACATCAGCGACAACAGTGCACCTCCGCATTGGCTGCAGGAGGCGGCCACTAATCCCAGTTCCAGCTCTTTGGGTTCCAGGCGAACGTCTTTGCAATGTGGGCAATTCATAATCTACTCCCCCGCCGTTACTCAGTTAGTCTGCGTTCTTTGATAGGGTACCAGAGAAACTGGCAACAAGGCGTCAGTTCGTCAGGTCTTCATCGGGCTTGCCTTTGACAAAGGCCTCAAGTGCCCGCAGCTGCTGCGAGATATCCCCCATTCGCTCGTGGGTGCGCAGATCAATGTCCAGCTTTTTGTCCATACTGCGCACCAGCGGAAAGATACTGTGCTCAATGGCATCGGCCAGCACCCGTAGTACCTTGTCCATTCCTGGCACCGGCTGGTTAACCACTTCCACATTGGGCCTGCTCTCCGCCATCGCGGTTTTCAGCCCTTCCATCAGGGTTCTTATGTCGTCGTCATCCGCCGCTGTTTGCTGGGCAGGCTGCTCCTGGGAGCGCTGGGCAATTTTCTGCAGGGCCTGAACACCGCTGGCCAGATCCGCCAGCTGCGCCACCACCTTGCCGCCCACGTCGGCGTCGTCTCCGCCCATGGTTTTGTTACGCAGGAAGTCCTTTTTGATAGCTTCCCAGCGCGCCGCTTGCTCGTCCGTCATATTGCCGCGCAATTCAGCCAGCTTGAGCAAATTATCCTCCGCCCCGGTGGTCAGCAATTGAGCTTCACCGAGATAGTGATCCTGAATCATCTGCATCAACTCGTCCTGATTCATTACCGCCGAGACCTTCTCGGTCATCTTGTTCATATTGCGGTAGCTGCCCTGCAATTTGAACGAGGGCTCCGTGCGGAACTTGTCATCCTGTGCAGCGGAAGCGATGTATTGCTGATTGATCTTTAGAACCACTTCTTGAATCACCATCATCTTTTTCAAAATATCGGTGATCTCGTTGATTTCCGCCCCGCTATAGCCGTGCTTGAGATCCGTGGTCGCCACTTCTCGCCCTTTGGCCATATCGATCAGGCGATAGACATCATCCATCTCCCTGAGGGCCAATGGCGCCAGGACGGGGTTAGAGGTTAAGGCGTTTTCGATATAACTCAGTGCAAACTGTTCATCCATGCCACCGAGAATGTCACCGAGGTTGTAGATGTCGGCACGGTTGGCCAGCATGTCCGGAATCTTGAATGCCTCACCGGATTCCGTGTAGGGGTTACCTGCCATCACCACGCAGAATTTGCGCCCGCGCATGTCGTAGGTTTTGGTTTTTCCTTTCCAGACACCCTCTACCCGACGGGTGCCGTCACAGAGTGAAATAAATTTCTGCAAAAATTCCGGGTCGGTATGCTGAATATCATCCAGATACAGCATCACATTGTTACCCATTTCCAGCGCCAGATTCAGTTTTTCCAGCTCCTGTCGGGCGGTTGCGTTCGGAGCCTGTTGCGGGTCCAGGGAGAGAACATCGTGTCCCAGGGAAGGACAGTTAATCTTCATAAAGATCAGGCCCAGACGACTGGCCACATATTCCATCAATGTTGTTTTACCGTAGCCGGGAGGCGAGATCATCATCAGCAGCCCCATCAGGTCGGTACGCTTGTTCTCGCCAACGGTTCCCATCTGTTTGGCCAGGTTGTCGCCGATCAGTGGCAGGTAGGATTCGTTGATCAGTCGGTTGCGCACGAAGGAGCTTAAGGGGCGTGGCTTAAACTCTTCCAAACGCAATGCGTTCCTTTCTGTACTGATTACTTCCTGTCGTACTTGCAGGTAGCGGTGGTAAGTCGGCACCACCACCTCACTATGGTGTTGCAGCCGCTGCAGAAATGCATCGAGGGAAAACCCCAGGGAACGATCACTGATGGTCGAGTGTTCGCCCATCAAGCCGGTGACTTTTAGCTCCAGGTCCACTTCGCTGATGCGCCGTTGCAAGCGTTCATCGGCGTTGATCAAAGCAATGGCTTCCGGAATGTATCGCTCAAGGCGCTGCAGGCCTTTTTCTTCAATCAACGCCTGCAACCATGCACCGGTAAGATTCCAGCGCTCCGCCGGCCAGCCCATCATTTTATCCAGCGCCTGCTGGTATTGGCGCCAACTGGCGTCGTCCATGGAGCGCTGCAGTTCTTCCTGCAATTCCACCGCGTACTTGCTGCCGATAAACTCGATGTTCTCGCGGCCCAGTTCCGCGACCAGATATTGCGCCGCTCTGCGCCTATCCAGCGCTGACACCTTGATCGGGTGCTCCAGAATAAATTGCTCGATGGCGACGGCGATTTCCACTGACAATAGCTCGACCGCCTCGCCGCTGGCGAATGCCGCCTGCATTTGCAGGGCGGAGCGGGCTCGCTCCGGCCAGGTCGTTACGGGCAGAAGTTGACGCTCTTGGGTCGAGATGCCGCTTTTGCGGGCCTGGCTCTTAATATTGGCCCAGAATATCTGTGCCAAGCCGCGGCTCAATGGATCGAACCGCAGCAGATCTGCACGCTCCAGCGCCGGCACCAGAACCTTTAGAAGACTGGCCGCGTCTGCATCGTGAATACCTTTTTCGTAGCCCTCTTTGTAGCGGGGCGCGGCAAAATCACGGACCAGCTTGTCCAGGCTGGCATCTTCCAACAGTGCCTGCCGGAGGCCATCCATAGACAAATCATCGCTCTGGCGCTTTGCCGCCTCCAGAATCTGTGCCGCCAGGTACTCCGCGCGATACACCTGAGGAGATTCGGATTCCAGCGACAGTTCCCAAAAGTCTTTGAGCTCGAGTAGCTCGGGGTTTTCGATGGGCTCGAAATAGTCGGTTCCCGTAAGATGGACATTGAGCACGCCCGCGCGAGGAATAATCGTTAAGTCCAACTCCTGGGTATTGACCGAAAAACGGTGACGCGGCCCCAGTTTGATGATGTTGCCGCCGTCTTCATAGATGTCTGCCTTGTCTCGAAGCGCGCGTAGCGCCTGCTCCTTGATGGCTTTGTAGCGAGCCTCAATATCGTCAGCTTTCACCGCGCTGTCCAGTTGGCGCAGCTGTTCAACCAGTTCACGCGTTTTCAGTGACAGGGCGTCTGAGGCGAAATAGGTGTTGAGTTCGTCGGCTTCGGTAAATTTGAGCGATCGTTTTTCGATACTGGCCAGAATCCGATCAGCGGCGTCCGCCAGGGATTGGGCCTTGCGTTGCCGCTCATCCAGCAGTTGCTGCTTGTGGCTCTCAAAGGATTCGTAGACCTCCTCGCGCTTGTCCATAATGTCCGCGAGAAATTGGTCGTGATCGCTGAACTGGCTTTCCAGCTCTTCCAGTTGCACCAGCAACCGCGACAACTGCTCGTCGCACTTTTCCGGATCCGTGGCCAGGCCCAGGGCGTTGGTAATGCTTTGGGAGAAGAGTTTGAATTGAGCTCCAAATTGCGCAATGGCCTCCGCCGAGCCCAGGCTTTTCTGCTTGTGCCGGGCATTGGCCTTGCTTTGATTAAGGCGTGAATAAACCTGTGAAATAGCATCGATAATACGGGTACGTATGGTCGCGTCCTGCACCTTGAGGGTGCCCATTAGTTCAGACAGCAGATCCAGGCCAGAAGCGGTTTTCTCAATTTGCTCAATCAGGGGTTGCAGCTCGGCAATGGTTCCCGCTGACTCCAGCTCACCGTTGAGATGATCAATTTTTTCGTCGTAGGGTTGCAGCGCCTTCTCATCGGAGAGAAAGACAACAGTCTGTTCGCTCAGCGAGGCTTCCGCCTCTTGCAGTTGACCATCCAACACCCCGATCCTCTCGGCATCGATGTAGCGCAGTTCGCGCACCGTCACCAGATGCCCGCGCTGGCGGCGCAATTGACCCAGCGCATCGACGTATTCCTCGGCGCTCTGCCAGTTTTCGGGTCGAATGGAGCTTAATAGGCTCTCCTGAGTCTGCTCCGCCTCTGACATGGTGCGTGCGGATTCCTGACGAATGCTCTGAACTTTTTCGAACTCGTCAATAACCAGCTCTGAGGTGGCGGCGACCTTCTTGAGCAGCTCTCGAAATGCACCCGCTGACTCGTCTTCAATCCAGTAGTGGTCGTCAAAGACCTTGCGACTCGCTTTGCTCAGTTCTTCGTACTGACGGGCGGACACCGACTGGTTATCGATCATCCGGCAGATGCTGTAGAGATCGGACACCCCCCGCACCAGTTCCGCATTGCCAATGCGCCCCAGAAAGGTCTGGCTGGCCGGTGCCTGGCTGGCAAATTCGGTGGAAACGTAGGGCGTTTGCCAGATCTGCATGGGGTGAACGCGAGTGGGTTCCTGCTCGGCGGTAAAGATTACCAGCTGGCCGTTTTCCGCCAGGGCGTAGCCGTGGCTATAGATGGGGTTTTGCAGTTGTTTTTCAATCAGGTTGTAAGCGAACAGGCCCACCACACCTTCGGCGGGCTCGTAGAACACGTAAAGAACGTCTTCGCCATTTGGGGAACGGATAGAACGCTTAAACGACAGTCCGGCAACTTCTTCATCGAACGATTTGTGTTCTCCGGTTTGCAGGTAGTAACCGCCGGGAAAAATAATGCCGTGATCTTCGGGCAATTGCACGCAGGACTGACCTATGGCGTCCACGCGGATCACGCTTTCGGTCAGCAAGTTATAGATAAAGAATCGCCACTGCTCTTCACGGTAGGGACGAATCCGAATCAGGATAAGGCTGCCCACTTTCGCGTAGGCGATCTGCGCATCATCCAGAGACTGGGTCTTGTCCTCCACCGGCTCGTTGTAAATGCCAAGACCGTCTTCCGTGTTATTTTCGATTTTGATGGTCAGATCGCCACCAATGGTTTCCACAAATACGGTGTCGAGAATATTAATATGCGGGTGGCGCCCCTGGACACTGTCTTCGCGGCTGGTATCTATCCATTCAAAGTCATAGGCCGGCGGCAATTGGATATCCCGCTCGCCACGGTTATCGATATACTTGACGTCGCTGCCATCGGCGGACACAGTCCAGCGAAACACGCGGATATCTTCCAGGCGCTCACCGATCTGAAAACCCGCCAGCAGCTTGCCGTCCTTGATCGTCAGCTCAACCAGTTTGGTGTGCTTGTAGTAACGGTAAAGCTCTTCAAAATCGTTGACGAAGCCAGACTGCGCCAGAAAGCTCGTGGACATATCCACTGGCTGCATGTCAAAGGTGCCGCCGTTGTCGACGATAGCGAACAGGGCAAAGACGTCTTCAACTTTGGTTTCTTTTTTGAGACCGATAAAGACGTTGTAGCCAAACAACAGTTGCTCACCCACCTGAACCACATCGCGGGCGACGCAATTGTTTTCCGTGCGCACCCGTACCCGGCCCGCGACACTCATGTCCGAACTGCCGAACTCTTCCAGGCGGGCGCGATTGAGTGCGCCGGTCTCGTCGCTGAGACGTTTGCCCTGGTCGATCAGGCGTTTGCGAATGATTTCGTAGGCACCGCCCTCCGCGACGGCGGCATCTACAATGGCATCTTCGGCCGGATTACCGGAACCTTGCTGCACCATAACTTCATCCCTTCATAGGTACTTAACAGGTTGTCCCCTGTAACGGATACGGGTTGCAGAAAACTGCGTTTCTCAACTGCCTGTTAGGCGTCTGCTTTATCGGATTCCTTCTCGGGCTTGCCTTCAATCACCCGATTCAGCAATGCGGAGATGGTGCCGCTCTTATCGGCCAGTCCATCGACTGCCTTACCGATAGACAGAGACTTGGCAAAGTTATCAAAGAAGTGATCCTCACCGCCCACGATATCGATCTTGGCTTTCTGCAGGGCGGTGGCCAGCACTTCGGCATTTTCCTTGGCGATGTCCTTGCCGGCTTCGATGGAGGCCAGGGCTTCTTTGAGCGCAGTCTCCAGCCCCATGCGGTATTCCTCGTGAGAGCGGGCCTGCTCGCTCATGCTGTTCATGGCCTCGAACTTGTCGACAAGACCGTCGGCCTCAGCCTTGAACTGCTCGCGAGTCACCTCTGCGCCCGCCAGACCAATTTCCCGGGCAGACTTGGCTTCAGCATCACCCTGAGCCGCAGTGACATCCGCCTGGGCTTTACCGGTACCCAACAGGGCGTCGGCCTCCGCATCGCCTTTGGCGCGAATCACGCTGGCCTCAGCCAAACCCTCTTTCTCCAGGGAGTCAGCAGTAGCAGCCTGAACACGGGCATCCGCCAGACCAGGTGCGGCGCGCTCCGCCTGAACCCCTTCCGCCAGTTTTTTCTTGGCATCGGCTTCTTTGGCGGCGGCTTCCAGTTCCGCCTGCGCCAGGGTGGTGATTTCCACGGCCTTGAATTTCGCGGCCTGTTCTTCAGCTTCGGCGGCCTTCACCTGCTTGACCTTTTCTTCTTCGGCAACAGCTTCGGCAGCCAGCACCTGAGTCTGCTTGGCTCGATCCGCCTCGGACACTTCGCGAACTTCCTTGATACGTTCTTCCTCAATGGCAACGGTTTTGTCCACTGCCACCCGTTCGCGAATCACATTGGCAATCTCTTTTTTCTCGACTTCGACGGCTTTTTCCGCTTCGATCTTCTGCAGTTCCACTTCCCGTTCGCGAGACACAATTTCCAGATCACGAGCTCGGGTGACCTTCTCTTCTTCGATAGCAACCGCGCGCTGGCGGTTTTGCTCGGCGACTTCGATTTCGCGTTTCTGGTTTTCGGTCTGAACGGCCAGATCCTGCTCCACCTGAATGGTCGCGCCCTCGGCTTTGCGACGCTCTTCTTCTTGAACCTTTTTGGTTTCAGCCTCTTCGCGGGCGCGAATGGTGGCAACCTCGCGCTCCTGTTTGGCTTCGGCATCGGCCTGCTGTCGCTCCAGCTCCAGCATGGCTTCGACGGTTTCTACGTTTTTCTTTTTGATGGCCAGCTCTTCGTCGCGCTCCAGAATATTGGTGCGGACGTTTTGTTCGGCGGTGAGCTCGGTGATTTTTTTGATGCCTTCGGCATCGAGGATATTACTGGGATCGAGGGAAGCTTTGGGCGTTTGCTCCAGGTAGTCAATGGCCACATCTTCCAGAACATAACCGTTGAGATCGTCGCCGATAACTTCGATAATTTTTTCTCGGAATTCCTGGCGGTTTTCAAACAATTTGACAAAGTCAATCTGTTTACCCACCGTTTTCAGCGCTTCGGAGAATTTAGCGTTAAACAGCTGGTTGACCGCCTCTTTATCGGATGCACGACCGGCGCCAATAGATTTGGCCACCTTAAGAACGTCTTCCGGCGTCTCATTGACTCGCAGGTAAAATGCTACCGTGATGTCGGCGCGCATATTGTCTGCGCAGATCAGACCGTCCTTGCCCCTGCGGTCCACTTCCAGTGTCAGCAGGGAGATTTTCATCAGTTCCTTTTTGTAAATGATCGGGTATACCAGAGCTCCAGTAAAATGTACTTTGGGTTTGGAACTCATGTCGTTCACGATCAGTGCGGTGCCCTGTTCGACTTTAACATAAAAGGATTTAAACAGGGCTGCCAACCCCATCAGAATAAGAAAACCGATTCCGACGACTGTGACGCCGGGCATAAGGATCGATAAATCAGCCATAGTGGTTACTCCATTTCCAGACTTTTTATCCGCGAACGGATAGCTAAGAGGGTTCCGGCTCTAGCCGGGCCAACGCACGCGACAGACTGTTACGCGCCTTTGTATTCCGCCTCCGATACAACCCGGTAGACATTTTGTTCCTTCAGGTATTCCAGCAGCACAACCCGATCACCACGAGTGAACGTCTGCTCCCCGGTCGCCCTGATCTTGAGAATAAGCCCCGCACCGCCGTCTTCTAATGACGCCTCCCCAAAATCCTTGTCGACTCTTGAAGTTCTGACAACCGCTACTTGGCCGAGTACCTTTTTCTCGGTTTCCTGAGTCGCTTTCAGGAACAGGGGCCGCAGCGGTTTGATCACCTGTGCCGTGAGCATCACCGCAATGTAGAGTGATACCAGAAGAACGGGCAATCCGAACACCAATCTCAAGAATCCTTCGCCCATCCACGCCAACAGGAAATGCACACTGTAATAGCAAATCACCCAGCCAATCAGGGAGATCAGGGAGATAATGACCGTTACGGGTACGCCCACCAACCCGAAACGCAACATCAAACCCGCCAACACATCAGGATTGCTTACGCCTTCGCTGCCCTGACCCGCAGGACCACTATCGCCTTCGGGCAGATCAAAGTCCAACACCTCCAGATCAACAAATCCCAACACCGCCACTAGCCAGTAGAGAACGGATAACGCCAGAAAAAAACTAAAAAAGGCGGTTGGGAATGAGGTGATATTTTGGTAGAACGGATCCATATTCTCGTGTAGAAAAATGGCAAGCATTCCCGGGCTCCTGCGTGGGGTGGATTACGGATTCGCCTAATCCACCCGTTAAGATTTTTTATTTTTAATGCGCTCAAGAATGTCATCAGCGCTGTTACCGTGAGGCGCAATACCGGCTTCCTCCAGTTTCGTTTGCAGGGAGCTATCGGAGTTTTCCTCCGCGACCTCGCTCGCTGCAGTCATCTGCGCAGCCCTCAGCGCCTGCTTTTCCTTGATCTGCTCCAGGCTGTCCATGGCGGTGCGCATCTTCGAGTTCGAGCCGCTATGTCGCTCCGCCACAGCGGCCTGAGCGCGCTGTACATTTTCAGTGGCCTTCACGGTATCAACCTGTTGTTTCAAGCGTTTTAAATTGCCTTCCGTCTGCTTGATGGCGGTGCGCAGCTGCTTGGCGCTGGCCGCATAACCTGTGCCGGACTCCTGCTCCTGAGTCAGCTGGTTTTCCAGATCGGCGATTTTCTGTGCCACTTCGTGGGCCAGAGTTTCGTCGCCTTTCTCCAGTGCCTTGATGGCATAACCTTCGTGTTCTTCGATCTGCTTCTTGAGTGTCGAGCACTTCTCTTCGGCCAGCTTTTGCCTGGCCATAATTTCGGTCAGGCTGTCTTTCGACTTCTGCAATTCCTCGGAGGCATCGCGCACCTCCTGGTCCAGAATGCGCAGCGCCTGGCTGTCAACAATGGCCTCTCCGGCTTCGTTTACTCCACCGCGCAAGGCGGTCATCATTTTCGCCCAAATATTCATCATCAAACTCCAAAAATTCAATTAGCCTTGGTTCAGGTGGCCTATGCTTATCAACTGGCAGCGACCGGGATGGCAAGGAATTCGCTGTAGGCTTCCGTAGCCTGGATCACATTGTTAGCCAGCACTTCGATCTCAAAAACCACATTGGCCAGAATCGAAGTCGAGCTGAGCGCGCCGAACATATGGTAGTAGTCGCCGTCCGCGCCAAGGGTGTCAAGGCTGATGGTTGATAGGGGAAAGTACTTGTGGGTGCGCAGCACCGCTTCGTTGAATCCGGCCTGGTCAGTGACTTCGTCCACCGACCAGAGTACGGCCTCGGCAATAATCTGCTCACCGGCCACGGTCAGGAAAATCGGCAGGTCGCCAAACTCCTTCATCACAACGTGCAGCGCCGGCTCGATTCCGTCGATAAGCTCGACACTGGCCTGCCCGGAGGTAAACAGCTCTACATCTTTCAGGGCAGCAAACAAACTGTTGGTCGTCCAGGCGTTCATGGGTTCCGTCATGGCAATCACTCCTGTTGCGTTAATGTCTCCGGCCGGCAACCGCAGCTGCTTTTCCATTTCAGCCAGGTGCTTGGCGTTATCCGGAAGAATCCAAACCTCCTTCTTCACCAAGCCCTGTTCGCGAAGCCTGCGCCGGTATTCCCGTTGATAATGTGCTGATGATTTCGCTTTCATGGAATAACCGTAAACTCTCACATGTAATAAATCAAACAAAATTACATGTGATGCATATATCGTTTTCGAATTAGATAGAAATTCCTTTAAAAACAATACCTTATAGAGGGCTCCAAACTTTGGAAACCTGTATTTACAGTGATGAGCTTGGCCAAATGCGACCAATACCGGCCGAATGACCGAGGCTGTCGGCTAAAGCCGAAGCCGCGGAGATACTGAACTGGCAAATTCCAGAATGAGCCGTGACGCGAGCCGAGTCAGCAGTGCCAAAGCGATTGATCGAAGAGAACGCGAGCGACTTGTGGTTTCGTTTTAGCCAGCGCTTGCCCTGAAAAACTCCAGTGCTCGGCGGTTGTGGAACGCGGGCGAGATTGTCCCGCTTCAAAGAGGATTCTTCCATGACTCTAATTTCGTGAATTCCGTGTTAATCCGTTAAACGCGGTTCAATCTAGCACTGCCGGTGACGACATTCAATCGTCGGAATCAGACCCTGTTAACAGATTTTCCAGTTGGTCGCGATCCAAGCTTTCTCGCTGAAGCAATTCACTCACCAAGCGGTCCAACTGTGATCGGTGCTGCTCCAACACCGCCGTACTTTCCTGCTCCGCCTGTTGCAGGATCGCAATCACTTCCCGATCCATCCGATCGGCCGTGGCTTCGCTGAACTCCCGGGTCTGCGCCAGCTCCCGACCAAGAAAGGCGTGCTCTTCGGCAACGTTAAAACTGGCGGGTCCCAGGTCGCGGCTCATGCCCCATTGCCCTACCATTTGTCGGGCGAGACGGGTTGCCTGCTTGAGGTCGTCGGCCGGCCCCGAGCTTATGTCATTGAACACCAAATGCTCCGCACAGCGCCCCGCCATAAGGATACGCAGGCGATCATGAAGATAAGGGGATTCCGCGCTGTGGCGATCTTGTTCAGGTCTCTGCTCCGTCACCCCCATGGCTCGACCGCGAGGAATAATGGAGACTTTCTGTACGGGATCACTGTGCTCGGAAAAGTAAGCCACCAGTGCGTGTCCGGCTTCGTGCACCGCAACGCGGCGGCGTTCGCTTTCGGTAAGAATACCGTCACGGCGCTCGCCCAACATCACTTTATCCCGGGCACTGATAAAATCTTCCATAGTCAATTGTTCGCGATCATAACGGGCGGCTCTAAGCGCGGCCTCGTTAACCAGGTTGGCAAGATCCGCCCCGGAAAAACCCGTGGTCAGCGCAGCAACCTGTTCGAGGTCGATATCGCCGGCCAGGGGCGTCTTGCGGGTGTGCACCTCCAAAATCTTCAGCCGGGCTGGTCGTTCCGGCAGCTCCAAAACAACTTTGCGATCGAATCGCCCCGGCCTGAGCAACGCCGCATCCAACACATCCGGCCGATTGGTGGCCGCCAGCACCACCACCGCTTCGTGGGCATCGAAACCATCCATTTCCGCCAGGATTTGATTGAGCGTTTGTTCCCGCTCGTCGTGCCCACCGCCCAGACCGGTACCGCGGGCTCGGCCGACAGAGTCAATTTCGTCGATAAAAATCAGCGATGGAGCGCTGGCTCGCGCTTCGCTGAACATCTCGCGCACGCGAGCGGCACCAACCCCCACAAACAGCTCGATAAATTCCGAACCACTAATGGAAAAGAAAGGCACGCCGGCTTCGTTTGCGGCCGCTCTGGCCAGCAGGGTTTTACCGGTGCCGGGCGGTCCCATCATCAGCATACCTCTGGGCATATGCGCACCCAGCCGCTGGAATTTTTGCGGTTGCCGCAGATACTCGATCACCTCCTGCAGGTCTCGCTTGGCCAGCTCCAGACCCGCCACCTGATCAAAGCCGGGGCCGTCCGGGTCACTGTCGTGGCGTCGAGCCTTGGATTTGAGCGTCCCCCGGGTAAAATCCAGGCGTCCGCCGAGTCGCCCCTGCATGGCACGGGCGCTGTAAACCAGCAGCGCAAAGATCAGCAGCCAGGGAATAAACCCCGCCAGCAGCTTCATCCAGCCGGGCGCTTCTGCCGCCAGCACCTGAACCTCGATATCCTTTTCCAGTAACTGTTGCAGCAGACGACGATCTTCCACCACCGGAATCACCGCTCGAAATTGACTGGAGCCGGGTTTGGCGTCTTTGGGATTACGGTCGCTGTAACCTTTAATCTGGTGCCCCTGCATTTGCACCCGCTTGATGTCGCCGCTTTCTATGCGCGCCAGGAATTCAGAATAACTCAGACTTCGAGGGGATTCGGCACTGAGCACGGAGAACAGATAGTAAAGGGCAAACAACATGACCAGCCAGCTCAGCCACTGGCCACTGTTCAAAGGATTGTCTTCCGGTTTTTTTTGCTCGCTCATAGTCGTCAGATCGCACCCTGGTTAGAGATCAAAACTGTCGCGATAAGCCGGCACCGTGGCCGACCAACCCAGTTCTT
Source organism: Pseudomaricurvus alkylphenolicus (assembly GCF_011683955.1). Lineage (GTDB taxonomy): Bacteria > Pseudomonadota > Gammaproteobacteria > Pseudomonadales > Cellvibrionaceae > Pseudomaricurvus > Pseudomaricurvus alkylphenolicus. The sequence continues at coordinate 111,735 of NZ_JAAQPI010000002.1, forward strand.
CCTGCAATCGCACTCGCAGGTGGTCCGCCGCTGAAGGCTCTCCGTGGTTAATCAAAATCCGCTTGGGGGCCACCGGCATCTTGCGCAACCATTGTAGAATTTCATCGTTGTCCGCATGTGCCGACAAACTGTCCAGCTGTTGTATCTCGGCCTCAACAGGATAATAGTGTCCGTGGATTTTGATCGATTCCTCACCATTTACCAGTCTGGCCCCTCGAGTGCCACCAGCCTGGTAGCCGGCGAACAGGATGGTATTGCGCGAGTCGCCCAACATGCGCTTAAGGTGATGCAGCACTCGCCCGCCGGTGGCCATGCCGCTGGCCGAGATAATGATTTTGGGGGCGGAGATTGCCGCCAGGGCTTTTGACTGTTCAGGTGTGCGTGTGTAATGAATATGCCTGAAGAGCGTTTGGCATTGCCCGACATTCAATCGGTGCTGATCAGGGTAGCGCATCATCAACTGGCTGGTGTCGATGGCCATGGGGCTATCAAGATATACCGGCAGCGAGGGGATCTCGCCGGACTGTTGCAATCGGTGCAGCAGCAACATCACTAACTGCGCTCTGCCCACAGCAAATGCCGGTATCAATAAATCGCCACCGCGGTGAACCGTTTCTCTAACAACGTCAGCCAGTTGTTGCTTGGCGTCAATGGTCAGATGTCGTCTATCGCCATAGGTGGATTCGAGCACCAGGACATCGCAACCCGGTGGCGGCTCCGGTGCCCGCATCAAGGAGTCCGCCGGTCGGCCCAGATCTCCCGAAAACAGTATCTGTTGACCCGCCGCTTGCACCAGCAGCGAACCCGAGCCCAGGATATGACCGTTGGGATACCACTGCGCTTTGATTTCCCCCAATGCCAGCGTATGCCCAAAGGCTACCGTTTCCATTTGACTGATGGCGCGGCGGGCCTGGTGCTGGTCGAACAACGGGCGCGCGGGGTGATGGCGACTGAATCTATGGCGGTTGGCAAATGCCGCCTCCTCCTCCTGAATATGGGCTGCGTCCAAAAGCAGTATTTCGCAAAGATCGCGGGTTGCCTCCGTACAGTAGATGGGTCCCTTAAACCCGGCTGCTGCCAGTACAGGCAGATAACCACTGTGGTCCAGATGGGCGTGGGTGAGGAAGACGGCCTCGATAGAATCTGGCGGCGGCGAAAATCGCTCCCAGTTGCGACGGCGCAGGTTCTTATAGCCCTGAAAAAGCCCGGCATCAATCAGAACGCGCCTGCCATTACATCCGAGCAATGTGCGCGATCCTGTGACACAGCCTGCGGCTCCGAGAAACTGCAATTGGTTGTGACTCATATACGCCCCTCCACCCCTTGGAAGTTTCAGACCCGCGCCGGATCGGTCAGCAGGCTCTGGCGGTCTTCCAGATCATAGAACTGTTCCAGGGCACAACGCAATCGATCTGCCGCCTGCCAGAGCTCCCGGTTAATATTCAGCAGCGTGGAGAGATCGGCACTGTTGAGCAGATGATGGCCTTCGCGCTGCAGAATCTGCTCGTGAATCGCTTCATGTAAGCGGTTATTTTCCGCTGCGATATTCTCCAGAGTTTCGCGGGCATAGCTTGAGGAGTGCTGCTGTCCCAGCAGGTGGTTAAACTGACGATACATGGCAGCCTGGGTGCGCCCTTGCGGCGAAGGGAAGTTTCCGAGCTCCCCCGGCGTGAGGCGCAGCAGATTTTCCCGAATGTCCTTGATGCTCTTGGCGCTAAAGACGCCCTCTCGGGCCGCGCTGACCAGATTGCCCAACCTCTCACTTTGTTCCGGTGTGAGGCTGTGTGTCTGCATTCTGCGCGAAAGCAACAGCACTTCTCCCTCGATGTTTTTTAGTGCCTCATAACGCTGCTCGAAGGCCTCTTCTGAGAGTTCATTCTGTTCATGATGAATCGGCAATGCCCGACCGTTGAGGTCGAGCACATCACGCAGCAATAGCGCCACGCTGCGCTCAATGGCCACTAGAGCGGCATCGGGCAGTGCGGCGACTTCTCTGAGATTGGGGTAATCGTCCGATTCTGAGCTTTGTAGGCAGCTTTCGATCCAGCGACTGAAGCTGCCCAGAACCGGCATAAACAGCAGCAAGCCAATCAGGTTAAACAAGCTGTGGAAGGTAACCAGGCTATAGAGAGGATCGCTGACTCCAATCCAATTGAGCAGCCATGGCAACAAGGGCAAGAGCAGCAGAAACGCCAGTAAGTCCACACAGAGATTAAAGGTAAAGTGCGCCAGGGCCAGCTGTTTTTTGACCACTGACCCCCTCAAGCTACCCAGCGCGCTGGTGCTGGTGGTGCCCAGATCTGCGCCTATAATCAGGGCGGCGGCGGCCTGAAGTTCAATCAGTCCGGAGTTAAGTGCGGTGAGCGCAATCATCATGCTGGCGGAGCTGGATTGAATTACCGCCGTCATCAGCACCCCTAGCAGCAAATACAGCCAGGGAGAATGGCCACTGAGGCTGTCGATGGGCAATAACTCGGGCAGATGTTCTACCGCACCCTTCATCAGGTTCAGACCGAATAGCAGCAGCCCCAGACCCAGCAAGAGTTGTGACGACGCCCGCAGCAATTGACGCCGCTCGCCGAACACCAATCCCAGGCTGCCCAACCCAATCAGGGGTAAAGACAAGGCATCCAGATCGAGTTTGAATCCGAGCAGGGTCACCAGCCAACCGGTGAACGTGGTCCCCAGATTGGCACCGAGAATGACACCGATGGCGTTGGTCAGAGGCACCAGACCCGCTGCCGCCAGGGCCTGCATCATCAGGCTGACCATCGAGCTGCTCTGCAAAAACGCGGTGACCAGCGTGCCTACCAGCACCGCCAGCCAGCGGTTGCCAGTACTCTGGCGGAAAAACTGCCGCAGCCGCTGACTGCCGAGCTGGCGCAACCCAGACTCCAGCCCGGCCATGCCGTACAGGAAAATACCCAGCCCAAATATCAGGTTCCAGCCATTCAAAGTCGCGACTCCGTTCTGTTTCTTCTACTTGTGTTTCCTCTACTATAGTCATCACAGACGCCATGGGATTTGACTTCGATCCAATGGTCGCCAATTAAGCTGCCGCCTGACTATGGGTATCACACATGAATAATCGGCTGGAGAGCCTGCTGGAAGAGATTCGCCAGCTGGAAAAGGAAGTGCTCGAAGAACTGGAGCAAAAGCGCGAACAGTGGTCCTATGAGATCATTGCCCGCAGCGTGCATTTTCGGGAAGAAGTCATAGAACAGCATCGTCGCCAGGTGACTCATGTTCGAGAGTACTTGCGGCGTGCAAAGTGGCGCCATATTATCACAGCTCCCATTATCTGGATGAACCTGTTCCCTGCCCTGCTGCTGGACCTCGTGGTTAGTGTTTACCAATGGACCTGTTTTCCTATCTATGGGATCCCACGGGTCAAGCGCAGTGAACATGTGGTGATCGACCGTCACTACCTCCAATACCTGAATATTATTGAGAAAGTGAATTGTGTTTATTGCGGTTACTTTAATGGGGTCATTTCCTATGTACGCGAAGTTGCCGCACGCACCGAGCAGTACTGGTGCCCAATCAAGCACGCACAAAGGGTGCATGACCCCCACAGTCGATACGCGGGATTTGTCGACTTTGGTGATGGAGAAAGCTATCGTGAGAAGTTCCACGCCCTGCGAGGGCGCGCTCAAGAATTGGACGACAACAAAGAAAACCGCCACTGAGGCCTATTTATGACATTGACAAACTGCCGAATGCTGGCTGCGCTGACCGCGATGGTGATGCTGGGCGCCTGTTCCGAAACCGAGGAGCCAACGGTGGCGGCACCACCTGTTGCTGAAAAGGCAGCCCCCGAAAAGGCGGCTCCAACGAAACCTGCAGAGAACATTGACCCGGCGTTATACCAGCAGGGTGCGTACCAGGAAATGGACGACCCTCGCTTTGCGGATGAACCCGACAAGCTGCGATCGATGTTCGGTGACTCGAAAGACCAGGGCCGCGTCACCTTTGACGCGACCATCAAGCCGAAGAAGGGATTGGATGCCAGCCCCGAGGCCCTGAGCGTGGACAGTATCGATGGCGGCGAAGTCTCAGTGGAGGTAAAAATCGATTAAGCTGATTGCTCCGCCGGCTCTTGTTCCACCGGCTCATCTTCCACCCTCAGATGGCGCCCCTCCATAACATCGTCGTGCAGCAGCTCAAATTGCAAAGTGAGCTTGTGCCGCGCCGCCATATGAGGCAGAGGTTTACGCAGGCTGTGGGACTCCTTCATTTTCACGGATGCGGGCAGGAAGGTATTGTAGATGGGTAACTGTTCGCCTTGCATCGCCTCAATCAGCTGACGCGGCAACCTGGCCTGGCCCTGGTACTGATTCACCACAATGCCCCCGACTTCCAGTGCCTGATTGTGATCCGATTTAAGCTCAAACACGTTTTCCAACAGCAGGTGCAAGGCCTGTAGCGAGAAGCTGTCACAATCGAAGGGAATCAGCAGCTCTTCAGCCGCGATTAATGCCGATTTGCTGTAAAAATTCAGGTTGGGGGGTGTGTCGATGTAGATTTCTTCGTAGTCTTTGGCCAGCTCCACCAGTGCGTCGCGCAGCTTGTAAATTTTATAACGGCTCTCAAGGTCCTTTTCGATATGAGCCAGTTTGGGGCTGGCCGGCAGCAGGTACAGGTTTTCGAACGGAGTTGCATGCACAAATTCCGCCGGCGCCTTTTCTACCGAGAAGAAGCCGGAGCGCTGATCGAGAAAGTCTGCGACGCTGCCATTGCCCGGCTGGTCGGGCTCATAGCCCAGATAATGGCTGCTATTGCCTTGAACATCCAGATCCACCACCAGAGTTTTCGCCCCACGGGCGGCACTGATGGCTGCAAGGTTGCAGGTGATACTGGATTTTCCGACACCGCCCTTTTGATTAAATACGACTCTTTTCATGATTCTCTCCTCTTTCCCTTCTTCTCATTGCCGCTTCTAGCTCGGCTGTCCTGATTCGACCATGGACCTAAATTGGCTGCGGAATATCCTCGCTTCCTGGCCCCGAAACGGTGCTCCGACCGCAAAAATGCGTCATCTTTGTGACAGCCGCGTGACGAATTGACGAGCAAGCCCCCAACCTAAACGGGGCGCTATTTAACGGGAAAAGACGACGCAATAATAGAGCCAATCAGGCCAACTGATGGACGGATTGGCGCTGCATTGGGCAATATCACCCTGAAGGAGCACCAGTCAGTGGCGTTTCCAGGAAACTTGAGCCGCGTTCAATTGGCTTTTGAGGGAGTCCATGGCGGCGCGGGCCTCGGCTTGCAATCCTTTGACACCCAACTCAATGCGGGGCGGCTCATCGATAATCGGCAGACTGAATACTTTTACATCCGGAAAGTCCTTCAGTATCTGCTCCATCATCGGAATAATGCGGCTTTCATTGGCGCTTTCGAGCATGACCGAGTATTCGCGGTAGTTGCTATCACCCAGATCCGGGTAGAGCGTATCGAGTACCCACTCAATCATGGGCCAGGCCATCTGAGGAAAGCCGGGTACGAAGTGATGATGCTGGATTCGAAAACCGGGAATGCCATTGTAGGGGTTGGGGATCAGCTCTGCGCCACGGGGAAATTCCACCAGCCTGTAGCGCTCTGGTGTCAACTCGCGCCCTTTCTCGCGGGCGTACTTTTCCAATAGCGCTGTACCTTCAGGATGACGCTCCGTGACGGTGTCCAGTGCCGCCGCGACCGCTTCGCGGGTCAAGTCATCGGGAGTCGCACCAATACCCCCGGTACTGAGCACCAGATCACCACTGGCGAAACTGTCACGATAGCACTGCTCCAGTGCTGCAGGCTCATCGCCGAGCACCTTTGCCCAGCTCAGGCTCAGGCCACGGTTAGCCAGCATTTTGGCCACCTCACCCAGATGCCGGTCCGTACGACGACCAGAGAGTATTTCATCGCCAACGATGATCAGCCCAATATCCATTCCCATGTTTTTCCGCTGTCCCAGTATCAAAGCCAGCGGCTATTATGGCAGTTTTTGGGGTGGTTCGTGGAAGAACAGTGCCCTGTCTAGTCCTGACAGGCTTCCTGAAGTTGTTCTTGCACCAGATATTGATCCTGGAATTCGCTTTTGGGCAGGGGTCGATCAAACAAGTACCCCTGATACCAAAGGTCGCCGTGGCGTTTGAGCCATTCGGCCTGCTCTGATGTCTCAACCCCTTCAGCCACCACCCGCAGACCCATCGTCTTGGCAATGGCGATCACGGAGGCGACCAGGGCCTCATCCTGCGGATCGATGGTCAGATCTTTGATGAATGATTTATCAATCTTGATTTTATCGACAGGCAAGCGCTTGAGGTAGCTGAGCGATGAGTATCCCGTGCCAAAGTCATCCAACGCAAAAGTGATGCCTCTGGCCTGCAGTAAGCGCATCTTGTGCACCACTTCGTCGAGTCGCCGCAGAGCCGCACCCTCTGTAATCTCCAGCTCAATGCAGCTGCCCGGCACATCGTGAAGCGCCAATATGGCCTCTACCTGCTCGACAAAATCCCGACGGTGCAATTCCTTGGCGCTGATATTGACCGCGATCCGGAAACCCTCAGGTAGCTGTCCCAGATGGCGCTGATGGCTGATATAGGAACAAACCTGGCCAAGGATAAACTGGTCCACCCCGTGAATATTGCCGGAGTTTTCAAGAAAGTCGATAAACTGCACCGGCGGAACCATGCCTCGCTCCGGATGTTGCCAGCGCATTAATGCCTCTGCACAAACCAGGTTGCCTGTGGCGCTGTCGACGATGGGCTGCAGGAAGAAGGTAAACTGCTGCTCTTTGACGGCTATGCGCAGCTCGTTTTCCAGCTTAACAGCCCGATCCACCTCAGCAGCCATAGACACTTCAAACAACCGGTAGCAATTGCGCCCCGACTTTTTGGCCTGATACATGGCCGTGTCGGCAAACCTCAACAGCGCTTCGGTGTCGTCTGCACAATCGGGATAGATCACAATGCCGATACTGGCTCCAACGATAAATTCCTGATTATCAACCCGGATGGGCTGGCTGATTTTTGTCAGCAACCGCTCAGCAAAGTCGGCAGCCTGTGACTGGGCAATATCCACGTCCCCCGAGAGATCCGGCAGGCTCAACGTAAATTCATCGCCACCCAATCTGGCCAGGGTATCGGTCTGGCGAATCTGGGCCTGCATCACCCTGGCAACCTGAAGCAGCACTTCGTCACCGGTCGAGTGCCCCATGGTATCGTTGATGCGCTTGAAATCGTCCAGGTCGATAAAGAACAGCGCGCCGAAGGTGTTGTTGCGCTGGGATCTGGAGATATCCATATTGAGGTGATCGTAGAGCATATTGCGGTTGGGCAGGCCGGTCAGCGTGTCAAAGTAGGCCAGATTTTCCACCCGCTCCTCGGCCACCACCCGGTCGGTAATATCGCTGCCGATCACCAGCACACAGGGTTGCTCGAAGAATTCAAACGGTACATAGGAGATTTCCAGACGGCGGGTTTCTCCATGAATGTTGGTCAGTGGTTGCTCGTGATTGAGGCGGCGCTCGCGCAAACGCTCCGCCATAATGATATCGCTCCAGACCTTGTCCGTTTCCGACGGCGAGATATCGGCATGAACGTCTGCAAACGTTTGTCCGATCATGTCCTGGCTTTCGATGCCGTAAAACTGCAACAAGACAGCATTTACAAACACGAAACGCCCCTCTGCATCCAGGGCAAAGATGTGGTTGGGGCTGGAGTCCAGAATAATGCGTAACTGCTGCTCACTCTGCTCGAGCCCCAAGCGCTGGGTTTCCAGCTCCTCAATAAATTCGTTGGCCGAGTTAACGATAAACCCCAGTTCGTCGTTTTCGTGCCCGGCAATATGCTCAATACGCGCGCCCCGGGTACGGCTGGGGTTGATATGGGAAAAACGGTGGGCGATTTTTACCAGCGGTTTGGTCAGCACATAGTGGTAGAGCAGCATCAGTACCAGAGCGAGACTGAAGTTGCGGGCGATCCCCGAGACAAAAATGGTGATGGCGCGTTCGTAGAAATGGGAAAGGGCGCGGTCCTGGTTGACCACCAGCGTGATCTTGCCCTCATAGGTGCCATCGGAGTATATGAGAGACTTGCTGAACTCGCGACGGGGCTGAGTGAGAATGCTGGTCAACCAATAGGTGTTGGAGGGCTGCTGCTCGACATTAAGTTCGGCCATGACATTGTCGGCATCATCGAAAATCGTTGCACTGTGCAGGAAATCGTAATATTCCAGCCCTCGAATCACCTCGTCGGCGAGCCGATTATCCAGCAAATGAACGGCACGCCCAGCCGCATTGTGCATTACCCGGAAGATTTCATTGACATTGGTCTCAATCGCCGTTTTCTGATGGCGAAAGTCCATGTAGACCTGTAGCAGGGCCACCAGCACACCCAGCACCAACACCAGAGTGAGGCTGGAGCGCATCAGCTTAAAGGCCAGGCGTTTGAAAAACTCTATGCTCATTCTGGCTTATGCCACATCCTTGCCAGTGCTCCAAGAAGCACCGTTTGCATCGCTCTCTCGCTACGGGGCTCGATTCCGCAGCTCCAGATACCACCCATCATTCACCTAAGTGAAAGCGCTGCACTATACAGGTTTGCTGCTACAATTACCTTAATCACGGACGGTCCCGGCCGGGAGCTTTCCGTGGACATAGGCACACAGCAGTCCGGCAGGAAGTGAACATCTTCTCTCCGAAAGTGTACGTTTTATCTAAACTTGAGCCCTACCCCCGAAGAATTCTTGTTCTCATTGGTGGAGGCGGTGCCCATTTACTATTATTTTTGTCGAATGTGCTGTTATCGCAAAAGCATCGGTCTGCGTCAACCCAGGGGATCGTACTTTGAGAACCAGAGTTTAAGGATCGTTTTGCGACAGGTTGAACTTGAAGTAGACTTCAGGACGAAAACAGATGGTTAAGGGCCTCCATGGATACGTCATACATGGCCAAAAACGCAACAATCGTTAGCTGCAGAGCGCTGACTTCAAAATTGAGCCTGTGGTTGTTGGCCCTGCTTTGCATCAGCTCAGAGGCGCTGTCAGAGAACATCTCTCGAATCTACGGAATCAATCTCCCCTATCGACTCAACGAAATGGGCGAAGGTGGTTACAATCGTCTGCTTGACGAATTACGTACGCAGGGGTTGCAGTTTGATCTGTCCATTTTGCCGCTAAAGAGGTGGCACAACCGTACCAGGTCTGACAGGGAAAGCTGCTTGTTTCCCGTCAGTGTCAATGCCCTGCAGACCTACGACGCCAGCTACAACGACATCAGTCTGGTCAGCTCCCAACCGGTGGACTGGGTCAGCCTGCGAGTATTCACTGCCCCCAACCGGCCTGTCATCAACACGATGGATCAATTGCGGGGCAAAAGGGTCGCGACCTGGAAAAGTCATGATTCCGAGCCTTTTACGCGGGACTACAACCTCTCTCCCGATGAAAGCCGCAATGAAAGCAGCCAGCTGCAAATGCTCTATGCGGGCCGACTGGATGCCATTATCGGGTTTGCTCCGGATGTGAACATCGCAGCGACCAGTTTAAAATTACCCCGGCCGGTATACAGTCCAGAGCTCAGTTTGCTCGATAGAGAGGGGGCGACTCTGGTTTGTCACGACACAGAAGCAAACCGAAAGCTGACAAGAGAATTCGACCGACTTATTACCAAAATGAAGAAAAGCGGTAAATTGCACCAGCTACTTGGCAGCCATGCCAGCGTGTCACTCTGACTATGGATAAATGTTTGAAGGATCAAATCAGGAATTCAGTGAAGTATCGCAGCACAACTCTGGCACTCATGTTGCCTCTGTTACTCCCCGCATTGCTGTACGCCAACGTGTCGCCTCCACAACCGGTGAAAATATTTGGTTACGAGTTGGAGTTCCGGCTGGTTAAAGAAGGCAATACCCAATATAACCTGTTGTTTTCGAGCCTGCGCGAGAGAGGTTTAACGTTTGAGCTGGCCGTTATGCCGTTCACTCGAATTCTCCGCGACGTGCAATCACATCAGCACTGCATCTTTCCAGCCTCCCTCAATGCCATTAAGACCGCCAAACCCGTCTATCGGGACCTGGCATTGATTGCCTCGGACCCGGTTGACCATATCAGCCTTCGAGTATTCACCCGCAGAGACAGCCCAAAGATTAGCGATCTCTCCGAATTAAATGGCAAGAGAATCGCTCTCTGGGGTGGCCTCAGCGAAGATATCTTTTTGGGGGATATCGACGCAAAAATCGAAACCACTCCGGACGAGCTTATTCGTTTAAGGATGCTGGATAAGGGCCGTATTGACGCCATTCTGGGGTTTACCCCAGATGTCAGCCTCGCCGCAGAAAAGCTTGGAATTCGGCCCCCGCATTATGATGAGACCCTCGCGCTTTTCCATGACGAGGGTGCTTCAGTCGTTTGTCACGACACTCCGCCAAATCGACAGTTTCTGGATCAGTTTAATCAAATATTGAGTGAGCTTAAGACCAGCGGTGAACTGCGACAGATATTAGGCGAGCATGCGGAGCTCACTCGCTAAACAGAATGCTGCCTACTCCCGAGGCGGCAGCGCCCTGCTGTCGGCTCCGGAGTATTCAATATCCTCAACTTTTAATGGCGCAAATGCGCCTTCCGGACGATCAACTGTGTCAACGTAACAAGCCGTGACACCACTGAATACCAGCGCGGAAAAGATTCGATGGACTTCTTCAGGGCTGTACCCCTGGTCCGACAAGAAACCGGACATATAGCCATTAATATTCATCGTTTCATCAAACCTATTGCTTAGGCAGCTCTCGATTGCGTAGGCCAGTCGCAGGTGGGGACCGTCCTCAAACCCCAGCTGGTGAGCCACCCGTTGCATCGCCCCAATGCGTTCGTCACCTTTAGCAATGGGTCGCGCATATCCCATTAGATAGGGTTTGCCGCCGTGCTTGCGCACCTCCTGCTCAACAAATTCAGTCACGTCTATACCACGGGTGTCGATTTCTGCAAACGCCCTCTGTATGAATTCCACACCTTCCTGTAAGGGGCGAATACCATAAGAGCGAGAATCCGCTGCCATAACACCCGCACAGGTGGCTGCCACCGGGGACGTTCTCGCAGCACCCGCAAGCGCCCCGATACGGTTGCACCAGATACGGGGGTCCGGCCAGCTGAGACAAATATGGATGGCATCCATCCACTGCCCCAACTGCGGTGATGGCAATCTGCCGGTTGCGTTAAGCATGACAACCTGCATATAGGAACAGTGCCCCACAACCTCGTTCATCAGGTCAAGGCCGTGGCTGTTAACTCCCCGCCCGATCAGCCAACCCCCTTTGCGGCTCCGGATGACGCCATGATAGTCATCCCACTCAGCATGATTCATCGGCATCTTCCTCAATCTTTTCTATGTGGTAATTTTCGTCGGGCTCGAACAACATACTGGTCAGTGGTTTATTGGCAAACTCCAATCCCTGGGCTAACAAACCCGGTGCAGCAAAAAGCTGCATCAATCCGCTCCCCTGCCGGGGTTGAAAACCCAGATCACAAAGCACGGCCGCGCAGATACCGCTCTTTTGAATGCCGATACCTAAAGGTTTAAGGCGACTGTGCAGATCCCATACCCAGGTGAGTACCTGTCCGCCATGGCGTTCGAGCAACTGCTGAAGCAACTGCTCGGCGTAGAGATCCGGGTCACCGTACAAGGTACCGAAGCCGGCGAGATCACCCTTCTGTGGCTGCGGGATTGTGCTGGCAAAGATCGCGGCCGGCTTGCAGGCATTCCTGCGATATAACCTCATCGCATCCTCGACATTGGCCACCCCGTCAAACTCGCCGCCGTAAACCGTCAAGGCGATCGGAAGCACATTGACACTTATGGTCTTGCCCACACCGGCAGTAATGCTGGCCTGGGATGCCGGGTGCCGTGGCCCCGGGTTTATCATTGCGATAGAGAGTTCCCTGAACAACTCCCGCTCTTGCGGGTTGGGCAGCTCACCGCGAAACAGCAGGTAAATTACATCCGACACTTCGCAGCCTTGCATCAGCGCTGTGTGGTCATAACCATGAATGCGAACGCTCTGTGCCTGGTAGGGGTTTTCCGGGTTCGGAACTTCCTGTGTGATTTTGGTTGCCAGGCGTGGCGTAAATTCATCGCCGCGGCTACGTACTTCTGCTGAAGGAGACGTCATCGTCACTTACTCCTGAAACTTGGTGTTGTATCAACCGCCCGGGGTGGCAGAACCATTCTCTGCGAGCCCTTTAACCCGGTCCGCCATCGGCGGAACCTCATCGCGATCGATCCTGACATCAATCAGTGTCGGCCCCTGCTTGCGAAACAGTTCCTCGAAATCGAGAGTGTGCAGTTGCCGGGGGTGCTCAATCACCACACCATCGATTCCCATGCTCTCGGCCATGGCGGCATAATTCACCTGATTCAATTCCCAGCCAATGGACTCCTGATCACCCAGCTTCTGGCCATGCATCACCATACCCATAGCGGCATCGTTCAACACCAGAAAAACAACCGGTAGCAACTGCTGCGCCGCCACCGTGATTTCCTGGGCACTCATCAGGTAAGAACCGTCGCCCACAATACAGAGGGTCGGCGCTTCACGATTACCTAACCCGGAGCCAATAGCAGCTCCTATGGCCCAGGCCATGGAGCCGTATCCCATGGCCAGACGATAATTGCCCGTGTTATTGGACAAGGCCAGATAATGTGTGGCCCAGGCCCAACCATTACCCGCATCGACAAAAACACGGGTATCTGCTGGCAGGTTTTGAGACAGATAAGTCATCAATCGCTGGGGCTTTACCGGTACGGCATCAGACACGCATTTTTTCGGGTCGTTGAGCGTGGCATAGGTCCCCAGCAAATTTTTCTCGTGATTGCGCCCGGGAATGGTCATCCATTTACGTCCCCAGGATCGAGCGGTTTTCACGTTTTCAATCAGACGTTCAAAGATGGTGTCGATATTGCCGAACACATGCAGGTTTGCCATGGGCGAGCGGGTAAAGTGTTCAACAGACGAATCAATATGAACCAACTTGGTATTCAGCAGCTCATTCTTCCAACCACCCGTGCCCAGTTCACTGAGAGCGGCACCCACAGCAATGATCAGATCCACATCGTCTGACTGAAACAGTTGGCGGGCACTGTCGTGACCGGCAAACCCGTAGACTCCGCGATATTGTGGGTGAGTTTCGTCTACCCAGCTTTTGCCCATGGGACCGGTAACGAATGCAGCGTTGGTCAACTCCGCGAATTCCATGATCTGTCGACTGGCGCCGCCAGCGCCGTTACCGATGAACATGGCAATAGTGTCAACTCTGGCAAGTTTCTCGTTCAGCTTTTGAATGGCGCTCTCGTCGGACATGGAAAAATCATGCACCAGCAAGTCGGCATGTATTCTTGTGCGCGCCTTCGCCGGTGCACGCAAAATATCGGACGGGATACTGATGTGAACAGGTCCATTGGGCACTCGGTGCGCCGCCATAAATGCCGATACCAGTTTGCTTTCCAGCTGTTCGTGATGGGAAACCAGCGTGTTGAACTGAGTGCAATGGCGAAACATGCCCACGGTATCAATCGCCGTGCAACTGGACTCCTGCAGCGCGCGTTTGCCAAACTTCGGCAGGGGAGTTTGTGCGGTAATCACCAGCATGGGAACTTCATCGGCGAGCGCCGAACTGACACCGGTGAGCAGGTTGGTGGCTCCTGGACCCGTTGTACTGCAGACCACGCCAATTTTTCCGGTTTCGCGGTAGTAACCATCGGCCATAAAGGCGGCTCCAGCCTCGTGCCGGGCGACCACCAGCCTGGGGCCGCCGTTGCGTTCACTGCGAGCCAGGGCATTAAAGAACGGCTCAATGGCTCCGCCGGGTACACCAAATACCGTATCGACGTCGAGTTGTTTCAAATAGTCGACAATGATGTCAGCGCATGTGGAATAGAGTACTTCACTGGCGATATCAGACTGCGGGGCAGCCATATGTTTGGGGACGGCCTGCAACATATCAGCGTCTACCTGTAGGTTGTGAGGGAACGGATTAATTTGCCGGGGGTCCCTCCGCCGCATTTGAAGCGCGCGAAATATATACAAATGAAGATCTGCGCGCCACCCCCGTTTTGCCCAATTTTGTCGATAGCGAAACAAAACGTCCCTTGGCTGATCCTTCCACAGAACGGGTTAAACTCTTTCAATCCCTTTGCGATAGGGCTGCAGTCAGTTGTAAGTGTTTACTTATTTGCGACACAAAAAAATTATGAAAAATTTGTTAATTTCTTCTGAAATCTGCCGATAGCTTTTGATTTTTCCCAATAATCCGAGATTGGCACTTAATCGGGCCAGCGTGTTGTCTCCTTCATAACGATCCAATCTTCACTTGTGTATATTCAGGCGACAGGGTTTAATCGGTGCAGCAACAGGGAGGAACAAAATCATTACAGGGAAGATAGCTACAACAAATAGACCTTGGGGCCCAAAACCATGAAATTCCTCCCGTCGAACCTACCTCTCGCATCATGTGCATTTGCTCTGCTGCCATTGGTTGCTGCCACCCATAGTGTGCAGACCATCGCCGAGACCTCATCCGACTCACACGTCGAGGAAATAGTCGTTACCGCGAGAAAGCGGGAAGAGAACCTGCTGCAAGTGCCCATTTCGATGACCACATTCGGACAGCAGCGCCTGTCATCGCCTCTACTTCAGGACCTTTCGTCGCTTGCCGACTTCACCCCCAACGTGGACATCAACTGGACGTCACCGTTTTCCGGATCGAGCAATGCGGCCAGCGTTTTTATTCGAGGCGTTGGGCAAAACGACTTTATCCTCACCACTGACCCGGGTGTTGGTATCTACTTGGATGGCGTGTATATCGCCCGATCAATTGGCTCTGTGCTGGAATTGACGGATATCGAAAGAGTGGAGATCTTGAGAGGCCCGCAGGGAACCCTGTTTGGCAAGAACAGTATCGGCGGCGCCATCCAGGTGTTATCGAAGACCCCGTCCGATGAACTGCAGGGAAAGATTTCTGTGATCGCCGGGGAAGATAATCGTCGGGATTTTAGCGCCTCTCTGGAGGGGAGCCTTGCCTCAAATATCCAAGCCCGCCTGACACTGGCAAGCGAACATCGCGACGGCCATTCAACCCGGATTCTGGACAACAAAGAGCTTGGCGACATAGATCGACAGGCGGCCAAGCTGTTGATCACCTACCAGCCCACTGACAATTCCCAATGGCGGCTGTCTCTGGACCACACCAAGCAACGCCAGGAAGCGATCGCCCAACATTTGGTGGAGGTGGTTGACTCGACTCCCTTGATGGATCTGTTTAACGGGTTGGTTGCGCCGGCAGACGGCCCGTTTGATTCTCGCTGGGTATCGCAAGACGTTAGTAAAAACTATCAATCCGGCCCAAGCAGAGACGACTTGAATGTCACTGGCGTATCACTGTCGGGGGAGTATGACATGGGCTGGGGGGAGCTGATTTCAATTACCGGTTACCGGCGCTACAGCGCGGTTTATAGCCGCGACCCCGACGGCAGCCCTCTGGATTATGCACACAGTGTTAACCGGGATACTCATCACCAGTTCAGTCAGGAAGTGCGCCTTCAGGGCATTAGCTTGAACGATAAACTTAACTGGGTGGCAGGAATCTATCACCTGCGCGAACACGGCAAAAACCACACGGATGCAATTCTGTGGTCAGGCCTCTATGAAGCCACCGGGGCTCCAGGATTGGAGTGGGTGTTTGATGTTAATAATGACCTGACCACCACCAGTACCGCGCTGTTTTCACAGGCGTCTTATCAACTGAGTGATGCTTTGAGCGTGACCGGCGGTATACGCATGACTCACGAAGAGAAGGAATTCCTGGTGGATAATCGCCGGGCCGTTTCCGGCACTCAAGTGGTGGGGCCGACGGAGGTCGATGACCAGTGGACCAATATTTCTCCCATGGCCAGCGTGGATTATCGCTGGTCACCTGAGTTTATGACCTACTTAAGCGCAAGCCGCGGCTTCAAGAGCGGTGGTTTTGATGGTCGACAAATTATGCCGGGGCCGGTAGAGGCCTACGACCCGGAGTTTGCGGAGACCTTTGAAGTGGGTTTTAAAGCCAGCTTCTGGCAACAGCGCGGAATTCTGACCGGCGCCCTCTTCCATACCGCCTATGAAGATCTTCAATTTACGCAACTGGACGCCGGTGGGATTCCCCGTATCAACAACGCGGCGGAGGCGCGCATCAAAGGCGCTGATATGGAGCTGACACTCCAGGATCTCTACGGCCTGAACCTGCAGGCCGGTTTGGGGTATCTGGACGCCCGTTACCACTCCCTGGATCAGGGGGTGACGATTACTGAAGATATGGACCTAGTACGTGTACCCCGGTGGAATGCACACCTGTCGCTGTCGCGCAGCTGGTCGCTCAGTGGTATCGGAAAAGTGACACTGAACACAGACGTCAGCTACAAAAGCAAGGTCTACCATGACCCTCACAACGTAGAATCCATAGCTCAGGATGGACTCACACTGGCCAATGCATCGCTGAGCTGGAGCAGCACCAGTAACGACTGGGAAGCAGAGGCCTTTGTCACCAATTTGACCGACAAAGACTACTGGGTGAGCGGTGGAACTGAACTGGCAGGACTGGGGTATTCTGAAGTCAATTATGCGCGAGGACGCGAGTGGGGCGTGCGCCTGAGCTATCAGTACTGATGGCTCAGGCACGGACTTGATCAGCCTTACATAGCAGCGTAATAAGCCGCCAGATTGGCAATATCCGCATCGCTCAACGGCGCCGCCATGCCCGCCATAATCGCGGCCTGGCCACCTTTGCGCTCGCCATTCTTGTAGGCTTTCATGGCCAGTACCAGATACTGGGCGTTCTGGCCGGCGAGATTCGGGTAGGTGGGAATCATGGCCTTGCCATTGGCGCCGTGGCAAGAGGTGCAGACCGCGGCCTTAGCCTTGCCGGCGGCGGCATCGCCAGCGGCGCTGGCAACCAGGGGCATTGCGGACAGGGCCGCGATGGAAATCAGTGTGGTCAGTTTCATGGTGCTTCTCCTAGACAGGTCGAATAATCCGGGCTGTTGTTTTGAGTATGGTTAATGCTATTTGAATACAGCCTGAACGGCCAGAGCCAAAAGGCCATCATTTAGTTGGAGAGCAGCATATCAAAAAAGCCCGGCGGGGAGCACCAAACTAAAGTCTAATCCGCTGTTTCGGCAAGAATGGACTATGGGAAGCCCTGATCAGGCCCATTGCAGCTTTTTCTTGATTCTAGAGAGATACCGCATCCATCGTCATTGCTTTTCGTAGACCCAATTCCTATTTCCGACATCGCACACCCAAAGACGAGAATTCAAGCGGCTGCAGCTGTCCATCCCCGGAGGTAAGCTGTCATCATAGCTGGGTTTGATGGCCATTTGCTGCTTGTCTCGCTTCAGATAGCTGTACATGGTCTCGAAACGGGCTTGAATATCCTGACCCTGGCGCAACATTTCTTGTCGGGTATACACAAACTTGGTATAGCTCATGGTCACACCGCCCAGTCCGATCTGCAGCATTTTTTCGATATATTGCTCGTAGCTTTCAGCCAGGTGCTGAGCCTCGGACGGTCCGCCCTGCTGATACGCCGGCAATGCCATGCGATTATCCGGCGACAAACTGCCAGGGGTTAATTCCCGATTTTTTCGGTTGAGTACCAGCCGGAATTGATCACCGCCACAGTCAATACGGGCACCATTTAACCGGCAGTCTTGCGCCACTGACGAGCTGCTGCTGACAGACGGCCTTGGTGTTGCTGAGGTTGCCGACCTGATCTCGGAAGCAGGCGTGACAGAAGCGGGAGAAGAAGCCCTGAGCAAGGTATTTTTGTCGGATGATGCTCCCTTTGCAACCACGGCGGACTCGCGCCCTGAACCGGCACCCGGAAGCCGAATACCCGCAGCTGCCGCTGGTCGTTTAAGCAGCAGGCGCTGAATTTTCGCCGGATTTTTGCGGAAATCCTCCAGTGCCGGCAATCGAACACCGTCACTCTTCAGGCGGCAATAGACCTTTTCCATCTCTGTACGTGGCTCACAGCTGACGGCCGGCACTGCCCAAAACACAAACAACAGAGGAAGCAGAAACGCGCTCTTCAATTGGAGGACTCCTCGGGCAGTCGCAACAGCCCTTCGGCCAAGCGCTTTAACGTCTGAGCGGCCACCTGCCAGTCAACAGCTTCGAGAATCAACTGGTATTCCATGTAAAGCAAGGTGCCCATAACCACCTGGGCGTCGCCCGTGCAATCGGAAGAGCCCACGCGCTGTAAAAACTCCTCGATGGCTTGCAATTGAGCCTGGTGGGGCACTGCAATCACTCGCGCTAAATCCGGATTGCGCATGGCTTCCTGCCGGAAAGCCACCTCCACCCGACGCTCGTTGGCACGCTCCACCTGGGAACGCACGTGCTGCAGTAACACTGACGAGATACGATCAGCGATCTGGCGGCGGACCAGTGGTTGCTGCAAGTCCGAATCCGTCATTGGCTCAAGCAGCGCCATACTTTGTGCCTGTAAGCGAGAGGAGTCGGCACTCAATCGGGTTTCGACATAGTGCACGAAGGCATCGTGAAGCAAGGCCTGGATATCGACAAAATAGTAAGTCGTGGCAGCGAGAGGAACCTCAGCCTCTTGAGCGACCGCCCGGTGTTTGACGCCACGTACGCCCTCTCGTTCGATGACCCTTAACGCCGCTTCCAGGATGGCCTTGCGTCGGATCCGACTGTCGGAGCGTTTCGCCGCGCGACCGCGATACTGAAGAAGCTCATCGAATCGACCATGCGCCATGGGGCCTCCCTGTGTTTATTCTTATCGTTTTGTTATCGCTCTTGCCCTGTGTATAAATGATACCGCAATTTAACCTGTCACATATGATTCAAATTGGCGAACAAGGGCCTCAGATACTCAGCCTGATCCGGACGAATACGACTGCCGTTAATCATGGCAAGGTATTCAGCGGCGTTAGGCCGGTAAGGCAGAGCAATCAACTCCATGTCAATTTCCTCCAGCAGCCAGTTACCCTTGTGCTGATTGCAGCGCTTGCAAGCTGCCACAACGTTCTCCCAACGGTCTTGGCCGCCGCGACTGCGAGGTATGACGTGATCTCTGGACAAGTCCGGGCGCGAAAAGTAACGACCACAGTAGAGGCACTGGTAATTGTCACGGCAAAAGAGCGCGGTATTGGAAAGCGCGGGAATATTGCGTACCGGCGCCAGCCGACCACCTCCACAAGCGACAATGGCGGGTACTTTGATGTGACTGCGACAACCGTTGAGACGGGAATAACCGCCGTAAATATTTCGAACCACTCCTCCCAGACTCCATCGCACCAGCTCCCGAGCGTAGAGGCAGACAACGGATTGCCAATCAATCCACTCCAGGGGCTGACCGGCCAGGTTCAAACGCAGGACACGAGCTTCCATAGCAGTATTCCTCCAGCAACAGACAAAGGTAGTACAGAGCGGGCCTTTTTTATGAACGAGTTGTGAGTGAAGTGAGAGAGGTGTGATTTTGAGAGCAAGCCGGTCTGCAAAGCCACCAGTCGGTAACTTTCGGGACCGCTCACGGGGTCGAGCGGAGAAATTTGGTACTGGATACTAGAGAAGGCGCCACCTCCTGCTATTCGACCATTGGTTTTATCGGGTCTTTGAACTAACCACAAATTAAACGCTTAGTTCAGTATCCGGTCATAATTGGCCTGAAGTCAAGCGGCAAATCAATAACAGGGGATGTTCAATAACACAGGCCTTTTGACAGTCTTGGTCGCTAAGAAAACCTTGTCCTCTAAAACGAAAAAACCGCGACAGCTTCCCGCTATCACGGCCGTATATTTCACAGGATTTTCCTACCCTAAGTCCGTAGGCGTATGGCGATGTCCCTAATCCTTGCTTCTTCTTTTCGTTTGTTCCCTGGTGGCGTCCTTTCTATCCCTTGTGTCCTTGGGGGTCCCGTGCACAGCCTTATGCGAATGTTCCTGTGGCACTTCCTATGCCAGAATCCTTTCCTTCCTGTCCTTTAGCGGTCCCTGCTCCCCATCTGGCCTCTTGCCGGGGATTCCTGTCTGCATCCAAGCCGCTTCCGTTCTCTCTGCTGAGTCCTTCAACAGTTTCCTTCGCGTGCTTCCTGCACGGGTTCCATTCGCTGCGTCCTGCAGGAGTAATAATACTCCTTGGCACAGATTTCTACAGAGGACATTTGCCACATCGCTTGTGAGATATATCTCACAAAGTGGCGCGAAAGCTGCGCCCGGTATGGCTAGAGAGGATCTGGCGCCACCTTTCTTTGGCCAAGGGCGCTGTGGGCAGGGGCGATCAGGATAGCGAGGCCAGATCCTTGCTGGCTTTGATCTGCGCGCTTTGGCGTTTGACGATATGCTGGATCAGCGTTTCCTGATCAGCGCTGCTGAGGCCGCGGAAGTCTATCCGCGTGTAATAGGGTTGAGACGCCTCATCATTACCCGTTTGGGGCTCTGAAGACACCACGACACCATAACCATAGATAAAGAAACGCCCCGGTAACAACAGCAACTCCAGCTTGAGCAAGGTCTCTGCCGGCAGCTGTTCGTCGGTATACAGCCCCATACCACAGGCGCTGATGTTCACTTCCTGCACCCGGTGGGCCAGATCTCGGGTAAGCTGCGAATCGAGTTCCAGTTGTGACACCACACAATTGATCTTTTGATCCAACACTTCCAATAATTCAGCGGCCAACGGATCCCGCACCTTAAACTGTCCCAGCAACAGGTCGATTTTCTTATTGAAATCCGCCAGCTGCATAAGCGCGTCCACCGGTTTGGCCTCGGGCTCTTGCGCCGCAGGTATTTCATCTGCCTCAAGCACTGAAAAGGTGACACCGACGTTATCGTGGATACGGAAAAAGCGGCGGCGATCAGCAGTATTGGTCATCCAACGGCTCCGCTGTCAGAAGATTTCATCGGGATTGAGATCGAACAGGTATTCAGGATCGAGATCCAGGTCCCTGAGAATATCCTGACCTTCTTCCTGCAACAGCTGCTTATCGCTTTCGTCCAGAGTCTCATCCAGCCCCTGCGCGATGACGATCTCCACCCTTCGGTTGCGGGCACGATTTTCCCGGGAATCATTGGCTACCAATGGGCGGGTATCTGAAAAGCCCGACACTGAAAAACGACGGGGATTAACGTCATCCTTCATCAATTCATGGGCCACTGACACCGCCCGCGCTGAAGACAAGTCCCAGTTGGAGCGGAATCTCGGCGTGCGAATGGGTATATTGTCGGTGTGTCCCTCCACGTTAATGCGACCCGCTTTGTTGCGCAGTACTTCCCGGATTTCATCCAGCACATCGAAATAGTCGTCATTTAACTCCGCAGAGGCCGTCTTAAACGAGCCCTTCTCCCGAATCCGGATAATGATTTTCAGGCCTTCGGTTTCGATCTCGATCTCGCCGGAATTGATTTGCTGCTCAAGCGCTTCGGCAAGATCATAGGCGTCCTGCTCGGTTCTCTGCTCCGCCTGGGCGATCATTTCTTCCAGCTTTTGTTTGATGCGCTGCTTGGCGCCGGCCTCCTGATCGATCTGCCCCTGCTCTACATCAAACTCTTGCGCACATTCAAAATCCAGGGAGCTTTCGGTGATATTTTCGGTCTTTTGCCAGATTTCGTTAATAGGCGTGGGCTCCGGAATCGCCGGGCTGAATTCCTGAGCGATGATACTGGTCCCTTTCGGAACGTCCGTAACATTAAGCTTGTTTTGAACACCGAAAGCCTGCGCCATAGAACCCGCCAGGCGCTTGAACTTCATGGCGTCCATTTCCGAGAACGACAACAGCAATACGAAAAAGCACATCAAAAGCGACATCAGGTCCGCAAATGTGCCCATCCACGGAGCTAACCCCTCCGGGGGACAATCACACTTCTGTTCTTCATCACTCATGGCGATTACTCTGCTTCAGCAGCGATGCGTTTACTTTCTGGCAGGTAGGTGCGCAACATAGTGTCGATCACTCTGGGGTTCTGCCCACCCTGAATGGCCAGCAACGCGTCAATGATCAGATTCTTGACCATGGCCTCTTCCGCCGCCCTCAGCTTCAGCTTGTCCGCAACAGGCTCACAGAAGGCGTTTGCCAGCACCGCCCCGTAGAGTGTCGTCAACAATGCCACCGCCATCGCGGGCCCAATGGATTTGGGATCGTCCATGTTGGCGAGCATCGCTACCAGACCAATCAGTGTCCCGATCATTCCCATCGCCGGCGCCATACTGGCCAGGGATGAAAAGATGGTGGAAGCGGTAGAGTGGCGCTCTTCCGCCAGGGTTCGATCTTTGGACAACAGCGTTTTAACCACTTCGGGATCGTGGCCGTCGACCAACAGCTGAATGCCCTTTTGCAGAAATTCGTGGCCGACCTCCTTGCCTTCCAATGACAGCAGGCCGCCTTTACGGGCAGTATCAGCCAGTTCCACAATCTCATCGATCAGCTCAGTGGGATCGGCAATTTTGTTCATGAAGCTCTTCCCCGCCACCTTGCCGGCGCCGAGAAACTGCCCCAGGCCAAACTTGGCCATGACCGCAAACAGGCTGCCCCCGAATACAATCACCAGCGAAGGTGCGTTGATGAACATCGTCAGGTCGCCACTCATCAGCATGGTAACGACAATGAGACCCATGGCCCCGAGCAGTCCAACGACCGTTGCTAAATCCACTCCCTAACTCCTTAGTTATACCTATACGCTTTTTGGCCTAGTCTAATGGCAAGGCGAGCCTGAAAACACCCTTAATCGTGGCAAGGCGCATCAAGGGACTGTCAGGTTATCGGCCATTTGGCAAAAACCATCAGCACCCATCTTCGCCAATTCCCGCCGAGGGCTCAATAATGGGTAATTGACCTTGTAGCCCCCCTTAGGTAGGGTGGCGCCTTCCAGACAAGCAGCAAGAGATCCTCCGCCGTGGCCGCGCGCAAGAAAGCCATCGATTTTGAGCAATCCCTCCAACAGCTCGAGGCGCTGGTAACCGAGATGGAAAAGGGCGAATTGAGTCTGGAGGATGCCCTCAAAGCCTTCGAACAAGGCATCAAACTGACCCGGGAATGTCAGACCCGATTGGCCGACGCCGAGCAAAAAGTACAACTGCTGCTGGAAGAACAAGGCCAATTGCAAGCCGTCGACTTTGACGACGGCGACGCCGAACAGCCCTGAACCCGGACTGAGACCGCCATGAGCCAGGGCATCAAACACTATCTGGTACGCTCTCAGGAGCGCGTCAATCGAGCGCTTGACGACTTACTCCCCCCCACGCAAAAAGCCGAACGACGGCTGGTTGATGCCATGCGCTACAGCCTGCTTGACGGAGGCAAACGCGTGCGTCCAACCCTGGTGTTTGCCGCCGCGGATGCGCTTGGCAGCCAGGTTGATGAAACAATCATTGAACGGGTGGCTTGCTCGGTAGAGTGCATTCACGCCTACAGCCTTATTCATGATGACCTGCCCGCCATGGACGACGACGACCTGCGTCGGGGCAAACCCACCTGCCATATCGCCTATGACGAGGCCTCGGCCATCCTGGCGGGAGATGGACTGCAGGCGCTGGCCTTTGAAACTCTGGCGACTTTGCCGGGTCTCCAGGCCCATACCCAGGTACGGCTGCTGCAGTTACTGGCGGAAGCCTCCGGCCACCGCGGCATGGTTGCCGGACAGGCGATCGACCTGGGCGCTGTGGATACACAGTTGGATCTGGCGCAATTGCAGCACATGCACCGCCTCAAGACCGGCGCCCTGATTCGCGCCAGCGTCTTGATGGGCGCCGCTGCGACCGAAAGCGTCAGCGAGCAGCAGCTGGCGGCCCTCAGTGACTATGCCGCCGCTATTGGCCTGGCCTTCCAGGTGCAGGACGATATTCTGGATGTGACCGTAGACACCGAAACGCTGGGCAAACCCCAGGGCGCCGATGCCGCCTTAAACAAGCCCACTTATGTTTCCCTGCTGGGGCTGGAAGGCGCCACCACCAAAGCCCGCGAGCTGCACCAGCAGGCCCTGACAGCACTGGAATCCTTTGATTCCAACGCCGATACCTTAAGGCAATTGTCCGCTTATATTATCGAACGAGGCCATTAGCCCTATGCAAGGCCTCTGCATCCCCCTAAAATTGCCCTTTTGGCCGTAGCCCGCGTACATGTTTGAAGAAATACCTCTAAGCCGCCCCGTCACCCCCCTGCTCGATCAGGTGGTGACGCCTGCCGACTTGCGCCAGCTGGAAGAAGAACAGCTGCCGCAGCTGGCAAAAGAGCTGCGGGAATTTATGCTCTACAGCGTTGGGCAGACCGGCGGTCACTTTGGCGCGGGGCTGGGGGTGGTGGAGCTCACCATCGCCCTCCACTATTGCTACAACACACCGGATGACAAGCTGGTATGGGATGTGGGCCACCAGACCTACCCCCATAAGATCCTGACCGGTCGCCGCGAGCAAATGCTGACCATGCGCCAGGCCGGTGGGTTGTCGGGCTTCCCCAAGCGCAGTGAAAGCGAGTTCGACACCTTTGGCGTCGGTCATTCCAGCACCTCCATCAGCGCGGCCCTGGGTATGGCGCTGGCGGCTGAAATGGACGAGCGGGACAGCAAAACCGTTGCCGTGATTGGCGATGGCGCCATGACCGCTGGCATGGCCTTCGAGGCACTCAACCACGGCGCCCATACCGGCACCGATATGCTGGTTGTGCTGAACGACAACAATATGTCCATCTCCCGCAATGTGGGCGGGCTGTCTGACTACTTCTCCAAAATCTGGGCAAGTAAGTTCTACACCAACCTGCGCGAAGGCGGCAAAAAAGTGCTTGCCAACATGCCCCAGGCCTGGGAGCTGGCGCGCAAGACTGAAGAACACATGAAAGGCATGGTGTCACCGGGCACCCTGTTTGAGGAGTTGGGTTTCTACTATATCGGCCCCATTGACGGGCACGATCTGGAGCGCCTCACTCATGACCTGCGCAACCTGCGCAGCCTGCCCGGCCCCAAGCTGTTACACATCATTACCCAGAAGGGTAAGGGCTTTGCTCCGGCTGAAGAAGATCCTGTGGGCTATCACGCTCTCAATAAGATCGAACCTAAGCCAAAAGCTCCGATGGTGGTGGAGCAGGATCAAACCCCCAGCAAGAAACAGAAGTATCAGGCCGTATTTGGCGATTGGCTGTGTGCCATGGCCGCCACTGACAGCCGTTTGATCGGTATTACCCCGGCCATGTGTGAAGGTTCGGGCATGGTGGAATTTGCGCGCCGCTTTGAATCCCGCTTTCACGATGTTGCCATTGCTGAGCAACACGCGGTGACTTTAGCCGCCGGTCTCGCCTGTGAAGGTAAAAAGCCGGTCGTTGCCATTTATTCCACCTTTTTGCAGCGCGCCTACGATCAACTGATTCACGATGTTGCCATCCAGAACCTGGATGTCACCTTTGCTATCGACCGCGCCGGGCTGGTCGGTGAAGACGGCCCCACCCATGCCGGCTCTTTTGACCTGAGTTATCTGCGCTGTGTACCCGATATGGTGATCGCCGCACCCAGTGACGAAAACGAGTGCTGCCGACTGCTGAGCACGGCCTACCTGCACTGCGGCCCTGCAGCCGTTCGCTATCCACGCGGCAAAGGCCCGGGCGCGGAAATCCAGCAACCGTTGCAACCGGTTCCCCTGGGCAAGGGGGTTCAACTGCAGAAGGGCCACAGCATCAACAACGGTCGCCGGGTCGCCATTTTGAGCTTCGGCACATTGCTGCCCGCCGCCAGGGAAGCGGCCGCTCGGCTCAATGCCAGCCTCTGTGACATGCGTTTTGTGAAACCTCTGGATACAGAATTGATTGAATCCATGGCAGAGTGCCACGACCTGTTAGTGACCGTTGAGGAAAATACCATTGCCGGTGGCGCCGGCAGTGCCGTATTGGAATGGCTCGCGCACCAGGGTATTCGAGTCCCGGTATTACCACTGGGTCTGCCCGACCACTATATCGAACATGGCAATCATTCCGAACTACTCAGCCAGGCTGGTTTGAACGCCGACGGCATCTGCGAGCGCATTGAACGACTGCTACCGCCAGAAGCCAGCGCCAATACCGCCAGCTAGGCCGTACCCCCATTTTGCAGACACCCAAAGGTTGACCGATGCCCTGGTTACAGCTTCGTATTCATACTGATCGAGACCAGGCTGCCGGCCTGGAAGACGCGCTGCTGGAATCCGGCGCGGTTTCTGTGACGCTGCAGGACAATGCCGACCAACCCATTTTAGAGCCTGCCCTGGGCGAAACCCCGCTCTGGGACAAGACGTTGCTGACCGGTCTGTTCGATGCTGACATCGAGACGGAATCCAAGACCGCACAGATTGCCGCCTCCTACCGCAAGCCTATGCCTCAGCATCGCTGGGAACTGCTGGAGGATAAAGACTGGGAACGGGAGTGGATGAAAAACTACCAGCCCATTCACTGTGGTGGCGAACTCTGGATTTGCCCCAGCTGGCTGCCGGCCCCGGACCCGGAGGCGACCAATCTGATGCTCGACCCCGGTCTCGCCTTCGGTACCGGAACCCACCCCACCACCTTTATGTGCCTGCAATGGCTGGCGGAGCAAGGTGACAACCTCAAGGGACTGTCTCTGGTGGACTATGGCTGCGGCTCCGGCATCCTCGGTATCGCCGCGCTACTGTTTGGTGCTCAGACTGTGGTGGGCACCGACATCGACCCCCAGGCATTAACGGCCACCGCCGATAACGCCGAGCGCAATGGCCTGGCAAGGGACCGCTTCCCGGTTTACCTGCCCAAGGATTGCCCGGCACAAACCGTCGACGTCACGCTGGCCAATATCCTCGCCGGCCCCTTGGCAGAGCTGGCACCGGAACTGAATCGACTGACTCGCCCCGGTGGGCGCCTGTGCCTGTCCGGCATCCTTAATACCCAGGCGCAGGCTGTTATGGATGCTTACCAGGCCTGGTTTGATTTTGATCCTATCCGACAACAGGAAGAATGGGTGTGCCTGACGGCCACCAAGAGACAGCCCTGAGCGGGTTAAATACAGCCCTGAGCGGGTTAATAACAGCTCTGAAATCAAGTGACGGTGATCACGATTTGACTCTTGCCTCTTAGGGCTATTATTGTCCGCAAAGCGTGGACGAACTAAACTCGCAGCGACATAACCGCCAAGGATAGAAGCGCATGGCCGACCGGGTGACCTGCTGCCCACATTGCAGCACTTCATTTCGCATTACCGACGCCCAGCTGCAGACCGCCAAGGGAGCAGTCAGGTGCGGCTCGTGCCTGCAGATCTTCAGGGCGCTTGACCACCTGGTGGAAGAACCCTCTTCCCATCTTACCGAGCATTCCCCGGCCAATGCTGCAGATCAACAGGACGATGATGACGACCTGATGATCTCCGACGATATGGACCAGATCGAAGACACCCAGGGGTTTCGTGGCCTCGGCGATCTGAGCGATGAATTTCTGCAGGAAGGAACGTCTCTGGGAGAGCAGCGCGGCTCCCTGTTCGATCGGGAATTGAAACTGCGTGAACCCGAAGAACCGGACGACGCCGACGAATCCTGGGCCATGGATTTACTGGATGAAGCCGAGCAAGATACGACCCAGCCGGTGCTCAAGAGCCTGGAGGAAGAGATCCGGGAGCTTGAGCGGGATGTATTCAGTGACGACGATAACAACCTTGATGACTTCAGCAACGAAGAGGAGCTGGAAGCCGCCGATGATTTAAGAATTCGGCAAGCGCTTGAAGCCGAAGACAAAGTTAAATCTGAGGGCAGAGTTGAATCTAAGGACAGCGCTGAATCCGGGGAAACGTTTGAACCCAAAGATCTGTTTGAGGCCGAGATCACTGAGGATTCAGACGTTCCAGAGGATCTAGAGGAATCCGAGAAGCCCTTTACGCTCGACGATCTTGAGGTTCTCGAAGAAGACGAGCCCCCTCAGGAGGAAGAATACGAGTTTAACCGCGCCACCACAGGCACTTTTTCAACCCTGTCTGATACGGATATTGTTGAATCGCTGGATGCGGAACCCTTTGAGCGTCAGGAGCCGACCTTCCGACTTGAGGATCTGGACGAGCTCGACAATCCACCGGATCAACCTGCGCAAAGCCCGGAAACATCCGACCATCCGCAAGAGATTGGTCCGCTGGAGGATCTCGATAATCTTGAAGATTTCGAAGATCTGGATGCACTGGATTCCAACGATTTTGATGAAGAGCTGGATACGCACCCGGAGGATTTGGCAGAAGAAATCCCCGAAACTGAAACAACAGAACCGAGCGCCAAGGAGCTGTTGAACTCCATCGAAGCGGCTCCTGTGGAAATGGAATGGCATCAGCAACCCAACCCCTGGCCGGCCAGGGCACTTTGGGGCGGGCTCAGTCTGGTTGCGGGCTTATTATTGGTAGCACAGCTGGCGTGGTTAAAGTTTGACGACCTCAGTCGCCAACAGCCTTACCGCGATTGGTACGCCGCCGCATGCTCCCTGCTGGACTGCAAGCTTCCCTCCGTTGCTCGCCCGGACCTGGTTAAAGCCTATAATCTCGTCATCCGCAGTCATCCCGAAGTTCAAAATGCACTGGTGATCGATTGCATCCTGCTCAACAGCGCTCGCTTTGAGCAACCATTTCCGGATTTTCTTTTAAAATTCAGTGACATCAAGGGAGAACTGGTTGCCAATCGACGCTTTTCGCCCAACGAATACCTCGGTGGAGAGATGGCCGGTGCGAGCGTTATGCCCAGCGGCAGCCCGATCCATATTTCGCTGGAAATCGTCGACCCGGGTAGTGACGCGGTGAACTACACGGCCTCGATTCCCGTCCGCTAAATTTCATCGCCTGGCCCCAATGCCATTTTGGCGGCGCTGTCAACGCCTATTTTTTCGGCAATCTGTGCAATTTGTGCTTTTACTCTGGGGCCTTTCACAGGTATTATAGCCCCCCCTTTTTCGGCGCCTCCGACGGAAGCCAGAGCGTCAGAAAGGGATGACAGACCGGGGGCTGCAACAGTCTCTGCTTGCGAATACTTGGGGTGCAAACATTGTTTTCTATCGGTCCATACCACGTGGGGAATCAGGTGGTGTTGGCTCCCATGGCGGGAGTTACTGATCGACCCTTCCGGCAGCTTTGCCGGCAGCAGGGTGCAGGGCTGGTAGTTTCTGAGATGGTCACGTCCGATACTCGCCTGTGGAACAGCCGCAAATCCCAAACCCGCCTCAACCATACCGGTGAAACCGAGCCGAGGTCCGTGCAGATCGCTGGGGGCGATCCACAGATGATGGCCGATGCCGCCCGTATGAACGTTGACAGGGGAGCCCAGATCATCGACATCAACATGGGTTGCCCGGCGAAAAAGGTCTGCAAGAAGGCAGCTGGGTCAGCGCTGCTGAAGGATGAACCTCTGGTGGGTGAGATTCTGCAAGCGGTTACGGCGGCGGTAAACGTCCCCGTCACCCTGAAGATTCGCACCGGCTGGAGCACGGATCATCGCAATGGCGTAACTATTGCACGTATGGCCGAGGATGCGGGCATTGCCGCCCTGGCCGTACACGGTCGCACCCGGGCCTGTGGCTATCGGGGCGAGGCGGAATACGACACCATTGCGGCCATTGTCGAAGCGGTCTCGATACCGGTTCTGGCCAATGGCGATATAGACAATCCGCACAAGGCCAGGGCAGTACTGGAGCATACCGGCGCCAGTGCAGTCATGATCGGTCGTGCGGCCCAGGGACGCCCTTGGATCTTTCGGGAAATTGACCATTTTCTGCGCACAGGGACGCTGCTACCGGCGCCCTCGCCCCAAGAGATCCTGCACATCCTCAGCTCTCACCTAGGGGAGCTGCATCGCTTTTACGGCGATTTTATGGGTGTGCGTATCGCCCGCAAACACGTTGGGTGGTACATGAAAACGCTCGCCGGAAGCGAGCCATTTCGCAAGACCTTTAACCAGATTGAAGAAGCATCAGAGCAACATGCCAGCGTTCGGGGGTTTTTCGAACGACTGATAACGAAAGAGGAAAAAGCGGCATGAACACAGCAGACACGCTGATGGCCGACGCGCCAATTGAACTTACCAGCCCTGTCACCGAGCCCGTACCGGCGGCAACTCAGAACCAGTCACTGCGCGACTGCGTTGAACAGGCTATGGACAACTACTTTAAGCACCTGGACGGTCAGTCAGTAAGCGACGTCTACGATCTGGTCATGGCTGAGGTTGAGGCCCCCATGCTGGAGGTGGTGATGAAGTACACCCGTCACAACCAGACCAAAGCCGCCCAGGTATTGGGACTGAATCGCGGTACTTTACGCAAGAAGCTCAAGCAGTACGGCCTGCTGTAAAGCAACCCAGGCGCGTGCGCCAGCTGCGCGCACCCATAGAAATTTTGACCCGTGGCAGACCCCGGTGAAGCAATTGGCTTCAAATCCCGGTGTCTGCCACTGTCGTTTAGACCTCCACCAGCCAACCAGCTAAAACGGACACAGTAATGACCCAACTCGTTAAGGTTCAGCGCGCACTCATCAGCGTGTCTGACAAGACCGGTATCGTTGAATTTGCCCAGGCCCTGGCCGCCCAGGGCGTAGAGATTCTTTCCACAGGCGGCACCTTCCGCCTGCTTAAGGAAAACGGTATCGCCGCCATTGAAGTCTCTGACTACACCGGTTTCCCGGAAATGATGGACGGCCGCGTCAAGACCCTGCACCCCAAGGTGCACGGCGGCATTCTGGGCCGTCGCGGTACCGACGATGCAGTGATGGCGGAACACGGTATTACACCTATCGATATGGTTGTCGTTAACCTGTATCCCTTTAAAGCCACCGTGGCAGATCCCAACTGTGATCTGCCCACAGCCATCGAGAATATCGACATCGGTGGCCCCACCATGGTGCGCTCAGCGGCCAAGAATCACAAAGATGTGGCGATTGTGGTCAACGCCTCCAGCTACGATCAAGTGATTGCCGAGATGCAGGCCAACGATGCTGCCACCAGCTACGAAACCCGCTACGACCTTATGGTCCAGGCGTTCGAGCACACCGCTCAGTACGACGGCATGATTGCCAACCACTTTGGCAAACGTAACACCGCCAACGAGGCCCGCGACTTCTCCAATACCTACAACGTGCAGTACGTTAAAGCACAGGATATGCGCTACGGTGAAAACCCGCATCAGAAGGCCGCCTTCTATGTCGAGGCCGATGCCGCTGAGGCATCTGTCTCCACCGCCAACCAGCTGCAGGGCAAAGAGCTGTCCTTCAACAACGTTGCCGATACCGACGCCGCTTTGGAAACCGTTAAGCTGTTTGACGAGCCCGCCTGTGTCATCGTCAAGCACGCCAACCCCTGTGGTGTTGCCGTCGCCGCCGACATCAAAACCGCCTACGAGCTGGCCTTTGCCACCGATCCTGAATCCGCGTTTGGGGGCATCATCGCCTTCAACCGTGAGCTGGACGCCGCAACCGCGCAGCTGATCGTCGACAAGCAGTTCTCCGAAGTCATTATCGCTCCCAAGGTATCTGCCGAAGCGGCCGAGGCCGTGTCCGCCAAGAAAAACGTGCGCCTGCTGGAGTGTGGCGAGTGGGGTGCTGAGCGTCCTGCCGCCTACGACTACAAGCGCGTTAACGGTGGCCTGCTGATCCAGGAGAAGGACAACGGTATGGTCGCCAAAGATGACTTGAAAGTGGTGACCAAGGTGGCCCCTTCCGACGAGCAAATGGACGAACTGCTGTTTGCCTGGAAAGTTGCCAAGATGGTCAAGTCCAACGCCATCATCTACGCCAAAGACGGCCGCACCATTGGTGTGGGTGCCGGCCAGATGAGCCGCGTTAACTCTGCCCGTATTGCCGCCATCAAAGCCGAACATGCTGGTCTGGAAGTTAAGGGTGCCGTGATGGCTTCTGATGCTTTCTTCCCGTTCCGTGACGGTATCGATAACGCCGCCAAAGTCGGCATCAGCGCTGTGATCCAACCCGGTGGCTCCATGCGTGATGACGAAGTGATTGCCGCTGCTGACGAACACGGTATGACTATGGTGTTTACGGGAATGAGACATTTCCGCCACTGATCCGTCGGTGCGGATAAGGAGAAAAGAAATGAATGTATTGGTAATTGGCAGCGGCGGGCGCGAGCACGCCCTGGCCTGGAAGGCTGCCCAGAACCCCAGCGTCGAGACCGTTTATGTGGCACCGGGTAATGCCGGCACCGCCACCGAAGCGGGTCTGGAAAATGTTGCCATCGATGTGATGGATTTTGAAAAGCTTGCCGCGTTTGCAAGAGACAACAACTGTGGTTTGACCATTGTGGGCCCTGAGGCTCCACTGGTTGACGGCGTTGTGGACTACTTTGCCGAGCAGGGCCTGCGCGCGTTTGGTCCCAGCAAGGGAGCCGCCCAGCTGGAAGGCTCCAAGGCCTTCACCAAGGATTTTCTGGCCCGCCACAAAATCCCCACCGCCGAGTACCAGAACTTCACCGAGGTGGAGCCGGCCCTGGCCTACCTGCGTGAAAAAGGCGCTCCTATCGTGGTTAAGGCCGACGGTCTGGCTGCAGGTAAGGGCGTGATTGTCGCGGAAACACTGGAGCAGGCCGAAGAGGCGGTTACCGACATGCTCTCTGGCAATGCCTTTGGCGATGCCGGTTGCCGCGTGGTGATCGAGGAATTCCTCGACGGTGAAGAAGCCAGTTTTATTGTGATGGTGGACGGCAAGAACGTGGTCGCCATGGCCACCAGCCAGGACCACAAACGTATGGGTGACGGCGACTCCGGCCCCAATACCGGTGGTATGGGCGCCTACTCACCGGCCCCGGTGGTAACCGCTGAGATTCACCAGCGCATTATGGACGAAGTGATTACCCCCACCGTGGATGGTATGGCCTCCGAGGGTAATGACTACACCGGCTTCCTCTATGCGGGCCTGATGATCATGGCCGACGGCACCCCCAAGGTGATCGAGTATAACTGCCGCTTTGGCGACCCTGAGACCCAGCCGATTATGCTGCGCATGAAGTCCGATCTGGTGGACCTGTGCGAAGCGGCCCTGGACGGCCAGCTGGCCGGCAAGAGCACTGAATGGGATGAGCGTTGCTCTGTGGGTGTGGTCCTGGCCGCCGGTGGCTACCCCGCCAGCTACAACAAAGGTGACGTGATCTCCGGTCTGCCTCAGGCGGAAACCGAAGGCGAAAAGGTCTTCCACGCCGGTACCGCCCTCAAAGATGGTAATATCGTCACCAACGGTGGCCGCGTGCTCTGTGCCACCGCCCTTGGCAATAGTGTCACTGAAGCCCAGCAAAAGGCTTATGAGCTGACCCGCCAGATCCAGTGGCAGGATGTCTACTTCCGTAACGACATCGCCTTCCGCGCCATTGCTCGCGAGCAGCAAAAGTAAACGCTGATCGCGCAGGGACCGATGCCAGTCATCGGTCCCGTTTGCCTCCCTCTCTAATTCTCGCGATACACTTCACAACCTCGCCTGCTCGGGTTAGCATCACTGACCCTTTAATGCTGATGTTCTGCCGATAAATCTAACAACAGGCGGTACGACTATGGAGCGTGCGTTAACATCCCTGTTTTTCACTGCCCTGCTGGCGGCCCTGGCGCCGGCGGCTATGGCGCATCCCAGTGTTTTGGGTGAACACGACTGGCTGCATCAGGTATCCGGCACCACTACCGATTATGTCACCACGGCTGCTCTGGCGGGCGCGACGCTGATGTTGATCGTGATTAACGTGGGCCAACTGGCCATTCGCAAAGACATCCGCCACCTTTGGTACAGCTTGTACCTGCTGCTGTTCAGCGCTGCCTGTCTGGTGATCTGGGGAGAATCGCTGCCCTCTCCACCCTCCCTGTTTGACGGCACCTGCCGCACCACCTTGATCATGCTGAGCCTGATCGCCCAGTTCTATTTTATTTACCGCTTTGCCCCAATTCCCGCCGGCATAGTGTTGTGGCGTCGGCTGATGACTGGCACCAATCTGGTGTTTCTGTGTTTCAGTGTCGGCATTACCGTGGCACATCAACAGTTTGCCCTCGATACCTACGACGCCACCCGCACGCTGTTCTTTGGCTGGACGCTGTTAATGATCGCCCACCTTATATTGCTCACCCGCCTGCAGGTGCCCAAAGCCAGTTACCTGCTGACGGCCAAGCTGGTGGTGATGGGATTGGTGTCGATCATGTGGTTGAGCCTGTCCAGTCATTCCAAATCTGCCTCGCCCCTGTTCTGGGGATTGCTGGCCAGTCTCATCGCCGAAGGCATGATTATCACCTACGCCTTAATCATCGATAACATTGACAGCGCCTCGGTTCGATTGCGTCGCCATTACCACCGCTCTCAGCAAATCAAGCTCAAGCGCCAGTACAACGCCACCCTCAAGCGGGTAGACAACGAGCTGCGCACGCCGTTGAGTGGCATTGTCGGCATTGCTGAATTGTTGCTGGACACTACGCTTAACCGCACCCAACGGGACCAGATACGTACCATGCGACGGGCGGCAGAATCACTGTTGAAGTGGCTCAACCGACTCAATGACTGGCGCGCCCTGCAAATCGGGCGTCTGGCCTTCGATACCGTGCCCTTTGATTTCTCCCATGTGCTCAACACCTTGCTGGAGGATGTGCGAGTAAAAGCCGAAGACCGCAAGGTGGACCTGACCTATGTGGCCCGAGAGCATACGCCTACGCTGATCAAAGGTGACCCGGCCCGAATCAAACAGATTCTTTCAGGAACCCTGGAAATGGCCCTGTTTTACAGCGAGCAGGGGCACATTCGACTGGATCTGCGCCCCCTCGGCGAACGCAACCGCTGGCGACTGGAAATTCGCGACGATCAAAGCGGCCTGCACTCGGAGGATATCGAAATCAGCTTGCAGGCCAACCTGGAGTCGGAGAGTTACACCCTGGTGCAACGCAATTGGCTGATTGCCAAGGCCCTGGCGGAACACATCGGCGGATCACTGACGGTTACCCTCAACGACGGAGAAGCGCTGTTCGCCTGTGATCTGGTGCTGCCCCGCCACTCCCTGTTGCAACACCACGAACACCAGTACGATCAACTGTTGGCGGATAAACGTCTGCTGGTGGTGGATGACAGCAGCTCCAGCCGCAAGTTGGTGGCCAAGCGCGCCGAAAGCTGGGGCATGAAAGTAAGTTGCGTGCCCTCGGGAGCGGACGCACTCGCCATGATCGATACTCTGGTAAAACTGGGCAGCGAGTTTGACGCCATGATCCTGGACCATGATATGCCGGGCATGACCGGGTTGGAGCTGGCAACCCATATTACCAGCCACCCTCTGTTAAGACATTCGCCGGTACTGATTATGTTAAGCGGCGCCAGTCTGCCGCCCTCCCAGGAGCAAGCCCGCGACGTGGGCATCTGCCGGGTACTGACCAAACCCATTGGCGCAAAGACCCTGAAAATTACCCTCGCCGAAGAACTGACGTTATGTGGCCTCAAACGCAAGCGCGAGGAGCTGGGTGAGGCCGTTGACAGAGTTGCTCAGAAGGCCACCGTGGCGGCGCCGGGGCGTCTGGGGTCGGAGGCACCGTACATCAACCCGGAGTCAATCAACACCGATTGAGTGCTGCCCAGAACCCGGCTGACCTGTGTCTTATGACCCTTGGCCTCCAGCAGCTTGACGGTGTCGGCACTGATCCCCCGCTCGATATTAAGCACATCGGGATACCACTGGTGATGGATACGCGGTACTGAAGACGCTTCGGCGATATTCATATTGTGATCAATCACGTTGAGAATCACCTGCAACACGGTATTGATGATCTTGCTGCCGCCCGGGCTGCCTACGGCCAGGAAGGGTTTGTCTTCCTTAAAGACAATGGTCGGAGTCATGGAACTCAGGGGACGCTTGAGCGGGTGGATTGCATTGGCCTTGCCCCCGAGGAGTCCAAAAGCATTGGGGGTTCCCGGCTTGGCCGAAAAGTCGTTCATTTCGTTGTTCAAGAGAATACCAGTGCCCGCCACCACAATACCGGAGCCATAACTGAAATTGAGCGTATAGGTGTTGGACACCAGGTTGCCCTCGTCATCCACCACCGAATAGTGGGTGGTGTCATGGCTTTCAAAGGGCAGATCCCGTCCCGGCTTGATGTCGTCCGAGGCACGCGCCTGGGCCAGATCAATGTGGCCCAATAGGCGTTCGGCATAGCCTTTCGATAACAGCTGCTTCACCGGCACCGGGGTAAAGTCCGGATCACCCAGATATTCACTGCGATCGGCATAAGCGTATTTCATCGCCTCAGAGAGCACGTGCAGATAATCCGCGCTGTTGTGGCCCATGGCGGCGAGATCATAGCCTTCCAGAATATTGAGCATCTGCAGCACATGCACTCCGCCGGAACTGGGCGGAGGCATGGACACCACCTTGTACCCACGATAGTTACCCACAACCGGTTTGCGTTGCGCGATGCGATAGGCCTTCATGTCCTTGGCATCGATCAGCCCCTTGTGGCGCTTGGCATCGGCCACAAAACGTTTGGCAATTTCCCCTTCGTAGAACGCCTCGCGACCATGACGGGCAATTTGCTTGAGGGACCAGGCCAGGTCCTTCTGTACAAACCGCTCACCCGCCTCATAGGCATCGCCATTGGCCTTGTAAAAAATTGCCTTACCCGCCTCAGAACGGGACAGCTGCTTGCGACGGGACTTTAGCTCCTCGGCCAGAGCATGACTGATGTCAAAGCCTTCATCCGCCAGCTTGATGGCCGGAGCGATCACGGTTTTCAGGGGCAGACTGCCGTAGTTATCCAAGGCATGAATTAAACCCGCCACCGTGCCGGGCACACCGGCTGATAGAAAACTGTTGCGGGCCAGATGCTTATCCACATTGCCATCGGCATCGAGGAACATGTCGCGGTGAGCGCGCGCCGGTGCCATTTCACGGTAGTCAATGGCCAGCGTTTTGTTCTCTTTGGCCAGGTGCACCAGCATAAATCCGCCACCCCCGATATTACCGGCCTTGGGCAGTGTGACCGCCAGAGCGAAGCCCACTGCCACCGCTGCGTCCACGGCGTTGCCGCCCTGTTGCAACATCTGCAGCCCCACCTCGCTGGCCAGCGCCTCCTGCGAGGACACCATACCCTGGCGCCCCACCACCGGATGAAAAATGCTCTGGTGATCAATAATGGGATTGCTGTTGGCGCTGACCACCTGTGCCAGACAACACACAAGCGCTAAACAGTAGCTGGATAATTTCATGGCCTCACACTCTCGGACAAGATTGGATAGTCGTCACTATAGCAATGAGGGGTCAATCGAAATTGAAGAAGCCGGCAGGAATTGCGGCAGTTTGTTAATGGCTTGTTAACAGTGGTTGGACACGGATGGCAAGCTGCCATATATGACTTATCCTATAGTTAACAATAGCGGCGGAGTGAGTTCGTGCCCAATATCAAAATCCCCCTGCGTAACAGTCTGTCCTACCGCCAGGCGAAAAACACGGTAATTGTGGCCTTTTGCATTGGCCTGATCCTCAGTAGCGCGCAGATTTATCTGGATTACTTCTCCCAGCAGAACGAAGTCAGGGAAACCGTCCGCAACACTTTGAGCACCGCCAACCGAGCCGCGTTTCATGCCGCGTACAATCTGGACGAGAGCGCGGCGCTGCAAATCACCCAGGGCCTGGTCAGCAATCAGCCGATTATCGCAGCCACCATTGAAGACAACTTTGGCAATCCGCTGGGCAGTGCAGAAAGTCACGACGAACAAAGCACTCCGTTCGATAGCCACTGGTTGTTCGGTCGGCCACAGTTGATTGAACAGGATCTCCGCAATAACGCGGAATACGAGCAGAGCGTTGGCAAACTGATTGTCACCATCGATCCATCACTGACGGCGGAGACCTTTATCCGGCGCTCTGCGGTAGTGTTTCTATCCGGAATTATCCGCAACTTCATCCTCGCTATTTCCATCATCACGGTTTTTTACTTCACCATTACCCGTTCCATCTTGTTAGCCAGCTCCACCATCCGCAGCGGCGATTCACAGAAACGAATTCCCCTGCCCTCCAATCACAGTAACGATGAAATTGGCGTCCTGATCAGCGAATTTAACTCGCACCTCGCCACCATCGAAGATCAGCACCAGCAGATTGTCGAGACCAATGCCAATCTGGAGAATCTGGTGGAGGTTCGTACCCACCAATTGGACGAGAAAAACAAAGAGCTGGAACTGGAGCGCCAGGCGGCCCTTGAAGCCAGTCAGGCAAAGTCGGACTTTCTCGCCATGATGAGCCACGAAATACGCACCCCCATGAACGGCATTTTGGGGATGGCTGAATTGTTGGGAAAAAGCTGTGACAAAGCCAATCAGCGGGAATATGTGCACGCCATTCTCGACTCGGGCAATTCTCTGCTGGCCCTGATGAACAATGTGCTGGATTACTCCAAGTACGAACAGACCCATTTGGAATTCGAGAATATCGCCTTTGATCCCACTCGCTTGATCAACGGGATTATTTTTTTGCTGACCCCATCCGCCGAAAAAAAACACCTGCTGCTCAGCGCCGACATTTCCCCGGATGTACCCAATTTGCTTGAAGGAGATCCGGACAAACTTCGACAGGTGTTGTTGAATCTGATCTCCAATGCCATCAAATTTACCAATCAGGGACAAATTCAGGTTCGCGTGGAGGTACTGCAGCAGGATACCGACGCAGTTCAATTGCGTTTTCATGTGGCGGACACCGGAATTGGAGTGGCTCCCGAGGCTCAGTCATCTCTGTTCGAGCCCTTCACCCAGGCGGATGGCAGCATTAGCCGCCGCTATGGCGGCACCGGTATGGGGCTGGCCATCTGCAAACAGATTGTGGAACAGCAGCAGGGCACCATCGGCTTTGATAGTGAGGAGCAACAAGGCTCCCACTTTTGGTTTGAGCTCAATTTCGGTATTGCGCAATCCTCTGCGGATAAGGAATCAGCCGATGAGATAGTAACGGAACTTCCCTCCCTGTCCCTACTCGTGGTCGATGATGTTGCTATCAATCAGAAACTCACCAAGGGGCAACTGGAAAGCGAAGGTCATCGCGTTGCGCTCGCCTCTGATGGTCAACAGGCGCTGGATATTTTGTCGAACCAACAGTTCGATGCCATATTGATGGATCTGCATATGCCGGTGATGGACGGACTGGAAACCACCCGGCGGCTTCGCTCCCAGCGGGATGAAACTGCCTCTGAATTGCCGGTGATCGGCGTTACCGCCAACGTCTCCGAAGAAAAAATTCGAGAGTGCCTGGATGCCGGCATGAACCTGGTGGTCACCAAACCGGTTAACTATAACACCTTGCAGGCTGCGCTCAGACAAACCCTGGGGTTGAAACAAAACCAATCGACGCTGGCCGCAAGAACGCCGAGTAATCAACTGCTGAACTTTGACCTTATGTCTCAGCACGAAGACGCCTTGGGCCTTGAGAAAGTCGCCGACCTGTATCGGGAAGCACAAAATTCTGCCGAGCAACGATTGGATCAAATTACCTCCGCAGATATTAAGGACGTTAATCGTATTCGAGATAACGCTCACGCGCTGGCGGGATTGTGTGCAAACTTTGGTTTTCCTCTTCTGGGTGAGCGATCAGAACTTATCGAGAATGCCTGTGATCGTGGTGAACTGGATCATTTGCAGAAAAACGTTGCCACTATTGTAGAGCTTGCACAGGAGACTTTTGCAGAGTTAAATAGAAGAATCTCAACTCGTCACAGCGACTCATCCGGCTAATGAATAAACGCGCAACATTGCTATCACTGGTGATTGCCTTCGGTTCGACTCAAGCTCTTGGCAACAGCAGTACCATTCGAGCGGTCACAGAGAAGTCTCCGATTACTGAACAGTCGGAACGTGATCCAAGAGGCGGTGCGGCGACACGCTTTGTCGACCGTGTTTTGCACGACACACAACTGCCGTACAGGCTTGAGTTTATGCCCTGGCGAAGAGGTTACCATCACGCCCGTGCAGACAAGAACGTGATGATTTATCCGCTGGCTCGAACCCGCGGAAGAGAAAAGGACTTTCACTGGGTGGGGCAATTGATCCCCATCAATTACTACTTTTTCAAATTAAAAAGCCGAGACGACATCCAGGTTTCCACACTGGAAGACGCCAGAGCCTACCGGATCGGGGTCGTCAACTATCATGCGCACCATGAACTTCTTCTCAACAACCATTTTGAACAGTTGCAAGCGGTTAACAGTAATGCGCAGAATCTGAAGAAACTCTTGCTTGATCGTATCGATCTGTTTCCCATCAGCGGTGGTGGTGCATTGGCGCTGTGCAAAAGCACTGGCATCGACTGCAATCAAATTGAGCCAGTACTGAGACTGGATGATATATCGGGCGGATTGTATATGGCTTTCAGCCTGAATACCCCCGACGATATTGTGTCAAAAGCCCGCGAGAGTTATCAGGCTCTGGTCGCGAATGGTCGTCATAGAGAAATCTTCCAATCGCGACTAAACTCTATTGAGCTTTTTAACCGCACCTGGCCGCAAGTACACTCAGTTCGAACGCACCAGTGATGATTCCCTGGCGGTCTCTTTTTCGCTTCCGATAGACTTCAACAATTCCTCCATCATGGCCACGGCGGCACGATCGCCAATAGTGGCAATGGTTGTTCTGTCGGTTTCATCCCCCACCTCATAGGTCAAGGCAGGAATCCCCCATTGCTTTTGCAGCCAACTCTTGGAAACACCGCGTCGCAGGTTCCCGGGCCGGTCTTTGATCGCAATATCCTGATTCCAGAGCCGGGCTAACCAGCGATCCACGATTTGGTATTGATCATTGGCCAGATCCCGCTCCACGGTATAGAAAATATCATGATGGGTGGAGTGAAAATCCAGGGCAAACCAGATCTTGTTGGCGGGATTGGCGGCGATACGATCGACAATTCCAGCCACAGCCTGGATTTCCGGCTGCGACTGCTGATACCAGTCACGGTTGAGGTCCACCCCATTGGCATTATGGCGCCAGTGGCCATTCATGACGCCATCGGGGTTTAAAAGAGGAAACGCCAAGGTGGTAAATGACTGTCTGAAGCGTTTCGCCAGGGGTGAATCGCCAGACAGTGTTCGTAAGAACGCCATCTGCGCGATGGAGCCGGTGACCTCCGGCGGATGTTGTCTGCCCAGCACCAACACAAAGTGGCGAGCATTATTGCTCCCTACCTTAAGCATCGACAGCGGCCGCCCTTCCACACTTTCGCCGAAAACGGCATGAGTGATGTCCTGATGTTGACTGAAGCCATCAATGAGCTGTTTGAGGCCGAACATTGAGTAGGTCAACTCCTGCGCCGCTACCCACTGTTTGTCCGGACCAACCGTTAACGCCAGTCTGGCTTCGCCCTCTTTATCAACCTGGTAGTGGCGCAGATCGGCCGCTTGCCAGCGAATACCATCGTTACTGATCTTGGGATGGTAACGGTGTTTGCCATGGCGGTAGCGAAATCGCAGTACGATCTCACGCTCAGTTTTGGCCACCACTGAAAACGCGTACCAGGGACTGTCGTTGATAGGGTGATTTTCCGGTTCAATGGTGATCAGAAAGTGGTTGCGCCCGGTTTGGGTCACTTGGTTCAGGCGACCGGATTCGAAACGGTTGCTGAATTCTATCGCGCCGTCGTCAAACACGAACTCTTTGTATTCCGGAGGCAATACTGCGCCGATCACAGGCATGGGAACCATCATGGAAAACAGGGCTCCCGTTAACATCATAACCAGAAAAATAGAGCGATTCACTGTGATTACCTTCATCAGTAGTCGGCGTTGCCTGTAATGTCTGCGTTGTCTGCGTTGTCTGCGTAGGGTGGATTAGCCGAAGGCGTAATCCACCGTTAATCTTGTTTGACGATACAATAAATGGTGGATTACGCCTTCGGCTAATCCACCCTACGTTAGGTCATATTGTCGAGTGACAAAGAGGCATTGATGACCTGCCTGAACGGTGAAAAAAAGGCGGGGGTCTCCCCCCGCCTTTTTTCACTCTTAGAACTTTTTCTTCACATCGAGATAGAAGTAACGTCCTCGATTGGAGTGCAGCTCAGAGCTGTAGCCTCTGGAGTTATCAAACAGAGGTGGCTCTTCGTCGGTCAGGTTCTTGATACCGAAACGCACCCGGGTCTCGTCCAACGCACCGCCTTCAAAGCTGTAGTCCGCATAGGTATTGAAGGTCAACCAGCCCGGAATTTTCAGGAACTTATCGGGATCTGCGTCGGCTCTCACATCCGGATCAAACACCTTACCCACGTAACGGGCGCTCAGACCGGCGGACCACTGATCCAAACGCCAGTTGAGGCTGGCATTGGCGCGCCAGCGGGGTTTGGACTCATCCTGCAGTTGGCTGCCAACGCTTTCTTCGGTGACGCTGCCGGTAATCAGAGGATTGGCGTCCAGCGCCTGCATCAGAGACTCAACCTCGGAGGAGGCCTCCTGATCCCACTTGATCAAATAGGCGGCGTTAAACTTAACCGTGAAATCACCCAGATCGTTTTCGGGGATGCGGTAAACCACACCTAAATCCGCACCTTGCATGGTACGTGGCTGCAAGTTGGTGAAGGTGTCGTTGATATACAGCAGCTCACCCACGGCGGCCAGGTTGGTACCATTGGCGGCGTTGTAGGCGTCCATCTCAGCCTGATCCTGAGCGGTCACGTCGGCGCGAACCACATCGGGGTTGCTGCTGCCGTTAAAGCGCATTACCTGGTCGAGCAACAGGTGGTTGTCGCGGCCGAACAGACCGACCACACCTTCCTGCTCGATCTGCCACCAGTCCAGAGTCAGCGTCAGGCCTTCAATCATGGTGGGCTCAATCACCACACCAATGGTCAGGTTCTCGGAATCTTCCGGCTCCAGATCGGGGTTACCCAGACGGCGGGTAATAATCGAGGTGGAACAGGCATCCACATCCGCTTCCGAAGTGCCTGCAGCCTGGCCAGTGGCACAGCGCAGGAAGTCCTCCTGGTTATTGTTGAAACGTTCTTGTACAGAGAGATTCAGAGTTTCCAGGTTAGGCGCACGGAATCCCTTGGACCAGGCACTGCGAACCTGCAACCAGTCGGTCGGACGCCAGGAGACGGCTACCTTGGGCTTGAGCACATCCTCATCCACATCGGAGTAGTTCTCTGCGCGCAGAGCAATCTGGGCGTCCAAACGCTGAACCAGAGGAATATTCTGATGCTCGCCGATCAGTGGCACCGCCAGCTCACCGTAGGCAGAGTAAACCTCGCGCTTGCCTTCGCTATCGGGGGTGGCACTGACACCCATAATATCGCTGTCAAAGAACTGGCCAGACAGTGGGTTGGTAAAGGTCACCGTACCATCCAGCAGATCATCGCGATCGTCGAGGTAGGTTTCACGACGCTGCTCAACACCAAAGGCGGCACCCACATCACCGGACTTCAGACTAAAGAGATCGGGGCGCGAGAACTTGAAATCCACACCGCTGATACGGGTCTCGTTTTTGCGCTTTACGTGAACCACAAATTCTGAGGCATCGCCACCAGAGGTGGGGTCGCCATTGGCAACATCGGCGAGATTACCCCCGGTAAAAGGATTGTATGCATCGGGGGTGGTGCGCGATACCGCCTCATAGAAGCGGCTGCGGCTGACGCTCAGCTGGCTGTCTTCGGCTTCCGCCTCGGAATAGAAGCTGGCTGCCTCCCAGTCCCAACCGTTGAACTCGCCACGAATACCACCAAGGAAACGGTAAGATTCCGATTCCACTTCAATTTCGCGAGGCCCTGTGTCGTAGAGACGCAGGCGGTCAATTTTCACATTCAAGCCT
The DNA here is from genome assembly GCF_011683955.1 of Pseudomaricurvus alkylphenolicus. Taxonomy (GTDB): domain Bacteria; phylum Pseudomonadota; class Gammaproteobacteria; order Pseudomonadales; family Cellvibrionaceae; genus Pseudomaricurvus; species Pseudomaricurvus alkylphenolicus. The sequence continues at coordinate 155,497 of NZ_JAAQPI010000002.1, forward strand.
TCATCGGGCACGGTATCCGGCAGGCCGGCCAGACGATTAACGCTACCCACAGGCCCAAAGGGGTTATAGTAGGCATCCTTTGGAATATACATCTGGTTTACGTCGGAAATCACGTTCGGACCGAAGTAAGTGGAGTAATCGGACTGGTAATAAGAAGCCTCACCGAACAACTCCAAACCGTCGCCCAATTCATGGGTCAGCGTAGTAAACAACTGCTGGCGTTCCAGATCGCCCGTCAGCATGCGCAAATCGTTAATGTTGTAACGCAGGCTGCTGTCGAGGGTGGAATCGTCAATATCCAAGCCGTTGCCAATGGGTTGACCGCCGCTGAAACTCTCTGGCTGAATATGAAAACGGCCATCGCTGGAGCGAGCCATGCCGGAAACACCCACGGGGGAGAACTGTCCGGTGGCACTGTCGAAATTACCCAGATTAAACTGCCCCCAAGGGGTGAAGGTAGAGAGATTACGCAGGGAGGTATCACCGATAAATGCGCTGGGCGTGCGGCTGGTATCGCGGTAGTCACTGTGCTCCGCCCAATCAACCTCGGCAGCGGTAATACCGGAGCGATTAAAATCACTCAGATAAAAGGTTGCGTTAGTGGCGCCATCATTAAACTCAAAACCGCCATGAAGCTGGATAGACGTCTCTTCCAGACTCTCACCCTCGGCGCCCCCCTGGCGCACGCGCATCTCAAAACCTTCGTAATCCGTATCCAATACATAGTTGGCCACACCGGCGACCGCATCGGTACCGTAAATCGCTGCGGCACCATCGCGCAGTACCTCAACGCGATCAATACCCATTGCCGGCAACATCGCCGTATTCACAAACTGCACCGGCACACCGTTGATGGTGGAAGAAGAAGGATTAAGTACCATGCGGCGGCCATTGACGAGAATCAGCGTACTGTCCGCACCGAGACCGCGCAGATTCATAGACGCCACATCGCCGCGGACATTGTTAGAGGAAGTCCCCTCATTATCGCTGTTGAACTGTACCGAGCCCACTTGAGGAATTGCCGCCAGCAGTTCCTCCGTACTGGCCGCACCGATCACCGCCATGTCCTCTTTATCGAGCTGGCTGACGGGCAAGGCACCGCCCATATCCAGGCCTTTAATATGGGTACCTGTGACTACGATTTCTTCCAGCAGAACATCCAGATTTTCGCCGGACTTTTCTGCCTGGGCCTGCACCAGACCACTATTGAACGCGAGCGCTCCACAGATGGCCAGAGCGAGTTTATTGGGTTGAAACATGCTGCTCTCCTCTAATGTGCCGACCTTGGGCTGCGCTGGTATGGCTTATACGCTTTGTTTATTTGCAGCTCAGTCGATAGCACAAGATATGCTTAATCACTGATCCCCTGTCGGGGTCACCTGTCATACTCCAAAACTGCGGGTCAGGCCTTTATTCACTTCTGTATTAATTATAGAAGCTTGGCGGCACCCGTGACTCTTAACCAGAGCCTGTTATCAGAGCCTGGAAATAAGTCTACTGGTGGCAAGTTAACCCGTGACAAGACAGCCGTTGCAGCTTGTTCGAGGTTGTTAATGAGTTGTTAACAGCACATCCTGTGCATAAAAAAACCCCGCATATGGCGGGGTTCAAAAAAAGCACCGGCAACCGCAGGTACTTCCGTGCAGAAACAGATCGAGGAAAGCCTGGCTGTCAGTTGTACCCTAACTCCACCGAATACTCGATAGCGTCCTTCTCCAGTGGATAACGCATAGCTGAAAAATCCTCTTTGCTCGCCTTTTCCGGTTCGGATTCCCGTTTTGGCGCCTGCTTCTTGGGGGCGGCGATCAACTGAGGATTAAATTTGAGGGCAGGTTGCACCCCTTGCAGTTCTGGTGTCATGACTTCTCTCCCGATTACGATGAATCTTACTTTATATGATCAATACCAGTGGCTTTGGCGCCAGGGCGACGTGGGTCAGCGGCGCCAAAAAACTGCTGCCCGTCAAACAGTATGGACTGCACACTGCCCATACTCGCCCCGCGCTTAATCTGATAACCCCTCTGCTGCAGCAACCGTTCAGTATCACGGCTGACGCCCGGCTCCAATTCCAACCCCTCTTCACGCCAGCCATGATAAATCCGAGGCGCATGAGTCGCTTCTGCAACACTCATTTTGTGATCGACCACATTCGATACCATCTGCACCATAGTGGTAATGATGCGTCGACCACCCGGTGTACCGGAAACCAGGTAAGGGCGGCCCTGATCAAACACCATTAACGGCGTTTGCGTGCTCTTGGGACGTTTGCCGCCCTGTAGTGAATTCGCCAGACTCGAAGAGAAAACCGAGGCGCCCTTGATGCCATAACGCAAGGCAAAATTATTAATCTGGTTATTCATCAGAATACCCGTACCCGCTATCGTCACACCGGACCCAAACGAGGCACTCAACGTATAAGTATTGGCCACCGCATTGCCATCCTCGTCCATCACAGAATAGTGAGTCGTATCCGGCCCCTCATCCAGTTCGGCCCCCAATTGCGGAGCGATCTCTTTTACCGGTGTCGCCCGCTTCAGGACGATCCCGGCAACCAAGGTTTGATTCAAAGAATCGCTCAGCAATGTATTGACAGGTACCTTGGTAAAACGGGGATCACCCAGATAAACCGCGCGGTAGGCGTAGGCTCGTTTCATGGATTCCGATAACACCGTGATCGCATCGGCAGAGTTATGGCCATACTCAGCCACCGGAAACGCTTCCATCATCCGCAGCATCTGCAACAGGTGTACACCACCGGCAGGCGGTGGCATGGTGACGACTTCATAGCCCCGATACCCGGTGCGAAGAGGCTCGCGAACCACCGCCTCATAGGCCCGCAAATCCGCCAGCGTCATCAGCCCGCCGTTGGCCTTCATATCATCAACAATAGCCGCTGCGACCTTGCCGCGATAAAAGCCCTCTTTTCCCTTGCGGGCGATATGTTTAAGCGTTTGGGCCAAATCCGGCTGGCGCCAGCGATCACCGGGTTTTAACGCCTCCCCCCCTTTGGCAAAATAATTGCGAGCCGACTCTGCATTGGCCTGCAGCACCTCCCGCTTGGCCTGAATCGCCCAGGCCAGGTCGCGGGAAACCGTGATACCTTTACTCGCCTGCTCTATGGCCGGTGCAATCAGCTTCTTCCAGGGTAAACGCCCCCAGCGGCGGTGTGCCTCAAACAGACCCGCAACCGTACCCGGCACCGTAGAGGCGGTATGACCAAGCTTGGACAGGCTGCGATCCACCTTGCCGTCGGCGCTCAGAAACAGCGCGGCAGTCGCCTTCGAAGGTGCCTCGCCGCGATAATCGATCGCCACTGTTTTATTCTCTTCTGCGATGTGAACCAGCATAAAGCCACCACCGCCCAGGTTACCCGCCCTCGGCAACGTAACGGCCAGAGAAAACCCCACGGCAACAGCAGCATCAATCGCATTGCCCCCCTGAGCGAGGATCTGGGCTCCAATATCAGAGGATAATTCGTTTTGGCTCACCACCATGCCTTTGTCCGCGACCACCGGGTGATGCAATTGATCGTATCGCAGAATGTAGCTGTTCTTTGTCGGTGCGGCAGCCTGTACGGAAAGACTCAGAGCCGTAAACAGGCTCAGTAAAAGAGCAAGCAAGGAAGCATCTTTGGAGTAGTCCCGTATTATTTTTTTGCCATCAGTACGCATTAAGTGACCCTTTGTTTGCCCTCAAGATTCCGTCCCAAGGCTCATTTGTGCCAATCGACTCTTCACTGACCTGAAGCTCTGGCCGTTACAGATCGGCTTGTGAAGCCCACCGACGTCCTTTACACTTTCTATATGAAAGACGACATCACTATAACAAGCGTTGTCCAACCGGCTATTACAGGGTGCTCGCTGTTTGTAATTTTTGGCTGCAAACTGTTAACAGGCTGTAAACCGCACTAGCAAACGTACTAGCAAAGAGTCTTCTCGCCTATGGCTGACAAACAAACCCCCAGCGTTTTAATCGTAGAAGATGAGGTGGCCAGTCTCAACCTGCTCGCCAGCTATTTCGAGGCCGAGAATTACCAGGTTTACAAGGCTGAAAACAGCGACACCGCCGAACAGGTCTTAAAGCAGAAGTCCGTAGATGTGGTGTTGCTGGACATCAATATTCCCGGCAAGGACGGCCTTTCTCTGACCCGGGAAATTCGCAACAAGTCCGATATCGGCATTATTCTCGTCACCCAGAAAAAAGACGATATTGACCGAATTGTCGGACTGGAACTGGGGGCTGATGACTATGTCACCAAACCCTATAACCCCCGAGAACTGTTTGTGCGGGTCAAAAACCTGGTGCACCGGGTAAAAACCAGCGCCATTGCCGGTACAGGCACCGGCTCAGGCGGCAAGGAAGTGCAATTTGAAGGCTGGACGCTGAACCTGGGCCGCCGCTTGCTGACATCGGATGACGGCGAGAAAATTCAGCTGACCGAAGGTGAATTCAAATTGCTCTCCGCACTGATTAACAACGCCGGTACCGTGCTCAGCCGCGATCAGATTATGAACCGTATGGAACGCCGAGACTGGTTCCCGACCGACCGCACCATTGACGTATTGATTGCCCGTATACGAAAAAAGCTGGGCGATGACAGGGATTCTCCCCGATATATCAATACTGCCCACGGCACCGGTTATGTATTTGTGGCGGAAATCACCCGCAACGGCTGATGACAACCCGCGAAAACAACCCGAAAGCGAAGCCGCTAGGCGGCTTCCGATTGCAGTCGCAGGGCCAGCTCTGCGAAGCGCTGACAGGCGACACTCAATAACGCAAAATCCAAGCTGGCCGCGTTACCGATATCCTCCAGCATCTCTTGCCAGTCCCCGGTCATCGATTCCACCCGTTGCAACAATGGCGACTTTCGTGCCTCAGACGCTTTTGCCGGCCGCTCGATCACGACGTTCAGCAGCTGTCTGAAATTCGATTCCAGTTGATGCACAAACGTATCTCTTGCCATTGCCTGCCAGTGATTGGCGATCTCCATACTGATCAACCGCTCCAGCAGCTCTGGTATTCCCAGTGATCGCCCCAGCGTTAAGGCCAGCTGCAGTCGGATTTGATCCTGGTGGTCCCGCGTCCAGTAAGCCAAACCTAAAACCATAGGCACAGGAATCGAGTGAGACAGGACCGATACCAGCTCGGCGGGGCATCCGCTGTCTTGTAGCCGTTGAAGCTCCTGCTCGGCCGGTTCGATAAAGGCTTCGAGTCTGCCGATCGCCTCAACAAATCCACCGTCCTCGGGATTGACCATGGGGTTAGCCAATATCCATTGCGTTGCCTGCATTTGCCGTTGCGATAAAGCTTCCAGCAAATTGAGTCGGTTGGCTTCGCTGATGCCATTGTCCAATCGCTCTGTCTTCGCCCACACCTGCCTGAAACCCAATAACCGTTCGGCGTCACGGTAGGCTTGTACCTTGCGGCCCAGTGGGACCGGGCTGGTTTGCTCCAGACGTTCAAACAAGGTGGCCCCCATGCAATTGACAATGTCGTTCACCAATTGATTAACGATAATCTCCCGACGTAACTGATGTTGGTGTACTGCACCGGGGAAAGATTCGACGAGGCTTTGAGGAAAAGCGGATTCCAGTATCGGAAACAGAGACTCCTGATCGACAAAATCCGCGCTGATCAATTGACGCTTGAGATCCACTTTGGCAAGGGAAATCAAGGTGGAGAGCTCCGGGCGGGTGAGCGGCTCTCCATTATTGAATCGGTCTCTGAGTGCATTGTCAGTACCGATATGTTCGATGACTCGATTAAGCACGCCTTTTTGTTCAAGACTTTCAATCAGCGTTAAGAAATCCTCACTGTTGCGCTCGCAACGCGCCCGCTCCAGACTGATCGCCTGTGCCTGCTGATGGTTATTTCTCAATACCAGTTCACTCACGGAATCGGTCATATCCACCAGCATTTGATTTCGCTGCTTAAGCGTAAGATCTCCCGAATCGACCAGTCCGTCCAACACAATTTTGATATTCACTTCGTGATCGGAACAATCCACCCCTGCGGCGTTGTCGATAAAGTCGGTATTACAGAAGCCACCCTGGCGATTGAATTCGATGCGCCCAAGCTGGGTAAGCCCCAAATTACCCCCCTCCCCGAACACCCGACAGCGCAATTGATCACCGTTGACTCGCACGGCATCATTGGCTTTATCACCCGCGCTCTCATGGTTTTGGTAACTGGCTTTTACGTATGTGCCCACACCGCCGTTCCAAATCAAATCCACAGGAGCCATTAGCAATTGATGAATCAACTCGTGGGGACTCAGACGAACGCCACTGATGCCAAGCTGCTCACGCATCTCCGCAGTGATCGCAATGGATTTGCTTTGCCGGGAAAATACCCCGCCCCCCTTCGAGATCAACTGTGTGTCGTAGTCGGACCAGGTGGAATGGGGCAATTCAAACATCCGCCGACGCTCCGCAAAACTGCGGGCTGGGTCCGGTGAGGGATCAATAAATATGTGCTGGTGATTGAAGGCGGCCTGGAGCCGGATACACGGTGACAGCAGCATGCCGTTACCAAAGACGTCACCGGACATATCGCCGATACCAACCACCGTGAAGGGCTGTTGCTGAATATCCTGCCCCAGTTCCAGAAAGTGCCTGCGCACAGCCACCCAGGCGCCGCGAGCGGTAATCCCCATGCCTTTGTGATCGTACCCCCAACGGCCGCCGGAAGCGAAGGCGTCGCCGAGCCAAAATCCCCGGGCAACCGCAATGTCGTTGGCGATATCAGAGAAGCTGGCCGTGCCCTTGTCCGCCGCTACCACCAGGTAGGGATCATCTCCATCCCGGCGAACAACATCCGTGGGAGGTACCACCTCGCCGCCCTCATAGTTGTCGGTCACATCCAACAAACCCGATATAAACAGTTTGTAGCAGTCGACCCCTTCTGCCTGAATGCTGTGTCTATCCTGCAGAGCAGCCTGCCGTCGTGTTACAAAGACACCCTTGGCACCCGTGGGCACGATAACCGCATTTTTCACCTGTTGGGCTTTGAGCAAGCCGAGTAACTCCGTGCGATAGTCCTGGGATCGATCAGACCAGCGCAACCCTCCTCGGGCCACCTTGCCGCCGCGCATATGAACCCCTTCCACCCGGGGGGAATGCACAAAGATTTCAAACTGCGGCTTGGGTTCGGGGATATCATCCAACTCTGAGGGACAGAGTTTCAGCGACAGATAGCCTTTTGCCTCCCCCTGTTGGTCCCGTTGGAAGAAGTTGGTGCGAACCGTTGCATCGATCAGTGCCAGGTAACGGAGAATCACGCGATCCTGGTCGAGACTGGTGACCGCCTCGACGGCCTGCAGTATGTTCTCGCGGATACGCAGGGCTCGCTCCGGCTCGTGCACCCCGGTCTTGTTAACCCTGGGGTCCAATCGTGCCTTGAACAACGCCACCAGGTGCCGCGTAATGTCGGGGTGGCGAACGAGAGTATCCGCAATATAGTTGATACCAAACGGCATCAGCAGCTGCTTCATGTAGCGGGCATACGCGCGCAGCAGCGTGACCTCCCGCCAACTCAGTCTCGCCCCCAGTACCAGGCGGTTGAAACCGTCGTTATCGGCGGAGCCACTGACAATCGCATTAAACGCCTCCTGAAACGGTTGCCGTACGGAGGGAATGTCCACCTCCGCCCCATTGTTAATCAACAGGCTGAAATCGTGTAGCCACGCCTTTTGTTCAGCGCCTATGCAGTAGGGGTGTTCTCCCATCACCCGCAGGCCCAGATTTTCCAGAATGGGAACCACCGCTGACAGCTCCAGCGCTTCGCCGAGGCTGAACACTTTGAATCGAAGCTGCCCCTCCTGCGCACCCGGTGGGCGATAGACTTGCATCTGTAAGGGACAGTCGTCGCTAAGGCTTTGCAGAAGATTCAGATCCGCCACCGCCACCCGCGGCGGAAAGTGATCGCGGTAGCTGGCTGAAAAGCCTTCGGCGTAGCGGCGAAACAGACGACTGCCCTGCTCTTCCCCTTTCGATTCCCTCAGTAAATCCTGAAGCACATCAGACCAGCGTCGCGTGAGTTCGGTCAGACTCTGCTCCAGTTTGCGGGTATCAATCGTCGGGCGCACCCCACCAGACAGCGGAAAGATAAACTGCAAACGGGTAAAGTTAGAGTCTGAAAAATAGGCATTAAAATCAGACTCTTGCAGATCCAGATCTCGTTGTAGAAAGCGCTGTATAGTTTGTCGCAGATCCGTCGAATACAGATCGCGGGGGGTGTAAACCAGACAGCTCAGGTATTTTCCAAACGGATCGAACCGATGCAGAAAACGCACCTGCCGGCGCTCGTTTAAACGGGACACCAGGTTCAATGCCTGAAACAGCTCCACCACCGATGCCTGGAACAGTTCGGAGCGCGGAAAGGTGTTGGCCAGCTGGCGAAAGCGTCGGTGTTCGTAGCTGTCCTGCAGTGCCCCGCGATGCTGAATCACCGCCTGAATCTTTTGACGAATCACCGGAATGACTTCGGGATCGGAGTGATTCACACTGGAGTGGTAGAGGCCGAGGAATCGACTCTCGCCCACCACAACACCCTGAGCGTCAAAACGCTTGGCCACCACGTAATGAGAAAACCGATCCTCCTTGACACCGGCCCGACGACCGGATTTGGCGAAGGCCAGCGGAGCCTCACTGCCATAGAATTGCGTGACCCCATCATTCCAATGGTGTTCACGGTAAGGCGCCTGTTGGTTGACCTTGCGCAATAACCCCAAACGTTGCTCTGCCTGTTCCTGCAGGCTGGCATTGCCGTCATCGCGGACCAGTCGATAATCGCAACTGCCCAGCAGGATAAAATTGCCCGCGGCCAGCCACTGCAGCAAAGCCGCGCTTTCTTCCAGTGCCTTGCACAAACCATCTTGTTTGTCATTATCCCCGCTATGCTCGATGGCCAGCATTTGGTATTCGGCGGCCACCTCGGCCAGGCGGGCAAAACCCTGATGACGATCTTCAGCAACCAACTGAACCCGCTCCAGCACCGCTTTCAGAGCAGCGTTGAGCGAACGCAGCTCTTCGGTATCCGACAAGCGATCGATCTCGAAGTAAATCAGGGCTTCTACCTCTGTACCATCGCTACACCCCAGCTGGTCAAATCGCCACTGCTGCAGGCGCCCCCGCTTGCGATGGGTGCGGATTAACGTACTGCGGGCCGTATGAATGGTGATGCCGCGTCGTTCAAACTCCAGACTCAAGGATTCCACCAAAAAGGGCGTATCCGCCTGTAACACCGTCACCACGGTATGGGGGCTAAGCCAGCCGTCGCCGTCAAGCTCGGGGTTATACAGTTTGAGCTTGACGTCATCGGGCCCGTAGCGCTGGATCCAGTTCCACCAGCTGAACGCCAGCCCACAGATGTCTTCAATTTTTCGCGATTGCAGATCTTCCCAGGCAAAGCTGTTGATGTAGGCCCGGAAAAACTCGGAGAAATCCGGGTCGCCCGAGTACTTAGTCGCAATCAGCGCCTGCCCGGCCCGTACCAGCTCAGTGAATTGGTGCGGATCTTCACCGACACAGGCCAGGCTATCTTCGTACATGCCCATCAGGCAGCAGCCACCGGCTGACAACCTTCGATGCTCAAACCATCGGCGTTTTCCTGCTGAAAGCGTTGATAAGCGATCTGGCGTAGTCGCCCACCCGGTGACTCGCAACCCTGCAGATCTACGTGAAACTCCATTTCGTAAACCCGTTGCTGGATATCCGCATCCAGGAACATCAGTGCAAAGCGGCCGCTGTAATTCATGTCTTGTCTCTCAAAAATCGGTTTATTGTCGGTGGTTGGTTGAAAGCATCAAACAGTAACACCGTGGCTTTAACCCGATTTTTGGCGGAGCTAACCAGTTGGCTCAAGATGTTAACCTGATGTTAACGAAGCCGGCATCGGGACCCGATTAACGACCTGTTAACACTTGATTACCTCACCCCACATCTCGCCAATACCTGAGCTACAGGCGTCTGCTAAGTTGGCGTTTTCTCTGCAGGGGAGCGCTATGAATATCGATATCGGCTTTTTCGAAACCCTGGTGGCGGCGCTGCTGATTTTATTCAGTGGGTACCTGATCAATGGCAAAGTCACCTTTCTCAAAAACAATAATATTCCGGAACCGGTTGTGGGCGGGATCGCGTTTTCGCTGGTCAGTGCTCTGCTTTACGGGCAGCTGGGGTTGACGATCAACTTTGACATGAGCATGAAAACCCCTTTGATGATTCTGTTTTTCACCTCCGTCGGTTTGGGGGCAAGCCTCAAGCTGCTGGTTAAAGGCGGCCCCAAGGTGCTGTTGTTTCTCGGGGTGGCGTCACTGTACCTGGTGGTACAAAACGCCGTGGGTGTATCACTGGCGCTGGCCACCGATCTGCACCCCATGTTCGGTTTGTTTGCGGGCTCTGTGACCTTATCCGGAGGCCATGGCACCGGTGCCACCTACGCGCAATTGATCCAGGACAGCCACAATTTACAGGGCGTGCTGGAAGTCGCGATGGCGGCGGCCACCTTCGGGTTGGTGCTGGGAGGCTTACTGGGCGGACCCGTTGCCCGTCGCTTGATCAGTCGCCATCAGCTGCAACCCAGTGAACGCCCGACCCGCCATCACGATATGATCACCTATGATCCGGAAGACCGTGATCTGGTGACCCCGAAACGCATGATGGAGACCCTGTTGATTCTGGCGTTTTGCATGGGCAGTGGCAGTTATGTGTTTGAATGGCTGAAGGCACATTCGGTCCCCGTGCCCTCGTTTATTGTGCCGCTGATCATCGGCATCATCATTACCAATGTGCTGGAGCTGTCCGGCACCTACCGCATCAGCAAGGCCTGTGTGGATCTGTGGGGCACCATGGCGCTGTCGATCTTCCTGGCGCTGGCGTTAATGTCGCTGCGCATCTGGGAATTGCTGAACCTCGCCGGTCCGATGCTGTTTATTATCCTCACACAGACGCTGGTGCTGGCGGGCTTCGCCTACTTTGTCACCTTCCGGCTGATGGGCAAGAACTATGACGCCGCCATCATGGCCGGTGGGCATTGCGGTTTTGGTCTCGGTGCCACCCCCACGGCGGTTGCCAATATGGAATCCCTGGTGTCGCGTTTTGGGCCCTCACCGCAGGCGTTTTTGGTCGTACCTATGGTGGGTGCGTTTTTTATCGATATCACCAACGCCATTGTTATTCAGTCTTACCTGGCCCTGCCGCTGATCAAGTAAAAGGAATACCGTCATGTCACGCACACTGTTTATCCCGTTTTTCTGTTTGCTGCTGAGCGCCTGTGGCGCCGGTCCCGACAGTCAAACCTTGCGCCAGCATATCCAACAACAGTTGGTGCAACAGTTCGGCAAAGAACGCATCACTTTGTTAAGGCTGGAGCGTCGGGGCAGCCAACCGGCCAGTATCAGCGCCCAGGACGGCCACATTGTCTACTTCAAGGCGGCCCTGCGTCTCAGCAACCCCACCGGCCTGAATCCACAGGAGCAGCAGACCCTGAGCCGGATCCTAAGTGCCGGCGTAGAGGGGCTGGAGATCGAGGGCCAAGATATTATCGCCAACGGTTTAAGCTGGAATGTCTGGAACAGTGACCACTGGCAGATGCAGAGCCTGGAACCCACCGCAGAAACCGATCAGACCCTCAGCTCTGTACCCATCGAAAACGTGAATCCGGCCTGTGTACCCCAAGTGACCCAATCGGACTCTCAAACCGGGAATACTTGATATCTTTTTGATATCACATTAACATCCTCACAACATCAACGTGAGGATGCACCGATGATTAGAGAAAAAGAAGCCGCCACCTTTGACGGTTACGTGGCGCTGCTAGTGCTGGCAATACTGGAAATTGCCGCCATTGCTGCCACCATCAATGCCATTACCACCCCCTCTCTGGCCATTGTCGGTTTTGTTCTGCTGACGCTACTGGTCACCTTCCTGTGGGTGGGCTTCTTTATGGTCGCCCCCAACGAAGGCAAGATTCTGCAGCTGTTCGGCAACTATGTCGGCACCGAGCACAAAACGGGCCTGCGCTGGGCCAATCCGCTTTACAAGAAAACCGGTATCTCTCTCAGGGTGCGCAACTTTGAGAGCGGTAAGCTCAAGGTCAATGATGCCCGCGGCAACCCCATTGAGATCGCCGCGGTTATTGTCTGGAAGGTGGTGGACTCCGCTGAAGCCTTCTTCGAGGTGGATGATTACGAGAGCTTTGTCACCATCCAGAGTGAGGCCGCCTTGCGTAATCTGGCCAGCAAAATCCCCTATGAGAACCACAAACCCAATGAGCTGTCGCTGCGGGCCGATCCCGTGCAGATTGCCGACATGATCAAGCGCGAGGTGCAGGAGCGTTTGGAGAAAGCGGGCGTATTGGTCATCGAAGCGCGTATCAGCCACCTGGCTTATTCACCGGAAATCGCTCAATCCATGCTGCGCAAACAACAGGCCGGAGCCGTACTCGCAGCCCGACGCCTGATCGTACAAGGGGCGGTGGAAATGGTATCGGATGCGCTCTCAACCCTCACCGACAAACACAATTTTGAGCTGGACGACGAGCGAAAAGCCAGTATGGTAAGCAACCTGCTGGTTGTGATCTGTTCGGAGCAACAAGCGCAACCTGTTGTTAACACCGGATCGCTCTATTAAGAATGCCTAAATAACAATGTCGAAAAAAGCCTACCCGCTCAGAATCAACAAGGACATTCTCGCCGCCCTGCAGCGCTGGGCGGATGATGACCTGCGCAGCCTTAACCAGCAGATTGAATATGTTCTCCGCGATGCCCTGGTCAAGGAAGGCCGAATCAAGCTGGTGCAGCGGGTGATGACGGAGATTGAAGACACGACCAACTCCAAACCAGATTCAGGCAGCTGAACTCCGCGTAGGGGGGATTAGCGGAGCGTAATCCACCTTGGATGTGGCACATTAGTGGATGCCAATAGGACTGGCAACCGGTGGATTACGCCTTCGGCTAATCCCCCCTACGCGGCTACTGTACGCCCTTCCGCCCAGCTTCTGAGTGCATGTAGCTGCTCCGCCATCACCACCGACAGAGGCGTGGTCTGCAGGATGGCCCGCAGCAAATGGTCGCTACCCAGCTGTTCCCCCTCCGCCAGCATATAGAGCGCAGACACCACCGCCTGCTCGATTTCCGCCCCGGAAAAACCTTCGGCTGCCTCGGCCAGACGTGCAAGGTGCAACGATTCCGAGTAGGCGTCGCGCTTGCGCAAATGAATTTCAAAGATTTGTCGACGCACGTCGGTATCGGGCAGATCGACAAAAAAGATCTCGTCAAAACGCCCCTTGCGAACCAGTTCCGCCGGTAATTGTTGAATGTCGTTGCTGGTGGCCACCAGAAACACCTGACTCTTGCGCTCGGCCATCCAGGTTAAAAAATACCCCAGCAGACGCTTGTTCAAGCCATCGTCGCCGCCACCCTGGGCCAGGGCTTTTTCCAATTCGTCCAACCACAATACACAGGGAGACATGGACTCGGCCTGTTGCAATGATTCACGCAGGTTTTTCTCGGTCTCACCGATAAACTTGTTATAGAGCGAGCCCATATCCAGGCGCAACAACGGCAGCTGCCACATACCGGCAACGGCCTTGGCCGCCAGACTCTTGCCACCCCCTTGCACACCTAACAGCAAAACACCCCGAGGGGGCTGCAAGCCACGTTTGTCAGCGCCACTGAATGCCTCTTTGCGCTGCTGCAACCAGTGCTTGAAATTGGGCAGGCCGCCCACATTGGCAAATTCTTCCGTGTCGTATTCGTAGCTCAGCAACCCCTGGCGGTTGAGCAGGGCAAATTTTGCGCTGTTCACCTCCGGCAGGTCTTCCCGGGTAATGGCGCCATCGTCGGCGATGGCGTGCCACGCCAACCGAGCCACGTCTTTATGGGTTAATCCCCCGAGGCTGGACACCAGTTGCCTAAGAGCGGCGCTGTCGGTGCGGATGCGCTGTTGGCCGCGGCTTTCGGCGTAGCGTTTGGCCTCCTGCCTGACAATCGCGAGGATTTCATCCTGTGACGGTAAAGATAGGCTTGCCTGAGCGGTAAACACCTGCAATTCCGGCGGGATCTTCAGGGCATGACTCAACAGTACGATGCGCTTTTGCAGCACTTCAAAGTTAAGTGCGATGTCCTTCAGCAGGCGCACAATCTTCGGCTCGCCCTCCCAATGGGGATGAAAGTCACATAGCACATAAATGCCGTCATGGTTACGATCTTTAATGGCCTGCAGCAGTGCTTCCGGCTCCAGCTCCGCCCCGGGCTTGGCGACCATGGGCCCATAGCCCAGGGTGTCCAGCCCATCGGTCAGGCTCCAGCGATAGAGGGTATGCCCCAACAGCTGACACTGGCGCTTAAGCAACTCCAGAGCGTGGTTTTCCTGCTCGGTTTCGAGCGCGATAAGAGGCACCCGCTGGCGCAGAAGACTGGCAATATCCTCACTGACATTAACTTGCATAGGCCCATATTCCTTCTGGTGTTGAGCCTATTGTCAGTCAATCACAGCATGGCTGCCAACCCCACGACTGGCGATGCAGCCTGAAAGTACCGTAAAATGGGGCCAATACAACGAGGTAACCCCATGTCCAGCCGCCATCTCTCACTGCCCGACCAACTTCTCACCCAAATGGACCGCGCCCTTCGCACCCTGGCGCCAGGCAAGGTGACCCACACCCGCCCCTCTCCTGCCCAGAGCGAGAATGAGTCGGAGATGAGTGATGCCGAACGCCGCCACGCCGCCGGCCTGATGCGGGTTAACCACGCCGGGGAAGTCTGTGCCCAGGCGCTATATCAAGGGCAGGCCCTGACGGCCAAGCTGCCGCACGTGCGCCGGGAAATGGAACAGGCGGCAGAGGAAGAGGTGGATCACCTGGCCTGGTGCCAGGAGCGTATCGAGAGTCTGGGCAGTCACACCAGTGTGCTTAACCCGCTATGGTATGGGTTGTCCTTTGGCATTGGCGCCGCTGCCGGTCTTGTCAGTGATAAGGTCAGCCTGGGTTTTGTGGCCGCCACCGAAGACCAGGTCTGCAAGCATCTGGAGAATCATCTGCATGAACTGCCCACCCAGGACGCCAAGAGCCGCGCCGTGGTGGAAACCATGCTGGAGGACGAAGCCAAACACGCCCACGCGGCGCTGGACGCCGGCGGTATGCGCTTCCCCACTCCCATCAAAGCGGCCATGACGCTGGTTTCCAAGGCAATGACCAAGAGCAGCTATAAAGTTTAAGGGCGCTTCTAAAAGGCGACTTTTTACGCGATTACTGCGTCAGCTCCGTGCTCGGATCCTCATGTATGCCCTATACACTGCGGTCCTCCGCGCGGTGCTTCCTTGTCCTCACGAAAAAATTCACCTTTTAGAAGCGCCCTTACTGCTGTTATTCGAGATCAAAAAACGCCTGGGCATTGGCACCGAGAATCCGGCTTTTGCGCCCGGGCGAAAAACTACTGTGTTCCCGCACCAGCTTGCCCACCTGCTGCTCGCCCAGAGGGAAAGGTGAATCAGAGCCCAACAACACCCTGTCTTCGCCCATCACCCGCACCAGCAAATCCAGAGCGTCCTCACTGAATACCGCCGAGTCCACATAAAAACGGTCGGTGTAGTGAGACGGCGGATGGGGGCAATCCTCACGCACAATATCGCGATGGTGCCAGGCGTTATCCACACGTCCCAGAGTAAAAGCAAAACTGCCGCCGCCATGGGCAAAACATAACTTCAAATCCCGAGACACTCGCTCAAACGCACCGGACAGAATCAGCGACAATACCGACAGCTGGGTTTCGGCCGGCATGGCCACCAGCCACTGCAACATGTACTTGGACATGCGCTCACGACCGAGCATATCCCAGGGGTGCACCAGCACCGGAATATTTTCGCTGGCACAGTGCTGCAAAAAAGTAATCAGCCCTTCGTCGTCCATATCCTTCGGACCCACATGGTTGCCAATCTGGACTCCGATATGACCGCTGGCTTTGGCGCGGCTGACTTCCCGGCAGGAGGCATCGATATCCTGCAGCGGCACCTGACACAGAGCTTTTAGGCGACCGGCATTGTGACTACACATCTCCAGCGCCAGGTCGTTCATGATTTGCGCCACTTCGGCTGCCTGTGCAGCGGGCCGCTCGTAGCTGAACAGAATCGGGGTGGCACACATCACCTGAATATCCACACCGTCGCGGTCCATTTCCTCGATGCGCAGAGCCGGGTTCCAAAGTGCTTCGTACACCGGGCGGAATTCCTTTTGCCCCACCATAATCATGGCCTTGCCGGGTTCGGTGTGCTTCAGCCAGGGCCAGTCAGGCGTGCCAAAACGTTGCTCCAGATCTGGCCACTGACTCGGCAGAAAATGCGTGTGCATATCCACGACGGTGGTGTCGGCGGAGTTATCGAGCGTCGACTTTGATGCCTGCTCTCTGGCCTTTTCAATCACAGTCATAAGTTACTTCTCTACTATCAATCAAGACCGCTTCAGGCCGGATGAACGTCGCCGCAGTTGCCGCAGGTACGCAGTTCAATATCTTCCTTAAACGCTTTAAACACTGGAGCCAGGTCGGTGGAAATATTGACCAACTGCATCTCCGCACGGTGCACCAGGTGGTTGCAGGATTGGCAATACCATTCGAAGGCATCCAGCTCGCCCGTCTGACGCTTGGGCTCGATCACCAGACAAATGCTGCCCTCTTCCGGGCGCTGTGGTGAGTGACGCACATGGGCGGGTAGCAGAAATATCTCGCCCTCCTTGATATGAAATTCCTCGGGGCCGTTTTCCGTCATGATGCGCAGAAAGCAGTTGCCTTTCATTTGGTAGAAAAACTCTTCCACCGGATCGTCGTGATAGTCGTAACGCTCGTTGGGGCCGCCCACGACGGTGACCATCATGTCGGCATCCTCCCAGATCAATTTGTTATTAACCGGGGGCTTGAGCAGGTGTTCATGTTCGGCAATCCACTGCTGGAAATTAAAAGTGGACAGCTTGCTGATGTTGCTGATCAACGGGGTGCTCATGATCTTCTCCCTAGTGGTCGCCCAGCGGCTTATAAGCCACGGCTTTGATTTCAATTAACAGGTGCGGGTGGGGCAATTGGTGTACCGCCACCGTGGTACGTGCTGGGCCGTCTTCATTGAAGTATTCGCTATAGACCCGGTTGTAGCCACCAAAGTCATTCATATTGACCAGATAACTACTCACCTCCACAACGTCACTGAGATCGGCACCCGCCTCTTTAAGAATATCGCCAATATTGTCAATCACCGCGCGGGTTTGGGCGGCGATATCGAGATTGGTGGCGCCCATCGCATCCACCTCCACGCCGACAAAGCTATTGTCCGGACGACGTGAGCTGGTGCCCGATACAAAAATAAAATCTCCGGCGCGCTTGTAGTGGGGAAAAGTCCCCCGCGGCTTGGCTTTACCTTCAATGACTCTAGCAGTGGTTGCTTTAGCAGAGGCTGTCATACCTGTTCTCCCACATTGAATTCTGCACTGCCCAGCTGTTGGGTATGGAGCTTGACGTGTACGCCGGGTAACAGCGCTTCTGCGGCGGTGGAGGCACCGGCCAATACAATCCAGCCTGCCTGCAGTTCAGTTTCCGCTTCTGCGGCCAAACGTGCAGCCGCCGTCAATGAACGCCAAGGATTACCGAGGATGGCCGCACTGGAGCCAATCTGTACCGGTGCGCCGTCAAACTCCATCACCATGCCGAGGTTGCCAATATCAACGTTAGACTTTTGCCAGGCGCCCACCGTAAACCCCGAGGACGAACAGTTGTCGGCAATCACATCCTGCAGTGAAAATTTAAAATTGCGGTAGCGCGAATCAATCACCTCCAGCGCCGGTGCCACGGCTTCCACCGCACTCATGGCCTCGGCAAGACTGACTTTACCAGTGAGGGGCTTTTTCAACAGAAAGGCGATCTCCGGTTCCACCCTGGGGTGGATAAAGCGCGAAGCGTCCAATTCAGCGCCATCCTCAATGGCCATGGCATCGGTCAACGGGCCCCAGATCATGTCACTCACGCCCATTTGAATCATCTTGGCGCGGGAGGTAAAACCCATTTTGATGCCCACCTGTTGTTCGCCCCGCTGCAGCCGACGAGCCACCGACTGTTGCTGTACCGTGTAGGCGTCGGCCAGAGACAGTTCATGTCCCTGGCTGGAGAGTTGCTCGATGGCGCTGGCGTTTTCAGCGGCAGCGTCCACGATAGCGGCCAGATCCGCCAGCGTACCGTTTTTTAAAATCACCACTTACTTCTCCTCCGAAAAACTGACACGGACAGAACCCAATCCATTGATGCGAGCCTCGATCCTGTCGCCCGGTGTTACCGCTGCCATGGGGCCCAGGGCACCTGTCAAAATGGTATCGCCGGCCTTCAAGGGCGTTCCGCCCTCGGCAAAGGTGCGTGCCAGCCACACGGCGGCATTCAACGGGTGACCGAGACACGCCTGACCGGCACCATAGGAAATCTGTTCACCGCGACACTCCATCACCATTCCGCACAAACGCAGATCCAGCTGCTCCAGCTTTTGCGGGCTATTACCAAGCACGTACAAACCCGATGAGGCATTGTCGGCGATGGTATCGACAATATTGATATCCCAGTTGTGAATCCGACTGCCGACAATTTCGATGGCGGGTAACGCGTAAGCGGTGGCACTGATTACGTCCGCCACGGTGGGCTGAGGCATGTCCAGATCCCGCTCCAGCACCAGAGCGACTTCGGCTTCCACTTTCGGCTGCATAACATCGGTGACCGCCACGTCTGCTCCGTCACCCACAAACATATCGGCAAACAGTACACCAAAGTCCGGCTGATCCACGCCCAGTTGCTGCTGCACAGTTTTGGACGTCAATCCGGCTTTGCAGCCCACGACCCGGCGCCCCTGCTCCACCCAGTGACGGGTGTTGACCTGCTGCACCGCGTAGGCGGCTTCCAGGCTCAGGGCCGGCAGTATGTCTCGCACCGGCTCACAGGCGATACCAGTCTCGTGCGCCTGTCGCAGCATCTGCGCTGCTTCCAGAATGGTTTCATTGATCATATTACTCATCGTCTTTGGCCTAGAGCTTGATGCAGATATTGGTGGGTTCGGAATAGAAATTCAGCGAATGGACACCGCCTTCGCGGCCCACGCCGGAAAGCTTTACACCGCCAAAGGGGGTACGCAAATCACGCAGATACCAGGTGTTAACCCAGGCAATACCCACTTCCATTTGCTGGGCGACACGGTGAGCGCGCTGTAAATTACTTGTCCACACTGTGGCGGCCAAACCGTAGTTGCTGTTGTTGGCCAGGGCCACGGCTTCTTCTTCCGTATCAAACGGTGTGATGTGGCAAACCGGACCAAACACCTCTTCGCGAACAATGCGGGCATTTTCTGCAAGGCCGGTAAAAATGGTGGGTTGCACGAAAGCACCCCCGTCACGTGCATCGCCAAATACGGGCACACCGCCACCGGTAATCACCTTGGCGCCATCGGCTTTGGCGCCATCAAAGTAGGACAACACTTTGTCGCGGTGCTTGTGGGAAATCAGCGGCCCCATGTCGGTGTTTTCGTCGAGAGGCCAGCCGATATTGATGGCCTCGGCTTTTTGCTTCAACGCCTCGACAAAACGATCAAAGATAGAGCGCTGAACATAGAGTCGCTCGGTGCATAAACACACTTGCCCGCCGTTGGTAAATACAGAACGCGCAGTGCCGTTTACCGCTTCATCAAAATCGCAATCGTCAAAAATAATACCGGCGTTTTTACCGCCCAATTCAAACGACAGCCCTTTCACACCATCAGCCGCCGCCTTCATAATGGCTGAACCGGTTTTGGATTCTCCGGTAAAGGTCACGGCATCCACACCCGCGTGAGCGGTCAGAAACTCACCGGCGCTGCCGGGCCCAAAACCGTGCACCAGATTAAAAACCCCCACCGGCATACCCACCTCATGCATGACCTCCGCCAGGAGCGTGGCCGTGGCCGGAGTCTCTTCAGAAGGTTTGGCAATCACGGTGTTGCCCGCCGCCAGGGCTGGAGCCAACTTCCAGGTCAGCAGTAACAGGGGCAGATTCCAGGGCGCGATCACCGCCACTACCCCCAAGGGTTTATTCACCGCGTAGTTAAGCGCTCCGCGACCATCGGGTGTGGGCGTTTGAAAGCACTCGCTGGACTGGGATTTAACCAGGTCGGCAAATATACGGAAATTGGCGGCACCGCGGGGAATATCGATAGTGCGCGCCTGTTCAAACGACTTGCCGGTATCGGCCATTTCCGCCGCCACAAATTCATCAAAGCGCGCCTCAATGCCGTCCGCCACCCGGTGCAGCAGCGCGCAACGGGCTTCCAGCGTCATCTTGCCCCAATCGCCCTCAAGCGCCTGGCGAGCGGCCGTGACCGCTGCATCCACGGTGTCAGCATTGGCTTCAGCCACCTGATTAATCTCAGAGCCGTCCACCGGGTTGATATTGGCAAAGGTTGTGTCGCTGGAGACAAACTGTCCGTTAACATAGTTGTGCAGGACACCGCCCGCGTGAGGCACAGATTCGTACATGGGTTACCACCTTGTGTGCGTCTTTACAGGTAATCAATGTACGCCAGCGAGACATAATGGAAAAATAATGTTTTGTGGATCAGCTATATCAAATTATGTATAGCTGTAGTTCAAACCAATTTGCCGCTCATCCCTGTAGCGGCCCTAGGGCGACTGGTCGCGCTCAGAGCGCGCTGCTACGGTGAGCATTGAGCCATTGAAGATTGCCCTGGAATCTCCGAGGGCGACTGGCTATAGCCGATAGCGAAACTCCAGGTACACCAGGTTCTGAGGCTTAAGGCGGCCGCTAAAGGCGCCTCCGGGGCGAAAGTGGGCCAGATTGAGCTCCAGCTTCAAGCCTTTGATGCGTCGATATCCGATCACCAGATCCAGCTCCTGACCCAGATCACCGTTGACGCCATTGGGCGCAACCTTTAGACCATAGCCATAAAACCTATCGCTGGGTGAAGGCTGGCGATAGTGGTGGTGCAACAGCTCCACGGAGGCAAACTCGGAGGGCAGCCAACGTACCCCCAACGTCGAGATAGCGATATTGCTCAACTCGGGTTTCACCAACTCACCGTAATACTTGAGTTTGGAGCCACCTTTACCAATCCAACCGTTATTGAGATGCAGGCCGGTCTGTCGAAAACGCCGGTCGACAGCCCCGCTCTCACCGCCCGAGCCATAGGCGTAACCACCAATAAAGCTCAGCGAGGGGTGCCACTGCCAAATACCGCCCACATCCAATCCATAGCCACGGAGTTTCTGCTCACCGGATGTTCCCCTGGCCAGGATCAACTCCAGCCAATGATCGACCCGTTGATGCAACTGGCCGCGACTGCGAACGCCCAACAGGGTTGGATTATCCTCATCCTCCGTGCGGCGAGAGAAAGCGTAGACCGACAAAAATCGGTCGTGCTTTTGTGCCTGAAGCTCAGCAAAGTGAAAACGGCTATCGCTCTGACCCGCGCCCAGCAGATCTTCGCGCCACTTGCCCTGATGGCCGCTGAACAATCGCCCGCGCCAACGCCAGTCACCCTGTTGCCACTGCCACTGCCCATGCCACCCATCTACCGTCTGATGAAACAGAAAACCCCGACGATCTTCATAGTAATATCGCCCCAGGCTCAGATTTGGATCGCCGTCCTCCCCCAACCAAGACATATAGGCGCTTTCGAGCCCCAGGGAGTCATCACCGTCGGGAGATCCAACGGTATAGGACTTCTGCCACTTCAGAGTCGCCAGCGCGGCGATTCGATCCAGAGGCCTGGCGGCCAACCCCAGTTTTATTTCCTGAGCAAGATAACGGTGAGACACTCCACTCGGCCCGGTTTTGATGCCGGGCAGAGTCACGGATTCTCCGCCCCAACTGAATCGCTCACCTAACGGATTGGGCGCATCCCACGGTAGATTGTAGGCACCCTCGGCCAGAGTGACAATGGAAAACAGCGTTAACAGCAGCGCGAAGCGGGTCAAAAAAACGGACCATACGCTGAGCATATTGAGGCCTCTTTAGATGGAAAAAGGCCCAGACTAGAACAGCGACTGGAACGGGAAAAATAACGGTTTGGGGCATTGTTATCATAGATTTGCTATAACAAAATCCACTGCTATCACAAACCATGACAAACCCTCCAAAGCTGTGCTATACAGAAATACATGACTCAGACCAGGCAGCTATCAAGAAAGCCTATAACAGAGAATAACCGTCATGACCCCAGACAAGTTTGAACGCACACTGATCGCACGGCTCAAATTCAAACATCTGAAATTGCTGGTCACCGTCAACGAACAGCGCAACATCTTCAAAGCCGCTCAACTGCTGAATATGGCCCAGCCGGCCGCCACCAAAATTATTCGCGACCTGGAAAACGATCTCGAAGTGGAACTGTTCGAGCGCAGCTCCCGTGGCGTATCTCCCACCCTCTATGGCGATATCGTGATCAAACACGCCAAACTGATCCTGTCGCAAGTCAAGCACGCCAGTGAGGAGCTGGCCACACTTAAGGGCGGCCTTGCCGGGCGTGTTACCGTAGGAACCCTGCTCGCCGCCAGTGCCGCGCTGCTGCCCAACGCCATTGCCCAACTCAAAAACGAACGCCCCAATGTGTCCATCAATCTGGTGGAAGGTACCGTCGATACCCTGCTCGGCGGCTTACGTATCGGTGACATCGACATGGTACTGGGGCGATTGCCAAAGTCCCCACAGGATGATGGTATTACCAGCGAAGTGCTCTACTACGAACCGGTGGTATTGGTTGCCAGACACCATCACCCACTGGCCAATCAGAAAAACCTGAACCTGGCAGATTTGATGGACTGCGAATGGATACTGCCGCCACAGACCACCAACCTACGCCAGGAAATTAACCGCGCTTTCAGCAACGCCGGGCTGGAACCACCGGCCAAGGCGGTGGAATCTGTCTCCATGCTCGCCAACCGAACGCTGCTGGAACAAACGGATATGATCGCGGCACTGCCCAATCAGGTCGCCCGTACGTTTGAACGGCTTGATACGCTGACACGGTTGCCGGTTGATCCGGGTATTGAACCTGGGCCGGTGGGTGTCAGTTTACGGGAGGGGCGTGAGCTGTCGCCGGCAGCGCAGTATCTGCTGCAAAAACTTCGACTGGTGGCAGATGAAATTAATCAGGGTTGAGCCTGTATCAAACCATTAAATATCTTCTGGTTTTAGTGCCTGAGGCTGGCTTCCGTCTATGTCTGTGAAGCCATATTCTTGAGCCAGCTCAGCGGCAATAAGAACACGCCCGCTTTTCTCCAATACTTTATCGTCCGTGGCAAGCGCAACCACTGCTCGCCCAACAAACTGCGGAGATTCCGAATTGGATAAGTCCAAGTGTTCTGCCGCCTTCATGACGGATTCAGTGCGTACAATACCGGGATACAGAGAAACCACCGCTACACCATGTTCTCGCAACTCTTCTGCCATACAAGCCACCATACGGTCAGAGGCTGCTTTGGCAACTCCGTAGGCTACGCCTTTGTCATTGCGTT
Source organism: Pseudomaricurvus alkylphenolicus (assembly GCF_011683955.1). GTDB lineage: Bacteria > Pseudomonadota > Gammaproteobacteria > Pseudomonadales > Cellvibrionaceae > Pseudomaricurvus > Pseudomaricurvus alkylphenolicus. The sequence goes on from NZ_JAAQPI010000002.1 coordinate 179,017, forward strand.
GAGATGCAAAAAACGAAGTAGTGATCATCAGGGGGTTGTCTGCCTGCCTTAACAGGGGGACTGCGAACAGGCTGGAGACATAGTGTGCTCTAACTCCAGCCTGAAACATGGAATCCCATCTCGAAATTGGCTGCGTCCAAAATCCTCGCTCATTCCAGAACTCAGTGCCATCAGTAAAATGCTGGTAACCGCCCCAAACATTGTTCACCAGAATGTTCAGTTTTTCGCTACCTGTACTGATTCGTTGAAACAGGGTCTCCACTTCAGAATCGTTACAATGATCGCATTGAATAGCGATACCCACACCACCCAATTCAGTGACTTCCTGCGCCGTTTGATAGATCGTTCCTGGTAGGCAGGCAGCGGATTTACCTTCCTTGACGGTTCTGCCTGTAACGTAGACAGTAGCACCTGCTTCACCCAGACTGAGCGCAATCCCTTTTCCTATACCACGGCTCGCTCCGGTAACAAGTGCTACTTTACCTTGCAGAGGTTTCATTCGGACTTCCCATAGTTGTTTGCCACACGACACCAAGGATCAATTGAGCACGAACGAGCAGTACTGTAAACAACTTTAAGTAACAAGAATAAACCTACGATTTTCATATTGGGTAACCGCGTTTTAGTCTTATACTTCCTTAATACGCCAAGAGCTGCCATTTATATACTCAACCGACCCGAGATCCACAAATATAATCCACCGAAAATTGCCATTGAGGTTATGAACAATATTGGCCATTTCAGGTTCAGGTCTGGTCCTTGTTCGTAGTCCATCGACTGCATGATTAAGTGCCTTTCTCCCAACTTACCTTATCGTTCCGTTTGAAACATCCCAATCTACACCTGAGGCGCGGTTGTGCCATAAGGACTCTCACCACACGATCCGATCTGATCGAATTGAGTTTTCACACAGCCTCTGCCATAACCGGTCTTTCATTTTCAGGGTTCAGGGCACCATGGGCATTCGATAATGTCTGCAACAGCCGCACGAACGTAGGTTGGATTAGAAGTGCTTTGCGCTTCGTCGCCTAAAACGCCTACTGTTGGAATCCGACGATCCGCCGAAGGTTTAAATTGGCAGCGGCCGCCTATAAACCGCCTGTTGCGGCCACATCCCAGGGAGTAAAAAACCGAGCCCCGGTCAACGAACAGCTCCTGCGGAACCGTCGGATTACGCTCCGCGAAGCGGAGCTAATCCAACCTACACGGGAAGAAAATTCTACCGTTTCGAACGGCAGCTTCTGGCACTTTGCTGTCTATCCAATCCCGCCTAACACTTGTTTGTAAATAATGCTCAAATAGAAAAGTTCGATCTTCGACATGAAAGGCTCGACTATCAATAAGTTGGCCATCTTTCAGGGCAATTTATACCCACGAATTCTTCGGTGGAACCTGCTTTTAAAACTCTACTGATTGAGTCGCTGTTCATTCGATGGATAACGAAATGAATCCGTATGAGAACAAAGCCAGTTTTATTATCAGATTTTTGGCGACAGATTATTGATCAGAAAACCATTTCCCGAGCAAGAAGGGATTACCCCTTTGACGAAGACGGTGTCATTTATGCGGTGTTTGCCAGCGGAATTTCCTTCGTATGTTGCTCAATTGTCTTGATAACCTGACGGGTAAGTGGCAAGTGATTATTCTCACTCTGCCACTTTTGATGAAACAGCTCGACTGTCTCCCTTGCCGTATCAAGCACAAGTTTTTCTGGCAGTCTGGCTTTGGCAGCCAAGTGTGACAGCTCATCCATTGTGAACTCTCTGAATTTCTTGCTCCTGCTCACCTTTAATGCCGCAGTTTCATCCGGGATATAGGGTATTGTCGAGACAAAGTCATAGGCCGGTGAAATGGATACCGCCTGACGCTCGCCATGAATCAGCGACCAGTTTTTGAGATGCATGTCGGCATTGCCGATCAGTGTGTTAAATACGAGCCTGCGGATAAATTCAGTAATGTCTTTTTCCTGCCCCTCCACACCGATAACCTCAGCGATATTGCGCATGCTCGCCTTTTTGTATTTATCGTGTGGGTAGACGCCAAAGACCTGCGCAAAGTCTTCTATGTGTACTGCTTGACCACCTGCGATGCGATCGAAGCGTTTTATCGCAAAGGCACTGTGGCCAAATTGCCCAATTCCGGCCGGGATGTTGTCAATATCGTCAATACTCAGCAATTGCGTCTCGGGTACGTCCATACCCATTTCCCGCGCCAGCGTCATCATGGAGTATTCATTTTCCGGAACTCCCTCAAACTGACTTGAGGGCAGTTTTACAATCCACGAGCCGCCCGTACCGCTCGCAGGTATGGTCAACCCGCCACTGGCCTGTTGAACGGCGGAGAATTTCAACTGAACACCCGCCAAAGAAAAGCGCATGGGCACTTCTTTTTTCCGCCCATCGTCATCCGATGGGTCATTTATGCCGGCAGGAAGCGCTTCATCCTCTGCAGGTTTTACGGTGATCGCGCCCGGCAAATCCTGGCCTAAGACCCAGAGTAGAAAGAACTCGCGAGCGGGGTCCACTCCGGCTCTCGCCGCCAGGTAATTGCGCATGGTTTCTTCGGGTAAGAGGTTGGAGAAAAAAGGAGTCAGCTTGGTTTGCGTGGGCTTAAAATCGACAATCAGTTGGCCAATCGCATCTTTAAAACCAAGACTCAGCACCGAGCGTTTACTGTCTTGGATATAGTGCTCGGTAAACGCGAACAAGCTACGGTCATTCCCCACATGGGTAATTGTTGCCACCAACTCGCCATGGAGATAAACATTAAGGGTAGACACACTACTCATCGTCGTCTCCATCCAGGCGATAAGCGGGTACTGAGGTCGCCACGGTGTTGGTGCTGCTACGCACGAGAGACTGAACCGCCGGAACTGTTTTTTTCGGAATGAGCTCCAGCTCCAAATCAAGCACACGAGCAAGTGCAATTAGACTGGAAACCCTGAGATCAACAGCCCCGCTTTCAATCTTCGAGATATGGCTCTGGGGCACGCCGGATCTGGTGCTTAGCTCTCTTTGGCTAAACCCTTTTTTTTGACGAGCCTCTTTTAGGCTATTGAGTATTTGCTCGTTTAAGTAGCTCATGCTGATCTATAATTACATATCAATAAATGTGTTTTGATATGCTTTAACGTATCACATCAACACTAACGCCTCAAACATTTGATACATAATTATATATCACTAAAGGCCGTCGATATTCTTTAATAGATCATCATGCCTCTTTCTGGCCGGAAGTGACCTGCATCTGCGCTTTCTCCTTAAGATATTCAGAACTCAGAGTTCAGTCAGGCCAAAAAAAAGCACCGCCCAGGCAGTGCTTTTTTCAAGACTCTAAACGTTAGGCCATATCAGAAGTTGTAGATACCCGTCAGACCAAAGGTACGAGGCGGCTGATACGCATTGAATGCCGTGTCGTCATAGGCTGCATAGACGGTAGTGGAAGCAAGGTTGAGTTCGTCAGTGAGGTTTTTACCCCACAACTTAAGCGACCAGGCGTCATCAAAGCTGCGCAAAGTAAAACTGGCATCAATGGAAAACTCGGTACCCACTTCGGTGATCGGGTCATTGGAGTTATCGAAGTAATATTTATCCTGGAACTGGTAATCCAACCGCAGCGAGGCATCACCGATATCCGCCAGTGCCCACTCGTAGGTGGCCGCCAGGTTGAGTGAATTCTCCGGCGTGCGACGCATTTCATTGTCTTTGAGGTTTTCATCGTCGACGATCAGATCATCGGTAAACACCGAGCGCAGTTGGCCATAGCTGCCGGTAATGGTCAGGTTTTCAGTCACCAGCGCCGTGACTTCCAGCTCCAGGCCGGTGGCTTCACCGCTGCCGTTGAGCACCTGCAGGTTGTCCGGCGTGTTGGGGCCGGTCTCCACCCATACCTGGCTTTGGATATCTGTGTATTCCGTGTAGAACACCGCGCCGTTAACCCGCAAACGGTTTTCGTACCACTGAGTTTTGAAACCCACCTCGTGATTGAGCGCAAACTCCGGTTCAAACGGGGTGATGGCTTCCACCGCTTTCTCCATTCCCTCGCCGTTATAACCACCGGCCTTGTAGCCCTTGGCCATGGAGAAGTAGAGGAACACATCGTCGGTGGCCTGATAATCGATGGTCAGACTGGGCGTGACGGCATCCCAGGAATCGCTGGTTTCAAAGGTGTAGCTTTCGACGCGATTGCCGTCGAGGTCTTCGTGCAGGTTGTCCCAGTTGTCAAAGCGACGACCATAGGCCAAGCCGCCAAAGTCTTTTTTGTCTTCGCTCCAGCGAATACCGGCGGTGACTGCCAGTTTTTCTGTGAGATCGTAGGTGGCCTGGGCAAAAACGGCGGTGCTGGTGGTTTCGTTGTTGGTTTGATTACCCTGGTTACCGGCGGTGGTGCCCCAGGGGGTATCAAACCAGTAGTCCACTTCCTCATTACGATCGATCTCCTCGACCATATAGTAGAGGCCCAGCAACCAGCTCAGGTCACCCTCGCCACCCTGCAGTCGAAACTCCTGGGAGAATTGGGTGGAGTCTTCTTCCTTCAGTGACAGCCACTCGTCATCCGGTTGCAACGCTACCAGGGCATCGTGATCGGCTACGGTGTTGTTGGCCGGGTCGCCCCAGGGGTCGAATACCTGGGTGGCATCGACCAGGCCTGCGGCCGCGTTTTCGTAGATGGAGTAATCGTTCTTGCGGTAAGCCGTGATGGAAGTCAGGGTACCGAAATCGGATTCCCAGTCCACTTTAAGACTGATGCCCCCGGTTTCGCTGTCTTCAAAGCCGTCTTCGCTGTTGAGATCTTCACGGGGGTTGCTGCTGATAAAGGCCTGGTTGCGCCACTCGGCATAGCCGATGTGTTTTACCCGAGGCGTGCCGTGAGACACTGAGGTGTCGGCACTGAGCAGAATTTCCAGATCGGAGGATGGGGAGAATAACAACTGGCCACGGGCGGAATAGCGCTCGGCATCGGCGGCGTCATTGCCGGTGTAGGTATTCTTGCCATAGCCGTCGCGGTTGAGGGCGGTTACCGCCACTTTACCAGCCAGGGTGTCGCTCAGCGGCGCGGTGTAATAGGCCTTGGTTTCCAGCAGGTTGTAGTCACCCACCGTCAGCTCCAGGCTGCCCTCGGCTTCTTCAGTGTTGGGCTTGCGGGTAATAAAGTTAACAGCGCCGCCCACCACGTTTTTGCCGTACAGGGTGCCCTGGGGGCCGCGCAGTACTTCCACCCGTTCGAGATCAAACAGATCACCGGTGGCGCCTGTGCCACGGGAGATATAAACACCGTCGATATAGACGCCGATGGCCGCCGCCGCGCCGGCACTTTCGATGTCGCTGCCGATACCGCGCATAAACAGTTCTGGTTCTGCGGCGTTATAGGCGTTCATCTGAAAGCCGGGTACCCGACCGGCGATATCGCCCAAACCGTCAATTTTGGCCTCTTTCATCTGCTCGGCGCCAAAGGCCGAGACCGCAATGGGGGTAGACTGGAGACTTTCGGCTTTGTGCCGTGCGGTCACCACCACCTCTTCGATAGCGAAGTCGTCGGCTATCGCCGGCAGGGCGCCGGTCAGAGCGGCGGCGACCGCCAGGGTGATGGGGGTCTTGTTCAGGTTCATAACATGCTCCTCCCCACTGCGCGGGGTATTTATATTATTTCACATTTGGTCTGTGGCTGATCAACAGTATTGTTCCTGTTAGCCTTCACCTTACGCCGCCGCCCTATACTATAAAAATAATGTTTTGGCGCCTTGCTATAACATTTAGGAGATAGCAGTCCAGTGGTGGCGATTATTGGCTATCGGGCGCCAGAGACCGGATCAAAACTGCCGGGCTGGTGGGGCCTTGAGCCAGGCTTTCGCTTTGCGAACTGACGAACTCCCAGTATTTGAGCTTCCAGCGAAAGCCGATATCGAGACCGTGACGTTTGCCTACCCGCTCCATCTCCGCCTCCTTGGCGCGATCAAAAGGGGGATAGATCACCACAAAGTCCCAATCGGCACCCCGTACGCTGCGGTACCATTGGGGCTGAGCCAGGCCGATTTCGGCGTAGACTTTGTCCCAGGCCGCCATCCACTGCATAAACTGCAATTGCTTGCCCGCTTCGATTTTGTAAATGCCAATGGTTTTAACGCCGGCAAAAACCGACGGTGACCAGAACGCTATGCAGAGGCAGAGGCTGCCCATCGCTTTTTTCAATGTCATAGGAAAATGCTCGTCAAAAAAGGAGCCGCCCATAAGGGCGGCCAAGGGAGAGAGAAAGAAAATGTAAAACGAAAGCTATAGAGCCTGGAGAGAATTGATTAGCCCGCCAGCAGAGAAACAAAAACCGCCGCCAGACCAACCGGTGCAACGAAGCGCACCAGGAATCGCCAACTTCGATAAAGTACGGACTCACCATCCAGCTCGTCGACGGTAATCGAGCGTGGCAATACCCAACCCACGAACACCGCCACAAAAATACTGCACAGGGGCATCACCAGGGTTGAGGTGACGTAGTCAAAGATGTCGAAAAATGTTTTACCTTCAAACAAGCTGAACATCGACAGCGGGTGTACGTCCGCCAGTAAGTTGAAGGACAGCACCGACAGAATGCCCAGCGCCCAACTGATGGCACCGGAGATAATTGCGGCACGGCGACGAGTCAGGTTGAACTTTTCGCGAATCCACGCCACCGAACATTCCATCATGGAAATTGCTGACGTGAGCGCTGCACAAAACAGCAAGACAAAAAACAATGCGCCGATAATACCGCCACCGGGCATCTGCCCGAAGGCGTAGGGCAGCGCCATAAATACCAGACCCGGGCCGCCGCTGGGGTCCATGTTGTAAGCAAAAATAATCGGAAAGATCGCCAGCCCGGCCATCAGCGCCACCAGGGTGTCCGCGCCGATAATGGTGAGAGATGAACGAGGAATAGAAGCCTGACGATCCAAATAGGAGCCATAGGCCATCAGGTTGGTAATACCCACTCCGATCGAAAAGAATGCCTGACCAATTGCATCCAGTACCACGCCGCTGTCGACCTTGGAAAAATCCGGTGTAAAAAGGAAGCGCCAGGCGGCGGCAAAATCCGCCGTCACTGCGGAATAGATGACGAGGCCCACCAACATGATAAACAGCAGTGGCATCATGACTTTTACCGCTTTCTCGATGCCGGCCTTTACGCCGCGTGCAGAAACAAACACCGTGAGCAATAAAAAGCTGCTGGCCCACAAAAACAGTTCAAAGGCGTTGGCGTTAAGACCATCAAAGGAAGCCTGAATTGTCTCGGCATCGGCACCGGCCAATTCGCCGGAGGCCGCCTTAACGACATAAGACAATGTCCAGCCGCCCACCACCGAGTAGAACGAGAAAATCAGTACGGCGGCAACCACACCCACCAGCCCCATCCAGCGCCAGTTGTCGCTGGCCCCGGCTTCTTTCGCCACCTTGGCAATGGCGTTGGGTGGGCTGAGTTGGCCACGGCGTCCCACCAGTAACTCCGCCATCAAAATAGGCAGTACCACGGCCAGAATCGCAGCGATATAAATAAACACAAAGGCACCGCCGCCATTGCTGCCGGCAGCGTAGGGGAAGCGCCAGATATTGGCGAGTCCGACTGCCGAGCCCACTGCAGCCAGGATAAACCCCAATCTTGAGGACCATTGTTCGTGAGATTGCTGCATTGATTAAACCTCTGGGGTACGTCGAATTACGGGCTTGAGTGAAATAGCCCCAAAAAGCAACCGATGCCAGTCGCCCTCAGAGCGGGCTGCTACGGGAATGGTGCCTAATTGGCTTGGTTTGTTTGAGGAATCAGGTCACGGCGTTGCGACGATTGTACTGTTCGTCCTGCCAGCAGCCCGTTGTCATAATATCCTTCAAGGTTGCCACGGTATCGAATACATCCGCGAAGCTGACATAGAGTGCAGAGAAACCAAAACGCATGATGTCCGGTGCACGAAAATCCCCAATCACGCCGCGGTCGATCAACGCTTGCATAATGGCGTAACCGTTGTCGTGGGCAATCGACACCTGACTGCCGCGACGCTCTGCGTCCCGCGGGCTGACGATATCGAACTGCCACTGCCCGCATTCCTGAGCCAACAGTTGTATAAACAGATCGCCCAACTGCTGGGATTTACGGCGTACCAGTTCTATGTCGGCGCGGCATGAAATATCCAACCCCACCTCGGTAACCGCCAGACTGACGATGGGTTGGGTGCCGCTGAGCATCTGATTAATATTGCCGGCGGGAGTGTAATCGCGATCAAAGGCGAAGGGAGCAGCGTGTCCCCACCAGCCGGTTAATGGCTGCAGTGCCTTACCCTGATGGCGTTTGGCGGTAAAAATAAACGCCGGGCTGCCGGGGCCACCGTTAAGATATTTGTAGGTGCAGCCGACGGCGAAGTCAACGTTGCAGCCATTCAGATCCACGGGGATGGCACCAGCACTGTGGCACAAATCCCAAACGGAAACTGCTCCGCAGGCCTGGGTCTTTTGGGTGATCGCCTGCATATCCAGTACGCGACCGGTTTTGTAGTGCACCTGGGTCAGGCAGACTACCGCTACGGTTTCGTCGATGGCTTCGAGAATGCCTTCTTCTTCCGCAAACACAATTTCGTGCCGATCGCCCAATAGTTTTAACAGCCCCTGAGCGGTGTAATTGTCGGTGGGAAAGTTACTGCCTTCCATGACAATTTTTGTGCGCTCTTGTTGATGCAAATCAGCGCTCAACATCAGTGCCGCCGCCAAAACTTTAAAAAGATTAATGCCGGTGGAGTCGGTAACCACCACTTCTCCTTCGCCGGCCCCGATCAGTGGTGCCAACCGGTCTCCCAGGCGCTGGGCCAACGTAAACCAGTCGTGCTTGTTCCAGCTTTTGATCAGATCGGAACCCCATTCATTCACAACCGTTTGCTGAGCCTGGGCCATGGCTTTTTTGGGCATGGCTCCCAGGGAATTGCCGTTGAGGTAAATGGTATTGGCCGGCAGTTCAAACTCATGGCGAAAGCTGGCCAGGGCGTCGTCCTGATCCAGTCGTTCGCAGTCTTGTCGGGTAATGCTATTCATAAGTTACTTCCAGAAATTCGGTTGCAAATACTCTAGTACTCTAGGTTCTATCTTTATTGCCGCGGCGGCCAGGGTTGCTGTGGCATGCCGAAGTTGGGCTCACCCAACACCGGGCTCGACAGCGCATAGAAACCGTGATTGGTAAACAGCCAGAACAGGTTGCGGTCGTATTCGACATAGACACTGTGGGACAGATTACCGCGGGCATAACTGGCCACTCGTTCGGTGTTAAACGGCGGTACAAAGTAGGCGACGATTTCCGGGTTGTTGACATCCTTAACGTCGAAGACCTGCAAACCGGCGTTGTAAAAGTTAAACGGCAGTATGCCATCGCGGGGCTCGCCCGGTTGGGTATAGTAACCCGTGCGTTTGGGACCAAAGCTGCCGCGACGCTGGCAGAAATCGCTAAAGGCAGCATCGGCCGGAGGCTTGGGCCGAGGGAGTACACCAATCTTAAATGGCTTCTCGGGATTGCTGACATCAATCATATGGACATCTTTGTAGGGCTCCCAGCAATCTTCATTGAGCGGATAACCGCTGAAGTAAACGATGCCGGTCTTCTCCACCTGGGAGACATCGATAAAGTCACCTTCGGTACCGGCGACGCTGGGTTCAAAGTTGAGGTGGCTGACCACCTTCATATCGGCAGGATCGGTAATATCCACCACGTAGAAGCCCAATCCGCCCATGGCGGCATAACCGTATTTGCCGCCCTCTTCAACCGGTTTGGGGATAAACAGTGACATGCGCGCGCCCATCCAGGAGGTACGATTGCCCGCCCGCGGGTTTGCCTTGAATGCCGCTTCGTGATCGGGATCAAAAGCGATTTGCCCCGGTACCGTCAGCTGTTGCAGGAATGTGGGATTTGACGGGTCGGACATATCCCAGGACTGGTAGCCGGCTGAATAAAGGTCGTTGGGGTACTCCGTCAGTGAGTAGCTGGCATCGGGCGCAGCGGCCACAAACATGGTGTCGCCCCCAAAGTAGGCGGGCAGGTCACGAACGCCGGAGCCCTGTTGCTCGCCAATAGGCGCATCGGGATTTTTGTAGTCGGTGGTACGTTCGGCCAGCAGCCTCCAATCCTCTGGCATGGGGCCGTTCATTTCAAAGACCTTGAAGCCTTTGAGGTGCTTGGATTTGCGGATGGCCTCCACCTTGTCGGGCTGGGTGCGCTTGTTTTTTAGCAATCCAAAGCGACGCACCTCGTAGGCCTGCACCATGATGTATTTTTGCAGCGCCTGATTCCACTGAATGGAGGCCGCCCCAAACATCTCTCCGTCTTCCATGGGGTTTTGGTCCACCTCATCGGGGCCATTGGCACCCCAGGTGTGGCCACGGGTTAACAGCAACTCGACATTCTTGGGGTCAGTGATATCAAAGATTTTCAGGTCGCGACGAACATACTGATAGAGGTAGCGACGACCGTCGAAATCAACAATGTTCTGCCAGGTGTGAAAGGGCTCCACCGTGATGGGGTAGTAAGCCTCAACCTTCATATTTTTAATGTACTGTTCGGTGTCCCAGTAATCCAGGATGCCGTCGAAGGGCTTGCGGTCATGGGAGTCGCGGGTGGCAATCGGGTGGGTAAATTCGCCGGAGGCGGGGTCCAGACCGTAGCTGCCCGGTGTGGGGTCCGGGGGCGTCAGATCCGGGCTGAGGCTGTCAGACCGGGCCACCCATTTGTCCTGGATCACGGCGGCCGTCTCAGGGTGCGCCACCAGGCTTTGCTTGGCGTTTTCAAACGTCATTGGAGTGTGGCTGCAGGCACTGGCCAGCAAAGCCAGCGTGATCGCGCCGGCCAGCCTGACCCGCACAGGCGGTTTCTTGCTCTGCCGATTGGATTGTCTCATCTCGATTGCCTTGGTTTTCACGCTGTCACCTCTATACTGTAGACCCCTCAACCCGATCAAAGCCGGCTCCGGATTGTGTGGCCGGAGGGGCTATCGGACATCTTGAAGGCATTCTATGGCGCCCAGACATATCTGAAAAATAATCAAAAAGCGCCAAGCTATCACTTATTTGTTATAGCTTCAGATTTTAAAATGGAATCGCGGACCTACTGGGGCAGGCTATACTAATCAGCAAAGACTCTAATTGCTCCAGAGGAAAGGATCATTCTCCCTCCCCATGCGGATAAACCCCAAACTCTCTCAGCTGTTGGTCGGTATTGCTCTTTTGCCCCTGTGTATCCTGCTGGCGGTCGACTTGTCTCGCACCTTGCAGCGGAGCAATCAGGAGGCCATGGAGCAGCTGCAGGGCCGGTTACACCAGGCGGCGGCCTTGTTGGCACAGGACATTACCCGAGTCAGGCAGCAAATCTCGCAATTCGCCCACACCGAAGCCCTGCGCCGGATGGATCCGGAAACCTTTCTGCCGTATTTACAATCGGAACAGCAACGCCTGCCCCATATCCATCACTTTCTGGTGGCCACGCCGGAAGGGCATTATTACAGCACTCTGGGCGGTAACCCCAGCCGAGCGGGTCTGGAAACTTTTGACAACCATCTGCCCACCAGCCGACCAAGAACACTGATTCGACGCGATTTTTGGCAGACCACGCTGGGCAAGAACCTGTTCCCGGCGAGCCCCGAAACGGTGATCTCTGATCCCCACATTTCTTACACTACCGGCCAAAAGCAATTCGCGATCGCGAGCTCGATCGTCACACCGGACAATCAGGCCGTTGGTCTCGTTGCCGGCATTGTCGACTGGCAGAGAGTTGAAGACCGAATCGGCCGCGTGGGTGAAAATCTGTTTGTCGATTGGCCTCCGCGCTTTTTTGTCACCACCCGCGGCGGTAGCTATTGGTATCACTGGGACCCGGAGAGAGCCGTAAACCTGCTGCGAGATGCTCGGGGGCAAGCAGTCACCAATCAGGACCATCAGACGATTTCCGTCACTCGCTCCCTTTTGGATGAAACTGCCACCGAGTGGCAATTGGCGGCAGCCTCCATCATGGGGCTCGACAGTGGCCATTTTCTGTTGCGCGAATCCGCGGACACAGACGAGACCCTGGTGATGTTTGCGCCCGTTGAGGGCAGTGACTTGAGTCTTGGGCTGATGCTTCCCGCCGGGGAAGTCAGAACCAGCTTTTTGTCTCTTCTCCTCAATCGCCTGCCGGAGCTTGGGCTTGCCTTGGTGGTGGGGCTGATGCTCGCCCTGTGGGTTGCTCGTCAGCTGGCCATGCCGGTCGATGAAACGGCAGAGTTCGCTGCACGGTTGGCCGATGGCCACGAAACCGAGGTGCCCGAGTTAGAGGAGTACCCAACCTTACTGCGCATTACCAATGCTCTGAACCATCTTTCCCGCAGCGCCATAGAACAACAGCAAGCGCTGGTAAAAAGCGAAGAACGATTTGCGCTGGCCATGCGCGGCAGCAATGACGGTGTCTGGGATTGGGATTTAACAACGGATAAGGTCTACTTCTCGCCCCGCTGGTATGAAATGCTGGGATATGAAGAACAGGAGATTGAGTTTTGTGTGGAAACCTTTTTCCAGCTTCTGCACCCCGATGACGTTCCGGTGGCACAGTCTGCTGTCAACCAATGCATCAGCAAACGTGAACCTCACTACCGTGTTGAGTTCCGGATGCAACATAAAGACGGCAGCGATCGGCGCATTCTCTCGCGAGCCTATCTGGTTTGCGATGACACCAGTGGCGAACCCCGTCGCCTGGTGGGCACCCACGTGGACATCACCGATCAATACTTGCAACAACAACGTATCGAACGCAGCAATCAAGAGCTGGACAGTCGGGTTAAGGTTCGCACCCGGGAACTGGAAGCGGCGAGAGCCGAGGCGCTGGCGCTGCAGCAGAAAGCGGAAACCGCCAATCAAGCCAAGAGCATGTTCCTGGCCAATATGTCTCACGAATTGCGCACGCCTCTGAATTCCATCATCGGCTTTACCAACCGCCTCATTCGCAAGCTTGAGGATGAGTTGGAGCCCCGCAACCTCGACGCGTTGCGCACCGTTGAAGCCAATGGCCAGTTGCTGCTCAACCTGATTAACGATTTGCTGGACACCGCCAAGATTGAAACCGGAAAGCTAAGCCTCTATCGCGAGCGCTTCAACTGTATCCACCTGGCGGATCAGTGCCTGGATCAGGTCTCCCCTTTGGCGGAAGAAAAACAACTGCACTTGATCCGGGACTTTCGACACGATCAGTTGATCCTGGAAGCCGACAAAAAGCGGGTGGTGCAGATACTGCTGAATATGTTGTCCAACGCCATCAAGTACACCCTCGAGGGTTCCGTGACCCTCAGTATTGAACCCATGCGCAAGGGGGATACACAGGGCGTCGGTTTTCATGTGATTGATACGGGTATTGGTATCCCCAAAGAGCAATTGGCCACCTTGTTCGATAAGTTTACGCGACTGGAGCACGCCCAGACCAATGCCGTCCAGGGCACGGGGCTCGGGCTCGCTTTGATCAAGGATTTGGCCGAGCTGCACGGCGGCAGCGTGGAGGTAATTTCCAAACCCGGAGAGGGCAGCCGTTTTACCGCGTGGCTGCCCGGCCGGTGTGTATAGAACAGTGCCGCGGCTATTCTTTCGGCTCTTCTTTGCCCTTGAGAATCGTGCGCACCAAGCCATGTACCGATGCCCAGATCAGAAGCACCACTATGGGGACCGAGGCACCCATGGCAATGGTCTTATTGATGGGCAGGCCCAGGTCAATCGCCGCCACAAAGATGTAGTTCAGCAATCCCATCACGTAGTAGGCTATCGCCGCCACGGAAAGGCCTTCGACCGTTTGCTGTAAACGCAGCTGCAGGCTGGATCGACGATCCAGCGAAGACAACAGATTGCTGTTCTGCGAGGCGATGCTGAGGTCAACACGGGTCCGCAACAGGCCGCTGGTATGCGCTACCCGGCGGGACAGATCTTCCAGTCGTTGCTGAATGGCATTGCAGGTTTTGATACCTGGCCCCAGGCGGCGCTGAACAAACTCCTGCCAGGTTTGCAGCCCGGGCAATTGCTGTTCGTTGAGTTGCTCCAGCCGCGAGGTCACCAGGTCGTAGTAGGCGTTGGTGGCGCCAAAGCGATAGTTGGTATCAGAGCGGATCTTTTCCGCCTGGGCCGCCAGATTGGTGAGTGCCGACAACATTTCGCCATCATCTTTGACAGAGCCCTTGGCGGCGATACGCTGGTTCAATTTGGCCAGAAACTCTTCCAACTGCCGCAGGCGCGGTGCCAACTCGCGAGCTGTGGGCAATCCCAATAATGCCATCAGGCGGTAGGTTTCAATCTCCAGTACCCGCTGCAGCAGGCGTCCGGCCTGATAGGCACTGAGCCCGCGGTCGCGAATCACACAGCGGCTGAAGCCGTCGCTGTGAATACGGAAGCTGGTGAGAATCTCGGCGCGACCGTGGGCGACCTGGCTGCCGCACACCCTTTGCCCTTCAAAGGCGTCGCAGAGTTGTTCCTCATTCAGAGCCTGGGGGGCACCGATCATGCTGACGTGAATGGCGGTAATCAGCTGGCCGGGAATACGCTCCAGCCAGTCCCTGGGGACCACCTTGAGGGCTGAATCCTCAAACAGGCAGTCTTCCTTGCGGGCGCGGATTAAGGTGTAAGTGGAAAACTCCAGGTGCCTTTCCCAGCGCAGCTCAAAGCCGCCGAAGTTCTGATAAAAGCAGGACACACCGGGGGATGGCGGATTGATGCTGAAGCGCTGGCACAGCTCAGCCAGAAATTGACCTTCCTGCTCACGCTCCTTCTCGTTGACCACCACCGCCATATGAGTCACCAGGCAGGGGCTGTCGACCAGTGGCGAGGGGCGATTGTGCAGCTCGTCGTAGAGCTCCGCCCGGCGCGGGTCCACCCGCAGGGAGACCCCGGTATCCACCGCCGGTGCCGTAACCGCTTCTTCCACGTCCGCGGTCTTCGCGTCTATAACATCTTCCACGTCGCCCCCGATTCCCGTAGTGACTTCACAAAACAATTTACCCACCCTGGAAATCAGGGTACGGCGCGATCAGGCACCATACGAAAAGGGGCTTAACAATACCAATCAATTAAGCTGATCAGTTGGACAAGCAACCTTCATCAGGCCCCAACAATCTTAATCTTCAACAATTTCATAGCTGTGGGTCACTTCCACACCGGCAGCTTCCATCATGATAGAGGCGGAGCAGTATTTGGTGGCCGACAGTTCCACAGCGCGTTTGACCTGATTTTCCTTGAGTGCGGTACCTGAAACAACAAACTTTAGGTGGATTTTGGTATACACCGCTGGTACTGCATCGGCTCGTTCTGCCTCGATTTCCACCTTGCAGTCACTGACCTGCTGACGGGATTTTTGCAGAATGCTCATGACATCAAAGGTGGAGCAGCCCCCCAGACCCAGCAGCAGCATTTCCATTGGGCGTACGCCCATGTTGCGGCCACCGTGATCTTCAGGACCGTCCATAACCACGGAATGGCCACTGCCGGACTCGCCCAGGAACATTGCGCCATCTACCCATTTCACTGTTGCCTGCATGCTGAAACCTCGTTTTTTCTCTGGGTCACTGAAATTTTGGGGGGCCAAGGTTACCACAATGTGTGTGGTCAGGGTGAATGTCACCAAAATCAACCACTTAGTCACTATCATAGGCGACACCAGTGACGAGCGATTCACTCGCGGGATGAAGAATCGGTCACATTACTGGCCAGAACGAACAATAGACGACATAATCATCGGATAACCCTGGATATCCAATAAGAACTACGAGGAAAGATCATTGGTTGCCGTGTCTTTGACCCCCCACATCAAGAACGTTGACGAATTTTTGAGTCATTGTCATCGCCGCCGCTACCCTGCCAAGAGCACTCTGATTTACGCCGGAGACAAGAGCGACTCTTTGTATTACATCATCAAGGGATCAGTGACCGTCATCATCGAAGACGACGAAGGCCGGGAAATGATCGTGGCCTACCTGAACGATGGCGACTTCTTTGGTGAAATGGGATTGTTTGAAGAGGGCGATTGCCGCAGCGCCTGGGTCCGGGCCAAAACCGAATGTGAGGTGGGTGAAATCAGCTACACCAAGTTCCAGGAGCTGGCGGATAAGCACCCCGAATTTATGCATGCGCTCAGCGGCCAAATGGCCAAGCGCCTGCGCAACACTACTCGCAAGGTGGGCGATCTGGCATTCCTGGACGTAACAGGTCGTGTGGCTCGCACCTTGCTGGACCTGTGCAAAGAACCCGATGCCATGACACACCCGGACGGTATGCAGATTAAAATCACCCGTCAGGAGATTGGACGTATTGTCGGCTGTTCAAGAGAAATGGTTGGCCGGGTTTTGAAAACCCTGGAAGAGCAGGGATTGGTGTCCGTCAAGGGCAAGACCATGGTGGTCTTCGGGACCCGTTAAGGTCGCTCATTGAGTAATTGTTCACCGTAGCAGCGCGCTCTGAGAGCCTGCCCCGCTTTGTCGGGTACCGCGAGCGGTCGCCCTCGGAGCGGGCTGCTACAAAATCAAGGCGATTCCGTAGCAGCGAGTTCAGACCACAATTCCGTAGCAGCGGGCTCCGACCGCGATAAATGTAGCAGCGGGCTCCGACCGCGATCACTGTCAGTTAAACATCTCCAGCAGCTTCACACCGGGATCTTCCGCCCGCATAAAGGTTTCACCCACCAAAAACGCATTGACGTTATGACCGCGCATGGCCAGCACATCGTCAAACGTGAGTATGCCGCTCTCTGTGACCACGATACGATCGTCGTCAATTTTATCCAGCAGCGCAAAGGTGTGATCCAGCGACACTTCGAACGTGTGCAAATTACGGTTATTGATGCCGATCAGTCGATTGGGCAAGCGCAGGGCCATTTCCAGCTCTTCGGCGTTATGCACCTCCACCAGCACATCCATACCCAGCTCATGAGCAAGGCTGTTCAGTGACTCCAACTGCTCGAACTCAAGTACCGCGACAATCAACAGAATGCAGTCAGCACCAATGGCGCGGGCCTCATAGATCTGGTACTCATCAACGATAAAATCCTTACGAATCACTGGCAGCGACGAGGCACTGCGCGCCTCTTGCAGGTAGCTGTCGCTGCCTTGGAAAAAGTCCACATCCGTCAGTACCGACAAACAGGCGGCACCACCCTTCTCATAGCTGATGGCAATCTCAGCGGGGTAAAAATCCTTGCGAATCACACCTTTGCTGGGTGACGCTTTTTTGATTTCGGCAATCACAGCCGCCTGGCCTGCCTTGATTTTGCTTTCCAGGGAGTTCACGAATCCGCGGGCGGGCGGTTGCTCGGCGGCCAGTGCTTTCAACTGTTCCAGTGAACGCTCTGCACTGCGCTCGGCAATTTCCTCGCGCTTGCGATCAATGATTTTTTCCAGGACCGTGGGAATTTTGTTCATAATGTTACCGGCCATGCCGGCCTCAATGTCTAAACCTGTCTGTAAACTCGGAGAGTTGGTTACCCCTGTGTTGAGTGCCGATGCTTAGCCGGTCTCTTTCTGGCACAGGGTAAAAGCAGCCAACTCCGTAATTTTTTCTTTGGCCAAACCGCTGCCAATCGCGTCCTGCGCCATATCGACACCCTGCTTGAGGTCATCGGCAATACCACTGACGTAAATCGCCGCGCCAGCATTCATGGCAATAATGTCCGCGGCCTTAACCGCTGCCTCGTTGTCACGTTTGCCCAGCGCATTTTGAATCAATTGCAGCGATTGCTCGGCACTCTCAACAACCAGGCCTTCAATACTTCTGGTCTCGATACCAAAGTCATCGGGCGTAATGGAATAAACGCTCACCGAGCCGTTTTTCAACTCCGCCACCTGGGTGGGTGCGGCCAGGCTGATCTCATCCAGACCATCCTCAGAGCTGACCACCAGTACATGGTCACTGCCCAGCAACCCCAACACCTTGGCCAGGGGTTCACAAAGGTGGGCAGAGTAAACGCCTATCACCTGGCGCTTAACTCCCGCGGGATTGGTCAACGGCCCCAGCACATTAAATATGGTACGCATGGCCAGCGCCTTGCGAGGCCCGACGGCATGCTTCATAGCGCTGTGATGGGCCGGGGCAAACATAAAGCCCACCCCCAACTCCTCGACGCAGCGGGCGACTTGCTCGGGCGTAATATCCAGCTGCACACCAGCGGCTTCCAATACGTCGGCGGCGCCGGTTGAGCTCGATACGGAACGGTTGCCGTGCTTCGCCACTTTTACCCCGGCAGCGGCGGCCACAAAGGTAGAGGCGGTGGAGACGTTGAAAAGGTTGGCACCGTCACCGCCGGTACCCACCAGATCGATCAGATTCTCCGCCTCAACCTCCACCGGCGTTGCCAGCTCTCGCATAACCCGGGCGGCACCGGCAATTTCTTCGATGGTCTCGCCCTTCATTCGCAGGGCCACCAGGAAACCGGCGATTTGTTCCGGGCTGGCAACACCCGTCATCACCTGGCGCATGACATCTACCATTTGCTCCTGGGTCAGGTTCTGGCGTTCCACCAGGGTTTCCAGTGCTTGTTTTATGTCCATAGTGTCTGCTCTGCTCTCGTTGTCTTAGCTATGCCGTTATCTCAGATCAGTGAACTGTCTCAGGCTTCCAGGAAGTTACGCAGCAGATCGTGACCATGCTCGGTCAAAATCGACTCCGGGTGAAACTGCACCCCTTCCACCGCCAGTTCGCGATGACGCACACCCATAATTTCATCCATTTCGCCGTCTTCGGTCTGAGTCCAGGCCGTAATCTCCAGGCAGTCGGGCAGGCTCTCTTTTTCAATTACCAAGGAGTGGTAGCGGGTGGCTCGATAGGGATTGGTTAACCCTTTGAAGACGCCGGTATCCGCGTGAAAGATCGGAGAGGTCTTACCGTGCATTACCTGCCTGGCACGCACCACCTTGCCACCAAAAGCCTGACCGATACTCTGATGCCCCAGGCAAATACCCAGCAGCGGGATACGGCCGGAAAAGGTCTCAATGGCAGAGACCGAAATACCTGCCTCATTGGGCGTACAGGGGCCAGGGGAAATCACGATTTTTTCAGGCGCCATGGCTTCAATATCGGCAATGGTGATTTGGTCATTGCGCACAACCTTAACGTCGGCCTTAAGTTCGCCCAGATACTGAACAACGTTGTAAGTGAAGGAGTCGTAGTTATCAATCATCAGAATCATTGCCGTATCCCCTTACAACACCATATCCACTGCGCGGAATATCGCGCGGGCTTTGTTCATGGTTTCTTTCCACTCCAGCGCCGGCACCGAGTCGGCGACCACCCCGGCGCCCGCCTGCACATAGAGCCGATTGTCCTTGATCACTGCGGTGCGAATGGCAATGGCGGTATCCATGTTGCCGTTCCAGGACAGGTAACCGACCGCGCCTCCGTAGATTCCGCGTTTTTCGCTCTCCAGCTCGTCAATGATTTCCATGGCCCGGATTTTTGGGGCGCCGGATAAGGTGCCGGCAGGCAGTGCCGCACGCAGCACGTCCATGGCAGTGAGTTCCGGCCGCACCTGGCCGGTGACATTGGAGGTGATATGCATAACGTGGGAATAGCGCTCGACCACCATCTTATCCGTCAGCCTGACGCTGCCCACCTCCGCCACCCGGCCGCAGTCATTACGACCCAGATCGATCAGCATCAAGTGTTCGGCAATTTCTTTCGGATCGTTCACCAGATCCTGTTCCAGGGCCAGGTCTTCTGCCTCAGTGTGGCCGCGACGGCGGGTACCGGCAATCGGCCTGACCGTCACCTGACCATCCTCCAGGCGGGCCAGAATCTCGGGGCTGGAACCCACCACATGGTGGTCGCCGAGATCCAGGAAGTACATATAGGGCGAGGGGTTAAGACTGCGCAGTGCACGGTAGAGATTCAGCGGTTCGGCTTCAAAGGGAATGGAGAGACGCTGGGAAATCACCACCTGCATGGTGTCTCCGGCCAGTACATAGTCCTTAATACGGTCTACGGTGTCTTTAAAGTTGTCTTCGCCAAAACTGGAGTTGAACTGCTCCTCACGGGCGCTTTCGCCACTGAGCTTCATCTCGGCGGTGGCGGGCGTTTGCCCCCGCAGGCGCGCTTCCAGCTGATCGAGGCGATCGCAGGCCGCCTGATAGGCGTTTTCCTCTGTCGGGTCAGCGTGCACCAGCAGCACCAGTCGACCGGCGAGATTGTCAAACACCAACACCTCATCCGAGACCATTAACAGTATGTCCGGTGTGCCGATGGTATCCTGGTTTTGAGTGGCCTTGAGCTTGGGCTCCACATAGCGCACGCAGTCGTAGCCAAAATACCCCACCAGGCCGCCATTAAAGCCGGGCAGACCCTCCAGCTCTGGCACCTTGAAGCGCTGCTGGAATTGCTCCACAAAGGTCAGCGGGTCCTCGCAGGTCAACTCCTCAACGATGGCACCGTCGGTTTCGATCACCACATGATCACCATTGGCCTTGAGTACGGTGCGGGCGGGCAGACCGAGCATGGAGTAACGCCCCCACTTCTCGCCACCCTGGACGGATTCAAACAGGTAGGAATAGCGGCCCTGGGCCAGTTTCAGGTAGCTGGAAAGTGGCGTATCCAGGTCCGCCAATACTTCCCGCACCAGCGGGATGCGGTTATAGCCCTCACGGGCCAGCTGGTCAAATTGCTTTGACGACAGTTGTTCTGAAGACATGAAAGGTCCTTGCGTGATTGCGTCTTAAAGTCTGTACCGAGTGTTAGGTGCAACGCTTTTGTGCAGGCGTTGGCTGGCAGATAAGTGAGCCGGGCTCACGGAGAACTCAAGGACGCCATCGCCCTGAGATTGTTGAGGGCACCACCGGGGTGACTGAGAGACAAATGTTCACGAAATTACCTAATCGTTGCCGTTCACGCTATGAATCAGGATTAAAAACAGGCGCTAGTTTATCCGCTCGCCGGTTGAGTGTACAGCGACGAGATATCAAACGAGCTTGGGAGTGCCGGGCAGATCATGTCACAATCCCCGGCAATCGTGGTGTAGCGCCATTCCGACCGCCATTTTAGTACAAGGAGATCGACCATGTCCCTTTTGCGCTTAAACCGGTATTTGCTGGCCCTGAGCCTCGTAATAGCCAGCTTCGGACTACAGGCCGGCACCATTTCTCATATTGTGATGGTGTGGTTGAAGCCGGAAGTGACCGAGGCCCAGGCTCGCGAGATCATGGAGGCTACAAAGATGCTGGGGCAGATCCCCGGGGTCAGTGGTCTGCGGGTGGGCAAGGCCGTGCCCAGTGAACGTGCCGTGGTGGACGACAGCTTCAGCTTTGGCATCACCATGGACTTTACCGGGCCGGAAATGATGGATGACTACCTGAAGCACCCGGTCCACGTGGAGTACCTGGACAAGTACATCAAGGGCAAGGCGGCCAGGATCCTGATTTACGATTTCTAGCAGGGCTATGACTTTAGCTGGGCAAACCAGGTATCGAGGTTGTCGCAGACCCAGTCGGGTTGCTCCTCCTCAACAGGACGACCGTGGTTGTAGCCATAGGTTACCGCCAGGCAGGGCACCCCGGCCGCGCGAGCCGCGCGAATATCACTGCTGGAGTCACCCACCATCAGCGTGCGCTCAGGCGATACTCCGGCCTGCTCGATCAACTTCAGCAGTGGCGCCGGATCCGGCTTCTTCTCGGGCAGACAGTCCCCGCCCAGCCAGTTGTGGAAAAACTCACCAATACCGGAGTGCTGCAACACGTAGGGAACAAACTGGCTCGGCTTGTTGGTGGCAACGCCCATGGCAACCCCGGACCGGGTCAGGCGCTGTAAAGCCTCTATGACTCCCGCATAGAGTGCCGTTTTCTGACCGCTGAGCGCACCGTAATGACGCAAAAAGCTTTGCAATGCCGTCTGGTGCCGCGCTGAATCCACCTCAACGTCATCCACACCAAGCTCATCGGCACCCCCACTCCAGGCCAATGCCCGCCGCACCAAAACCGAAGCGCCATTACCCACCCAGAGCCTGACCCGTTCAATGCCCGCCGGTGGACAATCCAGCTCGGTCAGTAACTCATCAATGGCGGCTGCCAGGTCAGGCACACTGTCAACCAGCGTGCCATCGAGATCAAATATCACCAGCTCAGGCAGAGACTGGGGTAATGGACGTAACTGTGGGTTGTTCAACGGCAAATCGTCGGCCCCGCGTATTGAGAATTCAGACTAGAGCCAGCTGCTCACGCATGGCTGCAACGGCCGCGGCATAGTCTTCCTTGCCGTAGATAGCTGATCCCGCAACAAAGGTATCAGCCCCCGCACGCGCAATTTCCAGAATATTGTCCGCAGTGACGCCGCCGTCAATCTCCAGACGGATAGGCTTTTCCAAAGCGTCAATCGCCGCGCGCGCCTCACGCAGCTTTTCAAGGGTATAGGGAATGAACTTCTGGCCGCCAAAGCCGGGGTTCACAGACATCAACAGCAACATATCCAGTTGCGGCAATACGTGTTTGACGGTTTCAAGCGGTGTGGCCGGATTCAGTACCAGCCCGGCCTCACAGCCAGCCTGCTTGATCAGCTGCAGGGAGCGATCCACATGGCGGGAAGCCTCTGGGTGAAAGGTGATAATGCTGGCGCCGGCGTCGGCAAACTGACCAATCAGGTCGTCGACGGGTTCTACCATCAGGTGTACATCAATCGGGGCGGTAATACCGTAATTGCGCAGCGCTTTACAGACCATGGGACCAATGGTCAGATTGGGGACATAGTGGTTGTCCATCACATCGAAGTGCACGATATCAGCGCCGGCATTGAGCACGGCCTCAACTTCTTCTCCCAATCTGGCGAAGTCTGCCGCTAATATAGAGGGAGCGATTTTAAAATCCTGTTGCATAGAACACCTGTGGTCTGGAAACGCGGTGAAAATAACCGGTTATGTCAAAAACTCAATCTGAACTCACTGAAAGCCACCCGTGGCGGTGGCTGGCGCATTGTACTGAATTATTTGCCCTGCTCCCACAGGCATTTGGCGGTCTGTGGGCCAATCTGCCCCGAATCAGCCATGTTGCCCTGTGGTGGGTGCTTGCCCTGGGATATGGCGCCCAGGCACAGGAGCCATCCCCCGAGGACACATCGCAGGCAGAATCCGCCAAGGAAGCCGTTGCTGAACCCAAGGAACCGGAAGAACCACCTCTGTATCAGTCTCGCGAACAGCGCGACATGACCCTGTTGTCCAAGCGCCTGGATCCCAGCAGCCTGGTTTGGCAGGAGGTTGAAGGGCGCCAATTTCTTTCCCTCTACGAACAAGAGCTCACCGGTGATGCGGTGGGGGCGGTTCTGATTCTGAATGCTGAGGGCCAGCACAGCAGCTGGCCAACCACAGTAGAACGCATTCGCTCCAGCCTGCCGGAATATGGCTGGAACACTCTATCCAGTGAGTTGCCAGCCCCGGATGGGTTGTCCATCCCCGAACGCACCCTGCCCGTGCGCCCTCTGTCACCCGCCACGACAACCGAGGGTGCTGACGAACAGGCCGATCCAGCAGATAAGGCCCAGGAAGCCGATAAGCAAGAGCCCCAAAGCGTGGATGCCAGCGATGCCGATACGGGTGCAGCTGGGGCAGTGGCACCAGCTGCACCCGCTGACACAGAAGCGCCTGAGCCACCAAAGATTACCGCGGAGGAGATGGCGCATCTGCGCATTCGCAGTGCCTTTGAATACCTGCACGAGCGGGGTCAGTTTAATGTTGCCGTCATCGGAGCCGGTGTCGGTGCTGTTAGAGCCGCCTGTTATTCACGGGATTTGCCCCAGCGCGTGGCGGGACAACCGCGCTTGATTCGGGCCATGGTGTTTATCAATGCCCGCAATCAAATTGAGGGCACGGACATGAATCTGACCGATTGCCTGCAGGACCCGGAATTGCCCGTGCTGGATGTGTACCTGGGAGATACCCGGCGCGATCAACTGGAGGCGAATCGCCGACTCAAGCACAGCCGGCGCCTGAAAATGAGAAACTACCAGCAGCTGCGACTGCCGCAAATGGCCAGCAATACCATGCTGGGAGAGAACCGCCTGGCGCGTCGGGTCCGCGGCTTTCTGGAGCACAACGCCAAGGGCATCAAGATCGATAACGCCATTATTCGACAACCGCCATAGCGTCCTAGCGTCCTAGCGTAATAAATTGTCCAGTTCGGCAAGCCGCTCCGGGGTACCGATATCCCACCATTGACCGCGAAATACCTCACCGGCGAGCTGATCGTGAGCGATCGCCTCTTCAAAGGCCTCGCGCAGAGGAAAGCTCTGTCTGCGCTCCGTATAGGTGCTGATCAGCTGCGGGCGCAGCAGGCTGATGCCACTGAAGGTAAATCCCGCATCCAATTCGGTATTCAGCAGCAGATGATCACCATGCAGGGTGAAATCACCACTGAGATTGTGTTCGGGGTTCGGCACCAGTACCAGGTGCCCAAGACATTGCTCTGGCAGCTGGCGATCGAGCAATTGCTGCAACGGATAATCCGTCCAGATATCGCCGTTGATCAGCAGGAAGGGCTCCGCACCCAGTAAATCCATGGCCTGCAACAGTGCACCGCCGGTTTCCAGAGGCTCTTCTTCCCGAGACCAGGTGATGTTGACGTCATAATCGGAGCCATCCCCCAGCGCCTCTTCGAGCAGGTGTCCAAGATGGGACACATTGATGATCAACTCCGTCACTCCGAGCTGCGCCAGTCGCTCAATGTGATAAACAATCAGCGGTTTGCCACCCACCGTTAACAGCGGCTTTGGCAATCGATCCGTGAGTGGACGCATGCGTTTGCCCAGGCCCGCCGCCAATATCATCGCTTTCATCAACCTGCGTCCTCTTCGGCTACCGCTTCACCGGCAACGCTGTAGTCGCTGTACCAGTCCTGCTCTTCGCACAAGGGCAGTAAACGCTCCTTGAACCAGTAGCTGAAATCCGCAAACTCCGGGTACTCATCGGCGGCTTCCAGCGTGTAGCGCATCACCAGGGGCAGGTCACGCAGATAACCGGGTTTACCGTCGCGCAGCCATAAACGGGCGAAAATCCCCAACACCTTGATATGGCGCTGCAGCCCCATCCAGTCGAACCAACGCAGGAACCCCCGCTGAGTCACCGGTGCCATCAGCCCCACCTCTACGGCCATATCACCGTAAGTAAGTGCCCACTGCTTGATCTTTTCACGGGGCCAGCGCACATAGCAATCCTTAAGCAGCGACACCAGGTCATAGGTAATGGGGCCACGAACCGCATCCTGAAAATCAATCACACCCGGCGCCTGACCATCGCGGTGAATCAAGTTGCGACTGTGGTAGTCCCGGTGCACCCAGACCTGGGGTTGCTGCAGAGCCGCCGCCTCCAGCTGCAGGTACACATTGTCCAACAGACCATACTCATCGTCACTGAGCTGATAACCCAGCAGCTTGGGAATGAACCACTCATGCAACAGCGACATTTCCTCACGCAGCCGCGGTTGGTCGTAGTTAGGCAGTGTGAGCATGCCATCGCCCTGCGCTGCTGGCATGGTCACCACCGGGCACTGTTGCAGACGCAGCAGGGTCATCATGGCTTCGCCATACAGCTCACCGGCACTGTCATTGTTAAGCACATCGCTGTACAGGCAATCACCAAAGTCTTCAATCAGCAGGAAGCCCCGCTCAAAGTCGGCGGCAATCACATCGGGGGTATGCACCCCCTCATCACGCAAATAGCGTGCAATGGCGACAAAGGCCCGACTGTCTTCGGTCTCCACCGGGGCGTAAACCGCCATCAGCGAAGGGGCCGTTGGTACCCGAAAATAACGACGGAAACCGGCATCACCACTGAGGGGGTTGAGCTCAAGAGGAGAGGGGCAAGCCCACTGGTGAGCCTGGTATTGCTGCTCCACCCAGGCGGCCAATGCCTGGATCGTGCGGGGATCTGGTACCGATGACACTCAGGTTTCCTTATTTTGTGCTAAGCCTGTCGTTGCAGGTGGGGATTCTACCCGAACGCCGCTGCGGGAGGGCAATCAATTTTGCCAATCTCCCGGAAATACCCTGCGCGGTAGCCTAATGGCGGCATCCCAAGTAGAATCAGCGGCCTCTTTATCTACAAAAACAACTTTCTGTACAGGAATGTTCCCTTAATGGCCCCAAGGAAAACGCTGTTGCGGCAGCAAATTCGCCAGGTGATGGCGTCTGGTCTTGCCCCCCGAGCCCCCTGGATTGCCCTGCTCGGCACCCTGGCATCGGCCCAGCCCCTGCACGCCAACGATACTCACGCCCAGTGGAACTGCCAGCCCAGTGCCGATGGCCAGGCCTGGAGCTGTAACACTGTTCAGGTCGAAGGACCCGCATACAAACGCCCGCAACACGCCCGTGGGCGCAGTGCCACTGTCACCAGCGCCCCCGTCGCCACCAATAAACCCCGCCATCTGCCGGCAGCGCAGGTGGACTGGGTAGCCCAGGAGCAGCTCAGCAAAGAGCAGGTCAAATCCATGACACCGGGCTGCTGCGGCCGCTACATTGAACCGCCTTTGACCCACGAAGACGCCGAGCTGGACCCGGCCAAGGCGCCGCTGCGAGCCTCAGCAGATCGATCCGAGCTACTGCAGGAGATCACTGCCGTGCTGGAAGGGGATGTGCTCCTGACCCAGGGGCACAGGAAACTCCAGGCCGACCGCATTGAGCTCAACCAGGAAACCGATATTGCCACGCTGGAGGGTGACATTCGGCTGCGTGAACCCGGCCTGTTGCTTACCGGCTCACGAGCTGAGCTGAATGTGGACCAGGGCTATGCCCATATCGACAACGCCAGCTACCTGGTGCACGAGCAGGAAATTCGCGGGGATGCCTCCCGCCTGTCCCGCCGCAACGATGAAACTCTGGTACTGGAAGGCGGAACCTTTACCCGCTGTGAACCTGACAGCGACACCTGGTACTTGCGCGGTGCCGAGCTGACGCTCGACCCGGTCAATGAGGTGGGCACCGGTCGCCACGTGCGCCTTGAGGTTAAAGGGGTGCCTGTGCTCTACACGCCCTGGATCAGTTTCGCCACCGGTGACCGGCGTACCTCCGGATTTCTGTTTCCGTCCATCAGCTCCTCGGACAGCGGCGGTATCGATATCGCCACACCCTACTATTTCAACCTGGCTCCTGACTACGACCTGACGTTAACACCCCGCTTTATCAGTGACCGCGGCGAAATGCTGGAGGTGGAAACCCGCCATCTGTCGCGCTGGTTTGAGACCAAACTCAGCGGCGCCTACCTGGCCAAAGACGAAGGCGGTGACGATGAGGATCTGCAGGACCTGATCGACGAAGGCCTGATCAGCGAAGAGGAAGCCCGTCCTTACCTGGATGAAGACCGTTGGCTGGTCGCCGTTGATCACCGTGGTGGCTGGGACCAGCCCTGGTATTCCCGTGTTGATTACACCCGGGTCAGCGACGAGGACTATTTCCGCGATTTGGATACCGCCAGCCTGGAGGTCAACAGCCAGACTCATCTGCGCCAGCAGGGCACCCTCGGTTATCGCTCCGATCACTGGCACGGCCAGCTAAGGGCGGAGGAATACCAGACGCTCTCCAGCACCGCGTCCACTCCCTACAAGCAGCTGCCGCGCGTGAATGTGGATGGCCTCTACCAGTTCGGCAGCCTGCAGTTGAGTCTGGGTCACGAATACACTTCGTTTGACCACCGCGACAAAGACTCGGACCAGATTGTCACCGGTGAGCGGGCACGCCTGGAATATGGCCTGCATTGGGACAAGCAATGGGCCTGGGGCTTCTTCAAACCGGGTGTGATGGTCAAGAGCCTCAGTTACGAGCTGGACGATGAGCACCTCGCTGCAGGAGCCAACGATTCCCCCTCTTTCACTGTGCCCCAGGCCAGTGTGGATATGGGCCTCTTCTTTGAACGTGAAGGCGCACTTTTTGGCGACCACTACGTGCAGACCTTTGAGCCGCGCTTGTACTACTTCTACAGCGAGTTTGAAAATCAGGACGAACTGATCGACGCCACCAGCACCGGCGGCGACATCAACTTCGACAGCTCGGATCTGACCTTCACCTACAGCCAGCTGTTCCGCGACAGCCGCTACGCCGGCGGCGATCGCATCGACGATGATGATCGCCTGTCCGTGGGTCTGACCACCCGCTTCCTGGAACCGGCCAGCGGCCGCGAGATGTTCAGCGCCAGCCTCGGTCAGATTATCTATTTTGACGACCGTGCCGTGGACCTGCATCTGCGCAGCGAGGACGTGCTGGCCAATGATCAGCTCGACAGCTCCGAATTTGCCGCCCAGGTATCGGCCCGTATTGGCCAGAACTGGCGCCTCAGCTCTGACGTGATCTGGGACGAGAACAACAGCAACAAGGTGACCCGCGGCAGCGCCAGTCTGCGTTACCGGGACGACCAATGGCGTCTGTTTAACCTGAGCTATCGCTATGTGCGCAAAGACCCTGTGATCGACAGCGGCGATGCCGACGGCGATGGAAACATCAGCGAACTGCTGGACCGCAATATCGAACAGGGGGATATGTCCCTGTCCTGGCCGATCGCGGGCAACTGGAGCATGGTGGCGCGAGCCAATTATGACTTCACCCACAACCGTGAACTTGAGACACTGTTTGGCGTCGAATACAACAGCTGCTGTTATCGCTGGCGCCTGGTGGCACGCCAATGGCTGGATAATGATCTGGTCGATGTCATCGACAGCCTGGACCTGGAGAAAGACCAGGGCATATTCTTTGAATTCCAGCTCAAGGGGCTCGGTGGCATCGGCAATAAAGTAACCGGTATCCTCGCCGACAGTATCTACGGGTACCGAGAGCGCGAACAAAACATAAAGTAATAACCCATGAATAAAAAAACTTTCTTCAAGGGCGCCAAGGCCCTGGGCATTGCCGCCGCTCTGGTGTGCAGCAACATCACTATGGCGCGCACCGTGGCGCTGGATAAGGTCGTCGCCATTGTCGACAACGACGTGGTCATGGCAAGCGAACTCACCCAGCGCATGAGCATGGTGACCGCTCAACTGCAGGCCAACCAGACACAGATGCCTCCGGAGGAAGTGCTGCGGTCGCAAATTCTGGAGCAGCTGGTGACCGAATCGCTGCAGCTGCAGATAGGCCGCCGCGTTGGCATCGATATCAGCGAAGCCGAACTGGACGCAGCCATTGGTCGCATGAAGCAGGCCAATAACCTGACCGACGAACAGTTCGAGCAGCAATTGGCCCAGGATGGGGTCAGCATCAATGGCCTGCGTGAGCAGATTCGCCGCGATATGATCATCGAACAGGTCCAGCGTGGCAGCGTAAACCGCCGCATCAAGATCACTGACCAGGAAGTGGAAAACTTCCTCAAGTCCAAGCAGGGTAAATTCTGGGCATCACCGGATTACAACCTGGGTCATATTCTGGTCTCGCTGCCCTCCACTGCCTCTGCCGAAGAAGCCCGCACCGCTGAATCCAAGGCCGAAGATCTGCACCGCCGCCTGAAAGACGGTGCCGACTTCCGTCAACTGGCCGTGGCCGAGTCCCAGGGGCAAAACGCGCTTAAAGGTGGCGACATGGGCTGGCGTAAGTCCGCACAAATGCCCGATCTGTTTGCCAACGCTATCGAAAATCTGGCAGAAGGCGATGTGACGCCCCCACTGCGCAGCGGCGCCGGTTTCCACCTGCTCAAGCTCTATGGCAAACGCGGTGCCCAGGAGCAACTGATTGAACAATCCAAGGTCCGTCACATCCTGGTCAAGCCCTCCACGATTCTTACCGATCAAGAGGCCGAGGCAAAGCTGGCCGGCATTCGCCAGCAGATTGTCGATGGTGGTGACTTTGCAGCCCTGGCCAAGGAACACTCTGAGGATGTCGGTTCCATGCTCTCTGGTGGAGACTTGGGCTGGTCTCTGCCCGGCAAGTTTGTCCCCGAGTTCGAACGGACCATTAATAGCACGTCTGTAGGCGATATCAGCGAACCTTTCCGCAGCCAGTTCGGCTGGCATATTCTGCAGGTGCAGGAGCGCCGCCAGCAGGACATGAGTGATACGGTTCGCACCAACCAGGCTACTCGCCTGTTGCGCAGCCGCCGCTTTGACGAAGAACGCCTTAACTGGCTGCGTGAAATCCGCGACGAAGCCTACGTAGAGATCAAATGACGCAACGCCTCGCACTGACTCCCGGCGAACCCGCCGGCATTGGCCCGGACCTGGCCATTGCACTGGCCCAGGAGGGCTGCGAAGACGAAATTGTTGTTATTGCCGACCCGGACCTGTTGCGCCAGCGCGCGCAACAATTGGGCCAGCCGCTGCAATTGCGAGAGCTGAATATCAGCGCCGCTCCGCAACCCCTGGCAAAAGGTGAACTGTGCGTTTATCCACTGCCTCTGGCCACTGCCTGCGAGACCGGCCAGCTGAATCCCGCCAACGCGGACTATGTGCTGGAGAGCCTGCGCCGTGCCATTGATGGTTGCCTGGATGGTCTCTTCGATGCCTATGTGACGGGCCCCGTACATAAAGGCGTCATCAATGAAGCCGGCATTGCGTTCAGCGGCCATACTGAATTTCTCGCCGAACGCACTCGCAGTGAGCAGGTGGTTATGATGCTGGCGACAGAAGGGCTCAGGGTTGCTCTTGCCACCACCCACCTGCCTCTCAAAGAGGTACCTTCAGCGATTACTCAGACCAGTCTGAACAAAGTGATCGAGGTGTTGCATCAGGATCTTGTGCAGCAGTTTGGTATTAAGCAACCACGAATACTGGTATGCGGGCTTAATCCGCACGCCGGCGAAGGCGGCCACATGGGCCGCGAAGAAATCGACGTTATAGGGCCCGTACTAAAACAACTGTGCGCTGGCGGCATGGATCTGGTCGGCCCTTTGCCCGCCGACACCCTGTTTACTCCAAAGCTGCTGGACGACGCCGACGCCGTATTGGCGATGTATCACGATCAGGGGCTGCCCGTGTTAAAATTCAAGGGCTTTGGCCAGGCGGTCAATATCACGCTGGGGCTGCCCATGATCCGCACCTCGGTTGATCACGGCACGGCGCTGGATCTTGCCGGTAGCGGTAACGCCAACCCCGGCAGCCTGCAGACCGCCATCAGTTATGCCCAGGGCATGGTCAAAGCCCGCCATGCCGCTAAAAGAGACTGAGGCTAGCTCCGCAGACTTTTCACGTTATACACAAGCTGCCTTGAGTGAATCCGATAAGCAGCTGTTGAAGGAACCCCAATGAACAACGCCAAGCCAGGCATGGAACATCGCGCCCGCAAGCGCTTTGGCCAGAATTTTCTGGAAGACGACAACATCATTCGTCGCATCGTAAAATCCATCCGCCCGAAGGCAGCAGACAATCTGGTGGAGATTGGCCCGGGCAAAGGCGCCATTACCGAGCAGTTGCTGTCCACCTGCCCAACCCTAAACGTAGTGGAACTGGATCGCGACCTGATTCCCGTGTTACTGGCGCAGTTTATTGCCCGCTATCCCGATTTTAAGATCCACCAGACCGATGCCCTGAAGTTTGATTTTGCCACGCTGCTGCAAGACAGTGACGGCAACAATCGCGGCCCGCTGAGAATTGTCGGCAACCTGCCCTACAATATTTCCACGCCACTGATTTTTCATTTGTTGAGTTACCACAGTCAGGTGACCGACATGCACTTTATGCTGCAAAAGGAAGTGGTGGATCGCATGGCCGCACAACCCGGCGCAAAGGCTTACGGACGTTTAAGCGTGATGGTGCAGTACTACTGTAAAGTGGAAAACCTGTTTGATGTACCACCCGAGAGCTTTAACCCCAGACCCAAGGTGGACTCGGCCATCGTTCGCCTGGTTCCGTACACAGAGTTGCCGCATCCGGCCCGTAACGTAAAGCTACTGGAACGGCTGGTAAATACCGCCTTCCAACAGCGACGTAAGACACTGCGCAATTCGCTGAAGCAGTTGCTACCGGCAGAGGCCATTGAGTCCCTGAATATCGACACCTCCATTCGTCCTGAAAATATCACGCTGGCCGAGTACGTTGCCCTTAGCGATAAGCTTGCCGACACGTTAGGCAAAGACGGTGGAGCGAATAGCTGACATCATGACTGAATCTCACAACAACCCAGAAAACCACGGCATTGAAATCAGTGTTAAGCCGGCCTACCTTGCGGATCAGTCGCACCCGGGAAACAATCGCTACGTCTTCAGCTATACGATTACCATCACCAATCAGGGTTCGGAAAACGCGAAGTTAATCAGCCGTTACTGGCACATTGTTGACGGCAACGGCAAGGTGCAGGAAGTCCAGGGAGTGGGCGTAGTGGGGGAACAACCCCACCTGATACCGGGCCAAAGCTACACCTACACCAGCGGCGCCATACTTGAAACCGATACCGGCACCATGGAAGGCCATTACATTATGCAGCGCGATGACGCCGCCTCCTTCCAGGTTGAGATCCCGGTGTTTGCCCTGGTAACTCCCGCCAAATTGCACTAGAGAATTCCTACGCTATGGCCACCTATGCCGTCGGCGACCTGCAGGGTTGCCTCAAGCCACTCAAATGCCTGCTCAAAGAGGTTAGCTTTAACCCTGGCGAGGACAAACTCTGGCTGGTGGGCGACCTGATCAATCGAGGCCCGCAGTCGCTGGAGACATTGCGATTTCTCTATGAAATGCGTGGCAGCGTGGTAGCTGTTCTGGGTAATCACGATTTGCATTTGCTGGCCGTGGCTTATGGTCATCGCCAACCTTCCAAGGGCGATACTCTCGACGAGATTCTGATCGCCGACGATAGCGAAGTGCTGCTGCAATGGCTGCGGCAACAACCTCTGTTGCATCACGACGAGCGACTGGGATTTACCATGGTACATGCGGGTATTCCGCCCAATTGGAGCCTGAAAAAAGCCCGCAAACGTGCAAGCGAACTGGAAGAAGTCATTCGCGGGCACCTGTTCGACGAATTTCTTGGCAATATGTATGGGAATGAACCGGCCTTTTGGGATAAGCGCCTGGAAGGGACCGACCGTTGGCGGGTCATCACCAACTACTTTACCCGTATGCGTTTTTGCAGCGCCGCCGGCCTGTTGGAACTCAGCACCAAGAGCGGCATCGACCAGGCCCCAGAGGGATATGCCCCCTGGTTTTGCCACCCGGACCGCAAGACCCGTAATGATAAAATCATCTTTGGTCACTGGGCCGCACTCGAAGGTTTTACCGCCACACCCAATATCTACGCGCTCGATTCCGGCTGTGTTTGGGGTGGAAAGTTAACCATGATGCGGTTGGAAGATGAACGTTATTTTCACTGCGATTGCTAAATCCCTGATCGAAGGTCTGCGAATAAAAGGGCAGGCAATAATTTACCTGCTTGCCGCAACACTTATCCACTCCAAGCCGTTGCAGGCACTGGACACCACCCCGTTACCCGAGGGCATGGCGCTACCCCATCAACGTCAGGTCATCAATAATCATCGTCCACCCTGGGTATCTATTGGCAACATCAGTATTAACGGCCGACGCTTCTGTACCGCTCTATTGATCGCAGATGATGTCGTCGCTACTGCCGCCCATTGCCTGCACAACCCCATTTCAAACGACTGGTACCCGCCAGAGTATGTGAACTTTCTCGCAGGCTATCGGGCTGGAGATTTTGTTGCCCACCGCCGCGCCCGGCGATTGATTCCGAACCCCCGTTATCGTTTTAGAGAAGATCCAAACCTGGAAACCCTGGCCAATGACTGGGCCCTGGTGCAGCTTAGGGAACCATTGGAATTGGAAAGTCTGGTGCTTGCACAAACCGATCGCCGTTCAGAAACAGATCGAGGCAATATACTTCTCGCGGGTTACCGAGGCGACAGCCGCGAATTACTGACACTGGACAACAGGTGCGGATTGCTCCCCCAGTCAGAATTGCAACTGCAGGGTCTACTCAGTTCTAGCTGCGATGGTTTTCACGGCGATTCGGGCGGTGCGCTGTTGCGCCAGCTCGGGCCAGAAAACTTCGAGCTACTGGGATTACACGTAGGCCGGGTAAATACCGGTGCTAACCAAACCCTGTCACTGGCGGTCCCGGCAGCAATACTGGCTGACGCTCTGCAGCGCCTTACGGAAACACCTCGTCCAGATTAAAACACTGGTGCACGGGCCCTTCTTCGGCACTGACTTCCACCATCTTGGCAGCCACCTGGTCCCCGCGGATGGGACGATAGGAAGATAATCCGGGCAACTTGCACAAGCCCGGCAAGACCTGACTGGCCAGCTTTTCTCCAACACGTGAATCACTGCGTTCGCCTAGCAACAGAGAGGGACGGAACAAGCTGATTCGCTCAAAGGATAAACCCAACACCGCCTGCTCCAGCTCGCCTTTCATCTTCAGGTATGGACTGAAACTGCGGGCGTTGGCGCCGCTGGAAGAAACCAGCAGGTAGTGTTTCACACCTTGTTCGGCGGCCAGTTGTGCCGCGCTTAGCTGGTAGTCCAGATCCACTAGCCGCTGGGCAGCTATTGAGCCTGCCTGCTTGCGGGTAGTACCCAGGCAGGAGAAAAGGCAGTCGCCCTGAAAAAGTTCGCGATGTTTGTGCAGCTGTTCAAAGTCCAAAACATGATTGTCGACTTTAACATTGTCGTGGGAGACAGCCCGTCGAGTCAGGCTAACAACCTTGCCGATGTGATCAGCGGCAGCCAACTGATCAACCAAAGCACGCCCCACGACGCCGGTGGCACCGATCACGATTGCGGTGACTGGAACAGACTCGCTGTCAGGCTCGGGTGGGGATTGCGCTGTGCTGGTTTCTGACATTGGGCACCTTTAGGACCGTTGTGAGGCGCCAAGTATCATGGGTGAACGATTGAGAGTCCAGCCATGAATCGACGTGATCCGCTGGAAATTATATTCACCAAATCCACACAATCTCACACAGTTGATGACCTGGCAGTCATTCTGAAAAAGCACTACAAAAGCTGCACAGCCGTACAATTCCAACTGAACGCCTAGATTTCCACAAATCCGCTACGAGCAAGAGTTAGCACTTACACTTGATCGAATTCCTGATTGAGGCCAACCCTGACTATTGGGAGGCAGCAATCGGACAGGCTTGATGGAGCATGGCCAATCGCGACACTTTATGTGCAAATGCGTCGAAACATGCCGAATGAGCATAGATTTATCAGTTTCGTTATTGTTTTTTATCAGACAATCCGTAAAGTGTAGCAAAACTACAACAATTGATTAGAGAACGAGCGGCCACAAGCTGCGAGTTCATGCCGTGAAGCCTGTAGAGAAGAAAGCTCGGAGGAACAGTGAAACCCACTGATACCGCCAATCCGGAGTACTACCATAAGGTAGTGGATTGCCAATATGCCTGTCCCGCACACACACCCGTCCCTGAATATATCCGTTTAATTGCAGCCGGTCGTTACGACGATGCCTATATGCTCAACTGGGAGTCCAATGTCTTCCCGGGGGTACTGGGCCGCACCTGTGACCGCCCCTGCGAACCGGCTTGCCGCCGCGGACGTGTGGAAGATGAACCCGTTGCCATTTGCCGCCTCAAGCGCGCCGCTGCCGACAATAAGGATGACACCGCTGTCGCTGCGGCCATGCCCAAAATACCCAAAAAGAAAAACGGCAAACGTATCGCCCTGATCGGTGGTGGCCCCGCCTCCCTGACCGTGGCCCGCGACCTGATGCCGCTGGGTTATGAGATCGACCTGTACGACGATCAGCCCGCCGGCGGTGGCTTTATGCGCAGCCAGATTCCCTCCTTCCGCCTGCCCCACGAGGTACTGGACCAGGAGGTGAACTACATCACCGATATGGGCGTCACCACCCATTACAACCACTATGTGGACAGTCTCAAACGAGTGCTGGACGACGGTTATGATGCCGTGTTTGTAGGCACCGGAGCGCCGCGGGGTCGGGATTTGAAGATTCCCGGCCGTGAAGAGGCTGATGCCAACATTCATCTCGGCATCAACTGGCTCAGTTCCGTGGCGTTTGAGCACACCAGCCGCATCGGTAAGAAAGTGATCGTCCTGGGTGGTGGTAATACCGCCATGGACTGCTGCCGGACCTCGCTGCGCCTGGGCGCGGATGACGTTAAAGTGGTTGTCCGCAGCCCCCGCAAGGATATGAAAGCCTCGCCCTGGGAGATCGAAGACTCCGAGCGCGAAGGTGTGGAGATGTACGAGAACCACACGCCGAAAGAGTTTATTGTCGAAAACGGCAAACTGGTGGGCATGCGTTTTGAACTGGTACGCGCCGAGTACGACGAAAACGGCAAACGCTCCCTGATCCCCACCGGTGAGCCCGATGTGATCATGGACTGTGACGACGTCTGCATTGCCGTGGGTCAGGACAACGCCTTCCCCTGGATTGAACGGGATCTGGGTATGGAGTTTGGCAAGTGGGATATGCCGGTGGTGGACGACGTCACCTTCCAGTCCACTTTGCCGAAAGTCTTCTTTGGTGGTGACGCCGCCTTTGGCCCGGAAAACGTGATCACCGCCGTTGCCCACGGCCACCAGGCCGCCATCTCTATCGACCTGTTTGTGCGCGGCAAAAAGGTGGCCGAGCGCCCCGCCCCGGGTACCAATCTGGTGAGCCAGAAAATGGGCATCCACGAGTGGAGCTACGACAGTCCCGTGGTGAACGATGTGCGCTACGTGGTACCCCACGAAGACGTCGGCAAGTCCATCAAGGACCGTAAGCTGGAAGTGGAGCTGGGTTTTGATGTGGCCACGGCCCTGAACGAAGCCCGCCGCTGCCTGAACTGCGACGCCCAAACGGTATTTGAAGAGGTCAAGTGCATCGAATGCGATGCCTGTGTGGATATCTGCCCCACCGACTGCCTGACCTTTACCGAAAACGGTAAGGAAGAAGAGTTGCGCCAGCGCCTCAGCGCCCCGGCCAACAACGCTGACCAGGCCATTTTGGTGTCCGACAAACTGCCCACCCAGCGGGTGATGGTAAAAGATGAGAACGTCTGCCTGCACTGCGGCCTGTGTGCCGAGCGCTGCCCCACCGCCGCGTGGGACATGCAGAAGTTCACCTACCATGTAACCAAAGCGGGGCAGTAACATGAGCAAGAAATTCAATCGCACGCCCCTGGTTAATGACCTGGTGGTGAAGTTTGCCAACGTCAACGGCACCGGTTCAGCCAGTGCCAACAATATGTTCGCCAAGGCGCTGTTCCGGATGGGTTTGTCCGTCAGCCCCAAGAACATCTTTCCGTCCAACATTCAGGGGCTACCCACCTGGTATGAGGTGAGAGTCAACGACAAAGGGTATCTGGGGCGCCGCGATGGCATCGACATTATGGTGTCGGTCAACCCGCAGAGTATGGCCAAAGACATCCAGGAAGTGGTGCCCGGCGGCTACTTCGTCTATGACAACACCAAGCCTCTGGATCCGCGCCTGATGCGTGATGACATCGAGTTTATCGGCCTGCCGTTAACCCAGATCTGCCTCGATGAATACAAGGACGCCCGCCAGCGCCAGCTGTTTAAGAACATCATCTACGTGGGCGCTTTGGCGGCATTGATTAACATCGAGTTTGATGTGCTGACCGGGTTGGTTGCTGACCAGTTCAAGGGCAAGGAAAAACTGATTGCCCCGAACGTGCACGCACTGGAACTGGGTTTCCAGTACGCCAAGAACAACTTCAATTGCCCACTGCATCTGACCCTCGAGCGTCGCGAAAGCAATGGCGACAAGATTCTGATCGACGGCAACGCAGCCTGTGGTTTGGGGGCGGTCTACGGCGGTGCCACCATGGCGGGCTGGTACCCGATCACGCCCTCCACCTCGGTGGTGGAAGCCTTCGAAAAGTACTGTAACCGCATGCGCATCGATCCCGGCACCGGCAAGAAGAACTTTGCCATTGTGCAGGCCGAAGACGAACTGGCGGCCATAGGTATGGTCATCGGCGCCAGCTGGAACGGCGCCCGCGCCTTTACCGCCACCAGTGGTCCCGGCGTATCGCTGATGAGCGAATTTTTGGGGCTGGCATACTTTGCCGAGATTCCCGCGGTGCTGATCGACGTGCAACGCGCCGGCCCCTCCACCGGGATGCCTACGCGTACCCAGCAGTCCGACGTGCTGGCCTGTGCCTACGCCTCCCACGGTGATACCAAACATGTATTGGTGATTCCTTCCACACCGAAGGAATGCTTCGATATGACCGCGCAATCGTTTGATCTGGCGGAACAGTTGCAAACTCCAATCATCATGCTCACCGATCTGGATCTGGGCATGAACGACAATATGTCCGAACCTTTCGAGTGGGACGATGAGCGCCAATACCAGCGCGGTAAAGTACTGGATGCCGATGCGCTGGAAAATATGACCGAACGCTTCGGCCGCTACCTGGATGTGGATGGTGACGGCATTCCATTCCGCACCTACCCCGGTACCCATCCGACCAAGGGTTCGTTCTTTACCCGTGGCACCTCTCGCGATGAATACGCGGTTTACACCGAGGACGGCAGCGCCTATGTGGACAATATGGAGCGACTGCTGAAGAAATTCGAGACTGCCAAGCAGTATGTGCCCGCACCAGAGATTATCAATGCGGAACACGGCAGCAGCGTCGGTATCCTGCATTACGGCACCAGCATGCACGCCACATTGGAAGCGGCCGATCTACTCGCCGACGAAGGCCTGGCGGTGGATACCTGCCGTATTCGCGCCTTCCCGTTTGCCAAAGAGATCGAGGAATTTATCGAACAGCACGACACCGTCTTTATGGTGGAGCAAAACCGCGATGCGCAGATGCGTTCGCTGCTGGTCAATGAGTGTGAAATCGATCCCAAACGCCTTAATAAAATCCTCGGTTACGACGGTATGCCATTGACCGCGCAGTTTATCGTCAACAAGGTCAAACAAAAAACCGCTGTTACCAGCAATGTTAAACCTTTGCGTCGTAAGACTGCGGGCAACTAAGGGAGACTCTCGCGATGACTTATATACGCCCTGAATTCCGTCACCCGGAACTGCCCACCAACGATCTGGGTTACACCAAACAAAACTACGAGGGTTCCATTTCCACCCTCTGCGCCGGTTGCGGCCACGACTCCATCAGCGGCGCCATTGTGCAGGCCATCTTTGAGATGTCCATTCCTCCGCACAATATCGCCAAGATGTCCGGTATTGGCTGCTCCTCAAAGACGCCCACTTACTTCCTGGGCAACTCTCACGGATTTAACTCCGTGCACGGCCGTATGCCATCGGTTGCCACGGGCGCCAATATGGCCAACCGCGACCTGATATACGTGGGTGTTTCCGGCGACGGTGACAGCGCCTCCATCGGCATGGGGCAGTTTGCCCACGCCGTGCGTCGCAACCTCAACATGATGTATATCGTTATGAACAACGGTTGCTATGGTCTCACCAAAGGCCAGGATTCCGCCACCGCCGATGTGGGCTCCAAGAGCAAAAAGGGTATCCCCAACCCGTTCGAAGCCATCGACCTGGCGGCGGTGGCCCTGCAACTTGGCGCCACCTTTGTGGCCCGCAGCTTCTCCGGCGACAAAAAGCAGCTGGTACCGCTGATCAAAGCCGCTATCGCTCACCGTGGTTTTGCCTTTATCGATGTGCTTTCACCTTGTGTGACCTTTAACAATAATCCGGGTTCCACCAAAGGTTACGAGTATGTGCGCGACCATCTGGCGGCTACCAACACGGTTGACTTTGTGCCCATGCGCGAAGAGATCACCGCCTGCTACCCGAACCAGACCAGCGAGGAAGTGACCTTGCACGATGGCTCGGTGGTTCACCTTTGCAAGATGGACGACAAGCTCAATGTGCACAGCCGCCAGTCCGCGTTGAACATGATGCAGGAATACAAGGACGATGGTCGTATCCTGACCGGGCTGTTGTATATGGATCCGGATTCTCAGGAGCTACATGAGAATATTGATTCTGCAAAGAAGCCATTGCGGGGATTGACCGAATCCGATTTGTGCCCCGGCTCCAAGGTACTTGATAATATTAACGAGAGTTTGCGTTAATCGAGAAACATTGTCGCCCCGCTCTGTGGGCGACAGCGGTCGGCACTTTGTGCCCGATCGGTCGCGGTCAGAGCCCGCTGCTACCGGGCCTGCAAGCATTGCTATAGTGATCTCGGTCGGGTTGACTTTGTAGCAGCCCGCTCCGAGGGCGACCGGTTTCCAGTATTATTCTCATTCAAGATGGCGCCCACACAAGAGCTTTGTTCGGCAATTTGGTTTAAGATCCCTATTGTGCAATCTTCTCTCGGCATTGAGGTACCCGCACAATGACGAAGCCACTTTTCCTGCTGCCAGTGCTGGCTCTGTTTGGACTTCTGGGTACTGCCTTTGGCGTCATCGCCAAGGAACCTCAGCGCATCGCCTTCTATGGCTGGCAGGAACACTATCCACCCTACTTCTACCAACGCAATGGCCAACTCACTGGCATTACCGTCGATATACT
Source organism: Pseudomaricurvus alkylphenolicus (assembly GCF_011683955.1). Lineage (GTDB taxonomy): Bacteria > Pseudomonadota > Gammaproteobacteria > Pseudomonadales > Cellvibrionaceae > Pseudomaricurvus > Pseudomaricurvus alkylphenolicus. The sequence continues at coordinate 219,384 of NZ_JAAQPI010000002.1, forward strand.
GAAAAGCGCCTTTGACGAATTGGGCTACGAGGTCGATTTCCGGTTTGTTCCCACCGGAAGGCTCGCCCTGAACATCACCCTGGGTGAGCTGGACTGCGTGATGCAGTATGTGATCAAGGGGCAGCCCCTGACTCGTAATGTAAACACATTTGAAATTTCCTCCGAGCCGTTGTTCACCACCCAGCTGCAGGTGTTTGCGAGACCGAACAGCGACATAGGTTCGCTAAACCGACAACAACTCGGTAACCACCGTATGGGTATTATCCGCACCCCGCAGTTTGGTCCCGAGCAATGGGCGCTGATGGGGCTGGAAATGGCCGACAGGCACTATTACAGTGATTTTCAGCAGGTGATCAAAGCACTCTACAGCGAGAGGGTTGACTTAATCACCATCAATCCTGTGATTATTGAAACCCTGCTTCCTTCCATGGGAATTGCCGCCCGCCCCAAAACCGTACACCCTCTCAACGATGTCGACTCACATCTGGGATTTTCCAGACGTTCTTCAAATATTGATGCCAAGGCATTGGTAAAGCGTTTTGATCAGGCTCTCATTGCTCTGAAAGCGCGCGGGGAAGTGAACAGGATTATCCACAGACACTCCCCCTGGTTACGCCGATAGTGGCTGTTAGAAAAAGTCCTCGGCCCCATACACCAGATGCGCTGCCCCGGTGATATCGATCATCAACATGTCATCAAAGCCGTCGTTGTTGACATCACCGGCAGATTGGATCAATGCTTCAACATCCGTGAATTGGACGGCCTCTTCCTGAGAGAAATAGGCCAGGTCGACCTGCTCCTCAAAGCCGTCAGATTTCCCAAAGATCAGGTAGGCGTTGCTGCCACCGGCACGATCAGTGGCGGAGAAGTCGTCAAGGCCGTCACCGTTGACGTCGCCGACCGTCGTGACCGACCAATTGGCATCGGGGTTGCCGCTATCGAAAAAGACACTGCCTCGTTCGCCCAGACTGTCCAGGGCGATTTCCGGTTCCCAGGTGCCGGTACGGCCGTAAATCAGGTAAAACTGATAATCGCTGGGGTCTGGAACCCCAACATCATAGGGTATCGTTTCAGGCACGATAAACAGATCCTGAATTCCATCCCCGTTAGGATCTCCCGAGGGAGCATATTCAAACCTGTCTCCATAAAACAGCTCTTCCTGTGAATCCAGGGTATGCTGCTTCAAAAGAGTTCCCTGTTCGCCATCCAGTTGCGGAAGTACGAAGGCCCCATCTTCAATCTCGACATCACCAAACAACAGATAGAGATGGTTACCGTTCGAGAGGCTGCCAAGACCACCATTTTGGTAAGTGTCTTTAATCGAAAAGAACTCATCATACTGAGTCGTTCCGGCGAGATCGATCACGAAGTTGGAACTGGTAAGGTAGGGGAACACCACCGGAGGTGAAGTAGCATCGATGTCTCCCATCAAGGAGCCATTGTACTGACCCGATGAATCCCGGGGAGCCCAATTGGTAATCAGTAAAGTGGCATCGGTTTCCGTGGTGAGTTCGCCGTGCTCATCAAACTGCAGGGTAAAACTTGCCTCTGAAGCATCCTCACCAGGCCCCTTCGGATTGCCTACGTCATAGCCGTCAATTCTTACAACCAGATTCCAGATATTCAGTGCGGCCTCGGGTGCAGAAGAATCTTCCTGAGCTCTTGTAAAGTACAGAGACATCGTGTGCTTGTTCCCAAGACTGTCGAAGATATTCTGATCAATTTGAAAGTTAAACCCATCGGAATCCGTTGGTGCAGATTCCCCGGCATCCAGGTTTAAGGACACTCGGGAAATTGTCGTCGGATATGGACTCAAGTGGGAACGGGCAATCAAACCGGTATCATCGACACCGTCCCCATTTATGTCTCCCACTGATGTCGCTGTGACCACCTGCCAGGGTGGATCAGGATTAAACGAGATATTGCCCACATCGACGGTATCATCTAAGTCCTCTACAACCACCTCGATTTGTCGCTGCGCAGTTTCCTCATTTTCGTAGATAACCGTTAAATTTAGGCTGACGGATTCTTCGCTCTCGGCATTCAGAAAATGGCCGTCTTTTAACTTAAGTTGACCTTCAACCACCTCAAAGCGCTCGTCGTCAACGTTGATTTCCTGAACGCTGCTATCCAGCTCTATTACCGTCACGTCACCAACCAGCGCCTTCACCAGATTTTCTGGAATACTCAGCCCATCATCGGGAGTATCATCTTCGACAAAAATCATCTCCGCGGTACCACCAACGGTTTCCACGGTTGCGGTTGCCTGATCGCGGTCGTAATCATTGAAAGCCAAGTAAGTATAGTCTTGGGCAGCAGCCACCTTGGCATCCAGAACTTCACGATCCTCGCTGGATGCGCCATCGATTAACGCCAACACCAACTGATCCGCATTCACACCGGAGCCACCACCTGATACCCAATAATCCAAACCTTCACTCAGCGGATATCGTGAGAACAGACGCGCGTAGAGCTCCGCTACTAAATGCAGTCGGTCCAATTGACCCAATCCATTGGTGTATTCGGGTTGTTGGTTGACAATATTGGCACGCAGCTGTTCGAGCGTAAGCAAACCTTGCTGGATTTCACTTTCCCAATATGACAGCCCCTCGTAGTCCGCTGCGCGGCCGAGAAGGCCGATGTAAATTTCCTGGATAGAATTTCTGATGTCCGACACGATCGATGACTCCCTTACTGTTGTCGCTAACCAGCCCCCGCAACTTAGCGGGTTCCCTCTGATACTTTATGTCAGATCAAGTACCAGATAACAGATTATTTACCTTCAAAAGAACTGTTCTGACCCATAAATGATATGAGCCACTCCGAGCACGTCGATGGCTACAATATCATCATAACCATCATTATTTATGTCACCTGCTGGGCGCAGGGGTTCGGAAACATGTTCGAACAGAACTCCTTCGCTGGGATGAAGCTGACTGAGTTCCATATGCTCGCCAAGACCATTTTCCTGTCCGAAGATCAGATAACTTTGCTGATCCACCGACGCCGCAATATCATCGTAGCCGTCCCCGTTGACATCGCCCATGGCGTTTAACTGCCAGAGTTCATCGCTTAACCAACTCAATGAAAATTCGGTCCCCAAATCTGAAATATCGTCTAGCGACAAGGCGGGATGCCAGCCGTCATCCTGCCCGTAAATCAGATAGAACTGGTTGTCGTATGTCGCAGACGGTTGAAATGGATTGAAACTCTCTATGGGAGCGATCAGCAGATCGCTGAAGCCGTCTCCATTGACGTCACCGGCATTGGCGATGAATAAATTGCTTGGGGAAAGTGGAGTATCGTTGCTGTCTTCTTCGAACTGTCGGATGGTAAACCCGTTGCTTCCGTCCAGATCTTCTGGAGAAAGACTGGTGACTTCAGTTCCCTCCGAACCAAACAGAACGTAGACTTCGCTGGTGTTGGACTGAAGAGCATCCCCTGCGGGAAAGCCATTCTGTTCGACTGAATACTCAATAAACTGACCGCTGAATTGTGTGGAGTCTGAGATTTCTATCACGAAATTCGAAGACGTTGGTATTGGACCGAAGGGTGGAGTGCTCTGGCTGTCGGGACCCAGCGCACCGTTGGAGTTGCCGTTTTCGTCCAGTGGAGTCCAGTTGGTGATAGCCAGATCATGATCAGACGCTGATAGTAGATGCCCGTCACTTCCAAATTGAATTTCGAAAACCGCATGTGTTGGATGGGTACCGCCTTGCGCGGGGTTTCCGACATCCTCCCCATCGATCAGTACGTAGAGGTTCCATGTATTAGCGGACGCTTGAGGGGAAAAGGGGTCTGTTCTATTTTTTGCAAAGTAGAATGACAGCTGATGGGCTTCGCCCAAGCTGTCGAAAATTGTGGTGGACGTTGCCCAATGATAGGTATCGGGATCATCTGGATTAAAATCAATGCCAGCTACCGGTGTCAGCCCTCCCCAGTAGTCATCACCAGCGGCGATATCAGAGACGGTAACGCCATCCTCTACTTCTATTCTCAATTCACCGGAATACACATAGTAATCTGTATTCACCATAACTTGCGTGGCAGCGGGAGCCAGAGGCCTCAGTAGAAAATCGACTCCCAGGGTTAAGGGCTGCACATCACCCACCATACCCGCGAGAAGAATATCCGCTCCAGTATCGGAAACGATCGTGATTTCATTCGTTACACTATCGAGTTCAGCGGATAAATTGGACAAGCCCGCATAATTGATGGCATCGACTATTTGCTGTAGATGGCTCGGAACACTTCCCCCAGGGGATTGCAGCGTAACTTGAACGTTATTTGGAATGGCTGCGGCTTGCTCCCGCACAGATATATCGTAGGTTTCTCCATCTGCCGTGGTGAGAGCGCTTAATCGAACCGCAGTATGGCCAGCCGCTAACAGCCCGTAGTTATTGTTCTGTGATTCCTGATTGATGTGCTCTACGACTTGGGCCGCTGGCGCATTGTTAAAACTGGCATCGAAGGTCAACCTATCTGTCGATATCACCGAGACGATATTCAAGTCTCCCGGCACCGTTACCCCGTTAATTCGGTCCACCAGTGCCGGCCTGGCCGCAACCGTACCTACTGTCACTTCTAAGGCATCCACACTATAGGTGTTGGCAAACACCAGATTTATGGGCGGCGCCTGACTCGCATCAAGATTAACCGTCAACTGAACCCGCTCGGTTTGGGTTGTCCTCAACACATCCAAATTGGCAACCACAGCGGTATCGGTCTTACCATCACCATTGATATCCCCAATATTGACGGGCTGCGAATCCAACTGCCAGGGATGCTCCACCTCAAAGCTCAATCCACTACCCTGCTCACCGTGCAGAAAGTCGAAATGGTCTTCCTCATTTTCCACCAGGACAGGGACCTCTGTCTCAACGCTCAAGCCGTCCTCGTCTATTGCGGTCAACGTTAGTTCGATAAGGTATTCCTGATCGGCGTCTATAAACTGGTCGTCTTTCAGTTTTAGTTGTCCGTCAACGATTTCAAAACGTTCATCGTCGACGGAAAGAACATGTTCCGAACTGTCAATATCCTGAACCGATACGGTTCCCAGCACGGACCCCATTTGATTTTCGTGCAGAAGCAAGTAAGCATCGGGAGTCTCATCCTCTACCAATACCAACGTGGGCGCTGCACCAATGCTGGCCACCGCGTCTGCAGCTTGCTGTGGTTGGTATCCGTCACCACTGGTCTGGGTGTACTCCTGCGCAGCCGCCACCTTGCCGTCCAGCGTTTCGCGATCTGCCGGTGAAGCTCCGGCAATCAAAGCCAATACCAGTTGATCAGCATTGACAGTGGCACCACCGCCCGACACCCAATAATCCAGACCGCTGGCTTCCGGGTGCCGGGAAAACAACTGAACATAAAGCGCCTCAACCAGTTGCGCTCGGTCCAGCTGCCCCAAACCATTGATATATTCCGGTTGCTCGTTAACAATATTGGCCCGCAGTTGCTCCAGCGTCATTATCCCTTGATTGATCTCGGCCTCCCAATATTGCAGCCCCGAAATAGCTGCCGCACGGCCCAGCAGTCCGATATAAATTTCCTGGATCTGATCAGAAATAGAAACCATAGGTAACGTCCTTGTGAAAGATGATTGGCTACGGAGCATTTTGTGACAGTAGGACACCCGCAGAGGGTTTATCCGCTACAGCACACGGAACTTGAAGTCCGAAAAGAAACAATTAAAGGGAGGATTGAGTTAAAACTGGAAACCGTCCATGGGGAAAGCGCAAAAAACATGCGGGCCACTCCTTGTGCCTGCGATACCACGTGTATAACGTTGAGTACCGATTCGTCAGTAGAACCGGCACTGTATCAAGTCCGGGGCAGGATTGCCATGCCCCGGAATGATGCTTACTTGCGGAAAGACGTATCCACCTCCCCCTTCAGGCACTTGAGCACCCAGGGATAGGTGTCGGTTACGAAGTAACCATACTGACCGTTAACCGTCATGCCGTTGCACTCGTCCAGATCGCCGGCGTCAGTAAAGATCCAGTCGTCGACATAAGTACCGTCAAAGTCTCCGCCTGGATTAGTGTTAGTTCTGGTGCCGCGACTGCCCGCACGCAGGGTATAACCGGATTCCGCTTTGCGCACCATGCCGGTATCCGGATCGAGAAAGTAACTGCCAAAGATTGGAAAACCGTCCGCAGCGAAACCAATCACGGGCGATCCTTCGGGCCCAGGATGCTCGTCAAATAACGCCATGGGGTTTCCGTGATAGTGATAAGTACCGTCCGGTTGGGTGTGCGCGTTGTGACTGTCAGTACCAAAGCCATTGCCCTCAGCCAATGGATCCAGGAGCCAGTCGTCAAGATTGGCATTACAGCCAATGGGGGTATTACCATCCTGATCAGCCATGGGATCATTGGGGTTATAACAACCGGCTGAAAGCAGATCCAGCACCACACCATTAAGCATCACGGCATCGTAATATTGTTGGCTGATTTCAGTAGCGGTGTTGGCAAAGACCGGATCCCGGGGCAGTCGAAAGGTGCGTTGAATCTCCGCAACGTCGGTGGCAAAGCGGGCGCTGGCATCGTTAAAGTCATGATTGGGAATAGAGTTGGACAGCAACTCGCAGCTATCATCATCGACACTGATACTGACACTCATTTCGAAGCCCAGACTGCGCTGAATATCGAGTACCGATGCCTGGTAGTCGTTGCTGTAGCTGGCACAATCAGCATTGGTATCGGTGAGTATCACATCGTAGACGTCCACAGGCCCATCCGGCAATTCCCATTCTGCCAGCACCTCATCGATAAACTCAGTTGCTGCCAGCACACTGTCGGCGCTGGCTGTTACATCGGCAACAACGGTTTGAGCCACGCTTATAAAATCGCCTTCGCTCACATAGTCCGCAGCCAAAGACGTAAAGTACTCGGCAACATCCACCTTGTTGCTCAGCACCAGTCGATCTTCCGATACCTGTGATCCTGACGCATCTTCATCTTGCACAGCATTGATAATCGCATTAACCATTTGGTCGGCATTGATACGCCCCTCATCCAGCTCCTGGACCCAGTAGGCCAAACCGGCAGCTGCCGGTTCCCGCTCAAGAAGATTTCGGTATAGCGTTGTAACCAGTTCGGTGTTGCTGAGTGAACCATAGATGCTGACGTATTCCACCTGCTCCGTGAAGGATGCTCGAGTGTTTTCCAGTGTAAAGGTGCCCTCAAGGATTTGATCGGTCCAATAGTCCAATCCCGTTTGAGCTGCTGCACGCCCCAGAATGCCGATATAGAGTTCTTGAATCTGCCGTTCCACTTGATCGCGGGTGGCTTGCTCTTGGCCAAAGCTCATTGAACTCGCCAGCGCCACTGCACCCAAAAGGATATAACGGACTGATCGTTTGAAGATACCGGGTACATTGGACGTCATTGTAGAAAGCTCCTGCGGGTGCCATTGGGGTTTGTCAGGGTCGATACTAACAAGATCCCTGACAAACAATTTGCACAAAATGTGCAAACAAATGGCAATCAGGCCGCCACGACGTCTTCCGCCGACTCCAGTTCCTGCAATGGCCCGAAGAACTCATAACGCACTTGCTCAGGCGGAAGTTTCAGTACTTTCAGGGAGCGGTTGATCGACTGCATAAATGGCTTGGGACCCAGAAAATACAGATCCACATCCCGATGCTCCGGCAACAACTGCTCCAAGATGTGCTGATCAAAGAATCCGGTGAGGTGGCTCTCGTCGCCATCGTCAGGCTCGCTATAGCAGTAAGTCACCTGAAGATTCTCGTGTCGATCACTCAACTCATCCACCCAGCCTCTAAATGCATGGGTCGCTGAGTTCAGAGCACCGTGGATAAAATGCACAGGTCGACCGGAGTCCAGTGCCGGCTGCAACATGCTGATGGCCGGTGTGATACCAACCCCGCCCGTGAGCAACACCAACGGGCGCTGATGCTCGTTGAGTATAAACTCACCACAAGGCTGGGTCAGTTGAACCCGGTCGCCGGCCTGTAACTGATCGTGCATATGGTTGGACACCAGGCCATTTGCCTCGCGCTTAACACTGAGTCGAAAGTAAGGTTCCCCCGGGGAGTTCGACAGCGAATAGTTACGGCGAACCTCCTTGCCGTCGATCGACAGCGTGATCGCCGTGTACTGGCCGGGTTTGAACAGAGGCAACTGTGCTCCGTCGGCAGGTTCAAAATAAAACGAGGTGATCACCTCACTTTCCCGCTCCTTTTTAACCAAAACAAATTCCCGCTCTCCGCGCCAGCCACCGGACTGGGACTCGTTGGCCCGATAGACCTCCTCCTCAGCCCCGATAAGGATATCAGCCAACTGCTGGTAGGCTGCCCCCCAGGCATTAATCACCTCGTCTCCCACGCCGAGTACTTCGCGAATCGCCTTGAGCAGACATTCCCCGACAATGGGGTAGTGTTCGGGCAGAATATTGAGTGAGGCGTGCTTGTGGATAATGACCGCCAGGGCATCCCCCAGCACTTCAAGCCTGTCCAGGTTTTCCGCGTAGGCGACCACGGCATTGGCCAGCGCCCGGCGCTGAGTCCCCTCCAGTTGGTGGGCCTCGTTAAAGTAGGCTTTGACTTGCGGATAGGCCTCAAACATCAGCGGGTAAAATACAGCGGTGATGTCCTCAGCATTGGCTTTGACCACCGGCAGGGTTTGCTTGATAACGTCTTTTACTTCATTGGGTAACATACAACTTCCTTTACTTGTTTCGTGCTTAATGAGTCTGTTGGCTATTTCTGATCAGCAGCAACGAGGTAGCCTTCCACCACCTTCACTTGATCACCGGGATTGCATACAACAGAAGAACTCCCATCAAACCGACACTCAGTTTTTTCATCATTTTCCCCTTTGGCTTATCGAGTGGGTTAGTCCGGTGAGGACACCGGCTCCACTCTCATATCAAACCTTATGCCAACCTGTAACCCATTGATTTTATTAGGGTTAAAATCACAAGTGTCTTAATAACAACAATCGTGATAATGTCTCAATGACAACAAAGAGGTTATTATGACAACCACTGCTTTTACCCGGGCCATGGTAGAGATCGTGGCCGATCTGTCCCGCCCGCTGACGGCAAGCCAACGCTACCAGCGCCTGCTGCAGGCGTTTAAAAGCACTTTTCCCTGCGATGCCACCGGACTGTTACAACTTCAGGGTCAGGGTCTGACTCCGCTCGCGGTTGAGGGCCTCAGCGACGATACCCTCGGGCGCTGCTTCGATGTGACCCAACACCCCCGTTTGGCCAAAATTCTGCACAGCCGCGAGCCTGTGCGCTTCGCCACCGATTGCGATTTGCCGGATCCTTATGATGGGCTGGTGGAAGATGCCCCCGGCACTCTGCCTGTACACGACTGCATGGGTGCGGCGCTATATATCGATGAACAACCCTGGGGGGTAATCACCTTGGACGCTATGGAGCCCGGGACCTTCGACCGCATCGACCCCCTGGAGCTGCGCGCGTTTATTCATGTCGCGGAGGCGAGTGTAAAAGTCGCCGGCCAGATCGAGCAGCTGGAATCTAGAATTCAACAGGAACACCAGATCACCAGAGCGGTGCTCAGTGATCAGCAGCAATCCATGGTGGGCAACAGTGCCAGCCTCAGGCAGTTGCAGCAGGAGATAGAAACCGTTGCACAATCGGATTTGTCGGTACTGGTTTGCGGTGAAACCGGTGTCGGTAAAGAACTGGTGGCGCGGCAGATCCACCATCTCTCCGCTCGAAACGAAGCGCCGCTGATCTATGTAAATTGCGCTGCACTGCCGGAAAATCTGGTGGAAAGCGAGATGTTTGGCCACGTTAAAGGGGCCTTTTCCGGAGCCCACCAGGCCCGCGCGGGCAAATTCGAACTGGCCGATGGCGGTACCTTGTTTCTGGACGAAGTCGGAGAAATTCCGCTGGTGTTACAGGCGAAATTGCTGCGGGCGCTGCAGAGTGGTGAAATTCAGCGGGTGGGCAGCGACCGCTACCTTCAGGTGGATGTACGTATTGTCGCCGCCACCAATCGGGATTTACAGCAGGAAGTCTCGGCCGGCCGATTCCGGGCAGACCTCTACCACCGACTCAGTGTTTACCCCATTGATGTGCCGCCTTTGCGCCAGCGAGGCAAGGATGTACTGCTGTTGGCGGGCCACTTTATGGAGGCTAACCGTCGCCGACTGGGCCTGCAGAGCGTGCGCCTGGACCAGGCCGCGAAAAAAGCTCTGCAGGCCTACGGCTGGCCGGGCAACATTCGTGAATTGGAACACAGTATCAACCGGGCTCTGCTCAAGGCGCGTCGCGACAACCATGGCAGAATCACCACTATTGGCTGTCAGCACCTGGATATTACACCTGCAGAAACGGCGCCCATCGTGATATTGCAGGATTCAGAACGTGACAACCCATCGACCGTCGAAGTGGATTTAAAATCCGCCACGGATGATTTTCAACGCCGAATCATCAACCAGACTCTGGAGCGGCACGATGGCAATCAGGCCCAGGCCGCCAGGGCGCTGGGCGTTGATCGCAGCAACTTTTATCGTCTGTTGAAGCGGCTCGGGCTCAGAGACTGAAGTTTAGAGCTCAGTCCGCATCCACAGCAATCATATGCACATCCCGTTGCGGGAACGGGATAGTGCAGCCGGCGGCTTCCACCGCCGCCTTAAGCGCGGGGCGGGCATCAAAGAAGAAGCTCCAGTAATCTTCAGTTTTGACAAACCCCCGCACCAGGAAATCCACAGAGCTGGAGCCCAGATCCACAACCGCCACCACATTATCCTGGTCATCGAGGATACGCGGGTCGTCTGCCAACACCTTTTCCATCGCCACTTTGGCATTGCCCAAATCGTCACTGTAGGAAACGCCAATCGCCACCTCCACCGCGCGGATTTCGCTACGGGTGTGATTTATGATGCTGCCATTGGCAAGCGGGCCATTGGGCAAAATCAAGGTCCGCTTGTCGAAGGTTTCCAAAGTCGTCACAAAAATACCAATATCCTTGACGATGCCCTCAAGGCCTTGAGCCTCCACATAGTCGCCGACTTTGATGGGCCGGAAGATCAGAATCATGACGCCGCCGGCAAAGTTGGACAAACTGCCCTGCAGCGCCAGCCCCACCGCCAAACTCGCTGCACCCAAAACGGCGACAAAGGAGGTGGTTTCGATACCGACCATTGAGGCAACGGTGATGATCAGCAGCACCTTGAGCAGAACATCGATGGCGCCGCCGATAAACTGCGCCAAGGTTTCATCCGGGGTATGTTTCAGCAGCGAACCGCTGATCAGCGGGGTCACCTTTTTGATCAGTTTCAGGCCGATGATCAGCACCACCAGCGCCACTAGCACTTGGGTACCGTACACGGCAATCAGATCCTTGAGTTGGAAGTATTGTTGTTCCAGTGAGTTCATATTGTTTTCCTCGACAGCGTCCGGTTCTGTACAGCACAGGTATTCACTATCAATGATAGTGAGTTAGCGTCCCCCGGCAAGTTCATTTTCGTGACATTGAAACCGCCAGGACGGCGCTATACCATATTTACCGCATTCTCAGACACGGAGTGAGAGCAGCGATGCAAGCGCGCAAAACGTTTCTGGCCGAATTTCTTGCCCGGGTGGATGGAGTCTCGCCCCCCAAGCGCCTTCCCAAGCACGTCAAAATGGCGACCAGCCCGTTCGTGTTCTTCCGCGGATCCTCGCAGCTGTTTTACAAGGACATCCACTCCGGCCTGATCGATATTCCGCAGTCGCTCTGTGATATTCCCAAAACCACCATCATCGGTGACTGCCACACTTCCAACTTTGGGTTCCTGACCGAAGAAGGCTCCCACGGCGACTCTGTGATTTTCAGCCCCAATGACTATGACGACGCTTGCATCGGTCATGCCGTATGGGATCTTCTGCGTTACTGCACCAGTTTGCGCCTGTGCGTATCCCACTGTCGCGGGCGGGTTGAAGGGCGCATCGCCGGTGACAAAGAGGTTGCCGGTAAGCCTGCGGTCGAAACGGCGCAAGCAGACACCGCTATTACCGCCTTTTTACAGGCTTACCTCGCCACCTGCACAGAGAGCCTGACCGCCGACGAATTTTACCTGCGGGCGATTCAATCACTGCCAGACACCCATATCGTCTCCAAGCGCTACCAAAAAGCTCTGCGGCGCGCTGCCGGTGGTGCGGAATTTGACACCGGCAGCTCGCTGGCAAAAGCCGTGGATCTCAGCAGTCTGCCCCTGCGTTTTCGAGATCGGAAAGATCGCTTTGAAGCCGTCAACGGGCAACTGCGTGAGCAGTTTCGGAGCACCTTCGCTCCCTATGTGGACGACCAAATCCTTGATCTGGTGGCGCGCCTGAACGCCGGTACCGGCTCGGTAAATCTGGAACGCTACTATCTGCTGGTTGGGCCTGCGGTTCCTCTGCCCCGCTCCCCGCAGCTCTACCATGTTGTGGAGGTAAAACAACAAAGAGCGGCCGCCCCCCTGTACTTCTTTGATGATCTGTCGCCTAACAACCGACTCAATCCCGCCCATTTGACCGTCATGTGTCAGCGGCGAATGCAGCGTCGGCCGGATCTCGTCCTGGACGAGGTGGAATGGCAGGGTAAGCACTGGTTGGTGCGCTCCCGTCATCACGCCAAGGTGGGTATCGATCCGGAGCATATCGCCATCGGCAAAAAAGCCCGCAAGGGTGGCTTTGAAGACTACGCCGCCCTCTGTGGTCGGGCTCTGGCCATCGCCCACTGCCGTGGTGATCGTCGTTCGACCTTGTTCGAACAGGCCGTCGTAGAGGTGCTTCCCGACGGGTTCGACGCGCTGCGGCAACTGAGTGATGACTACGCCCGGCAAGTACAGGCGGACACTGGTCTGCTGCGGGAGCTGCTGGTCGCCGATTAATCAGAGCAGCGATATTGATGAATTGTTGAGCTTGCGACTGCGGCCCCAATACCCTATTTTTTAATCAAAGTGATTAATTATCGGGAAATTCGGTATGCCTAGCCAACATCCGCGCGGTCGGGCCGGGCGCCCCAGGGGTGACTCCGGCGCGCGCCAACAGTTGATCGATGCGGCCCGCAGGCTGTTTACCACACTGCCGTTCAAAAAGGTCTCCACCCGTATGGTGGCTGAATCCGCTGGTGTTAATGCGGCGCTGATCCATTACTACTTTGGTGACAAAGCCGGTTTGTTTGAGCATATGCTGCGCGAAACCCTGGCGCCGGTGGCGACTTTTTTTCAGCGTTCGCCCGGCGAGCCCCACCAGAGCCTTGAAGACTTTATGCGCAGCTTTGCCCAAACCATGGCCCCCAACCCGGATGTACCCAAATTGGCGATGCGGATTATGTCGGAACAGGATGATGACCAGCGCCCCATCATCGAAAAGGTGATGGGGGAAGTGGCCACCAATTTGAGCGATCAGCTTTTCAACAACCCGGTCACCCTCGCGCAGATGCGCCCCGGTGTTTCCCCTCAAATGGCCCGCCTGACCATCTTCAGCCTGCTGCTGTTCCCGTTTATTGCGCCGGCAGCAGCTCTGAAGATTCATGGCATAGAGTTGAATGCGGAAAAAGTCCTGCAATTGGTGGAACACAATATTGATGTGCTGAAAAACGGCCTGTTGAAAAAAGATGACGCAACCGACGAGGCGACTGAATAATGCCAACATTAGCTCGGATAAAAGTCCTAATAGGGATGGCAATCTGTCTGCTGTTGCTGGCAGCTTGTAACCAGGATCAACAACAGCAAGCCCTTGGCACGGTCGAACGGGATCGGATTCGCCTGTCGGCCACGGCGGCTGAAGTCATCACCGCCATCCATGTCAGCGAGGGCCAGCAGGTCTCCGCAGGCACCCCCCTGTTGCAACTGGATGATCGCCTGCAGCGGGCTAGGGTTCAACAAGCCAAGGCGGAAGTGGCCAGAGCCCAGGCCTATCTGCTGCAGTTGCAAAATGGTGCTCGCGCCGAAGAACTGGCCTCTGCCCGTGCACGGGTGGATAACGCCGAAGCCCGTCTGGAAGAGAGCGAAAAAGCCTACCGTCGCACCGTTACCCTGGAAGCGAAAAAGGTCCTGGGGCAGGCAGATCTTGACCGTGCCCTGGCACAAAGGGACGCGGCTCGGGCTACTCTGGAGGACGCCCGCGAGCAGCTCACGCTGTTGGTCAAAGGCACACGACCGGAACAGCTCGCCCAGGCTGACGCCCAATTGCAGGCCGCCAACGCCACTCTTGCTCTTGCGCAAGAACAGCTACAAGATCTGACACTGACTGCCACCCGTGATGGCCGCATTGACAGCTTGCCCTGGAAACTGGGGGAACGGGTCAACATCGGAGCCAGTCTGGTGATTCTGCTGGCGGAGGGCAATCCCCACATACGAGCCTATGTGCCCGAATCCAAACGTGCCCTGTTGCAAACAGGCCAAACTCTGAGAGTTTCCGTCGACGGCATAGATCAGGAGTTTCAAGGACAGCTCAAGCGCATTCATCAGCAACCGGCCTTCACACCCTACTACGCCTTGACGGAGGAAGACCGCTCAAGATTGATGTACCTGGCCGAAATTCAACTTGGCGACGACGCCCGCCACCTACCCAGCGGCGTACCGGCGCAGGTGCACCTGAAATGACATCGCCTGCGATTGTTACCAAGGGTATGAGCCGGTATTTCGGCGACCACAAAGCCGTTGATGGCGTGGATCTGAATATTCCCAGCGGCAGCATTTATGGTTTTCTGGGCCCCAACGGCTGTGGCAAATCAACTTCTATTCGTATGCTGACGGGGCTGCTGACGCCGACCCGCGGCAGTGTAAAAGTACTGGGCTATGAATTGCCGCACCAAGCCGAAGCACTGCGTGTTCGCATTGGCTATATGACCCAGAAATTTTCACTCTACGCGGACCTTACAGTGAGAGAAAACCTCTACTTTGTCGGCCGCATCTACAATTTATCCGGCAAGGTACTTCGCGCGCGCGTCGACGAGCTTATGGTGCTTTATCATCTTGAAGCCATCGACAAGCAACTGGCGGGCAGCCTGAGCGGTGGTCAGAAACAACGCCTGGCCTTGGCCGCAGCCACCATTCACGACCCCGACCTGTTGTTTCTCGACGAGCCCACCTCTGCGGTTGACCCCGAAAACCGACGCGAGTTTTGGGAACGATTATTTGACTTATGTGGCGAGGGCAAAACCATTCTGGTCTCTACCCATTACATGGATGAAGCGGAACGATGCCACGGGTTGGCCATTTTGGAAAACGGCATTAAACGCGCAGATGGTTCACCACAGGCATTGATGCAACGAATGGGAGCCAACGTTATCGAAATCGATGGCGGCAACAACCAGTTGAGACAACTCAAAAATCAGTTGATCGCACGACCCGAAATAATCTCCGCCGCACAGCTGGGCACGCGTCTTCGCGTACTGGTAAGTTCGGAGGTGCCACAGCCTCTGATCTATTTGTCCAAACAGTTGGGAAGGGATGAGCAGAAAGCGCAGCGGCGGCTGCAACAGGTACGCCCAAGCCTCGAAGATGTGTTTGTCACCTGCACCGGTAACCGCAATGAATTTTCACCATAGAATCGCCGCCATTGTCAGCAAGGAGCTGCATCAACTGGCGCGGGACCAAATGACATTTGCCATGATTGTCATGATCCCCCTGGTGCAGTTGCTGCTGTTTGGTTACGCCATTAATACCGACGTAAGACACCTGCCCGCAGGACTGGTCAACCAAAGTCACAGTGCCTATGCCCGCCTGCTGGCCAACTCCGTGGAAGCCACTCAGGTGGTACAGTTTCACCACCACTATACCTCGGTCAAGGCCGCGGAACAGGCAATTACCCGCGGCGAGGTACGCGCCGTCTTGATTCTGCCCCAAGACTTTACTGAACGCCTGGCACAAGGCAAAACCCTGGGGCGGGAACAGCCACCCGTTAATGCGATGGATCGGCCGGAACAGCGCCCGGCAGCGCAATGGCTGGTGGATGGGTCAGACACCATGATTACAGCGGCAATTCGCGGGTTACGCAATATGCCCCTGGACGAACTGGTGGATCGCGAAGTCTATCAACCAGTGCCGAGCTTCGAGATGGTGCCTTACTTCAACCCGGAGCAGCGCAACGTGGTCAACATTGCACCGGGGCTGGTGGCGGTGATACTGTCGATGACGATGATTATGTTCACCTCCGCATCCCTGGTGCGGGAGCGTGAACAGGGCAATATGGAATTTTTGATCACCACCCCGGTGCGTCCGCTGGAGTTGATGATCGGCAAGATCATTCCATTTGTGTTTGTCGGCCTGGTTCAGGCGGGTATCGTCCTGGCGCTGAGTCACTGGGTGTTTCGCGTGCCCATTAACGGCAGCCTGCTGACCATTGGTATCGCCACCCTGCTGTTTATCATGGCCAGCCTGGTACTGGGGCTGTTAATCAGCATTCGTGCGCAGACCCAGCTACAGGCCATGCAAATGACCTTCTTTATTTTGCTGCCGTCGATCCTGCTATCGGGCTTTATGTTTCCCTACGAGGCCATGCCGGTCGCCGCACAGTGGATCGCGGAAGTACTGCCGGCCACCCACTTTGTCCGCACCATTCGCGGCGTGGTGCTGAGAGATGCGGACCTTGGAGATTTGATGCCGGATATCAGCTGGTTAATCGCCTTTGCTCTGTTGGGACTCTTGTTGGCAGCGCTGCGATTCAACAAACGCCTGGATTAGTTCCCCAACTCGATCTCATTGTCCACACACCAGTGCTTTAAGGCTTCGAGCTGGGCATCTTTTTCGAAGCTATACCACTGATCGATCATCCTGCGTTGCTGCAGTAGCTGTTTGAAGCGCCCGTAACCACCCCGCCAGCTGAACATGCGAGCGACGTTCTCCTCCTCTTCGGGCAGATAATAGCGGACAAATCGGATCGCCAGACGCTGGCCCAGGTCAAGCTCATGGGGATGAGGGATACACACATAGGCATCGGCGTCGTCGATATCGTCTGGCAGAGGCTCCAGATCATCGTCAAACTCGGAATGTAGGAAGAATTTGCCGGTTTTACGGCAAAAGTAGGCTTCATGGGTATAAGCGTCGCCAAAACTGACAAAGTCGAATGCGTCCACAATGTCGTCGAGTTTTACCTGCAACATGGAAACCTCCTCGGTAAAGCGAAACGGAGTGACATTAAGAGGGGTGACATTGGAAAGTGTAGTACCTCCGGCGCAATCCGGCCGTCAATTAGGGTTAAATCACTTCACATTGAGCTGCCAGACACTTATCATCCGGCATCCTGTTAGATTTGATTGCTTTGGCCATGCCGACAACCGCTCTTAAACCGCTGCTGATACTGACACTGTTTTTGCTGTGCCAGTTGAGTAACGCTGTGGTGGCGGACGCACATTTGCAGGATGGCTCTCACGGTAACGATTCCCCTCATGTACATCTGCCCCTGGATCACGTTCATAAGGTTGATCACGATGGGGAGCACATGGGTGCTTTCGATACCGAGCACCAACAGGAACATGAAGAAACCCATGTGCACCTGTGCTTCCACTTGCTGCCACTGCAGTTGAGTATATTTGATGCGATTGCGCCGCTGAACCCGCAGCATCCTGCCCTGCGTGAAGACTACCAGGGCCGTCGCCTGCGGCCCCCGGTTCCGCCACCCACCGCCTGACCACTCCTCACAATCCCTTTTTTGATTGACCGGTATCACCTGTCGGCACGTCTGCGCCCGCCCGTATTGAAAACAACCGTGGCGTCAGCCGACGGCGGATGCCTATGGAGTTGTTATGCATACAAACAAGTTACTATTGCTGCTCCTGGTGACCCTGGGCAGCGCACCTTTTGGAGCGGTATTCAGCGATACCACGGGCAAAGAGCCCGGCACGCTGACTCTGGAACGTGCCCTCCAGCAGACGCTGCAGCACCACCCGCTGTTGCAAGCCTACCCCTTTCAACAGCGTGCTGCCGAGGCATTGCGCCTGCAGGCCGGTTTACGCCCCACCCCAACAGTGAGTGTCAACCTGGCAAACCTCGCCGGCAGTGGCGAATTCACGGGTAACGAGCAATCCGAAATCACACTGACTCTAAGCCAGTTGATTGAGTTGGGTGATAAACGCCGGCGTCGGATTCAGCTACAGGACGCCCGCTGGCAACAGCAACAGGCAGAATATGAGTTGGTCCGACTCGACATACTTGCCCGAACGGGTGACCGCTATTATCGGGTCCTGCGTCTGCAGTCCTTGATTACCCTGAATCAGGAGCGGATCGAAATGCTGCAACAAGCCCAAGTGGTTATCGAGCAGCGCAGCCGTGCCGGTGCCGGCACAGAAGCCGACGTGGCCAGATTGCAGCTGGGATTGGCACAGGTCGAAGCTCGTCATCAACAGCTTGATGCGGAGCTGGGCCTTGCCCGCAACAGACTCAGCGCCATGTGGTTGCAGTCCGCAAACTTTACCAGGGTTGCGGGCGATCTCACCGCCTTGCCGCAACCACCCAAAGCCCAACAGCTACTGGAAAAACTTGAACGGGCACCCATGTGGATGCAATTGACGGCCAATCTGCGACAGGCGGACGCTCGGGTGGCACTGGCCAACGCCAACGGTCAATCCGATATTAGACTGGGCGTCGGCCTGCGTCAGCACAATGGCCCGCAAGACCAGGCATTGGTAGTGAATGTTTCCATGCCCTTGGCGCTATCCAACCCCAATCGTGGCCGGATCGCAGCCGCCTACGCGGAACGTGATAAAACCGAAGCCGTCAGTCAGCTGCAACGACAGCAGCTGCGCCTCAACTTGCTGGAACTTAGGGCACAACTGGACGCCCACTGGCAGAGAAACCAGGTGCTGCAGCGGCGACTGTTGCCCGCTGCAAGCAAGCTCCTGAGCGCAACGGAACAGGGCTATCGCCAGGGCCGTTACAGCGTCTTGCAATGGGCCGACGCCCAACAACAGCTGTTCAGCCTGAAGCGGGAACAGATCGACACCCAGCACGCCGTATTTCAGCAATTTCTCGAACTTGAACGCCTGACGGGCCAGCCGATGAATACCGCTGGCCAGGGAGACAACCCATGAATTTTTTACGCACAACCCATCCATTAATCACCGCCATGATGTACATCGCACTCGCTTCGGGCCTACTGCCAGCCAAAGTGCTGGCGGGGGGCGGTCATAGTCATCCGCGCGAGGCCGTCGAGCAGGAAGAGCTCAAAGGGCCTAACGGCGGTAAGCTGCTCAAGAAAGACGATCTCACCATCGAGGTCACCATCTTCGAACAGGGCATTGACCCGGAAATGCGCCTTTTCGCTTATCTGGCTGGTGAGCTGATCGCTCCAGAACAATGGCAGGCCGCAGTCAGGCTCAATCGTCTGGGTGGTGAACGTGACCAACTGAGCTTCCGGGCCGAAAAAAATTATCGCGTCAGTCAACAAATAGTACGCGAACCTCACTCCTATGAAGTCGAGGTTCAAGCCGTCGTGAACAATCGGAAGGCCAGCTGGCACTACGACAACTTTGAAGGCCGAACGCAAATCAGTCGCCGGCAACAGCAGGCCGCCGGTATCGTAGTGGAACCCTTGGGTAGCGGAACCCTGACGTTTACCGATCAACTGTTTGGCGTTATCGCGGCGCCGGAAAACAGCGTCTTTCACATCAACGCCCCCTACCCCGGCATTGTCGAGCGCATCCATGTGGCCACCGGCGATCACGTCAAGCGCGGCCAAAAGCTACTGACCATTCGCAACAGTCGCACCTTGCAAACGTATTCCATCAATAGCCCCGCTGACGGTGAAATCACGGCCCGCGCGGTGAACCAGGGGGACCGGACGGAGAAGGATGGGCTGCTGGAAATCACAGATCTGTCCCGGGTGTGGGTGGAAATGTCCGCCTTCCCGGAGAGCATCGAAAAACTTCAGCTGGGCCAGGGGGTTAGTGTTCGCGATATGCACGGTCATGATCTGGCTCGGGGCGAGGTAACCTATATCTCACCTCAAATGACCGGTGGCCATATCGCCCGCGCCCGCGCATTAATCAATAACCCCGATGGTCACTGGCGTCCGGGCATGCACGTGCGAGCGGAAATCGAGCTGGGACAACGCCAAGTACCCATGGCGGTAAAAACTACTGCCATTCAGAGCTTTCGCGATATGCCCGTGGTATTTGCCCGCTACGGCGATACGTTTGAAGTACGCATGTTGGAGCTGGGAGCAAAAGCCGGTGACCGAGTCGAGGTGCTGGGCGGCATCTTACCGGGCACCGAATATGTGACCGAAAACAGCTTTCTACTCAAGGCCGATGTACTGAAAGACGGCGCCAGCCACGACCACTGAGGATGATCCCATGAAAACCATTATTGCCTTTGCCGTTGATCGGCGCTGGCTGGTGCTGACGTTGGTGTCGCTGGTGGCGGCGCTGGGTGTGTACAACGCCCTTAAGCTGCCCATCGATGCCGTGCCGGATATCACCAACATTCAGGTTCAGATCAATACCGAAGCCGAAGGCTATTCGCCGCTGGAGTCTGAACAACGGGTGACCTTTGCGGTGGAGAACGCCATGGCCGGTCTGCCCCGGCTGGACTATACCCGATCGCTGTCCCGTTATGGTCTTTCACAGGTCACGGTGATCTTTGAGGAAGGCACCGACATCTATTGGGCGCGCCAGCAGGTAACCGAGCGCCTGCAAACCATCCGCAGCCAACTGCCCAATGGTTTGGAGCCCACGCTGGGTCCCATCGCCAGTGGTCTGGGCGAAATCTTTACCTATGCGGTTAAGGCGCAACCCGATGCTCGAACCGCCAATGGTTTGCCCTACAGTCTCGAAGACCTGCGCACCGTTCAGGACTGGATCATTCGGCCGCAATTGGTCAAGGTGCCCGGTGTTACCGAAATCAATAGCGTTGGCGGCTTCGCCCGTGAATATCAGGTGGCACCGGATCCCGGCAAGCTGTTGGCATTCAAGCTGACACTGGCCGATGTGGTGCGCACACTGGAAAACAATAACCGCAACAGCGGCGCCGGCTACATTGAACGCAATGGCGAGCAGTGGTTGATTCGTTCCCCCGGCCAGGTGGCCAGCCTGGAAGAAATAGAACAGCTGGTGGTCGCCAAACGCGACGATGCTCCCGTCCGTATTCGCGATATTGCCAAGGTGCGATACGGTCGCGAGCTGCGTACCGGTGCCGCCACTCTCAACGGCGAAGAAACCGTGCTCGGCACCGCCTTTATGTTATTGGGAGAAAACAGTCGCACAGTCTCTTCCCTGGTCGCCGAAAAGCTCGTCGCCATCAACGCCAGTTTACCCAGAGGCGTGGTCGCGGAGCCACTCTACGATCGCACCACCCTGGTGGATAAAACCATTCGCACCGTGCAAACCAATCTGTTCGAAGGCGCCGTACTGGTGATTGCGGTTTTGTTTGCCTTGCTGGGCAACCTCCGTGCGGCATTTATTGCAGCCCTGGTGATCCCATTGAGCATGCTGTTCGCTCTGACCGGTATGGCTGCCGGTCGTGTCTCCGGCAACCTGATGAGCCTGGGCGCCATCGATTTTGGTCTGATTGTCGACGGCGCCGTAATTGTGGTGGAAAACACCCTGCGGCGATTGGCAATAGCGCAGCAACAGAAGCAGCGTCTGCTGACCCTGGTTGAGCGCTTGGAATCCGTGAAACTCGCCAGTGCCGAAGTGTTCAAACCCGCCGTGTTCGGTGTGCTGGTTATTATGTTGGTATACCTGCCCATTTTTGCTCTCAGTGGCGTCGAGGGCAAGATGTTCCACCCGATGGCGTTTACGGTGGTGGCGGCCCTGGTTGGGGCTTTGGTATTTTCCGTTACCTTTGTGCCCGCGTTGCTGGCGATCCTGCTGCGCGATGTGAGCGAAAAGGAAAACCGACTGATGCTGGCAGCACGGCGCTGTTACCAGCCGCTGCTTCAAACTTCGCTGCAACACCCCGTATTGATGGTCAGCGGCGCATTGCTGATCGTGGCAATCAGTGGCATAACCGCCAGCCGTCTGGGCAGCGAGTTCCTGCCACAACTGGATGAACACGATGTTGCCCTGCACGCGCTGCGCATTCCCGGCACGGGTTTGCAGCAGTCGGTACAAATGCAACGCCAGCTGGAGGCCAGTATTGCCGAACTTGCGGAAGTACGACAGGTTTTCGCCAAAATCGGTACCCCGGAAATCGCCACCGATCCCATGCCACCCAATGTCGCGGATACCTTTGTGATGCTCAAACCGCGAGAGCAATGGCCCGATCCCAACAAGAGCAAAGCGCAATTGCTGAACGAGTTGCGCGGCACTGTGTTGGCTGTACCTGGCAACAAGTATGAGGTCACTCAGCCCATTGAGATGCGCTTTAACGAACTCATTGCCGGTGTGCGCTCGGATGTAGCCCTGCGCATCTATGGCGACGACCTCGACAGCCTTGCCACCGCCGGCAAGCGTGCCCGTGAGTTGCTGGCGAAGGTGGCAGGCGCCCGGGATGTACGTATGGAGCAGGCCAAAGGGCTGCCGATGATGTCGGTAGAACCGGAGCGGGATCACTTGGCACTGTTGGGATTGTCCATCGCTGATGTGCAACAGGCCCTGCGAGCCGCGGTCAGCGGTGTCGACACGGGATTGATTTACGAAGGTGACCGACGCTTCCGCCTGGTGGTGCGTATGGACGAAAGCCAGCGCCGCGATCCCGAGGCTCTGGCACGACTGCCCATTGCCCTGCCCTCCGGCAGCAATCCGGATCTGAATTACGTGCCCCTGGGCGAGGTGGCCACAATCCGTCTGGCGGAAGGCCCCAACCAAATTAATCGTCGCGACGGTAAGCGCTACACTGTGGTCACCGCCAACGTGCAGGGGCGGGACCTGGGCTCTTTTATTGCCGAAACCCAAACCCTGATGCAGACCCAACTGGTGCTGCCGGCGGGGTATTGGCTGGAATATGGCGGCACCTTCGAACAATTGCAGTCCGCCAGCGCCCGATTGCAGATCGTCGTACCGCTCACCTTATTACTGATACTGGGCCTGCTGTACAGCAGCTTCGGCTCCCTGCGTGACAGCCTGGTGATTTTCACCGGTGTACCTCTGGCCCTCAGCGGCGGCGTGATTGCTCTGCTTGTGCGCGATATGCCATTGTCCATTTCTGCGGCAGTTGGCTTTATTGCGCTCTCTGGAGTCGCCGTATTAAACGGCGTGGTGATGCTGTCGTTTATTCGACAGTTGCGTGACCGGGGTATGCCCTTGCTTGAGGCCATTGGTGATGGCGCCAGCCAACGTCTGCGCCCGGTGTTAATGACTGCCCTGGTGGCGAGCCTGGGCTTTATCCCCATGGCCCTGAATACCGGTACCGGCGCGGAAGTACAACGACCGCTGGCAACCGTCGTGATTGGCGGTATCGTCTCATCGACGCTGTTAACACTGGTGGTGCTGCCCGCCCTGTATCAGCTGGTGTATCGACTGGGAGGCCGGCGGGCAATCTCCATGGATTCCGCACCCGCTGCACCAATGTAACCAACCTCTAGCCCAGGCTTGCCCGGTATCACCACGGGCAAGCCTTTCGGTATACCTGGTCGACCTGGTCTGGTCAATTCCGCGCGAGACCCAACGTTATAGTCCAAAAGCGACAACTTCAGGGTCAGACCAACCGGTCACCCCTCCTTCATCTTGAGCCCATCTAAGCTTCATGCCACCATGCCTGACATTGCCAAACATCAGGACATACCCCTATTATGAGTTTCAAACGCCTGCTGATCGCCAACCGGGGCGAGATCGCCATTCGCATTGCCCAGGCGGCCGCCGAGCTGGGCATCACCAGCGTCGCGGTCGCTCCGCAAGATGACTGCCACAGTCTGCACACGCAGCGCGCCGACCAATGTCTTGATCTGGACGGCCGGGGTACCACTGCGTATCTGGACGGTGACCAACTGCTGACTCTGGCCCGCAAACACAACTGCGATGCTGTGCACCCCGGATACGGATTCCTCAGCGAGAACAGCGGCTTCGCCAGCGCCTGTGAGTCATCGGGAATCGCATTTGTCGGGCCTGACTCCGGCTGTCTGAGACGCTTTGGCGATAAGGCCGCCGCTCGTGAGCTGGCCCGGCAACAACAGGTGCCACTTCTCGACGGCACCCGGGAGTCCACCACACTGGAACAGGCTCAAGCCTTTTTCGCATCCCTGCCACCAGGCAGCGGTATGATGATAAAAGCCATAGCCGGCGGCGGTGGACGCGGAATGCGGGCGGTCAACAAGGCTGAAGATATTGCCGACGCGTTTGAACGTTGCCGCTCAGAGGCGCAAGCGGCCTTTGGGCGCAGAGACGTCTACGTTGAACAACAGGTCGTCAATGCCCGCCATATTGAAATCCAGGTACTGGGCGACGGCAAAGCCGCAGTGCACTTTGGCGAACGCGACTGCAGCTTGCAGCGCCGTCATCAGAAGCTGTTGGAGATCGCGCCCAGCCCGTCACTCAGTGCAGAGCTGCGACAGCAAATGTGCGACGCCGCCCTGCGCATGGCAGAAGCGACTCGCTACCGTGGTCTGGGCACTTTTGAGTTTTTGCTCGATGGCGACCGTTTTTATTTTATGGAAGCCAATCCGCGAGTTCAGGTCGAACATACGGTGACTGAAATGGTCTATGGTGTCGACTTGGTGCTGGCCCAAATACAAGTGGCGGCGGGTTGCTCGCTCGCCGATTTGGGACTCCAACAAGAATGCATCGGCTCTCCCAGAGGGTTTGCGATTCAGACACGTATCAATACCGAAACCCTGAGCGAAAATGGCGATGTTGTCAGCGCCGCAGGAACCATCCAGCGCTATGATTTACCCACCGGTCCCGGGGTACGGATTGATAGCTGTGGCTACCAGGGCTTTCAATCCAGCCCCTATTACGACTCGCTGCTGGCCAAATTAATTGTGCACTCTCCGCAACCAACCTTTGCCCAGGCAGTGGCAAAAACCTCTCGTACCATCAAGCAGCTTCGAATAGAAGGCATCGCTACCAACCAATGGTTACATTGCGCTTTGCTGCAACGTCAGGAACTGGTGAGCAACCATATCAATACCCGGTTTATCGACGATCATTTACCGGAGCTGTTGGAAGCGGCATCGCAATGGGCATCTCCAACGAGCGATAGCGCCAATCCCACTGCAGCTTCCTCGACGAAAAAAGCAGCGCCTCGGGACTGCATCAGTATCAAGGCGTCCATGCAAGCGGTGGTGTCTGATATTGCTGTTATGGTCGGCCAACAAGTGCTTGCGGGTCAGGAGCTGGTGGTCATTGAAGCCATGAAAATGGAACACCAGATCTGCGCTCCGAAAGCCGGCACCGTACGCGAGGTGCTGGTGAACAGCGGCGACGGCGTCGCACCCGATACCGCTCTGATCTTTTTGGAACCGGCGGTCGGTGCTAATGCCCAAGCCACCGACGAAGCACACTTTGACCTCGATTGCATTCGCGCCGATTTAACAGAACTTCAACAGCGACAGCAAAAAACCCTGGACCAAGCGCGACCCGACGCAGTCGCAAAACGCCACGCCAATGGCTTGCGCATGGCACGGGAAAACATAGCAGACCTGCTCGACGAAGGCAGCTTCCAGGAATATGGCTCTCTGACTATCGCCGCACAACGGCGTCGCCGCAGCGTGGAAGAACTGATCGACATCAGCCCCGCCGACGGCCTGGTCGCCGGTACCGGCAGCGTCAACGGTCATTTGTTTGGCGAGGAACAATCCCGCTGTATGGTGATGTCATACGACTACACGGTGTTTGCCGGAACCCAGGGGGCCATGAACCACAAAAAAACCGACCGTATGTTGCGCCTGGCCAATGAACAGAAGATACCGCTGGTGTTTTTTACCGAAGGCGGCGGCGGACGTCCCGGGGACACGGACTATCCGGTTGTTGCTGGCTTGGATATTGATACCTGGACTTCCATAGCCACCCTGTCCGGTCAAGTGCCGATTGTGGGCATCACCGCCGGTCGCTGTTTTGCAGGCAACGCCGCTCTGCTGGGTTGTAGCGACGTTATCATTGCTACCAGAGACGCCAACATTGGCATGGCTGGTCCTGCCATGATCGAAGGCGGCGGGCTGGGAGTGTTTGATGCCAGCGAGGTCGGCCCCAGCGAGATTCAATCTCATAATGGAGTCATCGATATTCTGGTTGAAAACGAAACTGAAGCCGTTGCCGCAGCAAAAAAATACCTGTCTTATTTTCAGGGCCCAGTCGAACAGTGGCAAGCACCGGATAAGCGGCACTTAAGGCACGCTATTCCAGAAAACCGTCTGCGCAGTTACGATATTCACCAAGTCATTGAATCTGTGGCAGACGAAAACTCAGTGCTCGAATTGCGCCCGTATTTCGGGACAGGCATTGTCACCAGTTTCCTCCGTATCGAAGGTCGACCATTCGGGTTGATTGCCAATAATTCCCGGCATTTGGGTGGCGCCATTGACGCTCCGGCGGCGGACAAAGCCAGTCGTTTTATCAAGCTATGTGACGCTTTCGATCTGCCATTGATCAGTCTGTGTGACACGCCTGGTTTTATGGTTGGGCCGGAGGCGGAGAAGTCGGCGCAGGTTCGCCGCTTCTCGCGCTTATTTGTCGCGGCGGCCAACATGACCACGCCGCTGTTCAGTATCGTACTGCGCAAAGGTTACGGACTGGGTGCCATGGCGATGACGGGTGGCAGCTTCCATCGCGGGGTATTCACGGTTGCCTGGCCGACCGGTGAATTTGGCGCGATGGGGCTGGAAGGTGCTGTTCGATTGGGCTTTAGGAAAGAACTTGAAGCAGTTGAAGATCCTGCGGAAAAACAGGCTCTGTTCGACAAACTGGTGGCGAAGTCCTATGAGCGTGGCAAGGCTATTAATATGGCCAGCACCTTGGAAATTGATGAAGTGATTGATCCTGCTGATACACGTCTGTGGATAATGCGTGGTTTAAAAACGAGTGCGCCCGCGTCTCAGCGTGATGGTAAGAAGTTGCGATTTGTTGACACTTGGTAAGGGCGTTTGGAATCGGGAGTTGTCAGTCGTTTGAATCTGCAGTCACCACGGGAGCGGCGCTTGTGCCGGGCTTTTCGGGACTGAGGGCGGTCCGTAGGACCAACCGACAGTTCCAAAAAGCCTGATTGCCGCTTGTAGCAAAAAATTGAGGAATCAATAAACTTCAAATAATCCGGCAGCACCCATACCACCGCCGATACACATAGTCACCACCACATACTTAACACCACGGCGCTGCCCTTCCAGCAACGCATGGCCCACCATGCGGGCACCGCTCATACCAAAGGGATGACCAATGGAAATTGCACCACCGTTAACATTCATCAGCTCATTATCAATATCGAGCTTGTCGCGACAATAAATCACCTGAGACGCAAACGCCTCATTCAACTCCCAAAGACCGATATCCCCAACCGACAACCCATGACGATCCAGCAACTTCGGAATGGCGAACACCGGCCCAATACCCATCTCATCGGCCTTACAGCCGGCAACCGCCAAACCACGATAAGCCCCCAGTGGCTTTAGCCCCTGTTGCTCCGCCAATTTAGAATCCATTAACACGCAAGCGGACGCACCATCGGACAACTGCGAGGCATTACCCGCCGTAATGAATTTACCCTCTGGAACCCACTTACCGTCCTTCCAGACCGGCTCAAGTCCCTGCAGACTCTGCAGCGTTGTTGACGGACGATTACACTCATCCCGAGCTATGGTCACCTCCTCGTAAGTGGTCTCCTTAGTCTCGCGATTGAACAAGGCCTTGGTCGTCGACATCGGCACAATCTCATTCTCAAACAGACCCGCCTCTTGCGCCGCCGCCGTACGCATCTGGCTCTGCAGCGCGTACTCATCCTGTGCATCACGGGAAATACCGTAGCGCTCAGCCACAATCTCCGCCGTTTCAATCATCGGAATATAAGCCGTGGGATCCACCTCCAACACGGCTTTGGACACATTTCGATACGTATTTTTGTGCTTATTCTGAGTCAAAGAAATCGACTCAACACCACCGGCCACCGCCACATCATACTCATTACACATGATGCTCTTGGCAGCCGTGGCTATGGTCATCAGACCGGAGGAACACTGACGCTCCATCGCCATCCCGGAAGTCGACTCCGGCAATCCACCCGCCAGCGCACACAAGCGGCCCAGATTATAAGCCTGGGTGCCCTGCTGTGCCGCCGCGCCCATAACACAGTCATCCACCAGATTGGGATCGATACCCGCCCGCGCTACCGCCGCACGAACGGCATGTCCACCCATGGCCGGCGCTTCGGTATCATTGAATGCACCACGAAAAGACTTGCCCAGTGCTGTACGGGCGGTTGCTACAATTACGGCTTCGCGCATAATAATTACCTTAAGAAATCTGTCTGAAAATCAGTAATAACGAGAGATGGTATCTACTACACAAGCGGGGCGATCATTGCCCTCAATCTCAACCGTTACCCGTATGGTGGCCTGCACGCCCCCCTTGACCTCTTCCACCTTGATTAACTCACCGACACCCCGCACACGGGAATTGACGGTAACCGGCGATGGGAAACGGATTTTTTCGCAACCGTAGTTCACGCCCATGGAAATTCCCTGCACATCAACAATCTGTGGCAAGAACAGATTTACCAAAGACAGCGTCAAATAGCCGTGGGCAATGGTCGCCTTGAAAGGGCCGTCTTTAGCGCGTTCAGGGTCCACATGAATCCACTGGTGATCCCCTGTGGCCTCGGCAAACAAATTGATACGCTCCTGATCAATCTCAAGCCAGTCGCTTTCACCCAGGCGATTACCCACGGCATTGCTTAATTCAGAGGGTGTTTTAAAAACCGTTGTCATAGAACTTCTCCGTCGTTACTTCAGCTGCGCTGACTGGAACAGGAAATGATTTCACCGGTGAGGTAGCTGGAATAATCGGAAGCGAGGAATACCATAATATTGGCCACTTCCCAGACTTCGGCGCCCCGACCATAGGCTTCTTTGCCTTCCAGCTCCGCCAACAGCTCAGGCGGAGCGGACTTCTTCAACATGGGATGAACCGCCAGAGACGGCGAAACCGCGTTGATACGTACACCAAACTCCGCTGCTTCCAGCGCAGCGCAGCGCGTTAGCGCCATGACACCGGCTTTTGCCGCAGCGTAGTGGGACTGCTCTTTTTGCGCCCGCCAGCCCAGCACAGAAGCATTGTTGACGATCACTCCGCCCCCCTTGCCGGATTCATAACGAGTCTTCATCACTTTCATCATGTGACGGGTCATGCGCATGGTGCCATTCAGGGTTACGTCGATGACCTTCATCCACTCCGGATCTTCCATTTCGATCAGAGCTTTGGTTGTACCCAAACCGGCGTTGTTGATGAGTACATCGGTGCCGGCGAGCTTGTCTTCGGCAAATGCGATCAAGGCCTGAACCTGCTCTTCATCCGCCACATTGCAGACTTTGCCATAGACCTGCTCCAGACCGGTTTCTTCCTGCAGTTTTTTTACCGATTCCTGCAGACGACCATCGTGAATATCGCTGATCACAATAGCGCGACAGCCTTCTTCCACGCACTTTTTCGCTGCCGCAAAACCAATGCCCGCACCTGCTGCCGCAGTGATCAGGACGGAGCGGTGTTTGAGTAAACCGTGACCGGACACGTATGTGGGATTGTGAATATCCATAGGGAACTCCGCGTTATTTTGCTGCTACGCGAGGTTCCTTGGGCATACCCAAACCCCGCTCGGCAATAATGTTCTTTTGTATTTCGTTGGTGCCGCCGTAAATCGTGTCGGATCTGACAAACAGATACATGGCTTGCAGACGACTGAGTTCGTAGGGGCCACCCTCAAGAACCTGACTTTCCGGTCCGAGCACATCCATCGCCAACTCGCCCATGGTGCGGTGCCAGGTCGCCCAGAACAGCTTATAGATCAGCGCTTCTTTCTGCAGGCTGCCATCGCTGCCCCCCTGGCCGGATAACATGCGCATGGAGTTGTAGCGCATGATCTTCAGTTCCGTGTGCGCCTTTGCCAGACGTTGGCGAATAGCGGGGTTCTTGGCGGCCCCATTACGCCTGGCGATTTCAATCACCTGATTGAGCTCATTTTGGAACTGCATCTGCTGGCCCAGCGTCGACACACCACGCTCAAAGCCCAGCAACCCCATGGCGACCTTCCAGCCGTCACCCGGTGCCCCAACGATGTCACCGGCGTCGCACTCGGCATCGTCAAAGAACACTTCGTTGAATTCACAGGTGCCTGTGATTTGCTCGATACCACGAACGTCAATGCCGGGCTGATCCATTTTCATCAGGAAAAAACCCAGACCTTTGTGTGCCACCGAATCAGGATCGGTACGAGCAATCACAAAAATATAGTCAGACTCATGGGCTAAAGAAGTCCACACTTTCTGGCCATTGATAATCCATTTGCCCTTTTCTTCGTCGAAGCGGGCACGGGTTTTCACGTTGGCCAAATCGGAACCGGCGCCGGGTTCGGAGTAACCCTGGCACCAGAGCTCGGTACCGGCAACAATGCCGGGCAGGTACTTCTGTTTTTGCTCCTCGGAACCAAAGGCAATAATGGTGGGACCGGCCAGGCCCTCACCAATATGACCGACATGGCCCGGAGCACCTGCGCGTGCATACTCCTCGTTAAAGATCACCTGCTGCTCAATACTGCAGCCGCGACCACCGTATTCGGTTGGCCAGCCGATACAGGTCCAGCCACCTTCAGCCAGCTTTTGCTCCCAGCGTTTGCGCTCCTCGGGATACATGTGCTCGTCGCCGGGGCCGCCGCGAAACCTGAGCTTGGCGAATTCCCCGGTCAGGTTTTGCTGCAACCAGGTGGCAACTTCCTGGCGAAACTGTTCGTCTTCGGCACTAAAACTGAGTTTCATGTCATTTACCTCTGCCGTTACGCCACTTCGCCGTCGAGCAGCATCGCTGCCAGACGTTCACGATGATAGTCACCGTTACCCAGCAGATGCTCACTGGCCTTGGCGCGCTTGAAGTACAGATGTACGTCGTATTCCCAGGTAAAGCCGACACCACCATGCATCTGGATGGCTTCTCCGGCATTGCTGAAATACACATCGGAGCAGTAGGACTTGGCGACGCTGGCGGCCTCGTTCAATTCGCCGGCCAGTTCACCGCCAGTCAGAGCTTCCTGAGCGACACAAGCCGCGTAGTAGACACCGGAGCGAGCCACTTCGACCTGGGTCATCATGTCGGCAGCCTTGTGTTTGATCGCCTGAAAACTGGCGATGGGGCGATTAAACTGGGTGCGTTCCTTGGTATATTCAACCGTGATATCCATCACCTGTTGGGCACCGCCCATTTGCTCCGCCGCCAACGCGACTGTGGCCAGGTTAATGATGGTCTGCAGTTGCGGCCAGGCTTGTCCCGGCTCACCCATCAAAGCGGTGGGCGGCACTCGAACCCGATCCAGAGAAATATTGGCCAGCTTGCGCGTTTGGTCCATGGTCGGCAAAATTTGACGATTGATTCCGAGAGTATCTGCCGGAACGACAAACAAACTGATACCATCTGTGCCGCAGCTGCCGGGTTCCCTCGCAGCAACAATCAGCAACTCTGCACTGCCACCATCGACCACGTAGCGCAATTCACCGCTGAGCATATAGTCATCGCCATCACGGGTAACGGTGGCTTCTACCGCCTCCGCGTGCCACTGCCCACCAAACTGACCGGCGGCTGCACCCGTGTGGGCCAGGGTTGCCGTCATGCCTTCGCAGATACGGGGCAGGTAACGGGTTTTCTGTTCTTCAGTCCCGGCAACCAGCAACGCATTGGTTGCCAGACACACGGTGGAAAAGAAAGGCGAGCACAACAGAAACCGCCCCATCTGCTCCACCATGGCGACCAATTCCACGTAGCCCAATCCCATACCCCCGTATTGTTCGGGAATATGAATCGCCTGCCAGTACATGTCGGCACAGATCCGTTGCCACAGCTCCGCATCGAAGCCATGTTCACTGACCATGGCCGCCCGCACCGCGGCGCTGTCCGATACTTCGGCCAGAAATGCTTGCGCGGTGTCGCGTATCATCAACTGCTCATCGGTAAACGCGAAGTCCATCGTCAGCTACCGTAGACTTTTTGGGCGGGGACTTCTTTGGCCAGCAGTTGGTCAATAGCAGAGCCAACTTCAGCGGGCTCCCAGCGGGCGCCCTTATCCACCCCTTCGGTGGTGCGCCAACCGTCGGCGATGGAAATCCTGCCACCTTCGGCTTCAAAAATTCGACCGGTGATGGCTTTGGAATCTTCTGCTGCCAACCAGGCCAACAGGGAAGACACATTTTCCGGTGCCCAGTAATCAAAACTGCCGTCTTCGGGTTTGGCCATGCGGGTGGCCATTTCTTCCACGGCCGTGGTCATTCCGGTACGAGCAGCGGGAGCGATGGCATTTGCGGTAACACCGTAACGCGCCAGCTCCACCGCCTGGTTCAAGGTCAAGGCAGCAATACCGGCTTTGGCAGCTGCGTAGTTAGACTGTCCGACCGAACCCTGCAAACCTGCACCCGAAGTGGTATTGATGATTCGTGCATCCACCTCGCGCCCTTCTTTCGACAAACCGCGCCAGTAATGCACGGCGTGAGAGGTGATGCAGAAGTGGCCCTTCAGATGCACACTCATAATCGCATCCCAATCGGCTTCGCTCATAGACGCAAACATGCGATCGCGATTGATGCCTGCGTTGTTCAACACAGCGTGCAGATCACCGAAGGCGTCAATAGCCTGCTTGACGGCATTGGCACTGTCGTCGTAGTTGGTGATGTCAGAGGTATTTACCACCGCTTTGCCACCGGCCTGTGTGATTTCGTCAACGACAGCGCTGGCGGCCGCTTCGTTGATGTCATTGACAACAACGCAAGCACCTTCGGCAGCAAAAACTTTCGCATGAGCAGCACCCAGACCACCGCCGGCCCCGGTGATGATGACAACTCGGTTATTCAGAATTCCCATAATATGTTCTGCCTTTTTACAGTCTTTCGATAATGGTGACGTTGGCCTGACCACCACCTTCGCACATGGTTTGCAAACCAAAGCGACCGTTGCTTCTTTCAAGCTCGTGCAACAGAGTCGTCATCAGTTTTGTGCCGGTTGCCCCCAGTGGGTGACCCAAGGCAATAGCACCACCGTTAACGTTGGTTTTGGCGTGGTCATAACCGGTTTCTTTAAGCCAGGCCATGGCGACCGAGGCAAAGGCCTCGTTAATTTCCACCAAATCGATATCCGCCAGGCTCATACCGGATTTCTTTAACGCGTGCTCAGTAGCGGGGATGGGCGCGGTCAGCATCCAGATAGGATCATCTGCGCGTACACTCATATGATGTATGCGCGCACGCGGTGTCAGCTGGTAGCGTTTTAGCGCCGCCTCGGACACCAGCAACAGGGCAGAAGCCGCGTCGCAGGTTTGCGAAGCCACCCCTGCGGTCACCTTGTCACAACCGAAAATACCTTCCAGTTCTGCCATTTTTTCCAGGCTGGACTGGCGCGGAGTTTCATCCATGGAAACACCGGCGATCGGCACAATCTCACGATCAAAGCGGCCTTCTTCAATGGCCTTGAGGGCGCGGTTGTGTGACTCCAGGGAGTAGACTTCCAACTCTTGGCGTTCGAGCCCCCACTTGTCGGCAATCATTTGCGCCGAGTTAAATTGCGTCGGCGGTACGTCACCATAGCGTTTGACCCAACCCTCAGAACCGGTGAACGGATTGGTGAATCCCATGGGTTCGGCGGCGATCATGGCCGAAGAAATCGGGATCTGGGTCATGGTCTGAACACCACCGGCCACTACGACATCCTGAGTACCCGACATGATGGCCTGGGCGGCAAAGTGCACTGCCTGCTGGGAAGAGCCACACTGGCGGTCTACCGTGGTGCCGGGCACCGCCTGATCCAGACCCGCCGCCAGCCAACAGGTGCGGGCGATATCGCCGGCCAGGGGACCGATGGTGTCGACACAGCCGAAGATCACGTCGTCATAATCCGCATCGGGAACGCCATTGCGCTCTACCAGTGCCTTGAGGACATGCCCTCCCAGGTCGGCGGCATGGATACCGGCAAGTCCGCCTTTACGGCGGCCGGTGGGGGTACGAATGGCATCAACAATATAGGCTTCCGCCATGATTGAGCTCCTGCTAAGAGAATTCGATAGTATTTACTATGGAGAAATTGAGGCTCAGCGGCATCGGCCGATTGAACTAGGGTGACTGAGCCAAAAGGCTGCGCCCGGTGGCGAAAATAACCGTACCGCTACCGGGTGCTCAGGCAGTGTTACCCCTGCTCTCCAAATGTCTTGTCCGCGCCGATCTTGGCGGTTGGCTTCAGCAGCCAGTGGTGCAATCGGTTCTTATGGAATCCGGCATGCCCCCAGAACTTATCCAATGCCCAGGCCCGTTTCATCCAGATGTGCAGGTCACATTCCCAGGTGTAGCCCATGGCCCCATGGGACTGAATACTGTTTTTGGCTGCCAACAGAGCGGCTTCACCGGCCACCACCTTGGCGTGGGAGACAGCAAAATCGGCATGCTCGGGTCGCGTGGCCAAGGTGTAAGCGGCCCGGTAGAGAGGCGCTTTGGCGAATTCGGATTTCACCGCGCAATCAGCCATGTGGTGTTTGAGGGCCTGATTGGTACCGATGGCCTTGCCAAACTGCTGGCGGTCCGTGGTGTATTGCACGGATATTTGAACCATTGCCTCTGCCAGTCCCACCAGCTGTGCCGCGGCTCCCAGGGCACCGCGGTTCAGCGTTGCCGCCAGCAGCGCCACGCCTTCTGCGCCGCGTGCCAGACAGGTTTCGTCGCTGCCCTGCCACTCTACATCGAACAGCTTGCGGGAGGGATCAACACTGTCCTGGGCAATCAGGCTAACCTGATCTCGCGCCAGCAGATGGATCTGATCTCCCTGTGGCAGCAGCAGCCAATCCGCAATATGGGCGTCTGCGACCAGCGCGTTCACCGAGTGTTGTACCGCCACCCGGGCCTCACCGGTAGCGATTTTTTCCAGCAGACTCGCGCAGCGTGGGTCCTTCTGCGCCAGACTCGCCAACAATGGTGTCGCCACCATAGCGGTTTCCACCAATGGCTCAGGCAACGCCACGCGACCGGACTCAACCGCCAGCAGGACAAAGTCCAATTCGTTCATGCCGAGGCCACCATAGGCTTCAGGCACCAACATGGCTGTGAGCCCCAGCTCAACCATCTGCTGCCACAAGGCGTCGCTGCGGCCGCTCTCGGTGTCCCACAGGTTGCGTACGGTCTCTGCCGTCACCTCGCCCTGCAAAAAGTCCTTAACGCTGTCACGGAATAACAGTTGATCTTCGGTAAAGGTAAAGTCCATGGCGATCTCCTACTTCCGCGGCATGCCCAGCAAACGCTCGGCGATAATATTGCGTTGAATCTCGTTGGTACCCGCATAGATGGGACCGGACTGAGCGAACAGGAAACCATCCAGCCAGTTACCTACATCACCGGCGGCAGCGGAATGCGGCAAGAGTTCGGCTCTCGCACCGAGAATACCCATAGCGGTTTCGTGCATCTTCTGATCCAGCTCGGACCAGAAAATTTTGTTTAACGACGCCTCTGCGCCAATCTTGCCTCCCTTGATCAAGCGGGAGGCGGTTTGGTAAGTGCTCAGCGCGTAGGCCTCGGCATCCAGGAATGATTTCACCACCGCGTCTTCGATGGACAGATCCAGAATATCGTTCTGGTGATCGCGATAGAGTTCCACCAGTCGCTTTGCCGTCTGTTGGAAACGGGCCGGGCTGCGAAGCATCAAACCGCGCTCGAAACCCGCCGTGGCCATGGCGATGTGCCAGCCTTGTCCTTCATCGCCAAGGCGGTTTTGCACCGGAACACGAACATCATCGAAAAAGATTTCAGCAAAGCCTGGCAGACCGTCCAGTTGCGGAATCGGCCTTACCGTCACCCCCGGTGCATCCAGTGGCACAAAAATAAAGGACAAGCCGTGATGTCTTTCGGATTCGGGATCGGTACGGAAAATACAGAATACCCAATCGGCAAACACCGCTCGGGTTGACCAGACTTTTTGGCCATTGATCACGTACTCATCACCATCGCGAATGGCCTTGGAGCGAATTGCGGCCATATCACTGCCCGCACCGGGCTCGGACCAACCCTGGGCCCACATTTCCTCACCGCTGGCCATCTTGGTGATAAAACGCTGCTTTTGCTCGTCAGTGCCATACTCCATCAGGGTAGGCCCCAACAAGAAAATCCCGTTCTGATTGACCCGCAGCGGCGCCTTTGCGCGATAATATTCTTCTTCAAAAATCAACCATTCGATCAGGTTGCAACCGCGGCCACCGTATTCCTTGGGCCAGGTCACCATACCCCAGT
This sequence comes from Pseudomaricurvus alkylphenolicus, assembly GCF_011683955.1. Lineage (GTDB taxonomy): Bacteria > Pseudomonadota > Gammaproteobacteria > Pseudomonadales > Cellvibrionaceae > Pseudomaricurvus > Pseudomaricurvus alkylphenolicus. The sequence goes on from NZ_JAAQPI010000002.1 coordinate 255,672, forward strand.
TGCCCTCCGCCAGGGTTTTCTCCCACTGGCGGTGTTGCTCGAAGCCTTCGGCGGTGTCAAACGATTTCAGTGGTTCCGCAGGTACATGCTCAGCCAACCACTGGCGAACCTCTTGGCGAAACGCCAGCTGTTCAGGTGTATAGTTCAGATCCATGGGTCTGCACCTCTATTGTTCGGAGAAGTTGGCATCGCGTTTTTCGACAAACGCATCACGGGCTTCCTGAGAGTCGCCTTCGGTGTAGGCCTGCAGGGTAAAGCCCTGCTCCCAGCGGTATTTGTCTTCGAGGTTGCCATCCTCAATACCGGTCAGTGCCTCTTTGGCCAGCTGAATCATTGGCGAGCTTTTTTCGGCAATCTTTGCAGCCATTGCCAATGCTGTGGATCGCAGTTCATCTTTGGCCACCACTCGTTCCACCGCGCCCAGACGATAAGCTTCCTGAGCATCGATAAATTCGCCGGTGTAATACATGTAGCGGACTTTCTGTACCGGGAACATACGCTGCAGGTGCGCGCCGCCACCCATAGCACCGCGGTCTACTTCCGGTACACCGAAGCGGGCGCATTCGGAGGCGACGATAATATCCGCCGCACCGGAAATGCCGATGCCGCCGCCCAGCACAAACCCGTGCAGGGCAACAATGACGGGTTTGGGATTTAAGTGAATAGCGGCAAAGGTGTCATAGTTGCCCTTGTTAACGGCAACGATTCTGGTACTGTCTGCTGCCAGCTCTTTGATGTCCACGCCGGCGCAGAAGCCTTTTCCCTCTGCACGGATGACGATCACTTTGACACTGTCGTCTTTACCCAGAGTTGTAAGATGTTCAGCGATAGAGAACCAACCCTTACTGTCAAACGCATTGACCGGTGGATTGTTAAACACCACTTCGGCAATGCCATTTTGAATATCTGTTTCGTAAACCATGAAAAACTCCTGGCATTTACATCAATGTGGATAAGTTGTTTAAAGTCGCTTGTGCTTCGTCGATGATAGACTGCATCAATTCAGCACCGGTCGGCAGGTCGGTAATCGCACCGGCCACCTGTCCGCTTGGCAGTATCCCTTTGTCAGGGTGCCCCTTCACCATTGCTTCCTGAATCATCATGGGTGCGTTGGCTGCCATTAGCGTTTGCCCGAAGCTGAGGCCATTGGACTGCTTCATTTGCCATCCGGAACGCAGCATATCCACCAGAGAACCGCCGGTGATTTTGGTAAACGCCAAACCGTTTTTGACAGCCAACAACAACATTCCCAATGCCGAGGTCTGTTGCAGTTCTCGCAGGCAGGGGTTATTGATCATTCGCTGGGGCATGCCGTCGAGTTTTTTGCTGACAATGATTTGCTCAGTCGGAGCCTTGACATAGTGCTGTTTGGTCTGTGTCGGCACGGGGCTTTCCTGGGTCATCAGAAAACGGGTGCCCATGGCGATACCGGCGGCCCCATAGGACAAGGCCGCCACCAAACCGCGTCCGTCCTTGAAGCCTCCCGCCGCAACCACGGGTACCTCCAAGGCATCGACAACCTGAGGCAACAAAATGCTGCTGGACACAGAACCCGTGTGACCACCGCCCTCTCCGCCTTGGACCACAACAGCATCGGCTCCCATTTCGACGGCCTTGACGGCATGTTTGAGCGCCCCCACGGTGGGGATACAAACAATGCCGGCATCTTTGAGCTTCTGAATCATGGCTTTTGATGGCGATCGGCTATAGCTCACCGCTTTGACACCGTGAAAGATACAGGTATCGATAATATCGTTGGCACCCGGTGTATACATATGAAAGTTCACACCAAAGGGCTTATTGGTCTTTTCCTTAATGGCGATAATACCCTGCTCGACTTCCTGCGGAGTCATCACAGCACCGGCAAGAAAACCAAAGCCACCTGCATTACAGGTGGCGGCGACCAAATTGGGATCAGCCACCCAGCCCATTGCCGTTTGAATAACCGGGTATTCACAGCCCAATAGTTGAGTTAAAGGTGTTTGTAAAACGGACATCAATGCGCACTCAATCTCAACCGCAATGGTGCGGCTTTCTATTAGAAAATCGTTAACGAGAGCGACCGGAACAATCCGGTCGTTGGAAAAAAGCGTTACGCTTCTTCGGAGGCCTGCGCCTTGTTTTCCCGCGCCATGGCCTTGGCATCGTAGCCACCCAACTTATCCCCGGACATAATGTCGTTGTGAGTGTGAGCAAAGTGGTGCCAGGCAAAGGCCGCTTCCATACCGGTACGTTTGCCCTGCAGATCTTCAACATGATTGATTGCCTGCTTGGTCAACGCCAATCCCATGCGAGGCATGGCGGCAACTTTCTCAGCCAGCTTTTGCACATCAGCAGCCAGGGTTTCACGACTGGACACCTGATTTACCATGCCCATTTGATAAGCTCGGTCGGCGGACATGCGGTCGCCGGTAAAGAGGAACTCTTTGGCAATGCGAGGATTTAATTCGAACGGGTGAGCAAAGTACTCGACACCCGGAATGCCCATGCGCACCACGGGATCGGAAAAGAAGGCATCGTCAGTGGCGACAATCAGGTCGCACACCCACGCCAACATCAGACCGCCGGCGATACAGGCGCCCTGCACGGCTGCGATGGTAGGCTTGGGAATATCCCGCCAGCGTCGGCACATGCCCAGATACGCCTCCGCCTCGCGCACGTAGAGAAATTCACCGCCTTCTTTGTTGGCGTGGTCGTACCACATTGAGGTACGTTCCTGGCTTAGGTGAATATCGCGCCCGGGTGTACCGATATCGTGACCGGCAGAAAAATGCTTGCCTTCTCCCTTGAGTACAATGACCTTGACTTCGTCGTCGGCGACTGCACGCTTAAAAGCGTCGTCCAACTCATAGGTCATGCGACCGTTCTGCGCGTTATTGTACTTGGGACGATTCATGGTAATCGTCGCGATACCATTCTCTGCCGAGTAGAGAACAATATCTTTTTCCATTTCAGCTGCCGCGTTAGTTTCTTCACTCATGTCGTCACCGCTAAAAATGTGTTTGTTAAGTGTATGTTGTTAATGGCGATCAGCGTCGATCGCCAGGAGGATTATCTTTCAGTTGTTTCGCTCGCCAGTTTTCCGGATCCAGCTGACGAATAATTTCCAACTGCTGCGCGGTTGGCGCCGGGGTCACAGGTACCTCATTCGGTACATGAATTTCAAAACCGGTATTGGCGAGTACCTGCTCCACATCGATACCCGGATGCAGACTGCGCAGTTGCAACATGTGGTTGGGACCGTTCCAGTCCATCACGCACAAATCGGTGACCACCAGGCGAATATCGATATCCTCCAGCGAATAACCCTTCGGCAAACGCTCCGGGTTGTAGCCAATGGAACCGACCATGTCGCACTCGCCATCCACAAACACACGGATATTGTGGGCGGGAACAAAAAACGAGTTGGCGTGGTTGATGGAGTTGCCAGGAAAACCGCGAACACCAAGCATCTGCACTTTTGGTTGCTCATAAGTACCACCCAGAGCGGAGATATTGGCCTGACCGTAGCGGTCAATCTGGGTCGGCCCTACCATCGCGTGGCGCTTGCCACTCCACACATTGTCAAAAATGCGCGAGAAACCCATCCAGGTTTCCTGCTTCTGGCCTTCGTGGCTGGAGCGGCCACTAACGGGGTTGGGCTCACTCAACATCCAGGCCTCCGAGTCCGTCATCATCAACTCGGCATTAAAAGTCTTCATGGCCAGGCTGGCGGCCAGGCGGGGAATCAGTCCGATACCCGTGGCCAACACTTCACCGTCGTTTCGGAACGCTTCGGCTCCGGCGACAATCATCAATTCTGCCAGGCTGTAATCGGTTGCAGGCGTTGTCATAACTCTCAGTCCTTCAAACTTGGTTGGCAGAATCAATAAACCGGCAGCGACAGCTGACGAATAGCGTCCAGACCACCCACGGCCTGCTGATATTCCTCTTCCGTCTTACCGGCAATAAACTGGTTAAAATAACCTTCGAAACCGCCGTCTTTGGCGGAGGCGTTGTAAGCCTTGAAGTGCGCTACATCAAATCCGTAGAGCGGCGTACAAGAAGTGGGGTGAGCACCACCGGGAACATGCACCACCGACTGAGTCTGGCTGCGCTCCCAATGCACAGAACGGGCTTCATCGCCCTGGGCAAAGGTTTCGGTAGCCACCAATTCATCGCAGCTGACAATCGTGGTTTCCGCGGCACGGGCAAACCAATCATCCATATACAAATCCGGGCCTTTGATCTGGCAAACCCCGCGCTCATCGGCACGATCGGCATGGATCAAAGCCACATCCAGCTTCAGTGCCGGCATCGCCACCCACTCCTTGTCATCGTAAGGGCTATCGATCACCTTAAGGCCCGGATTGACCTTAACCACATCCGTACCCAGCCCGAGGCTGGTGGGGATATAGGGAATTCGCCAGGCGGCGGCGCGCAACCCCAACAGCATCATCCCCTCATCAATCTCCATCGTCTCGATGACGCCGCTTTGACGGGCCTGGCGGAAATAGGGTTCCAAAGGAATAAAGTCCAGCGAAACAAACGCGAAAACCACCTTCTTGACCTTACCGGACGCACACAACATCCCCACATCCGCACCACCGTAGGCAACCACGGTCAGATCTTTAACATCCGAGCGCAACAACTCACGCACCAGCGCCATCGGCTTGCGGCGGGGACCCCAACCCCCGATACCGATGGTCATGCCATCTTCGATTCGGGCGATAGCCTGGGCGGCCGTCTGCAGTTTACTCATGCCATACCTCTGTTAACCGGTAAATTGGACCCAGGCCACGGCTGCTCTGGCGCCGGCGCAGGCTTGGGTCAGATTGAAGCCTATTATGGCGAGCAGGTCAGAACAGCGAATCGTCCATCGGGACTAAGGATGAGGAGCGAAAAGACGGTTGCAAAAGCCCCTTGACGACTAATGCATTTGCAGTATGTCAGCGGCAGGCGGCTTTGACACTATATCCCTCACTCAGAAAGTGCCTGCATGGCTTATACAGTGGGAGACACCATGGACATGCCCGTAATCGACCCGAAACAGTTTCGCAACGCCCTTGGGGCATTTCCAACCGGTGTCACGGTAGTGACCACCCTGGATCGCGATGGCAACAAAGTGGGTATGACTGCCAACAGTTTTAACTCCGTTTCCCTGGACCCCATGCTGGTGCTTTGGAGTGTCGCTAAAAGCGCTAACGCATTCGATGCCTTTAACTCCGCCGAACACTTCGCCATACACATCCTCAGCGAATCTCAGCAGGCGCTATCAAGCCAGTTTGCCAGCAAAGGCGTAGATCGATTTGCAGGAGTCGGACACAGTCTCGGCCATGGTGGTGTTCCCGTATTGGACGACTACTGTGCCCGCTTTGAATGCGATATTGAACACCGCTACGAAGGCGGCGATCACATCATCCTGGTCGGGCGCGTGCAGGCGTTCGATCAACAAGACAAAGCACCGTTGGTATTCCATGCCGGTCGATACGCAGAACTGGCCAAATTGGAAACCGCTTGAATTTTCAGACAACCAAGAGTGAGATCACCATGACCGTGCAGGAAACAAGTATCCCTCAGGAAATCAACCGTGAAGTACTGGTACAACGTGCTCGCGATATGGTCCCCTATCTGGCCGAACAGGCGCCACGCGCTCAGGCCGAACGCAAAGTCCCCGAAGAAACCGTGGCCAAAATGCACGAGGCCGGCTTCTTTCGTGTCTTGCAACCCAAGCGTTGGGGCGGCTATGAAATGGACCCGCAGGTATTTTTCGACATTCAAATGACACTGGCCGAAGGCTGCATGTCCACCGCCTGGATTTACGGGGTTATCGCTGTCCACAACTGGCAAATTGCGCTGTTTGACCTGAAGGCGCAGGAAGACGTCTGGAAGGATAACACCAGTGTCTTGATTGCCTCTTCGTATATGCCTGTGGGCAAAGTAACCCCGGTAGAAGGCGGCTTTAAGTTCAGTGGCCGCTGGGCCTTTTCCAGTGGCTGTGATCACTGTGATTGGGTATTCCTGGGTGGCGTGGTGCCTCCAACAGCGGACAACCCCAATCCTGACTATCGAACCTTCCTGGTGCCTCGCTCTGACTTTGAAGTATTGGATACCTGGCATACCTTTGGTCTGCAGGGTACCGGCAGTAACGACATCGTTGTAGAAGACGCTTTTGTTCCCGATCATCGGACCCACAGTTCGCTGGATGGGTTTAACGGTACCAATCCAGGCATCGATTCGCACAACATTCCACTGTACAAGATTCCGTTTGGTCAGCTTTTCCCTCGTGCGGTTTCCGGCTCCACCATTGGCGCCACTCAGGGAGCAATCAACGCTTACCTGAAAGTTGCGTCCAAGCGCGTTGGCACCAACGATGGATCCAAAACAGCAGAGGATCCCTATGCTCAGATGGCCGTCGCCCGTGCACAGGCTCTGGTGGATCAGTTGAAGATGAAGCTGTACAGCAATATGGACCAGCTGATGAGTGATGCCGTTGAAGGCAAAGACACTGAGATGCAAACCCGCATTCAGTATCGTTACGAATCCGCGGCCGTTCCGGAAGCCTGTCTGAACGAAGTGCTTGAGCTGCAGAAAATGTGTGGCGGTCGTGCCATTTTTACCGACAGCCCACTGCAACGCTTCGTATTGGATATACTCGCCGGGCGGGCACATGTGGCCAACAACCCATATAAGTTTGGACAGAACTATGGCGGTGTTCAGCTGGGTCTGGAAAGCACCGACACCTTCCTTTAAAGCCAACCAGCAAAACACAGCAGAGTGCCAACTATGAGCGTTCCAACAAAACCTGTAAGCCAAAAAATCGAACTCGCCGATGGACTACAGATCGACTTTACGCGTATGGGCAAAGGCGAGCCTGTCGTCTTTCTGCAAGGCAGTGGTCCCGGCGCCAGCGGTTGGATGAACTTCCGCTACAACGCCCAGCATTTTGTCGACCAGGGGTTTGAGGTCATTATCCCTGATCTGCCGGGCTTCGGCGACAGCGACAAACCCGATACCGACTACACACTGGACTTTTTTGTGGAGTCGGTCGTAGGTTTTCTCGATCAGTTGGATCTCAACAGCGTCTCATTGGTGGGCAACTCTCTGGGCGGCGCGGTCAGCCTCGGCGTCGCACTCGCGCACCCACAGCGAGTGGAAAAATTGATTCTGATGGGTTGCGGCGGCCTTGAAGATGTGGAGGTTTACTTCCAGACTATGGAAGGTATTCAGGCAATGACCAAGATTCCGCTCGGATCTCCCGAGTTTACGCCTGAATACCTGAAGGAAGTGCTGAAACTGATCGTGTTTGATCCAAAACACATTACCGACGAATTGATTGAAGAGCGTTACCGAATTCTCAAAACACAGAATGCGAGCGTCTTCGGGCGCATGCGTATTCCCAATATTTCTTCGCGCTTAAACGAAATCAAAGTACCCGTGCTCGGCTTTTGGGGGGCTCAAGATCGCTTCTGTCCTATCAGTGGCGCGGAGAAAATTGTCCGCAGTTGCGATAACGCCAAAATGATCACACTGAGCCAGTGTGGTCACTGGGTGATGATTGAATACGCCGAACTGTTTAATCGCGAGTGCACAAACTTCCTCAGAGAAAATTCATGAGCCTGACAGAACAGCAGCACCGGCAACTGGGTCGGGAGCTATACGACGCCCTGCGTGGCGGCGAAACCCTGACGCCATTCAGCGATCGCTTTGAGAGCATCGAAATTGAAGATGCTTACCGTATTTCCGAACAGATGCTGGCACTTCGCCTGGAACTGGACGGAGAGAAGGTGGTTGGCAAAAAAATTGGCGTGACATCCGCAGCGGTACAGGAAATGCTCGGTGTTTTTCAACCTGACTTTGGCTTTTTGACTGATGCCATGGAAGTGACCAATCGCGACAGCGTCACCATTGCCGGCAATCTGATTGCGCCCCGCGCAGAAGCGGAGATCGCCTTTTTACTAAAGCAGGATTTGCAGGGACCGGGCGTTACTGAAGCCGATGTACTGGAAGCGACAGAGTGCATTATGCCCTGTTTCGAAATTGTCGATTCCCGTATTCGGGATTGGAAGATCCGCATTCAGGATACCGTTGCCGATAACGCCTCCTGCGGTGTCTATGTGATCGGAGAAGAACGTCTGAACCCCCGCCAACTCAATCTGCCGGAACTTGAAGTCAAAGTCTTTAAAAACGGCAATCACATCAGCAGCGGAAAAGGTTCGGCCGTTCAAGGTAACCCGTTGACTGCTGTCGCCTGGCTGGCCAACACCCTGGGCGAATTTGGCATTCCATTTAATGCCGGAGAGGTGATTCTTTCCGGATCGCTGGTTCCTCTCGAACCCGTGGTTGCGGGAGACCGCATGCATATGGAGCTGGTGGGGCTGGGTAGCGCCAGCATTGATTTTGCTTAATCAACGATGATTGATCGACTGTGATTGAAGGGCAATTTTTAGAAGCCCCTGAACAACTGAACTCAAGACAGGACAAAGGTAATGTCTAAGAAATTCAAGGCCGCCATTATCGGCCCCGGCAACATCGGCACTGACCTGCTGATGAAAGCCATGCGCTCCGACTGGATTGAACCCGTATGGATGGTGGGGATTGAAGAATCCGAGGGTATCAAACGCGCTCGTGACTTCGGTATGAAGGTGTCCACCAATGGAGTGGATGGCATGGTGCCTCACATGAAGGAAGATGAGATTGATTTCGTCTTCGATGCCACCTCTGCCTATGTTCACGCGGAAAATTCCCGCAAAGTTAATGAGCAGGGCGCAATCATGATTGACTTGACGCCCGCCGCCATCGGCCCCTATTGCATCCCCCCGGTAAATCTTCAGGACTTATTGAAAGAAGGCCGCACCCCCAACGTCAATATGGTGACCTGTGGTGGCCAGGCAACAATTCCGATGGTAAACGCCGTTAGTCGCGTGCAGGCCGTGGAATACGGCGAAATCGTCGCGACCGTTTCCTCAAAGTCCGTCGGTCCCGGCACGCGCAAGAACATCGATGAATTCACCCGCACCACCGCTGGTGCAATCGAGCAGATCGGCGGTGCCGACAAAGGCAAAGCGATCATTATTGTTAACCCTGCTGAGCCACCTTTGATCATGCGTGACACCATCCACTGCCTGACCAAAGACGAACCCAATCAGGAGCGGATCACAGAATCCGTGCTGGAAATGGTCAAGCAAGTCCAGAAATACGTACCTGGGTATACCCTTAAGAACGGGCCGGTTTTTGATGGGAATCGAGTCACCATTTTTATGGAAGTCGAAGGTCTCGGGGATTTTCTGCCGAAATACTCCGGCAATCTGGACATTATGACCGCCGCCGCACTGCGTACTGCCGAAATGTATGCCGAGTCGATTCACAACGGCGATATCGCCTGAGCCCGGGAGAAACAACATGAATTATCAAGGCAAGAAAATCACCTTGCATGACATGTGTCTGCGCGACGGCATGCACCCCAAACGGCACCAGATTTCTCTGGATGAAATGGTCGACATCGCCACCGGTCTCGATGATGCCGGCGTGCCCCTGATCGAGGTCACCCACGGGGATGGCCTTGGCGGCACTTCGGTTAACTATGGATTTCCCGCTCACACTGATAAGGAATACCTGAGCACGGTGATCCCAAGAATGAAACGAGCCAAGGTGTCGGCTTTGCTGTTACCTGGCATAGGTACCGTGGATCATTTAAAAATGGCTGCCGACCTTGGTGTCAATACCATCCGTGTCGCCACTCACTGTACCGAAGCGGACGTCTCCGAACAGCACATTGGTATGGCCAGCGACATGGGGCTGGATACCGTCGGCTTCTTGATGATGGCCCACATGATTTCGGCAGAGCAATTGTTGCAGCAGGCGCTGCTAATGGAGTCATACGGTGCCAACTGTATCTACTGTACAGATTCCGCCGGCTACATGTTGCCCCATCAGGTGACCGAGCGCATTCAACTGCTGCGCAGCCGGTTAAAGCCTGAAACCGAATTGGGTTTCCATGGGCATCACAACCTGGGGCTGGGTGTGGCCAACTCCATGGCTGCGGTGGAAGCTGGAGCCAATCGTATTGATGGTTCCGCCGCCGGCCTGGGTGCGGGAGCCGGCAATACACCACTGGAAGTCTTCGCTGCCGTACTGGATCGCCTCGAGGCCGATACCGGCGTCGATATATTTAAACTGATGGCGGTAGCCGAGGAAAAAGTCGTTCCCCTGATGGACGAACTGGTGCGCGTTGATCGTGATTCTCTGACACTGGGCTATGCCGGTGTTTATTCCTCCTTCTTGCTGTTTGCGAAACGGGCTGGCGAAAAATACGGTGTACCCTCGCAGGATATTCTGTTGGAAATGGCCAAACGCAAGGCAATTGGTGGCCAGGAAGACCTGATCGAAGATGTGGCAATGGAAATGGCGGGCAGCCGATAAGAACAGGAAGCAAAGTTTCCTCATTTGATACAAACGGGACACACTGTTTTGTAGCACAAAGGCTACTGGATCAGTTGGCACTCTTATCAGACACCAACTAGAGTGTCTGATATGCCCGAGGTTTTGTCGGAATTTGGCACTGGGTTCAAACTCCCGATTAAGCTAATATGGGCGCCACATGATAGCCAAGCAATACAAAACTATGAGTCCCATTCAGTTGCCACGCAGTCACAAGCAATCAGGACGGACCACTTCGAAGGCAGGAACGCCATCATCACTTACACCCCTGGCGGTTGTAACCGCCGCCATGTGCTCACTGTCTGTACAAGGACAGGGGCTGACCGAAGAAGACCTTTTGAGCCGAATTCCCAGCGTTGCGTCTTCTACACGTATGGAACAACCGATTACTGAAGCCCCCTCTTCGGTAACCATTATTTCCCGCGAAATGATCGACGCGTTGGGCGCGCAGCACATCGCCGAAGTGTTCAAATTGGTACCCGGGTTCCAATCTTTTTATTCCAATGGCATGACTTTCGGTGTTACTGCCCATGGATTTACGGATAGAGACCCGCGCCGACTGGAAGTTCGCGTAAACGGTCGTTCCGTGTATATGCCACAATTGAACTCCGTATCCTGGGAGTCTCTGGGCGTGCTACCAAGCGATATTAGCCATATTGAGGTGGCTCGAGGCTCCAATGTCTCAGCCTACGGCTCCAACGCCATTCTGGGCGCGATCAATATCAAGACCAAAAGCCCGGTGGAAGCATCCGGCGGCAATATCTCGGTATCGGTAGGAAGCCAGTCCGAGCGGGTGATCAACAGCAACCAACAATTCGCCACCGACGAAATGTTCCTGTCGCTGCGAGCCGCATACAAAGAGACCGAAGGCTTTGATGGTATTAACGACCAATCCCACGTAGGCCATGTGGTGTTGTCCGGTGTTTACACTCCGACCATGGCCACTTCCTACAGTTTTGAAGTGGGCACCAGTCGCGGCTCCTTTGGCATCGGTGACACTGACCACCTGCACAGGATCACGGATGACGAACGGGATTCCAGCTGGCTCAACATCAACGGCGACTACCGAGTCGACAACCAGCTTTGGAAAGCGCATTTGTCATACGCCAAACACGAGTATGACATCAGTCGCCAGGTACTCTTGTCGGAGCAAGCTGGAATTGATCCGCTGGAAGTCGGCGAATTGTTTCCTGGCCATGTGGATGAATTGGTGGAATTGGAAGAAGGTGCCCGGGACATGTCGGTCTGGATGGCCGAACTGGAGCATCATTGGATCATCAACAATCACTGGAAAACCGTCTGGGGTCTGGGGGCCCGCGTCGACCGCGCCAAGAGCGACTGGCTCGCGGGCGATGGATATGTGGATACGCCCGTTTACTATGCCTTTGGGAATGTCGAGTGGAAGCTTAGCTCCAAGCTGGCCCTTAACCTGGGCTTGATGCTGGAAGACAAGGACAGTTTGGATACAGAAGCCTCCCCCCGGCTTGCACTGAATTATCACTTCAACAGCAACCACCACTTACGCGTCGGGGCCACGAAGGCATATCGACAACCGGCGCTGATGGAGACCGATCGCCTGCGCGCCATTCGTTTTTCCAATGGCGACCTGGCACAGCTGATCGAGCGTTCCCATCCGAACATCAAGCCCGAAGAAGTGGATACCTACGAAATCGGTTACCTGGGCTATTGGTTCGATCAAACTCTGAGCCTCGATGCCCGTGTGTTCCGTGAGGAAATTCGAGGCGCTATCGATCTTATTGACACCTACACGGGTATTTGCGGCAATCTCGAAGCAGAGCCTGATTGGGTCATAGAGCTGGGCCAACGCTACTGCCTGCCCTTTAGCGTTGACGGTGAAAGTGGCGTGGTCCTCGATGACAAGGTCCGCGTAGTTGGCAATACCGCACTCTGGACGGTCGAGGGACTGGAAGCCGAAATGAGCTGGAAGCCCAGTGCCGACACTTTGCTAAACCTCAGCTACGCCTACCTCAACGCCGGCGGCCAGCGCACCAGAAAGGTACGCAGTTTCAGCTCCATCAGTCAACTTAGAGATGGAGCGCCAGAGCATACGTTCAGTGCGCTATTCAGTCACAAGCTCACCCCAGAGTGGACCGTCAGTGGATTCGCTCAGTATGTGGAACTGATTGACTGGCGCAATGGCACCAGCGTTTGGGCACATTCGCGTGTGGACATGAGCCTGAGCCGCGAGTGGCAATTCAATGCCTACCAGGCCAAGGTAGCACTGGTTGGCCAAAATATCTTTAACGATACCTACAACGAATACCAAAGGCACAACGAATTTGGCCGTCGTGCCTACATTTCGTTTAGTCTGAGCTGGTTATAACCTGACTCGATGAAATTGAATCGGCTGCGGAGCAGAAACCTAATGCTTTTGCTCTGCCGCCAATTCAAATAACGCCTCTGAAGCAACGTAACCTGCCTACAACACGCTTACCGCAGACTTGTTTTTATACAAATTGCACAGCACTTGAGCTGTCGCTTTTCCCTGCTTGCCTAATGCTCTCTAAAGGGCTATAAACGCCGTCATAATTGATGTGCGAAGTAAGTGGATATTCACTCTTAATGGATTCAACACAAGCCAGCGCGGCCAGCGTCGCCCCCTCCTCCAGCTTTCGCCTAAAAGGCGGGCTGTTCCCTATGACCCTGCTGGAGTTGAAGCATTTCGATGCCGCTGACTTTGAGGCTGACCTGCAGAACAAGGTGTCTGAAGCACCCGCCTTCTTTCAACAGGCCCCAGTCGTCATCAGCGCCGAGCAACTGCAAACAGAATCCTTTGATTTGGACTCGTGCCTGTCCCTGTGTCGGCAATACGGTTTAATTCCTGTCGCACTTCGGGGCGGCAGTGAATCTCTGCAGGCCCTCGCACGCGAGTTGAATCTGGCGCAGATGGCGGAAAGCCGCCAGCGCGGCTCCCGCGTTGCAACCAATTCCGGGGGTGAGGAGCCCTCAGCTATGCAACAAGAGCCCTCAGCTCTACAACAAGAGCCCTCAGCTCTGCAACAAGAGCCTTCAGCGCCAACCGATGAACCACCGGTTCCTGAACAACAACAGCTGTTGCCTCTGGACGAAAGCGAAGCGTCCCAATTAGAAGTGGATGCTGCTGACAGAGAAGCAAACGAATGTGTGGATCAGAGCAACGACGGCGTTGGCAGCACTGCAATCGAAACACCTCCTCCAGCTCCCATGCAGAGCAAGATCATCACCACTCCCGTGCGCTCTGGGCAGCAGGTGTATGCCGCCGGAGGTGATTTGATCGTGATGTCGTCGGTATCGGCGGGCGCGGAGATTTTGGCTGATGGCAACATTCACGTCTATGGTGCACTTCGTGGAAGAGCACTGGCGGGCGTAAGGGGCGACAGCAAGGCTCGAATTTTTTGTCAGAGCCTGGAGGCCGAATTGATTTCCATCGCCGGCAGCTTCAAGCTGGATGAAGATTTGCGTGGTGAACTGTGGAAAAAACCGGCACAGGCCAGTCTCAGCGATGAGGCTCTGAACATTACCGGCCTGTAACCGGCCTCACACAAAACGGAAACATTAACGAACAAAACTTCCAAAGGAATATGACCTTGGCCAAGATAATTGTAGTGACCTCAGGAAAGGGCGGTGTTGGCAAGACCACCACCAGTGCAGCCATCAGCAGCGGCCTGGCCCTGCGCGGACACAAGACAGCGGTCATCGACTTTGACATCGGTCTGCGCAATCTCGACATCGTGATGGATTGCGAACGCCGGGTGGTCTATGACTTCGTCAACGTGATCAACGGTGAAGCCAACCTGAGGCAGGCGCTGATCAAAGACAAGCGCTGTGAAAACCTTTACATCCTGCCGGCATCCCAGACCCGCGACAAAGATGCCCTTTCTCAGGAAGGTGTTGAGCGGGTCCTCAAAGAGCTGGACGAGGAGGGTTTCGAATTTATCATCTGCGACTCCCCCGCGGGCATCGAGCACGGCGCCTTTATGGCTCTCTACTTTGCCGACATGGCCATTGTGGTTGCCAACCCCGAGGTCTCCTCGGTGCGCGATTCCGACCGTATTCTCGGCATTCTGCAGAGCAAGTCACGCCGCGCCGAGAACGGTGGCCAGGTGGAAGAACGCCTGTTGCTGACCCGCTACAATCCAGCCCGGGTCGCCAAGGGTGAAATGCTGGGCGTGGAAGATGTGGAGGAAATCCTGGCGACCAAATTGCTGGGTGTGATTCCCGAATCGGAATCGGTGCTGAAAGCGTCAAATCAGGGTGTGCCGGTAATTCACGACGCCGACAGCAACGCCGGCCAGGCGTACGGTGACGCAGTCTCCCGCCTGCTCGGTGAGGAAGTGGACCACCGCTTCCTGTCTGTTGAACAAAAAGGCTTGCTGCAACGCCTGTTCAGGAGAAGTGCATGAGTATTTTTGACTATTTTCGCAACAACAAGAAAAACAGCGCTGCCATTGCCAAAGAGCGACTGCAGATTATCGTGGCTCATGAGCGCTCACAGCGCAACAAGCCTGACTATCTGCCCAAAATGCAACAGGAATTGCTGGAAGTGATTCGGCGCTATGTTGAAGTGGATCAGGATCAGGTGGAAGTGCAGCTGGACCAAAACGGTAACTGTTCTGTTTTGGAGCTGAACATTACGCTGCCAGAGGCTCGTTAAAACCTATTTCACCTGGATCATTGGCTAATGAACCAAAAAGGGGCGCGAGGCCCCTTTTTTACGATTGTTGCTTTTGACAGCTACCGGTTATTGCGCAATTACTTGCCAGAACTCTCTACAGTTTCACCGGCCTGTTCTTTTTCAAAGTCCACCCAGTACTGATTCACCGTCTGCTTCATTTCTTTCCTCAACATGAGAATACCCAGAAGGTTGGGAATCGTCATCAATACGATGGTGACCGCGGACAAATTCCAGATCAGCGTAGTATCGGAAAACGACGCCCAAAAGAAGCCAAACACGTAACACACCCGATACGGCATTATGGCCCGGTACCCCACCAGATAAATCATGGCCCGGTCGCCGTAGTAGGACCAGGCAATCGCCGTGGAAAATGCGAACAGTAACAGTCCGATAGACACAATGTACTGCCCAAATTCCCCCATAAAGCCCTTGGTGAATGCCAGGGTCGTCAACTCCGCAGAGTGAATCAGGGATTTGCCGGTCACAATGATGGAATCGTCCTCAATACGACCATCCTTCACCAGCATAGGGCCCGTATAAAGGTGTTCCTCACTACCAACGCTGAAACGAACGTCTTCAGCGACAGACCGGGCACTAAGAACCGTGTAGCCCGGTGAGGTGGAAACGCCTTCGACAACCTGGACAGTACCGCTGTAAAACTTCAGCTGATGTTCACCGGTCTTGTTGATATAAGCAAACAGCTGCTGACGATCAGCTTCATTGGTATCCGTATAGTGTCCCGCCAGAAATACCGTATCCGTACGCTGGAACTGATTCTCATGCTTTTCGGTCCAGACACCGGAGGAGAGAATAGCCAAGCCTGTGAGCGTACAAATCAGAATGGTATCAATGAAGGGCTCCAGGATGGACACCATACCTTCTGACACCGGCTCATGAGCTTTTGCCGAAGCGTGGGCGATGGGGGCTGAACCCTGACCGGCTTCGTTGGAAAACAAACCCCGGTTGACACCACGGTTGAACGCGTACGCAAAGGTTGCACCGAGAAAACCACCCGCCGCCGCGGAGCCGGTAAAAGCATCGGCGAACACGGCACCGAGCGATGGCAAAATATTGTCGGCGTTGTAGAAGATCACACCGAGCGCGCCCACGACATAGAGCACCGACATCACCGGTACGATTCGTGAGGTCACCGCGGCAATACGTTTAATGCCACCGAGAATCACCAGGGCCAACAGAAAGGCGAGTACACCGCCGGTGACCATGGGATCGATGCCAAAGGTCGCCTCCATCCCCTGCGCGATATTGTTGATCTGAGGCAGGTTTCCGGTACCGAAAGAAGAAATCACAGTCGCAATGGCAAACAGGATACCCAACCATTTCATGTTGAGGCGTTTGTCCATGTAATACATGGGGCCACCAGCCATGGTGCCGTCTGCGGTTTTTTCGCGATATTTATGAGACAGGGTTACTTCCACGAACTTGGTGGTCATGCCCAGAAATGCGGTCATCCACATCCAGAACAGCGCGGCGGGACCACCGAGGAATATGGCAAAAGCGACACCACCGATGTTGCCCGTGCCCACGGTACCGGACAGCGCCGTGGAAAGCGCCTGAAAGTGAGTGGTATCACCGGGGTCAGAGTCGCGGTCGTATTTGCCGGTCACTACCCGCCAGGCGTGCCCAAAATAGCGCACTTGGGGAAAACCGAGATAGATGGTGAAGAACGCACCAACACCCAGTAGCAGAAACGGAAAGTACGCGGCAGAGCCAAGAAAACCGTCGATCCAGAGTAAGAACGAGTTAAGAGTATCCAAAGATGTCCCCCAGTTATTGTAATTCTGTGACCGAGGCCATTATATCGGTCTCTGCGCAGGGCGCATTAACATAATTGACGTGTGAAAACATAAAATCCCCAAAAAAAGCGGGCATTTCGTAATCGATGATACATAATAGGAGGGTTGTGCTGCCGAATTAACCAGATCGCTGTATGAAACCGGTAAAGACCAAAGCGCAGATTCGCGCCGAAATCGACGCCCAGGTGAATTCCTATCTCGCCAAAGGGGGGCGGGTGGATACCCGTGAGCCCGGTGAAAGCGGTCGCAGTCTCAATGCGCCATTGCCCTCCGCACCACTGATCGAGCGTAATGCCCAGTCACGCACCCCGGTACTGGCCGAGATCAAAGCCATCGAAGCACGGCGACACCCGGTCAAAACGCACAAGCCAAAACGCCGACGTTATGAAGAACGCAAAAAGCTGGTAACCGACGATTTCGGCGAACCGCTGCGCTGGATAAACGATTAACGGTGTTTTAAATCACACCGTGCTGGAGAGCAATCCAATAGCTGGCAGCACTCAATCCCCCCAAAACCAGCCAGATAAAACCCAGCAGACGCCAGATTCGAAAGGGTTTACGTTCGGTCTGATTCACCCCGGAGTGCAAGACTTTCTCAAGCCGGGCTTGATCTTCGGGATAGAGACGCTTTTGAGGATCATCCATGGACGGGCATCCTGGTTTCAAGGGATGCCTGACTGTACCACATTGATGCCCGGCTGCCACAGGGTGACAGCCGGATGGGAAGGCAATCAGAACAGGTCTGCATCCAGAGCCATAAGCGTTTCACTGCCCGCCTGGATGGAGTTCACGAAGGACTGGACTTTGGGCAGCTCGCGCTGGAAAAAGAAACGCGCCAGTTTGAGTTTGGACTGGTAGAAGTCCGCCTCGCCGCCATCTTTGTTAGCCTCAGCCACCTTGGCCATACGCGCCCACATGTAGGCCATGGCAGTGTACCCAAACAGGTGCAGATAATCATTGGCGGCCGCGCCTATGGCATTGGCATCGGTCTTGGATTGTTCGATAACCGCAGCCGTGGCCTCTTTCAGCAACTGCAATTGGGTCTGCAGGGGAGCGATAAATTCCGCCATATCATCGCCACAACCGTTAATAAAGCTCTGCACGTCGGCGGCAAACACTTCCAGGAACTGGCCACCATTGGCAACCACCTTACGGCCCATCAGATCCATCGCCTGAATACCGTTGGCGCCTTCATAGATCTGGGTAATGCGCACATCGCGCACCAGCTGCTCCTGGCCCCATTCGCGAATATAACCATGACCACCAAACACTTGCTGGCCCGCAATGGTGGTTTCCAACGCTTTATCGGAAACGAAAGCCTTGGCCACCGGAGTAAGCAGGGCCACCATGGCGTTGGCCTCTTTGCGCGTGGTTTCGTCCTCACTGAACTTGGCAATGTCCAGCCACTGGGCCACGTAGGTTGAGAAGGCGCGTGCACCTTCGGTCTGCGCACGCATCGTCAACAGCATACGGCGAACATCCGGGTGCACAATAATCGGGTCAGCCGCCTTGTCCGGATTCTTGGGGCCTTCGGGGCTGCGGCTCTGAATACGTTCACGGGCGTATTCCACTGCGTTCTGATAAGAGGCCTCCGCGGCACCCAGGGCCTGGATTCCCACCACCAGGCGCTCATAATTCATCATCGTAAACATGCAGGCGAGCCCCTGATTGAGTTCACCCACCAGCCAGCCTTTGGCGTTATCGAAGTTCATGACACAGGTGGCAGATCCCTTGATGCCCATCTTCTTCTCGATGGAGCCGCAACCGAGGCTATTGCTTTCACCCAGGGAGCCATCTTCATTGACCATAAACTTGGGTACCAGGAACAGGGAAATCCCCTTGGGCCCCGCGGGAGCGTCCGGCAGCTTTGCCAACACCAGATGGATGATGTTCTCTGCCATGTCATGCTCGCCCCAGGTGATAAAGATCTTGGTCCCGGTGATGTCGTAGGAGCCGTCGCCGTTGTCAATCGCCTTGGTGCGAATAATGCCCAGATCCGTCCCGGCGTGAGGTTCGGTCAGATCCATAGCCCCCGACCAGATACCGGAGTACATGTTAGGCAGGTACTTTTGCTTGAGCTCGTCTGATCCATGCGCATTGATCGACAGGCAGGCACCTGCGGTCAACATCGGCGCCAGGCCAAAGGCCATGGAGCCGGCCTGCAGCATTTCTTCCACCTGCGCGGTCAGGGTCTTGGGCATCCCCATACCGCCGTACTCGGGGTTGCCGCCGAGGCCGTTCCAGCCGCCTTCACAAAAGGCCTGGTAGGCCGCCTTAAAGCCCTCGGGCGCGGTCACATTGCCGTTGTCCCAGGTGGAACCCTGCTCGTCGGCCTCGCGATTGAGGGGAGCAATTTCCTGCTCAATCAGCTTGGCAGCTTCCTCGAGGATGGCGTCGGCGGTTTCGGGATCAACCACTTCGCTGACACCGGGCAGGGAGGCCCAGAGCTTGCCCGCCTCAAATACTTCATTTAGAACAAAGCGCATGTCGCGCAGGGGAGCCTTGTATTCAGCCATTACCATCACCTCGGAGTGTCAGTTGGGCAGTGTTATTGAAAGGCCCAAATTAAAACAAACAAGTGTTTGAAACACAAGTTTATTTTGATCGAAAGTTAAACAGCTCTATGTAACAGCCTAGTACTGAAATGCCGTGGATTCGATTGCGCCGGGCATTAATACCTTGGGGAAGTGACGCCAGTAAACCGGTAGATTGCCAGCGAGATCAGTAGATATGAGATTGCGAAGGGGGCAGGAACCCCAGGGATCAGGCGATTTGGTCGAACAAGCCACCAATCGGCGCTATGGGTTCGCTGACGCCGATTTCGATCAGGCGGCGGTTGAGGTCAATATTGGTTTGGGCAGTAGTGTCCTCAATCTCAGCCCGCTCGGCAGTGCGCTGCTCTTGTTGCTCTGCCTGAGCCGCCAGCCGTTCCTCTTCCTCTTGCCTTTCCAGCCTGTCAGCTTCTGCCTGTTCCGTGACCTCACGCTGCTCCTGCCGGGCCTGGGCAGCAATCTCTGCCAGTGCCTGCTGCTGCAACCGGGCCGCTTCTGCGGCTACCTGACGATCCTGGGGCGAAGGTTCGGCCGGAGCCAGAGCGGCCTGCTGCACACGACGGGCATTTTCGAGGGTGGCCTGGGGGTCGCCCGGAACGGCGCCGGTACTGATGGGAACTTCACCGGCAATGGCGTAGCTGACGCCATCGGGGCCCCGGGTATAGGTATAACTGGGAGAACCGGCCAGCGCGCCTCCCACCGCTGCGTGGGCCTGCTCGTGGGCCCGCACCTCGCGATCGCGCTGGGCCAGGCGTTGGATTTCGTCCTGATCCTGGCGCTGTTGCTGCTGCTCAACCTCTTGCCGCGCCCGGTTTTCGAGCTCCTCGCGTTCGAGGTCTTGCTGTTGCTGATCCCGCTCCTGCTGTTGCGGCTCATTAAAGTCAATTCGCTGATCCGCTTCAGCGGCACGCTCCGCGGTTGATGCGCGATTGTCCTGGCGCGAGGTTTCTGAGCTTTCCTCGACCGGCTTGAAAGGCGTGTCACGGGATTCCGGGCTTTCTTCGCCCACGGGCAACTTACCCACCGGACTGAAGGGGGTGATCACGTTTGCCAGATTGGATGGCAATGAGGGTGTGATCATGATGTTTGCCCGTAAATACCCTTGTAATCTGCCTTTAGGCCGTAACGTCCAAAAGGCTTCCCAGTGTTTTGTCTCCAACCTCAACCAGCTTGGCAGAGGCCTCAAATACCAACTGTTCTGACTTGATCTCTACCAGGGGTTCTACCAGATCCTGGGGCAGGTTGGCCTCACCCGTAAACGGCGTCTCCTCAACCGTGCCGGTCGCCAGCTCGGTCTCCACCGGCTTGGTTGCCTGGGAGTTGTCCTGGACAAATGTCCTGGCCGCATCGGCCACGTCTCCTGCAGCTCGATTGATATTTGACTGACTTTGCACCAATCCCTGCACACCGACATTCAATACCGAATTAATGGCCATACTACCTCTGTCATCCTGATTCCTGTTTGCACCTTTTTGGCGCGTAAATACGCCCCGAAAATCACGAGCGCTGATAGGGAAATTTTACCCCATCGAAAATTGGAAATCAGACCGACTCGGCCGGATAAAGCAGTTCTTTAAGATCAATAACGATTAAGAATTGCCAAAATAAGAGCGGACGGGCATCAAAACAGGTTTTTGATGGAAAAACCCTTGAAGTTGGGCTTGGGACCTTTGCGTTCTACCTCAAGGGGACGAATCAGCACCTCTCGGGAGCGCATGTCAGCTTTGCAGACCATGCGGGTCACACCACTGGAATAATGCCCCGGCTTATCGACGTCCACCATGATCTGGTAATTGGCCGGTGAGGTCTCCCGGCTGGAGCGACTATCCACCGCCACCACGGATAATCTGGGGGCGGTGGCTTTAACACGGGTCAGACACAGGTGCTCGGCATCCCAGATATCCATTGGAGAACGAGAATTCTTGGCGGTAGCCTTGGCCTTTTCAAACATAGAGACTGCAAACCAATCTGGTCGCATAAATTGCAGCGTTGCAAGAACAGCGACACTGACCAGGGAAAAATAAAACAGGGTGATACCCATGGAGACTTTGTTGTTATTTTTTTTGTTAGCCACGGAAAGCAATACTCAACGCACAATTCTTCAAACAGTGAGAGATGAAACACAAGATTAAACGGTTCAGTTCCCCCCAGAAACTGAACGCAGGAAATTACTAAAAATCACTCGCTTCGACAAGTCCCAAATCATTTGAAAAAAAAGGCACCTCCATTGCTGGCAGGTGCCGGAGTAGTCATTTCGAAAAAATGACTCGAGAGAGCAGATCAGGCAGGGGAATTAAAAGCGATAGATTCCCTCGATACCAATGGTGCGAGGCCGCCCAATTTGGGCCGTGAGGCCCCCACGGCTCTGAGAAAGATTCGTTGCGTAATTAATAACCTCTCTATCAGTCAGGTTTTTACCTGTAAGTGCCACCTGCCAACGGTCGTCATTGGAGGCCAGCGCCAGCCTGGCGTTCACCATGGTGGTTCCTGGCTGTTCTGAACGCGCATCCAAGGTGTTGGCCACGTAGTGATTGTCTTTAAAATTGGTGTCCAGTGTGGAACGTAATTCCAGGTTGTTACTGATCGGGTAAACGTGATTGGCCGACAGATTCAGTGTCCACTCCGGAGTGTGATTATTTTCAAGCCCGTTATAGACGCAGTTACCACTGTTGCTGGGACTCGCGGTGTTGTGCCCCTGCCCGGGACACGGCCCCTCCTCATAGTCGGTCCATTCAAAGTCCAGGTACGCAAGCCCGGCAGTCAAGAGCAGGTTTTCGGTGGGTCGCCAACGACCATCGAGCTCCAGACCGCGAACGGTCGCCTCACCGGCGTTGAGCACGGTAAACCCGAATGTGCCATCGAAGACACTGGTTTGCATATCAGTGTAATCCGTCTGGTAGAGCGCCATATTCAGTTCGGCTGATCCGTCAAGTAACGTCATCTTTGCGCCCAACTCCAGCGTGCTGGCTTCCTCCTGGTCAAACACAAAATTGTCGGCACCCAGAGCAAAAATATTGTAGGGGCGGCCAAATGCGTCCGCTGCTCCTGCACTTAACCCGTTAACGCCACGTGCATCGAAACCGCCGGCTTTATAACCCTCCGAGTAAGTCACATAAACCATGGTGTCGGCGTTGAGGTCATATTGCAGATTGAGTGATGGAGTCCAGTTTTCTTTCTCCAGCGTTGCTTTCAACTCGTGATCGACCAGCTGAAAACCATCGGGTAGTGGCGTGGCATTGCCATCGTTATTCAGGGCCAGTAAATCGGCGACAGTAAATGACGTTCCCGGAACCATAATGTCACTCTGAAGAACGCCAGGTGCTACGTTCAGGGAGTAGGTTTGCTGTTGACGCAGGCCATCTTTTTCATCCTTTGTGTAACGTAATCCCAACGTCAGGCGCAATGCCTCCGTCATGTTCCAGGTGAATTGCCCAAATAATGCCAGCGTGTCAGAGTCCTGTGAAAAGGGTCGCTTCACCAGCGAATCGAATGCAGGAAAACCCGGCGCCGGTTGCATACCCAGGCTGGATACCTGCAGACTGGCATCTTCGTTGTAACGCTGCTCCGAAGACTGAAAGAATGCCCCCAGGATATAGTCAACCGTTTCACCACCGGGTGAGGTTAATCGAATTTCCTGGCTAAACTGTTCAAACTCCTCTGACAGATCCATCGAAATCAACGGCACTTCCGAATTATCGCCATCGTAGTTATCTTCGCGATAGTCGAATTGCGAATAGCCGGTGACAGATGTCAAAGTGTGTTCGCCCAAAGCGTAGTCCAGCTTTAACACCAGGTTGTCGCTTTCGAAGGACATGCGGATATCTTCGTTAAGGTAGGTGTCGTAATCGAGTTCAGCATCATCCTGCAGTCCGGGGACAATCAGTGGATAGATTCCAAGGTCAATGGTCTGCGTTTGGCGACCACGTCGATCGATTTCTGACGCTTCCAGCTTGAGCGTAGCGGATAGATTGTCTGTCGGTTCCCATGCCAATGTCACCCTGGCGGCCTGCTCTTCAACTGCGGGCATATCTTCGTCGAGCAATTTGTTTTCCACGTAGCCGTCTTCCTGTCGGTTACGCAGAGCGAGTCGAGCGGAAAGGGTGTCCGTCAGCGGTCCGGAGATGACGCCATTGATTTCATGTTCATTATGTTCCGGCGCATAACTTGCGCTCAACAGCGCCTCAAACTCGTGCGTCGGCTTTGCGCTGACAAGGCTGATCGCACCGGCAATGGAACTTTGCCCAAACAGAATACTCTGCGGACCACGCAGCACTTCGACCCGTTCAAGGTCCATAAATGAGGAACGCGACTGTAGACTGCGCCCCATATAAACACCATCGGAATAGGTACCTACGGATTGCTCGAATCCCTGGTTGGCGCTGGAGCCGATGCCCCGGATAAACATTTGTGGCACCAGCCCGCCTTCAACAATCTTCAAATTGGGCACATAGGCGGATAAATCCTGCAGATTTTCAATACCCGCTTCCGCCAGTTTTTCGCCACCAACCGCACTCACCGAAATCGGAACGTCCTGTAAACTTTCCACGCGCTTTTGTGCAGTAATAACTATTTCTTCCAGTGCATATTCCTGAGCCAGCGTCGGTGTCGCGAAGATACCGGTGGTCAATGCAACTGCGGCTGCAATAGGTGCTTTTTTTGTATGAAAAATCATAACTCTTCCTCTCGGATTTTCCGGATGCTTGCCAGTACTTCAAACACCCGTAGTGTTTTTATCGTTTGTGAATGATCAGCTTATTCAAATCCATCCCTGGATACTTAGCTTTAAACGACACTTGTCTGAACACTGATTAATGGTTGTCAATTCACTAAGGGGTTGAGGCCAGCGCACCTTCGGTTCTGATCACTGGAGGCACATAATGCTCAATGGATGCTTCATCCAGCACACCCGGTTTAGGCATATACATCCGCAAATTGAGGCGGAACATTTCACCCTCAGGTATCGGCAGCCAATTGCTGGTTCCCTGTTTCGGTTCGGCAGATTGGATATAGAGCGTCAGTGAACCGTCGGCGTTGTAAGTCAAACCTTGCGTGCGGTCGCCAATGCTATAACGGCGAAAATCGTTCTCCACCAGATTATAGTCATCGGTATAGCCCGTCAGTGACCAAAATGCATTAACGGGGGGCAGATGATCGGCACTAAACGTCAAGGTGTAATTGTTGCTTCCGTTAAGGGTTTCGCCGGCGCCGTCATGATAAGTGTGAAAATACATGCCTTCAGCGGCGCTGTGTACCACCAGCCCCTGAATAGCACCTTCTGCCCGGGCCAGATAATCCTGCCCATAGCGTCCGCCCACCAGGTCCACATTCCACATCGACTGTGATTTGTGGCCACGGTATTTGACCTTCCAGGCAATCAGGTCCTTGGTGGCCGCGATGGCACGCTTCATGCCACGTTTGATGGCAGGATCCAGACTGGCCGGGTCAAATTCCTGTTCAAGTGACAATCCAATGTGCTTGAAACTGTCCCAAATGGCTTTGCCGGCTGCATCCTGGGGTGGATTTCTGTGGGCGAAGTCGACGATGCGAGCAAAGTCTGGCAATTCGCCGCTGGTCACAGGTTGGGGAAACTCCTCTCTGGTGGTTACCACCTTCTGCCCCTCTTCGGCAGACAGGGGTTTGACGTAGAATTGGTCCTGAAGGGCCATCACCGTCCCGGTATCTTCAGCGCCATCGACCAAAATACGCAGCGCAAAAAAACCTTCATTGGTGGGCACATCAATACGGGTCATGCCCTTCGGCAATTCTCCCTGCCAATCGGGTCCTACCAGGGCGTACTTACCCGGGCGGGCGTGGGTGGCGCGAGTACCGATATAGGCGGCGTTGCTGAGGTTTCCGTCCACCACCTGCACGGAATAATAGCGGTCCTGGATGTCCGGTACCGTCAGCACCAGAGGCTCGTCTTTCAGCTGATAAAAGCAGGAGCTGTACATGGTGTCGTTGTTGGGCGTAATGCCCAGCTTCAGACTCGGGGTGGACAACATGCGGACATGCACAATTTCATTAAACTGGGCGCCATCCAGGGAAGACTCGCTAAAGGAATTCATGCCACGTTTGGCGTAGGCATCGGCCATGCGATTGAGACCATAGCGAAACTCCTCAAAGCGCAGAGAGGGCAATCCGTAGGTATAGGCTTGCATACCCAGGCTGTAGCCCAGTTCTTCTTTGGCCCGCTCATCGCGCCGTGGGTCGGTACTGGCACGCAGGGATTTGTCCGGACTCAGGTCTACCACTTCGTTTTCTGAGGTGTAGCGCTGCAGTGAATTGCGTTCTGCGTGAACCCCGGTATGTACGGCCGCGCCGACCGCAATCACCAACAGATGCCGTGACCAGCGTTTGAACTTCAACATATTCTCTCCTCCTAGCTGCGTGATTGAGTTGATTACAAATTAACCTCCTGACTCCTTTGCTTCTTAGCATTTGACGACATATCATCCATAGACCGGTTTAGAGGGAAGGGTGGCGCGGTGAGTGATTTCGTGATTCGCAGCCAGGCATTGAATGGCTTTGAGGAAACAGTTGTCGAACTGGGCGGCGACCCCCGTGTTTTGTACGACCAGCTTGAATTACCCTGCGCTGCTGAATTGCAACGAAAGGAATTTATCGACTATGAAATAGTGATCCGGTTGTGGAATGCCGCAGCGGCCACTTTAGACTGTCCGCAGTTCGGCTATTTGGTCGCGTTGAAAAAAGACCCACGCCATCAATACGGTATCCTCAGTATGATCACCGCCACATCCGCCACCGGCGCGGAGGCGATCAGCAGTTTCGCACGCTACCTGAAGATTCATACCAAGACCGGGGTGGTGGAGTTAAGGCATGATGCCGGAAAGTCCTGTTTGCAGAATGCGATTCTGTATCCGGGAAAAGAATCGGTTTACCAGGTGTATCTTCACGCCATTGGATTGGGTATTAATATCCTTCGGGTACTGAGTGAAGACAGTATCAAGCCTGTTGCCATACACCTGATGTTCAAAGAGCCCGCACACAGCAGCAGGCTGCGTAAAGCGATACGTTTACCCATATTCTTTAACTCCAGCTGGAACGGTCTGGAGTTTAATACAGCCGACTTGACGCGCCCGCTGCCGCGCGCAAATACGCAACTGCACCAACGGCTCGAACAGGAAATCAGCGATAGCCTGACGGAATCACGACATGACTTCGCACAGCGCTTGAGAACCCTGATTGGACGTACATTGGATATTGGTGATCCCTCCATCGATCGGGTTTCAACGTATCTTGCGTGCAATAAACGCACGCTGCAACGACGACTGGAAAAGTGGGATCTCAATTTTAAGCAACTGCTGGATCAGGTACGTCTGCATCGTGCCAAACATTACCTGCAGCACTCCAGCCTCTCCCTGATCGAAATAGCCGAGTTACTCAGTTATAACGACCAGAGTTCTTTCAGTCGATTCTTCAGCCGTTGCGAGGGCATGGCTCCATTACATTGGCGTCAGCTGCAGCTGGAACAAACCAAAGAGGATTAAAGACTTTCCAGATCGAGATACTTTGCAATATTTTCCTTGGAGGGCACTTCAAGAAATGGAACTTCCCCCAGGCAAGGAGCACCAATCAGTGTCCGCAGGGTCATGATGTTTTCTTCGTAACAACTCATGGCCGGGTCGATCCGATTCGCCACCCAACCAGCGACTTTAAGTCCATCACGCTCGATGGCCTCAACGCTTAACAGGGCATGATTAATACAACCGAGTTTCATACCCACCACCAGAATTACCGGCAGATTGAGTTCCACGGCGAGGTTGGCCAGGGTCTCGCGGGGGTTTAGCGGCACTCGCCAGCCACCAGCGCCCTCGATGACCACCCAATCGCAAGACTGCATCAGTATACCGTTGCAGAATCCTGCAAGACGATTGACCGACAGCGATTTGTTTTCATGCATGGCGGCAATATGCGGCGCTATGGCTTCTTCCAATGCCACTGGATTGACCTGGGCGTAGGGAAGCTGAAGTGTCATAGCATCCTGCAGCGCCAGAGCATCGTCGTTGCGAAGCCCGGCATCCGTTTTTTCACAGCCAGCCGCTACAGGTTTGATGGCTGCGGTCTGTAATCCGGACTGACGTGCTTTTTCCAAAAGGCCACAGGCGACCCGGGTTTTTCCGGCATCGGTGTCGGTGCCAGCGATAAAAAATTTTTTCTTGGCCATAGTAGGATTTATCAACAGCTGAGTTCGAGGTAATAAGCCTGGTAAGTGGCCGGCAGTTTTTGTCGCTCGTTGCGAAACTGTTCATAGGCCTGCTTGAATTTGATCACACGCTGGCGACCGGTCAGACCGGCGCTTTGCCCATGGTTCATATTGTGAGCGCCGAGAGTTTTGAGCTCATAAGTGAGCTGTCGAACCTCATCGTATTGCAGCACGATATCTTCGCCATGAAAACGATCCAAAGTGAGTCCGCTGGCCGATATCGCCTCACGCAACTTCTCTTTACTGGCAAAAGTATTGACGTGGGTATAGTTGTCCACATTGCTCCATGCCTGACGTAACTCTTTTAGCGTATCGGGACCCAAAGTCGCCAGATAGAGCTTTCCGCCCGGTCTGATCACGCGTTTGAGTTCGCTGAACAAGGCGGGCAGATCAGCGCACCACTGAATCGCCAGCGACGAAAAAACGGCGGATACCGAATGATCGGCCAGGGGAAGATTTTCCGCATCACCGCACAGCCACAAGTAGTCTCCGGAGCGCGTCTCCCTCGCGTAAGACAACATGCCCTGCGCAAGATCCAATCCCGCCACACACGAAAACTTTTCACCCAACAGAGGAGTGAAATAGCCAGTGCCACAACCGAGATCCAGGGCCAGACCATCGCAACTCTGAACCTGCTCCATCATACGATGGCCGATTTGGCGCTGAACGGCGGCGACACTGTCGTAGTTGTGTGCGGCCTTGCCAAACGAGTCCGCGACTTTTTGTTTATCGACGGCGTAATGAACGGATTGCAAAAAGTCTTCGATGCGCTGCCAAACTTGTTCGGCATCAGAACAGTGTGGTGCGTGCCCTGACCCAGCAAGCACCGACACCTGTTGACGCAGGTTAAGAGATTGCATGCCCTCAGCTGCGCCGCAGGGAACCAGAGCATCTTCACGTCCCAATAAGTGCAGGCCGGCCATTGCCAAGGTAGAGAAACTCTTAATGTTATCCAGTTCTCCTAACCACTGCAGAGGAAGTTGCCACTGGTTAGAGCTGTGTTGCCAGGAGCTTTGTGTTGCCTCTCGCAGCGACTTGAGCAGTGGCCGCGCATTTTTGTCGCCTTGGCTCATCAGACCGGAAAAGCGCTTGAGCGTCATTTCCGGTGCGGAAGAAAAACTGCCACAGAACTCAGAGAAGGTATCGGCAGCCATGGCAGCCGTCCAATTGTCCCGCTGCACAAAACTCAAGTTGGCGGCCAGGGTTATCAGCGCACTGACCCTCTGTGGCTGTAAGGCAGCCAGGCGCGTGGCAAGCATTCCTCCCAACGACCAGCCAAGCAACATAAAACGCTGCGGCAGTTGCACCAGCAATTGTTCGATAAAGGCGTCGACAGATTCGAATACACTCGAATCCCCAAAGCCGGGAAGATCCACCAAGAGCAAATCGCAGTTTTCATGCAACCGGGGCAGCAGTGCTTCCCAACTGCGGCTGTCACTGCCCCAACCGTGTAGCAGTACGAGAGGCTCGGGGTAACGACAGGCTTGGCGTGCGGGCAGGTGTCGCACAGCAATAGGCTCAACCGGGGGCGTCGATATCAGGGGCAATGCGCTCATGAGATTACCTCTCTCGTTTTGCTCGTTCACAGCGGTGTTTTTGGCAGGGCGGTGACAACGTCGTCCAGCGCCTGCAACAAACCATCGACCTGCTCTTGCGTATGGGCGGCCGACAAGGTCACGCGAAGCCGGGCACTGCCCTGCGGAACCGTAGGCGGGCGAATGGCTCCCACCCAGTAGCCTTTTTGTTCCAGGCCCTCGGCCACTTCCAGGGTGGTTCGAGCGTCGCCAAATACGATGGGCTGAATGGCTGTATCGGAGTCCATCAGTGTCAGCCCAAGCTCGCCGGCTCCCTGACGAAAGTGTCTGATTAATCCCTTGAGTTGTTGTCGTCGCCAGCCTTCTTCCTGAATGACTTTGAGACTGGCTCGGGTTGCTGCCGCTACAGCGGCCGGCATGGCAGTGGTGTAGATATAGGGACGAGCCTGTTGAATCAGGGTTTCGATCAAAACTTCGCTGCCGGCTACAAAAGCGCCGTATGTGCCCGCGCCTTTGCCCAGCGTCCCCATCAAGACAGGCAGCTTGTTTTGGTCCAGGCCAAAATGCTCTGCCGTGCCCGCACCGGTGTCACCCAGACAACCAAAGCCATGAGCATCGTCCATCATCAGCCAGGCGCCGTGTCGCTCGGCCAGCTCGGCCAGTTCCGGCATAGGTGCCAAATCCCCATCCATGCTGAACACGCCATCTACCACTATCAGCTTGCGCTCGGCTTCACTGCGCTGCAGCTTTTTTTCCAGATCCGCGACCCGGTTGTGCAGGAAGCGCTGAAAACGCGCACCGGATAGCAGGCCTCCGTCGAGCAATGAGGCGTGGTTCAGCTTGTCCTCAAAAACCGCGTCACCTTTTCCCACCAAAGCGTTGATGGTGCCAACATTGGCCATATAACCGGTGGAAAACAGCAGTGCTCTGTCGCGACCGGTAAATTCAGCCAGTTCTTCTTCCAGAGCGTGGTGTTCGCTAGTGTGGCCGCAAACCAGATGAGAGGCTCCGCTGCCGACACCGTAGTGTTCGGCAGCCGATCGCATGGCCTCCACTATGCGAGGGTGATTGGCCAGACCCAGGTAGTCGTTGCTGCAAAAGCCTGTCAGTTGTCGGCCATCGACCTGTACCTGACTGCCCTGGGCGGACGCCAGAGTACGGCGGCGTCGGTACAGGTGCTGCTGCTGGCGAGCCTGCAGGCCAGGAGCCAACGCCTTGTCTAAGAGAGAATCCGGCATGGCGAATCAAGCGGACTTACTTGGTCGCTGCGTCGTAGAAGAATTTGTCGTTCTGCGCCGCCTGCAGAGAGTCACGTACCGCAGCTTCCTGTTCAGACTCGTCCTCAGTGACCTCGTACTTTTCGGTGTTAATGCCCAGCCGCTTGAGCAGCTGCATGTCTTTGTTGGCTTCGGGGTTCGGCGTGGTCAACAGTTTTTCGCCGTAGAAAATCGAATTGGCGCCGGCCATAAAGGCCATGGACTGCATTTGCTCATTCATCTCTTCACGGCCGGCAGACAAGCGCACGTGAGATTTCGGCATCACAATACGGGCCACCGCAATGGTGCGGATAAAGTCGAACGGATCCAGATCAGCCTGATCGGCCAGTGGGGTACCTTCAACCCGCACCAGCATATTGACCGGTACGGATTCCGGGTGCTGGGGCATGGTCGCCAGCTGATGTAACAGGCCTACGCGATCTTCCTGCCCTTCACCCATGCCCACAATGCCACCGCTACACACTTTCATGCCCGCCGCACGGACATTGCCGAGGGTATTGAGACGATCCTGGTAAGTGCGGGTGGTAATGATGTCACCGTAGAATTCAGGGGAGGTGTCAAGGTTGTGGTTGTAATAATCCAGACCGGCATCGGCCAGTTCCTGTGCCTGGTCTTCGCTTACCATACCCAGGGTCATGCAGGTTTCCATGCCCAGCGCTTTGACCTGCTGTACCATTTTGGTCACATAGGGCATGTCTTTCTTCTTGGGTGAACGCCAGGCTGCGCCCATGCAAAAGCGGGTGGCACCACTGGCTTTGGCGGCACGGGCTTCTTCCAGTACCTTTTCCACCTTCATCAATTTCTCTTTTTCCAGACCGGTATCGTAGCGGGCGCTCTGGGGGCAGTATTTGCAGTCTTCGGGGCAGGCACCGGTCTTGATGGAACATAGGGTGCTGATCTGGACTTCATTGGGATTGAAGTACTGGCGATGCACCACTTGAGCCTGAAACATCAGATCGTTGAAAGGCAGGTCAAACAACGCCGCGATTTCTGCGCGGGTCCAGTCGTGGCGGATGGTGTCTGTAGTGGCGCCCATAATCTTTAATACCCTGTTAATGTTTGGTCTGCCCCACTGGTGAGGCCAATCCCCCGCTGACTTTGGTCTTTTTAGATCTCAAGCAATGTAGATCTCAAACAATGCCAGCGGAATTGTGAATCGAAAGATCAAATAATAACCGCTTCCGCCGACTTGTCAACCTGCGCGCCACCCCAAGGTTAACAGGTAGGACTCAATCAAGGATATTAAAGGCAATGGATTTGCCACTGAAAGCAAACCGTCTTTTTAAGGGCTTGTTGCCCGCGCAGAACTGCCGAAATTGCCTCGGCCCCGCTGAAGATCACTGCCTGTGTTCAAGCTGCCGCCAAGAGCTGGAGGCGTCTGAGCAACGGCTTCGGCGCTGTTATCGCTGTGCCTTGCCATTGCCCGGCACCGAATCCGAGTCGGCGCAACCTTTGTGCGCAGAATGTCTGGCCGCCCCACCTCCCTTTAAGCGCTGTATTTGTGCCCACCACTACCATGCCCCCATTAGTCAATGGCTCCGGCAATTCAAATATCGGGGAGACCTGCGGGACGGGCAACTGCTGGGCGAACAATTGGCGCACCGCATTGAGCAAACCGCTGAGACACTACCCCAGTGGTTGATTCCCGTCCCCTTGCACTGGCGCAAGCTACTGCAGCGGGGCTTCAATCAATCACAATGGATCAGCCGTCACCTGCATCAGCGCCTGCAGATACCGGTCCTGGATTGCCTTCGACGCAGTCATGGCAGATACAGCCAGAAGGAGCTCAACCGAGAGCAAAGGCTCGTTGCTTTGCGCTCTGCATTTCGGCTCAGACAGGGCAAGGTGGCACTGCTGGCAGGGGCAGATGTCGCCCTTATCGACGACGTCGTCACCACCACCGCGACCGCACGCAGCGCCTCCAGTGTGCTGCTGTCAGGCGGCTGCCGTTCCGTCCAGATATGGTGCCTAGCGCGCACAGAGAAAAGTGGCTGACCGGTCACGGCCGGGAGGAGTTTGCCATTAGACCTATCGCCGTATTTGCGGCACAATCGTGCACGAAATCACCCTCTTTCGGCGACGTTCAACTACTCCTTCAAGGTGATATTTCCCGAAAAAGCGACTCTGATGCAATTATTCAAGCGACGTCGAGGCCTGCCCGACAGTCTGGATGGAACATGACAGAAACAAATGTAGTAATCAGTGGTGTTGGTCTGTGGACTCCCGAGCACAGTATCAGCAACGAAGAACTGGTAACGGCCTATAACGGCTACGCCGAGAAGTATAATGCCGACAATGCCAGCGCTATTGAGGCTGGTGATCTCAGCGCCAAGCCCTTATCAAGTGTCGAATTTATCAACAAAGCCTCTGGCATCAACAGCCGATTTGTCTATCGGAAAGACGGTATTCTGGATATAGACCGCATGCGCCCCAAGTGGGAAGAGCGGGGCAATGAAGAGTTGTCACATCAAGCTGAGGTAGCCCTGCTGGCGGCGCGCAAGGCCCTGGCTGCCGCCAACAAGAAACCGGAAGATATTGATGCGGTTATCGTTTCCTGCGCCTATACCCAGCGCTCCTACCCGGCCATCGCCATTGAGGTGCAGAACCAACTGGGAATCCAGGGATTTGGCTTTGATATGCTGGTGGCCTGTTCAGCGGCAACTTTTGCCCTGCAGAGGGCCTATGAGATGGTCAAGGCAGGCACCGCACGCTGCGTATTGGCCATCAACCCCGAGTTGACCTCGCCACAGAACAATTGGCGCGACCGGGACAGCCACTTTATTTTTGGCGATGTTGCCACCGCCACAGTCGTGGAAACGGAGGCGACGGCAAACTCTGAGCACTGTTACGATGTCCTCAGCACCAAGGCGGTGACATCCTTTTCCAATAACATTCGCTCCAACTATGGTTACTCTTCTTACGCCGATGACAGCGAGCCCTACGGACTCGATAAGTTCTTTATCCAGAATGGACGCAAGGTGTTTAAAGAGGTGTGCCCCATGGCGGCGGAACATATTTCCAGCCAGCTGGATGCCCTGGGTATTGCCGTTACGGATGTACGTCGCTGGTGGTTACACCAGGCTAATATCAACATGAATGTGTTGATCGGCAAACGCCTGCTGGGCCGCGAAGCCACCGCGGAAGAAGCGCCGATTGTGCTCGACCGCTATGCCAATACCGCATCAGCAGGTTCACTGATTGCCTTCAACCTCCATCACGAGGACTTGGTGAGCGGCGATCTGGGCGTCATCTGTTCCTTTGGTGCCGGTTACTCCATCGGCAGTCTGGTGGTACGTAAACGCTGATGCATGAGACTCACCCTTACGATGATTTAACCCCCGACTGCATCCTCGATGCGGTCGAGGCCGAAGGCTACTTCTGTGATGGACGTACTCTGGCCCTGAACAGCTATGAGAACCGTGTCTATCAAGTGGGCATAGAGGATGCCCAACCCCTGATCGTCAAATTTTACCGTCCCAAGCGCTGGAGCCTTGAACAAATCCAGGAGGAGCACGACTTTTGCCGGGAACTGGTTGAAGCCGACCTGCCAGTGGTTCCGCCGATGGAAGACAGCGACGGCAACACCATCCGTTTCCACAAGGACTTTATGTTTGCGCTGTTTGAGCGGCGTGGCGGGCACGCGCCAGAGCTGGACAACCTCCACAATCTGGAAGTAATGGGACGTTTCCTGGGGCGTATGCATAACATGGGCTACGAACGCCCGTTTACGCATCGACCTGCCATTGATGTGCAAAGCTATGGCATCGATAGTATGCGCTTCCTGCTGGATGAGCACTTCATTCCTGTAGAGCTGGAGACCCCTTATCGGACTCTGTGTGATGATTTAATCGCAATTCTGCAGCAGCGTTTCGCCGAAACGCGGTATGAGGGCCTGCGTCTGCACGGCGATTGTCACCCGGGCAATATCCTGTGGCGGAATGATGCCCCCAATTTTGTAGACTTTGACGATACCCGTACTGGACCGGCGGTACAGGATCTGTGGATGCTGTTGTCTGGCGAAAGAGATCAGCAACAGGGGCAGCTGGACAAGATCCTGAAGGGTTACCGTCAGTTTTGCCCCTTCAACGGCGCAGAGCTGAATCTGGTGGAAAGTTTGCGCACACTGCGCATAATGAACTACAGCGCCTGGCTGGCCAGGCGCTGGGAGGATCCTGCGTTTCCTCACAATTTCCCGTGGTTTAATACCCAGCGCTATTGGTCAGATCATATTTTGACACTGCGGGAACAGCTGGCTGCGCTGCAGGAACCCCCCTTACAAATGCCGTTTATGTAGATAGGAGCCAAAGCCTCATGTCCTACGCACCAGACAGCGATACCATCTGGCAGACCATTCGCGAGGAATCCCGGCAGCAGGCAGCGGAAGAACCGATTCTGGCCAGTTTTTTTCATGCCACCGTGCTGAATCACAGCCGCCTGGAGGATGCGCTCAGCTTCCATCTGGCCAATAAACTCGACAGCCCTGCGGCCTCGGCCATGCAGATCCGTGAAGTGGTACAGCAGGCCTTCGACAGTGACTGCGACCTTGGTGCGGCTATGCGCGCGGACCTGCTGGCCATCAAGGATCGGGATTCTGCCTGTGACAACCTCTCTACACCGTTGCTGTTCTTCAAGGGCTTTCACGCCTTGCAGGCCTATCGCGTCGCCCACTGGCTATGGAATCACCAGCGCCGGGAACTGGCGCTGTTTCTGCAAAATCGTATCTCGGTGGAATTCGGGGTGGATATTCACCCGGCCGCGCGAATTGGTCAGGGGATTATGTTTGACCATGCCACCGGCATTGTGATTGGTGAGACCGCCGTGGTCGAAGACAATGTTTCTCTGATGCAATCGATTACACTGGGCGGCACGGGCAAGGAATCCGGAGACCGCCACCCCAAGATTCGGGCCGGAGTTATGATCGGCCCCGGCTCCAAGATCCTCGGCAATATCGAAGTCGGCGAGGGGGCCAAGGTGTGCGCGGGCAGCGTGGTCCTGAAGCCCGTTTCAGCCCATGCCGTGGTGGCTGGAGTTCCGGCCAAGGTGTTGGGACATACCAGCAGTGGCCAGCCGGCGCTGGAAATGGATCAGGGGCTCAGTTGATCGGAGCTCTCCGAGCGAGCTTAAATCCGCTCGAAAGCAAACGCCAGCGAGCGACGAATATCGTCGCAGTCGCTGCTGAGCATTAGCAATCGATCCACGCCCAACGCAACCCCGGCGCAGTCTGGCAGGCCGGAATTGAGGGCCTGCACCAGTTTTTCATCGCTGCGATAAAGCGGTAACCCCAGACGCTTGCGCTGCTCGATGTCGCGGCAGAAGCGGCTCGCCTGTTCCTCTGCGTCTGTGAGCTCAAAGTAGCCATTGGCCAACTCCACACCTCGAACATAGGCCTCAAACCGTTTTGCCACAGACTGTCCCTGCTCGTCGGGCTGCACCCGAGCCAGAGCGGCCTGGGTTTCCGGAAAGTCATAGACGAAAACCAATCCCTCGCCCATGGCCGGTTCGATGACGTGGGTCATAAGAAGATCAAGCCATACATCCCGGTCATTATCTTGCCAATCTGCATCGATGTGTTGCCTGGCTAACATACTCAGCTGCTCAGCGTCAGCTTTATGAGGATCGATGCCCAGGTGTCGTTCGAACAGATCCCGATAGCTGCAGCGGCTGATACCGGAGGGCGCACAAAACCGCACGATAAGCGCTTCCACCTCATCCATCAGCTGTTGATCGTCCCACCCAAGCCGATACCACTCCAGCATCGTGAATTCGGGGTTGTGACGTCGCCCCGCCTCCCCATTACGAAAGGCTTTGCCGAGACTGTATATATCGCCACTACCGGCAGCAAGTAGCCGCTTGAGGAAAAATTCCGGCGAAGATTGCAGGTACAACAACTCACCGCAAACACTGGCAGAGATACTGTCAATATGTGGATCGGTGGCGGCAGCCCGCGCCAACAGGGGCACTTCAACTTCCAGAACCCGTCGCTCGGCAAAAAAAGTGCGTAGCTGGGCATATAGCTGCGCACGTGCGCGCAGTAGAGGCATATCCGCGGACGGCTGCCAGTCAGGCGTAGTCATCATGGTAGAGAGCTTTGTAAAAAGGGGTATTGATAAGGACTTTGAATGACTGCCGTGGCGATTGTGTGCCGTGGCCGCAGGGCCGAGGCGGTCGGATGCCGCTCAGCCCCGACAGAATTCAGTCTTTGGCGCGACCGAGGTATTCGCCAGTACGAGTGTCCACACGAACCACTTCACCCTCGGACAGAAACAGGGGAACCTTGACCACGGCGCCGGTAGAGAGAGTCGCCGGCTTGGTACCGCCCTGGGCGGTATCACCTTTGAGACCCGGATCGGTCTGAACGATCTCCAGCTCCACGTGGTTGGGAGGGGTCACCGCCAGTGGAGAACCGTTATACAAAGTCACAACAACGGTGTCCTGTTCCTTCAGCCACTTGGCAGAATCTCCTACCGCTTTGGCGTCTGCCTGGTGCTGCTCAAAAGTGTTGGGCTCCATAAAGTGCCAGAATTCACCGTCGGTGTAGAGGTACTCCATGTCATGATCCATGACATCCGCTGCCTCCAGAGACTCACCGGACTTGAAGGTGCGCTCCCACACACGACCCGTGGTGAGGTTGCGCAGCTTGACGCGGTTGAAGGCCTGGCCCTTGCCTGGCTTTACAAATTCGTTGTCCAGAATGGCACAGGGTTCGCCGTCGAGCATGACCTTCATGCCGCTGCGAAATTCATTGGTGGAGTAGCTACCCATTGTATCTCTCGCTTGTTTAACCGTAATCGTAAAGCGCGGCATTATACAGCAGCCATTGCACGAAGATAACTCCATGCCTGTGGAGACTGATACAATAAACTCTTTTTACCCCGCTTTGGATAGCCCACCCCTATGACCGCGAACCTGCAACCCATCGCTGTGCATACGCCCGCCAGCTGGCAACAAGAGCTTGCCGATATGATTCGCGACCCTGCCGAATTGCTTCACCTGCTGGAGTTACCCAAGCGCTGGCTGCCTGGGGCACAGGCGGCCGCGGAATTGTTTGACCTGCGGGTGCCCCGACCATTCGCGGCACGGATGGAAAAGGGCAATATCAATGATCCGTTGCTAAAGCAGGTCCTGCCGGTTACCGAAGAACATGTGCTCACCCCGGGCTATAGCGCTGACCCCCTGGCGGAACAAGACAGTAATCCCCAAAGCGGTCTGATCCATAAGTACCATGGCCGGGTGCTATTGGTTATCGCCCCGAGCTGCGCCGTTAACTGCCGCTATTGTTTCCGTCGCCATTTCCCCTACGCAGACAACAACCCCGGCAGACACCAATGGCAAACGGTGCTGGATACCATTCGCAGGGACAAGAGTATCCGCGAAGTGATTTTCAGCGGCGGAGACCCTCTGATGTGTGGAGACCGCCAGCTGGCCGAATTGGTCAATGAACTGACCAATATCCCCCACATCAAACGGTTGCGGGTGCATTCCCGCCTGCCGGTGGTGATTCCACAGCGAATAACTGACGACAGCCTGAACTGGCTCACCGCTTTGCCCTCGGTGATGGTCCTGCACATCAACCATCCCAACGAAATCGATGAGCAGCTGCGCCAGACCATTGAACGCCTCAGAGACGCCGGCGTTTGGGTCCTCAATCAGTCGGTTCTCCTCAAAGGCGTCAACGATTGCGCTGAAACACTGGCAAGACTCAGTGAACGGCTGTTTGACTGTGGCGTTCAACCCTACTATCTGCACCTGCTGGACCGGGTTCAGGGTGCTGCTCACTTCGCCGTAGATGACACCGATGCAAGAGCGCTTTACCAAACCCTACAGACTCGATTGCCCGGGTTCTTAGTCCCCAAACTGGCCAGAGAAGAGCCTGGAGCTGCGGCAAAAACCTTGATCCTGTAATACCCTTTATCCTGTAATAGTCGGAATACCGACATTCCAGGGAGCATCTGACACCAATATCCGCCTAGAATCAGAGCAAACCTGCTTGCGACAATCGCAATGATTGAGGAGGATATCTGGCCACTGGCGCCCGGAAGGTGTACAAAGTTACTATTAATTTTACTGTTCTCGATATTTGAGATCATGGAAGATAGAGCTACATTACTGCAATGAATCAGGATACTGCGCTGCTGACGTTGGTCAATCGGTTGCGCTTACCGCCACAAGACCAAGCCAAACTCGCTTTTTGCGACAGTGCGCGCGCCGCCAAAGTCGCGGATTGGGCGCATCAGCTGCCGGCCACCCGGATCAGCCACACCAGTGTGCTTCTTTACCAGGCGCTGCCTGAAATCTCGCGTCTGGACACCTCCGCGTCAAATCGCTTACAGATGCTGGAGCACCTGCGGCCCTATGTACAGCAATGCATTCAGGGGCTGGCCAAGAATTTCCTCAATAAACCGCTGATATTGCCCCAGGCCGCGCGCAAGACGGCGGTGATTGCGCAAGCGCTGCAGAAGCACATGAGCAATGGCTACTGTCTGGTGGCAAAGACATTGGTACAGCAGCACACCGATGGCAAATTCAAGGCGGATCAATTGGAGATATTGAGCCTCGCCATACACAGGGCTATTACAGGTATGGGATTGCAGTTATTGCGTAACGCCCAGATCTATACCCCGGTATCGAATCAGCTGTGGCAGGAAGTCCACGCCCTCTATGGCTTGGCTGAACACCTGCAATTGTTGAAGAAATCGTGCGTCGATCCACTGTTGAAACTCAATCGCGCCTGTACCATCGAACAGGCCTATTTCAGAATTCTCCTGCTCGCCTGCTCCCGCCCCAACCAATTGCGCCAGAATGAAGTAGGCATTTTGTACGACACCCTGGAGGATTGGGCACGGATGGTGCACTTCACCGATTTGAATGGCAACGAACGCAATCTGTTCGTTGTGGATTTGGACAGCGCCAGTGCACCGATCTACAAGAATACTGCCGATCCCGACAGAAACCTGCGTGAAATGGATGTTCAGCCACTGCTGGAATCCATTCACAAGCAGCAGGAGCACGGAGATCAAAGCCAGATCATCGCTATCCCCTTGGCTATCGCCGATCACCTGATCAACCACCTCACCACCTCCTGGGGTGAGCTGCACCAGCGTCAACATCCTCGCCGCGCCGCTCAGGCACAACTGGAAGTGGCTGTGGGCCTGACCAGCATTCATTACCATTTGGCGGGGCAGGTCGAGTTTCAGGAGTTTCTGAAATTGGGGGGGCGCAGAGGCAGCGGCAGCCAATTTGAAAGCATGCAACTGTCTTCCGAGTACGATCCCTGGTCGGAAGCCACCGATGCCGGTATGAATACCAAGGCGGGTATCGGCAAGGAACTCAACTATGAAGGGGTGCCAGCCCCCGCCACCAAACAACACGCTTCTCTGCCGATTTACCCGGTCCATACTATTGACGCCAGCAGCGGCGGTTATTGCCTGGACTGGCGCGATGAAGTGCCGCCCCAAGCCAAGGCCGGAGAGCTGGTCGGCCTTCGCGAGCCTGGTCGCCGATATTGGAATATCGGCGTCATCCGCTGGCTCAAGCAAAGCAAAGGGGCATCCCAGCTGGGGATACAGGTGTTGGCTCCCCAGGCCAGAGCCGTGGCGGCCAAGCAACTGCAGAAGGTGGGCAATGACAACGTCTACATGCGGGCGTTGCTTATTCCCCCAAGCAGTACGGATGCTAACCAGCTGGCAGGGATTGTTACGGCTGCACACCCCTTCCGGGCCAACAACAAGGTCAAATTGAACGAATATGGTTCCGTTTCCAACGCGTTTTTGACTGAGTTGCGCTACGCCACAGGATGCATGAGCCTGTTCAGCTTCCGCCGCCTGGAGTCGCCACAGAGTATCGCAGAGAGTGATGAGCCATCACCGGATCAGGGTTTTGACTCGCAGTGGTAGGGCAATCTGTAACCAGTAGAAGAAAAGCACGCCACAGGCCGTGCCAATAGCCTATGCTTGTGGTTGTGGCAATTAATTTTTCGCGTATCCTGTGCATCGAACCGGAACATCTCCTGGCCATAAACGACACCAGGGCAAACAGGGAATAGCAATTGCGGTATGAGTGCTAACGAAACCATTCGTCTCCTGATCCTCAACGACTCTCGCGCCGAGGTCGAGCGCCTGATCAGTATGCTCAACAATGCCGGGCACCCCACCCGCGCCCAGCATGTCGAAAGCGAAGAGGCGCTCACCAAGCTGCTGCAGGAGCAACCCTGGGAGCTCATGATTGCCGATATGGCCAGTTCGGAACCGCCACCCGGTACCGCCGCGCGCCAGATCAAACGTCTCAATAAAGATGTTCCCCTGATTCTGGTTACGGAAGACGAAGACCGTCAGCAAGTGGTTGAGGGCCTGAAAATGGGCGCCACCGATGTCGTCCAGCTGGACCAGGACCAACACCTGTTACTGGTAATCCAGCGCGAATTACACAATCGCGAACAGAGACACCAGAAACGCCAGGCGGACCGCCGCCTCAAAGAAGTGGAGCGCCGCAACCAGCAGTTGCTCGACAGCTCCCGTGACGCCATTGCCTACGTGCAGGATGGTATGTACCTCTATGCCAACCAGTCCTTTGCCGAACGATTCGGTTATGCGGAACGCGACGATATCGAGTGCATGCCGGTTATCGACATGATTGCCGACAACAGCCAGGAAGAGGTCAAACAGTTTCTCAAGGACTTCACCCTCAAAGGCGATGAAGCGGAAAGTTGCCAGCTCAGCTTCCACGGTTTGCGTGAAGACGGTTCCCCCTGCAAACTCAACGTCGATGTAGCTAATGCGATATACGACGAAGAATCCTGTGTCCAGTTCCTGATCCCGGCGCAGTCGGCCGATAACGAGGAACTGCAGGCTGAACTGCAGAAGATCAAGGACCAGGACCTGGTCACCGGTCTCTACAATCGGCAATATCTGGTGGAACAACTGGAGATCGAGGCCAATAATGCGGTCGACAATGAAACCACCAGCTGCCTGCTTTATATTGAAATCGACAACTTCGCGGAGAATGTTCAGCCGCAAATGGGCATCGCCGGCTCCGATGTGGTTCTTGGGGATGTAGCGGCTTTTGTTAAGCAGCGAACCCAGTCCCACGAAACCCTGGCCCGTTTTGGCGATGACGCCTTTATGCTATTGGCTCCCCAGCAGAGTGCTGACGATAGCCTGGAACGGGCTCAACAGCTGGTTGGCGACCTTGAGCAGCACATTGTTGATGTCGAAGGCAAGACCGTACAGCTGACGGTCACCATCGGTATTGCCCTGATCAACGAGACCTCCAGTAACACAGAAACCGCCATAGACCACGCTCTGCGAGCCGTGGAGATTTATCGCGAAAACAACGAAGGGGCCGGCAGTGGCGTTCAACTGTTTGAACCCGAGCTGCCAGAGGGTGCCGTTGACGAAAGCGAAATGCATCGGTTGTTACAGCACGCACTGGACAACAACCGCTTCCAGCTGCTGTTCCAGCCCATAATCAGCTTGCGCGGGGCCGAAGACGAGCTCTATGAGATTCTCCTGCGGATGCAGGACGAAGAGAATGAACTGATCTCACCG
The DNA here is from genome assembly GCF_011683955.1 of Pseudomaricurvus alkylphenolicus. Lineage (GTDB taxonomy): Bacteria > Pseudomonadota > Gammaproteobacteria > Pseudomonadales > Cellvibrionaceae > Pseudomaricurvus > Pseudomaricurvus alkylphenolicus. Next base: position 297,711 of record NZ_JAAQPI010000002.1, read on the forward strand.
GCTGAATTTATGGATATGGCCAATCAGATCGGTGCCACCACCAAGATAGACCGCTGGGTGGTATTGGAAGCCATCAAGATGCTGGCGGAACACCGTGGCAATGGCCATAAAACGCGCGCAATTATCAACCTGAGTCGCCAGTCCCTCTGCGATGAGACCCTGGTACCCTGGCTCAGCGTCGCCTTTAAGGCTGCCAAATTACCCACCGACGCCATTGTTTTCCAGGTGGACGAGGTGGATGTCACCAACCATTTGACCTCTGCCAAGAGCTTTTTCGAGTCTCTCAAGGAAATCCGCAGCTTCTCCTCCATCAGTAACTTTGGCTGCTCGCTAAACCCCTTTAACACTCTGCAGCACGCTCCGGCGGATTACGTTAAAGTGCATGGTTCTTTTACGTTGGACATCCAGAACAACAACGAGAGCCCCGAAACCCTTAGCAATCTGATCAAGCAGCTGCTGGAAGCCAATAAGATTTCCATCGTGCCCTTCGTGGAAAACGCCAGCGTACTGTCTGTGCTATGGCAGACTGGCGTGCACTATATTCAGGGGCACTATCTCCAGGCCCCTACCGCCTCCATGGACTACGATTTCACCATGGAGGGGTAGAATACAGCCTCTAGAGGCTGTCTCTATCGCGGAAACCAATCAAATAGAGAATGCCATCGAGCCCCAGATTGGAGATGGACTGCTTGGCGGAGGCCTTAACCAAGGGCTTGGCCCTAAAGGCAATACCGAGGCCGGCAATGCTGAGCATGGGCAGATCATTGGCACCATCCCCCACCGCAATTACCTGCTCCAGAGACAAGTTCTCTCGATCCGCCAGCTCCCGTAACAATTCAGCCTTGCGAGCCCCGTCGACCACTACACCGGAGACATTGCCGGTCACTTGACCGTCTTCAATCTCCAGCTCATTGGCGTAGACATAGTCAATGCCGAGACGCCGCTGCAGATAGCGCCCGAAATAGTTAAAGCCCCCGGACAAGATCGCGGTCTTGTAACCGAGCTTCTTTAACGTGCTGATCAGGTGCTCCGCCCCTTCGGTAATGGGCAGATTCTCTGCGATCTCAGCCAATACCGACTCGTCAAGCCCCTTCAACAGGGCCATACGGCGGGAAAAGCTCTCTTTGAAATCCAGCTCTCCTGCCATTGCTGCTTCGGTAATCGCCGCTACCTGGTCACCGACACCAGCCGCCTTGGCCAGCTCATCAATGACCTCCGCCTCGATCAGGGTGGAGTCCATATCAAAGCACACCAGGCGGCGGTTACGGCGATAGACGTTATCTTCCTGGAAGGCGATATCGATATCCAGACGCATCGACAGCTCCATAAAGTCTGAACGCAGTGCGGCCAGATCCGACGAACTGCCACGCACTGAGAATTCCACGCAGGCCTTGGTGCGATCATCCTGGCTGTCCAGCTCCACCCGCCCCGAGAGGCGGCTGATATTGTCGATATTCAGCCCGTGGCGGGTGGCAATTGCCGTCACCTCGGCAATTTGCTCAGCGGTAATGCGCCGGGCCAGCAGAGTGACAATGTGGCGGTCCTTACCCTGCTGTGTGACCCACTGGTGATAACTGTCCTCACTGATGGGCTGGAACTTGACCTGCATATCCAGCTCATGGGCCTTGAACAGCACATCTTTGAGAACCGGTGAGGATTCAAACTCGGTGGGAATCTCCACCAACAGTCCCAGAGTCAGATTATCGTGGATGACCGCTTGGCCAATATCGAGGACATTGGCATGATACTGGGTCAGAATGGCAGTGATGGCCGAGGTGACCCCGGGTCGATCGGCGCCGGACAAATTGATTAACAGGATTTCTTTCACGGAGAGGCTCTGCTGTCAGCTGGGTGGGTTATGGCATTGGGGCGGCATTATAACTTTACTCTGCCGCCAGACTAAAATAATCTCTCTGCCCATCGGCGGCTCTCTCCGTCAAAAGAAGAGATAAACGGCACCCCTATGCTGCCCAAAACAGTGCAAACCCTGCTGCGAAGCCCCCTGTTTATGATGAGCGCCACCGCCCTGGGGATCCTGCTTCTCAGCGCCACCTTATTCGGAAACCAAAACCGCTCACTGCTGGACCAGCGCACAGACCACTACGGCAAGGCTCTGGCGAGCATGGCTGCCGGTCAGGCCACTGACGCCACCCTCAATCATGATTTGGTCAGCCTGCAGGTGACCGTCAGCGACGTGGCTCATAACCCCGACGTGCTCAATGCCACCATTCACGATGTGGAAAACCGCTTACTGGTGCAGGCCGGGGCCTCACCGAATACCGGCGATTTTCTGCACCGCCAGACTCGCTCCTATACGGCGGCCATCACGCTGCACGACAGCGTGGCCGGTTATGTGACCGTAACCGTTGATACCCAGCGCTTGCTGGAACAACAGGACGATGCCTGGCTGCTGGGGTTGGTGGCCATGGCCGCGGTACTGCTGGTAATGAGTTTACTGAATCTTCGAAATACAGAGACCGGTCCAGCGACTCTATCGCCTGCAGCGGATGAGGAGGAGGAGAGCGAGCAGTCACCCCCCAATCTGCCCGCCAGGCCACCCACCCACAGCGGCTCTATCAATATTGCGCTGGAGCTCGTATGCCTCAATGTGGAGCAGCTGCAACAGCAACTCAGCAGCACCCTGCGCCAACAACTCTATCGGGAACTCGAACGCACCCTGGATGGCATTAATGCTCTGTACCAATGCCGTATCGAGAATGCCGACAGCTATTACCTGCGCCTGCTATTCAACGGCGATGATCTCGACAGCACCGGTTTTCGCGCGATTTGCGCCGCCCAACTGCTCTACTCGCTGTTAGGCAAGGGCGAGGCGGGCATCAGCCTGCAGTACGCCGGTGCTGTCTATCGGGTCGAAAACGACTCAACCCTACAGGCACGATTGGAACAAAGCCGTTTTCGCAATAACTGCCAACGCTTGCTGGCCCGGGGCCGCGCAGAACAATTATGGCTACACCGTTCGAACTGCGCGGCAGATGCACTGCTGCAGCGCCTGAACCTGGACGAGCACCCTCAAGAGGAGGAGTGGCTTGCGATTGAGGGATTGCAGCCCAGCTATCAGGACCTGCTGCACAAGCAGGCCGAGCAGCTGGGTAAACTCAGAGACGCCAGTTAGGCCTTTGGCAAGAATCAGTCTCCCAGGTAACGCTTGCGCTTGGCGGCTTTGAGCTTTGACAAATCAGCAAGGAACAGGCCGTCAATACAATCGGCAAAGTCCGGATCCACACTGAACGCCAGCAACTGAAAGCCACCCTCCTCGAACAGGGCTGCATACTGCTTGAAGAGCACAGGAACCTTCTCGCCCTGCGCCCGAAAAACCGCCTGCAGATGAGCAAAACCGGCGTCGCGGTCAAGATCGCGATACTCCTGCTCCAGGCCGCAGCGTTGCGGCGGATCGATAAAATGCGGATGCCTGGCGCTGGCCAGTGCCTTGGGGCAGGCATAGTAACGCTGATAGTAAAACACCATGTGGTCAATCAAGGTCTTCGAAAAGCGGGCGCTGATGGTCACTGGCCCCACCAGGTAGCGGATATCGCTGTGATGATTAACGTAGGCGCCGATTCCCTGCCACAGATAATCCAGGCTGTTTTTACCCCAGTAGGCGGGATTGACGAAGCTGCGCCCCAGCTCCAGCCCTTGTTTTAGATAAGCGTGAAAGCCTGGCTGAAAGTCGAACAGCGAGCGGGTATAGAGCCCCTTTTCACCATTTTCGCGAAGCAGCCTTGCCATGTCTCCGATGCGGTAAGCCCCTGCCACCACCATATCTTCCCTGTCCCAGAGCACAAGGTGTTGATAATTGCGGTCAAACTGGTCCAGATCGCGCTTGCCGCCAGTGCCTTCACCCACCTTGCGAAAGGTCAATTCACGCAGACGACCGATTTCGCGCATCATCACCGGGCTGTCGCAATAGCGGGTCATCAGAATACGGTTGCCGTCCCGAGTTTCCCCAAGACTGGTCATTTGGCGGGTTTCCTCCAGCAATAATGTCCGATCCTCCGGATGGGCGATCGTTTTCTCCGTCACAAACAAAGCATGTTTCTTCTTGCGCCCCACCTTGTACAGATGCTTCTTGAGACGCTTTAGCAGAGCTTTGTCGTTGAGTTGATCGCTAGTCAGGGCATCGGCGGTAATAGGTTCACCCACACGAAAGTGAATGGTCGCCGATTTTTTGTTGAACATTTCCTTGGCTAACAAGGCCGTTCCCAGGGGTTTGAACAGCATGGAGGCGCTGTAAAACAGTAGCGAATTCTTGGCTCCGATATGAACCGGCAATATGGAAGCACCGCTGCGACGGGCCAACTTCAGGAATCCGGGACGCCAGCGGGTGTCGCGCACTCCCGATGGTCTGGCTCTGGACACTTCACCGGCGGGGAAGACGATCACCGCGTGGTCATTATTCAGTTCATCCAGAGCCGCTCGGAAGCTCTTGAGCGCACTGTTGCCGGTCATGTTGTCCAGTGGAATCAGCAACGGGTGCAAGGCCTCAAAATTCATCAGCATGTCATTGGCCAGAATCTTCACGTCCGGGCGAACCTCACAGACCAATCGCAGGATGGCAAGGCCATCCAGAGAGCCAATGGGATGGTTGGCAATAATCACGACGCGCCCTTGGGCGGGAATATTGGCCTTATCGCGGTTGGGCACGGTGTAACTGAAGTTGAAATAGTCGAACACGCTCTCGATAAAGGCGATCGGGTCCAGCCCGTGATTTTCTTCCAGAAAGGCGTTGATCTCCTGCTCGTGTGTGAGCTTTCGCAAGAAGGAAAATGTGGAGCGCTTGATCATCTCCGGTTGCTGTTCAAATGCGGGAAACTTGTCACAGACGCTTTGTTCGATATTGATCATGGGGGAATACAACCGTTGACGTGGACGATTCGGATAGACGCTGAATGCGACCAAATTACTGCGATCCTGTGACAGAAGGGTGATGGTGCCGTGGCAAAAATGTGACAGACACGGTGTCGGCAAGCCGTAAATCCGCAATCGGAATAACCAGCGGCTGACTTAGAACAAAGTTTACCTTTACGTTAACGTAAACCTGGGTTAATCTGACAACCGTTGACTGATCATCCACAGGACTGACCGCACATGAGTGACATCACCGGCGAGGCCTCCGCTGAATCCAGGACCTACAGCATTTCCGATCTGGCGCGGGAATTTGACGTCACCACCCGGGCCATCCGTTTTTACGAAGACAAGGGCATGATCTCGCCCGAACGCCGCGGCCAGACCCGTATCTACACCCCCGCTGACCGCACTAAGTTAAAGCTGATTCTTCGCGGTAAACGCCTGGGACTGACCCTGGACGAAAGCCGGGACATTATCGAGATGTACAGTCCCGGCGAAAGCAATGCCGAACAGCTCCTGAAGCTGATCCGCAAAATCCGCGAACGCCGCGACTACCTCACCCAACAGATGCACGACCTGGAGGTCATGATGGTGGATTTGCAGGAGAGCGAGCGGCGTTGCCTGGAGACTCTGCGCGAGGTGGCACCCGAAGCCGAAGCCAAGCTCGAACCCCAAGACTGAACAGACACCTAGCACCGATTAACGAAACCCTTTAAGAGCCACTTTTCAGACTATCTGAATTTACAGGCCAACTTCTTTATTAGGAGAGAACCGCGATGAACACCAGCTACCCCACCCTCAACTTTGACCTGGGTACCGACATCGACATGCTGCGCGACGCCGTATACCAGTTTGCTCAGGCCGAACTGGCACCGCGCGCGGAAGAGATCGACCGCAGTAACGAGTTCCCCATGGACATGTGGCGCAAGTTCGGTGACATGGGTCTGCTGGGCATGACCGTTGCAGAAGAGTACGGCGGCACCAATATGGGATACCTGGCGCACGTGGTCGCCATGGAAGAGATCTCTCGTGCCTCCGCCTCTGTGGGTTTGTCCTATGGTGCTCACTCCAATCTGTGCGTTAACCAGATTCACAAGAACGGCACCCATGAGCAGAAGTTGAAGTATCTGCCCAAGCTGTGCTCCGGCGAGCATATCGGTGCCCTGGCCATGTCTGAGCCCAATGCCGGTAGTGATGTAGTGAGCATGAAGCTGCGTGCAGAAAAGCAGGGTGATAAATATATCCTCAATGGCAACAAGATGTGGATTACCAATGGGCCCGATGCCAACACCTATGTGATCTACGCCAAGACTGACGTACAGGCTCACTCTCGCGGTATCACTGCCTTCGTCGTGGAACGCGACTTCCCCGGTTTCTCCCGCCACCAGAAACTCGACAAACTGGGTATGCGTGGCTCCAACACCTGTGAGCTGGTGTTTGAAGATTGTGAAGTACCCGCCGAGAACATTCTGGGTGAAGAAGGCAAGGGTGTCGCCGTATTGATGAGCGGCCTCGATTACGAGCGCACCGTCCTGTCCGGCGGTCCGGTGGGCATCATGCAGGCGTGCATGGATGTGGTTGTACCCTACATTCACGATCGCAAGCAGTTCGGTCAATCAATTGGTGAGTTCCAGCTGATGCAGGGCAAGGTGGCCGACATGTACGCCGACCTCAACGCCTGCCGCGCCTACCTCTACGCCGTGGCCAAAGGCTGCGACCGTGGCGAGGAAAGCCGTAAGGACGCCGCCGCCGTCATTCTCTATACCGCCGAAAAAGCCACCCAAATGGCTCTGCAGGCGATTCAGACACTGGGCGGTAACGGCTACATCAATGAATTCCCAACAGGCCGACTGTTGCGCGATGCCAAGCTCTATGAAATCGGTGCCGGTACCTCTGAAGTTCGCCGCATGCTGATCGGTCGCGAACTGTTTAACGAAACCAAGTAACGAATTACCGCCAGACCCACCGTGCAGAGATCTTGAGGATTATCGATGGCTAGCATCCATTCCAAAATCAACACCCGCTCGGCGGAATTTGCCGACAACGCCGAGCACATGCAGACGCAGGTGGATGACCTGCAGTCCAAACTGGAAACCATTAAGCTGGGCGGTGGCGAGCGTGCCCGGGACCGCCACACCAGCCGCGGCAAATTGCTGCCCAGAGACCGTGTCAATGGCCTGCTCGACCCGGGTTCGCCGTTTTTGGAGCTGTCGCAACTGGCAGCACACGATGTGTATGGCGAAGATGTTGCTGCCGCCGGCATCATCACCGGCATCGGGCGTGTCAGCGGCCAGGAGTGCATGATTGTCGCCAATGATGCCACGGTGAAGGGGGGGACTTACTACCCATTAACCGTCAAAAAACATCTTCGCGCGCAAACCATCGCCCAGGAAAACAACCTGCCCTGTATTTACCTGGTGGATTCCGGTGGCGCCAACCTGCCGCGCCAGGATGATGTTTTCCCGGATCGGGATCACTTCGGTCACATCTTCTTTAACCAGGCCAATATGTCCGCCCGCAACATTCCGCAGATTGCAGTGGTCATGGGCTCATGTACGGCCGGTGGCGCTTATGTGCCGGCGATGGCAGACGAGTCGATTATTGTGAAGGAGCAGGGCACTATCTTTTTGGGTGGGCCTCCTCTGGTAAAGGCCGCAACCGGTGAGGTGGTCACTGCCGAAGAGTTGGGCGGTGCCGATGTGCACTGCCGCACCTCCGGCGTCGCAGATCACTTTGCTCAGAATGATCACCACGCGCTGCAATTGGCCCGACAAGCCGTGTCCCGTCTGAATCGCACCAAACCACTGGGACTGGATGTCGCCGACCCCAAAGAGCCTCTCTACGACGCGCGGGAAATTTACGGCATTATTCCCAAAGACACCCGCAAGCCCTACGACGTTCGCGAGATCATCGCCCGCATTGTCGACGGCTCAGAGTTCGATGAATTTAAGGCCCTCTATGGCAATACCCTGGTCTGCGGTTTTGCCCGCATCTTTGGCTACCCCGTGGGGATTGTCGCCAACAACGGCATTCTGTTCGGTGAGTCCGCTCAGAAAGGCGCACACTTTATTGAACTCTGTGCACAGCGCAAGATTCCACTGGTATTCCTGCAGAACATCACCGGCTTTATGGTGGGCAAGCAGTACGAACACGGTGGCATCGCCAAGCACGGTGCCAAGATGGTAACGGCAGTAGCCACCGCGCAGGTGCCCAAATTTACCGTGCTGATCGGCGGTTCGTTTGGTGCAGGCAACTACGGTATGTGTGGCCGCGCCTATGACCCCCGCTTCCTGTTTATGTGGCCCAATGCCCGTATCTCCGTGATGGGCGGCGAGCAGGCTGCCGGCGTACTGGCTCAGGTCAAACGCGAACAGCTGGCAAAAGCCGGACAGGAATGGTCAGAACAGGCAGAGACCGAATTCAAGCAGCCCATTATCGATACTTATGAAGAGCAGGGTCATCCCTATTACGCCTCCGCCCGTCTCTGGGACGATGGTGTCATAGATCCCGCCGAAACCCGCATGGTGCTGGGGCTGTCTCTGTCAGCCAGTTTGAACAAAGACATCGAGGAAACGCGCTTTGGCGTGTTCCGTATGTGACGGGGGCGAGATCATGACTGAACCAATGGTAGTGACCAATATCGACGCTCGCGGCGTCGCTACCGTCACTATGAACAACCCCGACAAACACAACGCTTTTGATGATGCCATTATCGCGCAACTGACCGAGACCTTTCAGTCGGTGGCCAACAACCCGGAAGTACGCATTCTGGTACTGGCTTCCGAGGGCAAGAGCTTCTCGGCCGGCGCCGATCTCGGTTGGATGAAACGCATGGCCACCTACACCCGCGAGGAAAACCTGCGCGACTCCCAGGCATTGGCGGAAATGCTGCGGGTTTTGAATTTTATGCCCCAGCCCACCATCGCCCGAGTTCAGGGAGCCGCCTTTGGCGGTGCCGTGGGGTTAGTGAGCTGTTGCGATCTGGCGGTTGCCGCACCACGCGCCAGCTTTAGCCTGAGTGAAGTCAAGATCGGTTTGATTCCCGCCACCATCAGTCCCTATGTGGTTGCTGCGATGGGCCAGCGCGCTGCCCGGCGCTACTTTCTAACCGCCGAACGCTTCAGCGCCATCAGCGCTTTGGAAAACGGTCTGGTGAGTGAAGTCAATGAAGAGCTCGACGCGGTGATCGACCAGTGGGTAGAGCAGCTTCTTGGCAACAGCCCGGCAGCTCTGACAGCCGCCAAACAGCTGGTGTTCGATGTCGCTGAACGGGAAATCACCGCCGAGTTGATTGAGGACACCTGTCATCGCATCGCCGACATCCGTGTTTCACAAGAAGGGCAGGAGGGCCTGGGTGCCTTTCTGGATAAGCGCAAAGCCGCTTGGGTAAGGGATTAAGAGAATAAAGGTTACGCACTATGAGCATTAAACAGTTCACAAAGATCCTTATCGCCAACCGCGGCGAAATCGCCTGCCGAGTGATACGAAGCGCTCGCAAAATGGGTGTGCGCACCGTTGCCGTCTACAGTGATGCCGACCGGGATGCCTTGCATGTCGCCATGGCTGACGAAGCCATCCACATTGGCTCCGCACCCTCACGCGAATCTTATCTGGTGTTTGAACGGGTAATCGAAGCGGCTAAGAAAACTGGCGCACAGGCCATTCATCCGGGCTATGGCTTCCTGTCGGAAAATGCCGATTTCTGCCGGGCCTGCGAACAAAACGATATTGTATTTATCGGTCCTCCTGTGGGCGCCATTGAGGCCATGGGCTCGAAATCCGCCGCCAAACAGATTATGGAAAAAGCACAGGTGCCACTGGTTCCCGGCTACCATGGCGAAGACCAAAGTCGCGATTTGCTTAAACAGGCTTCTGACGATATGGGCTACCCGGTTCTGCTGAAAGCCGCTGCTGGCGGTGGCGGCAAGGGCATGCGTCAGGTATGGAGCCCCGAAGAGTTTGACGAGGCTCTGGACGCCGCCAAACGCGAAGCCATGAACGGCTTTGGCGACGACACCATGCTGGTGGAGAAATACCTCACCCAGCCACGGCACGTTGAGATCCAGGTTTTCTGCGACCAGCAGGGCAACGGCGTTTATCTGTTCGAGCGTGACTGCTCCGTTCAGCGCCGCCACCAGAAAGTCATTGAAGAAGCTCCTGCCCCGGGCATGACCGAAGAACTGCGGGCAGCGATGGGAGACGCCGCTTTGCGAGCTGCCCAAGCGATCGACTATGTGGGCGCCGGTACCGTTGAATTCCTGTTGGACGAAGATGGTTCGTTCTACTTTATGGAAATGAACACCCGCCTGCAGGTGGAGCACCCAGTGACAGAAATGATCTCCGGTCAGGATCTGGTGGAATGGCAGCTGCGCGTTGCGGCCGGGGAACCCCTGCCACTGCGACAGGATCAATTGCAGATCAATGGCCACGCGTTTGAAGCCCGAATTTATGCCGAGGACCCGGAGAATGATTTCCTGCCGGTAACCGGCACCCTGTCGTTCCTGCAACCGCCGGAAAGCAGCGACAATGTCCGTGTGGATACGGGCGTCCGTCAGGGCGATGAGGTCAGCGTCTACTACGACCCCATGATCGCCAAGCTGATTGTCTGGGATGAAAACCGGGACAAAGCGCTGCAACGCCTGACTAAGGCACTGAGTGAATACCGCATCAGCGGCATGACCACCAATATTGATTTTCTCTACAATCTGGCCAGCTGCGCACCCTTCCGCGATGCGCAGCTGGATACCGGCTTTATTGAAAAACACCACTCGGTGATCTTCCACGACTCACAGCAGGAAGTGGAAAAAGACTTGCCTCTGGCGGCTCTGTACCTGGTACTCAAGCAGGCCCAGCAGGCCGATGACAATGCCGCCCGTTCCAGCGATGCCAGCTCACCCTGGCACGCCACCAGTGCCTGGCGTCTCAACGAGCCGCATGTGCACCGGTTTGGTTTGCAGTTTCATGAACAGGAATACCCGGTCGCTGTTACTCAGCACAATGTTGCCAACGCCACTCGTTACTCTATCACCCTCGATGGTAAAACCATCACGGCGCAAGGCAGCATGGATGGCAATGTGCTGCACGCCGACCTTGATGGCTATCAACTCAAAGCCAGTGTCGCCGAACACGATGGCAGTTACAGCCTCTATACCCAGGACAGCGCCCTCAGCTTTAGCCTGGTACAACCCGACCTGGGCGATGCTGATACCGATGGTAGTGCCGGTGGGCTGACCGCGCCGATGAACGGCACCATGGTGACACTTTTGGTCGACAAGGGTGCGGCCGTGACCAAAGACGATGCCTTGCTGGTGATGGAAGCCATGAAAATGGAGCACACGATACGTGCCCCAGCTGACGGTGTGGTCAAGGAATTCTATTTCGCCCCGGGCGATTTGGTCGATGGTGGTGCCGAGCTGTTAGACTTTGAACCGGCCTAAGCTACCAGACTGAACAGGAAGGAACACAACCGTGACAGATTTACCCGCAAAGGTTCGCATCGTTGAGGTGGGTCCCAGAGACGGGCTGCAGAATGAAAAACAGCCCATCGACGCTTCCACCAAAATTGCATTGATCGAACAACTGGCTGACGCAGGTGTCAGCTATATTGAAGCCGGCAGCTTCGTCAACCCGAAGTGGGTGCCTCAGATGGCCGGCAGCGATACCATTTTTGAGCAGATGTCCCGCAGGCAAGGGGTCACCTATGCAGCCCTCACGCCAAACCTCAAGGGCTATGAGAGAGCCGTTGCCGTGGGAGCAGGCGAAGTTGCCATATTCGCGGCCGCTTCTGAAGCTTTCAGCCAAAAGAACATAAATTGTTCAATAGAAGAAAGTCTGGATCGCTTCGCCCCTATCATGAGTGCCGCCAGGGAGCAGAACGTCACTGTACGCGGCTATGTTTCCTGCGTAGTGGGCTGCCCCTATGAAGGTGATGTCAGCCCCGAAAAGGCGGCCGATGTGGCGAAACAACTGTTGGACATGGGCTGCTATGAAGTTTCCATGGGCGACACCATTGGCGTGGGCACCCCCGGCTCGGTAGCGCGAATGCTGGAAGCCTGCCTGGTGGATATACCGGCCGAAAAGCTAGCCGTTCACCTGCACGATACCTACGGTCAGGCCCTCGCCAATATTCTGGCTGCCCTGCAAATGGGCATCAACGTTGTCGACAGCTCCGTCGCCGGACTCGGTGGCTGCCCCTACGCCAAAGGCGCCTCGGGTAATGTCGCCACCGAAGATGTGGTCTATATGCTCGACGGCCTGGGTATTGAACACGGTATTGATCTCGACAAGCTGATCAATGCCGGCGACCGAATTTGCCAGCAGCTGCAACGGGACAACGGCTCCAAAGTTGCCAGAGCGTTGTTGGCAAAAAGGGGTTAGCCCCACTTTTTGTATCCTCGTCTTCTTTAATGTTTACCGCCGCTCGCCGGCGGTTTTTTTATGCCCCTGGCTTATTTCCTTTACCCGCATTTCACACCGTTGTAACCTGCTGACTTCAATCTTGAGCGCCCATTCAGGGTCCGGATAGGGAAGTCGTAGTGTGATGCCCCGTAAAACATTTTTTATCATCGCCGTCTGCGCCGTTCTGGTCGTGGGTTTTGGTACCACCAGTCTGGTAAGTTACTTTGTGGCCAATAGCGCCCTGAGTCGCCACATACAAACCAATAGCCTGCCCATCACCAGCGACAACATCTATTCAGAGATTCAACGGGATCTGCTGCAACCGATTCTGGTGTCCTCATTGATGGCCCAGGACACCTTTGTCCGCGACTGGGTAATAGAAGGCGAACAGGGTGCCGAAGCCATGGTGCGCTACCTTCAATCTATTCAGAATCGGTACGATACCATTACTGCTTTTTTTATCTCGGATGTAACCCGCCAGTATTATCATTCCAGCGGGGTACTGAAACAGGTTGATCGCGATAATCCGCTGGACCAGTGGTATTTCCGCGTCTCAGCCATGCAATCGGAGTTCGAGATCAATCTGGATGTCGACACGGCCGATAGCTCCCGAACCACGCTGTTTGTTAACCACAAAGTTTACGATTATAAAGGCGACTACCTGGGGGCGATCGGTGTCGGCTTGGCCTCCAGTGCCATCAGTGACCGCATCGAGGCGTATCGTATGCGCTATGGTCGAGATGTCTATTTCGCCGACCGGCAGGGCAATATTGTGCTGCATGGCGCCGAGTACGACACCCGCGACAACATTCGCCAAATCCCCGGACTGCGCGATCTGGCCACCAATATCCTCACCAACCCAAGTGGCTCCTTTGAGTATCGTCGCAAAGGACGTGAGGTGTTTTTGCAGAGCCGTTACGTGCCGCAACTCGATTGGTATTTGTTAGTTGAAGAAGAGCGCCATGGGGACTCGAATGTGATTCAGGCGCTATGGTTAAATCTGGGGCTGAGTCTTGTGATCACCGTTGTGGTTATTGTATTGGTCTATTTTTCGATACGTGGCTACCAGCAAAAGCTGGAGCGCATGGCCACCACCGATGCCCTCACCGGCACGACCAGCCGGCACGCTTTTGATCCTGTCCTGGAGCAAATGCTACAGCTTTCAGTGAGGCGCAACCTGCCATTGTCGGTACTGATGGTCGACGTGGATCTGTTTAAACAGGTCAATGATATTCACGGGCATCTGATGGGCGATCGAGTACTGAAAGAAGTAGCCAGGTTACTTAACGAGCAATTACGGCGCTCGGACGCGATTTGCCGTTGGGGAGGTGAGGAATTCCTGATTGCACTGCCGGAATGTGACATCGAGTCCGCCAGTACCCTGGCTGAGCGCATGCGGCACAATATTTCCGAGTCGCTGCAGGTGGTGGATGGAAAGATATTGAATATCACCGCGAGCTTTGGCGCCGCACAGTTTAACCTGCAAGAGTCGGCTGACAACCTGTTTGCCCGGGCTGACAGCGCGCTTTATCGGGCCAAGGAGGCCGGTCGCAATAATGTCGTCTGTGCCCGGCCACTGGCGTCCACGACGGAGGCGACCTGAACGGTTACTCCGTCAAGGCGATATTGTCTACCAAGGCCAGGCCGCCTGTAGCATTGTCATGATGGTGATATAGCTGACTCGGTAACCAGCCTGAATCCAAAACAGCGGCAACCCCCAGCCGCAAAACAAATTATCTGAGAGCAGCGCCGGCGCCACCACTCCCACACCAAGAATCAAACCCAGGCCAAATCCCTGCCCGACACCACTGACTCCGGTCATAGCCACCACCAACGCCACCGCAATGGCGCTGACCAGGCAGGCCAACACACTGCCGATCATGGGTCCTGTTGGAGAACCGATATCGGCCTCTGTCTTACCGATAGCCGCCATCCATTGACGACCAAACAGCAGGGGTGAATACCAGAGTGCTCCCAACAGCATGCCACTGACGGTTGCCGCGATAATGGCGGAAATGCTGACCACGTGTGTTCTCCTTGTGTCTAAGTTTGGCCCAGTCTAGGGGCAGAGAGGGAATAGTCAATGGGGCAAGTGTCATTCCGGAAAAGGGCGTCTTAGTGCCATAACCGGAAGTTCATAATCCTGGTTCAGGGCACCATGGGCGTTCGATAATGTCCGCAACGGCCGCACGACGTAGGGTGGATTAGAAGCGCTTTGCGCTTCGTAATCCACCGATCCGCCGAAGGTTTAAATTGGCGGCGGCCGTGTACAAATCACCTGTTGCAGGCACATTCAAGGGTGTTAAAAACCGGGCCGAAGCCAACGAACATCTCCGGCAGAACCGGCGGATTACGGCGCAAGCGCCTAATCCGCCCTACGCATAAACAACGCCGTCAGAGTACCAATCCTGCGAATTTCTATGACCGGTTATGGCACTTTGCGGTCTATCGGAGAACCCCGCCCCTGTAGCTTAAATCGACCCCAAACAAAAAAAGGGGGATAAATCCCCCTGTGCACAAGCATGAGTATCGGCACTGCCTCCGATATTCGCGGCTCAATCGAGCCACAAACTGTTACAAATTCTTTTAGAACTCCATTTCCGGAACCACTTCCGGTACCACCAGTTCACCGGCAGTTTTCTGAACAATTTCGTCAACCGAGATGCCTGGTGCACGTTCCTTCAGCCAGAACTTACCGTCAGCGATCTCGACGTAAGCCAGGTCAGTTACCACCTTTTTGATACAGCCGGCGCCGGTCAGGGGCAGGGTACACTGGGGTAGCAGCTTGGACTCTCCGTGCTTGGACGCATGGGTCATGGTAACGATGATGTTGTCAGCACCGGCCACAAGATCCATCGCGCCGCCCATACCTTTGATAAGCTTGCCCGGAATCATGTACGAAGCAATATTGCCCTGTACATCCACTTCAAACGCACCGAGCACGGTCAGATCAACGTGACCACCACGGATCATGGCAAAGGACTCAGCGGAAGAGAATATGGAAGCGCCGGTGATCGCTGTGACAGTCTGCTTACCGGCATTGATCATGTCGGCATCCACTTGGTCGTCGGTGGGAAAGGGCCCCATACCCAACAGCCCGTTCTCGGACTGCAACATTACTTCCATGCCCTCAGGCACATAGTTGGCGACCAATGTGGGGATACCAATCCCCAGGTTAACGTAGTATCCGTCCTGAAGTTCACGGGCCACACGCATGGCCAATTGTTCGCGGGATAAAGACATATCGTTTCTCCTCAGGCCTCACGCACGGTGCGCTGTTCAATACGTTTTTCAAAGGTGCCCTTGATCAGGCGATTCACATAGATGCCGGGGGTGTGGATCTGAGTGGGCTCCAGTTCGCCGGGCTCGACGATCTCTTCCACTTCCACCACGGTGATCTTGCCAGCAGTCGCAGCCATGGGGTTGAAGTTCTGCGCAGTGTGACGGAAAACCAGGTTGCCGTAGCGATCGGCCTTCCAGGCTTTGACAATGGCAAAGTCGCCGGTAATGGACTCTTCGAGGATATACTTGCGACCATTGAATTCCTTAACATCCTTGCCTTTACCCACTTCGGTGCCATAACCGGTAGCGGTGTAAAACGCCGGGATGCCCGCGCCGCCGGCACGCATCTTCTCCGCCAGAGTGCCCTGAGGGGTCAGCTCCACTTCGAGGTCACCAGCCAGCAGCTGCTCTTCAAACAGCTTGTTCTCGCCTACGTAGGAAGACACCATTTTCTTAATCTGGCGATCTTCCAGCAGTACACCGAGGCCAAAGCCATCCACGCCACAATTGTTGGAAACAATGGTCAGCTCACGGGTACCCTTGTGCTTGATTTCATTGATCAGATTCTCAGGTATGCCGCAGAGACCGAATCCGCCGGCAATGATGGTCATGCCATCTTCCAGACCGGCCATCGCCTCTTCGTAACTGCCCACCACTTTGTCAAAACCGGACATGGCGTCCTCCCAGAATGATTAAATCGGCTTGTGTTCGTTCAATGATGTTTAGAATGAGCCAGCCTCTTATATTTATCAAATCGAAATATTTCATTAATTAATAAATGTTTTAAAATAATAAGACTCCAACCAATCCATCGGATCTATCCCATGCCCAATGGCTCCTTCAATCCCAACAACATTACACTGAAGCAGGTCCGTGCCTTTGTCGCCGTGGCTCGCAGCCGCAGCTTTGCGGAAGCAGCGGCCCAGATACACCTGTCGCAGCCGGCCTTGAGTATTGCTATCAAGACCCTTGAGGACACGCTAGGCGGTAAACTTCTGTCCCGCACCACCCGTACCTTTGCCCTGACGCCCGAGGGCGAGAGCTTTTACCCCACCGCCCAACGCCTGTTGTTGGAGTGGGATCACGCCCTGGTGGATCTGGGCAACCGTTTTGCCCTTAAGACCGGTCGTATCACCCTCGCCGCCATGCCGTCTTTTGCAGCCAATCTGATGCCCCAGGCCTTGTTCCGGTTTCGCCAGCAGCACCCCAATATCAGGGTGGCATTACACGATGTCATTGCTGAAGAAGTGGTCCGGATGGTGCGTACAGGTCGTGCGGAGATCGGCATCAGCTTCGACCCTGGACAGCAAGAGGACCTGCTGTTCACGCCACTGTTTGAAGACGCCTTTGTGGTGGTATTACCGGTCGGTCACCCCCTGGAACCGAAGGCAGAAGTGGATATTCAGGCTCTCGGCGAATGGGATTTGATCACCCTGCAGGCCCCCTCCCAGGTCAGGGAGTTGATCGCGACAACCCTGCAACAGAATCAGCTCAGATTCAGTCCGGCGCTCGAAGCCCATCAGTTGGTAACCATCGGGCGTATGGTGGCCAAGGGTATGGGCATCAGCCTGGTACCGGCACTCTGCCAACAACAAATGTGTGAACTCGGGGCCATTTGTCGGCCCTTGAAGAACAATGTGTTAAGGCGTCAGGTCGGCGTATTGTCGAGAAGGCGTTACCCCCTGTCCGCCGCTTCAGACGCACTGCTTGATATTCTGGTGGAAACCTTTGCCGATCTAGAAACCCAGGCTTCGGATTAGCCAGTGACTGTGCACAGGTCTGTACCCACTTAGGTCTGGTTTGCAGACGGGCACTAGCTAGCTGTGCAAATTACTTTATAGTGTCAGCTCTGAAGTCTGGCCGGATTTAACCATGACCATATATGACCTAATCATCGCGAGTATCGTTGTCCTGGTGGGCATTGTTATCTGGCAGAACGCCGGCTTCAGGGACCGCGCCATGGGACTGGCCAGGCAAAATTGTGAACGCCTGGATGTGCAATTGCTGGATGACACCGTATCACTTAAGGCTCTGCGGGTTCGAAGAGATGCCCGCGGCAACCCCTGCCTGGCCAGACGCTACGAATTTGAATTTACCTCTACGGGAGAGCGCCGCCACCGGGGAGAGCTGCTGCTAATGGGCACGCGCCTGGCGGAATTTGAACTCGAGCCCCACCGGCTCCAGTAGTTCACGGCCGATTCTTTCCTATCAGCGACAGCTGTAGATCTTGCGCTCGTTACGCCTGTGATTGCGCTTCTTGTTCCAGCTCTTGGCTTCACTTTTGTAACCGATACTGGGATCACAGGATCCCTTTGGCTTAACGGTGCCGATGTTCTGCGGCACTTTGACCGATTTTGACTCTGCTCCTGCCCCCGGGGGCTTCATATCAGAAATATGCAACTGACCATTTTCATCAACCCAGTAGTAGACCATCTCCTCTTTGGTCACTGAGGTTTTCGCCGAAGCCATTGCAAGCCATAACAGAGTAAAGAGTAGTGTAAAGACTCTGAGCATCGCCTTTACCTCCCGTTCGCTTGTGGGGTGTTCCATAAGTTTAACCCCACACCTCCAAAGCGGCCAGTTTCAGTGGACCTGCGGGTTTGAAACCGGAATTAACACTCGCCTTGCACAGAGTTAACCCTCTCCGACAAACCTGGACAGATCTTTACAGTTGCTAAGCCTACTTAGGATTCAAATCCGTAGACTGTGTTTCAACGGTTAAGCAATCACCGACACACACCACCAAAGAGGATATACAACATGGCTATCATCGCACTGACTTACACCACCACCTTCGCCCTGCTGGGCATGATCGCTGCTGACGACCTGGCCGCAGCCATCAAGTAAGCCATTAACGAAGACCAAAGGAGATATTGAAATGACTGCTATCGCACTGACTTTTGTAACCGCTTTCGCCCTGCTTGGCCTGATCGCCGCTGACGACCTGGCAGCTGCAGTTCACTAAGACCCGTTAACAACCGAACTCATTGATTAATAAAGGAAATTGACCATGGCTATTATTGCACTGACCTTCACCACCAGCCTTTCTCTGCTGGGTCTGATCGCCGCCGACGACCTGCGTCCGCTGCTGAAGAAGTGATCCGCCTGATGCTGCTTAGCAAATCCTGAAGGCCTGCCCCTTAAAAGGCCTTCAGGAAATTAATTCCTCCCTCTCCCAACCTCTTTACTACTCTCCCCACAAATCTAAACTTCTCGCACTTGCTCCCTGTCCGGGTAAGCTCTCAATAGTGATTTTTTGCCCCTGCCGATTGTGCCCTTTATGCCTGTTTTTCGATGTGAACATCCATTTGCGGGAATGGTATTTCAATACCCAGCTCATCGAAGCGAATCTTGATCTTTTCATTAAGATCAAAGAAAACACCCCAATAATCCGGCGTATTTACCCAGGGACGCAGCACAAAGTTAACGGAAGAATCCGCCAGCTCGGACACCGCGATGGTCGCAGCGGGATCCTTGAGTATGCGCTCGTCCGCCTCCACCAGCTCCTGAAGGGTTTTCTTAACCAGCGCCAAATCAGCGCTGTAGCCCACACCCACGACCATATCCACACGGCGGGTTGGCAACGCAGAATAGTTGACAATATTGCCACCCATCACAGCATTGTTGGCTATAACGATGAGCTTGTTGTCACCGGTGGTCAAAATGGTGGAGAAAATGGAGATCTCCTTTACAACTCCTGATGCCCCACCGGCCTCAATAAAGTCACCCGCTTTGAAAGGACGGAATAGGATCAACAGCACACCGGCAGCAAAATTGGCCAGAGAGCCTTGCAGCGCAAAACCAATTGCCAAGCCTGCAGCACCAATGACGGCCACAAAAGAGGCGGTTTGAACACCCAACTGCCCCATCGCTGCAATAATCACCATGGTAAGCAGCGCGTAATAACTGATATTGCGTGTAAAACGGGCTACCGTGGCATCAACATTTTTGGCCGACATGGTCTTTTCCATGGTATCGGCGATTAAATTCGCCAACCACTTACCAACGATGTAGACCACCACCGCAAGGGCGATTTTGATGGCGTATGACGTCACCAGATCCATGATTCCATCGACATTGGTATCCATAATATCTCCTAGGAAAGGTTTATTTTTTCGAAAGAAATTGTTTAAAAATCAAACAAGAAGGAATAAAGCGCCGCGAAACGCCGTGATTTCGTAATTACTGTATAGCATAGATGGAAGACAGGACTGAAAAAATATCGTCCTGTAAAGGAATCGTAAAAAACTCAGGGACGCCGCTTTTGGTGTCGCTCCAGGTTTTCGTGGCGTTTGCGCTCACTCTTGCGCAGCAGCACGTAGGTGGCTCCCGTAGAACCGTGCTGTTTCTGGGCAGAGTGGAAAGCCAGAACCGCATCCAGTTGAGGCAGCCAGTGAGCGATGCAACTCTTCATCAATGCGGGTTGTTGCCGCCCCTCACCCTTGCCATGGGTGATCAGGGCGCAGCGGATATCGTATTCCAGACAATCGCGAATAAAGGTAAACACAGCGGTGCGCGCCTGTTCAACGCTGTGACGGTGCAGATCGAGTCGAGCGTCGATATGGTATTTACCCAGCCGCAGATTGCGAAACACACCGTGCTGGACACCGGGCCTCTGGAAGGACAACAGGGCATGAGGGTCTACAGCGTCAATAAACTCGCCGGAGAGCTCGTTGAAATTGGATTCCGGCTCCTCGGTTGCCGACTCGCGACGAGCCCGAATGGCGCTCTCAGACTCCTTGGATGACTTCAGCCCAACCCGGGCCTTGTGCTTGAGAGGCTTAACATCGCCCATGGCCTGGCGAAAATCATCAAAGTCGGAAGACTGCTCGTCGGACATGCTGCCCTGATTCCTGAAGTACTGCGGTAAACGGCCAATTATAACCTGCATCTGCCCAGAGTCTGAATGTCTCTCTGCAGTTGTATTCGTTTCTGACTGAAGTTTGTATCCAGGTCATCTCACGAGCTATAGTGAACAGTAACTGCAGAGGAGTGAGTATGTCCGCACAGGCCCTTGATCGCCGCAATATCAGTCCCCAGACACTGGAAAAATTGCGAGCGACGGTTATTCAGTTGTTCTCCCAGGGACTGTTCCACAAGGTGGGCATCCGTGATATCGCCAAACAGGCGGAAGTCGGCCCCCAAACCATCTACAAGTACTTTGGCAATAAAGACGAACTGATTTTTGCCTGTATCAAACCCGATCTTGAGGCGTTAACCGAAGAGCTGCAAAGGGCGGTGGAGGACGCCGGCACGCAGGCGCTGGACCAGTTTCGAGCTTTTCTGTTTGCTTTTGTCGGTTATTACCTGCGCAACCGACGGATTGCAGAGATCGTATACTTCACCATCCCTGCCCGGCAGTGGGTTGCCAACCCGGAATTTACCCAGGATGGAATGATGAATCTGTTGGAACAGGTACTGGAGCTCGGGCAGAGCCAGGGCAGCGTGCGCGCAGACGCCTCCGCGAAAGAGCTGGTTGACCTGATGGCGGGGGCATTCAGTCGTTATATCATGCGCAAGTTGACGGAATTACAGATGCAAGACGCCGATCAGGAGTGTGAGCATCTGCTGCGTCTTGCATTACCGTTGGTGCAACAGAGCCCAGTTAAGACCGGGACTTAATTGAGTTCAGTCTATCGCCATCACGGCTGATCCGTAGATGTCCTTGAACTCCGCCGGCATGCGCTTCGGTCGACCGCTGCTGATTTCGATACAGACCAGCTGCCAGCGCGCCCTGAGAACCGTCACACCATCACAGGCACGGATTACCTGAAAACGCCGTTCCATGGACAAGCGGCCATCATTGGCGGTGAGCCAGGTCCCCACCAGCAACGCCTGATCCAGGTAAGCGGACTGAATATAGTCGTATTCTCCGTGGCGAATGGCCATGGCGCGATCCAGTCGCTGATAATCGTCCAAACCCAAACCCAGCTGTTGGGAATGGGCCCAGCCGGCATCCTGGCACCAGCTGACAAACACGGCGTTGTTAACATGCTGCAAGCCGTCAATATGGTCTGGGCCCACGCGGACTTCGTGGAGATAAGGAGAGGGATGGTCCCAAGAGGCGGGACGGCTACTGAAGGACTCGTGGTGACTCATGGAGTTGGCAAAACGTCATATCGGGGTAAACGCGTATTTTGCCAGCTTTAACAATGATAAACCACGCACAAAGAAAGGAACAAGAAAGAGACGGGACCAGGGTGGGCCCCACCTCTCAGCGCTCGCTGGAATTAGCGATTCAGACGATTGTCGATCAGCTGATCCACTACTGAAGGATCCGCAAGGGTGGAGGTATCTCCCAGGTTCTCCAGCTCATTGGCGGCAACTTTCCGCAGAATCCGGCGCATGATCTTGCCGGAACGGGTTTTCGGCAGGCCCGGCGCCCACTGAATCCAGTCCGGTTTGGCAATGGGGCCGATTTCCTGAACACACAGGTTAATCAGCTCTTTCTTCAGCTCATCAGTGCCTTCAACACCCACCATGGGTGTCACGTAGCAATAGATACCCTGGCCCTTAATGTCATGAGGTGCACCCACGACAGCGGCTTCAGAAATCTGAGGATGCAGGACCAGCGCACTTTCGATTTCCGCAGTACCCATACGATGGCCGGAGACATTCAACACATCATCGACACGGCCGGTGATCCAGTAAAAGCCATCTTCATCACGGCGGGCGCCGTCACCGGTAAAGTAATAACCGGGGTAAGTGCTGTAATAAGTATCCACACAGCGCTGGTGATCCCCGAACACGCTGCGGATTTGGCTGGGCCAAGAGGCTTTGATAGCCAGGCTGCCTTCACAGGGCCCTTCGATTTCTTTGCCTTCGGCATCCAGAATGACCGGTTGCACACCGAAGAAAGGCAAGGTTGCAGAACCTGGCTTAAGATCGGTGGCCCCCGGCAGCGGAGTTAACATGTGCGCGCCGGTTTCGGTCTGCCACCAGGTGTCAACGATGGGGCAGCGGGTTTCGCCAACGACATTGTGATACCACTCCCAGGCTTCCGGGTTGATTGGCTCGCCCACAGTACCCAATAGACGCAACGAGGAGCGGGAGGTCTGGGTCACTAACTCATCACCGGCGCCCATCAATGCGCGAATGGCGGTAGGTGCGGTGTAGAAGATGTTAACTTGGTGTTTATCCACTACCTGCCAGAAGCGCGAAGCGTCGGGGTATGTGGGCACACCTTCAAACATGAGCGTAATGGCGCCATTGGCCAGAGGACCATAGACGATATAGCTGTGGCCGGTAACCCAACCCACATCCGCGGTGCACCAGTAAACGTCACCTTCGTGGTAGTCAAAGGTGTATTTGTGAGTCATTGCGGACTGCAGCAGATAGCCGGCTGTGGTGTGCAAAACACCCTTGGGCTTGCCGGTGGAGCCAGAGGTGTAGAGGATAAACAGGGGGTCTTCCGCTGCCATGGCTTCAGGTTCACATACGGCCGAAGCATTGGCGGTTGCCTCGCCATACCAGATGTCGCGTCCTTCAGTCCATGCAACGTCATTGCCGGTCCGCTGGACCACTACGCAGGTGTGAACATCCGGGCAGCCTTCAAGGGCTTTGTCCGCATTGACCTTGAGCGGGACGGAACGGCCACCGCGAACACCTTCGTCGGCGGTGATCACTACCTGGCAATCGGAGTCGAGAATACGGCCCTGCAGAGCGTCGGGAGAGAAGCCGCCAAACACCACCGAATGCACTGCGCCGATGCGGGCACAAGCCAGCATGGCGTAAGCCGCCTCGACAATCATGGGCATGTAGATGCAAACGCGATCACCCTTTTTAACGCCACGTTCTTTCAGTACATTGGCCAGCTTGCACACCTCGTCGTGCAGCTGTTGGTAGGTAATCTTTTTGTCGTCGGTGGGCTCGTCGCCCTCCCAGATGATGGCAGTCTGGTCCGCGCGGCTGCTCAGGTGGCGATCGATACAGTTAACGCTGACATTGAGCTCACCGCCATCAAACCAGTTAGCCGTACCCTGGTGAAAATCGAACTCCTGAACCTTGCCGAACGGCTTGCTCCAAGTCAGGAATTCGTTGGCCTGTTCGGCCCAGAACTGGTCCGGGTTTTCCACCGATTGGCGGTACATGGCATCGTACTTTTGTTTGTCGATCCAGGCGTTGCTGGCAACCTCTGTGGGTACCGGGTAGACGTGAACTTCGGACATGTTGACTCCCTAATAATGTGAAAATTCTTTTAGTTGAATCCATCATAGACCAGCAAAAGTTAATCCTGAACCCCCACTTTAGTAGGAAGCGAGAACTCATTTTTTTCACATTAGACTTTAGTCTAAGAATTTAGCTTAGGGAGAGAGAAACATTGTCTATCAGACGCGCGGCACTGGTATACATGGCGCCCAGCACGGTAATTTCCGTGTCGTCCACAGCGGCGGGGTCCAGGGTTTTGCTGTCTGAAATGGTGAAGTAATCCACCCGAAAACCGGCCTCCTCGATCTGCTGTTTGGCCTCGGCCTCCAGCACCTCAAAATCCTTGCGGCCGCCTTTGATTTCTTCTGCCACCCAGTTGAGGCTTTGGTTCAGCTGATTCACCCGCGGACGCTCTTCTTCGGTGATATAACCATTGCGGGAACTCATCGCCAGGCCGTCGGTTTCCCGGTGAATCTCACCCGCGGTAATTTGAACAGGCATACACAGGTCTTCTGCCATCCGTCGGATCACAGCCAGCTGCTGGTAGTCCTTTAGGCCGAATACGGCTTCATCCGGTTGCACGATGTTAAACAGTTTGGTGACAACGGTGGTTACCCCTTCGAAGTGTCCCGGACGGCTGGCACCACAGAGCACATCCGTCATGGTCGGGCAGATCACCCGCGTCTGAGTATCCATGCCATTGGGGTACATCTCGCGGTCATCGGGATGGAACAGGTAATCACAATTGGCGTCGCGCAGGCGCTGGCAATCGGTCTGAAAGGTGCGGGGATACTTATCCCAATCTTCATTCAGACCAAACTGGAGTCCATTGACAAAGATCGAACAGACCACAATGTCGTTGGTCTGCTGGGCTTTTTTGACCAGCTCGATGTGAGCGTCATGAAGATTGCCCATGGTCGGAACAAAACCAATGCGTTTGCCGGCCAGGCGCTCCTGTTTGAGGGCATCACGCAGTGAGGCAATATGATGGAATATTTGCATACTGTTTGTCTCTCGAAGAACCATTGATTACCGTCTGCGCGGCTTGGATTGGATGGATCGCTCTAATTCAGTATTGATCTGTTACTCAGAAATCGTCCGCCTGATTGAAATATTCGGGAGCAAGATTTTCGAAGCGTGTGAACTTGCCGACAAAGGCCGCTTTACTGGTACCCACCTCACCGTTACGCTGTTTACCCACAATCAGCTCGGCGATGCCCTTGTCCGGGCTGTCTTCGTTGTAATATTCGTCGCGATAGATAAACAGAATGACATCGGCATCCTGCTCGATGGCTCCCGATTCCCGCAGGTCGGAGTTCATCGGGCGCTTGTTGGGTCGTTGCTCAACACCCCGATTCAACTGTGATAAGGCGATCACCGGGCAGCTGTATTCCTTCGCCAGAGCCTTGAGCGAGCGCGAAATTTCTGAAATTTCCTGGGTCCGGCCTTCGCTGCGGCCAGCCACCTGCATCAGCTGCAGGTAATCCAGCATTATCACCCCGGGGCGGCTGTTCTCCTCCAGCTCCTCCAGTGGCATCTGCGGGTGCTTTTGTTGCAGCTCGATCTGATAGCTGCGCGTGACCCGTTTGACACGCGCTCTCACTTCCTGAGGCGTCAGCCCCGGCGTGTCGTCAATAAACAGCGGCTTGTCCTTCATTTTGGCCACCGCAGCCGAAAGCTTCGGCCAATCTTCTTCTGTCAGCGAGCCGTCGCGTAATTTACCCGCATCGATTCGACCAATGGATGACAACATCCGCATCACCAGAGAGTCCGCCGGCATTTCCATGCTGAATACCAGGGAAGGCTTGTTTTGGGTCATCAGCGCCGCTTCGACGAAATTCAGGGCCAACGCGGTCTTCCCCATCGAGGGCCGCGCAGCCAGAATAATCATCTCGCCAGGCTGCCAGCCGGAGGTACGCTGATCGAGATCCGTCAGTCCAGTGGATAATCCGGTGATTTCAGAATCGGAGCGAAAGCGGGCATCGATTTTTTCCACCGATACCTTGAGCAGGGTATTTACGTCGAGAAAGCCGCCCTCCTTGGGGCGATCCTCGGCAATCTCGGCAACCTTTTTCTCCGCCATTT
Organism: Pseudomaricurvus alkylphenolicus; assembly: GCF_011683955.1. Classification (GTDB taxonomy): domain Bacteria; phylum Pseudomonadota; class Gammaproteobacteria; order Pseudomonadales; family Cellvibrionaceae; genus Pseudomaricurvus; species Pseudomaricurvus alkylphenolicus. The sequence continues at coordinate 323,490 of NZ_JAAQPI010000002.1, forward strand.
GCAGCAGATCGTCAGAGTCGAGGCCCGCAGGATTGAGGCTGGAACGACTGATCTCGTTGGCCGCATTGATGAGCTGCCGCAGGGTGGCCCGTTCGCGAACGATACGTCCATAGGCGGCAATATTGGCGGCACTGGGTGTGTGAGTCGCCATCTCTGACAGATAAGCCAGACCACCGACACGCTCTAACAAGTCGTGTCGATTGAGCTCTTCGGAAAGAGTAATCACATCAAGAGGCTGACCTGCATCACTGAGCTTGGCCATCATCTGGTAGATCAGGCGGTGACTTTCCCGGTAGAAGTCCTCCTCGCCCATGACTTCGGCCACGGCATCGAAGCGCTGGTTGTCCAGCATCAGACCGCCCAACACCGCCTGTTCGGCCTCAATCGAGTGAGGCATAGGGTCTTCTACCTGATCCACGGGGCCGGCGCCGTCTGGGAAAAAGTCCGGTTCGTAGTCAGACTCGTAGGCAGGTGAATCAGTCATAGTGGAATGGGCCGTGTGTCAGTGGCAGAAAAACAAAGGGGGTAGTTTGCAACACCCGGGCACACAAGAGAAGTGCTTTATACGCAAACGGGGCACTACCCGTATTCCAGCGTTGATCGGCTGGATAGGATAGTGCCCCGCGCGCGTGATTTCTGCCGGAACTGGGGACAGCCCCGGCAGGGAATCAATGCTTGTAGATCAGCGCATGGCTTTTCTGTAGCAGCTTGGCAGCAACTACTTACTCAGCAACAACGATAACCTTAACTGCCTGAATGACTTCAGCGTGCAGCTGTACGTCAATCTCGTACTCGCCAACTTCACGCAGAGTTCCTGCAGGCAGCTTAACTTCAGACTTGCTGATCTCAACACCGCCCTGGGAGATGGCAGCGGCCAGGTCACGAGTACCCAGGGAGCCGAACAGCTTGCCTTCATCACCGGCGTTGGCAGTGATGGTCACTTCCAGCTCAGCCAGCTGAGCGGCGCGGGCTTCAGCAGAAGCCTTCTTCTCGGCAGCGGCAGCTTCCAGCTCGGCGCGGCGGGCTTCAAAGTCAGCCACATTAGCGGCGGTAGCGGGGATAGCCTTCCCCTGTGGGATCAGGAAGTTACGACCGAAACCGGCCTTAACAGTTACCTGGTCGCCGATGTTACCCAGCTTACCCACTTTTTCGAGCAGAATAACGTTCATTTCGTTAATCCTCTAAGTCAAATTGTAGTGTTCTGCGACAGCGCTTATTGGTCGCGATCATCGGTTTTGTCGATCTCCGATGTCGCCGGCGCCAGACGCGAACGAAAGTCTGTCCAAGTATCCAGTAACGCAAGCACAATAATCAGTGGGCCTGCGAACAGAAGTACCAAATAAAACAAGATCAGCCACTGTGCACCCATACCCCTGGCCTTAACCAACCGATGGGCAATGGCTGCCCCGGTGACCATCAGCGGCAGAGCAAACAAGCTCGCCCAATGCTGATAGTCCAGCCCCTGGCGCCAGCAGTACAGGGTTGCCGCGAAGCAAACCAGCGCCGGCACGGGCCCCAACCGCACTTGGTGGAACTCCGTCTGTAACCCGCCCGGGTTGTAGAGCATCGCCTGCCACCAGCGCGCCAGCAGCAGACTCAACAGGGCGTTTACCGCCATCACATAGCCAACCAGTCCCACCACAAATGTCTCGCTGGGCAGCGATAACGGTGATGGTTCACCGGTCTGCTGGGCTTGCTCTTGCATCTGCTTGAGCATATCGCCCAGCGCTTCGGTAACATCCGCCACCGGGTCAGGGATAGAGCTGGCTAATACCAGGCTGCCAAGGCAACTCAGGGTGACCAGCCCCATCAGGCAGACTGACCAGTTGGAGCTGTTCCGCAGAACCAGCGCCATCACAAAGGTCAGCAACAAACCCAGCAGGGTTACCGAGGGCATCAAGGGCCCCATATCACTGAGCCAGAACGCGGCCAGTGCGGGTAACAGCGCCCACAGCAGGATCAGTGATCCGTCCAATGGGCCGCGACGCAAGCTAACCAGCGCCGCTGTGGCCGGACTGATGAGTGGAAACCAGCTTCCAATCAGAGCAATCACAATGGCCTGTGCGCGGCCACGCATAATAAATTCTGCCAGAGCGCGCACAATAATCTTGTCTTAGTCGTGACTGTCCGTGTATGGCAGCAGAGCCAGGTAGCGAGCGCGCTTGACAGCGGTAGCCAGCTGACGCTGATACTTGGCTTTGGTACCGGTGATACGGCTGGGTACAATCTTGCCGGTCTCTGAAACGTAGGCTTTCAGAGTATCCAGGTCTTTGTAGTCGATCTGCTTAACGCCTTCGGCGGTAAAACGGCAGAACTTACGACGACGGAAAAAACGTGCCATGGTGTTGACTCCTTACTCTTCGCCAGCGTTGTCAGCGGCAGGGGCTTCTGCGGGAGCAGCGGCAGCTGGCTTCTCGGCAGACTCTTCACGGCGCTCTTGACGTTCCTGACGGTTCGCCTTGCGCTCGCGGCTCTCTTTTTCCGCTTTCATGATGGGAGACTCTTCAGTTACAGCCTCGTCGGTGCGAATCACCAGATTACGCAGCACGGCATCGTTGTAACGGAAGTTGGTAGTCAACTCGTCCAGTACTTCTTCAGTACACTCAACATTCATCAGAATGTAGTGAGCCTTGTGGATTTTGTTGATGGAGTAGGCCAACTGGCGGCGACCCCAGTCTTCCAGACGGTGAACAGCACCACCCGCATCCTTGATGGACGCAGTGTAACGCTCGATCATGCCTGATACTTGCTCGCTCTGGTCCGGGTGAACCAGGAACACAATTTCGTAATGACGCATTTTAGCTCCTTACGGGTTAAAGCCTCCCGGGCGAAAATCGCTCAGTGAGGCAAGGAGAACCGGGAAGTTAAACCCCCGGCTATATTTCGGGCCGCGGATAATAGGGCTTTTACCTACCAAATGCAAGGCAGGTGCAACATCCCAGCGGATATTGACTACTCTTATACATGGATTGTTTGGAACAATAGAGCCAATACATGGATCAGAGCACGACCACAAAACCCCCTGCCGGCGTCGCTGAGCCGGATAAAGACGTCATATACGCACTGCGCACCGCCCAGCAAAGCCAGATTCAGCTCAGCATTGTGGCGGATCAAAAGGCCAACATCGTTATCGGTATTTGCCTGATTCTGATGTCCATTATGCACAGCCGCCTGCTGGTTAACGCCGCCCTGCCGCCCACACCCTTGCTGCTGGTTTCCTGTGCCATCGGCGTGGCTTTTGTAACCGCAATTCTGGTGGTCATGCCACGGACAAAGACCCTGCACCTGGATGCCGCCCGTGACATGCCTGACCCACTGTTCTTTGGCAGCTTTGCCAATATCAGCCTGGACGACTATCGCGATTATATGACCACTACGCTGACCAACAATGAAACCGCAAGGCGTATGCTGGTGACAGACATTTACTTTGCCGGAGCCGTTTTGGGTCGTAAGTACCTTATGTTGCAAATCAGCTACGCAGCGCTGCTGCTGGCCGGTATTCTGTCGTTCGGCGCCATACTGTCCCAGAGCCTGCCCATTTAGTGCTCCCTCAAGTACACTGGCGGCCCTGCACACACTGTCCGGAGCGCACATGAAGATCTGGGTTGACGCCGATGCCACCCCCAAACCCGTCAAGGAAATCCTGTTCAGGGCAGCTCAACGTGAGAAAGTGACCACCACCCTGGTGGCCAACCAGGGGCTCAGCACTCCCAACTCTCCTTATTTGAAGGCGGTCCAGGTCAGCAGTGGTTTCGATGTGGCCGACAACTATATTGTGCAAGAGTGCGAGGCAGGTGACATCGTGATCACAGCGGACATCCCACTGGCCGCAGAGGTTGTCGAGAAAGGGGCCCTGGCCATCAACCCTCGAGGTGAAAAGTACACCCGTGAGAATATCCGCCAGCGTCTGGCCATGCGGGATTTTATGGAACAGATGCGCTCAGCGGGCGAAGTGACGGGTGGTCCCAAGGCCTATAACCAGCAGGACCGGCAGGCGTTTGCCAACAGCCTGGATCGGCTGCTGGCTCAGGCCAGGCGCATGCAGCTTAAACCATAGGCCCTAATAACACAGATCTTAATAACGCAGGTGCAGGCGCTTGGAGACAATGCCTTATTGGGTCACCCGGGCAGCTCGCGGCAGGCCGGTCGATGCCAACGCCGCCAGCAACACCATCAGCGAAGAGGCCAGCAAGCAAGCCTCAAGACCAAAGAACTGGTAGATGCTTCCGGACAACACCGTACCCAACAGGCGTCCGGCAGCATTAGCCATATAATAGAAGCCTACATCCAGCGACACGCCATCTGCCTTGGCGTAGGACACAATTAAATACGAGTGCACAGCGGAGTTAATCGCAAACACACCGCCAAAGGCCAGCAATCCGGAAACCACTACCCACTCAGCAGGCCAGCCCAGCCAGCAGCCCACCGCAATCAGAGCCGGCAACCCACTTAACACCATTGCCCACCACAGTGCCGCATGGCCGTCCGGAACTCTTCCTGCAGCCTGTCCGGTCAAGCGCGGCGCCTGGGCCTGCACTATGCCATAACCGATCACCCAAACTGCCAACAGACTGCCAACCGCTGTATGGCTCCATCCCAACCGGGATTGGAGAAATACCGGCAAAGCCACCACAAACCATACATCCCGAGCTCCAAACAGAAACAACCGCGCGGCAGACAATCGATTGATGGAGCCGCTCTTGGACAATAGATCCTGGAATTTCGGCTTGAAGGAGGTCTTGCCCAAATTGCGATCAAGCAATAGAAAGCTGGTAACCAAGACAATCGCCAGAGCAGCGGCCATAACTGCAACCGCGCCACGAAACCCCAGCCAGGTCATTAACACCGCTCCCAGAAAAAAACCCACTCCCTTCAGCGTGTTTTTGGACCCGGTCAATAGCGCCACCCAGCGATACAGCTGACCTTGCTGATCATCAGGGATCAGCGTTTTGATACTGCTCTTGGCACTCATTTTGTTCAGGTCTTTAGCGATACCCGACAACGCCTGAGCCACCATGACGTAGGCCACACCAAGCAGGGAGGGCTCCACAGCCAGCATCCCCAACGCGACGATCTGCAGTCCCAACCCCATATGCATGGTGAGGTTGAGCCCTATCCTGGCCGCCAGCCAACCTCCCACCAGATTGGTAACCACCCCGAAAAACTCGTACAACAGGAACAGGGTTGCCACTTGCAACGGGCTGTAGCCCAAACCGTGAAAGTAGAGCACCACCAGCATCCGCAGGGCGCCATCGGTCAGGGTGAAAGCCCAATAGCTGGCGGTCACAACCAAATACTGAGCAACACTTCGGGGCAGCTGGGAAAACATGCTCTGATTACCGACACCGCTGTTAAAGTGAACGCGCCACTTTCGCAGCCAGCTCCATCATGCGATTGACATAGCCCACTTCATTGTCATACCAGGCCAGAATCTTTACCTGTGTGCCATTGATCACCATGGTTGATGGCGCGTCGACAACACTGGAGCGGGTGTCGTTGGTATAATCCACCGATACCAGCGGGCGCTCCTCATAGCCCAACACACCGCTCAAACGATCCTGTGAAGCCGCCTTCAACGCCTCATTCACTTGCTCAACGGTCACTCTACGCTCTATCTCGAACACGCAATCAGTAAGCGAGGCATTGGCCAGGGGCACCCGTACCGCGACCCCATTCAACCGCCCTTTCAGTTCCGGAAAAATCTCAGTGATGGCTGTCGCCGATCCTGTGGAGGTGGGAATCAGAGACATGCTGCTGGCGCGGGCCCGACGTAAATCCTTGTGGTATTCATCGAGAATACTCTGGGTATTGGTAATATCGTGGATGGTGGTGATTGAGCCGTGGCGAATGCCAAATTCTTTGTGAATCACATCCACCACCGGCGCCAGGCAATTGGTGGTGCAGGACGCTGCGGTGATAATGTCCTGTGAGCCGTCATAACGATCATCATTCACGCCCATGACCACATTGAGTGTTCCATCTTTGACCGGTGCTGATACCACGACCTTGCGAACACCTGCGTCCAGATAGGGCTGCAAAGCTTCCTTGGACTTGAACTTACCAGTGCACTCGACCACCAGGTCCACCTGCTGCCAGGGTCCGTCTTCAAGCGCCGTGCGACTGGAATAACTCACCCGCTTGCCATCAATAATCAATGCGTCGTCGTCGGCTCTGACCTCACGATTCCACTGACCATGGACGGAATCGAACTGCAGAAGGTGTGCCGCGGTGGCAGCATCACCGGCTTTTTCATTGATGTGCACGATTTCGATGTCTTCCCACCCCCAAGCGGCTCGCAGCGCCAGCCTGCCCATGCGTCCAAAGCCATTGATTCCTATGCGAACCGCCATTATTCGTCACCTCTATTCAAACTGCTTCAACCAAGAAAATGCATATGCGTATAAGCAAATATATTAAATAAAATCGATTGCAAAAATATGACCCGTACTAGCAGCAGCCAGCACCTTCGACGGCGATCAGCTTTTCCAGATCGGCTTTAAAATCGACGCTCTGTGCTGCTTCGTGTTTGAACGAAGACAGCAGTTCCCCCATAAACGCCGGGTTACCCTGGAGCTGGTAGTGCACCCAGACCCCATCACGGCGGGTGGTGACCAAACCATTATTACGCAAATAGGCCAGGTGGCGGGAAACAACACTCTGGGACAGTTCCAGCGCTTCCACCAGATCACATACGCAAAGCTCGCCGCGTTCGGCCAACAGGTAAATCACCCGCAACCGTACCGGTTCCGACAACGCCTTAAACAGGCTGGCATATTCATTCACAGTCATGGCGCCATTATATTTGCCTAGCCATATATAGCAACACCTGTGATAAGCTGCCGGCCATGGAAACACCTCAGCACCTTGAACTGCACCTGCCCGTGGAGGAATCCGGCCTGACCCCGCTGGATATACTTCCATCTCAAACAGGGCTGTCTCGCCAGCAGCTAAAGCAGGTAATGCAAAAAGGCGCACTTTGGATGACGCCTGGTGACGGCGCCATCGACCAGCCTCGACGCCACAATCGCCACACCCAGCGTTTGCGTCGCGCCAAACGCACACTGCAAAAGGGAGACACCCTGCATCTGTACTACGATGCCGACATACTCTCCAGCGAACCTCCTGCTGCCATCCTGATTGACGACCAACAGCAATACTCCGTCTGGTATAAACCGCCCGGCATGTTTTCCCAGGGCTCCAAATGGAGCGATCACGGCAGTATCGGCCGCTGGGTGCAACGGCACCTGAGCAGCGAACGCGCGGTTTTTCTGGTACATCGACTGGACCGGGCAACCAGAGGATTGATGGTCCTTGCTCACAGTAAGAAGGCGGCTCGGGCGCTCACGCTAGCCTTCGAAGAGCGGAAAACCCGGAAGCACTACCAGGCGATTGTGGTCGGTCAATTTCCGGATCAGCCTCTGAGCTGTAAAAGAGAAATCGACGGACGCAGCGCCTGCAGTCATTTCGAGCGCCTCGCCTATGATCCTCAAACCCAACGCTCACTGCTAAATGTCATTATTGAGACCGGCCGCAAACACCAGATTCGACGACATTTGACCGCATTGGACTTCCCCATTGTTGGAGACCGGCTGCACGGCAGTGCACAGGCGGGGGACCCAGACCTGCAACTCTGTGCCTGGCGACTGGAGTTTCCCTGCCCTCGCAGCGGTGAGATCAGGTCATATGTACTGGAACCCAAATTGAGGCTGCCATTTTGAGGCAAACACGCGTATAATCCGCGCCCTCTTGTGATTCGGGATCACTGGCCAGACGCCTTGCTCCGGGCCGTTCACGACCTTCCTTGCGTTCTATCAATAGAAAAGGGGGGGTACGCGAACCCTGCCACGATGGCAGCCACCACCTTGCCCCAGATAAGCCCCATACTATGGAATAGGGGAGGCGAGCCGCCAATGCCCCCCTCCACGTGACTGTAATTGCGTAACAGACTCTGCCGAAATCTCCGGCTGCCCGCTATTGTTACGCCCATAGAAAAGGCGACTTCATGTCCAATGATTCCGTACGCTTTGCCGATCTCGGCCTGGCGGAACCCGTATTAAAAGCCATCGAAGCAGTGGGTTACGAAACCCCCTCTCCGATTCAGGCGCAATCCATCCCCCACCTGCTGGATGGCAAAGACATTCTGGGGATGGCCCAGACCGGTACCGGTAAGACCGCGGCCTTCGCACTGCCCCTGTTGACGCGCATCGATGCACGCAACAACAACACTCAGGTTCTAGTACTGGCACCAACCCGCGAACTGGCCATTCAGGTGGCCGAAGCCTTCCAGAGCTACGCCGCTCAAATCAAGGGCTTTCACGTACTGCCGATTTACGGTGGCTCTGACTACCGCAGCCAGATCCGGGGCCTGCAGCGCGGAGCCCAGGTTGTGGTGGGGACACCAGGCCGGGTTATGGATCACCTTCGTCGCGGTACCCTCAAGCTGGACTATCTGCAAAGTGTGGTACTGGATGAAGCCGACGAAATGCTGCGTATGGGCTTTATCGACGATGTGACCTGGATTTTGGACCAAACCCCCAGCGAGCGTCAGGTCGCCCTGTTTTCCGCCACCATGCCGCGGGAAATCCGCAAGGTCGCCGACACCTATCTGGATAACCCCGAAGTTATCAAGATCGAGGCGCAAACCCAGACCGTTGAGCGCATCGAACAGCTTTACTGGCTGGTTCGCGGCGTCAACAAACTCGATGCACTGACCCGAATTCTGGAAGTGGAAGAATTCGATGCCATCATCATGTTTGTGCGCACCAAGAACGCCACCGCCGAACTGGCGGAAAAACTGGAAGCCCGCGGTTATTCCGCAGCAGCCCTCAACGGCGACATGAGTCAGCAACTGCGTGAGCGCGCTATCGAGCGCCTCAAGAACGGCAAGCTCGACATTATCATTGCAACCGACGTGGCCGCGCGCGGTATCGACGTAGCCCGGGTCAGTCACGTTATCAACTACGACATTCCCTACGATACCGAGGCCTACGTCCACCGTATTGGCCGTACCGGCCGCGCCGGCCGCAGCGGTAAGGCGATTCTGTTTGTTGCGCCGCGGGAAAAACGCATGCTGCGCACCATCGAACGCACCACCTCACAACCTATTACTGAGCTGACACTGCCCAGTAAGGCGCAAGTGGCTGATAAACGTATTACTCAGTTCAAACAGCAGATCAGCTCCGCCATCGATGAGCAGGACCTGACCTTCTTCCGCGAAGTGCTGATGAACTACGCTGAAGAAACCCAGGCCGAACCTTTGGATATCGCTGCAGCGCTGGCTTATATGGCACAGCTGGAAAAGCCGCTACTGCAACCAAAGGATATTGTGGAAGACAAACCGCCCCGTCGTGAGCGTGACTATGATCGCGACGATCACCGCGGTGAGCGTCGCGATCGCAAACGTCGCGAGCGCCCCAATGATGCGGATCTGGAAACCTTCCGTCTGGAGGTGGGCCACAACCACCAGGTGAAACCCGGTGACATTGTCGGCGCCATTGCCAACGAAGCCGATATCGACAGCAGCTTTATTGGCCATATTCGCATTCGCGAGGATTTCTCGCTGGTGGATCTGCCCAAGGGCATGCCCAGCGATTTACTCGCCCACATGAAGAAAGTTCGAGTGCGGGGCCAGCAGATGCAGCTGACGCGCTTTGAAGGCAAGCTCGAAGATGATCAGGGTGGCTACAAAAAACGTCCACCCAAAAAGCACGGTCACCGTGGCAAGCGCTATGAAGGTAACCGCGGAGATGGCAACCGCAGGGACGGCAACCGGGGTAATGGGAACCGCAGTCGCCAGCGCGACTGATCAATCCGTCGCGGCAGACAAAGAGCGCCGACCCCGGCGCTCGACCATTTGCCCGGACTGATCAACTCAGAAATGACCGCTCTTTAGCCACAGGGTTGCGGGTTTACTCACCCATAGTACGGTTCCTCTGGGAGAACGATGCCAGGTGCCGGCTTCCAGATGGCTCTGCCCGGCTGCTTCCAGCCTGCCGTCCAACAGATACCACTCCACACTGCAGATATCGCTGAGATCCAGCTGCGTACCTTCCTCCAGGCGCAACATCTCAACCGACTCAGAAGCGGCCCGATGCAGGCGCAATCGTTGAATCCCTTCAGCTTCAACCAACCACTCGGATGAATTCAGATCGATACTGATGCGAGCGGAATCCTCCTCCTGAAACTGGTGCAGTTTCACCAGAATCAGACAACCTTCCCGACTAAACGGCGCGTGCACAAAACCGGCGGGGTTGCGAAAGTAAGTCCCTTTGCCAAAGTCGCCGGTTTCGTCTGAAAAGGTCCCTTCCAGCACCAGGATCTCTTCACCCCCGGGATGGTTGTGGGAGTGAAAGGAAGCGCCCGGGTCGTAGCGGACCACACTAGTGGCGTGGCCACGCTCCTGTTCTTCTCGAGCCAGCGGTTTGCGCCAGACGCCTTCACGGGGGCTGGCCTGCCAGGGTTGCTCAGCTGTGTTAATGGTCAGCGTTTGAGAAAAGTCCATATTCAACATCTTGGCACCTGAAGTAATAGTTGCACCTGAATCTCTGGTCTCCGCGGATCAGACCGCCAGACCCACCGCACTTTTCTGCATGGACACAAAGCCCTCCAGCCCCTCAACCCGAGCCAGCCAGCGGCGAATATTCGGGTAGTCCGCCAGCGATACATTACCCTCCGGCGCGTGCGCGATATAAGCGTAGTTTGACACATCCGCCAGGGTAGCGTGATCGCCTACCAACCAATCACGGCTGGAGAGATGGGTCTCCATGACTGTAAATAGATCCAAACTGATGGTGGCACAGCGCTCGGCATCCAGATCGGCGCCGAACAATGTAATCAAACGCGCCGCTGCTGGTCCATTGGCCACGCGACTGGCCGCCACGGAAAGCCAGCTCTGTACTTCGGCGGCATTGCCCGGCTCCGTCGGCAACCACTGCCTGAGCGGATCATACTTGCTGGCGAGATACACCAAAATCGCGTTGGACTCGTAGAGGGTCGCTTCGCCATCTTCCAATACGGGCACCTGCCCAAACGGATTTTTGCTGAGGAAGGCCTCGGACTTTTGCTCACCCTGCATAAGGTCCACATCCACGATCTCCGCATTGAGTCCCAGCAGAGATATCAAGAGCTGCACTCGATGGGCGTTGCCGGACAGAGGGTGGCGATACAAAGTAATGGTCGACATATTGGATTTCTCCTTTTTGAACAAATTTGGACTTGTGATCTTGTTTAACTCATCTTCAGTTCACCTCTGCTTAATTCCAAAAGCCGTGCCAATTATTTTCACCTTAAAAATCAATAAGTTAACAGATTTCGAATTTTCAGTATTTTGAAATTCACAATTTTCTGTGACTCAATTTACAAAATTTTGTAAATTGAGGAACTGATACCACGTGCTGGGCCCGGACCCAAGGTAGTGCGAAAAATGAACAAGCCTGCCCACTCCAATGAACTTCCCGTAAACCTGCAGAGTCTGAAGGACCGCCACCAACGGATCCTGGACGCCGCCGGGGAAGGCATCTACGGGTTGGACTGCCAGGGACGAACCACTTTCGTCAACAAAGCGGCAACGGACATCCTGGGCTGGTGTGACAAGGCGCTGATAGGCAAGCCCCTGCACGATATCCATCACCACTCCCACGCGGACGGCAGCCCCTATCCTCGCGAGCAGTGCCCAATTTACGCCGCCCTGAGAGATGGAGAGGTACACACGGTTTCCAACGAGGTCTTCTGGCACAAGGACGGTCACTGCATTCCAGTGGAATACACCAGCACCCCCATCCGGGAAAACGGCAAACTGGTGGGCGCCGTGGTGGTATTCCGGGACATTTCCGAGCGTCTGCAACACCAAAAAGAACAGGAGCGCACTTTTAAGGAAATCCGCGAACTGAAAGACCAGCTGCAACAGGAGAGGGATTATCTGCGGGACGAACTCAATATCAGCGTCAGCTTTGGCGAAATTATTGGAAAAAGCCAGAATATCAAACGCACAGTGGCCCAGATCAGCGCGGTCGCCACGACTCCCGCCAGCGTGCTGATTTTGGGAGAATCCGGAGTCGGCAAGGAAATGATCGCACGAGCGATTCACGCCAGCAGCAACCGAAGCGAACATCCACTGGTCAAAGTGAACTGCGCCTCCATTCCCGCCGAGCTGTTCGAAAGCGAGTTTTTTGGTCACCTCAAGGGAGCCTTTACCGGAGCCCATCGCGACCGGGTGGGCCGCATGCAATTGGCAAATGGCGGAACACTCTTCCTGGACGAAGTGGGGGAGATTCCACTGGACCTGCAAGGCAAACTGCTGCGGGCATTGCAGGAGGGTGAATTTGAGCGAGTCGGAGATGAACGCACGCAAAGGGTAGACGTGCGCATCGTCTCGGCGACCAACCGCTGTCTGTTAAAAGAGGTCAGAGCCGGGCGCTTTCGTGAAGACCTTTTTTACCGCCTGAGTGTATTCCCGATTGAGGTACCCGCGCTGCGAGAACGAATCGAAGATATCGGCCCCATTGCCCAACACTTTTTGCAACAAAGCTGCGAACAATTGGGCCGTCCTCCACTGCGGTTGACGCAACAACAGCTGCGACAACTTCAGGATCACGCCTGGCCTGGTAATATCCGCGAACTCAAGAACGTGATGGAACGGGCTGTCATTCTCAGCACTGGCAAACATCTGAGACTGGACCTGGCACTGCCCGATATTATGGAATTGAAACTGGCCAATTCAACCTCATCAGCGCATTCACCACCGATGGTGCAAGACGCCCTTTCAGAAGAAGAGTTTCTGACTGACGCGGAATTTCGTCAATTGGAGAAATCCAATCTGGAGCGAGTCCTGCGGGCCGCAGGCGGCAAGGTCTCAGGCGCAGGGGGCGCGGCACAGCTATTGGGCATCAAACCCTCGACCCTGAGTTACCGCTTATCCAACCTGGGTATCGACGCGAAAAAAACCAATCAGTCCTGAGTGCGACTGCGCTCTGCAGGAACAAAAAGTTGCTCGATCATGTAGCGCTTGAAATCCTCCGCATAGGGCTGCTCTGCCAATGCTTTTTCCATACACAGTAACCAGGCGTCCCGCTCTGCAACACCAATAGGCAAATGGCTGTGCGCTTTGGGAATGGCGATGGGTCCATATTTTTCACGATACAGACGAGGGCCACCCAGCCAGCCGCTGAGAAAACGGGCCAGCTTATCCTTTGACTCGGTCAGGTCATCTTTGTGCATTGCACGGATGGTGGTGGCTTCCGGAAGCGTGTCCATATAGTGATAGAAGCGCTCTGACAAACGCTGCAGACCTTCGTACTGACCCGCTGCCTGATAGGAAGCGTCGCCATCACCATAAGCTCTTGATTCACTCACTGGTGTTACCTCGTAATACATTCAAATACAACCAAACGCCTGCGTAAGCCGGCTTGATGTCCATCAACTCTGACGCTGCCGCACAGCCTCAAACAGACACACACCGGTGGCAACGGAGACATTCAGACTGCTGACCTCACCCGCCATGGGAATATTGATCAGACCGTCGCAGCACTCACGGGTCAGGCGGCGCATTCCCGGCCCCTCGGCCCCCATCACAATCGCCATTGGCCCCTTCAGGTCCTGTTCGTAGACGGACTGCTGAGCTTCACCCGCCGTACCGATGATCCACACCCCCAAATCCTGCAGTTTGCGCAGGCAACGCGCCAGGTTGGTCACCGGAATATAGGGCAAAACCTCAGCAGCACCGCAGGACACCTTGCGGGCGGTGGCCGTCAGGCTGGCGGAGTTATCTTTTGGAGCAATGACGGCATGAACACCTGCGGCTTCGGCCGTACGCAGGCAGGCCCCCAAGTTGTGAGGATCGGTAACCCCATCGAGCACCAGCAAAAACGGATTGTCCCGGAGGCCCTCAATCAACTGGTACAAAAACTTTTCATCGTGCAGCTCGCCGGGAAAACTCATGGCAACCACACCCTGGTGATTGCCCTCTACCATTTTGTCCAATTCTTTGCGGCTGACCTGACGAACTTTGATGTCCGACTTTTGCGCGGCCGCCAGAATTTTCTGCAGGCGTTGATCCTGGCGCCCCTGTAACACCAGCACTTCGTTAACGCGATGGGGAGCACTTTTCAACAAGGCCTGCACCGCGTGCAGACCAAATACGGATTCCAGTTTTGCCACAAATTCTCTCTATCTGTTATTTTCCGGGGAGTAAAACTAGCCAGTTCTACATTACCACTTCGGATCTTACCAATTCCGTAGCAGCGGGCTGCTACGGAATCCACTCAAGCCCAAGGTGACCGAGCTGAACTCATTATTACACTATTTCTTTTTGCGTTTCGGGGGCGCTTTTTTGGCGGATTTGGCCTTGCGCACCTGATTGCCTTTACTGGTTTTTTTGGGTGCTTTTTTAGCGCTTTTTTTGCCGGGCTCTGAGCGAGACCGACCGTCACCATCGGTGCCCACTTTAGCGCGTCCGGAAGATCTGCGAGACGATGTCTTCTTGCCCCTCTTCTTTTCCTGCTCCTGCTTATACTCATCGGCCATTTGTTTGGCACGGGCACCGATCGCGGCAGGGTCCGCGGCTTTACGCGGCGAGTTGCTAACCTCATCACCCGACTTGCCTTTGCGGCGGGAGCTGCGTTTAAAACCCACCATATCCAGATCCACCTTGCGGTCATCCAGATTCACCCGTGCCACTCGCACGGTCAGTTCATCCCCCAACCGGAACACCTGGCGGGTACGCTCACCGATCAGTCGATGCTGGGCCGCCTCAAAATGGTAATAATCGTGGGGAAGATTGGTGATGTGGATCAAGCCTTCAACATACAGATCCCTCAGCTCAACGAACAATCCAAAACTGGTAACGGCGGAGACCACGCCCTCAAATACGTCACCCACATGGTCCTGGAGATATTCACACTTAAGCCAGCTGACCACGTCCCGCGTGGCATCGTCTGCACGACGTTCAGTCAGCGAACTCTGCTCCCCCAGGGTAAACATATCGCCGGTATCGTAAGGGTAGATACTGGCTTTGGGCAGCTGAGGTGCACCTTCCACCCGCTTCACCAGCTTACTGGCCATTGGGGAGCGGACAATGTGGCGAATCGCCCGATGCACCAGCAGGTCCGGATAGCGTCGAATGGGTGAGGTAAAGTGAGCATAGGCGGTGTAAGCCAGACCAAAGTGGCCTTTGTTATCCGGCTGGTACATGGCCTGACTAAGGCTGCGCAGCATCACCGTCTGAATCAAATGGCCATCATTGCGGCCCTCGATGGATTGCAGTAGAGATTGGTAGTTTTCGGGTTTGGGTTGCCCCTTGCCGGGCAGGCTCAGCCCCAGCTCACCGAGAAACTCCCGCAGGTTTTCCAGCTTCTCTGCCCGCGGTCCTTCGTGAACGCGATAGAGCCCGGGTAATTCATGCTTCTCCAAAAAGCGGGCCGCAGAGACATTGGCCGCCAGCATGCATTCCTCGATCAGCTTGTGGGCATCATTGCGCACCACAGGCACGATTTGTTCAATCTTGCGGTTCTCGTCAAACAGGATTCGCGTCTCGACCGTTTCAAAGTCAATCGCCCCCCGCTGACTGCGCGCTTGCCTCAATGTCAGGTAAAGGTTGTGAAGCTGTAGAATATGCGGCAGTACCGGCGCCACCGGATGCTCGGCCGGAAGTGGACTTTTTTTGCCCTTAAAGCCGACCACATCCAGAATCTTTCGACCCAGGCTGCGCTTTTCACCGGAGCGGCAAATATCCAGCGCTTCACCCACCTGGGTATAGGTCAGGCGGGCATGGGAATGTATCACTGCCTCATAGAACTTATAACCACTGACCCGACCACTGGCGGAGACGGTCATTTCGCACACCATCGCCAGGCGGTCCACTTTTGGGTTCAGGGAACACAGGCCATTGGACAAGGCTTCCGGAAGCATAGGCACCACATAATCCGGAAAATAAACCGAATTGCCCCGCACCTGGGCTTCACGATCCAGGGCACTGCCCAGGCTCACATAGTGAGAGACATCGGCGATGGCCACATACAGCCGCCAACCGCCGGATTTCTTGGTTTCGCAATACACGGCATCATCAAAATCCCGCGCATCCTCACCATCAATGGTGACAAACGGCAATTTGCGCAGATCCACGCGGTTGTGTTTGTCGTTCTCCTCAACCTCAGCAGGCAAACGACCGGCGTCTGCCTGGACATCGCTGGGCCAGAGGTGAGGAATGCCGTGAGAACGAATGGCAACATCAATCTCCATGCCCGGGGCCATATGATCCCCCAGCACTTCAAGAATCTGGCCAGAGGGCGGATTGCGACGACCCGGCTGATGAGTCACCTCCACCACCACAAACTGACCACGCTTGGCCTTGCCCTTATCTTCCGGAGCGATCAGCACATCATGGGACAAACGTGGATTGTCTGGGCGCACAAAGAAAATACCGCTCTCACTGAAAAATCGCCCCACCACCTGATGAGTATTGTGGGCGATCACCTCAACAATGGCGCCCTCGCGGCGACCCTTAAAGTCATATCCGGTCTCGCGAACCAGGACTTCATCGCCATCAAACACCCGCCGCATTTGCTTATAAGAGAGATACAGGTCGTCACCACCTTCTGCGGGAATGGCAAAACCAAAGCCATCCTTATGCCCCTGCACCCGAGCGCGAATCAGGTCCATCTTATTCAGCACGCCATAACCATGCTTGCGATTGCTGAGCAGCTGCCCATCCCGGCTCATGGCGATCAGGCGCCGGCGCAGGGCCTCAACGGAGTCCTCATCCGCGAGTCCCAGTACATCGCACAGGGCTTCATGGGTCAGGGGACCTGGCGCTTGTTCCAGTACCTCAAGAATGTATTCCCGACTGGGAATGGGGTTGTCGTACTTTTGGGCCTCTCTGGCCTGGTGGGGGTCGCTGTCGACCGCTTTCCGTTTAGTCAAAGTCATTTCCTGTGTGGCGCCACGGCGTTGTGGCTGCGGTAGGGCATTCACACCCTCAATGGGGCGGCTGAAGCGCCCGGATTGGGGCGACTATACCCGAATTATGGCCCAGGTTCCCGGATTTCGGGGCTTCTGACAGAGTGGCGTAAAAAAGTTACAGAAATTTGTGTGGAAGTGATTGACAAGATCCAGGCTGCCCACTAATATGCGCGACCTCAACAGGGCAAGCCCTGTTAGAGCCCAGGTGGTGAAATTGGTAGACACGCTAGCTTCAGGTGCTAGTGCTCTTACGGGCGTGGAGGTTCAAGTCCTCTCCTGGGCACCAAATTCAAAAAGGCTGATCCGAAAGGGTCGGCCTTTTTTCGTTCTGAGCCGGTAAGGTGGACACCGCTTCTATAAAACAGGAAACGGCTTAAACACCATTAACCAGAAAATCACCAATATAGCTGCAAAGGCCGGCACTCCCAAGGCCACCCATAGCCGCATCATGTTTTTAAAGTCGGGATCCAGCTCACCGGCATCCAACGATCGATCCGCAAGCGCTTTTAGCTTGTACTGAATAACGATGACCGGCGCCCAACAAACACCGATAAAAACGAACAGCGTAATCACCCAGAAAAACCAGGTGGAGGTAAAGGAATATCCGAGCTTCAACATCAGAAGTATGCCCGTCACAAATTGAAGCAATACAGCGGGGGCTGTGAAAATCCAATCGGCCAATACAACATGACGAGCTGTCACCGCAATGGCCGCAGGATTGCTGGAACGACTTGCCATCAACATAAAAAAAGCTATACCTGCTCCTGTACCGGCCACAACCACCGCGCTCAGAATATGAATCAGTTTTAACAGCAGATAGTTATCCAATACCACTCTCCGTTACTTTACTGTCCATGTGGTGATATCTCCGAGTGATGATAGATACCGAATTTTGAAGCTTCACAGTCAAACTCTCGCAGTGAATACAGCCCTAAACACGGCATCGCACCTCTGTCCTCCAGGCTGTCATTAATCAACTTCTTTGCCAGAATAATTGCAGAGAGCGTTGGGATATAGGGACCGACCCCACGCTCGGCGCAAAGCGTCCACTTGATGCGCTTGGGCTCACGGTTTGCCCCCAAACCGGTGAGATTTATCTGCATACCACCAATGTCCGTGCCCAGCCCCCTGAAGATTTCGCTGGATTGAAAAATCCATCGGCTCAATACAGACCAGTTTTTGACCAACCCCATTTTCGCCAATAGAGCCATAAACACCATACCGAAATGCAGAAATGGCAACTCCAGCCCCGCCTGGAAGTTAACCGTATGCACTGAATCGTAGCGCTGCGGGAACAGCTCCAAATCAGGAACGTCAACATTCGCCAACCAGCGCTTGCCAATTACTTTGTTAAAGAACAACTTTCTGGGAGACATCCAGCCATATTGATTCACCCACTGCCCCCTGGAAAAGACCGAAAAGGGATGACCGGTGTAGGAGAGAATGCCTTTGACGGTGGCCTCACCACGCTCCGCTCTATTGCCAGGCGCAATGGCAAAATCGATGGCTTCAAGTTGTGTGAACTGCTCAACAAAACTGTCAATAACCGCCGAGGAAAGGCCCGGAACAGAACTGGCACCCGAGACCAGCAAAACCTTATTTTTAATCGCCTCGTCATTGAGCGCACGGATATCACAAACAAACCTTCGATCATCCGCCAGGTCAATATAGTGACTGCCAGCAGCTATGCATGCTGTGGGAACCCTATAGTCCTGCCCCTGAAAAGGGCCACCGGTATGTATCACCAGATCTGGTTTCAATGCCGCCAGTTCGTCTCGGAAGCACAGCGATGTTGTGTCGATCAGGGCTGGTTCTGTTCGTGCTTTCGCACCCATTGAGACAAGCTGAAGACACTGATCGCTGGCTTTGGAGTGATCACGGCCAGCGATGACAAGGGTAAGCCCTGGAATCATCACCAAGATCTCAGCAATGCGTTTGCCGAAATTTCCATAACCTCCAAGAATCAAAATCCTATTTACTGCCATGCTATCCCTATTGCTCAGAGGTCGATGCCCTATTCTCCGAAATTGCCAAACGCGAGGATATTGACCGTTATCTGAGGGACCATCATATGCTGTTTTGTAGTGGCTTGTATCTCCCCAAAACCCGGATCCAAGCTTCTGACTGAGCGACCATGACCAGTCAAATTTAGCCGGGCTTCGACGCTCGGCACCGCACATATGGATTCCCCTTCGGAGATTGAACGTGCGCTTGGTCAATCACGTCTTATACTCATAAATAACGCTTGTGTTTATAACCACTGGTAAGGATGGCCTCTTGAAGCTCACCAAGGACCAATTGGGGCGGCGCGTCCCGCCCGATATCCTGGATTTCGCCACTACAAGGGAGCTGGCGGATTTTGAAGGTATCCTGGGTCAACCCCGGGCCACCGAAGCATTGGAGTTCGGCCTGGGTATGGAACAGCCCGGCTACAATCTATATATCGCCGGGGATGCGGGTACCGGACGCATCCGCTATTTGCTCAGTTATCTGCAACCACGTATCGGTCAGCACCAGACTCCTTCCGACTGGCTCTATGTCAACAACTTCGATACGCCGCTGGAACCCCGCGCCATCAGTATGCCCAACAAGCAGGGCAGCCAACTGCTGCGGGACATCGACCACCTGATTGACGCCCTGCTGGATACCTTTCCGGCTGCCTTCGAGAACCCCAGCTACATACAGCGTCGCAATGCCCTTCAGGCACGCTTTGATGAAACCTACGACGACGCGATTTCTCAAGTGCGCCGCGCCGCGGTCAGTCGCCAGGTGGCTATGTTCTACGAGGAGGGATCGGTCAGCTTTTCGCCGCTGATTGACGGCAAGGTCGCCGATGATGCTCAGTTTGCCAGCCTCGACGAAAAAGAGATGGACTACTTCCAGCAGCAAGTGGACCAACTGGAACAGCTGCTGAGCGAGGTGTTGCTGGAGTTGCCGCAGTGGCAGCGTGATCTTAACGATGGCATGAGGCAGCTGCGTGAGGCCACCATTGCCCAGGCACTTAAACCCCTGTTCCAATCATTGCGCCAACGCTATACCGGTTACGCTTCTGTGAGTATCTACCTGGCGCAAATGCTCAATCACTTGCCCAGGGTGATTGAGGAACACTTTGGCGGCCAGGGCAAAGCGCCCGCGGAATCCCCATCGCAGCAGCGAAAGCTGCTGGAAGGGATTTATCGACCGAATCTGCTGACCTCAGCCATGGACAGTGGTATGCCGGTGATTCAGGAAAGCAACCCCAATTACCAGAATCTGTTTGGCCGGGTCAGCTTCAGTAATGATGAAAGCGCCGGTGCCTGCCAGCACATCACTCCGGGCGCCTTGCACCGCGCCAACGGCGGCTATCTGATTCTCAACGTGGAGAAGCTACTTGCCGGCGACAATACCTGGTCGGCGCTTAAGCGTATGCTGCGGGACGGCTGCATTAATCTGGAACCGCCTCCCGGCGAAATCCAGCTGGGCGGGGTGATTCCATTGAGACCGGAACCCATTCCGCTGGACATCAAAGTCATTCTGATTGGTCCCCGGGAAATTTATTACACTCTGGACCAGTTGGACCCGGATTTTAACGAACTGTTTCGGGTACTGGTGGACTTTGAGAGCGTGTTTGCCAGCAATGGCTCCACACTTAACCAGTTTGCTCATCTGGTGCATTCCCGGGCCCGGGAGTCCGGCCTGTCGGAATTATCTGCTGCAGCCGTGGCGCGATTGGCGGAACACGCTCACCGGCTGGCCGAACACCAACTGCGACTCACCGCCCGTATCGATGCCATTGTGGAGATTGTCAGCGAGGCCGACTTTGCCTGTCGCCAGGACCGTGCGTCCTTGATCGAGGTTGAACACATCAACCGCGCCATCGAAGCCCGCAGCCGACGCAACGCAAGGCTGCGAGACCGATTACTGGAAGACATTCTCGACGGCACGGTGGTGATCAGCACAGAAGGTAACGCCAAGGGTCAGGTGAATGGCCTGTCTCTTTTGCAGGTAGGGGATATGGCGTTTGGTTGCCCGACACGAATTACCGCAACCGTACACCCTGGCTCACGGGGAGTGGTGGATATTGAGCGGGAGGTGGAACTCGGGCAACCGGTGCATTCGAAAGGCGTGATGATTCTGACAGGCTACCTGTGCAGTTGCTACGCTCAGGAATTTCCACTGGGGGTATCGGCCCACATTGCCATGGAACAATCCTACAGTTACATCGACGGTGACAGTGCTTCGCTGGCCGAACTCTGCGCGCTGCTTTCTGCGCTGGTAGGCCAGCCTCTACGGCAGGATTTGGCGGTGACGGGTTCTATCAATCAGCGAGGAGAAATTCAGGCCGTCGGCGGCGTCAATGAGAAGGTGGAATGCTTTTACGATCTCTGCCAGGCCCGCGGGCTTACCGGTAATCAGGGGGTCATTTTACCGGCCAGCAATCAACTCAATCTGATGCTGAGTGATCGGGTCATCGAAGCCGTGGCGAAACGACAGTTCAACGTGTATGCCGTAGCCACCGTCAACGAAGCGCTCGGCATTCTGACCGGCAAGGAGCCAGGCAAGGCTAACAGTAAGGGCCAGTTTCCCAAGGGTACGCTCAATGATCGCATCCTCAAACGCCTGGCCCACTTTGCCCGGCTCACTCGGTCATTGTCAGAGACCGGCGGTTAACGCGGCTGCATCCGAATAGCGCCATCGCAGCGAATGGTTTCGCCGTTGAGGTAGTCATTTTCGACGATGCTCTGAGCCAGTTTGGCGATTTCATCCGGCTTACCCAGACGCGACGGGTAGGGCACATTCGCAGACAGCGCGGCCACGGTTTCTTCGGGCAGCGAGTCGCACATCGGTGTATGGATCAGTCCCGGCGCAATGGTATTGACGCGAATACCGTAAGCGGCGAGGTCACGGGCGACAGGCAGGGTCATGCCGACAATACCGCCCTTTGAGGCGCTGTAGGCCGCCTGCCCCATTTGCCCCTCAAACGCAGCAACTGAAGCAGTATTGATGATCACACCCCGGCCACCGTCCTCGTTGATGGGCTCCTGCTGGCTCATAACCTCGGCCACCAGACGCAATACGTTGAAGCTGCCCACCAGATTAATACCAATAACCTTGTTGAACAGGTCGAGGGGAAACGCCCCTTTTTTGCCAATGGTTTTGGCGGCATCGGCAACACCGGCGTAGTTGGAGCAGATGTGAATGGCACCAAAGGCGGCAAGGGTCGCATCGATGCCAGCTTTCACCGAGGCTTCGTCGGTAACGTTGACGTTCTGATAGATAACGGCATCACCCAGCTCGGCGGCGATGGCCTGACCGCGCTCTTCGTTCATATCAAAGATCGCGACCTTTGCTCCATTGGCGACGAAGCGGCGTACGGTTGCCTCACCGAGACCGGATGCACCGCCGGTAATAACAGCAACTTTGTGGTTAATGTCCATGATAAATCTCCAACAATCATCTGACTTACTGAGCTTTTTCTGTATTGTTTACTGTATTTCCCGCAGCAGTTCACGGGCAATAATGACACGCTGCACTTCGCTGGTACCTTCGTAAATAGCGGTAACCCGTGCATCGCGAGCAAAACGTTCGAGCGGAACCTCCTGGGTGTAACCAACGCCGCCCATCAATTGCAGAGCGGTATAGCACACTTGGTTGGCGGTTTCCGTCGCATGCAGTTTGGCCATGGAGGCCGCCTTGCCAAACGCTTTGCCCTGCTGTTTTTGCCAGGCGGCATTCATCACCAACAAACGGGCAGCTTCAAGTTGGGTATAGGCATCCGCCATCATCCATTGTGGACCCTGCATCTTGGCGATGGCGGAACCGAATTGCTCGCGTTCGGTGGTGTACTGACGCGCATAATCCATCGCTGCCTGACCAACACCCAGAGCAAGAGAACCAATGCCTATGCGTCCGCCGGCTAATTCGGCCACGGCGATGCGGAAGCCGTCGTTCAGCTTGCCCATCAGCGCGGAGCCGGGGATGCGGCAGTCTTCAAAGATCACCATATTGGTAGCGGAGGCGTGCTGTCCCATTTTTTCTTCGGCTTTGCCGATGGTCATACCCGGTGTACCCGCTTCCACCAGAAAGCAGGAAATGCCCTTGCCTTTGGGGGCGTCCGAGTCTGTGACCGCCCACACCACAAACACACCTGCGTACTCCGCGCTGCTGATCCACATTTTGGTGCCGTTCAACACCCAGTCGTCGCCATCGCGTACCGCTCGGGTTCTCATACCGGCAGGGTCGGAACCAGCGCCCGATTCGGACAGGCAGAAGCCTCCCGCCGGGTACTCGCCCGAACACAGCTTGGGCAGGTATTTCTGTTTTTGCTCTTCGCTGGCAATGGTCTGAATGACTTCGCCCACCATATTGGTAACCGACATGGTAACCGCGGTGGAGGCACAAGCTCTGGCGACTTCAGTAATCGCCACACTGAAGGAAACAACCCCCGCTTCGCTACCGCCGTATTCAGCACTGATGTTAAGCCCCATAAAGCCCAGTTCGGCCAGTTTTTTCAGGTTGGCAAGAAAGATTTGGCGCTCCGCTTCGGGCTCTTCACCGCGGTCCAGTTTGGCGGCAACCGGCTGCAGTTCGGCTTCTGCGAACTTGCGGGCCATGTCTTGAATCAGGGCCTGTTCTTCGGTCAAAGACATATCCATGGGTGTTACCTCACAACATTTCAATAGCGATGGCGGTGGCTTCGCCGCCACCAATACAAAGGCTGGCAACGCCTCGTTTTTTGCCCAGGCGCTTAAGAGCATAGATCAGGGTCACGAGAATACGAGCACCCGAAGCGCCGATGGGATGACCCAGCGCACAAGCACCGCCGTTAATGTTCACCTTGTCGATATCCAGGTCCAGCCCGCGAATGGCCAACATGGCGACCATGGCAAACGCCTCATTGATTTCAAACAGATCCACATCGTCTTTATGCCAATGCAGCTCGTTCAACAGCTTGCGAATGGCAGCGATGGGCGTGATGGTAAATTCGCTGGGGTGCTGGGCGTGGCCTGTGTGACCGCAGATTTTTGCCAGCGGTTGCAGGTTCAGCTGTCTTGCCCTGGCGGCACTCATCAACAACAGTGCCGCGGCCCCATCAGAAATGGAGCTGGAATTGGCGGCGGTAATGGTGCCGTCTTTGGCAAAAGCGGGTTTTAAACCGGGAATCTTGTCAGGGCGGGCATTGCCCGGTTGTTCGTCGGTAGTCACGGTGACCTCACCGCGACGACTGCTGAAGGTGACCGGGACCGTTTCCTCCTCGAACCAGCCTTCTTCGATGGCTTGGTTAGCGCGGCTCAATGACTGCAGAGCGTATTCATCCATCTGCTCACGGGTGATGCCTTCAGCATCGGCTTTTTCCTGGGCAAAGGTGCCCATGGCGCGGCCAGTGTAGGCATCCTCGAGTCCATCAACAAACATGTGATCCTTGATTTCGCCATGCCCGAGACGCAAGCCATCGCGCGCCTTAGCGATAAAATAGGGGGCTTTCGTCATACTTTCCATACCGCCGGCGATGGCGATATCACAGCTGCCCGCGCGAATTTGATCGTGGGCCAGCATTGCCGCCTTCATCCCGGAACCACAGACCTTGCTGACGGTGGTGCATCGAGTGGGCAGATCCAGTCCTGCTCCCAGCGCGGCCTGACGGGCCGGCGCCTGGCCAACCCCGGCATTGAGGACGTTGCCCATCAACACTTCTTCCACCTGGTCCGGCTGCAGGCCGGTCCGCTCAAGCAGGCTTTTGATGGCCGCAGCCCCCAGCTCTGGTGCAGATTGAGAGGCGAATGCGCCCTGAAAACCGCCCATTGGGGTTCTCGCCGCAGCGACGATAACGACGTCCTGGTCGCTCAATTGGGTTTCGCTCGTCATAGATTCGACTCCTTTGTGAAGATGGGAAAGACAATCGCACCATCATAGGTCGATCACCGATTGATCAACAGGGCGCGGGACCTCACAAAAACTCACAATTTTTGCCGTCCGTAAGGTCACCGCTCTGACAGAGTGACACTTCGCTCACAAAGGCAGTTGGATTGGCACAGTTTCGCTATAATCAAGAGGTCTGGTGCAACAATGTCACTCAAATCAGGCTATGAAGACTTTGCATATGCTTCGGCACGCAAAATCCAGCTGGGATGATCCGACGCTGGCGGATGTGGACCGCCCCCTTAACGGCCGTGGGCTCAAAGCCTGCAGTACCATGGCAGGGGCCATGGTGGAGTCCGGCTGCGAATTTCACAATATTTTTTGCAGCCCGGCCAAGCGTGCCCGCTCAACCATTGAGAACATCGCCGCGCAATTGACCGGCAGCGATATTCGTTGGCAGATCGACCGGGATCTATACACCTTTAGTGATCAGGATCTCCTGCACTGGTGCCACCAGCTGGATGACGATTTGGATCAGGTGATGTTGGTAGGTCACAATCCCGCCATCACCGACTTTTGTAATCGGCTCAACCGAAATGGTGATTTTGTGGCAAATGTTCCCACCTGTGGATATGTGAGACTGCAGATTGAGAGTGTCTGGTCAGAGCTTGAGGATAACGCGGCAAGCCTGGAGTTGCTGTTAACGCCCAAGATGCTGCGCTGAACCTGGTTTACAGAAGATGCCGACAGAGATCGCCTAGTTGATCTCTGTCGGCGGTGGGGAGTTTTCCGGTGATCCCCACACCGCTGGGGTTTTGAGAGACCTCAGACAAACATGTCAGTGCTGTCGGCCATTGCACTGCCGCCCAGCAGCCCCATTTCCTCATAGCATTCTTCGCCGGTGCATTCCTCCAGAGGCTGTTCATCGTAATTTTCTTCCGCGAACATCAGCACACCGGTGTCGTCCATTGCCGTAGCACTGTCATCACCACCGGCCTGCTCTTCTCCCTCGGAGTTCTCGAACTCGAAAGCCAGCGCGTCATCCACTGGTTCTCCGTCAGGGCCGTAGGTGTACTGGTTGCCATCGGCGTCGACCTGATAGCCGGAACCATCTGCGAAGGTGGCGCCATAGGAGCCATCGCTGCTGCTCCAACTGCTGGAGCCGTCCGCATGCCATTGGCTGCCATTACCCTGCCCATCACTCCAGGAACCGGATCCGTCAGAGTTCCAGGTACTCATGCTGCCGTCGGCATAGTGGGCTTCACCATTGCCTTCGGCGTCGCTATAGCCGTAGCTGCCATCGGAGTATGACCAGCTGCTGGAACCATCAGCGTGCCATTCACAGACATTGCCGTCTGCATCACTCCAGGAACCTGATCCGTCTGCACTCCAGGTACTCACACTGCCATCGGCATAGTGAGCTTCGCCATTGCCCTCAGAGTCGCTGTGGCCGTAACTGCCATCGGTATAGGACCAACTGCTGGAACCGTCAGCGTGCCATTCGCTGACATTGCCTTCGGCGTCGGTCCAGGAGCCGGAACCATCGGCGTTCCAAGTGGAGACCTCTCCAGTTGCCGAGGTGTAGCTGCCCCAGCCATCGGGGTGATAGACCTCTATGGAACCATCCGGATAAACGGTCGTCAGTGAACCGTCTTCCTCCTCGAAGACCATCGCCTCTTCATCGTCGGGAGCTTCATCGTTTGAAGCGTCGTCGTTAGGAACTTCGTTGTACTGAGGTTCCTCATCTGGGGCCTCCCCGACACTGGCCTCCTCATCCTGGTCAGGCGCCTCACCAATGGCAGGGTCGTCTTCAGGGGAATCCGGCAGTTCTTCCTCAAAGCTGTTGCCATCCGCATCGGTGTAAGTGTATTGACCGTCTGCGGTCATGGATTCACTGCTACCGTCGGGGTAAGTGACAGACCAGGAACCATCGGCGTTGTACACCTCTACTGTACCGTCCGGGCTGCTCCAACTGCCTGAACCATCTGCATTCCAGGTGGATTCGTAACCTTCGGCATCGGTGTAGCTGCCAGAGCCATCCGGATTCTGGACTTCGATAGAGCCATCGGCATAGAGAATGGTGATAGTGCCGTCTTCATCCTCCAGGACCTCGGCAGAGCCGTAGTAGGGGTCGTGTTCATTGACTTCACTGATGTTGCCGTCGACGTCGGTGAAGGTATAGATCCCATCGGCACTCATGCTTTCGCTGCTGCCGTCGGCGTAGGTGGCCGTCCAGGAGCCGTCTGCCTCGTAGCTGCCATAGTCACCATTGCCATTGCTCCAGTTACCGGAGCCGTCGGCGTTCCAGTGCGCGGAGTTACCAAGGCTGTCCTGGTAGCCACCGGATCCGTCGGCGGCCCAGTAGTAGCTGCTGCCGTCGGCGTAAGTGGCATGACCGGAGCCGTCGGCATAGTAAGTTGCCGAACTGCCATCGGGGTATTCCCAGTGATTGGTGCCGTCAGCGTTAATGGTTTCGACACTGCCATCTTCGTGATAAATAACTTCCATGTCAGGGTTTTCTGAGGTTTGTACTTGTTCGTTGATTGCGTTCATAACACACCGTCCAATAAGAATATTGATAGTTCTTGGGTTGGCTCTCCAACCCTCGTTCTACGCACGTCCACAGCGCCCAGGTTGCTGTCTTCGTGAGATGTGAAGCCTTTGTGTGTCGCCCATAAAGATGATTAACACGCCACTCATAATAGCCATGCGCGTTTTGAGAACAACGCAGAAAGATGAAAAATGCGACAGAGTTCAAGCAATACCTCTGTCAAATCGGGCGGCAGAGGATAAGCGGTTGCCAGCCCGGGACAGGCGGTTTTCACGGTCTGGATAGGAATGGGGTTGTGAAAAAGGGAAACGCCGTTTCTGTTGAGAAAAATGTGATTCGGTTCACTGTGAACGCTGCCGATCTACCCTTTGCACAGCCTCTTCGATTTCCGGATGATCATTACAAATCAGCCGCCAGCGTTCGCGATGCAACTCATATACTGTACAAGGAGTGATGGCCTCTACCGTGGCGTTGCGAGGTGTACCGTGCAGCAGCGCCGCCTCGCCGAAGAAGTCTCCAGCGTAGAGTCGTTTTAATTCTGTTGGCGCGTTTTGACGCTCATCAACAATGGCTACTAATCCACGGGCGATCATAAACAACGAGTCGCCGCGATCACCCTGACGAATAATTTTTTCGCCCTTAGGCACACTGCGACGGTTAAGGTGTTTGATGATCGCCTGGAATTGGTCGTCAGCCAGGCCGCTAAACAGAGGCACCTTGTTCAGTAACTCCGTCACGCTGACCTCCAGGTAACGGGTCAGATCCCGACGTGCGATGTTGCGCAATTGTGTCTGCTGTTGTTTTTTGAGAGCTGCAATCACCCCTTCCGGCAGGATACCGATATTGCCTGCGCGCGCCAGCGCCTCCTGTTCGCTGATAATCAGCAGGCGCTGTCCCAGACGCTCTTGGGCGGCTTCAACAAACTCGGGATAACTTTCACTGACCAGCGTAATTTCCGTTTCCATATCGGTCAGCACGTTTTCGTAAATTTGCCTGAGCTGCTCAACGGTGTCGCCACTCACGCCGCTTTCTTCCGCCAATTCCTCCAAACTCTTGAGTACACTGTTAGCGGTACGGTAACGGGCCCAACTGACATCATAGTCTCGCATCATTTGTCGGGTTAACCGGTTTTGAATCGGTGTCGAAACCAGGGGAAAATTCTGCAGTGAACGCAATAACGCCACAAACGCATTGTGCGTCGGAGAGTGCCGGTAATCTGAACCAGGCAGATGGCCATAGTGTTTGGCGTCGTCGCTTTGCTGCTCCACATTGAAGAAGAGTTCGCGATAAGCCCAGTCTCCTATCAAACCGCGCCGGAAAAACTCTTCGTAGCGTTTTTTTTCTCGGGCCAGCGTTCGCAAAGACAGAATTCGTCTCGCTTCCTCCTTGGTCATACCAACGCTGAGGGTTTTAATTTCCCGCTGTAGTTGCTCAATAGACTTTTCCCCATCCGAACGTAACCGCTCCGCAACCCGCCGGGAAAAAAATCCGCCCTGTTCCAGCCGGTCTACGCTGGCCAGGCTCATTTGCTTGGCATGCAACCCGCCTTCCTTTTCCGCCAGCTGGTCGGCAAACTCGGGTTTATCCAGGCCCAACCTTCGAACCAGTGTCTCGATGGACAAACCCTGCACCAACAGAGAAAACAACACCGCGCCCATGACCACCGCAATCAGCGTGTCTCGCTGACTGAACTCCGGCAGCGAGAGCACAATGGCGACAGCGATGGCTCCGCGCAGACCTCCCCAGTACATAACCAGTTGGTAGCTGCGAGAAACCGGCTCGCTGTCGGGTAATCGAGCCAGCTGTGGCACCAGGCCAAAAATAACTAGCGCCCGCGACAGCAACATGGCCACAGCCACCAGCGCAATTAGCCCCAGGGAATCCCAATAGGCCAATAGATCAATTTTCATGCCGACCAGCAGAAAGATCATGGCGTTTGCCAGCCAGGCGGCATAGTCCCAAAAGTCGTGCAGGTAGTGTTCGGTAGAGGGTGAGATTTTGCTGCGACCATAGCTGCCCATTATGAGGCCGGCGGCGACCACGGCCATAATACCGCTGACGTGCAGGCCATGTTCAGCAATCAAGAAGGCGAGATAGGCCAGAACCGTCGTAAAGCTAATCTCTACTGCGGGCTGCGCGTCAATAGTACCGAGAATCTGGCAGACCAAGAATGCCAGCAACCAGCCAACCAGGATGCCACCAAAAAACACCTTGAGAAATTCGATCAGACCACTGCCCACAGTAGCGAGATCAAATTCGCCGGTTAAAGCGATGCCAGTGAGAAGCGTTGCCAGCACTAGAGAGGTAGCATCATTAAACAGGCTTTCCCCCTCAACCAGGACCGTGAGACGCTCAGGCACCCCCAGCTGCTTGAATAGGGCAATGACGGATACCGGATCGGTGGCGCTGAGAATAGCCCCCAGCAGCATGCAGATGATAAAGGGAAAATCCGACAGGGCGTAAAAGAGCGAGGCAATGATGGATGTGGATATTAACAGCCCCGGTACGGCCAAGGTCAGCACCGGCAGGATATTCGCCTGCAGTTGCCGAACCTGCAGATTGTGAGCCGATTCGAAAATCAATGTGGGCAAGAATACAAAAAGTACCAGCTCCGGCGTCAATTCAAACCCGGCCAACAGATCGAAAAAGGGCGCTACCGGAGCCAGAGCGCTGATCATCATGCCTGCCAACACCAGAGCTATGGTAAAGGGCAGCTTGGGCAGCTTGTTACCCATCATGGCCGTCAAAGAGGCAGCCAGCATCAGCAGCATAATGCCGGCGACCAGATCCGGCAGGGCAGACACCTCTGTTGTGGTTGCCGTGTCCATAGGGGCAATTCCCGCGCTAGTACCACTTGTTCCAAGTTATGAGTATGGCAGGCGTTTAAGGGATTCGCCGAAAATTGACCTGGGTACCATAGGTCTCAATATTTCATTGACTTGGGAACGCCTAAGAATTGGGCTCTGATCCGTACACCTCAAGCCAACGTCTGAAGCACCTGCGGCTGAGAGGAATTCAACTGATCCAACGACTGGGGTTTGGCGTAGAAATAGCCTTGCACTTTCAAGTCTCGATGTCCGACATTCTGTAGCAATCGATCCTGTTGGGCGTTCTCCACACCCTCGACCACGGTGACAACCCCAAGCTTGCTGGTGAGGGCAAGAATCGCCTCCAGGGTGATGCGTTTCTTGTCAGTATTTTCAATATCTGTGGTGATGCCACGATCGATCTTGATGTAGTCCGGGTCCACTTCGTTCAGAAATTCGAAGGTGGCATAACCTGCGCCGAAGTCGTCGAGGGCAAGCAGAAAACCGCATTGCTTCAGATATTGTATACGTCGTCGTACTTGCGCATCCGCGAAGTTGAAATGATCTGTCTCAACCAGCTCCAGCAGGATTCGCCTTCTGGCGATGCCACACTCATCAAGACTCTCGCACAGGTAATCTATCAATCCCTCATCCAGCGCTTGAGCCACATTGAGGTTGAGCGAGAAGATGATGTTATTGTCATGGGTTTCCAGGGCCAATACGGCTTCGATCAAACGATCCACGATCAGCAGACTGAGCTTGTGCAGGCAAGCAAAGGTCTCCGCCAGTCTGATAATCTGCTGTGGAGAAACGAAGCCGAGTTTCGGGTGCCTCCAGCGCAGTAACAGCTCCAAAACCTCCCAGCACCCACTTTGCAGAGCAATGATGGGTTGCCCCACCAGATATATCTGTTTGTCTTCAATCGCCGCTATAAGATCCTGCAGAAGCTGGAATTCCACTTCATTGGTGGCAGCGAGCTGGTCGCGATAAAAGGTCAAGCTGGTTTTTCGTTTGGATCGGGATTGCCGCAGTGCGATTTCCGCCTGACGTAATAGTTCCGCAGAGTCAAAAGCGTCTCCGGGAAAAAGCGCGGCCCCAAGACTCAGCGTGGCAGCAGTTGCGCCCGGTTCGGGTTGTTCGATTGAGCGTAGTGATTGACAGAGCCTCTCCGCCACCTCATGAGCTTGCTCCAGTTGTCGGAAAGGACCGGCCAGAAAAGCAAACTCATCGCTGCCGAGACGATAGACATCTCCTGGACTGTCAACGTTGGCGCGCAGTGTTTGAGATATTTTTTTGAGAAGTTGGTTCGCCCCCTGATGCCCGATTCGTTCGTTGACGGACTTAAAATCATCAACATTCGCCAATAACAGCATATGAATGTCGTCAGCCCGGTTGGCAAAATCAATCCGCATGTCCAAATCCCGCCGAAACATTCGACGATTGCCAAGACCGGTGAGCTCGTCAAAAAAAGCCAGCTGCCGATACTGCTGTTTCAAGGATTCATTTTCTGTAACATCCTCACTGAGTGACAGGTAGAGGGTCACCTTTCCGCCTTCATCTCTGATAGGCGCGATGGATTGCTGCGACCAATAACCGGAACCATCCTTACGCTTGTTGAGGACACGCCCCCTCCAGCGGCGCCCTCCTGAAATGGTGTGCCAAAGGTCGCGATAAAATTTTGGCGGCATTCTTCCCGAGTTAAGTAACCGGGGTGTCTTTCCCAGTACTTCATTGGCTCGATAACCGGTAATTTCGCAGAAGCGAGGGTTGACGTATTTAATTGTGCCGTGAACATCAGTGAGAATAATGGCGCTACCCGCGGCATTGATCACTTGCTTGAGCAGAAATTCATCAATGCTGAGATCCTTCATGGTCATTCTCCCTGTCGAGCGCTCTAGACTTTAAAGCTGCTGGTCATCAGTTGCAGGCTGGTGGCCAGCTCTGCTAATTGGGAACTGGCATTAGCCGTCTGTTGCGCCGCCGCGGAGGTTTCTTCCGTTATCTGACTGATTTCGTCGAAAGAGCGGTTAATGTCTGTTGCTACAACGCCTTGTTGTTCCGCGGCGGTGGCTATTTGATCCGTCATTTGGTCGATGGATTGAATGGCCTCTGAAATGCTGCCCAAGGCCAGCGATAGCTGTTTGCTTTGCTGTTCATTGCGGGCCGCAACCTCACGCCCCTCAATCATTGCCTCTACCGCTTCACGAGTACCATCTTGCAGCTGCTCGATCATCGTATGAATTTCCAAAGTGGACTCTTGGGTACGCTGCGCCAGATTGCGAACTTCATCAGCCACAACGGCAAAGCCGCGGCCCTGGTCACCCGCGCGGGCGGCTTCAATCGCGGCATTTAAAGCCAACAGATTAGTCTGCTCGGCAATTTCGCGAATCACCTCCAGCACCACACCGATCCGATCACTGCTTTGTGCCAGTCGTTCCACAATATCACTGGTTTGGTGCAGACGACGATTCAAGGTATCGATGCTTTCGCGGGCGTTCTCCGCAGCGCTTTGTCCCTGTTGACTGCGCTCACGGCTGCCGCTGGCGGCTTCAGCAGTTGTCGCACAATTTTCCGCAACTTCCTGGATCGACACCGCCATTTGGTTCATCGCGGTGGCGGCTCGACGCGTTTGTTGATGCTGATGGCGCATGCCGCTGCTGGTTTGCGTCGTAACCGCCGAAACTTCTCCGGCCGCTGCGGATAACTGGTCAGAAACTGCTTTGACCTTACTGACAATATCCCGCACCTGTTCACTGAAACGATTAAACGCCAGCGCAATGGCAGAGACTTCTTGCGCCCCATGTACCTCTAGCGTGACTGTCAGATCGTTGTCGCTTTGAGCCTGTTCCAATCTCGCTACGGAAGCGGCCAGCGGCCGGGTCACAATCCAACGGACCAAGAAAACTAACACAACAATCGTGCTGATAACCGTAATCAGGGTCCATTGAATGCCTTGGATCAATCCTTGCTGAATGTCGGCGTTCGCAACTGCCAAGGGGCGAATAATTTCGAAAGCCCCATGCAGATCACCCTCTTGTTTGCCATCCATTTTGAATCCGGTAATGTCCTTACCATCCAACGTGCCCCAAAGCGGTATGGACTGCGCTGGATCTCCATGACAATTCATACAGCTTTTTCCCAATCTGACCGGTCGGAAGTACCTTACCGCGTCCATCTCCTTGTCGATAATAACGTGTTCATTGGCACTTGGGTTATTGGCGAAGAATTCCAGAGCGATATGTTCCAGATCATCCGGTTCGTTACGTATGTCTCGGGCGTTTGCACGCGGCGTTCGAAATTCAAAACCTCCCTCTTTTGCCTTGGCTTTTGCGGATTCCCAGGCAGCCACTACGGGAATTGTGGCTAGGATTTTTTGCTTACGCTCGGCGGTGCTCGCGTAGTTGAGTTGCCGTAACACTTGAGGAGAAAAGATCCCCATCTCCCACTTCGATTCCATATTTTCCCTAACGGATTCAGCCATTAACACCAGATTTCTGGCCGCGTGAATCTCGGCGTTGATAAACTCCTGGCGGCGCTGCCCGGCATTCAGAAGGAGAATCGCAGTTTGAGTGAGAATCACTACGAAAGCTATGGTGATACTGAGTCTTGCTCCCAGAGAATTGAAACCCGGCACTCTCATAATGTGTCCCTTGTTGTTATCGAAACTACGAACAGAAGCATTCTGCTTTTCCCTGTTGTTCAGAACCTGGCGGTTGAAAACATAACCCCTAAAAATGCAGTCTCGTCATATATGCCACTGGATTCGGGCTAACCGTTGACGAGCATCAACGACAACCGGCTTGCAAGGTTATATAGGTATAGGTGCGGGCGGAGCAATAGAAACGTCCTTACCTGTGACAGCTGTAAACTTTCAGTTGATTGTGTTGCCAAAGCGCATCTCATAGAATGTTCACGGTCACAGAAAATCAGAAGTGGCGTTGTAGAGAAAAGCCGCTCAATTCGAACCGCCTGGCGTCTGTTGCACTTAGGACGCTGGCATGGACCGGAAGTCATCAGAGTGCAAAAAGATGAGAAAGCGATTCCGCAGGGATCGGAAATCGAGTTATTGGGGTCATTGGGAGATCGACTCCGCCATTTGCTGAACTGCCGTGACTTGAGCGTCACCGACTTGGCTCGTGAGCTGAATATTTCCCGTCAATCCTGCTATAAGTGGCTGCGGCACAGCGCAATTTCCGATAGCAATTTGCATCGTCTGGCCGACTTTTTTGAAGTATCTCCAGAATGGATCAAGTTCGGCGTTGCCGACCTTTACCGCGCCACCTCTCAATGTGACGTGGAGGCCTGTCTCAGCAACTGTGCACTCAAGCAGAATTTTATTGTGCAACATCAGCAAAGTGAGCTGATCTGGGAGCTGTGTCTGGAGCGAAAATCGCTGATTTGGTATGGCGACAGCCACGGCGTATTTGGCATTGATGCCGATTCATTACCTGCAGATTTGGCCAGGTTGGTCAGCCTGATTGGCGAGGATTACCGAGATATATTTTTGCGCCCGTTACGCCAGGCCATATTGTCTTCAGAACTGGCCACCGTATTGGTGCCCATTTGCGATCGTGACGGAAACCCTTCTCGCTGGCTGAATTGTACGCTCCACGCAAACTGTGCCGGCAAGATGATCGTCGGCAGCTTCAGCGCCACGGAAATGCGCCGCAGCCCCCGTTTGGAACGTGACTGTGCTGACGCCTGAGCCTCCCTAACACAAGTCCAATTGAGCTGGATATCAGGTATAATCGCAGGCTTGAGATTTAAGAAGTAAACCGGAGCCAGACCGTGACCCTTTTCCGCCCCTGTATCGATCTGCACCAAGGCCAGGTCAAACAGATTGTGGGAGGCAGCCTGAACGATCAGGGTGCAGACACCAACTACATCAGCCCTCATGATGCCGGTTACTATGCCGACCTATACCATCAACACGGACTGACCGGCGGTCATGTCATTGCTCTGGGCCCCGGCAATCAGGAACAAGCGCTGAAAGCGTTGTCCGCCTGGCCCGGCGGTCTGCAGTTTGGCGGAGGCGTAACCGCTGAAAACGCAAGCGGCTATCTGGAAGCGGGGGCGTCTCACGTCATCGTTACCTCCTACCTGTTCGAAGACAATGAATTCTCCTGGGATCGACTGGAAAAGGTCAAAGCAGAGACCGGAGCCGAGAGGTTGGTGCTGGACCTCAGTTGCCGTCGCACAGACGGCGGTTGGAATATCGCCACCAACCGTTGGCAGACAATAACCTCAATGCCGGTCAACACCGAATCCCTTAGGGAGCTAGGCCACCATTGCGCCGAATTTCTGATTCACGCCGCCGATGTGGAAGGCTTGCAGGGGGGCATCGACCAGGACCTGGTGCAATTATTGGGAGATTGCTGCCCCATTCCGGTAACCTATGCTGGCGGTGCTCGTCATCTGGATGATCTGAAGCTGGTCAGTAAACTGTCCGCCGGCAAAGTGGATTTGACCATCGGCAGTGCCCTGGACATTTTCGGCGGCCGCGGTGTCACCCTGGATGAGTGCATTCAATGGAACCGGCAAGTCGGTCTATAATCCCGGTAGAAGGCAACCCCGATCAATAGGGTAGATTGCGATTACGCCGCATTTGATCCAGGCTGTCCATGCCTCGCTGTTGTCGATAGTAATCAACGGTATCCGTCATTCGAGCACGCAGAAATTGATGCGCCCGTGAGTGTTGCGTGCGCTCATGCCAGACCATCACGTACTTAAGCATCACCACTTCATCGTCCGGCAAGGGTAGTGCAATCACGTTATTGCTGAGATCCGATTCCTCGATAAAAATCGGAGGACCGGGTAAAAGGTAATCCGTACTCTTGATCACTTGCAATGCGGTAAACAGATGCCCGGTTTGGAGATGCGGCTGAACCTGTGATTCATAGCGAACGAACTGACTATCGCCTTGGGTCACGAATTGCGTTTCTCCCAGATCCGGAATATAGACCCTGACTTGCGGGTAACGGGCTATCATCTCCCATGTCAGGGTCTTGCCTTCCAAGGGGTGACCTTTACGTGCCAGCATGACTGGAGGTGCAAAGCCTACAGTCATGATTTTGTAGTCCGTGGGATAATGCTGACGTTCCACCTCAATCATCAGATCGAGATTTCCCTCGGCCAATTGATCTAATTGGTTATCTGCGCGGCTGAAGGTTTTTAACCGTAGTCCGGGAGCTTGGCTGGCCAGACGTTTCATTAAATCGGGAATCGCCCAAAACCCCACGAAGTCCGGGATGACAAGCTGAAATTCCGCACTGTGGGTTTCAGGCTCAAATTCTTTGCTGGAAACCAGGTCCTGAACACCGCAAAGCAGTCGCGGCAGTTTTTCCGACAGTTCCAACGCACGCGGTGTGGGTACCATGCCAGCAGAAGTACGGGTAAACAGGCGGTCATCAAACAGGTCGCGCAGACGGCCCAGGGTTTTGCTCATCGCAGACTGGGTTAGGTAGAGCCGCTCAGCAGCACGCGATACGCTTTGCTCTTCCAGCATGACCTGCAACGCGACCAGCAGGTTCAGGTCGATTCGGTCAAGGTTTTTAATATCCATTCACACACCAGTTATCAGCCGTACTGGACTCACACTGGCATGCAAGAAATAACACTCAATACAAAAACATACATAAGATAATGTACAGATGTTTTAAGTGCCCAGACCCAATATGACTTAAATTCATGAGATAGTTGAAAATGTACCATTGGAAGAATATTAGTGCACTTTTTACACTGTGCAACAAGCCTAACGGCTAACCCAATTCTTTTCTCTCGGAGGTATTAGTCATGTTGATTACCGTTGGAATTTATGTGTCTTTGCTGGCTGCTGTCGCATACGAGGACTTGCAGGACGTGCTCTAGGCAGCCCTGCCAGTTGCGTTTATTGACAGTCGGTTTCCTACGTACAATCTCTCTTTAGCCCGCGTTGCGGGCTTTTTTATTGACAGGGTATTTCCGGCGGGCATAAAAAAACCGCTCCGGAGAGCGGCTTTTTCGCAGGCGATCAATCCATTATTCGAACGGATGACGCAATACGATGGTCTCAACGCGATCTGGGCCTGTGGAGACGATGTCCGCAGGTGCGCCCACCAGTTCTTCGAGACGTTTGATATAGGCCTGGGCGTTAGCCGGCAGGTCATCCCAGTTCTGGGCACCAAAGGTCGATTCGGTCCAGCCGGGCATTTCCTCATATACAGGCGTCACATCTTCCCAGCCTTCGGCGTCGAAAGGTACGTTGATGCTGTTGCCATCGGCATCCTGATAACCGATACAGATTTTAACCGTTTCCAGACCATCCAGTACGTCCAGCTTGGTCAGGCACAGACCGGAAATACTGTTGATGCGAATGGCATGGCGAACCGCAACCGCATCAAACCAACCGGTGCGGCGCTGACGACCTGTGGTAGCACCAAACTCGTGACCCTTTTCACCCAGATGCTGACCTACATCACAGGACAATTCGGTGGGGAAGGGGCCGCTGCCAACGCGGGTAGTATAGGCCTTGGTAATTCCCAGAACATAGTCCAGATACAGGGGCCCAAATCCGGAACCCGTTGCCGTGCCTCCCGCCGTGGTATTTGAGGAGGTCACAAACGGATAGGTACCATGGTCGATATCCAGCAGTGAACCTTGAGCCCCTTCAAACAGGATGCTTTCGTCGTTTTCGCGGGCACTGTGCAACAGGTCAGTCACATCGGCTACCAACGGACGCAGTTCCTCACCCCAGGCCAGTGCATCCTTCAGCACCACATCATAGTCAACGGCATCAGCCTTGTAGTATTGGGTCAGAGCAAAGTTGTGGTATTCCATGACTTCCTTGAGCTTGGTGGCAAAGCGCTCAGGATTCATCAGGTCACCCAGGCGCAGACCGCGACGGGCAACCTTGTCTTCATAGGCCGGACCGATACCGCGACCTGTTGTGCCGATTTTGGCATTGCCGCGAGCGGCTTCGCGTGCCTGGTCGAGCGCAACGTGGTAAGGGAGGATCAACGGACAGGCGGGAGACAGGCGCAGGCGCTCGCGCACAGGCACACCGTTCTCCTCCAAGCCGGCCATTTCTTTGATCAGGGCATCAGGGGCCAGCACCACACCGTTGCCAATCATGCAGGTCACGCCTTCGCGCAGAATGCCCGAAGGGATCAGGTGAAGTACGGTTTTTTTACCGTCAATCACCAGAGTGTGGCCCGCGTTGTGGCCGCCCTGGAAGCGTGCCACCAGGGATACCTGGTCGGTCAGCAGATCAACGATCTTGCCTTTACCCTCATCACCCCACTGGGTGCCCAAAACAACGACGTTCTTACCCATTGCTCAAATAACTCTCAGATCGATAAAAATTACAGGGATTTGACGCGGTACTCGCCCGCTGCCAATACCAATTGACGGTCACAGTCCACATTAATGTCAGCGACTCCCTGTCCTTCGAAGCCACACACCACCACTTCGCCCTTGGCTCGCAATGCACTGATGGCTTGCCACTGGGCGTTGTCATCGCTAGCCGGCGCAAATATCGCACCCTGGCTGTCGACACGGTTCTTTAACAGGCCGTCAATGGCCGTAATATCCACATTGAATCCGGTTGCCGGCCGGGCATTACCAAATACTTCGCCGACGTGATCATAGCGACCACCATTCGCCACAGCTTCACCATAGCCGGGTGCAAACGCTGCAAACACAATACCCGTATGGTAGTTGTAGCCGCGTAGCTCGCTAAGATCAAAATAAAGGTTTGCCTGGGGGTAGCGTTCGATCACAGCGGCGGATACCGCTTCCAACGCATCGATAGCTGTGGCCACAGCCTCTGGTGCAGCCGCCAGTTGCTTGCGTGCCCGGGCCAGGACTTCACGTCCACCGGCCAATTCAGGCAGAGCACGCAGCATTGCGGCCAGTTCGGGATTCCCGATATTGTCACTGACCCAGCTATCGATATCGGTGACGGCCTTACCTTGCAACAAATCAAACAGATCCTGCTCCTGAGTGGCATCCAGATTGGCCGCTGACGCCAGGGCTCTGAAAATGCCGACGTGACCCAGATCCATATTCAGTTGTTGCAGGCCGCATTCCTGCAGAGAAGCCAGCAAAAGTGATATAACTTCGATATCGGCGCTCAGCCCGGCTTCTCCGTAGAGTTCAACACCCGCTTGAATGGGCAAGCGGGTTGCCAGGGGAGATTTGGGTTTGGCATGCAACACATGACCGGCATAACAAAGGCGAGAAGGGCCTGTGCGCTTGAGGCTGTGCGCGTCGATTCTCGCAGTCTGGGGCGTAATGTCAGCCCGGATGCCCATAGAGCGGCCCGAGAGCTGGTCAGTGACTTTAAAGGTCATCAGATCGATATCTCGGCCCAGGCCAATCAGCAGGGACTCCGTGTACTCGATCAGCGGTGGAATCACCAGCTCGTAGCCCCAGCGTCGGTAGAGGTCCACTAGGCGGCGGCGCAGGGACTCAATGCGAGCGGCCTTTTCAGGAAGAATATCTTCGACACCATCAGGCAATAACCAACGGTCAGCGTAGGTCATGGTCGCTTGTCTGCCTCATTTAATTCATCAGATATAACAGGCCGGCACCCAGCAGCATGCTGAACAGGCCCATATAGCGCAGTTGGTGGTCATTGATATTGGCCAGCTGGGTAACCAGTCGACGCCAACGCTGGGGATAAAGAAACGGGACTATGCCTTCCAGCACCAGCATCAGACACAGCGCTCTGCCCAGTTCTTCCCACATAATTGGCCAATTTGCCCAGATTTGCTCGCCCGCAGGGCGTTTTTCAATGACCTGCCCCATTAATTCCAGCTAGGAGCTCTGGCAAATGGCACAAAAAAACCGGGCCCATTGGACCCGGTTGCGGCATTCTACCACCGTTGGTGGGCCGGGAACAATGTCACACGGCCCGTGGGGGTTATTTACCCTTGCTGTTCTTGAGGTACCGGAAGAAGTCGCTGTCCGGATCAACCAGCATGACGTCGTCTTTGTTCCTAAAGGTTTCCTTATAGGCGTTGAGACTGCGGACAAAGCTGTAGAATTCGGGATCGCGATTGTAGGCGCCGGCGTATATAGCCGCCGCCTTAGCGTCGCCTTCACCGCGCAGCAGTTCTGAATCCCGGTAGGCTTCAGCCTCCAGAATTGTACGCTGGCGATCGGCATCGGCGCGAATGACTTCAGCCTGCTCTTTACCCTTGGAGCGGTGCTCACGGGCTTCCCGCTCACGCTCGGTGGTCATACGGTTGAACACGGAGTCACTGACCTGCTCGGGCAGGTCGATACGCTTGATACGCACATCCACCAGCTCTACACCGTACTCTTCGTTGGTCAGTTTGTTGAGACTGTCTGTGAGGTTGTTCATCAACTGGTCACGTTCACCACTGACCACCTCTTGCAACGAGCGATCGCCAAAGCCATTACGAAGGCCTTCATTGATGCGCTGGGCAAGCAGGCGTTCGGCGCGGGCCTCTTCACCGTTAGTGGCGGTGTAGTACTTGCCCACATCCTGGATGCGCCATTTGGCAAAGGAATCAACAATCATGCCCTTCTTTTCAACCGTCAGGAAACGCTCGGGACGGGCGTCCAGCGTCAGCACACGGCTGTCAAACTTGCGCACCTCATCGGCCATGGGGAATTTAACCCCCAGACCCGGCTGCAGATCGTTATCCACCACCTTGCCAAATCGCAACTTAACCCCACGTTCGGTCTCTTTGATGATATAGAGGGTGTTGGAGGCAACAATGACAGCGATAAAAAAGCTGGCCAAGAGGACCATCATTTTGTTGTTCATGCTTAACGAACCTCCCTGCGGCGGGTGTTGGTGATTGCCTCTCGGCGCAGCTGGTCGGTCACCCGGTCTGTGATTTCACGCACCACCTGTGGGGAGATTTCCATGTTGCGTATGGTCCCGGAGGCGGAGGAATTGACGATCTTGTCCAAGGGCAGGTAGAGCATGTTGTTGCCCCCTTCGACGTCGATCATCACTTTAGAGCTGTTGGCCATTACTTCCTGCACGGCATCCAGATAGAGTCGCTCACGGGTCACCTTGGGCGCCTTTTGATATTCGGCCAGCAGCTGTTCAAAGCGCTTGGCTTCACCTTCGGCCTTCGCAACCACCTGCTCACGGTAGGCGGTGGCCTCTTCGATCATACGCTGTGCCTTACCACGAGCCTCAGGGATGATGCCGTTGGCGTAGGCTTCGGCTTCATTCTTGAGACGCTCTTCGTCTTCACG
The DNA here is from genome assembly GCF_011683955.1 of Pseudomaricurvus alkylphenolicus. Taxonomy (GTDB): domain Bacteria; phylum Pseudomonadota; class Gammaproteobacteria; order Pseudomonadales; family Cellvibrionaceae; genus Pseudomaricurvus; species Pseudomaricurvus alkylphenolicus. The sequence goes on from NZ_JAAQPI010000002.1 coordinate 364,857, forward strand.
GGCCTTGTTCACGTCGTCAAATGCAGCCTGTACTTCCCGGGGAGGATTGGTTTCCTGAACGTTGACCTTGTCCACTCGAATCCCGGTTTCATAGGAATCCAGGTACTGCTGCAGTCGGGTTTCCACATCGATGGCGATTTTTTCACGCCCTTCGGTCAGCACTTCGTGCATCTCAGTGGAACCGACAACATGACGCAGGGCACTGTCTGTGGCCTGGGCAAGACTGCGTTCGGGATCGCGGACATTGAGGACAAAGCTCTGGGCATCGTCAACGCGGTATTGAATGGAGAGATTAACCTCCACAATGTTGAGATCCTGGGTCAACATCTCACCACGGGAACTGTGTGTTCGAACTTTGGTCACGTTGAGCCGGGTGACGTCATCGACCAGTGGCGCATTCCAGCGCAGACCCGCATCCTTGGTCTCCAGGTAAACCCCAAAGCGCAACACTACCGCCCGCTCCTGTTCGTTAACCTGATAGAAACCAAACAGCCCGTAAAGGATGGCCACTATCACAAACAACAGGCCCATCGATGCCCCGCTCATACCACCGCCGGTGCCACCACCGCCGGAGCCGCTGCCTAGAATTCCGCTGAGTTTGTCCTGGAACTTCTTCAACGCTTCGTCCAGATCCGGGGGACCGTCATTACCGCGGTTATTGCCCCCCCAGGGATCCTGATTATTACCACCCGGTTCATTCCAGGCCATAGTTTGTCTCCATAATGTCTGTTCACTCCATTCGGCACGGAAGGCACGTGGAATTAGGTGGATTCTAGCAAAGCCGACTGAATTATTAACCGCAAATTACCTTTCTGTGCAGTAATCTTATCGGCATCGATCAATAAATAGTCGATTTGTTTTTCCGAGGCCATGCCGGCCGACATCGCTCGCTAGGCCTGCCAGCTCAAAGCATCAAATTCCAGCTGCTCCTGACTGAGAATACGCAGCAAATCCGTTTTTTGGATGTTGATATCCAGCTCGATAGTGCCGTTGTCGGCATACTGTTCACCGTTAACCGCGTTACTGGCATAGAGCTTGGCGCGCAGCCGCGCCTGATCTGGCTGCAGGTACAACGTCTTTTGGACCCACTCCTGCCCCAGCAATTCCGCCACTGCGTCAAACAGCAGCTCTACACCCTCACCACTGTGGGCGGACAACCAGACCGCGACCGGCATGCCCTGGTCATCCCGGTCAATCCGGGGGTTGGGTTCGTCGAGCAGGTCTATCTTGTTATATACCCTGAGCTGCGGAAGCTCAGAGGCGCCAATCTCTTTGAGCACCTGCTCCACCTGTTCAATATTGCGGCTGCGCTCCTCCGCTGCCGCATCGATAACATGTAACAGAACGTCAGCGCTGGCGGCCTCTTCCAGGGTGGCCCGGAAGGCTTCGACCAAGCGGTGAGGCAGATGGCTGATAAACCCTACCGTATCCGCCAGCACCGCCGCACCAATGCTGGGCAGCTGGATTCGACGCATGGTCGGGTCCAAGGTTGCAAACAGTTGGTCCTGGGCGTAAACATTTGCTGCGGTAATGTAATTGAACAGCGTCGACTTGCCAGCGTTGGTGTAACCCACCAGCGACAGGGTTGGGACTTCCGCGCGCCGGCGTGAGCGCCGGCCCTGGTCACGCTGCCGACGAACCTTCTCCAGGCGCTTTTCGATGGACTTGATGCGCACCCTGAGCAAGCGGCGGTCCGTTTCCAGCTGGGTTTCACCCGGGCCTCGCAGACCGATACCGCCCTTCTGGCGTTCAAGGTGGGTCCATCCGCGAATCAGGCGTGTCGACATGTGGCGCAGTTGCGCCAACTCAACCTGAAGCTTACCTTCGTGGGTTCGCGCACGCTGGGCAAATATGTCCAGAATCAATCCGGTTCTGTCCAACACGCGGCATTTCAGCTCATGTTCGAGGTTCCGCTCCTGACTGGGAGACAGATTGTGATTGAAGATCACCAACTCTGCCTGGTGCAATTGCACGCACTGCTTGAGCTGTTCCAACTTGCCGGTTCCCACGAAATAGCGGGCGTGAGGCGTGGAGCGTTGACCGGTGACAAAATCTACCGGGTCGCCACCAGCAGAAAGGACCAGTTCTTCGAATTCGCGGGGATCATCGGGATCGGTGTGTTGGGGAAATTCCAGGTGAACCAGCACCGCCAGTTCACCGGAATCGGGACGTTCAAAAAACAACGACGTACCTCAAAGTGTTAGCTGTCACTCTCTTCGCCTTCTGAGGCTTGAGGGTTGAGCATCGGCACACGCACAGCCCGCGACGGAACAACCGTGGAGATGGCGTGTTTATATACCATTTGACTGACTGTGTTCTTCAGCAGAACTACGAATTGGTCGAAGGATTCGACCTGCCCCTGTAATTTAATGCCGTTCACCAAATAGATGGAAACGGGAATGCGCTCTTTGCGCAAGACGTTTAGGTAAGGGTCTTGTAGGCTATGCCCTTTTGACATAATTATTCTCCTTCTCTTCGAATATACAAAAGCGTAATCGCACACCGCCAAAAAAGACCGGTAAATCAACGGGTTACCGGAGGCGGCAATAAACGTTATGAAACATAACTGCAATAAACTGACTGTAGCTGAATCCAAAGGATTCAACACAGCCCTATTATAGGGCCTGTTCGGGTAAAAAGTTTAAAATTTCGTTGACGAGCACACTTTTTTTGCGACTTTGCCCCTCAGGGGTGTCTGTATAGACCCAATTGAGGCCCTCCCAGCCCCTGAGCCAGGTCAGCTGTCTTTTCGCCAGCTGGCGGGTCGCAGCGGTGGCACGCTCGATCATTTCCTGCTGCGAAGATTCCCCCGTCAGGTATTCCCATACCTGACGATACCCAACCGCTCGTATAGCCGGCAGATCGGGATGCAAGTCCCCCCGTTGCATCAGCCCTTTGACCTCCTCAAGCAGCCCATGTTCCAACATTTTTTCAAATCGGGTTTCAATGCGCCGATGCAGGACAGAGCGGTCTCTGGGTGCAATGGCAAACTGTGCCACGTCATATCGTTGGTGCAGATCCTGTGCCTGGCGGTCTTGCTCCGCGCGCAGCTCAGTCATGGTGCGTCCGCTGCTGCGATAAACCTCCAGAGCACGGCTCAAGCGCTGTGAGTGATTGGGATGAATCTCTGCCGCCGCATGGGGATCCACCGCTGCCAATTGTTGGTGAATAAATGGCCAGCCTTTCTCTTCTGCTTCTTTCTCTATCTGCTCCCGGATTTCAGGGGCGGCCGCCGGCATGTCGGCAAGCCCTTCCAGCAAGGCCTTGAAATACAGCATGGTGCCACCGACCAGCAAGGGTATTCGCCCGCTTTGATGGATATCATCGATCTCTCGCAGGGCATCGGTTCTAAAATCAGCGGCCGAATAAGGCTCTGCCGGATCCCGGATATCCAGTAACCGATGGGGGGCCGCTCGCTGCTCTTCCTCACTCGGTTTGGCCGAGCCCACATCCAAGCCCTGATAAACCAGGGCGGAATCCACACTGATCAGTTCAACCGGCAATTGCTGGCGCAGCGCAATAGCCAGATCCGTTTTACCCGAGGCTGTTGGGCCCATCAGGAATATCACCAAGGGTTTGCCGGTGCGGGAGCGAGAAGGTGCGTTAGACATCATCAACATGGCATTGAGAAAAACCTGTGCATATTACCAGTCTTTGCCCCGGGATCGAAAATTTGAGTTTGGGCGGCAACCCAAAAGTCAAGAATCTGAACTACACTCTGGGAGAAACCTCCCTGGAATGGCGCGTCAAGCATTTGGGCAACCCTCAAACAAGGATGCGGAGGCCAAGTGATTCAACCACTCATTGCACTTCCTGATGTTGCAAGAGGATCTGTAGCGCGGTCCTCACAACGCGGTTCTGGTGTGCCCACGATGCGCAGATATTTGTCCCGCTGCCTGATTCTGTGGCTGTGTCTGGCAGGCCCCTCTATGGCGGATGCCAGGTTGACCTTGAATCCGCCTCCCCACGTCGAATCGTTGAGTCTCAATGAAGTGAGGGCTATTTTCAGTATGCGGGTAAGGGCCTGGCCCGACGGCAGCCCCATCACCGTGTTTGTGCTGCCGGATGACGACCCTCAGCATCAAACATTCGTCCGTCAAGTTCTGACGCTGCTTCCACATCAATTGCGCCGAAACTGGAACCGCTTGGTCTACACAGGTATCGGCCAGGCCCCCGTTGAGGTTGCCAGCGAAACGGAAATGCGCCGTCGTCTCGCTGCAACCCCGGGAAGCATCGGCTACTTGAACACTGATGCCAATGAACATAAAGGAAACGCCCATGGACGCCTTGTTGTTGTCTCGCTGCGTTAGTGACAGGGTCGGCGCGCGAAACTCGCGCTTGTTAAACCTGTTGGCATTGTTATTCAGCCTCAGTTACGCCGCCGCCACCGCAGCGACTGAATTGACTCAACCCAAGCTACACGGGTACGTCAGCCAGGGATTGACGCTGACCAGTGATAATCGGTTCTTTGGCGATAGCGAAGAGCTCAGCTGGGAATTCACCGATGTCGCGGTTGGTTTCACTTGGCGCCCCTACACAAAACTTCAGATTGCAGGACAGGCGCTGTACCGGCGAGCGGGCGACACCTCCCGTGATGATGTCTATACGGATTATGCACTGATGGATCTGACCCTGATGCAGGAACTGTCGGGGCAGGCAGGCTTCAGAGCGGGGAGAATCAAGAACCCTTATGGCTTTTACAACGACACCCGGGATGTCGCCGCCAATCGCCCCTCGGTGCTCTTGGCTGAGTCAATCTATCGAGATCCCATCAGAGATGTCTATCACACCTCGGACTCGGTTTCCTTTTACGGGAACTATTATCTGGGTGAACACCTCTTCCAGCTCGACTTGCTCAAGGGAACGCCGCAGATGACGGATCTGGTCGAAAACGAATTTCTGATCCCTATAGGCATGCAAGGCGACCTGGTGGACGAGGAGATTGAACTCGGCAGAGTGTTGTTGGAAAGCTATGGCGGTTTACTCAGATTTGCTTACACTCAAGTACGCGTTCAGTCGGATCTGGAACCGGATCCCGGGACCCGTCAGGTGGAAGTGGAACCTGGGGTTTTCGTTACTATACCTCTCCATGGATATCCCGGGCGCACAGTGACCAGAGTCAAACTCTGGTCCGCCGAACTGAACTACGAAGACTGGCAATTGACGTCCGAGTTCCAAAACCTCACCTTTCATCGCCGCGACAGCTCACCAAGAGGGCGAGTGAATCAACCGACACGCAGCTTTTACATCAGCGCCGCTTACCGTATAAGCGGCAGCTGGCAGGTATTCATCCGCAGGGATATCTATTACGCGCACAAGGACGACAAGCATGGTCGCGAGTTCGAATCCGCTACCGCAATCCCCTCGTACACACAATATGCCTACGACACGACGCTGGGGTTACGTTATAACGCGGGCAAGCGCTGGCATATAGGCGTCGAAGCACACCGAATCAAGGGAACCGCCTGGCTGTCTCACAATGAGAATAACCTGGCGCAATCGGAAAAGAACTGGTCTCTTTTTGTGGCCAAAGTGAGTTATCAGTTTTGAATGCTTCAAGAGATAAATCCAATCTTTTTTTCAGCCTCAAATGGAAGGCCATCAGCCTGATACTAGCCGTGCTGTTGACACTGTGTGGCTTCTTGGTTTTCCTGAATTCCTACCAGATGAGTTCCCTCGCGTCCCAGCAACAACAAAGCAATTTTCACGACTTACAAAATGAGCTATCCGGATTATTATTGCAATCCTATCGCCAGAGTCTGCAACTGATCGACCTGATACCATCTCTGGGTAGTGGCGATGCAGAAAATCGTGGAGACTCGCATTCTCTGATCGATAATTTGAATCGAAATTGGCCCACGCTTCAGCTGAACTGGGGCATTGAATCTGCAACACTCTTTGATGAACATGGTAAACGAATCTGGCAAACTGACCTTGGTAACAACCTGTCCGGCGAAATGGCGCCAGCCCCGATCTGGCAAATAGACTGCCATACCACCTGCAGACAAGTCATCAATTCACCCGTCATCGACGATCACGGCAACGCTTATCACATCCAGCTGGAGGTTTCCCTGGCGGATCTGCTCATTGACTTCAGTCTGATCGCCAACACCAGCATTGGCATTCTCATCCCCTCGGTCGATAACCGGGGAGTATCTGTTAAAGATCTGAAGAATTGGCAACAGACCATTAAGTTAATGACCAATCCCAGTCAGTCACTGCCACTGCTGCAAAAGTTGCAACGGTCTGTCAACTTTAGTAATGCTGTCAACAACATACAATCCATACAGGTGGATGAAAACACCTATGAAGTGTCGCTGACATCGCTACCTAACGTACCTGATTCCGTCCATTTTGTTATTGTGGTGGACGTCTCCAAACGCTCTCAGTGGATGGAGTCCGCGCAGAATTTCCACATCGTGGTTGCCATAGGCGGCATTACCCTGTCTTGTCTCCTGTTACTGTCTTTGCTTTGGCAACCCATCAGCCGGTTGCATCAGCAGGCGCAGTTACTGCCATTATTGATAACCGGAGAATTCTCCACGGCGCTCGACCGACTAAAGAAAAACCGGACAACCCATTGGTTTAGAGACGAAATCGATATCCTCAATGAAACCGAGGAAGAGGTGTGTCGAAAACTCACTGACATGCGCCAGGACATCAACCGCAAAGCCGACACGCTGCACGCCATGGCCATGTACGACAGCCTGACGGATCTGGCCAACCGCCGCGCCTTTATGGAGTACATTTCAGAAGCCTTGCAAAACGAAGATATTGAATCACATCCATTTGCACTGTTGTTTATTGATTTGGACAATTTTAAGCGCATTAATGACTCGATGGGTCATAACGCCGGCGACGAACTGTTGAAAATCGTCGCGCAGCGGCTGCGCAGTTGTGTGCGCAACACAGATATTATTGCCCGGCTTGGCGGGGATGAATTCTGTATTATTATCAACGGCCTCAATGACGAAAGTGATCATGAAATTGTCGCTGACCATTTACTCAAGCGACTGCGGGTACCCATCAGACTCCGTTCCACAGAGTTGATTATCTCCGCCAGTATTGGCATCGTCACCGCTCCCAAGGATGGTCGCACCAGTGAAGATCTTTTGCAAAATGCCGATCTGGCGATGTACAAAGCAAAAGCCCTGGGTCGCAATAAATTCCAGCGCTTTGATCGCATCATGACAGATCAAGCCGTTGAACAGCTGGCCATGGAGAGTGAGCTGAGGCGGGCTATCCGCGCGCAGGAATTTGTTCTGCATTACCAGCCTCAGGTGGACCTTGCCAAAGGCACCATTATCGGTTTCGAGGCGTTGGTTCGATGGCAGCATCCCGACAGGGGGCTGCTGTATCCCGACCGCTTTATCGGTCTATTGGAAGAAACGGGACTGATTGTGCCCCTGGGCAGTTGGATTATCGACGAATCCTGTCGGCAATTGCACGAGTGGCAGTTGAGAGGGGCCGGAGATATACGACTGGCCATAAACATCTCGCCCCGACAGCTGCAGAACTGCGATCTCGCCAATCAGGTAGAGCAGGCATTGCGACGTCACGAGCTCAGTCCCGATTGCCTTGAACTGGAAATCACAGAATCTATGTTGATGGATAACATTGAACTGACCAGCCGCCAGTTGAGAAGTCTGCAGGTATTGGGGGTTACCGTGGCCATTGATGATTTTGGCACCGGTCATTCCTCATTAAGCTATCTGAAATCACTGCCACTCGACATCCTTAAAATCGATCGATCTTTTATTAAGGATTTGACGCAAGAAAAGGACGATGAAGAAATCGTCAGTGCCATTATTGCCATGGCCCACAAACTGAATTTACTGGTAGTCGCGGAGGGCATAGAGACCGAAGCTCACCAGAGTATTCTGAACCATCACCAATGCGATTTTGGCCAGGGCTACTTGTATTCAAAACCACTCACGGCCGAACAAGCCCTGGAGTTCGTCTGCATGCAACAGACACAAATCGAGACACTCGCCAATGTGGTGCAGGACTCGGCACTACTGGCCTCGCAGAAATAGTTTGTCCAATTCGTCCAGTGTCTGCAGCGTCCAGGTGGGCCGGCCATGGTTGCACTGACCACTGCGTTCGGTGGCCTCCATGTCCCTCAGCAGTGCATTCATTTCGGCTATGCTCAACTTGCGATTGGCCCGCACCGAACCGTGACAAGCCATGGTCGCCAGAATCTCATTGATATGGTGACTGATTCGTTTACTGGAACCGTATTCCACCAGATCCGACAACACATCTCGCACCAATTGCTCCACGTTTGCACGATTGAGCAATACCGGTATCTGTCGAATCAGCAAACTTTCAGGTCCCGCCCGCTGTAATTCAAACCCCAAGGAGCGGAACGTTTCCGGGTGCTGTTCAGCCAGATCGGCCTCCTTCTGACTGACGGCGATCGTCTCTGGAACCAGCAGCGGTTGCGCCTGAAGCCCTTCGGCGGTCACTGCCTGCTTCATTCGCTCGTAGGTAATGCGCTCGTGGGCCGCATGCATATCGACAACCACCAATCCCTGGGCGTTCTCCGCAAGAATATAAATACCCTTGAGTTGAGCAATCGCATAGCCCAGCGGTGGCACTTCACCATTGGCCGCCTCAATATCCTGCATGCTCGGCACCGGGGCAGTCGATGTATGTTGTGCTGTCGGTATACTGTTGCTAATGGGCGCCTGGTATTGGCCTGCCTGAGGCTCCACGGAATATAGCTGCTGATAAGCTGGCATTTGCTCACGCACGGAATTGGGTGAGTGACTCGTTGGCCGAAAACTCATGGCTTCTTGCTGTTTGAACTCTCCGGCCGCAATTCCGCTCGCCGCTGCATTGGGCGAGGGAACCAGTGAGTCTTCCGTAGGTGAAGTGAGCTGATCCTGGGGCCTCACCTCAGCCAGGGCATGATGCAGACTTCGGAACAGAAAGTCGTGCACCATGCGACTGTCGCGAAACCGGACCTCATGCTTGGTTGGATGTACGTTGACATCCACCGTCGACGGGTCCAACTCAAGATACAAAACAAAAGCGGGATGACGACCATGAAACAGCACATCCTGATAGGCCTGCCTGACGGCATGAGTGACCAGTTTGTCTCTGATGGCGCGGCCATTGACGTAAAAATGCTGCAGGTCTGCCTGGCTGCGGGAAAACGTGGGCAGCGCCACCCACCCCCAAAGCCGCAAACCACTGCGCTCAACATCGATATGTACGGCGTTTTCCATAAACGCCGGACCGCACACCTGCGCCACGCGGCGCTCGCGTTCGAGTTGCGACGAAGCCGCCCGCCAACTGTGAATCACCCGGCCATTGTGTCGTAAGTTAAAGGAAACCTGAAATTGCGACAGCGCCAGACGTTTTACCACATCCTCAATGCGGTTGTACTCTGTCTTTTCGGTGCGTAAGAACTTGCGCCTGGCGGGGGTGTTAAAAAACAGATCGCGTACCTCCACCGTGGTCCCCTGAGGATGGGCAGCGGGAGATACTTCAGTGTGCATATCCCGCCCTTCGGCCTGAGCGCACCAACCATTGCTGGCCTCCCCGGTATTGCTGGTAATGGTCAGACGCGAAACAGAACTGATACTGGCCAGAGCCTCTCCCCGAAACCCCAACGTGGCGACCGCCTCCAGGTCATCGAGGTGATAGATTTTGCTGGTGGCATGGCGACTCAGAGCCAACGGCAGGTCGTCTTTGGCAATGCCGCCGCCGTTGTCCCTCACCCGCATCAGTTTGATGCCACCATTCTCTATGTCAACATCCAGTCGGGTCGCGCCTGCGTCCAGACTGTTTTCCAGAACCTCCTTGATCACCGAAGCCGGGCGTTCCACCACCTCACCGGCAGCGATCTGGTTGGCAAGACGGGGACTGAGTAGTTGTATTTTTGACATGGATAAACCGTGAATTGTGTTTGACTGCCGATTGGGTTCAGGAGGCAGGTATTTTGAGGCGTTGGCCAACTTTAATGGAACTGCCGTTAAGTCGATTGGCCTTCTGCAGGTCTCTGACGCTGACATCATAGCGGCGGGCGATGGCGCTGAGGGTGTCACCGCGGGCAATAATATGCTCTCGTGCTTGACGCCCTGTCTTACCGCCGTTCACAGCGGCGACCTGAACGCTACCGTTTTGTACAGCAGCTACATAGGTTCCCGCTGGCGGAAATGCACTGAAGTGCTCCTTGATCCCCTTAAAGATCGCCTTCGAGAGATTTCTGCGGTAATACTGACTGTTCAGTTTCTTGGCTTCGTCCGGGTTGGAAATAAAACCCGTTTCAACCAAGATACTGGGTACATCCGGCGACTTCAGTACCGCAAAGCCGGCCTGCTCCACCTGTTGCTTGTGCAGGCGAGCTACCGAATCCATATTGGACAGTACCTTGCTGCCCACCTGCAGACTGGAACCCAGAGTGGCGGTCATCGAAAGGTCCACCAGAACGCCGCGCAATACGGCATCCTTGTCATCCAGACTGACGCTGCCGACACCTCCGATCAGATCAGCCTCATTTTCCTTTTGTGCCAGAAAGCGTGCCGTCTCACTGGTCGCCCCCCGACGGGAAAGCGCGAAAACCGAGGCTCCACGAGCTTTGGGATTTTTGAAGGCATCGGCATGAATGGAAACAAACAGATCAGCCCTTTTTTCTCTGGCCAGATTGCGGCGCTTGCGCAAGCCAATGTAGTAGTCTCCGGTTCGGATCAGCTCCGCCCGATAACCTTTTTCGGCATTGATCAGCGTCGCCAGCTGTTTGCTGATGGCGAGTACAACATCTTTTTCACGCAGCCGCCGCTTGCCTATTTTGGGCCCCAGGGCCCCCGGGTCTTCGCCGCCATGCCCCGCATCAATAGCGATAATGATATCCCGCTGCTTTTGTGCCTGGGAAACCGCCTTGGGTACTGTCTTTTCCTTGACCTTTCTGCGATCAAACAAGTCCACCACCAGGCGGTCATTCTTGTCTCCGTGTTTTTTCAGCAGAAAGCTCTTGGGCTGGATTTGCGCCGTCAGATCCAATACCACACGAAGGTCTTTGCCATTGCGAGGTGCGCTGCGGACTTTTTTGATCGGAGTTTTATCGATCTGCAGGTTCGATAAGCTCGCTTTCAAACGCGTGTCTTTGAGATCAATCACAATCCGGGATGGGTTATCGAGCGTAAACAACTTGTGCTGTGCCGGTGCACTGAGATCAAATACCAAACGCGTGTGGTCCGGTGCCCGCCAGATACGAACGCTGTCCACATCGGTCATCGCCCGGGCAATCGGGACTGTGCACAGGGCCAGAATAACGGCAATCCAAAGCGGCAGTTTCAATGTAGCGGCCCTAAACTCTGGCAAATAAATGCAGGAACATAGACACAGGAAAAAAGATCTCTCATTGATTGATCAATTGATAGCCAGGATAATATGTCAAACTTCCGCACAAAACGCCAACATCCCCCCTGGTTACTCTGACACCAGTCGCGCCAGAATGTCTTCACCACGCGCTGTGCCCGCACGCAAGATCATTTCTCGTCCGGGAGGCTTTGAACCCAGTGTTACCTCGATATCCGCCAGGGGCAATATGCCTGCACCGCGTTCGGGCCATTCAACCAGGCACACATTGTCATCCTCGAAGTAATCCCGAATGCCCATGTATTCAAGTTCCTCAGGATCCCCCAATCGGTAAAGGTCAAAGTGATAAAGCGTGCAATCCGAAAGCTCATAAGGTTCCACGAGGGTATAAGTGGGGCTCTTAACCGCTCCTGAATGACCGAATGATTGCAGCACACCGCGACTAAAGGTGGTTTTTCCGGCCCCGAGATCTCCTTGCAGAAAAATCACGGCTCCGGCATCCAGACTGTTGCCAAGACGCTGTCCCCAGGCCACGGTGGCATCCTCATCAGTCAGATACTTGACCATCACACAGCCACCTCGCTATTGAGCAGTTGGCGGGCATAAAGCAACAGATCGGTTGCCAGCAACCCCCTTTGGCCCGACTCTTCCGCCGCCAGGTCCGCAGCGCTGCCATGCAGACACACCGCCAGGCAAGTCGCATCCAGTGGCGACAGTCCCTGTGCCAGCAGCGCACCGATCATCCCGCTCAATACATCGCCCATGCCTCCGCTGGCCATGCCGGGATTGCCCACATTAGCAACATACACTTGTTGCTCATCGGCAATCAGCGTCCCGGCTCCCTTCAATAAAACCACACCGCCGTATTTGCGCTGCAGTGTCTGCACTGCCTTGAAGCGGTCCGCCTGCACTTCAGCAACACTGCAGCCCAATAGGCGTGCCGCCTCGCCGGGATGTGGTGTCAACACTCGGTTGGCACGAGGCGTCGATTCAACAACCTTCCCTTCTGCCAGAATATTAAGGGCATCGGCATCCAGCACTTGGGGCAAATCGCTCTGCGCCGCCTGAAGGAGCAATTGCTCGGACCAGGGCGAGCGCCCCAGCCCGGGGCCAATCACCAGAACGCTGGGACGCTGCAACAGTGGTTTGAGTTCCTGTCCACTCGCGACAGCGGTTGCCATCAACTCCGGACATCTGGCAATGATTGCCGCCAGATGTTCAGCTCTGGTGACCACACTGGTCAGCCCCGATCCGCACCGGGCGGCGGCTTCACCCGCCATCAGTGCGGCGCCGGCAAATCCATGGTCACCGCCTACGACCATCACATGACCAAAGTGTCCCTTGTGGCTGTCGGCATCGCGGGCAGGCAGCCGCTCCAGCAAAGTCGCCAGATCCAGCCTGTGGGAGGCCGGTGGCAAGGCGGCGGTAATTTCCTCAGCCAATTCCAGATCGGAATAGAGCAGTTGGCCGCACAGGGCCGGACCTCTGCCGCTGAGCAACCCCTGTTTCAGTCCGATGAAGCTGATCGTGACCTCGGCCTTTACGGCCAATCCCAATTCGACGCCGGTATCCGCACACAAACCGGAGGGCAGATCCACCGACAACACGGGCAGACCACTGGCATTGATTTTTTCGATGGCTTGGCGGTACTCGCTACGGACGTCGCCCTTTAAGCCGGTGCCAAGCAGGGCATCCACCAGCACGGAGGCGGGTACAGGTTGCTGTTCGTCAAACGGCTGCATCAACACCCCTTCTCGCAGGGCAAATTCATAGGCCCTCAGGGCGTCTCCCTTAAGCTTTTCTGGCGCGGCAACATGCACAACTGTCACCGGAATACGGCGTTGAGCCGCCAGGGCTGCCACAATATAACCATCACCGCCATTGTTGCCGGCACCGCAGAACACTGTGATTTGTTCAGTCTCCGGCCAGCGATCCAACAGTGCCCCAAAAGCAGCACGACCGGCACGTTTCATGAGTCGGATACCGGCAACCTGGTGCTCTTCAATCGCGATCCGATCCAGCTCCCGGACCTGTTCGGCCAGGTACAGCTGGGTGGGAAGCCGGGTGGTGTAACGGGCAACTCCATTGGAATATGCAGATGAAGGGGTGATGGAAAACTCATCGGAGGGGCTGGTAGCCATGTAGTGCTCTCGAATCTGGAGGAAATCTGGCACAATTATACGTAAATTTGTCTTTAACCTCATCGAGTTAGCAACACTGTCCATGCCACCCTCACCCTATTCAGAGCACTTTCTGCAACAACTGGCGGATCAAACCAAGACCTGGGGCAGGGAGCTGGGTTTTCAACAGGTGGGAATCGCCGACATCGAGCTGAGTCAGGAGCAACAACGGCTGCGCCAGTGGTTGCACAAAGGCTACCAGGGGGATATGCAATGGCTGGGTGAACACGGCGACAAGCGCAGCCGACCGGAAAAGCTACTGCCCGGAACCCAGAGAGTTATCTGTGCACGCCTGGACTACCTGCCCGCCGATACGGAGCAGATCCGTATACTCAAGCAACCAGATAAAGCCTATGTGTCGCGCTACGCCCTGGGCCGCGACTACCATAAGTTGATTCGCAAGCGACTGAGTCAACTGGCCAGAAAAATAGAGCTCGCCGCCGGCGACTATCTCCAGCAGCAAAGCGCCGATGACACTGGCGAAACTGTACAGCAGAGGGCATTTGTCGACAGCGCCCCGGTATTGGAACGCCCCCTGGCCGCCAAGGCCGGACTCGGTTGGGTGGGCAAGCACACGCTGCTGCTCAACAGCCAGGCTGGTAGCTGGTTTTTCCTCGGAGAGGTGTACACCAACTTGCCGTTGCCAATAGACACTGAGCTGGAACGCGACCAATGCGGGGATTGCCAGGCCTGCCTGAAAGTGTGCCCGACTGATGCTTTTCCACGCCCTTATGAACTGGATGCCCGTCGCTGTATTTCCTATCTGACCATTGAACACAAGGGAGCCATCCCTGTGGAATTCCGTGAACCGATGGGCAATCGGGTATTCGGCTGTGACGACTGCCAGGCCATTTGCCCCTGGAACAAATACGCGAGCTTTACCACTGAGTCCGATTTCTCCCCCAGGCACAAACTTGATCAGGCGGAATTGACCACGCTGTTTGACTGGGACGAGACCACCTTTCTTACCAACACCGAAGGCTCCGCGATCCGCCGTATCGGCTATGAGCGCTGGCTGCGCAATCTGGCGGTGGGCCTGGGTAATGCCGATGACAGTGAATCGGCCGTCAACAGTTTGCAACAGAAACTCGATTATCCTTCAGCACTGGTGCGCGAACATGTGCAATGGGCACTGCGAAAACACCAACAACCGCGACGGCGACGCCAGCGCAAGATCAAAAATCCCCATAAAGCAGTTTAATTCTATGAGCACCGTGCATTCCCGGCAGGCTTTTGGCCTGGAGATATTGAAAAACAGCCATCCGGATATCCGTCGTCTGAAGAAAGAGAGCGGTGAAGCCTCACTTCATGGCAACAAATTCTGGAAGTCCACCTTTGTGTTAATGGATTACTTGAATGAGTGCCCACCAGACCCAGGCAGCCGCATTCTGGAGCTGGGCTGTGGATGGGGCCTCGGAGGAATCTACTGTGCCAGACAGTTTGGTGCCGAGGTGATCGCGCTGGACGCCGATGACAGTGTTTTTCCCTATCTTGAGCATCATGCAAGAATCAACGGAGTCAACGTCGACACCATTCAAATGCGTTTTGAAGAGGTGACCACCGAAGATTTGACTCAGTTCGACATGATTATCGGCGCCGATATCTGCTTCTGGGACAGTATGGTGGATCCACTCCGTGAGCTGCTGGAGCGGGCGATGGAGGCTGGAGTCGAGCGAGCCCTGCTCACAGACCCCGGCCGCCCCACTTTTCGACAAGTGGGGGAAGAGTTTCAGCAAAATTATGACGCTGTATACACCGACTGGGATGTGCCCGAGCCCCACAATGCCTGGGGACTGGTACTGGATCTCTACAATTCCTAGGACACTGAATCAATAGTTACCTGATAAATGTCTTGCGGTAGTGACGCAGCTCTTCGATGGAGTCTTTGATATCGTCAAGCGCCAGGTGCGCACCGGACTTTTTAACCCCGGCCAGAGCTTCCGGGTTCCAGCGCCGCGCCAACTCCTTCAGCGTACTGACATCCAGATTGCGATAATGGAAGTAGGCCTCCAGTTTTGGCATATAACGGGCCAGGAAACGTCTATCCTGGCAGATTGAGTTGCCACAGATAGGCGACTTTCCTTCGGGAACCCACTGCCGCAGGAACTCAATCGTGTCGTCCTCTGCTTTGGCGCTGGAGATTGCACTCTCCAACACCCGCTTGGTCAGGCCCGAGCGGCCATGCTGGCGAGTGTTCCATTCGTCCATGCCATTCATGATCTCTTCACTTTGGGCAATCGCATAGACCGGGCCTTCGGCCAGAATATTAAGCTCGGAATCGGTCACAATGGTGGCGATCTCGATGATGACATCTTGCTCTGGCACCAGTCCGGTCATTTCCAAATCAATCCAAATGAGATTGTCTTCTTTCTTCATGTTGTTCAAATCCACTACAATGCTGTTCTTTCGAAGGGCGTGTGGGCGGAAAACCGCCGTTATGTGGGTAACTATAGCCTCCCGCGTCACAGAAACCTATCGGCGCTGATACATGAGCAAACGCAAACTCTCCCGCCGCCAAGCCTGGCGCATCCAAAAAGTCCAGGAAGAGCGGGCCGCCAGGGCGGCGAAAAAAGAAGCCCAGACTCAAAAGCAACTGACGGAAGGAGACCTTGGCCCTGAACAGCACGGCCTTGTGATCGCCCATTACGGTACTCAGGTCTCGGTGGAAGCCACAGACGGGGACAATTGCGGAGAAGTCTATCGCTGCCACATGAGGGCCAATCTGGGTTCTCTTGTCACCGGTGACCGGGTGGTTTGGCGCAGTGGAGACCCGCTCGGAGTGATCGTGGCGGTCTTGCCTCGTCATTCCCAATTGAGCCGACCCGATCCCTATGGCGATATGAAGACGGTCGCTGCCAATATCGATCGTATTGTGATTGTCATCGCTCCCTATCCAGAGCCTCATGGGAACTTGATCGATCGCTACCTGGTGGCAGCCGAGACACTGGAAATCCAGCCCATTATTCTGCTCAACAAAATCGACCGCCTGGATGACAGCAACCGCCAACGCCTGGAGGAAATGAAACAGCGTTACACGCAGTTAGGCTACGAGTGGCTGGATATGTCCACCAAAACCCAGGAGGGGCTGGCCCAGTTGACGGACTACCTGGCCAATTACACCAGCGTTTTTGTGGGGCAATCCGGGGTGGGCAAATCATCCCTGATCAATATGCTGCTGCCACACGAAGACCTCAAGGTGGGGGCATTGTCAGAAATAACCCAGAAAGGCACGCATACCACGACCACGGCGCAGCTGTTTCATTTCCCCCGTGGCGGGCATTTGATCGATTCTCCGGGCATTCGCGAGTTTGGTTTGTGGCATATGGATGAACAGAGTCTGTTAGAGGGCTTCGTAGAATTCCGCCCGTTTTTGGGCCATTGCAAATTTCGCGACTGTGCCCATAAAAAAGAACCTGGCTGCGCCATTCGACAGGCCCTGGAAGACGGTGATATCAGCGAGGTACGCATGGCCAGCTTCCGGCATATTCTCTCTACTCTGGATAGCCAGCAGTGAGAGAACCGGTATTACAAAACAATCTGAGCGGTATTGAACCCAGGGTTGTTGATTTACCAGAGCCTCCCGGACTTGCAAAGTTGAAGCAGCAGCTGGCCGATCTGGATCAGTTGCCTATTCTGGCCGAGACCTTTGATACCGTGCTGGCTGCCCTGCATCACCCCAACGCAACAGCTGACAATGTCGCCGCAGCCAGCCAGTCTGATGGGGTGCTGCAACTTCGCCTGATTACTCAGGCCAACAGGGTTCTGAAAAAAAACAATAATGAAGTCCGACACCTGGCTCATGCCGTCAGTCTGATGGGCTTGCCACAGGTCGAAAAAATACTGCGAAGTGCCCCCAGGCTGTCGCGACAGCAGCAACAGACCCACGCCGGCTATCTCGAAGTATTAACTCAAAGCGATCTGGCAGCCGGGATCATGGCAGGGCTGACCCAACCCAATGCCTCAGGAACTGAGGCACAAGTGCTGGCGACACTGTTTTTGCGGGTACCTGAGTGGGCATTATGGCACCACTACCCCGAACATATGCAGACTTTGCAGGGTTTGCAGGCCAATGGCCGACAACTCCGCAGTGTACTGGAAACCAAGGTATTCGGTGTTACCCTGTGGCAACTGAGCAACGCGTTGTTTCCGCACTGGCCACTGCCGACCCTGGCACAGCAGGCGTGGCAACACCAGCCCAAACAGTTCCTGACAAGCTGTGGCCGCTGCCTGACCCTGGGATCACGTTTTTCACAATGGCTGTCTGATCAGGGAACTGTATTCGCTGACGAAAGCAGCACCCTGCCTGCTCAAATTGAGCATCGCTTTTATCACCCCAGCTCCGCGGTAATTGCAGCCAATGAAGTCGCCGCTCAGGGTGCATTACACTGGTCCCATCGCCATAGCCTTCGCGCCCAGCGATTGCTCTCCCGTATCAGTCGGATCGACCAGGATCGCGTATTACTGGCTTGCCGTCGGGCTGCTGTCAATACTCGCATGCCTTACGAGGTTTGGCCTCACCTTGCACACCGTTTACTGCAGGATTGGGATTACCGATACATCACGCCTCCCCTGATAGGGTCGCCACAAACTGATCTACGCCCGAAAACAGTCCCGGACGGTGTAGAGGATGAGTTACCGGTGTTAAGACCCATGCCCGCCATGGAGTCCTTGCCGGATCCCTCTTCAGATCAAGCAGAAAATGGCAACACGTCGCTGGTTTATGCCAATCAACCGCTGCTTAAAAGCCTGTTGCTTAAACTGCAACAACGAGGTGCCCAATTCAATAACCTTAATCAATTGCTGCTGACCGTTGTGAGTGCGCTGGGTGAGGGTGCCGGTTGGCAGCAGGTGGTGATCTTTGTCAGAAATGACCGCCAAAACTGCCTGCGCAGCCATTACTGCCACGGCGTTGATGAAGATTCGCCCATTAAACACCTGCAGTTACCGCTCAACGAAACGACTCGCCAGGGACTGATTGGTCAATTGCTGCAACGCCCCGCCAGTTTGCAGATCAACCCCTCAAACATTGGATCGGTCAGGGAGAAGCTACCGCAGGCACTGCTGCCATTTATCTGTCCTGATCAAACGCTGGTTATGGGTTTATTCAATGGGAGCAAGGCCGTGGCTCTGGTCATGGTCACCCACAAGGGGGTTGAAGCCAGGCAATTGGACCAATTCAAGCAGGTTTGTCGGGCTGCCAGTCAGGCGATTACGGCGTTTGCACGAAAGCGTCGCCAGCAAAAAGCCCCCCGCAACGGATAACCTGCCACTACGGCTTGCAGAGCTTTTCCAGTCGAGGCGCTTTTCCAGTAAAATGCCGTCCGGTGCTACCACGTCTCAACCACAAGGCGTCTCATAAACTCTGTCAGACAGGACCTTCCCATGACCGATTCCCTGTTGCCACTTTTGATCGAGGGGCAAGATCTGCAGCCTCATCTCAACAACCCTAAGATTCTGCTGGTCGATTTGTGCAGTATGGATTCCTATCTGGCAGGACACCTGCCCGGAGCTGCTCATGTCAGCCCCCAGGAACTGGTGTGTGGTCAGCCTCCCGCACCGGGCCGAATCGCCAACACAACGCAACTTGAACAACTGTTCGAGCGACTGGGACTTGAACCAGACACCCATGTCGTAGCCTACGATGATGAAGGCGGCGGTTGGGCAGGTCGTTTTATCTGGACTCTGGATGCTATTGGCCACCAGCACTATTCCTACCTCAACGGCGGAATACACGCCTGGCGCCATGACGCTTTGCCGCTCAGTACAGACCCCGGCCAACGCCAGGCCGTGCCTCAGCAACTGACGATCGATGCGGACGTGGTTGTTGAGGTCGACGATATTCTGGCTCAATTGGGGCAGGATGACTTTGCCGTTTGGGACGCACGCGGCCCGGATGAATACCGTGGCGAAAAAGTGCTGGCCCAAAAAGGTGGCCATATCCCCGGTGCCATCAATTGCGAATGGACCAGTATGATGGACCCAAGCCGGCAGCTTCGTATTCGCACGGATGCTCTGGAGCGACTCCACGCCCTGGGGCTTAACGAACAGCAGCATATCGTCACCCACTGCCAGAGCCATCATCGCTCAGGCTTTACCTATTTACTGGGTAAAATCCTGGGATTTGATATTCGTGGCTATCACGGCTCCTGGTCGGAGTGGGGCAATCACCCCCATACGCCAGTAGAAAAATAACGCCTCGGCAGAGAAATAACGATTTATGAAAGACAAGCTGTTTATCACTTTCCAGTATCTGGTCCCACAACACTTGCTGTCCCGGGCGGCCGGTTGGCTGGCCAACACCCCGATCAGTTGGATCAAGAACCCGTTTACCCGTTGGTTTGTAAAACGTTACAACATTAACATGGCCGAGGCAGCGCAGACCGACCCTTGCGCTTACGCCAGCTTCAACGACTTTTTTACGCGCGCGCTGAAAGACGGTGCTCGTCCGATATGCGCAGAGAAAAATGCCGTTGTCTGTCCTGCCGATGGTGCCATTAGCCAGATTGGTGATATTCGCCATGGCCGTATCTTTCAGGCGAAAGGGCAGGACTACAGCTTGTTGGAACTGGTCGGTGGGCGACAGGAGGATGCCAACGGTTTTGATGGCGGCAAGTTTGCCGTGGTCTATCTGTCACCCAGAGATTACCACCGGGTGCACCTGCCTTTGGCGGGTAAATTAACCCGAATGATTCACGTGCCCGGTGATCTGTTTTCCGTCAATGACACTACTGCGGAAAATGTACCGCGTCTGTTTGCCCGCAACGAGCGCGTGGTGTGCCTGTTTGACACTGAGGCCGGCCCCATGGCCTTGATTTTGGTGGGAGCAATGATTGTCGCCAGCATCGAAACCGTTTGGGCGGGTCAGGTTGCCCCGGTACCACGAACGATCAAAACCACCCGTTACGATGGCCACGACAGTTTTGAATTCGACACTGGTGATGAAATTGGTCGCTTTAAGTTGGGCTCCACCGCCATCGTACTCTTTGGCGAAAACGCCATTGACTGGTGCGAAAACTATGAGGCGGGAACGCCAACCAGAATGGGTGAAAAGCTGGCCACCCTGACGCCTTCCGGTGACAACAGCTAATCGGTCTGCTCACGGACCGTTACTTGCCTCGAAGAAAAGAAAACAGGCCTTTCTTTTTTTCGGGGCTGAACAGATAACTATCGCGCACGGCGGCAATATCAACGTCGAAAGCACTGGGTTCGAGATCCCGTACAATCTCGACCTTATCGACCTCGTCAAAGCGCTTTTTGCCGCTATCCACCAAAGCCTGCTTCTTGCTTTCATCTTCCGCCAGATCCACCAGGCTGTGTTTGGCAATCGGCCGCTTGCAGGCATCCGTCACCACCATCACTTTGGGCTTGAGCCGACGCTTAAAATTTTGCTCCACCACAACGGCGACTTCGCCGGTATTCAATTCCACCAGTGTACCGGTAGGATAGAGACCAATGGCCCGGATAAACTCCACTACCAGTTCTTCCTGAAACTCCCGATCCCGGCATTCGTAGAGTTTGGCCACGGCTTTTGATGGCGACAGAGGATAGGCCTGTCCGCGAGGATTGGTATTCTCATCATAAAAGGTGACAATACCGGCGACTTTACCCAACAACGGAATCTTGTCACCGCGCAGCTGCTGGGGGAATCCGCTGCCATTTACCCGTTCACAATGGTTTTTTACCACCGCCACCACGCGGGGTTCTACGTTAGGGGTTTCTCGCAAGATATCAGCCCCTAATTCAACAAAACGTTCGTATTGACGCTCTTCTTCCTCGGTACGATCTGTGTTTTCCAACAAGTGTGGATCAATTTTTGTCTTACCCACATCTTTAAGAAGAACACCCATGGCCAGTGTGTCCAGATCCCGTTTGCTCATGCCGATATGGCGCCCGAAGATAATCGCCCAGACTGCCGATCTCAAGGAGTGGCTGTAGGTGTGCTCGTCTATCTCCTTAACCCGTGACAACCAGCTAAATGCATCGGGATTTCGCAGTACGCTGTCCACCATCTCGCTGGCAACGCGTTTCGTTTCCTGAACATGGACCGTATTGCCTTGTTCGAGGTTACCCATCACATCGCCCAGGCTTTTGAAAACAGACTGATGCAGTTGGCGGGCCTGCCTGGCCTCCTTTTGAACCGGTTCGCTAATCTGCGGATAGGAGTTGTGCCTTATTTTGAGTGGGGCCACATCCATACTGACCTTACTGCTACGCAAAGGTCGCGTACCACGACTTTTGGGCTCCCGCGCCAGAGTTTTGAGGTTGGTGGCAACTGGCCCTGAACCTTTAACCACGTCAATATAAACATGCTGGCAATGGGCTTTCAGGTCGCGGATATCATCCACGTTGCGGATATAAAAGCCCTGGAGAGGGAAGGGCGTTTGCGCCCAGGGACGATCCAGGCTTGAGACAAACATCCCGATCGTCAGCTCGCTGACATTCACCTTGATTTGTTTAATGCCCACTGCAACCGCTCCACCATTCACAGGAACACCCCGCTATACTCATTCTAAGTCATGACCACTGAAATCTCCGCCCGGATCCGTACTCTGGGTACTCTCTGCGGCGATCGGAGATCCCTTTTGATGACTCACAGTATAACTTTGCGTGTTAATTCCCTTTTGCTGCCGTTCACATTTCAGCCAGTGTCTGAGTCGTTCTCTCTCTATTCTGTGCGATGGGTTGAGGTTCTACAAGTGAGCATATGACGATCAGTTATTAGGCCTGGTGATAGGCGCCGGAGAGTTCATGCACCGCCTCAAAGAAAGCGCCGGCATGGGCCGGATCCACTTCCGGGGTCACCCCATGACCAAGATTGAATACATGGCCACTGCCATTGCCATAGGCCTTGAGGATGCTGGCCACTTCCTCACGTATACGCTCTGGTTTGGCATAGAGTACCGCTGGGTCCATATTGCCCTGCAGGGCGACTTTATCCCCCACCCGGCGGCGGGCGTGACCGATATCACAGGTCCAGTCGAGCCCAAGTGCTGTGGCACCGCTATCAACCATCAGCTCCAACCACTGGCCGCCGCCCTTGGTAAACAGAATGACAGGGATCTGACGGCCGTCATGTTCTTTGATCAACCCTTCGATAATCCGTTTCATGGGATTTAGCGAAAACTCCTGATACGCCGCATAGCTCAGTGCTCCCCCCCAGGAATCGAAAATCTGAACTGCCTGGGCGCCGGCTCTAATCTGCTCATTCAAGTAATCGGTGATGGATAACACCAGTTTATCCAGTAACAGGTGCAGTACTGCCGGCTGGTCATACAGCATCGCCTTGGTGCGACGATAATCTTTGGAGGAGCCCCCCTCTACCATATAGGTTGCCAGCGTCCAAGGGCTGCCGGTAAAGCCAATCAGGGGCACACGCCCGTTCAACTCTCGGCGAATAGTGGCAACGGCATCGGTCACATAACTGAGGTCCTTGAGCGTATCGACTACGGGCAGTGCCTCGATATCGGCGGCAGTGGTGACAGACTTTTTGAATCGCGGCCCTTCGCCGGTTTCAAAGTAAAGCCCCAGCCCCATGGCATCGGGAATCGTCAGGATGTCTGAAAACAGAATCGCCGCATCGAGCTGCGGGTAACGATCCAGCGGCTGCAGGGTCACTTCGCAAGCCATTTCCGGATTCATGCACAGGCTCATAAAATCACCGGCCTTGGCACGGGTGGCACGGTATTCCGGCAGATAGCGGCCGGCCTGGCGCATCATCCAGACAGGGGTGATATCCACGGGCTGCTTGAGCAGTGCGCGGAGAAATCGATCATTCTTCAGTTCTGACATGGGACCTCAGGGATTCAAACTGGCTACATTCAACTGTCGCACATTGTACGTGAAGCCCGGGATCAAGTCCCGAGGGGAATATTTCCCCCAGAAACGAAAAAACCCGCTAATGCGGGTTTTTCTATGGTTTCAAGACTGATCAGACTTGAAGATAATCCAGAATACCCTCGGCGGCCTCTCGGCCTTCCCATATGGCGGTAACCACCAGATCCGAGCCGCGCACCATATCACCACCAGCAAAGACTTTCGGGTTGCTGGTCTGGAACTTGAATTCCTGAGCCTCTGGTGCTTCCACGCCACCCCAATCATTGACCTTGATCTGATGTTCTTCAAACCAGGGTTCCGGGCTGGGACGGAAACCAAAGGCGATCAGCACCACATCAGCGGGCAGAATCTCTTCACTGCCCTCAATGGGTTCGGGGCGGCGACGACCGTTTTCATCGGGTTCGCCCAGCTGAGTGGTGACCACCTTAACACCTTCGACCTTGCCATCACCAACTATAGCAATCGGTTGGCGATTGAACAGGAACTCAACCCCTTCCTCACGAGCGTTAGTCACCTCTCGCTTGGAGCCCGGCATATTCTCCTCGTCACGACGGTAGGCACACTTCACACTCTCGGCCTGCTGGCGAATCGAGGTGCGGTTACAATCCATTGCGGTATCTCCACCACCCAGAACCACAACTTTTTGGCCAGCGACACTGATGAACTCGGACGGATCCTTTTCGAAACCCAGATTGCGATTGACGTTCGAGACCAGGAATGGGAGAGCATCGTGTACACCAGGCAGATCTTCGCCCGGGAAGCCACCCTTCATATAGTTATAAGTACCCATGCCCATAAATACGGCGTCGTAATCACGCAGCAATTCTTCCATGGTGACGTCCGTACCGATCTCGGTGTTAAGGCGGAACTCAACACCCATTTCGGTAAATACCTCACGCCGACGCACCATGACAGACTTTTCAAGTTTGAATTCGGGGATACCGAACGTCAGCAGACCACCGATCTCGGGATAGCGGTCAAACACAACCGGTTTAACGCCGTTGCGGACCAGAATATCGGCACAACCCAGACCTGCGGGGCCGGCACCGATAATGGCGACTTTCTTGTCTGTCCATACCACCTGGGACATGTCCGGCTTCCAGCCCATGGCAAATGCAGTATCGGTAATGTACTTTTCTGCGTTACCAATGGTCACTGCGCCAAAGCCATCATTCAAGGTACAGGCACCCTCGCACAAACGATCCTGCGGGCAAACCCGTCCACAGACCTCTGGCAGAGTGTTGGTCTGATGGCTGAGGTTGGCGGCTTCGAATATGTTGCCTTCAGAAATCAGCTTCAGCCAATTGGGAATAAAGTTGTGTACCGGACACTTCCATTCGCAGTAGGGGTTGCCACACTCAAGACAACGGTGGGCCTGGTTGGCAACCTGCTCTTCTTTAAAAGGCTGGTAGATTTCCACAAATTCAGCTTTGCGGGTTTCAATTGCCTTCTTGTCGGGGTCCTGTCGACCCACATCCAGAAACTGAAAGTTATTACTTAAACGGTCAGCCATAGCTTCTATCTCTAGTTTCGTTTGTTGCCGTTAAACCGGTGCCTTTTCTATCTGACGTGGCGAATCACTCGCCACGCTGCTTGACGTTATCCAGCAGCTGCCCGAGGCCTGCCGCTTTAGGTTTAACCAACCAGAATTTGCCAATGTAGTCGTCGAAGTTACTCAACAACTCCTGTCCCCAGGCACTTCCGGTTTCTGTCACAAACTCTTCAATGATGCCGCGCAGATGATTGCGGTGGGCTTCCAGTGCTTCACGGTTAATACGATGAATTTCAATCAACTCGTGGTTGTACTTGTCGACAAAGGTGTTGCTCTGATCAAGTACGTAGGCAAAACCACCCGTCATCCCTGCACCGAAGTTCACGCCGGTATCACCCAGCACAGTAACGACACCGCCAGTCATATATTCACAGCAGTGATCACCAGCGCCTTCGACAACAACGTGGGCGCCAGAATTACGAACACCGCAGCGCTCGCCAGCGCTACCCGCTGCAAACAGTTTGCCGCCGGTTGCACCGTACAGGCAGGTGTTACCCATGATGCTGGTTTCGTTGGTCTTGAACTCGGAGCCCTGAGGTGGGCGCAATACAATCTTGCCGCCCGCCATGCCTTTACCGACGTAGTCGTTGGCATCACCCTCGAGGTACAACTCCAGGCCGCCGGCATTCCATACCCCAAAACTCTGGCCGGCGATACCGGTGAGATTGAGCTTGATGGGGGCTTCACTCATGCCCTGATTACCATAACGCTTGGCAATCTCGCCGCTGACGCGAGCTCCGATGGAACGGTCACAGTTAGTGATCTTGAATGAGAACTCGCCGCCGGTTTTGGCTTCAATAGCCGGCAATACTTCGGCCACCATCCTCTCAGCACATTCACCCTTGTCGTAAGGCTCATTTTTGTCCACCGCACAGATCTGCGGCTTGCTGTCGAGCAGCTCATCGGTATAGACAATGGGGCTGAGGTCCAGTTTGGACTGTTTGTCGGTTGCGCCCTCGATGCTTTCCAGCAGATCCACACGACCCACCAGCTCATCGAGAGTGCGTACACCCAAACGGGCCATCCACTCGCGAGCTTCCTCGGCAACAAACTTGAAGAAGTTCATGGCCATGTCAACGGTGCCGATGTAGTGATCGTCACGCAGCTTGTCGTTCTGGGTGGCGACACCGGTGGCACAGTTATTAAGGTGGCAGATACGCAGATACTTACAACCCAGCGCCACCATTGGAGCGGTACCAAAGCCGAAGCTTTCCGCGCCGAGTATGGCCGCCTTAATAACGTCCAGGCCAGATTTGAGACCACCATCGGTCTGTACCCGAACCTTGTCACGAAGATCATTGGCACGCAGGGTTTGATGAGTCTCGCTGAGGCCCAGTTCCCAGGGAGAGCCAGCGTAACGGATAGACGTCAGCGGGCTCGCAGCGGTACCACCGTCGTAACCGGAAATGGTAATCAGATCGGCATAGGCCTTGGCAACCCCAGCGGCAATCGTGCCAACACCCGGACGGGACACCAGTTTCACCGACACCAGAGCATTTGGATTGACCTGCTTGAGGTCGTAAATCAGTTGCGCCAGATCTTCAATCGAGTAGATATCGTGGTGCGGAGGCGGCGAAATCAAGGTTACGCCAGGCACGGAGTAACGCAAGCGTGCAATCAGATTATTGACCTTGCCGCCGGGCAGCTGCCCGCCTTCACCAGGCTTGGCCCCTTGAGCCACCTTGATTTGCA
Source organism: Pseudomaricurvus alkylphenolicus (assembly GCF_011683955.1). Lineage (GTDB taxonomy): Bacteria > Pseudomonadota > Gammaproteobacteria > Pseudomonadales > Cellvibrionaceae > Pseudomaricurvus > Pseudomaricurvus alkylphenolicus. The sequence continues at coordinate 391,443 of NZ_JAAQPI010000002.1, forward strand.
GGACTTCAGCATTAGCCAGGTAGTGAGGTGTCACACCGAAGCGGCCAGAGGCAATCTGCTTGATCTTGGAGACTTTATTGGTGCCAAAACGGGCGGGATCTTCACCACCTTCCCCGGAATTGGAGCGACCGCCAAGCGTGTTCATGGCCTGAGCCAGAGCCTCATGCGCCTCGGGCGACAGGGCGCCGAGAGACATGGCCGCGGAATCGAAGCGACGCACAATGGCTTCCATGGGCTCGACATCGTCCAGGGAAATAGCCTCGGTACCTTCTTTCACTTTCAACAGATCGCGAAGGGTTGCGGTCGGACGGTTGTTAACCAGCTCCGAATAATCACGCCAGGCGGAATAGTCGCCACTCTTTACTGCCTTCTGCAGCGCCTGGACAACGTCCGGGTTAAAGGCGTGATACTCCTCTCCGTGAACATACTTCAGCAAGCCACCCTGATTAATGGGCTTGCGACCTACCCAGGCGGTCTTGGCCAGTGCCGCCTGGTCGGCTTCCAGATCAGTGAATCCGGCACCTTTGATGCGACTGGCAGTGCCCGCAAAGCACAGGTCAATAACGTCTTCGTCCAGGCCGATGGCCTCGAACAACTGGGCACCACGATAGGACGCAATCGTGGAGATACCCATCTTCGACAGAATCTTCAGCAGACCTTTGTTCAACCCCTTGCGGTAGTTGGTATAGGCCGTATTGGTATCCAGCACCAGTTCGCCGGTTTCAATCAGCTCGTTGAGCACCTGGTAGCTCAGGTACGGGTACACTGCCGTGGCACCATAGCCAATCAGCGTCGCTACATGGTGAGAATCACGGGCGGTGGCGGTCTCTACAATGATATTGGCGTCGCAGCGCAGGCCTTCTTCGGTCAGACGGTGATGAACCGCTCCGGTGGCCAGCAAGCCGTGAACGGGCAGCAGCCCCTGCTCCAGCTTCTTGTCAGACAGCACAATCAGCACCTTACCGGCACGCACAGCGGCGACAACGGCGTCGGTGAGGTTGCGGATGGCCTGCTCCAGATTCAGCTGCTCGGGATCGTAACTTAGTTCAAACTGCTGTGCCGCATAGCCCTCTCGATCCACATGCAGCAGTGCCTGGTACTTGGCCGGAGACAGCACCGGCGAAGTCAGAATGATGCGATCGGCGTGATTGGGTGTCTCTTCATAGACAGACAACTCGCGACCGATACAGGTTTCCAGCGACATCACAATCGCTTCACGCAGCGGATCGATAGGCGGGTTGGTCACTTGGGCAAATTGCTGTCGGAAGTAATCGTAAACGCTGCGTTCCTTGGCAGAAAGAACCGCCATGGGGGTATCGTCTCCCATTGAACCCACAGCTTCCTGACCACCTTCGGCCAGCGGACGCAATACCTGGTCGCGCTCCTCGAAAGACACCTGGAACATTTTCATGTAGGTCTTGAGTTCTTCGCGACTCAGAGCCTCGTCGGCAACGTCCGATTCCAGCGTTGATTCGATGCGAGTGGCTTTTTCGTTAAGCCACTTTTTGTAGGGCTGGCTGTCTTTTAGCAGCTTATCCACATCTTCGGTGTGGAAGAGTTTGCCGGTCTGGGTGTCCACAGACAGGATCTGACCGGGGCCCAGACGACCTTTGGCAACCACATCTTCCGGCTTGTAGTCATAGGTGCCCACTTCCGATGCGACGGTAATGAAGCCATCTTTGGTAATCACCCAGCGGGAAGGACGCAGCCCATTGCGGTCGAGGGTACATACCGCATAACGGCCATCAGTAATCACCAGACCCGCCGGGCCATCCCAGGGCTCGACGTGCATTGAATTATATTCGTAAAAGGCTCGCAGATCCGGGTCCATGTGCTCCACATTCTGCCAGGCGGGTGGCACCAGCATGCGTACGGCTCTGTGAAGCTCCATACCGCCGGTCAGCAGAATCTCCAACATGTTGTCGAGGCTGGAGGAGTCGGAACCAGTGCGGTTTACCAAAGGAGTCACCTGTTCCAGGTTCGGCAGCAACTCGCTGGTGAACTTGGGAGTACGGGCGACAGACCAGTTACGGTTACCCATAACGGTATTGATTTCACCGTTGTGGGCCAACATACGAAACGGTTGGGCCAACGGCCACTGCGGCATGGTGTTGGTGGAGAAACGCTGGTGGAACACACAAATGGCGGTTTCCAGCTCAGGGTTGGCCAGATCCAGGAAGAACTTGGGAATGTCCACCGGCATCATCAACCCTTTATAGGAGATAACACTGGCGCTCAAACTGGCGATATAGAAACTCTTGTCGTCCTGCAGTCTTTTCTCTGCCAGGCGGCGTGCCATAAACAGCTTGGCGGTCAATTCCTGCTCAGTGGCAGACTCAGTCGACTCGATAAAGAGATGGCTGAACTGCGGCAGGCTGTCCAGGGCAATAGGGCCCAGGCAGGAGGAATCCGTCGGCACCGTGCGCCAGCCGATGGCCTTGAGGCCCTGGGCCTGGAGCTCTTCCTCAACAATAGTGCGAGCGGCGGCAGCCACTGACTCGTCGCGGGAAAGCATGATCGAGCCCACACCATAGGCGTCGCCCAGCTCCACGCCCAGCTCCTGTTTGGCCACGCCACGGAGGAAACTGTCGGGCTTTTGCATCAACAGGCCACAGCCGTCGCCGGTCTTACCATCGGCGGCAATGCCACCGCGATGCGTCATGCAGGTCAGTGATTCAATGGCGGTTGTCAGCAACCGGTGACTCGTCTCGCCTTCAAGGTGGGCAATAAGACCGAATCCGCAGTTGTCTTTGAACTCGTCAAGCTGGTAGAGGCCAGTGGTCATACGCTGTCTCTCATGATAACTAAAGAATCTTTATCACCGTCGGAAGCCTTCTATAATCAGGCCTCAGACAAAAAAGCCCCTGTCTGTGAGGGGCTCTTTGGCAAATGGGCGCAGAATATTACCCGCTTGAATGGCACTTGGCAAGAATGAATGCCTGCCATATCCCAGACAAAAAGGGGATATGCGGCGAAAAGTATGCTAATTGCGTCGAACTGACCTAATCTTGTCCTGCACAGCACTGACTTTTCTGGGCCAGGGACCGGCATTTTGCTGTTGCGTGGGCAGATTTTGGATGGCTTGTCTGGCCACAGGCAGATTGGCGAAGTTTCCCGTCACCACCACAAACCAGGGACGACCACTGCGAATTGACCGAAACATCCTTAACTGGTCACGGTTTGGTTGTCGACCCATATAAGCGATCACAGAATCCCGTGAAGAAGCTGCCATGATTTGCAATAGATAGTGATCCTCAGGCAAGGAGAGCAATTGGCGCTCATCTGGACTGTATTCGGATAGGGAAGACTGCTCCGGAGGTGAAAGCTGGGGATTTTCCTCGATCGCGGGCCCAGGAGGACGAACCGGCACCTTTTGAGGTGTTTCGAATGGATTGAGATTGTTGGTGATAACTTGCTCGGTTGAGCTTGCGGCCTCCAACGGCTGTGCGGGCTTATTGTCGGCCAACAGAGGTTTGGCGGATTGGCCGGTTGAGGGTTCGTTATCCCGTGATGGCTGCTGTTCACTGGCTGAAGGCACTGCTCTGGTTGAGGGCTCTATATTGGCAGAGGGCTCTTTATCCACTGAGGGCTCTTTATCCGCTGAAGGCCCTTTATCCGCTGAAGGCCCTTTATCCGCTGAAGGCTCTTTATTCGCTGAAGGCTCTTTATCCACTGAAGGCTCTTTATCCGCTGAAGGCTCTTTATTCGCTGAGGGCTCAGCCCCAACCAGATCGGAGGCATTCTCCGCAGAGGAGACTGCTGCTTTGGCTGAATCGCTGTGGCTGATAAGCCGATTAGGTGGATCCCCCTCTTGCCAAGCATCCTTATAGAAGAAGGCCATGATGAGAGCAGCTACCAAGACCACTACCGCCACCAGATGGCCGACAGGTAGTCCTTTGTTGCCAGTTGGCTCAGGCAACAGCGCCAGTTTTTTGAGTTGCTCGTCGGCCAATTGATGGACAGCGCCGGGCAGCCCCCGGGACGCTTGCCACAGGGCGGTCAGCTGTTCAGCGGTAAAAGGCAGCTCACGTTTCCAACCACAGGCGGTCAGCCTCGCCAGCAAGTATTCTCCGAGCTGAGCACGATCCATGGGGGCAAGATAGAGATCGTGCAGCAAAGTGCCTTGTCGGTTGCAGGCATCTAACCTGACCACCAGTTGCTCGTCACCAAACAAGACCATGGGCAGAGGTGGGATTTGTTCTTCAGGCTCGATAATACCCAGCAGTGCACTCAAGACTGCATCTTCCAGCAGGTGGGCATCATCGAGTAGCAATAATTTGGGCTGGGAAGTCTGCAGGGCATCGCGGATGGCTGTCTGCATATCAGCCACGCTGGCTTGAGCACTGACTTCACACCCCAGTGCTGTCGCCAACTGAATCAGAAACTGCTCCGGCCCAAAGAGCAATTGAGCGTCCAGGGTACAAACACGAAAGTGGGGCTCGAGCGAGGATGCCAATTGCAATCTAAAGCGGCTGCGACCACAGCCGTTGGCACCTGCAACCACAACCACACTGCTACTGAACTGGCACAGATGGACCACCTGGTCCAGTAACTCACCTCGCTCAGCGCCCTCATAATAGGTGTCGATAGCCCCTTCAGAAAAAGGGTCAGCGAATAAATGAAAATGTTCCAGATGGGGCGCTTGGGCAAGCTCCCTCAAGGGTTCACGATCACCTTTCTCTGAGGTCATAGACACTCAACTCCATGTGACTGGTGTAGTTCAGCAGTGAAGCAATGTCTGGCGCAGATTGTCCACTGAAAAGTCCTGACTGACAACGGCCTCTCCCAGGGCCTTCAACAACACCAAACGCAGTTGACCATCAAGCACTTTTTTATCCACAGACATCAGCGACAGAAACTGTTCCTCGTCCATATCATCGGGTGATTTGGTCGGCAGCTTGGACAGGTTAAGAAGTTCAACCAAACGCGTTTGCACGCTTTGCGGGAGCCATCCCTCGCGAATCGACAAGTCAACCGCCATCACCATGCCAGCCGCCACTGCCTCTCCATGCAGCCACTCCCCGTAACCCTGGGCTGTTTCAATGGCATGGCCAAAAGTATGCCCGAGATTGAGAATGGCGCGAATGCCGCCTTCTCGCTCGTCCTTGGCAACAACGTCGGCTTTATTCTGACAGGAGCGCTCAATCGAATAGGCTAGGGCCTCGGCATCACAGGCCATCAAACGGGCGATATTGGATTCCAGCCACTCGAAAAAGGGGGCATCCGCAATTAAACCGTATTTGATCACTTCTGCGATACCTGCCGACAACTCCCTTTGAGGCAGACTGCCAAGTACGTCTGTATCGATAATCACGGCATTGGGCTGGTGAAAGGCCCCAATCATGTTTTTCCCAAGTGGATGATTAACACCGGTCTTGCCCCCTACGGAGGAATCCACTTGCGCCAGCAGCGTGGTCGGAATTTGTACAAAGTCCACACCGCGCTGGTAACTGGCGGCGGCAAAACCCGTCATATCGCCCACAACGCCTCCACCCAACGCAATCAGAGTTGTGGTGCGGTTGTGGCGCTCACTGAGCAGCTGGTCAAAGATCCGGGACAGGACTTCGAGATTTTTGTGGCTCTCACCGTCGGGCAGCACAACAGTAGAGACCTGCAGCCCCTGTAAAGACTGAACAACCTTGTCCAGATACAGCGGCGCTATGGTCTCGTTGGTTACCACGCAGACTTGATTGCCTTTGATGTGTGGACGTATCCACTGTTCGTCACCCAGCAGGTTCTGACCGACATAAATTGGATAGCTTCGATCACCGAGATCGACCGTCAAAGTGCCCATGGCGTTGTATTCCCAGCCCGTCTTCTAAATGACGGGATGTTATCACAGAGCGCAGGCAGATTCAGGAACGGTGGTAGAACTGGGCTATCTCGTTGGCAACAGCCTTGGGGCTGCGCCGGTCGGTTTGAACCACCACGTCGGCGACCTGCTCATACAGAGGATGACGCTCCGCAATCAGAGACCGGATTTTGGCTTCGGGATCCGCCACCTGTAACAAGGGGCGCTTTTTATCCTTGTAGGTCCGCTCTACCAACTGATCGATAGAAGCCGTGAGATAAACCACCAGACTGTCGTCTTCCAACAGCTTGCGGTTCTGCTCGCGGGTGACAATACCGCCACCCGTTGCTAACACAATGGCTTCTCCAACCAGTAAATCTCCCAGAACTGAAGTTTCACGCTGGCGAAATCCCTCTTCACCTTCAACATCAAAAATCCAGGGGATATCCGCGCCTGTGCGCTCTTCTATCACTCGGTCAGTATCAACGAAAGGGAGACTTAATTGTGCGGCAACCAGCTTGCCAATGGTGGACTTGCCGGCCCCCATGGGGCCGACAAGGACAAGACTGCGTCTAGTCATACATCATTTAACCAGATCGTCTGCTAGGATTTTGGGGGTAATAAAGATCAGCAGTTCACGCTTGTTTTCGCTGCGTATATCCTGGCGAAACAGCCGTCCCATATAAGGCAGATCACCAAGGAAAGGTACTTTTACTTCACTTTCGACCTCGTTGGTCTGGAAGATACCGCCAAGTACAACCGTCTGACCATTGGCTACCAGTACCTGCGTCTGCAGTTCAGTAACGTCGATAGTAGGGATATTGCTGCCCGGGACAATTTCACCCACGGAATCCTGGTTGATCTTCAGATCCATAATAATGTGATCATCAGGCGTGATCTGAGGGGTCACATCCAACTTGAGTACAGCCTCTTTAAAAGAAGTTGAAGTCGCACCACTAGAGGAAGCCTCCTGGAAGGGGATTTCCGTTCCGGATTCAATATGCGCTTTTTGCTTGTCACCCGTGATAACTTTGGGCTGAGACACGATTTCAGCGTGACCGGCATCTTGCAGTGCAGAAATCTCCATGGTCAACAAGACATTGTCGTTGATAAAGCTCATTGCCAGGCTTCCTGCGGGATTGGCAACGCCAAGGTCAACGGCAAGGTTTTCATCGATGTCTGTAGTCCCTCCATCAAAGAAGAACTCACCCGGAGAGCCCGGTTCACTGTCCAGTGACTCGTGCGAACCGCCCACATTGACGAAAGAACCGCCTGGGGTGTCTGCCGCAATGCCCCCCCACTTGACACCCATTTCCTTGCGAAAATCTGAGTTGGCAATCACGATCCGAGCTTCGATCATGACCTGGCGAATGGGAATATCCACCTGTTCAATCAGTTTACGGAATTCCGCAATCTTTTCGGCGGTATCCGTCAGGATAATCGAGTTGGTGCGTTCATCTACAATGGCACTACCACGCTCCGAGAGAATGCTGGCAGTACTGGTACCATCACCGCCAGAACCACCGCGGCCACCACCTCCGCCTCCGCCGCCGCCATCTTCATCGCTGGTAAAGAGCTTAAACAGCTCTTCCGCGCTGGCGTATCGAACCCGGATATATTCGGTATAAAGGGGCGCGAGCTCCTGCAGCTGGCGTTTGGTTTCCAGCTCTTGACGTTCGCGTTCGGCGATTTCCGCAGCCGGCGCCACCATCATCACATTGCCGACCTGACGCTTGTCCAGGCCTTTGGTCTTCAGCACAAGATCCAGCGCCTGATCCCAGGGCACATTATCAAGGCGCAGAGTGATGCTGCCGCTGACGGTATCACTGGCAACCAGGTTCAGTTCGGTGAAGTCCGCGATCAACTGAAGCACCGAACGCACCTGAATATCCTGAAAGTTGAGCGAGAGTTTTTCGCCAACAAACATAAAGCGGGATTTCTTCTCTTCGAGCTCGGTTTCAGAAAGAGGCTTAACGCTGATAACGTAGGTATTGTCGGTCTGGTAAGCCAGGTAATCGTAATCTCCGCCTGCTTTGACCTCCAATGTCGAGCTGCTGCCATCATAATTGGCAATGATATGGCTGACCGGTGTGGCAAAGTCCAACACATCCAGACTGCGACGCAACTCCTGTGGCAGCTGTGTCTGCAGGAAAGAAACAAAAATACTGCCGCCTTTCTGCTCTACATCGATATTCACCGCGGGATCACTCAGATCCACGATGACTTTACCCTCACCAGACTCGCCGCGACGAAAATCGATCGATTTGATGGATTGACTGTGCTCACTGACCTTGGAGGTGATGGATTCCGTATAACTTGGAGACTTTTGCAGATACTCCGCCACCTGACGAGTTCCCACCTCAACAACAAAGGACTCGCCATCCAAGCGGGTGGAATAGGCTGTGAGCTCATTTAGATTGAGGATAAGACGGGTTCGATTATTGCTGCTGAGCACAACTACGGACTTGGCGTTTTCAAACGACAGCGGGAACTTGCGTTGCTGTAAGGCACTTTCCACTTCGGCAAAATCGAGCACAATACGAGCCGGTTGCTCAATGGTGTAACCTGTCGGTTCTCCCGGCAGGCTGTCGAAGTCAAGCCTCACCTCGAAGCGATCACCCGGCAACTCGGCGAAGCGAATGTCCTGTAGCGTGCCCGCATGGATCAACCCGGGCATCAGAAGTGCGGCAAGCATCACCATTCCCATGGCCATCAGCCCTCTGCGCTGGCCCTGTCTTAGCTGCAGTCTCAACATGGTGGCTATTCCTTCTCTTCAATTTGTAGGACTTGTGGGCGCTCCACCCAACCGTCAACACCATTTGGTACGATTTCGATCAAGTCTATCTGACGTTCACTTGTATTGATGATGCGACCGTGATTTTTACCCAGGTAGTTACCGTCAGTTACCCGGTGAATCCCACCTTCGCCATCATCGATTAAAGCCCAGAGGGTATCGGAACCTCGCAGAGTTCCGACCATCTTCAGGCCGGCAATATTAAAGCCTTCCAGGAACTCACGCTCCCGAGTCACATCCGGTTTAACATTGGAGGACTTTCCCACCACCATATGTTGGACATCATCCACAGGCGGATCAAAGGGGCTGCGCAGTGTCATCGCGCTGTAAGAAAAGCTCTCGTAGGGCACAAACGGCGGCAAAGGCTCAATCTGGCCGGCCGGGCGACGTTTTGTCTCCTCAATAAAATCGCGCAGGTCCTGGTGCTTGCCGGAACCACCACAGGCCACCAGCACCAGGGGAGATAGTAATAACAACCCCTTAAACAGGCGACGAAATTGTCTCTGCAGCAACATCATCACTCATCCTTGCTCTTATAGCGATACGTTTTCGCCAGAATGGTCATGTCCAGCATCCCCGACCTTTGGGTACTTTTGGTGATTTTATAATCGTGCAATGTGACGATACGGGGCATACCAGCCACGCCGCTGACAAAGGTACCAAAATCGTGATAGGGCCCGGTCACTCTCACCGAAATCGGCAACTCAATATAGAATTCGGCTGTCTGCTCCGCTCTGAGATCAATACTGTTGATCGTGAGACCGCTGTCAGCCCCTTTTTCATCGATATCTTCGAGCAGACCAGGTACCTCTGTGTCACTGGGAAGCTGCGCGACCAGCACTCCAAAGGACTTCTCCATTTCCTTCATCTGCTCGCGATAGGCCTCCAGGTTAGCCGCCTGAAAGGCTTTCGCCTTGAATGACGTTCGCAGTTGCTCTTCCTGAGCCTGCTCTCGCTTGAGCTGCATATTGAGCTCTTTGATGAACATAAAGTAGGTACCTGCCGCCAGTGCAATCACCACGAGAGCACAAGTGACAACCTTGGCTGCAACGGGCCAAACCCCCATTCGAGTCCAGTCGATATCGTTGATATCGAAGTCATTAAGCTGGTCAATTACGTCTTGCAAAGCCATGATTGCCTACCCCCGTTTCGCTGCCGACTTGGCATCCGAGCCGTCCTCGGATTCTTTGGGCTTGCTGGCCTGAAAGCTCAGAATAAACTCGCTGGCCTGCTCTCCAAAGCTGGGAGCCGCTTTGACGGATTTCAGGTTAGGATCACTAAACCACTCCGACTCATCCAGGTTGCGCATAAACGCTGAAACCCGAACGTTGGACTCGGTGACACCTTTAATGCTGATGTTGTTACCTTTGCGATCCACCGAGTGCAGGAAGATGCCCTCTGGCACGGCCCTAACCAGATCATCAAAGTAGCGAACGATAACGGGGCGCTCACCTTGTAACCCCTGGATCACTTTCATTCGGGCCAACAGCTCCTCACGGCGTTGCTTGAGCTTGCGAATTTCCTCAACCTTGGCATTGAGCGCAGCAATCTCGGTCTCCAACATGGCGTTACGCTGTTTTTGGTCATCAATGGCGCCATTAATAATGCTGATCCAGATATAACAACCCACGGCTGCGACCACCGCCACAGAACCGAGAATAGTGAGGAATTCCTGCTGTTTTTGCCGCCTGAATTCGTCCCGCCAGGGGAGTAAATTAATCTTGGCCATCAGTCAAAGCTCCTCATCGCCAATCCGGCGGCGATCATCAAAGCCGGGGCGTCACTCGCCAGTGCCGTCGCATTGACTTTGGGTGACACACTCATGTTGGCAAACGGGTTGGCCACGCTGACCGGAGTGCCCAGTTTCTCACTGATCAAACCGCCCAGCCCCTCCAGAGAAGCGACGCCACCCGCGAGCACAATATGGTCCACATCGTTGTACTGGCTTGAGGAAAAGAAGAACTGCAGAGAACGGGTTACTTGTTGAACAACCGCATCCTTGAAGGGATCGAGCACCTCGGTTTCGTAGTCATCCGGAAGGCCACCCTGTTTTTTGGCCAGGCCCGCTTCTTCCACCGACAGGCCATAACGACGTTGAATCTCCTCCGTTAACTGCTTGCCACCAAACAGCTGCTCGCGGGTATAGACCGTTTTGCCTCCTACCAGCACACTGAGGGTCGTCATTGTGGAGCCTATATCGAGAATCGCCACCACTTGGTCTTCCTGATCTTCGAACTGCTCGGAGATAAGACCAAAGGCACGCTCCATCGTATAAGCTTCAACATCCACTACCTTGGGATTGAGATTCGCCAGCTCCAACGCTGTCACGCGCAGATCGACGTTCTCTCTTCGACAAGCCGCCAGCAATACATCAACCTGCTCGGGATTGCTCTCGGAGATTCCCTGAACTTCGAAATCAAGAGCCACCTCTTCGAGGGGGTAGGGGATATATTGATCAGCCTCAAGGGTAATCTGGGTTTCCAGTACCTCTTCGCTCATACCACCCGGCATCTCAATCATTTTGGTAATCACAGCTGAGCCGGCCACTGCCACAGCGGCGTCCTTGGCTCGAGAGCTGGACTGTTTGACGACACTCCTGAGTGCTTCACCAACCGCCTCTACTTCGTTGATGTTTTTTTCCACCACGGCGTTGGGGGGAAGCGCTTTTACCGCATAACTTTCTACGCGATAACGGTCCCCCTGGCGACTCAGTTCCAGTAATTTCACAGACGTTGAGCTGATATCGAGCCCTAAAAGGGGCTTCGTATTCCGCTCCAAGAAACCCAAAATCCCCATTTTTCTATCAATTTCCGTAACTTAGGTGCACTTTATGTTATAGCACTTTAACTTAAGCCTGCAACAATGCAGACCGTATGTAAACCCTTAAAAACAGCTTATAATGCCGGACATGACTTCATCGGCCAGCTAAGCCATTAATTCCCTTAGAAAAAATGACTGTTAAACAAAAGTACCTAAAACTGGCTTTTTGGCTGCTTCTTACTGCCGGCAGCGGCACACTCGCCCTGTTTTCAGGGATATATCTATACCTTAGTCCCAAATTGCCGGAAGTGGAGACTCTTCGCCAAGTTAAATTACAGACCCCTTTGCGGGTATTTTCCACCGATGGTCAGCTGATCGGTGAATTTGGCGAAAAACGTCGCACTCCTATCAGCATCGAAGAGGCGCCTCAGCAATTTATCGACGCCATTTTAGCCGCTGAAGATGACCGATTTTACTCCCATCCCGGTGTTGATATTAAAGGTCTTTTGCGAGCAGCTTCACAATTATTGCAATCGGGACAGATTCAGACGGGAGGAAGCACCATCACCATGCAGGTGGCGAGAAACTTTTTCCTGACTCGCAAACAGACGTTTACCCGTAAATTCAATGAGATTTTGCTGGCATTGCAGATAGAAAAAGAGCTCACCAAACCAGAGATTCTTGAGCTCTATATCAACAAAATCTACCTCGGTAACCGGGCGTACGGAATCGAGGCCGCCGCCCAGGTCTACTATGGCAAGTCAATTGGCGAACTCAACCTGGCTCAATTGGCTATGGTGGCTGGCCTGCCTAAAGCGCCCTCTGCGTACAACCCGATTGTGAACCCTGAACGCGCGCTGTTGAGACGTAACTGGATCCTTGGTCGCATGTTATCGCTCGACTATATCGATGCAGGTCAATACAACCAGGCGGTTGAGGCACCGGTAACAGCGGTATACCACGGCTCTAAACTCGAAGTACATGCTCCCTATATTGCCGAAATGGCGCGAAAGGAAGCTCTCGATCTGTTGGGCCCCTCTGCCTATACCGATGGTTTTCGCCTTTATACAACGGTGAATTCCCGCCTTCAGGAGAGAGCACAAAGTGCCGTAGTAGATGGATTGCTCAACTACGACCAACGGCATGGTTACAGAGGCCCACAGGCCCGACTGCCGTTGCCGGAAGGGGTCAGTCCCGAGGACTATATCCACGTAAAAGAGCCCGATGAGAGCAAAGAGCCCATCGTACCGGAAGGCGAAGAGCTTACCGATGTCCCGCTGGAAGAAGAACAGGAAGCCAAGGAAATACTGCCACTGCCATTACTCGAATGGCAAAAAGCCCTTAAGGACTATAGGAAAATCGGTGGTCTTCACGCCGTTGCGGTAACCGCCTTGCACGAAAAACAGGTTGAGTTTGTGTTGGCCGATGGAGACGAAGGTGTCATAGAGTGGGACAACGGATTGTCTTCCGCGCGGGCCTATATCAGCGAAAATCGTCGTGGCCCCAAGCCTAAGAGCACAACAGATCTTTTTACCATTGGCGATGTGATTAGAGTGCGTCAAAAGGGCCAGAGCTGGCATCTGTCACAGATTCCAGCGGCGCAAGCAGCACTGGTGGCTCTCAACCCTCAAAATGGCGCCATCATTTCCCTGGTAGGTGGATTCGACTTTTATCAAAGTCATTTTAATCGCGCGATACAAGCTGAGCGTCAGCCAGGGTCCAACTTTAAGCCCTTCATCTACACGGCAGCATTGGAAAACGGCCTGACACCGGCCACTGTCATCAACGATGCACCTATTGTGTTTGACGACGCCTCCCTGGAGGGCACCTGGCGGCCTGAAAATGCCAGCGGCAAGTTTTTTGGTCCCACCCGTTTGAGACGTGCCCTCTACAAATCGCGCAATCTGGTATCTATTCGGGTACTGAGAAGTATTGGCGTGGAAAACGCCATTGCCGGCATGGATCGCTATGGATTTGATCCCGAACTTTTGCCCAAGGATTTATCTCTGGCCCTTGGCAGCTATGCGATGACGCCCCTGCAGGTGGCCACCGGTTACACAGTGTTTGCCAACGGTGGTTACAAAGTCGCCCCCTTCCTGATCGAACGGATTGAAAACGTAGATAACCAGGTGGTTTACCAGGCGCAGCCGGATACCGTTTGTCAAAGCTGTGAGGAATTGGGCGTCGCCGTCAATACCGAACCCGCTATTGAGCTTTCAGAAGAACAACTCAATGGCGGGGATTTGGCAGCGCTGGAATCTGCCATGGCGCAACAACTGGGCAGGGATCAAGCCAGTTCTGGCAGCACTCGGACACAACTAACTGAAAAAGAATCGCCTTACCCGGTTGCCGAACGGGTTATGAGTCGCCAGGTAGCCTGGCTGGTCGATGATATGCTGCGGGATGTGATCAAAAAAGGAACTGGTCGTCGGGCCAAGGTACTGGAAAGAAACGATCTGGCAGGGAAGACCGGTACCACCAACGGCCCCAAAGACGCTTGGTTCTCCGGCTACAATTCTCACATCGTGGCGACGACCTGGCTTGGATTTGATCAGAACCTGCCGCTCGGAAAGCGAGAATATGGCGGCACCTCGGCACTGCCAATTTGGATAGATTACATGCGAATGGCGTTGGACGGGGTGCCTGAAACCGCGCGCTCGTTACCCGATGGTCTGGTGTCAGTGCGAATCGATCCCGCCACCGGCAAACGTGCCCGCCCCAATCAGAAGGATGCGATTTTCGAAACATTTGAAACCAGTCAGGTACCGGCCTTAGGCCAGGAGCCGGCGCCGAACCTGGAAACCAGCGGACGTGATCACCGTGGCGAAACCTTGCCTGAGGAATTGTTCTGAACCACAAGGTGCTGCTCTGAGCGAAGTGACATTGCCCCAGAGACAGAAAAAATCCATAAAAAAACCGCCGAACGGCGGTTTTTTTATGTGGCGGACATCAACGCTTAGCAATCTTCAACTGACTCCAGAGGATAATGGCTGGGGTAGGGCAGGCGCGCCACGCCGGTATCCACCGCAGCTTTGGCTACCGCTGCAGCCACTTCACCCAGCAAGCGAGGATCCGTTGGCTTAGGAAGAATGTATTCGCGGCCAAAACTCAGAGTCACCCCACCATAACCGGCTTCAACCTCGGCGGGTACGTCCTGTTTGGCCAATCCGCGGATGGCTTCCACCGCCGCCAGCTTCATTTGCTCATTGATCGCTGTCGCACGTACATCCAGGGTGCCACGGAACAGGAATGGGAAGCACAGTACATTGTTAACCTGATTGGGATAGTCAGAGCGGCCAGTCGCCATGATCAAATCATCGCGGGTCTCGTTGGCCAGGGCCGGGCTGATTTCAGGATCGGGATTGGAGCAGGCAAAAACCACGGGTCTTTCTGCCATTTTGCTCAGATTTTCCGCCGACAGCAGATCAGGACCGGACACACCCAGGAAGGCATCCGCCCCCTCAATAGCATCATCCAGAGTACGTGCATCGGTTTCATTGGCAAACTGCGATTTGTACTCGTTCAGGTTGTCACGGCCAGCGTAAATGACCCCCTTGCTATCGAGCATAGTGATATTTTCGCGTTTGGCGCCCGCACTGACCATCAAGGTGCAGCAGGCGTGGGCAGCAGCGCCCGCGCCAAGACAGACAATTTTCGCTTCATCGATACGCTTGCCCTGAATTTCCAGTGCGTTGAGCATACCGGCGACAGTGACAATGGCAGTTCCGTGTTGATCGTCGTGGAAGATAGGCACCTGGCAACGCTCAATCAGTGCCTTTTCAATTTGGAAGCACTCTGGTGCCTTGATATCTTCGAGATTAATACCACCCCAGGTGTTGGCAATTGACGCAACAGTTTCAATGAAGGCCTCGGGGCTTTCACTTTCTACCTCAACATCCACGGAGTCGATACCGGCAAAGCGCTTGAACAGCAGGCTCTTGCCCTCCATGACCGGCTTACTGGCGAGCGGACCCAGGTTACCCAGGCCAAGGATGGCACTGCCGTCGGTAATCACGGCGACCAGATTACCTTTCGCGGTGTACTTGAACGCGTTCTCGGCGTCCTTGGCAATTTCCCGCACCGGCTCAGCCACACCTGGGCTATAAGCCAGCGAAAGGTCTTCCTGGGTTTCAGCAGGAGTGGTTAACTCCACACTGAGTTTGCCCGGCTTTGGAAAGGCGTGATAATCCAAAGCCGCCTTCTTTAATGTATCTGACATGTTCTTGTCCGTCCGCTCTGAGGCGTCATAATTTTAGGGGGCGTGAAGAATACCGAAGGGCCCAGTGCGACTCAAGTGCCGTTCGGGCCCAACATTGTGCTTAAATTGGCCAATTCGCAGTTCAAAACCGCCTCTTTAAGGCCCATTCAAGCAGTTAAAGATGACAATTTTTCACCATACGGCCAATTTCCCTGCCTTTATGTCCAGTCTCAATAGCCCTTATTTTTGAGTGGTTTTAGGTCATCAAAGGCCAGTGTGGGTATTTTTACATCTGCATAAACGACAAAAGCGCCCAGGGGGCGCTTTTGTTGATCAGCCTTTACTGCTGAATCCGAGCGCGTTTTACTTGCCGCCGATACGGCTGCCAAAACGCTTCTTGAATTTGTCGACGCGGCCACCAGTGCTCGCTTGCTTCTGCTTACCGGTATAAAAAGGATGGCAGTTGGAGCATACGTCCAGGTGCATCTCTGTGGCCTTTGTAGAGCCAGTCTTGATGACATTGCCGCAGCTGCAGGTTGCGGTCATTTCGCCGTAGTTAGGATGGATATCAGCTTTCATGGTTTTCGCCTTAGTGTCGTTTGTGTGCCGCCACTCGATCTTGTGCCGAGCACCGCACACCGGTTAATCTTAGCGGGCTAAAAATAAGACGGCGCATACTACCAGAACCATTCGCCAGTGCAACACTTTGTGTACTTTTTCGACATGCTGGTCATACCGTCGACCCACCATTAGGACCTACCACAAAAACATGCCTCCCCCCCTGACAGATTCGTTCTTCCCCATGAGTACAGCGGGGGTCGTCGCTGTGGCACTGCCCACTCCCCTGCGTCGCACCTTCGACTACCTGTTGCCCGATGGTGTCGCAGTCCCGGAACCCGGCACCCGTGTCGCAGTCAAATTCGGCAATCAGCAGCTGCTGGGTATTGTCATCGAAACCCGTTCTGATTCGGAGCTCCCTATAGAGAAACTGCGGCCTTTGGATTCTGTACTGGACAAGACGCCGCTGCTCCCCCAAGAGTTACTTCAACTGTGCAAATGGTCTTCGGACTATTATCACCATCCCCTGGGTGAAGTCCTGGCCACAGCTATACCCACGGCGTTGCGACAAGGAGAAGCCGCTCACCTGCAACGGGAAAAAGCCTGGCGTCTGACTCCGCAAGGGCGTGAATGTGCTCCGGACAAGCTGAAGCGAGCCCCCAAACAGCTTGCCCTGTGGCGCCAGCTATCGGTTCTTGGACCTGACCAACATTTGCTGCACAAAGACTTGTTGCTACAAGAAATCAGCCGCAGCGCCCTCAAAGGGCTCGAAGACAAGGGCCTGACAGAAGCGGTAGAGGTTGATCCCGTGCCACTGGCATCACCGAAACTTCTGGCGGAGCCACCGCTGCAGCTCAATTGCGAGCAGGCCGACGCTCTGGAGAATATTGCGTCCACCCAATTTGCAACCTATCTGCTATATGGAACCACCGGCAGTGGCAAAACCGAAGTCTATCTGCAGGCGATTGCCAAGGCTCTGGAACAAGGCAAACAGGCACTGGTGTTAATCCCGGAGATAGGGCTGACGCCACAAACTCTGTCGAGATTTCGCCGACGCTTCCACAGGCCCATGGCAGTCATGCATTCAGGTTTGAGCGACAGCGAACGAAAACAAGCCTGGTTGCTGGCCGCTAACGGACAGGCCGATATCATTATCGGTACCCGCTCTGCGATTTTTACCCCTTTGCCCAAAGCAGGCATCGTCATTCTCGATGAAGAACACGACAGTTCGTTTAAGCAACAGGATGGTTTTCGCTATTCAGCCCGTGACCTCGCCGCTGTACGCTGTCACCGTCTGGGCATCCCGTTGGTACTCGGCAGTGCCACTCCATCGCTGGAGAGCTATTACAACGCACACCAACAGCGATATCGCTTACTCACTCTGACCACTCGGGCGGGAGAGGCCAAAGCGCCCGAAATCGAACTGATTGATCTCAAACGTCAGCCCTTGCAGGACGGCATGACCCAAGCATTGCTGGATCAGGTGCAACTGCACCTGCAAAGCGGCAATCAGGTACTGGTATTCCTAAACCGCCGCGGTTTTGCCCCTACCTTGATGTGCCATGATTGTGGCTGGATCAGCCAATGCCCTGCTTGTGATGCGCGACTGACGGTGCACCAGACACCCAGCCACCTGCACTGTCACCACTGTGACTACCAACGCCCGCTGATCAGTCAATGCCCCAACTGCCAAAGTCTGGAACTGCACTGTGTGGGACAAGGCACCGAGCGCACAGAAATGACTCTGCAGCAGACTTTTGAGGACTATGCGGTCATAAGGGTCGATCGGGATACCACCCGCCGTAAAGATGCGATGCAGAACATCGTGGATAAGGTGAACGAAGGAGAACCCTGTATCCTGGTGGGCACGCAGATGTTGGCCAAGGGGCATCACTTCCCCAATGTGACTCTGGTGGCAATTCTTGACGCCGATGGCGGCTTATTCAGCACGGATTTTCGCGGACCGGAAAAAATGGGGCAGTTGTTGTTGCAGGTATCCGGAAGAGCGGGACGGGCCCATAAGCCGGGCAAGGTGCTGATCCAGAGCCACCTCTGTGACCATCCACTGCTGCAGACATTGCTTCGCCAGGGATACAGCGCCTATGCAAATTTGTTACTGCAGGAGCGGCAAGTTGCACAATTGCCGCCCTTGCGGCCGATGGTATTGCTCCGGGCCGAATCGAAACGCGCGGAGAACGCCTTTCAGTTTTTGGACTGGGCTCGCAGAGCCGCCGAGCAACTGCATCCCTCCAGTCCGGAGCTTCAGTACCTGGGGCCACTGCCTGCACCGATGGAGAAACGCAATCAGCGCTATCGCTACCAGCTACAGATCAGCGCCAATCAGCGAGGCAGGCTGCACCACTTGCTCAAACCGCTTCTGGAGCAACTGGACCAGGCGCCGCTGGCGAGACGATGCCGTTGGTCTGTTGATGTTGATCCACAGGACATGACCTGACTCTGTGTTAATGTCGGCGCCTTCAAGTACAATTCCACAGATTCACCGCATCCCGGCCGGAATTCAAGACAGAAAGACCCCAGAAACTATGACCCGAGATTTTGCCAAGAAACCCCGCAACGGCGGAGGCCCCAAAGCCGATCGCAACCCAGAGCGCAAGCCCGCGCGGAAAACCGCTCGCCAGCAAGAGGCGCCTCCAGCGCCCAGACGCTCCCAGGTACCCGCTTGGGTATGGCTGTTCACAGGAGCGGTTTTGGGTGCATTTATCATGTTTCTCGTCTATCTGTCGGGTATCGCCCCCAGCTCAACCAGCGAAATCAAGAATCCGGTCGCGGACCAAACACAGCCGCAAACCGCTGTTCCCAAACCGAGGTTTGACTTTTACCAGCTGCTCAAAGAGTCGGAGGTGGTTGTCCAACAGACACCAAATACCGAGCCCAAAACCCAGCCCGACCAACAGCAGCAAGAATACATCTTGCAAGTGGGCTCTTTTAAGCGCAGTAAAGACGCTGATCGCCTGCGAGCAGAACTGATTCTGATGAACCTCCAGGCCCGGGTGGAAACAGTGACCGTCCGCAACGGCGAGACCTGGCACCGGGTACTGGTGGGTCCCTTCCAGTCACAGTCACGACTGGCCAAGGCTCGCAGCACTTTGGTGTCCAACGACATTAATCCACTGCTGCTGAAGCGCAAGAAGTCTTGAACAGGCTTGAATTTCTGCCCTGCACCCTCAAATAAAGAGACATCAAACGCAATCGACACAAAGGATCCCCAGTGGAACAATATCGAGGCACCACTATTCTCTCCGTGCGCCGCAACGGCAAAGTTGTCATCGGCGGCGACGGGCAGGTCTCCATGGGCAATACCGTGATGAAGGGCAACGCCCGCAAGGTTCGCAGACTTTATAAGGATCAGGTACTGGCCGGCTTTGCAGGGGGTACCGCTGATGCTTTCACCCTGTTTGAACGCTTCGAGGCCAAGCTTGAGGCCCACAATGGCCAACTGGTGCGGGCCGCCGTTGAACTGGCTAAAGACTGGCGCACAGACCGGGCTCTGCGGCGGTTAGAGGCTCTGCTGGCGGTGGCCGATAAGGACGCCTCATTGATCATCACCGGCAATGGCGATGTGATTCAACCGGAGCAGGACATCATTGCCATCGGTTCCGGCGGTCCTTTTGCCCAATCTGCCGCACGCGCCCTGTTTGAAAACACCGAAATGGAGGCGCGCGATATTGTCTCCAAAGGGCTCGGTATCGCCGGCGACATTTGCGTCTATACCAATCACAACCACACGATCGAAGAACTGGCTTACGGTTAAGAAGAATTACTATGTCTGACATGACTCCCCGGGAAATTGTTCACGAACTGGACAAACACATCGTTGGCCAAGCCAATGCCAAGCGTGCCGTTGCCATCGCACTGCGCAACCGCTGGCGCCGGATGCAGCTGGAAGAAGGGCTGCGCAACGAAATCACCCCCAAAAACATCCTCATGATCGGTCCCACCGGCGTGGGCAAAACAGAAATCGCGCGTCGTCTGGCCAAGCTGGCCAACGCCCCGTTTATCAAGGTAGAAGCTACCAAGTTCACCGAAGTGGGCTATGTGGGACGCGATGTTGAATCGATCGTTCGGGATCTGGTGGATCGCTCCATCAAGCTGCACCGCGAGCAAGAAATGAAGAAGGTAGAACATCGTGCCAGCGATGCGGCCGAGGAACGTATTCTCGACGCTCTGTTGCCGCCGGCCCGCGGCGAAGACCTGAAGGAAACCACCGAATCGGCCACTCGCCAGATTTTCCGTAAAAAGCTGCGCGAGGGAGAGCTGGATGAAAAGGAAATTGAAATCGAGGTCGCCACCACACCCGTCGGCGTTGAAATTATGGCGCCCCCAGGCATGGAAGACATGACCAGCCAACTGCAAAACATGTTCTCATCCATGTCCTCCGGCAAGACCAAAGCGACCAAGTTGACGGTAAAGCAGGCGTTTAAGCAACTGCGTGACGAAGAAGCCGCCAAACTGGTCAACGAGGAAGAAATGAAAAGCCGCGCTATCAGCGCTGCCGAACAAAACGGCATTGTCTTTATCGATGAGATCGACAAAGTCGCCAAGCGCAGCGAAGGAGCCGGCGCCGATGTGTCTCGGGAAGGGGTGCAACGGGATCTGTTGCCATTAATCGAAGGCTGCACGGTCAGTACCAAGCACGGCATGATCAAAACCGATCACATACTGTTTATTGCCTCCGGCGCTTTCCACCTGGCCAGACCCTCTGACCTGATTCCTGAACTGCAGGGGCGTTTACCCATTCGCGTAGAGCTGGAAGCCCTCACGCCGGACGACTTTGAACGTATTCTGACCGAACCCGATGCCTCCTTGACCGAACAGCAGGTAGCGCTGTTGCAGACCGAGGGGACACAGCTGGCATTTACCGAGGATGGTATTCGACGTATCGCGGAAACCGCCTACGAGGTAAATGAACGCACTGAAAACATAGGCGCCCGCCGCCTGCACACTATTATGGAGCGCCTGCTGGAAGATATCTCCTTTGAAGCCGGCGATGGCACCAACCAGCTGACCATCGATGGAGCCTACGTTGACAGTCACCTCGGTGAATTGGCACAGGACGAAGACCTCAGCCGATTTATACTGTAAGCACGATTCGGTAAACGATATTGGCCATGGTACCCAGCAAAATCAAATTGCATAAACAGAGCCGCACCCTGGAAGTGCACTTCGGCACTGAACAGTTCGTACTCAGTGCCGAGTTGCTGCGGGTACTGTCGCCCTCTGCGGAAGTCCGGGGCCATGGCCCCGGGCAAGAAGTCCTTCAACACGGCAAGAAAAATGTGGCCATTTCCGCCATCGAACCGGCGGGCAACTACGCGATTAAGATCGTCTTTGACGACGGCCATGATTCAGGCTTTTACAGCTGGGAATACCTGCTGGAGTTGGGTAGAGAGAAGGACACTCTCTGGGATGACTATCTGCAAAAATTGCACGACAAGCAGCTCAGTCGCGACCCCGATACTCAGGTTGTTCGCTTGTTGTAGACGATTCTTCAATCCCACACAACAAAGCTTAACCCGCCTTTACCGCCCGCGTCGCTATTATGCGCCCGTTTTTAGTGCGCTCCGCAAACACGACGGGCCTGCTATTGTGTTATAAGTAGTCTGTTTATCCCCCTCCTGTTGTCACAAGGACTCCGGTATGCCGTCCCCTCTGCGCTCTTTCGCATCGCTTTCCACTGCATTGGTTTCACTTCTGCTGCTCAATGCCTGCACTTCGGAGGCGCCTCCGCAAGCACCGCCTCCACCAGCCGTCAGTGTCATTGAAGTGGGCAGTCAGGAAGTCGGCGAGTACTGGGAAGCCGTCGCCCGAACCGAAGCTTATAAATCCGTAGACCTTAAAGCTCGGGTAGAGGGAGTTATTACCAAACGCTTGTTCATTGAAGGGCAGGACATCGATAAAGATCAATTGCTGTTTGAGATCGACAGAGCCAATTACGAAGCCAAGCTGGAGGAAGCCGAAGCCAATCTCAAGAGCGCCCAGGCAGAGAGAAAACGCACGGCACGAGACTATGAACGGGGCAAGGATCTTCGGCCCAAGGGTTATATCAGTCAATCCGATCTCGACACCCTGGCCAGCAATGCTGCCAAAGCCAGTGCCTCTGAAAAAGCCGCAGAAGCTGCCCTGCATAATGCTCAGGTCAACCTGGATTACACCCACATTCGCGCACCGTTTGAGGGCACCATTGGCACCGTGCGCTACAACGTTGGTAACCTGGTTGGCCCCAATAGCGATCCGCTGGCGACATTGATTCAGGATAATCCCATCTACGCCAACTTTCAGATTGATGAAAAGTCCTACATCACCTATATCCAGGAATTTATCAAGGAGTATGGTGATACAACACCGCCCCAAGATCTGACCAGTATCACGTTGATGCTGCCTAACGGCACTTCCCACACCCACAAGGGCAGAATCAACTACGCGGGCATTGAGGTAAACCCCACCACAGGCAGTGTTGAACTGCGCGCGGAATTTCCCAACCCCGACCGCATTGTACGTCCTGGCCTCTACGCAACACTGGTGATTGAAAGCACCGAAAGCGCCCGTTTGCCCGTTATCCCCCAGTATGCCGTGCAACAAGGCCAGCAGGGCAGGTTTGTGTTGGTGGTCGACGACTCCAACCGCGTCAAGTCCCGGGCCATTCAAGTGGGTCGTCGTATTGAATCGCTTTGGGTCGTTACCAGCGGCCTTAAAGAAGGGGACCGCCTGATTGTGGACGGCCTGCAGAAAGTGCGCTCGGGCGTTATCGTGCAACCCGTAATGAAGCAACTGGATCCCAAGACCGGCACACTCAAAGCGTCTGCAGAGACTCCCAATGATGAGGCCTGAGCAAGGTCAACGACGGTAATTACCAACCGCCATCCACTCAAGGGACAGAGCCATGTTCAGCCACTTTTTCATCTCTCGACCGAAGTTTGCCTTTGTCATTTCGATTGTTCTGACGCTGGCCGGACTGATCGGCCTGGGTCAACTGCCGGTTAACCTCTATCCCGAAATCACACCACCCCAAGTCAAGATTAACGCTGTTTATCCGGGGGCCAGCGCGCAGGTGGTGGAAGAGGCGCTATTGCGCCCCATTGAAGAACAGATCAATGGGGTGGAAGACATGCTGTATATCGAATCCAGTGCCAGCAATGACGGCGCTGCGGAAATTACTGTCACCTTCAAACAGGGTACTGATCCCGATCTGGCCCAGATTAACGTCCAGAACCGAGTGGCAATTGCAGAACCAAGCCTGCCAAGTGAAGTCACCCGTCAGGGAGTCAGGGTCTCCAAGCAATCAAGCAATATGCTGATGGGGATTAATCTGGTGGCAGATGACCCCAGCCTGGACCGTATCTATCTGTCCAATTACGCCACCAATTTCCTCACCGAACCTCTGGCCCGACTCGAAGGCGTCGGCAGCGTGGCAGTGATGGGGGAGATGAGTTACTCCATGCGCGTGTGGATGGACCCGGTGCGCATGTCCGCACTGAACGTGACGGTATCCGACTTACAGCAAAGCCTGCAGGAACAGAACCTGATCGTCGCAGCCGGTAAAATCGGCGCTGCCCCAACCTCACAGGCACAACAATTCGAATACACCATTCAGACCAGAGGGCGTCTGATCGACGAACAGGAATTCGGCAATACCATCATTCGTGCCCAGGCGGACGGCTCGTTTGTGCGTCTGAGAGATGTGGCGCGGGTGGAAATGGGTTCCCAATCCTACGCATCTGTGGCGAAACTGAATAATCAGGACACCGCTTTTATTGTTATCTACCAACTCTCGGACGCCAACGCCACCGAGGTCGCCCGCAATGTTTACGCGGAGATGGAGAAACTCAGTGAGCGCATGCCGGAAGGGATGTCCTTTAATATCATCTACGACACCACCCGCTTTATTAATCGCTCGATCGACGAAGTGAAGGTGACCCTGTATCAGGCCGTGATACTGGTGATCCTGGTGGTCTTTGTGTTTTTGCAAAACTTTCGGGCCACGCTCATTCCCGCCATTGCCATTCCAGTGTCGCTAGTGGCGACTTTTGCCTTTCTCCTGGTGTTCGGCTTTACCATTAACACCATCACTTTATTTGCCCTGGTGCTGGCGATCGGCATCGTCGTGGACGACGCCATCGTGGTGATCGAGAATGTGGAACGGCTGATGGTAGAGGAAGGACTTGGATCCATTGAGGCCACCAAACGTGCCATGGCCGAGGTATCCGCTCCGATTGTCGCCACCACCTTGGTACTGCTGGCGGTATTTGTGCCGGTTGCCTTTATGCCGGGCATTACCGGTGAGATCTATAAACAGTTTGCCGTCACCATCTCCGTGGCGGTGTGTATCTCCTCCCTTAACGCCCTGACTCTGAGCCCGGCTCTATGTGCAACGCTGTTAAGAGCCGACAAAACCGAGAAAATCCGTCTATTCCGCCCCCTGGAAGCGGGGCTGGAAAGACTCACCAATGGCTACAGCACCCAGGTGCGACGTATTCTTGGGCGTGGGGCGTTGATGCTGGCATTGACCGCAGGCCTGGTGGGCGCGACGGTCTACTTTGCAGCCACCACACCCACCGGTTTTATCCCCAATGAGGACCAGGGCATCCTGATGATGGATGTTCAACTGCCTGATGCCGCCTCGATCAATCGCACTGAAGAGGTCATGAACAAAATCACCGACATTATCCTGGAAGACCCCGGTGTCAGCGACGTAGTCGGCGTTTCCGGCTTTTCTCTGTTGGCCGGTGCGGGCTCCAATCGAGGCTTGGGCATTGTCGTACTCAAGGATTGGGATGTGCGCACCACACCCGAAACCAACATGCGCCGCATCTACAATCGTCTGCTGGGTAAGTTATGGAGCCTGCCCGATGCCCAGGCCATGATCTTCCCCATGCCACCGATTCCGGGTCTCGGTACCAGCTCCGGTTTCGATTTACGGGTGCAGGATTCCCTGGGACGCGCTCCGGAGGAACTGGCTCAGGTCAC
Source organism: Pseudomaricurvus alkylphenolicus (assembly GCF_011683955.1). Classification (GTDB taxonomy): domain Bacteria; phylum Pseudomonadota; class Gammaproteobacteria; order Pseudomonadales; family Cellvibrionaceae; genus Pseudomaricurvus; species Pseudomaricurvus alkylphenolicus. Next base: position 416,529 of record NZ_JAAQPI010000002.1, read on the forward strand.
CAATGGTCTGATTTTTGAAGCCAATAACGACCCTCGTCTGGACCGAGTATTCAGTACCTACCGGGCCAATGTGCCCCAGTATTACCTGGAGGTGGATCGCGATAAGGCCAAAGCTATAGGGGTCTCCCTCAATGAGGTGTTCCTGACCTTGCAGGCCCAGTTGGGGTCGCTCTATATCAATGATTTCAATCGCTTTGGCCGCACTTATCAGGTGATTTTGCAGGCCGATGGAGATTTTCGCTCCAAACCCACCGATCTGGCTCATTTCTACGTGCGCAATAGTCGCGATGAAATGGTGCCCCTGGCCACTCTGGGCCAGCTGCGCCCCATCCTGGGTGCCACCAGCCTCAACCACTTTAATCTCTACCGCTCCACGACAGTCACCGGACAGCCAGCCCCAGGCTACAGCTCTGGTGATGCCATTGCAGCGATTACTGAATTGGCCGAGAGTCTGCCGGAAGGCTATGTGTTTGAATGGGCAGGTCAAACAGCCCAAGAGGTGGAAGCCGGCAATCTGGCACCCCTCCTATTCAGTCTTGCCATCGTGTTTGTCTATCTGTTTTTGGTCGCGCAATACGAGAGCTGGAGTATTCCCCTGGCGGTGTTGGGGACCGTTCCACTGGCCTTGCTGGGTGCCTTTTTCAGCCTCAATCTGGTGGGTCTCGACAACAACCTCTATGCCCAGGTAGGACTGATTCTGCTGATTGGCCTATCCACCAAGACGGCGATCCTGATTGTGGAATTTGCCATGACACAACGCCGGCTAGGCAACAGCATCACCGAAGCGGCCTTCACGGCAGCCCGACTGCGCTTCCGGGCGGTGTTGATGACGGCCCTGTCGTTTGTATTGGGCGTACTGCCGCTGGTGTTCTCCACCGGGCCCGGTGCCGCCAGCCGGATTTCCATTGGTTTTACCGTTCTGGGGGGTATGACTGCAGCCACGGTGCTCGCGACGCTTCTGGTTCCGCTGTTTTACCAGAGCGTTCAACAGTTGCGTGAAAATCTGAACCCCGATAAGCGCTGATCGTCTCTACAATTTAAGCGGGCACTTCTTTGCACTGGGGCTGAGGCGGCGGGTACAATACGCCACCCTTGGCTGCAGTAACCGGATTCTCCTATGAACGACAAGAAAACCACCCATTTTGGCTACCAGCAGGTGCCTGTTGAGGAAAAAGCCGGCAAGGTGGCGGAAGTCTTTCACTCCGTGGCAGCCAAATACGACATCATGAATGACTTGATGTCGGGCGGTATTCACCGCCTCTGGAAGCGCTTTACCATAGAGTTGTCGGGAGTCCGTCGTGGGCATAAGGTACTGGATATTGCCGGCGGCACTGGTGACTTGAGCTACAAGTTTTCCCGCATCGTGGGCCCCGAGGGATTGGTGGTGCTGGCGGATATCAATGAGTCCATGCTGCGGGTCGGCCGGGATCGCCTGACCGATCGCGGAGTCAGTGGCAATCTGGTGGTGAGCCAGGCGGATGCCCAGTATCTGCCCTTCCCGGATAACACCTTCGACTGTATTACCATCGCCTTTGGCTTGCGCAATGTTACCGATAAGGATCTGGCCTTACGCTCCATGCTGCGGGTACTCAAACCCGGTGGCCGCCTGCTGGTGCTGGAGTTCTCCAAACCCCGTAACGAATTGTTGAGCAAAGCCTACGATACTTATTCCTTCCGGGTGCTGCCCTTTATGGGCAAACTGGTCACCAACGATGCCGACAGCTACAGCTATCTGGCAGAGTCCATTCGCATGCATCCCGACCAGCACACGCTCAAGCAGATGATGGAAAATGCCGGCTTTGCCAATGTCGACTACCACGACATGACCGGCGGCATTGTCGCCCTTCACAAGGGAATTAAACCTTAAGCGGCGGACGACCATGATTGACCCAACACTCAAAGCCGCCGCCGGCGCCTCGCTTGAAACCGTCGTTAACAAAGCGCTGGAGTATGACCCCGCCACCCGCTCGCGCCTGAGAGCGCTGGCAGGTAAGAGCCTGGGTGTCGATATTCGTGAATTGGGCCTGAGCCTGTGCTTTCACTTCGATACTGAGGGCGTGCGCATCAGCCACCTTGAGGACGACGATTTTGAACCCAGTACCCGGCTGTGCGGCAGTCTGCCCGGCCTGGTGATGCTGGCGACCAGCGAAAAGGTGAATCTCGCCGACAGCAATGTGGAGGCCTGGGGAAATACCGCACTGCTGGCCGACATCAAGTCGATCGCCAAGGAGCTCGAGCTGGACTGGGAAGAGGCCATCAATGACTGGCTGGGTGACATTGCCGGTCACTCATTGGCCCAGCGTCTGCGAGGTCAGTTGGGCTGGCTGCGCCGGCGGGGCGAAACCGGACGCCGACTGTTGAGTGAATTCCTTACGGAAGAGTTTCGCGCGGTGCCCAGCGGGCCAGAAATCAAGCACTTCAACGAACAGGTGGATCAACTGCGCCTGGCAGCCGATCGCCTGGGAGCCCGCTTCGAGCGGCTCAAACAGAAAATAACCCAACGCTAGCCAACCCCTGGCCTACTCTAAAGGATTGCCGTCTCCGTGACCGCCCTGTTCCGCCTGATTCAAATCATTACCATCGTTCTGCGTTACCGCCTCCATGGTTTGCTGCCAGAACGCCAGTTGCCCTGGGGGGCACGTCTGTTATTGCGGCTGTTGAACCTGCTGCCGGACACCCCATTGAGCCGGGGCGAACGCCTGCGTCGATGCCTGGAAGAGCTGGGGCCGGTATTTGTGAAATTCGGCCAGCTGCTGTCGACGCGCCCGGATCTGGTTCCCGCCGATATTGTCTCGGAGCTGGACCACTTACAAGACAATGTCACCCCCTTTGACAATCAAGAGTGCCGTCAGATTATCGAGAGTTCTCTGGGACAATCCATAGAGCAAGTCTTTACTCACTTTGAAAGTGAACCCCTGGCCTCTGCTTCGGTAGCCCAGGTTCATGCCGCCCGCTTGAATCTCCCCCAGGGGGAAAAAGAGGTGGTGGTCAAAGTGGTCAGACCGGGTATTGAAGGCACAATCGAGCAGGATATTGCCCTGATGTACCTGCTGGCGCGGCTCGTTAGACGCTTTACCAGTGATGGCCAGCGTCTGAAACCGGTCGAGGTGGTACAGGAATACGAACATACCATCTTTGACGAGCTGAACCTGCAGCGCGAAGCGGCCAATGCCTCGCAGTTACGCCGCAACTTCGCCGGCTCACCACTGTTGTACGTTCCGGAGGTGTACTGGGACTATACCCGCCGCAACGTTATGGTGATGGAACGCATCTACGGTGTGCCGGTAACGGATATGGAGGCCCTGGCAGCCCAGGACACCAATATGAAGGCGCTGGCCGAACGCGGAGTGGAGATTTTCTTTACCCAGGTCTTCGACCACAACTTTTTCCATGCCGATATGCACCCCGGCAACATCTTTGTCTCGCATCAACATCCCCAACAACCTCAGTATATCGCCGTGGACATGGCCATCGTCGGCTCCCTGACCCAGGCTGACCAGTACTATATGGCCCGCAACCTGATTGCGATCTTCCGCCGCGATTACCGCCTGGTGGCGGAGCTCCACATTCAAAGCGGCTGGATCGCCCCGGAAACCCCTGTCAGCGAGTTTGAAGGAGCGATCCGCACAGTTTGTGAGCCCATTTTTGAAAAGCCCTTGAAGGAGATCTCCTTCGGACAGATCGTTATCACCCTGTTTCAGACCGCCAGGCGCTTCAATATGGAGGTGCAACCCCAGCTGGTGCTGTTGCAGAAAACCCTGCTCAACATCGAAGGCCTGGGACGGCAGCTGTACCCGGACCTGGATCTGTGGCAAACCGCACACCCGTTTCTGGAACGCTGGCTCAAGGAACGCTTCCACCCCCGCAGCCTGATGCAGCAATTGCGCCGCTATGGGCCGGAATTGTTGGAACAGGCCCCTCAAATGCCTCACAAGCTCTCCGACGCACTGGATCAGATCAAGCAGATCAGCGATATGGCACCGGACCTGCACAGTGCGGCGGAAACCCTGAACGAGAGCCGCCAGCGTTCGGGACGGGCCAGGCGGCGCTGGCTGGTGGGGCTGCTGGCCGGCGGCGGAGCACTGATCACTGCCTTGCCGGCCGCGGGCATCGAACTCGACCAGATTCCTTCTCAGAGCTGGTTGCTGGCAGCCATTGCGGTATGGGCGTGGCTGACCCGTTAATCAGGATAGAGACAAATAGGACCCATCTTTCGTCTGGTTTACGTAAATAAACCCTCAGTTATTATTCATGGCCCCGGCAATGGGTTAAAATCACTTTTTTGGCTTGCTTAACCGAGGTAATACGTGCAATCCACTGACTTTCTCGATGCCATCCGCTGGACCGACGACGGTCTGGTCCCGGCTATCGCCCAGGACGCTGAGAGTGGCCGCATACTGATGATGGCCTGGATGAATCGTGAATCGCTCCAGCTGACCGCCGCTGAGGGGCGTGCCGTTTACTGGTCACGTTCCCGCCAATCGCTGTGGCGAAAGGGCGAATCCTCAGGTCACGTACAACAGGTGAAGGAAATTCGCCTTGATTGCGACGAGGACGTGATCGTATTAATGGTGGAACAACTGGGCGGCATGGCCTGTCATACCGGCCGTGAATCCTGTTTTTACCGAGTCTTGCAAGACGGGCAGTGGGTCACCGTGGACCCGGTGCTGAAGGACCCGAAAGAGATCTACGCATGAGCGATGTATTAACCGAACTGGACCGTATCCTGGCGGAACGCAAAAAGGCCGGCAACAGCGAAAAATCCTACGTCGCCAGCCTTCATCAAAAGGGTCTGAACAAGATACTGGAAAAAGTCGGCGAAGAGGCGGTGGAAACCGTGATCGCAGCCAAAGATGCCGCCGTTAGCGGGGACAACAAAGAGGTCATTTACGAAACCGCTGATCTCTGGTTCCATTCATTGGTTATGCTGTCCCACCTCGGCGAGGATGCCAGCTCGGTGCTGAATGAACTGGCTCGCCGTTTTGATATGTCTGGCCTGGAAGAAAAGGCGGGAAGAAAGGCGGCAGGTGCGCCAAAATAAAAGATTCATAATCACACATTAGAATCACTCGAATTTTGAAATCGATGGAGAAACACTATGGGTATTGGTGGCATTAGTATCTGGCAATTGCTGATCATCCTGGCCATTGTCGTCATGTTGTTTGGCACCAAGCGCCTGCGTAACCTGGGCGGAGATTTGGGTGGCGCCATCAAGGGCTTCAAGAAAGCCATGGACGATGACAAAACAGCCGACAGCAGCCCTGAGAAAGTAGAAGACAAGAGCGCTAAAGACGCTGAGAAGGTTATCGAAGGCGAATCCGAAAAAGTCGACAGCAAAAAGTAAACCGCCGTGTTTGATATCGGATTCTTTGAACTGTTGGTGATTGGCGTCGTTGGGCTGCTGGTAATCGGCCCCGAGCGCCTGCCGGAAACCCTGCGGACTCTCGCCTTGTGGTGGGGGAGGTTAAAGCGCGGGATCCAGTCCACCCGGGCGGAATTTGAAGAGCAAATCGGGGCGGACGACATCCGTCGGCAACTTCACAATGAAGAAGTCATGCAGCGCTTGAATGCCACCCGCGAAGAAATTGAGCGCACCGTTTCTGAGAACGTCAGCGACATTGAAAACAGCGTCAACATCGAGAAACCGACAACAGAAACCTCTGCTTCGAACAATCAGACCGAAACCAAGTCCACCTCTGAATAATATCCCATGAGCGATTCCGCCCCTGACGATCAAGAAATGCCCCTGGTCCATCATCTGGTGGAGCTGCGGGATCGCCTGCTGCGGGTGGTCCTGTTTGTGTTGGTGGTATTTTGCGGCCTGTTTTACTTCGCCAACGAGATTTACACGTTCGTTTCGGCACCGCTGCAGAAGTTTCTGCCCGAAAACAGCACCATGATCGCCACGGAAGTGGCCTCACCGTTCCTGACGCCCTTCAAGTTAACCTTCTTTCTGGCCCTGTTCCTGGCGATGCCCTTTGTGCTGTTCCAGGTCTGGTCATTTATTTCTCCGGCGCTGTATCAGCGGGAAAAGCGTCTGGCAATTCCGCTGCTGATTTCCAGTGTGCTGTTGTTTTATGCCGGCATGGCGTTCGCTTACTTTGTGGTATTCCCCATTATTTTTGGTTTTTTTACCAGCGTGGGGCCCACAGAGGTCACCGTCATGACCGACATCAGCAGTTACCTGGACTTTGTACTCAAGCTGTTTTTTGCTTTCGGTCTGGCTTTTGAGATCCCGATCGCTGCGATTATTTTGATTGTGGCCGGTGTCATCAGCCCTGACGGCCTGGCCAAAAAGCGCCCATACATAATTGTCGGCTGCTTTGTCTTGGGCATGCTACTGACACCACCGGACGTTATCTCCCAGTCACTGCTCGCCCTTCCCATGTGGATGCTGTTTGAAGTCGGGCTGTTTTTTGGTCGCTTGCTGTCACGTACGAGATGAGACAGGAATTGATTCAGCCCCACGCCAAAAACAACATCACCCAACCCAGAATGGACATCAGGATCGATTCTCCAGCCAACGGCCATCGAAACAGTCCATACAGGTAGGCAATCGGCGGCACAAATAAAGCACACAGCCCCCAACTGTAATCAGTTTGAAACGACACGTTGATCATGATCAACCAACTGCCTATCAGCAGAATCAGTCCCGCCACCATAAACATTGCCGACATCGGATCCATGATTTTTCTCCTAAAGGTTGGGGTGTGAACCCAGAGAATGGTCAGCCTCGCCGAAGTAATTGCGATGATCCGGTAAAGGCGCCACAGGGTTATCGGGATAGCTCTGACGCAACGCTACAACCTTATCCAGAACCCGAGCGAAGGCACTGACGACCTCGGGATCGAAATAGTGACCGCTTTGCTTCCACAAATATTCCATCGCCTCTTCGTGACTCCAGGCTGGTTTGTAGGGGCGTTTTGACGTCAGCGCATCAAATACATCGCAGACGCTGACAATTCTGGTATAGAGAGGGATTTCCCGGCCCCGCAACCCGTCGGGATAACCCCGACCATCCCAGCGTTCGTGGTGAGTTAGGGCTATCTTGGCTGCAACCTGCATCAGTTCCGTGTCGTATCCGCCGAGAATTTCAGCGCCCACCTCCGCGTGGGTCTTCATGGTTTCCCACTCTCGCCCCTCCAGGTCGCCAGGTTTGAGCAGCACATCGTCAGGTATCGCGATCTTGCCGATATCGTGCATGGGGCTGGCCCGCTGAATCAGCTCACACTCTTCGTCGCTTAGCCCCATTTCCTTTGCCAGAATCGCGCAGCTTTGACTCATTCTGATGACATGCATTCCGGTTTCGTTATCCCGGTATTCGGCGGCTTTGCCTAGACACTGGATCAATTTGACCTGTGCCTCGTGCAACTGACGGGTTCGCTCGCGAACTTTGTCCTCAAGCTCTTCGTTCTGGCGCAATACCGCCTTGTGGAGCAAGCGCACTTCAAGAATATTACGCACTCGCAAACACACTTCGGTACGGTCGAAGGGTTTTCCGATGAAGTCCTTGGCGCCTCCGGCCAGGCACTGGTTGCGAGTTTCTTCAGTGTGATCAGCGGTGAGAATCAACACCGGCAGATAGTCCCCCGGGTGTTGTTGCCGCAACTCGGCGAGCACCTCAATCCCACTCATTTCGGGCATATGAACGTCCAGCAGGATCAGATCATAGTCATCACGGCGGTAGCGCTCGGTCACTTCGAGAGGGTTGGTGGTGGAATCAACCCGCGTATAACCATCGTGACAGAGAATTTTCTCTACGATAGCGATATTCACCGGGTTGTCGTCCACTACCAGAATGCGGCCCAGATGGACGTTGGTGGGCTCAGTCATACGCATTGTCTCTCTTATTCTGTGACAATGAGTATAGACAATGTTACAGCGCCCGGAATGTTACTGCGAGCGGCCAAAAGCCACAGAGAGCCCCGGGATCAGGTCTCCAACATAAAGGTGACGGGGCCATCGTTAATCAGTTCAACTTGCATGTCGGCAGCGAAAATGCCGGTAGCCACGTCCAGGTGCCGGGCACGCAGCTTGGCAACAAAGCGGTTATACATATCTTCGGCCACCACCGGGGCGGCGGCGCTGGAAAATCCCGGGCGGAGACCCTTGCGGGTATCCGCTGCCAGGGTGAACTGAGATACCGCCAGAATGCCACCTTCTACATCGGACACACTCAGGTTCATTTTTCCTTCATGGTCGGGGAAGATGCGGTAATTGAGCAATTTGTGCAGTAACTTGTCCATGCTCTCGTCGTCGTCGTTGCGCTCTATACCCAGCAACAGCAGTAATCCGCGAGAGATTTCTCCCACCACTTTTCCGTCGACAGAGACACTGGCGCGACTCACGCGCTGTATCAACCCTTTCAAGTCCGGCTCTCCCAGGCGAAGCTTCGCCATCAAAAAACCAGGCATTGTAGGGGCTTCGAACGCCGGACTCCAGCGCCTGTGGAATCCCTTCAGGCGCAGTCGTCGGCAAAACGTCTGGCCATGGAGCGGGTCGCCCTGACCAAAGCATCGATGATACTGGGTTCCCGTGAGGAATGACCGGCATCACGGATAATGTGCAGTTGTGAGTCATGCCACACCTGATGCAGTGCCTGGGCATTATCCAGCGGGCAGATCATGTCGTAGCGTCCATGGACGATAATGCCGGGAATGCCCTCCAAGGCATCGGCATTGGCGAGGATTTGGTTTTCCTCGATAAACCCACGATGCATGAAGTAATGAGCTTCGATTCGGGCCATAGCGAGCGCTGAATGGGGGTCCGTATAGGATTCAACAACGTCAACGCTCGGACGCAGAGTCGCACAGTGGGCCTCCCACAGAGACCAGGCTTTGGCACAGGCCATTTTTGCCAACTCATTGGAGCCGGTCAGCCGCTGATAATAGGCTTCGACCAAGTTGCTGCGCTCGGATTCCGGTATCGGGTGGATAAAGTCCTCCCAATAGTCGGGAAACACCAGACTGGCACCATGCCGGTAAAACCAGTCAATGTCCTGCTGGCGGCACAGAAAGATACCCCGCAATATCATGCCCATAACGCGTTTGGCATGTTGCTGGGCGTAAGCCAGACTCAAAGTGGCTCCCCAGGATCCACCAAACAACAACCAACGCTCCACACCCAAGGCTTCGCGAATAGCCTCCATATCTGAGAGCAGTTTGTCCGTACTATTGTCTTCAAGGCTGGCGTGGGGTGTGGAACGGCCGGCGCCGCGTTGATCAAACAGGATAATGCGATAGCGTTCGGGATCGAAGAAACATCGATCCTGCTTGCCACAGCCGCCACCGGGGCCTCCATGCACAAACAGCACGGGAATCCCTTCCGGATTTCCCGATTCTTCCAAATACAGGCTGTGGCTGTCGGTTACAGCCAACATCTGTGAGCGATAGGGTTTAATATCGGGGTAGAGAATATGCATATCCGTCCCTCGTGCTATGCCTCTGGCGAACCCTCGGATTACCCTTCAGTGTAGACCGAGAGCTGGTTTAGCGCCGGAACTGTTGCACCTCCGCCTCCAGGCCCTGAGTATGGACAAAGTTTGTCAGGGCGAGGGAGGCTGTATAGACGGCGCCGAAAGCATCAGATCAGTTCCGGCCCTCTAATCGTCCCACCAACTGGCCACAGGCAACAATGATGCAGCTCAAGAACATCAGCACCGGTCCTGCCAGTCTGATCGCCTGTCAATACAGGGAGAGAAACTCAACAGTAAAACTCATGTTATGCCCCCTGAATTGTGGTGTATTGAGGTTAAACCTGATCCAGAGCCTGGCTGACGTCAGCGATGATGTCATCGATATGTTCGATGCCAACCGAAATTCGCACCAGATCCGCACTTACTCCGGCTTCCTTTAGTTCCTGATCATTGAGCTGCCGGTGCGTGGTTGTGGCAGGGTGACAAGCCAGAGACTTGGCATCTCCAATATTAACCAGGCGCAGTATCATCTGCAGGGCATCGATAAACCGGCCTCCGGCCTCCCGGCCCCCGTTAATCCCAAAGCTGAGAATACCTGAGGCCCTACCCCCACAGATTTTCTCGCAATTATCCCGGTACGGGCTATTAGACAAAGCCGCGTAATTCACCCAGGAAACTTTGGGGTGATTCTGCAGGAATTTCGCAAGCTGCAAGGCATTATCACAATGCCGCTCCATTCTCAAGCCCAGTGTTTCAAGCCCCTGCATGATCTGAAAAGCGTTGGTAGGAGAGAGTGCCGCCCCGGTATTGCGCAAAGGCACCACCCGACAACGACCGATAAAGGCTGCTTCTCCAAAAGCTTCGGTATATACCACTCCATGATAGGAAGGATCCGGTTGATTCATAAAGGCGAAACGCTCTGGATGAGCCGCCCAGTCGAACTTGCCGGAATCCACGATAACACCACCGATTGAGGTACCGTGGCCCCCAATGTATTTGGTGAGAGAATGCACAACAATATGCGCGCCCAGCTCAAATGGCCGGCAGATGAAAGGCGAGGCCACCGTATTATCCACAATCAACGGTACACCATGGCGATCAGCGATTTCGGCGAGACGGGTCAATTCCACCACATTGCCTGCGGGATTGCCGATCGACTCACAGAAAATACCCCGAGTGTTTTCATCGATAGCGTCTTCAAAGCCTTTAAAGTCGTCATGAGACACCATTCTGACCTCAATGCCCTGACGCGGCAGGGAGTGGGCAAACAGGTTATAGGTGCCTCCGTAAAGCTGACTGGTACTGACAATATTGGTTCCCACCTCACACAGACATTGGATGGTATAGGTAATGGCGGCCATCCCCGAAGCTACGGCCAAAGCGCCAACGCCCCCCTCCATAGCTGCCAGACGTTGCTCAAGCACATCGTTGGTGGGATTCATAATACGGCTGTAGATGTTGCCGGGTACCTTAAGATCAAACAGGTCGGCACCGTGCTGGGTGTCGTCAAAGGTGAAAGAGGTTGTCTGGTAAACGGGAACGGCGGCCGCCTTGGTGGTGGCCTCTGATTCGTATCCGTGATGCAGAGCCATGGATTCCAGTTTCATAAGAATGTTCTCTTGAGTTCCGTTTTGTTGTGTTTGTTGGTGACTGGCAGCATAGGTGTTTTAACGCAAGAAATCGACGTATAGAAAAGCAAGTTTTGAGAAGTTGTCACCAAGATAGACGAGGATAGACGTCAATAGCCTTCCAAACATCAAATTTGCGAAATAACCAAACAGCCAAGATGAACCCAAGAGGGCCGGCAGGCCCTCTTGGGAGAGAAGGGTTGCTGAGAACCTCTCAATGCAGTTTGAGGCGCGGTCGGATAAAGTGGTTGATGCGATCTGAAAGCGTCACGAGTAAGGTGCGCAACCAGCCGTGTAAGGCCAGCTGATGCATCCTGTAAAGCGATACATAGGCCATGCGTGCTATGCGGCCTTCGACATTCAGACTGCCCTGATTTAATCCGCCCATCAAGCGGCCAAAAGCCGTGTAGTGGCTCAGAGATACCAGCGATCCTCTATCCCGGTAGACAAACGCCTGAGGCTGTAAGCCTTGATGTTGGCGAATGATATTATCCGCTACCCGGCTGGCCATCTGATGGGCCGACTGCGCCCTGGGCGGTACCCAGCGCTCTTGTCCATCGTCACCTGTGATTTGACAACCTGCGCAATCTCCCAATGCGTAGATGCCTTCGGCACCCTTAACCCGCAAACAGTCATCAACCAACAGCTGGTTGGCTCGATTCACCTCCAACCCTTCAAGCCTGGCCAGAAAATCAGGTGCTTTGACTCCCGCAGCCCAAACAATCAGATCCGCCTCAATGGACTCATCCTCTTTGGTCACCAAGGCGTCAGCTTCGACCCGTGCCACAGCGGTGGAGGTTCGCACCTCGACACCGAGTTTGGTCAATTCCTCACGGGCAGCATTGGAGATACGCTCACTAAGGGCCGGTAACACCCGAGGCCCCGCTTCCACCAGAGACACCTGCAAATGATCGGATCGAATGTGATTGAGACCGTAGGTGGCAAACCATTCTCGCGCTTTGAACAGTTCTGCAGAAAGCTCCACACCGGTTGCACCGGCGCCAACGATAGCCACTCTCAGACGCCGTTCGGAATGACCTTGCCGCAGATCACGATTGAGACGAATAAAGCGATTGACCAGGCGTTTGTGAAAGCGCTCAGCCTGTTGTGGACTGTCGAGGAAGATACAGTTCTCTGCCGCGCCCTCTACGCCAAAATCGTTGGAAACACTGCCGATGGCCAACACCAGCAGGTCGTATGACTCGCTACGGCGAGGGAGGATTTCCTCACCGTCTTCATCGTGCAAAGCTTCCAGCTCGACAACCTTGCGTTGATGATCAACACCGACCAGGCAGCCTAGCTTAAAGCGAAATCCGTAGTTATGTGCATGCGCGCGATAGCTGACAGAGTCTATGTCGGCATTCAGTGAGCCTGACGCAACCTCGTGCAGCAGGGGCTTCCAGATATGTACGGGATTACGGTCAATCAGCAGCACATCCGCGCGGCCGTTACGCCCCAGTTTTTTTCCCAATTTGGTTGCCAGTTCTAGACCACCAGCACCTCCTCCAATAATGACGATTTTCATTACATTCACCTATAGATCAAGAAATATGCCTCTGGCACCGGAAATTGGAGACAGGGGCATATCACCTGTGGTGAAAGTCCATTTAAGCAGATTTTGAAACAAAAAACTGATGAGAAGTATTTATCGCTTCAGCTAAATACTCTCATTGAGAAAGCAGGGCATCAGCCGGTGTTACGGCGCGACTTCCTGTTACCTGTGGTTTTGCCTGCGCCACCCTGATGTTGCGCTCTTTTCCGGCTTTGCCCTCTTCGCCGTGAGCCCTTGGTTTTCTCAACCTTTACGCCCTGAAGTGAAACCGGTAAAGAGGCCTGGCTTTGTTGGACGAGAGCCTGTAATCCCGGCAACAGAACCTCCATAAACGCCTGATAACCACTGCGCTGCTCGACAATATCGGTGAGCATGGACTCCCAGCGTGCCGTCATGTCCGGAAGCGTCACACTGCCCGGCAGTGCATCCACAAACCCCGCACCGGCTTCAGTGGCCCGAATCGTCTTGCCTTCTCGTCTTAAGAAACCTCGTTTGAACAACAGCTCGATAATGCCTGCGCGGGTCGCCTCAGTGCCCAGACCATCCGTCTCTCGAAGAATCTGCCGCACCTCGGAGTCACTCACATAACGGGATATGCCAGTCATCGCTGCCAGGAGCGTGGCATCAGTAAATGCCTTCGGAGGCGCGGTCTGTTTTTGGAGCTTCTCAGCCTCCAGACAGAGGACAGATTGCCCTTCCTTCAGGTTTGCCAGCACTTTCGGATCGTTTCGGCTCTCCGCCGAAGCTTCGCCTTTGCTGTTGTTCGAGTCGACCAGAACAGACGTCCAACCCGATTCCAGAATACGTTTTGCTTTCGCCTTAAAATGCCCCCCAGCAAGCCGCAGGTGCACGTCTATCTCTTCGAAACGATGGTCCGGGTAAAACTGCAGCAGATACTGTCGGGCAATCAACTGGTAGAGCTGTTTCTCTCTGTCCGACAAACGCCCAACATGCACAGATCTGGAGGTCGGCACAATAGCATGGTGAGCCCCGACACGGCTGTCGTTCCAGGCCTTGGTTTTTAGGGTTACATCGGCACCATCAACAATCTTGCTCAAATCGGGACCACTGCTGGACGCAATGGCGCGCAGGACGTCGGTCGCCTGCTGATGGTGATCCATCGGCAGATAACGGCAATCTGAGCGAGGATAGGTAATCAGCTGATGTCGTTCATAGAGAGTCTGTGCTGTTTCCAATGTTTGCTGGGCGCTCATGCCGAAGCGTTTGGCGGCATCAATCTGTAGGGCTGATAGGCTATAGGGCAGGGGCGGGCTCTGTCGCTTCTGCTTGCATTGGCGCTTTTCCACCTGACCCGTTTGGCCGCTAACGCGGCTGACCACATTGTCCGCCAGCGCTTCGGAAAGCACTCGCCCTTCGTCATCCATATAGGGTTGGCAAGCCTCGCTTGGAATCCATTTGGCCATCAATTGAGGTTGCTGCTTGTGCTCACCATGGATATCTGTAGTGAGCTTCGCCAATACTTCGAAAAAGGGTTTGCTGACAAAGTGGTTAATTTCCCGATCACGGCGCACCACCAGCCCGAGCACCGGAGTTTGCACTCTTCCCACCGACAAGACACCGTTGTAACCCACCTTGCGGCCTTGCAGGGTGTACGCCCGGGTGAGATTGATACCATAGAGCCAGTCCGCGCGTGAGCGGGCCAATGCAGAGACGGAAAGCGCCTGAAATTCCCGGTTGGGTCGCTGGTTCTTCAGTGCCTGGCGTATCGCTGCCGGGTTAAGGTCGCTGACCAGAAGTCGTTGAGTGGCTTTCAATTTGGCTGCGGAGACCTTCAGGTGGTGCAGCAGTTGATCCACCAGCAGCTGTCCTTCCCGATCCGGATCTCCGGCATGCACCAAGTCGTCAGCTTTGGCGACAAGTTTACGCAACAAACTCAGCTGTTTTCGGGTTTTTGGTTTGGCCGACAGCTGCCAGTCTTCAGGAATGATGGGCAGATGTTCCAGAGCCCAACGTTTGTACTCCGGTTGGTAGGCATCCGGCTCGGCCTGTTCCAGCAGGTGACCGATGCACCAGCTGACGCAGTCGCCATTATCAAGCCAGATACAACCCTCTTCTTTTTTTGGGCTGGAGGATAAGGCCGTGGCGATGGCCCGCCCGAGACTCGGTTTTTCGGCGATGTAGAGCTTCATCCGCAGATACCTGTGTTTTTGTACAGGTATATTAAGCAGGTGGGCGGCTAATTGCCAGGCATTCTGGGGGTTTCAGTCAAATGGATGGCGTTTGCAAGGGTTACTCGTCCATGCTGATTTCTTCGAGTTTAAAGTCTTCGTTGGAGCCTTGCGCCTGATCGTCTTTTTCCAGCTCCTCTATGAGCTGCAGGTAGGACTGTTCCAGCATGGCGCATTCTTTCTGGCTGCGTTGCAGCTGTTCTGCCACATCGTCGGCAGTCTCCACCTGGTCGAGCAACTCCAGGTATTGCTCTTCGATAAACTGTTTTTCTCTCAGTGTCCGTTCCAGCGCTTCTTTCAGCTCCCCGAGCTCAAAGTCGCTGGGATTGATGGGAGGCTGAGTCTGTAGCTGCTCCAACGCCTGACGGGTCTCTTCGGCGGTGCGCTGCGCCGCATTCAAACGTTGCTGCAATTCTTTGACCAGTTCTTCGCTGCGTTTGTTCTTGGCAAAATATTCGCTGATTTTGGCCCGCAACTGAGTGTTTTCCTTCTGGGTCCTACCCATTCGTCGCAGCTTCTCGTCTCTTTCTTCCGCCCCTTGGGTCAGCAGTTTGATCTCACGCCTCAGACGCCGCTCCTGGTCCTCCAGCCCTTTGATACGCCTGGATTGATCACTCTGTCTCTCCAGCTTTTCTTCCAGCACTTTCAACTGATGGCGATTATTGCTCGCCTGGGTTTTCATTCGTGCAATCAACTGCTCGCTCTCTGCAAACTGGGCCTTGAGTGTCGACAACTGCACCATCAACTCGCGGCTGTGGTCGTCTGGTTTCAGTGCCGCGCTGGCCTGCTCAATACAGTCCAGACTTCCGGATTGCTGCCGAGCAACACCTTCGATGGTATTTAAGGTGGATGCCGTGGCCTGCAATCCCCGGGCGAATCCGGCAATAGCCTGGTCAGAGGATTGGGGTGCGGGGATCTGGCGCTCCTGTTCCAGCTCGGTGCGACTTTGCTTCAACTTCTTTTGTAAAGCACGCACCTGGCTTTCGAGCCGCTGATTGTTTTTACCATGCTGCCTCAGGGCATAGAGAAAGAAACCCCAGGACACCAACAGTATGAGCACTGTGTTAAACAACAGTGCGATTGCTAGGTTGAGAGACATGTCACTATTTATTGTTATTTATCGTTTTTATGGCAGTGGTTTCATCTCAGGTGAATGAGACGCCAACTCACAAGTTTACGACCTTTTTGGTTAGAAAAACCACTACTTGATTGTGAACGAATCGGCATTTTTGATGCCGTTGGAGAATTTTTGCCAGGATAAAGCCTGCTTTATTTTTCTTATATTAGGACCTATACCTACAGACAAGATCTTCATGCAACATGCCTTGGCACAAGAACCCCATTCAGCGCAAAGGTTTTTGTTTATTTGCTGTTTTTATGAGGCGACGATTGTCAAGGTGCCTTGACCGTACCCAATAACGGCAAGTTCAGCATCCAGCCGTTCATCTGCGGGCGTTTCCAACAGGCTTTCCAGGCGGGCAAATGACTGATGTACCAGGCTGGCTCGATTAAGCTGCAACTGGCGGTGTTCATTGCCTTTTTTGCCATTAATAGTGTCCGTGATCACCTTCAGCAGTCGTTCACAATCTTCCAATAAGGTGCTGGAGACCTCACGGTCGGCAATGCCCTGGTGAACAATGTCTTCCCTCAGTGCACCAAGTGCCCCGCCCAGAACACAGGCCGCTTTAAGATCGAGAATACAAACCGCTCGCACCTTACCATCATCACTGTCAGAGAGCAGTCCGAGTACACAGGGAAATTGCTGCTCCCCAAATCTCAGCGGTTCAATGGGCTCCATCAACAATTCAGCGCTGGCCACCTTGTTTAGAGCGTATTCCACCTCGCTCACAAGAGGCAGAATCACTCGCTCATTCAATTCTTTGGGTTCATCTGTCGACTTGGTTTCCGCCCCTGATGGCGGGACGACTGCTGATACGGTGCCTGCATCGGCTTCAGCCTCGATGATATCCAGGCCTTCACGATAGCTGGAAATTTGGTCATCCGAGCTGTTGAGCACCGGTAACACTGCACTGTGCAGGGTTTCCATATCAAAAGGTTTATTAACGACAAACTTGGCGCCAGCTTCGCGGGCTTCCTGAATCCTGGCTGCAGAGGTTTCAGTAGTCACAAAGCCGACCTTGATACCCAGCATCTCCCGATTGAGGGCTTTGAGCAATTCCAGGCCTGACATTTCGGGCATGTGCCAGTCGGACAGGATCAGATCCGGCTCCCAATGACGGGCAATATCAAGCGCTTCCACGGCGCTGCCTGCCGTTCTGGTCTGCAGATCGGTATATCCGGCTTTTTCCAGGCCCCGACGGACAATGCTCTGCATGGCCCGACTGTCATCCACGATCAAAATACGCACGCTCAAGCTCCTCAAGCTCCCTGATAATTGACACAGATCTACCGTGACTGCTCATCGCTTTCCGCTGCGACGATTTGTAATCAAAACAGTTTCCCTCTATAAACGTTAGGGCGTTTTCGAGAGACTGGGTGCCAGCGCGTCTGTCGGTGATTAACGGTGCTGACAAGCAGGCCATTATAAGGTCTGTGGTAAGCAGGGCAAATAAGATGACAACACGTTTATGAAGCCAACCCTGATTGGCCAACAGCTGTTAAACGCGGGACTGATCACCAGCGAGCAGTTACAAAATGCACTCAAGGTCCAGCGCAAGAATAATATCTTGCTGGGTCAGCTCGCCATTGAGTATGGATATCTCAACCAGCAGCAGGTAAGCGAGATAAACCGATACCAACGTCGAATCAACCGACGCTTTGGTGATATCGCCCTGCAGAGAGAACTGCTGACGCCTCTGCAGATAGACATTCTGCTCTGTGAGCAACAGAGTCGGCGCCGCAGGCTCGGCGAAATACTGGTGCAGCAGGACGCTCTCACGCAAGAGCAGCTGGACTCGTTCATGCTGAACAACCAGCTCCCCAGTCTCCAGAACCTCTCTCCTTTGAGCCGTGACATTCTGCAGCATATGCAAGCCCTGTTTCTGCGGTTGCTGCACAGTCACTGTCGCCACACCCCTCTGGGGGATTCGTCGCTGCCTGAGGGATGGCAAAACCATTGCGTGGGGTTGCGCCTGTTTTCGGAAGCTGCGCCGGACAGGGAGTTACGCCTCGGCCTCTATGCTGACTCAGATTGCCTGCGCCCTCTGGCGGCAAGATTTATGGATGTTGATGAAGAAGAGTGCGATAGGGAACTGGCTATAGATGCCTGCGGAGAGTTTCTTAATACCCTGGCCGGTTACATTATCAGCGATTCCCTGCCACAAGAACTCAATTACGCACCGACCCCTCCCGGAGTACCCAATACCATCAAGAGCTATCATGAGGAATTACAGCAGGCGGTGTTTGTCGCCTTTAGTTGTGAATTTGGCGACGGGATCATCATTATCGTTGAGGGTGAGCCTGACGAATTGGGAGCATAGATCAATTAAGAATAAGAAAAAGACAGATGTAGACCGAATGAATCTTAGCTCTGAACAACTACCGGTAACGGATCAATACTATGCTAGTATTTGTTCCCCAAAAAATCGGCGATTAAGATAACAGTTAGCGCATGGCAAATCAGCAGGACATTCACCTTTCCGAAACTCACCTTAACGCCGCCATTGCGCATATGCAAAGCCTGGGGATTCCCACCTCTCCCGCCAATATCCGAGTCTGGTATGACTACAGTGAAGGCGAAAATGAAGATCTGAACCTCGCCATTGATGAGCTCAGAAGCGCCAGCATCAGCTTCGACCCTGATCTCAATTACGAGCTGTATAACCGCTTCTACGGAGAACTGCCCAATGAGCAGCTGGAAAAGTTTCGGGCTCAGCTGCGTAGCATTACCACTGAACTGGGACTGGAACTCACTGGTTTAAACCCTGATTCAGGCGAGTGTGAAAGCGCTCTGGCCATCGCCGAGAAGGCACTTGCGGACGGATGTGAGCTGGATGCCCTGAAAACCATCACCCAACAATTGATTGCTGAAAGCCGAAAAGTGGTGGAACAAAACAATCAGATGGGGCAAATCGTCAAGTCGATGCAATCCAAGATGTCTTCCCTGGAAGTTAATCTGGAACGCGCCAGCACCGAAGCCCTGACGGACAAGCTGACCGGTATTGCCAATCGGCGCGCCTATGACAAGAAGCTGGACGATGTGCTGATGCGTCTTAAGCCTCAAAGTCAAACCAGCTTACTGATGATCGATATCGATCACTTTAAGCGTTTTAATGATACCCACGGACATTTGATGGGTGACAAGGTACTGCGCTTTGTTGCCCAAATGATCAAGAAAGTCATCAAAGGCGATGATTTTCTTGCCAGGACTGGTGGTGAAGAGTTTCAGTTAATCCTCGAGGACTGCCCCCTGGACGACGCTGTCAATATCGCCGAAAAGATTCGTCAGACGATTGGCAGTGCTCATTTAACCAAAGGTAAGGAGCGCACTCCGGTGGGACATGTGACACTTTCTATCGGTGTCGCTCATTTGAGTACCGAAGAGACACGCAACGATCTGATCAATCGAGTCGACAAATATTTGTACGAAGCCAAAGCAAAAGGCCGCAATCGCGTCGTCAGCAACCTCGAAACCGCTTCAGCCTGAAGCCCTGCTTCAAGCTGAGGAAGCCCACAGCCAGTCTTTCAATGCCGACATCACCTTTTCCCGATACTGTTCGGATTCATTCACCAGCTGGTGGCGACCGCCGACGATATTGACCACCCGTGTGTGGGGAAATTTTTCCCGGATGGCTTCGAGGTTGTACTCAAAATCCACGGTTTGATCGCTGTCTCCCTGGATAATCGTCAGCGGGCGCTTCTGCACGTCAAAGACCCAGAAATTGTCGATCCACTCCTCCATGGCCACCGCCCAGCGCATCGGTGTGATGCGAGTCTGTAGTGGGTCTTCGTTCTCCACAAACCGCAGAAAGTCAGCATCGTGAGAGGATTGATTGAATTTACGCGGCAGCTGCCGCACCAACATCTTGTAGATGGGAAATACCCAACGGGCCAGGGCCCACCCCTGAGGGCGTATCAGGGGGGCCAACAGCATGACTTTTTCAATGGATTGTTGCTGCGGCAAACTGCCGAGAAAATTCAACAATACGGCACCACCAGTGCTCTGACCCACCGCGTGCCACGGGTGGGGCAGGCCCACCACCTTTCGCATGCAGACCATAAACACATCGCGATATTGGTCGAAGGAATCGATACTGGCCTGGTCGCCGGAGCTGAGCCCGTGGCCGGGCAAATCAAAAGCCACCACCGCGAACTTTTGTTGCAGCAAAAAACGCAGGGCGTGCTGCATCAGACCCACGTTGTCGGTGAAGCCGTGAATAAAAAACACGGTACCTGCCGGTGCCGCTGGTCGCCATATATGGGCGGCCACATCAAATCCCGATGCTCGAAAACGACCAAAGCTGTGGTGCTGGCAGAGGCCTTCCTGCAAAAAGTTGATGTTGTAGTGGTTGAGGTAGGCTTGAACGCTTTCGCTGCCGAGCCAGTGCTTATCAGACGCCTCGGGCGATTCCAGCGAGGGCAGTCTCGCGGCCAGTGCCTCCAGCGATTCCAGAGTAGGGGTCATACGTGTTGCTCAACGGGAGATAGCCTCAAGTATAGAGCAAGCAAGGAGAGGGGGGGGAAATGGGGGCCAATCCTTTCGGCCAGCCCCCTGCTAGTGTATCAAGCGATTACTTGACCTTGGCCTTCAGTTCACCGCTCTCATAGCGCTGGAACATATTCTCCAGGCTGATTGGACTGATCTTACTGGCATTGCCCGCAGTACCAAACGCTTCGTAGCGGGCCACACAGATGTCCTTCATCGCCGTCACGGTTTCCTTGAGGAACTTGCGGGGGTCAAACTCTGACTTGTTGCCATCTAGGAAACGACGTACCGCACCGGTAGATGCCAGACGAAGATCAGTGTCGATGTTCACCTTGCGAACACCGTGCTTGATACCTTCGACGATCTGCTCAACAGGTACACCGTAGGTTTCCGGAATTTCACCACCGTACTGGTTGATAACCGCCAACCACTCCTGGGGCACGGAGGAAGAACCGTGCATCACCAGATGAGTGTTGGGGATACGGGCATGAATTTCCTTAATGCGGTCAATCGCCAGGATGTCACCCGTGGGTGGGCGGGTGAATTTGTAGGCACCGTGGGATGTACCACAGGCAATGGCCAGGGCATCAACCTCGGTTTTTTGTACAAAGTCAGCGGCTTCTTCAGGATCTGTCAGTAGCTGGTCGTGGGACAGTTTGCCCACAGCGCCAATACCGTCTTCCTCACCGGCTTCGCCGGTTTCCAAAGAGCCCAGGCAACCCAACTCGCCTTCCACAGAAACACCGCAGGCATGAGCCATGTCTACCGTGCGGCGAGTCACGTCCACATTGTACTCGTAAGAAGTCGGGGTTTTGCCATCTTCACCCAGTGAGCCATCCATCATGACTGAGCTGAAACCCAGCTGGATAGAGCGCTGGCACACAGAAGGTGAGGTGCCGTGATCCTGATGCATACAGACCGGAATATGAGGAAATTCCTCAATGGCTGCGAGGATCAAGTGACGCAGGAAAGGAGCACCCGCGTATTTACGGGCACCGGCAGAGGCCTGCACAATGACCGGAGAATCGGTCTGGTCAGCCGCTTCCATAATGGCACGCATCTGTTCCAGGTTATTAACGTTAAACGCCGGCACACCGTAACCGTGCTCGGCGGCGTGGTCCAGCATTTGGCGCATACTAATAAGGGCCATGGTTCTTGTCTTCCTGTAGCTATCGTTTTTAGGTATCGGGTAATCAGCCGTCGGCACGTGCTTCTAGCATGGCAACGGCGGGCAGGACCTTGCCCTCCACGTATTCGAGGAAGGCGCCACCACCGGTGGAAATGTAAGATACTTTATCAGCAATACCGTACTTATCCACAGCCGCGAGAGTGTCACCCCCACCGGCAATGGAGAAACCGTCGCTATCGGCAATCGCGCGGGACAAAACCTCTGTGCCAGCGCCAAACTGATCAAATTCAAACACACCAACCGGTCCGTTCCAGATGATGGTTTTGGCCTCCGCCAGAATCGCGGCCAGCTGAGCGGAGGAATCCGGACCAATGTCAAAAATCATATCGTCTTCAGTCACTTCGGCCGCGTCTTTCAAGGTTGCCTCAGCGGACTCGGAGAATTCCTTACCGGTAACCACATCAGTGGGCACGGGAATATCGCACTTGTCCATCAGCGCCTTGGCATTGGGGATGAGGTCTTGCTCATACAGAGACTTGCCCACTGGCTTGCCGCTGGCAGCCAGGAAGGTATTGGCGATGCCGCCACCGACGATCAGCTGATCAACCTTGTCGGAGAGGGTTTCCAGCACGGTCAGTTTGGTGGATACCTTGGAGCCACCAACGATGGCTACCATGGGGCGGGCTGGATTGGCCAGAGCCTGTTCCAGCGCATCCAGTTCAGCCGCCAGCAATGGGCCGGCGCAAGCTACCGGTGCGAACCTGGCCACACCATGGGTGGAAGCCTGGGCACGGTGCGCAGTGCCAAAGGCGTCCATAACAAACACGTCACAGAGAGCGGCATAGGCCTTGGACAGACCCTCGTCGTCCTTCTTTTCGCCGGGGTTAAAGCGAACGTTTTCCAGCAGCACCAACTCTCCCTCGGACACCTCTACACCAGACTGCCATTCCTTGACAACGGCAACGTCACGCCCCAGCAGCTTGCCGAGATGATCCGCTACAGGCTGCATGGAAAACTCCTCAGCGAACTCGCCTTCAGTGGGTCGCCCCAGGTGAGACATGACAATAACGCTGGCGCCGGCCTTGAGGGCGTGTTCAATGGTGGGCAGCGAAGCACGAATACGGGCGTCGCTGGTAACCACACCACCTTTTACCGGCACGTTCAGGTCTTCGCGGATCAATACTCGCTTGCCAGACAGATCCAGTTCCGTCATCAGTTTTACAGCCATGGCTGCGATTCCTCACTTTAGTAGCTTAATAAAGGTTAGCTTTGAATATGTTGCCATACACGGACGACATCGAGCATGCGGTTGGCGTAACCCCACTCATTGTCAAACCACACCAGGATTTTAGCCAGGCGCTTGCCGGCCACCCGGGTCTGTCCGGCATCCACAATGCCCGAGCGACTGTCGTGATTAAAATCACAGGAGGCCAACAGTTCCTCAGTGTAGCCCAGCACACCATGGAATTGTGTTGCCGCCGCGTGACAAAGTGCGTTGTTCACTTCTTCGGTGGATACATCTCTGGCAAGGACTACCGACAGGTCAATAGCCGAGACATTGGCCGTGGGTACGCGCATGGCCTGGGCCTCAAAACGCCCTCCCAGCTGCGGTAGAAATCGCTCAATGCCCCTTGCCAGACCCGTATCCACCGGAATCATGGAATTGATCGCGGAGCGGGTCTTGCGCAGGTCGGTATGATGGTAGGCATCAATCACCGGCTGGTCATTCATGGCCGAGTGCAAGGTGGTGATCACGCCGCTCTGCACACCAAAGGTGTCGTTAAGCGCGGTAATTACCGGGATGCTGCAGTTAGTGGTGCAGGATGCGTTTGACACTATGCGATGTTCGGGCGACAGCTCTTGCTCATTGATGCCATAGACAATGGTGGCATCGACATCCGATTGACCGGGCTGAGAAAACAAAACCCGTTTGGCGCCCTGATCGAGATGCAGCTGGGCTGTCGCCCTGTCACTGAATGCACCGGTGCATTCCAATACCAGATCCACATCGAGTTCTGCCCAGGGCAGCTCTCGGATGTTTTCACAATGGAGTACACGAATGTCCGTGTCGTTGATGCTCAGGACATCTTCGGTCACGCCCACCTCACCGGGAAAACGTCCGTGGGTGGAATCGTATTTGGTCAGATGAGCAATGGTCTTGCAGTCGGCCAGTTCATTGATGGCCACTACCTGCAACCGGTCCTGCAGGCCCGCTTCAAACAGAGCCCGCAACACACAGCGGCCAATACGGCCATAACCGTTGATGGCCAACCGCAAGGGTTGGCCGACAGAAGGGGTAATCACTTAGCCGATAACTTCTTCTACCGCGGCAACAACATTGTCCACGGTGAAACCAAAGTACTCCATCAACTGACCACCGGGAGCAGACTCACCAAAGGTGCTCATACCCACAACACGACCGTCCAGACCGACGAATTTATACCAGTAGTCTTCATGGGCCGCTTCCACGGCAACTCGAGCGCTGACTTCGATGGGCAGAACCTGCTGGCGATACTCGGC
This sequence comes from Pseudomaricurvus alkylphenolicus, assembly GCF_011683955.1. Taxonomy (GTDB): domain Bacteria; phylum Pseudomonadota; class Gammaproteobacteria; order Pseudomonadales; family Cellvibrionaceae; genus Pseudomaricurvus; species Pseudomaricurvus alkylphenolicus. The sequence goes on from NZ_JAAQPI010000002.1 coordinate 440,567, forward strand.
ATCCTGGGCGCAGAAGATCTCGGCGCAAGGCATGGAGACAACGCGAACCTTTTTACCTTCGCTGCCGAGGCGGTCAGCGGCGGCTACCGCCAGCTCCACTTCAGAACCGGTGGCGATCAGGATCGCCTCTGGGGTGCCATCACTGTCTTTCAATATATAACCACCGCGGGCAACGTCGTTCAGCTGCTGCTCAGAACGAGGCTGAGGCGTCAGCCCCTGGCGTGAGAAGATCAACGAGGAGGGGCCGTCCTTGCGCTCTACGGCTGCTTTCCAGGCCACTGCGGATTCAACCGTGTCGCAGGGGCGCCAGGCGTGCATGTTGGGCGTGGTGCGCAGGCTGGCAATTTGCTCGACCGGCTGGTGCGTCGGACCGTCTTCACCCAGACCAATGGAATCATGGGTGTACACGAAGATGCTCTGCTGCTTCATCAGAGCGGCCATGCGCACGGCGTTACGGGCATATTCCATAAACATCAGGAAGGTGGCGCCATAGGTAACGAAGCCGCCGTGTAAGGCAATACCATTCATAATGGCGCTCATGCCGAATTCACGCACACCGTAGTAGATATAGTTGCCGGCGGCATCTTTGGCTTCCACACCCTTGCAGCCCTTCCAGAGTGTCAGATTGGAGCCGGCCAGGTCGGCGGAGCCACCCAGCAGTTCGGGCAGCAATGGTCCGAAAGCATTGAGGGTATTCTGAGAAGCCTTGCGAGAAGCCACTTTCTCGGCTTTCTCCTGGCACTCGCGGATGTACGCGTCGGCTTTTTCAGAGAAGTCAGCGGGCAGTTCGCCCTTGATCACACGGCGCTCATACTCGGCGGCCAGCTCAGGATGGGCGGCCTGGTAGGCTTCAAAGCGCGCCTGCCACTCACTTTCAGCAGCAGCGCCGGCTTCGCTGGCATTCCACTCGGCGGCGATATCGGCTGGAATCTCGAATGGGCCATGCTCCCAATTGAGGGTTTTGCGCACCAGGGCGATTTCTTCGGCGCCAAGCGGGGCGCCGTGGCACTCTTCCTTACCCTGCTTGTTGGGCGAGCCAAATCCGATAACGGTCTTGCAGCAAATAATGGTGGGCTTGTCGGTCTCAGCGCGGGCGGCTTCAATCGCGGCTTTGATGGCGGCGCTGTCGTGGCCATCTACAGCGGGAATCACATGCCAACCGTAAGACTCAAAGCGCTTGGGGGTATCATCGGTAAACCAGCCTTCGACTTCTCCATCGATGGAAATACCGTTGTCATCGTAAAACGCAATCAACTTGCCCAAACCCAGAGTACCGGCCAGGGAGCACGCCTCGTGGGAGATCCCCTCCATCAAACAACCATCGCCCAGGAAGGCGTAGGTGTGGTGATCGACAATATCGTGGCCATCGCGGTTGAACTGAGCAGCAAGGACTTTTTCCGCCAGTGCCATACCCACGGCATTGGTAATTCCCTGACCCAGAGGACCGGTAGTGGTTTCGATACCCGGGGCATAGCCGTATTCAGGATGTCCTGGCGTCTTGGAGTGCAGCTGGCGGAAGTTTTTCAGCTCTTCAATGGGCAGATCATAACCGGACAAATGCAACAGGGAATAGATCAACATGGAGCCGTGACCATTGGACAGCACAAAGCGATCGCGGTCTGACCAGTCGGGGTTACTGGGATTGTGCTTGAGATAGTCGTTCCACAGCACTTCAGCAATGTCTGCCATACCCATAGGGGCACCGGGGTGACCACTATTGGCTTGCTGGACGGCGTCCATACTGAGGGCGCGGATGGCGTTGGCTAATTCGGCACGAGATGGCATGGGCTCAGGGCTCCTGTTGATGTGCATTGGCGCCGCGCGGCCTCAGTTCGTTAAAGAGGGGCAGGCAGGGGCGCCGTTAAAAAAGGGCGGTATTTTCTCGCACCAGTGGGGCCGGCGTAAAGCGGGAAACCGGAAAAATATGGGGCTCAGGACATTTTGACCTACGCGCGCCAGACTTTTGGCCGATTTAGCCCACCCGATCTGACGCTAGACCTTGTCGGGAGGACGATTTCGGCTGAGGAGTCACTCAAACCGGCAGGTAACACCCAGCCCACTGATGACGAGGACTCCAGCATGCCGGGGTCAGCGCCGGTGGGCTACGCCGCAATTATCCAAAAGCACGGGGTAAGACTAAAACAACCGACTGCGATCGTTCTCGTCCTCCTGCATGCTCAGCTCATCGGCGGCATGAGACAGGTATTCGGCATCGGTTTCGGAGGCCAGCTTGATCAGCAGACGCAGGTCATTGGCCGAATCGGCATGCGCCAGCGCATCCTCGTAGGTAATCTCTCCCTGGTCGTAGAGCTCGAACAGCGCCTGGTCGAAAGTCTGCATGCCCACTTCCGTGGACTTCTTCATCAGTTCTTTCAGATCCGCCACTTCGCCCTTGCGGATCATATCCGCCGCCAGGGGCGTATTGAGCATCACTTCCAGACACGCCCGGCGACCATTACCGTCAGGAGTGGGAATCAGCTGCTGAGCCACAATCGCCTTAAGGTTGAGCGACAGGTCCATCCATAGCTGACCATGGCGGTCGGCAGGGAAGAAGTGAATGATGCGATCCAGCGTCTGGTTAGCGTTGTTGGCGTGCAGCGTGCACAGACACAGGTGGCCGGTTTCGGCAAAAGCAATGGCCTGCTCCATGGTTTCCCGGGTGCGAACCTCACCAATCAGAATCACATCCGGTGCCTGACGCAGGGTGTTCTTGAGGGCGACTTCGAAGGAGTCGGTGTCAATTCCCACCTCGCGCTGAGTAATGATGCAACCCTGGTGCTGGTGGATAAATTCAATCGGATCCTCGATGGATATGATGTGGCCTTTGGAGTTGCGGTTGCGGTGCCCCAGCATAGCGGCCAGAGAGGTGGACTTACCGGTGCCGGTGGCGCCGGCAAAGATAATCAACCCACGCTTGGTCATGGCAAGTTCTTTCACAATTTCCGGCAACCCCAGATCATCAATCTTGGGGATAGTGGTTTCAATACGACGCAGCACCATACCTGCCAGGTTGCGCTGATAGAAAGCACTGGCCCGGAAGCGACCAATACCACGGGCGCTTATCGCGAAGTTGAGTTCCTTGGTATCGAGAAATTCCTGCCGCTGCTTCTCGTTCATCACACTGAGTACGGTCTCACGTACTTTCTCTGGTGACAGCGGGGTGGTGGTGACCGGCACGATTCGGCCATGGAGCTTCATTGACGGCGGGACGCCCGCCGTAATAAACAGGTCGGAGGCTCCTTTTTCCACCATCAGGGTAAGTAAACGTTCAAAATCCATGACTACAACTCCTGTGCGGCTAACAACTAACTATAACCAACGGTATTGAAAGCACTAAAAATTTTCTGGCATTTTCGCTTTTTCGCGAGCCACCTCACGGCTGATAATGCGCCTGGCCACCAGGTCAGAGAGGCATTGGTCCATGGTCTGCATACCCACGGCCCCCCCGGTCTGGATGGCGGAGTACATCTGAGCCACCTTGTCTTCTCGGATCAGGTTACGGATAGCCGGTGTTCCACGCATGATCTCGTGGGCTGCTACCCGGCCACCGCCGTTTTTCTTCATCAGGGTTTGGGAAATTACCGCCTGCAGGGATTCCGACAACATCGAGCGGACCATGGCCTTCTCGTTGGCCGGAAATACATCCACGACACGGTCGATGGTTTTGGCGGCGGAGGTGGTGTGCAGGGTGCCAAACACCAAGTGGCCGGTTTCCGCGGCGGTCAGAGCCAGGCGGATGGTTTCCAGGTCCCGCATCTCACCCACCAGAATGATGTCGGGGTCTTCACGCAGCGCCGAGCGCAACGCTTCGGCAAAGCCGTGGGTATCGCGGTGCACTTCCCGCTGGTTCACCAGGCATTTCTTGGACTCATGCACGAATTCGATCGGGTCCTCGATGGTCAAAATGTGTTCGTATTTGTTGTCGTTGATGAAGTCCATCATCGCCGCCAGAGTCGTGGACTTACCGGAACCAGTGGGCCCGGTCACCAATACCAGCCCCCTGGGCACCGCGCAGATGTCCCGGAAGACCTGTCCCATACCCAGCTCTTCCATGGTCAGCACCTTGGAGGGAATGGTACGGAATACGGCGCCGGCACCGCGGTTGTGATTAAAAGCGTTGACACGGAAACGGGCAACACCGGGAACCTCAAACGAGAAATCCGTCTCCAGGAATTCCTCATAATCCTTGCGTTGCTTGTCATTCATAATCTCGTAGATCAGACTATGCACCTGCTTGTGCTCCATGGCCGGCAGGTTGATGCGTCTGACGTCGCCATCCACCCGGATCATGGGCGGCAATCCCGCCGACAAGTGCAGATCCGAAGCGCCTTGCTTGGCGCTAAAAGCCAAGAGTTCCGTAATATCCATAGTACGACCTTACTGAAGATTTGATGAAACCGCTGCCGCTGCCCATCCGTCCGGACAAGCAGTGGCCCATGCCAATGTATCAAGTATATGCCCAACATTGATGACAACCTAATCCAAGTTCGCACTCGAATCCAATGCGCCACTGAAGCAGCTGGGCGTCGGCCCGAGACCGTGCAGTTGCTCGCCGTCAGCAAGACCAAACCGGCGGCCATGCTGCGCGAGGCCCACGCAGCCGGTCAGCGCGCCTTTGGCGAGAACTACCTGCAGGAAGCGCTGGAGAAACAGCAACAGCTGGCGGATCTCGACCTGCAATGGCATTTTATCGGCCCGATACAATCTAATAAAACACGCGCCATCGCCGAAAACTTCGACTGGGTTCACAGCGTTGACCGGGAAAAGATCGGCCAGCGGCTGAGCCAGCAGCGCCCCTGCGGTTTACCTCCGCTGAATATATGCGTACAAGTCAATCTGGATGAAGAACAGAGCAAGTCAGGTGTTACCCTGGACGAAGTGGCTGATGTGCTTGAAAGCCTGGCAAAACTGCCCAATATTTGTGTGCGGGGACTGATGGCCATTCCCGCCCGGCGCAGCGATGAAGATGCCCAGCGGGCGGCATTTGCACGTCTGGCGGAAAAGTGTACAGAACTGCAAGACCGGTACCCGCAGCTCGACACCCTGTCGATGGGTATGTCCGGCGATCTGGAGGCCGCCATTGCCGCCGGCGCCACCATCGTTCGAATCGGAACCGACATTTTCGGCAGCCGTGAAAAGCCTCAGGCAATTTGAAAAAACCATAAGGAATTTCCCGTGAGTGATGTAAATTTGACGTTTATCGGTGCTGGAAATATGGCCAGCAGCATCATTGGTGGCTTGGTCAAACGCGGTTTCGCAGCCGACAGTATTACCGCCACTGATCCCTACCCGCCCAGTCTGGAAAAGCTCGCCGATACCTTCCCGGTGCAAACCAACACCGACAACGCCGCGGCGGCAGTTTCTGCAGACATTATTGTGTTGGCCGTTAAGCCACAGGTGATGCAGCAGGTATGTGAAGACTTACAACCACATCTCAACCACAAACCCATGGTCATCTCCATCGCCGCCGGGATCGACATTCGCTCGCTGGACCAGTGGCTCGGCAATGATCTGGCCATTGTCCGCTGCATGCCCAATACCCCGGCCCTGGTACAAACCGGAGCCAGCGGCCTCTTTGCCAATGCACAGACCAACGACGAGCAACGTCGTCTGGCCGAGGAAATCCTGAAGGCGGTGGGCATTGTTGAATGGCTTGAGACTGAAACACAGCTTGATCCGGTCACTGCCGTGTCCGGTAGCGGTCCGGCCTACTTTTTCCTGTTGATGGAGGCCATGATAGAGGCGGGTGTCGCCCAGGGGCTTGAGCGAGATACCGCCACCGCACTGACCTTACAGACCGCGCTGGGGGCAGCCCGCCTGGCACAGGACAGTGATGTGGACGTGGCCGAACTTCGCCGTCGGGTGACATCTCCCAATGGCACCACAGAACAGGCGATTCTGTCATTCGAAAATGATAACCTGCGCACTGTTGTTGCCACCGCCATGGAAAAGTGCGCCCAGCGCTCCGTGGAAATGGCGACTGAGTTAGGCGCTCAGTAGTTCAGGCAACTTCACATTCGGATAATTTGGCAATAACCGGATCTCGCAGAAGCCGGATAACACCATTCAAGACCAGGAGATTTCAGATGGGGCCATTACAGGAAATCGGCCACTTGATCGTACAAACGCTCGGATCGCTTTATCTGCTGATCGTTATGCTGCGATTTTTGCTGCAGCTGGCGCGGGCGGACTTCTACAATCCCATTTCCCAGTTTGCGGTTAAGGCAACTAACCCGCTGCTGATACCCATCCGAAGGGTAGTTCCGGGCATTTTCGGTATCGACATGTCGTCGCTGGTGCTGGGTCTGATCATCCAGATCCTGGTGTTCTACCTCAGTGCTTTCATTTTTCAGGTCGGCGGCGCAAATCCGGTCAATGTCCTGGTCTGGTCCCTGGTTGGACTGCTTTCCCTGGTGGCCAATATATTCTTTTGGGGGCTGTTGATCATGGTGATCGCCAGCTGGGTGGCCCCTCACAGCCAAAACCCGGCACTGCTGCTGGTGCGACAGCTGGTCGAGCCGGTGATGGCGCCGTTCCGCAAGTTGATCCCCGATATGGGCGGCATCGATATTTCGCCGATCTTTGCGTTCCTGGCGCTGAATGTGGTCCAGATTCTGATCCGGCATCTAGCGGCGGCGACAGGCATGGGACCGGCCGTGCAACAGATGATTCTCGGTATTTAACCGAATTACCCCTAGCGACCCGATTTTTAGCTGGAGTTTTCTCCCTTGTCCCAAGCCGACACTACCCAACACCCTTGCCACGCCAGTGACAATGTAGGCCTGGTAATGCCTGAAGTTTTCCACTTCGACACGCCGTTGAAGCTGGCCTGTGGCCGCACACTGGAAACCTACGACCTGGTGGTGGAGACCTATGGCAAACTGAATGCCGAACGCAGCAACGCCATACTGATTTGCCACGCCCTGTCCGGGCACCATCACGCCGCCGGTTATCACAGCGAGGATGATCGCAAGCCGGGCTGGTGGGATGCCTATATCGGTCCAGGCAAGCCCATAGATACCAACCGCTTTTTTATTGTCTCCCTCAATAATCTGGGCGGCTGCCATGGTTCCACCGGACCGCGTTCCATCAATCCGGAAACCGGCAAGCCCTGGGGTGCGGATTTTCCCAATCTGCGGGCTCGCGACTGGGTGCATTCCCAGGCGCGGCTGGCAGATCGCCTGGGTATTGAGCAATGGGCCGCTGTGATTGGCGGCAGCCTTGGCGGTATGCAGGCCATGCGCTGGTCCCTGGAGTATCCGCAGCGCCTGCGCCACTGTGTGGTCATCGCCTCGGCCATGAAACTCACCGCTCAGAACATCGCCTTTAACGAAACCGCCCGTGCGGCTATTACCTCTGACCCCAGTTACCACCACGGCAACTATCAGGACCACGATACCTATCCAAAGGGGGGCCTGTCGGTGGCACGCATGATCGGCCACATCACTTACTTGTCTGACGATGGCATGGGACAGAAGTTTGGCCGGGAAATCCGCTCAGGAAGCTTTGCACAGGGTTCAGATGAACCCGTTGAGTTCCAGATTGAAAGCTATCTGCGGTATCAGGGCGATGTGTTTTCCGACAGCTTCGACGCCAATACCTACATACTGATGACACGGGCACTGGACTACTTTGATCTGGCGCGCGAGTACGACGACGATCCGGTAAAGGCATTCAGCCGTGCCCAGTGCCGTTACCTGGTGGTTTCGTTTACCACGGACTGGCGTTTTGCGCCGGAGCGCTCTCGAGAGATCGTCGACGCACTGGTTGGTGCCGACAAACCCGTCAGCTACGCCGAGGTGGAGTCCGCCTATGGCCACGATGCCTTCCTGATTCCCATCGACCGTTATTACCGCCTGTTCAGCGAATACATGAAAGGGGTCGAGACCTGATGTCACTCTCACTACGTACTGATCTGGATGTCATCCAGGCCTGGATTCGGGATGGCAGTCGGGTTCTCGACCTGGGTTGCGGTGACGGCACTTTGATGCAGAATCTGCGCGATCATAAGCGCGTCACCGGATACGGGCTGGAAATCGATCCGGACCACATCACTACCTGTATTGGCAAAGGCCTGAATGTCATTGATCAAAACCTTAATGACGGCCTCGCCAACTTTGCTGACAACAGCTTCGACAGTGTGGTGATGACTCAAGCGCTGCAGACCATGCACGCCCCACACGAAGTACTGCTGGAAATGTTGCGGGTGGGCAAAGAGTGTATTGTCACCTTCCCCAATTTCGGGCACTGGAAAGCCCGTTGGCACCTGCTTTACAACGGCCGCATGCCGGTGTCCGATCTACTCCCCTATCAGTGGTACGACACGCCTAATATCCATTTCTGCACCTTTAAGGATTTTGAGGTCCTGTGTCGCTCTCTGGACATTAACATTCTGCAGCGGCAGGTGGTGGCTGAACGGCCGATCAGCAAACTGCTCAAGGATCTGCGACCCAACCTGTTCGGGGAAACCGCCATCTATCACCTGCGAAAACGCCAGTGAAGCGCTTGCTCGAAAGCAACTACACTTAGGGAGAGCCACTTCGCTTTTTCAAGGAGAAGAACATGAATAGCCTAACAATATACCGAGCAGGGCTGGCCCTGTTGCTGTTGTTGGCGAGCAGCCTGCTGCAGGCAAGCAACAAGCCATACACCACCTTTGGTGACCACAAAGTGCTGCATACGGTGTTTAACAGCAGCTTTATTCAGCCCAATATTGCCAGCGCCTATAACCTCACGCGGGGTAAAGATCGTGCACTGATAAATGTTGCCCTGATCCGCAGTACAGAATCCGGTAACAGCAATGGCCTGCCCGCCAAGGTCACCGGAACCGTTGCCAATCTGATGCAGCAGCAACGCAGCCTGGAGTTTATTGAAATCCACGAGCAGAATGCCGTGTACTACCTGGCGCCACTGCGCTTTACCAATGAAGAAGTGCTGCACTTTAATCTGGAAGTCACCCCCAAGGGCCAGGGCAAATCCTATACCGTTAAATTCAGTAAGAAACTCTATGTCGACTGATGCTAAGGGCGAACGCCCCCGAATTGTGCTGGCCAGTGGAAATGCCGGCAAGCTGAATGAATTCCGAACCCTGTTGCAGGGATTCGATATCCTGCCGCAGTCGGACTTTGATCTGGACAGTGCCGAGGAGACCGGCCTCAGCTTTGTGGAAAACGCGATTCTGAAAGCCCGCCACGCCTGCCAGTTTACCGGATTGCCCGCCATCGCCGACGATTCCGGCCTGGAGGTGGATGCCCTGCAAGGGCAACCCGGCATCCATTCGGCCCGCTTCGCCGGCGTGGATGGCGCCGGCAAAGACGCTGCCAACAATGCCAAGTTACTGAACAGTCTGGCCGGATTGTCCCAGGAAGAGCGCGGGGCGCGCTTCCAATGTGTGCTGGTCTATATGCGCCATGCGGAAGACCCCACGCCGCTGGTGTGCCAGGCCAGCTGGGAGGGCAAGATCCTGCACCAGCCCAGCGGCGAAGGCGGCTTTGGTTACGACCCTCTGTTTTACGTGGAGCAGCATCAGTGCAGCGCCGCCGAACTGAGCAAGGAACAGAAAAACGCCATCAGCCATCGCGGTAAAGCTATGGACCTGCTGCTGGCCAGACTCCAGCAACAGGGCATATTGGCTCCGTAACCCCCATGCTGGAACTACCGCCGCTGTCGCTCTATCTTCACATCCCCTGGTGTGTGCGTAAGTGCCCCTATTGTGACTTCAACTCCCATCAGTCAGGCGCTGAGCTTCCAGAGGCTGACTATGTGAAAGCGATCCTGGAAGACTTGCGCCGCAGCCTGCCCCTGGTACAAGGCCGTCGCCTGCAAAGTATTTTTATTGGCGGGGGCACTCCCAGCCTGTTCCAGCCCGGCGCCTTTGACACCCTTCTCAGAGCTTTCGAAAAACAGATTGGCTTTGAGCCCGACATCGAAATCACCATGGAGGCCAACCCGGGCACCTTTGAACAAAGGCGCTTTCTCGGATATCGCAGTGCCGGCATCAATCGCCTGTCCATCGGTATCCAGAGTTTTTCTGACCTTCATCTGCAACAGCTGGGCCGGATCCATGGCCGTGAGGAAGCCCTGTGTGCCGTAGCCATGGCGCGCCAGGCCGGCTTTGACAACATCAATCTCGATCTGATGCACGGACTACCGGGCCAAACCCCGATGGATGCTTCACAGGACCTGATGACTGCCATGGACCTGGATCCGGAGCACCTTTCCTGGTACCAGCTTACCATTGAGCCCAATACCGAATTTTACAGCCGCCCTCCGGTTCTGCCCGAGGACGATGCACTGGCTGACATCCAGCAGCATGGCGAACGTTTGCTGCGCAATGGGGGCTATCGCCAGTATGAAGTGTCGGCTTATGCCAGCCGGCCTCAGCGCCGCTCTCGCCATAACCTCAACTACTGGACGTTTGGCGATTACCTGGGGCTGGGAGCCGGCGCCCACGGCAAAATTACACTGCCCGATCAGGGCCATATCCTGCGATTCAATAAAACCCGACTGCCCCGACACTATCTGGAGCATATGGCCGCCCAGGATGGCGGCGCTGATGGTGGAGCCAAAACCATCAAACAGGACGATCTGCCGCTTGAATATATGATGAATTGCCTGCGTTTGGTGGAGGGTACGGATCTGAAGCTGTTTGAACCCCGCACAGGACTAAAACTCGCCAGAATAGCGTCGCCACTGAAGATTCTGCAGAATCAGGGATTGATCAGCACAGAGGGTGACATGCTGCGCACCACAGAGACCGGGCAGCGGTATTTGAATCAAGTGCTGGAATCCTTTGTCAACCTGTAGTCAACGAAACCCACAGTTATCAAGGCCCCTGGCCAATTAGAACGCCCTAAAACGGGGAAAAAGCGACAGCTGGCTGCTACAATTGCTATGGCGCGCCACCAAAAGGCATTCAGCCTTGCTCCGAAGGGCCAGCCTTGTTCAGGAGGATGAGTTGCGCGATAGTTGGGAAATCCCGGAGATTCAATAAAATAGGGACAAGCGTAAGACTGCCTGAGAGGTTATCCGGCAAAGTATTTACCTCCAGTCGACAGTAAAAGGAACTGGCCATCCGCCACCTGCATGCTCAACCTCAGCGAATACCGCCGACGCAACCCGATCGCCACCAAACTGATGGCGCTGATTCTGCTGACCAGCTCGATGATCGCCCTGATCGCCATCCTGCTGCAGCTGTATACCAGCTTTCGAGACGATATTTCTGAACTGGAAAAGCGCCTCGACCAGGTGCGTATCAGTACCCTGCCCAGTATTACCAAGAGCCTTTGGGGCTTTGACGAGGAGCAGCTGAACGTCCAAATCCGATCGGTGTTGGAGGTGGAAGACGTGGTCCAGGTAACCGTGGTCTGGCGCGACTGGAACAACCAGGAGCAAGCCATGATGGCCAGCTCTCTGGATTCCAGGCTGGGACTCGAGCAGGTCGAACAAGCCACAGAAAAGGTCCTGATCAAGGAATATCCCCTTGTTTATACCGCGGAAAATGCCCCGGACCAGACGCTGGGCAAACTGATTGTGACCGCGAGTCTAGACAGTGTTTACCAGAAGCTCTGGGAGCGGGCCTGGTTTATCGGTACCCTGCAGGGCACAAAAACCCTGATCGTGTCCCTGTTTATTCTGTGGCTGGTGCGCTCCCTGCTGACCAAACATATGGACACCATCGCCCGCTATACCCGACAGTTGAATCTGGACAAACTGAAGATTGGCCTGCGTCTGAACCGTTCCAAATCACCGCACAGCGCGCCGGATGAGCTGGATAATGTGGTGGAGGCCATCAATCAAATGAGGGAGTCGCTGATCGAGGATATCGACCAGCGGCAGGCGATGGAAAGTGCGCTGCTGGCCGAAAAAGAGGAAAAACTCGAAAGCCATCGTCAGAAAGCAGCCGCCGAGGAAGCCAATAAGGCCAAAAGTCAATTCCTCGCCACCATGAGCCATGAGATCCGTACCCCAATGAATGGCGTTATCGGCATGGTGGAACTGCTGCGCGATACGCCCCTCAACGACAACCAGCAACATTATCTGGATGTCATCCACCGTTCTGGTGAGACCCTGTTAACCATCATCAATGACATTCTCGACTACTCCAAGATCGAAGCCGGCAAAATGGAGTTGGAGTCGGTGGTGTTCAATCTGGAAGAGTTGATTGAGGATTGTGTCCAGCTATTTGGTGCCACCGCCAACAAACGCCACATTGAGCTGGTGGGCAGTGTCAGTCCCACCACCCCCATCTACGTCTACGGTGATCCCACCCGTCTGCGTCAGATTCTCATTAATCTGATCGGGAATGCTTTTAAGTTCACCTCGGAAGGCTGTATCTCTATCAATGCTCAACGGCAACCTGACACAGATGTGGACAATCCCGCTGTGCGATTCGCTGTCATCGACAGCGGAATCGGCATCTCCGATGACGCCCAGCGCGGACTGTTTCAATCATTCAGCCAGGCGGACAGTTCGACAACCCGAAAATACGGGGGCACCGGCCTGGGGCTGGCCATCTGCAAACGCCTGGTTGAGCTGATGGGGGGAAGTATCGGTTGCGAGAGTGTGGAAGGGCAGGGCTCTACCTTCTGGTTTACCGCCCAATTCACCCGCGCCGATGCCCCACCGGAATCCCTGGGGCGCATTCTTCCCAGCTTGGCCGGAAAACACCTGTTAATTGTGGAAGATAATCGACAGTTGGCCGATACCCTCTGCCACCACGCGCGCAGTTGGGGCATGCTGGTAGACTCTGTCCGCAGTGCCGATCAATGCCTGACGATGCTCGCAGAGCGACGCCAACGGGAGGAGCCCGAGTACGATTTCATCTCTCTGGACTACTACCTGACCGATGGCGATGGCATCAGCCTGGCTGGCGATATCCTCAAGGATAACCCCAAGTGCAGCAGCAAAATGTTTATGCTCACCGCCTCCGACGACCCCTTTAGCCATGACGTCCTGGCGCAGAAACAGATATTGGCCGTGCTGCGCAAGCCAATGTCTCCGAAGAAGTTACGAATAGAGCTGGGTCAACTGCAGGGGCAAACCCTGGATACTCGTGTGGTGCCTGCGGAGAGCACCGAAAGCCAGTCCAACTTTGCCAATTTGCGGATTTTGGTGGCGGAAGACAACTCAGTGAACCGCATGGTCATCAAGGGATTGCTGGGAAAGCTGCAGATCACACCTACTCTGGTGGAGAATGGACTCCAGGCCTGGGAACAGAGCGTGCACGCTGAGAAACCCTACGATTTGATTCTGATGGACTGTGAAATGCCTGAAATGGACGGGTTTGAAGCCACCCGGCGCATCCGCCAATATGAAAAAGAGCACCAGGTGGAGGCGACCCCAATCGTCGCCCTGACCGCTCATGCCATGCAGGAACACCGGGAAATGGTGTACGCCTGTGGCATGAATCACTTCCTGTGCAAGCCTGTTACCCTGCAGGAACTGCGCAGCGCCTTCGACAAATTGGGCTTATCCAAGTCCGTGGAAAGCGTTATTTCTTGAGCCTGCAGCCCTCAGCCTAGCAACATCCACCGGAATCGTTGCCACCGGCGTGGCTGGCTCCCTTGGTTTCTGCCGCCGGTCGCAGAGTGCCGGCGGGTTTGCAGAAGCAGCCATTATTGATCTCTTCAGCCGGGCTCATACCCACGAAATGCTCCTGATAATCTCCACTGGTAAGCAGCTCGAAGGTACGCCGGGATACCGCCGTGCGATCACCGCGGCAATAAACGTTGCCCAGGTCGTCCTCCACTTTGCTGAAAGGTCCGCGATACAGGACCGCGTCACCACCGTCATAAAGATCTTGGCGGCTTGGTTTAGTCGCTACCAGGGTGACTGAGCGAAATTCGATACCTTCAACCACCTGCCAGGGTTCAGACTCCCACTTATCGTAGGCCACCCCGACAAATCCGGCGTCGAGAAAGGCCTGCACAAACTCTTTTTCCTGGAAGGCACCGGAAATACAACCACTCCAGAGTTGAGCGTCGTCCTGCAGGTGTTGGGGCACAGGCTCGTCACAGACAATATCCGAGATCGCCACACGACCACCGGGCTTGAGAACACGAAACACCTCTCTCAGCATCTGCGCCCGGTCATTCTGGGCCACGAGATTGAGGACGCAGTTGGATACCACCAGGCTGACGCTGTCATCCTCAACCAACGGACTGTCCGCCCTTTGACGTTGCTTCCACTGCTCCAATGCCTGCATACCGGCCAGATCTTTGACCGGGTTTTGTGCCAGCCATTGCTCCAGCGCACTGACATCCAGTGCCAGGTCCTGAATGTAGCCTTTGCGGAAATCCACTCGATCGGAGCCCAGTTTGCTGGCCATTTCATCCTGATAGCTCCGCGCCAACTCGAGCATATCATCGGTCATATCAACACCAATCACGGCTCCCTGCTCACCGACAATTTGAGCCGCCATGTAGCAGATCTTGCCGCCGCCGCTGCCCAGATCGAGTACCACATCCCCTTCACGCACATAGCGGGAGGGGTCTCCGCATCCATAGTCACGTTCGATGATTTCAGTGGGCAGCATCTTCAGCAGCGAGGTGTCGTAGTCCACCGGACAACAGAGTGCTTCCTGCACCGCTTTGGCGCCTTCGGCGTAGCGCTCACTCACAAGTGTTTCGACGTTCATAGGTAATCCTTCTATAGGCGGCAATCAGATTTTGGATTTGGGGGCATAATAGCCCACTGGCGCAGCCTCATCTATCGCACTTATTACGTTCATGGCAGATGATGGAGGGGCTGGCAGCCGCCGTCTTGGAAAGCAAGCCGCCGCGTTGGTTCCCGCATCTGGCGGTAGAAGTGGCATAAGATAAGGGGTTTCCCCTTGAGTGTTGCCCCTGCTCTTATTATCATCCCAGGTCTTTAGAGAGCGACGGAGAGGTCAATGACCTGATGTCGCGCACCGTCACTCGCAGGAGAAAGATTATGAGTAACAGCATCGTGCATGTAACCGATGCCAGCTTTGAGACCGAGGTACTCAACGCTGAGGGCCCCGTACTGGTCGATTTTTGGGCAGAATGGTGTGGTCCCTGTAAGATGATTGCCCCCGTTCTCGATGAGCTGTCTGGCGAGTACGCCGGTAAAATCAAGATCTGTAAAATGGATGTTGATGCCAATCAGGAGACCCCGGGCAAGTTCAATATTCGTGGTATTCCCACCCTGATTATCTTCAAGGGCGGTAACGCCGAAGGAACCAAGGTTGGTGCCCTGTCGAAAGCGCAATTGGTCGAATTTATTGACGGCTGTCTGTAATTCGATTGACGCTGCCTGTGCTCAATGGCGAGTACAGGCGGCCGGTTCCGGTTGACCGACACATCAAATCGGCCATTCTCGCCATCCCGCTGGCCAAATTTTGCTCTTTTAATTTTGCACAGGGTAATTTTTGCCGCTATACTGTCCTCCATCTATACAGGTCGCCTGGACAGACCGGCTCGCGCTACAATGACAAGCAAGCGTTACAAATGCGAGATTGCTAGATATTTGCAAAGCCAGAACGAGAATTTGCAAGATAAAAAGGACGCCGTGTGGAGTATCCCCGGTTAACTAACGTAAGCTTCTGACCAGCCAACCCCCACAATTTTCAAGCGCTCATTACCCTTATTCATCCTGCCGGATTCAATGGATAATTTCACATTGATCGACAGAAGCCCGGGTGATTATGCCGAAACATCACACAGCCATCTAGCGGTGGTTGATCCATTAATTCAAAACTGACTATCACAGTTGCAACGAATTCCTATGAACCTGACCGATCTGAAAACCAAACCCATTGAAGAACTGATTGCCATTGCCAAAGAAATGGGCATGGAGAACCTCGCCCGTTCACGCAAACAGGACATCATATTTAACATCCTGAAACGCCACGCCAAGAGCGGTGAAGATATCTACGGCGACGGGGTGTTGGAAATTCTTCAGGACGGGTTTGGCTTTCTGCGTTCGGCGGACAGTTCTTATCTGGCCGGCCCCGATGACATCTACGTCTCACCAAGCCAGATTCGCCGCTTCAACCTTCGCACCGGCGACACCATAGAGGGCAAGATCCGCCCACCTAAGGATGGCGAACGCTACTTCGCTATGCTCAAGGTCAACCAGATCAACTTTGATAAGCCCGAAAATTCCAAGAACAAGATTCTGTTCGAAAACCTGACGCCGCTGTTCCCCAATGATCGTCTGGTGTTGGAAGCCGGTAACGGTTCCACTGAGGACTTGACGGGTCGAATCATCGACCTGATCGCTCCGATTGGCAAAGGCCAGCGCGGTCTGATTGTGGCACCGCCAAAGGCCGGTAAGACCATTATGATGCAGAACATTGCCCAGGCGATTACCCGCAACAACCCGGAGTGTCACCTGATCGTACTGTTGATTGACGAACGCCCTGAAGAAGTGACGGAAATGCAGCGCTCTGTGCGCGGCGAAGTTGTGGCCTCCACCTTCGATGAACCACCGGCACGCCACGTACAGGTGGCCGAAATGGTGATCGAGAAAGCCAAGCGATTGGTGGAGCACAAGAAAGATGTGGTTATCCTGCTGGACTCCATTAACCGTCTTGCCCGTGCCTACAACACCATTGTACCGTCCTCCGGCAAGGTATTGACCGGTGGTGTGGACGCTCACGCCCTCGAGCGTCCAAAACGTTTCTTTGGTGCCGCCCGTAACATTGAAGAAGGCGGCAGCCTCTCCATCGTCGCCACCGCACTGGTGGAAACCGGCTCCAAGATGGACGAGGTGATTTTTGAAGAATTTAAAGGTACAGGTAACCAGGAATTGCACCTGGATCGCAAGATTTCAGAGAAGCGGGTCTACCCGGCCATTAATATCCGTCGCTCCGGCACCCGTCGCGAAGATCTGTTGATGCGTGAAGACGAGCTGCAACGCGTCTGGATTCTGCGCAAGCTGTTGCACGATATGGAAGATATCGGCGCAACCGAGTTTTTGGTAGACAAACTCAAAGATCACAAGACCAACGACGAGTTCTTCCTGTCGATGAAGCGCAAGTAACGGCAATAAAAACGACAGCAGGGAGCGCGGCGCAAGTAAATCAGACCAGGATGGACTATCCTGAAAAAGCTAATAACAGAAACGCACCTGTAACCGGAGCGGTGCAAAGTTTCGATTTTCGTCGCAGGCACGTGAGAGTGATTGCGACGACTAATTCCGGAAATCGGCCGAACTGCCATGAACATATTGATCTGTGATGACTCCGGGATGGCGCGCAAACAAATGATGCGGGCGCTGCCACCCCAACTGAGCTCCAACGTTCAATTTGCCGAGCACGGACAGCAGGCACTGGACATTCTGGAAGCCAGCAGTATTGATCTCTTGCTGCTGGACCTGACCATGCCGGTCATGGATGGCTACGAAACCCTTGCCCAGATCAGGGACAGGGCTATCGAATGCATCACCATTGTGGTGTCGGGAGACATACAACCCGAGGCCCAGCAACGGGTTCTCTCTCTGGGAGCGCTGGCCTTCCACAAGAAGCCGGTGGACGGCGACCAGCTGGAAAAACTGCTGACCGATTACGGTTTATTGCAGCCCGCTGAAGCACAAGTTGCCGAAATCGAACCTCCACCGCCCGCTGTTACAGAAGCAGTCAGCCAGACCATCAGCCCCAAAGAGTGTCTGCGTGAGGTGTCAAACGTGGCCATGGGACAGGCAGCCGACAAATTGGCGAGACTGCTGAATGCCTTTATCAACCTGCCAATTCCCCGTGTAGATATTCTCAGTGCCGGTGAGCTTGCCATGACTTTGGAATCACTGGCAGGCGGCCAGCATTTGGCAGTTTCACAGGGTTTTGTCGGGCGTGGCCTGGCCGCGGAAGCCTTGCTCAGCACGGATCTTAAAGGGGTTGCCGGTCTTCAGAAATTGATGTCCGAACACAATGCCAATACAGGCGACAGCGGAGTCGGGTCAATTCTCGATGCCGCCGCCGTGCTGACAGGCGCCTTCCTGACGGGTATCGGTGAAATTCTGGACCTGGATTTCAGCCGCAGCCAGTCCGTGATTCTCTCTGCAGCCAATGTCTCTAACCAGGAATGGCGCGAGCGCGTAGCCAATACGGAAGACACACTGACCATTGAAATCCCCTACCATTTTGAGGAAGGGGACTTTGTCTGCGACTTGCTGCTGCTCTTCCCGGGCAAGGCTGGGGATTACTTGCTGAATCGGGCCAGCTATTTGTCTGAGGGGGAATTCTGATCGTGGATATGCGCGAAATCCACTGGCTGATGAACATGCTCACCAATATGGATGTGGGTATTGTTGTGTTCGATCGCCAGGGCCAAGTCATAGTGTGGAACCACTTTATGGAAAACCACTCCGGCATAAGTTCCACTGAAATCAAGGAACAGGGATCACTGTTCGATGTGTACCCCATCTTTAAGGAGCGCTGGCTGCAGAACAAGATAGACTCCGCCTTGTTATTGGACTGCGAGATGTTTGTCAGCTGGGAACAGGTGCCTCATCTTTTTGACTTTGCCGCCTATCGCCCCGTTACCGGTTCAGCCACCAAGATGTACCAGAACATCACCGTCAATGCCCTCAAGGACGCCAGTGGCGAAGCTTCTTATATTTCGATGATGGTGTACGATGTCAGCGACGTTGCGGTCAATAAGCAGGCTCTCGAAAAAATCAACCGCGAGCTGGAGCTGAGCAGTCGCACCGACAAGCTCACTGGATTGTTTAATCGCGGGTACTGGCAGGAAAAGCTCTCTGAAGCCGTGCAGCTGCACGCCCGCTATGAAACCGCTCACAGCCTGATTTTGTTTGATATCGACCACTTCAAGCGCGTCAACGACAGCTATGGGCACCAGGCCGGCGACGAGGTCATTCGGCAGGTAGCTGACAGCGCGGCCCAAAGCGCAAGGGTTATGGATGTCGTCGGTCGCTACGGTGGTGAAGAGTTTGGCATTATCCTGCCGGAAACTGATGCCGAAGGTGCTCGGGTTCTCGGCGAACGTTTGCGCCAGGAGGTTGAGACGCTGCAGATTCCCTTTGAAAGGGAACAGCTGACGGTGACAATCAGTCTCGGAATCGCCTCGCTCAATTCAAGTATGCTGGACGAAGACAAGTGGTTGCAGGCGGCTGACGAAGCCCTCTACCAGGCCAAGGAGCAGGGTCGCAATCAGGTAGTGGTGCATAAGGGGTAGCCCTGACACAAATCATCATGGCTCACCATTACTTTGCAACATCTGCAACGCACGCTTGATGGCTTTTAACCGACGCTTTTTGCGCGCCATCTGCGGGTCTTCCTCATCCAGAGCCGCCACCTCCTGCTTGAGCTCTTCGTAGTTGCTCTGCAATTCCTGTATTTGCTGTGCCCTCTCTGCTTTATCAAAGATCAGCTCTTCAGGGTCAACCCCGGAACTTCTTCCGGCAATCATAAAGGAGCGTTCAGGAATCATGGCCGTGCTGACCTGACGTTGGTTCATAAACGAAGGCGACACAATTTCCACCCCTTGTTCGTGCAGTCGGTCCATCATCTTTTTGTGCAATAGCGAGCGGCTCGACAGGATCTGTCGCACCTGCTGCAGAAACCCCGATACGCGATAGCTGATCGCGAAGTCTCCCAATGCCATCACGTGTACAAACGGTTCTTGCAATTCCGCGTCTGTCGCTGCCTGCAATAATAACGCCTCCACCAGTTGGTGATCGACGTCATAACCGAGACTGATCTCAGCCGAAACAATGGTCCCATCGGCGTGAACCACCTTGACCGGGTTCGTCGCCAAATAGAGGTTGGGCAGGGTCAGTAAGTTGCGATCTTCCATTTGGATTTCGGTGTGAAACAGGTCCTGCTCGGTAACACGCCCAAAGTGATCACCGACACGTATAAAGTCGCCGGGAGAGAAGTTCTTCAAGGAACGCAACATGAATCCAGCCATGGCATTGGCGGCAATCGTGGGAGAAGACAGCGTTACAATCGCCGTCAACAACAGACCCAGTACCGTCAGCAATTGCCCGCGCACGGAATTTTCGAGTGGAAGGGTTAAGGGAAGCCCCACCAGAGTCGCCAGAATGACGGCAGCCACCACCAACTGATCCCGAAATCGTTGACCGTGTACCGAGGCTTTTGATCGCCTTCCCAACCAATGTAAGGCCAACACCGCTGCCGTTAACAGCGCCAGACTTGGCACCAGTGCCGGCATCACCTGCACCACCCCCTGCCACATGGATTCCAACACGCCGATTCCCTACAATAACCGCCTGTCTGACAACCATAACGCCTAATGGCTCGAACACCAAGGCAACACCCTATGAAATACTCCGACCTGCGGGACTTTATCAAGCTGCTGGAAAAACGCGGTCAACTCAAGCGTGTCAAAGCGGCGGTGGATCCGAATCTGGAAATGACCGAAATTTGCGATCGTACGCTGCGAGCAGGGGGCCCCGCACTGCTGTTCGAAAATCCGGTGGGCCACGATACCCCAGTGCTCGCCAACCTGTTTGGGACACCGGAGCGAGTGGCATTGGGTATGGGCCAGGAATCGGTTGCCGCCCTGCGTGAAGTGGGTCAGCTATTGGCGTTCCTCAAGGAACCGGAACCGCCAAAAGGTTTGCGTGACGCCTGGCAGAAGATGCCCATCTTCAAACAGGTATTGAACATGGGGCCCAAGGTTGTGAACAAGGCCCCGTGCCAACAGGTGGAGATTGACGCCGCCGATGTGGACCTGTACCGCCTCCCGATCCAAACCTGCTGGCCCGGCGACGCCGCTCCACTGGTTACCTGGCCTCTGGTGATCACCCGTGGCCCCAATAAAGAGCGGCAAAACCTGGGTATCTATCGCATGCAATTGATCGGCAAGAATCGTTTGATCATGCGCTGGCTTTCCCACCGGGGCGGCGCCCTGGATTTCAGGGAATGGCAGCAGCAACATCCCGGAGAACCCTATCCGGTTTCTGTGGCATTGGGTGCGGATCCTGCTACCATTCTCGGTGCAGTGACGCCGGTACCCGATACTTTAAGCGAATACGCCTTTGCCGGGCTACTGAGAGGCGACAAGACCGAAGTCATCAAAAGCCGCACCAATGACTTGCAGGTTCCGGCCTCGGCGGAGTTTGTGCTGGAAGGGTTTATATACCCGGACGACATGGCCGACGAAGGTCCATTTGGTGATCACACGGGCTACTACAACGAAGTCGATCGCTTCCCGGTCTTTACGGTAGAAAAAATCACCCATCGTCGCGATCCCATCTACCACAGTACTTATACGGGTCGTCCACCGGATGAACCGGCGGTTCTGGGTGTCGCACTTAACGAAGTGTTCGTCCCCATTCTGCAGAAGCAGTTTCCCGAAATTGTCGACTTTTATCTGCCACCGGAGGGCTGCTCCTATCGCCTGGCAGTGGTGACCATGAAAAAGCAGTACCCCGGCCACGCCAAACGGGTGATGATGGGGGTTTGGTCATTCCTGCGACAGTTTATGTACACCAAATTCGTGATAGTTACGGACGACGATGTTAACGCCAGAGATTGGAACGATGTGATCTGGGCGATTACCACCCGAATGGACCCCATCCGCGATACGACGCTGGTCGACAATACCCCTATCGACTATCTGGATTTCGCCTCGCCGGTCTCGGGGTTGGGTTCGAAAATGGGGCTGGATGCCACCAATAAATGGCCCGGCGAAACAGAACGGGAGTGGGGCGAACCCATTGTCATGAGCCCCGAGGTCAAGCAAAGGGTGGACGATATCTGGGACAGTTTGGGCATTGACCCATAAACCTCAACTCAGCAGGTGACTGAAGCGCTCGAACAGGATCACACCCCACACATACAGCGTTAGCAACAGGCTTACCAGAACAGCGGCAGAGCCGAGGTCTTTGGCCCGGCCGCTGAGCTCATGGTGGTCGGTGCCAATGCGATCAATTGCGGCCTCTACCGCGCTGTTCAGCAATTCAACAATAATCACCAGTGCCAGACAGGCAATCATGGCAATGCGTTCCAGCTGTGACACATCCAGCCACAGTGCCAGCGGCAGGAGTATCGCTCCGAGTGTGATCTCCTGGCGAAAGGCAGCCTCATTTTTCCAGGCCATGGCAAAGCCATTGAGAGAATAGCCAAAGGCATTGATGACCCGGCGTATGCCGCGCTTGCCTTTTAACTCACTGGCATCCATTGGAATGTCCTCATCCATTTCGAACCTCCGGCATCGGCAAATCCGGCAGGTGATCGGCCGTGAGCAGCAAGCCCTGCTGGTAGTATTCGGTGCTGCGTTTATGTTCACCCAGATGTGCCAGCAATCGCGCCATTTCCGCAAATGCCTCCGGTGATCCCTGGATTTTCAGGCTGCTTTCGAAATAGTCCCT
Organism: Pseudomaricurvus alkylphenolicus; assembly: GCF_011683955.1. GTDB lineage: Bacteria > Pseudomonadota > Gammaproteobacteria > Pseudomonadales > Cellvibrionaceae > Pseudomaricurvus > Pseudomaricurvus alkylphenolicus. Next base: position 462,887 of record NZ_JAAQPI010000002.1, read on the forward strand.
GGCTTTGCCCCAGAGCTGGTTGCGCATGCACAGGCGTCCTAGAGTCAACAACAGTTCCGCATTGCCCGGCCGCTCCTTGAGCCAGCCTTCAGCCGTGAGCAGCTGGCGCTGTACATCGGCACCCTTGAGCAAGCCGTAATAGAGCACCAATTGACTGTTCCACTGCTTCTGCAATACTTTGCGCAAAGTGCTTTCAGCATTGATGGCTGCCTTTTCAGCCTCCAGCAGTTTTACGTATATCAGTACCACCTCCGGGGACTGGCGCCAGTTTTTGGGGACTTTTTGCCAGGCGCTCTCGATGGCGTCCGCGCTAAAGTCCTGTTGTCCGGCCTGTTGCAACTGTCGGATATAAACCAAACGCGACAACCGCTCTAACTCGTGCTCATCCACCACATTCTGCCGCTTTAACTGTGGCAGAATTTTTTCCAGGCCCTGCCAATCCTGCAATTGTTCCAGCACCTGACGCAGCAGATCCAGCACCACGGGATGCTTTGGTGACAGCTTGCGTGCGCGTTCCAGGGTCGCGGCACACTGTTCATATTTTTTTGCCAGCAGCTGCATACGTGCCTGAGTCAAGGCTACCGCGAGGCCGGCATTAGGGTTTTCCTCTTCTGCCTTGGCCAGCATACTATTGGCCTGTTGCTCGTCGCCGAGTTCGTAGGCACTGCGAGCTGCCCCCAGATAATTCACCAGGGGTGCGCTGGAGACCGGCGCCGATCGGGTTAGCAGCCTGAGCGCCTGGCGCCAATTGCCCTCGATAAAGTAAATCAGCCCGGCGGCCGTCTGGCGCTGTCCCCGAACTTCTGCGCCCACAAATACTTTCTGCAGCTGGTTGCCAATGCCGCGAAAGCCTCCCCGCAATAACCACAAGCCGAACCAGATCAAAAATACCGTCAGCGCCAGCATGATCAGGGCAAACCAGACACTGGTTTCCCAGGAGTGATGCCCGATCACAATCAGTAAATAGCTGGGCTGGTTCAACATCCATTGGTACAACACATTGCCCCCGAACAGGGCGAGAACCAGAGCAAAGAACAGCCACTTCACCTTACTGCCCTCCCTCATCGGTGCCGGGCTCTTCGCGCAGCTGAGGCTGACCGGCGGTGGCATCCAGCAGGTGCAGCCGTTCTATGTATTCTTGCAAAGCACTGAGTGAACCACCAAGACTAGGCAGGTCGGTGCGAACGGCTTGACCGGATAGTTGCTGCAGCTCATTGGCAATCGTTTGCGCCCGCGATTGCATAGGGAAGAACTGACGCAATGTTGAGACAGCCTGCTCCAGGCTGTGTCGATAGATGGATGATTCCTCTCTCAACAATGCCAACTGAGCCTGCTCCAGCTTGAAGCGAAGGTTCTGGCGCAGATAACTGCCGCCATCGGGAGGCAGCAGAGGCGGCAGTGGTTTGTCATGGCGGCGGTATTGCACCTGGCTGGCAAAGCGATCCATAGCCGAGAAGAAGTGGCTTTTGAGGTTTGGCCAGAAGCCTTCTGGTGCAGGGGCTGCAGCATCGCTGACAGATTCCTGCAAGGGTCTTTGGTAGCGTGGCGTTTGAGGCAACTGCATAATCTGTTCGGAGAGGGCATCAATCTGTAAATAGAGACCGCTGCGATCAATAGCTGGCGCCAACTTCAGCGCAGCGATATCCCGCGCCAGCTTGTCACGTACAGGAAACAGTTCGTCGTCATCCATCTCCACCAGTATTTTGTCCGCCGCCTGCAACAGAGCGAGAGCACCGCTGGGTCCGCGCTCCATCAATAGTCTCTGGCTGGCCAGACGCAAGAGATATTCCGCCTCCGCCAACAGCCAGTCTTCGCGGCTGGTTGTCGCCAGGCTGCGCAGCCGGCGGCTGTGTTGTTGCAGGCGCTGGTCCAGCCCCTGAAGGCCATTCTGCCAATCTTGTACCTGACTGCGTTGCTGTTGGGCAACCTCCTGCAATTGACTGCGCGCCTGTGTGAGTTGTTGTTGTTGTTGCTGCAGTGATGAACGCCAGGCCTGTTGCTGCTGAGTTTGTTGTTGTAGCCAGTTCCACCCCAGATAACCGGTGCCTGTCATCGCCAGCAACATAACAACCACCAGTGCCACCAGCCACAGCGGTGCACGGCTCGTCGCTGTTTTATCCTGTTTGGGCTCAGATGCCTCCGAATCCTTGATGGGTTCCGCAATATCTGCAACGGCCACCCCGGATACATCTTCGACTTGCTCGTCGGAATTGCGCTCTTCGCTCATGATGTTGTTGGTATTCCTTGTAATGATTCCGCGTTATCCACATGTCTGCTGTTGTCGCCAAACCAGCAGTTGTTCCAGCATAGTCTGGTCAGCGGCGCTCTCGGCCACCAGCAGAGTGTTAAAATCTTTTTCCCTGGCCAGCCTGGCTACGCGTTCTCCTGGCAGCAACACGGGGAGATTGCGCCAGTCACCTTGACCCAGTTCGGCAATGACCCGATCCCAGTTCAGCAGGCCTTCACCACTGTGCACCGCCACCACGTCAGTGGACCGCCCCCAACGCCCTTTAAGCAGCTCAGAAACAACCCCTTGGGGGAAGCAACGGCGATAAAGCTCGCAGTAATCAACTTTGGCGCCCCGTTGCTGCAATGTGTCTCCCAGCAAGGTTCGCCCTCCCTGACCCCGGAGTATCATAACCCGTTGACCGGCCAATGCTTGCAGAGTCGGCTGTGCCAGCAACGCCTCACTGTTCATACTGCCACCGGGCTCGGCTACCTCCAGGCCCCGCGCCTCTATGACCTTGAGAGCCTTTATCGCCTTTGCCGTAGCTCCACCCACTGCGTGCAAATGTGGGCCTGGTCCCGCAGGCCAATAGCGCTGCAGCCAGGGCTCAGCATGACGAACCGCATTTTGGCTGACAAAGATCAAGTGCTGGTAACTGCTCAGGCTTTGCATCCGGAAGCCAATAGTCTTCCAGGCCTCTGTATCCTGCTCAGTGATGGGTTCAATCTGTATTAATGCCGCCCTTAAGGTGGTGGCCCCCGATTGCCTCAAACACTGATCCCACTTTTCCGCCTGCGCATCCGGTCGCGTATTCAATACCCGAACACCGCTCAAAGGGGAGCTGTCTCCCTCATTCACGGGGTTGATCACCATAGACTTCTGACAGGATGTCTCCGGCCCCCGCCTTCAATAGCCGTTCGGCCAGCTCTGTCCCCAAGCGTTCGGCATCGGCAACCGGACCGCGAACGTCGTCCTCCAGCATCACACTGCCATCGGGTTTACCCACCAGCCCCCGCAGCCAGAGCTGGTCGCCTTCGTGAACCGCGTAGCCACCGATCGGCACCTGGCATCCACCTTCAAGACGGCGGTTCATGGCCCGTTCGGCCAAGACCTGTTGTGCCGTGGTTTGGCAGTGCAACGGCTGCAACAACGCCAGCACCTCTTCATCATTGCTACGGGTTTCGATACCCACCGCTCCCTGACCACCGGCGGGCAAACTGAATTCCGGAGCAATACGCTCACGAATGCGATCGGCCATCTCCAGTCTCAACAATCCGGCGGTGGCCAGAATAATCGCGTCGTAATCGCCATCGTCGAGTTTCTGCAAACGGGTGTTGACGTTGCCTCGCAGAAATTTCACCTGCAGATCAGGTCGTTTGGCCAACAACTGGCATTGACGACGCAGACTGGAGGTTCCGACGACACTGCCGGCTGGCAACGCCGCAAGCGTCTCAAAGCGGTTGGAAACGAAGGCATCGCGCGGGTCTTCTCGCGGGCAGATCACCGCCAATCCCAGCCCCTGGGGAAACTCCATGGGAACATCTTTCATCGAGTGCACGGCGATATCGGCTTCGTCGCTGAGCAACGCGTGCTCGAGCTCTTTGACAAACAGCCCTTTGCCTCCCACCTTGGCGAGTGGCACATCAAGGATTTTGTCGCCACGGCTGGTCATGGGAACCAGCTCTACCGTGAGCTGCGGATGGTGACGCTCCAGCTCAGCCTTCACGTATTCAGCCTGCCACAGTGCGAGTGCGCTTTTGCGGGTGGCGATTCTCAGGGGGCGGGTAGGGCGTATGGTCATGTCGCGGGGCTCAGATTCCGGGGGGTTGGCAGGGTGTGCATTTGAAGCGGCATAATACCAAAGCTACCGTTCAACATCTCCTATCGCTTGGTCTTATCTTCCACAGCAGGCTTTTTCGGGCGCCGCGGCGGCTTTGATAAACTGTTGAAAACCAACCGCAGGGCACCTCTAAGGGGCAGCTGCGCCCGTCAACAATTGACGCAGGGCGGCGACATGGCGGCGACTGACCACCGGTCGCTGTTGCGTGCCTGTCAGGCGCAGGACAAATTGTCCATTGGCACCTTTCTCCATGGCCTCGATCCGGTTCAACGCGACCAGTGCGTTGCGATGAACTCTTACAAAGCGCTCGCCCAGCGATTGTTCCAGTTCTTTAAGGGTATCGTCGATCAGCGTCTCTCCCTCACGGTGATAGACGGTGACGTACTTGTGGTCAGCGGCAAAAAAGTGGATTTGCTCGATCGGGATTAATTCCACGCCGCGGCGAGTGCGCGCACTGATATGGGGTCGACCTTCACTGCCTTGATTCAGCGTTTGGCGCTGTGCCTTGTTGAGATTACAGGCTTGCTGCATTGCGGCGAGCAACTTTTCCTTGCGTACGGGCTTCAGCAGATAGTCGACGGCATTGACACCAAAGGCCTCCAGTGCGTGCTGCTCATAAGCCGTACAGAAGATCACCGCTGGAGGATCTTCCAAATCCACCAATTGTTGTGCCGCCAACAGACCACTTTCACCGGGCATATGTATATCCAGCAGTACGATATCCGGGTCATGCTCCATGACCGCCGCCATAACCCGGTCGCCACTGGAAACTTCTGCCACCACCCGAAAGTCAGGCTCATCGGCCAACATCCGCTTTAGCCGGTCTCTGGCAAGGGGCTCATCGTCTACGATCACCACATCCATAGCATCATCCTTTTGCAGCCGTATCAGCCGGCTGACTCCTCCGCCAGATAGCCATCAACCGGATAGGCCAGATAAGCGGAAAACTCCCCGTTTTGCACCTGAGTCTTAAAGGTCGCCCGATTCCCGAACAACGCTTGCAGGCGGTTATGAATATTGGTCAGCGCCATCTGGTTACCCGGTTGGGCCGGTTGGGCCGGCAGGGGATTGGTCACCTCCAGCTCCAGGCGGCCATCGCGGACCTCAGCGCGGACCTGCACGGTGCCCCCCTCCGGAATCGGCGCAATACCGTGCTGAATGGCATTTTCCAGCAGCGGTTGCAGCAGCAATCGGGGGATGCGCACATCATTGTCGCCTTTCTCAAGCCCTGGCGACAAGTGCCATTTCACTTGCAATCGGGAGCCCAACCTCACCTGCTCAATAGACATGTAATGCCGACAAAGCAGCAGCTCTTCGTTAAGCGGGACCTGCCCCGGTTCCGCCAAACTGGCGCGAAACAACTCACACAGATCCTCCACAAGCTTTTCGGCTTTTTCCGGCTCCACCGATATCAGACTGGCAATGCTGTTCATCGAATTAAACAGAAAGTGAGGCTGAATCCTGGACTGCAGCGCCTGTATGCGCGCGCGCAGCTCAGCCTGCTGTTGGTTGTGCAATTGCTGCTGTAAATAGAGATAGCGTAATAGAACGCCGGCAAATATGGCTGCGAGCAACAGGCTTTCGAGGGCACGCATCCCATCTCGACTTTGCCAGCCGTCCAATATCCAGAGGCCCGTCACCGTGCAAAGCAATGTCACCGCCAGCACCAGTAAATAACTCACGGCACCAGCCAAAGCTGACGGTAACCCCCCAAGCCACAGACGCAGAGGGCAGAGGCTGGCAGCGCTGAGAAGGAAGATCCACAAAATGAGGAAGGATCTAAGCCCCAGCCCCCCCCAATTGAAGTGTTCCAGGCCGCTGTCGGCGACGGTTAATGCCACAGCCAGCAGCTCGCCGAGTAACACCAGCATAAAAACTGCTTGTATTGCGCACAGATTGGGCAGAAAAGGCTCGGGATCGCGTACCGAAAACCGGAAGTTGTCAGGCATTGAGCAATAACCCTCATTTGCATTCAGCTGAGCTATAATAGCCAGCTTTTCCCGGAGGGGGTAATCAACGCACTGCTGCAGTGAGCGGACGTTGTTGCCGCTACCGGGCTTTCGACGCATTCTACCCGTTATTCAGAGAGTCATTTCCATGAGTCAGGACGAAAAAACAAACCAGCAGTGGGGCGGCCGTTTCAGCGAAGCCACGGATGCCTTTGTGCAACGTTTCACCGCTTCCATCCAGTTTGACCAGCGCCTCTATCGCCACGACATTCAGGGTTCGATCGCCCATGCCACTATGCTGGAAACTGCCGGAGTTCTGACCACAGAGGAACGCGATCAGATCATCGAGGGGCTCAATGAAGTCCAGACGGAGATTGAGGCAGGTACCATCGAATGGTCGATCCCCCTCGAAGATGTTCATATGAACGTGGAATCCGCACTGACCGCCAAAATTGGCATTACCGGCAAGAAGCTGCATACCGGTCGTTCTCGCAATGACCAGGTGGCAACCGATATTCGACTGTGGCTGCGGGATGAAATAGACGCTATTTCCGCTGAATTGACACGCTTGCAGACCGGCATGGTGCAATTGGCTGAAACCGAAGCCGATACCATCATGCCAGGCTTCACCCACCTGCAAACGGCACAACCCGTGACTTTCGGTCACCACCTTTTGGCCTGGAACGAAATGCTTGAGCGCGACTACGGCCGTCTGCTTGACTGTCGCAAGCGTGTTAACCAGTCACCTCTGGGCGCAGCGGCCCTGGCGGGCACCACCTATCCGATCGATCGCGAACTGACCGCAAAGCTGCTGGGGTTTGAGCAACCCACCCGCAACAGCCTCGATTCTGTGTCGGACCGTGACTTCGCCATCGAATTCTGCAGTTTTGCCAGTTTGCTTCTGACCCACCTCTCTCGTATGTCGGAAGAGCTGGTTCTATGGACATCCGCCCAGTTTAACTTTATTGATCTGCCGGACCGTTTCTGCACCGGCTCCTCAATTATGCCGCAGAAGAAAAACCCGGATGTACCTGAACTGGTGCGCGGCAAGACCGGCCGCGTCAATGGCCATTTGATCAGCCTGCTGACTTTGATGAAGTCCCAGCCCCTGGCCTACAACAAGGACAATCAGGAAGACAAAGAGCCCCTGTTTGACGCCGTTGATACGGTCAAGGATTGTCTGCGTGCCTTTGCCGATATGGTCCCGGCGATTGAAGCCAAACGCGATGCCATGCTGGAGGCTGCTCGACGCGGCTTTTCCACCGCCACTGATCTGGCCGATTACCTGGTACGTCGCGGTGTGGCTTTTCGGGATGCCCACGAAATTGTCGGCAAATCGGTTGCCTTTGGTATCGAACAGGGGAGAGATCTGTCCGAAATGACCCTGGAGGAATTGCAGCAGTTCAGCACTGATATTGACTCCGATGTCTTTGACGTACTGACTCTGGAAGGCTCTGTGGCAGCACGCGATCATGTCGGCGGCACAGCACCCAACCAGGTACGCCAGGCCGCCACCCAGGCACTGGCAACACTGACCGGACGTTCATAACCCTTTCAACTCACAAGGTGACTGTGCTGACCAACACAGTCACCACCCTGCCACAAAGCTTTACGCTAATTAACTCTCTCTACACCGGACTCCACTGGCAAACCTGCGTTTCTCAACTAAGCTTAAAGGACTGCCTGCAAAAAGGAGGGGTACTTTGCGAGCAGTCGTTTTGTAACGGTGAGATGTTGAGACCAACCGCTAACCTACTGGTACATGGCGTCTATGGCAGAGAACGGATTTAGCCCCGAACAATTGCGGCAGCGCATACGTGAACTGGAAGCACAGTTGGATTCGCGGCTCAAACAGGATGATTCTGGCGACAGCAACAGCATCACCAACATTCTACTGCGCACCACCCGGACCGCTTGCTTCAGCTGGCGCAACGATGGGCGCGGCATCGTCTACAGCGACAATTCCGCTGAGGCCCTGGGCTACCCGCCCACCTCTCCCAATAAGGATTTTATTCGCGAGTGCATCGCCGACTGCGATCGAGAGCGCATTCGCCAGGCTTTTAAGCACTGTATTCTCAACGCCGAGGACTACAGTGCCGAGCTACAGCTGGTTAACAGCAGTGGTGAGCCCCGCTGGTTCCAGCTACATGTCAAAGTATTGGATTGCTCGGAGGACGGACAGGCCAGTCATATTATCGGCAGTATCAGCGATATCGACCGCATCAAACGCGAGCAACTGGAACAGGCATCCATTGCTCAGACAGAACAGTGGATGCGCCATACCCTGAGGCAACTATTGGAAGACGATTGCTGGAGCAATATCGAGAGAACCCTGCAGTCACTGGGGGAGTTCTTTGGTGCCGACCGAGCTGTGTTGCGGCTGCGAGACAGCGGTTCCGAGCACTTCTCCCAGGTTTGCCTCTGGAGCGCTGACGGGGATGAAGAAGACTACGGGTTTAATGGCGAAACCCTATCTCTTTATCCAATTCTGGAAGGGTTGTTGGGAAGTAATCAGCCCCTGGTCATTAACCGCCACAAGTCTGGACAAGTCGACGAACCACTGCTGGAAAAGCTGCAACAACTGGGTATCACATCGGTGGTGGCTATTCCGATCCACTACCAGGAACATCTTGACGGTCTGCTGACTTTGGCTTGCCATCAAGGACACGGTGATTGGTCGCAACGCTTGCTCGAAGCCGCCCAGATTATTGCCGATGCCCTGGCCCGGTCCGTCAGTCGCAATCGCATGACCCGTTCTCTGGAAGAGAGCGACAAACGCTATAACCATGCGCTCGAGGCCAGTCGAGACGGGCTCTGGGATTGGAATCTGGTGGATAATTCCATCCATTTCAGCGAGAGCTATCTGCGCATGCTGGGGTACCAGCCAGGTGAGGTGGAGGAAACCTATTCCGCCTTCCAAACCCAACTGATGTACCCGGAAGACGTCAATTATCTGCGCAATGTGGCCGAACAGGGACTAAAGAACCGACTGGATGTGGTGCAATGCGAGTTCCGCATGCGCCACAAGTCCGGTCGGATACTGTGGATTTACAGTCGCTCGAAATACATCGATTTTGATAGCGAGGGCAATCCCACCCGTTGCGTAGGCATTAATGCGGACATCACCCAATTTAAGCAGGCACAGGCCGAATTACGCCAGGCCAAAGTGGAAGCCATCGCTGCCAACCAGACCAAAAACGAATTCCTGACGCGGATGAGCCATGAAATTCGCACCCCCATGAATGCCATCATCGGCATGGGCCATTTACTTCGGGACACCCAGCTCGATCACAAGCAAAAGAATTATCTCACTAACATCAACGATGCCGCCGCCAGCCTGTTGCATATCATTGATGAAATTCTCGACTTCTCCAAATTGGAGTCGGGCAAGTACCTGCTGGAAAACGCTCACTTCGATCTCGACAATGTTTATGACCAACTGTCTAACGCCAACTCTCAAAAGGCCGATGAGAAGAATATCGAGCTCATATTTGATATTGCCCACGATGTCCCGCGATTTATCAAAGGGGATTCCCGGCGCTTGCATCAGATCCTCCACAACCTGATCGACAATGCCGTCAAATTCACCGATAGCGGCGGAGAAATTATCGTCCGAACCCGCAAGAAGCTGCGCCGTGGTCAGAAGAGAAACGGGCAAAACGTAGAACTGGAATTTTCGGTGGTGGACAGTGGTTTAGGGATCGACAGTGAAAAATTGCAGCACTTGTTTGACCCTTTTACCCAGGCTGACGAGTCCACATCCCGGCGCTTTGGTGGTACAGGTCTGGGGTTGACCATTTGCAAATACCTTGTCGATCAAATGGGCGGCGAACTGCAGGTGCAGAGCGAAAAAGGCAAGGGCAGCTGCTTTACCTTTAACGCCAGTTTTGACCGTAGCCAGCTGGGTGAGCAGCCGGTTCGCCACGAACCGCAGCGTTATCACAACCTTCGTACACTGATTGTTGACGACCACCACAGTGCCCTGGCGGTTCTGGAAAATACCGCCAAATCCCTAAAACTGAATGTGGATACCGTCACCAGCGCCGAAGAAGCCATCACTTTACTGACCGAAGCCAACCGACAACCCGGTAGCGGTTATGAACTGGTATTTATGGATTACAAGATGCCACGCATCAATGGTCTCGAAGGATGCAAGCTTATCCGGGAACACAATGGTATTGCCCAGAAACCTAAAACCATTCTGATCTCCAGTTATAGCCGCAATGACATTGCTTCAGAGCACCCCCTGATCAACATAGATGGATTTATCAACAAGCCCGTTACCCCGTCGCGGATGTTTGACGCGGTGGCACTGGCCTTTGGCGAAAAATTGTTCGAACAACCCCAGGAGATGTCTAACGAAACCCTGGACACAGTGCTGGCGGGGGCACGAGTGTTGCTGGCCGAGGACAATCTGGTAAATCAGAAAGTGGCCATCGGCATCCTCAAAAAGAAGCGGGTTGAAGTCATTGTTGCCAACAATGGACTTGAAGCCATTGAGCAATTGCAACGCCAGCCCATCGGGCACTTCGGGGCGATACTGATGGACATGGAGATGCCGGAAGTGGACGGCTACGAAGCCACCCGCCGCATTCGCAAAGACGGCAAACAGGGCTCCATTCCGATTATCGCCATGACCGCCCACGCTCTGCAGGGTGACCGCCAGCGTTGTCTCGAGGCCGGTATGGATGACTACATCACCAAACCGGTGAACCCGCAATTGCTCTATAAGACCCTCGCTCACCACCTTGCAGATCAGGCTCACACCACCAGCGACTGAGAGATGAATTCAGTGGTACACTGACGCACAGACCTCCTTTGTTCGTCCATGATGCGGCAACCATGGCCACTTCTTCAAATCTGCACCAAGAGCTGGGTATCGACGGCTTGCGCCTGAGGCAATATCGTCGAGCCTTTTTGAGCGTCAATCAGCAGCGACTGCAACGCACGCGTGCCAGCCTCAATGCACGCCAGCAACGGCTGTTTGATCTTCTGCCGCTGTTGTTTCACGTCAATCACCCGGTCTTGCCCGGATACGTCAATCGAGACACGCCCTGTGGAGTGTGCCAATTCACACCTGACCGGGGAAGCCTGGACCGGGCACGCCAGTTATCGAGAGGATTTCGCTACGAGCGGCTGGCGTCGCGCCAGCAAGCCATCGAGGCGCTGTTTATCATGGGCAGTATCGGCACCGTTGGCCAGAGTCGCAGCAGCGATATGGATGTGTGGGTCTGTCACCGTTCCGACCTGGACACCAAACAACTGCAGTTGTTGCAGGCAAAGTGCGAGCGATTGCAGACCTGGGCTGCAGAACAAGGGCTCGAAGTGTGTTTCTTCCCGATGGACGCCGAGCGATTTCGACAGGGAGAAACCGTGCCACTGTCGGAGGAATCCAGCGGCGCCAGCCAACACCATCTGTTGTTGGACGAATTCTATCGCACCGCCATCTGCCTGGCCGGGCGTTATCCACTATGGTGGTTCGTACCCGCAGAGCAAGAACACCGATATCAGCAGTACACAGAGCTTCTGTTAAAGCGGAAATTCCTGCGCAGCGATGAGGTCATCGACTTGGGGGGGCTACCCACCATTCCCCTGGTGGAATTTGTAACGGCTGCAATCTGGCAGCTTTATAAAGGCATCGTTTCCCCATATAAGTCCATCCTGAAATTATTGCTGCTGGAGGTATATGCCAGCCAGTATCCGGATTCACGGCTACTGGCCCAGGAGTTCAAACGTCGGATACAGAGCGAATGCACCGACATCGACCAGCTTGACCCTTACCTGTTGATCTACCGAACACTGGAAGATTACCTTGTGCGACACGATCAACAGCGCCGCTTGGAGTTGGTGCGCCGCTGTTTCTATTTCAAGGTCAATAAGGCCCTGTCACGGCCTCCCGCCACCTCTCCGGCCTCGTGGCAACGCCATTTGCTTGGGCAGATCGTGAGTGATTGGGATTGGAACAAAGCGCAATTACAACACCTGGACCGGCGCCGCCAGTGGCGTTCACCACAAGTCCTCATCGAGCGACAGCAACTGGTGTCAGAGTTGCTCAACGGTTATCGGATTTTGTCCGAATTTGTTCGAGGTCATTGCCCGGATTCTCCACCGCTGGCCCGCGAGGTCGCCATTCTCGGGCGCAAACTCTATGCAGCATTTGAACGCAAAGCGGACAAAGTGGACTGGATTAATCCAGGCATTACAGAGAACCTGGTTGAAACCGGATTGATGGCCAGCCAGCTACCCAAAGGCAAAACCGGAGAATCTCGCTGGCAATTGCAGGCGCAGAGCAACCACAATAGCCTGCCAGCCCATGTGCCCCTGAAAACGACACGTTCAGCCGCGGACCTGATCGCCTGGGCCTACTGTAATGGTCTGCTGGGGGATACCTCGGAGCTGTTAATCCAACCACTGCGGGGCCAGGCCTATCTGCTGAGAGGGCTCTGGCAGGCCTTAAACCAGTGGCTACCCTTACCCATGCCCAGCGCACAACAGAGCGCATTTGAACGCAAACCCCAGCCTGAATCCATACTGCTGCTGGTCAATCTGTCTCAACCCACCGAGCTGCAAAGTAGCAGTCCGAAGTTGGAACTGGACCCGTTCAATGCCGGAAAACCGCCGGGGCACCTGCTGGGTGACTTGCATCTTCTGGTACGAAACTCCTGGAACGAAGTACTGGTACATAGCTTTCAAGATGATAGAGATGCCCTGGCAGATTGTGTAAGCGAGTACTTACAACAACTGCCTCCCGGTACTGCCACCAAACTGCCTGCGATGCAGGTATTTTGTCACTCCGGCAGTCATTCGGCGCTGCTTAAGCAGAGACTTGAACAATTGTTCGCGCAGCTGGCCAGCTGCTATCACAGTGGAATTCATCCTTCCCAAACCCGCTTCGTGCTGCAGCACAGCGGTCACTTTCACTGTTGGCAGATGCGTGATTCGCATCTGAGCTGTCAAGGTGCCGAAAGCCTGCCGCAATTGCTGGAGCTCCTCAGCCAACCGCAACAACAACTCAGTCCGATACAGCTGGACCAGCTATCCCTGACCGATCCCCCTCATCCGCTTAGAGCCATGTGTGCTTTACCTGCAACTGAGGCCATTCAGGTGGGGTATCACCGCCAGGGCGATGGGGTAGACCTCTATGTGTTGGATGAACGCCACTCCTTGTTTGCGGCGCACATTGGTTTTCACGATGAACAGACTTTATTGAGACCTCTGCACCGTTTTCTCAGAGCCTCTGCCGAGCGTCTGTGCCTGTCATTGAGCAGCGGAGATTGCTTTGGGGTGTATCCCATAGAGTTTTATGAATTGCGGCAACTGGAAGGCCACTTCTTTGCTGAAAGGCGCCACGCCAATACAGATCTGAATAACCTGGGCTTTTTCGATATTCAGGTAATCGCCAGTAACGAAGCCGGGGAGGACATGGTCTACTCGATTTATTGCGACGACCAGGAGTTCCACAGCAACGACCATGGTGCCGACATCTATCAACGCCTGGCCGAGAGTATCCTGGAGCGACGCCGGCATGGCGAGCGTTACCCCTGCTACATTACAGATCTCGATCTCAGCGGCTGCCGCTTGTCATCCGCAGAACCTCTACAGACCGTGGACTACCTGCGCCTGAAGCAACAACTCGAACAACGCTTGAACCGCGCCCTGCAAGATCTGTGAGGATGCTGGCGCCCGGCAGCCTTACACCGGTATACTACCCGGCTTGACCCATTCCCGGGCGCCCGCCCGCCATCAGGACCGCTGGAGACCCCATGAAACACCTGGCTATATTATCCTTGATTGCACTGTTTGCCGTGGGCATGGCCGGTTGTGGACAAAAGGGGCCTTTGCGCCTGCCTCAGCCCGAACAACAGTCCCAGCTGATGCCGTAAAGGCACTCTCGGCGTAATAACTCAGGGACCCTACTGGCCCCTGCCGATGTTTAAGCAACACACGAATTGACCCGACATGAACACCCCCAATGAATATTTTGAACAGCGCAATGGCCGGCTGCACGCCGAATCCCTGCCGCTGAATGAACTGGCCGCCCGTTTCGGCACACCGCTTTACGTCTACAGCGAAGAGGCATTCAGCCGCCGCTACCAAGACTACGCCAACGCCTTGGGCGATCATCCGGGCCTGGTATGTTATGCCGTCAAGGCGAACTCCAACATTGCCATCCTCAATTTGCTGGCCCGCCAGGGTGCCGGCTTCGATATTGTGTCTGAAGGAGAGCTGGAGCGAGTACTGTTAGCCGGCGGCGATCCGGCCAAGGTGGTATTCTCCGGTGTGGGCAAGACGCCGGCGGAGATGCGTCGGGCACTTGAGGTTGGCGTCCACTGTTTTAATGTCGAATCCGAGGCCGAGCTCGAGGTCCTGGCACAGGTCGCCGCAGACATTGGCAAGCAGGCCCAGGTATCACTGCGGGTGAACCCGGATGTTGATGCCAATACCCATCCCTATATTTCCACCGGCCTGAAAGAGAACAAATTCGGCATCGATATTACTCAGGCGCCCCGGGTGTACGCCCGCGCTGCCGAGCTGCCATCGCTAAAAGTAGTGGGTGTCGACTGCCATATCGGTTCACAGCTGACCGAACTGACTCCGTTTGTGGATGCACTCGACAGAGTCCTGGCATTGGTAGACCAGCTGGCGGAACAGGGCATAGTGATTGAGCACCTGGACCTTGGCGGCGGCCTCGGCGTAACCTACGGCGACGAACAACCTCCGGCCGTTGCCGACTATATGGCAGCTATTAAACAACGCCTGGGGCAACGCGAGCTGGCCCTGATCTTCGAACCCGGCCGCTCCATTGCCGCCAACGCCGGCGTTCTGGTGACGAAGGTGGAATACCTCAAACCCACCGAACACCGCAATTTCGCCATTATTGACGCGGCAATGAATGACAACATCCGCCCGTCCCTCTACCAGGCCTGGCAGGAAGTAAAACCCGTGGAAGCCCGTTCGGGAGAAGACACCCTGACCTGGGATCTGGTTGGCCCGGTGTGTGAAACCGGCGATTTTCTCGCCAAAGAGCGGCAATTGGACCTGCAAGTGGGTGATTTGCTGGCACTGATGTCGAGTGGCGCCTACGGTTTCACCATGAGCTCGAACTACAACAGTCGACCCAGGGCGGCAGAAGTGATGGTCAGTGGCGATCAAGCTCATCTGATCAGAGCCCGTGAAAGCCTGGCGGACCTCACACGAGGTGAACAGTTGTTGCCGGAATCCAAGTAGGTCAATAAGGATCCATTCGTGAGATTGCGATTTACCAAAATGCACGGTCTCGGTAACGACTTCGTCGTTATCGATGCGATTAGCCAGCGGGTCAAGTTGAATGCCGACAAGGTACGTAAACTGGCAGACCGCCGCTTTGGCATCGGCTGTGACCAGGTGCTGATCGTCGAAGTACCACAGAGCCCGGATGTGGATTTTCGCTACCGAATATACAACGCCGACGGTTCTGAAGTGGAGAATTGCGGCAACGGCGCGCGCTGTTTTGCCCGCTTTGTCACCGACCGTCGTCTGACCGGTCGTCGCAGCATTGTGGTGGAAACCGCCAACGGACTCATGACCCTGAAAGTTCAGGAGAACGGCGAAGTCCTGGTGGATATGGGCGCGCCGCGACTGGAGCCGTCGGACCTTCCGTTCAATGCAGACAGACGTAACGCCATATACTCACTGGAGTTGGAGGATACCGTGCTGGACATTGGCGCGGTCTCCATGGGTAACCCTCACGCGGTCACCCTGGTGGAAAACATCAAAACCGCCCCGGTGGAAACCTGGGGGCCGGCGGTGGAATCCCACCGTCAATTCCCCCAGCGCGTCAACGCCGGCTTTATGGAGGTGGTGTCACGCAACGAGATCAATCTGCGGGTCTATGAACGCGGGGCGGGAGAAACTCTGGCCTGCGGCACCGGTGCCTGTGCTGCTGTGGTAGCGGGGCGCTTGCGCGACCTGTTAGACTCCAGGGTAAAGGTCAATTTGCCGGGGGGGAGTCTGACCATTGACTGGCAGGGTGAAGGGCACTCTGTCATGATGGCGGGACCGGCCACCTCCGTCTTCCACGGACAGATCAAGATATAACACATGAGCGATCAAACCCTTATTGATACCGAAAGCGCCATCACTGAAGAACAGGTGGTGGAGTACCTGCGCCAACATCCGGACTTTTTTGTGAAACAGCCCGGCCTGCTGGCGGATTTGCGCCTTCCCCATGAGAGCGGTCAGGCCATCTCCCTGGTGGAACGGCAGGTGTCGATATTAAGGGAGCGCAACATGGACATGCGCCACCGGCTCAGCAAGCTGCTGGACAACGCCCGTGACAACGACCGGCTGTTTGATAAAACCAAACGCCTGGTGTTGGCACTGCTACAGGGAAAAACACTGGAAGACACCGTCGATGCACTCATGTACAGCTTCGGCAATGATTTTAAGATTCACTACACCACACTGCTGATATACGGCGATCCCGCTCGCTTGCCCAACTCTGCCGCCAGAGTTGAACCACTGAGCAAGGCCCGCGAACACATTGCCCAGATTCTCAAGAGCAACAAACCGCTTTGTGGTTCATTTAACGCCGCCGAAGTCGCCTACCTGTTCCCCGATCACAGCAGCGCTGTGGGTTCAATGGCGCTGGTTCCTCTGATTCATGGCAACAGCTTTGGTTTACTGGCCATTGCCAATCGCGACCCTCACTATTACGCCTCAAGCATGGGTACGCTGTTTCTGAGCTACATCGGCGAAGTGCTGAACCGCATTCTGCCGCCACATCTCGAGTCCTAAGCTACTTTCGATCAACGGCTGAACGGGAGGAACCGGCAATGGACACCGACGTTACTACGGTAGACCATGCTGCTGGGTGCTTTCTTGAATTTCTCCGGGTTGAGCGTCAAGCCTCTATATATACCCTGGAAAACTACGAGCGTGATCTCAGGCGGCTGTTGAAGTTTGCTGATGATCAAGGGCTGCTGTTGTCCGATTGCCGCCATCACCATATTCGCAGCTGTTTGGGCGCGTTACACCGCAAGGGATTAAGCCCTCGCAGCCTGCAACGCTGGCTTTCTGCAGTGCGCAGCCTGTTCCAGTTTTGCCTCAAACGGCACTGGGTCGAGGTGAATCCCTGCACAGGTATCCAGGCTCCAAAGGCCGCAAAGACTTTACCCAAAGCACTGGATGCCGATCAGGCAACCCGATTTGTAGAAGTTTTGGGCGATGATTTTCTATCCTTGAGAGATCGAGCCTGTGTAGAGCTGTTCTACTCTTCCGGCCTGCGCCTGAGTGAGTTGAGTCAGCTCGATTGGCGGGACCTGGACCTGAACCAGGGCCAAGTGAGGGTGATGGGGAAAGGGCGCAAGACAAGGGATCTGCCAATAGGCCAGTACGCGCTTGAGGCCCTGCGCAACTGGCAGCAGATGCAACGGGCAGACTGCGGAGAGGTGGAGGCCGTTTTCACCTCCCGCTCTGGTAAGCGTCTGACCAACCGTAGTATACAATCCCGGTTTGAACGCCTAAGTATCAAACAGGGGCTTGAGCAGCCGGTCCACCCTCATATGCTCCGCCACTCCTTTGCCAGCCATCTGCTGGAATCCAGCGGCGACCTGCGCACCGTGCAGGAGCTGTTGGGGCACAGCGACCTGGCCACCACGCAGATCTATACCCATTTGGACTTCCAACATCTGGCCAAGGTTTACGACTCAGCCCACCCAAGGGCACAACGGCAATCGTCCACAGAGGACGATGATCTCCCCTGATTAAATCGGGCGGCTGGTGTAGTTATTACCGGGCTTCTGAGGAGGATCCGCGGTAACGTGCGGATCAACCTTCTCGATTTTGCCGCCTTTGGCCAAAAACGCTTCGATTTCGGCCTGCAGCTGGTCTCTTTCTTTCTTGCGAGCACCCACCGTGTGTTCCTCAGGACGCTCGTTTTTTCCTTCGAAAATATCCTGACTCATTGTGACGAACCTTCCACATCTCTCTGGCGGCCCTAAGGCCGTAAAATCGCTGTTAGGACAAGTCTCTTTTGCAGGTTTTGACTACAGCCGAGACCGCAATCGCCGTTATTTATAGTTCAATTTTCGTGTCATTTTCCACCGATAATCGGTGAATTTTTTAGGCTATTTTGATCTAGATTTAGAAGGTATTCTGTCAGAGTAGTTATTACTTGCCTGCTTGCTCAGGCCAGCCTTGGAGATTGTACATGGGTGCCAAATTCCATTTGCCCGCTGCCCTGGCGCAGCGGCCCCGACCTGGCATTCTGGTGAGCGCCTGCCTCGCAGGGGATCGCGTACGTTATGACGGCACAGACAAAGCTTTACCCGACCTCATGCCGTTGCTGGAGTCGCATCTGCGGGTGCAGCGCCTGTGCCCAGAGGTTGCTGCCGGTCTGGGTGTTCCCAGGCCGCCGGTGCAATGGGTCGAAAGCGGCCACGATCAAAGGCTTCTCGGGGTCGAAGACAGTTCACTGCGGGTTGATCCCGCTCTCCAACAGGTCGCCGACGACTGGTGCCAAAAGGGAAGTGATATTGTCTGCGGAATACTTAAAGCTCGCTCACCCAGTTGTGGTTCTGGCACCACACCCATTTATGACACCGCCGGCAAGGTGATCAGAATGGCAGATGGACTGTTTGCAAGGGAGATCAAGCGTCAACGGGGCATCTGTGTGATAGACGAAAGTTTTTTTTGCCATCGGCAAGCTGGCCACTGGTTTATTCTTGGCTGCTATCTGGCGAATGATGACTCAATCCCGGATGAGCTGGCTGGCCTGTTAGGTTGGCAAGGGGATCTGGAACAATTCCTCAGCACTGCCCCCAACCAACAGTCGATCAGGCTGGAAGCCTGTTCAGCTGAAGGTAAATAGCGCTGAAATGATGATAGTCAGAGAGCGCAGGGAGGCGGACTGAGAGACAGCAACGCCTCAATGCGGGATCGATGCAGAATCAGACCGCGTCGCTGCCGGTCTCACCGGTACGGATACGGATAATTTCTTCAAGATTGGTGATAAAGATTTTGCCGTCGCCGATTTTGCCGGTCTGAGCAGCCTTGGTGATGGCTTCGACACTCTGCTCCACCATGGAGTCATCAATAGCGAGTTCCAGCTTCACTTTAGGCAGGAAATCCACCACATATTCGGCACCGCGATAGAGCTCGGTGTGGCCTTTCTGACGACCAAAACCTTTAACCTCGGTGACGGTCATACCTTGTACGCCCACTTCGGAAAGTGCCGCACGCACGTCGTCCAGTTTGAAAGGCTTGATAACAGCAGTCACTAGTTTCATTAATGAATTCCTTCTTATTTGTTGTCGGCAGGTGCGTTTTTCGGCCTTGGGCTGCCTGGGTGAACAGCACTGTCGTGGTGCGTACATTACCATGGCTGTTGCCCTAAAAGCGACCCTGATGCCATTGCTGTTGACCTGGCTCAAACCGCTCAAGAAGCCGTACATCCTGTACATAACCGCTACCGCCTTCCATGGCTCTCGCGGAATACCGTACATCCTGTACATAACCGCTACCGCCTTCCATGGCTCTCGCGGAATACCGTACATCCTGTACATAAAAAAACCGGTTGCATCAGCAACCGGTTTTCGTGTGCCGAACAACAATCTGTCCGGCAGGGTGTCACACAGAGCGAACCTTACTTGGTGGTAAATTCCGGATAAGCTTCCATACCACACTCAGCCAGGTCGGCACCGTTGAACTCCTCTTCTTCAGAGATACGGATACCCATAACTGCCTTGAGGATAGCCCAAACGATCATGCTGGTAGCAAATACCCAGATAAAGATAGTTGCAGCTCCGATCAGCTGACCAGACAGGCTGGCACCGTCATTGGTGAAGGGCACCAGGATCAGACCCAGCAGACCAACCACACCGTGAACAGAGATGGCACCAACAGGATCATCGATCTTCAGCTTGTCCAGAGTGAGGATGCTGAATACAACCAGCACACCACCCAGGGCACCAAACAGAGTTGCCTGCAGAGCAGAAGGCGTGGAAGGCTCAGCGGTGATGGCAACCAGACCGGCCAACGCGCCGTTCAGCGCCATGGTCAAATCAGCCTTGCCGAACAGGATGCGAGCAACAATCAGAGCAGCAATCAGACCACCGGCAGCAGCGGCGTTGGTGTTCATGAATACCACGGCAACGGAGTTGGCGGACTCAACAGAAGCGGTCGCCAGTACGGAACCACCGTTGAAACCGAACCAGCCCATCCACAGGATGAAGGTACCCAGAGTTGCCAGAGGCAGGTTGGCACCGGGGATCGCATTGACTTCACCGTTCTTGCCATACTTGCCCTTACGAGCGCCCAGCAACAGAACACCAGCCAGAGCAGCAGCGGCACCTGCCATGTGAACAATACCGGAACCGGCAAAGTCAGAGAAACCCAGGTCGCCCAGGGTGTACATGCCAAATACGGCTTCGCCGCCCCAAGTCCAGGCGCCTTCCATTGGATAGATCACGCCGGTCATTACCACGGCGAATGCCAGGAAAGCCCACAGCTTCATACGTTCGGCAACAGCACCGGAAACGATGGACATGGCGGTTGCAACAAACACAACCTGGAAGAAGAAGTCGGCGGAAGGTGCGTAGGTCGCAGGCTCTTCAGCACCGGCTACACCGTCGGCGACAATGCCGGACAGGAACCAGTCGCCACCGTACATGAGGTGATAACCACAAACCAGGTACATGGTGCAGGACACCGCAAACAGGGCGACGTTTTTGGTAAGAATTTCAGTGGTGTTTTTAGAGCGGACCAAACCCGCTTCGAGCATGGCAAAACCAGCTGCCATCCACATAACCAGTGCGCCGCACACCAAGAAATAAAAGGTGTCCAGGGCGTACTGCAATTCGAAAATAGAGTTTTCCATTGCGTTTCTCCGGGAAAGTAATATTTAGAATTTACAGTGCGTCTTCGCCGGTCTCGCCGGTACGAATACGAACAACCTGTTCCAGAGATGAGACAAAGATTTTGCCATCACCGATTTTGCCGCTGTGTGCAGCTTTGCTCACCGCTTCCACGACGGTATCAACCTGGTCGTCGCTGACGGCAACTTCCAATTTGGTTTTTGGCAAAAAGTCCACAACGTACTCTGCTCCTCGGTAGAGTTCGGTGTGGCCTTTCTGACGTCCGAAACCTTTGACTTCAGTGACAGTGATACCCTGTACACCGATTTCTGAAAGCGCTTCACGAACCGCGTCCAGCATAAAAGGCTTGATGATTGCTGTTACCAGTTTCATTGTTAGGCTCCTTTAATGACGCGGACCTCGCGTCGCCTTGATTCAGAAGAGCCGGGCATGAAGCCCGGCCGTTTCCAATTAGTGAGAAGTTTTACAGGTCGAAAGACTTGCCGATTGAGAAAACGATGGCTTCGTCTTCATCGCCGGCAATATCTTCGTCTGGGAAGATGAAGGAGATACCTGCGTCAAAGCCACCAATTTCGGTGCCGTACCCAGCTTCGAAATAGTCACCTTCGAAGTCCTTGCCGAAAGTACCGTACTTGGCGTAGAAGCCGTTGTGCTCCAGAGTCAGGGCAGCAAAGCTGTAGTCCTGCTCTTCGGCCGGATCATCGTAGGTACCGACGCTGTATTCCAGGCTGGCAATGCCATAGCCCAGACCAAAGTTAACTTCCTCGTAGGTTTCGTCGAAGTCACCGGTGTAGTAGTAGCCGGTGAAACCCAGTGAAGCACTGAAACCGGACTCGGTTTCGATGCCATAACCAAAGTACCCGTCTACTTCCAGGCCATCACCTACATCAGCAGTCCAGGCACCTACGTAGAAACCGCCATTTTCGTAATCGATACCAGCAGAGGCGGAGCTGTTCTTCTGGAAGAAACCACGGTAGTAGTATTCGGAAGCGTAGCCGACATTGGCAGACCAGCTGCCTTCCGCCATTACAGGAGCAGCGCTCATAGCGCCGGTAGCCAGTGCAATTGCAGCCGCTAGTTGGGTCATCTTTTTCATTTTATCTTCCTCTCGTTTCACAAAGTTGTTCTGGAATTCATGGTCAAGTCGGCACCGCTATTTTCAGCTTGTTATGCGTTAAAACGACTTGCCCTGTATTAGCACATAACTTGCCAACTTTAAAATTCCCATATAAATCATTGAGTTATAGACGTACCGCACTATGACGGCGCATTCCTCAATGAAGAAGCAGGCGAAGAAGCCCGCCCCTGGTGCAGATTCTAGTCGCCTGCACCATGATGCGCACAAAAGTGGTGCATCTGATTAAAGGGCGTTATTAGAACGGATGCGGTAAGATTGTCAGCTTTAAAGAAGTGGCTTCCTGACGGAAATTTTCATGATTGACCAACTCGCCAAGAGTCTGTTTAACGACCTCAAAATCCTGCTGCCAACCTCGACGGCAGATTTGCCTGAAAAAGAGCTGCGCAGCCTGCTGGAATCCACCCTGAGACGCATGAATCTGGTTTCCCGGGCGGAATTCGATGCGCAACAGGCGGTGCTGCAGCGCACACGGGAAAAGCTGGAACAATTGGAGCGCCAACTGGCGGAACTGGAGCAGCAAAGCTGAAGACTCAGACTATTGTTTGAAATGACCAGAAAACGGCCGGTTTAACCCGTTTCCCGGGGATTGAACGCTGGGCAATCCGGCACCGCCTTTCTTATGCTGTGACATTGTTGTAGTCAAAGGAAATCCAAGCAGGATGCTGTTATGTCACTGGCCACTCTCCACAGCCGTGCCCGACTGGGTGTGCAGGCTCCTCCGGTCACGGTTGAGGTACATCTTTCCAACGGCTTGCCCGCACTTAACATCGTGGGCATGGCTGAAACCGCGGTAAAAGAGTCGAAAGATCGAGTCCGCAGCGCCATCATTAATAGCCAGTTCGACTTCCCCAGCCGGCGTATCACGATCAATCTTGCCCCGGCGGATCTGCCGAAAGGCGGTGGGCAGTTTGATCTGCCCATTGCTCTTGGCATTCTTATCGCGTCCGGGCAATTACCTGCGGACACCTGCGACTCCGTGGAGTTCTTGGGGGAACTGGCACTCAATGGCGATCTGAGGCCGGTGCCCGGTTGCCTGCCCGCAGCGCTGGCGGTAGGGCAACTGGGGCGGGCTCTGATTTGCCCCGAGACCAATGCCAAAGAAGCTTGTTTGAGCGAAAGTACACGGGTGTTGGGCGGTTTGAGCCTGCTTCAGGTAGCGGCGCACCTGAGTGGCGAGAAGCCCATCGAACCTGTTCTTGCCGGTGAGGGCTCAAGTACATCAGAATTGGGGCGGTCGGCAGCGGATCTGCGTGACGTTAAAGGTCAGGCTCAGGCCAAGAGAGCATTGGAGGTCGCTGCCGCGGGAAATCACCACCTACTGCTGTTTGGTCCCCCCGGTACCGGTAAATCCATGCTGGCCTCACGGCTGCCGGGGCTGTTGCCAGAACTGGAAAAATCGGAGGCCATTGAGGTCGCCTGTATTCAGTCGTTAACTCGTTCCACACCTCTGGCAGATTACCCGGCTCGTCCTTTTGCGGCACCTCACCATACGGCATCAGCCGTGTCTCTGGTGGGCGGAGGGTCAGACCCCAAACCCGGAGAGATCTCTTTGGCCCATCAGGGAGTGCTATTTCTGGATGAGCTTCCAGAGTTTCAGCGACGGGTACTCGAGGTCCTGAGAGAACCCTTGGAGTGTGGTGCCATACGCATTTCCAGGGCCAGCGCCCAAGTGGACTTCCCGGCCCGCTTCCAGCTCGTAGCAGCCATGAATCCCTGCCCCTGCGGGTATCATAATGACCCCACCCGAAAACAGCGCTGCCAGTGCAGTGCCAACGATATCCAGCGTTATCGCAATCGTATCTCGGGGCCATTATTGGACCGCATCGATCTGCATGTTCCGGTGTTGCCATTGGAAAAGGGTGAACTCTACAGCCCCGCCCAAGGGGAGTCGTCTTCGCAGGTCAGGATACGAGTGACCGAGGCCAGATTAAAACAGTTCCAACGGCAGGGTTGCTGTAACGCTCAACTAAGCCCAAGGCAGCTGCAGCAGCTGTGCCCACTGAACGAACGCCAGCAGCAAATTCTGGAGCACGCCATGCTGACTTTGGGGTTTTCCGCCAGGGGATTGCATCGTGTCATTAAAGTGGCTCGCACCATCGCCGACTTGAATGACGACGAACAACTGGCAGAGCGTCATTTAATTGAGGCCTTGAACTACCGCAATCTGGATCGTCAGATGGATACGTCTGCCTGATTGGTGCCCATCCATCATGGTTGTGGCCTCGCGCCGAATTTATTGGCAATTGCTGACCAAACGGGCGCTGAGAATCTCACAGAGTACGTGGTAACTGCTGGGTCGATAACCATGAAAACCCTGGAACTGATGGCAACCAAATTGGCGCAGAAGCTCCAGCTGGCGCTGATTCTCCACACCCTCTGCAATCACCTGTTTACCCAGACTGCGGCCGAGTGCCACCATAGATGACACCAGGAGGGCCTGCTCGCTACTGCGACAGAGGTTTTCCACCAGCTGGCGTTCTATCTTCAGGGCACTCAGGGGCAGGCGCTGTAGGTTACGCAGAGACGAGTAGCCACTGCCAAAGTCATCCAAGGTGAAGCGGCAGCCGATTGTCGCCAGAGATTTCATGCATTGCTCTACTTGCTCCGGACTGTGGCGCAGGGCGGTCTCGGTGATCTCAAATTCCAGCTGCACCGGGTTGGCGCCGGTATCACGGACGATATTGCCAATTCGTTCGACCAGAAGATCGTCGCTGAACTGGCGCAAAGAGAGATTAATGGCCATTTTGAGCTGCCCCAGGCCCTCTGCCTGAATGCGCTTGAGGTCTTCGATCGCCTGGCGCAGCACCCAATAACCCAATGGCACAATAAGTCCTGTTTCTTCCGCAACGGGCATGAACTCCTGTGGGTGCACCAGCCCCCGCTCCGGATGGGACCAACGCAGCAACGCCTCCAGCGCCACGACCTCACCTGATCGAAGGTCAACGCGAGGTTGATAATAAAGGACAAATTCCTGTCGGCGCAGGGCCCGTTGCAAATCCGACTCCAGCTGCAATTGCCGACGTGCCTCGCGATTTAGCTCCTCGGTAAAAAAGTGGTAGTGGCTGCCACGAAACTGCTTGGCTTCATACATTGCCATATCGGCATGCTTTTGCAGCGTGTTGATGTCACTGCCTGCCTCCGGGTAGACAGCAATACCAATGCTGCAACCGATCATGACCTGGTGGCTGCCAATCTGGAAAGGGCATGCAAGCACATCGATCACTTTCTCTGCAATATGGGCGATATCTCCTGTTGATTCGGTATGCTCCAGCAACAGGGTGAATTCGTCGCCGCCAATGCGAGCCACGGAATCACTCTTGCGCATGCAGTCACACAGCCGTTGCGCGCATGTCCGGATCAGTTCGTCGCCAGCATCATGGCCAAAATTGTCATTTACCTGCTTGAAGCCATCCAGATCCAGGTACATTAAGGTAAAAGGCGCCTGATCACGCTCAGCCAGCAAAATGGCATGTTCCAGCCGGTCGCGAAACAGAATGCGATTGGGAATGCCGGTCAGAGGGTCATAGTGGGCCAAGCGAGCCAGTTTGTGTTCGGCCGCTTTGCGTTCAATGGCATAACGCAAGGTTCGCTCCAACAACTGGCAATCGATACGGCCTTTAATGAGGTAGTCGGAGGCCCCTGCCCGAATCGCCGAGCGATCCACATCGGCTTCCATTTCATTGGTCATCACGATGATGGGGACTTTGCACCCTTGAGCCCTGGCACCAGTGAGCACATCCGCAGCATCGCCGCTGGGCCAGTGATAATCGAGCAGAATAACGTCAAAGTGCTCGGACAGGGTCTCTTCCAGTGCCCGATCCAGCCGGTCGACCCAGGTCAAGAGGTAATCGGTATGGTGTACCTGAGCCAGCAGATTTCGGATCGACTGGTATTCGGACTCCTGCCGATTAATAAGCAGTATCTTGATGAATGTATCCATGTCCTGTGAAAGGTGCCGATCCAGCTGGCGCCAGTGCGTTTGCCCGTAAGTAGTTGTTATTTGGTTGTAATATTCCAGGTGCCAGCCACTCTACACCACCTCCGAAGCAGTTTGAACCGGCCAAACGGCCATATGACAACAAGTTCCTTTAGCCCACCCTTTGTTCGATTTAGCTATATAAAGAGCACTGATAACCCTGCCGGTCATGTTTAGGAGTTTTGATGATCACGGTGCCTTGTTACAATCCCGCCTTCGATTTTTCACTGCTCTTCTCTCTAGTATTTCCAGGGTGATATGGCCAAACTGAATCCGCGCCAGCGCGAAGCTGTGCACTACATTGACGGCCCCAGTCTGGTGCTCGCGGGTGCCGGCAGCGGCAAAACCAGCGTCATCACCCGTAAAATTGCCTATTTGATTGAGGAATGTGGTCTGCAAGCCCGCCACATTGCGGCGCTGACTTTTACCAATAAGGCCGCTCGGGAAATGAAAGAACGGGTCTCCGGCCTGGTCAGAGGCAGCGCCAGCAAGGGCCTGACCGTCTCCACCTTTCACAACCTCGGACTCAATATCATTCGGCGCGAACTGAAAACCCTCGGTTTCAAACCCGGCTTTTCCATCTTTGACCAGGAAGATGCCAGATCTCTGCTAAAAGAGTTGATGCTCAAGGATGGTGATCTGGATTCCGACCACCTGGATCTTGTGCAGCACCAGATCTCTAACTGGAAGAATGATCTGATTGCACCGGATCATGCCCTCAGCCGAGCCCAAAGCGCGGGAGAAGAACGAATTGCGCTTATCTATAAGCAGTACAACTCCGCTCTGCTGGCCTACAATTCCGTCGATTTTGATGACCTGATCCTGATCCCGGCCCAGTTGTTTATGGACCACCCCGAGGTCCTGCAACGCTGGCAGAGCAAGATTCGATATCTTTTGGTCGACGAGTACCAAGACACCAACTCAAGCCAATACCTGCTGGTCAAACTCTTGATTGGTGATCGAGGCGCCCTCACCGTGGTGGGAGACGACGATCAGTCTATCTATGCCTGGCGCGGTGCCAGGCCTGAGAACCTGGCATTGTTGCGCCAGGATTTCCCCAACCTCAGATTGATCAAACTGGAACAAAACTACCGCTCCACCAGCCGAATCCTGAAATGTGCCAATCACCTCATCGCCCATAACCCTCACGAATTTGAGAAAGCCCTTTGGAGTGACATGGGTATGGGAGAGAGTTTGCGGCTTATCCGCTGTGCCAACGAGGACTCGGAAGCCGAGCGGGTGGCCACTGAGATTTTTACCCAGCGACAGACACGCAGCGCGCGGTTTGGGGATTTTGCCATTCTCTACCGAGGCAACCATCAGGCCAGATTGTTGGAACTGAAGCTGCAACAACACCAGATTCCCTACAACATCAGTGGCGGCAGCTCATTTTTCTCCAAAACTGAGATCAAGGACATCATGGCCTACCTGCGGCTGGTGGTGAATCCTGACGACGACAATGCCTTCCTGCGCATCATCAATACACCACGCCGCCAGATCGGCACCAGCACACTGGAAGCCTTGGGTCGATATGCCAACGAACGGGAAATCAGCCTGTTCAGTGCCTGCCAGGAACTCGGTGTACAGGGCCACATATCCAAACAGAGTCTGGACAGAATCCTGCGGTTCAGTCACTGGTTGCTGCAGGTGTCGGACAATAGCCGCAGTTCAAACCCCGTGGCTGCGATTCGCGAGCTGGTGGAAGATATCGACTATGAATCCTGGCTGCATCAGAACGCCTCCAGTCCCAAAGTGGCGGAAAAGCGTATGGAAAATGTGTGGTACCTGATCGATTCCATCCGCAACATCATTGAGCGGGACGACGCGGAAGACGGCAGCGGCAGTCTCGAAAGCGCCATCAATAAACTGATGCTGCGTGACATGCTTGAGCGTCAGTCAGAGGAAGAAGAGGAGTTTGATCAGGTGCAGATGATGACCCTGCACGCCTCCAAAGGCCTTGAGTTCCCCTACGTGTTTCTCGTCGGCATGGAAGAAGACCTGCTGCCCCACCGCTCCAGTATCGAAGACAACAATGTGGAAGAGGAACGTCGCCTGGCCTATGTCGGGATTACCCGCGCCAAGAAGGTGCTGCACATGACCCTCGCTGCCAAGCGCAAACAGTACGGCGAAATCTGGGAAACGACTCCCAGCCGTTTTCTGGAAGAGCTGCCCGAGGAGGATATAGAGCGCGAAGGCTTTGGCGACAATTGCCCCGAGAAAAACCTGGCCAAGGGGCGCGCCACTCTCGACAGTCTGCTCGACAGCCTTTAAGGTGTCCATGCAGCAATACCCCTACTCAATACCTGTTCACCAAAAGAAGGATCGCCCTCGTGACCGCCAGTCGCTTGCCTCACCTGTTATCCGCCGTGTTAATTAGTTCTCTGCCTTGTCTGACTTCAGCCGGGGACATTCGGGCAACAGCGGACGATGGCCGTAAAGTGCTACTCAAATCCGACGGTAACTGGGAATACCTGTCCAATGATCGCTTTGCAACCAGCGAAGATGGCACCCGCGTGAAGCTCAAGGATGACGGCCAATGGGAGTTTATTGGCAACACTCCGATGGTGGCCAAGCAACAGGTACGCACTCAGAGCCTGGATGTACAGTTGCATCAGGTGGTCACGGAGTACAGCAAACAAAAGGTCGGCAAGAACACCCGCCACAGCTCCCAGACCGTGTTTTATCTGGATGTGAATGTGTCCCGCTATGGCAAGGAGGTGCCGGCAAAGCTCTCCCACCATAATCTGATTGAAGTCACCGATAGCCGCGGTAACCAATACCCGGTGTTAAGTGTGTCGCCAGCGCCAAAACAACTTCAACCGGGCAAATCCTATCGTTTGGCCGTGCGGGTCGATGGCTCTCCATCGGGCCAGTTTGCCGTGGGTATCAAACAGCTGCACATGACGATCCAGCGCGCGGTATTTGCAACCGAGCGCGACATCACCTTTAGCCGGCGAGTCGATGAGCTCGATAAAAAGAGGCTCAACCGGCCTCTTTAATCGCCTCTTCTTCGGTTTCTGCATGCCACTCAAAGATATTGAGTTCAATAAAGGCAAAGGCGACGATCCACAAAAACGCGTCCCAAAAGTCCAGAAAACTGCCATCAAAGCCCCAGTAAACAGCACACCCTATCAGTACGGTATAGAGGATGGCTTTAATCACACCTGTGACTTTCATAAAGTGACCGGTTAATTGCCCGCGAAGCTGCAGCAAGACGTCAATCTGCAGAATAATGACAATCAATACCCAATTACTGGCGTTTACCACGTCAACGGTTGCGAGGTTCTGAGCCAATTGCAGACTGTTACTGTCAGCTACCGCCTGGGTTTCAGGTAGAGAGAAGAACTGGCTGGAAGAGGGCAGGCTGGCGCAATTGGCGGCAGTCAGCGATGTGAACTCGTTAAGACTGGTCATAAACGCCAGCTGTTGAGGCAAGTGGGAACAGAGATCGGTGATGGTCGAAGGCTCAAAATTGTGCATCAGTATGAATTTGCTGATGTACCCATAGAGCGAATAGAGAATAAATCCATAGCAGACCCCTTTGGCAGCCCCGACAAACCACTTCACCCGCCCCTGCAGTCGCTCGTCAGACAGAATGGAGGTCTCGAGTTCGAACAGCAACAGAAGTAACACCCAGGATGCCGTATCAATGGTGGCGGCGTAACCCTCAATCAGGGTGGACCAGGTGATTCCGCCGTTAAACAAGTGTTGGCTTGCCCCAAAATCTTCCAGAAAAAACTGCCAGGTGTTGAACATCAACAATCCATACACCGTGTACTTGAATATCTGAAACCAGGGTAGGGGGCGACGTTGGGTCGCTCCGGTATCCACCATATTCATTCAGCCTTTACTCTCTCAATTCGCTCTATCAGTTTAGTCCTGACTTTTGGCGCCTGGCCAAAAGTCGGCGTTTTATAGCTCTTATTTATAACCATCATTTATAACCATCCAGGCTGCGACTTCGCAACAGCCTTTTAAGCGCAAAACCAATGGTTGCCAATCGCTCAAGAGGTGTCTATGATTTAGCCACAAACCGAAGTATTATTCAAATATTACTGAATATTAATTCGGATAACTTTTGATTCCCACGCTCGGGAATACCCTTAGCCAGTAGAGATTAACCAGAGGTTCTGCATGACAGCCATTGCCCCCAGTCCACTCAGTCGGCACGTGGACTCCTACTATGCCGCCAGCGCCAATGCCCTGCGCGACTTTCCTGCATTAGAGGGGGAAGTCGATGCGGATGTCTGCGTCATCGGGGGAGGCTATACGGGCTTGTCTTCAGCCCTGCACCTGGCCGAAAGAGGCTACAAGGTGGTGTTGCTGGAGGCCGAGCGAGTAGGCTGGGGGGCTTCTGGCCGTAACGGAGGCCACGTTGGTACGGGCCAGCGTCTGGATCAGCACTCCCTGGAAGCCAAAGTCGGCCGGGAAAAAGCGCGCATGATGTGGGATCTGAGTCTGGAAGCCGTACAAACGGTAAAAGATCTGATCGAGAAACATCAGATTCAATGCGACCTGAAACCCGGTATCTTGCACACAGCCCACAAGGCCAGCCTGCGCGACGAGTACCTGCAGGAGGCTGAGTTTCTGCAGAAGAATTACGATTACGACGCCATTCGTTTTGTCGATAAGGATGAAGTCCGCCAGCTCGTTGGTTCGGACAACTACCATTGTGGCACCCTGGACAGCTTTTCCTGCCATCTGCATCCCCTCAACTTTGCACTGGGTCTGGGCAGAGCCTGTGCCGACGCCGGCGTTCGTATCTTCGAAAACAGCCGGGTTGTGAATTACAGCGATGGCAGCAACCCCATTGTCACCACAGCCAGAGGCAGAGTGAAGGCCAAATTTGTGGTTCTGGGCTGCAATGGCTACCTGGGCAAACTGGAGCCGCGCATGGCAGGCAAGATCATGCCCATAAACAATTTTGTGCTTGCCACCGAGCCACTCAGTGATGAACTTTGCCGTGAACTGATCCGGGACGATACGGCCGTGGCCGATTCCCTGTTCGTCATCAATTACTGGAAGCTGTCCGGTGATAACCGGTTGTTATTTGGTGGCGGTGAGAATTACACCAGTCGTTTTCCCAGGGATATGAAGTCTTTCGTGCGCAAATATATGCTGCGGGTTTACCCCCAACTGCAGAATACACGCATTGACTACGCCTGGGGCGGCACACTGGCCATCACCCTCAATCGCATGCCGCACTTTGGTCGCCTCAGCGACAATGTGTTTTATGCCCAGGGTTATTCCGGACACGGCGTTCCCACCGCCACAATGGCCGGCAAGCTATTGGCCGAAGCGGTTGCCGGAACCGCCGAGCGCTTTGACGTGATGGCCGATTACCCCACCCATACCTTTCCTGGCGGCACGCTGCTGCGCTGGCCCGGGCTGGTGGCGGGCATGCTTTATTACTCACTGAGAGACAAACTCTAGACCCACTACAAGATAACCACAATCTGTTTACAGATGAGAACAAAGAGAACATCAACACTACCCTATAGAGGAAGAGAAAGATGAACAAAAGCCGCTGTTTCAGACATCGGGCACTGCCCCTGGCCATTGGCATGACGCTCAGTGCATCCGTCATAGCTGAAGAAAACGGTTGGGCTATCGAAGAAGTGATAGTCACTGCACAGAAACGTGAACAGAGCCTGCAGGACGTGCCCATCAGCGTATCCGCCTTTAGTGGCGAAATGATGAAGAACGCGCAGATGCAGGACGCCAAACAAATCGCCGTCATGACCCCCGGCATGTCCGGTGACAGCAACGACAGCTTTATGGATTCCATCAACATCCGTGGTATCAGCACTAACGGTTTTGGCATTGGCGCCGAGCCCTCAGTGGGTACCTATCAGAATGGCATCTATCTCGGTCGCACCGGTGGTGCGGTGACCAGCCTCTATGATATGAACCGTGTTGAAGTGGTCAAAGGGCCGCAGGGTACCCTGTTTGGCCGCAACGCCTCTGCCGGCGCAATCAGCATGCATACCCAAGCGCCTGAGCAAGACTTTGGCGGCAGTGTGGAACTGGGCCTTGGCGAAGACGGATATCAGGAATTTGTGGGTGTCCTGAATGTTCCTTTAACAGATCAACTGGCCTCGCGCTTTGCTGTGTATAACCGCCAGCAAGACGACTGGATCAAGAACCTGGAAGACGGTGGTCATATCGGTGGGGAAGATGTTTTTGCCGGACGCGCCAGCTTTAGCTATGAAGGTGACAGTTTCTCCGGCACCTTGGTACTGGAATACGAAGATCGTCTGGTCGCGCCCAGCTATTACCGGGCTTACGACGATGGAAGCGGTATTTCCGCAGGACTGGGGCGCCTTGGACTCAATACCATCACTGGTGACAGAGACCAGATTCGCTCCGACATTCCCAGCGACCAACTGCGCGATGAAGGGGAAGTCTGGGGTGCCAGCCTTAATCTCGAATTTGAACTCAGCGATCACTACAGTCTGACTTCCATCACCGGTCTGCGTGGTCACAATTACACCTATGTCGAAGACTTCGATGGTACCGGCGCGCACCTGTTCAGCTATTTTCAGGAGCAAGAGCAATCCTATTTCAGCCAGGAATTTCGCCTGAACTATGACAGTGAGGGAGCGGTCACCTGGTTCCTCGGTGTCTCGACCTACCGTGAGGAAATCGAAGCCCGCTTCGACCAGACTTACGATGAAGATGCAATGTGCGAGAGCATATTCGCCGCTTATGCGGGTGACGCTGGTGCACCGGAGGCCGCAGACGAAGTCAGCGATTGCAACAGCTATTATGAATACATCGGCTACTCTGATTACGGCCCGGGTATCGGTGTACGCAACGACTCGGTGGACGCCGAGGGCGACTATGAAGGCTGGGGCATCTATGGCGACGCCACCTGGGCCGCAACTGATAAGTTAGACGTGACTGTTGGTGCCCGCTATACCGAAGACAGCCGTGACTTTAAAACCAGATTTGGTGGTGCGGATCGCAATTACTTCTGGTACAGCTTTCCATTCTACAGTTCAGACTTTGTCGAGGGTGACCGCACCTGGGATAACCTTTCCATGCGCCTGGCCCTCAACTACGAAGTCGATGAAAATATGTCAGCATTTGTGAACCTTTCCAGCGGATACAAAGCCGGTGGGTTTAACACCTTTGACCTGACACTTCCAGAGGGACTGACCGCCGCCGATGTCGACGGTGCTGACGCCTCTGAATTTGGTGCCACACTGAGCGAGTTTGACGAGGAAGAAGTTGTCAGCTTTGAAGTGGGCCTGAAATCCATGTGGTGGGATGATCGCCTGCAGTTTGACGCCAGTTACTACCGCTACCAGTTTGACGGCATGCAGGCCGTCTACGCGATCGGATCGCAAATTCGCCTGGCCAACGCCGGTGATGCCGTGGGTGAGGGTGTCGAAGTGAGCATGCGGGTTCTGCCCACTGAAAATCTGGACATCTACTGGGGAGTTGCCTGGTCTGATACGGCCCTGGAAGAGCCCAATGATGTTTTCTGTGAATCCGTAGGTTGCCGCAAGGACGCCCAGTTGCCGGGCTCCGTTGACTTCAGCTCGGCATTGATCGCCACCTACAACCTGCCCCTGGCAAACGGTGATGCCTACATCACCCTGGAGAATTTCTACCTCAGTGGCTCACCCGGCTTTGGCGACTTCAGTGGTAGTGGTACCTACGAAACCGAATCGTTCAATGAGACCAACCTGCGTATCGGCTATCAAAGTGACGAAAACTGGAGTGCCAGCCTGTGGGTAAACAATCTTACCGATGAATTTAACTACGGCACACCGGTAGCTGCAGAGGCCAACCTGCCGGCACACCAGATTGGCATGACTGAACCCCGACGCATTGGTATCAATCTCGGCTACCAATTCTGATTTTGTCTCCTCTGTGACGCTTCCACGGGCCGGTAACCACCGGCCCTTTTTTTCTCCCCCGTGCGGTGCAATACTTTCGGGTAGATATTGCGAATCCAATGTTGTGAATCACGAGCCTATGAATCCTCGCGAGATATTCTTTCAATCGCTCGAACACTTTAAACAGGGCGAATTCGACGCCGCACAGAACGGCTGTCAAAAGCTGCTGGCTATCAACCCCAATGACGTCAATGGTTTGCGTCTGTCGGCGCAAATTCACCACCAGAAGGGAAATCTTGATCTCGCCCGCAAGAGCTTCGAAAAAGTCCTGAGTTTGGCCCCCGACTACGCTCACGCACAGGCCGATCTGGGCAAACTGCTGTATCAGCAGCAAGAACTGAACGACGCCAGAGAACACCTGCAGCAAGCCCTTAAGCTGGACAAGCGCCTTCATAGTGCTCGACGAGTACTCTACGATGTGTTGGAGGGCCTCGGTGATGAAGAGGCTGCCGCTGCGCTGGCCCCGCAACTGCAGCAGCGTGAAGACATCAAAGCCTCTGTGGAGGAAGCATTAGAGCTCTACCGACAAAAACAGTTTGACGCCATGGAAGCCCGCTGTCAGGACATTTTGAAGGCAGACCCAGGTAATCTGGTGGTGATCTCCCTGCTGGCTGACTATACCGTTTCCGAACATAAAGCCATCCGTGCGGAAAAGCTCTTCCGAACCATTCTGCAACGTATTCCCGAAAGCCACCGCGCCTGGAATGGATTGGCACGGGCGCAGATTTTCCAGGACAGACCCGCAGAGGCTTTAAAAAGTCTGCAGAGAAGCCGGGAAATCAATCGCAACATTGGGGAAACCCAGGTCCTGACCGCCAATGCCTACAGCAAACAGTACGACTACGACAAAGCCATTGACATACTGCAGCAAGCGCTGGCTGCCCAACCGGAATTTACCCAGGCCATGTCACAACTCGGCTTTGCGCTAAAAACCATTGGCCAACAGCAGCAGGCCATCGAAATATTGCGCCGCTGTATTAATACCGATGAAAGCTATGGCGAAGCCTACTGGTCACTGTCTGATATGAAGACATTCTCCTTCTCAGACACCGAAGTGGGAACCATGAAGACGATGTTGAGCTCCACCACACTAAGCGATAAAAACCGGGTGTATTTTGGATATGCCCTGGGGAAAGCATTGGAACATCGACAACAATATAGCCAGGCGTTTGAGGCATACGACAGTGCCAATCGCTTACAGAAGAAATACGTTGGCTATAGTGCAGAAAAGAACCGACTGGAAACCGATGAACTGATCGAGTGTTTCACCGAAGACTTTTATCAGCAAAACCGGCTGACCGATGACTCAGGCGTAACGCCCATTTTCGTGGTCAGCCTGCCCCGTTCCGGCTCGACACTACAGGAACAGATTCTTGCCAGCCATTCACAGGTGGAAGGCACCCAGGAACTGTCTTATATACCTCGACTTGCCCGCAGTTTACATCTTGGCAATCAAGCCATGGCTTCTCTGCCATTCCCCCGTGGTTTGACGGAACTCACCCGACAACAGCTTCAACATATTCGTGATCAATATCTGCAAAAGGCCGCTTTTCATCGTAAGCAGGGTCTGTCCTATTTTATCGACAAATTGCCCAACAACTTTTTCTATGCCGGCTTGATTGCACTGTGCTTTCCCAATGCCAAAATCATAAACGCCCGACGGCACCCGATGGACTCCTGTCTGGGTTGCTTTAAACAGCTTTGGGCAATGGGACAGGAGTTCACTTACAGCCAGGCAGATCTGGCTCGCTACTATGTGGATTACGACAGACTGGTGAAGCACTGGCACCAAGTCATGCCCGGGCGAATTCTGGATGTCCAGTATGAGTCAGTAGTAGAAGATCTGGAAACCAATGTCCGCAAAGTACTGGATTTCTGTGAATTGCCGTTTGAAGAAGATTGCCTCACTTTCCACAAGACCGAAAGGGCTGTTGTCACTTCAAGTTCTGAGCAGGTACGCAAACCCATTTACCGATCGGCTTTGGCCTATTGGAAGAACTTCGAAACGGAGCTTGCTCCCATGAGAGAAATATTGGGTCGGTTGGCTGACTAATCTGTAGTTTGGGGCTTTCGGTGTATCGGAAGCTCGCTTGAATTTTGACTTTGGTTAACCCCGCTTCGTGCCATAAGCTGCCGTTGGAATTTGGTTTTTTGATAGAGGTTTTTCTTTGCGGAGAGGGCGAAAGGGGCTGCTGGTTCTGTGCCACAACGGGCGGCTGGGTGTCCGTTTGAGGCGCGCGCGGCCGGCCCTCCTGCCTCCCTTCAGTCCCCAGGGAGCCAAGCAAAAAACGCTTGTCTCCCTGACTCCTTCAGCGTCCGCTTAAATGCGCCTCAAACGAACACCCAGCCACCCTTTAGACCGAGGTAGGCCTACTTTTTCGTTCTAAACGTCGCAGCTTTGAACCGGTAGTATGGAGAAGTATCCGACAATAATAGGTACGGATTTCTCGATAACGCATTTATTTCTCAGGATTAAGGCCCGATGGGGTGCCCCTTTCCAGAACACTCAGGGCGCGCTTAGCCTCTGCGCGTTGGCCCGATGTTTTCGCGGAGAGTTTTGAGCGTTTCCCAGCGAGTCTCGGAGCGATCGGGCCAACGCGCAGAGGCTGCGACCCGTTCTGGAAAGGGGCACCCCATCGGGCCGGGGCGTGGCACACAACTCATTCAAATACCACTCGAACTAGCGCACGAAAGGGCTGCCTGCCAACTTCCGGTTATGGCACCCAGCGGACGATCTAATGCTACATAAAGCCCCTATTTTTCGTAGATAACGTAGAGCTTTTTGGCCGATTCAATCGTTGTCCATGTGCCCTGGAAACCAGCCGGAATCGCAAACATATCTCCCTGATTGAGTTCTTTGGTATTGCCCTCGTTATCCGTTACAACAACGCGGCCTTGCAACAAGAAGCAAACCTCTTCCTCGGTATAGTTCACGCGATGGGTGCCAGGCTCACCCTGCCATATGCCCGCACCAAAGGTTTGATCCTTACTGTCGTAACAGTGCCAAAGCGTTTGAGCCGGATTACCCTCGACAATCTTCTCGGCATCGGGAAGATAAGACTCTGAGTCAACCCGATCACAACCAATCATCGAAATCTTATCGACACTCATTCCATTACTCATCGTCTTCCAGCGCTCCTTTTTCAATAGCAGCCAAAGTATCGTCCAAAGACTTCTTGGCTTTTTCAATCAGCTCATCAATTTCATCTCTGGTGATCACCAACGGAGGTGAAATCAGCATGATGTCGCCCGTAGCCCGCATAATCAGACCGTTGGCGGTACAGAAATCACGACACAGTCCACCGGCTTTACCATCAGGAGCCAAACGCTCACGAGTGAACTTGTCCTTCACCAACTCCAATGCACAAACCAAACCCACACCGCGGGTTTCTCCCACAATCGGATGATCGGCAAGTTCCTGCCAGCGCTGTTGTAGATAAGGCCCGGTATCCTCTGCAACCCGTTCGACCAGATTTTCTTCCTGTATGATCTCCAGATTCTTCAGTGCCACTGCAGCCGCAGCAGGGTGACCGGAATAGGTGTAGCCGTGATTAATCTCACCACCATCGGTCTTCAATACCTCTGCCACGCGATCGCTAAACAGAACACCACCGATTGGAAGATAGCCGGAGGATAACCCTTTGGCGATAGGCATGAAATCGGGCTTGATTCCAAAGGTTTCAGAACCGAACCAATTACCGGTACGGCCAAATCCACAAATCACTTCATCAGCAATTAACAAAATACCGTACTTGTCACAGATACGCTGAATTTCCGGCCAGTAGCTAGACGGCGGAATAATAACGCCGCCAGCCCCCTGCAGGGGTTCACCGATAAATGCAGCCACTTTATCCACACCCAGTTCCAGAATTTTCTCTTCCAGCTGGCGGGCGCGCTGCAAACCAAACTCCTCCGGCGACAGATCGTCACCCTCTGCGAACCAGTAGGGCTGATCGATATGCTCGATACCGGGAATTGGCAGACCACCTTGCTTATGCATATAGCCCATGCCACCCAGGCTTGCACCTGCAACCGTCGAGCCGTGATAAGCATTCTTACGGCTGATAATGACGGATTTCTCCGGCTTGCCCTGCACCGCCCAGTAATGTCTTACCAAACGCAACACCGTGTCATTGGACTCGGAGCCGGAACCGGTAAAAAACACATTGTTGACATGCTCAGGGGCGACTTCCGCCAACTTCCGGGCAAGTAAAATTGCCGGAGGAGTCGTGCATTGAAAAAAGCTGTTGTAGTAAGGCAGCTCCAGCATCTGCTGGTGAGCGACATCGGCCAACTCCTTACGGCCATAACCAACGGCCACACACCAGAGTCCTGCCATGCCGTCGAGCATCTTGTGCCCTTCGCTATCCCACAAATAAACGCCGTCCGCACGACTGATAATTCGTGTGCCGCGCTGATTTAAATCTCCCTGGTCGGTAAACGGGTGCAAGTGGTGTTGACGATCAAGTTTTTGTAATTGCTCTGTATTAGTCATGGTAATACCTCTCTGTGGCCCCGTCGGAAACGGGGCCATAAATGTATTCAAATTTTAAATGGATTGGGTAAACGGGGTCAGACGTTAAGCAACAGATGTTCACGCTCCCAGGAGCTGATCACCTTGTTAAACTCTTCGTATTCCGACGCCTTAACAGCAACATAGGCATCGACAAAAGTGTTGCCCAGAATGTCGCGCAGTTCCTGACATTCGTCGAGAAGGCGAGCCGCGTGCTCCAGGGTACGAGCGACTTCGATATCCTCATCGTAGGAGTTGCCTTCACAGGGTGCACTGGGTTCAATCTGCAACTTCATACCCAGAAATCCCGAGGCCAGAGTCGCCGCAAACGCAAGATAAGGATTCACATCAACGCCAGCAAAGCGGTTTTCTACGCGTTTCGCCTGTGGTGAACTGTCCGGCACACGAATGCCGGTGGTGCGATTGTCGTATCCCCAATTGAGATTAATCGGTGCCGCGATATCCCGGGTAAAACGGCGATAGGAATTCACATTGGGCGCGTAGAAAGGCATCGCGTGTTTAGTGAATTTCTGCAGGCCACCGATATAATGTCGAAACAGCTGGTTCTCATTACCGGCGCCATCGACAAAGATATTTTTGCCGGTATTGGCATCCACAATGCTCTGGTGGATGTGCATGGAACTGCCTGGTTCTTTCTCCATCGGCTTTGCCATAAAGGTGGCAAACACACCGTGTTGCATGGCTGTTTCGCGCAAGGTGCGCTTGAAGGTAAACACCTGATCAGCCAGGTTCAACGCATCACCGTGAAGAAAATTCAGCTCCATTTGCGCGGCACCGGTCTCATCAATCAGGGAGTCAACATCAAGTCCCATCGCCTCACAGTAATCGAACATGTCTTCAATCAACGGATCGAATTCGTTGATGGCGTCAATGGTATAGGAGCGACGCATGACTTCAGCGCGCCCGGATCGTCCAGCCGGAGCCCTGAGTTCAGAATCGGGATCAGTGGCCTGTTGCACCAGATAGAACTCCACTTCCGGAGCAACAACAGGTTTCCAACCTTCCTGCTCATACAGCGATAAAACCCGCTTTAAGACACCGCGACTGGACAGTGGATGCAACTCGCCGTCGCGGGTTACACAGTCGTGAATGATCTGAGCCGTCGGGTCTTTGGCCCAGGGGACCAAGCGCATAGCGCCGGGATCAGGGCGCAGAAACATGTCACTGTCCGTGACCCCCAGGATATCGTCGTATTCGTCCGGGTAACCGCCAGTGACCGACTGCAGGAGGATGCTCTCAGGCAGCCGTGTCTCTTCTTTGTAGAATTTGTCCGCCGGAACAAACTTGCCCCGGGCATTGCCGGTCATGTCCGGCACCAGACATTCAACTTCGGTAATGTTGTGCTCGTTGAGCCAGTGATTAATGGTATCCATAGTATGCCTTTGCTATCGCAGTGCGATCGTGCGGTGGCTCCAATGGGATGCCAGGCCGCGTTAATGTATTGTCATCGATAGGGTACTTCTCAGAGTAGTTGAGTTACGCCGCTGGGTTAAACCTCAGCGGCGACGCTTCTCGCAGGCGGATTTGAAGGCTCCGAAGATGCTCTGGTAGAAGGGGTTGTTCATCACTTTCCACTCCGGGTGCCACTGGACGCCCAGAATAAAACGCTCGCCGAGATCAGCTCGAAACGCCTCAATCAGTCCGTCTTCTGCACGGGCTTCGACCGCCAAACCGGGCGCCAGCTTGTGGATTCCCTGTTGGTGGATACTGTTCACCTCAGCGCGATCTGCGTTATTAAGCGTTTGCAGCAAACCGCCGCTTTCCAAGGTTACCGGGTGCGCGGGTCCATACTGCACCTCCAGTGGTTGTTCCGGGTCTTCACGATGGTCCATCATTCCTGGCAGTTCCTGTACACGCTGATGCAAGGTGCCGCCCATGGCAACGTTGATCTCCTGGAAACCCCGACAGATTCCCAGCAGCGGTACATCCGCTTCCAGTGCCATACCAATCAGAGGCAAAGTTGTGGCGTCACGTGCCGGGTCGTGCATTGGCTCTTTGGCCACTTCACCATTGTAGTGATGGGGTTCTATGTTGCTGGGAGAGCCGGTTAACAGCAAACCGTCGATATCGGCCAGAAAGGCTTCCAGCAGATGCCTGTCACCCATAGCCGGGATAAGCACAGGAATGGCTTCCATAGCTTCAGTGACAGCTCTTATGTATTTGTCACCAATGGCATGAAAGGGATGAGGGCCAATCATTTTGCAATCGGCAACCAGTCCAATTTTCAACGGTTTGCAGTCTGTCATATTTTCGTTTACCTCAAGTCTATTCATTCTGGCGCAAGTGCTTTAGCCCATTATTCCGCACCAATAAACGAATATTAATTCGGTTTTATAATCCTGATGGCCAATATCGACCATGTTATTAAGTGTCTATAATTCAGTGTAAACCATAGAGTTAAGCTGTTAATTCGGGAGTATCCCGACAACAAACCGAATTATTATTCAGTTTATTGAATTGCTGCTGATAAATCAACCGTCACCCCTGAACGTCAGGGCAAATAGGTTCCCATTGCGCCGCACCAAAAAGCTGTGAGCGAGAACCATTTGTCGGTACTATTAGCGCCTTTGAAACCCAACTACCAACCCCAGTCACCCGGCCGGGTTGCGAGAGAACACCCACAGATGCCCAGAGAGCGCCAAGAAAAGCGCATGAATGCGCTAAATCCCCGCCGTCAGCCGATTCAGCAACGCGCCCGTGAGCGCACGCAGCAGATTCTCGATATCACGGCCCGTCTCCTCGAAGAAGTGGGCATTGACGATCTGACCACCATTTTGATCGCCAAGGAGTTGGGCATCTCCGTGGGATCTCTGTATCACTACTTCCCCAATAAACACGCCATCATGTATGCCCTCGGTGAGCGCTGGCTGGAAGAAATGACTATCGCCATGAACGACATGGAGTCCTTTGCGGTGGAAACCATGACTCCGAACCAGTTTGTGGACAAAGCCATTAACCGGATGCTGGCAGTTTACAAAGCCCAGCGAGCGGTGCTGCCGCTGACCCAGGCGTTGTGGGCCATTCCCGAGCTGCGCCGTCTCGATGAAGAGCATGACTATCTGGTGATCTCCAAACTGGCTAATATCTTCGAGCGCCTGCAGCTTAAAGGCTCACGAAACGAGCTGGAGCGCGTCGGGCGGATCTACCTTGAAACCACCCATGCCGTATTGCTGTCAGTGGTTTCGCAGAAAACCGTTCGCTCCAAGCGCAGTCTTGAAGACCTTAAAACGATGATCGCCGCTCTGGTGCAAAGCCATGCTCCGGGCGATAGTCAGGCCTCGAAGGAATCCGACCAGGCCTGATGTTCAACCCAAAAGTGCCTTATGGCGACTCTGTCACCCCATAGGTTGACTAATGGCTTTGGTCTCCAGGAAATCATCAAAGCCATATTCGCCCCACTCGCGACCATTTCCTGACTGCTTGTAGCCACCAAACGGTGAGCTGTAGATGTGGGGGGCACCATTCACCCGAACCATACCCGCCCGCAAACGACGGGTGACGCGGGCGACGCGCTCTTCGTCATCGCTCTGCACGTAGGCCGCCAGTCCATAAGGGGTATCGTTGGCGATCTCGATGGCCTCTTCTTCGGTCTGGTAGGGAATCATGGCCAGAACCGGGCCAAACACCTCTTCGCGGGCGATGTTCATCTTGTTATTCACGTCGGCGAACACCGTGGGTTTGGTAAAGTAACCGGTTTCCAGTCCTTCCGGCTTGCCAGGACCGCCGGCCGCCACGCGGGCACCTTCCTCGATGGCTGCCTGTATCATTCCCTGAACTTTTTCAAAATGGGGACGGCTAACCAGAGGACCAATGTGATCACCATGCTGGTCTGACTTGCCAACTTTGACTTCGTTGGCTGCTCGGGCGGCGATTTCCACGGCTTCTTCATAACGATCGGCAGGCACCAGCATACGGGTGGGGGCGTTGCAGGACTGGCCAACATTGTCCATGCAGTGGACCACACCACGGGTGACCGCTTTTTCCAGATCGGTATCGTCAAAGATGATGTTGGGAGATTTGCCTCCCAGTTCCAGTGCAACGCGTTTTACGGTATCTGCGGCAGCGCGGGAGATAGCGGTACCTGCGCGGGTAGAGCCGGTAAAGGACACCATATCGATATCGCGGTGGGAGGAGATGGCCGCCCCCACACCCGGACCGTCACCATGAATCATATTGTAAACACCGGCAGGAAAGCCGGCTTGATGAATCATATCGCTGAACACGTGCGCGGACAGCGGTGCAATTTCACTGGGCTTGAGAACCATAGTACAACCGGTCGCCAGGGCGGGGGCGACCTTGCAGGCGATCTGATTGATTGGCCAGTTCCAGGGGGTGATAAAACCGCAAACCCCCACGGGCTCTTTTACAATCCTGGCATTGGCGCTCTGGTGTTCAAACTCAAAACTCTTTAGAGCTTTCAGCGCTGTGGCGATATGTCCGCGACCACAGTCGGCCTGGTCCGCCGCGGCGAAGTCCACAGGTGCTCCCATTTCGACACTGATGGCCTCAGCCATTTCATCGTAGCGCTCCTTGTAAACCGCCAGCAGCTTTTCCAGCAGTTCAATGCGCTCTTCGCGGCTGCTAAAGCCGAAGCTGTCAAAGGCTCTGCGTGCCGCTGCCACCGCCTTGTCCACATCCTCTGCCGTGCCCAGGGTAATGACGGCTACCTGCTCTTCGGTGGAAGGGTTTTCCACTGGGAAATCATTGGCTTGCATCGGATCAACCCACTGGCCATCGATATAGAATTGTCTGCAATCTTTCATGTCTATCTCCTTTGGGTCTGTAGCGGCTACAGTCGGGTACTCCGCCACCCGGTTGGTGTTGTTTGCCCTAGCAGGGCCAGTGTTCAGAAACATTCAGTGTATCGAACCCATTTGTCAGTTCGAATAACCTAAAAGGGTATAGCAGTTTTGGTCTTCTCCCGCCCTATGGGCAACGGCTGATTTCGATAAATCTCGCTGCTGTTGAGCTGGGGAAAGCGTCTCCAAATCAACCACAGGGACACCAGAGTGACCAGCAGCATGAGGGCGCCAATCAGGCCCATTGCCAGATCAAGGCCGCCGCCCTGGTATCCCACTTGATTTTTGATGGCCCCGCCTATGCCCACCGCCAGACCAATGCCAATGCTGTCCATCAAGCCCGTGCCAGTTGCCGTCGCTCCTTCCTTGCCTGGTTCGGTCGCCAGCATAGCGGCGGTTGCCACAGCGTTGTAGGCCAAGCCCATACCAAATCCCGCCATGGCCCAGGCCGGATAGATGGTCCAGGTGGGCGCCACAGGCAAGAGCAGCAAAGCCATGAGCCCAATGGCCAAGGCAAACAAGCCAAGCCCCCACAGTAAAGAGTTCCTGTGAGTCATATTGATTTTCGAGGACGACTGCAGAAACGATGCTGCCACCCAGGTAAAGGCTGCGCCGGTAAAGGCCAGCCCCGTCGCCGTGACACCCATACCCCGTGCATCGATCAGGTAGAGAGGCAGAAATGACTCAAGACCGTAGAACACGAAGAATATGCCTCCATGCAAAATCAATGAGAGCGGCAGGGTGGTTCGCATGCGCCACCA
The DNA here is from genome assembly GCF_011683955.1 of Pseudomaricurvus alkylphenolicus. GTDB lineage: Bacteria > Pseudomonadota > Gammaproteobacteria > Pseudomonadales > Cellvibrionaceae > Pseudomaricurvus > Pseudomaricurvus alkylphenolicus. The sequence continues at coordinate 506,873 of NZ_JAAQPI010000002.1, forward strand.
TTGTTGCGGCAAGGCCCGATTGAGTGGACGCCACAACAGCAAAGCGCTGATGGGTACCAGCAGCCACAATGGGCTTAATGGGGTAGAAGTCACCAATACCATCAACATACAACAGCCACCGATGCGCAGGGCGTTCCACAAGGCATTGAAATTGGGCGATTGCGGTGTGCGTTCGAGTCCGCGCAGGGGCTTCATCAACAGCAGCGCCAATACTCCCAGCAGTGGCATCTGCAGCCAGAACAAGCCTCGCCAGCTCCAGTGCTCCACCAGCAGACCACCCACGGCGGGCGCCAGCAAAGACGGCAGTAACCAGGCACTATCCAGCCAGGCTACCATTCGGGATTTGTGCTCCTCAGGACACAGCCGGTTAGTCACGCTATAGGCAACCGTAAAGGCGATGCCACCACCAAATCCCTGCAGTGCCCTGGCGATGACAAACACCCCCATGGAGTCGGATACCACGGCCAAGCCGAGGCCCAAAGCGAACGCCAGCAAGGCCACGCGAAACACGCCCGAGGGACCGTGTCGATCGAGCCAGTCTCCTGACCAGACTGTGGAGACCAGCGCCGCCAGTACGTAGGCTGCCAGGGTCACACCATACCATTCGCCACCTCCCAGATCTTTGCTGATGGTGGGAAGCGCAATGACCAGGGCCATTTCATCAAAGGCGTGTAGCGTTACCGCCAGTAAGAGTCCAATTTGCAGTGATCGATTCATGACAGATCACCATTGTGTATGCATCGCCACCGGGAATGCCGGTTGAACGTATTCATGAGAATCCTCTAAAGCCAGTCACTGGATTTCAGCCAGCTACGCCTTTATAAGAACCCCCGTGCCACCCGGGTCTGAAACACAAGCAGGAAAACGGCAGACACGGAAGCCTGTCAACAGGTAGGGAGAAACAGACTCGTCAGCGAGGATCGGCATCCTCGCCACGGAAATAGTCCTGCCAGACAGCTGCGGTGCTGACCCAGTCCGACCATGCAATGTAATAATCCATAGCGAGAACAGAAGAGAAATGGTGAAGTTGGCTCTACTTTAACTCAGAAAAAAAAGCCTTACAACCGAATTAATATTCAATAAATATCAGAAGGCAAACCAGGCAACGTCAAGCTCAGCCAACGCCGTTATCCAATTTTTGGCGAGGGAATTTTTCAATGAACTTCGGATTCACGACACTAGAGCGGTGTCACCGGACCACTGCGTTCAATAAGCTCATTGAGTTCGTGCTGAACCCTTGCCAGATTCGACGTAACGGCGGCTTCGTCTTGGTCTCGAGCTGCGTTTTCCAAGTCCAGAACCATTGTCACAAGCTGGCCTCGTGTAAACATTTGGGCGGATCCCAGCAGTTTGTGTGCGTCCTCGAACAGACGGTCCCAGCGTTTTTCTTCCAGGTAATGGAGCACATTGTGCAGCAACGTGTGAAACTCCTCATAGATCGCCTCCGGTTCTATGCCCGTTGGCAACACCAGTCGGGTTGTCTCCGGATCGCTGTCCGGGTCTTCAATGGAATCAGACACCTCTGCAGGCAGGGTGGTAACCGGCACCACCGGTGCCGTGACCTCCGATGGTCCGGAACGAGCGAGACCACTGAGTATTTCACATAGCAGGGACTCTTCGATGGGTTTGTAGAGAATTTGCTCTACTCCCACACTGCGCAGCTGGGATTCTTCGCTCCCGGTGATATTGGCCGTCAAGGCATACACCGGACAACGTACGCCCAGATAATGAATGGCACTGGCGAGCGCGATACCGTCCATACCCGGCATATGAACGTCCATCAAGATCAGGTCAAAGTGTTTTACCTTGAGAATATCCAATGCCTCACTGCCGGTAGCCGTGTCCTCGACCGTGGCGCCAGCGTCCTGAAGCTGCGTAACAATGAGCTGACGGTTAAGGTCATTGTCTTCAACCACCAAGACTTTCAGGTTCAGTCCCGCCGCCGGCACAGGCGTGTTTTGTATCTCCACGGTGGCACTGTCTGCGGTTTGCAGCTCAACAGTCACGGTAACTTCAACGCCTTCATCGGGAGCACTTACCAGGGATACCTCACCGTTCATGTATTGCGCCAGCTTTTGTGTAATGGACAGTCCCAGGCCACTGCCACCAAAACGGCGCGATATGCTGTCTTCTGCCTGAACAAATGGTTTGAACAGCTGTTTTTGCTGATCGAGTGCGATACCGATACCGGTATCTTTTACCTTGAGTTGAAGTCTCAGTGTATTGGCACTGGCGACAATACCTTTGGCGGTTAAGCTGACACGACCAACTTCGGTAAATTTGATGGCGTTGCTAAGGAGATTCGTCACAATTTGAGACAGCCGCACGGAGTCACCGCGAATAAACCTGGGTACGGAATCATCAAGGTGGCAGTCCATCTTCAGTTGCTTGCGCTGGGCCTGGGGCTGCTGCATCGATACCAGGTTGTGCAGGCAGCTGTGCAAATCAAAGTCGCGCCTTTCCAGCCGAATGGAGCCATCTTCCAGGCGAATAAAGTCGAGAATGTCGTCAATGGTGGTGAGCAGGATACTGGAGGCCTGGTCAATCACCTCTCCGTACTCGCGCCGCTTGTCCGGGTCTTCGGTATCTTCAAGCAGGCGCAAGTATCCAATCACCGAAGACAGCGGCGTACGCAGCTCATGACTCATTCGCGCCAGAAATAAATCTTTCACCCGGCTGGCTTCTTCAGCGTTGTTGCGCGCTTCTTCCAGATCGCGGTTTTTGATACGCAGTTCCGCCAGAGTTTGCAGTAATTCTGATGTGGCGTTTTCCACTTTCGCCTGCAAATCCATATTGGCCTGCTCGACCTGCACCGCCATGGTATTGATACCTTCTTCCAGCTGGCGCAGCTCTCCGCCCCCCAACATCTGTGCCCGGGCTGAGAGATCGCCGTGCTGGATCCGCTTAACCACACTGAGCAGATTGGAAATCGGGCGCGCAAATGCCTCGGCGGAAACCAGGGCGATCAATCCCGCAACCAGTGCCGCAGCTGCGCTGATCAGCAACCCGTCGATCAACAGAGTACGCTGCAGTTGCTCCAGCGGGCGTGTATCGTAGAGAAACGCAATATGACCGTAACTTTCCTCTTCGGATGCGAGGTCTTCTTCCGACAAAAGCTCCGGATTTTCACTCAGTGATATACCCTCCGGAACCACCGGTTTGTGGAAAAACATGCGTGTGGTATATCGCTCACAGGCCGCTTTGTCATAAAAACAGACCAGCGTGCGCTGCACATCGGCACGATCTCCGGCACTGACAATCACCTGGCCGTTGTTATCCACCAGGATCATGGACTTCACCAGGTCCGATACCCGGGTATTGGCATCAACGAAGTCCTGCAGTGCCTTGCGGTTACCGGAAAGCAGATTAAATTCACTGGCGGCACCAAGATACTGTGCAAAGCGCTGGCCCTCGGCCTCCTGCTCGGCACGGGCGTCATCGATTCGGGCACTGATAAAATAAAAGCCGAGAATCAACCCCAGTAGCATCAGCGGCACCATGACCGATATCAGTGTACGCAGGCGGATACTCAAGTTCACGGTAACTGCTCCTGCGCTTTCAACTGGGATTCCAGGCGAGCGGCGATCAGAGAACCGAGCCCCATCCGACTCGCCACCTCACGGTTAACCGATACCGAGAAAATACTGGGGTGGCTTGGCGGGGGCAGAGGCTTGCCGGAATCAAGGCATTCTTGAAGCCAGGATCCGGCCTCACCCGCAATTTGCTCGGGGTTGGAGTAGACAGCGGCCAGCGCGCCCGCCGTGACGTAGTCTTCAGAGAATCCCAACAACGGCTTACGGTTGCGATAACTCAGGTATAACATCCACTTGGCGGTTGAGCGGTTAAAAATGTACTTACCGGGAACGGCCAGGAAGACATCAATATCTCTGTACATCTCCCGCAGCACTGCAATCGGATTGTCGCTGGGCAATAAGCGTCTGGAACGGAACTCTATATCCGTGCCCCCGGCGACTTCCGACAATTGTTGAACCAACTGCTGGGAGCGAATGTCGTAGAGAGTCCCTATCGCCTTCAGATTCGGGTTGATCAATCGCGCCAGATTCAGTTGGCGCCTGGCAGGCTGGTCGAGGAATATCGCCGATAAGCGACCGCCGTCGAGACGCTGAGCGGACTGTGGATATTGCTTTGCCAAATCATAAAAGGTGCTCGATGGCAGCAGAATACTAAGTTGCCTGGCCTCGGTAGCGGTAGCCATGACCTGCTCAGCCGCCTTTGCACCTACCGTCACCACAAAGTCATTGGCTGACAATTGGCGTTCGCCGGAAGCGATCTGCTCCAGAGTCAGAGATTCGACTTCCATTGTTGTCGGCAAATGTCGCTTCAATGCCGCCAATGAACGCTGGTAAAGACCTGAATCGCCGCTGAGTACGACGGTAATCGACTTGGAGGCGGTCGCCGCTTCCCGGGCTGCCGGCACCATTGCATCGGCCTGCACCCACATCCCAACCAGCAGCAACAGCAATCCAAACGAGCTATTCAGCAACGCCTTAAAACCGAATTTCACTCCTTTGACTTCCATCATCATCCTTTCACTGTGCTTCCTGCATCAGAGACTACATCCAATATACTGCACCGGTAACGTGAAATCTGCCCGGTGGATACCGCTGAGGCCATCATCGCAATGATACTCATGGCCACGCCAAAGAAAAGCTGATGAAGGCACGGCGGCCAAAATGATTGTTACGCTGAAACTCCAGGTAATCAGCATCTGCGACATTCTGCAGCGTCAGGGTCAGTTCAGCTTCGTTGTTCGCCCAACGCCATGTACGGCCCAGATTGAGATCCAGCCGAGTGTAACTATCCACATCCGTTCCCGAACGCCAGGCCACCTGGTCAACATAGTGGGCAAACCCATTGAATCTCCAGTGGTTGCCCAATGCCTGCGTTAACAGCAAGCTGGCACTGTGCCGCGGTACAGCGTCCTCGTAATCACCAAAACTCAGGCCATCTTCAAGGCTCTTGATCCTGCTTCCCTCGCTCTCCAGATAGGCATAGGTCAGTCTCAAGGAGCGGCTGTCATCCAGTTTATAGCTGAGTTCTGCCTCCAGTCCGTCGGTTTCCCAATTGCCGCTATTGGTAAAAACCCGTTGCCGTTTATCGAAGGGTGCACCGTAGTCTCCATCCACAAAAAAGCTTTGGCAATAGCGGCGCAGCAGGGCTTCTATTCCCGTGAGGAGGACAGAACAGCTATTCTCGTTGGTATCGATACCATCGATCGCATCGCGTACCTGTTCCTGGAACAGCTTTATATCAAGGCTCCAGCGCCCCTGTCCCCAAAAACCCAGGTAGCCAATTTCCAGAGTATCGACCTGCTCTGAACCGATATCAGGGTCAGAACTGTGAACCAGATCCACGAGGTCTCCATCTGCAAAACGGACGGTCCACAGCCGGTCTGACTCCATCAGAGCCGGTTGCCGATAGGCACGGGTCGCACTGATCCTCAGATGCTGGCCGGGCCGGTAATGATAGTTCAAAGCCAATCGGGGAGACAATTCTGCGTCGAATCCGTTCTTTTTCTCCAGCATAAAACCACCGTTCATCTCCCAGCGGCGGTTCAGTGGTTTATTGACGTTGGCGAATAGGTAATAAACCCAGGTATCGACCTTGCCATCTCCGCGGACAAAGTGATCCGTGTGAAGCAGGTCTCCCCGGGCACCCAGCCCCCACACCAACTGCTGGCCCGATTGCCACTCCAGATGATGTTCCAGCTCGGCATTGAATACCGCGAAATCCCTGCGGCCAGTTTCCAGTTCCAATGCTTCGTCTTCATGCCCTGGCACCAAGAGTGGTATCCAGGCAGGTGGCACCTGCAACAGAGATGAGAGCAACACCGGGCGACTGTTTTCATAACGATAGTCCGCCCAGGACAATCCGAAATTCCAATGTTGATCGTCACTGCTGAAGTACTTCCAACGACCATTGACCCAGAAGGCGTGGCGGTCATCATTGGTAAACTCATCGAGATGATCGCCGTCACCCACACCAAAGTCACCCTGGCTAAGGCCCATCTCGAACTCCAGGGAGTGACTCAAATTGGGGGTGAATACTCCGCTGGCGACCAGATGGCCCATATGGGCGGCATCATCGACGCCGTCAAAACCGTGACTTTCTTTGTAGGCCCCGCGTAACAGCAGTTCACTGTCCGTCAGTTTGGCACTGTGGCTAAAACTGGCAATCCGGGTTTGAGCGTCACCGCTGGTGATATCGATACGGCTGCCGGCAGCAACCACCGGGTTGCGGGTAACGATATTCACGGCGCCAAGAATCGCATTGGAACCATAAGCCGGTACATTGGAGCCCCGCACCACTTCGATATAGTCCACATCTTCGGGGAGTACACCCAGTGATTCCCAGGCCACCGATGCCAACTGGGGTAAATACGCGGAGCGGCCATTGACTCTGACTTCCAGGCGCCTGGGATCGCGGTCGCTAAACCCATGGGGCGTCACTCCAAATGTGGAACCATTGCTCAAGAACACCTGAAAACCGGGAACCAGGCGCAGGATCCCTGCCAAATGAAAGGCGCCCTGCGCCTGAATCATCTCCCGCGTGATAATCGTGACAGAGGAGGGGGCGCTGGTGATGGGTTGTTGCTGGCGGGTGGCGAAGATCACTTTGGGAATGGTGTGATTCCAGTCGTGTTCCTGCAAACTCTGAGTGCCACTGTCAGCGCGGGCGCTGAAGCTCGCCATGGCGGCACTTATAGTGACCAAAGTTGCAATCAGCAAAGCGGCCAACGACAGACCGGCAGTCAATCCCGGGATCACCGCCAAGTCGTTATGTCGCCGTCTCTGGCCTGCTGGCCTGTTGCCTTTCACCGAGCACCTGCCATGGTTGTCCCGTGAAGATTTCCTGTTAGAGATTGTCCCGTGAACTGGTTGCCCTGTATATCAGCCCTCGGCGAGGGCCTCTTTTTGCAGGCGGGTGAGTTCAGAAATACCCTTCTTTGCCAGTAACAGCATGGCGCTAAATTCCGCTTCCGTAAAGGGTTCGGCCTCTGCCGTGCCCTGAATCTCTATGATGCCGCCATCATCGCCCATCACGATATTCATGTCAGTGTCGGCATTGGAGTCTTCCGGATAATCCAGATCCAGCACTGGGGTAGCTTCATAGATGCCCACCGATACCGAGGCAATCATGCGCTGCAGGGGCTCACCAGAGACTTTGCCGGCCTGTTTTAAGTAGTTGATGGCATCCGCCAGGGCCACACAGGCACCGGTGATTGAGGCGGTGCGGGTTCCGCCATCGGCCTGGATCACATCACAATCTATGCGAATAGTGTTTTCTCCAAGGGCTTCCATATCCACAGCCGCACGCAGAGAACGGCCGATCAGACGCTGAATTTCCACCGTGCGCCCCCCTTGCTTGCCACGGGCCGCCTCCCGGTCCATACGAGTCCCGGTGGAGCGAGGCAACATGCCGTATTCAGCCGTTACCCAACCACGCCCCTCGCCACGCATAAAACGGGGTACCCCTTCCTCCACGCTAGCGGTACAAATCACCTTGGTGTCTCCAAACTCCACCAGTACAGAGCCTTCGGCATGGCGGGTGAATTGGCGGGTAATGCGAATGTCTCGCAGGCTGTCGGCGCTGCGGCCACTGGGTCGTTGCATGGTGTCTATTCCTAATGCGCAAATAGCCGGCATTATAGCCGAACCCGCCAAGGGTCTGTGATACTATTGCGCCAGCTGAATACTTCCAGAGAATAAGGAAACACTATGCCTTGCAGTATGACTGGCTTTGCCCGGCAGGAAGCCAAATTTCCATGGGGCTCGCTGACGTGGGAAATCCGCAGCGTGAACCATCGCTTTCTGGAGCCTCACTTCAGGCTGCCGGAGCTGGTGCGGGAGCTGGAGCCGGCACTGAGGGAAAAGCTGCGCAAGAAACTGTCTCGGGGGAAAGTTGAGGTTTCTTTTAATTATCAACTCGGCGATGCGGACGGAGCGGGTGGCCTCAGTGTCAACCAGGCGCTGGTGGCTCAGCTCTCTAAAGCGCTCGATGATATCCGCCCCCATATGAGTAATCCGGCCCCGGTAAGCCCTCTGGAGTTGCTGCGCTGGCCGGGTGTGCTGGCTGATAGCCAGGTGGATCGTGAAGAGCTTTTCAAACAGGCTTTGGCGCTGTTCGACAAAACGGTGGAAACTCTTATCGAACACCGTTCCAGAGAAGGTGCCGAGCTGAAGCAACTGATCGAACAGCGCCTCGATGGCATTGCTCAGCAGGTGGTACAGGTACGCGCCAAGCTACCGGACATTCTCAATGGCCAGCGCGAGCGCATTCTGGAAAAGCTCGAGAGCCTCAAAGCCGAGCTCGATCAGGACAGATTGGAGCAGGAGATGGTGTATCTCGCCCAGAAGGTCGATGTGGACGAGGAGTTGGATCGCCTCGACACCCACGTCTCGGAGGTTCGACGGGCACTGTCGCAAAAAGGCAGCGTCGGTCGCCGGCTCGACTTTCTGATGCAGGAACTCAATCGCGAGGCCAATACTCTGTCCTCCAAGTCCATTGTCAGCGATACTACGCAGGCGGCGGTGGAGCTCAAGGTGTTGATTGAGCAAATGCGAGAGCAGATTCAGAACATCGAATGACTCGGCATACCCCACACCGGCCATTACCCTTTAATTCTTATGAAACTCTTTCTATAGACAATATTCCAGCTTCAGGGCCTTTGCATGAGTTCTCGAGGTACTTTATATACCGTTTCCGCCCCCTCCGGCGCCGGCAAGACCAGCCTGGTCAAAGCGCTGATTGAATCCATGGACAGTGTCCGGGTATCCGTATCGCATACGACCCGCACCATGAGACCCGGTGAGCTAGACGGTGTGAATTATCACTTCGTGGATCGCGACACCTTCACGTCGATGGTTGACGACAATGCCTTTCTTGAGCACGCCGAGGTGTTCGGCAACCTCTATGGCACCTCTACCCAGTGGGTGGAAGACACGCTCAACAGCGGTGTTGATGTGATTCTTGAAATCGACTGGCAAGGTGCCGAGCAGGTGCGCAAGCTCATTGGCGACACCGTGAGCCTGTTTATACTGCCGCCATCGCGTCAGGAGCTGGTACGGCGCCTGACCGGACGCGGTCAGGACGACACCAGTATTATTGATGCCCGCATGAAAGAGGCGATCAGCGAGATGTCCCACTATGTCGAGGGGCAATTTATCGTCATCAATGACGATTTCGACACGGCTTTGGACGAACTCAAGGCGATTCTCGTCAGTCAGCGCCTGACATTGGACCGACAACAGCAACGACACCAACAATTATTGTCCGAGCTATTGTCCTGATTGATCGATTTGCGTACACTGGCCGACTTTTTGCGGGCCAGGGTCTAAACTGGCTAAAGTAATGAACTTGTAAGGCACACAAATGGCACGTATTACTGTTGAAGATTGTCTCGATCACGTTGATAACCGCTTCGAACTGGTTTTGGTAAGCAGCAAGCGCGCCCGCCAGATCGCCGTTGAGGGCAAGGACCCGTTTGTCGAGGAAGAAAACGACAAACCCACGGTTATTGCCCTGCGCGAAATTGAAGAGGGCTTCGTGGACGCCAGCATCCTGAACCAGAAAGAAGAGCAGGATGACTTTCAAGAACTGGTCATCGACGAAAGCGCGCCGCAGCTGTAACCGTCACTGAGGGGGCTCCAGGCGGGTTGTCCCCCTCAGGATAACCACCGAACAGGACTCCGATGCAGACACTTGAGTCTTTGGGCCACCGGCTCTCCTCCTACCTCGAACCCCAGCAGATTAACCGCGTCAAGCGCGCGTACTACTACGCCGAACAAGCTCACGACGGCCAGAAGCGCCGCAGCGGTGAACCCTACGTCACCCACCCCCTGGAAGTTGCCAATATCCTGGCCGGCATGCATATGGACCATCAAAGCCTGATGGCTGCCATGCTCCATGATGTCATTGAAGATACCACCATTTCCAAAGAGGCTCTGTCCGAGCAGTTCGGCGAAGCGGTGGCAGATCTGGTGGATGGCGTCAGTAAGCTGACCCAGTTTGAGTTTGAAACCCAAGCCCAGAAACAGGCTGAAAACTTTCAGAAAATGGCCCTGGCCATGGCCAAGGATATTCGCGTCATTCTGGTTAAGCTGGCCGACCGACTCCACAACATGCGCACACTGGGGCCTTTGAAGCCCGAGAAAAAACGCCGCATCGCCAAGGAAACCCTGGAAATTTATGCCCCCATCGCACAGCGACTGGGTATGAATAACATCCGCCTGGAATTGGAAAATCGCGGTTTTGCCGCCATGCATCCACTTCGCAGTGAGCGCTTGCAGACTGCACTGAAGACAGCACGCGGTAACCGCAAAGAGCTGGTGGAGAAGATTCAGAACGCCATAGAGCTGCGTCTGGAGAGAGAGAACATCAACTCCCTGGTGATCGGTCGGGAAAAACACCTCTACAGCATCTACCTGAAGATGCGCAACAAAAAGAAGTCCTTTAAAGAAATCATGGACGTCTACGCGTTTCGCATCATCGTCGACAGCGTGGATACCTGCTATCGGGCTCTGGGTGCCGTACACAACCTGTACAAACCCGTTATCAGCGAGTTTAAAGACTACATCGCCATTCCCAAGGCCAATGGATACCAGTCCCTGCACACAGTTTTAGTGGGTATGCACGGGGTTCCCATTGAGGTGCAGATACGCACCAAAGAAATGGACGAGATGGCCAATTCAGGCATTGCCGCTCACTGGCTCTATAAGTCCGATGGGGGCGACGAGCTGCCCACCGGTACCCACGCCAGAGCCCGGCAGTGGATTCAGGGCCTGCTGGAGATGCAGCAACGGGCCGGCGACTCCATGGAGTTTATCGAGAACGTTAAGGTCGACCTGTTCCCGGACGAAGTCTATGTGTTCACCCCCAAGGGGCGTATTGTGGAGCTGCCGGCGGGAGCCACACCCGTTGACTTCGCCTACGCCGTACACACCGATGTGGGTCACCAGTGCGTCGCCTGTCGTATTAACGACCGCCTGGCGCCCTTGTCCCAACCTCTCAAGAGCGGGCAGAAAATCCACATTGTGACATCCCCCGGCGCTCAGCCTAATCCCAACTGGCTCAACTTCGTGACCTCTGGCAGGGCACGCAGCGGTATCAGACACTTTTTGAAGAACCAGCGTCATCACGAGTCCATTGAGTTGGGTCGCCGCATGCTATCCCGAGCCCTGAATGACGAGGGTGTCGACCTGAGCCAACTGTCAGAGGAACAAACCGAACAGCTGCTCAGCGCAACCAACTGTTCAACCCTGGATGCATTGTTGGAGGATATCGGCCTCGGCAACCGTATCGCCCAGGCAGTGGCCAAAATTCTGGTGGCTGAGGGCCAATCGAGCGCAGGTAGCGCCAATATCTATTCACCTCTGATGATCGACTCCACCGACGGCTTGATGATCAGTTTTGCACGCTGTTGCCGGCCCATTCCCGGAGATCCGATCCTGGGCCATATCAGTGCCGGTAAGGGGCTTGTCGTCCATCGCGATACCTGTCGCAATATTGCGGATCTGAGGGACAATCCGGAAAAGATCAGCTCCGTAAACTGGGCGCCCACTGTCACCGGAGAGTTTCTGGCAGACCTGCGGGTCGAGGTGGAATCCGAGAGAGGCATTATTGCCAGTCTGGCAACACGAATTTCGGAGCTGGGTGGCAATATTGAACAAATCAACGTGGACGAACGGGATGCTCACAACTCCGTCATCAAATTCTGCGTCGGCGTGCACAACCGGGTGCACCTGGCCAACATCATCCGCCGCCTGAAATTGCTCAGTGCGGTTATCAAGATCAGCCGCAGCAAGAATTAAGGAAGCTTCGCCATGACCACCAATAAGGCTATCATCAGCACCGAAAACGCGCCCGCCGCTATCGGCACCTATTCCCAAGCCGTGAAAGTCAACAATACGGTGTATTTGTCCGGCCAGATTCCGCTGGACCCTGAGACCATGGAGCTGGTGGACGGGGATTTTGCCGCGCAGGCACATCAGATGTTCAAGAACCTGAGCGCTGTCTGTGAAGCCGCTGGCGGCTCATTGGGCGATATCGTCAAATTGGGGATATTCCTGGAGGATCTGAGCAACTTCCCCATCGTTAACGAGGTGATGGCTCAATACTTTGAAGAGCCTTACCCCGCGCGTGCTGCCGTTGGCGTAAAACAATTGCCCAAGGGAGCCATGGTGGAAGCTGACGGGGTGATGGTGCTCTAGTACTCTTTCAAGGTGAGACGTCCAACGCCGGATTGCGTCTTCGCGCCGGCGCCTCAGCGATACGATTGGCAGGAAAGACACAGGTAAACGTACTGCCCTGGCCAATCTGGCTTTTAATCTCCAGTTTGGCTCCGTGTCTTAGCAGCACGTGTTTGACAATGGCCAGGCCCAGGCCGGTACCGCCACTTTCACTTTGGCGACTGCTATCCACCCGATAAAACCGCTCGGTCAAACGAGGCAAATGCACCGGGTCGATACCCTCTCCCTGGTCTTTGATCGCCACCTCCAGTGTTTGCGAGGTTTGTTTAACCTTGATCGATACTTCGGTGTTATCCGGTGAATACTTAACGGCGTTAAACACCAAATTGGAAAAAGCGCTGTGCAGCTCTTTTTCGCTGCCAAGCACCTCCAGATCATCGGGGCACTGCAGGGCAAACTGATGATCGCGGTTACCGGATAAGGCCACGGCGTCGTTGGTGATCATTTGCAACAGTGGCTGCAAGGCCAGCGCCCGGTGATTACCGCCATTGTCGTCAGTCTCCAGCTTGGACAACGCGATCAGGTCGTTTATCAGTGCTGTCATACGCAGGCTCTGCTGCTCCATCTGCTGCAGTGCCCGCCGCCAGTTGTCAGGTAAATCCGGGCTCATACCCAGGGTCTCGACGTAACCGCGAATCACGGTCAGGGGAGTTCGCAGCTCGTGAGAGACGTTGGCAACAAAGTCCTTGCGCATGAGTTCGAGTTTATAGAGACGCGTCACATCCCGAACGATGACCAGGCACTCACCCTGGCCAAAAGAGGTCACCTGATATTGCAGGCGGGTGTCTTCGGAGCGGGGCGCTGGTAGATCCAGCGATTCGCTAAAATCGCCTTTCTCCATAAATTGGATAAAGCCGGGGTGACGGATGTAGTTCACCAGGGCATGTCCCTGGTCTTGCTTGCGCAGACTGAGCAGCTGCTTGGCCGCCTCGTTAAACCATTCGATATTGCCTTTATTGTCCAACAGGATAATACCGTCACGCAGCGCTGCGGTGGTTTCCTGGCCACGCCTCACCACAGACTGTAACAGGTTTTTCTCCCGTTGCTGGCGCTTCTGCAGGCGAGTGATGCTATCGAATACATCGCCCCAGATACCGCTGGCGTCTGGGGGCTGGCGAAAGCGGGATTGGCGCAGCCACACGTCCAGGCGATGGATCTGGTAGAGCATCCACACCATGTAAACGGCTCCGCCAATAATCAGGGTCCAGGTGAGGTAGCCATTCATCAAGCCGAACAGCGTGCAGAGCAGGGTAAACACCACCACTCGGCGTATCTCGGCAGCAAAGCCTCTATTCAAAGCCTCTGTCCTATATAGCGAGGATCTTAGCGAGAATCCGTCAGATCAAGATAAGAAAAGCCCGGCGGGCGCAGGGCTACCGGGCAGTATTCAATATTTAGCGACGGCTGGCTATTGGTCTATGGTCTTGCCCGCTGAACAGCTCAGCTCTCTTTGGCAGTTACCTTGACGGAAAAGCGGTATCCGGCGCCGCGCACAGTTTGGACAAAACGGTCGTGCTCATCAAGCTGCAATGCTTTGCGAAGACGTCGAATGTGCACATCCACGGTACGTTCCTCGACATAGACGTTGCCGCCCCAGACGTGATCCAGCAGCTGGCTGCGGGTGTAGACGCGCTCCTGGTGGGTGAGGAAGAACTCCAGCAGGCGATACTCGGTGGGACCCATCTGTACCGGCTCATCATTAATGGTAACGCGATGGCTGATGGGGTCCAGGGTGAGCCCCTCCACGGTGATGGGAGCACTCTCCGCCAGGGTATCCGTGCGCCGCAGAACGGCCTTCAGCCGCGCAACCAGCTCCCTGGGAGAAAAGGGCTTGGTAATATAGTCATCCGCACCGACCTCCAGGCCCTGAACCTTGTTATCTTCCTCACCCTTGGCCGTGAGCATGATAATGGGCACCTGCGAGGTGACGTCGTCGCGCTTGAGACGGCGGGCCAATTCGATGCCGCTGGTTCCGGGGAGCATCCAATCCAGGAGCACCAGATCCGGTCTACGATCAACGATCAGGCTGTGAGCTTGCTGAGCGTCTTTGGCTTCCATGCAGTGATAATCGGCCATCTCCAACGCCACGCGCAACATGTCGCGGATTGGGGCCTCATCGTCGACTATCAGTATCGTTTTCTGGGGCATCGTTTCTGCCTTTGCTGTTTTCTCGATGACCGCATTTAATAACACTTTCGTGAATGTTTTGTGACAGACTATAGACCAAGAAAGGCCCACTTGGACCAAAAAGCAGTCAACAGAACCTAAAAACCAGTCCCGGAAAGGACATCAGCTCACGGCGTAATCGACCAAAATACCTATAAAAATGACCATACCCACCCAATTATTATTGAGAAATGCTTTGAAGCAGTCGTCCCGTTGACGTAATCGGATAAGAAATTGCTGATAAATAAACAGTGCGGTTGCCGCTATCAGACCAAGGTCATAAAAAAAACCCATATCAAAACGGTCGCCCACCATGACCAGCGTTATCAGGGTCAGTAATTGCAGGCAACCGGTGATCAGACGGTCCTGTTCACCAAACAGAATGGCGGTGGATTTTACTCCGATTCGGAGGTCATCATCGCGATCTACCATGGCATAGAAGGTATCGTAGACCACCGTCCAGACAACCGCTGCAACAAACAATAACCAGGCCTCATGTCGCACCTCTCCATTTTGAGCGGCAAAGGCCATGGGAATACTCCAGGAAAAGGCCGCTCCCAGCACCAGCTGGGGCAGGTGGGTATAGCGTTTCATAAACGGATAACAGGCAGCCAGAGCGAGGGCTCCGAAAGACAACACGACCGTCAGGCTGTTGGTGAGTAAAACCAGGCCAAAGGACACCAGACACAGACCGGCAAACAGTCTAAGTGCCGCTTTAGGGGATATCTTGCCGGTTGCCAGGGGTCGATCCTGAGTCCGTTTGACAAAGCCATCCACTTTCCTGTCGGCATAGTCGTTAATGACACAGCCTGCCGCCCGCATCAGTACCACCCCCAATACAAAGATGATCAGAATATCGAGCCTGGGAACCCCTTCTGCGGCGAACCAGAGCCCCCACAATGTTGGCCACAGGAGCAATAAAGTGCCAATCGGGCGGTGAAATCGCATCAGTTGCCAATAATGGGGCAGGTTTTCCCGAAATCTGGCTTGGAATCCGGCGTCAGGCATAGTGGCAGTCTTCTTCTTGGGATGTTGATGGAACATAAAGCTCCAGTTGGGGCGGTGGGTCTTTTGGGGCCAATGTTGCCACAAAATCAGGTAGAAAGACTTCGCCCACTAACAGCGGTTTGCCATAGACGGAAAACACGGATCGGCGCCCCCAAAGCGGTTTTGTTAATGGCCACTCCGACAACTGCTCCTTAAGTGCACGCCCCAGGCGCTTATCTCCAGGAGCAAAACAGGATGCCTGCATTGGATGGCGCTGCAGGCTGGGCTGACGAAACAGCCAGCCACCCAGTGGCTGGGCGTCAAACCGTCGAAGTCTGCGCAATGGGCCAGTCAGCGACTGCCAAGGCAGGATACTTCGCGCGTACACCCAGGGCTGACCCTTGCCCCGCAAAATCACTTCTCGTACTAACACCCGGGCCCTGGGGGCAATACCCAGGGCATTGGCTTCCGATAAGTGGCACCGGCCCCAGCGCTGGCTTAATACCTGAACTGCGAACTGCCCCTGACTGTGAGCGACAAGGCGAGCCGTCAGAGAACCGCCGTCACTGAGCCATTGATGCAGTTGCGGAGGTGCAGGCGTCAGTGCGGTTGCCGGGTACCATTGATCGAGTTGAAAGTTGGGGCAGCTACTGGAGGACATATATTCCAACAAGTTCGACAATTTCGGTCGTTTGCGGCAATAAAGACTTTACCGCCCGAATGCCAATTGATTTAATGCGTCGCGATAATAACAAAAATCACCCTACAAATAAGGATTTAGCTATGCATAAGAGCGATTTGGTAGAAGCAGTAGCTGATACCGCGGATTTGCCGAAAGACAAGGCCAACGATGTGGTTTCCGCCATTCTCGATGAAATCACCAATGCCTTGAGCCGCGAGGACACCGTCAGCCTGATCGGTTTTGGCTCCTTTTCCCAACGCCACCGCGCAGCCCGCACCGGCCGCAGCCCCAAGACGGGTGAAACTATTGAGATCCCGGCCAGTAACTCTGTGGGTTTCAAGCCCGGTAAAGCGCTGAAAGACGCAGTAAATTAAGACGTTGATCCTTCACCGGGGATATCTTACCCGGCCAAAAGGTCAAAACAAGCAGCATTCCAGCAGAACGAAAGCGAAGGCTTTCGTTTTTTGGTTTATAAGCTTTCGTTTTAGTCGCAATAGTTTTAACTACAAGGATTGGGTGTTCCGATGAGCCTTACCGCACGAATCCTGATTGCCATGGTGGCCGGCCTGGGTGTCGGTATTTTGATCAATCTGAGCGCCAGCAGTGGTCTGCTGGGGGCAACGTTCAATCACTGGCTGGATGACTTCATCGTCGTCGGCGTATTCGACGCCATAGGGCGCATTTTTGTAGCATCCCTGAAGCTGCTGGTCGTACCCCTGGTGTTTGTCTCTTTGGTCTGCGGTGCCAGCAGCCTCGGCAGCAACTCCCGTATGGGCGCCATGGCGGGGAAAACGCTGGCACTTTATATGTTCACGACGGCGGTGGCCATTACCATTGCTCTGCTGCTGGGCACAATGATTCGTCCCGGCGATGGGATTGGCCTCGGGGAAGCCAGCACATTTGCTGCCAAGGCCGCGCCTTCTCTGAAAGACGTGATTGTGGATATCTTCCCCAGCAACCCGGTCCAGGCTATGGCCGAAGGCAACATGCTGCAGGTGATCGTGTTTTCACTGCTGATGGGCATTGCGGTGTCCCGTTCAGGCGAAGCCGGGCAGCGGGTGCGGGTCTGGTTTGAGGATATGAACGAAATCATCATGAAGATGGTGGGTATCCTCATGGAGCTGGCACCGTTTGGGGTGTTCTGCCTGCTGGCCAAACTGTTTGCCGGCCTCGGCGCCAGCGCCATTATCGAGTTGGGACTGTATTTCGGCACGGTGGTACTGGCCCTGGCACTGCACTGTTTCGGCGTATACGCCAGCATGCTGAAAGTTCTCACCGGTCTGAGCATCAAACGGTTCTTCCCCGGTCATGATGTTCGCCTTCAGTACCTCCTCCAGCAGCGCCACTCTGCCCGTTACTCTGCGCACCGCCGAGGAAAAACTGGGTATCGACAATCGCGTGGCCTCATTTACCATTCCTCTGGGAGCCACCATCAATATGGACGGCACCGCCATCATGCAGGGGGTTGCCACCGCCTTTATCGCCCAGGCGTATCAGATCGATATCGGTCTGGGTGGTTATATGACGGTTATTCTCACCGCGACCCTGGCCTCTGTGGGTACCGCCGGTGTACCCGGTGTTGGCCTGATTACCCTGGCGATGGTGTTACAACAGGTGGGACTGCCTGTCGAAGGGATTGCGCTGATTATCGGTGTGGATCGACTGCTGGACATGATCCGTACGGCTGTCAATGTCACCGGAGATTCCATGGTCACCTTGAGCGTGGCCAAGAGCGAACAACTGTGGGACTCCGATACCTTCCATCGAGACGATAGTGATGAGAATGAGGGCAAGGGTGGCAACGTAGTGTCCACCAGAACTGCGCAGGAATAGAGGTTAAACCAGTCTGACAGCCGCCCGGCGCAAACGCCGGGCGGTATTAATGCTCAGCCGTTGAGCTGGTGAGCGATATTGTCGAGGTCGTCCGACGACTCAAGAATATTATCTACCGTTTGCTGGGCCTTTTCGGGGTCCAAATGCAGCTGGTGATAGACCTCCAGAGGGATCTCCAGCTGAGGCCCCTGGCCAATACCCCGCTGTTGCAGCAGCCGCTGAGCTACGAACAGTAGCTTGGCATACTCTCCGTACTCCATGTCGCACTGTGCATTACTCTGCTGGCGCAGGGCTACAACCACCTCTTCAGGCATATTCCAGAGTCGCATCAACCAGCTGGACAACTGCTCGCGGGTAACCCCCAATACATGCTGCTCAATCAAGTGAGCCGGCACCTGTGTGTTGGCCTCCATATAGCGACATATGGTGCTGAAATGAGGCGGGAACACCTCAGCCAATACCAGCCAACCAAAGTTGTGCAGCAGACCTGACAGATAGGCCATACCAAAACCCGGACGGTTTTCCCGCGGAATGGCGGTGACCAAACCTTCAACGGTAGCCGCCGTGTACACCGCCTGTTGCCAGTAGGGGGTGGCGCCTGCCGGCCCGTCTTTGGGCATGCTCATGGTTTTACCAAGCGCCAGACCCAAAGCCAGGTTCAGCACCATGTCAAAACCCAGCACGCGCACTATGGCATCGTGGATGGATTTGATTTTTCCCGGCGCTGAGTAATAGGGAGATGCCGCCCAGCTCACCACCTGGGCCGCGAGACTGGGGTCAGTTTCCACAATATTAGCCAGATCACTGATATCGGCGTTGGGATCGACCCGCAGTTTGATAATACGCTGTGCCGTTTCCGGCAGTGGGGGGAGTTCGAGAGTCTCCTCCAGTCGCTGCTTGATACGCAGGGTGGTAAAGTTCTTGACCGCGTCGAGGATGTCTTCCTCGTCGCTTCCGGAGGCTTGAAAGTTGGCTTCCAGTTGCGGCAAGGGAATACAGACATCAGCCACCTTGGCACCGGCAACCATGGTGGCGAAATCTGCTTTGGCCACCTCAATCAGATCACCGGCACCGGAATCCAGCAATACGGTTTCCTGTTCCATCAAGCGGCTGTCGACCAGGGTTTCCATCCCCGCCAGCTTCGGCAGTGCCGGAACACTGGCCAGCTGATGTTTATCAAAAAAACCGCGCAGCTCCAGACGGGTAGTGGGCCGAAGAGTGCGCCCCATTTGCTGGTTCGCCAGGTCGATATCTAGCATGCAGTTAGCGGGCGTGACGACCTGTACACGTCCCTGGCCATCCTGCATGATCAGAGACTTCGCCGCCCCGGCTATTCTCATGCGCTGCTCATGGAGCAGACTTTCATGGCTTTCATCTGCCGCAGAAACGGAATAGTCAACATTCTGTTTCTCCAGCAGCTGTTTAACACTGGCCGGAACTGGCAAAACTTTTCTCCTCTAAAGCGCCTTCCAAGTGAAGGGGCGTCAGACCACCTGTCAGCTTGAAATGATCATCCTAAATGGCTCACTAACACACGGCCGGCCCTTCGTTAAAAGGCGACACAGCATACTACTTCGTATCGCTTTCAAGTGTAGCTAATCGTACTGACCCTACCGAGTCACAGCGGACATTAATATCACACACTGGCATAGTTTTCACTATCGCCTAACCATCGCAGAATCAAGGCATCTACTACATCCGAATGACTTGTTAGGATGTACGACGCCACTTCTTTTATTCGCGGCAACAAGTGTCCATCCCGCTGCAGATCGGCCAGCCTAAATTGGACTTCTCCGGTTTGGCGCGTGCCCAGCACCTCACCCGGTCCCCGCAGTTGAAGGTCTTTCTCGGCAATGACAAAACCATCACTGGTTTCACGCATGGCCGTCAAGCGTTCACGCCCCTGGTTCGAAAGCGGAGCACCATGCAGCAACACACAGTGACTCTCTGCGCTGCCACGACCCACCCGCCCTCGCAGCTGATGCAGCTGAGCCAAACCCAACCTCTCGGGATTCTCGATAATCATCAGACTGGCATTGGGCACATCCACCCCGACCTCGATCACCGTGGTCGCAACCAAAAGTTGCAGTTCACCGGTTTTGAACGCTCGCATTTGCTGGTCTTTTTCAGCTGCTTTCATGCGCCCATGCACCAGACCGATACCCACATCGGGTAACAGGTTTCGCAGGGCATCAGTGACGGCTTCTGCCGCCTGAGCCTCCAGCACCTCGGATTCTTCAATCAGCGTACAGACCCAATAGGCTTGCCGGCCCTCCTGACAGGCGGCATGGACGCGCTCAATCACCTGTTGCCGGCGCTCCTGGCTAATGGCAACAGTTTTCACCGGTGTACGCCCCGGTGGCAACTCGTTGATCACAGAGCAATCCAAATCGGCATACACGCTCATCGCCAGGGTGCGGGGAATGGGCGTGGCCGTCATGATCAACTGATGAGAACGGCCACCGTCGCTGGCTTTGTTACGCAACGCCAGGCGCTGATCAACACCAAATCGGTGTTGCTCATCGATAATGGTCAGCCCCAGATGAGAAAAGCGCACCTCCTCCTGAAACAGGGCATGGGTGCCTACCACTACCTGCACCTCGCCGGATTCGATGGCTGTCAATTGTTCACGACGCTCGGTGGCTTTTTGTTTTCCACTCAACCAGCCAACAGAGATTCCAAGAGGTTCCAACCAGCGGGTAAAACTGGCCCGATGTTGCTCCGCCAGTATCTCGGTCGGGGCCATAATCGCCGCCTGCATACCATTGCCCACGGCTTGTATTGCAGCCAGGGCGGCCACTACTGTCTTGCCGGACCCGACATCGCCCTGCACCAGTCTGAGCATAGGCACGGGTCGCGACAGATCGGCACTGATTTCGGCACTGACTCTGGCCTGGGCACCCGTCAATGAAAAACCGAGCTGTTGCAGAAAGCGGCGCTGCAGATCCGGTACCGGTGCCAATGCCGTTGCACCTGCCGCTTGAATCCGCTGGCGAATTCTTAACATGCTGAGATGGTGCGCCAGCAGCTCCTCAAATGCCAGACGTTGCTGAAACGGGTGCGTACCTTCGAGTAGCTTGTCGATAGGCGCTTCCTTCGGCGGATGGTGCAGATACTCCAGGGCTTCGCGCAGGGGATAGGGCTGCCTGCGCCAGGCATCGTCGGGAATCAGCTCCTGCAGGGAGTAGTCATCGATCAGCGCCAGAGCTTGCTCCGTGAGGCTGCGCAGGCGTTGTTGGGTAACTCCATCGGTGGCTGGGTAGACCGGTGTTAACCGGGCCTCAAGGGCTATCGGCTGGTCAGCGTCAAGATAATCGTATTCCGGATGGTAGAGCTCAAGCCCCGAAGCCCCACGCCGGCTTTCACCGAAGCAACGCAGTTTGACCCCCGGTTGCAGACGCTTTTTTTGAGCGCCGGAAAAGTGAAAAAATCGCAAGGTAATGGTGCCGGTACCATCCTGCAGGCGACACATCAGGCTGCGACGCTTGCCGTACACCACATCGCAGGCTTTGATTTCTCCCTCAATAACCACATTGGCCAGGGGCGCAACCGCACCAATCGGAGTAACCCGGGTGCGATCCATGTATCGTAGAGGGAGGTGGAACAACAGATCCTGCACGGTGTGGATCTGCAAGCGACCGAGCTTTTGTGCCAGTTGCTTACCGACGCCCTTAAGTGCCGTCACCTCCACCTGGGACAGACAAGGCCGCTGCTGCCGGGCTGAACCGCCCGACTTAAGCCCGCTGTTCATCAGTGATTGATCTGGCACTGGTTAATCGCCTGACGCAACACGTCAATGGCCTTGTGGCGGGGGAAGCTGGCACGCCATGCCAGTGCAACTGTACGTTGTGGAGAAGGGTCCGCGAATGGTCGGGTCACCAGAACATTGGGGGCATAAAGCGGGGCTACCGCCGCAGACATAGGTAAAATGGTGATACCCAGGCCTGAGGCAACCATATGCTTGAGTGTATCCAGCGAACTGCCCTCTGCAGCGGTACGGGTGTGCGTTTGGCTGTGGTTTTCAAGGCTGGGCTGCAGGTTGGGGACAGCTTCCAGCACCTGGTCTCGAAAACAGTGACCGTCACCCAGCAACAGCACGTCATGGCCGTCGAGATCTTCCGGTGCAATAGCTCTTTGGCTGGCGAGGGGATGACTGCGTTCCATCAGCACCACAAAGGGTTCGTCGTAGAGCGGCTGGGTGACAACGTCAGGTTCGGTAAACGGCAAGGCCACAAGAATGGCATCGAGCTCACCTTTGCGCAGCCGCTGACGCAAAGTGGCGGTGTATCCTTCCTCCACATAGAGGGACATGCTGGGAGCCAGTTCCTGCAATTGGGGGATAAAGTGCGGAAACAGAAACGGTCCGATCGTAAATATCGCCCCCACATTCAGTGGGCTGCTCAATTGATCCTTACCCGCACTCGCCATTTCTTTGATAGCGGCGGTCTGTTCAAGCACCTGCTGGGCCTGTGCAATAATCTGCTCACCCAGGGGTGTGGACTGAACCCGGCTTTTGGAGCGCTCAAACAGGGCAACCCCCAATTCGTCTTCGAGCTTTTTTACCGCGATGCTCAATGTCGGCTGCGAAACAAAACAGCGTTCGGCAGCACGGCCAAAATGCTGTTCCTGAGCCAAGGTCACAATGTATCGAAGTTCTGTTAGTGTCATTGGGGAAATCCATGCCAGTGAATGACATCCTTATTGTGGCACAGAGCTTTCATTGACGAGAACTATTAGATAGCAAGTAATTGATAAGTTTGTCGGATTAGAGAGGTAAATCTTTGAAATCGTCACCATCGCCATTAATCAGCCCCGTTGCCATTCTGGGTTGCGGAGATCTGGGCCTGAGGTTGGCCAGGCTGCTCGATGTTGAGCGCTATGCGATCACTGGAATTCGGCGCTCAATCCCTGCTTCACTGCTAAACCAAAGACCGCAGAATCTGCTGATAAACCAGGCTGACATCTGTGATCCCGGGCAGCTGCTCGATGCCATACCCGAAGAAGTGCAAGTGGTGGTGGTTACAATGACACCCTCTGAACGCAGTGATGAAGGTTATCGACAGGCTTATGTGGAGAGTCTGCAGAATCTGCTGGAGCTCTGGAAACACCGGCAAGCCCCTCGATTACTGTTGTATGTATCCAGCACCCGGGTTTATCCACAGGACCAGGGGCAATGGGTGGATGAACACAGCAAAACCGGAGCTGGCGGCTATGCCGCCCGTCGACTGCTTGAGGCAGAATCCCTGGCTGCCAGCATGCCCTGTCAGTCCGTCATAGTACGCTTTTCCGGTATCTACGGCCCTGGCAGGGAACGCACACTGCGCCTGGTCGAGTCTCAATTGCGTGAGCAGGGTGGACGCACAGCTACGAACTCGACAGCTTACAGCAATCGGATTCACGCCGACGACTGCGCACGTGTGTTGGCGCACCTGATCGAGAGTCATCGAGCGGGATGCACGCTGGACAATCTGTACCTGGCCAGTGATATGGAGCCTACCCCAACCCATGAGGTACACCAATGGATCGGCCGTCAAATGCAGCCTGAGGGTGTGAACACAACTCAGCCAACATCAGATCAAGTCACCGGAAAGCGCTGTCGGAACCAGCGGCTGCTCGACAGTGGATTCCGATTCTCGTATCCCAGCTATAGAGAAGGGTATCAACAAGTTATCGAGCAACGAAAGGCAGCCCATCAGTCATGACAGAGCAGCACTTCTATAAAGTCGCATTGTTGAATTCCATCCACGATATTTCTGCATCAGATTGGGACGAGCTTTGGCCCGACAATAGTCCTTTCCACAGGCATGGGTTTTTCGCCGCACTGGAAGACAGCGGCTGTACCAGCCAAGAAAGTGGCTGGAAACCCCAGCATCTGTTGTTGCGACGGGGTGATAAGGTGGTAGCTGCCATGCCACTGTATTTGAAGTTTCACTCCTATGGTGAGTATGTGTTCGACTGGGCCTGGGCGGACGCCTACCGCCGCAACGGTTTGGACTATTACCCCAAGTTGCTGAGTGCCATTCCCTTTACGCCGGCCACGGGTGCCCGTATTGGTATCGCCAATCACGTTGATGCCTCCGAGGTCTATCAGCACATTAGCGAATTCCTCAATCACCATTGTCAGGAGCAGGGGATCAGCAGCTGGCACTGTCTGTTTCACCGGGAGGAAGATCGTCCCTTTTGGAATGATCAGGTGACCCTGGAACGTCGCGGTTGCCAATTTCATTGGGTTAACCGTGGCTATGCCGACTTTGCGGACTTCCTCGGTCACTTTAATTCCCGCAAACGCAAGGCCGTTCGTCGCGAGCGCCAGCAGGTCCGTGATTACCATATTCAGTTGGATCGACTGGTGGGCAAAGCCATCACCAAAGAGGACTGGGACCAGTTCTATTTGCACTACCACACCACCTATCTCAAGCGCAGCGGCGGTACTGGTTATCTCAACCGGGAATTCTTTCAGGCCCTGGCTGCCAATCTGGGGGAACAAGTGCTTATGGTCACCGCCGCATTAAAGGGGGAAAGAATCGCCAGCGCTCTGTGCCTGTTTGACGAGAACAGCCTTTACGGCCGCTACTGGGGTTGTTTGGAAGAGGTGCCCGGCCTGCACTTTGAGGCCTGCTATTACCAGGGCATCGAGTTTGCCATAGAGAAGGGTCTCTGCCGCTTTGATCCCGGCGCCCAGGGCGAACACAAAATTCAGCGGGGCTTTGAACCGACGCTGACCTGGTCTCAGCATTGGATCGCCGACCCCAGATTCTCTGCCGCCATCGAGGATTTTCTACACAGAGAGACCCCCGGCATTAACGACTACCGGGAAGACTGTGCCAGCTATCTGCCATTTCGTCAGTCGGACTGACGGTGGAACACCAATATCCGATTGTTGGCCGGCATGGCAATGTCTTGTTGAACCGCCAGCCCCAGGCCCGAGGCTGTGTCACGTACTGCCTCAAAGTCGCGGATGGCGCTATCGGGGGATTGCTGTAACAGCCACTGGTCAAAGCGGGCGTTGCTGGGACTGGTGTACTGACCGTTGTAGTTAAACGGGCCATAGATAATCAGAAGACCACCCTCAACCAATACACTGGCGGCACCGCGCAGCAAATCAGGCACTCGCTCCCAGGCCATGATATGCAGCGTATTGGCGGTAAAGATGGCATCGAAAGGGCCTGCGGGCCACTGCGGTTGAGACACATCCAGCACCAGTGGCGGCAGTAGATTGTTGCCCGGGTAATCCCGCAGCCAACTCAGAATGCCAGGATGATTGTAGGGCAGGTCACTGGTTTGCCAGGTGACATGGGACAGAGCTTGCGCGAAAAATACAGCGTGCTGCCCAGTGCCGCTGCCAACCTCCAGAACCCTGGCGTTGGTAGCTCGGGGCAACAGCGATTGCAGTACCTGTAGAATCGGTTGCTTGTTGTTTTCACAGGCCTGGGAAAAGGGTTTGTCCATAATTGTGGCTGTCAAACTGAAAGGGCGAGTGTCGAATCAACGGATTTTGGCAATAAATTTCGAAAGCGCTTCAAACTTATCCGGATCGTTATCCACAAATCGAACCGTCACCTTGATAATCTGGGTATCCACCTTACTCTCGCCGGCGGCAATAGAGCTGAGATAGCCATTAACCCGAGCTACCTGACCATCACCGGTCTCAATATCCACCACCGCCTGATCAAACAGAGTCGGCAGGGTATCGCTCCGTTGCATCAGCCCGCTCAAGGCCTGTAGTGACATATCCCGCACGACACAGGCGCAGGTGCCATTGGGAAAACGCAATTGAGCCGTGGTTTTGGCCGATTTTCGAGGCTTGGGGGCTGCCTTGGGTTCGGGCTTGGCTGCGGCTTTGGGGTTGGTGAGAGCCTGAACACTGTCGCTGCTTGCGGCGCCGCCAGCCCTCTGGCCATTGCTCTTCTGTGGTTTACTCTCTTGCCCACCGGTGAGCACGTCAACGGAAGCAAAAGCAACGCGATCGCCACTGCTGGCCAGCTTGATGGCATCCTTGGGTGATTTGCCGATCTTCGCCAGTTGCTTTACGGTCTTTTTCACCAACTCGTCTGAGGTGAAGGGCTTGGTGATAAAGTCAGAAACGCCGGATTGTACTGCCTTGACCACATGGTCACGATCGCCTCGGCTGGTGACCATGATAAAAGGTGTGTCTTTATAAGCCTCTTGCTCACGCACCCAGCGCAGCAGCTCTTCGCCGCTCATACCGGGCATTTCCCAGTCGCTGAGAATCACATCCACACGCTGCTTTTTCAGCTGTGCAATCGCTCTGTGACCATCATTGGCGTCATAGATTTCGGAGCCGGGGATACGGTCTCGCAGCTGTTTTTTGACCATGTCGCGGATAAAGCTTGCGTCATCCACAACCAGGAATCGGATTGCCATAGGGTTACTCTATTGTTTCTCCCAAGAGTAACCCAACTTTAGCCGGAAGCGTTAGCTTTCCAATTGGCGTGTAAATACCCACTCTTTCTCCGAGGACATAGCCTCGTTGTAGCTGTAGCCTTCGCTGTCAAAGCCCTTCAGGTCTTCGACCTGGGTGATGCGGTTGCGAATGGCATAGGAGCACATCAGGCCGCGCGCTTTCTTGGCATAGAAGCTGATGATTTTGTATTTATCACCTTTCCAGTCCTTGAAAACGGGAGTAATCACCTGGGCGTTCAGGGATTTGGGTTTCACCGATTTAAAGTACTCGTTGGAGGCCAAGTTCACCAGAACTTCAGACTTTAGAGTCTTTAGCTGGCGGTTCAGGGCCTCAGTGATACGGTCATCCCAAAAACTGTAGAGGTCTTTTCCTCTCTGGTTGGCAAACCTGGTACCCATTTCCAGGCGATAAGGTTGCATCAAGTCCAAGGGACGAAGCAAACCGTAGAGTCCCGAGAGGATACGCAGATGCTTTTGGGCGAATTTGAAATCGTCGGCTTTGAAGCTGGTGGCTTCGAGCCCGGAGTACACATCGCCATTAAAGGCCAGTACCGCCTGCTTGGCATTATCCCTATCAAACGGGGTCTGCCACTCCTGAAAACGATCATAATTAAGAACGCCAAGTTTATCGCTGATACTCATCAGCGAAGAGATCTCCTGGGGCGCAAGATCACGTAATTCATTAATCAGCAGCTGGGCATCGTCCAACAATTCTGGCTGGGTGTGCTGCTTGGTCTTGCTCGGAGTATCGTAGTCCAGGTTTTTGGCGGGTGAAATGACCAGAAGCATAGGTTGGTTTCCGTTGTGCGAGGAAGTTCATCGGGGCTCTGGGATTCAGAGCGGTTAAGATCACTCGGGGTTAATTGTTGACCCTGGGCTGTCGCCGGGCTCAGAGTCGCAACAGTCATGTTTGCCCAGCAATTCGGGCTATTCCGGCTTGAGAATGTCCTGCCACCAATTGAGAGGGGTCGTGCCATCGGCCGGGTCGTATACATTGCCATACACCCAAGCCACATCATCACTTACCGCCCTGTTGAGAATTTCTTCAATTTGTTGAAACCCACAACTGACATGGATGCTGTAAACCAGCATACGGGGTGTTTCAATGTCCAGCTCACCGCCCAGTTTTTCCAGCGGCGGAGTCAATCGATCAGCCAGTTCTCCGCTGTCGCCACGGCAGAATACGCGAATCGACAAATTGCCACTGCGTTTGAGCAGCGTAAATTCCTGGCTGCCTTTCTCCAGCTTGATCACATCCCCACTGGCGATGCCTTTGATAAAGGCCGGTGACTTGACCAGCTGACAGCTGTTGTCTTCCTGGATAATCACCTGCAGACGCTCGGCCACGGGCTTACCGTCGGGGCCAATTCCGGCAAAGAGCTCAATTACCTGCAATGCGTTGGACATAAGTTTCCGCTTCATTGTTAAAATGGTCGCATTATACGCAATTGTTGCAGATATGGAGATTTGTATGGTGAAGATTATCCGCCTGTGTGGATTAATGCTGACTCTGTCGGTGTTAGCCGCCTGTTCAACCAACCCGGTTACCGGAAAGTCGGAATTTAGCGCCATTTCACCCGCACAGGAGCTGGCCATTGGCGCTCGCCAGTACGGCCCCAGTCAACAGAGCCAGGGCGGAATCTATACCTTGGATCCGGAGCTGAGCCGCTATGTCACCGAAGTGGGCCAAAAGCTTGCGGCCGTCAGTCATCAACCCGATCTTCCCTATGAGTTTGTGGTTCTCAATAACGATGTGCCCAATGCCTGGGCACTGCCTGGCGGCAAGATCGCCATCAATCGCGGGCTCATGGTTCATCTTGAGGATGAAGCCCAACTGGCAGCGGTTCTGGGACATGAAATCGTTCACGCCGCTGCCCGTCACAGTGCTCAACAAATGACCCAGAGCATGCTGATCGGCATCGGCGGGCAGTTGGCCGTGGCCGCCGGGCGCAATAGTGGCTACGGCGATCTGGTGGGTACCGGCGTACAGTTGGGTTCGGCTTTGTACCAGGCCAGCTACGGACGCGATCAGGAGCTTCAGGCTGACGATTACGGCATGCTGTATATGGCTCGTGCTGGTTATGAACCGGAAGCGGCGGTGGAGTTGCAACAGACCTTTGTCCGGCTTGCCGAAGGGCGTCAGAGCAACTGGCTGGAAGGCTTGTTTGCCAGTCACCCGCCATCGCAGCAACGTGTGGATGCCAACCGTGTCAAGGCCTCAAAACTGACCCCGGGCGAACGCCATCGCCAGCGCTACCAGCGAGCCATGGCAACGGTGACGCGCAATCAACCTGCCTATGAATTACACCAGAAGGCCCAAAAGGCCGCTTCAGAAAAGAACTTTGATGCGGCGCAACAGCTGCTGCAACAAGCCATAGACAAGCAGCCCCGGGAGCCCCTGTTCTACGCGACTGCCGGCCAGCTGGAGCTTCATAACAAACGCTATGATAAGGCGATTAAGCACTTTAAACGCGCCCATGAACTCTACCCAGAGTACTTCTTACCCTTGCTGGGCCGTGGTGTAGCAACCAAAGCCTTGGGTTTTGTTGATCGCGCCGAACAGGATTTGATCATGAGCAGCAAAATGCTGCCAACTCAGGCCGCGGCTTTTTATCTGGGGGAAATCAAATTGGAACAGGGAGACAAGAACTCCGCTGTCGTGTATTTCAGGCAATCTGCTCAGGGCGGGGGGGAACTGGGTAAGCGTTCCCAGGAATATCTGCAGCAGTTGGCACCAGCTGCCACACAGCAACAATGACAATGAAAGGGGCGGTTATTCCGCCCTATCTCTTCTCTATTGATAAAAGCGGCCTTTAGTAGGACCGGCACACAAAAGAGCCCAGCTCTTCTTTGCGGCGTTTGCATTCCTTGCGCAGGTTTTCACAGGCCTGGGCCTTGCCCGGCGCAGTGGGTTTACGGTCCAGACACTCACCATAACGCTGCGCCAGTTCGTAGTCGTCCATGTTGCGAATGGCTGAGTCATTGCCGCAGGCAACCAGGCCGACACTCAGCAGAATTAGGAACCATTTAGTCATGTATAACCCGTAATTATAAGAATGATTGCTTTATAGCTGTGACACTCCAAGACGCAGGGAATTATACGACGGGAATTGGCACTTCCCAAGTCTTGTCTGGGAATCATGGCAATCTAGTACTGCCAGGGGAGAACAAAGGTTGAATAACCCTAAGGCGATCAGGGTGAAAATGGACCCGCTGATTGGCGGGGCGCAGTTTTGACCGCGCCCCAAGTCCATCATTTATCTTTCAGCTGTCGCTTCATTTCCTTGACGCTGATATGGCGAACATCCAGCCCTTTCACCAGATAGATCACGTGCTCCGCGATATTGCGAGCGTGGTCGCCAATACGCTCCAGGGAGCGCAGCGCCCAGATAATGTTCATCACACGAGAGATAGAACGTGGATCTTCCATCATATAGGTGGCGAGTTCACGCATGGCTGTTTTGTATTCCTGATCCACGCGTTTGTCTTCCTGGGCAACTTTGACGGCGGTGTCCACATCAAAGCGGGCAAAAGCATCGAGAGTGGTAATCACCATTTGATGTACGATGGAACCAATGTGGCGCAGCTCCACATAACCCCGCGGCGCCTCACCATCTTCATTGAGATGGATAGACATCTTGGCGATCTTTTGAGCTTCATCACCCATTCGCTCCAGATCCCGGGTAATCTTTGCTACCGCCAATACCATACGCAGGTCTGAGGCGGCGGGTTGGCGGCGAGCCAGAACCGTGGTGCAAGCTTCATCGAGCTTCATTTCGCGCTCGTCCACTTCCTCTTCAACCACGATAACCTGCTCGGCCAATTCGCCGTCGGCGGTGGTAATCGCTTTTACTGCATTGATGGTCTGTTGCTCGACCACACCACCCATTTCCAGCAACTGGGTTTTCAGCTCTTCCAGATCGGCGTTGAACTGCTGGGAAATATGCTGATCAAGGTTGAGTTTGTCCATGGCGTCTTTCTCCTGTTAACCAAAGCGACCGGTGATATAGGCTTCTGTCAAATCGTGATCGGGGTTGGTGAATACCTTTTCAGTATCGTTCACTTCGATCAGTTTGCCCAAATGGAAGTAGGCAGTACGATTGGATACACGGGCAGCCTGCTGCATGGAGTGGGTCACAATAGCAATGGTGAAATTCTCGCTCAGCTCGGCAATCAGTTCTTCGATTTTCGCCGTGGCAATGGGATCGAGTGCGGAACAGGGTTCGTCCATGAGGATCACTTCAGGGCTGACAGCAATGGTACGGGCAATGCACAGACGCTGCTGCTGACCACCGGACAAGCCGGTTCCCGGAGCCTGCAAACGATCCTTCACTTCCTCCCAAAGACCGGCTTTTTGCAGGCTGGTCTCAACGATTTCGTCAAGTTCAGAGCGGCGGCTCACCAGTCCATGAACACGAGGGCCGTACGCAACATTGTCGTAAATGGATTTGGGGAAAGGGTTGGGCTTCTGGAATACCATGCCCACCCGCGCGCGCAGAGGCACAACATCCAACTTCGGATCATAGATGTCCTGGCCTTCCAACTGCAGACTGCCGTCAACCCGACAGATGTCGATGGTGTCGTTCATACGGTTCAGGCAACGCAGAAACGTGGATTTACCGCAACCGGAAGGCCCGATCATCGCAACCACTTCATGTTTGCCGATGTCCAGGCCTACGTTAAAGATGGCTTGCTTGTCACCGTAGAAAACGTTGACATCGCGCATGCTCATTTTGGCATTGTCGACAAAGGGCAGCCCCACTGTCTCAATGGATTCAACGTCCTTAATTACGGATTCACCCGTCACTTCAATTTCCCGGTTTTCAGTTATGTCTGTTTTCTTCTCGGCTATGGCTTCCACTGTATCACCTCTCGGCCGTTAATTCGTCTCTTGATTCTGGGCGGTTGCATTACCAGCCCTACTTACCAGCGTCTTTCGAGGCGCTTGCGCAACCACACCGCCAGGGCGTTCATGGTAATCAGAAATGCCAGCAGCACCATGATTGCAGCGGAAGTCCGCTCAACAAACGCTCGCTCCGGGCTGTCCGACCACAGAAAAATCTGCACCGGCAGCACGGTAGCCGGGTCGGCAATGCCGCCCGGTACATCCACAATAAAGGCCACCATACCAATCATCAGCAATGGTGCAGTTTCACCCAGTGCCTGGGCCATGCCGATAATCGCCCCGGTCAGCATGCCGGGCATGGCCAGCGGCAATACGTGGTGCAAAATCACCTGCATCTTGGAGGCACCGATACCCAGAGCAGCTTCGCGAATAGAAGGAGGCACCGCTTTGATGGCGGCGCGACTGGAGATAATGATGGTCGGCAGGGTCATCAGCGTCAGTACAAATCCACCCACCAGCGGAATCGAGCGTGGCATCTCAAAGAAGTTAATAAAAATGGCCAAGCCCAACAGACCAAAGATAATAGAAGGCACGGCAGCCAGATTGTTGATGTTCACCTCAATAAACTCAGTGAACTTGTTCTTCTTGGCGTACTCTTCCAGATAAACCGCGGCCGCAACACCAATCGGGAAGGATAGAGCCAGCGTCACCAACAGAGTCAACAGCGAACCAACAATGGCGCCGCGAATACCTGCCTGTTCCGGCTCGCGGGAATCACCCGCGTTAAAGAAGGTGGTATTAAAGCGCTTTTCGATGGCACCGTCGGCGATCAGAGCTTCGATCCAACCGATCTGCTGCTCGCTCATGCGACCGGTATAAGCGCCACTGCCGTCGGCGGCCCGGCTTTTATAATAGGTATCGATGTCATCGTCGGCATGCACCCAGACATCAATTTTTTGTCCGATCAGGCTGGGATCGGCTTCCACCATCTGACGCACCTCGAAGCCGGCGCCATTACTGACAGTGCCGTAGAGCTTGCGTTTGGTGCGACGACCGGAGACTTCCGGGAAGCGCTCTCTCAACGCAGCCTTGAGGACGCCCTGATAATTGGCTCCGGCCAGTTGGTTCGGATCGTTGATGTCACTGATGTCCAGGGCTTCTGCGCTCAGGTCCACGTTCAACTTGACGTAGGTCTGCAGAAAAGCACTGTGCCCCTTACCGATAATGTCGGTAAACAGGAACACTAGGCAAAGTACGCCAAATGCAATGGAGGCCAAGCCATAAAAACGAAAGCGTTTTTCCGCTCGATAGCGTTTGGCCAGGTTTTTGTTGACCAGGTCGATGGTGTTGGGCTTTTGGCCCGAGGTTTCAGTAGTCATGATCTGTTCCTGGTCCTTATTCATACTGCTCTCGATACTTCTTCACCACATGCAGCGCGAAGTAGTTCAGCGCCAGGGTAACCACAAACAACATCAGGCCCAGCGCGAAGGCTGCCAGAGTCTTGGGGCTGTCGAATTCCTGGTCTCCCACCAGCAGGGTCACAATTTGAACCGTGACCGTGGTCACCGATTCCAGTGGGTTGGCCGTCAGGTTTGCTGCCAGTCCGGCGGCCATCACCACAATCATGGTTTCGCCGATCGCCCGGGAGGCCGCCAGCAAGACACCGCCAACGATGCCGGGTAAGGCGGCGGGAATCACAACTTGTTTGATAGTCTCGGACTGGGTGGCCCCGAGCCCGAAAGAGCCGTCACGCAGAGACTGAGGAACGGCATTGATCACGTCATCAGACAGTGAAGAAACAAACGGGATAATCATCACGCCCATAACCAGGCCTGCAGCCAGGGCACTCTC
Organism: Pseudomaricurvus alkylphenolicus; assembly: GCF_011683955.1. Taxonomy (GTDB): domain Bacteria; phylum Pseudomonadota; class Gammaproteobacteria; order Pseudomonadales; family Cellvibrionaceae; genus Pseudomaricurvus; species Pseudomaricurvus alkylphenolicus. Next base: position 539,931 of record NZ_JAAQPI010000002.1, read on the forward strand.
TGATGAAATGGCCATTTGCAGACCGAGAAACTCAAACGTCCAGGCGCCGCTGTCTCTGATAAATGGAGCCACGGTCAGTGCCGCAAAGAATCCGTATACAACCGTAGGAATACCGGCAAGGACTTCCAGTAGAGGCTTAACCATCGAGCGAACCCGGGCACTGGCATACTCTGACAGGTAGATCGCTGCCATCAGTCCGGTGGGTACGGCGACTATCAGTGCTATTACGGAGATCAGCATGGTTCCGGCAAACAGTGGAATGGCACCGAACGCCCCGGAGCTGCCGACCTGGTCGGCACGGATAGCCATTTGTGGGCTCCAGTGCAGCCCAAACAGGAAATCAAAGACCGGAACGGATTGGAAAAAACGCAATGATTCGAAGATGACCGAAAAGACAATACCAACCGTGGTAAAGATGGCGATCATGGAGCACGCCAGCAAAATCAACTTGAATGCTGTTTCAACCTGCAAGCGGGCTTTTTGCGCCGGGTTAATGCGAATCCAGGCAAAAATGGCCAGCAGCATACCGCAGGTGACAGCGGCAACCGTCATAGCCATCTGGCTGGTCGTGCGCAAACGATTCAGGGTGTCGGCCGCAGCTGCCATATAGGGTGCCGGCTCGCTGCCGACCATATTGCCTTCGGCAATGTTATTGATGGTGTTTAACACCAGCCCCAATTCTGCTGCAGGCAGAGAACGAATATCATCTGGAAGTTGCTGGATCAACAGCTGGTCAATAATTGTGGCATCAAACATCAACCAGGCGCCCACCAATACCAGACTCGGAATACCACACCACAGAGCGGTAAGCATTCCATAGTAGAAGGGCAGTGAATTGAGGTTGGCATAACCGCGACCACTGGTGTCCGCCAGGGCAATGGAGCGCCCTCGACCCAGTACGTAGGCCACCGCGATCAGAATCATCAGCGTGGCGAGTAACGTGGATGTATCCATAAATATTCCAGGGTTAAGTAATTCACATTTGGCGTAGCAGATGCCTTTGAGAAAGCCGGCCTGGGCTGCTTTTTCAAAGAATTCTAACTTGCGCTCTGTTAAACAATTGAGACCGCTACTATGCGGGTGCGCTATTTTCTACGAATTGAACCTGTTTGACGATTAACTTTTGAATATTCTCAATCCCTTTCACCAAAATAGCCTGACCGGGTCCGAACCCAGCCAGGCTATTGGAAAACCCTGTCTTAAAATCTGGTATTACATGGCCAGATTTTTCAAGGTTTTCACATCAGACGCAACTTTGGCACGCTCTGGAGTGCCCAGAGGGATCATACCTTTCTCGCTCAGGTAACCTTCTTCACCGAACGCCTTTTCACTGGTGAATTCAGCCAGATACTCCTTCATGCCAGGAATGGTACCTACGTGGTCCTTCTTGACGTAGAAATACAGCGGACGGGAAACAGGGTAGGAACCCTCGGCGATTGACTCGAAAGTAGGATTCTTGCCATCTACCATAGAACCCTGAATCTTGTCGGCATTCTGGTCCAGGAACGAGAAACCGAAGATGCCCAAAGCTTTCTTGTTGGCATTCAGCTTTTGAACGATCAGGTTGTCGTTCTCACCGGCTTCGATGTAAGGACCGTCTTCACGAACAGTACGACAGATCTTCTTGTACTGCTTCTTGTCCTTCTTCTTCATCGCTTTGATCCAGTCAAACTTCTTACAACCACCTTCCAGAGCCAGCTCCTGGAATGCATCGCGAGTACCGGAAGTCGGAGGTGGGCCCAGAACCTCAATCTTGGTGTTGGGGAGAGCCGGGTTTACGTCTTTCCAGGTCTTGTAAGGGTTGTCTACCAAGGTCTCGGAACCGTTGGGGTTGGGAACCTGCTTGGCCAGGGCCAGGAAGATGTCCTTGCGGGTCAGCTTCATTTGCTTGGCCTTGGAAGAGTTGCCGATCACAATGCCGTCATAACCGATCAGAACTTCCACGATGCCCTTAACGCCATTTTCCTGACACATCTTGAACTCAGAAGACTTGATACGACGGGAAGCATTGGTGATGTCCGGGTGGCTGATACCAACGCCCTGGCAAAACAGCTTCATACCACCACCGGATCCAGTGGATTCGATCTTGGGAGTCTTATAGTTGGTGCTCTTACCGAAACGCTCGGCGACAACAGTCGCGAATGGGTAAACGGTTGAAGAACCAACGATGCTAATATAGTCACGCGCTGCAGTGGCAAATTGTGCACTCATAGCGGTAGCCGCTACGGTTGCGATCATCAGTGTTTTTTTCACAGTATCCTCCTGGGAGCTATATTCGGGCTGGTCTTTGTGTAGTCGCCCTAATTCTTACACCGCAGACGATGCTAGGTTTCGACGGTGACAACTATATGAAAGAAATATTACAGAACTGTTACAAACCGGCAGGGGGATGATGCCCATGGATATGCCGGTTGTGGGCCCGGCCAGAGGGGGAAAGTTACGGGCCCGTGAACGGATTCAGGTATACTGCGCCCTCGGATTTTATAACCTAACCATAATAAAGAAAGAGGCTTTCAGAATGTCGTCCAATAAAGGGACCCGGATCGACGCTGTAGTGGGGCTGATCGACGCCTTTTCTGAGTTTACCGGGCGTGTGGTGGCCTGGCTGACTCTGGCAATGATGGCGCTGACCTGCCTGATCGTGCTGTTACGCTACGGCTTTTCGATAGGTTCCATCGCCCTACAGGAGTCTATCGGCTATCTGCATGCCATGGTATTCCTTCTCGGCGCTGCATTTACCCTACAGCGGGATGGTCACGTAAGAGTGGACATCTTTTACCGACGCTTCAATCGGGAGCAACAAGCCTGGGTAAATGCCCTGGGCAGCCTTCTGTTTCTGCTGCCAGTGAGTCTCTTTATTCTTATATATAGCTGGGATTTTGTCGTCAGCGCCTGGCGCATTAAGGAGGGCTCCCCCAACGCGGATGGCATTCCTGCCGTTTATTTGCTTAAGAGCCTGATTCCCCTGGCCGCCATAACGCTTTCGCTGCAGGGTATCGCAGAGGTGTTGCGGGGACTGCTGACCCTCACTCAGCCGCAGCTGGAAGGGGAGGGCGCGTAATGCTGGAAGTGCTGCCCCTGCTGATGTTTCTGCTGGTGTGCATGTGTCTGATGATCGGCTATTCCGTCGCTTTTACACTGGCGGGCACCGCGCTGCTGTGTGCCGGGCTGGGTATTGTTGCCGGTCACTTCGATGCCAGTCTGTTAAAGGCCTTTCCTGACCGCATGTTCGGCACTATGAACAATTACACGCTGATTGCCGTACCGCTGTTCGTGCTGATGGGTGTAATGCTTGAGCGCTCGCAATTGGCGGAACAGTTGCTCAATAATATGGCGAGGCTGTGTGGGCGTCTGCCTGCAGGTATGGGTATTTCGGTGGTTATTGTGGGCATGCTGCTGGCAGCCTGCACGGGAATCGTCGGCGCTACCGTTGTCACCATGGGCCTGATGTCATTACCGGCGATGTTAAAACGGGGATACAGCCCCTCACTGGCCACCGGTACCATCTGCGCCACCGGCACCCTGGGCCAGATTATCCCCCCCTCCATTGCCTTGGTACTGCTTGGGGATATTCTTTCCAGTGCCTATCAACAGGCACAGCTGAAGATGGGCATTTTTAATCCACAGCCGGTGTCAGTAGGGGACCTGTTTGTGGGTGCGATCATTCCAGGTGTTCTACTGGTCGGCCTCTATATCGTTTATCTGCTGTTTACCTCCATTCGAAGCCCGGATATTGCCCCCCGTGGCCAGGACGAAGATCAGCAGGACGATGTCAGCACCGCTGAATTGCTGTCGAGCCTCTTGCCCCCGGTCTTGCTGATTGTATTGGTATTGGGTTCCATCATCAGCGGCGCCGCCACACCTACTGAAGCTGCCGGAGTCGGTGCCCTGGGTGCCACCCTGCTGGCATGGCAAAAAGGTGCACTGAGCCGGGCAATGCTGGCCGACATTGCCCGCTCCACCACTGAAGTCACCGCCATGGTGTTTACCATCCTGATTGGTGCGTCCCTGTTCTCACTGGTGTTCAGAGGATTCGGCGGTGAGGAGATGATTACCGAATTCTTCAACAGCCTGCCCGGTGGCGTCGTCTCCGCCACCTTGATCGTCATGCTGGTGATCTTTTTACTCGGGTTTATTTTGGATTTTATCGAGATCACCTTTGTGGTTGTGCCTATCGTGGGGCCAGTGCTGCTGGCGATGGGTCTCGACCCGGTTTGGCTGGGAATAATGATAGCTCTTAACTTGCAAACCTCGTTTCTGACCCCACCTTTTGGTTTCGCCTTGTTTTATTTACGCGGTGTGGCGCCCGAGTCAGTGGCCACATCGGACATTTATCGTGGCGTGATTCCGTTTATTGTGCTCCAATTGGGGCTTATGTCTGCACTTGCCGTCTGGCCTCAACTGGTCACCTGGCTGCCGGGGCAAATGCACTAGATTTTTCAGAGAACTGCAACAATGACTGATAACTACGACGATTTGGACGAGGAGCCGATTCCCACCGGTGAACTGACCCTGCAAACCCTGGCCATGCCCGCCTATACCAACCCCAATGGGGATATTTTTGGCGGCTGGCTGATGTCGCAGATGGATTTGGCCGGGTCAATCAAGGCCAGCTCAATCGCCTGTGGCCGGGTAACCACCGTTGCAGCTGGCAGCATGGCGTTCCTGCGACCCGTTCCCGTCGGTGCCACCGTCAGCTGCTATGCCGAAGTGCTGGAGACAGGGCGCTCCTCGATTCGAATCCTGGTGGATGTATGGCTCTATTCCGCTGAAACCGGTGAACGCTATAAGGTGACGGAAGGTACCTTCGTCTATGTCGCCATTGACGATAATGGCCGTACCCGCCCGATTGATCGCTGAGGCAGTACCGCCCGCCCCGGAAGCTCCGGGGCTGGGAGTTCAGTCCCTGATCTCGTAATACGCCTGCTCAGATACCTTGTGGTAGGTTTCCACTCCCTGCTGGAAATTACGGTAGGCGTCGTAAACCCGTTTAAAGTCGGGATTTTTGTCCGCCTCCTCCTGGTAAATCTGGTGGGCAATGGTACGTAACTCATCCAGAACCGGTTTGGGGATAGGTCTGACATCAACCTTGTGCTTGTGGATAAGTTCCTGCAGTGCCGTGTTGTTGCGGCCGGTGAACTCATCCAGCATGTCCTGATTAGACATACGGGCTGCAGTTTCCACAATCACCTGCAGATCTTTGGGTAACGCCTCAAGCGCGTCTTTGTTGACAATCAGCTCCAGGGTAGAGCCGGTTTCGTGCCAGCCGGGGTAATAGTAATACTTTGCCACCTGATAAAAGCCAAATGCCAAATCGTTGTATGGGCCAACCCACTCGGTAGCATCAATCACTCCTGTCTGGAGGGCCGTGTAAAGCTCTCCACCGGGAATATTAATGGAGGATCCACCAGCTCGATTCCAAACTTCTCCCCCCAGGCCGGGGATGCGCATTTTTAACCCCTTGATGTCTTCCATGGAGTTGATTTCCCGGTTGAACCAACCCGCCATCTGTATACCGGTATTGCCGGCCGCAAAGGGTACGATATTAAACGGGGCATATACCTCCCTCCACAGCTCCATACCGCCGCCGTAGTATAGCCAACCGTTCATTTCCTGGGCGTTCATGCCAAATGGCACAGACGTAAAGAACTGCGTCGCTGTGTTTTTGCCTTTCCAGTAATAGGCGGCACCGTGACCGGCCTCAACACTGCCTGACGACACTGCATCAAACACCCCGAGTGCCGGCACCAGCTCACCGGCACCATAGACAGAGACCGTCAAACGCCCCTCGCTCATCTCTTCCACCAGGCGGGAGAAGTTGGTGGCGGCTGAGCCCAATCCAGGGAAGTTCTTGGGCCAGGTGGTGACCAGTTTCCAGTGAAAACGCTGCTCGGATTGGATGGATTCTGGTGTCGAACCGGAGAGACTGGCGTTGTTGCCATAACCGGTGTTATTGATCCTGGCAGCTACCAGGAGCCAGAACAAGACCAGAACCAGAGCAACCAAGCCCAGTATAATGGCGGGCTGCAGGCGAGTTGAAGAAGGGTTTTGCATGGAAATTTTCCGCTGTGTCTGTCCTTGTTTATTGTTGTGTGCAACTGCGTTTGAGCGAGATTAGAGCGCCTCCAGCTTGGCAAATTGCAACACCAGCCACTTGGAGCCTTGGTCGTCGAAATTTACCTGTACTCGCGCCTTATTACCATCACCTTCAAACTGCAAAATCACACCTTCACCAAATATGGAATGCTTGACTCGCTGACCCAGGTAAAAACCTGTGGATGCGTCTTCGTCGCTGAGGGACTTATTCACAGAGTTGCTGAACTCGTCCTCCTGATACTGCCCCCTCTGGAAGCTGACTGGGCGAGATACGGTGTTTTTGAGGCGCACTTCTTCAATCAATTGCGGTGGGATTTCGCGCACAAACCGCGAGATGGAGTTGTAATTGTCCTGGCCGTGCATACGACGGCTTTCGGCATAGCTGATCACCAGTTGCTCCATAGCCCTGGTAATCCCCACATAGCAAAGGCGGCGTTCTTCCTCCAGGCGGCCGGGTTCTTCGGCGGACATTCGGTGCGGAAACAGGTTTTCTTCCGCACCGGCCAGAAACACCAGGGGAAACTCCAGGCCTTTTGCCGAATGCAGCGTCATCAACTGCACTGCCTCCTCGTGTTCATCCGCTTGAGTATCACCGGCGTCCAGCGCTGCGGTATCCAAAAAGGCATTGAGGTCCGGAGTCTCCGGATCTTCGTTATCAAAGGCCCGGCAGGCATTGACGAGTTCTTCGAGGTTTTCAATGCGAGCCTGGCCTTTTTCACCTTTTTCCGACTTGTGGAAATCGTAGAGGCCGGAATCGCGGATCACCACATCCACTATGGCATCGAGTGTCTGATCCACAGTGTCGCCCTGCAACTTATCCACAAGCTGCAAAAAGGCCAGCACGGCGTTACCTGCTCTGGCACTCAATCCTTTGTTATTTACCATCTGCACCGCCGCCTGCCACAGTGAACAGCCTTGTTCCCGGGCAAACAGCCGAATGTTATCCACAGTTTTGGCACCGATGCCGCGAGTCGGTGTGTTGATAACCCGCTCGAAAGCGGCATCATCGTGGCGACTGGCCATCAGACGCAGGTAGGCGAGGGCATTGCGAATTTCCAGGCGCTCATAGAAGCGTTGCCCTCCATAGATCCGGTAGGGGATGCCTTCTCTCAGCAGCGCCTCTTCGAGCACCCGGGATTGAGCATTGGAGCGGTACAAGATGGCGCTGTCGGCCCGGCTTCGACCCTGGCGCACCCAATCCTCAATGGAGTCGACTATGTAACGGGCTTCGTCCTGCTCATTGAAGGCGGCGTAGAGTCCAATGGGCTGCCCCTTTTCTCCATCGGTGTGAAGTGTCTTGCCCAGGCGCCCCTGGTTATTGGCAATGACAGCGTTGGCGGCGTCCAGGATGGTAGCGGTAGAGCGGTAGTTTTGTTCCAGTCGAACCGTCTCTGTACCCGTAAAGTCATCTTCGAAACGCTGGATGTTTTCGATCTTGGCACCACGCCAGCCATAAATTGACTGATCGTCGTCACCAACTGCCGTTACCCGGCATTGCTTTCCGGCCAATACCCGCAACCAGGCATACTGGATGGTGTTGGTATCCTGGAACTCGTCCACCAGAATAAACGGAAAACGCTGCTGGTAATGGGCGAGGATATCGGGCTTGTTCAGCCATACCTCATGGGAGCGAAGCAGTAATTCGCCGAAGTCCACCATGCCACCGCGTTCACAGGCGGCTTCGTACTCTCGGTAGATACGGACCATGGTAGTAACGTAGGGGTCTCCGGTCTGTTGGATGTAGTCCGGCCTCAGACCTTCATCTTTTTGGGCATTGATAAACCACTGTGACTGGCGGGGCGGCCATCGCTTTTCATCCAGCCCCAGCTGTTGCGAAACCCGCTTGATCAATCTCAGTTGATCATCGCTATCAAGAATCTGGAAGTTCTGGGGCAAACCGGCCTCTTGCCAGTGGGCCTTCAACAGCCGGTGAGCAATGCCGTGGAAGGTGCCCACCCACATTCCGCGCGGGTTGAGCCCCAGCAGCTCTTCGATGCGCCCGCGCATTTCACGCGCTGCTTTGTTGGTAAAGGTGACCGCCAGAATGGAGTAAGGGGAAACCTGCTCTACTTGTATCAGCCAGGCGATACGATGTACCAGCACCCGGGTTTTGCCGCTGCCGGCCCCTGCCAGAATCAGCTGGTTACAGGGCGCTGCGGTTACCGCCTGGCGCTGGGCATCATTGAGGTTATCGAGTATCGGGGAAACGTCCATGGCGGCCATTCTAGCAAGGGCACTGTAAAAATGTACATATAAGCACTGACAAGAATCTTCTTGTAGCAAAATTACAGATATTGCGTGCGTTTACTACATGATTTTTTTACCATAGGCGGCTTGCGCTCCTTCTAGGCAGGAGTACCTGTGGATAAACCCGCCGCTTCTTACACCAGCGGTCGCGATTTGAAACAAGAGCTTTGCAAATAGAGTTAGCAACTAGAGTTTGCGACAAACGACGGAATCCCGAGAGTGAAGCCAGCAGAACTGACCATGCGCATCAGCGAAGCGCTGGAGACCATGCGCAAATCCGAGCGCAAGGTAGCCGACTATGTCCTCAAAAACCCGACGGACATTATCCATATGCGCATTGTGGATCTCGCCAGCGAAGCGCAAGTCAGTGAACCCACCGTGGTGCGATTTTGTCGAGCCATTGGCTGCGACGGCTTTCAGGACTTCAAACTTAACCTCGCCCAACAATTGGCCGCCAGCCCCAGTTTCGGCCAGATTGCAGTAACCGATCAGGATTCAATCGCTGACTTCAGTCACAAGGTGTTCGATTCCACTATCGATACCTTGCTGCAGGTTCGCGACAAGCTCGATGCATCCGTCCTGGATAAAGCCGTGTCGGCGATCTGCAACGCCAACCGGGTGGAGTTTTACGGTTTTGGCGCCTCCGGTGCTGTGGCTGCCGATGCCCAGCACAAGTTCTTCCGACTGCAACTGGCCACAGCTGCTCACTCCGACCCACACATCCAGAATATGTCTGCCATGTCCATGCAGCCTGGAGACGTGATTGTGGCTATTTCACAAAGTGGCCGCACCAAGGCATTGATTCACTCCATGGACATGGTGAAGCAGGCCGGGGGAATAGCCATTGCCATTGCCCCCAGCGGCACCCCGGTCATTCAGAACGCCACCATTCCCATTGTGGTGGACGTAGAGGAAGATATTGAAATCTATACACCTCTATCCTCCCGCATAGCCCACCTTGTCATGATTGATGTGCTGGCCATTGGCGTGGCTCAGCGCAAAGGCTCCGAACTTCAGGACCACTTGTTCAAGCTCAAACAGGGTCTGCGCCCACTGCGAATTCAGCCGGAAGACCGTCGCTGAAATTGTGGAACCATTGTGGAAATGTCTCGCCGGTGTGGAAGCAATTCCGCTCTGTGGATATGCTGTATCCATTGATCGCCAGTTATTAATACACCATGAGTATCCGCACCAAATTGATTGTCGCCCTGCTATTGGCGGGAAGCGCCCTGATTGCAGGCATGGTGGCTTTGGTGCAATGGAGTATCCGCGAGGGCATGGTCGACTACGTCAATACCCGCCAACAGCAACATATAGAACCCCTGGCGCAGCCGCTGGCTGAGTTATATCGCCGCCATGGCGGCTGGCATACATTGAAGGGCAATCAGTTCCTGCTGCAGGACTATATGCGCCGTTACAGTTCGCGCGAAGACGGCGGTGAATCACGGAATCACCTGCGCCCCGGACCACGCCACAGGCCCCCCAGGGGGCCCGATACAGGTGGTCAACGTCCGCCTCATTTCCAACGTCAATCCCAAGGCAGGAGACCCGCAGGAGACAGCCCTCACCGTCCACCGCCTCACAGACCACCGCGTATTGCGCTTTATGATGCCTCCCAAACGATCGTTACCGGCCGCTTGCCACTCAATGAAGCGACCCTTGTACCCATTGAACTGAACGGAGAGATCGTGGGTTGGTTCGGCATTGCCAAACGGCAGGAGATCACGGACGGATATGAGCTGCAGTTTTTGCAACAGCAGCAGAAAGATTTGCTGCTGATTGCAGGGTTGATCCTGCTGATAACCAGTTTGCTGGCCATCCCCTTGGCCAGGCATTTTCTCAATCCCATTCGTAAATTGGCCAGTGCCGCCTCTGAACTGACCCAAGGGGAATATCGTCTCTCTCTACCCGATGGACGCAGCGACGAACTGGGAGCTCTCGCCAGAGACTTTAATGAACTGGCACGTACCCTTGAAAACAATGACAAGAGTCGCAAGCGCTGGATGGCGGATGTATCTCACGAATTGCGCACACCGGTGAGTATTCTTCGAGGTGAATTGGAAGCACTTATAGACGGTATTCGAGAAGCCACCCCGGAAACCATAGACTCCATCTACCAGGAAATTCTGCATCTGCAACGCCTGATCAATGATCTTCATGAACTGAATGCCAGTGACCTGGGCAGCCTGAATTACCGCAAACAATCTCTGTCATTGGAAGAATTGGTAGTACAAATTTGTCAGAAGCATTCGGTACTGTTGTCCGAAAAGGAATTAGAACTGAAATGGACCTTATCGGAAACCGAGGAAGAGTTCTGGGGAGATCGAGGGCGCCTGCAACAGCTACTCGATAATTTGCTGAGCAATTGTGCCAAATACTGTGATCAGCCAGGAGAAATACGGGTGAATCTAAGTCAACAAGACAGTCTATGGAGATTGAAAGTTGAAGATTCCGGCCCTGGCGTTGAAGAGTCCGAGCTTGAGCAAATTTTTGATCCGCTCTATAGACAGGACGTCGCCAGACGTCGCAGTGACGGTGCAAATCCTGTCAGCACCGGCTTGGGTCTCGCCATTTGTGAGCGGATCGTGTTGGCTCACGATGGCCATATTCAAGCCCTGAAGTCTGAACTCGGCGGACTGGCTATCGAAGTTACCTTGCCCCGGACAGCGTGATATGAAAGAAAAACTGTTAATCGTTGAAGACGAAATCAAGCTGGCTCACTTGCTACGCGACTATTTGACGCCGGAGGGATTCGAGTGCCACTGTCTCTACGAAGGTAATGACGTGATAGCCTGGGTGAAACAGAACCAGCCCGTATTTGTGCTGCTGGATTTGATGCTCCCGGGAAAAGACGGTATGACCATCTGCCGGGAAATACGTCAATTCAGTGACTTGCCCATTATGATGCTGACAGCGCGTGTGGAAGAAATTGATCGCCTCTTGGGGTTGGAGCTGGGTGCGGATGATTACGTGTGCAAGCCCTATAGTCCTCGGGAGGTAGTCGCGCGCGTTAAGACCATTCTTCGGCGTCTACGACCCCGTTCATCACAACAGACGGCATCCAGTGTTTATCTCGATAGCGACACCTATCAGTTACATTGTGGTAGCAAACATTTGGCACTGACCGCCCTGGAATTTCAATTGATGAGTCTCATGATCAATGAGCCAGGCCGTATATTTTCAAGAAACCAGTTAATGGATGCCATGTATAACGATCACCGTGTCGTCAGTGAGCGTACCATTGACAGCCATATAAAAAAGCTCCGCAAGAAAATTTGCCAGGAGTTAAGCCAGGAAGAATTGATCCAGTCGGTCTATGGTGTGGGCTACAAGTTCCTGCCGCCAGTGGATTAAGATCCCGATGGTTTTTAACCGTCCAATTCGGTGATTAACAGGGTTTGCAGTGCAACACCCACAGGCCCCTGCTGGTCAAAAAGCGTTGCTTCTGCCAACCCCATACCACTCGAAAAAAGGAAGGGCAGGGAGAAGGGATCATAGAAACCTCGACCAGATCAATGAAGGTACTCCTTCAAGAAGCTTTATCACTATCGCCGCTCCAGGAGTGTTCCTCAATGACCAAAACCTCCACAACCCGAGGTATTTTGGCCGGTTTCGCAAGTCTACAGCTTAGCGGGCCCTCTGTGACCATTGCGTCACAGAGGGCATCAGGCCGTTGGAAATTATTCGACGGTAACCGACTTGGCCAGATTGCGGGGTTGATCCACATCCGTGCCCTTTAATATGGCGACGTGATAGGACAGGAGTTGCAAGGGCAGTGTGTAGATTATGGGCGCAATACTTCCTGGCACATCGGGCAGTAGCAGCACAGTGGTATTGTCGTCGTTGGCAAACCCGGACTGTTCATCTGCAAAAACAAACAATTTGCCTCCCCGAGCCTGTACTTCCTCCAAATTGGATTTGAGCTTTTCAAGCAGTTGGTCGTTGGGGGCAACGGCCACCACAGGCATGTCACTGTCCACCAGTGCCAATGGCCCGTGTTTCAATTCACCGGCGGGGTACGCCTCTGCGTGGATGTATGAGATCTCCTTGAGTTTCAATGCCCCTTCTTTGGCAACGGGATATTCCACACCCCGCCCCAGGAACAACGCATGATGTTTTTCCGAGAAGGCTTCGCTGAGCTGCTGGATTTCTGCGTCGAGCTTCAAGACCTTTTCGCACAGCTCAGGCAGAGCGTGCAGGGCTTGCACCAATTCCGTTTCTTTCTCTGGTGTCATTTTTGCCCGGCGACCCAGCGCAATAACCAACAATTGCAGTGCCACCAACTGGGTAGTGAACGCCTTGGTGGACGCAACGCCAATCTCGGGTCCGGCCAGTGTCATCAGGCACAGATCAGACTCTCTGACGAGGGAGCTGTTGGCGACGTTGCACACTGTCAGGCTCGCGAGATAGCCCTCACTGCCTCTCAGCGCGGCCAGTGTATCCGCCGTTTCTCCAGACTGTGACACACTGACAAACAGGGTATTTGGCCGCACCACGGTTTTGCGATATCGATACTCGCTGGCCACTTCCACAGCGCAGGGAATGCCAGCCCAATCTTCAAACCAGTACTTGGCGATCATTCCGGCGTGGTAGGAAGTACCACAGGCGAGAATCTGTATCGCTTCCACCTGATCAAAGATGGCCTTGGCCTCAGCGCCAAACGCTTCTTCCAATACCGAATGTTTGCTGACCCGACCCTGCAGGGTGTTGCCCAATACTCGAGGTTGTTCGTGAATTTCCTTGAGCATGTAGTGGCGATACTCGCCCTTATCCGCAGACTCTTCTACATCTGTAAGTTGAACCACGGGCCGCTCTACAGATTCACCCTGTTGGTCAAATATCCGAATAGCTTCAGTGGTCACTTCAGCAAGATCGCCTTCTTCCAGGAATATGAAGCGATCCGTCACCTGGCGGAGAGCCAGTTGATCCGATGCGATGAAGTTCTCATCAATGCCTACACCCACCACTAGGGGGCTGCCGCTGCGCGCGCACACCACCGTATCCGGTTGCTGCGCTGAGATCACGCCCAGGGCATAGGCACCATCAAAGCTGCCAACAGCTTGACGAAGTGCCGTTTTTAAACAACCACTTTCTATGAAAAAGCTGTGGATAAGGTGTGCAACGACTTCTGTATCGGTTTCAGAAACAAAATCATAGCCCTTGTCTTTAAGCTGTTGACGCAATTCTTCATGGTTTTCAATAATGCCATTGTGCACAACAGCGATATGATCTGAAGAATGTGGATGAGCGTTGATTTCGCTGGGTGCACCATGGGTAGCCCAGCGGGTATGGGCAATCCCCACAATACCCTTGATCGGGTCTTGATCGAATTTGTTGACCAGTTCCGAAACTTTACCGACCGCTTTGCGCAGGCCGATTGCCTGTTCTTCAATGACCGCCAAACCGGCCGAGTCGTAACCTCTGTATTCGAGGCGCTTCAGCCCTTCCAGCAGAATTTTGCTGACGTTGCGCTGAGCGGCGGCGCCGACAATTCCACACATAGACTCAATTCCTTTGTATGGGACCGGTTACTGTTTGACCGGTCGCTTCCAGTTTTTGATATTACGCTGCTTGCCTCGGGCGACACCCAAGTGATCATCCGGGACTTCACTGGTAACTGTGGATCCCGCCCCCACCGTGGCACCCGCGCCGATTGTGACAGGAGCTACCAGACTCGAGTTGGAACCGATAAACGCCCCGTCCCCGATCGTGGTTTTGGATTTGTTCACTCCATCATAGTTACAGGTGATGGTACCTGCGCCCACATTAACCTTGGAACCGATATCGCTGTCTCCAATATAGGTAAGATGATTGACCTTGCTGCCCTCACCGATATTGGCCTTTTTGGTTTCCACAAAGTTGCCAAGCTTGGCACCTTTTGCCAAAACAGTTCCAGGACGAACTCTGGCATAGGGACCAATGTCGCAGTCTTCAGCCATCTGCGCACCATCAATAGAGGTGAATGGCTTGATCTGGGTGCCCGTGCCAATGCTGCAGTTGCCGATGACACAATTGGCCCCCACCACCACTCCATCACCTAAGATAACATCACCTTCAAACACGCAATTCACATCAATGACCACATCCCGTCCGACAGACAGACTGCCACGACAATCAAAGCGCTCTGGATCCAACAGGGTCACCCCGGCCTGCATCAGCTGCTCTGCTTGGCTGAGTTGGTAGTAGCGCTCAAGCTGAGCTTGCTGGTGCCGGTTGTTGACGCCCTGCACCAGATATTCGTTTTCCACCTTCTCTGTCACTATACGCTTGCCCTCAGCCTGAGCCATGGCAATGATATCGGTAAGATAGTATTCGCCCTGGGCGTTTTCTGCGCTTAACGCCGGCAGCCAGCGCTTAAGGTCCTCGCTGGCAACAGCCATCATGCCGGTATTACCTTCGCGAATGACCAGCTGTTCTTCAGTGGCGTCTTTTTGCTCCACAATAGCGACTACATCGTGCTGATCATTGCGGATAATTCGTCCGTAGCCGGTGGGGTCCTTTAAGTTTACTGTCAGCAATCCCATGCTGTCTTCGGACACACAATCCACAAGTTGCTTCAACAGAGAGGAGGGGGTTAGCGGGACATCTCCGTAAAGAATCAATACGGTTGAATTTTGCCTTAATACAGGCAGGGCCTGTTGAACCGCGTGGCCAGTTCCCAATTGCTCTGTCTGCGACACGAAGTCGACGTCTGCAGCAGCAAATGATTCCTGTACCCGTTCGCTGCCATGACCGACCACCAAGTGTATTTTGGCATCTCCCAATTGCCGGGCACTGTCCAATACATGGCCCAACATGGGTTTACCGCCGATGGGGTGAAGGACTTTGGGCAGACTGGACTTCATTCGAGTACCTTGGCCCGCGGCAAGAACAACAATATCTAGCATGGCTGATTTACCTTCCTGATCTGGCAGATACACCACAGGTTACCGGTGCATTCAGATTCTTATTATGACTCTATACGATTGGGGCCTAAAAAGAAAAAAGGGCAGCGAACGCTACCCTTTTTAAGATGCGACCCATTCACAGGCCAGATGCTGAAATATTATCCCAGCTTCTTGCGAATGGCCTGGATGGTACGCAGCTGCGCAGCAGCTTCCGCCAATTGAGTGGCTGCACGGGAATAATCAAAGTCGCCGCTTTGATTCGCCAGTGCATGTTCAGCCTCACGCTTGGCTTCCAGAGCGGCTGCTTCATCCATATCGTCGGCACGAAGAGCAGTATCCGCCAGAACGCTTACCTGGTAGGGCTGAACCTCCAAATAACCGCCGGAAACGTAATAAACCTCTTCAACTCCATCCTGTTTGATGACACGGATGGGACCTGGCTGCAAACCGGTGAGCAGGGGAGCGTGACCATAGGCAATACCCACGTCACCCTCAGTACCTGCGGCAATCACCATTTCCACCAGGCCGGAGAAGATCTCTTCTTCTGCGCTAACGATGTCACAGTGGACAGTCATAGCCATATCTCTTGCCTCTTTCGCGGCTGTGGATAATTCGTCAGTGTAAACATTAACAACTTATCCACAACCTGGCTTAAGGGAACGCCTTACAGGTTCTTGGCTTTCTCAACGACTTCGTCGATGCCGCCAACCATGTAGAAGGCCTGCTCTGGCAGATCATCGTACTCACCGGCCAAAATGCCTTTAAAGCCGGACAGCGTGTCTTTCAGAGCCACGTACTTACCAGGAGAACCGGTAAATACTTCCGCCACGTGGAAAGGCTGAGACAGGAATCGCTCGATCTTACGGGCGCGGGAAACGGTCTGCTTATCTTCTTCAGACAGTTCGTCCATACCCAGGATCGCAATGATGTCCTTCAACTCTTTGTAACGCTGCAGTACAGACTGTACGCCACGAGCAATGCTGTAGTGTTCTTCACCGATGATCAGAGGGTCCAGCTGACGTGAGGTAGAGTCCAGTGGATCGATCGCCGGGTAGATACCCTTGGAGGCAATGTCACGGCTCAGTACAACGGTGGAGTCCAGGTGAGCAAAGGTGGTGGCAGGAGACGGGTCAGTCAAGTCATCCGCGGGTACGTATACTGCCTGAACCGAGGTAATAGAACCGGTCTTGGTGGAAGTAATACGTTCCTGCAGAACACCCATTTCTTCAGCCAGCGTTGGCTGGTAACCCACCGCAGAAGGCATACGACCCAGCAGTGCCGATACTTCGGTACCCGCCAGGGTATAACGGTAAATGTTATCGACGAACAACAGTACGTCTTTACCTTCGTCACGGAACTTCTCAGCCATGGTCAGGCCAGTCAGTGCTACACGCAGACGGTTACCGGGGGGCTCATTCATCTGGCCGTAAACCATGGCAACTTTATCCAATACGTTGGATTCTTCCATCTCGTAGTAGAAGTCGTTACCTTCACGAGTACGCTCACCAACACCAGCAAATACGGACAGACCACTGTGGGCCTTGGCGATGTTGTTGATCAGCTCCATCATGTTTACGGTTTTACCAACGCCGGCACCACCGAAGAGGCCGACCTTACCACCCTTGGCGAAAGGACAAACCAGGTCGATAACCTTAATGCCGGTTTCCAGCAGGTCTTCAGAAGCGGCCAGTTCGTCGTAGGCAGGAGCCTTGCGGTGAATAGCACTGCGCTCTTGCTCACCGATGGGGCCAGCTTCGTCAATGGGATTGCCCAATACGTCCATAATGCGACCCAGGGTCTCAGCACCTACAGGTACGGAGATAGGGGCATTGGTGTTCTCGACGGTCAAGCCACGGCTTACACCTTCGGAAGAACCCATGGCGATTGCGCGTACGACACCATCACCCAACTGCTGCTGAACTTCCAGGGTCAGACCCTTTTCAGTCACAGTCAAGGCGTCGTATACCTTGGGTACGGAATCGCGTGGAAATTCCACATCGATAACCGCACCAATAATTTGTACGATACGTCCGCTACTCATGTTCGGATCCTCAATTACAAAGTTTAGAATTCAATTACAAGCTCGATCAAACCGCCGCGGCGCCACTTACGATCTCCGACAGTTCCTGCGTAATCGCAGCCTGACGGGCCTTGTTGTAAACAAGCTCCAGATCGTCAATCAGGTCACCCGCATTATCGGTGGCGTTCTTCATCGCCAACATACGAGCAGCCATTTCACATGCGCCGTTCTCTACGACAGCCTGATACACTTGTGACTCAATGTAACGAGTTAACAAACCTTCGAGCAGCTCCGCTGCTTCTGGCTCGTACAAGTAATCCCAGCTGTGTTGCAGCTTTTCATCTTTGTCAGCCAGCAAAGGCAACAACTGCTGAACAAATGGCTTCTGGGTCATGGTATTTACGAACTCATTACCCACAAGGAACAGTTGGTCAATCGTGCCATCAGCGTAGCTGTCGAGCATAATTTTCACGCTGCCGATCAGATCGGAAACGCTTGGATCTTCACCAAGATCGCGCACAGCAGCAACTACATTGCCGCCATAACTATTAAAGAAGGCGGCAGCCTTGGCGCCGATCAGGCACAGGTCGATCTCGACTTCCTGATCGTGAAAACCTTTCATGTCGCGAATAGCGGCTTTGAACAGGTTAATGTTCAAACCACCACACAGGCCACGATCGGTTGATACCAGAATAAAGCCAACGCGTTTGATTTCGCGCTGCTGCATAAACAAGTGCTTGTATTCCGGATTGGCGCTGGCAATGTGACCTACCACCGAGCGAATACGCTGGGCGTAAGGTTTACCAAGCTGCATGCGGTCTTGCGCTTTACGCATTTTACTCGCCGCGACCATTTCCATGGCGCTGGTGATTTTCTGCGTATTTTTAATACTCGTTATCTGAGTACGAATCTCTTTTCCGCTTGCCATTACCGGTCCCCGAATAAATTCAAGTGAGTGTCATGACACCAGGGGCTTGCAATGCAAGCTCCCGGTGAGACCGCTTACCAAGTCTGGGTAGACTTGAATTTCTCCAGGGCCGCTTTGAAGCCGGACTCAATTTCATCATTGTAGTTACCGGTTTCATTCACTTTCTTCATCAGTTCAGCGTGTTCGCTGTTCATGTAAGAAAGCAAGGCAGCTTCGAAATCACCAACTTTGGCGACGGCGACGTCTTGCAGGTGACCTTCGTTGGCGGCGTACAGAATCACACCCATTTCAGCAATGCTGAGAGGTGCGTACTGCTTCTGTTTCATCAACTCGGTTACGCGCTCACCGTGGTCCAACTGAGCCTTGGTGGCATCGTCCAGATCAGAAGCGAACTGAGAGAACGCCGCCAATTCACGGTACTGGGCCAGTGCGGTACGAATACCACCGGACAGCTTCTTGATCACCTTGGTCTGGGCAGAACCACCCACACGGGATACGGAGATACCGGCGTTCATCGCAGGACGGATACCTGCGTTAAACATGTCGGTTTCCAGGAAGATCTGACCGTCAGTAATGGAGATTACGTTGGTCGGTACAAACGCGGATACGTCACCGGCCTGGGTTTCAATGATTGGCAGAGCAGTCAGAGAACCGGTCTCGCCTTTCACTTCACCGTTGGTGAACTTCTCGACGTATTCAGCATTAACGCGGGAGGCGCGCTCCAATAGACGTGAGTGCAAGTAGAATACGTCACCAGGGTATGCTTCACGACCGGGCGGACGACGCAGCAGCAGGGAGATCTGGCGATACGCCCAAGCCTGCTTGGTCAGGTCGTCGTGCACAATCAGGGCATCCTGACCGCGATCACGGAAGTACTCACCCATGGTAGTGCCGGCAAACGGTGCCAGGAACTGCATGGCTGCAGGATCGGAGGCGGTAGCCGCGACAACAATGGTGTGATCCATCGCGCCGTGCTCTTCCAGCTTACGCACTACGGAAGCGATAGAAGAAGCCTTCTGGCCAACCGCAACGTAGATACACTTAATGCCGGAGCCTTTCTGGTTGATGATGGCATCAACCGCAATGGCGGTTTTACCGGTCTGGCGGTCACCAATGATCAGCTCACGCTGGCCACGACCCACCGGTACCATGGAGTCAACCGACTTCAGACCGAATTGAACCGGCTCGTCTACCGACTTACGGTCAATTACGCCTGGGGCGATTTTTTCGATGGCATCGGTTTTAGTGTTACCAATGGGGCCCTTACCGTCGATGGGGTTACCCAACGCGTCTACAACGCGACCGAGCAGCTCGTCACCAACAGGGACTTCCAGGATGCGGCCGGTGCACTTACAGGTCTGGCCTTCGGCCACGCCTTCGTATTCACCCAGTACTACCGCACCAACACTGTTGCGCTCAAGGTTAAGTGCCATACCGTAGACACCACCTTCAAACTCGATCATTTCACCGTACATCACGTCTTCGAGACCGTGAATACGAATAATACCGTCAGTTACAGAAACGACGGTGCCCTCATTCTGGGCTTTGGCAGAGACATCGAGACCGTCGATGCGCTGCTTGATAATGTCACTGATTTCAGAAGGATTCAGTTGCTGCATGCTCTGTTCCTCAATTCCTATTCGGCCGCGGGCCGAATCAGGAGTTCATTGCTTCGGCGAGCTTGGCCAGACGACCTCGCACCGAACCGTCGATCACTGTGTCGCCTGCACGTACCAGGGCGCCACCCAGAATGGCTTTGTCCACACTGGAGGACAGAGTCACTTCGCGGTTCAGCTTGGCACTCAGTGCCTTCGCCAATTTATCTTGCAATTCGCCGGATAGTTCGAACGCTGTGGTCACTTCCACATCGACGGACTGTTCGCGCTGGGCCTTGTGCTGTTCGTACAGTGCCTGGATTTCAGGCAGCAGTGCCAAACGCCCATTCATGGCCAGTGCGGACACCAGATTGGCTGCCTTCTCGTTGAGCTCCTCACCGCACACCTCAACAAAAGCCTTGGCTTTGTTATCGGCGGTCAGGCTCGGAGAAGACAGGGCCTTGATCATTCCGTCCTGCTGCGACACCGCAGCAGCAAGCGCTAACATGTCAGACCACTTTTGCAAGTCGCCAGCCGCATCGGCAAATTCAAATGCGGCCTTGGCGTAAGGTCTGGCTAGAGTAGTAAGTTCGGCCATGATTTACCTCACTTACAGTTCGGCGGCTAACTGGTTTACCAGCTCGCTGTTAGCGTTTTCGTCGATGGACGCGCCCAGTACCTTTTCAGCACCGGCCAGCGCCAGAACAGCAACCTTGCCACGCAATTCTTCTTTAGCGCGGTTAACTTCCTGCTCAATTTGTGCCTCAGCCGCAGCTTTCAGACGGTTGCCTTCGGCAACGGCCTGGTCCTTAGCTTCTTCAACAATCTGGTTAGCACGCTTGTTAGCCTGCTCAATAATGGCTGCTGCTTCTTCTTTGGCTTCACGGAGTTGAGCGGTGGCTTTTTTCTGAGCCAGCTCAAGATCCTTATCAGCACGATCAGCAGCTTCCAGACCATCGGCGATTTTCTTTTCACGCTCTTCCATAATGGACATAAGCGCAGGCCAGACGAACTTCATGCAGAACCACACGAAGAACGCAAACGAGATCGTTTGGCCAATCAAAGTCAAATTAATGTTCACACCGACACCTCATTGTTCTTTAAGGAAAGGTTATAAAGACAGAGGTGTTATTAGCCTGCCAGGCCAGGTGCAACAACAAAGATCAGGTACATGCCGATACCAACACCGATCATAGGAACGGCGTCGAGCAGACCAGCCATCAGGAACATTTTGCCCTGCAGAGCGGGACCTTGCTCAGGCTGACGCGCAGAACCTTCCAGCAGCTTGCCGCCCAGAGTACCAAAACCGATCGCAGTACCCAGTGCGCCCAGACCGATCAGCAGTGCGCTCGCTACGTATACCAAACCAAGTGCTTCCATTGTTTTCTCCAATTTTCAAAGGTTTAAAGGTTTAAAGGTTGAAGTTAAAAGTAAATCTTTTACCGCTGACTCTGTGAGCGGAGCTTAGTGATGCTCGTCCACATCGTGTGCCATGGCCATGTAAACAGTGGTCAAAACCATAAACACAAAAGCCTGCAGGGTAATTACCAGAATGTGGAATACCGCCCACATCCACTGCAGACCGGCGCCAAAGACGCCCAATACCAGACCGCCAGAGTACAGCAGAGCAATCAGGATAAAGATCATTTCACCGGCGTAGAGGTTGCCGAACAGTCGCAGGCCCAGAGAGATAGGCTTGGCGATCAGACCAACCAGTTCCAGGAACAGGTTGAATGGAATCATCACAGGGTGGTTAAAAGGGTGTAGCGCCAGTTCACGCATGAAACCACCGAAACCCTTGTTTTTGATACTGAAACCGATCATCAGCAGGAACACGCCGATCGCCATGCCCAGGGTGGCGTTGGGATCGGTAGTAGGCACGACCTTGAAGAACAGGTGCGGATCACCGGAGACCACCTGAGCGCCCAGAGGCAGCCAGTCGATGGGCACCAGATCCATCAGGTTCATCAGGAATACCCAGACAAAAATGGTCAGTGCCATAGGGGCGACCAGCTTGTTGGTGTGGTGGAAGGTGTCTTTGACGACGCCGTCGACGAATTCCACGATCATTTCAACAAAGCTTTGCAAGCCGGAAGGAACACCGGTGGTGGCACTTTTGGCTGCTTTTGAAAACAGGAATGAGAAAATCAGCCCCAGACCGATGGACCAGCCCAGAGTGTCCAGGTGGACAGCCCA
The DNA here is from genome assembly GCF_011683955.1 of Pseudomaricurvus alkylphenolicus. Classification (GTDB taxonomy): domain Bacteria; phylum Pseudomonadota; class Gammaproteobacteria; order Pseudomonadales; family Cellvibrionaceae; genus Pseudomaricurvus; species Pseudomaricurvus alkylphenolicus. The sequence continues at coordinate 561,900 of NZ_JAAQPI010000002.1, forward strand.
AAAGCCCATGTCCGCGGCCTCCTGATAGGAGTGGGCCAGGGTCCAGGTAGCTTCCTGGAGGACGGTACCATCTGCGCGCTCATAACCGGCTGGCAGTTTGCCATAGGCCATGTTTTGCAGGTGGTGTTGAATATAACCCGTTTGAGTGAGTTCTTCGCTTGCCATAGTTGTCTCAAGCACCTTTAAGTTTTAAAAACCGTCTCCGATCGGGAAACCGGGCTTTTAAAACTTCTTAAAATACGTCAACCGCGATTGGGGAATGGACGTTCGCTATTGCCGGACCGCGCGGGCCACCAACCACCACTGCAGGATCAGCATCAACAGATAGCCTGAGAACAGTGCCAGCGGGCGCAGCTGGGTCAGGCCGGCGAATGCACAGCCAAATCCCACGAGCGTCAACAGGAATTTCCCGGTTTCCCCACGGTAAAATGAGCGTGCTATCTGATTGGAGGCCCGTGCCCCCATGTAGCGAAAGGCGTAAAGGGTGAAATAGAGATGTGGAATGACCGCTATCAGACCACCCGCGAGTAGCGAGACGGCCAGGTTCGTGTTAACCACCGTCAGGCATGCGCTCACTGGCACCAGACAGGCCAGCTGAATCACTGCAACTCTGAAGACGGGAGGTCGTTTTATGCTAGCCAAGGCGGACTTCTCTGGTATCGCTCCGGGCCAACACTCCGTTAGCTCTGCACCTTTACACCCCATTTTCGGCTCATTTTGCCATCAAATCGGGCGACGCGAATTATAGGGGGTAGGTGCGTGTCAATCAACTGAAATCAAGGGCTGACAAGCCCAATGATGTAAGAATATACGCCGTATGAACTACGATCACCTTCGATAGTGAACGGGGGAACACACTATCTGGTGCTCCAGGCCATCCAAACACACTAGGGCTTGTAGCCAAGCTGGCTGAGGATACTTTGCAGCTCGGTGTCGTTGCGATAGTTCAAAACCAATTTTCCCTTGCCTTTGGCGCCCTGGGAAATGGACACAGCGACTCCCACCTGGCGACTGAGCGATTCCTGTAGCTTATCCAGATCGGGATTGGACGGGGATGCCGCTTTGACACTGGGTTGAGCCTGTTGAATTTTGCGCACCAAAGCTTCTGTCTGGCGCACAGATAACCCCTTGGCCACAACCTGGCGAGCGATGGACTTTTGTTCATCGGCCTCAAGCGACAACATCGATCTGGCATGCCCCATTTCCAGGTCACCGTGCTCAAGCATGGTCTTAACGTCTTCAGTGAGGGAGATCAGGCGTAACAGATTGGTTACTGTGGTTCTGGATTTGCCAACGGCCTTGGCGACCTCCTGATGAGTCAATTCAAACTCATCCTGAAGACGTTTCAGGGCAAGGGCCTCTTCCATGGGATTAAGGTCTTCGCGCTGAATGTTCTCGATGAGCGCCATGGCGATGGCGGCTTCATCGGAAACCTCTCTAATAACACAGGGAATGGTGTCCAGCCCCGCCAATTGAGTAGCGCGCCAACGCCGCTCTCCGGCGATGATTTCGTACTGATCAGCACCAACCGAACGCACCACAATCGGCTGCATAACCCCTTGCGCCCGAATGGAATCGGCCAATTCTTCCAGTGCTTCGGGGTGGATATCCCGGCGAGGCTGGTATTTGCCTCTCTGAATAGCGGTTACAGGCAGCTCTGCCAGCCTGCCATCGCCCCCTTCCTCAGGGGAGGTCACTGCAGCGATGGCCTCACTGGCATTGGTTCCGCTTGCGCCACCCAAGAGGGCGTCGAGTCCACGTCCCAATCCTTTTCGTTTTGCTGCCATGATGTTGTTTGTTCCTGTTTTTGCGACGCTCGCTTGGGCTTGGCGCCAGCGTTTGTTCTAGGGTTAGCTTGATGTTCAGATTGGCTCAAGCACCAACAGCTGTGGGCTGGGCTTCATGGCGACGCAGAATTTCTCCAGCCAGCGCCAGATAGGCGATAGCCCCTTTTGACTGGCGGTCGTAGGCAAGCGCCGGCTGTCCAAAACTGGGGGCCTCTGCCAGACGCACATTGCGAGGCACACAGGTGCGGTAGAGACGGTCGCCAAAATAATCGCTCAATTGAGCGGAAACGTCGTTGGTCAAGCTGTTGCGCGGATCATACATTGTCCGCAGGATGCCTTCGATGACCAATTGCGGATTGAGAACAGACTGAATCTGGTTGATGGTGTTAATCAGTGCCGACAACCCTTCCAATGCATAGTACTCACACTGCATGGGGATAATCACGCCATCACAGGCGGCAAGAGCATTGAGGGTCAGCATATTGAGGGATGGCGGGCAGTCGACGATGACGTAATCATAGTCATCATCGACCAGGTCCAGCGCTTTGCGCAGGCGGATTTCCTTGTGATCCAGCGACAACATTTCCACTTCCGCAGCGGTGAGGTCACCATTGGCGGGAAGAACATCGTATTTGCCCGAGGGAGATTCTACGGTGGCGTCTTCCGGTTTGCAGGCACCAACCAGCACTTCATAAACCGACAGATCCAGAGCGTTTTTGTCAACACCACTACCCATGGTGGCATTGCCCTGAGGATCCAGATCAACCAGCAGAACCCGCTTTTTGGTCGCCGCCAGAGAGGCTGCCAGGTTAACGCACGTGGTGGTCTTGCCGACTCCCCCTTTTTGGTTGGCGATGGCGTATTTTCTGCTCAAGTTCGTGTCCTGCTTTGATGTCACTCTGGATGGAACGCCCTTGCACCAATTTGGCGCATCCATATGCACCATGGGCGTTACCGCGTTTATTCGCCGGCGGTTATTACCAGCAAATGACGCTCGCCTTCTTCGTTGGGAACCTGCAAGGGGTAAGAATCAGAAACCTTATAGCTTTTTTCCAGTGCACTCAACTCATCGTTGGGGTAGATCCCTTTCATGGCGTAAAAGACACCACCGGGATCAAGCAGGTGATGGCAGCCCGTGACCATGTCCTCAAGGCTGGCAAAGGCCCGGCTGATCACGCCATCAAAGAGCTCCGGGGGCTGAAAACGCTCCACACGGGTGTTCACGACATCCACATTGGCCAGATTTAACTCAGTTTTCACCTGAAACAAAAAACGGGTTTTTTTGCCATTGCTGTCGAGCAGCGTGAAACTCCGTTCGGGGAACATAATGGCCAGCGGGATACCTGGCAAACCACCTCCGGTGCCCACATCTATCAGCCGTCGACCAGAAATGTAGGGCACGACACTGAGGCTATCGAGCAGGTGACGCCCCAGCATTTGCTCAATATCGCGAATAGCGGACAAATTGTAGGTCCGGTTCCACTTGTCGAACAATTTGAGATAGGCCAAGAGCTGATCGCACTGTTGGTCGCTCAGATTGACATCCATTTTGGCGGCGCCCTTGAGGAGCCGCGTGCGCAGAACGCTTTCGTCCACTTGAGTCACACTGCCGCCTGCTTTTTCAACAACCCATGTTTCTTCAGGTAGATCAGCAGCAGTGACACCGCGGCAGGGGTGACGCCCTGAATCCGAGATGCCCTGGCCAGCGTCTCAGGGCGGGCCGCAATGAGCTTTTGCTTCACTTCGTTGGAAAGACCTTCCACCGCGTCAAAATCAAAATCCGCCGGAATCGCTGTGTTTTCGTGTTGGCGCAAACGCTGGATATCATCCTGCTGGCGCTCAATGTATCCCGCGTATTTTGCGTCAATCTGAACCTGCTCCCTGACTTGAGGGTCTGCCTGAGCCTCTCCCTTGAGAGATGCCAGGTCATCATAGGTCAACTCGGGACGCTTAAGCAGGTCGAAAAGGCTGTATTCGCGAGTCAGCTTAGAAGTCAGTTTGGGTTCCAGGCTGGCCGCCTCTGGGCTGCCGGCCTGAACCCAGGTGTCTTTGAGGCGTTGCTGTTCCAATGCAATGGATTCTCGTTTTTCGCAGAAATAGGCCCATCGGGCATCGTCGATCAGTCCCAGCTCCCGGCCTTTTTCGGTCAATCTCAAATCGGCATTGTCTTCACGCAGCAGTAACCGGTATTCGGCACGGCTGGTAAACATGCGATAGGGCTCTTGAGTCCCCATGGTAATCAGATCATCGACCAGCACGCCAATATAGGCTTCATCGCGTCTGGGACACCAGTGTTCCAGATCTTTGGCTCTCAATGCCGCATTTGCTCCTGCCAACAACCCTTGTGCGCCAGCTTCTTCGTAGCCCGTAGTTCCATTGATTTGCCCTGCGAAGTAAAGGCCATCGACATGCTTGTTTTCGAGGCTGTACTTCAGATCTCTGGGATCAAAGAAGTCATATTCAATGGCGTAACCGGGGCGAGTAATGTGGGCATTTTCGAACCCCTTGATGGAATGAACCAGATCCAGCTGCACATCAAATGGCAAGCTGGTGGATATCCCATTGGGATAGAGTTCGTGGGTGGTCAGGCCCTCAGGCTCAATAAATACCTGATGGGAGTTTTTATCAGAGAACCGATGGACCTTGTCTTCCACCGATGGGCAATAGCGCGGACCGACACCATCGATCACGCCCGTGTACATCGGAGAACGGTCAAGGCCAGCGCGAATAATGTCGTGGGTTCTGTCGTTGGTGTGGGTGATCCAACAGCATACCTGGCGAGGATGATCTTCAACTTTACCCAGGTAGGACATCACTGGTTCAGGAGTATCACCAAATTGCTGCTCAAGCCCCTCAAAGTTGACGCTGCGGGCATCAATTCTTGGGGGAGTGCCTGTCTTGAGGCGATCCACGGTCAGTGGCAGTTCCCTGAGGCGTTGGGCCAGAGCAATGGATGGTGGATCTCCCGCCCGCCCACCGGAGTGATTTTCCAGGCCGATGTGGATTTTCCCTCCCAGAAAAGTCCCCACAGTCAGAACCACAGCCGGTGCAAAGAAGCGCAGTCCCATCTGGGTGACTACACCACGAACCTGCTGACCTTCAACGATTAAATCATCTGCTGCCTGCTGAAAGATATCCAGGTTTGGTTGGTTCTCCAGTGTTTCACGAATTGCGGCTTTGTACAGGACACGGTCAGCCTGAGCACGGGTCGCTCTTACCGCTGGGCCTTTTCGAGCATTCAAGACACGAAATTGAATACCCCCTCGATCTGTCGCCAGGGCCATGGCGCCGCCTAGAGCATCGATCTCTTTGACCAGGTGACTTTTGCCTATGCCCCCAATGGCAGGGTTACAGCTCATTTGCCCGAGTGTTTCGATGTTGTGGGTCAACAGGAGAGTTTTACAGCCCATCCGTGCCGCTGCCAGACAAGCCTCTGTGCCCGCGTGGCCACCGCCAATCACAATAACATCGTAGTGCTTCGGGTAATCCATGTTTGATTCTCAAGAGGGAGCGAAAAAAAGGCCGCACATTATATGTCGCGTTTGTGAGTTGTTCAAAATTCCAGCGGAGTTTTTTTACATGGAGACTTATTCAACTTAAGAGAATAAAAAGATAAATATATGAATTAGAGATATAAGTATGTTTATTGTTGTTTTATATAGGCTCGCATTTATCTGTTGATAACCCATTAAAGTCCTTTAATTACAAGAGGTTAAAGAATTCATAAGTGCTGCATGCAGGCGGTATTATATGATCAAAAACTGATGGAAAGCTGCTGATGAAAAGTGCGGTTATACACAGAGAGACACAATTCCATGGTTATCCACATTTTTGCTCCCGGATTTTACTCACGCTATTCCCGGGGTTTTCCACAGGACAGGGGAGTCGATGGTGCAAAACTCTTAAATTTCATTAAGTTATGGGATAAAGTTGTGAGTAATTGTGGATAAAAGCGGTAACTTAGGTTTCCCAGCGTATGAAAAGTCTGAATAGTTTTATCCACAACCCCTTGGTAACCGCCTTTCGTGTCTTTGATTTCAAGAAATGGGGACAAGTGTAAGCCACCAGGCAATTCGCCTGGCAGACCGAGGTGTAACAAAATCCGGGGAAATCAGGGAGTCTGGGAAATTATTTCCCGATGCAAAAGCTCGAAAAGATACGCCCTAATAATTCATCCGGAGTGAATTGCCCGGTGATCTCGCCCAGGGCGTTTTGTGCCTGGCGGAGATCTTCAGCCAGAAGTTCACCCGCACCCATCACCTGAAGCTGCTGCTGGCCGGTCAGCAGTAACTGTTGCGCTCGATCCAGAGCATCCAGATGCCGACGGCGTGCGGTGAATCCACCTTCAGTGGTACCGGTGAAACCCATGCACTGTTTAAGGTGCTCTTTGAGTTTGTCTATACCATCGCCGGATTTGGCGGAGAGCATCAATACTGGGTTTTCTCCGTCCATGTTCAGATCATTGACCTGGAAACCGGGTTGCAGGCTGAGGTCGCTTTTGTTCAGTACTAGTGTCAGATGCGAAGTGTCTTCGAGCTCGTTGACGAACTCCGGCCAGATCTGTCGGGCATCTTTTGAGTCGGTAGTGGTGGAATCCACCACCATTAAAATGCGGTCGGCACGTCGGATTTCCTGCCAGGCGCGTTCAATGCCGATCTGCTCCACTTCATCCGGACTCTCTCTGAGTCCGGCAGTGTCGATAATATGCAGAGGCATGCCATCGATATGAATATGTTCCCGCAGGACATCACGGGTGGTTCCTTCAATATGAGTTACAATGGCGCTGTCGCGTCCGGACAGGGCGTTCAGCAAGCTGGATTTGCCCGCATTGGGCCGTCCGGCAATCACAACGCTCATGCCTTCTCGCATAAGTGCCCCTTGTCGAGCCTGCGTTTTTACCTGTAGCAGTTGTTCCAAAACCTGTGACAGGTCACTGGCAACTTTGCCATCGGCAAGAAAATCGATCTCTTCCTCTGGAAAATCGATTGCCGCTTCCACATAGATTCTGAGCTGAATCAGCGCCTCAACCAGTTTGCCAATCTCATTGGAAAAAGCCCCCTGTAGAGAGTGAAGTGCATTGCGTGCAGCCTGCTCAGTAGAGGCATCAATCAGATCAGCGATGGCCTCAGCCTGGGCGAGATCCATCTTGTCATTGAGAAAAGCACGCTCTGAGAACTCACCTGGAGCAGCCATACGTGCTCCCAGCTGCAATACGCGACGCAAAAGGCAATCCAGTATCACCGGACCACCGTGGCCCTGCAGCTCAAGTACATCTTCACCAGTAAAGGAATTTGGAGCGGGAAAGAAGAGGGCGAGCCCTTCGTCCAGTGCCTCACCGCTGGCATCCAGAAATGGACCATAGTGGGCTTTTCTGGGGCTGAGATCCTGAGACACCATTTCGCGAGCGATGGCACCAGCCCCTGGCCCGGAAACCCTGACGATACCAACGCCTCCTTTTCCGGGGGCGGTGGCTATAGCGGCAATGGTGTCGGTAGTGTTGGACAGGGACTGTGTCATAGCAGGCTCTATAAGCGGGTGTTGTCTGAAGTTTTATTGTGTCGGATCGTGGCGACAGTCGCAAAAAAGGCCAATTCCCTTTCAGGAATTGGCCTTTTCGCAATCAAATGTTTGGTTTGGGGACAGTCAGTCCTTTTCACCAGATTCAATTTGCTTGGTAATCACATACTGCTGGGCAATGGAGAGGGTATTGTTCACCACCCAATACAGTACCAGACCGGCCGGGAACCACAGGAACATAAAGGTGAAAACAAACGGCATCATCTGCATGATACGCGCTTGAGTAGGATCCGGCGGGGTCGGGTTAAGTTTCTGCTGAACCCACATGGTAATGCCCATAATCAACGGCAATATAAAGTAGGGATCCTTAACGGACAAATCATCAATCCACCCCAGGAAAGGCGTGTGACGCAGTTCAACACTTTCCATCAGCACCCAGTAGAGGGCGATAAACACTGGCATTTGAACCAGGATCGGAAGGCAACCACCTAGAGGATTAATCTTTTCCTTCTGGTAGAGCTTCATCATTTCCTGGGACATCTTCTGGCGATCATCCCCATAGAGCTCTTTCATGCGCTGCATTTCCGGACCAAACTTGCGCATTTTGGCCATGGAGCGATAACTCGCTGCAGACAGCGGGAAGAACACCAGCTTGATAATGACGGTCAGGGCGATAATGGACCAGCCCCAGCTGCCAAGCAATCCGTAGATAAAGTTCAAGAATTGGAACAGCGGTTTTGCAATCCACCAAAGCCAGCCATAATCCACCGTCAAATCAAGATAGGGGGCAATCACCTCTAACCGATCGATGTTCTTGGGGCCCGCATAAAAGGAAGCTTGTATGATTCCCTCGCTTCCGGCAGCGATGCTGATCTGAGGGCCTTTGAATCCCAGCAGGAAGATGTCGCCACCGCTTTTGCGCAGATGATAGCTGTTTTCCTGGTCCTGGACCGGAATCCAGGCGCTGAGGAAGTAGTGCTGGACCATAGCGATCCAACCACCCTGGATAGTGGTCTTGAATCCTCCCCGTCTGACCATGTCTTCATCGGCCAGGTCACCAAAGTCGAGCTTTTTGTAGTTTTCCTCGGCCGTTGTCAGCGCTGCTCCCAAATAGGGTTGTATGCCGAAACCATCGACCACAACGGGGTTGTGGCTGTCGCGTTTGATCTGCGCAAACAAGCCAGCTTGCCAGGCATTGGGGGAGTTGCGATTGTCGATGTGGTATTCAAGATCAACCAGATTGTCTCCGCGTCTGAAGACAAACCGTTTCACAATACGGGTATCTCCCTGTTGGAGCTCGAGATCGACATTGAGTTGATCACTACCGTCTTCAAGTCGGTAATGTTGCCGCGCGCTGCGAAACAGAGGACGACCCCGTGCGGTGTCTGTTGCGTTGGGACCAATTAAACCGCTTTGAGCGATATAGACCGTGTGCTCTGTGCGATTCAGTAGAGTGAAGGGTTCATCCGGTGTATCAAGAGAAGCCAGCTGTTCCAACAAGGCGACTTTGACAATGTCGCCACCGGTTGGATCGATCAATACTGACAGCGTGTCCGTCTCGACTTCGATAAGTTGCGTGGAGGCGGGGGTTTCAGCAATGTCCGCAGATGAAGTCGCTACTGATGGAGACGGAATGTCGCCTTCAAAAGTGTTGTCCTGAGGGGCCGCTGTCTGGGGTGCCGTAGTGGTGACGGTGGTCTGCTGCGAAACCTGCGGGCGGTTGCGATCCTGAAAATCGCCCCACTCGTTGATCAACAGCAGGGACACCACCGCGATGGCGCCCAAAATAAGGGTGCGTTGCCAATCCATGTTAATTTACTGCCGTGGTTGTTGATTTTGATGCTTTTGGGACCGGCACCGGATCGATGCCGCCGGGGTGCCAGGGGTGGCATTTCAATAGGCGTCTGATAGTCATGACACTGCCTTTTAAAAGTCCGTAATGCTCAATGGCTTCCTCACCATAATGGGAACACGTGGGATAAAAGCGACATTGATTGCCTACCCATGGGCTGAGGAAATATCGATAGAGGCGTATCAATGTGATCCCGATGATCTTCATGAGCCTAGGCCTGTTGATTGTCGTCACGAGTCCGAGTAATGAGACTTATTCCTGGCTGAGCCAGCAAAGCGGCCATATTATGCCTGATTCTTGTCAGCAGCGGGCTTTTTAGCGCACTTCTTTATGATTCGCTGCCATTGTTTATTCAGCAGCTTGTGCAGCTCAGGGTTTGAGAGTTCATCAAGACCTCTCCTTGCCAGAACAATGGCATCCAATCCACCCAGCTGATCCTGATGCTGTCGAAAAGTTTCGCGAAGTATACGCTTGATTCGATTGCGTTGTACGGCGAGGCGAATATTTTTCTTGGCGATGACCAGGCCCAATCTGGGATAACTCTTTTCGTTGGGGCGAGAAAGTATCAAAACCTGAGGATGAGGTGCGCGAACAGGCGCATCGTCAAAGACGGATTGAAAGTCACTAGCGTTGAGCAATCGAAGGGACTTTGGAAAAGTCTTGCTCGGCACACCGGGACCTAAGTAACAAGAAGGAAGTTAGACTGAATAACGACGTCAGCTTATGGGGTGATAGCGCAGGGCCATCACACCCATATATAAAGCAGGAACAACCGGTAATGATTACCGCTTGATCAGGCTGCCAGGTCTTTACGACCCTTGGCGCGACGACGAGCCAGGATCTTGCGACCGTTTTTAGTGGCCATACGAGCACGGAAACCGTGGGTGCGCTTGCGCTTCAAAACGCTAGGCTGAAAGGTTCTTTTCATGAGACTTTACCTGCCGATTGAGTCTGTCATATATAAATGAAGCGCAATCCGACTGGTTGACATTGAAGCTTGAAGGCGTTGCCGTCGGCTCCGTTGCACCCAATTTTTGACTACGCGGAAAAAAGAGGCGCGATTTTAAAGAATTCCCCACCCAAAAGCAAACACCAAAAGCGCTTTTTCCGGTACCAACCCTAAGAATTCACCCATCACATATTGCACCCAAATTTCGTTCAGGTTGCCAATAGGTTTTCAACAGAGTTATCAACAACCCCAGAAAGAGGTGTTGATACCTTGTCGCGTGTCTGTAATTTTTGTTAAATGCCATTAAATTGTAACTCACTGATTTTCATCAGTTATTTTCAGATTGTTTGAAAATTATACGGTTTTTTTTGTGGATAAGTAGGGTGAATTGGGCGTAAAATAGCTCCCCTTTCCGATCAATAAAGTTGAATATTTTTGGGTGTCAGGCAGTGGCCGTGGGCTGCTGTTGAGGGGGACGTTTTGCCAGATACTCTCTGGAAAAAGTGCGCAGACTCGCTACAGAATGAGTTACCGTCACAACAATTTAATACTTGGATTCGTCCACTAAAAGTGGATGCTCAGTCTGCTGATCATCACTTAAAGTTAATAGCGCCAAATCGATTCGTTCTTGATTGGGTCAATGACAAGTTTCTCAATCGTATCCAAGAACTCGCCGGCGAGCATGGTGCACATATTGGCTTTCAAGTAGAGCTGACAGTGGCTGCTCAGGGAAGTGTTGGCCGCTATCAGCGACGACCGGTATCTCGGATGATTCAGTCTGAGCCAGCACCAATTGCGCCTCCCGCGATGACATCGCCGGCTACCACATCCCTGCCATCGTCAACCGATACGGTCACTAGCGTACAGGATTTGATTGCTCCACCACTGGCCGATAGGGGAGCTATTCAAGTCGAAAGTGGCGCTTATAGTCTTCCGGCGACAAAGCCCCAAAGCCCGGGACCTCAATCCTCGGGAGTGGGAACCTCAGATAATCTGAGCATGCCGTCTGCCAATACCGGGGAGCGAGCGACAACAATTGAAGTTGAGGGCGGTTTAAAGCACCGCAACTACCTCAATGAGGGTTTTACCTTTCCGAGTTTTGTTGAGGGCAAGTCCAACCAGCTGGGTCTTGCTGCCGCACGCCAGGTTGCAGAGAATCCGGGTGGTGCATACAACCCTCTATTTATATACGGCGGGGTGGGGTTAGGTAAGACCCACCTGATGCATGCCGTGGGTAATGCACTGGTTGATAAAAACCCCAATGCCAAAGTGGTTTACCTTCATTCGGAGCGTTTTGTTGCCGATATGGTTAAAGCACTTCAGCTTAACGCCATCAATGACTTCAAGCGGTATTATCGATCTGTCGATGCATTATTGATCGACGACATTCAATTCTTTGCCGGAAAAGAGCGTTCTCAGGAAGAATTTTTCCATACGTTCAATGCGTTGTTGGAAGGCGGGCAACAGATCATTCTCACCTGTGATCGTTATCCCAAAGAGATCAATGGTCTGGAAGAGCGCCTTAAGAGTCGATTTGGTTGGGGGTTAACGGTGGCAATTGAACCACCGGAACTGGAAACCCGCGTAGCCATCTTGATGAAGAAGGCGGATCAGGCCAATATGCACCTTCCTAATGATGCCGCCTTTTTTATTGCTCAAAGGATTCGTTCCAATGTTCGTGAATTGGAAGGTGCCCTGAAACGAGTTATTGCAAACGCGCATTTTACGGGTCGCGATATAGACGTTCCCTTAGTCAGGGAAGCGCTTAAGGATTTATTGGCGCTGCAAGATAAGCAGGTCAGTATCGACAATATTCAACGTGTTGTGGCGGAATATTACAAGATCAAAGTCAGCGACATTCTGTCAAAACGTCGCAGTCGATCGGTGGCCCGACCCCGACAAGTGGCGATGTCTCTGGCAAAAGAATTGACCAATCACAGCTTACCTGAAATAGGTGAAGCATTTGGTGGACGAGACCATACCACTGTTCTGCATGCTTGTCGTAAAATCAAGGAATTGCGGGAAGAAGACGCCGACATGCGTGAAGATTGGAAAAACCTGCAGCGTTCGTTGACATCCTAGGTGATATCACCGCTACGGAAGACACAATAACAAATCCCATAATACTGGAATCTACTACCAGGAAAGAACCTTAAGAGACCTTGCCATGAAATTCAGTGTATCTCGAGAAGCAATCCTCAAACCTCTGCAACTGGTTGCCGGTGTGGTGGAGCGTCGCCAGACTTTACCGGTGCTCGCCAATGTGTTGCTGGTCCTGGAGGACAATCGTTTGTCTTTGACAGGAACGGACCTGGAAGTCGAAATTGTGGCTCGTGTGCAGTTGGATGAAGCGGGCGAGGCAGGTGAGCTGACCGTTCCCGCCCGTAAGCTCGTCGATATTTGCCGATCCTTACCGGATGACGCAATTCTTCAATTTAGTGAAGAAAATCAAAGAGTTATATTAAAGTCGGGGCGTAGTCGATTCACACTTTCAACGCTTCCCGCCAATGATTTTCCCAATGTTGAGCAAGGTAATGGCGACCTTCAATTTAGCTGTGAGCAACAGGATATCAAGCGCCTGATTGATAGAACCGGTTTTGCGATGGCACAGCAGGATGTTCGCTATTACTTGAACGGCATGCTGTGGGAAGTTCAAGAAGGGCAACTGCGGGCGGTAGCCACTGATGGCCACCGTCTGGCGATGTGTACTCGCGCGGTTTCTGTTTCCTGTGAGGCTAAGGTACAGGCGATTTTGCCAAGAAAAGGGGTTGTGGAGCTTGCCAGATTGCTCGATGGACAAGGTAATGTTGATGTGACACTGGGTAGCAATCACATCCGTGTCGCCACTGAAGACTATACCTTCACCTCCAAATTGGTGGATGGGAAATTCCCGGACTATGAAAGAGTTCTGCCGCGGGGGGGCGATAAGCAGGTATTTGGTGATCGCGAAGAGCTGCGCCAGGCTTTTGGCCGTACCGCAATTCTTTCGAATGAAAAATATCGAGGCGTACGTCTGCTGTTAACGGATGGCCAATTAACGATAGTTGCCAATAACCCGGAACAGGAGGAAGCCGAAGAACAAGTGGCCGTTGACTATTCCGGCGATCAATTGGAAATTGGCTTTAATGTCAGTTATCTGCAGGATGTGACCGGCGTATTGAGCTCCGACAACGTTAAGATGACATTGGCAGATTCAAACAGCAGTGCTTTGTTGGAAGAGCCGGAAGGTGGTGATTCCGTGTACGTAGTCATGCCAATGCGTCTGTGATTCCAAATTAGATCTGAATTAACCTTATGACCCTCCGCCGCTTGTCGGCTACTTCCTTCCGTAATCTGCAAGCCGTAGATATTGAGCTGTCTCCACAGCTCAATATCATCTATGGCGACAATGGCAGTGGCAAAACCAGTCTGTTAGAAAGCATCAGCATTCTCTCATTAGGGCGTTCCTTTCGATCACGAAAATACAAACACATGATCCAGCATGAAGCAGAGGATTACACCGTGTTCGGACAGGTGGAATGTGGGGGAACTGCAATACCGGTTGGTATTAATCGGCACAGGAATGGACAGGCGGTTATAAAGATGGGCGGGAAAAACTGTTCATCTGCAGCTCAACTTGCCGAAACCCTTCCGATACGAATCATGAATGGCCACTCTTTTCAGCTCTTGGAAGGAGGACCGGTTGAAAGAAGGAAGTACATTGATTGGCTGGTGTTTCACGTGGAACATGAGTTTTATCAAGCCTGGAGGTCTTACGAAAAGTGCCTTAAACAGCGCAATAGCCTGCTCAGACGTGATAAAATTGACCCTTTGCTTATGGCTCCTTGGGACCGGGAAATCGCTCTCCTGGCGAATCGACTGGACCACTTTAGGCACTCAAGCTTTCGATTACTTGAGACAGTATTCAAGCAACTGATTTCGGAGTTTGAGGGTTTAAAAGGGGTTCGTCTCTCCTATTACAGGGGCTGGGACAAGGACACCGATTACTCAGACTTGCTGTTACAGCATCTGGATAGGGATAGGGAACTGGGTTACACACGGCAAGGGCCTCATCGGGCAGATATACGTGTTCTTGTCGAGAAACAGCCTGCTGTGGAACTCTTATCCAGAGGACAGCAAAAAATTGTGGTCAGTGCACTCTTGATTGCACAAGGGATGGTTTTCTACGAAACCAGAAAGCGTGGTTGTCTATATCTGATTGATGATTTACCTGCTGAGCTTGATGCGAGATTTCGCAGTCAACTTGCTGAATGGTTGTCTCGAATGGAGACGCAGATATTTGTTACTGGAGTGGAAAAGAATATATTGCTGGATGCATGGAGAACTGCCGGCAAGTTACCGGACAGCCACAGAGTGTTCCACGTGAAACATGGTGCCATTCAACAGGAAGGGGCGGAGATCAACACAGTCCCTCTCTAACACAAGACTAAAATGTCTTCAGGCACTCCTTGACTAGAGAAGTGACTGAAAGATTACGAATTAGAACAATATGATCACTGTAACTGCCTAAACTCAGGCTTTTACAGTTTATCCGGAGTGAAATATGACCGAAGAGACTTCTTACGATTCGTCCAGCATTAAGGTGCTTAAAGGTCTGGACGCTGTTCGTAAGCGCCCAGGGATGTATATTGGCGACACAGATGATGGTACAGGTCTCCATCATATGGTGTTTGAGATTGTCGATAACTCGATTGATGAAGCTCTGGCGGGCTACTGCTCTGAAATCAAAGTAGTGATTCATCCCGACGAATCTGTGTCTGTCTCCGACAATGGTCGTGGAATTCCTACTGAGATTCACGAAGAAGAAGGGGTTTCTGCTGCAGAAGTGATCATGACCGTGCTTCATGCAGGTGGTAAATTCGACGACAATACCTATAAGGTATCCGGTGGACTGCATGGAGTAGGGGTTTCCGTAGTAAATGCTCTTTCTTCCAAGCTGAAACTGACTATTCGCCGAGATGGAAAAGTTCACGAGCAAATTTACCACCACGGCGTACCCGAAGCTCCACTTAGTGTTGTCGGTGAAACAGAAGCACAGGGCACCGAGGTACATTTTCATCCCTCGGCAGACACTTTTACGAACATCGAATTTCACTTTGATCATTTGGCCAAACGCCTTCGAGAGCTCTCCTTTTTGAACTCCGGTGTTCGGATTGTCCTGAAAGATGAGCGAAGTGGCAAAGAAGAGATCTATGAGTATGAAGGTGGTCTCAAAGCCTTCGTTGAGTATCTCAACCAAAACAAGACACCTATCAATCAGGTGATGCACTTCAGTACCGTCCGAGAAGAAGATGGTGTGGGGGTAGAAGTCGCGTTGCAGTGGAACGACAGCTTCCAGGAAAATATTTTTTGTTATACCAACAACATCCCTCAAAGAGATGGGGGAACGCACTTGGCGGGTTTCAGAGCATCCTTAACCCGTGGGCTGAATGGCTATATCGAGCGCGAAGGTCTGGGTAAAAAAGATAAGGTAAATACAACCGGTGACGATGCTCGGGAGGGTTTAACCGCCATCATTTCGGTAAAAGTCCCCGATCCGAAATTCTCTTCTCAAACCAAAGATAAACTGGTTTCTTCTGAAGTGAAAACGGCAGTTGAGCAGGAGATGGGTGTTGCCTTTGCCGATTACTTATTGGAAAACCCTCAAGAAGCCAAAGCTGTTGTAGGCAAAATGATTGAGGCTGCCAAAGCCCGTGAAGCGGCCCGTAAGGCTCGCGAAATGACTCGTCGCAAAGGGGCATTGGACATTGCTGGATTGCCCGGGAAGTTGGCAGACTGTCAGGAAAAAGATCCGGCACTTTCCGAACTTTATCTGGTGGAGGGAGACTCGGCAGGTGGTTCAGCCAAGCAGGGGCGCGCACGTAAAACCCAAGCTATTCTTCCACTCAAAGGTAAGATCCTTAACGTAGAAAAGGCACGCTTTGACAAGATGTTATCCAGTGCTGAAGTGGGAACACTGATCACCGCACTGGGATGTGGTATCGGTAATCAAGAGTTTGATCCGGATAAGCTACGCTACCACAGCATCATTATCATGACCGACGCGGATGTGGACGGCTCCCATATCCGTACATTGTTACTGACTTTCTTCTTCCGCCAGATGCGTGAACTGGTTGAGCGTGGCCACATCTACATTGCCCAACCACCGCTTTACAAAATCAGCAAAGGCAAGCAGGAACAGTACCTGAAAGACGAGTTGGCACTGACGCAGTTTCTTACTCAGGCGGCACTGGAAGGAGCATCACTTCATGTCAACGCAGAGGCACCGGGAATTTCGGGAGAAGGGCTGCAGGGGCTGGTTGAAGCCTATCGCCAGGTAATGGCAACTATCGATAGACTTTCTCGACTCTATCCCTCGGAAGTCCTGGAACAGCTAATCTATCTACCTTCTGTGGCAGAACAGCAGTTGTCTGATCAGGCTCAAATTGAGAGTTGGGCTGAAGGTTTATTGTCAGAATTGACAAACAAAAGTGGCAGTGGCAGTCATCGTTATGAAGTCATTGTTAAAGAAGATGAGGAACGCCACGAATTTCTGCCTGTTATACGGATCACTGCTCATGGTGTACCAACCGACTATACGCTTTCTCGAGACTTCTTTATGTCCGGTGAATACGCGTCTATTGTCGCTTTGGGTGAACGCCTTGAGGGCCTGATCGAAGAAGGGGGTTACATCCAAAGGGGCGAACGCCGTCGTGAAACCACCAGTTTCAAAGAAGCGCTTGAGTGGCTTATGGTGGAATCTCGCCGAGGCTACAATGTGCAGCGTTACAAGGGGCTTGGTGAGATGAATCCGGAGCAACTGTGGGAAACCACCATGGATCCTGAAACCCGCCGTATGCTGCAGGTAACCGTGGAGGATGCGATCGCAGCTGATCAAATTTTCACCACTTTGATGGGCGATCAGGTTGAGCCACGTCGAGACTTTATTGAAACCAATGCTCTCGCCGTTGCCAATTTGGATGTTTAAGCCCTTTTGATGTTATCGAAGCCCCGTTAATCGGGGCTTTTCTTTTCTTAAGAACTCCGAAATCCCCGCTATAATCAATGCCATAGCTTTATTTTGCCAGAAGTTTCTCCATCGACAGCAGTGGTATCCCCCAATGTTAGATCAGCAACAGTGGGTTTTGGGCAACAAAGACAGCCTCATATCCTTGGAAAAATGGCAGCGAACCGTAAATTTGCTGTCAGAGCTATTTGATGCGCCGGCCGGGTTTCTGGTGCAATACACCGAGGCGGGTTTTCAGGTAACCATCGCCAGTCAACAGGAATCCAATCCCTATCCCGCTGGTGGAATTATTGACCCTGACGCCAATATATTCTGTCGAAAGATTGTTGAGAACGGTGAGGCCCTCTATGTAAAGGATGCTCCCCTCGATCCTTGTTGGGACACCAACACTGAGGTCACCGAAGACGGTTTTCGCTCTTATTTGGGTGTCCCGGTACATTGGCCCGACGGTTCACCCTTTGGCACCTTCTGTGTGATGGACTTTCGAAAAACAAATTACAGCGATACCTATATCAAGCTGATTCATCAACTAAGAGATATCCTGGAAGCCGATCTGGAGCTTATTCACGCCTATGAGAATTTGCATGAGCTGGCCATGTCAGACGAACTCACCAATCTATACAATCGGCGAGGCTACCGCATTCTGGCGGAGCAACGACTAAAGCTTGCTCATCGTATGGAGGTAGAGGTCGGGATGCTTTATCTGGATCTGGACGAATTTAAAACGGTTAATGACCAATATGGTCACGAAACCGGTGACAATGTGTTGGTTGCCTTGGCAGATGCGATTCGAGATAGTGTACGTGACAGCGATATCGTTGGTCGTATTGGCGGAGATGAATTTACCGCACTGGTAATGGTCAAGGATCCAGACGATTTTGAGCAGATCAATGTTCGTATCAGATCAAACCTGCTGAAAAACCTGAAAGAGAGAGACTTACCCCAGATCGAAGTCAGCGCCGGTTACGCATTGATGCAGGGCTTGGATATCGATGAGCTGCTGTCTGAGGCCGATCAGGCGATGTATCGGCATAAGCAAACCAAGCGCTAGACGGTCAGCTGCCGCCCTTATTCCATCGACGCAATTTCCCCTTCAATCCATTCCTTGGCCGCTGCCGTCATCTTCTTACTGCAGCTTTCACTGGCATCCAGTGGTTTACCGATAGAAACGGTAACCGTACCGGGGTATTTGACCAGGGTGTGCATGGGCCAGCAGCGTCCGGAGTTATGGGCAACGGGTATTAAGGGCACACCACTAGCCAATGCGATGTCGGCACCGCTGCGAGCGTAATTGCC
This sequence comes from Pseudomaricurvus alkylphenolicus, assembly GCF_011683955.1. Lineage (GTDB taxonomy): Bacteria > Pseudomonadota > Gammaproteobacteria > Pseudomonadales > Cellvibrionaceae > Pseudomaricurvus > Pseudomaricurvus alkylphenolicus. Next base: position 580,307 of record NZ_JAAQPI010000002.1, read on the forward strand.
AACCTCGCCATAAGGTGTTCGGGTGCCTTCCGGGAACACCAGCACATTGTTGCCCTCGGACAGACGTTGTCCACCCACAGTCTTAACCTGCTTGAGAGCCTTTCTCGGGTTGCTGCGGTCGATGGGTATAGGCCGCAATGCAGCGAGTCCCCAACCAAAAAATGGAATGCGAAACAGCTCTCGCTTCAAGATGGTCGAAGTGGGGTGGAATTGCATCTGCAAAAACATGGTCTCCCAAGTGGATTGATGTTTCGCCAGAATGACAATGGCTTGGTCTTTGGGAATATTCTCCAATCCCTTGACGGTATAACGCACACCGCAAAGTATTTTGAGTGACCACAATACCCAGAAATTAAAACCCATTAAAACGCGGGATCGAAAGGGATAGGGACACAACATTAGGGGCAAGCTCAACAGCCCGAAAAAAATAGCGCCGCTGGCAAAGCAAAGATAAAACAGGAGAGATCGAATTAACAACATGGTCTATTCGCGGGAGTCTGGAGAGGCATATTGGTCGAGAATATAGAGCACGGCCTGTTGCAAGTTGGTGAATACTGGCAAATTCTGAAAACGTTCATTGTCGCTATCAGCCAGTTTTGCAAGAGTTCGCTCTCCCTTTCCAGTTTTCACCAGAATGGGTTCACAACCCTTTTTTAATCCGGCTTCGAGATCTCGCAGACTGTCGCCAACAAGAGGTGAACCTGCAGCGCAGATCTCTAACTCGGCTTCAATGGCATCAATGAGTCCAGCCCGAGGTTTACGGCAGGGACAGTCATCATCGGGGCCGTGAGGGCAGTAAAAGATACCGGCAAGTTCACCGCCGGCTTGTTCTACGGCTTGTTGAAGCTTATCGTGCATAGCCTCAAGATCGTCCAGATCAAACAGACCGCGTGAAAGGCCAGACTGGTTCGTCGCAACGACGACGGTAAAGCCCGCTTGATGCAATTTCGCGATGGCTTCCGCGCTGCCCTCTATCAGCACAAACTCATCAGCAGACTTTACGTAGTGATCGGAGTCACAGTTAATGACTCCGTCTCTATCCAGAATGACCAGCTTCATAAAAGTTCCGCAACCGTCTTACTTACTCGGCACCAGCAGAGAAATATCTGCCACCTGCAAAAACAGATTGCGAAGTCGGCTCAATAACGCGATACGATTGTTGCGCAATGCCAGGTCATCGGCCATGACCATCACATTGTCAAAGAACGCATCCACAGGTTCGCGCAAGTCGGCCAGGGTTGCCAGCGCCTGCTCGTAATTTGCGGCGGCGAACAGAGGTTCTACTGCAGCGGACTTTGCATCCAGTGCTTCAGCCAACGCTTTTTCAGCGTCTTCCTGCAATAACTCGGTATTGAGCTCGGTAGGAATTTCTCCTTCCACTTTGGCGAGAATATTGGAAACACGTTTATTGGCAGCCGCCAGTGCTTGCGCTTGTGGCAACTGGTTAAACGCATTGACCGCTTTCACGCGACGATCAATATCGAGCGGTTGTGTCAGCTGTTTGGCGTGAACCGCCAGGAATACTTCAACAGCGATATTGTCTTCTTCATACCAGGCACGGAATCGCTCGACCATATAGGCAAACGCGGTTTCCAGTGTCTCTTCGGGTTTAGCAATATTCTTACCGTGTAACTGGATCGCGCTATTGAGAAGGGCCTTCAGATCCAGCGTCAGGTTTTTCTCAACCAGCAGACGCAGAGCGCCAAGGCTGGACCGGCGCAGCCCGAAAGGATCCTTTGATCCTGTTGGCTTCTGACCAATACCAAAAATACCACTCAGAGTATCTATACGGTCGGCCAGCGCAATAATGGTGCCGGTATCGGTCGATGGCAGGCTGTCGCCAGCAAACTTTGGCTGGTAATGTTCTTTCAGGGCCAGGGCTACTTCGCTGTCCAGATCTTCATTGACGGCGTAGTAGTAGCCGGCCGTACCCTGCATCTTGTCAAATTCGCCGACCATATCGGAAACCAGGTCAGACTTACACAGCTGCGCAGCCTGGCGGGCTTTGTCGGCGTCGGCTCCCATCTGCGTAGCTATTTCGGACGCCAGGGAAGCGACGCGCTCGGTTTTATCAAAAATAGAGCCCAGTTGCGCCTGAAATACGATGGGTTTGAGGCGCTCGCGAAACTCACACAGGCTGGTTTTCTTGTCGGTTTCAAAGAAAAAGGCCGCGTCGGACAGGCGTGGACGAATGACACGTTCGTTACCGTCGATGACTTGCGCCGGGTCACGACTCTCAATATTGGATACGGTAATAAAGTTCGGCATCAGTTCGCCCTGCTTATCGACCACAGGGAAGTATTTCTGATGCTCCTTCATGGAATAGATCAGGGCTTCTGCCGGCACTTCGAGAAATCTCTCTTCAAAGCGTCCTGTGAGGGCGACGGGCCACTCCACCAGAGCGGTAACTTCGTCCAGCAAATCCTGGTCAATGACAGCGACCCCACCAATCCGCTCAGCTTCGGCCTCGACCTGTTGGCGAATGGTTTCCTGACGCTGTTGGAAATCTACCATCACATAAGCGGTATTGGGCAGTTTGTCCAAGTAATCGGCGGCATTCTCCACCAGCAATGGCTGATTGTAGTGAAAGCGATGGCCACGTGTTTCCCGGGAGGCGTGCAGGCCCAGAATTTCGGCATCGACGATCTCATCACCCAACAGCATCACCAACCAGTGCACAGGACGGACAAATTCTGTGCGACTGGCACCCCATCTCATGCGCTTGGGAATCGGCAGAGCATTCAAAGACTGCTCTACAATTTCTGGCAACAATCCGGTGGTCAGTTCGCCGCCTGCCTGGGAGCGAAACACCAGTTTATCGGCCTTACCGTCGTTTTCGGTGGCCAATTGATCGACGGTTGTACCATTTTTACCGGCGAAGGCTTCCGCGGCCTTGGTCGGTTTACCGTCTCCATCAAAGGCAATTTTTGCCGGTGGGCCCCAGACCACAACATCTTTAACCGGAGTCTGTTCTTCCAACTCGCGCACTACAACCGACAGACGCCGGGGAGCCGCGTAAGGCTCAATGGCCGCAAAGTTTACATTTTGCTGCTTGAGGCCTTGTTCGATACCTTGAGAAAAAGCCAACATCAATTTCTTTAGCGCAACCGGAGGCAGTTCTTCGGTGCCCAGTTCGACCAGAAAATCCTTAGCCATGATTACTGTTCACCTCCATTGGCTTGTTCTTCCTCTGCACATTGCTGCAGAACCTGTTCTCTAATGGAAGCCTCCGCCAGAGGGAAGCCCAACTCTTTTCGTGCATCGAAATAGCACTGGGCAACGCCTCTGGCGAGGGTGCGTACCCGAAGAATGTAGCGCTGGCGCTCGGTAACCGAGATGGCATGGCGGGCGTCCAGCAGGTTAAAGGCGTGAGAGGCCTTCATCACCATCTCGTAGGCGGGCAGCGGCAGATTCTTTTCAATCAGTCGCTGACTGTCGCGCTCGTACTGATCAAATGCCTGGAACAGGAAGTCAGTATCGGCTTCTTCAAAGTTGTAACGGGACATCTCCACTTCATTTTGGTGGAACACGTCACCGTAGGTCACCTTGTTGCCGTCCGGACCCACCGTCCACACCAGATCATAGATGGAATCCACTCCCTGCAGGTACATGGCAATACGCTCCAGACCGTAGGTAATCTCACCGGTCACGGGATAGCATTCCAGACCACCCACTTGTTGGAAGTAGGTGAACTGGGTAACTTCCATACCATTGAGCCACACCTCCCAGCCCAGGCCCCAGGCTCCAAGGGTGGGTGACTCCCAGTTGTCTTCCACAAAGCGAATATCGTGGATGCCCGGGTCTATGCCCAGCTCACGAAGAGAGTCCAGGTAGAGCTCCTGAATATTGCTGGGGGAGGGTTTCAGCACCACCTGATACTGGTAATAGTGCTGAAGGCGGTTGGGGTTTTCACCGTAGCGGCCGTCGGTTGGGCGACGGCTGGGCTGAACATAGGCCGCGTTCCAGGTCTCAGGGCCGATAGCACGCAAGAAAGTTGCCGGATGGAAAGTACCCGCGCCCACCTCCATATCCAGAGGTTGAAGTACGACACAGCCCTGGCGGGCCCAGAATTGTTGAAGCGCGATAATCAGCCCTTGAAAAGTGCTGGCATCGGGTGAGTTGGTCTCAGACACGGCTGCCTGTCCCTCCGGCAATATATGGTTGAGTGAAAATCAAGCCCGCGATTATAGCCCCAGCCCGGAGGTAGCACCAATGCATAGGCGTCATTTCTGGGGGCATCCCGGAAATTTGTCTTCAATAAGCCAGAAAGTTGTTGATTTCCGGGCCTTTGGGTAAGCTTCGCAGCCCTTCTTTAATGATTGTGAACGCAACATGTCGACAGAAACCGCCAACTCCAGCGCCGGCCGCCTAAAGGAATCCATTGCGGTGGGGCTATTGAAAGCCTCCTCAAAGCTGCCTTTGGAAATCAGCCGGATATTGGGGGCCTGGGTAGGGGTTCTTTGCGTGATTCTGAAGACTCGGATGATCAAAGTAACCCGGGAGAACCTGAGTCTCTGTTTCCCTGACATGGAGGCCGCTGACCGCGAACGACTGGCGCGCCAGAGCGTGATAGAGACGGGAAAACTCATGGCTGAAACCGGTGCCGTCTGGTTGCGACCCTATGAGTGGGTAAAGGGGAGGATTCTCAGGGTTCATAACGGCGAGTTATTGCAGCAATCCCTGGATCAGGGCCGTGGGGTGGTTCTTTTGGCACCGCATTTGGGTAACTGGGAGGTGTTGGGCCTGTATTTATCGGATGTGGCCGATATTACCAGTTTATATCAACCTCCGGAGATGGCCGCATTGGAACCCATTATCCGTCAAAGCCGGGAAAAGGTGGGCGCGAAACTGGTACCTACCAATCGCCGTGGAGTAGCCGCACTGCTCAAAGTGATCAAAAACGGTGGTTTTACCGGGATCTTGCCCGATCAGGTGCCCGAGGCCAGTGGAGGAGACTTTGCTCCGTTTTATGGGGTGCCGGCCTTAACCATGACACTGGTTGACAATCTGCGCTCGCGCTCAGATTGCCTGGTGATCGCAGCCTATGCGCAGAGGATTAAAGGCGGGTTTGAGATTCATTTTCTGGAAGCGGATCCGGGCGTATATTCATCGGATCAGTCGGAAGCCTTGGTGGCGCTCAACCGAACAGTGGAAAACTGTGTGAACGGAGTGCCCGAGCAGTATCAATGGGAGTACAAACGATTTCGGCGTCAGCCGGAGGGAATGCCGCGGCGCTACAAAAACTAGTATTACCCTGACTATGTATTAGCCCGACGCGGATGCGCTTTGAGGTAATCCAGCAGATCCGGGCCAGGCAGGGGGCGAGAGAAGTAGTAGCCCTGGATCAGGTCGCAATTCATGTTTTTGAGAATGGAAAGCTGACCTTCGGTTTCGACCCCCTCCGCGATTGTGCGTATACCCAGTGCCTTACTCATCGCAATAATGGTGGAAACCAGTGTTAGTGCGTCGTTATCACTTTCCAAATCAGCGACAAAAGAACGGTCTATTTTCAAATAATCCACTGGAAAATTGCGCAGATAACTCAATGACGAGTAACCGGTGCCAAAATCGTCCAGTGAAATACTGCATCCCGCCTCTTTGAGGCGGTACAGGTACTCCGCAAAACTCCGGTTTTCGGGGGCCAGTATGCTTTCGGTGATTTCAAAGCTGATGCGTTGGTGTTCCACGCCTTCCTCTTTAATGATCCCGAGCCAGTCATGGTACTGATTCCCATCGTCTGGGAACTCAGCAATGGAGCGGTTGACGGCAATGGTTACCGGTTGGAGTTGCAGGGAATCCAGGCGCTGAATCAGACGACAACTCTCCTCCAGTACAAACCTGCCCAGACTGCGCGCCAGCCGAAACTCTTCGGCAATGGGAATGAACTCCTCCGGCGACACAAATTCTCCATCCAGTTGCCAGCGAATCAGTGCTTCACACTTCTCCACCTCGCCGGAGGCAATATTGACAATCGGTTGGAAGAATACGTTCAGCTCCCGCTTGTGCAGGGCTTTACCGAGGGCGTTTTTCAACAGCAACTTGCGGTGGCTGCGTTGTTGTAATTCGTGTGTGAAAAAGTGAAAGCAGTTCTTGCCGCTGTGTTTGGCGTGATCGGCAGCCTGGTCCGCCTTGTTTATCAGGTCCAGAGAGCTATGAGCGTCGTCCGGGCATATGGCAATACCAATGGAGGCGGTGATCTCAATCACATGATCACTGATTAAAAATGGCGCATTGATGGCATCGAGAATGTGCAATGCAACAGTTTCTGCATTGACCATATCGTCCAGAATAGGCATCAGCAAAGCAAATTCATCGCCTCCGATACGGGCCAGTGTGTCTGACTGGCGAGTGTGTTGACCGAGGCGTCGGGCGATCTTTTGCAACAACAAATCACCGACATTGTGGCCCAGAGTGGTATTGATGTCGCGAAAGTTATCCAGGCTGATACACAGAAGAGCAGCTTTGGTGTGCTGCCGATCCATCAATAGACGTTGTTGCTCGATGCGATCAAGCAACAGCTGACGATTGGGGATATTGGTTAGCAGATCGTAGTGTTCCCGTTGCCGAATCTGTTTCTGGGCTTGCTTTAGATCACTGATATCATGAAAAATGGCCATGTAGTGGCTCTTGCCACTTTCAGGTTCGGTAAAACGGTGCAGCATCAACCACTCTGTGTAGGTTTCACCGGATTTTTTCCGGTTGAGGATTTCCCCAGACCAGGTGCCTTTGGTGTTGAGGTCGGCCCACATGGCGTCGTAAAACTCGCGATCATGCAGTCCCGACTTCAGCAGCGATCCCGGTGACTTGCCTAAAGCTTCCTCCAGAGAGTATCCACTGATACGGCTAAACGCAGGATTGGCGTAGAGGATTTCCACCCGCTCGTTGGTAAGCAGCACACCTTCACCCAAGGCATCAATCATGGTCTGGTGAATATTGAGTTGCCGCTGACTCTGCCGTCGTTCCAATTCGCCGGCGATAAGACCGGAAAATAACAGGAATAATGCCTCGGCACTCTGTACGTTCTCGATGGATTCGGCATAGAGTGCAACCAGGATACCCATTACCTGGCCTTTGCTGTCAGTAAGCGGAGTACCCACATAGGCATCAATGCCCATATCCACCAACAGTTGATCGTTGGGGTAGGCATTCTGAGCCCCACCGTTATAGACGCAGACACTGTCATTACAAACATCCGCGCAGGGCGTGTCCTTGAGGGAGTAGCTGAAATTGTCGGTCAGGTCCGGGCCTGCGGCATAGGCAATGGTGGTGGCCTCGGAATAATTCGGACTCAGGGTTGCAACATAGGTATGGTCTGCTTCAATGGCTTTGGCGAGAGCTTGCACAATCGTGCTGAAGAACTCCTTGCCATGGGCGGACGACAGGCTGGAGACAATAGAACGGACTTTGTCATCGATCATACGGGGCGCTAATGTTCACAGGTGGAATTTCCGGTTTTGATCTCCAATGATGACTCTTCGCTGCGAACCACTTTCCGAGTGTATTTGGAATCTTGGTGTCTTAAAAAATGGCTATCCAATTTCTGTAAGCTTGCGTAATAAGACTTAGAGTTGGTAAGGTTATTATCTTTTTAAGACTAGTGCAATCTACAGCTATAGACTAGCAGGTGATGGCGTACAATTCATCTTTTCCAGAACATTGGACTAAACAGGACCAGAAGCGTAAACACCTCGAGGCGCCCCAGCAGCATCGCGAAGCACAGCACCCATTTGGCTGTATCATTGATATCGCCGTAATGTGCCGCAACCTGACCCAACCCTGGGCCCAGGTTGTTGATGCACGCACCCACAGCAAAGAAAGCTGTGATGACATCCAGGCCGGTACCGATGAGCACCAGAAACATGGTGAAGTAGGCGAATACATAAACCGAAAAGAAACCCCAGACAGCATCGACGACTCGATCTGAGACGCTGGTATTACCCACTTTGATGGGGATAACCGCATTGGGGTGGATCAGACGTTGAATTTCGCGTACGCCCTGTTTGAAGATCAGCAGGATTCGGATCACCTTGATTCCACCCCCCGTAGAACCTGCACAGCCCCCCATAAACGCGAAGTAAAACAGCATAAAGGGCAGCACATTTGGCCAGGCGCTGAAATCCGTGGTAGCAAAGCCTGTGGTGGTCAGAATAGAAACCAATTGAAAAACACCATGGCTCAGACTGTCGTGCAGATTGAAGGTACCAAACAAGTACAGCATGCCGACTGTCAGGACACAGCCAAGCAAAATCACGCCAATATACAATTGGAACTCAGGATCTCGAAGGTAATGAGTCAGGCGGCGTTCCTGAAAGCTGTAGAAATGCAGGGCAAAATTCACTCCTGACGCCACCATAAAGAACACACAGATAGCCATGATGGCGTCACTTTGAAAGAAACCGATACTGGCATCATGGGTGGAAAACCCACCAATTGCGACGGTGGCGTAGGCGTGACAGATAGCATCAAACAGCGTCATCCCCGCCATCCAATAGCTCAAGGCACAGACAATAGTGAGGCCCAGGTAAATCAGAAACAGGGCTTTGGCGGTCTCGGTAATGCGGGGCGTGAGTTTACTGTCCTTGACCGGCCCTGGGGTCTCAGCCCGGTACAACTGCATTCCCCCGATACCCAGCATTGGCAAAATTGCCACAGCAATCACAATGATACCGATACCGCCGAGCCACTGGAGTTGTTGGCGGTAATAGAGAATGGACTTCGGCAGGACATCGAGCCCGGTAATCACCGTCGCGCCAGTGGTAGTAAGGCCGGAAAGTGATTCGAAGGCCGCGTCCACAAAAGAAAGTTGCAGGCCGTTGGAGAACATAAACGGCAAAGACCCGAAAAGCCCCAGCACCGACCAAAACAGCGCGGTTACCAGAAACCCGTCGCGGGTTCGCAGATCCTGTTTGATATTGTGTACCGGCATCCAGGCCAGCAAACCCGTCACAAAGGTAATGCCAAAGGCCAGCCAAAAGGCCGTCTGGTTTTCATCCGCAAACCACAGTGATACCAGAATCGGCGGAAACAGGGTCAGGCTGAACAGCATTAACAGGATGCCGAGAATACGAAATATGATGGTGAAGTGCATACAGCTCCTACTCTCAGAAGAACGTAAAGCCCACCTGGAAGAGTTGCTCAATATCCTTGGTGTGACGTTTATCCACCAGGAACACAATGACATGATCCCCGGTTTCCACCACAATATCGTCGTGTGCGATCAGAACTTCGCTGCCTTTGTCGGTTTCCCGCAAGATCGCACCAATGCTGGCGCCGGCCGGCAGGTCGATATCTTCAATGGCCTTACCCACCACCTTTGAGGTACGTTTGTCGCCGTGGGCAATCACTTCAATGGCTTCGGCCGCTCCCCGTCGTAAGGAGTGCACATTGACGATATCACCGCGCCTGACGTGGGTGAGCAGGCTGCCGATGGTGGTGGTCTGGGGAGAAATGGCGATGTCGATTTCTCCGCCCTGAACCAGATCAACATAGGCGGGGTTGTTGATCAGCGTCATGACCTTTCGCGCACCGAGGCGTTTGGCCAGCATCGACGACATGATATTCGCTTCATCGTCGTTGGTGAGCGCCAGAAAGACATCCGTATCCTCGATATTCTCCTCCAGCAGCATCTCCTGATCTGAGGCACTGCCGTGAAGCACAATGGTGCGATGAAGCCGCTCCGACAGATAGCGGCAACGCTGTTCGTAGAATTCGATCAACTTTACGCTGTAGCGGGACTCGAGCTTTTTGGCCAGGCTGAAACCGATATTGCCACCACCGGCGATTACGATGCGCTTGTACTGGTTTTCCAACCGGCGCAGTTCGCTCATGACGGCTCGAATATCGGACTTGGCGGCGATAAAAAACACTTCATCGTCGGCTTCGATAACCGTTGAACCTTCGGGAGTGATCGCCCGGTCGCGTCGGTAGATTGCGGCTACACGGGTGTCCACGGAGGGCATATGTTGTCTCAGAAAGCTCAATTCCTGACCGACGAGCGGCCCGCCATAATAGGCTTTGACCGCCACCAGCTGTACCTTGCCATCGGCAAAGTCGAGCACCTGCAGGGCACCGGGGTGTTCTATGAGACGAAAGACATAATCGGAAACCAATCGTTCCGGGCTGATCAACACGTCAATGGGGATGGCGTCGTTGCCGAAGAGTTTGGGCTGGTTGAGATACGCATTAGCACGCACTCGGGCAATTTTGGTGGGCGTTCGAAACAGGCTGTAGGAAACCTGGCAGGCGATCATGTTGATTTCGTCGTTGTTGGTAACGGCAATCAGCATGTCGGCGTCTTCGATGCCGGCCTGCATCAATACACCCGGGTGTGATGCCTCTCCCGTGACAACACCAATATCCAGCCGGTCTCGAAGCTCTCGCAATCGAGCTTCATCGGTGTCGACCACCGTGATGTCATTGGCCTCATTGGCCAGGTTTTGCGCCAATGTGCCGCCAACCTGGCCGGCCCCCAAAATAATGATTTTCATGGTCTCTCACTGACCTGGTTGTTATGCAAAACCCTACAGTGTCCTAACGAGTTTTTTCCAGACAGGCATAATAAAACCCATCATGTCCTTGTTGTTGTGGTAACAGCTGCCGCCCGTACTTTTGCGCCAGTCCCCAAGGTGCGTCAATCGGGCGATGAATGGCGTCAGGCTGCTGTTCTACAAAGGCTTCGATCACTTGGGTGTTTTCCGTTGGCAGTATTGAACAGGTGGCGTAAACCAGGCGACCGCCGGGTCTGAGCGTTGTCCAAAGTGCCTTCAAAAGGCTCAGCTGCAAGCTCGCAAGCTTAGCAATATCCGTCGCTTTACGCAGTAGTTTAATATCCGGATGACGGCGAATCACACCAGTGGCAGAACAAGGAGCATCGAGCAAAATACGATCAAAGAGCTCTCCGTCCCACCAGTCTTGTATCTGTTGAGCATCATGGCAGACAATTTCTGCAGTGAGACCCAACCGCTGCAGATTATCCTTTACACGCTCAAGTCGGCGTTGCTCCAGATCAAGCGCAACCAGGCGACTTAATTTGGGCTGAATTTCGAGCAAGTGACCCGTCTTTCCACCGGGAGCACAACAAGCATCCAGTACGGTTTCTCCCGGTTGTGGTGCCAATAAATCCGCACTCAGCTGCGCAGCTTCATCCTGGACGCTCACTATCCCCTGATCAAAGCCCGGTATTGTATGCACGTCAGAGGCCTGTGTCAGGGTAATCCCATAGGGGCTGAATTCAGTTGCCTCTGCGCTGAACCCCTGTGCCTGCAGTGAATTCAGATAGTCGCCGCGCTCGGTTCGAGCGAGGTTAAGTCTGAGGGTAAAAGGTGGATAGCGGTTATTGGCGGCAAAAATATCGTCAGCCTTGTCCGGCCAGAACCCGTCAATTGCCTTGCGAAGCCAATTGGGGTGTGCGGAGGTATAGGCTGGGCTGGTGGCAAGCGCCTGCGCCAGTTCCTCCCGAAGCCGCTGGAAGCTCCTCAGTACACCGTTGACCAGCTTTTGCGCCCAGGGCTTTTTCAGTGCTGCACAGGCTTCCACAGTAAGGTGTATCGCTGCATGATCCGCAATGCGGGTATGAATCAGCTGATAGAGCCCAATCAGCAATAATGAGTGAATATCGCCATCCTTGTGCTTGAGTGGTTTTTCCATCAAACGGTTGAGAATCGCCTGCAACTGCGGTTGCCACCGGCAGCAACCAAAACAAAGCTCCTGCAATAGCGCTCGATCATCAGTGTCCACCTGTTGCAAAGCCGGCGTCATCAGGCTGGCAAGAGACAGCTGCTGTTGTATGACACTATTGAGCGTTAATGCGGCCTGGGCGCGAACCGGTGTGGTCATGCGAGGTTTCGTCCAGTGGCAAAACGTGCACCATGGCCGTTGAGGATATCCCGAATGGCGGCCGGTTTTTTTCCGGGTAACTGAATTTCCGTCATTCGCAGAGAGTGTTCGCCACAAGCCACCACCAGACCATCGCAACCGCTGCTTAAAATGGTACCAGGAGTGCCGTCGGAATTGTCCACAGTCGCCTGCCAGATGCGGATGCGGTCGTTCCCCTCCTGAAAATAGGCTACAGGAAAAGGATTAAATGCGTGGATCTGGCGCAGCAGTTCTCTGGCGGGTTTCTGCCAGTCTACGGCGGCTTCTTCCTTGCTTAATTTATTGGCGTAGTTGGCTTCTGCGTCATTCTGTTTTTCAGGCTGCAGGGTTTGTTGTTCAATTTGGTTCAGAGCGTCCAGCAAAGCCGGGCCACCCAGGTGCATCAATTTGTCGTGCAGGCTGCCACCTGTCTCCGCCGGCTCAATAGGGCAGTTCACTTTGACCAACATATCCCCGGTATCCAAACCTATATCCATCTGCATAATGGTAATACCGGATTCGCTATCACCCGCCTCCACGGCCCTTTGGATCGGGGCCGCTCCGCGCCATCGGGGCAACAGTGACGCATGGACATTGATACAGCCAAAGCGGGGTGCATCCAGAATAGGTTGTGGCAAAAGCAGACCGTAGGCCACCACCACCATCACATCAGCATTGAGTGAGCGCAACTGCTGTTGCTCGGCCTCGTCTTTTAAGGAAACCGGCTGAAAGACAGGCAGCTGATGCTGCTCGGCCAGCTGTTTTACGGGGCTGGCAACCAGCTTCTTACCCCTTCCTGCACGGCGATCTGGCTGTGTGTAAACACCCACCAACTCATGTTCACTGTCGATTAAGATCTGCAGGTGATGAGCGGCAAACTCCGGCGTACCGGCAAAAATGAGGCGCATGTCGGGTCCCTGAAATGAAGCGGAGATAATTACGCCTGTTGGCGATGAGCTTTTTCCAACTTTTTGCGGATACGTTGGCGTTTAATGGGAGAGATATAATCCACGAACAGCTTGCCCTTGAGGTGGTCCAGCTCGTGCTGAATACAGGTGGCCAATAAACCGTCAGGTTCCAGGGTATATGGCTCGCCATTGCGGTCCAGTGCCCTGACGACAATATTAGACGGACGATCTATGGTCTCATAAAAGCCGGGCACAGAAAGACATCCCTCATCGTAGGGCAAGGTATTGTCATCCAACACTTCCACTTCCGGGTTTATAAAGACCAGTGGATCGCTCTGATCTTCAGAGATATCCATAACAACCACCTGCTTATGGACATTGACCTGAGTGGCGGCCAATCCGATGCCGGGAGCGTCGTACATGGTTTCGAACATATCGTCGATCAGCTGGCGAATGGAGTCATCCACCTCTTCCACGGGTTTAGCCTCAGTGCGCAGACGGGGATCAGGAAATTCCAAAATGTTTAATATCGCCATAAGCCTTTGTGACAAACTTCTAGTAAAAAGATAACAAGCGCTGCTAACATTATGAATCATACTGTATTTATGCAGCCGGAATAGAACGGAATCTCGTGCTATTCTGCGGGTGTTCGAGCCTTGGGGCCCTGGCCACTCGGATCGCAAATGGAACCAGCACTCGTGTCCAGGTGGGCTATTATAACGGTTATCGGCTCACGGACCGAATACAACAGGATCGGTTTCTATGAAAAAACTCACTGTAGTGCTATTCGCGGTGCTTCTTTCGGCGCTGTCACAGGCCCAGGAAGTGCGTCTTAAGGACTCCCACCCGGATCGATACACGGTGGTCAAGGGCGATACCCTCTGGGATATATCGGAGACGTTTCTCAAGAACCCCTGGATGTGGCCAGAGATCTGGCACGTTAATCCACAAATTGAGAATCCACATCTGATTTATCCGGGTGATGTGATCACTTTGATTTATCTGGACGGCAAACCGCGCCTTACGGTTGAACGCGGTGTGGCCTCCAGGACCTATAAGATGTCCCCCGGTGAATCCAGATTAGAGCCCAAGATTCGATATGCTCCTGTGGGAACGGCAATCCCGGCAATTCCGCTGGACGCGATCGATAAATTCCTGACTCGCAGCCGGGTGGTATCTCGAGAGGAGCTGGAGGCGGCGCCCTATGTGTTGACGGGGGCTGAGGATCACCTGGTTGTTGGTGCGGGCGACGAACTTTACGCACGCGGTGAATACAACAACGACGTCAACGTCTACGGCGTTTACCGGGCGGGACAGACTTTTGTTGACCCGGAGACACGTGAGCTCTTGGGCTTGCAGGCGCTGGATATCGGCACCGTCAAAATGAGGGATCTGTCTGGGGAGGTAGGCACCTTCGCGGTGACTCGGACGACCGAGGAAATCCGCATTACCGATCGGCTGTTACCTCATGAGGAGCGTGCTGTTGACTCTACCTTCTTCCCATCACTTCCGAAGGAGGAAGTTGAAGGGCTGATTATGGCGGTTGAAGGGGGGCTCAACCAGGTTGGGCGCATGGACGTCGTCGTTATCAACCGCGGTGAACGCGAAGGTCTGGAGATTGGCAATGTGATGGCAATCTACAAAGAGGGCGGTGCAGTCCGCGACCGTATCCAGGGTGATATCATCCGGCTTCCCGAGGAAAAAGCGGGTCTGCTGATGGTCTTTCGCACCTTTGAAAAGATGAGTTTCGCGCTGGTGCTGGAGGCATCGCGGCCTCTGGCGGTTCTGGATATCGTGCGTCGTCCCTGACCATTCCGGGCACAGCAAGTAAGGAACGGGGGTTTTAGCTTCGGCTGGGATCCCCGCTGATTGTTAATCATCCACATCAAGGACGATGTCATGGAAATGGAATTCGATGGCCTCCATGCCAACCCGGAATGCCCGCGGCACCAGGCAGCATTCCTCCAATACCTGCCCGGCATAACAGCGGCGGTCTACTGGCGTCTGCATAAGCACTGTTTGAGAATACAACCCCTACTCAACCAACCGCTGAACACCCTGCTGCGTTACCTGCCCAATCGCTGTCACGGGGAATTTTACGAATTCTATCGCCGCCGTGAAGACAGCAAGCTGTGGCGACGATATTGCGAAGATCGCGGCAAACTGCTGCCTCTGGGGGTCCGTCTGATAACTCACCTGGACAGTGACTATCCACCGCTTTTGATCGAAATCTCCGATCCACCTCCCGCTCTGTATGTTCGCGGTGATCCCGCGGCGCTGTCACTGCCCCAGCTGGCAGTTGTCGGCAGCCGCCGCGCCAGTGTTGAGGGTCGGGACAATGCCTTGGCGTTCAGTCGTTTCCTGGCAAAAGCGGGCATAGGCATTTGCAGTGGACTGGCACTGGGCATAGATACTGCGGCTCACCAGGGAGCATTGGCAGGCCAGGGGCTGACACTTGCGGTATTGGGGACAGGCATCGACCGGCCTTATCCGGCCCGAAATGTGAGGCTGGCCGAGCAGATTATAGAATCCGGCGGTGCTCTGGTCAGCGAGTTTAATCCGGGAACTTCCGGCCATGCCTCCAACTTTCCCCGGCGAAACCGCATCATAAGCGGCCTGAGTCTGGGCGTGTTGGTGGTAGAAGCCGCTTTAAGGAGTGGCTCCCTAATCACAGCCCGGTTGGCGATGGAGCAGAACCGGGAAGTCTTCGCCATTCCCGGCTCCATTCATCATCCGTTGAGTCGTGGTTGTCATTCCCTGATTCGAGACGGGGCGACGCTGGTGGAAACGGGCGAAGACATTGCCAAACAGTTACACGGTTGGATCGGATCCTGCGCCGATCCGGCGGGGCAGCAAGAACTTGCGGACCAGGAGCAGGTTCTGGAGCAAGATGAGCGAGTGCTCTGGAAGTTGATTGGGTTCGACCCAACCAATCTTGATCAATTGCTGGCCCAAACCGGAAAATCCTCCCATGAACTTCTTGCCACGCTGATGACAATGGAACTCAAAGGATTGATTCGCCAACAGGGAGGGGGATATACCCGCCTTCAAGAGTAGTCTTCACCTATCTAGCGGATACAGCTCCAAGCGGGTATCCCCGACTGATAAACTGGTTTCTAAGGCGCCCCCAAAACCTCAGGTTTTGGTTGTCCTGGCTAACAGCTTAAGGTAATTTTCCGGCTTTTGTCGCATTTCGTCTTTCAGCAGGTGTACTCTATGGACTGGTTTTTCAATCCAAAATTGCAGGCGGCTGCCCGTGCCCTGGTAGCTGGTGAGGTCATTGCATACCCCACCGAGGCAGTTTGGGGAGTGGGGTGTGATCCCCATAATGATCAGGCAGTCTACAAGCTGCTGGCCATGAAACGACGGGATGTTGAAAAAGGCCTGATTCTGGTAGCCGCGAGTATGGATCAAATCGAGCCTTTGCTGCGCCCGCTTACGGTGGAGCAACGACAACAGCTGCACCAAGGCTGGCCGGGGCCACTCACTTGGCTGGTGCCGGATCTGCGCAATCAGGTACCTGAGTGGGTCAAGGGGCAGCACACCAGCGTAGCTTTGCGGGTCAGCGCCCACCCGGTGGTTTCCGCCCTTTGTAGAGCGGTGGGCGGGCCCATCGTATCAACCTCCGCCAATCCTCAGGGCAAGGCACCGGCGCTGCATTCGTGGCAGGTCCGCCGTTACTTTGGGGACAGCCTCGCCGCGTTGGCACCAGGTGCCGTGGGTCTGCAGGCTAAACCGACCGAAATCAGAGATCTGGTAACCGGCTCTATCATACGCGCGAGCTAAGCCAGCCGAGATCATCCAAGTAGTAATTGTGGTAATAACAGGTAAATCATGACTCAACCCGATAAAGAAGCCGTTAAACAGTACCTGCTGGCACTGCAGGACAGCATTTGCCAACAGCTCCAGTCTGAAGATGGCAGTGCCACATTTATTGAAGACAGCTGGACACGGCAGGAGGGCGGCGGTGGCCGCTCCAGAGTCATTAACGATGGCGCAGTGATTGAAAAGGGGGGAGTGAATTTTTCCCACGTTTTTGGCAAGCAGATGCCGGCTTCAGCCACGGCGCATCGCCCGGAACTGGCAGGCCGTTCGTTTGAAGCCATGGGGGTGTCTCTGGTGATTCATCCTAACAACCCCTATGTCCCTACCAGTCATGCCAATGTGCGGTTCTTTATTGCTGAAAAGGAAGGGGAAGACCCGGTTTGGTGGTTTGGCGGCGGTTACGATCTTACGCCCTATTATGGCAATCGCGAGGATTGCCAACATTGGCACCGGACAGCCCGCAACGCTTGTACCCCCTTTGGTGATGACCTCTATCCCCGCTTGAAACGATGGTGTGATGAGTACTTCTATCTCAAACACCGGGACGAGCCCAGAGGCGTGGGCGGCCTGTTTTTTGATGACTTTAATGAACTCGGGTTCGAGCAAAGCTTTGCTTTTATGAGGGCTGTCGGTGACAGCTATGTTGCCGCCTACCAACCGATTATGGCAAGGCGCAAGAACCAACCTTTTGGAGAGCGGGAGCGACAGTTTCAGCTCTATCGTCGGGGCCGTTATGTGGAATTTAACCTGGTGTTTGATCGCGGAACATTATTCGGTTTGCAGACGGGTGGACGTACCGAGTCGATTTTAATGTCATTACCCCCTCTGGTGCGCTGGGAATACGATTGGCAACCCCAGCCGGGTTCCCCTGAAGCCGAGCTGACGGAAGTGTATCTGCAGCCTCAGGAGTGGGTGTAACTATGGATCGATATCTGGTGTACGGCAATCCCATTGCTCAATCCAAATCCCCTCAAATCCATGCGGCATTTGCCACCGAAACCGGACAAAACATCGATTACCAGAAACAACTGGTTGAAGAAGATGGGTTTAAAGCGGCGGCAGATGCGTTTTTCCTCGCCGGAGGCTGCGGGCTTAATATCACCGTACCCTTTAAGATTGATGCCTTTGACTACGCCCATGAGTTGACCGAAAGGGCTCGCACTGCCGGCGCCGTAAACACACTCAAGCGTCTAGAAGACGGCCGTATTCTCGGTGACAACACCGATGGCGCGGGTATGGTATCCGATATTGTCGATATTCTGGGATGGCCCATTGCCGATCAGCGGGTGCTGGTGCTAGGAGCGGGGGGGGCTGTCCGCGGCGTGCTGCAGCCGCTGCTGGAACAGGGGCCGGCGCAGCTGGTCGTTGCCAATCGCACGGTCGCCAAGGCTTTGACTCTGGTTCGCGAATTCAAGAGCTTTGGTAAACTTCAGGCTTGTGGCTTTGATGATCTCGAAGACGAGCAGTTCGACCTGGTGATCAATGGCACCTCTGCCAGCCTGGCGGGAGACTTGCCGCCACTGCCGGAGGATCTCCTGGCGCCGGGTGCCCGGTGTTACGACATGATGTATGGCGCTGAGCCTACGGTATTTTTGAGGTGGGCAGAGCAGCAGGGCGCGGCCGCCGTTGCCGATGGCCTGGGAATGCTGGTTGGCCAGGCTGCTGAAGCCTTCGAGTTATGGCGAGAGGTTCGACCCCGGGTTGTGCCTGTTATCGAAGCTCTGCGAGACCAACTCAAGGCCTGAAGCTCTTGAGTTGGTGCCCATCATTCATACTGTTCAACAGTAAATCATCTAGGGGCGAGCCATTTCGGCCAGATATTGGTCTTTGAGCTTGACGTAGTTGTTGGAGGAATAGGCAAAGTACTCGAATTCTTTTTCTTTTAGCTCTCGGGCCTCGCTGCAGGGTGAGCCCACATAGAGTCGACCACTGAGCAGGCGTTTACCTGGCGGCACCAAAGCTCCGGCGGCTATCACTACGTCGTCCTCCACGATAGCACCATCCATCACAATGGCGCCCATACCTACCAATACCCGGTTACCGATGGTGCATCCGTGCAATGTCACACTGTGTCCCACGGTGACATCGTCACCAATCGTCAATGGCCAGCCATCGGGGTTGAAGGGACCGGCGTGGGTGATGTGCAACACGGTGTTATCCTGGATGCTGGTGCGCTTGCCGATTTGAATCTTGTGCATATCCCCTCTTGCCGAAACCATCGGCCAGATGGAGCTGTCATCTCCGATGTGCACATTGCCAATGACGCGGGCGCTGGGGTCTATAAACACCCGTTGGCCCAGTTGTGGAGAGTTACCCTGAAAGGCGGATACAGGGGAGGTTGAAGTAGGGGACTGCATAAAACCGCTCCGGTGAGAATAGTTTCTCAAAATATACGAACTTCTGAATCCAGACACCAGCCTAATTGAAGCCCCCAAATCTGACACAAGTGGGTGTATCATTACGGGTTACTGTGTAACAGCCTGAGGCTCGCCCGATCATGACTTCCGCTCCGTCCAATCCACTGCTTGGTAATGCCAAGTTGCCGCCCTTTGCCAGTATTGAGGTTTCCCATGTGGAGCCGGCGATCGACGAGCTGTTGCAGCGTTGCAGGGACAATCTGGCGCAGGTGCTGGCCAACAATACTACTGGAGAGGTCAGCTGGAACAGTCTGGTGGATCCACTTGAAGAGCTGGACGATCAACTTAACAAGGCATGGTCGCCGGTCAGTCATCTCAATGCTGTGTGCAATACCGACGAGCTTCGGGAAGCCTATACCAGCAGTCTGGCGAAACTGACCGCCTATGGCACAGAGGTTGGTCAGAATCACGAATTGTTCAGCGCTTACCAGGCTCTGGCGGATGGCAAGGACTTTGAAGGGCTGTCCTATGACCGACAAACCTCGATCAACCATGCCCTGAGAGACTTTCGACTTGCTGGAGTGGCATTACCCGAGGCCAAGAAACAACGCTTCAGTGAGCTGAAACAACGCCTCTCGGAGCTGAGCACTCAGTTTTCCAACAATGTACTCGATGCCACCCAGGGGTGGCATAAGCTGATTGATGATTCGTCCGAACTCAGCGGGTTGCCGGACAATGCCCTGGCTTTGGCGCAGCAGGCGGCGCAGGAAAGCGACCAGCAAGGCTATCGCCTGACACTGGATATTCCATCCTATCTCGCAGTAATGACACATGCTGACAATCGTCAGCTGCGCGAAGAGATGTACCAGGCCTACACCACCCGAGCCTCTGAGACCGGCCCCAATGCCGGTCAGTGGGACAATGCTCCCCTGATTGATGAAATTCTGTCACTGAGACACGAAATGGCGCAATTGTTGGGCTTCAATAATTACGCGGAGCGTTCACTGGCGACCAAAATGGCGGAAACCTGCGACCAGGTTGAAAGCTTTCTGCTTGAGTTGGCCGCTAAAAGTCGCGCTCAAGCCGAGCGAGACATTCAGGAGTTACGCGAATTTGCCACGCAAATAGACAAACTGGAAGATCTGCAGGCGTGGGATCTGGCTTACTACAGCGAAAAGCTGAAACAGGAACGTTACTCGGTTTCCCAGGAACAGCTTCGCCCTTATTTCCCTGCCAATAAGGTTGTCGCTGGCATGTTCGAAGTGGTATCCCGCCTATTTGATATCCATATTCAGGAAGGCAATGTCGAACTCTGGCACGAGGATGTGAGATTCTATGATGTCAGGCAGGAAGGAGAAGTCATTGCTCACTTTTACCTGGATCTCTACGCCCGGCCTAAAAAACGCGGTGGTGCCTGGATGGACGAGTGTCGAGTAAGGCGTATCACCTCTGAGGACCATCAGCAGCTCCCTGTCGCCTACCTGACGTGTAACTTTACCCCGGCGTTGGGTGACAAACCGGCACTGCTGACCCACGATGAGGTGGTCACCCTGTTCCACGAATTCGGACACGGCCTGCATCACATGCTCACGCGCATTAATACGGCAGCTGTCAGTGGTATTAATGGCGTCGCGTGGGACGCCGTGGAATTGCCCAGCCAGTTTCTAGAAAACTGGTGCTGGCAGGCAGAGGTGATAGAGCTGTTATCCGGTCACCACGAAACTGGTGAGCCCCTGCCCCGGCAACTGCTGGACAACCTGTTGCTCGCCAAAAATTTCCAGTCTGCCATGCAAATGCTGCGGCAGATTGAGTTCGCGCTATTCGATTTTCGCCTGCATAAAAATTATCAGCCAGATAACCCCGAACCTGTACAGACCGTGCTGGATTCTGTGAGAGAGCGCGTTGCAGTGGTTATTCCGCCGGCCTTTAATCGTTTTCAAAACAGCTTTTCACATATTTTTGCCGGCGGATATGCGGCCGGATATTACAGCTATAAATGGGCAGAGGTCTTATCCAGTGATGCCTTTTCCAGGTTTGAGGAGGAAGGTATTTTTAATACAGATACAGGCCGCAGCTTTATGGAAGAAGTTCTGCAACAAGGGGGTTCCCGCGAAGCCATGGAGTTGTTCCGCAATTTTCGCGGGCGGGAACCCAAACCCGATGCCCTGTTAAGACACAGTGGTATCGAAGGCTGATGTTAACAAAGAGGTAACCCAATGGCGTTCGACAGCAAGCGACGATTTATAGCCGGAGCCGTGTGTCCCCGCTGTTCCGAGATGGACAAGATCGTAGTCTACGAAAAAGAAGGAAAGGATTACCGCGAATGTGTCAGATGTGGCTTTGTGGATGAAATGCGATTCCAGCAACAGGTTCGTGAACTGGAAACAAGAGTGAATAAGACTGAAGAGGAAAAGAAATCCGAAGTTCAGGTGCTGCAGTTTCCGCCGCTCAAAAGCGGCGACAAATGAAGGCTGACCCTGCAACTTGGCAGGGTGCCCAGTGAGTGTACGTAACCAACCTTTTGCGGTTCTTGGCCAAGTGATTCGCGATCAGTGAACGGTGCCGCCTTCTGGCTCCGACGCAGTATCGCTCATATCCTCGCTGGAGCCGGAAAAGTCCAGTGAGATGGCTAAGTCAGTCGCCAGGCAAGGCCATTGCTGCAGCTCTTTGCCCCAACCCTTGTGGCGGTGTTCCGACAGATATTGCTGGAATGCCTCTGCTTCAAAAACCTTCTCTTTGCTCATACACAATTCCACCGAGTACTGCACTGCCTGGTCCAGTTCGTTGGCAAACGGCTCTCCAATCAGGTGATGCACGATCAAATTGGAGCGGGTCATATCCATGGGTGCGAGCGGCGTGCCACAGTGGCTGATAAACCGGTCGTTGATTTCTTCCATCAGGCGGTGGGCAAGATAAGCTTCGTCCATCAATGCATCCATGCCGAAGTGACCTTCGACAATTTCAGGTGGATGCAGAAAGTAATCTTTGGCAATTTTCAGAAATACCTCGGCATATTCGAACACCTTGGCTTCGTTGGTTACGTGGGAAATGGCTTCGACAAAGTCGGGCACATGTTCAATATATCGGGTAACAAAATCCAGCAGAGCTTGCACGGCATTGTCTTGCGGAAGACGGATTGAGTTATGCAGATTGGGAATTTCTCGATTGAGAATGGTCCCCAAATGCCCGGTTTTTGATTCATGTGCTTTCGCCAGTTTTATCGTCTCTCGTATGGCGTCCACGTCTTTCATATCCATAGGGAAATTAAACACTTGCTGAATTTATCGTTATTTATGCCCCCAATTGCCGGACTTTGAGCTTTTTACCGGCAAACTCTATTTAAGATAAACGAAGTTTGGATAAAAACAAGCCGACACTCAGATCATTAATTCATAAAGACGTCGGTTCGCGGCTAAGACGACCGCGTAAACTGGGTAGGCATAGTGCGAGGGTCACACCGCGGGACAGATTAAACAGACTGAATGCCAGCCATAAACCATGGTTTTGCCAGCTCTGACTTAGCCACCAGCTGGGTAGAAATACTATAAAGACAGAAAACATCATCGAATATTGCATCACCCGACTGCCACCGGCGCCGATGTAAACGCCATCAAGCCAGAATGCCCAGACGCACAGCAACGGCAATGCATAGAGCCAAACGAAGTAAATATTCAGAATCTCCAACACATTCTGAATATCAGTGAACAGAGAGATCAGCCAGCCTTGAGCGATCCAAAAAAACAGACTCATGCCAACAGCGATAACCAGGCTCCAGACACCGGTGGTTGCCAGTATCTCGCTAAACAGCTTTGGATCTCTGCGACCAAAGGCTTTGCCTACCAGTGCTTCAGCGGAGTGGGCAATACCGTCCAATCCGTAAGACAAGAGCATTAACAGTTGAAATATAATGCTGTTGGCTGCCAGGGTTGAATCACCCTGGCGAGAGCCTTGTGCCGTGAAAAAGGCGATTGTAAACAGCAGGCAGGCTGTGCGAATGAACAGGTGTCGATTCACACCCAGTAATCGCCGGTAGTGTCGCCAGTTTGAAATTGAAACCTGTCGCAAGCGTTCCAGCATACGCGGCTCTGCCCGTAGGACACAGATAATCCCGATACAGAGACCACTGACTTCGGCACACAGCGTTGCCAGGGCGGCGCCGTCGCTGTTGAGTTCCAGGCCGAGAATGAACACCACATCCAACAGAATATTGATGACATTGGTCGTCAATACTATAAGCATGGGCACCCGGGTATTTTGCCGGCCGATAAACCATCCCACGATGACAAAGTTGAGCAGAACCGCCGGCGCTCCCAGCATACGGATCTCACCATAACTTTGAGCCAATGCAGCTGCTTCTGCTGAGGGTTGCATGAGGGTAAGGCTGATACCCAGTAGCGGTGTGCGTATGGCCATCAATAACAATCCGACTACTACCGCCAACACTGCACTTCTCATCAGCAGGGCATCAAGCTGAATGTGATTCTGTTGTCCCCAGGCCTGGGCTGCCAACCCTGTGATGCCCATGCGCAGAAACCCCATGGCCCAGAAAACAATAGACAGAATACTCGCACCGACCGCTACGGCACTCAGGTATTGGGCTTGTGGCAGATGACCCAAAATTGCGGTATCCACCATGCCCAACAGCGGCACCGAAATATTGCTCAGGATCAGCGGCCAGGCCAGTGCCAGTACGGATTTGTGCTGCAATCGAGGCATCAACGGGTGTCTTTTGGAATTAAATTCAAGTGGCGCCATTGTACGTCAGTGGCCCCTAAACGGTTGAAATTAACCAAATAAAATAGAATTGTACAAAAATCGGACAGAACAAAACGAAATAAAAATATTGACTCAGATCAACCCTTGTGGCTAATCTTGGGGTGTAGTAGTTGCGACATTTTGCCGCATTTTGTTGGTTGTACCTCCTGGACGTCGACAAGTGTTGCCGGTATTGCCCGCTGTAAAAAGCAGGTCGCGCTAGATGTATCAGTGTGAAAGGAGCTCTTGATCCTGGTATTACGCCCAGAATAAAAACTCTGGCGAGCAGAAGGAAAATGTGCCGAGTAAGGTCAGGCCAAACGGTGAATGCCTTTGTCCGTCCTCGTCCGCGCTTTACCCGAACTCACGAATACACAATTAAGAGCCTTTGATACAGACAAGACAATTCGAATAACGCCCGGGTGCCAGCGGTGGGGGAATTATCCGCGTACACCAACTCTCGTTGTAGAACATAAAAATAATGCGAGCCGCAATCGTCACTCACCGTGTCGGCAGTGGTTCTGAACTACACGGAGAACTAAAGGCGATGTGTATTAGAGTGAAACGGCTGTTCGCCTGCCTGCTCGTACTCTTAACCGGGCTGAGTCAATCAGCTTTGGCAGACGAGATCGAGCGCTGGGGCGTGAACATGACTCAGGGGGTCACCCCGGTAAGCCGAGATATCTACGGGCTCCACATGGATATTTTCTGGTGGTGCGTAGGTATTGGTGTTGTGGTTTTTGGTGTGATGTTTTACACCATGATCGTGCACCGCAAGTCCCAGGGAGCCAAGGCGTCCAATTTCCATGAAAGTACCACGCTGGAAATTATCTGGACCGTTGTCCCGTTTCTGATCCTGATTGTCATGGCGATACCCGCCACCAATACCTTGCTGAAAATCTACGACACTGAAGACGCCGATATGGACATTATCATCACCGGCTACCAGTGGAAGTGGAAGTACGAGTATCTGGGGGAAGATGTCAGCTTCTTCAGCAATCTCAGTACTTCCCGCGATGAGATTGAGAACCGTGTGCCCAAGGGGCCCAATTATCTCCTCGAGGTAGACGAACCGCTGATTATTCCGGTAAAGAAAAAGGTTCGCTTCCTGATTACCGCTGCCGATGTCATCCACGCCTGGTGGGTGCCTGAACTGGCGGTCAAGAAAGATGCTATTCCTGGCTACGTCAATGAAAGTTGGACTTATGTGGATGAGCCCGGCATCTACCGTGGCCAGTGTGCGGAACTCTGCGGTAAGGACCACGGCTTTATGCCCATTGTCGTCAAGGCCCTGCCACAACCTGAGTACGATGCCTGGCTGGTTGCCAAGCGCGAGCAGGCGGCTGCGCTGAAAGCCCTGACGGAAAAAACCTTTACCTTTGATGAACTCTACGCCCAGGGTGAGAAAGTCTATGGCACGGTGTGTGTTGCCTGTCACCAGTCTGGCGGCGAAGGCGTACCTGGTGTCTTTCCAGCCATCAAAGCCAGTGCCATTGCTACCGGCGGCATGAACGGTCACCTGGATATGGTGGTCAACGGCAGTAGCAAGAATCCCGCGATGCAGGCCTATGGTCCACAGCTTTCCGAAGTGGATATTGCCAGTGTCGTTACCTATCAACGAAATGCGTTTGGCAACAACATGGGTGATTCGATTCAACCCATTGATGTTCTCAAATTCAAACAGGGTCAATAGGGAGGGGTAAACAATGGCACACGGTCCTGCTAAAGGAATTACCCGGTGGTTGTATACCACCAACCACAAAGACATCGGCACCATGTACCTCTGGTTCAGTTTTGCCATGTTTTTGCTCGGCGGCGTTTTCGCACTGGTGATTCGCGCCGAACTGTTCGAACCCGGTTTGCAAATTGTTGAACCGGAATTCTTCAACCAGATGACAACCATGCACGGCCTGGTCATGGTGTTTGGTGCAGTGATGCCGGCGTTTGTCGGCCTTGCCAACTGGATGGTGCCGATGATGATCGGTGCCCCGGATATGGCATTGCCACGGATGAACAACTGGAGCTTCTGGATTTTGCCTTTCGCGTTCGCGATGTTGGCATCCACTCTGTTTATGGAAGGCGGTGCACCTAACTTCGGCTGGACCTTCTACGCACCTTTGTCCACCACCTACGCGCCGCCCAGTGTAACCTTCTTCATCTTTGCCGTGCATATCATGGGCGCCAGTTCGATTATGGGAGCGATCAATATCATTGCTACCATCCTCAACATGCGTGCTCCCGGCATGACCATGATGAAGATGCCTCTGTTTGTATGGACCTGGCTGATTACCGCCTACCTGCTGATTGCCGTTATGCCGGTACTCGCGGGCGTGGTGACCATGATGCTGATGGATATCCACTTCGGTACCAGCTTCTTTGATGCGGCCGGTGGTGGTGATCCGGTGTTGTTCCAGCATGTGTTCTGGTTCTTTGGGCACCCCGAAGTGTACATCATGATCCTGCCGGCCTTTGGTGTGGTCAGTCAGATCATTCCCACCTTTGCCCGCAAGCCTTTGTTTGGTTACGCGTCCATGGTATACGCTACCAGCTCCATCGCCTTCCTCAGCTTTATCGTGTGGGCTCACCACATGTTTACAGTAGGTATGCCGGTCGCGGGTGAATTGTTCTTTATGTATGCCACCATGCTAATTGCAGTACCGACAGGGGTTAAGGTGTTTAACTGGGTTACCACCATGTTCAAAGGATCTATGACCTTTGAAACGCCCATGTTGTTTTCGATTGCCTTCGTTATCCTGTTTACCATCGGTGGCTTCTCCGGTTTGATGCTGGCGATTGCCCCGGCGGACTTCCAGTATCACGACACCTATTTTGTCGTTGCACACTTCCACTATGTGCTGGTGCCCGGAGCTATCTTTTCCATTACGGCGGCAGTTTATTACTGGTTGCCCAAGTGGTGTGGCAACATGTACAACGAAGTTATGGGCAAAACCCATTTTTGGATGGCGTTTATCGGTCTCAACCTGACCTTCTTCCCCATGCACTTCGTAGGGCTGGCCGGCATGCCGCGACGGATTCCGGATTATGCGCTGCAGTTTGCCGATTTCAACATGTATGCAAGTGTCGGCGCCTTCCTGTTTGGTGCTGCTCAGATCCTGTTCCTGTTCAATGTGATCGCCACCATTCGGGGTGGTCGTAAGGCAACTGACGAGGTCTGGGAAAATCCGGAAGGTCTGGAATGGACTGTGCCTTCACCGGCACCTTACCACACCTTTTCCACACCACCGGATGTGAAATAGGTGAGTTGACGGCGGTACTGACGCATGACGCAATCGATCAAACAGTCTAACCGGGTGTTGCTGGCAAAGCTGCTGGCAACCTCTGTCATGATGTTTCTGTTTGCACTCTACGTTATGCCGCCACTCTACAATCTTTTTTGTGAAGTCACAGGCTTGAACGGCAAGACCGGAGGTCAGTATCAGGCGACAGAGGTAGTGGTGGACACCAGCCGGGTCGTCAAAGTCCAGTTTCTGGCAACCAATAATGAGAGCATGCCCTGGGGATTTAAACCCGAGGTGCAAAGCATGGAGGTCCATCCGGGGCAGGAGGTTGAGGTCAGGTATCTCGCCTTTAACCCGACGGGCGAGACCATGGTTGCTCAGGCGGTTCCCAGTGTTGTGCCCTTCAAGGCCGCCGAATATTTTCACAAAACCGAATGTTTTTGTTTTAACCAACAGCCGCTGGATGGTGGGGAGAACGCCGAATTACCCCTGAGGTTTATCGTCGATCAGGATGTTCCCAAGCAGGTACATACCATCACCTTGTCCTATACGCTGTTTGATATCACGGACAAGATCGAACTGGCTTCAACCAGTCCCTGAATGGGGATTAAAACCGCAACCACAGCAATCGCAATAACAACTGAAGCAAAGTCGAATTGCACAGACAAAGAGTAGGCGGGGTAGCAACATGTCTAGTGAAGGAACCTATTACGTACCAGAGCAAAGTAAGTTGCCCATCTTTGCATCCCTGGGATTATTTTTAACCGTATTTGGAGCCGCCAACTGGCTCAATGGTGATGATACGGGGCCAACCATTCTGTTTTGCGGCGGCCTGGTGTTTGCTTTCGTGCTATGGCAATGGTTTTCCGCCGTCATCTCTGAAAATATACGAGGGATGAACAGCGCACAGTTGAAAAAGTCCTACGTATGGGGGATGGGCTGGTTTATCTTCAGCGAAGTGATGTTCTTCGCAGCGTTTTTTGGAGCGCTGTTTTACGTCCGCGCGTTTGCTCTTCCGTGGTTAAGTGGAGAGGGGGCAGGGGCTGCGACGAATGAAATCTTGTGGAATGGATTCGAAGCGTCCTGGCCGCTGATGACGACGCCTGACATGGCAGTTAACGGAGACGCCGCCAAAGTCACCGGTCCCGAACAGAGCATGAGTTATGGCCATGTCGATTCGCTCTGGACCTGGCTGCCCTTCTGGAACACTGTCATTTTGATGACCTCTTCGGTTACGGTGCATCTGGCTCACAACGGCTTGAAAGACGATAACCGCAAGGCATTTAACTTCTGGTTGGGTCTGACCGTCGCTTTGGGCATCATCTTCCTCGTCCTGCAGGTCGAAGAATATATTCAGGCTTATACCAAAATGGGGCTGACGCTCGATACCGGTATCTACGGCACCACGTTCTTTATGTTAACCGGTTTTCACGGAGCCCACGTCACCTTGGGAACCTTTATGTTGTTGGTCATGTTCCTTCGATCAGTGCGCAAGGGACACTTTAAGCACGACGACTGCTTTGGCTTTGAAGCGGCCAGTTGGTATTGGCATTTTGTGGATGTTGTCTGGGTTGGCTTGTTTATCTTTGTGTATATCCTCGGTTAATTACTCCGGGGAAAGTGGCTGATGGGATTGCCCGCTCTGGTTTCTGGGGCCGGCATCCCAAGGGGCGGAACTCCCCAGCTGACCGGTGGCCAAGCCGTAAAAAATGCAAGCCAGAAGCGTGGCGGCCAGTCCGACACGAATGCCCAGGGCATAAAGGGTACGCTTGGATCGCGAACCCATATCTTTCAGGAGAAAAACCAGTGCGCTGCTCAGGCTGACGAGTACAGCGATAAATAAGATAACGATGATGATTTTCAGCCACATAAAAAAGGTATCCCGGTCATAAATAGGGTGGTACCTGATTGTAGCAGGCTCAGAGTTAGGCGAGATGGTTTTGGGTGTATTTAGCCAACTTCGGTTTACTTTCAATTGGAAAATTGTTTTTCTCGGTTTGTTGCTGCTTCCGATTCTGCTGCGGCTTGGGTACTGGCAACTGCAACGGGCAGCGGAAAAACAGGAAATTCTTGAGATTTTACAGCAGCGTCGATCCCAACCTGCCATAGAGCTGAATCAACTCTCTTCCTCCGACGACCTTCAACACAGAACCGTGATCGCCAGCGGACATTTTGATGCAGAGCGCTATTGGCTTATTGATAATCGTGTGTTTCAAGGTCGCGTTGGATATGAAGTCATCGCACCGTTTTATCTCAGAGAAGGTGGAACGCTGCTGGTAAACAGGGGCTGGATCAAAGCGCCTCAGCTCAGAAGTGAATTGCCTGAACTTCAATTTCCTTCCTCAAACATCGCTCTGCAGGGCCACCTTTTTCGGAGCAGTTACAACCGCATGATTAACAATGAGACAGCTGACTCGGAATGGCCAATTCGACTGCAACAAGTCGAGCTTGAATTAATGGCGGATCAGCTGGGCCAAGCGGTTCTGCCTTGGGAGCTCCGGTTGTTTGCGGAGGACTCCGCTGCACTGGAAACAGATTGGAAATATGTCAGTACAAGCCCTGCCAAACACCATGGATATGCGGTACAGTGGTTTGCGATGGCCTCGGTTCTGGTGCTCGCCCTGTTCGCGGCCAATACCAATGTGATCAGTCTGTTAAATAATAACAATAAAGGAGTGAGTCATGGCGGCTGAAATGTCTGCCCACCCCAATACCTCTGAAACCGCCAAGCCCTGGGTTAGCTGGCTGCTGTTTGGCATTATCGGTGCTCCCATGGCGCTGGCCTACTTTATTTACGCCACGGGATGGGGAATACCCACGGGAACAGTCAATCGTGGTGACTTGTTGCTGCCAGCCACGTCAATTACGGCTCTGAATATCAACGATTCACAGGGCTCAAGCCTGAATCTCTGGGAAGGAAAAAAACGCTGGAGAATGCTGATCGTCGGAGACAACTACTGCGCTGATCAATGTAGAGACATGTTATACCTGACTCGTCAGGTACACATTCGCCTCGGAGAGAAAGCCCGTCGGGTCGAACGCGTCTTTCTAAATGTGGACGGCAACTACAGTCAGGAACTGCTGCAGACCTTGCAGCGTGACCATCCGAAACTGGTCGCGGCCACGACCAGCTTGGGCGAGTGGCAGGATACCCTGGCCAGCACCAACGGTGCAGAACATCAGGCGGATGGCGCTCGCGTGTATCTCGTAGACCAGGAAGGCTTTGCCATGATGAGCTTTGATGACGGCCATGAGGGAGCTGATTTACTGGAAGATATCAAACGTCTGCTCAAGTATTCCTACGAAGACTGAGGTAGGTATGGAAAGGTCGCGTAAACTTTCTTCTCAAACCCGGCTAACATTGTTTGCCTGTGCACTGGCTTCCGTCGTGGTGGCGTTGGGAGCTTTTACAAGATTGGTTGATGCCGGTTTGGGCTGCCCCGATTGGCCCGGCTGTTATGGTCAATTGTTGTGGCCTCAAACCAACAGCGAAATTCAAGCAGCAGAACAGGCATTTCCGGATGCGCCCGTCGACACTGACAAAACCTGGCCGGAAATGGTACACCGCTACTTTGCGGGCACACTGGGCCTGGTTATTCTTGCGATGGCAATCCTGGCCACTCGTGCACGTCGTTCAGGTGCCGAGAGTGAATCGAAAACACCTCTAAAATTACCCTGGTTTTTGGTCATACTCGTTACGATTCAAGCCGCGTTTGGAATGTGGACGGTGACGTTAAAGCTCTGGCCGCAAGTGGTTACCGCTCACCTACTGGGTGGCTTTGCAACCCTGTCGCTAACCTGGCTGCTTTTCTTACGACTTTGGTATCGTGGCCGTGGGGGTGTCCAACAAACCCTTTCCCTCTCTGCGCGACTTTCACGCAGTTGCCTCACTCGCCTGCGCACGCTCGCTGTTCTGGGGCTGGCTGTTGTCGTTCTACAGGTTGCTTTGGGAGGATGGACCAGCTCTAACTATGCCGCTTTGGCCTGTATCGATTTTCCCACCTGCCATGGCGAATGGTTGCCCAAAACCGATTTTCGGGAAGGTTTTAACATTGCTCAGCAGTTGGGCCCCAACTATTTGGGCGGTCTGATGGACAACGAAGCACGGACCGCGATTCATCTTTCCCACCGGATTGGAGCGATTATTGTTACCTTGATCGTCCTGACGCTGGCACTGTTTCTGTGGCGCAGCAGGATAGGGACGCTCCAACGTTTATCACAGGTACTCACCTTTATGTTGCTTATTCAAGTCAGCTTGGGTGTGACCAATATTATGGCGGCCTTACCACTCGCCGTTGCCGTTGCCCACAACGTCGGCGGTGCTTTACTGCTATTGGTGCTGGTTACCGTCAATTACCATTTACAGAGAGAGGCGCTGGGATATGATGCCAGCGCACAGTCGGCACAATCCGGACAAGGAGAGACAGCATGGATAATGAAAAGATCGTAACAGGCGCCGCCGCGGACGTCGGGTTTTCGTCTGTCTTCTCCGACTCGGAAGCGGGCTGGCGGGATTACCTGGAACTCTGCAAACCTAACGTCGTGGCACTGATGATTCTCACATCGGCGATTGGTATGCTGCTGGCCGTACCAGGTATGGTTCCTCTGGATATCTTTATTCTCGGTAATCTGGGTATTGCATTGTGCGCGGGTTCTGCAGCAACAGTTAATCACTTGGTGGACCGACAGATCGACCAAAAGATGATGCGGACCTTCAATCGCCCTGTCGCCACGGGCAGAGTGGCGCCGCTGCCTGCGTCTTTATTTGCACTGGCCACCGGACTGCTGGGTATGAGCATATTGCTCATATTTGTCAACGCATTGACGGCTTGGCTGACATTGGCATCCCTGCTCGGCTATGCGGTGGTCTACACCCTGTTCCTCAAGCGGGCGACTCCCCAGAATATTGTCATTGGTGGCATCGCCGGTGCTGCGCCTCCGTTGCTGGGCTGGACAGCGGTGACGGGTGAAGTGGGCGGTCATGGGTTGTTGCTGGTACTGATTATATTCGCCTGGACACCCCCTCATTTTTGGGCGTTGGCGGTTTATCGCAAAGACGAATATGCCAACGCCGACATTCCTATGCTGCCGGTTACTCATGGCGAGCGTTACACCAAAATACATATTCTGCTTTACACACTAATCCTTTTCGCAGTCACGCTGCTGCCTTACGCGACGGGAATGTTTAACTGGCTCTACCTGCTTGGTGCGGTTGTGCTGGGCGGCGGCTTCCTGTACTGGGCCGTTCGCCTGTTAATGAGCGACGATTCCAAACTGGGTATGGACACCTTCAAGTACTCCATTATTTATCTGATGGCATTGTTTGTGATCATGTTGGCTGATCACTATCTGCTGCCGGCAAACCCACTCATGGCCACCCTTAATTGAATCATGACAACGACTGACACACTGGAGCCGCCGTTTGCCGCTCCCCCGCATGATAAAACCCCTCAACAGCGAAAGGGCATTTACCTGACTTTGCTGGCCATAGGCGTGTTTGTGACGTTGGTTATGGCCGGATTTCTAAACAAAATTACAACCCCAAGGGTACTCAGCCCCATTGAATTGAGGGCCAATGGGACCTATGTCTTTGACCAACCGCGTATTTTCAAAGACTTTAGCCTGCAGAATCAGCATGGGGAATCATTTGCTCTGGAGCAGCTAAAGGGCAAGTGGTCGTTGATGTTTTTTGGATTCACCTCGTGTCCCGATGTGTGTCCAGCCACCTTGTCATTGATGAAAGATGTGAAGGCGCAGCTCAAGCCCGAGATTGCCGCTAAAACTCAGTTTGTGCTGGTGAGTGTGGACCCCGCTCGGGATACCAGCGAGCAACTGAATCAGTATATGGCTTATTTTGACCCCGAGTTTGTTGGCTTGACCGGTGAATTTCTGGAAATCAAACGCCTGGCCAATCAGCTGAATATGGCTTTTGTGAAGGTCAGGCAGGGGCCGGGAGCAATGGACTATACGGTGGACCACAGCACAAACATCGCGTTGGTGAACCCCTTTGGTCACTACCACGGATTTATAAAACCTCCGCTGGATACTGCCAGGGTGAAGCTTACATTGCAGTCAATCGTGACGACCTTTGATCCCTGAAACCATTCAACTTTTTTGGGGCTAAATCGCTGGTTTTTTCAGCATGCTCAGGCAGAAGCATACACTGGTGCAGAGTACTGCTGAAGGCCCAGCTGGCGTATCCCAAAAAAAGGAGATCGCCAAACCACCGACAATGGCGCCCATAGCGATGAGGCTGGCAAGAATCGCCATTTGTTCAGGAGTCTGAACCAGCCGCCGGCTGGCGGCTGCCGGAATAATCAATAGCGCAGTAATCAGCAAAACGCCAACAACTTTCATCGCAACCGCTATCAGCAGCGCCATCATCAACATCAGAGTCGTTCTTACCCATGCAACACGGATGCCCTCCACTAATGCCAACTCTTCATGGACTGTGATCGATAACAAAGGTCGCCAGAGCCAAATCAATAACGGAAGGACGATACCTGCAGTGATGGCAATCGTGACCAA
Source organism: Pseudomaricurvus alkylphenolicus (assembly GCF_011683955.1). Taxonomy (GTDB): domain Bacteria; phylum Pseudomonadota; class Gammaproteobacteria; order Pseudomonadales; family Cellvibrionaceae; genus Pseudomaricurvus; species Pseudomaricurvus alkylphenolicus. The sequence continues at coordinate 613,772 of NZ_JAAQPI010000002.1, forward strand.
ATCATCCGTCGTTGCCGCCAGCAGGTCCCCAAACAGGTAGCCGTAGAGATCGATGCGGCCATCGCCAAATACGCTGACAGTGACCAACCCCAGGGCCAGCATGGAGTGGGACAAAATGCCCAGTAGGGTGTCTGTGGCAATACTGCGATTGTGTTGTAGCAGCACCAGCAATAATGCCAATAACAGACAAAACACGGTTACTGCTAAATTGATATTGACCGCCAAAATCAGGCCCAGGGCTACACCAGTGAGGGCAGAGTGAGCCAGGGTGTCTCCGAAGTAGGCCATGCGCCGCCAGACTGCAAAGCAACCCAGCGGCCCAGCCATCACCGCAACTCCACAACCGCTAAGCAGTGCGAATAAGATAAACTCAGGCATGTTGTTGGTTCTCGCAGGACCCCCGATGTTCCATCTCACCGTGTATGTCATGGTCGTGGTCATGGTGGTGGGTATAAACGGCGACTCCGGAATGGGCCGCTTGGCCAAACAGTTCCAAGTACGCGGGGTCTTCGCTGACGCTTTCCGGGTGACCGTGACAGCAAACGTGTTGGTTGAGGCAAACGACGGTATCGGTAGCGGCCATTACCAGATGCAGATCGTGGGAAACCATCAACACACCACAACCTTTGTGATTGCGGATGTCCGTTATCAGCTGGTAGAGCTTGGCCTGCCCTGCGACGTCAACACCTTGTACCGGTTCATCCAATACCAGCAGATCCGGGGCGCGCAACAAGGCGCGAGCCAGGAGTACTCTCTGGGTTTCACCGCCCGACAGGCGAGCCATTGGGCTATTGAGCAGGTGACTGATGCCGGTCAGTTGCAGTGACTCTTCAATGTCAGTGGGATCTTGTTGAGCCAACTGCAGGAAGCGCCTGACTGAAAGCGGCAGGCTGGGTTCGATATGTAACTTCTGCGGCATATAACCGATTTTAAGCGCCGTTCGCCGCCAAAGCTCTCCAGAAGACGGATGTTGCAAGCCCAATGCGATACGTACCAATGATGTTTTACCCGCACCATTGGGGCCGATCAAGGTCACAATTTCGCCTCGATGCATCTGTATGGATACCCGGTCCAGCACCCGTCGGTCACCAAATTCCAGGCAGAGATCGGTTGCTTTTATCAGCAGTTCACTCATCTTTGTTCCCTGTGCAGGCCTGGCATAAGCCTACCAATTCGATTGATTGTGCCTTGATGGTGAAGTTGAACTGGGCGGCGGAATCTTTTATATCGTGCTGTATTTTCTCTGTGCAGAACTCGATGGCAACGCCGCATTCCTCACAGATCATAAAGTTATTGTCATGATCACCCTGCGGATGAGTACAGCCGACGAAGGCATTCAGCGTATTAATTCGGTGAATCAGGCCTTGCTCCAACAAGAACTCCAGCGCGCGGTACACCGTCGGTGGCGCGACCCGGCGCGTGGATTGCTCGGCCAGCATCTCCATCAGGGCGTAGGCACCCAAGGGTCTGTGGCTTTGCCATATCAAGCGAAGCACCTGCTCCCTAAGCTGGGTCAGCCGCACACCATTGTCACTACAGATACGTTGCGCGGTTTCCATCGCGGTACTGATGCAATGATTGTGGTCATGAAGACGGGAAGCAATCGATGGTGATATTGGGGAGCCTGAAGGGGGCATTGGAAGAGCCTGCAATTACAAAGGTATGTTATTATATAACACTATCTTTTTGTCTGGTGTATCCCATTGTACGGTTTGAAAAGTCTTCTCCTTATATTGTTCCTGGTATCTGTTGCCATCCGGGTTCACGGAGGTTCAGAACCGGTTCGCGTGATTAGCAGTGTACAGCCATTGGCGCTGTTGTTGGATTTGGTGACTGAAGGGAAGGTAGAATCCCGTGTTCTATTGGGAGAAGGGCAAACTCCTCACGACTTTGCGTTTTCCGTATCTGACAGACGACAATTGGCACAGTCGGATTTGTTACTCTGGGTGGGGCCGAGTCTGGAGCCCTACTTGCAGGAGCTTGCGGTAAATACTCGTCAAGTTTCCATGGAAGGTGTATTGAGCTTGCCCGACCAGGGTCGCCACTCCTCAGATCACGCGCATGATAACCATCACGAACAGCACCTCTGGCTGAATGGCACTCATGCGATACCGGTGTTGTACGCAATTTCCTTACAGTTGTCAGAGTTGGATCCCCAGAATCGGGAATTCTACAGAACGAACGCCCAGCGGGAGGCAGAAGCTCTGCTACGACTGTTACCGCCGCCCAGCTCAGTAACCAGTATCGAAACATCCCGCCGTGCCTACGCAGTAGATCATCAGGCCTACGGTCACTTTCTGGAATACGTGGATCTGCCCGCACCTATTGTTCTTTCCCATTCTCCCGAGATTGCGCCGGGGGCACGCAGCCTTTGGCGTGCGGGCCAGCAGCTGGAAAACGGCGACTGTCTGCTGATTGTCAAAGGACACAAGCGTAAGTGGATGACCAGCTTCGCCAATCGTGAGCAGCTGCAGATGCGGGAGGTGGACCTGTTAGGCGTTGGTGTGACCAGTTACAAATTGCTACTGATCAATCTCTATGACGAGTTCAGGAGCTGTGCTTATTGAAAAGGGGCGATGGGCAAAAAGAACCCTGCACTGGTAATAGGGAGGAGAGAGTGAGAGCCCAGTGCAGGGAAGAGCGATGAATAATTAATTACAACGCCAAGAGGAGAGTTGACTGTTACTGCTGGCTAGAGGCTTCAAGCATACGGTTAAAGCGCTGTTCCAGCTTGGAAGCCAGCTTTTCGTTGGCGGCTTCCAGTGTTTCTTCCATCTTCTGAGCATTTTGCTCAGCAAGCATAATTTCTTTAGTTGCCCAGCTTGAGCTGGCGCCAGTCTCTGCAACGATGACAGCAACGTTGGAGTAGCTGGAACCAACCTTATTAGCCATAGCGCCGTTAGCGAACAGTGCAAGAGCGAGCAGAAAACCAAGTTTTTTCATGATGAGGTCCTCCGTTGAGGTGGTTGATTCCGATCACCAGGGCTTGGAACCTGCTGATCAGTTGTTTTGTTACTTTGTGTTACGCATGGTAACGGAATGGTGTCAGTGATGCCAGCACTTTTTTTGTGCAATGGCACATATTTCTTCCCGTTTGTGGGGCGAGCCTACACAAATTAACAGTGGTAACACTATATATAGTGGTTGGTAACGTATAAGTAACACTATGCGGGGTTGGTTAAGCGAATGTTAAAAAGTGTTACCGGCGGAATTCTCTGCAAATTCAATTGCATTTGTCCTTCAATTCTCGCTGTTAGAGAATAGCGGCACCCGGAATCGCCGTAGCCATTGAGATTCCAGCAACCATTTTTCCAGTAGCGACGTTTTCCAGTAACAATATCTCCTGGTGATAACGTTTCTGGTAACAACGCACCCAGTAATAAACGGACAACGGAACCCAGCATGTCTAAAGCCCCCCTGATCCTGGTGGATGGATCCTCTTATCTGTACCGCGCCTACCACGCCCTGCCACCCCTGACGAACTCGAAGGGCAACCCTACCGGAGCGGTCAAAGGGGTGATCAATATGCTTCGCCGAATGGATAAGGACTATCCCGGCAGTGTTGTCGCCGTGATATTCGATGCCAAGGGCAAAACCTTTCGCGACGACATCTATCCTGAATACAAAGCCAATCGTCCTCCCATGCCAGACGATTTAAGGGTCCAGATAGAGCCCATTCACAACATCATTCGTGCGATGGGAATGCCCCTGCTTATTATTGATGGTGTGGAAGCAGATGATGTTATCGGCACGCTGGCACGCCAGGCCACAGAGCAGGGGGTCGATGTGGTAGTGTCCACGGGCGACAAGGACATGGCGCAGTTGGTGAGTGAACACGTTACGCTGGTGAATACCATGACCGATACGGTGATGGATCTGGACGGGGTGGTGAACAAGTTTGGCATTCCGGCGGACCTCATCATCGATTTTCTGGCACTGATGGGGGATAAAGTGGACAACATTCCCGGAGTACCGGGCGTGGGTGAAAAAACCGCCTTGGCGCTTCTACAGAGCCTGGGCGGTTTGGATGCGATCTACGGAGATCTGGAGGCAATACGCGAGTTGGGCTTTCGCGGTGCCAAGAAAATGCCGGAAAAACTCTCCGAACACCGCGACTCCGCTTACTTGTCCTACGAATTGGCAACCATCAAGACCGACGTGGAACTGGAGGTAGGGCCCCGCGACCTGGCCATGACCGCCAGAAATGAAGATGGCCTGATGGCGCTGTTCCAGGAGATGGAGTTTAAAACCTGGATCAAGGAGCTGAGTGGTGCGGAGCCGGCGCAGGGTGGTCAGACAAGCACACAAGACACGGGTGACGGGGAGACGGTTGCTCCCCCGCAAGTCAGCGAAGTTCATTACGAAACGGTTCTCGACAAAACATCGTTTCTCAACTGGATAGAACGGTTAAAACAGGCCGATCTGTTTGCCTTCGACACAGAAACCACGAGTCTTGACTATATGGAAGCCCGGGTTGTGGGGGTGTCTTTTGCCATCGAGGCTGGAGAGGCTGCCTACGTTCCCTTTGGGCACGACTATCTGGATGCGCCGGAGCAGCTGCCCGAAGACTGGGTCTGGGAGCAGTTGCGTCCGCTATTGGAAAATCCAGGCATCAGAAAAGTGGGTCAAAACCTGAAATACGACAAGAGTGTGTTGGCGAACCATGACGTGGATCTGCAGGGAATTGCCTATGACACTATGCTGGAATCCTACGTGCTCAACTCTGCGGGAAGTCGTCATGACATGGACACCCTGGCGGAAAAGCACCTGGATCACCAGACGATTCATTTTGAGGATATTGCCGGTAAAGGGGCCAAGCAACTCACGTTCAATCAGATTCCTCTGGATCAGGCGGGTCCCTATGCCGCTGAAGACGCGGACATCACATTGAGATTGCATCAGACGCTATCACCCCAGCTGGCTCGAATTGCCTCTCTGCAACGCGTGTTTGACGAAATTGAATTGCCGCTACTCAGTGTATTGTCACGAATTGAGCGCAATGGAGCCTTGATCGACTCTAATATGCTGGGACAGCAAAGCCACGAAATCACCGAACGCCTGCAGGCCCTAGAGAAGCAGGCCTATGAACTGGCAGGTGAGGAGTTTAACCTGGGGTCTACCAAGCAGCTGGGGGCGATTCTGTTCGAAAAGCTTGAACTGCCGGTGATTAAAAAGACACCCAAGGGCGCGCCGTCCACTGCGGAGGAGGTGTTGCAGGAACTGGCCCTGGATTACGAATTGCCGGCATTGCTGATTGAGTACCGGGGGCTTTCCAAGCTCAAATCCACCTATACGGACAAGCTTCCGAAAATGGTGAAACCTGCTACTGGGCGCGTACACACGTCCTACCATCAGGCGGTTACGGCTACGGGGCGTCTGTCCTCGACAGATCCGAACCTGCAAAACATTCCCATACGTACCGAAGAGGGTCGTCGTATTCGTAAGGCCTTTGTAGCCCCGGCGGGTTACAAGGTCGTTGCTGCCGATTATTCCCAGATCGAGCTGCGTATCATGGCTCACCTCTCAGGTGATGAAAACCTGCAGCGCGCCTTTGCAGAGGGTATGGATGTCCACAGAGCCACCGCCGCCGAGGTGTTTGGTGTGAACCTGGATCAGGTCAGCGACGACCAAAGGCGCAGTGCCAAAGCCATTAATTTCGGGTTGATCTATGGTATGTCCGCCTTCGGGTTGGCAAAACAGCTGCACCTGGGGCGCCATGAGGCACAGCAATACATCGACCTGTATTTTCAACGCTACCCGGGCGTTCAGCGATATATGGAAACCACCCGCAGTGAAGCCGCCGAGAACGGCTATGTGGAAACCCTGAAAGGACGTCGTCTCTACCTGCCTGAAATCAATTCCCGCAACGGTATGCGGCGCCAGGCGGCAGAGCGCACGGCAATCAATGCGCCCATGCAGGGTACAGCGGCGGATATTATCAAACTCGCCATGCTGGATGTGGACGCCTGGCTGACAGAATCCGGCCTGGACGCCAGAATGATGATGCAGGTTCACGATGAACTGGTGCTGGAAGTTGCGGAAAAAGATCTGGATGCTGTCTGTCAGGGATTGAAGGACAAAATGGAAGCTGCCATGAGTCTGGATGTACCGCTGCTGGTGGAAGTGGGCATCGGAGAAAATTGGGAAGAAGCCCATTAGAGATTAAAGAGCAGTAAATGGGTCTATTCAGGACAAATTGCGGTATCCAAAGAGTCATCCCTGAACTTTGCAAGAAAGGCCCGGTCTCAGTAATCAAGATATTTCATGGTGTCTTGCTCTCCTTACTTAGAGGCCGCATGGCCGACCGCTTTCTCAATAAAAGCGCCCTGGTTATCCAGGGCTTTTTTTTGGCTTGAATTTGCAGTTAACCACTACTTTAGGTTTTGGTTTACTGAAACTGGATGAGATAGAGTGGTGGGGAACTGAAGATGAAATTGAGCGTCTAAAAATTGAACAGAACTGGTTCTAGATGGCGACGCTCAGGACACTGCGTCGCTGGCTTGCCGACAGCGTCCCCAAGGCTGTCGGTTTTGTGCCCGACGGTTTCCCCAAGGCCGCCGGGCACTTTTCGTTGGTCAACTAGAATTTCATTCGCCCGGTAACACCCCAAGTCATGGGTTCTTCCATAAAAGCGCTGAAACTGCCGGTTTGCAACGGTGTATCAAAACCGATATTAATCACCTCTTCATCCGTCAGATTCTTACCCCAGAGTTCAAGTGCCCAGGCGTCATCGGCACCCGCCAGGGTGATGTTGGCGTTGAAAATCCAATAGTCGTCGTTTTCGGTGTAGTCATCGTTGTCCTGTCCTGTTGTGTAATCCGAGCGGAAACGATAGCTGGTACCGATTCTCAGTTGCAGGTCGGAGTCGATATTGTGCAGGTAGGTAACGCTACCGGCGTAGGTGATATCGGACACAAAGTTGGGTGTCTCACCTGTAAGGTCTTGCGGAGGTACCATGCCCAAGGCACGGGCTGGCAACCCCGCAGCTTCCTGCTGAGCTGCTGTGGTAGAGCCGTCTTCAAATTCGCCGTACTCGATATCCTGTAACACCAGACCACCAGTTAACACCCAGTTTTCCGTCGGCGTCCAGGTATAGTCCAGCTCCAGTCCTTTGCCGTCAATTTCACCGGCATTCTTCAGGGTGAAGCCGACACCGTCAAAAGAGTTGGCCTGGAAGTCTTCAACCGTCTGGTAGAACACGGTTGCATTCAACTGCAGCGTCCGATCCAGCAAGTAGCTCTTAACGCCGATTTCGAAAGACTCGGTTTCCTCTGCATCAAAGCGGTTATTCGTCAGGTCCGCGACCGGGTTACCGGGGTCCTGACCAATACCGCCATTGAGGTTAAGACCGCCGGCCTTGTAGCCCTGGGCGTAACGGCCATAGACCGACAAGGTTTTCGACAATTCGTAGTTCAGGCTGGTGGCAAAAGACAGATTGTCGTCGTCATAGCTGTCGCTGGTGGCGCCAACGGGGGGGTGCAACTGGAGAGGACGCAGGGCGTAGAACAGCGCCGGGCTGATATCCAACAGATTGATCTGCGAGTAAGGGTCGGTGCTGGTAACTTCGTAGTCTGCCTCTTTTTCCTCCTCGGAATATCGAACGCCGAAGGTGAAACTGAGGGCGTCAGTCAGATGCCAGGTAGCCTGGCCGAAGGCCGCAACACTCTCGGCCTTATACTCAATGTCCTCGTGATAACCGGTGCCTGCAAGCCCCGCTGACGGGAACCAGTTGCCCGGATTGGCGGCACCACCGGGGCCGTTTGAATCCACACCCACCAGGCCGGTCAGGAGAATATCACCGACGGAGCCGGGAACTCCTGCCGCCGCCAGACCGGCAAGGCGGGCAATCCCCACCTGGGCCAGATAATTGGAGGCATCGGCTCCCCAGGCGAAATCGCCCCGGGCATCGATGGCCTGGTCGAAGTAGTAAAAGCCGACGGTCCAGTCCAATTTCTCCTGACTGTAGGACAGGCGCAGTTCAAAGGAGTTTTCCTCAATGTCCTGACCACGTCCGGCGTTCCATATGTCCGCAGAGGTTTGGTCCACATCATTGAAGGGCGCGGTTTCAAAAATGCGGTGAGCCGCTATCGCCGTCAGATCCATGGATTGGTTCAGGGATGTTTGAAATACCGCTGAAATACCGCCATCTATAAAACTGTCGTCCGCGCCGATACCAGGGGTTGCACTGACCTTGTAGCGACCGGGATCGGGGTATGTCGACAGTCCGCCACCATTAAAGGTAAATTCGGGTGCGGCATAGACTCCGGGAGTGCCGTCCTGCAGAGCGGCAAATATGCCAAAACTACTGAAGGCCGGATTAATGGCACCCAAGCCGGGGCCACCGATAAACAGGGTGGTGCCTGCGCTGCCGTAAAAGACTGGCGAGGCAATACAGCAAGACTCATCAGTTTCGGTGTAGTCCACGGAAATTTGCAGAGAGGTATCGTCATCAAAATCCCACAGCAACTGGGCGCGAACCGTACTGCGATCCTTGTTGTGATACTCGTCTCCGGTCACGTCATCTTCTACCAGACCGTCGCGCTCTTGCCAGGTCGCAGACAATCGGTACGCCAGGGTACCTTCGATTAATGGGCCGGTCACACTGGCCTTGAGTTGACGATATCCGATATCTCCGGCACTGAAACTCAGGTTGCCACCAAATTCATAAGATGGCTTGCGGGTGCGAACGCTGATAACCCCAGCAGAAGTGTTGCGGCCAAATAGTGTGCCCTGCGGACCTCGCAAGACTTCAACGCTTTCTATATCCACAAAATCGCTCAGGGCGGAGCCGGGGCGACCGCGGTATACACCGTCGATAAACACACCGACGGACTGTTCCAGACCGGAATTCTGCCCGGCGGTGCCGATGCCGCGGATGGTCATAATCGATTGAGTGGCGCCTGTTGAGCTGTTAAAAACCAGGCTGGGTGCAACCTGCTGCAGATCGCCAAGATTGCGGACTTGTGCCTGCACCAATAAATCTTCTCCATAGGAGGCCACAGACACGGGAACCTCCAGAATGGTTTGAGCCCGTTTTTGAGCATAAACCAGCATTTCTTCCGTTTCTGAGTCAGCGAAAGATGATTGACTGGCCAATGCAAGGGCAATCGCTGCTGTCAGGGACAGGGGCGAACAGCGCATACGTTTTCCTCTCTCAATGGGCGTTATTATTGTTGGAAAGGTCTTATCCTGTTGTTGTCAGTGTAGTCGGGATTTTGGCCACCGGGGGATCATATCTGGCCAAAGCACCTATTTAATTCTGATGTTCCCCTACTGGAAACCGTCAAAATTCTCACTGGCTTGGAAGCCAAAGACAGAATTTAGGGGTAAGTCCCTAAGTGTCATCCAGTGAAGGCAATGTCTCAGAATTTCACGGGAATACACTCGCGACCGACAAGTCGTAGAAATATCCAACGATTCAAAAAACATTATAGCGATTTGGAATAAGGCTTGTCGCCCTTGCAGACTCGTTGGTCACAATGTTTCTGATGAGAGATGCAACCAATGGTTGAGCGTTTTCTTCAGCTGATCCAGTCCCGTTTTTTTGAGGGCAGAGAACAGCTGGGCACTCACCAGATCATCGACCTGAGCTTCAGAGAGGTGTTTGCGAACGGCTAAAAGGGTAGCATTTGCGGGGCCTTTTTTGAGCTTGTCGGCTTTGGTCAACAGAATATGCACCGGCATTTCCGCCTCTATGGCCCAATTGAGCATCATAGTGTCAAATTCCTGCATTGGATGGCGACAGTCCATTAGAAGGACCATACCCTTAAGGCATCGACGTTCCTGCAGGTATTCCGAGAGATTGCGTTCCCACTCCTGTTTCATTTTAAGGGGGACCTTGGCGTATCCATATCCGGGCAGGTCAACCAGCCTCTGTTGCTCTGAAAGCTGGAAAAAATTGATGAGTTGGGTTCGTCCAGGCGTTTTACTGGTGCGTGCGAGCTTGTGGTTGGCCGTCAACGTATTAATGGCGCTGGATTTGCCGGCATTGGAGCGGCCGGCAAACGCCACTTCGGCACCCTCATCCGGCGGGCATTGGCGAATCGATGGAGCGCTTTGAGTAAATGCAGCTTTATTAAAGGCAATCTTGTGGACGCCAGATTTGGTTGTTTCTTCATCAACTTGGGGATCGTTGGAAGAGTAAATGATTCGGCTCAAAGCATAACCCTGCAAAAAGAGTGAGATTTCAGGCGGTTAGTATATAATGTCGCGGTTTTTGTCTGCCGCCAGCGGCGCTCATTGTATCGCGTTCGGCTATCGGGCCGGTAGTCGGTACACCAACAACAGTTTATTTGATGATTAATTTGACGGATTAGCCAATGAAAAACATCTTCAAACAGGCAGTGATGGCCGTAGGTTTGATCGCCGCTGCTCAAGGAGCCGTGGCTGCGGGTGATGCGGCAGCGGGTGAAGCCAAGGTTGCGGTATGTGCGGCCTGCCACGGAGCTGACGGCAATAGCCCTGCCCCCAACTTCCCTAAATTGGCTGGTCTGGGTGAGAAGTATTTGATCAAGCAGCTGCAAGACATCAAGTCCGGTAGCCGGAAAATAGTCGAGATGACAGGTCTGCTGGACAATATGAGCGATCAGGATCTGGCGGATATGGCGGCGTTCTTTGATCAGAAGCCCCTGCAGCTTTCCGGTGCCAAGGAGTTGAAGGTACGCGTAAACTCCGGCATTGAAGTTGACGGCCTGGAGCTCGGTCAGAAAGTCTTCCGCGCGGGTAATCCAAGTGTAGGTATGCCTGCCTGTACGGGCTGTCACTCTCCCCGTGGCCTGGGCAACTCTCCAGCAGGTTACCCTCGTCTCAGTGGCCAGCATGCAGACTATATTGAGAAGCAGCTGCGCGACTTCCGCGCCGGTAACCGGGTCAATGACGGCGATTCAAAAATCATGCGCCAGGTGGCCCAGCATATGAGCGACGCCGAAATCAAGGCAGTAGCGAACTATATCGCTGGTTTGAACTAAACCGGGTGATAAGAAAAAAGCGGCGTAAGCCGCTTTTTTTGTGCCTGCCGGACTCTTCAGGGCGCCGATTCAGTTTCGGTTCATGACGTCTGTGGAGAATCATTTCAGGTGACTGGAAATTGAAGTTCCTCGGGAACCTCAATAATATGCGCTGTCATATGTCAGACGTAAGTCGATCACTATCAATCGCATCTATGGAGCTCTGTTATGCGTGTACTGGCGGCAATTTTTGCCCTGATGTTTTCCCTGATGGCCTGTGCAGAAGGCCCGGCCTCCAATTCCGGCTTCCAGGAAGGTAAGCACTACGTTGTGCTCGATAACCCGGTTCGCACCCGCAACCCCAACAAAATCGAGGTCACCGAAGTGTTCTGGTACGGTTGTGGACACTGTTTCCGCTTTGAACCCATGGTTCATCAATGGCAGAAACAACAGGGCACGGATGTGGATTTTCAACAGTCTCCGGCCATGTGGAACAACGACATGGAGATTCATGCCCGGGCTTTCTATACCGCCAAGGCATTAGGTGTTCTGGACAAGGTTCACCAGCCTCTGTTTAATGCGCTTAATCTCGAACGCAAAAAGCTGTCAAACATCGATGCTCTAGCAGATTTCTTTGCAGCTCAGGGTGTGGATCGCAGCAAGTTTGTTAAAGCATTCAATTCCTTCGGTGTGACCAGCCAGGTCAAACAGGCTGATGCCAGGGCCCGCAGCTACAAGATAACCGGCACACCGGAAATGGTCGTCAACGGTCAATACCGTATTAGCGCCCGAATGGCGGGCGGTCAGCAGCAAATGCTGAAGGTTGCCGATTACCTGATTGCTAAAATCCGTGCAGAGAAGAGCTGATTTCTGAAATTTGGCCACCACTCTCCCGTCTGTGGTGGCCCCCTCCTCCTCTAATTACCCCTCGCGCCCCTCGCGCACAGTTACCCTCACGCTTTCACTCAAGAGTCAATTGCGGCAAGCTTTCCAGATCATCGTGCCGACCTGGCCGACTATAATGATCATTTGCAATGACCACTCTGGCATAGGGAAGCCGTATGACGAGTACTACCGATTGGCGAGAGAAGTACCTGGATGCTCTGGACGAGCATGAGCGACAGCAAAAACACCATCAACAACAGCATGAATTGATGCGACGTATGCTCGTGCGGGTAAGCCTGGCGGCAGAAGGACAGGACCCGGAGCTTGATTCAGGTCTAAGAGGGCTCAGAGGCCACCTGAAGAAGGGTGATAGCGCAGGATTGGAGCGGGTGGTCGAAGGGCTTGAGGCAATTGTCCTCAGGTTTGAAAAGGATAGGGAGCAGCGTGCCGGTCGAACTCTGGAGGAGCTTGGCGAACTGGCCAAGGGACTTCTGCCCTATGCCGGCCAGGCGGCAGCCGAGGTAAAGAGTTTCTCCAAGCGGTTAAAGCATGCAGCCGATTCCGATCTTCCCCTGCTGTTATCTCAGTTTGCCGAGTTGCAGCAAAAGGCTTTTAGTGAATCTGGCGTGGAACCCGCCCAGGGCTTCATTGGCCGCTTGCTAGGACGGGGCAGTCGTGAACAAACCAGGGATGATGATAAAGAAGCGAGTGCCCCGAAATCAGCTGATAAAGGTAGTGAAACACCAACTCGCGAAAATACCGAAACCACTGAACATGTTTCGAAAGAGCCCGATCATACCGAGCAAGCCCCGGAACAAACTTCCCAAGTAGCAGAGACGCAGCCCCTGGAAGGACAGCTCCAGACCCGCGAGGAAGTGGATGAAGAGGCTCAAAAAGAGGCAGTGTTCCAGCGGCCTGTCCATGAGCCGGCTTTTTCCCGTATTTCGGACAAAGTATTTCACGTATTGACGGACCTGCTGGATCGGGTTGAGCCGGTCGATTGCACCGAACAAAAAGCACTGGACGCCCGTGAACGTCTCGAACGGGGTCTGAACTGGTACGAACTGGTTCCAACCTTGGAGGATATTCGGGATCTGGTGCTACAGGCTTATCTACTCGCCGACGAAGAGTACCGGGAACATCTAAAGCATTTGCACGGAGTGTTGGAATCCATACTTTCGGGACTGGGCGGCACCATCGACCAGCAACAGCAAAACCAGCAGTTGGAGCGGCAATTTGAGCAGACGCTACAGCATCAACTTGGTTCCTTAGGGCAGTCCGTGGCGGTGGCAACAGAGGTTAATCAGCTCAAACAAGACATCAATACTCACTTGCAGGCCATCAATGACGCTCTTAAAAAGAAACAGCAAGCCCAGGGTGACGACGATCTGGTGGCGCAATTAAAGCAGCTCTCGCAACAGTTAACCACAGCTCAGCAACAAGCTGCCAGCGCCAGAGAAGAGCTTGAAGCTGCCCGGCAAAAGGCGGTTACCGACGCACTCACAGGCCTACCCAATCGAGAAGCCTACAACCAGAGGATGCACCTCGAATGGAGTCGATGGCAACGTTATGGAAATGCTCTCACAGTGGTTGTGACGGATATTGACCACTTTAAACGCATCAATGATACCTATGGGCACCAGGCGGGTGACAGAGTGCTGCAGGTGCTGAGCAAAGCCATCTCCCAACGCCTGCGTGAAGTGGACTTTATGGCCAGATATGGAGGCGAAGAGTTTGTGATTTTGTTACCTGAAACTGAGCCGCAGGACGGCTTTGCTCTCATGGACAAAATTCGGTCGGTAATTGCTGAAACACCATTTCGGTTCAAGCAGGATCCGGTCAAGGTCACCTTGTCCATGGGAATAGTGACGCTCAAGGAGGGCGATACTGCCGAAAAGGCGTTCGCCCGGGCTGACAAGCTGCTGTATCGCGCCAAGGAAGAGGGAAGAAACCGCTGTATTCTGGAAGAGTGAATATGCCCGATCAATCTTCCAGGGTTTTGAACCAATGCTGCAGGGTATCACGCAGCATGGGTATTTTGATGGGTTTCGTCAGATAATCGTCCATGCCGGCTGCCAGGCAGCGTTCGCGCTCACCCCGCATGGCGTGTGCAGTCAGGGCAATAATTGGCAGATGGCGTTCCAGGCCCTGAAGTTGGCGAATATTAATGGTTGCTTCGTAGCCATCCATATCCGGCATCTGGCAATCCATCAGGATTAACCCATATTCTTTGTGCTTGACGGCATCGACGGCGTCCAACCCATTGGACACAATATCGACTTGGTAGCCGAGGTTATCGAGAATCTTCGCCGCCACCTTCTGATTAACAATATTATCTTCCGCCAAAAGGATTGGGAGGTGTGGTTGCTTGGCAGGCTGACTATCGTAGTTGCTTACCGGGTGCAAAATATCGTGGATGGTGTGGTACCACTCATTGAATTGAGGGGGCCACTCCAGAGTTGCATCGTATCCACTTTCTGTTTCTCCATCCCATTCAATCGGGCTGATCATAAAACAGGGACATTCGTTGAGTTTGCCGATGCTCCGCAGCTCCGGTAACAGCGGGGTAAAGGACTGCTCAGGGTTGCGTATTATGATGAAATCGGGAGTGGTATGGCCACTGACCAATGAACTCAGGTTCGAGGCGAAAGGTTCACTCAGCGGAAGAATTTCGGTGTGACAGCCAAAACTCAGCATAGCCTGCTCTACGTGTACCTCTGCTTCGGGCTGTTCACTGAGTATCAGGCAATTCTTGTCTTCCAGCCCGTGCCAGCCTGGTGTAACGGGCTCTTCTACCGGTGCAATACCAAAGGGCAGATTCAGTACAACGTGAGTGCCCTGGCCTGGTCGGCTCTCCAGCTCTATGTGCCCGCCCATATGATCCACAAGCTGATAACACACTGCCAGCCCAAGGCCTGTGCCACCGTAGCGTCGCTGAGTGGAGTCGTCCGCCTGGGAAAAGGAGCCGAGCAGCGTTTCCAGGCGGCTGGCATCGAATCCAATGCCGGTGTCCTCAACCTCGAACTGAATTCGTTGGTGCAGGTCGTCCTTTGCAGGTTCGGTGCAGGGAAGCACCCTCAGAGTAATGCCGCCCTGATTGGTAAATTTCATGGCGTTGTGCAACAGATGGTGCAGAATCTGCTGTACGCGACCACTGTCCCCGCGGTAATTGCGATCCAGATCCTGGCTCAATACGATATCCATCGCCAGGCGTTTTTGGCGGCAATTATCTTTTACTGAGCGTGTTGCATGGTCCAGGCAGTCGCGCAGATTGAAAAGGTCGTCCGCCACATGAATATCGCCCGATTCGATCTTGGAGTAATCCAGGATCTCGTCGATCATATTTAAGAGATTGTCACTCACCAGTTCAATGGTGCTGACATACTCCTGCTGTTCTTTGTCCAGCTTGCCGCTTTTCAGCAGGTGGGCCATACCTGTGATGCCATTGATGGGGGTGCGAACTTCATGGCTGATATTGGTAAGGAAGGTACTTTTTGCACGCATTCCCGCCTCCGCCATCTGTCTGGCTTCATCCAGATCGCGATTGAGTTGCAGCAGCAGGTCTCGCTCCCGTTTCTGGCGCAAAGCGGCGCGAATACGGGCAGCGATAATAGGGTAATAGTAGGGTTTGGTAACATAGTCCTGGGCACCGAGATCCAGAGCCCGGACAATGCTCTCGTGATCGTCCAGCGCGGAAACCACGATAATAGGGATTTCCCGGCGCAGGGGGTTTTCCTGCAGTCGACGGCAAACCTCAAAGCCATCCATTTCCGGCATCATCAGGTCCAGCAGGATTAGATCAGGCTGCTGCTGCTGGATATCCAATAGAGCCTGGTGGCCCGATAGAGCGGTGGCCACCTCATAGCCATCATCCAACAAATCAAAGCTCAGCGCCTTGATGTTGTCTTCCATGTCGTCGACTACGAGTATCCGCTTCATGGTTGGTTAGTTCCCAAACTCATCGGCTCGGCACCAAAGTGCTGAGCTGCTCCAGTAGCAAGCCCTCATCGAGCGGTTTGGTAAGCAGGTCCGTCACTCCGGAGGCCAGGATTGACTCATGTTCGCCTTTAATAGCGTGGGCGGTTAATGCCAGGATCGGCAGCTCTTGCCATCGTGGTTGAGCCCGAATACGCCGAGTTGCCTCTTTGCCATCGATACCCGGCAGGGAAATATCCATCAATACGGCATCGAAGTGGTTGTCGAGCAACAACTCAAGCCCTTCCTCCGCAGTTTCGGCACAGACCACTTCGTAGTCCTCATCTTCCAGAATCCACGTAACCAGCTTGCGGTTATCAGGATTGTCTTCAATGACAAGAATCGTTCCCGGCATAATTCCGACCGCTTCAGCGCCTGATGGTACTGTTAAAGTGTAGATCAATATGTCGTGGCAAACAGCAATTCCCTTAGATCGCGCGAGCAACCCCACAGCCACTAAGGGATAGCAAGCTCGGCTGGCTGATTTTTGACCTGATTGCCTAATTGATAGGTTGCAGGGCTTCGCGAAAAAAGCCATTGACCAATACCGGCCACTGCTCTTCCCAGGATTCGGTGGGAGGGCGCTTGAACTCGCTGCGCACAAACTGCGCGATGCGTCCTTCCGCCGTTGCCATCAACAGATTGGCGGCGGCGGTGACAGGCAATGTCGGGCGAACCCCTTCCCGGATCTCGGCTTCTCTCAAAATCTGCTTGATTTGGGTTTCGAGCCGATCGAACAGTTGGGCTACCCGTGCTCTCAGGCGCTCAGTTTCACCGGTCAGTGCGTCTCCGGTAAGCAATCGTGTTATGCCAGGGTTGCGTTCGGTAAAGGTTAACAGGAGATAAATGATCTTGTTGCAGCGGGCCAGTGCGGAGGATTCATCATTGATGATCAGGTTAATGCGGGTGAAAAGGGTCTCCTCAATAAACTCGATCAGCCCCTCAAACATCTTGGATTTGCTGGGAAAATGACGGTATAGAGCAGCTTCCGATACCCCGACTTCCTTGGCCAGAGCGGCCGTGGTGATACGGGCTCCAGGGGACACTTCCAACATGTGTGCCAGAGACTCGAGAATTTGCTGTCGGCGGGAAACTTTGGTGCTGGGTTTGCTCATAATGTTGCTTGCTTGGCCTTGTAAACAATAACTCCCCCTTCGCCTCGAATAGCGAAAGCGTCGTAAATCCTGCGTTTGATAAATCCTTGATTGCCGGCCTGCCGGTTAGCTGCTTCCTCGGGTCTGAATATCTCAGCGGCTCAAGTACGCACACGCTATCCTAGCGAGTTAGAGGAGCGGCATCAATACAGAGATTCTGGAAATTGACCATTTGCCCTGGCCAATTTCCTCAATGTCAATAAGGGGTTATTGCTTATTGGTGATCAGTGTTCCCACCCCTTCGTCGGTAAAGATTTCAAGCAATACGGCGTGATTTACCCGGCCATCAATAATGTGGGCGCTGGTGACACCCCCTTTGACGGCATCCAGTGCGCAACCGATTTTGGGCAGCATACCCCCGTAAATGGTGCCATCCTCGATCAGGGCATCCACCTCCCGGGTGGTGAGGCCGGTCAACACCTTGCCCGACTTGTCTTGCAGGCCGGCAACGTTGGTTAGCAGCATAAGCTTCTCGGCCTGCAGCACTTCTGCAATTTTGCCGGCTACCAGATCAGCATTGATGTTATAGGAGTTACCTTCGCGGTCCACACCTATGGGTGCAATGACCGGGATAAAGTCACTGTTCAGTAGCATATCGATCACAGAGGTATTGATGGAGGAAACCTCACCCACATGACCAATATCGATGATTTCAGGCGCTTCCATATCCGGGCTGTTGCGGGTAACTTTGAGTTGGCGGGCGCGGATCAGTTGCCCGTCTTTGCCGGTTACGCCAATGGCCTGGCCTCCATTGCGATTGATCAGATTTACAATCTGCTTGTTAACAGAAGCGCCCAACACCATTTCGACAACATCCATGGTGGCGCTGTCCGTGACTCGCATTCCATCGACAAATTCGGAGTGAATATTGAGCTTGTTGAGCAAATCACCAATCTGTGGGCCACCACCGTGAACAACAATAGGATTCATGCCGACCAGCTTCATCAGTACAACGTCCCGGGCGAAGCTGTTTTGCAATGCTTCGTCCACCATGGCGTTGCCACCGAACTTGACCACGACGGTACGATTGGTAAAGCGCTGAATATAGGGTAAAGCCTCAGTCAAAACATTGGCTACGTTGATGGCATCATCGCGGGTAAGTGACATGGTAAACCTGCTTTAGTGTGTTTCTAATTTAAAAAGGGAGATCGAGTTCGCTATCGATCTTCAATAGCTCACGTTTAAACAGCTGCTGGACCTGTTCCAACACAGCTTCGGTTTCTGCTTCAAAGCGCAGCGTCAGTGCAGCGGAAGTGTTTGAGGCCCTCACCAACCCCCAGCCTTTGGCAAAATCCACTCGCAATCCGTCCAGTGTAATGGGTTTGCCATTCTGAAAGTTGCCGTTACTGATCAATTCCTGGACCACAGCGAACTTACGGTCTTCGGCGATCGGAACTCTAAGCTCGGGCGTTGACGGCAAGGCTGGAAAGCCATCAAACAGAGAGTCTATATCCTGGTCTCTCAATGTCATGATTTCCAGCAGCCGTGCGCAGGCGTACATACCGTCATCAAAACCATACCAGCGGTCTTTGATGAAGATATGCCCCGATAGTTCTCCGCCGATCAGGGCTCCGGTTTCCTGCATTTTAGTTTTCATTTGCGAGTGGCCGGTTTTCCACATGATCGGGCGGCCGCCATAGCTGCTGACAAGGGAGTTCAGTTCACGGGTGCATTTTACATCGAAGAGTACATCAGCGCCGGGATTGCGTGAGACGATATCTTTGGCGAACAGCATCAGCAGGCGGTCGGGCCAGATAATTTGTCCGCCTGGGGTGACAATCACCAATCTGTCACCATCCCCATCCAGCGCCAGGCCCAAATCAGCGCCCGAGGTCTTAACCGCTTCGATAAGGTCTGAGAGATTCTCCTCCACCGTGGGGTCCGGGTCGTGGTTCGGAAAGTTGCCGTCGACGTTGCAGTACAGCGGTTCAACGTCACAGCCGAGTTCTTCGAACAGTAGCGGTGCGACTTCGCCGGTAATGCCATTACCCGCGTCGATGACCAGTTTTACGTCGCCGGCCAGAGCCACGTCTGAGAAGACCCGGTCTATATACTCAGGGATAACCTGCTGTGAGGACTCCTCGCCCTGACCGCTGCGTAACTCGCCCTGTTCAATTCTGGACTTCACTGCCAGCACACCGTCATCCAGCAGTGTTTTACCGGCAATGACCATCTTAAAGCCGTTGTACTCGCCGCTGTTGTGGCTGGCGGTCACCATAACGCCACTGCTGCTTTCCGGTAATTCACAAGTGGCAAAATACATCAGAGGCGTGGGCACGGCTCCCAGGTTGATCGCGTTACAACCGCTGCTAAGGATGCCACTGACGAGCTCGTCGGTCAGTTCCGGGCTGTGAAGACGACCATCACGGGCGACAAACATGCAACTTTCACCGGCATCCAGCGCCATACTGCCCAGCGCCGTACCCACTTTCCTGGCCAGAGTCGGCGTGATTTCAGTCTCCGCGATACCGCGGATGTCATAGGCGCGAAAAATATGTGCCGGTAAGTTCTCCGTTACAGGGGGAGAAGATGCTACGGCGGCTTGCGGGCGTTCACGTTCTTCAAGCCCCAGCAGGCCTTCATCCTCTTCAGCCAGTTGGATATCGAGAATATCCTGTTCCTGATAAATCGGGTTACTGATGTTCTCTTCAGCCGCGGTCTGTTCAGGTACAGCCTCCGCTTTGGGTTTTGGAGCCGCTGCGGGCCTGGATGGAGGCAATGGCTGACGTGCAGGATCTACACGCCCTGTCAACCAGTAACCCAAGGCGAGCAGAATCGCCCCTACCAAGGCATGTGCTGTCAATAGCAGCACCGGGCTCATGGCCACTTGATCCGCCAGTTTTCTGGAAGGGGAAAACTGAATCTGCCAGACGCTGTCGGAAATACTGCTGGTTGCGCTCAGTGCCTTGTTTCCCTCCCCGCTCTGATAAATCAACAGTGGTTTGAGCTTGGCACTGCGATAGAGCTGGGTCTGACCCAATCCAGGCTGCATGGCAGCAATACGCTTGAACAAATCATCGGTGGTTAACGTCAGCAACAGAGTGCCAATCGGCTCTTCTGATCCGTCAGCGATGACGGGGGCAATCAGCAGCAGGGACCAGCCCTTGTCTTTTCTGAGTGCCTCCGGTGGAACGGCTTTTCCCTGTTCGGCGCGGTTGATCATATCCAGCTCAGTAAAGCTGAGAGGCCCTGGGGTGCCCGATAGCAGGTTATTGCGTCTTAAGTCGAGCACTCGAATTGACATCAGTTGATCAAACGCCGACCCCAGACTCTGGGACAGAGATTGCAGCAGTTGCTGATCATTATTTTGTAATCCCTGCCGTAACGAGCCTCGCTTGGCGAACTGCGCCAGTTGTTTCTGTTGTTGTTTGAGATAGATGGCAACATCGGAAGCCCTTTGTTGGGCCTGTTGGGCGGTCAGGTCCCTCAGGCGCTGATCCTGTTCTTTGATAATCCAGCGGTCATAGCTCCACAGACCGCTGCCAATCACCAGGGATACAACTAAAAGAAGGCATAAAATGGTTACGAGGGGCAGCCGACGAGTGGCGGCGGGGGCTTCTCTGAGCTTCTTTTTCAGAACCACTCTGAATTCCTTTTTCAAATACCAGGTTGGGGTGGCGGTACACCCTGGTCTCGTCTAGCGGATTAACCCGCTCGGTTAATCGGAGTTTACGGCCTGCGCCAGCCTGACAATCAAATCCCGGGCAAGCTGAGTTTTACTGCGCGGTGACAGGCTCTCCTCGTTTTCGGGCCAGACAATCGTTACTTCGTTATCATCACTATTAAAGCCGATATCGCCGCGGGAGACATCGTTGGCAATCACAACGTCGAGCTTTTTACGTACCAGTTTGTCCCGGGCATAGCTGGTCACATCCTGGGTTTCAGCGGCAAAACCAACCGTAAAAGGGCGATTATCACTGGCAGCAACAGCCGTTACGATGTCCGGGTTTTTAACCAGTTCCAGAACCATCGTGTCTTGACCGGTTTTCTTGATTTTTTGCTCAGCTGCGTTTGCCGGCCTGTAATCGGCCACGGCGGCGGAGGCAATAAACATATCGCAATCCGAGAGAGCATCAAGACTGGCTTGGTACATTTGCTCGGCACTATCAACAGCCACAAACCGGCATCGCTCGGGCTCAGGCAGCCGGGTGGGGCCACTGATCAATGTCACTCTGGCACCGGCGTCACGGGCGGCTTCGGCCAGCGCATAACCCATTTTTCCAGAGCTGTGATTACTGATATAACGGACAGGGTCTATAGCCTCGCGAGTGGGCCCCGCGGTGATCACGACGGATCTGCCCGCCAGAATGCCGGATTCAAACTGAGCGGCTGCCAGTTCTACCAACTGGTCGGGCTCGAGCATTCGGCCCGGCCCCACGTCGCCACAGGCCTGGCTGCCTTCGGCCGGACCAAAACAACGAATCCCGCGCTCCGCCAGGCATTTGAGGTTGTCCTGAGTGGCCAGATTACTCCACATGCCCTGGTTCATGGCGGGAGCGAGGCACAGAGGAGCCGGGGTTGCGAGACAGGCGGTGGTCAGCAGGTCATCACCCTGGCCCTGTACCAGGCGGGCGATAAAGTCGGCGGATGCCGGAGCCACCAGCAGCAAGTCCGCCCAGCGGGCAAGCTCGATGTGCCCCATTCCCGCCTCGGCTTCCGGATCGAGCAAAGTGGTATGGACGGGATTGCCCGAAAGAGCCTGTAGCGTCAAAGGGGTGATAAATTCCTGCGCAGCAGGCGTCATGATCACCCTGACACTGGCGCCCTGATCCTGGAGACGCCGGATAAGCTCGGCGCTCTTGTACGCGGCAATGCCGCCTGTAACGCCCAGCAGTATCTGTTTATTGGTGAGTGAACTCATGCTTTGTTCTGACCTGCAACATAATTAGTGGCACTAAAGATAGCATTACGACGAAATGGGTGAAAATATCTGACGCAATAATGGCAGCATTATAGGAAATATGGATCGCTCATCACAGGGATGTTGATAATGAGTATTCGCGATTGGCCCGCACAGGAGCGGCCACGGGAAAAATTACTGGAAAAAGGGGCGTCGGTACTCTCTGATGCCGAATTATTGGCCATTTTCCTGCGCACAGGTTGTGCCGGAAGATCGGCAGTGGACCTGGCCAGAGAGCTGCTGGCCCAGTTTGGCGGCCTGAGGCCAATACTGGAGGCCGATCAGGACCAATTCTGTGGTGCACGAGGGTTAGGACAGGCCAAGTTTGCCCAACTGCAGGCGGTGCTGGAGATGGGGCGACGGCATTTAGCAGAAATCATGCAATCCAGTACCCTCTTTGACAGCCCGGAAGCCGTACGCGCCTACCTGACAGCGGAAATGCGACACCAACCCAGAGAGGTTTTCAGTTTGCTGTTGCTGGATAACCGCCATCGCCTGCTGCGTTACCAGGAACTGTTTCAGGGCACCATAGACGGCACCAGCGTATACCCGCGGGAAGTGGTGAAAACCGCTCTGGAGGCCAATGCGGCGGCGGTGATACTGGCTCACAACCATCCATCTGGTGAGGCCCAGCCCAGCCAGGCCGACAGGCGCATTACACAACGGCTGCAACAGGCGCTGGCCCTGGTGGATATTCGCGTACTGGATCATCTGGTCGTCGGGGATGGCGAGGTGGTGTCTTTTGCCGAGCGAGGGCTATTGTAGCCTTTACTGCAATTGGGCCGCTTGGGGCACAGCTGTCCGGACCAATGTTTGAGCGTGGCGCTGAGCAAAAAACCGGCTGATTATTTGCTATTGATCCATCGTTCTGGTATAAAACGCCGCTCTCTGCGACGGACCCCAATTTTGTTTGAAGCTTGTTGCTTGACTCAGGGCTTCAACCCTTCTCGGTTTCAGCAGGGTTTGGCCCAGTTTGAAGGCGGTATAGAAGGCAATTGAGTCGCTGATTTCGACTGAAGTTTTATTTAATTGCTGCCAAGGCAGCGATGATCTGTTTAAACGAGGCAATAAGATGTCTAAGGTATGTCAGGTCACTGGTAAGCGTCCAGTAACCGGTAACAATGTATCCCACGCAAAAAACCACACCAAGCGTCGTTTTTTGCCTAACCTGCACTCTCACCGTTTCTGGGTAGAGTCCGAGAAGCGCTTTGTTAAGCTGCGTGTATCCTCTAAAGGCATGCGCATCATCGACAAGAAGGGCATTGAGTCCGTACTGAGCGACATCCGCGCTCGCGGTGAGAAGGTATAAGGAGCTGAATCATGGCTAAAGGTGCACGCGAAAAAATCCGTCTGAACTCCAGTGCTGGTACCGGTCACTTCTACACGACCGATAAGAACAAGCGCAACACTCCAGAAAAGATGGAAATCAAAAAATACGATCCAGTGGTTCGTAAGCACGTTATGTATAAGGAAGGCAAAATCAAGTAAGAGCCTTTCTTACTTTTGCCTCTGAAAAACCCGGCCATGCGCCGGGTTTTTTATTTACAGGAAAATCGACATGCCAGAACTGCCAGAAGTGGAAACAACCCGGCGGGGCATCGAGCCCCACATTCTTGGTCGACCGGTGCAGGCGGTGACTGTGCGGCAGCCAAGCTTGCGCTGGCCCGTACCCGATGATCTTGCCAGTCAGCTGGAAGGCAGAAAGCTCCAGGCTGTTTTGCGCAGAGGTAAGTACTTACTACTGGGATTTTCCACGGGAACTCTGATACTGCACTTGGGAATGTCTGGCAGTCTGCGCATCGTGTCGCGCCGCGAAGACGCTGGCTACCATGATCATGTCGATATCGATTTTGGTGCCAAAGCCGTGCTTCGTCTAAATGACCCCCGTCGCTTTGGAGCCGTTTTGTTTACAGAGGAGGAGCCGGAACATCATCCCCTGATCGAGCATCTGGGTCCGGAGCCCCTCAGCGACACCTTCAGCGGTGACCTTCTCTATCAGCGTTCACGTAAGCGCAAACAGGCGGTCAAAACCTTTATTATGGACAGCAAGATAGTGGTGGGAGTGGGAAATATCTACGCCAATGAAGCCTTGTTCAGCGCGGGAATTCGGCCCACTTCGGCGGCTGGCAGAATCTCCAAAGAACGCTATCGACGTTTGGCCAGCGAAATCAAAGCTGTGTTGGCTCGTGCCATTGAGCAGGGCGGAACAACCCTTCGGGACTTTGTTGGCGGGGATGGCAAGCCGGGTTACTTCCAACAACAGCTCTTGGTGTACGGCCGAACCGGTAAGCCCTGCAGAGAGTGTGATCGACCTCTCAAAGAAATACGCCTGGGGCAGCGGTCCACGGTCTACTGTAGTCACTGCCAGCGCTGAGCTGCCATAATCCGGGTCTGTTGCTGCTACACTTTACTTGGCACCGGATACAGAATTGACCGAATCACACTGGAATAAGGAGATAATTGTGTTGAGACATATGCGCAGGTATAAGGCTTTGGTCCTGGCGAGTTGCTTGGCCATCAGCCCCTTGAGTCTGGGGGAGGAGGGTATCAACAAGGTGGAAGAAGACCCCTCTGCACTGGCTATGACCACGGATCTTCTGGTGGTTCGGCCTGTACTACTGGCTACCACGATCGTCGGTTCCGCCGTGTGGGTGGTATCGCTGCCATTTTCCGCCGCTGGAGGCAATATGATGCAGGCAGCCGACACCTTGGTTGTGGGGCCGGGGAAAGCCACCTTTGTGCGCTGTCTGGGATGCACGCAGGCCGGTTACAAGCAAACCATTGAATAGCGCGCTCAATTAAGCCCCTGAACGGGGCTTAATCAGCCTGACAGCAACGCTGGCGATCAGCCGAATTTGACCTTCAAGTCTTCGGCGATCAAGGGGTGGACAAATTTTGACACATCCCCGCCCAGAGAGGCGATCTCCCGCACCAGGGAGGAAGATATGTAGGAAAGGTGCTCTGCAGGCGTCAGAAACAGGCTTTCCATCTCCGGCATCAGGGCGCGGTTCATGTTGGCCAGCTGAAATTCGTATTCAAAGTCCGATACCGCCCGCAAACCGCGGAGTACGCCGTTGGCCTGCTTCTGTTTGACCAGATCGGCCAGCAATATGTCGAAGCCGCAAATGTCGACATTGTCCAGGTGGGCCAGGACTTTGTTGACTTGTTCAACCCGCTCTTCCAGGGTGAACAGAGGGTTCTTCTTGGTACTGGCAGCAATGGCGACCGTTACCTTGTCGAACAGTCGGCAGGCGCGCTCAACCAGATCGATATGGCCATTGGTAATAGGATCAAAGGTGCCGGGATATACCACGTGTTTCATTGGAAAATCTCTCACTTTGTGCCGGATCAATATCGTCAATAATCCTTTGGGAGGCGCGATAGTAAACAATTTGCGACGGTAGCACAAAACCCCTGCGGTCTTTCTGTTGGGTATTTAGGCCACTTATGCTCAAACTTGCCGGTAATAGAGCCGGTAACAAACCTCTCCTGCACGTTTCTCTCGGTGCAAGTCCCAGTCCTTTGGTACTGTGATCAGTGTATCTGCCGGAGATTCCAAATAAATTGCAGCCTGATGACTGAGCCAGCCGTGTTGCTCCAATGCATCAATACTGGTTGACCACAGGTCGGCCCCAAAGGGGGGGTCTATAAATAGCACGTCGTAAGGGGTAGGAGGCTGTGTCTCTAGCCATTGCAGAGAGTCAGCCTGAATCACCCGCGCCTGGAGATCTTGTGGGTTATTTCGGCCCAGCATGGCCAGGTTGTCCCGCAGCTGCTGTGCCGCCTCGGGGTTTAACTCCACCAGAGTCACCTCATGAGCTCCCCGCGAAAGTGCCTCCAGCCCCAGGGCGCCGGAACCGGCAAACAGGTCCAGGCAGCGTGCACCGGGAAGGTCGGGTGCCAGCCAATTAAACAGCGTCTCTCGAATGCGATCCCCGGTTGGACGAAGTCCCTGGGCGGTGACTATTGGCAATTTTCGACCGCGCCACTGCCCTCCAATAATTCTCATTTGACCATTTCCGGCCTGGCCGCCGCCACGCTTGCCGGCCCTGGCGGCAGCTCGTCGGGAGTTTTTCAACGATGTACCTCAAGCTTGATGTTGAATCGGGGGCTGCCCCCGGCCTCTCTTAGCCGGTAGAATGCATGCTTTTGAATATGTGGCTGGGATTGTACAGCCTTGAGGACCAGCGTGAGCAGTAGTTTCTTTGATCGATTCAAAAAGGACGGCAAAAGCAGCCAGTCCGGGCAGGAAGCGGAGACGACCCCGGCCGTAAACGGCGAACACGCCCCAGAATCCGGTTCCGGTAATGAGCCTCCCCCGAAAAAGGGGTTCTTCTCGCGGTTTAACCGACCTGAGGTGACCTCGGATACCCAGAGCAGTGACACTCAGCAACCGCCAGATCCGACGCCACAGGCAACGATCCCGGAGAGTGCTGAGGCGGAGCGCGCGGTCGAATCCGCGCCGGTATCGCTGGGTGAAAAGGAAAAACCCAAAAGCAAGGAAAGCATCTGGGCGCGTATCAAAGCCGGGTTGTCACGTACCAGCGCCAATTTTGCTGAGGGCCTGGGGCTGCTGTTCCTGGGCAAGAAAGAGATCGATGACGACCTGCTGGAAGAGATAGAAACCCAGCTGCTGGTTGCTGATGTGGGCCTGGAGGCGACCACCGACATTATTGACAAGCTGACCGAGCGGGTGGAAAGAAAGCAATTATCGGATCCTCAGGCGCTCTACGAAGCGCTGAAGGAATCGTTAATGGAGCTTTTGAAGAAAGTGGAATCCCCTCTTCAGCTTGAGGAAAAGAAGCCCTATGTCATCTTAGTCGTTGGTGTCAATGGTGTGGGTAAAACCACCACCATTGGCAAACTGGCCCGACGTTTCCAGGGGCAGGGTAAGAGTGTGATGCTGGCGGCGGGAGACACCTTCCGGGCAGCAGCGGTCGAGCAGCTGCAGGTCTGGGGCGAGCGCAATCAGGTGCCGGTTGTGGCGCAGCACACCGGCGCGGACAGCGCTTCGGTGATTTACGATGCGGTGGCCTCGGCACAAGCCAAGGGCGTGGACGTGGTGATCGCCGATACCGCCGGGCGCCTTCATAACAAGGCCAACCTTATGGAAGAGCTGTCCAAGGTCAAGCGCGTGATGGCCAAGCTTGATAATACGGCACCTCACGAGGTGCTGTTGGTACTTGATGCCGGTACAGGCCAGAACGCCCTCAATCAGGCCGAGCAGTTTATCGATGCCGCCAAGGTCACCGGCATGGCTCTGACCAAACTGGATGGGACTGCAAAAGGAGGGGTGATCTTTGCCCTGAGCCAGAAATTCGGTATTCCAGTGCGCTTTATTGGTGTGGGCGAAGGGATTGACGATCTGCAACCGTTTGAAGCCGATGCGTTCGTCCAGGCACTGTTCAGTGATGAGACCTAGCAACAGTGATTCGCTTTGACCAGGTAAGCATGCGCTATGCCGGGGGCTACGAGGCCCTGAGCCGTGTCAGCTTTGAGGTGGGAGCCGGAGAAATGGTGTTTCTCACCGGGCACTCAGGTGCGGGCAAGAGCACGCTGCTAAAGCTGATAATGCTGATGGAGCGAGCTACCCAGGGACAAGTTCTGGTGAACGGCCAAAACCTCAATCGTTTGCCGGCCAGTCAGATTCCCCTGTTGCGGCGACGTATTGGGGTGGTGTTCCAGAATCACCAGCTGCTGTTTGATCGCAGCGTCTATGACAATGTGGCCTTGCCCCTGGTGATCGAGGGTTACCACCCCAGGGAGGCGGCTCGGCGCGTGAGGGCCGCGCTGGACAAAGTGGGGCTGTTGACAAAAGAAAAGCAGAATCCCATCGTTTTGTCTGGCGGCGAACAACAACGGGTGGGTATCGCCAGAGCGGTGGTGAACAAGCCCCGCCTGTTGCTGGCGGATGAACCCACCGGTAACCTCGATCCCGCGCTTTCCAGCGAAATCATGACTTTATTTCGGCAGTTCAATGATGTCGGTGTCTCTGTCATGATCGCCAGCCACGATATCGACCTGATTCGTCGTCTCAAGCGGCGGGTATTGGGTTTGTCCAAGGGAGAGCTGGTTCACGACGGGGAGTTGCAAGGTGCAGCGAACACAGAAAACGCCTGATCGCTCAGGCGAGGACCGCCGCCCACAGACCCGCGCCAGGCGTACGGAAGGAGCGGTCATGCATCGCAACCAGCTACGCGACCGCTGGCAAAGCTATCTGGACCATCATCGATTCAGCGCCAGGGACAGCCTAAAAAGGCTCTTGAGCACCCCACTGCAAAGCCTCATGACCTGGCTGGTTATCGCTGTGGCCCTGGCTCTGCCGGCGACATTATTTACCAGTCTCGATAACCTCAAAGTGATTGGCCAGCGCTGGGACGGCGCTCCCCAGATTACCCTGTTTCTTAACCAGAGAGCTCGCCCCCAGGCGGTGGAGGCGTTGCAGCAAAAACTGCGCCTTCGGCAAGATGTTGCTGCCCTCGAGTATGTCAGTCCAGAGCAGGCACTGCGGCAGTTCGAGATGGAATCCGGCATGGGCAGTGCGTTGAGCGGCCTCGACAACAACCCCCTTCCTCCGACGTTGCTTCTGACCCCTGCAGCGGGGATCAGTGCCGCGGATCTCGGGTTGCTGGGTGAGCAGCTGGCGCAGTTAAAAATTGTGGATGAGGTCCTGTTCGATCGGGCCTGGATCGAGCGGTTGCAAGGCATACTGACCCTGGGAGAGCGTATTGCTCTGGTGGTTGGGGCGCTATTGGCCCTGGGGGTAGTGCTGGTGATCGGTAATACCATCCGACTGGCTATTGAGAACCGGCGCGATGAAATCACCATCATCAAACTGGTCGGAGGCAGCGATGCCTTTGTACGTCGTCCGTTCCTTTACACGGGGCTTTGGTATGGCCTTGGGGGTGGTTTACTGGCGCTGGTGATGGTACTTGTACTTCTGTTTTCCCTCTCGGGGGCCGTAGCCTCCCTGGCCAGCAGCTATCAAAGTGATTACAGTCTTCAGGGGCTGGGATTTTCCGGAAGTCTGCTGCTGGTGCTTACGGGAACCCTGGTCGGGTGGTTGGGTGCCTGGTTGGCAGTGGGGCGACATTTGGGTGCGATTGAGCCCTGATGACCCCCGTTCTCTCCCTGGGTTTGGCAGTCTTGACCCCCAATTGACCACCTTCAACTCTATATCGAGAGCTGTTAACAATTCTTAACTGCTTGAATTTAAACAATTAACCGGAAACTTTTGCCAGAGTTAGCGCTCTAATCCAAGGAGTGCTAAACTCAGTCCGTTTTTTTGACAAATTTCATTGGAGACGAATCCATGGGAACCAGCCTGCAGCCTGTAGGAGTACTCGCACCGGGGGCGAACCTCAACGCGTATGTACAGGCCGTTAACGGCTTTGCCGTTCTGTCCGCCGAAGAAGAAAAGCGTCTGGCGGAAGAGCTCTACTACCATCAGGACCTGGACGCCGCGCGGCGCCTGGTTATGGCCCACCTGCGATTCGTCGTGCATATTGCCAAAACCTATTCCGGCTATGGCCTCTCTCAGGCTGACCTGATCCAGGAAGGCAACGTAGGGTTGATGAAAGCGGTCAAGCGCTTCAACCCGGAAAAAGGCGTTCGTCTGGTGTCCTTTGCGGTGCACTGGATTAAAGCCGAGATGCACGAGTTCATTCTGCGCAACTGGCGTATTGTTAAAGTGGCGACCACCAAGGCCCAGCGCAAACTGTTCTTCAACCTGCGTGGTGCCAAAAAACGCCTGGCCTGGCTCACCAATGACGAAGCCGAG
This sequence comes from Pseudomaricurvus alkylphenolicus, assembly GCF_011683955.1. Classification (GTDB taxonomy): domain Bacteria; phylum Pseudomonadota; class Gammaproteobacteria; order Pseudomonadales; family Cellvibrionaceae; genus Pseudomaricurvus; species Pseudomaricurvus alkylphenolicus. The sequence goes on from NZ_JAAQPI010000002.1 coordinate 643,412, forward strand.
GCTGTAGCCAGCGATCTTAACGTCGATGTTAAACAGGTTCGCGAGATGGAAGGTCGCCTGTCGGCCTACGATGCGGCCTTTGACGCTGGCGCGGATGACGACGATGACACCGCCTACCAGGCACCGGCTCACTATCTGGAAGACAAGCGCTTTGACCCCGCCCACCAGCTGGAGCAGGCGGACTGGCAAGAAAGCAGCGTTAACAGCCTTACACAAGCTCTGGAGGGCCTGGATGACCGTTCCCGGGATATCATTCAGCAACGCTGGTTAAACGAAGACAAAGCCACATTGCATGAGTTGGCTGCCCAGTATGGGGTGTCTGCCGAGCGTATTCGCCAACTTGAGAAAAACGCCATGAAAAAGGTGCGTGTGGCGATGGAAGCCTGACAGCAGTTCGGAGTCATCCGGACAAACGGCATTATCTCCCGAACGCCGCTGATTCAGCGGCGTTTTTGTGTCTGTCCTTTTTCTGATCATCGCACTACAATACGCGGCTTTTATCGGAGCCTCACGAAATGGCGAAACAGCTACTGGTATTGGCTTCTGTTAGCGGATTGCTGGCTGTCGTCCTTGGTGCATTCGCCGCCCACGGGCTTAAGGGGCGGGTGGATGCGGCCATGCTCTCCGCCTTCCAGACCGGCGTGCAATACCAGTTTTACCACACATTGGCTCTGATACTGGTTGCCCTGTTACTGCTGCGTTTTCCCGAATCGGGTATGTTCCTATGGGCGGGGATCGCCTTTGTCGTAGGCATACTGCTATTTTCCGGCAGTCTCTATGCCCTGGCACTGGGCGGTCCACGCTGGTTAGGACCTGTCACGCCACTGGGAGGGGTCAGCTTTATGGTCGGTTGGATTTGCCTTTTTGTTGCCTCCTGGCGAATGCCAACGTCACCGATCTGACCCCGGTAGCAGGCGCTTCAGTAATCTCAAATTTGTAATCTCAATTCCCGCAAGATCATGTCAGAAACCTACGAAATCAAACCCGAATACAAGAAGAAGTCCATTCGCAGCTATGTTATTCGGGGCGGCCGCATTACCGTGGGCCAAAAGAAAGCCTTTGATTCCTATTGGCCTCAATTTGGGCTGAGCCTGTTTGATGGCCCCCTGATTGCGCAAGACACCTTTGGTCGTCAGGCCCCCGTCGTACTGGAGATTGGTTTCGGTATGGGGGACTCCCTATTGCAGATGGCCCAGGCTGAAGCAGATAAGGACTTTATCGGTATCGAGGTGCACCCGCCGGGCGTTGGCGCTTTGATTAATAATGCCGGCAAACAGGAAGTATCCAACCTGCGCGTCTATATGGCAGATGCCATTGATGTGCTTGAAGACTGCATTGCGGACGCCAGCCTGGATCGCTTCCAGCTGTATTTTCCGGATCCCTGGCACAAGAAAAAGCACAATAAACGGCGTATTGTTCAACCGGCGTTTGTTCAGAATATTCTCTCCAAGCTCAAACCCGGTGGCATGATTCACATGGCCACCGACTGGGAGCCCTACGCGGAACACATGATGGAAGTTCTGTCGGCGACCGAAGGTATCGAAAACTGTGCCGGTGAATACCAGTATTCACCCAGGCCTGATCACCGTCCCATCACCAAGTTTGAAAAGCGTGGCGAACGACTTGGCCACGGAGTTTGGGATTTACTGTTTGTAAAATCCTGTTAAAACAGTCCCGCCCCCTCTGTGGGGGCGACTCAAATCCTTCTACAATATTCTTGTCTTAACGCAGGTAATGCCGGCCTTCACACCGCTGTCACTTGCCGCCATTGGTATTGCAGCCCATACTGCCCGCACCGGGAGCCAGTGCTCCTCAGCCTGAAATCAAGAAAGGGAAGCTCGTCATGACAAAACGAATTCTTCTGGGGGTGTCGCTGCTGTTGACACTGGCCGGATGTGAAAGTGCTTACTACGGCGCCATGGAAAAGGTCGGCTTTCACAAGCGCGACATCCTCGTCGACCGGATCGAAGAGGTGCGAGAAGCGCAAGTGGATGCCAAGGAGCAGTTTTCTTCCGCGTTGGAGCGCTTTACCCACGAACTGAACTTTGACGGTGGCGAACTGGAAAAAACCTATAACCTGATCAATGATGAATACGAAGACAGCCTGTCGCGTGCCGAGGCCCTGAGTGCCCGCATCGACGGTGTGGAAAATGTGGCGGAGGCCCTGTTCGATGAATGGTCTGATGAGCTGGAGCAATACAGCAACAAAAGTCTCCGTCGTCAAAGTGAATCGAAGCTGCGAGACACTCGCCGGCGTTACCAAACCATGCTGACAGCAATGCGTGCAGCGGAGAAGAAAATGGCACCGGTGCTGGATACATTGCGAGATCAAACACTGTATCTGAAACACAATCTCAACGCCCGGGCCATCGCCTCACTCAAGGGCGAATTTAGCAACCTCAAGCGTGAGGTGGCGGTATTGATCAAAGATATGGAGACTTCCATTGCGGCCGCCGATCAATTCATGGCGGCTTTGCGTCAGGAGTCTTGAGGATATTTGGAACCCTATCGCGCCCCTCACCAAAGCGGGCGCCAAACAACAAGAACACAAAATCAAAGAGCAAGGAGCAACTCCATGATCAAGCTAAACCGGTTGGCCGCAGTCATCGGCCTGACCACCGTTATCACCTCCGCAGGCGTTTATGCGGATGACCACCAATTCGAACTTAACGGCGCGCTCGGTTACCACCTCTTTGACGGTGAGCGTGATATCGATGATGACGCTTTCCTGGGGTTGGGATTGGGATACGTGATCAATCCCAGGTGGACCCTGGAAGCCTGGTGGACGGAGGCCAGTACCGAGGCTGAAGACCTCAATATCGATGTTGACGCCACTGAGTATCGACTTGACGCGCTTTACCATTTTGCGAAACGCGGCGACTGGACGCCTTTTCTGGTCGCAGGTGTCGGTGATATGACCTTTGACCCCGATAACTTTGACGAGGTAGACGAAACTCGTATCAATCTAGGGCTTGGCGTTAAGCGAGCACTCACTGATCGCCTTGGCTTCCGCGGCGATCTGCGTGCTTTTAACAGTCTCGACCACGAAGATACCGATTTTGGATTGCAGCTGGGGCTTAACTACGCTCTGGGCAAGAGTGCAACTGCGACGCCTGTCACTCGCGAGATCGACAGCGATGGCGATGGTGTTCTGGACAGTGCGGATGCCTGCCCCAATACCCCAGCCGGGGCGCCCGTTGACGGTCGTGGCTGTCCACTCGACAGTGATCGCGATGGCGTCTATGACTACATGGATGAGTGCCCGAACACCGCTCGTAACCTGAAGGTGGATGCAAAAGGCTGCCCCCTGGTATTGACCGAGAAGGTCTCCATTGAGCTGCGGGTTAACTTTGACAACGACAGTGACGTGGTCAAACCCGAGTTCTTCGAAGAGATCCGTCAGGTGGCTGATTTCATGAACCAATACGCCAATACCCAAGTCGAGGTTCAGGGTCATACCGATGCCCGCGGTGCTGCCGACTACAACAAGCAGCTGTCTCAGCGCCGTGCAGATGCGGTCGCCAAAGTTTTGGTCACTGAATACGGCATTGAAGCCAGTCGCGTCAGTGGTAAAGGCTACGGAGAAGAACAGCCCATCGCCAGCAATGACACAGCTGAGGGCAGAGCTGCCAATCGCCGTGTCGTCGCGGAAATCAGTGCCCAGGTAAAAACCATGCAGGAGCGTTGATAGTCTGCCTTCAGGCAGATAATGAGACTGCATTCACCGGGGCCTGCAGGCCCCGGTATCCGTTCAGTTAACCGTCAGAACATCCATATCCACGGCATCCAGTACTTTTTCCGCGGTGTTGCCGAGCAAAGCGGCCTGCAAGCCTTTGCGTGCTACGGTGCCCATCACCAGGGCGTCAATATTGAGGTTATTGGCCACATCCACAATCACGTCTTTCGCCGAGCCTTGGTGGATGTGAATACGGTCCCGGTCTACGCCAAAGCGTTGACTGAGCAAGTCCTCATCATCTGTTTTTTCTTCTTCATCCTGCATCAGGCCCAAAATATCGGCCATATCTGCGGTTGCATCCAGAGCTGCCACCAGATGCAATTCCGAACGGGTTGCCAACGCTAAACGCTGCGCTTCCGTGATAATGGCATTGTTCAGCAGATCGTGTTCCACGTCGCCGGTATCAATCGTAACAGCGGCCAATATCCGCTGCTGCAGCCACGGACTTTGGTCGTGGATCAGCAAGGTCGCGCAGGGGGCGTGGCGCAACAAGGAATAGTCCGAGGTATGAGTCAGCTGGCGTTCCAAGCGGCTGTGAGGAAAGCTGGTTTTGATCACCATATCCGCGCCAATTCGGGCACAGGCGTGAATAACCGATTGCTCCCAGTTGTGGTTCCAGTAGGCCTCGGTGGTTACTGAAAGACCTTCTTCGCGCAGGGGCCTGGCCAGTTGTTCCAGGCGCTCCCGGCTTTGGCAGAGCGTATGGTGTTTGGCGTCCTTGCGCGATGCGAACTGCGAAATATCTTCCTGATAGTCGCAACAAAACAGATGCAGGCGAGCGCCACAATCCACCGCCAATTGTTCTCCCCGTTTTAACGCCGGTTGCTGCTCGGTAGTGGGATCAATCACCACCAGTAACATTGAAGGAACCATGCTCAATCTCCTTGGACAGCGATACCTGAATCCCTACAATATGACACATTAACGGGACCGGTGGGTCCTCAACGATGAGAGGGTTTGTCTTATGTCAAAGAAGGTAGCAGTAATTCTGGCCGGCAGCGGTGTTTATGACGGTTCTGAAATTCACGAGGCTGTTCTGACGTTACTGTGTTTGGATCAGCAGGGAGCCGAAGTGCAATGCTTCGCGCCGGATATTGAGCAACTGCATGTGGTGAATCATCTGACCGGGGAGGTGGCTGAGGGAGAAACCCGGCGCGTGCTGGTGGAAGCGGCTCGTATTGCTCGCGGGGCTGTTCAGGATCTGAAGAAGGCCAGTGCTGATGATTTTGATGCCATGGTCGTTCCCGGCGGTTTTGGCGCAGCCAAGAATCTGTGTGACTTTGCCGTTAACGGCAGTGATATGACGGTCAATGAAGATCTAAAGGCCTTCACCGGCGCTATGGCAGCACAGAACAAGCCAGTTGGTCTGATTTGCATTTCACCGGTCATGTCTGCCGCTCTTCTGGGAGAGGGTGTGAGCTGCACCATTGGCAATGATGCCGATACCGCCGCTGCTGTGGAGTGCATGGGGGCGAAGCACGTCGACACTCCGGTGGAAGAGATTGCCGTAGATGCTGAGCGCAAGCTGGTCACCACCGCAGCCTATATGCTGGCCGGTCGCATCAGCGAAGCCAACGCCGGCATCAGCAAACTGGTTAACAAGGTGCTGGAATTGGCCTGATAGGCGTTTATCGGGAAGGCGGATTCTTTACTATCCTTCCCGAACCTGCTGCTCCAGCATTTCGTACTCCTCGCTCAACAACATCCATTCTTCTTCCGCGGTATCCAACCGCTGGCGAAGTTCGCCCTGGCGCTTAAGCAAGCCTTGAAGGTCATCTTTGCGATCGGCGTCATAGAGGCTGGTGTCGGCCAATTGCTGCTCAATTTCGTCACATTGGGTTTGCCATTTGTCCACCTGACGTTCAGCTGCCTGAAGCTTTTTGCGCAGGGGCTGCAGTTGCTTGCGCTGAGCCGCCGCTTGTTGGCGCTGTTCGCGCCGGTCCTGGCGAGGTTCTGATTTTTCCTCACTGGCTGGCGGCGTATCTTCACGATTATCGAGCCACCTGTGGTAATCATCCAGGTCACCGTCGAACTGGTCTGCGCGGCCATCGGCAATTAACCAAAACTCATCCACGGTATTGCGCAGCAGATGCCGGTCGTGGGAGATAACCAGCACGGCACCCGGATAGGTTTGCAGCGCCAGGGTCAGGGCCTCACGCATATCCAGGTCCAGGTGGTTGGTAGGCTCGTCCAGCAGTAATAAATTGGGCTTTTGCCAGGCAATCAACGCCAACGCAAGCCGGGCCTTTTCGCCACCGGAAAAGTGCTGAATCACTTCAAAGGCACGGTCTCCGTGAAAACCGAACCCACCCAGGAAATTTCGGACCTCCTGCTCTCTTACTGAGGGGGAGAGCCGCTGGATGTGAAGGGCCGCGCTGGCATGCAAATCCAGTGATTCCAATTGGTGCTGATTGAAATAGCCCACAGCCAGGTTCTCGCCCGCGGTTCGCTGCCCGCCAATCAGAGGTAACTCACCTACCAGCGCTTTTATCAGGGTGGATTTGCCGGCTCCGTTGGGCCCCAGTAGCCCCAGTCGGCTGTCGGGTTCGATCCGAAGGTTCACCGATGACAAAATCGGGCTGGCGTCGTAACCGATACTGGCATCCACCAGTTGCAGAAGGGGTTGTGAGGTCTTATCCGCGCAGGGAATTTGAAACTGGAAGGGTGAATCCACATGCGCAGGGGCGATACGTTCAAGGCGCTCCAGTGCCTTAAGCCGGCTCTGAGCCTGCCGGGCTTTGGTGGCTTTCGCTCGAAAGCGGGCCACAAAGCGCTCAATCTCGGCAATCTGGGTTTGCTGGCGTTCAAACATCTGTTGCTGTTGGGCGAGGCGTTCTGCGCGCTGGCGCTCAAAGGAGGAATAGCTGCCACTGTAGAGATTGAGTTTCTGATGCTCGATGTGCACGATATGGTTCACCGTACTGTCGAGAAAGTCCCGGTCATGGGAGATAATCAGTAGCGTCCCCTTGAATTGCTGCAACCGCTGTTCCAGCCACCAGGTCGTATCCAGGTCCAAGTGGTTGGTGGGCTCATCGAGTAACAGCAGGTCTGCCGGGCACATCAATGCCTGTGCGAGATTCAGGCGAATACGCCAGCCTCCGGAAAAATCCCGCACGGGTCGCTCTCCGTCTGTGGCGGCAAATCCAAGGCCATTCATCAAAGATTGGGCGCGGGTCTCTGCAGTATATCCATCAATTGACTCGAACTCTGCGTACAGTCGTCCCAGCTGCTCACCACACTGTCCGTTTTGGCCGCCTTGTTCTATCTCGGCCTGTAACTGGCGAAAGCGTGCATCACCGTCAAGCACATAATCCAGAGCGCTTAGATCGCTGTGAGAGACCTCCTGCGCCATATGGGCAATGCGCCAACCCGAGGGGATATTGCATTCCCCCTGGTCGGCGGCAAGTTCACCACTGAGCATCTTGAACAGCGTACTCTTACCGGTTCCGTTTGCACCGACCAGGCCCACCTTATGGCCATCATGGAGTCTGAGCTGCGCCTCTTGCAGGAGAATTTTGCTGCCGCGCTGTAAGTTTACGTCGTGTAGTGTAATCATGGCGGGCATTCTATCATGCCTCCACGGCGATGATTCCAACTCTTATCCCAACCCAATACGGCCATGAACCCCAGCACAAACGAGTTCCCGGAGAGCAACAATTCAAGCAGTGGCCTCTGGCAATACAGCATTAGGTTGTATGCAGCGCCGGGTATGGAGTCTCTGTGCCTGCGTTTGCAGGACGGGCATGGTGTGAACATTTGCCTATTACTTTGGTGCCTGTGGTTGGATCAGAGCGGAAGAACCTTTGATACGAAGTTGTTGCGACAGGGGCAGAGAAGAGCGAACAGGTGGCACTGTGGGTTGGTAGCGCCCCTCAGATTATGGCGTAGATCCCTGTCAAAACAGGGCAGTTGGGCTGCCTGGCGGAAACGGTTGCAGAGTTGGGAGATTCGGGCGGAACGGGCAGAATTAAATCAGCTTGAATCATTGGTAGCCGATCAGGAGGCTTACGGGGCAACTGGTTTGACCTGGGAATACACCCGCCAGATCCTGGGCCAATCTGCATTGCAGCATCTGCCCACACTGAGGGAGATATGCAGCGGTGTGGACCATAGCGCAAGGTAATTAATCAAAGGAGGCTTACATACAAAGGCCCCGGAAGCAGGTTGTGCTTCCGGGGCCTTGGGCCTTATATCCGGGCCTCGAAGATTAAAGAGAGGGGCTGCGCATTGGCTTAGAGGTCACCGCCAAACAGGCTGGGGCTGATGGGCTTGGACTCGGCCGCAGGTTTCTCAACTGGCTTTTCTGCAGCTGCCGGGGCTGCTGGCTTGCTCTCAACGGCGGGCTTTTCGACAACGGGTGCCGCCGCTTTTTCTACTGGCTTCTCGCTGACCTTGGGAGCAGCAGGTGCTTCAACTTTGGGAGCAGGCGCAGCAGGTTTAACTTCTACAGGCTTTTGCGCCGCTGGAGGGGCAACTACCGGTGCCGGCTTGGTCTCAGGAGCTTTTGCAGGAGCCTTGGGAGCTTCGCTCTTCACTTCGGCTTTTTTGACAGCGGGTTTCGCAACCGCCGGCTTCTTGGCCGCTGCTTTCTTCACTGCCGGCTTGGCTTCGGCTTTAGGGGCAGCTGGAGCGGCAGCCTTCTTGGGAGCAGCTTTCTTAGGAGCAGCTTTCTTGGCTGTGGTTTTCTTGGGAGCTGCCTTCTTGGCAGGAGCCGCTTTGGCTGCCGCCTTCTTCACCGGGGCTTTTTTAGCTGTGGTTTTTTTGGCGGCGGGCTTGGCTGCAGTTTTCTTGACGGCTGCCTTCTTAGCGGGAGCTTTTGCGGCCGCTTTTTTAGCGGGTGCCTTGGTGGCTTTCTTTGCGGCGCTCTTCTTGGCCGCCGGCTTGGCGCTGGCCTTTTTGGCCGGTGCTTTCTTAGCCGCGCTTTTCTTCACGGTAGCTTTCTTGGCAGCAGTCTTTTTAGCAGCGGCTTTTTTGGCTGCGGCTTCCTTCTTCGCTGCAGCTTTGGCTGCGGCAGCGGCCTTTTTGGCAGCGGCGGCTTCTTTTTTAGCAGCGGCTTTCTTGGCGGCGGCCTCTTTCTTGGCGGCGGCTTTGGCGGCAGCGGCATCCTTCTTCGCCTGAGCTTTGGCAGCCTTGGCGGCAACTTTAGCTTGCTCCTTCTGCAGCTTGTTAACGACTTTGTCGATTGCGGCAGCGCCTTTATTCGCTTCGGTAATAGACTTCAAACTGTTTTTGGCATCAGCGACAGCTGCCTTGGCAGCGGCGGCCAGGTCTTTTTGAGTAGCCAGTGCGGACTTGGCTTTTTCCAGCTGCTTTTTTGCCGCAGCGGTTTTCTTGGATTTGGCAGTCGCCTGAGCAGCATTCTGTTTGGTACGAAGTGCTGCCAGTTTTTTCTGAGCGGCGGTACTGGCTTTAGTAGCCTTTGCTACCGCTTTGCTGGCATCGCTGGCTTTTTTGGCCCGTGCTTTATCCAGTTGAACTTTGAGCTTGGCGATTTGCGATTCCAGATCGACAACGGGATCGAGTACTTTTTTGCGAGCTGCCATGGAGCATTTCCTCTAGTTTTTTTCAGGTATCGGCTGGTAATAATTAGGTGGGCGAATAATACCCATCTTTGATGAAGAATTGTATGTCTTGGTCAGAATAAAGCCAGCAAAATTGCAAAAAAAACTGGTTCTGTGACGGCTTCCGTTCGACAATGAATGGTTGAGTTTGATGCAGTTCATCTTGCAGAGATTTGGGAGACGTTGTGATGAAGTGGATGATCAAATCCATGTTACTGATTCTGGTCGTGGGGTTGGTTGCTCCTTTTTTTCTCAAGCGTCCGGATGGTCAACCCTGGATGACAATCAATCCGGATTGGTATCCATCTGCGCTATGGCAGCGGTTAACCGGTGGGGTGAACCAGGCATTGCCGGACTTCAGCGGCGACAGTTCGGCACCAACCCGAGTCTACAAATGGCGAGATAAAGACGGATCATGGCGCTACTCCGATACCCCCCCTGAAGGTATTGATGCCCAATCTCTGGATATCAATCCCGATACCAATCTCATTCAGGGGTTACCTCAAAAACAGTCGGAACAACAAAAAAAGTCTCAGCCGGCTACTGACAATGATCTGCCTGGGGTACCATTGCCTCTCACCGTCTCTCCAGACCAGGTGCAGAAGATGATGGACGATGCCCGCAACGTGCAACAGCTAATGGACCAGCGCTCGGAGATGTTGGAACAGCAATGATAACGGGCCCGGAGCAAATTTGAACAACACCGGAAAGTCGCGGTCCAAGCACCGCCTTTGCCGGTGATGGGTTTGTTGAGGTTCATTGCCGAGAATGACCTGAGTCGTCAGCGACGGTCACGAAATATCCCTAATTAGGAATACAGCATGTTAAAACAACTGATTTTGAGCAGCACTGCCGCAGTGTTGTTCGCCGCTACCCCAGTCGTGGGGGCAAATGAGCTGGAGACGGTCACTGACCGCGTCAGTTACATCTTCGGCTACAACATTGGTCAGAAGTTCAGGAGTGATCAGGTAGAAGTCAATGTTGAAGTCATGGCCAAAGCTCTCAGCGACGCATTGGAGGGACGGCAGCCGGCGCTGACTGAGGAGGAAATGCAAAGCGCTATGCGGGCGCTGCAGGACATGCAACGAGCCAAACATAACGAAGCGATGAAGGTTGTGGGTGATGCCAACCGTAAAGAAGGCGAGGCCTTTTTGGCCGCCAATGCCAAGAAGGATGGCGTAAAAATAACGCCCTCCGGTCTACAGTACAAAGTGCTGACACCTGGTAATGGCAACAAACCCAATAAGAGCAGTCAGGTTTCTGTGCATTACCGGGGCACCTTGCTGGATGGTACAGAATTTGACAGTTCATACCGCCGCGGTGAACCGGCGACGTTTGGTGTGACCCAGGTTATTCCCGGTTGGACCGAGGCCTTACTGCTGATGGCGGAGGGCTCCAAGTGGGAAGTCTATATTCCCTCTGATCTGGCATACGGCCCCGCCGGTGCAGGCGGAGACATAGGCCCTAATGCAACTCTGGTGTTTGAGATAGAGCTGCTTAAGGCTAACGCTCAGTAATTTACGCCAAGGCCGGTGTCCTGTCTGGCTAATTCGATGAAATAAATTGGGCCAATCTCCACGAATTAACCTGACAGGACACCAGCGCTTGAATCGATTTCACCGTTCAAGATCTGCCTCTCTAACCATTCAGGCGAGCATCATCCCACTTCTATGGTGCCCTCCAAATAAAGCACGGCTTCTCCCCACATCATAACCCTGAACTGAGCCTCGGCGGGTGTCAGTCGACAGCGCAGCTCTCCCTGGCGAGCAGAAATCTGCCGGCCGAAGAGTTCGGACTTGTCCAATTGATCTGCCCAATAGGGGACCAACGTACAATGGGCTGATCCGGTGACAGGGTCTTCATTGATTCCCACACCCGGGGCGAAAAAGCGCGAGACAAAGTCACACTCTTCTCCCCTTGCTGTCACGATCACGGCTTGTGAGGTACAGGACAGCAAGGCGCCGAAGTCAGGTTGAAGGCGGGCTACTTCCTGTTCGGATTCCAAAACCACCAACCAGTCGCGAGCCTGACCAGTATAAACGGTCTGTTTCACTCCCAGAGCGTCCAACAAGCCTATTGGCAAGGCTGCATCCACTGGCGGTCGAGCGGGAAAGTCCAGTGCCAAACCCTGGCCCTCTCGGGTCACCATCAGTTCTCCACTTCGGCTCTGGAAGCGAATGGCGGGGGCTTGCCACTGCATCTTCCGGTATAGCACCCAGGCACTGGCCAGAGTGGCATGACCGCATAAGTCTACTTCCTGGCTGGGGGTAAACCACCGAATACCAAAATCGCCGTCTGAGACATCCCCACAGATAAACGCGGTTTCGGCGAGGTTGTTTTCTGCCGCAATCGCTTGCATCAGCTCCTGCTCGAGCCACCTGTCCAGGACAACCACTGCCGCTGGATTTCCTTGAAAGCGATGTGAGGTAAAGGCATCAATCTGATAAATGGGCAATGGCATTGGCTGCTGCTCCTGTTTTCAATGGTGGGGAAACATGGATTGAAGTTTACAAATCCACAGTGATGCGATACAGATACAGATAGTTGAAAATCAATGCAGTACAGACGGGGACGACGGATGACGCTTTACCGGAACATTGCTCTGGAATTACGTGCCCAGATTGAACAGGGGGTATACCGTTACGGTGAGCGGATGCCTTCTGTCAGACAGTTGTCGTCGCGTCTGGGCGTTAGCGTTTCTACTGCTGTCAGCGCCTATCAGTGTCTGGAGCGCGATGGTCTGGTCGAATCGCGACACAAGTCCGGGTTTTATGTTTCTCCTCCGCTAACCCGCTCGCCATCAATCCCGGGGCCGGGTCAGAGCATCAAACCGACACGCCTGCATATGAGTGCTACGCTTGCCCGCATTTTTGCGCTTACCCGTTCCAGGGATTGCGTTCACCTGGATCTCGCGCTTCCCGATCCCAAATTGCAGCCTGCCAGCCAGCTCAAAGCTTCAGCCAACCGGATATTGCGCAATCAATTCGATGGCACACTCAAGCTCTGCAGTTCTCCGGGGGAACCGCAGCTACGCCGTCAAATCGCGTTGCATATGAGTCGGCTCGGTTGTCTGATCGAACCCGATGACGTGGTGATCACCAACGGCTGTCAGGAGGCGGTACTGATCACTCTGCAGTCGCTGACACAGCCGGGTGATGTGATCGCAGTGGAGTCACCCTGTTACTACGGCTTTCTGCAGGCTTCGGAGAGTCTGGGTTTGAAAGTGGTCAGAATTGAGAGTCATGTGGACCGCGGGGCGGATGTCGGGGCATTGACCGCCGCCACGCAAAGGTGGCCAATCAAGGCCTTTCTCTGCGCGCCTTCGTTCAGTAATCCCAGCGGTAGCCTGATGCCAGTTGATGCCCGCCGACAGATGCTGGCTCTGGCCAGGCAAGCCGATTTTACTATTATTGAGGACGATATCTTCGGTGAGTTGTGGCACCGGGAATGCGATCGACCTGTGCCTCTTAGGGCAGAGGATACGGACAACCGGGTGATCTATTGTTCATCGTTTTCGAAATCGCTGTCTCCCGGCTTGAGGCTGGGTTGGGTTGTTGCCGGTACTCAGCGTGAACGATTGATGGAGCGCCAGCGAGCCACGACTACCGGTACCGCTGCTTTGCCTCAACTACAGTTGACGGACTATCTGCAGAGCGGCCATTTTGACAAGCACCTGATTCGTGTTCGTCAAGAGTATGCGCAAAACCTGGAGCGTGCCCGGCATTTGATTGCCAGGGAGTTTCCGGAGGGGACTCAGGTCAGTCAACCCCTGGGAGGTTATCTACTGTGGCTGTCTCTACCTGAGAACTTGTCGGCGATGGAGTTGCTGGAGCGGGCTCTGGCGAAAGGTATCGCCTTTATGCCTGGGGCAGTTTTTGGCGGTGCCCAGTATGGTCACAACTTGCGCCTGAGCCTGGCGCGGCCCTGGTGCCTTGAATTAGAACGGGCATTGATCTTACTGGGCAAGTTGGTCGATGAATTACTTGGACAATCTATTTGATACCCTACGCTGGCGTTCAGCGCTTGAGGCGGTGGACAAAACCGTTGGAGGCGACGGCCACATAACCGCCCTTAGTATCGAAGCCCACGGCGACGATGGCGGCACTGGTCGGCTTCCACGCATCTCTCTTGGGCACCTTCCACTTGGCCAGTGGAGTGAGGCTGGTTGTATCCCACAGCTGCACTATCTGATCCGGGCGACCAGTAAGTAATTGTTTACCATCGTCGCTGAAGCGGGCCGCCGTAAAACGCACACCACGCCGGAGCTTCTCTGCGGCCAGGGGAACCTCACCCAGAACTTTGCCAGTGGCGGTTTCCCACACCAGTGCCCGATCATATTTGGCGGCTGAGAGAGCGAGCCTGCCATCCGGACTGAGTGCCACCATTTGCACATCGTCCTCATGCTCAACCTCATGCAGTTTGCGGCCGCTGCTCACGTCCCAGACGGCGGCGGTATAGTCCTCTGATCCGGTGATCGCCAGGCTTCCGTCGCGGCTGAAGTCCACGCTCCTGACCCGATTGTCGTGAGGAAAGGAATGGCCCATGCGACCCTGGTGCAGTTTGAATAGTACGGCCCCGTGACTCTCCAGTCCCAGCAGCGCTTGTTGGCCGTCAGCACTCAGCGCGATGGAAAGTATTTCGTCCGGGGCCGTCCAATAGCGCAGGGATTGACCGCTTTTGGTGTCCCAGAGCACGATTGCTTCGGGGCCTGCAGTAATGCCCCAGCGTCCGTCAGCAGAGATGTCACTGGCCAGGAGTGTAGTGTATTCGCCCTGCTTGTGATTCCAATTATACAGGCGTTCTCCATCGGCATTGCGCCATAGGCTGCCACCGTGGTGAATAGAGCCCACAATGGTATGTTTGCCATCATCCGATATTGATGCGGACTGGGCTCCCTTGACGGCGACCTCGAAGCTCGAGTTGGGAGCGATTCCGTCACTGCAACCGACGATCAGCACCACCAGCGTGAGGCCATAGCAGAGTTGTCGGCAACACTGCAGAACCCCGGAGGTTTGGACTGAACTCATCATAGGGAATCCCCGATACTGTACGAGAGCGGCGCCGACCCCAAGTGAGTTGGCGCCTGCAGATTGTATCGGCAGGGAATCAAAAAAGAAAAGGCGTTATTGGATTGGGATCAGGCAACCAGATCCTTGTGTGCGATATGAAGGACCTCAATCATGCGGTCTTCGGCTTCAAAGCGGACCGCCAGCACTTCGCCCAGTTTGGAGAGGTCCGGCGCCAGGGCTTCCAGATCGTCGGTTTCGAGGTATTTGTCATTAAAGTCCAGAGCAAATTCGGTTGTCTGGTCAATGGCAGTGAATAGCTTGCTGGCTTCTTCCAGCGCAGTCTCATCTTCGAATTCGCGGCCTTCCTTGATCAATTTGTCATAGACTTCAAAGTGACCGGCGGAGACATAGTCCACCAGTATCTGGCAGACAGATTGCAGCTGCTGCGCGGCATCGCTGCTATCCGGGGCGTCAGAAAGGCCACAGTACCGAACCAGCAACTCCTGTCGTTCCTGTAACCAGCGATCAATAATCTCGCTGACTCCGCCCCAACGTTCTTTGGCTGATTGACAGTTTTCAAGCATGGCACTACTTCCTTAACGCTTTTGGTAATTCTTGTTGTCTAGCTCATGGCTATGGTTGTTGACTATAAATGATCGGCGGACAAATTTAGTCCGTCCCAGCAAGATAGAAAATCCAGCTTCTCTCTGCAAGTGAAACTTGTGTCAATCGTCAGAATTTACATCTGGGGATTACTTTAGTCTCTATCGAGAGGTGTGCCTTGACGAATATCAACGCAATCCACTAAATGCTGACTTAATGGATAACCAGGGGGATCAAATAAGGCAGTGTCAATGACAGAAAGCTACCGCATAAACACATGGTGAGTGTGGCAAAGGCTCCGGCAGAAGCACCCATCTCAAAGCTGCGGGCGGTACCGACTCCGTGTGCGTTGAGCCCCAGCACAACACCTTGCAGTCTGGGATCTTTGAGTTGCAACACGTAAAAAACCACTGGGCTGAGCAATACACCAATGACGCCGGTGAACACTACTGCGCCCGTTGTCAGTGTCGTCAGAGCGCCC
Source organism: Pseudomaricurvus alkylphenolicus (assembly GCF_011683955.1). Lineage (GTDB taxonomy): Bacteria > Pseudomonadota > Gammaproteobacteria > Pseudomonadales > Cellvibrionaceae > Pseudomaricurvus > Pseudomaricurvus alkylphenolicus. The sequence goes on from NZ_JAAQPI010000002.1 coordinate 658,802, forward strand.
AGACTTTCCGCAACGCCCATCGCCATAGGCGTGGTGATGGTCTTTGGAGCCAGGGCAAGTAATGCCTGATCGGACGCGCCCACCCACCAGGCAATAGCCAGGGCACTGGCGGTGGCAAAGAGCCCGCCTATGATGACGGTGAGTGTGACCGGCAGAGCCAATTGGCGCAGATGTTGAAATTCCTTATAGAGGGGAATGGCCAGGGCAACCGTGGTGGGACCAAGCAACAGCTCCAGTAATTTGTTTCCCTGCAGGTAGTGGGCGTAAGGTACCCCCCAGTACTTCAGCAACAGAGCAATCACCAGGGCGCTGGTCGCCACCGGGTGCAGAAACGCGCGCTTGCCACAACGCTCATAAAGCAGTAGCGCCAGTTGATAAACTGCCAGTGTTAATAGCAGTCCAAACAGAGGCTTATGAAGCAAACTTCTCCCCAGTTCGAGCATTTGATTGAGCAAACTGTCCAGAACTTCAACCCTCTCCCGAAGCCGCGCGTTTTCCGCTCAGGCGTTTCACTAACCAGCCGGTGAACAGCATAGACAGCAGGGTACCCGCAACCATAGCGGCGCCTATGGCGGGCCATTGAGCGCTAATATGCTCTGGAAGAAAGAACAAACCCACGCCGGCGGGCAAAAAGAACAAGCTGAGGTACTGCACCAGCGAGTGGCTGGTGTTGCTCAAATCATCGCTGGGGCCACCGCTGATCAGCAGCCACACCAAGAGCAGAAGCATACCGGCTACCGGACCGGGTACCGGGCTGCGAGTCAATTCGACCGCTGCTTCGCCCAGTAGCTGAAATAGCAGCAGGCAGATAAAGCCTTTCAACATAGATCGAGGTTTAATTTTGGGGTCTGAAAAACTGGCGCTACACTAGGGGAAATAACGACACAACACAAGTGAACCGGGTATCATAGAGGACAGAACAGGGGCAGGTTCATCAGACCGCCTTAAAATGGATAGACAAAAAGGAGCATTGGTAAGGTGTTAGCGAAACAGGCAACTGGATGGGCGATGGCGTTGATGCTGGCACTGATGGCGGGCACTGCAATTTCACAGGAGGAAGGTGGCGAAGGCGCGGCGGTATTGCAAAAAGCCATTTATATTCCGCTAAAACCCCCGTTTGTTGTCAATTATGGGGGTAAAGGGCGATTGCGTTACCTTAAGGCGGAGCTGTCGGTAAGGGTGTCCAGTGCCAGCGGAGCCAACTCCATCCGTCACCACATGCCCTATATCCGCAATGATCTGATCTTGCTGTTCAGTCGTCAGAGCGAAGAAAACCTCGACACTCAGGAAGGAAAGGAAATTCTGCGTCAGGAAGCCCTGGCGGCGATACACAATATTCTTGAGACCGAAGACGGAGAAAGCGAGCTGGTGGATCTTTACTTCAATCAGCTGGTGCTGCAGAAGTAAGGCCGGCGGGCCGCCAACAGCCGGTGGCGACTGCTGCTACCGGCTGACCCACTCCAGTGCTATGGGAGTTTGTACTTAGTCTTCTTCACAGACGGCTTGGTAACCCTCAGCGTCCAGCGCCTTTTCCAGCTCAGACAGATCGGTAGGCTTGACTTTGAAGAACCAGCCATCGTCATAGGGCGACTCATTGACGGTTTCCGGTGCATCCTCCAAAGCTTCGTTGACAGCGATCACTTCGCCGCTGACCAGCGAGTAAATGTCCGAGGCTGCCTTGACAGATTCAACCACGCCGGCCTCTTCGCCAGCACTGACGGTGCTGCCGACATCCGGAGTTTCCACATAAACCACGTCGCCGAGGCTGTCCTGGGCGTGATCAGTGATGCCGATGGTAACCGTGCCGTCTTCCTCTACACGAGCCCACTCGTGGCTGGACAGGTACTTAAGTTCGTTGCGAACTTCGCTCATGGTGTATTCCTCGCAAATTCGGGTTAATTCTGTGAATTCAGCCAGCTGAGGGCCTAAAACCGCGTAGTGTAACGGGTTTTGGTTGACTGGGGAACGGCGTTCGTTCAGCTGACGGCCCGGCTGCGACGGATCATGATGACCACCGGTGGAATACTGATGAGCACCAGCGTCAGAGCGGGCAGGGCGGCGCGCTCCCACTCCCCCTCGGAGGTCATTTCATAGATTCGCACTGCCAGTGTGTCCCAGCCAAAGGGTCTCAAGAGCAGAGTGGCGGGCATCTCTTTCATGGTATCCACAAATACCAGCAACAGCGCGGTAAAGATGCCGGGGGTCAGCAGTGGAACGTAGATGCGTTTGAGAACCTGCCAGTGGGAAGACCCTAACATCTGCGCAGCTTCCTGATAACTGGGTTTGATTCGCGCGAAGCCCGACTGGATGGGGCCAAAGGCGACCGAGAAGAACCGAACCACATAGGCAAGCACCAGCGCGAACAAGCTGCCGAGCAGAATCTGGGCTGGCGCCAGTCCCAGCCACTGCCGAACAGGGTTGATCACCCCGGCATCAATCGAGGCAAAAGCGAGCATAATTCCTACCGCCAGAACGGAGCCCGGCAGGGCGTAGCCCAGAGTGGCCAATCGCTCTGTGGTGTTGTTATGGTGGCGTTTCTGCAAGCGTTGGTGATAGGCCACCAGCAGCGCCAGAGTCACGGCGATCAGGGAGGCCATGCCCCCTAAACTGAAGGTGTGAGCGACGAGTTTCCAATAAATCTCGTTGATATCCTGGGCGCGGGTTTCCCATACCCAAGCCAGTAATTGCAATACGGGCACCAAGAAAGCGACGAGGACCACGACGCTGCAATATCCGCTGGCCAGCCAGGCTCGGCTGCCTCGAAGCTGATAGCGCTCGCTTTGCTGACGACGGGGGTTTTGATGCAAGCGGCCGTCGCCCCTGGCCCGTTGTTCGGTATAAAGCGCCAGGGCGACAAACAGCAATAGCAGTGAGGCCAGCTGAGCAGCGGCTGTCAGACTGAAAAACCCAAACCAGGACTTATAGATGGCCGTGGTAAAGGTATCGTAGTTGAATACTGCCACCGCGCCAAAATCGGCAAGGGTCTCCATCAGCGCCAGTGAGGTACCCGCGGCAATAGCCGGGCGTGCCATCGGCAGGGCCACTCGAAAAAAGCTGCGCCAAGGGCTCACCCCAAGCAGTCTTGAGGCATCCATGAGGTTGCGCCCCTGGGACAGAAAGGCGCTGCGGGCCAGCATATAGACATAGGGGTAGAGCACACAGGTCATCACCGCGATCACCCCAATCGGACCGCGAATATCGGGGAACCAGGCGTCTTCACCAAAGGTGGCACGGATCAAGCTGTGCAGCGGGCCGCTATAGGTCATCAGCCCCAGAGCGACAAAAGCCACGACATAGGTCGGGATGGCCAGTGGCAGCATCAAAGCCCAATCCAGGTAGCGGCGACCGGGAAACTCGCACAATGCCACCAGCCAGGCGAGGCTGACCCCCAGCAGCATGACCCAGATACCGACCCCCAGCAGCAGAAACAGAGTATTTTTCAGTAGCCGGCCGAGCTGGGTTTCGATCAAATGTTGCCAGATTTCGGTCTGGTCACTGCCCCAACTCAGAAAGATCACGGTAATGGGCATCAGCACCAATGCCGCTGTCATCAGCGTTGGCAGTTGCCACAACCGCGCTCGCCAGCGGTGGGCGCTGGCAGTACGGGGCAATTGAGTCAAAGCAGGGGAATTCAATTACAGATAGCCGGCGCGGTCCATCAATTTGACGGCTTCCGCCTGCAGGCGTCCTGCAGCCTCCACGTGCATGGCGTCGGCTTTGAACTCGCCCCAGGAAGCCACTTCCGCAGAGGGCTTCACGCCACCATTGGCGGGGTATTCCTGATTGTTCTCAGCCAGTTTGCGCTGGGCTTCCGGGCTGGACAGCCATTCCAGCAACTTGCGTGCGGCTTCCGGCTGTTTCGCGTGCTTGGTGATACCGCCTCCGGAAACATTGATATGCACACCGCGGTCTGCCTGGTTAGGCCAGAACAGCGCCAGGGCGGCGTCAGGCTGCTTTTTCTTCAGGCGGCCAAAGTAGTAGGTGTTCACTATGGTGACATCGCACTGCCCCGCCATAACGGCTTCCATGGCTTTGGTGTCATTGGAGAAGGGTGCAGTCGCCAGATTGTCCACCCAGCCTCGAACAACAGTTTCTGTCTGTTCCGCACCGAGAGTGTCAATCATGCTGGCAACCAGGGACTGGTTGTAAACCTTCTTTGAGGTGCGCAGGCACAGACGATCGCTCCAGGTGTCTGCGGCCAGGGCTTCATAGGTGGTCAGCTCACCTTCAGTCACACGATCGGTACTGTATACCATGGTGCGGGCACGCACTGAGAGACCAACCCAGCGGTTTTCGGATTCACGCAGTTCTGCCGGGATATTGGCGTCCAGAGTTGTGGATTCGGTTGGCTGCAATAAACCGAGTTCTGTGGCCTGCCATAAATTACCGACATCGACGGTGATCAGCATATCTGCCGGTGTGGTTGCGCCTTCTGCTCTGAGTCGTTGGATCAGAGCGCCAGCCTTATCGGTGATGTAACGAATCTGAACACCGGTTTCGGCGGTGTACTGATCGAATAGGGGTTTTAGCAAGTGTTCCTTGCGTGAGGAGTACACGGTTATTGTTGTAGCCTGGTCGGCCTGAGTCGCCGAGCCATCACCTCCCATACCACATCCGGTGATAAAGGCGGTGCCGGCAATCAATGCGCCACAGATCAGTTTTTTGAAGAGAAGCAAATTTTTTTTCATGGTGTCCTCATCGACAGCCGTTGTCCACATGCGAGTGTCCGGCGCCGTAATCAGGGCTGAGCAATAGGACGCCATTTTTCTGGTCGCAGATGATAAGCATTCTTATTTGTAACTGCAATGAATATTGCTGTAAATAGCACTGATGTTGGGGTTTTATTTGTGTGATGCCCTTGGCTTGGTACACTGCGCACGTGATTGCAGCAGGGGTCATAGGTCCCGAAGAAAATGCCTTAAAGAGCCTAGAGGAGCGCTGATGCCGGCCAACACAAAAGCGACAGCTGTGCCAACACTCAAGAATTTTGCACCACGGGTCCTGGCCTGGTTTGATCAGTATGGTCGTACACACCTGCCTTGGCAGCAACAGGTCAACCCTTATCGGGTTTGGGTCTCGGAAATCATGTTGCAGCAAACTCAGGTCGCGACAGTGATTCCATATTTTGAGCGCTTTATGGAGCACTATCCGACGGTGGAAGATTTGGCCGCGGCCTCTCAAGATGATGTTCTGCACCTCTGGACGGGGCTGGGTTACTACGCCAGAGCCCGCAATCTGCACAAATGCGCTCAGACGGTCACCGAACAATACAACGGTGAATTCCCCACAGATGTTGATTTGTTGGAAGCATTACCCGGTATTGGCCGCTCCACCGCCGGGGCCATAGCCAGCCTTTCCATGGGCTTGAGAGCCCCTATTCTGGACGGCAATGTCAAACGGGTACTCGCCCGGCATTTTGCCGTTGAGGGCTGGCCCGGCAAGTCCGAGGTGCTGTCCCGACTTTGGCAGCTGGCAGACGCTCACACTCCGAAAAAGCGATTCGATCATTACACTCAGGCTATGATGGATCTCGGGGCTATAGTCTGTCGTCGCAGCAAACCGGACTGTAATCAATGCCCATTGAATAGCTCTTGCCTGGCATTGCAGCAAGGCGAGCCTGAACGCTTTCCCGGCAAGAAGCCCAAGAAGGATAAACCGATCAAGACAGTGCAATTGCTGATGCTGCGAAATCCGGCAGGAGACTGGCTGCTGGAGCAACGCCCAGCCAGCGGCATCTGGGGTGGTTTGTGGAGTTTTCCAGAGCTGGCGCTGGAGCATGATGTCCAGCAACATTGCTACGATACGTACGGGGATACTGCCCGCGTTAGCGAAATCTGGGATGGCTTTCGCCACACCTTCAGTCACTATCACCTCGATATCACGCCGGTGGTTGTGGATCTCAATGACGAAATCTCAGCGGTCGGGGAGCGTGCCATTTGTTGGTATGATGTAGACCAACCCGCCAATCTGGGGCTGGCGGCACCGGTCAAGCTGTTGCTCGAAAAACTCCGCTTGCTGGCACCCGTAGCCTAGCTCGCTGGCCTTAATCATCAGGATGTATAAACGTTATGACACGCACCGTATTCTGCCGCAAATATCAACAGGAATTACCCGGCTTGCAGGCGCCGCCCTATCCGGGGGCCAAAGGGCAGGAGCTCTTCGACACTATTTCTCAAAAGGCCTGGAATGACTGGATGCATCACCAGACGATGCTGATCAATGAAAAGCACCTCAATATGATGGACATGACAGCACGTACCTATCTGAGTGAGCAGATGGAAAAGTTTTTCTCGGGTGGAGATTACGATGCGGCAGAGGGGTACGTGCCACCGTCGCAGGATGGTTGAATCTGGTAGAACGACACCGATTTATCCCCTTCCGCGGAGGTGAGTAAAAAAGTGGGCAAAAACAGTGATTTAAGCCTTGACTCCATCGGGATCAACAGGTTTAATACGCGCCTCCTGAAGACGCCCTGGCGTCGAAAAGGACCAAGCCCAGATAGCTCAGTCGGTAGAGCAGGGGATTGAAAATCCCCGTGTCGGTGGTTCGATTCCGCCTCTGGGCACCATGATTTGTACGAATTAAAAGGCTAGCAGGTTAACACCTACTAGCCTTTTTTCGTTCCCGGTATGGTGCTCCCCGGCGTTAATTACCCCTCCCGCTGAATTTCAGGCTTGCGGCCAGAGATCGTCTAGAAACTCATTTGAACAGAAGCACCGAACACCCGTGGCTTGTCCAGAAACTCCAGACGTTCAGGAGCTGTTTGATTGGAGCCGGTACTGACGTTGTAGCGGTAGCTGGAGCGCAAGAGATTCTCCACGAAGACCTTGATCTGCACGTCTCGCGAGCTCGCGTTTGACCAGCGATAAACCAGAGACGCGCTCAAATTGTAGTCAAGCTCAAAGGCATCCTGATTTTCCAATAGCAACCTTTCCTGTTTGAAGTCCTCAAATTGTTGATCAAATTGCAACTGCTCTGCGGCAGACAAGGTATTTCGGTCGAAGCTGTCATAGGCTGTCTGGTACATCCTCATTTCATCGAATGAGCCCTCGAAATCCCAATAGATCTGGGCGTTGAACTGAGCTTTTAAACGGTGATTCAGGAAAGATCGGGTGACTATAAGCTTGGTAATATTTTTCGGCCAATTGTTCAGGCCGTCACCATAGCTCTCCAATAAGATGGGAATCCCCCTGCGAGTAAAATAGTAGTAGTCGGAGAAGGAGATATTGTTTCTGGAGCTCCCCGTTTTCAAATCGTCGTTCATGTTGACATCCAAGGGCTCCAAAAACACGTGGCTCAGGCTGACTTTCAGGTTATCACGCTGGTAGGTGGCACTGAATTCAAACCCAAATAGCTCATAGTCTGTTAAAAACTCCAGTTCACTGCCGGTAAATCCCACCGCCTTGATGTCATTGTAATAAGCCCGAAGATTCACCGACGTCGACTCCGTGAGAGTGCCGGTATAGGAAAGCTCCAGGCTGTCGATGGTTTCAAGTTTCGAACTGTTTTCGGAAATATTGTTCAGATACTGAGCTCGCAATGGCATCATGCGCTGCGCGCGCTGAATTGAGGTGACCAGCGTGCTATTGGTGTTCAATGTCGTCACCAGGGACAGTCTTGGCGAGAACATCCTTTCGGCAATGCTGGGGAAGTCCAATCGATGTGCGTAGAAGAGCTTATGCCTATCTGACAGAACGTATTGCGACTCCAGCAAATGACTGTGCGTCTCGACACTCAGCCCATGGCCGACTTCCAGAAAATCATCGGGATTTGGACGTCCCAGGAGATCCGGATTGCGGGTGTAGACGCTGTTGTCCCAGCTGCTGATGATGTGCGTACCTTCCCTGATCCAGAGGTGGTCCCTGCTCTTGCCCCAGGGAGCGCCGACGTCAATATGAGTGTATTCATAGCCGGCGATCACGTTCAGCTTTTCGTTCGGTTGAAAATCATACAATGCCGAGGCGGTTATCCTGTCCTGGGCGAAGGCATAGTCTTTGATATTGTTGGCTCCGCCCTGGTTGAGGTAGCGGTAACGGATATATTCCTGTGAATCCAGCGTCAGGGAGGTATTCAACACACTGTTATTGGACAGCTCATGGCGATAGTCCATCGACAGCGCCAGGCTGCGAGTTTGCGAGCGGTTCGCATTATCGGTCTTTACCGGGTTGCCTTCCTCATCAAACTTCCATTGTTTCTCGGTAAAGAACCGGGTTTGTCCCGATTGTGTGTAGCGCAACCAGGCGGAGAAACTGTCGCCTTTGTTAATGCCGACATGCGCTTTGATCTGAGGACGGCCGCGGCTGTCGGCCAGATAATCCTGTGGCGGGGCGCTGGCGTCAGGCCCCTTGCCAATATGGCGATTGTCGCTGGGTTCGCCAGGATTGAGTTTAAAGTAATCAGGGGAGCCAAAGCCCTCGGTTTCGCGGTAAGAAAGATACGAATAGAGCCCCCAGTCGTCAGAGGCCCGAGAGTATTGAAGATTGACGCCTTTGCTGTTGTAGGTATCGTTATAGCTAACGCCGACCGATAGTGCGGGAACTGTGTTCTTCGCACTTTTTGTGATGATATTGATGACTCCCGCGATGGCACCGGTTCCATAGGTCACTGAGCCTGGTCCGCTCACCACTTCGACCCGTTCGATATCACCCAATTCCCATTGATCGATTTCGGTAATGACCCCTTCATACACCATATTGGTGAGGTTCTTACCATTTACCAGTAACAAAAGTTTGTAGTTTTCGGCGGCGATATGGCCTCTGAGACCGATCTTGTTGCCCTCGGAGTGGTTCATGATCAACAGGCCAGGAACGTGTTGTTCCATTAACGTAGCCAGATTTCGCGCACCTGACAGTTCTATGTCTTCACGGTGGATGACAGTAATCGCTGAAGGAGCGTCTTTGAGGGTACTGCCGTACAGGCTTCCGGTGGAGATTTCCACCTCTGTCAGCTCCTTGAGTGAAAGTGCAAAGAGTTCGTCCGGTTCTACCCTGGACTCGGCGAAGGAAGTTGTGCCTGCACACAGAAACAGCAAACCCAACCGTCTCCTATAGCTCAATGGAAGTTTCACGATTCCGTTCAGTCCGATAATTGATTTGCCGATACACTCTCTTCACTAGTGTAGACAGTGCAGGGTTATGTCGCCAAGGGGGGCGGCTGCAGGGGCAACGGAGGACAAATGTAGGAAAAAAGGGCGGGAGAACCCCGCCCTGGCCTATGCAGATTGGCGACTGCCAATAGCGACGGACTATTTAGAATGAGTAATTGACGCGCCCGTAAACAAAGCGACCATTGATGCCGAAGGGGCTGGCTTCCCAGGGGTAGGAGAAGCTGCCACCGGTAATCAGGCCGGGAACGGTCAGCGGTGTACCATCAGCTGCAACCTTGAGCTTGTCCGGGTATTCGTCGAACAGGTTGTCAGCACCGACGGTGACACGCAGGCCATTGTCGAAGTTGTAGCTCACATCCAAATCGGCGATCCAAACACCACCGACATTGCGCGCGGTGTCGACGAAATCGTCACTACCATCACCATCCACATCGATGGGCACATCACCGGTCAGGCTCTCGGTAAAGTAGGAGGTCTTGATCTTGCCGTAGCGGTTGAAGCGCAGATTGGCATCCCAGTTTTCCTTGTTCCAGGCAAACGAGAGGCTGAAGCGCTGGCGTGGCTGGCCGGTTTCGGTGAGGTCCACTTGGGCTTCGTCAAAGATCATATGCTCGGCGATACCATCCGGAGCGTTGATATTTTCGACCGTGGTGCGGTTGTAATGAACCACGCCGGTAATGACAAGGCTGCCCCAGCTGTCCAATTCGAGACCATAGTCAGCCACCAGATCAACACCGGTGGTTTTGGTGTCGATGGCGTTGGTAAAGAACTGGGTCTGGGCGTAACCCAGTGGATCCAGTGCTTCGCGAATCGGGCAGCTGCCAATCACGGAACAATCTCCGCCTTCGGGAACGATATTGCCGGACAAGACAATGCGGTCATCAATCTCTGCGTAGTAGGCATCGACGGTCAGCGTGAGCTCTTCCCAGTTCCAGACAAATCCCAGACTGGTGTTAAAGGAGGTTTCCTCCTTGAGCTCATCCACACCCAGCGCCAGGGCGACGTCACTACCTTCAGGTGCGTGCAGGGTTTGAGCCAGTCCATTGGGACCGAGGTTGGTGAACAGAGAGGTGAAGGCACGCTGGTTCAGGCCCGGCGCACGGAAGCCGGTAGAGATGGCACCACGCAGAGCGAAGTCATCCAATACATCCCAGCGGAACGACAGCTTGCCCGTCGTATTCGGGCCCACATCGCTATAGTCCTCATAGCGGACGGCGGCGCCCACCAACAGGGCGTCGGTGAGGCTGGTTTCCGCATCGAGATACAGGGCGTAGTTGTCTCGGGATTCACTGGTGGTGACTTCCGGACGGAAACCGGGGTAGGCCTGCATGCCGGCGGGCGCCAGTTCCGTGGGAGCATCCGGCGCGTAGATGGGCACACTGAAATCATCGTTGGGTCCATAGGCGTATGAGTGGAAATCACCTTCGTTGATTTCATAGCTCTCATCGCGGTATTCAACGCCACCGGCGACGTACAGAGTGTCCGGAAGGCCCACCGACAGCTCACCGGTTATGTCCAGGTTGAATGTCTTTTGTTCGAAGATGATCGCACCGTTATCGGCAGAGGTGGGACTGTCGGCGCCCAGGGATACATTGACGGACTGCTGGGTGCCGTTTTCAAATTCGTTACGGCCGTAGGTGAAGCTGGCGTCCATGTTCCAATCGCCGATCAACTGGGTGCGGTAACCAAAGCTGAAGGAGTCGTCTTCCACCCGAGTGGTTTGCAACGGCAGAAACCCATTCGGGAACAGCGCGTTGACATTGCGGGAAGAATCCGCGAAACGATAGAACCCGCCAGAGACACCTTCGCGGCGGGATACACCGCCAAAGGCATAGAGCTCGCCCTCGCCGAGGGGCAACATGGCGTTGACGAACAGATACTCGTTTTCAGAGTCGGCATCGCCAATGCGCATGCTGACACGTTCGTCTTCGAAGCGGTTATCACCGTGGGCGCGGTTGGTGGCATCGCGGTCGCGAACCTCAGCGGTGACGTTGATGTAGCCACCATCGCCAATATCAAAACCGGTATTGGCATTCAGCGTGAGCGTGTCGCCATCATTCTCGCTGGTTTGGCCAACGTAGGCGCCGACATCGGTGGTTTCAGTCTGGGACTTGAGAATAATGTTGATAACACCGGCGATGGCATCGGAGCCGTATTGTGCGGCGGCGCCGTCACGCAGAACTTCGATGCGCTCGATGGCGCTGGTGGGGATGGAGTTGATGTCGGTTCCGGAGGAGCCTCTGCCGACAGTCTGCTGAATATTGATTTGTGCCTGGGAGTGACGGCGTTTGCCGTTGACGAGCACCAGCACCTGATCGGGGCCGAGGCCACGCAGCGTTGCCGGTCGAACAATATCGGTACCGTCACTCACCGTAGTGCGCGAGAAGTTGAAGGAAGGTGCCAGCTTCTGCAGCAGTGCGCCGGTTTCTGTGGCTCCGGTACGACCGATGGCGTCGCTGTTAATCACGTCTACGGGGACTGGGGTTTCCGTGGCGGTACGCCCCGGTACGCGGGTACCCACGGTAATCACTTCTTCGATTTCGAGGCCCGGTACCATTTCGGTCTCGCCGGCCACCAGGCTCGTGTTTGCGGTCAATCCGGTTGCCAGCACGGACAGCATGATAGCTCGGGCCAGTGGGCTTTTAGCAAAAGAAGGGGTGGCAAAAGATGGGGTCAGACTCATAGTGTCTCCTCACAGTGTACATCGGTGTTATCACTTTTATTTGGCCAGGGAGATCTCTCCCCTTTCGATGGCCTGTTCCGGTAACTACGAAGAAGCGGAAAAAATCCTCTATGGACGAGCGGTCACGATGCGGTTTCCATGGCACCAAAATTCGTTTCTGGAGATTGACATGAGCAACAAAATTGCGAGGACTCAGGGTTTTTGAAGTGAAATTGAAAGCTTTTCGCCGGAAATGAAGAGATTTGAAGATAAAGTTGCTAATTCAACTTTTTGGGGAAACATGGATATTTCACAGCAAAAAACAGCGGATGGTGGTCAGAACTGCCCTTGTAAACGGGTGTAGTAAAAAGCCCCCTGAATGCCAAAAGGTGTCGATTCCCAGGGATAGACAAAACTGCCGCCAGTAATAAACGAAGGCACGCTGTCGGAGGCCAATTTATCCGGTTGCACATCAAAAAGGTTGTTGGCGCCGATGGCAACCCGGATGGAAGGGGTAATCTGATAACTGATATCGACATCCGTGAGCCAGGCGGCCCCACTTTTATGGACTTCGTCTTCGGCGCCCGGTACATCGACTCCGAGAGAAGGCTCTGTAAAGTAAGAGGTCTTTACTTTGCCGTAACGGTTGAGCATAAGCCGGACCTGCCATTGGTCCAGGGCCCAATCGGCGACCAGAGACAAGCGCTGGCGCGGTTGCCCGGTTTCAATCAAGTCCACCTGGGCGTCTGAAAACAAAACTTTGGCCTCAATACCTGCCGGAGGGGATATATTCTTAACTTCTGTTTTATTGTAGTGAGCCGTTGCGTTCAGGTGTAACAGCCCGTGAATGCCCAGATCCCAATCGCCGCTGATGACCAGATCGGCACCTTGGGTTTGGGTATCTATAGCATTGGTAAAAAACTGCACGGCACCCACATTCCGGTTAAGGGCCTGCAAAACCTGATCAAGCGCGCACTGGGAGCCGAGGATGCAACTGACGCTGTCTGCGGCGATGACGTCGGTCATCACAATGCGGTCTTCAATGTCGATATAGTACCAGTCGAGGGTGACATTCAGTGCACTCTTGGGCGTCCATACCAGCCCCATGCTCAGATGGGTGGAGCGTTCTTCCTGCAGTGGTTGTACGCCCAGTGCGGTGTTTGCGGCACTGCCTTCAGCGGAGTGCAGGGTATCGGTCAGCAGGTCTGGGCCAATGTTGGTGAGCACGTTGGTGAAGGCGCGTTGATTGAGCCCGGGTGCCCGAAAACCACTGGAAATGGCGCCCCGCAGCGCCAGTCGATCATTGCCCTGAAAGCGAAACGACAATTTACCCGTGCCATTGGCCCCAACGTCTTCGTAGCGCTCCAATCGAAGCGCGCCGCCCAGTCGCAACCTGTCAGTAACATCAGTTTCGGCATCCAGGTAAAACGCCAGGCTGTCGCGATCGGCGTTGACATTGGAGCGAAATCCAGGGAACGCCTGCATGCCAGCCTGGGCTGGGTTGCGCTCACTGCCGTCCGGGCAGGCATCCGGATCGGGCCAATTGGGGCAGGGATCCAGTGGGCTTGGGATAAACACGTCGAAATTGTCGTCCGGCCCATAGGCATAGGAAGCAAATTCACCCTTGCGCACCCGGTATTGTTCCTCCCGGTATTCAACGCCCGCTGCCAGGTAGAGGGGAGTTGCCAAGTAGCCTTTGAGTTGGCCACGCAGGTCCCAGTTGGCACTCAATTGCTGGAATTCAAGATAACCGTTATCCGCTGATGTTGGGCTGTCGACCCCCAGGGAGACATTGACGGAGCGCTGAGTGCCCTGGGTGAAGCGATTGCGGCCATAGCTCAGGCTGGCATCCATTTGCCATTGCTCGGAGAATTCCATGATCCAACCCAGAGTCAGGCTTTCGTCATCGACCTCAACCTGCTGCAGCGGCAAGAAACCCTGAGGGAATAATACGGGAACATAACGTGAGCTTACGGGAGGTTGTTCGGGGCTGGCGCCAGCCGCGCGATAAAAACCGGCCGATTGGCCTTCGCGCTGTGACAGACCGCCAAACCAATAGGCTTGTCCCGCTGATACATCCAGGGCGCCATTAAAAAACAGCGCCTGAAAATCGTTTTCTGCCTCACCGATGCGCATACTCACCTGGGGAGGTTCAAAGCGTTGGTCGAGACCGGCTCGATTACTCTGTTGACGGCGCAGCGATTGCAGGCTCAGGTTAAAGTAACCCCCTTCGCCGATTGTCCAACCGGTATTTACATTGAGATCGGCGGTATTGCCATCGCCGGCCTTGCTCTGGCCGTAGCTGGCTTGAAGCTCGGTGCCTTCGGAGCGATTCTTCAGAACAATGTTAATCACCCCGGCAATGGCATCGGAGCCGTACTGGGCGGCGGCACCATCACGCAGCACCTCTACGCGTTCAATGGCCACCAGTGGGATGGCGTTGATATCGGTACCCGAAGAGCCGCGGCCAACGGACTGCTGAATGTTAATCTGGGCCTGAGAGTGTCGACGCTTGCCATTGACCAGCACCAGCATTTGGTCCGGGCTTAAGCCGCGCAGCGTCGCCGGTCGCACAAAGTCGGTGCCGTCACTGACCGTGGTGCGAGAAAAGTTGAACGAGGGGGCCAGGCTCTGCAATCGCTCACCCAGGCCGAAGGTGCCAATCTGCTGCAGCATGTCACCGGCAACGATATCAACCGGCACCGAAGCCTGGGAGGAAGTATGGCCCCTGACACGGGTTCCGATAGTTACGATCTCTTCTATCAGATTGCTGCGGCTGACCTCTGCCGCCGGTTCAGCCGGCAATGGAGCTGAACCGCGCTGCGGGCGTGGCGCGGTCCTGCCACTGCCTGGGCGAATGACAAGGGCTCCCTCACCCAATACCTCAACCTGGAGACGAGTGGCGCTCAGCAGATGTTGCAACGCATCCAACAGGGGGAATTCTCCAATGAGCTCCTGGCTGATGGCACCACCGAGATCCCTGTGGGCGTAAATCAGTGCGTCCACTCCGGATTGTTGGATAAACAGTGGCAGTGCGCTTGAGAGTGGTTGGCTGGGAATATCGAAGCGAACAAGCGCCTGCCTGCTCGCGTTCGGGCCGGGCTGGGCAGACGCCGACCAGACTGGCACCGGCCCCGCGGTGAGACTGCCGAGGGCAAGAGTCAATAAAAGTGTTCTAAGAAAATCCGGGTTCGGAGTGGGGCTCACTGGTGCTCAGGTTCTTTCTTGTAGAGCAGTGTAAGGTAAGGCGTAACGCCCACCGCGTCTACATCAAAAGAGGTTTCCAGAGCCGCAAGTGCGGTTTTTGTATCGCCAGTGGGAAATACGCCGCCGATTCTAAGGTCTTGTAGAGCCGGATCCATAATGACAATACGGCCGTCGCCATAGCGGTTTAGCTGTTCTACGAATGACTGCAAAGAGGTGTTGTCAAAATAGAGTTTTTGTTGGCGCCAGGCCAGACGCTGGCTGACCTCTTGGGGTGGGCGTTCGGTAACCCGTCCCAGATGGATGCCTTCAGATTCGCTGCGGTACACCAGCGACTGGTTCAGCGACAGACGTTGCTGTTCTGAGGATGTCAATCCGGAATCGCTCGCGCTGACCTCGACTATGCCCTCGGTAACCGTCACCTGTACGTCATCACCCCGATCATAGACACAGAATGCCGTACCGACGGCGGTCACAGCACCACCTTCCGCTTCCACGACAAAGGGTCGGTTGCTGTCGTGGGCGACCTCAAAGAAGGCCTCACCGGAACGCAATTCCAACCGACGTTGATCTTCGCTGAAGTCCACCACCAGATAACTGTCGGTGTTAAGTGTGATTGTGGAGCCATCTTCCAGTACATGGGTCAGTTGTTGGCCCCGATCCGTGCGATAGTGCCCCTCAGGCAGAGGCGCAAATTGATAGAAGCCGAAGCTGATCATCAGTACAACAACGGCTGCTGTTGCCATTTGACGCCACGCGTGGCTGCGTGGACCGGAGATGTCGGCAATGCCTGCAGCCGGTCGGGCGACGGCTTGAATAGCCGGCTGCTCCAGAGTGCCCGGTTGTTCCTGTGCATCAAAATTGGAAGCAGAAACCTGAGCCGTTAGCTCATCGCTCAGGAATTCGACGCCTGGCGGCGCCTGGATGCTATAGAGGTCAAACGCGTCTATCCCCTCGGCGTCAATCATCGTTTGCAGCTGGTTGGAACGGGCCTCGGGCAATGCGGCGAAGTCATCGATCAGGCCCCAGGCTGCTTGTGCCTCTTCAAAGGCCTGGCGGTGCTGCTCACTGTCTTGCAACCATTTGTCCAGGCGAGTCTGGTCCTCAGCGCTGAATTCGCCGCCATCCAATCTGATCACCCAGTGCCTAGCCTGGTCCTGGATGTTGTCCGTGTCTTCCACTGCGTCCACCATCGTGGGTCTCTGGTTACCTGATGTATCTATTGCTCATGCTCGCCGGACTGCCGGTGCTTCTTCATATGGGCCTGGCAGCGGGCCAGTCCGGCCACCAGGTGTTTCTCTATAGTACTTACGGATAAGTCCAGTTTTTCCGCAATCTCCTTGTGGGAAAAGTGATAAAACTTTCGCAGAATAAATACTCGCCGACATTTTGGAGGCAAATTTTCTATTGCTGCGCAAAGTGCATCATACTCCTGCTGTCCACTCACCTGTCGTTCCACGGACGAAACCGGATCCATCATGTCATCGACTTCGGCTTCGGGATCTACCTCGCTGACCTTGCGGTGTCGAATACGATCGATCATCAGGTTGCGGGCAATCGTGAACAGAAAGTTCTTTGATTGCGCCATGTCCACAGAGTCACGGTGTTTCTGAAAACGCAAAAAAGTCTCCTGCGTCAGATCCTCCGCGTCCTCATTGGAACGCAGATTGGATTGCAGGAAGCGTTTTATCTGGCTGTGGTATTGTTCGTAGACGTGGCCCACGTCTCGATCCACATTCTTCATTATTATCCTGATGACTCTGGGGATTAGCTCTCCGAGCGGCTATTTTATGCGTAAAAGGGTGACAGGCGCCAGAAGGGGGGGACTCTCAGAAATCAGAATCCAACTCTTAGCACCAGCTGCAGTTGGCGTTGAGTCTCCTCGGTGGGCCAATACCACAACCTACGATTTTCATTGTCGCTGGTGACCTCCAGATATTCAGCGCCCACCTGCAGGTGTTTATTGATCGGGTAGCGCCAGGTGAGCGTCCAGGCGTCGCCCTGGCTGTCGTTGGGATCCATGGGGTAGTGGTCCGTTTCGGTGGTGTCGAACCAATCGTAACGCAGGCTAAGGCGGTGCTTTTGATAGCGGTGGCTCAGCATCAGGTACCAGGAGCTGAAGTCCAGCTCCACCGTCGGATTGCCCATCTCGGTGGCTCCTTGCATCCACTGGGCCAGGAGCCGGGTCTGGCGATTAAAGCGGTATTGCCAGGCCAGGGAGGTGAAGCGGGTGTTCCAGGCATATTGACCTGATGGCTCCAGGGTGCCGCCGTCACCTCGATTATCATAGTAATAGAGACGCACATCACTTTGCCCCTGATAGCGCCAGTGGCCGCCCAGGTAATAACCCGGTCGATCGTCAGTTTCCTTAAGGGGCTCCACCCAATTTGGCTGCCGCTCAAGCATGCCGCGGAAAGACAAATAGTTTGCAAAGGCCACCCGTTCACCGGCCAGCGTCTGGCGATCATGCAGCGCCCAGCCGCGCCAGGCCAACAATGTGCCATTGCCGTCATTGTGAGCGAACACGGAGCCCACCAGTGTGTAGGTATGGGGAGAATTGTAGCGTCGTCCCGGGCGGGTCCATTGATATTCGGCACCGGCTACCCTTAATTCTTCGCCTAACCAGCTGTTGATCGCAGAAAACGTATAGGTGTAGGGGCTGTGCCAGCCCGGGCCAACATTTTCCAGCGACATCACCGGGTAGAATAATCCGATACGCAGGCGTTGCTTCCAGCCGTCACCAAGAGGAGACCAATCCAGATGGGCCTCGGTAACGCCAAGGCTCTGGTCGCCATCGTCGTAACCCAGCAGGCTCAGGTGAGCACTCCAGTGATCACTGACATCGTAACTGGCTTCCAGTAACGCCTGGTTGAACTGCAAGCCGTTTTCGTCTTCGTCAAAACGTGTGACGCCGGTGCCTTCTCGCAACCAACTACCCAGCCAGGGGGTGTCGTTACTGTGGCTGGACCAGGAAAGTTGAGCGAAACCGCTAAGCTCCAAACCCTCCGGCAGTTTCGCGACAGCCATCGACGACAGGCAACACAACCAGGCTGCGAACAATAGGGGCTGGGCCTTAGGAGCATTCCTCATCAGCGTGGTTCCAGTAGGTGGTCTGTTCGATCCATTGTTGAAAATCAGCGGGTTTCATCGGTTTGGCGATAAAATAGCCTTGAGCAAACTCCACTCGATACTGACGCAGTATATCCAGTGCCAGTTCGTCTTCAACTCCTTCCGCAACCACGGACAATCCCAGATTGTGTGCCAGGTCGACCGTTGACTTGACGATCTTGGCATCGTCACTGTTGTTGGCCATATCCATAACAAAGGCTTTGTCCACCTTGAGTTCAGACACCGGCATTTGCTTTAGATAAGCCATAGACGAATAACCGGTACCAAAGTCATCGATGGACAGTTTGATGCCCATGCGCCGAAGCATGTCCAGCGCGCGTATGGCCGCATCCGGCTCATTCATAACGGCGCTTTCTGTCACCTCCAACGTCAGGTATTGAGCATCCACGCGATGCTCACTGAGTTGCTGTGAGACGTAGGCGGGCAGCGACAGATCCACCAGATCCAGTGCGGAAATATTCACCGCGAAACGCAGGCGAATACCCTGTTTACGCCATTCGCAATGTTGTCTTAATGCGGTGCTGATAGCCCAGTGGGTCAGCTCGCGAATGGTGCCACTTTGTTCGGCCAGTGGAATAAAGTCGTCAGGATTAATAAAGCCGTGCTCGGGATGGACCCAGCGTACCAGTGATTCAACACTGACGATGTGCTGAGTGTGTAAACACAATTTTGGTTGGTAAAACAATTGCAGCTGATCTTTTTCGATGGCAAGACGCAGCTCAGACATCAAATTCAGCCGCTTGATGGAGAGCGTGTTGAAATCGCTCTGATAAGTCAGGCTGGAGTGATGACTTTCTTTACACTTGTAGAGAGCGATGTCCGCGCACTGCATCATGCCATAGGCACTGTCTGAGTGTTGTGGATAAAGCGCCAATCCGAAACTCGCATCGACGTCCAGATGAACACCTTCCACGTCGAACGGCAGATCAAACAGGTTGGTGTATTGATTGACTACGGCAGTGACGTCATAGCCGTCGATATCGCGCAGTAGTATGGCGAATTCGTCACCGCCCACGTGGGCGTAGAAAGCATCGGCAAGACTCAGGGATTCGAGGCGACAGGCGATGAGTTTCAACAATTGGTCGCCGAAATTGTGGCCAATGGTATCGTTGATTTCCTTAAAACGGTCCAGATCCAGCATCATTACTGCGAAAGGTTTCCCGGGCTCACTGGCGATTTTGTCCTGCAGTGTACGAATAAAACTGTTGCGGTTGGGCAAGTCAGTTAAGGAGTCATAGTAAGCGAGCTGGTTGATTTCCTGTTCACGGGCGTTAATACCCGCCTGCATGCCTTCGAAGGCCTGGGAAAGGTGCCGTACCTCCGTGGTCTTAAACGACGGGATTGGGCTGTGGTAATCGCCGCCTGCAATACGTTTGGCGACGTCGGCCAGGGTTCGCAGCGGTCGCGTGACACTGCGCGATAGATACAAAGACAGAAAGAACGCAGCCACAATGGCCAGCGCCAGCTCCAATACCACTTGTGCACTGAGTTGCGTGAAATTCAGAAAGGCGCTGCTTGATTTGATCGTGAACACAAATGAAATATCGTCACCGTGTTCGGGGTTGGACTGGAAGCGGAAAGCGATATGGGCTTGATCACCGATATCCACTTCGCTGTTGGTATCCAATGGAAGGCTGCTCAGAGTGTGGTTGATATCGCTGGCGCTGATCGGTGAGGTGCCGACCACGTAGCGATCTCCATCGTACACATGAACGTCAAATCCCGTCAGCTTTTGGACCTGTTCGTCGATCATTCGCCGCAGGTTGATGCCCATCAGCAGCCAGGCATCGACGCTGGGCTGCTGTTCCAAAAATTTAACGCCGCTGGCGCCCACCAGGTAAACCTGGCCATCGGCACCACGCAGGTGGATTTCATCCTCAACAAAGCCAGCAGGACTCAAACCTGTGGGGCCTCCGTTGGATAGCAAGGGCTCTTCTTGCTGGTCGAAAACCTGGGTAAAGTCGGCACCGGCACGACCCTGCTGGCTGACCATCACAGCCTGCAAAGATTCCGGGTCTTCACGTCCACTGGCAATCAGTTGCTTGGTGTTAAAGTCTTTGGCGGCATTTTGCAGGGCGCCGCTGAGGGTGTTGCCATCGTTCTTGAGTTTGTAGAGAAACACCTGCCGCGAGGTGTTGAAATTCTGTTGCAATTGCGATCTGGAATGCTGGTAGGCAGACCACAGTGTTGTTACCGAAACCAGCGCGGTGATGAGCACCAGAATCAGCACCACGATTGCCAGAATTTTGTTTTGCAGCGAGGTCTGTTCAGTAAACATCAAACTCGTCGGCCTCGTTGTTCAGCTTCGGATGCAAAGGGTGCTGCAGTTGGTAGACCTGTACGCCGCCTGTGCTGCCTTCCACTTGCTTCTGGCGACTGACATCGTCCGTCTGAAAACGTGGATGCCACACCTGTAGTTGATAACTGCCGTCTGGGACTTCGAAGTGTGCCTGACCTTTCTCATCGGTGCGACTGAACTGGGGGGAACGCGAAACGTAAATATACCCCACCATCCAGTCGTGAACATTGCACCCCAGAGCGACGATACCCGGTTTGTCGAAGATCAGTGGATCGGGTTGTTGCTCCTTGTAGAGCTTGAGCTGAAAACGTTTTGCGGCAGAAAAGGAATAGACGTGGTGTTTGATTGAATCGGAATTGGGAAACACTACGGGAGTGCCCTGCTGAACGGCCAGCACATGTGGTTTGAACTGTTTATTCACCTGATCCATAGAGGCCTGGGCTGGATTGGCCGCGGGGGTCAGGCTCGGGTGCTGGAGTTCAACCACGGCACCCTCAAACGGTTCGCCCTGGTTGTCCAGCACCATAATGGTCAGGGCAGCGGCCTTGGAAGCATAAAGGCCCAGCGATAGACCCAACGGTAAACACAGGACCAGCAGCCATAATGATCGGCAGAGGCGGGTTGCAGGGCCGGGGGCGGGCATGGTTGGGTCCTTCAGCAATGTTGTCTGAAGCATAATCGTCCTTGCGGGCAAACACCAGTTTGAGTAACGAAGCGCCAATATAGACCATCAAAATGACCAAATTACTCAATGATCAAGGCTGGGATTGGGATCGAATATGCGTGGCTAAAAGATATTTTCCGCAACCCAGGCATCGGAGTGCTCAAGGGGTTCGATGGGTTTCTCGATTACAGGTTTGCTGACCGCCGGGGTAACCACGGAGGGAGAAGGGGAATAATGGTCGATATTGTCCTGTGTTCCCGTCACCGGCCAAAGGGCCAGCACGGCAAATGACAGTCCAGCGACAATCATGACCAGGCGCCGATTGGAGTTGTCAGTCAACGGCTGGTGCAACGATTGGTCCCGCACCAGCGTTTGATTCTCCAGCGCTTGTTGCTGCCTGGAGAGAGCCTCGGCAACCTCCACATCTCGCAGGGCTCGCTGCCGGGCGGTTTCGCTAAGCCTGCGGCGATGGGCCTCCAGAGTGGTGAGTACTTCGCGGTAGGGTTGCAGGTTCGCTTTGCGCGTAGGGTTGGGAAGACCGGCGACTCTGTCGCCTGGGAGTGCCCTGGAGGGGATACTTGCACGCGTTGGCGCGCAACGGCGACGTCGACGTTCAATCCACTGGTCATGCAAGCGGCGCTGGTGTTCGTCAGACAGAACGCTATAGGCCCGGTGGATACATTGGAAGCGTCTGACCTGGCGCTCATCTCCGGGCGCCTTATCTGGGTGATGTTTCTGGCACAGCTGTTTGTAGGCGCGGCGAATTTCGTCGGCGCTGGCTGACTGGGAGACACGAAGATTATGGTAATGAGTGGTAAACGCGTCCTTGCGTATAGGCTCTACTGCTTGAGAAGGGTTGCCAGCTATCATGGGTCACGCCTCCGCAGTGCTCTGCGTCAATCCATTGGTTTTTTGTTGTGGGCGAGAAGCTTTGTTTGACTAGTTCGGTGTGAGAAGCAAATTCACAGCATGTATAGTATCGATCTGCGGCAAATTTTCCGTGAACCAGTTAACGTTTTTGTCGCCTCTGTTATCTATTCGGCACAATAAACACGTCTTGCCCTCATCGAGGGCAGGCGCTTGAAGACAAAGGCCCGGTACAGGTAGTGGGCTGTTTAGCGGACTCCGGCCATGGGCAGGGAGGTGAGCATTTCCCGGCGGGAGTGGATCATTTCCTTGTAGGTCTGTTCCAGGGAAAAATCCACCAGACCATCGCTGATTTTCAATTGTTCAAGCCTGCGCTCCAGGCCGGTGATTTCTCGAATTAACTGTTCGCGCATAACACTGGAATTGTGGTCGTCAACATTGACCAAAGAGGTGGCTGCAGAGTGACTCATAACGCTTTCCCCAGAGCTGCCGGGCACCTCGACCATCGTGATGCCCTTCATTCAGCATAGACAGCGGTTGCAGGAAAGTCGCGCCCAACACCCATTACAGGTGGTTTTTGGCCGCATTTCCCCGGTTTTTACTCAAGAACGTCAGAGTGTTTTACAGGTAGGAGCCCTCAGCTGGTTAACTTAGAGCCCTCAGCTGGTTAATTAGAGCCCTCAGCTGGTTAATCAGCTCTCTAAAATCCCCGCCCAATCAAACTGAGGGTCTCCCACCACGAAGAAGTGAGGATTCAGCAAACTCTCGCCCTGGTTGCACTGCAGCGGTTCAAAATGATCATTCAGCACCGCTCCGCCGGCAGCTTCAACGATGGCCTGAGCAGCGGCGGTATCCCACTCACAGGTGGGCGCCAGTCGCGGATAGAGGTCTGCCGCACCTTCGGCGATCAGGCACAGCTTGAGAGAGCTGCCCAGGCTGCGGGTATTTACTTCCCCCAATTGTTCGCCGACTCTGTTCAACAGTGCCACTACCTCGGCCGCTCCGTGATTGCGGCTGGCGACAACCATGACCGGCCGCTCCCTGGTGCCCAGACCTTCAACAGAGCGGCTTTGGAGAGCATGGCGCTGGCCCTGTTCGCATTTGAATGCCACCCCCTTGCCGGTCGAGTCTGTATAGCCGCCATAAGTCACATCTGTTACCGGGACATGGACAACACCCAGAATAGGCCGTCCCTCATGCACAAAGGCAACATTAACGGTGAATTCGCCGTTGCGATTGACAAACTCTTTGGTACCGTCCAGTGGGTCTATCAGCCAGTATTGTGGCCACTGTCGGCGCACCTCGTAGTCGGGAATGGTGCCTTCTTCGGAAAGCACGGGAACATTGGGCAAGAGTGACTGTAGCCCCGGTTCCAGTATCGAGTGAGCAGCCAGGTCTGCTGCGGTCACCGGCGAATCATCGGATTTAGTATCAACATCAAAGCCCTCGCTGTGGTGGTAGACCTCCAAAATGGCCTCTCCGGCTTTTCGGCACAGTTCAATAACCTGGTCTAGCAGGGATTCGGCTCTCAGAGGAGGTAGAGGCACATCAGACTCCGGGTAAAAGCGCCATTATATCGAGCTTTTCTCCTCCCGCTACGGCGACATGATCGACATTTTTCAGGCATACTGGCCGCTGACTGCAGCGACTGAAAAGCACCATGATTGACTGGAAAAACATAGATACCGTTCTGCTGGATATGGACGGCACCTTGTTGGATTTGCATTTTGACAACTACTTCTGGCTCACCCACCTGCCAAGGCGCTATGCCGAGCACTATGGCATCACTGAGGCTGAGGCGTTGGAGAAGCTCAGCGCCCATATCAAAGCTCACGAAGGCACCCTGAACTGGTATTGCCTTGAGTACTGGTCCGAGTTTCTGGGAATGGATGTTCTATCGCTGAAGCAGGAAATCCAGCATAAAATCCAGATTCGCCCTTTTGTGGTGGAGTTTCTGCAGGCGTTACAGCGGCAGGATAAGCGATTGGTATTGATTACCAATGCCCACCCTCAAAGTCTGGGGCTCAAGCTGGAGGTGACGGAGATAGATCGCTGGCTGCATATGGTGATTTCCTCTCACGAGTTTCAGCAACCCAAGGAAGCCCAGGCCTTCTGGCAGCAACTGCGCCAGAGAGAGCCCTTCGATCCCCAGCGCACACTGTTTATTGATGATACGGTAAGAATCCTGGATTCCGCCCGAGAGTTTGGGATTCGGCACCTGTTGTGCCTGCATCAGCCCGACAGCCAGCGTGAGCACCGAAATATAGAAGCCTATCCGGCCATTCATCACTTCGACGAGGTTATGCCCGTATGAGCGCTTCGGAACTTCAGCGTGTGCGCATCGACAAATGGTTATGGGCGGCCCGATTCTTTAAAACTCGCAGCCTCGCCAAGCAGGCGATCGATGGCGGCAAAGTGCATTGTGAGGGGCAACGGATCAAACCCAGCAAGGAAATCGAAACCGGTGTGAGCCTGACGATCCGCCAGGGCTGGGACGAAAAGACCGTGGAAGTGGTGGCACTGTCTGATCAGCGCCGTGGTGCCCCGGAAGCGGCATTGCTTTACAAGGAAACCGAGCAGAGCATTGCCAAGCGTCAGGCCGAGGCAGACCAACGCAAGGCGTTGCGGGGCACAGGCATTCAAACCGAGCGCCGACCCACTAAAAAGCAGCGGCGCCAGATTCACCGCTTTCGAGAGCAGGACACTGCCACCGGTGATTAGTGCTGCTGTCTGTTAAAGGATGCAAGAAGGACGTAAGAAAGGAACACCTATGGAATCCAAGAAGTACTCTATCAGTCTTTCCCGGTTCGCCCTGTTGGTCCTGATCATATCTGGACTGTCCAAAGGAGCTGTGGCCGCTGATACCGCGAAAAAGATCGAGCGATTGAAGGACGCAGTGGTCAAAATCCATACGACCTCCACGCCGCCCGACTACTTTACCCCCTGGAGTCTGCTCAATGCGAAGCAGAGCAGTGGCTCAGGCTCGGTGATCAGAGGCAATCGAATCCTCACCAATGCGCATGTGGTGGCTGATGCCACCTATATCCAGGCGCAGAAGCACGGCGATCCGCGTAAATATCTGGCTCGGGTCGCCTTTGTCTCCCACGAGGCAGATCTGGCCCTTTTAGAGGTGGAGGACCCATCCTTTTTCAAGGGGCTGCGGCCCCTGAAAATAGGTGATCTGCCGGAGCCCCTGCAGGAGGTGTCCGTATTTGGATATCCTTTTGGCGGCACCACCCTAAGTATCACCAAGGGCATATTGTCCCGGGTGGAACATCAGTTTTACGCCCACGCAGGCGGCTACCTGTTGGCAGGGCAGATCGATGCGGCCATCAATCCAGGCAATAGCGGCGGGCCGGTGATAGTCGATAATCGCATTGCCGGTGTGGTCATGCAGGCAAACACCAGCGGAAGGGCAGAAAACCTTGGCTACTTTGTGCCACCAAGCGTGATAAAACATGTGCTCAAGGACGCTGAGGATGGCCAGCATGATGGTTTCCCGGACTTGGGCTTTCGATCTCAGGAGCTTGACAGCCCGGCCATGCGGCAGGCCTATGGTGTCGCCGATCGCAGAGGTGGAATGCTGGTGGCACATGTCTTTGAGGGATCTCCTGCAGACGGCAAATTGCTTCCCAATGACGTTATCGTTGCCATTGACGGCTACAAAATTGCCGATGACAGCAGCATTGAATTTCGCAAGAACCTGCGGACAAATTTCAAATATGCCATAGACCAATACCACCGGGGTGACAACGTCGACATCTATCTGGTGCGTGCCGGCGAGGAAATGAAGGTTACCTTGCAAGTGGCCCCCGGCCATCGCAACTACAGCCTGGTGCGACCACAGCAATTCGAGCAGATTCCACAATACCTTATCTACGGTGGCGTGGTGTTTGTACCGCTCAATATGAACCTGATCAAACGCTGGGGGCGGGATTGGCATCGCCAGGCGCCCGTATCCTTTCTCCATGCACGAAATAGTCGCTCCAGTACCGAGAAGCAAGAGTTGGTGGTAGCCTTGAAGGTGTTAGCCGCCGATGTGAATCTGGGCTACCACGACTGGAAGAACTGGATTCTCAGCAGTGTGAATGGCGAGCCTATTCGCGACTTTGAGCAATTTTGCCGTCTGGTGCTCGAAAACCAGCATGAGTTTACGACACTGCTGGATGATCAGGGCTACCAGATGGTCATTAACCATGCTGAAGCGGTGGCAACCGAGGCTCAAATCCTTGCACGCTATCGCGTTCCCAGGGCCAACGGCTGTCAATTGACATCTGAATCCGAGCCCCAGGGGCTTCGCTAATTTCAAGGTGTCCATTATGTCTACTCGTTTACTGATCACGACAGCCGTGTTGCTGGTACTTCTTCCTGGCGCGGCAATAAAGGCCGAAGTTTACCGGTGGGTGGATGACCAGGGGCGCGTTCATTACAGCGACAAGAGACCCTCCCAAGCTGAGGCAGAGGACATCTCTGATGATCTCAAACCGGTGAATGTGGATGAGAGCAATCGCGAGCGCACCAAAATGGAGCGCCTGTTTCGAAAGAAGACCGATGCCGAATTGGCACACGAACAACAGCAGCAACAACAGCAACAACTCCAGCGGCAAAAACACGAAAATCAGTGTGAGCGTGCCCGCCGAGCTTTGAAGGGCATGCAGGGGCGGGTCGTGTTTCGGAGGGCTGATGGCAGTGAGGAGGTTGTCTCCGAGAAGGAGCGCGAGCGCAGGGCCGAGGCCTTTCGCCAGCAGATACAGCAGCATTGTCCCGGTGCCGCCAATTCCCGTTGATCGCCGGGTCGCTGCCTTGCTGTGATCTGGCGGTCGGGAAATCTGCCGTGGTAGAATCGCCGCCCGCGATTCCGCCTATACAGCACCGAGCCAAAGTCATGTCCAGTTCCGATTTGATGCACCGATTCCTGTTTGACCACACCGACATCCGCGGGGAAGTGGTCACCTTGAAAGATACCTACCGACAGGTGTTGGCTAATAACCCGGGTTTACCCCCATTGGTGCAGGCACTGCTGGGTGAATTCGTGGCGGCAGTGAGCCTGCTGTCCAGTACACTCAAATTCGATGGCATTCTGACCTTGCAGGCCCGTGGCGATGGTCCGCTGTCATTGATCATGGCCGAATGCAGCCACCATAAGGCCGTCAGGGCAGTGGTACAAACCGCCGAAGGCGCTGATTTCAGCGGCTTGGAGTCCGCCAATCTGCAGCAGCTGCTCGGTACCGGTATGCTCGCCATTATCATTGATCCCGACAAGGGAGAGCGCTACCAGGGTATCGTGCCTATGGATAGCCCTCATCTCAGTGGCTGTCTGGAGCACTATTTTGCTCAATCCGAACAACTGGCGACCCGGTTTTGGCTGGCATCGGACGACCAGGCCTCCAGCGGCCTGATGTTACAGGCCCTGCCTCGTCAAATCAGCGCCAGCGCAGAAGAAAACCAGGACCACTGGGAAACCGCGACTCAGTTGGCCGATACGGTCAAGAATGAAGAGTTGCTGCAACTGGATCACGCCGATCTGCTCTATCGCCTTTTTAATGAAGAAGAAGTCCGAATGTTTGACCCCGTCGGTGTCCGGTTTGAGTGCAGCTGCTCTCGCGAGCGCTCCGCCAATGCCCTGGTATCCCTGGGGCGCAAGGAAGTTGAGGCGCTGCTGAGTGAGCAGGATATGATCTCTATTAACTGCCAGTTCTGTAACCAGGTATATGCCTTTGGGAGTACCGATCTGGAGGAGATTTTCGGCGACAGGGAATCTCCCATTCACTGACCAGACCGCCGCTTCCAGGGCTGATTAAAAAAGCGGCAATACGGGATCGATTCGCATTTGGTTTTCTGACATAATAGCGCCCCCAAAATTCAGACCAACCCTCGGGCAATGCATCCGGGGGGGATATAACGATATACAGACTGCCTTTTTCAGCTCCAAATCAATTCGATGAGGGCCGCTGCGAAAGGCCAACAGGCCACAAGCTGACAGGACTACAAACGAATGACACAGATTGATGACACGGCTCCGACCGTATACACCGACCTCACCTCTGCCGAGTTGGTCGAACAGGCGCTGCAACGCGGTGAGGGTTACCTTGCCCACAGCGGTGCCCTGGTTTGTGAAACCGGCAAGCGCACCGGTCGTTCCCCCGCTGACCGCTTCACCGTGGACGAGCCCTCCACCTCAGAAAGCATCGATTGGGGTTCTGTAAACCGTCCTTTCGCCGCCGACAAGTTTGATACTCTGTGGAGCCGTGTGGAAGAGCACGTTGCCCAGGTGGACACCTTCGTTTCCCATCTGCACGTTGCGGAAGATGCCGATCACTACCTGCCGGTTAAAGTGACCACCGAAACCGCCTGGCACAATCTGTTCGGCCGTAACATGTTTATCCGTACTGCCAACTACAACCCCAAGGCTAAGGAAGAATGGAACATTCTCCACGCCGCCAACTTTGTCTGCGAGCCCGAGCGCGATGGCACCAACTCAGAAGCTGTCGTTATTGTCAATTTTGCAGCTCGCAAGGTACTGCTGGCAGGCATCAAGTACGCCGGCGAAATGAAGAAAGCCATGTTCGCTGTACAGAACTTCCTGCTGCCTGAGAAAGACGTGCTGCCTATGCACTGTTCCGCCAACGTCGGCAAAGAAGGCGACACCTGCTTGTTCTTCGGTCTGTCCGGTACCGGCAAGACCACTCTGTCCGCTGACCCTGAGCGTTACCTGATCGGTGACGACGAGCACGGTTGGGCCAAGGGCGCTGTCTTTAACATGGAAGGTGGCTGCTACGCCAAGACCATCGATCTGTCACAGAAAAACGAACCTGTTATCTGGGATGCGATCCGCTTTGGCGCCATCGTGGAAAACGTTGTTCACAATGACCAGCGTGTACCCGATTACTCCGACACCAGCCTGACAGAAAACGGCCGCTGTTCTTACCCGCTGGAGCACGTTGAGCTGCGAGTGGAAGAAAACCGCGCCGGTGAGCCCAAGAACGTTATTTTCCTGACTTGTGATGTATCCGGTGTTATTCCTCCGGTATCCATCCTGTCCAAAGAAGCCGCGGCTTACCACTTCCTGTCCGGTTACACCGCTCGCGTTGGCTCGACTGAGATGGGCGCGGCCGCAGGTATCAACCCGGCTTTCTCCACCTGTTTCGGTGCTCCGTTTATGCCGCGTCCTGCCCGTGAATACGCTGAGCTGTTGATGAAGCGTGTTGAAGAGTTCGATGCTAACGTATACCTGGTTAACACTGGCTGGACCGGCGGCAGCGGTGGTCCTGGCGGCGAAGGTTCGCGCTTCCCGATCCCTGTCACCCGTGCCGTCGTAGCGGCTTGTCAGAACGGTTCACTGGAAGGTGTTGCCACCGAGACTCTGGAAACCATGAACCTGCAGATTCCTACCGAGGTTCCCGGTGTCGACAGCAAGTACCTGAACCCGCGTGAAGCCTGGTCTGACAAAAGTGCTTACGATGATGCGGCAGGCAAGCTCGCAGGACTGTTCGCCGAGAACATCAAGAAGTTTAACGTCAGCGCTGAAATTGAGGCTGCCGGTCCTCAGGCGTAATTGCCAGTAGCCCGATTTTAGGGACACAAAAAAGCCCCGCTTCCATTCGGATGCGGGGCTTTTTGGTTTAGGCACTCAGTCAAAGCGTCCCAAAAAATATTCCGAATGGTGGCAATTGCACGCCGGCATTTTCTACAGTCAATTCATAACCACCATGCCCGGTCATTGATTTAACCGCAGCAGGAAGCTCCACACGAATCGCTGAATTGTTGAAGTTAAAACACGCCAGAACTTGCTGCTCCGGGTGTCGACGCAGGAACATCAGAACGTTATCCGCTGAATCCATAAACTCAATGTCTCCCAGGCGCAGGGCAATCTGTTGTTTACGCCAGCGTTGAAACTGTCTGTAATGGTTTAATGTCGAATCGGGCTGACTGTCCTGTACATCCACCGCGATTTCACGATGGGATTGTGGCACCGGCAGCCAGGGGGCGGTAGTGCCAAAGCCACCATTGGTTTCGCCACTCTGCCAGGGCAGAGGCGTGCGACAACCGTCCCGGCCTTTAAAATTGGGCCAGAATGCGATGCCGTAGGGATCTTGTAACTGCTCAAAAGGAATCTCCGCTTCCGGCAAACCCAGCTCCTCACCCTGGTAACTGCACACCGCTCCGCGCAGCGATCCCAGCATGGCGTTGATCATTTTAGGCAGTTGTTCGCTATGCTGGCCGTTACCCCAGCGGCTCATCACCCGAGCGACATCGTGATTGCCAACCGCCCAGCAGGGCCAGCCGCCTTCCATTCGACGCTCCAATGTTTCCACCGTTGAACGAATATAGTCGGCAGAGAAGTCATCCACCAATAATTCAAAACTGTACGCCGTGTGTAGTCGATGATCCCCTTCGGTGTACTCTGCCATGGTGGCCAATGAATCCTCCGAAGAGATTTCACCGAGGGCAACCGCACCCGGATAGCGATTCAGCCGTTGGCGCAGTCGTTCCAGAAACGCCAGGTTTTCCGGTTGCGTGTTGTTGTAGTAGTGGTACTGGAATGCATAGGGGTTATCTTCACTAAAGCCTCGACCCTGGCGCTCTTGCGGTGGCTTCGGAGGATTGTCCCGCAACTGAGCGTCATGGAAGCAGAAATTGATCGCATCAAGACGCAGCCCGTCCACACCGCGCTTGAGCCAGAACTCCACTTCTTCCAGCATCTGCTGCTGGACATCCGGGTTGTGATAATTCAAGTCTGGCTGGCTGTCGAGGAAGTTATGCAGGAAGTATTGACCGCGGCGAGGTTCCCATTGCCAGGCGCCGCCACCAAAAATGGATAGCCAGTTGTTCGGAGGCCCCCCGTCTTCATTGGCATCCGCCCAGACATACCAGTCCGACTTGTCGTTGTCGCGGCTCTGGCGGCTTTCCTGAAACCAGGCATGTTGATCGGATGTGTGGCTGAGTACCTGGTCGATAATCACTTTTACGCCTGCTGAGTGGGCACACTCGATGAGGTCGTCAAAGTCTTTCAGGGTGCCAAAAATAGGATCGATATCCCGATAATCACTAATATCGTAGCCAAAGTCTTTCATGGGAGACTTAAAGAAGGGGGATACCCAGATGGCATCCACACCAAGGCTGGCGATGTAGTCCATCTTTTCAATGATCCCGGCGATATCTCCGATACCATCACCATTGGTATCGTACAGGCTGCGTGGGTACACCTGATAGATTACCGCTCCCTGCCACCAGTTATCCTGCACCATAGATTACGCTCCAACACTCTTGATTCAGATCTATAATTTTTCTACGGAGCGCTTCGAGATCGCACTCCGGTGTTCAGGCTAAAACGATACGTGAATGCTCAATTGAGCCGCAAGGGACTACATACGTATGCATTTTTGCAGGGTCTGAAAACACAAAAATTCGTCGCTTTTTAGTCACCAAGATTCAAAAGTGAAATTCGCTAAGTATTTATAAAACAAGGAGTTTCAGTATCTGAAGCAGGCTTGAATGGCGCCCCGCCGGGTGTGAAAAAAGTTGCCGGCAGGGGGGGAAGACTGAATACGTATGCAAGCAATTGTTTTGCCAGATCCACCGCGCTTAACATGTCTTCACAACATAACAACGCCATTCCAAAGAGAGGATGTCTGAGATGTCACAGAAAAACCTACGTTTTGCACCCACCTTACTGTCTATGGCCATTGCCGCCAGTGCAGCATCCACTTCCGTTTGGGCGCAGACCGAGACGACCGAAGATGAGCAGATGAGTGCGGCGATTGAAGAAATCGAAGTACTTGGTATTCGTCGCAGTATCGTTAACTCGCTGGACGCCAAGCGCGAAGCCGATACTATTGCCGATCTGGTAGACGCCGGTGCTATGGGCGCTTTGCCCGATCAGTCTATTGCCGATGCCCTTGGACGGATTCCAGGTGTAACCACAGTACGTGATTCAGGACAATCCTCACAACTTAACGTGCGTGGTATGAATGGCGACTTTATCCAGACCACACTCAATGGTCGCGAACAGGCTTCCACCAGTTCCTACACCGAAAACAGTCGCTGGATGTCCTTTGACCAGTATCCCGCCGAGTTGATTACACAGGCTGCTGTCTATAAGTCTCCCAAAGCTTCTCATATTGAAGGCGGCGTGGCCGCCACCGTCGAACTCAAAACGGCCAATCCACTGCTGGCAGAAAAAGAGCACAACTTTGCTGCCAATATCCGTGCATCCTTTAACGATGCCGCCGGAGATGTGGGTGCGGATGAAAGCGGTGAACGCTACAGCCTGTCGTATATGGGTAAATTCATGGACGATACCCTGGGTGTGAGCCTGGGCTATTCGCACTTGGAGCAGCCAAACAATTTTGTCGGTTCTCGCGCCGGTGCGGACGGACAGATCGGTTTCCGCAGCGGCGATGTTGACGGCGACGGCGTTGATGAGCAACGTGCACGTGCCTTTCAATGGCAGGCCGGTACCGGTAATGACATCCGCGACGGTTACCTGGCACACGTTGTCTGGGAACCTAACGAAAATTTCAAAGCGGAAGTTAACTACTTCAAAACCGAGCTGGAATCTGAGGATTTCCGCCACGGAATCACCGTGGGTGGCCTCGGCAGTAATCTCGATACCTTCGCCCTGAGCGATGCAGACATCTCCGGCGGAGTTGTGAACGGTGGTACCGTTACCATCACTGACCCGAAAACGGCAGGCGACTCCAGCCCCTGGTTTGAAGCCCGTACCGAAGACCAGTCTACCGAGGCGGACGCCGACAGCTACGGCCTCAATCTGGAGTGGAATATTACAGACCGCGCACGCGTTGCTCTGGATATCTCCCACAGTGAGGGTGAAAAAACCCGTAAAGACCGCCTGGCCACTATGCATGCCTACCAGTTTGGTACGGCAACGGGTCTGGATAGCAACGGCAATCCACTGACTCAGGATACTTGGGAAGAAGTCAATGGCCAGACCCTGACCTACTCCGGTAACGGCGATGAAACACCAAACGCCGTTTTCAGCACCGACTTTACTGACCTGGATACTATGCGTCTCTCCCGTTACGAAGAGTATCCACATACCTACACCGATGAAATTGACAGCTACAAGATCGATTTTGAATTTGATCTGGACTGGGGGCCGATTCGCTCAGTAGAAGTCGGCTACCGTGCCTCAGAGCGTGTCTTCGGTTCTGAACGAGGCACCTTCCTGTATGGTGCTCGCGATGGCCAGTATCAGTTTGTCGATGGCGATGGTAACTGGTCTTCCTACTGTGCAGATAACCTGTCGGATCTGCCAACCTGCCAGACGCATTCGCTTGACGGTTTCGTCAGTGTGGAATCCGTTGATGGCGCTCCCGATCATCTCGCTGTTACCGACCTTTCCGGCCTTGCCGACAGCATATTCGGTGCCGGCAACTATGTCGGCAAGCAGGTATTCAGCCGCGATTGGACCTTTGTGGAATCCGGTAAGCTGACCGAAAAAACCAAGGCCTACTACCTGATGGCCAACATCGATACTGAGTTTGCCGGTATCCCCGTCACCGGTAACTTCGGTGTCCGCGTCGTTAAGACTGATGTGAAGTCCAGCGGCGTGCAGAACGTGGGCGAGGGTAATGGCGTGCCCATTACCGATGATGTTGGCGTGACCCAGACCAATTACGACTACGTTAGCTTTGGTCCTGAGTACACCGATACCTTGCCGTCCATTAACCTGAACTTTGAACTGAGCGAAAATGACATTCTACGTTTCGCGGCAGCCAAGGTGATGGGGCGTCCGCCTTCAGGCCAGCTCAAAGGTGGGGCCGGTTCCTGGAACGGCGGTGAGCTGGGTGGCAACCAGTACAATGTCTGGACCAAAGGCTCGCCTTATCTGGATCCATTCCGCGCCAAGCAGCTGGACCTCTCCTATGAGCATTACTTTGAGGACGAAGGTGCGGTAACCGTTGCGCTTTTCTGGAAGGACATTGAAAGCCTGGTGGAAGGCATCTCCTACGGCGCGGGTGAGATCGATTTCGCATCATTGGGTATTGAAACGCCAGAAGGCATGGTTGACGGGATCTTCCAGACCTTCCAGAACAACGATGAAGGCGGCTATATTCGCGGCATAGAAATCGCCGGTACCAAGACCTTCTCCAACCTGCCAGGCATGCTCAGTGGTCTGGGTATTACCGCCAGCTACTCTTATACCGAGAGTGAGACCGAGGTGCAGGGCGGCAGCCTTTATGGCGAGACTCTGCCATTACCGGGGTTGTCAGAAAACGTTTGGAGTACAACCGTCTACTGGGAGTGGGAGAATTTTACCACACACCTGAACGTGCGTTACCGCGACGAATTCGTCAACGTCATGCCCGTACCCGGCAGCTCGACGCCGGTGTGGAACAAGGAATACACCACTATGGACTACCAGGCTTCCTACGCTTTTGACAATGGATTGTCGGTGGTCTTCCAGGTGAATAACCTGACGGATGAAGCCAGTATAACCTCTTACGGAGTGGACTCCGCACTGGGAGAGTACAAGGAGTTCGGTCGTCAGTATTACCTGGGGCTAAACTACAGGTACTGATGATTGTCTGAACGCTAACACGTTATCCTCCGCCCGAAAGGCTCTGCCGGCCGGGCGTTTTTTCCCAAAACGCAGAGAGATACAATGAACAGCAAAAAAATGAACATTGTGATTCTGGGGGGCGGTACTGCCGGTTGGATTGCCGCGAATTTAATGGCAACCCACTGGCAGAATAAGGATATCGAGATCACGCTGGTGGAGTCTCCCAACATCGGTATTATCGGTGTGGGTGAAGGATCGACGCCACCGCTGAAGGGATTCTTCGACACCATCGGCGTGGAAGAGTGGGAGTGGATGCCGGAATGTAATGCGACCTATAAGGTTGGTATTACCTTCAAGGACTGGTCCACGAAACCGGGATTCAGTCATTACTTTCATCCGTTTCTGGCGCAGCCGGATGAATTTACTGCGCCGGCGTTTTTCCACAACAGCTTTTTGCGCCGCCAGGGTGTGGACCTGGACGGCCACCCCGACCACTTCTTTTTGGCCACCGAGCTGGCTCGACAAAACCTTGCTCCGGTGACGCCACCCAATTTTCCGTTCGAGATAAACTACGGATACCATTTCGACTCTGGCCTCCTGGGAAAATTCCTGGCGAAAAAAGCCGCCGAAAAAGGGGTTCGCTATCACCAGGCCACGGTGACCGATGTCGCCCTGGATGGCCAGGGCAACGTCGACTGCCTGATGACCGACAGCGGCGACAATATCAAGGCAGACTTTTTCGTTGACTGCAGTGGCTTTCGCAGCCAGATTCTGCAACAGGCGTTGAAGGTGCCTTTTATCAGCGCCGCAAAGAGCCTGTTTAATGATTCCGCGGTGGTTTTTCCAACCCCTCAAGCGGAACAGATCTCACCACAAACCATTTCCACGGCCTTAAAGTACGGATGGGCCTGGAAGATTCCTCTGACCAACCGGTTCGGTAATGGCTACGTTTATAGCTCCAGTTTTGTCGATGACGATGCAGCGGAAACTGAATTTCGCCAGCATCTTGGCCTGTTAGACTCAGACTTGGAAGCCCGCCGATTAAAATTCAAAGTGGGAAGAGTCGAAAATCACTGGGTCAAAAACTGTTTGGCTATTGGTTTGTCACAAGGCTTTATCGAACCTTTGGAAGCAACTGCCCTCGATATGGTTCAGGAAACCGTCGTGCAGTTTATTGACGCTTTCAATCGCGGTCAGGGCAGCGACCAATTCCGTGATCAGTTTAACAACCATATCAACACCCGGTTTGACGCTGTTCGAGACTATATTGTCTGTCACTACCGAATCACTTCACGCTCCGATACAGACTATTGGATTGAAAACGGCCGTAACGAAAACCTGTCTCGTTCTCTACGAGAGATCTTGATGTCGTGGATGGCCGGGAAAAATATCACCGATGAGCTCGAACGGCAAAAACTCGATGCCTACTTCCCGAATGTCTCCTGGAACTGTTTGTTGGCCGGTAAAGGGCTTCTTCCGGGAGCCGATCAGGTTCGGCCCGGCAATGAGCTTGCGCACAAATACAAGCTCAAGGATATGCAACAATTCATTCAAGGGTGTGCTCTCAACTTTAAACCGCATCACGAGCAGTTAAAGTTGGTATCTGACGAAAATTGCAAACGTCAGGCCACCGTTGCCGTTGCCTGAAATAGCCCGGCCAAATTCAAGCTCGAAACCAACTTTCAAAAGGATGTGCGCGGTAAAAACGCGCCGGGATAATTTTGACCAGTCATTTTGCTCACCCCCTTAAGTTTCCGCTGTTCTTTATCGTATTTCTGGCGCTGTCTGTTGTTGCCGAAGAACAGCGTTACCTTTCTCACAAGCTGGTGGATAATGTTCTCCAGCTTCAAACCAATCAACACGAAATCAGACTTAAACCCCATTCCGGCGACGCCCTTGAAGTACGCTATAGATCTGCCGGCTTGTCGGACAATCATCGTTTCCCATCCCACAGTTTGGTTACACCGCGGGATACAGAAGTCAATCTGATCGAGCACCATGACCGGATCGAGTTTTCTCTGACGGGATTGAAAGCCGTCATTCAGAAACAGCCTTTTCAAATCGCCTATTATCAGAACGGTGAGTTATTGCTAGCTGAGGAGCAGGGTTTCTTTCAAAAAGAAGCGGCTCTGGGTTTTCGCTTCAAGTTGCAGGACCACGAAAAGCTGATGGGTACTGGCCAGCGCGTGTTGGGCATGGATCGTCGCGGACATCGGCTGCCGCTTTATAACAAAGCCAGCTATGGCTACACCACCCAAGCAGAACAAATGTACTACGGATTGCCGGCCGTGTTATCGACGAACAAATATATTCTGCTGTTCGATAACACCGCAAAAGGAAGCCTGGATCTGGGCAAGCAGGAAAGCGATATTCTGCAGTTTGAAGCTGTTTCCGGACGAAGCGCTTATGTGGTGGTGGCCGGCGAAAGCTACGCTCAATTGGTGCAAAACTACGTGGCAGCCACAGGCTATCAGCCTTTGCCGTCCCGCTGGGTATTTGGCAGTTTTGCTTCGCGCTTTGGCTACCACACCGAAGCGGAAACCCGGGACGTGGTGCAGCGTTATCAACAACAGAATATTCCTCTCGATGCCGTCGTGTTGGATCTATATTGGTTCGGCGCCGATGTCAAAGGACATATGGGTAATCTGGCCTGGGATCGACAGGCGTTTCCAGAGCCGAAGCAAATGATCGCCGATTTTCGCGAGCAAGGGGTGGATACGGTACTGATTACCGAGCCATTTATCCTGTCATCTTCGACTCGCTGGGAAGAAGCGGTACGAGAAAAGGTACTGGCCACCGACGAGCAGGGTGAACCCTATCGATTTGACTTCTACTTTGGCAATACCGGGCTGATTGATCTCTTCGACGAGCGTGCCCGGGACTGGTTTTGGAACATTTACGACGAGCTTTTAAAGCAGGGCGTGACGGGTCTCTGGGGAGATTTGGGAGAGCCCGAAGTGCATCCGGCGGACATCCATCACAAGGGCGGCAGCGGTGATGAACTGCACAATGTCTACGGTCATCGCTGGGCACAGATGTTATTCGAGCGATCACTACAGGCCTATCCCGAACGTCGACCCATGATTATGATGCGATCAGGCTTTGCGGGTTCTCAACGCTACGGCATGATTCCCTGGACCGGCGATGTCAGTCGCAGCTGGGGCGGATTGCAACCGCAGGTCGAATTGTCATTGCAGATGGGATTGCTGGGGCTGGCCTATACCCATTCAGATTTGGGTGGCTTTGCCGGCGGCGACGAATTTGACCCGGAGCTTTATACGCGCTGGTTGCAGTTCGGTGTATTCCAACCGGTGTTCCGCCCTCACGCCCAGGAAAATATTGCACCTGAACCGGTATTCCACTCGGTGGATATACAGGATATGGCGCGGGATCAAATCAACCTGCGCTACCGTCTGCTGCCGTACCTTTACACCATGGCCTGGGAGAATTCCGTTTCCGGAATGCCGTTGGCAAGGCCATTGATGTTCGCCGATGAATCCGACCCGACATTGATCGACAATACAGACAGCTATCTGTGGGGCGATTCTCTATTGATCACCCCGGTGACCCGACCCGGTGTGGACTCTCAGCAAGTGCACTTGCCCGCAGGCATCTGGTTCGATTTTCACAGCGATAAACGCATCAAAGGCGGGCGCACCGTAGATATTGATGTTGACCTCAAGGCTATTCCCGTAATGGTTAAGGCCGGTGCGTTTATTCCAATGCTGAGCCACAATATCGCCAATACTAAACAATACTCCACACGCGATCTGACGCTTCACTACTACGCGGACCGTTCAGTAAAAGCGTCCAGCGGTCATATGTATGACGACGATGGCAAGACGCATCAGGCATTCAATAAAGAGCAGTATGAACTTCTGAATTTTGAGGCAACCCAGAGCGCGAAGAGTCTGACCATTTCACTGCAGCGAGAGGGTTACGCCTATGAAGGTCGACCCGCCAGCCGGCAGATTCAGCTGCAGGTGCACAACTGGCGGCACAAACCAAAATCTGTACGTGTCGATGGTCAGCGCCTGGACCGCAAGCAGATTCATTACGACCGCAAAGCCCGTTTACTGACCCTGTCGTTTTCCTGGGATGGAGAGCGTCGGAAGGTTCGAATTCAATAATTAATACACGACTGTAATCAATTAAATAATGAGAGAGTGATTATGATCAAACCGGTTTCTCTTGCACTGGTGACCAGTTCCCTGTTGTTGGGCTGCATCAACGAACAAGCTTCTGTTCCAAATCCACAGGCTGAAGTGGTAACGGAAACCCAGGACAAAGGTTTCGCAGAGAACTTTTATTCCCAGGCTTCCATCTACGAAGTTAACGTACGCCAGTTTTCCGAGGCAGGTACGTTAGAGGCTGTAACTGAACAATTGCCCCGGTTGAAAGCAATGGGTGTGGACATCATTTGGCTGATGCCGATTCAACCCATCAGCGAAGTCAAACGCAAAGGCGAGCTCGGCAGCTATTACTCCATAGCGGATTATACCGCCGTTCATCCGGACTACGGTACGCTGGAGGACGTTAAGGCGCTTGTCGCCAAAGCACACGAGCTGAATCAAAAAGTGATTCTTGATTGGGTGGCGAATCACACGGGTTGGGATCACCCGTGGATTACCCAGCATCCTGACTGGTACAGCAAGAATGCCGACGGTGATATTACCGATCCCATTGACGCGCGCACCGGTGAATCCTGGGGATGGACTGATGTGGCGGACTTGAATTATGACAACAAGGCGCTGTGGCAGGGGATGAGCGAAGCCATGCAATTCTGGCTTCGGGAAGTGGATATGGACGGTTTCCGTTGCGATGTTGCCGGTGAGGTACATACGGAGTTCTGGAACCATGTTCGTCCACAGCTTGATGCGATTAAACCCGTGTTTATGTTGGCTGAAGCAGAAAAACCAGAGCTGCAGCAAGCTTTCGATATGTCCTACGGCTGGGAGGCACACCATCTGATCAATGCCGTGGTGAAGGGTGAAAAAGCTCCCAAGGTTATCGATGAATACATGCAGCAGCGTGCGGAGAAATTTGCCCCCGACCATCAATTGATGATGTTTACCACCAACCATGATGAAAACTCGTGGAACGGCACCGTGTTTGAACGCTTCGGCGAAGCCCATAAGGCAGCGGCCGTGCTCAGCTTTACCCTGGATGGCATGCCCCTGATTTACTCAGGTCAGGAGTCCGCGATGGACAAGCGGCTGAAGTTTTTCCAGAAAGATGCCATTGACTGGAAGGATTATCCACTGCAGGCGTTTTATTCCGACTTGTTGACCCTTAAAGACAGTCAGTCCGCACTGTGGAGTGGGCCGGGCGGAGGCAAGTTTCAGGCGCTCAGTTACCAGTCTGACCAGACCAAGGCCTATGCTTTTCGTCGGGTGAATAAAGATTCAAATCTCGTGATAGCGGTGAATCTGTCAGACCAACCTGCGAAGGTGACTTTGGAAACGCCCCTGGATGGTTACAAAGCCATATTCGGGCAAGGCCAATTGATTGGAGAAAGTATTGCCTTGGAACCACATCAGTTCGTGATTCTGAACAACGGTTAAGGGGCCTTCAATCTATCTGTCTTGCAAGCCCCTGAATACGTATGTAGCCGCTTGTTGATGACGGGTCCGGGGGCGTAGCATGGGTAACACGATAAAGCATAAGCGCCTGGCGCGGGAGATTGAGAGAAGTGAATAAAAGTCGCCCTCAACTGAGTTTTTGGCAAATCTGGAACATGTGTTTTGGCTTCCTCGGCGTCCAGTTCGGGTTCGCCCTGCAAAACGCGAACGTCAGCCGAATCTTCCAGACCTTGGGAGCGGCCATTGACGACATTCCCATTCTCTGGATCGCGGCTCCCGTCACCGGTTTGCTGGTACAGCCCATCGTTGGCTATATGAGTGATCGCACCTGGACCAGTCTGGGTCGTCGCCGTCCGTACTTTTTGTACGGAGCTTTGCTGTCATCCGCCGCACTGCTGTTTATGCCCCATTCCCCAACCCTATGGATTGCCGCAGGCATGTTGTGGATTATGGATGCATCGATCAATGTGTCCATGGAACCGTTCCGCGCCTTTGTCGGGGACATGCTGCCCGAGCAACAGCGCAGCAGCGGTTTTGCCATGCAGAGCTTCTTTATTGGCGTCGGCTCGGTTGTGGCTTCTGCCCTGCCCTGGATGATGGCCAATTGGTGGGATGTCAGTAATGTGGCCACCGATGGCGGTTTGCCGGATTCGGTTGTGTTCTCATTTTACGCCGGTGGCGTCGTGTTGTTGCTGGCGGTGCTGTGGACGGTGTTTACCACCCGCGAATATTCCCCGGAGCAGATGGCCGCATTTGCGGAGCAGGAAATGGATTCCGTACACCAGCAATTGCAGGGCAACGAACCGCCGCGCACCGCCGCGCAATATCTCAAGGCCTGTTGGGTCTGGATCCTGGCCGGTGGCTTATCCACTGCCCTTGTGGCCGGGTTTGGTCTGGAGAAAGAGCTCTATATTCTGGGATTCGGCCTGATGCTGTTCGGTGGGTTGCAGCTGCTGGTTGCCAAGCTCAAGCAGGCCGGTAAGGAAGAGACCGGTTTGGGGCAGATTATGGATGATCTGTTTGCCATGCCCGAGACCATGAAGCAGTTGGCCTGGGTGCAGTTCTTTTCCTGGTTTGCTCTGTTTGCCATGTGGATCTATGCCACGTCGGCGGTTACTGCTCACCATTACGGCACCTCTGACACTACCACCGAGCTGTTCAATGAAGGCGCTAACTGGGTGGGTGTGCTGTTCGCCGCTTACAATGGTTTTGCTGCTCTGGCGGCGTTCTTTATTGCCTGGTTTGCCAATCGCACCAGCCACAAACTGGCGCATCTTGTGAATCTCTGGTTGGGCGGGCTCGGCTTGATGTCGTTCCTCTGGATTCGCGATCCGGCCTGGCTGATGCTCTCCATGGTAGGGGTAGGAATTGCCTGGGCTTCCATCTTGTCACTGCCCTACGCCATTCTATCCTGTTCACTGCCGACACAGAAAATGGGTGTTTACATGGGGATTTTCAACTTCTTTATCGTAATTCCACAGATTCTGGCAGCCAGCATTCTGGGTTTTCTCATCAACCATCTGTTTGCCGGTCAGGCCATTTATGCACTGGTACTGGGTGGCGCCAGCTGGATTCTGGCGGGCGTATTGGTACTGAGGGTTAAGGAGCCGCAGGATCTGGCCGCCTTTCAGGCAAGCAGCACGGCTCAGTAAGCTATGACAGGTTGTGATATCGCTATGAAAAAACTCTTATGGTTGGCGGCCAGTATTTCTGCACCCCTGTTCGCAGGCGTATCGGAAAACGCTATTTCTGACAGCGCCATGGAGATTGTCGGCACCCATGAGCCGTTCGCGTCCGAGGCCGTGTACTTTGTGATTACCGATCGCTTTGTGGACGGTGATCCCGGCAACAATCAAGTCGATCAAGGCGGTAAGCACCCCACTTACGACAGGCCTCTGATAGCACCGGATGGGCGTCACGCCAATATCGGTTACATGGGAGGTGACTTCCGTGGCTTGCTCAATAATGCGGACTATATCCGTGATATGGGGTTTTCTTCGGTATGGATTTCCCCCATTGTGGATAATCCGGACGAAGCATTTGCCGGCGGGGACAAGGTGGAATTCGGCGGCTGGGGTGACCAGGGCAAGACCGGGTTCCACGGTTACTGGGGCACGAACTTTTACCGTGTGGACGAGCACTGGGAATCGCCGGGTCTCAGCTTTCGCCAGCTGACACAGGCGCTGGATAACAAGGGACTGAAAACCGTGCTGGATGTCGTGGCCAACCATGGTTCGCCCTCGTTCAGCATGCCGATTGATCAACCGGGCTATGGCGAAGTTTACGACGCCGAAAATCGTTTGCTGGCGGATCACCAAAATAAACTGCCTGAGCAGTTGAATCCGCAAGGCGAGCCTCTGCATGAGTTTTTTCATCCGATTAAGGATCCCCACACGGCTCAGTTGTCCAACTTTAACGAGCAGAACCCTGAATTGCAGGAGTATCTGATCAACGCCTATCTGCACTGGATTGATCAGGGTGCCGACGCTTTCCGTATCGATACCGTCAAACACATGCCGCACAGCTTTTGGAAACTGTTCAGTGAGCGGATTCGCGCACGCCACCCCGGTTTCTTTATGTTTGGCGAGAGCTACAACTGGGAGGCGGAAAAGCTGGCCGAGCACACCTGGCCGCAAAACGGTGGTATGAGCGTGCTGGACTTCGCCGGACGCCAGCGAATGATTGAAGTCTTTGAAAAGCGCGATACCGACTTTTCTCAGCTCCTCGACTATCTGCACCTGGAAGATGGGCTCTATGCCAACCCCTATGAGTTGATGACGTTTTACGACAACCACGATATGAGCCGTATCAACGCCGACGAGAAGGGCTTTATCGACGCCAACAACTGGTTGTTCACATCGCGGGGGATTCCCGTGGTTTACTACGGCTCAGAAATCGGTTTTATGGCGGGTACCCGCGAGCACGAAGGCAATCGTAATTATTTTGGACAGGCGAATGTCGATAAGGCTGTCACTCATCCCATCTACAAGGCGCTTAAAAAAGTGGCCCACCTGCGACGAGACAATATTGCGTTGCAGCGCGGTGTACAGATCAACCTTGAATTTAGCGGACACAGGGCCAGCTTTCTGCGCATCTACCAAAAAGACGGCATACACCAGACGGCGCTGGTGCTGTTGAATAAAGGTGACAAAGCGGAGGCCTATTCCCTTGAGAACCTGCTGCCAAAGGGGAGCTGGACCGACGCATTCACCGGTGAATCGCTAGATCTAGCGCAGGGGCGTTTGAGTGCGGAGGTTGAGGCCCACGGCATTCGGGTACTGCTGTTTAACCAGCCGATTAATCATCCCGAGTTAGTAAAACGCCTGTCAAAGTCGCCCGGTGTACTGACTCAACGTTAGCCTTCAGGTTGGGTAGCTTGGCAACCACAGGACTGCCGTACCACCAGGCGCGGTTCCAATAACTGCGTGCCAGTGGATTCACCGCGGATTTGGGCCAGGAGATTATCCACCAGCAGCTCTCCGGCGGCACTGGTGTCCTGCAGCACAGTGGTAAGGGGCGGGTTCACGTAGGCGCTGGAGGGAATATCGTCAAAACCCACTACGGCTACTTGTCCAGGGACTTCTATGCCGGCTTCCTGCAGGGCTTTAATGGCGCCAATGGCAATCAGGTCGCTGGCGGCCAATAGGGCATCGAAGTCCTGCCCGGATTGCAGTAGTTGCTGGCAGGCCTGATAGCCTGATTCCTCCAGATTCTCAGCGTCCTCCTGCAGGTGCGGATTGAGGCTGAGGTCGTAGCTTGCAAGGGCGTCGGCACAGCCCAGATAACGTTCCCGGAACTCCGGAAAGTGTCGGGAGGCATCGCCGAGGAAGGCGATTTTGGTTCTTCCCTGTTTGATCAGGTGTTCCCCGGCGAGAAAGCCGCCCTGGTGATTGTCACAGCCCACTGAGTGGCCTGGCAAATCTTTCAGGGCCGGGCCCCACAGGGTAAAGTGCGCGCCGGCCTCCTGCAGACGGTCAAGTTTGGGTTTGACGTCAATATAGTCGCCGTAGCCCAAAAGAATAATGCCATCGGCTCGGTGAGCGTCCTCGTACTGAGCGTGCCAATCCTCCGTCAATTGCTGGAACGACACCAGTAAATCGTAACCCTGGCGGGCGGTGGCCCGGGTAATACTGCCCAGCATGGAGAGGAAAAACGGATTGATAAGGCTGTCATCGCTGGTAGGGTCCTCACACAGCAACAAGGCAATGGTACGTGTGGCCTGACTGCGAAGATTACTGGCCATTTTATCGACGTGATAGTTCAGCTCCCTGGCGATGGCCTGAACCCGATCGCGGGTTTCCTGACTGACCAGCGGGCTGTTGCGCAGCGCCCGGGATACCGTCGACTGGGACAC
The DNA here is from genome assembly GCF_011683955.1 of Pseudomaricurvus alkylphenolicus. GTDB lineage: Bacteria > Pseudomonadota > Gammaproteobacteria > Pseudomonadales > Cellvibrionaceae > Pseudomaricurvus > Pseudomaricurvus alkylphenolicus. The sequence goes on from NZ_JAAQPI010000002.1 coordinate 703,195, forward strand.
GCCTGCCCGATAGGCGATATCAATGGAGGTGGGTTTATCCTGCTTCATAGGCGATCATAATTGTTATTTTGACTGATATTACCCTATAGCAGGAAATTAGGGTAACGGGGCTCAAAAACCAGGTGATTAACGGGTGGATTGCAGCCAGCTTTCCAGAATCAGTCTGGCGGCAATAGAATCGATGGGGCTGTCGCCATAGTTGCCCCGATGGCCTCGCTCTGCCGCCTCTTGTTTGGCGCTAAAAGTGCTTAGACGTTCATCCACCAGTTCCACTTTAACGCCAAAGCGACCGTGTACACGATTGGCAAATTTTCTGGCGCGGGTGCTGAGTTCGCTCTCGCTGTCATCCATATTTAGCGGAAGTCCAACCAGGACCAGATTCGGCTGCCATTCTTGCAGCAGCTTTTCCACCAGATTCCAATCGGGAATGCCATCACGGGCGGCCAGGGGCGGCTGTTCAGTTGCCGCGCCGGCGATGGTGTTACCCGTGGCAACGCCGATATTGCGCGTACCATAGTCAAATGCCAATAAGGTTTGTGCCATAGGTATGAATATGGGGCCGGAGAGGTTGTGGCTCGATGATCAGGCGTGGCCCGCAATACCGGAAATCAGGTTCATGTCTACCCCGAGTTGCTGCGAGGCGGCGGCCCAGCGTTGCTCAATGGGGGTGTCGAAGATAATGCGGCTATCGGCAGGCAAGGTCAGCCAGGCGTTGTCGGCAATTTCGCTTTCGAGCTGGCCGGGGCCCCACCCGGCATAGCCGAGAGTCACCTGGGCTTTATGCGGGCCTTCGCCGCGAGCCATGGCTTCAATGATATCCCTCGATGCAGTCAGCATCACCTCATCGGACACCGCCAGGCTGGAGTCCCACATTTGCTCGGGGCTATGCAGGATAAACCCGCGCTCAGGCTGCACCGGGCCGCCGCAGAGTACCGGCGCCGGGGTATCTTGGCTGATCTGCTCGCAGTTGAGCTGTTTGTAGACCTCGGTCATATCGATGCCCAGAGGTTGGTTGATCACAAGGCCCATGGCCCCATCGCTGCTGTGGTCACAGAGGTAGGTGATGGTGTGAGAGAAAATAGAGTCATTCAGACTCGGCATGGCAATCAGGAAGTGATTGCGAAGGTTACCGAGTGGCTGAGTGCTGTCGCCACTTTCGTTTCCATGCTGACTGTGCTTTCCGTGCCGATGATGTCTTTCTGCTGAATATCCCATAACTTCAGTATTGGGGGCGAAACCCGGGAAAACAAGCTTTTTTTTATCGGCCGGGCGCAATCGGGGATCAGGGGGTGTTACTGGCGCTGGTGGAGAGCCCGGTAATTTCGAAGTGCCAGGTACGAATAATCTCCAACTGGTCGACATCTTTCTTGATTTCCGGCGGAAATGGAGGAAATGGTGATGCCATGTGGACAATCTGGAGTGCGGCTTCGTCGAGAATGGAATGACCCGAGGATTGCAGAATTTCGACGTTCATGATGGTGCCATTTGGCCGTAACACCGTCAGCAGGCGCAACTTTCCGTAGATACGCTGGCGAATGGCCTCACGGGGGAAATTGCGGTTACCCACAAACTCTACTTTGCTGGTCCATTTACTGAGGTATTCCGCATCCACAGAGGCTTGAGTGGCCACGGAGGTTATTCGATGAATCCGTGGCCGCCTGGCAATTGCCTGTCGCTGTTGATCGAGCTTAGCTCTGAGGCTGGCAATTTCGGCGCTCAAAGGGGTATCCACAAGATCCTTGCCGCTGAGCTGCCGCTGTTCTTCTTGCTGTTCCGAAGTTTTCTTCACTACAGCCTTCAGCCGACTGCGGCTCTCCGTGACAATTGGCTGCACTGTCTCTCTGGGCTCGCGAGAGTGGGCTTTAACCTGAGGGGTAGGGTTTACCTCCCGAATATGGCTGTCGGCAATAGGGGCAATCTGGTCAGTAGTGACTTCTTTGGCACGTTCACCGGTACCGCTGGCCTGCTGGTCGTGCTGGGCCAGAAAATCGGCCTTTTCGGGGGCCTCTTTGGCCTTGTGTGTGGCCAGCGTGATTTCCAGTGTGGGATTGGGTTGCTTGTTCAGGCTGGTCTTAAAGGTAACGCCCAGAATCAGCAGCGCGTGCAGCACCACGGCCACAAACACGGTAAAAGTCAGGCGGTCGACAGTGTCGACCGATACCGGCTTGAGTTCGGTGGCGTTAATGGGCGCCTGGGCGGTCATGATTGCAGCTTAGCGGTCCTGCAGTCGGGCTTCAATTGCGTCCATCAGCCGGCCGCCAATGTTGGTGTCATAGGCCTTATCGATTTCTCGCGCGCAGGTTGGGCTGGTCACATTGATTTCGGTAAGGTAATCGCCAATCACGTCCAGGCCAACAAACAGCAATCCCTTCTCTTTCAGAGTCGGCGCGACCTGGCTTACGATCCATTGGTCTCTCTCGCTCAGTGGCTGGGCGACACCGGAACCTCCGGCGGCCAGGTTGCCACGGGTTTCTCCTTCAGCCGGAATCCGAGCCAGGGCATAGGGAACGGCCTCTCCGTCAACGACAAGGATCCGCTTGTCCCCGGCTTTAATCTCCGGAATATAGCGCTGGGCCATAATCAGTTGGGTACCGTGATGGGTCAGAGTCTCAAGAATGACGCCCACATTGGGATCGTCATGCTTGCAACGGAAAATACCGTCGCCGCCCATACCATCCAGGGGTTTAAAGATCACGTCCTGATGTTGTTGGTGAAAGGCGCGCAGCTGCTCACTGTTGCGGCTCACCAATACGGGCGGGCAACACTGGGGAAACTGGGTGGCGAACACCTTTTCGTTACAGTCCCTCAGGCTTTGGGGGTTGTTGACAATCAGACTGCCTTGTTTCTGGGCCGCTTCCAGAATATAGGTGCTGTAAATGTATTCGTTGTCGAAAGGCGGATCCTTGCGCATCAGGATCACGTCCAGTTCACCCAAATCAATGGTCTCGCGGGGCTGCAGTTCATACCAATGCTCAGAGTCATTGTAGACGCTCAAGGCCGCGGTCTGAGCCCGGGCGACTCCGTTGTCGAGGAACAGATCTCCCTGTTCCATATAGAACAATTGCCAGCCTTTGTCCTGGGCGGCCAACAGCAGCGCCAGGCTGGTATCTTTTTTGGTATTGATGCGTTGAATGGGATCCATCACGATCCCGAGCTTAATGGTCATATCCGGGCTCAACAGTGGGCGCTATACAGCGGGTTAGGGTCAGACTTGGTGGGCCGTAAGTTAAGACCTAAAGCACTCTAAAGCAAGCCGCCCATAAGTTCATTCGATGCTAAGCTTATTATTGTCGCTCAAAACGCGGAATGAATGTTGCGCAGTTCACAGCTCTGGCGGAGAAATTCCAGTTTCATGAGTGGCTTATAGATAAAACCTGTTTTGTATGTTAAAAAGTTCATTCGCTGTTGTGTCAGGCAGGGTTGGCGCACGAGTCTTCATTTTGCAACGCGCCAGTCCGGCGTCATCTGCACTACACTGAATTCTGACCCACTGTACCCGTTGCGGTGTCCGCATTGGAATCCCAGGAGGGTATCAGAAGGTGTTATTGCTTCCGTCAAGGGGGTGACGACAGCGATTTATCAGGACAATAATGACGAAGGTCGATGTGTATGGACGTGAATCTAGAAAGCTTGAAAGTGATGGTCATTGATGACAGTAAGACCATTCGCCGGACTGCGGAAACCTTGTTAAAAAAGGCGGGTTGCACGGTTGTCACAGCCACTGACGGATTTGATGCTCTGGCCAAGATTGCGGATACGCGACCGGACATCATATTTGTGGACATCATGATGCCGCGTCTCGACGGTTACCAGACCTGCGCGTTGATCAAGAACAACAGTGAATTCAAAGATACTCCAGTGATCATGCTTTCCAGTAAAGACGGCCTGTTTGACAAGGCCAAAGGACGTATCGTCGGGTCTGACCAATATCTGACCAAACCCTTCAGCAAGAGCGAATTGCTGGGGGCCATTGAAACCCATGTCGCTGATCGTCAGGCCTCTTGAGAGGAGCTGGTTCAGTAAGATTGGAACCACTATCACAGGCTTAACGCCGATAGGTTGGTTGCACACAAAACAGATAATAACTGACCTGAAGTCAGACAAAACAACACCGCATCAGGGGACGCCATGGCCAAGATACTCATCGTTGATGACTCTCCAACCGAAACATACAAGCTCACCAGCATTCTGGAGAAAAACGGGCACCAGGTTATCACTGCGGAAAACGGGGAGGCCGGGGTCAGTGCGGCCAAGCAGCAAAGACCTGACGCGGTGCTTATGGATATCGTGATGCCGGGACTTAACGGCTTTCAAGCAACGCGGCAACTGAGCAAAGCCCAGGAAACCGCCAATATTCCCGTGGTGATAGTGACCACCAAAGATCAGGAAACCGATCGAGTCTGGGGGCTTAGACAGGGCGCCAAAGCCTATTTGACCAAACCCATTGAGGAAAAAATCCTAATGGATGTGGTCAATGAGGTGTTGGCGTAATTCGCTATGGCTGAACAAACGGACGCCCTCAGCGCAGAAGATTCGGCCGCCAGGGCTTTCCAGGCGCTGCTCGGGTTGGCGCGTCAGTGTCGTAAATCTGCCCGCGGTTTACCCGCACAAGTTGATATCAAGCCGCACTGGAGCGGAATTGGTTTTGAGTTGCTCGGGCGTCGTTTTGTCGCCCCCATGGGTGAAGTGACGGAGATGCTCGAAGTGCCGCCCTACACCCGCCTCCCCGGCGTACAGCCCTGGGTGAAAGGGGTCTCCAACGTTCGTGGACGCCTACTGCCGGTGTGCGATCTTGCCGCCTTTTTCGGCGAACGACTCACCACGGGGCGCAAACTCCAAAGAATTCTTATATTGGAAAACGATGAACTCTACACCGGACTGATGGTGGATCGCGTATTTGGCATGCAACACTTTCCCGTTGATACCTACAGTGACCAAGTGAGTTCAGAACACCCGGCCTCGGCATTCAGCCGCGGCTGTTATCGTCAGGACGATGTCGAATGGATCGTGTTCAGCCCGGCGTTACTGAGCCAGGATGGGCAATTTCTAAACGCGGCATCAGCCTGAGCAAAGAAAGCAGGAAAGGATAAGCAGGGGCGGGCAAGATTGCCCGCAGCGGCTATTAATCGCAACGTCGGTCAGGAGCGCGTAGCATGAAAATTGAGTCCAGAAACCTCGTCGCCGCCATCAGGGCAAACCGAACCATGACGGTTCTGGTGATTGCCCTGTTTTTGGCCCTGGTGGCGACCGTTGCCAGTGTCATCATTGTGCAGCGCGATGCCGGCAGGGATCAGCAGTATCTGCAGCTCACCGCTGAGCTGCGGGCCTATTCATACCGATTGACGGCGCTTTCGCGTGAGTCCACGTCGGGTAATGAACAGGCTTTTGCGGAGCTGCAAAGCGTGGTGAGCAGTATGAACGACACCTGGGGCAAGCTCCGCTCTGGTGACGCCGGTACCCGCTCGGCGCTGGCTGACGAAATCGCCGGTTATGAAGGGGTATGGCAGCGGGTCAAGACCAACGCCGAGACCATCATCACCAACAAAGACACCATTATCTTCCTCAATGATGTGGCCACGACCCTGAACGAGTCTCTGCCGGAGCTGCAGGCCGAGCACAACTACATTGTCGAGATCCTTCTGGAAAACAACGCTCCGGCTGACCAGGTAGCGGTAGCCCAGATGCAGTCCTGGCGGGCTGAGCGTATCGGGCGAAACGTCGACAAGATGCTGCGTGGCGGCGGCGATGCCGACAGCGCGGCGGACCAGTTTAACCTCGACGCCAATCTCTTCGGAAAGGTACTGCTCGGCATGAAAGAGGGCGATACCGCCATGAGTATTTCCCGGGTGACTGACGGCGATGCGGTGGAATCGCTCAACGAAATTGGCGATTTGTTCGAATTCGTGAGCTCCTCAGTACGCGAGATCTTCGAAGCCTCACCGGCGCTGTTTAAAGCCCGCCAGGCGGCCGATGCCCTGCTGGATGATGGCCCGGTTCTGCTGGAAGCGTTGAACAAACTGTCTAACGGTATTAGCGCCCAGGCCGGAGAGCGTCAGCCCAATAACCTGACGTCACTGATCCTCGGCGGCATTGTGGTGTTGTGTCTGTTGCTGCTGGGTGTACAGATCTATAACGGTACCAGGGAGCGTCTGCAGGAAACGGCTGAGACCAACGAACGCAACCAGAGCGCGATTTTGCGTCTGCTCGACGAACTGGCGGATCTCGCCGACGGTGACCTGACCACCACGGCGACGGTAACCGAAGACTTCACCGGTGCGATTGCGGACTCTATCAACTACACCATTGACCAATTGCGGGTGCTGGTATCGCGAATTAACGAAACGGCAGTGAATGTATCCTCGGCGGCCCAGGATACCCAGCAGACAGCGCTGCATCTCGCCGAAGCTTCTGAACATCAGGCCCAGGAAATTGCCGGAGCCTCAGCGGCCGTCAACGAAATGGCTGTGACCATTGACCAGGTATCGGCCAACGCCGCCGAATCCGCCGCGGTTGCGGAGCGCTCGGTATCCATTGCGAACAACGGTTCCAAGGTAGTGCAGAACACCATTCACGGTATGGACACCATTCGCGAACAGATTCAGGACACCTCCAAGCGGATCAAGCGACTGGGTGAATCGTCCCAGGAGATTGGTGACATCGTATCGTTGATTAACGACATTGCCGATCAGACCAACATCCTGGCATTGAACGCGGCCATTCAGGCGTCGATGGCCGGTGATGCCGGGCGAGGCTTTGCGGTGGTAGCGGACGAAGTACAGCGCCTCGCGGAACGTTCCGCTGCTGCAACCAAACAGATTGAAGCGCTGGTTAAGACCATTCAGAACGATACCAACGAGGCGGTTATCTCCATGGAGCAGACCACCTCGGAAGTAGTACGAGGGGCACGTCTGGCCCAGGATGCGGGCGTGGCACTGGAAGAGATTGAGGGTGTATCCACCAGCCTCGCAGACCTGATTCAAAACATTTCCAACGCCGCGCGCCAGCAGGCGTCTTCAGCGGGCCACATTTCCAATACGATGAACGTCATTCAGGAAATTACCTCACAGACCTCCTCCGGTACCGGAGCGACGGCGGAATCTATTGGACACCTGGCTGATATGGCACTGGATCTGCGTCAGTCGGTTGCCGGTTTCACGCTGCCCGAAGAGGCCAGCAACGACGAACCGCCTGTTGCCACAGACGACTTCGCGCCAGAAGTGGCCGACTTCAACCTCAGCCCGGAAGCTCAGTCTGCAGATGTACAGGCTGCACCGGAACCCCAGGACGACCTTAACGCGGACATCAATCTGGACCTCGACAGCGAAGATCTGGATGGCTTTGATATCGCCAAAGACATTGTTGATGACGATCAGGACAACCAACAGCGCCTGGCCTGACGACAAATGAGTGGTATTTGGCAGAACCGTTCGGGGATTGATGGGTAATCTCGATGGCGTGGTCACTAAAGCAGGCGCCGAAACTGACTGACGTGCAGTTTGAGCGTTGGAACAAATTGCTGGAAGAGCGCACAGGTATCCAAGTGTCGCCTCACCAGCGAGGGTTTCTGCAGATACAGCTGGCCAAGCGCATGAGAGAGCTCAAGGTCAAGCATTACAATCAGTACTTTGATCAAGTCGCCAGTGGCGCGCTTGGTATGGTGGAGTGGTCGATCCTGATCGATCGACTGGTGGTCAAGGAAACGAGTTTCTTTCGTCATCGGGACTCGGTGGAACTGGTGCGCCAGGATCTCCAGAACCGAATTAACAACCAGGTGCTGACAGAGAGCTTTGAAGTCTGGAGTCTCGGCTGCGCCACGGGGGAAGAGCCATATTCACTGGCCATGGTCATTAATGATTGCTTCGAACTGGCCGGGCTTGAGCCCTACTATGGGATCACAGCCACAGACATCAGCCAGCCTGCTCTGCAGCATGCTCGCACCGGCATCTATTCAGCCCGCAAACTGCAACCGGTCGCCACCGACGAACAGGCCCGCTACTTCAATCGTCTTGAAGACGGACGTATGCAGGTGATTGATAAACTGCGCGACAGGGTCTGCTTTTCGCCCGGCAATTTGCTGAAAATCTCTGAAGTACCGCGGGTGGCACTGGACATTATTTTCTGCCAAAACGTGTTGATTTACTTCAGGCGCTGGTTGCGCCGGGAAATCCTCAACGAACTGGCCACCCGGCTCAAACCGGGGGGGATTCTGCTCATCGGCCTGGGAGAAATCGTGGATTGGGAGCATCCCGGTCTGCAGAGAGTGCCGGATGATCGGGTACAAGCATACATAAGGGTATAGCTCATGAGTGGCCGGATCGCCGCAGACAAGAATAATCAGGGGGAAGCCAGATGATGGCGGATAACCGCAACTATACAGCGCTTGACTGGGTCATGGGGGAGATCGAAGAGACTCTCAAACAGGCTCGCCAGGCACTGGAAGCGTACGTGGACAACCCCCAGGACTCCACTCGTATCCGCTTCTGCCTGACACATATCCATCAGGTCCACGGCAGTCTGCAGATGGTCGAGGTATTCGGTGCCGCCCTGTTAGCCGAAGAAATGGAAGCTATCTGTCAGGCTCTGATGAATCAAGGCGTCAGCAATGATACCGAAGCTTACGAGGTATTAATGCGGGCTATTTTGCAGCTGCCCATTTATCTTGAGCAGGTCAAAGCCCATCGCCATGACGATCCGGGCAGTCTTCTGCCCTTGCTGAATGACCTGCGGGCGGCGCGGGGCTCCAGTCTTTTGTCTGAAAGTCAGTTTTTTAATCCCGATATTTCCTCCATCCAGCAAGTCAGTGGAGAGCCTAACCCCGCTCGCAATAACCCCAAGCAGTTCAAAGCCATCATGGAAAAACTGCGGCAGATGTACCAATACGCTGCCGCCGGGGTTATGCGTGGTGTCAAAGTTGACGAGAACCTCCAATACCTGCAGAAAGTATTTGAGCGTCTCCATAACCTCACATCCGGCAGCCCTCGCCAGCCTCTGTGGGATATCGCCTCTGCCGTAGCCGAAGGACTGGACTCCGAGCATATCCAGATCAGTGTGTCACTAAAGTCGCTGATGCGGCAGCTGGATCGGGAAATCAAACTGTTTGCCCAGCACGGCCCCAAGGCACTGAACAGCGGCACTCGCGAAGAACTGCTTAAAAACCTGCTTTATTATGTCGCGCGCAGCGAAGCATCCACTCCTCGGATTGAGCGCCTGCGAGCACAGTTCGCGCTACAAGAGGCTCTGCCGGTCAAAGAGGGCGGAGAAAAAGAAGGCGGATTGTTATCGGGTCCGGATCCGGAAACCATTCGCAGTGTGGTTCATGCGCTCAATGATGAGCTGACCGCTATCAAGCAGGCACTCGATATCAGCTTATCCGGCAATGACGAAGCCGCGGTAAGCGATGCTCTGCCAGTTATGAGAAGGGTGGCCGACACATTGGCGGTGTTGGGTGTTGGCGACCTGCGTCGCCAGATCATGCTGCAGGCGGATAATCTGGAATGTGCCTATGAGCAGGGCCAGGTCAATCAGGATGTGCTGATCGGCGTTGCCGACGAGGTTGTGGCTATTGAGCAGCGCCTGGCGATCATGGCCGGTGCCAGCAATGTCAGTGTCGATGTGGTCGGTACACCACAGGAAGGCCGTCATCTGCAGATCAGTCAGGCACAGGAATCGGTTTTGCGCGAAGCGCGTAATGGTCTGGAGCAGGCGAAAGACGCGATCATCGAGTTCATTGCTTCACAGTGGAACAGTGAGCATCTGCAGCCTGTTCCGGAATTGCTAAATGGGATTCGCGGCGGTTTGACTATGATGCCTCTGCCACGCCCCGCTGCAATTCTCGAAGGCTGCGGTCGCTATATTGAAAGGGAGCTGCTGGGTGGAGAAACCAGCCTGGAGTGGAGCACCCTGGATACATTGGCTGATGCGATTACCAGCGTTGAATACTATCTGGAAAGGCTGAGTGGAGATCGTGAGGAAAACGATGATGTCTTACTCACCTTGGCCGAAGAGAGCCTGGCGTCTCTGGGGTATGCCATTACCGGAGACCGACCAGCTGAGCTCGAACCAGAACCCATCGTGCCGGAACCCGTAGCCAGTGTGGCACCGGAAGATCTTGCTCACCTGTCGCTGGCACCGGAGCCGACTGTTCCCGATCACCATGCCGAGGAGACGCCGGTATCGACACCACTGGAAACCGAGCCGGAGCACTCTGGTGAGGCCGAGCTCTCGGATTCTCCAGAGCCGCTTGCTGAAGATGAACTCCTGCAGTACGAACAGCTCGATGATTCAGAATCCATTGAATCGGTAGAAGACGAGGAAATTGAAGAGACGTCCGCGGCAGTCGCAACTGACGCGGATGAGATAGAGATTGCTCAATCCGGGTCTTCTGATGAGGCTGACAAAGGCACTGCTGTTGGCGAGGAAATGACGGCACAGGAAGACGATGAGGATGAAGACGAAGTTGACGAAGAGATCATAGAGATCTTTATCGAAGAAGCTCGGGAAGTCCTGGAAAACATCGATGAATTCTTCCCCCAGTGGGCACAAGACTTCAATAATAGCGAGGCTTTAGGAGAATTCCGCCGTGCCTTTCACACATTGAAAGGCAGCGGTCGCATGGTAGGCGCGACGGTCATTGGCGAATTGGCCTGGTCTGTCGAAAATATGCTGAACCGGTTGATTGAAGGCGGTATCACCGCAGACCAGAGACAGGTGGAGCTGATTCGTCAGGTGCGTGAAGTGATTCCCGCCTGTATTGATGCCTTTGAGCATCGACACCCACTGCAAGATCCTCAACGAGTGGAACAGCTGCGCCTATGGGGCGAAGCGATCAGTCGCGGCGAACAGCCCGATATGACAGAGGCCGCGGTTACCGAACCGGCTCCCGAGTCCATCGATGGCGTTGAAGCCCCGGGTAGTCTTGCAGGGGCATCAAAAGCCGAGGATGCAGCAGAAGTCACAGCCCCGGAAGTTGTTACGCAAGACTCCCAGCAAGAAACCGCCGAAGAAGACGATGACAGCAACGCGATTCTGTGGGAGATATTCGGTGGTGAAGCCATTGGCCATCTACAGGTCGTGGAAGATTTTATTGCCGAAATGGATGAAGCAGCTCCGCTGTTTACGCCACCGAGCGAAGCCATGCAAAGAGCATTGCATACGCTCAAGGGCAGCGCTCATATGGCTGATGTTCATGCCATTGCGGAATTGGCGACGCCTCTGGAGCGGTTCGCAAAGGAGTTGCGTACTTATCAGCTCAATATCGACGCCGATATTCTTCAACTTTTGAAAGATGGCGTTGCCTATACGCACTCAGCGCTGCAACAGATTCGCGACAGGGTTTCCGTCGACATTCCGCGCCTGAGCCAATTTCAGGCGCGCGTCGCCGAGCTGCGGGATATGACCGTTGGTCCTCTTGTTCGGAAGGAAGAGCAGGCCAAACAGAAAAAATCTGTCGATCCCCAGCTGCTGTCCATTTTTATGGCAGAGGAAATGAATCTGTTGCTCGATGCCGACGACATTCTGCAACATTGGCAACAGCAACCCCAGTTGACCGACAAAATAGAACCTCTAACCCAGGAGTTGGAGGCATTGGCCGAAGGCGCCGAGCTTGCCAATCTGCCTAGCATGGCTCAGATCAGCCGCCAATTGGCCGGGGTATATCGCCAGGCTCGTGGCGACCTCTCTGCTCTGCAACCGGATGATTATGAGCTGTTGTTGCGAGCCCATGAACAACTGCTCGATACCGTAGACGCCGTCGCTGCCGGTCAGAATCTGCCGGAGCTGGATACTGTGCAGCAGGAGCAGCTGCGATCTTTAGCTCAACGCCTGTCATCGTCAGACGAAGAGCAGGCTTTGCTCGGGGGTCTGGAATCCGGATTTATTGTCGATGCTTCCGAGATAGAAGTGATTGACGTGGATGGCGCCGTCCTCGACGAAGATCTCACCGCAAGTCTGTTGCAATCGGTGGAGGCAGAAACCCCGGATCTGGAGCCATTGCAGCAGCTCAACGATGCCATCGATGGTGAGGAATTACTGGACATTGACGTCGAACCTTTCGACACTGGGCTGGAAGCCGAAGCCGAAGCCGAAGCCGAAGCCGAAGCCGAAGCCGAAGCCGAAGCCGAAGCCGAAGCCGAAGCCGAAGCCGAAGCCGAAGCCGAAGCCGAAGCCGAAGCCGAAGCCGAAGCCGAAGCCGAAGCCGAAGCCCATACTTCGCTCCACGACTTTGATCCTGAGATTGTGGAAATCTTCCTTGATGAAGCCGATGAGCTGATGGAAGAAATCGAGCAGTCCGTGCACGACTGGACAGAGGACTGGAGCCGCAGCGATTGCGCTGAAGCACTTAAACGCTCGCTCCACACCCTCAAGGGAGGTGCCCGACTTGCGGGCCTGATGGGCCTAGGCAACGTCGCTCACGACTTCGAATCCGACCTGATCAGCCTTACCGGCAATGATCAGCTTGATGACGGTTTCTTTGACAAGGTCTACGCCTATCAAGACCAATTATTTAAGGGCGTGGAACAGGTCAAAACCGCCATGGCAAGCGGCGCCTTACCCGCTGACTTATTGGGAGAGCCCTCAGCTGGGTATGAACAGCCCTCAGCGGGAGATGAACAGCCCTCAGCTGGGTATGAACAGCCCTCAGCGGGAGATGAACAGCCCTCAGCTGGGTATGAACAGCCCTCAGCGGGAGATGAACAGCCCTCGGCGGAACTGGAACCCGTCGTTGGAAATGAAGAACCCTCAACCGAACAAGAGCTTGCAGCTGGCCATGAGGAGCCCGCAGCGGCAGACGAACAGCTGATACCGGAATCGGGCAGCCTTGAGGCGGAAACAACTCCCCAGGATATCGAGTCACACTCCGAGGCGACGGAACCCACCACAGAAGCCGCCGTATCAGACTTGCAATTCGATCCGGAAATTGTGGAAATCTTCTTGGATGAAGCCGATGAGCTGATGGAAGAAGTCGAACAGTCGGTCCACGACTGGTCTGAGGATTGGAGTCGTACGGATTGCGCTGAGGCTCTCAAACGCAGCTTGCACACCCTTAAAGGCGGCGCGCGCCTGGCAGGCCTGATGGAGCTGGGCAATGTTGCCCACGATTTCGAAACTGATCTGATCAACCTCAGCAGTAATGATTCGCTTGACGACAACTTCTTCGCCAAAGTGCATGCCTATCAGGACCAATTACTGCAAGGCGTAGAGCAGGTCAAAACGGCAATGGCAGGCGGTTCATCGGATATTCTGCTGGCAGGTGAGCCTGTGGAATCCGAGATGGCATCCTTGCCGCAGGCAGTGGAAGACGTTGACACAGCAGCCGAGGCGGAAACCGGCACAACCAGCCCGGAGAGCGGCGGTGCGGACATCCTGCCGTTTACTCCCAAAGACAACATACCAACAGTCACCAGTGGCGACGATTTCAAGTTGCCTTCTGCTGCTCAACAAGTAGCACCGGCTGCGACCGGTGGGGCCGCTCAGGCTCCGTTGCAGGCACGTCGGGCGGCTCCACAAGAAGTCGTCAAGGTCTCTGCGGAACTGCTGGAAGAATTGGTCAATCTGGCGGGTGAAACCTCTATCAGCCGGGCTCGAATGGAAGAGCAGGTGAGTGAACTCGGAGGCGCCATTGATGAGATGGATTCCACCATTTCCCGCCTGCAGGAACAGCTGCGCCGACTGGACATCGAAACCGAAGCACAGATTCTTTTCCGACAAGAACAGATGGCGGAAATGGAGGATTTCGATCCGCTCGAAATGGACCGCTACTCGCAGTTGCAGCAGCTATCGCGTTCTCTGATCGAGTCCGCTTCAGACTTGATGGACCTGAAGAACACTCTGACAGACAAGACCCGGGACGCCGAAACCCTGCTTCTGCAACAGTCTCGAATCAACACCGACTTGCAAGAAGGCCTGATGCGATCGCGAATGGTGCCTTTCTCGCGTCTGGTGCCGAGACTGCGCCGGATTATTCGCCAGGTGTCAGGAGAGTTGAACAAACGGGTCAATTTCGAACTCGATAATATCGAAGGCGAACTGGACAGAACGGTGCTTGAGCGCATGGTCGCCCCCCTGGAACACATGCTGCGCAATGCTGTGGACCACGGCATCGAAGCGCCGCAAGAGCGGATTGCCGCGGGCAAGCCGGAAGCGGGACGCATCATATTAAGCCTCGGGCGGGAAGGCGGCGACGTTATCCTGCGTCTGATCGACGATGGTCGCGGTATCAACCTGGAGAGGGTTCGGGAAAAGGCCATCGAGCGAGGGCTCATGAGCCCCGAAGCCAAACTCAGTGATCGCGACATCATGCAGTTTATTCTCCACGCTGGCTTCAGTACGGCGGAGAATGTGACACAGATCTCCGGTCGTGGAGTGGGCATGGATGTGTTGCATTCCGAAATCAAACAGCTGGGCGGCGGAGTGACCATCAACTCCCGCTGGGGCGAAGGCACGGAATTTACCGTACGGCTGCCCTTTACTGTCTCGGTAAACCGGGCACTGATGGTCAGAATCGGTGACGACCGCTACGCTATTCCACTCAATACCATCGAGGGTATTGTGCGCGTCAGCCCCTTCGAGCTGGAGCATTATTACCGCAACGAGGACGCGCGCTTTGAATACGCCGGTGAAAAATACCAGGTACGTTATCTTGGCAATCTGCTGAATCTGGATGCCCGGCCCAAGCTTGAGGGCCAGGCGATGCCGCTTCCGGTTGTGCTGGTGCGAACGGCTCAAAACACGGTTGCCATGCAAGTGGATATGCTCATGGGAAGCCGTGAAATCGTGGTAAAGAGCCTGGGCCAACAATTCTCCAATGTGCTGGGGGTTTCGGGGGCTACTGTGATGGGGGACGGCAGCGTAGTGGTCATTCTGGATCCACACGCGATGATCCGACAGGAAGCGGCATTGATGCATCATGCCGAACTGCTGCTCGACCAGCCTCCCAAGCCCGATAGCGATGTCGGCCTTAAAACCATTATGGTGGTGGATGATTCGGTGACGGTACGTAAAGTAACCGGCCGCTTCCTGGAACGGGAAGGCTATGAAGTCCTGACCGCCAAAGATGGTGCGGATGCGCTCCAGCTGCTTCAGGACCATATTCCCGATGCCATGTTGCTCGACATCGAAATGCCTAGAATGGATGGCTTTGAGGTGGCCAAAAATGTGCGTGGCAGCAGTCGTCTCAAGGATATTCCCATTATCATGATTACTTCACGAACCGGAGACAAGCACCGTCAGCGGGCGTTGTCGCTGGGCGTGAACATGTATATGGGTAAACCTTATCAGGAAGAAAAACTGTTGGAGAACATACGCCAGGTAACCGGTGAAAGCGTGAACCCAGATGGCTACCGAGGGAGCATCGAGGAAACTAAGGATGAGTGATTCCATAGCGATAGTGGATCTGGCATGACCACAGGAGGCCTTCGCCTGGGGCTGCTGGTGGAATCAGGAGCTCAACTCAATCAGTTGCGCAACCTGATTCAGGACAGTGGTAACCGGGTGCAGGTCGCTCTGCTTACCAATGCTTTTAATGCAGATAGGCCGCCCGCTGATGAGCAGGTGGATGCCTGGCTGGTGATCCTTGAGCGGGAACACCCTCTGCTTGAAAACTGGTTGGCGCAACTCGATCAAGCGGTGATTGTTGATGAAGGCTGCAGTGAGAGTGATCAACTGACAGCCTGGTGTCGGCGTATGCAGGAAAAGCTGCACCAGCTGAAAGGCACCGTCAATCTGGCGAAGAAAGCCCAAGGTGTTGCCAATGAGGTGTGGATCCTGGCCGCCTCCACTGGCGGGCCTGAAGCGGTACGGGCTTTTTTTAGCGAGTTGTCAGGTGGATTGGCATTGGGTTTTGTCTATGTCCAGCATATGGACCCCGGGTATGAGCAGACACTGGCACAAATGCTTGAGCGACATGGCCAATACCCGGCGTACATCGCTCGCCACGGCGACATCCTGCGTGCCGGCAGCGTAGGCGTAATCGCCAACGCAGATCGCATAGAGTTGCAGGAAAACGGCACCTTTGCCGCCAACGCCGAAGCCTGGCCCGGCCCGTATTGCCCCTCAATCGATCAGGTGCTTGGCAATCTCGCTTGTCACTACGGGCAATACTGCGGTGCCATCATCTTTACTGGCATGGGTGACGATGGCGCGGCCGGTGCACGAATCGTGCAGCATCGGGGTGGTCAGGTTTGGGTGCAGGAGCCGCAAACCTGTACCGTCAGTGCCATGCCTGACGCCGCTCTGGATACGGGGGTGGTAAGCTACCAGGGTAGCCCCGCACAACTGGCCCAACAGTTAAATCGTGTTTGCGTGAATCGCTGAGACAACCACGGAACAGAAAACGACGTAAGAGGATTCAACATGGAAAATGAGGTTCAGGTGCTGGAATCCGGTCTGACCGACGTTCTGCCCAGCCTGATGATTCCACTGGAAGACCGCATTTTATTGGCACCAACGGTGTCAGTAGCGGAGATGGTGCCCTATTCAATGCCGCAAGCGATTGACAACGCACCGGCGTGGCTATTGGGATTATTGCGCTGGCGGGATCAGCAGGTACCTCTGATGATGCTTGAAGTTCTGAATGGGGGCGCCAAACCCGAGGTACACCGCTACAGTCGGATAGCCGTGTTTAATCATACCGGCGTGGATGAAGAACTCCCTTTTGTAGCGCTGTTGACTCAGGGGATTCCCAAGCTGGCACGAGTCAGCGAAGAAGACTTGCGGGTTACCGAAGGTAAGGAAGCCCGGCCCTTCGAGCGCATGCACGTGACCTTAAGTGGCGAAGATGTGGTGATTCCGGATATTACCGCGCTCGAATGGGCGTACCTGGACTGGAGGACGAGTAACAACTGATTGAATTACCTGTTCTGAGTTTGGGATGTTGGGCTGGTCAATGCAGAGTCTGGGCCGAGTCCACTATCTCCTTAAGGTTGGACATCACCAATTGCAGTAACCCGTTTTTACTGAGCTGTGCCAGGCTAGCTGGTAAACGCTGGTAGCAATCCAGATTTGTCAGCGCCGGCAAAGAGTGGTCCCGTTTAAGTAAGCTGACGCTGTGATAGAGCGACAGGTTTACGATGTCCAGCGTAGTCAAGGGGCTGTTATCCGTCGATTTCACCTGCTGCCATTCACCGCAACCCCTGGCAATTTCCACATAGCGGCTGTCCATATCCCACTTCTTGAGAATAATCACTGCCAACGATTTGCTGTATGCCCGGCACAGGCGCAGGTAAGCGACCTGATCCGGTACTTGCCGTGTTTCGCTGAGGGCCGACAGGATCGCCAGTGTACCCACCTCGCTAAGCAGGCTGGAGATAAACGCTTCATCCGGGGTTTGCATTCCCAGTTTCACCGCCAGGAAACGGCTCATGGATGCCTTTAAGGCCTGGCGTTTCCAGCTGATGGCGAATAGTGCTTTGAGACCGGGATTCTGTACCAGAAACAGACTCTTAAGGCTGTGGATCATCACCAAATTGACAACATAGGGAATGCCCATCAGACGAATGGCATCCTCCAGGGATTTGGCTTCAGTACGGGTCTTAAACAGGGGGCTGCGAGAGTGGTGCATTACCACGACCGTCAGACTCGGATCCTGTCCAATCATATCGCTGAGGTTCTGAATCGTGGTATTGGGATCCGCGGCGGCGCGACGAATTTTGAGTGTAATGGTAGGCAGGCTGGGGAGGCGTTCCTGCCCTCTCATCACCTGCTCAATGCTGGTGCGATAAATGGAAAAGCTGTTGTTGGAAGATGTGCTGGATGCCATGGCAACGTTGCTTCAGTATTTCAATCCTTATTCTAGACGTTGTTGCCTGAGGTTACTATCAACCGGCCAGATCACCCCACAAGTATTGCAGCACACTGATAGCGGCAATGGGGGCGGTTTCAGTCCGTAACACACGTGGCCCCAGAGCCAGCGGCTGGAACTGATATTCACCGCAGCGCGCAATTTCGTCGGCAGAGAGGCCGCCTTCCGGACCTATAACCAAAGCGACGGAAGAGGGCGGCGGCTGTTGTGCCAGGGATTGTTCGGTTCGATGGTGCAGGACGAAACGTGCAGCCTCGGTGATGGCAGGCAACCACTGATTAAACGTCAGGGCGGTGTTCAATTGTGGCAACCGATTACGCTGGCACTGCTCGCAGGCACTGATGAGGATCTGCTGCCAGTGGTTGTGCTTCTTATCCAGTCTCGGACCCGTGAGCTTGACTTCGGTGCGTTCCGTAAACAAAGGCGTAATTTGGCTGACGCCCAACTCGGTGGCCTTTTGCAATACCCAGTCCATGCGCTCACCCCGTGAAATGCCGATGCCCAAATGAATGCTCAGCGGTGATTCCCGTTCGCAATCCTGAAATTCGCCCAGATCCACGCTGACGCGCTTCTTGCCCACTTCAGCGATGGTTGCCGGGTACTCGCCACCTTCTCCGTTGAACAGTACCAAACCCCGTCCGACCTGCATGCGCAACACCCTGCCCACATGACGAGAGGCGTTTTCATCCAGTTCTACACGGCTATTGGGGGCCAGGGGCCCCCCGGAAAAAATGCGAGGTACACGCATGGGTGAGCAGTATCAATCCAGTCCGAGATTGCGAACGATGGTCGCTGTCGGGTCTGTCTGGTTCATGGTATAGAAGTGCAAACCCGGCGCGCCGTTGTCGAGCAGAGTTTCACACAGTTCGCTGACCAAGTCGATTCCAAACGCTTTGACACTGGCAATGTCGTCACCAAAGCTTTCGAGACGTTTGCGCAGCCAACGGGGAATGTCGGCGCCGCAATTGTCGCTGAAACGAATCAGGTTGCGATAATTGAGAATCGGCATAATACCCGGGTAGATCGGTTTGTCGATCCCCGCTCTCTGGCACTGATCCATAAAGTAAAAGTAAGCGTCCGGGCTATAAAAATACTGCGTCAATGCGCTGTCGGCACCGGCGTCGAACTTGCCCTTCAGATAACGGACATCGTCATCGTAACTGGTGGCCTCAGGGTGGATCTCCGGATACGCAGCGACTTCCAGATGAAACTGATTGTCAAAATGCTTGCGAATAAAGGCAACCAACTGATTGGCATACACCATCTGGAAAGCGCCGCCCATGCCCGAGGGCATATCGCCACGCAGGGCAACAATGCGATCCACCCCGGCATCCAGGTATTCCTGCAGCAGGGTTTTCATGGTGTCTTCATCATCGCCACCGAACGACAGATGCGGTGCCACAGAGACGCCCTGGTTTTTGAATTCCACGATGATGCCCTTGGTGTTGTCGCGGGTTGAACCGCCGGCACCGTAGGTCACCGAAAAGAATTCCGGCTGTAACTCACTGAGTTCCTCACGCACTTTCAGCAGCTTGGTTCTTCCCTCTTCTGTTTTAGGAGGAAAGAATTCAAAGCTGAGGCGCAAATCGTCTTGCTTGTTCATAGTCTTCTCAAAATCAACTCAAGTATCAATACTTGTAGGATTCGGGCTTGAAGGGGCCGTTAACATCAACGTTAATATAGTCCGCCTGAGCCTCAGTCATCCGGGTAATCACGCCGCCAAAGCCTTCGACCATATCCTGAGCCACTTCTTCATCCAGCTTCTTGGGCAACACCTTAACGTACAGATTGTCGGTTTTCTCTGCATCCGGCAAATCCGCGAATTTGGCTTCGTACAGATAGATCTGCGCCAGCACCTGGTTGGCGAAGGAGCCATCCATAATGCGCGAAGGGTGGCCGGTGGCATTGCCAAGATTCACAAGGCGGCCTTCGGACAGAAGAATCAGGTGATCATTGCTGGCCTTATCGCGGTAGATCTTGTGTACCTGTGGCTTCACTTCATCCCACTCGTAGTTGTTACGCAGGAAGGCGGTATCAATTTCGTTATCGAAGTGACCGATGTTACAAACCACCGCACCGCTCTTCAGGGTTTGCAGCATGGCAGCATCACACACATTGATATTGCCGGTAGTGGTAACGACCAGATCGGTGGTGCTCAGAACGTCAACATTGATGTCTTTGGTCTCACCGGTGTTAACACCACCGTTATAAGGTGAAACCACTTCAAAGCCATCCATACAGGCTTGCATAGCACAGATTGGATCAATCTCGGTGACTTTTACAATCATGCCTTCCTGGCGCAGGGAAGCCGCTGACCCCTTACCCACATCGCCATAGCCAATCACCAGAGCTTTCTTGCCCGCCAGCAGATGATCGGTGCCGCGTTTGATGGCATCGTTCAACGAGTGACGGCAGCCATACTTATTGTCGTTCTTGGATTTGGTGACGGAGTCGTTCACATTGATGGCGGGTACTTTCAGAGTCCCTTTTTCCAGCATTTCCAACAAACGGTGAACA
Organism: Pseudomaricurvus alkylphenolicus; assembly: GCF_011683955.1. Classification (GTDB taxonomy): domain Bacteria; phylum Pseudomonadota; class Gammaproteobacteria; order Pseudomonadales; family Cellvibrionaceae; genus Pseudomaricurvus; species Pseudomaricurvus alkylphenolicus. The sequence goes on from NZ_JAAQPI010000002.1 coordinate 723,509, forward strand.
CCAGTGGTGGTCTCTTCAGAGATACCGTGAATATCGTTCAACAGATCCGCATACTTGGCGTGAACCATCTCGGTCAGGTCACCACCGTCGTCGAGAATCATGTTGGCATCCCAAACTTGGTTACCATCTTTCTCTGCCAGAATGGTCTGCTCAATACACCACAAGAATTCCTCTTCGGTTTCACCTTTCCAGGCAAAAACTGGAATGCCCGCAGCGGCAATGGCAGCAGCGGCGTGATCCTGGGTGGAAAAAATGTTACAGGACGACCAGCGCACATCGGCGCCCAGATCCACCAGGGTTTCAATTAAAACCGCGGTTTGAATGGTCATGTGAATACAGCCCATGATTTTGGCATTGGCCAGGGGCTGACTGTCTTTGTACTTGCGACGCAGAGCCATCAGAGCCGGCATCTCGCCTTCGGCGATTTCAATTTCCTTGCGGCCCCAGTCGGCGAGGCTGATGTCGGCAACTTTGTAATCGGTAAATTCGGTGGTCATCTCGGTATCTCCAAAAATATGTCGTCTGGCGGGCCTGTTAACCCAGGGCGGCCTTCAGCTCGTCCACTTTGTCAGTCTTTTCCCAGGTGAATGCGGTAAAGGTTTCGGTCTGTTCTTCGCCGCCGTTATCGCGCCAGGTGTAGGTGTGTTCAAAAGGTTCGCGACCAAAGTGGCCGTAGGCGGCCGTCAGTTGGTACATTGGGTGCAGCAGGTCCAGCATTTTGGTGATGGCGTAAGGTCGCAGATCGAATGTTTCACGGATCGCTTTAATCAACTTCTCGTCACTGACTTTGCCGGTACCGAAAGTGTTGACAGAAATGGAAGTGGGTTCTGCCACACCGATGGCGTAAGACACCTGAACCTCACAGCGGTCGGCGAGGCCGGCAGCCACCACATTTTTGGCCACGTAACGACCGGCGTAGGCAGCGGAACGGTCCACCTTGGAGGGATCCTTACCGGAGAAAGCGCCGCCCCCGTGGCGAGCCATACCGCCGTAGGTGTCCACAATAATCTTACGGCCTGTAAGACCGGCATCGCCAACAGGGCCGCCAATCACAAAATTACCTGTGGGATTAATGTGGAACTGAGTTTCCGCGTGCAGCAGATCCGAGGGCAACACATGCTTGATGATATTTTCCATCACGGCTTCGCGAATATCGCGCTGACTGACCTCGGGATTATGCTGTGTAGACAAGACCACCGCATCAATCGCCACGGGTTTGCCGTTTTCATAGCGCAGAGTCACCTGGCTCTTGGCATCGGGACGCAACCAGGGCAGAACGCCGTCTTTACGCAGCTGAGCCTGGCGTTCCACCAGTCGGTGGGAATAGTAAACAGGCGCCGGCATCAACGAAGGTGTTTCATTGGTGGCGTAGCCAAACATCAGCCCCTGGTCCCCGGCACCCTGATCTTCCGGTTTGGCACGGTCCACACCCTGGTTGATATCCACGGATTGCTTGCCAATGGCATTCAGAACAGCGCAAGTGGCACCGTCGTAACCTACGTCGGAGCTGTTGTAACCGATACCTGTGATGACCTGACGAATAATGTCTTCGAGGTCCACATAGCAGGAGGTGGTCAATTCACCAGCGACAATCGCCATTCCCGTTTTTACCAGGGTTTCTACGGCGACACGGGCGTACTTGTCACGGGCCAGAATGGCATCCAGCACGGCGTCGGAGATCTGGTCCGCCATTTTATCGGGATGTCCCTCGGAAACGGATTCGGAGGTAAATACGGAATATTCAGACATCTAGTCGTTCTCCTAATGTCAAAGGCCGCCGCGCATCAGCGTGGGGGCTTAAAAAAGTGTCGTATTTGAATTTGAAAACCATTGCGCAGGGCAATGTACTGGCTTTGTCCTTCTTGCAAACCAGCCAACCCAGCCCATGTAGAAAAGTCGTCGGGCTCAAAACCCAGCCACATATCACCACAGGCTTCCCGCGCCCACTGTTGATCATGGCGACAGAGATCCGTGACCAGCAGGTGACCAGTGGGGCGCAACAGCTGGCTGATATCGTCGAAAATCTCCGCAGGTGAGGGTACATGGTGCAAGACCATATTGATCACTGCGCAGTCCACTTGGAGATGTCGCGAAACGGCGAGCTTGGAATCACCGTGCAGAAACTCCACGTTATTCAAAGCTTCCTGTCTGGCGAACGCGCGTGCTTTCTCAAGCATGGATTCTGAGTTATCCAGCGCCACAACCTGTTTGAAGCGAGGGGCCAGTTGAGACAGGAATTCGCCTTCACCGGGGCCCACCTCGAGTGCAGTACCGTTTTTGGCTGTATCGAGGCTCGCCAGCATTTCGCCGACGGCGTCAGCATAGACGGGATAGCTGGCAATCAGATCCTGTTGAGCGCGAAATTTCGTCGCGTTGTCCGCAAAAAATGCCTGGGAGGCAGAGGCTCGTTCTTGCTGAATCTGCCCCAACCGCTGCTGCACCAAAAGGCTGAGCGAATGCCCATCCAGAGTCACAAACAGGCTGTTTAATAGCTCGTGGTGCGGTCCGGCACTGGGCAGCGCACGGCGATAAAAAATGGAGTTCCCCTCGCGTCGGCTGGCCACCAGGCCGGCATTGGCCAATACCTTGAGGTGATGACTCATCCCCGACTGCTTAATCTCGAAGATGCGGCTCAACTCCATTACCCCAAAGGAATCCCGCGCCAGCAGGCGCAAAATCTCCAGGCGCAGCGGATCACCCGCCGCCTTGAGTGTGGCGGCCAGGTCGCTGGTGGCGCTGGATTCGGGCGCCGAAAGGGTGGAAACGGACTGAGACATGGCAAGCAGTCTAGCAGAGATTTAATCTATATCAAATTTTTTTGATATAGATTTTGGTCAGGAAGGTGCAGGATTCCCCGGGCTGAGACCGCAGTCACTGAGCAGGCTTTGCCACATCTGAGTATGGGCGGCAATGGCGGCATTGAACCTCGACCAGGTTGACGGGGGTTGTTCTCCCCAGGTGCCGTGCCAGTAGTGGTCGAAGGCCTCTCTCGCTCCGGGGAACAGGGCTCGAAGGCTTATCAACTCTTGCCGCAATTCCTTGCTGTGGCGGTGGACCTGAGCGATATAGGGCTGCACCTCACCGATGTAAAACTTCAGAAATACCTGCTGCAGGCTGCGAGCTTCCGGCGTGGGGGCGCCGGTCAGGCATAGATGGCGGCGAGCCAGACGCTCGTCCACGGCCAGGGTCATCCTATTCAGGGTTTCTGACAGTTGCGCCTGAGCCTGCAACAAGCGACCTGCCTGCTTATCGCTGCCAATAATGGCATAGTGTGCTTCGAACTCGCCCCCCTCGGGAGGCGTGGAGAGTGTCAGAGCTTTGCGCAATGCGGTCATTGCCTGAAGCAATTGTGCCTGTCCCCGTGTCGCCTCGATCGGAGATAGGGCGGGAGTGGCGGTTGAAAACAACTGCTGGAACTCGCGGCTGCCAAAACTGGCATTCCATTGGGCTGCGGGAAGATCTTTCTGTTTTTCAGCCAAGGCCAGCTCCAACGCTCTGACCAACGCCTCGCTATCGTTTAAATCAGTGAGAAATCGCAGACACTCATGGGTCAGCAGAATAAAACGCCGGTGGTAAAGCAGCTGCTGGGAGTGGGCCATCACCTTGCCGAGGCTGGAATTGCGCTCTCCAATCAAACGCTGCAGATCACAGCGGGAAAGTTGTAGAAACTCCAATAGATCGATCTGCAGCGGTGTTAACGGCTGTTCAAGTTGGCGTTGTGTCGGGTAACGAGACAATGCATCTTGATCAGATGGACGCAGTAAATCTGCTTTCAGATCCAAAACAGAGCTCACTCGACCTTGGTAATTGTTGAGAAGTGAGTCGAGGGAATCCTTCCCCTGGCATCCACCCAAAGCCAGAAACACCAGCAGCAAGGAGGCTGCCATTACCTGCCGCTCAAAGCGATTTTCACTCCGGATCCGATATCGCAACACTGCACCCTGTTGTTAGGAGTCCGTCCTGTCACGTCCTCCGGCTCCAATTTTAATTGGGTTCCGGGGCTTGACTCAAAGATTTAAGGTGCTACATTTGTAGCATGGTGCTAAAAATGTAGCATCCTGGTTGTAAGTTCTACCTCGACACTGCAAGGCAGGTTTTACAACTGAAGTTGAATTCTCCGATTTGTCCGCAGTCAGACTGCGCAAGCAAGGGTATCGTCATGACAGAAAAAAACACCAGCGGTTCCGAGATCAAGCTCAGCCGCCGCGAGCGGGAAATTGTGGACATTCTGTACGCCAAAGAGGAGGCCTCAGCCCAACAGGTGCAAGAGTCCATGAGCGATGCGCCGTCCTATTCGACGGTTCGGGCACTGTTGGCTCGCCTGCTGGATAAGGGCGCGGTGGATAAGCGTCAGGATGGCGCTCGTTATATCTATTTCCCTCGTCAGGACAAACGGGCGGTCAGCCAGAATGCGCTACAGCGTGTGGTGAAGACCTTTTTCGAAGGGTCGGCGGCCAAAGCGGTGAATGCCCTTTTGGGTGGGGGTGAGAAAAAACTCAGCAATGCCGAAATTGAAGAATTAGAGGCACTGATCGCCGAGGCGAAACGAAACAATCGTTAACCGAAGGGATGGCGCTGCCGGAGGATTTGAAATGACTCACCTGATCACCATTGGACTGCTAAAGCCCCTGTTGATATTGCTGTTGGGGTGGTTTCAGTTTCTGGGGCTAAAGAGCTTCTCCGCCACCACCCGACACCTCAACCTGCTGATGGTACTGGCTCTACTGCCCTTGTCGTTGCTGGTGGCATGGTGGTTTCCTGCTCCCTTGACCATTGCGACAGCGCAGTTCCAGGTACCCGCGGAATGGCTTCAATCCAATCGTTGGACGCTGTTGGGAATCTACCTGTTTGCGTTGCTCTGGGGCGTCAATTACCTGTTGCTCGGTATATGGCAGCTGAGTCGGCGTCAGCCGGATATCACTTTGCCAGGCTATGATCAGCTGCAACAGGAAATCGATCATCTGAGCCGAATCAGTGGCATCGATCGGCCTGTCAGACTTATGTTGACCGAGGCAGAGCGCCCACCGGTTTCATGGGGGCTGTGGCGACCGGTTATTGAGATGCCAGTGGAAGCGCTGCAGTGGGGGGCTGCAAGCCGGCAGCTGATTATTCTTCACGAGCTGGCGCACATCGGCCGAGGGGATTGGTTCACCATGCTATTGGGCAAGGTCATTTGCCTGTTGTTTTGGTTCTTGCCGCCAGTATGGTGGTTAAACCGTCTCCTTGCCGATATGGCAGAACGTGCCTGCGATGACTGGGTGCTGAATCATCGTGACCGCAACGAGGACTATGCGCAGCTCCTGTTGCAACTCGAACGGGGAGTGGGTGAAACCGATCTGCCGGTGACACCACTGTTGCAAAACAGCAACTATGCCCGTATCAGAGCGCTGCTCGAACGCTACGCTGATCACGATATTCTGGTGCGTCAGGAATGGAAGAGTGCACTGGTAATGGCAGTGGCACTGTTGCTGCCGCTGAGCGCCGTGGGTCTGCGCGATCCGGGGCGTCAAACAACAGCAGAGCCGGTAAAGGCCATGCCGTTAGCGGAAATGGGACTGCAGGCCGCAAGGCCGTCTAGCTGGGATCACCTGATTCCAGAGCAGGACTACCGCCGACCCAGAACTCTTGTACAGGTACCGCCTCCGCAGGATCGACCGATGGAGCACTTGGCGGTGGTGGCGGCTCCGACCTTGAGCGTCCCGCCAAGTTTGATCGCGAGCGTCGACAACCCCAGTTTTGCCCAACCGGCTGTGCGGGTAAGAGGCTACCTGCCGGTAAAAATGGTGACGCCGGTCTACCCCCGCCGCGCCATAGAGCGACAATTGGAAGGGCGGGTAATGGTGCAATTTACCGTGGATGCTGAGGGCCACCCCCGCCATCCCCAAATTATCTACGCGCAACCCAAGGGGGTGTTCGAACGTACGGTATTGCGGGCGCTGGATGCATCGCGATTTGTTCCGCTGACAATTAATGGAGAGGCCGTGGACATGCACGGTGTCAGCGAAGAGTTTATTTTCCGCCTTACCGATGAATCTGCCGGAGGCAAACCCCCACCTCGTTCTTCACCACCTGCGGTCACCGAGATCGCATTTACCTACTAGAGCAACGGCGGTAAACACCGCACGACTCTGACTTAACCAAACCTTGTAAGGAGGGTGTCTATGGACATCGCAGCTACCGCTCGGCCTGAATTTACCTTTCTCAAAAGTCTGTTGGGGGCGACATGCGTTACCCTGGGGCTATTGTATTTTATGCATTTTCTGGTGCATACAGAGGACATACCGCAGACCGTCGAACCGTCGGGGCCCATCGTTGATGTAGTGGCGGTACCGAAGGTGATAGAAACCCGCATCGAAGAAACAAAACCCGAACCACCGCAAGATCCGGCCATCGAGCCGACTATTGATCCACCGCCAATGGACACAGACTTAACCCTGGAACGCACAGACATCAGCTCGACCATCCGATACACGCCCGAGACCGGCGCGCTTAGCGGTGTCACACTTGGTGGTGGGGGGCTTGTGCAGCAGGTGATGATTCCGCCCACCTATCCGCGCCGCGCCATTCAAAAGGAGGTGGAAGGATTTGTGGATGTGCGCTTTGAGGTCAACGGTGCCGGTGCGACCACTAATGTTCAGGTAGTTCACGCCAATCCGGAGGGTGTGTTTGAGAAATCAGCGGTGCGCGCGGTCAAGCGCTGGAAATACATACCGGATGAAAACAGGGTGGCGCCATGGCCCGTACTGACCGAGCGTATTCGATTTACGCTCGATCAGTAGGGTTGAAATCTATCGCTTTGCGCGATACTAACGGTGCTGCCGAATGGAATGCAGCACCACCCCTTCGATGCGCAGCTCGGCGCTGTCGCCAAGGGACACTGGCGGCAGGTTCTCATCTCCGGACAGCAGCAGGCTGTTGCGCAAATCCAGTTCGCGACAAATCAGTTCACCATCCAAAACCGCCACCACAATATCGCCATGTTGGGGCTTGAGGGCGCGATCAATGACCAGCAGATCGCCGTCCTGGATACCTTGATGCAGCAGCGCGTCACCCTTGGCGCGGGCATAAAAGGAGTTATCCGGCTGGCGCAGCAAATAATCGTTAAGGTCCAGGCCTGGTTCTTCTTCATCCAGCGGGCTACCAAAACCGGCGGTATCGCTGTGGAGGAACAGGGGTAACGCAATTTGGGAGCGAATCTCTACCGGAGCGAGTTCGGAAACATTCATAGGGCTGCACTCAGATTGTACTGTGTTTTCATACAGTATAAGAGGTTGCCTTACCGATTCCAACCCTTGAATGTCAGTCCGCCGGGACAGCGTAGAACAGGCAGTCGCTGGTGGCGATTTCGGGATTGCTGGTAGCCATAAAGATCTTCAATGGCATTGCAGGGTGAAGCCAGCCGCGATCAATACGGAAGAGTCTGCTGGCATGATCCTCCCCGTCGCGATCGAGAGCCTGTATCAACCCAATGCCATCATTCCCTACCCATCCCAGTGAAGTGTCGATACCGGTGGTGCCGAAGTTACAGTGCTCGATACTTGGCCAGAGTGTAATGTCCGCATCTTCGCAGGGAGCTTCGTGATAGCGAACACTTACTCCAGGCTTGAGCTCAACCCGCTGGGGGTGCAAGAGAACCTCAGGCTCATGAGGGGGGGACTTAAAAATATCCTCGTGCACAGCCACCTGATGAATGCCCTGGTAAGCCACCTGCAGGGACTCCTCGTCCCGGGCCCCGCCACATTCAATGGTGATGGTGGGGCAGCCCGCATCAACTTCCATCAGACTGCCCAAGCGCACGTCGGGTACGATTACCCGGTTGCAAAACCAGCTGATCAGGGCGAGATGCCTGGGGCTGTAATCCATCGCAACAGCAAAAGATGGACCGCTGCCGGAGGTATTGTGGATGTCGATCAGGGCTTCGGGTTCCAGGTAGGCTATATCATCGGTAATCTGGCGGGCCAGCCGACCGCAATCATCATCGTAAGGGGGGGCAAAGCACCGATTGAGGTCGCGGCTTCCGGGCAGCATCCGGTGACTGAACTCCGGAGGAGTCAGCGCTGTGGCCACAGAGGCCAGTAAGCAATAAAGGTCACAGGCCGGTGTGACATCCTCTTTGAGCCAGGCGAGCAGGGCTTCGGTGCCAGAGGGCTCGTTGCCATGCAATAGTGTGACGATGACACGCCGGCGTTTGGGGTTCCAGCCCGGTACGTAGATCCAGCAACTGTCCTGCAGCTGGTTCAGCCAGTCGTAAGCGGAGTGTGGCAAGTCCGTCTGGCGGGAGATAACGGGTAAACTGAGTGAAAGAGGGACCATGTCAGTAAGGCTGCCACAAATGCACCGGCTGTCCGCTGCGTTGTTGTTCACAGTAGCTCTCGAACATGGCCTTACAGGCAGCCGGCCTGGACAGCTTCTGCTCATAGTGGTCCAGGCAGTTGCGTTGCCAGCGCGCGGGAGAGCACTGCCGTTCAAAGCGTTGTTCAATGACACTCAAGTAGCGCTCGATGTCTTCCTCGACCACACCGGCGGTCTTTAATCCTTCGCGGCCAAACGGCAAGGCTGACTCCACCACATCCAGCAGCGGGACTTCCGCCAACCGATGCAGATTCGGGTCCGGCCAGACCAGTACCGCATCCAGGCCACGTTGAGCGGCACGATAGAAATTGTACTCGGCGTAATAAAACGGAATAGAGGGCAGCCAGTCCCGGATGCGATCCCTTAACCCAAGTGCCAGGCCAACATAAAGCGCTGCCGCGGCCACCATATCCAGTGGGGTCGGGCCGGAGGGCAGGGCTCGCATCTCGATACGCAAATGGCCACCGTCGTTGTGATCATAAACCGCCCGGTTCCAGGGCCAGACGGAGCCCATATGCAGATTCAGCTCTGGCAGCTCGGGTGCGATAATCTCTTCAGGGTGCTCGTACAATTCATGGTAGCGCTGGTGAGGGTCGCGGTCGGAAAGCACCGTCATGATCGGGCGATGCAATGCCACGGTTTCCGCAAACAATTCCCAGGCGCCGTCTCTCACCCAGCCCTGCCCGAATGAGACCCGGGCGGGGTGCTGCCAGCGGCCGCTGCCACGATGACGATAATCCACAGATTGTTTAAACAAGGCGATGCGGGTTTCGTCCCAAAGGCGCCGCTGTAACAGTAACGGTGAATTGGCGCTCAGGGCCACCACCAGTGGAGACACCAGCTGCAAGGTATTAAAGGTATCGGCATAATGTTGGGGTTCCACCCGCAAATGCACCTGAAAGCTGGTATTGGCGCCCTCAAACACCACTTGTGAGGTACTTACCTGCAGGTCATCATCGCCGTGAATATCGACTTTAAAGTCGCCGCCGCGAAGCCGGTTTAAGGTGTTCGACAAAACCCGGTAACGCGTCAGGTCGGTCATGGCTTCTTCGGTGAGGTCGCGGTGTTCGAGGGTTGGCAGGATACCTATGGGAACAATCTGTCCACCGCGTGCCTGAGCGGCATTGCCCATCAGAGTCAGACACTGGTCCATCTCACTGTGCAAGCGGCTAAAAGGGCTTCCGTGCAGCAACTGGGGAGCGAAGTTATATTCGATATTGTAGCGATTGAGCTCAAGCTGCAGCTGCGGATGTTGCAAATCATCCAGCAGCAGGCGATTTATGGACAGGGGCCGCCCTTTGTCGTCGGTAATGTAGCTTTCCAGCTCAGCGCCCAGACTGAGCTCTCCGCGTCCGAAATCGGGGTGTTGCAACAGCTTCTTCAGAACGCCCAGGCTCTGCTGCAGGCGCTCTTCGAACTGTTCAGCCTCTTGCTCGCTGAAGCTCTCACTGTGGATATCCTGACCCATCGGCAAACCTCCGGGTGTGGTGACAATTTATTAGAAAGTATTGTCGCACCGCAGGTATTAATCCAGATCAAGCCTTAATCAGGTAAATTGCTGGCTGCCGCAGGCCATTCGAATCAATACCAATCATTGAGTATCACGCCGATGCAGAGCAATTTCCGAACAAGTGACGCCGGCATGCTTCGGGACCATCGGGTCACGCTTGCCAGGGGATCTGACATGTTTCACACTCCCTAGCGGATTCAATTTCAACTAAGCACACGATCCAAAGCAGCAATAAGGAGATACAACAATGAGCATTCAAGCGGGCGACAAAATACCTTCAGTAACCCTGCAGGTGATGGGCGCAGAGGGCCCTCAGGAAGTTACGACTGATGAACTGTTTGCGGGTAAAAAAGTAGTGATGCTGGCAGTACCCGGTGCATTTACACCCGGTTGTTCCATGACCCACCTGCCCGGTTTTGTGGTTAATGCGGACAATATCAAGGCCAAGGGCGTTGACGAGATCGTGTGTACTTCTGTCAATGATGTGTTTGTCATGGGAGCCTGGGGCAAGGACCAAAATGCGGAACACATTACCATGTTGGCCGACGGCAACGGCGAACTGGCTGAGGCCCTGGGACTGATTATGGACGCCAGTGGTTTCAAAATGGGTCCTCTGCGCAGCAAGCGTTACGCCATGATTGTGAATGACGGGGTGGTGGAACTGCTCAACGTAGACACCAAAGGTATCGACAAAAGCAGCGCTGAAACCATTCTCGCGGCGCTTTAATCGGTACAGAAAACAGGTACAGCATGAAATACTTGGGTGTCGGCGCTTTGGTCCTTTTGACCACGGCGCTTGGAGTGATGGCTTGGGCCTGGCAGTCCGTGGATTGGTACCCACCGGTCCTGGACGTGGAGACACAATGCCACAGTGAAGCTCAACCCTGGGACGAATCGCAACCGCTTAAAGTGGTCAGCTTTAACGTGCAGTATCTGGCGGGTAAAAACTACGTCTTTTTTTACGACGTGGCGGACGGGCCGGACACGCAACCCAGCGAGGAGGATCTCGGTCTGACGCTGGAGCGGGTGGCCGATATCATTCGCTCAGAGTCGGCCGATATCGTCCTGCTGCAAGAGCTCAATGACGCTGATGACAGTCGCACCCACTACCAGGACCAGCTAGCCCTGTTGCAACAGCAGCTCGGGGAGGCGGCCTATCCCTGTGAGGCCAATGCACACTATTGGAAAGCTGGCCTGGTGTTGCACCCGAAAATTCTTGGGCCGGTGAGCATGAAGCTCACCACCCTGTCGCGCTATCCGATGACCCAGGCGCGCCGCCATCAATTGCCCTATATGCATCAGGATTCACTCACCCGGCGCTTTTATTTCCAGAGGGCGATTCTCGAAACCCGCATGATCAGTCAACAGGGCCGCTCCCTGGCTCTGTTGAACACCCATTTCGATGCCTGGGGAGACGGTTCAGACTTAATGCCCGCGCAGGTGGGGGTGGCTATGAACCTGTTTCAGCGGCTTGAACGGGAACAGATTCCGTGGATTATTGGGGGCGACTTTAATTTGCTGCCGCCGGATGAAGGTCGCCAGTGGCACAAACTGGAGGCGGCCGGTACCGCCGACTTTGACCGGGAAACCGCACTGGCACCGCTGTATGAGCAGTTTGGTGCGATTCCTTCACGCCAGCACCTCATTGGCGAAAAACCCCACCTCTGGTACACCCACTTTCCCAATGACCCTCGTGTAGAAGGTCCCGATCGCACCATCGATTATCTGTTCTACAGCCACCACTGGCAGCTGCAAAAAGGCTATGTGCGCCAGCACGATACTCTGGATGTTTCTGACCATTTACCCGTGGTCGGTCAATGGCGTTTACAGGAACCCAAAACCGCCTCTCTGCATTGATTGATATCAAGGGGTTGGCACGTAAATCATTTTGTTGTAACTTGTGCCTATCGAAAAGGGCTACCCCCGGCGAAAGCCGGGGTTCGCAAAGTCTACGGTCTAAGGGGGTAATACCCTATGATGGCGGATTGCCGATGATCCCGTCTTGCAAGCATTCATCGAACCTTTTTCACTCCAATATTGAAAGTAGCAATGAATAGCCGCAGTAACGGTTACTGTGCCGGCGGCATCGAGGAATGTTTTGAAACCGTTTTGGCAGGCGCTGTGTCTGGTGCTGGGGTGGGGGCTGCTGTGCCCTTTGAGTGTGTCCAATCCTCTGGAGGGTGAACCTCGCCGTTTATCTCTGGCGTTTGGCGCCGCTTTTGAAAGTCAATTCAGCAAAACGGGCCATTATAATTGGCTCCGAGACGCCTTACTGTTCGAGGGTTATGATTTCGACGTGGTCTGGATGCCCAACAAACGGGGTATGGTAGAGGCCAATGCCGGTCGTATCGACGGGGATCTGACTAAGGCCGCGACAGTTGCAGCAGGTTTCACCAACCTGGTGCAGGTCGATGAGCCTTTCTTCTATGCCTGTGTTGTCGCCTACGGAGTGCCTGCCAATGCCAGCCAGTCCATCCGCCACCTGGGGGTGATCAGGGGGCTGGAATATCTCAACCAGTCGATACCCAAATTGAATCAAGAGTACCAATTTTACCCGGTGGAGCGGCTCCAGCAGGGTTTGGATATGGTGGCCTATGGTCGGCTCGATGCGTTGCTATTGCCGACAGTGGTGTCTAAGCTGCTGCCGCCGTCCCAGATGAAAGGATTGGAGATCATCTCGCCAACCCTGTTGGAGTACCCTACCTACATCTATCTGCACCGTCGTCATAGGGAGCTGGCTGAGCGACTCCAGCGACGTCTCAGTGAGACTCGTCCCAAGGAGATCCAAAATCACTGTGATACCAGAGTTTCCTCTGAAGCGGCCGCAGTGCGCATTTCGCTGCAAAACAAGCTACGGCAATAGGGCTGGCCACTCAGTCCGCGATCAGCTTACTCCAGGGCCAGATTGTTGTAGTCTTCCTCGATATCCGAGTAGTCGAGATCCGAAAGGCCCATTGCCGCAAGCACCTGATCACCGACGCGAATCCAGTCTGTGGTGGGTTTGAAGCGGCGGGTCTGTTCCACCAGGTTTTCAGCCGCTTTGAGGCAGGAATACATCCACAGGAACTCTGATGAGACCTTGCCGTTGAGCGCGTCCATGGCGTGATGTTGAAGGATTACGCTGCAGAGTTCCTTGGGCAGACCCCAGGAGCTGGCAATGTAATAACCGATGACAGCATGATTACAGTGATATCGCTCCTCTTCCAGCTCTGTCAGCAGAAGATTCGGTTGTTCATTGGCTTGGCGCAGCGTGTCTACGTAATCCGGAAACTTGATCGACATGGCCGGAAGCCCACAATCGTGAAACAGCCCGGTTACGTGGAGGTTTTCCAGAGGAATGTTCGAGTTTACCCGTTTGCCTATAAATACCATGGCGTTGGCAATTTCGGCCGCGCTGTCCCAAAAACGTTCCAGGGAGATACAGGAGTCGCCGGTAAATGCGCGGCGAATTTCGTAGCTGGCCACCAGGGCCTTTATGCTCTCGATGCCCAGCATCATAGTGGCCTGACGCACGTCAGAAATCGTGCGGCTCATGCCATAAAACGGGGAGTTTAGAGTTTTCAGGACCGCGGAAGATAGGCCCACGTCGCTAGCAACGCAGTCACCGATGTCGGAGATACTGCCCTCGGGGTCGTTGGCAATGTCTTGAATCGTGTTCAGAATCTCCGGCTTGGGAGGGATATGAAAGCCGGATTCCACGTGTTTGATGACGGATTCATCGAGTTTGATCACAGTTAAAACCTTCCGTTACTTCTTGTACTTCTTTTGCGGCATCTATCGATGACCGCCGTGTTTAGTGTTTGCTGCTATGTCTGCTGTGGTTAGACGTGCCCTGCGTTTGCGGCAGGGTTCGACGGATTGAATTGGTGGCTAGGCGGGTCAGTTTACCACTCTCCTTCAGCCCCCTGTCAGCCATTCAGGGGAGGATCGCAATACAACGAGTCGCTTCCGTAGTTTAGCTCCAGCGACGTTCGCTCGGCCTTCTTCAAGCCCCTGACGACCAGGGAATAGGAATGGTCGATCATGCGCTCGACTTCGTGGGAGGGAATACTGTCGTCCAGGACGAGCGTGTTCCAGTGTTTTTTGTTCATGTGATAGCCAGGCCGCACAGACTCAAAAACGGTTCGCAGCGCGAGAGCCTGCTCTGGGTCACACTTTAAATTCATGTGCGGCACACCATCATCCCGGCTAAGGGTCGCATACATCTTGCCTTTTACCTTAAACACAGCGACATCTGGATAAAAGGGGTAGTCCTCCAGTGCCTCCGGTTTTGCCAGCAAGTAACGTTTGGCCTGATCAAAGTTCATAGGCGCACGGCCTGTATTCACACGCGTTTTAGATTGCCTCAAAGTGAAGGAAACATCAAACTGTGACGTGGTCTAAATCACTTCAGAAACTCTCTTTGGGTGAAGCTACCGGGCGGGTGAAACAAGTCCCCATCAGTGGCGACCGCACCGAGTGGAATATCCCAGCTGGCAAGTTTCAGCCTGTCCACTTGCTGGCAGCCATGGGCAAGCCCAATCAGATAGGGTTTATGTGCGTTCACATGCTGTTTGAAGCTGAAGCTGCGGTCATAAAAGCCGCCTCCCATGCCCATACGGCCGCCAAAGCGGTCAAAACCCACCAAAGGCAATAACACCAGATCCAGATCCTGCGCCCGGCGGCGCCGGCGGAAATCGGGTCGGGGTTCGCTAATACCATAGCGGTTCTTCACCATAGGAGTGCTATCGGTATAGCGCACAAACCACAATCGGTTGACGTTGCCTGGCGCCAGCACCGGCAGGTAGCAGTGCTTGCCCAACCTCTGTGCGGCGACGATAAGTGGACGAGGGTCGATTTCTCCATCGTTTGGCAAATAAAACGCAATATGGCGACTGCGGATAAACAGGGGTTGGCAGAGCAGCAGTCTGCATAGGCGCCTGGCGGCAAGTTTTTGCTCGCGGGAGCTGAGGGCGCGACGTTTAGCCCGCAACGAGCGGCGCAACTGCTTGCGGTCGAGAGGTGGTTGTGTAGGTTTACTATTATCGATGGGCCAGATCCCAACTATTTGAGTAGTTCAGAAAATCGTGGCCTGAAAATCAGAAGCCCCGAACGTGCGGCTGTCAACTTGGCCTTGAACCGTAAGGCTCAAGGTGGAGGTTCCTGCAATGCCTCAGGCTTTCCGTCATGCGGACATGCACACCGACACTGGCTAGTTACCCCCGGGGTATACATTATCGGCTCGAGGACTCGTCAACTGGCCAACACATCAGGGTTGAGTGGATTATAACGCAGATGATCGATCGCCAAAATCTTGTATTTTTCTGCGTTTCATCGTATGGAGGAGGTATCCAGCTGCTTGGTGACTCACATCAGAATTTGTCAAGGGCTCGATCAAGCTTTTCTGTCAGGCGCTGCAGGGTGTCATTATCCACGGGGTCCGGCACCACGTTTTTGGCCTCAAGCAATTCATGACTGAGGTTCAAGGCGGCCATCACCGCAATGCGTTCCAGGCCAATCACATTGCCTCCAGCCCGAATATCGCGCATGCGTTCGTCGAGTTTGCGGGCAGCCTGCATCAGCGCGTCTCTTTCACCTGGCGGGCAGGCGACCTGATATTCCTTATCCAGGATTTGCACAAAGACGGTTTCACTACTCATAGTGGTGGCTCTCGATGGCGGCTCCTGTGGCTCCGGTAGCATCGCGTTTAAATACTTCAATTCTGTGATTCCAGGCTCTTGAGGCGGGAGATCATGGCTTCCACCCGATTGCGCGCCAGCTCGTTCTTCTCAATCAGCCGCGTGCGCTCTCCCTGCCAGCTGGCCTCACGTTCCTGGGCAGCGGCTGCGTCTTCCTTAAGCGCGTCGTTCTCCAGCCTCAGACGCTCACATTGGTCAATCAACTGGTCCAGTTTGATTTCCAGGGTAAGCAGGTGTTGGTTGGTCATGGACGGGAGGCCTGGTTGCGGTACTCAATCAAGCTAATATAAGTCGACGCCGGAGAGGGGTCAACATGGCGCTGCAACTTATCTAGAAATGATCTATAGAATGTGGGCTAGAACACTGTTTTTACAGGAAAAAAGCAGGCTTTAGTCCTGCCTTGCGGACGCTCGGGCGCATTCATGATAGGATGCCCGGTTAAATCGCCCTGTAAGTTCCCGGGATACCCTTCATGAGTGCCACCGATAAAGCCCCAGAAGCCCTTATTTCATTTGAAGAATTGAACCACCTGTTGGTGCCTCTTGGGGCCCTGAACAGTCCGTCAGAGCTGCACGGTATGCTGTGTGGCAAGCTCACCGGCGGGCAACGCCTCGAAGCCGACCAATGGATGGAAGAAGCCCTGGTGTTCTTGGATGTGATCACCTCTGAAGAAGAGGGAGTCGTTGGTGACGATGAAGACCGAGGCCAAACCGAACTGGCTCGCCTCTATACGGTTGTACTTTCTCAATTGGAAGACAGTGAATTTGGTTTTCAGTTGCTGCTGCCACAGGACGATGCCGAGATGGACCTGCGTACCCGTGCATTGGGAGAGTGGTGTCACGGATTTTTGTCCGGGTTTGGCAGTGCCGGTCTGGATCCAAGCGCTAAATTTTCTGCCGAAGCCGCTGATGCGCTGAGGGATATGGCGGCAATTGTCAGTATTGGCGACGGCATGGATGAAGATGATGCGGAAGCGGACTTTACCGAAATTGTGGAATACGTGCGTCTGGCGGTCATGACGCTGTTTTCCGATTTTGGCACTGGCCCCAAAGATGAAGGCCCCACCCTCCATTAACGTCGCCCTCTGGCAGCATCGCTGACAAAGACTCAGATTCGACAGGACAAATATGACCATTACCAAGCAGGAATTTGCCCGCCGCCGCAAGCAATTGATGGCGATGATGGAGCCTAACAGTATCGCCATTTTGCCGGCGGCACCGGAAAAGATCCGATCGCGGGATACCGAATATTCCTATCGACAGGATAGCGACTTTTATTACTTATCCGGTTTCGTCGAGCCCGAAGCCGTATTGGTGTTATTGCCTGGCCGTGAGCACGGTGAGTATGTGCTGTTCTGTCGGGAAAAAGACCGTGAAAAGGAAGTGTGGCACGGTTACCGTACCGGTCCGGAAGCCGCTTGCAAAACATTCGGTGCCGACGACGCGTTTCCGATCGACGACATTGACGATATTCTGCCCGGACTGATCGAAGGGCGTGAACGCATTTATTACGCTATGGGGCGAGATGCCGACTTCGATCATCAGGTGATGGTGTGGGTGAACGCCATTCGAGCGCGGGTGCGCACGGGAGCCATTCCGCCCGGTGAGTTGCTGGACCTGGATCATACTCTTCACGACATGCGGCTCTATAAAAGTGCGGCTGAGGTGCGACTGCTGCAACGGGCGGGGGAAATTTCAGCCGCCGCTCATCTGCGAGCCATGAAGGCCTGCCGCCCCGGGCGCTTTGAATTTCAGCTGGAAGCAGAAATTCAACATGAGTTTGCGATGAACGGCGCGCGTTTCCCGGCCTATAACACCATAGTGGGTGGTGGTGCCAACGGCTGCATTCTGCACTATGTGGAGAACTCGGACGAACTCAAGGACGGTGATCTGGTATTGATCGATGCCGGCTGTGAATTGGAATATTACGCCGCAGATATTACCCGTACATTTCCGGTAAATGGTGTTTTTAATCCGGAACAGAGGCAGCTTTACGAACTGACACTCAAGGCACAACAAGCCGCCATCGACAAAATCAAACCCGGAAACCACTGGAACGAGCCCCACGAAGCCTCCATCAGAGTGATCACCGAGGGTCTGGTTGAGTTAGGGCTTTTGTTGGGTGATGTTGACGAGCTGATCGAAAACGAAGCCTACAAAGAATTCTATATGCACCGCATTGGCCACTGGTTGGGTATTGATGTTCACGACGTGGGCGATTATCGCGTCGGTGGTGAGTGGCGTGTGCTGGAGCCGGGCATGTGCATGACGGTGGAGCCGGGCATCTATGTGGCACCTGACAATGCCGGCGTGGATGCCAAGTGGCGTGGCATTGGCATTCGTATTGAGGACGATGTGATTATCACAAAAGAAGGTTGTGATGTTCTCACCTCTGCGGTACCCAAAAGCATCGAGGCCATTGAGGCCCTGATGGCTGAACAATTGATGGCTGAACAATAGACGAGCCGCAACGCCATGAATGAGCTGGAACCTGTGGACATCGCCATCATTGGTGGAGGCATGGTTGGTGCCACTTTGGCCGCCTTGCTGGCTCAGGCCAATCCCAATTGGCGTATCGCTTTGCTGGAAGCGTTTGAATTACCGGCCGCTGGTGAGCCAATTTACCAGCCCAGTTTTGATGACCGTTCAACGGCCATTGCCTGGGGCAGTGTCACCTTGCTCCAGCAGGCCGGCCTGTGGGATATTCTCAGACAGCAGGCGACCCCTATTCATCAGGTGCACGTTTCTGATCGCGGCCATTTGGGAGGCAGTCTGATCGATCGTCACCAGGCCGGCGTCGAAGCGCTGGGCTATGTGGTGCCCAACACCTGGATCGGTCGGACTCTGCTCAGTCATTTGCATCAGTTACCGAATTTGCAGTTGCTGGCGCCGGCGCAGGTTGGGCGCATACAACCCGTGGCGGACGGCGCCAGGCTCTCGCTCCGTTATCAGGGTGAAGAGTACAGTCTTCACACAGATTTGGTGGTCATTGCCGACGGTGCCCGCTCGCCCCTGCGCGAAAGTCTGGGTATTGATCTGGCGGTGGAGGACTACCGGCAGACTGCCGTCATAGCCAATATCAGTCTGGATCAACCTCACCAGGGGGTTGCCTATGAACGCTTTACCGACGAAGGCCCGCTGGCGTTGTTACCTCTGGGCGGCTCTGTACAAGGTTGCCAAAGTGCGCTGGTATGGACGCAACCGAGTGAGTGTGTGGGCGAATTGCTGCAAGCGTCCGACGACGACTTTCTGCAGCGACTGCAGCAGCGCTTTGGCTATCGTCTGGGCAGACTGATTGAGGTTGGCAAACGCGATAGCTACCCGCTGGCATTGTCTGTGGCAAAAGAGCAGGTGCGTTCCTCCATCGTGATTATGGGCAATGCAGCGCACTTCCTGCACCCCGTCGCAGGGCAGGGGTTTAATTTGGCGCTGCGCGACTGTGCGGCTCTGGCAGCCACGTTGAAACAAAATATACCAGGCGAGCGATTAGGCAGTTTGAGCCGTTTGCAGCAATACCAGCAGCAGCAACAACTCGACCAACAACTGACCATACAATTCAGTGATCAGCTCACCAAATGGTTTTCCAGCAGCGCGCTGCCCCGTGCCGCGTTAAGGGCGTTAGGTTTTATTGGTCTGGAAGCGGTGGCGCCGGCAAAAGGATGGCTGACCCAGCAGACTATGGGCAGCGCCGGGCGCAAAGTGATTCTCTGACGGCATTTCCTTTTTAAAGAATCCAGGATTATGGACACCACATCGTCATCTACTCATGAATTCTACGACCTTATCATTGTCGGCGCCGGTCTTGTCGGCAGCGCCATGGCCTGTGCACTGGCAAGCTCACCGGAGGGGGCGCACCTGCGCATCGCTGTGGTGGAAGCCGGTGGAGATCCGGCGCAGTTTTCCGGAACCGATTTTGACCCGAGAGTCGTCGCTTTAACTCATGCATCCCGTTCACTGTTGGAACAGGTCGATGTTTGGCATGACATTGTGGCGCAACGGGTGTGCCCCTACACCGATATGGATGTCTGGGATGCTGAAGGTACCGGTCAGATTCATTTCGATTGTCGCGAAGTGCAGCAGCTAAGCCTTGGCCATATTGTTGAAAACAGCGTGGTAACCCGTGCACTGCTCAGCCGGATCGATTTGCTCGATGCCATCGATCTGTTGCGTCCGGCCAAAGTGCTGAACGTGCAATATGATGAACAGAGAGAGGTTCGTCTCGTCAATCTCGAAGACGGCCGAGAGCTGCACGCGCCTCTGGTCATCGCGGCCGATGGTGCCAACTCGCCGATACGCCAGATGGCGGGTTTGCATACTCGAGAATGGAGTTATGGGCACAGTGCCATTGTCACCACCGTCAAGACGGAGCTTTCTCATCAGTTCACCGCCTGGCAGCGTTTTTTGCCAACCGGCCCTCTGGCGTTTTTGCCGTTGCAGAGCGACGCGGGTAACGCTTGTTCCAACTACAGTTCAATCGTATGGTCGATCGAAGATCAACTCGTTGACGAGTTGATGTCACTGGATGACAAAGCGTTCCGCAAGGCATTGGCTGATGCCTTCGAATACCGTCTCGGTGATATCGTTGATGTGGCAAAGCGCTACAGCTTTCCACTGCGCCAGCGCCACGCCACCGATTATGTAGACAGAGGCCTGGCTCTGGTAGGGGACGCCGCTCATACCATCCACCCCCTGGCAGGGCAGGGGGTCAACCTCGGATTTCTGGATGTTGCAGTTTTAACGGAGGAAATCCTTCGTGGCTGCGAGCGCCAATTGCCTCTCTCGGAGCATTCCATTCTTAAACGCTATCAGCGCCGTCGCAAGAGCCACAATCTCAGCATGATGGCAATCATGGAAGCTTTCAAGCGCCTCTTTGGCACCCGCGACTTGCCCGTGCGCTGGTTACGCAATGAAGGCATGCGTCAGCTCAATGGCCTGGCGCCACTAAAAAACGCTATCGTTCGCCAGGCCATGGGGCTTTGAGACAGGTCTGTAAGACAGGTCACTGAGTTTGGGCCGATTTGCTGCCCTGGTGCGCGTGAGGTCTTCGCAAATGACCGTGCAATAGAATATTCCACAGCGCATATTTCAATCGCCTGGCTTTGGCATAGATATCTCCGTCGCCGATTTTGATCAGATAACCCAGCTCGCGAAATGCCCGGCGGCGGTCCCGTCCGGCCCAGTAGCGGGCCAGCGTGATTCGCGTCAACAGGCGGTAGCAGGAATACAAATGGAAGTTCAGAAGCTGGCGTTCCCACTCATCAAGCTCGCGTTGTTTTAATACGCCCTTACGACGAAGGCTTTTATATTCTTGTCGCACCAGTTTGTGCTCATTGCGCAGTCCTACCAGATTGAATGCATGGATAGGGGAGCGAAATTCCTGCTTGAGCAATTTCTGCAGATGCTTGATTTCCTTCCTCAAGTTACCACCCTTTACCGCCTGTCCCATTAACACGCCAATGATCTGATCCTCCTGATGACTGGGCAAAGACGGAAAAAACAAGTGGCGCTGGAAAAAGTAGCGCACAAAGGAGCACAAACCGGACAGATAGGGAAAGAAGTGGGCGCCGATCAGTAGTGCCAGGGCCAACCAGGATGCTCTTTCCGGAGTCATGATGTTTTCCAGCAGGGAGGTCATGACATAGAGTAAAAAGTAGCTCCAACCGGCATAGATTAACGTCATCACCACCAAGCGAATCGGGGTCGCCGTATGGTGGATACTGAGCGGCCAGGGTTCGCCCTCGGACTCATTGGTCAGCAGCTCCGGCAGGGTTTGCCAGTGGAACAGGGTCCACAACGTAAAGGCGAGAAAGATAATGGTGACGGTCAGCATGGTCTATCTCCTCAGTATCAGTGCACGACGCCGTGACCTGATTCGGCGTCGTGGCCGGAGTCAATGTCGGCAAATTGCAGAAATTCCACAATCCTGGCAGAGATCTCCACCATTCGGGTCATCAGTAACAGATGGCCGCAGTCCACCTCGATCAATTGACTGTAAGGAATTCGACTGTGGAGGATGCGGGCGTTAACAATGGGCACTAATGGATCGTCCCGACCGGCGAGAATCAGCGTTTGTTGAGGTAATTTCGATAGCCAGTGAATACTGGTCCAAAGCGAGGCGGCATAAAGCTGGTAAAGATACCCTTGTGCCGACTTGGGCGCCCTTACGCGATCGGTGTACTCTTCCATAAGCTGGGGGTCCTTGCGCAGTTCGCCGCCATAAATGTGCTGGGCGATGTCGCGCAGATAATGCTTATCAAAGTAACGCTTCGGGTTCGACAGTTTCATAAACACCGATGGTTTGCCCGGTACCATAATGGCGCCGGCACTGGTCGCTGCCAGCACCAGATTCTGGCAGCGCTTGGGGTAACGGTAGGCAAATTCCTGCGCCATACCTCCGCCCCAGGAAACCCCCAGAACGTCGACTTTGCCATAGCCGAAATGGTCGAGAATTTGGGTCGACATTCGCGCCAGGCCCTTAAATCGCATCGGCATCTTCG
This sequence comes from Pseudomaricurvus alkylphenolicus, assembly GCF_011683955.1. Lineage (GTDB taxonomy): Bacteria > Pseudomonadota > Gammaproteobacteria > Pseudomonadales > Cellvibrionaceae > Pseudomaricurvus > Pseudomaricurvus alkylphenolicus. Next base: position 745,545 of record NZ_JAAQPI010000002.1, read on the forward strand.
AAACCTCTGACAAACCGATACCGGGCATGTCAAAGGTCAGGCACTCGATGCCTTTAAGCTCTTGCATGAGCGGATAGAGAATCTCCGTATTGGCACCGATACCATTAAACAACAGCAGTGGTCGCTGACTGCAACCCGCTTTACGGGCAATACGAATCTGCAGACCCATGACCTCCACGAAGCTCTCCTCAATGTCGATCGTGCAGTCGGCGGGTGCATTCATTGTGATGGCCTAATGGGGCATGAGAAATTCAGTATGTGCATCGCTAATGATTTATCAAGCGTCTGTGACCGTTTTTTTAAACAACGTCGAAAATGACGAAAAAAAGACAGCCTCCTGCGCCATGTTTTATCCCTGTCACAATTTCTTGCACCTTTGTGGGGCGATGTTTCGCGCCATTTCAAGATTAACAATTTTTTCATCGTTTCTTCATTGACAAGTCACCGTTAATCTCCATATTTTGAAACTGTACCAAGCGCCCTGAATCCGAAACTCGTTGAGTATCTCAAATCCAGGGGCGCCAGCAATCTCGGATGCGATTTTGTCACACTCCACAAACAGGGAATTTATCAGGGCAAGGATAGCCGCTTCCAGATGCTCCAGTTTCTTCTGATCAAACGCCACATCAGATGGCCTACATTTTTTTGAGGTTATAGACATGTCAGTTGCCAATGAAATTGAAGTAACACAATCCACAACCCCCAAAAAGCCAATACGTCAATTGGTTGGTCAGGTGGGGAACGCCTACAAATTCGCCTGGCACACCTGCCTGGGTGCCGCCGTGACTGCGGAAGAAAAGATCACCGAATTTGCGCGGGAAATGGCGGAAAAAGGAGCCAAGGTTGAGTTTAACCCCCCTCGCCGGATTCTGGAGCGTCGCGAAAAGCTCACATCTGCCAGCGAAGATATCAAGCACAAGGCCCAGGAACGCATCGAAGACGTTGAACACATGATCGACGAAGGTGTGAATCGCTCTCTGCACTTTATGGGCGTTCCCAGTCGAAAGGACATGGACGAGATGACTTCTCTGATGAAAGACATGGCCGACTCAATTACTGAGTTGTCTTCGCAGTTGCAAGCGCAGAAAAGTACCGCGAGTCGGGCTAAAAAAACCAGCAAAACTGAGTCTACCACCGCCGCCTGATTGATACCGGTAGGGTGTTACTTGTGCGCATCTTTCGATGCAGGTTGGTATTCCATCTAGGTGTTGCCGACCGAATTAACAGCAGTGAGAAGTACAATGAATTCAGGCAGCCCAATTCCGGAGCTGGCGGCTCTTGCCCCGGAAGCTTCAGTGGACATCAAGTTGGCGGACTTGCCAACTGAGATCGCCGCCGGCAACGGAACCGTTTTTCGACGCGAACCGCTTTCCGTTATTAACGAGATTTCTCTAGACTGTCCTGATGATGAACTCTTGTCCAGTCTCGAACGAGTTCAAAGCAGTGCGCAGAAACTTAATCGCTTCGTGAATGCTTTTCGCAAATCTCGCTATGAAACTGCAAAAGCGAGTTCTGGCGACGCAACAAAAACGACTACCAGAACAACATCAACGGCCAGTTTGAAGACACAAGCCAGTTCTGATGTCCAGGTTGCCAAAGCCGAGGCTTCCGCCGGCTCCAATGTGTCGAAGTCAGACAAAAAACTGCCCGGCAAAGGTGTGCTGGAATCGTTTGGGCTGTTCTTTCGGCAAACGTCCCGGCAACCAGAGGTGTTTGTTGATCACTGCTCAAGTTTCGTCAAGGAAGTAGCCAGGATTGCCACCAACAAATCGGACATTGAACCCGAACGGGGCGATAAACGTTTTCGTGACGCGGTCTGGAGAGAAAACTTTCTCTATCGAAAGACACTGCAAACCTACTTAGCCTGGGATCGGGAAGTATCCGGTTGGGTGGATGATCTCGATCTGGATGATGCGGATCATCGTCGCACCCATTTTCTCTACCAGCAGGTTAGCGCGTTAATCTCGCCCACTAACTCGCCCATGAATCCGGTAGCGGTTAAGCGTGCGTTTCAGACCGGTGGCAAGAGCTATGTCGATGGGGTCAGTAATCTCCTGCAGGACTGGCGCACCAACCACGGTATGCCCACCCAGATAAAGTCAGACGCCTTTGAGGTCGGCCGCAATCTTGCTAACAGTGCGGGAGCAGTGGTGCACCGCAGTGATGTATTGGAGCTGATCCAGTATCGTATGGAAGAAGGACAAACCGTACAAAAGCGCCCGGTGCTTATTGTCCCGCCTCAGGTGAATAAATTTTACGTGTTCGACCTGACACCCAAAAACAGCCTGGTGCACTACCTCAAGACGCAGGGCATTCAACCATTTGTTATCAGCTGGCGTAACCCCAATGCACACTGCGCTGACTGGGGGTTGGATCGCTATGTTACCGAGTTGGAAAAAGCCATTGAGGTGATGTGCGAAATTACCGGCAATGACAGCATTAACCTGGCCAGCGCCTGTGCCGGTGGTATTACTTCCATGGCGCTATTGGGTTACCTGGCGGCCGTCGACAAACCGCTGGTGCATTCTCATTCCATGTTTGTGACCGCGCTGCAAACAGATGACACCTCCGCGCTAGGTTTGTTCGCCACCCGTGAAGCCGTGGAGTTGAGTCGAAAACGGTCACAGGCCCAGGGTTTCATGAACGGCAAGGAGTTGTCACATATCTTCGCCTGGTTGCGTCCAACGGATTTGGTCTGGAACTACTGGGTGAACAATTACTTGCTGGGCAAGGAACCGCCCTCGATGGATATACTTTATTGGGACAACGACTCCACCCGCTTGCCGGCGGGGTTGCACAGTGACTTTCTGGATATCCTGATTGACGATGCCTTTGCCGAGCCCGGTCGGTTGGTGGTCAAGGGGCAGCCAGTTGATATTCGGCGAATTAGCATGGATTTTTATTGTGTCGGCGGCGACGAAGACTATTTGATGCCCTGGAAAAAATGCTACGAAGTGCCCGACCTGCTGAATACCGATTGCACGTTTGTGCTCAGTACCAGCGGGCATATTCAAAGTATTCTGCGGCCACCGGGTATTGCCAATACTTTTTATTACACCAACGACTCGCGCCCGGCCAACGCGGACCAATGGCGGGCTGATGCACAGCGCCACAGTGGCAGCTGGTGGGAGCACTGGCAGCAGTGGCTGGTGGAGCACTCAGATGAGGAGCAAGTCGCGCCTGAGCGTTTGGGAAGTTACCGCTATCCGCCATTGTGTCAGGCTCCAGGTCTGTACGTAAACGAAAGAGTCACCTGAGAAAAGTTGATATTCCCCCCATTGCGGTCTCAGCTATACTGAAGATATTCAGGGGACTTCAGGTTAGACAGCTTGATGACGGTGATCGGGGAATATAAGCATATTCTGGTTGAAGGGCAGGTAGTTCATACATACCCTTCTGCGGATTTCGATGCTATCGCAATTGATCAGGCCTTTGACCAAGTGGAGCAAACTGCTGCCTCTCTCGACAGCTGGATTCTCTACGAGCACCCGGACGAAACCGCGGGCTTTACCTCTGGCGCTATGGGTCAGCTAATGGAGCGATATCGTCAGTTGCAGTCCCAGGGGTGTATCGGTGTCGCCTGTCATGTGGACAGCATTTTTGGTCGCATACTGCGGCAAAATCTGCCCGCAGAGTTTCCACTGCCGGTGTTAATCGATGCCCAGCGTCAGGCGCTGGACGACTTTGTGGTGAAATTATTGCACGAGCACCGTCAATCCAGCTGAGTATCCAACGGCAGAGCAGTGGTGTTCTTGATGGTGGTGACCGCCACGTTGGAATGAATCTCCTGAATGCCGGGCATCTGCGAAAGAAAGGTTCTTACAAACTGCTCGTAATGCCGGATATCCCTGGTTACGATCTTGAGCATGTAGTCCATGGTGCCGGTCATGGTGTAACACTCGGTCACTTCCGGTAACCGCCGCACGGCTTCTTCAAACTCTTCCAATGACTGTCTGCCGTGGACAGAGAGGTTTACGGTGCAAAATACTACTACGTCCATACCCAGCTTTTCGGCGTCCAGCAAAGCCACGCGCTTATGGATAAAGCCTTCTTGCTCCAAACGGTTGACCCGGCGCCAGCAGGGGCTCTGAGACAGTCCGATTCGGTCAGCCAACTGCGCTGCGGTGAGACTGCAGTCGTCCTGTAACTGTTTGAGAATCTTCAGGTCGATGCTGGATATTGAATCCTGCATAAATTTTCCTTCAAAGCGCCAATTCTCGGTTTATTTATTCACTATAGTCCGGAATTGCCGGCAGAAAACAAAAATTTGCCTGCTGTTGTCGCCTAAAATTTCTTTAGACGTAGAGGAAATTACCCGTGGAGGCTGACAATGAGTGTATTTGAGCATCGCTCCTACGACGATCATGAGCACGTGGCGTTTTGCCACGACCGGGAGACAGGCCTCAATGCCATTATTGCCATTCACAACACCTGCCTTGGAAACGCCATGGGCGGCTGCCGCATGGTTAACTACCGCAGCGCCGACGAGGCATTAAATGATGTGCTGCGCCTTTCCCGTGGCATGACGTACAAGTCCGCAGCGGCCAATCTGCCCTTGGGTGGCGGTAAATCCGTGATTCTGGGGGACCCGAGAGAACATAAGACCAAGGATATGCTGCGGGCCATGGGGCGCTTCGTAGACAGCCTCAATGGCCGTTACGTTGTGGCCGAAGACTCCGGCATGGGCGAGGCTGATATGCGGGTGATGGCGGAACAGACGCCTCACGTCGTCGGTTATGCCAAACACGATGGCGAGCGGGGTGATCCGGCGCCCGCCACCGCCTATGGGGTATTCCTGGGATTGCGGACTGCTGTAGCTCACCGTTACAAGACCAGCGATATTCGCGACATGCGGGTAGCCATCCAGGGCATGGGTAATGTGGGTTATCGTCTGGCCAAATTGCTGCACGAAGCCGGGGCACAATTACTCGTCAGCGATATATTCCGTGACAATACGGACCGTGCACGGCGGGAGTTTGGTGCCACTGTGGTGCCTCCTGAGCAAATATTCAATCAGGACGTTGAGGTCATATCTCCCTGCGCACTGGGAGCGGTCATTGATGATCGCGTGCTCAACCAGCTTCGCGCGGGAGTCATTGCAGGCTCAGCCAATAATCAACTGGCCTATGACGATATCGGCAATGCCCTGAAGGCCAAAAGCATTCTCTATGCGCCGGACTATGTGATCAATGCGGGCGGCATTATCGATGTTTACTACCAAACCCGCGGATTACCTTACGCTCAGGCCCAGCGCCACATGACCAAGTGCATCAGCAGCACCCTCACCGAAGTGTTCCGGCGTGCGGCCAGCAGTGATCAGTCCACAAATGTTATCGCCGACCAGGTGGCTCGCAGTCGCTTCGATCCCGATTATCACCCCATCAACGATGCGGCCTGACCGGGCCGCTGCTCGAAAAAGTCAATTAAATTAAGCGGTAACAGCATCCTCCGGTACCATTGTGCAAGGTAAACTGGTATCAATGAGTCATAAAAGGGGAGCCATCGGATGCCGCAGTCGCAGCCCAATCATCAGCTAATCAACGCCAACGGGGGAGAGTTGTCAGTCTACCAGTGGGGGGAAGCCTTTCGGGGCGAGGCTCCGACACTGGTGTTGGCCCACGCCACCGGTTTCCACGCCCGCTGCTGGGATCAGGTGATCAGCCATCTGGGGGATCGGCACATTATAGCCCTTGACCAACGAGGTCACGGTCACAGCGACAAGCGTTCATTCGACAGCTGGCGGGATTTTGGCGAAGATCTGCAAGCGCTGCTAAACCATCTTGAGGTTACGCAAGCCTTTGGTGTTGGGCACTCCATGGGAGGGCATGCCACTGTGGTGGCCGCAGCTGCCCAGCCTGAACTTTACCAGCGCCTGCTGCTGATCGATCCGGTGATTCTCGAGCCCGCTTTCTACGACATGTGGAACCCCAACATTCTGACCAGTGAGCCCACCCATCCTGCGGCGCGCAGGCGAGCGGTATTTAAAAATGTGGAGGCAATGATCGAACGCTACCGCGAGCGTCTGCCATACAGCCTGTTTACCGCTGAGGCGATGCAAGACTATTGTCGCTATGGTCTAGTGCCAACGCCGGACGCCGACGTAGAGCTGGCTTGCCCGCCGCAGCTGGAAGCCCGGATCTACGATACGGTATGCAGTAATCAGACGATTCTGGACCAGGTGGCTTCCATCGAAGTGCCGGTGACCGTCGTCAGAGCGATGCAACCGCGTACACAGGAAGACATCATGGACTTCCGCTACTCGCCCACCTGGCCCAATCTGGCGGACCATTTTCCCAATGGCCATGACATCTGCCTGCCAGAGTTAACGCATTTTATGCCCATGCAGGCACCAGAGCTGGTGGCAAGGCTGATCTCTGAACCCGCCTCAGGTCAGGGTACTACTTCAGATATCGTCTGACTTTCTCACAGATCAGTTGCAGGCCCGGGTAACCCTGGGGCAGCGCCTTGGGCAACGATAAAAACGCATGCAGTGCGCCCGGCTGGCAGTGATATTCCACTGGCACGCCCTGTTTTTCCAAATGCCGGGCATAGGCAAATCCTTCGTCCCGCAGCGGATCACATCCCGCTGTCAAAATAAAGGCCGGTGGCATTGTCTTGACATCCTCCGCCAGCAACGGAGAAACCCTGGCGTCATAAACCAGTTCAGAATCTTTGAGATAGAGATCCCGCACCCATTCAATCTGAGCTTCGCTCAGCAGCAATTCGCCACCGCCGAGGTGTTGCCGCGATGGGTAATCGATGTCATGCCTCAGGTCGGTCATCGGGTAGAGCAGAAACTGGGCCGCTGGCCGTTGCATCGCTCGCTCCGCTGCCAGGCGGCAGGTTACAGTGGCGAGATTGCCTCCGGCGCTGTCGCCCATGATTCCCAGGCGGTTGATATCGGCGTTTAGTTGGTCATGGTTCTCCTGCAGCCATTGTAACGCGGAAACACAATCCTCCAGACCTGCAGGAAATGGGTGCTCAGGCGCCAAATGGTAATCGACATTAATCACCAGGCAGCCACTGTGGGCACACAGGTAACGCATCAGATCGGCGTAACTCTCGAGATCACCCTGGCACCAGCCTCCGCCGTGCAAGAACAACAGTGTGGGTAACGGCTCGCTATCAGGTTGGCCATTAGCCGCGTTCGCTGGCCAAAACAGATCCACAGCGAAGTCACCGCTGGCCCCGTTCAGCCAATGTCGCTCGCGCCGCGCTACCTCTGCGGGGGCCGGACCGAACTGAAGGAACAGCGATGACAGCATTCGCCGCGAGTGCAGGAGTAAGCTCTGTGAGTCTTTTGTAGTGGGTACGGCAAGATTCTGCAAAAATGCTTGGGATGGCTGATTCAGTTGATTGAGAGTGACGTCCATGTCGGGAGTTTGTTGAGCAGAGGCATTGCTGGATTCCATGGGATTGCTCTTCGGTGATCAGTATCGATAGGATGCAGTGAGGCTGTAAGTTCTTGGTGCGCCGTAGTAACCCAGCTGATAGCCCAAGCTGTCCGACAGATCAAAGCCGTGCGCCAGATACGCCTTATCGGTCAGGTTTTTGCCCCCGAGGGCAATGCGCCAGCGCTGGTCTGGTGCTTCCAGGCTGATGCCGGCATTGACCAGGCTATAGCCATCCTGGGCCAGAACTTCACTGCTGCTCACGGTGGTGTAGGTTTTGTCCCGATAGCTGACATCCAGGCTGAAGGTCAGATCACCCAGGTCTCCCAGCGGCAGGGTATAACGTGGGGCGAGTCTGGCTGTCCATTCAGGGGTATTCACCAGATGGCGCTGAGCGCTGATGTCAGTGCCGTTGGGGCCGATATATTCCTTGTAGTCGGCGTCCATATAGCCGAGATTAACGTCCACGCTCAGGTTTTCAGTAACCAGCCCCGTCAGTTCGATTTCCAGTCCCTGTATCTTCGCTTCACCGGCATTGGTAAACAGTGCAGCAAAGCTGCCCCCGTCGTCGGCGATAAAGCTGCTCAGTTGCAGGTCTTTGTAATCATTCACAAAAACGGCGGCATTAAAGCGCAGGCGCTGCTGCAACCATTGGGATTTAATCCCGGCCTCAAAGGCGGTTAGAATTTCCGGTTGGTAGGGGGTGGCCTGGAACGGGGTCTGTGAGCGGCCGTCAAAACCACCGCTTTTGAAGCCCTGGCTGGCATTGAAGAACACCATCACATCGGCGTTGAGTTGGTACTGTAATCCCAGTCTGGGAGAGACTTCCGACCAAGTATCGTGTGCCCGAACATCAGTGATCAGAAGCCCCTGACCCAGCCTTGGCGGGTAGGCTGTGGCGGGGTCAAAGAACTCCTGCTGGCGTGAGAAGTCCTTATCTTCGCGGGTATAGCGTATACCTGCAATCAGAGTCAAACTTTCGCCCAGCTGCTGGTTGAGTTGGCCGTAGAGCGCCAGGCTGTCGTTCTCCTGCCGGTTCAGAGAGTTAGTAACAAAGGCAAGGTCAGGCCCAAAGATCCCCGATTCGGTGTCATCCTCTTCGTGGAATGCATACAGCCCGGCGACCACCCGCGTGGAGTCGTTGTCGAAACTGAGTTGAAACTCCTGGCTCCATTGTTCCTGCTCCTGATCCACAAAGACGCCAAATAACGCCAGGGAAGTGGCGTCCAGATCCAAATGGGTGCGGTAGTCCATGCTTCGAACGGAACTGATGGATTTGAACTGCCACTGGTCATTCAAGTCCCAGCGCGCACGCATGGAGAATCCTTCTACCTCCAGTTCATTACGATCATTAAAGTTGGCATCCACTCTTCGTACGTCCGTATTGGCAGGAATACCGAAGACTGCTGTTTCTCTAACCGGTGTGCGAGAGGTGTCACTGTCACCGGAGGATCGATCCAACGCGACATCCAACTGCAGGCGTTCATTGATCTGCCAGAGCAGGTCGCCACGCCAGGCGATGGTGTCTTTGTCACCATCGTCACTGCTGTCAAACAGATTATCGGAGTAGCCCTCCCGGTCCAGTGAGGCAACGGAAAACTTGCCAAACAGGTGATTTTCTATCAGGGAGCCGTTGATGGTGGCGCGCAAATCCCGGCGCTGGTAGTTGCCGAAGCTGGCTTCCAGTTCGGTATAAAACTCCTCGCTGGCCGGCGTGGAAACGTATTTGACGGCACCTCCAATGGTGTTACGGCCATAAAGTGTGCCCTGGGGGCCCCGCAGTACCTCAATGCGCTCAACATCCAGCACATCCAGAAAAGCACCCTGCGCCCGCCCGAGGTAGACATCATCGAGGTAGATGCCCACACCGGGATCAGCGAATGACAAGGAATCGATTTGGCCAACCCCGCGCAGGTAAACCACCGCGTTGGAGGCGTCGCCGTCGTGCAAGGTCAGGTTGGGCACCGCGTTCTGGATATCACCAAGGGTTGTGGCTTGCAGCGTCTGCAAGGAATCTTTGGAAAAGGCGGAGACTGAGAGTGGCACCGACTGCAGACTGGCGGAACGGCGTTCAGCGGTGACCGTAACCTCTTCGATGGCCAGAGGCGCCCCTGCGGCTGCAACGACACCGCAGGTGGCCGAGAGGGTCAGGCATAATGCTGTTTTGTTAAAATTATTCATAACCGAGGACTCCGATAGAGTATGGCGTTGTTTACCGGGTTCTCAGTACTTTAGTGGGCTGGCGCAAAAATACACCCGCAGATATTGCGGTTAAATCTGCGGGTATTTTATTTTGCCACCTGAGACAACAGCGTCAGGGTTTCTTTCAAGGTTCGCGTCAGGTGCCCAATCATAACCCGCTGCAACTTTTCCGAGGGTAAAAGAGCGATCTCGCGCCCATCTTCCGGGTGTTTGTGTTTTTCCAGATAACCGTCGAGAACGGCTTTCTTTATGCGTTCTTCGCGGGTGCGCTGGGACCCGGTTTTCATGGACTGGCAGGCCTGGCTTATCGTCAGTGGGCTGCCGCGCCACTGTCCCTTAAGGCAATTGATAAACAGATACCAATATTCCTGAGTGTAATAACTGGGTTTATTTTCAAAAGTGGTATCCCAGTCGCGCGCGTAGTGTTCCAGAGCCTCGGCCCAATTCAGTAAGGTCAGCTCGGAGGGTTGGTCGTCGGTGTGCAAGCGTACAGTTTCCCTTTAACTGGTCTCAGGAGTTTGTAGCGCTTTTGTCGCAACTTTTCAAATACAACCGCCGAAAGACTGAAGCAGGTCAGTGGTCCAATTTATCGATCAGGGGAATAAAAAAATGGGCCAGTTTCTTTCGAAACGGCCCGAGTGATAGCCAAAGGTCTATTGGGAACTGTGTTGCAAACTACTCACTAAGGAGTAGAAGGCGAAGTTGATTGAAACGTATGATTCCGGGCCTTTAAGCTCAGTGAGCGTCGCCGTGATCGGCGCGTCCGTCAGCCCAGTACAGAAACAGTCCTGCCAGTGTGGCGCCGACGACAATAGCACCCATACTGATCGCCATTCCCAAGGTACCTACCACTACTGCATCTGCCATGACACTCTCCTGTCTCTGTGTCGTTGATCATGGTTGTAGATTACAGCAGTGGTCGAAAAGGTTTTTGATGTGAATCAACTAATGGTTGATGTCGTTAAAAAGAGAACCTCACACCGGCACTCAGCCCGCGACCCGCTTCCGGCGCAACTTCGCGCAGGAAGGAAGTGGCGTGGCGGATTTCCTCGTCGAGAAGATTGGTTGCACGGAAGAACACCAATCCACTATTTTCGCCAACGGAGAATGGCACATTGATCGATGCATCCAGGCGGGTGTAACCATCGGTGGCTTCCTCGCCCTCGCCGGGACGATCCTGTTCACCGGCTTCGATGATCTGCAGTGAGCCTGACCAGCGAGTCTGCTCAATGCTGAACTCAGCGCCGACCCTGTCCGGAGAAACGCGGGGTACATCACCACCCTGATCAAATTCGGCACGAACGGCGTCTGCAAACAGTCTCAGCTTCACGGATTCACTGAGAGACAGATTGAGTTCAACTTCCGCGCCTTTAAAAGTCGCATCCTGTTGGTCGTACTGGAAAATCAGGAACTCGGAATCGTGATCTTCTTCACCGGTGTTGCGCTGGTATATGTAATCGCCGATATCGTTATAAAACACATTTACTTTCAGATCGGAAACCAGGCCGCCAGGAGCTGGCTGCCACTCGTAGCCCAAATCCAGGTTACGACTGTTCTCGGTGTCCAGGCTGCGGTCACCCAGGTCATAGGTCTGAGTGGCAATGTGAGCGCCATCAGACACCAGCTCTTCCATGCTCGGCGCTCGTTCCGCCATGCCCAGCACCACACTGAACTGATGGATATCTTCCAGGCTCCAGTGATAGCCCAGTGAGGCACTGGTGGAGTCGTGATCGATGCTGCGGGCATCGTCGGGGTCCACACTTTGTTGTTCCAGGCGCAAACCGAATTCCAGCCACTGATGTTTCCAGTGCTTTTCTTCAATCCAGTACAGACCGGTTCGCTGGATATTGGTCATGGAAGGAATAAAGGCTTCTTCACCCTCGGCACCATAGTCGCGGTCGAGGTGCTGCAGACCAAAAGCGCCTATCCAGCCGTTGCGTTCTTTGTGCACCAGTTCGATCAGCGTTTCAAAGGCCTCACTGGTGTATAGGGTACCGATTTCGGCACCTTCCAGCTCAGTGTGCTCATAGTCGTTATAGGCGGCTCGCCAGGTCAGCTTGTCAAAGCCGGCAAAGGGCTGGTTGAGCTGGCCTTTCAAATCGTAGCGGGTCTGCTCCATGTCCACCCGCACCGGGGCTTCATCTTCATGGCCCTCTTCGTCGTGATGAGCCTCGTCATCATGGTGTTCTTCTTCCTCGTGATGTTCCTCATCCTCGTGGTGCTCTTCTTCCTCGTGATGATCCTCGTCGTCATGATGCTCTTCCTCATCATGATGATGCTCGTGTGCGCCGGCTGGGATGCCGTAATTGTTTTCCTGGCGATTCACACTGAATCCAACAAAACCACGCTCACCGATCCAGGAAAAGCCCAGACTGCCGGCTTTGGCGTTGGCATTGGAATTTTCGATAAAGCCATCACTGGATTCTTCCGGTTCTTCCTCGTTGGCAAAACCGGGGATATCCACATTGTTGCTTTCGCGATAGAGAGCATCCGCGTGCCAGGCGAAGTGCCCCCCGGCTTCCAGGGCCCGCTGGCCATCCAGGCGCAGGACGCTGGCGGTTTCATCATTGACGCTGTTGTGGCGGGTTTCCAGGGCACCACTGAAGGGTTCTTTCTTGAGTTGGCCTGGAATGCGGTTATCGATCACATTCACCACACCACCGATGGCGCCGCTGCCAAAACGGAGGGTGGCCGGACCCCGCAGTACCTCGATCTGCTCCGCCAGCAGAGGCTCAGTGGTGTTGGCATGGTCGGCACTGGTGTTTGAGGCGTCCAGAGTGTCGAGATTGTCCTGCATCACCTTAACCCGGTTGGCGCTCTGGCCCCGAATCACCGGATTACCGACACCAGGACCAAAGGAGGCGGCGCTGATACCCACCTGCCCGGTCAGGGTCTGGGAGAGGGTGGCGGCGGCCTTATTGCGCAGCTCCTCACCGTTGAGTACCGAGATAGGACGGGCGTTATCGCTGTGCTGGCTGTGGATGGGAGAGGCACTGACCACCATCTCTTCCATATCGTGGTGTGGATTAACGGCGACGGCCAGCGGCGACAGCATAGAAACAGGAACAGCGGCCATCACGGCGGCCAGGGGTATATAACGGTTTTTCATGATCTTCTCCACAGGAACGCACCCTCCTCAGGAGGCCTCCCCGTAATACTCGGTAGTGTTATCGGGCAGAGCCCGGTAATAATCAGACTTGGACGAGTAAAAGCGCCGGTGGCGCACGAATGGAGAAAGAAGCCGTGAGATCCGCGCCAAAACCGTTGTGGACGGCTGGAGTCGATGGCCCGGTCAAGGCGATATCAGTAAGCCCAGCGGCCGGGGCTACCATTACATCGCCTTCGGTCGCCTGCTGCAGACAGAGGCTGCAATCAACGACGCTATGATCATCCAGATGCCAGTGGGTAGCCGTGGACAGCTGTGCCAAAGCCACCAGCAGTACCAGTAAGGGTACCCAGCGCAGATGCTGCCGCCAGCGCTGGCGCAGCAAAGGTGTTGAGGCAATGGTGGACATGGACGTTTGGCTAGCTGGAGCTGCTGCAGATTTGATCGATATTTAATCTTGACCGTTACATTGTTGCATTTGCTCCATAGCTTGACAAGCGCCGGGTTTGAGTGGGCTTTGGACTGGGCCAACCCCCAAGTGCGGGGTATAATCCGCGCCTCACGGCCCTCGGGCCAGCAACATCAAACGGAGATCGCCCTCCGACGGAGAGTATTATGGCGGAACGTACCGCAACTGTTAGTCGTGACACCCTGGAAACCCAGATTACCGTCAGTGCCAATCTCGATGGCACCGGTAAGGGTGAATTTGATACCGGGGTGCCCTTTCTGGAGCACATGATGGACCAGATCTCACGGCATGGGCTGATCGACCTTAACGTGACCTGTAATGGTGACAATCATATCGATGACCACCATTCGGTTGAAGATATCGGTATTACCATGGGGCAGGCGATATCCCAGGCTCTGGGCGACAAAAAGGGCATTCGTCGTTATGGTCACGCCTATGTCCCTCTGGATGAGGCCCTGTCCCGTGTGGTGATCGATTTTTCCGGCAGACCCGAGCTGATTATGAATGTGCCCTTTACCCAAAAACGGGTTGGCCAGTTCGATACTGAGCTGTTCTGGGAGTTTTTCCAGGGGTTCGTTAACCACGCTCAGGTTACATTGCACATAGATTGCCTGCGGGGCCACAACGCGCACCACCAGATTGAGACTGTGTTCAAAGCCTTTGGGCGGGCACTGCGTATGGCGCTGGAGCTGGACCCACGGATGGCAGGCATGATGCCTTCCACCAAGGGTACTTTGTAAGTTCGACCGACTATCTTAAAGAGAGCAGAAATATGGCAAGCAATCGTGTGGCGGTCATCGACTATGGCATGGGCAATCTTCACTCCGTGGCCAGTGCCCTGGAGCACGTCGCTCCCGACGCCGAAGTACTGATCAGTGCCGACAAAAAGGTGATTGAATCGGCCGATCATGTGATTTTTCCCGGCGTTGGTGCTATTCGCGACTGTATGGCCGAGATCCGTCGGCTCGGATTTGATCAGCTGGTGCCGGAAATCATCGCCAGTGGCAAGCCGGTGCTGGGTATTTGCGTCGGTATGCAGGCGCTGATGCAGCATAGTGAGGAGAATGGCGGTATCGAATGTCTGTCGCAGTTAGAAGGGCAGGTTAAGTTTTTCGGACAGGATCTGCATGACGAGCAGGGCACCCACCTTAAGGTGCCTCACATGGGATGGAATCAGGTGGGGCAGTTGCGTGATCACCCAATGTGGCAAGGTATCGAAGATGGCAGCCGCTTTTATTTTGTGCACAGCTACTACGTGTCAGCCGAGCGCCAGGATGAGGTGGTCGGTCGTTGTCATTACGGGGTTGATTTCGATGTTGCACTTAGTCACAACAACCTCTTCGCGGTGCAATTTCACCCGGAAAAGAGCCACACAGCGGGCCTGCAGTTATTGAAGAACTTTGTCGGCTGGAACGGCCGTGTCTGATTCCAAGGCAGCACTGGAGGCTCAGCAGACGCTTCCCTGCTGCCTGATTCAACCCATCGGTTCTGCAAAGTTGAGCAGATAATCCTGCAGATCCTCGGCGCATCCCTGCTCAAAGTCATTAAACTGGCAGCCAATTAAAAAACGGTCCTGGGCCAGGCGCCTAGTGTAGATAATCTGACATTGCATGCCGATTGGGACGTTTTCGCGGCTACTGGTTTCCACTTGAAAGCCGACCTGGAGGCGAAGGGGTTGATGGGGGTCCGGGCGTTGGATGTTAGGCATGAGCGCATTCACCAGCTCGCCCCCGCTTTGCAATTGCAAGCCACAGCGGGATAAATTCAGAAGCAGGGCTTCGGCAACCACCGATTCACTCCGCACTTCGCAGGGGAGGTGGGTACGAAATCGGGTGACCGCACGCTGATCAAAGGGGGTGTGGTTATTCAAACTGGGTCTGTCCATGTTCTTTTAGACGTGGCACGGGGCAATAAGTGCCTCAAGGCCCAGCCAGTTTAACTGAATCCCGATGTTAATGGCGTCTCAAAGCAGGTTTTGGCATCAACTAGCACTCTTTTGGTGCGCGGAAAAAATTGCGCCGAATTCCTGCGATTCCCTCATTGCTGATCCATACTCAATTCATACGTGGAGTGATCGAGCATGGAAGAGTCCCGCCAGCAGCCATTGAGCCATTCGCAGATCAACGCATTGATTAGCATCATCAACCGGGTGAAGGACCATCTGTCCATTGTCGGCCTGGATTATCGCTACCGAATGGTGAATGACGCCTACTTGCGTGCCACTGAGCGACGGCGGGAGGAAATTGTTGGCAGGCACGTGTCGGAGGTGATAGGAGAGCAAGCGTTTAAACAGGTGGCCCGCACCTATCTGGACCGCTGTTTCGGTGGGGAGTCGGTTTTTTACCGCAAGGAATTCACCTTTCCAGGCTATGCCAGTCCCAAATTTATGGAAGTATCCTACGAGCCTCTGCAGGAGCGGGATGGTGTCATTTCGGGGGCCGTGGTGGCTGCTCATGACGTTACCGCTCTGAAGCGGGCACAGGATCAGCTCAGTCGCCAGGCCAACCTGGACGCCTTGACAGGTCTGCCTAATCGCCGACAGATTCTCGCCCAACTGCAAAAATCATTGGCGCATGCCGATCGCGAGGGACGGCAGTGTCATGTGCTGTTTTGCGATCTCAATGACTTTAAACAGGTGAACGATCTGGGCGGCCACCTCGATGGCGACCGGGTGCTTATCGAAGTGGCCTCCCGCCTGCGGGAGGCACTGCGTCTCAATGAGGACATTGGTCGCATTGGTGGCGATGAGTTCCTGCTGGTACTGGATCAGCAAATGAGTGAAACCGAGTGTGATGCACTAGTGTCGCGCATAAAGTCGACACTGGAGCAACCGGTGGCAATGGAGCAGCATCAATACCGGATTGGCATCAGCGTTGGCTGTGCCAGCTTTCCTGCCGATGGCCGTACCGTGCAGGAGTTGCTCAGTTGCGGGGACGAACGTATGTACCTCGACAAAAAGCGAACCGACGGGGCCAAATGATCCCATAGAGCGCATTTTGCGTTACAATCGCCGCCCTCTAGCCAAACCGAATTCGAGCAGGTGTGTATGGGTCTCGCTAAGCGCATTATTCCGTGTCTGGATGTAGACAATGGCCGTGTTGTCAAAGGGGTTAATTTTGTGGGTATTCGCGACGCCGGTGATCCCGTCGAAATTGCCCAGCGCTACAATGAACAGGGCGCCGATGAAATCACCTTTCTCGATATCACCGCTACCCACGAGGGGCGTGATACCACGGTACACACTGTGGAGCAGATTGCTTCAGAGGTCTTTATTCCTCTCACCGTGGGCGGAGGCATCCGCACGGTTGACGATATTCGCACCATGCTGAATGCCGGTGCGGATAAGGTCAGTATCAACTCCGCAGCGGTGAAAAACCCAGAATTTGTCCGTGAAGCCTCTGAGCGTTTTGGGGCTCAGTGTATTGTTGTCGCGATTGATGCCAAACGGGTCAGTGCTGACGGCGAACCGGGAAAGTGGGAGATCTTTACCCATGGCGGACGCAAGCCAACCGGAATAGATGCGGTGCAGTGGGCGGTGAAAATGGCGGAATACGGCGCCGGCGAAATTCTGCTCACCAGCATGGATCGCGACGGCACCAAAAACGGGTTTGATCTCGGGGTGACCCGAGCCATCAGCGATGCCGTATCGGTACCGGTGATTGCTTCAGGTGGCGTGGGGGAACTCCAGCATCTGGTCGACGGGGTTGTAGAAGGCCGAGCTGACGCGGTATTGGCGGCCAGTATTTTCCATTTTGGGGAGTATTCGGTACCTGAAGCCAAGCGCTTCATGCAACAGCAGGGCGTCGAAGTACGTTTGTAGCGGGTAGCTGAACTGAAAGCCAGAGATCAGCAGTACTGATACTCAGGCTGCATATTGTTCCAGCGTCTTGGGGAAGTTGGGATCAGTGCTGCTGATAAAGTCGACAAAGTCAGAGCAGCCTACCTGGGCGTCTTCCAGCCGATCGAAAGGGCCAATATCCACACCCTCGCGGGTGGTGTAATACCAATAGCCATCCGACTCAAAAAATCGCTCGGATCTGGTCGGAGGCGCTCCCTGTTCGCCTGAACGAGTGGTCATGGTCGTTTTACCTGTGTCTGAAGCACATTTTCAAGACTGTCAGTCTTTGTTCGATCATCTATGGCGTCTCCAGGGTGGCGCAATCATCACTTGCGTTTCCCGTGCAGCCCCCAGCTGCAGAGACTCTTTTGGTACCTCTAAATATGTTATCGGCCAATCTCTATGGCACATTATAGCTCTATGCCAAGTGGTTGTGTTGGGCGACAGGCCCCGATGGGGCTGACAGTTGGAACAACGCATGAAAAAGATAAGCTACGCGCCAACTCTACAGCAGAAACTCTAACGTGTTCCTATAAAAGGTCAAGCGGTCTTGAGTCGTTGCGCTAAGAAATACCAGATTTTTCCTGCGTTTTTGCAAGTTTTTTGCTAATTCTGAGGTGTATCCAGGGGATTTTGTGCGTCGAAGGAAGGTGTGTTGAGCAGCGTGCCATCTTCTGAAGAAGCGCCAGCGGTGGAGACAGCAATTTTTGACTGATGAACAGGAGCTGGCTCAGATAGGGGTTCAGATGCCGTGCTGGGCAACAGCTGTGAGACCCCAACCAGTTCAATGCCCAAACCAGCCAATTCAGGTACCCAGTGCTTCAGGACGCTTAGAGTTTCCGGATAGGGGTGGCCTATTGCCAAGGCCCAGCCGCGCTCCGAAGCGATGAGAATCAGTTTGCGGAGTTGCTTTTCAATGGCAGCATCTTGGCGCACATTATCCAGAAAAATATCTCGTTTAAGGCTCGGAATCGCTTCCCGTTGTGCCGTTTCCCAGGCAATACTCCCGGGGCTGGTGCGACTGTCGACAAAAAAGAGGTTCTCCCGCCGCAATTCCATCATCAACCATGCCATGGGGCGCACCAATTGAGTGAGATGACTGCCCATATGGTTATTAAGCCCAGTGACATGGGGAATGGCAGCCAGATTGTTTCGCAGGGTAGATACAAACTCAGCGTGGGTCATGGCAGGCGTCAAGCCGCCAGGGTCCAGGGGGCGCTGCTTGAGAGTGCTCATGGGGGCATGCAGCATGATTTCCTTGCCCTGTTCGTAGCCCAGCTCCGCCAGTGCAACTCCATTAGGGCTGTGAGGCAGGACGGCTAATGTCAGAGCGCCTGGAAAACGGGCGGCGGTCAAACCGCGGGAAAGGTTATAGCCCAGGTCATCAATAATGATGGCTATGCGTGCGGGCTTGGCGTCGTTTGGCGGATAAGCTGTTTCAGCCTGGAGGGTTGGGCCGACAATTCCCAGGATCAACAATAGGCCAATCTTCAGCATTGGTTGGAATTGCAGCAGTGGCGAACAGCAGGGTAGTGACACAGCCGACCTAAACCAGTGGGTGGAGGTCGGCAATATAGCAGCTGACAGTCGAGTTGGGCAAAATTGCCATTCAGTTCGTAAGTAGCCCTGCTCAGTTGTCAGATACCAGTGGCGGTTCAGCCGCTTCGCTAATATCCTGAGCCATGCTCGGAGCCGGCTGGGACTGGTGTCGCTGGCCGAATAGATTAATGCCTTTGAGCAAGTTGAGGGCCTCAAACATTTGGTTGTCGCGTTTGAACAGATCATCGCGGCTTAATTCGGCTGCCTCGCGCTGCTTGCTGTCCACGGCCTCGCCCCCATTGCCGTTATCCAGTCGTCCCTGCAAATCCGCCTCCGTGGTGCGGCTGCGGGATTTAAGTGACGTGACCTTGGCGCGCTCCACTTCAATATCCGGTGTGATGCCCTGAGCTTGAATAGAGCGACCTTCGGGTGTGAAATACAGCGCCGTGGTCAGCTTGATGGCGCGCTCTTCGCTGAGCGGAATCACGGTCTGGACAGAGCCTTTGCCAAAACTCTGGGTTCCCAGAATAACGGCGCGGCGATGGTCTTGCAGAGCGCCGGCAACAATCTCCGAGGCCGAGGCGGAACCGTCATTGATCAAAACCACCACAGGCAGGCCATCGGTGACATCACCGGGTTTGGCCTCATAGCTGAGATCGGCGTTGTCGATCCGGCCTTCCGTGTACACTATCAGGCCTTCTTCGAGAAAGGCATCGGCCACTTCCACAGAGGCCTGCAAAACGCCGCCGGGGTTGTTGCGTAAATCGAGGATCAGACCCTTCAGCTCACCAGACTCCCGCTGCAGCTTTTCTATGGCGCGCAGGGTATCGGCACCGGTGCTGACCTGGAACTGGGCAATACGCAGGTAACCATAGCCATCTTCGATCATGCGGGTGCGCACACTCTGGACCTTGATGGTGTCACGGGTAATCACCAATTCAAACGGCTGATCGACACCGTCGCGAACGATGGTAAGCGTGATATCGCTGCCCTTGGGGCCTCGCATCATGTCCACGGCCTCGCCCAGGCTCATGCCTTTGACCGGTTTCTCGTCCAGTTTGATGATCAGATCGCCGGCCTCGACGCCGGCTTTTTCAGCGGGAGTGCCATCGATGGGGGAGACCACTTTCACAAAGCCGTTTTCCATGCCCACTTCTATGCCCAAACCACCGAATTCGCCGGTCGTGTTGACCTGCAGATCATCAAAGGAGCTGGCGTTAAGGTAGGCCGAATGGGGGTCGAGTTCAGACAGCATGCCCTTGATGGCGTATTCCAGCAGGGTGCTGTCGGTAATTTCCTCCACATAACCCTTGCGGATGTGCTCATAGACCTTGGTAAAGGTACGCAGGTCGTCCAGTGGCAACTTGCCCTTGGCCTCGGTCGCCGCCTCAGCGGCGACTTCAGGCTCCGTCGCTTCCCCTTGTGGTTGAAGCTCTTGTGACTGCAGTGGCAGGCTCGCAAGGCCGCCAAGAGCCAGGCACAGGGTAAGAGGGCGAAGAAGCTGAGTGATAGGCATGGTGAACTCCTGATGACTTGACGGTACCGCCGCACTGGCCGGACCGAGAGGGGCCTCCTAGCATTGTAGACCCTGGAGCTTGGAACTTGAAAGAGGGTCGAAGTTCCTTGCTGTTGCTTGAACGAGGACTAGGCCGATCGGCACCAGCGGGCCGGATCCGTGGGTTTGCCCTGGTGCCGAATCTCAAAATAAAGCCCTGCTTGCGCCTGGCCGCCAGTGTTACCGACCTTGGCGAGGATATCGCCTTCACTCACCCAGTCGCCGGTATCCTTTAGCAAGGACTGGTTATGGGCATACAGGCTCATATAGCCATCGCCGTGGTCAACAATGACCAGCAGACCATAACTGCGCAAGTAGTCGGCGAAGACCACCCTGCCATGGTGGACGGCCTTGACCGGTGTTCCCTCTTTGGAGCTGATCAGCACCCCCTCCCATTTAAGCTTGCCGGCAGCACGTGCGCTTCCAAAGCGCTGCACAATTTTGCCCTTGGTGGGGTAGCGCAGGCGCCCCTTCTGACTGCCAAAGGGACGCCCGTCTCCGGGTAGTGCCAGATTGGCGATAGTGGCGGCGACTTCGTCGAGCAAGCGCTGCAGCTGTTGCTTGTCCTGCGCCATTTGGGCTAATTGTTGGTCCTTGCGCTGGATGCTCTGCTGCAGCCTGGCCAGAGCCTTCTCCCGTTCCGCCTGGCGCTTGCTGAGCTGACGATGGCGCTCACCCAGACGTTTGCGGCTGGTCTCCAGCTCTGCTGTGCGTTTCTGGATGCGTGGTTCAATCGTATCGAGTTCGGCGATGGTGTCCAGGTAGGTATCTATCTGGTCGGCACGGGCGTCCAGAAAGTACTGGTAGTAACGGAGGGTGCGGGCTACCTGGGCCGGATCCTGCTGGTTGAGCAGCAACTTCAGCTGGCTCTGGTTGCCCAGTCGGTAGGCAGTGTTTATGTGTTCAGCAATATGCTTCTGCTGATCGCGCTTGGCGCTATGCAGCTCAACCCTCTGCTGGTTGAGCTGCGTTAACTGCTTTTTTTGGCTGGCAAGCTCCCCCTTGAGCCGCTCGATCTTCTTCAGCAGTTTGCCGATATCCACTTCGGAGCGCTGCAGGTTCTGTTGCAGTTTATCGCGGGTATTTTTAACGGTACTCAGCTCGGTCTTGAGTTCGCTAATGGCGCGCTGCAGCTCTTGCATCTTCGCCTGATAATCTTCGTCGCTGGATTGTTGTGCCAACGCATTGCTGCTGAGCAACAGCGGGAGGGCGAGAGCAAAGAGTGGGAATAGGAGCGGCCTGAGCATAGGGGGGTCCGGGATCGATAATGCAGAGCGGAGAGTGTAGCGAATCCCGCTCTGCGCCGACAAGGGGCCTTATAGCTCCACCAGGCTCCTGCCGGTCATTTCGGCGGGTTGTTCCACCTCCAGCAGGGCCAGCATGGTGGGTGCCACATCGGCCAGGCTGCCGTCGTCCTTTAGGCTCAGCGAGCGTGGGCCCACATAGGCAAAAGGCACCGGCAAGGTTGTGTGCTGGGTGTGCTTCTGACCGGAGACCTCGTCGAACATTTCTTCAACGTTGCCATGGTCGGCGGTCACCAGAGCTTCACCGCCGACTTTTTCCAGGGCATCGAACACCTTGCCCAGACAGGTATCTACGGCTTCCACGGCTTTGACGGAGGCCTCGAATTCGCCAGTGTGGCCCACCTGGTCGCAATTGGCGTAGTTGCAAATGATGGCGTCGTACTTGCCTGATTCGATGGCTTCCACCAGCTTTTCGGTTACCTCAAACGCACTCATTTCCGGCTTCTGATCGTAGGTTTCCACATTGGGAGATGGAATCAGGATTCGGTCTTCACCGTTGTATGTGTCTTCCTGACCACCGCTAAAGAAAAAGGTAACGTGTGCGTATTTCTCGGTCTCGGCAATTCGCAACTGCTGTTTGCCCGCCTGGGCCATTACATCGCCGAAGGAGTTCACCAGATCTTCCGGTGGGAATGCAACAGGAGCTTTGATATCTGCCGCATATTCCGTTGTCTGAACAAATGCACAGAGAGTGGGCTGCTTTGCGCGCTCAAAACCGTCGAAACCGGCATCCACAAAAGCGCGTGAGAACTGACGGGCGCGGTCCGGGCGGAAGTTCATAAACAACACGGCATCGCCATCGTTGATGGTGGCCGCCTCTTCGCCAATGACGGTGGCTTTCACAAACTCATCGTTTTCGTCGCGATCGTAGGCGGCTTGCAGGCCTTCCCCTGCGGTCAGGGCACGGTAATCCGCCTTGCCCTGGGTCAACAGATCGTAAGCCTGTTGCACTCGGTCCCAGCGATTATCGCGATCCATGGCGAAAAAGCGGCCGCAGATACTGGCGATGCGGCCCACACCCAGCTCCTTGAACTTGGCTTCGGCCTCGATCAGCGGTTGTTCGGCGCTGCGAGGTGGGACGTCACGGCCGTCCAGGAAGGCGTGCAGGTAGATTTCCTTGGCGCCACGTTGTGCAGCCAGGTCCATCGCGGCCTTGATATGATCATCGTGGCTGTGCACGCCGCCGGGGGAGAGCAGTCCCATAATGTGTACCGCCTTGCCGGCCTCTACAGCTTTGTCGATGGCTTCCACATAAACCGGATTGGTAAAAAAATCGCCGTCGGTGATGGCTTTATTGATGCGGGTGTAATTCTGGTACACCACGCGACCGGCACCGAGGGTCATGTGACCAACCTCAGAGTTGCCCATCTGCCCTTCGGGCAGGCCCACGGCCATGCCGGAAGTGTGAATCAGGGTGCGGGGTCGCTGTTCCCACACCTGGTCCCAGACTGGAGACTTGGCGGTCAGAATGGCGTTGTGCTTGGGGTTGTCGGAATAGCCAAAGCCGTCGAGAACAAGCAATACGAGCGGTTTTTTCACGTCAGTCATGATGTCAGTCGGGATCCTGTGGGATAAAGAATAATTCGGGCCGCAATTCTACCGTTTTCGGGTATTTATCTCCATGGCGGCTGGCCTCACAGCACTGACATTCGTGTATACTGCCCGGCCTCATTGGCCAAACCAAGGGCCATATGTGACTCGACCGCAAAACCGAAGGCTCGGAGGTCATTTCCGGCCTTATCATAGCGGCGCAAAACAACTCGATTAGGAAGCGAAAATCCGTGGATTTTATTACCTTTGTCGGTGAACAGTGGCTCCTGGTGAGCCTGCTGATGGCGCTGATTTACCTGTACATCTGGACCGAGGGCCGCAAAGGTGGCGCCACTCTGTCCATTCATTCCGCCACCCGCCTGATCAACCAGGGTGAAGCCGTGGTGGTGGACCTGCGCGAAGCCAAGGAATACAAGGCCGGCCATATCGTCGACGCTCTCAATATTCCCCACAATAAAGTCAATGACCAGCTGCCCATGCTGGAGCCACACAAGAGCAAAACCCTGGTGCTGGTGGATAAGTTGGGCCAGCACGCCGGCAATGCCGGGCGTACGCTCAAGGCCAAGGGCTTTACTGTCTGCCGGTTGCAGGGGGGCATGAGCGAGTGGGAAAGCCAGAATCTGCCAGTAGTCACCAAAAAAGACAGCAAGGCCAAGTCTGAGAAGGGCAAAGCCGAGAAAGGCAAGGGAAGCAAGAAAAAGGCCGACAAGAAAAAGGACGAGAAAGCAAAAGCCGCCGACGCGTGAGTGGATGCTAACCCAAAAGTAACTTAACATTGAGAGCCGATTTATGAGTGCGACCCTCTATACCACCCGTTATTGTCCTTACTGCCTGAGAGCGAAGGCGTTGTTGGATCACCGTGGCGTTGACTACACCGAGATCGCCGTGGATGGCAATCCGGAGCTGCGCCAGGAAATGATGGCAAAAAGTGGTCGCCATACGGTTCCACAAATCTGGATCGGCGAGCGCCACATTGGTGGCTGTGATGATCTGATGTTGCTCGACCGCAGTGGCAAACTGGAGCAAATGTTGGGTGCGGTGGAGGCCTGCTGATACCTCGTGTTGAAGCCCGCCGCCGGGTGATCCATGAATTTTTCAAGACGGGCTTGAAATGGCGTTGGGCGACCCCATAACCGTTTTGAACCGATTTACCAACCTGGGCCGACGCGGGATGCGTCTCTCCCAATAATAAATGAGTAAGGCATTATGGCTGACGAACAAACCCCAGAAACTACCGAAGGCGCGGCTGAGCAGCCTTCCCAGCAATTCGCGATGCAGCGTATCTACCTCAAGGACTTGTCCTTTGAGGCCCCAATGGGTGCTGACGCCTTCCGCAAGCAGTGGAAGCCCCAGGTTAACCAGGAGCTGAACACCAAAACCAACAAGGTTGAAGATGGTCTGTATGAAGTGGTTCTGACTCTGACCATCACCGTCAAGCTGGAAGAGGAGACCGCGTTCCTGGTAGAAGTTCACCAGGCGGGTCTGTTCACCATTCAGGGTATCGAAGGCCAGCAGCTGGCGCAGGTGTTGAATACCATGTGCCCCAACATCCTGTTCCCTTATGCTCGCGAAGCCATCGACAATGTGGTTACCAAGGGCAGTTTCCCGGCTCTGATGCTGCCACCCATTAACTTCGACGCACTGTTTGCCCAGGCGGTAGCCCAGGCCAAGCAGAAGGCCGAAGCGGCTGGCGAGCCTACCGTTAACTGATCATCAGTTTTCCCGGTACTCTCACACCGGGTACCCACAACAGGTACCCACAAAAAGCCTCGCCAATGTGCGGGGCTTTTTGGTTTTTGGAGCATCGAAATCACTAAGACGATGAGTTTTGCAGTTTCATTGTTAAAAGCTATTGATCAAAAATAATTAATCAATTTTATTTAGGGTTGCGCTTCTCTTACTCTGGGTATCAATCACCACTATCGACTGAACCGGAGTGAACCATGAGCCACGCCAACGTTACCCGCTACACCCTCTTCGGCCACCAGCAGTGCGGCTTCTGCCGACGCGCCAAACAACTGCTGGAAGAGCAGAATCTGCCATTTCGCTATGTGGATATTCACCAAGAAGGTATCAGCAAAGCTGATCTCTCCAAAACCGTAGGTCATGAGGTCACCACAGTGCCCCAGATATTCCATGGCCAAGAGTATGTGGGTGGCTTCGAGGCCCTGCAAAGACGCCTGACAGAAGCAGCCTGAGTACTTGACGGCAGGCGTCGGTCCGGTGGTCGCCGGCACCTGTTCGGAGCATAAAAAAATCATATATGCTTGAGGGAATGCTCAAGCAACTCGTCCTACAAGGAATATGGGATGTAGTATGACCACCATGATAACAACACAACACCGTCTCACCTTAGTCGCTCTGGCGGCTTTGATCTTGACCTCACTGACGCTCCTGTCGGTTCCCGCCCATGCTATTGGCCTCGATTACGAAAGTCGCAGCATTTCTCATGCGATTCGCCAGGAACCGCCAGACCTCAATACCACCACCAGTACCGATACCACCAGCAGCATGGTCCTGGATCACGTGATGGAAGGGTTGCTGGCCTATGATCGCGACAATAACCTGATCGGAGGTGTGGCCGAGCGCTGGGAGCTGCGTGACGATGGCGCCACCTTCTGGATTCGCAAAGGTGCCAAATGGAGTGATGGCAGCCAGATTACGGCACACGACTTTGTGTTTGCCTGGCGCAAGGTGCTGGAGCCCGCCAATGCTTCCGAGTATGCCTTTATCCTGTTCCCGATTCTCAATGCCCAGGCGATCAATGAGGGCAAGATGCCTTCGCATCAACTGGGTGTTCGGGCGGTGGATGATTACACCCTGGAAGTGACCCTGTTCCAACCCTGTCCGTACTTTCTGGGCCTGACGGCGTTCAGTGTGTTGTTTCCGGTAAAGGAGTCTTTTTACCAAAGCCGCGGTGAGCGCTTTGCTGCTGATGCTGAGGACATGCTCTATAGCGGCCCCTACATCATCACCGAATGGGTACACGGGGCCTCCATTAAAATGGAGAAGAACCCTCACTACTGGCGCAAGGATGAGATATGGCTGGAGCGAATCGACATTCCTTATATCACCGAAGATGCCAATGCGCGCATGAATCTCTACCGGGACAACAATATTGCGCTGGCCGATGAATTGGTAGCCGAGAGCCTGCAGGGCGCACTGCAGGAACGCATGCAGATCAAGACCTTTCTCGATGGCGCGGTGTTTTTTATCGAATTCAATTTTCGCGACCAACACGTGACTCGCAACCACAATCTGCGCAAAGCGATCCAGTCGGTATTCAACACTGACGATCTGGTTTACAAGGTGTTGGGAAATCCGGGCAGTTATCCCGCCTACAGTTTGTATCCGCGTTGGATCAAAGGCGTGAACGATCTCTACAAACGGGAGTATCCACCCATCAAACCCCAGCTCAATGCCGAACGTGGACGCCAATATCTGGAAGCGGCCCGCAAAGAGCTGGGAGTGGATCGGATTCCGCCCCTGACACTGTTGGCGGATGACAGCCCCAACGGCCAGAAAACGGCGGAGTATCTGCAAACCCTGTTGAAGCAGAACCTGGATCTGGATATTCGTGTGGACGTGCAAATCTTTAAACAGCGCCTGGCAAAAATGACCGCCGGTCAGTTTGATATGGTGGTCTCAGGGTGGGGGCCGGACTACGACGACCTGCTGACCTATGGCGATCTGTTCCTCAGCCACAATCTCAATAATCGCGGCCGCTACAAAAGCGATGAATATGATCGCTGGGTGGGAGTGGCGCAAAGCTCCCTGGATACCCGTGAACGTATGGATGCATTTAATGAACTGCAAAAAATCATGTTCAGAGACGTGGTGATTGTCCCTTTGTACGAACGCGGCAAAATCTTTGTGCAGCACCCCCGCCTGAAAGGGGTGGTGCGTCGCGCAGTGGGTGGAGACCCCAACTTCAACTTTGCCACCATTGAGCCACCCGCCGGCACTGCGAGGTAAGGCACATGATTGAATTTATTCTCAAGCGTCTGTTGTCAGGTGTGATCACCATCTGGTTTATCGCCACCGCCACCTTTGTGGGGATGCATATGGTACCGGGTGACCCGTTGGCCAATGCCAAAGCCATGAAACCCGAAATCCGACGTAATATTGAAGCCCGCTACGGGCTCGATAAACCCGTATGGCACCAATACGGAATTTTTATGGGCAATATGCTCAAAGGTGATTTCGGTATCTCGTTCACACAAAAAAATCGCCATGTGAATGACATTATCCGCGAGCATTTTCCCGTCTCCGCCCTGTTAGGTGTGATGGCCCTGGTTATCGCCACTGCGGGCGGGATTGTCTGGGGTGCATTGACGGCGGTTTACCGGGATCGATGGCCCGATGGCGTAATCATGTTCCTGGTGGTGATCGCGGTTTCAGTACCGAGTTTTGTGTTCGCCATGCTGGGGCAATTGGGCATTCTGGCGTTTAACGATCTGGTCGGCGCGTCGTTGTTGCCGGTGGCGGGTTGGGGGACGTTCAGTCATATGCTGGTGCCGGCATTGGTGCTGGGGCTCGGCACCATGGCCTACCTCACTCGTCTGATGCGCTCGTCCATGCTGGAAGTGACCAGCGCCGATTACATTCGCACGGCCCGCGCCAAAGGGGTATCGCCATTGCGTATCTTCTTTAAGCACCAATTACGCAATGCGATTTTGCCTGTCATAACCGTATTGGGGCCATCCATTGCCGCGATCACCACCGGCGGCTTTGTGGTTGAACTGGTGTTCGCGATTCCCGGATTGGGGCGCTACTTTGTGCAAGCCGTGCAGCAATTGGATTACACCGTGATCATGGGCACCACCGTATTCTACGGTGCATTTTTGGTGGTGATGGTGCTAGTGGTCGACATCCTCTATGGCTTTATTGATCCGCGTATCCGGGTCGCCAAGAGTGCAGCCTAGGGAGTGACAACAGACCATGAATAACCCCGTGACCTTTTCCAGTACCGATTTCGAACCCCTGCAGCGAGGCGACCAGGCAGACGTTCTGGTGCGCCCCTCCTTGTCTTACTGGCAGGATGCCTGGCGGCGGCTCAAACGCAATCGTCGAGCTATCTGTTCGCTGTATTTGATTGTCGGCCTGCTGGTGTTTTCCTTTGTGCTGCCTCTGGTGGCGGACTTTGATCCCGTCAGTCAGGACCTGACTCAGATTTCCCAGGGCCCCAGTCTCGGCCGCAAGTCTCTGGTGGTGAATACCACACCCTGGCAAGGCATCTACGCCGACCATGCCGCCCATACAGGGCCACTGTCGCCCGTTACCGGTCTGCAACTCTACGGTGAGGCGCACACCGAGTCAGTTCGGTTGGCATGGCAACCGGTGCCGGGGGCGGTCGGCTATCGGGTGTTTCGTCATCTTCTGCGTCCGTCCGGTCCCACGGACCTGGGGCTGCCGCTGGGGGAAACTGAACAACTGAATCAGGTTTTCTTTGAGGACCGATTAAAGCTGGAGCCAAGCAAGTACTATTACTCGGTGCAAGCCTATTCAGCCGGCGGAGACGTTTCCGATTACGCCACTCTGCGTGTCACACCTCGCCACGCCATCGGCGTCGGATCTGCCGTTCAGCGTGGACTTATCTCCTCACAAAACCCGGAGACGTTTGTCGGGGAAGAGGTAGAGCTGAAGCGTCATTTGCTGGGAACGGATTATCTCGGTCGAGATATGTTGGCTCGTCTGATTTACGGCGGCCAAACGTCGCTCTACATCGGTATTGTTGCGCCCTTGCTATTTGTCATTATCGGCGTCATCTACGGTGGGCTGGCCGGCTACCTGGGTGGTCGCGTTGACGAAGTGATGATGCGTTTTGCCGACTTTGTGATTGCACTGCCGTTCCTGTTGTTTATGATTCTGTTCCGCGTCGCCATGGGTATCGGACCCGGCGAAAGCGGCATCACTCCGATGCTGATTGCACTGGTGGTGTTAAGTTGGCCGGCCACGGCCCGCCTGGTGAGAGGGCAGGTACTGCAACTGCGAGAACAACCCTTTGTGGAAGCGGCGCAGTTAATGGGTGGCAGCTCTCACTATCTGATCTGGCGACATATGTTGCCGAATGTGATGGGTGTGGTGCTGGTCTCGCTGACCTTTTCCATTCCCACGGCGATTTTTACCGAGGCATTCCTGTCCTTTATTGGCATGGGGGTGGCGCCGCCAACGCCCAGTTGGGGAGCCAACTGCAACGAGGGCGTCAAGTCATTCCTCAGTCATCCCCATGAGTTGCTGTTCCCGGCTTTGCTGATCAGCATTACGGTGCTGGCCTTTAACCTTCTGGGTGATGGTTTGCGCGATGCCCTCGATGCGAAAATGAAGGGTTAATGGACATGAGTGACAACAACATCATTGAACAGCATAAGGCGCCGGCGTTGGACGTCCGCGATCTTCAGGTGGAGTTTGACGCTCAGGGCGGCGTGGTAAAAGCCGTACGAGGAGTCTCCTTTTCGGTAAACCCTGGAGAAACGTTGGGCATCGTCGGTGAGTCCGGCTGTGGTAAATCGGTGACCATGATGAGTGTGATGGGGCTGATTCCCATGCCCCCCGGTCGTATCGTTGGTGGCTCGGCCAAACTCAATGGCCGTGAACTGTTAGGTTTGCCGCTGCGTGAGCTTAACAACATCCGCGGTGCCGAGATCGGCATGGTATTCCAGGACCCCATGAGCGCGCTGAATCCAACTATGCGTATCGGTGAGCAGATTGCCGAAACCCTGATGATCCACCGTGGCATTGGCAAGACTGAGGCGCTGAAACGTGCGGTGGAATTGCTTGAACGCACCAAAATTCCCGAAGCGGCCAAACGGGCGCGCCAATACCCGTTCGAATTTTCCGGCGGCATGTTGCAGCGAGCGGTCATCGCCATGAGTCTGGCCTGCAATCCTTCAGTGCTGATCGCCGATGAACCCACGACGGCTTTGGATGTGACTATCCAGAACCAGGTGCTGGAATTAATGCGCGAAATCCAGCGCGAAGAAGGTATGGCCATTGTTTTGATCACCCACGACCTCGGAGTGGTAGCTCGCATGGCGGATCATGTAACGGTGATGTATGCCGGCCAGGTGGTCGAGAGCGGCACGGTGGACGATATTTTTTATCGCAGTGCCCATCCTTACACCCTGGGATTAAAAGAAGCGATGCCATCGGCGGAAATGCATGTGGAACAAAAGCTCACGGCAATTGCCGGCAGCCCACCGGATCTGTTTGCACCGCCGGCCGGTTGTGGTTACTGCAATCGTTGCAATCATGCGTTAAATATCTGCGACAAGCTCGGGCCGGAGTTGATTGCCGTTGGCGAAGGACACCACTCGCGTTGCTGGTTACAGCATGCGCAGGCCAAGCGGGAAGTGGCGGAGCTGTATCAGGGGAGTAAGCGCGCGTGTTAATGCAGATCAAAAACCTTCAAAAGCGTTTTCATATAGGGCGCAGTCAAACGCTGCACGCCGTGGATGGCGTGAGTCTGGATATCGCGGAAAATTCCATTGTCGGTCTGGTTGGAGAGAGTGGCTCCGGCAAGTCCACATTGGGCAAAACCCTGGTGGGCTTGCACGATAAATCCGGCGGCGATGTGTATTATCGTGGCGATCGATTGCCGGACAGATATAAGTCCGCGGACTACCGTCGCTACAGCAAAAACATACAGATGATCTTTCAGGACCCCTACGCCTCATTAAACCCACGTATGACCATTGAGGAAATCCTGACCGAACCTCTGCGTTTGCAGCACCAGGGCGACAGCAAAAGCAACCGGGAACTGGCCGCCAGCTGGCTGCAAAAAGTCAATCTGCATGCAGCTCATTTGGGGCGTTATCCCCATGAGTTTTCGGGGGGGCAACGCCAGCGCATTGGTATTGCCAGGGCCTTGATTACCGAACCCGATTTTGTGGTTTGCGACGAACCCATTTCGGCACTGGATGTGTCTGTGCAGGCCCAGGTGATCAACCTGCTCGGTGAACTGCAGGATACCATGGGCCTGACGCTGCTGTTTATCGCCCACGATTTGTCCATGGTGCGCTACATTTCGGACGAAATGGTGGTGATGTATCTGGGCTCTGTGGTGGAGCAAGGTCCGTCCGACGACGTCTTTTTTACCCCCAAGCACCCTTATTCCCAGGCACTGACCAAGGCTAACCCCCTGGCAGATCCCAAGCAGGAAAAGCAGCGCAGCCATGATTTGATCAAGGGAGAAGTGCCATCACCGGTCAACCTGCCTCCCGGTTGTCGTTTCGTGGGGCGCTGCCCGAAAGCGAGTGAGCGTTGTCACAGCGAGAGGCCACTTCTGCAACCGGTAGGGCGTGATCACTTGGTTGCCTGCCACCTTTACGACTAATTCGGAGACACTTACATGGATCAGTTAACCCTAATTATTGGTAACAAAAACTACTCCAGCTGGTCATTGCGAGCCTGGCTGTACCTCGCAGTAAACGACATCGCATTCGAAGAAATCCGCTTGCCACTGGATACGCCGGAATTCCACGAACGCATCAAAAGTCTTTCTCCCACTCGCTGTGTGCCGGCTTTGCACCACGGCGAAGTTCGGGTGTGGGACTCCCTGGCTATCATTGAATATATTGAGCGGCAGTTTTCGCCGGCTGTCAGTTGGCCGCAGGACCCAGTCGACAAGGCCACCGCGCTTTCCGCTGTTATGGAAATGCATGCCGGGTTTCTGGAGTTGCGTAATCATTACCCCATGAACTGCCGTAAACCTCCCTTTTCTGCGCCCTTGAGGGGTGGTGTGCAAAAGGATCTTGACAGGCTGGACGAACTTTGGAGCCAAAGCCTGATTCGTTCCGGTGGCCCGGCTTTGTTTGGTGAACTGAGTATTGCAGACGTTTACTTTGCGCCGGTGGTGTTCAGACTGCATACCTACCGCTTGCCGGTATCACCCATCTGTCGCGACTATGTGGAATGGATGCTGGAACTGCCACAAATGCAACATTGGAAAGCGGCCGGTGAACAGGAAGTGGAAGTAGTTGAAATTGACGAGTGGAAAGATTGAACGATATGAAAAAGTGGACACTGTTAACCCTGCCCCTGATTCTGGGGGGGTGTCTGAATGTTTCCGTTGAAACGTTTGAAGCGCCTCAGCAGTCTTCAGCACAACAGCTGTCGCGAATCAAAGCCGTCACCTCCGCTGATGCCCGAGCCTTTGTCGAGCAGGCGGAGCAGGAGCTGGAAACCGCAGCAGAGTATGTAGGACACGCCGCCTGGCTTTCCTCCACCTACATCAACAGCGACAGTCAATTTGTTTCCGGTAAAGCGTTTCAGGAATACAGCCTTTTATCCGTCAAGTTCGCCAAGCAGGCTGCGCTTTATGACCACCTGGATTTGGACTCAACGCTTCGACGTAAACTGCAGCGATTAAAAATGGAGCTCAGCTTTCCCGCGCCTGATGACAAAGCGCTGGCGGGTGAACTCGCTGATCTGGGTTTGCAGATGGAGTCCATGTATGGTTCTGGAGAATACTGCAATGACGACCGCTGCTTCAGCCTGGAGGACATGACGCAAATCATGGCCGAAAGTCGAGATGCCGGCTTTCTGCAAGAAATCTGGCAGGGATGGCGTCAGGTATCGCCGCCTATGCGAGATCTCTATCAGCGTCAGGTCCAGATCGCGACAGACGGCGCTCGCGAGCTGGGTTACGACAATCTCAGTGACCTCTGGCGTTCAAAGTATGACATGACACCGCAGGAGTTTTCCGCCGATGTGGATGCGCAATGGGACAAAGTCAAACCTCTCTATGAAGCCTTGCAATGCCATGTGCGAGCTGAATTGAAAGACCACTACGGCAATGACGTGGTGCCGGACTCCGGCAAAATTCCCGCGCACTTGCTGGGCAATATGTGGGCGCAAACTTGGGGCAATGTCTACGATCTGGTTAAGCCTGAAGGACACGAACAGAGCTATGACCTGGACCAGCTGATCCTGGATTCCGGCATGGATGAAATGGGGATGGTCAGAACCGGTGAAAAGTTTTTTACCTCGCTCGGCTTTGAACCCCTGCCGCAGAGTTTCTGGGAACGTTCACAATTTCTCAAACCCAGGGATCGGGAGGTCGTTTGTCATGCCAGTGCCTGGAACGTGGATAATGTCGACGATCTTCGCATCAAAATGTGTATCCAGAAAAACGCCGAAGATTTTCAGACCATTCACCACGAATTGGGCCACAACTTTTACCAACGCGCATACAACAAGCAATCTTATCTGTTTAAGGCAAGCGCCAATGATGGCTTCCACGAGGCGCTTGGCGATACTGTCGCGCTGTCCATGACTCCAAGTTACCTGGTGGAGTTGGGGTTGTTAGAGCAAGAGCCACCGGTGGAGGAAGACCTGGGTTATCTGATGAAAATGGCGTTGAATAAAATCGCTTTTTTACCCTTTGGATTATTGGTCGACAAATGGCGCTGGCAGGTATTTAGTGGTGAGCTGAAACCCGAAGACTATAACAAGGGTTGGTGGCAACTGCGGCAACGCTACCAGGGTATCAGTGCACCGGTGGCACGGAGCGAAGCCGACTTTGACCCGGGTGCCAAATATCACATCCCGGGCAATACCCCCTATGCCCGTTACTTCCTGGCTTTTATCCAGCAGTTTCAATTCCATCGTGCCCTCTGTGAGGACATGGGCTATGAGGGGCCCCTGCACCGCTGTTCCATTTACAACAACAGGCAGGCGGGTGAGAAACTTCAGTCTATGATGACCCTGGGCGCCAGCCAGCCCTGGCCTGACGCCATGGAAGCCCTGACCGGGCAACGGCAATTGGATGCGACGGCCATCATCGATTACTTTGCACCGCTGATGGCTTGGCTGGAAGAAAAGAACCAGGGCCGCCAGTGTGGCTGGAGTGCTGACAGCAAGCTAATGGCGGAGTCTTCTTAACAGCTTGTGGATTCTGTCGACACCTCCCTGTGCCGGCAGGAGTTCCTAACGATGCCGCTGCAGTTGAGCGGCGTGATGCATCACGTGGAAGATGTAATTCTGTTCCACGGTACCACTGAATAGCCAGGCACCTGGTCCGCGGGCATAAATCGCCACGTCTTCGCCGCCATGGGTTTCACTGGCAAGCGGCACAAGGGCTGGTTGTTTGAAGTCTCTGTGCCCCACAGAATCGTGGTCCAGGTGCTCTCGGTCGCTGCCGGCTCCAGGTCCGTTGGCATAGGAAAGCGTGGTGTAGGGATGGCCTTGCGCTGAGCGCGAGGCGGCCAACCCCAGGATGGGATTGCCCCGTTCAGAATAACCGGCCATGGTCAGGGTGTGGCTGTGGTCCGCCGTGGCAATAATCAGTGTATCCTGTTCATCGGTCATGGCGGCGGCTTTGGCTACTGCGGCGGCATAGGCCCTGCCATCCTCCAAAGCTCGATAGGCGTTACCGGCATGATGACCGTGATCCACTCGCCCGGCTTCCACCAGTAAAAAGAACCCCTTGCCCTGTCGCTGCAATCGCTCGATAGCCATCGCCGTCATTTGCGCCAGTGACGGCTCGCCACCGACATCGCTGGCGCGATCTGCCTCGTAGGCCATATGTGAAGCGCTGAACAACGCCAGCAGTTTGCCGTCAGGGCCGACCTCCAGCAGTTCGTCATTGGTCTGGGCGTAGTGTCCGTCCGGGTATTTGGTCAACCATTCATTGATCAGGTGGCGATTGTCCTCGCGACGGCCTGGCTGTCCTTCGGCATCCATGACGTTATGAGGCAAAAAATTCTTGCGCCCGCCGCCCATCAACACTTCAATCCCATTGCCGTGGGAAAAGGCCACCAGCTGGGAGGCGATATCGCGACATCCTGCCTGTTGTTGCCCCGGCGTCAAATCCGCGTCGCCTTCCATATTGCGATCCGCACTGTGGGCGTATCCGGCTGCCGGGGTGGCGTGGGTAATGCGGGCGGTGGAGACAATCCCAGTGGCCATGCCGATCTCCTCCGCCAACTCTATGGCGGTGGTCAAACTGGCCTGTTTAATTGCACTGCAGTCGCCGCGCTTGAGACTGTCATCCACAGAAAGCACGCCTGCACGTGTTTTGACTCCTGTCAGCATTGCGGTGGCCGTACCGGCGGAATCAGGAGTTTGTGCATCGGTGCTGTAGGTTTTTGACAGCGCCAAATGGGGAAAGTGCTCGTAACTCAGGACGTGTTCCTCCCCGTTATTGCCCTGTCGTTGTCCATCCAGGATACGCAGGGCGGTGTTTGAGGTAATGCCGTGCCCGTCGGCGATAAACAGGATCACATTGCGCGCCGGTGTGGTGATGGCTTTTTGCTGCTGCTTGGTCCGCAACAATGCCTGCCCCTGCTGGTACCAGTCATTCTGGCTTTGTTTCACGGCCTGGGATAGGGTCGCTGGAGTTTGAGGGGGGAGGGAGGTGCAAGCCGACAAAGCGGTGACCACTGCCGTCCAGAGCGTGAGGTGTCTGCGTAGAAACATATAAGCTCGTAATTTCGAAAGATGAACAGAGTGATTTAAACGTATTTAGCCTTCAATGTCTTTAGTGTGGCCTGTTAGCCGGAAATTGTCTCCATTCGACAATCTCCAGCCCGAAAACAGCGAATACCACCAGATGTCGGCGAAATGGCGGCAATATCAGTCATACTCTGGGAATTGCCTGGCAGATCAAATGTGGTACTCCCGTGCGCAGTTGGGTATGCTTTTCGTGTAATTCAACATGGATGTCAGAGCATGCATCGAAAAATCCTTTCTTCTGCTGTGTTGATGGCGGCCTTGCTGGGGGGCTGCACCCAGAAGTCTCCAGAGCAAACCCTGGCAGGCATTCAGCAGGACCTGCAGAACGACAATTTTCGCTCCGCTGAAATCAAGGGCAAAAGCCTATTGACCGAGGCCCGGGAAAACAAGCGGCCAGAGCTGGTTCGAGCAGCCCGATTGCTATTGGCGAGAACCTATTTTCAGTTTGGTGACAATATCAATGCGGCACGCTTTTACGATGCGCTGGAGCGCCTCCCGGGGACCGATGGAGCGCCCGGACAACAGATCGTGCCAATGGATAAAGACTGGCATCAATGGGTTATGGCGGCCCTGGAAAACCGCGACCCTGAATTGGTGGACGAAATCCTCAAGAGTGAACAGGCGCCCTTTAACGATAAAGCCCGGGAGATATACAAGATACTTCAGTTGCGGGCAGAAGGCGCCTCCGCCGATGCGATGTCAGTTCTGGAGCTGACGGAACCCCCCTCCGCGAATGAATCACCATTTATCCGCTATCAATATACACGCTTGACGGCACACAGTGACCTCGAAACGGCAATGACCGTAATTGAGGAGATCACCGCTGCAGATCCACATTTCTCAGATGCGCTTCTCTTCAAAGCTCGCCTGCATCAGGCCAGGGGCGAAGGCGCGGCCGCTCTGGAGAATTACATCCTCTATTCCAAACAGCGCCCGGGGGATGCTGACGCGAGTGTGTATACCGCCTTGGCAGCCTTTCAGCAAAAAGACTACGAGACTGGCAAAATCTACGTGCAAAAACTTGCTCGCCAGGCAGCCAATCACCCCATGACACAGCAGCTACAGGCGATGCAGTTTTTCTTTGACAAACGCTTTGACGATGCCATGGAGTTGGCGCAACGCTCTCTCAATCAGGGCCTGGAATCCTTTATCAACCATTTGATTATTGGTGTGGGGGCTTACCAGCAGCATTCCTGGGAGCAAGCCAATCGACATCTTACGATCATCAGTGACCGGCTTCCCAGCGATCATTTTGGTCGTAAAATGCTGGTGGAAACCAAGCTGCAGTTGAATGAATCGGAAGAGGCGGCCGAAATTTTCCAAAACCTGGATACTCGAGATGCCATCGATGTGGCCCTGGCCAACCGGGTCAGTCACCAATTGATCAGTCGGGGTATTTTTGACGACGCCAGTATGATTCAACAAAAAGTGGCGGATATCGACGTTGAACAACACAACCTGGCTAATCAGCGGTACATTCTCAATCAGGCACTAAAACGTAACGAATTCAAACAGGCACTGGTGGAATCCGTTAAGAGTGAAGATGCCGGGGCGAAAGACAAGCTGCGATTGGTATTTATTCACTTGGCAGACGGAGAAACCGATAAAGCTGATCGTATTGTCACGCAGTGGTTGTCTTCAACTGCGGATGATCTACACGCGCTTAATGCAGCAGCAATGGTTGCTCAGCGCAAAGGTGATAAGCGCAAAATGATGGAATACATCGATCGTGCGCTATCGATCGATCCCGACAATATTCCCAGTCTTTTGTTGCAGCTCAGTGCAATGGCCGCTGTTGGTGATGCCCCAGCAACTCGCAGAATCAGTAGCAGGTTGATGGATGATCTCAGTTTTATCAATCCCATGGTCTATCACCACTGGTTGGGTTCTTCTTACCACTTTAATCAGCTGGACTGGGAAAAAGCGCAAGCATCATTGCAAGGCGACAATCGCGAAGCATTGGAAGGAGTACTCTTAAACTTTCTGCTGCGCACCCGTCAGCTGGAGCGCGTTGAGACTTACCTGGCTGAGCGAGGAGATGAAAAGCAGTGGAGTAAGAGTCAACGTGTAGCGTCAATTCTTGCTGATATCGAGCGCCAGCAACCCGGTCAGGCAAGCGCCCACCTGCAAAACCTGATCGATAGCCCGGTGTTTGACGATGCATCCATGGCTCAATTTACTTTGGGCATCGCCGCTCGTATTGAACAGTACGATATGGTGTTTAGAATACTTCAAAAAGCCGATGGCAAAGGTATTACCGTACGTAACCGTTCTTTGATCGCCAGTACCGCGTATTTGAAGCAGGGCGAGATTAAGGAAGCAAGAACGAGCCTTCTCAATCACCCGACTCAGGATACCGCTTATCATGAGTTGGATGCTGAGATACTGATGGCTGAGCGCAAATATCGCGATGCCTGGGAGGCTCTGGAAAAGGCGATTGAGCCCCGCAGCCGTTACAGTGTGTTGGTAAAAATGTATGAAGTTGGGCGCAAGATCAATGCGTCGAAAAAGGTTCGGGCGCATATTCGGGATTACTTTAACGCCAAACCGAAAGACAGTATATCCCGTCGTCGTATTGCGCAGTGGTATATGGAGAATAACCCCCAGTTTGCGATAGAGCTGTTGGATGTTTCCATGATGCAAAAGGAGTTGCAGAAGGACTGGATTACGACCAACAACCTGGCCTGGCTCTATCATCAGGTTGGCGATATGGAAAAAGCCCAACAATACGCCAAACACGCTATCAGCCACGCCCCCGAACGGGCCGAGGTAATCGATACTTACGAAACCGTTTTTGGTAAAAAACCCTGAAGCAGGGAGAGAGGTTTGGGGACTGTTAAAAATTCTGTGTCATTCCTATAATCACGACCCAAAAGGAACGACACATGTCCAACGAGTTCGACTTTAACAAAGCACTGGAAGCCCTACAATCTGGTCAATCTTTGACCGGGAAAGA
>NZ_JAAQPI010000031.1 GCF_011683955.1 Pseudomaricurvus alkylphenolicus
TCGGCGGATCGGTGGATTACGAAGCGCAAAGCGCTTCTAATCCACCCTACGTCGTGCGGCCGTTGCGGACATTATCGAACGCCCATGGTGCCCTGAACCAGGATTATGAACTTCCGGTTATGGCACTCAGCGGATTATCAGCCCCGGACAATCTATATCCCCCGTTCTAATCCGATTTGCCCCATCGCTTCTGTGCTCGCCTAAAACTGCTGGCCTCTGAGAAGCCGGTCAGGTGAGCGATTTCCTCGATGCTGCGACCTTGCTGCTGGTAGAGTTCACTCATTTCTCGCCTGGTGTGGTCCAGGATTGCCTGAAAGCTCAGTCCGTATTTCTTCAATCGTCTGGCTAACGTAGCCCGATCCATATGAAGTTGTGCCGCAATGGAGTCTGAGCTGAGTTCCGTAACCGCTTGTTTTTCGTCTTGGGGCAGGGCGGTCAGGATTTTTGCCTTGGTATTGAAGATCACCACTCGTGGATCCAGCTGTCTCAGTTGCTCATCAGCCTGTTGTTTTAACGTGGCATAGAGATGGGGGTCCGGAGTGGCTAGCGGTATTGCCGCCGCTTCGGCACTGTAAATTATGGTATTGCGGGTGGACGAGAACTGTACCGGGCATTTGAAAACCTGCTCGTAGTCATCGGCATAGTCTGGGGCTACATACATCAGTTCCACTGCCTGGGGATAGACTTTGCCGTCGGTAAGTTTCAGTAACCGCTGATGCAGGAAACCCAAGAGGTATTCGACCAACCATCGTTGCTGTGGAGGTGTGGACAGTTCCTGAAACTGGAAGCACAGCTGTTGTCCGTTCCAAAAACAGGCATTCATTTGGGCGATGCTGCTCAGCTGGCTGTATTGGCTGTGCTCCCGCAGCAGTTCTTCGACGTTGTTGCAGTGGTCGCTCATCCAGGTGGAAAAGTGTCTGGGGGCGGTTGGGTGTTGGTGGCGGAAGTTGAGAAAGTAGGTGGGGTCCGCACTGGCAGAGGTGATCCATACGGCCAATCGAAGCAGCACCGAAGCAGGGCGGGCGGCGGAGGGATCCAGTATGGTAGCGCTGTCGAGGCCTAGCTCGCTTTCCAGCTCTTCCATCGACACGCCATTTTGCATGAGATGTTCAGCCAGGGTGGCGGCGACAGGCGTGTTGACGGGGAAATCGATCAAAATTCAAACTCCGGATACAGCAGCGGACATTTGGTGGCATGTTACCGGATCTTTGCGACAAATGGCCATATTGCCACTGGATGGTGCTTGTTAGATTGGTGGGCTATTGTGATAAATCACGCGGGGATATCATCTTGAACGCCAAAAAACTCTCAATTTCGCTGCTGGCCGGTCTGACAGTTCTGAATGGGGGGGCTGTATTCGCCTCTGAAGCTTCCACTCAGTTGCTATGGGGGGATACCCATCTGCATACGAACGTGTCTCCTGATGCCTTTTTATTGGGCAATCGTACCGTGGATCCGGATACGGCTTATCGCTTTGCCAAGGGGCAGCCGGTGGTGAATGGGGGCAATCAGGGGCGTTCACAGCTGCGCGAGCCTCTGGATTTTCTGGTGATCGCGGACCACGCGGAGATGATGGGGGTACCGCTGCGAATTGCGCAACAGGATCCCAGTGTGTTGAATACCCGTTTTGGAGCCAAGGTTTTCGAGATGATGAAGGCCGGCAAGGGACGAGAGGCGTTTCTGGAATTTGTGGGTATCCTCAACCGGGGTGAGAAGCTGGATGAATTGGAAGCCCCTGCCGTTCGTCAGCCGGTGTGGAATAGCCAGACGGAAATCGCGGATCGCCACTACCAACCGGGCAAGTTTACGACGCTGATCGGCTGGGAGTGGTCTTCAATTCCGGATGGTTCCAATCTTCACCGAGTGGTGTTTACGGATGAATCCAGCGATAAGGCCCGTCAATTTATTCCATTTAGCGCCAACGACAGTGACCGACCGGAGGATCTGTGGCAGTGGTTGCAGCAGACTTCTGATCGGGTGGGGATGGATTTCGTGGCCATCCCGCATAATTCCAATATCAGCAACGGCCGTATGTTTGCTTCCCAGGACTCGGATGGCAATCCGTTGACCCGTGAGTATGCCCGCACCCGTATGCGCTGGGAGCCAGTGGTGGAGGCGACTCAGATCAAGGGCGATTCCGAGACCATTGGCGAACTGTCTCCGGATGACGAGTTCGCGGATTTCGAGAGTTATCAGCATTTGATTACGTCGGATATGGGGGGAGAAAATCCGGCTCCTACTGAGGCGGATTATGTTCGAGGTGGGTTAAAGAAGGGACTGGCACTGGAGCACAAGGTGGGCATCAATCCTTTTAAGTTTGGTCTGATTGGTTCTACGGATGCTCATTCCGGGTTGGCGACCGCTGCAGAGGATAACTTCGCCGGCAAATTTGCTTCCGGCAGCATGCCGTCAGCCAATGCTGAGCCAATGTTGGGTGGCCTGAGCGGTTGGGATATGTCCGGTGCCGGTCTGGCTGCTGTTTGGGCACAGGAGAACACCCGTGAGTCTATCCTGCAGGCTTTTAAACGTCGAGAGGTTTATTCCACCACAGGTCCGCGTATTCAATTGCGGTTGTTTGCGGGCTTTGACTTTAAGCAGAGTGATCTGGACTCCAGGCATTTTGCCGAACGGGGATATGCCGTGGGTGTACCCATGGGCGGCGACTTAAGCCGAGCGCCCAAGCACCGTTCTTTGTTTGGCGAGGGCGAGGTCAAGGTGCCACAGTTGATGATCCGTGCGGTCAAAGAACCAACGGGTGCCAATCTCGATCGTGTTCAAGTGGTCAAGGGGTGGTTGGATGCGGAGGGGCGCACTCATGAGCGGGTGTATAATGTCGCCTGGTCTGACAACCGATCGCCGGATAAAGACGGAAAGTTGGCGCCCGTTGGCGATACCGTCAATCCCAGAACCGGTAAAGTAACTAACAGTATTGGGAGTACCGAACTGAGCGTGCTGTGGCAGGACCCGGATTTTGACGTCGACCAGCGTGCTTTCTACTACGTGCGAGTGTTGCAGATTCCAACCGCGAGACATTCCACCCTGGATATGCTGGCGTTGGGAAAAGATCCGAGTGCGCAGGATAAATTCCCTGTCAATATTCAGGAGCGGGCATACAGCTCTCCGGTTTGGTACACTCCCTGACCTCTTAGTTATTAATCAGGGCAATTGAAAGACGTTTATGAGTGATACCTCTGATCAAACCATTCGGATCCCTTGGTACAGGGATCCGTTGAGTCACTTTCTGGTCGCGGGCCTGGCGCTGTTCCTTGGCCTCAGTGCCATCAGCGGTGACGATAGCAGCGAGCGGGATATTGTTGTGGACCGCGAAACCCTGCTGACCTTTGTGCAGTATCGCACCAAGGTTTTTCAGCCAGAGTTGGCGGCGAAGCGCCTCGATGCCATGACTGTGGAGCAAAAGGCTAACCTTGTACGCCAATATGTAGAGGAAGAGGCGCTTTACCGCGAGGCTATTGCCATGGGACTGGAGGGTGACGACTATGTGATCCGCCGTCGTATGGTGCAGAAGCTGGAGTTTATTACTCAGGGGTTTGTAGAGCAGGGCGTTGAAGTTGACGAGGAGTCGCTTGAGGCTTTTTTCCAGCAACAACGCGATGACTATTTTATCGAACCTTCGGTGACCTTCACCCATGTTTTCCTGAGTGCAGAAAAGCACCCAGGCGGCGAGCTGCAGCAGTCCGCAGAGGGGATGCTGAAGCAATTGCATGAGGAGAAGGTGAACTTCTCGGAGTCAATGAGGTTTGGGGACCGTTTCCCCTTCCATGTTAACTATGTGGAGAGAACACCGGAGTTTGTTGCCAGTCATTTTGGGCAGAGTTTTGCTGATGAGGTGTTTGACCTGGCTTTGCCGGAACAGGACGGCAGTCGTTGGGTAGGGCCATTCAGCTCGCAATACGGTTTGCATCTGGTGAATGTCAGTCAGCGATTGCCGGGACGCTATCCTGAATTGGCTGAGGTGGTTGATGTTGTCAAGCAGGATTACCGTCAGGCCCAGATTCGGGAAAAGCAACGCTTGGCCATAGAAGAGATTGTTCAGCGTTACCGTGTGGTTGAGCGTTGAACATGATGAAACTAGTGCGAGTGCTGTGGTTGCTGGTCTTGTTGCCTTTGTCAGTTCAGGCCCATGAAAATCGTCCACTGTACGTGGATATTATTGAACAGGCGGATTTCAACTATCAGGTGCGTATGAAAATACCGCCGACGGTTCCCCGACATAATCAGCCCAGTCTTCTCATGCCGGAGCAGTGCCAACGACTGGCGGCGAGTCAGTATCGGTGTTCCGGCCCCTTGGCTGGAGAGACGCTGCAGATTCGGTACGCACAATATAATCCGTCTGTATCTGCGTTTTTGCGTTTGTCTTTGCTCAATGGGGAGCAGTACTCCAGCTTACTGGCGGCAACGGAAACGGATTGGGTAGTGCCGGAACAGGAGAGCTTTGGTGGTGTGGCCAGGCATTATACCTGGCTGGGCATCGAGCATATTTTGATTGGGCTGGATCATTTGTTGTTTGTGGCCTGTCTGCTATTTATTGCCGGAACTTTTCGTCGGGTTCTGATGACCGCTACGGGATTTACCCTGGCTCATTCGATTACCCTGGTGTTATCGGCACTGGAGATGGTTCGAGTACCGGTAGCGCCAGTAGAGACATTGATCGCCTTCAGTATTTTATTCCTGGCGGTGGAAATTGCCCGTGGGCGTGAAAATACATTGACATTTCGACGACCAATTCTGGTTTCATCGTCATTCGGGTTGTTACATGGATTTGGCTTCGCGGCAGTACTGAGAGATATTGGTTTACCGCAGACTGAGTTGGTTAGTGGTTTGCTGTTTTTTAACCTGGGAGTTGAGATAGGGCAGGTATTGTTTATCCTGGCTTGCGTGGCTGTTATGGCATTGGTTAAGCGGGTGTTGTCTGAACAACGTCTTTATCAGGCTGAGGCTGTAGCTATTTACGCTGTTGGGATACTCTCCAGCTACTGGTTGTTTGATAGAGGTTGGGGAGTATTTTGACTGACTGTGCTGGATGAGTCTGATTGGATCTGAAAGTCACCTGAGTGCCATAACCGGTCTTAGAAATTCGCAGGATTGGTACTCTGACGGCGTTGTTTATGCGTAGGGCGGATTAGGCGCTTGCGCCGTAATCCGCCGGTTCTGCCGGAGATGTTCGTTGGCTTCGGCCCGGTTTTTAACACCCTTGAATGTGCCTGCAACAGGTGATTTGTACACGGCCGCCGCCAATTTAAACCTTCGGCGGATCGGTGGATTACGAAGCGCAAAGCGCTTCTAATCCACCCTACGTCGTGCGGCCGTTGCGGACATTATCGAACGCCCATGGTGCCCTGAACCAGGATTATGAACTTCCGGTTATGGCACGTAGGAGACCTACCGCGGTGCTGCGGTGTAGTACAAAATTAATCAGCAATATGTACTAGCTGCTTACCGAAGTTCTTACCCTTCAACATTCCCTTAAACGCTTCAACGGCTTGCTCAAGACCTTCGGCCACAGTTTCACTGTACTTCAGCTCGCCGGATTTGACCCGCTCAGCCAGCAGCTGGGTAATTTCCTGGTGACGATCCTGCCATTCAGTCACCAAAAAGAAACGATGCTCGGGCGGCTCCGGCAACGCCCCCAAAATATGAAAAGGTGTCTCCACTTCAGCCATATTGGTGGCGTTATAGGCTGACACATAACCACATATCGGCGCTCGTGACCCCGGATTCAACAGCTGGGCAACCGCCTTGGTGACATCGCCGCCAACGTTCTCAAAATAAACATCAATGCCATCAGGACAGGCCTGCTTCAGATTCTCAAGCAAATCGCCTTTCTTGTAATCGATACAGGCATCAAAACCCAGTTCTTCAACCACATAGCGG
This sequence comes from Pseudomaricurvus alkylphenolicus, assembly GCF_011683955.1. Lineage (GTDB taxonomy): Bacteria > Pseudomonadota > Gammaproteobacteria > Pseudomonadales > Cellvibrionaceae > Pseudomaricurvus > Pseudomaricurvus alkylphenolicus. Next base: position 5,893 of record NZ_JAAQPI010000031.1, read on the forward strand.
CATTTCTCTTCACCGCCGGCAATACCGACTGCGCGGCAACCGAGCTGCTTGGCAGTCTGACCAACGACGGTGCCCACCGGGCCGGAGGCCGCGGCGACGACAACCGTTTCACCTTCCTTCGGTTTTCCGACTTCGACCAGACCACAATAACCCGTACGGCCGGGCATACCGGCAACACCCAGGAATGCCTGTAGCGGTACGCCATTGGCGTTAACCTTGTAGATCGTCTGTTCATCCTTGGCGGCTATGTAGTATTCCTGCCAACCGGAATAACAGGTGACGATATCGCCTTTGGCAAATTTGTCATTGCGAGATTCCACGACACGGCCAACGGATTCACCGACAATTACTGCATCAATCTCCACCGGATCCATATAACCCTTGGCATCGTTCAAACGAGGACGCATGTACGGATCCAGGGAAAGCCACAGGATCTGGATTAGCGTTTCGCCCTCCTGAAGTTCCCTTAGGGGGCGCTCCTCCAGGGCCAGATCTCCATCCTGGATTTCACCCTGAGGGCGTTTTTTCAGCACTACGGCTCTGTTTACGGCATTCATTGTTATCGGCTCCGCAATAAAAATTTAGAGGGCAGAAACACCGCCATCAATGGCAATAGTCTGACCATTCATATAGGTATTGCCGGGAGAGCACAGCAGCAACATCACATTGGTGATCTCTTCGGGCTGTCCGAGGCGTTTCATAGGGGAACCCTGAGCAAGGAACTGTGCGAATTGCTCCGGATTGTCGCCGCTCATCTCAGAGTCCGTCACCATTGGGGTAAGCGAGTAGAAAGGGCAGATGGCATTAACGCGAATGTTCTTGCTGCCGTACTCTGCCGCAGCGGTTTTGGTAACACCCACAACAGCATGCTTGGCAGCCGCGTATGCGCCGATTTTGGGAGCGCCACCCAAACCGGCCATTGAACTGACGTTTAGGATCAGACCACCACCGTCCTGTGCCTTCATCGCTTCAATCTGGTGCTTCATACCAAACAGCACGCCTTTCAGATTAACGTCCATCTGCTGGTCGAGCAGTTCTTCGGTAATCTGGTGTACCGGTGTAAAGGCGTGAGAGATACCCGCGTTATTGATGGCAATATCCAGTCGGCCGTAGAGTTCAATTGCGGCTTCCACCATGGCTTTGCAGTGATCCTCGCGGGATACATCGCAGTGCATGGCGGTGGCGTCGTTGTCCAGCGTGCTTGCTACCTGCTGCACGCCGGCTTCATTGATGTCGCCGATCACCAGTTTGGCGCCACGTTTTGAGAATTCTGTGGCCAGCAGCTGTCCAAAGCCGCTGGCGGCGCCAGTGATGAGTATGACTTTTCCGGTAAAATCGAGTAAGGGATCCATTATGGTTTCTCCTGTTTTTCAGTCTGGTCGCGCCGGTTCACAGAGCGCTCATGCCGCCATCAACCATCAGTTCGTGGCCAGTCATAAAAGAATTAGTCTTGTCGCAAGCGAACAATATGGCGGTGACCACTTCCGCAGGTTCGGCGATGCGCTTAAGCGCGGCACTTTTGCCCAGTTGTTTTTCCATCGCCTCGCGCTGACCGGGGGGCACCAACTCCAGACTTTGATCAAGCATAGGAGTACGGGTAATAAACGGGCATACCGCGTTGACACGAATCTTACACTTACCGTATTCGTGAGCGGCACTTTTTGTGAGCCCCAGCACGGCGTGCTTACTGGCCGCGTAGACCGACATGTTGGGCGCGGCACCTACACCGGCAACGGATGAAATATTACAGATTGCACCACCGCCCTGGGCTTGCATCAAGGGAATCTGCGCTTTCATGCACAGAAACACGCCCTTTACATTGATGTCCATGGTGCGGTTGTAGTCATCCAACGGGATATCTGCCAGCAGATTGTGGGCGGGGTCGATACCGGCATTGTTGACTGCGGCATCCAGACGCCCATAGTGCTCATAGGCGCCGTTGACAAAGTTATTCACCTGGGTTTCGTCGGTAACGTCACAAACGCGGGAGAAAACCTCAATACCTGCGTCGCGAAGTTCAGCACAGGTGGCCTCCAGAGCGTCAGCGTTAATATCGCTTAACGCCAGCTTTGCACCATTTTGTCCAAACTGCAACGCGGCTTCACGCCCCAGACCGCCACTGGCGCCGGTAATCAATACAACCTGGTCCTGATATTGGGACATAAACATTGGCTCCCGTTAAATGGTCATGCCGCCGTCGACAACGATGCACTCACCATTGGTAAAGCTGCCGGCTTCCGACACCAGATACAGAACCGTGCCCGCCATTTCCCTGGGCTCGGCGTGACGCCCCATGGGAATGGTTTGCACCGCGTGCTTGTAGATATCGTCATTGGTAAACAGTGCACCGGCAAACTTGGTTTTGGTCAGCCCGGGAAGCAGGGCGTTACAGCGAATCCCAAACTGGGCACATTCCTTGGCAAAGGTCTTGGTCATGTTCACAACCGCGGCTTTGGTAATGGAGTAGATACCCTGGCCGGGCCCCGGTTGCAGCGCATTGACCGAGGCGGTATTCACGATGGCACCACCGCCATTCTCGCGCATCAACTTACCGCCCTCGATGGACATAAAGAAATAACCGCGTACATTCACTTCAACGGTTTTGTTGTAGGCGCCCAGATCTGTATCGAGAACATGGCCGAAGTAGGGGTTGGTGGCGGCGTTATTCACGAGGATATCGAGGCGATTGTGAGTACCGCGTATATGGTCGAAAATTGCAGTGATATCGTCCATATTGCCGATGTTACAGGCGAAGGATTCCGCACTGCCACCGGCTTCATTGATTTCGTCACTAACACGCGAGCAGTCTTCGATTTTGCGGCTGGACACAATCACGTGTGCGCCTTGCTCGGCCAGCAGTTTTGCAATTTCTTCGCCGATACCGCGACTGGCACCGGTGACCAGGGCAATTTTGCCATTGAGATTAAACAGATCAGTTGTCATAGCGTTTGTCCTGTAATTGAATTTGTATTCTTATCCGGGATAAATCTCTGAATCGCGTATTCAGGGCTTGAGAATAACCTTGCCCTTAACCTGGCGATTCATCACCTTGTTGAGTGCATCGGCGGTTTTCTCCAGCGGGAAGACTTCGTCGACCACTACCTTAACCTTGCCTTGCAGATACCAGCCCAGCAGTTCTTTCATGTTGTCCATAAACACGGCGGGTTCGTGCATGGTAAAACTGCCCCAAAACACACCGACCACTGAGTAACCTTTAACCAGAGAAAGATTGACCGGGAACTTGGGGATGGTGCCGGAGGCAAAGCCGATCACCAGCAGGCGGCCATTCCAGGCCATGGCGCGGGAGCAGGCGTCGAAGGTGTCGCCGCCCACCACGTCGTAGACCACATCCACACCCTTGCCATCGTTCAGCTTTTTCAGTTCGGCTTTCAGATCTGTCTCGCTGTAGTTGATCAGGATGTCAGCACCGTTTTCCTTGGCGATATCCAGTTTCTCCTGGGTGGAACAAACCGCCACCACGGTAGCGCCCATAGCTTTACCAATCTGCACCGCTGCCAGTCCGGTTCCGCCGGCGGCACCGGTCACCACCAGGGTTTCACCCGCTTGCAAATTGGCGCGTTGCTTAAGGGCATGGTGAGCGGTGGCGTGCGCGGTAATCAGTCCAGCGGCTTCGTCGTCGGGAATACCGTCGGGAACCGGCATGGCCATATGGCCGTTAAGGGCGATTTTTTGCGCATAACCATTGAGCATGTCCAGGCCTATCACACGTTGACCGGGTTTCAGATGCTTAACGCCTTCGCCCACTTCACTGACGACACCACAGACTTCAGTGCCGGGCGTAAACGGGAAGGGGGGCTTCATCTGGTACAGACCCTGCACCAATAATCCGTCGGGGTAGTTAACGCCGACGGCACTGATGTCTACCAGAACTTTGCCAGGCTCGGCAACGGGATCAGGCACGTCTTTGTATTGCAGTTTTTCGACGGGGGCGAATTCTTCACAGACTATGGCTTTCATGGCGTGATTCCCTGATTATTGTTCGTCGATGATGGCGAGGGCCAGTTGTGCCAGTGGCCGAACCATGGCGCCAACCTTGCCGGCGGCTTTGTTGGAGGCATTGCCATCGGCAGCGCGCTTGGCCACACCCTGAGCGATGGCGCCAAGGCGGAAAAAACTGAAACAAAGATAGAACGACCAGTTGTCGATTTTCTCGATACCCATGCGCTCACAGTACTTGGCCACGTATTGCGCTTCGGTGGGAATACCCAGCGGGGTGGGATCGACACCCAGCAGGCCGGACATGGTGTTTTTGGCATCGCTGGCGGGAAGGCGCAGCTGCATACACTGATAGGCCAGATCGGCGTAGGGGTGGCCGAGAGTCGACAGCTCCCAGTCCAGCACAGCGATAATCTTGTCGTTGCCCTTGTCGAACATGACGTTGTCGAGGCGATAGTCACCGTGTGACAGGGACACCTTGCCATCGTCTTCAGGCAGATGCTCTTCAAGCCAGTGAATCAGCTGATCCATCTCGGCAATGGGCTGCAACTCCGAGGCGCGGTACTGTGATGTCCAGCGGCCCAACTGGCGCTCGAAATAATTGCCGGGTTTACCGTAATCGGACAAGCCAACGGCCTCGATATCAACGCTGTGCAGTGCGGCGAGTACGCGGTTCATTTCGTCGTACATACGGGCGCGCTGTTCATTGCTGTCGATCTCGGGCAGGGCGGCGCCCCAGAAGATATTGCCGTCGCAGAACTCCATCAAATAAAACATGGAACCGATTACATCTCTGTCTTCGCACAGGTGGTAGACCTTGGCTACTGGCACGTCGGTATCTTTCAGCGCGTCCAGAACGCGGAATTCACGATCTACCGCGTGGGCACTTTTCAGCAGTTTGCCCGGAGGCTGGCGACGCAGCACATAGGTGCCGGAGGCGGCGTCGATCTTAAAGGTGGGATTCGACTGACCGCCGGCGAATTTGGTGGCGGTCAGGGGGCCTTTAAAGCCCTCGACCTGCTGTTCCAGATAATTGGCCAGCTTGATTTCATCGAGCGTATCGACCTGGGACATATCCATCTCTCTAGTAGTGTTTTTAAACGCACGGCGGTCGAACAACCGCGAGGTTGCCCGACCGCTGTGATTTAGCCGGAGGCTTGAATCATTCGTAAGTGTTCGCCAGATTTCGGCCCAGTTGCATCATGTGTACCTGGTCGGGACCATCCGCCAGACGCAGGGTGCGCTGACCGGCGTACATGTGTGCCAGGAAGGTGTCCTGGCTGACACCGGCAGCACCGTAGATCTGGATGGCGCGATCGATCACGTCCAGGGCCATGTTTGGTGCAACAATCTTGATCATGGCAATCAGATCCTTGGCGTCCTTGTTGCCGGCGGTATCCATCTTTTGAGCGGCTTTCAGGCACAGCAAGCGGGCCTGCTCAATCTGGCAGGCGGACTTGGCGATGTCTTCACGCACGGATTGGTTCTTGATCATGGGCTTGCCGAACACAACGCGGCTGTTGGCGCGTTTGCACATCATTTCCAGGGCGCGCTGGGCGGCACCTACAGAACGCATGCAGTGGTGAATACGACCCGGACCAAGGCGGCCCTGAGCAATTTCAAAACCACGACCTTCGCCCAGAATCAGGTTCTTGGCGGGAACACGCACGTTATCGAATACAACCTCGGCGTGACCTTCCGGCGCGTCGTCGTAACCAAAGACCTGCATGGGGCGAACAATTTTTACGCCAGGGGTCTTGGTGGGCACCAGGATCTGAGACTGCTGGACATAGCGGTTGGGATTCTCGGGATCGGTCTTGCCCATGACGATCATGATTTCGCAAGAGGCACGGCAGGCACCACTGATGTAAAACTTGCGGCCGTTGATCACGTAGTCGTCGCCATCGCGAACGATAGAGGTTTCGATATTGGTGGCGTCACTGGAGGCTACATCGGGTTCGGTCATGGCAAAGGCAGAGCGGATCTCACCGGCCAGCAGTGGTTCAAGCCATTGCTGCTTTTGCTCTTCGTTGCCGTATTTTGCCAGAACTTCCATATTACCTGTGTCGGGAGCTGCGCAGTTAAACACCTCGGGACCCCAGCCCACTTTGCCCATCTCTTCCGCCAGTGGGGCGTATTCCAGGTTGGTCAGGCCTCCGCTGTATTCTCCGTAGGCCAGGGGTAAAAAGAAGTTCCACAGGCCTTGCTCTTTGGCTTTGGCTTTGAGCTCTTCCAGAATCGGGGGTGTGTTCCAGCGATCAGCGGAGACCTGTTCGTGGAACAGTGCCTCGTTGGGGTAGACGTGTTCGTCCATAAAGGCTCTTACTTGCTCGATCAGGCCTTTGACTTTGTCGCTGTATTCAAAATCCATGGTGTTGTCCTCAGTCGTATCCAAATCAGTTTAGTCGCAATCAGGAAAAGGTAATGTGTTGCAGCCGCTCTGGATGATCCAGATGAGGCACGCTGTTAAATCCGCTCAGCCGCAGGCTACGCTGGTTAAAAAAGCAGTGGGAGACGCCGGTGTTGCGGGTCTGCAGGTTAAGCTCGATAACGGTTTCGCTGGGCGCCTGCAGGATCTGGCGCAGAGCCATGGAAATAGCGCCGCCGGAGCTGACCGCCAGTACACGTTGGCCCTGGAGACGATCCTGTACACTCTTGAGCACCTCGGCCACACGCTCTTCAAACTGGGTCCAGGTCTCTGGGAGATCGCCTTCAAGTTCACCGTGAGACCAGAGTTGCATGCTCTTTTTCAGAAGCTTATAAAAGGCAGACGGGGGGGCATCCTTGGCCAGGGCCTGCTGCGGGAACTGTTCCATATACACCCGCAACAGAGCATGAAAATCGAATTCATTCAGGCCGGAAAAGACCTGATACTGCGGTTGCTGCAACTGCATGCCCTTGGCGATACCTTCGGCGGTTTCCCGGTGTCTGACAAGATCACCCATCAGAATGCTGTCAAAGCTCAGGTTGCGGTCACGAAAATAGTCGCCTAGCCATTGCGCCTGCTGGTGACCAAGAGGGGAGAGCTTGTCATAGTTGTCTGAACCAAACGATGCTTGCCCATGTCTGACCAGATAAAGCTCAGCCATATTTTGTTGCCCCTGGTAAAGGTTTACCCTTGTTTTTGAAGTCGTAACAGCTTAAATTCTTACCCACTATTTTCGAAGTTTATTATGTGAATTTTACATTATTCACAATAGTGATATTGCCGGGGTTTACCATGCGTTTAAGTCAGATAGATCTCAACCTGTTCCTGGTGTTTGATGCGGTCTACCAGCAGCGCAATCTGACCCGGGCCGCGGAGGTGCTCTGTATTACTCAGCCGGCAGTGAGCAACGCCTTGGCGCGGCTGCGTTCCACCCTGGACGATCCGCTGTTTGTGCGCACCTCCCAGGGAATGATGCCGACGCCGCTGGCGGAAAATATTGTCGGGCGGGTGCAGGAGGCCTTGCAGCTGTTGAGTACCAGTGTGACGGAAGGGGAGGTCTTCGATCCCACCAATACGGAGAAGGTATTCCGGCTGAGCATGAATGACATGATGGAGTCCATGCTGCTGCCCAAGCTGTTGGCGCGCTTACAAGAGGAAGCCCCGCAGTTGGGGCTGGAGTGTTATCTCGTCAAACGCAATGACATCGAGCGAGAGCTGGCTGCCGGTACTCTGGATTTTGCCCTTGATATTCCGGTGGTGGCCAGCCCCCAGGTCTGTGCGGAGCCTATGGCTTCCAATCAGCGCTACGCCTGCGTGGTTCGCAAGGATCATCCGTTTATCGGCGATACACTGACGCTGGACGATTATTTGTCTCTGGATCACCTGCAGGTGTCGTCTCGCCGCAAGGGCGGTAGCTATGAAGATGTGGCTCTTAACCGGCTTGGACGCCAGCGCCATATTCGCATGCGGGTACAGCATTATCGGGTGGCGCCATTACTGATCGCGGTCAGCGATATGGCATTGACTATTCCCATGGAGTTGGCGCTGACGCTGGATCTCAAGGTGTTGGAGCTGCCGTTCTCCACCGCGCCATTGGGTACCAATCTTTATTGGCACAAGAGCGCTGATCACGACAAAGCCAATCAATGGATGCGGGAATTGATCCGGGAGATTTACTGATGGCTGAGGATCACCCGCAAGGTCTGGCGGCCGGGGTTTCCTCCACGGAGCGATACCGGCATCTGGTGGAGCACTCGGGGGATGCAATCTCTACCCATCGACCGGGGGATTGGGCCTATACCTCGATCAATCCGGCGTTGGAGAGCATGTCCGGCTACAGCGCCGCAGAGCTGCTGGGGCGGCCGGCGTATGAGTTGTTTCATCCCGACGATGCCGAAGCGATGAAAAATAAGACCATTCCCGCCATCTACAAACACGGGGTGCGTACCTTCCGGTATCGCAGCCGCGACAAGAACAATGTTTATGGCTGGATGGAGTCAACCCATCGCTCCATTCGCGACAGGGATGGCCAGTTACTGGAAATCATTGCCGTTACCCGGGACATCACTGAACAGGTGAAAGCCGAGGAGGCCACCAAACGCCTGGCCAGTGTGGTGGAAGCCTCCTTTGCCATGATTCTGTTCTGTAACCGGGATCACCAGGTCACTTATATGAACCAGGCATTGACCCATCAACTTGATTTGCGAGACCTGCCTTCACATCCTCACCTGAAACAGCTGCTCGGGGCGGAAACTTATGAACGTATCGCGGATGAGGCCTTTAATGCTGCCAGTCAACAGGGCAACTGGACCGGCACATCCATGGTGGTGGCCGAACGTGCTCCCGGGCGCCACTGGCGGCTGGAAGAGGTGATTGCCCATCCCCGCCCGGGACAGGAGGGGGATTCCTACTCTTTGATCATGCGGGATGTCACTGAGCAGCGGCAGATCGAAGAGTCCCTGCGCGATCATCAGGCAGAGTTGATACATGTATCGAGACTTATGACAGTAGGAGAAATGGCCAGTGGACTGGCTCACGAAATCAACCAGCCACTGGCCACCAGTCTCAACTACGCCAGGGGGGCAATCCGTCAAATTGAGCAGGGACGGGAGTCTGCCTCGGAGCGCATTCAGGACATCTTTCGTACCATCATCAAGCAGACCCAGCATGCGGCCGACATTATCAAGCGGGTTCGCAGTCTGATCCGGAAAACCCCTTACCAGCGGCGACAATTTGACCTCAAAGAGGTGTGTGAAGAGGTGACCGAGCTTTTGGGACACGAACTCTGGCAGGCGAGTGCCACGCTGCAAATCGATGCTGAATCCGAGTCCCATCCGGTGGTGGGGGATCGAATACAGATTGAGCAGGTGGTGCTCAATATCGTCCGTAATAGTGTGGAGGCGCTGAAAGAGCGGCAGCGGGACGATCGTTGTGTGCATATCGAGTTGAGTGGCGATAAGCGCGAACAGCGGGTATGTATTTGGGACCAGGCCGGTGGCATCGACCAAGGTGTTCGCGATTCGCTGTTTGAACCCTATGTCACCTCCAAGGAAAGTGGTTTGGGCATGGGGCTGTCGATTGCACGCAGTATTGCGGAGGCTCATGGTGGCCGCATCGAGGTGGACACCGACGGCGAGCAATGGTCTACCTTTACCGTGGTATTGCCGCGAGCTGCGATTTGATTGCTGTTGCCAATATCGGGACAATAGCGCCTTGAGCCAACAAGAAAAGCGGCAAGGGGTGCAGGAGTGACAGAAATGAACGTCAATAGCGTCTTTGTGGTCGATGATGATCAGGATTTCCGCGAATCACTACAGTGGTTGCTGGAGGGTGCGGGTTACGACGTTATCATCTATGAGAGTGCAGAGGCCTTTCTTGAGCACTATCAGCAGCAGCCCGGTTGTCTGTTGCTGGATGTACGTATGTCCGGAATGAGCGGGCTGGCACTGCAACAGGAGCTGAAGCGGCGGGAATATGTGTTGCCAGTGATCATGATCACGGGGCATGGCGATGTGCCCATGGCGGTGCAGGCCATGAAGAACGATGCCGTGGATTTTATCGAGAAACCCTTTGAGGATACCCAGTTGCTGGAGGTGATCGATAAAACCCTGGCGGGCACCCAACAGCGTTTCGCTGAGCAAAATCAACAGCAGGAGGTGCTGGCCCGCTGGAACAGCCTCAGCCGCCGGGAAACCGATGTGGCCAGACTGGTGGTGTCGGGTTCAGCCAATCGGGAAATCGCCGATACCCTGGGTATCAGCATCAAGACGGTGGAAATTCATCGCAGCCGGGTGATGACCAAGATGGAGGCGCGCCGCCTGGCAGAGTTGGTGGATCAAGTGGCACCCATCAAACATTTGATCGACCTTGACCAGTAGCGGCCGCTCATTCAGTTTGCGGAGAACTATGGCTAAACGGAGAATTGGCTGATGGCGACCAACGCACTTATCCTGTCTGGCGGTGGCGCACGTGCTGCTTATCAGGTCGGCGTTCTTTCTGCGATCAATGAGTTGCTCCCGAGTTCGACTCATAACCCTTTTCCCATTATCTGCGGCACCTCCGCTGGTGCCATCAATGCCATAGCATTGGCCACTCACACCGGTCATTATTACGAAGCGGTGGCGGATCTTAACGATATCTGGACTCAGCTTTCAACCGAACGGGTGTTTAGAACCAGTTGGGGTGACTTGATTAGTGGCGGCGCGCGGTTATTAATGTCTTTGTTGCGTGAAGGTATTGGCAAGCACAAGTCAATTGCGTTGCTGGATAACGCGCCTTTGCGGGAATTTTTAGCGGAGCATATCGATTTCAGTCAGCTGCAAGTGGGACTGAATAATCGCGATCTGAAAGCGGTGGCGATTACGGCAATGAACTATGGCACCGGTGAGTCGGTGAGTTTTTATCAGGGCAACGAGGAATTAAAGGATTGGCGCCGTTACCGCCGTATTGGTATTGCCACTCAGTTGACTCTGGATCATTTGATGGCGTCGGCGGCGATTCCGGGAATTTTCCCGGCAGTAAAAGTGAATCGGGATTATTTCGCCGATGGTGCCCTGCGCCAAATGGCGCCCATCAGCCCTGCTTTACATATGGGGGCGGATCGGATTTTTGTGATTGGTGTGTCCGGCAACCGTAATCCGGTGCATTGGGCGAAGCGGGCGATGCCACCCAAGCATTCTCCCTCTATTGCGCAGGTGTTTGGGCATTTGTTTAACAGTGCCTTTATTGACTCACTGGAAGGGGATATCGAACACCTGGAGCGTGTTAACGAGCTGCTGGAGTTGATTCCGGAAGAGACGCTGGAGGAGAATAACGTGCGGCTGCGTTCGGTGGAAACGATGGTTATTTCGCCCAGTAAGGAGTTGGATAAAATAGCGGGGCGCAAGATTCGTTACATGCCGAAGAGTGTGCGGGTTTTCTTGCGCTCTGCCGGCGGTACCACTAAGGGGGGTGGTGCAGCGACGTCGAGTTATCTGTTGTTTGAAAAGCCGTTTATTGATGAGTTGATTGAATTGGGGTATCAGGACACGATGTGGGAGAAAGATCGCATTCAGGCGTTCTTTGAGGTGTGAGAATGTCCCGTAATTGGATACTTGTATTGGCAGCGGTGGTATTGATGGTGGTGAGCAGTGCAGCCACTCTTGTTGTATTTGAGTTCAGCGGGCATCAATCTGGCGATTCCTACGGTGCGGCGGTGCCGCGTCGGTTTGATGTATTCGAGGGCTATAATCAATGTCAGATTGCCGTTGAGGAGGCGATTCCGGGTCGGGTTCTGAGTGTCGAGGGTGACGACCGGGCGGCGAAGTATCAGCGCATTACGAATATGAATGTGTTGTTCTTTACGGTGGATTACTCGGAGTCCGGTTCGGGGTTTGCCGGCGAGATGCAGCGGATTTATGCATTGTGTGAGGTGTCGGCGGAAACCAACCGGATTATGGCGGTGAAGTTGCGCCCCTCGGATGAGAAGGAATTTACTGAGGTTCGACGTCGGGAATAACGCTAATCCGCCCCAGTACCTTGTAGTCAGCTGCCATCACCAGCCCCTTGCACCCGCCGTTGATCCTCTTCCTTTTGGGCTGTTACAAGCTGATACATTTCGCTACCGAACAAATACATAAAGCGTTGCATACCTTCCTTAAACTGGTGGAATTTCCATTGAACTATCAAGGATTGAGCTATGACTTTGCAGGCACCTGACACCACCGAGAGGACCCTGGAACAACAGCTTCAGGAGCTGTATATCGGATTACTGGCCAGGGGAGCCGCCCAAGAGGGGCTGCAGTATTGGGCGGCGGAGATCAACAGCGGTGCTATCACGCTGGAACAGGTTCGTGCCAACTTCGTTAATGAACAGGAGGAATACCGGCAGGGACTCGGCCAGATGGATCGAAGTGAGTTGGTAACCGCGCTCTATTGGAATCTGTTTTCGCGTCAGCCTGAGGCGGAGGGGCTGGAATACTGGGTCAGTGGCGGCGGAGGTACAGTGAACGCCGATCAGCTGGTGCTGGCTTTGATCAACGGGGCATCCGATGTCGACAGAATTACTCTCAATGGCAAAGTGCAAGCGGCTTCCGCCCATACTCTCGCAGTGGGGCAGGACTATGATGCTGCCGGTGCCAGGCTGGTGATTGCGGATTTTGTTCCTGCGCCTGTGAGACTGGAACTGGAAACGGACAATGAAGATGGCGTACCAACCCTGACCGAAAATGAGCAAGGGGTGATTTTGGGGACGTTGATTGCCAAGGGCCGTAACGATGGCACCTTGCCCCAGGATTTCGACGTTGAGGATGATCGCTTTGAAATCTCGGACGGTGTTTTAAAACTCAAGGAGGGTGCGTTTGTCGACTTTGAATGGGATGCTCATTTAGAGATTATTGTCACCTCAAGCAACGCAGCCGGGGTGGTGACCCACCACGCTATCGCCATTGCAGTGGAAGATGTAACCGACAGTTTTGATCTCAACGGCAATGGACTTGTCGATGTGGATGGCCCCTTGTCTGCGGTGATAGTTCAAGGGCCCGGCGGGGACATTATTTCGGTGGGTGATGTGGATGGCGACGGCATAGAAGATCATGTTTACTATTCATCAGGGGAGGACAGCGATAAATCTGATGTTCCCCGCCTGCTGTTGGGTGGCGATCTCAAAGCGGTTGCTGAGTCCTGGCCTCCTCAGTTTTTTCTGGAGCAACATCCGGGCACAGCGCTGGTTATTGAAGCATCTCAGACATCAACTCCCTCAGTTACCGGTATTGGAGATGTAAATGGTGATGGCTACGATGACCTGGCCGTAACCCTGACCCCGGGTGAGACGCGGGTGGTTTTCGGCGGCGATCAGGCCTGGGGCGAGCGATTCAGTTTGGATGATCTTGGAGAGAATGGGGCCACTATTGTGTCTGCCCACGAAGCCGCGATTGCCGAAGCCCGGTTATTTTCCATGTACCACGTCAGCGCTGCGGGTGATCTTGATGGCGATGGCAGGGATGACATTCTTTTAAACGACCGCGGTTCCAGTATCGTTGTGTTTGGAAGTGAGATATCAGCGGGCGCAACTGTCAATCTGTCTAACGATGTTATCAACCAGCCAGAGCTTACCCTGGGCAGTCAGTTGTCCGGGCAGGCAGTAGCGGTGGGGGATCTCAATGGCGATGGTTTCGACGATCTGTTGGCTTATGATTACAACGCGGAAGGCCAAGTCGCTATCAAGCTGGTAAAGGGCAGTAGCGACGGTTGGGATACCCGTATCGATCTGTACGATGAAGAAAATGCCAACATTGTGGATCTGCTGCTGGATCCACATAATGCGCAGCTCAATGACTCAGATCTTCCCCAAGTGGCCTCGCTCGGAGACGTCAACGGCGACGGCTTGGATGATGTGATGTTTATGGCGGGTCGAGAGCAGGAGGCGTTCTTGGTATTCGGTCAGCAGGACGGTTTTACTTCGGCGCTTGACCTGACTGCCCTCGACGGCAGCAACGGCGTTAACTTTTCCCTGAGTTTCTCTGACGCACCTCAAGCGGACTGGGGCGTGGTGTCAGCGGGCGATGTTAACAACGATGGCCTGCAGGACTTTGCGTTGGTGGCACAAACCACCTCCAGCGTTATTCAGACCTTGGCCACCAATGAGCTGCTGCCGCAAGTCCACGGTTTGACTTATCTGATATACGGCAAGGAGCATTGGGACGGTGAAGTGGATCTGGACGAAGTTAGTGAAGATGATGGCTTCGTCATCAGCGGTTACGGCGACGCCGATATAACGGCGTTAGGTGACTTCTTTGGTGACGGTATCGACGATCTGTATGTCGGCTCCATCTACCAAGGGGGTTATATCCTCGAAGGTAAGAGCGATGTTGCAGTCGCATCGTCGCTGTTTGCAGCGGATGAGCAGGCACCCAAGCCGGAGCTCCAGGAAGTGGACCCCGAGGATATCCTTATCCTGCTTCCCGATCCTGATGACAGCATCATGCTGGAACCCTTGCCGATAGATTTTCCGGTCGAAGAACCGGTTTGGGGCGAGCCGCCAGTTTGGGGGGAACCTAAGCCTGACGTGTTTGAACTCGAATTGGTGGGCATCAGCACTTCGGAGCTGATTGCCTGAAAAACTGCAAACAAAGACCTGCAACAAAAAAGCCCCGCAACCTCTTGGTTGCGGGGCTTTTTGATTCAGACCAGCGTCTTTATCAGCCTACGATTTTCACAGGCTCAGCTTCAACACTCAGGTCTTCCGATGGAGGAGCGAAGTCAGTCAGGTTGATACCGTCTACGGCCTGCTTGTATTCCTCAAGTGTGGGAATACGACCCAGGATGGTGGCCAGAACAACCATCGGGGTAGAAGCCAGCAGAGATTCGCCTTTCTTCTCATCGCTGTCGGCTACCACACGGCCCTGGAACAGACGCGTAGAGGTGGCCAGTACAGTGTCGCCCGGTGCGGCTTTTTCCTGGTTACCCATACACAGGTTACATCCAGGACGCTCCAGGTACAGGATATTTTCGTACTCGGTACGAGCAGCACCCTTTGGTGCATTGTCGTCGAATTCGAAACCAGCGTACTTCTGTAGCAGTTCCCAATCGCCTTCGGCTTTGAGCTCGTCAACGATATTGTAAGTGGGCGGCGCCACAACCAGCGGTGCATTAAAGCTGATGTCGCCTTGTTTTTCCAGGTTGCGCAGCATCTGAGCAATGATCTGCATATCACCTTTGTGAACCATGCAGGAACCCACAAAACCCAGGTCTACCTTCTTGGTGCCACCGTAGTAAGAGGTAGGACGGATGGTATCGTGGGTATAACGCTTGGAGACGTCATCGTTGTTAACGTCCGGGTCTGCGATCATCGGCTCGTCGATCTGGTCCAGGTCAACCACCAGCTCGGCGTAGTATTTGGCGTTGTTGTCCGGAGCCAGCGCAGGGTTTTCGCCGGACTTGACTTCAGCAATACGCTTGTCGGCCAGATCGATCAGGCCTTGCAGCATATTGGCGCTGTTGTCCATGCCCTTTTCGATCATGATCTGGATGCGGCTCTTGGCCAGTTCCAGAGACTTGATCAGGGTATCGTCGTCAGAGATACAGATAGAGGCTTTGGCCTTCATTTCTGCCGTCCAGTCGGTGAAGGTGAAGGCCTGGTCAGCCATCAGAGTACCGATTTGAACTTCAATGATGCGTCCCTGGAACACGTTCTCGCCGCCGAACTTCTTCAGCATTTGAGCTTGTGTGGCGTGTACCACGTCACGGAAGTCCATGTGTGGCTTCATGTGGCCTTTGAAGGTGACCTTCACAGACTCAGGGATGGGCATGGCCGCTTCACCGGTGGCCAGTGCCAGGGCGACGGTACCGGAGTCAGCGCCAAAGGCGACGCCTTTGGACATACGGGTGTGAGAGTCTCCGCCGATAATAATAGCGCGGTCATCGATAGTGATGTCATTCAGCACCTTGTGAATAACGTCAGTCATGGCGTGATAAACACCCTTTGGATCACGGGCGGTGATCAGACCGAAGTTGTTCATGAAGGACATCAGCTTGGGAATATTGGCTTTTGCCTTGCTGTCCCAAACAGAAGCGGTGTGACAACCGGACTGGTAGGCACCATCCACGATCGGAGAGATCACGGAAGCGGCCATGGCTTCCAGCTCCTGAGAGGTCATTGGCCCCGTGGTGTCCTGAGAACCGACAATGTTCACTTTAACGCGAACATTAGAGCCTGAGTGCAGAGGCGTTTTTGAGGTGACGCCAACGGCGTTACGGTTGAAGATTTTCTCAACCGCAGTGAGGCCCTGGCCTTCGTGAGAAATTTCTTTGGAAGGCGCGTACACCTGAGGGGCTTCGATACCCAGGGCTTCAGCCGCGAGAGTTTGCAGCTTTTTACCGAATACGACCGCGTAGGAGCCGCCGGCCTTCATAAATTCAACCTTCTGAGGCGTGAAGGCGTCAGATACGTCTACCAGCTCTTTATCGCCGTTGTACAGCTTCTTGGCTTTGGTATCGATGGTCAGCACGGTGCCAGTGGCCACGGAGTAGGCCTCTTCCAGTACCGGATCGCCGTTCTCGTCAACAACGGTGTTGCCGTCAGCGTCCACTTTCTTGACCCAGTTCTTCAGATCCAGACCGATTCCGCCGGTTACACCAACGGTGGTCAGGAAGATGGGAGCGATACCGTTGGTACCCGCAACCACTGGTGCGATGTTTACGAAGGGTACGTAGGGGCTGGCTTGCTTACCGGCCCACAGAGCAACGTTGTTGACGCCGGACATGCGGGAGGAACCCACACCCATGGTGCCTTTCTCAGCAATCAGCATCACTTTGGCGTTGGGGCGCTGCTTCTGCATCTCAACAATTTCTTGCTGGGCTTCAGGGGTGATCATGCACTGGCCGTGCAATTCACGGTCGGCACGGGAGTGAGCCTGGTTGCCGGGGGACAGCAGGTCGGTAGAGATATCACCTTCGCCGGCGATATAGGTAACCACTTCAATCTTTTCTTCGATGTCTGGCAGCTTGGTGAAGAACTCGGCCTTGGCGTAGCTTTCCAGAATCTCCTTGGCGATGGCGCTGCCTGCGTCGAGAGCGGCTTTCAGGCGGTCAGTATCAGCGTCGTACAGGAATACCTGAGTCTTCAAAACCTCAGCGGCTTGCTTGGCAACGGCTTCGTCGTCACCCAAGGCCAGATCCAACAGCACTTCGATGGAAGGGCCGCCTTTCATGTGAGAGAGCAGTTCGAAAGCGAATTCCGGGGTAATCTCGGCAACGGTAGCTTCGCCCAGGATGATTTCTTTCAGGAATTGAGCTTTTACGCCGGCAGCAGGAGTGGTGCCTGGCAGGGTATTGTAGATGAAGAACTTCAGGGAGTCTTCGCGGTGCTCATTACCGGTGTCCTTGATTTGGGCAATAATCTCTGACAGCAGCTCGGCGCTGTCAATAGGCTTTGGATGCAATCCTAAATCCTTTTTACGGGTTTCGATTTCATCCATGTATGCTGAATATAAGCTCATTCAAACCTCTCACGGCAGGCAATTGTTGTTGGTTACTCATCTCTAACCAGGATCGCTGGTGGACAAGGCTATCGGTGGCACTCCATCGATGGGCTAGCGGTTACACCTGGCTGGATCTCCAAACAGCCGACCAGCCTTGTAGTTTGACTACAAGATACTCCGCTAACGGGGCGCATATTCTACACGAATGCCAATCCTTAGTTAAGTTGACTTGGAAATCAGCTACTTATAGTCATTATAAGCAGGACGAATAATGATCAAGGCAACCCGTGTTATAGCCCGATTCGGGATCGGCCATGGCCTGAGAATAGCAGTGATTAATGACAGATTTAGGGGAGGGGAAAGGACGAAAAAACAGCTTCAGCAACCCCGGGTCACGACAAAGCTGTCTTCACCCAGGTTTTCCAGTTGGTAATTGACCAGATCGGTCAGTTCCTGTGCGGAATGATGCTGGCGCATCTGCCCCAGCAGCTCGGTCAGCAGGGCGCGTCCCATACCTTCACGGGTCATGGAGCTTTCGGCATCCGCTGTTTCCAGGGCATCGTCAATGCAGTGTTTGGCGACTCGAAATTCTCCAGCCATAGTATCAATATCTCCACAATAGGTTCGATCCGAGGATGGCGGTTTCTCCAGGTGGCCTTAGCGTGCCAGTTTGGAGCAAACAACCGAGTTCAAAATACCCAGCATATCGATTCGCTGCTGTGTTCCCTTGATCTATGTCATATAATCCGCAACGCCAAGGAAATAACCACCAATAAACAAAGAGGTAGCATGTTCAAGCGGGTACGAACTCCCTGTGTTGGGGTATGTTCCACGGGGATTGGGGATGACGTCTGCCGCGGATGCAAGCGATTCGCCCATGAGGTCAACCACTGGAACGCTTATACCAATGACCAACGCTATCTGATTGCACAGCGCCTGGACGCATTTCTGGTGCAGGTGGTCAGCAGTAAATTGGTGATCCGGGATGAAGAACGGTTATTAGCGGCCATTAAACACCAACAAATCCAGTTCAAGCAGGAACAAGATCCGTATTGCTGGGTATTTGACTTGCTGAAAGCGGGCGCCAGCCAGATCTCAGATCTGGGCGTGTATGGCCTTGAATATCATCCCGACTGGCAGAATCGCTCTCTGGTCGCCATAAAAGATGCCATTGATTCAGACTACTACACACTTTCCTGCGCGCATTATGAGCGTTATTTTTCTGTGACCGCGATCTAGCCTCTATTCAATACCTATCAGTCTCCTGGACTTTCCATTTCGGTCGGTAATCACCGGAGTCGCTGCGGGGTTTCAATTTGTAGGTCCATTTGTTCGGGCTATGCTTTAGTCATGTACATGGACATATGGGTTTGACGCGTAACCACAAACACCTTAAGTCAATGACTTTTGCACAATTGTGGTGCATGGGGTTTAGGGAAGAGCCTTCGATCAGGCCTTTCAAACGACAAAGATCGTTCTGAGAATTCGCTCAACCTAAGGTGTGTACAATGAGAGTCAAAACCCGTCTGACCGCAGTCTCTGTTTTAATGGGTGTGATTCCGGTGATTATCGCCAGTCTGGTGATTGGCGGAATCGCTTACTCTTCCGGCCGGGATGCCCTTAACCGTAAGGCCGCTGATAACCTGCAGTCACAACGGCAAGTCAAACAGAGTGAAATCGAACGCTACATCGCCGAGATTCGACAGCTGTTGGTCAGCCAGGCGCGAAGTTACTGGATGGCTGAAGCCGCGCGTGAATTTACGGAAAGTTTTGCGGCTTATGCGATAGAAAGCCCGCAGACGTTGTCCGATTCAGGGGCTGTCGTCGCTACACAATCAGATGTAGAAACCAATGTTGAAACCCAGACTACAGCTGATACCGACGTTGCAGGCACAGATTTAAATGCGGCCTCGTCGACGGTTACCGCCACTTCGGTCGATCAGGACCTCGAACGATTTTACCGGGATCAGTTCAATCAACTTTATCAACAGAAAACCGGGCACAGCGCGAATATTTCCGAGTTGCTCGGCGGTCTGTCGCCGCAATCCAAAGCGCTTCAGGCTACTTATATTGCGCGCAATCCCCACCAGCTTGGTGCCAAGGACAGTTTGCTCAGTGGCGGTGATACCCGCGACTACGATCTCTATCACAAACTTTATCATCCGGCGATTCGGGATTTACTGCAGGCATTCCACCTCTACGATATTTTTATCGTGGAGCCGGACAACGGCCTGATTGTTTATTCCACATACAAGGAGCTGGACTTTGCCACCTCTTTGCTCAATGGTCCTTATCGCAACTCTGGCTTGGCAGAGGCCTTTCGACAGGGTAAAGCGCTTTCGGAAGGCGAAACCGCGATCGTTGATTTTCGACCCTACCTTCCTTCCTACGAAAGTGCAGCGGCCTTTGTCAGTTCACCCATTATAGATGACGGTGAACTGGTCGGTGTGTTGGTATACCAAATGCCCCTGGATACGATCAATACCATCATGACCTATGGAGGCGATTGGAACAGTGCAGGGCTTGGCGATAGCGGCGAAACCTATTTACTGGGAAAAGACAGGAAACTCAGAAGCGCGAGCCGTTTCCAGCTTCAAGATTCCGCTGGCTTTGTGGAGGCTTTGAACCGCGCAGGCGTTGGCAACAGCACAGTGGAATATTTTAAGCGGGGTGGATCTGCCATCGGAATACTGGAAATTAATACCGTCGCAGCTAGCAGCGCAATAGAGGGTAAAACCGGCTTTGTTATTCAGCAGGATTATCGCGATGTTTCTGTTTTATCCGCTTATGGTCCGCTCAATATTCCCGGTGTGGAATGGGCAATTCTAAGCGAGCAGGATGAATCAGAGGCCTTTGCAGCGGTTGAAACCCTGCGCCGGGAAATTATCACAACGGTGTTGGTTTTTACATTGGTTGTCATCGCAGCTGCGGTTGGACTCGGGCTCTACAATGCCCGTGTGGTCGCCAACCCCATTGTTTACCTCAGTCGCAAAGTCCAGGAAATTCAGCAGGACAACAATCTGCGTATTGAGATTGAACCCAAGGGCGACGAAGAAGTACAGGCGCTGGCGGCGTCCGTCAATGCCCTGGTGGCACAGCTACGCGGCAACTTCGATACGGTGCAGGGCGCGGCTCAAGAGCTTCGGCGCTCTGCCGGTTCGCTCAATAACGCCATGAGTGAGGTGATGTCGGCCATTGAAGAGCAAGGGGGGCGTTGCGATCTTCAGGCCAGTGCATCGACACAGATGGAAGCCACTGTTCAAGAGGTCGCCCGCAATGCCGCTGAAACAGCCGAGCAAACCCGAACAGCCACTGAGTTGAGCGTTAAAACCCACAATTTGATTGACGGTTCCGTTGCCGGCTTCCAAAAGCTGGCGCAAGATATCCAGAAAGCCGCACAGGTGGTAGGCAGTGTCGACAAGGGGTCACAGGATATCGGAGTGGTACTTGATGTAATCCGGGGGATTGCAGAACAGACCAATCTGCTGGCCCTCAATGCGGCTATTGAAGCAGCACGGGCGGGTGAAGCCGGGCGCGGTTTCGCCGTGGTGGCCGATGAGGTGCGCAACCTGGCCAGCAAAACGGCTGAGGCAACCACCGAGATTGATGAAATGATCAGTAATCTGCAGCAATCCAGTCAGCAGGCCGTCAGCTCAATGGCTTCCGGTGGAGAGAGCCTGCAGGATAATCTGGAAAAAATCGCCAATATTCAGTCGGCCATTGAACAGGAAACACAAATTATTGACCGCATCGCCAGTATGAATTTGCAGGTGGCGACGGCCGCTGAACAGCAAACGTCAGTGGCGGGGGAGATCAGCCAGGGCGCCAACGACATCAATCAGTCCTCGCAGACAACCAGCCAACAAGTAATCAGTCTGGTGCAGATGAGCCGGGATCTGGGGCAGCTATCCGACCAATTGACGGAGATCGTTGAGCACTACCAGGTTTAGGCGGGGTCCGGGTATAATGCCGGTCTTTTCGTAACACAGATCGGACTCTGAACACATGGTTGATATTTCACCAATACTGTCCTTCCTCAAGTGTCGCACGCCCGATGCCTGGGTGCAGGCGGCTCTGGAAAACCTCGAAACGGTACTGCTCGATCATGCCGCCAACGAGATGAAAGCGGCGCAGTCCGCCATGACTCTGATGTCCAAGAATCCCACCAAAATTGACCTGCTTAACAAAATGAGCCGACTGGCCAGAGAGGAGCTGGTGCATTTTGAACAGGTACTGAAGATCCTGAAAAAGCGTGGTATCGAATACCGGGCGATCAGGGCCAGCAGTTACGCTTCCAGTATGGCTCGCCATATTCGCAAGGAGCAGCGCCAGAACTTTGTGGATACGCTGATCGTAGGGGCCATTATCGAAGCTCGCTCTTGTGAGCGTTTTGAAGCATTGGCGCCGCACCTGGATGAGGAACTGAACAAGTTTTATCTGTCGCTCCTGAAATCGGAAGCCCGACATTTTCAGGATTATTTGCACTTGGCAGATAAGTACGCCCAGGAATCGATTGATACCAGAGTCGAATTCTTTCTCGCTTTGGAACAGGATGCCATTTTATCTCCGGATCCGTTGTTTCGATTCCATTCGGGATTACCGGTACGCAACGAGTACTCGTCTGCTGTTGCGGGAGCTTGAGAAACCTTTATGGCCAAGCTGCGGTTTGAAGATCAGTGCTTGCCCGTGCAGCCGGGTGAGTCTGTCTTGCAGACGTTGTTGCGCAGCGGCACGCAGGTACCCCACAGTTGCCATCGGGGTCTTTGTCACACCTGTGTGTTGATCAGCCCGGATCCGGTTCCAGAACATGCCCGGGAAAGTCTGACGCCCTTGCAAAGGCAGCAGGGAGCATTTTTGGCCTGTTGCTGTTATCCCGAAGGGGATCTGCGAATACATCGTCCAGACACCAATGGTCGTCAACAGGCGCGGGTAACAGGAAAACGCCTGCTGAATAACAATGTAGTAGAACTTAGCCTCGAAGTGAGATGTCGCTGGCGGGCGGGCCAGAATATTATTCTCTGGCGTCACAAAAATCTGGGCAGGCCCTATTCAATTGCCAGTGATCCTGCCCGGGATGGACTCATTAAACTGCACATAAAGCGCCATGCATTCGGAGAAGTCAGCAGATGGGTTTTCGATCAGGTGAAGCAGGGTGACTTTTTGGAGGTTGGGACACCGGAAGGACACTTTTATTACGATACCGATTACAGTGACGCACCGTTGTTATTGGTGGGAAATGGCACCGGATTGGCGCCACTGTTCGGAATTCTGCAGGATGCACTGCAGAACAATCACAGTGGCCGCATCGATCTCTATGCGGCTGCCGCTAAATCTGACGAACTGTATTTGGTTGAAGAGCTGAGAAAACTCCGCGCAACATACCCGCAGTTTCGCTATCACCCGGTTGTTACCAGTGGCGAGGCGCTGCTTGAAGAGGGCAAACAGCAGGATGACCTGGCTTCACTGATTCGCGACCGGCACAGAGAACTGCGCCAGACACTTATCTACCTATGTGGGTCCGCTTCTATGATAGAAGCGGTTTCCAAGACTTGCTTTTTTAACGGTGCCAAACGCAGCCATATTATGACTGACGCATTTGTCAGTCAGGAATCCGCCAGCTCGCACAGCCCTTGAAACACCAACTCGTTGTAGCTGACGATTCCTCGAACCTGACCGTTCTCAACCACCGGCGCGTTGGACAAGCCAAAGCGCTCGAACAGTCGCGCGCAATAGCGAACATCCAGATCCGGCTCCAGTGTGATCACCGGTTTGGACATGATTTCGTAGATATTAACTCGCTCTGCGGATCGGTTTTTGGCCAACACTTTTTTGGCGATATCGGATAGCAGGACAATACCATAGGCGTCGTGTTCATCCCGTTTTTTAACGATGACAACATCAGCTTTGTCGGCTTTCATCAGTGCTAACGCCTCGGATACTGTTGCCAATCCATCGAGTTCCAAGTGTTTTTCGTGCATGACATCACGGGCTTTAATCACTTGCTTGTTCATTACAATAGCTCCTTGACGTTACCGGTGATTTTTTCGACCTGTTGAACAACGCCGACAGCGTCTTCCACATCGAGTTGAAAAGCAATGCCTGTACCGGGTTTTTCGTCGAACTGGCCGACGCGGTTAATTTCCTCCAATATGGAGCGACTGAGATGTTCTTCCACCAGAAAAACAATCATATCTCGCTGAGTGTCCAGCGACAGGCCAAAGAAGGTTTTGGATTTGTTCATACCTTCACCGCGGGCATTATTGACCACCGTTGCGCCAGTGGCTCCCGCGGTTCGAGCTGCGTCTAGTATTACATCGGTTTTTTCATCTTCGACAAACACAACAATCATTTTAAAGTGCATAGTCAGTCACCTAGTCGTACGGTTTTTCGGGCGGATCTGGCAAGCAACTCTGAGAGTTGAGCGTAGGCCATGACCGAAATAATTGGGAACAGGCTGGCAAAGGCGATCAACCCGAAGCCATCGATCAGGGGGTTGCGACCCGGCACGGTTTCGGACAGACCGAGTCCCAGTGCTGCCACCAGTGGTACGGTTACCGTGGAAGTGGTTACACCGCCGGAGTCGTATGCCAGGGGAATAATCAATTTGGGCGCAAAGGCCGTTTGCAGCACCACCAGAATATAGCCGACAATGATGTACCAGTGAATCGGATCGCCGGCAACGATGCGGTAACAACCCAGGGAAATACCCACGGCCACACCCAGAGCAACAGCAATACGCAATCCCCATACACCGATGGCACCACCGGAAACCTCGTTGGCTTTGATGGCAACCGCAATCAGCGAAGGCTCGGCGATGGTAGTGCTGAATCCAATCAGGAAGGCGAACATATAAACCCAGAAATAATCGCGCCAGTCCAGATCTGCGGCAAGTTGCGAGACGACCTCGGTACCATGAATAAATACCGGGTCTGTCAATTGCTCTGCCATCAACCGACCGAGAGGAAACAGGCACCATTCCAGTCCCAGAAGAAACAAGGATAAACCCAATAACACCCAGACAAACCCCGCGAGAATTGTCGGCAAGTTGGCGGGTACCTTGCGAATCACCGCGAACTGAAATCCAAAAATAATGACAGCGATCGGTAGCACGTCCTTGATGGTGCCCAGACTGACAGACAGGATCTGATTTAAGACTTCCATCAAATGGTCATCCCATAAGCCATAACAAAGATAATTGGCGTCAGCGACGCGAAGGCGATCAACCCGAAGCCATCGATCATCGGATTGCGTCCTTTGATGGACGAAGCCAGACCGACCCCCAGCGCGGTCACCAGTGGCACCGTGATGGTAGAAGTGGTCACTCCGCCGGAGTCATAGGCGATACCAATAATCTCACGCGGAGCAAACGCCGTCATAATCACCACTAACACATAACCGCCAATAATAATCCACTGGATAGGCCAGCCTTTGATAATGCGGATCACGCCTATGACAATGGCGACTCCGACAGATACCGCCACAGTCATTCTCAGACCAAAGGCGTAGTCCTCTTTTGCTTCCCCGGTGGCGGCGATGATTTGACCATCGGCTGCAATGCTGGCGGCCTCCGATGCAACGGCAATTAACGCCGGTTCGGCGATGGTGGTACCGAAGCCGAGCGCAAACGCAAATACCAATAGCCAAAATACGCTGCCTTTACGGGCAAAGGCGTGGGCCATGGACTCGCCAATCGGAAACAGACCCTGCTCCAGGCCGTGAATAAAAAATGTCAGCCCCATGATGACAAACACAACCCCGCCAATCAGTTGCCCGACATTCGGCAGGGGTTGCTGCAACACCACCAATTGGAAGAACAGAATAACCGCAACAATGGGTGCCAGATCCCGGATACTGCCAGTCATGGAGCCCAATAGTTTTTTCAGCGTGCCGAACACTCAACACCATCCCCCAAGTTGAAAGCCATAAGGATAGTCTGGTTTTGCATATTGAGATTTGATTTACAACAAGGGTACTTCGATTAGGTTATCGCATACCCTTGTCGGGGTAGAAAAGAGGGATTATGAGGGGCTTCAGCGACGAATTAATGGCTGAGTTTTTCCAACGCCGCACGCAGTAATTCGGGGATGGGCGTCGGGCGCTGGTTATCCCGATCTACAAACACGTGAGTAAAGGTACCCTCCGCAGCGGCCTGGGTTTCCCCCTCACGGAAAATGCCAATGCCGTATTCAACTGAGCTGTTGCCCAGGCGATTGACGCGCAGGGCCCCCTGTATTTTGTCCGGATAGGTCACCGCAGCATGGTAGGTGCACTGGGAGTTCACCACAAAACCGATGGTATCCCCGTTATGGATATCCAGTTTACCTTCTTCGATCAAATAGGTATTGGCCACGGTATCGAAGTAAGAGTAATAGGTGACGTTATTCACATGACCGTAGATGTCGTTATCCATCCAACGGGTGGTAATGGGTAAAAAGTAGCCGTAGTCACTTCGGGTTGTCGGCATGGGGTCACTCTCTGGTTGAATAGTTAAAAGACGGCACGATAAATCGCCAGGGCATCCGCTTCACTGACCTCGCGGGGATTATTGACCAGCAATCTTTGCTGCAACATGGCGTCGGCAGCCAGGATTTCCAGACTCTTTTCCTTGACCCCCGCATCGCGCAGACGGGTCGGCAGACCAACCGAGTCGATCAGCTGTTTCAGCCACTGAATCATGGCTTGGGTTTTCTGATCGGCAGTCGCGTAATCGTTAGATGGCACCAGGACATCGTAGAGCTCTGCATAGAGATCGGCAGCGGCACTGGCGTTGAAGCGTAATACTTCAGGCAGAACCAGTGAATTACTGAGGCCGTGTGGTATATGGTAATGGCCGCCGAGAGGGTAGGCCAAAGCGTGTACCGCGGCGACGGGCGCATTGGCGAAAGCCTGGCCGGCGAGACAGGCGCCCAACAGCATTTGCTGTCGGGCCTCGAGATCTTCACCATTTTCAACCGCAGTGAGTAAACTCCCGGCCATCAGCTTCAAAGCTTCTCTCGCCAGCATATCAGAATATGGGTTCTTCTTGTGCGCGCTGGTGTAGGCTTCAATGGCATGTACCATAGCGTCAATACCCGTTGCGGCGGTGATATGACCAGGCAGCCCGACTGTCAGCTCGGCATCCAAAATGGCTAGATCGGGAAGAAGAATAGGGGACACCACGCCGGTCTTGGTGGTTTCGCCGGTGGTGACGATGGCCACCGCTGTCACCTCTGAGCCCGTACCAGCGGTAGTGGGAATCAACACCAGGGGCAGTCGCGGGCCCTTGGCTTGTTCAACCCCATAAACCTGATCCAGAGACTCCCCGGAACAGGCCAGCAGGGCAATCAGTTTGGCTGTGTCCATAGAGCTGCCACCACCAAAGCCGATAATGCCATCAGCCTGCATGGATTGGGCCTTAGCAAGGGCCTCAAGTACTACGGACTCCGGTGGATCCGCCACGACATCGCAGTAGCTGTCACTGGGCAATTGCCCCAGCACATCCTCGAGTTGGTCGAGCAAGCCGGCAGAAACAATCCCTCTGTCTGTAACGATTAATGGCCGTTCCATACCCAGCTGGCGGCAGTAGTCAGGTAGCTCTTTCAGGGCGCCCGGCCGACTGACCAGGGAGCGAGTGGTGGTGAACGTAAAAGGCTGCATTATCTCGATCCTATGGGAATTGCATTGATTTTGCCTGTATATAGGACATATTCATAATTTATAGTTTCAATACAAATATTCGCCAGATTTATATATTAATATTGACCCCCTTACACCACTAAGCCATTAACCGGCGCTGCCCAATTGACGCTACTGAAGCCGCGATAGCGCGGAGCTGGTCTTCAGCGGTGTCTGGAGTCTTGTTAAATACCATTCATTAATATTGTGTATACTAGTTGCATACCCATAACCTTGAGTGATAATCAGTGTCACTGCAATCCTTTGATCTCAATCTCTTGATTACTTTTGATACCTTGCTGGAAACCCGAAGTGTTTCCCGCACCGCTGAACGACTGTCTCTGACCCAGCCGGCGGTCAGTAACGCGCTGAGGCGGTTGCGTGAGCAGCTGGATGACCCTATTTTGGTTCGCAGCGGACAGGGCATGGAGCCGACTCCCAAAGCCCTGACTCTGGTTGCTCCCATCAAGCATGCTTTGCGGGATTTGGAAAGTGCTCTGCTGCCCACTCAACCCTTCGACAGTCGCCACAGCCAACGGCAGTTTGTGATCGCTGCGCCCGATTTTATTGGCGTTGAGCTGGTGTCTCGCTTGTTACCCGGCTGGCAGTCAGATGCTCCCGGTGTAGGTGTTACGATTCGGCACTTGCAGCGGCAGTCGGTGTTGGGTGGGTTGGAAAAAGGCGATATTGATCTGGCGATCGGTCGCTTTTTCGACGTTCCGTCGCGGTTTCAACGTCATACCTGGAAACGGGATCATTTGGTGTGTCTGGTGGCAGAGGATCATCCGCTACAGCGGGAACCGGTTTCTTTGCAGCGGTTCCTCGAGCAGACCCATGTTTGGGTGAGTAACAGTGGTCGTCGCGGAATGGTGGACCATTGGCTGGAAGAGCAGAATTGTCGACGCCAGATTGTGGCTACGCTCAGTACCTACACCGCAGGTGCGCTACTGGTCGGGGAAAGCCGACACGTAATGGTTGTAGCCAAGAGCTATGCCGAATACTTCTGTCGGCAGTTGCCTTTGCGATCCATTCCCCTGGGGTTTGATCCCGGATCCTTCAGCATTGACCTCCTTTGGCATCCCATTGTCAGCGGTGATAAAGGACACCGTTGGTTATTGGATGAAATTCTCGAACGGTAGGATGAGTTTCCAACGCTGACTTCCAATCCATCATTTTGTAAAATTGCCCGCCCAACGCAGTAAAGATTCAGGAATTCACAATGTCGAATAGCAGCTCTTCAACTCCCCTCCGCCCGCGTCGTTCGGCACTTTATATGCCTGGCGCCAATGCTCGCGCCATGGATAAGGCCCGCAGATTGGATGCCGATGCCGTTATTTTTGATCTGGAGGATGCGGTCTCTCCAGATAAAAAAGTCGAGGCCCGGGAGCAGGTGATCGACACTCTGGAGCAGGCTGGGTATGGCAATCGGGAGTTAGTGGTACGAATCAACAGTCTCGAAAGCGAGTGGGGGCGGGATGATCTTTTGGCGGTGTTAAAGGCCGGGGTAACCTTGGATGCGATCTGCATGCCCAAGGTGGAGACTGCCGCTCAGGTGCAAGCCGTGGCCGAGTTAATCGAAGCACATAGCTCACTGGATTTGAAAATCTGGCCCATGATCGAGACGCCATTGGGTGTGGCAAATGCTAAGCAAATTGCGGCCTCTCATCCGCGAATGACCGTTATGATCATGGGAACCTCAGACCTGGCCAAGGAAATGCGTATTCCCCATACACCGGATCGCATCGGGTTTATTTACGCATTGAGCGAGTGTGTGCTGGCTGCGCGATTGAACAACGCCGAGATTCTCGACGGAGTCTATCTCGATTTGAAGGACCCGCAGGGCTTTGAGGCCATATGCCAACAGGGGCGCAATCTGGGCTTTGACGGCAAGACCTTGATTCACCCCAATCAGCTGGAGGCCGCCAACCGGATATTCGGCCCGGCACCGGAGGAGGTGGATCGCGCCAGGCGTATTCTTGAGGTCTGGCAGCTGGCCCAAGCCGAAGGCAAGGGCGTCGCCGTGCTGGACGGCAAGTTGGTGGAAGTTCTGCACGTTGAAGAAGCCGAGCGTACCCTGGCGATTGCAGAGGCAATCGCTCAGCGCATTTCAAGCTGAATGGCACTTCCGGGGGACATAAAACTTTAACGAACATGCCTTAAAGTACTGCCGGCGCCTTTGATGAGAGAACTCCCCATGAGTGTTTTGAACACACGCTGGTTGTATTCCCCGATCCTGCTGATCATGTTGTTGCTTGGCGGCTGTATCAATATTTCCGCTGGCGCGGGTCCCAATGCTCAGCTGTATACGCTGCCTGCCGTTCATGATCTCTATTGCGACCGCTACCTGATCTACGATATGTGTGCACTGGACGTGGATTCCGATGGCACTGCGGATGCGCTTTACTTCGAGGACACCAAAGAGGTGTTTATGTACGACAAAGAGCATGAGTTGAGGATTGTGGGGGAGTTTGGCCTTCACCCCTGTGCGCAGATTATGGACCAGGAAATGAAGGGAGCAAGCAACCGACTGCTCACCATTTCAGACTTTATGCCACTGTCTCAAAAACTTGGTATCAAAAAACAATTGTTCAGTAGTTATCGGCGCTATTCTCCTAAGGTGGATGCCTGTCAGTCGGCCATTGCCAGCCGTGACGAAACCCCCTTTGGCGATCCGGACGATCTCGGTTTCTAGATCCCTGCCTTAACAACAGACACCTTTGAAGGCCCGTCAATCGGGCCGTTTAGCACCTGCCAACTATTTTTCTTTTTTTTGTCCCCCTCTTAAATCCGACTGCGTCTCCATGTCGAGTGCCTTCACAAGGCACCACACAATAACTCTAATACAATAACCAAGAGAGCCGTCGGAATGTCTAAGTCATCCGTGTCACGCACCCTATTGAGCTCCGCTGTCGCCCTGACAGTGGCTTCCACTATATCCCTTCCCACCTTTGCCGCCGGCGCTGCCGCAACCCTGATCGAAGAAATTCAGGTAATGGCCCGTAAGAAAAGCGCCGCTGAATCCGTACAGGACG
Organism: Pseudomaricurvus alkylphenolicus; assembly: GCF_011683955.1. GTDB lineage: Bacteria > Pseudomonadota > Gammaproteobacteria > Pseudomonadales > Cellvibrionaceae > Pseudomaricurvus > Pseudomaricurvus alkylphenolicus. The sequence goes on from NZ_JAAQPI010000031.1 coordinate 35,922, forward strand.
TACCCCTTGCGATTACCGCCTACGGCGGTGAGCAGCTTGACAATATGTTCGTCAAGAATCTGACCGATATGAGCTATGCCGCCCCCAATGTTCAGCTTGAAGAGGTCGGCACCTTCCCTGGTGTTCAGAATTTCACCATCCGGGGGCAGGGTATTAATAGCTCCATTCCCAGTGTTGACCCCACTGTAGGTACCTTTATCGATGGAGTTTATCTGGGTATTACCCACGGTGCGGTGATCGATATGTTCGATCTGGAATCCGTTGAATTGCTTCGAGGTCCTCAGGGGCTGCTGTTCGGCCGCAACGTTACCGGTGGTGCGGTGGTACTGCGCTCGGCGCGACCAGACGGTGAATTTGGTTACCGCGCCCGTGCCCAGGTAACTGACAAGAATCTGTTTAACTTTGCCGGCTCGGTAGAAGGCACCCTGGTGGAAGACAAATTGTTTGCCAAGGTGGTGGCCTATTACAACGACGATCAGGGTTATTTTGATCGTGAGGGTGGAGAGGCGACTCCCGGTGTTTACTATCACAATCCAGCCGGGGACGGTGATATCGGTGAGCTGAAAACCAAATTTTTACGTCCGACATTTGTCTGGCAAGCTACGGAAGATCTGGACCTGACGCTGATTGCCGAAACCGGCGAGACCACTGGTGATGGTGCTGCCTGGACCAACGCCAGTGCTCAGCAGAGCGGCACCCAAGACGATTTCACCACCACCATGAACGAACAGGGTGAAACCGATATGACCTGGGACCAGGTCACTTTCGAAGCCAATTGGAATGTAGGATTTGGAGATGGCGTGATTACCAATATCCTGGGTTGGCGTCAGGTGGATGCCTTTTCAGTTGCCGACGTGGACGGCACGTCCGCTCCTATCTTTACCGTGCCCGCCTGGACTGAACAGGATCAGATCAGTAACGAGCTGCGTTACTCCGGTACCTTTATGGAAGGCAAGTGGGATCTGACCACCGGACTGTATTACTTCGAGCAGGACGTCTACTACCGTGAATCGCGTTATGTGGCCGGCGGTGCCTTGCGGATTGCTTTGGGAGGAGACATGGACCACAAAACCTGGGGCGCATTTGTCAACAATGATTATCACCTGACCGAGACGCTTACCCTGACCGCCGGTGTTCGATTTACCCGCGAAGAGAAAGAGGCCCAGGTGATCAAGGGGGGGCTCGATGGCAGCAGTCGGTGTTCCGATCTGCTGACGTTTAACTGCGAATTCGACGATCTCGAAGATACCTGGAATAACTGGACGCCGAAACTCGGCTTCAATTGGCACTTTACCGAAAGCGCCCAACTGTATGCGTTCTATACCCGTGGATTCCGCAGCGGCGGGGTGAATTTCCGTAACGCCAAACCCGATCTGATTCCCGCTGGCCCCACCAAGGAAGAGGCTCAGGGCAGTTTTGAAATCGGCCTCAAGTCCGACTGGATGGATGGTCGTTTCCGTCTCAATGCTGCTTACTTCTACAATGAGGTAGACGATATGCAGCGCGAGTTGAACCAGGGTGATGCCGATGTGGTTGTTCTGCAGGCGACCATCAATGCTGGTGATGTCACGATTCAGGGTGTGGAAGTGGACTTTGTCGCCCTGTTGGCGGATAACTTCTCTATCAACGGCTCAATCGGTTATACCCAGGGTCGTTATACCGAGGTGGATCCAGCCTTTGATATCTACGTGGGCACCGACCTGCCGCGTCTGTCTCCCTGGACTGCCAGTCTTGGCGCCACCTACGATGTGGATATGGGGGACGCCGGATTCTTGACCTTCCGGGCCAACTACAGCTTCCGCGATCGTGCAGCCTACAACGACGCCAATACCCATTACTTCGATCAACAACACGAATCCAGTGCCAGCGTGAATTACACCACTCCGGATGATCGCTGGAAACTGTCATTGTACGGTAAAAACCTGAATGACGAGGCCCGTTGGGGCAACCTGACGTCCATTGGCGGCGCCTATACCGCGGGTCCGATGCAAAAAGGTCGTGTTTGGGGTTTGGAGGCCGAATACCGCTATTAACCTCGGGTAAACGATTCCTCAATGTAGGATAGACGGGCTTTTGGAACCACCCGTCAGTTGGGCCGGCAATGTGCAACATTGCCGGCTTTTTTTGAGATTTAAAAGTCAGCAGAGTGCCATAACCGAAAATAGATGTGTGCGCTATTTCCGGAAATGGCACATACCCCCAATGCCTGGAACAAATGTCAACGAAACTCAATCGGCGGTAAATCGTTATTATTACCATCAGCCGGCTCAACAGGCTCCAACTCCAAGGTCGGTTTGGGCGCTGAGTCAACGGTCGGTTTAGGCCTGGTTTTCTGAGGAGACTTCTGAACTGGAGCCGCCGCAGTCTGCTTTTTCAACTGTGCAATCAGCTTATGACACGCCGGTAACTGAGCCGCCATCTTTGGTACCTGCTCCATGGCTTCCGCCATCAGATGATAAGCCTCCAGCAACAGCGGGTGCTCGGGGTGCTGCTTGTGCAGACCGTTGATCAATTTGATGGCTGTCATAAAATCACCACTGTCATGACAATCCCGGGCCAAGTGCACCCGCAGTTTAATATCTGTGGGCTGATACTCTGTATTCACATCACGGGCGCGCTTAAACACCCCACGCACTAATTCAGGCCGCCCCTGATCCTGCAACAGTTGCAGATAACTGCTGGTAAAATTGCCAATGTGCTCACGGTTTTTTGTGGCACACATAAAATTAAAACACATCTCAAACAGTTCACGATCATTGGCGTATTTGTGAACGCCCTCGGAAAACAACTTCAACGCCTTGCCGAACTGCCCCTCTTTCACACAAACGTCAATATGAGCCAGCAGACGGTCCCGATCTGAGCGTGCTTCGGAGTCTTCGTCGGTCTGGGCAACAAAACCCAGCTCAAACTGATACTGAAATAACATGTAACCCATCATGTGAAAAGCCACTACCGTGTAATAGTTACTGACGACGGATTGCAGTCCCAGACTCAGCACCGAAATCTGTGAACCAAAGAGACCACCAATGGCACCAACGGAACTGATCATGATGAGAATAAAACCCAGCAACAGGCCATAGGGCAGACCAATAGTGTGGATCAGTTTGATCGAGTTGAGCGGATTGAGCGCGAACAGCAGATTTTCTGACATGGCAAAATTGATCATCACCGCTGGCAGGCTGATAACCATCAGGGTTGCCAACAGACCGGCAGCAGTGGGCCCCAAATAGAGGCCAACGGCAACAACGGCGCCGCCCATGAGCACCAAAATCAGTATCAGACTGAGCATCAGGGCGACGCCACCTTCGTAAGCTGTAGTGATATCCGGCGGGTTTAGCTGACCGCGCGCGGTGCTTTCGAGGCAGCTGAAGCAATACTTCATCATAATGCCGGATAACACCAGTACCCCAAGCATGGCAAAGGGGGTAAAACTGAGCAGCGCCGATAAAAATGAAATCAGGGCAATAAATATCAGCGGTTGTGCTTGCAAGGGGTAGTGAAAGGTTTCCTGCAGACGACGCCAGAAGGGGGGGGCACTATTGCGTGCTCCCAGGGGGTCAAGGTCTTGTTGGCAGTGAAAGCAGCGTTGAGTGTCCCGGTAGGGGTCTTCGTTGATGCAATGTCCACAGAAATCGATGTCACAGTGTTGGCAGTGAAAAGCCGCAGGTGTGAGCGGGTGGTATTTGCAATAGTCCATGTCCTTGGTTCGCACTTTGATTATCCCTGCATCATGTCCCGCGCCTGGCGGGCATAGTATTGCTGTTTTTCCCGGTTGCTGTTCTGCGCAAAAGACTGCGCCAGCTTTTTGGCCAGTAACCCGGTTTTGGCCGGAGGGGGCGTGGCATTGGTCAATTGTTTAAACAGGGTCTCGGCACTGACGGGGTTTTCAAGCTGCACGAAGCTCAGCCCCAACTGCAGTCGTTGTTCGTCGTTCAAGTGGTCATGCAGCTGCGGGTGTTTCTTCCAGAGCGTTTCCAGGCGCTGGATCTGGGTGTTGCCCTCCGCCGGCATCGTCAACCATCGCAGCAGGTAGTCTTTGTGCTCGGGATGACCACTGGCTTCAGCCAATTGGCTGCGCAGAGCCGCGAGTTCAAAATTAAGGTCATATTGATCGATGGCCCGGTTCAGTTGTTTCAGTGCCGAGGGAAACTGGAAGCGCCCGATAGCGGTGTATATGGCCGCCAGGGCTTCGCGGTAGGGGTCTTGGTCCTGATCTTCTTCGATATATTCCTGATCGAACAGCTGTGGTTGCAACCACAAGGTCAGGGCAATCAGGGCTGCTCCCATCAAAAAACCGCCGGTGTGCGCCATAAATGCGACGTTGGAGCCGGTATCGGTGTAAAAGCTGTAGAGTTCCTTGCCGATATAAAAGGGCAGAATCACCAGGGCGGGGGCGCGGATGTACCCTACAAAGATAAAGAACCAATAAAAGAATTCGATTTTTTTCAGCCGGAAGACACCCAGGTACATGGCCATCACTCCGGAAATGGCGCCAGAGGCACCAATCAGGGAGGCGCTTTCCATGGGGTTGAAGAGCCAGTGCAGCAAGCCGCCGGCCACTCCGGACAGAAGGTAGAACAGCAGAAACCAGCGGTGGCCGATGGCGGCCTCCACCGCAAAGCCACAGATCACCAGGAAAAACAGATTTCCCAGCAGGTGCATGATGTCACCGTGCAGGAACTGGTGGGTGAGCAGGGTGACGGGGTTAAAGTTCTGGGGATTGAGTCCTAACGCCACATAGCTGACGGATTCTATGTGCTGGTTGATGAGTTTGCGCAGCGGTGCCCAGTCGTCGTAGCGCTCATAGGACATGTGATCCGGGTAGTTTTGGTGCAGATAGCGGTAGAAATCCACCCGCAGAAGCACATGGATGCTGACTATCTCGGGAGCATCTTGATACAGCTCCTGGAGTTCTTCGAGAGTTTGGGTTTCTTCCCTTTGGGTCAGATATTGTTGAAATATTGGCCACTCCAGCTCCAGCAGGTCCTGTTGCTGATAGAGATGCAGGGCTTGTTCAAATTCAGGATCATCTCCAGATTGGTAGAACAGAAACGCAAAAATATTGATGGCAACCAGCAGGCACAACACCACGGGCGCGCGCTGCCAGTCCAAGCGTTTTTCGGTGGGAAGAATGATCATAAAAACAACAGTCCCTGTTGGCTGCCCCTGGGATGGGCCTTGATTTTGGATACTAGCCGATTCGAACGCTGATAGACAGGGTGGACTTTTCATTTGAGCACTCAACTACCATACTGGGAGGGGATAACAAGGAATGCTATTGATGAACACAGGCCAGCCTTTTCGGCACGGGATAGCCATATATACAGTAAGGTTGATATTGGTGGTGCTATTGCTTGGGGGGTGCAGTGAACCGCCCGAAAAGCCCGTGACCATTGCTATTAACCCCTGGCCCGGCTACGAATTCCTGTACCTGGCCCAACAGAAGGGCTTTTTCGCCGCTTCCGGGGCCAATGTGGAGATGGTGCAGTTGATGTCTCTGGGGGACGCCCAGCGCGCCTATGTCAATGGCAGGGTGGATGGTCTCAGCAGTACCCTGATTGAGGCAGTGCAGGCCGAACACCTGGGTGGCCAGCCCTTGCAGGTGGTGCTGGTGGCCGATTATTCCAATGGCGGCGATGTGATTCTGGCATCCCGTGAGATTGAAAATGTCGCTCAGCTGAAAGGCAAAACCGTGGGCTGTGAAGTCTCCTCGCTGGGGATTGTGATGTTACAGAGGGCGCTGAGCAAAGCCGGTCTGAGTCTCAGTGATGTGACCGTACTCAATACCGAGCAGAGCGCAGGGCAGGAGCTGCTGGACCAGGGGCGTATCGATGCGTTTGTTTCTTATTCGCCCTTTTCCGTCAATGTGCTCAAGGACTCCCGCTATCACACCATTTTCAGCAGCGCAGAGATCCCCTTTGAAATTATTGACACCGTTGCCATCGCCAGCAGCGTGTTGGAACAACACCCGCATCTGGTGGCCAGTATTCATCAGGCCTGGCAGATGGCCCTGGATTACAGCGCGCATCATCCCGACGAGGCTCATGAGATTATGGCGCGTCGGGAGGGCATCTCGGTGGAGGATTTTCGCGAGGTACTCTCCACACTGGCACTGCTCGATATCAATAAACAACGTGAATTGTTCAGCAACCCCCAGATCATTGAGGCCTCGGCAAAATCCGTGTGTGACACACTGGTGCAGCTGGGTTCGCTGGAAGGGGTGGATTGTGAGAAGCAGCACCCGTTAATGTATCGGGGAGAGCTCTGAAACTATGTCTCAGCGTTCCCGGTTCGATGGTTCGTTGGCGCTCAAACTCACAGCGCCAGCCACCTTGATCAGCGGACTGATCTTGTTGGCCCTGTTAATGGTGATGCAGGATTCCAGCCGCGAGACCTTACAGCAGCAAATGCTGATCCGCGCCGGTTATATCACCGACAGTCTGATCATTATGACCGAGATGGACAATACCCAGGCGTCACTGGCGCGGGCGGTCACCTCTCTGGCGAGTGCCAAAAATGTGCGCCGCTTGTCTGTCATCAAAGACCACAACCGTGAGCTTTGGCTGGATAACAAGGTACAACATGTTGGCATGCCTTTGTCACAAGGTTTTACCGAAAGCGAATGGCAGTTATTGGAGAATTATTTGAATGCACCGGAGCAAGAGAGCCGGGCTCTGTTCGTTGGCAATAATCTCTATTACCTGATGCGAATTAATCTGATCGACGAAACCTTTAACCGCCTGCGACCTCACACGATTTTACTCAATTACGATATCAGTGATGGCGTCTATGCAGAAAGCCAACGCCTGCAGGTGGTGATGGTGACGGTGGCGGTGGGTATGTTGTTACTGCTGGTGGCGGTCAGCGCCCTTCAGCGCCGTGGCGTTCTTAAGCCCGTCACCGCCATGATTAAAACTATTGAAAAGCAGAAGCGCGTCGATGAATTTATTCCCCTTCCGGTGGAATCGGGCGATGAACTTGGAACCTTGGCCAGCAGCTACAATCAACTCAGTCGCGACAGCAAGGAGCGGGAGGTCGAACTTGCCAATACCCGCAAGTATATTGATGCTATTGCCAACCAGGTACCGTTTCTGCTGGCTTATATTGATCGGGACAAGCGTTTCCAGTTTATCAATAACACCGGTGAGAGCTGGTTTGGACGGTCACCACAGGCATTGCAGGGTGAGCTCGTGCAAAGCTGCTTTGATACCGATCACTTCGATCTTTTTGATACACAGATGGATCGCGTGCTCGGTGGCGATAATGTCAGTTTTACGATGGAACTGCCGCTACCTCAGGCACCGGACAGTCTGCGTTTTGCACAGGTAAACCTCCTGCCGGACGCTGATGAACAGTTCAATGTGCGGGGATTTTTCCTGTCAGCGGAAGACGTTACCGAAATCAAAAACACCGAAGAACAACTGCACAAATACGCCAGTGATCTGGAGTTTCAGACCTGGGCTCTGGAAGATGCCCGGGACCGCGCCGAAGAAGCCACTCGCGCCAAGTCAGAGTTCCTGGCCAATATGAGTCACGAAATCCGCACACCCATGAACGGTGTGCTCGGCATGTTGCGCTTGCTTACCCGTGAACCGCTCAGTCAGCGTCAGGCACACTTTGCCAACATGGCTCGTTCCAGTGCCGATTCTTTATTGGTACTGATCAACGATATTCTGGACTTTTCCAAAATCGAAGCGGGCAAGTTGGAGTTGGAGGTCATTGAGTTTGACCTATTTGACCTGTTGGAAAATCTGGCCGACAGCGTTGAGTTTATGGCTCGCCAAAAGGGGTTGTCACTGCAACTGAAATTGCCCCTGGAATTGCATCACAAACTGATGGGCGATCCGGGGCGTTTGCGCCAAATTCTGACCAATTTCTGTAGCAATGCATGCAAATTCACACCACAGGGCGAAGTGACTCTGGAAGCGCAAATACTTTCTGCTGAATCTGAGAAGGAGGTGAGCTTCCTGTTTGCGGTCACTGATACCGGTATCGGTATTGCGGAGGCAAAACAGGCACATCTTTTTGACGCGTTTTCTCAGGTGGATGCTTCCACAACCCGTCAATACGGAGGAACCGGACTCGGGCTGTCCATTGCCAAACAATTGGTGGATCTGATGGGTGGGGAAATCGGTGTCAACAGTGTACCGGGGCAGGGCAGCTGTTTCTGGTTCAAGGTTTCACTGCCGATGGCTCAAGCCCTGCCGGCCTGGCCCAATCTGGTTAAGGAATTGAAGTTGGGGGAGACCTGGCTGATTCATCAGGGTGAAGTTCAAATGTTAATTTTGGAGACTCAGCTGCGTTTGCTCGGTCTTGCTCCGCTGCAGTTCCTGGATGTCCGCGATACAAAATCGCCCCAGTGGTCTTTGCTGCAGCAGGCATTAGAGACTGACCCCAAACCTCTGTTGGTGTTGAGCCAGACGCTGCGGCAATCTTACCCGGCGCTGTTCAATGCCGATGGTCCTGATCAGCAGCCGGCACTGCTGGCGGCATTGGAGAAACCGAGTGAAAAAGCGCTTTGGCTGCTGATTGAAACCGTGAACCAGAATGGGGCAGCCATCCCCGACCATTGCTGCCGACTTAGCCTGCCAGCGACTCCCGCCAAATTGATGCGCAGCTTGCGTCGTTCGGAGCCTTCGGTGCCGCAGCTGACTACCGAAGTCGGAGGGCATTGTGATGTACGTATCCTGTTGGTGGAGGATAACCGCATCAATCAGGAGGTCGCGCTGAATACTCTGGAGGAACTCGGTTATTGTGCCGATGTGGCGGACAACGGGGCGGTGGCGTTACAGGCCCTGGCTGATGCGGACCCCCCCTATCAATTAGTGTTAATGGATTGCCAGATGCCTGAAATGGACGGCTACGAGGCCACCGCCAGGATTCGGGACGGTCGCGATGGGGTAAGAGATACCGCGATACCGATTGTCGCGATGACCGCCAACGCCATGAAAGGCGACCGCCAAGCCTGTCTGGATGCGGGCATGAACGACTATATCGCCAAGCCGCTGGAGCCGGAAGTGATCGCATCGGTGTTGAGACACTGGTTGCCGCAAGCCCATACGAACTTGGCGAAACAAGCACCCCCGGAGACAACGACTTCCCAATCGACAGCGGCAACCGACAGTCTCTGGGACCAGGCCGCTTTGCTCAAACGGGTACGTAACAAACCGGAAAGAGTGGTCCATCTAATCGATCTGTTTTTGCAGGATATGCCCGACCGCCTGAAACAGCTCCAGCAACATATCGAACAGGGGAATCTGCTCGAAGTTGCCAGTATCAGCCATACCATTAAAGGGGTTGTTGGCAATTTGGGCAGTGAAGCTCTGCATCAGGTGATGGCTGAACTGGAGGCAGCCTGCCGCGAGTCTGACCTGAAGGCGTTGCAGGAGGCCTGGACGCAAGTACAAAGCCTGTCACAGCGGTTGCAGCAACAATTGCGCGAAGCCAGGGAATCATTGATTTGATTGTTTTATGATCATTTTTGCCTTGCCGACGGAACTTCAAAGCGAATCCGTCCAAAGTAGGCCAGGGTTTGCCCGCCACCGTTGTCGGCATCGGACATAATCGCAACACCAACAATTTCCTTAATGGGTTCACCGAAGATCCTCTGGTAATCCTCGGCAATGTTGACTTGCTCGCGACGCCACTGCCCCAGATGTTCAGTGCCGGCCTGCAGGGGAATCATCACGGCTCTTTCTGTAAAAGGGTTGGGCCAGTAGGGGGCAGGGGGCTCTGAATTGGCCCAAACGTAGCTCAAGACCTTGACCTGCCAGGGTAGGAAACCATCCTGGACAACCACATATACTCGCGCCGGAAAATCGTCGCCGGCCTTTTCTTGAGGATTGTTGGCCGGTAACAGGCGCTCCACCTTCCATTCCCAGGTCAACAGGGGGGTACGATTGAGATCTACCGCAATCTTCCTGTACAGGGCCGAAGCACTGTTATTGGCTGCCGCTCTTAATGTCGTCGTGCCGTCGTGCTCCACAATCTGATAATCGGTATGACCCACAAAACTCTCTTCCTCAAATGCCGACAGCCCTTCATTGCCGGGGTCCAATATGTTCAAGGGCGGTGTGGCCAAAGACGGACTCACCCAGGCAACCAACAGCAGGGCAAACAGCGGTAAATTGTAATGAGAGGTCAGTATCACGTGGGGCAATCCATCCATATTCCTGCACATTCAGACGCCCAAGTAGACGCCAAGTTCCCTCGATAACATGTCATTCGGTACTGCGAGAACAGTCCATTATCTGTAGAATCCCCCGAATGAAAATTCTGCATACGTCTGACTGGCATCTGGGGCGCCAGTTTCACAATATCTCTCTGCTGGAGGACCAGCGCCACGTGCTCCAGCAGCTGGTGACCATGGCTGACGAGCAGTGCGTGGATGCCGTGATCGTGGCGGGGGATATTTATGACCGCTCTGTTCCACCGACGGCTGCCGTGTCTCTGCTGGATGAAATTCTGCATCAATTCTGCCAGGAACTGAAGATTCCTGTCATTATGATCGCGGGTAATCACGACAGCGCTGAACGGCTGGGTTTCGGTGCGCGGCAGTTGCTGGGGGCCGGGTTGCATGTCATTGGCCCGCTGCGGGCACCTCTGCGGCCGGTAATACTGCAGGATGAATACGGAGAGATTGCCTTTTATGCCATACCCTATGTGGAACCGGCTCATGTGCGTGATCGCTTTGATACCAGTGTCAGCAGTCATGAAGAGGCGATGGCTTTCCTGACAGATCATATTCACAGCGATCTTGCCAATAGTGATCAAGCCCGTCGCAGCGTGGTTATCAGCCACTGCTTTCTCGACGGCGCAGAGGAATCGGATTCCGAGCGTCCCCTATCCATCGGTGGTGCCGACCGGGTCAGTCCTTCACATTTTCTGGAATTTGATTATGTTGCCCTGGGGCACCTGCACGGCCCTCAATACAAGGGGGCGCCTCACGTTCGCTATTCCGGTTCCATTCTGAAATATTCGTTTTCCGAACAGCACCATCACAAGTCCGCCACTTTGGTGACTCTCGATAAAAACGGCGGATGCGAGGTGGAAAAACTGCCCCTGGAGCCCCTGCGCGATATGCGGGTGATCGAAGGGGAGCTGCAGCAAATTTTGGCCGACGGGCGGGATGACAGCCGCGCCGAAGACTATCTGCTGGTACGCTTGACGGATCGCCACGCGATTCTCGATGCCATGGGCAAGTTGCGAGAGGTGTATCCCAATGTACTGCATCTGGAGCGTCCGGGTTTAACCTCGGCAAGTGACACCCTGGAAGTCAATCGCGAGCGACTGCAAAAAGGAGAACTCAATCTGTTTGAAGACTTCTTTACCCAGGTACAGGGTGAGAGCATGAGCGATGAGCAGCATGAGTATATGAAGGAGGTGATTGAGCAATTGCACCGAGGTGAGCAATCGGCTCAGGAGTCAAACACGTGAGACCTCTGCAGTTGACCATGACGGCCTTTGGTCCTTTTGCCGCAACGGAAGAAATTGACTTTCGCCGCCTTGGGGACAGGCCACTGTTTCTGATCAATGGTGCGACCGGAGCGGGCAAAACCACCATCCTTGATGGCATCTGTTTTGCGCTCTACGGCAGTACCACCGGCAACGAACGGGAAGCCAGCCAGATGCGCTGTGACTACGCCGATGATCAACACATCACCCGGGTGGAGTTGTTGTTTGAGCTGCGCGGTCGCCACTATCGCATTGTGCGGGAACCGGAACAACTGCGGCCCAAGGTCCGAGGTGAAGGTTATACCACCCATAAACCGCGAGCAGAGCTGTTCCGATTGCGAGAAGATGACGAAGATGGAGAATCGAAAGAAGAGCCACTGGTGGCCGCCAAGGTTTCCGAAGCTACCCGCACCATCGAAGAATTGACGGGTTTGACCGTGGAGCAATTTCGCCAGGTCATGGTGCTGCCCCAGGGAGAATTTCGTCGGTTGCTACTGGCTGGCTCCGGTGAGCGGGAAAGAATTTTCAGTCAACTGTTTCAGACGCAGATCTATAAACGCATTGAGGATTCCCTCAAAATTCGCTCCGGTAATCTGCGTCAACAGCGGGAGAATTTGCTTAACCGTCAGAAGGGGATTCTTGAAACCGGCGGACTCGACAGCGGAGAAGCCCTCCAGGAACAACTGTCAGCGCTTGAGCCGCAGTTGCAACAGGCTCAGGAACAACTGCAAGGCGTTCAACAGCAACTACAAGCGGTGCAGAAAGAGCACGACGAGGCTCAGCAGCGGGAGCAGCGCTACCAACAGTTGCTGAGTGAACAGAAACGTCAGCAAATCCTGGAGCAACGCCGCGGTCTGCAGGAGCAACAGCGGCAGCAACTGGCGCTGGCACAGGATGCGTTGCGCTTGCAGCCGGATTGGGAGCTTTGTCAGCGGGAGCAACAGCAACGTCAAGTGCTTCAAGTACAACTCAGCGAATCGCAACAACGCCTACAACAACAGCAACAGCAACTGGAGCAGGCACGGACGGCCATGCAGGAACTGGACTCTCTGCAAAAGGATATCGATCAGCTGAAAGCAGAGGCTCAACAGCTACTGGGTTACCGGGAACGTGTCGACCATTGGGAGCAGGCCGAACAACAGCGGCGACAGGCCGAGCAGCACTATCAACAGCAACAGCAAACGGTTGCCGAACAGCAACAGCGGTTAAACCGGATGAGCCAGCAGGTGGAGCAGGGGCAGAGGCAGCTGCGGGATTTACAAGAACAGCTGAATGAACTTAACCCGGAGCAACAGCGACTGCAACAACTGAACGAGCGTTGCCAACGAAGGATACAATTGGATGCTGACAACGCCAAACTCGCTGAGATAGAGAGCAATCTGCAGGGGCTACAGCAGCAGCGTCAACAGGCTGAAGGCGAAGGCAAGGCGTTGCGGCAAGCGCGGGATCAGCTGGAACTTCAATGGCATCGCGGACAGGCGGCTTTGCTGGCGGCACAATTGCAGGAAGGCGAGCCTTGTCCTGTCTGTGGCAGTGACAAACATCCGCAACCGGCTTACGATACGACTGCAATTCCGGACCAAGCCCAGCGACAGCAGGCGACCCAAGCTCTGGAAGCGGCGAGAGAGGCTTTTGTTGAAATTGAGCAGCGGCTCGCGGTTCAGAAAACCAACAGAGAGCATCTGCAGCAGCAGATAGAAACACATCGCCTGGGTTTGGGCGATGCTGTCGACCTGCCCCTGTCTGAGTTACAGCAGCAACTTCAGAGATTGCAACAGCGGGTACAAGCGTTGGAGCAGTCACAGCAGATACATCAATCCGTTACAGAGCAGCTGCAACAATGGCAGCAACAACTCGACACTCTGCGTCTGCAACAGGAACGGGAATCCAAAGCGCAGGCGCAAGCCAATACCCGTCTGGAATTGGCCAACCAGCAGTTGCAGCAAACCCTGACGGAATTGCCCGAAGCATTTCGTCAGGCGGGCGCCTTGCAGCGGGCTTTTGTTGATAATGAATCCAGGCTTCAACAGACAACGCAACGACTGCAACAGTTACAGAAAAACCTGGAGCAGGCGCAACTGGCTTTCGAAGCCGCGCGAGCCCATGACCAAAGCATGAGGCAGCAGTGGCAACAAACCGAAGATGCCTGCTGCAAAGCACAGCAATCCTGGTTGCAGGTATTGCAAGACAGTCGCTTTGCCTCCGAGGAAGAATTCCTCGGCGCGCGCCAGAGTGAATCGCAGATGCAGACCTGGATGCAGGAGCTGCAAGAGTTCGAACGTCAGTGGGCGCAAGTGCAGGGCGTATTGGTCAGACTCGAGGCTCAACTGCAGGAACAGCCGCAGATGGATCTGCCCGCCATTGAGGAACGCTTGCAACAGTGTCTACAGCAGTTTGAGCTGAAGCAACAAAACCATCGCGGACTGGATCAGCGGATGGTGACATTACGCGGGGTTGAAGAAGCGCTGTCAAAAGTCATTGAAGAAACGCAAACCTTGGAAAAACGCTACGCGGTTATCGGAACTCTGGCTGATGTGGCGGCCGGAAAAACGGGTGATCGCATCAATCTGCAACGCTTTGTACTCAGCGTGTTGCTGGACGATGTGCTGGTGGTGGCCAGCCAGAGACTCAAGCGTATGAGCAAAGGTCGTTTTGAGCTCTACCGGCAAACCGAAAAAGGCAAGGGGGCAGGTGCTTTTGGTCTGGAGCTGATGGTGGAGGACGCCTACAACGGTAAACAACGTCCCGTAGCGACCTTGTCCGGTGGCGAAAGTTTTATGGCAGCGCTGTCGCTGGCATTGGGCCTGTCTGATGTAGTGCAAGCCTATGCCGGTGGTATTCGGCTCGATACCCTGTTTGTGGATGAAGGTTTTGGCAGCCTCGATCCGGAGTCCCTGGATCTGGCCATCAATACGCTGGTGGATTTGCAGGCCAGTGGCCGCATGGTGGGCGTGATTTCCCATGTGCCGGAACTCAAAGAACGACTGAACGTGCGCCTGGATGTGCACGCCAGTCGTCAGGGCAGTACTACGGAATTGGTACTGGCCTCTTGAAGGCACCCCAACACGCTATCGTGGATGAAAGGGACACACTGGAACCGTGCCGTGCCACACCGGCAGTGCCATATCTTCGGGCTCTTCATTGGGACCTCCGCTACGACTCTTGAATGAGCCGTCCAGAATCTCCAGTTTCATCAACGCCGTGGCTTTGCGTTCGATAGCATTGGGCGGGCGCACCTGAGACCAGCGGTCGGTTTCCAGCTGGTTGATGATCACCTCAAAAGCATGGTCAAACTCCGCAGCTTCCGTCACTCGCTCTCCCTGGCAATAGACCACGGCGGAGCGGTAGTTGGCGCTGTGATGGTAAGCGGATTTCGTCAGTACCCATTCGGTGCATTCCGCCAGCGAAATACAGACCTGTTCTCCAGCCTCCAGCAGCTTCTGCAGGCGCCCCTTGTTGGCACAGTGAAAATACAGATGATCGTTCACCCGCCAGAGCGTAATGGGAATGACAAACACCTGGCCCTCCTGGACAAAACCCACATGCCCCAGTTTCAGGTCATCCACCAGCTGATAGATATCACGAAGACGATAGCTGGCCCTTTTGGCGCCGTGGCGTACCCGACTGCGAGGGCTGGGTGCGAACGTTTGCCTGGAATCCGGCAGGCTGGTAGTTGAGGATTCTACGGTGATTTCCGGTGCGTCTGTAACGTCCATAGCTGTGTCTCCTTAAGCTTCGCGATTAAACGAAAATGCGGCTCTGTGTAGGCCGGGCAGGAGTAATTGTTATAGGATGGTGGCTCTAGAGAAAGAGCCAATTCTGACCACCTTATAGCACCAGTTGAGAGCTGCCATGGAAGCCTTTTCTTTTGCCCAGATTCCCATTGATCGCTCGCGGCCGTTGCAGCCTCAGCTGCACAGCGCCTTATTGAGCCGAATCAATGAAGGTTTGTTGCCGGCCGGTACCCGGCTTCCTTCGAGTCGTCGCCTGGCCGATGAATTGGGTGTCAGCCGTAATACCGTATTGATTGTGATCGATCAGCTCAAAGCAGAGGGGTATCTCGAAAGTCGGCCCGGCAGTGGGGTTGCCGTCAAATCGGAGTTGCCCGCCGGGAAAGTGGCCCGGGTGCAGTGGCAGAGTCAGGAGCATTTGCCGCCGTTATCCAGGGTCGGGCAACAATGGTCGAATTACGAGGCTATCTCCCATGAGCAGTGTTTGCCGTTTACGGTAGGCGTGCCGGATTTAAAGGCATTTCCGGATGCAACCTGGCTAAGGTTACAGCGTCGTCATCAGGAACGCATGCCACTGCGTGGGTTTCAGGAGGATCAAGGCTATCAACCCTTGCGCGAATCTTTGACGCATTATCTGAAAACCTCCCGAGGAGTGATCTGCGACGCTGATCAAATCATCATTACCCAGGGGGCCCAACAGGCCCTGGCGCTGTGTGCGTTGGTGTTGTTGGATGAGGAGGATACGGTAATGCTGGAGGAACCGGGTTATCGCGGCGCGCGCGATGCCTTTAAATCCCGCAATGCTCATTTCTACGCAGTTGGGTTGGGAGATAACGGTATTGATGTGACGGCGTTGCCGCAATCACCTCCCGGCCGCTTGTTGTACACCACGCCCACTCACCAGTATCCATTAGGGGGAATTCTGCCGGCCGCTGATCGATTGCGGTTGCTGGATTGGGCGGCACGTCATCGGTTGTGGGTTATCGAGGATGACTACGACAGTGAGTTTCACTTTCACGCCAAACCGATTGCGGCTTTACAGGGTATGGCGGAGCAGACGCCGGTGTTGTATATGGGCAGTTTCAGCAAAACGCTGTATCCGGCATTGCGGTTGGGTTATCTGGTGGTGCCGAAGCCGTTGGTTCCCACATTGGTAGCGGCCAAGCGTGCGTTGGGGGGAGAGACACCGCTGCTCACTCAAGCGGTTGTCGCCGATTTTATCGCGGAGGGCCATTTTATTCGGCATTTACGGCGTATGCGGCAGCTCTATCAATGTAAGTGGGATCATTTACGTGCATTGGTAGAGGATCAGCTTAAGGGGTTGGCAACTCCGGTTGCCCGCAGCGCGGGGATGCATTTGGCGTTGATGATTGATTGCCAGAGTGATGTTGAGTTGGCCAGTGAGTTTCGTGGTGCGGGGTTCGGAAGTACGCCTTTGTCCTGGTACTACGCCTCCGGCAAGGGACGAAGTGGTTTGGTGTTGGGGTTCGCCAATACGTCTGAAGCGGAGCGGGAGGAGGGAATATCGGTGTTGCGGGATTTGATACCGCGCTGCTAGTGCTCTTTAGGATAGATGTCGGGCAGCGCGGCTATTGGGAATCTAATGGAATTTCTTAGGTGAAGATTTCGAGCAGGATTCCCACGAGAGCACCGCCTATGAGTACAAAGTTGGGCAGGATGGACATGAGGGCGCCGACGGTTCTGGATTTGGGGTCTTTAGCGTAGCTGCGCGCGTAAAGGAAGCGCCCGATAATGTAGAGGACACCGAGTATCTGGGCGGTCAGTATGTGGGTGTAGGTGGCAAACAGATACATTCCGGGGATGAACAGGATAAGTTGTTCCATGGTGTTCATCTGGATGCGGTAGAGGCGTTCGAATTGCTCGTTGCCGGTGACGGCTGGAGCCGGTACGTTGAGTTTTCCTCGGGCGCCGCCCACTTTCATCATAAACAGGATGTATTGCAGCAGGCCGATAATAATCAGAAGGATGATCAGGTTCATGGTTTTTCCCTAATGGTTTATGTGGTTTTAAGATTTGGGCGCATTCTAGCACTGGCTAGTGCCGGACGTCTTCAGGGTTAGGCCGTCCATGGTCGCTAATATGTATAGATCTCGTGGCCTGCCATTCAAACTTGGCCAAATATTACGGTCTGCTGAGTGCCATAACCGGTCTTAGAAATTCGCAGGATTGGTACTCTGACGGCGTTGTTTATGCGTAGGGCGGATTAGGCGCTTGCGCCGTAATCCGCCGGTTCTGCCGGAGATGTTCGTTGGCTGCGGCCCGGTTTTTAACACCCTTGAAT
>NZ_JAAQPI010000032.1 GCF_011683955.1 Pseudomaricurvus alkylphenolicus
ACTCAACAATGGTGACCTTCATGTCGCGGTCATCAAACACAGTGCGGGAGAAGAAGGTGTTGGTCTGCTGGTCACTGTAGTGGGAAATCTCGGTAATAAACGCCCCCAGATCCTGCATTAAACCGGAAAACTGGCCCAGGATGCCTAAACGCTCGGGGCACTTGAAAGTCAGGATATATTGGTCATGGACGGTTTTAGCGCTTGCAGTCATAAGAGATCTACCTTTTAAAGCCGAAATGTATTAGAAGCTCGTAACTTGATAAGTTTAAGTATGCTCCCATTAAGCCACGCGACTTATCTTTAAGTCAATAGGATTATGGATGAGAAGCCACAATTGCGCTGACAATAGGCACATTTTTTGAATTTGCGAGAGAAAGGCCTTACGTTGAAGAAGTCTCCTCCCGGCAGAGCTTGGGTCTCCCAATTGGACTGGTCAGCCCGTAACCTCATTACCCATATGGGAGTTACCGAGATTCTTTTGATCGGCCAACCCCTGAATAATCCCGGTGACCCCAAAATTCCGGTGCTGACACAACAGCTGATTGACGCGATCAATGCAGTCTTGCGTGAAGAAAAAGGGTTTAGAAGGATCAAAATATGACCCCTCTGTTCCCCCTTTTCTCTTTTTTTCTCTCTACAATCTCACTTCTTTTCCGAAGACTGCTTCAATTCCAGCATCACTTTGTCCAAATACTGCTGTGCGCCTTTTTGGGCAGTGCTTATGTAATTGGCAATTTGCTGCTGCGGGTTAGCCCCCTCGGGTGCTGGAATATACAACTGCGTATAGGCGTCGAGACTATATTTAACGCCAGACTCTGTAGGGGTCAGGTAATAGCTGGCGTTAACGGTCATCCCTTTAAATGGCGGTGCCAGGTAGGTTGCAAACAGCGAGAAGCGCTTGTTCTGCTCATCCATTTCGGTAATTTTTACGATACGCTCATCCAGCACTTTTCCATCTTTTTCAAGCACCATGTGGATACCACCAAGGACAGCTGTCGGATCGACCTTGAGAGGATGTACAACAAATCCTTCAGACAAAAACCTTTTACCGTAAGCAATATCGTTTTTTATTGCCTGCCAAATTTTTTCTACCGCTTGATCAATCTCTACATCAGCATGATTTACCATACTGATCTGCACCAGTTCAGCCTCTCCAGCTGTTGATTCTGCATTAACCCCCAAAGCAGTCAGACAAAGGACCAATGCAGCAAAACCTCTCGCAAAACCACCCACCATATTTTTATCCCCTCAGAACATACAGAAAGGCCGACATATCAGCCGCCTATGTTAAGTCAAAATTACAATGCAAATGCCTGGGCGCTGCGCCTTGGGTCACCACAAGCGTGAGCCAGACCACTTTCATCAAAATAGATGCCGTCGAAGGAGCCATTTGACCAATTCCACGGGTTTTGTAACTGGTACTTGGCATCGTGCTTATTCAGGTAATCGAGCACTGACTTGTCCATATGACCTTCAACGAAAAACGCGCCCGGCACTTTTGCCCCCCAGGCACTGCCAAATCGCGGTTGATGGACGGCCTCTTCAATGTTCATGTCGAAGTCCAGCAGGCTAGTGCTCACTTGTACAATATTTTCTACCAACCCGACGCTCGGCGAACCCGACATCAATACCGGCTTGCCATTTTTAGTAAACAGGTTTGGTCCAATTCGGGCTTTAATCCGCTCGCCGGGTTTGGGAATACCACTGTGGCATAACTGGCCGGCGGGCCCGCCCCTGGCCCTGCTGGCGGCAGCCACCCAGTTCGCCCTGAGCTTTTCGCTGGCCGTGACCTTCTCCGCCTACATCCAATGGTTATTTGATACTGGGTCTAGAGCGCTCTCGAAATTTCTCAATGTTGTTGTGGGAACCAACCTCACTGCCCTGGGGTTATTGGTTGGCGTTCACAAAATAATGGGCACGACGGCCATTCTGGTGACCATTACACCCAATATGGTGATGGCCTTGCTGGGCTCAGTGGCGTTCTATTTTCGGGCACAGA
The DNA here is from genome assembly GCF_011683955.1 of Pseudomaricurvus alkylphenolicus. GTDB lineage: Bacteria > Pseudomonadota > Gammaproteobacteria > Pseudomonadales > Cellvibrionaceae > Pseudomaricurvus > Pseudomaricurvus alkylphenolicus. The sequence continues at coordinate 2,000 of NZ_JAAQPI010000032.1, forward strand.
GAGCAACGCGGGGGCCCGAGAACAAAACCCAAGATGGTTAGATTTCCATTGCCAATAACGGCAAACCCGAGGAAATAAGCCGCCGTTTTTAGCGCGTTCTCTCGATTCGAGTTAACGGGATCAGATGCATAAGTTTCATCTGATCCCACTTTTTAGAGCAGAACTAGTTGGCACGAACCACTTTACCGCCTTTCATGACGAAACTGACCGACTCGATGTTTTTCATCTCGTCGATGGGGTTCTTGGCGGTGGCGACGATATCGGCCTGCTTACCCACCTCAAGACTTCCGATGGTGTCTTTCAGACCCAACATTTCGGCACTGTTGATGGTGCCCATCTGTAACACATACCAGTTGTCGGGAATACGTTTGGCCATGGCATCGAACTCGCGGATGGCCTGATCCATGGGGAAAATCGGGTCGGAGCCCAGCGCCATTTTCACACCGTACTTATAGGCCATGGCGACTGAGTCGGCATGTTTTTTTGCAACCATTTTTGCCTTTTCCAGGTTGTTGGCGGTAATGCCACCCTTTTGCCCCATCTCCAATATCCAGTCGAGTACATAGAGGGTTGGCACATAGTAGGTGCCCTTTTTAGCCATCAGCTTGGCTGTCGACTTTTCCATCAAAGTACCGTGTTCGATGGAGTCAAAACCCGCTTCTACTGCGGCTCGAATACCGGCATCGCCGTGGGCATGGGCGGTAATTTTTTTGTTGTGACGATGGGCCTCTTCGGCGAAAACACGGAATTCCTCTTCACTGTAGGCCGCGATATTGGGGTCGTCGTGCTGGGACATCACACCACCGGTGGCCATGATTTTGATCCAGTCGGCGCCGTATTTGAACTCGGTACGCAGGGTGCGGCGGATATCGTCGACGCCATCCACAATATTGATGGCAATCGGCAGGTGAGAGTCTGCGGCAAAAGAATTGGCATCGCCGTGCCCGCCCGTGGGTGACAGGGCGTGAGGAGCCACCAACATACGCGGACCATCGAACTCACCCCGATTGATGGCGTTTTTCAGGGAAATGGATGCGTAAGCTTTTTCCAGGTCACCGGGAATACGGATAGTGGTAAAACCTTGGTTCAACAAGCTCTGCAAATTGCGCAGCCCCATCAGGGTCTGATCCGCCGAAGAGTTCATAATGCCCTGAGCGTCAAGATTGGACTTGGTACTATCGATAAAAATATGCGTATGCATATCCATCAAACCCGGCATACAGACCTGATTCGACAGATCAATCTGCTCCGCATTCACTGGTGCCTTTACCTCTGCCCCCATGGCTTCAATAACACCGTTGCGCACAAGGATATTCTGGTTGCTCAGGGTCTTTTTCTTAACCACGTCCAGGAGCTTGCCACACTGGATATATTGTAATTGCTCACCGGTGGTGGCCGGTGCAGGCGCTGCGGCCAAGGCTGAAGTGGCGAGTAATGCCAGCGCTGAACCCAGCAGTTTTTTCTTCAATGTCGTCTTATTATCCATCTATATCATCGTTGTCAGAAAGTTACACCGCCATAGCCAGCGCCGAACGGCGCGGGTCGCCACAGGCAAAGGCGGTATCACCGTTAAAGGCAATGCCTTCAAAAGAGCCATGGGCCCAGTGACGGGGGTTTACTTCTTTCAAGTTCACACCCGGCTTGGCTTTTAGCTGTTGCAGCATTTTTTCGCCCATATCCGCTTCAATCAGGCGTCCGCCCGTGCCCCAGTTGCCGCCAAAGCGTGGCCGGTTAACGGACTCTTCAATGCTCATACCGCAGTCCAGCACATTGGTGATGTTCTGGATCAGGTTCTCGTACAGGGATACACTGGGTGAACCACAGGCCATCACCGGGCGGCCCTGCTTGAACAGCATCATCGGCACAATGCGGGCATTGATGCGCTCGCCGGGCTTGGGCACACCGGAGCTGTAATGAATACCGGAGCCACAAATACTGGTGCCATCGATAAACAGACTGTTGGACCAGGGTAGCGCCATACAGGAGTGCAACACAGTCGCCACATTGCCTTCGGCATCGGTTACGGTCAGGTGGTTACTGCCGGGAGGCGCCGCGGCGTAACCGGGCTCCAGTGAATTGATGCCCGCCAATTTGAGAACATCACCGGTACTCCGTGGTGGGTTCTTCAGTACTTTTTCATAACGCTGTGCCGACAGCTCCAAATCCAGCGCCTGCTGCCAGGGCACTTTTTTGCCCGTGTGATTGGCGATCAGGGTTTCTGCCCAGACTTCGTCCAGGGCCTTGAACATCAGATAGGCTGTTTCCGGTGACTCTGATGCTGGGCCCAATTTGCCGATATCCGCGTGAGACAAAATCTGCAACACCTCGGTGACATTGGTGGCACCAAAGTCTGGTGGCGGCGAGGCTACCACGTCGTAGTCGCGGTATTTGCCCTTCGCAGGCTCCTGCCACATCACTTCATAGCGGGCAAAGTCTTCGGGGGTGATGTCACCGCCAGCCTGTTGCACAATCCGCGAGAATTTCTCCGCAAAACCACCATGATAAAAGTAATCGTTACCCTCTTCGGCCAAACGACGCAGCAAGTCCGCGTAGCGTTTTTGGTAGAGTTTCTCACCCTGGCCAACAATGGCGTTGCCGGGCATAAAGATTTCCCGCCCCTGGGGGTTAATACCGATATGCTCCATTTCGGCAAAGATTTCACCCCACAGGAAGGGGTGCACCTCAAAACCCTGGTCAGCATAATAAATAGAAGGTGCCATCAAACGCTTACGCGAGAGCTTACCCCAGCGTTCCTGCACTGCCTGCCAGCCGCCCCAGAAACCGGGAATAGCCACTCCCTGGGCATTGCCCATCATTCCGAGTATATCTTTCACGGCAAAGTCTTTGTGCTGCAGGGGACGGTTGTTGGAACCGTTCATATAGTAGGTTTTACCGGTCGCCTTTTCGAAATAGAGCATGGAAAAGACACCGGTAATAGTGGTCATATGGGGCTCGACCACTGTTTGCATCAAGGCCGCGGCACAGGCACCGTCCACGGCATTACCACCATCTTTAATGGCATCAATGGCCGCCTTGGTGGCCAGGGGGTGGGTGGTGACCGCTACACCCTGGCTGCCGGAGACGCCGGTTTTGGTCCCCATAAAGTCTGCCTGGCTAATCAGCGCCCGGCGCTGGGCGTCATGTGCCGCCTGCCATTGCGACTCCGGGCCTGAAGTTTTGGCCATCAGTGGCGCAGCCGCACCCAGTGCGGCAGCGCCGAGAAAAGTACGTCTATGCATCGTCAAACTCGCTCTATACAAACTACGGGATTATTATGCTGCTTGTTTATCCTATCCTATCGATTGCGCGGCATCCGCATGTGGCCGATCGGCACTCTTTTGTGGCCGATTGGCACTTTTTAATCCATATAGCTTACCCCAAGAGCATAGTGGGGTCAGATGAAACTTTTAGCGCTTATTCTGGTTGCGTCGCACCTGATGTCCAGATTCGCGTACAATTCGCCGTTTAGACTCTGGATGGTGTCTTCGTGATCAGTTTCAAGGGCTATTGTTACCCGAAATCCGTTATTCTGCAGTGCGTCCGTTGGTACGTTGCCTATTGTTTAAGCTATCGTGATATCGAGGAAATAATGAAGGAGCGCGGAATTGACGTAGATCACAGCACTCTCAATCGCTGGGTTCTCAAGTTCTCTCCTCTACTCGAGAAAGAGTTCCAGAAAAGGAAACGCCGTCCCGGTGGCAGGGTCCGACTTGACGAAACCTACCTGCTAGTGAAAGGCCAATGGAAATATCTGTATCGAGCTGTGGATAAAGAAGGTAACACCATCGACTTTCTGCTTTCAGCTAAACGGGATAAGAAGGCCGCCAAGCGGTTTTTGAAAAAGATGATCAAACGAAATGGTAAGCCAAGCCTGATCAACATCGACAAAAGTGGCGCCAATCATGCTGCGATCAATCACTATAACATTGATAATAATACCCGAATCACGATTCGACAATGCAAGTACCTTAACAACGTGATTGAGCAGGATCATCGATTCGTAAAGAGGAAAATGAAACAGGTCATGGGCTTTGAAACATTTAGCAGTGCCGCCAGAACCATTGCTGGACTGGAGTTGTGGCGAATGCTCAAAAAGGGTCAAAAGAGATGGGGAGGCTCCCAATCTCCCTGCGCACTATTCTATGCTTTGGCAATGTAGGCCATAGGTGCCACTGAACCACTCCTTATTCTCAACGATAGATGCGACGCAACCCAATTATTGGCCCATGGACCACGCCACGTGTTTCTCCAGCACCGGCATTGGCAGTGCACCGCTACCCACTACTGCAGCGTGAAACTTTTTAATTTCGAATTTATCACCGTACTTGGCTTCCATATCACTACGAAGTCCTTTGATAAACTCAAAGCCAAGTTTGTAAGCCAGGGCCTGCGCCGGCATGTCTGTGGAGTAGCGCATCATCTCGGTGCTGGACTCGGTTTTGGTGGAGAAGGTGTTTGCCAGGGTAAACTCCAGCGCTTTCTCAGCCGACCAGCCGAAATAATTCATGCCGGTATCAACCACCAGACGATTGGAAATAAAACTGTCAAACAGCAGGTAACCATAACGGTCCATTGAATCCAGGAAGCCCATTTCCAGTGCCAGGCTTGCCGCATAATTGGCCCAGCCCTCGTTAAAGGCTGTAACCATGCTGCCGCTCTTGCGATAGGCAGAGAGGTTCTCATTTTCTGACTGCAGGGCCAAATGGAAATGATGACCGGGAATCAATTCGTGAAAGATCAACGGCGCTGTCCACACCATTGGGCGCTCTGAGAGATTCGAACCGTTAAAGCGATAAAGCCCCGTAGATTCGAGCTTGTTGGGCATCTGGTAGTAACCAAAGGTCATGCCCGCTTCGGCTGCCGGGTCCAAACGCTTGGAGCCATATGGCGCTTTGGGCATGAGCGAAAAATAATCGTCAATATGCGGTTCAATTTTGGTGATGTAACCGTCATAGCGCGCTTTTACTTCCTCTGGCGTTTTAGCGAAGAAACGCGGGTCTTTGCGCATCTGATCGTGAAATTCCTGGGCGCTACCTTTAAAGCCCAGTTCATCACGGATTGCCTGCATTTCTTTTTGTATCTTGGTGAGACTGTCGAGGCCGAGCTGGTGAATCTCTTCCGGGCTTAAGTCCAAAGTGGTCTCTCGCTTAATGGCATGGGCGTAGGCCTCTTTACCACCGGGGTATTGCCCCAGCCCCACCGACTCAGGTGCACGAGCCAGATAGTCATCACTCAGATACTCTAGTAGTGCATCTATGGCCGGATTCACCTGCTTGGCAAGTATGGCGTCACGACCAGAGAACAGTGCAGACTTCTGCTCCGCCGTCAGCGTGGCAACGCGGGCATCTGCCACGGCAGTTAAGGCCGGTAAATTTGTCTTCAGGCTTTGATAAACACTTCGTGCGCCGGGAATAGCAGGCTTAGGCAGTAATATTCCTCGCTCATCCTGGCCCTTTAACTTGGTCAATTGATCACCGGTAAAACGCCCTATATCAGCAATCAAAGCCAGATAGGTCTCTACATCACTCTGGCTATTCAGCGACGCACCGGCCAATGCCCCTGGCAACAATGTACTGACCACAAAACCGGATTGGTAAGGGGTTACCGAGAACTGATGCCAATAATGCTTGGGGTCAGCGACCAGCAACTGCATTTGCTGTTCAAAAATATCGGCCGTCAGCTGGTCTTCATGGTTTAGTGCCGTGCGATCTATTTCCGCCAAACGCGCCAGGTAATCACGAGCCCCTTGAGCCTGTTTTTCGCTAGCCGCTATCGACAACTCAGGCAATTGGGTAACTTGTTTTCCCGCGAGCATCAACACATAAGGATTGGCGGCTGCTGAGGCTGCGAGAAATTCCTGTGTCAAGGCTTCTAAGCTGGCACCAGCGCTTTGCTTATCGGCTACCGCTGGCGCCGCCACCTGTTCAGCAGCAGATTTTTCAACGGCCGATGTTTTTTGATTGGCTTTTTCAGTTTCGCTGCACGCTGCCAGGGCCACCGCCGCTGACAGTAATAATACTTTGGTTGTTTTCATCAGTGTTTTCCTACTTTTGATTATCAAGCTTTTTTCTGTTCAGCAATCCAGCTGTCAACAATACTTTCCAGCACTGTCAACGGCACGGCACCACTCTTCAACACCAGGGTGTGAAACTTGCGCAGTGAAAAATGTTTACCCAGGGCCTGTTCGGCTTTGCCGCGCAGTTCGCGAATTTTAAGCTCGCCGTTCTTGTAGGCCAGCGCCTGACCCGGGTAGGTGATGTAGCGATCCACCTCGGAGGTGATGTTGTGCAGACTTAAGGCCGAATTGTCCGCCATAAAATCGATGGCCTGTTGACGGCTCCAGCCTTTGGCGTGCATGCCGCTGTCTACCACCAGACGCAGGGCGCGCCACATCTCGTAACTCAGGCGACCAAAGCGGTCATAGGGGGTATCGTAAATGCCCATCTCTTCACCCAGGTATTCCGAGTAGAGTCCCCATCCTTCACCGTAAGCGTGGAAGTAATAGCTGCGACGGAATTTCGGCAGGCTGTCCAACTCGCCGGCAATAGAAATTTGCTGGTGATGGCCGGGTACGCCTTCATGCAGCGTCAGTGCGGCCAGGGTGTACAGCGGGCGACTCTTCAGGTTGTAGGTATTGAGGAAATAAACTCCTGCGCGGGTGCCGTCGGCCGCGCCTCCCTGGTAGTAACCGGCAGCGGTTTTCGGCGCAATGTGCGCAGGCACCGGCTGAATACCGTAGGGGTTGCGCGGCAGGTAGGAGAAATACTCCGGTAACTTGCCATCAATGCGCTTGGCCAGGGTGGCCGCTTTAGCCAGGAATTCCTCTTCGGTTTTAGGGTAGAACTGTGGGTCTGTGCGCAGATGCGCAAAAAACGCTTTCAGGTCACCTTCAAAGCCCACCTCTTTCATGATCGCTTCCATTTCCGCGCGGATGCGTTTTACCTCCGACAGGCCCAAGGTGTGCACAGCATCAGCATCGGTATCCATGGTGGTGTAGTAACGGACAAAATGATCGTAGAGCTCTCGCCCTTTGGGTATTGCCGACAAGCCAATGGTGTTACGGCAGGCGGGCTTATAGGTTTTCGTAAAGAAGGTGTTGTATCGCTGATAGGCCGGGTTTACCACGTCGCTGACCAACTGCTTGCCCTTGGCTTGCAGCTCGCTGATGACCTCGTCGCCGTAGCTGGCGGGAATGCGGTTGAATGGCGCGTAAAACAGGCTCTGCTCGGGTGTGGCCGCAATAAATCCAGAGATACTCGCCTCGTAGCCGTTCAGGGTTTCACAAGGCTGTACATAACCGACTTCGATGCCTTTTTGCATCAAGGCCATGTTCTGGTCAGCGTAGGTACCAAATGCCTCCAGGCGTTTCAGGTATGCGCGGTAATCATCTTCACTGTTAAACGTGGTCATACCACCGACTATTTGCGCAAAACTTGTCTGCCATCCCATCACCGTGTTGAAGGTGATAGAGCGCCAGTCATAATCCAGGGTTTTGCGCTCGTTATGGACCATCCACTCGAACACCTCGTAGTTAACGCGGTTGGCGTCGGAGAGTTCTTTAACAGGGATTTTTTTCAGCTCCGCGATAGCCAAATCAAGGTTAGCCGTACGCTCGGCAAAACCTTTTTCACTGAGGTCATCCAGGCGATCACTGTAGGAGGTATCACCCAAATAGCTAGCCATCATCGGCGAGCTCTTCAAGTGTTTATCCCAATAGCCATCCATCAAGGTTTCAAGCTGAATGTCTGCTTTGCCGGCAAGTACCGGTGCGCTAGTGACAACCAGTGCGGCGGCTATCATTTTTTTAAGGGTACGTATTTTCATCGCGTTATCTCTTAACGTTATTATTGCTCACTACATTCTTCTGACCAAATCCAGGACCGGTAAACAGCGCCTCACTAGCCGCTTTTGAATCCAACGGATCACTGTGCAGAAACAAGCGCTGGTGCACTCTCACTCACAAACTGCACCAGCAAGGGGTTGATCTGTAGTGGCTTTTCTCCCAATAAAAAGTGACTTACACCCTGCATCTGCACCAGAGAGGAATTGGGAGCAATGGCACTGATCTTTTGCTCGATACCGTCAGACCAAGCGGGGCTGGGGGCATATATCGCCAACAGAGGAATATCAATTTTGTCGTTGTAGGCCGTCTCTGGCGCCGTCATTTGTTCCATAAAACTCAGCACTACATGCCGGGGAGCACCTTTCATCGAAACACTCACTCGCTCGCGCAAAGCATCGGGGGTGTGTTCGTTGGTCATGGTGTCAACAAAGGTGCCCCACAGACTATCGTAGAGGGGTGAGTCCATCAGCCAATGTAAAGCCCCCATGATCCAGGAGGGCTCGTCGTAATAGACAATACCGTCAACGGCAACCATACCCTGCATCTTTTCCGGCCAGGCGCGGTAGAACTCCCTGAGTGTCGGCACCCCCATACTGTGCCCCATAAACACGGCTTTTTCGGTGTTGGTTGCCTCCATCACCGCATTCACCGACTGGGCAAAGAGTTTCATGGTGTAGTCGATTTCAGGCTTATCGCTCAGGCCATGGCCGGCGAGGTCCAACAAGATAACCTTGCCGACTGACGCCAGCGCTTCTACCTGTTGATCCCAAAAGGTCATATCACAGGCACCACCGTGAACCAGCACAGTGGTTCGGTCTCCGCTGCCGAGGGTTTTGTAGTGCAGCTGAATGTTTCCTGCCGGGGTTTGCAGATTGGTGTACTGGCTTTGGGCCTGGGTTAATAAATCACTGGCCAGGGACGGCAGTGGCAGCAGGGCCAGGACAATGAACAGTAACGCAGTGAGTTTTACGTTTTTCATAGCGACCTTTTCAGAAATTTTTTTTTAGAACAGTTGTTATAAAAGAACCTTGCAGCCTTCAGATTTTGGTAATTAATAACCCCATCTTTCTGCCAGCAATGTGCACCCTTTCTCCACCCGTAATTGGGGCTAGCCTATGGTAACTCCAAAATTTCGCCCCCAATTGGCCTATTGACACTATTACGTGCTCGATGGTGACTTTTTATTTCCCTTAGCTAGCTATCGAACGGTTGGGCTGGCCCTACTCCTTCTCAGCAGCGCCCCAATTTAAGCAGAATGATTTAATTTAGACAGATTAACCACTTCTATTCACTGCCTCAAGTTAAAAAGCGTTAAATCTCCGACAGGCATAAACTAAACCCCTGGCGAACAAAAGCCGATGAAACCCGGGTTTCATCGGCTTTTGAGGATACAGCTAAACCACCTTATAACATTAGGCGACTATCGTGATCGGTTGCTGACTCAATAAGCAACTGCCTGGCCGTTGGTATAGGGGTGAGAAGCGGCACGCAGTTCACCGGTTTTCGGGTCGCGGGCAATCCCGACCCACAAGCCCTGGGCCATACGGCGCTCGGCAGGGGTAATCTGCTTGACCGGCAAGCCGGTTTTATCCAGCAACGCTTGATCAAACTCACCTTCCATTACCCGTGCAGTATTTTTAGGAATACCCGTTGCCGGGTCGAGGCGCATTTCCGGCATGAAGAACGACGGCGCGTCCAGGGCTTCTTTCGGCGACATACCAAAGTCCATGACGTTAATCAGTGACTGGGCAGTTTGCTGATGCAAGCCCATGGACATGGAGCTGAACGCCATGACCGGCTCGCCATCTTTCAACAACAGACCGTGCTCAACGGGGTCTGGCAGGCGCGAACCCGGCTCAACCGAGGCAATGATAGCCTTCTGGTTAATTGCCGGATCACCGATGGAAATACCGTCCACCATAATGCCCGTCGCACCCCACACCACTGAGTTGATGGAGTGAACAACAGCGGTCATATTGCCCCATTGGTCGATAGCCACCACGGTATCGGAATGCTTGGGGGAGGCGTCATCCCACATGGCCAGCTTGGCGCCGGCTTCCATGCGCTGCCAGAATTGCTCGCCGTGCTTGGCGGTAATACGAGACTCGGGGGAAAAGTCCATCCCGGGGTACATTTGATCCAACACCTGTGGCGTTCCCGCTTGAATATGGGGGACCATCATATTGGCGGTCAACTCAGCCATACGACGGAAGGACTCGGCATTCTTGGACCAGTGCCCCAGCTCACGAATGTTGGCCGCTTCTGCCAGGTGCAGGGCTTCAATCATACTGGCACCGCCGTATGAAGGCAGGCCGTTGGCGTTAATCGTATAGCCGTTGTGCTCGGCGATCAGCGGCTTGCCCCACATCACCTGGTAATTGGCCAGGTCTTCCAGGGTCATATGGCCACCGTCTTTTTGTACAGCGGTCACGAGCTTCTGGGCCCATGGCCCAGTATACATATAGTCAGCGCCTTGCTTGGCGACCTCACGCAGGGTTTTAGCCAGAGCCGGTTGTTTGAAGGTATCCCCCTCTTGCAGCCAGCTGCCGTCCGCCTTGGTGAAAACCGCCTTGGTTTCCGGCAGGCGCGATAAGGATTTTTTCCGGGGTTTCAGGTATTTATTCAGTGCAGGACTCCAGGTGATGCCCTCTTCCGCGAGTTCGATACTGGGGTCGAACAAACGCTCAAACGGCAACTTACCGTAGCGCTCGTTCGTGGCTTCAACACCTTTCATGAATCCACCCACCAGCGCTGTTCGACCGCTGGGCACACCGTCAAAGAGTGCGTCACCACTGAAACCTATACTGCCCGGAATCGACATGGCATCGGTTTCACCTTTGACCGTATTCCAGTTGGCATTCATATAAGACACTTCGCCCGTTGCCGCGTCATAATGCACCACGGACATAATGCCGAAGTAACTGATGACCGCACCGGCGCCCAGAGCCACCTGGGTCAGTGCTGTTGTCATAGCGGCATCGGCGGAAGTGCCACCCTGTTTCAAGGCCTCCAGCCCCGCGCGCTGGGCCAAACCATGAAAACTGCCGGCCACGGCGCCCTGGTAGCCCACCGCTTCGGGGTTACCCGGGAAGGTGTCCCACTCAACCTGCTTAAACTTGGCCAGATCTTCGGCGGGCCACTGGCTGGGAGCCAGGGAAATCGCCTGGGTGTCAGGAGTTTGCGTTTCCGAAGTCAGACTACAGCCGCCCAGCGCCAGACTGGAAATTACAGAGAGACTGATCATTTTTTTACTCAGCATTAGATTTACCTATTGTTAAGTACAAATCACGGGAAAATGCTCCCCCTTTTTAAATAAAAAAAGCTCCCTTGCTATAAAGAAAGGGAGCGAAGGGAGAGACGTTTAAAGCTCGTAACGCAGGTTAATACCCACCGTGCGTGGACGGTTGATGTAGGACAGATTGGTGGTGCCACCCACCCCGACCATCAGATTCGACTGTTCGGCGATTTCATTGGTCAAGTTGGACACATAGGCTGTGACGGCCCACTGTCCGGCTTGCAGACCGACACGCAGGTTGGCCAGACCATAGCCATCCAACTCGGCGTCACGATCGTTGATGGCTTCCATAAACCGGTTATCGGTATACTGATAGCCCAGGTGGGCAACCAGCGCCATATCCCTGTCCGCTAATGGGTAGTAAACGTCGGCGGCCAACGAATAAGCGTATTTGGGCACGTTGGGCAATTCGTTGCCCTCGGCGACGATATTCTCCGGGCGCCCCAACAGTTCGCGAATAAAAGCTGCATCGGGTGTCTCCCAATTTTGGGCGTCGTCAAACTCGGCCACGGTGTAGTTAGCAGCACCACTCAACGTTAACCAATCGTTGACCCGATAGAGGGCATCGACCTCAAAACCATGGGTGGTCGCGTCGCCGGCGTTCTGGAACAAGGCACCAGCACTGGTGCTTACCAAGGTTTGAATATCACTGTAGTCATTGACATAAACCGACCCGTTGAGCACCAAATCACCGCCCAACAATACACTCTTGATGCCCAGCTCATAGGCCCACACTTCATCCTGGCCATAGCCGATTTGATCGGTACTGACTTCCGGCGCCTGGGCTACCACAAAGGAGGAGTTCAGGCCGCCGTTGCGAATGCCCTTGGTGGCCGAGGCATAGGCCAATATATCTTCGTCCAGCTGATATTCCACCGCGAACTTGGGCAGGATCTCGCCGTCGACTTCATTGGTGACTTCCTTAATGTCGGCAAGGCCAAAGAAACCGAAGTAGGTGCCACCATCGAGCACCATTGTAGCTACGCAGGGATTAATACCAAACACCGGTGCGGCTGGGAAGTTGCCCAGGGCATCGGCAACACAGAGGGCGATCGCGGGATCGCCAAGTAGTTTGGGATCAGCAACCGGGCTGACTTGCTCCTCATCCAGCCAGCGAGCACCGGCGATCATGGTCAGCTTGTCATTAATCTCGTAATTCGCCTCCAGGAACACCGCCTTTTGCTCGCGGTTTGCTGGCGACGCTTTCTCGGAACCAAAGAAAAGATCATCACCGGTCAGGGAAATCGCGGCAATTTCCTGAGATCTGGCCACTGCCGTCTGACTGTACTCTGCATCTTTATAGAACAGTCCACCGGTAAAGTTCAGCGGGCCGTCAAAATTCGTGAGGATGCGAATTTCTTGGGTAAAGTTATCTTCCTCAGTAAAGTTCTCTGTCACCACGGTGCCGTTGATACCGTACAGCGCTGGCAGAGAGCTCTCTGACTGAGCAAAGTCGTAGCCGAGATTTTGACGTTCGCGTTGATAGAGTCCGGTCACACTGGTGACCGAGAACTTACCGAAGTCGTAGCTGACATTAAGGCTGTAAAGTTCATACTCATCGGTACCAAAACTGTCGGTAGGCAGTGCGGAAATAGTGTAATCATCACCGGTATCATCTACCAGCCAGTCACCGCCAATTTCGTCATCCGCAAAGTGAGCGGCAAAACGAATGCTCAACTCTTCCGATGGTTGGGCCAGCACCACCAGACGGCCACCTTCACTTTTATAGCTATTAACGTCGTCGCTGCCGGTCAGGGCATTGTCGATAAAACCTTCATCGTCGCGCTGGAAACCAGTCAGTTTAATACCCAGTACATCCGGAATAATGGTCAGGTCCAGTACGCCATTAACGGTGTGGTTATTGCCACCGCCATCAACACTGGACACATCTGCACTGAATTTGCCACCAATACCCTCTTGCAATGAGGGGTCAGCACTGAAATAACGCACGGTTCCGCCCACCGAACCTTCACCAAAATAAGTGGGCTGCGGCCCTTTCAACACCTCCACGCGATTAAAATCAAACAGATTGAAGTCGCGCTGGCTTGAGTTAGGGCTGGAGACGGGAATATCATCCACAAATTGGGTGATCAGCGTTTGAGTGCCGAGAATATCCAGGGTAGAGCCACTGACCAGCTTGGAAATACCTCGAATAGACATTTCGTTGCGATTGGGTCCGCGGTCGCTAAAGTCCAACCCCGGCGTGCGGCGGGCGATGTCCTCAAAATCGATCATACCGGCCCGTTCCATGGCATCTCCGCCAAAAGCGCTGATGCTCTGGCCGATGTCCTGAGCACTTTCTTCTTTAAAACGGGCTGTTACGATGATTTCCTCTAGCAGGAAGTTATCTTCACTGTCATTGGCCATGGCTGGAGTCATGGCGGCACCGGACAACACAACGGCGCCGGCGGTGGCTCGAACAGCTGTGCGGATATGGGCTGCCAGTGGCTGTCGGCAGAGACGACCACCGGTACAGGAAAAGGCGTTTACGTCTTGACTCACAATAGATTCTCCTCAAGGGATTATTATAGTTGTTACCCAGGCTCTGAACGAAAGTACATACCCGGGAAACGGGATCGAGGCCTGTCAAACGGACTACAACTGACCCTTCGAGCTATGGTAAGGCGCCTTTACAGGCCGCGGGTGGGCAACTGGCACTCAAAGGTGGGCATTCGGAACTTTCTAAGTCAAACGGATCAAAAGCAAGAAAAGGAGGCGGTATTAATAACGCAATCGCCTAAAGATACAGACTACTATTTCTGTTATTGATATGTGTTAGCACCGGCAGGCCCTAGTATTCCTTCGGGGTAACACCAAAATGGCGCTTGAACACCTTGCTGAAGCTGCCCCGGTCCAGATAGCCCACCCGTTCAGCCACCTGGGCCACCGGCATTCCCTGGCGAAGCAGGCTACCGGCCTGGGACATGCGCTGCAACAGCAGGTACTCATTCACAGTGGCGCCATAGAGCGCTTTGAAGCCCTCGGTGAGTTTACGGCGGTTTAACCCCGCCCAGCGACTCAGCTCTTCCAGGGTCAAGGCACTGGCATACTCGGACTCCAGGCGCTGTTTCACGGCATTTAGCTGGGTGATTTCCTGCTCCCGAAAGCGCAAGTCGGGGGATTGATTGCCACTGGCCAGCGCCTGCAGCGCGACAAATAACAATTCCTTGGCCTTGGCCTGGGCCAATAGCACACAGAAGGGGTCTTCTGTCGGCAGATCCAGCAGTTCCCTGGCAACCCGGTAAATAGCCGCATTGACGTCAATGGCCACCACGTGGGAGGCCGCCTTCTGCGCCTCCCCCGCCGCCAATAACGGGCTCAGGGCCTCACAGGTTTGGCTGCCAAGCAAGTTTAACAGCCACTCGGTCTTGAACGTCAGCGACAGGCTAGCCAGCTGCGCTTGTCCTGAGACATTCATGGAATACTTGAGCCCCCGGCCGAAGTTCAGGAACGAACAATCGGCATTGCCACTATGGCGATCGTAGTCGGTGAAGGACTCCACCAGATCGCCCTGCAGACGAACCCGGAAAATACACCAGTCGCAAGCATCGTACTCCAGGTGGGTGGCCTGAGCCTTGGGGTTACCGCCCCCCCTGTTCACCGCCAGGTAGCAGTCTTTTTCCAGCAGGTACCAGTCGGTGGTGAACGCTCCCTTGTACTCCATTCGCAGGATGCGGGAAGCCTGCTCGGTCTGCGCCAGCGCCCACAAGGGATCGAAGGACTGGCCTAAATCTATGGTCTCACCTTGCAGAATTGCCCCGGGCAATCCTGAAGTTTCAAGATCGTAGGACACACAGGTTATGCTACCTTCCCGGTGGAATTCCAGTCCTGGAAGTAAGTTGTCTTTATTAGGTTGACCCGGCGGGTTCGTAGGACCTGAACCTGACATTTTAAAACGCTCTGCAATATATACCCCGCATTAACTATACCCGAACCAGAAGATGCCATCCACACGACTAACCACGACATGTATTTAGGACTATCAGTGGTGATGCACTTCAGATTTGAATCCGCGTCATCAATAAGTGAGACGGGAGTAACTAAACCATACGCAAGAGTATGATCGCAACCCGGTGCCAGTGTATCCTTTTGCGTTATGGCATCGTCCAGACGTCTTTCCAGTCCGAACGAAGCCGGATGCTCTCTCCGACAATTACCGTGACTTTTGTCGGCTTTAGACACTCAGTCACTGCAATACAATAGGCGTAAACGAGAAGAGCACGAACTTTTTGATGTGACGATTTTCAATAGCGGACTACCGGAGGCTCACGCCATGGCCGAAAGCTGTATTGAAGAGATCTTTGTTGAAAGAGCAAGGTGTGCATCGAAACCGACTACTGCGTGGCCGGTGCAGTGGTGCCTGGTCCTGGCAATCATTCTGAGCTTTGCGCAGTTGACTGCTGCGAGTCCAGAACAACGGTGTACCCGCCTGAAAATAAGCGCCGCCAGCTGGCCGCCGGTATTTCAACCCGCCACGGACAATCGCCCCGCCTCCGGCGTCGGTTGGAAGCTGCTGCAACAGATCCAGCGCTCGCTGGCAGTGGACGTTGAGCTGCTCAGGGCTGAACCCTTCGCCCGAGAGCTTCATCTTCTGCGATCGGGACAGAGAGACGCGCTGATCAGCCTCTACCCGATAGGCAGCCGCCGCTCGGCCTTTGACTATACCCTCCCCTATTTCACCGAGCCACTCTATGTCTATACCCGCGAGCACGATCAACTGAGAATTGCAACGCTAAGCGATCTGGATGGACTCACCGGCTCGCGCATACGCGGCTCCAGCCTGGGCCAGCGGCTGGATGATTACTTCGCTCGTCATCAATCCCTGATTCCAATCAACCACAACCGCCAGTACGTTACCTTGCTGCTGGCCGGGCGTACGGATTTTTTCATCAACTCGCCGACAACCTCCATGGAGTTGATCGCCGAACAGCAGGCAACGCACCTGATCCGGCGCAGTCGTAACGCCATCGCTTGGGCAGAGGTCGCCATGGCCTTCTCTTTGCGCTCCCCGTGTCGTCGCCTGATACCGGACATCAATCGTTTGATCAGCCGTCATTTTCAGCCTTTGGAGTCTTCCTCCGTAGTACAGATCTCATGGATGCCCATAGGGATAGGAATCCAAGAGAAATCCACAGCGTCAGTCGAGTGACGATTCCAGACCGTCGTCAGCATATCTACACCACTGGCGCTTGCAAACCCGCCGCATTGTAGTCCAGGTACGTCTCGCCGAGCCTGTCCAGGCCGCAGCTGACATCCCCCATATAGGAATTTTCGAGGTTTTTGTAGTCGGCCATCCCCTGAATAATGCTGGTAACGCAGAAGTTCCAGCGCTGCTTGAGTTGCCTTGGCGGTACATGGGGCAAAGCGGTCATCAGGAGTTTGGAAAAGCGCTTCATGGCCCGATCGGCAAAGCGATGCAGGATATCCCGAATTTCCGCCCCGCCTTCCATTTCCATACGGGCGATAAAACGCACCGCGTGATAGCCCCACTCCTCCTCTTTCAACAATTTGAGATAGGGAGCGAGAAAGGCATCGACAATTTCGCGAACACTGGGGTTCTTCTGGGCCTCAATGGCCAGAAACGACTCCTCGCGAGCCAGTTCAAACCATTCCTGGAAAAACGCCACTACCGCTTCCACCAGGCCAATCTTGCTGCCAAAGTGGTAATGCAGGGCGGAGTTGTTCTTTGCTCCGGCCGCACGATTGATCATGCGCAGGGAGACGGCGTCGATGCCCTGCTCGGCGAAGAGTTTAAGGGCAGCGAGGATCAGGCGCTGTTTGCTGAGCTCCGAGGGGCTGAGGGCCGCCATAGTTCCGATCCTGTCAAGTCAGACAATTAAATCACTCGATTCATTCAAGTGACTTAATATGAACAATAACCAGAAACTGATCAAGAAGCAAGAAGGGGCAAGGAAAAGCCTGCGCAGGTGCTCCCTCCAACCACCTTAGTAATCGGCCTAATATTGAGTTATGTTTTCTACGCGGAGGGCTGGAAGGCCGGTGGTAATTGGCCGGGATGCGACAGAACCTTTCTCTCCCCCTACAGACTTAAACCCAACTCAAGTCGATTTCCCAGCAGCTCTAGCTTTAATTTAACAACAACGGCGCCAGGCGTTTGCGGTGGTGGGCAGAATCACCAAACTGCTGCTGACTCCACTGCGCACGTCGGATATACAACTGCGCATCACATTCATAGGTAAAACCCATGCCGCCGTGAAACTGCACTGCACGGTCGCCCGCCATCAACAAGGCATCATTGGCGGATGCCTTGGCCATGCGGCAGGCGATTTCCAGATCGCGTTCAATTTCCCCTTTGCCTTCTTCAAACAGCGTTGCTGCGTGATAAACCTGAGAACGTGCGCCTTCCAGCTTAATAAGAATATCAACACTGGGGTGTTTTAATGCCTGGAAAGAACCAATCGGCTTGCCAAATTGCTTGCGCGTGTTGAGATAATCAACAACAAGATTTAAACAGGAAGACGTGGTACCCACAGCTTCCGCGGCCGTCAGCAACGCGCCAATCAATTTAATATCGGCAAGTATTGCCTCGACATTATCCGCCGCAAGAACGGCATCGGCCGAAACAGTAACACCGGTAAAATCAACTTTAGCTGAGCGCTTGGTTTCATCAATTAAGGCATGGGCTTTTATCGCACCCTCAGATAACTGATTACGCTCTACTAGCACAAAGCGGGCACTGCCCTGATATTGGGTGAGGATGATAAACAGCTCCGCAGTCGCGGCATCATCGACAAACCACTTTTCACCCGTTAATACCAAATCATCAGAAAGCTGGTGAGTGGTATTGTCTGCACCCCAATCTTCGTTATCCAATAACGCAAGGGTCGCTATCTGGCCCTCTACCATTTTCGGCAACCAGCGCTGCTGTTGCTCGGGGCTCGCCGCGCGCAACAGTAGCTGGGCTGCCAAGGTACAGCTGATAAACGGTGTAGCCGAAAGATTACGGCCCATGCTTTCTACAATGGGAACTACCGCTTCGATGCCCAATTCTGAACCACCAAAAGCCTCGGCTATGGCAATTCCGGTCCAGCCCAACTCTACCAGCTGTTGCCAAACATTGTCTTCATAACCCTGAGCGGATTCCAATAGCTTTCTCACCTGCTCAATAGACGATGTATCCTGACAAAAGCTACGGGCGCTTTCCAAAATCATCTTTTGTTCTTCACTAAAGCGCATGCTATAGGATTTATTTTCTTCGTATCTTACAAAACCCATATTAATTCTCCTGACTCTTGTCTCTGCTGACTTGTCTCTGCTGACTTTTCGCTACTACTCTTTTCTATAGCTACTTGGGCAAGCCGAGCGCATGCTCTGCGATGATGTTTGTTTGAACCTGGCTGGTACCGCCGCCAATGGTGGCCGAGAAGTTATTAAAGTAGCCGTGCTGCCAAATAGCACCATCCAAGGCATCATTATCGTGAATATAAAGACCACCCTTCGCGCCCTGTAAACTCACCGCGTACTGACGCATACGTCGGCAAAGTTCAGTGGCTTCCAGTTTTCCAGACAACATCAGTGACAAGGGGTAATCCGTACAAAGGTCCGGTAGCTTTCCGCGAGTATTATTCAACTGCAGATTTTTTTCCTCCAGGATAAACTGCACCAGTTGATCCTGAACAACAGGGTCTTCCAATAACGGCTTACCATCGCGCTGAATCGAGCGGCAGGTTTCGATAAGGTCGTCGCTGGAGATAGAGGTAAGACAATAGCTGGTCGCCTGACCTCCCTCAACACTACGCTCATACTCCAAGGTTCGCATGGCCAGTTTCCAGCCCTCGCCTTCCTCACCCATTAAGCATTCTGCCGGGATACGGGCATCATCAAAGAAGGTTTGCGCAAAACCGTACTCACCGGTGATTTTCTGAATCGGTGAGGTGGTAATGCCAGGCGCCTGCATGGGGGAGAGAAAGAATGACAAGCCAGCGTATTTGCTCTTGGCCTCAGGATTGGTACGGGCCAACAGAATCATATATTTACCGTAGGGACCGTGAGTCGTCCAGATCTTGCTGCCGTTAATCACATACTCATCGCCATCGCGTACAGCACGGGTTTGTGCGTTACCGAGATCGGAGCCGTGATCCGGCTCTGAGAAACCCTGACACCAGATATCCTCGGCGGTAAGAATGCCTTTAATGTATTTCTGTTTCTCGGCCTCGGTGCCCATTTCCAAAATCAGAGGACCTGCCCAACCTAAACCAATGGTGTTAAAAATAATCGGCGCTTTATGATTTGCCAGCTCTTCATCAACGATATCTTGATAAACCTTAGGCATGCCGCGGCCGCCGTACTCTTGTGGCCAGGACATACCCAAATAACCGGCTTCGTAGACTTTACGCTGCCAGGCCACTAAGAATGCCAGCTGCTCATCAGTACCCACTTCCATAAAGGTTAATGGCAACAGGAAACCGGGGTCTTCAGGAATATTATCTTCTAGCCAGGCACTAACTTCTTGTCGAAACGCCGCTAAGGTATCTGGATCGGTATTCATCTTTAGCCTCTATTGATTATCTTTGAGTGCATAAGATGATAGTCAGTCGTCGATGAGTGCGCTTCTGAATTGGTGCCACGGACTTTTCATTTGGCGCCAGAATAGACTTAGGAGACAAAATCTCTAGGAGAACAGCCATGCCAACCCTTAAAGGCCGTAGAGAAAGAAGAGATATTGGCGTAGCCGAGCATGAAGGCGATTTCAGTCACTGGTATTTGTTTATCGGTCAATAGACGCACGGCCATTGCCGAACGCAATTCCTGCACGACATTGGCAAACACCTCATTGCGCTCGGATAACCGACGTTGCAAAGTCCGACGTGATATCGCCAGCTCGTTAGCAATGGTGTCAATGGTCATCTTACCGGATGGCAGTGCTCTGACAATGGAGCGCCTCAGTCGTCGCATAAAACCATCGCTACTGCCCTTCTCAATAATACTCAGCAGATTGTTTTCAGCGACTGGGGACTTTTCATCCCACACTTTGATAATCGGCCACACCAGTGCCTCCGCAGGATAAAACAGACCACAGAAAGGCTGGTCAAACACCAATTGCCCCCCAAACACCTGTCGATGGACTGTCGTATCTTCAGGCTCTGGATAGTTAAAATAAACCGTGGGAACGGGTACCGGGCGATAACATACCGAATTAAGCAGACACTGGCTTGCACTTAACATCATATCGGCGATATACCGGCCACTTACCGCCATCGACACTGTGGGGCGCCACTCGGTGCAAAGCATATCCCCATCCCTGACCACCACAGTTTCTCCAATGCCAGCCGTGGTTAATGGCGCGCTGGGTATCATATGCAGCCACTGACGAAAATGACTGCAAATAGCAGAGAGATACTTTAACAGGCTTGCCTGGTTAAGAAAGTTGGCTCGACCGGCCCACAAACCAATATCCTCGCTGCCCGCTAACTTGGCTACCTGCTTTGTCAGATGATAAAGCGAATCAACCGGCATAAATGCATCTGGCTTTTCCAGCCAAATGGGATCTATATCTGCGCTGGCGATAAGCTGGTCACGGTCAACCCCCAGATCATCTGAGAGCTGTAAAAACAGCTGTGCAATTTCTGTAGACACAGTTTCCTCCGATACGGTTATTTCAGGGGCTATTATTCCGGAATCAGTGCTCCTTAAAGCTCTACAACCCCTTCTCCTCGGCCTCTCTCGCAAGCTCATCTAAAGGCTTGGCAATAGTCTCCGGAATAGCGTTATTCAAAGCCACTCCGTAGAGCAAAATGAGCACACACACTAAAAATGTACCCGCAGTAGCTACAGGCTTTGACCTGATGTATTGCAATAGCGCCCGATAGTTATAACTAAGGTGGCCCACAACGGAAACAATCATAAGCAAACCAAAGAGCTTATGAACAGGGTGCATCTGCATGGTAAATGAGGGCTTCTCTATGACAAACATCATCAAGCCAGATGTTGACATGGCTACAAATGAAACAAACAACGAAACTGCAAATATCTTTCTAGTCATATTCGACCCCTGGGGATTCCTGTCACTCAAGCGAGTCATGTTAAAACTATAGATCAGTTGATGGAGATAAAATACAATTGCTTGACCAACCAATCAATAACTTGATATAGTCTAACACATGCTCAAGTAACTCCGTAAGGAGCAGGAGGACTTGAAGACGTAAATAGGACTGGCGATAATCACCGCTTATCTTTAACAGCAGCCTAAGCGAATTTGGTGTATGCCCAGCTCCTCCGATCAAAACCCAAAAGACGATCTTCCCTTTGCGCGACTGCTAAGATTCTGGCGCGACACTTATCAACTCAGCCAGGAACAGCTAGCTGAAGCTCTGGGCTCATCAACACGGCATATCAACCGCCTTGAGAACGGCCATGTGCATCCCAGCAAGGATATCGTAGGTAAAATCGCCAAACAGTTTTCGCTTCGAGAGCGGGATAGTAACTATCTGTTACTGTCTGCGGGTTACCGCCCGGCTTCCAGCAAGTTGGATTTTAATTCGCCGACATTAAAGTGGTTACGTAAAGCAGTGACCCTATCTTTGAAGGCTCTGAATCCTTACCCAAGCATTCTGCTCGATGGCGCTTTCAATATTGTTATGGTCAATAAGGCCTGGGTAGGCTTGTTTCAATCGACAGTAGAACCCGCCGAGTTACAAAACATTAAAAACTATATTGATTTTTTCTATGCCCATATAGTCACGAGCATTGATGATGAAGAGTGCTCAGATGCGCAATCACTGATGGCTATGTGGTTGCAACAAGAAGTTATTCTCGATAACGATGATGAAAACAGGCAACGGCTCAATAACCTGTTATCACAGCCACAAATCCCGAAAAATTGGAAGCAACGCGCAGCAGCTCTCGACCCTATGAGCAGTTTCCGCATCAAGCTTAACGTCAATGGCAATGACGTACACTTTTATCACGTTGTTCAAACGATTGGCGCTATTGGTCCGGCCGCCTATGTTTCCGAACCGCGCCTAAGCATTCACACCTATTACCCTGTCGACGACCAAGATGTGTCGAGTTTAACCGCGGGTGATTTGCAACACCCGCTGCTACACGATTAACGGGTTATCGCAGTAACACACCGCCATCCACAGGAATACTGACGCCCGTAATATAGGCTGCCAGCGGTGACGCTAAAAACACGGCTACCCCACCGATATCTTGCGGTTGCCCCCAACGATTCATGGGCACGTTCGACAAGAGCTTTTTCTCAACCCGGGGATCCTCCTGAAATGAACCGGTCATTCGGGTTTGTATATAGCCCGGAGAAATAGCATTAACCCTTACGCCTTTTCGTGCCCATTGATCAGCCAGGGCACGAGTTAATCCCAGAAGGCCGGCTTTACTGGCTGTATACGCCGGTGTGTCCCGCAGGGATAAATAGGCAGACAAGGAAGCGATATTAATAACAGAGCCGCCCCTCGCAATCAGTGTTTCAGCATAAAGCTGACACAACTCCATTACCCCATTCAAGTTCATTTCAATGGTCTTGCGAAAGACCTCGCCCTCATACTCATTGGACTGCACAATACCCGCATTGTTAACCAGCACATCTATTTCGGCGATATTCCGATATAAACCATGCTGGCCTTCAAGAGTTGATAAATCCGCTTGGTGATAAGTAAATTGACCTAAGTCGCCATCGTAATCACTGGCTGTTGGTCGCGTACCGGTGATATGCACTGAAGCACCCGCCGCCAGAAAGCTGCGAGCAATCCCCAAACCAATCCCTTGGGATGCTCCCGTCACCAGTGCCACTTTGCCTGTTAGATCAATCATAGTTATTCCCTCTCTTTAAAACCCGCGCAACGTTGCAAAACGATCACGGTGATAGGCAGATGATCCATACAAGTATTCCGTCACTCGTGCTCGCTTAATAAAGAGCCCTGCATCATGTTCATCCGTCATACCAATTCCCCCATGAAGCTGAATGGTTTCATTGGTAATATGCTGTAAAGTGTCACCCATCAGAGCTTTTGCTTGCGAAGCAAGCACTGCCACTTCAGGGCTATCTTCATCCACTGCCTGTAACGCCTTTTCAACAACACTGCGCGCCAGCTCAATTTCGATATACATCTTTGCCGCACGATGCTGAAGTGCCTGGTAGCTGCCAATAATTTGACCGAATTGCTCGCGAATCTTTAAGTACTCCAGCGTCATCTCAAATGCGGCTGTGGCTGTACCTAACATTTCGGCGGCCAAACCAATGCAAGCCCGATCTAGCACTTTATCCAGTAACGCACAGCTTTCATCGCCTAACTCCAGAAGTGCATCGGCTGGCACTGAGATATTGTCAAACGCTATATTGGCGTGATCACGGCTATCAATCAGCTGCAAAGGTTTGATTTCAATATTTTCTGCGCTGACAAGAAACAACCCCAATCGATTGCTATCTTCTGTACGCGCGCTAATAAGTAAAGCGTCAGCACTACCCGCCTCAGCGACGTGAATTTTCTCGCCACTCAGCAACCAACCATCAGCATGTTGCTTAGCGACGGCACTCACAGCTTGAGGATTGTGGTGATGATTTTCTTCCAGCGCCAAGGCGACTTTTAATTCGCCCAACGCGATCGCCCGTAGCTTCGCTTGACTGTAATCCGTTTGCTGGCAGAGTGTTAATGCAGAAACAGCAATCAATCCTGTCGATAAGAGTGGTGAGGCACACAGATGATGACCGGCTTGTTCAATAATTAAACCCAGTTCAGTTATGCCTAATCCGCTTCCTCCCAAGTCTTCAGGTACCATAATACCAGGCCAGCCTAAGGCGGCCATTTCTTGCCAGGATTCATGACCGCTGACACAACTTTGCTTATCTCGCTGGGCACGAAAATGTGTAATCGACGCATTATCCACCAACCATTCCCGAGCACTGTCTTGGAATATTTGACGACTTTCTTTATCCAGATTCATTAACTTTCTCCAACTTTCTCCGCTACTGCCTCACAATGCTATCGAGGGTCCGGTAAACCTAAAATCCGCTTGGCGATAATGTTCAGGTTTATTTCTGAGGTTCCACCTTCAATGGAATTCGCTTTTCCTCGCAACCACCCCTTAACTTCTGTGATTTCCTCTTGAGTAAAATCGTCACCCTCCCAAGCCAAACCTGCCGCCCCCATGGCCTCAATCGCTAACTCTCCGCGTTTATGATTGATATCTGCCATAGCGACCTTCATCACGGAGGTAGGTGCTCCTAAACCAGAACCATCAACATCTCGCTCCATACGTTCAATCAAAAGCCCTAAGGCTTCATTCTGCATGGTCTGTAGAGCTATGCGTGAACGTAAATCCGGATCGATCTTGCCTGTTTCGCTATCCGCATATTGCAGGGCCAAATCGTGTAGCTGTATATCGAAAGATTTGTTAAGGAACTTGCCGACGCTTTGGCGCTCGTACTGAAGTAGTCGCTTGGCAATACTCCAACCCGCATTCACTTCTCCTACCAGGTTTTCAGCCGGCACTTTTACATCATCAAAAAATGTCTGGCAGAAAAGCGAAGTACCGGAGATTAATTTGATGGGTTGCCGCTCTACCCCATCACTTTCAAGATCAAATAACAGGAAGGAAATTCCCTGATGCTTGGGTGCATCAAAATCGGTTCGCACAAGACAAAAAATCCAATCCGACTGATCCGCTTCTGATGTCCATATTTTGCTACCATTGACAACAAAATGATCTTCTTTGATCTCCGCCTTGGTTCTCAAACCGGCCAGATCACTTCCAGCGCCGGGTTCCGAATATCCCTGACACCAGCGAATCTTTCCCTTAGCTATATCCGGTAGAAAGCGCCGTTTTTGTTCTTCGGTTCCAAGTTCCAATAAAACAGGTCCCAGCATCCATACACCAAAACTCATTAAAGGAATCCGCGCATTGATACGTTCCAGTTCCTGTTCAAGCACTTGGGCCTGCTCAATACCCAGCCCTGCGCCACCATACTCTTGTGGCCACATGGGTACCGTCCAGCCCTTATCGATCATACGGTCCAGCCACAATTTGGTGTCTGGATTGACAAACTTGGCATTACGCCCACCCCAGGGGGTCTCTTCATCAGGCATCGGTGTGCGCATAGAAGCCGGACAATTCCGCTCCAGCCATGCTCTAACCTCTACACGAAACGAATTCAGCTCAGTCGTCATTGATAGAACCTCTTTACTTCAATTTTTTTGAAAATTAACGGGCAGCGTCGCTACTTGCTGGCACGACGCTGGAGATTGGCCAGGCGCTCTTCCATAACGGAAAGATCACACGCCGTGTTATAGGCAAGAGACCGCTCACTTTCCATCTGCAGGCCTTCACCCAAAGACATTTCCCAACCTTCATTCATCATGGCCTTGATTCGATATAAGGCATCCGGATTGGCTGTAGATATCTGCCGAGCCATATCCAATGCCGCATCCAGCAATTGATCATCAGCAAATACCTTGTTGACCAAGCCCCATTCACAGGCCTGTTGAGCGCTAAAGTAATTACCCGACCAACTCAGTTCACGAGCGCGATTAATACCTATGAGACGTGGTAATTTTTGCGACAAGCCCCAGCCAGGTAGCAGGCCAACACGTGCGTGGGTATCGGCAAACTTCACCGATTCAGCGGCATAAAGAAAATCACAGTAGAGCGCCAATTCAAACCCACCGGTAACAGCGAAACCATTGATAGCGCCAATAATAGGCTTGGGGCATTGGGAAACTGCCCGGGGAATAGTGCCGTTAACCCCCAGGGTATCGCTACTCATCATGGAAGCGTCGGTGGTAAGCTCTTTAAGATCAACTCCGACACTGAATGCCTTGCCCTTACCGGTAACAACCGCCACTGAAACAGCCTCGGTTTCCGCGACATAAGCCAAGGCTTCTACCAGCCCCGAAATAAGCTGACTAGTGAGTGCGTTTAACTGCTCCGGACGATTCAGGGTAATCAGGGCGACACCAGCCTCCACCCCAAGAGTGACCTGATCTGTGGATAACTTAACGGGATTAAAACTCATCATCTTCCTCTCATTACCATTTCACACATTAACTGTGCTCCAGTGTATTAAGAGAAGGGTCAATAAGGTATGACCTGTTAGGTCATAAGATGATAGAGAGGGACAAGAATTAAGACTTAGGGGCTCCTATAGTTAGAGGAGCCCTAAGGCAGCAGGCAGGATTAGCTATTTTCTAGCGCTTCAATTTCAACTTTAATACCCGCAACAACGCTCTTTGCAGCTGTAGCGCACATCTCCTTGAGACCAGATTTTGTCGCCTCAACAGCGGATCTTATAAATATTCCATCAGCAATGGCCATTAAGAGCCGAGCGTACCTTCTTGCAATCGCTCGAACATGCTTTTCCGGCAATTGCGTAAACATAGCTACCAAGTCTTTTTCTATTTCCTGGGTCCAACCGGATCGTAAAGACCTCAAAGCATCACGAACTTCCGCATTCTCAGTCTTATCCTCTACCACAGCCACATGTATCAGCTTTACAAAGGTCGGGCTTTCCTTCAATACATATAGAGACTTAGCCATCCTCTCTTCCACCTCATCAAGATCATGAGGCTCCGTACCATATAAACTGTCACGATCTTCTCCTATCTGTTTCCACTGCTCGCTACTATTAATCAGTACAGCTGAAAAGATTGCATCTTTAGAATCAAATATCCAATAAATAGATCCGGACAATACGCCAGCTTTCTTTGCAATTTTAGAGATAGAGGTTGCGGCATACCCATTCTGGGCAAACAGCTCTTCTGCTGCAGAGAGGATCTTATCTCGAGTAACCCTGTCATTTTTCTTGGATTTAGTATCTGATTTTGCCGCGCTACCCATATCTTCCTCTGTTAGCGACCACGCTATCTATGGCCTAAATACTGTTTAAATTTTCATCAGTTAAAGCTTGCTAATAACGTTACTAACTTCAGGTAACTGTTTAACTGCAAGCATCAATATTAACCCAGTATATCAAACCTTCCCCCTTCTCGGGAAACCGACTTTCAAGATAGCTCAAAGCCTATTTATCGTGACATCAGGCGTGTTAAATCAACAAGCAACAGAAACATCATAACCCATTGATTTATAAAGATATTACCCGGAGGCCGGCACCGTGAACCGTTATGTTCGTCGGCGGGTCAGAGATGTGCCGCTGTTTGGCTATGACTCACCACAACAACCTGATTGATCAAGCAAGCACCTATACAATAGTTGCTTGCTTGATCCGCGAGACGCCATATACCAAGGGCGCCAGCTACATGTCGGGGTTCACTGGCTATCACTGGTGATTGGCGGCAATCGATCACGCAAGACGTTCTTGGCAATCTTTTCCAGCGTGGAGCGCGGTAGCTCATCGACCACGTGCACACTCCGTACAACCTTGAAGTCCGGCAGGTTTTCGCGACAGTGCGCTATCAGCGTCTCCTCGAGTTGTGCGTGGGTCAGTCCTGCAGCGCCAGGACCGGGAATAATGAAAACCACCGGAACTTCGTCCAGCATATAGTGTTCCTGTCCCACCACGGCACATTCATCGACAACTCCCGACAGCATAATCACACTCTCGATTTCCGAGGCCGCAACATTCTCTACGCCGACTTTCAGCATGTCCTTGTCGCGATCAGAAAAGTACAGCCAGCCGTCTTTGTCAGACCGGACCAGGTCGCCTGTATCAAACCAGCCGTGCTCGTCGAAAGCGGACTCGTTGGCGTCTGGATTGCGGTAGTACTCCTTGAACAGGCTGACGCCCCTGACACCGCGGATGAAGAGATGCCCGGTCTCACCCAGCTCACAGAGAGATCCATCGGCGCGGCGCAGCTGAATATCGTAGTCCGGCGCCGCGCGACCTATGGTCATTTCGGGGCCGAGGTGATCCATATCCACCGTAATGCCGTGGGTGACCGTTTCAGTCATGCCCCACAAACCCAGTGTCTTTACACCGAATACTTCTTCTATCTGACCTATCCGTGCACCCAGATTCCAGAAACGCATTTTGTGTTCGGGCACCGGTTGATCCATGATCGCCTTGATGGCGAAGGGGATCATGGAAGCCCAGGTTACCTGGTGATTGGTGGCAACCTGCCAGAAACGCGATGCCGAAAACTTGGGCTGTACGACTATCGTTCCCCCCGACCAATGGGTAGACAGCATGGAGTAAGACTGGGCATTGGTGTGAAACAGCGGCAAGAACGCCATGGCAATGTCGTCACTCCTCAGCCGATAGTGCTGGGCGCCGGTCTTACCGCCCCAGATGCCATTGGCGTGTGTCCACAACACGGCCTTCGGTCTGGATGTGGTGCCGGAAGTGAACTGCACGCCGAGATTGAGACTGGCATCCACCGGGCGCAGTGAGATGGGTTCTTCTGCAAACAGATCGGCAAACGCCACCGCATCGAGCTCGGACTGCAAGTCAACACTGTCCTCACAGCGGACGCCAGCGTCGTTGTCAGCAAGACCAAGGAAGCGAATCTGCGGGCAGGACTCACGAATCATTCGCGCATATTTTGGCTGGGTCAACGCGCAGACAGCCTCGGTGACCTCAGCGAAGTAGCTCATATCCCGGGCGACAGAGCGCGTGTTGGTGGATACGGCTACCGCACCCAGGATCGCGCAGGCATACCAAAACAGGATGAACTCGGGTGAGTTGTCCATGTGCAAGAGGACGAATTCTCCCTCTTTTACTCCCCTGCTCTGTAGCCCCGCAGCCAGTCGTCGGGCTGCATCGAATAGCTCGGCATAGGTGAAGCTTTGTGTATCGCCTTCGAACGGGCACCAGACCACACAGGTTTTATCCGGCGTCTTTTCTACCCACTGTTGCAACATCCAGGGGATGTCCATGCCTGCCGCTGCCTCGCGGTAGCTGTGATCGATCTGGTCTTTGAGTTTCATAAGATATAACCCTTGTCTTCTTTGCCTGATAGTCTTGCCAGCAAAAAATGCCGGTCGCTCTATACGAAGCCATCCAGTACCACTCGCGCTATCGAAGCAGCCTTCGTGTTTCTGTATTGGCGAAAAAAAAGGCGCTGACGTCAGAGGTCAGCCAGCGCCTGAAATCGGTCGTAGGGATCCAACAATACCAGAGCTTGATTGAGTAACCAAGTAATTATACAATAACTATCGTCAAACCGCATATTAGCAATGAAGCTACGCACTCAGGGATCAGGGATCAGGGACTTTTGCCGTAGTAAACTAGATTAGCAACTATGAAGAAGGTACAAGCAATAATCGTTGCCTTAACCCTAGTAACAGTAGGGTGCGGGCAAAGAACAGAGAATGGACAACCCCCAGCGACACCTTACCCAAATTCAGCCAGTAACCCCCTTTCCAGCTCTCCAAATATTCTGTTGATTGTCGCAGACGACCTTG
Organism: Pseudomaricurvus alkylphenolicus; assembly: GCF_011683955.1. Lineage (GTDB taxonomy): Bacteria > Pseudomonadota > Gammaproteobacteria > Pseudomonadales > Cellvibrionaceae > Pseudomaricurvus > Pseudomaricurvus alkylphenolicus. The sequence goes on from NZ_JAAQPI010000032.1 coordinate 31,471, forward strand.
GCTATACCGACCTGGGAAGCTACGGAAGTGAAATCAGTACTCCCAATCTTGATCGTATCGCCCAGGAGGGGACAAAATTCTCACAGTTTCATGTTGCTGCAGCATGCTCCCCAACTCGAGCAATGCTACTGACAGGTGTTGATAATCACATTGTTGGATTAGGGGCGTTCAACCCTGAAACTATCGGAAAGAATCAGAGGGGCATTGCAGGCTACGAAGCCCATTTGAACTTTCGTGCAGCTTCCATGGCCGAGATATTTATCGAAAACGGCTACCACACATACATCACGGGAAAGTGGCATCTAGGATATGAAGCTAACAGCACTCCCGTAGTGCACGGGTTCCAGCGCTCATTCGTACAGCTAGACGGAGGAGCAGGTCACTTTAATGAATTACCGGCAATACCGCTTAGGCGCCAGGCCAGCTTCAGGGAAGACGGGGTTCCTGTTAATCTGCCAGATGGATTCTATTCCAGTGATTTTTATGTCCACCAGATGATTAACTATATCAATGAGGATAGATCTACTGGAAAACCTTTCCTGGCCTACCTTGCATTTACAGCCCCCCACTGGCCACTTCAGGCCAAAGCTGAAACCATAAGAAAGTATCAGGACAAATACCTGGACGGATTTGAAAGACTTGCCCAACAACGGCAAAAGAAGCTTGTCGAACTAGACATCCTTGAGAATAGCGTCACTCCTGTTCCATATAACCAGGATATATTCCGCCGCTGGTCCACACTGAGTCATCAAGAAAAGGCATATGAAGCCAAAAGAATGGCAATTTATGCAACCATGATCGATGACCTGGACTCTGCAACAGGAGTATTAATTCAGTATTTAAAAGACATTGGAGAGTTCGATAACACCCTTATAGTATTTCTATCCGATAATGGCGCTGAAGGCCACCAAGCCCAAGAGACTGAATCTCTAATTGAGCTAGCTACCGTTTTGGGCATCCCTTGTTGCGACAACAGCCACGAAAACATCGGGAATGCAGATTCATTTATAGGCCTGGGCCCTGAGTGGGCTCAAGCAAGTGTAGGGCCTCATCGAATATACAAGGGGTACCCAACCCAAGGAGGCATTATAGCGCCAGCCTTTATTCGCCCCCCTACGCAAGAGGGGCCTGAATGGTATAAGGGTTTTACATCCGTTAAGGATATCCTGCCAACGATGCTTGAATTTGCCGGCATAGATAACCACAACAACACCTTCAAAGGCAGAAGCGTTTTTCCAATAGAAGGTAAATCCATCATGCCGCTGCTTCAGGGCAAAGCAGACACAGTACACGCAAACAACATCAATATGGGTTGGCACCTATTTACGAAGCATGCGGTTAGAGCAGGTGATTGGAAACTATTACGTTTACCCAAGCCCTACGGGGACAATGAGTGGGAGCTTTACCACCTGCCTTCCGATCCGGCAGAAACGAAGAACCTAGCTAAACAGGAACCGGAACGGCTGAAAACACTCATTCAGCACTGGGAGAAGTATCAACAACAATCCAACGTAATCATCCCTGAATTACCATGGTATGTTAGATATTAGAGCTGCTACTACCCCTGAGGGAAGCAGCTCTAATAAGTTAAACAAACATAAAGATAAGCTAGCGCTCTGCCATATACCCATAAGACATGAATAGTGAGAGTTTAAGGAATTACGATGAAAGCGATTGTTTGTGAAAAATTTGCCCCGGTAGAAGAACTTCAATACAAAGAAGTTGCCACTCCAGAAATTCAGCCCGGCCATGTCATTATTGATATTGAAGCCATTGGTGTTAACTACCCGGATGGTTTGTTAGTACAAGGTCTGTATCAAATGAAGCCACCCTTCCCCTTCACGCCAGGTATGGAAATTGCCGGCACCATCAGTGAAGTCGGTGAAGGCGTGACGCACCTGAAAGTAGGCCAGCGAGTGATGGGCATGAACACACTTAATGGCTACGCCGAGAAAATGCTTCTTCCTGCTCAATCAGCCATACCTTATCCGGAAAGTATTCCTGCAGAAGAAGCAGCAGGATTAATCACCGCTCACGCCACCGCCCACCACGCCTTAAAACAGCGCGCTAACATTCAGCCTAGTGAAACCCTGCTGGTAACCGGCGCAGCCGGTGGTACCGGATTGGCTGCGGTTCAAATTGGTAAAGCCATGGGCGCTAAAGTGATCGCACTTTGCTCTACCCAGGAAAAACTGGATATTGCCAAAGCCAACGGCGCCGACATCTTGATCAACTACACCGAAGTTGATTTAAAAGCCACCATTAAAGAAGTTACTGAAGGAAAAGGCGTTGATGTAGTTTACGATGTGGTTGGCGGAGAAACCTTTGACATCTGTTCACGCTCCATGGCCTGGAATGGTCGCTTACTGGTCATCGGTTTTGCCTCAGGTACTATTCCTAGCCTGCCTGTCAACCTGACACTGGTTAAAGGCTATTCCCTGGTCGGTGTGTTCTGGGCAACCTTCAGCATGAAACAACCTGAAACCTTTATGGCCAACATGCAAGAACTGTTGACCTGGTACACCGAAGGTAGAGTTAAGGTACATGTCGATGAAGTCTTCCCACTGAAAGAAACTGTCAACGCGCTAAACAAAGTAATGAATCGTCAGGTAATCGGCAAAGTTGTCCTTAAGCCGTAACGACAAAAATATTGCACTGTATAACCATGGTATGTTAGATATTAAAGCTGCTACCCTTAAGGGAAGCAGCTCTAATATTTTAGACTAACACCCGTCTGAAGTAATTAGAACAATCCCATATCGGGCTCTAGAGCCATCAGATGTCGGCCAAACGTCTGCTTGGCAACATCCATATCTGAATACGCATGGCTAGCAGCCATATTTACATCACGCCACAGCTTTTGCATAAGGTTGTCATCAAACCAGGCACTACCTCCGCTAGCGGCGTAAAGGCGATTAACTGCTTCAACCGCTTGATTCGTAACATAAGTTTGACTCACTCTCCAGCTCGTACTGGTGGATTCATCTGGGAGTTTACGTTCATTACAGTGATTTGCGATTTCTTGCCAGTCTTGTTTCAGCCGGGTTTCTGCAGCCCGGACCTGCAGCACGGATTCGGCGAGTCGCATATAGGCCGGTGCATTGTCGGACATATTGGCGCCAGTGTAAGCACGTACGCGTTTTGATGTCTTCTCCTTGTATAGGTTGATAAAAGATTTAGCCATACCAAGAGAAGCTATTGAAAAACCTAACCCGAAGTAATTAAAGAAGTGAGCATAGAAGATATTTCCAGGATGTGAGCCAAAGCCTTTGGATTGACCTGCATTCAAAGCGACAGTAGTGTCGATACGGTGCTCAGGAACAAAGACCTCCTTCAATCTGAGTGTTTTACTACCCGTGCCTTTTAAGCCTGCAGTATGCCAGTCGTCTATGATCTCGTAGTCTGCCTTTGGCACGACTGCCATATGTGGTACTAGCATATTATTTAATTCAGGTACCTTGCGCTTAAAGCCGAGCATCGCCCAGTCCGCATGATCGCATCCACTAGACCAACCCCATGTCCCATCGAGTATAACGCCTCCCTCTTTTTCCTTACACTCCAGAATGGGAGCGACGGCGGAAGAAATGAGAGCATTTTCATCCTGCCCCCAAACGTCCTGTTGGACTTCTTCACTCATCAAGGCGAGCCCGTGGGCGTGTTGAGCATATAGACCTGCAATCCAGGCTGTAGAGGAGCAATTTTCCGCAATTTCCATGAGTATGGGAGCGTATTCAGGAACTTCAAGTTCTAATCCCTTGAACGCCTTAGGCTGCAGTGCACGCGTAAATCCTGTTGATTTAAGCAAAGCAATATTCTCAGGATCAACACAGCGGTTTTTTTCGGTTTTTTCAACATTCTTAAGAAACGTGGGTAAAACCTCTTGAATATTTCGCTTGAGCAATTCGCCAGCAGTTTGGTTTTCTAGGTCAAAAGAACAGGTCTTGTCAGGCATTTTGGATCTCCGATTGCACTTACTTTGTTTTTGACGGCCTTAGTTAGCTGCGTACGACCCAAACATTATTCTAACTTGGTCAACCAATCAACAAGGAGATTGGTGCCGACTTGATCTGATTCAGGAGGGGTTTACTTTGAAAATCGCTACTCAGGCGACAACGAACTTTCCGTATGCTTTGGACAAACTGACCGAACAGCAAGGGCTTTCAAGCAAGTAACCACTAACACAAAAATCATCAACCACATCGTGATTTAGCGAAATTGGCAACAAGTGCATCCGTAATTGAATACAGCTTGTTTGATCGAGATCAAATAATCTATTTGGTCGACCAATCAAGGATCAACCAGTTGATCAAGATCAAGTGTGTTAATTGATCGACCATCAAAGGAGTTGATACAGTAAAGAAAACACAGACAGCTCCGAACGGAGCAGGAGAACTTAGATGCAGTACATGATGGTTAGCGCCTCTCATTCCCCCATGTTGGACATGACTCCAGCAGACAGGGAGCGAACAAAGAACGTCAAGCTGGCGCTTGAGTCAACACGCAAGCGAATCGAAGATTTTGATCCTCAACTGGTCGTCCTATTTGGCGTAGACCACTACGGTGGGCACCAGATGGCGTGCATGCCAAGCTTTACTATTGGCGTAGAAGCCACGTCGCTTGCAGATGTTGGAGGCACACCTGGCCCGCTGAATGTTCCCCGTGATGTTGCAGTTTCTGCGGTGGAAGCCGTTAGAGATTCAGGCGTAGATGTTGCAGTTTCATACGCTATGGAAGTTGATCACGGGTTTTCTCAAGTTGCGATGACGACTCTGGGATCTCTCACCCGATACCCAATCTTGCCTGTATTCGTTTCCTGCATACAACCTCCCTTTGTACCCTACAAGCGAGCGAGGGCTCTTGGCGAAGCCATAGGGAAATTCACAAGTGATTTGGACGCTTACCAAAGAGTTCTGTTTTTAGGTTCCGGTGGGCTTACTCATGATCCAGCGTACCTCTACCCACCTATTGATGTCGTAAGCGATGAGTGGAAACCCTACATCCTGCACGGAAAGTCTCAATCGGAAGTACCACAGCAGAAATGGATCGACTACGAAATTGAAGCGCATGAACATGGACTTCCAATGCTATTGGACGAAAGCATTACAGAAAGTGACTTGGGCCTCGTTGACCATTGGGATAAAAAATTTCTTGAAACCTATTGCAGCGGTGACATGTCGGCATTTGACAGCTGGGATCCTAAAGAGGTCATGGCGGAAGCTGGCATTGGTGCAGTCGAAACTCTTAGTTGGGTCGCCGCGAGATCGGCAATCTGCAGCGTATCCGATTGCGTTCCTCGTGAATCTTTTTACCAACTAACCAGGGAGGTGGGGGTTGGTTTCGGAATAGTGGAAGCCAGAAGTTAGTGTGGTGAATCGACAGAGGTTACCTTTAGCGGGGTAAGAAACGCATGAGGTAACCAATGTTCATTCTACCAAGAAAAGTAATAAATTTACTGGTTTTCTTCCCAGTTAGGAACTTCACCAAAAACTTGATTGATAATTCTCGACTTATACTTCCAAACACCATCAACTTTTACATACTCATCATTGTAATCCATGATGATAAGAGGATTAGCAGGATGCGGCCCCTCTCCGTCAGCTGCAAATAATGTCAAATGGCATGTTCCAACTATTCTGCTTTCACTCTCTTCGTGAATAGCAACGGGAGAAAAAATGTGACGTGATAAACGATGCCCTCTGGCAGTGCGCATATCATAAAACGCTTTTATTTCTTCACGTCCCTTAGCGCCTCTATCTTCAAATCCGTAGTAACCGTCCTCGGTAAACAGTTCAGGAACGCCAACACCATTACGGTGATCAATCAGCCAAGAGAACTTAGCATTCAACTTGAGAATTTCTTCGTAATTACTAGCCATTACATTATGCTCCTCGTCATCTTCAAGCCAAAACATTAACTTGAAAAGGTATGTTTATAGAGATCAACGCACTCTCCGATCAATAATAAACTTACTTGACCGACCATTCAAGAGGTGTAGAATAGGGACATGCTCCCTTTAGCGGATTGATGGTTTAATAGGGGTATGCAATAAGGGTAAAACTATCTCTCAAAGCGAATAGCTACAGATATCGATCTTAGCTACAGCTGACTGTTAATAAGAGGCCATTAGATGGATAATATAAATGACACTTTTTTCACTGTGCGAGTACTTTTAAGTATTGCCCTATTTGGCTGCACTATTATACCAATGCTTGCTGATTTTAATAAAACTCATGCTACCAACCCGCTGTGGACAGGGCACGCCCGTTACCACGTAGTTTGGCAGTGTATTTCTTACGGCTGGCTAGGTATATTTGCCCTCTATCTACTCTGGTTTTATGAGTCTGAGTCTGTCTTACCCCTGTATATCACCGCAATCATCTGCGCATCAATCTATGGCGGATTCTTCATGGCATTAATGTTTAAAAGCCTTTACGGAGGCAAAACTTACGATGAGAATGGCTACCTCCCCATAGCATTTAACATTGGTGGTAAAACCTTATATATAAATCAAAACATTACTGCATTTTCTGTAATGGTTGCTGTTTTATCCGTTGCTGTATATATGCTTTTCTAAGCAAGAAGGTCATGGGAGTTATCGATATTCTTTTAAGATGATTCCCATTGCTCATGCCTAAACGTCGAATTGGTGCAACTGGCACCAGCTCTCTCTCCGCACCAACCGCTTGGGAGAAGGGGTTTCTACCCCTCCTCACTTTTATTCGATTTTCAGCCAAGCATCTCCCCAGGAACAACACCCCCCCCTCTGGTGCCTTTTGGGGAAGGTACGGGCTAAACTATCTTTTTAACCGTGTGCTTTCCATCATCATAGTGAGATGAGTATACTGAATAATTTTTGCTACGATGCTCAAAGGGGAAGTTATCCATTGCGTCTGCAACCTGGGGAAAAGCCGCTTTTTCGATAGGAATAGGGTCATCAAGGTCGAAGAACTTAACCTCCATCGCTTCTTGTGTTGTGTGGCATTCAGGCGAAGTTAACTCCCCCCGATAGACCAAATACACTTCGTTAATAGCCGGTAGAGAACCCACTATGTACAGCTTTAAAGACTGCACGTCTATTCTCGCCCCAGTTTCCTCATAAAGTTCTCTTGCCGCAGCTTCTTCAGGGGTTTCTCCACACTCCATAAAGCCTGCAGGAACAGACCAGAGCCCTTTAGCTGGCTCTATTCCTCTTTTTATCAGCAAGAGCTTGTCCTGCCAGGTTGCTATACAGGCCACCAGTATCTTAGGGTTCTGATAAGCAATATAACCACAACGCTTACACACATACCGTTCATGTGTATCCCCATCAGGGCACTCTACATCCATAGGGCTTGCGCATTGGAAACAGTATTTGGTTGAAGCAATGGGCATAGTACTCATAGTAGTTCCATGGATGACATCTGATTAAAGGCTGTACGAGAATGAAATTTATAGCCGATATTATCTAAGTGTAGACGGGAAGAGATCGATTCTCTAGAAGGGATAGCAACTAACTGTAACTCTGCAGAGACATAGTTGTTTAGACATCCTTGTCATAAACATAGCTAAAGTTATGAACCCGCCAAACTCATAATTAGCAGTATGGGCCTAGAGGGTCATAACTTAATAAACGTAGATTACCCTCTCGATTTAGAAGCGGTAATCCGCGTTAAGCGTGATGGTTCGAGGAGCATCTGCAATACCCCAGTAGGCGCCATCTCGCAAGGCAGTGCCGCCACCGAAAGAAGTTGTTCTCTTATCGGTAATATTACGGCCCACCAGGTTTACACTCCAATTGTCATCGGCGGATTCATAGCCAATCGACAAATCAGCCTTGGTAAATGAGTCTTGCGCAGCGTAGTCATCATTCTGGACTGCCACGAAGAATTCATCACTATAGAAAACATCACCACGAACCCGAATGGTACCCATACCGTCAAGAGGATACGAATAGATGAAGTAGGCACTACCACTCCACTCTGGCGCATTAGGTAATTTATCACCCTTCGCATTTCGAGAATTTGTAGCAATATCACAATCAGCCTCAAGACTCAGGCCTGGGGAACATGGCGCACCGACGAAACCATCGTATATCGCATCAACAAATGACAGGGCACCTCCAAGCTCCAAATTGGAGGTCGCGGCAAAACGCACGTCAGCTTCCAGACCCTCAGAGGTCGCTGCACCAGCATTGTTTACAACAAAGCTATTGGTCGCCGAATCCAAGACACTGACTTGCTGATCAGTATACTCCGTTGTAAACAGAGCCACATTCAGCTGCATGCGGTGATCGAAGAAGTAAGTCTTCAATCCCAGCTCGTAACCTTCAGCTTCCTCAGAATCAAAGCTGATGTTATTTGCAGTTGTTGTTACAGCGTTAAAACCGCCAGCTTTAGTAGCCTTAGTATAAGATAAGTACACCGCCGTATCAGGGGTCATGTCCCACTGCATTGACAGACTAGGATCTACACCTTCTTCGTGTATTTTCGTGTCTTCAAGCTCATCATAAGTAAATGGTGACATACCGAATAGTCCCGCAGCAAAGGCATTTTCACCTGGGTTGCTGGTGTCAAAAAAGCCAACCTGGAAACTGTGATCATCAAGCGACTTGTTTTCATATGAATAACGCAGACCCGCGTTCACACGAAATACATCACTTACATTCCACGTCACCTGACCAAAGGCTGCGTATGCCTCAACACTTTGCTGAAACTCTCGATTGGTTTGAAGATCAAATGTTGTAGGCACAAATCCACCTCCGCTCAGACTTAGTGCATAAATCTGGTTAACATCAGGCACGGCGATTTCCTGATCAACAAAGTAAAAACCGACTACATAGTCGAATGTTTCACCGCCAGGGGAAACCAGTCTTAACTCTTGAGTGAATTGCTCAAAATTTTCTTCCTCATATTGAGTGAAGATATCAAATGGCGCTGGAGAGAAAGAGTAGTTGGAGTGACTTTCAAACTCAGAGTAGGTACTAATGGATGTAACCATACCCATTGGCAGATCCCAATCCAGCTGCAAGGTCAATGCATCGCTATCAACAGTGCGCTCGTCCTCTTTGTCTGTAACGACCACCCCTGTGCCATCGGCATTGACTTCCACATGACGGGCAGATGCGGCAACACCATTATCAATAGTATCGAATCCTGGCTGGCGAGTTGTGAAATCATCAATGATTAGAAAAGGGGTACCTGCTATGGTTGCGCCAGGTTGGATTCCAGTCGTACCAAAACTGGTACCGGTTACTTTCTTCTCAGCGTGCTCATACTTCGCAAAAACACTGAAATCATCGTTCACATCCCATACAGCACTTAAACGAATGGTATCGATTTCGGATTCATTTTGATCCTTTCTGCCCTTCAAAGCAGTACTGCCATCGGAACTTTGACGAGGTAGCGTATCTAACCAACCACCCACTTTATTGGTAGAGGCTACAAGGCGGGCTTTAAAAGAGTCAGTAATCGGACCAGAGACAACCGCCTCTACGCCCAGACCGTCATTTTCAAACTCATAGTTACCACGAATAACGGCTTCGAATTTATCAGTTGGGCGACGAGTAGAAATTACAACGGCACCCGCGACACTGTTTTTACCCTGCAAAACACCTTGAGGGCCACGCAGGACTTCAACTCTCTCCAGATCCAAGAATGGACTATTCGCCTGCTTTCCACGACTAACATACAAGCCATCAATATACATACCCACCGATTGCTCAAAGCCTAAGTTTGCACCACCGGTAGTAACACCACGAACATTTACAACACTAAAATTCGGGGACGTCTGCAGGGACACGCTAGGAATCGAATCCACAAGCCCAGACATGTCAAAGATACCTTGATCCTCAAGAGAATCACCTGTGACAGCAGCTATGGAAATAGGTACATCAGTTAAACCTTCAGCACGTTTTTGTGCCGTAACAATTATCTCCTCCAGGACTGGCTGTGCGAAACCTACAGTAGATGTCATTAATCCTAAGGCACCTAACAATGCAGTTTTACTAGCTACAGAGTTCAACATAATCTCTCTCCAATGTAATAGTTTTTAACATATCTTGATAATTATTCTGCTCGGAAAAACACCGAGCAGATCACTCTTACACGAATACTACCTCCAAAATGATCTAGTCGATCTTGATCTCCGCGTATTTTCCTCGACAGAAAAGTAACGGTTGCTTATCTTCCGTTACAAATCTCTCAACCTCTCCCACAATGATTAAGTGATCACCACCCTCGTACTCATGACGCGTTACACACTCAAAGCGCGATACACACCCTGGCAGCATAGGTATGCCATGATCATTATTATCATATTCGACTTCCGAGAAATCTCCAGCCCCGGATCCAGCAAACTTATTGGAAATATCGATCTGATCTTCAGCTAACACATGAACGACGAATTTCCCTGTTTCTCTGAATGCAGGTAATGAGGATCGCTCATAGCCGATAGACCAGAGAATCAACGGGGGATCCAAAGATACAGAGTTAAAGCTGGAAGCCGTCATAGCGATAGGGTTACCTTCACTATCGGTCGTGGTGATAACTGTCACGCCCGTAGGAAAGGAACCTAATGCATTTCTAAATTCAGTAATATCAATAGAAGCCATTTCAGTTATACCTCTTCAGTAAGAAGACTAATCTTCTACAACAACTGGGTTGACTAAGGTACCTAAGCCTTCAATCTCAATGCTCACCTTTGCACCATTAGACTCGTTGAGATCCCAGTGACCTATCGACGCAAAGCTGCCATTTTCAGCTGGCTTCGCTGCAGTCCCGCAATGGATAATATCCCCCGTTTCCAGGGTGCAATAACGTGAGGCATGCGCAATCACCTTCTCAACAGAGAAGGTCAAATTAGCCGTTGAGTCCACGAAGGTAAGCTCTTCGTTTTGATATGAACGAACACGAAGATTATTCGGATCGCTAATCTCATCGGCGGTAACCAACCAAGGACCCATAGGTGCAAACGTATCGCAACCTTTAGAACGCGCGTGATAGGTCAGATACAGTCTGCGTGCATGATCAGCATCGCGAATCTCTCGCCAACCCATTGACTTTTCGTAACGAGCTTCAAAACCAGAACCTTCTGGAGCAATAATCTCAATACTATCTTCCGCTTTTAATCCATGAGAGGTCACATCATTGAGAACGCTGTAACCAAAAACATGATCTAAAGCATCTTCTTCTTTAATGTTTTTGCCACCCTTACCAATGATCACCGCCAATTCTGGCTCTGGATTGGTGATGCCAAATTCCTTTCTGAGAACAATGGGTTGGTTTTGGCCAGTTAAAGCGGTTGCCACTGAAAAGAAAAAGGCCGGGGTTGCAGAAGGCCTATGAGAGAGCGCCTGAAATATCTGATTGTTTATCGCGACCCCCATAATCTTTCCTGGACGTGGGATAGGGGCCAGCATGGTTAGAAGAGCAGGATCTTTCTTGTAATCCTGAGAAAAGTCTTCCGCCATCAGCGAATCTAAAGAGATATCACCACTGACAACTTCTTCCATAAAATCGGCTAATGTAGCAGGGGCTTTCGCTCCCAATACAAGCCTCAGGTCGGCAATTTGGCCATCCGCTGTTTCAAAGCCGTAAGACTTCTGCCCTTCCGAAACAAAACTACAAAATTTCATAACTAACCTATTAGATTCAATAAATTTCAGACTGAACTAATTAGAACAAGTCCATGTCAGGCTCAATATCCATCAAATGACGACCATATGTTTGTTTGGCAACATCAAGGTCTGAGTAGGCATGGGAACCCGCCATGTTTACATCACGCCACAGCTTTTGCATACGATTGTTATCGAACCATGCACTACCACCACTGCCCGTGTACAAACGATTCACAGCTTCGATAGCTTGGTTAGTCACATAGGTTTGGCTTGCACGCCAGCTGGTGCTCATTGACTCATCAGGTAGTCTTAGCTCATTACAATGCTGAGCCACCTCACTCCAATCTTGCGCCAGTCGCGTTTCAGCAGCTCGCACCTGAAGCACAGACTCAGCCAGTCGCATATAGGCTGGAGCGCTATCAGCAGCTTTTGCACCGGTATACGCACGCACACGCTTAGACTGCTTCTCTTTGTAAAGATTGATGAAAGCTTTCGCGGTACCCAGAGCTGTTACAGAGAAACCTAATGCAAAGTAGCTAGCGAAGGGGGAGTGGAAGATCTTACCGGGATGAGAGCCAAAACCTTTTGATTGGCCTGTAGCCAGTTCAATGGAACCATCAATACGGTGCTCTGGCACAAAAACATTTTTAAGTTTCAGAGTCTTACTACCGGTACCCTTCAGGCCAGCCGTGTGCCAGTCATCAATGATTTCATAGTCAGTTCTAGGTACGCATGCCATGTGTGGGATCATCATATTATCCAGCTCTGGAACCGCACGCTTGAAGCCAAGCAGAGCCCAGTCGGCATGGTCACAACCACTTGACCAGCCCCAGGTACCGTCCAGTATAACGCCGCCATCTACGGGCTTAGCTTCAAGAATTGGCGCAACTGAAGAAGAAACTAAAACGCTGGTATCTTTACCCCAGATCTCTTGCTGAAGCTCTTCACTCATTATAGCAATCATATGAGAATGCTGGGCTAATAGACCTGCAACCCAAGCCGTTGATGAACAATTTTCCGCAATCTCCATCAAAATAGGGCCATAACTTGGCGCTTCAATTTCTAAACCACCAAAGGCTTTAGGCTGAAGTGCACGCGTAAACCCAGCTGCTTTCAGCAGCTCAATGTTTTCCTCAGCAACAGAACGATTTGCATCGGTCTTTTCAGCGTTTTTGGCAATGATAGGCAAAATCTCACGAACTCTTTGCTTCAGTGCCTCTCCAGCCTTTTGAGCTTCTTGGTTAGACGGTGCTAAGTCAGACATAGTAAATCTCCTGTTGATATAGGGGCTAAGATAGTCATTGCGTGGCTTATACACCACACTAACTTGGTCGACCATCCAATAGTTATACACTACTCCAACTTGGTCGGCCACTCAAGGATTTTGTGTGCTATACCCATCAGATTTCAGCACCAAAAGCACAAATCAGACGTTGAATCGCCTTGTAACCCGCGTATTTACCAGGGGTTTAGGTCCTGACATTGAATTTGACTAATAATTGACCAAGATCAATTGCGTATAGCTATGATGAAAGCGAAGACCACAAACAGGGGCTAAGAATTGAAGGCGATTAATCTTCTTGACCTAATAAATAGGTTTACTATGAATTCAAGCCACGATCATCATTCAAGTTCTGAACTTGTTGACAATTACGGAACGATCGGCACATTATGATTTAATACATGGTTTTTGATATACACGCCCCATTGAATTTGAAACACTGCCTTCATAACGCAATAACGTCAATATTCAACAACGGAATAACCTATGACTACTGGGCTACAACTATTCTCCACAACGGGATCTAATCAAACACTAAAATTATCTTTAGAAAAAGTAGATATCCCTGCACCTAAATCTGAAGAGATTGTTATTCGTATCGAAGCATCTCCCATTAATCCAACAGACCTGGCAAGTATGTTCGGCCCTGCGGACTTAACAACCTTGAGAAATGAGCAAGGGGAAAATAGCACTGAATTACTCGCAGACATCCCTTCCAAATTAATGAGAATGGTTAAGTCTCGTATAGACAGCCCACTTGCAACAGGCTCCGAAGGTGCTGGAGTTGTCATTGAAGCAGGCGATTCACCTGAAGCTCAAGCGTTAATTGGGAAGGTTGTCAGTGTGGCCACTGGCGGTCACCACGGTCAATATTGCTGCGTACATTACTCTCTGGTTAACCCAATGCCAGAAGGTATCACTCCAGAACAAGCGGCTTCAGCATTTGTTAACCCTATGACAGCTTTAGGCCTTGTAGAGACAATGCATAATGGAGGTCATAAAGCACTCGTAAACACGGCAGCGGCTTCTAACTTGGGTATCATGCTAAACCGTATCTGTCAGGCAGATGGTATTGATATCGTCAATATTGTTCGTAAGCCAGAACAAGTAGAGATCCTCAAAGAGATTGGCGCTAAATATATCGTTAACTCTTCTTCAGAAACCTTCAGAAAGGACTTATTCAAAGCACTCGCTGAAACCGGAGCCACCATCGCGTTCGATGCTATTGGTGGCGGTAAATTAGGCTATGAGATTCTGGCGTGCATGGAGCAGGTTGCGGCATCCCAAATGACCTCATACAACCATTATGGTTCTTCCGTTAAAAAACAACTCTATACCTATGGCCGACTGGATCTAAGACCAACGGTAATTAACGCGGGTATAGGCTTTGCCTGGAATCTAGGCGGCTGGCTATTGTTCCACTTCCTGGCAGACACGGATAGCGAAACCATCCAACGAATGTACAAACGAGTAGCCGATGAAATCACGACAACGTTTGCCAGTCACTATGCAAAGAAAATATCTTTAGAGGATGCTATTAGCGTAAACGCTGTTGCCGAATATGGTCGTATGGCAACGGGTGAGAAATACCTGATACTGCCTCACCAAGAAGCTTAATGATTAACAGGGTCTAAAGACCAACCTGTGTAACATTGGTCGTATGTACCTTAATAGGCATAGCGGTTATTACTTGATGCTACGCCTTACAGGTGGTAGTTCTATATTCGTCAAGGTCCTGGGGGGCCTCTACTATCAAATAGTTTAATCGCACGTAATGTTGTTGGTGAAAGACGTTCTGACTGGTTATCCACAATATCGAAATAGCTTTTCGTAAACTGATCAGCCAGTAATTCGGCGGCCTCCCCGAATCCTTCAACAGAAAAACAAAGCACAGCACTCATGTAGCCTACATGTTCCCTGGCCTCCATTTTAATTTGAAAAACCTCTGATAAATGCTCAACAATTAAAGCCGAGCTAACTATTGAGTTAACTCTTTTCGCCTTTAGCGATCTAAAAATAAGCACTGGGTTCTTAAAGAATTGGATATTAAGCTTTTCAAATTCTGGTGGCCAATCAGCATGACTGAGACTCTGCGCACCAATTTTTAGTTGGTCCCAGGGAATATTCGGAGAGCGGTGCGGGCTTGATGCTTCTAAATACAAACCAAACGGCACTGTAACTAAAGGTTGGCTACACACTAAGGATTCAAGAACAACACCAGGATTGATCAATACGACGACACCAGCATCAATTGATTTATTGCGCAGCATGCTTACCACTCTGGCAGGAGGCGCATAGCTAAATACTGTTTCTTTGTCAAGTGCTTCCATCGTCGTTTTAACAATGTCAATAACAATTCCTGTTGATTCTCCCGTATCATCCCCCTGTGTCAGGATAGATGTCACCCCCTAAATTGTTGAAAACTTGAACAGGGGGCTGATGAGGAATGAGTGAAACACTATTCACCAGAAAGGAAAGAAGCGGTACTTAAGAAGCTGTTGCCACCA
>NZ_JAAQPI010000033.1 GCF_011683955.1 Pseudomaricurvus alkylphenolicus
TCTTTCCCGGTCAAAGATTGACCAGATTGTAGGGCTTCCAGTGCTTTGTTAAAGTCGAACTCGTTGGACATGTGTCGTTCCTTTTGGGTCGTGATTATAGGAATGACACAGAATTTTTAACAGTCCCGGCAAAAGAGGTGTTTTCGAAGTACTTCTCTCACAACGACTACTTGCTGCGTCTGACCAATTATGTGCGACAAAACACCTGGTATAACGAAATCAAGGAGACCTTTCCCTTAACGGACCTGTTGCCCTTCGCCATCGAGGAATCCGCGGTACGGAGCAAGACTTTGCCGGAGGTATTGACCGGCAAGCCCCATCCTATCTTGGAGCTGCACTTGACCTATCCTGGAGAAGGCCGGGCCGAACTCTACGAAAAAACCTTCGAGTGCCCCTGCTACTTTGACCAACCCAAGAATCTGATGAAGCTGGATATCAGCCGCCTGGACGATAAGATTTTGATGGCCGATGAGGAGATGTTCAAAATTTGTGAGCAGCAGTGTAAGGAGCTGATTCTGACTCGCGAAGCGAGTTCCCGGGTTGCCGATAAAGTGCAACGCATACTGTTGAACATGCCTGGCCAGTTCCCCACCATGGATGAAATTGCGTCGATTCTGCACATTGGCACACGCACGTTGCGCCGTCAGCTGGCGAGTGAGGATATGTCTTACCAGCAAATCGTTGACTCAACCCGAAAGAGTCTGGCCCTGCAATATCTCGATGAATCGCGCCTGTCAGCGAAAGAGATCAGTTATATGCTGGGCTACACCCACGTGAGCAATTTTCGTAAGGCTTTCAAGAACTGGACCGGTCAGAACATCACGGAATATAAACGCAGCAGCTGCCACTGATTGGCGGGCTGTTAACACAGCTCCAACCATTGGATTTGTGCCCGTTTCATCCATAGCGCCAACATCCAAACAATTCCCAGCGGATGCCCCAGACTCAAGGTTACCGGTACGGATGGAGTGATCAGTCTATCCTCTATTGATTGAGCCACCCCTTTTGCGCAAAGAATCAACTCCCGGCTCTCTATACGCTGTGGTGCCAGTGACTGTGCCTTGGACAGGTGATCAAACCACCATATCGGGCTGTAACCGGGGGAATGTTCTACGCTCAGGGCCGTTACATCTGCTTGCGGTAAGTCTCCCTTGTCAATGTAAAGCACCCAGGCGTCACGCAGGAGCTGGTGAATGGCGTCAGCGATGGCACCGCTGTCTTCTCCGTCCCATTGGCCCGGCATAATGACGACACTGGGGCGACGGCTCTCACAAATTTGATAGAAACGATGGCGGTCCATTGTCGGCAGCACTGGTGTTTGTTCGGCGCCGAGTGAGTCCAGCGCAATGGCCAGGATCATCGCATCGGTGCCTTCAGGTAAACGCCATACCACGGGGGTGCCCTGTTTAATACCCAGGCGATGTAACCCGGCGGCACAGCCAGACACAGATTCAATCAATTGCCGAAAATTGTGATGCCGACCACCGGATTCGCGCATGGCTGCGGCCGTGGGTGAGCGCCCTTCTATTTGGCAAAGCAGGTCCCAGATACCCGCAGGTTCCTTCACAGCCGTTAGTGTCATGTCGTGTTCCCCTGGATCGACTTAATCCAATGTTACTCCAGTGTAAGCGGTTTCTATACCGACAAATGGGGAATCGCCGCCCATCACTCTTTGATGGCCGGTATGGATACCGATTGCCTCCTCAAATGCCATTGGTAGTCGACGGTTTTTGACATTGTTGTCACTGTGCGAGTCGATAAGCTGTGTGGGGTTTTTATTGAGAATTTGTTATGACACAAGACGTTTTTATATACGACGCAATTCGAACCCCGAGAGGGAAAGGCAAACCCGGAGGCGGATTGCATGAAGTCAAACCGATTGATCTCGTGGTCAATCAACTGAATGCGCTTCGCCTTCGCAACTCGTTGGATACTTCACTGGTAGAGGATTTGATTCTGGCAACCGGAGAACCGGTGGACGAACAAGGCCAGAACCTTGCCAAAGCGGCCATCACCTACGCCGATTGGTCTGATGCCACCACCGGTGCGCAACTGCATCGCTTTTGTGCCGGCGGTTTAGATGCCGTCAATCTTGCCTTTGCCAAAATCGCGGCAGGTATAGAATCGCTCAATTGCGCCGGTGGCGTGGAGTCAATGTCGCGACTGGGCATCGGGGCCAGCGGCGGTGCCGTGAGTGATCCCTGGGTAGCCTGGCAAAGCGACTTTGTTCCCCAGGGGGTCGCCGCTGATCTAATCGCCAATCTGAATGACTTTGACCGCGAGCAGCTCGACACCTACGGCGTTCTCTCTCAAGCTCGTGCAACACAGGCACAGACCAATGGTCACTTTCGCTCCCTGGTACCTGTGGTCGATATGAATGGTGTAACCATTCTGAATCGGGACGAAACCATCCGCCCCCAAACGACGGCAGAGGGTTTGGCAGACTTGTCGCCAGTGTTTGAATCCTACGGCGCTCTGGGCTACGACGAGTTAATCAAATTTAAATACCCACAGATTGCTTCATTGCGACATCACCATACCCAGGGCACCTCCTCTGGCATCGCTGACGGGGCAGCGTTAGTCCTGCTCGGAAACCAGCAGGCCGGCAAGCAACTGAGCATCGAACCCCGTGCCCGCATCGTTGCCACCGCTTTGGTGGGTACAGAACCGACCATTATGCTGTGCGGACCGGCCCCTGCCGCCCGTAAAGCCCTGGCCCAGGCAGACCTCAACATCGAAGATATCGATCTTTTTGAAGTGAACGAAGCCTTTGCCTCGGTGGTTTTGCTTTTTGCCAAAGAACTGGAACTTCCCATGGACAAGATCAACGTCAATGGTGGCGCCATTGCCATGGGCCACCCCATCGGTGCTACCGGCGCCATGTTAGTGGGGAGCCTGATTGACGAATTGGAACGGCGCCAGCTCCGTCGGGGCATGGTCACGCTCTGTGCCGGCGGTGGTATTGGTATTGCAACGATCATAGAGCGGGTTTAACAGGGGTACACACCATGGGATATATTCAACTGCAGAAAGATGCCGACGGCATCGTCGAGCTGATCTTCGACCAACCGGGAAAATCGGTAAACATTATGGGTGAAGATTATACCCAAGCCATGAGGGCTGCTGTTGCCCAATTGCAGCAGAGCAAAGAGACGATTACCGGTATTTATGTTCGCAGTGGCAAACCCGGCCAGTTTTTTGCCGGTGGCGACATTAATCGCATGCTGTCCATGGACCTGAAAATGGACACCACCGAAAAGGAAGAGATGTTTAACAATGTGATGCTCGCCAAGGCGCCGCTGCGGATCTTGGAAACATTGGGGGTACCTGTCGCCGTAGGCATTAATGGCCCAGCGCTGGGCGGTGGTTTTGAAATCGCCCTCGCCTGCCACCATCGTATTGCGCTGCGCTCGACCGTTATCGGCCTGCCGGAGGCTCAGCTGGGGCTGATCCCCGGTGCCGATGGATTGGTACGAACCACGCGTCTGCTGGGCATCCAAAAAGCGATGGAGGTGATTTCGCAGGGTCGTCAGTACCGGGCTGAAAAAGCGCTGGAGCTTGGGCTGTTGGATGCTGTTGTAGACAGTGAGGAAGACATGCACCGAGCGGCTAAGCGCTGGATTCGCGAAAACCCCGACGCCACCCAACCCTGGGACAAGAAAGGGTTTGACCTTCCCGGTGGCAGCCATAGCAGCAAGTCCATCCAACAGATGTTGAACTTTGCCCCCCTGCGGGTAAAGAACAAAACCCGCGGACTGATGCCCGCGCAACAGGTGATTACTGCGGCCATCAGCGATACCTCGCGTGTGGATTTTGCCAGCGCGCAACGCATTGAAGCCAGGTACTTTATCAAGCTGCTGCTCGACCAGACCGCTCGTAACCTGATGCGAACCTTTTTTGTCCAAATGAATGACTTGAAAAAGGGCGCCAGCCGACCGTCTGAGCCAGCACCCTCAACGGTATCCCATCTGGGCATTCTGGGAGCCGGCCAGATGGGCGCGGCCCTGGCCTTTTGTGCAGCACGGCAAGGCATCGAGGTGACGCTGCTTGACCGGAATCAGGAAGTCGCCACCAGGGGATTGGAATACGCTAAACGCTGCTGCGAAAAAGACAAGCGCATGGATGCGACAAGAGCCAGCGAGTTGGTTGCCCGCATCCACCCCGCTGCTGACTATGGCGCGTTATCCACCTGTGATTTTGTGATAGAGGCGGTGTTTGAAGACCGAAGGGTCAAGGCTGAGGTAACCGCAGGTGTAGAAGCCCAATTGCAACAGGATACCGTATTTGCTTCCAACACCTCCGCTTTGCCGATTACCGATTTGGCCGACGCCTGTAACCGACCACATAATTTTATCGGCATGCACTTTTTTTCACCGGCAGAAAAAATGCCATTGGTGGAGATCATCTGCGGCCAAAAAACTTCGCAAGAAGCACTGGCGAAAGCTTTCGATCTGGCGATGCAGTTACAGAAGACCCCCATTGTCGTCCAAGACGCTCCTGGGTTCTTTACCACCCGCGTGATCGGCGCCACGATTCTGCAGGGAGCTGCTCTTCTGGTTGAGGGCATAAACCCGATACTGATCGAGAACGCGGCCCACTTCAACGGATCGCCGGTTGGGCCCCTGGCCATCGTCGACGAAATCAGCCAGGCCACCGCCTATAAAAACGGCAAGCAGAACCGCCTCGACCTGGAAGCCCGAGGTGAAACTTACGTGGAAAAACCGGCCAACATTGCAGTGCGGCGTATGGTTGAGGAATTTGACCGCCAGGGTAAGGCCTATGGTGGTGGTTACTATGAGTACCATGAAGACGGTAGCAAGACTCTTTGGGGTGGACTGAAGGAACACTTTGCACCGCAGGGGTATACGGACATTCCATTTGAGGATATTAAAGATCGACTGATGTTCTCTCAGGTACTGGAAGCCCTGCGTGCAATGCAGGAGGGAGTGATTAAGAGCGCGGGCGATGGCAACATCGGCTCAATTATGGGGATTGGCTTTCCTGCACACACCGGAGGCGTATTTCAATTTGTGAACAGCTACGGATCGCGAGAGCTATTGGATCGCTGTCGGTATCTGGCGGAGCGATATGGAGAGGAGTTTGAACCGCCGGCTCTTTTGGAGGAACTGGCGGAAACCCAAAGGGAATTAGTTTAGAGGATTTGACCAGGGACAGTCGCTGCTTTCCAGTCACAGGGATGTGTTTTTTCGACTCGCGCTTTGACCAGCAGGCGCTCTCATCTAATGGGTAATTGTCGGCCATCTGGAATCTACCCTTTGCCTGCCGCTATTCATCGAAAAACTACATCCCGCATTCCATAATGACCCAGCGTCGAGTACAAGTTCCAGTTGGGTTCCGACTTCCGTACCGATACTCAGATCGCCTGAATCCTCTTTGCATACTTCCCTTTGAAATGAAAATACTCCAACATGCGATCTTCCAGTTTGCGAGTGACGCCTGAGTTACACTCAAAACTGTCTGTGACCTTACTCATAAACTTAACGGCGGCGTCAATGCTGTGGCTGGCGTTTTCTGTGCCTTCGCCAGAGTAGTAAGCATCATAGCGATTTA
This sequence comes from Pseudomaricurvus alkylphenolicus, assembly GCF_011683955.1. Lineage (GTDB taxonomy): Bacteria > Pseudomonadota > Gammaproteobacteria > Pseudomonadales > Cellvibrionaceae > Pseudomaricurvus > Pseudomaricurvus alkylphenolicus. The sequence continues at coordinate 5,572 of NZ_JAAQPI010000033.1, forward strand.
GCTGCTGGCTTCTGGAGACCAAATCGGCTGTGGTCGCTATAAACATTTTCTCCGCGTCGAAAGACAGGGTTCTGGCCACCGGCAAGAACTTTGGATTTACCTTATAGTGATAACTCACCGGATCATGCTGTTTGCGGTCAATGACAAAACCATAGCGATTCTTGTAATAGGTAGTTTTCTGGCGAGTCAGGGTGTATGTGCTGGCTTGAGGGCTGATACATTGCGGATAGCTGGTTTGGTAGCTCAGCAAGTAGAATTCAAACATCATCGATACCAGTGACCAATTATCTCTCATCAAACGACTGACCCGGGACTCGCCAAGTGAAGACATGTCGCCATTGATCAAGTGCGCAACAGGGTTAACTTGGCCATTGCTAAAACGGTAAGTTGCCTGCGCCATCTTGTTGAATAAATCCGCCATGGGTTGGGCAGACCGATGGTCAATGGCGATAGCGGTTTCAAAGTCACCGTAATAGATAGCGCTGGCGTATTCGCATGCTGGGAAGCCATAAAACGGGTTTTTACCCTTTGCTGAAGGCTCACAGTATTTACGGATTTCGTCCGTATAGGGCGAAACATCCTGTGGCCATAGCTGATGGTCCAGATTATCCTGAAACTCAACGATGAGCATAGCCTTACTATCGGATTCATAGTTGGCCATGCCTTTAATCGTCCCTCCGCACTGCCATCCTCTGATCGACTTCGCGGCGGTGTGTCGGTTTGCATCTTTGGAAAATGCAGATATCAGATTGTCCCGAATTTCGGGGTTGTACTTGCAGCGAAACTCGCAGGCACTGTCGCCATTACAGAAGTTCTCCGCCACATGTTGATACGCATTGGCGACCTCGCCGTAATCAAAAGTACGCTTAGTGTAGCGCTTTACGGGCGCAATAGAGTCCATTGAGTGAGATTTTGCAAATGCCAAATGATCGGGATCTTTGGGCCGCTTAAAGACGTAAGCATCGACAGTGGAAGCAGGACGATTATTTCGAGAATAGTGTGCATAGCGCTTTGGCCAAATCTCTTCCTTAATACCGTCTCTAAGCTGGTTAACCAGAGATTTATCACTACGGCTGCCTTTGTTCTTATAATGAAAATCATTGCAATCAATAATGGCGGCAACCAATCCATCGGCCTGCCGCTCAACAGCATCAAAGTTGACCCCAGAGAGATTGTTCAAGGTTTTGTTGAACGATTTCGCCTGGTTTGCCAGCTTTTTACACTGGCTTTTGCATTGTGATCGCTGCTGAGCGTTGCCTTGGCAACGGTAGGTATAAGAGTCGGCGATGTTGGCCAACATGGTTAAATCTACATTCTTCGCCACATAACCCAACGGCGCCAGTTCCAGATTTTCTTCATAGGGAACCTGATGTTGCTTCGCCAGTTGGAGGTTATGAAACCCGGGATTCTTTTCTATGCCCTCGGCGACCTGGGTGATCACGTTCAGAGCCGCGCTCCGTTGTGGAATGCTGCAACCTCTAGCACTGTTTTTGAGACCGGTTGCCAATGTTTTTATGGTTTTCTCCGCCTCATTAACCTGTGCTGCCGCAATCAGTTTTCCTGTCAGCTCTTTGACCCTATTGCAATTTGTTTGGCAGCCTCTGCCAAAGTGTCTGTCCGAACTGCAAAATCTGGCCAGATTGCCGACCTGAGAGCTGGCCTTTTTCAACTCTGCCAGGTACTGATCAGTGGCTACTGTCGGCACATTGGCGCTTCGATTCGAGGGCGATCGGGCCGGTTGCGGTCGCTGAGTGCCAAAATAAGGCAGTTGTGGATTGCGAGCCACCTGTTGTCGGGCACTGGGCTGCGGCAATTTCCCTTGATTGAGTTGCTGCGCCAGTTTGACAAACTCGCCCAGGGCTGCAGGACCTCGGGGTCCCCAGCCTTGAGCGCAACTCTTAACAGACTGCAGATAAGTGCGAGCGGACGCTACGACAGTTTGCCGATTGACGTTGGGGCGATTGATGGTTGCGTTGAGATTTGCTGATGTTTTGTAGATCATCCCACAGGCGTGTCGGCACCTCTGTGCCTGCTGACCTTGAAAAGTCTGTTGACAGGCCGCCAGTACTTGCTGGCTGAGCGCGGATGCGGCGTTAAGATTCATCTGTCCCTGAGCATTGAGCAGTGAATTTGACGCTGAATTCGCTAATGTCAAACCACTACTGAATACAAGCATAACGATGAGCAATGCTCTTGAATAAGCAACCATAGTTTTCCCCTGGATATCGATATCTATTCCTGATTTTTTCGTGCAAATCGATGTGCGAGATTCCAGCCCATCAGCCCAATCAACATCAGGTACAGTATACCAGGGGCCGGGACGTTGCCTGCACTGACAGTCACGCTGCTGAGTCGGAGTTGAGCGTTGATGTCGACCACCGAGTTCTGTGTTGACAGATTATCAAGCAATGCCTGATTAATCCCAATGCCTGCAAAGCTCAGCAACACATGGGAACCGTAGTCGGTAGCGGCACTGCCACCAGATACGCTCATCAATGCTCTCAGAAATCCGTCACCCACTTCAAAATCCAAGAATGTGGCCTCCAGGAACGGGTTAGGCAGAGGGGGAACCGTTGCAAACAGACCAATAGCACCTGCGGTAATTTCAGAACCGGTCACCCCCAAGAGGCCCGATGTGAGAATCCCACCAAATGGTGTGGCAGGAGGTATCTCAGCAATACCGAAAGGTCCTAAGCCCCCGAAAGTAATGTCGCTGCTGCTAAATGCCATCATCACGTCGCTGGAAAAGGCGGCTCCACCCGGCACCGGCGTTGTCATATCGATCAGCCCGGCACGGGCACCCTGGGTTGCTACTGCTGACAACAAGAGTATCAGGGAGGTAAAGAGTATATTTTTCATTATGTATTTCCTTTCTTCTTACTTGAATTCTCAATTGAGAAAGCGTTGCTATTAAACAAAGTCGATAACTTCCAATGAGCTAACGCCACTAACGATCAGCGTGTCATAGTCTCCGCCATCCAGGTAAATATGCAGATCAGTACCCACAGCAAATGCAAACGAAATGTCTTGATGCGGCAGCTCAATCTGGTCTTCGCCCGGCGTATAGTCGATGATTGTACCCATCTCTCGACCATCGCCGCCGAGCGCTGAGAAGACAAAGACATCGTTACCGCCACCACCAGTGAAGAAATCGAAACCGCCTCCACCGCTTAGGAGACGATCATCATCGTCGGTACCGACTAAGTAATCACTGTTCGTTCCGCCTTCGATTACGTTGGGTTCCGCAGAGCCTTCCTCTTCGTCAACTTCACCATCCTGATCGTTATCCTTGCCGTCGTTGACCTCTTCGGCGCCGGGGTAGATGCTGTTGTCAGAGTCGTCCCAGTCGTTGCCAAACACCGTCCATCCCGGTTGAATCTCGTAAGCGGAAATGGGGGCGGCGGAGTCACCGTAGCCGTCTTCATCCTGGTCTTCGTAAAAGGTGAAGGGGCCATTTACGCCCTCAACCACCAACGTAAACTGACGCGGCAGGCTGGCGCCATCGGCGTCAGACACGGTGGTGGTAATGATAATTTGCGCTTGCTCGCCAGCGGCCAGCTGTTCAGCGAATTGCGCAGGATCAAGCCTCAACAAGCTGTCTTCCAAACTGTAGGCGACCGGATTGTTATGCTGATCCAGCACCAATGTTTCGGTAACAGACAGCGGCCCGCCTTCAGGGTCTGTGGCGTTCTGCAATAAATCGATTTGCAAGGCGCTGCTGTTTTCCTGCACGGAAGGGAGAGCCACGTCGACAAATTGCGGGGCGGCATTGTTGTCATCATTGAGCACCCGAATCCGAATGGGAATGCCGTCGTACTCCGCGCCCTCTATGTCCACCACCCGAACATCGAACACTTCGTCCGCTTCCAGAAAACTGTCTGCCAGCAGTTCAATAAAGACACTTTGCCGGTCGGCATGGGCCGGGATATTGAGCTCCAGCAATAGCGGCTGTTGAGAAGAAAAATCTTCCGCATCAGTGGCGGCTGCGTCCGCAGGAGACTGAATCGCCAGCATCAGTGTGACAGGCGCATCACTGGCGGCGTCTAGCTGCAAGTCCAGCTGTACCTGTGTGGTGCCTCCGGTACCTTCCGGAATCTCCACGACAGGTGCACTGATTGTCAGTTGTGGCAAGGGGACGCCATCGTCATCGAGAACTTCGACGGTGGCGGTTGCTGAGGTAATTAATGCGCCTTCCGGCGCCACCACCGGGGAAATCGACAGGGTAACGCTGCGGTCCGGGTCGACTTCGGTGTCGGCCTCCAGCTGCAGGGTAATGGTTGTGGTGTCTTCGCCATCCGCCAGGGTAATTTGCGACGGCGGCGGAGTGATAAAGTCTTCCGCCAGCAGATCGCCTGACAGGGAGACATCAAAGGTTTGTTCCCCGCTCGCGTCGCCAGTACGATAAACGCGGTACACCAGATCGAGGGTTCCTTCGTCACCCTCTTCAAGCATGGGGGTCGGTGACACAATGCCCAAATAAACCAGGGTATCGTTCTCTTCACTGGCAATGTCTATGTCGTCCAGCGCGGTAATGGGTATCTCCAGCGCGGCTTCGACAAAATCAATACGGCCCGTGACCAGGTAATCGTAAATAGCATTTTTCCTGGCAGTGGGGTCTAGGATTCCCAGCGCATCTACAGCATTTTCAGCGGCGGCCAAAACTTCGTCAGGCAGTGCATCGGTGTCGAGATATCTAGCCGGGAATGACGTATCGGTGAAGCTGTCAGTGGTTTCACCCTCCGCGTAGTTGAACAAGGTGTTTAGCTCAGTCACCCTCCAGCTGTCGGCGTAGATACCGTAGAGTTGTTCCGGGCTCAGTTTTGCCCCCAGCTGGGTGCCATCGGCCAACGCAAATTCGTTATCAAGGTTTTCGTCGAAGTTGCCCAACAATCCATGGAAGCTGCCCGCTTCACGATCGTCTGCAGGAAGGAAGCCGTAGTTGATAAAGCCGTTTTCAACATCAATTGTCAGACTGTCGCCACTGCCATACTCCAGGGTATACAGGTTACCGTCAAAATAGATGCGTCCGGCGCCGAGGTCTTGGTAACCCGGAGCTAAGGGTATATTCAGCGAGACGCCATCAACTGTCAGCGGCGAGGCGTGTTTCGCGTCGAATACAATCCGATGGCCATCCATGTCGGTGGCGATCGCGCTGATCAATGAAGCAACATCGCTGCCCGGTACCGGCTCGGTGCGAATCTGTACGCTGATCGGCGCGCCTAACACCGACTCCAACAGCACAAATTCGCCCACCGCGTGGAAGTCGTAAGCCAATCCGTCCAAGGAAACCAGATGCGGGTCGCCGCCGCCCCAACGCAAGAACCGAGTAGAGAAGGACACACGGTCATCATCGTCTCGCAGAATCTGATCCGCAAAGGATTCCAGAATAACGGCGGAGGAGCCATCGGCCAGAATCGCATTATCAATGTGGAAGGAAATGGTCTGATCGGCCTCCGGAATTCTGTCCGCGTCGACGGGGAATCTGAGGATTTTTTCCGTCTCGCCGGGGGCAAAGGTGACGCTGCCCGACAGTGCGGCGCCGTCAAGCTCCGGGTTTTGGCGCACGGGGACCATAAAGTCGTAGATATAGGTATCAAACAAATCATCAAGAATAATACCTTCCCGCGAGAACACCTCCAGGCCATCGGTAATATCCACCGACAATGTCTTGTCGATAAAGGGCCCCACCGAGCCGCCCAGGCTCAGTACGTCTTCCGGATCGCCCTCCTCCGCGTCCTCTGGTGTTTCGCCGCCGGGCAGTTCATAGCTGAAGGAGAGACCGCCGCCAAGGGCCTTGATCGTCCCGGACATCTTCGGCTGCAGGCGGTAGCTGATGTCCATGGTCATCCCGAGTTCATAGGAGAGGCTGCCTTGCAAATCACCAAAGCTTGACTCGGGTACATCCAGTGTAATGGTTGTGCCCTCATCCAGATCGAAGACCTGACCGGCAATCGTCAGCGTTGTATGAAGTGTAGGGTTTAAGGTGACCGCCTGAATCAAATCCAGGCCCGCCGAGGCAAGCAGCTGCAACAGATTGAAATCCAGCTCCGCACCAAACTCCGCACCAAATAGAGAGAAGCTGGGCAGCTCATATTCCTCCTGGAACCAGTCGAGGGGTTCGAACTGATAACTTAACTCAGAGGCAAACTCCAACAGGTTCAAATTCAAACTCACCAAAGAGCTGCGAATTTCATTGGTGACCTCTGACAGCGCATGGTTGGAAAAGCTGCGGCTCTGCGTATCGCCGCTGGGAATAGAGAATTCCAGGTCAAGCCCTTCAAACAATTCCCGCGAAAAACCATTCAGTGCGTTGACTTCCAAAATTGGAATATCGTCGAGATCAAAAGTAATGGGGGTAATCGGCAGATCAATCGGATCGAGCAATGGCAGATCCAGGCTCAAGTTCTGCAAACCAATACCGGTACTGTCCAAATCAAAGTACAAACCGGTGCCGCCAAATTGTAACGACTGACCTTCGGTATGGTGTTGTATGCCGTTGTCACGCAGCATGATGGTCAGCTCGTCACCCGCCTGCACGTAATTGGGCAGCAGCAATTGCGAGCGCAGGCTGCTGTCGACCTCGTACTCGCCCAGACTGAATTGATCCAGCTTCCACTTCAGTGCACCGGAAAGATCAAAAACGGCCTCTCCAGATAGCACTTTATCGAATGCAACGGGGTCCGGGCTGAGATCGAAACTGGCCAGGGTGTACTCCAGATCACCGCCAAAGACCGGGTCGATGCCTGCCAGTTGGCTTAGCAACAGCGGTTCGTCCTGCTCGAAACGATGGTCCAGAGTCACCAGTTGCAGGTCGCTGCCGATGTCGCCAAAGGGGTTTTCGGCGAAGGCGTTGGCGGTGTCCTCCACGGTAAATTGACTGGCGTATTCAAGCTCGTATCTTGAAAACCGGAACAGCCGCTCGTATCCGAGCCACCAATGCTCGGCTGGTGTGGTACCGTTCTCCCACAGAGAATAATCGACGGTGAGGGCTTGATTAACGTCTCCCTCGCGCCGAATCACATAGGTCATTTCGCCGGGTTCGTCGTGATTTTCGAACCAATAGCGTCCTGAACTGCTTACCCCGCGACCACCGCCTTCATTAACATGAGTGCCCACGGCTTCCACCGTCACCATGGCTTGTTCGTCGTCATTGAGGATGGTGCCCAATGCGGTGCCCTGGTTCAGAATCTCAACGGTGTTACCAAGGTCGGAGGTGGCTTGCTCCAGCACCACTCGGACTTGTTCATTGTCTTCAAAGGTATAGTCGCCGATAATACCGAGTGTGATTTGTTGCTCCGTTTGTCCGCTTTCGAAAATCAGCGTACCCGACTGCGGCAGTGCCCCATCAATGTCGTCGGCAGTGGCGCTAACGCCTTCTATGCGGTAGTCCACCTCGATCCGATCTTGAGTGCCGCCCGAGCGGGTCAGGTTGAACACCAACTGACGATGATCACCCGGGCCGCCTTCGTCCGTGGTTTGCGCATTTAATATCTGAATTTGAGGTGCGTCGTCATCGTTTACCAGCGTGACGGAGGCACTGGGATTACCGATGCTCACCGCGCTGCCGTCTTCCACGCTGGCGGCCAATATCTGCAGTTCAAAGGTTTCGTTTTCTTCCAGCAGGTAATCACCCTGTACATCCACGGCAACCGTTGCTTGTGACTGTCCGTCGGTAAAACTGACTTGGCCCGAGAAAACACTGCCTGGGGCAAAGTCGTCGCTGTTGGTCGGGTCGCTGCCAGTACCCAAGATCTGGTAATCGACATTCAGGGTACCTTCAAGACTGCCGTCACGGGTCAGGGTAAACTGCACCGGGGTTGTGCCACCATTGCCCTCGTCGACCGATTGGTTGGCGCCGGCTGACACCAGATGTTCGCTGCCCGCGATGGTGCCGACGGCGGAAGCGGCAAGAATGTCCACCACACTTTGGTCAGAGCTTTGTGTGTCCGTGATACGCAGCTGCAAGGACTCGGACAACTCTGCCGTGTCGGCATCCACCAACGCCTCCACCGAGAGGCTTGCACCGGTCTCACCCGGCAACATTTGCAATTCTCCGGTTCGGGGCAACAGACCGCTGATATCCGCACTGTCAGCGGCGTTACTGCCTACACCCTCCAGCACGTAGGTAATCGTCAGAAGATTGTCGAGATCGCCGCTGCGGCTTAGCTGGAAAGTGCCCGTTTCGCCCTCATCAATGGCAAACCCGGACACTACGGACAGCTGCTGAGCACCTTCGTTGGGATCGGTTTCTGAGACGGCGAGTTCGAATTCGAATCCACCAAATCGATGCACTGATTGCCAATCCATATCGGCCACGGCCGGGATGTCAAGATCGGCAACGCCAACAAAGAAATCACCGGTATAGGTGGCCACAAAATTGGCGACCAGATCGCCCCCATCGTTGATCACGTCATCGTACAAAAAGCGTTGCAGTTCGTTGCCGTCCTGATCATAAATCGCCAGGTCCAGCGAGCTGCCGTATACAAGACGGCCGTCCAGCTGCAGGGTGTAGCTCTGCCCCTGCTGCCAAGAAACCTTGTACCAGTCCTGATCCTGTCCGGATTCAAGCACGCCGATTTGGGGGGTATCCAGTGCGAGTGTGGTTTCAGTACTCACATCACCGGCGACGCTGTCGAACACCTGCACCACGGAGAACAGATAGTCGCCACTGCCACCCGAGTTCGACTCCACTTCGATAATCAGCTCCCGCTCTTGCAACACCGGCACGATGTAGCTGGTGTCACCTACGCCCCCCGGGCCTTGCCCGCGAATCCACAACTCGCTGTTGGAACCGGTGGCGTCGGGATCATGAAGCCAGGACGTCATCATAAAGCCGTCGAGAGGATTATCACCAATAGAGGAAACGGTAACGTAGACAAAACTGCCCGGGTCGGCCTGGATGCGGAAAAAGTCTTTATCTTCCTCCGATTGCAATCCGGCGACAACTGCCTGACCAATGTCCAGAACAGTGGCGTTATCGATATCGTTGCCGAGGGTATCAGTATTGGTTTCTATCTGTTGGGCTTGCAATACGGATATGCGGTAACCACCGGTAGTTTCTATTGGTTCGAAGAAACCTGTTATGGGGTTGTACCTGGAGCCCGCGTCGACATAAAAGAAGAGCTCTTTGTCTTCCGTATCCGACACCAGATACTGCTCAACCGCTCGGCTGCCGGTGTAGTTGCTGTAATCCACCCGATTGGTTTCATAGTCACCATAGATCACCGTGCCCATGCCGGGTGGCAAAAGGGGATTGCCACCCACACCTATCGTGGTAACGACGTAGAACTCTCCAGCCTCGGCGTTCAGACGAAACTCATCGTGATCGCCAATATGATTGATCGCCGCATAGTAACCGCGTCCCGGCTCCAGGGTTACGGGGGTATTGTAGTCGGGGATAACGTCAACATTGCCTTCCAGTGGCGGTTGCAGGGGGTTTTCGACACCGCCCTTCTCTTGGCCGTCATCCAGCGGACCATCGTCGCCCCCTCCGGAGCTCCCATCTCCGCCGCCAGGGCCATCAAACTCAACCCGATAGTATCCGGATGAAAAAGAATTGAGCTCCACGAGAATCAAGCCATTACGGTATGGCAGAAAATCGTTAATACCCTGGCGCACACCAAGTTGGTCGCTCGTATCCAACGTGAGCGAATTCAAGCTAAGCGGCTCTTCAGTGACAGTGCCGTCATCCATGTAGGTGAAATCGTGGAGCAGATCAATATCAAATTCTGCAGCGCTCAGATCGGTTGCTACAAAAACCACGTCGGCATCCATTCCCGGCAGCGGCAAAAACTGTGTATTGTCTGCAAAGATGTCCAGGTTATAGAGTTCACCAGCCACCACTTCCATCAACAGGACGTCTGTAGCGCCAGAAACATGCGGTAAAGTAACGGCGGTGTTGTTATCGATGATAAGCGGTTCGATGATGGGATCGGGTAACGAAATTACCGTCAGATCGGATTCCGAAACATGGCCCATCTGATCAAACAGCAAGCGATAGGTCTGGCTTGACGACCAGTTTGTGGACACGCGGGCATAGAGCGTTTGATCCACCTCTGGGGTTAACTCCAGAGCTTTTTGGTACGACTCATCCCAGGGATAAACGGTGCGAATAAGATTACCGTCTGCGTCGAGCAACTCCAGCTGCCAGGACCAGTCATTGCCAACACCCAGTTCAGCCCCTTGGAGCTCCAGGGTATACGTCAAGCCCGCCTGTACATCGAATTGATACACATCGACATCCGGGGCATTCGACACCTCGCCGTCGGCACGTTCACCCGCCAGGAGTGGAGCCGCCTGTGCTACGGTATCGCCGACATCGGGGATATCGGCGCTGGCAATTTCGTGGACACCCAAACGATAGTGGCCGGGAAACCCGGAAAAGTCGCTGGTTTGAAGGTAATAGGAGCCTGTTTCCGGCGCCTCAAACTGCAAACCAGAGGCGGAGAACCCCCCGAATTGAAAGCCCCAGTCAATCCATCCCTGATCCGGCCCAAACAGCTCCAGGGACAAACCGTCGTCAAACTCCCCGGTGGCACCAAAACCGGTAAAGCTGTAGGTCTCACCGGCCACCAGGTCAATCTGGTACATGTCGATATCGCCGGAATAATGTGAATAGCCGAAATAGGTATTATTGATTTCGAGCGGATGGGCATTGAGGAAATCATCGGTGATATCGGGTGATGATGGAGTATCGGTGGTTAGTCTGGACACAAAATCGCTCCTTTCAGACTCAGGGGCCTGGCCCCTGGGGATCCTTGGTTAAACAACGTTGGAGTAATCTCAGGGGTTCGCCGAGTGGGAATCCCTCCAACTGGATTGCCGGCGACAGAAACATTGATTCCGTACAGCAAAAAGCGCGCCAGGAGATTAAACCTTTAACTGCCGGCAGCTTGGACGTATGTACCAACTAACTTTGGAGCTCTAATTGTCAATCTGTAAAAATAATTGACGTGCGCACTTTCGATAAAACCGGTGATTTCCCAGAAGGAGCGGCTGCATGGGCAGAGAGGTAAGACCCTGGTATTCATGCCCCAAGCCCTGCCATTCTGACCACACAATTCCACCCCGTAGCCTGCGGGAATTAGCACGCCTGAGACTGTAGAATAAAGGTGCCTTAAAACTTCGCCGGTGTATACAGACGTCAAATTAGCAGCACTGGTATTCTTGCGAACCTACCATTTAGTAGGTGGAGGTTTGGCCGAAGCCTTCCACAAAGCTGGACAGGGGGATGAAGGAGAAGCTATAAATGAAATCAGCCATTGAATGAATGACCACCAAGCCTTCAGGAATATCATCTGTCATGGAATCGATGCATGAGCTGATAAACCGTATCTACGACGCGGCGCTGGCCCCTGAAAATTGGAATCAGGTATTGGAATTGTTCAATCAACGATATAAGGCGATATCCACCGGTTTCTTCACCCAGTCTGATCGTCACGAGCTCTTATTCACCCAAATTATCGGTATGGATGATTCGTATTGGGAATCGTACGATCAATACTACGCGGCCCAAAACCCCTGGCTCATCGTGCCGGGTTTGATGCGACCTGGAAGGATTCTAACCGACCACTCTTTGGAGCGTCTGCATGGTACAAGGGATGCATTCACAGGAACGGAAATATACAACGAGTGGTACGGAAAGCAGGATTTTCGCCACACAATGGGCGGCACCATCGTTGATCACAGTGGAGACAAACTGAACTTCACCGTGAATCGACCCGCACAAGCAGGGTATTACACGACGAATGAGATCCAGGAACTGAAAATACTGTCCAAACACATCATGCGCGCCGTGGACATTAATCAGCGAATTCAACATCTGTCCGTTGTTAACACCGCATCAGAGGCCGCCTATGAATCCCTCAATCTTGGTGTCTGGGCTGTTAATAAAAGGCTGAAGGTAATTTACCAAAATGTTTACGCGAAGAAACTCAGAGATACAACGGAAATCTTTTCTAAGGATGAAGGGGCTGTACTGAACCCAGGTCAGTTTAAAGAAGTGAATTCGAAGCTGCTCAGTAGGATCGAACAGGATAGAAAAGATTTCATTTCCATTCCAAGGGTAGGAAAACCCCCTCTAATGATAACGATTATTCCATGCCGAAGATCCGGTTGGTTTGGGATTCAGGAAATATCAACAATTCTATTTGTATCCAACCCCGATGACAGAGTGCTTGGTAGTCAGGAGTACATTGAACAACGCTGGGCACTCACACCCATGGAGGCGCAGTTCACATTACTAATGTTGCACGGAAAAACGATAACACGTATAGCTGAAGAGCTATCACTGACGAAGGCTACTGCCCAATGGTATTCCAAGCAAGTGATGAACAAGCTTGGGGTGAATCGCCAGGCAGAGGTAATTCTCAAGGTCTTAAGTGATATTTCCCTGCGCCTAAATCAGTAAGTGATCGTCACGTAGATGGGAGAAATAACATAAGCTTTATAGCCTCTCGTAAATCTATGATTCTTTGAAAACGTTGATACAACACAGTAAAGGAATATCTGGCGATGGAACAAACAGCTGCACAAGGCCTGTCCTCTGCCGAAGCCAAAGAGCGACTGCAGGAGTTCGGTCCTAACCAGTTGCCGGAGAAACGCGGCGACAACCCAGCGCGTATTTTTGTGTCTCAGTTCAACAGCCCCTTTATCTACATGCTGCTGGCTGCGGCCCTGGTGTCATTCGGCCTTGATCATACCGTCAATGGGGTGTTTATCCTCGCGGTACTGGTACTGAATGCAACGATCGGAACCATACAGGAATACTCTGCTCAACGTGCCGCCACTGCCCTTAAGCAAATGGTTCCGCAGTTTGCCGCTGTGATTCGCGACGGCGAGACGCAAACGGTGAACGCGACCGAGCTGGTGCCAGGGGATATGGTACTGCTGGTCTCCGGTGACAAGGTTCCGGCAGACTTGGCTCTGTCCAGTGTGCAGGATCTGTTGATCAACGAATCCGTGCTCACCGGCGAGTCAAACGCGGCAATAAAGCAAGTCGACACCCCCATACCCGCAGATGCGCCTCTGGCCGACCGCAGCGATCAGGCCTTTGCCGGCACTATCGTCACTCACGGCCGGGCCAGGGGCGAGGTCATCGCCACCGGGCTGCAATCACAGATTGGTCGTATCGCTGCCGACGTAAGCGCCGTCGAACATATCAAGCCACCGCTGCTGCAACGTATAGAGCGCTTTACGCTGAGAGTATCCTATAGCGTATTAGCAGTGATCCTGTTGTTGTTTGTGATCACGCTATTCCGGGGCGCGGACCTGGCCAGTGTCTTTTTACTGGGGGTCGCGCTTGCGGTTTCAGCCATTCCGGAGGGGCTCCCCGCGGCCATCACCGTGGCCCTGGCTATTGGTATGCGGCGTATGGCCAAAGTCAACGTCATCGTGCGCAAGCTGGTGGCCGTGGAATCCCTGGGCTCCTGCACTTACATTGCCTCTGACAAGACCGGCACCCTGACCGTTAACGAAATGACTGCCAAAGTAGTCCTGCTACCCGACGGCAGACGCTACCGTGTGGGTGGCGAAGGCATGGACATGCACGGCGACATCCTCGGTGAAGGTCTGCCCCCGGGTGAAAATGACGATCTGGAGCCCTTGATTCTCTCGGGTTTGCTGGCCAACGAGGCCAGTCTGGTTTTTCGTGACAACCAATGGAACGCCAGCGGCGATGGCGTAGATCTGGCTTTTCAGGTGCTGGCCGCAAAATACGGCTTTGACTTACAAAACTATCGCCAAACCTATACCGAGCTCAGCCGCATTCCCTATGAATCGGAAAACGCGTATAGCGCCAGTACCAACGACGTCGCGGGTGAACTCCGAGTACATGTGAAAGGCAGTGCGGAGAAGGTGCTTGCCATGTGCAAGCGGCTGCCCGGGGGAGCATCCATCGACCCCACTGCCATTATGACACAGGCCGATCAACTCGCCGGCGAGGGTTATCGCGTGCTGGCATTGGCAAGCGGTGCTGTTTCTGAGGGCACCCCGTCGCTTGCCGGTTGCATCAACGATCTCACCTTTCAGGGGCTGGTCGGTATGATTGACCCCCTCAGGCCGGAAGCCAAGGACGCTATTGCCCGTTGCCGCGACGCTAACATCAAGGTGGCGATGATCACTGGCGACCACCCGCAGACGGCACTCGCCCTGGCCCGGGAGCTGCGCATCGCTGACACTGATGACAAGGCCGTGACGGGCACACAGGTGGAGAAGGCTGCCGCACAGGGCGAGGAGCAACTTGCAGAATGTGTCGCCTCTTCGAGCGTTTTCGCCCGTGTTGAACCCACCCAAAAACTCACGATTGTGCAACGGCTAATCGACTCCGGTCACTTTGTTGCCGTGACCGGCGATGGGGTTAACGATGCCCCCGCCCTGCGCCACGCTCATGTGGGTATTGCCATGGGTAAACGCGGTACCGACGTGGCACGGGAAAGCGCAGAACTCATCATTACTGACGACAATTTCGCCTCGATATTACAAGGCATCAAACAAGGTCGAATTGTTTATAACAACATTCGCAAAGTGGTGTTTTTGCTCATTTCCACCGGTGCGGCTGAGATTACCCTGTTTATTTTGAGTGTCCTGTTCGGTTTTCCCATTCCCCTATTCCCCATTCAGTTGCTCTGGTTAAACCTGGTGACCAACGGTATTCAGGATGTAGCGCTGGCGTTCGAACCTGAGGAGGGCGATGAGCTGAAACGAGCGCCCCGTGCACCCTCCGAAACCATTTTCAATCGCATCATGGTGGAAAGGGTCTTAGTCAATGCTGTGGTGATGGGGTGCCTCGCTTTTATCGTCTTTGCCTGGTCCCTTAGCCAGGGGATGAGCGAAGAGTCCGCCCGTAACATTACCCTGCTGCTGATGGTCCTGTTCGAAAATGTGCATGTGCTCAACAGCCGCTCCGAAACCCAGTCCGTGTTCCGACAACCGTTTTTCGGCAATCCGTTACTGCTGTTCGGCATGCTCGCCGCCCAAGGTATTCATATTGCCGCCATGTACACACCCGGGTTAAAGGACGTACTGCAAGTAGAGCCTGTCAGTCTACTCCAGTGGGCAACACTACTGTGTATCGCACTGGTATTGATCGTTGTCTCTGAGGCCCACAAGCACATTAACAAGCGCAAGGCGGCAACAAGGCCATCAACAGATGCGGGGTAGCTGTTCACCCGATAGTCTGTCAACAACCCGCAGGCTTCCGATGGCGTTTTCCAATACCACCGTGCCGGCATCCGCCTGTTGAACCTCACCAATGGCCGCCGCCAATGGGCAACCGTGCTGGTGCAACACCTGCAGTGCACGCGCCTGATCACTCGCGGCGACAACCGCCACAAATCGTCCCTCACAGGCAACGTACATTGGGTCCAGACCGAGGAATTCGCAGGTATCACGCACGGGTTCACGGACCGGTATCAGGCTTTCCTTCAGGTAGATCCCAAGATGACTGGCGCAAGCCAGTTCGCATAACACGGTCGCCAAGCCACCGCGCGTGGGGTCGCGCAGGCAGGACACATCGATCCCCTGGCGATAAAGTGCTGATACCGGATCAATCACAGGGCCGGCATCGCTGGCCAGCTGAGTCTCCTCAGTCAACAACCCTTCGCGCAATGCCATGATTGCAGCCCCATGGTCACCCACCGGGCCACTCACAATCACACTGTTGCCGGGCCGCATCCTGGCCGGTGAAGGAGGCGCATCCACGGCTTCGTCGAGCAGGGTTCCGATGCCGCTGGTAGTGATATAAACACCGTCGCCCCTGCCCTTTTCCACCACTTTGGTATCACCGGCGACAATCAAAATACCCGCCGCCTTCGCCGCGTCTGCCATTGAATCCACCAACCGATGCAAGTCGGCCAATAGCAAACCTTCCTCCAGGATAAACGAAACACTGAGATACCGCGCCCGGGCCGCGCACATGGCCAGATCGTTAGCGGTACCGTGTACGGCCAGGCTACCGATATCGCCGCCGGGGAAAAACAGGGGACTGACGGTAAAGGCATCAGTGCTCATGGCCACAGGCCCGGACAAATTCAAGGTGGCGCCATCGCCCTGTGCAGCTAAAAAAGGATTATCAAATGCCGCCACAAAGCAGTCGTTGATCAACCGATGCATGATCCGGCCGCCACCACCATGAGCCAATACAACACGCTCGTAGTCGTTAAACGGCATGGGGCAATTCAGGGTGATCTCGTCAGTCATGCGCAAGCCTCACAATCTCTGTAGAGCGGTAGCGGTAGTATGCAGCACAAGCACCTTCGGTAGAGACCATCGGTGCTCCCAGCGGATGCTCCGGCGTGCAACCGCGGCCGAATTCGGGACACTGCGCGGGTTTGACAAGCCCCTGTAACACCTTGGCAGCCATGCAGGCCCGAGGCTCACTTACGTCTCCCGGGTCACAGTCGTATCGCTGTTGCGCATCAAAGGTGCCGAAGGCCTCGCGGATTTTCAAGCCGCCAGCGGGTACTATACCGATGCCTCGCCAGTGCTGGTCGACGACTTCGAACACCTCGCTGACGGCGGCCCTGGCTAACGGATTGCCATCGGCAAAAACGCTGCGGGCATAGCGGTTTTCAACGTTCGCGACACCGGACTCAAGTTGCCTTACCGCCCCTTCAATCCCCAGCAGAATATCCAGCGGTTCAAAACCAGTGATAATCACAGGAACGCTAAAACGCTCGGCAATATCGGGATATTCTTCAACCCCCGCCACCGTACACACATGGCCAGCGGCCAGAAAGGCATCAACTCGGTTTTCGGGCGATGAGAGTATCAAGGACATCGCCGGGGGTACCCGGACATGGGCCGCCAACAGCGAAAAATTGGAGAGTGATAAGGCGGCGGCCTGCTTCACCGCCATTGCCGTTGTCGGCGCCGTGGTTTCAAAACCCACAGCGAACAAAACAACATCACATTGCGGGTTTTGTCGGGCTATGGCCACGGCATCGAGTGAGCTGGTTACAATCCTGACATCGGCACCCCGGGCACGGGCCTCAAACAGGTCGCCTCCCTGACCCGGCACCCGCATCATATCGCCGAAGGTGCACAATATAACGCCGGGCTCCAGAGCCAGGATTCTGGCGCGTTCAATCATCGCCAGGGGAGTGACACAGACTGGACAACCCGGCCCATGTATCAGGGTGATGGCATCGGGCAAGAGTGTTTCGATGGCATAACGGGCGATGGTGTGGGTCTGACCACCGCAGACTTCCATAATAGTCCAGGGCCTGGAACAGCGCTCATGTATGCGACCCAAAACCTTTCTTATGGCCTCCGGTTGGCGGAATTCACTCTGGTATTTCATAGTCATTCAGCAATTTCAAGGTTTCGTGAGCCGCCTCTTCATTCAGTATTTGAATGGCAAAACCCACGTGCACAATCACATAATCCCCGATCTTGGCTTCGGGTGTATAAACCAGGCAAACCTCCTTCGTCACACTGCCAAACCGAACTTTGGCGCAAGGTAGTTCGGATCCGGTCTTAACCAGTGAGATAATCTCTCCCGGTATGGCTAAGCACATGGTCCCTCCTGCTGTCGTGTTCCAACGTTCTCCAGGGTCATTGCCGCCACCCAGGCCTGCCCCAGTGCCAGACCACCGTCTCCAGGGGGAACTCTCTGTGGAAATATGACCCTGTGGCCGGCATCAACCAATGCCCGTTCACAGCTTTCCAGCAACAACTTGTTTTGAAAACACCCGCCGCAGAGGGCAACCGTATGCATCTGCGAGCGACCGACCACGGCCAACACCATCGCCACCAGGGTGGCGTGGAAACGAGCGGCGATGCGGCCGGGCTGCTCTTTTTCGGCAAGCATTTGCGCTAACGTCGGCCGCCAATCCAACTGCTCCCCATCGAACGAAAAGTCATAGGGATTGATTACGCCATCGCCTTGCGACTCAGCAAATGCCGCCATGGCAGCGTATTCCACCGCCATAGCGGCCTGGGCTTCGAACTGCGATTGTTGGCAGAGTCCCGACAACGCGGCCACGCCATCAAACAGGCGCCCCATACTGCTGCTCAATGGCGATGATGTCGATGACCTTGCCAGCCGCGCATAAGCGCAGAGCTGCTTATCGGTGTCGGGCAGTGCCAGTCCGGCTTCCGCGCATAAACCCGCAAGCACCCGCCGACCATCGCGCGAGGCCGCATCACCTCCCGGTAAAGGAAAAGGCCGCAACCCTGCCAGGCGTCGATAGCCGGACGCAGTGACCTGCAGGAATTCGCTGCCCCATAAGCTGCCGTCAGCGCCGAGTCCGGTGCCGTCCCAGGCAATACCCAGTGCCGACTTTATACCGTGCTCGGCCATACAGGCGGCCACATGGGCGTGATGGTGTTGAACCGCAATCACCGGACGCCCGTCTTTCCGCGCCCACATACCGGGCGCATAGTCGGGGTGCATATCCGTCGCCAGAAACTTCGCCTTGACCCCGAGGCAACGTGTGATGGATCGAAACCCACTGAGCATGGCATTTTGGGCGGCAAGCGTTCCCTGATCACCGACTTGTGGCCAACACAGGACGCGATCCTGAACCCATAGCGCCGGCGATTGTTTGAGGTGGCCACCGGTGGCGAGTATGGCCGACCCTGCCGTCAATCCCGACTCCTCATCACGGCCGCTTAACGCCAACATGGTCGGCGCATATCCCCGAGCCAGTCGCAGTATTTGTAATCGATGACTCGCAATCCGCACCACCGAGTCGTCGGCGAGGTTAAAAATGTCGCGATTATGAACCAGAAAACCATCGGCGATATCGGCAAGCCCCTCAAGCGCCTCGGAGTCATCGGTAAACATCGGTTCGCCGTGGAGATTACCGCTGGTGACCACCGTCGGTGCACAACGCTTTTGAGCCAGTAAAAAATGTAACGGTGATGCCGGCAACATCGCGCCAAGCCAGGGACTGCCGCATGCCACCGACCCCGCCAGGGAATCGCCGGTGGCGCGCAACAGAACAATCGGTGCCGCAAGGCTTTCCAATGCTTGCTTTTCGTCTGCATTAACCGACGCATAGCGAGACACATCATTGGAATTTAAAAACATCACCGCAAGCGGTTTGGCCGGGCGATGTTTTCTCCGTCGCAGGCGTTCGACCGCCTGCTGATTGTCGGCGGCAACCAGGAGTTGGTAGCCGCCAATACCCTTAAGGGCCAGTATGCCGCCATTGGCCAGCAAGGAAAGCGCCTCATCCAGTGCCTGGCTGCTTTGGGAATAGCTTCCATCTGCGCGGTGAAAAGCCAGCCGGGGACCACAATCCGGGCAGCAAATACCCTCTGCGTGAAAGCGCCGGTCGGTGTCGCTGTCGAATTCCGCACGGCAGCTTTCACACAACGCAAATGTCCGCATAGCGGTGTTCTCGCGGTCATAGGGTGAATTGGCAATGATGGTAAAACGGGGCCCGCACTGGGCGCAGCAAATAAACGGGTATTGGTAGCGCCGGTTATGCGGATCATTCAGTTCCCGCAGGCAGTCGCCGCACGGAGCCAGATCCACAGACGTGGCAAGTTGCGGAAAACGTTGTTCCTCACTGGCGAGAATTTCGAAGCCACTGCTTTTTCGCCGCGGAACTTGGCATTGGTCAATGTCGGTAACGTCGCTGCCCCGTGGAGCATCGCACTGCACGCGCGTTAAAAAGTGATCGAGCCGTTGCGATTCACCCTCAATTTCCACAACCACTTCACCCGACAGGTTTTGCACAAAGCCAACGAGGTCCATGGCTCTTGCCAGCCGTGTGACGAACGGGCGGAAACCGACGCCCTGCACGACGCCCCGGACAGCGACACGGCGCCGTTCAATCATGGCGCGGCTCTGCCAGATCCACAGAGACGATCTCGACACCACCCAGATAATCCGGGTCCTCGATAATATCGAGGCCGATATCGCCCAGGTTTCGGTTGGCAATTTCCACCTCGAAATGTGATCGCAGGTGATTCGCGGAGCCACCCGCCAGGGCCCCCAGCCGCAGGGTAACAGCCCTCAGCTCCGACCCGTGGCTGCGTGCCGTTGCCATTGCGGTTTCGAGCAAGTTACGAATCAGGCCAGTCTCGTGCATGCTTGTCTCCTCCTCGTCTCCTTTAGCTGAACTCACTGATGGCACGCCGAACGCAGTCGACATATGAATCCATGGCTTCTCTGACCGCTGCCGACAATGCATCCCCGGGAGCGAAGTTCTGCCCCTCTATGCCAATAAAACAGCCTTCGGGCAAAGGGCGACCGAGAGCCTGACCCAACTGCAGTGTTTCCGTCGGTCCGAAGCCGTGGGAAGACAGCTGCTTACCCGGACAGAGGTTGTTGAGCAAATCATTAAAGCTCAGTTTCACGATCTTTCCCGGTTGCCCCGTACCCGCCACCACGTCCAGCAAAATCACCGCTTCGTCAACCTCGAGCAGATCCAACAGCTCGGCCCCGGGACGCCCGGCAAACACAATGTCCGCTTTGCAACTCGCCTCAATGGCTTTGGCTGCAAGCAGTGCCGCGCCGTCATCACCGGCGACGTTATTGCCCAGTGCAATAATTCTCACTCTTGTCTCACCTCATAATGTGTTGTCCCAATCAATATCGAGGCGCAAGAAATGCGTGGCGCAGGAAATACAGGGATCGTAGGAACGAATCAACTGCTCACACAGATGCGTTGCCTGTTCGTGCTCCATAGACAGCAACTGTGGCGCAACCGAGACCAGATCCGCTTCGATCTGCGCCTGATTCTGAGAGGTCGGCGGAATAATCGTTGCCTCTTTGACAAGGCCATCTTCGCCTATTTGGTAGCGGTGGTACAGTACCCCCCGAGGCGCCTCGGTAGCACCGGCCGCAACAGCATCGCGCGTCTTGTAAATCTCAAAAGCGGGATCGGGCTTTTGATAGGCGTCAATAATATCCAGGGCTTCAGCAAGCGCGTGGACCAGCTCCAGCGAACGAACCACTATCGATTGATAGGGGTTGCGAACCGGCAGAGCGAGCCCGCATCTTTGCAACGCATCCAGCGCCAGCGGATGCAACTGTTGATGATGTCGGTTAATGCGCGCCATAGGTCCGCAGAGATAGTGCTTTGCGTTTTTCAGGCGGCTGTGCAGTGCGGTGGAATGAGGTACCTGAGTCTCGTTGATCTGGCTGTGAAAGTCGGCCACGGGTACGCTGCCCTGACCACTGATGTGGATGTGGTCCCCCCACTCCAGCGGATAGTCAACGCCGTCGAGGCAAACAAAGGTATAGTCCTGCTCGAACTCCGGAAAGGAAAAGCCGGCTGTCCACTGCACCGTATCCAGCGCATCACTGAGTGCTTGCTGCAGTGCCGGGCGCAAATCGGATAAACTCCGCGGCTGCGGTGCGGCAGTAAAACCGCCCAACCGGACACTGACCGGGTGTATCGCCCGGCCACCCAGCGCGGCGATCAAGGCATTACCGATCTTCTTGATTCGCAACCCCTTTTCAACAAGGTCGCGGTGATCGGCCGCCATTGCCATAGCACTGGCATAGCCCAGAAAATCCGGCGCATGGAGAAGAAAAATATGAAGCGCATGGCTTTCAACCCACTCTCCGCAATAAAGCAGACGCCGCAGTGCACGAATGGACGGTGACGGCACCAAGCCGACGGCATTTTCCAGCGCGCGCACAGCACTCATCTGGTAGGCCACCGGGCAAATGCCACAAATTCTGGCGACGATGTCAGGTACTTCTTCAATAGCGCGACCACGCAGGAGGGCTTCGAAGTAGCGCGGCGCCTCAAATATGTTCAACTGTGATTCGATCACTTTCCCATCTTGGACTTTCAGGTAAAAACGCCCTTCTCCCTCAACCCGAGTCAGCAGATCGACTTTGTAGACCTTTTTTTCGTCACTCATGCCGCTTGCTCTCTTTTTCGAATTCCGGCGAAGCCGCCGTAAACAAGCGGAAGGACCTGAGAATTTCCTGCTCAGACCGACCAATATTTTTCATCTGCGTCGCCAGGGATTCGGTGGCAGCGGATTCCCGCGGACCGAAACACCCGTAGCAACCGCGCCGGAACGCCGGACAAATCGCACCACAACCGGCATGGGTTACAGGCCCCAAACAGGGAGTGTTATCGGTCACCACCACACAGACGGTGCCCCGGCGCTTGCACTCGAAACAGACACTTTCATTTTTGATAGCAGGTGTCCTGCCGCGCAAATAGGCCGTGATCAATTCCAACAATTGACGTTTGTCGATGGGACAGCCACGCAGTTCAAAATCCACCGCCACATGCTGTGAAACCGGGGTGGACGTTGCCAGACTATCAACATACTCAGGTCTGGCATACACCGCTTTTCGGAACTCGTCGAATCCGTCCTCCTCGCCGCTAACGAAGTTTCGCAGTGCCTGAATACCACCGCTGGTGGCACAGGCACCTATGGTGACAAGCACACGGGACTGGCTGCGGATCTGCTTGACCTCTTGCAGTTGCTCGGCGGTGGATACCGACCCCTCGATGATGGCCAGATCAAACGGCCCTTCGCTCCTGGCGGGCGAGACGCCCTCGGGAAAGTGTACGATATCGATTGTGGCGGCCAGCAACAGCAGCTCATCCTCGCAGTCCAGCAGCGTCAGCTGGCATCCGTCACAGGAGGTAAGTTTAAAAACCCCCAACCTCGGTCGCTCTGGGTTTGCGGTCGCCGTCATGGTTCAAAACCCCCGCTTGCCAAACAAAAAAGACAGCTTGTCGTAGCCCAGTACCGGTCCATCTTTGCAGATAAAATAGGGGCCGTACTGACAGCGCCCGCAGTGGCCGGCGGCGCATTTCATGTTGCGCTCCATTGACAGGTATATATGCTCGGGTGGTACCTGTGCATCCAGTAACACCCGGACCACTGCCAACATCATCACCTCAGGACCACACACCAGGTAAAGGCTTTCAACCGGTATCCGCTTGCGGCTCAGAAACGTGATCACCGTACCGACATTGCCGGTCCAGCCGGAGGTACTCTGATCAACCGTCACCGCCACTCGGAACGCCGGGTTTTTGCGCCACTGCTCCAACTCCCGGGTAAACAACAGCGCCTCCGGATGTCGCGCACCGTAGATAAGCCGCAGCCATTCCGTATCCCCATTTCTGCTGCCACTCTCGGCTTGCTCAAGCAGCCGGCGTATCACCCCCCTGAGCGGTGCCAATCCAAGCCCACCCGCGATCACGGTTACCGGTCGGCTCCGCGCCAGTGCCATTGGCCAGCTTGAACCATAGGGTCCACGCACACCCAGCGTGGACCCCGGTTCGAGCCCATTGAGTGCCTCTGAAACATTGCCGACGCTATGAATCGTATGTTCAAAAGCACCGTCGCTATCACCGGAAACTGATATGGGCACCTCTCCGATTCCGGGCAGCGACAGCATATTGAACTGACCGGGCTGATAGTCATAGCCCACAGGCATGGTCAGCGCCAGCGTCGCTACCTTGGGCGCCTCGGTGACCACACCTGCCACAGTAGCCTCAGTAGTCGCAAATATTGGCGTGGTGCTCTCGCCGGCGTCCTGCTCAGTGGCTGGTGCAATGGTTACCGTCTCGCACGCAGGCATAGATACAGGTTCCTCAGCCCCGACCCGTATCGCCGCCACCTCTTCGGTCAAATCAATGCCGACAGGGCACCAGGCAATACAGCGGCCACAACCGACACAGCCACTGGTGCCGAACTGGGATTGCCAGGAAGCCAGTTTGTGGGTTAGCCATTGCCGGTAACGGTCCTTGATCGCGGGCTGGAAAGTAGCCCCATTGATCTTTGAATGCTGCTGCGAAAAACAAGAGTCCCAACTGCGCTCGCGCTGCGGGGGATCATCACCCAGATCCGCCACTTCGTCCACGCTGTAGCAAAAGCAGGTGGGGCACACCATGGTACAGTTGCCGCAGGCCAGGCAGCGTTCAGACACATCCTCCCACTGAGGATGCTCAAGGTTGCCAAACAGCAGCCCTTCTATGTTTTCAGTGTCGAGCTGCCGCCCCATACTCTGCCGACATTGTGCCAATCCGGTGAGCAATGCCTTATGCTCATCCTGACTGGCAGCGGCGAGCGGTAGTTGAGCGACGATACTATCTCCACGCTCACTTCCTGCCTGTACCAGAAAGGTGCTATCCAATTCGGTCAGGCAGATATCGAAACCCGATTTGACTTCCGGACCGGTTCCCATGGAATCACAGAAACAGAGATCTCCCGCCTGCAGGCAGTTAACCGCCACAATAAAATGGCTATGGCGTCGATTGTGATACCCCTGATCAACATACTTACCGCCGATAAAAACCCGGTCTTGAATACCGATGCCAGCCAGATCGCAGGCGCGTACGCCAATAAATGCGGTGGCGACGGTGTGATCATCGGATTGGCGCCACATCCCGGCGGATTCGTCGTAGGTTGCCTGGTGCAGTGTTTCCTTTGCCGGAAACAGGAACTGCTTCCAGGAGTGTGGTCCGACCACAAAGCCAAATGCGCGATCATCCCCGCTTTTTTCCAAACGATAGCGACCCGGTGATTGCCGGTCCGTCCAGCCAATGGGCAGGTCCTTTGTGGTGGCTATGTCATCAAACACGATAGCACCCTCGCTGATCGTCGGCCCCACCAATCGATAGCCCTCTTGGGACAAAACAGACAATAGCGTTTCCAGGCCGGAACGCGGCATCGATTTGTGCACCTGGGTTCCGGAATCAACCATCCCTGCCCCCAAAGATGTCCAGTAATTGCAACCGACTTTCCGAGAGCCGCTGGCCAACGACGACCAGCGCATTTTTCATCAAGCAATATCCGATCACCGGGTCCTGCTCACACAGCTGGCGGATGGATTCCGCCCGGGCTCGTATGAGACGACAGGGCTTCAAGGCACTGACAGTGGCTTGCCAGTCAGTCTCAGGCAGGAGTGCTGACCAGCCGACCAACTGCCCTTTGGAGAGCGTTGATACCACCGTTTCATAGGCGGCTCTTCCCGGAATCGAAACGGATATCGCCACGCGGCCTTCCAAGAGCACGTATAAATAGTCAGCAGACTCGCCATCGCGGATAAACTCCGCGCCGCTGGCGATATCGACCGCAGTGAAGAGAGAGGCTAATGCCTGAAGCCGCTGATCATCAAGTCCCTCAAACAGGCCGAGTTCTCGTATCAGCTCAGTCGTAACGGTGTTTTCAGCGATTTTCACAGACTCCTATGATTGGCCTCGAAATCCCGGAGCCCATGAATCCTCAGATACATCAAATATGGCCAAAATTGGTGATATTTCAAGTGGGCCAGAATGGTCCTGTCTGTGACCTCAGTTGACTGGATCAGATTGCTTAGTAGTAAGGCTGATAGTGAGTCGGCACGTAGGGCTTTATTTCATAGGCACCCTGCAGGAAAGTCACCAAATCGATAAGCTGCTCGACCGTCATCGCCGAGTTGTAGTTAGTCATTTTTGAGCGCTCTCCATCCGCGATCATGGCGTCGGGATAGCCCTTGGCAAGCTTGTGAGAGGGATTTACGATGGACGTCAGCAGCTCGCCATAGGTCTGGATGCGTTGCACCTGCCCCCCAAGCTCGACCGTAACTTCAGGCGACGCAATTTGTTTGATATCGGGTTTGCCGCTAATCACATGGCAGGCGTTACATTGAAGATCCACAAAGGTGGTGGCGCCCTTCTCGGGGTCGCCTTCCGGCAGTGAGAACCCGCGGCCGGATTTGGGGCCCATTTCGCAACCGCTTATCGCCAACAATAGAATTGCAGTGACCAGTACTTGAGCGTATTTCATTGTGGGTCTCCAAAATCAATTTGGAATGGTGAATACTCAACTTTTCAGTTACATCTCCTGCATGCGATTGGCACCCTGTACCATCGTCATAACCTCATGCTCTTCGACGCCCAGTAACTGCGACAGGCATTCCCGTGCGGAGTCGGTTTCAGCGCGTGATTGCAGGTAGCGATAGAGTTCGATGATCTTCTGATGCTGCTCCACCACCAGTTGGAGAATCTGGTCGGTGCTCATGTCCGCCAAAGGCGAATCCACCGTCGGCTCGGTCGTGGGGTTTTTATCCATCCATTCGTAGCACCAAGTATTGAGCGCGGTAATATCACCGGAGTGCTCAAACACCTCCATCTGCTCGGACAGGAGCTTTTCGTGGTCAGCCAGATAACCCAACAGCATCTGGTTGCGCTCGTTGCCACTCTCGATGGATGACTGCATCATGCGCTCCGACAGATGGGCATGGTAGTCGCGGGTCCAGTGAATAATGTCCTTCAGAGTGTCGATTTTCATTGCGTTCTCCGTTTTGGGGAAAAGGAGCTTATACTCTCAGGATAGCATCACTGATTTTGGTTCACTTTGCGGTAAATCAAGATGTTATCAATTTCACCGACCTACTCCATACCTTCAATTTCTCCCCGGCTATTAACCCACATTCGTGTCGCTGCAGGCTCTCTGGGCAAACCTGGCATGCGAAGAATATCACCCGTCAGGACCACCAGAAAACCGGCACCGGCGTTGAGGTGAATCCCCCGCACCGTCACTTCAAAATCCCTCGGTCGACCGTGCAGTGCTGGATCATCGGACAGGGAGCTGGGCGCCTTTGCCAGGCAAATGGGTAACTCCGTCATGCCCAGCTTTTCCAATTGCCGCAGATCTTTCTCCGCTTCCCGGGTAAAGGCTACGTCATCCGCGCCGTACATTTCGCGGCAGACAATACGGATTTTTTCCTGGACCGGTTGATCAAGCTCATAGAGAGGCGCGTAAGCCTCGCTTTTTTGCACCGATGCCATCACTTTCTGTGCCAGTTCCACAGCGCCCTTGCCACCTTCGGTAAAGTGGTTGCTAATGGCAAAGGAAACCGCATCAGAGCTGCAGCGTTCGCGCACCAAAGCAATTTCCGCTTCGGTATCCGAAGCAAATCGATTGAGTGCCACCACAGGATGCTTGTTGAACTTGCAGACATTTTCGATGTGTTTGTCGAGGTTTTCCAAGCCCCGCCGAACAGCTTCAACATCCGCGTCGCCAAGATGAGCCTTGGGCTTACCGCCGTGCATTTTCAAAGCTCGCACCGTTGTAACCAGCACCACCGCATCCGGGTCAATGCCACCGAGACGACATTTGATATCAAAGAACTTTTCCGCCCCTAAGTCGAAACCAAATCCCGCTTCGGTGATGGTCCAATCGGCGTGGTGCATAGCCATACGGGTCGCGATGAGGCTGTTGCAGCCGTGGGCAATATTGGCAAAGGGACCACCGTGTATCAGTGCCGGCGTGCCCTCCAGGCTCTGTACCAGGTTTGGATGTATTGCATCGCGCAAAAGGGCCATCATTGCACCGGTGACCTTGAGTTGACTGGCAAATACGGGTTCATTGTCGTAGCTGTAGGCAATCAGAATACGATCGAGACGCGCTTTCAAGTCATCCAAATCCTCTGCCAGACACAGAATCGCCATTACCTCTGAGGCGGCGGTGATATCAAATCCGCCCTCCCTGGGAATACCCTGGTTTTTGCCGCCCAGTCCCACGACGATATGCCGCAGACTGCGGTCATTCATATCCATTACCCGTCGCCACAGGATCTGCCTGGGATCAATGCCCAGGGCATTACCATGGAAAAAGTGGTTATCGATAGCCGCAGACAGCAGGTTGTTGGCGCTGGTGATGGCGTGAAAGTCACCGGTAAAATGCAGATTAATGCGATCGGCTGGCATGATCTGACTGTGCCCGCCGCCGGTAGCTCCGCCCTTCATACCAAGGCAGGGGCCAAGTGAAGGTTCGCGCAAGGCCAGGCACACCGATTCGCCGAGCTCGGTGAACGCCTGACCCAGTCCAATGCTGGTGGTGGTCTTGCCTTCTCCCGAGGGGGTGGGGGTAGTCGCCGATACCAGGACCAGACGTCTCTTGGTCACCGTGGATGACTTCAGGGCGTTGAGATCCACTTTGACGACGTCGCGGCCACAGGGGACCAGGTGCTCTTTCTCGATACCCAACTTTGTGGCTATATCGATGATGGGCTGGGACGAGTACTGGGCTGCTATTTCGATATCGCTGGGCACGGGACAATCCTTTCTGATGGTTTCGACAGTTGTTCGAAAAGTATAGCTGCCCTGGGCCTGCCTGCGACCCTTGAGGAGATCCAATGATAAATCTGATTTTTCCGACAACTGTCCAACTGCATCAGGAGCTGTCTGTCGCTGTCGCCTTGTCGGAACGCTAGTAGAAACAAGGTGAATGTTAACAGCAAAGGGATCTACGTTGCGTGCCCTGACAATATTCAGCGTGATTGCGTTGTCCTACTCGGTATATAGTTTGCCAACGCGCCACTGGATATCGTTCGTTTATCTCGGCAGGTACGAGCCCAAACATAGGCGAGTGCTTGGGCCGTTTCGGGCATTGGCGCCATGTCTGCTAGCGGTGGCGTAATTGGTTGCTGTAGAGCAGCCGAGGCTGTTCTTTTATGAGTGCGGATTGAATTGTAAGGATGATATCCGGTGTGAGGCAGTGGTGCTCTGGAGTGACCAAAACGGAATGATTAATAATCGATCCCCCAATAGCGGAAAATTCAAAACGACAAATATGAGCTAGAAGAAATACCGGCCTGTACCCAAAGCGGGACGACTTAACTTTGGATCAGACTATCTTATCCGGTGCATCAACCGATATATCGATTTCAAAGACTGAAATGTAGAGTGGCGCGCTTACGCGAAGGTACTTTGCTCTATGTTCAGAGTTATAAATACAAGCAGATTGAATATTAAACTCCTTTAGAAGCCGTCGAACCAGGGTATCCAGTTCCAGTAGGGATTTGGATAGGTTGTTGTGAGCACTTGAAATGGCAATGCTGAACATTGCTGCCATCATATTCCTGTGAGTACAATCAGAACCAGGAAAGCTCTGTTTAAGGGGCGCGCTGAAACCGATAGTAGCCCAACACCTCGAGCCAGTGCGAGTGAGGTTTGCTTAACAGTACCTCCGCCGGTGACTTGGCCCTTCGCTCCACTCTGGCACCGCGAATTACTCTCTCGAGGTTTCTAATTCATGAATCACGAAATCGTATAGTTCTCGGCGCTCTTCCGGTGTGGGTCCTGCCTTGTTCAGAATGCTGCGCTCTATCCGGCGCTTAGTGACCGATAACTCGTAGATCACGTTATCGAGACTGTTATCCGACGGGGTAAATTCCTTATCCAGTGCAATCTGCAGAGCCTTAGCTTATCTGCCGACAAATTTCCGTCTTGTGTTGTTCTCCTGGGCGGTACGGGTCATTGGGATAATGCGGCTTTATAGCTGAACCCCTGAAATGATGAAGAATTTAATCAATCGTGCGACTTAACCGCTAATGAGGTTTTTGACACAAGAACTGGTAAGGAATCTCCGCATCAGCCGCCTCCAGCATTGCCGGCGTGTAACTGCTGACAAACTCCGGGGGCATGCGGCAAAGTTTCCCACTGGACATCAGCGTACAGACACCCAGCCACCGTCCTTTGAGCAGCAACGCCTGGTCCATTTCCCTCGTAATCAGGAATCGACGTCCCAGACTCAGGCGACTGTCGCCTTTTACCAACCATGTTGCGATACAGAGATTCTCTCCGAGGTAGGAAGGTGCCAGGTAGTTATATTCGGCCACGCTAACAACAATTGCACGATCCAGCTTCTGATACATCTTAAGGTCAATTCCCAGCGCACAGGAGTGCGCCCAGGCTGCACGCTCGCAGATCCGGGCATAGGCCAGATTATTGGTATGCGACAGTGCGTCGATATCTTCTTCCCTGACCTGCTGTTGCAGAGTGAAGATACGAGGATCACAGCTCGCGAGAAACACTATTCTTGGCCCGCGCAGGAATAGTGTTCACGAGCTTTCAGATTTCGATGTATTTCCTTCAGTTGTTCCTGAGTCATCGAAAAGCGGAAAGTAAACAGCCAGGAAAGCATGAATAGAGGCACGGAGCCTAGGACGATGGCCCAAACCAGACCAGTCAATACTTCCGGCGGCACCGCGTCTACCGACACACTGCTATCAAGTCCAATCAAATCAAGCGCAAACCCGCCATAAAGTGGCCCGATTGAATGAGCAAGTTTGGCGTTAAACAGCAAAACGGAATAGATGCCGCCTTCCTGTCGTGTACCTGTGCGCAGCTCCAGCTCGTCGGTCAAGTCAGCCGCAAGCGAGAATGTTGACACGACACGCATCATCAGAAAGCACTTTAGACCACCAAATTGCAGAGCCAGTAGCGATACCACCAGCCAGTGACCATTTTCAGGCAGCACATCAAGTTCCCGAAGCGGGAACAGCCAAACGGTATTGATCATAGCCGCAATAAGTGTGTACCGAATCACTTGGTGCTTGGGCCACAATCTGCCAATGAACTTTTGCGCGTACATCCCCGCCGGCACGCCAATTAGAACCCCGACGCCAAAAACGGTGCCAAGCGTATCGGAGTCGACTTCCCAATAATACGTATAGGCAATTACATTGAACGCATAGATGGCGCCATAGGCGGCGGCCGCACTCATGTCATAGCAAAGCAGGTTGCGGAAATTTGCGCTGTGGAATGTGGAAAAGAAGTCACCGATCAAACCGCGCATGCCACTTGAGTGGGGAGCACCGGTTGTTTGCAGTTTATCTTTGTCGATGAACCCCCAAATGCCTCTGATGGTAATCACAGAAAATACAACAACAATCAATGCTGACATCAAACCAAAATGCGCATAGTTTTCAGCAACGAAGAGGCCTTCGACACCGTCTGTCTCACTAAACAGGAAATACAGACTGATAGCGGGTAAAAAGCCGCCGGTCAAATACATGAGGCCAGCCCGAACATTCAACAACTGGCTTCGATCATGGTAGTCCTGTGTAATCTCAGGCACCATCGCCAATTGAGGAATGCTGAACAGCGTCATCGCTGTGCGTAGCCAAATAGAAGTACCCAAAAGCCAAATGGCCAGATAGGTAGAGTTGGCTGCGACAAAATCGGGTGGTGAAAACAGGCCGATCAAACCGAGTGGCATAAGGATGACACTAACTGCCATAATCGGCAGGCGACGCCCCCAACGGCTGGAAAAACGATCCGAATACATCCCAACCATTGGATCTGAAATCGCATCCCAGGCGACGCCAATCGTGAGCATCAACCCCGTTACCGTACCACTCAATCCTAAGACCTGAGTGTAGTACAGCAGTACAAAGGTAGAAAAAGCCGCCTCTTTGGTAGCAAAAGTTATTCCACCAGCACCGAAAATTGCCCGTTTTCTAACAGATAGACTCAAAACAAAACCCTCTCGTTTATTCTTATCATAGCGGCGCTACCATGTCGCATTGCAATGGCAGGGGAACATCTGCCTATGAAAGTATTGTAAACTGAATGCTAACCTACTATGGCGCCAATACTTGCCTTGCCGGAACAACCTTTTGTTGCATCAACACTATCTGTCTATGATGTGACAATGAAAAACTTGATCGCTTTGTTATGAGTGGTATGGTATCTGAATGAGCATGCTTAACGAAAAAGACATTGCCGTCACCGCTAAGGCTTGTGAAAAGTACTACAATTTCAGCCGCGATGGGGCCCTTACTGATATTTGTTATAGCAATGACCCTCCACTGGGACCGCCGCTGCTCGACCAAGGTCACGATAATATCAACTACCCTTTGCTGCTAGAGCTGCTGCATTATTGGCAAAAGGAAGGCAGAACTTCCCGATTTATTCGCTTTCGGCAAGAGGGGGTGCGCGATAGATATTACCATTTGCTTGGTCCCAGTCTCCTAATGGGGGTGTTTGATGGTGAGGTAAACGCAGGTAGAAAACCGGTTCCCCTGTGGTTGAACGGCCTGGCTTTACTCAGGATCAATTTGCACGGTGATGTAGGTTATAACATTGGTCCAGACCTGCTTGACTTGAAAGAGGCTGTTGGATTATTTAGCTTTGGTGAGGAGGTCCCCCTCACTAAAAACTTTTACAGTGAAGAACCAGAAACCGGTATATCTATATTGGTTAATCCTAAATGGCTCAGTGAGAAACTGGATGTACATCAAAGTCAATTGACCGATTTGATGTGTGAAGAAGGTGAAACGGCAGGCTCCATTACCCGGTTGATGCGTCTTGATGGCAGATTGATGGATTTAGTCAACCAACTACTGCATATAAACACCGCCAACCCTTTGTATTTCCTGGAGGTGGAAGCACTCACCCTGCAGCTGCTGTTCCAAAGCTTTAATCTGCTCATTGCTCAGTCCAGGGAGGGTTACCAGGCTCACAAACTGAAAAAGTTGGACGTGGAGAAGCTTTTCCAGGTACGGGAATTACTCGAAACCTACTATACGAACCCCCATTCGCTGGATGAACTTAGTCGCGAAATTGGTCTTAATCGGCGTAAGCTCACGGAAGGGTTTAAGGGGTTATTTGGCACAACTGTTCATGAGTATTTACTACGTCAACGAATGGCCAAAGCTGCGGAAATGCTCCGTCAGGGGGTGTCCGCCAAAAAGGCAGCTTACCAGGTGGGCTATATGGAGCAATCCAGTTTCACCCGTGCCTTTAAACGCCATTATGGCGTATTACCGAGAGAATTCTCCGTTTAGCAAAATAACATGTCTGCGATGACAGGGTGTTGTTCACGTTGATGCACTGGCCACTGACTAGAGTACGAAACAAAAAACGCCTTCGTATGAGGGCGTTTTTTGGAGCGTACCGTGCGCTTAAACAATAGTTTTCTGTTGAGCTAATTCATTCACCTGTCCGTCCGTTAAACCCAGCCAATCCTGAAGCACCGCCCTGTTATCTCCCCCCTTGCGCGATGGCGGATTCTTGGGCCCGGTTTCCATGCCAGAGAAGCGGAAAGGTGTATTTAGCACCGGAATTTCACCGGCCTCTGGGGAATCTATATTAACCACCATATTGCGATCCCGTACCACCGGGCTGCTCATCACTTCAGCTGTACTCTGTATCCTGCCGAAGGGGACATCGTATTCTTCGAAAATTTCACAAGCTTTATCTATGGTAATATCTGCAGCCCAATCGCGGACATATTGCCGGTAAGCGGGGTAATTTTCCGTAAGCCTGGTAAGATTACTGAACCTCTCATCTTGCGCCAGATCTGGCCGCCCGATAGCCTCAATGACCCTGCGAAAGGGTATCAACAGTGAAGCCGCCATGTAGCCATCCTTCATTTTGAGCGGGGGTTGACCTGGAGTATCGGACTCAGGCTTCTCACCACCTGTAAACACATGTCGCTGCAGCGTGGTATCATTACAGGCGATCATACAGTCCATCATGGCGATATCAATAAACTGACCCTCACCGGTTATCTGCCGATTAAAAAGTGCCGCCAAAATGGCAATGGTGGCATTCAGTGATGTGTTTGTATCCGCGTAGGAGATGGGCATCCCCGGCACATTACCATCCGCTCCGTCCATATTGCCAAACGCATAATCCAGTCCGCTCAGTGCGTGGACAATGTCCGCAAAGGCCGGGCGGTTGGCGTATTCACCAGTCTGGCCAAAGCCTGAAATAGAGCAGTAGATAACGTCCGGGTTGATTTCCCTTATGGTTTCATAACTAAGGTCCATCTCAGCCATGGTGCCAGGGCGAAAATTCTCCAGAATCACATCGCACTCTGCAGCCAACTTCTTAAGCAGCTCAATACCTTCTTCGGTGCGATAATCCACTGAAATACAACGTTTTCCCGTATTAAACTGTGTGAAGTAGCAGGAAAATTCTCCTCTGAATGTATAACCAGACCGGGTCTGATCCCCGCTTACCGATTCGACTTTGACGACTTCGGCACCCAGATCCGAGAGCATTCTTGAACAGAATGGACCGGACAAAACACGGCTGAAGTCAAGAACCTTTATTTTGTGAAGCATATTTATACCTTTGATGTGAGCAATCGTTACCTGTTTTTCCAGACCGGCTTACGCTTCTCTGCAAAAGCAAGCGGACCTTCAACGGCATCTTCGCTGTCCCATACTTTCTTGAAAACGGTCTGGGCCAGCTCATCCCCACCACCACCAGGCAACTCCATAAACTTGCGGTAGTACTCTTTGTGGGCACGGGTATCAATCGGTGCATTGGCAACCACCATATCGGCAAGCTCAATGGCCCGTTCCAACAGCTTTTCGCGCGGTACAACTTCGCTCACCAGTCCCATGCGAAGTGCCTGTTCGCCGGAAATAACCACGCCAGTCAGGCCCATATACAGGGTATTTGCCAGGCCAATATCCCAGCTGGTAGGGGCGCGATAAGGAGGAGCAATACTCCATCGTGATTCTGTGCATCCAAACTTGGCACACTCAGAGGCAATGTGAATATCTGAGTACTTAAGCCCAACGGACATGCCGGCTCCCAGGCAATACCCCTGGATAGCCGATATAATGGGCTTGGGGCTGTTTCTCAAAGCACTGTAATAATCGTCTTCGTACAGCACCTTTCCGCCAGTCTCCTGTTGGTGATCGGAAAGCCACTTAATGTCGCCACCGGTACAGAAGTTATCGCCTTTACCACTGAACACGCAGCACCACAGGTCGTTGTCGTCATTGTATTTTTCAAAGGCTTCTTTTAGCTCACCAAAGACCTGCAGATTCATGGCATTCATCTTTTCAGGTCGGTTGAAGGTAATGAAAGCAATTCTTCCTTTCGTTTCAAACAATACAGTTTTTTCTTCGCTCATTTCGTCGTTATCTCCTAATAAATCAGTTCGCGAGGGGTTCGGGAACTCAGTCGTCCCGTCACCCCTACCCGGCAGGGAACCCTTAGAACCGCAGCGTAAACTCGACGCCGTAGTCCTCTGGTTTGTTGAATGAGCGATAGTGTGGTGAGCGGCCAATATTGAAGGTGGTATACGCCGTCCTTTCGTTAGTAATGTTCTTACCATAAAGCGCTAAAGACCAGTCCTGTGCTTCCACACCAACCCGGAAGTTTATGAACTCCTTGGGAGTAATGTCGTAGGTGGTCACGAATGGATCCTCGGGCGTCGCTGGAACGCTCAGTGAGAGGTACATCTCACCCTGATACCTGTAATCCGCTCTTGCAACCAGTTCCAGACCATCATCGAGAGGGTGGTTGTACTGCAGGGCCACATTGGCAGTCTTGTCAGGCGCCGCCGGGGTCGACAAGCCTCCGGAGTCTTCAATCTCAGAATCAAGATAGCTGAGTCCCACCTCCAGTAGCCATTGGTCGGTCAATTTGCCAACGAACTCTACCTCGGCTCCGAGCAATTCACTTTCCGGGATATTGACAGTACGCCTAAACGGCGGTTCATCCGTGCCATCTGAGGTTTGCTGTTGTGAATAGTCCGTATAGAAAATAGAACCATTCAAGGTCATCCGACCATCGGCCAATGTACTCTTGAATCCTACCTCGTAATTATCTGAGGTTTCTGGTGCCGCTAAGCTTGAGGTATTGAAGAAGCCCGTTCGGAACCCTCTACCCGCGCTGCCAAAGACAGTAAGATCTTCACTGACGTCAAATGAAACCTGAACCTTGGGCTGGAACTCAGAATCGGTCACTTCCAGCTCGTCAACATGGAGCCCGTTGCTCGGATCAATTATGCCGCCGGTCGGCTGGCCTGTGGCCGGGTCGACTTCAATGGTGCTGTAGGTATTTTCATCCCAGCGCGCTGCCAATGTGAGCTCAATCCGGTCGGTGATGTCCCAGTTAAACTGACCATAGACACCCCAAAGATTGTCTTCTCGATCATCTTGCTGGTTCACAAACTGAGACACGGTGCCGGGAACCGGCCCCACGATGCGCCCGAGTGAGAGCAGATTGGTGTACTCACGGTGCAAGTACTCTGCACCCACCACCCATCTGAAATCGCCATCGCCGGTTGAGGTCAGACGAATATCCTGGCTGAACGTTTCGATATTATCTTCCGTATTCTGGAAGTTGTCGATCGATTGGCCAGCTTCCGCACCACTGCCAAAAACTGGCCCCAGGAAGGTATCGTCAAACGGAGGGTTTGCCCAGGAGATGGTGCCATATACTTCCTGTTCAAGGTCGCTATAGGCAGTCACGCTTGACAGTACCGCGCCCTCAAACTCATAGTCGACTTTTAAAGCTGTTTCAAAGAACTCACGGGTTTCACTGCCGAGGATGCCCCGCTCCAGCCTGGCAACAGAGCTGCTAAAATCATTGACATACTCAGGGCCGGGAATTCTGTCTTGTGTTACCGCACCTGCCTCAATATCCGTATAGGCTATCCTGTAGTCTAGAGTCAGGTCATCTGTCGCTTTGGATATCAAGCGAAGACGAACGACCGTCTCTTCTTCAAAATCTACATCATCGCCATCCGCATCATCGATAAGGCCATCGGTATCAAGGTAGTTTAGATTCAGGCGGTACAGCAGTGACTCACCTGAGCCCAGGGGGCCAGATGCAACCGCCTGAACGGTTTTTCCATTACCTTTGCCTAACCCCAACTTGACCGCATATTCAGGATCCTCCGTTGGCGCTTTTGTAATTACGTTGATTGCACCCGCAATGGCGCCGGCACCATAGAGACCACCTTGTGGACCTCTCAAGATCTCGATACGCTCGATATCGGTAAGAGAGGCCCCGTTCAAGGCGTCTTGCGAAGAAGCTTTGACGCCATCAACAATATAGGTTACCGGTGCCCAGCCATTTTGAGCACCGGTAATCCCACGGACGGTAAGCGATGTAGAGCCTGCTCGAAAACCTTCCCGTAGTATGATGTTAGGCGACAGGTTCACATAATCTTCGAGCCGGGTAACACTTGCGGTTTCCAGCTTTGTTGAGTTGAATACGGTAATGGCGTCGGGCACATCTTGAAGGCTTTCGCTGCGCTGTCGAGCAGTTACTACTACCTCTTCTAATGCGTCAGCCGTTTTTCCCGATTCATTCTCTTGTGCAACCGCCGAGCCGGCACCAACAACGGTCGCCATCGCCGCGGCGATACTTAATTTTGGGAGCTTATTCATGGCTTTTACTCTCATCTGGTGAATTTTTTTTATAACCAAATCCCTGCCACAGATTATTTCATAGATATCACCGCTGAAACTCAATGGGTTGTCGTTGCTGATATTGCTTCTGCAATTTACCAGCAACCATCATTGAGCTCTGGGTCAAGGACTAGATATAACCATACTATTTAATTGATTTGGCAGGCGGAGTTTCATTTGTCAGATCGGGACTATCTCTTGTTACAGTGGTACGAATTGATGATTTTAGAAAATCGTATCGGTTTTTTTCAACTCATCAACCTGCTCACTGGTCAAGCCAAGCCAATCCTGGAGAACCTCTTTATTGTCACCCCCCTTGCGAGAAGGAGGACGCTGCGGCCCGGTTTCCACACCCGAGAATCTAAACGGTGTGTTCACTACCTTCACATCACCCACGCCTGGCAACTCAACATCAACCAGCATATTTCTCTCGCGCACTACCGTACTATTAACCACATCAGCGGTAGTTTGAACTTTACCGAAAGGAATCTCATACTTTTCAAATATTTCGCATGCTTGCTCCACTGTCGTTTTGGCAGCCCAGCTGTATACGATTTCCCGGTAATCACGGTAATTATTGTAAAGATTGATAGGCGGATTGAATCTCTCATCCTCCAACAGATCCGGGCGCCCGATAGCCTCAGCAACTCTTGGAAAAGTCAGCACCAAAGAAGCGGCCAGGTGCCCATCTTTCATTTTAAGAGGCGGCTGGGCAGCTGGAGGGGGAGCGTCGTTCAAGCCATCTGAAAACACATATTTCTGAATGGTTGAATCGTTAGACGCCAGAAGACAGTCTATCATCGCGATATCAATATACTGACCTTCGCCGGTATTCTTGCGGTTATACAACGCAGCCAAAATAGCAATTGCAGCATTCAGCGACGTATTGGTATCGGCGTAGGAGATGGGCATCCCCGGAGGATTTCCATCCGCACCATCCATACTGGCGCCCGCATATTCAAGCCCACTCAGAGCGTGGACAATATCAGCATAGGCAGGGCGATTTGCGTACTCCCCAGACTGGCCGAATCCTGAGATAGAGCAATAGATGATGTTTGGATTAATCTCCTTCAAGGTTTCATAGCCAAGTCCCATTTCCGCCATGGTACCTGGACGGAAATTTTCCAGAATGACGTCACATTCAGCAGCCAGCTTTTTCACCAGATCGACACCCGCTTCACTGTGAAGGTTTACACTAATGCATCTTTTCCCCACATTAAATTGCGTGAAATAGCAAGAGAACTCGCC
Organism: Pseudomaricurvus alkylphenolicus; assembly: GCF_011683955.1. Classification (GTDB taxonomy): domain Bacteria; phylum Pseudomonadota; class Gammaproteobacteria; order Pseudomonadales; family Cellvibrionaceae; genus Pseudomaricurvus; species Pseudomaricurvus alkylphenolicus. The sequence goes on from NZ_JAAQPI010000033.1 coordinate 43,691, forward strand.
CTTAAACGCCATCCCCGTACGAGTGCCATCACCGGATTTTGATTCAACCTTGACAACTTCAGCCCCCATGTCGGCAAGCATTCTTGAACAAAATGGACCAGACAAAACGCGGCTCAAGTCGAGCACTTTTACATCTTTAAGCATATTGATACCCTTTTTGAGCAACTCTTACTTGTTCTGCCAGACCGGCTTGCGTTTCTCCGCAAAGGCTTTTGCACCTTCCACGGCATCTTCGCTGTCCCATACTTTCTGGAAAACGTCCTGTGCCAACTCATCTCCCCCGCCGCCTGGCAATTCCATAAATTTCTGAAAGTATTCCTTATGGGCTCGTACGGATATGGGGGCATTTTTGCAGATCGTCTCTGCAAGCTGACTCGCTCGCTCCAACAACTCTTCCCGAGGCACCAGCTCATTCACCATGCCCATACGCAACGCTTCCTCGCCACCAATAATCTTGCCGGTAAGCGATAGATACTTGGCGTTATTCAAACTGACATTCCAGGGCAGAGGAGCACGATAAGGAGGGGCAATACTCCAACATACGTCCGTCATTCCAAATTTTGCGTCCTCGGATACCACCTGAACATCGGCATACAGCAGTCCGATGGACATACCCGCCCCCATGCAGTAACCTTGAATGGCTGATACGATCGGCTTTTCGGACTCCTTCATAGCCTTATAGTACTCTTCCTCGTACAGTACCTTCTCACCCGTTTCCGCTTGATACTCGGCCAACCACGCAATATCGCCACCAACACAGAAATGATCGCCGTTACCGCTAATTACCGCACACCAGAGATCATCGTCAGCATTGTATTTTTCAAAAGCTTCTTTAAGCTCTTCGAATACCGACCCATTCATGGCATTCATTTTTTCGGGTCTATTAAAGGTAATAAAGGCAATTCGTCCCTTTGTTTCGAAAAGCACAGTCTTCTCGCTACTCACTGATATCTCCCAAAAAATCGGTTTTGCATAAAGTCAACTCACAAAGTCAGGCTTTTAATATATAAGCGCAGACAAGCGGATACTTGCCTTGCCGGAACCATCTTTTGTCTCAACGACACTTCAGCGACTCCTGGCACAAACGAAGAAGCGGCCCTACTAATGCGACACCCAAAGAGGAGCATGGCACACTTTTTGCTTTATCAACTTATAACTCTGGGTTCTATATAATATTTTTTACCTTGTCGGCCTTTTAACTTCAGTGCTATCGTTGTCTTATGAACAGCTCTCACGACATCCATGACATCGCCAAACAATGCGAAAACTGGCTTAACACCAGCAGACAGGGTGCGCTGACCAATATTCACCTCAACGATAATGCCCATCTGGCGCCACCACTCTTCGATGCGGACCGCAATATTGTTAATCTTCCACTTCTTCTGTCAGTGTTTGATCAGTGGCAGCAGCAAGGTAAGATCACTCGCTTAATTCATTTCTACAGACAAGCGGATCAACACAGGCTATTTCATCTATTGGGCTCCGACCTGTTGATGTGGACCTATGATCAGGAGGAAACCAAAGGCAAGTACTTTAGCCCCATTTGGCTCTCTGGCTGGGCACTGCTGAAAATAAATCTTCATGGCAGTGTCACCTACGACGTCGGTGATGAGCTGTTGGATCTCAACCAGGCTGCCGCATTTATGGTTTACGGCCAGGACGAACCGATCAATAAAAATGTCTATAGTAACGAGCCTGAAACCGGGGTATCGATTCTGTTTAACCCCAAATGGCTCAATGAAAAGCTGGGTAGCCAGCAAAGCGAATTGATGCGTTTTTTGCGCAGAGATGAAGACACTAAAGACTCCATCACACAGCTGTTCCCGGTTGACGGAAAATTAGTTGACTTGGTTCGCCAGCTCCTGAAGCTGGATCCGGATGACTTCCTGTATCTACTGGAGATTGAAACAATCTCCACCAATATATTGCTCCAAAGTATAAAGATGCTGCGAGAACAATCGGCAACGACTGGCAGTGCCCACAAATTCAGAAATCAAGACATCGACAAACTCACCAACGTCAAAAGTCTCCTGGAGTCAGATTATAGCCATCAATTTTCTCTGGATTATCTCAGCCGACATGCTGGCCTTAACCGGCGTAAGTTAACCGAGGGCTTCAAAGGACTGTTCGGCTCTACCGTCAATGAGTATTTGTTGCGCCAGCGTATGATTAATGCTGCAGACATGTTGAAACAAGGAGTATCCGCTACAGAAGTTGCTCATCAAGTAGGCTACAAGGAGCAGTCCAGTTTTACTCGGGCTTTTAAGCGCTATTACAACATTCTGCCGAGGGATTTTGCCACCTGAATTTTGGCCTAACAAGCAGTCAATTCGATAGTTAGTTCATCCGAATCCGGTTTCGCACTGCACAACAACACCTGTTGCTCAGCGGGACTGTGAGTCAGGCTGTGCTCATAGAAGACATCGCCTTGTACCAGGCTGGCACTGCAAGATTGACATACGCCAATTTTGCAGGCGTGTGCCGGTTTGAGTCCAACGGATTCAGCAAGCTCCAACAAACTTAGATTCCCCCTGTGTCAGGATAGATGTCACCCCCTAAATTGTTGAAAACTTGAACAGGGGGCTGATGAGGAATGAGTGAAACACTATTCACCAGAAAGGAAAGAAGCGGTACTTAAGAAGCTGTTGCCACCA
>NZ_JAAQPI010000034.1 GCF_011683955.1 Pseudomaricurvus alkylphenolicus
GCCTTGACCGGAAAACACCGGATGAGGTTTACTTCAATACAACGCCGCTTTCCCTGGTGGCTTAAACCTTGGCGTGGATCCACTTATAGAATGGGGATGAGCTGTTCAAAGGAAGGGGGCCAGCTCTGTGATCGTAATTTATTCTCGCCAGAATGGGCTTACAATCTAAACCTTGATTACCGTTACCCATTCAGCGGCAATTTGGAAGCTCGTGGCGTTCTGAACGTCAACTACTCTGATGAAATCTTCGCCTCGGGCGACTCCGATCCCATTTACGCTCACCAGCCTTCCTACACGACCGTAGATCTGCGCTTCGGCATTGGCCATACGGATGGCAGTTGGGAAGTTGCATTTCTTGGCAAAAACCTGACCGATGAATACGTCAGCGGCAGTATAAACGATGTTCCTCTGATGCCTGGCAAAGGATTTGCGTTTACTGACCGTCTACGGTCCTATGCAATCCAGGGAACTTATCGGTTCTAGAGCTCTTGCGTTGTTAACCGGAAGAGGCCTATCTTGACAGGCCTCTTTTCGTTAATAGAAGGGCAGTAGGCATGCTGTCGTTGCTACCCGTTACCGGACTCTGGGGAGCTATGCATTTGTTCTTTGCAGCGCAAAATCTTAATAGCGATCTGAAGTTTATAGATTGAGGTTTCCACTTTACAGGCGCTCTCTCAGTAATACGGAGAGTCTACATTGCTGAAGGGGAGTGTTTTGATTTGAATTTGGACAACCCAATTGAAGTGGTTGCTAAGAGTATTCCAAATTGATAATTACCAATTCGAATTGCGTCTAAATGCATATAGATGCTTATCTGAATACAAAAGGCTTTGCTAGGAATTTCTGCTTCGTGGCGTAAAGCTGTCATTTCCAAGCTTGAAAAAGTATGATGTTTTGCAATGAATAAAAGTCGGAAAAGGGTAGTGAGCTGATGTACACTTGCTTCTTTTCTTTCGGTAGGAATGTCTGCTTTGGAGAGTTTCCCCTCAGTGGTGTCAAACTTGACTGTCTGACGCCAAATATTTTGGCCGGTCATCTCAATTGTCACCGAACAGTGATGCCTGCTACGGTCGTTGTCTTTTTTGTTGTGTCGTGATGGATGGCAACGACGACCAGAGGAGATAGGCGCTCTCGCCGTAAAATGAGGTAGCGTCCATTTAATTCGCTAATCGCCACCCAGCAAATAACACACGTACATCGTTGCTCGGACCGGTGCTCTGATCGATCCTTTGGATCACTTCGTTAGAGAGCTTTCCGCTATCGACTATACCTGCGCATTGTTTATCTACTTGCGGCGGTGGATAGGTCAACAGGTAGGGGGGGTATCCACCAAATCTTCCACAGTCAGACGTCGTCCTGTGACGTCATCAACCCTCAAAATTAAGCTTGGTACGTCGTCCTTGTTTCGTCCACGATACGGATTGCGATCGGTTTACCATCCGTTGTCGGCCAAGGGCTCAGGAGATGGCCCGGGAAATGGCCGATGAATTAAATATATGGCCGTGAAACATTGAAATATGGCCGTGAAACGCTATAATGGCCAGAAAAGACAAATAGTTACTCTTACCACCGATACCTTAGTGCGAGCCTGATCAACGTGGGTACCCATCACAAACAGACCGTGTTGTTTGCTGTATTGCAACAACAACATCAACCAGTCAGTCTCATTGAGTTAATCGCTCAGCTGCCTGAGGGCGAATACGCCGAACGGACGATTCGGCGCTGGATGACCGAGTGGGTAAAAGAAGGCAAGGTCACCAAGAGTGGTCAGGGTCGCAGTACTCGTTATCAAGCTGTACCGACCCAAAGTGAATCCGCAGGCGGACAAGAAGCCACCACTGATGGTCGCTTTAGCGAAGCGGGTTCGAGAGCCATTGCCTACGTAAGGAAGCCGCTGTTCCAGAGAAGTCCGGTGACCTACAATTTGCAATGGCTAGACAGCTATCAGCCCAACCAAACCCAATACCTTTCTGATCAGAGTACGGAACAATTGACGCAATGGGGTCAAAGAACGTCCCATCACGAAGCCGCCGGTACTTATGCCCGGAAAATATACAACCGATTACTGATTGATCTCACCTATAACTCTTCTAGACTGGAAGGGAACACCTATTCCCTCATAGACACCGAGCGTTTACTCATAGAGGGTACGAGTGTCGAAGGTAAGTTGGACGAAGAGAGGGTCATGATCCTCAACCATAAAGAGGCCATTCGTCACCTGGTGGACAATGCTCATCGTATTGAGGCGAGCTACAATCAGATATGTACGCTGCATTATTTGCTCGCCGATGGTCTGGTAGCACCTCAGTACGCAGGTAAAGTTCGTGATCACGGCGTGCGAATCGGCGCTTCCACCTACACGCCTCTCGAAGATTCAGCGCGACTGGACAAGCAGCTTCACGCCATTGCCGAAAAAGCGTCACAAATTATTAATCCATTTGAACAGAGTATTTTTCTGTTGGCGCACGTGGGGTATCTGCAAGCGTTTACCGATGTCAATAAACGCACATCGCGTCTTAGCGCCAATATCGCATTGATTAAACATAATCTGGTCCCCCTGTCGTTTAATATCATTGAAAAAGACGACTACGCCTCTGCGATGATTGCGATCTACGAGCTCAACGATCTGCAACCGCTGATTGATTTGTACACCATTTCCTATCGTTATAGCTGCCAACAATATGATGTAACGGCTGAGTCTCTTGGGTTTGACGAAATTCGTGTTCGTTATCGACAACAAAGACGCGATATCATTCGAGTGATTATCACAGACGAACTTATTAACGACGCTTTGGAAAGGTATATAAACACCCGAGCGACGGCGATGATACCGGTTGAGTCGCAAGCCGATTTCATTGAGGATGTCTGGGAAGATCTCAATGAAATATCACCGACGAGAATTGCGGGATTAGGAATTACGCAGAAGCAATTGCAGAAATGGCTGAAGTTAAGAGGATAATCACTTCTTCTCGGCTAATAAACAACCGCAAATTCGATGCGGTACAATGTTCGGATACCCAAAAGCTAGCCAGATCTATCAGGAGTTAGTATGCCTGTCCATCGGCCTCCGGTACCATTCAAACTCAACCATATCGATAATCTCAACGCTCCGCAGAATAATATAGGGGCTTTTCGACAGCGTCTCGAATGACTGAAAACACCCAGCAGCAGTCTCGTATCTGTGCCTGCACGGGGAGCCCGCCTGGAGCTATCTCTACCGCAAGATGATTCCGGTATTTACCAGGGCGGGCGCCCGTGTCATCGCACCCGATCTGTTGGGATTTGGAAACCGCTGCGATGAACGCCGCACTTGGAGGTCCTGTACCTGAACTTCCAGTGGACCCGGAAGAGTCACTCGCGCTGCTTGCCAGCGTCGCCTTGCCACACCAGCAGCGTGGTGATCATCCACGCTATTTTGCGAGAGTTCCCGGTCCGAGCTCGTTTGCCGCGGTGTTAGGGGAATGGATGGGCACAGGATTTAATACTATTGCTGCTTCGTGGGCAGGAGGATCCGGACCCGCGACCATTGAGCTTGTTGTCATAGAATGGTTGCGTCAGCTAATGAGATTCCCCAAAGGCACCGAGGGTGTTCTGGCTAGCGGTGGTTCAAGTGCCAGTCTAACTGCCTTTTCTGCGGCAAGGTCAACGTTGGGCGCTGGGGTTGTCTACCTGACTGATCAGACCCATTCTTCACTGCCGCGTGCGCTCAGAGAATTGGGTTTTACCGCGAAAGATGTGCGCGTACTGGAAAGCGATGACAACTACAAGATGTCAATTGCTCATCTGGAAAGAGCCATTGCGGAAGATAAGTCTGGTGGCAGACGACCTTTTATGGTGACTGGTACCGCTGGAACTACGAATGCGGGAACTTCTGATCCATTAGAGGAAATAGCGGATATATGTGCCCGTGAGAAGATGTGGTTTCATATTGATGGAGCTTATGGGGGACCAGCCGCGCTGACAGAGCAAGGAAGAGGATACTTGGCGGGTATTGATCGAGCAGATTCTTTGGTTCTGGATCCGCATAAATGGCTATTCCAGCCCTACGATGTTGGTTGTCTTCTGATTCGGGCTGGGGCACTTGAACGGTGCTTCAGCATGAAACCGGAATATTTGAAAGATGTAAAAGCTGGGGCGGGGGAAGTGGATTTCCGTAATCGGAGTTTAGAGCTGACACGACGTTCGCGAGCACCTAAACTCTGGATGAGCATGAGAACTTACGGCGTCAATCGCATACGGGAAGCCATACAGCGAGGCATCCAACTGGCGGAATTCGCAGAAGATTATCTGCGGACACACCCTGATGTATGGGAAGTGGTTACGCCTGCGCAAATTGGTGTTGTATGCTTCGCTTTGAAGAATGGAAATCCGGAGGATCACACACTTCGCGCCAAGAAGGTGTCTGACAGTGGTTATGCGAGTGTGACGTCAACGGTGCTAAAGGGCCAAACAGTGCTTCGACTCTGCACAATCAACCCGTTGACTACCGAGGACGACATCATTGGCACCATAAACCGTTTGGCGGGTCGGGTGGAGTGATAGTCCCTCTTAGAGCTACGACAATTCCTGATTTATGAGCTAAAGGAAAAGTGACCTATCCTGACCTGCATAGAGACTGTCATTTTTGTGTTTGAACACCTAACTCTTTGAAGAATGAAATACTGTCAGTGCTTGATGTCTTGGCGTGATACATCGCCGCATCTGAAAAACTCAGAAGCTCTGATCCGTCTTGACTGTCGTAGGGGAAAAAGGCCACCCCAATACTCAATTTTGGAGTGGTTATCCCCTTATCTTCTTCGCCAAGTATGACCGGTTTCTCAGCAACATGAAGTACCTTGTTCAATACGCTGAGAACAGCGGCATCCGTGGGGTCTCCACCTAATAAAATGACAAATTCATCACCACCTATTCGAGTCACCGTATCACTGGCTCTCAGTGAATTCTTCAGCCGAGTGGCTACCTCCTTTAGAAGAAGATCACCAGCTCTGTGTCCAAATGTGTCGTTGACGGATTTAAATTCGTTTAAGTCGACAAACGCGACTGCGAAGGCCTCGCCTCTACGTCCACAGTCAGCGACCTGTTTTTCCAAAAATTCAATGGTAAAACGACGATTGGGAATTTCCGTTACTGCATCATAGTACGCATACCGTGCAAGCAATTGTTCCGCTTTCATTCTGGGGGTAACGTCTCGAATGATAATTGGGATAATATCTTTATTCGGGAGCTTGTTTAGTCGAGCTTCAAAAAATTTTAGTTCGTCAGAAATCCTCAGTTCGTATTCCAATACTTGCAACTGACACGTCGCTGCGGCCTTGGTCATTGCGTGATCGAATTTGTCTCCCACATTTTCAGGTAATACATCTTGCATTCTCTTGTGCATGAACTCCGACGGGTCTTTGTACAAATCCCGTGTATTTCCTGCTTGGTAGTACACAATTTTCCCGCAGGGCTCAACAAAAAAGAACAAGTCTGGAATCACAGAAAATAGAGCCGCAAGTAAGTCCTTGTCTGCAGGTAAATCTGACATGATTTAGCTCGCTTCCTAATGAATGGGGCAGATAGGGGTGTCAACATAGATCAGTATATGGTAAGGCGCCACAATTGCCAGTCAGTGTTCAAAATACCCAAACTTGCGAGTTATTGGTTGGACGAAAGCTCTGCTAAGGTTGTGCTTGGAGATATACGTACGGTTTTTTGATATTCGAGGCGTTGGATTCAGTCTGTCAAATATGCGTATTTTCATGCAGGCTGATTATACGATTACGCTACGGGGGGCGTTCAAGGCACACAGGACCTTTGAATGGATCCGTCAAAAGATCTGGAGACATTAGCCGCCGCACCGTGCTTGGAGAGCATGTGCTACCTGATTCGGGGTGTTCAAAACCCCGAATGCATCGGTTCACAGTGCGAATCGGGTGATGGTCGATTATTCTACTTCTTCTTCGGTAATTACCTGCCCCTCTGCAGCGACGGCCACGCCGATAGAGGATTTCAGATACTCTTCGACATCGCTGGGGACATCCCCAAGCTCGGTATAGCGAATTTTACCGTCTTCGAAGCGAACAATGGGCGAGGCCCCCGTGGTGCGATCCAGTACGCGGTAATTGAGGCCGTCCTCGGTGTGCGGCTGACATTCGTCATGTTTGAAGTGCGTGGAGATCACGGCAAAGCGCTCACAATCACTGACGTAATTGTAGAGTTCATCCTGGTTATCTTCGCCTGAATCGGCTGTGTATTTCTCGATCTTCGCTTTGAGCTCTGCAATGGTGCTCTGGAAAGCCCTGGATTCTTTCTTTAATTGCGCATAAGCGGTGTTCTGGCGCTTGACGTCGTCGGACAGTTGCTTAACCTTTTCTCGGGTATTCACCAGTTGCGATTTGAGTTTAGGTCCGTCGTATTTGGCCAGTTGCGCCTTGAGTTCTTTTTGCGCGCTGTGCATGGCCTTGCGTTTGGCTTTCTCTTCGCCAAGTTCTGTTTCGAGCTTTTGATGACGACTTTTCAGCTCTCTCAGTTCCTGGGCTGTGCGTTTTGTGTCACTGTTCGGGTCATCGCGTTCGGCCTTGATCTCGACCAGCTCCGATTGCAATGCTTTACGCTCTTCAATGGCCGTCGCCAAATCGCCGGTGAGGCGATCGTTTTCCTGCTGCAGTGCGGCCAGCTGTTCTTGATGCGCGGTTTTCAGGCTGTCCAGTTCCATGGTCAGTTCGAGGGCGCGTGCCATGTCGGCGTTGCTCTTGTGGAGCGTTAGGGTCTCTTTGGGCATGGTGTTTCCAATGGTGTACGTTGTATCTGTTACCGCCGTGCTGCCCCTATTGGCGCTAGAGTGTGGTTCGGTTTGCGCGAGCGAGGGGAGGGCAGTGGTCTGAATCTATCCCGTCAGGGTCTTTCGTGAGGGGATGGCTATTCCTTCCCGGTACTGAATTGACCGTGACGAGGGTCGTCTTCCCCACGGTGTCAACCGATCGCTAAGGCAACCGAGCAGTGGGGGTTGACTGAGCGAAGATCGCCTCAGGCTACGAATTGACGGCGTCTTTCAAGGCTTTTCCGTTTTTGAAAGCCACCGACTTACTGGCCGGGATTTGCATTTCAGCGCCGGTTTGTGGATTGCGGCCGGTACGAGCGGCACGCTCCTTGACGGTGAAGCTGCCAAATCCGGGTATTTGCAGGCCATCACCGTTAACCACGCTTTCCTGAATACCTTTGAGGGTGGCCTCCAAGGCGCGGCTGGCATCGGCTTTGGAGAAGTTACATTCTTCGGCAATGAATTGAATCAATTCGGTCTTGGTCATATGCGTTACTCTATGTTGTCTGGGCGCCCACTGTATTGGGCGTTAATTTTTGAGACCCTGTGTGTCACATCGCAAAAATGATGCTGACGCTCGGATATGGGGTCTCAGTAGGGAGGTTTGTTGGTCGGCGTTCGAACACTCACTGTGGCAAAGAGCTATCATAGCGCTCGATTGGCATCTCGATATCGATGCCTACCAATTGATAAGCACTCACAGTGGTTTGTCTGGGATCTTAAGATGATGTGCCTGTGTTCCAATGTAATCGGTGATGGTATGCCTGGCCGCCGGTATGATAGATCTGGATCTATCGGAATCAATGCGGTATCAACCACGCTGACTAACTCCGCGCCATTATATCGAAGTCACCTGGGGTAAGTCCAAAGCAAAGTCTCGGTTCATCGTTCGATGTCTCAATGGCCTGGTGGCGTTCTTGAGGGATGGATAGCGGTTATGGTCATGAGGACAAATCTATTGTATTTTCTAGGCTGGCATGCAGGTTCTTGCTGTTATAGCCTTGTCTGAACAAAGAGTTTCTTGATATGCGCGACCTGAAGATATATTTTATCAAGTTGTAAAATAGCCTGGCAGGCCATGATCAGTGGTCTATAGTGAAAGTATCCACCTTGTCAGGGTGGCGAATTACTCTCTCCTGTACGTCTTTGGCCTCGACCTGTCTCGGGGCTTTTTATTGACCGCTGTTATCTTTAAAGCCTTTGTAAGGTGCTTATTGAGTATCCATGGCACAGTTCGAGAGTGGCAACCCCAATCCAGTCTGTTCATGCTAGAGAGCAGCTTCGCTGAGTTCTGATCCCCGTGACCCCGTAAAAGTGCGCCGACGACCACAAGGGTGTGCTGAGCCCGGCCGCGGCGCTCTTGTCATTCATGAGAGGGAATCGGACGTGTTTATCCTCCAACGATCAAGAATCCGTCGCATTGAGGCTGAAAATGGCGCTATAGTTGTCTTTCACGGGTGGATTGATGGACAAAGATGATAAGACGATGTTGCCTATTGGCGGCGATAGCGTACGTGCTGTGGATGATCAGCGGGGGCGTACACGCGGCGTCCCTGACCCAATTCAGAGCATGCACGGCCGATGTGATCAACCCTCCATACATCGATCGCTTGACGGTCAAGAAACCGGGCATTTTGTTCGAAATCGTCTCTGACGCCGCTGTAAGTGTCGGGTTGGAGGTGCGTTTTCATCGTTTGCCCTGGCGTCGCTGCTTACATGAGGTCCAACAAGGGCGCATTGATGCGGTCTTTACCTTGACCAGAACTCCGGAGCGTGAGACTCAATTTGCGTTTCCAGCAACCGAGGGGCCATTTCTGATTCGCTCGGACTACACTGTCTTTGTACAAAATCGCGGCATTTTTGATCAGGAGGAGCGTCGGCGCGTTTTGGCTCCCGGTGGACGAGGCTGGAATTTCACCGCGTACCGGTCGCTAAAAAAGACCGGATTGAGTGCACCTTTTGGCTTCATTACCTTTGATCAACTGAAGACCCAAGGAGCCGCGGCCATCCCACGCGAGATTCGTTCCGGCCTGCGGCTGGTGGCCAAAGGGCGGCTCGATGGCTACGTCACCGAAACCTTCGCGGGTCGTTACGTGGCTCGGCAGTTGGGAATCGATACGCAGCTGAGTGAAGCGTCTATCCTGCGAACCGATCAGGAGCACATCGCGTTCAATAGGGTGTTTTATCAGAAGCACCGAGAAGACATCGAGCGATATTGGGGACAACTGGAGGTGCATCGAGACCGAGTGATTGCGGCGTTCTTACAGCAGAAGTCCACGAGCCACCTACCCACAACGGTGACCGGAGAGCGCTGATATAACCCCAGTCAATCAGCCACCCTGTAACGACGATTCTTCTTTGGTTTGATCTAAGGAGGGCATTGGTCTCATGGTGTGATTCACGACGACCTCGGGGTGCCTACCGATTGGACTATCATCCTCGGCCTGCAGGCCTTGCCCACGATCTTTGAACACTTGCACCTCCTGCAAGCCGCGACCTTCTCAATAAATGCAGCCGGAAATGAGCGGCTGAGCATGTCCCGGTAGTACACCGATCTTGCCATCAATTAACATACGTACATATTAATAACACCTCATCCCTCATTTAACCTCTGCAGTAACCTCAAAGGCCGTACAGCACACAGGTTGTAAGGAATCGAGTCTGGATGCCAGACTCTTAATCAACGCCACGGATTTCATTTCTCCGAAAGCTAAAAAAGAGCACCAACACACAGACCGTCAATGCCACCGTGGCAACTTGATCAATTGCTTTCGAACGACGGTAGCTAAGTCTGGACAGAAAGGGCTCGGCGCTGCCGACGAGTTCACCGAAAAGCTATCTGACCGTGCCATAGCCAAGCTTCAGAGATTTGAACACTTCGGTGTCACACCGTATTCGGCGAATATCAGTATACTGTATAACATCTGATGACATCACCGCTTGCTTATCGGAGGTGATATGAAACTCTATCGATGCCTGGGCTTTAGCATACTGGCGTTGTTCTCGAGCAACAGAGAAAACATTCAGCATACAACGCCAAGTTTTGCCGGCTCAACAGTATCCCCGACCGCAGGGCTGGCACCCACTGGTAACAGGCAGCGCGAGCGTGGAGGAGCGACTCACCACAATAAGGTAGAAGCCAATGGCTATACCTTCGGCTTCGAGGCGTTGGCAACGGCGTTCCTGAGATGTGTTGAAAACCTTATCCCAGTGATAAGAGAATGAATTCTGGATATTGGCCGGGTAGCGTTGAGCCTGTACAAACCTGGGTTGCCATTCGCCGAACTGAGCTCTATTCTGTGCACCTCTTTGTGAAGTGACCCGACGATGACAAAAAATACCGATATTCAGAGACTCTGTGGAGAGTGTTGGCTCAATGGTGACGATGACAGCCCTATTTGCCGAGATCCCCAAGCGCATTTAGAGCATCCACTGCAGGTGAAAAAGTCTGAACGGCAAGAAATGCAACTGTCGTTATTGGATGATTGATGCCACTAAAGCTAACAAGCGCTGGTAAATAACCTGCCTCTTAAGAAAAGGCCCCGATTCCAATCGAGGCCAAAGTTCACGAGGAGAGTGATACTACCGTAACGGGGTACAATATCACTATAGTCCATACACCAGGATTTGCCCGATTTTTTGGAGATTGGCAAAATCTTCCTAGGCTGTGGAATCAATACGCGAATTTTTGTCTATAAACGATCCCCAATCCGGATCGAATTCGGGCCTGGGCTAACATAGCGATGGCAATCGACGGGCATCACTGAAAACAGTGGCATCACGCCCTTAAGCCCGAAAGCAAAAATGCCATTGTACCCCTTATAGTAGAGTGGTTATAACACAAGACATACGTTAGGCTTTTAAGGTAAAATTGATCCAGACAGTTCACCGACTCAGGAGCCATCAGAGGCTTAGAATCAAGACATCGTCTGTTAGGCCTCAACACCTATATGATTGATACGCAACTCGTCCACCAGTCTATCGCCAGTCATAGTTGTAATGCCTTTGAAAAGGCATTGATGTCGCTTTCCCCCCAAACCCTTGCCGATAACGCGGGCTTCCTTCACCAGGTCGTCAGCCGTGGCAACTTACCCATGGTTAAGGTATCGCTTCGCTACCACAAATCTTCAAGGCTGATGCTATCAAGTGCCCTGATAACGGCCATCACCCATGGATTTAACGAGATCGCCGACTGTCTTCACCAAAAAGGGGCCAGTCTGATGGGAGTGACACACAATCACCTCTACGAGTGCGCCAAGCGGGGGCATGCTCGAACGGTGCATTGGCTGTTTCAGGTTCAGGCCCCAATAACTTTGGAGCAATCCGATTATCGAGATCAATGGCCGATCAAGAAAATTTTTACGCATTTGTCGCGTGATCCCATCAAAACCAAACCCGAAGCGATCATAGCGCTTCACCAGCATGCCCTTGACGACGTGATCAACACAGTGGCGAACAAGGTCTCAGCGCAGATTGTTATGAAATGGCTCAATATCGAACCGATTTACCTACTGCATCGGGTGCGGTTTAAGAAGGCCAGAGAGGGCTGTTTGGAAATGATGCGCTGAGGCGCCCCTATGTCACACCTGCATTGGAAACGTTTGCGGCCTGTGCGCGAACTATGTTTGGGTCTAGATCGAGAGGCATCGGTTCAACGGGGGTAGAATCTCATTAACTGTCAATAACAATCAGGTCTGAACTAATTCACATAATTGGGCTTTTTTAACACGCAGCTGTCTGTCCGAAGTCAGAATCGGGGAGTTTCACACACCGTAGAGACGTAAATACCCTGCAATTGCCGCAGATCAAACTGCAACCAATACACCATCCTTGACAACTCCGACACAGTAGTTAGCGCCAATCCAGTAACTTAACTCGGCAATATCCTCTATATCCCAGAGTGCAAAATCTGCCCGCTTGCCCAGCTCTAAGGTTCCTCGCTCTTGGGCCACTCCCAGAGCCTTGGCAGCATTTCGCGTGACTCCAGCCAGGGCTTCCACAGGCGCCAGACGAAACAGAGTGCACGCCATATTCATCATCAGCAACAGGGATAGGGTAGGCGATGAACCGGGATTGGCATCGGTGGCGATAGCCATTGGGACTTTGTGTTCTCGAAGCTGTTCAATTGGCGGTAATTGTGTTTCTCGCAAAAAATAGAAAGCACCGGGCAACAGCACGGCAACGGTGCCTTGTTCGGCCATTGCTTTGACACTGTCTTCTGAAGCGTATTCGATATGGTCCGCCGACAAAGCGTTGTATTGCGCTGCCAGTTTTGCTCCACCGGTATCGGATAACTGGTCTGCGTGGACCTTGACCGGTAGCCCCAGTTTATGCGCGGTTGAGAATATCTTCGCTGTCTCTGCGGGAGTGAATCCGATGGATTCGCAGAACACATCTACAGCGTCCACCAAATTCTCATTCACTGCGGCTGGTAGCATGTGATCGCAAACCTGGTTGACATAGTCTCCCCTGCGTGATTCGTAATCTTCGGGAATAGTATGAGCGCCCAGAAACGTGGTCTTGATGTCAATGGGATGACGTTGCTCCAATGCCCGAGCAGCGCGCAACATAGTGAGTTCTGTGTCTACGTCCAGACCATAACCTGATTTTATCTCGACCATTGTGACACCTTCACGCTGCAGTGATCGCAATCGTCGTTCCGCGTAACCGGTCAACTCTTCTGTCGTTGCCTTTCGCGTCGCAGTAACCGTGGAGCGAATGCCACCACCCGCTTTGGCAATGGCTTCATAGCTGATGCCGTTGAGGCGTTGCTCGAATTCCTGTGCGCGATTACCGCCGAACACCAGGTGGGTATGACAATCGATCAGTCCAGGTGTCAGCCATTTCCCTTCACAGTCGTAGACTTTCTTGGCGCTCAGTACCGATGGTTTCGGCAATTCCGATGTTTTTCCAATCCAGGCAATATTTGATCCGGCAACAGCAATAGCTCCGTGTTCAATCACCCCATAGTTTTCAAGATCTTCATTCATGGTAGCAAGATTGACATTGGTCCAGAGAGCATCCCAACTCGCTTCTCCGCTTCCTTCGTGCTCTTTCATGGGTAGTTCCTCACCATCATTGCTCTAAAATTCCGTCCGTCTCTGAGCGCAAACAATGATTGTTTGATCAAAGAAGGAACGGAAAGGGTACAGACCATCATGCCTATGCACTGGGCTTGTAAATCAGCATTTCCCCAACCAGTTCAATGAGCAAAGTCTTTACTTGATTCGCCTTGTCTTCACAGTATTCATGAGTCTCCTCATCCGCCATGTACGTCGCCTGAGATAATTCAAGCTGAATGGCCTGAATGCCATCTGGGGGAGAGCCATTATCGCGTGTGATAAAGCCGCCTTTAAAGCGACCATTAAGCACACTGCTATAAATTCCATCCTTTGCTGTGGTTTTCAATAGTGCTTCTGTCAAAGCGGCGTCGCACGAATCCCCGCTTGCCGTTCCCCAGTTAAAATCTGGCAGTTTTCCATCAAAAAATCGCGGCACTTCACTGCGAATAGAGTGGGCATCCCACAGGAGTGCGTAGCCATGGTGATCCTTAATGCGCGCCAATTCCTGCTTCAGTTTGGTGTGATAAGGCTGCCAGTAGCGACGAGTTCGCTTTATCACTTCTTCCTGCGACGGGGCGCAGTCCTGCCGATAAATCGGCTGCCGGTTAAACAGGGTTGTGGGGCATAATTCGGTAACACTTCTACCAGGATAGAGCGATTCGCCATCAGCGGATCGATTTAAATCAACCACATAACGAGAATAATTTGCTTGAATGGTTGAGACCCCCATTTCCCGCAAAAAATCGTAGAGCTTGTGGACATACCAGTCGGTATCCGGCAGTCGACGGGCGTCCAGTGTCATTCTCTCAAGAATGTCGTTGGGCACCAACGCACCCACGTGTGGCATACTGACCAGCAGGGGAGTGTCACCCTGAACGAACTCATAGACTTCGCTCGCCGCCATTACTGCCTCCTGGAAGGCAGCGCTTCACTGACCAGGGAATAGAAGTCACCACGAGCAATCATGATCGCAGCGGCTTCAATATCCGGTGCCATATAACGATCGCTATCGTAGTGAGGAACCTGCTGACGGATCATTGCGTGTACCTTTTGCAGTGCCGGCGAGGTTTTATGAGGTGCGTGAAAATCCGTTCCCTGAGCCGTTGCCAATAGTTCAACAGCCAAGACCCCACCCGTATTCTCCGACATATCTATGAGCCTGCGTGCCGCAAATGTTGCCATACTGACGTGATCCTCCTGATTGGCAGAAGTGGGCAGGCTGTCCACGCTGGCAGGGTGAGCAAAGGTTTTGTTCTCGGATGCCAACGCCGCTGCGGTAACCTGGGCAATCATAAAGCCAGAGTTAATGCCGCTGTTTTCCACCAAAAAGGCAGGTAAGCCGCTCATTTTGGGGTCCACCAGAATGGCAATGCGACGCTCGGACAATGATCCCATCTCAGCTATTGCAATCGCCAGTGTATCGGCGGCCATAGCCACCGGCTCGGCATGGAAGTTCCCGCCGGATATCACATCACCGTTTTCAAAGATCAGCGGATTGTCTGTTGCCGCATTGGCTTCGCGCAACAGAGTCTCACTGGCATTGTTAATCAGATCGAGACAAGCCCCCATGATCTGAGGCTGGCAGCGAAGAGAATAGGGGTCCTGCACCCGGTCACAATTGACATGTGACTCGAGAATCTCACTGCCTTGCAACAGGTCGCGATAGAGCCTGGCCGCCACAATCTGACCCGGCTGGCCTCGCACTTCATGGATACGTGCATCAAAGGGTGCCACGCTGCCTTTGAGAGCATCGACCGAAAGGGCTCCGCAGACTGTCGCTGCCGCATACAGATTCTCGGCGGAAAACAGCCCAACCAACGCCAGCGATGTGGATGCCTGTGTGCCGTTCAGCAGGGCCAAGCCTTCTTTGGGCCCCAATTCCAGCGGTTCAATACCCGCTTCGGCCAAAGCCTCTGCAGCGGGGAGGCGCTGGCCCCGGTAATAGGCGTGGCCTTCGCCAATCAAACACAGCGCCATATGAGCCAGCGGCGCCAGATCCCCGGAGGCACCGACCGAGCCTTTTTCCGGAATACAGGGTGTGACTTGCTGATTAATACAGGCCAACAACGTACGGACAACGACAGGCCGCACGCCAGAAAAGCCGCGCGAAAGGCTGATGACTTTTAGACACATGATAAGGCGGACAATTGCCGGATCGAGATTTTTACCAATGCCGGCGCTGTGGGATAGCACCAGATTTTTCTGCAATTCTGCCAATTGATCGTCGGGAATACGGGTCTGGGCCAGAAGACCGAAACCGGTATTAATGCCGTAGGCGACCTTGCCTTTGTCAACGACGGCATTGACCTTATTGGCGCATTCCTGGACGCGAACCCAGGCGTCATCAGCCAAGGCAACGGGTTGATCCGACAAATAGAGCTGCCTTAACTCAGCCAGAGTGACTTGCCCAGGATTAAGAACCAGAGCTGAGGCGCTGTTTGCGGAATGGCTTTCTGACATTGAATGTCTCTCCCTAAATTTTAAACTCACATCAATCTTTCAACATCGGGATATTCAGCCCATGCTCTTTAGCACAATCAATCGCGTCCTGATAACCGGCATCGGCGTGACGGCAGACGCCGGTGGCCGGATCGTTCCACAGCACGCGCTCAATACGGCTTGCGGCTGCCTCAGTACCATCACACACAATAACAACACCCGAATGCTGAGAATAGCCCATGCCCACACCGCCACCGTGGTGCAGGGATACCCAGGTAGCACCACTGGCGGTATTCAACAAGGCGTTCAGTAACGGCCAATCGGATACCGCATCAGAACCATCCATCATGGACTCGGTTTCACGGTTGGGGCTCGCTACCGATCCGGAATCCAGGTGGTCGCGGCCAATGACAACCGGTGCTTTCAATTCACCGCTAGCAACCATCTCATTAAATGCGAGAGCCAGCTTGTGGCGAACACCGAGTCCTACCCAGCAGATTCTCGCCGGTAGCCCTTGAAACTGGATGCGTTCACGCGCCATGTCCAGCCAGTTATGGAGGTGCGCATCATCGGGAATCAGCTCTTTAACTTTTTGATCAGTTTTGTAAATATCCTCGGGGTCGCCGCTCAGTGCTGCCCAGCGGAATGGGCCAATACCCCGACAAAACAGCGGGCGAATATAGGCCGGTACAAAACCAGGGAAATCAAACGCGTTCTCAACCCCTTCTTCCATCGCAACCTGGCGAATGTTGTTGCCGTAGTCAAATGTTGGAATACCCAACGCTTGGAATTCCAGCATCGCCTGTACATGTATCGCCATGGATTTCTTCGCTTCGGCTGCAACGGCATCCGGGTCAGAAGACTGTTTTCCTATCCACTGCTCTACACTCCAACCGATGGGTAGGTAACCGTGAACCGGATCGTGAGCTGAGGTTTGATCGGTGACGGCGTCCGGGCGTATGCCGCGTTTCAACATCTCGGGCAAAATCTCTGCGGCATTGCCTAACAAGGCGACGGAGGTTGCTTCCCCATTATCGATAGCGTCATTCAGTACTAACATGGCTTCGTCGAGGTTGTAGACCTTCTTGTCCACATAACCGGAGCGCAAACGAAAATCGATACGGCTTTCCTGACATTCAATAATCAGGCTGCAGGCGCCGGCCAGGCTGGCAGCCAAAGGCTGAGCGCCGCCCATGCCGCCAAGACCTGCGGTGAGAATCCACTTGCCAGAGAGGTCACCGCCATAGTGCTGGCGCCCCATTTCAACAAAGGTTTCATAGGTACCTTGTACAATGCCCTGACTACCAATATAGATCCAGGAACCGGCCGTCATTTGGCCGTACATCATCAGACCCTTGCGGTCTAGTTCGTTAAAGTGCTCCCAATTGGCCCAGTGTGGTACCAGGTTGGAGTTGGCGATAAGCACGCGGGGAGCGTCGGCGTGGGTCTTTGCCACAAAAACTGGTTTGCCGCTTTGAACTATCAGTGTTTCGTCGTCGTGCAGGCTCTTCAGGCCCTCGACGATTTTTTCGTAGCATTCCCAGTTTCGTGCTGCCTTGCCGATTCCGCCGTAAACCACCAGATCTTCGGGACGTTCAGCCACTTCAGGATCCAGGTTATTCATCAACATGCGCAAAGGCGCTTCCGTGAGCCAGCTCTTGGCGCGGAGCTTGGTGCCCCTGTCGGCTCGGATAACACGGGTTGCTTTAGTCATTTCCATTCTCCTGCGGGTAACTTTTTACGTTACAACTGAATGATATATGCCGACTATCACAGGATAGCTGGTCACTGATTAGCGGTGTTTGTCCATTGTACCACTAAATACATACCTGTCTATACAGGATATCACAAATAGAATAAGATGGCCGACATGATATGAAATCAGCCTATATGGCTTACTATTCCCGACCTATACTGTATATACAATATAGGTCGGTTTGACTAAAAAGTTGAGACGGAATGAAAGATTATTGGTTTGAAAATGCCTACCTGCCCATCGGCTGGTGCGCTGGTGTCAGAGTATCCATTAACGACAGCGGCGTCATTTCGAACGTGCAGCCCGGCGCCGATGCCGTAGATGCCACTGTGGTACACGGCTTGGCCATGCCCGGATTTCCTAACGCTCACAGCCACGCCTTTCAGCGCGCGATGGCGGGGCTCAGTGAAGTGGCCACTTCTCCGAGCGATACCTTTTGGACCTGGCGCAAGGTTATGTATGAGTACGCTGGTGCTATTACACCAGAGGATCAGGAGGTTATAGCCAGGCAACTCTATATGGAGATGTTGAAAGCGGGCTACACCTCTGTAGCAGAGTTTCACTATCTGCACAATCAGCTGGACGGCAACTGCTATGGTAACCCGAGCGAAATGTCCGATGCGATCATCAATGCCGCGCAGCATACCGGTATCGGCCTCACCCACTTGCCCGTGCTTTATATGTCATCTAACTTCGGCAATACCCCGCTGAAGAAGGAACAGTCCCGCTTCGCCAACACCGTTGAGAGCTACCAACATCTCCTGAATGGGTTGTCCACCAGGCTGAACACATCCAAGAACATTCGCCTTGGCATGGCCCTTCACAGTTTGAGGGCTGTTCCTCCTGAAGCGATTACGGAGACTCTGACTTTTCTGCATCAGAAGATGGATTCGAGCGCGCCTGTCCACATCCATATCGCCGAACAGATGCTTGAAGTGGAAGCATCCATTCGAAGCTACGGTAAACGTCCGGTTGAATGGCTGCTGGAGCAGCATGATGTTGATGAACGCTGGTGTTTGGTCCATGCTACGCATCTCAGCAATGAAGAGATCACTGGCATTGCCGATTCTGGGGCAACGGTTTGTCTCTGTACGACCACCGAAGCCAATCTCGGCGACGGACTCTTCCCCATTGTTCCCTACTTGCAGCAAGGCGGCCAATTTGCCATTGGCTCTGACAGCAATACGTCCATTAGCCCCATCGAAGAACTGCGCTGGCTTGAATATGGTCAGCGCTTGATTCATCAACGGCGCAATGTCATTGCCGATGAAACCACGCCACACACCGCTAAATACTTAATTGATCAGGCTATACAGGGCGGAGCCCGTGCACTCGGGCGTGTAACGGGCAAGCTGGACATTGGGCAGTTGGCCGACATCATTGTTCTTGATGAAAACACACCTCAACTCTTCGGCAAAGAAGAAAACTATCGCCTGGATGCATTGGTATTTAATGGTAACAACAATTTGGTACGGGACGTACTGGTGGCGGGCGAATGGGTGATAAAAAACTATCGCCACATCAACGAGTCGGCCATCACCGATGCGTTTCTCGCCACTATCAAACGATTACAATCCAGTTAATTTTACTGCCATGGAGTTTCCATATGAGCCGCACCTTGTGTCAACTCTATTCACCAAGTGGCAGTTCAAATTCTGTTTTCAGCCGAGGAGTATTGAGCGGAATAAATCTACTCATTGCTAGCCTATACAGGTATAATCAGCACAACTCGACCTATACAAGAAGCAATCCCGGTGCCAAAACACACTACAAACACTCCTCTCTACCAAACCGTTAAAGATCATATTCTGGAGATCATTCGGAGCGGAGATTGGCCAAGCGACAAACGCCTGCCTTCAGAAAGTGAGCTGGTTGATGAACTATCCGTATCGCGAATGACCGTCAATCGTGCACTGAGAGAGCTGACCAGCGAGGGGTTCATTACCCGGCTCGCTGGCGTAGGCTCCTTTATTACCGAGAAGGGCGCAAATAAAATCCAGTCACATCCGCTGGAAATACAGAATATCGCCACCGATGTTCTGGCCAGAGGGCATAGTTATAGCTGTGAAGTCACCACCTTGACCGAGGTGCGTGCTGGGGCCGAGATTGCCATGGCCTTTAGTATCGCGCCCGGGTCACGACTGTTTTATTCGGAAATCACCCACTTTGAAAGCGGCATGCCTATACAGGTGGAAAATCGACATGTCCTGCCCGCTTTCGCTCCCGAATACCTTGAAACCGATTTCACCCAAGTGACCACTAATGAATACCTGATGAGCTTGAAGGGGCCTATCGAAGAAATCGAGCAAATTGTGCAAGCCTGCATGCCAGCGCCGGAACTTCGAAAAAGCTTACAGATGACGGCCAAAGAGCCTTGCCTGTTATTGGTGCGCCGCACCTGGGTAAAAGGAGCGGTGGTTACGGCGACCAAACTTTACCACCCTTCATCCCGTTATCAGTTTGGAAGTCGCTATAATCCCTAGCATTCATTAATGCTACTGAAGAGGGCAATGCTAGCGGCCTGTTCTGCTTGAAAAAATGTCCCAAGAGTTAACTCAACATCAATTATCGGGTGGTTTTTACGAACCCAACAGCATCCTCTATCTTCAAAAATCGGTTCGACAACCTGGTCCGGATCTTCAATCGTAACCCAGTCCCAAACCAGATCAATCGCACTCGATGTCAGTTCGAGAGCGAGTAAGAGTTCTGAATCGGGCAACCAGACAATTTCAGTGCGCTGGCGCGTCTTCTTGGATTCGTTGTGCCAACTTTGCCAGATCTTACCATTTACTTACCAGCAACTACCAACGCTTGCTGGAAGCGTTGTCTGTGAACGCCAATTTTGACATATTTGAGTTCCGATTTCCGAATGTAATCACGAGAAACACTGATAGGAAGCCGATGTCAGGTAGCTGGGAATGAATGACAGCAAGACAAACAATGCCGGAGCCGATAGCTAAAGGAGTCGATACTGTTATGAACATATTGGTTGTTGGCGGCACTGGTTTGGTGGGCGCTCACGCCGCTTTGCATTTGAAGGCGCTGGGCCATAGGGTTACTGTGATGTCGCGCATCAAACCCTCAGCGGATTCCCCTGTGGCCGGATTTCCGCATATTAAGGGCAGCTACCTGTGCTCTCCAGATGAGAGCGATTATGTCAATCATAAGAAGCTTGCACAATTTGACTGGATGCTATTCGCTGCGGGTTCCGATGTTCGCCATAAACCCGAAGGTGTGAGTGACAAACACTTTTACCATCAGGCCAATACGATTGCCATCCCAAGCTTTATGAGTCGCGCGCGTGATGCGGGCATCAAACGCGTTGTTAATATCGGCAGCTTTTACCCACAGGTCGAGCCGGATCTGATCAAAACCAGCGCCTATGTTCGCTCTCGACATGAATCTGATGTGGCGCTACGGGCATTAAACAGTCAGGAGTTTTTTGTCTGCAGCCTTAACGCCCCGTTTATTTTAGGATACGTGCCGGGGTTAGAAGTGCCACACTTGCAGGCCTGGAGCTTATATGCGGCAGGCCGGATACCAGATGTACTGATGGTGGCTCCGGATGGCGGGGTTAATCACATAAGCACGCAATCACTTTCAGAAGCCATCGTTGGAGCCTTCGAGAACGGCAAAGGAGGTCATGGCTATCTGGTTGGGGACGAAAACCTCAGCTGGAAAGACTATATAGCCTACTACCAGCGAGCCGCAGGTAATGAGCTGGAGCTCTCCGTTAGTCCTGATGAGCACCCCATGTTTCCCGATGATATGCTGATTGCAGGGCGAAATTCGTTTATCCGTTATGAGCCGGAAAATGGTGAACTCAATTACAGTACCAATGTAATTGGCGAAGCGATTTTAGAGATAGTCGATGGTTATCTGGGTTAATCCGCATGAATAAACTACGATCCTACCGCACCAATTGCTGGGCGTCCGGCTATGTCGGGGTGCAATTGCTCATAGAAATTCTAGCCTATTGGCTTAGAGACTTGATGACCTAGATCACGTTAACCATCGAGCCATGGCATTGGAGAGCGCATCGACGCAATAAACAGCGCAGTGGTCGAAGGTAAGTGGGGACTTCAGAGCGAGCGCCTGCGGATTCGATTACTACAGGTGCCGTGTCACTTGTGCTGTGAGCTCATGTGGTCCAACCGTTCAGTGATCCACACCTTAATGACCGACTGGCGAGTGACACCGATTCGGGAGGCCTCACGGTCCAATTCATCGATTACCCACTGCGGAAAGTCAACGTTGACCTTTTTCGTGGTCAGGTTTGAACGGCTTGCCGTGCTGAGATCCAAATCGTCCAGAATATCTTCCGAGCCAGCATCGACCTTTGCGTCAATGTCCTTAGCTTTCATATAGTTCCACCTCTTTCTGCCGAGAGCGGCGCACCGAGATGATGCGAACGGCGTCACCCCGGTAGGTAAACACCCCAGTCCAATGCTTATCAGCGATTTGGCCTATCGAACATAACGCTCTTCGTCCGTTGTCTTTGCCTTAACGGTTAATAACCTCTGATCTTCCCACAACGCCTGCGCGGCTTCGAAGTCAATGCCATATTTCTCTTGATTGGCGGCGCTTTTGTTGGGGTCGTATTCAAACTTCCTCATGGGTATAGATTATATACCAATATAATACCTAATTAATACCTGGAGGCTCGAATCGAAGAGATTCTGTGCCTACCTCCAAAGCCTGATTTCCCGGGCATCCCTCATTCAATATCGGTCGCACTGTTGTTCTGGGCGGCGCCCGCTTGGTAGTACTGCTCGTATTGGGCCCTGGATTTGTGGCCAGTTGCTGCCATGCCATCGTAGATATTCTTGTTACGTTTGCCTTGCTCGGTCACGAAACCGGATCGAAAAGAGTGTGGGGTGAAGTGCTCCGCGCCCTCCACGCCGGATTCAATAAAGCGCTTCTTAACGATACGGTAGAGCTGCGTACCTGAGATGCCATTATCTTTAATGGCGTGAGAACGTGGTGCGAGCTGTCGGAATATGAAGCCGCTGGTGATGCCGGAGACACGCAGCCAATCATCCAGGTAGCGCTTGGCCTTACCTTCGATTTTCACCGTCAGCACTTCATCGGCGTAGGTTTGGTTCTTGGCACCACGGATTTCGACAATACAGAATCGATCTGATCGCTCAACGATGTCTTCCATTTTTAGCTGAACCACCTCGGAGCGTCGTCGACCGCCCGCACCAAAGGCCACGTAAAACAGGGCTTTGTCCCGAATGCCCAGGGTGTCGTTAGGCATGTGCTTGATCACTTGCTCAACGATGGATTGCACCGCGGCCTTGGAGGGACGGGTGGCGTGTGTGGGTGTCTTTTTAGCGTCGTTCAGCAGTTTCAGGACTTCGGGGTGGCTACAGGGATTTCCGTCTCCAGCGTGGCCTTCGTCCTTGTGCTTCTTGCGCAACGTCGACAGCCGGCGCTGTACGGTACTGGCCTTATGACGTCCCGAGCTTTGTTTCAAGCCCGCCTGGATCAATGCCGTTTCGTGTTCTGGTTTAAAGTTACCAGTGAGGTGCGTGGCCACAAAATCAAACACCAAGCCCCAATTGACTGGGTAATGTTCGTCTTCGTCGTGCACGATCTTTGCCCAGCCCCAGAAGTAGTCCAAATCGCTGCCTTTGGCCACCTGCGTATTAAAACGCTGACTCTGTTCGTCGAGGGCCTGGGCGGCTTTTCGGGCTTCGGCACTGATGTAGGGGTTTTTGCTGTCCATCGGGGAAGTCCTTTGGCCTTTCTTATAATGTACGATAAATGTTTATTATCGTACCCAAACAGGTACGAGTAACTCAATGGCCCTGACAACAAAAGCGGACAGGCTTTACAGCTAAGCCACTGATATTTCGAGTATTTTAAAAGCCTATTGGCCTCCAGCGACAGAAGCGGATAATTTTTTCAATAATGGATGACGCAGAATATGGTTCCAGCACTATCACAGACAAGTACATCGGTATTGCGCTAAAAATGTAGGCATAAGTCAGATAAGCGGAAACAAATCAAGGAGGGCCGACAAAATTGAACACCAGCAAACATGAAGATCAACCCTATCAATATCAATGATTTATAATTGATTCATTGGAAATCTCGTCAGCTTCTGTCACCAGAGCCTGCGTAGAAATCCGCAGCGCTAGACTCCCCTTGAGATGAAGATAACTACTACGCTGTTTCCACTTCCACCCCCCCCTCCGGATGGCCAGGAGACGTGCGAAATTCTGTTAAACTGCCAAAAGGTACCCATCGAATACAACATCACCAACAAGGCCCACTTCACCATCGTATGTTTCAAATTCGCTTGTTCCATATATGGCATTGCCATTATCCACAGTGACTTCAGAGAAATCGGCATCCAGAGAAATGCTTGTGATTTGAAGGTCGCCTAAAGACAATAATTCTCCGGGGTCACTGATGGCGTTGGAATTACTGTCGACCCAGACGCTCAACTGATCAAAATGCTCATCTAGGTGAGATATTTGATTATCATCATTGGTATCATATACTTTTAGAGCGTCGAAACCATTTTCGTATGAACCGCCATTGTGAAAATTCCCAAAAATCTCCAGTCCGTTGTCAATTTCATCGTTGTTGTTCAAGTCGATTACAAGCAGTCCGTCATTGGGGCCAACCCAGCCGATGTAATCTTTCGTCCCATCCCCATTTAAATCGAATCTCCCTTCTTCAACTTCTAGGGTTTGAATGCCATCTCCATCGAGATCAAAAACTATCGGGCAATTTATGGGTCCTGCCAGAGCCAAATATTCCAACATGATAGCGGTGTTTTCTGCATATAAGGTTTGTAGCTTAGATTTGGCTTCATTTAAAACGCTGATCTGACTAGATGATAATGGGGAATTGTCAATATAGTCATCAATCGCTTGGACGTAAGAGAGAACCTCTGCCCCTGCCTCAACAATCACGGTGAGAAAATCTCCGTCATAGTCCTCTGGGGATAGGGATTCAACGAAGGCAGCAGTGGTAGTGTGCCATGATTGAGCCTCATCGTGGTAAACTAACACCGCACTTGCTACTGCTGATGGGGCGCCGCTTACAGTGATTGATTCATCATTTGACTTTCCTATATAGGGTGTTCCCATAGTTATTTCCCTTTAACTAGTAGTAATGAATGCCATACCCTCCAGACAAAACTGTAGGTCCGCATGACAGTTAAAATGATTTCTAAAGCACGAAGGTTTAAGATTGAAGAAACTCATACTTAACCCTCCAGCAGCTAGATACCGTTCTCAGAAAGTGACTTTTTCTGAGAGTAGGCTCTACGTACCTAGCTACACTTTCACTTCCTGAGATAAGGCGACGAGAGGCAACGATCTGACCGCCCGATGGGGCGCTAGCTAGGGTCACTTCAAAAAAGGCATGCTTACCTGAGTATTCTTTAGGAAAACCTTTCCTGGGAAATATGAAGGACGTTGGAGACTTGGGATTGCCGTCACAGTCCGAGATGGATGCCCTTATATTCTTGTAAACCAAGGTACTGATCAGGGCATCATCTGCCATCTTCTGATCAAGTGACTGGCAAGCAACAAGAAAAAGTATGGAAAGGCAAGCAGCAAATGTCTTTCCTTGACCAAGAATCAATCTTCTACAGGTTAGCATAGGGAATTCCTTTTCACGCTGAATAAAAAGTAGATTTATTAGAAGATAAAGTCAAGAGATAATTGCCTATTACATCCAGTTTTGTACATTGCATATAATGATAGCAGCATTGATCAGCAGTCACCGTTTCATCCGTCATTTTGTGACCAGGCGGTTCTCACGATGGATCCCCCTTGACCGGTAACGAGATCAGTTGTTCATTAGCGGTTCCGAATGGCCCCAAGACCTTCGAGAGGCTGTCGCAGAATGTTTGTGTTCTCTGTATTGATGCGCTTGATAGGTTTCTAACGCATATGTGTTCGAACAGGTATTCGTTTGATGCCGGACTAATTCACCAGACCATGGAAGATCTCAACGGATGACGGCATGCTTCCCGTTTGCGTTTTGAATTGAGATTTCTTGATTATGCGGATCAGCTCAACAATTGCGCCTGAGAGATAGAGTCTGCATCGTCTGAAGGACCCTTCAGCATAAATCGCTCCCCAGCGACGAATATGCCCGCGTGTTCAGCTTTTTTGACTGCGAGGCTGGGCCGAGAGACCGAAGGCGTAATCGTGGAGAGTTTTAGCAGCCGAGCTAACTCTTGTTAATATTCATTCTTCATGATGCTTCCTTCTCATTGCTGTGGGCTAGTCTCGCTTACGCAGAAATTATCGATAAAGCGATCATCACATGCTTGAGAGGTTATTGATGGTCAACGTACTGTATATTCTCAACAATCAATTTAACCGGAGTTCGGGCTACCACTATTACCAATTCGGTTCGTTCGAATATTCTTGGTTTTGACTTCCTGGTTTAATGCTTCGATTTGCTCTTCGTTGGCATACTTTAACGCCGCAGAATATACCTTATTCCTGAAAGAACCAAAGCTATCTCTTTCCACCAAATCCGCAGCTTTTCTTGCATACTCCTGAGGTGTGGAAACGCAAGCCAGCGAAATGATATAGGCCTCCAAATATCGTCTTTCATCACCTGGAATCATCCAACTTCCGTACTCATCAGAAAAGACAATTTCTTCTCCTGTCTCCATGCGGTCAATCAATTTGTATAGCATGTCGAAAACACTAACTGCTGAATGGTGCTCCTCTTGCTTTGTCAGCTGAAATCCTAACTGCAAAAGATCGTTTAGCTTTTCAAACCATTCTTCAGTTTCTTCGGGTATGTGCGTGCAATTTCGAGAGTTAATTTCGAAAGGCGCGTAATACACTCCCTCAAACGATTCCTTACAAAATTCTAAAACGTCCTCCAATACGCTTTCAGAGACGAGTATTGGCATGTCTGTTTTATCATATAAGGTACCGAATACAGTCCTTCTTTGATGGGTACTCATTTCATCGAAACAACAACAGAGTATCTCGATAAGATTCGTTTTGCCTTGCTCTTTGAGCGCTGAAAATAGAATGGCTTTGTTCATATGACCCTTTACCAACCACCGTACATAATCCGAAACCACCATCATGTGCTGACTAATTATGGCGGTTTAAAACGAACACTATAAACCGAGGAAACAAAGAAAGAGGGGTGCGGTTACTCCAAGCGTGCTACATTACACATGCCGGTTTCTATGAAGACCGGCCCCCACAGCAAAGACTTGGCGACAAACGTCAGCTCAGTAAATTTCTTTCAGTCTTTTTTGTCGACCAGATTCATGGCGTTCCCTCATGTCAGATTCAATATATCGATCCGTGGTGGCCATACTGGCGTGACCAGCATCGTCTCTGACATGTTCGCGAGGTCTGAATTTGACGTCCTCTGAGATGCCCGTATGTCGCAACCAGTGCACGGTGGCTAGTCTCAAGTCCTCGGCATCCTCTTGCAACCCGTCATCAGCCATCCTCTGAAAAGCCGTATCAAAGCAAAGCTGTACGATTCGACGAATATGCCGGGTGCTGGTCACCGGTCCTTGGCCTTTGGTCTTGGCAATGAGCGGTGTTTTTTCACTAGCCCCTGGCAGCGAGGAAAGCCCCAAGAATTTCCTGTAGCGTTTCAACGCAGTCAACATCTCATTGCAGACCGTAATGATTCGATCTTTATTGCCTTTGCCCGTAACGTGGAACCACCAGTTACCATCTTGGTCCTTTCTGAAGTCCCCCATGACCGGCTCTGAGCGCTCATCGGCAACCAGCTCAGAGATGCGCAGGTACATAGCATATAGGCAATTCATAATGAACAGCGTACGTTCATGCTCGACAGAATGTTCGGCGGCCATGATTTCGGCGGTTTCTAGAACATAATCCCACTGGATATTGCTAATGCGCCGAACGACGGCCTTCGTCTGGTCTCTGCGGACAAACTTGTTTTTCTGGCGGATCAAAGCCACTGGATTGACGTCTACCAGGTGCTCTTGCAGCAAATAATCGTAAAACGATGACAGGATCGTAAATATGGCTTTAATCGCCGATTGGGACAAACTGAATTGTTTGGCTTCGGCTGTCTGTCCATCTCTAAACTCTGACTTGGGAACAGACACCACAAACGGTCGCCATTTCTCATTGGCAACACGCTCACCTTGTTGATTCTTAAAGCGACTGACGTTCTTAGTGCCAATCCAGGCTGTTGGTGGCTTTAGACAAAACCGTACAAAATCTTCAATATGCTCTCGCCGCAGTGTTAATACAGAGATTTGTTCGATGCGCCAGGCCCACTGTAGCAATCGTTCCAGCTCTCGTCGATAGCTATTGAAGGTGGCCGTACTGCCGTTATAGCTATAAAGAAACTTCAATGCGTGTTCGAGATCCACCTCGATGCCATCAACAGGTTGATCCAGATACTGATCTACCGAAAACTGTTTTTGTCGATAAGGATTGCCGATCTGTCCCAGATTGTCGATGATGGGGACAGGTGGTTTCCGTTTGGGGTTCATTTAGGGTACACAATTCGGTAAATTTCGATGAATTTGGACGACCACACAAAGTACTTAAGCCAGATATTCTAGAGATCAAGCAAAATCAATAAGATGGCAGATGTAGGTTCCAAGGAAAGTGCTTATATTTCCCGGATTTCGGAAGTGGACCATCCGTGATTCTGAGGTCCACAGAAAGTACTAAAGTTGTCGGACAGTCGCAGACATTATATAGGTGGGGGCGGATTGTCAGTTCTCTGATGGAGAGCTGGCGCGTAATTTACCATATCTTCCTGATAGGTGTCGATCCTCGGCAATAATTGACTAGCTTAGTTTTGAGAAACCCTCTGAACTGTTCATGCAAGTCCAGAAATTGGCTATATGTCATTGAGTCAGATGGCACATCCAAATCAAAATAAACATTGCCGTCGATAATTTCTTTCATGTACTGACGATGCTCTTGGCAGATTTCGTGAGACTTGTATATCCGGGGCAATAAGGAATCTTTGATTGGGTGTGCTTGTTCAAAGAAAATGGTCATCACTTTGCCACTGCGGTCGATCAGGTATTGAAATCCGGAACTATCTCTCGCCCTTTTGGGAATGTAAGCTGAATAGTCATGGACTGCTCTTTGACGATAGATTCGTATCTTTTCAATCAATATCTCAACAAAGCGAAGGATATCCAGGAAACACCATTCTAAACTCCGCCGGTAAGACCAGCGTAAGAATGATCCGTTGATTTTGTAGTTTTCCTCATCGTCGGACAGCAAATTTAATTCTGATATGCCGTGGATTCCGTAAATGCCGATATCCTCACAAAAAGGGTAGTCGTGCGTGTCGATGTGGTAAGCATCGCCGTACTTTTTACTGGCAACATTGAAGAACCACAGGCTCAATGCCAGGCAATACAGGCAGGGATCCGGACTATTGACTAAATCGACTAAGCGTATGTACCGATAGCTCGATAGGTACGGTCGGTGTTTCTTATTGGTTCTACTGGCGATTTTCTTGATGATGTCACACATGACGACAAAGTCAGCCTTCAAGGTGCGGGGACACAGATCCTCCGCTTCACAGCGATGTCTTTTGTGACGGTAGTTGGCGCCATCGCGTGTCAAAGCACCCTTGTAATATGTCAATGGAAATGAACTGTGACGGACGGGCGTGAATACGATATTGAGTCTCTTGATATTCGCACGGGAATATCGAGGGTGACGTAAGACTTGACATGCTGGAAATAAGGGGTGTCCGATTTCGATTTCACGCCACCAGATGACCGAACCCTCTGTGCTGCTGAGGTGTAGCTCATCTTCCATCTTATAACTGACAAAATCGTAGATATCCCCGACGGTGCGATAGGTTTCATGGTGATGTTCCACGCAGTCTGGATAAATCAGTTCTTTAATTCGAACCCGAGAGCATCCAGGACAATCGCTTTTTGCCATCTCTTGCTCATCCGGCCAGCGTAAACCACAAACAGGACAGGTTGAAGTAAACATGCATTGATGAATAGGACACCGGGTCAGCCACTCTATGTTGTAAATATCGGTATGATAAAGTCGTTTAGCGCACTCTGGGCATTGGCGACGATGCCCACCGCAGTTTATATCTGGTTGAGGATAAGGCGATGCTGGATGCAATGCCTTAATGCGCTCGACGAAACTGCTTTGCCCGTCATTTTGTAGCCGTAATACCGCTTTCAGCGTACTCAGGGGAATCCCTGGATTGGCAACCAAAAAGCGACGCAGTATTGAATAATCACTCTCGTAGGGCCGAGAAAAAACGAGTCCAAGGTTTAAGTGGAAGCGATTCATCCTGTTGGACGCACAAGGGAGGGAACTAACCCAGACAGTCGAACGCACTCATGAACCATGTCTTCGTTAAAACGATCAACGCCATAACGAGGTAAGAAGTCGCTCAGAAGCGTATTGATGGTCGCCGTAAAGTATTGCATGCCCCATGATTTTAGGTGGTACTGGAGTTGGTAACAGTGGAAAACGTGCCACAAATCGGAACTCAGAGAGGCTAGGCGCCAACCTTTCTTGAACTCTTCAGGCAGAAAAAACGCAGTGTAAGTAGGATCCTTTTGAGTTGGATAACGCAGTTCGTCGTATTGCTTCAGGCAATCGTTAACCTGACTCATAGAGGTTAGCCCCAGAAACTCAACTCCCTGGGTAAAGAATCGCCCATGAATATGAGCGTATCGGTCGTTCTCCACCTCTTCAACCAAAGGCCAGCATTCTGGGTCATTGCCAATAAATAGAACTGTAAGTGCTATATTGAGTAACAACAACTTGTCGTACAGCTCAGCGAAGGCATCAAACTGAGGCGCCTTCAGTCGCTGCATTTCATCCACCATCAGCACGGCGCGATTGCATTCGGTTTCGACTGCGGCATCGGCGATGAACTGAATATAGCGATCCGACAAATGATCGGCAATATCACGGGGACTTACACGCAAATTAGCGCTAAAACACAGCTGACGAAAAACCGTCAGTACCGTGTGTTTATCTCGTTTAGGTATAGACACTTGGTAAACCGGAATCTGGTTTCTACCGCGCATGAACAGCTGGCTGGCTAACGATTGCAGTGCTGTTGTTTTGCCTACTCGGGCAGTTCCAGTGATTAGCCCACCCGTCGTGCCCGTCCATAGCCATTGGTGGATGTCGCGATTGAGTTGCCTGATGGCGGGTGTTACCAGGTGAAGCTTCAAGGGATTGAAGACGGGATGATCATAATAATCATGGGAGGTTCTTGCCATGACTTACTCCCGGTGATTGGCCAAATCAGGTCGCCAAGGGAGAACCGGCGCTTCAGTAGGAGGTAGGATAGGGCCAAAGAATGGTGCCGGCGGATCGAGCACCAGCGCTGCTTCCTTCCCTTGTGTGTACTCCTGATAGACTCGCAGAAGTTGTAGCGCCGATTTAGGCTGGCCTTTGTGCTCCAAAAGGTATCGGAAGTAATTCGCCAATGGGTCTCGTGCCTGGAATTTCTGTTCTCTACAAAGTCGGTGGATTAGTTGGCGTGTCGACACACCGTGCGGGAAGCGCTGCCAGGAGCGTGAAGCCCGCAGCGGACCAAGATCGTCGCCCCGCAACGAATAAGCGTGTACAAAGCGAATATCCCGTCGATCAAACCGGAGTAAAATATTTCTTTCTCGGTGAGCCACTTCACTCAATCCTTCTCCCTGATAGCGATCATAGAAGAAGTTGATATAGGGAGCTCGATGCTCATCTTTCCGCCAGTGCACCGGTACAACTTTCTCACCGATCAGCGGTTGCCACCGACTATACTGATCCATAGGTGTATAGCGAACAAAGTGATGCCTGCAGTGATGCCGGAATAACGCCAGCGGGGTCGCATGCCCGAGGTGCGCACGCGGGGTGACATTGTATTCGGTCAGGAGGATACTCAATGCCTCCTCCAGGGTGCGTACGCTGACTGTTGGAATTCGCTTTCTGTTTTTACGGGACTCCTTGATAGGGTCATTGGGGTGAGAACCAGTGGTGGCTGCAAAACGATGACTGGCGTGACTACAAATGTAATCAAACACAGATTCTACCAAGTGGCGAGTGGTCGGCTGTCCGGGGAATCCAAAACTCACCGTGGCGCCCTGTTGTGTGCATAAGAGATCAATCACCGACCGAGACAAGTGCACTAGCGCATTATCCAGTTGGATATTCCCAAAGCTAAGCGGAAAATCCTCCGAGGAACCACTGGGAAAACAGGCCCCCTCAGCATAGCTGAACCCAGGCGTCGTCAGCGGTAGCGGTTGCCAAGGTTTCAGGCAGTTATCAAACAGCGTTAACATGTCCTGTTGGTTAGGGTGCTGAGTTAAGGCCATGTGATAGCCAAGCACGCAACTAGTGCCTACGTCGATCGCTACCATGACACTCGCTCGGGCAAGACGC
Organism: Pseudomaricurvus alkylphenolicus; assembly: GCF_011683955.1. Taxonomy (GTDB): domain Bacteria; phylum Pseudomonadota; class Gammaproteobacteria; order Pseudomonadales; family Cellvibrionaceae; genus Pseudomaricurvus; species Pseudomaricurvus alkylphenolicus. Next base: position 31,438 of record NZ_JAAQPI010000034.1, read on the forward strand.
AGAGGAATTAGTTCCTCATTAAGCTGTAGATGTACGCGATTATGTAAGTCGAGAACATGTTCATCGATTTGTATGGTATTCAAAGCCCGGTAGTGGTCGGATTGCGTTCCGGAGGCCTGTGATGAAACACAAGGTCGACGAAGGGTTGCCTGGAGAGTGCTGCTGCGAGTGTGCAGATAGCGACGAACCGATTCATAAGCAAGAGAAGGTGAGGTGTAGGGGTATCTATCTGCTGGCCAATGTATCTCACCGAGCAACCGCTTGAATTCCCCGTGGAACCATTGGGGCTCCAGCCTTTGCGCGTAGGCTGCATCTTTCAGTTTGGCTAAAATAAGCTCATCGAGTTTTTCCCGCAACACTGGTGCACTCTGCAGGAGTCCTTGGAAGGCACAGGCAGACCCCTGGGAACTACGCATTGACGGCAGGGGCGCATGACGCTGCTTCGTTATCACCACAGCGTAGGGAATTAACCCGTAAGTCAACGGTGGCGACTCGTCTTCTTCCCCGCCCAAACACCGATCAAGCAATTGAGTGATGCGGGCCTGGGTGATCTGATGCTCTTTGGCAACCGCCTTTAGCGGGCTTCCAGACAGCACCTTGGCGATAATCTTCTGATTACGATAGAATATTTTGCGTCGACCAGTCGGGACGCAGTCAGCGGTGATTACGGGCCATCTGTCAAATTGCCACAGAGATGGCTGTTGTTCAAGGCGTGCACGCCAATTCAGTGACATAGTGACACCGCCGTATCGTAATCCAAGTGGTGATCGGTCAATGCGGCCCGTAGTATGCCGCGATGCAGTAGTCGAAAGAGGGCGATTTCTTGATTGTAGGTCCGTTCTCGATCACCTGCATCCACCAGATCTCCAACCTCGCACTGTGTATGACGGTACAAAAATTCCAACACAGTCTGTTCAGCAACTTGGGTATCCACGTCACGTGCGACATACAAAAGTCGGACAATCTCCAGCCAATTCTCTGCTTCGATACGGCGTGCGTAGATGGATTGGTTGCTCACAACTTCAAATCGCATTTTCTGTTTCTTGAAAAATTGCTCCAGTGGAATACGACGATCATCCGGAATTTCTCCACTGGGATTGATCTCCAGAATACGACGTCGATCTCCATCAACGATATAGCAATCAGGCGTGTAACATATACCTCGAACACGCAGTCGAAACGGTTGCGGTATGTAACTGCTGACAGCGCTATCGCCTTCCAGAAGCCCCGCATGGAGATGTTCAGCTAAGGAGTGAAAATCAGATAATCTGGGGTGTTTTAGCATGCATTGCTGGCGAAAATCACAGGCCTTCTTCAGTGCCTGAGGTGTTGGGCACTGACGAGGAGAGAGTGTCTCTGCAGTCACGCAATGGGACCGAGTTATATCAGTATGTGGTCGACTGGGCTGCATAACAAAACTCCAATGAAACGAAGTTAGAGTGGCACGCCAAACATACTGCGGCAACAAGGGGTATGCTGAATCGAAGACCAACCGAGTTGGGTTGGTACAATTTGTTAGACACCGAAAACTCAAGGAGTTCACAGAATAATCTGAATGTGCTTTAGGGGCAGCCGGGCGTCACAATAGATGGTCAGGGTGGGAATTTCTTCTTAGGTTGGGAGCGTCTAAAATTCTGTGTCAGGCCGGGTTTAGGCGTTCCCGCATAACATCATAATTCAATAACTTCATCAAGCCGGCCTTCAAAGAATATGGCGAGCTGCGACAGGGTGAGCCCCCAGTTTTG
>NZ_JAAQPI010000035.1 GCF_011683955.1 Pseudomaricurvus alkylphenolicus
GCCTTGACCGGAAAACACCGGATGAGGTTTACTTCAATACAACGCCGCTTTCCCTGGTGGCTTAAACCTTGGCGTGGATCCACTTATAGAATGGGGATGAGCTGTTCAAAGGAAGGGGGCCAGCTCTGGCAATCCACTGCAGGGGCTTATCCCCGTTTGATTGCAGCCTGAACTCCTGGCCGATACTCTTAGTATCGGTTAACGCGTTAAATGATACTCCAGCCCCGGTATAGATAGTATTCAATAGCGCAAAATCAGAATCACCAAAGGACTCATTGGTGTCATAGGAGGTAATCGATATAAAGTCCATACCCTGCAAATGATAATTCAAATTAAGGCTAACAGAGAGTGAGTCGACGTTATCTGCAGAAAAACTACTGGCTATAAATTTGCGATATTGGCTGTCGGTTACGTCAATATCATTGTGTAGAGGTACCCTGGCCTCCTGCTTAAAGTAGCTGGTTGTAAATCTCGCATCAAATGCTTCGCCAGGCTCATAGATCAGCGACAAACGTGCGCCTTCACTCTCTGACTCATCGATAGACTCCCCGGTTGTATCCGAGTCAAAAAAGCCATCTGTCTCGTCGTAGAAACCTGACAAGCGTGCATACAGGTTCTGCTCAGTCAAAGCACCAGACACGGCGAAATCTATCTTTCGACTATCCTTGTTCCCGACATCAACACCAACTTCCGCTTCGAATTCATCAGAAGGTGTTGCGGTCGTGATATTGATGGCCCCGGCCAGCGTATTACGGCCGTATAGGGTACCCTGGGGACCACGCAGGACCTCTATCCGCTCTACATCATGGAAACCCGCAGCAAAAAATGACTGGTTAGGCTGGAAAACACCGTCGACAAAGAGGCCAACACCTGGTGTCACTGAGGAGAGCTCCGTTGCCCCTACCCCGCGCATAGAGATTCGATTCTGCATTCCAAATGTCTGGCTGTAATTCAAGCCTGGCACAGTACCTGATAACTGTTGAAAGTTATTAATACCTTGTTTTTCAAGGTCGTCACCACCGATAACTTCCAGGGACAATGGCACTTCCATTTGAGTTTCGCTACGCTTTCGCGCCGTAACTATTATTTCCTCCAGCAAGGATTCGACGCCTTCTGTTTCTGCAGAAAGGGCTAACGGGGTATGTGATAGACTTAATGCCAAGCCGACATGTGCTGCAAGCAGGACTCTCTTCATATTCTTCGCCTCTTGGGATCAATGTTGATCCCTGTACTGGTCTGAACAAGCAATCTTTATGTTTGAGGCTTTAGTCTATCGCTCTGAGCCGGCAGAAGTTATGGAAAAGTAACGATTAGTTATGAATTATTCACTACTTTTGGGTCATTAGGGGAGAATTATGTGCTCTTGGCCTTTCGAAATTGTGCAGGAGTCATCCCATAACTGGATGAAAACGCATAAATAAAGTTACTTGAGTGACTGTATCCTAATTCATGGGCAATAATTGATACAGATTTGTTGCTATTCTTCAGCTCTTGAGACGCAATATCCAGCTTTAGCTGTTTAGTATACTGACCAATCGTCATCCCATATCGCTGCTTGAAACCATGATTTAACTTATTTCGATTCTGACCAAAGTGCCTACAGAGTTCATCAATAGAGGGCGGTGAAGCATAGGATTTTTGGATTAGAAAATGTATTTCCTCAATCCAACCATCACAGGCATCAAGTGGTTGTTCCTTTTTAAACGTTTCCGCTCGAACTGCCAATTTTTGGTCTTTCGGGTGGGTTTCAATATAACGGCACAATAATTCAGCGCCTTTAGCCCTCAGGAATGTATGGCGCACCTTACCGGTGTAAGTGCAATTCAGAATATCCCGCGTTGCCTGTATCATGGAAGATGTTATTTGGGAGCGCTCAAAAAACACTTCGTTCATTTGTCCACTTTTTATTTCTTTAAAGGGACTTGGATAAGACTTATGATCACCAAAGGTTTCAAAAAAATCCTTGCTGGTGACATAAAAGGAAACGCCCTGATTCTGGATACCAACCGGAACGTATGATGTGATAACTTCGCCTTTCGGAAAATACAAAATCATACAGGCTGCATGGGGTGTATTTTTTAAGCGTTGCTGTCCCTTGGAGAACTGAAATTCGCCGTTAAGCGAAAAGCGTATTAACAGCAAGTCGTCTTCCGACTCAACACCCGCTCCCTTTAATTGTTTTAAGGGCCTTGAGAGCGTCATGTCTTGCACATACATGCGAAAGCGGGGCAAAGGAGACACGATTTCCAGCGTTCCTTGGCCATAGTCCTTGCGGAGATTCAGCAGCACGCCTTCTTCGTCACACGTGAGCGTCGGGTCACAATAGAGTTCGTTCAACCCCCCCTTACTCTTGTCGCTCCCTGAGTGCATTTCAATAATAGAATCCGTGAAGTCGGACATCACCTGGCCCTAAGAGATATCAATGAGTTCTCATATGCATGTACTATATCAGTTTAGCCATAGATTTATGAGCTTTCAGTTCTTCAGTTTTGGTCGCCATTATTGCTCCACCGTAATTCGGTTAAAGTGCATATCGGAACGACCATGCTTATTCAGTGGCGCAGCTACCGGATAGGCAACACCAAAGCTGTTACTGCTCAACGCCTTAACTTCCACATAGTTACCCATATAGAGTGGCTGGTGCGGGGTCGGTGCTTGCTTCATGTCGAAAGACTCAGACAGCGGCACCTCTTTCCAGCTGTTGCCGCCATCTGTAGACACCGCAAACATCGCCCGTGAGGTGATTTGACCATCATCCGGGATATCGTCACGGGAGTCGTACCAGAAAGCACCGAGTGTGCCCTTGTCGGTTACGGCTATGGAGGCATTCCAAATCGGTCCTTTAACTGCCGTAATGGCCGCTGCTTCACTCCAGCTAACGCCTCGATCCGCCGAAGCTGAAAACAGCAACTGCCCCTGCTCTTTTTGGGGGCTACCACACCAACCAACCGAAGTAGCGAGCGTTAAGTCGAGCATCGAACAAATTGTTGAGCGCTCAAAACGAGAGGCAATTTGATAGAGGCGATCATCAGAGCCTACAGTTACAGGCACATCGATGGCCATTACCGTATCCCCTTCCGGGTGGTTAAAAACGCCGGTATTGGAGATCAACGGCAGCTCAAAAGGCTGGCTCCAATCGCCTTGTTTATTATCGATAGCGCCCACTAATCCGGCATTCAGGAACCAGTCCATCTTTTCCTGGGTATTTGGTCCTACCGCCAGCAGCTGGCCATCCGAGAACTGAACCAGATCCAGTGCACCGAACCCTTCCATCACCTTTTCTGGCTTGCTCCAGCTTTTACCACCGTCGCTGGTTTTTGCGATATAGACGTATTTATCCTCCAGGTGAGGGCTCATATGCTCCAGTACACTGGGGTTTTCACCCACCGCCCAAAGCACCACGGCATGGCCTTCGCGCTGTTTGTCCGCGGCCACCAGCACCATATGCTGGTATTCACCCATGGGAGATAATTCCAAGGGCTTGGACCAGGTTTTGCCGCCGTCTTCGGAAACGGCAGCAACCACCTTGCTGTCCATCCAGGCATCCATGGTTGCATCCATTGGCTGACCTTCAGGCAGAAAATTGCCCTGGGTATGGGCGAGATAGAGCCGGCCACTGGCATCGGTATCAATATCCTGATCGCCATAGGCGTTGTAGTCGGTTCCAGTACAGGGGGAGTGTTCGGGCGGCTCTGATTCCTGCCAGGTTTTGCCACCGTCTTGGGTGTAAGCGGCCGAGACCGCGAGAATCGGATCGCGCATAAACGCCACCGTCATCTCGTCTGGATTATTGGGATTTACTGCTAGACGAGGATCCGTCTCTTCATCCTTTATAAAGGTAAAACCATCGCTCAGTTGGCCGCACATATCCTCAAACGGGGATATTCCCGAACCCACCATCACCGGCTCGGATACCTTCACCGAGAGCCTGGCCGGTGTAGGCTCCATAACCGATTGACTGCAACCCGCGAGCCCAATAGCTGCAGAAGTAGCTAGCACAGCACGAACCAATGCGGCTGTTGAAACTCTCATATATTTTCCCGTTTTTTGTTGGTTTGAGCAGATGCTTATTGAGTACGAAGTCTACTCTGCTCAATCACCTTGCCCTGGGTAACGACCGTATCGATATACTGGGCATTTTTGATGGTCTCCAGCGGGTTTTTGTTCAGCAACAGGAAGTCGGCAACCTTGCCCGCTTCCACCGTGCCAAATTCGTCGCTCTTGCCCAAGGCCTCAGCGGCATTTTTAGTGGCAGCCTGAATCAGGTTGGCAGGTGTAATGCCCTCCTCTTCCAGCATCTGCATTTCGGTGTGAACCGCCACACCGTGAGGTGTGCCGATATGGGAACCGTCGGAGCCGATCAGGAACTTGGCACCGGCACTCTGCAAGCGTCGCACGCTGTCACCAAGGGGTTCACGGATGTCACCCAACATAAATTGCAGCCCCCAGGACGAGAGCTTAAAGGCGACCTTTTTCATAAAACTGTCGGGGTAGTCGATATAGGTGCTAATCACCTCTTTGTCAGCACACTGCTCTTCAATGGGTGTCATCCGGTATTCCCGCTCCATCACTTCCGTGTACTTGGGGAATACAGCAATGGTTGGCGCGACAAAAATACCCTTGTCGACAATTTTCTGCACAGACTCATCGCTGATGGGCTCATCAAAAGCGATATGGGCAAAAGCATCCAGGTTGGTATCAACGACGGCTTCCACCTCTTCTCGGGCCATCACATGGGTTAATACCGACAGGCCCAGTTTGTGGGCTTCATCCGCTGCAGCACGCAGTACCGGCGCGTACTGTTGAGGGGTCACTTCTGCGTCTATCATGGGAGGCCCAAGGTAACCCAGCTTGATAGCATCGGCACCTTTACTGGCGAAGAAGCGAATTTTTTCACGCATTTCGGCTTCGGTATCCGCTGAAAAAACGGCGTCCTCACCGTCAAATTTCCACTCCATACCACTATTGCTGATAGGTCCTCCGGCGACCAGCACCCTCGGTGCCAGCTCCAGCTGTTTGGCTTGCTCTTTGGCACCAAACTCAATATGTAACGGACCACCGACAGACAGTGCCGTGGTTACCCCGCTGCAAAGATAACGGCTGAGAGTATAGGGCTGGCGCTGTTTAACCCATGCAATATCCGCCTCTTCGGTAATTTCGTCGTCAAACATGGGGACCACTTTGTCCATATGAATGCGGCCGCTTTCAAAAAAATGCATATGGGTGTCGATAAAGCCAGGGACTATGTATTTACCATTGGCCGCAACGGTTGTTACATCTGCGGGTAAAGCCACGTCAGATGATGCACCGGCAGCCAGTATGCGATCACCTGCGATCAACACTGTTGCATCAGTAACAGGTTCGCCGCCATTACCATCGATAAGCGTAGCCCCCACAAAGGCGGTAAGCGGTTGCTCTGGCTCACCAGCAGGCTCGGTAGCAAAGCAGGTTGCCGTTATAGCCAATGCCAATGCACTGGCGGCGATGCGTTTTACCATAATTGCCTCATACTGTTTCATGGGGTAAATATAATCCATATGGATTAAACATATCAAACTTAATGTCTGGCTCCAAAAAAAACACCCCCGCTATTCAAGCGAGGGTCAGGGTATAGCTTACTCGCTACCCCCAAGAGGAGAGTTTAGTGCTTGACAGTGACCTTCACCCCGAAAGTACGTGGTGCGTTGACTGAGCCGGCCACATCGGGAAAACCCGGGGTAGAGAAGAAAGACGTCGACATCCAACCAAATGACTCCTCCTCGGTCAGGTTTTTACCGTAGAGTTCAAGGCTCCAGAATTCGTCCGCTGAATCAAAACGTATGTTGGCATTAACCGTATGATAGGACCCTTCGGTGACCACATCGTCCTCGAAAACGTTGTAGCGGGTTTCATCGGTCCAGGCGTAATCGCCGCTGAAGGTCAGCGTACCGGCGTCAGCCACATTCATGCTGTATTGCGCCGCCAAACTGAACGTCATCTCCGGGGCATAGGGCATCTGATTACCGGAAACGTCCACCAGGGAGCCGTCATAGTCCAGCGCATTTTCGAAATCATCGTACTCACCCTGGGTATAGGTGAAACTCGAAGTCAGCATCAAGTTCTCTGACGGGCGAACAGACAGATCCGCTTCAATTCCATACACGGTAGCCGTTGCCGCATTTTGCACACTGGATAAGCTGGCGGAAGAGGCATCAAACACCAGTACCTGCAGGTCTTCAATATCATTGTAGAAGGCTGCCAGGTTTAGCGTCACGCGGCCACCCATAAGCGTGGATTTAACGCCGGTTTCATAGGCCAGGATCAACTCTTCGTCATAGGCTGAGCCATCACCATTGAAGGAGCCACTTTTGAAGCCGGTCGATACGGTGCCGTAAAGCATCACATCTTCGTTAATGAAATAGTCGATACCCAGTTTAGGATCGATGGAACTCCAGTCTTCATCAGCGGTAACCGCCGAAGGAATAGTGACAAACCCAAGGCCAGGATCAAAAGCCGTGGTTAATGAGTTGGTATCAATTTCCGCCTCTTCGTAACTGTAGCGCAAGCCCAGATTGATATTCAGGTTATCGCTCAGCATGTACTTCACGTTGGTAAATGCTGAATAGGCCGTACGCTCATCCAAAGTATCGGAGATAATGCTCATGCCTAACCCCGCAACGTCAACCAAACTGGTACCGTCACGTTCACTGTCAAAGTAATAGAGCCCCATCAGCCATTCGGTCTTGTCGCCTTTACCGATTAATTGCAGTTCTTGCGTAAAGACCTGTTTATCATCTTCAGCATTCATACCACCTATGGGGGCTTCCGTGGTATCCAAATCGGTAATCCACAGGCCTTCCCGCTCCCGATAACCGGTTATCGATTTAAGCAGCAGGTTTTCGCTCAGATCTTTTTCCAGCGTCAGCGACAGGCCTGTGAACTCTTCTTTGATCCGCTCATCCACATCGGTACTGATGGTATAAAAGTCACTGTAGACTTGCCCCCCCAGCAGATGACCCACATTGGTATCGGTGGCGGGACGGTAGTTGGGTGAATAATCCTGATCCAGGTAGTCCATCTTTAAGGTGGCATTCAAGCTATTACTGATGTCAAAGGTCAGGGTCGCATTGGCTACCAGTGTGTCCTCATCCATACCGTCATCGGCGGTAGGACTCTCGTTGTCAATGTAACCGTCATGGGAACGCTTCTGAATGGCCAGGCGACCACCCACTTTCTCAGACAGGGGGCCGCTGATCATGCCCGTGAATTCCTGGGCATTGTAGTCACCTGCGCCAATACTGGCTTTGTACTCCAGCTCATCACCGGGATTTTGGGTAATGATATTGATGGCACCGGAGGTGGAGTTGCGGCCATAGAGTGTACCCTGGGGACCGCGTAACACCTCTACCCGCTCGACATCCAGAAAACCAGCGAGCCAGTTGCCGCTGTCCTCAACCACGACGCCATCAAAATGCACCGCCACGTTACCCAAACCGTTGAAGTCTGCCTGGGTGCCCATGCCACGCATCACCAGGGTGGTTGCCGGCCCGTTGACGGCAATATCCAGCCCCGGCGTAAACATTTCCAGGTCGCGGATATTAACAATGCCCTTCTGTGCCAGCGCGTCCTCGGTGAACGCCGTGATTGCAATGGGGGTATCCTGAATACTGGTTGAAGACATCTTAGTGGCGGTAACTATTATCTCCTCAAGCAGGAAGCCCAGATCTTCTTCCGCCTGAGCTCCTGGCACCATGGCACCGGACATCGCCAGGCTACCTGTCAACGCCAGCATCGAAAACGATGCTTTGTTTTTTTTGTGACTCACTTTCTTATCACACACCATAGATGTTATAGGTTTACTCATTATTCACGCTCTCCCGATTGGGGTGGTTTTTATTAGATGGATTCAAGTGTATCCGCGTCAGGCATTTTGTTAGCCCAAGCGATCACAAATAACTCAATCTAATCTTATGATAAAATTATCGATAATTTCAACAAGCAAAATATCACTACCAAATAGTACTTTATGCGTTTCACCTATATACGCAGTTCCCTCCAGGGCAAACGTCCTTATTTACCCGCATACCACTCCATTTATTACTTAAAACTATAAAAAACTACTCGAGTATTCTGAAATCAGCTGGCCATTTTGCACAATACCCGCCAACGCACCTTCGTCCTGGGCAAACAGGCTGATATCTTCCAGGGGGTTGCCATTCAAGAGCAGCAGATCCGCACAGGCACCCGGAGCAATGACACCCAGTTCACCTTCCTGACCGAGAATACGGGCATTGATGGATGTCGCCTGCATCAATACCTCCGCCGGTGAATACACCTGTGCGCGCAATTCAAATTCCAGGCATTGATGACGCTCCAAATCCCCTAACAGGTCGGTGCCGAAGCCCACGGTAACACCGGCGTCTTTCATGTTTTGCAAACCGCTGTGCATGACATCCACCACCTTGCGCAATTTGTCCATAGACACCTGCGGGTAGCCCAGGGCTTCACCTTCGCGCAACAGCGCGGTGGCAATGGCCAGTGTAGGCACGATATTGGTGCCCTTCTGCGCCGCCAGCTGTGCCGTCTGTGGTGAGATCATGGTGCCGTGTTCGATACAGTGCACCCCCAGCTCAATGGCCCGGCGGATGGCATTATCCGGGTGAATGTGCGCAGTACAGTAAGTACCGTAGCGATCCACCTCGTCGACAATCGCCAACACCTCGTCATCGCTGAACTGGATGGCTTCCAGGGGACTGGAGGTACTGGACACACCACCGGACGCAGCGAATTTGATAAAGCTGCCACCGCGACGCAAATTGTCGCGCACGGCGCGGCGCACCTGGTCCACCCCGTCTACGGTGATGGTCATATGACCGGCATAGGTGCAGCCACAGGTCCAACAGCCCCCGTCCTCGTGCTCGTGGACCGCACGCACATCACCGTGGCCACCGGTCTGGCTGATAATCTTGCCGCAATAGATTAATCGCGGCCCTTTCACCAGCCCCTGCTCCAGCGCCTGGGCCAAGCCTATGTCTGCACCACCGCAATCGCGCACGGTGGTGAAGCCACGGGCGAGCATATTCTCCAGCCGCTGGTTGGCGTGGTGAGCAATCAGGGTGACCGGTTTGCGGTCGTTGTTAAGCAGATTAATATCGGCGGCGTAAGCGTGTATGTGGGCATCGATCAGGCCCGGCATCAACACGCGGCCACCGGCGTCGATCACTTTGGCTTCAGCGGGCAGCGGCTCACCGACAGGCAACAGCTGGGTGATACGATCCCCCTCCACGACCACGTTCACGTCATCTCGCAGTTGCGGTTGCAGGCCGTCAAATACACGGCTATTGGTAAATATCATCATCGCAGGCTTGCCCCTGGTAATACAAAATAAATACTGTCAAGAATGCAACGCATATTCGTTACACTATTCAAACTCCAGCCCCACTTTTTCGCGGAAGAACTTGAGATAGTCGGCGTCTTTTTCCGAAATCTGTTCGGCGGTTTTCTTCGGAAATAAAATGTCTTTACGATCGTGAACACCACCACTGATGATCACCTGCAAGACACCTTCTTCGTCGCTGACATTGCGGAAGGCCCGGTTGACCTGCGGCGGCACCGAAATGGTATCGAATTCCCCCAGCACCACACTGTGCTCGCCTTCGTCACCCCAGAAAAATTCAAAACGGCCTTTCATTACCGTGAAAGTTTCGTGGGTTTTGTGATGAGAATGTAGAGTCGGCCCGGTTCCCGCGGGGCAAATTGCATAGGTGATGGTAATACCCGCGGCGCCCACTATGGGGGCGTCGCTGCCAAAGGGCGAGTCTGGATCCTCACCCAGGGTGATCACGGGTTTGAGTTTGCGCGAGTAAATCAGGTCCATCACATCCTGCGGCACTTCAGGATTCTTTTGGGTTTCCAGTACCTGCAGTTCATCAAAGCGGGCGACCCGCTTTGCCATTTCTTCCGGGGTTGGGGTTATGGTTGCCATAATGTCCTCTTGCTCTTTAGTTAACAGCTAACAGTACACAGCTAACAGTGAAAGCCTGTTTATCCGATCCTTAGCTGTTAGCTTTTAAGCGTTTTCAGATACGAAATAATTAGGGAATCACCACAATCTTGCCAATATGCTTGCCGTTTGCGAGATCCTGATGAGCCTCGACAATCTCATCCAGTTCGAAGGTTTTTGTAATCAGCGGTTTTAATGCACCAACGGAGACGCCGTACTCCAGAAAGTCCATGGCTTCATCCATCGCCACGTCATTTCGGGGCAGGTTCATGGCCTGACTGCCGGAGTAGCCGTAGATGGTAAAACCCTTGATGGTGAGATACTTGGGCGCCATCTGGTAAATAGAGTGTGTTGCCTCGGCAGTGCCCAAAGCACCGTAGTGAATAATACGGGCGCGCCAGCCACACATTTCGCTGAGCGCCTGACAGCAATCCCCCATCACCGGGTCCAGAACCACATCCACACCTTTGCCGGTAATGGCCATGACTTGATCGACGATGTCATCGCCCCAGACCAGCACATGATCAAAACCCAGCTCTTTTAAGTGCTCGGCTTTGGCCGGGTTACGCACTACGCCAATAACCCGAGCACCCGCTAACCTGGCAATCTGGCAGGCTGCCATGGAGGTGGTGGCGGCGGCCGCATTGAGCAACACCCACTCGCCCGCTTTCACTTGCGCCTCTTTAATTAATGCAAAATACATGGGCACAAACGCCAACGAAAAGCCGGCCCCCTCCAGGTCGGAAAAACCGGTGGGAGTTTTAATGAGGGAGAATTCCGGCAGCAGCGCATATTCACCGTAAATAGGGTAACGGTTGATAGACATGGAAGAGAGTGAGCTGGCGCGATCCCCCACTTTCCAGCGAGTAACGCCTTCACCAACCGCAATGACTTCGCCACAGACTTCAGTGCCCAAGCCGGAGGGAAACTCCGGTTTTTCCAGATAGGTGCCAGAGCGATACATGGCATCGCCCTGGGTCATGCCAATACCGAGCACCTTAATCGCCACTTCACCAGCTTGCGGTTCCCGTAGCGAAGCGGTTTCCAGCTTCAACACTTCGGGTCCACCGGTCTCGTGAAGGCGAACTATTTTATAGCTATCGACCAAACTCATCATCTTTACTCACTAAGAGCTTAATTTCAGGTGGTAGTAATCAACACCGGTCAGAATGCCGTTGCCCATACTGCGGAATGAACCCGCACCGCGTGTCTCTTCAATGGTGCTGGTCGCCTCCAGCAGTCGCTTGAACGCCATTCGCACTTCCATACGCGCCAGCACATTGCCGATACACATATGGATACCACTACCGAATGCCAGATGACGATTGGGCTTGCGGGTAATATCAAAGGTTTCCGGGTTTTCAATAACGTCCGGATCAAGACTGGCCGAGCCATTCCAAAGCGCCAGGGACTCGCCCTTGTATATCTTCACACCACGGATTTCCATATCTTCGCCAGCGATACGATCCTGCTTGCGAATGGTACCGCGCATGCGCAGCATCTCTTCCACCGCACCGTCAATCAGGTCCGGATTGTCGCGCAACATCTGCATCTGCTGCGGGTGACGAATCAGCTCCTGCATGCCGTTGGCCATTAAATTCATGGTGGTTTCAAAACCGGCGCCCAGCAACAGAATACATAGCCCGGTCAAGTGCCTCGGCTCATCAATCTGGGTGGCAATCTCATTGAGCATATTTTGCCTGGGGTTTCTTACGCGCTCTTCGAGGTGTTTATTGAAGTAGTCCGTCAAGACGGTAATGGCCGTACCCAATTGCGCCTCGATATCTGGCCTTTGTCGTTTCCAGAACACCGCCTGGCCATCATTTTTGGCCAGGTTCTGTGTCATTTCGAACATTAACGGCCAGTCTTTCTCCGGTATATCACAGATATGACAGATGGTGCCGAGAGAAACTCGCATGGCAAAGGTGCGCAAAAAATCGACCTCGCCTTTATCCACTGTGTCGGCGATAGCCTGGTCAATCTGCTCCTCAACAATGGCTTCCATTTTATGCACCGCACTGGGCAAAAACAGCGGCGCCACAATATCGCGGTAGGTGGTGTGCAAGGGGGGATCATTGCCAATCAGGATAGACGCATCACCCAACGCCTTTTTGTTGTACTCCTCACTGCGCTGGCTGGAAAAGGTTTTCCAATCGCGCAGGGCCGCACGAATATCGTCGTTGCGGAACAGCGATACCACCGGCATCAGTGTGCCCTGGTGGCGATACACCGGGTGATTCTCGCGCATGCGCTTAAACTCTGCAAAGGCATTGCGCTCAAAATAATCGGAGAGCGGATCAAACTCGTGTTCTATTGGATCGGACGACATACTCTTGCTCCTTAATGCCAATCATTAAACTTGATGCTCTGGAATGTGCACCACCATTCCATTGAGGCTTTCATCAACCACAATCTGACAGGCCAGGCGGGATTTTTCGGTCACATCCATAGCGCCTTGCAGCATGGCATCCTCGGTGTCGCTTTTGGCGGGCACCTTGGCCTGCCACTCCGGCTCCACCATCACGTGACAGGTGGCACAAACGCAGGCGCCGCCACACTCCCCCAGAATACCTGGCACCAGGTTATCCACCGCGACATCCATCAAGGTGCGGCCGTCATCGGCCTCAACCGTATGTTCCTCGCCGCTGGATTCAATAAATCGAATACTGGTCATCGTTAAGTTCTCCATCTTTATCGCCATACAATATTATCGATAATTTATATCTCAGATTATCGATAATATCAACGATAATTAGAGATAAGGAAGGCACACGTAATAACCAAAAATGCAGAAAGCCCACTAACCATTTGATTTTATTGACTTTTTAATTTCATAGATTGTCGCTATCTTTATCGAAAATGTAACAACAAGATCAATTAAAGGTATATCTATAAGCACTGGTTGCGCTAAAATTACCGCTAATGCTCATTAATAGATGCTGATTAAACAGGAGTCACTGTGGCAAAAGTTAGCGCCCTCAAAGATACCGCCCCAAAGGCGTCTCCAAAAACTTCATCCGTCGACAAGGTGATTGAGCTGTTATTAGACGGTATTCAACGGGGCAAGATAGTACCCGGGCAACGCCTGATCACCTCGGAGTTGTCGAAAGACATGGGAACCAGCCTGGCACCGGTGCGCGAAGCGTTTCACCTGTTGGCCGGCCAGGGGCTGCTGGAGCTGCTGCCCAACCGGGGAGCCCGGGTGCGGGAACTCACCACCGAGAACCTGCTCGAGGGCGTGCAAATTTTGCAGGTGGTCGGGGGCCTGGCAATTCGTCTGGCCAGTAAAAACAAACCCAACGAAGCCCAGACCAAAGCACTGAATAACATCATGGCGCGGATTTACCAGGCGGGAGAAGAACGCGATGCCACGGAGTTTTTCCTGGCTATCTCTGCCTCACACCGCTATATGAACGACCTGGCCGGCAATTCCTACCTCAACCCCGTTGTCAGCCGCTTACACCTGGAATATTTCAACAGCCAGCTGGCGACCATCATTCCAGGCAATTGGGACCGCTATCTCAGCAATTATCGTGAACTGGGTGCCCTGGTGGCTTCCGGAGACTATAAGAAATTGGAACAAACCCTCGACAAGCATTTTGATTGGGTGATGAGTATTCTGCGGGAGAAGATTGAGCAGGAACAAGGTTAAAGGCTGCACTCATCGAAACCCTGCGTAAGAGGCGTCACCTAATTGCGGTTGCTTATTCAGCTTTCTATACCTATTTTGTCCGTGCTGCTTTTATGCGCGCCGCTCTCGACAGTTGCGGCGAAGGGCACGGTTACGATCGGGTTCGACCACTGGCCTCCCTATAGCTTCAAAAACGCTCCCGAGCAAGGCATCATTTTTCCCCTCATTCAAAAAGCCCTGTCGCATTCCGGCTATCAGGCAATACCACACTTTTACCCACCCAAAAGACTGTTGCCCCAGCTGTTACAGAATAAGGAAATAGATACCGTCTGCGGTGTATGGCGTACAGCAGAGCGGGAGGCGTTTCTGCTGTTCTCTCTCCCCATACTCACGAACCACCTGAGTTTCTATGCGGTCGCAGGCCATTCTCACCCATTCGTCGAGTTGAGCGACTTGCAGGGCTACCGCATTGGTCTTATCAGAGGCTACGAGTACAATGAGGGCACCAAGAAAACTCAACTCCAATCGCTCAAGGTGACCCTAGTAACCTCCGCAGCGGAACTCTTCAAAATGCTGGCGGCGGGACGTATTGATCTGGCCCTGTCGGATCAACGGGTTGCGGACTGGGCATCTGAAAAAATTATGTCGGCAACCAGCTTTGAAACCGTGGGAAACGTGTTTTTGTCCAAGGATTTGCACTGCGTCACCAGTAAAAATCACCCGAGGGCACAAGAGCTGATTGACGCAATCAATGCAGGCTTGCGTGAAGGTGACATTGCGCCCATCACTCGCTGAATAGCTCCCCGACAAGGTCCCCTTTACTCGCTCCACTCTCCACTCTCACTCGAGTTTGCGGCAGCTACCTAACGGAGCAAGAGTATCCAAGAAGGCAATATACCATCCCCGAGCACTCAAGTGTCATGCCTTTGCAGAAAGTAATCAATACCCGCCTGGGCACACTCCATATCCTGCGCAGGTGTTCCCGAACTCAGGCCTATACCGCCAACCACCTCACCGTCGACCACCACCGGCAAACCACCGCCGACAACACTGAGACGTCCGCCCACTTCAGTATGGATACCAAAGGCGAGACTGCCAGGCACGCAGGCCTCATTGTATTCATGGGTAGCCTTGCGTGCCGCTGCTGCGGTGTAGGCCTTATCCAGGGCGATAGTCGCACTGGTGACTTTACCTCCGTCCATACGGGTAAAGGCAATCGGGGTTCCGGATTCGTCTACGACGGAAATACACATGGGTACGCCGATTTTTTGCTCCTGCTTGCTGGCCCCTTCGATCAGCAACTGGGCCTCTGCCAGTGACAGCCGGTTAATTGTAATCATGGTAATGCCCTTTAGACTTGTGTGAATAACCCACACGCAATTGGTTAAATTTATTGGTGGTCAACGATCAAAAAGGTCAGGAACAAAGACCCACACCGCGATAAAAACGCAAAATAAAGCTGTCACCATGGGTTTCATCCCGGTCATGCATGTGCTGATACAAAAAGGGTGACAATAAATACAGCATTAAACCAAAACAAATGGCGATGCCGCCAAAGGCAAAAAAAGCAGAGGCATAGGTATCCAGAGCAGCGCCGGCATCCACCAAGCTGCCATCAGCCCGTTGTGCCACCTGCGTGAATCGCGCCGCCAACTCTCCCGCGACAATGCTGCCGATCGCCAAGGACACAAAATAGGCCCCCATCATCATGCCGAGCACGCGCCTGGGGCAGAGTTTGGTAATCATGCTCATGGAGATTGGCGCCTGGCATAATTCGCCAATGACCATCAACACAAATATCATCACAAACCAGAACAGACTAATGCGCATGCCGTCATCACTGAAAGATTGCCCCAGGGAGGGCATCATAAAGGCCAGCCCCACCAGTACCAGCGACAACGCAAACTTCACCGGGATATTGGGGTTTAAATGGCGTTTGGCCAACCAGAACCACAAAAAGCTCAATACCGGCGCCAGGGTAATCACAAAAACAGAAGGCAGGCCGTTTAACTGAGACGCGGCAATTTCCACGCCGAACAGATCGCGATCAACCAGTCGGTCAGAGAACAATGTCAGCGAGCCAAACATCTGCATGTAAAGGGACCAGAAAATAATCGCAAATACGATCAATGTGGCCACCACCAGCATTCGGTCCCGCTCCAGAGGCTGACAGCGAAAGATCGAGAAATACATGACAAACAGCCCCAAACCAGCGGCAAACCACAACAAGGTGCCTGACGCCAGGGCATACACATTCAAAGCCTGCCAGACAAGTACCACCAGCAAGAGGGCACAACCATAAATAGCCCACTCCCGGGTAATGCCCGGCAGTAGCTTGCGGCGCAGGGCTTCAGGGTTTGGAGGGCTGGTTCTGTCACCCAGGAATTTCTGGCCGTAGAGAAAGGTGCACATGGCCACCAGCATACCTATGCCCGCGGCGGCAAAGCCGTAACGCATACCAAGCCAGTTGCCCAATCCGCCACAAACCAGAGGCCCCAGCGCCCCGCCGATATTGATACCCATATAGAAGGTGGTAAAACCCGAGTCCCGGCGTGCATCTTCGGGCTCATAGAGTGCCCCCACCACCGTCGATATATTGGCTTTCAAGAAACCAACACCGGCAGCATCCACACCAGGGCACCATAAGCGGCTACGATTTTGTTGCCCTCGGCATCTGACAGCAGATAGGTTTTGGTCAAGTGCAGGATAAGCAGCGATAACATGCCGTAATAGGCGAACCGCTCCCACATTTCAGTCAAGAAACAAACAAATAACCCCTTGGGGTGCCCCATAAACGTTGCAGACATGCAGTCATTCTCCAGGCAATTGGTTCACTTCTTACAAAAGGGCGCGCACAAACTCGCCGCCTTTCATAATCATCGAGAAGTTCTCGTCCGGCTTGGTCATGACATGGATATCTTCCAGCGGGTTTTTGTCGATGGCGATAATGTCTGCGAAAGCGCCCGGTGCGATACAACCGACCATACCGTCTTTTTTCATGATTTCCGCATTGATGCTGGTGGCAGAACGCAGCTGGTCGATGGGTTTAACGATATCTGCGCGGAATTCAAATTCGCGATTCTGCACTTTGCGCAATTCGTTGCGGCAGAATTTGCGTACCTCATCAACACCGTCAACCACTTCGGAGAAAGTCGAGTTGGCGGCGCAACCACAAATATCATCGGCCGCATCCGATGGACGCATATCGCCGTGACCACCGGTTTGTGACAGGGCCTTGCCGCCATGATAAAAGCGCGGCCCTTCCATTAGCCCCTGGTTAATGGCCAACTGCAGGCCAATTTCACCACCGGCGGGGTCACGTACCGTGGTATAGCCGCGATGCAATGTACCCTTTAGCAGCCGCGCGGCGTGAGCCACTTTCATCGGCATGGTCATGGTGTCGAGCTTGTGCATATTAAAGGTGATGGAGTAAGCATGGAAATGCAGGTCCAACAAGCCCGGCATCACAAACCGCCCGCCCATATCGATGACACCGGCATCACTCAGGGATACATCACCGGTTGTGACTTCACGGATCAAGTCGTTCTCGATCACAATGCTGCCGTTTTCAATCAGTTCTTCGTTGCTGCCATCGAAGATAGTGCAGTTTTTTAAGATATTGATAGTCATGTCAATTCTCTTTCGCTCCCAGCTGTTAGGTCACTGTTTTTCCAAAGACTGCTTTAACTCCAGCATCACCTTGTCCAAATACTGCTGCGCGCCTTTTTGGCCGCTGCTTATGTAATTAGCAATTTGCTGCTGAGGGTTAGCCCCCTCGGGTGCAGGAATATACAACTGCGTATAGGCGTCGAGACTATATTTAACGCCTGACTCTGTAGAGGTCAGGTAATAGCTGGCATTAACGGTCATCCCTTTGAATGGCGGTGCCAGGTAGGTAGCAAACAGTGAGAAGCGTTTGTTCTGCTCATCCATTTCGGTAATTTTTGCGATACGCTCATACTTTACAATGCAAATGCCTGGGCACTGCGCCTTGGGTCACCACAAGCGTGAGCCAGACCACTTTCATCAAAATAGATGCCGTCGAAGGAGCCATTTGACCAATTCCACGGGTTTTGCAACTGGTACTTAGCATCGTGCTTATTCAGGTAATCGAGCACTGACTTGTCCATATGCCCTTCAACGAAGAAGGCGCCCGGCACCTTTGCCCCCCAGGCACTGCCGAATCGCGGTTGATGGACGGCCTCTTCAATGTTCATGTCGAAGTCCAGCAGGCTGGTGCTCACTTGTACAATATTTTCTACCAGTCCGACACTCGGCGAACCCGACATCAATACGGGCTTGCCATTTTTAGTAAACAGGTTTGGTCCAATTCGGGCTTTAATCCGCTCGCCGGGTTTGGGAATACCGGAACCGTAATGGGCGGAGGCGGCACAAATATTAATGCCGTCAACAAACAGGCCGTTGCTCCAGGGCCATGACATACAGGAGTGCAATACGGTGGCTACGTTGCCCTCGGCATCGGTGACGGTGAGATGATTGGAACCCGGTGGTGGTGGCGCTACCGTATCCATCTCCGAGGCGAGACTGGCAATGCCCCGTTTACGCAATTCGCTCAAGCGCTCTTCGGCCAATTCCATCGACATAATACGCTCGATATTGGGGCGATTATTCTGATAGTGCCAACCCATGGCCTGCTCCGTCACCAGGTCGATGGTACGACGCATGGTCAGCAGGGTTTCACCGGACTGGGACGCGGGGCCCATGGACTTCAGGTCCAACAGCGAAAGTACATTGAAAATCTCACCCAGGAACTGACCACCAAAATCTGGATAAGGTGCCCCGAAATAATCATACTCGCGATACCGAGTGCGAGCAGCGTCCTGCCACATGGGTTTATAGGCCGCAAAATCTTCCGGCGTCACCCAACCGCCGTTTTCCTGCACCAACTTGGAGAATTTTTCGGCAAAAGCACCGTGATAGAAGTAGTCGTTGCCCTCTTCTACCAACCGCTCCAACAGATCCGCCGCACGCTTTTGATAAAGCTTTTCACCCACGTTGGGAATATTGGTGCCATTGGGCATAAAAATTTCCCGACCGGCTTCGGTGCGGCACAGGTGGCTCATTTCGGCAAACATTTCCCCCCAGAGGAAGGGGTGAATTTCAAAGCCGTTGCGGGCATAGTCAATGGCCGGCGCCACCAGGCGTTTTTTCGGCAGAGTGCCGTACACCTTCAACGCCTCTTCCACCCCGGCCCAGAACCCGGGTACGGTCACACCGCGACCATCATTCATCATCTCAACGGCGTTTTTGTTCCACTCGTCTTGATTCACCGGTAGATTGAGCGGTGCATTGTTACTGCAGTTGAGGTAGCTAACCTTGCCGGTTTTGGCCTCGTAGTAGAGCATGGACCAGACCCCGGTGAGGGTAGTCATATGGGGCTCAACAACACTTTGCGCGATAGAGGCGGCCACTATGGCATCTACGGCATTACCACCGTCACTCATGACATCCAGCGCCGCCTGAGTGACTAATGGGTGAGTTGATACTGCCAGGCCCTTGCGACCGGAAGCCGGCTGTTTGCGACCGAAATCTGCCATGGCGACCAGTTGCTGGCGCTTCTTGTCACTCAGTATGCCACCCGCCGTAGGCCTAACGGCACCAGCAGGAGCCGCAGTGGCACAACCCGATAGTCCGGTGGTGGATGCCAGTGCCACTCCCGCCGCCAGACTTCCCATAAATTCACGTCTACGCATTACATCGCTCCCGCTCTTATAAGCCAGCTAGTTTAAACTAACATTAAATCAGTTGATTGAAAATCTAGCCTATCAAAAAAGGGGGTAGATTAATTGGTTGATCCGCACTATTTGGAGGGCAGATGACACTATTCCAGTACAACTGAGCATCAAAAAAACCTCGACGCGAGAAAGTGCTGATTGCCCACCTAATAGTGTCTATTGGCACAACTTTATCACTCCACATCCATTAGGATATTTACTTACACTTCGCTCCATTACGACGCCAATTACGAACAGCAAAAAAAGAGTTATTGTGTTAAGGAAATTGCTTAAAAAGCATTACAAAATCGGCCTGATAGGCGGCACTCTCTACGCCTCCTGGGCACTGTGGCATAACTGGCCCGCGGGCCCGTCCCTGGCCCTGGTGGCGGCAGCCACCCAGTTCGCCCTGAGCTTCTCGCTGGCCGTGACCTTCTCCGCCTATATCCAATGGTTATTTGATATTGGCTCTAGCGCGCTCTCGAAGTTTCTCAATGTGGTTGTGGGAACCAACCTCACTGCCCTGGGGTTATTGGTTGGTGTTCACAAAATAATGGGCACGGCTGCCATTCTCGTGACCATTGCACCCAATATGGTGATGGCCTTGCTGGGCTCAGTGGCATTCTATTTTCAGGCACAGAGAGCAACGAGAGAGCTCGAAAACCAAACCCAGGATGGGTAGATTACTACAACCAATAGCAAAAGGTAGACCATGCAGTTTGTGATTCAAATTCGGCGGGTAGTGGAGAGGTGAACTATACTCGCTCTAATTAAGGGAGTATTCGATAATGTATTAGGATACTAGAGTTTAGAGCGAACCGAATCAAAAGGGCTGGAATTACCCCGCCTGACGGCCTCAGTTCGCTCTAAACTCTAGTTCTAAAGAATTCAAGAGGTTAACGAAACATAAAAAACCGGTAGAGAGCTGCCGGTTTTTTGAGAGTAAGTTATTAGTGGTGTCGTACAATGCTGCCGCCCTTCATAACAAAATTGACGTCTTCAATATTCGTCATCTTATCAATGGGGCTTTTGGGCGTTGCCACTATATCCGCTTGTTTACCAACTTTAAGGCTGCCAATCTGATCGTCGAGCCCCAGCATCTCGGCACTGGTGATGGTACCGGCCTGGAGCACATACCAGTTGTCGTTGAGGCGACGATTCATGGCATCAAACTCCTTGATCGCCTGCTCGATCGGGAAAATACAATCGGAGCCCAGCGCCATTTTCACACCGTATTTATAGGCCATTTCAGCGGATTTCTGGTGTTTGGTTTCCACCAACCTGGCTTTGGCCAGGTTATCAGCAGTGATACCGCCATTTTCACCCATCTCCAGAATCCAGTCCAGCACATGGAAGGTTGGAATATAGTAGGTGCCTTTTTTCGCCATCAGCTTGGCGGTTTTTTCGCTCATCATTGTGGCGTGTTCGATGGAGTCGAAGCCCGCTTTCACCGCCGCATAAACACCGGCATCACCGTGGGCGTGGGCGGTGATTTTTTTCTTGTGGCGGTGTGCCTCTTCCACCATCACCCGGAATTCTTCTTCACTGTATGCCGATACTTCCGGATCGTCGTGCTGGCTCATAACGCCACCGGAGGCCATGACCTTGATCCAGTCGCCACCGTATTTGAATTCTTTGCGAATGGCTTTGCGGATTTCATCCACACCATCAACAATCATCGGCCCCTGCACCTTAGGGCCATCCGGCGCAAAGGAATTAAAGTCTGCGTGACCGCCGAGCGCGGAGAGATAGTGCGGCGCCACCAGCATACGCGGTCCCATAAACTCACCGCGATTGATGGCATTGCGGATTTCGATATTGGCGTACTGGTAGTCCATATCACCGGGAATGCGGACGGTGGTAAAGCCCATCTTTAGCAATTCCTGACTCAACCGCAGCCCCTGGAGAGCGTTGAAAGCGCTGGATTGGGTGGTGCCCAATACGTCTACCGTACCCTGAGAGCTCTGGGTAAACAGATGCACGTGCATATCCATTAACCCCGGCATGCACACCTGATTGGACAGGTCTATTTTTTTA
Organism: Pseudomaricurvus alkylphenolicus; assembly: GCF_011683955.1. GTDB lineage: Bacteria > Pseudomonadota > Gammaproteobacteria > Pseudomonadales > Cellvibrionaceae > Pseudomaricurvus > Pseudomaricurvus alkylphenolicus. The sequence goes on from NZ_JAAQPI010000035.1 coordinate 21,386, forward strand.
GCGTCCGCAGGTGCATTAACACTGGCACCCAGCTCGACGATAACATCGTTTTTCACCAAAATGTGCTGGTTGCTCAGGGTTTTCTTTTTCTCGACATCCAGCAACTTGCCGCAGTGAATATCCTGATAGCGATCGGGGCCAACATGAGCGGGCGCCGCAGGGGAACCCCACACAGGTGCCAACATCAGTGCGGTTGATAGCCCCGCCACGAGTCGCGTCAATATCATTTTTTTTGCTTTCATTGCTTCTCTCTCTCGGTAAAACGGTTATGCCACTGACCGCGAACGGCAACGCCCGCGAAAGTCAGATTAACCAGAACTTCAAATATAAATACCCGAACGCAAACCCTGCCATCATGGCAATGGAAAATTTGCTGAAGAGTCTGAACTTCACACCGGGCTGACACGCCATCGGCACGTTATCAGCCGTGATCGCTTTGTGGTTAAGGTAAGCAATCAACGGCGCGGTAATAAACGCCACTGTCGCGGCCATATCGATCAAGCCGGTTAAAGACGTCAGGAAAAACTGGTAGGTCAGGGCTGCTCCCATCGCCATCAAGGCCAGAACCCCCAGGTAGAAGGGATCGGTTTCACTGAGCTGATGGTCATCCTGCGCCTCGGGAATATCCTGCCAGCGACGGTAGAGGGATGACAAGGTGCGCGGAAAAGCATCCATCAAGGCCAGCAGGCTGGAGTAGATAATCGCCAGCGCCGCCAGGCCAATAACCGGCCCCGTGCTACTGCCAAACACCGCTTGATAAAGACTGATCAGCTGTGCCGAAAAAGCCGCTGACCCCGATTGCAGCTCAATGCTCTTGCCGTGCATCAGGCCTGCTCCCAGCAGCAGAAAACAAATGGCCAACACCAGTGTGCCGCCAAAACCCAGGTTAAAATCGAATCGGCTTTGCTTCAACGTCGGAGCCTGTTCGCTACTTTCCGATTTAGCCTTGGCCCACAGGGATTGCCACACAGAGGCATCCAGTGGCACCGGCATCCAGCCGATCAAGGCGGCGATAAACAGCAATCCGGCGATATCCAACTCGGTTGGCAACAGCTGCACACCCTGCCCCCAAGGAATCTCGGGAATCACTGTCGCGGTAGCCACCAGGGTACACACCATCATTAGCAGCACCAGCGCTTTGATCACCCGCTCCAGCGTCTGATAATGCCCCACCACCAGCAGCGCGGCGGTGGCGCCGATCAAGCCCAATGCCAGCCAATGCGCCGGGATAGACAAAGCGAATACCACCTTGATCAGACCCGCAGACATCAAGGCCAGGGCTGAGACGGCAAACAACAATGTACTCAAGGTAATAAAGAAGTAAACGCACAATACCCACCGCCCCTGGCGGCGGTAGGCCTCCAACAAGGTATTGCCCGTGGACGGGAAGTAGTCACTGGCAAAACGAAAGGCCGGGTATTTGATAATATTGGCCAATACGATAATAGCCAATAACGCCAAGCCATACAGAGCCCCGGCACGGGTGGACTGCACCAGGTGGGATGTGCCGACACTGGTTGCCGCAAACAGCAATCCCGGCCCCAGGACACTTAACTGGCCCCACCAGGGCGATTCTTCCGTAGTTACGGATTGCAGGGGTTGATCGCTTTTCATAGGGCGTTGTCTCTTTGAGTTCAGCTTGTTTCACAGATCATACTTTGGGGGGGCACTGACCTGCTGCTTATTGTTTACACCGCTCGTTTTTACCGGCTTTGCCGTCATTTGACAATTATTGCCGGTGGCAGCAAGCCGTACCGTACGAGGCAATTTTACGGTTAGACCGCACCAGCCGGGAGTATCAACGCTTGTTCTCTATGCCTAAATAAAACGCCCTCCAGGTGACAAATTGGTCCAACCAATTAGCACCTTATTCTTGTATTGAGGAACGCCGGTGGTCTGTTTATAAATCTCCCGCAAAGCAGAATAATCCAACTGAATTAATCCTGCAAGCTTATGGCCTACAATATATTGCATAGAACCTAACCAGCTGTACGAAAGTGGCGGTAGTCACCCATATGGAAACCATCCTCGACACCACCGACTATGCGCGGATCCTGATTGGGGTGCTGCCCGATAAGGCGTCGGAGATCGAAGCTGAGCTTGTCCGCTTGCGGGATGGTTATGAGCATATCTTTATCGCGTTGTGTGACCAGCTGCCGGTCAAGAAAACGGTGGACAAGCGATTACTGCGGTTGATGAGCGCCACGCTCGGGTGCTGCGAGATGATCGCAGCGCAGGCCAGCAAGCGGTATTTCAGTATGCCACCCTGTCCCTCGCCCACGTTATGATAGCCCTGCGGTTTTTACTGGGCGATGAGCACTGGCATCCGCAAGCCGTCCATTTCTCCTTCAGCCCAGTCCGCCAGCCCCAGCATTTTCACCGCTATTTTGAAGAATGACTGGATTTGGCTGTTCTCTGAAGCTGACCGCTGCAATAAAAATGGTCCGTTTTTTGATTTGTGAATTCCGATAATCTCGTTTTAGCGGTCATTGCTCAACGAAAATAATTACTGGTTTCTCCCTCACCAAAACGCCCGGCGACCACTCCAAAGCTGAAGGATAAGGTCTACCCCTACCCTGGCAGGCACCATACCGCCTTAAATCAATTGGTACCGAATTTTTTTTGCTGTCCCTGTGAGGATATTGGCCATGACAGGATCTTTCAGTTCACGATGGAAGATCGGTCGCTTGGGAATCGCGCGGAGGCGAGCTAAGTGGCGCTTGTTAACGGGTCAGCAGCTTAGCAGACCGACTTTTGCTGACGGGAAAAGGCAGCTCTGGAATTTATCAGGCAATTGAGTTGTCTCCACGGTACTCTGTTGGCGTACAGCCATGCCAGGATTTAAAGGCCGTTGAAAAGGATGTGGGGTCGCGATAACCGAGCATTAATGCAATATCAATGATATTGACATTCTTGTCTCTGAGGTACTTCACTGCCAGTGCGGATTTAACTTGCTGCAAGAAGTATCTAAACTGCGTGCCCCGCTCCTGCAAGCGCGCTTGTAGCGTGCGACTGGACATATTCAGCTTTTCAGCCACAGAGTTGACTGTACAACTGCCTCTGGGTAACTGGCGACGGATCACTGAATATAAATTAGCCGTAAACGTGTCGGACTCCCAGGTAAATTGACTCAAGAACTCATCCAGCTCTTCCTTCACATTTTCATACAGAGAAGTGGATACATGCAGTTGTGGGAGCTCCAATATACTTTTGTGATAATACACCGCGCTGACCGGTTGTTTGAAATGTAGCGGCGCGCGAAAAATGTCATTGAGCATTTTGGTATCACTTGGCTGGGAATAGGTAAAGTCCACCCGTACCGGTCTGACAGGCAACATACAAAACCCGTCCATCAACATCGCTGCGGAGGCCAAAAAATTATCCGTGACCAAACACCGCGTCAGGTTTGATGGCCTGTCCATGTGAAATTCCAAAATCAGGTAATCGCCTTTGCGTTTGACCTCGATTCTTACCAGGTCGCCCAAACTGGGGATCATATCCGGCAGCAGGTTGATCCATTCTCGAAATGTATTACTGGCGGAAGCCACCGACATATAGAGATGGAAGCTTTCCATATAACTGATGCGCCCGCTCAGCAAGCCGAAATCTTCGTTGCCGGTTTGCTCTAAAATCTCCTTGTGAAGACGAAAGTAATTTTCGACCGGGAAGGTTGCCTCCGGCATATTGAGCAAACCGATATCGATACCCGCCTTATGGGCCAGCGCTTCAAATGGCACCCCCAGCGCATCGGCCAATTTGGCCAAAACGTTCAATGAACTGGCATAGACAACACTCATGATGGCTTCGGCCTCTTAGTATCCGGTGCCCTTCTGGGGCCAACTTTACGGTTTAATTCCCATGCTACCCACAAATCTGCGCACTTTCTAGCTCATTCTGCGTATATTCAAACTCGCACGGGCATCAATTCACTAAAATCAAGTCATTATCTACACCACAAGATTTCGCCAGACCTCAATCACAGGAGACTCCAGCATGTCACTAGATTTTGACAGCGCCCGCCTAAGCAACGCCTACCTCACCGCTGAGCACGAAGAATGGCGCTCCCAGATACGTCGCTTTGTAGAACGTGAAGTGATGCCCTTTGCCGCCGAGTGGGATGAGACGGGCAAGGTTCCGGATGAGCTCTGGCCCAAGGCTGCCGAGGTGGGCATTTTAGGTTTGGGTTACCCCGAAGAGTACGGTGGCATCACAGAGGGCACCGACCTCTGGTATGGCAACATTATGACCGAAGAACTGTCTCGCGTGGGCGTGGGGGGTATTTTTCCCAGCCTGCTCGTGCACGGTATTGGTCTGCCACCGGTGGTTAACTTTGCCAGCGACACCATTAAGCAAGAAGTTGCGCCAGCAGTACTGGACGGCAGCAAACGCATCTCCCTGGGCATTACCGAACCCAGCGGTGGCTCTGACGTGGCCAACCTGCAAACCACCGCCAAGCGTGAAGGCGACTACTATATCGTTAACGGTTCAAAAACCTTTATCTCCGGCGGCATGAACGCCAACTGGACCTCCACCGCCGTACGCACCGGTGGCCCGGGCCCTGCAGGTGTATCCATGCTGTTAATTCCAATGGACCTGGAAGGCGTATCGCGCACCGCGCTGGATAGCAAACAGGGCTGGTGGTGTTCCGATACCGCCACCATTTACTTCGACAACGTCAAGGTGCCCGTGGGCAACCTCATCGGTGAAGAAGGCCAGGGCTTTAAGGTGATCATGAATAATTTCAACAGCGAACGCCTGGGCATGATCGTCCAGATGGAAGCCTACTCCCGCGTCTGTCTGGAAGAGGCTGTTAACTGGGCCCAGGAACGCAAAACCTTTGGCAAGCGCCTGGCCGATCACCAGGTTATCCGCCACAAAATTGCGGAGATGAAACAACAAATCAACGCCTGCCAGGCGATGACCCAACACTGCACCCGGGAAATTATTGAAGGCAAAAGCAATCCCGGGGATCTCGCCCTGCTCAAAGTACAGTGCAGCCAGACCATGGAATTCTGCGCCCGTGAGGCCAGCCAGATTCTGGGTGGCGCCAGCTACCTGCGCGATAACCGCGTCGAACGTATTTACCGCGAAGTGCGCGTGCAGGCTATCGGCGGTGGCTCAGAAGAGATTATGCGCGATCTGGCTTCACGTCAGTACGGCGTGTAAAACTGGGAGAGGGGAAAATTGCCCTCCTTTTAAACCGGGTTCTTTCATCAGCTCCAACTCAGGCACATATCCAAAACCGTAGATCTTCCACATAAAGCGGGGGTCGGAGCTGATATATAGATTACTCAAACCATCGCGCCGATTAAGGGCCCCAGAATTGGGGCCGCAGTAAGCTCAACAGGGCGAGGAGAGATTAAAAGTTGTAGCGGAAGCTGGCCGAAACCGTGCGCGGACGATTGACACCAAACTCGTTAAAGCTGAAACCACTGGGAATATCGGAAGCGGCAAAACCCAGGCCGCCGAAGGCCGCAGGAGTCAGGAAAAACGGCAAGATGTCATCATCCAAATCCTGGACGGAGACCACTTCAATGGTGTTCAGCAGGTTATCGACCCGGAGCTTGAGCGACCAGGTCTCGTTCTCCAACCCCGCTGACAGGTTAAAGAGGCCGTAGTCACCCAGTTCGGTGGAATTGTCCTCAAAGGTGATGGTGTAATCGCCGGTGTGAACATACTGGGCGTTAAGCACCAGGTCCGATTCAAAAGCCAGGTCCGGGAAGACCACTTGTCCGCCCACCGACAGTGTGTACTCAGGGGTATAAGGTGCGGAAGTACCCGCCGGGGTGAGGACATCAAATGCAGTACCGGCATTATCCCGGAAGATGAAATCATCGTCGTTTTCCGTTTTCACATAGTTACCGCTGGCGAACAGGGTCAGGTTTTCGTTCACGGCCCAGGTGGATTCAATTTCAAAGCCCTCACTGGTGTTGTCGGTGGCATTGGTAATCACAGCAAACAGACCGCCGATAAACTGCTGGGTCTGCAGGTCTTCAATCTTGGTCTGGAAAGCCGCCATATTCACCTGCAACGATCCGTCCAGCAGGGTTGACTTCAAACCCAGCTCGATGGACTTGGCCAGTTCCGGTTCATAGCTGTTGTATTGGGCGCCAGTGCCGGGTGCCAGCGCTTCAATCTGGGCAACGGAAAGGGGTGAGTTGAGATTGCCGTTTTTCACCCCCTCGGAGTAACTGAGATAGGCCAGGAGATCTTCATTCGGGGTGAATTCCACCGATACCTTCGGCAGTACCTCCTCGACACTGACAGTTTCAGTGGTCAGCGGGAAAGCGGCAAGCCCTGTAAAGAGGCTGAAAGACGCACCGCCGATGGAGAGGTCAATATCCTCCTTATGGCTGCGAACACCGGTAATTAACGCCCACTGCTCATTGATCTCCCAGGTGCTTTCAAAAAAGACGGAGATCTGTTCACCCTCATTATTGGTGGTAGTGGGATTTCCCGGCGCGAACGCGTTCGCGATATCCGTTGTGCATTCCGCGGGCAAAGCAAACAGAGTTACATAATCAGGGTTACAGGCGCCGTCCCCTCCCAATTCCAGCTCAAAGTCGCGATAGAAAGCGCCGGCCACAAAGTTAAAAGGGCCGTCAAAGTTGGAAATAATGCGGAACTCCTGGGAAAGCTGTTCCCACCCGGTTTCAGCCGCGATAAACGCATCCGACTGTACAAAGGTCGGTGAACCGTTAACGGCAGACATCAAGCCCGATGCAGCAATGGTATCCAGGGAAGAATAAATCAGGTCCGGCTGAAAGGTATCCCGCTCCCGATCATAGTAGGAGGTAATGGATTCAACCTTGAAGCTTTCAAAGTTAAAGCCCAAATTAGCACTGACAATAGTGTACTCGTCGCTGGTCTTACCCTCGCTACCACGGTGGTCAAACGTCAAGTCCTCAGGATCGCCGTTTACGAACCACAGCATATCCTGCTCCATCTCTTCATAGGTTGCCATAATACGGGCACTGAAGAAATCGTTGGGCTCAGCCAGTAACACCGCCCGGAAATTGTCGACGCTGTAGCCATTAACTTCACCGCCGCCATCAAAGCTGTTATCGATAAAGCCGCCCTGGTTGATATGGTTGGCAGACAGGCGCAACCCCAATTTGTCTTCGATCAGGGGAATGCTGACCGCTGCCCGGACACCACCGTCCAACTCGCCACCATCAACCTGACTGCCATCCACCTCTATGCTGGCCTCGAACTCATTCAGGCTGGGGTTTTCACTGAAATAACGCAGGGCGCCACCCTCGGCGCCTTCACCAAAGAGGGTACCCTGGGGCCCACGCAGGACTTCGACACGGTTGATATCCCAGAAGCGAATATCCAGCTGCGTACCCACCGCAATATTCACCGGCACATCGTCAAAGTAGAGCCCGACACTGCTGTTAATGGGCAGTAAATCCTGTGGTACAACGGTACGGCCGACGCCGCGAATGGATATTTCATTGCGGCCGGGACCGCGATCCTGCAAGTTCAGGCCCGGGGTAGAAAGCGCCAGGTCCGCGACATTTTCGAGGCCCATATCATCGATGTTTTCACTGCCGTAGGCGCGAATGGAAGACCCCACATCCTGCAGGCTTTCTTCTTTGAAGCGGGCGGTTACCACTATTTCCTCAAGCAACGCGCTCAAGTCTTCATCTTCCGCGGCCTGAACCGGCATCCCCAGGGCAGCAGATGTTACCGCAACACCGGCCAGCAGGCGGGTGGTTATAGATACATGTCTTGACAAGGTATTTTTTAAGAACATTGCTTGGCTCTCCAATTGCTTAATATCTGTCGTTTTTATTAAACGTTATAAGTCGCTACAGGCGAGAGGCTGGTCTATTTTTAATCCAGACGCCTTAAAAGAATATTACGATTTAGACGCGATCAAGAGTTGACGGATCGACACGGAAAGTTGTCCGATTAACACCATTTAAGTATAGCGGCTTAATTGAGCGGGGTAGTTATGATGGATGAGAATATAGATCGAGCATCTTATAACAACAGGGTCAATAGAGGGTATTTCCTGGAAACGGAGATTTTGCTGGCGCGAACTAGTGTCCATCCAGAAACGTAAAAAGCTTACAGAGTACAGCTTACAGTTGACAGCAAAAGCACGGTAAAAGAGGCTTTTACTGTAAGCTGTAAACTGTTATCTATAGCATCGTTTCCGGCTGAACACTAACTAAATTGCCTGGGCGACACGCCGTAATAGCGCTTAAACGCTCGACTAAAAGCCCCGTGCCCCTGATAACCCACTTTGTCTGACACGTCACTGACGGACATTCCCCGACGCAAGAGTTTGCCCGCCTGGGTCATTCGCTGCTCCAACAGGTATTCATGCACCCCGGCACCAAACAGCGCCTTAAAACCCTCGGTCAGTTTGCGGCGATTCAGGCCCGCGCGGCGGGCTAGTTCTTCCAGTGTCAGGTGGTGGGCATAATCGGTCTCCAGCAGGTGTTTAACCGATGTCAGTTGCTGGATGTCCGTCTCCCTGAAACGGATGCTATTTGCACCCTTGCCGCCCTTCTCGCTCAACGCCTGAAGAGACAGGGCCAACAGCTCCTGAGTCCGACTCTGGACCAACATCAAGTAAAACGGGTTATCAAACCTTAACGCCAGTATTTTGCGGATAAGCTCACGCAGTTCTGCATTCACCTGAAACGATAGCAGATGCGCCATAGGCTCACTGGCTTGCCCTGCCGCCTGGAGTTCATCGAGTAACGAGTGATGGCCAGAAAAGAGGCTTTTAATGACTGATTCCGGTTTAAACAGTATCACAACGCCGGTTAATGGCCCCTGAAGAGCCTGCTCTATGGTGTACTGAATACCACTGCCGTAATGCAGAAAAGAACCTTCCGCTTCGCGCTGTGCCTGCGCCTGGTTGTCCAAAGACTCAATAAAGCTTCCTTGAACCATAAAACGTAACGCACACCAACCTGACAAATTATGACCCGTGTTTTCCATATAGGAGCCGCCGGTCACACGTGAGATCACCAGGCAACACTCATCATTCAGGAAGTGATAATCGCCAGTGCCAATCCCCGGGTAGCGTATCCGCAACACCGGAGTGAGGGTTTCACTTTGCACCAGACGCCACATATCCGTGAGGAAGTGGGACATTTTGATGTTATCGCCCCCCAGTTCAGCGGTCAGGTAATCGATAGTGCCTGACTTTGGGGATGCGACCGTTACCGGGCCCTCTCGATGAAGCTCAACAGCAGAGAGGAAAGACCGGGTGGACTCACTGATCGGCGGCATTTCCGGCTCTGGTTTAGTCTGGGGCATGGGTCGAACACACCATCGTGATACACATACCGATACTATAGTGCATTGAAAATTATAAAGAAATTGGTTTGAGCTATCGTACACTTCAGCGCCGAGGGACAGATTCGCCCCCGATTTCCTCAGCCAGGTAGGGCGGCATCATACGCTGGCTATCAGATGGCGATTTCAGCCCCGGGGTATCCAGCTATTCCATCTGAGACGGAAGATAGACACCCAGAGCTTTGATCATCATCCAGTCACGTTTACTAGCCTCGCCTTGGGTAACCGAGTTATTGGGTAACCGAGTTATTGGGTATCTACTAATTACCGGGTTTAAAACCCACGACCTGAGACGTGTTGGCAAGCAGTTGTTGGTCTTGATTTTCATCCAGCTCCAGATAGCTGATGAACATGCCAACTTACCCCATATCGCCACCGCCTATATGCGGCCGCACTCAACTCGCCTACAATCTACCCTTACTTGAAATAACCTTCACGCGAGCCCCGACATGCAAGACTTTAATCCCACCGATTATAATATCCCCGATGACTTCCAACACTATCCCGGCGATCCGGCTGAAGACTCCTTGGGCCCCTTTTTTTATCGCCAGGCGGGCGATCAGCTGGAAGCCGCCCTGAGCGTTCAGGCCCGCCACTGTAATATTATGGGGGGAACCCACGGAGGCATCCTCATGACCATGGCCGATTACTGCCTGGCCACACCTCTCTTTCTAGACCACCCTGCCGGTGTGTTGACGGTGAGCTGTAATTGTGACTTTGTTGGCGCCTCACAAGAGGGAGACCTGATTATTGGTCGCGCCGAAATCACCCGCCGAGGAAAGTCACTGGCCTTTACCCGCTGCACCCTGAGTGTTGATAAGCGTACGATCCTGACCGCCAACGGAGTAATCAAGCCACTGCAACAGCGTTAATGAGCTTAACAGGGTATGAAACTTAAGCGGAAAATTGTGCTACGTCCCCGATTTATTAATATTGTTGAAAGAAGTACCAGATCTCAGCGGCACCAAAGTAATCAAAAGTCTGTTTGCCAAGTACCTCATCCATGTCGGCAGGAATCTCTACTGAGAGCAGTTCCTGTAGATTGTCTGGAGTTTTTGTTCCCGGCAGGCGATGGCCCATGCCATCAACCTGATAACCTTTAACGGATACGTTATTACGGCACTCATTCCAGAGGGTCGCATAAGTCTGGATGCCATCGTTACTATCAAGGTCAAAAAGTGTGGCGGCGCGGCTGTTATTACAGCCATTTGCTTTCGCCCAAAAATTGAGTGATTCAGAGTAAGAGAGAAGCTTATTTTGTGGGCCGCCTAATTCGCCACCCTTAAATGGCACACTCTTGTCTTCTGTTCCCATAGTGAGCAGAACAGGGAGTGGTTTGGACGGCTGACAGCTTTCGGCTACCTCTACCAGCATGGACGCAACAACTGGAGCAATGGCGGTTAGCCTATCGGTGCGATGGCAGCTGAGATAAAAACTCATATAGCCGCCCATGGAATTTCCAGTAGCAAATACCTTGTCTGGGTTAAGCAGCCCTTTGCTATTGAGGTCTTCCAGCATGTTGTCGAAATAACTTAGGTCATCGATCTTCTCTAGGTCGGGAGCCATTTTTGGGAGTTTAAGCCCCACATTCCACATATTGTTAATACCTTGCGGATAGACAATGCGAAAGCCATACAGATCAGCCAGTGATTCGTAGCCATAAAAGCGGGAAAGGTTGGCATTGCCTCCACCACCGTGAAAAACCAGCAAGGTTTTTGATGGGCCTTCGACGCCTTTTGGGGTGTATAGGTAGTAGCTTCGATTAACGCCGTCAACGGTCAGGTCTTTTTGCTGAAAGCTTCCTTCACCGTAAAAGGATTCGATCGTGGCTGCCTGCAATGGGCTAACCAGAACTGTGGCTATGAGTAGCAATTTGGAAAGTTGGCTTCGAATCATGGTTCTGTTTTTTCGTGTTGAGTCAATCTATGATTTGTTGGTTAGATGAGTAATCTGGGGTATCGAATGTCCTGTCATTATATCTGCGCGTCCCTATAACAGTGCAGACAAAGAAATCCCTATAAAATTAGCCAGTGCATAACCAAAAACACCACACAGCAGAGCTGGTGTAGTGAGGTTATGCCAGCCCTTGGAAACCGCCATCGCTGCCGTGTTGGCACTGCCGCCAATATAACCTGCAGTCATGATACCGGCCAAAACACCTTCATCCGGCCCCAGATCAACCATCCGAACCGCCACAAAAGCACCTACTACCGTTGCGAAGGCGGCAG
>NZ_JAAQPI010000036.1 GCF_011683955.1 Pseudomaricurvus alkylphenolicus
AATTCGGGTGAGTGGTTACGACGTGGTCGTCTAGCCATGGTAAATCTCCTGTTCATGGGCACTACCGTGCCCTAAATCAGGCGAAGATTCCACTTATGGAGCTGTCCATATTTCCGGGGCCGGCTCTGCCGGTGTATTTTACAACTTTGAAGAAAAAGACAATTTAAGTGGTGTTGGCGGACCTCCTGTATTGTTGCTAACGGAAGAGAATAAAACCCTCGCCGCGTTTGTTGATGCGGACTATCGAATCAGCGATAGTTTTGAAATCGGCGCAGGAATTCGCTATGACAATGTTCATAGAGATCAAGCCCCTGTTTTGTCTGTTGAAAGAAGCGCGACGTTTATCGATTGGCAGCCTCAGCTTACCTTGCGTTACTATGCTTCTGATGACAGTATGTTCTATGCTAGGGTTGCTCGCGGCTTTCGTCCCGGCGGATTCAATAATACCACTGCGTCAGTTCCAGTCTTTGACAGCGAAACGCTGCAGTCCTACGAGCTGGGTGTAAAAGCGTCGTTGCTGGAAGGGGCGCTCGATACTAGCTTTAACGTGTATTATATCGATGAATGGAAGCCCCAGATTCAATCTTTCCTGCCCAATACGGATCCATCTGGCGCGCCTTTTATCGCCTCCACCGCGACTCCGGGAACAGCGGAGTCCTACGGTTTTGAAGGCTCAATCACTGCGGCAATTAATACTGCCCTCAAGCTTCAATCTTCGTTTGGTTATAACAAAACGGAGATGAAGGAAGATGACCCGGTTGTACCCAGTCAAATCGTTGAGAAAGGTGACCCAATCCCGTTTGCGCCGGAGTGGAACTTTAACCTGAGCCTGGTATATCACAAATCGTTGGGTGACAACCTTGACCTGGAAATTTCACCAAGCGTCTCCCTGGTAGGTGAAACCTATTATGCCGCCAATATCACAACCCTGTCAGGGCCGGGCGCTGATATGATTCAGGATCCACACGAGCGGGTTAATTTGAGTGTTTCATTGCTGAGCCAAGACTGGGATGTGACACTGTATGGCCACAACCTGACGAACGAAGAGTACCTGGTAGCTGGGGAAGATCTGAGTTACGAGGCCCCGGGTAGCGGATTCTTCGCGCTGGGTGACCTGCGTAGCTATGGTGTCAAATTCAAATATCGGATGTAAATCCTGTATTTTTATCTAACCGACGTGAATAAAAACCGGCCTGTGGGGCCGGTTTTTATTGGCAATAGATGCGACAGTAAATAAAAAGCAGAGGTTGTTGAATGCCGATTGTTTCCGGGGATCAGACAATTTTACTCCTGACGGTACTGATAGGTGTAGTTCTATTCGGGATGTGGTCAGAAACCAGGGGTTGGGGTAAAGCCCTTTCAGGGGCGTTAGTGATTCTATTGTCGTCGATGGCGCTTTCTAACTTTGGCATCATTCCTCACTCCGCCGATTTATACGGTTCCATTGCCAGTTTTCTGGTGCCACTTGCGATCCCCATGCTGTTGTTGCGTGCAGACTTGAGGCGGGTTATCTCGGAATCGGGAAGCATGTTGAAGGCGTTCTCTGTTGCCGTGGTTGCCACCCTGGGCGGCGCTCTTGTTGGAGCTTGGCTGATCGATCTTGGGCAGTCTGAGGCTCATGTTGTCGCTATGCTAACCGCAGGTTACGTTGGCGGTTCAGTTAACTTTGTGGCAACCTCGGAAGCCCTACAGTTCGATAACCCGGCACAGTACCTGGCGGCACTCTCTGCCGATGCGGTTGGGGGAATAGTATTCTTGTTATTGTTATTTGCTATGCCGATGCTGGCGGTGGTTCGAAAGTTAATGCCCTCCAGATATGAAGGCGAACGCGATTGCAGTACTGAAATATCGCCTGATGAGGAAGCGTTGGATTTCTCGCTTGGCGGTAATGGAAATGCCCGGTTTAGCGCTTATGGGTTAGTGCTGGGTCTATTGCTCAGCCTGTTGATTTTTGCTGTTGCTATGTGGCTATCTGAGTGGTTTGGTGTTAAGAATCTGGTCATACCGGCAATCACCGTTTTGGCCTTGCTGGTGGCAAACTTCGCCAAGCCCGTGGTTGAAAAAGTACAACACGAATTCGAAGTCGGCACCGTCTTAATGTATACGTTTTTTGCGGTGATGGGCGCCGGAGCAAATCTTTCGGATGCCATCGGAGCCGCTTTCCCCATCCTTATTTTTGTGCTTATTTTGGTCGCTGTACACTTGGTGATACTTACGCTGTTGGGCCACCTGTGTAAGTTGGATATGGCTGAAGCGCTGGTTGCTTCCAATGCCTGTTGCCTTGGCCCTGCAACAGCGGCGGCCATGGCTGCGGGGAAAAACTGGAAACCTCTTGTTGTGCCGGGAATGCTGGTTGGAATACTGGGCTATTCCATCGCTACTTTCATTGGCATGGGAATGTTCTGGTCGTTGATATAGCACTAGCGGAATAGCAACTTACGCAGTAAATCGTTGTGCAAATTATTTTTAAGTAGGAGATTCTATCGTATGGGCTCAGTGTCGATCCCCGAAATTACTATTAGTGATCCATGTCGCAAGTTTATGATGGATACACTGGTTTGGGATAACCACCAATGCATGCCATTAAGGCCAGATGATGAAAGCTTTCTTCCACAATTAGAGCGCTGTAAGGCTACCGGTGTTGATGTGGTCTCGCTCAATGTCAGCTTCGATGTTATACCCTGGGAAAGTGGTATCAAACTGCTTGCCACCATGCGACGATGGTTAAAACAAAGACCGGACCAGTACCTTTTAGTAGAAAGGCCCGAGGATATTTTGCGAGCCCGCGTAGAAGATAAATTGGCCGTGACTTTTGATATAGAAGGCGGGCTGGCACTTGATGAGCACTTGCCGATGGTCCAACTCTATTATGACCTTGGCGTGCGGTGGATGCTTTTGGCTTACAATAGAAATAATGCCCTGGCAGGTGGTTGTCACGATAAGCCCCAAGGTTTAACGGAGTTTGGACGCAGGGTCGTGGCAGAGATGGAAAGGGTCGGAATGGTAGTCTGCTGCAGTCATACATCCTACACAGCGGTAATGGATATCATGGAGATGGCGACAAAGCCGGTTATCTTCTCGCATTCCAATCCGGCGGCAATCAAGAATCACTACCGCAATGTTCCCGATGATGCTATTAGGGCGTGTGCCCGCAGCGGTGGTGTGATGTGTCTCAGTGGAATTGGCCACTTTATGGGTGATAACGATGACCGCACCGAAACCATGGTTCAACATATCGACTATGTGGCAGAACTTGTGGGCGTGGACCATGTTGGCTTTGGTACGGACTATGTTTGGGATCAGCAAGAAGTGAATGACTTCCTGCAGCAGAATCCGGACGTCTTTGGTGATGAGATGCGAGGGCAGCCCTTAAAAATGTTCAAGCCAGATCAGTTTGCTGAAGTGGTTGAAGAACTTTTGAAGAAGAACTATAGCGAGACAGATGTGCGAAAAATCATGGGTGAGAATTTGTTGCGAGTGGCTAAGCAGGTATGGAAGTGAAAAAAGAGAAGTATCTGGAGAATATTGCATGGTCCTTGTAAAAGCTATTCGTCACTTTATTTCCAAAACTGAAATGCTGGTGTTGTTGGTGGGGCTGGTTTGTGCCATGCCATCCACTTTGATGGCAGACCATAGTGCAGGGCACGATACGCCGGGAAAACCCGCTCTGGTGACCTTACCGAAGGAAGACGTGGATCAGTTTTCTATGGTGCCCATGCGCGACGGCGTCTAATTTGCGACCTATATCCTTCGCCCGGAAGGGGAGGGGCCATGGTCCGTCATCCTGGTTCGTTCCGTGTATAAAGATGGTATCGTCCCCTGGGGAAAACAGGCGAAAAGAAAACCATCGGCTAACCGATATAAATTAACGGCAGAAGATCATCAGAAACTGGCTGCGATACACCAGCACCTGGGGCACTCCTTCCATCAATTACAGAGTATCGACGCCCTTGCAGCCTTCGGTGAGTTGAATCGCAATAAATTGCACTACGGATTCAAGCTTGTGTATGGCACGACGGTAAATGACTACCAGGTTCGGCTGAGAATGGAGTGGGCCCGAAAACAGATCCGGTTGGGAAAGCTAAAAATTTCGGATATTTCTGATCGGCTTCATTATCAGGAGTCCAGTAGCTTCAGTACCGCGTATAAACGCTATTTTGGTGAGCCGCCATCCAGGACTGTATAAAGTGATTGGGGATAGACGCTCCCACCTACCCGAGGGGGCTTAACCGTCAGTGGAGTGTTAGTTGCCCTGTTAAAACCTTGTTCGTAATGTAACCCCCACGGTGCGGGGCTGTTGCATGGTGGACTCGGTAAAAGTCGCAATCGGTTTGGTGATTTCCGCATCATCATCCAGCAGGTTCTCGGCGAACAGGTAGAGACTCAGCTCGTCAATATCCCAACCCACCCGCAGGTTGAGTGATTTGACCCCGTCATTCCGATACCGTGGTGGCCATCGACCAGTGGGGCAATATGACCGCTGTTGTTCACTCCATCAACTGTGTGGTTTGGGGGTCGACCGGCTTTTTGGCGTCCGGGGTTTAGTTTAGGCCAGCCGGAGCTTTAACGCTTATTAACTTGAGGTAATGCGCAGTAGTAGTTAAGCTGTTCAGATTAAATCATTGCACTTAGACAGGGCTGCTGGCTGAGCAGGAGTAGGGCCAGGCCTACCGCTCGAGGTAAAGCTAAGGGGGATTAAAAGTGCTGATCGGCCACACGATAGTGTCAATCGGCTAATTGGGGGCGGTGTTTTAGCGTTACCCCAGGCTAGGCTCAATTCCTCTCTGCTACAGATGCAAGGTGTGAGCCACTTTTTATTGGGAGAAAAACCGGAACAAATTAATCCGTTGCTGATGGAATTTGTGAGAGAGAGCTCACCAACGTTTGTTTCTGCACAGTGATCCGTTGAATTCAAAAACGGCAAGTGAGAGGCTATTTACCCGTCGTAGCGGTAGCCAAAAGAATGACGTCAGCAACAATAACGTTAAGAGATAACGCGATGAAAATACGTACCCTTAAAAAAATGATAGCCACCGCACTGGTTATCAGCAGCGCACCGGCGCTGGCCGGCAATGCAGACAATCAGCTTGAAACCCTGATGGACGGCTATTGGGATAAACACTTGAAGAGCTCGCCAATGATGGCTAGCTATTTTGGTGATACCACCTACAGTGATCGCCTGGATGACCTCAGTGAAAAAGGTTTTGCCGAGCGCACGATTAACCTTGACTTGGCTATCGCGGAGCTGAAAAAAATCCCCGTTAAAGAACTCTCCGACGCCAACCGCGTTAACTACGAGGTGTTCGAGTGGATGGTCCATAACGAGCGCAAAACTCTGGATTATGACTGGCGCTCTATCACCTTCAACACGGTGGTGGGATGGCAGACAATTTTTGCGCAAATAGTCGGTGGTATGACCACGTTTAACAGTGAGGAAGATTACCGCGCTTACCTGAAACGCCTGGAAGCGTTTGGTGCTTTCGCTGACCAGAATATGGCCTTGATGCAAAAAGGCATCGAAGTCGGCTATGTACAGCCTTGTGAAACCCTGAACGGCTACGAGGCGAGTATCTCTGGATTTATTGCGGCCACACCGGAGCAGAGCCTGTTTTACGCACCTTTCAACCGCATTCCCGCCAGCTACGGCGACGAGGTTATCAGCGAGCTGCAAGCCAAGGGCAAGCAGTTGGTCAGCGACGTGGTAAACCCGGCCTATCAGCGTTACAACACCTTCTTTACGGAAACCTATAAACCGGCTTGTCGTGAAATCATTGGCTTATCGGATATCCCGAAAGGGCGTGAGCTTTACGACCATTTTGTCCGTTACTACACCACCATGGAGACCGATGCCGATGCTGTGCACACCTTGGGCCTGTCGGAGGTAAAACGCATCCGCGCGGAAATGGAAGCCATCATGAAAGAGGTGGACTTTGACGGTGACCTGAAGGCGTTTTTCGCGCACCTGCGCACAGACCCACAGTTCTACCCTAAATCCGAGGAGGAATTCCTGGCTAAAGCCGCAAGCCTGGCCAAGCGCATTGATGGCAAGTTACCGGAGTATTTCTCCTACCTGCCGCGCAACCCCTACGGTATCCAGCCGGTGCCTGCGCACATTGCGCCGAAAACTGCTGCCGGTTACTACCAGGGAGGCGCGGCCGACGGCACCCGCGCAGGAGTTTATTTCCTCAATACCTACAACCTGAAGAGTCGCCCGCTGTACACCCTGGCCGCACTGACGCTGCATGAAGGCGTACCCGGTCATCACCAGCAAATTTCTATTGCCGGTGAGTTGGACAGCCTGCCGAAATTCCGTCGCAGCTATTACTTCCACGCGTACGGTGAAGGATGGGGACTCTACTCGGAATACCTGGGTGAAGAGATGGGCATTTACGACACCCCCTATGACCGCTTTGGTCGCCTGAGTTACGAGATGTGGCGCGCCCTGCGTCTGGTGGTAGACAGCGGCATGCACGCCAAAGGCTGGAGCCGTCAACAGGCTATCGATTTTATGGCGGACAATTCGGCCTTGAGTCTGCACAACATCACCTCCGAGGTGGATCGCTACATCACCTATCCGGGTCAGGCGCTGGCCTACAAGAACGGCGAGCTTAAAATTCGCGAACTGCGCGGCAAAGCCGAACAGGTCCTGGGCAAACATTTCTCACTGCGCGAGTTTCACACCCTGGTGTTGAAGAGTGGCGCCGTGCCGTTGACAGTGCTCGAAGGTATTGTTGACCGCTGGATTGCTGAACAGAAAAAAGCTTGATAATCATAAGTAGGAAAACACTGATGAAAACAACCAAAGTATTATTACTGTCAGCGGCGGTGGCCCTGGCAGCGTGCAGTGAAACTGAAAAAGCCGATCAAAAAACATCGGCCGTTGAAAAGCCTGCTGCTGAACAGGTTGCCGCGCCAACGGTAGCCGATAAGCAAAGCGCCGGTGCCAGCTTAGAAGCCTTGACACAGGAATTTCTCGCAGCCTCAGCAGCCGCCAATCCTTATGTGTTGATGCTCGCGGGAAAACAAGTTACCCAATTGCCTGAGTTGTCGATAGCAGCTACCGAAAAACAGGCTCAAGGGGCTCGTGATTACCTGGCGCGTCTGGCGGAAATAGATCGCACGGCACTAAACCATGAAGACCAGCTGACGGCCGATATTTTTGAACGCCAAATGCAAATACTGGTGGCTGATCCCAAGCACTATTGGCACCAGTTCTCGGTAACCCCTTACCAATCCGGTTTTGTGGTCAGCACTCTGCTGCCCGGGGCATTGGCCGGTGCGCCGCTGAATAGCCAGAGTGATGTAGAGACCTATCTGGGTTTGATTGCTGATATAGGGCGTTTTGCCGGTGATCAATTGGCCAAGTTAAAAGGCCAGGATGAGCGGGGTATATTACTGCCTAAGCCTGCTATTCCCGGCGCACGAGGTGTTTATCAAAGCCTGAAGACAAATTTACCGGCCTTAACTGCCGTGGCAGATGCCCGTGTTACCACGCTGACGGCGGAGCAGAAGTCTGCACTGTTCTCTGGTCGTGACTCCATACTTGCCAAGCAGGTGAATCCGGCCATAGATGCACTACTAGAGTATCTGAGTGATGACTATCTGGCTCGTGCACCTGAGTCGGTGGGGCTGGGGCAATACCCCGGTGGTAAAGAGGCCTACGCCCATGCCATTAAGCGAGAGACCACTTTGGACTTAAGCCCGGAAGAGATTCACCAGTTCGGCCTCGACAGTCTCACCAGGATACAAAAAGAAATGCAGGCAATCCGCGATGAACTGGGCTTTAAAGGTAGCGCCCAGGAATTTCACGACCAAATGCGCAAAGACCCGCGTTTCTTTGCCAAGACGCCAGAAGAAGTAAAAGCGCGCTACGATGATTACATCACCAAAATTGAACCGCATATTGACGATTATTTTTCGCTCATGCCCAAAGCGCCATATGGCTCCAAGCGTTTGGACCCGGCAGCCGAAGCGGGCATGACCTTTGGTTACTATCAGATGCCCAACAAGCTTGAATCTAAGGGGCTTTATCGCTTTAACGGTTCGAATCTCTCAGAGCGCCCAATGGTGTGGACAGCGCCGTTGATCTTTCACGAATTGATTCCCGGTCATCATTTCCATATGGCCCTGCAGTCGGAGAATGAGAACTTATCGGCTTATCGCAAGAGCGGCAGCATGGTTACAGCCTTTAACGAGGGCTGGGCCAATTATGCAGCAAGCCTGGCACTGGAAATGGGCTTCCTGGATGCGATGGACCGTTATGGTTACCTGCTGTTTGACAGTTTTATTTCCAATCGTCTGGTGGTTGATACCGGCATGAATTATTACGGCTGGTCGGCTGAGAAAGCGCTGGAGTTTACCCTGGAAAACACCTTCTCCACCAAAACCGAGTCCAGCACCGAGATGATGCGCTACTCCACAGACATGCCGGCGCAGGCCCTGGCCTACAAACTTGGCTTTGAGTTTATCAAAGGACTTCGTAGTGATATGGAAGCCAAGTACGGCGATAACTTCGACATTAAAAAGTTTCACGCTGCAGTAGTGGGTAGCGGTGCACTGCCAATGCCGGTGCTGGAGAAACACGTGGCGTGGTCCATGGACCAATAATTGCGGGTCCTGTCAAAACTGAGTCAGAATCTGGGCTAACGGCGGTGTAGCTGGGTATAATGCTGCCCGGATTCAAACTTAGCCTGAATGATGTGGTGGAGCTGTTGGCAACCCGAGGCATCCACCTTAGCCATCAAACCGTCCCAAATCACCACCGACAACCTACTGTATGACTCAGTTTTGACGAAACCCAGTTTTCCGGCCGATAAACAAGGCCAGCAAATACTGGCCATATCACTGCTGCAATAGGGGCTACTTAACCAAATCGTTGCGATAAATCGAACCTTCTTTCATCACAAACTTTACTTGCTCCATCACCGTAATATCGGTTAATGGGTCACCTTCTACTGCAACCAGGTCGGCCAGTTTCCCCGCTTCAACGGAACCCAGCTGTTCATCCAAATCCATCAGTTCAGCGGAGTTAATCGTTGCCATAGCCAACGCATCCATGGGCTTGATACCCACCGATACCAGTGCCGCAAACTCTTTGGGGTTATCCTGTACCCCCCAGATGGCATCAACACCAAAGCCGATCTTCATGCCACGTTTATAGGCCTTCATCAGCGCTTTATCGCGTTTGGCTATAACAATTTTGATTTTCTCGCAATTGCTGGCGGAAGGTTTCATCGGGCCGTCGGTTTCACAGAGCTCCGCCACTCTATTGGCAACAAACACGGTCGGCACTAACCAGACGCCGTTTTTGATCATTAATTTGATAGCGTCATCTTCGATCATGGTGCCGTGCTCGATGGAGTCAAAGCCCGCTTTGGCCGCCATAATCGCCGCGTCGTTGCCGTGTACATGAGCGGTTATCTTTTTCTTATAGCGGTGCACCTCATCGGCCCAGGCGTTCATCTCTTCCTGAGTAAAGGCTGCCACGGTTGGATCATCGTGTTCACTCATTACACCTCCGGAGGCGGAGATTTTTACCCAGTCGGCGCCGTACTTAATTTGCTCACGCACCTTTTCGCGCACATTGTCGGTACCTGCCTTTACGATAGTGCCCACTACCGGGTTTTTCATATCCGCCGGGTAATCGTTGTAGTCGCCGTGACCACCGGTAGGGCTCAGGTTATGAGGCGCTACAAAAATACGTGGACCAACATATTCGCCGGCATTGATCTCATTGCGCACATCGATCAGGGCGTAGTGACCCCACTCGGCGGTAGAACGGATAGTGGTGAAACCGTCTTTCATCGCTCGCTGTGCCTGACGCAGTTGAATAAGTGCCGCCTTGGAAGCACTGAGCTTTGCAGGGTGGATTTTAAGATCTAACGACAGATGTGCATGCAATTCAAACAGCCCAGGCAGGCAAGTGGTGTTGCTCAGATCAATCACCTCGGCACCGGTCGGTACCTTGCCTCCGGCAACCACCTCAGAGAATTTTGTGCCTTCAATCTTAATGGTGACATCCTTCACCACTTTCTTCTTAATCGGGTCAATCAGGCGGCCGCACTGGGCATACTGCACATGGTCGTCGGCCAGACTGCTGGCATTGCCCGGCTGGCCACTGGCCATGGCGGTGGCCGCCAACAGGCCGCTGGCCATCAGGCCAAGCTGCACAGATTTCAACAAATAATTTCGCATATTTCCTCGCTTCTGGTGCGGTGCAGGGTGTTTTGTTTCTCTGTTAATCCTAGCGCTTTACAAGTGCTGGCCGCTAGTGAGATGATAACGCTTACTTTAGAGATCAGCACACAGTTTATGCCCGAAAAGCCACCTCGATCTAATACCGGTGACCAACTGACTGAATTTGCCTTTCCGGCAAGAAATGTTTTTTTTGGGGTCACTCCCGAGCTGCAGACGTCTATATCCGCAGCGATGCAAAGTCCTTGTCTTGATCCAGCCGATAGCAGAGTGGTGTTGAGCTGGGAGAGCTTAATGCTAAATTCGCAAAAGCTAGCTGATGGCCTATCGGTCAATTACAACTATCATAACCAGCAAGAGGCGGTTACCCTGGGGTTTGTGCCCAATGAGCTTTCACTGATTTTTCGAATCCTCTTCAAGGGGCATTTTCATCAGCTGGATCAGCACGGGTGTTACGAAGTTCCCAAAGCTCCTTGCTGTTATTTTCACTTGATACAAGCAGACAGTTTAAGCGCCATCAGCTTTACCGGCGAGCCGGAATTTGAAGTGGTTGCACTCTATGTCTCCCTTGAGAAGCTATCAACTATGCTCGGCACCTCACTGGAACAGCTGCCCGAAACCATCAAAAACTTTTCGGCCGGCGGTCAAGCCTC
Organism: Pseudomaricurvus alkylphenolicus; assembly: GCF_011683955.1. GTDB lineage: Bacteria > Pseudomonadota > Gammaproteobacteria > Pseudomonadales > Cellvibrionaceae > Pseudomaricurvus > Pseudomaricurvus alkylphenolicus. The sequence continues at coordinate 10,848 of NZ_JAAQPI010000036.1, forward strand.
GGCCGGCGGCCATTTTCCGGCTTCCAGCGAATCCCTGAAAGCCGCCCATACGCTACTGGCTGGATTCAGTGACCCAAACTTTTCTCAGCTATTTGCCAAGTCCAAAGGCATGGAGTTGCTTTGCCTTTTGTTTGAGGATTGGGGAAAACAGGAGAAAAGAAAACCATCGGCTAACCGATATAAGTTAACGGCAGAAGATCATCAGAAACTGGCGGCGATACACCAGCACCTGGGGCACTCCTTCCATCAATTACAGAGTATCGACGCCCTTGCAGCCTTCGGGGAATTGAATCGCAATAAATTGCACTACGGATTCAAGCTTGTGTATGGCGCGACGGTAAATGACTTCCAGGTTCGGCTGAGAATGGAGTGGGCCAGAGAACAGATCCAGATGGGAAAGCTAAAAATTTCGGATATTTCCGATCAGCTCCACTACCAGGAGCCCAGTAGCTTTAGTACCGCTTATAAACGCTACTTTGGTGAGCCGCCATCCAGGACTGTATAAAGTGATAGGGGATAGACGCTCCCACCTACCCGACGGGGCTTAACCGTCAGTGGAGTGTTAGTTGCCCTGTTAAAACCTTGTTCGTAATGTAACCCCCACGGTGCGGGGCTGTTGCATGGTGGGGCAGCCGGGCCCTCCAGGGCAAACTTGGGCGCTAATATGAGCACGGGGAAAGCTTACAATACTTTACGACGAGGTGTCTAATTTTAAAAAGTTTTTGTCTGTTTTTCACTACGTGTCATTGTCGGAGTTGAATACTATTAAAGGCGCAGCAACTGCATATTGGTGAAGGCGCTCACCTTCAGCCCCCACCCCGAAGGGGGGAGGTGTTGCCTAGGTATTAGGTAATAGGTTTTCGCCATTACCGAGGGCATGATTAGGCGCGGTTACAGCGATGCCGATATTCGTCTGGTTCTGGGTGATAATTTCAAGCGCGTACTCAGTGAAATCTGGGGCTGAGCCAGGAGCACGATAAATTCAGACCGGTATCGTCACCAGCGGAAATTCTCCACTGGAACACATAGGGATAATACGGTGGTTGATTTCGTCACAAAGGGTGGCAAGGTCTACAAGTTAAATTAAAAGAGGAATGAGGTAATGAGCAGAGTGAGAAGCGGCGTAACAGGCCATTTGGCTCGACTGATGGTCGCGTTTGCGATGGTCTTGTCGGTTTGCGCTCAAGCCGCAGCTGCTCCGGATGTGACCAATCCGGCGGTTGTTGAAGCCTTTGTCGATGGTGTGGTCAAGACCAACATGCAACAGCACCACAGCCCCTCCGGCGTTGTTGCCGTGATGAAGGGCGGGGAAATAATTTTCTCCAAAGGTTACGGCTTTATCGACGTTGAAAAACGCACACCCGTTGATCCGGCGACCAGTCTTTTCCGCCCCGGTTCCATCTCCAAGCTTTTTACCTGGGTATCGGTTATGCAGCAGGTGGAGCGGGGCAAGCTGGACCTGGATGTTGATGTTAACCAGTATCTGAAGACCTTTCAGATCGAGGACACCTGGCCGGGCCAGCCGGTGACACTGCGCCATATCCTGACCCACACAGGGGGTTTTGAAGATGGCGGCCTTGGCTACCTGATCATTGATAACCCGGATCGCATTATACCGCTGGCAGAGTCGCTGGCGAAGTCCCAGCCGGTGCGCGTTAACCCGCCGGGCGAGCACACGGCCTATTCCAATTGGGCCACCGCACTTGCAGGTCTGATAGTGGCGAATGTCTCTGGTGTGCCTTTTAACGACTACGTGCAGCAGAACATCTTTGATGTGCTGGGTATGAAATACGCGAGCTTTGTGGAGCCGCTGCCGCCGGAGCTGGACGTGCATATGGCCAAGGCCTATGGCTACAAGCCCGACCAATATACGGAAATTAATTACGAGATCATCTCCAACTTCGGCCCTGCCGGGGCCATGGCAGCGTCGGCACATGATATGACGCGCTTCGCACGGGCACTTCTGAATGGCGGTGCGGACGGTGACAATCGAATTCTGAAAGCGGAAACCCTGCAACAGATACTGGATGAAGGGTTTGTTCATGATGAGCGAGTCCGAGGCATGGCACTGGGTTTTCTCGAGCGGCGGTTTGGCCCGGACGGCTTTGATAACTTCGGCCATGATGGGGGCACCACGGTCTTCCTGTCTCATTTCGGGTTGTCGCTTCAGGAAGACTTTATGCTGTTTTCGTCGTTCAGTGGTCCCGGCGGTGGGATGGTTCATGGGGCTTTTGTGAAAGCCTTTTATGATGAGTTTTTTCCCCGTGAAATAACGGTAATTACACCGCCCGCCGATTTTGCCGAGCGTGCTGGTCGCTACGCTGGCACTTTCAATAGCTGGCGTAGCAACTTCTCTAAGATCGAGTCCCTGATGCGGGCACTTTCGGGGCTGAAGGTGACTCCCCTCCCGGACAACACACTGATGATCGGGCCCAAGCGCTATGTGGAAGTGGATAACAATCTCTTTCGCCAGGTAGACGGTTATGAACGTGTTGCCTTCCAGCAAGATGCCGACGGCAAGATCACGGGCCTGGTTATTGATGGCATGGGTGTCATGCAATACTACCGGGCGCCTTTTTACGAAACGGCGGCCTTTACCGGCATCCTTGTCGGCTTTTCCCTGCTGGTGTTCCTGGGCGTTTTCCTGCGCCTGGGCTATCAATGGGCAGCTTACCGGGCACTTCAGGGTGCAGAAAAAATGGCGTTCCGGGCATCTATCGCGGTTGCAGCCTCCAACACTTTGTTCTTGGTGTTTGCCGGAGTCGGTGTCTCTGGCGGGATGACGGCGTTGATGTATGAAATTCCCGCAGTCCTCAAGTTTTCACTGATCTTCCCGGTGCTGGCGACACTGGCGGCCTTGTGGCACGGGGTAATGTCGGTGACCTACTGGCGCGAGGGCTTTGGTGCGAGTGTCTGGGCGCGTGTGCGCTATAGCCTGGTCAGCCTTGCGGCTCTGGCTATGGCCTGGTTCTATATCTATTGGAACCTGCTCGGATTTAATTACTTTAGCTGATTGTAAGGAAACCATCGCGGGCGCTGGCATTTGCTAGCGCCCCTAGTTGCATTTACAGGCTAAGCCTGTCGCCTACCTGAGTAACACCACTTTATGCAGTACGGCCACGCTGGCATTAACGAGCGGATGAAATTGCCAGTTCAGCGAGCTGCCCACATAGGCGCGGCCAAAGGATGTGATTTCACCGCGGCTAAAGCGGTCGGCAATGATGATTTTCAGGTATTCATCGGCCCTCTTTGCGCCGTACTCGTTCCAGGCCAGCTCGGTCACCCAGGTCACATCAGGATTGATCTGGTAATCAAAGCCCGCCGTGGCGCGCCAGAATCGCCGTCGATCCAGTTGTTTGTCGAGTTCATCGCCGGATTCGGTGTGGGCGACTTCCAGGCGGTAACCAACCCCGGCATAGTCGGTGGTAAAAAAGCCGGCGATCACGGTATCTTCATGGAAGCGGCCCGCCATCAAAGCAATATCGCTATTGGCAATATTCCAGCGCCCCATGGCGGCATAGCTCAGGTCTTGCGGCATATTGTCGCCTTGCCCGGCAGTGACAATTTCAATTTCAGAAAAGTCACTTAAAGGCACAGTAACACGGATGGCATCTATACCGGGTTTGTAGTCTCGATCAATCCGTTGCGGCGCAAAAGGGGTAAACAGGTCCAGTACCGGCCATGCTGACGCCGTCCGAGTTACCGATATTGATGCCGGTATGAACCAGATAATCGACAGCGGGAATGGATAAAGCCGGCGGTCAATACCGAGAAACAGATCATGGTAAAGGCAGCCAGTGTCATGGCTGCCACTGTGACCAGCGTGCGGCGGGGGTTTCGCCAGATATTGCGCCAGGCCATGGTGACTATGTACATAAGGGCTCTCCACGCATAAGAATGCTCCGTTAGCGACGACGCAATGACTGCAGGGAAAAGGTTTTATCAGGCATGTCCACATCAAACGCCATTTGCTCGTAGACCATGACGGTGGACTCATTGGGTTTGTCGGCGGGAATCAAGCGCACGGTGGTCGGCAGTAATTGACCACCCATTTCACGAATATCCTCGAAGCTTTGGGTGCGTACCAGCTTGTCTTTTTCATCGTAAAAGCGAACGGCGCGGGGAAGTTTGTCGCGGGCGAGAGTATCTGCACCAGGGTCTTGTCGGTGCCTTTAGAGCGCACCCGCATCTTCATGGTGCGGTGCCAGCGCTTGGTGGTGACTTCCATACTCATGACCCCCTCACTGGATCTGCCGCGCATCATATCGTCGGTTTTTAGCAACAGTTCCTTCACATTGGGGGTGGCGTGGCTGGCACCTGCTGACAGAAGCAGGGTAGCGGCGATTGCGATTGTCAGTGTTCGTTTGCTGGAACGAGGAGATCTGTTCTTCATTATTACCCCACAAATGGTCTGCAAAATATTGTTATGCAGACCAAATTTGCATATAGGGTTGTCGGGTTAAGCATTGTTGTGGTTTGAGGGGAGGCACTGGTTTGTAAGCGGGTTGACTCTATTGGCCTCCTAGGATTAATATAGGTGAATTAATTCCTGTGGATTACCTTCCTTGGAGAGTGGGATGAATGCAATGACAAGACGCGCGGCAAGGCTCGGTTCAACATTTGGGATTGGGCTATGGCTGTTGGCTGGCCTGGGGTTGTCGACTGTCCAGGTCGCCGCTGCGGCAGAGCAGCCGGTCGCCGCCATGGCAGAAAGCCAGATCCTGGAGAAACAGCAATCCCTGGGATTCACCGGGCCGGTCAGAGAAGGCCGATACCTGCGTGTTGACGACTTCGACATGTGGGTCGAGGTCTCAGGTGAGGGCCCACCGTTGATGGTGCTGAACGGTGGTTTTGGTATGACTACTATGGCTGAGTCTATGGTGAGCGAGTTTGCCAAGTATTTCACCGTCTACTCATTTGATGCCCGTGGCCATGGGCGCTCCGGGTTCGGCAGTGGGCCTGTGACCTACGCCCGTGAAGCTGCCGACGTTGTGGCTTTAATGGATGTGCTTGGCTTGGAAACAGCGCATATTTTTGGCCACAGTGACGGCGGCTGTGCTTCTCTGCACCTGTTGTTTGATTACCCGCACCGTATCCGCACTTCGACCCTGAGCGGCACGCCTTACCATCAGAGTGTCTATAATGAGATGGCCAAGGGGTTTGTGAAAGACTTTCCCGAGTTACTGGCCAGCGGTAAACCTGATCCACTTGGGTTTACCCCTATGCTGCTGAAAATGGGGATGAGTGAAGGCAAGATTCAGCGTCTTGGGGGTAAATTAGACAGAGCCTGGTCCACAACACCCAATTTCACCCTGGAAATGCTCACCACCATCGACAATCCGGTACTGGTTGTTGAAGCGGGCGCAGATGAATTTATTGCCCCGAAACACTTTGTTGAGATCACCCAGGCGATTCCCAATGCACGCGCTATTAATCTGCCGGAAATGACTCATAACCCCAGGCCCTATGTTGCACAGCTGGCTAAAGCGGCGGCGGAATTGGCTGCAGCCTTTGAGGTAGAGGGCGAAGAGAAAAAGTGAGAAAAAACTTAGCGTCAGTGTTGATTAATACCTTGAAACCACAAGGTTTGGCAACTGGTCGCTATCTGTATGAATAAAACTCTATGAATAAAACAGAGGTAACTTCAATGAAACACCCATACAAACAACAATGGCTGTCTTCGCAACTGTTTGCGATTGCGAGTCTCTTCCTTGTACTGTTTGGCACGGTGGCTGCAAATGCCCAGGAATTGAAACGTGCCGATCAGGGCGTGATGCAGGGCACATTACTTGAGGGCATTCAGAAATTCACTATTAACTCTGCCAAGACCGGCGAAAGCTATGTGGTACTGGTGAAACTGCCTGTCAGTTATGCCCAGGGTGAAAAAGACTATCCTTTGCTGTTGACCCTTGATGCCAACTACATGTTTGGTACCATGAGCGAGGTGGCGACCATGCAGGCATTACGAAAGGAGTCTCAGGAACTGGTTGTTGTCAGTATCGGTACCAATACAGGTCCGGCCGGGCATGGCACCCAACGGTTGCGCGACTATATGGCGAAAGAGTTTGGTCCTTTCTGGACTTACGAGGGCCTTGCAGGAACGCCGACACCTGAAGCCTTGGTGGCTGGGTTGAAAGCCGCTGGCCGCTCGCCAGAACAGGGGTTTGGTGGTGCTGAGATTTTCCAGGAGTTTATCCTGAGCGAATTGCTGCCAAGGCTGCAGGAAGAGTTTCGCCTGGATATGACGCAATCCGGTTTGGCCGGTCATTCCGGCGGTGGCGCCTTTACCGCGTTTGCCATGCTGGATGGTCGCTTGCCATTTACTCGGTACATTATCGGCAGCCCCGCGTTGTTTTATTCAGCAGAGGGCATGGATCGCAAGCTGGTTGAATTCAAGAAAAGCCTTGAGGGCAGGCAGGTTCGCGCGTTTGCAGCCTACGGCGGCGCCGAGCTTACAGACCCGGTGATCCGTGATGCTATGTCCTTCGGGCAGGCCAATATGCAGAAAGTAGCGCGGGCCAAGCATAAGAACTTTGAGTTGGCCCTGACGACCTTTGAGGGCGAGTGGCATGCGTCTGTGTTTGCGCACTTGTTTAGTACGGGTTTGCATACCTTGTGGCCTGTTTCACAAGCTGCTAGCGCTGACTGACAGGAATATGGGTTCCGCAGATTGCTGACAAAATCCTCGCCTTCGTGCGGGGATTTTTTTTAACGACAAGTCGTTATTTTCTATTCGGATATTAATATAGTCCCTGTCCGGAAACGCTTCTGGCCTTAACCGTAGGGTGAACTAGCGTAGCGTAATCCACCGTGGATCCGGGATTTTGCCCGCAATTGGTGGGTTACGCACGCGCTAACCCACCCTACATGACTTCAACATTGGGTAGGGTGGATTAGCACAGCGTAATCCACCATGGGCCGGAGTGCCAATTTCCGGTTAAGGCAACGAAAGAGACTTTGTCACCGAAGCCTGAATTAAAGCAATCCACAAACTTCCCTGAAGACCCAAAGGTATTAAGGCTCACTGAACCCCAGAAACAACAAACCCCAGTAAAATACCGGGGTTTATCAGTGACCTGAGGAGTATGGGTCCCGTCAATTTCCCACGGAACCCTCACTGCTCATGTGTTAAAACTCTCGACTAAACGTCAGGCCTACCGTTCTGGGTTTGCTGACAACAGCGCTCAGCTTTCCGAACGCCAAACCACCTGTGACTGGTTCCTGCTCATTCAGTAGGTTATTGGCGAAGGCGGTTACTGTCCAGTCGTTAGCCCTAACCCCCGTTCTCAGATTAACTATCTCGTAGGACTGGAGCTGAATGGTCCTGGCCAGGTTGTAATCCGCACTGCGTTCTCCTGTGTACTGGTAACTCAACCTGACAAAACCTTCAAGCTCTTGATTGACAGGAAAAGTATATTCACCAGAGGCACTCAAGGACAGCTCCGGCACATAGGGGGCGGTATCGCCTTTTTCTGCACCCGAAGCGGTATTGCCTTTGACAAACTCAGCTTCCATATACGCGCCTGCCAGAGACAGCATCAGGTCTCTCATGGGCAGTGCGGTGATCTCAAACTCAACCCCTTTACTCTCTTGTTCACCCTGGTTGTTCTTGTAGGCAAATCCGCAATGGGTTAACGCCACTTGCGATTGAACATTCTTCCATTCCGATTGGTAAGCGGTCACATTGGCAGAGATTCGATTATCAAGCCATGAGGTTTTGGCACCGATCTCCAGGTTAGTGATGTTGTCGGGTTCGAAGTTTCGCTCGGCATCATTGGCCCCACAGGTTAGGGGAATCTGGTCGTTGATACCGCCAAACCGGAAGCCAGTGGATTTGGATGCATAGATCATGGCATCTTCAGTGAGATCATAAGACACCGACAGCTTGTAGGTGGTTTTCTCGAAGCTGTCATCGCCAGTATTGAGTGTCTCGCCACCGTTGAAGAGGCCGGCGTAGTGCTGGGAATAGTCTTGCTCCCAGTCTGACCAGCGCCAACCAGCAAGAACCTCCAGCTTGTCTGTCAGCCGGTAGGTGAGTTCCCCAAAGAATCCCAAATGCTCTTGCTCGTTGGAGGTGTCGCCAAAGAATAAGTCGTCCAGCGGGCCATTACCGCCAACGCCAAAGGCCGTGGTCGGTGCACCAAAAGCCAATTCAATGGGCACGCCATAAGTCGCTTCGACAATATCGGTAAAACCGGGAACGAGATACTCGATATCGTACTGCAATTTTTGCTTGGAGTAATAGCCGCCCACTACCCATTGCAGGTCACTTTCGGTGTTTGCAGAGGATACTCGTATTTCCTGTGAAAAGTCCTCCTGAGCAAATTCGTGCACAATAGGTGAATCTTCAGCCTGCACACCCACGAAGGCTACAAGAACGTCGTATGTGTTGCTTTCTGTTGAATATTCCCGGTCCAGGAAAGAGGTGGTAGAAACCAGATTGACCCAATCCGTTTGATATTCAACATTCAGGCTGTACACCACCATTTCGTTGTCTTGTAGCGTTTCGCCAAAATGAGCGGTGGTCAGGTCGCGCACTTTTATGACGGAAGAGCCGTCGTCTTCATAGCTGATGCCGTTCCCGCTCTCTCCCAGCTCTTGTTCCTGGTAGAAAATGTTGCCGGTAATCTCGAGATCGTCGGTGGGAGCGTATCGTAAAGACGTTCTCAGGTTACTTCGACTCAGCTCGTTATCGTCATCATTGTCGAGTGTAATATTGTCAATGTAGCTAGGGTCTTCCTGGTGCGTGGCAACCACACGCAACGCCAGCGTATCTGATAGGGGAAGGTTGACCATGCCCTTGGTTGAATAGCCGTTGCCACCTTCGTCGATGGAGGATACGCCAGCTTCAATCTTGGCAGCAAACTCTTCAAAATTTGCTTTATTGGTAACAAAGCGGACGTTACCTCCCATGGCACCATTGCCATACAAAGTGCCCTGGGGGCCGCGAAGCACTTCAACCCTTTGAATATCAAAGAGCTCTATGTTGGGGGTGAAACCGGGGGCGGAAAGTGCCATATCATCCAGATAGACACTGGTTAGCGCCTGGTCCTGTACAGAATCCCCTTTAAAGCTGCCCGCCGTAATACCGCGCATGGAGATCTGGGGGGAGCCATTGCCGTTGACGTCAACAATGTTGAGACTGGGTGCCAGCTGACCGACTGAGCTTAAATCTGTAATACCGGATGCCTCAATAGCATCTTGAGTGACTGCCTGAATACTCGTACTGATATCCTGTAAAGATTGGGCATAACCGCGCTTAGAGGCGGTAACTACAATTTCTTCTAGTGAAAAATCTTCAGACTCTGCACTGTTGGTGTCGGCGGCGTGTGCAAATCCAGCCCCCAGTGCGGTTATCGCATAAGAAATTCCAAGTGCGATCTTAGTTTTTTGTAGCATCTGTTATCTCCAGTATTGAAATAGTTTTTATTGTGATGGTTTGGTCGGCACAGCTAAAAGCATTCATCCTATATAGCAAAATATAATTAAAATATATCCCTTAATTTCAAACGGTCGATTCTTGGGCTAATTCATGTGAATTAATGCAGTTACATTACTCCTGGCTTTGTAAGTTGTCAACGGGTGATTAATTAACATCGCAAACATGCGAAACACGCTTGTTAGAATCGTAAATCTATGGTTATAATCCAACTGTATTAATTCACTTAGATTAAAAGATGTGGGCTGTATAGGCGGCATTCGGGTTGTCGGTTAATCCACGCGAGTTAGATGTAGGTCGGTTGCTGGTAGGCGAACCGGCGTTGTAAAAGCAATTTAAAAGAGAGTGTAAAGATGAAAACAAGTTATCAGGCAGTCGTGATTGGCGGTGGGGTTGTTGGCGCCAGTGTGTTGTACCACCTGGCAAAACTGGGCTGGTCCGAAGTGGCGCTGATTGAGCGCGCAGAGCTGACAGCGGGTTCAAGCTGGCACGCTGCCGGTGGTTTTCATGCTGTGAATGCCGACCCCAATATGGCGGCATTGCAGGATTACACGATTAACCTTTATAAAGAAATCCAGGAAGAGAGTGGCCAGGACGTCGGTCTTCACATGACCGGCGGTATCAATTTTGCCACCACGCCTGAGCGCTGGGAGATGCTGAAAGCCAACTGGGCGACCTATCAATCCATGGGTATTGAAACCGCAAGGCTGGTAACGCCGGACGAAATTCAAGCGCTTTGTCCCATTGTTAATATCGACGGTGTGGTGGGCGGGCTCTATGACGCCAACGAAGGTCACCTCGACCCCTATGGTGCCACCCACGCCTATGCCGGTGCCGCCCGCAAACGCGGTGCCGATGTGATATTGCGCAATCGTGTTATCGAATTAAATCATCGGGCCGATGGCTCCTGGGATGTGGTCACCGAAAAAGGCACCATTCACGCCGAGCATGTGGTCAACTGTGGCGGTCTGTGGGCCAAGCAGGTGGGTTTGATGGCCGGTGCCGACCTGCCGGTCACGCCCATGGAGCATCATTACTTGATCACCGACAGCGCGCCCGAAATTGCCGCGCTCAAAAATGAACTGCCATTGATGGTGGATCTGGACGGTTACACCTATATGCGACACGAAGGCCAGGGTGCCTTGCTGGGGGTGTACGAGGTAGACCACAAGCACTGGAATATGGAAGGTGCCCCCTGGGACTACGGTATGGAATTGATTCAGGAAGACCTGCCCCGTATTGAAAAAGAATTGATGATGGGTTTTGAGCGTTACCCCTGCCTGCAGGAAACCGGCATCAAACGCTGGGTGAACGGTGCGTTTACCTTTACCCCGGATGGCAACCCGTTAATGGGGCCTGTGCCGGGTGTACGTAATTTCTGGACCGCCTGTGGTGTCATGGCCGGTTTTGCCCAGGGCGGAGGCGTGGGCCTGTCCCTGGCCCAGTGGATGGTTGAGGGTGAGCCGGGTGCCGATATCTACGGCATGGATGTGGCCCGTTACGGCGATTTTGCCGCTAACCGCGAATACCTGAAGCAAACCACGGGGCAGTTTTATTCCCGCCGTTTTGTCATGGCCTACCCCAATGAGCAGCTGCCCGCAGGTCGGCCATTAAAAACCTCCGGCGCTTTTGATGCCATGAGTCGCGCCGGCGCCCGCTGGTCTGCAAACTGGGGCTTGGAGACACCGCTGTATTTTGCCGAAGAAGGATTCGAGGAGATCCCCTCCCAGAAACGCTCAAATGCCCACGATATTGTCGCCGCCGAATGTCACGCAACCCGTGAGAGCGTGGGGCTGTTGGATATCTCAGCCTTTGCCCGTTATGAGGTGAGCGGTGAAGGTGCCCGCGAATGGCTCGATCATCTGCTGGCCTGCAAGCTGCCCGCAAAAGGGCGCGTTAAACTGGCGCCCATGCTGACGGAGTCTGGTCGCATGAAAGGTGATTTGACCGTCCTTAATTGGGATGACAACACCTTCTGGATTATGGGCTCCTATTATCTGCGCGCCTGGCATATGCGCTGGTTTAATGATCATCTGCCAGAAAGTGGTGTGACCGTGCGCGATATTGCCGATGACTGGGTGGGCTTCTCGCTCTCTGGCCCGAATTCCCGCGCCGTGCTTGAGCGGGTGGTTCGCAACGCCGATGTATCCGCCGACGGCATGAAGTTTTTAGCCTGCCGCGATTTGGAAGTCGGTCTTTGCAATGCCAAGGTCGCGCGTATTTCCCTCAGCGGCGAACTGGGCTATGAGATTAATGTGCCCGCCTCCCAGCATTTGGCTCTCTATAACACGCTTAAAGAAGCGGGTAAGGATCTTGGCCTGGTTGATGTTGGTTTTAATGCGCTCTTGTCCTTGCGTATGGAAAAGAGTATCGGCATCTGGAATGCGGAATTCACACACGGTTACACGCCGGGTCAGTGCGGCATGGATCGTTTTGTCGCGTTTGATAAAGGCGACTTTATTGGCCGCGACGCCGCGCTGAAAGAGCGTGATGAGTCGCCGTCCCAGCAAACCATTGTCACCCTGGAAATTGACACCGAAGAAGCGGAAGCGGCTAACCTCGACCCGATTTGGTTAGGCGAGCGCCGTGTTGGCTTTGTCACTTCGGGTGCCTATGGCCACTGTGTTCAGAAAAACCTGGCTTTGGCGTTTGTAGATCGCGACGTTATAGAAGAGGGGCTTGAGCTGGAGGTTCACGTAGTCGGCATCAAGCGCAAGGCCAGAATCATTGCGGATTCTCCCTTTGACCCCCAGGGCAGTCGTATGCGGGGATAACTAAGGAGCACTATAAAGCCTCTTATTATTATGATGGCTACGAAGACCAATGGTGATTAGACTAATGGTGCTTCGTAGCCGTAGTTAAAGGCCGTATCTCACCTTTTTGGGAAAAATAATATGGACGCCTTTGGTTCGATTGTTGGTTTTACGCTGTTTCTTGTCTTGTTCTTGGTGGTGGGCACCCTGGTGGCCCGACGCTCCGCCGGTAGCCGAGAGGAATACCTGTTGGGCGGGCGCTCAAACGGCAAATTTGTAGTGGGTTTGAGTGCGGGCGCGGCGGCGGCCAGTGGCTTTATTATGGTGGGGGCTGTTGGTGCCGGTTATACCATGGGGCTTGCAGCTGTACTGTTTCCACTGAGCTGGCTGTTGGGGGATTTACTCTTTTGGCAGTTTTTTCCTCGGCGCTTGTATAATACAGCCAAGCATTACAACTGCTTTACAGTGCCGGCATTGCTTGATGCCAAAACCGCAGACCGCAGTGTGATGTCGGTAAGACGGATAGCCGGGCTTTTGGTGGTGGTATTGATTGGTCTTTACGCCACGGCACAGCTGCTGGCGGCAGGTAAAACCGTCTCCGGTGCGTTTAATATCGATTTGACTTGGGGCGTGGTGATTGCGGCGGTCGTTATTCTTTTGTACTGCGCCAAAGGCGGATTAAAGTCCTCTATTATCAACAATTTTATTCAAGCCATTATTATTTTGCTGACCACCGTTATCATGTTAACCGTGGTGCTGGTGATGGCGGGTGGACCGGTAGCGGCATTTGAACAAGTCGAGGCGCTGGACCCCGGGCTGGTCTCTTTTAGCAGTTTAAGCGGGGTGATGCTCGCTGGTTTGGTGCTGGGCTGGGCGGCAACGGCACTGGGTTTTGATTTAAGTTCACCGCAATTTCTGGTTCGGCTGTTTTCTGGCAAGAGTGATACAGACGTTAATGCTTCCAAGTGGGTGTATCTATCGTTTATGCAGGTTGCCTGGATCTCCATGTCGTTGTTTGGCCTGATGTTAAACTTGTTTCTTCCCGGTCTGGCGGACCCCGAGCAGGGGCTGGCTGAATTCTCTGCAACTTTCTTCAGTCCCTTGCTGGTAGGTATTGTCATGGGAGGGATTTTTTCAGCGATTGCCTCCACACTGGATGCGCAGCTGCTGGTGATTTCCAGTGCCCTGTCTGAAGATTTATTTCCCAAGTTTTTTACACGGTTGATGCAGCGTTTTGGCACAATCGTGCAAACCAGTATCCCGGTGCTGGTGGCCGGTGTGTTGATTGTGCTGGCGACCAATGCCGGAACTACGGTGTTTGATTTGATTATTCTGTCAGCATCGATGTTGGCCGGCGCCTTTTCCCCCATCCTGTTGGTGGTGGTGTTCGGGTGGAAGACTAATGCCTTGGCGCTAAAAGCCGGCATGATGAGCGGTTTTCTGGTGTGCGCGGCCTGGCGCATTCTGGGTTACAGTGATGTGTTGCTGGAAACACTGCCGGGCCTGGTGGCCGGTTTATTGGTGCACGCATTGGTGGTAACCCTGTGTAAGGAAGCGCCTGATGCTAATAAGGAAAGAGTGAACCCCAATGCTGTCTGACCCGATCAGTTTGTCCGAAACCAAACGCAACCTGCTGCTGACCTCGCTGGAAGTCTTTGCGGAAAATGGCGTTGATGCCATCTCGGTTCGCACAATTACAAAAATGGCGGGCGCCAAGAATACCTCCGCCATCTACTACCACTTCAAGTCAAAAGAGCTGTTAATCGAGACCTTGATTGGCTATATACAGGATTGGTTCGACCGGGAACGGGAACCCTTGCTGGTTGCGCTGGAAGAGGATGAAACCCTTGACGAAAGCTCACTTCGCCAACTCTTGAATAGCCTGGCTTCACCGTTTGTCAAACTGTTGGAGACCGAAGAGTGGGGCTGCTCCGCGGTACGTTTTTTGGCTCGTATAGAGTACGAAGACGCCCAGGCTCCCTCCGATGCACTGAACAAACGCGCTCAGGTGGTAACTCAGCGGATGATGCGTCTACTCAGTCGCTGCGTGCCGCATATTCCGGAGACGCAGTTGAAGCGGCGACTCAATTACGTGGTTAACTCCCTGATTCAGGGTTTGGCTAACCACCGGCACCTGGAGAACAGCTATCTGGGGGACCTGAGTGCGAGCAGTATTGAGTCCCTAGCTGAGTTTTATATCGATTGTGGCGAACAGGTTATTCTTGCGCCGGCCAATCGCTGCTAGCTATCCAACCGCTTAAGGGGCCGCTGAGCAATACTGCCACTGTTTTTTTATTCAGAGGTACCCCAGGCCACAACAACCTTGGTTTGTTGTGGCCCTCTTTTTTGGCAGAGGCGCTCAATACGGCGCGCTTCCTTCTATATAGCCCAGGAGGTATACTCCGAGGCGTTATAGAAAGAAGAATTCACCCAATGGCCTTTGATTCGACCAGTCTGTCTGATACCCAGCGCAGTCTCCTGCTGACATCGCTCAATGTCTTCGCCGAAAACGGCATTGACGGGATGTCGGTTCGTGCGATTACCAAGATGGCGGGCGCCAAAAATACCTCTGCCATCTATTATCACTTCAAGTCAAAAGACCAATTGATCGAGACCTTGATCAACAACATCCAGGATTGGTTCGACCAAGAGCGTGATCCACTGCTGGTCGCGCTGGAAGAGGCCACTGAGCTCGATGAAAGGTCTCTGCGACAATTGCTGAGTGCCGTTGCTTACCCCTATATCACACTGCTCCAGACAGAAGAGTGGGGTCACTCCGCAGTGCGTTTTTTAGCCAGGGTGGAGTACGAAAACTCCCAGGTGCCCTCCGACGCACTGAACAAGCGCAGTCAGGTGGCGGTAGGTCGCATCATGCATTTACTGAAGCAGTGTGTTCCCACGCTTCCCGAGAAGCGGTTAAAGCAAAGATTCAATTACTTCCTCAACTCCCTGATCCAGGGCCTGGCCAACTACAAACACCTGGAAAACAGCTACCTGGGCGACCTGAGCGTAGACAGCTTTGAATCCCTGGCCGAGTTCTACATCGACTGCGGCGAGCTGGTGATTCTCGCCCCCGAAGACCGCTGCTAATCCACCTATTAAAGAGGGGTCAGATCAAACTTATGGCATCTGGTCCCACTAATCCCAAGCACTAGAATAAGCGCCAAAAGTTTCATCTGACCCTTGGTATGGGCGTTCAGGTGAACGCCTATATCGATGCCATGAGCGCGATCAGACCTACATATTCGAACGTCTACGGAGACGCAGAGCAAATCACGGTCTACAACTCCCTTGGCAACACTGCCCAGGATTTGTTTGCTGCCCGTCATGTCTATGACAAAGCCCTGGCCGAGAATGTGGGTGTGGTGGTAGAACTGTAACCAATTCGTCCTCTAAAAACAGACCGTAAGGTTAGAGCAAGGCGAGCAAAAAGGAGAGAGCATGAACAATAGTTGCTTTCAGCGAATCTGCCAGTGGTTGAAAAGGCCAATTATCGAGCAACATCCTCACTGGGGGGATGTCCAAAATGCTTGCGGTAAGCGCGCGTGAAATTGGCGTGATTTTGGTAGCCCAGCATTAGTGCCACTGTCAATACGGAGTGTTGGCCGGAATGCAACAGCTCTCGCGCCTTTATCATGCGAAGCTCCAGAGCAAACTCCATAATACTGGTACCAAAATACTGACGAAAAGAGTGCGTCAGGTGAGAGCGGCTCATATTCACCTGGTCAGCCAATTGATCGATTGAGGAGATCGCACCGCTGGCTCCAAAATAGCTGTTACAAGATACTATTGACGTTATCACTTTGGCTGATTTCTGGCAATAAATTACACTAAATTGGCAATAGTGGCTTGAAAATCGGCCGATATGACAATAGGTTTGCTCGGGATGACAGGACAGGGAATGGATAAAGACGATAATCTGGGTAGACATTTTCCGGATCCAACGGAACAACTTTTGAGGCTATTGAATATGAAACTTACCTCCACCCTGAATGAGGTTTCTGAGCGCGCCAAGGCGTTAATTGAAGACAATCTTGTGGCCGATATCTTGATGCCCGGTTGTCCGTTTGATGGGCTGTTTAAAAGCAACGGGGAGTACTTGCTCAGGGTGCTGGATGGTTATCGTGCCAATGGCGTGGACTGGGTCTCCGTTACCGTGGGACTGGATCATTTCCCCTCGATCGAAAAAACCACTCAAATTATTGCCAGCTACCGCAATATCTTTAACCCCAACATTAATCCGATGACGGCGGAGCGCTTTGCGCTGATCCGCTCCGTAGAGGAGATGGAAGCGGCCAAAGCGACCGGCAAACTGGCGGTTAATTTTAACTTCCAGGGCAGTATGCCGCTGCTCGGGAACCTGGATATGGTGGAGCTGTACTACTCGTTGGGTGTTGGCCAGATGTTGCTCGCTTACAACGATAAAAACCTGGTGGGTGACGGTTGCCACGAGCGCACCGATTGCGGGCTGAGCAAATTTGGACTCAACCTGGTGGCTAAGATGAATCAGGTTGGAATGATAGTGGACTTGACCCACACAGGCGAGCGAACCACACTGGAAGCCTCCGAGGCTTCTACAGAGCCGGTGATCTACTCTCACTCCAATCCGTTGGCACTGAATGAGCATGGTCGCAATATCAGTGATGCCCAAATTAAGGCCTGTGCCGCTACCGGTGGTGTCATCGGCGTTAATGGCGTGGGCGCCTTTATGAGCAAAGCGGGGGATAATGTGTCTGCCGACATTATTATCAAACAGATCGATTATATTGCCGAGCTGGTGGGTGCGGAACATGTCGGTTTCGGTTTGGATTATGTAGATAATATCGATTACCTGAATGAAATTGTTACTGGGCACTCCACCAAATTTCCAGCAGACCAGGGATACCACGATGTGAAGTTTGCCGGGCCTGATGCCATCCCCCATATCGTTGAAGGTTTATTGGCTAAAAACTACAGCGATGAGCAGGTGAAGGGCATTCTGGGTGGAAACTTTTTGCGTGTTTGTAGGCAGGTATGGAGGTAGCGTCGGCATGTCGAGACCCTGGGGTTTAATGAAATCGGGTGTCTGCTAAATTGGATACACTAATAGCTGCCGAAAATTTAGTCGCCATTCTTGCGGTATTGTTGCTGTTAGTTGCCCTGGGACTGTGGATGGAGACCCGCCCTAAACTTGGTCAATACGGCGTGCTTTCCATTAT
>NZ_JAAQPI010000037.1 GCF_011683955.1 Pseudomaricurvus alkylphenolicus
TGGTGGCAACAGCTTCTTAAGTACCGCTTCTTTCCTTTCTGGTGAATAGTGTTTCACTCATTCCTCATCAGCCCCCTGTTCAAGTTTTCAACAATTTAGGGGGTGACATCTATCCTGACACAGGGGGGCCACTACACGGTGGCAGTTTGCCGTTAGCTTCTCGATGCGTATTACCGTATTCGACAAGCTCCCAGAATTTCAGTTGTCGGCATCATTTAAGACGATTGAGCCTATGGGTAATGGGCACTGCGTTTTCCCACCAAAGACCGAATTCGCAGATCATACACATCACCGTGGAGTATTTGGCATGTACAGTTATGGGAAATTAGTAGCATCATCAGCTTTCAGGTGGGCGAGGAATCCAGCTGGGCTGAGGCAGCTTGCAAAAGCAGCACTGCTCCCACTTTTGACGGCCTTGGCGTTAGTTATTGCGATAAGCGATCACCGGTCCGGAGAAGTGAGACGCATTCTCACCTGCGGCGAGCCGCCGTCACTTTCTCTCTCTTGGCATGGTGCCGGGAACAGAAAAGTGAAGCGGGCTGTTGAGCATGCCACTACACGGTGGCAAACTGCCGTTAGCTTCTCGATGCGTATTTCCGTATTCGACAAGCTCCCAGAATTTCAGTTGTCGGCATCATTTAAGACGATTGAGCCTATGGGGAATGAACTGATCAGGCTCCGCAGGGTGGAATTGGTCACTGCGGAGCCCAACCAAAACGGAGTTGGTTTTGCAGAAACAGTACGCGTCTGCGCTTCAAGAACTTGCCGATCCTGACACCCTCAAAACGCACCTAAAAGCATTCTATCGGCATACCCCAAAGCATAAGAGAGACACAGCAGGAGTAGATGGATTAAGCCTGAATCAGATTGGCGCACATAATCCTGCCTTCATACGCCAACTTTCTTGTGAATTAAAAGCTAAGTCCAACCAAACAAGTCACCACGCGCAATATAGACACCAGTCCCTTTCCGTTTTCCCGGCTGTAAAACCAGATGGAAAAAGCTTTCGCCTAATTTGCATTCCAACCGTCAAAGACCGTCTTGTTCAAAAAGCATTGCTAGGCCTACTCAACACAAGAGGGATCAAGATTGGTACGGCGATTAGCTATGGCGATCGCGAAGGTAGAGGAGTTGATAAAGCCATAAGGCATGCGCTGACACAACGAAAAAAACACCCATGGATTTATAAAACAGATGTAACCCAATTCTTCGACCGCATTGATAGAAATAGAATCAAGAATATCGTTAAAAGCAGAATTAGATATCGATCCCTTCACCCTCTGATTTTTCAAGCTATAGATGCTGAAATATCTGAGGAACACTTACAAAGATACTCCCCAATAATAGCTTCATGCGGTATTAAGAAAGGGTTGGGGTTGCGGCAAGGCTTACCGTTATCACCCGCCCTATCCTCTTTGTATCTTGAAGACTTTGACAATGCGGCGCACAAAGAGAAATTCAGAGTAGTTAGATATGCAGATGACCTTGCATTTTTTTGCACATCCAAGAACGAGTGCATCGAAGCTCATGACTTTTGCGTGAATAAACTAAAACCATTGGGGCTCGACGTTCCCAACATTGGAAAGAAATCTAAAAGCAAAATTTATTCACCCAGTCAAAATGCTGAGTTCCTAGGCCTAGAGATCTCCCTCGGAAATGATTCTGAATACCACTTGCAGATTTCAGCGAAACAAATTTCCAAAGTTGCCTCTAGATTTGATGAATTTTCTGACATAACGAAAAATTTACAAGAAAAACGTATGTTTTCTCAACTTGTTAGCAAGCTAGAGTCATTAACTCACAGCTACAAAGGGCATTATGGTGAGGCGGAGAATTACGAGTGGTTTGAAACGAAATTACACTATTGGAAGAGGCGAGTTTACTACCGGTTGTTGTCACGTAATTTAGGAATAGACATCCAGAAAATGGACGCCAAAACTAAAGTATTCTTCCACCTTACCGATGCGAAACTTATCTAGACTTCAGAAATATATAAGATTTAGAGGGAATCTCACATCTGAATCCCCGAATATTGCAAATTATGAAGGCCAGGCATTTCTGACCTCGGAAAACTCTGAACTATCGGAGGCTATTATCTCCCACTCACCCACCACATTCGGGACAGACTGATCAGATTCTATATAATATATTGAACATTCGTAGGCTAATTTTGCTGCTGACACACGCACCTCTAACGAATCTATGAAATCGTATACTTTACTGTTAGGGCCGGTGTCTGAAATCAATTGCCCCAAACAGAACAACATTGACCGCTCCAGTTCAGCGCTGAGTGTAAAATCTGGATTCCTAAGAAGCCACCTAAGAAGATTCATTGCTCGTATAATCGTTTCTCTTCTCCTGTAAACCAAACAATTACCTAGTAGCCTCTTAACAGCACGAACCATTTCCAGAGACTCATTGTCGTTTCGGCAAGCCAGTAACTCGACAGCAAAGAATCCATCATGAAGATGCTCTTCTTGCATTCCAGTAATTGCAGCCTCAATTTGAAAAATAAGCGATTCTGCGCCTACCTCGATAAAATCAAAGAATGCGCTCTTAATTCTGCATGTCGGGACCAAGAACTCATCCATCTCAGATATCAGTCGCACTAACGACTCCGTTCTAAGCTCATCATCGACCGGGAATACGTTACTAATCGAGACGTCAAGGACACCACTCAAATTTGAAAATCTCAATTTAAATTCGTTTGCTATTTCCTGGCTATCGTGCGCCAAAAAGCTCTTGTCAGCATCCCACCATTCAACGTAGATATCAAATAGACGGCACACCTCTTCACGTGTCCATGAAAGTTTATTTGAAGCTCCCATTGTTTCATTACAGATGTCTATGGCTCCTTCATTCAATGCAACTCGACTTCCTTTCTCCAATTTTTGCAAAGGTAAGGGAGTTGAAAGAATATGATTCTTCATCAATTCAGTTGCATTGATGCCGGGACTTTCCAGATCGCCTAGAAAAGCGAATCGGTAAAATCCTGTGCCTGATGGAAAACCAGACTGATCCAATTTCGACCACAAACCAACAATAAAGTCATCCTCCTGTTTTTGATTTAGCAAACCCAGTTCATGAAGCTTCATCAGCGAACAGGAAGACCAAAGTCTATTCGCTTCAGACGATGAATTAAGAAAATCCGACAGCTCTTCGAACTTCTCAGAATCTATCTCGGGATAACTACGTTTCGAGACTCTTCTGATGTCTACCTCCCTCAACCGCGACAGTGGATTTATAAATTCACTCCCAGCAACCGGATGTAACTCACTTCGATAACATACATCTAAGAGTTTTGGAATACACTCCATCATCTCCTCTTCCGACAATGAAGCAACAAGTCTATCAACAAAATGACGAACCCCTTCATAACCAGATTTTGGCTCTATACAATATAAATCTTCGAGATACTCTATAGCCTTTATTTTCGATCTAAGAGAGCACTTGCAGAACAGTCTTGACGTAATTTCAGGAAGAACCTTTTTGAGAATTTCAGCCCAATTCCCGAAAGCCTTCGACTCCAAAACCTCTCTTAACACATCGATGTATTTGCATATCAGGTTGTCGACCTCTTGGACTTTCTTCTTATGAATTGACGCCCTGTTATATGCTAAGTCGACAAACTTTTTGTCACCTGCTCGCACAATAGTTGCAACAATCCAGTAAGGCGCATACTGCTGTAGTCGCTTAGCTGAACCAGATGCCCCTATTTTTCCGAAAGTGGTTCCAGGAATATTGTATGGGATACCCACCTCTTCAATGAACTTCAAATATTGATATGCTATTAGAGCTTCAGCATTTTCTACACCATAGTTTTTATTGGTATTCACTCTTCCCAAGTCGAACGACTTGGTAACCTTTACTCTAGGAGTTTCTGCCGGTTCTGAACTTAGAGCCGACTCAAATAGATTTAACTCAATCCAGGGGTCACACTTGTACTGCTTTAGTGAATTCCAACGATCTGAATACTTATCTCTATCTTCATTAGAAAACTTCCCCTTTCTCCAAGAGATACCCAGTCTTATGTACCTCAAAATTACAAGTATGTATGACTCCTGGGAGACGAGAGTATAGTCCGTTCTAATCGGCCTAAGATTTAACTTAGATCTGACAGATCGCAAAGCAGCTTCAAGTAACTTCTCTGCTTCATCGAGGTCCCCAAACTCTGCTAAAAGAGCCGATTTCTTCGTCAACCAATACGGCTGATTTTCATGAACATCCCAAGAGCTAAGCTCCCTTTTGGCACTACAATAATCAAGAGCGAATAGGCTGTATAGAATACGCTCGTAAATTACTTTGCATGCGTCATCTTGCGTAGATGAAAACCGTTCGGCTAGGCTTATGCTCTCCTGCCACTTTTCAAGCTCTCCCTCTTCGCGATAGTGCCTAGTCAAACAAAGTATGATAAAGCTGATTGCATCTCTGGCCTGCCATGGCTGAAGGTCTAGCCTCTTGAGATCATTTTCGGTCTGCATATCGACTTTTGTTTCATCGACAAACAATGGAACAAGCTCATTAATGACACGTTCGACATGTTCAACATTGTCGGAGAATATTGGGACCAAACACTTTTCGAATCGCCAAAGAAGCTCGTAGAAAAACGATAGTCTAACTATCGAGGGTAACTCATCTTCCGTTTTTATGCATCCGCTCCAGTTCTTTGTATGGCGCCATAGACTACTACGTCGGTCTTCTGGAACGATCAGCCAACCAGGGTAATCTTCTCGTTGGCCTCTCCATGCCCTAATAATATCTATAAGCCCTGATTCTTTGGTTTTAGATTTATCGTTGTAATCAAGAGAATAGGAAGTCTCACCAATCGGCCACGCCAGTTTGTCTTCAGCTTCCTTTCTTGACTGACAAAAATCCAAAAACGCCTCAATTCCCTTGTAGTGATCTTGACCAATCTCAGAAACTTCAGACATGTCGATAGGAACAATATTGTATTGCTCCAACAAATTCTCTTGAGCCCTTGATAGATTTAACACACCTACAAGATAAATTTTTGGAGAGCTATCACTTCCTAGATTATCTCTAATCCAACCAATCCAACGAAGAAAATTCGGATCATCACCTGAGAAACCGATGAGGCACAATGTATTTTCCAGTAGTGTTTGCTGGACGGTGTTCACAAACGGAGCGAAATCAAAAGGGTAACGTCGATAGTCCTCCTCCGTGACAATAAATGGTTCAACGCTGGGAAAGCTACCATGTAACTTTATGATTCTCGGCTTTTCTGAATATATTAGGTCTTCCTTACGTACGACGAGGTCAAATTTGTTCGTTGTGACCTTAGTTCTGGACCGCTCCAGAAGCGTGTCGTAATTAGTAGTGAGAACATCTGACCATGGCAATTCCAATAGCTTTATATGCAACTCCGAAGGTTCATATTCTTCATCAGGTATTGCCTCTCTAATTATTTGATGCAGCGCAGGTCGGCCAAGGGATGCCTGGACTTCATCGGCAAGTTTCAAGACATTGAGAAATCGATAGTCATCGACTCCTTTCCCTCTTGTTTTTTGAAGAAATAGCTCTCCCAGATTATTCCAATCAGGGAAGCTCTTCGTACCGTGAGATTTTGGTGTAGCATTTCTGCTGAAACCTGCCCCGACCATTATCGCGGCATGCCCAGACCACAGCCTCGTAGAAACTTCATTAAGATGAGGGAGAACGTTCTCGGGAAAGTCTGTGGTCATTTTCGATTCCATTCGAGCAACTTAGATTGGATAATTTTTGATCGCCAACTAGCTCTGTTAGCGGAGCTACCGATGGCTCCAGGCTAAACAACTGTGAGCTAAGGCTACCATTCTAACACCCCTCAAAATTTTAGTCAGCGCCCCTCTGGGTATCTTATATGGAGGCACCATTCTGGCGTCTCCTCCAACTTTCACTAAGATACTCGGAGGCTAATATGCCCAAGAAAACCCACCCCAGAACCATTCCTGCACCAGCCACAAAGCTAACCCAGCAAATCCGACACGTAGAGCTGGAATTTGTAACGGTCTATGACGACTTCTGCGCATTCACCAACCAGAACGCTTTCTTCTGTGATGCCATCTCCGCAATGGCACAGCAGCGAGAAATCCTGCCACGCGAAACCGTTGGCGGAATCATCTTTCACTGCGACTGGCTGAAATCTCGAACCGCAGATATCAGGCTCGCAATGGGCTCATTACATGCTCAACTTCAAGAGATCCGATAGCTGTACCATCGTACCAACTCACTCATCAGATCCACTGGATCGTTCCCTTGCAACACTAACTTTCCAATATCATCAGGAGACTACTATGCCCAACAAAACCCAAACCAAGACTACCGAAAAACCGTCTCGCATCCTCAAGAAGGCAACCTGCCCTCTTCTCTCGCCATCGGCCACCGGCAAGCTCACCTACAACATCGGCTATAGCGAGGATTCCGGCGCGGTCTTCGTGCGTATCATTGCCAATACCGGCGGCGGGTACTTCAGCAATGAGTGGATTGCCCTGGAGGACGTCACGGATATCATCGAGGAGCAACCCAAAGCTGAACCCTTCCCCGCCCTTGTCTTTCGCCAACTGTATGAAAGCCGTGGGTCCAACAATCACGGCTTCCTCGCGGCAGCTCTTCGGGCGGAGGGCATCTTGAAGCCCGTCGACAAGAAACCCTACCTCAATGTCTTTGGCAGCATGAAACCCTTCTCGGATGCAATCGGTCCACTCATACAGGATGACACCGCGCTGGAAGATGAGGTGGCCATTCATGAGGCCGAGGTAGCGGCGAAGCGGGAAGCCCAAATCGCGAAGACGAAAGCAGCGGGGAAATCTGCAAAGTCCACTCGCGGCAGCACCCGGAAGAAGTAACCCCTCCGAGTCCATTTCTTGGGCTTTTCTTGAAATTCACCCTCACAAAAAGTCCCCTTTGTGTAATGCAAGTTTGCTGCATTGCATCCCCCACCCTCCCCCTCGAACTGAAACCTGACCAACGTAGCTGTCGACCTGCCCCTTTTGCAATGACCAACTGTTTGTTGTTGCCGCATTGATGAGGTCGAGCAAAATGCTGGTTCGTGAAGTTCCGAGGGGTGCCCCCCCCCCACCACCACTTGCCCCCCTTGCCAGAGTCCTTGTACCCCATGGGCTGCAGCCAAAGGGGCGGGAGGGGTGGGGCTGGGAAGATATTTTTTATCCGTGACGGTGGCTCATTTGGTGTTGCCGCCGCTGAATCCACCACATTACGCCGAAACTACCCTACCACCCTTGCGTATTCAATAACCCCAATTGCTATCCATTGGATCCGTTATGAAGAAGCCGGGATTGCCAAAACTAGGGTCTATATCGATGTTGATTTCAAAAGCAAGGTCAGGTGCATCCAACTTTTTCAAGAGTGCTGGAGGTCTTTCATACTGAACTTTTTTGGATGCCGGGCTTATTCGTGCCTCAGGTAAATAAACCCTGATCGCCCTGGATTCAACATCTGCACCTAGAAGCGTATCCCCTCTCTGATTTTCAACATCCGGAACTAAGAAATAGCTGTTCCGTTCAGAACTAACATTTAGCCAACCTTTTGAATACCCAATGTGCTCTTTGCCAGGCGGGTAATTTAGCCAACTTATAAGATTTATGAAGCTATACGTAGTAGTTCCATCTGGAAAGTAAACATAAATACCATCATCAGTATCCCAAAGATGGACATTTATTGTTACGGGTTTTTCATGCCTTGTAATTTTGGAGTGATCAATAACCTCTCTTTTTATCTCTTCGATGCCTCCCAACTTTACGAGTATATGCCCTGTATGTAGGGGTGTAGATTGAGCATTCGAAGCTGACAAAATAGTCAGCGCCAGTATGAACTTTGTGGCAACAGCTATAGCTTCTTTGTGCACATTACCTCCAATGGTTAGTGACATGGCAACTTTTGTAGTGAGAAACCCAAATTTATATATGCTCTTCCCTAAGTACGGAATACCAGACTCTATATTCGGCACCAATATTCGTCGTATCCATACCAGCCGCCAGTATTTATATAGCAGTCCCCTTGATAAACAAAGCGTGCCTCTATGTCATAATCATTATCTATCGTCACAGAAAACTCATCTTTACTGATCACCCTGTAATTTAGGAACTCCATTGCGCTGTCGTCACCATCGATAATGACCGCGTATCTATTCTCTTCATATACGATTACTGCATCGATCTCGTGATTACGAAGAAAATCAAGTACATCTTTGTCAACCATAGAAGGATCAATATTATTCAGCGTCATCCCTCTATTCATCCGCCATTCGCCTATTAATCGCTGATCTTCCTGAGGCTCGCAACCAACGATAGATAGAATGGCTAGAATTGATGCAAATTGGCCTACTTTGAGCATATGCAAATAGAAGTCATTGGCCGTGCAATGAGGCTACTTCTTATAGAAGATTGACTATTAGACATTGCCGCAACCTTCTCCCCCAGCACTATGACTTCCAATTTTGATTTCTGGATAACGAAATCCAATGTTGTCAACTTCCTTTTGAGACAACTCAGGAAAAATGTCATCGCTAGTCAGGGCCTCACAATCCGGGCCTTTAGATAAGAGATAGTACTCCTGAGATGAATCACGAACCTGATAGAAATAGTCACCTGTGCATTCACAATCTATAGCACCATCATCTATCCCTCCATAACCACCCCGAGCATCCTTGAGAGTCTCAGGATAGTGTCCAAAGATAATTCGATATTGCTCAATCTCCACAAGCAATTGACGTAATTCTGAGCCTGTCCAATCGCCTGGTGTCTCAGCAGCCCAATTCTTCTTCTCATTTTCTTGATATATGTATATAGCTGCGATCGCTGTTGCTATCGCTAAGAATCCACCCAAAGCCCCAGAAAAAAATGATTTCATTTGATATCTCGTCAAACTCGTATTCGATGGCGCTACTACACAGACAATCACGCCAGTTCTTGTACGTTTACAGGGGGAATTTAGACGGGACTTGCAATGAGATCCCTTCACATCAGCGACAAACCTAATTCCCTATAAGCTGCCAATGTTATATCACTTACCGGTGTATCTTTCCACAATGGCGAAATTCCAGACCATTATGACTACCCCTGACTGGGTGCTCCGATCTGCCCCACCACATGCCCCACCACATGCCCCACCAATTGCCACCACCTGCTGGAGCCCTTGTGCCGCATGAGCTGTAGTCTTAAGGGGTGGTAGGGGTAGGTAATATGTAAAAAAAATAAAATCATTATAAACATGCGTGATATAGGGGCTACCTTGGATAGCGCCTGCCGGTGAAAACAGAAAAAGTTTTCCCGGTTGCTACCACCCCCTCCCTCCCCCCCACCAGTACAAAACGGGCACTCCCTCCTGCCTGACTCACTGGCATAGACCTTCGGGCGGCAGTCCAGAAACCATAGAAAGTTTCCGCTGCTGCTACCACCTCCACCCACCACCGGCAACTCGCTCGATACCACCATTCCAAACCATCATTGCCATTGGACCACGATGACTTTGGATCGGCAGGCTTTACGTGACTGTTACCGGTGAGACCCCAGGTGCTGCAACGGCACCGCACTTTTCATCAACCATCAACAAAGAGGATTCGATATGAATCAACACCAACCGGCACGCTATGTTGCCTACTACCGGGTTTCCACCCAAAAGCAAGGCCAATCCGGTCTCGGCCTGGAAGCCCAACAAACCGCAGTCCGTGAATTCCTTGCTGCATTCGGCGGAGAGGTTCTCGCGGAGTTCATCGAAGTGGAAAGTGGCAAGCGGGCAGACCGCCCCGAGTTCACCAAGGCAGCGGACTATGCTGAGCTGGCCAATGCAACCGTACTGGTGGCAAAGCTGGATCGACTGTCCCGTGATCTCCATTTCATCACCAGCCTGCAGAAGCGGGGCATTCGCTTCAAATTGTGTGACCTTCCTGAGATCGACCAGCTCACCATCCACATTCTAGCCGCAATGGCAGAGCATGAAGCCCGGATGATCTCCATACGGACCAAGCAGGCATTGAAGGCTGCAAAGGATCGTGGCGTGGTCCTCGGCAATCCCCACCTGGAAGCGCAACGCAACCGGGATGTATCGGCAGCGAACAGTCATAGAGTACAGAAGCAAAGGGACTGGCAGGAAAAAATCTTCAAGGTAATCACCTTCCTGGAGGCTTCCGAAGAGTTGTCCACCTGTCAGGCCATTGCCGATGCCCTCAATGATAGAGGCCTTCGGACGATTCGCGGGGCAGAGTTTTCCGTACCCATCGTCAGTCGGCTTCGGCGGCAACGTGATCTACAAAGTGATCGTGATCTGCAACATGCATAGGGAGGCCCCATGTCAACATTCACGTTGGTTCTTTTTGGGATGGCCGCAGTGATCATCTTGGCAGGTGTTGAGTATGCTTTTCTGATATTCATCGCCGTCATCCTGATCTACATGCATCCCATCAAGTCCATCATCGGATTTGTCTTATTAGCCTACCTGAAGGTCAAGGGCGACGACCTGAAAGCCAAGGTCAAAGCCCATTTCAAAAACCGCCGGAAGTGATACGTTGGCCGCTCCCATTGGCTGACTTCTACTTCCATCTGTACACCTCTACCGCGTTCTGCGGGATTGACATCTAACCATTAACTTTAGGAAATCTATTATGCTCACTCACCCATTAGCGGAGGTGCGCGCTCGTCTGGAAGAAGCTGTTGCAGCTCTCCCCGGTGACCCCGCCACCGCCACACCGCAAGACATCTATGACCAGTACGAAATGCTGGCCATCGAGATACTGGACTCTGAATTTGACCAATTTAAGGAAGGTCTCTTAGAGCATCATCTACAAACGTTTCTGCTGTTGAAGCGCTTGGAGCTGGGCATTAAAGATGGCTGATTGAAGGCCATCACCAAAGTGGGCACCGGGAAACCGGTGTCCTCAAGGTGCTTCTTCCAAACTCACAGATTACAACTGCTACGGTAGACAGCGCTGAATGATGCGCAAGCATTTCCAATCAGTATTGTCAATCAGGTCATCACATCAGAATAAGATTTTCGGAGGGGCTGTTAATCTCTACCCGGGGAAGCCACAGTGGATTGTTACCAAAAGTACATGACACTCACCATGATCGCAGAAATTTCCAATTCTGGCGAAAATCGACCCGCCGAAACTGCCGAAACTGGTTTTAGGGGTTTTGGCGGTATCCGCCTCTCCATCGCCACCGATTTTTCGATCTTCCGACCGGATGACACCGACAAAACCGACAAAACTCATCTCTGCTTTCAACAATCAAAATCCGGCGAAAATATTTAGATTATTTTCATATGAACGGACTGAAAATCCTGCAGAAAAGACTATAAGCACACCCCTCCAAAAATAACTTCCCTTGCTTTGAGTGCTTTTGACCCAAGAATGCAGAACGGATTAATCCCAAAGTTCTTCTTCTTGGAAAAGTTTTTTATTTAACCCTCAAAATGCTGTAACTATTTAATCTATCTCACTACCAAGGAAGACACCTTTAAAGAAGAAGGGAATGCAATTTCTTCCTCGTTTTCAGAGGCTTTTCACTATATTGCCTTCGTCATTTTCACTCACTAACATTGTCACAACTGGTCGGCTTTACCGGTAACCGCCACCAGTGATTTAGGCCCTGCGCGCTTGGCTCTTGATGCACAATTTAAGATGCCCTTAGGAGCTATAACATGAATGATATCTTCCCCGGCACCAAGAATGATGATGACTATTCTCTTGCAAATTGCCACCCAATTAGTGCTATGTACCCCAGTAGGCGATTGCAGTGCAACGAAATCATCAGAACGCTGGATGTCAAGGTGCCGTTTCATATGACCGGCAGGTATGTCGACTATGCCTGCGCTGTAATAGGAGAATTCGATTATCGAAATAACTTGATAGGCTTCGATTTATACCCAGCAATTCAAGAACTGCAAGCTGACCCTGAGTGGTTCATTTATCGTACATGTCGATTTCACTCCTGCTGGACTGATAGAGATGAACCTTTTGTTTATGCACAGGTTCTTCCCACAAATGTTCAGGATTCGCCTATGTGGCTTTCACTAGCACATGCAATGAATCAATGCGAAGGAGCTGAGATTACTCTGGAGTATTCGCCCGGAAAGCAGCAGTTTACAGCAAAGAAAACCAGAAATGTGTACTGCAACATACCTGAGTGGAGAGATTTTGATACTGTCCTTCATAAAGCGCTGGCTGGCCATGTGATACTGGGCGATGGCTGCGAGGTCTACGACAAACTGAAGGAACAAGCAGAACTACATAAGGGCGATGAACATGGCATTCATGAATTTCAAAATATCAGACCAATATAGTTAGGTTGAAGTGAGTCCATATCAATTGTAGCCGCCTGCTTCACTTAACATGATACCCGGTCCCGTAGAGGGACTGGGTTTTGTCAGTTTTGGCGCCATATTTTTCACGCATTCAGGAAAAAAAAGCGCAAATTACTGCTATGGCGCCTCTTTCTGGTTGAGCACGACAATTCTATCGCAGGACTGAATCCACTCCTTTACCTCGACACGATCCAAATCCAGTGCGTTCCTCGCCACCAGACACATACTTTTCTCGGTTTGCTTCAACATCAAAGTTAGAAATCGGATAATTTCCTGCGCTAGGTCCACCCAGCCATCTTCAACGAGATGAAAATGAAGCTTGTTTTTGGAATCTGTTATGGACAACATTTTAGTTTCAGCCCGTAACCTGACAACATCTTGAGCATAGGGCTTCGATTTCTGATAATCGGCAACCCGGTCACTCCAGTGAGCCAGCTCTTTCGCTTCCCACCAGAAAATCTGTGTTTCATCTTGATCACGTATTTTTACAGACCGGGCAGCAAGCTGTCCATCCGGTTTAGTCGATACTATTCCCCACCTGCGCATATAGTTGTGGACTGTTCTGCTTGTCAGCTTGTGTTTGAACCGTTGAGTAACCAATCGATATACCGCTTCACTGGTCCACAACACATCACTCGGATGAACAGTCGATGCATCATTTTTGAGCATCCACTCGATGATCTTCAATTCTTGCATCGGGGTTAACCCCCTTTTCAACTTCCCCCTAGGGCCCTTTGACTTGGCCTTGATGCCCTTAGCGCCACTTTTCTCGTAAGTCTTGACCCACCGGAAAACAGTATTGGGATGAACACCATAAAGATCAGCAATATACCGGTAGGTTCTACCTCGCTTTCTCAACCTGATGGCTTTTTGGCGCAAAGCCTCCTGATGATCTGCGGATAATGATCTGGCATCCGTCATTGCGATTTCCAATGTGATTATTCATCTATAGTATTTCATTATCTTTTATATGTAAATCAGTAACTTAAATGACATTTTTGGTTTCTCGTGACATTAACCCCTCTAGACGTGCACGCGCCGCTTACCGATCAGAAGCCTGACCAAGGCCACTCGCTCGGACCGGTAGTCCACTTGCCAGAAGGGGTTCAACGGCAGCCATCCCTTTGGTCTCCTACCGATATCACGGGTGGCTGTCTTCACGAGATTTTAAAGGGGAAAGAAATGCCTTTTAACCATCAAACAGACTCAATCACGGTTGAGCAGCGGCGCCAGCAACTTGAACAGGAGATCCGATTAAAGCTTGGTGCGGATATTGAAACGGTGGCGGACGGAAAAATACATCGCCACCGAATGCCAGGGAAAAGTTGCAGCAATCGCTCCATCTGGGTATGGGTCTCTCCAAATGGTGACCGGGCGGTTTTCGGGAATCATGTTACCTGCGAACGTTACAGCTGGACTGCGGAGGGAGCTGACCTGTTTACGTCGACCACCGGCGCTGAGACTAGGCAACGAATCGCAGAGCATTCGATGGAAGTTGGTCGTGCGCGCCTAGAAAGGCAATCTATAGTCGCAGAGACGGCAAGACTGATTGCTGAAGAAGCTGAAAGGGCTGATGAGAATCATCCTTATCTGCAGACCAAGAGGGTATTGCCACATGGGCTCTTTCAGCTCAATGGTGCGCTGCAGGTGCCGCTCCGCGACGCCACCGGTGAAATCCACAATATGCAGCGAATATACCGCGATGGAACCAAGCGGTTTATGAGAGGCGGCCGAGTGAAGGGGTTGTTCGCCGAAGTCGGCGATCGAAGCAGCTCGCTGAATTGGTACATCACAGAGGGATGGGCTACAGCGGCCACTGTTCATGACGTTACGGGCGATCCTGCCTTGGCCGCCATGAATGCGGGAAACCTGATGGAGGTGTGCTTGGCGCTGGCCAGCTCCGCTCCCCCGGGCGTCAAAATCGTCATTGTTGCCGACAATGATCATCGAACGCAGGGAAACCCAGGATTAACCAAAGCCGTGGAGGCTGCGACGGCAATAGGGGCAGACTATGTCACCCCAGACCTGCCATGCAATCATCCAGGGTGCGCTTGTACTGACGTCAATGATGTAGAACACTGCGTCGTTCGGGAGGTTAATAATGACTGATACCAAGGTTATGCTAGATCGTACCATTGCTTCCGTGCACAGCCCGATACCTTTGGATGCACAGCTTCCACCGGTACTTCCACTCTCTAAAGCCATGCTGCCTCCTTCTCTAGAAGGCTTTGTTTTTGATGTGGCAGGTCGTGCTCAGTGCCCTGCGGACTATGTCGCCGTTTCCTGCATCGTCATCCTGTCAGCCATATTGGGCAACAAATACTCAATCCTTCCAAAGCAGCACGATAACTGGGAGGTACGCGCTAACCTCTGGGGCGCCATCGTTGGCCCACCGTCGGCGATGAAGTCTCCAGCAATGAAGGAGGCTGCACACCCCCTGATCGACATTGAAAAGTCCGGAGCGGAGTTTGCGCAGAATGCCATTGAAGAACACCAGATGCTGGCGGAGCTGCATAAACTCGAGGAAAAAGCACGCAAACAGGAAGCGAAAGCCCTCCTCAACGAGGGTAGAAAAGACGAAGCTCTCGAGAAGCTACGGACAGCCCAGCCCGAGGAACAGCATTTTGATCAGTTCCGCTACATTGTCAATGATGCCTCCGTCGAAAAGTTAGGTGAGCTACTGAATGAAAACCCCAATGGCCTGTTGTTGATGAGAGATGAGTTGTCAGGCTTTCTCGCAAAGCTGTCGCAAGAAGACGGTCAGCTGGAGAGGGCGTTCTATCTGGAATGCTTTGACGGCAACAGCCGATTTACTTATGACCGAATAGGCCGTGGCACAATTGTCATCGACAACTGCACTCTCAGCTTGCTAGGTGGTATTCAGCCAAGCAAGATTGCTCGATTGATCAGCATGGCAATGCGTGGTCGAGCCGACGATGGTCTTGTTCAACGCCTTCAGCTGACAGTTTGGCCGGACCCAAATGAGAAGTGGGAATGGCTAGATCGCCGACCAGATCAGGATGCCTACCAACGTTATCGAGACACTGTGCGGGCATTCCATCAGCTGCCGCTTCCAGAGGCTGGACCAATCCAGTTGAAGTTCAGCGATGGCGCCCAATCAATGTTTGCGGACTGGATGACGTCTCTTCGCAAGGATATCGCTGACGGCGAACACCATCCTGTGGTGCAGAGTCACTTAGCAAAGTCACCCAAGGCCGTTGCTGCCCTGGCTCTGCTGTTCGAGCTTGTTGAAGGCGGAAAGTCCCATGTTGGTCAAGCGGCAGTAGAACGAGCCTTACTCTGGGCTCAATACCTCCGCTCCCATGCATTGAGGCTCTACAGTATTAATACCAACAACGCCGTCGATAATGCAAAGCGGATCGTTCAGCGCAGAGATAAACTCACTGCCAGCTTCACGGCCCGTGATGTGCGCAGAAAGGGATGGGCAGGCCTGACCGAAAGCAGTGACGTCAACGGTGCCCTGGAATGCCTTGTTGATCACTATCACCTGCTTGAGCTGCCTCCATCAACTTCTGCTCTCGGAGGAAGACCAACGGTCCAGTACCGATGGCACCCGGAACTCAACAAAATCGGCTAATTTTTAGCCAGCCCATATCGTCGAAACCGCCGAAACTCCAGTATTGGCGGTTTTGGCGGCTCCCTTTCTGGCTACCCTCCGAATTCTCACGCTCGGTCAAATAGCCATATCTTTCTAAACCACGGCGGCAACGCCTTTCTTCAATCACCAGGCAAGACGGAGGATGTTCCTATGCCTAGAATTCTCTTAACCAAGAAAGTCATTAGCGATCAACTGATCTGCCCTCCGGGCAAGAACAAGATCGAATTATGCGATACCGCTCTTCCAGGTCTTTTGGTCGAGACTCGCGCCACCTCCCCCGGTGTCGGTACTTTTTACCTTCGCTACAAGAATGATCAGAGGGAAACGAAGTACCTTAAACTCGGGCGAACTAGTGAAATCAGTCTTGAACGGGCTCGGCAGCAGGCGAAGAAACTGAAGGCGGAGGTCCTGACGGGTTCAGATCCAAGCTCTGATAGACAGCAGCTAAAGGACGTGCCTACTTTCACAGCATTCATGGAGGACCGTTACTTGCCTTACGCCAAAGCCAGAAAGAGAAGCTGGACTTTCGATGAAAGTATGTGTCGACTGCGGATCTTTCGAGTCCTCGGCAACTTCCGTCTGACTGAAATCACCCGCTTGCAGATTCAGACCTTTCATTCGGCATTGCTGGATGAGGGGCTGGCACATGCAACTTGTGATCATCATCTTAAACTGATCCGCCACTCACTCAACCTTGCTGTTGAATGGGGATTGCTGGAGAAGAATCCGGCGGAAAAAATCCCGCTGTTTCGTGTTGACAATCGCAAGGAGCGGTACATGACCGATGAAGAGCAGGCCCGCTTGTTAGAGGTATTGGACAAGCACCCTAACCGTGTGATCGCGTTATTGGTGAAATTTCTACTCTGCACCGGTGCTCGCGTCAACGAAGCCTTAACCGCAACCTGGGATAACGTGGATACCGACAACAAAGTGTGGCGTATACCGGCAACGAACTCGAAGTCCAAAAAGATCAATTCCAAGCCGTTGAACCAATCGGCGCTGGATATCTTGAAGGAGCTGCGAGAACTGAACCGGTACCATGATCATCTGTTTGTGAACCCCCGCACTGGCAAGCCTTATGTCAATGTCCAGAAGCCCTGGAGACGCATCAGGACTGAAGCGGGTTTGCCGGAGTTGCGCTTGCATGACCTTCGCCATCAATTCGCATCGATGCTGGTCAATAGTGGACGGTCGTTGTATGAGGTTCAGCAGATCCTCGGCCACTCGGACCCGACTGTGACCCAGCGGTACGCGCACCTCTCCTCCTCTACGATGCAGGAGGCGGCAGAGACCGCAACCCTGTACCCTGGGGGTGCCCCCGCCGGAAACGCCCCATAGCGGGCCACTCTGGACCACTCTCGGGAGGTCACTTGCCACTACTCCCCTGCTGCTCCGGCTGCATCCCCACTCCGGGGGTGTGGTCGGAGTACCTCTTTTTTTTTTGCATTTTTCGGAGTTTTGATTCAGGGAGTATTCCTTCCCTATCGCCAGAACTCCATAATCATTTTATCGTGAGCAATGAGATACTTATGACAAACATTTATTACAAGCTCGAAGACGAAAAAACAGCCGTCAAGTTGGTAGCAAGGCACGGCGAAATCTGCTACCAGCTTTGGAAGAACAGAAATGGTAATGTGTACATTGAAGTCACCCGCAACAGTGGCAGCGGTACTGTTCCCAGAGGAATTGTTTACCCGGCAGATGAAATACTTGCGAGATTACCCCCGCTAGATCAAAGATCCCGGGTTCGTAATCACAAAGGTTTAAGAGGGCTGATAGGCTACGAAATCGATTCCGGAAACCCTGTGACTCGAGATAACAATAACGTCTCAGGGTTTCTCAAAGCTGCAGCGATTGATCACTTCTCATTCAGCAACCAAGAGGAAGCTTTATCGTCTGGCCAGTGAATGTAAACTGTCCTGTAAGGCATCTATCGCCGTAATAATCCTTCAACTGTTGCGGCAACACGTATCCGCCATGCGGTCAACCGAGCCAGAAAGCCTGTCCTACCGGAGGGCCCCTTTTCTGGCTCCTTGACCCAGCGACTTTGATCTGTAACTACTCGGCCATTTATAAACGGTACATATGTTCGGGAGGCACGAAAGCTTGGCTTCAACACCAGCCAGAAATCACCAGTAATTTCTTCATCGGCGGGATAGTCCACAAACTCCATTCTGTCATTCCTTGCCTTTCTGAGGTCGACTTGGTCCAAGGGATTTGCATCTACAAGATATAGCACGCCCTGATGTCGAAGGAGGTGATACCATACTCCGTCAGAATGGATTGAGATGTCGCTTTCTCGATCCAGTATGCCCTCAGCCCTGAATTGAGAATTTAACTCGGTCCCAGGCAACGCCACCTCCGGTACTTCCTCGACAAAACCAGACAGAACAGAAATCTCTGCTAGCCGAAGACCACCACTTCTAGAAATCCTGTATCGGCAGATGACGCCACTGTGCAGAGCTGTAAAACGAAACCTTGCCGTCTCCAGAACACCACTGTCCTGTAAGTCCTGCCAAGCTTTCGTTCTAACAAACTCGTCTCCCCATCCATTACCGACGCAAGGGTCTGACCCACGTATAATGCCGTAGAGGTATAATCCAGACAGTTCCAGATCTGGACATTCATTGGCGAGGCTGTCAGACATTTGGTCGGTCACAGGCATTCCTTCATAAAAGGCAGAGTAGCTGTAATATTGACCAAGAAGCGCCTCGGTGCAACTTCCTTCTTTCAGGAGCCCTCTTTTGTTGATAGCACGTATGCATCGAACTGTGTTATGGTCGCCAACGTACTGATTAATAGGGAAATAGTTAGTCTCCTCTCCTGCTTTATTCCCTAATTATACAAGGCTAAACTTCGCCCCATGGCTCCCTTCAAAAGTGTTGAAACACAACTATGAGATATTTTCAAGCTTATGGAATTGGATGAACAAGGAAGAAAACTTCTCTCACTTTTGGTATCGAGGCTAGACAGTGCTACCCCTGGTAGACCTGATACCTACATTGGCTATAAAGAGTGCCACGAACTTCTGGATCTGCCTCAAATGAGAGAAAAGTGGGGAGAGAGCTTAAAGCCCCAAGGCCTGAACTCATTGGCCGAATGGACAGTTGCAAATAACCTTCCTGCAATCACCGGTCTCATAATAAATCGGCTGTCGAATGAACCTGGTCCCGGCTATTTTTCATTATTTGGAAAACAAAAGAATCCGTATGAATGGTGGGAGAACGAGATACGGAAATCTAGAAGCCATGATTGGTCAGACTACATTGAAGAATGTGTAGAATTGAACCCAAGTGACATAGAAGTACCAAACAACAGGTCGGATATGGTGGTTTCCAGAATCATACGTGATTCAGCCCTCTCTCAGAGAGTAAAGCGCCTAAACAACTACGAATGTCAAATTTGTGGATTATCAATACAAGTCTCGAAAAAAAGGCGCTACGTAGAAGCCCACCACATCATGCCCCTGGGCAGCCCTCACAACGGTCCAGATGTTATAGAGAATATGATTTGCGTCTGCCCTAATCATCACGCGATGCTGGATTATGGTGCCATAGCCATAGACGTCAGAAAGTTAAGAAAATCTCATGGGCACAGTATATCCAATGTCTTCGTAGAGCATCATAATGAGAATATTTATGGGCCTAATATGGCCAATGAGGAAGGCGAAGGCTAGACAGCACCTAGACAACATTAGAATGGAGCGTTGTGAACGCCGAACGGCATACTACCAGAACACACCGAACTGCAAGAATTTTCTACGAAAATACTTTAAGCTTTGTC
The DNA here is from genome assembly GCF_011683955.1 of Pseudomaricurvus alkylphenolicus. GTDB lineage: Bacteria > Pseudomonadota > Gammaproteobacteria > Pseudomonadales > Cellvibrionaceae > Pseudomaricurvus > Pseudomaricurvus alkylphenolicus. The sequence goes on from NZ_JAAQPI010000037.1 coordinate 19,721, forward strand.
CGAAGAAAACTTGAGCAGCCTACCAAGCGTTTAACGTTTATATCAAAGGAGTGAATCTTGCCCTTTATCTTCTATCGCAGCAGCGATTACGTAGCACCATACCTGCACTTAAATACAGATGGTGAGTCTAGCATCCGCTGCAAAAAGCTTGACCTGTATCGCTCGATGATCACCGTTGGAAACCCGAGCTTTATCTCAAAACGTCAGATAAAAGACTACGGGTTAGCTAGGGCAATTTATAGCTCGGTGATAGAAAAGATTGGTGTTGTGTTTGAGAACATACAATCCGATAGGGAAGGGATGAGATTACATCCTATCTATCACACTCACGTAAGCGATAAGAAACGAATTGTCAGTTATAACTTAGGAATGGCTTTCGCAAAATTCTATGCCGAAAGACTACTCGACATTGGCAGCCTAATCCATGTGGAGGGCCTGAAGACACTTGGAGCAATTCAATTTGATACCCCCAACGAAGGACGCGGCAGAGAACCAGATCTTGTCGGGCAATGTGCAAATGGCCACTGGCATGTTTTTGAAGCTAAAGGCATGTCAACCAATCAATTAAATTCCAAAATCGCAAGCGCCAAGGAGCAAGCTCAACAAATTGCCTCAATAGACGGTACGACACCTCGAACACTAAATGCGTGCGCAACCTATTTTAGTGATAAGCGAATACTTACCCACTTGGCGGACCCAGAAAGCAAAGAAGAAAGATCCCTTAATATAAGCAGAGAAAAATTTATTGATTCAAACTACAGATCAATATTTCTGATAGAAGACGCCTTAGAAAGGAAACTTGAGCTGATCGCTGAAGATAATTTCAGATATTACGGCGTAAATCTGGAAGCCAACGGAGTAAATCTTAAAGTAGGCATTGAAGAAGAGATTCACGACCTGCTTAAGCAAAAGGAGTTTTCGAAAATACCTCAATTTTCAAGGTCAAGATATGCTGAAAATGCAGCTGATCAGAGAGTAAATAATCTTTCGATGGGATTCGACGGGATAGTCGTGAAGTATCGCGACTACTGAATATTTAACCCGTCAACTTATGCAGAAGCGCTCCCATTGATTATTTCTTGTAAAGGTTAACCGCTTATGAGTGCCCTGTTCTGGTAGACACGCAAACAAAATGTAGCTGCAGCCGTTAAGGAGACCGGAGCGCATGAGCTTATGTCAAACATTTGGCACAACTGAGATGAGCACTATAAATCATACCCCAGAATTGCTTCCACTTCGCAAATCTGCTTCTTTTTGGCAATGCCCAGCTTGAGTATCAACTCCGCCAGCCTATCATCATCGCAGTATAGATAGGCTACCGGGATGCCAAGCGCCTTGGCCAATTTTTGAGCAGTTGCATAGGGCGCTTCGTGCTTCCCGGTCTCATATCGGCTTATACGGGCGCTACTGCTGCCCTCGTCCAACCCAATCTCGACTCCCAATTTGTCCTGGGGCATACCGATCCTTTGCCGCGCTTCCCGCAGGCGGCGACCAAAGATGGAGATTTCTGGCTCGGCATGTTTTGACATGCAGCCATGATGGTCAATTTAGCTTGTCGCCTCTCTACGTATTACGTAGAATTTTGCTTTCTGGAGACCTGAACATAGCTTTGGGTGCACGGGCGGTAGGAAGTAGCGATACACCACTACTGAAATCTAACGGTTTGATTCGAGGGATCAACGATGAACAGCACGGAAAAAGTGAATATCAAAACTTGGTGCATCCTGGCCTTTGCAGTATTTATGGTTCGCCCAATCGGCGACAAGCTCTCGGCATTTTTGGACTTTTTACCCAGCTCCCTTGATCTGGAAACCCTGGTTACTATCAACACAACGGTGTGGTTTGTCGAAGCCCTTGTTGGGTACAGCATTGCCGGTATCCTATTCGGTGTTTGCGCAAGCATTACACTTGGACACAAAGGCATTCAGTACGCAAAATGGTTGCCTCTGGCATTTTTTGGTGCGTATTGCATAAACGCATTCATCAACCTCTTTAGCGCAGGGAGAGCCAGCAACTTCTCTGTTCTCAACCTGCTAGGTCTATTACTGACTACCGGTACTGGGTATGCGTACTTAGTAGTCTCTCCTTTGTCTAGCTACGCAGCCATGTGGTTTCTCGAATCCAAGAATGGTGAGTCTGATCGAGCAATACCAATTGGATTTTTGGATTGGCTGAAGTTGGCATTTAAATAAGCCAGTACACCTTCGCTGCAAATAGAGAACATTCATTGAACATGCTGCCCTAGCACCAGAAGAACGCCTCCAGAGGGCTTTGGATCAAGACATGAGATGGTTTTAAGATATGCGTACAGTAATTACTATTTTTGCACTTTTGATAGCTGGCTGCTCAGATCAATCAGAAATTCAAGAACTTGTCAGCTCACGATTAAAGGACCCAGATTCAGCTAAGTTTCGAAACTTCTCTGTCAGCAAAACAGGAAATAGGGCCTGCATTGAGTGGAACGCAAAGAATTCATTTGGTGGATATACCAAATGGAAGTTCGCCCACTTTCAAGATGTTGAGGGAACTTGGAGAATCGTTGACCCTTCCACCTACTCGGATAGATGGTGTACCGAATCAGAAGCCGATGCAATACTGGCAAGAAATCAGATATACCAACCTGTTGTGTCCTCCTGCAGCAGTATCGATATGGGTAAACCGATTGCTATAGGTGATGTCATCGAAAAGTACAGAAGCTATGATGAGTTTGGCTGGATTGATGGAATCCATGAACGGGATCGGGGTTTGCTTTGGAAAGTCATGGAAATACAGGAGGATTTCATATCCGCCAAGTTTATTCGCGGCGAGATTCCTGGACTCAAGCATGGTGAAGTCCATAGATTTTTTTCTTCTCGCCTGTACCAAAAGCACTACCCTGAAGCAAAAGGCAATGAGCAGCCACTCCAAATGTACCACGTGTGCAAACGGATTCGGTAGAGAGCAGTTCGGCACCGGCCCGGAGTTCGGTCCGACCGAACCCATAGCCCACATGGCCTGATGGCAACCTGGGACCGGTTTCCGACCTTTCCCGGTTCGGCCATGGTTCGGTTTCGGTACCCCGGTTCGGTACACCCCGGAAAAACTCGTTACGTTTCTTCGGCTTTCTCTTTCTTTTTGCAAATGATTATCATTCTCATAATCGATAGGTCCACGGTTCAAGTCCGTGAGGGCCCACCATCTTCCCCGGATTGCATAGGCTGCAGAGCCATAGAGCGCACGACTCTATAGGCCACAGAGTCTATCGCTCCAACCTCAGACCGGAGACTTTGCCCATGGTTATTGTTCGCGCCATCCTTGGTTCCCTGATTCTGTTCTTTGACTGGCTGTTTACCCCTCGTGGGGTGAAGCGGGATAGCGATGCCCAGAAGCAGCTGGATGCCCAGACGAGCGGGTTGACCCTGTATCAGTACAAGGCGTGTCCTTTTTGTGTGAAGGTGCGGCGGGCGATTAAACGGCAGTCTCTGGCGATTGAGACTCGGGATGCCAAACGCTGTGATAGCGCTCGGGATGAGCTGGTTGCCGGGGGTGGGCGGTTGAAGGTGCCTTGCTTGCGGATCGAGGAGGCCTCCGGGGAAAGCCGCTGGATGTATGAGTCCGGGGATATTATTCGGTATCTTGAGGGGCGGTTTGGGCAGGCTGCCTAAAAGCACTACCCCCAGTTGGAACGGAGGCCATCCCATAGCAAATGGATAACGTCACTTTGGTGGTGTGGATTACAGCCTACACCGCCCTCTATCACTGGTTGGAGACCACTCAACCCCGACAGCCGATTCCCCTCACAATTGGCCTGATTGTGGGGGTTGTCATGTACATTACCCCTGATCCAGAAAAACGTTTGGCGCTCTATAACCAAAATAGCGATTGGCTGGATTGGCCGTGGCTTTTGGTTTGGATCGTGATCAACGTCGCCATCTGCTCGTTTCCCTGGTTCAAAAAGCGATATTGGTCGGTGTGAAGCTCCAATGAAGATTAGGTTGATCACTTTCATGATGCTGCTGTCAGGCTCGATCTTCGCATCTGACGCAAAGCTGAAGCCATTCGCAAGTGACGGCTGTAGTGCGTTTCCGGATGGCTCCCAGGAACAACGCCAATTGTGGCTGCAATGCTGTACGGAACATGATTACGCCTACTGGAAAGGTGGCACCTACAAAGAGCGTGAGGCTGCCGATTTTGCACTCAAGGCCTGTGTTGAGAAGGTTGGCGAAGAGGAGATCGCCCTGTTGATGCTTGCCGGGGTTCGCGTGGGTGGGACGCCCTTTCTGCCGACCAAGTTCCGCTGGGGTTACGGTTGGCCATATCCCAGGTTTTATGGGGAGCTGACCAAGGGGGAGTTACTGCAGGTTGAAAACGCTGAAGAGCAAGGTAACGGGAAACCATAGAACCACCCTGCCAGCTGTTCGATCTTTGACCGCCACCTCTCCGGCTTTCCTCCAGGCAATAAAAAGCCCCGATCAATGTCGAGGCTAAAGCAGTCATGAGGAGAGAGTCATGAAATCTGTATTCTGTGACCGGAGGATTTGGGGGATAGGACCATAAATATTCAAAATAATAAGGGAGCGTCTAAAATTCTGTGTCAGGCCGGGTTTAGGCGTTCCCGCATAACATCATAATTCAATAACTTCATCAAGCCGGCCTTCAAAGAATATGGCGAGCTGCGACAGGGTGAGCCCCCAGTTTTG
>NZ_JAAQPI010000038.1 GCF_011683955.1 Pseudomaricurvus alkylphenolicus
ATAATGGAAAGCACGCCGTATTGACCAAGTTTAGGGCGGGTCTCCATCCACAGTCCCAGGGCAACTAACAGCAACAATACCGCAAGAATGGCGACTAAATTTTCGGCAGCTATTAGTGTATCCAATTCAGCAGACACCCGATTTCATTAAACCCCAGGGTCTCGACATGCCGACGCTACCTCCATACCTGCCTACAAACACGCAAAAAGTTTCCACCCAGAATGCCCTTCACCTGCTCATCGCTGTAGTTTTTGGCCAATAACCCTTCAACGATATGGGGGATGGCATCCGGCCCGGCAAACTTCACATCGAGGTATCCCTGGTCCGCTGGAAATTTGGTGGAGTGCCCGGCAAGTATTTCGTTCAGATAATCGGTATTGTCTACATAATCCAAACCGAAACCGACATGTTCCGCACCCACCAGCTCGGCAATATAATCGATCTGTTTGATGATAATGTCGGCAGACACATCATCCCCCGCTTTGCTCATAAAGGCACCCACGCCATTAACGCCGATGACACCACCGGTAGCGGCACAGGCCTTAATTTGGGCATCACTGATATTGCGACCATGCTCATTCAGTGCCAACGGATTGGAGTGAGAGTAGATCACCGGCTCTGTAGAAGCCTCGGAGGCTTCCAGTGTGGTTCGCTCGCCTGTGTGGGTCAAGTCCACTATCATTCCAACCTGATTCATCTTAGCCACCAGGTTGAGTCCAAATTTGCTCAGCCCGCAATCGGTGCGCTCGTGGCAACCGTCACCCACCAGGTTTTTATCGTTGTAAGCGAGCAACATCTGGCCAACACCTAACGAATAATACAACTCCACCATATCCAGGTTCCCAAGCAGCGGCATACTGCCCTGGAAGTTAAAATTAACCGCCAGTTTGCCGGTCGCTTTGGCCGTTTCCATTTCCACTACGGAATGGACTAGCGCAAAGCGCTCCGCCGTCGCCGGATTGATGTTGCAGTTAAAGATATTGCGGTAGCTGGCAATCATTTGAGTGGTTTTTTCGATCGAGGGAAAATGATCCAGTCCCACGGTAATTGAGACCCAGTCCACGCCATTGGCACGATAGCCATCCAGCACACTGAGCAAGTACTCCCCGTTGCTTTTAAACAGCCCATCAAACGGACAACCGGGCATCAAGATATCGGCCACAAAATTGTCTTCAATTAACGCCTTGGCGCGCTCAGAAACCTGATTCAAGGTGGATGGAAGTTTCATATTCAATAGTCTCAAAAGTTGTTCCGTTTGATCCGAAAAAATGTCTACTCAGATTATCGTCTTTATCCATGTCCTGTCCTGTCATCCCGAGCAAAGCCATTGTCATATCGGCCGATTTTCAAGCTATTGTTACCAATTTCGTGTGCTTTATTGCCAGAAATCAGCCAAAGTGATAACGTCAATAGATCTTGTAATAGCTATTCTGGAGCCAACGGTGCTATCCCCCCTTGAGCTGGAAAAACTGACACCTAGCGAAGACGGATACATTCCACTGTCACTCTGGCTGGAGACGCTGAAACAGGAAACGGAGCAAAAAGAGTTTTCACTCGGTCTGCAACAATTGCGCGAGGTACAACAACGTCAATTCCCCGCGTCCTTCTGGAGTGAAATGGTACCGCTGGAGCGGTGCGGTTTGATGTTTGCTTTTGAGGGGCTCTCAGATCACGACTTCGCCATTAACACTAGAATTGAGGACATGCTGGCCATTCGCATTACCCTGCAGGGGGAGTTTATCTACCATATACACGGGCACCGAAAATTTAACTTCGAGAGTTCTCGATTGACATTAGGCTGCTTCCCTGGAAGTCAGCGGGATACGACCTGGTACCAACAGGGTGTTGATTACCAGTTTATCAACCTGGGTGTTTCACGCGATCTGTTTTTGAAAAAATTTGATCTTGATATCGCTCGCCTCATCAACCCGCTGCGGAAATTTTTCCTGGACCTCAACCCGGAACCACTGCTGATCAGCATTCCGTTACCCGACTCCATCCGGGAGCTTGCCCGGCAGATCGTTGAGGCACCACGGGAGGGAAAAACCCGGCAGTTCCTGCTACAAATCAAAGGGCTGGAAATTCTCTGCTCCCTGGCGGACATTATGTACCGCTTGCCCAGTCAAGCAAGCACTACCATCCCCAAGTCGGAGAAATCTCTGGATGCCGTTGCAGAGATCATTCGTCAAGAGTACATATCGCCCCCCTCAATCGACCAATTGGCTGACCAGGTGAATATGAGCCGTTCCCACCTGACACACTCTTTTCGTCAGCACTTTGGTACCAGCATTATGGAGTTTGCACTGCAGCTTCGTATGATAAAGGCGCGAGAGCTGTTGCATTCCGGCCAACACTCCGTGTTGACCGTGGCACTAATGCTGGGTTACCAAAATCACGCCAATTTCACGCGCGCTTACCGCAAGCATTTTGGACATCCCCCCAGTGAGGATGTTGCTCGGTAGCATCGGTCGATGTACATCAACTAACTCTCAATCGAGCGACACCCTGCTTTCTAAAAGGCTGCTGTAAAATAAACATTCAGAACAACGAAAACTGATCCCCGGTCCTCGGCGGGGGTTGAAAGCGACTGCAATCTAATGTTGTCAGTGCTGAGCAATATACCAGTCAATATGCTGCTCCAGCACATCAAACGGCAAAATACCGAACTCCAGCAATTCATCGTTGAATTCCGCCAGGGAGAACTGCTCCCCCAGGGCCCGCTCAGCCTTGTTTCTCAGCTGCATCAGTTTCTGGTAGCCCAGGTGGTAACTGAGAATAAAACCCGGCAGGTCGAAACCGCTGAACAGGTTAATGTTAACCGCTTCCTGCTTTTTCTCCGGGCCAAAATAATAGGGCTCGTTATAAGCGTCCACCTCCCCAAAGGAGCTGCCCAGGAAATTAAACTGCACATCATTTACGGCGCTGGTCGCCATCATCAGGCGCCCTTCCAGGTGGTCATCAGCTGGCCACTCAACATGGCGCCCATGGGGTTGCTGGACAGTTGCCATGCACCATACTCTTCAAACAACCGATTGAGTTGCGCACTGTAATCCATTTGCTGTTTACTGGAAGAAGCCACATCAGGACTGCTTTCCATACTGCTCGCCGGGGGCTCCTCGTTACAACCGCCAATGGCCAGCATCAGGGATGCGGCTATGGCTGTTTTCTTTACGTCAATCATCATTGTTTGTTACTCGCCAGGTTTAACTTTTCAATCAGTGGCAGTACCACATGAGAAGGGTATTGTTCACCGTGGTGCACGGCATTTTCGGCTACCACCCACTCAGACTCGTCGTAGTTATTGCCACCGGTATTGAGGTTGCGCTCATAGCTTGGGAAATTACTGGAGGTCACCTGTAAACGAATCCGATGCCCGGCCTTAAAGTAGTTAGCGGTGACCATGTTAGTGAGTTTAATTTCATAAACCTCACCTTCGTTCATCAACACTTTTTTATCAAAACCCTCGCGATAGCGAACACGGAAGCCATCATCGCTGAGGTTGATGGCCTTGCCGTCGGGGTAGACGTCCACCAGCTTGACGTTAAAGTCGGTGTCTTTGGCATCAGAGGAGACATAGAGCACCACTTCAATGGGCCCTGCCACGGTCACACCTTTTTCGAGTACCGGCGTGGTGTAGGTCAACACATCCGCTCGCGCTTCGATATCCCGCTGGTCCACGGCCATGGCACTACTGCAACAGCCACCCCCACGGGTTGGAACCGGGTAGGACGGATCATAGATATAGTTATCTTTGCCGCTAACCTGGGACGGTTTTTGGGTGGTAAGTGCCCCGTCAGCCAGTCGATAACCCGCCTTGCCACTGCTGTTCAGGTAGTACTTGGTAAATTGGGTATTTTCCAATGGCCATTGATCGCCAGTTATCCAGCCTTGGTTCATCACATGCAGCTGTACCTTGGGCATTTTTTTCAGTTTGTCTTTTTTGCCTTTTAACTTGCCATCAAACCAATTTAGAAACAGCTCGGCATAGCCGTTATCACGCCCCATATAACGGGCATCACCCAGATTCAGGTCACCGAATTCCAGGTTGGCGAGGTGAGACTCTTCCAGAAGATCACAGTGGGGCCCGGAGCCCAGAATCAGGTATTGATCCGGGGTTTTCTGATCCTGCAGGTACTTAAACATGCGGCTCATCTCACCGGCGCCCACATCGTGCCAGGTGTTCAGGTGCAAGGCGGGAGTTTTCTGGGAGTGACCTACCCGCGCCTGATTTATACCGTCCCAGCGCTTATCACCAGGCGTCCAGGTGATGTATTTATCAAATGGTGTGAGTGCACCACCACCGGAGCGAATCACATTCATACTGGGCAGGGTTTTTACCAGCTCATCGTGTTGCTCTGTTTTTGCCGAGGTATCAATGGAGCGGCCATTCATCTGATAGAAGCGAGTCATGGGCTGCAGGGTAAAGCTGTTTCGCAGGCGCACCCGCTGTGCCTGGGTGGTATCCGGTGGCAATAGCAAGCGTTCACTGGTGGCCATATCGTTGTACCACCAGGCCCACAATCCCATTTGCGGAATACCGCCGCGATAGATGGCACCCTGTGTGTCATTGCCGGGGATATCGCCAATGGCGGTGCCGGAAGCCAGGGGCAGCATCGCCGCATGGGCCGGGTGTTTGGTATTGGCCATGGCCCACTGCTGCTCACCGGATGAAGAGCAGCCAAAGGTCCCTACCTTGCCGTTGGACCAGGGCTGTTCGCTGATCCATTCCAGGGTGTCATAACCGTCATGGGCGGCACCTTCCAGATAATCTTCAAAGTAACCCTCGGAAAACTGCCGCCCACGCTCACTCTGAATAACCACGGCGTAACCCTGCTGCAGGAATAACTTATCCCAATCGCCAAAATAGGCCCAATGGGTATTGTCCTTATGGTAGGGGGTACGCACCAAAACGGTGGGCAACTTGCCTTTGGCGCCTTTGGGCAACAGGACATCGGTGGAAAGCTGGGTGCCGTCGCGCATGGGTACAAAAATTTCTTTCTCCCAGGTGTAATCCTCGTACTGGGGTTGAGGCAGTTCCGCCAGGCTGGAACCTGTAACGGCAAGAGAAGCTGCCAATAAAACTGACCTAGTGCACTGTTTGAGTTTGGAAAACATATCCCCTCCAACTTGAAATATTTTAGTTATCTGTTGTGTGACGTATTAAGGGCGTTATTTGAGAAGCAAAACGTTATTTAGGTATCGCACTTAAGTACACCCTTCGCCTTTAACGTCCAGAGATAGACAATCACCGAAATCAGCACCACCCAATTGGTAATATCCATTGGCCCCATGGGAGGACGCTGTTCAGTGAAGATACCCGTATAGTTGCTAAGGCCAATCAAAAACATAATCCCAAACCAGTATAGACTGGCCACTTTCTGCTTCCAGGTGGTCATTACGGCCATTACAGAGACAATGCCTGCCACACCCATTAAAATCAGCTGAGTTGTGATCTCTCCTGAAATCACACCGGCAACAAATCCGAAAAGCTGGACACAGGCGATCAAACCAAAAAACAAAGCAATTACGGTCATTGGGATAGGTCGTTTCATATCTTCACTCTATTATTTTTTAACGGCATATAATAAGAAGAGCAGATTTGAATACAAATCCGCTCTTCTTGGTTAAATAAATTTTAGGATCTTGCGGAATAAACCAACTCAGTAACCCACAGGCCGACTGTCATTGTCCGGCGTCAGGGCCCATACCATAGACACTCCACCGTGGCGTTTACCAGTTTCCGGATCGATCTGCACGCCGACCCAGCCGCCTTGGGTTAGGTCATTCTCCACCAGCTCCAGGCCCATGGCATTGGCCTTTTCAACCACGGCCGGATCGAAGCGCCCTTCGGAGATAGTCTGTCGCCCCGTCAATCCGGTTGCCCCGAATTCAGGGGCACCAAAGGCCGGGACACTGGCCGCCTCGTCCGGCGTCATGCCAAAGTCCATAATTGAGTGCAGCGCCTGGATGGTCTTCTGGTGCAGACCCATGCCAATGGAGCCAAAGGCGAGGTAGGGCTTGCCGTCTTTCATCACCAGACCTGGGTTGGTGAGGTCTGGCAGGCGCTCGCCCGGTGTGACCGCCGCCATTTGCATTTGCTGGTGGGCACCGGAGTCGGGAACAGAAACACCGTCCACAAAGATACCGGTCATGCCCCAGCTGACGGTATTGATGGAGTGCACCATGCCCACCATATTGCCCCACTGGTCCACGGCGGCGATGGTATCGGAATGTACTGGCAGGGTTTGCGGCACCTTGGCAAAAGGGAAGTTTCCATCTTTCAAGCCCTTCCACAATGCTTTGCCATGGGACTTCTTCAACCGTCCTTCCAGTGTCATATCCAACCCGGGCATAACGTCAGCCAGATTGGGATACAGATAACCCGCCATACCTACGCGGGTTAATTGCGACAACCAGAACAGCGCCTCCGGTGACTCGGTATAATGGCCCAGTTCTTTCAGGTTTGCCGCCTCAAGCACATTCAGCGCCTCTGTGGTATTCACGCCGCCGATAGCAGGCATACCGTGGGAATAGACCTTGTAACCGTTGTAGCTACCCACAACGGGTTCACTCCAGATCACATCGTAATTGGCCATATCCTCCATGGTCATCTTGCCGCCCTCTTCCTGCACGGCCGCTACCATTTTCTCCGCCCACTCACCGGTGTACATATGGTCCACATTGCCATCACGGGCCAGCTTGCGCAGGGTTTTGGCCAGTTCAAGCTGCTTGAAGTTATCGTTTAACTGGTAAAAATTACCATCTGGTTTGGTAAACACCGCTTTGGTTTCCGGGCGACGGGAAACCACATTGGTGCGGAATGTCAGGTTTTGAACCAAGCCGGCATTAAAGGGAATACCCTCTTCGGCCAGTTTAATGGAGGGCTCAAACAAATCCGCAAAAGGCACCTTGCCAAAGCGCTGATGACCGGCTTCCACCCCTTTCATAAATCCCGGCACCATAGTCGCTCGACCGGATGGATTAAGCTCTTGAGACATCGGATTCACCAAGTCCATTCCTGGAATAGACATAGGATCATCTTCGCCCTTAACGGTATTGTACGAGGCGTTCATGTTGTAGACCTTGCCGGTCTCCGCATCGTAGTAGACCAGGGTCATAATGCCGGCAAAGCTCACCCAGTTACCGGCCGCCAGGGTCACCTGGGCCATGGCTGTGGCCAGGGCAGCATCCATGGCGGAACCACCCTGCTTGAGGATATCAACACCCGCCTCGATGGCCGCAGAGCCAGTGGTGCCTACCACCATTCCCTTGTCACCCACAGTGCCATCGGCAACGGCTTTGCTGGGCCCGGAGGCGCTACTATCTGACGCGGGCCCCTCTGTGCTCTGGCAGCCGTAAAGTGCCACCAGGCTGCCCAGGGTCAAAGCGGAAATGGCCCGACGAAAGCCATTGAATGGTTTTCTGCTGTTGAGGTGTCTATTTCTACCCATAATTGCCTCGATTCTATGTGTATTCTGGCAGGGAACCCTGTCGATGGGGTTTACCTGTACAACCCACAGTTTAAATCAGGCATCTTAATAGTGGTCGGGCTGAAAACACTAATTTTCGGGCTGAGTGCACTCCTGGATAGAATCGACAGGCTGGAAGCCTGACGACTTATAGGGTCGCGCTCAAACCGCCCTTCCCTTTTCCCTGGCGCACAAGGAAGGGTTAATCTTCACCATTATCGAAGAACACCTGAATATCCTGGCCCACGAAGCTGAACATGGCTGTATGGGATTAGAATCAACTCGGGAGAAATTTCGCAAGGCAATGTGAGGGGTGCTGAATTAGTTAGTGCTATTGATCGAATATTCCCGATTTTTTGGAAAACCATATCCGCACCTGATTGATACTGCTGCCATCATAAAAGAACAGCCGGTGCGGATATGATTATTCAACAAGACCTATTCACTTGTCAGCAGTAAGCCCGCAAGACTGGTAAATGCGCTTTTTCCGTGACTGATATGTGGGTAGATTCGCTTGGCTTCCTGCAAGGTAATTTGCATATCTTGAGTGGCAAACTGGTGAATAGCCTCTTTGCTGACGATTACCTCGTTCATATCTTGAACGCCCTCCACAAAAGCATCCTCATCCCATAAAGGTTGAGTGCCAATCCAGGTTTGTGGCACAGATTCAGAGGCAATGCGCTTTGCCTCTTTAAGGCTCAGTTTTTCAGGTACACCGATGCCGTAGCGATACCGTCCTACCACCCACAGAGGCAAACTGGCAGATAGGCTGACAATAGCAATTGATACTGCAGCTGTAAGTCCCAATAGAACCACCAATACTCCAGTGCGGTTAAAGCGATCAGCAAGCCTGCCCATCGGATGCTGCAATAAAATCCCGGCAAATACTAACGTTGACATAAATACGGATACCGCAAAGGTGGACACACCTAGGGCTTTGGCATAAATCGGGGCCAGATTAAATACCGTACCGATTGCACTGCCTGCACAGATGGCACCAATCATTGATGCCGGAGAAATCCGAAACAACTCAGCAATACTCATGGGGCTACTTAGACTGACTTTTGGATTCTCGGTTTTCACCAGAACTATTGGCATCAGTGCCAGACAACAGAGCATTGCGGCAATTAAAAATGCATCGCTAAGATCTTCACCGGCAACGTTTATCAGGAGCTGTCCGCCACCCATCGCCAAGTAAAAAGTGATTTGATGAAGTGCCAACAAGCGTCCGCGATTTTGATTACTGGTAAATGAGGCAAGCCAGCTCTCTATCACCACCAGCATAACCGCCGCAGCAATCCCGCTGAATAGTCGAAGTAACGCACAAAGATAGGCATTAATGGTAAAACTGTGCAGTATGGCTACGCAAGCGGCCAAGGCTGCAAACCCGGCAAAGGCGCGAATGTGCCCGACTCGGCTGATTACTTTTTTCCCCTGCAAAGCACCGACGATCAAACCAACAGAATAGAGTGCCATCACAGATCCAATTGCACTTACATCTACCTGCTGGGCGGCAAGATTCAGCGGAATTGTTATGCCGAGTAACCCTATTGCCTGCATCTGCGCAAACAGACTGACAAGCATGGCGGTGATGGTGACGCCCTTATTTGGGGCGGAGTTAAATTCAGACACTTGGTGTATAACGGAAGGAAAAGAAAATGAACAAGAAATATATGCCGAATTAAGCGAGGCAACAAGATGCCGAAATTGACCTGCGTCAATGGAAGTAACCCCCCCCTTATCAACTGAACACTAAAAATTACTCTTGCATAATTTTTTGTGAGGGAGGGATATTACTAGCTTAGATTCCGACACCTAAGGCCGACACCTGCGGAGAATATTTAATAACACTTGAGTACGCCGGAAGGCTTTCCCCATTAGCAATTCGCCACAGAATTCAAAAAGAGTTAAACCGCCGTTAGAAGAGTGCTGAACGTTGATATATTGGACAGCACTACACCTTTGCGGAAATTACAGTTAAACCGAAGTTTCCGGATTTACTCTAACTATGAGAAATATGCACCGATTTAGTCTGCATAAATACTTCAAAAGCATCCCGGCCCAGCTCCCGGCCAAATCCGCTTTGTTTATAACCACCCCAAGGCATCTCAAGGCGCTCACTGCCATAACCATTAACCCAGAAGGAACCAGAACGAATACGCCGAGCCGCTTTTAAAGCACCGTTTATATTCTCCGTCCAGATACCGGCACCCAAGCCGTATTCAGTATCATTGGCCAGCTCAATCGCCTCTTCCAGGCTGGAAATCTTCATCACACAAGCGACAGGTCCAAAGATCTCTTCACGAGCAATGGTCATTGATGGTTTCACATCAGCAAATACCGTTGGCCCAAGATAAGCACCTTTTTCCGGCATGCCTTCGCGACCATCCAGTAACAACTCAGCGCCTTCATCACTGCCGATTTGAATATACTGCAGCACTCGCGCCAAGTGTTCCGGTCCAATCATGGGGCCGAGTTCGGTCTCTTCCGAATCCGGATCACCCAGCTTCATGGTGCGAGCTACGGCAATCATTTTTTCTACGAAACTGTCATACACGTTCTCATGCACCAACAAACGAGAACAGGCGGTACATACCTGGCCGTTGTGCCAGAAAATACCAAAGGCCGCATCGCTGGCCGCTTTATCAATATCGGCATCATCCATAATAATCAACGGCGATTTGCCACCCAGCTCCAGGTGCAGAGGCTTGACCCTCTCCGAAGCGGATTTCATCACCAGGCGACCACTGTTTGAGGAGCCGGTAAACGAGACCGCATCAATACCCGGGTCGCCGGTTAGCACATCGCCAATTTCGCTGACTTCACCTACCACTACATTGAATACCCCATCGGGTAATCCAGCCTCTTTTAACAGCGGGCCAGCTTCCAGTGCCGTAGCGGCGGTTTTTGAATCGGGCTTGACCACTACCGTGCAACCGGCGGCCAATGCCGGCCCCAACTTCCAAGCCAATTCGCCAATGGGAAAGTTCCACGGCAATATCAAGCTCGCCACACCCACCGGCTCGCGCAGGGTCAACCCCATGCGGCTGTCGCCAAAGTGATGCGCGTGCCCGCTCAAATCGCGAGCCAGACCAGCAAAGTAACGGAAGGTAGTGGCAGCGGATTGAATAAAAGAGCGTCCGTATTTTATCGGTGTACCGTGGGTTATCGACTCCAGTGCGCCCAAACGCTCCTGATGCTCCATCAAAAGATCCGCAAATTTAAACAACACCTCGGCGCGATCGGCGGCATCCGATTCAGACCACACACCGCTATCGAACGCGGAGCGAGCTGCGGCAACCGCCTGCTCTGCCTGGCTGCGACTGGCTTGCTCAAAGCGAGCCACTGGCTGCTCATGGGCAGGACTGAGACGCTCAAATACACCGTCGCTTCCCGCCTGCCACTGACCATTGATATACAACTGATAACTGGGAATTTCGCTAGTAGTCATCTTAATTTCCTAATTCTTCCAACTGGCTTTTACCAGGTCACTGGCTTTTTCACCGATCATAATAGACGGCGCATTGGTATTGCCGCTGACGATGGTCGGCATAATGGAGGCATCCGCGACCCGCAACCCGCTAACGCCGCGAACACTGAGTTCTGGCGATACCACCGCCATCGAATCACTCTCAGGCCCCATTTTGCAGGTGCCCACCGGGTGGTATGCGGTACCGGCATTGGCCTTAATGTGCTCAACAATAGCTTCATCACTACCCAACGCCATATCCGGGAACCGCTGTCCTTTACGATAAGGTTTAAAAGCGTCACTGGTTAATAACTGCTTCACCACTTTGACCCCATCAACCAGAGTTTTCAGGTCTCCCTCTTGAGTCAAGAAACAGGGGTCAATCGCCGGCGGCACCATCGGGTCTGCAGCAGCGAGTCGCAACTGCCCACGGCTGTTGGGTCTGAGCACACAGGCGGTCAATGTAAACGAGTGGCCGTAGTTAAGTGAACGACCATTATTGGACGCATTACCAGAGAGAAAGTGGAACTGGACATCCGGCGCGTCCTCTTCAGGATTGGTGCGAATAAAACCCCCGCCTTCGACCACGTTTGAGGCAAACACACCCCGCCGACCACCTGCAAAGTATTGCCATACCCCCTTTATGGCGCGGGGCATAAACTGGGGGGATATGCCCAGGCCAAATCCGGGTTTGGCGTGGAAAGACATGCCCACATCGATATGGTCCTGGAAGTTTTGTCCTACACCCGGCACATCGGCCACTTGGGCAATACCCATTTCCTGCAGATGCTCTGCCGGACCAATACCTGATAGCAACAACAGTTGTGCGGAACCGACAGCTCCAGCACTCAGAACCACTTCGCGGGTCGCCTCAACAGTTTTGGTGACGCCATCCTGACGGTACTCAACACCACTGGCCCGGGGCAGGCCTTCTTGACCGTCAAACATCACCCGACTGACGTGCGTACCTGTGATTACTGTCAAATTGGGACGGCTTTGGGCAGGCTCGATAAAGGCACGTGCCGAGCTGCAGCGCTCACCATTAACCTGGGTAACCTGATAAGGTGCAAACCCTTCCACATTGGCATGATTAAAATCATCAACCACCGGGTAACCGCACTCCCTGGCAGCGTCCAATAAAACTTCAGTAGGCCTTTCCACGTGGCGCAATCTCGACACACTCAATTCACCGCCAACACCGTGATATTCCGATTCACCGTCTTGATGATCTTCTGACTTTTTAAAATAAGGCAGCACATCGTCATACCCCCAACCGAAATTACCCTGAGCGGCCCAGTTGTCGTAATCCGGTTTAAAGCCACGAATATAAATCATGGAATTAATCGCACTGCCGCCACCCAAACCTCTTCCGCAGGGCTGATAAATAGCGCGATTATTCAAATTGGGCTGCTTTACCGTATAGCGATCCCAATTGCGTTGCGGATCACCCATCAAGGCATGCAGCATTAGGGGAATGCGCCCCTTTCGCGACTCTTTGGGGCCGGCCTCCAACAGGCAGACCGTTACCGATGGGTCTTCGCTCAGGCGATTGGCCACAACACAACCCGCGGAACCACCGCCGACAATCACATAATCAAACTTTTTGACGTCGCTCATAATCAGTCTTCGTTATTGCTAGATTTATTCACCGTTTTGAACTGGCATCTTGCCAGAATCATTTTTATCCCAACCATGGCCATTAAACGGGTCCACTCCCAGTTGTTGCATAACGTAGGGAAAATCCACATTGACCCAGTTGTCGACAATTTTGCCATCTACTACTTTCCAGAAATCCATATAACGAATTTCCACCCGTTTGTGGGTTGGCTCTATGCCCATAAACGTACCGGTGTGCACCGCTTCCTGACGACCAAATGCCGCACACCACTCCCCTTGGGTAATGCGCGCTTCGTCAATACAGACTTTATCTGAAAATGCCGCTTGGAATGGACGCTGCCAGTTGCCCTGGAACTCTTTCAAACCCTGTTTGAAGCCACAACCGGCATTACCCATCCAGCGGAAGGATTCGCTGAAAAAGCGCCCCATATTGTCGATATCGTGATCGTTCAAACCATCCACCATGGCCTCGATGGTGTCGAGGGTTTGCTGGGTTTTGGTCAGGTCATTATCTCGTGTGAGGACGGCCTGCTCGGGACGGGAACCTTTCATCTTTATCACTCCTTCAGGTGAGACCTAATAACTATTTAAAGTAAAAACTTACCCGACTAAGCGTAATCGCTTGGTGTACCGATCTACCATGGTCGGACACACCGACTTTATGTGTATTTGCACCTTCAACAACAATTCGCATCCACTAGAGGGAGCCCGATAAACTGTTGCGAATATTGATGCGGTATTGACTGGGGCTCTCGCCAGTTTCAGCGCGAAAGGTCTTACTAAAATGAAACTAATCGCAAAACCCCACCGATTTGGCAATTTCAGCAATGGGCCGATCGCCATACACCAGTTTCGACATGGCAAGCTCCAAGCGCTTTCGATTGACATAACGCAACGGCGACGAGCCAACCACCTGTTTGAACAACCGGGAAAAAGCATTGCGAGATAACGCACAAGCGGCAGCCAATACCTCAACCTTTAGCGCCGCATCTAACTGGTTCTCGATCAGCTCCAGTGCGGGCAGGATGCGATTGACCTGCAAAAGTCGCAGTTCTTTATCGGGCAGCGCTTGTGAGACGGAAAGTATCTCGTAGAACAGTCGAAAAGAGGCGCAGCGTTTCAGGGCGATATTATTTAGGTTCGGTGTACTTTTGTACTCCTCCAGAGTCGCCGTCAACTCGTCAGCACAACGCATTATCGCCTCGGCCTGGTGAGCAGGCACCACCATCGGCACCTCATAAAACGACAGTACATCCAAATTGTGGAACAGGGTGAAATCGATATGTAGACCGTCGGCGATGGTTGCTCTGTCCACTACCAGCCGATGGCGGGAACCGGCCGGTATCAGTAGCACCTCGCCAGCACCCGCGCGCACGGAATCAACTTGCGCAGCGTCAAAAATACACTGGTACTCCCCTTTCCTGACGGTAAGCACAACCATAAACGGCAGCACCCGCCACTCGGTAGGGATACAGTTACTACTATTGTGGCCAGACCAATAAATGTGTGATTGCAGCGAACGCTCAATCAACTCAACGACAGCGCTATTGAGCGTCATCACATCACGACTTGTTGACCTACTTTGCATAGAGTCACCGCTTTCGGACCCACAAATATTACGGATTCACAACCTTCTTGGTTCGCTCCAGAACATCCAGCCCTTGCTGTTTCAACCACCAGGGAAGATCGATCAGCACCCAGTTTTCCGCCAACTTGTCACCCTCGCGGCGATAAATGTCCACCACTCGCATATCGGCCTTTACATCACTGGCTGGCAACCCCAGAAAACCGCCGATGGGTGTATTGGTCAAATTGGGCCAACCAAAGAATCCGGCGTAATTTCCCTCGGCAAAACGAGCCACATGGCCATTAAACATTTTGCCAGATAGGCCCGTACGGAAGGGGCGCTGGTGCTGCTCTTGATAACGGGGAATGGAATAGGTGGCACCGATGCCGGCAGGGCCATACCAGATCATATCCTCCCGCCAGGTTCGTGCCAGGTATTCTGGAGGGCAGATATCCTCTCCACTCAGATTGAGCTGATTAAGGTCATCCACCATGCGATTAAGTAACGCCAGAGTCTCCACCCCTTCTTCCGGAGCCTGGTCCTCAAACAGCATGCCGTCATGGGTACGCGGCCCAGGATAGACAAACGAGGCACCGGTCTGGGGCGGCAGTGGATTGATGCCCGCCTGATGCATAACCCCGATAATGTCACAGAAAAAACCACTGCGAATAATCTTGCCATCCTTAACGCAGTTAAAGTCTGCATAACGCAAGAAAGTCATTTTGTGAGTCGCGGGAATACCCAGCCAATCCTGATCCAGCAGGCCCAGAAAATGCCCCATACTGACCACCCACACACTGCCATCAGCTTCATAGTGTGCTTGACGATCTATATCTTCTGGCCAGGGCTGTTCCTTGCCATCCTGATGTAAATAAACATCATTGCGGCCGGCAAAAAAGACATCCTCCCGCCGCTGTAGCGGTGACCAGGATTGCAGCAACGGCTTCCAAAAGACCTCGGCTACCGCTTCACTGCCTTGCTGTTCGTTAAAAGGGTGGACCCCATTCCATTGGTAATCATCACTGGTGTATTTGGCAAGCACAGGGCCAACCGTATCCTCAGTAGCGGACTCCAGATCCCGATAGTAGTCACGAATCAGTGCCTTACTGCTCTCGTATTCACTCATGCCATCTCCTCCGAACGGGCGATCAGGTCCACCCCCATTTGATCGAACAAATGTAAGTAGTCCAACAATACCCAGTTCTCCATGATTTTATGATCTGCACAACGATAGAAATCCATCACTCGCAGCGTCAACGCTTTTCCTGTGGCGGGAACCCCAAGATACTCACCTTGGTGAGTCATGGTCATGGAGGGCCAGCCACTCACTGCGGCGTAATTGCCATCGCCAATACGGCAGTAGTGGTTGCCGCCCACGCGATCGGGGAATGCGGTCAAGAATGCCGCCCGGTGATCCTTTTCAAACCCCTCCCAGCGGTAGTTCGCGCCTATACCCGCCGGCCCGTACCACAGCATATCGTCGTGCCAGTAACCTTCGTCACCGGTCTGCCCCTTGGATGTAAAGGTCTCCGGGTCATACTCTTTCAAATCCCCCAACATCCCTTCCACTAGATCCAGGCTGGCTTCACTGTTTTCCGGATTGCCAGGAATAACACCATCATGAGTTGCCGGGTTTGGGAACAACATTTCCGTTCCCAGCATATGAGGCAGCGGGAATCGACCCGCCTGACGCATCAGGTCGAGAAAATCAATGATCAACTTGGCCTCGGCGATACGGCCGTTTTCCATTCGATAAAATTCCCCCGCTCGCAGAAATGCCAAGCGATCACTCAAGTATAAGACGCATAAACCCCCTATTCCCCCCCCGCTTAGTATACTTCGCCTAAAAGACCACTTTCCCGCCATTAGATCGCCCCTAAATTTTCGGTATTTCCCACATCACTTGTGGAATATCATGCCAATTTGCGCCGATATCGCGCTCAAACCGCCCTTCCCTTTTCCCTGGCGCAACGAAACCCCTGACGCACTAGCTTCGAGGAGCATCATCTCAGCAATTGCAAAGACATCACTGAAACAAATCCGCCTGAGGAGGACCCCGAGGCAATCCGGGTGAATCACTAGCCTCTCGCTCGTGCTTCGCCTTCTCGTGGTCCAAAATCTTCTTGATAACGACCGGGTACCCAATGCACTCGCTACGCTCACGGGGCAAGCTTTCCTCAATACAAGCAATCACCTTTACCCGACCTCCACAGCTTGCACAGGTTTCAATATCTATGTTGAATACCCGTTTCAACCGCTGAGCCCAACGCATAGCCCGGTGACGCTCTTCGGGCGCCTTGTCCAACCAATCCTGCCCGCTGTGACTGCTGCCGTTGGCAGCATTTGTTCTGCTCCCACACTTCCCACCTCTACCCCGACCTGATGGCGCGATCTCGCCACGATGCTTGGCATTGGGAGCCAGGACCCCGTGGTAGCGGATCAGGTTCACTCGGGGCTTGGGTACCAGCGCAGCCAGCCTGGCGACAAAGTCCAGAGGATCAAGGATAATGTGCGTCGTACCATCTTTATACGGTGTCTTCAGGTGATAGCGAATCTGCCCCTGAGCCGTGAGTGTCAAGCGTTTCTCTGACACGGGCGGTCGCGTGATATAACGGCACAACCGCTCGATCTTGTCTCGCTGCTTTGCGCTTGCCGCCACACCAGCGTGCAGGGAAAATCCATTCACCTTGGCCGCTTGGCTCAGGCAATCCCACTCGTCCAGCGGCGGGAGCGTTTTGAGCATCAGCGCTTTGCGCCCTGCCTGAGGGCCAACGGCGATCCGATAGTTCACGGAGTGGCTTTGTAAGTGGCGCAAAGTGGCCGTCTCTTCATTCTCGTCAAAGAAATCCTCGCCTGCCAGGTAGGTGGACTCCTCGTCCACCACCAGCAAGCCCTGGCGCACCAGGGCCTTGGCAACACGCTGGCTGATGCGTTGCAACAACTGGGTTAGTTCACGCTCGCTGGGGGCCTTTATCGGATGAAATTTCAGGTAACCGGAACGAGCGTCCTGCACATAGACGCCATCGAGCATTAGGGTGTGATAGTGGAGATTGAGATTGAGCGCCGAGCCAAATCGTTGCACCAGCGTGACCGCGCCGGTGTGTGCCTCTCTGACGCGATATCCCGCGCGCCGAATCAGAAAGCTGGAGATCGCTCGAACCACCACTTGCAGCACCTTGCTCATGGCCTCTGAGTTGTGGGCCAGGAGCAACCGCAATGGGATGGGTACGCTTAACACCCATTGGCGAACGGGCACCTTGGGCAAGATCTCGTCGACCAGCAGTGCCGCGCTGTCGGCCATGCGCCGTGCACCACAGCTGGGGCAGAATCCGCGCTTCTTACAGCTGAACGCCACCAAGCGTTCAAACCGGCAGCTATCGCACTTTACTCGCAAAAAACCATGCTCAAGGCGTCCGCACTCGAGGTAGTCCTCGAACTCAGCTCTCACATAAGCCGGCAATGTTCGGCCCATGGATGCCAGATGATCGAGAAAGGTGGGATAGTTCTCTTCGATCAGCCGGTAGAGCAGTGTGCTCTCGGGGCGATGGCGCTCGTACTGCCGCCCTTCACCCCTATGAGTGAGTTCTGGCTCCAACATGCTGAAATCCATTTCGGCAGTGAGTATGGGGAGATGGAATGTGACGGCGAATACGCTAGCGCAAAAGAGAAGCTTAAGTTTGAGTTTTTGCGCAATTGGCCTTCAAAACGGAAGGAAAAAGATTGACTTCAGACTTTCTTCTGGAGCAACTGCTACCTGTTGCCGCAATTAATAGTGACAGCGTTCTCGGCGG
>NZ_JAAQPI010000039.1 GCF_011683955.1 Pseudomaricurvus alkylphenolicus
GTCTGGAGAGGCTAGGAAGTGGGATTACATCAAAGAGGTCGAACTAAACCCGGATAACTCGGACCATGAGTGTGAGAAAGCAGCGTAAAAAATGAACTAATGGTGACATCTGTCTTGAAAAACGCCGTCATCAGATGCCCATGGAAGGCTAGCAATGGTAACGCCCACCCTCAACTTATCCTGTACGCTTGTGCTTGAAGAGGCATGCCCCACCATTGCAGTACCGAGAAATACAATCAATAATGTTAAATTCAGCAGCACTGCTCTATTCATAGCATTCTTTTACCTAGCAGGCTGTTGATTAGACGCGTACATTTCTACAGCTAAGGGACTGGTCAGCTAAGGGAGAACCAGGTTTTGTACTTGATTGGCTTTCTGTTCCTTCAATGATTTCTAGTATAGATAACTTTGAGAATATTAGTGACGGCCGTGCCCCTTTGACGTGTGCCAGCCGTGACTATTTTATTAGAGGAGGCCGATACGTGGCTTTTATAGAATGTTTGGTTTTAAAAGTGCATTAAGCTAGCTCCAATTTCGTTTATGCACTTTTCACCTTTTGTGCGCGATTCTTACAACCATGAATCTCAATCCTTTAACAGAGGCCTAAGATCTTCTAATTTATCAAACAAGTGCCAGATATAATTGCTTGTTCCATTTTCTCTATGAGGGTGCAAGTCAGAAAGCTTAGGGTCGTTACGGTAACTGTCGAAGGCTTCTTTTGACTCCCACTCCACCAGTATTAGTACAGTTCGCGGTGAAATATCCCCTTGAACAGATTCCCGAAATTTACCTAGCGACAGGACTCGCCCTCCATGCGACTGTACCTCTTTTACCGAGCGGCGTGAGTACTCGAGGTATTCGTCTTTACTGGAAATGTCAAATAGGTTTAATGCATATACGGCCATAGTATTCTCGCTTTCGTTGTGTAGATGATTTACTCTGTATAAAGCTCGATTCGAGGAAATGCCCCCCAACCTGGGGCATTAAGCAGCACCGAAAAGTTGGGTAGACATAGGGGCTAGATCCTGGAACTCCGGTGCACGCTTTTCAGCTTTGGCATTGAAGATTTCAACCATGTCTGTTTCCGGACGATGCATGCCAGCCTGCCAGACAGAAATATAATCCAGTGCATCGCGGATCGAATGATCACGAGCATAGTTCAACATAACTTTGGAACCATGGACGGCCAATGGAGACTTGGATGCAATCTCTGTCGCGATATCCATCACGCCATTGATCAGCTCTTCCTGCGTCGCATAGACCTGATTGACCAAACCGACCCGCAAGGCTTCATCCGCATACATGCGCCGACCGGTATAAGCCAATTCTTTAGCCAAGCCCTGCGGCAGCACATGGGCGATACGCGGGAAAGTCCCCGCATCGGCTGTCATGCCCAAATTGATTTCCGCGATACTGAAGAAGGCGTCTTCTGTGGCATAACGCATGTCGCAAGCGGTGACCAAATCGACAGCACCGCCAATGACACCACCCTGACAGGCTGCGAGAACCGGTATGCGGGCATCATCGAGACAGGAGAAGGTTTTCTGCAGAACCAGAATAAGTTCACGCACGTTCAATCTTTCACGACCATGTTCCAAATCTTTGTTGCTACCTTCACCATCCGTAAAGACAGACAGGTCCATGCCGCAACAGAAGTGTTTGCCTTCTGAACTGATCACAACAGCGCGAACATCACCGCCTGTTTCCAGGTCAGCCATAGTTTCTGGCAGTTCAATCCAGAACTCCTTGATCATGCTGTTCATTTTTTCCGGACGGTTCATATGAATGCGGGCAACGCCTTTATTCACTTCGACATTAAAACAAGTCGGCATCTCAAAATCTCCCCAATAGAAAATCTGAATGTGAATTCCTCAGCACAACTCGTGCTTTTAGAAACGGATATGCTCTTCTCTATGAGTGACAACTGAAGCCCATAGGTACACGAGACATACACTCAACACCATCGGCAACAGCCAGGTCTTCCCAGCCAGAGGCAATCTTCTGAGCAGCGATGTTTACGGCTTCCAGACCAGAGGCACAGAAAGAGTAACAATGATAGCCAAAGATCATTAATAACCACCGTATGTGCCACAGCCTACTAAAACTTGGTCGACCAATCAATATATTTGTTGTATGCTATCCCCGTCAATTAAAGACCGACTAGTCCATAACTTGATAATTAGTGAGATAGCATGGCCCGCCCAACAGAATTCGACCGACAAAAAGCCCTGCAAGCGGCCATGCACCTGTTCTGGCGACAAGGTTATACTGCCACCTCATTGCGGCAACTCCTGACTTCAATGGAAATCAGCCGTAGCAGCCTTTATACCGCCTTCGGTGATAAGCGCCAGCTTTTTATCGAAGCTCTGCATCTATTTTCTGATCGTACCTACGCGATTCTTGCCAAGGTGCGCAAGGAAACTAATCCCGCTACGGCAATTCGCTTGTTCTTTGCCGCCACCCTGTTTGAAGTACCCGTCAGACGTGTGCATCGCGGCTGCATGATGATTAACAGCGTACTGGAGTTGGCGGATGTTGATCAGGGGCTGAGCCAATTGGCCTCCCAACGATTAGCGGATATAGAAGATGCCTTTACTCAATGTTTTCAACAGGCTATCGATAGCGGCTTAATGAAAACCGAGAAGACCCCGAAACATCTGGCGCAATTTATTATGACGATTAATCAGGGCCTCCGAGTTGCAGCTCGCCAACAAGTCGACCCCAAAGAACTGGAAAATATTATTGATACCACCCTGCCGTTGTTAGGTATTTAAGCCTGCCGACGACAAACAACGCTTTACGTTAAAAGATAGATAAACCACCAACACACACCTAAAACAGTAAATTTGCAGGACCCCATCATGAGCTACGAACATCTGTCATTAGAAATCAACAACAGTATTGCCCACATCACTCTCAAGCGCATTGCCATGCACACTCCCTATATGAAAGAGCTACTGGATGTAGCCTTACGTTGTGACGAAAATGACGATGTCCGCGCTATTGTCATTAGCAGCGATCAGAAGCTTTTCTGCGCCGGCGGAGATTTGGCTTATCTGGCAGAAAGCGGTGGCAGCGCAGCCACAAAGCTGAAAGAAATGACCGTCTATCTGCACTCGGCAGTCTCCCTGTTTAACCGCATGGACAAACCTACCATCGCGGCGGTTCATAGTATGGCTGCCGGTGCTGGCATGAGTCTCGCAGCCCAATGTGACTTTGTCATTGCTGGCGAGAAAGCCGGCTTTATGGGTTCCTACACCGCCGCCGGTCTTTCGCCAGATGGCAGTTCTACCTACTTCCTGCCCCGCCTGATCGGTGATCGCCGCGCCAAAGAGATGCTGATAACCAATCGTAAAGTCAGTGCTCAGGAAGCGCTGGATTGGGGGCTGGTTAATCAGGTGGTAGAAGCCGGTACAGAGCTGGAAGCGGCCATGACATTGGCTAAGCAATTGGCTCAGGGACCCACAGCTTCTTTTGGTAGCGTCAAACAATTAATCGCCGCCTCTTCTACCGAAAGCCTGGAATCCCAAATGGCTTTAGAAGCTGAACTGATCGGAGAAAACTCCGTAGGTACCGATGGTCAGGAAGGTATCCGCGCCTTTGTTGAAAAGCGCAAAGCCGAATTCAAAGGTAAGCAATAACCGGTAGCACCCCCTCCCAAAACAAAGAGAGAAAATCTTATGTCCTACAGTAAAAAGTATCTGGAAATACAAGGTAAGAAGATCGCTTATATCGACGAAGGTGAAGGCGATCCGATTGTATTCCTGCACGGAAACCCGACCTCTTCTTACCTCTGGCGTGACGTTATGCCGGAACTCCAAGGTAAAGGTCGTTTAATCGCTCCGGATTTAATTGGCCAGGGAGACTCCGATAAACTCGATGCCAGTGAAGGCCCTGAGCGTTACAGCTTTCACGTTGCCTATAGCTATCTACAAGAGCTTCTGGAAGCGCTGGATGTTAAGCAAAACGTCACCCTGGTAATCCATGACTGGGGCAGCGCCCTGGGTTTCCACTGGGCCAATCAGCACCGCGATGCGGTACGTGGTATTGCCTATATGGAAGGCATTGTTATGCCGGTAGAGTGGGATGACTGGCCCGAAAGTGCTCGCGGTATTTTCCAGGGTTTCCGCTCCGCCAAAGGTGAAGACCTGATCTTAAACCGCAATATGTTTATCGAAGGGGTATTCCCAAGCGCCATCATCCGAAAACTAACCGAAGAAGAGATGAACGAGTACCGTCGTCCCTTCCTTGAAAAAGATGATCGTCAACCAACACTCAATTGGCCTCGCTCACTGCCCATTGGTGGTGAACCCGCAGACATTATCGAGCTCGTAAACGACTACGGCCAATGGCTAAGCGATTCACAAGTTCCCAAGCTGTTCGTCAATGCCGAACCTGGTTCCATGCTTATCGGTCGCCAGCGTGAGTTCTGTCGCAGCTGGCCCAATCAAACGGAAGTCACCGTAAAAGGGTTGCACTTTATTCAGGAAGATTCCGGGCCGGAAATTGGTCAAGCTGTTGCCAAATGGCTAGCCGCTCAAGACTAATGCATTCGCTAAATAAATGGCGCCTTACGGGCGCCATTTTAATCGAACATTTGCTGGTTTCGGTGAATATTTCTCAATTTTATTTGGCCGATCTGCAGGAGTGAACTTTTCGAGGAAATAGGCACAACCCCCAAAATAATGTCGCTTATTTTGCTGCTTGACAGAACTATTCCTCCACCTTAATTGGTCGGCCAATCGATCATTGATTGATCGACCAATTATTCATATAATATTCAACAATCTCAAAAAAACCGGGCTTTGTAAGCTTATCTGCATACTTATTAAGCCGTTTTAGGAGCAACCATGAGCCAAGCCGTTAATAAATACCCACATACCTTCGAGCCCCTCGATCTGGGTTTCACCCAGCTGAAAAACCGCGTTCTAATGGGTTCCATGCACACAGGCCTGGAAGATATGGGCGAGGCTGGCTATGAGAAAATGGCCACGTACTTTGCCGAGCGGGCCACAGGCGGTGTGGGCATGATTATGACCGGTGGTATTGCTCCCAACCCGGAAGGTATTGTGTCTGGAGCTTTTGAAGATTGCGATGGCAGCACGCTCTATCGAGAAGATCAGGTGGGTATGCACCGCATGGTCACCAACGCCGTTAAAACCGCCGATCCTGACTGTAAAATTTGCATGCAAATTCTCCACACCGGCCCTCTGGCAGGCATCCAGGATGCCGTTTCTCCCTCCGGTATTCGCTCTCGCATCAGCCCAATTACACCCAGGGAGATGGCCGAGGAAGATATTGAGAGAACGATCGCTGACTTCGCCAACTGCGCCAAACTAGCCCAACAGGCCGGTTACGATGGTGTCGAAATTATTGGTTCAGCGGGATACCTGATCAGT
Organism: Pseudomaricurvus alkylphenolicus; assembly: GCF_011683955.1. GTDB lineage: Bacteria > Pseudomonadota > Gammaproteobacteria > Pseudomonadales > Cellvibrionaceae > Pseudomaricurvus > Pseudomaricurvus alkylphenolicus. The sequence continues at coordinate 5,400 of NZ_JAAQPI010000039.1, forward strand.
ACCTTCCTGGTCGAAAAAACCAATAAGCGCACCGACCGCTGGGGTGGTAGCTACGAAAACCGTATGCGACTGGCCATTGAAGTTGTGAAACGTGTTCGCGAAGCGGTTGGGAATAAATTTATTGTCGTCTACCGTATCGCCGCGATGGAAATGATGGAGGACGGCAGCAGCTGGGATGAAGTGGTCACTCTGGGTAAAGAGATTGAAAAAGCTGGCGCCACCATTATCAGCACTCACTTTACCTGGCATGAATCGCGAGTTCCCACTATCGCAACCCGGGTTCCCCGCGCCGCCTTTGCCAGTGTTACCGGTCGCCTGCGTAAAGAACTGAACATCCCCATGATCACCAGCAACCGTATCAATACACCAGAAACGGCCGAAGATGTATTGAATAAAGGCTGGGCCGATATCGTTTCCATGGGCCGCCCTATGTTGGCGGACCCGGAATTTGTTAACAAAGCCGTCAGTGGCCGTGAAGATGAAATCAACACCTGTATCGGTTGTAACCAGGCCTGCCTGGATCATAATTTTCAGGGCAAACGCGTAAGCTGCCTGGTGAACCCACGCGCCTGCTATGAATCAGAAATTGAACTCTCGCCAACAGACAAGGTAAAGCAAATTGCTGTTGTGGGTGCAGGCCCCGCGGGTTTGTCATTCGCCATCAGTGCGGCTCAGCGCGGCCACAAAGTCGCCTTGTTTGAAGCATCCGGTGAAATCGGTGGCCACTTTAATCTGGCCAAGGTCATTCCCGGAAAAGAAGAATTCCACGAGACCATTCGCTACTACAACCGCCAGATCGAATTGCACAATGTCGACCTGCGTTTAAACACGCGAGTCAACAGTGAGGACTTGCAAGACTTTGATGAGGTCGTGATCGCTACCGGTATCAAACCACGAATACCCGCCATTGACGGTATTGATCACTCCAACGTCTTTACCTATCAGGAAGCCATCCAACACCCTGAACGAATAGGGAAACGTGTAGCTATTGTGGGTGCCGGCGGTATTGGTTTTGATGTAGCCGAATTACTTTCCCATGCCGGTGTTTCCGCCAGTTTGGATGTGAATGTGTTTGCTCGCGAATGGGGTATCGACTTCAACAATCACCCCCGCGGCGGTGTACAAGGCGTTACCCCACATGTAGAAACCAGCGATCGTGAACTCTACCTGTTACAACGTAAAGATACACGAGTGGGTAAAACGCTGGGGACAACCACCGGCTGGGCCCACAAAATCAGCCTGGATCGTAAAGGTGTGAATATGATGGCTGGCGTTCAGTACGACAAGATCGATGATCAGGGTTTACATATCCAGCATCAAGATGAAATCAAAGTACTTGAAGTCGATTCCGTTGTGATCTGCGCCGGGCAGGAATCGGATAATGAACTCTATAACGCGGTTAATGCTCAGCGCGATAATGTTCACCTGATTGGTGGTGCGGAACTGGCCACCGAGATTGATGCCAAGCGGGCGATTGATCAGGGCTTCCGATTGGCAGCCGCTATTTAACATCTCTCAAAAAAGGCGCCCCATCAAGGCAATGCAGCTCACTTAAATCAATCCGTCATTCCCGTGAAAACGGGAATCCAATATTCCGACTACTTTTCAAAATGGGTCCCCGCTTTTGCGGGGATGACTTTGTAGGGGGCTTCCCTGAAATGAACAGCATTCCCCATCCGGGGCGTTTTTTATTGTTTGGGATTTATGACTGCCAAATCACCTGGTCACTAAAGCCCTGCTCTAACAATTCCGCAATCAGCCTTTTACTCTCCCCCATAATTTATAGCAATAGAGCTTTCTCTTTATCTGCCAAATAGCAGATAAGGAGTTCAGAATTACTTACCGACTTTACTTATCGGCTTTATTTATCGACGTTATTTACCGATAAAGACCGGCTTTTTCTTTTCGAAGAAAGCCATCACAGCGCTCTGGCTATCTTGGCTGGTTGTGCAAGCAATCTGTAATTTGGCTTCCAATCCCAGCATCTCTTCGAAAGTCGAGGTATGAACCTGACGCATAATTTGTTTACCAAATTTCTGCGCCAAAGGTGCACCTTGTGCCAGAGCTTCAGCCCAGGCTTTAGTCGCCTCAATTAGCTGACCAGCTTCAGTAACTTTATTGACAATGCCGTACTGCAAGCATTCATCCGCCTGAATTCGGCCAGCTTCAAGGAACACCTGGTAAGCACGTTTGTAACCCATGGCTTCCACCAGGTAATGACTCATGCCACCATCGGGAACCAATGACAACCCGGCAAAAGGTACATACAAGAATGAACCTTCGGCCATAATGGCCAGGTCACAGCTCAGCGCAATACCAGTACCAATGCCAGCGCAAGCTCCGTGAATCGAAGCAATATATGGCTTGCTGGATTCAGCAATGCCCATGATTATCGGCTTGTATTCTTCGATGATTTGATCTTCGATGGTTTCAAAGCCTGCCAGGCCTTCGGTTAGGTCAGTACCGGAGGAAAAACCTTTACCTTCTGCACGCAGTACAACAACGCGCACATCGTCGTTTGCCTCGGAAGCATCAATAACTTGCTTCATCTCATGACGCATTTTTTGGCTGAATGCGTTCATGGCCTTAGGGCGATTTAATGTAATGGTCGCTACGCGGTTTTCAACCGCGTAGGTAATCGTTTCAAATTCACTCATGTTGAGTACTCTCGCTTTTTTCGTTTATGTTACTGTCCCGTCTCTCTACCCTATCATTCTCGGATCTGTTGCTTAGGGGCTGTCTAACGCAGCCCTCTAATGTCTTAAATCCAGATATGTTTTTATCAGGTAAAAATACCGGCTTGATCCAGTGCTTCAATGGCGCTGTCATCAAAACCCCAATCGGCCAATACGGCTTTGGTATCCGCACCTTCAGCTGAAGGGGCAGCAGGTACAGCACACTCGGTACGGCTAAAGCGTGGAGCAGGTGCAGGCTGCATATCGCCATTGATTTCAACGTAGGTTTCGCGGGACTTATTGTGAGGGTGTTCAAGGGCTTCTTTAAAGTCGAGAATACCGGCGACACAGGCATCGCTACCTTCAAAAATATCTGCCCACTCATCACGGGTTTTCGATTTAAAGGTTTCTACCATAGTGGCTTTAATTTCGCCCCACTTATCAGAATTGTTTTGATCCTGAATAAAGCTCTCTGGCATACCGGCTTTTTGTACCATCTCGGCAAAGAACTGTGGCTCAATCGGGCCAACCGATACGTGCTTGCCATCAGCAGTTTCGTATGCGGCGTAGTAAGGTCGACCACCGTCCAACATGTTGGTTTCGCGGTTGGTATTCCAGGCACCCAGCTTGCTCATGGTGTAGAACATGCTCATCAAGTGGGCAGAGCCGTCGGTAATGGCAGCATCAATTACCTGACCTTTACCAGATTTTTGTACTTCTATCAGCGCCGACAAAATTCCCACAACCAGGAACAGACTACCGCCGGCAAAGTCACCGAGAATATTTAATGGCGGCACGGGACGCTCTTTGGTGCCAATGGCTGCTGCGGCCCCCGTCAGAGAGATATAATTCATGTCGTGGCCAGCAGAATGCGCCAGAGTACCGGTTTGGCCCCAGCCGGTCATGCGACCATAGATGATCTTCGGATTGCGTGCCATACAGACATCAGGACCAAAGCCTAAACGCTCGGCAACACCTGGGCGGTTACCTTCAAAGATAACGTCAGCTTGCTCAACCAGCTTCAGCAAGGTCTCAAGGCCTTCAGGTTTTCTCAAATCCAGTGCAATACTTTTCTTACCGCGGGAATTTACATCCATCGCAGAAGGCGATGCAATCGAGTTTGGCTTGGAAGCTCGCTCAACCACAATGATTTCAGCACCCAGATCAGCCATCAACTGACCGGCATAGGGGCCAGGGCCAATGCCCTTCATTTCAATAATTTTGATTCCTGCTAGAGGTCCCATAGCCTTCACCTTGGGTTAAGTAATTTGATTAGGTAAGTACTCAGAAACACCACCGCTAACAACGGCAACCTTTCCTGAAACATCCATTGTTAAATACTCTTTATTTCAAAAGACACTGGATACCCGCCTTGAGCCTGCCCCGCGAGTAACACGAGAGCTTTGGGTAAGCGGGTATGATGTGCTAATTTTTTTAATCTAAGTTGCTGGTGTAGTTTTCTGAGAAAATGTCACGGCTGATAATCAGCTTCATAATCTCGGAAGAACCCGCATAAATGCGATTGACACGTGCATCGGTGAACATGTCACAGATGGGGTACTCTTTCATATAACCCGCACCACCATGCAGCTGCACACCCAGATCCAGCATCTTCCACTCAATCTCGGAGGTTTGCAGCTTGGCTTTAGCCGCCATATTACCGGTCAGCTTGCCTTCGTTATGTCGCGCAACCAGGGCATCAACAAAGATTTCCAGCACTTCAATCTCGGCATCCATTTCAGCCATTTTGAACTGCGTATTTTGCATATCGGACAAAGGCTTACCAAACACCTTACGTTCCATCACAAAATCACGAGTCAAGTTAAACGCACGACGGGCGTTGGCGATGTAGGATGTAGCACCAATCAAACGTTCCTCAGCCAAGCCTTGCATCAGGTGGAAGAAACCATGACCAGGCTCGCCCAAGATATTTTCTTTAGGAATGATAACGTTATTGAAGAACAACTCCGCCGTGTCCTGCGCTTTCAAACCCATCTTGTTGAGGTTACGACCGCGCTCAAAACCTTCCATGCCACGTTCAACTACACACAGGGTCATGGCGTGCGGGTTGTTATCCGGATCTGATTTAGCGGCCACAACCACCAGGTCGGCATTAATACCGTTGGAAATATAGGTTTTGGAACCATTAAGAACGTAGTGGTCGCCTTCTTCTTTAATGGTAGAGCGCATACCCGCCAGGTCACTACCGGCATCCGCTTCAGTCATGGCGACAGCCAGGATTTTTTTACCGGAAGCACAGTCAGGCAACCAACGCTGCTTTTGTTCATCATTACCGAAGTTGTCAATATAAGGGCCAACCAAGCGGCTGTGCAAAGTTGCATACCACTCGCAAGCACCGGCACGGTGAATTTCTTCGATAATGATTTGCTCGTAGCGGAAATCACGATCACCCAGACCACCGTACTGCTCATCCGGCCAGATCATCAGGAAGCCCTGCTCACCGGCTTTTTCGAAAGCTTCGCGGTCTACGATGTTTTGCTCACGCCACTTCTCAATATTTGGAGCAATTTCAGTTTCAAGAAACTTTCGATAAGCACCCCGAAACATATTTTGTTCTTCAGTAAAATTACGCATTATCACACTCCCTTCCCCTCGTCATTCCCGTGTACCCAAAGCACTCGCGCAGCTCGCGGGGCAGGCCTAAAACGGGAAGCCATATTCAGTAGATGGAGCCCCGTTTTCGTGAGGATGACGTTTAATGGAAAATTAATTATTGGAAAGTTTCGCCAGCAGCGATTTTACCAGCAACGATGGCTGGACACTCAAAACGCTCACCGTATTTGGCTGCCAATTCACCACAACGTGCTTGGAATTTCTCTAAGCCATAGGTATTAACGAACTGGATGAAACCACCGGTCCATACAGGCGCACCGATACCCATGATGGAACCGATGTTGCCGTCAGCTACGCTGCGCAGAACATTGGTTTCCAGACACTTCAGGGTTTCGATAACCTGACGGAACAGGATACGATCTTTGATATCTTCATCGCTGATGTCGTAATCGGCATTGAAGTATTTCTCTACCAATGGCTGCCAAATGGTTTTGCCACCGTCAGAGTACTCGTAGAAACCACCACCGTGGTGGCGACCACCGCGACCGTTCTGAGAAATCATAAAGTCGATGATTTCTTGCTGCGATTCGGTTGGACCAAACTTGCCGTAAACACCCATTTCTTTTTGGGTTTCAGCCACTTTTCGAGTCAGTTCAATACTCACTTCATCCTGTACAGACAGAGGTCCTACAGGCATGCCAAGCGCTTTACCCAGGTTGTCGATGCGAACAGGGTGAGCACCGTCTTGCAGGATGCGAACACCTTCATCCATAAAGGTGCCGAAAGTACGCGAGGTGTAGAAGGCCAAAGAATCGTTAACAACGATTGGGGTCTTCTTGATTTGTCGGGTGTAATCGAACGCTTTGGCCAGGGCCACGTCACTGGTCTTTTCACCACAGATGATTTCAACCAGAGGCATTTTATCTACAGGCGAGAAGAAGTGAATGCCGATAAAGTTCTCTGGTTTCTCAGAAGCTTCTGCCAACTGGGTGATAGGCAGGGTGGAGGTGTTAGAACCCCAAACACCGCCTTCAGCCAAGTACTTCTCTGTGCTGGCAGTGATCTTGTTTTTCAGTTCGATATTTTCGAACACGGCTTCAATGATCAGGTCACAACCTTGCAGATCAGCATCGTCAGCCGTTGGTTTGATCAGCGCCAGAATGTCAGATTTCTTCTCTTCGGTCATACGACCTTTAGAAACACGCTTAGCCAGCAGTTTCTCTGTGTAAGCTTTACCCTTCTCCGCGGCTTCAACGGAGATGTCTTTCAGGACAACTTCGATACCGACCATGGCAGAAGAGTAAGCAATCCCCTGGCCCATCATGCCGGCACCCAAAACACCAACTTTCTTGGTCAGCTGAGGCGCAACATCTTTCGGACGACACGCACCACCGTTAACTTTATTCATCTGGAAGAAGAAGGTACTGATCATGTTCTTGGCTTCTGGGGTGTTCACCAGATATGTCAGTCCGCGACTTTCGATTGTCATTGCCGTTTCGAAGTTCAGACGTGCTGCTTCAATGGCACAATCCAGAATTTGCTCAGGTGCAGGCAACAGACCACGGGTCTTTTGCGCCAGCATCGCTGGAGCGCCCGTAATAACCTGAGTCAGCTTAGGTGAGTTGGCGTTACCGCCAGGAATCTTAAAGCCTTTAACATCCCAAGGCTGAACAGCAGCCGCTTCGTTACCTTTTTGCTCCAGGATATAAGCTTTAGCGCGTGGTATCAGCTCTTCAATAGTCTCAACTGTTTCGTGAATCATGCCAGCCTTGAGGGCTTTAGCGGGAACCACTTTCTTACCTTCAAGCAAGAATGGCAGCGCGTTTTGCAGACCCAGCAGGTTTACCATGCGCACAACACCACCACCGCCCGGCAACAGACCCAGGGTTACTTCTGGCAGACCGATTTGTACGGACTTGTGGTTGTAAGCGATACGGTAGTTGGTCGACAGGCAGATTTCGAAACCACCGCCCAGTGCCGCACCATTAATAGCAGATACAACCGGTACAGGCAGTTTTTCCAAACGACGCATGTCGGCTTTCATATCTTCCAGAGTATTGAAGAATTCTTTTTTCTGCTCTGAGGTTGTCGCCAACAGGCTGTTCAGATCACCACCAGCGAAGAAGGTTTTCTTGGCAGAGGCAATAACAACACCGGTCAGGCCATCTTCTTTTTCCAGCTTATCAACCATCTCTTTCCACAGAGGGTTGAACTCGGCACTCATAGAGTTAACCGGGCCGTTCATGTCCATAGTAACGGTTACGATACCGTCAGCATCTTTTTCGTAATTAAATCCGCTCATTGTCTTTTTCCTAAATTCTGTATTCGTTCGTTAAGGCTCGGCTTAAACGCGCTCAATGATGGTAGAAATACCCATACCACCGCCCACACACAGAGACAGCATGGCGCGCTTGGCACCGCGACGCTCCAGCTCGTCCAGCATGGTGCTTACCAGCATGGCACCAGTTGCACCCAGTGGGTGACCCATAGCAATCGCACCACCGTTAACGTTGGTTACTTCGTGGCTGATATCCAGGTCTTTCATGTAACGCATGGCAACAGAAGCGAAGGCTTCGTTGATTTCCCACAGATCAATGTCGGAAGGCTTCAGGCCAGCTTTGTCCAGGGCTTTCTTGGCAGCAGGACCAGGGCCAGTCAGCATGATGATTGGGCAGTTGGCCAGAACCGCAGTAGACACAATACGACCACGTGGCGTCAGGCCCAGATCTTTACCGGCTTTCTCACTACCGATCAGTACCGCAGAGGCGCCATCAACAATACCGGAGGAGTTACCTGGGGTATGCACGTGGTTCACTTTTTCCAGGGTGTTGTATTTCTTCAGAATGATATCGTCAAAACCGAAGCTGCCCATCATTTCGAAAGACGCTTTCAGGTTACCCAGGCCTTCCATCGTGGTGTCTGGCTTGATGAAGTCATCTTTTTCTAAAATAGTTAAACCGTTCTTGTCTGTTACAGGCAAAACAGACTTGTCGAACCAACCGTTGTCACGGGCGTTGGTTGCACGCTTTTGAGATTCCAGCGCGTAGGCATCTACGTCTTCACGGCTCCAACCTTCCAGGCTGGCAATCACATCGGCGCCAATACCCTGAGGTACGAAGCCAGTCTTCAGTGAGAAAGCAGCATCGCCACCCATAGCACCACCGTTGGAGCCCATAGGTACACGAGACATACACTCAACACCACCGGCAACAACCAGGTCTTCCCAGCCAGATGCAATCTTCTGAGCGGCCATGTTTACAGCTTCCAGACCAGAGGCACAGAAACGGTCCAGCTGAACACCAGCAACAGACTCATCCCAATCGGCATTCTGAACAATCATCTTGGCTACATCGGAACCCTGCTCACCAACGGGAGTTACACAGCCCATAACAACGTCGTCAACGTAAGAAGTATCCAGATCGTGACGCGCCTGCAGGCCTTTAAGCAGACCAGCACCCAGATCGATGGGTTTAACTTCGTGCAAGCTACCGTCTTTTTTACCCTTACTGCGCGGGGTACGCACGGCGTCGTAGATATAAGCGTGATTTGTCATCTTTTGCCTCTTCTGTAGTTATTGAGAGAATTATTACAGTTCTGTCTTAAATCTCTCATCCGTCATTAAAGTTACAACGATAACCAAAGATCATTAATAACCATCGTATGTGCCACACCTTACCCTAACTTGGTCGACCAATCAAATAGAGATCGGCTAGTCCATAACTTGATAATTAGTGAGATAGCATGGCCCGCCCAAAAGAATTCGACCGACAAAAAGCCCTGCAAGCGGCCATGCACCTGTTCTGGCGACAAGGTTATATGCCACCTCATTGCGGCAACTCCTGACTTCAATGGAAATCAGTCGTAGCAGCCTTTATGCCGCCTTCGGTGATAAGCGCCAGCTTTTTATCGAAGCTCTGCATCTATTTTCTGATCGTACCTACACGATTCTTGCCAAGGTGCGCAAGGAAACTAATCCGGCTATAGCGATTCGCCTGTTCTTTGCCGCCACCCTGTTTGGAGCCCATCATGAGCTACGAACATCTGTCATTAGAAATCAACAACAGTATTGCCCACATCACCCTCAAGATTTTATAAATGTGTTTTGAAGGGCTATCCAACTCTAAGCGTTGTTTGGTAGCGGATAGTTTCTTGACATCCTCAGTGATGTTGATGGACGGGTTTTGCGTATTGCCGCAGTTACATGTATCGACATCCATTTATGACGATGTAGAAGAAGAATAGGAAGAGTTCTTAAGCTTTACATCCTGGCACGGCTGTTCGCCCCGGGAGTATCGAAACAGATAACTAGAGGTCACTTTCATAGGGAAGTGATTGCCACCAAGGGAAAAACTCCGGCATATTTTCCAATACTTTATCCGGATAATCAGGTGGCCGTTTCTCCAGGAAACTGGCAACTCCCTCACGCGCGTCAGCGGATTGCGCTCGACTGAAGATGCCCCGGCGCGTGAACAGACCGCACCAAGCCTCCGTTTAACGCCTCTTGCGCCCCGAAGATTCGACCGGTCATACACCATTCCAGCGTCTGAGAGCGACCCAACACAACATGACCTAGTAGGTCATGTTGTGTTGGGTCTCATCTATCCGGCCTAAAAAAAGCCTGAAGATTAGCTCACGTATCGATCATAAAAATCCGCATAACTGTCAAAGGTAAAATCGCGCGCATCTTTACTGACCTTGGTATTCGGACTCAGGAATTCAAAAGCGTGAAAGCAGCCGTCATAGAGCTTAAAAGCAACATCCACGCTTTCTTGCTTAAGTGCCTCTACGTAGTCGAGCGTCTCCTGGTAGAAGGGCTCCAACGAACCGACAAAGGTAATGGTGGGAGGCAATCCGCGATAATCCGTATTCCGGGCTGGTGCCGCGTAGGCAGGAATGTCAACGCCCTGCTTGTGAAGGTCCGACAGGTAGGCACCCCACCCCATTTTATTCATCGCGGTATCCCACACCGGAGTCTTGATATAACGATCCGGGTCTGCGGGTTGAAGGTCGTCGATCA
>NZ_JAAQPI010000040.1 GCF_011683955.1 Pseudomaricurvus alkylphenolicus
TTCACCGGTAAAAATTAATGCGCTGTTCCCGGGCCCTCACCCGGTGAGTACGGGCATCTACAACTCTGCTCGGAATCGTCCGGCGGAGCTGCCGGATGATCCCGCCAAGCCTACTGATACAGCAATTAGATCTGCTGAAGATATGCAGAAACTCATGGAAAAAACTGGTGTCAAGCTTGAATTTACCTCGCCAGATGAATTCGCCGAAACTGCATTACAGGATATTCGCGACGATAAGTTCTGGATACTTCCTCTGACGGAAGCTTTAGAAAACGCAATTAAAGACCGCAATGAAGCCATCATACAGCGTACCCCACTATCAATTGTTGCGCTGGGTTAGTTGCTGGGGATTATACCGGATAGATTAGGTAAAAGTGATGTAACAGATATACATTGCGACACAATCAAAATAATTCTAATGCGGAGACATATTATGCTGAACTCAACAACTTTAGTTAAAAAAAGCCAGTCACAGTGTTCGGTTCGTAAACTCACTATGGCCCTGGCTGTTAGTGCAGCCTATTACCAAATGCCTGTAATGGCGCAGGGCTATGAGCTTGAAGAAATTATTATTACGGCCCAAAAACGTACGGAGTCTCTTCAGGATGTTGCTGCAACAGTTAATGCCGTATCGGGTGAAATCCTGGCGGATTTTGAGGTGAGAGACTTCAAAGACATAGAAACACTGACCGCTGGTCTGACGTTAGCTCCGGTCGATGCTCGAGCTTCTTCTGTGAGCTTACGTGGAATTAGTTATGATCCGGATGGTTCTCTTTCTGCTGCGGTTGACTTGTATAAAAATGGTGTTGCACTCAGTTCCTATGTCGCTTTCCGGCAGATGTTCGATGTGCAGTCGATCGAAGTATTGCGAGGTCCGCAGGGCACCTTCCAGGGGCGCACGTCTCCGGCAGGATCAATTCATGTTAATACTACTACTCCCAATCTCGACGCTATAGATGGATATGTTCAGGCAACCGTTTTCGAAAATGACGGGCTCAATACCCAGTTCGGTGTCAGTCTGCCTATCATTGAAGGGCAACTCGGTTTGCGTATAGCGGGCGTCTACGATGAAAATGGCGGACAAGGCCTTTATAACTTTGCTACTGGCGATGAGGAATCGGCCAGCACCGACGCGGTTCGAGTGTCTCTGGCTTGGGAGCCGACAGATACCTTTAGTGCGACATTGATTCATGAATATCTTGAAGAAGACAATGAGGCTTGGGAGGCCGTAGAGGGGAGTGATACACCCGGTAATGGTAACCCAGTACTGAGTTATAAAGATCGCTCCTCGCTAGCTGATGGCTATGCTGATGGTCGTGACAACCTTACCAGTCTTATCATGGAATATACGGTAGCGGGCCATAAGATCACTTCTGTTACAGGTTATCAGGATATTGATTTTTTTTCGACCCGCGATCTAGATCTCGGCAATGCTGTTCCCCTAAATCTGCAACAGACAGTTGTTTCTGATTACGATATTTTTACCCAGGAGCTTCGTATTCAATCTGAAGACTCTACGAACTGGGAATACTTGGTTGGTCTCTACTATGAAAATACCCAAACAAATACAGTGGTGCCCAACGGTGCAGTGCTTGATTTCTTTGGGAATCTGACCACATCTGAGACGGAGACTGTTGGTCCAGCTGATTTACAGTATTACGGGGTATTTGCCAATAACAAATTCTATATTGGCGAGGCCTCCACGTTACAAGTCGGTTTGCGCTGGCAAAAAGTGAAGGTATTTAACCGCGTGGATACTTCTATACCAGGGGTGGGGGTTTTAACATTGGTCCCTGAAGAGTTAGTGAGTAGCAGTAGCACTGCATTTACCGGTGGAATTAAATATACCTATGATCTGACGAATGACGTAATGGTATATGGATCCCTTGATCGTTCTTACCGCCCAGGAGGCGCCAATATCGCGTTATTTCCGCTAGGCCCAGCAGACATAATATTTGATGAGGAAACGAGCGATGGAATAGAGTTTGGTTTTAAGTCGACCCTGTGGGGCGGTCGTGCTCAAGCCAACGGCGCTATTTTTTATCAGCAGTTCGACGACTTTATAACCAGAGCCAATGATATTACGGGTGATTTCGATGGTGATGGCGTCGCCGAAACGTACATGACGGGCTTAACTTATAATGCAGATGCAACTATTCAGGGAGCGGAGTTGGAAATAACCGGTCTCATTACGGAACATTGGAAAGCATTTTTCGGTATGAGCTATGTGGATGCCAAGTTTGACGATGACGCCAGGTCTCTCTGTAATGGTCCTCTTGCCCCCGGTCAGCAGATTGCTAGATGTGATGCATCTGGCCAGCGTATCGGTAGCGAGCCCAATTGGTCGATTAGTGCCAGTTCAGAATTCAGCATTCCTATCGGAGATTTTGATTGGTTTGTTCGCGGTCTATATAAATTTACGGGTAGTCGCACTAATACGCTGGTTGATAGTGCTGATGTCGGTGGCTATGGCTTGATAGATCTGTTTACCGGGCTACGTGGCAAGAGCTGGGAGCTTACTCTTTGGACTAAAAATATCACTGATAAGGAAGCGCGTACCCGCATATCGGCAGAGTCGTTTGTCTCCGTGGTCGAACCATTGGTTCCCGGCGGCGGCTACAATGTAAACAGCGGTTACAATCGTGTGGGCCTGGTTCCTGAAAGGACTGTTGGGTTAACAGCAATGTATTCTTTCTAGCGATTAGCTCGACATTATTCCCGCCGAAGTTCAAGCACTGGTGCATGTGCGTAAAAAGCACTCCTGCAAGGGCTGATGGGAAGAAGGGATAAAAATCGCACTGCTGGCACCGGCACCGCAGCCTACCTCCAAAAGTAGCGCCGAGGTGACGATGCACGGGAGATATCAGACACCGCAAGAAGGGGTTCGGTGACGATCCCCTCGAAATTAACATTACCTCGCTGAAAGCCGCATAAGCCTCGTTCCCCAACTCCTTCCCATTTTGATCAAATGGATTAATTTGGTCGAGCAGAGCCGGCAAATCGATGTTGAACCGTTTTTCAGGCTCTGTCGCAAAACGGGCCTAACCTAGGGCTACGGTATCATTCTCACTTCAATTATTAGCAGGTTAGGTCGCAAGCAATGATTAAGTTCGAAGGACGGAATTTCAAAAAGGATATCATACTTCAGGCCGTCCGCTGGTACATTGCCTATGCGCTGAGCTGTCGTGATGTTAAGGAACTTATGGAGGAGCGCGGCGTTTGTGTTGATCACGTTACCATCCATCGGTGGGTTGTTCATTTTGGCCCGAAACTAGAGACCGAATTTCAAAAACGGAAGATAAACTATGGTGATCGCCTGCGAATGGATGAGGCTTATATTAAGGTTGGAGGGAAGTGGAAATATCTGTATCGCGCCGTAGATAAGGACGGTAATACCATCGACTTTCTACTAACAGCAAAGCGAGATACGCGGGCTGCAAAGCGGTTTTTCGAAAAACTGATGAAGCGTCAAGGATCTCCTTCGATGGTCAATATTGATAAAAGTGGGTCAAACAATGTTGCACTTGAACTGATTAACACCGAAGAAAATATTGCAATAGAAATACGTCAAAACAAATATATGAACAATGTGGTTGACCAAGACCATCGTCAAATAAGAAAGCTGTTCCGGGCGACTCTTGGCTTCAAAAACTTCCATTGTGCGCAGAAAACGTTGGTAGGCTTTGAGCTGATGCACATGATCAAAAAGGGCCAAATGCAACAGCCAGAAGGTTTTAGGTTAACCGCGGCAGAACAATTCTACACTCTCGCGGGCTAAATACGTCTAGGAAAAGAACGACTGATGGATTTTTCGTATTAGAGACCAGCGTGCAACAGGGCCGGTAGGCGTACCCGGTCGATAGCGCCAATGCCGTCATCCGCACATTGGATTCAAAAAGACGTTGCTTTAGCATCAACATAGGTTTCCCTCATCTGCTGGATATAGGTGGTCAAATCCTCATGGGTAATGCCGTCTGGATACTCCAACTGTAATAGTTGTTTGATGGACTGCGCTTGGTCGGGTGTGACATCCAGTTCTGCCTTGATTAGTTTGATAGCCTTGAGGTGAGTGAGCTTTTCATCACGGCGCTCCTCAGCATCCAGGTTGTGCTGTATGCCCTTACGGCGCATATAAGCAGGTGTCTGAGCCTGCGTTACGTCCGCCATCGGATCGAAATCCGTATGCGCAAACGCGGGTACACGCTCCTTGCGCTTGTCCTTGACTTCCTGCTCTGTCTCTACCCCATAGGCGTCTTTATTCATGGCCTTGAGTTTGCGGTCAACCACAGTATCGGGAGCCGAGACATAGTTCTCTCCCAGTACAGGCGCGTCTACTGGGAATCCTGCCGCATCCATTTCAACCGGCGGGCACTCGTAGGTCACGGTATTTTTTTCGGCGTCCTCTACCATCACATTGACGTTGGGAAATCGGAACGGGTTGTCGTATACCTTGACCTTGTCACCAATCGCAACGTCAGAGATATGCTCAACTGAGTAGAAACGGGAGGTCTGACCCTTCATTGCATAGGTGATCCTCAAATCTCCCCGAACGGTACGTTCCTGAGGCTCTCTGTTTTGCAGTATCCTCTAACACTGCTCGCGGGGCGGCGCTAGGCGCAGCTGTTCCTCCCAGATCGTCTGCCAGAAGCCGTAGCGGGTATGGCCGTGACGAGACATCTTTTGGTGGCTGTTGTAGTACCGCGTCCAGGCGTAAGCCTTTTCGTTCAGCTCCTCTAAACTATTGACCTTAAAGAACGATAGGCGAAGCCGTAATCCCCCTACGCAGTTACGCAGCTCAATGTTTCCGTGAAAAATCAGAACCACTTAGTTCAACAATAGTTTTACTCCCACCCCTCCCTCTTCTTTACGTAACTTTTCGCCAATGTCCGCCAGGCACCTGTCCGCTGACCTTCGATCACAAGACTAGACTTGCGACTCTCTTTAGAATTTTCATCAACCAATAACACGACGATCATCGAGTTGTCGTTTTGGCCTTATCTGTCTTAATAACCCGGAGGTTTACCATGACGGTTGATGAACTTTTCGCATCCATGAACGACAACTTTAACGCCAGCGCCGCAGCGGGAATCAACGCGGTATTTCAATTCCAGTTTAGTGATGCGGACAATTACCACATTGTTATCAAGGACAGTGATAAAGATATCCAAAAGGGAGACCACGATGCTCCGACGGTGACAGTCTCTACAGATACAGCCACTCTGCTGGGCGTCGTCAGCGGTACTGTCAATGGGATGCAGGCGGTTATGACCGGCAAGCTCAAGGCCAAAGGCAATATGATGCTGGCTCAGAAGCTCAATACCTTGTTTCCCATGGGGCAGTAGAATCTCTATCTATCTGAAATATAAGGAAAATATCGCACCCCTCGTCGGTTATTTAAACTGACTCTAATATATAAATATACACCTGTGAAATAAAATTCACATGTATTATCTTGATTCCGTGGTCATTAGCTGACCCGTGAAATAATCTGTCGGAGGACACACGAATGTCTCGTTTCCCGTTTCCCATACCCCACGGATGGTTTGGACTGTGTTTCAGTCATGAGCTGGCCGTTGGCGAAGTCAAAAAAGTTACCCTGGCTGGTCGCGACCTGGTGGTATTTCGTACCGAGAGCGGTAAAGCCGCTGTGCTGGATAACTACTGCCCGCACCTGGGGGCCCCTTTGCACCAGGGCTGTGTGGTTGGCGAAAGCGTGCGCTGCCCGTTTCACCACTGGCAATTCAATGGTGAAGGTGAGTGCACCGATGTACCTTATGCCAAGAAGATCCCAACGCGTGCAGTGGCAGAAACTATTCCCTTGCAGGAAGTGAACGGAATGGTAATGGGGTGGCATCACCCGGAAGGTCGTGAGCCTTACTTTGAGTTGCCACGAGTGGATGGCTTGAATGGCGAAGACAAGTGGAACGAGCTGGAGTACATGCAGTTGCAATTGCCTACTTGCGTTCAGGAGATCGGTGAGAATGATGTGGACCAGGCTCACTTTACCTACTTGCATCGCATGCCGGCATTTTCTGAAACAGAAACGATAATCGACGGCCCGATCAAAAACAGCGTTTCTAACATGGATATGCCGGACGATTTTCTTGCCGATGCGGTTGCCGATGCCCATGGTGCCCGCCATCAACTTGAGCGTACCAGTTATGGTCCGGGAGTGACCGTTGTGCACGGTACCGGGTTCCAGTCCATCAAATCAGGCGAGATGGGTGAGTTTATCTTACTTAATATTGCTACTCCAATTGACGACACAACAACGGTGCTGCGTTGGAGCATGGGGGTTTCCAAAAACATCGCAGACGAAGACGATCTTGGTCCATCAATTTTATACGGGTTCAAAACAGGTGTTGAGGATGACATTCCTGTCTGGAAAGAAAAAATCTATCGAGCCAACCCTGTGCTTTGCGACGGCGATGGCCCGATCAACAAACACCGTAAGTGGATCCAACAGTTTTACGATATGAAGGCTCGCTGATTCATCCCAGCGCGCCATTGGTGTGAGTCGTACGGGCAGCGACTCGCACTGAACCGAAATTTGTATGCCAGAGTGATACAGGACAAAAGCCGTGAAGTTTCGCTTGACGACACTTTTTGTGGCCATGGCCTGCCAGCACACGTTTGCTCAGGACCCCGCCTATCCAAACAATACTTACACCGATGACAACTTCGCAATCGAAGAGTTGGTGGTTACCGCACAAAAGCGCGAACAATTCGTTCAGGAAATTCCTGGCGCCGTGGCTGCCGTAGGCGGCGATGCGCTATAAGAGTGCCGAAATCAGCAATTTTCAGGATTTGGAAAAGCTCACTGCGGGTCTGACCCTGGATGGTAATCGCCGCAACCCAACTGTCAGCCCGCGTGGCATGAGTACCGACCCCGATGGTAATGCCCGGATGGTAGTGGATTCTTACTGGAATGGTTCGGCAGTTCAGCCGGGCATAGTGTTTCAGCAAATGTACGATGTCGACCGCATCGAAATTCTGCGTGGCGCCCAGGGCACGTTGCAGGGACGCACCTCACCCGCAGGTGCGATCGCGCTTTACACCCGACGCCCGGAAATGAATATTACAGAGGGTTCGATCAAAACCGGTTTGACTGACGACGGAGGCTTCAATACGGAAGTGGGCCTGAGTCTGCCATTGATTGAAGATGAACTGGCCGTGCGTTTCGCGGCTAACTACGTTGAGAGCGAAGGTCAGGGTATCGAGAGCACAGCATCGGGGCAGGAGCAGGACACGGATACGGAGTCGACGCGGATCACCCTAGCGTGGCAGCCCACCGACTACTTTGATGCCACACTGATTATGGAATACGCCGACCGCCAGGGTGATCAGTTGCAGGCAGCGGCCAGTAAATCTCGTGGGATAAAGCCAGGAGATCGGTTGACTCTTAGTGACGGAAACACCATCAATCAGCGTGGCAGTAAACTGACCAATCTGGAAATGAATCTGGATGTGGGGGTATTTACGTTGACGTCGGTCAGCGGCTATATCGAATCCGACAGCGTAACCCAGAGAGATCTGGATATAGCCAACCATTTGCGGGGAACCGCGCTCAATAACCGGGTGAGTACCGACTTTGATTCGGTCACCCAAGAGTTACGGCTGGCACCCCAGGAAGCGGAGCTATGGGACTATGTGGTGGGCTTTTACTATGCTCGTGAAGATGCAGCTACTACGGCGGAGACTGCTATTTTTACTCCAGGTGCAGGAATTTCCCGACTGATTTTTGATGCACCGATTGTGCGCGAAGAATATGCAGCGTATCTACACAATATCTTACATTTGACAGACCAATCTCAGTTGCAGCTGGGGTTGCGGTACCAGAAGGTTGATAACTTTAATCGGACGGATTTGGGCAGCATCGCTTTTGTGAACGATGACCAAGACTCCTCTACCGGTGAGGCACTCACAAGTTCGCTTAAATATCAATATAACTTGAGCGATGACGTAATGGTTTACACAGGCTACGAACAAAGTTACCGCCCTGGTGGTATTTCTATTGGTCTCTATCCGTTGCCGGGTGAAGAGCTGCTCTACGGAGAAGAAACCAGTGATTCCATCGAGTTGGGCCTGAAGAGTACACTGTGGGATGGAAGGTTACAGCTGAATGGCGCGTTTTATCATCAACAGTTTGATGACTACATCGCACGCGCTACCGATGTGTACGTGAACGTGGCGCCCGGCTTTGGAAACAATCCATCCCAGTATAAACGTCATAGCGGTTTGACGTTCAATGCCGATGCCGAGGTCACCGGTGCGGAGGTCGACTTTATTGCGCTTTTGACCGAGCAGCTCACCTTAAGTGGCAGTATTTCCTATAACCATGCCGTCTTTGCCGATGGTGAAACCGGTCCCTGCAATGGCCTGATTCCCAATGGAGAATACGTGGCCAAGTGTGATATCGGTGGCAATCGAATTGGTCAGGAGCCTGACTGGTCTGCCAGCGTCAGTGACACCTATCTTGAAAAACGCCGAACCCTCTTTTTTACCAATGTCCCATAGGGCCAGATAGTCTAAGTGGTCGATGTTCTTCGTTTCCGGGTCAGCTATAATGGGTAATAGGTGTATAAATATATACCCATGAGGTTTAATTGTTAGAGATTGTTCGTATGAGTGAGTTTAAAGTCTGGGAATGTATCATCTGTGGAGTGATTTATAACGAGAAGCTGGGTTGGCCGGCTGAAGGTTTGGCACCTGGTACTCGTTGGGAGGATGTGCCTGAGGACTGGTTGTGCCCGGATTGTGGAGTGGGAAAGGATGACTTTGAGATGACGGAGGTAGAACTGGAGACGCCCTCAGGGCTGCCTTTCTAGATTTAAGGATATTAAGTTCAGGGACACTACACTAGCTTACCTGGTAAAGGAGAATCACCGTGGGCTCCAACGCTAGACGTTCTCAGCTTTTTATCTACTTTGTGACTTGGTTTTTATCACGATATGGAAGGTAATGGTCCAGCGATGACATTGTGCAGTGTTTGAAAAATGCAGTGTTAATTGAGAACCTCACCCTTGACTATTAAATTATGTCCGGATAAAAAACAGCTAGAGATAATGTGCCTTATCTTTAGATCAAGATAAGGCACATGCCCGTCGAAAATTTGTAGAAGCTATTAAAGCGGCTAAGCCATCGAAACAAAAAGGCCGTAAAGGCCAGCCCAATAAAGCAGATGTTGCGCTTGGCAAAATCCGTAAACTCTATCGGATTGAATCTGAACTCAAAGGTAGTACGGATTCACAGCTGCTACGCAGCTCGACAAAAATTGTCTGTACCAATACTGGAAGATCTCAAACGTTGGTTGGATAAGAATCTCACCAAAGTTCACAAGGGCGGTCATACCCACACTGCCATCCAGTACATGCTCAATCAATGGGAATATCTGGCTGGGTATTGTAGCGACGGGAAGCTACATATTAGTAATGCCTTGGCGGAAAATGCAGTCCGTCCGTTTGCAACTGGAAGAAAGACATGGTTGTTTGCAGATACCCCGCAGGGAGCGCGGGCCAGCGCAAGCTGCTACTCGCTAATCGAGAGCGCAAAAGCAAAAGATCTCGAACCCTATGCTTACATCAAGTATCTGCTCGGTCACATTGCTGACGCTGATTCTCTTGAGAAACTGGAAGTTCTTCTGCCGTGGAATGTGCCGCTGGAGAGGCTTGAAAAAAGTGTGGATGTCTTCGGCGGGGTCAATACGTCGATATAACGGCGCTTACAGTGTATTTCAGATTTTCTCAATATCGATGCCTCGGAAAAACCCGATATCACCGACACAAGATATGGGGTTTGAGCTTTTTATAAACCTGTCATTTTCAGTACCCACCACTATATATTGTGTTTTCGGTGAGGAGTGACGACTTTTACACGTAGGTTCATCACGGGTTCTGTAAATACGGCCCTGTTGCAAATAGTGTCGATGATACCAGAAAATCGAATTCGAACTTCCGCATTACGGAGTTAGCCTACGAGGGAATAGAATTGATGCACGTGAGAAGCAGATGAGGCTGGTCGCAGCTGACCCTTGTTGATCATTCGATAGAACTCAAAACCAGCCAGTGTTTTCTGCGCACGATGGAAATGCTTGAAGCCAAGCGTGGCTCTGTATAACTTCCTAATATGACGGTGATCTTGGAGAGTATACCACGGGAACCCCCCCGCAGCCTCTCGCAAATCGGTACGTGAACCTCTCGATTCATAAAACGAAAAATGAAACAGCCCATGGGCTTTGAGACATTTAGCAGAGCCGCCAGGACCATTGCTGTACTGGAATTGTGGCGAATGCTCAAGAAGGGTCAGAAGAGATGGGGAGGCTCCCAGTCTCCCTGCGCACTATTCTATGCCCTGGCAATGTAGGTCATGGGTGTAACTGATTCGGTTGTTATTCTCAACACTAGATGCGACGCAACCGCTGAGCATCCGTCAGTTTAAGTGATCTGTGCAAAGATTCATCCAGCGTTCAACGGTGCGGCTTGAGGCGGAGTGTTTATGGGTGACGATATAGAAACGCCGGTGCATGGGCCGCTCTTTAAGAGGCAATTCCACCAGCAATCCTCGTTCCAGGTCATCAGCCACCGCCAGCTGTGACAGACAGCCGATGCCCAGTCCTGCCCTCACGGCGTTCTTTATAGCCTCGTTTTGCGGCAGCTGCAGGCGGATATCCAAATCCACCAGAAGCCCATACATGGCCTCGTCAAAGGTCTTGCGATGGGCGGTTCCCGGTTCTCGCAGGATCCACTGGCAGGCCAAGATGTCCTTGTCGGTCAGTTGCCGCCTGGTGGCGAGCGGGTGATCAGGCCGGCTGAAGACCACCATCCTATCCTCCCGCCAGGGGGTCTGAGAGAGGTCACTATGGTGCATTTCGGCCTCGATCAGGCCAATGTCTATCTCAAAGTTCAGCACCTTCCTGGCGATCTCCGGTGAACTGGCTGCGACGACCTCTACTTCCGATCTAGGATGTCGATGCAGGTAGTCAGCGAGATATTCTGACGCCAGGTAATTTGCGATGGTGAGGCTGGTGCCGACTTTTAGGGGTTCCAACTCCTCGTGTTGCTTTAACTCTCTGTCAAAGTCCTGAGCGTTGGACAATAAGCTCTCGGCCTTAGTGCGAATGGTCACGCCGAGGCCGTTGAGTCTCAGGCGTTTGGCAGAGCGGTCGAACAGCAGCATGTCGTAGCGGTTTTCGAACTCCTGCAGTGCGGCGCTGACGGCAGATTGAGACATGGAGAGTTGCTCGGCCGCGCGGCTGATGCTCTGTTCTCCGGCGACGGCTAGGAATACTTCTAAGTGACGCAAGGTGTACTTCATTGGTCAAGATCCTCGAGTTCATTTTGTCGGAAGCGCACCTGGGCATCAGCTATACTCAAAGTTTCTAAAGCCGAGTCAGGTCAATTTGTTAAACTGGTCTATATTTCCTTCAGTTTGGCACCTTTTCGGACAAATCATACAGGCGCAAGACTGCTACAGATTTAAGCTGAATAACCTAATTCAGCGATTTTCTTGCAGAGTTGCACAATCCTTTGCTGAGCACGTCGTCAGCCGAATTTCGGTCGATGATGTGTATTTCGGCGAAGGAAAGTTGTATGAATTGGTTCCGCCATAAGCTAAATCGCCAGTTGTTCTGCATATTGCTTTAACCCCTGAGCGCACACATTGAATCCGTCTTCGACGGCCTGGCCCGATTCAGCAATCATTTGTGGCACACCTTCCCCTGAAAACTCATCGACAGAAAGGTAAGAGCAACTGGTTTCGCTGAGTTTGGTCAGAGTCTGGGTGCGTACAGCGTGAACCGGGTCCCCGGGTTTGTTTTCCATACGCCAGGCTATAGCTTTGTTGGGTTCGATGTGGGAGATATACTCGACCCATGGCTGTGGTCCATTGCCGAAATTCAGTACCATATGGATGGGCGAGCCCACTTCCAATTTGGCGGTGGCTTGAGGGCAAAATTTGTTCCACTTGCCGTAGTTCTCAAAATCAACCAGAATTTTCCACACCAGTTCTACCGGTGCTTCTATGCGGATTTCGTCTGTTGAAATCTTATCTTTACCTATCATGGAATGCTTTCTCTCAATGAATTAGATGATGACAATGATCAATATTGGCATTGCCACCGGATTGTCGCTTAGGGGGTTGACTACAGGGAAGCCCCCAAAATTAAGCCACTGGTAGGTACTCCCGTACCGGCGGTTACCAATACATGCTCAACGTCTTCAACCTGGTTAACACTGCTGCCACGCACCTGGCGTACCGCTTCTGCGACACCATTCATACCGTGGATATAAGCCTCGCCTAACTGGCCGCCGTGGGTATTGATGGGCAAGCGCCCTCTGCGGGCATGGTGGCCATCACGGACAAAGTTTTTGGCCTCGCCACGGTCGCAGAAGCCGAATTCCTCCAGTTGTGGCAATACAAACGGGGTAAAGTGGTCGTAGATCACCGCCGTCTGAATCTCGTCGGGTCCAATGCCCGCCTGGCTATAGAGCTGGCGCGCCATCAGCCCCATTTCCGGCAAGCCGGTAATGTCCTGGCGGTAAAAACCGGTCAACATCTGCGGGTCGTCACAGGCGCCCTGGGCGGCGCCACGGATATAGGCTGGTCTCTGGCGCAAGTCTCTGGCACGCTCAGCCGAGGTAATCACCAGGGCCACGGCACCGTCACTCTCTTGGCAGCAGTCCAGCAGGTGCAGGGGTTCCACAATCATACGTGATTGCTGGTGCTCCTCCAGGGTTATCTGCTGCTTGGAGAACCAGGCCTTGGGGTTGGTAGCGGCAAAGTCCCGCGCCGCCACTGAGATGCGACCGAAGTCTTCAGAGGTGGCGCCGTATTCGTGCATATAACGCTGGGGGTTCATGGCGACCCAGGAGGCGGGCGTCACCAGCCCGTGGGGAATATACCAACCGTAATGGGCAGTTTCGAAGGTGGGGTTGGGCTGAGTTTCTTGCATACCGGTGCCAAAGGGCAATTCCGAACGCTCATTCATAGCGCGATAACACACCACCACATCGGCGATGCAGGTAGCCACTGCCATGGCTGCCTGCTGTACCGGGGCACAGGCGGCCCCACCGCCGTAGTGAATGCGGCTGAAAAACTTCAGTTCCTTGCCGCCGATCAGGCGAAAGACTTCAATCTCCGGATTGTGATCCAGGGTATAGGTGGGCTTACCGTCCACCTCACTGGGGTCAATGCCGGCATCCGCCAAGGCGGCTGTTACCGCCTCTACCGCTAATTGCATTTCACTGCGGCCGGAGTTTTTGGAAAACTCCGTCGCGCCGATGCCAACGATGGCGGCTTTATCCGTTAAACTTCTATCACTCATGTGTGTGCCTCCTCCGCCTGTTTATGGCTGAGCCAGGGGCAGAGCCACAACCACCGTGCCAGTGACGTGGTAGCCCGTACTGTTTTTGCCTTTGATATCTATTCCACCAGCACGATGGGGTTGGGGGAGTCGAATGGCGGCACTTGTGGATGATGCAGATTCACAAAGCTGTAAATCTCGCCCTTGCCGCTCGATTCAACGGTATCCCACTCCAGGGACTGACATTGTGGGAACATGGGGCCCAGCGGGTGGCGCAGGCTCTGGCAGGAAGTGCAACGCTGAATCAGGAGCTTGCCCTGACTGACACCCTCCCAGAAAAAGGCGTTGTCGCGGTTGATGCCCGGGCGGGGGCGCAGCGCTTTTCTCGACTGGGGTTTGTTCTTTGTCTTCTGAGCATCTGTCGAGGGCTGCTGGGGGCTCTGTTGCAATTCCGGTGAATTCAGACAGAATACGTTACCCAATTGCCTAAGCTGATTAGATACCGAGCGAACCAGGATGAAGTTTACAGGACGACACTTTAAGAAGGACATCATA
>NZ_JAAQPI010000003.1 GCF_011683955.1 Pseudomaricurvus alkylphenolicus
CGCCCCTTCGGTAACGGTGGCCGGGCCACTGATCACCGCGTAAACCGTGTCGGCCGAGGTGGTGTCTTCCGGATCATCGGTTTCACTGCCGGCATCGGTAATGGTGCCCACGCCCACCAGGTCGTTGCCCGCCGCGGCCACATTGGCGCTCAGGTTCGACAAGGTGACGTTGTAGGTTTCGTCGCCTTCTTTCAGGAAGTCATCGGTGATGGCCACGGTGAGGGTGGTTTGGGTATCACCGGCACCGATCGAGCCGCTGCCGCTGTTGGCGGCGTAGTCCGCGCCGGCGATGGCGCTGTCGTCGCTGGTGGCAAAGTCGAAGGTCACCGCTTCGGTGGTGGCGTGACTCAGGCTGACGGTAAAGGTGGCCGTGCCCGCGTCTTCGTTCACCGTCACGTCGTTGATGCGGATGGTCGGGGCGGTGTCGTTGTCCTGGATGGTGGTCAGCTGGCTCGGGGTTTGACCGTCGGCACCGTTGGTGGTGTCGATGGCTTCAAACTGACCGGTGTCTTCCACGCTTTGGATGCTGGCGGTAAAGGTGTCGTTGTCGAAGTCGGCGTCTTCGTGGGTATCAACCGTGAGTGTGGTGCTGCTGGCACCACTGCTGATGGTGACGGTCTGCGAGGTCGCGTCGTAGTCGCCCACTTCCGCGCTGCCGTTGGTAAAGACCACGGTCACATCGGTGTCGGCATTGACCGTGACCGCGTTGCCGCTGGCGTCGATCAAACTGACGGTGTAGTCGGTGGTGGTCGCCCCTTCGGTAACGGTGGCCGGGCCACTGATCACCGCGTACACGGTATCGGTGGCATTCACCGTTTCAGGATCGTCGGTCTCACTGCCGGCGTCGGTGATGGTGCCCACACCCACCAAGTCGTTGCCGGTGGCGGCCACATTGGCGCTCAGGTTCGACAGAGTGACGTCGTAAGTTTCGTCGCCTTCTTTCAGGAAGTCGTCGGTGATGGCAACGGTTATCGTGGTTTCCGTATCACCGGCACCGATCGAGCCATTGCCACTGTTGGCGGTGTAGTCCGCACCGGCGGTGGCGCTGTCATCGCTGGTGGCAAAGTCGAAGGTCACCGCCTCGGTGGTGGCGTGACTGAGGCTGACGGTAAAGGTGGCCGTACCCGCGTCTTCGTTCACGGTCACATCATTGATGCGGATCGTCGGCGCCGTGTCGTTGTCCTGGATGGTGGTCAGCTGGCTCGGGGTTTGACCGTCGGCACCGTTGGTGGTGTCGATGGCTTCAAACTGACCGGTGTCTTCCACGCTCTGGATGCTGGCGGTAAAGGTCTCGTTGTCGAAGTCGGCGTCTTCGTGGGTATCCACAGTGAGCGTTGTGCTGCTAGAGCCACTGCTGATGGTCACGGTCTGCGAGGTCGCATCGTAGTCGCCCGCTTCCGCGCTGCCGTTGGTAAACACCACGGTCACATCGGTGTCGCTGTTAACAGTAACAGCATTACCAGACGCATCGATCAGACTGACGGTGTAATTGGTGGTGGTCGCCCCTTCGGTGACGGTGGCCGGGCCACTGATCACCGCGTACACGGTATCGGTGGCATTCACCGTTTCGGGATCGTCGGTCTCACTGCCGGCGTCGGTGATAGTGCCCACGCCCACCAAGTCGTTGCCGGTGGCCGCCACATTGGCACTCAGGTTCGACAGGGTGACGGTGTAGGTTTCGTCGCCTTCTTTCAGGAAGTCATCGGTGATGGCCACGGTGAGGGTGGATTGGGTCTCACCGGCACCGATGGAACCGCTGCCGCTGTTCGCGGTGTAATCCGCACCCGCCGTAGCGCTGTCATCGCTGGTAGCAAAGTCAAAGGTCACCGCTTCGGTGGTGGCGTGACTGAGGCTGACGGTAAAGGTGGCCGTGCCCGCGTCTTCGTTCACCGTCACATCATTGATGCGGATTGTTGGCGCGGTGTCCTCTTCGCGAATGGTGGTAGTCTGGGTCGGCGTTTGCCCAGATGCACCATTGGTAATATCGATGGTTTCAAACTCACCGGTATCCTGAACACTTTGGATACTGGCGGTAAAGGTTTCATCGTCAAAATCTGCATCTTCAACGGTATCCACAGTAAACGTTGCACTGCTGCTACCGCTGCTGATCGTTACGGTTTGGGGCGCTGCATCGTAATCACCGGCCTCTGCTGTGCCATTGGTAAAGACGACGGTCACATCCGTATCGCTGGTAACCGTCACAACGTTGCCACTGGCATC
The DNA here is from genome assembly GCF_011683955.1 of Pseudomaricurvus alkylphenolicus. GTDB lineage: Bacteria > Pseudomonadota > Gammaproteobacteria > Pseudomonadales > Cellvibrionaceae > Pseudomaricurvus > Pseudomaricurvus alkylphenolicus. The sequence continues at coordinate 2,221 of NZ_JAAQPI010000003.1, forward strand.
GATGAGGCTTACGGTATAGTCCGTGGTGGTGTTACCTTCAACAACTGCACTTGGACCACTGATCACTGCATACACAGTGTCTGCTGCACCGGTTTCTTCTGGATCATCGGTTTCGCTACCGGCGTCGGTGATCAGCCCATTACCCGTGGCAGAGGTATTTGACGCATTGATAATGGAGGTCGCGTTCAGGGTAAATCCTTCATCACCCTCCAGCAGGAAATCATCCACAACTGGTGTGCGCACCTTGACTTCGGTATCCCCTGCGGCAATCGTGGCACTGGCAGCGTTTACCCAACTTCCGCCAACCTGAACCTGAATATTAGAAGCACCGACGGCACCATAATCCACTCCACTTCCTGTCGCTCCAGCATTCGACAAGGAAAGATCAAAGCTCACCGACTCTGCGCTCGGCGTGCTCAGACTGATGGTAAATTCTGCATAGTCCGCGTCTTCATTGACGGTAACATCGTCGATACTGAGGAGCGGGGCTTCATTACTGTCTAATACCACTGTCGTGGCCGAGCCGGTACCGATCAACGCCCCCGCACCAACAACAGAGTTAATGGTTACGGTTAAATCTTCTGCCCCTTCGAACACCTCATCGGCGATGGTCTGAAGATTAATAGTGACCTGGCTATCCGCATCGCCCGCAGGAATCACAACCGAATAGCCCAGTGGTGCAACGTAGTCGGAACCGTCAACATCACCACTGATGCTAAAGCTGATCACAACATTTTCGCTGGCGACCGAAGTCTGACTGAAGGTAAAAGTGGCTTGATTGCCTTCAATAACCGCTTCGTCCGTGGCGACACTGACATACAGAGTGTCGTCATTGTCCCCGATAAACCCATGAGCGGATACGCCACCAACACTTAGTGACAGGGCCTCTGTATCTTCATCCAGCACATCATCGATGGTCGGCAAAAGCACCTGAAATGAACTGACGCCTTCAGGCACCGTAAGCTGAGTACCCGCGCCATTCAAAGTCACACCGTTGGTAAAACTGATGCTGCCAAGATCATAGTCAGAATTGACGGTCGAAATATTTGCAACGGAAAACGCGTACTGCTCGGCCTCCTGTGTGGCTTGACTCAATGTAACGCTGAAGCTGAGGGTGTTGCCTTCCGTCTGGAAATCACCAGAGACACTTTGTACGCCAGGCGCCGGAAAATCATTATCAATGACAGAGGCGGTAACGGAATCGACAGGAAGACCGTCAAAATTAGGATCATCGCTCTCGACTGTACCCGTAATTGCAGAAACGTGGTTACCCTCGATCACTACATCATCAAACGCCCTGACGGTAATGCGCTGACTCTGATCCCAATCGTCGGGTGTAAAAGTCACCCGATGCGGTTGACCGACACCACTGCCCAAATCACTTTGAGCATCCGGCTGCAGGGTCACGGTAACGTTTTCTTCAGGACGAGCGGTCAGAACCACAACCAGATCGTCTCTGGCGCCGTCTTCAGAGACGGTGGTACTGCCACCCGTTTCAATCAGCCTGACACCCGCTTGGTCGTTGTCCTGAATTTCAACAATACCCGTGCCGTTGGTCACCACCAGATCTTCAAAACCACCGCCGCTGGTGCCTGTGATGGTCACCTGTGCGGTCTCGGTATTTTCAATTCGGAAGTCGTCAAAGGTGTCGATGCCAAAGCTGACGCTGGTAGCGCCGGCCGGAATAACCACCTCCCGTGTCACTGCCTCAAGGTCACCGTCATCGGTGGTGATATGCCCGATCACAACGGTCACGGTCAGATCTGTAGCAGGCGGATGACTGACGGTAAGAACGCAAACCGCCGTTTCTCCCTCCACTACCGGGCCTTCACCCGTCATGGTCAGGGTCGCGCTTTCCGTAGGCCCTGCGTCCAGAATGGTGGTTTCAATTGCCTCACCCAGTGCGACATTTTCGAAGCCGCCACCGCTACTGCCTTGTAGCGAAATCGAGAAAATCTCGCCGCTGTCGACATAGATATCATCCAATGTATCAACACTGAAATTGGCGCTGGTGGTACCCGCTGCAATTAAGATCTGTTGCGTGACGGGGGTAATATCTCCATCGTCTGTGGTGATGTGACCGACTTGAATTTCGACCAGCAGATCCGAGACAGGTGCCTTATCGACGCTGACGGTGTAGTTGGCAGTATCTCCTTCGTCCACCGAAGCATCCCCGGCAAGCGTGATGGTGGCCGTATCTTCGGGACCAGGGGTCGCGTCGCTGCCAATTTGATCAAGGATTGTGGTTACAACCGAGGTATCACCCAGAACCAGGTTCTCGAAACCGCCACCTGAGCTGCTATCAATACTGATCCGGAAGTCGCGATTGTCATTGTCGTAGGCATTATCGAGTGTTTCGACCTGGAAAGAGACGGACGTCTCACCGGGATTGAGAACAAAGGTTTCGTTGACCGGCACCAGGTCACCGTTGTCCGCGGTAATAAAACCGGTGACGATACTGACGCTCAACGGCGTTGCAACGGGATGCTCGACACTGAGGGTATAGTTGGCGGATTCGCCTTCTACGACACTGGTGTCACCACTGATATTGAGAACAACTTCATCACCTTCACCCTGGTCAATGATAGTGGTGTTGACGGGTTCGGCTGGCAGTTGTATCGCTTCATAGCCACCACCGCTGGACCCAACGACCGCAACGGAAAACTCTTCGCCGCCATCGGCATAAACGTCATTGAAGGTTTCAACGCTGAAATCGACGCTGGTACTGCCCGCCGGCAGTGTTACCTGCCGGGTGACTGCGCTGACGTCGCCATCGTCCGTGGTGATGTGGCCAATAACGATTTCGAGCACCAGATCTTGTGCCGGTGCCGGTCCCGCAGTGATGGTATATACCGCGGAATCTCCCTCGTTGACCGTTTCTGCACCCGCCAGGGAAATGACGGCGGTATCTTCCACGCCAGGTGTCGCGTCACTGCCCACCTGGTCCACGATGGTGGTTAAGACCCGGGGTTCCGCCACCTCGGTATTTTCAAAACCACCACCATCGACGGTAGTAATTTGCAGATCAAATTGACGCTCAGTGTTGTCATAGGCGTTATCCAATGTTTCAACACTGAAGCTGACTGAAGTCTCGCCGGCGGCAATCACAAACGTATCGTTAACCGCTACCAGATCACCATTGTCGGCGGTGATAAATCCGGTCACCACAGAAATTTGCAGATCGCTGGCTGGAGCCTTGTCCACACTCAGTGTGTAGCTGGCACTTTCACCCTCTACGACCTCGACATCCCCGGTAATAGATACATAAGCGGTATCCTCTTCTCCCGCAGGCGCATCGCTTCCGGTCTGGTCCAGAATCGTTGTGACCACCGGTTCGGGGTCCAGAGCAACCGCTTCGAACCCGCCGCCACTGAAGCTCTGCAGGCTGACGTTAAACTGCTCGCCGCTGTCAGTGTAGGCATCATCTAACGTCTCGACAGAGAAACTGACTTCATTTTGGCCCGCCGGAATGGTTACCTGCTGTACCACCGCGTTGATGTCGCCGTCGCTCGTCGTTAGATGCCCAACAACGACATCCACCACAAGATCAATGGCGGGAACTGGTGTCACTGAGAGCGTATAACTGGCAGCTTCCCCTTCAACCACCTGGGTGTCGCCGCTCAGGGACACCACGGCGGTATCCTCTTCCCCGGCGATGGCATCACTACCCACCTGATCGAGAATGGTAGTGACCTGCGTGGCGGTACCCACACTGAGTTGTTCGAATCCGCCTCCGGTCACCTCGGTAATGGTGACATCGAACTGACGCGCGTCATTATCGTAGGCGTTGTCCAGGGTTTGGATTTCGAAACTGACGGAGGTTTCCCCCGCGGGAATGACAAAGGTCTCATTGACCGGTATCAGATCACCGTTGTCCGCGGTAATAAAGCCGGTGACTACGGACACGTTCAAGTCTGTCGCTGCAACCTGGTCGACGGTCAGGGTGTAGCTCGCATTCTCGCCTTCGACAACCGTTTCGGAACCGCCGATGCTGACTGTAGCCCTATCTTCCTCACCGGCGATCGCATCACTGCCGACCTGATCAAGGATCGTGGTCTCAACCGAATCGTTGCCCACCTCAAGGGCCTCAAAGCCACCCCCGTTGACAGATTCAATTGAGACCGAAAAACGCTCTCCGCTGTCGGCGTAGGCATCGTCGAGCGTACTGACAGTGAAGTTGATCTCGGTCTGCCCGGCGGGCAGGGTAACCTGTTGCACCAGCGCCGATAGGTCACCTTCGTCCGTGGTGATGTGACCAACCACCACATCGATCTGAATATCGGTTTGCGGAGCAAGATCAACGCTGAGCGTATAGTTCGCGCTCTCGCCTTCAACGACCTCAGCATCGCCGCTCAGAGTCAGGGTGGCCGTATCTTCGACACCGGCAATGGCATCACTTCCGATTTGATCCAGTATTGCAGTGGTTGTGGTTGCGCCACTGAAGTCGACGTTTTCAAAACCGCCACCGGTACTGCCCTGCACCCTTACTTCAAATTGTTCTCCCGAATCCGCATAAGCGTCATCCAGAGTAGCCACGGTAAAATCAGCACTGGTGGTGCCTGCGGCAATGGTGATCTGAACACTCACAGGCACCAGATCGCCATCGTCCGTTGTTACATGGCCGGTGACCACATCCAAAAGCAGATCGGTGACGGGGGCCAGATCAACGCTAAGGGTGTAGCTGGCCGTTTCCCCTTCAACCACTGTTGCGTCTCCGGTGAGACTGATGGTTGCCGTATCTTCGGCACCGGGTTCGGCATCACTGCCTACCTGGTCCACAATCGTCGTGGTGATAACATCGTTGTCCACAACGACGTTTTCAAAACCACCACCGCTGGTGTTTGCCAGAGTGACATTGAATTCACGGCCGGAATCGGCGTAGGCGTTATCCAGTGTCTCGACCTCAAAGCTGACCGAAGTCTCCCCGGCTGGAATCACAAAGCTCTGGTTAACAGGGACTAAATCGCCCTCGTCACTGCTGATAAATCCGGTGGTAACCCCTACGGTAAGGTCCGTTGCTGTGGGCAGATCAACGCTGATGGTATAGGTGGCGTTTTCGCCCTCGACCACTTCCGCATCGCCGCTGAGCGTCACCGTCGCGGTGTCTTCCGGACCCGGTTCGGCATCGCTTCCGGTCTGATCGAGAATGGTGGTCGTCACCGGGTCTGTGTTCAGTTCGATGGCTTCGTAGCCACCGCCAATGGAGTCACCGGTTAAGGCAACCGTAAAGGTTTCACCACTATCGGCGTAGGCATCATCACTGGTATTAACCACAAAGGTGATGCTGGCCTGGCCTGCGGGCAGCACCACTTGCTGTACAACAGGCACAAGATCATCATCGTCTGTGCTAACGTGTGCGACGACGACATCAACGGTCAGATCTTCGCCGGGCACAGGATCTGCGCTTAGGGTGTAGGTAGCGGCTTCCCCTTCAACCACGGATTCGACGCCACTCAGGGTAATGATGGCAGTATCTTCCGGTCCGGGTTCGGCATCACTGCCAACCTGATCGACGATGGTGGTTGCCACCGTGCCGTTATCAATGACCAGATTTTCGAAACCACCGATGCCGGTAGCGGCAATGCTGATATCAAACTGCCTGGCGTCATTATCGTAGGCGTTGTCCAGTGTCTGGACGGTAAACGAGATGCTGGTTTCTCCAGCGGGAATGATCAGGGTTTCGTTAACCGGGATCAGATCACCATCGGCAGCGGTAATAAATCCGGTCACGATTTCAATTGTGAGATCTTCGCCTGCCGGATGGTCAAGACTCAGGGTATAGCTCGCGGCTTCCCCTTCCACCACTTCGTCCTGTCCAGTCAGGGTGAGAGTCGCGGTATCGTCTTCTTCATTGCCTGCATCATCAATGATGGTGACATCGACGAAGCGAGCGTTGCTGTCGATCAAAATGGCGCCGCCATCGCCGCGCTCAACAGCTTCAATGGTGATGGTAAAACCGCGGGATTCGTCAAGATAGACGTTATCGATGGAGTTGATAGGGAACTGCGCCGTATCGAGGCCGGCCGGTAGTGTTACGCTGGAGACGCCAGCGAAATCGGTGCCATCCTGAGCCACACCACTGTATGAAAAATAAACAGTAACTTCTGCGTCGACGCCGAAATTCAGGTTCAACTGAAACAGGCCGCTTTCACCTTCCAGAATTTCAGTGGTACCCGTTAGCCCCACCGCGGGCACACTGCTGCCACTGAAGTCGTCGGTGGTTTCAGTGCTGGCTGCCAGACCGTCGGTTTCAAATCCACTGGTAGGCGTCACCCTATCCGCCGTCAACTCAATACGGATTCCGGGAGTACCGGCACCACCCTCGGCACCACCGCCCTCACCGGCAGCAGGCGCTGGCAGCAATTCGTTAAGATCACCGCCGGCCTCCAGGGCCTCGGCAATTTTATCAAAATCGATGATCTCTTCTGGTTGGTCAGGCTGTGTGCTTTGCTGAATATCTTCGAGCAGCTGGAAAAGCTGTTGGTCCAGGGTCAATTGCTGATCCTGGCCGAGGGAAATCACTTTGCCATTGGTGAGTTTGAGCACAACCACACTGGCGGAGCCAGTCTGGAGGATGTCGTTTTCTCGCAAATGGTCGCCAACCGCCAGCGTGCGCGCTCCTTCCCCGGTCTTGGACACCGCCTCTCCCTGAGACGAAACGATCAGTCCGACCACGTTGGAACTGCCCTCATTCTGGGCGACAGCTTTTTGACCATCAACGAATTGCTGATTGAGTTTTACGTCATCTGCCATATTAACAACACCTAAGTGAAAGTCCCTATAAACACAAAAGCCGCCCGTAGGCGGCATTGGCTCTAAGATTCAGAGCTTAAATCCCGAAACTCGAAAAGCAGCTTGCCCATCGAGTTGTAAATTCTGTATTGAGAAAACAGCCGGTCGTAGGTGGCGTTAATCAACGTCCGCTTGGAATCCACCAACTCATTCTCCGTATTCAGCAAGTCCAACAGGGTTCGTCGACCGATGTTGAACTGTTTTAAATAGGCCGCTTTGGTATCTGTGGCCGCCCTAACGTGCATTTCCAGATATTTCATCTGCGCCTCAATCGCTTTAAAGGCACTCCAGGACAGTCGCAGACTTTCCACCACCTGGCGCTGGGTGTTGCCACGAATGTCTTTCGCCTCTTCCAACAAATAGGCCGTCTGTTTGCGACGGGCCTGGTCCGCACCACCGTTGTAAAGGTTGTAGGTCATCCGCAAAGCGACAATCAGGTCTTCGTTATCACCTTCGATCCCACCGATGTCTTCATCCCAACGTTTGTCGGCTTCCAGTTGCAGGCGAGGCCAAAACGCACTTTCGCTCGCCTTGTACTGGGCATGGGCCGAGTCTATATCGGCTCCCGCTGACAGCAGCGTTGGATGATTCTCCAGAGCCAATGCCTGGGCCGCTTCTACACTGGGTGGAAGCGATTGCCGCATGGTCGGCATGTGCAAGTCGTCCAGCTGCACATCAACACCGGTGATACGGTAAAAATTGGTTCTCGCGTCCATCAGATTGGTCTGGGCACTGATCAAGTTGCTCTGTGCCAGTGCCAATCGCGCGGAGATCTGGTCCAGGTCCGCCTTGCTGCCAACTCCGGATTTGTTCCGCAGCACCATCTGGTCATGGATATTCTGGTGTGCATATAGCGTCTCGCGAGCCAGGTCCAGCAGCTGATTGCGGCGCAGCAGGTTGAGATAGAGCTCAGCGGTTCGCAGCGCCGTTCGCTCTTCTATTTCCTGCAGCTTATAGGCGGAGCTGTCTGTCCTCGCCTTTTGCCGCTTGATCTCTTCGCTGGTGGCAAAACCATCGAAAACCATCTGGCGGGCTGCAATCGACGCCTCCTGACGAGTCAGGTCCACCTCTTCATTGCCGGTCGCGGGCGCTTCAATGGTCTCTCGACCGATTCCTGCAGCCAGATCGACAGTGGGAAGATAGCCGGCCTTCGCCTGGCGGATTTCCTGCCCCCTTGAACGTACCTCATTGCGCGCTGCCTGGACTTCAGGATTGGTTTCCAGGGTATGCCTTACCGCCTCCTTCAGCGTTAAGCCATGAGCCCCCATGGCCAGCAGCGCACCACACGCTGCCGCTCCGATGATCCCCATCAATCTCATAACGTTGGATTTCTCCCAAATCCCTAAAGCAAAACCGAAACTTTCTTCGTAACAATCTCTTTAACAGCGGATTGTAACGTTAAGAAAGTAACTAACAAAAGCTTCGCCTTAGCATGAAATCCTATATAGGGGCCAAATATCCACCAAAAGCGATACAAATCAACCAGATAACATCTAATCCACAGGGTTCAAATATTAAACTATGATGATTATAACGCCAAACAGCGGTTAAAAAAGGCTACCCTAATCACATTTAGGAATATAAAGATGATTTTTATGCCATTTCACTCAGATCGTGAAAAATCGGATTTTACGTGTTTTTACAACTCGCTGAGTGCCCCCACCCGCCCTGTCGGCGATACCTTCACATTTATTATTTCTGTTGAAGGTAGCCAGTGACGGTATATCGAACTCGAGTATAAACAAGCAGGCGCAAGAAAGCAGCCAACTCACGGCTATCGCTCTCGCAGCGCCAACTGCTTGGTCTTGAGTATGGGCTTTAACAGATAATCCAGTACAGATTTTTTGCCCGTCAGAATGTCTACACTGGCGGTCATGCCCGCAATGATCGGCAGTGCCTGGCTCTCACTGCCCAGAAAGTTTCGATCGGTTTCCACCCGCACCAGATAAAAGCTCTCATCGCTCTCATCGACAATAGTGTCCGGGCTGATATGGACCACCTCGCCGTCCAAGCCACCATGAATGGAGAAATCATAGGCCGAGAATTTAACCATGGCCTTTTGGCCGGGGTGTAAAAAGGCGATATCCGCAGGACGGACCCTTGCCTCCACCAGTAACTTATCTTCTGTGGGGACAATCTCGACAATATCCATACCCGGCTGAATCACACCGCCGATTGTTTTGACCAGCAGCTGCTTGACCGTGCCCGCCACCGGCGAGCGCACCAGGGTACGTTGCACCCGGTCTTCCAGTGCATCGCTGGTCTCCACCAGCCGCGACAGCTCCGCCGCCGCCTCACTTTTTTCCCGGCGCGCTTCAGCCTGAAAGGCAAGCTCTGCGTTATTGAGTTTCTGGCGGGCCTCCTCCAGACTCGACTCGGCTCTCGGCAGAGCCAGTTTGGCCCCCTGGAGCTCGCCTTCCAGATCATTGACCTGCCGTTCCAATCGCAGCAATTCTACACGAGAGATGGCCCCCTCATCGGCCAGAGGGCGAGTCATATTCAACTCGCTTTTTAACAGCTTCAGACTGCGTGCGAGCTGGTTTCGCTTGGCCTCCAGCTCAGACAACTCCTGACGCTTTTGCTGAACCTGCTGGTGCAGTACCTGGTTGCGGCTGTTGAGCTCCCGGCGGCGGGAGTCAAACACAGCTTGCTCTTCATCAAGCACCGAGGCCTCCAGATCCGAGAGCGCACTGATATCAAAGGGCTCGCCCTCTGCCTCGGCATCCAGCCTAGCCACCTTTGCCTTAAGCTGCGCAAGGGTCACGTCGGCCTCACGCAAGGATGAAGAAAAACGGGTATCGTCAATACGCAGCAACGCCTGGTTGGGTTCTACCCTTTGACCTTCCTGCACATGCAATTCAGCCAGAATGCCGCCCTCAAGATTCTGAACCACCTGCACATGGCTGGAAGGAATCACCTTGCCATCGCCACGTGTAAACTCATCCACATCCGCCAAGGCCGCCCAAATCAGCATCACCACAAAAAACAGGGCGATGGCCCACAGTAATTGCTGCCCGCCACGGGGGGACTGCTCCAGCACCGCACCCGCCGCTGAGGACATGTAGTCAATGTCGCGCGGGTCTCCCTGGGTATCCTGTTCAAACCACTGCTTCCACAGAGGTTTGCCCTGAATCTCGCGGCGCAGGGCGTCCTTAAGGTTGTGCAACACGGAGCTGTCCTTTTCTGAGGGCTTCCACAACGGATTCCTTGGGACCATCGGCGATCAATTTACCGCGATCCAACACAATGACCCGATCCACCAGGGACAAGAGTCCGGTCTTGTGGGTAACGAGCACCAGTGTTTTACCCGCAGAGGCCTTCTCAAATTTATCCTTCAGGCGAGCTTCGGTGCTGTGATCCATACCGGTGGTTGGCTCATCCAACAGATAAATGGGTGGATCGGTTAACACAGCCCTGGCAACCGCAATGCTCTGGCGCTGCCCGCCGGACAAGGCCCTACCCCGCTCCCCGACGGAGCGGTTAAAACCCGCCGGATGGCTGTTCACAAATTCAGTGACACCGGCAATATCGGCAGCTCGCAGAATCTCAGCGTCCTCCACATGGGGGGCGCCGTAGACAATATTGTCTTTGACAGAGCCATAAAACAGCACGGCGTCCTGAGGGACACAGCCGATATTGCTGCGAAGATCCGCGGGGTCAATCTGCTTGATGTCAACGCCGTCAACCAAAACGGCTCCGGATTGCGCCTGGTACAGGCCCAACATCAATTTTTGCAGAGTACTTTTACCGGAGCCGATGCGCCCGATAATGCCCACCCGCTCGCCGGGATTAATGGTAAAAGACACATTGCTCAAGGATTCCTGCTCTTCGCCGGGGTAGGCAAAGCTCACCTGATCAAAACGCAGACTTCCCTGCAGCACCGGTCGCTGGACAAACTGCTTGTCCTCGGGACGTTCCTGTTGCTTCTCCATAATCTGCTGCAGGCCGGTGTAGGCGGTCACGGTTTGATGATAATTAACCAACAATCCTGCTACCTGCCCCATAGGGCTGAGGGCACGGGAGGTCAGCATCACCGTCGCAATCAAAGCCCCCATCGTCAGCTCCCGATCGGCGATCAAATAGACACCGATGACCACCACCGCAACCGAGGTAAACTGCTGAACGGCCGCGGCGACACTGGTCGAGCTGCTCGACAACAGCCGCATTTTCTGGCCCCACTGGGACAAGTGGCCTACCGATGCCTCCCACTGGCTCTGTATGCGCCCTTCCGCCCCGAGGATTTTGACCGTCTCCAGGCCAGACAAGGTTTCAATCAAGGCTGCATTTTTCTGGGCACCCGCCTGATAGGTTTGCTCCACAGCCTGGCGCAACGGCCGCTGCAGGTAGAGGGCGTAGCCGATAATAATGGGAATCGCCGCCAGTGGCGCAAACACAACCGGGCCGCCCACATAGGCAATCACCACCAGGAACAACAGAACAAACGGAAGATCCACAAATGCGGTTACCGTCGATGAGGTGATAAAGTTGCGTACGGTATCGAATTCTCTGAGCTGGCTGGCAAAGGCACCGACAGATTCCGCCCTGTCGGCCAGCCGGGCACCCAGCACTTTTTCGAAAATATAGCTGGAAAGCAGCACGTCGGACTTTTTACCGGCCACTTCCAAAAAATAGGTACGCAGGGTTTTCAGCACCAGATCAAAGCCGTAAACGATCATGACACCGATGGCCAGAACCCAGAGTGTTTCCAACGCGTCATTGGGAACCACCCGGTCATAGACGTTCATGACAAACAGGGGATTGGCCAGTGCAAACAGATTGATCAGCAATGACGCCAGGAGTACGTCCCGATAGATACGCCAGGAGCCCGCCATTACGCTCCAGAACCAGTGCCCCTCTCTCTTGCGTTGGACGTGTTGAGTACGCTTATCAAAACGATAGGCCGGACGGGCAAAGATGCAGTACCCACTATAGAGGGCCGCCAATTCATCCAACTTCAGCTTTTGCTCGCCGTCGGTTTCCAGATCCAGCAATACCGCCTCTTGGGCAGTTTGATTGATCTCTACCAAAACAACAGCAGAATCATTACTCAACAACAAAACAGCGGGTAGGACCAGCGGCTGTATATCGGAGAGGTCCCGTTCAAGAATTTGCGCCTTGAACCCTGCCCGGTCCGCCGCCCTCACAAACAGCTCGGGGGTCAGCTTCTCGTTTACCAGCGGCAATCCAGCGGTGACGGCAGCCGCCGAACAGGGTCGATGTTCCAGCTTTGAAAGCTGCAACAGACAGGTCAACAGGGGGTCAAATACGCCTGAACTCACCTGAGCGTCGTCGATCATCTGGGGTCGGCCTTGAGAAGTCATTGGCATTACTAAATAATGAACGTGGCCCGCATTGTAAACCCTTGCCAGCGAAATAGCAGTGCCTGTTCAATGCAGAAGCAGTTTGAGGGCCATCTGATCAAACCCATCCAGAGGGAGCTCACAAATATCATGCCTTACGTCATTCGAAACCGGCAAGGTCAGATCACGGCGCTGCTTAAAGAACCTGCCTTGGGTCTGGAGGAGCACCTGGACTCGGCTCACGAAGATATTGTTGAGTTTCTAAACGAAAAAAAAGAGGATAGCCCCGAAAAGGCACTGGCCAGCTCGGATAGAGACATTGCTCGGGTGACTGAAGATTTGGTAAATCTGCTGATCGCCAAAAACCTGATTCTGTTTACAGAATTACCTGAGGCAGTGCAACGCAAGCTGCTGAACCGGGAGAAACTACGCTCTTCGCTACAGGGCGCCATTGAGAATTTTCTCGACGACGATGATGCTATATAAAGTGCTGGTAGTCGTCCTGGCTAAAACCACGATACTGTAGAAAGCGCAGCTGTTTGGCTTTTTCTTTGAGATCCCGCTGCGTGTTTCCTTGGGCAGCGCGGGTGAATTTTCGACTCCAGCTGGCAAAAGCCGCTTCTGCCCAGTCGTTTTGCTCGCCGAACACCTCGGCGTTGGCCAACTCACCATTGACCCCTTTGTCCCGCAACTCTTGAATGATGCGTTGAGGACCAAACCCCTTGCGTTTACGCATGGCAACATAGGCCTCTGCGAATCTCGCATCGCTCTGCAGATTCTCTGCCTGCAACTGATCAAGAACTACGTCCACAAGCGTTGAGTCATCAGGGTAGCGTTTGAGTAGTTTTTGCCGCAACTCCCGATAGGCGTGTTCCCTCCTGGCCAACAACCCCATTGCAGACCAGCGGATTGATCTGAGAGTGTCATCGGAGGAGTCTGACTCTGACTCGTCTGATTGAGAACTGATGGAGTTGAGCTGGGGGGAGAGTGAAGGGGAAGCAGCAACCTCCCCTTTTAATAGCGATCGCGCAGTGACCAGACCAAGCTCGTCGAGATTCAGCGGCGGGTTGGTCACCTTGGACAAGAGAGCTTAACCTCGATCAGGCCTCAGCTTCTGCAGCGCTTTCCTCTTCCGCCCCGTTAGACTCGGGTAGCAATTCCGCACGGATCTGTGCCTCAATGGTTTCGGCAACTTCGGTATTTTCCTGCAGATATTTCACAACGTTGTTTTTACCCTGGCCAATTTTGGTGCCCTGATAGCTGTACCAGGCGCCGGCTTTGTCCACCAGGCCAAGCTTAACGCCAAAATCGATCACTTCGCCCAGGCGGTTAATGCCTTGGCCGTAGAGAATTTGAAATTCGGTTTGTGTAAATGGAGGCGCGACTTTGTTTTTGACCACTTTCACCCGGGTTTCAGAACCAATCACTTCATCGCCATCCTTGACCGCACCAATACGACGGATATCGAGACGAACCGAAGAATAGAACTTAAGAGCGTTACCACCGGTGGTGGTTTCCGGGTTACCAAACATAACGCCGATCTTCATACGAATCTGGTTAATAAAGATGGCCAGGCAGTTGGCGCTCTTGATGTTACCGGTGATTTTACGCAGAGCCTGGGACATCAAACGTGCCTGCAGCCCCACGTGGTGATCACCCATTTCACCTTCAATTTCAGCCTTGGGGGTCAGGGCTGCGACGGAGTCCACTACCAGCACATCAATGGCTCCGGAACGCACCAGCATATCCGCCACTTCCAGCGCCTGCTCACCGGTGTCCGGCTGAGACACAATCAGGTCATCAACATTAACACCGAGCTTTTCAGCGTAGATGGGGTCCAGGGCGTGTTCAGCGTCGATAAAGGCACAGGTGCCGCCGGCTTTCTGGGCCTCGGCAATCGCCTGCAGGGTCAGTGTGGTTTTACCAGAAGATTCCGGACCGTAAATCTCTACAATCCGCCCCTTGGGGAGGCCGCCAATACCCAGAGCCACATCGAGGCCCAGGGAGCCGGTGGAGATGGCGGGAATGCGCTCACGCTCTTTGTCGCCCATGCGCATAACAGTGCCTTTACCAAATTGGCGCTCAATTTGGCCGAGGGCGGCCTGTAATGCTTTTTCCTTATTCTGGTCCATGACCCACCTCTTTATAGATTCTCAAACCGACACGCTAGCCGGCTCTTAGTTATTCAGTTATTGACCACTGTTGGCTGGTAAACTCAACTGGGTGCATTGAAACACAATCGAATCTACTGTACAACCAAACAGTACTATTTTTTTATACAGCCTTTTTGCTGCAGCTTGCGCATCGGTCTCAGCCTGCCGCCTGCAGCTGCTCCATAAGACCGTTCAGGGCGAATAACACCGCTTGTTCGCGCACCTGGCGCCGGTTGCCGGCAAAGACTTCGCACTGGCTGTGAGTGCCCTGAGCCGTTCCCCAGGCGAGCCAGACCGTTCCGACCGGCTTATCGGCACTGCCACCATCGGGGCCGGCAATGCCACTGGTGGCAACCGCAACATCAGCGCCCCGTGCCAGGACTCCGGCAACCATCGCCTCTACTACGGGCCGACTCACCGCCCCGTGCTGATCCAGAACAGCCTCATCCACTCCCAGAAGGCGCTGCTTGCTTTGGTTGGCGTAGGTCACCAGCCCCTCCTCAAACCAGGCGGAACTGCCGGCGGTATCGGTAATGGCCGCAGCGATCATGCCACCGGTGCAAGACTCCGCCGTGCCCAGGACCAGTCCCTGCTGTAGCAGTTCTCTACCCAGAGATTTTGACAGCGCCTCACAGCTCTGTTGGTACGCCTCTTCACTGCTGGTGTCGCTGTGATTTACAGTCATTGGAATGCCCGAGTCCTTGATGAAAGCGGGAGCAATTATGCCAAAGTTCATCAGGACCCAGTAGACTCAGCCTCTCAGAAATTTGATTGAATCGGGGCTATCGACTGCCCATAAATTTGTCGCCGTTCCAGCACCGAGCCCTTGTCATTTTATTAGCCAAATACACACCACCGGACAGCTCATTGGCTCAACCCGGGTCAGCGTCGACAAATTAGATCAGGAACTTCTCAAACTCCGGCCACATATGCGTAAATGTGATTAGAACGATAGAATAACAGTCGGTACAAAGTAGAATAAGGCGACACCGGCAACCTGACATCAATTTCAACAAGCAGATTCAAAGATATTTCACACTCCTTTGGGAAAATTTGAACAATCCGAACTTGTGTTTGCAAATTATGTCGTTACTATTGGATGCAGCTGGTTTTAATGGCTTCGGAGGCAGCCCGACCATAAAAACCTAAGCAATTGTTTTACAAGGATTTTTGCCAGAGAAAATCACCCTTGGACGCAAATGACCGGCATCAGTCCAAGCCTGGTGGCCCGCAGTTTGCTTACCAATGATCAAACAGTGAAGAATTCTGGCAGATTGTAAATTTAGCTGACAGCAACACGATCGGCGTGAGTATATTCCAGCAGCCCAACATGCTGGCCTGTAAATAAAACTGACAGAATTGCGATCGATGTGAGTGAATTATGGAAAGTAAAAAACCTGTAGAGGAATCTGCATCAGTGCCAGTGGACTCCAGCAAAAACGAGAGTCGCAGGAAGCTGATTAAAAAGGCGGGAGTGGTTGCTCCGGGCCTTCTCATACTCGCAAATCGCCCTGCGATGGCAGCAAGTTGCTCTATTTCCGGGTTTATGTCGGCTCGCGTTGGCACCTCTTTGACTACCTATGACCCGGGTCTTTGTGACGGCTGGAGTCCAGGCAACTGGACACAGAATGTCGGCCAGATCACCGACCAGGCCTGGGCGCTTGCCGGAATTGCTCGAACCACACCGTTCAACAGCGAGTTTACAACGTCGGGTCCAAATTTTAGTGGCGGAGTGATTCGTCGGGTTGTCGATGGCGTCCCGGACGCTGCGGCCTATGATTACGACAGCATGTTCGCCCAGACCTTTCAACAGATATTAGAGGGCATACTTCCCGGTCAAGGCAGCCTTAAGGACATTACAAAACACGCCGCGGCGGCCCTGCTCAATGCCCTGTTCATTCAAAATGGTGGCGGCGGTGGCAATCCGGACCCCTGGATGATCAATTATGTGTCACCCGAGGATGTGATAGGGCTGTATCTGTTGTATGAGCTGACTTTTCAAGACCCGACACCACAACCAGCGAATACTACGTTTGTATACGAGCGCGGCGGCGTGGTTATCGCTAGTTCGGAGGGCATGTCATCTGCGGATTATGCTGCCTTCTTCTTGAGCCTTGCAAACGGCTCCGGAAGCCAGGCCTGGCAGGATGGACTCCCATAACAATGGAATGACTAGCAGCCAACTTTACTGTTTGAAACATACAGAATACCTTGAATACACGGCCAACGATGAGTTGGTCGTGTTTGTATCTGCCTCTAAGAAAACCTTATTACTGCCGGGCCACTTCAAAGTTTATTTGGACTATCTCAGGCAGGCCTTTCCAGCCACACTGGGTTTTTCAATTCTGGCAGAGACCACCATGGAACAGTTCGATATCAGCATGGATCAGGTTGCCGACGATCTCAATACACTGATCAGAGCCGAATTGGTTGCCCTTAGCCAATGAGATTGGAAGACGCTGAACCCGGGAAATTGCGGGACAGGCTCTCGCAACGCGGACTGACACTGCGAACCGGGAGATTCACTACCTGTATCCGCAGCTCAATTGAGCCTTTGGCCAACGAAATTATTAACCTTTATGGTCAATCTGAGTTGGTCGAATCGGGGTACGTAGACTTCAACGTCGAACTAAACCCCTCGTCCGGGCTTCGCCGCTACTACCGCCCCCAGGTAAACTTCAGTTTTAATGGCCTGCAGCCCTTTGCTCCCCTTCCTGTCGACCAGTGCCTGCCACTGATGGAATGGGGGTTAAACTGGTGCGTCAGCACACACTTTCATCAGTGCCTGATCATCCATGCGGCCGTTGTCGAGAAATATGGAAAATCTCTAGTACTCCCCGGTCAGCCCGGCTCCGGGAAGAGTACCCTTTGCGCGGCACTTGTCACCCAGGGCGGATTCCGACTGCTTTCCGATGAACTCACTCTGATCGATCCGGATACCGGGCGCATCCTGCCCAACCCGAGGCCGGTAAGTCTCAAGAACCGATCAATCGATATCGTTAAGGAAATCAATCCTAGCGGTTATTTTTCTTCCGTGGTCAGTGACACCATTAAAGGTACCGTTTGCTTAATGGCGCCACCCGAAGGAAGCTATACACAGTTTCGGACCTGTGCGGAACCAGGCCTGGTGATATTTCCGACTTTTGACCAATCCTTTACATCCTTTGAGCTTGAAGCCGTCACTAAGGGGCGCACTTTTTTGGAGTTGGCCAACCAGTCGTTTAACTATTCAATTCTGGGAGAAACCGGCTTCAAAGCGATTGGCAAACATTTGGATTTTGCCGAAGGTTACAACTTCAGGTACGACGGCAATTTAGAACAGGCCGTTGCCGTAATAGACGAGTTTATGCAGTGATGGAAACACTCTCGCTGTTGATTGGCGTGATCAGGAACCCGGAACTGATTCGGGGACTCGATACGGAAGCATGGAATCTTCTGATGGCACAAGCTTACCAGTGCAAACTCATGGGGCGCCTGCATGCCATTTTCGACAACAACGAACTCCTGGATCAGATTCCCGCAGCCATTGCCTGGCATTTTCATTCCGCCAGGGTCATGGCCAGTGCCCACGCACAGGATGTGGAAATAGAAATTGGTAAGATCAACCAAGCCCTGAAGATAGGGGGCCTGGTTCCCACCTTCTTAAAAGGGGCAGCCTATCAGCTGGCAGATAAAGAGGTGGCCGATGGCAGATTATACTCAGACGTCGACATTTTCGTGCATAAGAAGGATCTGCCCGCCGCAGAGCATCTGCTAAAAATAAACGGCTGGCAACCGGGAGACATGAACGAATACGACCAACAGTATTACCGGCGCTGGATGCATGAAATCCCACCCTTGGTTCATAGAGGCAGAGGGACGACACTGGATGTTCACCACAATCTGTTGCCTCTGACCTCCCGCATCAGTCTGGATGCCGACAAGTTAAGCGAGGGTATAGATAACTCCCAACGGGTTCTGCAACCAACTGACCGTATTCTGCACAGCATTGTTCATCTGCTCCTGGAAAGTGAGTTCGACAAGGGCATTAGAGATTTGTCGGATATCCATTTGCTGATCCAACACCACGGGGCGGAGAATGCGCTTTTCTGGGATCAACTTATCGACCGGGCGTTGGAATTGGGGGTTCAACGACTGCTTTTCTACGCCATTAGGTATCTGCAAAAGATTTTCGGAGCATCCCCTCCAGCACAGTTCGCGAAAAGGCTGGCCCAATACGCGCCAAATAAACCCATGTTAGGCGTTATGGATTGGCTGTTTATCAGCGTCCTGTCTGAGCCTTTGGATCTTAACAAGCAGCTGAACAATAGAACTGCGCACCTTCTGATGTACCTCAGGGGGCACTGGATGAGAATGCCACTGCGCTTGCTGCTCCCTCACCTGCTGACTAAGGCTGTCTCCGGCTTGAAACGCCAGCAGGACGAAACAGCAGAAGTCGTCTGAAGTCGAAATACAGTCTCAATTTCAACACAATATTGGTGCCCTCAGTCGCCCAACCGGCCAGTTGACCATTTGCCAATGCCTCAAATCGAGCAGTTCTGATAGTGGTTTATCAGCCCTTTTGGTATCCTCTCCGGCTTGGATTTTGACGCCCAACCGACTTATCGGCGATCAACTTATCGCCAAATAGTGGGCAGCCGACAGAAATACTCATAACACTCTGTTTTCTATCAAATTAATACTGCAAGCATGACCAAAAACACCACCAAATCCAGCGCTTCCAACACCACCCATACCCCCATGATGCAGCAGTACCTGAAGATCAAGGCGGAACACCCCCACGAGCTGGTGTTCTACCGCATGGGGGACTTCTATGAGCTGTTCTACGACGACGCCAAACGCGCCTCTGAACTGCTGGATGTAACCCTCACCGCCCGCGGCAAGTCCGGCGGCGAACCCATCCCCATGGCCGGCATCCCCTTCCATGCCGCCGATGGCTATCTGGCGAAATTGGTCCGCAAGGGTGTGTCGGTAGCGATCTGTGAGCAGATTGGCGACCCTGCCACCAGCAAGGGTCCGGTGGAGCGCAAGGTGGTGCGTATTGTCACACCCGGCACGGTCAGCGATGAGTCACTATTGGATGAAAGCCGGGATAATCTGCTGGTGGCGCTGCATGTGGTGGAGGACACCTTTGGTATTGCCACCATGGACATCGGCTCCGGTCGTTTTCAGGTTTTGGAGGTACAGGGCCTGGATGCCGTGCTGGGAGAGTTGCAGCGGCTGAATCCGGCGGAGCTGCTGGTACCCGAGGATTTGATGGCCACCGGGATTCTGGAAAATCGCCCGGGCCTGCGCCGCCGTGCGCCCTGGGAGTTTGAACTGGAAACCGCGCAGCGACTGCTGACCCAGCAGTTTGGCACCCAGGATCTGGCCGGCTTCGGCTGTGACCATATGACCGTCGCTTTGGCTGCTGCGGGCTGCCTGCTGTCCTACGCCCAGGAAACCCAGCGCACCGCCCTGCCCCACGTCAATTCCATCAGCAGCGAAAACCGGGACGAGGCGGTGGCGATGGACGCCAGCACCCGACGTAACCTGGAGTTGGATATCAATCTCAATGGCAGCGATGAAAACACGCTGTTTGATGTGCTGAATACTTCTGCGACGGCCATGGGCGGGCGTCTGCTGCGCCGCTGGCTGAACCGCCCCCTGCGTGATTTGCACACCCTGAGCGCCCGCCAGGATGCAATTGCCAACCTGCTGGAAAATTATCAATTCGAACCCCTGCACCAAAGCCTTAAGCGAGTGGGGGATCTGGAGCGGATTCTTGGCCGTGTAGCCCTGAGATCCGCCCGCCCAAGGGACTTATCTCGCCTTTATAGCTCCCTGGCCACTTATCCCGAATTACAGAGCCTGTTGGCGCAAACCTCTGCACTTCATCTCGCCGAGCTCGCAAAAACTGTCGGCACCTTCCCGGAATTGGAAGACCTTCTGTGCCGGGCAATTGTCGAGAACCCTCCAGTCGTCATCCGCGATGGTGGTGTGATCGCCGAGGGGTACGACAGCGAGCTGGACGAGCTGCGCAATATCAGCACCAATGCCGGTCAGTTTCTGGTGGATCTGGAAACCCGCGAACGGGAGAAGACCGGCATCAGCACGCTAAAAGTCGGCTACAACCGGGTTCATGGTTATTATATTGAGATCAGCCGCGCCCAATCTGAACAGGCCCCCACAGAATATATCCGCCGCCAGACACTCAAGAACGCTGAACGCTTTATAACGCCGGAACTGAAAGAGTTTGAAGACAAGGCCCTGTCTGCAAAGAGCCGCGCTCTGGCGCGCGAAAAGGCGCTCTATGACGATATCGTTGAGCAGCTCAACCAGCAGCTGTTGCGCCTCCAGGATGCCGCAGGCGCCGTCTCAGAACTGGATGTACTGACCACCCTGACGGAACGTGCCGACGCCCTGAACTTTACCCGCCCCTCGCTGACACAGGAGCCGGGCATCCGCTACAGTGCCGGGCGCCATCCCGTGGTGGAGAAGGTTTCCGATCACCCCTTTGTGCCTAACGATCTCGATCTGAGCCAAACACGCCAGATGCTGATCGTGACCGGCCCAAACATGGGCGGTAAATCAACTTATATGCGCCAGACGGCCCTGATCACACTACTGGCCCATATCGGCAGCTATATTCCCGCCGAGAGCGCCACCATTGGCATGGTGGACCGTATTTTCACCCGTATCGGTTCCTCAGATGACCTGGCTGGCGGACGATCCACCTTTATGGTGGAAATGACCGAGACTGCTAATATTCTTAACAATGCCAGTGACCGCAGCCTGGTCTTGATGGACGAAATCGGCCGTGGTACCAGTACCTTTGACGGCCTGTCCCTGGCCTGGGCCTGCGCGGTGCAGCTGGCCGAGCAAGTCAAGGCATTTACCCTGTTCGCCACTCACTACTTCGAGCTGACAGAACTGCCTCAGACCCACAACAATGTTGCCAATGTGCACCTGGACGCCACTGAGCACAACGACAACATTGTCTTTCTACATAATATCCAGGAGGGGCCGGCCAGTAAGAGTTATGGCCTCCAGGTGGCAAAACTGGCGGGAATTCCAGCGCCAGTGGTGGCGCTCGCCCAGCAACAGCTGCAGCATCTCGAGGAACAATCACAAACGGAAGTGGCAACCGCATCGAACTTGACGCCGCCATCGCCCCCAGCCACTGAAGAATCGACTCCTGGCTACACTCCTGAGCCAACGCCGGTGCATAGCCCCAGCCCTGCCAACCCTTTTCAGGGGGATATGTTTGGCTCGGGAGAACCCCATCCTGCGCTTGAGCAACTAGAGGACCTGGACCCGGATAACCTGACGCCACGCCAGGCACTTGAGCAGCTTTACGCACTCAAACAGACATTGGCGGAAAATTGACCGGTTAACGGGAAAATCGTTAAGGATAATCAGATATTAAGTCTCCCGCCGATTAGAGCAAGCTGGTACAATCCTCCGCCATTAGCCTGGGGCAGGGCATAGCACCCTGCCCGGAGAACGATTTCAATCCAAGATAGACAATTTAGAAAAGTGGAGTTTTGACCATGACTTTTGTGGTTGCGGATAACTGCGTCAAATGTAAGCACACCGACTGCGTTGAAGTGTGCCCGGTAGATTGCTTTTACGAAGGCCCCAATTTCCTGGTTATCCACCCAGACGAATGTATCGACTGCGCCCTGTGTGAGCCAGAGTGCCCCGTGGACGCCATCTTCTCAGAAGATGAACTGCCTGCCGGTCAGGAAGTGTATCTGGAGCTGAATGCGGAGCTGGCTGAAGTCTGGCCCAACATTACTGAGAAAAAAGACGCTCCGGCCGATGCCGAAGAATGGGATGGCGTCGAGAACAAGCTGCAGTATCTGGAGCGCTGAGCTCAATCTGCTGACCCATCAAAGGATATGTGATCTTGTCATAGCCCCATAGGGATATGATGGACACCTCCCTGAAATAAAAAACCGCGGCAAGCCGCGGTTTTTTATTGGTCAGATATTATCAGCGCTGTAGTTATCGGCCTCTAAAGGCTGCCAAACAAAGATTCGCTGTTTAGCCCCTGTTTCTCCATGATATCCCGCAGGCGCTTTAGCGCCTCCACCTGGATCTGCCGCACGCGTTCGCGAGTCAGGCCGATTTCACGCCCCACTTCTTCCAGAGTGCTCATCTCGTAGCCCCGCAACCCAAAGCGCCGGGCAACCACTTCCCGCTGCTTTTCGGTCAACTCAGTGAGCCAGCCGTCGATGCTGTCACTGAGATCACTGTCCTGCAGCAACGACGCCGGATCGGAGACCTGCTGATCGGCAATGGTGTCCACCAGTGTTTTCTCGGAAGACTGGCCGATGGGCACATCCATGGAGGTGACACGTTCATTAAGCCCCAACATGCGCTGAACATCTTCGATGGGTTTTTCCAACAGGTCAGCAATATCTTCCGGGGTAGGCTCATGATCCAGCTTCTGAGCCAGTTCACGCGCTGCTCGCAGGTAAACATTGAGTTCCTTCACCACATGAATCGGCAGGCGAATGGTGCGGGTCTGATTCATGATGGCCCGCTCAATAGTCTGCCGGATCCACCAGGTGGCATAGGTGGAGAAACGGAACCCCCGCTCCGGATCAAATTTTTCCACCGCGCGGATCAGGCCGAGATTGCCTTCTTCAATCAGATCCAGAAGGGCCAGCCCGCGATTCACGTAGCGGCGGGCGATTTTTACCACCAGGCGCAAATTGCTCTCAATCATGCGCTTGCGTGATGCCTCACAGCCCCGCAGCGCCTTGCGGGAGAAGTAGACCTCTTCCTCAGCCGACAGCAGCGGCGAAAAGCCGATTTCGTTGAGATACAGTTGGGTGGCGTCCAGTGTCTTCTGGAACTTGTCGGAATCTTTCTGTTCGATGGCGCCCTTGCGTGCGCGCGGTTTGGTTGGTTTGGCGGGCGTCGTCTTTTTAGACGCTGCCTTTTTAGGTGCGTTTTTGCCGTCACAGAAGTCCAAATCCGTGACCGCAGCTACAACTTCACTCTTCTGATAGGTTGATTCTGTTTGTACTGCCATGTCGCTAGCCCCGTGAGTCTTCGGTTTATCGTTAGTCCAAGCGACTCCGATACCCCGGGAGCGCCTAACTTCACCCTCAGTGGACCACTTTTACCCTTCTGCAGCAGTAGTCACTGCACGTGGTTATTATTGTTAAGTGTGGTCAGCAGCCACATCAATGGAACCCAGACCTTTCAGCGCTTTGGCAGATACCTCAGAGGATCCACCGGCTTCCCTTCCCGCCGAATTTCAAAATGCAGCTTGCTTTGGTTGGTGCCACTATTACCTATCTCGGCAATTTTCTGGCCCCCTTTAACAACCCCCCTCTCTTTAACAAGCAGCCGGCTATTGTGTGCGTAAGCACTCAAGAACTTCTCGTCATGCTTGATGATCAGCAGATTGCCGTAGCCGCGAATCCCGCTGCCAGCGTAAACAACGACACCGGGAGCAGCAGCAACTACAGATTCTCCCAAACGACCGTCAATATCAACTCCCTTGTTTAGATTCTTTTGTGAGGAGAAACCGGCTAAAACCTTACCTTTGGCCGGCCACTGCCACTTCCACTTTCCGCTGTTCTTTGGTAGTGGCGATGTTTTAACCACCCGAGTTGTCGTGGTTTTTGAACGCTTGGTTGGCGTGGATTTTACTGTTGATTTAGGCGCCGCTTTCGGGAGATTCGCGGCAGCCTTATAGAGCTGGATCTTCTGGCCGGGATAAATGGTATAACGCCCGGATATCCCGTTACGTCTCGCCAGCAGTTTGTAGTCGATTCCATATCGCCACGCAATGGAGTACAGAGTTTCTCCCTTGCTGACAACATGGTATCCCAATTTACTGGTTTTAAGAGAAGGCCTGTCCTGCACAGGCGCCCTCTGTGATGCACTGGAGCAAGACAACAACAGCGCCACCGCGATCAAAATCTTGAACACGTTGATGACACTTTTATTGCACTTACAGCCCTCAGCCAGCATCAATTTGGCGTCTCAATCCGGTCAAATTACAGTTGTTAATAGTCGATTAAACAATTAACTACATGGGGTTATGCGAAAACCGTCTAAGAAACTTAGACAAATTTACCAAATAAAGCTTCGATTCTGACCCGTTTCCGAGGTTGCGCACAGTTCAGCACAATATCCCAAGCATTGATGAAAAATCTGTCCAGCCAGTCATCTAAAAAAACAATCTGATTCACCTGTCGCCTCGCTTGGCCCAGAACTCCAGGGCCAATACTAGAGCCATTCCCAGCAGACACACAATCAGTGCCATCACCAGCTGCGAAGGCTGCGATACCAATTCAGAATATTGAGCAGGTAAAACGGCTTCCTGTCGCAGGGGAACCACTTCTCCATGGCGGTTCAAGGTGGTTTCAACCGTCACCTTCCAGGGCCAGATGATTTTCAAAGAACCCACCAGAATGCCCGTTAACAGGGCCATAGTGGCCGCGGCAAAGCGGCGCAACAACCAGCTCAACACATGGGAGAAGAGCAGTAGCCCCAGACCGCAACCCAAGGCAAAGGGGACCAGGAGCAACAACTGAAACTGGGATACCGCTTCAACCACCCTGGCATACATGCCCATCATAAGGAGAAGAAAGCCGCCGGAAATGCCGGGCAGAATCATGGCGCAAATAGCGATGGCGCCCGCCAGCGTCAACATCCACCAGGTATCCGGTAATTGTGCCGGTCGCATCTCCGACACCATCAGGGCAATGCCCATTCCCAACAGCAGCAGCAGCGTCCGAGCGGGATTCCAGTAGGGTATTTGTCGCAATAAATGCACGGAGGCAGCAGCGATGAGGCCAAAGAAAAACGACCACACCAGTATGGGTTGCCGCTCCAGACACCAGGTCACCAGCTTGGCCAGAGAAAAAATGCTGAGCAGGATGCCGCCGAACAGGCTCAGTAGAAAAGCCCCGTTGATGTGCTGCCAGGCCGCCTTGGGGCCTCGCTGCCAAAGAACCCGCAGCGCATGATGATCACAGCTTCTCAGCGAGTCGATCAGCTCATGGTATACACCGGTAATAAAGGCGATGGTACCGCCTGAAACACCCGGTATCACGTCCGCGGCCCCCATCGCAGCCCCGCGTGCGAAGACCGACAGATAATGCTTCATTCCCTTGCGCAAACTGCGCCTCCGTTGATTATGTGGTGATCAGCGGGTAACGCCCGAGAGCAGAGGCACAAACTTGACGGGCTCCAGCACCTGCGTAACGAAATCTTCAGAGTCACCATCGCGGATGATTAGACGCAGCTCCTGGGTATTGCCACCCACCGGAATCACCAGCACGCCATTGGGTCCCAGTTGGGCCAGCAGTTCCGCGGGCACTTCCCGCGGCGCAGCAGTACTGAGAATGCCATCGAAGGGCCCTTTTTCAGGCCAGCCAAAGCCGCCGTCCGCGTGCTTCAGCTCCACATTGTTCAAACCCAGCTGCCGCAGGCGCTGGCGAGCTTTATCCTGCAGTGGCTTGATGCGCTCAACGCTATAGACCTTTGGCACCAGCTGTGCCAACACACTGGTCTGAAAACCGGAGCCGGTACCCACTTCCAGCACACGCTCAAGTTTGCCCGCCGCACCCAGCAACACTTCCGTCATGCGGGCAACGATATAGGGTTGGGACAGGGTTTGGCCGTAGCCAATGGGAAGGGCGGTATCTTCGTAGGCTCGATGCGACAGGGCTTCGTCGAGAAAGATGTGGCGCGGGGTATCCCCCATCACGTCCAGCACTTGTAAATTGGTGACGCCCTGTTCCGACAATCGATCCACCAGCCGTTGCCTCGTACGCTGCGAGGTCATTCCAATACCTTGTAACTGCAGGCTGCTCACCCTCTATCCCCCGATAAAAGCTGTTATTTGTTCTGATATCGCTAAGCGGAGAACTATACCATATCCTCAGGCGCTGACATCTGTTTCAACTGGCAGATTTCCCTTAGAACTGCAGTGGCATAAGTCCCCGGGGGCAAGGAGAATTGCAGCTTCAAATCCTCTGCTTGCCGCTGCCATTGAAGAGCCTCAGGAATTAGCTGCAGCGCCCGCCTCTCCTGGGTCAGCCCCACGTGCTCCAAGCCGTTGCACCAGGCTTGCAGCGGCTGCAGAATGTCCAACTCAAGCTGCTGGCACTCATCGCTGGTGGCCAGCCGACCTCTACCCCAGAGTGGGCCTGACGGAGCATCATTAATGGCAACCTCCCCCGGCAGTTGGCTGAGCCAATCCCCTCGCCGAACCCGCTCACTCAATACCCGATTGAATAAATAGGATCGGGCCGCCGACATCGTCAGGCCGCGCCTTTGACGATTGCGTATTTTGTCGCCGTCCACCAGCAGCCGCTGAGCCAGCTCCAGATTGCCGCCATCGTGACCAAAACGCTGTTCCCCAAAATAGTTGGGCACACCCTGCTGTGCCACTCGCTCCAGTCGCGGCTGCAATCCTGAATCATCGCCCTGCAACTGCCGCAGTCGAATCGCAAATAAGTTGGCTCGATGGGTACCGCGGCGCAGTTTCTGGCGATGACGCGTAACCGCCAACACCTTGATGGACTCACTGTTGAGCGAAGCCCAATCCGGCTCCTCCCCT
Organism: Pseudomaricurvus alkylphenolicus; assembly: GCF_011683955.1. Taxonomy (GTDB): domain Bacteria; phylum Pseudomonadota; class Gammaproteobacteria; order Pseudomonadales; family Cellvibrionaceae; genus Pseudomaricurvus; species Pseudomaricurvus alkylphenolicus. Next base: position 29,040 of record NZ_JAAQPI010000003.1, read on the forward strand.
TTTGGCAGGTATACGCTGAACCACTGAGTGGTTACCGCGTTGCGATCCTTGAGACCGGCATAACCAACATCCCCGGTGTTGACGTCGGCCAGGCGCGCTATCTGCTTGGCCACCCAGGCGGTGTTGTCTCCGCGCTTACGGATGTGCAGATAAACATGTTCGCCCTCACCGGTCAGTTCAATACCAAGATCTTCGTCCACCTGAAAATCTTCCGGCTGTGCACGAAACAGCCCCGTGACCTCGGGGGCACCCTGGGCATAGGCCCAGTTAAGAGGAAATTGGGTCATCACTAGCGTCGGCGGCCCTTATGAGATGTTCTGCCACCGCCGCGGTTCGGTTTGCGGGCATCTGGCTTGCGCTGGTTGGTTGTTTTGCGACTGGACTCTCCGTCCCCCGCACTGCGCCCCTGGGAGCCAATGGCAGGATTGTAATCCTTGTACTGACTGGAACGCTTATCGCCTCGCTTCTGACCGCTGCGCTGGCGCCCTTTGCCCTTTTCCTCCCAAGGTACCAACTGATTGGGGCCATCACCAATTAAGTCCCGGCGATTCATATCGATCAGCGCCTTGCGCAGATAAGCCCAGTTTTTGGGGTCGTGATAGCGCAGAAAGGCTTTCTGCAGGCGTCTCTGCTCCAGTTTGCGGGGAATATAGATGGGTTTGCTCTTGTAGCTGAGGCGATGCAGCGGATCTCGCTCGGAATGATACATGGCGGTGGCCAGGGACATGGGTGAGGGATAGAAGGTCTGCACCTGATCAACACGGAACTTGTTTTTCTTCAACCACAGGGACAGATTCAGCATGTCCTCATCTTCGCAGCCGGGGTGTGCGGCAATGAAGTACGGAATCAGGTATTGCTCTTTGCCCGCCTCCTTGGAGTATTTGTCAAACATGCGCTTGAAGCTGTAGTAGGTATCCATTCCCGGCTTCATCATTTTATTCAGTGTGCCCTCTTCACTGTGCTCCGGGGCAATCTTCAGATACCCACCCACATGGTGGGTCACCAGCTCCCTGACATACTCGGGGTCACGCACCGCCAGGTCATAGCGCAGGCCAGAAGCAATTGCCACCCGCTTGACGCCGGGTATCTGCCGCGCCTTGCGATAGAGCTTGGTTGTAGGCGAGTGATCCGTCACCAGATTTTTACAGATGGTGGGAAACACGCATGACAATCGCCGGCAATTGGCATGGATCATCGGATCCTTGCAGTTAAGGTGATACATATTGGCCGTGGGGCCACCCAGATCGGAAATGGTACCGGTGAATCCGGGCACCTTATCGCGGATCTCTTCGATTTCGCGCAATACCGACTCCTCAGAGCGGCTCTGGATCACCCTGCCCTCGTGTTCGGTAATCGAACAGAAGGTGCAACCACCAAAGCACCCGCGCATGATGTTCACCGAGGTTTTGATCATCTCGTAGGCGGGTATATTCGCATCACCATAGCTGGGGTGCGGACGACGCTGATACGGCAGTGCGAACACATCATCCATCTCATCGGTTTCCAGGGGAATCGGCGGCGGATTTACCCACAGTTCGTGATTGCCGTGCTTTTGTACCAGCACCCGCGCGTTTTGAGGATTCGACTCCTGGTGCAATACCCGCGAGGCATGGGAATACAACACCGCATCCTTGCTGACTTTCTCAAAAGAAGGCAAGCGAATACAGGTCTTGTCCATATCCCACACACTCTTACCCTGCAGCGGCATGGGAATAATACGTACCGGTTCATCAACGGCCTCACCTGCAGCCGTGTCCGCCTTGGAACACTGGCCTTCGCTGGTATCCTCAACGTCGTAAGGATTGGGCATCGCATCAATATGTTTGGGCCAGTCGATACGGGTGGAATCGATTTCCGTCCAGCCACCCGGAACCGCGTTGCGAATAATGGCGGTACCGCGAATATCCTTAAGCTCGCTGATGTCCTTGCCCAGGGCAAGCTCGTGAGCCACCTCAGCAATGGCACGCTCGGCGTTGCCGTAAAGCAGAATATCGGCGGTGGCATCAAACAACACAGAGCGACGCACCTGATCGCTCCAGTAGTCGTACTGGGCAATCCGGCGCAGACTCGCCTCAATACCTCCCAATACCACGGGTACGTCTTTATAGGCTTCTTTGCAGCGTTGACTGTAGACGGTCACCGCACGATCCGGGCGTTTGCCAGGTGCACCATCGGGCGTATAGGCATCGTCGTTTCGGACTTTCATATCCGCTGTATAGCGGTTGATCATGGAGTCCATATTGCCGGCGGATACCCCAAAAAACAGATTCGGCTTCCCCAGCGCCTTGAAGGGCTCGGCACTGCGCCAATCGGGCTGGGCGATAATACCCACCCGAAAGCCCTGAGCCTCCAGAAAACGGCCCATCACCGCCATACCGAAGCTGGGGTGATCCACATAGGCATCGCCACAGACGATAATAATATCGCAACTGTCCCAACCCAGATCATCCATCTCCTGGCGCGACATCGGCAGATAAGGTGCTGTGCCATAGCATTCCGCCCAGTACTTGGGGTAGCCAAACAGGGGATCGGCCACCACTGGCTGGCCAGCGCGGCGGGATTGGACATTGGGACGGGACATCGAGAACTAGCCTTGGGTCAAACCTGAGTAAAAAGGTCGGCTATTTTCCCAAAAAATACCGCCTGGTGACAGCAATATTCCCCATTGACTGAAAAATAAACAACCGTCCTATTGCATCCTCTGTACTGTTACGGAGACACTGAGATTTGCCACACTCTTGATACAACTTTGCGACAAAAGTTAACCAAGGTAAAAAACAGGGTTAACGGCAGACACGGACCAGCAAAATGAGTACTCTTGCCAGCAATTCCACCCAGGTCGTGAAGATGTTCCCGCCAATTCGCCCACTACTGGTCGTTTTACTCCTGGCAGGTTGCCAGTCGGTCGCCATTGACCCTGAAATTCGGCAACTGGCCCCCGATTCACTGGGCGCATCTGCCGCAGAAACATCGATAGCCGCCCCTTCCGGCTGGCTGCAAACCTTTGCAGACCCCCAACTGAACCAGTGGGTCGGCCAGGCCATCAACGACAATTTCAGCTTGCAGGAAGCCCGAGCCAGAGTTGAGGCCGCCCGCCAACAGCGCCGGATTACAGCTGCCAGCCTCTGGCCACAACTGGATCTCGGGCTCGACGGACAGCGACGCAAGGCAGAGGATGTCACTCCTGTTAACAGCTTTGACGTGAGCCTGGACATCAGTTGGGAGCTGGATCTGTGGGGCAAACTGGATGACAGCCGCGATGCTTCTGATTACCGCCTGATGTCTGAACAGGCCCAATTTCAGGCCACCAGGATCTCCCTGGCCGCCCAAGTAGCCCGCAGATGGTACGATCTGGTGGCACAGCGGCAACTCAGTGAACTCTTCCGCCAGCGGGTGCATAACCTGCAGACCAATCTGGACATTATTCGCAGCGGTTACCGCCAGGGCATCAACAGCGCCCTGGACGTTTACCTCGCGCGCAGCGACCTGGCCACTGAAAACAGTAACCTGAGCGCTCAACTGGAACGGCAGAAAGAGGCCGTGCGGCAATTACAATTACTGTTGGGGCAACATCCCAGTGGCTCACTGACATCGGCGGACAGTAGCGAGTTACCCGAGTTACCAGGCCTGGATGCCGAAAATCTGAATTCGCAGCTGGTGCGTAACCGTTATGATGTTCAAGCCAGTTACCTGACTCTGCTGGCCGGCGACCGGGAACTGGCCCGCGCCCATAAGGACCGGTTTCCCAGCGTGCGCCTGACCGGCAGTACTGGCGACAGCAGTGACGAATTTGACCAACTGTTGGATGGCGGCTCTCTGGCCTGGAGCCTGCTCGGTGGTCTGACCCAGCCACTGTTTGCCGGTGGTCGCCTGCAGGCACGGCAATACCAGGCCAAGGCAGAGCTGGAACAACAGGAACAACGCTACCTTCAGACCCTGTTTGACGCCTTTGCCGAAGTGGAGCGTGGTCTCACCAACGAAGTGGCCCTTAGACAACAGCTGGAACAACTATTTGCCGCCCGCAAACACGCGGAGGCAGCGGAAGAACTGGCATTTGAGCAATATCGGCAGGGGCTGCAGGAATACACGTCGGTACTGGAAGCCCAACGCCGGGCCTTTAGCGCCCAGAATAATGTTATCGGCCTGCGTAATCAGTTACTGCAGAACCGCATTAATCTTTACCTCGCCCTTGGCGGAGATTATTAACCCAGGACCACAGAAGAGCTTATGCAAACCCGAGCGCCACAATTGATTAAAGCTGTTGCTGTACTGGCCGTGTTCGTGGTCATTGCTTTTGTGATCTCCATGAACAAACCGGAGGTCAAGCGCAAGACGGACAGGGCTCGGCCGGTTCTCAATGTGGACAGTCAGGTCATCACGCCCCAGCGTTTTCAGGTGGAAATCCGCAGTTTTGGTACCGTGCAACCCCGCACTCAGACCTTGCTGGTGGCGCAGGTCAGTGGGCAGATCGTTGAAGTAAACCCAAGCTTTCGCGATGGTGGCTTCTTTAATAAAGACGATATATTGATCCGCATCGACGACCGGGATTACCAGGCAGCCGTTAAAGTTGCCGAAGCCGCCCTGCTGCAGGCCAAAGTATCCCTGGAAGAAGAAAAAGCCCGCGCCGTTCAGGCTGAACGCGATTGGCAGCGGTTGGGCGACGGCTCGCCGGCGCCAGCTTTGGTGCTGCGCAAACCACAACTGGCGGCCGCTGAAGCTCAACTGATTTCCGCCCAGGCCAACTTCGATAAGGCCCGTCTGGACCTGGAACGTACCCGTATCCGCGCCCCCTATGATGGCCGCGTAAAAACCATTCGAGTGGACCTGGGCCAGTTTGTTAACAGCAGCGCACAGTTGGCGGACGTGTTTGCCACCGACGTGGTGGAAATCCGATTGCCCTTGAAGAACAGTGAGCTGGAACTGGTTAACCTGCCGGAAAACTTCCGAGGCAAAACGCTGAGCGAAGCGGATTACCCCAATGCCACTATTGTCAGCGAGCTGGGCCAGCGCCAGGAGTGGTCCGCACAGATCGTTCGCACCGAAGCCGCGCTGGATGAAAACAGCCATCAACTCTACGTCGTGGCACAGATTAAAGATCCCTTCGCCGTGCAACAGAGCAATAAGGCGCCACTGAAAATCGGACAGTATGTGACCGCCAAAATCGAAGGTAAAAGAGTGGAGCAGGCTCTGGTGGTGCCGACAAGCAGTCTCTACCAGGGCAGCTTTGTCTATGTCATCAAGGATGGCCTGCTGCAAAGACGCGAAGTCAGTCTGCAGTTCCAAACGCCCGAACACTCGGTGTTACTCAGCGGGATCGAGGGGGGCGAGGTTCTGGTGACCTCTCCCTTGGGCCAGGTATCGAGTGGCACAGCGGTCAATGACGGCACCCAGGCCATGGCCACCCGCGCGGAGACCCAACCATGATCGCCTGGTTTGCCCGCAACGACGTCGCCGCCAACCTGTTGATGGCAACCCTGCTGCTGCTCGGGATTATGTCGTTGCAACTGCGTATTCCGCTGGAGGTATTCCCCACCTTTGGTGCCGATACGATCAGCGTCTCTGTGTCACTGCGAGGGTCCACTCCTGAAGAGGCCGAGCAGTCGGTAGCGATTCGCATCGAAGAAGCCGTACAGGACCTGGAGGGCATTGAAAAAATCAGCAGTCGCTCTACTGAAGGCAACGCCCGTGTCACCATTGAGGTGGACACCGGTTACGACCCCCGCGAGCTGCTCAACGATGTCAAAACCCGGGTCGACGCTATCAACACCTTTCCGGCAGAAGCGGAAAAACCCGTTATCAGCCTTGCCATTCGTACCCGTGAAGTGATCGATGTTTCCGTCTCCGGCCCGTTCAGCGAAAAGGAAATCCGCCAGCAGGCTGAGCGGGTGCGGGATGATCTGCTGCAGATTCCCGGCATCACCCAACTCTCTCTGGACGATGTGCGGGATTACGAAATCTCCATTGAGGTCTCCCAGGACCGGCTGCGCCAATACAACCTGCGCCTGGCCGATGTAGCTGCAGCCATCCAGAGCAGCTCACTCGATCTTTCAGCCGGCAATGTCAAAACCCGCGGTGGTGAAGTATTGATTCGCCTGAAAGGCCAGGCCTACGACCGCCCCCAATTTGAAAGCATTGTGGTTGCCACTGACCGCGATGGCAGCATCGTGCGCCTGGGCGATATCGCCATCGTGCGCGACGCCTTTACCGAAGATCCCATGCAAACCCGCTTTAACGGACAGCCCGCCGCCATGATTGAAGTCTTCCGGGTGGGTGACCAAAGTGCGATCGACGTTGCCGACAAGGTCAAAGCCTATATCGCCAGTCAGCAGGATCGCCTTCCCGTGGGCATGGAATTGTCCACCTGGCGCGACCGCTCCAAAATCGTAAAAGCCCGCCTGCAAACCCTGACCAGTAGTGCGATCCAAGGTGGTATTCTGGTGCTGGCTCTGCTCACCCTGTTCCTGCGCCCATCGGTGGCGCTATGGGTCTTTATCGGCATACCCGTGAGTTTTACCGGCGCCTTTCTGGTGATGCCAATGTTCGATATCAGCCTCAATCTGATGAGCCTGTTTGGCTTTATTCTGGTGCTGGGTATCGTCGTGGATGATGCCATTGTCACGGGGGAAAACGTCTACCGGCACTTGGAAAACGCCGAGTCGGGAGAACACGCGGCCATTGTCGGCACCCGCGAGGTTGCGGCCCCGGTCACCTTCGGCGTGCTCACTACCGTCGTCGCTTTTCTGCCCATGACCATGATCGACGGTCCCCGTTCGATTCTATTTCAGCAGCTGGCCGTGGTTATCATTCCCATCCTGCTGTTTTCGCTGATCGAATCCAAGTTTGTACTGCCGGCGCATCTCAAGCACATTAACATCAGCAAAGCACGCAATGCCAATGCCTTTTCCCGTTGGCAGCAGTCTTTTGCCAAAGGTTTTGAACGCGGTATTCTGCGTTATTACCAACCTCTGTTAAAACACGCCCTCGCCCACCGCTACACCACATTGGCGGTCTTCCTGGGTGTCTTTATTGTACTCATGACGTTGGTTACCAGTGGCTGGACCCGTTTTGTTTTCTTCCCTCGTATTCCGTCTGAGACCATCAGCGTTACTTTGACGATGCCCGCCGGCACACCATTTGAAGTCACTGATCGCCACATCGAGCACATTACCCAACAGGCCATGAAGCTGCAGCAAAGATACCGCAATGATGCCGACGGCGAGTCGGTGATCATGAACGTCTACTCCACCACTGGCAGTGGTGGCCGCGGTCGCAAGAGCAGTAACTACGGCCGGGTCCGCTTTGAGATCACGCCGCCGGAGCTGCGTGACAACCCTGTCAGCAACCGGGAATTGGTCACCGAATGGCGAAAACTGGTGGGCACCATTCCGGGCGCAGAAGAACTCGCCTTCCGCTCCGAAATTATGCACGGCGGCAACCCGGTGAATATCCAACTGGGTGGCAATCACTTTACCGAGTTGCGCATCGTCGCCGACAAAGTGAAAGAGCGCCTGGCCACCCACCAGGGCATATACGACATCATTGACAGCATGTCCACGGGTAAAGAAGAACTGCGCCTGCAACTCAAACCCGAAGCCTACGCCCTGGGCATCAGCGAATCCGACGTAGTGCGGCAGGTACGCGAAGCGTTTTACGGTTACGAAGCCCAACGCATTCAGCGCGGTCGCGAAGATGTGAGAGTCATGGTGCGCTTCCCGCGGGAAGAACGGCAAGCCATTGCCAACCTGCAGGACTTCCGCATCACCACCGCAGACGGGCGCAGTGTACCGGTGGCGCAAGTTGTCGAGCTGGTCCCGGGCAAAAGCCCCACCGCCATCTATCGCAATGACCTCAAGCGCACGCTCAGCGTCGAAGCTGAAATCGACAAGGGCAGCGTTAATATGGCGCTGGTCAACGATGATATGCGAGGCTTTCTCGACGAGCTCCTGATTCAGTATCCCGGCGTCAGCTACAGCCTGGAAGGCGAAGCCAAAGAGCAGGCGGACTCCTTCCGCAGTCTGGCCTATGGTTTGATCTTTGTGCTCTTCGCCATTTACACCCTGCTGGCGATTCCGTTTAAGTCTTATGCACAGCCGTTACTGGTGATGTCCGTTATTCCCTTCGGCACCATTGGGGCCTTTATCGGGCACTGGATCATGGGCATCCCCATGACCCTGTTCAGCATACTCGGCATGTTGGCGTTGATTGGTGTGTTGGTGAATGACAGCCTGGTATTGGTGGACTTTATCAATCAGCAACGTCGCCAGCACGGTGTGCCGGTTCTGGATGCGGTGTTAAAAGCGGGAGCTGCGCGCTTCCGCCCTGTGATGCTGACCTCACTGACGACGTTTTTTGGTCTCGTGCCGCTGTTGTTTGAGCAGAGCACTCAAGCTCAATTTTTGATCCCAATGGCGGTGTCACTGGCATTTGGGATTATTTTCGCAACCTTTATTACGCTGCTTTTGGTACCGGTAAATTACCTGACCGCCTATGAACTGCGTGAATGGTTCAGAGGCCGGAAGTTGGAGTTTCATACTGAGGAAGCCTAAGTGCCTGTGGCTGGGACAGTAAGCGACATGACGACTCTGCGACGTGCTCAGATAGTGAGCTGCCTGGTAACATAAGCCTGCTGCTGAGCATTGCTCTGAGCTCATCGCACCAGCTGACAGTGTGTATCTTGGGATATACTGATTCGATCTTGCTGCAATCAAGTACCGAATTCAATGGCCGCCTGGCTGCGACGGGATATTGATTGGACGAGATAGGCACGAGCGCTGGCGGTGCTGGCACCACCCCAATTCGAGCCGCTTCAGCAAAAATGGCTTTGCCAAACTGATACCACGAACAAGCTCCCTTGCCACTGTAGTGATATAACCCCCAGCGCAGAGTTCCATGGGCGAAGTACTGTTCTGCCAAATAAATGATTACCGCTGCGATATTAGCGGCAGGGGTCGGGCAGCCCTTCTGGTCCGAAACGATACGCAATGTTTTGTTGTTGGCCCCCAGGCGCAACATCGTCTTTACGAAGTTGTTTCCATTCGCACCGAATACCCAAGAGGTCCGCAAGATAATGTGCTTACGCAGTAAACACTGTATAGCCCTATCACCGTCCAGCTTGGTTCTCCCGTAGACATTGATAGGATTGCTGTAATCTGTCTCCTGGTAGGCACAGGTTTTTTCGCCGTCAAACACGTAATCCGTGGACAGGTGAAACAGTGGGATCGACAAGGCATTACAGGCCCTGGCCATAGCCGCTGCCGCATGGTGATTAATTCGATCCGCTAGCTTTCGCTCCGACTCGGCCTTATCCACCGCCGTGTAGGCGGCGACGTTAATCACTAAGTGAGGCTTGCAAGCAATAATTGCTGTGCTTATGTCTTCCGTCTTGGTCAAATCCAACTGCTCTCGATTTGGCAAAATCATATCAATCTGACGGTTCATAAAACCCTGTAAACATTCGATACCCACTTGACCGGATACACCCAACATCAGCACTCTTTTCTTCTCAGTCATCCGCCTGGCCTCCAGGTTCAACGAATTGCATTAACGTAGGCGCTTTAGCGTCCTTAGGCGATAAGGTTGGTTTGACGACAGGCCAGTCCACACCGACCAATGGGTCATCCCAAGCCACACTGCCTTCGTCAGAAGGGTCATAGTAATCTGTGCACTTGTATTCGAAATCTGCCACATCAGAAACGACCACAAAGCCATGAGCATAACCCGGAGGCACCCAGAACTGACGTTTGTTGGCCTCACTGAGGAAGACACCTTCATACTGCCCAAAAGTGCTCGATTGAGGGTTAATATCAACGGCGACGTCATAGACCTCGCCGGTTACCACCCTTACCAATTTCCCCTGAGGTCTGGACTTTTGAAAGTGCAGTCCCCGCAAGACGCCCGATGTGGAGCGGGAATGATTGTCCTGCACAAAAGGCTGATCGATTCCTACTAAGTCCCGGTAACGCTCAACCTGAAAAGACTCCACGAAAAATCCACGCTCGTCACCAAATACCTGCGGCTCGATAATAGTGACCCCAGGCAGTTTTGTTTTGATAATTTCCATAGTCAGTCGCTCCTGATCAATGCACCAGACTCTCCAGATAGACACCATACCCACATTGGACCAACGGCTTCGCCAGAGCACGAAGCTGCTCATCACCAACCCACCCCATGCGCCAGGCAACCTCCTCCGGGCAAGCTACCTTCAGGCTCTGGCAGTGTTCTATGGTTTGAATAAACTGTCCGGCTTCCAACAACGATTCGTGGGTCCCCGTATCCAGCCACGTCATGCCGCGCCCCATCACTTGCACCTGCAATTGCCCCCGTTCTAGATAGATATTGTTAAGGTCAGTGATTTCAATCTCGCCCCTACTGGAGGGCTTGAGTGAGCGGGCAAGATCAACGACAGCGTTGTCGTAAAAATACAGTCCGGTAGCCGCGTAGCGACTTCTCGGTTTGGTGGGCTTTTCCTCCAGACTGATAGCGGATCCAGAAGCATCGAACTCGACGACACCGAAGCGTTCCGGGTCTTTGACTGGGTGCGCGAAAATGCTGGCGCCGTGAGTTTGACTCGCGGCCCGTTTCAAAAGCTCAGACAGGTTTTGACCATAAAACAGGTTATCACCCAAAATCAGGGCGCAGTTGTCGTTTCCTATAAACGGCTCACCGATAATAAACGCCTGTGCCAGCCCTTCCGGACGTTGCTGTACAGCGTACTCAATACTAATGCCCCACTGACTGCCACTGCCTAACAGCTGTTCAAATCGACAGGTATCCTGTGGAGTGGAAATTACCAGTATCTCTCGTATCCCGGCCAACATCAGTGTGGTCAGTGGGTAATAGATCATGGGCTTGTCATGTACCGGCAGAAGCTGCTTGCTCACCGCCAAAGTGACAGGATGAAGTCGAGTTCCGCTGCCGCCGGCCAGAATAATACCTTTCATAATTATGCGCTCCTCTGTAGAGGCAGGTCTTGCCATTGAATCGTTAGATAGCTGCCATCACGCACTCTTCGGCACCAGGCTTCATTGTTCAGATACCAAAGAACCGTGTCACGAATACCGCTCTCAAAGCTCCTTTTTGGCGCCCAACCGAGTTCTCGTTCGATCTTTGAAGCGTCAATAGCATAGCGTTGATCGTGTCCGGGCCGGTCAGGCACGTGAACCATTAAGTCCTTGTAATTTCTCACTCCCGACGTTTTTTCAGGGACAAGCACTTCCAGGACTTCACAGATCTTTGCAATAACATCAATGTTTCTTTTCTCACAGCTGCCACCAATATTGTAGGTCTGGCCCACTTTTCCCTGGAAAATAGCGGCCAAGAGTCCACCAACATGATCATCCACATGCAACCAATCCCGAATCTGGCTGCCATCGCCATAAATCTTCAGCGGTTTGCCTTGCAGCGCATTCAGAATAGTCAGAGGTATCAATTTCTCTGGAAACTGAAAAGGACCATAGTTGTTTGAACAGTGCGTGATAACGATCGGCAGTCGGTAGGTTCGGTACCAGGCGTAAACAAGATGATCAGAAGCCGCCTTTGATGCGGAATAAGGCGAACTTGGGTGGTACGTGGACTGCTCGCTAAACAGGGCGGAACTCCCTGATCCAAGGTCTCCAAAGACTTCGTCGGTCGATACATGATGAAAACGGAAAATTTCCCGCTGTTTCTGAGACAACTGACAATAGTAACGACGACTCGCCTCCAGCAGGGTACAGGTTCCTGCAATATTGGTTTCGATAAAAGTGTGTGGCTCATCGATAGACCGATCAACGTGCGACTCCGCTGCCAGATGCATCACGACATCTGGCTGGTGCTGGAGGAATACGCGCTCAAGCTCGCGTGCATTGCAGACATCAACCCGTTCAAAACAGTATCTATCGTGCGCGGACACCGATTTGAGAGAGTCAAGATTGCCAGCATAGGTAAGCTTATCGACGTTAACAACGCAGTGATCGGTATGATGTATCAGGTGACGAACCAATGCAGACCCAATAAATCCAGCACCACCGGTAACCAATAATTTCATTGTCTAGTTCCTTCCAAGCAGATGTAATGAGGCTAGTGCGAATCCCGTAGAGGCCAAGGTAATACCTTGTGCGTAGGCCAGCCCGGGATTAAGCACCAGGTTAAATGCGAGGGCTGTGAGCCACATAAAGATCCCCCAAAGCAGCGGGTGAATTCGGCCGTTTTGTTCAACATGCCGCATATTGGCCATCCACAACCGTCGCCAAATTTTGAAGTGCATAAACAAATAGAGTGCGGCACCCATCACCCCATATTTATAAAGCGTGCCTACCAGACCGATATCATCAGGATAAAAATAGGGAGCAACAATATCCTGATACGTGGCTCCATAGGCATTATCCTCTCCCGCACCAAAGAGTGGATGCATGGGAATCTTCTGAAATGCCAATCCGAAGGCCTTGGAGCGAATCGCTCCACCATCGGACCCCAGAAAAACGTCAAGCATGACTTGAAAGCCGATGGGAAGCAGAAGAATAACCAAAGGGCACAACACCACCATTAAAGGCAAACGGGTTTTAGACGAAAAAAATATAGGATACAACACAATGGAAAACAGCATTGTGGCCAGAGTGGACCGGAACATCACAATGGACCAGATATAAACAGCAATAGCTAATATGGAGCACGAGATTACCCAGGATAAAGGCCCTCTCGCCTGCCCCAGTGAAATCAAAGCGGCCATTAGAGCTACCATGATTGCGAACAGTGGGGGCTTTAAACGAAAACCTCTCCATTCATCATAGGTAACGAGATTGCTGAGCGTATGGTCCGTAGAGAAAAACAGCGATTTCAGGTCTAGGGTAAAATAGAAAAATAGGTAATTCAGCATTAACGCAATCAGGGTAAATTGAATAATCCTCTCCGCGACACTCAGTGGTAAGCCAGATCGACAAAGCAGAAATATTCCCGGGCCTACAAATGCCAACAAGAACTCTCTGGCAGAGAAGAAGCTGTATAACGGATTGCCACCATAATTCAGGTAAAATGCCAACGAGCTGACGACCATAATGCCTAGGATCAGGCAGACCGGCCGTACAAACCAAGCCAGCCAAGTACGGAGATCAAGCTGAAACAGAGCCCTCCAGGTACCAAGCAGAAACAACCCCAGTGCAGAGGCAATCCCCAGCTCCTGCAATCGATTGGCGAGGTAGTAACGTCCTCCCTGACAGCCTGCAAAAATTGCGATGAAAATCAAGGCACACACCAGCGGCTGGATATTCAGGGGGCTGCTCTGCCTGGCCTTTGAGTCAATGCCCTGCAGCGGTTGAACCAGCATCAGTGTTCTCCTGAGCCAAAACTGCGGACGTTAGCGTGCTTTGCCAACAACACTGAACAGACTATTCGAGCGTTTTTGTATTGCCTCCTTAAAAGTCGTTTTCCGACCTCTGCCCAGCTGCTCAGATAGCACCAAATCATGCTGCCTGGATAGTAACGGCGCATAAACAGGTGCTTGCTGCGAAACACGTGATAGTCCGCAATCAGAGAAGGGGTTCGTCTCTGCCAGGTAGGCGAGCCAATAGAGCCTCCCTCACGATGGTAAACATGCGCATCTTTTGCAACACAGCGCTGGCAGTAGTTGCCCGCACGCGTAAACCAGTCAATCTCCTCGTAGTACAAGAAGTAGTTTTCATTTAACAATCCCACCTCCTCCAGGAGACAGCGAGGCATCATCCATGAACAGCCGCTGATGTAATCAATTTCGTTCTCAGCAGCCTTACAGTCGCCTATATCCTGCTCTTTTTTGAACCGCCCTGCAGACTGCATAGCGACACCGGTGCGTTTATTGAACCGATTACCGCCAATCGCTTGAATGGTTTCAGGCTGATCGAAGAAATGGATAATAGAACCACAAGCCGAGGGCGCCTTTTCCGCCGCTAAACGCTTTTGCATGTTGGCCAGACAATCCGGATCAATGATCGTGTCATTATTCAGAAGCCAAATGTGCGTCATGTCTTCTTGGGCAAGCGCGAAGCGTATACCGACGTTGTTGCCTCCGGCAAAGCCGAGATTGGCTTCGTTGTCAATAATGACAAGAGAGGCACCCTCGTCACTTGCTCCCGCTGAGTTCACCTCTGTGGCCGTCAACTGTGAATATGCAATAGGTCGAGAGCAATGCCCCACCAAACGGCGCAGCCTCGGGTGTTTCGGGGATGGCGCCGCGATTTCCCCCCGCGCCCAAGCGGCAATTGAGGACAAACTGGTGTCTGTGGACTGATTATCGCAGACAACAACCCGAAAACGCGCCGCTCTGGAAAGGAAAACCGATTCCAAGCACGCTATCGTGTCCCCCCAACTGTTCCAGTTCAGTATCACCACATACGTGCAATTGCTCGACATATTCGCCACCTTCGTTTTGTTCAAGAAACAGCTGCCAATTGATTGCGAACCAACCTCATTAGGAGATTGACTTCCTTGTCATCGAGACCGATATTGGACTGCAGTAAAACAGCTTGAGGGGACCGTTCGTAGTTAAAGTCTTTCAAGAACGAATTGGCCTCATCGCCAAACCATAGACAATGACAGAGATCATCCGCATTAGCGAAATGTCCGGAGTTTGGCAAGCCCAATATCCGCTCGACAAATACCCCATAGAGCGTGTATTCGGATACGGTCAGCCGACGACCGACCGATTCGAACCAGGGCCGCTGGGTACCTTCCTGGATATGCTCCTTGAGTTTAATCAGATTGCTGCGCCGCCAGGTGGCCAGAGGCCCGATATAGTCAAAGTCGCCCACTTCGACATCCAACCCCAGGAGTTCTGCGGCTCCACGGTGCCACTGACAATGCATGTCATCGGGATTTGTCATGGGCTTGCGGTGCAATCGTAGTGCTCCGTTTTGGAAAAATCTGCCAATTTGCAGCGGCGTAATAAATTCGATATCCGAATCAACAAACACAATGTGTTCGCAATCAGTCACTGCGTCTGCACTCAGTTTTGTGAGTTGTTGCATGATCCACCCCCTGACAGGCCATAAGGTGTGGTCCAGCCACCACTTTTTGAACAGAGGTAAATGGAAAAAGCGCGCCGGCAGAACATCCTGTGCACTGACGACTTCGCGACTTTCAGAGCGCAACGGTGAGAATAGTTTACGATCCCGATTTGGAACAACGAGAAACTGTCTGACGTGTTTACCGGCAAATGCATCGATACTTGAGCACAATCGAGAACAGCGGTCAAAGTCCGGCCCATAAGAACAGATCATCAGGGCCAATTGATTGTTGGTTTTGCTAGAGCTGAACATTGTATACCTCCAGTCTTTGCCAAAGCATTTATTAACGTTACTGCAGCATTTGTACCAATCTCTCAAAGACCCCCAAGCACTTCTGTGGCCCACTATTCCAAAGGGCTCTGGCGACAAAAGATGAAAAAGACAAATCCTGAACCGGCTTTTACGCTCGGGGAGGCAAAGTGGCTCCAGCTATGCAATGCAAATTGCAAATAGGGCGGGGAATCGTTTCCGAGATTGGGATTGTGACGCCGCAATGCCTCAAGACCTTGCGATCTTAAGATCAGAACAAGATATTATCGTTTGATCTCAGGCGAACACCTGAAGAAAGAAATCAGAAATTTGAGAGCTCAGCCTTTAACGCGAGCATTCCCCTGTTAAGCTTTTGCCCGGTTTCAGCAACAAAATCCGAGCTGCTACCGACGGGCGTATTGGCTTGCGCCTCGATGACATTGAGGGCGTCCGCCACCTCAGGCAAGCCAAAGCTGCGACAGGTACTGGCCAATGTGTGTGCCTCTCGCACCACATCATTATTGTTCGATGCCAGTTGCAAAGTCCGCCACCGACGATCAGCCTCATCACAAAACTTCAAAATAATGGATGATAGACGTTCTCTACCAATCTGTTTGAGCAGGTTACCTAACACCTCCCTGTCTAATCGAACAGGCTCTTGTATAACGGCCTGCTCATCTGCGAATAATTGCTCATCCTTACCCTTTCTGAGCAGCCAGGTTTCCAGTGTTGACAACAGTTTCTCTCGCTCGATTGGTTTGGTTAGATAACCACGCATGCCACACGCCCGGCTCTTTTCCTGCTCTACCGAGCTCGCATAGGCGCTCAAGGCCACGACCGGGATGTCCTGCCCCCCCTCATCTGCACAAATTCTCCGCGTTGCTTCGAAGCCATCGATTCCAGGCATGCTGATGTCCATCAACACCAAATCGAAGTCCTCGCCAACCGCCAGCTCAACTGCCTGTTCACCCGAATTGGCCGTGGCCACCGAAACGCCCAGATCTTCCAACAACATGGTACCCAGCATCAGATTGATGTCATTGTCATCGACCAACAGAACCCGCCCACGAAACAGGATTTCCTGATCAACCACAGGCGTGGCCTCATAGTAGGCTGACAGGGTTTTAGCGACAGCCTTAAACGGCAATTCAATCCAGAAGGAGGACCCGGATCCCGCTTTGGAAATAACGCCAATCTGGCCTAACATGGAATCAATATTTCGCTTTGCAATGTCGAGTCCCAGGCCAGTCCCTTGATGATCAATGCCGGGTAGACCTGACTCCAAAGTCGAAAATGGTTGAAAGACGCTCTGTTGGTCTTTCTCGTTAATACCGATACCCGTGTCATTGACCTCAAATCTCAGCGTATGATCCGACAGCTGGGCTTTACTGACCAACAGTGAAACTTCCCCGGCTTCTGTAAATTTGATAGCGTTGATCATCAGATTCAATAATGTCTGCCGCAGACGAGTGGCATCGCCAAGGTAGGTAGCCGCAAGTCCTTGACCGATATCACAGCGGAGTTCCAGGCCTTTTTCCAATGCTCTGGCACGAACAATATCCGTTACCGAGGTGACTAATTCCCTCAAATCAAACTCTATATTTTCAGGCGGCGAGTAGGCAGACTCCAACTTGGAAATATCCAATACATAATTAATCACCTGCATCAGGTTGGCGGATGACTTACTGGCCAGATCCAAAAGCTCCTTGGCTCGCCCCGATAGATCCTGCTCCTTAATCAGAGATAGTGCTGAAACGACGCCATTGAGTGGAGTGCGCATTTCATGACTCATCTGGGCAAAAAATGCGTTCTTGACCGCCTGAGCTGACTCTGCTTCCTCCTTCGCTCGCTTTAACTGATCGTTCAGTGCTTCCAGGTCCTCAACCATTTGTTTTTCCGTGGTCATATAGAACAATTGATCAAACTGAACGTCTTGTGCTGAGAAGTCGTTAAGCCCCAACTTCAAGTCCGGACGATGGTTAAGCAGCCAGGACAGCCACGGAGCCCCACAGAACACCAGATATTGCTCATTCTCCCAGGTTTTTTGAATCATTTGCCCACGGATAGCGAAGCTTTGATCTCGGGCAACAAACAGGAACAGCGAGTTCAAATGCTTGGAGACGGATTCGTAATTTTGCAGTGCTCGCGGCCTGACAGGATCGAGCAGTTCTGTCAATTTTGGCGCTTCGGTGATATCCGGCAAGTGTCGAATCAGAGTGTCGCTGCTATGAACAATTGTGAGCTCGCGATTCAGAACCATCACGACCGAGAATAACCGCTGCAATGTTCCCAGACCTGGTGTATCACCAAGACTGTTGCTGGCTGTCATTTTACGCTGACCTCGAAGATTGCGTGCGTACCCTGAGCTACATCCTCGGACTGCTTGTTGTGATAGAGCAACTCACAGTCGAAACGTTTCGCTAGTCCATTAAATAATCCCACGACAAAGGGAACCAAGCCCTCTCGCTGACTGATATAGTGTATGCGATAGCGATTCTCTCCCACATCCTCCACTTCAAATTCGGGAGGGACGTAGTTTAAGAACGTACCCGTAATGCGATCGTGCAGAGCATTCAAGTTTCTGAGGAACTCCACCATATCCCTTCCCGACGCATCCATTAATGGCCCATAGGACTTTGTCGCAGTTTCCAGAACCCAATACTCTCCGAACATTTCCAGACAGGTTTCAATCGGCGCACCCAAGACCTCGGCAGCAGCACCGGCCAGTTGGTAAGTAATGCTGTCGTCGTAGCTACGCATGGTCAGGAAAGAATCGTCAGGAACTCCAGACCTTTCGAGAATCTGTTGCCATTTTTCATCGCCGTAGTTTTGGCGGATCATGCTTTGCAAGGCGTTGTTAATTAGACCGTACACTTTTTCGTCCTTATCTGAGTTGACGTTGGATTTGAGCATCAGGCTTGGCGTTTCTTCCAGGATTGCAGCTTCCGGTACACCGTTGAAGGAGCCACCTCCAGTAGTCCAGCGGCCTGATTGACACTACCACCGCAAACTTCAATGGCAGCCTCAATGGCATTTTTCTCCGTCAACCAAAGCGGTTCTACTTGTTGGCGCCGCTGCACATGTGGCACAGCGCCCTCACTGATATGCTGGTGGGCATTCTCGGACCCGGTGGCTCCAGTCGCGGGAACATCTATCTGTCCCGAAGTAACAGAGGTCGGCAGCATGGATAGTTCAACGCTATCGCCTTCGCTGAGCACTACCACCTGATGCATGGCATTTTGCAACTGCCGTACGTTGCCGGGCCAGGGATAACGGCGAATCGCTTCTTCCGCGGCAACGCTAAAACCCTCAAAGGATTTTGCTTCTCTGTTGTTAAACAGTGCCAGAAAATGGTTTGCAATCAGCAGAACGTCTTCGCCGCGTTCACGCAGGGGAGGCATTCGCACTGGCACCACATGAAGACGGTAAAACAGGTCTTCACGGAACCGCCCTTCTCGAACTTCTACCAGTGGGTCTCGATTAGTTGCGCAGACAAAGCGCAAATCGACTTTCTCCAAAGTGTTACTGCCTACCTTTCGGAAGGTACCTGTCTGGATAAACCGCAATAGTTTTTTCTGCAGCTCAAGATTCATTTCACAGATTTCGTCGAGAAACAACGTGCCTCCGTTGGCGACACTGACGGCGCCCTCGCGACTGCTACTGGCCCCGGTAAACGCACCTTTCACATGACCGAACAGCTCACTCTCCATTAACTCGCCCGGTATGGCTCCACAGTTAATGGCAACAAACTCCTTGTTATGGCGTCTGCTGTGTTGATGGATCGCTTCCGCAGCCAGCTCTTTGCCAGTACCGCTCTCCCCCACAATAAACCCCGTAGCATCACTACTGGCAAGAGATTCGATGGTTTTGTATACGGACTGCATCGCCGGAGACTTGCCGATAAAGCTGCCGAAATGATCGCGCTGCAAACTCGCCAGCTCGCTGACTCGCTTGCCAAGCCGCAGTTGCGAGGCCGCATTGTTCAGTGTGACTTTCAAGCGTGCGGCGTCAAAAGGCTTGGTCAGAAAATCAATCGCCCCCAGCTGTATGGCTTCCACGGCCATGTCGGTGGTGCCGTGGGCAGTCATAACAATTATCTTTGTTGGTTTGTCCGAGGCCTGTGCGTCCGCGAGAAAGTCCATACCACTGCCATCAGGTAATTCAATATCCAGAAGCACAATGTCGGGCTGATACGCTGCCAGTGCGGTATGAGCTGCGGCCAGCGTCTCGACCGATACGATGTCATAGTTGGTTCCGTCCAGATACGCCTTATAGACCTCAGTCAACGAGGAACTGTCCTCAATCATCAGGACCTTCAGTATTGAATTCATCAGCTCATACCTCCTGCAGCGATCATTTTCCCAACGCGATGGACTTAGATAGTCAAAAATTGTACCAACTCGTTGCAAAATGAAATGCAACCCATTAGAAATTCGTAATCCATTGATTTTACTGTGAAAATCACCTAGAACTCTTTTTTTCCAGCCCGGAATTTCTAACTTTAAGCTTAGACCATAATTGCAGTTTGCAACGTATTTTGCGTTGCTCTATGCATTCAATGTGCGTCACAGATGGCACTAAAGAGACCTTGATCGCTTAGAAAATGCTCGGGAGAACCCAGTCCGGCCATCCGGAACATCTGCATCACCCCGACACGAGCGCCACTGAAGAGCACTCGCCCCGGCTGGCCAGGCTCGCTGCACAGAAACGGCTTAAGAGCGACAATTGCGGAGCTTTCCAATAGAGAGACGTTGCGAAGGTCAACGATGCAGTCTCGATCCCGAGCAGTCTGAGACAGACACTCAACGAACCCCATATGAGACAAATCCTTTTCTGTGACCTTGCCCCCCAGGAAAATCAAGGCGCTGTCTTTCATCACGAAACTGCGGCAGGAGAAGCGAGCACCACAGCTGGCACCGTGACTGCCTAAAGCCTCCAGCGTGTCTCCCTCTTCGGTCTGCAGCGCATCCAGTACCCGAGTCCTGCATAAGTCTCGTCGAAGACCGGCAGGAATACCCAATAACAGCAAATTGTGGTCTTCTCGCTGTTGCAGTTCCGCCAGGGAAAGCAGAGCCTGGTGCCCTGACATCTGCACCTTTTTGACGGCACTGAAATCCAGCAGTCGCAGTGTCGTATCGCTGGGCTGCGCAATGATGCTCTCTACCAGCGCTACGAGGTACTGGCGTGTTACCAGGGGCGGCAATCTGAGTACGTCTAGAGACTGGTCTCTGGCTGACCAGATCGAACGCCAACGCAATGATTCCGGAGTGGCAACTCGCCTGCCCGCAAAAGCCATCATCTCCGATACCCTGGCCACAAGCAGAGGAGCCGTCAGCAGGCCGAGTTTAATCAACCCCTTAGCGTAGCGAGCCCAAAGTCTTGCGGGGTCTTGGGTGATACGAAAAGCCCATTCCAAATTAAGCCGCTGCAGCCAGAGCGGTGCTCGCTTTATGTTCCCCGTAATAAATTCGAATGTACCGCCAACACCTATCGTAACCGGAACCTGCAACTTATTGCGGTTGCGATTGAACCAAAGCTCCTGCTTGGGATTACCAAGACCAACCAAGAGAATGTCGGCGCGGGACTGATTGATTAAATCCGCAATTACCGCGTCGTCTTCTACACAGTTCGCCAACTCAGGACCGTGCGTGTGAATAAAGGGCGCCGCAACCCCAGCGATCCGTAACCCGGGATACCAGCCCTTCAGTTTGTCAGCAGCTGCCTCGGCGACTCCACCACTGCCTCCTAACAGGAATATTGACAACCCTTCTCGAGCGGCGCGCGCAGCCAGGCCAGGCACCAGATCGGAACCACAGACCCTCTGACGCAGGGGCTTGCCTACAATACTGCTTAGCCAGAGGATCGGGAAGCCGTCCGCAGTCACCAGATCAGCATCCCGAAGCACACTGAGTAACTCTGGGTGACGCGCCCGAGAAAAGCGCGTACCCAGACAATTGACGAGAAAGTCTACGTTCAGCGTTGATACCAGTCGTGACCTGCCTCCTCGCGTCTTCGCCATTTCTGTGATTTTGGCAATTGCATCTTCCAGGGTAAGATCGTCCACCGGAATACCCAATGAACTCACACAATCGCGCTGAGGGTTGTGAATTAAAGTACTCATGTCGTTAAACCCCTTTATGTTAGTGATGGGCCGCCTGGCAGTCAGAGAATCCATCTCTGGACTGAAGCTCTCGATAATGCATAATGGACCGCCACATACGCATCAGAAGCACCCAAGCAAGAATGGCAAAGGTGGCCAGCAAGGCTCCCACAACAGAGCCAATAAGAATCTTTTTCTTTCGAGACATATTAAAACTACGATAGGGCAAGGCTGCCGGGTCTATTATCTCTAGCACATACTCCTCTCTGGCACTGGCCAACATCGCGATGGCAGTTTGCGCTTCTATCAGGCGATATATCGACTGCTGAATTTCAAGCACGTCAGAACGACGCAGCTCCTCTTCCAGGTACGCCTGTTTTCGCCGAACATCGTTCATCGTACGTGCGCGGATAAATTCGTTGAAACTGGCCACATATTGGTTGGCCCAATCCCGTGCGACAGCGGGGTCGATCCAGTTCATACTGACGGTAATGATGTCAGTTTCCTCGTCCCGATAAATCGTTCTTACTTCGTCTCTGAAACGCGTGAAGACTTCCCCTCGATCGGGTTTGAATCCATCCTTCCAGCGTTGCTCTTTCGACAGCCATTGGCCCGCATAGAAGTGACGATACACATTGTGTGCATCGAGAAAGCGCATCGTAAAATCACGCGACGCCAGTCGGCCACGGATAACATCGTTGTAATTGTCATGGGTTGTTCCCATGACGAAGCCATGTTCAACAAGCGTGATGACCTCCGAGGCTCGTCGGTCATCTGGGGCGACCCCACCCGGGTCCTCTATATCGACAATACTGACCTTGACTCCAGACTGAAAAACATAAGGTTTCGAATAGGCCCAGAACCCTGTCAAAGCCGCCGACAATAGAGCCGCTGCCAGCGGTAACCACCAAAGTTTGATAAGGGCCAGAACGTACACCATAAGATCCAATTGTATGGCCGCTGTCGTTTCGGGAATAGATTGTTCTGATCTGCTAACATTGTGCGTCGTCATAACAATTTTACCTTCATGAATTAGAGTACGACTCCAGCCAGAATCGCGGAGTTCACCAATGTTTGTACCCAGGTTTGCGCCTTCTCTGTGGCATTCATACGGTCAACATTCAACGGGACATAAATTCTGGCTCCGGGCATCACCTTGTTGCGTGCAATACGCTTGGAGATACGGCTACCTTTGTGGCTCAGGACTTCACCATTGGCCTGAATGACGTACGCATGGCTCAACTTTCCAATAACCGTAGGGCCTCCGCTGAGAGCCAGGTAGTCTGCAACTCTTCTCTGAGGCTCATACCGATGCGAAGTCGGCACATAGACTTGGCCGGTCACCTGCACGTAATCTGGCTGTCTGGGAACAGAGAGACTATCGCCGGGCTCAAGTCTCAGAAGGTCTTTTCTTCGGCACCTGCTGTGTCTTTTGAGATCGACAACCAGGCGGCCATTTGCTTCCGCACGCTCCAGCTGCTGGATGGCTTTGAGATAATCCTGCTTGCCACCCCATTCGTGAGAGCTTTTGTCACGGTTGTTAAATGAATGGGATAGTGACAACTCCACCATTAGGTTATCCAACTGCGCATGAAGCTGATCAATCGTCTGTTGCTGCATCGCACGCACAGATTCTCTGGTAAACACAGCCCCAAAGGGGTATGCCTCGGAAGTGAGACCGCCTGCACGCTTCAACAGCTGGCAGAGAGTCTCTCCTCTCTCAATGGTATATACCCCCGGATGTCGCACCTCCCCGCTGACAGTTACCGAGGCCTGATCCAGCCAACCGGATTTTCGGCTGAACGTCATCTGGTCCAAAGGTGTGAGACGAGGATTGAGACGGTCATCATCGTATAACGCCTGATATTCCACTCGGTTTCTTCGCCCTTTTTCCAGTTGGCGCTTTAGCAAACAAATTCGCAACAACAACTGGCTGTCCAGAGACATGTGCTCAGTGTTCGCACTTGCCCCAGAGCGGTACGATACGCGCGACAGCTCGGCTGTCACGCCATTGGCTTTTCGGGTCAAGCCTCCAGCGGCGCACAACAGGTCACTGGCTCGCATTTCCGGCACCCTGGGGTAAACTCCTCCATGCTGCACTTCTCCCAGAATCGTTACCAGGTTTTCGTCTGCTCCGTATCGAGCCTGCTCGCGCAAACGTTTTACCTCATTCACCAACAGTGACGAACGCGCTTGTTTTTCGAAAAAAAAATAGAGTCGATCACCAGGTGAGACAAAGGGATTGTGTTCGGAGGTGGGGCTCTGCCTAGCCGCGCGCAGGCTAAAAGAATGTATCTCCACCTCACTGCTGGGATGCCGGGTTCTAGCCAGCACTCCATAGTGCAGATCCGCGCCGACACTGAGACCTCCCCCCAAGGCAACCACATCCAGCAGCCTGGCTCCCTCTTGTAGCGGCAGGCGACCGGAAAAGCGGAGCGCTCCTCGCAACTCGACGACCCGTGCCGGCCGATAGTCCGTTGCCTGCAGTTCCAGATTACGTACCACGGATGCCAGAGCTTTTTCCCGTTCCTGCGCGAGATTAAACACCTGAACCTGATCCCTGGGCTGAAGCAATAAATCCGCCTCGCCCCCCGGTGTTTCGAGCACTTTGAGTAAATTGGTATAGAGCACATGATTTAGCAGAGTTTCGCGTTGTTCGCGCTTTATCAGCAGAAATTCCATATCCGCCCCCGGCAGAAGCGCCCGTGCGCTGTCAATCAGATCGCTGATTCGCATTCCCTCGCGGTACTGATATCCTCCCGGGCGCTGCACCTGCCCAGAAAGCAGCACCACGTCTCGCAACTGATCTTCAAGCGCCAATACCCGCAGGAAATCACCATTGGAGACACCCATCTTGCGTATCGCCATTTCATCATTGGCGTTTGAAAAATCCAGGAGTGACCGAAAACCACCCTCTTCTATCCTCTCGATATGGGAGTCTTTCAGTGAGGCAGTTGGCAAGAGCCCGCCCGCCATATCGATCATTTGGCCGACGCTGGTTTCTCCACGCAATTCGTAAATGGCGGGACGCTGCACCTCCCCACCCACATACACCACGGGCCCGATGGGCGGTACGAATATCGTATCATTGTGCGCCAAATAGATGTCCTGACCACTGTGCCCTTTCAAAAGCAGATCATAGAGATCAAGATTGGCTACGCGTTCGCTGCCTCGAATTAATTGGATGTTTCGTAAAGAACCGGTCGTTTGCACACCACCAGTCGACAGCAGAGCATCAATCAGAGTGGACAATCCACCAACCGTATAGATACCTGGCTTCACAACATCGCCAGCCAGGCGAATCTGTACTGTACGCAAAGCTCCCATGGTTACAACGGCTCTCACCCCAATGACCCGACGTTCGAAGCCTTCGGTAATCAATCGTTCGGATTCATCAAACCCCAGTCCCGCCACTTTTACGGGTCCATATTCCGGTATCAGAATATGGCCATCCCGGGTGACAACCAATTTGTATTCCACATTGAGTTTGCCATAGAGCTGGACAATCAAAGTGTCTCCCGGACCAATAATGTAACTTGCCGGTACAGGTATGCCTTCGACAGGTGCAAATGTAGTTGGAACGTCGCTAAAAATGTCATAGCCAAACAGACTCAGATCAGAAGTCATGATTTGATCCTGTTGCGTTTCCGCCAGACTTAGAGGTCCTGACTTCTCTTCTGCGATAACCTCCAACCGGGATTCTTCCATCGTCGACGGCATACCGGACTTCTGCTCAGCGATGGTTTGGTCTGGCAGACTCAGAGGCTGGTCCTGCCCCTGAGGAGCGGATGCCCTCGCTTGCCGAAATTGAGTTATTGCAAGGGATTCAATATATGGAGCATACGACTCCTTGGCGTGGGTAGCGTCAACAAGAAAAAATGTAGCGAAAAGTGCTGCCATGCACCACAGACCCACTGCGTGCATGAAGCATTTTGGGTAAACCTGGCCCGCCTGATTTTCACGATCAATGTTTTGCATAACGGGATACCGGAAATTGCGTCTTTCCTGTATCGGAGCAATGGCTGTGCCAGTTGAGAAAAGTTCTAAAACCTCTTTAAAATTAGCGTGTTAGCCGCGCAATCTGATTGTAGGCCAAGGGCCATTTCAATCCGGGTTGCAATCTGCAATACGATTTTAAGCATTTTGCAATCACTACGCCTGAAGATATGCCTGGAGCCAGGGTGGTGCTTCGATTGGTAGCTTCAACAGCGCCTGAAGATCCTCGCCATAGTGCTTTTGCAATGCATCGCGCGTTGCAACAGAAATCTGCTTTTTCGTCAAAGGGAGTTTTCGCACATTCCATTGTTCATAGAGAAAACGAAGCCTGCCGCGTTTCGCTTCCGGCAGACACTGCCAAAGGCTATAAAGTAAATGGCGCTGACGTAGCCAGACTCTGACACTGTGAGGAATGAAATTGCTTGCGCCGCCTTGATGGATAACCTGCCCCAAGGTCTCAGGCCGAAACCCAGGCGTCAAGCCAATGAATGATAGCAAGCGGTCAAGCGTTTCTTCAGGTTTCGATTGTAAATCCTCCGTGTACAACACTAGTAACTTCTCTGGCGGAAACCATTGTGCGTAGCGACGAAGAATTCGGCCGTATTCACTCCAGGCCACATAGAAATCGGACTCCGATTCAAATCCTGATTCGTGTGTTGGTACCGGCAGAGATCTGACCCTGGTCATAGCCTCCGCTTGAAGCAATTCATCTACTGCCTCATCAAATGATCTTTCTTCAGTGCCTCTGCGTCTGCCCATTTGGTAATGCGACCATGTGCGTTCGATTGGATCCCGAAGAATTGCAATCAACTTTAGCTCGGGCATTAATTGGTGGATGCGCTCGGGAACGGAATCGTGACACATATATTGGGGCGTCGCCTTACCCCATAACCGATCGTCATTCTCTTCAAAATGCGACTTCGTAAAGTTCCTCCAGCGCTCCTTGGTGCAAGTGGCTTTCGTGAAGAAGGGGACTTCTTTTTCAAGTGGCATATTGATATCAGGATGTAAGCGCAAATGTTCGAACAGTGTGGTGGTTGCGCATTTCTGTGCACCAACAATCAAGAAATCAAGATTTTTCATAACACTTCTCCAACCGTCTTCAAGTAGCGAATCGCCAGAAGATAGGAAACAACGTTTTTGAAAATGATGGTAATGCTGAACAACCAGGCGAGACCAATGGCCCCGTAGTTGGCTCCAACAACAGGAGTGATAGAAAGCGCCAAAAACAAAGACAGGCATAAGGCTCCTAGTTCCAGCCGAGCACCACCACTCATATTCAGCAGCACCCCACTCAGCCCGGTGATCGAGTTGACCAGATGCCCCAGAGACAAAATAAGTAGATAGGACATCAGCAATCGGCCATCGACGTTGAAAACCGTCGACAAGGGCCCACTTGATAACAGCAAAGTGGCCGTAATAGGCACAAAAATCGCTGTGGATATCACCTGCGTTTTCCAGAGCAACCGCCACAATTCTCTTCTATTTTTGTGACCTGCAGCTCGGGCAAACGCAGGTCCAAATACCGCACCAAGGAGGATCAGTAAGGTGGTCGCGACATTCACCAGTTTATGTGCAACAGCATAGATACCGATATCGGACGTATTCGCGTACCAGGGCAGCACCAGAAACGGTAAATGCAGAAACACGATGCTCAACACACCACTCAGCCACAAAGAGCACAGTTCTTCGTCAAAGAGTTTTCTCTCACCATGCGACACCTTTGAATTCAAGTCGATTCGTTTGGATACAGAACCAACCAGACCTAACCAGGTTGCGGCAAAACCACTGACTCCCGCCACTAAAAGCGTTAGGGTATTGAGGGGCCAACCAAACGCCCAATAGACACTGCAAAAAACCAAGGCAACAAGCGGAATCAGTAGATTCTCAAGGGTGACCGCGACCAGAGGAGCGTCGACTGCTTTTAACGTTTCCGCCCAGAGACGCTGCCAAGCGAACAAAGGAGCCCCGATAAAAACCGCCATCACGACCAGAATAGAGTCAGACTCCAGGACCTTTTGAGCGTCAAACAGGCCTATAACCGAAAATGCAACACCTGACAGAATGAGAAGTACTGCGGCCCCTAAAATCCTCCGGGTCGCTCTTTTCAATATAAGAGCGATCTTATCGGTATCTCCTCTGGGGTAGAGCACAGCAACGCGACGCATGCTATGGGTCGGCAACCCCTGGCCCAACACCTCAGCCAACATCGACGACCAGGACATAAACAATTGCAACACGCCTAAACCGGCCGACCCGGCCAGAGCACCGACAACGACCTGGACAAGCAGTTGCAGACCAACCGCACTGCCACGACTGGTGGCGAGTCGCAAGGCAGGAAGGCAACGCCGAAAGCCATTCCAGCCCTTCGTTTGCTCACCAGACGGGGCAAGATCACCAGATGGGGTTTGATAGGCTTCAGCCCCCATAAGGCACCATGTTCTCCGAGTCTTCTTTGATTGGCTGGTTGCTATCTGCGAGAGTCTGATCGAGAATACGATGCATTTTGCGAAACATACTGTTCCAGTTGTATTTTTCGCGCACTAGCGCTCTGGAATGATGCTGCATTCGTTGCCACAGCTCCTGATTAATCAAGAGCTCATCGATACATTCACACATCGACACTGGCTCATCTTCCACAAACAGATGACTCCCGTTAACGACATCGATACCTTCCGCACCAATGGTGGTCGTTACAGTGGGCAACCCGCGAGACATCGCATCGAGCACCTTTACTTTCATTCCGCTTCCAAATAAGAGAGGCGCAACCGAGACCCTGCTTTGCTGATAAATCTCCTGTAAATCTGAAACAAAGCCTTTCAGGGTGATTCCCGAGCACGAGGCCACAGCAGAGGTCAGTCGCTCGTCCGGGTTTTTTCCAACAATTGAAAAGCCGAGATCTGGGTGTTTCTTTTGCAACCGAGGCCAGACCTCTCGAATAAACCAAAGGAGCCCTTGCACATTGGGCTCCCACCCAAGATAACCAACGTACATCAGGCACTTTTTCGTATCTTGGAAACGTAACTCCGGGAGTGCCAACTGGCTGTCATCGCCCAGGTGATAGGTATCATGTATTTTGTCAGGGGCAACGTCCATCTCCACCAGTTCCCGGGCATCATTTGGCGCAGCGAAAACCAGATTGGCTCTTTGAGCGACTGAGGATTCATAGGTTTTTACTCGCCAGGCTTCCAATCTGGCAACACATCGAAAAGCAGGATTACCCGGCAGGGAGGCATAGCGCTCCCACATTTTGTAGTACGCATTGTGTGCGTGATAGACCACAGTACCGCTATAGTCATCGGGCAAGTATGGAAAAACCTCATAGTGATCCAGAAAAACGATGTCATGCTGACTGACCAACTTCGATATTTTTTGATTCAGGCCAGATGAAAACGTTCGCCTTACATTCAGAGGTTTCCCTTGAAGATAGCTGGCAACCAGCTGATACGGGTTGCGCGCAACACTCAACTCAACATGAAAGTGTTGACTGCAAGGCGATATCGAATGAAAGGCGTCGAGATATTTGGCGTCATCCTGTTTAAGTGGCGACACCAGCGTAACGTCATATCGCTCTGCAAGCGACTGCAGCAACTTCATGCTTTTCACCTTGCCTCCACTCTGCAGCGGAAAAGGAAGCTCAGGCGTAATAAATAACAGTTTTTTCATATTCTCTGATTCCTTCATGAAGTGAAAATCTTCGAACACATTGGCGGCTTCTCACTGATGCTCACAGCAGAGTTTGTGCCAACCCCGGATTCATCGGAGTCATACGTATCCACGTGAGCGTTTCTCCGTCGTCGCCTGACAACAAAATCAAACGAAAAACCTCAATCTGACTTGCAAAATGCACTTCGCTTCGCAAAAAGAAGAAGCCACGAGCGAAACTGTTTTCATGTGAACACTCAGAAATTTCTAAAAAACAGGCACTTACAAACCTGGCGCGACGTTTGCCATAGATACATCGAACCTATGAGTCAACCGTTGTAAAAGGAGTATCTATATGGCCGATGTTATGAGTAACAGGGGGAACCTTGAGGCATCCCCTCAACAGCTAAAAGCTCCGGCGATTCGTGACACATTAGAAAACGGGCTTTACTTATCTCTGAAACGTTTTATGGACTGCACGCTTGCAGGGTTGGGCATATTGGTATTGAGCCCGCTACTACCCGTATTGGCCCTGCTCATTCGCTGGGATTCCAGAGGGCCTATATTTTATGCTCAACGGCGTGTCGGCGAAAACGGAAAAGAGTTCCAATGTTGGAAGTTTCGCTCAATGTGTAGCGACGCCGAACGGCAAAGGCAGGCTCTCAACGAACGAAATCAAATGGATGGTGGAATACTTTTCAAGATCAAAGACGATCCAAGAATCACCAAACTGGGCCGTTACCTGAGAAAGTATTCAATCGACGAATTGCCTCAATTATGGAACGTTTTCTCCGGCGATATGTCTTTGGTCGGCCCTCGTCCCCCACTTCCCGTCGAAGCGGCTCAGTACACGCCTTTTGAACGCAACAGATTGAGTGTAAAACCTGGCATCACCTGCTTGTGGCAAATATCCGGCAGAAGTGATTTGCCATTCGATCAACAAGTAAAACTTGACTTAAAGTACATTCGTTTAAGGTCCATCGCTCTGGATCTGAAAATCCTTCTGCAAACTGTACCAGCCGTACTGTCAGCTCGTGGTGCTTATTAACAAAAGGGGTAGAAAAATGAATACATCCAACCATTGTTCTTCAGCAAAACAAAAGAGAATGAAAAATACAAACCCATCATCTACGCAAGACGGTGTCAGCTTACTCAGGATGGCTCATCTGAACTTTGGACTCTTCCAGCAGCTGTATCACCTGGGAACCGCTAAAGATCGTGTCTGTGGCGTATTGCAGATAAACGCTTCGGAATATGACTATCTAGCGACATTGTGTTGAGCCTTCCCTGCCAAACTGTCCTAGACAACATCGCCCTTGCTGAGCTGACTGACACAATCATCTTTAGAAGCCAGACAAGTCAGCTGACGAAAACGAAAAACCCAGCCTGATGGCTGGGTTTTTCAATCGAGATGACAGGCTGTGATTGCCTTTTCAATCACTCCCACTCGATTATAAACGAGGGTGTTTTTATCTTATTTTTCATATAGTTAGAAATCAATATTTTGGAAGTACCATGAAAAATACCATGATTAGAAAAAATTCTAAAAAATTTACATTTATTTCTTAGGGCGTACAAAAAACGACCAGAAATCATTAAAAATGAGAAAATGCTTGGATTTTCAACTTTATCAAAGCAGCATTTACGAAGCATACACTTCTTCGTCCCAAGGAAGCTACATCCATAGGTCTGTTGAGTTGCCAGAGTGATGAAATTGGTAGACATGGGAGATTCAAAATCTCCTGCCCGCAAGGGCGTGCCGGTTCAAGTCCGGCCTCTGGTACCATCTTTCCCTCTACCTAACGTAACGGATTATTTCCAGCAATCAGCTTAAACTAGCGCTTTGGGATGCAAACTGGAGTAACTCCGATAATCCTCAGGTAATGTTAGATAACCTCATCTAACGATATAAAGTAGGGCCAAATGCAAGAATTTGCATTTGAGTAATCTATTTATCTCAATGAAACCGCACGCTGAGTAAAAAACCAGTAGAATCCGGGCCATTCAAATCCTGAACAACACCACCCTCTATCACCCAGCGCCCTTGCGTCCACTGCAGGCCCAAAGTGAATTGATGGACAAACGAAGCTCCCTTTTGCCAGCGGCCACCCAGCTCAACGACTCCATACACTTCTGACGGAATCCCCCACTCTGGGTACACCGTTGGAATCAATCGATGCTGCCAGGATAGATCATAGCGTGCAGAATCCCGTCGATCTCCAGTACCGACCTGATATAGAGCATCAATATCCCATTCATTCTTATCCCGAAACCAGGTAGCTACTGCACCGGCTTGAAACGCCCCGTCCCGTGAGCTATCAGTTGGAATCACTGCACCGCCCAACAGTCCCAGACGACGCGTGCCTTTAGGTTCATCTACCTGAGAAAGAATCTGCCGGTATAGCAGGCTAAAGTCCTCAAGCCGTTCAGTATTTCCAGATGACAGGCGATAAGGAGCACCGACTAACAGCGTTTTTTTATGATCAATACCGTAGGCTAGGTTGGCTGTTAGCTGGTTAATATTAGTTTCATTGTCGTGGCTAACAACACCGCGTAAGACAGTACCACCCTTCTCTACTGGTAGCGCCACGAAAGAGCGCAACCCCATACCCAACGCGCCCGACTGGAAACACAGCCCAAGCAAACCAATCCAAAGTAGTGTCGCCCATTTATTTGGCATGGACCTTCACCGGTGTAAATCCGGAATCAATGATTGCCTGCTTGATTGCATCAATATCAGCTTTTTCATCACCGGTATCGATCCTAACTTTTTTGTTTTTTAAGCTAACATCTACCTGGGCAATTTCAGGTAACTTGCCCAATTTACGTAGCAAGCCATCAACACAGAACGCACAGGTCATACCATTGATTTCAATTTCCAAAGTCTCAGAAAATACTGTGACGGGAAATGTGATTCCCATTAATAGTGTCAACAAGGTCATAATTTTCATCTTAACCTCCCTAAACGCCCAACAGGTTCCTGAGGGGCAATAACAAAAAGGCTGCAGTAAATCCTACCGACCACACCGCCAAGGCCAGAAAAAAGATGCGTCGGTTCCAAGTCTGTGCTCGCATGCAACGGTCAGCCAAAATTGGATCAGCAGGGCAACTAACAGGGCTTT
This sequence comes from Pseudomaricurvus alkylphenolicus, assembly GCF_011683955.1. Lineage (GTDB taxonomy): Bacteria > Pseudomonadota > Gammaproteobacteria > Pseudomonadales > Cellvibrionaceae > Pseudomaricurvus > Pseudomaricurvus alkylphenolicus. The sequence continues at coordinate 61,166 of NZ_JAAQPI010000003.1, forward strand.
TCCAGAGTACCCATGCAGCAATTCCTAAAATCAGGGCTGAACCACCAAACATCCATGACTCATAGGACGCCAACGCGGCCAATACGGGAAATTGGCTGGTTAAGGACGCTACGACTGCCCCCATACCAATACTGACCAATAAGATAGGTAGTGCACAGCAAAGCAAGGTGCCGGTGGAAGCAAAGAGAGCCAACCAGCCCAACGCTTTTTGGGAGCCCTCAATTGATTCTCTCTTCATCGGCAACACCCCGTTTTTACACCGGATTTAATAGCCTGCTGGACCGGTGGACAGGGAACACTGCCATAAGAACAAAATACGCAGCAGTCGCCTGCCACAGGCTTAAACACCACAGAGCACTGGGGACATTGAAAGAAATACATGCAGGCGTCTTCCGGCATGATCTCTACAGTTTTGTGGCCACATTCGGGGCAGATCAGCTCAGATTCAAGCAGGACTGTCATCGGCATACCTCTATCATTTTGAGCCAGTAGTGCTAGTATAAAACCTGTAGTAACTACAGGTTCAAGTGATTTATATGCAAGAACATTCAGCTAAGACAGCGTTTAGTGTTGGAGATCTCGCCCGCGCGAGCCAATGCAAGGTCGAGACAGTTCGCTACTACGAAAAGATCGGCCTGATGCCAACTCCACAACGCACGGAAGGCGGACATCGGATATATAACCAGCCAGAGTTGAAGCGATTGATTTTTATACGTCGCAGCCGTGATTTGGGCTTTAGTGTGTCGCAGGTTCGTGACTTGTTGCGATTCGTCGATGAACCAAATCACACCTGTGGCGAAGTTAAAACCCTGACCCTGGCGCAATCTGAAGAGGTACAACGAAAAATTGACGACCTCCAGCGTCTGCATAAGGCACTATTGGAGATGGCTGATAGATGTAAAGGCGAGAACTACTCTTTGGAACAATGCCCAATTATCGACGCCCTATTTGAAGACCAAAATGAACAATAATGGCATACAGAGACTAAAACTGATCGCCATCGACTATCATATTGTTGCTCGAATACAGCAGAGATAACTAATGCATACAAACGATTTATCCAATTGGCAGCACGACCACACCTTCGGTCAAGATCAAATACGGGCAGGAGAAAAGCGTACACTTTTTGTTGTTATCCTAACCGCTGTAATGATGGTTATTGAGATCGTTGCGGGTGTTGTCTACGGATCAATGGCCTTGCTGGCGGACGGACTCCATATGGCCTCGCACGCTGCAGCGCTGTGCATATCTCTGTTTGCTTATATTGCCGCTAGGCGACTAGCCAGTGATCGACGTTTCACTTTTGGCACTGGAAAAATAAACAGTTTAGCCGGGTTTGGCAGTGCTATTTTGCTCGCTGGTTTCGCATTGGTAATGGCAACAGAGAGCATCAGTCGGTTGCTTAACCCCGTAACAATTACCTTCAACCAGGCGATTGTTGTAGCAGTAATTGGGCTAATAGTGAATGGAGTTAGCGCCTGGTTGCTAATGGCAACTCCACATGAACACCATCATGGTCACGATCACCACCACGACCACAATTTAAAAGCAGCCTATCTACATGTAGTAGCCGATGCATTAACATCATTTATGGCAATCGGCGCATTGCTAGCGGGAAAATATTGGGGGGCGAGCTGGCTAGATCCTACAATGGGTATTGTAGGTGCAATTTTGGTTGCCCGGTGGTCGTTTGGTCTACTGCTCGAAACTGGGCGTGTTCTTCTAGATCAACAAGCTAACGATGAAATTATTGACGAACTAATTAAGTCTATTGAAAAACCTGGAACAGACCGTGTTTCAGATATCCACGTATGGTGCATAGGACATGGTATTTACTCCGCTGCGCTTGTCATTATTTCTGATAAACCAATGACACCTGATCACTATCGAACTCTGCTTCCAGTGCAAAGTAACATTGTACATACAACGATTGAAGTCCATCAGTGCTCTTCTCACGTAAGCAACAAACAAAAATAGATAAACGTTAGTTTCTTTTTTAAATTGCGCATCTCTTAATGACTGCACTCGTTTTGGTTTTATTGAAATCCCTAATCCTTTGAAACATGACGATGCGTTCGCGTATCGAAAGCCGTATTAAACTGTCTCCTAATTCGAGCATCACCAAAGACAGCATTATTGATTAAATCAGACAATCGACCTTCCATTTTTTCCTGTGTGTTTTTCCCCAAAAGGACTTAAGTGTTATAGCAATATATAAATTTCGACACTACACACTTTTAATGTAAAGATGATTGAGCTCTATATTTGGTTGTATGGCCGCAAGACGTCCCTTGGATTACTCGCTCAGTTATTAACAGTCTCGTCCTATGTAAAACGACCAAATCGGCGGTAATAAAGCTTGATCCAAAAAGGCGAAAGCAGCGTCGTATAAGCGATCACCATAATCAGTGATGTATACATATCACCTCTGATAACGCCAGCGGCACTGCCAAGACCGGCGAAAATCAAACCCACTTCACCCCTGGGTACCATTGCCATACCCACTACAATACGTCGCGGAAAGGGCTCTGCAATCAACAGTGCTCCGGCAAACTTGCTCCCAATGGCTACTATCGCCAGTGTTAGCGACATGCCCCAGAAAAACCACGAACCCCAATCAACTTGGCGAAGATCTAGGGATAAACCGATCATCACAAAGAAAATTGGGGTAAATAACTGTACGATCGGTTTCATCTGGCTTTCGATTTTGCGGGCAAAGGCTGTATCAGTTTTTACCGTCAGGCCGAAGGGAAGAAAAAACCGGCGTGACAGTGCTAGGCCTGCAGCAAAGCCTCCTAGTAGCTCCGGCGCACCAAACAGGTGTGCCAACCAGGCAAAAAACAGTACCAGGGAAACAATGGTGACTGGAATTAACCCTGGATTGTCAATTCGTTTGTCCAATTTACCAATAACCGATGACATCAATTTGGCCAGCACCGGAGCGGTTAGGAAGAAGATGCTAATGTATGCCAAAACCTTAAAGGTATTAATCCAGTTGATCTCACCGGTCATTGAGAACTCATAGAGTATTGCGAGTAATATCACCCCAAAGAGATCATCCAGTACAGCAGCTCCCAAAGTAATTTGTCCCTCAGGGCTGTTCTGCCGATGAACATCCGTCAAAGTACGCACCGTAATGCCTATACTGGTGGCAGTTAGGGTGCCGCCCACAAACAGAGAAACCAGCATGGATTGCTGAAATAAAAAGTATGTTACCCCGTAGCCAAAAAGAAAGGGCGTGATAAAACCGCCTAATGCTACCATGGTGGCTTTGCGGCCGACATTTAGTAGCTTACCCATGTCGGTTTCTAGGCCGACTTCGAACAAGAGAAGAATAACACCAATTTCCGCAAGTACCCGTATCGGTTCATTGGGTTCCACCCAAGCCAATAGGCTTGGGCCGATTATAATGCCTGCCAATAATTCACCGATAACACTGGGGGCGCCTAGGGTTGCAACCAGTTCGCCGACTACACGAGCGGCTACCAGTATGATTAGCAATTGCAGTAAAAACGTATGCGGTTCCATTGCGAATCCCGAGATAAGTAGTCGTGTCTTGGAGAAGACTGTCGACTAACTTTTATAAGCTGTTTTAAAGCGCTTCCATGGCAGTAATAAACCGAATGTGGCTTTCTGGCTGAATATCTCCCAAACCCAAAGCCGTGTAGACGGCACCCTGATAATATAAATAACTCATAGCATCAGTGACTGGTGAACCTCGAAAAATGCCCAGCTCAAATGAGGATACTGACAAGCTGTAAGTGACTGCGTAGATGCCAATTTCTACAATATGTGTAAGAAACAACACAACAACAATCACTAACACCTGCGTGTGTGTTGGCAGGTTAAGCTTAGGCGTATTTGTACCCAGCCAAAGCAACACCCGGTAGCGAAACACAAAGGTAACTGCAACCAGGGCAAACGCCAACACAACAGCCAATATCACGCAGAATCCCCTCCTTCTCGAATTTTTGGAAGGGTTTCGGAAACCAAGAAATCTGTCTTTCTTCTCTCCTGAAACTGCAAAATAAAGCTATAAATAACCGGCAATACCAATAGGTTTAACACCATAACGGTCAGCATTCCGCCCAGCATCGGCGCGGCAATGCGGTGAGTAACATCCGATCCGGTACCACTACTTAACATGATGGGAATTAACCCCGCCATCGTAGAGATCGCCGTCATAGCCACAGGTCGTACACGCTTTGATGTCGCCGACAGTACGGCATTTCTAATTTCATCAAACGTCAAAATACCCTGAGAAGCAGCACGCCGCTTAGCGATTTCTGTATCGATAAAACTCAATACAAGCACACCAATCTCCGCAGCCATTCCCGCCAACGCAATAAACCCCACAGCCACAGCAACTGACATGTTGTAATCATTGATATAAACAAGCCAGATGCCACCAACCAAACCAAACGGAATCGATATCATCACAACTAGCGGCTCGGTGATGTTGCGGAAATTGAAATAGAGTAATAGAAAAATAATCAGCAGTGTTGCAGGTGCCACAATGCTCAAGCGCGCTGCGGCACGCTCCATGTACTCAAATTGCCCTGACCAAGTGATCGTATAGCCCGCAGGCACTGTGACCTGCTCCTTCAGGACACGCTTAGCCTTGGCAACATAGCCACCGATATCCGAGGTTGAAATATCAACATATATCCAAGCATTAGGACGCGCGTCTTCACTTTTAATAACCGGTGGGCCACGCTGATAATCAATATCCGCGACCATGGCCAGCGGAATTTGCGTACCTGTTGGAGTGGGTATCAATACCCTTTTTAGCGTCTCCATGTCATCACGTAATTCACGCGGGTACCGTAGATTCACCGGATACCGCTCAAGCCCCTCGACCGTTTCAGTGATATTCATGCCCCCGATAGCGCTTTGAATAATATCTTGCACGGCACCTACGGTAAGACCATAGCGCGCTGCACTCTCCCGGTTGATTTCAAAGTCAAGGTAATAACCACCCACTGCTCGGTCGCCGAAGGCTGAGGTTGTTTCCGGCAGCGTTTTCATGGCTTGCTCAATATCCTGGGAAACCTGTTGAAGAACATTGAGATCAGGCCCCGACACCTTGATACCAATAGGTGTTTTAATACCTGTCGATAGCATGTCGATACGGGTTTTGATCGGCATCGTCCAGGCATTCGCTAAACCGGGAAACTGTATTGCCTGATCCATTTCATTCATCAAATCCTTGGTCGTTTTTGAGGGATCGGGCCACTCCTCCTTGGGCTTAAGTCGTACCGTGGTTTCGATCATCGCCAGAGGCGCAGAGTCAGTCGCTGTCTCAGCCCTTCCAACTTTGCCGAATACATGGTGTACCTCAGGAAATGTCGAGAGGATCTTATCGGTCTGCTGCAGCAACTCCTTGGCTTTAGTAATTGATATACCCGGAAATGTAGTTGGCATATAGAGGATGTCACCCTCATCCAGGGGCGGCATAAATTCACTACCCAGCTTTGAATAGGGGTAATAAGTAGCTGCCAACAAACCTACCGCTAAAATCAGTGTGACACTCCGCCAACGCATGGCGAGCTTCAGGGCAGGCCCATGAATGGCATGGAGTGCGCGATTAATCGGGTTCTTATGCTCGGCCACAATCTTACCGCGCAATAAATATCCCATCATCACAGGAACAAGGGTAATCGCCAGAATGGCTGATGCTGCCATCGCGTAGGTTGCAGTAAAGGCCAGTGGACTAAATAATCGCCCTTCTTGCGCCTGCATGGTGAAGATGGGCAGGAATGAGACGGTGATAACGAGCAGCGAAAAAAACAACGCTGGCCCTACTTCCTGACAAGACGCCCCTATCGTCTTCCAACGTTCATCCAGGGTCAGCTCACTTCCCTTATCTTCACGGGCCTCGGCTAAACGGCTATGAGCATTTTCCACCATCACAATCGCCCCATCGACCATGGTGCCAATGGTGATCGCTATCCCCCCCAACGACATAATGTTGGCATTCAGCCCTTGAATACGCATGACGATAAAGGCCATCAGGATTCCCAAGGGTAGCGTAATAATCGCCACAAACGCTGATCGCGCGTGTAACAAAAACAAGATCACAACCAAGCTGACGATAACCAGCTCCTGAAAGAGCGAGGTATTCAGGCTTTTAACAGCTCGCTCAATCAAGTCACCACGGTCATACACGGGAACAATTTCAACCCCGTCCGGCAATCCAGCTTTCAGCTCTTCCAGTTTGGCACGGACAGCCTGAATGGTCGCTAACGCGTTTTCGCCAAAGCGCATAATGACAACGCCACCAGCTACCTCTCCTTCACCATTAAGGTCAACCAACCCCCGGCGAAGCTCGGGACCAATTTGCACATGCGCTACATCTTGAAGCCGGATAGGTGTGCCATCTTTGTCCACACTCACGGGGATACTATTGAGGTCATCAATTGACTGTATATACCCCAATCCACGAACCATATATTCCGTTTCAGCCATCTCCACCAGACGGCCACCCACATCCTTGTTGGACATTTTGATGGCCATCTTGATCTTATTCAGCGGTATGTTGTAACGCAGCAAAGCATTGGGGTCGACTTCAACCTGATACTGTTTAACGTAACCGCCAACCGATGCAACTTCAGAGACACCTTCTACCGTTTGTAGTGGGTAACGCAAATACCAGTCCTGCAATGAACGTAATTGGGACAAGTCATGCTTACCGGTTTTATCGACCAGGGCATATTCGTATACCCAACCTACCCCCGTGGCATCTGGCCCTAATGTTGGCGTAATTCCTTGAGGTAATCGGCCACTGACATAGTTAATAGATTCCAGCACGCGCGAGCGAGCCCAATACATATCAGTGCCATCTTCGAAGATGATGTACACAAAGGAAAAACCAAAAAAGGAGTACCCTCTAACCACCTTGGTTCGTGGCACAGCCAGCATTGATGTCGTTAGAGGGTATGTGACCTGATCTTCAACCACCTGAGGTGATTGCCCAGGGTACTCAGTAAATATAATGACCTGAACATCCGACAAATCAGGAATCGCGTCCAGCGGTGCATTTTTGTAAGCAAAAATGCCAACGAGCGAGATGATCACTGCCGCAATCAACACCATGAATCGATCACGCAGGGAGGCATTGATAATGGCGTTAATCATGTTCATGGACTCCGTGTGCTGAATGATCCACCTGTTTACTCATATCCATCTCGGAATGATCTTCCATATTCTCAGAGCCATGATTCATACCTGTATGGTCTTCCATACGATGGGAACCTTCTTCTCCGTCTGTTGCGGAATCCTGCGAGGCCTCCATCATTTTGGCCGTTGCTTCACGCAGCTTGGATTCAGAGTCCACCAGGAACTGGGCTGAGGTCACCACCTCTTCACCCGCACTGACGCCATCCAGTACCGCAACTTTGCCACTGGACTCAACACCAAGTTCGACCATACGAGGCTCAAATTTGCCAGGTTCTCTAACCACAAATACCTGCGGACGCCCACCGGATCGAATCACCGCTTCAGCCGGAATCACCACCGCATTACTTTGCTCATCCGACTTAATGCTGACTTCTGCAAACATATCAGGTCGTAATAGCAGTTCCCGGTTATCAAACACGAGGCGAACTTTCGTGGTTCGTGTCTTTGATTCTGCATAGGGGTAGATGTACTGAAGCGAGCCTTTAAAGGTCTTGCCCGGCACAGATGCCAAAGTCATCTCGACTTCATCACCAATTTTTACCCAAGGTAGCTCATACTCGTACACATCGGCGTAAACCCAGACCTGGCTTAGATCGACCATCATGTACAGCTCAGTCTTTGGCGTCACATACTGCCCCTGGCGCGACCCTATACGAATCACTGTACCGGACACAGGAGAATGAATATGGAGACTCTTCTTTATCTCACGGCTCTGTTCCAACTCCTGAATTTGATGTTCGGTAACATCCAACAATTGAAGCCGTTCACGAGAACTTTTTGCCAAATCCCGCGCCCCTTGCTTAATTTCTTCAAAGGGACTTTTTTCAAGTGCATTCAAATTGTTCAGAGCCAACAAATATTCCTGTTGAGCTGAAACCAATTTGGGGGAATAAATGCTTAGCAGGATGTCATCCTCAGCAACGTTCTGCCCGGTCTTATCGACACGTATGTCCTCAATCCATCCCTCAACTTTAGGGTGTAGTCGAGCCATACGTTCTTCATTAAAGTCGACCCTTCCCACAGCACGAATGGTTCGGCTAATCGCTGTCTGCTGGGCCGTCGCGGTACGAACGCCAATGTTTTGTACAATCACCGGATCGATCTTGACGGTACCCACAGCCTCACTGGATTCTTCGTCGGCATATACAGGCACGTAATCCATACCCATCGAATCTTTGGCGGGTACAGGTGATGTCACAGAAGGATTCATCGGGTTTCTATAAAAGAGTATTTTCCGCTCCGAAGGTTTGTCATCCTCATCTGCGTAGACTGGTATATAGTCCATGCCCATTGAATCCTTCGCTGGTACAGGCGAAGTAATACTGGGATTCATTGGATTACGATAAAAAATAGGCTTTTTTTCGTCAATCGGCACAGTAGTAGCGCCACCCCTATCGGATAGCCAATATCCAGCCCCTAGCCCGATACCGAGCATTAGCACGGCGATAATAAGTGTCGATTTATTCATAAACAGATTCCTCGCCGACAGCGGCCTCCAGGCGTGCTAATGCTTGTTTAGCATCACTCAACGCCTTCCAATATTGCAATTCATAGTTAAAGAGAGTCATTTGACTGCGCACCAGATTAAGAAAATCGACTTCACTGACCTGATATCCTGCCAACATGGATTGAACGGTTTGTTGTGCTTGTGGAATGATGCCACTGCCATACAGTGAAAATTGCTGCTTGGCTTCTTGATAATCTGTAACCGCAGAAGATATAGCTGCCGTTACTAGGCCCTTCTCATCCAGCAAGGCATAGCGATTCATTTGCAGCTCACTGCTTCTTTGTGAAACAGCTTTGGACTGTTTACGCCCGGAATAAAGTGGAACTTTTACACCCACCATGACGGAAAAGAAATCTGATCTCGACCCGCCCATAGGAGGTGGGTTGTCTCCGGTTCGATCACCGTAAGTAACCCCCAGTTTGAAATCGGGGTAATAGTCTCGCTTAGCCAAATCCAGACGTGACTGGGCGGCTTCGATTTTGGTTTCCATTTGTTTGAGGAGTGGACGCGAAGATTCAGCTTGCAGATAAAGCGTGCTCTCATCAGCCAAAGCCGGCATTGACTTGGAAACCTGGTCAGGCAAGACAATGACATCATTAGCTGGCCTATCCATTAGGATATTGAGTTTTATCACCTGATTGCGACGTATCGCCCTCAACTGAATTTCTTGATCCATCAATCTGGAAAGCTCTAACTGAGCCAGTAGTACGTCCTGCTGCAACCCCTTTCCTGTTTCGTACTTGGTTTGTGCAACCGTAATAAATTGTCGAAGTAAGGCTTGGTTGTTTTTTACTGTATCCAAAGCGCGATCTAGATAATAAAGTTGCCACCATTTGCTTTTCACATTCTTCACAAGCTGCAATCGCACCTCATCGACTGAATGCCCAGCTGCTTTCGCGTCATATTCAGCAGCCTCCTCCTTTAGGCCCAGCTTTCCCGGAAAAGGAATAACCTGACTGACACCTACCTGAAGCTGAGTCATGGGCTCTTGGTCCCTGTCAAAGGTATCAGTAGGAAAATTCATGGCATTCAGACTGACCATAGGGTCCGGCAGAGTACCAACTTGAGACGGCACTTCTAACAGGGCTTTATAGCGTTCTTGCACTTCGGCCAGATTTGGATTGTCACTGACAGCCACTTCTACTGCCGAATTTTCATTTAACACCACGGGGTTGACTTCATCGGCATACAAGTTGTCAGCCGCAATAAGGAGCGGCGCTATAGCTAATAACAATTTGTATCTACGCAAAAACACTCTCCTCCTAAACATCATCATGAAAGGAGGTTTGCCACTTGAAGCAAACTGCTTTATTTGTCTCATACGGCTTTATTCTCCCATGACAAGATGCTTCCTCTCAGGTGGTCGCCATCCACCTTGGAGGAAGCATGAAAATTTCGCCTTTCAAAAAGGCGCCTGCTGTCTTTAGTCATTATTTCTTGAATTCCACCATGTCATTTTTTTCCACGTCACCGCTTGATACTCTTGCTCGCGCAAAATGGTCATTAACAACCGAATTGATTTCTACAACACCAACGTACTCGACCCTGTAATCGTCGTCGCCCTCTTCTACAGCACCTTCCCAAACGTAGCGATAAACCTGAAGCTCTTGCCCCGGTTCAGCACCATCCTTACTACCTATGCAGACAACCACTTCATCACTATCGATACCAACCACCTGACCTCTCATAATTTTTTCGTGATAGAACTGACTACCAGCACAAGCAGTTATAAGCCCGACAAAAACCACAAGAAGGCTTGCTCTCACTATTTTGTTTAACATTTTGAATACTCCATTGGGAATAATTGATATAGCATGTAACTAAGTACGTTTAGCGTTACTCGGAAAATGATGCTTTGATATATTTCAGTGCTGCATTAAGGTCAGCATCTGAAAGCTGACTATTTCCACCTCTCGGCGGCATAGCCATCAAACTACCAGAACTTTGGTAGCCATTGATGATATTGCTGAGAAGTTCGCTGTCCTTTTTAGTTAGGCGGCCATTTTTTCTGGTAAAGTCGGGCACACTAGGCAAACCACCCCTACCATCTGCACTATGGCAGGCCATACAGTTATTTTCATAAATACCCTTTCCCAAAAGTTTATCCTGACTCTCATTTACAGAAGCTTTTACCTCAGCATTACTAACACTTCCATTTCTCGAACGGGTATTAACACCTTTCAAAAAGGTCACGATATCCCGAGTCTCTTGTCCAGTTAGACCCGCTCGTACACGCATATGGAACAGGCTAGTAAGCCCATCTTTCAAATCGGTCGGGTTGCGCATATTGTGGCAACGCGCGCAGTTTTCGGACCATGCCTTACTACCTTTGGCAAAATCCCCTGCTTCCGGATAATCGAGTGCATATAACGACTGTGTTGCTAATACCGTGAGTAACAAGAGGGCTGCTTTCTTTCTAACAGTATTTACACATTTCCAGATTAAATTTTTCATCATGGTTCTCCTCAATTAGAAGCCATAAGCCATTTGGAGCAAGAGTGCATCCTGATTAGCGTCGCTACCGGTCTGCCCATCGTTGAATTCGTAAGCTAGCTTTCCGATAAAGCTATTGGTAAAGAGGTAATTGGCCCCTATGGACCACTGCTGTTGGTCTTGGCTGTTATGAGGCGAATCGAAATCTGTATAGCGGGCTACCAATTCCCATTTGGATTGAGGGAATCGATAGGCTCCCTGGGTATACCAGGTCTCCCATGTCGCACCTTCTGATGCGGCAGTACCGCTACCGGTATCAGCGCCAACTTCCGTTTCGACATATTCGCCGCGTAAATTGAACGCTTTGTATTGCCAGTTAAAATCTGCTCCGATCACATCATAATCACGTTCACCTTCACCGTTTAGTACACTACTATCGCCATCCTCAATGGAAGTCACCGTTGCTTTACCACTCGCCGCTGACAGGCCCAGTTCAAAACCAGCGAAGGGAATAATACCCAGGCGGCCGCCCATAACCTTTTCACCATCGCCGTCAGAACCGAATCCCTCAGCCTCCACACCATCCAGTTCAAATTCACCATCTTCGAATTCGGCAATTAATTCCGGTCCATTGCTGAGATAAACAGCGTAGTTAGCCCTAACAGCTCCAATAGGAAATCCACCCCGCAACTGCAAACCCACATCTGAAACCGGAGCCGCACCATCATGGCCAAACCCAGGTGGTGCCGAGGGTAGTTTATTGATCCAGGAGGGATGAAAATTTTGTCGAAATTGACCAATTGGGCTTAAGAATTTTCCGCCCACTAAGACCATATAGTCATTGATAAACCAGTCGATGGTCAGGTATTCAAGGTTCGTTTCAGTCTTACCATCATCGCCTACAGTAAACTCAAGTTCCGATTCCAACATCACCAAATCGCGGTACTGAAAGTGAAAGATGGGAGCGAAAGTACCAACATTGAAACTACCATCCTCAGATTCTGAATCCGTATACCCGACATCAGCATAGCCAGTTATGTGGACTAGATTGTCAGCTTGTAACCGCTCTCCAGCTTTCGCAACATCCTTCTTGATAACCTGAACCTCTTCTTTAGTAGCACTCTTCTTAAGCTGCTGCCTTAGCTGATCCATTTCCTGCTGCATGCGCTCTAAGCGTTCAGCTAGCTCTTCAACAGAGGGCTCAGCTAGCGCCGCTGCTGAAACACTGAAAGCGGTGACAGTGAACATAATAGTGCTCGCTAGTTTATTTGTTTTCATAACTTGTCTCCGTTGTGATATTGGAACTACCTACCGGGTGGTCGCTTGTGACAACTCCAAGGTTCATGGCTGGCGTTATCTTTCACGTTCTGATCGACAAACTTGTAATAACCTTCTTTAAAATGTGTCCACCAATCATCAGCAATATCGCATTCATGCTTCCTAATAATTTCTTCAATCTCATTCAGCTCTCGTTTCGTTGCGTCATAGGCCACCTTGAGTAAACTTTCTGATGGATCTACAGAGACTGCATCTACGCCCAATAGCTTTTCAATTTCTTGAGCGATTAACTGATGGTGTTCAAGCACAGGGCCTTCCAATTTCAAATGACGTACCATCAGAGAGTCTTCGTTCACACCGACTTTGTGTTGCTGCTTACTATCCATAACTCTCTCCTTTGTTTTCCCATCCCCACCTAGCCATTAAACTGATACGGTGAATGACTAGGTAGGGGCTAAACTGCTCGGCTTAAACAACTATCGAATAAACTACTATTTGTGCACTTTCTTGTGGTTATGCACTTTCTTCTTTTTCGGTTTCTCAGCGGCTTCATCGTTGTCTGTCGCAGCCGATTCACCTGCAGATGGCAGCCCTTTGTGCTTGCGGTGGTCATGTTTGAACTTTTTCTGCTGTTCGACTTGCTTCGCTACAGGTTCCTGTTCAGGCGAATCAGATTCGTTAGCCATCGCCATTGAAGACAGACCAAGCGCAATTGATATTAGAGCTGTTAATAAGAGTTTCATGGTTATTCTCCGCTAATCATTTAGTAGTTTGTTTGTACACATCGGATATTTCGTTCTGATCTCATAGGCATTTACCTCTCAAGCTACTCGTTTAATGTTGTTCCACTGAAACCCGGCCAAAGTGGGGAATAAACGCCGGAGTGCTATTTCTGTATTGAATATATTGATCACCAAATTGCTCAATGGCCTGGCGCTCCTCCGCTTTTGAAAGACGGAGGTACACCAACAGTAAAATGGGAAACATGACCAACGTAGGAATGGTTGGCCATTGCAACAAAAATCCAAACATAATCAGGACAAAGGCGACGTATTGTGGATGTCGCATACGCGCGTACCATCCGGATGTAGCTAATACACCGGCCTGCTGCGCCTTGTGTAAAACGCTCCAGGCAGACGCTAATAGGAAGAACCCCAGCACGATCAGTACATTGCTGGCGATATGCAATGGGTCAAAATGAGCGTTGCCCTCAAAACCAAGGATCGTATGCAACAAGTGACCGTTTTCATGAGCCAGGAAATCAACACCAGGGTATTTCTCAGCCAACCAGCCAGACAAGAAGTAAATAGTGAGCGGAAAGCCATACATTTCAGTGAACAAAGCGACGATAAAGGCGGAAAAAGCCCCCAGACTCCGCCAGTCACGTTCCGTCTTCGGCTTGGTAAAACTGAAAGCGAAGAAAATAAAGATGGCTGAATTTAATATGACGAGGGTCCATAAGCCGTACGCTGACTCACCGTGCATTGTCTTTCTCCTTATCGGTTCGCTCTTCACGACCCGCTTTCAAGCCTTCAATATAACCATCGCGGTAGGCCTCATTTTTGTTTGTCTCCTCCTTGAATGAATCATGCGAGCTATCATGATCTGTCGAGTGATGATGCCCGTGCCCACCGTGCATAAAAATGTGCATCAGAGGACATAAAAGCAGGATCAAATAGGGCAAGAATTGAAAAATATGCTCTCGATGTTCGATAAACAGCAAATAGGTTGGAAAAGAGATAAACAGTAAGGCAACCAACCCCTGCGGAGTCATCCAAAAGGATTTATTACTCTTACCCATTTCGGCCTCCGGCGATCAAACGGTTGTAAATGGTTGCAATCAGCCATGCGGTGACCCCCGCCGTTATCGACCAGGCAACCAGCCCGATCAACAATCCAGACCAACGCATATCCCACTGCCAGGTCATCATATCGCTGTGCAACATGGCTCCCGACACATGCATCGCCTGGCTGGGGAGTAAAGCCACAAGTAACGTACACAGCACCCATAGCGCGGCAAAACTGATGGCCGCCGCCAGTGCAAATTTGTTTGCGTTCAGTTTCATTTTTCCACCTCCAGTTGAGCGCGTTTCAAAAGTAGTGAATTGCCGATTACCGTCAGGGAACTCGTTGTCATAGCCACAACACCCACCATGGGGTGTAATAACCCGAGAGCAGCAATGGGAATGGCAGCCAGATTGTAGATCCAGGCCCAAAAGAGATTTTCGAGAATCTTGCGGAAGGTGGCTTTAGACAGCCGAATGGCCTCCACCAGCTTGCTCAGCTCACCCTGTACCAGGGTGACATCCGCTGCTTCAATGGCAACATCAGCACCCGCGCCGATGGCGATACCCACATTGGCCTGTTTTAACGCCGGTGCATCATTGATACCATCACCGACCATGGCCACCCGATCCCCGTGCTCTGCCTGTAACTGCCGAATGGCATCGACTTTACCTTCCGGCAAGACTCCAGCCAGCACCTCGTCGATACCCACCAAGTCAGCAACATGCCGAGCCGTGCGCTCGTTATCGCCAGTGACCATCGCCACCTGTATGCCCATTCTGTGCAGCGCCGCAATCGCCGACTTGGAATCCGCTTTGACCGTATCAGCTACAGCGACAAGTCCCGCAGCACGACCCTCGATTGCCACAAGCATGGCAGTCTTGCCTTCGCTCTCCAGCCGAGTCAGGGCCGTATCCAGCTCTTCTCCAAGTTCAATTTGTAGTTCCATCAGCAAGCGGCGGCTACCAACATGAACCTGCCGACCGTCCACCACACCTTCGACACCCCGGGCGGTGAGAGATTTGAATTGCTTTACGTCCGGAACATTTAAGTCCCGAGAGTCGGCGCCCGCGACAATGGCTTGCGCAAGCGGGTGCTCCGAGCCTGCCTCCACAGACGCCGCCGACATAAGTACTTCGTTTTCTTCAAAACCTTCAGTGGCAAGGACATTCGTTAGCGCGGGCTTGCCCTCGGTAATGGTCCCCGTTTTATCCAGGACGACCATCTTGATATCCTTGAATGTCTGAATGGCTTCGCCGGAGCGAATCAACACACCCCGTTCAGCCCCCATCCCGGAACCCACCATAATGGCCGTAGGCGTCGCCAGTCCCAGCGCGCACGGGCAGGCGATTACGAGTACTGCTACGGCAGCCAAGATTGCAGCCATCAATGGAGAAAGCGTAGGGTCTACCCAGGGCAGAATATTGGCTCCCCAAAGCAAGACCGGACGTAGGGTTTCAGCCATCAGTAGCCACATGACGAAACTCGCCAGTGCGATGACAATAACCCCTGGCACAAATCGAGCGGTTACCCTGTCGGCAAATTCCTGGATAGGTACTTTTGAACCCTGAGCCTCTTCAACGAGGCGAATAACCTGGGCAAGAAAGGTATCGCCCCCAACCCGGGTAGCCCGAACTTTTAGTAGTCCTTCCTTGTTGATGGTAGCGCCTATGACATTGTCACCAATTGTTTTCTCAACCGGAACAGATTCTCCAGTTGCTATGGACTCATCCACATGACTTACACCGTCGACTATCTCCCCATCGGTGGGGATCTTTCCGCCTGGACGCACCAACATCAAATCACCCACCTGTAGCTCAGCAATCGGCACTTCCTCTTCCTTACCGGCGCGCAAAACCGTAGCCGTTTTAGCCCCGAGTGTTAATAAACGCTTGATCGCCTGCGAAGCCCGCCCCTTAGCTCGGGTTTCCAGATATTTTCCTAGTAGATGAAAAGTCATTATCGTGGAGGCCATCTCGATAAAAGATGTCATTGGATAGAAAAAACCAATCAGACCTATCAGATACGGCGGTAAGCTGCCCATGGAAATGAGCACATCCATGTTCGCCGTTCGATTGGTTAGAGATCGCCAGGCCGAGCGGTGCGTCGCCATACCACCCCGCAAAAATACGGCGGGAAACGCCAATAACGCCACGATCAACAAATAGCCGGGAATCGGCTGCCAAAACATCTGGGGAATCATCAGTAACATGATCAAGGTGGTAGGTATTGCCGCAAACCACAGCCTCTGCCAGGCCTCCTTGAGGTAGCGTTCTTCCGAGTCATCTTCAGCGGAGGTTGATACTGAACCTTTATGTACAGAAGTAACGTCGTATCCAGCTTTTATCACCGCCTGTTCTATGAGATCGGCGCTGGATGTTTGACGGTCGTAATCAACCACCACTTTATGCGTGCCGATATTGGCTGTAATTGCATAAATACCTGACAACCTTCGAATAGAGGTGTCAATCAAACCAGCGCAGTGATCGCTACCCATACCGGGAACAGTGAGCGTAAGTTGCGCAACGTTTTCTCTTTTTATAGAGTCAACTTCATATCCACCTCTCTCCACAGCACTTTGCAAATCTGTTAGCTCTAATTGTTCGGTATCAAAGCGCACCGATACTCGATGAAGGGCGATATTGCTTTCAACCAAAATTACCCCTTCTAACCTCATGAGTGATTGCTTCACCAGGCCCGCGCAGTGATCACTGCCCATTCCAGGTACAACCAAATTCGCTTGACCTGTTACACCACCAGCCTTACCCATTCCCCCGTTACTTTTTATAGCTTCAGCTCAAATGACTCTTTCGAACCTTGGACTTCTATTGGGGTGTCAGCGGAACGGACTGAAGCATCTGGACCATTTGTATTGCGATTCATGACTTTGACTCCTGGATATGATTACCGCTGTATTTTTCTGTCAAGTGATTGGCGCTATCCCAAGTTTCGATAAGGTGACAAATACTCTCCCCTGAAGGAGCGCGGTCAGGTAATTCGCGCCAATCACTGGATGCGCATTCCATACGAGCCATCAGTTTCTGCGCGTCGCGCATCTCTTCACGAATGGCCTCCAGTCGCCGGTCGATGAGTTTTCGAACCAACGGGCAAGGGGTATCACCGGACGCCGCCATATCCAGGATTGCCCGAATATCTTTCAGGGTGAAACCCAGTCTTTTGGCCGACAATAGAAAGCGCAGTCGACGTTCTTGCTGTATTCCATAGCGTCGATAGCCGTTGGCTGTATCCCTTTCCGGAGATAGCAAACCCAGCTTTGTGTAGTGCCGAATAGTGTCAGCACTCACATTAAATCGTCTGGCGATTTCAGTTACCGTTTTCATAACACCTTTCATCCTGACGTGTATTCGCAATCAGCTATTGGTTTCGCAAATACTTTCCAGTTACTGTCGGAGCGCTGAAGTTAGACGCACCCGGCCTAGGAATTGATCGTACAACCTGGGTGTAACACCTAGGTCAATAGGTCAATGTTTGGAAATTCCGAAATAACAGGCGCAGTGACGCCTTTCGGAAATTAGGCGTGTTTTGGAGGATGAAAAATACGGGAAGGGAGCCCGTAGGCACGTGCTCCAGCGGAAGCAGCTACAAGAGAGCTGCTGAGTAGGTCGAGATTAACTGATGACTTTTGGAATGCTGCGACTCCACTCACTACGCAAGATGAGGTACATATTCCATCCATGCAATCCATATCGCAATCGTCACAGGACTCAGAGGAAGCAGAGTCGGCAGTCTTTTCATGGCAAGGAGCTTTCGATTGCTCTTCTGCACCTTGATCACCATGATGCCCCATGGGGTGGGCCATGACACCAGAATCCACCATTTCAGCCGAATGGGAACTATCATCCGTCATTTGCGCAGGCATAGCAGCCATTAGAGGCTGAACGATCAACCCCCAAATCACTAATGCTATACCAATCAAACGAATCATAGACACACTCTTAAACTATCTCATTTACAGCATATTATTATTGCTGACATCAATAGTTGACCTAAATCAAATGTTGTATACATGGGTTTCCTTCATAGGGTATAGGTCTGCCCAAAAGAAACACCTTAAACCCTAAATAGTCAGAGGAAGTTGTCAACTACCCCTCCACAGTCTCCTCTAGTTGATCAAGCAACTCCTGCATATCTCTCAGACTGTTTTTCATTGCAGCCAAATAGTCGAGATCATGCTTACTTAAACTAGCACGGACTGAGCTATTCTCCTTAGCCAACGAGTTTCTGAGCAGTAACACAGTACTTCTTAATGTAGACACCTGCCTTTTGATACTCTTTATCTTTTCCGTTTTGCTGGAAGCCACCTGGAAATCTTTTTGGTACTGGAGTATATAAGATCTCTTTTTCTCCAAATCTCTCGCAGGGTCTTCGCCATTGTGGGCATAAACCGTCATAGATATAAACAGCATGCACATTGTAGTTACCAAGTATTTCATTATTTTCTCGCTTTAGTTAATGATGAGATGAAGTATTAGGTTCGTCTCGTGCTGTGATAATTTGATATTGTTCCGGGTTTAATTCAGGCAGTTTCTGCAGGAACGCAACCATCGCCCAAATACGATCATCATCATGTGTTGGCCCCCACGCAGGCATACCTGAGGCTTTAATACCGTGTTTGATAATCCAGAACTGACGTCGAGCGGTTTGCTCGGCATCTGTTTGATCAGGATGATCATGTCCATGCTCTATTGAGGTCTTGCTCAGATTTGGTGGTTTCGGATACAAACCAATACTCATATCGCTTTGCTCCTTTCCAGGCTTCAGGTGGCAAGAAACACACATATCGTTATAGTCAGCGCCACCAGAGAGAAGCAATCCAGGATCATCCAGTGGAGGAACACTGACACTTCCTGAAGCTTTCTTGATGGATTGCTCACGCAGGGTTTCCAGTAACCAATAAGTAAGCTTGTTGTGAGGAACGTCAGCGCCCATAGGATAGGCCCCTGAGTACAGATAGCCCACACCTCCCACCAAAACAACGGCCACAATAAGGACAAGGGATTTAACCATGCTCATTTTATCTTCCTAATGACATCAACAGCCATTCAATAAAACCAGTAGCGGGAAGCAGCTGTGCCTGCCGCCCTACCAGTTAAGTTAATGGTTATGCCCATCCTTATGTTGATTCATCTGATTGGGCTCGCTCTTATCGCCGGTCTTATGCTCCGAATGCCCTGCATGATGTTCATCGTCATGCATTGCGCTCTTACATTTTTTCATCATCGCCAGCATGACCGGATCATTCGCATCCATCTTTGAGTGATCCATATTTTTCATTGCCTCGCATTTTGGCTTTTCCATCTTTTCTTTATGCAGAGACGGGTCGTGAGCATAGACAAATCCGGCGGCAAAAAAACCGGCTAATAAAACATAAATTGCAATCTGTGTTTTCTTCATAGGTAAATCCTCATAACTTCATCAAAATATCGGATAGTTCAAGATTAGTTGCTTTTCTTTCATAGCTTACTCCCACTGTTCACTTTCCAGCCGATAGCCCGCTGATATGCTGATAAACTTCAGAGCTGCCATCTTTTTTCAGCAACAAAACGTCATAGGGGTCAAAGCGATCTCCCACTTCCATACCCGGACTACCCACCGGCATACCGGGTACTGCTAATCCAATGGCATCTTCAGGGGGAGCGGCGAGAAAACGCTGGATGACGGAGCCAGGGATATGCCCTTCAAACACATAGCCATCATTTGTGACAGCGGTATGGCAGGACTGATAACGCGGCGCTATACCTTTATCAGATTTTATCTCGTTCAAATTTGTTGGGTGATGCACTTCGGATTCAAAGCCGAATTCTTCGATATGTGAAACCCACTTTTTGCAGCATCCACAAGTTCGACTTTTATAGACATCCAGCGAGATCGCTTCATCGGAAACTGAACTCGACACAGTGGTTAAACTTGCCTTATCGGAATAGGCAACAACACTCGACAGTAGCAAAGTGGTAGCGACTATCCACCCAATACTTCTAACAACCCATTTCATGCTAACTCCCACAGAGCATAAGGTCTTTTCAGACTTTCTATTTGGGAGTTCTGAGACTCCCGCCAACAACAAACGAGTAAACAGCGCCGAATTTCAGGCGCACTTACCCTGTATTAGCGGGCAATAGGGGGACGAAAGAGAGAAACAGCTAACTGAAGATCAGCCGACTCGTCATAGTGACCGGTTAGCGACTTCAGGCTAGAAGAAAAAGTAGACTGGTATGCAGGCAATGCCACTGAGGAACACCCACCCAAGCTGCAATCACAATCAGGGCAGCAGTCAGCGGTAGCCATTCCATCCAACGAGACCGTATCTGAACCCATATGCTGAGAATGATCCATCACGCCGGAATCCATCATCTGTTCATGGGCCTGCATTGGAGCAGACGGACTTTGGCAAGATACACTCGTAGACGCCACTGCCTGACCGATGAAAGTCATCATCAGTAGCGCTACGATTAAATGTCTGTATTTTGCTGTCCGCATAATTCGGTTTACTGAAAGAAGCCGGTCAATTTAAGTCTCAGGTACATAGAGCACAACGCAGGCAGATTAGTTCAATTCCTTCGATTCTGCAAGGACTCGTTGCGGCTACTTACAAGATACAGGCCCCTCAAAACAACCTTAACCGGCTGTTTTTATTAAATAAATTCCAAAGCATAATTGGTCATATTTTAAACACCCCTCGTCCTTTCATGCTAGTCTGTGTCACATAACTTGTAACTGTTACGCGCATCTTTCTCTATCAGCCCTGCCATATACAGGTTTATCAGCACCTGTCTGATCTCATCGATATCGAGTTCATATTGTGCTGCTTTGATCCTCCGAATGACTGGCTGTACCTGACCTCGAATAATATCGTTAGAAAGATTGACTATTTTCCGTCGCTGCTCAGAATCATCGATGGACACTTCTGGCTTGATAGCATCATCCGTTTCTTTATCATCCCATAAAACATCGTGCCGCATGGAATTTGCAAGGCTAATCGCTCCCAGCGTAATAACTTCTAATAACAATGCCAGTAATCCATAGCCCAAATTTCTGATCGTTTCTGTACTTACACCAAAAAGCCGTCCCAGGATTGAAAAGAAGCGTGTAATTGGCACCTCATTCATCGCCGTATCCTTGCCAGCACTCGAAGATCGCTCCATCAAGCCTATCAGCGAACTTTTTAGCTCACGTATTCTCTCTGCGTTTTTTTCCCCTTCAACCCATTGTCGGTGATACTCACTATTTAGGCGCTTTTCCAGCAAACGCTCATGGTGATCTATCTCCTGCCTAACCGCACTCATTCGCTCTTGCAGCGCCCTATATTCCACAGACACCAATCGAGAGTTGTTGATTGCAGAAAACTCTGCAGAAAGGAAAAATGCGCAACTGGCCAGCAACGAGAATCCAGTAAGGACCAAAGCCATAACACCATAATAATGACTGCGCTGCCTTTCTGACCAAAACAAATATTTGCCGAAATCGATACAACACCCGACCAGGATAAACAAACCCGCTGCCAGTAGACTTTTACTTAGCCCGTTACCGATCATGACATCACTGGGTGACACGCCCGACAAAGAAAGAGCAAACAAGCTCGTTAGAATCATGCTAACAAAGCAAAAAGTGTATTTAACAATCTGAATTAGGCGCATCTAAAGCCCGTATATCATGCATTGGACAAGGCCACCATAATCCTATTCGCGTTTGTTCTAATCCATATTCTTCCTTTCCTCGAAAGATAAAACTTTTTGAGAATCGACTTCGTATCTAATGAAATCACGCCCTTCATACTCCCCGTGTTCATAACAATATCCGCTTACTATTCATTAAAACCAATGCCTTTAAACCTAGGTGTTAACACCTTGTTTTGCATAAACTTTCTTCTAATTATGAAAAGTTTCTCAACGTTATTTTTCTTCGTTGTCAATAGTATGGAATTGCTACCGAACAACATGGACTGACCTACCGTCAGGGAACGATGGAGTTACGATTTATGGCCAACTTTGAAGATAAAATGTGCCGCTCTGCAGCGAAGACATTGATGTTATCCCTTGAATCTCTTCAATCTATTCATTTTGAGACTCATAAGCTCTCCGATGAATTACTCACCGCAATGTCCAGGCTTAATCTTACAGAACAAAAATCACTTATTAACCGTGCTCGCTACTTTCTCAACATTGGCCTAGACGAAAAAGCGCTGAAGAGGCAACTTAAAGAGCTGGAAGACATGCGCGAAGAGCGCGAATTAGAAGATACGTACCTTTTTCATGGCGCACCATTGATTCTAATGCGCCGATTATTTGGTATGCATGCGTCTGAGTTTTCTCGTCGTCGCAACATCCTTAATATTCGAGGAGCAGGCAGCGGAAGACCTCCATTGTGCAGCGAGGAAACCGATCATCTGGTCTGGAAGACTTGGCAGCACCATAAACAACTGGAGGAGCGTGAGCGTTTTCTCAAAATAGCCGACGAAACCAACCTGGATCTTCACCTAATCTGGAGCGCTTTACGCGAACATATTGACACCTGACCATCATGAATGTCGCCTGAATACCTCTTCTCCTTCCCCAGATACGGTATAATCATTTATCCCTAAATGGACTCCAACCTTCAAGGAGAACAATGGATGTTTACAAGTAACTCTTTCCGTATTTCCTATCTAATAGCAATATTGCTCTTGCCCAGCACGGCTAACGCGGAACAATCCTGGGAATACCTGGTAAAAACATACCCCTTGTTGGGCAATGATGGCGCGCTAACCCAAGCACTGAATAAGCTAGGTCAGCAGCACTGGGAACTCGTAAATTGCGCCAAAGGCAGTGCGAAACTTACTTGTATTTTTAAGCGTCCTGCAAAAGGGGACTAATCTGATGAAATGGCTTAAAACATCTTATCTGTTCATAGCAGCACTAATTACCGGCACACTCAGCCTATGCTGGCGCACCCTGCTGTTTTTAATTGATCTAATCGATGGCGGCGATGACGAAAATGATCACGCCCCTACCGATAACATCATTCATTACAACCACCGAACTGGTGAGATTGACCCGGTAAAACGCGCAGACGGCCTTTACGACAACAATCTATAGAAAATGCCCGTAAAACCTAAGTTCTACGGGCATTGGTTTTGATCAACTAAAGCAATCCCCGCTCAGCAAACGATTCCACTACTTCATCACCCACTATAAAGTGATCCAGCACCCGGATATCCATAAGTGTCAAAACCTCCTTCAGTCGCTGGGTGATATTTCTATCACTCTGACTGGGTTCTGCCACTCCGGACGGATGATTGTGAGCAAAGATCACTGCAGCGGCATTCACCTGTAAAGCGGCCTTAACCACTTCACGGGGATAAACACTACAGCCATCAATAGTGCCTGCAAACATTTCCCGATACTCAATCAGTCGGTGTTGGCTATCAACAAACAGACAGCTAAATATTTCTCGCTGCTGATCGGCTAACTGTAAGCGTAGATAGTCTCGTACTTCATGCGGCGAACTAAACACTTGGTCACGAGTTTTTAATCGTGCATATAGCAGATTTTTGGCTTCAGCAATCAGTTGGTTTTCCTGCTCGAATGTTGTTTCGGAGGAATACATTTCACTCGAAGGTTTAACGTCTTTCATGATGTGCTCCCATGAAAATAGGGAACACACCGGGTCCTTATGGGAACGGTGGTTCCCATAAGGATGTAACGGACAGTATTTATCGCTAGATCAATACTGCCCTGGTGGCGTGTTATCCATTTGCGACTTGAGACGTATTCTCATGATCATCAAAAGTGCGTTGGTCTTCATAGACCAGCTCACCGTTAATTTTCATGGAGTGTATACGCGTCAAGAAGCCACCTATCGCAGCCCCCAATTCACCAGCACGTTCACCTTGTTTATAGATGAATGCCTTGGCACGAGGGTTAGCCATATTAAAGCGAATCAGCACATTGGCATCTTCGGCTTCGATAGCTTCCCGGTGTTCTAATACCACACCGAGTACGGTTTCAGACGAGATAACGAGATCATGATATTCATAATGCACATTATCCGCTGGCCCCTGGATAACCGATACTTGAGCTGCATAGCGTTGAGGTTTTCCTTCAGCACCGAATTCACGAATACTGTTTAGATAACCAATGCCATTGGCATACTCGTTGAAGTACCGGTTGTTTTCTGCAGTAGCAGAAGAAGTTGTTGCATTTTCAGTTGGTTTACTCATAGCAGTGCTCCTGATTCAATGAGTTGATGTGATAAAAAGAGCCGCTGACCCAATGGGGCAACAAGCTCCCCGGTTGGGTGAGTGAACAAACAGACCATTCAGCATTTCCGTAGAAATTACTGCATGCCACACCGAAGCGTTGATCCGGGCATGTAGGTTGCTATTGAGACAGCAATAGCCACTGTTGGTATGTGTTAGGTTATTCATGATCGGATCATTTCCCTGTTGCTTTCTTGCCTTTCAAGCGACCGGCTAAACGTGGATTAATTCGACCCGCCCCAGCGGTGCCACGGGTGATCGCCTGGGTAGCACCATCGAGCTGGGAGGCAGCTCGAATACCTGCCAATCCAAGGTAAACGGATAACAGTAATGGCAACACCAAATACAGCCCGCCAGTGAGAAAGTTTAAAATGATCCGTTTAAGCGTGAGGTCGGTACTAAACAGTGTGGTTACGCTGCCAGGATCTGGGTAAAACGCCTGAATCAAATTTTGATCCACCCACCAGGCAAAGAACCACAACACTGTCCAGAACTTCACTGTAAACAAGATCAATGCGCCAATAATCAACAATGAAAACTTGTAGCGACTGATCAATATGAAGAACGGCAGTAACGCGTAGAGTCCCATCAGAATCAGGGCTTGCACCATCGGAGCCGCTTCAAGAAACACGCGCAGATAAGCCGCAAAAGACACACTGGTCTTTCCAAGGCCGTAAGCAGCCAGGCCTTGTTGCGCTGCATTTTGTACAGACACCATCACCCCTGGCTCCCCAACACTAAAATCAACTAAATTGCCGTAGGCGAAGTCATATCCTCTTGTAGTCCAGCGCGGTGGAGAGTTGATCAACGCAATCTGAATAACTGCATCACGACGTGGTGCAGGGTCCCACCCCGGTTCAGCGGCAGCAGAGAGTAAATCGAGATCACCCAGCTCATTGAGAATCGATTGCTGAATACCTTGCCACCATTCTGTACAGAATGGCTTCCCATAAACAGGGTTATTAGACGCATCCCACTCTACGTCCCTGAGTGCCGACCAAGGGTACCCTTCCCTGACGGTATCAGCACGGATGCTATCGTAATATCCCGGAATTTCCTGATACACATGCGAACCGATCCAGTCGGGATCACTATCACCATAACGATTCAGCAACGCGGTAATTGCGGTACTATCGGGACGTTCGGCCAGGTATTTTGATCGTGCTTCAATAAAGCAATCTCTAAAGAAATCGTTAATCTCATGCTGCAAATTGGGGTCTTGAATGGACGCATCGCGCAATTCATCCACATAGCCTCTAAAATCCAAAGTGGGCGGCACATCTTCCATCACCGCGCGGTTAAAGCCAGAACTAAAGCTCATCACCGCATACCAAAACACGGGCACATTCACCGTCACCGGCGCAGCATTAAACGAAATGCCTCCACCATAGGTAGTGCGTGAGTTATTGACCGTCGCCACGGGTTGTGCGGGCGTTCCAATGACTGCGCGTGGAGTAAACGACAGATCGACAGCATTCAACGGTGTTGCTGGTACCGCTGCAATCAGTATCACAAAGAAGGCGACGAAAAACTCTACCTCGACAATACGTAGTGTGGTATTGCCCGCTTCCTCGGCATCTTCCCCCGCATACGAACGAATAATGGTATCGAGAAGAATACCCAAAAACGGCAGAAACACGATACCGGTTGCCACCAGCACATCCCAAATACTGTTATAAAATAGCCAGCCAAATAATGTGGTGTATAGTTCTAACGTACTATCAACAGCCATACCGTTAGGCCATCCAGTCCAACAAATACGCTAAAGGATTTTGAACAATCAAACACTCATAAAAGATGATCAAAACTACTAATGGGCGGCGGCTTGCAGAGTATGAAGAGTTATTCCGACGATAACGGGTAAGATGGCAAACCAGCTGAGGCCAAAACATCACCAGCAGACTATAAATAGAAGCCCGCCACCAACCCAACGGCAAGTTCGCCACCAGCGAGTCCATCGCCTGAGGAGACTGTGAACTCACCCAGAGACTGACCGCGACTCCCATGATAAACAGTAATAGCAATGCAGCAGAGGTATATCCCCAGAGCAAACACTGGCTCTTTAAAGGCACAAATTTCATTGTTCTACACCGCCATTTTTCAAAGGGCGAGAGTCAGTCGGAACCGAGGCTGGCGTATTGACAGACGACTGCCGGATCGCATTGTCCCGTAGCAACAGCTCTACAACGGTCGAAGTAACAAATTTATCGCGGGCATCTTTCTCGAAAATCACATTACTGATTTCGCTTTCCAGCTCATCCAGCGCCTGAATCACTTCTTGTTGTGCAATCTCATTCGCTGCAACATAGCCCTCTTTCCGACCAGCCAATAGCAAGCGGCGAATAATCATGGCCTCCTCCATGACCCTCGCTTCAGCAATTTCCTGGCCGAGCTTATTAATGACAATGGATATTTCGTCGGGAGACTGATTGCGGATCGCCAGAATAACTTGCAACGTCACCGCAATACCCGGCGCTTCGACTTGCTCCAGGTTTGCCCGTGTAGGCTGCGTTGAACCTGAAACAATATCCACTAGCAACTGCACAATATCTTCAGTGGTCTCTTCGATATAGGGAATCAACCCTTTGCCAGGCCGTGTCCCTTTGGTACAGCTATCGCAAAGACCTACCTCGATCTCGCCTAATACATTATTAATCCACTGATCAACGGCGTTAGGGCCAGCGAAATGCTGAGCAAGAGGCGCACTATTCGGCAGGTTACTACCTGTTTCGGGAGGCCGTTGTGACAATATATTCAAACCGGCTTTGGCAACATCTGATAGCACGCGAATGGGAGGTTGGTTAACCCCACCTGCCCTCAGTCCACCCACCCATTCAATCCCTTCATTAGGCGCATCTTCAGCATCATCGACCGCATCGTGGATATTAGCTCCACCGATACCTACTGAACGCTTCCAGGAATCGCCCCAACTGACCGTAACCCATTCATCAAAAGGGTTAGTGTTATTGGCAATCTCGTATTGAATACGCTCACAGCTTTTGGTGGCCAGCGAAAAGGATTCGATGGCTCGCAGTAATGCATTTTGAAACAGGTCATACAGACCTGGATTCGCCTTTTGAAGGATATAACCCGGTAAGTTTGCTATCGCGGCTGTTGCTGCCAATTCGATGGCATTGACCGCGTTATCGACACCATTTCGCAAATTGTCCAGTGAACTTTCGATAGCCACCATTGGATCAAAACCACTGCAACTGAGCGCAGAGGCCTGTCCACTCAGTGATAGATCAATCGTAGTGATATTTAGGCTGGGTGGAATAGCGATATCACGCCCACCACCGATCTTGTAGTAGAACAGGCTATCATCGCTTGGCGCTTCTGCAGCAATTAGCGGATGACAAGTTAAAAAACCAACAATCAGGATCACTAACCAGCGACAAAACCGCATATCTGTATGTTCCGCAGTCATAAACAAATCCTCACCGGAACAGTGAATAAATAAGCGCCTTTTGCTTCACAGCATTCGTAGGGTCGCCACAAGGTAAAGGCGTATCGGTTATCTTCAGAATGACGCCCTTGGGACCACGAAGTACTCAGTACATCGTTTTCACCAAAGGCATAACACTGCTCATCAACTTTTGGAGCCAGCATTTGCCATACCCCCGTACCCGGATCGTTCTCAACCAATTCACCCGGCAACCAGGTTCGGTTATAGCCATTACCATTTAGCGCGTTATAGACATGAGGTTGACGAGTTTGAGTAACGATGTTGCCAGCTCGCTGGGCGACAACCGCAGCCGCTTTGGCATCATCCTTCTGATTGATAAATCCTGTGCGCGGCCAAACCGGCCCCCATTGTTGCTGGATGCCAGCGCCTACGACACGCCGACCAGGTAGCAGGTTTTGCAAGTACAACATCTCGGGTAAACCAAGACGCCAAGTCAGTGAATCCAGAGAAGAAAGCAGATAGGGATTGAAAGACTCGGCTTCGGAAGGGCAGTAATACCCTGTGTTGCCGATAAAGTCAGAAACTGAGGAGAACGGGTGACCAATCGCGGTCACTTCTTTGAATCGCAGACTCTGATCAGTTGCTGGATTCCCGCCTTCAGTTCGATGTCCTCCCCCCACAAAGGCACCGTGAAAGGTGCTGACGATCCCACTGACTATTCCCGAATCTAACGAGCCAAATAGCGACTCCATTTCTTGCCAAGGATTTGTACCGGGTTCGTCGTAAACACTCACCACCAAATCGGGGTTATAGTGTGCGACTCGGATACTGGTCTCAATAGAACATTCATAAATACTGCAACGCAGCCAGACACAGACGCCAGTAATGCAATAGTTCAGGCAGGAACGATCCAATGTGATTGCGCCAACAATATCCGCAGTCGTTATCGTCGTCGGTTCCGCTTCAAAGGCATACCCCTTGTATCCCTGTAACAGCAAGAATAGAACCATAACTTGAAAGACTCTATTCATTGACAGTCACTCCGTGTTGATTTTCTCTCCAATGACGGTATTGATCGATTGCCTTGGCTAAATCTGTTACCCCATAAATCACCGCCTGCTGATCAAAAATGATGACTGGGTAACGATCAAGACCATATGCCATCATCGTGCCCAGAGGGAGATACGCCTCACGTAACTGCGCGTCCAGTTGAGCACGGCCAATTTCGGCTACCCTCTCCTCAATAACAGCGCGAGCACGCTTTTCTTCATTAGGTAATCCTTTACCCAATCGTACTTCGATAGACTGAACACTATCGAGATTAAGAATTGATAGTTCGGCTTGGTACCCAGGATACCCAAGACTATTCCAGTCTATGGGCTGAACTGATCGTTGATCGGACGTAATGGCAATAATGGTTTTAGGCAGATCATTGGTATCCGCTTTTGACCCTGTCGCGAAACTCAGGGTGCATACCATGAGTACAGCTTGAATCCGTAATGTAGGCACAGTGCTTCCTCTGAATTTGTCGAATTAGTGACTACATGGTTACCCAGCCTCAGCAGTAGCACGACAGAAAAGCTTTCAGCACCAAAAGTAAGATTCAAGGGCGAAGGCACAAACGAGAACTAAGAAAGATTATTCCGACGCTATGGTTAAATTGAGCTTGACTAGACAGACATATCGTGCAAACATATGAACACATATTCATTTGTTTGGATGTTATTGTGAAACCCGAAAGACGCCCCCTTAGCACGTTAGGTACAGAAGAAGCGGTATCGCAATTGGCTGATTTGTTCCGCCTGATGGGGGATACCAGCAGGCTGCGTATTATTCTGGCCAGTTTGCATGAACCAATAAGCGTATCAGACATCGCCGAGAAGCTGGAACTTTCACAATCACTGGTTAGCCATCATCTGCGCCTGCTGCGAGCTGCCCGAGTCGTCCGTTCAGAACGGCGTGGAAAAAAGGTTTTCTACGTCGCGGCTGACGAGCATATTCAATGTGTGATTGAAGATATGGTGGCTCATATCGGGGAACCCGATCAAGCTGAGGGGGACGACTAATGCCAGGGTGTACAAACTGTCCGTCTGACACAGCAGCGGCAAGCAATACCATTGACCCGGTATTTCGCCGCGTATTATGGGTTGCACTTATTTCGAATGCAGCGATGTTTTTCGTTGAGATCACCGCCAGTCAGATTGGCGATTCGATCTCTCTGCAAGCCGATGCGTTGGATTTTTTTGGTGATGCGGCTAACTATGCAATTAGCCTATTTGTCTTGGGGATGGCTCTGCATCTGCGCGCCCGTGCCTCTTTATTCAAAGGTGCGACCATGGCTGCTTTTGGCCTTTGGGTGATTGGCAATGCCATTTATCGCGCATTGATCGGCAGTACGCCTGAAGCTTCGGTCATGGGAGCAGTGGCTATACTCGCACTGGCAGTCAATGTTGCTGTTGCGGTATTGCTGTACCGCTATCGCACAGGTGACAGCAATATGCGCTCTATATGGTTATGCAGTCGCAACGATGCCATTGGCAATATAGCGGTAATGATCGCTGCAGCGGGTGTCTTTGCAACATCTTCGCGCTGGCCCGACCTTATCGTCGCGGCGATCATAGCCAGCCTCAATTTCAGTGCGGCAATTCACGTTATACGCCTGGCGATTGGCGAGATGCGTGCAGAACCCGTCAAAACTGCGTAAACTGATAAATTATGTCCAGACCGTTTATCTGCTATCTGTTTATCTTTTCGCTACTCTTTATGGGTATCGAAAGCGCTGTCGATATTGCTGGTGGTGAACATCCCCACGGGGACGAATATGCGCATGTCTTGGACAGCGATGACTCGCATTCATCTGATTCAACCACGGACAACGATCACTGCTCACATTGCTGTCACGGTCATACCGGCAGCATTGCCGGTCATATCACCGTTCAGAGCGGTGATATGAATAGTCAACAGTTTGCACTTTACCAGCCACACGTCCTCAACTTTTCCCAAGCACCACCCACTCCCCCGCCCAACGTATAAATCATTTCTGATCTTGATCAGCATACCTGCTGTTGCGGAGTGACCTTCGCTTGCAACAACCGCGTGTGCACGAATATTCATGGAATATCGGACTATGATTTATGCAAATACGAAACATTATTGCTGTCTTACTATTAGGTAGCCTATCCCTGGTGAGCTGGGCGGATTCGACTAAATCGCCCATGCAAAACACCGAACAAGTGTCGCGGCATATCAACACTTCTATAGCACTAACGCTGGAAGATGCCATCACCCGCACCCTGAAAAACAACCCGCAGTTGTACCAATACCGTTTTCGCCAGCAAAGCCTTATAGCACAGCGCGAAACCAGCTCGCTTTCTCCTGCCCTTCAGTTGGGGCTGGAGGTCGAAAACGTAGCGGGCAGCGGGGAGTTTAATGAGGTTGACAGTGCGGAAACCACCCTTGCACTGTCTTCGGTGATTGAGCTGGGAGCCAAGGCACGATCACGGGCTGCGGTCATTGATGCCAGAGCCGACCGCCTGAATTTTGAGCGCCAGGCGGCAACGCTGGATGTACTCGGAGAATTAACGACAACGTTTATTCGCGCTCTTTCCACCCAAGAGAACATTGCTCTGGCAAAAGAGGCATTTGCGCTGTCAGAGCAAATGCTAAAAACCGTTAAACAGCGAGCGTCTAAAGGTGCTGCCCCTGAGGCGGAAGTGATGCGCGCTAAAGCAGCTCTCACTCGTACATTTATTCGACTGCAGGCATTGCGCAGCAGTTTTAAGCGCCAGAAGGTTACGTTAAGCAGCTTCTGGGGGGGCACCAATCCCCACTTTACTGAACTCAGCGGCAGCCTATCTGCGTTTGGCTCTTCGGATGATTTTGCCAGTTTATTGCAACGCGCCAAGCATTCCCCTGCCATTGCTATTTTTGCCAGTGAGGCTCGGTTAAAAGATGCTGAGGTCAAACTGGCTCAGGCACAAAGTCGCGTGGACATTGGCTGGCAGTTGGGTGTCAGGCGTTTCGAAGAAACAGATGACACTGCGTTAACGGCGGGTGTTTCGATTCCATTGTTCAGTGGTAAACGTAACCGTGGGGCCGTCGCCTCGGCGTTGGCCGAGCGCAATGCCGTGGACTACCAGCAAGCTGATGCCCAGCTCAGGTTACACAACCGCTTGTTCGCTGCCTATTCTCAGCGCGAAGAAAATAAGGCTGCAGTGAAGCAGTTCAGTTCACATGTCTTACCCGCGCTAGAGCAGGCATTGCGTTTGACACGCCAAGCCTATGAAAACGGTCGCTATCGCTATCAAGACTGGATTGCCGCACAGGAAGAGCTGCTTACTGCCAAGCAACAACATATTGAAGCCGCTACTGCAGCACAGCTCAATCAAGCACTCATCGAGCAATTAATTGCAGAGCCACTGGCAACTAACGATTTATCTTATTAACACAGCGTTTTGGCAAATAAACAGTTTGCCAAGAGCGACAGGAATTAACGATGAAAATTTCACGACTTTATTTATACCTGACTATCGCAGTAACTCTCAGCGTAACAAACCCTGCTTTTCCTCAGGAAAACTCCGGTGATCACGACCATGATCATGAGACTCATACCACTGACCTTGCCAAGCATGATGAAAGTGATGAGCATCATCACAAGCATAAAAATGGAGATACTAACGAAGACGATGATGCTCACGACGACGAAGAAAATGCCAGTCGCATTAGTGGCGATATGGCTGACCAAGTAGGTATTAGTACAACCTTCGCGTCGGAAAAAATCCTCCACCAAACCATTACCAGTTACGGCGTGCTCTCAACTGGGCCGGAACAACTCAGTCATATGCGGGCACGTTTTTCTGGATTGATTACCTCTGTTAAGGCCAGTATCGGCGATACGGTCAAAGCGGGCGACTTACTCGCCGAAGTGGAATCCGATGAAAGCCTAAAGAAATATTCAGTGCGCGCTCCCATTTCTGGGACGCTTGTACAACGCCACGCCAACACCGGCGAAGTCACCAAGGATCAGGTGTTATTCTCCATCGCCGATTTTGACACGCTATGGGCCGAACTGCGCATCTACCCAGCGCAACGGGATAACGTCTCTACAGGGCAAGCCGTCGAGATTGTCTCAGATAAAAAAACCATTGCTGGCAAGATCAGCCATATCATTCCATCCCTTAATAAACCCTATCAGCTCGCTCGCGTACAGCTGGATAACAGGCAGCTGGGGCTATCGCCTGGTTTACTGGTGGAGGGGCGTATCGTAATTGACGAATTTAAGGTGTCGTTAGCCGTTGAAAAAGAGGCTGTGCAACAGCTCGGTGGACGTTCCGGTGTTTTTATTCAAGAGGAGGAGACTTACCACTTCGCCCCCTTAATACTTGGCCGTGCCGACGATCATTACGTTGAAGTACTGGATGGCATTAACGTAAACCAGCGCTATGTCAACCGAAACAGCTATCTGATCAAAGCGGATATCGAAAAATCTGAAGCCGAACACGAACACTAAGGGGCGCACCATGATTGATTCTATACTGCACCTTGCCATTGAGCGGCGCTATTTATTTCTCAGTTTAATATTTATTGTGATCGGTATCGGCGTCTGGAGTTACCAAAAATTGCCGATTGATGCCGTGCCTGATATTACCAATGTACAGGTACAGATTAACACGGCAGCACCCGGTTATTCGCCTTTAGAAGCAGAACAACGCATTACCTATCCGGTAGAAACGGCGTTATACGGGCTGCCCAAATTGGCTTACACCCGGTCCCTATCGCGTTATGGTCTCTCACAAGTCACCGTCGTCTTTGAGGAAGGCACAGACATCTATGCCGCGCGCAACCTGATTGATAATCGGTTGGGCACGATTCAAAGTGTGTTGCCACCCGGCATTGAGCCAGAGATGGGGCCAATCTCAACCGGGCTTGGTGAAATCTTTATGTACACCGTGCAAGCATCACCCGATGCTACCATGACGAATAGCCAGCTTTATGATGCGACCGCCTTGCGAGAGATTCAGGACTGGATCATCAAGCCCCAGTTGGCACAGGTCAAAGGTGTGATCGAAGTCAACAGCATTGGCGGTTTCAACAAGCAATACCACGTTACGCCCGATCCCAAAAAGCTGCTGTACTACCGCATCAGCGTCGAAGAACTGGTCAATGCCCTGCAAGCCAATAATGACAATCGCGGCGCGGGATACATCGAGCGCAACGGGCAGCAATTACTGGTTCGCTCTCCCGGTCAATTGGCTACCCTGGAAGACATCGGCAATGTGATCATTACCGAGCACGACAGCGTACCGATAAAAATTCAAGATGTGGCCGACATTGGCATTGGCAAAGAGCTACGCTCTGGTGCTGCGACGCAAGACGGAAAGGAAACCGTACTGGGTACAGCAATGATGCTAATCGGTGCTAACTCCCGCACTGTGGCGCGCGATGTCGCCAGCAAGCTTGAAGCCATACAGGAGTCATTACCCGATGGAGTAATCGCCGAGCCTGTATATGATCGAACACAACTGGTGGACAAGGCTATCGCTACCGTTGCCAAAAACTTGCTCGAAGGCGCGTTACTCGTCATTGTTGTTTTGTTTGTCCTGCTTGGTAACTTTAGGGCAGCATTGATTACTGCTGCTGTTATTCCTCTATCCATGCTGGCAACGATGGCGGGCATGGTCAGAACAGGTGTTTCGGCTAATCTGATGAGTTTGGGCGCGTTGGATTTTGGTTTAATTGTCGATGGCGCAGTCATCATTGTTGAAAACTCGGTGAGACGTTTAGCGCAAGCACAACACAATAGCGGCCAACAGACGTTGCGAGAGCGACTCAATACCGTCTATGAAGCAACCGCTGAAGTCATTCGGCCCAGCTTGTTTGGCGTGGCCATCATCACCGTAGTGTATATACCGATTTTTACACTCACTGGTGTTGAAGGAAAAATGTTTCATCCCATGGCCGCGACGGTTGTTATGGCACTACTCTCAGCGATGCTGTTCTCGTTGACTATTGTGCCTGCCGCTGTCGCTGTCTTTTTACGCGGTAAGATCAGCGAAAAAGAAAGCGTGGTGATTACCCAATCAAAAGCCGTTTATAAGCCACTATTGCTGATAGCACTCAAGGCTCGCTGGGCAGTTGTTAGCTTTGCTGCTTTATTGGTCGCGGGATGTATCTGGCTGGCAACCACTTTGGGTTCAGAATTTATTCCGCAACTAAACGAAGGGGATATTGCGCTACACGCCATGCGCATACCCGGCACAGGGCTGGAACAGGCTGTCGGCATGCAGGAAATTCTTGAACAACGCATCAAGTCCTTCCCCGAGGTGGATAAGGTCTTTGCCCGTATTGGAACAGCTGAGGTCGCCACCGACCCTATGCCACCCAATGTCGCCGATAATTTCGTGATATTAAAACCGCGCAGCGAATGGCCGGACTCCAGTAAAACCAAGGATGAGCTAGTGGAAGAAATGGAAGCCTCCCTGAAACAGCTGCCGGGCAATAACTACGAGTTTACCCAGCCGATACAAATGCGCTTTAACGAATTGATTTCCGGTGTCCGTGCCGATCTCGGTATTAAAGTCTTTGGCGATGACCTCGATCAATTGGTATTAACCTCGAACGAAATACTGAAAGCGATTAATCAGGTGCCTGGAGCCGCTGATGCGCGAGTGGAACAGGTGACTGGCTTGCCAACCTTGTCGGTGATCCCCAAGCGCACAGCGCTTGGTCGATACGGATTAAACGTCGTGGAGTTGCAAGACTGGGTATCTGCTGCCATTGGTGGTGAAGCGGCAGGCTTACTGTACGAAGGAGACCGGCGGTTCGAGCTAATTGTTCGCTTACCCGAAACACTGCGCCGCAATATCGACCGGCTGGCGTTTTTGCCCGTCCCCCTACCCAATGGCGATTATATTCCGTTAGAAGAAGTCGCCACATTAGATATTTCACCGGGGCCAGCGCAAATCAGTCGGGAAAACGGGAAACGTCGGGTAGTCGTCACTGCGAATGTAAGGGGACGCGATCTCGGTAGCTTCGTCGCCGATGTCAAAGCACGTATTGGCAGTGATGTCGATATACCACCGGGGTACTGGCTGGATTACGGCGGCACCTTCGAACAGTTGGAGTCTGCAAGCCAGAGGCTAGCTATTGTTGTCCCCGTCACCCTGTTAATTATTATCGGTTTGTTGGTGATGGCATTTGGATCACTAAGAGATGCATTGATTATTTTTACCGGCGTGCCTTTGGCGCTAACCGGCGGTGTTCTTGCCCTCTGGTTTCGGGATATGCCGCTGTCGATTTCAGCAGGTGTAGGATTCATCGCACTATCTGGAGTAGCCGTGCTCAATGGTTTAGTTATGCTGGCCTTTATTCGCGACCTCTGGCATGAAAAAGGCGATCTTCTAGCGTCAGTGGTTGATGGTGCGTTAATTCGGTTGCGCCCAGTATTAATGACTGCACTGGTAGCGAGCCTCGGCTTTATCCCTATGGCCCTTAATACTGGGACGGGTGCTGAAGTACAACGGCCTCTGGCAACAGTAGTGATAGGGGGTATTATTTCATCGACGTTGCTAACACTTTTTGTATTGCCCGTGCTTTACCACTGGGTACATCGCCATAGCGAACATGCTGTCAAAGCCGACTAGCCGTGAAAGCACACCCTCCTCCTGTGAGGGTGTGTAATTTTCGACCTGCCCAAAGCAATAAGTAGACGTAATGGGTTTGATCCTCAACTACCATGACCACGGACAATGTGCACCGTGAGCGGGTCTAGATCAGATTCTACTTTCTCGTTTTCTTGAGCTTTTTGTAGTGATTGAGGACAGGCAGAAGCAATTTGTCGGGTGTAATGTTCAGCGCATCACACAATTTGATCAGTGTGAGAATAGATGGCAGCTTGTTGCCCGCTTCGACATCCTGCACATAGCGCAGTGTCATATTACCCTTTGTGGCAACTCCTTCCAGGGTTTCAGACGCCTGGCGACGCTGCTTAAGCAGGTTTTCACCGAAGGCTTTTTTGATTTCATCTCGCAAAGTCATACGCTCCATAGAGCGTAATTGTTAAGTTTTACCAGCTTGACCTCTACGCTCTGTAGAGCGTAAACTGAGATCCTGAGCTATAATGCGTCCAAACATCACTATAGGGACATGGAAATTGTGGACCGACTATTTGTAATCTCGCTTACTTTCTATTTCTTGACTGCATGCACTTCCATACCAATCAGCGAGCCGCTTAAACAAACCAAAGCAGACAACACCCTGGTTCAGTGGCAAGCATCAGAGCCTGTAACACGATGTGAAGCAAGCACCATCACCGATTTTCGCTTTGTCCTCCACCATAATGGTGAGTGGCAAAGTACTGCAAAACTAAAAAACACTGATCTGCATAAATACCGCCCCTATTGGAACGACCACATTACCTTGAAATTCCTGAATGGCACGGAGCCAGCCGTAACACTCGATCTTTTCACGGAGAAAATGCGTGCAGCATCGATTCGCACCGTTGAGAAATCCGGTGTTTGGAAGGTCGGTTATGAACACTTTAACAAACTGCAATCAGCAACCGTTACCGTAGTGCATGACTGCGAAGGACTTTTGGAGGGGTAAGGATGCTCATACTAACGCGAAGGATCGGCGAAACACTGATGATTGGTGACGATATCGAGGTTACCGTACTGGGAGTCAAAGGCAATCAAGTCCGCTTAGGAATCAAAGCCCCAAAAAATGTTAGGGTAAATCGTGAGGAAATTCACCAACGAATACAGCAAGAGAAATACGACGAGCCCCCTGATGAGTAGTCACAATTGCTGATCCTGCTCCGTCGAGTTCATACTGTCAGCAATAACAAATACTGCCTCTAACTCGGAACAATGCTGAGACCTCATAATTTCAGCCCGCTGCTGCTTTTCATGCTTTTCGGTCATGGCCAACGCCAAAGCTAACGGTGGCGGTACGTTTCTAAACAAGCACTGCAAGTTGTCCGATAACACAACACCTTCGGTATAGTTTCCAGGCTCCTTTTTTGCCGCGCGAAGCATACTTTTTTGCTCTTCGGTCAGGTCTTTAAAACGTGAAATTTGCTCAATTTCTTCCTTTGGACAGACCATAGCAACCCACCACTCGAACATGCTGAGCAGCTTTTTGGCGGCATCGGGAAAGTCTTCCAGATTTTGAGTGGCCAGCCATAACCAGGCACCCAACTTTCGCCACATTTTCACGATCTTAACCAAGAAGATAGCTAACAAGGGGTTGGTGGTAATTAGGTGAGCCTCATCGCCCAGGACAAAAGTCGGACGATGATCATATTGCTCACGCTCTACCACTCCGTTAATCTGATTCATCAGGCCCATAAACCCTAGGGCCAGCTGATCTTCATAACCTTCGTTAGCTAACAGGCCCATTTCCATAATAGTGACATCGGCCTCTGGCCAGGCTTTGCCCACGCGATTAAAAAAGTGCCCGGCAGTACCTGAACAATACAATGCCATTGCATCGGCCATATCTTTGGCGCGTTCTCGACGTTTCGGCGTGCTGGACTCTTCTACCGCTAACTTGTTCAATGCATCAACCACATCCTCGGTTAATACGATTTCTCGGCTGCCAGCCACTTGCTTCTCCTCCGCAGCGAGGATAATCGCCCTACGAATCGTTAGGCGATCAGCCCGTGTCATCACGGCCTCTTCCTTGCTATCCCCGCCGGTAATCATAATGCGGGCCTTCAATTCCATCTCGCCCAATAGATCACGTTCTTCGTCATCATCACTGTTATCCGAAGCATCCAAGGATGCCTCTTCATAAGCTGAAGGCTCTTCATCAAACGACGCTTGCTGTGCCCGTTCCCTTTTGAGCATTTCATAGGCGTCAGAAAACGGAGGCAGGCTAACGTCTTCCTTGGGGTGAAGCGTTACCTGATTAACGCTCAGTCCGAAATATCGACAGTAATCCCCCAACAATTTAAACGAACCGCCCTTCTCTATAATGTAAATTCGCGCACCGTAGATCGCTGCGACCTGCAACAGGATGTACACCATTAATGCCGACTTACCAGAACCAGGAGGCCCCAGAACCAAACCAAAGGCATTCTTAGCCCGGTCCAGTTTGTTCAGCGGATCGAAGGTTAAAGGCTCGCCGCCTCGATTAAAGAAAACCAACCCCGGATGTCCAGTACCCCGGCTGCGACCGTAAAAAGGTAATAACCTGGCGAGATCACTGGAAAACACCAGGCGACTCTTCTTGTTGACCTTTTCCCGCTTCGGCTCATAGTTCATGGGTAGCTGGCGAATATAGGTATCCAACGGCAGCAACTCATCTTTCTCTCGAATGGGATGCAAACCATTGGCTAGTAACAATGCATTGACTTCATTGGTCTTCTTTTGCAAATCTGCGAGGGAATCGCCACGGGTGAACAGCGTTATAACAGTGGGTAATAGGTAATCCCCGTGAGACATCCACTTCAACGCTTCCTTGGCATCCTGCTCCGCCGCCATCGCTTCAGCCGTTTCACCCTTTGCTGAATTAAGTACTTGCACTACATGGTTTTCGACGAGGTCTTGTGGTTGAAGTGTCAAACATAAAGAGAGAATACTGCCCTCGGGCAGCTTATCGAACAACGCATACAGGTTATCGCCAACCTGTCGTTCGCCGGTGAAGTGGCCGGGAACAGGCTTTCTACGCAACGCATCCACGGTGATCGCTCTATGTGGCAAGTCATCGAAGTACCAAACACCATGACCGCCATCGGATGAGGGCTGAGAGAGAAACAACAGATCGGACAGGTCATGACTAAATACCCGATCCTTCCTTTCAGGAAGTGACATTAACTCAGTCAGCTTATCCAAATCTCCCTCCGTCACTTCAGCCTTTGGATTAAACCAACGCAATAACCAGGCATAGAGATCATGGTCATCACATCGTCTAATACCAATGCCTGTGGCTGCCATCTGGGTGACAAAGCGTTCCGCGACCTGGTTGATCTCGGTAACGGGGTCGATATGTTCGTTATCGTTTAACTCTCTCCGGCGATACAAAAATACCCGCACTCGACGCACCTTTCCTCGCCAACTACCGCCCGTCACCGTGCTGTCTTCAAATAACCCGGTGCTCTGTGTCATACGCTTGAAATGCCTTTGCATACGGGCAACGAAATTGCTTGCCAATAATCGATGCTCTGATGTTTGCCTGCAATGGCTCTCTGCGTAGGTATTCAAAGATCGTGATAATACTGACAGTGAGTCTTCATCCGAGACAAAACACTGCAAGACGAAAGGATTATCGTGTGCAGGAATTGTGTGATTGATACAGGTTTGTATATTGGCCTGGACTTCCTCCAAGAACGTGCTTGATCGTGCTTCAGTGGAAACACCGGTGATTTCAAACATCGCTGCAGCACTATAACTATCTTCGAGGGTAAACGTCTCGGTCGCCTCATCGTAGTCTACCCACGGTAACCAATCGCTTAACGACGCGGAGTGACGATAGAGTGTATCCACATCAGCATCCGTAATCACTGAACTACGGCTTGGTTGCTTGCCTATTAATTGCTTATCTGCCATTTCTATTCCCACCCTGCCTGTTCGCCCGGAGCCGCAATATGATCCTGGGTGTAAAGCCGGAAAAAAGTGCAATATCCAGGTACTGGGTGGCCTGCAGCAGTCAGGTGCCTAAAAACATACATTCGCAGTGTCGGATTAGGTAACCACTGAAACTCTTCTTGTTCAGCATTGACCTCATCGCTGATTGCACGTTGTGGCCTAACCAGTTGTTCATCGTCAGCATATTGGAATTTTTCATCGTGAATGCTTTTCATTGACGGCATGTCCGTACCAAATATTTTTGCCTTGGAACTGGCGCAACCAGACAATAGTCCGGTATTAATCCAAATCGTGATTAATATGAGAATTATTTTTCGCATAGCGTAATCTCCTTGCAATCGAACTTTTATCCAGTGGCAAACTGCGGTCTAAATGGACGGATACCTCTACCCCCGGATTCACCACCACCGCATCAAAACTCTGTTTTTGTCGTGCCAACAACCACCGACTGACTTCATCTGTTGCTGACTGCACAGCCTCACCAGCAACCAGTTTATTAATGTCACCTACGACAGTGCTCGTCGTTGAACCGGTTAATGATGATGTTTGCCGCTGCTGCTGTGCTTCGGCATAGGCAGAACCCGCCGCCCCTAACCCTGCCAGTCCAATACGCTGGGTAATAAATGATGGTGCGTTGGTAACAAAGCGCCCCGCTACACAGGGCACGCCGCTAGGGTCAGAGATGTAACCCAAGGGTTGCCCCTGGCTACTGTGGTTAACGATAGAACCGTCCTCAAAAATGAAGGTGGCTGATGTTAGGCGAGCACTCACACAAGAGAGGTTCCAGTCACCAAACCCCAAACCACTGAAAATCATGCCTTCGACCTCGGGCATATCGTGGCCATTGGCTAACAGGTTTTCTTTGCCGATATAGATTTTTACCGGATAGGGATCAGGCGTCTGTCCCTCCACAGGAATACGGCCAATCAACGCCGTTAGAGCTAGTCCATCCGTTAACGTTGCATCTTTGGGTATCGTATAAACAGGATCGACAACAATCTGATTTTTCTTTTCAGAATCTCGTACCTCGTTATCCGTCGCAGAGGTATTAGGAGAGCGAG
Source organism: Pseudomaricurvus alkylphenolicus (assembly GCF_011683955.1). Taxonomy (GTDB): domain Bacteria; phylum Pseudomonadota; class Gammaproteobacteria; order Pseudomonadales; family Cellvibrionaceae; genus Pseudomaricurvus; species Pseudomaricurvus alkylphenolicus. The sequence goes on from NZ_JAAQPI010000003.1 coordinate 102,657, forward strand.
GCAATAAGCCGGCAAATCGGCCCCTATCACCTTCGGTCGTTTCTGGTTCGATATAATCAATAGGGTTATGCCAGGCACCCTGATCTGGATTGACCGGAATCACATTCTGACCATCAAAACCAAAGCCTGCGGGCAATCCATCCTGATTTAATTGCCCAATGTTGGCTGGGCCTTTACTTTCTTTCAAATCATTAAGTTCACGCCTTAGCTGACTGAGGTGCTGTTGAAGCGATCCTATGGTCGCCTTGGTTTCATCCAATGTTTCCTGCGCTTGCAGATTAGCCGTTTCCAGCCTTGATACTTTTTGCTGGTTCTCTAGCACCTTGCCCATGTTTTCTTTGGTTGATGCATTCAAAGTATCCGCCTTTTTTACCGCCTCTCGGGCGTAGGCCTGCAATGCTTTGATAGTATCAGTCTGCGTATCACCATCCTGCGGTTTGGCTTCAGGGTCATACCCAGGTATTTGCTCCACAGGCTGATAACTTTCCTGTGGTTCCGAGCACATCACGAGTGACAGGCAACCAATGGCCAGCGCAGCCCCCCCGATTAGCAACGGATTCATACGCTTTTCAGCCATCCTGCGTTTCCTCTTTACCCGTTTGCCTATTTTGAAGAGCCCGGTTGTCAATCGGCAGGGAAAGGCTTTCCACGAAAGACCGGTTCGAGACCAGATACAAGGTGGTAGTATCTGTTTCGCTACCCATTTCCCCCAAACGGTCATGTTGCAATGTTGCCGTCAGCCAATCTCCACGGACAAGATAACTTAGGTTTAGCGCTTGATGAGAATCGGATCGATCAAACTGTAGCTGCAGTGACTGCCGCGACAAATTACGCACTCTAACCGCTGTCACTGTTAACCCATGACCTTGCCATGAAGCTATTGGCACAGCTTCAATAAGACCACCGCGAATCAATGGAATTGACGTTTTTGATTCAACCGGTATTCGTTTAATCGCGCTGTCACCATCGACTAACCGCTCCGGCGCGTAGAGTTGTTGTGCAGCGTAACGAGTTAGCCGGACACGCCAGTCATCAGTGGTTTTGTACTTGGCTACTTCCTTACTGCGATTTCGGGTGCTCTCTTTTGTCATCACAATCAATTCATCGCTAGCTGCAGCGGCTTCACTGGCCGTTATATCTAACAAATAAACTTGCTGATCATTCAGCCCCTGAACACGGATACGGGTTGTCGGAAATGACTCAGTTGCCCTGACATACAAAACACCGTTTGCCGCAAGCGCTGACACTTGGCGTTTAACCATGTCAGGCAGCCAATAACGCACATCATCAGGGAAATGAATAATACGTTCATGACCCACTTGTAGGTGAATGCTAATGGGGCGCTTGTCCCAAAGTACACGGTGTGGGGCATCGGCTATGACCGTAGCAGCCGCTACCGTAAGTAAAACCCCACAAAACCACTGAAAACAGGTTTTCATAAATCATCTCCAGGACGCAGGAAGGGTTTGCCAAGCTGGTCCTCTGGTAACAGCACTGGGCGCATGGCTTCATTACAGGCTAATGCCATGCCCCAGGGATTAACCTCTTTATCGACATCAAATCGAACTACACGTAAGGGATAACGCAACAGCACATCCTTAACCGGATGGCCTCCAATCGATTCCGTGACATTGACATCCAGCCAGATTCTCCACGCACTGCTGGTTTCAATCTGGACACGTTGACGGGAATAAGTTTGACCAAGAATTTCCTGTACTGAGCGAACCCGTTGACGCAACTCACCCAGTTCCTGCTTGGTATTCATATCCGCTTCCAGCGCAGCTCGACAGCCAGGCGTAAGAAAACCCTGCAGCGCGTATATTTGCTTGGGGTAGTCTTTCTCTCCGTCGCTTGGCCAGCGGTTCAATTGCTGGAAAATGTAATAAGCAAAGGTGTATACCGTCGGTGCTGGCACACTATCAAAATTGGTTACCAGCCCCTGAGTCAAATCGGGCGGAATATAGAGCCGCCGCGTTTCCTGCAATACGCCGTTACGCCACCAGAGCGCGATGACTGCAACAAGCAAACACACTAGTACGAGTCTCAATGTACGAATATGATCAGTGGCGGCGAGCAGTCGCTGTCGGGCCTGATTGTTTCTGATAGCCGCTGGTTTACTTATGGTTTTATTCATCACTTCATTCTCCGGCCAATATCCCAAACCCGGCTTTGCCGTATGAACGAGGAACGCAGCAAGTGAAAGTCTTCAAGCCATAGGCGTAATCGCAACTGGTAGTAGCCCAGCGGCCTGCCCCGCTTGAGCTTTTGTAATATCGTTGCGCCAATAACGACCCAGGCAATCACCAAGAGCAAACCGATACCGACGCCCATCATCAGATAGCCAAATAAGCCGCACAAAATGACGCTACCGGGCACCAGGGCAATACCACCCACAGTAACCAGCAGCATCAATTCTGAGAGTGAGCATCCCCTGAAGATCGACGGTTCAGCATTCAGACGCACCGGCAACAGCTCATTGGATTCCTGCTGCGATTCCATACCTCAGATTATTCCAACGGCTTCGTTCAGGAAGAAAGACACGATTGCCAGAAGCACACCGGCTATAACTGCGGTCAAGCCTACAGAACCCCAATCAGGGTCATTGGAACTACGCGCTTCATTAAATTTGGAAAGCAAGATCCAACCGATCCATAGAAAACCAGCGCCTGAGATAACCAGGGCAATATAGTCAATGGCATCTCCCGACCACCCCTGCATAAAGGCCAAATAGTTACCGTTAGGCGCACCGCTCGACGGATCGACGGGTGTAGGCAGCTGTGCCTGAGCTGATATTGAGACCAGCCACAGCCAAAATATTGAAAAAGGAGCAATTTTGCGCTTCTGTATAAAAGCAGATTCATGCATTAAAGGGTTCATTTTCTTCCTCACATCTCGTATTAAAAGTTTCACATTGGTATGTTTTCGTTAGCGCTATCGCAGTAGGAAGCCAAGAACGAGGGTTAAAAAGATTGAGCGGACTGACCGCGTCAGAAAGTCGTAGAAATTTATTTTTCGGTGCGACCAGGCTTTCCACTGAGTGACAATGACCCAGGCGACCCAGATATAGAGCACCGAATAAAAGATCAAAAGAATCGTTAGGCTAAAGCTCCCCATGGGTACGCCTAGCGTTGCCCCGGTGAAAGCAGCCTCTTGTGACGCTGATACGGCCATCAGCGATAATTTCCTTCGATGGGAGGTAACGACCGTGGCTCACGCCGCGCCGTGTTGGCGGCATCAAGAATGCCTTCTTGGATTTTTAGCATATCTGCTCTCAGGCGCCGGTAATTAACCTGCCTTCGATCACCCGGATTCACGGCCTGCTGGGCTTCGTCAATGATATTGGTGATGGCCTCCAGCTCTTTATTCAGACGCTGGAGTGCAGATCGCTCCTGGTCAGTGACGGCATAAGTAGGTGCTGAGAGTACAGCAACCAAGAGGATTAGAGGTTTTGTCATTCGCATGATCATTGTCCTTTGTTGGGGCAATGATCATGGAATCTTTGGATTAGCTGTAGAGGAAAGCTTTCAGCAGGGAAAGAAATTTAATGTAGCTCGGGCTATGGTTCCTCGCAAGACTCTAATAGCGTCTTCGCGTACCTGAAACCACGCTCCTTTACAAAGTTATTGTTTATAACCAATAAGAAGGCAAGCACAAACACAACCGAAGTAAGCCCAGCCCCTACTCCAAGCAAGTAATTACTCAAAATAATCCCGTCTGTCTCTACTTTAGCAAGCGCTAGTACTGGCCATACAAAATACAGATTTATCACTACGCATATAAGAGCAACCAACAGCCCCATCACACGTATTGACAGTAAATTACGTGCAAATCCATATGCCACATTATCTCGGTAAACAGCTGGATACTTTGTTTTGTCTCGGGTGAACTCTCTAAGGAAGTTTATTGCGCTTTGGTATTTTAAATCCGCATCGCTCTGATCTTTTATCTCATCCTCTACTTTGGGTAAGTTCAGTCCGTCAATTTTGCCATCCAGCCATTTGTGATACCGCTGCTTTGTATATTTATCTAAGACCTGATCTCTGTGCCTAAGGATGGCTGTTGTAGGAGCTCCACCCCATATCGAAAACAGCTGTTTTTGGCATCTATTTCCCAAGTTAGAAACAAACGTTGAAATAAATGTCATGACACCAAAACTGATCAATACTGTGAGCGACCCTCCCAATATGCTTTTTGAACTCGGACACCAAGCCAACATTGTCAAAACGAATGGCAGAACCGAAAAGAACGCAGGCATAAACCTCGCGTTGATTGTGTAGTGGTCGAAATATTTCCCAAGCTCTTTTAACATTCAACTCGCACTATGTGCCCTCCAGTATAGGTAAGCATGACAATGGGTAAATCGTAGTTTATTTGCAATTTTTTAAGTGAGTTTTTATCAATGGTTGATGGTGGTGTCGCGCTGGTATGACTGTGCCAGGTACCCAGAAAAGTTATCTGCCCGTTAGTCCTTTCGTGAATACGCTCGAATTCTTCAGCAAGGCCTTCCACATTCAAAACAAACCTATCCCGAGTACGCACGCTGCCTTTCGGCGCATCCAGTAAGTAGTTGACGTAGATGGTTTTTGAAAGTTGGCATACCTGCCCCGCAATAACTCCCCCATTTTCGAGCATTGGGTCATCAATGCTCAGATCTTCAATGTTTTTAGCTACCGATCCCAGAACCCTGACGTTCCAATCAAAATCGTTATTTCTGGGAATGATTAAAGTCGGAGGAAACCTATAAGTCATCCAAGTCATATCTAAGGAAGAGTGATCTATTGTGCCAACATGCAGAATACCTTCCGATGTATCGTTGCTGTTTTTTATATGCGCATTTATTCGTGAAGATACAGCCGCCGACATCAACGAAATATCTATATCATTCATTATTGTTGTCACCGAACCACAACCTTCTCCAAAGTGATTAGATTGCGGCCCCTCTCCACCATACATGGCCTTTTTGATCGGCTCACTGCCAATACATAACGCGTTCACAAAAGCAGCAATATCATCAACACGTACTGAGCGAGAATCTCCCTCTAGAGCAACAACGCCCATGGTGGATTTTCCGTACAAGGTTGACTGAACCAGCCTCCCACGAAGTGACTCACAATGGTGAGACAAATAGTACCGAACAGGCAGCGACGCTGTAGTATCAAGAACATAATCTGTCCTTTTACTGAGTGAAAACCCCGCCTTAGTACCCATAGACCGAATATCTTTGTCTATTGGCGTTGACTCAACATTGAGACTCGATAGTTGCCTGTGTAGCAGCTGAGATTTGCTGAAACACAAACTACTGAAATCTGGAACAATCAGCCCATGCCTAGCATTATTGTGGCTACCAAAGTAATCGTTATCAACTAACTCAAACTTGTAGCAACCAGTCTTCGCTAAATGAAGCGCAACTTTTGAACCAAGGCTGCCGCAACCCAGCAGGCCAATATTTACAGGTTCTTCAACTTTGTCTCCCGATACTGCTTGCAGTAATTTCGGACAAGTCCGTTCAATCAATTGCGTTGGTCGAACGACCGACTCATCTGGAATTTTTTCCGCATGATCCTGGCTAAAGTAGACACGATAAGCGAGAAGTTCCCATGGACTTTCCGTACCTATCAAGTTGAAGGGGCGCTTAACCGCAAAAGTCACCATGAACTCTTCAACAGGGGCCTTATCCTGCTTCTGCATGGACTGGGGGCTCGACATTGCAAGTATATGTTTTAGCCGCGCGTCAAAGGCGTGTTGCAAGCCCAAGCCTTTTGCAAACCCGCGTAAACTCACAAAATCATGGACTGATTCAGGCCGGTATTCGTCAAAGACCTTTCCGTTTTCTGTCCGGAATAGAACGCCAGGAGCGTTACGAATGGATGTATACGTGTCAATTCCCAGATTTTTCTTCTTCAGTGCGGAATTGGATGCCCCCAAACTGGGGGTTATTAGTTCCCCCATCAGAAAACCCTCTGAACTCCCCACACGGTAATACCGATAGTTGTAGAACTTGACAACATCGGTGCTCGCATCCAAATCGGCACGAATGGCATGGGTATCCGCGTGAATCAGGCCTTTTGTATTGTCTCTGCGAACATGCTCCCAGCCCTGCACTGGGCAATGTAATTCATTTGCAGCTGCATTATTTAGCCATTGGCACGCAGCATCCAACAGCGCCGTCAATCCCATACTATGAAGCAAGTCTACTAACGGTGACTCCGAGATGCAGGGATAAACCAGTTCCCCCGGCGTGTAGGGATTAAGGTGTGGAAGATTAGTCGGAAAATCCACCCTCAACCGAGGTGAGGGCGCACGTTGCGGGTAGTCCAATGGCAAACGCCAGTAGACGGTTTCTACCCCTCTGACACCAGTATCCGAAACCCCCTGTTTGCGAAACCTGTTAGGCAGCTTAACCACCCATTCCGTTTCAACGATAACGGCATATTGCCCGACAGATACGTCCTTAACGCTATTAACTGCCGAATAATTACCTATCTGTTCTAGGGCCGCCTGAATGAAGGGCGAAACCTCCGGCTGTTCATCACCCATGGCCAATCGCGTTGCCCGCCCCAGTAAATAACGTTCCTGTCGCCGCAGTTCGTGCAGCTTTTTTGGCAGTGCCTGATGACGCCTCAGAGGTCTTTGCTTCTTCCTGAGGGCCGCTATTTGTTAGCTTGTAGGTCAGCACTTCCGGTGCCTTCCCACTGGAAGGTTTGTAGTCAGCAAGACACTGAAATGTGCCGTCATTCTCATCCGTAATGCTTGCATACTCCTTCATGGCTTGATAGTTCGGCGGATCATTCTCGTTATCTTCGATTTCGTCGCTACTTGAAACAATTACTGCACCTGGGCGCGCTTCGCCTAATGCGGATTTTGCGTCTTCGGACACTCGCGGATTATCAGTGTCGCTAAAGCTGTCATGCGACAAGGTATGCCAGGAACAATGATGCGGGGCTAGCAGGATGTCGTATTGCAGCACATCGGTATTATTTTTGTACTTCTCCCATAACACATCCCACACCTCAACACCGGCATCACCGGCCAGCAAAATGTAGTTAGATGGCGACGAGTAACCGTGGCTAGCAAGTCCCCACTGGATAATGATACTGGAGCGGTTTTTATCCGGGCAGGTGTTGTCTTCAAACTCATCATCAGCAAGCGGTCCCAATACTCTGGCACTTAACTCCTTGATATACACTTCATTGAGCGTGTCTATCACATCCTCGTTTTGATAGACGATATCCAATATTTCGTCCGTCTTGCCATCTTCATCTTCGCCAATTAAACGTATACGGTCACCCTGCTTACCGATCTGTTTTTCAGCCTTATAAAGCTCGACCCTTCGCTTTGCCTCAGTATTAAAAGCAGTTGCATCCTTACAAAGGCTGTTATTTTTGCTTTTGCGCCTGAAGATTAGGGGTGAAGACCATATCTCTCTGACAAATATCTTACCGTATTCGCCATCTTTAGGTGCCACGTAGTCATCAGGGCTCCCCCGATGAAAGTTCTCCCGAAATCCTCTGATGTGATCCTCGTCTGGGTGGGTAAGGATCAGCACATCCACATAAGGACGCCCCTCATCATCTTTATCCAGCAGATCATGTAGTGACGCTAAGGCGTCACATTTATCGTCATCCGATTCGCCATTTTGACGAATATGCATGTCCACCAGCACATAGTGGTAGGTGTCATTGGATGCTATCTTCATAAGTGTCATGTCGCCATTTCCAACCGGAATATGGCTGATTGTTGATTTTTTACTCATTTCGACCTCTATAAACGCAACCTAGCGTATAATTTGCTTCAAATTGGTAGATATGGGCGATAAATTAGCCCCTTACCTCCTTCTACTGCCAAAACTCAAAAAGTGGCGATTTTTTTTGCCACATTTTCGAAATCACCAGTATTTAGCACATAGGAAGCGCACAAACAGTGAATACGATGGATACAAATACTGAGACCCATTTCTCTGAGATAGAGGTACAGGACCTGCTAGATAACCTAGCGGAGCCCGATATTGTCCGATTACTTCAGATCTATCGCACATTGGGCTGCACCGCTAGAACCGGGTTGGCAGAACATGATGTTTTTGGACAGGTCGTCATGAAGGCCCTTTCGCTAGAACGGCGCTGGCCTAGGGATGTAAAAACCATCAGTTTTTTTATTGAGACGGGAAAAAGTGTTATTAGTAATGAGGAAGAGAAACACTCAAAGTTGCTTGTCACACCTACAATTGATGAATTATTAATCACCGATGACGATTCATTAGCACCGACAAGTGCGACAGCCAAACTTTCTCATGCATCCGCCGAATCAGTTATCGAACATGGTCAGTCTGAGAACCTGATTGCCACTTGGATTCAAAATATCAAGCAATTGTTTGAGAATGACCCCGAAGCGGATTGCTTCATTACGCAAAAGCTAAATGAACAAAAAAAATCCAGGATTTTAACTTTATGCGAGTTTACTGATCAGGTTTATCGAAATGTCGAAAAGAGAGTGAAAGATAAGGTGAGAAAGCGGTTTCCAAATGGGCTTCCATGGTGGGAGGTAGAATCATGACACTGGCATTTATCAAACAGATTAATGAGTACGTTATCGAAGCAACTATAGAGGCGAGTGACGAAGAAATTCTTGCTTGTGTTGGCAGTGACGGATACCCCTCACAGCAAGATATTCATCAAGCCCGCGCGGTGATTACACGGGCGGTTAAAGAGCAACGGCAATACAGGCTATCCCAGCAAAAGGCCGCGTTTCAAGCGTATAAGCAAGAACAGAAAGTTTCTCAAAACGTTCCCCCAAAACGATCTATTCCTGAAATGCTATCGGATATAGTTACAGCTATGCAAAATCAGGACAAAGTGCCTGAAGGGATAGTTCTTGCTTTTAGGGAACAAGGACAGGATGGAAGTGAGGATGACATTATCGAAATTTGGAAAAACTTAGTAGAGCTAGGTCTTATCGATCCAAACGATACCGACAGATAATTATGAAGTTCAAACGACAGCCAGACGACATTCTTAAGAAACTAGGTATCTACGAACCAGAAGATATCGACTTGGATTTAGTGGCTTATTCACTGAATGCTGACGTCAAACGCTCAGCTTTATTCGATTGTGAAGGCAACATTATAGGTACCGATGAAAAAGCTATTATTACAATTAACAAAGATGCAGATCCTCGTCGGCAGCGCTTTTCACTTGGGCATGAGTTGGGCCACTGGGTTAATGATCGAGGGAAAAATCTGACCTACCGCTGTGATACCGATGATATGAGACAGCGTAGTATGTCTAAGGATAACTTCAGACAACAAAAAGAAGTTCGTGCCAATCAATTTTCTGCTGAATTGATGATGCCTAGCCATATTTTTGGTCGGTATTTAAATGATATTGATATCACAGCAGACTCTGTAAACTATCTGGCTAACGAATTCGATACTTCTCGAACCAGCACAGCTATTCGTTTTGTAGAAGTCAGTAGCTCCCCCTGCATGATAGTTTGTTGGGATAAGTCCGGAAAAAGGCGGTGGTTTTCAAGAAACCCTATTGTTCCGGACTACATCTGGCCCCATACCAGTATCATGCAACCGAAAAATGCCTTCACTCTCTCAAACGGCATAGAGGTTGATGCCGATAAATGGATCAATAACGAAGGTTCTGAAGACTTTAGCGTTGTTGAAAGTGTTTTCTCCAATGGCTATGACATTCTTTCTTTAATCTGGTGGAAAGATGAATCTCACTTGAATCAACCAAATTGAATTCAATATGAAGTCATGACTAGCAAGCGGTATTGCAAATACTTATCTTAGAAATACTTCTTCAGCCTCTCAAACCCAATACGAACAGCCAGCCCTAGTAGAATTGCAAAGGGCAGAATAACGATCACCGGATTGATGCTGAACGGCAGACTGATATAGACCACACAAGCTGCTACAAATGAAGGTACAACGGACCGCCTCGCCAGATTAAAGACATTACTACTTTCACGCCCCCCGCCCCAACGCCTAAGGTCGCGTTCGACCAAACCGTCAACGCCTCCCACGAGCGCCGCTACTAGGAAGATCGGCAGCGAAAATAGAATAAGCGCTAAACGGATGATGAATGTTTGCGTGACGTAGGTGGATGCTTGAAGGTAGTCGTCGAACCGTTGGTATAAATCATACCCCCATGTCTGCAACGATGACAAAAAGCTGCCGTCAGCAACATCAGGTGCATTATGTAGAAGCGTTTTAAGCCAGGATTGACGGGATACCCACCCTACGGCCTCGCCCGTTAACGCAACAATATCGCCCCTGATAGCTAACGACTGATCATAGAGTTGCTGATTGAGGTAAGCCCGGTCAGCAGCCAGAACTGCTTTTGCGTGGTCTGCCCCTTGTTCAGGCCAGAACCAGATCATGCCCAACCATTCTATAATGATGGACAGCATCAAACTGATGATCAGCCAGACCAGCAGTTGAACCAGCGCGGAAAACAGTTGACCGATCAGGCCGGGCTCTTTTCTTCTGGGAGGCTGATACTGCTGTGGTTTGGCCATGGGTTTTCCACCCAGGCCTATCGGCCACTCACACTATTGGAGAAACTGGACCAATCCACGACTGACGTATAACTACGCCGCATATGCTGGAGCATATCACCCAAATCGTCGGGCAGTTCCTGGTCATCCATTTTGGACGGCATGGGAATCCGGATTTTCCACAGTTCACTGCCCCTCAGCAAGACGAATGCCTGCCCTTTGGGAAGCGCCACAATATCGGCAGATGAAATCATGGGCACGCGGCTGATGCTCACTCTATCCTGATTATTGGAGGTAAAACCCATCCCAGCAGAGGTATCGACATTGTCGGTGACACCGGAAACCGCCATGATTTCGCTGACACTCACCTCCGGTAGCTGCTTGGTGAACATTTCACAGGTGGCCACCTCTTTCACACCCATAATCAGCATAGTGCCAATATTGCCAGCCAACTGCCCGGCTTTCGCTTCACTACCCAACTCGGCAATCGGGTCGCTCCAGGTTTGGGTATATAGATTTAGCTGATAGCCAGCACCGCCGCTTTTATTAATCAGCGTCTTGAACTGCGGCCCGATCAAGTCAGAGAATTCATCCCCGTGAATCACAATATCCGGTGGTTTCTTAGCCTGCTCGTTCGAATTGCTGGATGCTATACCATGCTTATAGATATGGCCCGCCAGACTGGTCAGGTCACTGAACATGGAAGCACCTACCGCACCGGCCACTTCCGGGTCGGTAAGTGCGTCCAGCCCCACATAAACGACAGCGTTAGATCTTATCGCTTGCGCCCACTCAAGCACCGGGCGTTGGTCTTCGGTATTGCACTTATCGGGTGCCAGGATAGAGGCGATATTGCCCGTGGTCAGTTTTTCCAGAAAGGGCTTGATGGACACCGTGATTTTCAAAAAATACTCACGATCATAGCGAAAAGCAGACATCAGACCCTCTAACACCTGATCGAAAGCCGCATGGGTATTGAGGTAGCGCACCATCGCCAGAGCTTCAGGGTCTTTGCCCTGATCGATACGCGGCAGAGATTTTATGTTAATGCTGTCCTGTAATTCTCCCAGCTCATCCTGCCAATCTTCCGGGCCGTGTTCTGCCAGCCAATGTCGGCCATACAGTATCAATAGCGCATCAATATCGGTGATATAGCGACGAATTTTGAGGTAATCCGGTGTTTCACCCATCGCCACCAGCGCTACGGCGATGACGTTGATAAATTGCCAAGCAAATTCTTTAAACGCGCTGGCCTCCCCTTCACCCGGTAACTGGCTAGCGATTCGTGTAGCAACTTCTGTAATTCGTGAAAAAGAACCAATGGCATTGTAACGAGCGCTCAGCTCGGGATAGCCCAGATGAAAGATAATGAGCTGACGCCCTGCTTTCTGACATTCCACATAGATGCGCTTTAGATAATCGGCATCTCCTTTCGGGTCTAACACAATGACACAGTTGTTGCCGCGTCGAATATCCTGGGTCGTCAGCACCTCGGCCAGCCGTGTTTTGCCATGGCGTGTTCGGGCGATCACCACCATATGTCCAACCCGGTCACTGAGCGGCATGGTGGCATTGGTTTCCCCCCTGATCCCGACGCCGTGAATGACGGCATCGCCCCCGATGGCTGGCGGGGGACGGACGGGATTCAGAGGGGAATCTCGTGCGGTCCATCGCATGATCGTTCGCAATAGGGGCGCATGCTCCCATTCGATCTCTTTACGACGAACCCATTGTTTGATTGCACTGGGCTGCAGATAGCGTTCAGCGCGCTTATCGCGGGCAGCGTAGAGTCGTTCGGTATGTGTCTGGTTCCAGCGAAAGCCTCGCCCCAAGAACAACACCGACTGACTCACTGGCACTTGGGATGATGACATAACATAACGCGGGCTTCGTTTGAGATGGCGCTGATACTGAATCACTCGCCAAGCCTGGCGACCACGCCACACACCAATCCCACCCAAGCACCCGGCGCTGAACAAGGCAACCGATGGCGTCATCATCAAAGTGTGTGGTGCAGCTAACACGATCCCCGCACAACTCAGCGCCACAATCGCCGAAGACAGTTCCACTGGAGGGCGTAATAACACCTCGACTTCATACCGGTCTGTCACTGCTCCCAACCCTCCTTTGATAACAAGATCGGGTAGTGGCTCAAACCCAGCTTAGTGGCGAAACTCTCGGCTGAAGCGGGTACCAGGCGAAGTCCCTCCGCGATGGCTAAAACCGCCTCAATCTCCTGGCGATCCTTCGCCTCTACCAACAGGCCAACGGCCCCAATACGGATAAGCTGCTCGCGCTTTTCGACTAACCAGTTTCGCGATTCCTGATCAGCCCCCACTAAAAACAAGGGCCGCTGCAAGTAACGCAATGCTTTTGGGGTGGCTGTGACTTTGCCCGGCTGCATTGAAGGTGTGGTGATCGGCAGGTTGAACGGCGACTGCCGATTCGCGCCCTGAACGGTGGTCTTTTCTTGTGGCGCTCGTTTCGGAAGATAGGGCTCAAGCGGTAAGGTATCGCCTGAGTCATAAATCACGGTCAATGGTTCTCTGGCGTGAGCGCCTAAACACAACAACAGGAAAATCAGTCCGAATAGTCCTCGCATTAGAACCACTCCCGCCAATACTGCCTTACACGCTCTCGGTAACGCTGAGCGCTGTCGAGCGATTCCGCGTCCTGGCCGGGGTCGTGGTAGCGCCCTACTGCCTCCCACCAATCGTTAGTCTGCTCAAACTGCTCGTACAGAATCGTGGCTCCTGCACTGAGATTTTTAATCGGTACCAGTGATTCCTCAATCGTGGCAAACCGCTGCCCATGCCAACGCCAGTTAACCTGCATCAACCCGATATCGACTGACTGTTGCTTTCGGATAGCCTGGGAAACTCGGTGAATCGCATCATGCTGGGATTCGCAAAAGACGCTTTGGCCATCAATATTCAACGCCCAGGGCCACGGTAACCGCTCACCACGATAATGCGTGCCACTTTCTGTCAACGCTATCGCATAAAGAATATCCGCAGGTACTTGATGGCTCTTGGCAACTATCAAATAGGCCACCGGCACGTCTTCCAATGCGACCGCCGCCACTGATTGCATCAATGTCACGCCGGCAATCCACGGCTTAACTAAACATGACCTCATCAGATAAGGATTCATAACCCTAAACTCTCCCCGCTCAACTGAAAGAAACGTCCATTACGTTTTAAGAAAATCGGCATAGCATTTGCCGGTGAAACCGTGGATTGACTCTTCAATCGTTGTAGTAAGCCCTCATCACGATTCAAGGTTAGATGCCGGTCATTGAGCCAGGCTGTTTTTATCGCGTGGGCATTCGCCCATGCGATTACAGCCCCATCATCTTCAGCATCATGAACGTACACATCGACACCGCTTTGTTGAGTACTCGACAACAAACCTATTAATCGGTTAATCACCGGCAAACACTCACGGCAATTTGGAGGTACAAAAAGAAGCAAACGGTCTCCATCAACAAAGCGTTTTTTCGCTAACCGTTTTACCTCCTTCATTGCAGACTTCTGTTGTTGGTGCGCAAAGTAAGGAGCCAATAAGCGGTGATCTAACATTGCTTCGTTGGGGAACAGACGTTCAAAAGCTGCGCGGTAGGCTTGTTGAAATTTCAACGTCCGTTCAGTTAAATCAAATTCCTGCTGTGCATACAGCTCGGCGTAACGCCGTTCTTCCTGCGAAGACTCTGCAAACATCCCAAGTACTAGCAATGGGTCAAGGTCGGGACTCCATTTTCCCAATGGGCCACGCATTAAATCGAGATAACGTTGATATTCCTCGTGATCCAATCTCCATCGTTTCGCCAAAGTCCGTAATTCAATAGTTCGGCTGATCGGAGTTTCAGTATCAGGGGTTTGTGATGAGTTCGCTAAAGCCTCACTCGTATCTGCAATCGCTGCACTAGAAATAAACGAAAGCAAAATCACCCCTATAGCTAAAGCGCCCCGATGATTCACGGCGTCACCTCACTTTGAATCCATAGACGATAGTGCTCGTCAACGAACTGACTGGCTTCAAATGCGGCTGGCAACGTTTCAAGATTAACGGGCGGGATTTTCAGCGTTTCTCCTGCCAATAGATGATTCATATTGTCATTGGCAAACGCATGGGGATTTGCACGAAAAAGGTAAACCAGAACCTGGTCTATTGTCATACCCGGGAAATCGAGCTGATTGGCGACATGGCTTAAACTATCGCCCCGCTGTACCGGCCCGTAGGTTTGATGTTCTTGCTGAGCGACCGGGGTTTCCCCCGGCTCTTTCGATGGCAACGAGGTTATTTCCTTCTGATCAAGCCACCCTTGTTTGGCGACCTCCATATCTTCAACCGTAACGAATTGACCAAACCCTTCACGCAACTGATAGCGCACTGAGCGCTTGACTGGATTGATTAAAGGTCGAAAGCTTTTCCCGCCCAAGGTGATCAAAGCATCCATTAACGTCATCGACCTTAAATTCCGATGCGGTTCAGGAAGTACCAACATCAGTAGGAGGTAGTGTTCATCTGTTTCAGGGTTTTCATCCAGATGAAACCCATACGAACCTAGAAGAAAATTCAGTGACTGACCGACTGTTGTGATTCGCTCAGGCACTTCTATCCCTACAACGCTTTGCAATAGATCGGTTTGTTCAATCTCGGGGCCTAACTGAATAGAAAGATAGCGACTCTCAACAACACGGCTATCCTTCGTATCCGCTATCGCTGTTAATGGAAGAATTAGTACTATTGTCAGTATCAACCTTAAATTGCCAATCACTATCTCTCGCATGAATACCGCCACTCATCCACTCATTGATAATGCTCACCAGATTATCGATAGCAGCTTACAAGCGGCAGTGAAAAGCTTTCGTAACTAAAAGAAAGAATAGGATTGATCTATTTTCTTGGAATGAGTGGAGAAGAAAAAATGACAAAGGCCTGACTGGAGTCAGACCCTTATCGTGGATTACTGGGCAAAAGCCAGATGACTGTCTACTTCCAGTCTTATTGCAGCACTCGGCTGCCAGTGCTTCAGTACTACGAGGGTTTCCCACCGTACACTTGAAACACCTATCATCGACGTTTCTGTCAACTGACCTTGCAGCTGTGTTAACAACGCACGGGTACTGTAACTTTCTGAAATTGTACCTTCGGCACTGATACTCAGAAGATTCTCCTCAATGCCTATATCGACATAACCTGCATCGACAAACTCTGTTTCTCGCAATTTGCCGAGAACGGATCGTACGACAGCCATATCGGCATCAGCTTTGAGTTTCACTGCACCTCGCATTTCCAGGTACTCCATCATCTTTCTCCTCATCGTTGAATGAACAAGAGAAAGATGTCCCTACGGGAAATCATTCTCCCGTAGGGGTGGTATAACTGGCTAACGCATCAGCGGTTGCTTGCAACGTTTTCGAGTCATACCGATTGTTTGGCAGCGTAGCCGCCGGGTGCTATTGAAACTGCAATAGCCACAGTGTGATTCGTCATGAGGTTTCAGCGTCAAGGAGGAACACAGGCATTAGCCGAGTAGTCCTTGATGTGCCGATCTCTATCACCCTTTCAAAGGGGTTGTAGCATCGCT
The DNA here is from genome assembly GCF_011683955.1 of Pseudomaricurvus alkylphenolicus. GTDB lineage: Bacteria > Pseudomonadota > Gammaproteobacteria > Pseudomonadales > Cellvibrionaceae > Pseudomaricurvus > Pseudomaricurvus alkylphenolicus. The sequence continues at coordinate 118,753 of NZ_JAAQPI010000003.1, forward strand.
GCAACCCCTGCTACCGGCGAGGGCGGGAAGGCCCAGCGGCCAGGGCAGCGCCCGTTGAGCGTAATTCCTTAATCATTACTTACCTTCCTAAATACACCGCCGTGATTTGCTCGCGCTCATGACCGAGTTCCTGAGAAATCGCCCAGCGAGCTACCTGATCATTCGCGCGCTCTTCTTCACTGAGTTCACTGCTCGTTGGGCCACCACAGGCGGGTGCCTGTTTTCCGGTAAGTTCGTAATATCGCTCTTGCGCATAGCGGTGACGTAAACCATGCAACTTGGACAGTCCTGCCTTTTGCGTCTCACGTTCATAGAGACGCATCTGCTGAACATACATCAGGTGAGATGGAATCAATGAGCCTTTTCCTGCCACCAGTCGCGCGCGTTTTAAAACGTCCCGCTGCTCGTCGGTGCGAATAGGAATTTCCCGTGCCCGTCCGCCCTTACACCAGGTAGATTTCAGACGAATGTAGGTATTCCGATCCGCATAGTCTGGACTGAACTTAATCGCTTCTTCCCGTCGAAGGCCAAAGGCTTTTTGCAGTTCCAGGCTGATTCTTAAATGCGGATCGCTGATTTTTTTTAGCAGCTCCTGATCCAGGTCACGCGCTTTCGACACTTTAGTAACAAAGACACGAGACTCAATGCCATAATAAGCATTATCTTTGGCCACAACGTTTTGCTTTCCGATCTTTTCAGCCCACCAACGTAAAGCGGCAAGCCGGTTTTTGATCGTACCGGGGGTTAGCCCTTCTTCCAGATATTTGGCGACCAAGGCATCAACATGTTTAGGCTTGAGAGATTTCGCCTCCATGCGCCGATAGCCCAATTCATTAAGATGATTAGCCATCGTTTGTAACAGCTGGAAGCGTTCAGCTTGTGTAGCACGACTACCATCCTGATTGCGTTGACACAAATCCTTTAATTGATAATTGAGATCTTTCACAGACAACTCCTCGTCGAGAAATAAAGCGTGTTTGCATTCTCGGTAAAGAGGACGTGCTGAGTCGTTAGTTAACCTTTCAAGGCTGAAGGAAATAATCTTCAAGTATTTACTGATGCATCTATCTGATGCCAGCAGCCGTCGCCCAAGCAGAACGGGCATTGAAGCAAAGAAGCTCTGCAGAGGATTGCTAGATCGTGCGTTACTGATAGTGTCGTTTATGTCTAATCGTTCCGGTCAGGTTTATTGTCCGTTCTTTGCCCAAGACGACTGTTCTGAACGGACAAGTTACCCAATGGAACAGACGTGCGACCGTTCAGAACAGTCGTTTTTAAGCTGGAACAGTGCGGTGTTGAAGTTTCGGTCAGTGTTTATGACTGTCCAGCCACCACAGTGGATGGAGAAGCAATCTCAAAAACGGATTGCTAACGTCATGGGACACCACTCCCACAAAACCTGAATAGCGGCATAACCAACAGTGCCAATCCCCGGATGGGTACGACGCTGTTTCGTTTTCACGCTTTAGACAGTTTTACTTTCTTTTGCCAGGCGTTCCTCCTCTGTTAGGTGATAAGCCACTCATTGCGGTTGCATGAGTCAACTTGAAAAGCCCTTTCGGGCCGGTTTGCTATTGAGAGTGCAATAGCCACACATGGAATCTGTATTATCAGTGAGAAGGGTTAGAAGAACCCTGATAATGCTTTCGGCATGTCAGGAATTTTTATTAGATTCAGTTCTCATGGGGGTTAGCGATGATTTGCACCCCACGTCACTGCATTTTATTTGCAGTGACGTGGGATAGCATCCTTGCATAATTATTCATTGTTTGAGTTGTAACGGAATATTCTCGCCATTCGATTAACACATTGCTCAATCCATTCGTTGTAGCTGCCTTCCGTCAAGGGCAGAAAGAGCCGACTGAAATCTACCTCTTCATCTTTCGAGAACATCCGCATGGTCATGGATGAACCGCCTGGTGAATTAGCGACATAGGTGTTTTCCATATTATGCAAAGCAATATGCGCGAATCCTGAGTTAGCGGTGATCACATGTCTAAAGCCTTTCGCCAGGTTAACAATGGTTTGTGGCGGCGCAAAATGTCCCGAGAAGAACCCTTCATTGGCTTGTGTCGGATTAGCCGTGAGTACCGTCAAACCATTTGCGCAAAAATAGATAGTGCACTTCCCGCTGTTTAAGCCCGTCCAATGCGCATGATCAATCAATTCATACCCATCTCGAAATTGGGTAACACCGCCCTGGCAAAGGCGCGCAAAGTAGTCATCCATCTGCTGCTCTAAAGCAATAATGTCAGCCACTCGCTCCGGCTGAGCCAGAAACGCGAGCATTAATTGAGGGTCATCCCGATAACCACGCCTCTCGTTTATCACTTGCTCGATAAGCATTTTGAAGGCGTCTTCCGAGATCGCTTGACTCATTGTATCGATTTGTCGCAAAGCTTTGACGATTTCATTATTCAGTTCCAATTCTGTGCTGAAACTGGCTCGAAATACCCCTCCCTGATACGCTTCTACTTCGCCAATAAAGGCCTGCTGGCGTTCATCATCAACCGGTGTTTGTTGGATAAAGGCCAATATCGATTTTCCGGTTGCCTTTGCGGTTTCGAATTCAGCTTGTGTAACGGATATACCCTCGGGCGTCTCATAGCCATAGGCTGATCCCAATATGAGCAAATACACATCACATTGCTCAACCTCGTGAATACACGCTTTCTCTGACGAATACGGTCTTGCGGCAAATGCTTCGCACATGACCGGTGTATAGTCCATTAGCGTGACAGCCTGTTTAGCAGCCTCTCGAAAAACCTCCATTCCTCCGACCACAGAACTTACAAATACCTTACTCAATTAACGCCCCTCACTAAAATAAAATGCTTATTCAACTATTTTGTGGCTGTTTAGCTTGCCCCTACTTCTGACCTATTTACCCACATTACTGATTAGCCATTAATGCATATAGCGTGATAACCAGCTTACCGTACTCTTATTATGCCAGCCATCACGTTTCCGCTAACTTTCATTATTGGGCTCATTTACCCTAGGTGCCAGGCGTTTTAGCGGGCTTTACCGGGTTCGCTATACGCTCATTCCCCGATGGGGAACTGCCGCCCTTCCAATCCCTAACGCTTCAGCCCTCCGGACTGCTTAAATTCAGTAATAACCCCACGCTGATTCAACCCCGCTAGGGGCTTTGCCCCACGCGCATTGCAAGTGCAAGGCTTCGCGCTTCCTCACCCGTTCAGATTCCCCCGCTTTGCTCCTCCACTTAGCTGCGGCTTCCGGTGAGCCACCTGCAATTTGCTACCCCCACGCTTCGCCAGCGGTGCAGGAGCGCAGACGGGTGCTGCGCTCGTTAAACAACAAGCGAGGAAAAATCATGAGAAAGACAATTTATGAAACCAACTATGACCGGCTGATTAAGCTGGGTGTTATTACTAATGAGGGGGCTGTAACCGACCAATATCGCCGCAGCCAGGTAGCGGGGCTGATGGATTGGGTGGTCGAGCGATTACCACATCTCGACGGTGCTTCCGGCAATGATGAAGGCATTGCAGTGTCGTTAGCGCATTACTTTGAGCAGAACGGCGATATGTGCAAAGATCCTGAAATGGTGGTGCTTATCTACCCGTCGCAGCGGATGGTGGAAGCCTTTACCTTTGAAATGTCGATACCGCCGATCTACCAGCAAGTCTTTCCAGAGCCAAGGAAGTTATACCCTCACCTGCGTAAGGAACTGAATGCGTTTTTACGGCAGTGGCTGAATAATCTAATTGCACAACAGCATTTCGTATCAGAGTAATTTTTTAGCGCATTGAAAGATTTATGGCAGAAAGGCGATAGAAGAGTTGTTAGTGTTCTCGCTCGATATATCCGTAAATTGAATAGATGGAATAATAGCCGTGGGTAATACCAGAGAAGCCAAGCACAGGGATAATGGGAGCACCGTCAATTCAGGGAAGACGCTGATCAACCGCAGAACATTACTAACGATGATTCCACTCTCGGATCGCACCATCTACAATCTGGAAAAACGCGGCGAGTTTCCTCGCCGCATCGTATTAACAAGTCGCAATGTAGCATGGGATCTAGCGGAAGTAGAACATTGGATTGAAGAACGTAAACAATCGGACACCAAGGCCATCAGGCCGGGTATGCCTCTAATTCTCGGTTCACGTTAGTCCATTCATCAATCATATTTGCCCAGTCTTGCAGCATTTCTGTCCGCTGTTCTCGGTATTCCGCTTTATTGTAAATAGCCCTTACGCCCTTCTGTTCATGGGCAAGACTTTTCTCTATCCAATCCGTGTTGTAACCAGCCTCATGCAACAGCGTACTGGCTGTTCTACGTAAATCGTGTGGACCAAATTTAGCAAGCGATTTCCCATCTTTCTGAGCCGCTTTGTACGTATACGTTAGAACTCGATTGAGTGTTGCATTGCTCATGGGAGTATCCGAATCGTACCGCGACGGAAGTACATACCTTGAACCACCAGCAAAAGTCTTTAATGCAATAAATATATCCATAGCTTGTTGAGATAAAAAAACTAAATGAGGGTTACGCCTTTTCATACGCTCTTTCGGAATCGTCCAAAGAGCTTCGCTAAAATTAATTTCGTCCCAGGTTGCATTGGATAGTTCTGACTTTCTCACTAAGGTGAGTAGTAATAGTTTAATCGCCGCGCGGTATTGAGGTGATGTCCCGATTCGGTTCATATACTTGTACATCAGATCAATTTCAGCGGGTGTTAACGCTCTATCACGCGGTACAAACCTAGCGATAGTGGTTGGGCGTACCATTTCAGCAGGATTCTCAACATTCTGTCCTCGCTCAATCGCCCAACGATAGACATTTAAAACTACCTCGCGCGCATGAACTGCCGTTGCTGGCGCACCCCGCTCAACAATAGCGTCAGTCAAAGATCGTAGATCTTCATGAGTAATCTCAGCCAACTTTTGATTGCCAAAAGTCTTCTTCAACTCTCGGTTATAGACTGACTTGCGCATATCGCGGGTTGAATCCGCCATCTGATAACCACGCAGCCATTTATCTGCCCATGCTCCAAATGTTTCGGCACCTTTAACTCGCGCCCTATCACGCGCCTTTTCTCTCGCTGGAGACTTACCAGAAGCAATCATTTTCTTTGCTTCGTTAAGACGCTCTCTGGCCTCAGCCAAGCTAATACCGCCAACGCCATAACGCCCGATGGTCAGCGTTTCTTGGCGGCCATTTAATGAGTAGTTGTATCTGAATGAAACGGTACCGGTCTTGGATACCGCGACATAAAGCCCGTCGCGGTCGACAACTTTGTACATTTTGTCCCTGGGTTTCAGGTTTCGAAGCTTGGTATCAGTCAGCATAAAAGCCCTCTCTAAAAACGCCCCTAATACCATGATAAAAACTAGCGATTTTTAGGGTGTTTTTCTCTTAAATAACAAATACTTACCGAAATCCAATACCATGAAGACCTTAAAAATCACTGCATGGTATTGTCTTTGATCATCAACACTGAAAAAGACGATACCATGGAAAATTCCATGAAAAAAGTTTGCTTGGTGGTGCTAGAAGGTGCTTGAAATCATCAAGCATAGAAACAAAAAACCCATTGAAAACAATGGGTTAAATGAAGAGTATTGCTAGAATTTGCTAGGTGCTACTAGACGTGGAATCATTCCCACTCAATCGTAGCAGGGGGCTTACTCGACACATCGTAGCTTACCCGCGACACTCCGGAGATCTCATTAATAATCCGGTTGGATACTGTCTCCAGAAGCTCATAAGGCAAGTGAGCCCAGCGCGCCGTCATAAAGTCCACCGTTTCCACCGCACGCAGGGCAATCACCCACTCGTAACGGCGGGCATCGCCAACAACGCCCACTGACTTAACCGGCAGGAACACCGCGAAAGCCTGACTGGTTTTGTGGTACCAATCGGCCTTGTGCAGCTCTTCCAGGAAGATATGGTCAGCTTCGCGCAGAATATCGGCGTACTCTTTTTTCACTTCACCGAGGATACGCACACCCAGTCCGGGGCCAGGGAATGGGTGGCGATAAACCATATCGTAAGGCAGACCCAATTCCAGGCCAATTTTACGCACTTCGTCTTTAAAGAGTTCACGCAGGGGCTCAACCAGCTCAAAGGCCATATCTTCTGGCAGACCACCCACATTGTGGTGAGACTTGATCACGTGGGCCTTGCCGGTTTTTGACGCAGCAGACTCAATCACATCCGGGTAGATAGTCCCCTGAGCCAACCACTTAACATCCTTCAGCTTGGCCGCCTCTTCATCAAAGACTTCAATAAAGGTGTTACCGATGATCTTACGCTTGTCTTCAGGATCGGCGACGCCTTCCAGTTTACCCAGGAACAGGTCTTCAGAATCTGAGCGGATCACCTTAACGCCCATATTCTTGGCGAACATGTCCATGACCTGATCGCCTTCGTCTTTACGCAGCAAACCGTTGTCCACAAATACACAGGTCAACTGATCACCGATCGCTTTATGCAGCAGGGCAGCAACCACAGAGGAGTCAACACCGCCAGAAAGTCCAAGCAGGACTTTATCGCCACCCACTTGTTCACGCACCTTGCGGATGGCGTCTTCGACGATATTTGCCGGTGTCCACAGGGGTTGGCAGCCACTGGTTTCCAGCACAAAATGTTCGAAGATGCGCTTACCCTGCAGGGTGTGAGTCACTTCAGGGTGGAACTGTATGCCGTAGAAATCTTTTTCTTCGCAGTACATGCCGGCAATCGGGCAGGAATCGGTAGAGGCCATCAGCTCAAAGCCTTCTGGCATCTTGGAGACCTTGTCGCCATGGCTCATCCAGACGTCCATCAATGCATTGCCATCGTGATCGACATGGTCACGGATGTCGTGCAACAAAGCGCTGTTGCCATGGACCTTAACCTGCGCATAACCGAATTCACGCAGATTGGAGGTCTGGACGGCACCGCCCAACTGCTCTGCCATGGTTTGCATGCCGTAGCAAATACCGAGAACGGGAACACCCAGATTAAAAACCACGTCCGGCGCACGGGGGGATTCACCCTCAGTCACGGATTCGGGGCCGCCGGAGAGAATGATGCCACGGGGATCAAAATCGCGAATTTCCTGTTCGCTCATATCGAAGGCACGGATCTCCGAGTAAACGCCAATTTCACGCACGCGACGTGCGATCAGCTGGGTGTACTGCGAGCCAAAGTCGAGAATCAAAATACGCTGGGCGTGAATATCCTGGGTCATTACCAATCTCGGTTGTGTTTAAAAAAACGTTTTCCTGTGTGCTGAAAAATCAGCGTCCACCTACCGGGTAGTTAGGTGCTTCTTTCGTAATCTGTACATCGTGAACATGAGATTCGCCCATGCCCGCCGCCGTCACCCGCACAAACTCGGGCTGGGTGCGCATGGTGTCAATGTCCAGGCTGCCGGTGTAACCCATCGCGGAACGCACACCACCCATCATCTGGTGCACAATTGCCGCCAGTGGCCCCTTGTAAGGAACACGGCCCTCAATACCTTCCGGCACCAGCTTTTCGGCACCCTGACTGGCATCCTGGAAGTAGCGGTCAGAAGACCCCTGGGTCTTGGCCATGGCGCCCAATGAACCCATTCCACGGTAGGCCTTATAGGTACGGCCCTGGTAGAGCTCAACCTCGCCCGGCGCCTCTTCGGTACCGGCGAACATGGAGCCCATCATTACCGCGTGCGCGCCGGCCACCAGCGCCTTGGCGATGTCTCCGGAAAAGCGGATGCCACCGTCAGCAATCACCGGCACACCGGTACCCTGCAATGCTTCTACCACATTGGCAATCGCGGAAATCTGGGGAACACCCACACCACTTACAATGCGGGTAGTACAAATCGAGCCGGGACCGATGCCGACTTTAACGCCATCTGCACCAGCCTCAACCAGGGCTTTTGCAGCCGCAGCAGTCGCAATGTTGCCGCCAATGACCTGGACCTGGGGGTAGTCCTGCTTGATCTTGGCAACGCGATCCAGAACGTTCTTGGAGTGACCGTGGGCGGTATCCACCACCAGCACGTCAACACCGGCGGCGACCAGAGCCGCGACGCGGTCGTCCGTATCGGGGCTGGTGCCGACTGAGGCGCCAACGCGCAGACGGCCCTCAGGGTCTTTACAGGCGTTGGGGTACTTTTCAGCTTTGTTAATGTCCTTGACGGTTATCAGGCCACGCAGCTCGAACTGATCATTGACCACCAGCACCTTCTCAATGCGATGCTTGTGCAGCAGTTCCCGAACGGCGTTGGGCTCTGAGCCCTCGCTGCAGGTCACCAGCTGGTCCTTGGGCGTCATAATGCTGGAGACCGAAGCGTCCAGGTTGGTCTGGAAACGAACATCCCGGCCGGTAACGATACCCACGAGATTACCGCTTTCCATCACCGGCACACCGGAGATATTGTTCTGCTGGGTCAGGGCAACCAGATCGCGAATGCTGGCGTTGGACTCGATGGTGATGGGGTCTTTGACCACACCCGCCTCGAATTTTTTAACCGCTCGCACTTCCATGGCCTGCTGCTCGATAGACATGCTCTTATGGATAATACCGATGCCGCCTTCCTGGGCAATGGAGATGGCCAGGCGGGCCTCGGTGACGGTGTCCATGGCGGCGGACACCAGGGGAATATTCAGTTGAATATCACGGGTGAGCTGGGTTTTCAGGGATACATCCTTGGCGGTCACTTCGGAGAAACCCGGTACCAACAATACATCATCAAAAGTCAGCGCTTCCTGAGCGATACGTAGCATAGGGAGTCCAGCCTCAATATTAAAATTTGGGAACTGCAGATAAAACGAGTTTGCCCGGCATCTCCTCAATGATTTGGGGGCCGGGTCTCAGGAATTTAAGCAGTTCCGGGATAAACGCGGAATTATAGGCCAAAAGGGGCCAGAGAGGAAACCCATAAGCATAACTCTCAGGGCCAAAATCGGGGCAGGACCAAGTGTGTCAGGAATGGGCGACAAATTGATGGGCAGGTGCGCTCAAGCCTCAAACCTGAGTCATTGAACATCGGGTGGGGTCGGTGCCACAATGCGCTGCAGCGCCACGACAGCAACTTAGAGACTCTTTATGCCCCCCATTTCCCAGGCTCCCGGTCAACTACCCCCTCAAGGGGCCTCCCAGCGCCAGATTATCAGCGTCTCTCAGCTCAACCGCCAGGCTCGCCAACTGCTGGAAACCCATATGTCGCTGTTATGGGTAGAAGGTGAAATCTCCAATTTTGCCCGCCCCTCCTCCGGCCACTGGTACTTCACCCTCAAGGACGCCAATGCGCAGGTCAAATGCGCCATGTTCCGCAACCGCAACCAACGGGTACGGGCGATTCCCCAACAGGGGCAGCAGGTGCTGGTGAGGGCAAGAGTCAGCCTCTACGAGGGACGGGGCGACTACCAACTGATCGTCGAGCATATGGAGGACGCAGGCATTGGCGCCCTGCAACGGGCGTTCGATGCGCTCAAATATCAGCTCGGCAGCGAAGGATTGTTCGATGCCGCCTACAAAAAGCCCATTCCGACTCACCCCGAGCACGTTGGTGTGGTGACCTCCCCCTCCGGAGCGGCGGTACGAGATATATTGCACGTTATGAGACGGCGCTTTCCCGGCATTCCGGTTTCCATCTTTCCGGTTGCGGTACAGGGGGCCGAAGCCGCACCTCAAATTGTCGCGGCGCTGGAGCGTGCCAACCGCCTGAGCGACTGTGATTTACTGATCGTGGGTCGTGGCGGGGGCTCACTGGAAGATCTGTGGCCATTTAATGAAGAGTCGGTGGCACGAGCCATCTTTGCCAGTGAGATTCCGATTATCAGCGCCGTAGGGCATGAGGTGGATGTCACCATCTCAGATTTTGTCGCCGATTTGCGGGCTCCTACTCCGTCGGCGGCCGCTGAACTCTGCACACCCGATGCACAAGAGATTTTGCAGCAATTTGTCGGCTACGAAGTACTTTTGGAAGAGAGTATGCAACGCAGGCTGGCGCTAGCGGGCGAGCGATTAATGTCACTGCGGGCGCGTCTGCAGCATCCCGGACAGAAGCTCCAAGCCCAGGCGCAGCATCTGGACAATCTGGAAATTCGACTGCGGCAGTCGATGAACGGACAGCTGCAACAGCATCGCAACCGCCTGCAGTCAGCCCAGCAGCGACTTCAGCAGCACAGCCCCGGCAGCCGCATCGCGCAGATGCAGGAATCGCTACAGCACCGTCAGCAACAAATGCGGCAATTGATGCAGGCGAGACTGGAACGCCATCGCCAGGACCTGGAAAAGCAGGTAGCACTGCTGGACAGCGTCAACCCCCTCAGCATTCTGCAGCGGGGTTACTCCGTGACCCGCAGAGAAGGCGGCCAATTGGTTCGCAACCATGAGGACGTGCAGGTCGGGGAGCAACTGACCACGCAACTGGCCCAGGGTCGTATTATTTCAACCGTTACCGCCACTGATAAAAAAATCTAGAGTCCAGCCCCACACTGGCGGTTGGCCGGCACAGCAACGTCCATCTGTGCGGGATGCGGCAGATGCAGGTTATCCATCAGCCGCACATACTCGTCTTGGCTACTGACCTGCAGCCTGGGGTTGCAGCGCCGCTCCTCGCCAAGCGTGGTGACCGTCCAGCCCTTATAGTCGTGGCCCGGATAAACCAGCGTATTTTCCGGCAGTTCCCGCAGCAGTCGCAGCAGGCTTTGGTATTGAACCGCCGCATCGCCATTCTGAAAATCCGTCCGGCCAGTGCCACGAATCAGCAGAGTATCGCCACTGAATAACCATGGCTGCTGCTCTCCCCGGAGAAGAAAACAATAGGAATCATCGGTATGTCCGGGAGTATGCAATACCTCAAGCTCCACTGCCCCTATAACAATCCTGTCATCTTGAACAAAATTGCGACTGACGCAGGGCGCCTGACTTTCGACGCCCATCATGGTCGTGCACCCGGTCGCTTCACGCAGCGCCCCAAGCGCAGTAATATGGTCAGCATGCAAATGCGTATCGAGAGCAAACTTTAGAGTCAGATTCAGGTCTCGCAACAACTCCAGATACTGCTGCAAATGCTCCAGCACCGGATCGATCAACAGGGCTTCACTGGAGTTCTCATCGGCCAGCAGGTAGGTATAAGTGGAACTGTTTTGCTCAAACATTTGCCGAAAAATCATCACGCATCCAACCTCTTAACTTGTAACTTAAATCCACCACAGCAAAGGCACGGTAGCCAATAGCATAATTGCAAAGACTCTTTGCAATACGGCACCTGCCAACCGGCGCCCAAGCAAACCACCCAAACTCATGCCGAGCATTCCACCCAGGGAGGTCTGGGCCAGCAATGTGGTATCGAGCCCCGGATGCAACCACCAGTGCGCGGCGAATCCCGACAGACTGACGCAAGCAATAACCAACAACGAACTGGTGACCGCCTGCGCCATCGTCAGCCCGACAACCAGGGTCAAAATCGGCACGATGACAAATCCGCCGCCAACCCCCAGCAACCCCGAAAGCACCCCCGTCGCCATACCGGCGACAATCGCCTGCACCAATATGGGCGAGGGCCAGAAACCATTGGAGGCCAAGAGAGGCGGTGTTTGACTCCAATCCACTGCCCCTTCGGCTCGAATCTCAGTTGTTGACGAAGGCTCGGCGGCATCGCGCCACAAACGGCTGGACACCCACACCGCCAGCAGGGAAAAGCCGCCCAACAACACCATCACCGGCACATATCCCGCCAGCCAGCGCCCCAATGGCGCGAGAACAACGCCTCCCACCAAAATAATAGACACCGGCAGCCAGACAATGCCGACTCCTCGTCGTTGAATGACGCCCAACATCGCACTTACCGCGACCGCCCCCAACGCTATACCGGTCGCCTGCACCAGCGGCAACCCCAACAGCAAGCCCAGCAGAGGCACCGCAAACAGGGAACCGCCCGCCCCCGTCAGCCCCAGGACCAGGCCAATAACCAGACCGACCAACAGCGCCGTCAACTGTTATTCCAGGGCATTCGCGCCAGCAGCAACCCCATGGCACAGGTATCGGTGACACCCGCAAACACCAATCCGGCACCTACAAAAGCGGACAGACCCATCGCCCAGGGACTCACCGTGGCCGCCAACACCACGCCCAGCAGCACTAACGCTCCCGCAGCAATCCTTACCTGCCGTTCCAACGACATCATTGGCTTCTCCGCACGCTCCAGCCATTCCTCCGGCAACGCCTCTACACCACCGGCGACTACGCACAGGGGATTGCCAATCCGGCCGGCCAGGCGCTGTGCGGCCATTTCGGCCCGCTTGCCGGCCTGACACATCAAGTATAGGGTCTCATCCGGTCCGATGCCCCGCGTCTTTAAACGCACCTCCAGTGTCTCTGCAGACAACTGTTGCAGCGGCAGGCACTCACTGCCCCGACAGCGCTCGCCGGCAAATTCAGCCACAGTACGGACATCCAAACACATAGTGACCTGCTGCTGGCTTAATCGCTGGACAAATTCCCTGGAAGATATGGATTCTGGAGCACTGGAGAGAGCGACATTCATGGCAAATCTCTGAATTAATGTGAATGCTCTACATTATATTAGGTTTTACTAATTTATCAATATCTAATGTTCTAGCCGATATACGTTCGGCGCGAACCGCCTGAGGCAGCGCGCAAAACAGATCATCACATGGGATTTAAGAACAGGATTCCAGCAGCACCACGGCGTGGGCGGCTATACCCTCTTTACGCCCGGTAAAACCCAACCGCTCTGTGGTCGTCGCCTTAACATTAACCTGGTTCACATCGGCCTCCAGATCCGAGGCAATATTGACCACCATGGACTCTATGTGCGGTGCCATCCTCGGCGCCTGGGCAACAACGGTCATATCCGCGTTTGCCAGTCGATATCCAAGAGCACTGACTTTGGCAAAAACCATTCGCAGCAGATCACGGCTATTGGCGTTGCGATAGCTGGGGTCGTTATCGGGAAAGTGTTTGCCGATGTCACCTTGAGCCACGGCTCCCAGAAGGGCGTCACAGAGCGCGTGCAGCAGAACATCGCCATCGGAATGTGCCACCAGACCGTGGGTGTGAGGGATCACCACACCACCGATAACAATCTTATCGCCGCCGCCAAAGGCGTGAACGTCGTAACCGTGACCAATTCGCAAAATCGTTTCTCCTGAGTAGCGGTTAGATTTTAGGCCAGCAAATTATAGTTGGGTTATGGGGATGCTTGCAGCTTCAGGGTCAATTCCGCCAGCGGCAGGTCTTCAGGACGGGTGATTTTTATATTGTCGCGCCGGCCTTCAACCATCAGAGGTTTGTAACCTGCGGATTCAACGGCAGAGGCTTCATCGGTGATATTAAGCCCCTTTTGCAGAGCCTGACTTAAGGCATCAGATAAAACGCCGTAGCGGAACGCCTGTGGGGTTTGGGCCTGCCAGAGGACGCTGCGATCAACAGTTGCTTCGATGCTACTGTCATCGCTGACCCGTTTGAGAGTATCGCTGACCGGTACGCCGAGAATACCACCGGCGGGATGGTGTTTAATGTCATGGCGTAAATTCTGGATATCGTCCAGAGCCACACAGGGACGGGCAGCATCGTGGACAAGCACCCAATCATCGGGCTTCACTTCGTTTTGTAAAGACTTGAGGCCATTGAGTACCGAATCGCAGCGCTCATTGCCACCCTCAACGGTTTTGACCAAGGGGTTTTGGACCGCCGGCAAACGCTGCCAGTAAGTGTCCTCGGCGCCGAGCACTAATACCACACCTCTCAGATCTGGCAGCTTTAGCAACCGTTCCAGTGTATGTTCAAGGATCGTTTTACCGTTGATTTCGAGGTATTGCTTGGGTTTATTGGCCCCCATACGGGCACCCACACCAGCTGCCGGAATAACTACCCAGCAATCGGAAAGCTCCATCAACGCTCCTCAGGCTCCACTACCATAAACAGAGTCTCCCCGGGCTTAATCATGCCAAGGTCCTCCCGGGCCCTCTCCTCAACCGCATCCAGCCCGGATTTTAGCCCCTCAACCTCGGCGGCCAAAACCCGATTGCGCTCCCGCAAGCGCTCATTCTCTGTCCGCTGGGTTTCAATCTCCCCGGACAGTCGCACCACCTCAGCCAGACTACCCTCACCCACCCACAACCGGTACTGCAGACCGGCCAAAAGGATCACAAGGATAGGAATCAACCATTTCATAGGAGATAGCGGTAATTTGCCGAAGGATCAGATAAAAGATACGGCTGATGGTAAAACACTTGCCGTCAAAAACAAAACAGGCCGGCAATGCCGGCCTGTTTTGTCAGGTGCAGGAAGACTCAAATCTTAGGATTTGAACTCCGCAATGCCGCGGTAAGGCGCATTATCGGTACCCAACTCAGCTTCGATACGCAGCAGACGGTTGTATTTGGCTACGCGGTCAGAACGGCACAGAGAACCGGTCTTGATCTGACCGGCGGCAGTGGCCACAGCCAGGTCAGCAATAGTGGTGTCTTCGGTTTCACCGGAGCGGTGAGAAATAACCGCGGTGTAACCGGCGTCTTTGGCCATCTTGATAGCATCCAGAGTCTCAGACAGAGAACCAATCTGGTTGAACTTGATCAGGATAGAGTTACCCACACCCTTCTCGATACCTTCTTTCAGGATCTTGGTGTTGGTTACGAACAGATCATCACCAACCAGCTGTACCTTGTCACCCAGCTTTTCAGTCTGGTACTTCCAGCCATCCCAGTCAGACTCGTCCTGACCGTCTTCGATGGAGATAATGGGGTACTGGTCACACAGCTCCGCCAGGAAGTCACTGAAACCTTCAGAGGTGTATACCTTACCTTCGCCGGACAGATCGTACTTACCATCCTTGTAGAACTCGGAAGAGGCACAGTCCAGAGCCAGGGTAACGTCGTCGCCCAACTTGTAGCCCGCCTGCTCGGTGGCTTCTTTGATCACCGCCAGAGCGTCAGCGTTGGAGGCCAGGTCAGGGGCGAAGCCACCTTCGTCACCAACAGCAGTATTCAGGCCCTTACCACTCAGTACCTTCTTCAAGGCGTGGAAGATTTCAGCACCCACCTGCAGAGCTTCAGAGAAAGTCTTGGCGCCGATGGGCTGTACCATAAACTCCTGGATGTCGACATTGTTGTCGGCGTGCTCACCACCGTTGATGATATTCATCATCGGCACAGGCATGGAGTACTGGCCGGAAGTGCCATTGATGTCCGCAATGTGCTGGTACAGGGGAATATTCTTGTCTGCCGCAGCAGCCTTGGCGGCGGCCAGGGAAACGGCAAGAATGGCGTTGGCACCAAAGTTGGCCTTGTTGTCAGTGCCGTCGGCGTCGATCATGGCCTGATCCAAAGCCCGCTGATCAGCCGCGTCTTTGCCCACCAGCAGATTCTTGATGGTGGTGTTTACGTTCTCAACGGCCTTCAGGACACCCTTGCCCAGGTAGCGGCTCTTGTCACCGTCACGCAGCTCCAGCGCTTCGCGAGAACCGGTTGATGCCCCGGAAGGCGCACAGGCGGAGCCGACAACACCGGATTCCAGAATCACGTCGGCATTGACGGTGGGGTTACCACGAGAGTCCAGCACCTCGTAGGCTTTTACATCAACAATCTTACTCATTTCGAGACTATCTCCGTTAGGATGTTTTAAATAGCTGTTAACTAATGTCCAACGCCGGCAGGGATTTGATCAGGTCATCGACCGCCTTCATCTCCGCCAGGAAGGGTTCCAACTTCGCCAGCGGCAGGGCGCTGGGTCCGTCGCATTTGGCCTGGTCCGGATCTGGGTGCGCCTCCAGAAACAAACCCGCCAAACCTGTGGCCATGCCTGCACGACCGAGCTCCGCCGTCTGCTGACGACGACCGCCGGAGGCCGCACCCATGGGGTCGCGACACTGCAGGGCATGGGTAACATCAAAGATCAGCGGCGCACCGCCACTGACTTCTTTCATGGTGCGAAAGCCGAGCATATCCACCACCAGGTTATCGTAACCAAAGCAGCTGCCGCGCTCACACAGCATCACTTGCTCGTTACCGCACTCGGCAAACTTTTCAACAATATTCTTCATTTGCCCGGCGCTGAGAAACTGGGGCTTTTTAATATTGATCACCGCACCGGTTTTGGCCATGGCCTCCACCAGATCGGTCTGGCGTGCCAGAAACGCCGGCAATTGGATCACATCGACAACATCAGCCACCGGCTGACACTGATGGATCTCGTGAACATCGGTAATCACCGGCACTTTAAAGGTCTGCTTGATCTCGTCAAAGATCTTTAGACCTTCCTCCATGCCCGGACCACGATAGGAGTGCACGGAAGAACGATTGGCCTTATCGAAAGACGCCTTAAACACGTAAGGAATGCCCAGTTTGGTCGTCACCTCCGCATAGTGTTCTGCCACTTGCATGGCCAGATCACGGGATTCCAACACATTCATGCCGCCAAACAGAGTAAATGGCCGGTCGTTGGCCACTTGCACATCCTCTACCGCGATCGTTTTACTCAGCATCGGGGCATCAATCCTTTTTGTTGTTCACTGCCGCCTGAACATAGCTGGTAAACAGCTTGTGTCCATCGCGGGGGGTGGAGGTGAATTCCGGGTGGAACTGACAGGCCACAAACCAGGGGTGATCTTCCAGTTCAACCATCTCCACCAGGTTGTCATCCGCAGACCAGCCACCGATTTTCAGGCCGGCCTTTTGCAGTTGATCAACATAATTGTTGTTGACTTCATAACGATGACGATGACGCTCGACGATCACGTCTTCACCGTAAACCTCACGGGCGCGGCTGCCCGGCACCAACCGACACTCCTGGCCACCGAGACGCATGGTGCCGCCCAGATCGGAGGCTTCATCGCGTTTCTCTACGTCACCGTCCGAAGTCACCCACTCGGTAATCAGACCGATCACCGGGTTTTTGGTCTGCTTGTCAAATTCGGTACTGTTGGCGTCTTTCAGACCCAGCACGTTACGGGCGAACTCGATCACAACAGACTGCATACCCAGGCAGATACCCAGATAAGGTATGTTGTTCTCACGCGCATATTTCACCGCGGTGAGCTTGCCTTCCAGACCACGCTCGCCAAAACCGCCGGGCACCAGAATGGCGTCGGCATCCTTGATCAGGGCCAGCCCCTGCTCTTCCACGTCCTCGGCATTGATATAGTTCACATTGACCTTGGTGCGAGTGTGAATGCCGGCGTGGGTCAGGGACTCATTGAGCGACTTGTAGGCGTCCAACAGCTCCATATACTTGCCCACCATGGCAATGGTGATCTCGTTTTCCGGATTCAGCTTGCCGTCCACCACGGCGGCCCACTCGGACAGGTCCGCTTCCGGAGCTTCCAGGCCAAAGTTCTCCAGCACGATCTGGTCGAGCTGGTAGTCCTTGAGCAGCTGGGGGATAGAGTAAATGGTCTTGGCGTCGGGCAGAGGCACAACCGCGCGCTCGTCAACGTTGGTAAACAGAGCAATCTTGCGGCGGGAGTCGACGTCCACCTCTTTCTCGGAACGGCACAACAGCACTTCCGGCTGCACCCCGATGGAGCGCAGCTCCTTCACCGAGTGCTGAGTGGGTTTGGTCTTGGTTTCGCCGGCAGTGGCAATATAGGGTACCAGCGTCAGGTGAATCCACTGAGCACGCTCGCGACCCAGCTCCACTTTCAGCTGGCGGGCGGCCTCAAGAAACGGCTGGGATTCAATATCACCCACGGTACCGCCGATTTCCACCAGGGCGATATCACAATCACGGCCACCTTCAAGCACACGACGCTTGATTTCGTCGGTGATATGCGGGATTACCTGTACAGTACCACCCAGATAATCGCCACGACGCTCTTTGCGCAACACGGTTTCGTAGACACGGCCCGTGGTAAAGTTGTTGCGGCGGCTCATTTTGGTACGAATAAAGCGCTCGTAGTGGCCCAAGTCCAGATCCGTCTCGGCGCCATCTTCGGTCACATAGACCTCGCCGTGCTGGAACGGGCTCATGGTGCCCGGGTCTACATTGATGTAGGGATCGAGCTTTAACACCGTTACTTTAAGGCCCCGGGCTTCCAGAATTGCGCCCAGTGAAGCCGAAGCGATGCCCTTGCCTAAAGAAGAAACAACACCACCAGTAACGAAGATATATCGCGTCATGAATAACCTTGCTGAATTAATGATCAAAATTGGGTTTGGGCGCCCCAGAATGTCGACTGAGTCCCAGCCGCGGGCGGCCCTCAAGATGGGACGCCAGTCTACCGGAAAGAGGCTTCTGTCTCAATCTTCTCTCTATTTATCCGACCGGTGTGCTGAGCCGTTGCGCGAGCAACTGAAAAGCGATTGCCAGTGCAACTGAAAACCGGTTTCCCCGGCTTCACACTGCCACCCTTTACAGGGCCATAAATGCCCCACTGCAACAGGTTCGCGTTCGGGATTACCCTGATTCAGCAGGATGGGGACCCGGTCCCGAAGCCAGGGTTCCACTTCGCTTTCCTGCAGCAGTTTTTTCAGCGTCTGGGAATGTTGGCGCCAGGCGGGGTGACAGCGCTCGCCGGGGAGACGGCGGCTGACTCTGAAGCCTTCTGCCGGCAATCTGAAGCCGCCCGATTGCACCGGCTCCAAGCTCAGAAGCCAGCCCCCCCATGCCAAGGGCTGCCTGCCGTCCCAGTCACAGTCTTCCGCGACCTTGTCAGGCAATGGAGCCAAGCGGTACAAACGCTCACGATAGCGCCGCAGCATGACTCCCCCAAAACTGACCTCGGCCTCACTGTCCGATCGTCCATTGAGCAACTGTTGCTCAAACTCGGCCAGGTGGGCCTCCTCTGGCAATGGAAGCCCCCGGGTGGTCAGCCAATGGCGCAACAGGTTACCCCGTCGGAAGCGACTCATCTGTCGCAAGGGCGCCATAGCCAGGCTCTCGCCAAGGCGCTCTTGCTGAGGTTCAGCCCTGTCCAGATCCGAGGCCGCCACCTCCATCATCAATTGCTCGGCCTCGGCGCAATGACGGGCACTGGTTGCAAAGCGTTTGGCAGCACCGGGCCAGCGCTGTTTAAGCGCGGGCATCACCCGGTGGCGGAGGTAGTTGCGGTCAAACTCGAGGCTGGCATTGCTGTCGTCATCAATCCAGGACAATTGGTGATGCCTGGCGTAGACCTCAAGCTGATGACGTGTCAATTCCAGCAAGGGGCGATATAACCTGGCCTTGCCCAATTCACGGCTGACAGCCATGGACGCCAGTCCCCGAGGGCCGCTGCCGCGGAGCAACCTGAGCAGCAGGGTTTCTGCCTGATCGTCCTGATGATGGGCCAGTAGCAACCCGTCCCCCGCTTCCAGCACCTTCTCAAAGGCAGTGTACCTGGCCTGGCGGGCTGCATCTTCAATACCGCTGCCCACGCTTTTCACCTGTACCTCAATGACGCGCAGCGGAATGCTCCAGCGTGTGCAGCACTCCAAACAGTGTTGCTGCCACGCTCCGGCCAGTTCAGATAAACCGTGGTTGATGTGCACAGCTTCTACGGGCGTTTTGGATGCAATCCCTTTGAGAAGATGCAGCAGAACCGTGGAATCCAGCCCGCCACTGTAGGCCACCACCCAGCGATTCACGTGGTCATGGGCACGCTCGAAATCGGCCAGCGTCTTAACCAGGGTGTTGTCAGTATCAATCATGCAAACAGCGACTATCAGGCCATGAGAAGTTTGCCGCCATTCTACCAGCTGAAATACAATGAACCCATTGCTAGAAGGAGCCACCCAACCTCACCATGACCACCATCCTCCCCTACGGCAGCTGGCCGTCCGATATTCACAGCGAAATGCTTACCCGCCAGAGCGTAAGGCTTGGCGAACCACGCCTCTACGGCGATGCCACCTACTGGGTTGAGTCACGCCCACAGGAACAGGGGCGCAGCGTGCTGATGTGCAAACGCCCGAATCAGAGTGCGCAGGAAGTCCTGCCCCGCCACTGCGATGTGCGCACCAAAGCCCACGAATATGGCGGCAGCAGCTACTGCGTGGATGGTGACGATGTCTACTTTGTGCAGTCGACGGATCAACGTGTCTATCGGGCAAGCGGCGACAGCGAGCCTGTTGCCATTACACCGGAGGGCCCCTGGCGCTATGCGGATTTCTGCCTGGATAGCGAGCGACAGCGTTTGCTGTGCCTGCGTGAGGATCACACATGCCAATCCGAGGGTATTGAGGAGACCAACCAGTTGGTGGCTATTGATATCAATGGTGCCAAACTACCCACGGTGATTGCTGAAGGTCACGACTTTTTCTCCAATCCCCGACTATCGCCGGATGGCAGTCAGCTCAGCTGGTTATGCTGGGACCACCCTTGCATGCCCTGGGACAGCAGCGAAGCCTGGCTCGCAGACATCGACGACAGTGGCATGCCCACTAACGCTTGCAAAGTAGCGGGCGGTGCGGGTGAGTCTATCTTTCAGCCCCAGTGGAGCCCCGGCGGTCAGCTTTATCTGGTGTCTGATCGCAACGACTGGTGGAATATTTACCGCCTCGGGGCTGAGGGCGAATTGGAACCGGTAGTCACCAAGGCCGCTGAGTTTGCCACGCCTCAGTGGGTGTTTGGTATGTCCACCTACGGCTTCCTCAGCGCCTCGGAAATCCTCGCCTGCTATACCCACGGTGGCCAGTGGCATTTGGCGACCATCGATACTGAATCCGGCACATTGATCGATATTGAATCACCCTTCTGTGATGTCGGCTCCATTCAATGTCTGTCCGGCCGCGCCGCGTTTCTGGCTGCCAGCCCTACCCGCACCACTGATCTGCTGGCTTTTGATGGCGCAGAGTTCCAGCGCCTTGCCAGTTCCAGTGGAGACCAACTGCCCGCCGAATTGATCAGCACCGCTCAGGCGATTACCTTTGACACCGGCAAGGGTGCCCAGGCTCACGGTTTTTACTATGCACCGCGCAACGGCGACATTTCAGGCCCGCAAGGAGGCACACCACCGCTGGTTGTGCTCTGCCACGGCGGCCCCACCGGCGCCACCGAAACAGGTCTTAATCTGAAAATCCAATACTGGACCAGCCGCGGCTTTGCGGTGATGGACGTCAATTACCGGGGCAGCACGGGATATGGACGCCACTACCGCGAACAGCTCAACCGCGCCTGGGGCCTGCACGATGTGGAAGATGTCTGCGCAGCGGCTGATCATTTGGTGGCACAAGGTTTGGCCAACCCCGATCAACTGGCGATCAAGGGCAGCAGCGCCGGCGGCTACACTGTGCTGGCCGCCCTGACCTTTAGCGATACCTTTAAAGCCGGCGCCAGCCTTTACGGTATCGGCGACCTGGAAACCCTGGCCTGCGACACCCACAAGTTTGAATCCCGCTACCTCGACAGTCTGGTGGGCGCCTATCCGGAAGAAAAAACGCTTTACCTGGAGCGCTCTCCGATTCACCACGCCGACCGGCTCAATTGCCCCGTCATCTTTTTCCAGGGGCTGGATGACAAGGTGGTTCCCCCCAACCAGGCGGAGTCCATGGTGTCTCTGCTGGACGAAAAACAGGTGCCCGTGGCCTACGTCCCCTTTGAAGGAGAAGGTCATGGTTTCCGCAAAGCCTCCAGTATCCAGCGCTGCCTGGAGGCGGAGTGGAGCTTTTACGGCCAGGTATTCGGTTTTGATGTACCCACCGAAATCAATCCCGTGGCTGTTCGCAACCTCAACCCATCACCCAATGGAGACGGCAGCTAATGGGCCGTTGGCGACCACCGCGCCGACGTGGTTCGGCTTATATTACGCCTGCGGGCGCCAGACGCCTGCAGGAAGAGCTTACCCATTTATGGAAAGTGGAGCGTCCTCAGGTCACCGATGTGGTTCACGAAGCCGCCAAGAATGGCGATCGTTCAGAAAACGGCGACTACATCTATGGCAAACGCCGGCTGCGGGAAATCGACAGTCGCGTACGCTTTTTAACCAAACGGCTGGATGAGCTGACCATTGTCGACCGCGTTCCCGACGACAAGGAGAAGGTCTTCTTCGGCGCTTACGTCACCCTGGTGGATGACGACGATGGAGAGACCACCTACCAGATCGTTGGGCCCGATGAATTTAATGTGAAAGAAGGCAAGCTGAGTATGGACTCACCGCTTGCCCGACAACTGCTTGGCAAGCGCCTGGACGACGAAGTCTACCTGCGCACGCCGGAGGGGGAACAGCGCTACGATATCGTCGAGATTGAGTATCGCAGCTATAAGCTGGACAATGACCCGTGAAAAGCAAGATATAAAAACATTCGAGGCCAAAGTGGAAGTACAAAACTCAAACAATACTGACAGACAACGACTGACCACCATCGATATCAGCAAGGAGTACCTGCACTTCTCCGCGGCTCATTTCACCGTGTTTTCCGCCACGGAGCGCGAGCGCCTGCACGGGCATAACTTTTTTGTCTCCGCCAGCGCCACCGCTCGTGTCGGTGACGATGGTATGTGCTTTGATTACAGTCTGCTGAAGAAAAAACTGGCCGTCCTTTGCCAAGACCTTGACGAGTACATGTTGCTGGCCAGGGACTGTCCCTACCACAGTATCGAGGACACCGGCAGTTGCTATGAAGTACACTTTAACGGTGAGGTGATCCCCTTTCCCAAAGCGGATACCCTGTTGCTGCCCGTTACCAATATCACTATCGAAGAGCTTTCCCATTACCTGCTGCAACAACTGCAAAGCGATCCCCTGTTCGGCGACAATCCGATGATTACGGAACTGGTCATGCGGGTATCATCAGGTCCCGGTCAATGGGGTTCCAGCCACTGGGTGCGATCCTGAAACAGGGAGATAATCAAATGGAAGCCACACTGAACCCAGCAACCGAGGCTGCGGTTGATGCCGACCTGCGCGAAAGGCGCGAGCGGGTGTTCCTGGTTTTGGCAGGCGTTTTCCTGTGCTCCATGACGCTGCTGAATGTGATCGGCATCAGCCGTTTTGTGCAGCTGGGGCCCCTGGCGCTGGCGGTTGGCGTGCTACCCTACCCGCTCACGTTTCTGTGCACGGATCTCATCTGCGAACTCTACGGCAAAAAACGCGCGAACTTTTTGGTCACCGTCGGGCTGTGCCTGAACTTCTTTATTTTGGGCTGTATGTATCTGGGGCAGCTGGTAGCGCCGGTAGATGCCTCCGCCATGCCGCCTTGGCAGGTACTGCATCTGGCCGCTGACGTGCCTTTGCCCGATGGCAGCACTGCATCAGGTTCCGTGGAACTGTTTGACCTGATGTACTCGCTGACCTCGGGAGCGGTATTTGCCTCGATGATGGCTTACACCGCCGCACAATATTGTGACGTAAAACTGTTTCACTTCTGGAAGCGGCTGACCAAAGGCCGTCACCTGTGGCTGCGCAACAACTTCAGCACCCTGATCAGCCAGGCCGTGGATTCCTTTATGGTGGTCAGCGTTACTTTTGGGGCCGTTTACCTCGCCGGCGGCATCACCACCCAACAGCTGCTGGTTTTGATGGGCAGTAATTACCTGTTTAAAATGACCTGTGCGCTGCTGGACACAGGCCCGTTTTATTACCTGACTTATAAGCTTAAACGCTACCTGCAGATGAACTGATCAGCGTTCGATCTGTCCCAGATTGGCGTGCATCACGGTGCCGTTGACCACAGGGTTGGTGGCGCAGAAATACAGTGTCCCGGCAATTTCATCGGTATTGATCAGACGGCCATAGGTGCAGATGCTGGCGATTTCCTTCAGCACCTCATCTGAATTACCCACATGCTCGCGCAGCATTTCTGTATCGGTAAAGCCTGGGCAGATACAGGCGGTATGTACCTGACGCCCCTGCAGATCCTGACAGGTGGCGCGCATCAAACCGACCAATGCATGTTTGGCACTCACATATGAGGCACAACCAGCCACGGCTTTTTCACTGAGCGTGGAGCCTACATAGATAATGGCAGAACCGGGAGTCAGGTGAGGATTTACCAGCCGGTTCAAGGTCGCCGGTGCCACCACATTAACATCAAAAGACCGACGCATGGCTTCAGCATCCACCTCCATGGCGGAATCATTCACGTGCAGCCCGGCATTGTGTACCAGTACCAGCTGCTCAGCACCAGCGATTTCGGCCTCCAGAGCCGCGCCTATCTGCTGAGACCAATGCGGCTGGGTAAAGTCAGCCTCCAGGCTGATACAACCGGACAGGGGCGATGGCTTGCGCGAAATATTGATGACCTTGTAGCCCTGCTGCTGAAACCGCTTCAGCGTCGCCAGGCCAATGCCGGTGCGCCCGCCGGTGACAATGGCCACTTTTGTTGATCCGGTCGCAGTTGATCCGCTGGCACTCATGACTCTACCCCTATTAAAATCCGATGAGCGCGCAGTTATAGCCCTGTTGGCGTTGCTTAACAAGCCCCTGGACCCTAATTGTCCAACTCACTCTCGTCACATGCGGGCAGCGCCAAAATAAACCGGCTGCCTTTGCCTGGCTGACTCTCGACAGTGACCCGGCCCTGATGCCGTCTTGCCACCGTCGCCACAAAGTGAAGCCCCAATCCCGCGCCTTTTTCTTGCTGGTGTTTTTTTGATCGGGTAAAACGGTCGAACAGGGTGGGCAGATCTTCACTGGCGATGCCTTTACCCTGATCCGACACCTGCAATAGCATCTGCTTGCCCTTGCGCTGCAGTGACAATTCAATCTCTGTCAGAGGCATACTGTATTTGACGGCATTGGAAATCAGGTTTAACAGTGCCCGCTCCAGCATGTCCTGCTCGCCCATCACCCAGGCGTCTTCGTCCGTGCGCTCGCACCTGAGTTGAATCTGTTTGCTGCGGGCGAGCGCCATGCCCTGCATCTGAGCCGCATCCAGAACCGCGTGTAGATCACACAGACGCAATTGTGACGGCTGCAGCGACTGGGCACGACTCAGGTGCAGGAAGCTCTCGGCGTAATTAAGGTTTTTGCTGACAAGCAGCTCGATATCGTTAAGGGCCTGTTCCGGTGAAGGCGGATCATCCGACCGCTGCATGCCAACAATAGCCAGTACAGACACCAGTGGCGAACGCAGATCGTGAGACAGAAAGTTCAGCGCTTCCATACGGGCTTTTTCGGCCGCCTTGAGTTCGCTGACGTCCGTTACCGTAATGATCAAGGTGTCGGGTTCGCGGTTCTCCAGACTGATAAGAGCCGCCTGCACAAACAGGTCCCGGTCCTCCTGCTTCGCCTGCAGAGACAACGCCTGTTGCTTTTGCAGAAGTTCACGCAACAATTCGCTCCAACTGCGATTGTTGGCCGGTTCCAGGGTCGCCAGCCAATGCAACAGGCCCGGTTCTACCTCTGTTCCGGATTCCTCAAAGAGGTTCTCCTCCGCATCTGATTTTATCACCGGCGCCAAAAGTCCTTTCGCCGCGCTATTGATCAGAAGAGTCTTGCCACTGAGGTCCGCAATAATGACGGCATCCTGAAGGTTTTCCAGGCTTTGTTCTATTAAACGGCGATCTTTCCTGGCCTGATGCTGGGCCTGGTTCAATCGGTGCACCGTTCGCTCCACCAATTCTGTACCGGCAATCGTTGCAGGCAGATTCACCGGGGACAGCTCCCGCAACTCCCGCCGCAGATAAGCCAACGCCACCTCCAGTCGCAACCAACTCCAAAGGGGATAAAACAGTAACAGAGCTATTACCATGGGGCTGACGGGCAACCAGATACCAAAACCGAGCTGCAGTATCGTATTGGCAAAAAGAATGACCGCCAAAGAGCCCAGTGTCGCCAACAGAAACGCCGCCGGACTCAAGTGCCCCAGCATGACCACCAACAACAGCACCGCCACTGCACAAATCCAGGTAACGGTGGTTTGAGCGGGGCGTACTATAGTCAGCTCATGACTCAGCGCCTGATAGCTCCAGGCATTGAGCTCTACCCCCGGCATAGACCCCACCGAAGTGGTAAACAGGTCTCCCAGACCAGCAGCAGTCGCTCCCACAAAGACGATTTTGCCTTCAAATCCCGTTACCCGTCCTTCAAGCACGTCCACAAACGAGTGGTGAACAATACCCTGATGAGAACCGGGCATTGGCAGCCAGTTGTGAAAATCCCTGGCAATAAGGTGAGGATCATTGGAATTCTCAACGACCCTGTCCCTCACCCCTTTTGGAGCTTCACTGGAACCGGAGACCAATTGATGCAGTGCATAGGAGAGATGTGGCCAATAGGGATTTCCCAGGCCCTCCTTGAGATAGAGACTGCGCACCACGCCATCGGTATCCGGCGCCACATGCACATGACCAATCGCAGCGGCCGCCTGATAAAACCGGGATGCAGGCACCACTTCCATCACCTGCCCCTGACGCCCCAATTGCTCCAGATAGAGAGGCAAGATAACCCGGCCGTGCTCAGATAGAGCTCTGGCAAACGCCAGGTCTCCCGCTGGGTTTCTGGTATCAGCGTCTGCAAAGATCACATCAAACACAACCGCCCGAGCCTCACTCAGGCGATACAATAATTCGGCATGATGTTCTCTGGACCAGGGCCAGCGGCCCAGCGACTGCAGGCTTTTCTCGTCGATCTCAACGATCACCAAATCGTCGGGCGGCGGCAGCGCACTGATCTGTTGAACCAGGTCAAACCAGAGCCAGTCCAGTGCTCGCGTAAGCCTTTGCGAACTCATCAAAGCCACCAACAGCGTCAGTGCCACTCCCAGCGCCAACAGAGAGCGGCGCTGCATCAAAAACCTGGTTACACCTCCCATCATCCCAGGGTGCTACCAGAGGACAACGATAATCAGAGTGTAGATCGCTGCGACAATCCAGTCGTAGTTGCCGGGTTGCCATGGCAACGCATTGGAAAATTCGGTTTGCTGCCCTTCCTCACCTATGGCACTGACGCGAACATACAACGCCTGCTTGGACTCTAGCGAAAGGCTTGTAGCCGACTGGGTTTCATCCCGCAGCAGCTGCGTAAATTCAGCATCGGTGGCCACCTGCACCCGGTATGAAACGGCAGTGGGCACCGCCGCCCAAGTCAGGGTGGCGGCATGACGCCCTTGCTTTTGCCAAAGGCCGGGATTGAGCACCGGGGCTACCAGCGGCTGCGCAATGCAAAACGTTTGAGAGGCCGCCAGACCCAGCAGTTCATCGGCATCAATAGCGCGCAGGCGCAGGCGATAACACCCGGGTTGAATCTGATCAATAATAGCTCGGGGTAGCGTCGGGGTGAGCTTTTTCAGTAGCTCCTCCCCTTCATTGTCATTAAGCAACTCCAGTTGATAACGGCTGGCACCTTCGAGGGCCTCCCAGGTGACGGTGGCGGGAGCCAACCTGGGTGCGTCACTGGAAGTAAACCTAGGTGCGGGCAATAACGGTTTGGGGTTTTCGAGCGGTTGGTCCTCGCGGGCGGTAATGCCGTAACCGGCAGCCACCGACTGTACCAGTTTGTCTGCCTTAACCTCGACCAAGCCTTCGAACACTTCGCCCCGCATCACGCCTTTGTCACCCTCGGTGCTCGCACTGACCCGGTACTCCGTACCTCGCACAGCCGCCACCGCCGTGGGTGTGGTGATTCGAAATCGGGTTGCCGGCGTGCGCGGAATCACACGGGTTTTGACGGCGCCCTGATTCAGGCGCAGCTGGCTGTCCACGATGCCCTTGCCGATGTGTGTGGTCATCGCATCGAGCGACAATTGGGAATCGGGTTCCAACTGCAAGCTGCTGCCGTCTCCAAATCGCAGGTTAACGTGCCCGGCCGCTGTTTCCACCACAGCGCCAATGGGCAGCTTGTCGCCGACCCGGACCGCTCTGGTTTGGCCGGATTCCCGCACGCTTACCGTACCGGACACAAAGGTAACCTCAACGGGTTTCGGTTGGACTCTCAGCCAGCTGACGGGAATTCGCAGAATTTGACCGGGAGGCATCACGTAGGGGTTTTTAATCTGATTCATGCCCGGCAAGAGCATCCAGCAACTGCGTTTGTTGGTGTACTTCAGGCACACATCCCAGATGGTGTCGTCAGGTCTCACGCTATAAAGCCACTCGGCACTCTGTGCTGGCGCCAGCATGATTAGCTGCAGGCTAATCGCAGCGATCAATCGCTTCATCGGAAGGTTCCTTAATCCGCTCCTTGTCCCCTACCCCTATTCCACGGGCTCCAAACGGTATCCGTGCTGATAGATAGTGGTGATACAATACCCCATGTCCGGATTGATTTTTAGCGTGCGGCGAACCTTGCTCACATGAACATCCACCGTGCGGGTGTTCAGGGCAGCGTTAACTCCCCAGATCTGTTTTAACAAATACTCCCGCGACAACACTCTGCCGGGGTTGCTCAGGAATTCAACGGCGAGGGCAAACTCCTTCTGGGTTAACTTCACCGCCTCACCGTTGACCTCGGCACTCAAGCGCTGAGTATCAATGGTGATAGGCCCCAGCGTCAGAACATCATCGGGTGAGCGAATACCGGCTCGCCGCCTGAGCGCTTCCAGCCTGGCAGCCAGTTCCATAGGTCGCAGGGGTTTAACCAGGTAATCGTCAGCCCCCGCCGCCAGCGCGCTGACCACGTCCTCCTCGCTATCTCTCTGGGTGGCGAACAACACCGGAAAACTGAACTGATCCTGCTGCCGCAGCTGCTTGAGCACCTCCAGTCCCGATGTGTCCGGCAATTCCCAGTCCAGGATCACCATATCGAATGGTTGCTCGTAGCAGCACTGCAAAAAAGTATCGCCACGATCCGAGTGAACCACCTCGTGGCCGGATTCCTGCAACCACTGACACACCAGATCGGCCTGTTGCTGGTCATCTTCCAAAAGCGCAATCTTCACACCGCCCCCCGCAGTTTCCTGGATTCCTTATTGTACGTACCGTTTTGCCATCAGCTTGGATTTGAGCAGTTGCAAGGGCTCCAGCGCAAGCCCCCAGCGGTAAAAATTATGTAAGAAAACGTTTTACAGCCTTTTACAAACAGCTGGCGGAGCTTTTGATACATTGATACTGAAAGCAAGACCGAGGTCGAAAAGGATATGCGACTGATACCGATGGACAACAACCTGGATAAAGCACTTTACTCGTTACGAATGCAGGTGGAAATTGCGCAACATGTCTGTTTCCGCCCGAGCCAGGAACTCGATGACATCATGGCGCTGTTAAAACTCTCCTCCAGCTCTCAGCATCCGCTGGTACGTTCCGCACATAATCGCTTTGTGCGCTTGCTGAGCCGGGAACAGCTTTCCTGCTTTGCCGCTCTGGGCCTCAACCTGAAAGCCGGCATGCTCAGCGATGCGGCCCTGAGAGGTGATCTGACGGCCAACTACAGCGACGGTAACGGCAAGCGCAGCAAGGGCTAACCCTGAGCCCGCCCGGGCTTTAAACCGGGCTTTTGCAGACAGGGACGTCTGACTTTGTGGCATTGGACTGATAACGCAGCATAGACAACTACATTAGAATTACCTAATATAATCTCTTTGCGGTCATTATGAGAGGTTTACGATGCGGTCACAGATAACTTCAAACGGCCATCTGTTAGCGCTATTGGCATTGCTGTCTCTGGCGGTACAATCCAGTACGATTATTGCCCAAGAAGTGCTTGCGGACCGGATTGTAAACTTCAAAACCTTTGACCAACGGCTCTCCACCTCCGGAAAACTTCGCTCAGGTGCCCTGCCTCTGTTGCAACAACAGGGATTTAAAACCATCCTGGACCTGCGCACCCCCAAAGAAGGCACTGCGCAAGAGCAACGTGATGCCGAAGCTCTGGGTCTGAGCTATATCAATATTCCGGTTTCCCGTTCGCTTCCCTCCCAACAAACCCTGGCAAAAATCCGAAATCTGCTCGACAATAGCGACGCTCCCATTCTGATGCATTGCGGTTCCGGCAGCCGCGTGGGTATGGTGTGGAGTCTGTTGCGCCTGCAGGCCGGAGACAGTTTAAAAGATGCCCTCGATCAGGGGCGCAAGATGGGTATGAATTCGACAATGGAAGCCAAAGTGCTAGAGAAAACCCAAATCGACTGATGGCGACAATGGAACAAATGGCGGCCCACGCGGGCGAAGCGGCCCAATTGATGAAAAGCCTGGGTAATGAGCATCGCCTGATGGTGCTCTGCACCCTCATTGACGGCGAGCTGTCAGTGGGTGAACTCAACGACCTGGTGCCGCTCAGTCAATCGTCTCTGTCACAGCACCTGGCGGCACTGCGCAAGGCAGAACTGGTGGATACCCGCCGGGAATCCCAAACCATTTTTTACCGCCTGAAGGGCGACAACGCCATTCGGGTTATCGCCGTACTCAAAGAAATTTTCTGCCCGGATCAGTAACCTGAAACCGAGGTTCGCTGCATTAATCCGCAGTCCAAGTTTGGAACACCAGGCAACTGAACACTAACGACGCCCCTTAAACTCGGCGCGGCGCTTTTCCAGAAACGCGTTAATACCCTCCTGACCATCCTCGCCGCCGGCATTGGATGCAATCATTTCTGCCTCCAACGCCATCTGGCTCTCCAGGCTCTCGGTGGAGGAACGCTGAATCAGCTGTTTGACGCTGCCGAATGCCTTGGAAGGTCCCGCTGCCAGCTGTTGGGCCAGTTTTTTTCCGGCTTCCAGCTCGGTGCCCGCTTCCACCACCTGGTTGACCAAACCCCACTCCAGTGCCTCTTGTGCGCCAACTTTACGGTTGGTGATCAGCATCTCCTTGGCTCTGCGCTCGCCAATCAGACGTGGCAGAAAATAGCTCGAAGAGCCGTCGGGTGACAATCCGGCAGCGGTATAAGCGCCGCTAAAACTGGCTTTCTCAGAGGCGATCACAAAATCACACTGGACAGCGAAACTCATTCCGGCACCTGCGGCAGCCCCTTGAACAACACAGATGGTGGGTTTATCCATGCGATTAAACAGTGAGATGGCACTGTGCAGATAAACGGTCAATTCCTTGATGGCCGCGCCGATATCAGTGCCTGACTCGGCAAAATAGGCAAGATCCCCACCCGCACTGAACAATTTTTGATCGCTACTGATCAAAACCGCGCGGATGTCATCGTTTTTGTCGCACTCCATGGCAATTTCCAGCAATTCCTTCATAAACGGCAAATGCATGGCAACGCGCTTAATGGTGATATGAGCGACTTGTTGGTCTATTTCCAGGGACAAGTGTTGGTACGTCATGTTAACTCCAGGGTTCGCTGTACTCTGGGCTCAAACCCCGGAACTCTGGTGGCTCTTGGGGGCAATAGGTTGCCGGATTGTAAGTGATCTGCGCGGTTGCAGGCCAGTCTGGAGCGGTCAAGATTGTTTCAGGATGTCCGATTATGTGTGTCTGCTTTGCGTATCACCAAATTTTCCTCCTACAAACGGACGATCAATCATCACAATTTTGAATATGAATTCAATATCAACTGTGATAGCTTCATAACCACCAGTAACAACTTTCCGGCAGGACCATCCATGCAAGCCAACACACACAACCGCGACAGCCAGGCCACGGACCAACAACGCAGAGCGCTGCGACGGGTGAACGACGCACTGCGATCGCTTATCCGTCAGAAAATGCGTCTGGATGCCCCTGCCGAGCATCTGGATGAATTGGCGGGTCATCTGGAACAGTTGGCAGCCAACAACAGTCCTTATGTTATTGGACGCGCACTGGAGTATTACAAGCCAGACCACGGCGGCGATATCAACGCCGTGCAGCCCTACAGCCCCATCAGCGGCCTCTACAATCCCATTGCGCCGATCTGGAATTACCAACTTCAATCGGACCGCCTGACGGTGGAACTGACCCTGGATGACGTGTACGAGGGGCCACCCAACTGCATTCACGGGGGCATTATCGCCGGGGTTTTTGATCAACTGTTGGCCATGTTCAGCACCACCCAGGGGGTAGCGGGTCCGACGCTGTACCTGAATGTCCAATACCTTAAACCCACACCGCTTTATCAGCCCCTGCGCTTTGAGGCCTTTATAGAGCGTATTGAGGGCAAGAAAGTGTTCACCATAGGGCAATGCCGATTGGGGGACGAAGTACTTTCCAAGGCCGAAGCTCTTTTTATCAATCAATTAATGACTGCACCTGCTGAATCGACTGGAGAGAAAACCCTGCATGAAACTTAAGCCTATTGCCCTGGCCTTTTCCGGTTTACTGTTCGCCGGCGTGGGAGTCGGCGTTTACCATGTGCAGACCGAGTACGGCGGTATTGGCCTGCCCTGGGTAAACTCCCTCGATCTTCCTCCATTCCCGGATTACCCGAAGCCACAGACCACACTCAATGAAACCCAGCGAGGCGAAATCTATTTCGAGTCCAAAAGCCCCTATGACTTTAGCGTGCTGCTCAACCGGTTTGAGCGGGCACCTGCGACCACAGGCAAAGGTGTCCTGCATCTGCCGGAAGCGGCCAGCGCAAGCAATCCTGTACCTGCGATGATTATTCTTCATGGCAGCGGTGGTCTGGCAGAGGGTCGTGAAGACCGCTACGCCAAACTCTACACAGATAACGGCTATGCGGCTTTTGTACTGGATTACTACGAACCTCGGGGCGCCACACCGGAGCTGCCCTATCACCTGAAAGTGTTAACCACCACAGAAAGCGATTTACTGGTCGATGCCTATTCAGCCCTGAAACTGCTCAATACTCACCCCGCCATTGACGCTGAACGAATTGGAGTAACAGGCTATTCCTACGGCGGTATGGCGAGCCGTTACGCCATGGACCCGCGCATCAAAGCCATTGTGGCGCCTGACGTGCCACCCTTTGCCGTGCACGTTGATACCTACGGCCCCTGCCATCAGAATATGGGCAAAGCCGGTTCCACGGGCGGTGCTTATCTGGCATTGAAAGGCGATCAGGATGCGAGCATCGACCTGGATGTTTGCCGGCAGGTAGAGACCGAATTAAAAGCTTATGGCAGCCACGTGGAATCCCATGTGTTTGCAGGTGCAGGTCATGCCTGGGAAAATGCCTCCCCTCGTCGCCTGTCTGAATCCAGCCCCTATGTCAGTGAGTGTCGCTTTTCGTTTGATGATCAGGGCTTTCCCACCGTTGACGGCGAAGCCGTATCAACGCCACCTGCCGATGCCAGTCGGGGCGAGCGGGCACTGGCCCGCGCCATGATTCTGCTCGATGTGCCCCACTGCATTAAACGCGGTTATATTGTTGGCCGCGACGACGATACCGATCGTCGCGCCAAAGTCGTGCTGTTGGATTTTCTCGAACGCCACCTCAAGGGCGACTACCAGGCCAGCACCCAATAAAGCGCTAGGCGTTTAAAACACCGCCAGATACTGTCGTCCCAGCAATGGCTGGGGCGACACCATTGCCACCAATGCCATCCACAGAGTGATGAATATTATCCAGGGTGATTTGGAAATCACACTCTTGCCAATATTGACCATCAAGCGGTAGAAAGCGACGTCGTCATCGGCGGCATGTGTCGACAGCTCGATGGCATAGTGCGTTCATTGTGCTGATGATCCGGAGCGAGGCCACCGTCGGTAACGGTGGCTCTGACGTTGGAGGTTCCCTATTAGCGCCAGAGGTCGGGAACAAATCGGACAAATGCCGGGGGGGAGCGAACAGATTGGAGGTCTGAAACAGAGCGCGACCCAAGGCCGCGCATCGGAGAAATCTAGTGTCGTGAGTCTGAAGTTCGTTGAATTAATTTCAAAGCCAAAAACTGGAGAACAAGGCGGCTGGACGCAGGCGTAGTGGTGCTACGTCAAGTTCAGCCAACGCCGTTATCCAATTTTTGGCGAAGGAATTTTTCAACGAACTTCGGATTCACGACACTAAAATTCGTAAATCACATCAACCCCCACCGAGCGGGGATCGCCCCAGGTGTAACCGCGATAAAAGCTGAAATTGGCACCATGGAAACGATACTCTTCATCCGTAAGATTACGGGCCCAGGCCGCCACTCGCAGACTGCCCTTACCCAGCTCCAGTTCCTCCAGGCCGATGCGGGCATTCAGCAGAGTGCGGGAATCAATGGCCGTGTCCGGATCATTAAACGAAGTACGTGAAGAGCCGGTATAGGTGGCGTCCAAGCGCATCACTAACTGGCCAAAACTCAGGGGGGCAAAGCTATATTCCAGCCCCAGTGTCGCAGTGTCGCGCGGGCTGGACTGGGTCTTGGTGGCATCGTCAAAATCCACATCCAGATAACCGGCGGAGACGTTAAGCATCAGGCCCTCCGCCAACACGGCAACGGCATCCAATTCCAGACCGGTGGTGGTGGATTCACCGGAGTTAAAACTGCGGCGTATACCACCTACAAAGTCGGTCACCTGCAGGTTGGTGTTGTCGTTGTAAAAGGTTGCCAGATTAATGCGCAGGCGGTTATTCAACAGAGTGGACTTCATGCCCAGCTCCCAGGACAACACCTCCTCCGGATCGACCGGTGTCAGTGCCGCAGAGGTGTCCGCGGGGAAACTCGCGCGACCAATCGTTCCCGGGTTAAACAACCCCGACGCGTAACCCTCGGACACTTTCGCGTAAAGGCTGATATCGTTGTTGAGCTGATAATTGGCCGTCAGCGCAGCGGTGAACTTACTCCAGTCTTCAGACTCTGAGTGGTCCTGCAATAAACCAGGATCTTCCGACAGTAACGTCAGTGTTTTCTCATCCTTGGAATAACGCAGTCCCAGGGTAACCGACAGTTGCTCGTCGACATCGTAGGTGAATTGACCAAACAACGCTTCAGATTTGCTTTCAATCTTGTAAAAGCTGCCGATATTGAGAGACAAGGCGGCAAATGGCGAAGCCATTGGGTTGTAAATAGTGATCTGCCAGGGGTTAAGCTCTTTGCCGTCTTCCTCAAAATAATACAGACCCACCACATAATTCAGCCGCTCTTCCAGGGCGGAACCGATGGCCTGGAACTCCTGCGAAAACTGCTGCTGGGATTTTTGGTTACTGCTGTTAAAGATGTAGACCGGCGCCATCTGAATTGGAAACAAGGGGGCCTGATAATTCTGCGCCGGATCCAGAGCTATACCGGTATAGGCCACACCATCGGTGTCCAATGATTCGACGATTGCCTCATAGTGCCGATAAGCGCTGATGGACTTCAGCTCTACGTCACCCATCACCCAACTCAGCGTCAAATTGTGCCCCTGAATATCCACATGTTCGGCACCCACCGAGTCCATATTAAAGGTATCAAGTCGTTTGTCCGGTTCTGCCACGGCGGCCATGGCGGCGAATGGATTGCCGGCAATACCGGCACCGGTAACGGTATCAATGGTCAAACCGATGGGTGCATCGGCGGGCACGATCACATCCGACAACTGATTCGGTGCCGCCACGGCTTCGCCATTGGTTTTATCGAATGAGTAGCTGGCACTGAAATTGTCCGAGGGCTGCCACAAGAGGGCAACGCGATAGGCATCGGTTTTTTCGCTGCCCAGTTCCGATTCGGTGTGCGGATGAATGTTCTTGGCCCAACCGTCGTAGGCTTTATGGGCATAAGTCAACTTGGCGCTGACACCACCCAACTCCGGGGTATCGATGGTGCTCACGGATTTAAACAAACCGTCACTGCCTGTGGTCAATTGCTGCTTGAAACCCAACTCACCGCGAGGTTTGGCGGTGATCATATTCACAGCACCACCGGTGGTGTTCTTGCCCCACAAAGTGCCCTGAGGGCCACGCAAGACCTCCACCCGCTCCAGATCAACAATGTCAAATACCGCTCCTGAATTTCGGGCCATGTAGACGCCATCCAGGTACACACCCACCTTGGGATCCACCGCCAGTGAAGGCTCCGCGGTACCCATGCCGCGGATGTTCATTCGTACATTGTATTTGCTGCCCAGTGAACGGGTCATGGTGACGTTTGGGGTATATTCGGCAATGTCTATCACGCTGGTAGCGCCAAGACTCTCCAGGCTGCTGGCATCAAATGCTGAAATCGCAATAGGCGTATCCTGCAGAGAGGTAGCGCGTTTTTGTGCGGTTACGATTATCTCTTCGATGGCCAATTCACTGGCCGTTTCAGCTGAAGCGTTCACTCCGGTGAATATCATGGCGGCGGATGTGATCGCGGCTGCGATTGGGAGTAAGTCAAAACTCTCGGTGTTCTTGCTCATAGTGACAACCCATATGTTTATTGTGATATGACGAAATCCAGTTAATTGACGCACCGCTTGGCGGTCGTCGTATCACCGATTTGAGCCCTCCTCCCAAAGGGTTCTCACCAAGTGACGGGTCTCTCAGTTGATCGATATAGCCTCGACCGGTAAGAATACGGAATTAATCCATACCCCCCGAAATTGAAAATGATTTCAACTTCAAAATAATACTAGTACAAAGTTGAATTCATTTTCAACATTTTTTTAGCAAAACGGGATATTAGCCGACAAAAACCTGTAAGCGATTGAAATTAAAGGATTTTTACCGACAATAAAAATAACGGTGTGATCAATAGTGAAGCTGCATTCCCAATCCCTGCCCGGCCCACTGCAGCCGATAGGCGACACCTTCACTGAATTGAGTTACACCAGCACTGTATTCACCCTTGAACTGATTGAAAACCGGTTGCTGGGGTAACACTCTTGACCGCTGGATACCCGACTCCGATGCTGGAGGTGTATATTCGAGCTCCATGGATTCGAGGCTCTGCAGGTAGCGATAACGTTCGCCGGAATCGAACGCCTGGACAACCATGGCAGGACCCACCGTAAAGGTCGTCACCAGCGCCGCCAGTCGAACCACTTTTTGCCAGCGCAGACAACGCCGGACCTGGCGTTTGGTTAACAGGCGATTGCGAATCAGTATCTCACCCAACTGCAGGGAACAAGCGCTCTGTTCCCGAACCGCAGATTGGAGCTGTTCAGGGGTTAACAGCTTGCGCTCTAGCAGCAAATCACCAAGTCGATTGGTTGTGGAAAAACTGACACCGATCATCTTTCCGCCCATCCGGATTTCTATTGAAGCTTGCGGACCCCGCTTGCGGTCCGATGATACAAGTGTGGTGGGTTCTGGGATGAATGAAAGGAAGTTGTTAGAACAGTTGATATTGAAGGGACAAGAGCTAATTCGATATAGAACTATAAGCCCGGGTTTTTACTAGAAATTTTGCGAATGGCGCTATAAATCTTAGAAATAGATAACATGTTAACTTTGATTGTCGAAGCGAACTATGGAACAATCGCCGTCCGCCTCAAGCGCAATGCCTATACTAGGATCACTGAACTCACCTGACTGGAGACCGCCTATGATCACGCTCAACCACCCGGAACTGTTGGCCACCGCCTCCTACATCAATGGCCAGTGGGTCGACGACGCCGACAGCAGTGTTGATGTGATCAACCCCGCCAATGGTGACGTCGTCGCCGCCATTACCAACCACGGCGCTGCTGAAACCCGCACCGCCATTGACGCCGCCGAAGCGGCCATGCCGGCCTGGGCCGCAAAACCGGCCAAAGAACGGGCCAATATACTGCGCAAATGGTTCAACCTGATCATGGAAAACCAGGATGACCTGGCCCTGATCCTGACCCTCGAGCAGGGCAAAACCCTGGCCGAAGCCCGAGGAGAAATCGCCTATGGCGCCAATTACATCGAATGGTTTGCCGAAGAAGCCAAACGCATTGATGGCGACATCATCCCCGCACCGGACAACAGCAAGCGCATACTGGTGATCAAACAACCGGTGGGAGTTGTAGCCTCCATTACCCCCTGGAACTTTCCCAATGCCATGATCACCCGCAAGGCCGCACCGGCGCTGGCCGCTGGCTGTACCTTTGTCGGCAAACCCGCCACTGAAACGCCGCTGTCCGCCCTCGCCCTGTGCGTCCTGGCCGAAGAAGCCGGCATTCCTCCCGGCGTCTTTAACATGGTGGTGGGCAAGAGCTCCCGCGAGATTGGCGGAGAAATGACCTCCAACCCCAAGGTTCGCAAACTCACCTTTACCGGCTCCACCCCGGTAGGCAAAGTGCTGATGGAACAGTGTGCCGGCACCGTCAAGAAAACCTCCATGGAGCTTGGCGGCAACGCTCCTTTTATGGTGTTTGAAGACGCCGACCTCGACGCTGCGGTGCAGGGCGCCCTCGCCTCCAAATACCGCAACTCAGGCCAGACCTGCGTCTGCTCCAATCGCATTCTGGTGCAAGACTCTGTCTACGACGCCTTTGTCGAGAAACTCCAGGCTGCCGTCTCTGAATTTAAACTCGGCAACGGCACCGAAGACGGTGTCACCCACGGCCCCATGGTTAACGCCAAAGCGGTAAAAGACGTCGAAGTCCTGGTCAACGACGCCCTCGACAAAGGCGCCCGAGCCACCGTCGGCGGCAAACCTTCCGCCCTCGGAGCCTGCTATTTCGAGCCTACCATCCTCGCCGACGCCACACCGGAAATGAGGGTTTTTAGAGAAGAAATTTTTGGCCCCGTCGCCCCTGTGTTCCGCTTCGCCAATGAAGAGGAAGCCATCGCCATGGCCAACGACACTGAATTCGGCCTCGCCGCCTATTTCTATACCAAGGACATGGGTCGTATCTTCCGCGTTGGCGAAGCCCTGGAATACGGCATCGTCGGCATCAACGAAGGCCTTATCTCCAACGAAATGGCTCCATTCGGAGGCGTCAAGGAATCCGGTTCCGGACGAGAAGGCTCCAAATACGGCATGGACGACTATCTGGAAATCAAATACATGTGCCTGGGCGGCATTCAGTAAAGATTCAGCCACCCCCTGACATACTGGCTACACCATCGGACAAAACCATGAGGTAGCCAGTATGAAAACCCTGATAGCCGTCTTACTGACCGGCGGCGTACTCCTCAGCCCATTAGCCCTGGCCCACGGCAGTGGGGGCCATTCCAGCAGCGCCTACATCTATACCCACAACAGCCACCGCCACCACGACCGCTACGGTATTGGACTCAACCTTCACTACGACTCCGGTTATTATTCGGGTCGTCATTATTCAGACCGTCGCTATTCTGATCGCCACCGCTTTACTGACAGAAAGTGGCGCAAATACCGCCACGCCAGAAACCACTACCGCCACTGGCGCCGCCATCACAACGACAACAGACACTACCTGAACCGCCACTACCGGTCCGACCACAGCCACCACAGCCGCTGTCGGCACTGAGCTATTCCAAAACAAAACTGCGATTTTGTTTTCCTAACATGAATCGTTTTACAAAGGTGCCAGGAGTTTTACATTTGCATTCCAGGCACAGTGGTAAACTCTACTCAAGCCCCACTCCAGAAACTTCGGAGGTATAACTGCATGGAAAGTTACGAAGCCCTTCTCGCCACCCTCGCCCTCACCATGGGCGCCTCCTGGGCCAGCGGCATTAACCTCTACGCCGTCTTACTGGTACTCGGTATTGGTGGCTCCACCGGTAATATCGACCTGCCGCCTGACCTCCAAGTCCTCTCCGACCCACTGGTCATCGGCGCCGCCGGCCTCATGTACTTCGTAGAATTCTTCGTGGACAAAACCCCCGGCGTCGACACCGGCTGGGATACCCTGCACACCTTTGTACGCATACCCGCCGGTGCCATGCTCGCCGCCGGCGCCGTGGGCGACGTCACCCCGGCACTGGAAATCGCCGCTGGCATCATGGGTGGCACCCTGTCAGCCACCAGCCACGCCACCAAAGCCGGCACCCGAGCCGTCATCAACACCTCGCCCGAACCCTTTACCAACTGGGGCGCCTCCATCTCAGAAGACCTGATGGTATTCGCCGGTCTCTGGGCCGCACTCAACCACCCCGTCGCCTTCCTGGCACTGCTGGTGCTCTTTATCATTATCGCCATCTGGGTTCTGCCTAAGCTCTGGCGTGTCCTTAAAGCCATCGTAAAAACCATTGGCCGATTTCTGGGGCTGGTGGAAAAAGAAGACCCGACAGCGACGCAGACCCGCACCGCGACCACCGCTGCGTCTGAAACCGAAGACCAGCTCAACCAGCTCCAGGCCCTGCAAAAGCTGAAAGAGGCAGGCAGCCTGACAGACGAAGAATTCCTGAACGCCAAACAAAGAATACTGGGCGCCCCCACACAACCCCAGCGAACAGCCAGTTAAGACCTCTTAACAATGAGGCACCCCACACCGGATACCACGGTGTTAGCGGTGGCTGGGGGCTTGTTTCCGCGCCCCCAAGAGGAAACTCTAAACTCGATGCCAAGGCCCGGGTCGGGGGAAGCCATATGGGACCGTCTGCGCCAGGGATGGCGCAGCAGAGCTACATGGATGTATTTATGCGTGTCACAGATGGCTTCCCCCGACCCGGGCCGCTACGCAACAATTTAGAACATCCGCCCCCAACTCAATGGGAAACAAGACCCCAGCCGCCGCTTGAGGCACCAACCCTCAGAGCCCCCAAACCGCCCTACCACAACTCCCCAGAAAGCCAGAACCGACACCTAGATTATTTTGTGATATAAGACCCATTCTTTATGTGGTCAAAATATTAGCGAATATGGAACTCATTGGCTTTGAACTCACCTAAGAATGACGGGAAGCTAGCCGAGCATCGGGTGTAGAGAAAAAACGGAAAAAGTTCCCGGAGAAAAACCAGGCAATAGAGAACCTTCGTGGCGTGGCTTTGGCAGCGTGCCACAGGAAGATGAAACTTCTTTTGCAGTCACCCGCTTGGCTATACTTTTTGGTACTGGAAACAGGAACACTTGGTGCCAACTGACCTGGTGAAAAAGAAGTGCAATCAAACGCGCGCGAACTGGTGTCGAAAATACGAGAAAATCATGAAATCGTCTCACATATGGCTTGTAATTTTCCTCTTGGGAATAGCTCAGGGACATGCGAACGACAATCTTGGGGACAGTGCCAATCAGGCAGCTGGAGCTACGGCTACCGAGAGCGTCAATGACACAGCGGCTGCCACTGCGGCAGCTGGCAATCAGGAAGATGTTGCCAACCTGTTATCACCTTATTCCATTACCGATAACAGCTCCCCCCAACCGACCCAAGGTGTTTTCACCGCCTCGGACGCCGAGAGCTATCTCGACGCCATCGCCAATCTTGAGGCGGAATACGGGCCCTATCATGGCGGCCTGTCCCAACACCTGATGACACTGGGCGAGAACTACCAGTCCCGCGGCAACCATGACGACGCCGCCGAAGTGTTTCGTCGCGCCATGCACGTCAGCCGCATCGGCGAAGGCCTGTACAGCCTAAGCCAGGTACCCATGCTGGAGCGGTTGATCGAGAGCAATGTGGCCAGTGGCGACTGGGAAAGCGCCAGCGAAAGCCACCACTACCTCTACTGGTTGCACCGTCGCAACTTTGGCGAGGAAGACCCCCGCATGCTGCCGGTGATCACAAAACTCAGCAACTGGCACCTTAATGCCTATGCCCTGGACGTGGGCAGCGGCCTGTTCCAGCATCTGATCAACGCCCATAACCTTTATTCCATGGCCGTCAGCATTATCGACCAGAATTACGGCCAGAACGACCTTCGCCTCGTAGGCGCCCTGCGCGGGTTGACGGTCTCCAACTATTATTTGGCCACCTATCAGGCCTCCTCCGCCAAGAAGACAGACTTTGAGGCCGGATTCGGCAACAGCAAGAGCAACGCCGATGAAAAAGCCCGCCTGGAACAGTACATCCTGAACAGTTTCTCCAGTGGCAAGCGCGCCATCAGCCGTATCCGCAATGTCTATGCCGCCAACCCGGAGTCCCCGGCCGAAGCCGAAATCCAGGCGCAAATCGAGCTGGCTGACTGGAACCTGCTGTTCAACCGCTGGCACACCGCCATGGACATGTATCAGCAGGCTTATGACAACCTGGCTGCCAACGAAGAAACCAAAAGCAAAGCCCAGGAATTCTTCGGCCGTCCCATCGCCCTGCCTGACCTGCCCCTCCTGAAAGGTAACCTGGATACTGCCAACGATGCTCAGGAATATGTGCTGGTCAAGTTCGACGTCACCCCCAATGGTCGCGCCCGCAATATAGAGATTCTGGAATCCTACCCGGAAGACAGCGTGCGCAACCGTTCGCGAGTGCGCAAGGCGTTAAAGGCGTCCAAATTCCGGCCACGATTTGAAAATGGGGCGCCGGCCATTACCGAGAGAATGGTGCATCGCTACGTATTTGCAGATTGACGCACAGACATAGAATTAAACTATTCCCAGCTTTGGCGTTCCAAGAGGTAATGGGTGCAAAACGCCTTCTCCATGGGCTCAAACATAGGGATAGAACATGGCCAGACACGCCACCACACTACTGGCAATAGCACTTGCCGGGCTGGTTTTGACGGGGTGCAAACAAGAGCAGCAAAGCTCCTCGTCTTCGAGCAGCAGCTCTTCATCCTCGTCCAGCAGTAGCTCCTCTTCGTCTTCATCGAGCAGCAGCTCTTCGTCCAGCAGCAGCTCCTCTTCGAGCAGCAGCATGCCATCCATGCCGAGCCCCAGCAGCTCTCCGTCCATGCCCAGTACGCCATCGATGCCCAGCACCTCCAGCCCCAGCATGCCGAGTCCATCGCTGCCCTCACCCTCAAGCAGTCGGGATTCCGGCGATGACGGCAGCCAAAGCAGCAGCCGCTCCTCCTCAACCCCGGGCAGCGAAGCCAATAGCCGCAAGAGCGGTGGCAGCCAGAGCACCATGGAACGCGGTAGCGGTGAACCCGCTGGCAGTGCAGAACGACGCCAGAGCCAACCCGGTGAATCAGAGCCTTGGGATGAAGCGGACGAATCCCAACCGGATACCGCTGAACCCAGCGAATCCTCACCCAGCGACGACATCGACTTTTCTGAAGAGGAAACCAGTAGCTCTTCGTCTTCGAGCAGTTCATCTTCTTCCAGCAGCAGCTCTTCGTCTTCGAGCAGCAGCGCCTCATCCAGCAATTCTTCCAACAGTGCGTCTGAAAGCTCGCCCTCCAGTAGTTCCAGCAGCAGTGCCTCCGGAGGCCGCAGCCAGTCCAGTCCCTCAGAGAGCGGGCCGGTAATGAGCCGGGCGGAACGTGCCGCAGTGCTCGAAGGTCAGCTGGAAGAGTCCATGGCCACCTACGACGGTATGATTCTGCGGGAACGGGAATATGTGCTCAGCCGGGCCAACCAACGCGGCAGCGAGGAAGAGCTGGAAGCCGCCGATGCCGGCGGTTTGCCCTATGACGAAGGCGGCGACGAAGAAGGCCAGGAAGGCGCCGGTGCTCCGCCCCCCTCAGGACCGGAAGGGGAAGAAAACATGGGTGAAGAAGGCGGCCCGCAAGGCCCCAGTGGCAGCTCCTCCGGCAGCGGCACCCTGCCTCCCGGCAGCCAATCCAGGCAAGGGGACTACAGCCACAGTGGCGGTTACGCACCACCGGCGGATATACCCGATGGCAGCGACGACGATGTCGTCGCCCGACAGATACGCGAAGCGGCGATGAAGGAGCCGGATCCCAAGCTGCGTGAAAGACTCTGGGAAGAGTATCGCAAGTACAAGAACCAAAGTGGCCAATAACTTTCAGCAATCGAGTGGACGACCCATGATTATCAATACGTTGCTTAAACCCACCCTGATGCGCTGCGCGTTGGTAGCGGCTTTTTTCGTCGTCGCCGGCTGCTCCACGCACACGGTAAAAACCACTCAGACCGCACCGGTTATCCAGGAGCACGCCGAAATCCCGGAGGCTGAACTGCTGGATGTGGGCATCTACTTATTCGACCCGGGTCTCGACCTCGCCAACGAAGAAGATGGGCCGGCGGTGTTTCCGGAGATTCGCAAGGCTGAATCCCGCTATATGCCCTACCGCCTGATGGAAACCCTGCAGATGAGTTCTGCCTGGGGCGCCGTGCGCGTGATACCGGCCAGCCAAAGCAGCGTGGATGTGATGATCAGCGGCCAGATCCAACAATCCGATGGCGAGACCTTGCTGGTCAAGCTGAGCGTTAAAGACGCCACCGGCCGCCACTGGTTTGACAAAGAGTATACCGGTGTTGCCAGCAAATACGCATACAGCAAACAGCGTACCGGTACCATACCCAGAGAACCATTCCAGGGGCTCTACAACGAAGTCGCCAACGATCTGCTTACCTTCCGTCGCAATAACTTCGATGGTGCTCAACTGCGTACCATACGCACTGTGGCGGAATTGAAATTCGCCCAGAGTTTTTCTCCCTCGGCGTTTGGCGGCCACCTGAGCGAAAAAGACGGGGCTCTGCAAATCGATCGCTTACCCGCTGAAGGCGACCCTATGCTGGAACGTATCCGCCGCATTCGCGAGCGGGATTACCTGTTTGTGGATACGCTGCAGGATTATTACGGCACCTTTGTGAAAGAAATGGACCTGCCTTACCAACAGTGGCGCAGCCTGAGCTATAACGAAGTAATCGCCCTGCGCGAGATGAAGCGCGAAGCCCGCAACCGCACCATTATGGGTGTGGCGGCGATACTCGGTGGCATAGCCGCCGCCGGCAGCGACAGTGGTTCCGCTCGAGCCGCGGGCAGTGTTGCAGTGGCCGGTGGTGGTTACATGGTCAAAAGCGGCTTCGACAAACGGGCCGAAGCCGAAATGCATGTGGAGGCTTTACAGGAATTGGGCGACTCGCTCGAAGCGGCGATAGAGCCGCAGGTCATCGAATTGGAAGACCGCACCATCACCCTTTCAGGAACTGTGGAAAACCAGTACGACCAATGGCGCGATCTGCTGCGTGAAATTTATGATCTCGACACAGGCAGTGAGTAATCCGGGCCAGACAGTTTATTCCGGAAAGACGAGTATTTTTGGAGAGTCGGTGGCAATCCGGCCAGGAAACAACAATAATTAAAGTACCGGCACATTGAAGTACGGACATTTCGAAGGGCTGCAGGATTCAGGAGATTTTTGCGCAGCCCCTCGACTTTAGCAACACTTGAGACCAATTTCGCCAATCATCATGACAGAACCCGAACACACCAGACCCGAGGAGGCCCAGCCTCCGTCAGCCGAATCGCCAGGCAAATGGGATGACAGTGAGTTTCATCCCCAGGAAGCGGGCAATTGGCTGCTAAAACATCGCCGCGAAGCCGGCATTTTTGCCCTACTGAGTGTGGTTTTGCTGGCCGTGGTGTTCTGGCTGCCGGATGTCATCGAACCGCG
Organism: Pseudomaricurvus alkylphenolicus; assembly: GCF_011683955.1. GTDB lineage: Bacteria > Pseudomonadota > Gammaproteobacteria > Pseudomonadales > Cellvibrionaceae > Pseudomaricurvus > Pseudomaricurvus alkylphenolicus. The sequence goes on from NZ_JAAQPI010000003.1 coordinate 163,656, forward strand.
TCAGCTTGAATCCCAACCCAGCCAGGAAACGGTCTCCACCCCGGGCGAAGCAGCTCCATCTCCCCAGGCCCCACAACTGACCGAATCCCCCTGGCAGGACGCACAACTGGCCAAAGCCCGTCGTCAGGCCCAGGAAATTCTCGCCAAGCTGCTCGACAAGCAAAACACTCTGGAAGGAATGCAGGTACAACTCTGGGGCGACGATGAATTCAATGCGGCGATGTCAGCCGCCGCCGAGGGTGATCAGGCCTACCAGAAACGTGAATTTGATCAGGCTCAGACCCTCTACGGTCGGGCGCTGGATCAGTTCGAGGCACTGGTGGACGCGTCAAAACAACACTTTGAAGATGCCATGGCAGCCGGCAGCGAAGCCATCGACAACCAAAAAGTCACTGCAGCACTGGAAGCCTATACATTGGCCACGGCGATTCGCCCCAACAACGATAAGGCCATTGAGGGTATGGAGCGGGCACAAGTACTGGGACAGGTAGTGACAGCACTGGAAGCGGCAGAGAATCACCTGTTGCAACAACAACTGCAAGATGCCAAAACACAGACACAGGCAGCTCTGAAGCTCGATCCACTCTCCCAACCCGCCAAACAAATGCTCGCGCGTATCCGCAAGGCCATTACCGAGCAGAACTACGCCGCCGCCATGGGCCAGGGCTACTCAGCTTTGAATAACGGTCAGTTTGATAAAGCCATCTCACAGTTTGAAAAGGCCGCCCGCCTCAAGCCAGGCAGCCAGGCCACCAAAGACGCCCTGATACAGGCCGACAACCGCAAAACCCGCACCCACATTGACCGGGAAATGGCCGAGGCCAGCGATCATGAAGGCCAGGAACAATGGACCCAGGCTGTAGAGGTTTATCAGAAGCTGCAGGAACTGGACAGCAGTCTGGTGGAAGCCCGTATCGGCTTACTGCGCAGCCAGGCCCGCGCCAGTCTGGACGAGAATCTGCAAAAACTGCTGGATGACCCTCTGCGCCTCGCCGATCCCGTGGTGCTGAAACGCGCCGGACAAATGCTGCAGGACGCGCGTTCAGTGCAACCCCGAGGCCCCAGAATCAGCGAGCAAACCGAGCAGTTGGCAAAAATCCTGCGCAGCGCTCAAGACCCTATCGCTGTATTGCTGCGTTCGAATAATCTCACTCAGGTCACCGTCTACAAAGTCGGCACCTTGGGCAACTTCACAGAACATGCCCTGCAGTTAAAACCCGGCCGCTACACCGCGGTGGGCAGCCGCAGCGGTTATCGGGATGTGCGTGAGGAATTCACCGTCCAGCCGGGCGGCGACAGCCTCACCATTGTTATTCAATGTGAGGAGAAAATTGCTCTTGGCGGTTAAGCGAGTGCAGTGGCAAACAGAGGCCGGCCAATCCGTATGACTCAACAGGAAGAGATACCCGCTATTACTACTCAAGACGACGACATTATCCAACCGACGGCGTTCCAGCCAGCAACGGCCGAATCCGAAAAAACCCGCTCACGACTGAACCCCGTCAACGCGGCCATCGGCACCCTGCTGGTACTGGCGTTGATGGTGATGGCCTATTTGTTTTCAGCCAAGTCCCTCTATATTCGTTTGCATGATCAACCACCCCAGGGGCAAATCGTGCCTTTGGCATTTGGTGTCGACTTCAGCGGCAACAATGTCTCCGTGGATGGTCTGCTAACCCTGACCATCGGCGATCACTTTCTGCTGTTGCCCGGACAGCGCCAGCTTAGTGTGACTGTCGCCGGCTACAAGCCATTGAATACCACCATTGAAGTCAACACCGAAGACACTCAATACCTGGACTTTACCCTGGCTCGCCTGCCCGGAGCACTCACCATAAACAGCAATACACCCGGGCAAGTGTTGATCAACGGCAAAGCCGTTGGAGACAGTGATCAAAAAATCGAACCCATTGATGCCGGCGTACACGAGCTGACCCTAGAGGCCGACCGTTACCAGACAGTGCAGCAGCAGATCGTGATCGAAGGCCGCCGACAACATCAGCAGCTCTCAATTGAATTGCAACCCAACTGGGCCACCATCACCCTGACCTCCAACCCCGAAGGCGCTACGCTGACCGTGGGTGGAAAAGCCGTGGGCACCACCCCCATGAGCACCGAATTGCTGGCCGGTAAACACGAGCTGGAAGTCGGTATGAACGGTTTTAAATCCTGGCGCCAAAACCTGAGGGTGGAAGCCTTGCAGGATCAGGATTTGCCACTGATTACGCTCAAACCCCTGGACGCACGACTGAATGTGACCTCCAGCCCCAGCGGCGCCAGCGTAACCGTGGACGGTACTTACCGCGGGCAAACTCCACTGTTGCTGGCTCTGGCCCCGGGCAAGAACGCCAGCCTCACTCTGTTTAAAGACGGCTACCAACCCCACCATCGCACACTCTCGATGCAAAACGACAGCCAGCGGAGTTTGTCGGTAAAACTGCAACCGACACTGGGCGATATTCGTATCCAGGCCCAGCCGGCACAAGCATTGCTGTATGTGGATGACCGCTTGATGGGACGCGCCAACCAAAGTCTCACGCTGCCCGCCCGACAGCATAAAATTCGTATCAGCCATGAGGGCTACGCCGATCACGAAACCACAATTCTACCGCGCCCTGATCTGGCCCAGACATTGACCATCGCGCTGCTGACTCTGGATCAACAACGCTGGATCGATACTCCCAAGCAAATAACCAGCAAAGCGGGACAAAGCCTTAAGCTGTTCCGCCCCAACGATACCTTTACCATGGGTGCCTCCCGTCGCCAACAGGGTCGGCGGGCCAATGAAAGCCAGCGTACCGTCAAACTGGACCGCGCCTTTTACCTGTCCACCCAACTGGTCACCAATGAACAATACCGGCGTTTTGATCGCTTCCACTCCTCTGGCCACGTCAAGGGTAACAGCCTCAATGGTGAGAAATATCCGGTAGTGGGTATCAGTTGGCAACAGGCCGCTGCCTACTGCAACTGGTTATCAGAACAGGAAAAACTCACCCCATATTACATTGTGGAAGATGGCGTTATCACGGGTTTTGACATCAACTCCACCGGCTATCGTTTACCCACCGAAGCGGAGTGGGCCTGGGCAGCCCGCCTCAAAAACGGCGCCATGCAAAAGTACGCCTGGGGCACCCAACTGCCGCCTGACGAAGGTTCCGGAAACTTTGGTGATCGCCGCGCGGCTGCGCTGCTGGGGGCTATTCTCACCAACTACGACGACGGCTACCCCGTCACTTCTCCCATCGGTAAGTTCGCCGCCAATCATCGCGACCTCTATGACCTGAGCGGCAATGCGGCGGAATGGATCGGTGACTACTACGGTATCAAAACCGGCTTGTCACTGAAGGCCGAACTTAATCCCACCGGCCCGGAACAAGGCGATTTTCACGTAATCCGGGGGTCCAGCTGGGCCCACGCCACCATGACTGACCTGCGTTTATCCTTCCGGGATTACGGCAGTGACGGTCGTAACGACGTCAGCTTTAGGGTTGCCCGTTATGTCAGAGAGAATCAAAGTGAGGAACCAGCGCCATGAACAAGCCTTGTTCCTTCTGGCACGCGGCATTGCTCGCTGCACTGCTGAGCTCCACTTTGCCGGTGATTGCCCAGGACGCTGACAGTGGCGAATCCAAGGATGCTTCCAAACCTGAGCAAAGTCAGCAAGACCAACAAGAAGATACGGAGCCCGTACCCGGGCGTAATGAACGTTTTGTACCCACCGAAGAAATCTCGGAAGACCTGTCGGTGTCGTTTCCCGTCGATATCTAGTCGATAGAAAAAGGATAAGCCATTTATGAGACGCAACGCTGGATCGGAGTTTATCTACCAACTGTTTGCACTGCTCATCGCAGTCATCATTGTGCACTCACTGTATGTGGCCTGGGTCCGCCCCAACGCCGACGCCATTTTGCAGGAGCAGCTGGATCGCCAGGCTGCCGGTGAAGCCTACGTAGTGCAACGCAGCCTCTATGTGGTCATGCGAGACTACGAACAGGAAGCTTGTTTTGTGTTGATGCTCTGGGCCGTGGCCATTATGGGTTATAAAACCCAACGATCGCTGCGCGAGCGCAAGATGCTCGACATGCCTCTGCTGCGGGTTCGCGAAGGCAGCAACATTCTGCCACAGGATACCGTTGAGTTTGCACGCCCATTGCAAGCCTTGCCGGACAACCAACAGGGGCTGTTGATTCCCAGGGCCATGCTCACGGCCCTGCAACGATTTCAATCCACAGGCAATGTGGCTGATGCCAGCTCCGCCGTCAAGGACATCTGCGATACCGAAGCCGAGCGACTCGACAGTGAACTGTCGATGGTACGCTACATTGCCTGGGCTATTCCATCCATCGGCTTTATCGGCACCGTGCGCGGTATCGGCGAGGCACTTGGCCAGGCCCACAAAGCCGTTGAAGGTGACATTGCTGGCGTTACGGTCAGTCTGGGCGTCGCTTTTAATTCGACCTTTATCGCCTTGGTGATCAGCATCATCGTGATGTTTTTCAGCCACCAGTTACAGCTGCTGCAAGAACGTCAGGTTTTGGACAGCCAGGGCTATTGCAACGACAAACTGCTGCGTCACCTGCGGGCCTCCTGACCATGACGATATTATTGGAACTTAACGACCTGGGCGTCCGCGCCTACCAAGAGGGAGAACTACTGTTCGAAAGCCCCGGGTATGCACTGGTGGAGAAAAACCGGGTCATCCTGGGTGAGGAGGCGCGCCAACAAGCCCGATTGCACCCTTTGAATCTTCACAACGACTTTTGGTCCGAACTCACCGCCGAACCAATTCACAGCCCTAACCCTCAGGTCCGGCATAACGCCGACCTGGTCTACCTTCATCTTGAGCATCTGAATGAACTCGCTCCAGGGGGATTGCGGGACCAACCCATTGTCTGCTCTCTGCCCGGACACACACCGCGTGAACATCTGTCGATGCTGCTGGGCATCGCCCAGCAAAGTAAACTCAAAATAGTGGCACTGGTGGATACCGCTCTGGCCAGTATGGTGGGTCGCGTGCAACAACAGGCGGTATGGCATGTGGAGATGCACCTTCACTATTCTGTCATTTCACAGCTGGCACTGAGCCAGGGAGAACTCAAACGAACTCATCAGGGGCTGGTGAAACAACAGGGCTGGCTGGCGATACAAAATCACCTGCTGCAATTCTTTACCGATGCCTTTATCGAGCAAACCCGATTCGATCCCCGTCACAGCGCGGCGTCTGAGCAGGCGCTGTTAGAATCCATTCCAGAGTGGATGGAGCAGGCCAGGCTGCATGCGGCCTCCTCTCAAAAAGTGCACTGTGAACTGGAACGCCATCGCGTTGAACTGGATGGCGCCACCTTACTGGATCAGATTCACGACAGTCTGGCGGAACTGCGCCAACGTCTGCATTCGCTGGATGCACAAAGTGTGTTCCTGGGTGATCGACTGTCGCTGCGCGCCAGTTACCTGCCCATCAAGCATCGCACCCTCGACCCCGAGGAACTGGCCGCCGGTTACGAGCACCTTTGCCAATCGCTGCCGCTGTTCAACGACGGACTGCGTTTTATCAGCGCGCTGCCCAGCGAAGTGGTCAACAGTGCTCCACAGATTGAGGAAGACACACGCCCGGCTGCCACCCATATTCTGTGCTCTGATCGGGCTTTTCCACTTAATCGCTACTATTCCATTGTAGACAGCCAAAGCGAGGATATGCTGGCTGTACAACCGGGTGAAGCCCCTAACGCGCTGGCGTATCTCAATAACGATCAACTGATTTTGCCTCAGGGTACACCGCTACTGTTAAACGACGCCCAGATTCACAATGCAAGACAAATGAAGCTGGGGGACCGTCTGATTTTGCCTGGCTGGCGCCAGCCTTTACAGCTCATTGTGGTGGAGGGTTAGCACCTTGGCCCGCAAACGTCGCTTTACCACTTTCAGCTTGTCGTTTCTCGACATTATGTCCTGTGGGTTTGGCGCGGTTGCTTTGATCTTTCTGATCATCAAACACGACGTAGACAATCAGGCGGAGATAGAAAACGAAGAGCTGTTGGCAGAAGTCAATTTGCTGCAGGAAGATATTCGCGACGGCGAAGAAGGCCTGGTTCGAGCCCGCAATACCTTGTCGGCCCTGGATCAACGTCTGGCGGATGCCGAGGGACTGGCCACCCGCATCATTAAAGATATTGATCTGTCCCGTACCAGAATCGAAGACCTGCTCTCCGATCAGGAGCAGGACTCCATCGAAGCGCTGGAGAAAAAGCTACAAAAACTGCGCGAGGAAAAGAAGGAGCTGGAGCAGATTGAACAGGATCGCGGCAACGATGTGCGCCAGTACGTGGGTCAGGGAAATCGCCAATACCTTACCGGCATGAAGTTGGGCGGCTCCCATATTTTGATCTTGCTGGATGCTTCTGCCAGTATGCTGGACGACAGCATCGTCAATATCATTCGCCGCCGCAACATGCCCGACGATGTAAAGCGTACCGCTGAAAAATGGCAGCGCGCGCTAGCCACTGTAGACTGGTTAAGCGCCCAGTTTCCTCAGCAAAGCCAATACCAGATTTATACCTTTAACACCGATATTCAAGCGGCAGTCACCGACACCGAAAACACCTGGCTTAACGTGCGCGACGGCGCCGAGCTGGAACAGGGTATCCTGAATCTGCGCAAACGGGTGCCCGAGGGTGGCACCAGTCTGGAAAAACTCTTTCATGCCGTCGCCCTGCTCGATCCCCTGCCTGACAATGTCTATCTCATTACCGACGGCCTGCCCACGCAGGGCATGAAAAAACCCAAGCGCAACACCATCAGCGGCGCCGACCGGGTCAAACTGTTTAATCGCGCCTTTGAAGTCTTGCCCGAGGGCATCCCCGTGAATGTCATTCTCGCCCCCATGGAGGGCGATCCCATGGCCGCCGCCGCGTTTTGGCAACTGGCCCAGGCAACCAACGGCTCGTTTATCAGCCCCTCGAAGGATTGGCCGTAATGAGACAAAGACGCGAGCAGGAACAGTTCAACATGTCCTTTCTGGATGTGGTCTGCTGCGGTTTTGGCGCCATTGTATTGCTGTTAATGATCACCAAAACCATGGCCCCTATCGTGATCGAGGAAACCACCGTCAATATGGAAGGACAGGTGGCAGACCTGCAACAAAAACTGTTTGCCCTGCGCGGCGAGACCACCGTTCTCAACCGCGATCTGGACGCCAAGCACGAACAGCTGTCGGCGGAAAAAAAACGTATCGCGATTCTTCGCAGCAAGCTCAGGCAACTGCAGGCCGACTACGCCCGCCTGGCATCCGCCGCCTCCACCGAGGACACCAAACGCGGTGAACTCTATATCGCCCTGCAAAGTCTTACCGAAGAAATGGAACGCCTGCTGGGCCGACAACACCAACGCCAGAACAGTGTCATTGGTGGCATTCCCGTCGACAGCGAATACATTATTTTTATCATCGACACCTCCGGCAGTATGTTCAATTACGGCTGGGAGCGAATGATGGATGAACTGGTCGCCACGCTGGAAATCTACCCCCGGGTAAAGGGCATCCAGATTATGAATGATATGGGTGATTACATGTTCACCAATTACCGGGGCGAATGGATCCCGGACACCGAAGGTCGCCGCGATGTCATCATCAAACGATTGCGGCGCTGGAATCCGTTTTCCAACAGTAGTCCGGTAGAGGGGATTCAAAAAGCAGTGCGCAGCTTTTATGACCCCAAAAAGAAAATCAGTCTCTATGTACTGGGTGACGAATTTACGGGCCGCTCGATACAAACCGTGGTCAAGACCGTCGATCGTCTTAACAAGGAACGTAAACCGGGAGAACGCATGGTGCGGATTCACGCGGTGGGGTTCCCGGTGCAATTTGCCCGCCCCGCCCATCTGCAGACCACTGGCATTCGATTTGCTGCCCTGATGCGGGAGCTGGCCTATCGCAATGGCGGTACCTTTGTGGGATTGAACGATTACCGGCCGTGAAATGGACTAAACTGTAAGAACAAGTCCGCAAACCGGCGGCGAGACCGGCGCGGCTGTTTTAAAGCTCATGTGAAGCCCATTGAGCTTTAGGACGGATTGAGAGCCAGACAACATCAGGACAGGAGCTTTAGCGGTCGCCGTTAGGATGAATTATTGGCACCGATATTAATTTTAGGGGGAATCTCCCGATGATGACGATAAAAAGAACGGTTGTGCTGTTACTGCTGGCCGGCCTCTGGGGCTGCACCAATAATTTAACGGTGGTAGGAGACTTTCCCCCGCCGCTGATACACACCTTACCCAAAAGCATCGGCGTACTCTACGACGACGACTTCCGTAACTATATCTACACGGAAAAAAGCGAAGATCGCAGCAAGTGGATCATCAACAATGGCAATGCCCAGGTCACCCTGTTCAACCGGGTACTGCCGGTGCTGTTCAACCATGTCGAGGAAGTCGGCCAGATCCCCAGCCTGGATGCACCAGCAGGCACAGATCTGGTCCTGCACCCCAAGGTCATTGAGTTCCAGTATTCTGTGCCCCGGGAAACCCGTTTTAAAGTCTATGAGGTATGGATCAAGTACAACCTTAGCCTCTACGACAATCAGGGTGAACTGATCGCGGACTGGATCGTCACGGCCTATGGCAAGACCCCGACTGCTTTTATGCAGTCCAACGAAGAGGCGATGAATGCTGCGGTTCTGGTGGCACTTCGAGACCTGGGCGCCAACCTCTCGCTTGGAACGCCTCGGGTTCCCGAGATCAAGGCGTGGTTACAAAACCACAGCGCCTCCGCCCAACAAGCCAGTCTGGAGGGTTAAATCATGTCTGAACGCCTATTGATCCTTCTGGCCCTGATAACACTTCAGGCCTGCACCTCGGTCACCATCGACGAATACAAAGCCAGTCCCAGCGTCCAGATAGAACAGGGTGAACGGGTGGTGGTGCTGGGACGCCGTCACTCCGCCAACTACGAAACCGAACCGGACCTGATCACCTGCATTGCCGAGGTGCTGGGCAAAGACAACGACCTGATTCAGGTGGTCTCTGAACGGGAGTTCGTGGATGCCCTCTACCCCTGGTTCGAACCCCGAACCGCCCCCATGCGAGTGAGAGACATGAACCGCATTCTCACCCGCGCCGAGGTCGCCGAACGCATCAACGGTTACGACATTCGCTACATCGTCTGGGTGGATGGTAATACCGAAACCACCAGTTCCAGTGGCTCCATCGGCTGCTCCATTGGTGCGGGCGGTGCCGGGTGCTTTGGATTCGGTACCTGGGATAAGGAATCCGACTATGAAGCCTCGATTTGGGATTACCAGGAGCTCGAAAGCCTGGGGCAGATCAGCGCAGACGCCGCCGGCACCTCCTATATGCCAGCGATTGTGGTCCCCATCCCGCTGATTGCACGGGTGCAAAAGAACGCCTGTGAGGCCATGGGCGCGCAGATCAAAACGTTCCTGAACCCGCAGGACATTGTCATCAAACAGGCTGGCGGCTCGAAATAAGCCGCCGCGCCGAACCCGGAGAAAAACGCAATGAAAAGACTGTTAGCCTTGGCTCTGATCAGTATCGGACTGATGGTGCTTGGCGGCTGTGCGGTCAACCCGGCCACCGGCACGCCGGACCTGGTGTTTATGAGCGAAACCAAGGAAATTGAACTAGGCAAGGAACTGCACAAGAAAATCATAGAATCCACGCCCATTTACCAGGATGAAAAACTCCAGGCCTACGTCAATGAGGTTGGCCAGAAGGTCGCTAAAAACAGCCATCGCCCGGATCTTGAATATACCTTTACCATTATCGACAGCCCCGACATCAACGCCTTTGCCCTGCCCGGGGGGTTTATCTATATCAACCGTGGACTGCTTGGTTACTTGCAGTCAGAAGCGCAAATGGCCGCCGTACTGGCTCACGAGGTTGGTCATGTCACGGGCCGTCACTCGGTTCGCCAGGATGCCGCCCGCAAGGGTTCCAGTGTGGTCACCGTGCTCTCGGTGCTGACCACCGGCAGTACCGTTATCGGTGATGTCACGGACCTGTGGGGCACCGCCGCCGTCATGGGCTACGGCCGCGAAATGGAGCTGGAAGCCGATGGCTTCGGAGCGGAGTACCTCTACAACAGCGGCTATAACCCCAAAGCCATGATCGAAGTCATTGGCGTACTTAAAGATCAGGAGCGTTTCTCCCGCCGTCTGGCACGGGAATCCGGTAAGAAAACCGCCACCTATCACGGTGTCTTTTCCACCCACCCCCGCAATGACCAGCGCCTGCAGGAGGTGGTGGGCAAAGCGGTGAAGCTCTCGGAACAGCAGGCAGGTACCGACAACAAAGATACCTACCGCAAACACATTGAAGGGATGCTTTACGGCATCAACTACCAGCCTAAAACGGCCAAAACCGCTGATCGCAATACCTACGCCCACAGCAAACTGGGGTTCGCCGTCGACTTTCCCGAGGGCTGGGAAGTGGAAAACCAACGTAACCGCATCGTTGCCATGGCACCGGACAAACACGCGGAAATGACCATCGAGGTAGACCTTCTGCGCCAGCCGGTGGCGCCGGATGACTATATCCGCGACAAACTCAAAATTCCCATGCTGCGTCAGTCCGAAGCCTTCAAGCAGTTTGGCCTGGTTGGCCATAAGGGACTGATACCCACCATTGAGGGTGAAGAGTATCCCACCCGGCTGGCTGTGCTGTACCAGAACCGCCGTATTTACGTTCTAAAGGGCAAAATCCATGGCCCGGCCACAGAGCCAACGGAAGCCGAAAAAGAGGCCAAAGAAGCCGAGAAGGCTTCTGAACAGGCAAAGCCCCCTGAAGAGGCTAAAGCCGAGGTAAAGACCGACGACGAACTGTTTGTGGATACGATCCACACCTTCCGGCCCCAGCGCACGATTCGACGTAAAGCCACTAAAAGCAAAAGTATCCACTTTGTGAAAGCCAACGACCGCACCAGTTTTGCGGCGCTGGCCAAACACGTACAACTGGGCAAGTACACTGAAGAACAACTGCGGCTGCTGAATGGTTTTTACCCCAGAGGTGAGCCCGAACCCGGCGACTGGATCAAGATCGTGCGTTAACCAGAACGGGTAATTGCGGCGTATCCCGCGTCGGAGGAAGATTTTGTCAACAGTGGAGGTTGTCCCTATGTGCCCTGCCTCCTCGTCTGCATAAGACGCCCGGTGACAAACCGGGAACCTTAGCGCGACTGGCATTCAAACAAACGTTTAATTACAATCACTGTGATATCGAGTGATCAAAGAATTGCGAACATAACAATTGCCACATACGAGTAGTACCAAAACAACTTTTTAAGGGAGACTCCAATGCTCAGCACGATGATGAACACCCCCCTGACCATCACTTCGCTTATGCACTTCGCGGAGAAGGTCCACGGCGCCTCGGAAATTGTCTCCGTCACCGCCGACAACCCCAACCACAGCTACACCTATCGCGATGCCTTCGCCCGCGTACGCAAGCTGGCAAACGCCCTGAAGGCCCTCGGTGCCGAACAGGGTGACCGTATCGCCACTCTGGCCTGGAACGATTATCGCCACCTGGAGCTGTATTACGCGATCTCCTGTTCCGGCATGGTGTGTCACACCATCAATCCCCGGCTGTTCCCTGAGCAGCTTGAGTTTATCGTTAACCATGCTGACGATCGTTGGATCTTTCTGGATGTGGCCTTTGTCCCCATTCTGGAAAAAATGCAGGAATTGATGCCCAAGGTTAAAGGTTTTGTGATTCTTACCGACGAAGCCCATATGCCGGAAACCGGGCTGCGCAATGTTCATTGTTACGAAACACTGATTGCCGACAAGCCCGATACCTTTGACTGGCCGCAGCTGGATGAAAACACCGCCTCTGCGATGTGTTATACCTCGGGTACCACCGGCAACCCCAAGGGCGTGGTCTATAATCATCGCTCCACCATTCTGCACGTCTATGCCAGTTCGTTGCCTGAAGCCTTTAACCTTTCCTCCCGCACAGTGGTGATGCCGATTGTGCCCATGTTCCATGTGAATGGCTGGGGTCTGGTTTACTCTGCGCCTATGGTCGGCGCCAAGCTGGTGATGCCGGGACCCAAGATGGGCGACGGTGAGATTCTTTGCAATCTGATTAACGAGCATAAGGTATCGGCCTCGGCCGGTGTACCCACAGTGTGGCTGGCCCTGCTGCAATACCTGGACAGCTCGGGCCAGCGGGTACCGTCTCTGGAGCGTTTGACGGTGGGCGGTGCAGCCTGCCCGCAGATGATTATCGAGGAGTTCGCCCAGAAGCATAATGTGGAGGTTCAGCAGGCCTGGGGCATGACGGAGATGAGCCCACTGGGTACTTATAACCAGCCCCGCCCGAACGAGCTGGATCTTCCCGCCGATGAGTTTATGAAGAACCGCCTCAAGCAGGGCCGCCCGATTTTTGGTGTGGATATGCGTATCGAGGATGAGGACGGCAATGAACTGCCCTGGGATGGCAAGTCATCCGGTGCGGTGAAGGTGCGCGGACCCTGGATTACGGAGTCTTATTACGGTTTGGACAATGGCGGTGCCGATGAGGATGGCTGGTTCGAGACCGGCGATGTGGCCTGCATGACAAGCGATGGTCTGATGCAGATTACGGACCGTACCAAGGATGTGATTAAGTCAGGTGGCGAGTGGATCTCCTCAATTGATTTGGAGAATTGTGCGGTGAATCATCCGGCGGTGGCGGAGGCTGCGGTAATTGGTGCGCCCCATCCTAAATGGACTGAGCGGCCTTTGCTATTGGCAGTTTTGAAGGAAGGTGAGTCCATAACCCAGGAGGAAATGCTGGGCTGGTTTGACGGCAAGGTCGCCAAGTGGTGGATACCTGCCGATTGTGTGTTTGTGGAGTCTCTGCCTCATACGGCAACCGGTAAAATCAGCAAGAAGGATTTGCGTGAGGACTATCAGGATTTTAAGTGGAGTGATGTCTGATCTCTCCTACTGAGGGGCTTCTAGTTGGGTGCATTATGTTGACTATGGCAGTTCAACTTAGGGGGCTTCTGGTTGGGTGCCTCATAGCAGCTGGGGGTTTCATTTTCGGCACTCACTTGCGCCGCTCCACGGTTCCTTCGTTCCCAAAAGAGCCCGGCAAAAAACGCCGGTCTCTTTTACTCACTCAGCGCTGCGTTTTTACGCGCCGAAAACAAAACCCCCAGCCGCTTTGATTCCGCAGTTCTCGTGGGTGGGTGGTTTGATCGCTTCGTGGTTTATTTTAGATTGGCTTGGAATTTTGGTTTTTGATGTAAATACCTTCGACCCTTGCCGAAACTACGCGCCTTGTGGCGGCGGGATCGCTAGCAGGATTACACCGAATTTTTAATGTTGGGCTGGATGGACACTAATTATGAGGATCTCAGTCCTTGCAGTAATTGTCTGAATGTCATTTCCGCTTCGGTTCTTGAGCGTTGCTTATCAGCTGCACGCACGATGGAAAACGCAATTTCGGCAAGAATTGCATTGAGAATTCGAGCGGTCAGTTCGGTAGATTCCATTTCGATTTCTCCCGCTTTTTCGGCCGCGTCCAACCCACTCACCATCAGAGCGAGACTGTGTTTGGCTTCGATATTGCGGCAGCGCTCCCAACCTATCGCCGCCGGCCCTTCGATCACCGTCACCCTGGCGACTTCCGGGTCCGCCAATTCATCCAGCCAGGCCAGGCATCTGCCGATCAGATCTTCAATCGGCGAACCCGTGAGCTCATAGCTTTTTAGCGCCCGTTCAATACTCTCCTTGGCCTCACATTCGTAAACGGCCTCTATCAGCTCCTCCAGCGATGCAAAATGGTGGTACATTGCACCACGACTGACTTTGGCTGCCTCAAGAATCGCTCTAGTGGTGACTCCCTCAATGCCGTTCTTTCGAAAAAGGGTTCGCGCCGCCTCTACCAAATTGCTCCGGGTAGCCTGCCGCCTCTGCTCCTGGGTCGCCATATCAAACAATCCTGCCCAACTTTTTATCGTCAAAAGCATTTACCGACCAATGGTCGGTATGTATACTTAAATACCGACCGCCAGTCTACCTTTTCCGAGAGGAGAACAAAATGAGCGATTTCCCCGAATCCCTGGTCCACTACCTGGCCGCCTGGAACGAATTGGATACCTCCAAAGTCCGAGAACACCTCGATCGTTCCTGCTCGCCCGACGTCCTGTTTATCGACCCCGCCAACACCACCCGAAATATCGATGAACTCGAAGCCATGATTATCAAAGGTCGTGTTGATAGACCCACCGCCAGCTACCATCGAGTCTCCGGCGTTGACGGACACAATCTCCGCTACCGTTATCTGTGGGAAGTGCGAATAGGTGGCGATCCTCTGTTGCCGGGTATGGACGTGACTACCGTCAACGAGGAAGGAAAGATCTTGCAGATCGACGGCTTCTTTGGGCCGTTTCCGGAGTTGGAAGCCTGACAAACTGGAAAACAAGGCCCCCGACCGCCGTAGTGGCACGAAACAGGAAAGCGGGTTGACCCCGAATCGTCATCTAGATCACCCTTGAGATTCAAGTCTAGAAGATGATCAGAACAAATCCATCTGAGAAAGCTTATTGTGAACGGGCCCAAACGATTTGCGATGAATGGGGGTCACCCCGAGCTTATCAATCGCCGCCAAATGCTCCTTGGTGGGGTAGCCCTTATGCCCCGCTAATCCGTAGCCAGGATACTCAGCATCCAGTGCGATCAGCTCCCGGTCACGGGTCACCTTCGCCAAAATCGAGGCCGCGCTGATCGCCGTCACCCGACTATCCCCTTTAACCACCGACTCAGATGGATACGACCAGGCAGGAATCTTATTACCATCCACCCACACGTGCTCCGGCGTCACATCCAACCCATCCACCGCGCGGGTCATTGCCAGCAGACTCGCCTGCAAAATGTTAATCCGGTCGATTTCCTCAACGGTTGCACGGGAAATACAGTAACTGTGCGCCTTCTCCAAAATCTCATCAAACAGCGCATCACGCTTCTTTTCTGTGAGTTTCTTCGAATCATCCAGCCCCGCAATCGGCTGCTCCGGATCCAGAATAACTGCGGCGGCCACCACGTCACCGGCCAGAGGACCACGCCCCACCTCATCAACACCAGCGCCTAACGCACCCTGGTAAACACTGACAAAAGGCTCCATTAATGCTCCCCCTTACCAATCAACTGCAGCACCGCTGCCGCGGCTTTCTCACTGGCATCACAACGCAACTGCCCATGCAAATCCAAAAACGTCTGCTGTAACTGAGCAGCATGAGTGCGGTCATCAAAATAGCGCATCAACTCCCCTCCCAAACGTTCCGGAGTCACCTGCTTCTGCAAAACCTCCGGCACCAGCTCTCGATCCGCCAACAGATTTGGCAGGGAAAAAAATCGACTTTTTACCAGACGGGAAATAATAAAAAATGACAACCAGGCCAACTTATACGCCACCACCATTGGCCGCTTCAACAACATCGCTTCCAGCGTCGTCGTGCCCGATGCCATCAACACCGCATCCGATGCCGCCATCACCTCGTGCGACTGGCCATCAAAAATGGTGAGCGGCAACGAACCCACTTCAGACAACTGCGATTCAATCTGTGCGCGACGCTGCGCATTGGCCGCAGGCACCAAAAATTGCCAGTCGGGGCGCTGCTGCAAACACCAATGGGCGGTCGCCCAAAACTCCGGCCCCATCAGCTTAACCTCGCCACCACGGCTGCCCGGCATCAAGGCAATATAGGTGGTATTCTCTTCCAACCCCAGGGCCTGACGTGCTGCGGCCCGATCCGGCTGCAAAGGAATATCATCCGCCAGCGGATGCCCCACAAAACACACCGGCACCTGATGTTGCTCATAAAAGCTCGCTTCAAACGGCAACAGGGTCAGCATCAGATCCACTGAGCGGGCAATTTTTATGATGCGCTTCTGCCGCCATGCCCACACCGACGGGCTGACGTAATGCACCGTGGGAATACCCCGGGCCTTCAGCCGCTCTTCAATGGTGAGATTAAAATCCGGGGAATCGATACCAACAAACACATCCGGCGGGTTATCGCTAAAGTGTTCAATGAGGGTACGGCGCATGCGCAACAGCTCAGGCAACCGCTTGAGAGGCTCCACCAACCCCATAACGGCCAGACGCTCTTGCGGAAAAAAACTGTTAAACCCCCGGGCCAGCATGCGCTCACCGCCAATACCTTCAAAGGTGGCGTCAGGGTATTTGCGTAGAATGGCAGCCATCAGGCCAGCGCCGAGAATATCTCCCGACGCCTCGCCCACCACAATGCCAATGCGCATTAACGCACGATGCCGCGACTGGAGCTTTGCAGGGAGTCGATCATCAGCTCCAGCGGCTCACAGGTTGTGGCCAGCTGCTGCAGTTCTTTGATGGCCTCTTCGACGGTCAGACCGCGACGATAAACCAGCTTAAAGGCTTTGTTGATCGTAGAAATCTCTTCTTTGGAAAAGCCCCGACGACGCAGTCCTTCCGAGTTAATACTCTTGGCCGCGGCAGGATTACCGTTCACCATCACAAAGGAAGGTACATCCTTACCGATAGCACTGCCCATACCGGTAAAACAGTGTTCGCCAATAGTGCAGAACTGGTGCACCAGCGTATAGCCGCCCAGTATGGCCCAGTCGCCAATGTGCACATGACCCGCCAAGGCCGCATTATTAATCAGGATACAGTGGTTGCCGATGACGCTGTCATGACCAACGTGGGCGTAAGCCATTATCAGGTTATCGTTACCGATGGTGGTTTCGCTGCGATCCTGGACCGTGCCGCGATGGATGGTCACACCCTCGCGGATCACATTGTTATCGCCCATCACCAGACGAGTATCCTCGCCCTTGTACTTCAGATCGGGGGTATCCTCACCCACCGAAGCAAATTGATAGATGTGGTTATTGCGACCAATTTTGGTTGGCCCTTTGATAATCACATGGGATTCGACTCGGGTGCCCTCACCCAGCTCTACCCCCGGACCGATGATGGACCAGGGGCCCACCTCTACGTTTTCGCCCAATTTGGCCGATGGATCAATGATTGCTCTGGGATCGATCAATGCAGTCGTCCTTATATTGGTTGTTCTCAGACTTCACGATCGGCACACATAATTGTGGCCGACGCCGCCAGGGCACCATCCACTGTGGCCTTGCATTCAAATTTCCAAATGCCTCGTTTCTCTGAAACAACCCGGGCTTCCAGCTCGAGCTTATCACCGGGAACCACCTGGCGCTTAAAGCGCACCTTGTCGGCGCCGGCAAACAGGTAAATCGACCCGTCAGCAGGTTTCTTGCCGACCGTTTTAAAGCCCAGAATACCCGCTGCCTGAGCCATAGCCTCGACGATCATCACGCCGGGAAAGATCGGCGCCTGGGGAAAATGCCCGTTAAACACTTCTTCGTTGATCGACACATTCTTGTAAGCGCGGATCAGTTCACCCTCGACCAACTCCTCGACTCGATCTATCAGCAGAAACGGGTACCGGTGGGGCAGGTATTCACGAATTTCTTGTACATCCATCATCAGTTCAATCCCAGTAAGGTTACGGGTTACCACAGGCTTTACCACCCGGCCCGTCAATCAGCCCTTTATTTTGTTGTAATCGGTTATTCAGAGTCGTCGGATGGAAGATCTGGCGAGGCCAGGTTTTTCTCCACCGCGGCGAGCCGTACGGCAATCTGGTCGAGCTGGCTAAAACGCACGGCATTGCGGCGCCAGCTTTTCGTGGGTGCCGCGACTGTGCCGGACGAATAGGATCCGGGCGTGCTGATAGATTTGTTCACCAGTGTCATCACACTGATGTGCACGCCATCGCAGATATCCAGATGCCCAATAATGGAAACCGCACCGGCAATGGTGCAGTTTCGACCAATTGTGGTGCTGCCTGCAATGCCAGTACAGCCAGCAATTGCGGTATTTTCGCCAATCTTAACGTTGTGGGCAATTTGTACCTGATTATCGATGATGACGCCATCACCAATGCAGGTATCATCCAGCGCACCTCGATCAACCGTGGTACAGGCGCCGATCTCTACCCGGTCACCAATCACCACCCCGCCAATCTGGTGAATCTTTGTCCAGCCCTCTGTGCCGGGAGCAAACCCAAAGCCATCGGCGCCAATCACGCTACCGCTGTGAATTCGAACACTCTTGCCCAACACCACACCGTGGTAAACAGTGACATTGGCATGCAGATGACTGCCTGCGCCAATACAGGTATCAGCGCCTATCACACAGCCTGCTTCAATCACCACATCGTCGCCGATGTCGACACCTGCAGCAATGCTGGCATTGGCGCCCACGGAAACCCCTTTACCAAGATTGGCAGATTCGTCTACCGACGCACTCGGATGAATACCAGCGGCTGCAGCCGGAGCCCGATCAAACAACTTGCTGATCCGGGCATAGCCGAGATAAGGGTTATCCAACAGCAGTTTGTTACCGTTGTATTCTGATGCCAGTTCCGGCTTCAGAATCACCGCCAAGGCATCCGTTGTACGCAATTGCTTTTGATAGGCAGGATTGGACAGAAAAGTGAGTTCAGAACCAGTGGCCTGTTGCAGGGTGCTCAGCCCCGTCACTTCGGCGCTTGGATCACCTTCGAGGCTTGCCCCCAGAAATTCCGCCAGCGCCTTTAGGGTCCACACTCGAGTCTGGGTCATGGTTCCGTATCTTGAATGGTCTTAAGGCGTGATATGAAAAAGGCATGAAGCCCACCTACGCGGGATCATGCCTGTCGACATCGGTTTTTGCAAACGCCGGCTTACTTGGCCTTGTTGAGCTTGTCGGTCACTTTGCCGGTAATATCATAGGAAGCATTAGCGAAGTGAGCTACGCTGGCGTCCAGAACCAGGCCAATGTCTTCGGAGGTCACCAGCTCGTTCAGCACCTCTTGAGCCTTGCGGCCTTGCTCCTGCATGATGCGTTTTACCACCGCATTGCGTTCGGCCTTGAGTTTCTCTGCCGCCAGTTTCAGATCAGCGCTCTTGTACTCAACCTTTTTGCGGTGATCCGCTTTTTGCTCAACAGACCAGGTCATACCATTGGTTTTTGCATCTTTGTCCAGGTTGACCAGATCGGCACGCAGGCTTTCGAACTTGGCTTTCATGGCAGCAAAGTCAGCATCGGCATCCAAAGCCTGAAGGCTCTTTTTGGCCGCTTCCGTCTGAATAATAGCGGCCTGCAGGTTAACGATAACCACTTTACCCTGCGCGCTGGCCGCAACAGAGAACACCATGGCAACCAGGGCCAGAGACAATTTTTTCATAATACCCACGTTATAACTCCACTTATTATGGCTTGGTATTGATGTTAAGGGTGCAATACTGAACCGCAGCTTAACTTGTCGATAAGCGCGCCGCGGCGGTATTGTGCATCAAAACCGGGTTAAAAGGCTGTTCCCAGAGAGAACTGGAAGAACTCTGTATCATCATCCTCATTTTCCTTCAGTGGCTTGGCGATACTGAAGGTCAAAGGTCCGAATCCGGTAATCCAGGTGACACCGATACCGGCGGAAACACTCAGTTTGTTCAAATCAACGTCAAAACAGTTGAGCTGCTTTTCACCACACTGAGTGTCGAATACGTTACCCGCGTCGATAAAGAAGGCCGACTGCAGGGAGCGCTGGTCTTTAATAAACGGCATCGGGAACAGAATTTCGGCGCTACCTTCGATCAGGATATTGCCGCCGAAGGGGTCGTCATCGTCGTCAATGACGCTGGTGCGAAGTTTGCCGTCGCTACCGATCAGGTAGGCAAAGTCATCAAACTGGCTAATGCCGTTGTCGGTGACCACATCCTGGATGGAATAGTTTTCAGCGGGGGTTGCCCTGGGGCCTAAAGTATTGCGTTTGAAACCGCGCACGGAGCCAAAACCACCGGCATAGAAGTGCTCAAAGAATGGCAGTTCGGTAGTATCGCCGTACGAATCCGCATAGCCCAGTTTGGTACGCAGACGTAGCGTTAATGCATTAGTCAGTGGACGGAAGTATTGTCCGGTGTAGGTCAGCTTATAGTATTCCAGATCCCCACCTGGAAGACTCAGCTCCAGGGACAGTGACTGAGAGGCACCACGCGTTGCCAGACGGCCACGGTTCAACGTGGACTGACGCCAGCTGGCATTAACGGTCATGATGTCAAAATCGTCTCCGTTGGCATCAATCCAGCCATCAGGACTGTCTACGATGTAGCTCTCATTCGGATCAAACGCCGAGCGAATACCGCTCAAGTCACAGCCTCCGCCATCAGCGTCAGTCACACACTCGGTGTCGAAGGTGGCTCCATCCACTACCCAATCGATATTATCGATTGGACGAGGCGACCCAATAATCTCCTGCACCGCCCGACTACCGGTCTCAATAGAAATATTGGTGTAACCAATACCAAAATTCAGACGCTCAATTTCCGAAATCGGGTAACCAAAGTTCACCGAGCCACCAAACGAATCCGTGGTATAGCTAGATACGTTCACCTCTTCAAAGTCCCGCTCACGGAAGAACACGTTAAAACCACGGCTCACACCATCGGGGGTAAAGTAGGGATCGGTATAGTTAAAACTGTAAACAGTCTGATACGTCGAGGTACTGACATTAAAGCCCACTCGTTTACCGGTACCAAACCAGTTGTTCTGCTGAATATTGGCACCCAGTACCAGACCGGAGCCCTGGGCAAAACCGAGGCTGGCACCGATACTGCCGGAAGGTTGCTCTTCCACGGTGTATTCCACATCCACCTGATCAGAAGTACCGGGCACCTCTTTGGTATCAGCGACGACTTCTTTAAAGAATCCGAGACGCTCAAGACGTACCTTGGAAGCCTCAATACGGGCCGTGGAGGCGGAGCCACCTTCCATCTGGCGCATCTCACGGCGCAGCACTTCATCGGCGGTTTTGGTATTGCCCCGGAACTCGATGCGGCGAACATAGGCACGCTTGCCCGGGTCCATAAAGAAGGTCACCTTCACGGTGTTGTCTTCTTCATTCAGTTCGGGAATGCCGCGAACCTCTGCAAAAGTGTAACCCTCGTTGCCCAGGCGGCGGGTGATGTAATCGGAGGTGGTGGTCATCAGCACCTGAGAGAAGGTCTGGCCTTCTTTCATCAGGAACAAACGCTTGATCTGCTCTTCGGGTACCACCGGCTCACCGGCCAGATCCACTTCACTTACCTTAAAGATCTCACCCTCGGTGATGTTGACGGTGATGTATACCGCCTCTTTGTCCGGGGTCAGGGACACCTGGGTGGAATCAATGCTGAACTTCAGGTAACCGCGATCCAGGTAGTGGCTTTCCAGGCGCTCCAGGTCGCCTGTGAGTTTTTCTCTGGAATAGCGGTCGTTGCTGTTGAGCCAGGACAACCAGCCGGTGGTTTTCAGCTCAAACAACTCACCCAGCTCTGCGTCGTCGAAAACTTTGTTGCCTACCACATTGATGTGTTTGATGGAGGCCACGGAGCCTTCATCCACATTGATCTCCAGTTTGACCTGGTTACGGGGCAGAGTAACAACATCGGCTTCCACCGAAGCACTGTAACGGCCCTGGGCCACGTATTGGCGCTCCAGTTCCTGGGTCAAACCTTCCAGAGTGGCCTGCTTAAAGATCTGCCCTTCTGCCAGACCGTTCTCAACCAGGCCCTTCATCAGGTCTTCGGTCTTGATGGCTTTGTTGCCCTCGATCACGATCTCGCTGATCGCCGGGCGCTCCAATACGGAAATCACCAGCACGTTGCCGTCACGGCCGATCTGGATGTCGGCAAAGTAGCCGGTTCGGAACAGCGAACGGGTCGCCTCCCGCAGGGCCACATCATCAACGGTCTCACCGATCTGTACCGGCAATGCCGCAAACACTGTTCCGGCGGAGACCCGCTGCAGCCCCTCCAGACGAATGTCGTTGACGCGGAAGTCCTGGGCGTAAACGCAGACAGGGAAAACAATCAAACTGAGAATTAGAAGGCGCAGACGCATCATAAATTGAATTCTGATTTTATTTTTACGACAAATTGCTGACGGGCCACTGCCCGCCAGATCAAACACATACACTGAGGTAGCCGGAATCTGGCTAATACTAGAAGTCAGTTCCTTTTCGTCAGTTCCTGTTACAGGCGCATAATATCGTTGTATAACGCCAGTATCATCAATCCCATCACCATTACCAGGCCAACTTGGTAACCCGCCACCTGCACTTTTTCGGATACCGGACTGCCCTTAATCACCTCTATCAGGTAATAGAACAGATGTCCCCCGTCCAGCACCGGAATCGGCAGCAGGTTAAACACCCCCAGACTGATGCTCATCAACGCCAGAAAGCCCACATAATAGGCGATTCCGGCTTTTGCGGAAGCGCCCGCCACTTTAGCAATGGTGATGGGTCCGCTCAAGTTTTTCGTGGATATTTCCCCAAGAATCAGCTTCTTAAGTGACAAGAGCACAAAGGCGGAGGTTTCCCAGGTCTTGTCGACCGCCTTGTTGAAGGCGCCAACCAGGGTGTATTCCTGCTTTCGTAACATATGTTCAGGCCAAGTAGGCCTGACCGGCATCACACCAATCTGGCCGACGCTCTCACCGGAGTCAGTGGTAATTGTTTTCGGGGTAAGCTTTGTGGTCAGAATTTCGCCATCGCGCTCATATTCCATCACCATGGTCTTGCCGGGGCGCACCTTGACGTAGTCAACCAGACCGTACCAATCCCCAAATTCGACCCCGTCAGCTCCAAGCAGAGTGTCACCCGCCTTGAGACCGGCTGCCTCTGCGGGGCTGCCTTCCATTACCTGGGATAAGGTGGCCGTCACCTTGGGGCGCCAGAGCGTCAGCCCCAGCCCTTCAACAGGATCGGGCTCCTCTTCGCCCTTGAGCCAGTCCTGCAAATTGGCCTCGGATTCATACTCCAGGCTGGAGTCAGAGTAGCGCGCGGTAAAAGAGATCACACCGGTTTCACCCAGGCGCTTCATCAGTTGGCGGTTGAGGTCCTGCCAGGTGGCGATGCGCTTGCCGTCCACCGCGATGATTTCCTGCCCGGCCTCAAGCCCGGCCTCTGCCGCCACGGAGTCGGGCTTTACGGCGTCAATCACGGGCGCCACATCCGTGGTACCCGGCAGCAACATGGCCCAGAACAGCAACACCGCCAGAATAAAGTTGGCAACCGGGCCCGCCGCTACAATGGCAATGCGCTGCCACACGCTCTTGCGGTTAAAAGCCTGCTCCCGCAGCTCGTCGGGCACCTGCCCTTCGCGCTCGTCCAGCATCTTTACGTAGCCGCCAAGAGGGATGCCGGCCACCACATATTCGGTGCCGGAACGGTCACGCCAGGAATACAGCGGCTTGCCAAAACCCACGGAAAAGCGCAGCACTTTGACGCCACAGCGACGGGCTACATAGAAGTGGCCGAATTCGTGGAAGGTGACCAACACACCCAGTGCCACCAGGAACCACAAAACGGTAAAAATGCTGTCCACGTTGAAACAACCTCTCGCTACACCAAACTGCCAGTCTAGCCCGGCCCGTGCGGCAGGGAAAGGAGTTTCCCTGCGCTCTTATTGTCAAAAACAGTTGTCAGAAACTATCGCCAGAAGCTATCGTCAAAAACGCGCCAGACGCTCCCGCGCCAGATCCCTCGCTTCCTGATCGGCGTCTTTGACCACATCGAGGCTGATGGGTTCACGGGCAGAGGCGTTTTCCAGCACCTGTTCGATCACCTTGGGAATAGCGGTAAAGGGAATTTGCTCGTCCAGGAATGCCGCCACCGCCACTTCATTGGCGGCATTGAGTACCGCCGGAGACGCGCCGGCGCCCTGAATCGCCTCGCGGGCCAATCGCAGACACGGGAAGCGCTGTTCGCAGGGAGCCTCGAAATCCAGGCGCGAGGTGGCGATAAAGTCCAGACTAGCCACCCCGGATTCTATGCGCTCCGGCCAGGCCAGCGCGTGGGCAATCGGTGTACGCATGTCCGGATTGCCCATCTGGGCCAGCACCGAACCATCGGCGTATTCCACCATGGAATGAATCACGCTCTGGGGATGGACCACCACCTCAATTTGCTCAGGCCTGGCATCAAACAGCCAACAGGCCTCGATGTATTCCAGCCCTTTATTCATCATGGTGGCTGAGTCCACGGAAATCTTGCGGCCCATGGACCAATTGGGGTGGGCGCAGGCCTGATCGGGCGTCACGGCATCCAGGCTGTCCAGCGCCGCCTGGCGAAACGGGCCGCCGGAGCCGGTCAGCAGTATCCGCCGGATACCGGAGGCTTCGATACCCCGGTAGCTCGATGGCATACACTGGAAGATCGCGTTGTGTTCACTGTCAATGGGCAGCAGGGTGGCGCCATTGTCCGCCACCGCCTGCATAAACAAGTCTCCGGCCATAACCAGTGATTCCTTGTTCGCCAGCAACACCTTCTTGCCCGCCTTCACCCCTGCCAGAGTGGGTTCCAGACCGGCGGCGCCTACGATGGCCGCCATCAGAATATCCACTTCCGCAGCCCCGGAGACTTCGACCAACCCGGATTCGCCCGCCAGTACGTGGGTGTCACTCCCCTGCTGACGCAGTCTTCGTTCCAGCTGAGAGGCGGCATCTTCGTCCCGCATAACCGCAAAACGGGGCTTAACCTCCAGACACTGCTGCAACAGCTTGTCCACCTGGGAGTTGGCCGTCAGGGCATGCACCTGATAGCGATCCGGGTGGCGGGCCACCACATCTAAAGTACTGACACCAATAGAACCGGTGGAGCCAAGTACGGTAAGGGTCTGAATCATGATGTGAATCCGGAGCGTTTATGGAGTCAGTTGACTAGAACTTCCAGCCGCTGAGCAGTACAGCGAGTGCGAAAAAGGGAGCGGCGGCGGTGATGCTGTCAACTCGATCAAGCACGCCACCGTGACCAGGCAGAAGCTGGCTGCTGTCTTTGATGCCCCGCTGGCGCTTGACCATGCTCTCCAGCAAGTCGCCCAGCACAGACGCCAGGGCCGCCGGTGCAATTAACAGGAGCGTAATCCAGCCACCGCCAAAGCCGTAACCGACAATCAGCGCCAATAACAGGCAACTGGCAAAACCACCCCAGAAACCCTCCCAGGATTTACCGGGGCTGACATCCGGCGCCAGCTTGTGGCGACCAAAGGCCTTGCCACTGAAGTACGCCCCAATGTCTGCCGCAGCAACAATCAATACCACCAGCAGAATCAGCCATTCACCGTAATTTTGTGCCCTCAGGTAAACCATGGCGAGCCAGGCCGGCACCAATACCAGGAAGCCCATCAGGGCCTTGAGCAGCAGGTGGCCCCACAACACCGAGCTGGCGGGATACCCCTGCACCCACAGCAGCGCTACGGCCCACCAGGTACAGCCCGCCAACAGTATGGTGCGGGTATTGTCCTGGTGCAGCTGACCGGTTTCTATGAATCCGGTCAGGCCGGCACTGGCGGCCACAGCAAGGGCCATGATTCCAGCGTACAACAAGCGCTGCCACTGGGCCGTGAACCCCGCCAGATTGGCCCACTCCCAACTGGCAATGACCACCACCAGGGCAATGGCGAGGGCAAAACCCTGGGCGCTGAGGGAAAACAGGGCCCCCAGCAGCAGCGCCGCCAGTACAATCGCTGTAATAATCCGTTGTTTAAGCACCCTGTTCCCCCAAGGCATTGGCCTGCTCCACCTGCTCAGAGGTTTTGCCGAAACGGCGCTGGCGGCAGTGGAAATCCTCCACCGCCCGATCCAAGGCAGCGGCGTTAAAGTCCGGCCAGTAGTCTTCACAGAAATAGAGTTCGGTATAGGCGGCCTGCCACAACAGGAAATTGCTGATGCGGTGGTCACCGCCGGTACGAATCAGGAGATCAGGCGCGGGCAGATCACCCAGGCAGATATGCTGCTGAATCAACGCCTCGTCAACCGCGTCCGGCCCTATTTGCCCACTGGCAACCTTCTCGGCAACCCGTCTGGCGGCATTGGCCATATCCCATTGACCGCCGTAGTCGGCGGCTATCACCAGGGTAGTATCGCCTTCTGCAGCCAGGGCTTCGGCTTCATCAATGGCCCGGCAGATCTTGTCGCTAAAGCGGTCTCGCCGGCCGATCACCCGCAGGCGCACGCCGTTTTGATTCAGCTTTTTGGCTTCGCGTTTAAGATAGGTCAGGAACAGAGTCATCAGGGCTTCGACTTCCCTGGGGGGGCGCTGCCAATTCTCAGAACTGAAGGCGAACAGGGTAAGTACTTCCACCCCGTGGCGCTGGCAGGCCTCCATCACCTCACGGATGGCCTCCACACCGGCCTTATGGCCCAGGTGGCCCGGTTTTTTCCGCTGTTTGGCCCAGCGATTATTCCCATCCATGATGATGGCGATGTGGCGTAAACCTTGACCACTCACGAGTTGTCTCCTGCCCCCGGGCTATTGAAATAATTATCGGACAAAGGGCTCACATCCTACCCTGCAGGCGAGATTTATCAAGACTCGGCGAAAACACAGCCGGAAGAGAGCGGAAGAGCCCGGCCGCCGCTGGTCAGAGAGGCGACCGGGGCGACAGAATCAGATCTCCATCAGATCCTTTTCTTTGGTGGCCAGGGCGGCGTCGACCTGGGCCACAAACTTGTCGGTGATCTTCTGGATATCACCCTGGGCGCGACGATCGTCGTCTTCACTGATCTCTTTTTCCTTCAGCAGCTCTTTGACGTCTGACAGCACATCGCGGCGCACATTGCGGATGGAAACACGCGCGTTCTCAGCTTCTGCCCTGGCCTGCTTGATGTAACCTTTACGGGTTTCTTCGGTCAGAGGTGGCATGGGAATACGCATCAGATCACCGGTGGTCACCGGGTTCAGCCCCAGATCAGACTTCATGATGGCCTTTTCGATTTCCGGGGTCATTTGCTTTTCCCAGGGGCTCACAGACAGGGTACGTGCGTCCAGTACAGAGACGTTGGCAACCTGAGTCAGGGGCGTGTCGGCACCGTAGTAATTCACGGTGACGTTGGCCAGGATGCTGGGGTGCGCACGACCGGTGCGAATCTTGGCGAAATTGTTGCCCAGAGCTTCGATGGCCTTGGCCATGCGCTCTTCGGCGTCGGCTTTGATATCTTCTATCATGCTTGCGAATCCTCTACGGTTTCTTCTTCTATAAGGGTGCCTTCATCTTCACCCTTGAGTATGTTCAGCAGCGCGCCGGTTTTATCCATACGGAACACGCGCACCGGCATATCGTGCTCACGGCACAGGCAGATGGCCGTCAGGTCCATCACGCCCAATTTCTTGTCCAAAACCTCATCATAGGTCAGACGCTCGTAGCGGGTGGCGCTCGGATCCTTCATCGGATCAGCCGTATAGACACCGTCCACCTTGGTCGCCTTAAGGACGATATCGGACTCGACCTCAATGCCTCTCAGGCAGGCCGCCGAATCTGTGGTAAAAAAAGGGTTACCGGTACCGGCGGCAAAAATAACCACTTCGCCTTGCTCCAGAAAGCGAATGGCCTTGCGGCGGTCATAGTGATCGACAATGCCGCTCATGGGAATCGAGGACATCACGCGGGAAGAAATATTGCTGCGCTCCAGAGCATCACGCATGGCCAGGGCGTTCATGACCGTTGCCAGCATACCCATGTGGTCGCCGGTCACACGGTCCAGGCCGGCAGCATTGAGAGCAGCACCTCGAAACAGATTACCACCACCGATGACCAAACCCACCTGTACGCCAATACCAACCAACTGGCCGATTTCCAGCGCCATTTTATCCAGCACCTTGGGGTCAATCCCAAAGCCCTCGGAGCCCATCAGCTCCTCGCCACTGAGTTTCAGCAAAATACGCTTGTATTTCTTGTCCCGGCTGGGGGTTGACGGCATCGGTTTCTCCTAGAATGGCGGGTGTTGGGCAAATTTGGTGAAGTGTAACAGTAAAAAGGCGGAGGTCGCGACCCCCGCCTTTCCTTGATCCACCCCGTCAGAACAAGGCTGACGCAGTTTGATCAGTTTCTCAGCAACGTCTGCTTGCAGACGCCGAAGCTTACTTGTTGGCAGCTTCAACCTGAGCGGCAACTTCAGCAGCGAAGTCAGCCTCTTCAACCTCGATACCTTCGCCCACTTCGAAGCGAACGAAGTTGCTGATGGTAGCGTCGGCGTTCTTGGCCAGCTTACCAACAGTGACGTCCGGATCTTTAACGAAAGGCTGCTCGGTCAGGCTGTTTTCCTTCAGGAACTTGTTGATACGACCAACCATCATCTTCTCAACAATGTTCTCAGGCTTGCCTTCCATATCCGGCTGCGCCTTGATGATTTCCTTCTCTTTGTTCAGCTCTTCCTCAGGCATGTCGTCTGGATTGATCACGCGAGGGTTAACCGCGGCAACGTGCATAGCAACGTCTTTGGCCACTTCAGTGGTACCACCATCCAGCTGAGCCAGAACAGCGATGCGGTTGTTGGAGTGAACATAAGCACCCAGAACACCGCCTTCCAGAACTTCGATACGACGAACGCCGATGTTCTCACCAATCTTCTGAACCAGAGCCTGGCGGGTATCTTCCAGACCAGCGGCCATCAGAGCTTCAACGTCACCGTTCTTGGCTTCGAACGCCTTCTCAACCACGGTGTTCACAAAGCCCAGGAAGTTTTCGTCGCGAGCGGCGAAGTCAGTCTCGGAGTTAACCTCAACCAGCACGGCGTAGGAGCTGTCGTCAGCAACCTTAACGGCCACAACACCCTCAGCGGCAGTACGGCCGGCTTTCTTCTCCGCCTTAAGGCCAGAGGCCTTACGCAGGTTCTCGATGGCAACGTTGATGTCACCGTCAGCTTCTTTCAGTGCTTTTTTGCACTCCATCATGCCGAGGCCGGTGCGCTCGCGCAGTTCTTTAACCATAGAAGCAGAAACAGCTGCCATGACAATATCCTCTTAAATTCTGTATAGACAGTTTAAATTCAAAAAAGGGGCCAGGGCCCCTTTCTTCTTGCCCGGCCAGACTATGACCGGACAATATGACAAAAATGCAACTTACTTGGCTGCAGCTTCGTCTTCGCTTACTTCTACAAACTCGTCAGCCTTGGGAGCCGCCTGAGAGTTGGCAGCACCTTCCAGGCAAGCATCGGCCACAGCAGTGACGTACAGCTTAACGGCGCGGATGGCGTCGTCGTTGCCAGGAATCACGTAGTCGATGCCGTCGGGGTTGCTGTTGGTATCCACGATACCGATCACAGGGATACCCAGCTTGTTGGCTTCCTGAATGGCGATGCGCTCGTGCTCAACGTCGATAACGAACAGAGCGTCAGGCAGACCGCCCATGTCCTTGATACCACCGATGGACAGCTCCAGCTTGTCCTTCATGCGGGTACGCATCAGGGCTTCTTTTTTGGTCAGCTTGTCAAAAGTACCATCGGTCTCTTGAGTTTCCAGGTCGCGGTAGCGACGGATGGAAGCGCGGATGGTCTTGTAGTTGGTGAGCATACCGCCCAACCAGCGGTGGCTGACGAAAGGCTGGCCAGCACGTTCGGCCTGCTCTTTGATGATCTTGGAAGCGGCGCGCTTGGTACCAACGAACAGAACCTTCTTCTTCTGGGAGGCCATCTGCTGGATGATCTGCAGAGCTTCGTTGAAGGCAGGAACAGTGTGCTCCAGGTTGATGATATGAATCTTGTTGCGGGCACCGAAAATGTACTGGTCCATTTTAGGGTTCCAGTAACGGGTCTGGTGGCCAAAGTGGACACCGGCTTGCAGCATATCGCGCATGCTTACGTTTGGCATAGGATAGTTTCCTTGGGTTAGGCCTCCATATACCCCATCTATCAACCCGGCAGGAACCATAGCTTTTAAGTAAGCCGCGAGTTCCTTTGGGCACCCAGACAGACGTGCCGGTATATGTGTGACTATTTCAATAAATTAAGTTTGGTTTCCCCGATCTGAGGCCCACACAGGGGACGACCTACAAATCAGGGCGCGCTTTATACCATGATAGCAAAGCTGTGTCGAGTTCCATGTAGTTCTATGGAACAATAAACGCTTGGTTTACAATAGGCGGCTTTAACCAGCCCGGTCGCGTAATGCAAGGTAAAAAATGGAACCCTGGCGACCACCAACAAGGACAACTTACGTCGAATCCTATGAAAGTCAGCATCAAAACCCCTGAGCAGATCGAAAAAATGCGTGTCGCCGGCCAAATGGCGGCAGAAGTCCTGGATCTGATCGGGGAATATGTGGTCCCCGGCGTCACCACCGCCGAACTGGACCGAATCTGCCACGAGCACATCGTCAACGTACAAAAGGCGATTCCCTCCTGCCTGAACTACAAGGGCTTCCCCAAGTCCATCTGTACCTCGGTCAATCAGGTGGTCTGTCACGGCATCCCCTCGGAAAAGAAAGTGCTCAAGAGCGGTGATATCGTCAATATCGACGTCACCGTCACCAACGATGGCTGGTTTGGGGATACCAGCAAGATGTACACCGTCGGCAAGGCGGCCCCTCACGCCGAGCGCCTGATCAAGATCACCCAGGAATGCCTGTACAAAGCCATCGAGATTGTCCGCCCGGGCACCCGTCTTGGTGATATCGGTCACATCATCCAGCAGCACGCCGAAGGCAACTACTACTCGGTGGTACGGGAGTACTGCGGCCACGGCATTGGTGATGTCTTCCACGAAGACCCTCAGGTGGTTCACTACGGCAAGCCCAATACCGGCATGGAGCTCAAGGAGGGCATGACCTTTACGATCGAGCCTATGATTAACGCCGGCAAGGCAGGCACCAAGCTGCTCAAAGACGGCTGGACGGTAGAAACCCGTGACAAGCGCCTGTCTGCCCAATGGGAACACACCCTGGCCGTGACCGCTGATGGTGTGGACGTTCTCACCAAGCGCCCCGATGAGCCTTTCTAAGTACAGCCCCATTGACCAGATTGCGCTCCTCCAGCAAACGGGGAGCGCGTCCAGACTTCGAGCAGCAGGCTCCGAACAGCAACCGCCCAACCCCGTCCGGCCCCCTTTGGTGATAAAGACCTCAGTATGAACATCCCCTATTTTGAGCGCCCTCTGTTCTTCTTTGACCAATCGCGCTTTCGCCGCAGCCTCGGCCAAGCCGACGGCAAACTGATCCCCATCTTTAAAGATGCGCTCAACGCCGCCAACGTGCAGTTCGACACCCGATTCGCCGAAGGGGAGGAGATCCGCAGTCTGATCTATGAGCGGGCCCTGTTTATCGACTGCATCCTCCACTACGCCTGGCACCAGTTTGAGTGGAGCGATAAGGTCTGCCTGATTGCGGTGGGTGGCTACGGGCGCGGCGAACTCCACCCGCGCTCGGATATCGACCTGTTGTTGTTGATGCAAGAAGAAGTGGCGTCAGATCTGGAAAGCGCTCAAAGCCTGCTGATGCTGCTGTGGGATATTGGCCTCGACATCGGCCACAGTGTGCGCACCATCGACCAGTGCGTCGACATCGCCCGGGAAGACATCACCGTGGCGACCAACGTCATGGAATGCCGCACCGTGGTGGGCAATAAACAGCTCTGTCTGCAACTGCAGCAACTGACCCAGCCGGATAACCTGTGGCCCGCGGACCAGTTCTTTAAAGCCAAGTACGACGAACAGGACGCACGCCACCACAAGCATAACAACACCGAATACAACCTTGAGCCCAACATCAAAAACGCGCCGGGCGGCCTGCGCGACATTCAAACCATCGGCTGGGTGGCCAAACGCTATTACGGCGTGCGCACACTGCGCCAACTGGCGGGCAAAGACTTTTTTACAGAAGAAGAGTTTGCCCTACTGTTATCGGGCGAGGAATTTCTCTGGAAAGTACGGTACGGTCTGCACAAATTAGCCGGGCGAGCCGAAGAACGACTGCTGTTCGACTTCCAACGCCAGTTAGCTGCCGAATTCGGTTACAAAGACACCGACAGCAGCCTGGCTGTTGAGCAGTTTATGCATAAGTACTACCGGGTCGTGCTATCTCTGCGTGAGCTGAACGACGTACTGCTGCATTTTCTGGACGAAGCCGTACTTAACCGCAACGGCAACGCCACGATCACACCGCTGAACGAGCGCTTCCAGCTGCGTGACAACTATATTGAAGTCACCCATCCGGACGTCTTTCTCGAAGATCCCTCGGCGCTGCTGGAAATCTTTGTACTGATGGGGCACGACCACAAGATTGTTGGTGTCAGACCGGAAACCATCCGCCTGTTGCGCGAACACCGCAACCTGATCGACGACAACTTTCGCAACGACTCACGCAACACCGCTCTGTTTCTCGAACTGCTCAAGAGCGACAACACCCTGGTCACCCAGCTGCGGCGTATGAAGCGCTACAACATCCTCGGCCGCTACCTGCCGGAATTCGGCCAGATCATCGGCCAGATGCAGCACGACCTGTTTCATATTTACACGGTGGATGCCCATACCCTCTGGGTGGTGAAAAACATGCGCCTTTTGCGCTTGCCCGAGGCCAAAGAAAAATTCTCGGTCGCCCACGAAATCATCAATCAGCTCAACAAACCGGAACTGCTCTACATCGCTGGCCTCTACCACGACATCGCCAAGGGTCGCGGTGGCGACCACTCTGAGCTGGGCGCCGTGGATGCCTACGACTTCTGCATTCGTCACGGTCTGAAAAAACACGAAGCCAATATGGTCAGCTGGCTGGTCAAAAACCACCTGCTGATGTCCCAGGTCTCGCAAAAACGTGACCTGTCAGACCCGGACGTGATCCACGAATTCGCCGTCGCCATGGGCGACCAGCCGCACCTGGATTACCTCTACGTGCTGACCGTAGCGGACATCAACGCCACCAACCCCACCCTGTGGACCACCTGGCGCGCCAGCCTCATGCGCCAGCTCTACAACGAAACCAAACGCGCCCTGCGCCGCGGTCTGGAAAACCCGGTGGACCGCCACGACCTGATCGAAGAAACCCAGGAAGCCGCCATGCAACTACTGCTGGAAAAAGGCTTTGAAAAGGCGTCGGTACAGAAACTGTGGGGTTACCTGGGTGACGACTACTTCCTGCGCGAAAGCGCGAGAGACATCACCTGGCAGAGCGAAGCCATCATCCAGCACCACAGCCAGGATGACCTGATTCTGGTGCGTGAGACCACCAGCCGCCGCAACGAAGGCGCCACTGAAATCTTTATTCGCACCAAAGACCGCAGCAACGTCTTTGCCGCCGTCGCCTCCGCTCTGGATCACCTGCGGCTGTCCATTCAAGATGCGCGTATCTACAACACCGAACGAGGCGGTTACACCATCGACACCTTCTACGTACTCGATGAAGACAACCTGCCCATCGGTAACGACCCGCAAAAAGTAGAACGCATCAAAAAGGCGCTGGCCGAAGAACTGGCCCTGGTGGACGACTACCGCGACATCATCAGCCGCCGCACGCCACGGGTACTCAAGAACTTTGCCATTCCCACCCGTACCAGTCTCAGCAACGACATCCACGGCAACACCACCGTGCTGGAAGTCATAAGCCCCGACCGTCCCGGACTGCTGGCATTGATCGCGCGCATCTTTCTGCAGTTCAACCTGCAGATCGACAACGCCAAGATCGCCACACTGGGTGAGCGGGTGGAGGACATCTTCTACATTACCAACGAAGACGGCCACCCCCTCAGCGACCCGGAGCTGTGTGAACAACTGCAGCAGGAACTTTGCCGCGAGCTGGATCGCCAAGTAGAAGACCTGGGGCAGGCTTAAGCCAACCATTGAAAAACCAAGACAAATTCTATTGACCAGGAAGCCATTATGAACCCGGATCTGGATCGACTGCAGCCATACCCGTTCGAAAAACTCAACGCCCTAAAGGCTCAGGTACAGGCGCCCACCGAGCTGGAGCACATCGCCCTGTCTATCGGCGAACCGCGTCATGAGCCACCGGCCTTTGTTCTGCAAACAGTCGCTGACAACCTCCATCGCGTGGCCAACTACCCCACCACCAAAGGTATGCCCGAGCTGCGCCAGACCATCGCCGATTGGACCACACGCCGCTTTAAACTCAACGAAGGCAGTCTCGATAGCGAGCGCAACGTTCTGCCTGTCAACGGCACCCGCGAAGCCCTGTTTGCCTTTGCACAGGCAGTCGTTGATCGCACAAAGAACCCGCTGGTGATCAGCCCCAACCCCTTCTACCAGATCTACGAAGGCGCTGCATTTCTGGCCGGAGCCGAACCCCACTTCCTGAACTGCACCCGTGACAACAACTATATCCCCGACTTCGACGCCGTACCGGCTGACGTCTGGCAACGCTGTCAACTGCTGTTTCTGTGCTCACCGGGCAATCCCACCGGCTCCGTGATCGACACCGCCACCTTGAAAAAACTCATCGCCCTGGCCGACGAGCATGACTTCGTGATCGCCAGCGACGAATGCTACTCCGAACTCTACTTTGACGAAGACAACCCTCCTGTGGGACTGCTGCAGGCCTGCGCCGAACTGGGCCGCGACGACTACCGCCGCTGCGTTGTGTTCCACTCCCTGTCCAAGCGCTCCAACCTGCCAGGGCTGCGCTCCGGCTTTGTCGCTGGTGATGGCGACATCCTCAGCCGCTTCCTGCTGTACCGTACCTACCACGGCTGCTCCATGCCGGTCACCACCCAGCTGGCCTCCATCGCCGCCTGGAACGACGAAGCCCATGTCAAAGCCAACCGCGACGCATACCGCACCAAATTCGACGCGGTACTGGCAGAACTCGATGGCCTGATCGACGTACAACGCCCCGACGCCAGCTTCTACCTCTGGCCCAAAACCGCCATCAGCGACCTCGACTTCGCCCAACGCCTGTTTGCCGAACAACACATTACCGTACTGCCCGGCCGCTACATCGGCCGCGAAGCAGAAGGCATCAACCCGGGAGAAAACCACGTTCGTATGGCACTGGTCGCCACCGTGGACGAATGCGTGGAAGCGGCACAGCGACTGCGGCACTTCCTGCAAAAGGGTTAAAACGACTGGGTTGAAAGTAGAACACGGCTCACATGTTGGATTACGATGCTCCGCATCTAATCCAACCTACGTTTTGGGGAATAACGCACCATGACCGCAAAAAACATGCTCAAGGCCGAGCGGGTCGAATACGTCCACCGACGACTGCAACAACTCTACCCCGAGCCTCCCATTCCGCTCGACCACAAAGATCCCTACACCTTGCTGGTTGCCGTGCTGCTGTCTGCCCAATGCACCGACGAACGGGTTAACCAAGTCACCCCAAGCCTGTGGCAACTGGCGGACAACCCCTTCGACATGGCGGAACAAAGCGTCGAAGACATCAAAGCCATCATCCGCCCCTGCGGCCTGTCGCCACAAAAATCCAAGGCCATCTCTGTACTCTCCAAAATGCTGGTAGAACAACACAACGGCGAAGTCCCCGCCGACATGGAAGCCCTGGAAAAACTGCCCGGCGTCGGCCACAAAACCGCCGGCGTGGTCATGGCCCAGGCCTTTGGTCAGCCCGCCTTCCCGGTAGACACCCACATCCACCGCCTGGCCCAACGCTGGGGCCTGACCAACGGCAAAAACGTCCAACAAACCGAAAAAGACCTCAAACGCCTGTTCCCCGCAGAAAGCTGGAACAAACTGCACCTGCAGATCATTTTCTACGGCCGGGAATACTGCACCGCCAGAGGCTGCGACGGCACAGTCTGCGAGATTTGCACAACCTGCTATCCCGCCAGAAAACACCCCAAGAAAGTGCACAAACCATAGGCCGGAACCTCCACCAAACTTCCAAATTAAAGTTCAGTGAGACCCACTCGGCCCACCACAGACTATAGGGTTGCCAGGTGTTCGTTGTAGCACCCAGCCCTCAGGCCCCTGGAACAAAACTCCCTAGATCTGACCCCTACGCTGGTTTTCTAGCTACCTATCCAATTAAAGTTCAGTGAGACCCACTCGGCATACCACAGACTAAGGGGTGGCCGGGTGTTCGTTTGAGGAGCATTTAAGCGGCCGCTGAA
Source organism: Pseudomaricurvus alkylphenolicus (assembly GCF_011683955.1). GTDB lineage: Bacteria > Pseudomonadota > Gammaproteobacteria > Pseudomonadales > Cellvibrionaceae > Pseudomaricurvus > Pseudomaricurvus alkylphenolicus. The sequence goes on from NZ_JAAQPI010000003.1 coordinate 199,538, forward strand.
GGAGCCAGGGAGACAAGCGCTTTTTGCTTGGCTCCCTGGGGACTGAAGGCAGCCTGGAGGGCCGGCCGCGCGCTCCTCAAACGGACACCCGGCCGCCCGTTGAGGCACCCAAGCCTGAAGCCCCGGGAACAAAACTCCCGAGATCTGACCCCTACCCTGCGTGGTACCCAACCCTCCATTCCCAGGAACAACACTCATAAGCCCAAGCTGGTACCTAGAATCAACCTCCCCATACTCCACGCCACCCAAGAATTTTGATATCCTCTGCGACCTCCAAAAAACCCAAGGGCCACCCATGACCACACTCTACGGCATCAGCAACTGCGACACCGTCAAAAAAGCCCGCAAATGGCTCGAACAACAAGGTGTCGACTACACCTTTCACGACTTCCGCAAAGACGGAATTGAGCGCCAACAAGTGATCGACTGGGTCAACGCCCTGGGTTGGGAAACCCTGGTCAACAAACGCAGCACCACCTGGAAGGGCCTCGACGACGCCACCAAAAACAGCCTCAACGACACCAGCATCATCGACATCATCCTCGATCAGCCAACCCTGATCAAAAGGCCACTGCTCAACAACAGCGGCGACCTCTCGGTAGGCTTCAAAGCTGCCGATTATGAACAACGCTTTGCCTGAAGCGGCTCGGCGATATACACAGCAGTGATCCAAACAATCGTGATTTAAACACCAGACTTAAAACGGGAAACCACACCATGACCAAACTTTACTCCCTGGGCCTCGGCGTCGGCACCAACAACGCCAAAGGCGAATGGCTGGAAGTCTTCTACCCCCAGCCCCTGCTCAACCCCTCCGAAGAAGTCGCCTCTGCCGTGGCCAGCGTACTTAACTACGAAGGCGGCAGCCAGGCCATCGCCCTAGACACCTCCAAACTGGGCCCCCTGGCCGAAGCCCTGGAAGCCGCCGGCAGCCCCGAACAAGCCGCCGTTGCCAAATCCTTCCAGCACAGCAAACGCCCCCTGGTCGCCACCCTGCTGGCCGAAGACGCCGCCCCCTCCTCCGTCCCCGAGGGCTACCTGAAACTGCACCTGATCTCACACCGCCTGGTCAAGCCACACGGCACCGTCCTGGACGGCCTGTTCGGCACACTGCCCAACGTCGCCTGGACCAACCAGGGCGCCATCGACCTGGCCGAACTGCCCGAGCGCCAGCTGCAAGCCCGCCTCAACGGCGAGCTGCTGGATGTCGACTGCGTCGACAAATTCCCCAAAATGACCAACTACGTGGTACCTGCCGGCGTACGTATTGCCCACACCGCCCGCGTGCGCCTGGGCGCCTACATAGGCGAAGGCACCACCATCATGCACGAAGGCTTCGTCAACTTTAACGCTGGCACCGAAGGTCCCGGCATGATCGAAGGCCGCATCTCCGCTGGCGTCTTCGTTGGTAAGGGCTCCGACCTGGGTGGCGGCTGCTCCACCATGGGCACCCTCTCCGGTGGCGGCAACATCGTTATCTCCGTCGGCGACGAATGCCTGCTGGGCGCCAACGCCGGTATCGGTATTCCTCTGGGTGACCGCTGCACTGTAGAAGCTGGCCTGTACATCACCGCCGGCTCCAAAGTAGCCGTTCTGGACGACCAGGGTGAACTGGTTGAAAACGTTAAAGCACGCGACCTGGCCGGCAAATCCGACCTGTTGTTCCGCCGCAACACCCTCAATGGCCGCGTTGAGTGCAAAACCAACAAAAGTGCCATCGCCCTGAACGAAGAGCTGCACGCGAACAACTGATTCGTTCCATGAGCCGTAAGCGAACCCGTGCCCCCGAGCCCACCAGTCTGTCTGGCTGGGCTCTGGCCGTGGTTCGCACCATCAGCGCCGCCGGCGTAGACCCCCACCCCCTGCTGCAACAGGCCGGCATCGACAACGCCGCCCTGACCGATCCGGAAGCCCGGGTACCTGTCGCTTCCATGACCAAATTGTGGCGGCTGGCGATAGACGCCACCGGCGACGAAGCCCTGGGGTTAAGAACACCGGATCACGTCGACCCCTCGTCAATGTTCGCCATGCAGACCCTGACCCTGTCGGCCCCCACCGCCGAAATGGGTTGGAACCAATTCTCCCGCTACTTGCCCGTACTCAGCACCGGGCTCAAAATCGAACTGCACAAAAATGCCGAGCAGGACTTCACCATCAGTCTGCAAACCGCTGACCCTCGCATGGCGGCCTTCGAGGCCGGAGACGCCAGCGTCGCCTGTCTGATTGCCAATCTGCGCAACCTGAAACACCTGGGCGTGACCATCACCGCCATCGACCTGTTCAGACCCGAACCCCAGGCCGCCGACGAATTCGAACGCTTGCTGGGCGCCCCCGTGAGCTTCGAACAAAAGGCCACACGCGTGCACTTCTCCACCGAGCGCCCGCTCCATACGCCCCAGGAGACCGCCAACCCCGCCTTGGAACAAGCGCTGCAACAGGTCCTGCAGGACTATATGGAACGCCTCCGAAGCACGGGGTTTCAGGAGCAGGTGAAACGGGAAATCGCCCGCGCCATGACCCACGGTGAACCCTCCCTGGCCAAAGTCGCCGAGCAGATGCACATCAGCGGCCGCACCCTGCAGCGCCACTTGGTGGACGAAGACAGCAGCTTCAGCGACCTGGTTAACGACGTACGCCAAAACATGGCTAAACAACTGGTGGGTGAAACCGACCTCAACATTACTGACATCGCCTTTCGCCTGGGCTTTCGCGATGCCAGCAACTTCAGCCGTGTGTTCCGCCGCTGGTTTGGACAGACACCGCGGGAATTCCGCAAACAGCCCTGAGCCCCACCCTACACACGACATAAGTCCCCGGCCCTATCGACACCGATGCGATTGCGCTAAAATGCCGCGCTTTCTGCAATCACCCCCGGTGCCCCATGACCAGCATGACCCCTACCCTCGAACTGGCCTGCGACCTGATTCGCCGCCCCTCCGTCACGCCCCTGGATGAGGGCTGCCAACACCTGATGGCAGAGCGTCTGATGGCCATCGGCTTTCACGTCGACCACCTGCGCTTCGACGACGTCGACAACCTTTGGGCCGTGCGCGGTGACGAGGGCCCGATCCTGTGTTTTGCCGGCCACACCGACGTGGTACCCACCGGACCGGAAGACAAATGGCAGATACCGCCCTTTAGCGCCATTGTGCGCGACGGCATGTTGCACGGTCGTGGCGCCGCCGACATGAAAGGCAGCCTGGCGGCCATGGTCGTCGCCTGCGAACGCTTCGTCGCCGAAAACCCCGACCATAAAGGCCGCATCGCCTTTCTGATCACCAGCGACGAAGAAGGCCCCGCCATCAACGGCACCGTCAAAGTGGTGGAATGGCTGGAAGCCCGCAACGAAAAAATCACCTGGTGCGTGGTGGGCGAACCCTCCTCCACCAACAAAACCGGCGACACCATCAAAAATGGCCGTCGCGGCTCACTCGGTTGCTGGCTGACCGTCAAAGGTGTGCAGGGCCACGTCGCCTACCCGCACCTGGCGGACAACCCCATCCACAAGGTGGCACCGGCACTGGCGGAACTGTCTGCCGAGCACTGGGACAACGGCAACGACTTCTTCCCCGCCACCAGCTTCCAGGTTTCCAATATCAATGGCGGCACTGGCGCCACCAACGTGATTCCCGGCGAAGTGCAGATCATCTTTAACTTCCGCTTCTCCACCGAAGTGACCGAAGAACAACTGCGCAGCCGCACCGAGGCCATCCTCGACAAACACGGTCTGGACTACGACATCGACTGGCGCCTGAGCGGCCACCCATTCCTGACCTCCGAAGGCCCCTTGGTGGAGTCCGCCGTTAAAGCCATCTCCGACGCAGCGGGATTCGAAACCGAACTCTCCACTGCCGGCGGTACCTCAGACGGTCGCTTTATTGCTCCCACCGGCGCCCAGGTAGTAGAACTCGGCCCCGTGAACGCCACCATTCACAAAGTGGATGAATGCGTAAACGCCGAAGACCTCAACTTGCTGACCGATATGTACGAAGGCGTCTTAAAGGGATTACTGACTGACGGATGAACCCATCGAGCGGTGAACATGATCAACTGCTGCTAGGCACCACCTACGGGCTGATTACCGTGTTGATCTGGGCCGCGTTCCCGATCATCACCAAAATCAGCCTGCAGCAGCAACTCACCCCCATGGATGTTGCGATACTGCGTTACGCGTCATCGGGCTTGATCCTGTTGCCCTTTCTGCTGCGGCGCGGCATTGCCGGCCTGCCCTTAAAAGCGATCATCCTGCTCGTCTGCGGCGCCGGTCTGCCATACATGTTGATGTCCACCGGCGGTCTGCAATACTCCAGTGCCAGCCACTTCGGCATGATCACGCCCAGCACCATGCTGCTTTGTACCACCCTCGGCGGTTTTTGGCTGTTCGGTGAATCCCTCGATCGCACCAAACTCCTGGGCATCGGCGCGGTGATCACCGGGCTGGTGCTTGTTGCCATCAACGGTTTTCATGCCGGTGAAAGCACCTGGCAAGGCGACCTGATGTTCGTCGCGGCGGGCGCGCTCTGGGCCATTTACACCCTCTCCCTGCGTCACTGGCAAATCGAACCCATGCGTGCCACGGCGCTGGTGGCCACCGTATCGATGCTGCTTTCCGTGCCAGCCTTCTGGCTCATGGCAGACTCCGGGATCAGTACCGCCAGCTGGGGCACCATTGCCACACAGATTGGTTACCAGGGCATCCTCTCCTCCATACTGGCGCTGGTCTTCTACAGCCGTGCCGTGGCCATGCTCGGGCCATCGCGGGGTGCGGTATTCGGTGCTATGGTTCCTGGTATGGCCTTGTTGTTGGCCGTGATCGTACTGGGCGAAGAAGCCACTGCCCTGCAATACGCCGGTGTGGTGATCATCTTCTCCGGCGTTATTACCGTGCTCGGCCTATGGCCCAAAAACCTCCTGCGCGAGAAGCGCCCGACGTAAAAGGAGCGCCGCCTTTGAAAGTCGAAATCGTCACCGTCGACTCGCACTACCAACAGCTGGCCGCCATCCGCCAGCGGGTATTTACCCAGGAACAGGGCGTGCCCGAATCCCTTGAATTCGACGACCGCGACCCTCACTGCGTACAAGTGCTGATCACCGACAAAGATGAGCCCATCGCCTGCGGCCGCATTGACTTGGAAAAAGGTGGCAAGGTGGGCCGGGTTGCCGTGCAGGCCAATGCGCGCCACCTGGGTTTGGGCCGCAAAGTTATGCAAGCCCTGGAGCAAGCGGCCGACGATGCCGGCCTGGATAAAGTCTGGTTTCACGCCCAAAAAAGTGCCGTCGGGTTTTACGAAAAACTTGGCTACCACTGTGTGGGAGAAGAGTTTCTCGAAGCGGGCATTGTCCACAGACAAATGGAGAAGTCGCTGGATTGACATCCCAACTCAAAAATTGAATCCACTGAGACGAGGTGTCAATTCGAACGGATTAATGCGCAGACGAGAGTACGACAAAGCATCAGGGACGATACCGAATCCTCAAACCCTCCAGGAAATTGCGCAGCACCTGATCCTTGCACTCCCGGTAGTGCTTATGCCCCGGCTTTCGAAAAAAAGCACTCAATTCGTGCTCGCTAATCTCCAGCCCCGACAGCTTTAGCGTCGCCAGAATATCATCGCTTTTAAAATCCAGTGCAATCTTCAACTTACGCAGAACCAGATTATTATTAAGCTTTTTCTCAACGGGCGGCGTCACGCCATCCTTCCTCCCCCGCCGGGCGATAATAAATCCGTTCAAAAAAGTGGCCAACTGTACATCCGGGCAATTACGATAGTAGGCATCATCATCTCTTCTCAACCAGCGATTAACCTGACTGAGCTCCACCTCTCCGCCAGCCAGAACAAACAGCTTCACGATCTTGGTATCGGCCAGATCAAACACATAACGCAGTCGGCGAAGAACATCATTGTTGGTCATAGGTCTGTCTCGGAAGGAATATCAGCATGGCTCTCGATCATCTCATTGACGCCAGCCAACGTCTTTGTGAACGAAGAGGGCTGCACCATCGCGTGTAGATATTCCGAACGCCTGCTTATCTTCGTCATGCCATCTATTTCCCCTTTGCCTGGCTATATATTCAACGCCCATTGGATGTGGTTGATCATGTCATATCGATGGCTATCCACACAAGGGAATTCGGGTGGGTGGCAGTAGGTCTTTATATCGATAAAACAGCCCTTCAGCCCCGCAACCTGTTTATCCGGTCGGCAAACACATTTTTTGTACCCTGGAATCGTCTTTCCCGGCCGGGAGACCGTTCTTGAATGGTTTGGACCGATCCCTAACGGTTTTCAGACATTAAAAAACTGGCAACCACAGATCGATCAGAATCAAGCTATTGAAGAAATACAGCTGAATTTATTTGCCGCTGCATAATTTGAATTTCGTCATTGCGACAGAAGCGAACCGTTCGTCATTTGCAATTCAATAAATCTACTTAGCCAATAGTATGCGATAGGCAATGAGCCAAGCTAGAAAACCCACCCAACGAAAACTCCTGGCCACGCCTAAATAAAGTATTCATTTATTTCATAGAAATTAGTATGCCCTTAACAATAATAGTGCGTTAAACGAGCCTTCGCGGCTGCGTATCCCAGTATTTTCCCCTTCCGCCTTTAATAATCTTCAACCCCTTCATACATCCAGAAAGAGACATTACCTCCAGGTGCAGCCAGCTCAAGGGCAGCCGTAGGAAGCTGAGGGAATCCACCCTCAGAGTACGGCTGACCACCTAAGTCCAAGTCAATGCAATGGAAGAGAAATATGGGTGAAACAATAGTCAAACTCTTATCCAGCTCAAAAGTTTTTGCTCAATGGAGCATAGATGAATAAATGTGAGCACAACTAATTGGCAACATATTCCTCAGAACAGTCGGTAGTTCCAGCATTACAAACAACAAAGACTTGCGACAACTTCTTGAAATGCGTGTATACCGCTGTATTTTTACCCGAAATACTCTCAACAAACTGCCCATTGAAATATACATCAATACCGGAAGCGTCGGTTGACCAGCTCAATGTGGTTTGAATATTTCGACCTCTCCTTCTGTGGCTTCCACTAAGAACTGGAGGTTCTGGTGTTGTCACTGGGGAAGCAAACGATACAAAGGTGTTCGAGTTGGTGATCTGGATGCCGTCGAATGTAGAAAGCGTTTCGTGAGTCAAATAAACCCTGCCGAGTCGATCGCCAACAATGATGTTGCCATTGCTATCCATATCAATATCTTGAAGATTGCTACCGATATATAGTGTGTTTAGAAGAACTCCAGCTACATCATAATGCCCAACATAACCCTGCCAGCTGACCATATAAATCATGCCGTCAGCGTTAGCGGTAACACCGCGGGAATCAGAGGAGTGGCCCAAATCAACACTTCGTATGACCTCTAAAGTAGTCGGGTCAATGACATCAACGGCACCATAAGTATTTTTCAACGCATAAAACAGGCTGTCTTTGCCCAGCGTTATGTCAATATAGTCGCCGGTATCAATAAAGCGGTGACTTTCCCCATCCTCTAAATTGATCGCAATAAGCCCTTTGGCCTCACCACTAGAACCCGTATATCCGTCGGTTACAAAAACGACGTTCCCGATACTGGTTATGCCCCCATAAGAGCCATTATTTGGCGTGCTCCACCCGTCGACCAGATAACTCTGCCAGCTAGAGCCATCATATACCGACAGCTCGGGGTAAAAGGTACCGTTAAATACAGCTAGTCTACCATCTTCAAGCACGGTTATGTCCCTAGCCACTTCATTGGAAGCATTTGTCGGTATGGGCAATTCTGTCATTAGCTCCCCATTGGGGCTGTACTCAAATAAAGTACTATTGCTTGATATGAGAATACTGTCATTCTGGAACAGAGGATCTGCCAGCACAGGAAACGACACGGTTAGAAATAAGAGTATTGATACAGTTTTCTTCACAGTTAATTCCTTTTAAAGTATCTTCTACGGCGTATTCGTTAACGGGTAGAAGTTGACTACCGGTGATAAACGGCAATGATTTCGTGGTCACCCGAACTCAATCGATCGGTCACAACAACAGCTCCACAGGATATTGCCTTGAGATCTCTGGGCTTCGTTCAGTGGCCGCGGCATTATCACAACTGTTCTTATCTCCAACTCCTTCGTCATTGAATTCGAACACGCACCATTTACCGAGTAAATTTTTCGGAAAAATACATTTTCGTCAATATGAGACTCCTTATCTTCTCCTTGATTCAGGTGAGCGCGATAGCCACCTATACCTTATTCATCGCCCCATAGGCAATATCAAGTATGTCATGCAACTGAAATATATGGGATGAAACCGAAGAAGGTAACCAAATCCCTTTGCACTGATGACGATACAAAATTCCTTCCAAGTGTAGAGTTATATCACGTTGCGGCTACGAATTTCTATAGTGGCGTGATCGTAATTCATGCAAAAAATTCAATTTTATCCGACTGGAGCTGGAGACCTCAGCTATAGAGGACGGTCAACTCCCATAATATGGATTTACACGACAAATGAATCATCCACTTTCCTTGTGCGCCATTATACTGTTCATCCTATAGAGTCTTTACTGTGCTACGAGGTCAACCGGTAGTTGAAACGCTCTTCAACTCGATTACGCATACGCTTGTAATCCTGCATATAGCATACTTACAAGTAAACCCGCGGCCCCAAGTCTCACGAACCACCAGAGGCGACGAACCACCTTTGAGCGTAGTGACACTCCCTCTTCGGTTAACAAGCTCTTATCAATGGTTATCACACCAAGCGGCCACCGCAGTCTCCACCACAATTTTTCAACCGGAACTATCACATGCTTCAGCTTGATCAACAAGAACAAGGAAGAGATCAAGCTGAGAGTCGCGGCTATGAGCGGTAATAGCAAAATAAATTCCACTGGTATCACTCGTTTAGTTCCTTTTTCTCATATCGGCCACTGCGGCTCCAGGAGTTGCCAGTTTCTCGTGTCGATTTCGTTCCAATAAATTGTGTTGTACAACTGGCGGTATTGGACCACGTCACTGACACCGAAAAAACCGTAAGATCAAACTACAAATTTTCACTACCTGCAATCGTATAGTTCAGCGTAAGTTCCGGTAACATACTCTCCATTCTGTCGAGCGGGTATGTAACTGCTATTTAATATATTATCGACAGCCTGTCTCTTACATTCTTCCGAAGCCCTCCCAGATACAAAGGACGCTTTTATCGCCCTACCTTTATTGTCAATTTTTGCGGCAATCCATAAAAAAGAATTTGCTCTGCATGCTCTTGGGAATCTCGGAGTATTGTACCTCTGCGGTGCAAAATAACTGATGCCATGCGCATCAATATCGTACAGTGAATTAGGGATGATTTTGATTACTTCCTTTCCCGAAGAGCGATCAAAGATAACAGAAAATCTTAGCCAGACTCGTTTCTTTTCACCGTTAACTCTTGCTGGAACAAATTTAAGCTTTCTAAGACCTCTTTGAACCGCCCTTTCAAAACGCCTACTTATCACGTTATCTGAAGAATCAACATATACGTAAAGCTTTGCAGATCCGTTTTTTGATACATATGCAGCATTCCTTACTACTACGACATCCTCTATTTTGCTTTTTGGAAATTTAATCCTTTGCTCCCATTTTGCGTATCCCCCTTTAAATTCCGCTGGTTGAAATTCCCAGCTCTCAGCATAAGCGAACCCTGTACATACGACTGACGTTATAATTAGCAAGCAGGCCAATCTGTATAGGAAGCCGCTCATTCTCGGAATCTTGACATTTAGCCCGCAGTTTCCTGGAAAAAGCTGGATATTGGTATAAACATAGGACATCCAACTCTCAGAGTTAAACGATATCGCGGAAGAGGTATATAGAATCATAAGGCGATATAAAATCCATTTTAGATACAGTCCATTTCCACACAGGCTTGAAGAGACACCGCCTCTCACTTGCCACTAATAAGAGCGTCTACCCATATAGAATCGGACAATTCACCCCATATTTCAACCACAGGTCTACATTGGCTCATTTACACACAGGGTTTCTTCTTTGGCCTCTTGAAACCTGCAATGAGTCCAATCATCCTTGGCGCCACAGCCTGCTAATTGTTAGTGCCCGCTAGCAGTCCGCATGGGGTTATCCCCTGCCACCGGCAAAATCGGAGATTGTACGATCGACGACCATGTGTAAGAGGCTCTTGGCGACACGAATTGGTCTGTGGCCAAAGACAACCCATAAACTGACTCACAAGGTCTCCGATGACTTCTGCCCAGTGATGCCGGTTGGTCCGTCGGGGTGCCTCGCAATCACCGGATTCGCATCGGAAAGCCGTTTAGGCCGCACAACCTTGTTTTTGAGGTCGATAAACATGACGGTAGTAGCCGATACTGCCACTCACAAGAAAAACCAGTTCTAACAGGATTGCGGCCGGGCTGAAGATAATGACGTTAATGATAAGCCATACAAATGCCCCTACCATCAGCAGCAAGCGCATATTCTTTTGCGTATGGGAAAATGAACCAGACACCATCAATATATTGGCCAGCCCGCTCAACAGGCTCAAATAGCTGCTGTAAGTCAGCGCCACCAGACCCAAGGCACTCAACACGAAGACCAGGTAAAGATACCGCGAACGAAAGCGAATGGTAATAAAGTGCCTGACGGCCGCAATAACAAACATCGAAGCCGCTGTATATTGCTCAAGCATATAGAAATGTCCGGCTATAAACAGCGCCCCAATACCCATGGCCGAAAAGAAATAGACTCTTTTTTTGAATTGAGCCGATCCGGAGTCAAATATTAATCCCAGCAACCCCAAGATTTGCGAGAATACAAAGTCACTCATTGTTGATTAGAACCTAAAACTGACGAATCACAGTATCAGGTCACAGGGAAATTCATATCCCCTGATGAGGTGGGTAGGTATTACACCTTCTGATGCTCAATCCGCAGTACCAGGTAACACATCACCATTGCGGATATATTGGTGGTGACCGGGTTAAAGGCTTCAAACAGTAGCGCTTGATCCACCGCCGCCACATACAGAAGGAGCAGGACAAGCGAAACAAACGCTGTATAAATTGGGATTTTGCTGGATTTCCACAGAATAATAAGCAGGCCAAGCACTATTTCACCCATTCCCGCAATCGGTGACACCAGTTGGGCCGACAGGCCAAAGCCGCCCGCCTCAACCAAGGATACCTCTACATCACTTAGCCAGACGATTTTGGGGAACAAGCCATGAAAGACAAATACGAACCCAAGGCACCATCGGCATGCCCTTGACACGAAGGCCAACTCATCAGTCTTCATGAATATACCTGCCTTTGTGATCAGCGGAGGGCAGTACACAATAGTCATACCTTCCAAAGATTCGATATCGATTCAGTGCGATTCTGTCGTATATCCAATCACGGAGCGAGATGGGCAAGACACGAAAAACACAGAACATCTTCCACGGGTAACCCAATTTATCCACAACCCCGAAAAAGGCTGTGCTCTTTTCGTAGAATCTATTACCTTCAACGTACAGCATGGTCTCATAGTAGTCCGTCGGATAATTGAAGTGATCGAGTATTGCTTTCCCCTCAGCCGACTGAACACTGCACAGTTTGAACGTTCGGTTGGCGTCTTTATCGATGATAAAGTTAGCCCAGGCGTTGCAGAGCTTGCATACTCCGTCAAAAAGAATGATGCAATCGCCGTCCTTGATGTATGGTGGATTATGCGTTTGCCTCATGGCGTTTCACTCCTACTGCGACTCTAATTCCCGCATGTAGGATACTGTATCAAAGGTGCACCGATAAATAAGTTTAGCGACAAATCGCTACCAAGCGGGCTGCTACGGAGATTAGCTTCAAACTGGCTTAAGGTAAATGCCATGGAGATCAGACACTGAGTTGCGTACGCCAATGAGGCACCCAACACCGAATACCGCGGAGTAAAGGGTGGCTGGGTGTTCTCTGGAGGGGCATTTCAAGCGAACGCCGAAGGAGTCAATGAGACAAGCGTTTTTCAGCTTGGCTCATTGGGGACTGAGGGAAGCCCGGAGGGCCGGAAGCGTGCCCCTCCAGAGGACACCCAGTCGCCCATTTTGGCACCTAAATCCGGGTGCCTGAACAACGATCATGAAGACAGAAACTACTTCAATTCGTAAACAATTTTACCGTCGACAACCGTCATCACCACCTTGGTATCACTCAGATTCTTAACTGCGGTGTTAAACAAATTTCGATCCACAATGGTTAAATCGGCCCGCTTGCCCACCTTAATCGAACCCACCAGATTCTCTTGCCTAAGCGCATAAGCCGCATTGATTGTGTAGGCCTCCAGCACCGTATGCAGATTCGGCAACGACTGGTCACCACGCGTTAACGCATGCTCCATCGCCACAAACGGATTCAGCGTCGAGACTCCCCAATCGCTGCTCAACGTCAAGGTCGCATTGGCGTTGTGCAGATCCTTCAGCGGGAACAAGCGATCCATACGAGCATGCCCCAACAACTCAATCTCCGCCGCCGAATGATTCTGCGGATTACTCCAGTCACCCGCCACCTGCGCATCCGCAATCACATCCAAGGCATCAAAACGCGCCATATCCGCCGTATCCACGTGTTCCACATGCGTCAAGCGGTGGCGTCGATCAAGATTATTGCCGTTCACACTCTGTGCATATTCAATGGCGTTAAGCGCCTCGTGCACACCACGATCACCAATCGCATGAATCGTCATATCAAAGCCCACCTTTTCCAGCTCCGATATCACATAACCCATGCGACTCTCCTGCAAATAGTTCAAGCCTTTGTTACTCGCCAGGCCATAGCCGAGATCCTTCAAATAGGGCTGCTTCATAGCGGCGGTGGTATTGATGGAAATACCATCGTCATACATCTTGATCTGATTGACCCGCATCATCGGATCACTGTCGTCGAACATCTGAGTCAGTTCTGCGATCTGCTGGTCGTCATTGGTATCCTCCGGGTAATACCACAAACCCAGAGTAGTGCGAGCCGTCAATTTGCCCTGGTTGCGAGCTTTATACCAGACATCCAGATACTCTCGCTTCCAGTAAACCCGCGCATTCATAATCGACGTCAGGCCATTTTTGCGAATCTGCTTAAGCGACCACAACAGCCCCTGGTAATCCGCATTCTTCTGAGCACTAGTGGGATTCGTCAACGCCAAATGGAAGGCCATATCTCCGGCAGTATCCATCAAAATACCGTTAGGCTCTCCATTGCCCAGACGGCCGATATGCCCGCCCGCTGGATTTTCAGCGCCGGCATCAAACCCCAACAGTTCCAACGCTCTGCTGTTTACCCATACCGCGTGTGACGTCTGCTCCATAATCGCAATCGGGCGAGTGCTCGAAATGGCGTCCAACGCAGCCGCTGGGTTGCGACCATCTTCAACCAGAGCACTGATATTAAAACCATAACCTAACAACCAGTCACTGCCCGTGTTCGCACACTGGCCGATTGCGGTCAGCCAGTTGTCCACTGACTTCTTGCCATCGACAATACAGTTGACCACATCGCTGCCCTGCTCCAGCGGGTGCATATGCACATCATGCAGGCCAGGCAATACCATATCGTTGCTATAAAGATTGATAACGTTGGTACGATTGCCTATAAACTTTCTAACACCATTATTGCTGCCGACAAAGACAATCTCGCCATTATCAATGGCCACTGCATCTGCCCAGGGTTTGGCGGGGTCCATGGTGTAGATCTTGCCATAGCGGATAACGGTATCGGCGGCAGACAACGCCAGAGTAGAAAAACTGATTGCTGCGGCGGCAATAAGGCCGGCAAACAAATTTGATTTGCTAGGGTTCACAAAAGGTCTCCAATCGTCTTATTAAAATTATTACTGTATGGGGTTGGCCTGTAAGCAGGCGTGATGTATAAGCTATGACAGTTCGATTTCAGACACTATTGAAACATTCTGCAATGACCCATTAATTCCATTCATCGTTATTTTCCACAATAATGAGAACAGCATCACACCCTGCCAGCACCGACTTGTACTTGCCTCCTCAGCCAGAAAACTTTTTAAAAGCAAACCCAAGTGTCGGATTATGGCTTCGCCTAATCCGACCTACGCGCGGGCTGTTCGCTGGGAACGATGCCCCCAACTGACCAACGAATGAGTGATCCAATAAACCGCAACACTGCCGATCAACATCAGCAACGGCATGGGAATCAGAGACGCTTCCGTTTCGCTCTTCCAACCCGCCAGCAGACTGACCAGGTCGTAACCCCAAACCAACAGCCCCAACACGCTGGTGACGATAGCGGGTGCGGGATAAGTTTGTTTTTGATAAATACCAAAAGTCAAAATCACCAGAGGAGGAATACCCAGGGCAAAAGAACTCTGCAACAGATCGATTGCCGACGTGCCACTGAGCGCCAGCGCCGCGCTGGAGACTGCCACAAAAACCACACAGTAGCGTGTTAAAGACAGTGTAGAGATGCGCTCGGGCACACGGCGTCGCAAAAGATTTTGCGCAAAGGTACTCGCCGGCCCCAACAGTGCACTATCCACCGTGGATGTGATGGCTGCGGTTAAAGTGAGGATAAAAATCACCGACAGTGCCGGAGACAAAAACTTCTCGGCCAGCGCCGGAATCACCCCTTCGGACACTTCCGGTAACATCACCCTGGCGGCCATGCCCAACATCACCGGCAATAGGGCAATGACGATATAAATCATCCCGGAGTTCACACAGGCGCGTACGGCGATATCCGGAGTTCGTGCAGCGAATATTCGCTGCATTAAATCCTGCGAGGCAATATTGCCGAGCGAACCCACCAGAAACAGTCCCAGCCAGTAGTTAAACTCACTCAGACGTTCTGTCGGAATCCAGGTGGTGTAGGCTTTATCCTCAATCAAAAACAACTGATCCAAGCCGGTCAGCAGACTGCCGCTGCCCAGCGCCGTCAATACGTTAAAGCTAAGCACCACCAAACCGAGAATCAGTAGCAGAACCTGCACTGCGTCTGTCAGCGCCACCGACCACATACCGCCCAGCAATGTATAAGCCGTTAACAAGCCGGTGACCAGAATCAAACTGGTGCTGACATCCAGCCCAAACGCCATATGTACAATATTGCCAATCGCCAGTAACTGCACGGCAATCCAGCCGAAGTAACTGATGTTGTAGATAACCTGGAAGAATTCAGCGGTAGCGCCAAAGCGGCGGCGAATCACGTCCGCCAAGGTCAGCACTTTTTCCTCCCACATGGGGCGCGCGTAGATCCATCCCGCCAGAATCAGGCAGACTCCCACCCCAAACGGCTCCAGGGCGGTCACTCGCAAGCCTTCGTTGCGTACCATATCGGCGGAGACGGACAAACTGCCGGCCCCAAACCAGGTGGCCACCAGGGTGGCCATGAGCACCCAACTGGAGAGCCCGCGGCCGGCGACAATAAAGTCCTCCGCATCCTTGACCCGTTCCTTGGCCCAGAGAGCCACCAGGAACATAACAACAAAAAAAGTGGTGAGCGCCGCCGCGTAGACAAATTGCAAATGAGTTCTCCTGTCGAGCCGTACCTAAAAAGAGCGCCGCAAAGCTCAGGGTCGAGGCTGTTGCTGTGTAATGCAGTGGATACCGCCGCCGCCCACGGCAACACCGTCGACATTAACCTGCACAATACGCCGCTCCGGAAACAGCTTTTCGAATACAGCGCGGGCGCGTTCGTCGGCGGCAATACCGTACTTGGGCATTACCACACCACCATTGGGCAGATAGCTGTTGATGTATGAGGTACAAAAGCTGTCGCTCAACATTTCGCAACCGTAGGCATCTTCAATCAGTACAATATCAATTGTACGCCCCTTGGCATCAGTCTGCCCTTTCAACGCTTCGAGATTGGCCCGCATAATGTCGTACCACGGGTGTTCGGGATCGTAGCTGATTTCCATCAACACCACGCCAGGGCGAACAAAGGCCGCCAGGCCATCCACATGGCCGTTGGTTTCCACCTCGTCGTCGTTGCCGGGCAACCAAATCACCTTGGTGGCCCCCAGGGTGCGACAAAGCTCCTCCTCTACCTGGCGGCGTGACCAGCCGGGGTTGCGGTTGGTGTGCAGCAGGCAGGATTCCGTTGTGAGCACCGTGCCCTCACCGTCGACACTGATGGCACCGCCTTCGGCCACCAACTCAGAAACAAAGCTGCGGGCTCCTGCGTGTTTCAGAATTACCTCACCCACCGCGTTGTCGTTGTGATGGGGCTGGTATTTTTGGCCCCAGGCGTTAAATTCCCAGCAGCTGCCAGCCAGCTCGCCCCGCTCATTGACCAGAAAGTTGGGGCCGGCGTCCCTTGCCCAGGAGTCATCGATAGGGGCCACCATCAGATCGATGTCTTCGCCCATCAGAGACCGCGCCTCTTGTGCATCCTGCTCACAGACCACCACGGTGACCGGTTCAAATTCGCTGATGGCCTGGGCAATGCCCGCGAAACAGCTTTTGGTCTTGTCGAAGTCTTCCCACATGCTTTCGCGGCTGGGCCACATCATCCAGCAGCGGTCGTGAGCCTCCCACTCGGCCGGCATGCGAAACCCCTCGTCGGCGGGGCTCATCAAAGACTGACTATTAGTATTACTCATCAATTCACTCCAACTTCCTGGTTTTACCCACTCCGGCCCGGGTGACAAACGGGCCTTTCATTACTAGAATTCATACAGCAGGTACAAAGGATCTAAGTGCCTGCCATGCCCTGCTAGAGTAGTGTTGGCAGCACGGATGCCGCAAACGATAAAAAATCATTCGGGTTATTAGAATTATTCATCAATCGGCAAATATCATGAGTAGACGATTTGGCAAGCTGCCGCCCCTGAGCGCCCTTGAAGGCTTCGAGGCCGCCGCCCGGCTCAAGAGCTTCTCTCTCGCCGCCGAGGAGCTGAACATCACCCAGTCGGCGGTATCGCACCAGATACGCTCCCTGGAGGAGTTTTTCGGTCTGGACCTGTTCAACCGGGTGGGTCGCTCGGTAGAGCCCACCGTGGCCGGCCTGGACTTTCTGCACACGGCCACCCAGGCGCTGGACGTATTGTCCAAGGGCAAACGCCGCCTGGACTTTTATTACCGCCCGGGCTCGGTGGTGTTTGGCACCAGCGCCGCCTTTGCCAGTAAATGGCTGATGCCACGCTATGACTCTCTGCGGGAGTGGTTTCCCGAAGTGCAACCCTGGCTGTTTACCACTGAAGAGAATTTTGATCTGGAAACCCAGGAGGTGGATTTGGCGATCTGGTACGGCCATGGCCAGTGGCCCGGGGTGGAAAGCCAGCTGCTGTTCCACGATGTTCTGACGCCACTTTATGCCCCCAATGCGTTTTCTCACCTGCCCACACTGGAAGAGCCCGATCAGCTGCAACAATTCCCGTTGCTGCACGATGAACGGCCGGATGATTGGCTGTCCTGGTTTCAAAGGGTGGAACTGCAAGGAGAAGATCGGGTGGAAGGCTGCGTATTCAGCGACAGCGGCCTGATGCTGGAATGTGCCGCCAACGGTCAGGGCGTTGCCCTGGGCAGTTTGGTGCTGGCATCCGATATGATTGAGCAAGGCCGATTGGTGCAGCCGTTTTCTGAAACGGTTGTGACAGAAGATGCTTATTATCTGGTGTACGACAGTAGCCAACCCATGCGGCCTTCTGTCGCACGAGCGAGGGATTGGTTGCTGGATGCGGCCAAAGGGTTTGCGTCGAAATGGAATACGGCTCCGCAATCGGTCCAGGCGGATTAAACATCCAACGCGTATTTGACGAATCCGTCGGCCGGCCCCGCCACTCGATCATACAGCCGGCGAGCGGTCGTATTGCCGGATTCAGTGTGCCAGTAAACACGACTCCAGCCTCTTGCACGGGCGTCAGTTACCACCTGCTCGATCAGGCGCCTTCCCAGACCGGTACCGCGGGTCTCAGGAGCCACATACAAGTCCTGTAGATAGCACACGGGCTGGCTGCGCCAGGTATTGGCGTGTGGTAAGTAGTGAACAAACCCCTTCAAGATTCCGGCTTCGCCCTGCTGCGAAACCACCCATCCCTGAATGGGGTTTTGGGGATCCAACAGTCTTTGCCAGAGTTGACGTGTGGCAGAAAAGGGTAAATCGGTACGATAGAAATGCAAATACTGACGCCAAAGTGACGCCCATTTTTCCCAGTCCTCTGCCGCCGGGCGGCGCAAATAACTCTCCACAGACATTCACCTCGCTCAGAAAACTTGCCAGACATGTCGCTCAAATCCTTTTTGATTGAGCGTTTTCGAACACAGGTTAATTCTCTGGGCGCTACAGACACAAATGATAAAAACTGCGCCAATTCATAAGAGGCTGTCATGCAAATTGCCTGGACTTGTTGAGTGACGCGCCACAATCAGGGGGATGATAACCGCTGGACATAACCAGCATTCGGTTAAGCGGGCAACAATCTAAAATATTTGCTTAAGATTCCGCCGTTGACGCCGATTGCTACGTATACTGTTAGCCTGAGTGTTGAGTGTAGTGACACCGGGCCAACAAATTATTGGGGGCTTGGGACTGCGGGATCATTGCCCGTGGACAACAGAAGGGTTTTTTCTGTGGCGAATCAATCAGTAGTCAGCAATGTGGAACAGTGGTTAAAAAAAATCAGACCCAAAGGCGGTAGGGACGAACCCAACCAGGGCCTGCAGGGCATTTATCGTATTCTGGAGCGATACCGAAAAAACCACACCCTGATATACGTCTCAATCCCCGAAGACGAAGAAGAAGTCCACCAGAGCATTATTCTGAACGTGGACCCCTTCTCGCGCTGCATCGATATCGACGAACTGTTTCCCGGCAACATCACGCTGTTCTCCGGCCAGCGCCTGAATATTACCTTGAAGGAAGAGGGCCATCGTACCCTGGCATTTGAGACGCAAATGATCACCACAGAACAGGAAAACAACTACACCAGCTACACACTGGCCCTGCCGGAATTTGTACAGCATGAACAGCGACGGGCTGCCTTTAGGCTGCCTGTTAGAGGCAATGCCACCTGGGGTGAAAAAGACCAGCGCGGACGCATCCTCGACTTGTCTGTTACCGGAGTACAAATCCGCCTCAATAAAAATGTGAAGGTACAGCCAGGCGATAGAATCAGCGATTGCCGCATGGAGATGCCGCGGCTGAAGCTCGATTGCGATATCAGCGTGGCACGCATTATTGAAGATGAAGAACAGAAAAATGGCCCACTGATCGGCGCTCAATTGACATCGCTGCAACCCTCCCAGCAACGTCACTTGGAACGCTATCTGATGACCGAACAGCGTCGTCGTCGTATTATGCAGGAGACAGCAGCCGGCTTTTGAAACTGCTCTTTATCTTAATGAGCAAGCAACGCCGCCACGGCCAGTCCGATCGGCGTACCCACAATGTAACCCGCAACCCCCACTAATACTCCCGGCGTTACCAATGCGGGCCAGCCTCGGGCCATCGCCAGCGCGGGCGCTGTAGTTGCGCCCAAGATCGCGGCGTTGGATGCGGTAATCAATTCCGGCAACGACAATGCCAACTCACTTTCGCGCTGTTGACTTATCGCCTGTACCACACGATTAATCAGATAACCCCCAACAAACACCACCAGCCCATGTACAGCAAGCAGCACTAATACAAACGCCAACAAAATGGGGGCAGTGCCTAACAGTTTTGAAATATCCGCCCCGGCCGCAATCGCCGCAAAAAATACAAAGGCCAATACCAACCCCAGACTCTTACCACCTTGCATTTGCGCCATTTGATTGGGCATAAAAGTCGCCGGCAACACCGCGAGCAAGGTAATAAAAACGTAACGCAAGCTGGCAAAATCAAAACCGCCGCCTAACGCGTTTAACCAGATCACAATGCCGTCGGCAAGCGCGACTACACACAGAGCGAACGCCATCGATGCGGCGAGACTGAAGCCGCTGACTTCCCCTTCAGATTCCTCCAACGCCGCACCGTCGGATTCCAAGTGAGAGCGCTGCGCAAAGCGATTCATCAACCATTGTGACGCGGGCATCACCGCAAGCACCGCCAGAAACACCGCACTCATCAGGTTATCCACCGCTGTCGCTGCCGCAATAACATTGGCATCGTCAAATCCGGTGGACTGAATCAGGGCCGCATAATTGACAGAACCGCCGGTATAGGTCGCGGTAAAAATCCCGGCAAGGTCAGCCTCCCTTGCCCCCAAATCCAGCAATTGCGACGCCAGCACGGCGCCGGCCGCTGTACCAATACAGGCGAGTACAAAAGCCAAACCGACACGGCCACTTTCGGAAACAATACGACGCACATCCGCATGCATCAGAAACAGTGGAATCAGCGCCGGCACAAAGTACTTGAAGACCACCCCGTAGGCCGGCGCATCTTTGGGAATCAACCCGACATTGGATGCCACAATCGCCGCCAAGATCGCCCAGACCGCCCCGGTGACCAGCTTCCCCCACGCCTGCTTTTCTGCCCAGAAGCCAAAGAACGCAATCGCAAGCAAGGCGGCCAGAACGGCGAATGGCTGGTCGGCGGGAATCAGAGAAAAGGCGTCATTCATCAGGTTTTGGCTTGTTGGCTAGAGTGGATAAACCCGATAATAAGCTAGCGTGATAAAACAGACCATCCCTTAATTCGGCTTGCAGGATTTGGCTTTTTCACGCGCCTTGGCGAACATCGCCCGACGCGACCGTTTTTTATACTCTGGATCCACAAACTCCGCGGGCTGCGAATTAATCAGATAGGTGAAATCCTCGACCGGCTCGGTATCTGCTGCTTCACCCGGGAACTCCTCCACGTGAACAGGAGTGATTACCCGTATATTCAACTCGGGCTTCAAACGCTGCAATGCCGCAACTGTGCCCAAACGCTCCTCACTGTGAAAGCTGCCGTTAAGATGAACAACCTGACTGCCCGGATGTTGATCCAGGGCCTGAGCAATAGACTCCGCCATCGTGTTATCCCGGGTTGCCTGGGCAAGATAACTATTGCGTAGATGTGAACTCGGCATATGTTTGGCGCCGCTCATATGGCCCAAAAACTTGTCCTCATAGCCGGGGATCTCAGCGAATGGCTGCAGCGCTACATAACCCCTCTCCTCCTGACCGAGCGCCTCCATATAAGCCTCACCGGTGCGGCCAATACAGCGCACAATATCACCGGCTGCATTGGCGGCAATGACCGGCAGCTTATTGCGTTTGGCGTAATCCACCAATGGCCGATAACTGCCCCGGTAATTATCCCAGGCAGGCGCCTCTTTAATCAGATACCTCTCACCCACTTCATTTCGCAGATATCGATCCACAATGGGCTGCTGATCGCGACTAAACATCTCCATACTCAGGACCGTGGTCCTCTGCCCACTCTCATTACTCTGGTGACGCGCTGCAAATAGCCGCATCTGTAACAAGTGCGAGGCCTGATTACCGTGATACTCACCAATAAAAATCACATCGGCGGTCTGCAGCGAATTCGACAATTCCGCTAACGACAAAGGACGATATTGTTGATCAAGAAGTTGATAATCGTAGGCCGTTGCAAGAGATGACATAACACTATGCTGCTCGGCACGATCACCCAAAGGGCCAGACACACAGCCGACTAGAGACCCCACCAAACCAGAGAAAACGATCCATCGATACAACATCGCGTTTCCTTATCCATATAAACCGAAAGACACGACCCAAATTATAGTTGACAACCATTATCACTTGCAGCCACAAAACCAACAAACAAAAAAGCCGCCGGTTTTCACACCGACGGCTTCCAGTCTCAGAGACTCAAGTGATCAGGAAAAAACGGCTAAATTAAGCCAGCCCCCCCAAACACATATACTTAATCTCAACATAATCATCGATTCCGTATTTGGAACCCTCACGCCCACTGCCGGACTCCTTCACACCCCCAAAGGGCGCCATCTCATTAGAGATAATCCCCTCATTAATACCGACCATACCGTACTCCAGCCCCTCGCCCATACGGAAAATACGGCCCAGATCACGGGTATAAAAATACGCCGCCAACCCGAATTCAGTATCATTCGCCATCGCCAGAGCCTGCTCCTCCGTTTCAAAACGGAACACCGGCGCCACAGGACCAAAAATCTCCTCACGAAACACACGCATATCCTCAGTAGCGCCCGTCAGAATCGTAGGCTCGTAGAAACACGCCCCCAACTCAGAACGCTGCCCGCCGACAACCGCATTGGCACCTTTCTCCAGAGCATCTTCCACCAATGCATGTACGTCATTAGCGGCTTTGGCATTTACCAGCGGGCCGTGGGTAACGCCGTCTTCCGCACCATCACCCAGATTAAATCCGGACACCGCTTCGCGCAGCTTTTCGACGAATGCATCGTAAACACCGCTCTGAACCAAAATACGATTCGAGCAAACACAGGTCTGGCCGGAATTGCGATACTTCGACGCCAGCGCACCCTGCACCGCGGCATCCAGATCCGCGTCATCAAACACAATAAACGGCGCGTTACCACCCAACTCCATGGACGTCTTCTTCAAAGTGCCGACACACTGCTCCATCAACACCTTGCCGACGGGTGTGGAGCCGGTAAAGGTCAACTTCTTCACCTTCGGGTTGCTGGTCATCTCACCACCGATGGTACGAGAGCTCTGACCCACCACCATATTGAACACACCCGCCGGAATGCCCGCCTCCTCAGCCAACACACACAACGCCAGTGCCGACAAGGGCGTCTCAGTGGCGGGCTTGCCAACAAATGTACAACCCGCCGCCAGGGCTGGGGCCGCTTTACGGGTAATCATTGCGCAGGGAAAATTCCACGGCGTAATGGAAGCCACCACACCCACCGGCTGCTTGATCACCAACAGACGCTTGTCGCCGGAAGGCGCTGGAATAATATCTCCATCAATACGTTTGGCCTGCTCTGCAAACCACTCAATATAACTGGCTCCGTAAGCGATTTCGCCACGCGCTTCCGCCAAGGCTTTGCCCTGTTCAGCCGTCAGAATTCGGGCCAAGTCTTCCTGATTTTCCATAATCAGGTTAAACCAGTTGCGCAGAATATTACTGCGCTCCTTGGCGCTTTTCGCTCGCCATGCGGGCAACGCCGCCTCGGCCGCATCAATAGCAA
Organism: Pseudomaricurvus alkylphenolicus; assembly: GCF_011683955.1. Lineage (GTDB taxonomy): Bacteria > Pseudomonadota > Gammaproteobacteria > Pseudomonadales > Cellvibrionaceae > Pseudomaricurvus > Pseudomaricurvus alkylphenolicus. Next base: position 222,620 of record NZ_JAAQPI010000003.1, read on the forward strand.
CACGAGTCTCTTCAATACCTGAACTTGCCAAGGTGGCAATCGTGGCACCTGATGCGGGGTTTTGCACATCAAAACTGGCGGTAGCGTCATTCAACCACTGCCCGTTGATATAAGAGCCGGCAGCCAGTAACTCGGGGCGATTAAGATTCAGCATGTTCATATCCTTTAAAATTATCCCTTCAGCAGATTGTTGCCCTGGGCAAACTCCAGCGTCTCATCCAGCACGCGACCGACGATATCGCAAATTTCGTCGACGTGGCTTTCATCAATAATCAGCGGAGGACACACCGCCAGGCTGTTGCCGGCAACGGCACGCAGAATCAAACCGTGCTCCTGACAGCGAGCGATGGCATAAGCGCCCACCGAACCGTCAGCAAAAGCCTCACCGGTGGCCTTGTTGGCAGACATTTCAATCGCACCAATCATGCCTTTACCGCGCACTTCTCCCACCAGTGCGTGGTCCTTAAACTGTGCCAACTTGTTTTGCAGGTAATCACCCAAAGTGGCAGCGTGTGCAAACAGATTATCGCGCTCGTAAATTTCCAGAGTCTTCAAAGCCACCGCACAAGCCACCGGGTGCCCGGAGTAGGTATAACCGTGACCAAAGACACCGGCCTTGGCACTCTGCTCTGCAATCGCCGCGTGCATATCGCTGCGAATCACCGAAGCACTGATAGGGTAATAAGCCGACGACAACTGCTTGGCAAAACTCATCATGTCCGGCTTCTGGATACCCATGGCGTTGGAGCCGAAGTCAGCTCCCAGGCGGCCAAAGCCAGTAATCACTTCGTCCGCCCAAAAAAGAATGTCGTACTTGTTCAGGATCGCCTGTACTTTCTCGTAGTACCCGGCCGGTGGAACAATCACACCGCTGGCACCGGTTACCGGCTCGCAGATAAACGCGGCGATGGTTTCCGGCCCTTCGCGCAGAATCAACTCTTCCAGATTGTTGGTGATGCGGTTAACGAACTCAGCTTCCGATTCGTTGCCCTGGCGACCGCTAAAGTAATGGGGATGGTCGGTACGCAAAATACCCACCGCATCCAACGGCGCGTCAAAGTGATTCACATTCACGGGTAGGCTGGTCAGACAACCGGCGGCAACGGTCACGCCATGATAAGCGCGCTCTCGGGTAATGATCTTGCGCTTCTCGGGTTTGCCGATGGCGTTAAAGTAGTAACGCAGCATCTTGATGTGGGTATCGTTGGCGTCGGAGCCGGAATTGCCGAAGAACACATGGGCATCGTCCATCGGCACCATCTCCGCCAGCTTATCGGCCAGCGCCATGCCCTGCGGGTGCGTCTTGCCACCAAACATATGGCTATAGGAAAGGCGTGACAGCTGCTCCTGAACCGTATCGATCAGCTCCTGGTTGCCATAACCCAGCGACGTACACCACAGACCTGCCAGGCCCTCCAGATAGCGTTTACCCTGGTCGTCATAAACATAAGCGCCTTCGCCGCGGTCAATAACCAGCTGCTCGGTGGCCTTGAGATTGGTGGTGGGGTAGATCACGTGAGTCATGGTGCGTTTCCTCGATGTTCCAACTGTTGTTCTATGCATCTAGTCTACCTATTGACCAGATCACCACAATCGATATATTTTTACCAAATTGGTGACTAAAGGTAACCAGAGTATGAAATTCAATCGCCGAAACCTGCCTCTCAACGCCATGCGCGCCTTTGAGGCCGCCGCTCGCCACTGCCATATGCGCCGGGCGGCTGAGGAGCTGGGGGTCACCCACGGAGCCTTGAGCCGTCAGGTAAAACAGCTCGAGGAGCTGCTGGGCACCGCCTTGTTTGACCGCAGCCACAATCGCCTGGCCCTGACCCACGCAGGCCAACGCCTGCAGCATTCGGTGGAGCAGGCTCTGGATCTGCTCACGACCGGTGCGCTCTACCTGGATCCGGATTCGATTCACGGTGACCTGACGATCGCCGCCACCCCCTCGGTATCCTCAGCCTGGTTGCTGCCTATCGTGGGAGATTTCGCCCAGCAGTACCCGGAAATCAACGTACAGCTGATCAACATTGCCCCCCGCACCAAACAGATCGACAGCCAGATAGACGTTGCCGTATGCTTCGGGCCACCGGACCCGGGGAAACGACGGATAGAACCACTGTTTCGAGAGCACTATTTTCCTGTTTGCAACCCCAAACTGCTCAAACCCGGACATCGTATTCGGGGGCCACAAGACCTCCTGCAGTACCCGCTATTATGTGACCGCCACAACAACTGGCCCCGCTGGTTCAAGGGCGCGGGAATGGAAGAGACGCCGACCTATCGGCAATTGACGCTGGAAGAATCCTTCCTGGTGCTGGCTGCCGTAAAAGCGGGGTACGGCATTGCCCTGGTGGATCGCATCGAAATGCACAAGGAGCTGCACAACGGCCAGCTGGTGGCCCTGCATGAGGCCACACTACCGGCGGGAGAAGAGTATTTCCTACTGACGGATGCAGGCCCGCTGTCATTGCGCGCGCAACTGTTCGTAGAATACCTGCACGCGCAACTGGAGCGGATGGGCGTTACGCGTTAGCGTAACGCTGGGCTTGCGCCTGGCGTTCTTCAGCGGCGACTGCGGCGCGGGCCAGATCCGACTTGAGGTGACGGGCGCCCAGGAAGAAATGCAGCGCCGACCAGCAGGTCGCCAGGGTACCGAGGATCAGGAGGGACTGACGCAGGGATTCCACCCCCAGAGACGCCGACAACGCATCACTGAGCATGCCCACCATCAAAGGCCCCAGCCCAAGGCCGATAATATTCAAGACCAGGAACAAGATCGCGGAAGCCAGCGCCCGCATGCGGTTTTCCACCAGCCGGTGCGTCACCGCAATCACCGGTGCCAGGTATAAGGTCGTCACACAGGCCGGGAACAGATGAGCGGCCATGGTGGCTTCAAACGAGCCCGCCCAGAAGGTCAGGAACACCAGGGGCGTTGCCAGCGCCAGAGCCACCGCCGGTGTCCACGCATACCAACGAATATCTCGCACCGACAATCGATCTGCCAGCCAGCTGCCGCTAAAGGTGCCTATAGCCCCGCCCAGGCCTGCAAACAGAGCCAGCCAGGTGCCGATATCCGCCGAATCCAATTGATAGGATCGCATCAGGAACGAAGGCATCCAGTTGGCTGCGGCATAGCCCGCAAAGGCGGCCAGACCACTGCCCACCGCCAGATGGCGAAAAGAGGGCATCGAGATCAGATGCCTGACCACCGCCATCATTGGCGGAGCCGCCTTGTCAGTAACGAAACTGTCACCGCTGCGCCCCTCGGAAAAACCGCGCTCCGGCTCACGAATGGTATAGCGCATCAGCAATGCCAGTGCGATACCGGGCACACCGACAATAAAAAAGGTCATGCGCCAGCCGTAGAGATGATTGAGCCAACCGCCGGCTAAAAAGCCGAATAGAATGCCCACATTGACCCCGATAGAGTAGACACCCAGTGCCGTGGCCCGCTTCTCGGGGGCAAAGATATCGGAGATCAGGGAGTGGGATGGCGGGCTGCCACCGGCCTCACCGGCGGCCACACCTATACGGGCTAACAGCATCTGCCAGAAGTTCTGAGCCATGCCACAGAACACTGTCATCAGGCTCCAGACCCCAACTGCCAGGGCCACAATACCACGCCGACTGCCCTTATCCGCCCAACGGGCGATAGGCAATCCCAACACCACATAAAACAGAGCGAAGGAGAAACCGCTGATCAGCCCCAACTGAGAGTCACTCAATCCCAATTCCAGCTTGATGGGTTCTTGAAGAATCGCCAGAATCTGGCGATCGATAAAACTGAACACATAGCCAATGGTCAACAGACCCAGGACATAGTAACGGTAGTGTTTGTTGTTATAGTTCATGGTCACAGCCTGTTTTTGAGGAGGACGTTCTTGTGCTCTGCACAGGGACACAAGGTGCTCCAGTATAGGTAATTACCCCTATAATTAAAAGTGACCAATTTAGCGCCTTTCACTGAAAATCAGACTGCCTGATTCTACTTTATCGCTGCCAAATGGCGCCTTGCGCAGGGTGAACGTCGCCTAGAGCGCCAACTTTTGAAATCCACCAGAATTGTGACGAGGACCATTCCCATGAATTGGAGGTGAGGGATTTGTCCTCAAGCTCGTCCTGCTATTAAATGACGCCCGATAGATAAAATCGACACACAGACACCACCATAGAGAGTGAACTATGCCCTTCCTTAGGTCCGTCCTTTTCAGCTGCCTACTGCTAACCGGAACCGGCTGCAGTCTCAACACCAGCATTGCAACCCAGGAGCCTGCCACTGCAGCGCAAGCGCTGAGCCCGTCTGAGCATGCCAACCAGCTGTTCGACGAGCTGTTTATGGAAGAGGTGATGCTGAGCCCGGTTTACCAGACCTTTCTCGGGATCAAAACCGATCAGGATAAGTGGGACGACATCAGCGAAACCGGTAAAGAGCGTCATCAGGCCATGCGCTTGAGACATCTGAAGCTGATTAGAAACCTCGACACCTCTCAATTCGACGAGCAGACCCAACTCAGTTACCATCTTTTCTTACAGAATCTGGAAAACGGAATTGCCGACTACCAGTGGCGCCACCACACCTACCCGGTCAACCAGATGCGCGGCGTGCACTCGCTGGTACCCTCACTGCTGATCAACCAACACCAGATTCACGACATTAAGGATGCCGAAGACTACATCGCACGCCTGCAAGCCGTGCCCGCCTACTTTGACCAGCTGATTGACGGACTCAATCTACGCGCCGACAAGGGCATTATTGCCCCGGCATTTGTCTTCCCCCACGTTATCAGAGATTCGCGCAACATCATCAGTGGGGCTCCTTTTGATGACGGCGTCGACAGCACTCTACTGGCAGACTTTGCCAGCAAAGTGGCCAAATTGGATATCCCCTCAGAACACAAAAAACACTTGGTACTCACCACCTCCGACGCGCTCTTGAAACAAGTGGGCCCCGCCTATAAAAAATTAATCAACGCGATTGAAGCTCTGCAACAGCGGGCGGACACCCGCGACGGTGCCTGGAAATTGCCCGCAGGTGATGCCTTCTACAAAAACGCGTTGCAACGCACCACAACAACAACCCTGAGTGCCGCACAAATTCACACCATTGGACTGGAAGAAGTCGAGCGCATTCACGGCCAAATGCGTGACATCATGAAAGCGGTAAACTTCAAGGGCGACCTGCAAGCCTTCTTCGAATTTATGCGCACCGACAAACGCTTTTACAAACCGGAATCCGACATTGGCAAAGAAGAATACCTGACGGAAGCCACGGCGTTGATCGACACCATGAAATTGCAACTCGACGCCATGTTTATCACCAAACCCAAAGCCGACCTGATTGTTAAAGCCGTCGAACCCTTCCGGGAAAAATCCGCCGGCAAAGCCTTTTACCAGAGACCTGCTCCTGACGGCTCCCGCCCCGGTATGTACTACGCCAACCTATACCGCATGAGCGACATGCCCACTTATCAAATGGAAGCGCTGGCCTACCACGAAGGCATCCCCGGCCATCATATGCAGCTGGCGATCTCCCAGGAACTGCAAGGCATTCCCAAATTCCGCCGCTTCGGTGGCTACACGGCCTATACCGAAGGCTGGGGACTCTACTCAGAATATGTGCCCAAAGAAATGGGATTCTACCAAGACCCCTACTCCGACTTCGGCCGCCTGGCCATGGAACTCTGGCGCGCCTGCCGACTGGTAGTGGACACCGGAATTCACCACAAACGCTGGACCCGAGAACAAGCCATTGACTACCTGGCTAAAAACACTCCCAATCCCCAGGGCGACGTTGTCAAAGCCATTGAGCGTTATATCGTCATGCCGTCCCAGGCGACGGCCTACAAAATCGGCATGCTGAAAATTCTGGAACTGCGGGAAAATGCACGTGCGCAACTCGGCGACAAGTTTGATATCCGCCAGTTTCACGATTTAGTGTTGAAAAACGGCCCGCTGCCGCTGGACGTACTCGAAGAACAAGTGAGCTTGTGGGTGAAAAACACTGATTGAAACAGTTAAATGATGTCGGCGGATCCGGAAAGATTGAAAGCTGTTTTTTTGGTTCAGACTGTGGCGGCGAAGTGCCATAACCGGAAGTTCATAATCCTGGTTCAGGGCACCATGGGCCTTCGATGATGTCCGCAACGGCCGCACGACGTAGGGTGGATTAGAAGCGCTTTGCGCTTCGTAATCCACCGATCCGCCGAAGGTTTAAATTGGCGGCGGCCGTGTATAAATCACCTGTTGCAGGCACATTCAAGGGTGTTAAAAACCGGGCCGCAGCCAACGAACATCTCCGGCAGAACCGGCGGATTACGGCGCAAGCGCCTAATCCGCCCTACGCATAAACAACGCCGTCAGAGTACCAATCCTGCGAATTTCTAAGACCGGTTATGGCACTTTCCAGCCTATCCGATCCTGCTTAACGGTTGTTGAAAACAAAGTTCAAATAGTGAGGCTAGACCTTCAAGAATTGCCACATCAGCAGGCAGACTGAAAGCAGAAACATCAAGCGGGTCACCCGCCCTTTTCTGCGCTTGGGAACCGGCTTCACCGGCTGCAAGAGCCTCTCGGTCCGATAGCCCTTGGGATCGGTCAGTGCCTTCGGAATATCCTCGATCTCAAACTGCATGGAGCGATGAATACTCTGAACCGCTTTACTCTTGGCAATATTGACCATCACAAAATTGCAATGCTTGGACAGCTCGATTACTTCTTCCTTGGTCCGGATATAGAATCCTTCAAGCGGGAATGGGGTCTGATAGACAGGCACATCATACCCGGACACAAACATCCCAATACTCAAGTCTTGCACTGAATAACGTTTTGTTGCTGAAGTAGACATTGTCATCACACCATGGTTATCGGCTGTTTCTTGTGATTCTTATACTAAGGGAAATTTACGCGCCAAACTGTGAAGCACCTCTCTCTACAGAAAAAAGCCCTTCAAGCAGTCTGCTCTCATAATCCAACCCCCAAAAACGTGACGCCAATCACACTAATGAGGCACCCAAACCGGCAGCAGCCTCAACTAATCAACTCAGAAAAACCAATCTCGGTCATACCACACCCCATCCCCCCATCCAGCAACAAAGCCTGACCATTCACAAACCCACACTCCTCACTGGCCAGAAAGTGAATGGCCGCAGCCACCTCCTCCGCTTCGCAAATACGCCCCAGCGGTACCAACAACCGCTCACCGGCAATCATAAAATCCCCGCCCTGCTCATGGGCCATGGGCGTATTCACCGTGGTTGGACACACACAATTTACCCGAATACCCTGGGCCCCCAACTCAACCGCCGCCGTCTTGCTCAACCCCACCACCGCATGCTTGGACGCCACATAAGCCCCCAGCGATACCGCCCCCGTCAAACCCGCCGCCGAAGCCGTATTCACAATCCGCCCGCCAGGTTGCATCCGTTTGGCCGCATGCTTAATACCATGGGCAACCCCCAACAAATTCACCCGATAACAACGCTCAAACACGTCCGTCGTGATCTCATCCAACTTCTGATAAGCCCCAAACACCCCAGCGTTATTGACCAGAATGTCCAGCCGACCGTACTCTCGCAGCGTCGCCTCCAGCAACTGTTCAACATCCGATTCCTTACTGACGTCACACGCCGCGAAGGTAGCACCCAGCGCGCTCGCCTTCTCACTGCAATGGTCGCGATCCGCCATCACTACCCGGGCACCTGCCGCAATAAACCGCTCCACCGTCTTAAGACCGATACCCGAACCACCGCCGGTCACCACCGCCACCTGACCTTTTAAGTTAAAAAAATCAGACATGCCCAATACCTCTTCGCTGCAATACCGTCAGCAAAGTGTGGCAGAACTTCCATCAATGTGAGTTACCCAGAACGGGTAATAGAGCTTAACGCCGCTATTAGCAGGAGAATTCCGTTTGAGACCCGGCGCAAGACCGGCCGGGAGGGGGACAACAAAGGTCGGGAAGACGGGCTGCCTAGGAGCCTGAAACGTGTAGCGCTTTTAGAACTTTACGGAATTGGCCAAAACTCATGGCTTCCGGTCCAATAGGTTTGGTGACCCGTATGGTACCACGGAGCAGTTCCTGCCCTTTGGGCGTGATCGTGAGAGGCACTGATTTCCAACAGACCCGGCCGTCAGGGCCGATCTCATAACCCATTTCGCCATTGGGTGTCGCAATCAGGTCCTGGCGAATAAGGTCAATATAGGCCGCCAGAAACACGATCAGGGAAGTATCATAACCATGCCGCTCAAAGACAGTAAAATCGGCGGTTTCACCCTCCGAGTCCTGTAGCACAGACAATAGATCACGCTGGTCGTAACCAGTCACGGGTCTCCTCTCAATCGCCGCAACAGCGAAGTTATTTGTAGTGGAGGCCAGTCTACGCTCGCTTCACAGCGAGCGCCTTAGCTTTGTCTTCACGTTGCGGACTGGGTCACAAAATATTTGCTTATGCGCGAGAGAGAAGTCCCGTGCCAACCCAGAGGTGATTTAGTGATAGTGAAAGGTCAGAGACATACCGTAGGTCCTGGGAGCCTCAAACATGTATCCCGCAGTGCCGTTAAAGGTACCGAGATCAAACCCAAAGCCATGGTATTGCTCGTCGCCCAGATTTTTGCCCCACAGCGCCAGCTCCCATTTACCTGCCTCATCACTGAGCGCTGCCCGGGCATTGACAGTGGTATAGGCATCCGTTTCCAACAGATCCATGTTAAAGGCCTCGATATACTTGCTATCGGTGTATTTAAAATCTGACTGCAGTGCCAGAATAACCCCCTCCGCCACATCAAACTCATAGCGGACCAATCCGGTCAGCTGCAGATCTGCCGTGCTGGGAATATGATTCCCCAGGCCCTCATCATCCAGCTCGTGATCCAGATAACCCAATCCCGCACGCAGCTCCAATCCCTGTAGAGGCAACCACTGCAGTTCCAACTCCAACCCGGCGACACTCGCCTGATCGGCATTGGCCAGGGGGAACACCGTACCGGCGGGAGTATCCACGGGAACCAGAGTCTGCATGTCTTGATAGTCGTAGTAGAACACCGCACCATTTAGCTGCATAGTGCTATCGAGCAGCGTGGATTTAAAACCGGCCTCCCAGGCCACCACTTCCTCACTGTCGTAGGGCTCATAGGCGATCTGATCAAAAACAAAATCACCGACAAATCCACCGCTCTTGAATCCGTTGGCCACATAGCCGTAGATCAGTAGATCATTGTTGGGGCGATAGTCGAGCCCCACACGGCCCGAAAGCTGCTCTTCGTCAATCGAATCCTGCGTCGACCATTGGCTGGTGGCGATGGTAGCCTCCGCCAGTGTCGCGGCCGGAGTCAGGGCGCCGACAAAAAACAAGTCGACAACATCCACAGCCAGGGCGTCAAAGTAAGCGTAGGTGGCACCCTCAAAGTCGCGCTCCTCTTCAGAATAACGCAGCCCCAGATTCAACGTGAGCGTATCTGACAGTTCAATTTCGCCACTGGCAAACAGAGCTCCAGACCGCGTTTCCTGCTGATAAGCCCAACGAGCATCAAAGCCAATGAGAGGCAGATTTTTGAAATCGGCATAATTGTCGGTGTCGACATCGTCCTCGCTAAAGAAAACACCCAGCATCCAGCTGTAGCCATCTGCGGCGTAGCTCATGCGCAACTCCTGACTGAACTGCTCAATACGTTCATCCTTGGTAATCGCCGAAACAATGCCCGTGCTGCGTCCATCCAAAGTTATATTGGTCTGGGCCTGAGGGTCGTGGTCTGAAGCCCCTTCCGCCCAGTCCCGGTCCAGTCGGCTCCAACCCGTAACAGAGGTAAGACTGTAGTCTCCAAGATCCCAGTTCAACTTGACCACGGCCATGTCACTGTCGACCTGATTGTCGTTAAACAGCGATTCTTCTTCTGCATTAAGCCAGTGCCTGAGTGGATCGTCACTGGGGCGCTGCCAGCCTTGATCATTCACACACCGATTGGCGAGAATTGCAGAGTTGCCGCAGAGGCTTCCATCGGCAGGGTTAATCACCCCGAAGTTGGCAAAAGGAATTGTGCCGAATTCCTGCTCGCCATGGGTGTAGCCGATAGACGCGGTAAAACTCTCGCCATTGTCATAAGCCAGTTGAGCCCGAACGGCCTGGGTCTGGTTGAAGCCAAGATCACCGCCGGTCACAACGTTATCGTGATAACCCTCACGATCGTCGTAGCGAAAGCTGATACGACCACTCACTGATTCGGAAAGCGCGCCTCCCAATGCCCCCTCCACCTCGCGCATCTGGTAATCCCCTACACCTGCCGTTACATAAGCTTGCATTTCCGAAGTGGGCTGTGCGGCAATGATATTGATCGCACCGCCGTTGGAGTTGCGGCCGTAGAGAGTACCCTGAGGGCCCTTTAACACCTCAACACGATCGATATCGAACATGGTGAAGTTCATCATCGCCGGCGAGGTGACAAACACCTCATCCACATACACGCCTACCGAAGGGTTATTGTTAACATTGAAGTCATTGAGACCAATGCCGCGAATGGTAATGGCCGGATTGGCACCACCCAGGGTGCTCTTGAAATCAACATTGGGGGCAATCGCCGCAATGTCGTTGGGAGAAGACATTCGCAGCGTCTTGATATCCTCAGCGGAAGCCGCGTTGACTGCAACACTGACATCGTTCAGAGACTGCTCTCGCTTCTGCGCGGTAACGACTACCTCCTCGATCATCCAGCCCTGGTCAAGGCTGTAAACGGGTGTACTCATGCCTATAGCAAGGGCGAGTGCTGACAAGGAACTGAGGGCTTGCAGGTTTTGACGGGTCATGGACTTCTCCTCTCGGGCATCTTGTTATGAATGTCGGTGTCTATAGTTATCCCACTAGACCCCGCTCATCGAAATACCCACAACGGGTAAACGCCCACCGGGCATGTACCCCGATGTTGTTAATGCGATTCCCGTGCTAATAGTTACTATAGCCCCAACTCACTTTGGTCGAGCCAGCCTATGACTACCGATGTCGCACCACACGCAGAAAGGCCTTTATCAGTCTCAACCACAGGCATCCAGTCAAACCGGGCATTGGTGGCCGCCTGCAGCAATGGTGTCGCCGGCGTTCTGGTGTTTTCCACTTTACCTTTGGTTCTCGGTGGGTTTGCGCAAAGTTATGGACTCAGCGATTTGCAGACCGGCACGCTCGGTTCTATATACTTCGGTTTATATTCCCTGGTGGCATTAAGCTCCGTATTCTGGATTCAGCGCAGCTCCTGGCGTGTTATGAGCACTCTGGGATTGCTACTGATGTTAGCGGGATTAGTGACCTGCCTGCTGTTCAGACACTACACCGGTGCCATCGCCGGTCTGTCTGTCTCTGCGATGGGGGCGGCAATTGTCACGCCCATCAGCTTTAGCGTGATTGCCCAACGACAGGAGACCGAACGTGATTACGCGATCAAGTTAATTCCCGAGCAACTGGTGCCCGGCATATTGATTGTGGTGGTGGCGAGTCTGTTTGCGGAACAGCTGTCGATATTTCCCTTTTTACTTCTACTGTGTGGCTTGATGTTGGTTTGTCTGGGGTTAAGCCAATGGATTCCCGCGAGGCCACAAGCCCTGAATACATGCCAGAGCACCACCGTAAAGCACACACCCGTGCTGCTGGCACTGCTCGCCCTTAACCTTTACTTCCTGGGTTTCGCCGGGCTCTGGGCGTTTCTGGAACGTATTGGTGACAGCGGTCAACTTGATACCGCTGTGGTTGGGCAATTGCTGGCCCTGGGCCTGATGACCTCGGCACTGGGCCCGCTGTGCGCCGCGTTGTTGGGTGAGCGATGGGGGCGCACTCTGCCGTTACTGATCGCGCTCGTCGGTTGTCTGTTGTCGCTCGGCTTATTGATATCAGACATCACATTAGTCCGCTTTGGCCTGATGGTGGCACTACTGCCCCTGGCCTACTACTTTGGCATTGGCTATTTCTTTGCCGCTGTAGCAGACGCCGATAAAGGGGGGGCCTATACCGCGTTAATGCCTTTTTCTCTGGCACTTGGAGCTGCACTGGGTCCCTACCTGTTTGCGCTCTGTAAAACGTTTGCAGGCTTGCCCGGTGCCTTGGCGCTGGTGGCAGTAACCCTTACAGCGGGAACCCTGTTACTGCTCAGTTTGCAAAAAAATGATCTCCAATAACGTTTCCAACAACGACAGGAATCACCATGCCCCACCAATCCTCTGAATTTGATATGACCCCCTTCACCCAGGCACCGTTACGCATGGAGGGAATCATTGAGTACGAAGGCAAAACACCGTGGCAGGTTTTTGAAACACTGGGTGATCCAGAGCAAATTCCCCATTGGTATCTGCTGGCCCGAGAAGTCAATATGCACCCACGCAAAGCAGGCGAAGAACAAACCTTCAACGTCGTATTTACCTTTTTTGGTGACGTCTATGAGGAAGTACTGCACTGGGATCCTCCGCACCGCTACGTTTACCTGGCACAAGGCGATGACTTTCCGATTCGCGATTATGTTTCCCAGATTGAAGTCGTCGATCACGGCAACCAACGCGGCACAATGAGCTGGCGGGTGTACTGCAATCAGATTGACGGCGAACACTTTCAGAAAATCCTGCCCGTGATGCTGCCCGCCATTAACGAGGCCAGCTTGCAACGCCTGGCACCTCTGATTGGCGGTACAAGTGTTCGTTGCCGCAACTTTTTTGACACAACTATTTTGACACCCGGGATAAAATGATGAGTGAGACACGCACTGAAGATATCGGCTTTTTGGAATTCGCCATTAAACGGGTATGGATGGCCGCCGGCGCCAGCGCCGAACACGCAGACACCGTTGCCTATGCCATCGGCTTTGCTCACCGGCAAGGTAAACTCAATCAGGGCCTGGGCGTGTACGAAGCGATTGATATCGCCCTGCAGGCCGGCGTGCTGGACATCACCGCGGAACCGGAGCTGATCGACGAAGGTCCCAGCTGGGCAGTCTTTGACGGCAAACAATCAAGTGGCTACTGGACCTTAATGAAGATGGCTCGCACCGCTATCAAAAAAGCCAAAGAACACGCCATCAGTATATGCTACGGCGGCAATCACAACGATGCGGGCTCGTTTGCCGCCTACGCCTGGCTCGCCCATCAAGAGGGCATGGCGGCCATGACCTCCAACAATTCCGTGCCCCTGGCGGCCCCTTATGGAGGCATGAGCAATCTGCTGTCCTGCCCGCCGTTTGATGCCATTATCCCCTCGGGCGAACAGCCACCCCTGTGGACCAGCGTTAAGTTTGCGGAGTTTTATGACGCCGACATCGCTGAAGCCATGTTACACCGGGAAAAGATGAAAGGCCGATGGCTGATTGATCCCGCCAGTGGCAAACTGACAGACGATCCCACTGACTATGCCCGCCCGCTGGAAGGCTATGGGCGGGTCATGGATTACACCTGCGGCGGCCAGATTGAATCACCCCGCACCTACGCGCTGAATCTGTGGAACGAGGGCATGACCTCGGTGCTCAACCCCATTGGCGTAACCGCAGCGCAGATGCCCACCATTGAAGATGTGGAAGCCGGCACCATGCCCAGCGTGGGAGGCAGCTACTTTCTCTGCATTGATCCGTCCCACTTCGGTCCCTTGAACAAAGTCACTGAGCGTGCGGACGACTTTGTGGCTGCGATCAAGAAGGTAAATCCACGCCCCGGCCATCATGTCCGCGTACCAGGCGAGGGTGGCTACCGGAACTTACAACAAGACAGTACTCAGGTTGAAGTGCTGGAGAATCACTGGCAGCCGTTTTTTGAGAATATTGCCGGGCGCTATGGTCTAAGTGAACAAAAGCTGAGAGAGGAATTTTCAAAGCGTTAAACACAAAAAGCGAGATCCCAATAAGAGATCTCGCCTATTAGGTGATAAGAAACAGTTGTTTTTAAATCTTGAGCCACCGTGTTGGGTTAGCCCTGCCGACAGACTTCAGGCGGCAATCGGCCAATAAACAGAGCAATTCAAAGAACAGCCCCGTCGCCAGATGCGACGCCATCTGATTCGAGTCCCGATTGGGGTTCAGCTCCACCATATCCGCACCGATAACATCAAACTCGCGACTGGCGAGGATGATATCCCGCACCTGCCTCGGCGTCAAGCCAAAGGGCTCCGGACCGGTGGTGCCCATCATATAGCTGCTGTCGAGGCCATCCACATCAAATGAAAAATACGTCTTTTCCGCACCCACCCGCTCACGCACACAGTCCATCACCCAAGCGACGCCTTTTTCGAACACTTCATCTGCGGAGATGACCTTCATACCGGTGTCGTGGGCGAACTCCCAGAGGAAATCGGAACGGCCACGAATACCGATTTGCACGGTTCGCTCCGGATCAACAAAACCCTGTAACACCGCCTGGCGAAACACCGAGCCGTCGTTAACGGCATCGCCGCCCCAGCTGGCCATGGTATCGCTGTGGGCATCAATATGGATCAGACTGAAGCTGTCGTCATGCACTTCCGACAGCGCTTTGAGCACACCGTAGGAAGAGGTGTGTTCACCGCCACAGGACAAGGTGTAGGCGCCTGCCTCGGCCGCTCTTTTGGCGTGCTGGTAAATGTCCTGTTCGACCCGCACGTTTAACTGCGCAGATGACCACTCCACATCGCCAAAGTCCACGATCTGGCATTGCTCAAAGGGGATCTGCCCGGTGGCATCGTTATAGGGGCCAAAAAAGCGCGAGCGTTCCCGCACGGCTCTGGGGCCATGTCGGGTCCCGCCCAAGCCTATGGCTCCGAGATCGCAGGGGCAACCGAAGACGGCGATATCCGCACCGGTGGGGTCCTGCACATGTGGAGCCTGGAAAAAACCCTGATGTTGATGAAACGCCTCGGGATCCAGGTTGTAACCTTGCGCCTGGGCTCGTGCGAAAAACGATTGTACTTGTGTATTCTTAAACTCAAACGCCGCTGCATCCAATTGGCGATAGGATTCGAGTCGTTGTGGAGATACTTTGGCCATTGAGAACCTTACCTCTTGAAGATAATTCGTGTTTACAGGCCCGGCGACATGCCACCAGCCACCGGCAGCGTGATACCAGTGATATAGCTGGCGGACGGTCCGGCCAGGTAACTTACGGCATCCGCCACTTGAGCCGGTTGTGCGGAATAGCCCATGGGAATATGCGCATCCTCGCGCTGTTGCGCCTGTTCGAGGCTGATGCCCTCCTGCTCGGCAATCAGCTCCAGTGTCTGTTCGTGCATCTGTGTCACTATCGAACCCGGACACACCGCATTACAGAGGATTTTGTCCCGTGCATAGTTGCTCGCCAGCTGTTTGGTCAGCCCAATCACAGCGAACTTGGAGGCGGTATAACAGGCCGGTATTGCCTCGATTGCTCCTAACCCGGCCAATGAGGCAATATTGATAATGCGACCGCCACCCTGAGCCTGCATTGTCGGTATCACAGAACGACAACCGTTGACCACGCCTCGAAGATTCACACCGAGGGACAGTTCCCAGTCATTGTCGGTCAGTTCCAGAAAATCCGCTGAACCGACGCCAACCCCGGCGTTGTTAACCAAAACATCGATGCGACCAAAGCGCTCAACCACTCTCGCCATCGTCTCCTGTACCTGTGCGGAATCAGTCACATCACACGGTAGCGCCAGACTGCCGACGCCCAGGTTTTCGATGGATTTGGCACTTTCAAAAAGATCCGCCGACGATGGCAAATCGGTGATGGCCACATCGGCGCCCTGGCGGGCCAGACTGGCCGCTATCGCGTAACCAATTCCTCTGGGATGCCCGGCGCCGGTGACGACGGCTACCTGCCCTTGCAGCTGTGCCATGATCCTACCTCACTTTTCTGGCGATTGTTGTTCGAAAATCTCGACGGCGCTGAGCAACCACTTGGGGGCAGTTTCCACGGCTCCCACGCCTCCATAGGACAAGAGACCTTCGCTGTTCAGCTCTCCACAGCGAATTTGATCCACCACTTCCTTAAGATCCACCAAAAACTTCTGTAAATAGTCTTCTTCCATCACATCCAGCGTCAGGTGAATCGCCGGAGGGTTATTCACCCCAAGCAATCGCCATCCCCGTTCTTCCATGCCACCGACGACTAATTCGATGTTGAATCCGTCCGCCGCAATCATCAGCAACGGACCATCGGTTGGCCAGGTCGTCAACCCTTCAATGCGTTGGCATTGATCAATAATGGCGTTTTTGACATGGAGTATGCGACGTGCGTTATCCAGATACCCCTGTTTACCCCAGTAGTGCATCAGCGCCCAGATTCCCGCCACCGGCCCGAGCGTACGGCTGCCGACAAAGCCTTGAGACAGGTAGAGACCGCAGGCCCATTCCGTTATCGGCATATAGTGGTAACCCTGTTCCCGTTGGCTGCGCCATAGAACGGAAGAGCAGGGCTTGGGCGCGTATCCGTATTTGTGCAAATCTGCCGAGATGGAATTTACGCCTTCGACACTGAAGTCATAGGCGGGCACCTGGACGCCAAGCTCTCGAAAAAAGGGCAGAATATACCCACCCACGCAGGCATCAACATGCAGCCACAAGTCGTGCTTCAACGCGAGTTGACCAAAGGCCTCGATGGGGTCAACCGTGCCATAGGGCCAGTTGGGCGCCGAACCCACAATGCCAATGGTATTGGGACCGATCGCCTTGGCAAGGCCTTCCACATCCGCCGACAGGTCTGCCAGCTGGGGTACCGTTACCACCTTGAGGTCCAGATATTTGGCGGTCTTGTGAACCGTGGAGTGGGTGGAATAAGGAGCCACGATTTCGGGCTCAGTAATATGGGGTTTAGCCTCCCGTGCCCACTTGCGCATCGCATGCAGGGCGTTGAAGTTCGACTCGGTGCCGCCACTGGTGAGATTGCCACGCCCCTGCTCACCCCCATTCATAATGTCTACACAGATATCAATAACGTCGTTTTCCAGGCGCGCGGCCGGCGCCTCCTGAAAGGTAAACAGACCGTTCCAATCCATAAACTCCCCAAAAGCATCGTGCAGAACCCGCTGCATTTCCTCCTGCCCCTGAAAGGTGGTACTGGCCAGCTTGCCTCTCTGCCCCTCCGTCATGGCATTGCGCAGCTCGCGTACCCTGCCCATTACGGTATCGTAGTTGCTGCCCTGTGGAGGCAATTGGTAGAGTTTGGCTCTGGTCTGTTGCGGTTTGGGAGTCGACATCTTGGGCTCCTGAAGCTCTATTAAGGAGTTTAGTTGAATCATACTTCGTTCGCGGTCAGAGCCCGCTGCTACAGGGTAATGTGGGTTCGTAGCAGCCCGCTCTGAAGGCGACATCAATAGGTTGCATCAGGTGTTATCAGACCACGGCGGGGCACCGCCGCCCAGTACCCGTAGTGGGTACAGCCCCAGCGGATGGGATCTATAGGCTATAGTCAATAAGAAGGAGAGAACTATGGCACTGGAACACTGGCAACCGCTGCTGGCGGAGGCGATTGAAGCGCTGGGCGAAGAGGCTTTTTACGCTCGGTTGGCGCGAGTGTGTGAGCAGGTAGCGGGTTACGAGAGCTCGGTGGTAATCATATACACCGAGGGTCAGTGTCCGGTGGTGGTGTTCGACGACCTGCCCAGCGACTACTCCAGCAGTTACCGACGCAATTTGCCGGCGGAATATATACTCGACCCCTATTTCACCCTGTTTGAAAACCGGGCTCCCAGCGGCATTTACCGGTTGCAGGACATCTCTCCAGACCATTTTTTCAAAAGCGAAATCTACAAGACTTACTACGAACCTCAGGGCATCAAGGATGAAACCGGCGTTTTCTGCAAGCTCGACGAGCACCGCTACCTGTTGGTTGATATGGCCAATCGTTTGCAGGGCAAGGTGGGTATCGGCAACATCCGTCGGCTACAATCCATTTTTTCCATGCTGGCGGCACTGGCGATTAAACACGAAGAATTGCTGGCTATTACCGGAGAGGCGCAGAAGTTAATCGGTGCGCCGCTGGATCGTGCGTTTTACAATTTTGGTAAAGACTTTCTCAGTGCCCGCGAGTGTGAAGTGATTCAGTTAATTCTAAAGGGGCATTCCAGCAAATCCATCGCGCGATTACTGGAAATCAGTGAGGACACCGTTAAAGTGCACCGCAAGCGCTTCCACGCCAAGCTGGAAATATCGTCTCAGGCGGAACTGTTTTCGTTGTTTCTGGAAGCCATTGCCCTGTTGCCTCTGGGCAGTGACGAAGATCCGCTGAGTTACTACTTCAGCGGAGAACGAACCAGCGCCGGCCCAACCCGCTAACTGGCCCTGCCCTGAGCGTCGTGCCGCTCCACCAAAAGCTCACGAAGCTCTTCAATCGGCATGGGGCGACCATAGAGAAAACCCTGCACCATATCGCAGTGGTGGTGTTTTACAAACTCGTACTGTTCGCGGGTTTCCACGCCTTCCGCCACCACTTTAAGACCCAGGTTGTGCGCCAGTGTGATAATGGTGCGTACCAGAATTTCATCGTCCGCATCCTGCCCCAGATCACGCACAAACGACTGGTCGATCTTAAGCGTATTCAGTGGCAACTGTTTGAGACGGCTCAATGAAGAGTATGCGGTACCGAAGTCATCGATCGAGATTTCCACGCCCTGATCGCGAATGGCCCGCAGCTGCCGGTGGACATCTCCCGCGTCGGGGCCTAACAGACTTTCTGTAATTTCCAACTCCAGATACTGACCGGGATAGCCGGTGGACTGCAGGGTTTTGGCCACTTGCTGTGCGGCATCGTGATGAATAAAGTGTGAGGGTGAGAAGTTGACGGAGAGGTGCAAGGGCAAATTGCAGTCCCGCTGCAGCTGCCGGATCTCCCGACAGGCGGTTTCCAATACGCACTGGTCAATGGCGTGAATCAGACCGCACTCTTCAGCCAATGGAATAAATTCACCCGGAGAAATCCAACCCTCCTGCGAGTCGCGCCAGCGAACCAGTGCCTCTACACCGGTAATTTCCAGGGTTTCGCAATCTCGTTTGGGCTGATAATACAAAAAGAACAGCGAGTCTTTAATGGCCCGACGCAATTTGTTTTCCAGCACCAGCCTTCTCTCCACGCGGGAGTTCATATTGGACTCGAAAAATGTAAAACAGTTACGGCCCTTGTCTTTTGAGCGGTACATCGCGGTATCAGCGTTCTTCAACAGTGTCGCGGCATCTTGGCCATCACCGGGGAACACACTGATACCAATACTGGTACTGAGATGCAACTGATGGCCATCGATCAACATGGGCATAACGATACTTTCTGTTACCTTGGCCGCCACATCGCCGGTAGCCCCCGGTTCGATATCAGACAGTAGAATGGCGAATTCGTCGCCCCCCAAACGCGCCAGTGTATCGCTGCTGCGCAGGCACTCCTCCAGCCGACTGGCCACTTCGATCAACAGTTTGTCACCCAGCGCATGCCCCAGGGTGTCATTGATCACTTTGAAGCGATCCAGATCCAAAAACAGGACCGATAGATGATTGTTCTGACGCTTGGCCAGATCAATGGATTCCTGCAATCGGTGGTCAAAGGTGATGCGATTGGCAAGTCCGGTCAAAGAGTCGTGATAGGCCTGGTGCTCAAATCGATTGGCCAGCTCCTCCAGTTCCGCGGTGCGCTCGGCCACTTTTTCTTCCAGCTGTTCCTGGGCGCGCTTGAGTTCGTTGTCACGCATCTGAACCTGGTTGACCATTTCATTAAAGTCGTCGGCAAGGCGACCGATTTCGTCCCGGGATAGCTTGTCAGCCCGCAGGCTGTAGTCCTGATTTTGGGTAATGCGTCTGGCCGTCTGCGCGAGTTTCAATACCGGGTCGGTAACGAGTCTTTGCAATCGACTCGACACCAATGCCGCCACCAACAGCGACATGATGAACAAGGCCAGTACGATTCCAGCTCGAAACCACTGCTGCTCCTGCCACTGCGTGTGGTCCGACAACAGTACAATTGTTCCGACCCGCTCCGCATCCAGTTCAATCGGCATCTGCACATACAGGCGGCCATCTATCGAGCCGGATTGATTGTCAGGGAGATTAAATGACACCGGATAACGACCGCGATGATAACTGGCAAAAATGCCGCCGTCGCCAGTCAGAATCCAGGCGGCAACGATTTCTGTTTCACTGTGCAGGCTGGCAAGCGTGCGTGCGGCAGAATCCTGATCTTCGAAAGTCAACGCCGCCACCGAGTTATTGCCGATAATGGCGGCCTGTGAGCGCATGCGTTCCATCATCTGATGGCGTGAGCTGATCCAGTCGTTGACCGCAAAACCCAGTGTGGTGAGAGTCAGCGCCGCACTGCTGGTAATCAACAGTACCATCTGTAGTGTTTTTCGGATCGAGTTGCTGCCCAGAATCTTCACCGCCACTCACCTGTGGTTGTCATCGTCGCCACTCTCTGGCGACACGGATTCGATGGCGGTGTTGGCATCACGCACAATGTTGGCCAATTTAAGCAACTGAGAACTGAGCTGTAGGCCGGTGCGGTTAACAGCGCTCAGGTTGACTTCAAACCCAATGCGGGCACCGTCCCGAACCAGGGCCAACAGAATACCTGGATGCGCAATACCCTCTGCCTCACGGGAGGTCAGATCGACGATCGTCAATACCGGTTGATCAAAGCCCAGGGCCGCCTCTTCGCTCAGTGCCGGCAATTGTTCTTCCGGCACCAGCAGAATATCGCATTCACTGCTATCGACCAGACTCTGGCGTGGTTGCGATAACAGTTGACGACCACCGACCTTGCGCTCGCGAATAGTCTCGAAACCTTTGCCTAGAAAATCCCCCTGATAATGGCACATCAGCAATTGCTCGGGGCGCGCCTGGTAGACCTCCGCCGGCCAGGAAACAAATTTGGCGATATTAAGCACAAAAGCCGCTTTGACGTGGCGCAGTTTGTCGCTTTGTGTATCCGCGTAGCTGACCTGAGCACAGATGCTGAACAACACCGCCAGTAATAGCTGCCAGTGCCGGACTGGCTTTGCTCCTACTGGTCGAGACAACCTCCAGCGCCTCATCAGAGAACTGGCTTCCAGGTCAGTCGCACCCACACCTGGCGGACGCTTTTTTCAGTATTGTACTGACCACCGAAGTCCGCGGCCGGATCCTGCACGTCGCGATCAAACAGATTATCGACACCCAAGCTGTAGTCGAGATTGGTTAACAGTTTGCCACTGGCAAAGAAACTGCCGATCACAAAGTCATCGGCGGCGTCATCCGCATGGCTGTTGGTGTCGCCTCTGGGGCTGTTGTGAACCAGAGAAAAGCCTACGCGGTGATCGCTGTTCCAGCGGTAATTCACATTGAAGCTGCTGCTCCAGGAGGCGACATAGGGCAGCTCATCCAATTCGGAACGATCCAGGTCGGAATCCACATGCGATAGCGCAAAGCGCACATTGAGGTTGTCGCTGGGATTGAGATCGAGCAGCACCTCCGCACCATGCAGTTTCAGTTTGCCAGTGGAATTGGTAAAGAACTCATCCTCGCCGTCCGGCGTTGGTGCCTCGCTGATAAAATCTTCGAAGTGATTGTCGTACAACGTCACACTGAAGTTATGTTTTTGCCCCTGGTAGACATAGGCCAGCTCGGTTGATTCTATGCTCTCGGCATCCGGGGTCGGCGGCATAAAATCCGTACCCTCCAGCACCTTCAGGTATTCCCTCAGGCCGGGAGTGCGAATGGCCGTGCCGTGCATCAGCTTCCACACATGATGCGTATTGTGGGTGTAAACCAGCGCAGCACGGTAGTTAAAGTAGTCGTCGAACTGCTCAAAGTCGTCGTAGCGGCCACTGAGTGTCAGCTGCAGATTCTCGTCGATATCCCAGACGTCCTGGGCAAACAGGGCATACTCATCATTGCTGATACCCGGAATTGACAGAAGATCACCCGACACGGTGGGGTCGAGAAAGCCATCACGGAAGTGGAACCAGCGCTCAAACTCGGTATCCTCTGCCTCCTCACGGCGCCAACTGAAGCCAGCCGCCAGGGTGTGGGTGTTGATCGCCCGAAAGCCCGTCAGGGTAATGCCCGCCATAGTGGCATCCTGAAACTCCTCGTAGCCCAGACGCCTTGTTTGCTGCTCCACCTCATACTCGCGGGCATCGTCCTGGTGGTAAAACAGATTCGCCTCCAAGCGCCCGGACTGCAAATCACCGGCTTTGTAATCAGCTGACAAAAACAGCGACTCTTCTTCGATGAATGCATCCTGGTCGGAGGGGATAAACAGGAACGGCGCCTCGCTTTCACTGTAGTCCAGTGAAAGTGTCAGCCCCGGCAGGGGTCGCGCCTTGACCTGCAAGGTTGTGTAATCTTCGTCCAGAGGTTGGAGGACATCCCGGCCGATAAAGCTCTTGCGGTCTTCGTCGAAAGGCGCTTCCTGATCCAAATAGCTGCCGAAAATCTGCACACGCCGGCTGTTGTAGAGTCCTGTGGTTTTGATGCGCTCGTTATTGCCGGCCTCCATACTGATTTCCAGCTTTGGCTGATCGCTGAAGTCCCTGGTTGTGACCGAGATAACGCCGGCAAAAGCGTTGGCGCCGTACAGACTGGAGGCGGGTCCGAGAATGACCTCGACACGCTCAATCCTCTCCAGCGGGAAATTGTCCCCTAGAGAAAAGTGGCCGTAGTACAGGTGCTGACGTCGAACGCCATCCACCATCAGGATCATTTTGTCGTTGTAGCGATCAAGCACACCACGTGCCCAGAGCGAGTTATGGCGCTTGCGATACTGGTTCACTTGCATGCCAGGTACAAATTGCAGCAAGTCATCGAGGCGACGTACCCCGTAACGAGCAAAGTCGTCCCGAGTGAAGCTGTATACGGTGCCAGGCGCCTTTGAGATCGGTGTCGGCATCAGGGTGGCTGACACAAATACGTCCATGCCCATCAGGTCTTGCAGGGACATATCAGCCAAGGCGTCGCGGGCTCCTTCCTGAGCCAGGGCGGGAATTGCGGGCAGGACGGCCACTGCCATTCTCAAGGGCATTGATCCGAACTTGGAAATCAATCTCATGTGCTTTTATACCTGTCCATTGGACAGGTAAGCCGGTTATTTTCCACGCCTGCCACCTGTCGACAGGGGCGGCACTTTAATTTCTGCCGTGTCGCCCAATACATCACGTTATTATTGGCGCAAGTATACACACAATGCCGGTAAATGATGACCGCAATGTAGCAACAGGCGCCCGATATTGAGTATGACTTGACTCACAACGCCAGCCGCGTGAACGGGATCGTTTCAGCCAAACGTTATTGATAGCCATTCCCATTTGCCGTACCATCTCGCCAGCCCGGATTCCGGGTAACGACCCGCTATCGCCAGTTAAGGAGCAACCATGCCCGCCGAGACAACCCGCAAGCCCTGGAAGGCTCAAGCCAATCGCTTGATCACTGCTGTGGTCACCGCCTTCTGCCTGACGGCAGGAGCTCATATCCATGCGGGCGAAAGAGAAGTGGTCACTCACTATGCAGACATTGCCCACGCCACCTTTGAAGATTCTCTCATCGCGGCTCAGCAATTGGAGCAGAAGTTGCTGGCACTGACCGCCAACCCCTCTGACAAAACTCTGCAGGACGCCCGCCAGGCATGGAAAGCGGCACGAGTGCCCTACCAGCAATCCGAAGTGTTTCGCTTTGGCAACGCCGTCGTGGATGACTGGGAGGGCCAGCTCAATGCCTGGCCTCTGGACGAAGGACTGATCGACTATGTCGAGCAAGACAGCTACGAATCCGAACTTGGCAATGTTGGTGCCAATGCCAATATTATTGCCAATACCCAGCTGCAACTGGGCAGCGAAATTCTGGACACCGGCGAGCTGACCCCGGAGCTGCTGGCCAGCCTCAATGAGCTGGGAGGTTCTGAGGCCAATGTTGCCACTGGCTACCATGCCATCGAGTTTCTGCTCTGGGGCCAGGATTTGAATGGCACCGGCTCGGGCGCCGGCGATCGCCCTCATACCGATTACGCCAAAGGCTCGAACTGCACCAACGGCCACTGCGCGCGCCGAAGCGCCTACCTGCAGGCAACAGCCCGCCTGCTGGTCATGGATCTGGAAGACATGGTGCAACAGTGGGCACCTGAGGGACAGGATAATTACCGCCAGCAGCTACTGCAGCTGCCGGCCACCGAGGGTCTGATCCGCATGCTGTTTGGCATGGGCAGCCTGGCGCTGGGAGAACTGGCCGGTGAACGCCTCAAGGTAGCCCTGGAGGCCAACTCTCCGGAAGATGAACACGACTGTTTCAGCGACAATACGCATTTCTCTCACTATTATAATGGTATGGGCATTCGCAATGTGTATTTGGGTGAGTACCGTCGCATCGATGGCACTCAGGTCCAGGGAGCCAGCCTGGCTGGCTTGGTTCATGCCAGGGACGCAGTCCTGGACGGGGAACTGCGTGCCAGCCTGAACCGCATGCACGACTCCTTACAGCTGCTGGTGGACAGCGCGGAACGCAACGATCACCCACTCAAATTTGACCAGCTGATCGCCGAGGGCAACCAGGAAGGTACCCGCATGATCGAGCAGGCTATTGCCACGCTGGTTGACAGCACCCGGCAATTGGAGCGGGCGGCCCGGGTTTTGGGTATCGACAACCTGAACCCGGACAGTGCCGATCACGATTTCTGATGATCCTGCGTCGGGCGTTGGTCACACTAGCCATACTGCCTTGCCTTCAGGCATTCGCCGCCACGCAAACCACACTGACCGCCCTCTCCGGCGGTCAGGCCAGCGTCAGAGCTACCGACCATCGTGCCTTTTCCAGGCCCTCTGCCAATATGCCTCTGATGAAACGTCTGGACTTTAGCGTCGGCCACAGCTTTTTCCGCAACCCCTGGGTTGCCGCGCCGGCCAGCACCGACGCCCGCGACGGCCTGGGTCCTCTGTTTAACACCAATGCCTGCCAAAACTGCCATATTCGGGATGGTCGCGGTCACGCACCCGCAGCGAATGGCGACCAGGTCGTCTCCATGCTGGTGCGCCTGAGTATCGACTCTGATCAACCACTGCCACCGTTCCTGCCCAACCACCCGGAGCCCAACTATGGCTCCCAACTGCAGGACTTTGCCCTGCCCGGCTTTCAACCCGAGGCACGGGTCAATATCAGATACATCAGCCACTGGATCACCCTGGACGATGGTGAGCAAGTGGAACTGCGCCGACCGCAACTGGAGCTGAGCGACCCGGCCTATGGCGAATTACACCCGGACCTGCGCACCTCGGCCCGAATCGCTCCGCCGATGATCGGGCTTGGGCTCCTGGAAGCTATCCCCGCAACACAACTGGAGGCCGCAGCGGACCCGACCGACCGCGATGGTGACGGCATATCCGGTCGAATCAACCTGGTCTGGGACCAGAGTAAACAGCGGCTGGTGCCAGGGCGTTTTGGCTGGAAAGCCGCCCAACCCAACCTGCGTCAACAAAATGCGGCTGCCTTTCACGGTGATATGGGCATCACCTCGGATTTGTTTGTGGCCGAAAACTGCACCGAGGCACAATTACCCTGCGGCTCACAGACCACTGGCACTGCGCCCAACAAGAGTGGTTCGCAGGAAACCGACGCCTCACAAAGTGCCGACACTGTCCCGGAAATCAGTTCTCACCTGCTCGATCAGGTCACTTTCTATACTCGCAACCTGGCGGTGCCCACGCGGAGAAATCCGGACCACCCGCAGGTGCAACGGGGTGAAAAGCTGTTCAAGGAGTTTGGCTGTCACCAATGCCATATCAGCCGCCAGCGAACCGCCCCCGATTACGAACTGTCGTGGCTCGCCGACCAGACCATTTTCCCTTACACCGACCTGCTGCTGCACGATATGGGTGAGGGGTTGGCCGATCAGAGTCGTGAATTTGTCGCCAACGGGAGTGAATGGCGCACTCCGCCATTATGGGGTATCGGTCTCACTTTTACCGTTGGCGGTGTAGAGAGTTACCTGCACGATGGTCGCGCCCGCAACCTTCAGGAAGCGATTCTCTGGCACGGCGGCGAAGCCCAGAAATCCCGTGACGCCTACAAAGCCGCACCCAAGGATCAGCGCCGTGCCCTGTTACAGTTTTTACAGGATCTTTAGTGTCCTGTAGACTGCCGCCCCCATAGGACTTCACCTCAGAACACATCCAGACAAGATCAACCCCATGACATTTTTCAGAGCCCTGCTCGTTTCCACTCTGGCGGCCGTTGTTGGTTGCAGCTCAAAAACGCCGGAAACCGCGTTTGTGGAAACCGCCATTAACACAACCATTGTGCCAGCTTATCAGCAGCTCGCTGAACGCTCGCAGATGTTTTCGATCTCAGTAACCAATGTCTGCACCAGCTCTGACGATATTCAGACTCTGCAAAACCGGTGGCACGACTCCATGGCTGCCTGGCAGTCCGTCCAGGGCATCCAGTTTGGACCGATTCGGGACAACAACACCACCTGGGAAATGCAGTTTTGGCCAGATAAGAAAAATCTTGTGGGTAAAAAACTGCGTGCCCTGCTGAAGGAAGACACCCAGTTGACACAGGAGCAGCTGCAAAAAAGCAGCGTCGTGGTACGTGGACTTCCCGCCCTGGAATACCTGCTGTTTGACCCCGCGGCCGGAGAGGGCCAACGTAATTGCGAAGCCCTGTCGCTGATCGCCCAACATCAGGCACAGATCACTCAACAGCTTCACAATCGCTGGCAGCAGGACTACCGGCAACTGATGCTGACCCCTGGCCCCGACAACCCGGAATATCCTGAACCCATGCACGCCGTTGCCGTGATTATCGACAGCTACGCCAGCCTGCTCGATCAACTCAGAGACCGCAAACTGACCCAGGCTCTGGGGCTGAACAGCCGCAAACCCCGACTCAACGGCTACTTGTTGGAATCCTGGCGTTCCCAAACCTCACGGGACAACCTCAAGGCCAATCTCGCCGCTTTCGAACAGCTCATGAACTCCGGTGGCCTTAGTGCCTACTTGCAGGAAAAAGACCATGGCGCGCTGGCCACTGAACTGGAACAACGCATCCAGGCCGTTCAGACCGCCCTCCAGGCTTCAGACGAGCCACTGTTCAAGCTGCTACAGCAACAACAGCCCGACAACGCAATCGCTATCCAAGAGGCGCTGACAGCTCTCCATCAGACCTTTAAGACCGACCTGCCTCAGGCACTGGGCATCCGACTGGGTTTCAATGACAACGATGGCGACTGAAAGTAAAACTCTGACGCGGCGGCAGCTTTTTAAAGGCACAGGAGCACTTGCCACCGCGACAATGCTCACTGGCTGCAACCTGTTTGGCAGTAAACCGGGTGTTTACCTGTCAGCATTCCGAGATCACCTTGGTCAGAACCATATCGCAGGGCTCAACACCGACGGCGAAAGCCTGTTTTCCATCGCCGTCCCCCAGCGGGCCCACGACAGCCTGATGTTGCCCGGTGCCGGTCTGGCCCTGTTCTTTGCGCGCCGCCCCGGCAATCTGATCTACATCGTCGACCTGGCCCGCGGCCAGTGGCTGCGATCACTGCAAGCCCCAGAGGGCCACCACTTTTACGGCCACGGTTGCGTCAGCGGCGGCGGCCGTTATCTGCTGACCACCGAGAACCACATTGCCGACGGCAATGGTCACATCGGCGTCTATGATATCAATGACGAATTTCGGCGGGTCGAACAACTGCCCAGCCATGGTATCGGACCCCATCAACTTAAATCCCTGTCAGATGGCAAAACACTGGCCATTGCCAACGGCGGTATTCTCACCCACCCCGACAAGGGCCGGGAAAAACTGAACCTCGACACCATGCAACCCGGGCTCGCCTACGTCGAACTCAACTCCGGCAAATTACTGAGTCAATACCACCCACCCCATCACCAGCAGAGTATTCGCCATATGGACATTACCTCTGCGGATGAAGTAGTGGTGGGAGTTCAGTTCGAAGGCGACCCCGACCAAGTCGTGCCGCTGGCCTACACCCATCGCGGTGAAGACCAACTGCAGCCGCTGCCGGCCACGGACGCCAGTTGGCGCCAGCATCGCAACTATATCGCCAGCGTCTGTGTGGACGCCGACGGTGAACGTCTGCTGCTCAGCTCACCTCGCGGTGGTGTTGTCAGTGGTTGGGATCTGTCAAAGCGCCAGCTGTTGGCCATCCAGACGCAGCGCGACGGGGCGGGCATTGCCTTTAACGGAGTCGCCCGCCGGTTTTTAATCAGCAATGGTCTGGGGCAACTCACCGCCGTTGATCAACAACAACTGCAGCGGCAAACCCACCACAGCCGTTTCTACCAGAACCGTATCTGGGACAACCATATGAGCTTTTCGGAACTGCCAACGGGAACATCCGCATGAACACACTAGACCGTCGGCATTTTCTGAAATCCGGACTGCTCGCCGCTGCCGGAGCCTCCCTGGCCGCTTGTGTACCCATGGCGCGGTTGCGACAGACAGACCAATACCAATACACCTTAACGCTGGAACCGGCGCCCTTTGAGCTGATACCCGGTACTCAAACACCGGGGCTGGGTTTTAACGGGCAATACCCCTCGCCGATACTGCGCGCTAAACAAGGGCAACCGCTGACCGTTACCGTCATCAACAAACTGGACCAACCCACCACCATCCACTGGCACGGCATCCGCATCGATATCGCCATGGACGGAGTCCCGTTTCTGAGCCAAAAGCCGATTATGCCGGGTGAGCGTTTTGTGTATCGCTTTACGCCTCCCGATGCCGGTACCTTCTGGTACCACCCACACGTCAACAGCGTAGAGCAACTGGGCAAGGGTCTGGTGGGTATGCTGCTGGTGGAAGAAGCCGACTCTCCCGATTTCTCACCGTCGGAATTTGCGGCTGACCTGCCGTTAATGCTGAAAAACTGGCACCTGAACGACGACGGCAGTTTTAAACCGCTGACCATACCCCGCTACGCCGCGCGTATGGGAACCCCCGGCAACTATGAAACCATCAACGGCTTACACAAACCCGAGATGGAGGTGCCGGCAAACCGCTGGGTGCGGTTGCGTTTTGCCAATGTCGACAACACCGTCATGTATAAACTGCGCATTAAAAACCGCCCCGCGTTTATTGCCAGCATTGATGCCAATCCGTTGCCAAGGCCCAAAAAACTGAAGCACCACACGATTGGCGCCGGCATGCGAGTGGACATCGTTTTAAAAACGCCGCCCGCCGGTGAAGAGGTTATTATCCAGAACGGCAAGGGCAAACTGTTTTTTGACTTTATGCGGTTAAAAACGGTGCAGGCCCGCGATGGTCTGACCGGAGATGCTCCGATGCCTCGGTTGCCTCTGAACCCTTTGCCGGAACCCGATTTGGCCAATGCGGAAACAAAGCGCTTTGTGTTTGAGTGGGAAGGCGCGGTCACCCCGGCGGATGATCAAGGCAAGGCCAATCATAAATTCTGGACGATTAACCGCCGTGCCTGGGAAGGTATGAGTGCGGATAATATCCCGGCACCGCTGGCGACTCTGGACCTTGGCAAGAGTTATGTATTCGATTTAAAAAACAATACACCCCATGCCCATCCGATTCATATCCATGGTGTAATGTTTAAGGTCATCAAGTCGAACAAAAAGCGCATTGAACCGTTTTTTACGGATACCGTTCTGATGGCAAAGAACGAACGGGTAAAAATTGCGTTTGTGGCGGACAACCCCGGCCGGTGGATGTATCACTGCCACGTGATTGAGCATATGAAAACCGGATTGATGGGTTATATTGAGATTCGATAGATTGCGCGGGGTGCGATCTGATCGTCAGAAACGCCATAACCGGAAGTTCATAATCCTGGTTCAGAGCACCATGGGCGTTCGATAATGTCCGCAACGGCCGCACGACGTAGGGTGGATTAGAAGCGCTTTGCGCTTCGTAATCCACCGATCCGCCGAAGGTTTAAATTGGCGGCGGCCGTGTACAAATCACCTGTTGCAGGCACATTCAAGGGTGTTAAAAACCGGGCCGAAGCCAACGAACATCTCCGGCAGAACCGACGGATTACGGCGCAAGCGCCTAATCCGCCCTACGCATAAACAACGCCGTCAGAGCACCAATCCTGCGAATTTCTAAGACCGGTTATGGCACGAATCTGACCTTAGCCCCCACACACGAGGCCGCCCTCACGGAACGATCAACTACCTACAGCAACCAAATTTAACTGGGAGAGCCACCGCCCATCTGAGACTGAATATAATTCTGAATCCCAATCTTATCGATCAAACCCAGATGCTGCTCCAGCCAATAAATATGATCCATCTCGGTATCATCCAGCAGCGACTCCAACATCTCGCGGCTCACATAATCCCGCTCCTGCTCACAAACCTCAATAATATCGCGCAGACTCTCAGCCACCACACGCTCAGCCGCCAGATCATTCTCCAACATCTCCTTCACATTGGAGCCCACATTGATCGAATCGCGGGAATGCGTATCCGGAGTCCCCTCAAGAAACAAAATCCGCTCAATCAACTTCTTCGAATGATCCAGCTCCTCCTCATACTCATGAGCGAGTTTCTCATGCAGCTTGTGAATCCCCCAATCCTCATACATCTTCGAATGAGCCAGATACTGATCCATAGAGGTCAGCTCCAGAGTCAGCTGCTTATTCAGCAAATCAACGACTTTTTTGACACCTTGCATGATCAATCCTCCATCATCGACTGCAGCCAGTTCTGTACACCCGTGTTCTGGATCAGGAACTGCTGTGCCTCAATCCAATCCACATGCTCCTCCTCGTACTCGAGAATATCCTCCAGCAACTCACGGCTGACATAGTCCCGCTCCTTCTCGCACAGCTCAATAGCATCGCGCAGCAGAGCAATCTGGTCCATCTGCAAATCCATATCACACTGGATCATCTCCTCGGCATGCTCACCAATGCGGATCTTGCCCAGATCCTGCAGGTTCGGCAGCCCCTCCAGAAACAGAATGCGTTCGATCAGATCGTCCGCCTGTTTCATATCCTTGATAGACTTTTTGTACTCCTTCTCATTGAGCTCCTCCAGTCCCCAATTGCGGAACATACGCGCATGGAGAAAATACTGGTTAATGGAGGTCAACTCATGAAAGAGCACCTTGTTGAGCATTTTTATAACATCGCTATTGCCTTTCATTGCGCACTCCCGGGGTTGTTCTTGTTGGCGACGTTCAAGGTTGATTCTTACCGGCGCAGCCACTCACCGACATGAATGCAGTCGGTGTCATAAGCATAGCCGTTTAAACAGCAAGGAAAATATCATTTCCGCATAAACGTTGAAAGCAATATTTCCTTATTTTTCAGTAAGTTAAAATGATACTGAGAGGCGCTCTCATTAGCTTTTAGAATGCGCATCGGAGGTGTACAGCGTCTATACTGAAGTTGTCGCGTAAATCTTCAGAACAAGCGTTGATCCAATTAATGTCAAAAGAATACCCAACACCATGCTGACATCGACCAAAGGACTGCCCCTCCTGAGAGATTACTTTTTACTCCTGACGTTCCTTTGCACCTGTAGTGTCACTTCCGCCAACGATACCAAAACCATACGGTTTGTCTGCGAACCCACTCCCCAGCAATCCAACTACCGCCTGGCGCAGCGCTTCCTGGGGAGCGTCTTCCAGCGCCTCGGATACCGTTATGTCCAAACCCACGCCAATGTGGATGACGCCATCGACCAACTGCGTTCAGGGGAAGCGGACGGCGACTGTGGTCGACTGCAGGGGTTTACCGAAACCAACAACCTCAACAACCTGGCCACCTTACGCCCCGCCTATGGCTTTGCCTCTATTGCCGCCTGGTACACTCACCTCAACCGCAAACCCCGGTCAGAGCAGATTGCGGGCTACAACGCCAATGCCCTCATGATCGAGACCCATTTGCGCAAGATGGGTTACCAAAAGATTGTCCCGATTCAAGGCCAGACGGAACAGATTCGTCAAATACTATCCGGCGAAATCGATCTTTTTTTTAACTATGGCCGAGCCTTTGATCATCTGACGCTGGAGAACTTTAGCCCAAGAATTTATCGATCCGACATTTTGGTCACCCTGCCCATTCGGCCGCTGATTCAGAAGCG
Source organism: Pseudomaricurvus alkylphenolicus (assembly GCF_011683955.1). GTDB lineage: Bacteria > Pseudomonadota > Gammaproteobacteria > Pseudomonadales > Cellvibrionaceae > Pseudomaricurvus > Pseudomaricurvus alkylphenolicus. Next base: position 254,614 of record NZ_JAAQPI010000003.1, read on the forward strand.
TTATCAAGAATTGATCCACAATTGGAGACGGGTTGCCCGGCAGGTAATGCAGGAAAATCAACGCCGTGAGCTCCCACCCGTCATCGATGGGGACAGAGAAATCCTGTTTGGTTGTTCTGTCGCTCAACAAGACCGGATTTTTTCCGAATTACTGCCGATCTACACCGAAGCCTTTCGACGACTGAACCTTAATTTCCGGATGGTGTCCCTGCCACGGGCTCGGGAGGCCCATGAGCTGGCCCGCGGCAATCTGGACGGCACCTGCGCGCGCACTCTCGCTTTTGATACCCGTCGCAGCGACACAGTTCGTATCGATGTGCCACTCATCACAACCCAACTGCGAATCTGGAGCCTGGATGCCCAAAGGGAAATTCACAGCCTCGAACAGATCACAGCAACAGATCGCGTGGCCATGGTGCGAGGCACCTCGTATCTGGAAGAGAAATTCAAGGGATTTGAGGGTAAGCTCGAACGCCTGCCGAATATGATCACCGGCCTGAAGATGCTGGCCAGCGACCACCTGGACTTTCTGGTGGGATTTGAGGTGGCTTACATGACCACACTGGGTAGTGACGTGATCGATGTACCAATATACTCTGTCGGCAAACTGGGCGAGATCAATATCTATCCGTTTTTACAACGCAAGAATGAGAGTCTGGCGCCCCGGCTGGAACAAACCCTGAAGGCGATCATCACCGAACGACGACGCCAGACCCTGCCACAGGACCTGGCACCATTTCGTTAAGACCGTTTCCTTAAAACAGGACCACTAATTCGACGGTGAGTACCAGACCGGGGAGCTGTATGCGCGCTCCTGCAGCGTGGGCGGATGCTCCTGGGTGGGTTCCGACTGCAAGGCAATCGCATCATAAGTGGAATGTCGGGGTGTGGGTATTTCCAATACCCGCACATAGTAGAAAGCACGTTGCGAAGCATCGAATTGTGGATCCGTCCAGAGTACGGACAATTCAGGGGCACCTATGCTGTTGTCATAGCTAGGCACGCTTATGTCCACCGTAGAGCCGACACTTGGCAATTTACCCTGGGCATCCAGGGCGCGATCTCCTGACCAGGCGACGTTGTATACTTGCTCGCGCTGAGAACCATCGGAGTCAATCCAACCCTTTACTACCTGCACGCGGTCCAGATTGGCCCCTTTCGGGTCCTTGCGTGCTCTGATAAGCAGCTGGGGTATCTGTCCGGCGGTGGCCGCTGTTAAATCCGCCCCCATGGGAACACCCTGTTCGTAGCCAATTTGCGCCAAGCGCTTGGATGTTGCGGCATCCTGAGGGAAATCCCAGCCGGCAAACAGGCGCACGCTCATGCGCGAACCGGTGGTGGCGTAAACCTCTTTGCGTTTAAAGGCTTCGAAAATCGCCTCGCGGGTATTTTCCTCAGCCCAGACCGCCGCCAGACCTCCGGCCCCCATGCTCCATCCGGTGGCGCGACTGCCGCCGATCTTGTCGCCCAGTTTGGTTTCCGGGGTGGAGTCCACCGCCAGCTTGCCCCAGAAATTGTCTTCCTCATAGGCCGCCATACCGGTATGTGAGTCCGTGGAACCGATCATGCCAAATTTGTAGGGATTGACACCGATGTTCTGTTCAATCGCCAGGCCCTGCTTAAGACCGGAACGAGCGTAGTCTGCAGGTGCCACTTTGTAGGACTCGGGAGTCTGTTGAATATAATGGCCATAGGTTTCGAAATCAGCGAATTCGTCATTGGGCGACAGGTCGGGGTGCGTTTCCGAATCCCCTTTGTACTGCGTCACCTCCGCAACCGGCTCCCACTTCATGCGACGACGGGCATAGGCCGCAGTAATCGGCTCGCCCTTCAAGGTGGTTTCGGCAAACATGTAGCCCTTGGAAATATTGGAATTGTGCGGAATAGCGATAAAGCGGGCACCGCTTGACGCGCTGGTATTTTCCAGCCAGTTCCACAGGTCTTGCGGGTATTGGCTTTGATCGGAACCAAAGGGAATATATTGCCTGGCCGTGTCACCGCCGTCCGGGCTCATCACCACGCGATGCAGGTTGGCACCCGTGGGAATGGAACTCCACTCCCAACCGATCATGGAGGTAAACACACCCGGTTGGTTATGTCGCTCGGCGGCGTCCACAATATTTTGCCAGGCACTGCGAGCCATCATGGTGGGGTCGCCCAGCGCACTGGAGATTTCGTTATTGGGGTCCTGCACCGGATCTCCGCCAGGGTTTGCGGGCGACATGGGCAGCAGATCCGTAAAGATGTCGCTGCCACCACCGCCATCAATGGCGTCTATAAGAAAGTGCACGGCCAACCAGCGTTTGAAGTTGCCCCATAATCCCAAATCGTCGAATTGTTCCTCGCCGTTATAGATGGCCTTCATGCCGCCAAGTAATTCAGCGTGATCCGACACCACCAGAAAATCCAGGGGAGTATTAATTTGAACCCGTGCGCGGTGATAGGGATGAATAACGGGTTGCCCCTTGGCGTAGCGATAAGCCGTATCCGGGTCGGCGGAGTGATTGCGGTTGAGAAACGCATCGAAAGAATAGGAGGTATGAAGATGTGTATCACCAAACAAGAGCGTTGTCGGTTCTTCGTCGGCCACAACGGACTGACTGACGGCTGCAATCGCCAACGCCAATATCACCTTCTTACTTAAAGACTGTTTGGTCATTTCCACTCTCTCTGTTATGCGCGTTTTGACTATAAAACGATTATAGGCTGCCGTAGCACGGCAATCTCGACATTCAGCGACAATTCGCAGTGATGCTCCGCCACTGCACGCAGTTGGCGGACTTTGGGTTCCCTGACTAAGCTTGCAAGAGGATCATTCTCCGTCCAGACGTAGAAGCCCATAAAAGCGCAGTTGGGCATAAGCATAATAGGGAACCAAACCCATGCCTTTGGCAATCGCACTGATTCTGATCGTGGTGTTGTCGGTACTGTTCCAGGTGTTCACGCCCTGGTGGTCGACACCCGTGGCGTCCAATTGGGGGCATATTGACGACACCCTGGTGATTACCGGTCTGATCACTGGCGTGGTGTTTATTGCCGTTAATATCTTTATCGCCGTCGCCATTATTCGCTACCGACACCGCGAAGGTCACAAAGCCGATTACCAACCGGAAAATAAGAAACTGGAGTGGACCCTGATCGGACTCACCACTCTGGGTATTGTCGGCATGTTGGCCCCGGGCCTGTTTGTGTATTCCGAATTTGTGGATGTACCGGAAGAGGCTGATCACTTCGAGGTAGTCGGTCAACAATGGCAATGGAGCTTCCGTTTCCCGGGTGAAGACGGGGTGCTTGGGCACGCCGACAATCGATTTATCACCCCTGATAATCCCTTTGGTCTCAAACCTGACGACCCCAACGGTGCCGATGATCGACTGGTGCTCAGCAACGAAGTACACCTGCCGCTAAACAGACCCGTGAAGGTATTGATGCGCTCCAAGGATGTCCTGCACGATTTTTACGTACCGCAATTCCGCGCCAAAATGGACTTGGTGCCCGGTACCGTTTCCTATTTCTGGTTCACCCCCACACGCCCCGGTCAATTCGAAATTCTCTGCGCCGAACTCTGCGGCGTCGGTCACTACAATATGCGCGGCAAAGTGGTGGTGGAAACCGAGCGCGCCTACCGCGAATGGATGGCTGGCCTGCCCACCTTTGCCAAACTGCAGGAGGGCACCACACTCACCGACAGCTCGGATCTGAGCTTTGAAGAACTGGTGGAACAAGGCAGACAACTATCCCAGGCTCAAGGTTGTATCGGTTGTCACAGCCTCGATGGCAGCCCCACTCCGGGTCCCACCTGGCTCAATCTCTACGGCAAACAGGAAGAGCTGGCCGATGGCAGCAGCGTGCTGGTAGATGACGGCTATCTGCGTGAAGCCATCGTCAACCCCAACAGCCAGATCGTCAAGGGCTTCGCCCCGATGATGCCGCCCTATCCGTTTACCGATGTCCAGCTCGACGCCACCGTCGCATTTATCAAATCTCTTTCCGATAAGGCGCCAAATCAGGAGGGGGATACGCAATGAACGAACCTCAGAGCTTCTGGACCAAATACGTCTGGAGCCAGGATCACAAAGTGATCGCGGTGCAATACTCCATCACGGCCATAGTCGCCGGCATTGTCGCTCTGGTTTTGTCAGTGCTGATGCGCATGCAGCTGGGTTTCCCCGACAGCGTGCCCTTTATGGACTCGGAGGCCTATTACCAGGCGATGACACTGCACGGCATGATCATGGTGATCTACCTGCTGACGGCGTTGTTCCTGGGTGGTTTTGGCAATTACATGATTCCGCTGATGGTGGGGGCCAGAGACATGGTGTTCCCCTACCTCAATATGCTCAGCTATTGGTTCTATCTGCTCTCGGTCATTGTATTAATGGCCAGTTTCTTTGTCCCCGGGGGGCCCACCGGTGCCGGCTGGACCCTTTATCCACCCCAGGCCATTCTGACGGGAACGCCGGGAACAGACTGGGGCATTATCACTATGCTGATCTCGCTGGCAATTTTTATTGTCGCCGCCACCATGGGCGGGCTTAACTACGTCACTACCGTTCTGCAGGCACGTTGCCGCGGCATGACATTGATGCGCATGCCTTTAACCGTCTGGGGTATTTTTGTCGCCACTATTATGGCGCTGCTGGCATTTCCCGCTCTGTTTGTCAGCGCGGTGATGATGTTGTTCGACAAGCTGCTGGGCACCAGCTTTTTTATGCCGGCGGTGGTGTCCATGGGGCAGGCGCTGGATTACGACGGCGGCAGCCCGGTGCTGTTCCAGCACCTGTTTTGGTTTTTTGGCCATCCCGAAGTTTATATTGTTGCGCTGCCCGCCTTTGGCATCGTCTCGGATCTGATCAGCGTACACGCGCGCAAGAATATCTTTGGCTTTCGCATGATGGTCTGGGCGATTGTGTTTATCGGCGTGTTGAGTTTTGTGGTCTGGGCACACCACATGTACGTAAGCGGTATGAACCCCTATTTCGGTTTCTTCTTTGCCATCACCACGCTGGTGATTGCCGTCCCTACCGCCATCAAAGTCTATAACTGGGTATTGACGCTCTGGCGCGGCGATATTCACTTAACGGTACCCATGCTCTACGCCATTGCCTTTATCAGTACCTTTGTGATCGGTGGGCTGACCGGACTGTTCCTGGGCAACGTGATTGTGGATATCCCCTTATCCGATACCTATTTTGTCGTTGCTCATTTTCATATGGTGATGGGTGTGTCACCGATTCTCGTTATCTTCGGGGCCATTTATCACTGGTATCCGAAAATTACCGGGCGTATGTTGAACGACACCATTGGCAAGACCCATTTCTGGATCACCTTTATCGGCACCTATGCCATTTACTTCCCCATGCACTACCTGGGGATTCTCGGCATGCCGAGGCGTTACTACGCCTACGAAAACTACGAGTTTATTCCCCAATCCGCTCACGATCTCAACAGTTTTATCAGCGCCATGGCGATAGTCGTCGCTGTCGCCCAGGTACTGTATATCTACAATCTGTTCTGGAGTTACTGGAAAGGTAAAGAGGCGGGCCCCAACCCGTGGGGTGCCACCAGCCTGGAATGGCAAACCCCACAAACGCCACCAGTGCATGGCAATTGGGGCGAGAAACTGCCAGAGGTACATCGCTGGGCCTACGACTATAGCGTGCCCGGTTACGACGAAGATTTTGTACCCCAAACCCAGCCGCAACCCGAAGACCGCCCGGCGGGAGAAATGGCATGAGTGAGCCCAAGGCGTATCCCAGTCTGGAAGAAAACCCTGTACGGGATTTTTCCCTGCCCACTCCTACCGACCTGACCTTGGCGCGGGGTGGCTTGCGTATGTTGTTTGCAGTGTTAGGGGTAATGTTTGCTCTGTTTGCCGTGGCCTACAGTATGCGCATGCATATGGGCGACTGGCAAGTGTTGGTAGATCCGTGGCAGCTGTGGCTGAACACGGCTATGCTGATAGCTGGCAGTGTTGCCATGGAGATCGCCAGACAATCCTGGCGCCGCGGCCGAACCCAATGGGTTGGTCCGGCACTGTTGATCGGCGGTGGCTTCGCCGTAGTGTTTTTGGCCGGTCAGTTGTGGGTGTGGTCAATGCTGACCTCGGAAGGCTATCTGGTGAACGGCAACCCCGCCACCAGCTTTTTTTACTTGATTACCGGCCTCCACGGCTTGCACATCGTCGTGGGACTGGGTTTTTGGGCCTATGGTACAGGTAAGGTTTTGCGCGGCGCAGAGAGCGCACAACGCGCCGGTGTCAGCATCGAGCTCTGCAGCAGCTACTGGCATTTTTTACTGGTGGTGTGGCTGGGGCTGTTCGCCCTGTTGGCCAACACCTAGCAGTCAGGACTAAATTCAATGGGCGCAAGGACGCCAAAGGGTGAGGTAGACCCATGGCACATTTACTTTCTGAAGATTCGCAATTGGTAAAAGACTGGGCCTCTGACCAGGATGCCTTTAAAGGCGTTTCCTGGGGCAAGGCCATGATGTGGATCTTCCTGCTCAGCGATACGTTTATCTTCTCCAGTTTTCTGGTGGGCTATATGACGGTGCGCATGTCCGTCACCGAGCCCTGGCCCAATGCCAGCGAGGTGTTTGCGCTGACCATTGCCGGCCATCACATTCCCCTGATCCTGATCGCCATCATGACGTTTATCCTGATCACCAGCAGCGGCACTATGGCCATGGCGGTAAACATGGGCTATGCGCGCAAACGCAAACAGGCGGCGCGACTGATGTTTGTCACCGCCTTGCTGGGTGCCAGCTTCGTGGGCATGCAGGCATTCGAGTGGACCAAACTGATTGAAGAGGGTGTGCGCCCCTGGGGCAACCCGTTTGGAGCCGCTCAATTCGGCTCAACCTTTTTTATGGTAACCGGCTTTCACGGCCTTCACGTAAGCGCCGGTGTGATTTACCTGTTAATCGTTGCCCGCAAGATCCAGCTGGGCCATTACGAAAAAGAGGGCAATTATCAGATCGTGGAAATTGCCGGCCTCTATTGGCACTTCGTGGATCTGGTGTGGGTCTTTATTTTTGCATTTTTCTATCTGTGGTAACTATTGTTCAAAATGGAAGATGATGTCGGGAGGTAACCGATGAGTACGTCTAACGCCCTTGGCCAGGAATCCCAGGAACATAACACCCAGGAACACCCGATTGGACTCTATTTGAAAATCTGGGTGCTGCTGTTTGTTCTCAGCACATTATCCTACATGGTGGACTACATGCAGCTGCAGGGCTACCTGCGCTGGACACTGATCATCATATTTATGCTGCTGAAGGCGGGCTTGATCGTTGCGGTATTTATGCACATGATGTGGGAGCGGCTGGCTTTGATCTATGCGATCCTGCTGCCGCCTCTGTGTTTGCTGGTGCTTATCGGCCTCATGGCGATTGAGGCCGACTACACCATTTTGATGCGATACGATTTCTTTGGTCGTTAAGGCATTGACTTCATAAACGCTTTAAATTTGTTTTGAGCACCAATGACCAAAGCCGGTGTTGCCGCGCCCACACCGGCCACTTCCATAGCGGGATGATGGCTGATCACCTTCTCCAGCACAGGCTCTTCTTTTTCGTTCACATCCACAAACAACACATGCTTGCCTTTGGCGAGCACATCCTGAAAGCGCTTGAAGTCAGTATGGGGAACCTGAATACCAAACAGGCCACCCTCCCAGGTACAAAAACCCAGGGCAACAATCGCCAGGAAAATAAACGGAACCCAGGTTGTGGTTTCCGGAACACCGGAGACATAGGCCAGCCCTAATATCACGGCAGCCACAATAACGCCCACCAATGCTCCGATTTCTGTGGAATGCACCACGTCTTTTTTCAACACGGATTCCACTTCATGCAAATGATGCTGCTCGACCTCAAGGTCGTTTTCACTGAGAATGTGGATTTGCGGAAGGGTCAGCCCTTCATCTTCGAGCTCGTGCTCTACCGCTTCCAGCTCGTCGATGTTGTCGCTGATATAGTAATGCCTTTTCATTTCGGCCTCCGTCGATCACTCCATCCCTGGGATTAACCAAATTCCACATCGTCACAGCTTCGGTGTGGAGTCACTTTCACTAACAGTATAGTACGTAGTACGCACTCACAAACTCGACGGATGTCTTACGTCAAGCGGTTATTAGACGGATAGGAAATTAGTAATGGACCGCTAATAATCCAATGGACTTAAAAACAGGAAGGAGGCAGTTTCCGGAAGAACAACAACAAGCGGGGAAAAGCGAAGAAAGAGACAACAACAGAGGAAAAGACGGCGCCAGCCGAAGCGGAACTGACGCCGTGGGATGGAAACTTACACGCGCTCGATAATGGTGGTGATACCCTGACCCAGGCCCACACACATGGTGGACACACCCAGAGTACCCTCACGCTGGCGCATCACGTTCAACAGTGTGCCGGTAATACGGGCACCTGAACAACCGAACGGGTGGCCCAGAGCAATGGCGCCGCCGTGCAGGTTGACCTTGTCGTCCATTTTGTCCAGCAGATCCAGATCTTTCAACACAGGCAAGGCCTGGGCGGCAAAGGCTTCGTTGAGTTCAACAAAGTCGATATCGTCCATAGTCAGACCGGCGCGCTTGAGCGCCTTTTGGGTGGAAGGCACAGGACCATAACCCATGATAGAAGGATCAACACCGGCAACAGCCATGGCGCGAATGCGGGCCAGAGGCTGCACCCCCAGAGCCTGGGCGCGTTCGGCACTCATCACAATCATGGCGGAGGCACCATCGGTGATCTGTGAAGAAGTACCGGCAGTCACAGTGCCGCCTTTGGGGTTAAACGCAGGTTTCAGCTGCGACAGACCTTCAACGGTGGTTTCAGGGCGAATGGTTTCGTCCTTGGTCATGCGGACTTTAAAACCATTGTCGTCGTGACCATCAATAGCAACGATCTCTTCGCTGAAACGACCTTCTTCCGTGGCCTGGTGAGCCAACTGATGGGAACGTGCACCGAATTCGTCCTGCTGCTCGCGGGTAATACCGTGCATCATACCCAGTACTTCGGCGGTCATGCCCATCATACCGGCAGCCTTGGCCACGTGCTTGGCCAGACGCGGATTGGGATCCACGCCGTGGGTCATTTGTACATGGCCCATATGCTCAACACCACCCACTACAAACATATCACCGTTGCCGGTCATAATGGCCTGAGCGGCGGTGTGCAGCGCGGACATGGAAGAACCACACAGACGGCTCACCGTTTGACCGGCAGCCTGGTGAGGAATCACAGTCATCAGTGACATCATGCGGGCGATGTTCATGCCCTGCTCCTTGGTCTGGTTCACACAACCCCAGATCACATCTTCCACTTCAGCGGGATCCAGCTTTTCGTTGCGGGCAAACAGGCCGTTGACCAAATCAGCAGACATGTTTTCCGCGCGGGTGTAACGGTAGGCACCATTCTTGGAGCGGCCCATGGCGGTACGACCAAAATCTACAATTACCGCATCTCTCGGATTCAAGCTCATCACTTAATCTCCATCAAATTCTTTGTCAGTGTCAGTCAGTGGTATCAGGCGAAGAACACTTCGCCGTTGGCCGCCATCTCGCGCAGTTTCTCAGTCACCTGATATGACTCGCCGAGCTCGGTGTACTTGTCAGCGCGAGCAACAAATTCCGCGATACCCATATCCTGAATGTAATGCAGGGCGCCACCACGGAAGGGAGGGAAGCCAATGCCGTAGATCAGCGACATATCCACATCCACCGCAGATGCCGCGATGCCCTCTTCCAGACAGCGAACCGCTTCCAGACACATGGGGATCATCATACGATCAAGGATTTCCTCATCGCTGAAGTCATTGGCGCCGTCGACAACCGGCGCCAGCAATGCAACCACCGACTCATCCACAACCTTCTTGGGCTTGCCTTTGCGATCCACTTCGTAGCTGTAGTAACCCTTGCCATTTTTCTGACCGTAACGGTCGTTCTCAAACAGCACTTCGTGAGACGTTTTAAAGTCACGGCCCATGCGCGTCGGGAAGCCTTCTGCCATCACCTCGCCGGCGTGAACACCGGTGTCAATGCCCACCACGTCTGCCAGGTAAGCGGGGCCCATGGGCATACCAAACTTCTCCATCACCTTGTCGATCTTGGTAAAGTCGGCACCGTCTTTCACCAGACGCATAAAGCCGCCAAAGTATGGCGAGAGAATACGGTTGACCAGAAATCCCGGGCAGTCGTTAACCACAACCGGTTTCTTGCCCATGGCCAGTGCGTAGGCAACGGTGCGGGCAACGGCTTCGTCTGACGTCTTTTCGCCACGAATCACTTCCACCAATGGCATTTGGTGCACCGGGTTAAAGAAGTGCATACCACAGAAGTTCTGTGGGCGCTGCAGCGCTTCGGCCAGGTAAGTAATGGAAATGGTTGAAGTGTTGGAAGCGAGGATGGCGTCTTCGCGAATCTGCTTTTCGGTCTCAGCCAGTACAGCGTGTTTAACCTTCGGATTTTCAACGACGGCTTCTACAATCACGTCGGGAGTGTCGAAACCGTCGAAGCCCAGCTGCGGCTGAATATTGCTGAGAATAGCGGCCATTTTTTCGGGGGTCATGCGGCCGCGGCTGACACGCTTGGACAGCAGTTTACTGGCCTCAGACAGCCCCAGATCGATTCCGGCCTGGGCAATGTCCTTCATGATAATTGGCGTACCTTTGAGGGCTGACTGATAGGCGATACCACCACCCATGATGCCGGCACCCAGTACCGCGCCACGCTCTACCTTGCCGCCCTTCTTGGCCCAGGTCTTGCCGGTTTTCGCCAGTTCCTGATCGCCCAGGAACAGGCCCACCAGATTGCGGGCCACTTCGGTCTTGGCCAGTTTGGCAATGCCCTTGGCTTCCTCAGCCAGCGCATCGTCGCGACCCAGCTTCGCCGCTTTTTGAATGACCTTGACGGCAGTCACAGGAGCCGGGTAATTGGGTCCTGCCTGACCGCCAACAAACGCCTTGGCAGTTTCGAAAGACATCATGGCTTCAATATCATTCAGCTTCAGCGGATCGAGTTTTTCCTGACGCTTGGCTTTATAGTCGAACTCACCGTCGATACATTTTTGTACCAGGTCCAGAGCTGCGTCGCGCAGCTGCTCGGGTGCAACCACAGCGTCAACCGCGCCAGCGGTCAGAGCGGCCTCTGGCTTTTGTTCTTTACCGGCGGCGATCCACTCAACGGCGTTATCGGCACCGATCAGGCGTGGCAGACGTACGGTACCACCGAAACCTGGAATAATGCCCAACTTGGTTTCAGGCAGGCCGATCTTGGCAGCGGTGGACATGACCCTGTAGTCGGTAGTCATGGCCATTTCCAGACCGCCCCCCAGCGCAAAACCATTGATCGCGGTTACCGTCGGGAAAGGCAGGTCTTCGATCGGGTTAAAAACCGTCTTGTTGGTTTCCAGTGTGGCGGCGGCGATGGCCTCTTCGTCATTGCTGAAGTTATCGCCAAACTCGGTAATATCGGCGCCAACGATAAAAACATCTTTGCTACTGGTGACGATCAGGCCGGTGACGCCTTCGGCACTGGCCAGTGCCTCGCCGGCTTGCTTCAGTTCGTTGACGGTCAACGCGTTAAATTTGTTTACCGACTCACCTTCCAGATTGAAGTTGAGCTCGGCAATGCCATTGTCCAGGGCAGTTACCGTTATGGCTTTACCTGAATAGATCATCTATCAGCCTCACACTCTAGGGTTATGGGGACCCGCACGCGCGTGCGTCGCGGACCTAAATCTTAGCGGTGTCTAGATTAGAGGCAGGCGGCAAGGCTTCCAATTGCAAAATCGACCGGAACCGGTGACGAATAAGAGCAATCGGGTCAGATTGGGTGGTTGATTGTGACTGTCAAGCAGTGACTGTCAGGTCATGGACGCTCTGTATAGATCAGGCGATTACGCCCTTCGCTTTTGGCCTGGTAGAGGCGTTGGTCCGCTTCGGCGAGCAACTGTTGTGGCGATACATTAAGTTGGGGTACCTGAGTGACAGCCCCAATGCTGAGACTCAGCTGCCTGTAATCAGGTGATGCCTGATGCTCAATCTCCAGCTTTTCCACCATCCGCTGGATGTTTTCGACACTGCGCTCAACAGCCCGACCCTCGACTCCCGGAAGTAAAGCCACAAATTCCTCACCGCCGTAACGGGCGACAAACTCGCCGCTGCGACTCAGGCAGCGTCCCAACACCTCACCCAAACGGCGTAGACATTCATCGCCGGCCAGATGGCCATAGTGATCGTTATAGGCTTTAAAGTGATCCACATCGATAAACAACAGCGTCAGAGGAGCCTGAACCCGGCAGGCCCGGCGCCATTCATTCTCAAGCACATGTTCGAACTCACGGCGATTGTGCAGCCCGGTGAGACTGTCATAATTTGCCCGCACCTCCAGGATTTCTGTCATGCGACGCAGCTGCAGATGCGTTTTCATTCGCGCCTGCAGTATCACCGGTGACCCACCCTTGCGCAAAAAATCTGCGGCGCCGTATTGCAAACCTTTTACTTCGGCTTCTTCGCTGTAGTCCTCAGCCAACAGAAAAATGGGCAGACGGGTGGTTTTCTCCTGTGATTTCAGGTGGCGGCAGAGTTCAAACCCATCGCCTTCTCCCAGCGATACAGACACCAACACCAGATCCGGGGGTTCGGCTTCCTGGCAGAGGCTAACGACGCGGGCACTGGTATGAACCACACGCACATCAAAGGCATCTTTCAATTGTGCCTGCAGCTTATGGGCATAATTAATGTCATCATCTGCGATCAGGATGTTGGCCACTGATTGACGCTCGCACACCAATGTGGATTGATTGTCTGCGAGCGCGTGCTGATCGAAAAAAGTTTTGAACTGGGAAGGTAACGGCAAACCCAAAAAAGTGGTCTGATCGGGCAACCACTGCAGTGAAGGAATGCGTAACTGAAAGGGGCCCTGCTCCCAGGCCTGCTGCCATTGGGCTAACAAATGATTAACGGCTTTATCCTCAACCCTGGAAGACAGACCACTGAGTAATACCAGCTCTTGCAGCACGTCTGGTGAGGAAATATCTTTCCCTTCGATCCAGTAGGCCCGGTAGATAAGACCTCGCAGCACCACAGCCCGTGCCGGATCGGACAGATAAGCGGCGGCAATTGCGCGATTGGCTGTGCCGGTGTTTACCCGGCCGCCGGGCAAGGTGATCACCAATCCGGGCGCTTTTGTACGCACCCTCAGCAGCTCTTCCTCCAGTTCGTCCTTGATTGAAGGATCCATGCGGTGCAGATCCGCCTCGGGCTCATGCTCTATGGAGCGCCACTGGACTTTGCGTTCCAGGCCCAGTGTGATCAGATGCTCATTGAGCGCATAACAAAAGGGGCAATTAAAATCCCCATAAACGACGAGCAGAGGCTCCATCTACACCTCCAGACCGAAAGCTGTTATTTACAGCTTAGTCTAGTACACCTTCGAGGTATGCATTCATTTGGCAGACACTATCGACACCGGCCTCCGAGCGATAACCAGCAAACGGCTTCCCAACAGCAAGGCCGTCATTATCAGCCCGGTCACCAGGGCAATCCAGAAGCCTTCGGCGGCCAGCGGAGGCCCCAGCAGATCGGTTCTCGCCAGCGTATAACCCAAGGGCAGCGCCACCCCCCAATAGGACACCAGGATTAACAGCATGGGCACGCGCCCATCCTGATAGGCTCGTAGCGCGGCATTGGCGGAGATCTGGAGTTGATCGGGAATCTGGTAAAAGGCCATCCACAAGAACAGAGCCACAGCCGCGCTGTGCACCGCCGCGTCATTAGTAAACCAGCTGACGATGGATTCGCGCCCCAGCAATATCAGAGTCATGGTGCTCAGGCTCACCAGCAGAGAAGCTGAAACCCCCGTACCCGCCGCAAAATTGGCGAGATTCTGCTCCCCCCTGCCCAAATAATGCCCAACGCGGATAGTAATCGCCTGAGCCATACTCAGGGGCAGCATAAAGATGATATGGGACACCGTCAGGGCAATCTGATGACCCGCCACCACCAATGCCCCCAGCGGCGCCAACAACAGTGCAATTGCTGAAAAAATAGACACTTCGGCAAACACCGCCAATGATATCGGCAGGCCCAGTTTCAGAATCTTGCGAATCTCACTCCAACTCGGCGCCTGCCATTGACGGTACCAGCTCACTCCATCGTAGTTGCGGCGACTGGACGTCAGCCACACCATCATGACCACCTGCAACCACAGACAGATGGCAGTTGCCACGCCGCAACCCACACCGCCCATTTCGGGCATGCCCCAACGGCCATAAATCAAGGCAAAATTAAGTGGGATATTGGCCAGGAACGCCACCAGGCTACTGATCATATAAGGCCGAGTCCGGCCCATACCTTCAGTAAACGAACGCAGGCTGCTGAAGATGGCCGCGGCTGGAAGGCCAAACGCCATGGCCTGAAGGTAACCACGGGTAATGTCGATAAGCTTTGGGTCCACCTCCATCCAGACCAATAACCGTCCCGTATTAAGCAGCAATACAACGCCCGGAACCGCTGCAAACAGTACCATCCACATACTCTGCTGTACGGTGGTGACGATGGCGGCGTGATCTTTCGCTCCATGCAAGCGGGCAATCATTGACGTGGCAGCAATCAGCAGTCCGGTCAACAACAGATAAATGGGCAGCCAGATACTATTGCCCACTGCTACCGCGGCCAGATCTTCGGCACCGTAGCGGCCTGACATCAGGGTATCCACCGCGCCCATACTGGTGGTCAGCAACTGCGCCGCCAGTAGGGGCGAAGCCAGCTTCACCAACTGTTTTAACTCGGAAACCCAGGAATTCAGCACCACAAAACCTCAAGACCAAAAATCAGCCCGCCATTCTATCGATTTGACGACCACTTTGCTCGGCTTACTTCCTTTCCCACCAGCACTGCACTACCCCAAAAGTTCAGCTGCGGTCGGAGCCCGGGGCGGAGTATAATGCCGGACTACTGCCCGATTGAGATGAATTATGAAGCCGGTACAAGACGCACTAAACGCCATTCTGGACACAGCCAAACCCGTCTCCGCGACCGAAACCCTACCTCTGATGCAGGCCCATCAACGGGTTCTGGCAGCTGCCCAAACATCACCGGTGGACGTGCCGCCTGCGGACAACAGCGCAATGGACGGTTACGTGTTCTGTACCAGTGACTACAACGGTGAACAACAACAGTGGTTTGAAATCAGTCAGCGGATTCCGGCCGGTACCGCCCCACAGCGGCTGGAACCCGGTACGGCCGCTCGAATTTTCACCGGCTCCGAGATACCCGAGGGTGCCAATTGCGTGGTGATGCAAGAGCACTGCGAAACGGAAGACAACCGCGTGCGTGTGCCCGGCGGAAAACCGGTCAACAATAATATTCGTCCACGCGGCCAGGACATCCGCCAGGGCGCCGAGGTGGTCTCACCCGGCGATCGTTTGACCCCTCAAGCCCTGGGGCTTCTCGCTTCTGTCGGCGTCGCAGAGGTGCCGGTGTATCGACGCCTGAAGGTCGCGATTCTATCCACCGGCGATGAATTGGTGGAACCCGGCGAGACATTGGCCAAAGGCCAGATCTACAATTCCAACCGCTATCTGCTGGCTGGTCTGCTGGACAAAATGGGTATCCAGGCCATTGACCTGGGACGCGTGGAGGATACGCCGGAAGCCACCTTGAAGGCACTTAGCCGTGCCACTCTGGAAGCCGATGTGATTCTAAGCACTGGCGGAGTATCCGTCGGCGAAGAAGACCATATCAAGGGCGCGGTTGAAAAACTTGGCGAGTTGCAGCTCTGGCGCATGGCCATTAAACCCGGCAAACCACTGGCGTTTGGACGCGTGGGAGACACACCCTTTTTCGGGTTGCCCGGCAACCCGGTCTCAACCTTTGTCACCTTTCTGTTATTTGCCCGCCCCTATCTGCAAAAAATGCAGGGACTTGAACCACGCTTACCGCAAGGCATCGAGATGCCCGCCAGCTTTGAGCGCAGAAAGAAGAGCATCCGCCAGGAATACGTGCGTGTTCAGGTCGATGACGCAGGCAAAATGCACCACCACCCCAACCAGAGTTCCGGTGTCCTCTCCTCTACTGCCTGGGCCAACGCCCTGGCGGTGGTGCCGGCAGACACCGAAATCAGCGAAGGCGATCCCGTGCGGGTGATTCGCTATGACCAACTGTTTTAACGCCAACCGGTTATGACATAAGAGGAGAACACCATGGACAAGCAAACCCAAACCGAACTGGAAGCCGCTACCTTTCGCCGCCTGCTCAAGCACCTGGACGAGCGCAAAGATGTTCAAAACATCGAACTGATGATTCTGGCCGGCTTCTGCCGCAATTGTCTCAGCAAATGGTACATGGCGGCCGCCGACGAAAAAGGCCTGGAAGTCAACTACGACCAGGCTCGGGAGCTGGTGTATGGCATGCCCTACGACGAGTGGAAAGACAAGTACCAGCAACCCGCCACTGCGGAGCAACTGGCCGCGTTCGAAGAACACCAGAAAAAGAATCACTGATCAACAACGTTTAGACGCAGGAACACAGACTCATGGCAGAGATCACCATTCGTGAACTCAACGTATATCCGGTTAAGTCTTTGCGCGGCATCAGCGTGCGGCAATGGCCGTTGCAGCGCACCGGCCTGGCCTGGGATCGCCACTGGATGCTGGTTATGCCCAATGGTCGCTTCGTCACCCAACGCCAGCTTCCGTCAATGGCATTGATAGACACCGCCATTGAAAACGAACAGCTGCTCCTCAGTGCCAACGGCAAAGGTCAGGTCAGTCTGCCTCTGCACGCGACCGCGGGAGACATCTTCAACGCAACCGTCTGGCGCGACCAGTGCGAAGTCATTGCCGCCAGCGAAGAAGCCTCCGCCTGGCTCACCGACGTTCTCAATGCGCCCCAGCCCCTGAAACTGGTCCGTATGGCTCCGGGCTCTGAACGAGAGCAATCTTGCGCAGATCGTTTTGGCAGTCACCAGACTTATTTTGCCGATGCGGCGCCACTGCTGGTTGCCAACCAGGCTTCTCTGGATGCACTCAACCAGACGCTGCAGGAACGTCAACTGGGTACCGTCGACATGCGCCGTTTCCGCCCCAATATTGTCGTGGAGGGTCTGAATGCCTTTGAAGAACAACGCCCGCAAGAATGGTCCGGCGGCGACGCAACCATTCAGCTGGTGGATCACTGTGAGCGCTGCATTATGACCACCATTGATCCGGACAGCGCCGAGAAACATCCAGACATGCAGCCCTATAAAACCCTCGCCGAAATTAACCCTATGCCGGATAACCCGCGTGCGGCTGCCTTTGGTGTGAACGCCGTTGTTACCAGAATGACGGGTGATGCCAGCCCCTCAGAACATTCCATGTTAGCCGTGGGTGATCGACTCAGTGTTTCCGGGCGTTAAGCAATGACTCGTAAATCCATCTATATTGCCTATACCGGCGGCACCATTGGAATGCAGCCCTCTCCCCAGGGCTATGTGCCGGCCGCCAACTTTCTGGCCGACCACCTGGCGGGCATGTCCGAATTCCAGCGGCCGGAACTGCCAGAGTTTACCCTCAGGGAATACAGTCCGCTGATGGACTCCTCCGACATGAGTCCAGCCGACTGGCAACATATCGCCAACGACATTGCAGCCCATTACGATCAATACGACGGCTTTGTCGTATTGCACGGCACCGACACCATGGCGTTTACCGCCTCGGCTCTGTCGTTTATGCTGGAAGATCTCACCAAACCGGTCATCGTCACCGGCTCACAGATTCCACTGGCACAACTGCGTTCTGATGGCCACGCCAACCTACTGAATGCCTTGTACGTGGCCGCCAACTACCCCATTTACGAAGTGGGTTTGTTCTTCAACAATCGCCTGTATCGCGGCAACCGCAGTATCAAAGCCCATGCCGACGGATTTAACGCATTTGATTCACCCAACTTTCCACCGCTGTTGGAAGCCGGCATTGATATCAGACTGGTAACTGGCCAGTTGGGTGGTACTGCTAAAGACATGGGCACTTTACGAGTACAAACCATCGAACCACAACCCATTGCAGTGGCCACTCTCTATCCCGGAATCTGCGCCGATGTATTGGGTAACATCCTGCAACGCCCTATCAATGCACTGGTACTGCGGAGTTTTGGTGTAGGCAACGCTCCCCAGAGCGGAGACTTCCTGGCCAAGCTTAAAGCCGCCTGCGACGCCGGCATTGTGGTCGTCAACACCACCCAGTGCAACCAGGGTAAAGTCAACATGGGCGGCTATGCCGGCGGCAACGCCCTGGCCGAGGCAGGCGTCATCAGCGGCGGTGACATGACTTTTGAAGCCACGCTGGCGAAACTGCATTACCTGCTCAGCAAGAAGCTGCCAGTGGATGAAGTACGTCGATTGATGGGACAAAACCTTCGCGGCGAACTCACCGTCTGAGCCTGATACGGCGTTTAGCCCAAACGTCATGAACCACCGGTCGGCAATTTTCCTCGAAAAACCCACCCCCGTCGTCTAAGCTGGATCTCCAAGAAAACGGGTTATCATGGAGGTCCAACCGTGGCCATGGGAAAATTGCGCAAAGCCCAATTTACGCTTTGCCGTCTTGCAGAACCTCGCGCATTGCTGGAATGGCAGAGCTTTTACGCCCTGCGCCCACTACTGAAAACCCTGCCCCAAGGAGACGGACACCCCGTGATCGTCTTTCCCGGATTTGGCGGCAGCGACCGGTCAACACGCCCCATGCGCGATCTCCTTAACGACCTGGGCTACCAAAGCCACGGCTGGGGCCTGGGTTCCAACATCCTTTTTGACCACAGCCTCGAAGACGAAATGCTGGCCCTGGTTAAAGAAGTTGCCGAAAACTCTGGCCAAAAAGTTTCGCTCATTGGCTGGAGCCTCGGTGGGGTTTATGCCCGAGAACTGGCCAAATCCTGCCCCGATCAGGTTCGCTGCGTCATTTCTCTGGGCAGCCCCATCTCCGGTGATTCCAACCACTCCAACGCCAGCAGAATCTACCAGGCTATCAACGGCAAACCCTCGCAAGCCGCCCAAGTTCGACGCAGCCATTTAAACGAAGCACCGCCGGTGCCCACCACTTCCATTTATTCCAAAACCGATGGTATCGTCGCCTGGGAAGGTTCGGTTCAACATGGCGGTGAACAAACCGAAAATATTGAAGTACCGGCCAGTCACCTGGGCATTGGAGTGAATCCGTTGGTGATGTATTTACTCGCTGAGCGACTGTTACAGTCTCCCGATAACTGGCAACCGTTTGAGAACACTGGTTTGAGGAGCTTAGTGTTTCGAAAACCTGGCCAATGTTGGCCGATGTCAGCCCGTCCGGCTTATTGACAAAAACATGTAGATCTTCAGGAAGATTTGTGGACTGTTTGAGTTCAGGCTTTAGCTGCAGTGTGCCATACCGGCAATTCATAAATGCGCTCTTCGAGCGCAATCGCCCTCAGAGCGGGCTCCTACAAGCTGCTCCAACCAGATCGGGACCACTGCGAGATTCTCTGACCAACCGTAGCAGCGGGCTCCGACCGCAACCGGTCTTCTCCATAGTAACGGTTCAAAGCTTCGAAGTTCAGAACGACAAAGTGCGCGATACTTTGAGAACTCTTTAAACCTAAGCCGCCTCTTCCAGAGCAACCGCTGCTTCCAGCAATTCCTCAAAAGACTCCCGCAAACACTGCGCATAAAACGCCGGATCGGGCATCATCTCGCGACAGCTGCTTACGCCGATATTAAACTTACCGCAGTAAGACAAAAGCCCGTGGAACAGTCCCATCCCATCCACCGGCGGCCCCAGGGCAAAATTGCTTAACATCTTCGCACCGGTAAAATACAGGGGTATCTGCGGTCCCGGCACATTGGTAATCACACAGTTATAGGCAGGTTTGATACGATTGGCCAACGCTAACCGACTCGACAATCGCGCCGCCGAAGCCGTCAAGGTAGAAGGAATAAACTGCGCATAGTCTGTCATGGTCTTGGCACCAATTGCGTTAGTCAACTCCTTGGCCGTGGCTGTGCCCGCGTTCACCTCGCGCAACCGTTCAATCGGGTCGCCAATATTACTGCCGATACGAACCGTCATTTGCGACACCTGATTGCCCGCCGTACCCTCCTGATCACGGCTACGAACATTAATCGGCGCCATAGCCGCCAGCGACGCCTCCGGCAATTCACCTTTACTGTCCAGGTAACGACGTAGTCCGCCGCCACAGATGGACAAGGCCACATCATTCAGCGTCACACCCGCAACCGCATTTTTAATGCGCTTGAGATCCTTCAGATCAAACTCCACGGCATCAAACACCCGGTAAGGTGACACCGTGGAATTAAAACGCGTACGCGGAATATCTGTCACCCGCTTCAGCTTGCCACGGGCCAATCCGGTCACCATCCTGGCAAAACCCGGCACGGTATTTTTGGCTACTTCAAATACCCGCAGAGGCGTTTTTATCGTATTGATCTGAGAACGCCAGAGCAGTTCGATATTACCGGGGCGCCGGTCCTTATACACCGGATCACGATGCATATTAGTATCGTAATCCGGGCTCAGGTCGTGGATCGCCGCTGAAATCTCAACCCCCGAAGCGCCATCGATGGCAGCATGATGCATCTTGCTGACCACCGCAAAACACCCGGGTGGATAGCCCTCAACGTTATCCAGCCCCTCGATGATATAAAATTCCCAGAGTGGACGCGCCCGGTCCAATGGCCGCGCGTGCAACCTCGACACCTGAATACACAGTTGACGCCAGTCTCCGGGTTTTGGCAACGCGATATGGCGAATATGGAATTCAGGATCAAAGGGACCATCTGACTTCCAGTAAGGGTGATCCAACCCCATGGGCACTTCCACCAACACATTGTTCATGGCTGCCACCCTGCCGGCGCGCCTCAAGGTGTTTTCAAGGATCTGCTTGAAGCCAACCGCCCCACCGGGCGCCGTTGCAGGATCGTAAATTCCCAAACCACCGATGTGCATTGGGGAATTGGCCGTTTCAAGATATAGGAACGAGGCGTCCAATCCGCTGAGCTGTTGCAATGGCTTTCTCCTTATTGTCGCGACCGCCGAGTGGTTTGAGTCTGCCTGTTCAGTTCTCGAGCGTCCAGGCCAGACCTTGACCACGCAGTCAGATCCCTATATGGGGACGGCGAGGGCTACTGGTCGCGCTCAGAGCGCGCTGCTACGGTATGTATCGAGCCATTTGATTGCCATAGCATCGCGGTCTTGGCAGCTGTTACCGCGCTCAAAAGCTCGACCCTGGCCCGGCCAAAAACTCCAGCTCCTCCGCCGTCGACTCCCTCTCCAAAATAGCATTGCGGTGCGGGTAGCGCCCGAATCGCTCGATGATATCGCGGTGTTGCTCAGCAAATCGCTGGTTATCTTCGAGACCGGGCTGAGCAAACAGACGCATACTCTCGGCCTGAATCAACCGGGATTCACTGTGCATATAGGGCATGAGTATAAACGCCAGCTCCCGTGGTGACAGATCCGAGGCGGCCTCCGGATGCCCCTCAATCAGCCCCACCGCCTCCTGGGCCAGACACAACGCCAGAGCGTCTGCCGCAAACGCCCCCGCCTGATCCCGGTAGATATTGCGCGAAAATTGATCCAATACAATAATCTCCGCCAAGCGCCCGCGAAGACTGGAACGCCAGCTGTACAACTCCCCTGCACGAGCCTGCTGCAACAGCGGACCAAACCGTTGCTTAATCAACTGATCCAGCGCCTCATCCTTGGCAAATTGCTGCTTGGGCTCAAGCTCCTCAAACCAAAACCTCAGTACCGATTCTGCACTTTCAGTCATCATCACAACCTCCTTTTTAAACCCTATCACTTGTCAAAATCCGCCGATGAGGCTTTCTGTCTTTTCTGGCCCTCAATCGGTAGAATATCGGCCCTTTTGAGACTGCCGAGCGTATAACAGCCAGCGCTGTTTGGAAATCGACGTATTATGATCCCCAGTATTCGCGAGACCTCCCCCGTCCAGGCCCAGTACCTGGCCTTTATCGACGCCCTCAAGGCCTGTGGCTTCGAGGGGGACCTGAACCCTGACTATGCCAACCGCACGGTGTTGGCCACCGACAACTCCATCTACCAGGTGTTGCCCCAGGGTATTATCTACCCCAGGAACGCCGCCGATCTGGTAAGGGTAGCCGAGCTGAGCAACCTCAAGCAGTTTCGCGATATTGTGTTAAGCCCCCGCGGCGGTGGCACCGGCACTAATGGTCAATCTTTGACCGATGGCCTGGTGGTGGATATTTCCCGGCACATGAACCGCGTCCTGGAAATTAACGCCAAAGAAGGCTGGGTGCGGGTTCAGGGTGGCGTGGTCAAAGACCAGCTCAATGCCGCCCTCAAACCACACGGGCTGTTTTTTGCTCCAGAACTATCCACCAGTAACCGCGCCACCATTGGCGGCATGATCAACACCGACGCCTCCGGCCAGGGCTCCTGTCTGTACGGCAAAACCCGCGATCATGTATTGGAACTGACCAGTGTTTTCCTCGATGGCAGCGAATGGACCTCCAAGGCGCTGAGCGATGAAGAATTCACCGCCGTTGCCAGCCGACAAGACCGGGTGGGCGAGCTTCACCGGGTCGTCAATGACATTCAAAAAGAACACTCTCAGGCCATCGAAGAAAAGTTCCCGAAACTCAATCGCTGCCTGACCGGCTACGACCTGGCGCACATCCGCGATGACGAGGGCTGTTTTAACCTCAACAACATCCTCTGCGGCAGCGAAGGCACCCTGGGCTTTATCAGCGAAGCCAAACTCAACGTGCTGCCCATCCCCAAATACTCGGCGCTGGTAAACGTCAAATACGAGAACTTTAACGCCGCGCTGCGCGACGCCACCGAACTGATGAAGGCCGGCCCTACTTCCATCGAAACCGTGGATTCCAAAGTGCTCAACCTGGCCATGAGTGACATCGTCTGGAATACCGTGGAAGAATTTTTCCCACCAACGGAAGGCAAGGAAATCCAGGGCATCAATCTGGTCGAATACACTGCTGATGATGAAGAAACCCTGAAGGCCAACGTACAGGTGTTAACGGCCCAACTCGATAGTCTGGTCGGAGACGAAAGCGCAGCCAGTATTGGCTACTCCGTTGCCTGGGGCTCTGACTCGGTGAAGAAAATCTGGGCCATGCGCAAAAAATCCGTCGGTTTGCTCGGCAATGCCCAGGGCGAGGCGCGCCCGATTCCCTTTGTCGAAGACACCGCCGTGCCTCCCGAAAACCTGGCCGACTTTATTCTGGAATTCCGCCAGCTTCTGGACGACCACAACCTCGCCTATGGCATGTTCGGGCACGTGGACGCCGGCGTACTGCATGTACGCCCTGCTATCGACATGAAAGATCCGGCCCAGGAACCCCTGGTTCGCCAGATCTCCGACCAAGTGGCAGCCCTGACCCACAAATACAATGGACTGCTCTGGGGCGAACACGGCAAAGGCCTTCGCTCCGAATACGCTCCCAAGTTCTTTGGCGACCTCTACCCGCAACTGCAGCGGATAAAGGCCACCGCCGACCCTCGCAACCAGCTCAACCCAGGTAAAATCGCAACCCCGGACGACCATCACCAGCTGACTAAAGTGGACGAAGCCCCCACAAGAGGCCAGGAAGATCGCAAAATCCCTGTGCAAGTGTGGGAGGGCTACAGCGAAGGCATGTACTGCAACGGCAACGGCGCCTGCTACAACTGGAACCCCAACGACGCCATGTGCCCTTCGTGGAAAGGCACCCGCGAACGTGTACACTCACCAAAGGGACGCTCGGCGCTGGTGAGAGAATGGCTGAAACAACTGAGCGAACGCGGCGTCGACCCCATTACCGAAAGCGCCAGGGTTAAGGAGCAATCGTTCCTGGGCTCACTGTACGAACGCACCAAGAACACTCTGGCCAAACGCAATGGTGAGTACGACTTCTCCCATGAAGTTATGGATTCCATGGCCGGCTGCCTGGCCTGTAAATCCTGCGTCGGCCAATGCCCCATCAAAGTCGACGTCCCCAGCTTTCGCAGCAAATTCCTGGAACTCTACTACGGCCGCTACCTGCGCCCGCTCAAGGACTACTTTATTGGCGGTCTGGAA
Organism: Pseudomaricurvus alkylphenolicus; assembly: GCF_011683955.1. Taxonomy (GTDB): domain Bacteria; phylum Pseudomonadota; class Gammaproteobacteria; order Pseudomonadales; family Cellvibrionaceae; genus Pseudomaricurvus; species Pseudomaricurvus alkylphenolicus. The sequence continues at coordinate 278,711 of NZ_JAAQPI010000003.1, forward strand.
TTCCTGATGCCGACTCTGTCCAAAGTGCCCTGGCTCTACAACGCCCTGATCGCACCGCGATTTATGCAAGCCATCCTCGCACGCACCGCCGGCATGGTCGACAGCCCTCTGCTCTCCGGCATTAATCTGGATCGAAAACTGCGCCAGATGGGTGTGCGTTACGCGGTTCCGGAAAACATCCGCAGTCTTAGCGACGAGGAGCGCGAGAATGCCGTTATCATCGTTCAAGACGCCTTCACCAGCTACTTTGAAACCGAAGTCGTACTGGACCTGCTGAAACTGCTCCAGGGCGTCGGCTTTGTGCCATTACTGGCACCGTTTAAGCCCAATGGCAAGCCCCTGCACGTACACGGCTTCCTCAAAGCATTTGAAAAAACCGCCACCAACACCGGCGAATTCCTCAACGCCCTGGGCGACTCCGGTATACCTATGGTGGGCATAGACCCCTCCATGACCCTCGCCTACCGCAGCGAATACGAAAAAGTCCTGGGCAACCGCACTCCCAACGTACAACTGCTGCAAGAATGGCTGGTTAACCACACCGACCGTTTGAAAAAGCAACGTGAACGATTCCGCGGCGCCCACTTCAAGTTGCTGGCCCACTGCACCGAGAAAACCAATGCCGCCGCCTCGCTCAAAGACTGGGGAGCCATCTTCGACTCTCTCGGCCTGCAGCTTGCCATGGTTGACGTGGGCTGCTGTGGTATGGCCGGCACCTATGGCCACGAAGCCCAGAATCTCGAAACGTCCAAGCGCATCTACGACCTGTCCTGGTCCGAAGTCGTCAATGCACCGGAAAACCGCGGCAAGCTGGTGGCCACCGGCTACTCCTGCCGCAGCCAGACCAAACGCATAGACGCACTTGAACTGCCTCATCCTTTCCAGGTACTGTTGCGGCAGATGCGCTGATTCGATACCCGAAGGGCAATCCAAACGGTGTATTTACGGAGACAACAACATGGGTTTATCTGAAAGCTCGGTGTCACCCAAAACTGTGTTATTGCGCTACCTGGGACAACTGCGTTTACTACTCGACACACTTGAACGACAGGGACCGCAGGATATCCTGGAACGGCGTCTGACGCCGGAAATGTTCCCCCTGCGGACCCAAGTGCGGATCTGTGCGAACTTTGCACTGCGCATCTGGTGCCCTCTTACCGGTGGGGAGCCGGTCTCATTTGACAACGACGACAATACATTTGCCGGCTTGCGACGTCAGCTGCAACAAACTCAGCACTACCTTGAAGCCACTGACGACGATGGCCTGAACTGGGACAAGCCTGTCACTGAGCGCGCCGGCTTTGGCGAATTCACCCTGCCCATGGTGGATTTCACTTACCAGTACGCCCTACCCAACTTCTATTTCCACCTGAGCATGGTCTACGCCATTGGTCGCGCTTCGGGTGTCAATTTGAGTAAGGGTCACTACGACGGTTTTCACAGTTATCCGCCCGGCTTTTCGTTTGAGAATCCGAGTTGATCGCGGTCATAGAAGACGTTAAACCTGTTCTTCGAGTTCCTGTTTCAACAACTCCAGCGTCCTTGCCGCCGCATCGAAATCAAAGGTTTCAACATTGTGTTGCAAGCGCTCAAGCGAATCTGTATGAGCGTCCGTCATTAATTGCCGGATCGCCAGTACCGATTCCAGGGCCTCAGGGCTGGCGTCTCTAATGTGCCGCCTTAGTTGGTCCATCAACTCGGGCAGCTTGTGGCGGTCTGGCAGTTGAGCCGTCGACTCCTCTGAATCTGTCGTCGTCAGGATCATCAAACCCCGAACAACCCGGCTCAATGCCGTCTCCAGTTGTAATTGCTCCGCACTTCCGTCGCGCCCGTCCGCCAGTGCCCTTTCCAGCCCTGCAGCTGCAGCTGACAGCTCGATCGCTCCCAGTGTTGCTGCCGAACCTTTCAGCGTGTGGGCCAACCCCTGAGCTACCTCCCTTTGCCCCAACTTCAACATCGTGGCCAGTTTGTCCGCGGTTGTTCTGTTATCGTGAAGAAAGTCCAGCAGTAAGCGACGCAGAAGACGCCTGTTGTTCCGCACCGCCGTCAATCCCCGCGCCAAATCAATCCCCGGCAAGGCCAGCGTCAGCACGTCAGAGTCATCCGCGTTAGTGTCGGCATCTTCCCCAAGGTAGTGGTCCCGAGCCAACCAACTACCCAACATCTGGTACAGGCGCTCCGGATCAATGGGTTTGGAAAGATGGTCGTTCATGCCGGCCGCCAGACATCGGTCACGGTCTGAGGCCAATGCATGAGCAGTCATGGCAATAATAGGACATTCACGCCGTTGCAACTTTTCGCGGATCATTTTCGTAGCCTGATAGCCGTCCATCTCCGGCATCTGAATATCCATCAGTACCAGATCGAACGATTCGCAGGACATGATTTCCACCGCCTCCTGCCCATTATTAGCCACCATAACCCGCAGGCCTGCCGCTTCCATCAGTTCTCGGGCTACCTGTTGGTTAGTTCTATTGTCCTCCACCAGCAAGACCCGCTGTGATAGAAAGCGGGGAATAGTACCGGTTGTCAATCGGGATGCTTTGGGCAAGCACACCGACGCTTCCCCGGCCACGGCAAACGGCAATTCAAAAGTGAAGCAGCTGCCTTTGCCCAGTGTACTTTGAACGGCCAGATCACCTCCCATCAAGGTCACCAACCGCTGGCAGATCGACAGTCCGAGACCGGTACCCCCATATTTTCGAGTGGTGGAGCCATCAGCCTGGGTGAACGCCTGAAAAATATTTTGCAAGTCGCCCTGATCAAGGCCGATACCAGTGTCACAGACCGAGAATTGAACCCACTGTACCTCCGGCGTAACCCGGCGGGGTTTAAGACTAACACTGACAGTACCCCGCTCAGTGAATTTGAGCGCATTACTGATCAAGTTGGCCAGCACCTGCTCCAGTCGCAAGGCATCCCCTAACAACACTTCCGGCAATTGCGGAGAGATCTCGACCGTCAGCTGAAGTTGTTTCTCCTGTGCCTTAACGCCGTAAAGATCGCGCAGGTTTTGCATTACCCGCTCCAAAGAAAAGGGCATTTTTTCAGCGGTTTGCTTGTCGGCCTCAAGCTTGGAGAAATCAAGAATATCGTTGATCAGCAACAGTAGCGACTGAGACGACACCTGGATTTTGTTGAGATAATCCCTCACCCGGGCGCTGGGTTCGGCTTGAAGAGCCAAATGCGTCAGGCCGATGATGGGATTGAGCGGGGTGCGAATTTCGTGACTCATATTGGCGAGAAAACGGGACTTCTCCTGATTGGCGGACTCGGCTTGCTCCTTGGCCGCGCGCAGTTCGATGGTTCTGTCCTCAACCAATTGCTCCAGGTTTTGATTGTTAGACTCCAGTTCTCTGGACATGGACTCGACCAAATCAAAAGCAATAGAAAAGCGCTGGGAAATCACCACCGCCTGGGCAAATACGAAACCGATCATCCCCAGCGAGGAGAAGGAATAGGCAATGGCTTCTACGATGTTAAGAATAACATCCAGAATGATCATCGCCCCCAGGAACAGAAATGACAACATAAAGGGAATCGACGCCTGGCGCTTGCGACACACCGCCCGGGCGGTAATCACCGGGCAGGCGATTACCGCCAGCACCAACACCACCTGAAAACCAATCACCAGCTGGGAGGAAAGCTCCGGTGGCAGCATCACTGTGGCCATAAAGCCCGCACAGGTAAATACGAAAGTATTTCTCGCCCATACAGGCAATTCCTGGGGAAACAGTTCCCGGGTAAAAAAGGCAATACATGGCACCATTCCATAGAGTGTGAGGTACTCCAGGGCCAGGTCAATCTCGAAGTTCAGTTCTGGAAGAAAGATATGAATTATCTCTTCTCCGGTAATAAACGTCCTATAAGACATCAACACTGTCAGACTTCCAAACCAGAAAGCTGCACTGTTGGAACGGATGATATGCAATACGATATGGTAGAGACCAAAAATGAGAAACACGGCCACCGCCATTCCCTGCCAGACCTGTTGCGTCACCGTCTCGCGCAGGATATCGGTAGACAGACCCAATAACGGCGCCTGCAACATACCGCCGCTTTGATGATGGAAGTTGGCGACATCGATTGAAATTACAAGTTCTGTTCCCTGGGGATTGAGGGGAATGATTTCGCGCCGCGTTACCGGCCTTGTATCGTCACGGGACGTCGCTGGCTCACCGATAGAAATAGTTTGATCTGGTAAATAGATGCGAGCGGCGGAGTGGTAGTATCCCGCCTTCAGTGACAATGGTGGTGTCTTTTCCGGCAACAGGATTTTTATCCGATAGGAGCCATAGCCGAGCTCTCCCACAGGCTGGCCGTCAAGTTTGAAATCATCCCACTTGCCGGGGCTGATCAGGGCTGCAGGCCGATCAGCGATTTCATTGCTAAAGGTTCGCCAATAGAACTGCCACTGGCCGTCCAGTGCCACCGATCCGGATTGATGGAAATCCCAGTCTCTGAGGTCCAATACACCCGCAACCGCCTGCGGTATCTGGGTTGGCTGGACCGCTGGATGAACTTGAGATGCACCCCAGGCACTGCCTAATATCGCCCACAGCAGAACGCCAATTCCAACAGACTGTATCCGTGTCAACATCGATGCTCTTCCATTAGGCCCGGGTGCCACTTTCAGCACCAGGGCCATGTTGTTCCAGGTGGGCTTCGAACAGATCCAGTGCCTGCTCAGCTTGCTCAAACTGATACGCCTCCAGATGTGCCTTTAGACTGTGAAAGCAACTCGGCAAAGCGCTACCTAAACCACTTCCAATTTCTTCCATCGGCTCACAGGCCTTGGGGCTGGCCATCCGTAAATGGAACCTCAGCTGCTCAATCAACCTCGACAACTGCTCAGCCTCAAGCTTGCAGCTTCCTGAATTCGACGGCCCGTCCTCAATCAGATTCAGCCCGTCCAGCACTCGCTGCAAAGCCGTTGCCAGTGCTGTCTGCACCGTCATGTTCTGTGGATCCCGCACCAACGCCTCTTCACAGTTCTTCGCCGCCTGTGCCAGAGACTCAGCACCCAATGTGCCGGCGGCGCCTTTAATTGTGTGTGCCCAAGAACGAGCCACTTTCGCTGGCGCCTGTTCCAGCTCTGTCACCACTTGGCGATAATCCTCGCGAAACTCCAGTAATAACTTGCGGTACAACTGCTGATTATCGCGAACGTTGGCAAGGCCCGCCATCATATCGATGCCTGGCAAACGTTGTGGAAGGGCGGGTCCTGTTTGCACCTCAGATTCATCACCGTGTTCTGATGACGCATCCAGCGCTGGCAGCCAACGAGCCAGAGTGCGATAGAACACGGCTGGCTCTATGGGTTTGGCAATATGATCATTCATCCCGGCGGCTCTGCACTTTTCGCGATCCTGGGCCAGAGCATGGGCTGTCATGGCGACAATGGGCAATTCCCGCAACCCGAGTTCATCACGAATGACGGCGGTGGCTTGATAACCATCCATCTCAGGCATCTGAATATCCATCAGTATCAGGTCAAAGTGATGAAGCGCGGCCTGGTTTACACCCTGGCGACCATCGGTGGCCTCAACCACTGTCAATCCGGCGGTTTGCAACAATTCTCGTGCCACCTGCTGGTTGGTGGCATTATCTTCCACCAGCAGCACCCGCTGACCGCCGAAATGAGGATAGGTGCCCCAATCCCTTTCCTGCTCCTCTTGCTCCAGCGTTTTCTCGCGGTCACGCTCTAAAACCACCACGAAAGAAAAACAACTGCCCTGCCCCGGCCGACTGCTGGCCTTGATTTCGCCCCCCATCAGGGAGACCAGATGCTGACAGATCGCCAGCCCCAGTCCGGTGCCCCCATACTTGCGCGTGGTGGACCCATCAGCCTGGGTAAAGGCCTCAAAGACCTCCTCCAGACGATCCTCATCCATGCCGATACCGGTATCGGTTACGGAGAAAGACAGACTGAGTTCTGTCTCTGTCAAGTTTACAGGTTTGGCCTCCAACACCACACTGCCGTACTCCGTGAATTTGATGGCGTTGCTGATCAGATTACCCAACACCTGCTCTATTCGCAGGCTGTCACCCAGCAGCGCTCGCGGCATGTCCGGAGCCAGATTGATCTCCAATTGCAACTGCTTTTCACTGGCCTTTACACTGTAAAGGCTGCGCAGATTTTCCACCACTTGATCGAGACAGAATGGCGAATGATCGACCACCAATTTGCCCGCTTCAATCTTGGAATAGTCCAGTATGTCATTGATAAGACTCAGCAGGGACCGGGATGAAGTTTGGATCTTGGACAGGTAATCACGTACCCTGACCTCTGGATCAGTCTCAAGAGCCAGGTGCGTCAGCCCAATAATAGGATTGAGCGGCGTGCGGATTTCGTGGCTCATATTGGCAAGGAACTCACTTTTCGCGCGGCTAGCCACCTCGGCCCGTTCCTTAGCCTGTTGCAACTCCGACTCTCGTCTTTTTTGATCGGTAATGTCAAACATAAAACCATGTAATTGTTGCGGCCCATCCCGGTCCGACAAGACAGTAATCATCTCACGAATCCACACAATGCGTCCGTCCGCCGCCCTCAGGCGAAACTGCAGTTCATGATCCAGCCCCAGCCCCGTGTCCCTCATACAGGAGGCCACCGCAGCCTCGCGATCCTCAGGCACAATTCTGTTGGCCCAAGACTCCATATCCGTCCAACTTGAGACAGGATAACCCAACCATTTTTCCACCTGAGCCGCAATGTAAGTATAACGATTAGTTGCCAGATCAAAACTGAAGTGAACGGCCTGGGCTGATTCGACCAGATAACGAAATCTGGCCTCACTGCGTTTAAGGGCATCTTCGGCCAGTTGACGTTCGGTAATATCTTCGAAGCTCCACACCCTGCCGTGGAGTTTTCCCTGCCTCTCCAATGGATGGGAATAACAGTTGATGATCCTGCCATCGGTCAGGTGAATCAGTTTCTCGAACAATCCGCGACGCTGGTTCAGTCCGGCCACACAGTCGGCCAATGTCCCTGCGTCATCCAACATCGGCTGCAAACGTTTCAGCAAGCTACTGCTGTCCAGTGCCAGCAGCGGCTTGTCGGACAATGCCCACAGCTGCTGAAAGCGTTCATTGACATGTGTCACGCGCCCGTTTTCATCCACTACCAGCACACCATCCCGGCTGGATTCAATGGTGGCCCGCAAGAGTGCCTCCTGTTGGCTGATCAACTTGCCAAAAGATGCGAGTTTGCGGTTCCAATAAAGCACCGTTACCACTACGAGAGCGACCAGCAGCAATAACAACCATAAGCGCTGAAAATCGAAGACTCGCTCGATCTGAATCGAAGACCATTTATCAGCCAAAGCTTTCCTTTCGCCGCTGGAAAAACTGTTTAAGGCCTTCTGCAAAGAGGTCAGCAGTTCTGGTGGTTGCTGGCGATGCACCGCCAGGGACAATTGCAACGGTGAATCCAGCTTTGCGCCAATGGTCAAATCTTCGTACCCATGGCGCCGCAAGGTATAGCTAATGGCTGGCGCCACATCCAGATAGCCGAACAGCTCGCCGCGTCTGACCCGTTGCAAACCTTCGGTTGCACTGTCTACAGTCACCCAATGCAGGTTAGGGTAATCGACGGCCAGTTGCCCTACCGAAACCCGCCCGGTGACTAACCCCAGTTTACTGTTGTCGAGTGTTCGTAAATCGTCTACGAATAAGTGTTCATTGCGTACTGCCATCACCAGTGGGAATTCGGCGTAGTGATTAGTGAACCGCAGTTCCTCTCGCAAGCTCTTGTCCGTAGCGGTATCCAGACCAGTGGCGACGAACTGACACCGCCCTTGAAGAAGGTATCGCCGGGTCTGCTTCCAGTCGGAGGTTGGCTGTGGGCTCAGGACAACACCCAGACGCTGTTGCAAGCCGCGCATGAGCTCAGCATTGAATCCCTGATGCTGCTCTTTGTCGTCGAACCACTCGATTGGCCGCCAATCGGGACCCGTGCAAAAGGTCAGGGATGGGTTACGTTTGAGATACGCCTGTTCCGACTCAGACAACCGCACCGAGTCGCTGCCTGGTGCGATCTGTTCGGCGCCCAACTCAGGAGACAGTGCAATCCAGCGACGAAAAATAGCCTGCCTGGTGTCGACGTTAATACTTGCCAGCGCCTTCTCCATAATGCTCGCTAACTCCGGCCAATCTTTGCGCACAGCAATTCTGCCCAGAAAAGGTTCGGCAAAATCTCCGCTGAATCTGAGGTTGGCAATACCCTCCCGCTCCAGATAGTAAGAAGCCGTTGGCATAAAGGCCGCCATTGCGTCCACTTGACCTGAGGACGCCAACCGCAATCCCGCGGGCACGTTATTGACAGGGACAACCTGCACCAGAGGGTGTTTGTCCCGGATGTAGATCTCTTCCGGGTATTGAGTAGTGACCGCGACTTTCTTCCCGGCAAGATCATTCAGCGTCAGGGATGTAACACCTCCCTGGCGGGTAATCAGAACCATGGGAAATTCGAAAAAGGCGGAGGTGAAATTCAGATACTCAAGGTTATCATCGTCAATGGCATTGGCTCCCATAAGATCCAGTTCGCCCCGCTGAATTGCACTGACGACTTGGTCCCAGTTGTCCAATCGCTGTACATCGAAGGTGATGCCGGTGCGCTCACTGATCAGTGTCAGAATGTCTGCCGCAATGCCCACGTAGCGACCCTGTTGATCAAAGAACTCGATGGGGGGGAAATGCGGGTCCGGCGCTATGCGGATACTGGGATGCCTTTGAATAAAAGCTCTTTCACTATCAGTCAGATTCAGAAGAGTGGTGGCGTGTTCCCGCCCCACCGTGGACGATGCAAACATCAAGCACAACAGCGATATCAACCAACGGCACATGTGCTTGCTCATGGATCGCCTTTGCACTCCTCGTCCAGAGCCATCACCAGCGAGTGAAGAGCTGCTTCTGCATCCTCGAATTGAAACGCGTTGATCTGCTGTTCCAACTCTTCCAACAACTCTGCTCGCCGCCCCTGCAATGCTGCCCGAATATCACGCATGAGTTCTAGTGCTTGAGGATTGGCATCGTGCAACAGTGCACGCAGAGATTGTAGCTGCGCGCTTAATGTGGGCCATGATACAGCCACAGCGGACGTGGCAGGCGCCCTCAATTTTCGATCAGCCAGGGGGGCAAGGCCATCCAATACCTGCTGCAGACAGGCACGAAGCGGTTCGATATTAACGCTAATGGTCGCAGCGCCGGCCAGAGTCCGTTCCACTTCCGCAGCCATCGCCGACAAATCCTGAGCCCCGAGATTGCCCGCCGCCCCCTTGAGGTTATGGGCTATTTTCCGCACTCGCTTCATGTCTCCTTCCGCCAGGGCCGCGTTCAGTTCTTCAGGCTGGCGGCGATGATCCTCAAAGAATTCCACCAGCAATTTATAGAATAATTGCCGGTTGCCGCGTACCCGGTTCAGTCCGGAGGTAAGATCGACTCCGGGTAAACCCTGCGGCAAGTGATAGTCTCCCGCTGATCGTTTTACGGTCTCGGCAGGAGGTTGCAATTCGAGGGGCAACCAGCGAGCCAGGGTGTGATAAAGTGAATGCGGGTCCACTGGTTTACTGATATGCCCATTCATGCCGGCGCTGAAGCAGCGTTCCTGGTCATCAATCAGTGCGTGAGCTGTCATAGCCACAATGGGCACGGTGTTGAAGCGCTCATCTGCTCGAACCATGGCAGTTGCCTGATAACCATCCATGAAGGGCATTTGAACATCCATCAGTATCAAGTCAATGCTCTGCTCTTCCAGCTTCTTCAATGCTTCCAGCCCATTGTTGGCTATGGTGACCCGCAGTCCTGCTGTCTCCAGTAATTCCCGGGCGACCTGTTGATTGGTGGCATTGTCCTCCACCAGTAGCACATGAGCCGCGGCAAACTGTGGCGGAGGAGCTGACCCGAGCGATTTTACTGATGTCGCTTGGGGCGTATTCACCACCACAAAGGGTAGACTGAAACGAAACTCACTACCCTCTTCCAGAGCGCTGCTGACCTCAATATTGCCGCCCATCTGAGAGACCAGACGCTGACTGATAGTAAGCCCAAGGCCGGTGCCGCCGTATTCGCGAGTGGTGGAGTCATCAGCCTGGGCGAACTCCTGAAACAATGCCTGTTGCTGCTCGGTACTCATACCGATACCCGAATCCCTGACGGAAAAAGTCAGTATCACCGTGTCCTTCCCCCGACTCTCCTCAAGTTCGATATGCAGCTGTATCCCGCCCTCACGGGTAAACTTGACCGCATTGCCAATCAAGTTGACCAGTACTTGTTTCAAACGCAGGGGATCGCCCATCAGTCGCGCGGGTATCTGCTGCGCCACCCGAGTCCGAAAATCTAAATTCCGAGTCTGGGCTCTGGCCACAAACAGGCTGGAAATGTCCGCCATCACTTCATCGAGAGAAAACTCAATATGTTCAACCTTGAGTTTGCCCGCCTCGATTTTGGAAAAGTCCAAAATATTGTTAATGATCTCCAGCAGGTATTGCGCCGACGATTGGATCCTATCGAGATGATGTCGATTATCCAGGCCGGAATTGCTGTTAAGTGCCAGGTAGGTACTGCCGAGAATACCGTTCATCGGCGTTCGGATTTCATGACTCATGGTGGCAAGAAAGGCACTCTTGGCGCGACTGGCCTGGTCGGCTTCTTGTCTGGCGAGCTCCAGGTCCCGGGTTCTCTGTCGTACCTTCTGCTCCAGTTCTTCGTGAGCATCGAGCAGGATTTTTTGTTCCCGGCTCTTGGCGGACTCTTGCTCCCGACGCAACAGATTGATGTGGTCAGCCAGTGCAAACGAAAACAGAATTGCTTCGAACCAAAGCCCGATGCGCCCACCCCAGAGCGATAGAAAACTGGTTTCGCTCAGCCCCAGCCAGCGCATCAATGACACGCAAAAGAAGGCTGCTGCCACCACCCAGCCCAAGGTGTAGTAGCGAACCCTGCGCTCACCACGGCGCCATAACCAGATACTCAGAACTGGAAGCACCAACAGAAAGACACCCAGCCCTCGCAGGATATAGGTTGTGATTACTTTATTACCCAGCAGCAGGGCCACAATGCCCACACCCGCAATTACCAGGCTGATCTGCAACAGTCGATCAAGTTTGGGGGTAGACTCCGCCGTGCGCAGGAAGGTGCGACTGAACTGAATCAACATCACCATGGTCAGCATCATCAGTATGATATGCAGATGATTGGTCAGAAAAACTGAATCCGCATAAAGATACCGGTGCCCGAGCCCAAGATTGGCAACAGCGAAACACAGAGATACTCCCAGATAACAGACATAATGGAAATACTCCCGCATGTGTGTTGAGCAATAGATGAACAGGTTGTACAACAGCATCAACAGCATTCCGCCAAAATAGGCCCCCATAATCAGGGCGTAACGCTCCTTGTTATCGATAAACGCCTGTGGAGACCAGAGGCGTACCTGAGTATCGAGCAAGCCGTAATCGGAGTAAGCCATGCGGATCATAACCTGAGTGCGCGCCCTAGCTTCGGTCTCCACTGGAACCACAAAAGACTCGTGACTGAGCGGACGCTGATGAAATGGACGCATATCGCCCAATGGCAGTTGCTCGACCCCACCGGTTTCATCAATCAAGTAGACATCGACAAAGTCTACATGGGGATAGACGGTTTCCAGCATCCAGTTGATGGACGACGATGTCGGATTGTGGGCCGTGAACGCCAGCCAGTAAGCTGAATCACTCATACCGAGATTGCTGCGGCCATTGACCAGCGGCCGCAATTCTCCGTTCTCCATCAACCTCATCACATCTCGAAGTTGCAGTCGGCGTTCTGGGTCTTCCAGCAAGGTAACGAAAGGACTCGCCGCCTGACCGTCAAGCGGAAGCGACAGATCCACAACCGGTGATTGGGAGAAGGCGCCGGCGCGCACTGTCAGTAATCCGAGCAACAGCAGACACAGCGCTGCGGTTCTGGCCTTTACCCCCCCTTGGCATCGCTGCGACTCAACGGTACTCATCATTGGCCAGCGACATCGTTTTGGCGAGAACCGGAAACCACTAAAGTGTCTCGACCGCGACGTTTGGCTTCGTAGAGTAATTGGTCGGCCTTCTGCAGAAACTGTTGGGTAGTGTGCTCCCCGTGAGGGACTATGCTGGTGCCACCGATGCTAACCGAAACCCAAGCGCTGCCGGGACAGCCCCCGTGAGGCCGATTCAACTCCCGCACCGCCTGTAACATGGCCTGGCCAACCTGCCGCACACCCTCTAATCCTGTGTCGGGCAGCACGCAGACAAATTCCTCACCACCAAAACGGGCCAACAGATCCGAAGGTCTGCGGACCTGTTCCGCCAGAGTAATGGCCAGCTGTTGCAGGCAATCGTCACCCTGCAGATGGCCATAGTGATCGTTGTAGCATTTGAAGTGGTCCACATCCAACATCAACAATCCCAAGTGGGAGCCGCTGCGCAGACAACGGGACCACTCCCTTTGCAAAAACTCGTCAAAGCCACGCCGATTGGTCAACCCGGTCAATGGGTCCTGAATGGACAACGCCAGCAACTTTTGGTGCATCACTTGCAACTCTCGCTTTTGACGCAATTGGGTCAAGTGGGTTTTGACCCGAGCCCGGACAATCTCCGGACGAATAGGCTTGCTGATGAAGTCTGCGCCGCCGAGGCTGAGTCCCCGAATTTCGTCCTCCTCGCTGGTCCTGGCGGTGATGAACAGAACAGGAATATCAGCGGTGGCGGCTTCACGCTTGAGCTGTTCGCATACCTCGAAGCCAGTGAGTTTGGGCATAACCACGTCCATCAAAATCAGATCCGGACGCGGCTCCATCCTAGCCCTCTGCAGTGCCTGCTGCCCGTCCAGTGCCACCCTGATACGGTGTCCATCCTTTAGCAGATCATTGAGTAGATTGAGGTTCAGTCGATCGTCATCAACAATCAGAATGATTGGCTCCTCGGCAACCTTTGTGTTCTCATCATAATCATGCTCTGTCATTGCGCCGACACCTGACACCACCTTCAGTGAATTCATACCCGCTACCAACTTGTGCAATACCGTTGATCAACCCTTGAGAAACAGCATCAAGAATTGGGCCAAGCCAATGGGTGAGAAAAAAGTGCAATAACATCAAAGAGATAGCGAAGAGAGGCGAAAACTACAAACCCCATTGAGGGGTGAGCCAGAATGCACAGGGACAGAAGACGAGATTCTGTCAAAAAGATAAACTGCTTTAGATTCAAAGACTTAAATAGATCCAGGAAGTTCGGAGTCGGGTGTGCATGTGTGCAAATTGGCACACCCCCCTTCAAGGCAGCTCAGTACTGCTCATCCAGACGCTGCTGAAGTCGGCGACTGAGACGGCGGTTTAGAGCAGTGCGGGATATACCCAGCAGCGAGGCGGCAATCCCCTGGTTATTGCCTGCCTGGCGCATGGCTTCGTCAATTAACGACGTTTCCGCCTCCTCCAGGGTAGGTAAGCGTCCCTTGAATGAGAGTGAAATAGATTCCTCTTCGTTGGTGTGTGCCGAAGGGGACTGTGTGGCCTTGCGAGATTCAATGGCACTGCGAATCGATTTCATGGACAAGGTGGGACCCCCTCGATGCTGTGCTACTGCATCAACAATCAGTCCCCGCAATTCACGCACATTACCGGGGAAATCGTACAACTTCAGCAGGCTGATTAACTCCGGGGGCGCCTCCAGCGAATCCCATTGCGCGGTGTGACAAGCTTGCTCCAAAAAGTAAGCCACCAGGGGCGCGATATCCTCTGGCCGCTGCCGCAACGCTGGAATATGGATATGGTGGCCTGACAAACGGTAAAACAGATCAGTCCGAAAGCGATCCTGACGCATCAGCGCCTGCAGATCTTGATGAGTTGCAGCCATGATACGTGCGTCCATTGTCTGCAACTGATCGTCACCCAGCGCGTGATAGGATCGTTCCTGCAACAGCCTCAATAGCTTAATCTGAGAAGAGGGCGCCAGGTCTCCAATTTCATCGAGAAACAAAGTCCCCTTTTCAGCCCCCTTGACCAGACCACTGCGGTCCCGATCCGCCCCCGTAAAAGCGCCTTTTTTGTGACCAAACAAGGCATCGGCAAAGGTGGGATCATCCAGTCCTGCCAGATTGACCGCCACCAGATCCCCGCTCCGTTGGGACAGTCGATGCAAGGCACGTACAAACAACTCCTTGCCAACACCGGTTTCGCCGGTAATCAGCACGGGCTCACCGGTATCGGCCACCGCTTCCATATAGTGGAATAACCCATGCATCTCCGGGCTGCTGGTGACGATATCTGCGAAGGCTTGCGGATGTTTGAGGACTTCATTGGACAGACTGCGGGTCAATGCACCGACCTGGGTTCGTAACGACTGCGCCTGACGCTTTGCCTCCAGTGTTTCCCGCACACTGCGCCTTAAACTGAGATGGGTATTAATGCGCGCACGAACCACCGCTGGGGACAGGGGTTTGGTAATATAGTCCACCGCACCCAACTCCAGCCCCCGGGCCTCATCCTCCTCCGCATCGCGAGCGGTCAGGAAGATGACCGGAATATCGCGACTGCGCGGGTCTGACTGCAGCTGCCGGAGCACCTCAAAGCCATCCATATCCGGCATTTGAATATCCAGCAGAATCAGATCGGGGCGCGGATCGCTCAGGGAGCGCTCTACAGCTTGTCGTCCATTCAGTGCGACCTTGATAGCATGCTCGCTCTTGAGCATGTCGTTCAGGATATTAATATGAAGACGCTCATCGTCAACGATTAAAATTCGGGTCTTGTCGCCAGTCATTCCCTTTGCCACAACTGCAATGTCAGTGATTTATGGAGCGTTTATGTTACCGCCAATTGCCAAGCTTATGAAACGGCAATCTATCTAATACACTACACTAGGCTTACACACACCCTCGGGCGTATTCGCTTGAGAAAACATGCATAGGAGTCGATGCCTGTGAAACCCCTGCTCAACCTCAACGATATCCGAGACTTTCAGCATCACCGGAAAGGTCCCTTTAACGCCAGCTTTGCGGCCATCAGCGAAACCATTGGGGCGCAAAAACTGGGGTATAGCCTTACTGTATTGGAGCCAGGCTTTAAGGTCTGCCCGTTTCACAATCACCGCGTCAATGAAGAAATGTTCCTGATTCTGGAAGGCGAGGGAACCCTGCGCTTTGGTGTTCAACAATATCCGCTCAAACCACTGGATATTATCGCCTGCCCACCCGGTGGTCGCGAGGTGGCACACCAGATTATCAATACCGGTGACCACACATTGAAGTATCTCAGCCTGAGCACCAATGAGCCTGTCGATATCTGTGAATATCCGGATTCCGACAAAATCTACTCATTTATTGGTCAGCCTGGCCAACGGGAATTCGGCCACCTGACTCGTGCCGCCGATGCGGTAGACTATTTCGATGGTGAACTGGAACAATAAGGGCAAACTATGAAAGCACAAGTCAACTTCAGCGGATGGCAGGCGGTGGTTGCGCTGGTGGCTGTCATCATTTTCGTCATCATCCGCATCACATCCATGAGTGACCAGCTCGACAATAAGCCCCTTATGGAGAAGCTGCAGAGGGAATTGAACGGTCGCCACTTTTCCGCTCAGATGCAACAGATTCAGATGTCATTGGCCGCTGGAGACGCTGATGTGGCGGATCAAGCCCGGAAATTGGCAGCCGGAGGTGTTCAGATTTTGGAAGTGACTACCAGTGCACCACTCTTGGGGTTTTCTTCCAATGAGAGAGTGGTGGTCAAAGTCGGGTACTTTATTACCATGGGACCGCGCAAGGACGACTACGTGACTGAATACTTTTGGTTTACCCATGCGGCCCTCGGCAACCGCTGGCATCTGGAAAGAAGAGCAACGCCGTTTTCGTACTACCTGAATTTTATGTAGCGGTTGAATAGCAGTATTGTCACTGCGCTTATTTCACACAAATTTTACAGGTCTGCCATGTCCGGGTTATGAGAACTGGCGTAGACTTTTTGCATCAAAGATAAGCTCTTAAACGGAGAACCCCATGAACAAAGTCGTACTGATCATCCTGGCCCTGTTGTTACCACCCATTGCTGTCTTTTTGAAAAACGGCGCAGGTAAAGACCTCATCATTAATATCGTACTGTGCCTGATCTTTTTCTTCCCGGGCATGGTTCACGCCTTGTGGCTGACCACAAAGTCCTGAGCCCGAAGAAGCCCTGATCAGGCGGCGTCCGCAACCTCGGGCACTCGCAGCTTGAGTTGTCGATACACAATGCGATAGCCGACGAAGGCTATCGCGGTACCCACCGCGCACAGCAACATCACACCTGCATAGCCGGTTCCCTGCACCAACAAATAACCGGCAAAGGCTGGCGCTATCGACTGGGTCAGCCCCTGAGCAGCCGGTACCAGCGCCGCATAGCGACCACTGTGGTCGATATTGCCGATAGTGCCCAACTGAAAGATATCGATAAACAACCACATAAAATTAAACAGGGTGGCCCCTATAACATAGGACACGGGATTGATATCAAACGCCAGACCCACCAACAGAAACGTCATGATGACCAGCGCACTCAGAAGCGGCTTCGACTGCCCTACCCGGTTGCTTACCCAAGTGGCCACCGCACACCCCGTCAATGTAAACAAGGTACCCGCCGCCAAGGTGTTGGCGATAAAGTCATCGCCCAATCCAGCATCCACACCCGCTCGTTCAATAAACGCCCAAAACGCCCCAACATTGACATACACCGCTGACACCGAGGCCAGGCACACCCAGGGCACCCAGGCCGGCAATTTATCCAGCGCAGAGTCTTCTTTGGTCTCGGGGGTCACCTCCACCTTGGCAGACGCATCCGGCGTCAGGGGCCCGGCCGGTAACCAGCGAACAAAACCTGCCACCAGTACAAATGCAAAGCAGAAAAACAGAAAAATACCGTCTACATTCCAGCGCTCGGAAATCACCGGAAAGCTGTATAGCTCGATCGCATTGACCGCCACCAGGGCAAACAACAGGATACTGTAATTGCGACCGGTATGATGAGAGCCCGCCAGAGTAGCCACTCCCAGCGCATAACAGATTCCGCCACCGATACCGGACAATACCCTCACCGCCACCAGTGGCTCAAAGGTATTCAATGTGGTGGAGAGGTAATTGGTGACAATAGCGATGGCAATCCCCAGATACGCCATCGCCCTTCGGTTGACCCGATTTAACAGGAGGGAGGTGACGATAGAGGCCACAAAAATGCCGGATAAGTCCGCCGAGGCCAACCAGCCCAGCTGCTGCTCATCGAAGCCGAGGGAGTCCGCCATAGCACCCACCAGCATCGGCATCCCGATAAACACTGCATTGCCGACAATACTGATGATTACCGCAGCGGCGATGGTTTTGGGGGCGTCAAAATCGGTCAAAACGGGGGCTTGGGAAGGGGCCGGGGCAACAGCGGCGGCAGTGGTCATGGGCACGGACTCTTATCATTGTGATGGCCCTGATTGTGTCAGTATTGCGGTGACTCCCCTATCCCCCGATAAGGTGACCTCCCCCAAGCCTCTAATCAGCGCTCGTACAAGGCCAGAGGATCCTGATCCGGGGTGGCCGGACTGTGCCGCACAGCTTCGATAAACAGGTAAAACAGCTCTGACTGTGAAGTGATATCGAGCTTACTGTAGATGTTCTTACGATGGTGTTTAATGGTCTCCAGGCTGTTGTCCAGCCTCTGAGCGATGCTCTTCATGCTGTGCCCATGCAACAACAGGGACACCACTTCCGATTCCTTCGGGGTCAACACCGAGGAGCCGAAATTCTTGAGCGCGCAGTCAAGGTGCGCCTCCAGGTTCATCTTGTCGCCATGCAATGAACGCACCCAACGCAACAAGACCTCACGCACCAGAGGTCCCACACGTCGCAATCGTTGCAGCTCATTACCGGTAAATGGCTGACTGCCCTCTCGCCGGCCCAGTGACACGCTCACAATGATGCGATGATCAGCCTTATATATGAAGCAAATCTCGTCGACCAGCCCCGCCTGGCAATAGTAGACATTGTAATACTCAGACTCATCAAACCCTGTGGGAGCCACCTCCTGCAGGCTATAAACGCCCTCCAGTCCCTGATCCAGGGCGCCTCGATAGTGGGGATCCAGCAGATAGGCCACCGTCTCATACTTTTCCACATGCAATTGACGGCTTTCGTTGGCCAACAAACGAGAGTGGGTAATGTGGGGAGACTGCCCCGGGGGGTACAGCAGCACCATGCTGGATTCGCCATCGACCAGCCTTTCCAGGCCTTTCAACAGCTCGCCAATGGCATCATTGCCAAAGTCCTTCTCAATTACCGACGCCAGTGTTTCATGCCAACCAGCGCCCAGCTCTGGTGCAAAATCCGATGAATTCAAACGTGTCCTCCTGCCGCTCGGGACGCTCATCCCCTCTTCAGGGGATCAACAGTCCGCCGTAAAACTGGAATAGTGAGATCCTCAAAAAAGCATAACAACAACACCTACAAATGCAAATTGCGACAAATACCCACGATATTGAGGAGCAACACATGATGCCCAAGTTTCGCAACGCCCTTCTGGGCGCCGCTTTGATCACCACCGCCCCACACACGCTCTCCGCCGTGATCGAGGAAGTGATCATCACAGCCCAAAAGCGGGCTGAATCCGTCAACGACATCGGCGTCTCCGCCAGTGCCTTTTCCGGCGATCAACTCAAAGACGTGGGGATCGACTCCGCCGTCGACCTCGGCAGCCACACACCCGGGTTGGTAACCGTTAACTCCACCTCCGGTGGCACTCCGATCTTCGCCATCCGCGGCATTGGCCTGGATGATTTCAGTGCCAACAATTCCAGTGGCGTGGGCGTCTACACCGACGAAGTTTTCGCCAGCAGCCCCGCCTACCTCGGCGGCCAGCTGTTCGATATCGAGCGAGTGGAAGTCCTCAAAGGCCCTCAGGGCACCCTTTACGGCAAAAACACCACCGGTGGCGCCATCAACTTCATCACCAACAAGCCCACCGAAACCCTCGAAGGTTATGTGGAAGCCGACTACAGCCGCTTTGACACTCTTGAAGTCACCGCCGCCGTCAGCAATGCCCTGAGCGACAACGTACGCGGTCGGGTCAGTCTCAACTACGTCAAATCCCAGGACGGCTGGCAGCAAGACGACACCACCGGTGAAGAGTTCGGCCTGCAGGACCGCTTCGCCATCCGCGGCCAGCTGGCCTTCGATTTCGGCGACAACGGCGATGGTAACCTGCGCGTCTACTACAGCAGCGACGAATCCAAACCCCTGTCTCCCGACAGCGAAGGCATTGGCGACGCTCTGTTTATTCCCGAACTCAACGTCCTCAATTCCAATAGCGATGCCCGCAAAGTCAATGTCGGCAACCTCGACGTCAAACGCGACGAATCCGGCCACGGTATTGCCCTGACCCTCAACTACAGCTTCGAAAACTTTGACTTCGTCTCCATCAGTGCCTATGACGCCTACGAGCGCGACATCGTCGACAACTACGATGGCTCCGCCGCCTCCACCATGACCCTGCTGCAGGACAACGAACTGAGCCAGTGGTCCCAGGAACTGCGCTTCGTCAGCAACAGCACCGATGGTTTCAACTGGGTGGCCGGATTTAACATCTCCAATGAAAATGTTGAAGTCATCGACATCTTCGACGACTCCTTCCTCGTCACCGACGCCGCTGCCACCGGCGTGCTGACCCAGGAAGACATTGACGCCTTCGGCCTCGACCAGTTTATCTCCGACTACACTCAGGAAACTGACTCCTACGGCTTCTATCTGCACACTGAAACCGAGCTTTCCGATGTACTGGCACTGACCGTAGGCGTACGCTACTCCTACGACGACCGCTCCTTCGACGGCAACAACACCAACCTCAGTTTTGGTGAAAGCTTTGACATCGTGCGCCTCGACGAAGCCCACGACGAAGACGCACTGACCGGAAAGATCGGCATCGACTGGGACGTTAACGAAGACATCCTGGCCTATGCCAGCGTCTCCACCAGCTACAAAAGCGGCGTGTATTACGGCGCGGCGGTGGTCGACAGCGACGCCTGGAGCTACATCAAACCCGAAGACGTGCTCGCCTGGGAAGCCGGTTTCAAATGGAACCTGTTCGACGGCAGCATGCAGCTGAACGGCGCCGTGTTTATGCTCGAATACGAAAACCGTCAATCCCTGTTCACCTTCGTCTCCGATGAATTCAGCGAACTGCTGGGCTTCCCGGTACTGGATACCACCCTGGCCTCCATCCCCGAATCCGAAACCAAAGGTTTCGAAATGGACCTCTACTGGCTGCCCACTGACGAACTCACCATCTCCGCTGGCGTCGCCTACCTCGACACCGAAGTCACCAAAGCCCCAAGCATGGCGGAACTGCGCGGTATCAACCCCGACCCCACCGCCAACGACCAGGCCACCGAAGACGGCTTCGGCTTCGTTGACGCCCTGGGCGCCGCGCTGCCCGAAGGCACCCCCCTGTCCCAGGCACCCCAGTGGAGCTACAACGGCCTGATCGCCTACGAAACTCCACTCACCGAAGACTGGAACATCCGCCTGCAGACCAGCTACAGCTGGGTGGACGAACAATTCGCACAGCTGGCTGACGCCAACGCCCAATACGGCGAAATCGAAAGCCTCGATGCCATGATCTCGTTCAACAGCAGCGATGAAACCCTGAGCGTGTCGCTGTGGGGACGTAATCTGCAGAACAATGACGCGGACACTTATTCATTTACGGGTTTCGCCGGTCGTACCGTTTATCGCCAGCAACCAACGACTTATGGCGTAAATGTAAAGTACAACTTTATGTAACCGACTCTCCTCTCCGACCCAATTATTGGTTAGGAATCTTCAGGGCAGCTAAGGCTGCCTTTTTTTTTGGAAAAAGCTGAGAGCCCTTCAAATACGTGCATCCCTTCTGGCTTGTCTTTATTGCAAGTTTGGTTGTGGTCTAGTAGTCAGCATAGTGCCATAACCGGTCTTAGAAATTCGCAGGATTGGTACTCTGACGGCGTTGTTTATGCGTAGGGCGGATTAGGCGCTTGCGCCGTAATCCGCCGGTTCTGCCGGAGATGTTCGTTGGCTGCGGCCCAGTTTTTAACACCCTTGAATGTGCCTGCAGCAGGTGATTTGTACACGGCCGCCGCCAATTTAAACCTTCGGCGGATCGGTGGATTACGAAGCGCAAAGCGCTTCGTAATCCACCCTACGTCGTGCGGCCGTTGCGGACATTATCGAACGCCCATGGTGCCCTGAACCAGGATTATGAACTTCCGGTTATGGCACGAAGCTGCCTGTCTGAAGCAAACCTCTCAATCCGGCATCCCCCCTAAGCGGGATACCGAAAGATCCCACAATTTCCCATACTGTCAACATCACGAAAGACACACCAGAGAGAACAAAATGACTGACTACAGCACCCAACAACTGGTAGAAAAAGACAAGGCCCACTTCACCCACCCCTGGACTGTCTGGGACGTCTACAACACCGAAGGCGCCCTGCCTATTGCCAAAGCCGAGGGCGCTTACATCTACGACACCGACGGCAACCGCTACCTCGACGCCGTCGGCGGCCTCTGGTGCAACAACATTGGTACCGGCCGCGACGAAATGGCTGAAGCCATCGCTGAACAAGTCAAAATGATGTCCTACTCCAGCCCCTTCGTGGACCTCACCAACGTCCCCGCAACCCTGCTGGCCGAAAAACTCGCCCAACTGGCACCGGGTAACATCAACCACGTTTTCTACAGCTGCGGCGGCTCCACCGCGGTAGACACCGCCTTCCGCCTGATTCACTACTACCAGAACTGCCGCGGCAAGCACGATAAAAAGCACATCATCTCGCGCAAATCCTCCTACCATGGCTCCACCTTTGCCGCCATGTCCATCGGAGGCAAAGCCGGCGACCATCCGCCCGAGTTTGACTATCTGAGCGACACCATCCACCACATCTCCGCGCCCAAGTACTACGGCGACGACAGTGGTAAAACCGAAGCCGAATTCCTGGACAGCCTGGTACAAGAACTCGAAGACAAAATCCTCGAACTGGGTGCCGACAAAGTCGCCGCCTTCTTCGCAGAGCCCATCCTCGGCGCCGGCGGCGTTATCGTACCGCCCGAAGGCTACCACCGTCGCACCTGGGAAACCTGCAAGAAATACGACATCCTTTACGTCTCCGACGAAGTGGTTACCGCCTTCGGCCGCCTCGGTCACTGGTTCGCCTCCGAAGACGTCTTCGGTTTCCAGCCAGACATCATCACCTGCGCCAAAGGCCTGACCTCCGGATACCAGCCCCTGGGCGCCACCCTGTATTCTGATGAAATCCACAACGTCATCAGCGAAGAAGGCCACGGCCGCTGCTTTGCACACGGCTTTACTTACTCCGGCCACCCCGTTGCCTGCGCCGCCGCTCTGAAAAACATCGAAATCATGGAGCGCGAGCAAATGATGGCCAACGTTAAAGAACTTGGCCCCTACTTCGAAGATCGCCTCGCCAGCCTGCGCGACCTGCCCATCGTCGGTGACGTACGCGGCAAAGGCTTTATGTGGTGCGTGGAATTTGTTGCCAATAAAGAAAACGGCGAACTCTTCCCCGAAGAACTGGATATCGGCAAGCGTATTTCCAACAACGCCGACAAAAAAGGCCTTATCGTTCGCCCTATCGTGCACCTGAACGTGATGTCGCCGCCGTTGAACCTGACTCGCGAAGACATCGACTTTATCGTTGACACCCTGCGCGCCAGCATCGAAGAAACCGTTGCCGAGCTAAACAACGAAGGTTACTCCTTGTAATACCCAATTGATGAACACCATGTGCTGACAGACTGATTCGGGGGCCGATGAAAACCAAGTTTTCGTCCGCCCCCTTTTTTTGGAGAACACCTATGCAAAACCTCGACAAACTGTTTTTCAATGGCGACTGGAGCGCCTCTCGCGGGAACGAATGGCTGCCTGTTATCAACCCCGCCACCGAAACCGAAATCGCACGCGTGCCAGCCGGCACGGCAACTGATGTAGATGCGGCCGTCGCCGCTGCCAAAGCCGCTTTTCCCGCCTGGTCCGCAACCACTATCGAGGAACGCAAACAACTATTGGTTGCCATTGCCGACGGCATGCAGGCGCGCTTCGATGAATTGGTCGATGCCGTATCCAGCAGTATGGGCTGCCCTGCCGCCACCGCCGCCTGGTTGCAGATAGAAGGCCCCATCGAAGGCATGCGACTGTTTGCAGATTCCCTGGATCAGATTGAGATCGAGCAAACCATGGGCAACTCCCTGGTTGTGCGGGAAGCAGTGGGTGTGTGCGGATTTATCAATCCGTGGAACTATCCGCTGCACCAATTCGTCGGTAAAGTTGGTGCCGCTCTTGCCGCGGGTTGCACTATGGTGGTTAAACCCTCCGAGCAAACTCCGCTGCAGGATTACCTGATGGCAGAAATTATGGCGGACGCAGGCGTACCCGCCGGTGTGTTCAATTTGGTCCCTGGTCGGGGCCAAGTCGTCGGCTCCCGGCTGAGCCAACACCCGGATGTGGATATGGTGTCTTTTACCGGTTCCACCCGCGCAGGTATCGAAATTGCCAAAGCCGCCGCTCCTAGCGTTAAACGCGTTACTCAAGAGCTGGGAGGCAAGTCTCCATACATCATTACACCGGAAGCCGATCTGGCAGCCGCCGTGCGCTACGGTGTTGAAGACGTTATGCTTAACAGCGGCCAGACCTGTACGGCATTGACTCGTATGTTGGTTCACCGCAGTCAATACCAGCAAGCTACCGAAATTGCCAAAGGCGTGGCTGAATCCCTGGTAGTCGGCACCGGCGAAGACGCGTTCCTGGGACCAATGAGTTCTTCAATGCAACAGCAGCGAGTCTTGGAGTACATTGCAAAAGGTCAAGACGAAGGTGCACGTCTGTTGTGTGGTGGTAAAGCACAGCAGGTAGACGGCAAGGGTTTCTATGTCGAGCCGACGATTTTTGCGGATGTCAGCAATGAAATGGAGATAGCTCGTGAGGAGATCTTTGGTCCGGTTCTGTGCATGATTGCTTACGACTCTGTTGAAGAAGCGGTGGAGATTGCCAACGATACACCTTACGGTCTTTCTTCTGCGGTTTACGCCGATAACGAAGAAAATGCGCTGAAGTTGGCGCGGCAGATTCGTGCTGGTCAGTGTTATATGAATGGTGCACAGTTTAGCTATCACGCGCCGTTTGGTGGTTATAAACAGTCTGGTAATGGGCGTGAGTTTTCTGTGATTGGGGTTGAGGAATTTATGGAGGTTAAGGCGATTCAGCGGCCTTGATTTTTGGGTTGTTTTTAAAGCTGGAATATCGGGCTCTGTGAGGACGAAAGTGGCGTCTGGTATGGGTGCCTCATAGCGACTGGGTATTCCGCTTTCTGCCCTGATTTGCGCCCCTCCGGGGTCCCCTCCCTCCCCAAAGAGCCCGGCAAAAAACGCCGGTCTCTTTGACTCGCTCGGCGCGGCATCTTTACGGGCCGAAATCGAAACACCCAGCCGCCTTTACTCCGCAGTTCTCGTTGTTGGGTGGTTTTAATGGGGGGTTGTTTGTTTTGGGCTTGTAGTGAATTTTAGCTACGTTTTGAACACCTTGGTTCCCTGCCGTTACACCTTACTTTGTATGCGCTCAGTCGCTAGCAAGATTGCACCGATTTTTTAATGGTCACACCCATAGTTTTTCTGTCTTAATCAGGCTTTGTCTTGAATTTTCCCTACCGGAAACCAGACTGCTGCTGACCGTCCCCGCGAACACGAAAAACCAGGCAGATATTGCAGATCCGTCTCCAATTCCCTACTTTGGTGTACTGAAAAACTACTCAACATAGGATGGATTAGCGCAGCGCCATCTACCATGAATACCGCACTTACCGGAAAACTCAGGTAAGCTGAATCGGGAAGGGTTTTAGTAACAATGAGGCAATAAACTTGATGAACTACGGTGTTAGCGGTGTCTGGGGGTTTCGTTTTCCGAGCATTAAAGAGGGCGCCGAAAGAGCCAAAAAGACCGGCGTTTTTTGCCGGGCTTTTTGGTGACTGAGGGCAGCCGGGACGGCCGCCCGACAGCTCGGAAAACGAAACCCCCAGGCGCCGCTTGAGGCACAGAACTTGAAACCAACGAACTAAGGAAAGAACTCGTAGTCCCCAGACAACAAGAAAAGGGGGCAGGGCATTTTTCAAAAAGAACGCGAAAATCTAGTCTGAACCCTGAGTTTCGTTAGAACTGAGATTACCGAGGTCTACGAGCAAACAAACACAACATATCCAATGCCAGACTCGCTCCCGCCAGCGCCGTCATCTCCGCGTGATCATAAGCAGGCGCCACCTCAACCTGATCCATACCAACCAGATTAATTCCCTCCAACCCACGCAATATTCGCTGCGCCTGATAACTGCTCAAACCACCGATCACCGGCGTACCCGTTCCAGGCGCAAAACTCGGGTCCAGACAATCAATATCAAAGGTCAAATAGGTCGGATGATCCCCCACCCGCTCACGAATCGCCTCAACCACTGCATCGACACCATTTTGATGCACCCAATGGGCATCCAACACCTTAAAGCCTATGGTGTCATCAATCGCCGTGCGCATACCAATCTGAATCGAACGAGACGGGTCCACAATCCCCTGCTTGGCTGCATGGTAAAACATCGTTCCATGATCAATCGTACCCTTACTGTCATTCCAGGTATCATAGTGGGCATCAAAATGAATCAGCGAAATCGGCCCGTGTTTCTTCGCATAGGCCTTGAGCGCCGGATAGGTTACAAAATGATCCCCACCCAACATCAATGTGGCCGGCCCCTGCTCAATAATATTGGCAATGTGGCTCTCAATAACCTCAGGCACCTCACTGGGACAACTGCTGTCAAAGCCGCAGTCACCGTAGTCAACAACGGCCAACTCCTCAAACGGATCAAAGCCCCAGTGAGCGACCGTACCCCAGGCCAGATTGGAAGACGCCGCTCGCAGCGCCCGCGGGCCCATACGCGCCCCGGAACGGTTAGAGACCGCCAAATCAAAGGGAACACCAGTAACCGCCACATCCACACCCTCCAGGTCGCGGCTGTACTTGCGGCGCATAAAACTCAGCACACCGGCATAGGTAGGCTCTACATCGCTACCTTTCAGGTCCTCACGGGTAATGGCAAAATCGGTGGGACGGGACATGCTCTTCCTCTCTCCTGATACATGAACCCACCAGTGTAGAGATCGGGAAATTCACCGCCATCCCCCACCTGGGGGAGACAAACAACAGACTATTCCGCGCGACAGGCCAATACCAGCGCCCAGAATTCCGAAAAGTCGTTAACCACCACATCCGGCTTATGGGGAAAACGCTCATTACCCGGAAAAATCTTATTCAGCCAGGGCAAATCCCACTGTGCACCATTAAAAAACACGCTGGTCGTACCGGCACTTTTTGCAGCAATGGTATCCGTAGTACTGTCCCCCACATACCAAACCTCGGGACCCAATGCCCGCCCCAAATTGTCCACCGCCTTTTGCAGCTGATCCGTATGAGGTTTACGTTTCACCGTATCGTCGCCACAAACATCCGTCAAAAAATAACCCGACCAATCCTCCCCATTCACATTACCCAACTCCGCCACAAAAAACTCCCGGTCACGATTGGTAATAACCCCCACTGGCATACCGATCTCGTTCAACCCCTGCAGCACCTGCCGAACCTGCGGTTCAAACGGTAACGCCGTGCCGTAATACTTACGATAGTGACGGGTAAAATGCCCATGAGCAATGCGTTTGGCTTCATCGTCCTCACCAAACAATACCTCGAAAATATCCGTACGTGAAATTTTCCGGTCCGCCTTTATTTTAGGATGCAACTGCTGATACTCCCGAACATGAGAAACCAGCTTCATGTCCTCCGGTGACTTCGCCCGCTCCGGAGTTACTAACCGAATCATCAAATCCAATTCATCAAATTCCGCCAACATATCATCCACTGCGTGATACATCGCATCGAGCGTATCTACCAGGGTCGCATGCCAATCAAACAGGATCAAAGAAGGTGGTGTTAGCTGAGCAACCGCTGGATGCCAGTCAGGTTCAATTCGTGGTACAGGTGGCTGGCGCGGCGGCAAGCGCTCTGGACGCTGTTCAAAACCGACACCACAATGCTCCAGCAAATCCAGTAACCCGTCAAAGTCCGGCACCACCGCATCCGGCGAATAATGACTCTGGCTGCCGCTAAACGTTCGCTCGAACCAATCGTCCGGCCAGAGCGCGCCGTTATAAAACACCCTCGTCACACCGGCGCGACGGGCAGTCGCCATATCACTTTGACTGTCGCCCACATACCACACCGACTCCTCCGCCGTCAGCCCGACGGCCTCCGCCGACTCCTCCAAAACATCCGGCGCCGGTTTATAACGTTTGGCCTCACTGCCGCACAAACTGACATCAAAAAACGATCGCCAACGGCCTCCATCCACCACCGACATCTCGGCATCCAGAAACTCCCGACTGCGATTGGTGGCGACACCCAGTTTGATTCCCGCCCCTTTCAAACACTGCAGATAACCGTAGATTCCGTCCTGAAAAGGTGTCACCTCACCGTAAAACTGACGGTAGTTATGGTTGTACGCCTGATGAGCCGTATTCTTCGCCAGCTCATCACCACCGAACAGCACATCAAAAATATCCGTACGGGAAACACGGCGCTCCGCCAGAATCCGCGGGTGCAAATGACGAAAAATCCGAATATAGCGCAACAACTTCTCATCATCCGCGTTGCGTGCCTGGGATTCGGGAATCAGATAAGGTAAGAGCTCCAACTCATCCAGCTGGGCCAGCAACGCCTCGACCGCCTGATACATCGCATCCAGCGTATTGACCAAAGTTCCATGCCAATCGAAGAGAATCAACCGTGGAGGTGTTAAGGCATTCATTCTTATACTTTCCTGTCTGCAACCGTCCCTTTAAGACTAGTCCATTGAGCGCTCCGGCGCCCCACACTCATCACAGTTGAAACGGCAGCCGTAAAAGCGCTACCCTAAAAACACTCAAACACACATTCGACCCGTGCTATGGACCCGACCTTCGAAACCGTCCAGCTCGATGGCAACGACTCCATCCGCTCCCTGCACTTCCAGTGCGAAGCGTTCCAGCAGGACCACAGCTGGCACTACCACCCCCAGTGCGAACTGGCCCACATCGTGCGTGGTGCAGGCACCCGCTACGTGGGAGACAGCGTCGAAACCTTCCAGCCCGGTGATCTGGTCTTTATCGGCCCCAACATCCCCCACTGCTGGGTCAGCGACCCCGACCAGCACAACAACGAAATGCAAGTTCTGCAATTCGACCCCGCCTGCCTCGGCAACGACTTCTTGCGCCTGCCCGAAGCCTCTCCCCTGGCAGGACTGCTGCAGCAAGCCAAACGCGGCCTCCACTTCGACGGCGGACAGCTTAACCCCATCCTGGACCTGCTCACCCAAATCGAACAACAGCGCGGTCTCTACCGCCTGTCACTGTTCGTTCAACTGCTCGATCAACTCTGCCAGGCAACTGGCACCAGTCCGCTGACCAGCGAAGTCTACGTCGTGGACAACAGCCAATTCCACAGCGCCCGCCTCAACAAAGTGATGGACTACCTCAAGCGCAACCTGCAAGAGGAAATCAAACAAACCGACGTCGCCGACCTTGTCCACATGACACCCCAGAGCTTCAGCCGCTTCTTTCGCGCAACAACGGGCCGCACCTTCGTCTCCTTCGTCAACCTTATGCGCATCACCGAAGCCTGCCGTCAACTGGCCAGCAGCGACGACGACATCATGGATATTGCCTTTCGCTGCGGCTACGCCAACCTCTCCAACTTCAACCGCCGCTTTGTCGAAATCAAACAAGTTACCCCCAGTGAATATCGCAGACAGCAGCGGCAGCTTGTCAGCAATTAATCTCAGGCCTTGAAATCGAAGGGTTCTGTGGAAATCTTGTCGGCAGTTTGTGTCCAGGCTTTGACGGCAATGTGCCATAACCGGTCTTAGAAATTCGCAGGATTGGTACTCTGACGGCGTTGTTTATGCGTAGGGCGGATTAGGCGCTTGCGCCGTAATCCGCCGGTTCTGCCGGAGATGTTCGTTGGCTTCGGCCCGGTTTTTAACACCCTTGAATGTGCCTGCAACAGGTGATTTGTACACGGCCGCCGCCAATTTAAACCTTCGGCGGATCGGTGGATTACGAAGCGCAAAGCGCTTCTAATCCACCCTACCTCGTGCGGCCGTTGCGGACATTATCGAACGCCCATGGTGCCCTGAACCAGGATTATGAACTTCCGGTTATGGCACTCTGCTGCCTACTCGACCCTGCCAGTGCAGAAACCGGCAGCCACAAAAAAGTACCACCCCACAGCCAACTGCGACGTAACACCCCATCGCCCCCCAGCGCTACCTTATGACCACGACTGGCAATAACCCAAAGCGCTCACAATGAACAAACTCGAACAACTCAAAACCATGACCGAAGTGGTCGCCGATACCGGTGATATCGACGCCATCGCCCAATTCAAACCCCAGGATGCCACCACCAACCCCTCACTGCTGCTCAAGGCCGCGCAACTGCCCAAGTACCGCAATCTGGTAGTCAACTGCATCCGCGCCGCCCAACTCGACAACGGCAGCAGTCAAGACCAGCTCAACACCTGCATGGACCAGCTCTCCGTCGCCATCGCCTGCGAAATCCTGCAAATCATCCCAGGCCGTATCTCCGTCGAAGTGGACGCACGCCTCTCCTACGACACCGACGCCACCCTGCGCCGCGCCCGCCACCTGATGGCACTGTTTGAACAACGCGGTATCGGTAGCGAGAGAATACTGATCAAAATCGCCTCCACCTGGGAAGGCATCCAGGCCGCCCGACAACTTGAGCAGGAAGACATCCAATGCAACCTGACCCTGCTGTTCGGCTTCTCCCAGGCCGCCGCCTGCGCCGACGCGGGCGTATTCCTGATCTCCCCCTTTGTCGGCCGCATCCTCGACTGGCACAAAAAACACAGTGGCCGCGACCACTACCCGCCAGAACAAGACCCCGGCGTACTCTCCGTCACCCGCATCTACGACTACTACAAGCAGCACACCTACAACACCGTGGTGATGGGTGCCAGCTTCCGCAACCTGGGCGAAATCGAACAACTGGCCGGCTGTGACAAGCTCACCATCAGCCCCGCTCTGCTGGCACAACTGGCCGCTGAAGAAAGTCCACTGGAGCGCAAACTCAATCCCAACAACCGCAGCGCCCCCCAGGCGATGCTGATCGAGCCGGAACCCCGCTTCCGCTGGTCCATGAACGAAGACGCCATGGCCACCGAAAAACTGGCCGAAGGCATCCGCAACTTCGCCGTGGACCAACGCCAGCTGGAACTGCTGCTGGTCAAGCAGGCTGATCTGCTCACCTGTGCCTGAGACGAGGAACGTAACCATGAAAACCGTTGTCGGCATCGACCTGGGTACCCAGAGCATCAAAGTCCTGTTCTACAGGGCAGATACCCGAGAAGTGGTGGCCAGCGCCAGCCACGAGCTGGAACTGATCACTGATGCGGACGGACGTGCCGAACAGCTGGCGTCCTGGTGGATCGAAGCCCTGCATGAAGCCTTTGCCGAGATACCGGCGGAAGTCCGCCGCAGCGCCACAGCCATGGCAGTCTCCGGCCAACAGCACGGCTTCGTGCCCGTCGGCAGCGATGGCCAGGTGCTGGCCCCGGTAAAGCTCTGGTGCGATACCACCACCACAGCGGAATGCGAAGCGCTGATGAACGCCTTTGGCGGCGAACGACGCTGCCTGACCGTGTTGGGTAATCCCATCGTCACTGGCTATACCGCCCCCAAAATTCTATGGCTGAAGAAACATCATCCCGAGCTGTTCGCCCAGATGCGCCATGTATTGCTACCCCATGACTACCTCAACTTCCACCTCAGCGGCGAAGTGGCTATGGAATACGGGGACGCCTCCGGCACCGGCCTGCTCAACGTTCGTGAGCGCTGCTGGAACCAGGAGATGGTCAACAATATCGACCCGGGCCTGATGACCTGCCTGCCCAAATTATTGCCCGCCGATGCCCGACTGGGGCAACTGCAGCCAGCAATCGCGGAACAATTGGGCCTGCCCGCCGGCATTCCCATTGCCACCGGCGGTGGTGACAACATGATGGCCGCCATCGGCACCGGCAATGTCGGCAATGGCGTGGTCACCATCAGCCTCGGCAGCTCCGGCACCGTATACAGCCTCAGTGACAAACCCATTACCGATGACATGGGTCGGTTGGCGGCTTTTTGCTCCTCCACCGGTGGCTGGCTGCCATTGCTGTGCACTATGAACTGTACACTCAGTACAGAGCTGCTCAGGGGTTTATTGGATACAGACCTGGAAGAATTTGAAACCGCGCTGAGAGAGACCCGACCCGGAGCAAATGGCGTACTGACACTGCCGTTTTTCAATGGCGAACGCACACCCAATCTGCCCGATGCCAAAGGCTGCATCCTGGGATTGGACAGCTCCAACTGCTTGCCCCGAAACCTGCTGCGCTCGGCCACCGAAGGCGCCAGCTATGGCCTGCGCCTGGGCATAGATGCCCTGCGCGAACAGGGTGTGGAGGTGAAAGAAATTCATCTGACCGGCGGCGGCAGCAACAGCCCCGGCTGGCGCCAAATGCTGGCGGATATTTGCCAGGCACCGGTTACCCTGTTGACCCCCGACGAAGGCGCCGCCTTTGGCGCAGCCATGCAGGCCCTGGCGCTAATACAAACTCAGGCCGGGCAGAGCGTCGATATTAACGAACTGGTGACAGAGCACCTGCAAAAAGACCCTGATCGCAGCTGTCAGCCCATCGCCGAAAACGTAACCCTCTATGAAAACCTCTACCGCAACTATCTGGATGCGGTAGAAACCTTAACACCCTGGTTCCAGCGCCGCTGAGCCGACCATCAAACACACAACAGACCAGACACTTTAAGAGAGGTCACTATGAGCACTTCACCCTATATCGGCGACCGCGAATACTTCCCCGGCATCGGCAAGATCGCCTATGAAGGCCCCGAGTCCGACAACCCACTGGCATTTAAACGCTACGACGCCAACAAACGGGTCGCTGGTAAAACCATGGCCGAACACCTGCGTTATGCCACCTGTTACTGGCACAGTTTCTGCGGCGATGGCAGCGATCCCTTCGGCCCCGGATCGCGCAGTTACCTTTGGAACGACAGTAGCGATCCTATGACCAACGCCCGCCAGAAAATGGATGCCGCATTCGAGTTTTTCACCAAGCTGGGCACCCCCTACTATTGCTTCCACGACCGCGACATGGCCCCCGAAGGCGACAGTGTTGCGCAATCGGAAGAAAACCTGTTTGCCATGGTCGAGTTAGCCAAACAGCGTCAGGCAGAGACCGGCATGAAACTGCTCTGGGGTACCGCCAACGCCTTTAGCAACCCCCGCTACATGAACGGTGCCTCCACCAACCCCAACTTCGACGTCGTCGCCCACGCCGGTGCCCAGGTCAAAGCCGCCCTCGACGCCACCGTCGCCCTGGGTGGTGAAAACTACGTCTTCTGGGGCGGCCGCGAAGGCTACATCTCGCTGCTCAACACCTCCACCAAACGCGAGCTGGAGCATATGGCCCGCTTCCTTACCATGGCCAGAGACTACGGTCGCAGCATCGGCTTCAAGGGCACCTTCCTGATCGAACCCAAACCCATGGAACCCACCAAACACCAGTACGACTTCGACGCCCAGACCGTTATCGGCTTCCTGCGTCACCATGGACTGGCCGGTGACTTCCAGCTCAACATCGAAGCCAACCACGCCACCCTCTCCGGCCATACCTTCGAGCACGAACTGCAATTGTGCGCCGATGCAGGTCTGCTCGGCTCCATTGATGCCAACCGCGGTGACGCGCAAAACGGCTGGGACACCGACCAGTTCCCTGTTGACCTTTACGACGCTGCACGAGGCATGCTGGTGGTCCTGGAAGCCGGTGGTTTCAAAACCGGCGGACTCAACTTTGACGCCAAGGTGCGGCGTGAATCCACCGACAATGAAGACCTTTTCCTCGGACATATCGGTGCCATGGACACCTTTGCCCATGGATTGGAAGTGGCAAACGCCATTATTGAAGATGAAGCCCTGAGTGCACCTTTGGCCCAGCGCTATTCCAGTTTTGATTCCGGTGCGGGAAAAGACTTTGCAGATGGCAAACTGGATTTGGCGGCACTGCGTGACCATGCCGCCAGTGCAGGAGAACCAGAGAAGATTTCCGGTAAGCAAGAACAGCTGGAAAATCTGGTTAACCAGTACCTGCTGAAGTCATTTTGAACCAGTTCCCCCGTGAGGCAGTGTCACGGGGGCTGAAATGACATACGGTTCCTTGTCTCTTGGACCTTTGGGCACCGAGCAACTGCTCCAAGTGCCCTTTTTTGGCCCTGAAAAACCTAAAGTTCTCTTCCAGCCCGCCGATAACCCCGTTTGGTGCCAAACAGATGCACAGGGAGGGGTTCCGTGAACAGCATCGGCTCACAGGGAATAACCAATGTTATCCAAAGCCTGCACAGTCGCAAAGCTGACGAACCGCGCAACGCGGACGCGTCCGCTAAACTCGCCTCATCGCAGCGCCTCTCCTCCCAAACTGAGGCAAAAACCGAGCCCACCAACTTCCTCTCCAACCGCCCGCAGAATCTGGCAACGGACCACTCCGCCAAACTCTATACCCACCTCGAGCGAGAGCTCACCCGCGAGCAGCTGGACCTGACCGATATTCGAGCCACCCTGGCCCGCGTACAAGACTATGCCGGCGACACCAACAGTTTTAAGGGAATTCTGACGGGCGACACCCAGCAATCACAGAACACAGTGGCACTGCAACCGCATCAATCAGATGGCGGCCGGGAACCCGACAACAAAGCGGCGAACAGCGGCAAACTCTTCAGCCTGACCGTAACCACCGCCGACGGCGACCAGGTAGAAATTGAAATCAACAAAGGCCACGGCGACGACGAAACCACCATCACCTTCAAAGTCGACGGCGAACTCGACCTCGACGAACAGGAAGCCCTGACCAAGCTTACCAATAAGCTCGGTGCTCTCGCCGATAACTACCGCAGTGACGCCTGGGTACAAATGGGTAACCTAGATGCCTTCGACCACACTGAACTGACCGGATTCAGTCTGCAGGTAAAAGGAGCCTCTGACCAAATCTTTAAGCTGCAATACACCATCGACGAAAACGCCGGCTACCGCAGCCTGAGCAGCAACCTCAATGGCTACAACTTCAATATCCGCGTCGACCTGGACGGCCTCAAACTCGACCCCGATATCGCCACAAATCACCAATACCAACAATACCTCGACCTGATCAGCGAAACCGCCCATGCGTACCGACAGGGTGAAGACGCAGGCGGAGAAAGCACCAGCCGCACCGCCGTATTCTTCCTCGAAGGCATGAACGCCGTATTTGGCGTAGACCACAACACCCACGCAGACGACGCTACAGCCACCTCCCAAACGACAGATACAACTGTGCAGGGCGAAGCCCCCCTATTCCCCCAGCACAATCCAGCGGCCGCAGAACCGTTTGGCGATCTGACAACCCGCAATCAGAAACTGATCGACAACTTTACCAGCGGCCTGCCCGACTTTATCGCCTCCTTCGACACTCCAGTATTCAGACCCAACCCGGACCAGCCGATGGAAATCTCCACCCTGTCACTCGACATCCGGCAGATTACCGAAATCACCAGCCGGCGTGACGACCAACACCGCTATACCAACATCAACCAGAGAAGTGAATACGAATCCAGAGTCTCCCAACACCTGGGCCTGGCGGGCGACAGCGTTGAACACGCCAACCTCGCCCCCCAGGAAGAAGGCGGCCAATCCTACCTCTACCGAACCGACATCAGAGCCGCCTCCATCGAACGCTCAATGACCTTCGAAGATCGCAGTAAACTCATCGCTGTCGACCAGATACGGGAACAAGAACATATTCGCAAGGAAAAACTGGTGGTGGGCGGAGAAATAGAACGCGCCACCATAGAAGACCTGAGCGCCGCCTTTAAAAATGTCGACCAACACTACAGCATTGCCAACACGCCGGCACAACAACGCCAAGCCGAAAAATTCCTGAATGACTACCGAACTATCGAGCAACTGAATGACTTTATGGACGGCAACAAAGTAGAGCTCTTTCTATAAAAAGGTTCCTCCGAAGAATTTGTGGGTATAATTTGCCCGGAAAGATGACTAAATTATTGAAAGTTCGGCTATTCGTGTTGCACATCTAGCTCTATTACTTGAGCATTATTCACAACAAGCGTTGGGCGGGATCGGATAGGCCGCAAAGTGCCATAACCGGTCTTAGAAATTCGCAGGATTGGTACTCTGACGGCGTTGTTTATGCGTAGGGCGGATTAGGCGCTTGCGCCGTAATCCGCCGGTTCTGCCGGAGATGTTCGTTGGCTGCGGCCCAGTTTTTAACACCCTTGAATGTGCCTGCAGCAGGTGATTTGTACACGGCCGCCGCCAATTTAAACCTTCGGCGGATCGGTGGATTACGAAGCGCAAAGCGCTTCTATTCCACCCTACGTCGTGCGGCCGTTGCGGACATTATCGAACGCCCATGGTGCCCTGAACCAGGATTATGAACTTCCGGTTATGGCACTTTACCGTCATAGCTTGAACCAAAACAACTTACAAATGTTCCCGAAGACCCATGAAAAAAACTCTGATCTCACTTAACGGCCAACATCTCGCCCCAACTCCCGATGCACCTCATCCAAATACCGATTCGTCAACTTATAAAGCCGCATCACAACCGCAATCGCCACCCCACAAACGACCCCACTCAACGAAAACACCACCAAAATCCCAGACATCGCCGATTCCGACTGCAGCTGATTCGGCACATACCCATAAAAATCCAACAACCACCCCGTCAGTGCACCGCCAATCGCCAGCCCCAACTTAATTGCCAACAAGTGCGCCGAATAACTCATCGCCATGTTCTTCTTACCCGTCTTCAGCGCCCCATAATCCACCGTATCCGGAATCATCGAAAACATCAGCGGCACAAGAATCAACTGGAAGAAATTCGCCAACCCGAACAACAAAAATGCCCCGATCACCTGCCCGGGTGGCAAGAAAAACAACGCCCCATGGAAAACGATCGCTCCCAAAATCGCAAAATTAAACAACCGCACCTTACAAACATAGCGAGTCAGGAAATTCGTACAGCAAGCACCGGCAACCCCCGTCAGCATTCCAAAGGTAAAAAACCAGGACACCAAATCCTCACGTTGTAAAAAATAAATCACATAATAAGGCGTAGCCGCCCCACGCATGGCCACCAAAATCAACAACAACACCGCAACCAGTGCCACCAGATTCCACTGATCATTCTTAAGCAATGCGAAAAAGTCCTGCGCAATATTCGACTTGACCGCCTGTGATTCTTCCACCACCCGTTCACGAGTCGTATAAAAACAGATCCAGAAGCACAACACCGCGATACTCGCCAAGACACCCATCGTCAACTGAAACCCAAGGGCCTTATCCCCGGCCCCGAGCAAATCCACCATTGGCAAGGTCAAGGCGGTGACAATCGCACCACCCACCATCGCCATGGCAAAACGAAACGACTGCACAGAGGCCCGCTCTGTGGGGTCCTCTGTTAACACCCCGCCCAGCGCGGAATAGGGAATATTGATCGCCGTATAGATCGTCATCAACACGGCATAAGTCACATAGGCATACACCAGCTTGGCATTGTCACCCAAATCCGGCGTGGTAAACGCCAGCACCGCCAATACACCGTAGGGAATGGAAATCCAGATCAGATAGGGACGATAACGCCCCCAGCGGGTGCGAGTCCGGTCAGCGAGCCCTCCCATCAACGGATCCGTAACCCCATCAAACAGCCTCACCACCAACATCAGTGTTCCTACAGCCGCCGCCTCCAGCCCGAATACGTCGGTATAGAAAATCATCATGAAATTGATAACGACCTGAAAGATAATATTGCTGGCTGTATCCCCCAGGCCATAGCCGATTTTCTCTCGAACACCCAGGGTCGTGCTTTCGCCGCTCAGGGCTGTATTGTTTCCGCTCAAGGCTGTTTTTTTCCCGCTCACGGCTGTGTTTTCCCCGCTCACGGCTGCTCCACTCTCGCTCATACCACACCCCTCTGCTTGCGCTCCAACAGTCGTTGCTGCAGCCATTGACCGCTACGCTTGAGAGTGCGCTCTTGACTATCATAGTCCACATAGACCAAGCCAAACCGTTTGCGATAACCCTCAGCCCATTCGAAGTTGTCCATCAGGCTCCAGGCAAAATAACCGCGAACATTCACCCCGGACTCCATAGCCCGCTCCAGCGCAGACAAATGTTGCTGCAGATAAGTGAGTCGCTGATCATCCACTACCGCTCCGTCGAACAGCTGGTCGTCACTGGCCATGCCATTTTCCGTAATCAGCAGCGGTGGCAGGCGATACTCCCGATGTAACTGCTGCAACAGATCTGTCAGACCAGAGGGACAAATCTCCCATCCCATCGCCGTTACCGGTACATTCGATGCAGGCTCCTGCACTTTGTAGGGAGGCCAATCGACATCGGTCGGCTCACAGGCAAGCACTCGCTGGCAGCTGTAATAGTTAATTCCCAGATAATCCAGAGGCTGCGAAATGATCTCCATATCACCAGGGCATATCGCCGGCCGAAATCTATCGTAGTAATCCCACACCTTCTGGGGATAACGGCCCTGCAACAATGCCTGTAAATACCAATGGTTATTCTCAAGGGCAGCAAACTCCGCCGCGGCCTGGTCACCGGGAGTCTCAGCAGCTGAATAATAAGGAGACAGATTCAGCACAATTCCATGCTGCGCCTGAGGCGCATTTTTGCGCAGCGCATCCAGGGCCATACCATGGGCCAGCAACAAATGGTGGGCAGCCTGCAGCGCCGCGGCACGATCCTGGATTCCCGGCGCATGCACGCCAAACCAGTGCCCCAGCACAGCACTGCACCAGGGTTCATTCAACGTGCACCAGGATTGCACCAGATCACCCAGTTCACTGGCAGCCACCTGTGCATAATGTCGAAAGGCCAGCGCAGTATCACGATTCAGCCAGCCACCCTGATCCTGCAAAAACTGAGGCAAATCCCAGTGGTAAAGTGTCACATAGGCCTTGACACCTCGCTCTGCCAATCCCTCCAGCAGCTGGCGGTAAAACATAAGCCCCTGCTGGTTCACCCTACCGTCCACATCAGAAATAATTCTCGGCCAGGCAATCGAAAAACGATACGCATCCACGCCCAGCGAGGCAATCAGGTCGAAATCCTGCTCCCAGCGCCGATAATGCTCGCAGGCGACCCGACCATCGCCGGCATCAGCGATAGCACCATCCCGGCGGCAAAAAGTGTCCCAGATTGACTCCACCTTGCCGTCGATATCCACCGCCCCCTCTATCTGGAACGCCGATGTAGCCACGCCGAACACAAATTGGGGATCTTGCCAAAGTCTCATAAGCTCCTCGTGATTTTCCGATACAAGCGGTCATGCCTGGCCAAGACCCCCAAAAGCGTTCTGGTCGCGTAATTCCGTTGCCAGATGAGGGACTTACTGATACCTTTACGATCATAATGTAAACGTTTACATCAACAAATACCAGAAACATAATAAAATCGCCATGACCCCAAAACTCCCTCTGTTCTCCCCCACTGTCACCATCGCCCTGATTGTCTCCATGGGTGGCTTCCTGTTTGGATTCGACGCCTCCGTCATATCCGGTGTTATTGGCTACGTCGGCGAGGAATACCGACTGGGGGACTGGGAAATCGGCCTAATGGTAAGCGCCCCCACTCTGGGCGGCATTATCGCAGGCTCCACCGTCGGCCCCCTGAGCGACCGCTTTGGCCGACGCCGCCTGCTGTTGATTATCGCCATACTCTACACCGCCTCTGCAATAGCCTCCGCGCTGGCCCCCAGCATCACCTGGCTGGTGGTCGCACGGTTTATCGGCGGGCTCGGATTCGCCTCACTGGGACTGGCGCCCATCTATATTGCTGAGATCTCCCCAGCCCATCAGAGGGGCCGCATGATTTCCATCAATCAGCTCAATATTGTGTTGGGATTCTCCGCCGCCTACTTCTGTAACTACTTTTTCCAACAGGTGGCACAGTCCGAAGCCGAATGGGTCAGCCAACTTGGGATCGACCGCCACACCTGGCGCTGGATGCTAGGACTCGAAATCATACCGGCATTGATTTACGTCACCCTGCTGACCCGCGTCCCGGAAAGCCCGCGTTGGCTTCTGACCCAAAAACGCTGCGACGAAGCCGAGCGGGTACTCAATCAACTAAGCAATGGCACATCCGTACAAACCCAGTTGCAGGAAATCGAAAACAGCTCCGCCCGGGAAACCGCACCCTTACTCGAACGCCTGCGTCGAGTACTCAAACCCAGCATGAGAATGGTGCTGATATTGGGCCTGTTTCTGGCCATGATTCAGCAAATCACCGGCATCAATGCCATCTACTTTTACGCCCCCAGCATCTTCGAACAAAGCGGCATCGGCACAGACGCCGCCTTTGCACAGGCCGTATGGGTTGGCATCATCAACGTTATCTTCACCTTGATCGCCATGGCACTGATCGACCACATCGGTCGCAAACCATTATTATTGATAGGATTAAGCGGCATCGCGTTGAGCATGCTTCTGTGCGCCTACGGATTCCACAGCGCCAGTTATCAACTTGACGCGGCGGCACTGGCCGCTCTCGACCCGCACCTGCAAACCGCGCTGGCCCCTCTGCAAGACCAACACTTCGCAAACGACGTCGACTACAAACAGGCACTCGCCGCCCAGCTGGGAGCCACGGAAGCCCGTTTACGACACAGCGAACTGATTGCCGCCGCCATCAACATGAACGCCACCATCGCATTGGTCGCCATTCTCGGATTTGTCGCCTCCTTTGCCGTCTCTCTGGGACCTGTTATGTGGGTCATGCTGCCGGAAATTTTTCCCAACCAACTGCGCGGCGTAGCCATGGCTATTACCGGCTTTGCCAACAGCGCCGCCAGCTTCGGCATCCAATTCTTCTTCCCTTGGCAGTTGACCAATATGGGAGCGGCCTGGACTTTTCTGAACTACGGTGTATTTGCGCTGCTGGGATTTATGGTCGTACTTTGGTTTCTGCCCGAAACCCGCAACAAAAGCCTCGAACAACTGGAGCGGGAACTGGCAGACAATGCGGTCGAAGAGAATATCCCCCAGGCCGTCGATGCCCGCACAACCTTGTGACTCGCTCAATGCCCTGAGCTTTTCAACAACCTGCTGACCCAACCAACTGGAGACATCAATGACGCCATCCGACAAGAAAATCCGCTGGGGCATTATCGGCGCCGGCCGTATCGCCCACGCCTTTGCCGGCGACTGTAACTTCGCACCTTCCGCCGAACTGGTTGCCGTCGCCTCCCGCTCTCA
Organism: Pseudomaricurvus alkylphenolicus; assembly: GCF_011683955.1. Taxonomy (GTDB): domain Bacteria; phylum Pseudomonadota; class Gammaproteobacteria; order Pseudomonadales; family Cellvibrionaceae; genus Pseudomaricurvus; species Pseudomaricurvus alkylphenolicus. The sequence goes on from NZ_JAAQPI010000003.1 coordinate 319,195, forward strand.
GGAAAATGCCGAACAGTTCGCACAACAATACAGCCTCGAAAAAAGCTACGGCGATTACCAGAGTCTCTATAGCGACCCAGAGGTAGACGCCGTCTACATCGCCACCCCCCACACCCACCATCTGCGACAAGCCACCGACGCTATGGAAGCCGGCAAAGCCGTCATGTGCGAAAAACCCCTGGTGATCAGTGCCGAAGAATGCCAGACCCTGATAGAAACCCAGAAACGCACCGGCATCTACCTGCTCGAAGCCATGTGGACCCACTTTCTGCCCGCCATACAAAAAGCCCGGCAGTGGGTGGAAGAAGGACGCATCGGAAAAGTTGAGCATTTGAAGGCAGACTTTGCCTATCCACTGTTGCCTTATCGATCAGACCTGCGCGAATACAACAAAGAACTCGCCGGCGGTGCACTGCTCGAAATGGGCATCTACCCGGTGGCTATCGCCTGGTGGTTTATGCGGCGCGACCCTGTAAACATGCAGGTAACTGCAGGTTATGCCCCCAATGGCGTGGAAGACGATGTGATTGCGGTAATGGACTATGGTGATGCTATCGCCTCCCTCGCCACATCCTTTCGCTGCCGGCTGCACAACTTTTGCCATATCATTGGCGACAAGGGCTATATAGCGATTCCGGATTTTTTTCGGGCTTCAGAGTGTCACTTATATGAACTGGATACATTGGTCGATACTTTCAGTGAACCTCGCGAGACTCACGGATTTAATTACGAGATTGAAGCCGCCAGCCAGGACATACTGCAAGGTCGTACTCAATCTGAAATTGTTCCACTGTCTAGCAGCCTCAGTTTTCAAAAGCATATGGACCTGATTCGATCGCATTTTTAATACCACTTTCAATTCCGAGCAGGGTACTTGCGAAGATTTGTAGCCTAATTTAGAGGGGTCAGAGTCAGACCCCATGGTTTTTGACTCAGTGCTTGAACTTATCCTGGCAGCGGGCTGCTACAGAGAAGGTGCCATCGGTCTCAAACCCCATGAAAACTATTAATGGGGCAACAAATTTGACGTACTACAGTGTAAAGGGTGGCTGGTGTGTTGTTTTCGGAGCATTAAAGAGGGAGCCGAAGGAGTGAAAAAGACCGGCGTTTTTTGCCGGACTTTTTCGGGACTGAGGGCAGCCCGGAGGGCCGACCGACAGCTCCGAAAACAACACACCAGCCGCCCGTTGAGGCACAAAACCCGAAGCCTAAGAGCCAACACTCCGTCACCTGTCGAAACACGAAACCCGAAGCCTAAGAGCCAACACTCCGTCCCCTGTCGAGGCACAAAACCCGAAGCCTAAGAGCCAACACTCCGCCCCCCGTTAAAGCACTAAACCAAAAACCACTCCAGAACAAACCTGCCACCCACAAAAAAGCCACCCGAAGGTGGCTTTCCCAAACTCAACGACAGAAGACAACTATCAGAAATTCACCCGAACCCCAGCCGCAAAACGTGCCTCCTGGTCATCCTCATAAATAAACTGATTATCAAAACGCCCATGGGCCTTGGCATCCTCACCAAAGATATTCAGACCTTCAAAGAACACAGAAAAATTGTCATTGATATCATAACTGGCACTGATATCCCACTGACCATACTCCTCCACAAACACCGGCTCGTTCGCCTGACGCAACTGGTTCATCGACAGCAAAAACTCATCGCGCCAATTATAAGCCAAACGCACCTGCCAATTATCCGCCTCATAAAATCCAACAAAATTCGCAGAATCACTGAGCCCAGTCAGTGCAATCGTCTGATCGAGAGACGTCTCATCATACTCCACGTCCCCATCCACAAACGTAACATTCGCCTGCAGGCCGAAACCGGAGTCCCCAAACATATGCTGGACAGCCAACTCGATACCATCCACCTTGGCGGCCTCGCCATTCTCAAAGCTGGAGATATCCCACAGAATCACCTCATCATCCGGACCGCCCGCCACATTCGTCGGGAAATTAATATCCGCAGATGGATTCGGATCCGTCAATGCATAACCACCGGCTCCCATTATCGTATCCTGAGTGATTGTGGTAACTACATAATTATCCACCCACTTCTTGAAGTAACTGATTGCCGCATAACTGCCCTCAGCGTAATACCACTCCAGTGACATATCCAGATTGTCCGATTCATAGGGTATCAGGCCGGGATTACCCTGAGCAGCCCCATAAGGACCTCCAGGACGAGCGTCCACAATATTCAGAGCAGGCTTCATGCTGTTTAGATCAGAACGTGTCAGCGTACGTCCCGCAGAAAAACGAGCCATCAGATCGTGACGGATCTCCAGACTGACATCCAGACTCGGCAGCCACATGTCATAATCACTTTCCAGAGAATACTCCACCTCTTCAGTCGTGTAATTCGGACGAAACTCCGTTGAACTCACATACTGCATGGAAATCGGTGAAACCTGCAAGGTCGTGCCAGTCACATCTGTCTGTTCATAACGCATACCTGCCAGAATATTCACGGCCATACCGTTGAACTCAGTCTCCAGCTCAAACTGCACGTAATAAGCGTCCGTCTCCTCCGTAATCGTGTTGGTATTGGTAAACAACAGATCAAACACGCTGGGAAGACCATTGTCGCCATCCAGATAAGTATTAAATACATCGGCCGCGTTAAAGGACAACAGATAAGGGAAGGTATCGGAAAACTCGGTAGATTCCACACTCAGCATGTTTTCCAACCCGGCACAGCTGCCATTAACCACACACTGCGGCTGGCCCTGCACACCCAGATCAAAATACCAACCGGTCTGGATCTCGTATTCCGTGCGAGACACGCCAAAATTAATAGACTTTAAAGCACCCTCATCGGCATTAGCCCACTTGCCGTGCAATTGAAACTGCTCCACATCATTCTTGGCGCTCTTGTTGCGGGCCAGATCAATGTTCGGACGAATCGCATTGGGGTCCAGATAATCCGCCGGCGTATAAGGTGTATTGGCACCAGTCACTGCCGAAGTATTGTCAATCAACTCAATAGTTGGACGACTGCCACTGAAATCGGTAACCGAACTCATACCCAACGGGCCGGACAAAATCACCAGAAAATCGCTGATCTGGTCTCCCGGCTGCGCCTCGGAGGTGGAATCGTGATAGTCAAACTCCAGACTCAGATTGTCGGTGACATCCCATTCGAAGTTAAAGCCCACCGACTCGTTTTCGGTTTTCTCCACATCAGAATAGCCCTGCCAATCCAACGCTCCGTAGCCGGCACCAAAATTCTCCTGAATCATGACCGTAGTCACAGTACCATTGGCATCGGCAATACCGCTCGGAGCGTTAGGGGCACCCACGCCACCTTCCTCAATCCACAGACCTGCCTGGCTACGCTCAATCTTGTCCTCATAATCCGACATGGTGTAGTCAAGGGTCAAACGCATGCGGTCATTGGGCTCAAACTGCAACACCCCTTGAAAATTAGTACGCTCGCGCTCATGGTCCGCCTGCTCCACCACCACATTACGGGGCAACCAGATCTGACCCAGACCGGACGTCACCGCACTGGTATCGATGTTATTACCGTTCACTCGCATCCAGCCATCAGTCTTTGCAGATTCCTGGCGGCTGTGACGCTCGGAATAGGAACCCGTCAGCAGTATGCCCACGCGCTCATCAAACAGTTTGTGGCTCCAAATACCGGAGATCTCGGGGGTAACTTCATCGCCCTCTTCCACCGTCTGGTCCATATTGCCCTTGATGGAAAGATTGCCGACGTTTTCGCTCATTTGCAGCGGCCGGGCGGTGCGCACATCAACCGTGGCACCTATGCCGCCAGTGGGCTGGTCGGCGCGGGCCGTTTTGTAGACGTTCACGCCGTTGACCGATTCGGCAGCAATCTCCGCGAAGTTAAAGGCGCGGCTTTGTTCGGCGCTGCTGTCGCTTTCCTGCTTGGCGGTGGCAGCGGAGGGCATCTGACGACCGTTGAGGGTGACCATGTTAAAACTGGGTCCGAAGCCTCGCACGGATACCTGGTTACCTTCGTTGTTGCGTCGGTCGATAGATACGCCAGGAATGCGCTGCAGCGATTCAGCCAGATTGGAATCGGGAAACTTGCCGATGTCTTCTGCGGAGATGGCGTCCACCACGCCGCTGGCGTCACGTTTGATATCCATGGCCGCCTCCAGAGAGCGGCGGATACCGGTAACTGTGACCTCCTCGATCAGGTCTGCTCTGTCTTGCGTGTCGTTCTGTTGAGCCAGCACAGGCAGGGCAAAACCTGCGTTGGCCAGCGCTATGGATACTACCAGAGGTTTTATCTTAATCATCTTACGCTCCAAACCCATTATTATGATTTTAGTCTCCAGCTGGCTTCTGGGACATTCTGCATCTCACCAGCCTTGACACTGATTGTAAACGTTTACATCTTTAAATGTAAACGTTTACAAAAACCGTTTTTTCATAAAGCCGCACGCTTTTCATAGCCAAAGGTTAGTCCTCTGCGCCATGATGTTCGAGATACTCAAAAAACGAAAAATCAGCGTGTTTTCTCTGTCCGGACAGATCCTGGCAACACAATCCGTAGAATGCGCCGGTAAAACAGGGTTTAAAAATACCACTGCTCACCTCGACATAATCATCGGAGAGAATACTGCCATCCAATACCGATCCCACCGGCTGCCAGTCGCCCTCACTCAGCGCGTAGTAAAACTGCAGCTCCGCACCATTGAAGTCCGCCCTCAAGTAGACCTGATCGGCACCGGTAATATCAATCGGCTGGTCCAGGGCATCACTGACGCGCCCGGAATCACAGCAAGTAATATTCAGAAACTTGCGCACCGACTCACCCTTGGCCCGGCGACCAAAATCGTCGCCCGTAATGTGCAGGTAATAGTAGTGAGACGTGTTGTAGTAACACACTAAACCTGCCATCTGCTGAAAGGTTTCCGGTTCAAACTCCACACAGGTAGACGCTTCCGTCGCGTGATTTTGTACCCGCCGAGCCACCAGGCTTTGCTCAAAGCAGGAACTGAGCGAATCACGCCCCACTACGCGCAAATACCCCTTGCGTTGCGTCTGGCTCACCCAGTCTGAAGAAAATGGCACACGCAACGACTGGAAGTTGAGATCGATCTCATCGCTGTCAAAGTCCGTGCGTTGCTTCGGTGCATCAAATGGGTGATCCGGTAAATCCGGCGCCTCAACAACCCGGCGGGCGGCCCTGCCGCCACAGGCCAGGTACAACCAGTCATCCTCACGCCACTCTACCCGTTCAATGGCGGTTTCACGGCCGGTAATGCAGCGCCCGCGCTCGGTCAGCGGTCGTCCGGTTAAGAAGGTTGCATACCAATCGCCGTTCTGAACCTGTACCAGATCACCGTGGCCGGTTTTCTGAAGATAGGCCTCGGGGTTGTACTTTGAGGTAATAAAGGGATTCTCGGGATGCACATCATAAGGCCCGGTAATGGACCGGGAACGCGCCAATGTCATACAGTGCTCGTAGCCGGTACCACCCTCGGCCGTCATTAGATAGTAGTAACCGTTGCGCTTATAAAGATGTGGCCCCTCAGTGCGCCCGTGCTCTGTGCCTTCAAATAGATAATGGACTTCTCCGACCAGCTTTTGCTGTTCCTTGTCGTACTCCTGCATCACAATACCGCCAAAAAAACGGCCCTTGCGGTGATCCATAAGCATATTCAGCAGCCAACAGCGACTATCGTCATCATGGAATAATGAACCGTCAAAACCACTGGAATTCATGTAGATCGGCTCAGACCACTCTCCGAGAATATCATTGGTGGTTACCAGGTAATTGGGCATATCTTTCCAATCGCCCTTAAAGCTTCTTACATTGGTATACAGGAGGTAGAAAGTGCCGTCGTTGTAGGTCAAACAGGGCGCCCAGACACCGCAGGAATCGGGCACGCCCCTCATATCCAATTGGCTGACCCGATTCAGTGGTCGTCCTACCAACTGCCAATTGCGCAGATCCCGTGAATGATGAATCTGATAACCGGGAAACCATTCAAAGGTCGAGGTGACGATATAATAGTCGTCACCAACCCGGCAGATACTCGGGTCGGGATTAAACCCCTTGATGATGGGATTGGTAATGTACTTGGTCATTTGCCTTTATCTCTATTGTGCATTTAAAAACATGGGCCGACGAACATAGCTGGCCCAATAGGCTTCAAGGGTGGCGTTATCCTGGAGACGTGAATTGGAGCGGGCAAAAAAGCCGCCGCAATTGTGATCCTGTTGATCATCCCACATGGGGGCGTAGGTTTTGTCCGACCAGTTTTCGTTGATGTAGGCAAAGCCACCGATCACATCCCGGTGCTTTTCCAGGTAGGCAAAAAAACTGTCTATCCACTGTTTGCCCAACGCCGTATTTTTGGCAAGATCAATCTGCCGCTGGCAATCACCGGTGTGAGGCGCGACCTCCCCCAGAAACACCGGCAAGTTTTTACGCCGTGCAAACGCCAGCTCATTGGCCCCCACCGTGTCTGAATCCAGGGCAAAGTAGGAATACCCCACCCAGTCCACATAGCGCTCGCTAGTGGCGTCGGGTTCGGGAAAGTAACGCTGCAAAGTCTCTTCGCTGGCATAACCAAACGAGTGCCAGACAAACTCCACATTGCTGACGCCAGCGCGATTGAGAAACCGGTGGATGTATTTGTAGGCCGCGATAAACTGATTCGGGTCATAGCCATTCCAACTGCCATCAAACTCGTAACCAACCCGCAGCAATACACGGTGACTACGGTATTCGGTGAGCCAGTCCGCCAGTTCCCGCAATTGGGAATCCATTTCACCACGAACCATTTTTTGCGTGTTGCAGTCTGGCCTGGCGCTGCAGAGGGAGCCATCGTCATAGCGTGGCCCGGCCAGATACATGCCTATGTTGATGATCGCATTACTGAATTCGGGTCGAGCCAGGTTACAGGCCACACATTGTTCACCGCTGCCCCAGTTGGTGGCCGTTTTGAGCCCATCATTGCCCCGATAGATGGCGGGATAGTCCGGCGCCAACGCCAAGTAGGGCGTGCCAACATCATAGGAAATATAATCTGAAAAACCCGCCGGACGCGGAAGCGCCGGTGACTGGTAATAATCCAGTGTGGCACGAACACTCTGGCCGGCCAGCACCAATATGGAGTCCCTGGTGTGACCAGAAACAGGATCATCCGCTACTGACACGGGTGGCGCGACTGCCAGCAACGCTATGAGTGCCACCAGAATAGTTCTGATCCCATCGGGGTTGCACCATTTAGACATAAGGCTCTCCGATTTATTGGCCACACCGCGAGACACAATGAAAACCTGCCCTTATTGTGTTGGAGATTGATTCCACAAACTTCCATTACAATGTAAACGTTTACATTTAAACGGTCAACACCTATCCAAAAGATCGATACGAACGAGAAGAAACGGCCTGATTGCTATAAATCCTCTCAAATTGGGGTAAACTAGGCTGAAAACGTTAACAGCGACTAGGCACTCATGATGCCGTGGTCGACTGTAAACCCTCATTTAGGAACAGCTGTTTTATGGTTTCCATTAAGGACGTGGCCAAAATTGCCGGAGTTTCCATCGCCACTGTCTCGCGATATCTCAATTCTCCGGACCAGGTACGGGAAAACACCCGTAACAAGGTGGAAAAGGCCATCAAGGACACCGGCTATGCCCCCAACACCTTGGCCCGCAATTTTCGCCGTGGCAAAACCCATATGATCGTGGTGGTGGTGCCTTCCATTGGTATTCCGTTTTTTGAAGCGGTGATGGAAGGTATCTGGCATGTGGCCGAAGAACAGGACTACAGCATTCTGGTTCGCGACACGCGCTACAACACCGTCGACTTCGATGAGTTCAGCAAAATGATCTTCTCCAAAGAGGCGGACGGCATCATCCTGCTCAGCACTTTGTCACCCTTTACCTATGACGAACAGGTCCTTTCCGGTCGCAAGCACCCGCCGATTGTGCTCAGTTGCGAAAGCGTTACCTCTGAAATGAGTCAATTCCCCAGTGTTCGTATCGACAATGAGGCCGCCGCCAGGGAGGCCACGCAATACCTGATCTCCCTTGGCCATAAAAAGATCGCCTTTATGAAAGGCCGTTCTGATTCCACTCTCACCCAGGGGCGCGAGCAGGGGTACCGGCGGGCCATGAGTGATGCCAAATTACCTATTGAACCGGATTGGCTGCTGGAAGGACAGATGTCCCTGGAGGGTGCCCGTCGCAGCACTCGCAAACTGTTACACCAAAGCGATCGGCCCACGGCCGTGTTTTGCGCCAATGATGAAATGGCCATGGCCGCTATACACGAAATAAAAACGGCGGGATTGAAAGTCCCGGACGACATTTCCATTATCGGCTTTGACGACATTCGTTTTTCAGAAGTCATGGACCCACCATTGACGACAGTTGCCCAACCGGCGGAGGAGATCGGCGAACGTACCATGTACCGTCTGTGCCGCGCCATAGAGGGCAAGGAAATAGGTCAGGCCACCGAAACGGTGCCACACAAGCTGGTGGTGCGCCGCTCGACAGCCCCCCCACCCGGTTAAAAACAGGTCCGCCATATAACTCTTCGCAATCGTACTCGCGTTGCCCTATACCTAAGCCTTGTCTAGGCTTAGAGGGAGCATCCACGAATTGAGTACTGAGCCATGCAATCCCAACCACAGCTCAACACCCCCGCTGAAGCCCACCTGCACGAACTGAAGCTGAATCAGATTCTTGAAAAGAAGCTCGAAGCGGCCTCCACGCGATTACTGGAAAGCGGTGCATACAGTCTGCATGTGGACTTGGAAACCATATGCAGAGATTTCAGCGCCAGCGAACCTTTTGAGCTGATGCTGATCGAATTGAACTATAGGGATTTTCATCTCACCTGCGGTGAAATGGGCGGCACTCCCAGTGACCCCCAGGCCAGAGACGCCAGCGCGCCAATTCGTGACCAGGAGCACCACTATGGTGTTATTCGGTGTCGGTGGATTGCCGATAATGAGCACGAAATCCTGTTGAGCAGTTTGCAGGTATCCATTGCCAACCTGATTGCAGCCACGGCCAAGCGCATTGAGCTGGAACAGAAGCTGGAACGATTAACTCGCGAGGATACCCTGACCCGGTTAAATAACCGCGGACAGTTTATACGGCTTTGTGACAGCGAAGTGGAGAGAGGATTGCGCTATGGTCACAATGCGGCGTTATTGATGATGGACATTGATAATTTCAAACTGATCAACGACCACTATGGCCATGACATGGGGGACCGGGTACTACAGGAGCTGGGGCGCATTTTGATTGAAACGGTACGGCCCAGCGATCTTCTGGGCCGCCTGGGCGGCGAAGAGTTTGCACTGTTCCTGCCAGAGACCAGTTTGAGCGCTGCGATGGAAACTGCCGAACGTATCCGTCAATTGGTTGAGGACAGCCCGATAGCTGTTGAGGATAAACTGCTGTCCATTACACTCAGTCTCGGAGTCTGCCCGCTCGACCACAGCGCGGAAGACCCTATGCAACAGGCGTTGGAAATGGCCGACCAGGGGCTCTACGACGCCAAGCAGCAGGGACGCAATCGAGTCTGCTCTGTTTGTGTTTAGGCGCCATCTGATGAGGCACTGGTTTTTGGCAGTACCATGGCCAACACCAGATAACCGGCTACACCGGACAATAACGAGCCCGCGAGAATACCCAGACGTTCATCGAACAGCAGATTTACACCACTGGCTTCAAACGCCAGAGATCCGATAAACAAACTCATCGTGAAGCCAACACCACAGAGCAGCGATACACCATAGAGACTGCGGAAGTTGAGACCGTTCGGCAACTTTACCAGCCCCAAGACCACACTCAACCAACAAAGCCCGAAGATTCCAATCTGTTTGCCCACCAGCAAACCCAGAGCAATCCCCACCGGTACCGGGTGCAGAAAACTGTCAAAACTGACACCTACCATCTGCACTCCGGCATTGGCAAAAGCAAACACAGGAAGAATACCAAAGGCCACTACGCCATGCAGGTCGTGCTCAAGCTCTTTGAGCGGTGACTCGCTGGAACCTGCTGCCGGTTTTATGGGGATAAACAGGGCCAGAATCACACCCGCCAATGTCGCGTGCACGCCTGACTTCAGCACCGCCACCCACATCACCATGCCAACAAACAAATAGGGCGAAAACGAAGTCACGTGGCGCTTATTCATAACCGCCAATACCGCAATACAGCCGGCAGCCACAATCAGCGCCGACGTGGACAGATCACTGGTGTAAAACAAAGCGATGATAACAATCGCCCCGATGTCATCAAAAATCGCCAGGGACACCAGGAAAATTTTCAAGGCGAGCGGAACTCGCGAGCCCAGCAGTGCCAGAATGCCCAACGAAAAAGCGATATCCGTGGCCGCCGGAATGGCCCAGCCATTCATGGCTGTGGCGTCACCCTGATTAAAATAGGCGTAAATCAGTGCAGGAGCGACCATACCTCCGACCGCACCAACGCCTGGCAGCACTATGGCGCTGAGGTTGGACAACTCCCCTTCCAACAACTCCCGTTTAAGCTCCAGCCCGATCAAAAAGAAAAACACCGCCATCAAACCGTCATTGATCCACAACAACAGCGGTTTGGCAATTTCAAAGGCACCGATGCGCACTGCGACCGGCATTTCGATCAGGGCGTCATAGAAGATATGCAGCGGTGTGTTTGCCGCCACCATCGCCAGGACCGCCGCAATCATCAATAAGATGCCACTGGCGGATTCCGTATTCATAAACTTCTTAAATTCATCAAACATGAGTTAGTAGGCGCTCACACATTATACATTGCCCCCTATTCGGGCTCGACAGCTTTACACAAAGTCTACACGAAACAAAAGCAATATCGGATTAATGATGGGCTATTATTTGGGCGGATATCGGCGGCTTGTAGGATATATCTCACACTCAAAAAGGATTTTTGCGACTATCGCCGCCGGCAGCATTGCGAGAGAATACACCCATACAAGGAAGTAAACAGGAACGATGCTCCGGGATCGGGCATCACATGACCAGGGAGGTCACAGGGACACCAGATTAATGAGACGGCAATCACAGGGACATGGCTAGGGATTGGCTATAGCGGTCAGGGAATGGGATACAATTGATCGTCTCGTGAGGGACCACAGGCGGGCTGAACCGAAAGGTTTAGCCCGCTTTACTTTTCAGCACTGATAAAAATTGGTGCGTTTCTGCCGCGCCAGATTGTCCGTATTAAGTCTCCTGATTCTGCCCTAGTGTCGTGAGTCTGAAGTTCGTTGAATTAATTTCAAAGCCAAAAATTAGAGAACAAGGCGGCTGGACGCAGGCGTAGTGGTGCTACGTCAAGTTCAGCCAACGCCGTTATCTGATTTTTGGCGAAGAAATTTTTCAACGAACTTCGGATTCACGACACGAGGAAGTGCTGTTGCAATTGTTGCATCGCCTCGTCAAATCTTGTTGTGGGTGTAAACCCAAGTTTCAAGCGTGCTTTATCCGTGCAGAATTCATTAGCCCCTCCCATCAACCGCAAGGATTGCCGGGTTAACAATGGGCGCTCTTTTTGTTTCCGCACGCGACCAATAAATTCCAGTATTGGCGCCCCCAAGCGAGCCACAGCATTGGGTATCGAGCGCGGTGGCGGTGTACCCGCAACACTTGCCAATCTTTGCAGATAGGTTTTCCAGCTAACACCTTGTCCATCAGCCGCAATAAAAATATCCCCTGCATCGGCACGATCACAGGCCAGAAGCAGGGATACCAGGTTGTCGACATGGCAGAGTCCTGCGTCCCACTCACCACTTCCCAGCAAACAGGGTTTACGCTCGCGAAGCATCTCCACCATTAGATTTACCCAAGGCCCACTGCCGACGCCGTAAACATTTCCCGGGCGAACAATAACGCCTTTTAATCCGCTCGCCCGAACGGCTTCGAGGGTAATACGCTCTTGCTCCTGCTTGCAGATCTCGTAGGGAGAAGTGGCTCGACCCAATGGCGTGATCTCATTCACCCCGCCTTTGGCAAGCGCATCACCATAAGCGCAAACACTGGTGGTCACGACAAAACGCGCTTGCCAGAGCAATGCCAGCTCAATGGCTTCTCTGGTGCCGCCAACCGTGATATCCACATGGGTTTGCTGCGCACCCCAATCACTGACCACCGCTGCCAGATGATAAATCACATCTCTCGGAGCGAGGCATTTCGCCAGAGAAACCAGTTCTCTGACATCGCCGCTAATGATGTCGACACGATCTTCCCACTCATCGGGAATGGGCTCGTCCGGCAACATCAGCGCCGTTACTGAATGATTGTGCTGCAGGAGCGCACGCACTAAATGTCGACCGATAAAACCACCGGCGCCTGTGATCAAAGCCGAATCCGGCTTACGCTCATTACTGGACATAATCAGCTTATTCGCCGAAGACGATGACATTGTCACAGTTGCTGCCCTGTGCTTGGCACAGTGCGCGATAGAGCTTCAGAACGGTACGTGCATCGAGAACACTGGTCACGTCTCCATCGTCGTTGATATTGACGTTACTGCCGAAGATGGCAAACCAGACCACGGCGTCCTCTTTCGCATCGTCGGCAACCGTCAGTGTATGCACAGAGTGTGCAGGTTCGAACAGATAGGAGCCGGCCTTATTCACCTTGCCCGGGTATTCCTTGTAGAACCACTCGCCCGATTGAGTGACCGCAAACACCGGCCCCGTGTGATAGTGAGTATCAATACCAAAGCCGGGCTTGAATCGATTTCGTACTACCCATAGATTCTGGTTCAAATCCACATGCAGAAGCTGCAGGGTGGAACCATCAGGTAGCGGTACCTGTGGCAACTCCTCATCGTGGATCAGAATTGCCTCGCGGGAGTCCTCGCGATTAATGACTCCGCCAGACATCATCTCGGCCAGCATTTCCAGAACGGGGGTTTTATTCTCGGCATTCATAGTTGTGGGTTCCTGCAGTGAGGGCTGAAAGTGAAGACAGGGGCAGTCTATGAAAGCAGAGCCTCCTAAACTTGATATTTTACGAACATAAATTGATACTTTACGAACAATGTCAGTAGATAGGAAGCCCACCATGTACCTGATTAGAAGTGGCGCCATTGAAGGATTTTGGGCACTGATCAGCAGCCTCGGAGAAAACCCTCATCCATTGCTGGAATGGGCTGGCATCAGTGCCGCGCAGTTGCGCCAGCCCGACGCTTTGGTCTCCTATACCCGTCTCGCGGACTTACTGGATTACAGTGCGGGCATCTGCCGGGAGCCCCTGCTGGGGCTGCGCCTCGCTGCAACGCAGAATCCCCTGGTGATTGGCGAATTGGCGCTTTCCAGTGGCCAGCAGGCGACACTGGAGGAATCCCTTCACTATTCCAACCAGCATCTTCATCTGCACGCACATGGTGTGCATATAGCCCATCATAAGACCGGCGAACGTGTACAGATACACCTCCAGTTCGACTTCAGCAATAGCGAGGGTCTGTGCCAACTGCGCCAGATGAGCTGTGGCCACCTGTACATCACCACCGAAGCGATGCTGGATCGCCGGAACGCCGGATCCCCGGATCGGCAACTGCACATGCACCTGCGGCAAGCTCAACCGCACTCATCCTGGCAGCCTGAGAAGCGCTTTGGCAGCATCCACTACGACGCGGAGTTTGACGGTATCTCGCTGCCGGCCCAGTGGCTGGGGCGAAGGCCCAATGCCGACACCATCAGCCTTCGACACCACTTTGAACAAAGGGTCGAGCTGCTGGAACAGCGTTACCCGGACAACCTTCAGGCCCAGATCAGCTACATCATTGGTAACTTGCTGGGCAGCGGTGAATGCAGTCTCGAACGGGTCGCCAATGCCCTCAATATGCATCCCAGAGTGTTGCAGAAGAGGCTCGCACGGCAACAGCTCACCTTTCGAAACATACTGCGCGAGAGCCGTCAGCGACTGGCTGAACAACATCTGCGCTACAGTCATATCAGCGTCACCGAACTGGCTCTGCAACTGGGGTACGCGGAGGTTGCCGTGTTCAGCCGCAACTTCCGTCAGTGGACCGGCCAGTCACCCCGCCAATGGCGTCTGCAGTATCAGAAGGGCGCTGCCGCGCCATCTCCTGAGTGAGCCAAATGGCAATTCGATTGTCACTTTTGGATATTGTCTGAAGCCGATACATAGATAAGACTCCGATTGAGTTTTATTACAAAAGTGGCACCCTTCTATGGCGGCATTGCAGTATACCGAACACCAACCGCCGGAACAGACGCAGCTGGTTGAGCTTAAACCCGGTATTTACTGGGCACGCATGCCGTTGCCGTTTCCGCCCAATCACATCAACGTATACCTTCTCGAAGGCGACGACGGCTGGACGGTGATAGACACGGGCATGAATCTGGCGGAGGCCAGGGAACGCTGGTTGGGGATTTTCGATCGGTATCTCGGCAACAAACCGGTTACCGCTGTAGTCGTCACCCACATGCATTTCGATCATTGCGGGCTCAGTACGTTTTTGACCGATCATTGGCGGGCACCCTTGTGGATGAGCCGGAGTGAATATTTGGCGGCCCGCAGCGGTCGCCCGGAAAATAGAGCCGGCAGTTGGCAGCTTCAGCAACACTACCAGCGGGCCGGTATGGACGAACAATACCTTCAGCGTGTGGCGGAGAAATTCGAATCATTTGAAAAAGTGCACGAACCTGTACCACTGAGTTTTGAAAGGTTGCATGAAGGTCAGGCGCTTCGGTTTGGGGCGGATGAATGGCGTGTGATGATGGGCCTTGGTCATTCTCCCGAACATGTGTGTCTCTATAGCGAAAATAGCAGCGTGTTGATTTCCGGCGACCACATATTGCCGCGCATTTCTCCCAACATCAGTGTATCGGCGGAGTGCCCTGGCGCCGACCCGCTCGCAGACTATCTGGATAGCCTGCTGCCATTTGCGGAGCTGCCGGAAGACACTTTGGTGCTGCCCTCCCACGGGCTGCCGTTCCAGCAATTACATCTGCGCATCGAGCAGCTACGGGAAGATCACCAGGGCAATCTCGATAAGCTGTTGAGCTTGTGCCAAAACGAACGCAGCTTGAAGCAGATCATACCCGGCATCTTTACCCGTAAACTGTCACCTGTGGAGTATCACCTTGCCATGGGCGAATCTTTGGCTCTGGTTAATCGCCTGTGGCATTTGGGTCTGCTGCAACGGCGACTCGATGATCGAGGTGTGTTCCTATACAAAACCGGTTAATGCGCTAGGCTGATAAGAAAAGGAACCAGGGCCCATGCTCCTGCTGTTAAAACGAACTCTGCTCATCTTGGCCCTGTTGCTGATACTGGCCCTGGCAGCCCTGGCGGGTTACATTGCCTTTGGACCGGTCTCCAGCACAGCTATTCTGCACGTGCTACTGGGCTCAGGCATTGAATCTCCGGACCAATCCACCATACGCCAGCGCCTCAAATTGCCTTCGGGATTCAGCCTGGGTGTCTATGCCCGAGGCCTGAAGAATGTTCGCTTTATGGAATTTTCCGAGACTGGTGATCTGGTGGTAACTCAGCCGCGCCAGGGACGTGTTGTGCTGCTGCAACGGGATAATAATAGCGATGGGCAGCATGACGGTGAACAGGTTCTACTGGATCAATTGCGTCGCCCCCATGGTTTGGAGTTTTATCAGGGCTGGTTGTATATCGCCGAGTCACACGCTGTTGGGCGGGTCCGTTTCAATCACACCAAGGGCACTCTCGAAGGCCCCTATGAACATATCATTACCGGCTTGACCGACGACGGCAATCACTGGAGCAAGTCGATCCGCATTGGCGATGACCATCTGTATGTGAGCATGGGCTCAACCTGCAACGTTTGTGAAGAAGACGATCCCCGTCGCGCCACCATTATGCGCTTCAACGCCGACGGCAGTAACGGCACTATTTATGCCACCGGCCTGCGCAACAGTGTGGGGCTGGATTTTGCCCCCTGGGATGGCAGCCTCTACGCCACCGACAACGGGCGCGACTTGTTGGGCGACGACTACCCGGTCTGTGAGTTGAACAAGATTGAGGAAGGGCAGTTTTACGGCTGGCCCTACATCAACGCCTTTGGCGATCTGGATCCGGATTTCAGCCAGGGCCATGAACACCGGCTAGAATCAGCGCGTTCGCCGGTGTTTGGTTTTGCCGCCCATAATGCACCGCTGGGTATGCGTTTTGTCCGTAATTCCCAGCTGCCCGAACATTTCCACCGCAGCGCCCTGGTTGCTCTTCACGGTTCCTGGAACCGCAGCCAGCCGGATGGCTACCGTGTGGTCTCCCTGCACTGGCAGGAGGACGGCAGTATTACCCAACAGGACTTCCTCAGCGGATTCGAACTCGACGGCCATGTGATCGGCCGGCCAGTTGACATCGCAGAAGGTCGGGATGGCTGTTTCTATATTTCAGACGATTACGCCGGTAGCATCTATCGCGCATGTTACGGCATTGAACAGAATCTGGATGACAGCGACCAACAACCGCGAATTGACCCACTCTGGCAGGGGCTGGATAAACAGCAACGGCAACAGCTGGTCAATGCAGGTAGGATACTCTACGAAAATCAGGGCTGCGCCGCCTGTCACCGTCTTCAGGGCCGGGGAGCACCCAGTGGCAAAGCACTGGAACAACTGCATCAGCGTTACGGTCTGGCAGAATTGCAGGAATACTTTCTGACACCGAATCCACCCATGCCCCAATACGCCTTGCCGCAAGCTCAGCGCCAACAGCTGGCCGCTTATTTATTGCAGGCCACCCGTTAGTGTCCGGAGCCTGAAATCATTCAACCCGGTTCGGATTCAGGACACTACGGCAGATATTGGTCAGCATTTTCCAGGTATCGCCGTGCCTCCTGTCGAAAATCTGCAACAGCCTTGACCACTTTGTTCAGGCAAAGCTCTGCTTCGCTCGGCTCGCCCTGCAAAACGTCTTCGCCTTCATCGCGAACCAGAGCTTCCAGTTGCGCACTGTATTCACTGACAACTTCAGCGCCGATATTGGCAGCAGCCCCTTTGAGTCCATGGGCTTGAAAACGCAGATTGTTGACCTCGCCCTCTTTGAGGGCGTGCTTCATTTGCGCCAGGATGTCGTCCAGACGTTGTGAAAAGGATTGAGTCAGCGTCTGCGCACGATCGCGCCGATTGCGAACCCGTTTTTCCAGAGCGCTACTGTCAAAGACCTTGATTACCCTGTCGCTATGTCCTCCAAGGCCAGTCCGTTGTTTCGGCGTCTCTTTGACATTAATCACGTCGAGGAAGCGGCTCAATACCGCCGCGAGTTCCTGCTCTGAGACAGGCTTGGACAGATATTCGTTCATGCCTGCCAGCGTCACCTGGCTGCGGGTCTCTTTGATGACGTCGGCAGTCAAGGCAATGATGGGCACCTCTGCATGACCATGGCGCTGTTCATATCGGCGAATTTCGCCGGCAGCCTGAAGTCCGTCCATATCCGGCATATGCAGATCCATCAGTACCAGGTCGATATTTTCTCCGGAAGACTCCGTAAACGCTTGCACGGCCTCTCGACCATTGGCAGCACTAATAACCTCCAGGCCCAGGCCCCTCAGCATTTCGGTGGCAATATCGCGGTTAAACTCAACGTCCTCCACCAGCAGTACCCGCCCTTTCAACAGGTACTCACGCTCCAGGAATGCATTTTCTGATGCAATTGCGTCGCAGTACGTCTTCAACGAATCCACATCTTCAGCCAGGTTTAACAGTTGTCGCAGCTGATCGCTTTTGAGCCATGCCGGCAACACCAAGCGATAACCCTCAGCTTGGTTGTCGGTGATCAGTTGAATGCTTGACTGATGGCTATCGATGGCGATAACGGCCTTACTGCCGACACTTAAGCCGAATGCAGGTTCGAGGGCGATAACCGGTAAGGCTCCGGAGGCTGCAGTAACCCTTTGCACACGAAAGCCCCAGTAGCGCAGACGCTGCAACCAGATATCCGATCCGCCGAGCACCTCAAATTCTCCGCTTCCTTCGTTCCACCCCACATCCACATGGCTTTTCAGCAGGGGTAGCCGCACGCTAAAACGGCTGCCCTGGTCAGGCTGGCTGCTGACCTCGATAGTCCCCCCCATCAGTTCTGCCAGCCGCTTGCAGATCGACAATCCCAGGCCGGTGCCACCGTAACGACGATTGATGGAGCTGTCTGCTTGAACGAAAGGGTCAAACAAGTGCTTTTGCCCCTCTTCGGAAATACCGATGCCGGTATCATGCACCTCCAAAATCAGCTGTCGTGACTCTCTGTACAGACAACGAAGGGTGACGAACCCCTCCTCGGTGAATTTAATGGCATTGGACAGCAGGTTAAGGACAATTTGTTTGATACGTACCTCATCGCCGCGCCAGATTCCTTCGCAGACTGGGTCAAAATCCCAGACCAGCCGCAAGGGTTTACCCTGCAGTCGCAGACTGAACAAACTCAACTGATCGATCAATAGCTGTTCCAGGTCGAACTCGACTTCGTCCAACATCAACTCATCGGCTTCAATCTTGGAAAAGTCCAGAATATCGTTAATCAGATCCAACAAGGTTGCACCCGAGTTTTGGATCAGTGCCAGGGTATCACGCTGGCGCCCGGACAGCTCAGACTTACCTAGCAGGCCAGCGCCACCCAGGACAGCATTGAGCGGCGTGCGGATCTCATGGCTCATTGACGCCAGAAACAGACTCTTGGCTTTATTGGCCGAATCCGCCTGCTCGGCCAGGTTTTCCGCGGTGCGCTTCTGCTCCAACAGATGTCGATTAAGTTGTTCCGTTTGCTGTTGGGCCTGAATCACTTCCCTGGTGCGTTTTTCAATCGCCTGTTCCAGCATTTCATTCTGCAGTGCCAGATTGCCGGCGTTAAGCCGAATATTCTTGACCAGGTAATAACCCAACAGTAGAGCCAATAAAACCATGATGCCCACCACCCAGAGAACGGTATTGCGCCAACGATTGATCTGCTGCTGCTGTTGGTAATAACTTTGCAGCAATCCCCCCTGAAGATACGCCTCATAGGTGATGGTACGATTAATCAGAAAATCAAATTCACCGGCCAGCGACTGCACTTCCTGATTGATTGCTCCGCGGGCTCCTTGCGCTCCCTCAAGCACGCCCGCAAACAGCAAACGACGCTTCTTCTCCAGCAGTTTTTCCGCGTTGGTCAATAATGCGGACAGACGTTCGGCGAAATCACGGTTGCCGCGTCGTGACAACCACTGGGGATCGAGGTATAAGCGATCGAGCTGCGCCCGATACTCGATGACCCGATCAATATAGTTTTTTATGGTTTCATTGGTATCAGCATCCACTCTGGCGTTAAGCAAACGCACCATGCCGGCCGCACCCACATTGAGATTACCAATCAACGCCGGCAGCAGTTCAGTGACCTGAGTGGCGACAATTCTCGGGGTGGCGTCCTCTCCAGCCTGAAAACGCGAGACCCGGCCTATTGCAGCAATCAGCTGCAAAAACTCTTCGTTCAGCATTCGCAACTGTTCCAGCTGATAGGCTGAACCGCTGACGTGCTGCCGGCGAACACCCTCTTCCAGACGCTGCCAGGACCATAATTGTTCGGGGTAGTATTGCTCGACCCCCTGCCTGGAGCGGCTAAGCAGTTGCTCCAGATCACTGGGTAGGGTGTCTGATCGTCGGGGTGCATAAATGGTGTCGATACCTGCCGGCATGGTGTACTGGAGACTGCGCCGAACCATCTGAGCCTGTACGCGGCTGATCGAGATCATCAGCTCCATGCCCCGGACTTTGCCTTGAATTTCCCGCTGATCGGAAGACAGCTCCCCCATATACAGGTAGACTAACCCCATCAAAGGCAAGATCAACACCAGCGCCGTAATCACCAGGCGATAGCCAACTCGCCCGGAACGGAATGCCTGTTCTGCCGCAATAGGGTGGTACTCAAGTTCGTCCGACATGCTCAAATATTATTTTCGCTGTAACAAGCGCATTGTTATTCTGTTATCTTTGACTTTGACGTTTTTTCGCCAGACCTTGGGGATGGAGAACATCATATGGGGCTAGCCATAATATAGCCGTTTGCAATAACGAATACCTTATCCTGCCAGCCACATTTGAAAAGAAGCCATCTTACCTTGAAGTTAAACCAATACCGTCGATCAACACAAGCGAATCAAGGGCCGGCTCCAGGAAAGCCGGGGTAGACGCTGCAGTTATGAACGCATCCTTGCGGGAATGGCCGGTTATAAAATGGACAGCCCTGTGGCTCAGCGGCTGGATTGCCGTGGCCGCCAATGTCTGTGCGAGACCACTGCCCACGGAATTGACATCAGCGCTGTTGCTGAAAGCAGTGGAACTGGAAACCAGGCTTGGTGCAAAAGATGCCTTGACGATATTGGTACTGGGTAACCGGGAGCTGTTCTCTGCGTTACGGGCCAGGCGCCGGGACGTGATAGGTACAGGCAATCTCCAGGAGATCCTCCGAGACGAGCTACCCACCAAAGTCAAACCGGATGTCATATTTATCGGCCGACATACCGACCTGACCGCCATTCTTGAGTACGCTCAGCGCCATCAAATATTAACAGTCTCCGATAACATTGCGCTTGCAAGTCGCGGTGTGGCAATGATTCTTTACGACGACGACGGCCTGCCCGGCATCCTCTTGAACATTACCGTTTCCAAACAGCGGGGACTGGTGTGGAAACCGGAAATCCTGGAATTTGTCGAGCCGATCTACTGAACAGTCCTACCCGATAGCCGGTTCATGCGGCGCGTGTCGGCAGACGATACTGAATCTCGCGTGACTGGTCTTTCAGATTAAAACTACGGGCAATCTCGGCGCAGGCGTTGTAATACATATTGCCACCCATGCTGCGCATGCGTGACTTCTGCTCTTCCAGCCAATCGCTTTCAAATGCCAGTTCCACCTCATTGAAGGTGCTGTAAAAGCTGGCTGGTTTATCGTCTTCGATTTGAAACCAGAACAGACTGCAGTCATCGACATCGAAAGCCATACCCTGGTTGTAGAGTTCTTCCGTGATATTGCGAAGTGCCGGGTCGCGCTTCTCCAACGCCCCATTAATAACGGTTGCGCCATTGTGTGAAAATCCTGCTTCCGCGTGATAGTAGGATTTCAGACGCACAGCAATATGTTTTTTCATGTAAAACTAGAATGCCACTCTTCAGAAGTACGTGCGAGATACAGGAAATACGCACGGATTACCGCTCAACATGTGCATTAAACGCTCAGGAAGCGATCCATTTAGCACTTTGCTTGAGTCGAATACAACAGCCTGCATCAAGTCAATAGGGAGAAGCCCCGACCCGATGTTGAATTGACTGAATCACATGGGAGCTGCAGAGAAAATTGCAACCGACCGGGTGCTGATGATAGCAAGTTGCTGCGGAAAGGTACAGACATGGGAGGCCCACTGCACACGCGGTGCAGTGGGGAGAAGCTATTGAGGTCAAAATCGCCAATATCAGACCAGCTCGGCCAACAAACCTTTGTCGTAGGATTTAAGCTGTTCGAAATTGCCGTCACGAACCTGATTGCTCCAATCCGGGTTGGCAATCAATGCGCGACCCACGGCAACCAGGTCAAATTCGTTGGCATCCATACGCTGTAACAAATTGTCGAGGCTGGCCGGCTCAGCACTGCGGAAATCAGCAGTTCCGTCCTCCGGCAGAAAATCCGCATTCAGCCCGACGCTGCCCACAGTGATAACAGGTTTACCGATTAACTTGCGGGTCCAGCCTGCCAGATTCAGGTCACTGCCCTCGAACTCCGGCTCCCAGAAACGGCGGGTGGAACAGTGGAAAATGTCCACACCGGCATCGCTCAGCGGCTGCAGAAACGCCTGCAATTGCTCTGGAGTTTCCACCAAACGCGCACTGTAATCCTGCTGCTTCCACTGCGACCAACGCAGAATAATCGGAAAGTCGGGACCAACGGCCGCGCGTACCGCACTGACAATTTCAAGGGCAAAGCGCGAGCGCGCCGCCAGATCGCCACCGTAACCGTCTTCGCGCTGATTGGTGCCATCCCAAAAAAACTGGTCGATCAGGTAACCGTGCGCACCGTGAATTTCAACGGCATCAAAACCAATACGCTTGGCATCAACCGCTGCCTTGGCGAATGCGGCCACCACCTCATCGATGTCTTCTTGACTCATGGCGTGACCCCGAACCTTTCCGGGCACCGCCATGCCACTGGGACTGTGGCCCGGAGTATCGCCACCGGGGTTCACGCCGGGCTTGCGAATAGCACCCACGTGCCAAAGCTGAGGCGCTATCTTGCCGCCCTCCGCGTGAACCGCATCCACCACTTTTTTCCAGCCGGCCAGGGCTTCTTCGCCGTGAAAGCTGGGTACATTGGGATAACCGTGAGCCGCCTTGTGATCAATACAGGTGCCCTCGGTAATAATCAGCCCCACACCACCGGCTGCACGACGGCGATAATATTCAATCACCTTTTCGTTGGGCACGTTACCCGGCGAGTAGGTCCGCGTCATAGGCGCCATCACCACACGGTTTGGCAGCGTCAGTTTTTTCAACTCCAGGGGTTGAAACAGGCTATCGGTATTGCTCATTAGTGACCTCCGTCTTTCATGTTGGCCCCACCCAACTAACCTACTAGTAGGATGGTTATCAGGCCAAAAAATTTTGCCCTGACAGGGGCGGTTCCGCTATTGCGAAGCCACCATTAATTGCTTCATCTGCGCCATAGCCTCATCAAACATCTCGCTGCCATGTACGCGTGAATACTGCAGTGCCGCCTTGCAGGTCAGCACAACAAGTACTGCCTGGGCCCGCACATCTCCCGGAAAGCTCAGCTCACCGTTATCCCGCCCCTGTTGCAGCAGTTCCGCCACAAACTCCAGCTCATGGTCATCCAGCCGTTTAAGCGCGGGCCGCATGGCCTCCGGCAGTGATGCGATATCAGCCTGCAGGCTGCTGAGGGGGCAAATTTTTTTCTCGCAACCGCCATAGCGCAGAGTGCCTCGCACATAGCGATCAAGCTTTTCCAGAGCGGAGCCGGCAAAAGCGCGAGACTTACTGAATTCCCGTTCATGCCAATCCTGAATGGCCTGACACAGGGCCACACCCAGATCTTCCTTTTTGGGAAAATGGTGATGGATACTGGCCTTGGTAATACCCAACTGGCGCGCCAGGTCCTGGTAGCTGAAATTTTCAAACCCACGGGTCTGCAGTAATTCCAGGGCCAGATCCACGATCTGCTGTTTGCGGTTCTTCAGTCTGACTTGCATGGCCAGCGATACTAACCTACCTCAAGGTCAGTTAGCAACTATTGTATGAGACCGGGAAGTCACCGGAATTATTGAGAATCACGCAGATTACTGATCCAAAGCGTTTGGTAGGGCGCAAGCGCCAGTACGGCGTCATCCTCCGGTAACTCTTCGCTGCCGATCAGATCCCACCACTGGTCCGTGGAAATCAGGTTGATATCGGACAACTGCAAAGACTGCTCTTGAGCACTGATGTTACTGATGCAGAAGATGCTCTGGCGACGGTCGTGGGACTGGCGCCAGAAGCCGAACAGTTTATCGCCCAGCTGCAGAGTAAATTGAGTGGCATTGGGATGAAACGCTGGCTGGCGGCGACGGATTGCCAACAGGTTTTTCAGCGCTTTAAACACCCGTGCATGGGAACTGCTCTGATTGGCCAGTTCTGACTCAAGGCTATCGTAAGACCACTGGTGACGATTGATGGACCGGTTGTGACCGGTGTGCTCCATGCGGGCGTAGTCATTGCGGGTCCCCAACAGACTGTGCACGTAAATTCCTGGAATCCCCTCCAGCCCCAACATAATGGCATGGGCGCAAACAAATCTCTGCAGACCATACCCATCAGCGCCGTCGACAGTACCTTGCAAGGCATCGAACAGGGAGATATTAATTTCATAGGGTCGGGTTTCACCACTGCCCAAGGCCCGCCAGGAAATTCGCCCCCCAAAGTCTTGCATGGTCTTCACAAGTGTATCGGTCTCTGTCTCGGTCAACAGGCCTTCAACAGGTCGTAAACCGATACCGTCGTGGGAGGCGATAAAATTAAAGTAAGTGGTGCCGTTCTGAGCCGGTGGCATGCTCATCAGCCAGAGTTTGAGATGATGGCTGCTTCCAGTCACCAGTGTATTGACCAGCAATGGCGGCAGCGAAAAATTGTAGACACAGTGTGCTTCGTTGGCATTGCCGAAATACGACAGGTTTTCCCGATTGGGGATATTGGTTTCCGTGATGATCACCGCCTCACTTTCAGCGTGCTCAATCAACAATCGCAAAAGGCGGATAATTGCATGGGTTTCGTCCAGATTGATGCAGCTGGTGCCGGCTTTTTTCCATAGAAATGCCACGGCATCCAAGCGAAAAATACGCACCCCCATATCCAGGTATTGCCGCACAATTGAGACAAATTGTTTAAGAACGGCGGGATTGGCAAAGTCTAGATCGGCCTGATCGTGACTGAAGGTGCACCAAACATGCCGTTCCCCCTTTGCAGTTTTAACGGGCCGTAACAGATCGCTGGTTCGAGGCCTGACCACATGGGAATAATCGTCCTGGGGATCGGCACAAACGAAATAGTCATGGCCCGGCCCTTCACCTTTGATAAAATTCTGAAACCAGAGACTGCGGCTGGAGCAGTGATTGATCACAAGATCACTCATCAATCGATACTGACTGGAGATTTCGAAAATATGACTCCAATCACCCAGCGCCTCGTTTACGCTGGAGAAATCGATAACCGCAAATCCGTCGTCGGAGCTGAATGGAAAAAACGGCAGGATATGCACACTGTTGATGAGGCCATCGCCGTGTTCATCCAGAAATTGTTTGAGCACCTGCAACGGCTTGGGATCAACATCCGTCCGCGCCTTCTCTTGCGGAATAAACGTATCACCATAGGTAATCAGGATAACGTCTTCCTGACTCCAGGGGTTGTGATGGGGTTCCGGACAGCTGATTTCCTGATCCAACCGCATTAGCTCGATCAGCTGCTCGGTAAGAGCCTCATAGCCAATATTCAGAGGCGTTTGGTGATAGATTAAATCCAGATGATGCACCAGTCGCGCTTTAAGGGACTGCAACTGTTGTTCATCAATCGATCGCTGATCAACTGAACCGGAGGCTGTCATTTGATACAAAACTCCTTATGGTCCGACTCTACCGCTTCGCGCAGACGCTCCAACACATCCGGCATGGCACTGATTACCCGGTTCCAACTTGGAATAAACGGAGTTTCCATCGGACGATCCAAAAATGCCTCACCCGCTTTCATGATATTCTGCGCAAACAGCTCCACCGCTTTTTCTTCCTGATGGATGTCCAGTGTCAAACCATTCATGACTGCATCGTTGTGATAGGTTTCGATAAAGTCGAGCGCAATACGGAAATAAGTCGCCTTGATAGACCGAAAAGTTTCGGTGTTAAAGGTCTTACCCTGGGTAGCCAGCTTGCGGAATAACGCCTTGGAAATATCGATGGACATTTTCGACAAGCCGCCATGTTCATTGTCATAGGACAAATCCTGATGTTTGTGATCGTACACATCCGCGATATCCACCTGGCACAAACGGTTGTTAGCGTAGTTGCGATGCATTTCTGACAACACGCCGATCTCCAGTCCCCAGTCACTGGGAATACGGATATCGTTCAAAACATCCTTGCGAAAAGAAAATTCGCCGGCCAGTGAATAACGATAGCTGTCCATATACTGCAAATATTCGAGCTCACCAAAGATCTTCTTGAGTGCACGCAATAAAGGCGTCACCAGTAACCGGCACACCCGCCCGTTGATTTTCCCATCGGCGACCCGCGCATAAAAACCCTTGCAAAACTCGTAATTGAAACGAGGGTTGGCCACCGGGTAAATCAGACGCGCCAGTAATTCACGATCATAGGTCACAATATCGCAGTCGTGCAGCGCCACAGATTCTGCCCTTCCCGATGCCAGTGTATAACCCATGCAATACCAGACATTGCGCCCTTTGCCCAATTCCTTGGGTGCCAGATTGAGTGCCTGCAATTCGGCGTCCAGCGCTTTTAACCGAGGGCCGTCATTCCACAGCACGCGATGGTCCTGGGGCAGCTTGGAGAAAAATTCCAGGGCATATCGATACTGTTCCTCTGTTGCGCGATCCAGGCCGATCACAATTTCCGAGAGATAATCGGCATCGACCAGATGATCGACGATATTGGGAAGAGCCTCCCCCTCCAGCTCAGAAAACAGCGATGGTAAAATAAGGGACATGGGACGAGACTTGCTGAAACCGCGCAAATCGTCCTCCAAATCCGCCAGAGGCCGTTTCGACAAATTGTGAAGGGTGGTCACGATTCCGTTCTGATAAAAGTCTGCCAAGGTCTGCTCCTTTAATCCGTAATCAATTTATTGAGAAATACCTAAGTGTCTTAACCAATGTTCGACGCCCTCGCTCCAGCCTTCGGGACCGCACTTGTGCGAAACCACGCTATTGCCAGCGCCTCGCAAGACCGGAGGTTCCTGCACGGGAGAGCGAACCACAACCGCGTAATCGGCGGCTTCCAGCATCGCCACGTCATTGTGGCTGTCTCCCGCCGCGATGGAGACCACGGGCATGTCGGGCTCACGTTGGCGCCACTGCTCGGTTAACCAACGCAGTGCCTGTCCTTTATCGGATTCGCCGGCCAGGTGCACAAACCGCCCGCCTCGTAGAACCCGAGCGCCACGAGAGCCAAACCACTCGCTGAATGCGGTCAGCTCTTCGTCAGTGCCTAGCCATCGTAAGGGTTCACCATATTCCCGCGCGCGTGCCCTGCCCGCTTCGACAAGGTTCAATCCGGTCAGCTCCGCCACTCGTGCATCGCCCATGGCGGCAAAATGCTCGAATAGCCCGCCGAATTGCGGTTTCACCTCTTCTATTAAGGTTAGCCAATGCTGACGGGGAGGGCAGAAATCCCGCACCCAATAATCGTTTACCAGTCGCGCACCTTGCGGCGTTGCAGAAAGTTGTTCTGCAGGAATAAAGACGGCGGCCCCGTTTTCGACGATAAAGGGACTGTGATTGCCGATGTGTTTGCGCAGATGCTCTACCTCAGCCCGGGTTTTGCTGGTACAGAATACGACGGGCACCCCTGCTGCTTGCAGTCGTTCAAGCATGGGCAATGCCGGTTCGTAGCTGTAGCTATGGTGGTCAAGCAGCGTTCCGTCCAGATCTGTAAATACCATCAATTGCATTTTGTTTGCCGTCATAACACCTGTACCTTAGCTCAGCAATTAACATGCCCCTTTTGCACAATAGCAGCGGATAGGTCTCTTTGCCCGGGAGCATAGGCCTCCTTATGCACCAAACATGAGCACAGTAAAGGAGCAGCCGTCCTGTATTCGCTCTTTTTTGAGGCACTTGGATTGGTTTACACTGGCACGTCTATGGATATCGCCAATACCGTTATACTGATTTGCATTGCTTTTTTCGCCTGGCGCGGCTATCGCGCCGGCGCGTTAAAGGCCTGCGGCCAGATTCTGGCGCTGATTGCCGGTTATGCGGGGTCACTGCGATTCACAGAATCCGTTGCGCAGACGCTGGAAGCTCAAATCCAGTCACCCGCCATACGTTATCTGACCGTTGCCGTCGGGCTGTTTGTGGCCGCCAGCCTGGCCGTGAAGCTGCTTGTGTATTTGATGGCCAAACCCCTGCCAGAAGGCTTTGTCAAAGTGCCCATTGTCCGCTGGGGTGGTGCCAGCGTTGGTGCGGTAGCTGGTTTCGTGATTGCCCTGTTGGTGCTCTGGTTTTACGGGATTCTGACCGCTGCCCTGCAGCAGATGCCGTCTACCGGGATCTATGCGCAACTGCGTGAGAACAACCCTCCCCCGGACAGCGACAGTATTGGCCAGAAATTGGTGGATCGGGCATCCCACATGGTGGTCCACCAGATAGTGCAGCTCAGCGATGATACCTCGCCTTCGGGCACGGCTATGGCGCAGCTGATGACCCAACCCGCCGAAACATTGCAGACTTTCCAGCGACTTAGCCAGAGCTCTCCTCTAAAAGCCTTGTTAAGTAAGCCTGCCAATCAGCAAGTACTGCTCGGGGGCGATAAGAACGCCATTACCAACCTCCCGGACTTTCAAGCACTGCGCGAGCAGGAAGATATGCGCTCACTGTTCCCCCCTGGTCAGGTGAGCGACCAGCAACTGGCTGATGTCATGATCACCTATTTGCAGCGCGGTTTGGCATTGCGACAAGACCCCGAGTTACAGGCCCTGCTACAGGATCCCGAGGTACAGCAACAATTACAGTCGGGCAACCCTATTGGATTACTGACTCATCCAAAAACCTCTCGTTTGATGACTGCGCTACTTTCTACCGCTGAACCCTCTGCCGCAGCTTCAGAACAAGAAGCCCCCAGAGGGGAAAGATCACCGCCGCCCGCCGACGTCAGCCAAGAGGACGCTATGCCGGCATTACCTGAGCCGGCAACCCGTATCTACCGCTGGGTGGACGAAAACGGGCATACTCACTATTCCGACCAAGCGCGCCCCGACTAGGGCAATTCGACCATCTTTAATGTGACCATTTAAACGTGACCGACGCTTCCCACGCTCTGATTCCCAGCCAGGACTTGACCGAACTGCTCGGCCAGGTGCGCGACTGCTCGATTTGCGAGGCACATCTGCCCCTGGGGCCTCGCCCCGTCGTGCAGATAGACCCGAACGCACGTCTGCTGATCATCGGCCAGGCTCCGGGCACACGGGTACACAATACCGGCGTCCCCTGGAATGATCCGTCCGGTGATCGCCTGCGAAAGTGGCTTGAGATGGATCGGGAGGTCTTTTATGACCCCCGCAAAGTGGCCATCATGCCCATGGGGTTTTGCTATCCGGGCAAGGGCAAAAGTGGGGACTTGCCACCTCGAAAAGAATGCGCCCCGCAGTGGCACGATGCCCTATTGAGCCGGATGCCCAATATCGAGTTAACCCTGTTGATCGGCCAGTACGCCCAGGCCTACTACCTGAGCGCCGACGACAGCGAAAGGGCTGGCAACTACCGTACGCTTACCGAACGTGTCATGGATTGGCAGGCCTTCACCCCGAAGTTTCTGCCGCTGCCTCATCCTTCGCCACGCAACCTTCGCTGGTTCAAGAACAATCCCTGGTTTGAATCCGAGGTGGTACCCTGGTTACGGCAACAGACCCAGTCGCTGCTGGTCAAGTGAGCTTCTTTACCTCATCGATCCAGACCAACTGATTGCGACCGCCCTCCTTGGCTCTATACAGGCGCTTATCCGCCGCCTCCACCGCATCCTGCCACTCGGAAATATGGTCATCGCCACCCTTGGCATCCACTGCACTCAAACCTGCGCTGAGGGTCAACTTCCCAAAAGGACTGTGTTCGTGTGTCACCGATATTTGCTGCAGATTGCCGATAACACGTTCGACCACCATGGCACCATCTTCGATCAACGTCTCAGGCAGCAGCAGTAACAGCTCCTCGCCGCCATAACGGTAGAGCCTGTCTGAGCTGCGAATGCTGGCCTTGGTACAGCTGGCAACCTCTTGCAGGGCTTCATCTCCGGCCTGGTGACCGTAATGGTCGTTATACTTTTTAAAGAAGTCCACATCCAGCAACGCCATGCAGTAGGGGCGGTTATAGCGGCTGGCGTTGGAGTGGGTAAACTGGATATCAACTTCCATGGCCCGGCGATTGCCAATTCCCATCAGAGCATCCTGCAGAGACAGCGCCTTGAGTTCCTCATTGGCTTCGATCAATTCCTGAGTGCGTTCGCTGATTTGGCGCTCAATGATCTCCCGCTGCTGCTCTACCGCCTGGAAGTGAGCACCGGCAATATCCCCCTGGGTCAAAATGCCAATAATATTCTCCTGCGCATCCAACACGGGCAAATGGCGGATACGTCGCGCCTGAGTAATCACCAAAGCTTCATAGAGAGAGGCGTCCTGATTAATGCAGACGGGTGGCGCAGACATATAGTCCGACACGGTAAACTTGCGCGTCGGACACATCACCAGCAGCTCCGACAGAATCTTCACCATATCCCGTTCTGTAATGATTCCCACGGGGCTGCGGCCATCAACGATAACGATGCAGGATCGCCGCTTGGTATGCATCAGCTCGATGACGCGGTCCAATGAAGCATCGGGTTCAATACACAATACATCCCTGGTCATTAAGTCCCGTATCGGGAGTTGATTCATAGAGTCCTCCGTTAGGGCGTGCTTTTGCTTTTATACGCGGACACCACTTTCTAAGTGTAGAAAAAATCTTGTCCCCAAGTCGCTGACTCCCGGTCTTTTGCCTCTCCGATTTTGTTATTACTAAAGGCAATATCGGCGTTTTTTGTAATAAGTACGGCGGTTTTGAAGTACAATCCACCTACTTTAGGTACCCGCAAAACCCACTGTTGAGAACGACACTCTGACATGAAACAACTGATATTCGGCGGTGCCCGCTCCGGTAAGAGCCGCCTGGCGGAGCAACTCTGTGAGTTGCAGGGCGACTCCGTGGCTTATATTGCCACCGCAGACCCGCGTTTTCACGATGACGAAATGCAAGCCAGGGTGCGGCATCACCGCAATCAACGGCCGGCGCATTGGCAAACCATAGAGGAACCCCTGGAATTGGGTGCCCGATTACTGCAGCTCGATGGGCAAGTGGACGCCATTATGGTGGATTGTCTGACGCTGTGGCTGAGTAATTGCCTGCTGCTCCGAAGTGAGGACTACGCCGAGGGTGAGGCCTGGACAAAGCAACGGGCGGCCTTGTTGGAGGCGCTTACTCAAGTGACGACACCGGTCACTCTGGTCAGCAATGAGGTGGGTATGGGCATAGTGCCTCTGGGAGAAATCAATCGGCGATTTGTGGATGAATCCGGCTTTCTCAACCAGGCCTGTGCCGGGCTCTGCGATCGGGTCATCTTTACCGCCGCCGGTCTGCCGATGGTGCTAAAAGGTCCACCCCTGAGCTAAGATCCTTGCCACCAAGGATTCAACTCACTATTTTCACAACCACTAGCAAGCAGGAAATGTCATGAGCTGGTACCACCTTGAAGCCGCCCCCATCAGTGAATCGCATCGGCAAAAGGCCAAAGAGCGTCAAGGCAGCCTCACCAAACCAAACGGTTCTTTGGGTCAGCTGGAACAACTGGCGATTACCCTGGCCGGCATGCAGGCCAGTGAGACTCCCAACTGCGAACAGGTGGCCATTGATATCTTTGCTGCCGACCACGGCGTTGCCGCGGAAGGGGTTTCCGCATTTCCGCAGTCCGTCACCGTGCAAATGGTTCAGAATTTCTCCAGTGGCGGCGCTGCCATCTGTGTACTCGCCAAGTCCCTGGGTGCTCAATTGCAAGTTACCAATGCGGGTACCGCCACTGCTCTGGAACAGCTGCCCGGCGTAAACGACCAACGTATCGCAGACGGCACAGCAAATTTTGTTGACCGCGCCGCCATGTCGGAAGCGCAGTTACAAACGGCCCTGGGAATAGGCCGTGACCGCGTTCTGGCGGCCGCAGAATCCGGTGCACAATTGTGGATCGGCGGCGAAATGGGCATTGCCAACACCACCTCAGCCACAGCTCTGGCCTGTGCCTGGTTCGATCAACCCGCCTCACAGTTTGTCGGGCCGGGCACAGGGCTGAACAACAGCGGCCAGATTCATAAAGCGGCCGTCATTCAGCGGGCGCTGGATTTATTTCACGCGTCATCCCAAACACCGTTAAAGACGCTTCAGTATCTCGGGGGATTTGAAATTGCCGCGCTGACGGGCGCCTATATTGCCTGTGCACAGCGAGGCTTACCGGCATTGGTGGACGGCTATATTTGTAGCGTAGCGGCGCTCTACGCGCGCACCATTAATCCCGCAGTCGCGCCGTGGTTACTGATCGCCCATCGCTCGGCGGAGCCGGGGCACAAGCGCTTGCTACAGGAGTTTGACCAATCCCCTCTGCTGGATTTGGGCATGCGTCTGGGTGAAGGCAGCGGTGCAGCCGTCGCCGTTCCCCTTTTGCGTTTGGCCTGTGCACTGCACAACCAGATGGCGACGTTTGCAACTGCCGGTGTCGATAACCGCGAGCGGTGATCATGACGTATTCTTTCACAGGCTTTGACCTGCTGCGGCACGGCGAATGTACAGATGGCTCTATCTTCCGGGGTCATACGGATTCTGCACTCTCTCCGCAGGGATGGCAGCAAATGGTGACCGCTGTGGATAGCGCCCGGCAGCACCCGGCATTTGAATCCTGGGATGTTATTGTCAGTTCGCCGCTGCAGCGATGCCAAACATTTGCGCAACACCTTGCTGAGAAGCTGGCGCTGCCATTGGACATTGAAACTGATTTGCAGGAAATTTTTTTCGGACACTGGGAAGGCCGCAATATTGTCGACATCGAGCAACAGGACCCGACAACCCTGGCCCTGTTTTGGAGAACCCCCGATAAGGTAACGATACCTGGCGCAGAGTCACTGCAAGACTTTCACACACGGATCGAACAGTGTTTTGCGCGCTTGCAGCAACAATTTCGCCATCGTCAATGTCTGCTCATCACCCACGGCGGGGTCATTCGCAGTTTGTTGGGCAGCGCTCTGGGCATGCCCCTCAGTCACTTGCCGAGGCTCGCGGTTGCGCACGCCGGCTTCAGTCAACTGCGCATCCACCATCAACAAGGTGAACCCGATTGGGTTCAGCTGCAGCAACATATCACAGCCTGGCCGAGTGAAACGCGGAGTGAATAAATGCTGTCACATCCTATCGTACGTGCTTTTATCACCGCACTCGCCTTTTTGACGCGTCTGCCAGTACCCACCTTGCCGGACTACCGGCCTCAGGATGCGGGCCGTGCATTTCCATTGTTTCCGTTGGTAGGATTCATCATTGGCGCTCTGCTTGCGCTGGCGGGCTGGTGGCTCCACACGGTATTGCCCGTCACAGCAGTTGCCGCGGTAATGGTAGCACTTTGGGCGGCGCTAACCGGCGGTTTGCATCTGGATGGATTGGGAGACAGTGCCGACGGTTGGTTGGCCGGCGGCGACCGTGAACGAACCCTGACAATTATGAAAGACCCCCGCAGCGGAAGCGCGGCCGTGATCGCCATTGTCTGTGTGTTACTGATCAAATTCGCGGCACTGCAGACGCTGATCGAGCATCAGCAGTGGCTGATCATCGCTGTCACCCCCATGCTGGGTAGAACTGCCGCACTGGCGTTAATGCTGAGTACGGACTACGTCAGCGAGTCCGGCATCGCCACCGATTTTCTGGAATACGCGTCAGTGCTGGCAATGGCGATCTCTGTTTTGTTGGCGTTAGTTGTGAGCCTGGCATTGTTACCAGGTTCGCAAGTGTTCAGCATGCTAATGGC
The DNA here is from genome assembly GCF_011683955.1 of Pseudomaricurvus alkylphenolicus. Classification (GTDB taxonomy): domain Bacteria; phylum Pseudomonadota; class Gammaproteobacteria; order Pseudomonadales; family Cellvibrionaceae; genus Pseudomaricurvus; species Pseudomaricurvus alkylphenolicus. The sequence goes on from NZ_JAAQPI010000003.1 coordinate 352,495, forward strand.
AGGCATTCTATTGTTGTGGGCATTACGCCGGCTGATGTGCCATCGGTTAGGCGGCAGCACCGGAGACACCACCGGCGCCAGCATTGAAATACTTGAGGCCGCACTGCTATGCGCGGCGCTTATCCACTGACAGGTGTTTTTTCCTTTAAAAAGCCAGGCAACGCCGCTTGCCAGGCTTCCCAGTCCAGACGTTGCTCAAGGGTATCGGCCAACCGGGAAACTTCCCGTTCTCGCAATGCTTCGTAATCGAAAGCTTGCACCTGTTTTAACCCCGCCCACTGCAGCATTTTTTCCAGCGCGGGTGGATGGTCGAACAAGCCATGCAAATAGGTTCCGAATATTTGACCATCGGCGGAGATGGCGCCATCGTTTTGTAGCGGTTGCTGTGGCTGACTGTCAGCCACCTTGTCGTCCCGCAAATGCACCGCCGGGCGCAATAGCGCTTCGCCGCGGGTGCGACCAGCATGAATCTCATAGCCGCTTACCGGTGTTTGACCATCGAACAACAGACCGCGACGATTAATCAATTGCTTGGTCGGGTACAGCCGTGTCTTGAGCTTTAGCAGGCCCAAACCGTCACAACTGGCAACATTGCCTTCCACGCCGTCAGGGTCTTTGATCTTGCGACCCAGCATTTGATAGCCACCGCAGATACCAATCAATTTACCGCCATAACGCAGGTGGCGGTCAATCGCCTCGGGCCATCCCTGGCTTTTGAGAAATTCAAGATCCGCCATGACGTGTTTGCTGCCGGGCAAAATAATCAGATCGGCAGGAGGAATGGTCTGACCCGGCCCAACATAGGTGAAATCCACTTGTGGGTGTAACCGCAGCGCATCGAAGTCGGTATGATTGCTGATGCGGGGTATCGCGGGCACCACAATTTTTAACCTGGGCACGCCTTGTTCAACCGTCGCTTGCGTACTCGCCGTCAATGCGTCTTCTGCCTCCAGGTGAAAGCCCTGCAGGTAGGGTAAAACCGCCAACACCGGCCGACCGGTTTTGTTCTCCAGCCAATCCAGCCCCGATTTCAGCAAATCGATATCGCCGCGAAAGCGATTAATCACAAAGCCCACCACCCGTTGCTGCTCCGAAGGCGACAAGAGCTCGAGTGTACCCACCAAATGTGCAAAAACACCGCCTTTATCAATGTCAGCGATCAGAATTACCGGACAGTCGACTGCCTCGGCAAAGCCCATATTGGCAATATCGCCTTCGCGCAGATTAATCTCTGCCGGACTGCCCGCACCTTCTACAAATACATAACGATAGTTGGCCTGGAGCCGCTGGTGAGATTCCAACACCGCATCCATGGCAACACGCTTATAGTCGTGATAAGTCGTGGCCTCCATATTGCTGATAGCGCGACCATGGACAATCACCTGTGCGCCGGTATCGCTGTTGGGCTTCAGCAATATCGGGTTCATGTCAGTGTGTGGCGGCAAGCCGGCGGCAAACGCCTGTACGGCCTGCGCCCGGCCGATTTCACCGCCGTCTTGGGTGACAGCACTGTTGAGCGCCATATTTTGCGGTTTAAAGGGAACGACATTGTGGCCGCGTCGGGAAAACAGCCGACACAATGCAGTCACCAGCGTGCTCTTACCGGCATCAGAAGTGGTGCCCTGAACCATCAGGGTTGTTGGCGAACCCCAGTCTCGGGCGTGTTCACTCATCGGTTGTCTCCCACTGTTGCTGTGCGCGGATGGCTTTGTCTTCATCCCAAGCATCCAGCATCACATAATCGTTCAAGTCGCCGCGCTGCGCCCAACCCTCCTTAGCCAGCATCGGTTGATCATAGAATTCCGGGACTTGTCCGATACACAGAATGGCAATCGGATCGGCTCCGTCGGGCATTCCCAACAGCGATCTGAGATCCTCTGGTTCAAACAGAGATACCCATCCAACACCCACACCTTCGGCCCGGGCTGCCAGCCACAGATTTTGAATGGCACAACTGGCAGAGGCGAGATCCATTTGTGGCATGGTGCGCCGCCCGAACAGGTGTCGCTCCCGGGCCTCCATCAAACTCACCACCCAGACTTCGCCACAATCGAGAATGCCCTGAACTTTCAGCTGCATAAATTCGTCCGAGCGTTTGCCCAGGGCTTTGGCGGTTGTCTGGCGCTCCTTTTCCACCAGCCCATGCAATGCTTCACGGGTGGCCCGGGCCCGAATTCGCAAAATGCGCCAGGGTTGCATATAACCTACGCTGGGGGCAGCGTGGGCGGCCGACAAGAGTTTTTCGATCAGAGCTTCATCAAGAGGGTCTGGCAGAAAGTGGCGCATATCGCGACGCTGGTAAATCGCCCGATAAACACCGGCCTTTTCCGATTCAGGAAAACTGTCTTTAGAATCGCTCAACGAAGACTCTCCTCATGTCAGTGGGCCTGACGGCCTTGCGCATAATGCCGTCGCGATTGCTGCAAGTGTTCACACATCATGGTGGCACCATCAAGTACCCGAGGGGTGTGGCGCTGCAAGATATCCGGGGGAATAAACTTCAACTGCTCCTGCGCCACTGCCTGCAGTGCCGGCCAGCGACGCCATTCGTCCAGCCACTCCGGTCGCTCCTCGCCCATGCCGCTGGCAAGAATCACCTGAGGGTTTAACCGCAGCACCGCTTCCACACTCACCTTGGGTGCCAGGGAATGAGCATCGGCGAACACATTGCGCCCGCCACACAACTTCATCACATCACTGATCAAGTGCTTGCCATTGAGGGTTTGCAGTGGCTGGTTCCACACTTGGTAAAACACACTGATCGGTTCACGGTCGGCGTAACGGGAGCGCAGCGCCTGTAATCTTTGTTCGAAAGCTTTGCGAGCCGCCGCTGCCCCCGCGCTGCCGGTCAGGCGGCCGATCTTTTCCAGCGAGTGGCCAATATCTTCCAAGGCTCGCGCTTCCGAGTAGTACACCGGAATACCGAGAGCCTCGATGGGCGCCACCCGCTGGCGGCCATTACCCGATGACCAGGCCAATACCAGATCCGGCTGCAACCGCAGAATGGTTTCGCTGCTGAATGACTTATAGGTCCCTACCCTTGGCAGCGTTTTGGCCGCCTCAGGATAATTACTGTAGTTCACCGCGCCCACCAGACGCTCGCCACTGCCTACCGCGTACACCTGCTCCACGATGTGTGGCGCCAGAGCCACCACCCGTTGGGCCGCCGCCGACAAGGTCACCTCACGACCCAGGTCGTCAGTAACACTCACCGATTGCGCTACCACCATAGGAGTGCACAACACACCCAAGAGCAGCAACAGTTTGCATCCAATTCTTAACATTGTTTCTGTTTCCGTTTGTTGTCAGTCTTGAGCCAATCGCTCAAGGGCATGCTGCAGGCGCGCGAGTCCCTCAGCATCGGCCAACCCAAACCTCAGGCAGGAGCGACCGTCGACGGGTTGAAACAGGCGCAGCCAGATACCCTGTTCAGCCACGCCTTGATGAATGGCTGCAAGTAGGGCCGGATCTCCAAACACAGTCAAAAACAGCGGCCCTCTGTACAGTGTTGCCCTGGATGCTTCCTGCAACGCCTTTGCCAGCGCCGGGCAGGTGCGCAGCACTGCCTCCAGACGGTTCCGAAAAGTGGTAATGCGCTGCCTTTGAGCCTGCTGCCAGGCCCGATCCTGCAGCATTCGTTGCCCCGCCCATAGCGCCGGTCCCGATACAGACCACAGCGGAATCCGCTGTGACAATATTTCCTGCACTGCGGCATCCGCAACCACAAATCCCAATCGCAGACCGGCCATCCCGAAAAATTTGCCCACAGAGCGCAGCACCAAAACACCGGGTGCTCCCTGCAGACCCAACCCCGGCGTGGTGGCGTCCACATCTGCAAAAGCGGCATCCAGCAGCAGGTAGCCGTTGTTGCGCAGCAGCCTCTGCCTCCAATTCTCCAATTGCACCTCATCAATGCAGGCACCGGTTGGATTGTTGGGCTGAATAACCACCACGTACTGCACCCGGCCTTGCTGCAGCCATGTTTCTACCTGTGCAGCATTGTCGTAATAGTGAACCCGGTGCCCCTGACGCTGCCAGTGACGAGCGTGTTCGCCATAACCCCAGCGGGGTATCGCTACCGATGCCTGATCAAATACCTGGGGAATGCCTTCGATGGCCACCTGGGAGCCGGCCACAGTTATCAGTTTTGCGCTATCCACCCCGTAATAGTCGGCCGCGGCCTCACGCAAGGGCGCATCGCTTTCGGGCAGGCGCTGCCAGATAGCGTTGGGAATCTCCGACACCGGCCAGCTCCAGGGCGCAATTCCCGTGGAGAGATCCAGCCAGGGTTGCGGGGCCCGAGGGAACAGTTGCTTTGCTTTATTGAGTTGGCCGCCGTGATTTAGCAAATCGAACCTCCCAACAACAGTACAGCCGCCCATAACAGAACCGTACGGTCCACCAGCGTTACTCCACGTTTGACATCCACCATCGCAGCTCGCTCTCCTTCTCCCATCAAAGGACGCTGCTGAAGGGCACCGTGATAATGGGTGGGGCCGCCCAGACTCACACCCAACGCGCCCGCTCCACTGCACATCACTGGCCCGCCATTTGGACTGGCGCAGGAAGACGCTTGTCGGCGCCAGCAATCCAAGGCTGCGCCCGTGCGCCCCAAAAGCGCATAACAAAGCGCTGTTAAACGGGCCGGAATCAGATTAAGCACATCGTCGGCGCGAGCACTGAAGGTACCGAAGCGTTGGAAGCGTTGATTGCGATAACCCCACATGGCATCCAGGGTATTGGCGAACCGATACAAGACCGCACCGGCGGGCCCCGCCAGACAGAACCAAAACAAAGGGGCGAAGATGGCGTCGCTGCCGTTTTCCAGTACGGACTCCAGCGTGGCACGAGACACTTCGGCTTCGTTCATAGCCTGGGTATCGCGGCTGACAATCAAACTGACTTTTTGACGGGCCGCTTCGATACCTCCGAGGTCAAAGGCGACGCAAACCGCGGTTGCATGTTCGCGCAGACTTTGCCAACCAATGGTCAGGTACAGGACCGGCATGGAAAACAGCCAGAGCGCGATACCCTGCAGGTTTTCTTGCAGCAACCAAAGCACAGCGGGAATAGGCAATACCATTAACAGCCAGGCCACAGCGCCCTTTAACATCAACCAATGGCCACGATTCAGGTGCTTCTCAACAGCACCGGCAAGATTTCCAAAACCCACCAGCGGATGCCATCGACGTGGTTCCCCTATATAGCGATCGAGTAACAGCGCGAAAAAAACTGACCAGCCCATCGTCAACTCAACAGCCAGGGTTTGCCGGTTTGCGGATGCGTCACCCGGTGAAAATCCACTTCGAACACTTCGCGCAGAAGATCCTCCTGCATCACTTCTTCCGGGGTTCCTTCAGCAAAAATACGACCACAGCGCATCAGCACGATGCGATCAGCACAGCCCGCCGCCAGGTTAAGATCGTGCAGAGCCGTAAGCACGGCGACACCGTTATCCGCCAACCGCCGCATGATATCGCCGACCATGCGCTGATGGGCATAGTCCAATGCAGAGGTGGGCTCATCCAGAATCAACAGACGATCGCCTTCGCCGCCCGCCTCCCAGATTTGGGTCAGCACCCGCGCCATCTGCACGCGCTGTTTCTCACCGCCTGAGAGTTGTGTGTACAGCTGCCGGCGCAGGTAATGGGCATCCACGGCCCTGAGCGCTTCATCGACAATGCGTCGATCCGCTTCGATTCCGGTATCGTGGGGCGTACGTCCCAGCAACACCACTTCGTCGACCTGAAAAGGGAAATTAAGCAACGATAACTGCGGCAACACTGCCATATGGCGCGCTTTCAGCTGTACCGGTAATGAGCGCAACGGGTCGCCATTAAACTGTGCGTCACCGTCGACGGGCAATAACTCTCCGCTGGCAACTTTCAGCAAAGAGGACTTGCCGGCGCCATTGGGACCGAGGACGGCGACCACCTCACCCGCCTGCAAGTGCAGGTCAATGTCCTGAAGGATCGGTACAGAACCGAAGCGCAATTGAATGTTGTTTAATCGCAGCATCACATGGCCCCCGTACTGCCGCCCTGGCGACGCAGCAGAGACAGGAAAAAGGGGGCTCCCAACAGCGCCGTCACCACACCGATGGGTAATTCTCCCGGCGCTAACAGATAGCGGGAAAAGGCATCGGCCAGGATCAACAGAATGGCTCCCGCCAGGGCTGAACAGGGAATCAGGTGACGGTGATCAGGACCGATCAGCAGCCGTACCATGTGAGGCGTTATCAGCCCCACAAACGCGATAGTACCGGAAAGAGCAACGGCAACACCCACCGTCAACGCCACCAGAACAATGATGTGCATTTTGATACGGTCAACATCCACCCCCAGGTGCCGCGCCTCGGATTCCCCCAGCAATAACGCATTTAGCGCCTGACTGTAACGCGGAAACAGAATCAACATCGCACCCACAGCCAGGGCCGCAAAGCCGGTTTTGGTCCAGGTGGCACCACTGAGCGAGCCCATTTGCCACAGACTGATCTGACGCAGCATATGGTTGTCGGCGATAAAACTCAGAAAGCTGTTCAATGCGCCGGCCATAGCGCTGATGGCGATGCCGGCCAATAGCATAGTGGCAACAGAGGTGCCGGTGTCGCTGGCAGCCAAACGGTACACCACCAGTGTGGCCGCCATTGCCCCGAGAAACGCCCCCAGCGCAATCAGTGAAACACCCAGCAGAGCCTGGCTGCCCAACCAACCGCTGGCCAGCACAATCACAAAACTGGCCCCTGCAGAGGCACCGGATGACACCCCGATCAGCGATGGGTCTGCCAGAGGGTTGCGAAACAGGCCCTGCATCACCACACCGGATACTGCCAGAGCGGCGCCAATAATCGCGGCGAGCAGTGTTCTCGGCAGACGAATTTGTTCGATGATCATGCGGTTGGATATCACCGCGTGATCATTACCGAAACTGAAGGGCAGAATCCATTCCGGGCCGATCATCAACCCGAACACACACGCCACTGGCAAGAACACCAGCAGCGCGAGCAGGCAATGTCGGGGAAGGATTCTTTGCATCACATTGAATTAAAGACTGTAAGAAACCCCAACTTTAAAACCGCGACCCTGCTCGTTGTAACCTACGTGCTGGGTGTATTCCTTATCGAGCACGTTAGTCAGGCTGGCATCAATGCGCAGTGTTTCGCTAAAGCGGTAGTTGGCGCGCAGGTCCAGTACACCGAAGCCGGGCAGAGTTGGGGTTTGCCAGTCACGGGTTGTCCGATCACCCCGCAGGCGCAGTCCCGCCCCTACCTGCCAATTGCCAAATCCGTAATCGATATCGGCATTAAAAGTTTTGCGGGGACGATTGGGTAATGGGTCGTCGATTGCCAGATCCACCGCGTCGGTCCAGGCGTAGTTAACCGAGGCCGACCAGGCACCCTGGCTAAAGGCGTAATCCACTTCAAAACCTTCCACCAGCACGTCATCCAGATTGGATGGCGTCCACTGACCGCCGAAATCGAAAGGAATCACCGGAGCCCAGTTGATCATGCCATCCACACGGTTGCGGTACACCGCCAGATTGGCGCGATGCGGACCTTGCGCGAATTTCAAAGCCAGTTCTGAGTTTTCGCTTTCCTCGGGATCCAGATCGGGATTACCCACTCCGAACGGATTTTCCGGCCAATAGAGATCATTAAAGGTCGGCGCACGGAATGCAGTACCCCAGCTCGCGATCAGTCGCAATTGGTCGTTCAGACGGTAACCCCAAGCCAATGTCTGTGTGGTGTGAGAACCATAGGCTTCGTTGTCGTCGTTACGCAAACCCAGTTGAATATTGTGGTTGCCCAGATCGAACTGCCCCTGCACAAACCAGGCAACGTTATCGCGCTCGTCATCGAGATAGGCGTTGGTCGACTCCACTTCATCGTTGTAATACTCACCGCCGGCAGTCAGTGCCACTTTTTCATTGAGGTTCCAGTGGGCTTGAACGGCGTAAGTGTCTTTGGTGGTTTCGAACGCTGAGTCGCTGCCGGACACCTCTTCACCGGTCACCAGGTCATCCCCATTGTCGGTTTCATCAATGGTACGGGCGATCTGCGCCTGCAAGCGCAGACTGTCATTGACTTGCCACAGCTCCTCCAGATTCAGAACCTCTTGGCGAGTGTCGGCGAAAGGAAGGCACGCCACTTGTGCAAACGAACCGTTTCGGCAAATGCTGTCGATTTCGCTATGACCCTCGTTGAGCATATAGGTCGCACGAAAGGTGTGGTTTTGGGTCCAGTTATGGGTGAAGCTGGCATTAAATTGAGTATTGCGGTAATTGTCGTCATCGTCATTGCCGAAGGTATCTGTCTCGCGACGATCAAAACCGTTCATGGCTTCGTGGGTAGCCCCCAGGGTCAGATGGGTATCGTCGTTACCAAACCCGGCGCGAAAACCGGTACGACTCCATTCCTGACTGCCGAATTCCGCCTTCAGAGTCAGCGTATCCGCTTGCTGTTTTTTGGTGAATACCTGTAAAACCCCAGCGACAGCATCAGCACCGTAGAGCGCCGATGCAGGCCCACGAACCAATTCCACGCGCTCCACATTGGACAGGTCCAGCAACTCAATCTGAGTCTGCCCCAAGGTCGCGGAATTCACGCGGACACCGTCGATCAGTACCAGGGTATGAACCGTATTGCCACCGCGAATATAAATACTGTTGTTGGAACCAGGCCCGCCGCTGGTAGTGGTATCCACGCCCGTCATGCGTGACAAGACTTCGTTCATGTTGGTGATCTGCAGCGCCTCGATATCGGCAGCCGTAATCACACTGACAGGGGCCAAGACATCGGTAATCGGGGTTTCAACCCGGTTGGCGGTTACAATCATGGTTTCGTCAACGGCGGCAGGGGCGGCCTGAACGGCGTGCGTCGCAGAGGCCAGACCAATCGCGGCGGCCAGAGGTAGTACATTTGATGGTTTCACAGGGGTTTCTCCTCAACCTGAATATTGGATTGAGGGAGGGACAGCAAGCAGGGAGGAAGCACCGGACAAACGGCCTTCGCAGAATTCCTACCGATAAAGCCCTCCGCTTCATCGTTAAGCGCGCGGTAACGCGCCATTACTCGAGGCCGGTATCGGGCTTATCGCCTTAAGGTTTTTACCCAACAGGGTTTTAACCAAGAGGCGAATTACCGTTGCGGGGGCAGCGTTGGTTTTGTCCGGAACCGTTTTGGGTTCCCAAGTTGGCCTGATCCGTGTCCGGGCAGGACATCGGCCAAGAGACTCACCACTCTTCCCGTTTACCCTTGAGTCACCTAAATGCTCCTGAAAAGGAGCGCCAGTAACCTCAAGGCACCTTGAATAACGGCGGGCAGACTAAGTCCGGCGTTGCTTTTAGTCAAGCAGACGTGAGCGTATTTATCCAAATTCCTGCTAAAAAACCACCAATTTGGACATAATCGCTCAATTTCTGAGCCAAGGTGGAGCCCTGAAAGCTGGTGACAACAGTCATCTGCCTCTACAATGGGGCAGTATCCACTGTGCGACGACAGATGCTATGACCCAATCACAGGAGAGACGCCGTTTCAGCCGCGTGCCGTTTAATGCCTGGACGGAGCTGCGCCAACAGCAACATTCCTGGCAGTGCCGCCTGATTGACCTGTCACTGAAAGGACTGCTGATCGCCGAGCCGGAAAAGTGTGCTGTAGACCCACACCACATGGCCACGGCCACTATCCGTCTGGCTGACCAGACAGAGATTCGTATGAAGGTGAAACTGGTACGTCAGCAGGAGGGCCATTTGGCCTTTGCCTGCCAGGGTATTGATGTGGAAAGCATCAGCCACCTGCGGCGCCTGGTGGAGCTGAATTTGGGCGACCCGCGTGCCTCGGAACGAGAACTCAACGAACTCATGTCGCCCATCAGCGACGAAGACTGATTCGCGCGAGCTTACTGCAGAGGGGTTTATTCAATCGCCGCCAGGGCCTCCTGCAAGGTCTTCACGGCAACGATTTTGATGCCCTCCACGGGCTCACGCGGCGCATTACCTGCCGGAACAATAGCCCGTTTGAAACCGTGCTTGGCCGCTTCCCGCAGACGCTCCTGGCCACTTGGGACAGGGCGAATTTCTCCCGACAGGCCCACCTCGCCAAACACCATCAGGTCATAACCCAGGGGACGATCGCGAAAGCTGGAAACCACCGCCAGTAGCAGCGCCAGGTCAGCGCTGGTTTCCATGACTTTGACACCACCCACGACATTGACAAACACATCCTGATCTCCGATCAATACACCGCCGTGACGATGCAAAACCGCCAGTAGCATACTGAGCCGGTTTTGATCCAAACCAACGGCCACCCGGCGGGGATTACCGACGTGGCTGTCATCCACCAGTGCCTGAATCTCAACCAGCAGTGGCCGAGTGCCCTCCCACACCACCATCACCACCGAGCCGGCGGAAATCTCGTCGGCTCGCTGCAAAAAGATTGCGGATGGATTGCTGACTTCCCGCAGCCCCTGTTCAGTCATGGCAAACACGCCGAGTTCATTTACCGCACCAAAGCGGTTTTTATTTCCGCGCAGTGTGCGAAAACGCGAGTCATGGCCGCCATCAAGCAGAATGGAACAGTCAATCATATGCTCCAGAACCTTGGGGCCCGCCAGGCTGCCATCTTTGGTAACGTGCCCTACCAGCATCAGTACCGTACCGGTTTGTTTGGCGAAACGGGTGAGGTAAGCGGCACTTTCCCGCACCTGCGACACCGAACCTGGCGCAGACTGAATATCCGCCATGTGCATCACTTGAATGGAGTCCACGACCATCACTTTGGGCTTCAGCTTCTGGGCCGTAGCCACCAGCGCCTCTACACTGGTTTCGGACAGGGTTTTGAGTTTATCCGTGGGGAGATTCAGCCGTTGGGCCCGCATGGCCACCTGTTGCAGGGATTCTTCCCCGGTACAGTAGAGCGCTTCCATCGTGCCGGCCAGATAACACATGGTCTGCAGCAGCAATGTCGATTTACCGGCACCGGGATTGCCGCCGATCAACACGACAGACCCGGGTACCAGCCCGCCCCCGAGCACGCGATCAAACTCGCCCGCTCCCGAGGAAAATCTCGGCAGCGCCTGCAGGTCGATCTGCGCCAGGGTTTGTACATCTGTGTCAGCCCCGGCATTACCGGCGTAGCCGCTGAATTTTTCTCCGCGATTGGAGGGGGTGGGCCCGAGCTTAACTTCCGTGAGACTGTTCCAGGTGCCGCAATCACTGCATTGGCCCTGCCATTTGCTGTAATCAGAGCCACATTCGTTGCAAACATAGGCAGTTTTGTTTTTGGCCAAGGCGGTGATCTCCGGGAGCTGAGTTGTTCTGAGAACGATATGTTACATGCAGGCTGCTGCGTCATTCTATAGCGACTTATGGACGGAAAAATGCTACAGTCCGCCCCATGACTTCGTCCCTCATTCCGGAACGACCGATACTGGTCTCTCCCTCTCTGGCCGCCACCATTGGCCTGGAGGAGGCAACCATGCTCAGCGTTCTGGATGAATTGACCCGCCCGCTGCATCCGGTGGCCAGTCAGGGCTACCATTGGTTTGAGCTCAATGACGGGCAGCTGCACGCCTCTCTGCCATTCTGGAATGATCACGATATCCAGCGCATCAGCCAAAGCATGAGAGCAAAAGGCATCCTCTTGTTGAAATCCGCGCCATTCAGCCAGTGCCAGCAGCTGATCTTCGCCTTTAACGAGCCCGCCTCCGAGGCTGAACCGGTCATTGTCAGCGGCGTACGCCGCCCTACAGCACCACCGGCGACCACGCCGGTAACTGCCCCCACGGCGTTAAATGCGATAGGCGCAACCCCGATTGCACCCAATTGGCAGCCCTCCCAGGAAACCCTGGCGCGCATCGCGCAGCACAATATTCCCGAACAATACATGCGCGAACAGGTACCGGAATTCGTGACCTTTTGGCGTGAAAGCGGAGAAGCACAGCGCTCCTGGGGCTCAAAATTTCACAAGCACGTGGTCAATCAGTGGCGCAAGCGGGAAACATTTACAACCCAGAAGGATCAAGAGATTTCCATGCACAACCAGTGGCGCCCAAGCGGCGATGCACTGGATGTACTCTGCCGCCACGCGGGCATCAATGCCCAGTTTGTCGAGGATGCCATTCCCGAGTTTGTGCTCTATTGGACGGAGAGAGGGGAGCGCTCACGCACCTGGAACAGCAAATTTATTCAACACGTGCGACGTCAGTGGGCGAGATACACCGCGGCATTGGAACACGACAGCGAACCGCGACGGATTCCAGACAACTGGCAACCGGGCGACGATGTCTACGATATTTTACGCATGGCCAATATCGATCTGAAATTCGCCCGTCAGCTGTTGCCGGAGTTTGTGATCTTCTGGCGCGACAGCAATCAGGTGTACGCCTCCTGGAACACCAAGTTTCTGCAACATGTTAAATACCACTGGGCCAAGCGACATGCGCTGACCCCGGTCGGAACCACTCAGGGTAAAGGTAATGAAGGACAGCAACCAGCTGCTGCAACAGGTCACTCAACAGGTCGCACCCGGGACAGATCCCTCGCCGAAGACCTCAACGACCGCAGCTGGGCCTTCTGAGGGCCAGCCCTCGGAGGGTCACAAACAAAGACCATCGGCCCCCAGCCCCGAACTCATTGATGCCATCAATCAGGTATTCGCCCTGTTTCGCATCAATTACCATAATCAGTACCACAGCGCTTTTGGCGATGTCTCCACGGTCAATCAGGCGAAACGCCTGTGGGTGGAATCGCTGCAGAGATTTGCGCCGGAGGCCATTTTGCGCGGCGCCAAAAAAGCGATCGAGGATTCGGAATATTTGCCCACGCTGCACAAGATGATTGGCTTCTGCCAGGGTACTCCGCAAATGCACGGCCTTCCCGATGTGCACAGCGCCTACCTGGAAGCCTGCCAGGCCCCCTCGCCCAAGGCACAACACCATTGGAGCCATGCTGCCGTCTATCACGCCGGTCGCGCCAGCGACTGGTATTTTCTGGGTAACAATCCCGAGCGATTGACCTTTCCCGTCTTTCGCGATCACTACCAGCAGCTGTGTCAACGAGTTGTGGAAGGAGAGCAGTTGCCGGCGCCCGAGATCCAACGTCTGCCCCAACATTCCGAAACACCGCTGACCAAAGAAGAAAATGCCGAACGCATGGCAGAGCTGCGCCGACAGCTGGATATCTGAGACGCCCTATGTCACCACCTGATAATTCGGCCGTAGCGCCGGCCCCTGGAACGCTTCCAGGATTGCTGCTGGTCCTTTTTTGTCTGCTCTGCATCCCCTGGTCCCTGTATCTGGCTCACTGGCCCAGACCCGAGCCACCCAAGCCTGTTGTCGCAACCCCGCCACCCCCAGTGGTCAGAGAAGATATTCGCGTGGTAAAAAAACGCTTTTATGGACATTTGCTGCCCGCGATCAAGCGCCAAAACCGGGAGACACGGTCTGAGCGTCAACAACTGTTGGACTCTCGCAATCAGTTGAAGCTGGGCGAATCTCTGGAAGCGGATCTGATCAACGATATTTCCCGGCTGGCCGTAAAGTATCGAATCAGCAAAACCTCACCCGATAAGGTCAATCCGGAACTGATCGATGCCCTGTTGCTGCGCGTTGACGAAATTCCACCGTCCATGGCGCTGGCACAATCGGCAATGGAATCCGCCTGGGGCCGCTCCCGCTTTGCCAAGCAAGGCAATAACTATTTTGGTCAATGGTGCTTTAGTGCCGGCTGCGGCATGGTACCCGGCCGCCGCACTCCAGGCGCCACCCACGAGGTCGCGCGCTACCACAGCATTGATGACGCCGTCGGCGCCTACTTGCTGAACATTAACTCCCACCCGGCCTACGAACAGGTTCGCCTGCTCAGGGCGGAGCAACGGCAGCAAGCGGGAACCGCATTGGATAGTCTGCAGCTGGTCCGAGGATTGGAGAAGTACTCTGCCAAAGGACTGATTTATATCGAAGAACTGCAGAGCATTATCCGTTTTAACCGCCTGCAACAGTACGACGACTTGCCAATAACGCGCGCTGCTGTTGATTCAAACACTGCAGCGAGCGTAAAGAAAAAGGATCTGCCATCAGGCCAACACAATGGCGAATCCGATCCGGCGCTGTGAGCCGCTTGTGCGTTATAAATAGTCTTCCGGTTTAAGCCCGAATTTATTGGGAGACACCGCCCCTTTGATCTCGCCGAGCCGATCCTCCTTCATCAGATCCACCACCTGCCCGGCGAGTTTGACACTGCGCTTGGGATCAAACACCAGCCTCACTACCGGTCGGGTCGGCTTGCGCCTGTTGACCTCTTGCACCACGGCCACCACACCGCTCTTGAGTTGCACCAGCGCTCCGGCCGGATAGACACTGATGCAACGAATCAGCTGGTAGACCAGATCGCGATCAAGGTGGTCTCCGCCCCACTCCAGCATCTTTTTCAACGCAGTGGTGGGCTCCATGCCGGAGTGATAAACACGTTCGGCAGTGATCGCATCGTAGACATCCACCACGGAAGCCATACGTCCGTGGCGACTGATCTGCTCCTGTGACAGACCGTAGGGATAGCCGCTGCCATCCAGGCGCTCATGGTGCTGAGAACAGATGTCCATTGCGATGGGGGGAATTTGTTCAACCTCCTTCAAGGCTTCGACACCATACTCCACATGCCGCTGCATCTCCGCCCACTCTTCCGCCTCCAGACGACCGGGCTTGTGGAGGATATTCTGATCCACACGCATCTTGCCGATATCGTGCACAAATGCACCAAACACCAACTGGTGCAATTCCTCACCGGCAATGTTCATGGAACGCGCGAGCACACCCATCAACACCGCGACATTCATGGAATGCTCCAATAGGTACTGATCCTTGTGCCGCATGCGCATCAAACTGCTGAGGGCGTTTTGATTGTTGATCAGAGAGTGATTGATTTCTTCAGTAATGGCGTTGACCGCTCCACGGTCAAAGGAGCGCCCCATCTTGACGTCCTGCATCACATCACTCACCAGAGACAGGGCCTTTTCCCGCACCGCCTGGGCCTGTTTACGTTCTTGCTCGAAAGGCACTCGGGCCTCAAGCGGATCACCCGTGGTGGAGCGCAACTGCTCACCGCTGCGGCGATGCAGCTCGGAGACCGGCTCCCCGCCAGCACAATCGGCGCCCTTTTCGACATCAATGTAAATCTGGCGGATACCCATGGCCCTGATGTTGTCCACGGTATCCTGGCGGCTGACCAGCCCTTCGGCTCTGAGATTGGATTCTGTGGCCCATTCATCGTTGAGCTCGGCAATGTACATCCCCACCTTGAGCTGATCTATCGAGATCCTTTTGATGTTATCCATAGACGTCACTTGATACCCTTCTACCTGATGCAAGTATAGGTGCATTCGGGTCATTGCAAAGAGAATTTAGCCCTCATATCTGCTGCCGAAGTACTACTCCGGCAGCCAGTTTCCTTCCGCATCCGTGCTGACGAAAGGCCGAGAGAACCAGTAGAAACGCCCCTTCCCTGCGGGTGCGGTGCAGTTAAAACGCTGCCTGCCTGGTGACAGCGGCCTGGCACTGGTGACCTCGACAGTCGTCTCTCGCCTGTTCATCAACGCCTTGCCCTGGCCACTGACAAAACAGGTCAGCCGCGTCGCCACGGAGGCGTCCGCCAGCGTCAGGCGCAAACGGGGGGCCATCAACTCCCCCTCGGCATTCGGGTGAATAAGAGGGTGTTCCTCGCCCCGCCACTTGCCCCTCACAATATCGTACTGGCTCACGCCCACCAGTGGCAGCGGCAGGGTCGCCACTTTCAAACGAAAGTCATCGAGAGTGCCGTAGTCACCGCCCATGGGAAATCTGGGCAGTGCTTGCTGTGACTGCCAGCCAGCGGACGATGGCAGAGCCCCTGAATGCTGGCCAAAGGCGGTGAACCGCTTGCCGTTCAACAGCTGTAGCAATTCGGGATCATACTCACCATAGGGATAAGCCAACAGGCGATGAGCCTGACCGGTTTCTTGAGTGATGCGTTGTTCCGCCTGATACACATCCTGCCACACCCGATCTTGCCAGTGTTCCTCTGACTCGTCCGGGCGACGACGAACCAGGTGGTCATGGGTAACCGTGTGATTGGCAATACTGGCGCCATGTTTTGCCATTTCACGCAACTGATCCCAGCTGACAAATTGATTCCATCCTTCGTCAATGGGTTTGGTATTCACAAATACCGTAAATGGCCAACGCCGCTCTCGCAGCAGCGGAAACGCTTCCGTGAAGACACTGAGATACCCATCATCGAAGGTGATTGCCAGAGTGCGATCAGGCAGCGCTTCGCCTGCCTTTAAGCTCGCTACCAGCTGTGGCAATGGCACCACCTTGAATCCCTGCTGCTGAATGTGTTCGAGATGCTGCCGAAACAATGCGGGAGATGTGGACGTACTGCGGGGGGAATGGTCGTCGATATGGTGATATTGCAAGACCACTGCCGCCTCTGCGTATGGCGAGAGAAGCAATTGCCAACAACACAAAAAAACGAACAGTTTGAGCGAAGCTGATACTGGCGCAGACGACATAACATCCTGATCCTCGGAACGGATGTCTATCTTATTTTATTGGGATTCTAATAACTATTCACGATCTGCTGCAGCCGACCATCGGATTCCAGCCGTTCCAGCGCGCGATTCATTGCCATCACATATTCAGACGGCATATCACCAGACATAACCATGGCCACCTCACGTGCCGGCAGCGCCAACACCGCAAAATTGAATGCATTATCAGCCGCCATGGAAGCCTCTAACTGGCGGGCGCGAGCTACGAATCGCGCCCGCCGCAGATCCTCCAGATACACATCTGCGCGCCCCATTTCCAACATACTGAGAGCATCATAGGAGTCTTCTGCATACTCCAGCCGGGTACCGAGCTTTTGCAACTGGGACAACACCGGACCGTAATCGAAGCCACGAATCAACACCACAACTTTATCAGCCACATCGTCCAAAGAACGAATTTCCAGGCGGCGATCCGCTCTGGTCACCACGCCCGGTTGAAAACTGAACAGATTGATTTTGGAAAAATGGTGATCTTGCCAAGCCGGGTCGTTTTCCCAGGCGCGTTGACCATAGCTGATCCAACGCTGATAGCGTTTGCTGGCAATACTGCGCTTGAGGCGCCGGGCCGGTTCTTCCAGAGAAAGAATCTGAAAGCCGGCCTCCCGGGCGATTTCTTCCGCCAGGCGACAGACAATACCCACCGTCGCAAGCCCCAGCTCTTTGAGCTGCGGATTGGAAAATTGGTAGGGCGGATTTTCCGCACCATAGACCAAGTACTGGACCTGCTGTGGCGTTTTCTGTTCCGTGCCCCACACCTGGCACGCACAGCACCACAACGCCAGCCCTATAGGCCAGAGTTTAAGGCTCTTAACGCTTTTCAAGAGTTTCTTCCTGCCGTGAAACCTGAACTTATTTTCTTATATAAATTTTAAGCCCAGTCCCTCGGGGTCGGAACGCACCACCTGCAGCTGTAAAAGAGGGCCATCACCGCCTGGCAAGTCCAATACCTGTGCCTGTAACACCTCGCCCACCGAGGGCGCCGGATTACGGTTAAACAACAGGTACACACCGCCGTCGGAGATATCCCGTGTAGTGGTTTCCACCTTGCCAATGGCTTCGTGAAGAATACTGATGCGACACCGAAATGGCGTGCGTACGCCAATTCGCTCTCCTCCCAGGCCTGCAGATTTTTGATTATGTTGCTGCTGATCCGAACTTTCTGGTTTATCAGTTATTCCCGGATTCATTGGTCGCTCGTTTTTTTTCGCGTTTTTGTTATAACCGCTTTTCGCGTTTACCAATTTGCTATTGCAGCAGGTCTGTACAACTTTTTTTGCCTGGTGGTGCCGATCAAACGAAGTCCGTTGACGCTCCGAACGACCAGTATAACCACACAACTGAATAAAAATCACCCAAAAAATAAGGGACGAATGTTCTAATTTCGTCCCTTCGGATTTCTAACTGTCGAGCAAATCTGACATTAACCGTTTAAGCCATTCGGGAAGTGTGGATAAATCAGGCTTTGATTTCCGCGCCGTCCACCTTCTGGAATCCCCTTGGCAGTTTATTGCCCCGTCGCCCACGTTCCCCCATATAGTGGTCAAGATCGGTGATTTTCAGAGTCAGATGACGCTTACCGGAGAACACTACCAACTGCTCGCCAACACTGATCACCTCCAGGGCGACCACATACTCCTCACGGGCCTGAACTCTGGCGGAAGGAATATTCATGATCTTATTGCCCTTACCGCGGGCCAACTCCGGCAATTCACTGACAGGGAACACCAACAAGCGCCCCTCGCTGCTGATCGCCGCCAGCAGATCCGTAGTGGCGTCCTTCACCATTAACGGCTTGAGCACCCGGCCCCCTTTGGGCAGCGTAAGCGCCGCTTTGCCGGACTTGTTTTTACTGTAGAGGTCACCCAGATTACCCACAAAACCGTAACCGGCATCCGAAGCCAACAACACCTTCTGGTCATCCGGCCCCATCAATGCTCCCTCGGGCGTGGAACCACTGGGCAAGTTAAGGCGGCCACTGACCGGCTCCCCCTGCCCCCGCGCCGACGGCAGAGTATGTGCCCCCAAGGCGTAACTGCGGCCGGTAGAATCGAGCAGAATCACATTTTGATTCGACTTGCCCTGTGCAGACAATTTGTAGCTGTCACCGGATTTATAATTCAGTGCCGTCGGGTCAATATCATGCCCCTTGGCGGCGCGAATCCAGCCCTTCTCGGAAATCACCACCGTGACCGGATCACTGCCCAGAAGATCGCTCTCGCTAAATGCCTGAGCCTCTGCGCGACTGACAATGGGAGAACGGCGCTCATCACCGAACTCCTCCGCAGCGGCCAATAGCTCCTTCTTCACCAGCGTTTTCAGACGACGGGCGGAATCCAGAGTCTGCTTCAGGTTCTCGCGTTCCTTCTCCAGAGCCTCCTGCTCCTCACGGATTTTCATCTCCTCCAGTCGCGCCAACTGACGCAATTTGGTATCGAGAATATACTCCGCCTGCATCTCGGTCAGATCAAAGCGCTTGATCAAAACCGGCTTGGGATACTCCTCATTGCGGATGATATGAATCACTTCATCCACATTCAGGAACACGATCATCAACGCCGCCAGGCGCTCCAGACGCTCCTCAACCTTGGTCAGACGATACTGCAAACGCCGACGCACCGTAACCATACGGAAGCTGAGCCACTCCGTCAGGATCTTATCGAGCGACTTCACCTGAGGCAGACCGTCAATGCCGATCATATTCAAATTGACCCGGTAGGTACGCTCCAGATCCGTGGTGGCAAACAAATGATTCATCATCGCATCGATATCAATACGATTGGAGCGCGGCACAATCACCAGACGGGTCGGATTCTCATGATCCGACTCATCGCGCAAATCCGCCACCATCGGCAACTTCTTAGCCTGCATCTGAGCCGCGATCTGCTCCAGCACCTTGGCGCCACTGACCTGGTGCGGCAATGCGGTGACCACTAC
Source organism: Pseudomaricurvus alkylphenolicus (assembly GCF_011683955.1). Classification (GTDB taxonomy): domain Bacteria; phylum Pseudomonadota; class Gammaproteobacteria; order Pseudomonadales; family Cellvibrionaceae; genus Pseudomaricurvus; species Pseudomaricurvus alkylphenolicus. Next base: position 372,011 of record NZ_JAAQPI010000003.1, read on the forward strand.
GTCACCCCCATCCGTGGACCACAGCGCCCGCATTCGCACACTGCCGCGCCCGGTTTCGTATAGTTTCTGCAGATCCGCCTTGGGCGTAATAATCTCCGCCTCGGTCGGCATATCAGGACCGGGGATAAACTCCACCAGATCCGCCACCGTGGCAGCCGGGTTTTCCAGCATATGAACCGTGGCATTCACCACCTCTCGCAGGTTATGCGGCGGGATATCCGTCGCCATACCCACTGCGATACCTGTGGTGCCATTGAGCAATACATTGGGAACCCTGGAGGGCAAAACCGAAGGCTCGTCCATGGTGCCATCAAAGTTCGGCACCCAGTCAACCGTGCCCTGACCCAGCTCCGAGAGCAGCGCCTGACTGTACTTCGTCAATCGGGATTCGGTGTACCGCATCGCCGCAAACGACTTGGGATCATCCGGAGAACCCCAGTTACCCTGCCCGTCCACCAACGGATAGCGATAGGAAAACGACTGCGCCATCAGCACCATTGCCTCATAGGCAGCAGAATCACCATGGGGATGGAACTTACCGATCACATCACCCACGGTACGGGCGGACTTCTTGAACTTGGCCGTCGCACTGAGTCCCAATTCGCTCATGGCGTAGACAATACGCCGCTGCACCGGCTTCAGGCCATCGCCGATATTGGGCAGGGCCCGATCCAGAATCACGTACATGGAATAGTCCAGATAGGCCTTTTCCGCGTAAGTCTTCAGGGAAATCTGTTCAGTGGCGTCCTGAGAGGTCACCTCGGTGGTCATAAAACATCCTAACTGTGCAAAAGACGAATTCCCCTGCTGATTATTTGAGCCAAAAGCGGCGTTATTGCGGGGGACTGCAAGGGAGTAAGCTTATACCAGAACCTGGGGGGAGACTCTAGTGTCTTGATTCCTAAGCTCGATATGAAATGGCAGCAAAGTGCCATAACCGGTCTTAGAAATTCGCAGGATTGGTACTCTGACGGCGTTGTTTATGCGTAGGGCGGATTAGGCGCTTGCGCCGTAATCCGCCGGTTCTTCCGGAGATGTTCGTTGGCTTCGGCCCGGTTTTTAACACCCTTGAATGTGCCTGCAACAGGTGATTTATACACGGCCGCCGCCAATTTAAACCTTCGGAGGATCGGTGGATTACGAAGCGCAAAGCGCTTCTAATCCACCCTACGTCGTGCGGCCGTTGCGGACATCATCGAAGGCCCATGGTGCCCTGAACCAGGATTATGAACTTCCGGTTATGGCACCTTGCCGACAACGCCCGAGTTCCATTTCTTTAGGGTTTAAAGCTTAAAACTTGGCAGAAGCGGTCAACCACAACTTATCGGTATCCACACTGAAATCATCCGCGGAATAATCGGAATACTTCAGACTCAAACCAACAGGACCAAATTTCTTGGCAACCACAAAGCCAATTTCGCTACCCAAATCATCCATACCAGACGCATCGGAATCATCGGACGCAAGACTGTGATAAACCACACTCAACTTCACACCAGCCAATTTGGTGGAAGCCGACACGTACAAATCCTCGATGCCACCCGTGATATTGCCGGTACCGCCACCCAAGAACTTATCATTCCAACCCTGGAACTTATGCAGTGTTGCCAACGGAGTACTAAACTGACCGTCAGTACCATCAGCACCCAACAACTCATAACCACCCTTCAGAGTGACACCACCCAGCTTATAAGAAGCCTCGGCAAACACATAATCTGCATCATAGCTGTTAGGGTTATCACCGCCATCAGACTGAGTCGCGTACTCCAATGCATAACCGAAATCACCACTCTTACCGGCAAAACGCAGACCATAAGTATCCGACGAATAGTGCAGCGCATTCTCGTTATCAATCAAATACGCATAACCCGTCAAAGTACCTGCCGACAGACCCGTATACTTAACATTCAAAAGATAGGTGTCATTCTCGTGATCACCAATCGCACTGTCTTCACCGAAGATGCGATTCACATTGTTAATGTTGGCGAAAAAGATCGTCGTATCCGGCAGACTCTTGTTCGTGATACTCACACCATCGTAAGTCTGCTCATTCTGACGAAATCCCACACCACCGATAAAACGCTGGTTATCCAACAAGATCCGCTGACGACCATACTTCACCGTCGTCTCACCAAACTTATAGGCCAGATAAGCCTGATTAACCTCAGTACCTTCGGGGTCGGCCACCCCACCCTCGAAATCAGAAATATGAGTCGTATCGTCCATCTCGATCAACGCACTGACACCCTGATAGGCAGCACTTTTATAGGTCAGGCGAGTCTTGAGCGAAGTCAAATCGACCTTATCGCCACCATCAACGTCTACCTGTTCCGCACGCATGCGCAAACTCAAAGTGACATCGCCCTCTTTCAGGGCGCCTGCGATAGTGTCTGCAGCAAATGAAGGCATAGCAGATGCCGTTGCGGCGATAGCGACGGCACTGGCCAGCAGGTTTTTCTTCAGTGATTTCATGGTTATCTCCTAACTTTTCCTAAATTAAAAATCTGTGTCTGTCTATTCCCGGCGCTTTTGACTGGCATTTCCGCCTATTTTTGGTCCGATTTGATATTTTTGTTTCAGACCTGATTTATTTAGAACCTTTGCCAGCTTGCTGCTGTGTCACTCCTTCGGGAGTTACCTCAAACCTACTTTATGAACTACCTTTCATTGAGCAACTTCCGGGCCAGCTTTAAGCATTCACATATCTACAAATTTCAAGACTTATGCAGCCTCACTCTTGCTTTCGTTTGCGGTAGCGGTCGCCTTCTTCTGGGTCATGGGCTCCACCTTACGCTGCTTCTCGTACAGGAACTTCAGTACCTCAGAACGCAGATGCGTATACTCGGCATCCTCCGCCAGTGCCAGGCGATCACGAGGTCTTTCCAGATTGATATCGAGAATTTCACCCACGGTCGCGGCCGGGCCATTGGTCATCATTACAATGCGATCAGACAACAGTACGGCCTCGTCCACATCGTGTGTGATCATAATGACGGTATTATTCAACTCCGCCTGGATCTCCATCAACGAATCCTGCATATGCGCACGAGTCAATGCATCCAGAGCACCAAAAGGCTCATCCATCAGCAAAATCTCAGGCTGCATGGCCAGTGCACGAGCAATACCGACACGCTGCTTCATACCGCCGGAAATTTCATCAGGGCGCTTGTACATGGCGTGGTCCATGTGCACCAATTGCAGATTGTGTTCAATCCATTCCTTTTTCTCGGCCTTGCTTTTGTTTTTGCCGAACACCTGATCGACTGCCAACTCAACATTTTGGTACGCAGTCAACCAAGGCAATAGCGAATGATTTTGAAATACCACAGCCCGCTCCGGCCCCGGCTCCGTCACCTCCTTGTCGTTTAGCAACACGCCGCCGTTGGTCGCCTGGTAAAGACCGGCCACAACGTTCAACACTGTAGACTTGCCACAGCCGGAGTGGCCAATCAGAGAAACAAATTCACCTTTTTTGATTTTTAGGCTCACATCACTCAGCGCGGTGAAGGGTCCTTTTGGTGTGGGAAACACCATGTCGATGTGACTGATATCCAGCAATACACTCATGTTGATTCTCCTTTAATTCCTTGATTCAAATGGGTCAGGTTAAGATGCACAATTAGCGGTCAGCGCTGCTCTTGTCCCAGGAAACATAGCGCTGCAGCTGCAACATGCCCCGGTCAAGCAGGAAACCGATAAAACCAATCACCAGAACCGCCGCCATAATTCGAGCCAGAGAGTTGGAGCTGCCGTTCTGAAATTCATCCCAGACAAATTTGCCCAACCCCGGATTCTGCGCCAGCATTTCCGCGGCGATCAGCACCATCCAGGCAACCCCCAGCGACAATCGCATACCGGTAAAAATCATGGGAATAGATGCCGGCAATACAATCTTGCGCACGTGGGTCATTGCCGGCAGACGCAACACACGGCTGACGTTTACCAGATCACTGTCGATGGACGCCACTCCCACGGAAGTGTTGATCACCATCGGCCACAGGCAACACAGCGTCACCGTTATCATAGAGTTGAGGAACGACTTGGATACCATCGGATCGGGAGACACATAGAGCGCACTGACCACCATCGTCACCAGAGGCAACCACGCCAGCGGTGATACCGGTTTAAAAATCTGCACGATCGGGTTGATCGCAGAGTTCAGGGTTTTGCTCAACCCCACTGCAATGCCGAGGGGAATCGCCATAGCAGCAGCAACCAGAAAACCACTCATTACCGTCACCAGACTGGTGGCGATCTGATCGAGAAAGGTTTCTTTGCCCGTGTAGGCGCGAATTTTGGGCACATAGTCGGGATCCTTTTCCATTCGTGCCGCGTTGCGTTTTTCCTGGCGCTCGTAAAAGGCGGCTTCCTTGCCGCGTTCAGTGGTGTGCTCCTCATAGAGCGAACCAAACTGTTCCCACACCGCCGCAGGGCCAGGGAACTTGCCCAGGGAGGTATCGATATTTTGTGCGGCAGCAGACCACAACAGCAGGAACCCGAGGATACCCAGCAGAGGGATGACCGCCATCCTGGTGATGTTATTAACCATGTCTTTCGCCTTCGGCGAGAGCACCTGGTTGTCGCTCAACTTACTGACAATAGATGTTGCTGTCATGATCTGTTCCTATTTCTTTTTTCCGCGTTTAGATCTTGTCGCCGGACTTCAAACCGATGGCAAACTTGTTGATGTACTCGTTGGGCTTGGTGCCATCGTAAACAATGCCGTCGATAAAGTGAGTCTGGGGATCGCGAAAGCCATCTTCGGTGGCAAAGTCAGGAAACTCTTCGGCTTTGATCAAACCTTCGTCCACCAGAGATTCAGCCGCCGCTTTGTAGATGTCGGGGCGATAGACTTTAGCCGCCAACTCTTTATACCACTCGTCGCTTTTATCATCAGAGATCTGACCCCAACGACGCATCTGCGTCAGATACCAAATCGCGTCGGAGTAGTAGGGATAGGTCGCGTTGTAACGGAAGAACACGTTAAAGTCGGGCACTTCACGCTTGTCACCCTTCTCGTATTCAAAGGTACCGGTCATACTGTTAGCGATCACATCGTAGTCCGCGCCAACATAGTTGGACTGCGACAGAATCTTCACGGCTTCAGGGCGGTTGGAGTTGTTGTTTTCATCCAGCCACTTGGCGGCACGGATCAGCGCGCGAGTCAGACGAACGGTAGTATTGGGGTACTTCTTGGCGAACTCAGCAGTGATACCAAAAACCTTTTCCGGATTGTCCTTCCAGATTTCGTAGTCGGTAACAACAGGAACGCCGATGCCCTTGAACACGGCCTGCTGGTTCCAGGGTTCACCCACGCAGTAACCGTAGATGGTTCCCGCCTCAAGAGTCGCCGGCATCTGTGGCGGAGGCGTTACGGACAACAATGCATCCGCGTCGATTTGACCGGAGGTATCGCCTTTGTGCGGGGCATAATAACCGGGGTGGATGCCACCGGCGGCCAGCCAGTAACGCAGCTCATAATTGTGAGTGGAAACCGGGAATACCATACCCATATTAAAAGGCTTACCGTCGGACTTGTATTTTTCAACCACCGGTTTGAGAGCATCTGCTTTGATAGGGTGAACCGGGCGACCGTCGTCCATCTTGGGAATATTTGGCTTCATTTGTTCCCAGATATCGTTGGATACCGTGATGCCGTTACCATTCAGGTCCATCGAAAACGGCGTAATAATATGTGCTTCGGTTCCAAAGCCCATGGTGGCTGCAATGGGCTGGCCGGCAAGCATATGGGCACCATCGAGACGACCGTCGATAACACCATCCAACAATACCTTCCAGTTGGCCTGAGCTTCGATCGTGACGTACAGGCCTTCATCTTCGAAGTAGCCTTTTTCATAGGCAATGGCAATGGGAGCCATGTCCGTCAGCTTGATAAACCCGAAACGAAGCTCCTCTTTTTCCGGATACCCCAGTTCTTCAGCCTGAACAACGCTGGCGGTAAAACTCACTCCCACACAGGTTGCGCTGATCACAGTCGCGGATAACGCGCGCTTAAACGGCTTTAACCAATTCATGTTGCTTCCTCTTTTCCAAGTTCAAAAAAAAACGCCCATACTCAACACGCCGACTATCAGCATCTTGGGTATGAGCGCCTTTGCTCGGAGAGGTAAGACTCCGCTGTCTTACCTCAATCTCATTTGTGTCCAAGCGGGAGACTGGTGAGAAACCATCGCCGTTGACGGTTCGCCCTTATAAGCTCCCTGGATCGTTTGCTCTGAACATTCAGTGCATATTTTTAATAATGCAGACAGTGTGCCAACTTCCAAAAGCGGGAATTAAAGGGGAATTTCGTTGGATTTTACGGGTCTCTGCACCAGCTTTGCGCAACATTGCACTCAATTGTGGCCAGCGGATGCAATTTTGGAGTTTCGGACTCAGAAATGGATGACAGGGAGCGGCTCAATATAGGGCAAAATGAACTGTGTTGGGGCACCCTGCATTTGAGATGCCCCTAGCGCAACTGAAACAACACATCGTCCTTGACCCACACATCAAACAGCAACACTTGGTCATCACCGGCAAATATACCGTAGGTTTTGCAGAAACTGCCGCTGCTGATGTCCCGGTAAGGGGTCGAGACCACAATGTGATCCGGTTGAATCTGCCTCATGGCGATTAACTGGGCGAAGTAAGGCCGATGACTCCAGTTGCTGCCCAAATAGTGGCTTTCCCGGGCCACCTCGCCCGGAGAAAACTCCAGATTACCGGATAACTGAGTCCCGCTGCTATCACATAAGTAGCAGCGTAAGATGCCGAGCCGTTGCATCAACTGAAGATCAATGGCGGTTGTCAGTGTTTCAAGGCACCCGGCGTGAGTAAATATTTCACCCAGCTGGCGAACCTGAGCCGCCACCTTGCGATTGTGTTCGAAGCTGCCCGATAAATGTTGGCTCTTACGTTGAAGATAGCTTGATTTCAATTCTGTCAGCTGCTCACAGTAGTAATCACCTGCCACTGGCGCCGGCAAAGCACCGTCAAACAGCCAGCCCTGGATCAGATCCGCACCGCACTCAATCGCAAAATGCAGCTCCTGCTCGGTCTCCACCCCCTCGCAGATAATCCGACTGCCCGCTCGCTGTGCCAGGGCGGTGATTGACAGAACCACATTGGCTTCCGCTCCACCTTTTGAAGCCCGGCGGAACAGATCCATATCCAGCTTGATGTAGTCCGGTTGCAACGCAATCAGGCGATCCATCTGTGAGGCTCCGGCGCCAAAGTCATCAATGGCGAGGCGAAAGCCGGCCTGTTGGTACTGACGTGCCAAACGCTGCAGATTGGCAATCTGTCCGTTGCACTCCGTAATTTCAACCAACACCCTCGATGGATCAATACCACTTTCCCGAACCATGCTGACAGTCGGGCTGATCGCCTCCTCGGACAACATATCCACCCAGTCCGGAGATATGTTGAGAGAAATAAACCCGGCATCAACATTGTTACTAAAGCAACGCAAAGATTGTCGACGCAACTGACGGTCCAATGCCAGTTTACGTGCCGCTGGAATGCCGGGATTGAAAAACATCGCTCCCGCAGAAATCAGTTTGCCGCTTTCCAGTCGCTGACGGGCCAATGACTCGTAGCCCGCTACGCGTCCGCTCGCCAAATGAATGAGTGGCTGAAAGTGTGCCTCAAAACGGTCCATCGCAATGATCGGGTCCTGCTGATTCAACCTGCGTACTGATGAAAGATTTAAAGAAATAGTAACCTCCTCTGGCAAGGTTCGCGCAGAAGAGGTCATGAGTTAGAGACGCCTCTGCATTCCCTGTTCCGCGTCAGGCGGGTTGTTGCTGAAATTGCTGGTCCTTGATGATGTCATCATACTGTTCGTGGAGACCATCCAGAGCTGCCGAAGCCAATGCGAAGAAGTCTTCGGCGCTGATCTCCGGTGTATCTTTGATCACCTTGCTGTTGATACAGGTTAATAGATCAGAAACTTTCCGCCGCTGGTGCTCGCTGGGTTCAATTTCACGCCACAACCGACCTGTATTGGCCTCAATCATCTGGCACAAATAGTTCAATCGAATTCTGGACACGCTGTCACAGTGCTGAGCAGCCGATACCCCAGTACCGATCGCTCGTGCCTGGCCAATATATTCAGCCGCACCAAGCATCTCTCGCCAGGATAGGTGCAGAGGCTTGTTGTTCACACTCCTCAGCGTCATAAGATCACACTGGCGCGCCATGTCGTCGATCAGATACAGTACACTCTGAATCAGGTTGTTGTGCTGCGTCAGATTGTTTTCCGGCGACAGGTTTTTGAAGTTGCCCGCCAATCTTGCCCAATGCTGGGTAATATTCTGCCAGCGTTCATTTTCCTCTATCAGCACATCCACTCTGGAGGCTTGCCGCAGATCCTGACTCACTCGCCCCTGAATCTGTTGTAAATCGGCGCTGGCCGCGTGGTTTCCATGCAGGTATCCGTTACTGAGCCCACGGTGTTTTTGAATATTTGACAGCAGCGACTTGAGATTCTTTAACCATTGCAGGCCTTTTTCCTGGCGGCGCTGCAAAGTAACCTGGTGCTGGCGCAGAGCAATAACGATAATTCCCGCAAGTAGCAGCGGAATGACCAAAACTGAATAGGAAAGTGCGAATTCAGGCATAGTGCTCCTCCTTCTGACCACACAGCTGATACAGATGACCGGCAATATTCGACGACTGCACCGCCATTCGACTGTTTTCTCCAGCGGCTACGGCAACTTCTTCGATATTTTCCGAGATTTCCCGAACTGCCTGATTCTGCTGCGAGGCGGCCTCCGAAATCGCACTGACCATGGAGGAAACCGACTCAGTATGTTCAGCAATTTTTGCAAACATATCCTGGGTACCCAGCGTCTGCTCCAGGGTTTTATCCGCTCGTGCGACCACCCCATCCATACTGGTTTTGACGTCCGCCATACTGCCTTGAATATCTTCGACAGTAACGCCGATTTCCTGGGCGGATTCGTAACTGCGAGTGGCCAGCGCCCTGACCTCTTCCGCAACCACAGCGAATCCACGTCCATGTTCACCCGCACGCGCCGCTTCGATAGCTGCATTCAGGGCCAACAAATTTGTTTGCTCGGCGATGTCGCGGATCACAGTGGACATCGAAGCCACCTGCTGGGTTTTGTCGTTGAGTTGTGACATTTGTTCAAAGGTATCAGAGGCGCCGCGGGAGACTTCTTCCATCTGCGCCTTCATTGCCTCCACTGCCGCCATGCCCTCGCATCCGAGCTGATTGGTTTCGTCGGCGGAGTGATAAGCCCCTTGTATACGACCGGAAACTTCCTCAATACTATGACTGATTTCGGTGACCGCCGCCGCAATAGAGTTGGTTGCCTGGGATTGCTGAAGGGTATTACTGGCGAGAAGCTCGGAATTGGAATTCAACTCGCTGGCTGAAAAACCGATTTCCGATACCGTATTGAGGAAACCCTCGTTGAGTCGGCGCTCCTTACTGGCGAGCAACAACAAAGAACGGTCTACATCAACCAAAAGACCATCGGATTCCAGGATCAGGTCTTCTCCGTTGCCACCAGCATCGAGATCAAGTTTTTCCAAAATTTCCGCCGTTGCCAACAGACTGCTGCGCAGCACATAGATAAACCCAAAAGACAGATATACGAGACTCAGCAACAGACCCCACCGCACCGCTGACCACTGAGGCTGCGCCAGTGTTATTGCCAGAGAGGCAAACAGCACGAGAAGAAGTGCGCATCCGCTGCGAACACCCAGAGCTCTGAGTAAAATTCTGGCTGGAGCGAGTATCATAGTCACCTGCTTGCCCCGCAAGGCAGTTAATGCTTTAAGTTGAAGCGCGGAACTTCCCGTAGCTTCAGAGTCATTCCGCGCGCGGTCTAACTGCTGGCCTGAGTCTCCAACAGCGACAGAACGTCGATAATCGATTCCGCAACCGCGGACAGCGTCTTGCCTTTGTCCATCGCCATTTTACGCAGGGCTTTATAGGCCTCGTCTTCACTCAACTGACGATGCTTCATCAACATCCCTTTTGCCCTGTCTATCACACGCCGTTCAGCCAATTTGCCTTTGGTTTGCTCCAGCTCTTCGCGTAACTTCTGATTTTCCGAAAAACGAGCCATGGCAATGGAAATAATCGGGCGCAGTCGATGCGCCTGAATGTCATTTACGACAAAGGCATTCACCCCGGCCTTTACAACCGTTTCAATTAACCTGGGCGCTTCCTTTTCCGCAAACATCACAACAGGCCTTGGGTCTTGATCACGCATACTGCTCAGCTGACCCAAGGTATCCGAATCCGGCTCGTCAATACCGATAACCAGCACGTCGGGCCGCTGCAACTGCACCTCATGCGTTAAATTACTGCTGTGGGTCAGCCGCGCCACCAGATTAAAGCCAGAGTCCAGCAAGCCGCGCTTAAGCACAGAATGCCGTTCTGGATCAGCATCCAACAACAACACCGTTCTGGCGTCCACGCCAGCGTCATAATCGCTGTCAGATGATGGGAGTCGTCGAGACAATGAGTTCACCGCCGTCACCGTTACTACACCGAGAGCTCCCCAGTGCACCAATACCAAGGCGTCAGCACGAGGTACAAACGCCGCCACCAAGTTCTTTTGCCAAAACCGTGCCAACCGGTTATTAACGGCTAAATGTCGACTTCTGGCGGTGCCTTGAAGGGCAGTGATGCACTAAATACAGGCAGGAATCGGGAACTGAACACTTGATTGGGGCGAAGAGAGGCTAATCAACCAGCTCCATAGCCATCAGAATGGCGTCCTCACGGCCACCATTGGGGGCAGGGTAGTAATTCTGTCGAATCCCCACTTCGGCAAATCCGGCTCCGAGATACAAGGCAATGGCAGGCTCGTTGGATTGCCGAACTTCCAGAAACACCCGGCAGGCGGGTGGCGAAATCTGTTTGAGACAGAGGCCGAGAAACGCACCTCCCAGCCCCAGCCCCTGCTGCGCAGGATCCACGACAAAATCGAGCAACTCGGCTTCATCGAGAACCAGCGAAAAGACCGCAAAGGCCCTTATCTCTTGCCCCTCAAGCAAGCCAAAGACCCGCTGCCGCTGCAGCGAACGGCTCATGTTGGTTTCGCTCCAGGGGTGTGAATGGGCATCGCGTTCGAGCACCATCAGTTGAGACAGTGCCGATTCATCGAGAGTGTGCAGCCGCAGAGTGCGCCCGTTGAATTCCAGGGCATGCGCGGAGGCTATTGGGTCAACCATCTGCCGGGAAGCGTCGCAGAGGCTGCAGCGCCCGCCAGGCATCGGCCTTTTGCTCGGGGTGTTGCAACAAATCCGACAGGCTGGGGATCACCGCAACCTTGATCGACAACTCAGGCAGGTTCAGGATTTTGCCGAGACACTGGCGATAGAAGTCGTCGTCAACAAAATTAGAGGTGATATTGTCCTGCTGCTGGGGGGCGATATAGCGGCAGGCATCCTCGCCCATCAACAGCAGATGCTTGACTGGCTGACTCTCCAACATGGTCTCGATCATGGCCGCCAGGGTATCGCGTGCCTCGCCCGCACCTTGGGCCGCATGGGGATTGTTCACCATGGGCCATCTGACCACTTCTGCCGGCGGCAGGGGCGCCCTGGGAAAACCCAAGGCCGAGAGCATGTTGATCAGCAGGGGTTCGGTAGGCAGCGCCAGTTCCGCATGACGGCTGTCGATCACCAACAGCTCTTCACCAATACGCCACCAGGACAGCGCAAATTTGGGAACCGGGGCGTCCAGCGAAGCCAGCAAAGAGGCCGCCGGTGAGGCTTTTTGCGGGCCGGCGCCACCTGAGATGGCTGGATCACTGGAAGCCGGAGACTCTTGGGCGGGTGTTTCAGCCAGCACTTTGAGCGCGTCGGCGGGAGCGCCAACCTCAGCGGTTGGTGCCCGTTGAGGCGCTGCTGACGGGTCAGCTGAACTGGCGGCGGTAACTGTCGAAGCATCGGCAGCAACACCTGGAGATGCACCAGCAGCTTCTGCAGGTCGTTCAGCCTCATCATTGCCCGGTGACAACACCGGCTGACAATACTGGGGCTGGGGGGCCATCGGCAGGATCCAGCGAGGCATATAGCTGTCGATACCCATGGCATCGAGATAGGTCTGTCGCTGGATTTCGTTGATTGCCATCGGCGCCCCTGTCGTTATGGAAAATAGTTATGCAGAATCCGTTGATGCAGAAAGAATCCGTTTGGTCACACCCCGGTATGCTGGGGATGCGCCTTGACGCCGGATTCTAACAGATTCAGCGCATGCAGGTAGGCCTTCGCGGATGCCGCAACTACGTCAGTATCGGCGCCAACGCCATTAACGATGCTGCCAGCGCGGGAAAGACGCACCGTCACATCACCTTGAGCCTCTGTACCCGCTGTAATCGCGTTCACCGAATACAGCGCCAGCTCCGCATTACTGTTGGCCACCTTTTCAATGGCCTTGAATACCGCATCCACCGGACCACTGCCGTCGGACTCGGTGGACACGTTTTCGCCATTTTTGGTAAAGCTGAGCTTTGCCAGGGGCTTTTCGCCGGTTTTGCAGTTAACTTCCATGGACTCAAACGCGTATATCTCTGCGGTAAATTCCGCTTCAGCGTCTGATACCAGAGCCTGCAGGTCTTCATCGAAGATTTCGTGCTTTTTGTCCGCCAGCTCCTTAAAGCGCTTGAAGGCGTCGTTAAGAGACTCCTGGGAATCAAAGGAAATACCCAACTCTTCAAAACGTGCCTTCACCGCGGCACGGCCAGAGTGCTTGCCCAGTACCAACTTGTTGGTGTTCCAGCCTACATCCTCGGCCTTCATGATTTCGTAGGTTTCACGGTGCTTAAGCACACCATCCTGATGAATACCGGATTCGTGGGCAAAGGCGTTGGCGCCGACGATGGCCTTGTTAGGCTGCACGGGGAATCCGGTTACTGTTGCCACCAAGCGCGAAGTGGGCACGATATGCACAGGATCGATGCGCGACTCCACCGGGTAGAAGTCTTTGCGGGTATTCACCGCCATTACCACCTCTTCCAGAGAGGCGTTACCGGCACGCTCACCCAGACCATTGATGGTACATTCCACCTGCCGTACGCCGTTCATCACCGCTTCCATAGAGTTGGCGACGGCCAGACCGAGATCGTTGTGGCAGTGGGCCGAGAAAATAGCCAGATCGGAGTTAGGCACATTCTCGATCACATTCTTAAACATCACACCATATTCAGCAGGAGTGCCATAACCCACGGTATCGGGAATATTAATGGTGCGGGCACCGGCCGCGATCACCGCCTCAACAATGCGATACATAAACTCGGGCTCTGTACGACTGCCGTCCTCCAGCGAGAACTCCACGTCGTCACAGAGATTGCGCGCCATTTTGACCGCTTCAACCGCTTGAGCCAGAACCTGATCCGGCTCCAGCTGCAGCTTGTACTTCATGTGGATCGGCGAAGTGGCGATAAAGGTATGAATACGGCCGGAATTGGCGCCTTTGACCGCATCACCGGCACGCTCAATATCGGGGCGCACGGCGCGGGCCAGACTGCAGATGGTGGAGTCCTTAACAGCGGCGGCCACAGCCTGGACCGCTTCAAAATCGCCGGGGCTGGCAATCGCGAAACCGGCCTCGATCACATCGACCTTCATCTTCTCCAGCATTTTGGCAATGCGGATCTTTTCGTCTTTGGTCATGGAGGCGCCGGGGCTCTGCTCGCCGTCGCGCAAGGTAGTATCAAAAATTACCAGATTATCTTTTTGCATGAATTCTGCCTCAGTCGTCACTCACACCGAGTAACAACACATAAACACCCAGGTATTGGGCGCGGATTTAAAGTATAGGTTTCTTTCTGGGGTGTACGCTTAGAGGTACGCTGCGATGGAAAAAATAATTACACTGCCCAAGGCAGTCGCAGCTGAGCGCGCAGTAGAGTCACCGCCAGCCCGGAGGGACGGATCAACAACTGGGAATGTTGGCAAAAAGCGCGCATGGGGGGTATCCGGTTCAGGATGGTCTATGGAGCACATTATGGAAGAGGCAGCCCTCTCAAATCAACAGTCATCCTAAAAGAAAGTGAAAATTGGGACAGAATAACAAAATCACCACTTTATAGCCTTTCTTATGCAAGGACCATCATATAAATTTCCATAATTTAGGATAGTTTAGACTCAGAATAAAGTTAAGCCTGCCCCGGGAAAGACCCCCACACGACAATTTGTGACAATTCGCACGGACTGTGGCATAACAGCGGCAAGAATCCTTGCTTGAATAGCTTGCGGCAACCTTTCAATCCCGCCGACCCGGAGATACCAGATGCGCGCCATTGCGAAAACCTCTCTCACCCTGCTTGCAGCCGGCCTGATGTTATCGGCCTGCAGCAGTAACGACACCAAACTGCACAAGAGCCTGAGAGAAACCTTCGACACTGAAATTACCGCCAATGGCAGCAAGATGTTCACCTTCGAACTCACCACCAAACGCCCAAGCGGACCGAGAGAAACCCCCAGAGTCAAAACCGAACGCAACGGTGATAAACCCAGATCCTCTGGCCTGAGCAAGAAAAAGCTCAAATCCCACCTGCATAACCGCCTGGACCAGAAGCTGGTGGAAAACGGCTACTGCCGTGAAGGCTACCTCGTCCTGGACAGCTTCGTCGCCAGAGGCCACGCCAGTCTCAGGGGCGAATGCCGGGAAACCGCCACCAGCGGCGACAGAGAAAAATTTCCGAACCAGGCGTGATTGGTATCAACCGGCGCAACGGCCGCTGAAATCCCGTGTTCAGGTTGGATTCTGCTACATCGATGGCGGGCTCTGACCTTATTACCTGGACCAGTGCCACAATCATGGTGGGTTACGCCTTCGGCTAACCCACCCTACGCGCAATTCCGTAGCAGCGCGCTCCGAGCGCGACCGATACGAAGTGCCCAAACCTGTCGCGCTCGGAGCGCGCTGCTACAGCTAACTCGCCACAAACTGGCAGCGGCCGATCCCCATCTAACCACTGACCCTAAACGAAAAAGGGCTCGCAAACGCGAGCCCTTTTTCGTTTAGGGAGGCAATCCGAGCGCTGCACCAATGCAGCCACAACGCTCGGGATTGGCCGCCCAGGGGCGAGGATTTTCTTTCGAGATCAAGGCGGTTGAGAGACCTGGAGCGCAGCGTACTACAAGTACGTGAGCACCAGCAGCTCTCAACCAACGCAGAGATCGGAAGAAAAGACCGCCCCTGGGTGGTCAATCACATCATGCCTGGCATTCCGCCCATTCCACCCATGCCACCCATATCAGGCATGGCAGGACCACCGGCACCGTCTTCAGGCGCATCAGCAACCATGGCCTCGGTGGTAATCATCAGACCAGCAACAGAACCGGCAGCCTGCAGCGCAGTACGGGTTACTTTGGCAGGATCCAGAATACCCATTTCCAGCATGTCGCCGTACTCACCGGTACCAGCGTTGTAACCCTGGTTGCCGTCGGACTTCTTCACCTGGTCAGCAACAACAGAAGCTTCGTCACCGGCGTTGGCAACGATCTGACGCAGAGGGGCTTCCATGGCACGGCGAGCGATGGCGATACCAGCGTCCTGATCTTCATTGTCACCTTTCAGGTCAGCGATAGCAGCAACGGCACGGATCAGAGCGGTACCACCGCCAGGAACCACACCCTCTTCTACCGCAGCGCGAGTAGCGTGCAGCGCATCTTCAACGCGAGCCTTCTTCTCTTTCATTTCAACTTCGGTCATGGCGCCAACCTTGATCACGGCAACACCACCAGCCAGCTTGGCTACGCGCTCTTGCAGCTTCTCACGGTCGTAGTCGGACGAGGACTCTTCGATCTGAGCGCGGATCTGACCAACGCGGGCTTCGATGTCAGCCGCAGCGCCGGCACCGTCAACAATAACGGTGTTCTCTTTGCTCATAGTCACGCGCTTGGCAGTACCCAGGTGCTCCAGAGTGGTGCTTTCCAGGTCCAGGCCAACTTCTTCAGAGATAACGGTGGCGCCGGTCAGGATAGCGATATCCTGCAGCATGGCCTTGCGACGATCGCCGAAGCCAGGTGCTTTACAGGCAGAAACCTTAACGATGCCACGCATGTTGTTCACAACCAGAGTGGCCAGGGCTTCGCCTTCGATGTCTTCAGCGATGATTACCAGAGGCTTGCCAGCCTTGGCAACGGCTTCCAGAGTCGGCAGCAGCTCACGGATGTTGGAAACCTTCTTGTCAACCAACAGGATGAACGGAGACTCTTGCTCAACGCTCATGTTTTCCTGGTTGGTGATGAAGTAAGGAGACAGGTAGCCACGGTCGAACTGCATACCTTCAACCACGTCCAGCTCGTTTTCCAGAGCCTGGCCTTCTTCAACGGTGATAACACCTTCTTTACCCACTTTTTCCATGGCTTCGGCGATGATGTCACCGATGGAAGTGTCGGAGTTGGCGGAGATGGTACCTACCTGAGCGATGGACTTGGAGTCTTCACAAGGCTGGGCGATAGACTGAACGTGAGCAACAGCAGCGGCAGTCGCCTTGTCGATACCACGCTTGAGGTCCATTGGGTTCATGCCGGCAGCAACAGATTTCAGACCTTCGTTAACAATGGCCTGGGCCAGAACGGTAGCGGTAGTGGTACCGTCACCGGCGTCGTCAGAAGCCTTGGAAGCCACTTCCTTGACCATCTGCGCGCCCATGTTTTCGTACTTGTCTTTCAGTTCGATTTCCTTGGCAACGGAAACACCGTCTTTGGTGACGGTAGGGGCGCCAAAGGACTTGTCCAGAACTACGTTACGACCCTTGGGGCCCAGAGTGGTTTTTACTGCGTCGGCCAGGACGTTTACACCAGCCAGCATGCCCTGGCGAGCTTCGTCGCCGAATTTTACGATCTTAGCAGCCATGTTACTTAGCTCCCTTGTATGTGTTTGTTTAGCAGTATGTGCGCTTGGCAGTCCATCTGCTGAATTCTAGAACTTATTAGTTTTCAATCACTTAGCTTTCTTTAGCGATGAGTGAGCGAAAATTAACCTTCGATAACAGCTTTGATGTCGCTTTCGCTGAGGATCACCAGCTCTTCGCCATTGACTTCGATGGTGTCGCTGCCGGCGTACTTACCGAAAACCACGATGTCACCCACCTTAACGTCAACAGCACGAACCTCACCGTTATCCAGAGTACGGCCGTTGCCAACGGCAACAACTTCACCCTGATTGGGCTTTTCCTGGGCAGAACCGGGCAGCACGATACCGCCGGCGGAGGTAGTTTCTTCTTCCTTGCGGCGAACCACAACGCGGTCGTGAAGAGGACGAATATTCATGTGTTTGTTCTCCAAAACGTCTGTTTCTGGACAATTGCCGGGCTTGGGGCCCGATTTCTTTAGATTTACGCCCCAGCCTGCCTTAGCACGGCCTGGTCTGGAACACCCGCTCCAGGCCGGGACCCGAAGCGCTAAAACCAAGTGATAAGGAAAATGGGGACCGAAAAACGGATTTCAACACCCAAACGCAAAAAAAATTTAAGGCAGGCGGTCTCGGTCTGAAGAAGGGTCGTGGCGACGGAATTCGCCATCGATAATGTCGCCCTGATTGTGGGATTGATGAGGCCCCTGGCGCTGCCCGCGGCCAGGACCATAGCCCGAGTTGATCACAGTGGCGCGAAATACCAACCCCTTGAGCAGGCGCCCGATCACCAGCTGGCGCAGCCCGGGAATCAGGCAGCTCATCCCAATGGCATCGGTGATAAAACCCGGCGTCAGCAGCAGGGCTCCACCCACGGCCAGGAAAATCCCCTCGACCATCTCCTGAGCGGGAAGTTCTCCGGCCTCCATACGGCGATTGGCGCGAGTCAGGGTGGATATGCCCTGACGCCGCAACAGCGCCAGACCGATCATGGCCGTCAATAGCACCAGGCCGATGGTGGGTAAGGCGCCGATAACGGCACCCACTTCAATCAACACCCACATTTCGACAATGGGCATCACAATAAACAGGAAAAGCAGTGGCATGAGCGCCTCAGTTAACAGATCAATAGGGTAATCATGGCGGCAACCGCACAAACTACAAGGTTGCCACCTTTTGAATTTACCCTACTTTACGACTTTCCAGGCCACTCTTGCCACACCGGTAACAGCTCTGGCGTGATCACCACTCGTAGCCGATGCCGACGGTAACCTTGGTGTCTTCCTTGGAGGCTTCGGTTGGCGGGAAGTTGTCGTAGTCGTATTCGATCTTATATTCCGAGAACAAGCCCGGCCCCAGGGGCATACTCAGACCCAAATCGGCACTGAATTCCCAATCGTCGCTCGCCTCAAAGGAGTAGAGAAACTCATTGGTATTGACCAGCTCGGCATTAAACGGCAACTTGTAGCGAAAGTCGGTAGCGAATCGCCAGGCCGCCCGCTCCTGACTGGACTCCCAGCTGGGATCAGCCAGATCGGTATCCGTCGGGTCCAGCAGTTCCTTGACGTAGTCAAAACCGCTTTCCAGCGCCAGCGCCGTATCCGGGTACTCCCACATCTGTACGCCCACACCCGTACCATAGAGGTAGCGTTCGTCGATATTCTTCGATTCTTCCATGCTGACCCGCAGCTCGTTGTACCAGAACCAGCGCTCCTGGAAGAACCAATCCAGTCGATAACGAGCCTCGTAGTCCTCCACAGCCGCCTCGTCATTGACGGACTTGCTGTCCACATCGAGCGCCATGACATGGCGGAAATCGCCGTGGCGGTATTTGACACTGGCATCCAGATCCAGGTCTTCTTCAATCTTGTTACCCCGGGAGAAGGTTCCGGCGAGCGCCATTTTGCCTTCGTAGATATGGCCATTGGCCTGGAAGGTGGAAAACGGTTCGACCTTATCCAGCGCCAACAGCTCTGTACGCATCTCCCGAGAACGGTCACCACAGACATAGCTCAAGCTGTGATTGCTCACCCCAGTGACCTGGCAGGATTCTTCCTGGCCCTGGATCTTGACCGCCTCGGTAATCGCCAGATCAGCAATTTTGGTCTTATCGATGGTCAGGCTGCCAAAGTTGTCGGACTGCCAGACCAACGATTTTTGATCCATGCGCACCAACTTGCCCTGGATACGGTCACCGTTATTGAGCACCAACTCATCGGCAAACACACATTGGGACAAAAACAGGGTCCCGGCACCCCAAACCAACCGGGAAAGGTAATTGAGCTTCATAACACCACTCATCAAAGGCTGAAAATTAGAATCTGTCAGGGAAGGAATGGCCGCGATTCTAACGAATTCCAACTAAACTGAACAGGTGCTTAACGGCTCTCTCGTCGCATCAATACGATCGCCAGAATAATCGCCGGAATCCCCATCACTGCGGCATAGATAAAAAAGTGGGTATAGCTGCTGGCATCCACAATCACGCCGGAAAAGCCGCTTACGAATTTACCCGGCAATGTCATCACAGAGCTGAACAGCGCATACTGTGTTGCGGTGTAGGCACGGTTGGTCAAACCGGAAAGATAAGCGATAAAGACCGCATTGGAAAACCCGCCACTGAGATTGTCTGCGCTGATCACCAACGCCAGCCATGGCAGCTCCGGCCCCACCAGAGATAACTGGGCAAACAGGAGATTGGTTAACGCAACCAAAACCGCACCCGCCACCAATGGGCGGAACACCCCGTAACGCACCACCAGCAATCCTCCCAGAAAGGAACCGGCAATGGTCATAAAAAAACCGAACACTTTGCCGATAGAGGCAATATCGGATTTACTGAATCCCAAATCCAGGTAAAAGGGATTGGCCATGATCCCCATCACAATATCACTGAGGCGGAACAGGCCGATAAACAACAGAATAAGCAACGCAAAGCGTCCGTTGCGGCGAAAGAACTCAACAAAAGGCGCCACCACCGCATCCACAAACCAATTCAGCGCTCGATTACCACCGGATACTTTATGATGCAGCTCTTGCTCGATTAACTCACTTTCCGAGACCTTGGGATGGGCCGGCTCACTGATCAGCAACACGGTGATCACCCCCACTCCCATCAACAGAGCCATACACAGATAAGCCAGCGGCCAGGAGCCAAAATCGGCGATATATAAAGCACCGGCACCGGCCACCAACATGGCAATGCGATAGCCCAGAATATAAGTGGAAGCCATTGCTCCCTGATATTCAGTGATCGCCGCCTCGATACGAAACGCATCAATCGCGACATCCTGTGTCGACGAAGAGAAGGCCACCAACAGAGCCAATAGAGCCACCTGAACCAACTGCTGCTGCGGATCCGTCATCGCCATCCCCAGCAAACCGATGACGACGCCAATCTGCCCCGCCAACATCCAACTGCGACGCTGGCCGAGACGGCGGGTTAACAATGGCAGCGGCAATCGATCCACCACCGGTGCCCACAGCACTTTGATGGAATAGGTAATGCCCACCCAGCCAAAAAAACCAATAGCCGTGCGACTGACATTCATATCCGCCAGCCAGGCCGACAAGGTGGAAAATACCAACAACAATGGCAGACCGGCAGAGAAGCCCAAAAAGAAAAGCGTCACAACGCGAGGATGCAGATAAACGCGCAGGGCTTCGGACCAGGAAATGGAGTCTGTGGGCATAGTGGACGGCAGTTAACAAATAGTGGCTGGCGGTTAATGAACTGGGCACAGACTATCAGATCATGCCCCTCACCGACAGGATGTACCCGCGGTGGCGATGCTTTATACTGACGGCCACTCTTTGCAGCGAAGTCCCTTTATGAGCGCGAGCGAGTCGCCCATTATCGAAGTCCGAAATCTGGTCAAGCGCTTCAAACACGTTGAGGCCGTCAAAGGCGTATCCTTCTCTATCCCGAAAGGTGTTTGCTTTGGTTTACTGGGTCCGAACGGAGCCGGCAAAACCACAACCATTGAAATGATGGAGGGCATCACCCGACCCGACAGCGGCGAGATCCTCTATAAAGGCACCAGCAACAATCCCCACTTTAAACAGGAAGCCGGCATTCAGTTCCAGTCCACGTCACTGATGGACTATCTCACCGTTCGGGAAGTGCTGGAGCTGTTTGCCAGCTTCTATAAAAAGCCAGTGCCATTGGAGCCGTTGATTCATCGCTGCCATTTGGGGGAGTTCCCTGACCAGCCCGCCGCCAAATTGTCGGGCGGCCAACGCCAGCGTCTGCTGCTGGCTCTTGCGCTCATCAACGACCCCGACATTATTTTTCTGGACGAACCCACCACTGGACTCGACCCTCAGTCTCGTCGCAATTTCTGGAAGCTGATTACAGAGATCAAGCAGCAGGGTAAAACCGTCGTTCTTACCACCCATTATATGGATGAGGCCGAACAACTCTGCGACCAACTGATCATTGTTGATCGAGGCCAGATCATTGCGGAAGGAAGCCCCGAGCAACTCTTGAAAACCCACTTTGAACAGGTGTTCGTCTGCCTGAACAAACACGACCTGCCTGCTCATCTGCAAGAACAGATGGTGGACGAAGGCCCCAACGGTCAGTGGGTAATCGAAACCACCTCGGTTGAAAATACGCTGCAGGATCTGATCCGTCAGGGGGTGCCGCTCAGCTCCTTGCAGGTACGCACACCCACCCTGGACGATCTGTTTCTAAAACTGACCGGTCACAGCCTTCGTGAATAGCAGCGCATTCTACAGGAGACCTGAGTGAATCAGATTACCGCCCTGACTTGGGCGCGAACCAAAGAATACTATCGCGATAAGGGCTCTCTGCTGTGGTCCTTTGTGCTGCCCCCTCTGATTATTGCGGTGGTGGCTCTGGCCTTTTCCCGAGAGGACGGCCACCTGTTTAAAGTCGGATACTATCCCGGCGAACAGGCCCCCACTGTCCTCAACAGCCTGAATTATGTACAGAAAGTCCCCTTCTCTAATGAGGAGGAAGCGGTACGCAAGGTACGTCATCACCAGATCGACCTACTGCTCTACACTGATGGCAACCACCGCTTTCTCTATAACCCCGACTCCCACAATGCCAGAGTGCTGCAGGACCTGATTAACGCTTCACCCACGCAAGCCTGGCAGGGCGAAGTTGCCGAAGGTCGGCGTGTGCGCTATGTGGACTGGGTCATACCGGGGATTCTCGCCATGAACATGATGTTCAGCGGCCTGTTCGGGGTGGGTTATGTCATTGTTCGCTATCGAAAGAATGGTGTGCTGAAACGGTTGCAGGCGGCTCCGGTCTCCCCCGCTGCTTTTCTGTGCGCGCAAATGCTATCGCGGCTGATCATCATGCTGGCCGTGAGCGTTATCGTGTATACGGCCAGCGACTGGTTCCTGGACTTTCTGATGCTGGGCAGCTATCTCAACCTGCTACTGGTCGCCGCGCTCGGTAATTTATGCATCCTGTCGCTGGGTCTGATTGTGGCCAGCCGCCTGGCCAACGAAGAGCTCGCCAACGGGCTGCTCAACTTTCTGACCTTCCCCATGCTGCTGCTCTCAGAGGTCTGGTTTTCGCTTGATGGCGCCCCGGAGTGGATGAGCGATGCCTCCCAGTTGCTTCCGCTGACCCACATGGTGCAGGCTGCCCGGGCCATCATGATTGAAGGCGGCGGTCTGGCTGATATCAGTCATCATCTCATCGCCATGGCATTGATGACCACTGTATTTCTGGGATTGGCCGCCCGACTGTTCAAATGGCGGGCAGACTGACGAAAGACAGAGGGGATCAGTCCCTGAAGTTGGTGAACTGCAGCGGCATATCGATATCCGATCCTCGCAGCAGCGCCATAACCGCCTGCAGGTCATCGCGTTTCTTGCCGGTCACGCGCACCTGATCACCCTGTACCTGAGCCTGAACCTTGAGCTTGGCACCTTTGATCATCTTGACCATCTTGCGGCACAAATCGGCATCAAGCCCGGTACGCACCTTGATGCCCTGTTTGACCTGCTTGCCCGAGGCCTGGGACTCCCCCTCCTCCAGGCAAGCGATATCGATGCCATTTTTGTGCAGGGCGCTCTTGAGCACGTCCAGCATCTGCTGTAACTGAAAATCGACCTCTGCCCAGATAATGACCTGGTACTCTTCCAGCTCAAAACGGGCATCCACTCCTTTAAAATCAAAACGGTTACCAATCAGGCGATTGGCCTGGTCCACCGAGTTCATAAGCTGGTGCTTGTCGACTTCGGATACCGCGTCAAATGATGGCATGGATACTCCCTCTGAATCATTTTGAATATGGCAGCGGATTATAGTGCCCAGAGCACAGGCGCACAAAGCCGGGCATTGGAGATACAGGGTAGCGGTGGAGATGTGTCGATAAAGGAGCTGGGGGGGGGAAATTGGACTTACTGGCAGAGCGCAAAGTTGCAGCTCATGTGCTGTGTTAGTGGTTGCATCCTTGCAGTCGAGGAGAACTGTATACATATACAGCCCTGCCAGTAAGTGTTTCCATCATAGGCCTGGCGGGCCTTCAGGGTCAACCCTTTTTATGCTCTTAGAGCAAAATATTTCTAAGCCAACACCCCCTATACAACGGGCTTCTCACGGGTAGCAAGCACTAACAAACTCCGTAGACACTGAATTCTAGGGGGCAATTTTTCAGAGATCCGCCGATGAAAACAATTTCATCCGCGCCAGCCATAGCGCTCAGCTATAAGTCTTTACAGAGTGATCGCCATGGCTGTCTTCAGCAACCGACGAGGTGGGGATTGGCCACAGAGAACACAGCAGCCGCTGCATCTGAGCCTTGATGCGCTCTGCATTGGTATGCTCCGGCACCGATAACGCCTCGTACTGAAGACGCTGAATGGTCCCGGTGATCAGTTCAGCATCTGCCTGGGGATCCGGAGAACCCAAGGCCGCACAAAGGGCGGCTATTTCCTCTACAAACTTTTGCCGCAGCTCAAATGCCACCTGACGGAAGTATTCGGGCATGTGCAGGTCAAAGAAGAAGGCCATCTCAATGGCGAGCCCTTCATTGCGCTCAGCCACCTGATTGAGCACAAACGCGCAGATTCGGTCCGCCAAGTGCCTGACCCCTCGACCCACGGCCTCCCAGTCGCCCGCGGCCCGGTCCCGTTCCATCTGTTCCACAGTGGCATCGTACTCGATCAAATAGGGCCGCAGGGCCTCATAGAGCTCAAACTTGTGCAGACGCAGCGCCTCAATCTGCATTTCCGCCAGATCTTTGAAGTAATAGGTGGTCAGCGACAGACTGACGCCCGCCTCCTTGGCAACCGCCCTGTGAGATACGCCCTGACGCCCCTGGGTAGCCAAGAGCCGCAAGGTCGCCTGGAGGATCGTCTGGCGGGTTTTCTCGCCCTTGGTGGTCTTATCCGATCGAGTGCTGCGGGCAAAGGGGTTTTCGTGGGCTTGGGTCACAACAGTACAACTTTCACACAACTGGCTTTCGATAACAGCGAATTATGGCACAGGTGCACCGCCAAACAACCCGTTCTAAAGCAGCGACAACAATGCCAGCACACAGAGCCACAGCATCAGGCTGCGGCTGAGCAGGGGTACCAGCGCTTCCACCTCCTGCTCGGTGACACCATCCAGCGTCAACTCCTGGTCATTCACATTGAGCGCCCCATGGACATAGTGCTCCATAACCCTCTGGGTGGACTGATCAACGCAAAAAAAGTGCTCCCGCCAGCGACTGAAGCAACCCACAAAATTGCCGGTCAGGGCAAAGCTCAACCCCAGCAGACGGGCCACGGGCCACTCCAGCAACCACATCAGTCGCAGGGACAACTCCCGTGATTCCTCACCCTGCTCCTCATGGGTCGCCCCCAGGCTGGTCAGGCGATAGAGTACAGCGCCAACCGGTCCCAGCAGCACAAACCAGAAAATGGCGATAAACCAGCGCTCCAAGCCACGATAGCTGGCCTGGCGCAAGACTTGATGGTGAAGGTCGTCCCAATTGTCGGTTTCGGAGACGTCCACACCCAGGCGAGAGGCGTATTCCGTGGCGGTCTCATTGTCGTTGCGATGAAAGGCATCGGTATACCCCTTAACCCATTCGACAAAATCGCCACGCCCCAGACTGTAGAGCAACACCGGGATATAAGCCGCAAACAACAGCCAGGAGGAGATATCGGCGAGCATGTCCAGCACCCACCAGAGCAGCAGCAACGGGAGAGAAAGCTGCAGCAGCAACTGCATCTCCGCACCCAGTCCCCAGCCCTGAACTGTGCGCCCCCAACTGCGATACCAGCCGTCGTTGTGTGCCGGATCGGCTGAGCCCCAGTACTGCACCAACGCAAATACAATCACAATTGCCAAAAACGTCATCCCACTCCCCCAAATGTCCTTAGATCGATGCCTTGAAACACCGGTCTGCCCAACCAAAGCCCTGAACCAGTACCAATTACGAAGTAGCCTCAAGCGATCGCCGAAAGCGTTCCCAATCAAAGCCCGGTCCCGGGTCGGTCTTGCGTCCCGGCGCAATATCGCTGTGTCCCGTAATTCTATGCGGATGAATAGCAGGGTATCTTTGCCACAAGACCTTCGTCACCCCAACCAAAGTCCGATACTGTGCATCAGTGTAGGGCTGATCATCGGTCCCTTCCAGTTCGATACCTACCGAGAAATCATTGCACCCCTCGCGCCCCTCAAAAACGCTGACACCGGCATGCCAGGCCCGATCATCCGTGCTCACAAATTGAGTCACCTCCCCCTCCCGATCAATCAGAAAGTGAGCCGACACTTCAACTCCGCGGATCTCGTCGAAAAAGGGATGCCGGTCATGATCCAGTTGATTGCAAAAGAAATCCTCCACGCAGCCACCACCGAACTCACCCGGAGGCAGGCTGATATTGTGGATCACCAACAGAGAAACGGATTCGCCCTCGGGACGGGCATTGAAATTGGGTGAGGGGCAGGCCCTGGCGCCGGTCAGCCAACCGTCGGCCTGAAAAGAAAAAGTGCGGTCTTCAATGGAATTGGCTGGCATGGGCGCGGTCGCGACGGTGCAAACGCGCCCATGGTTACATATGTCAGGTCGGCAGCCAAGCCCCGGCGAACGGGTTTAAGCTACACCGGATCGGGATTTACGCAGATCGCCAATCACAGATTCCAGTGCTCGATCAAACAGCTTGCCATCATCCAACATACGCACCGACTCATTCTGCAGAGCCATGGCCAGCTGTTCACGGGATTTCTCCGCCACTTTGACACCGGTGCGATTGACAAAGATGTATTTGTCGACAGATTTGATCACGGCCGCCAAACGACAACGAACCGGCGCGGAATCGGGCTCCTGAAATTCAAACCAGCAGCCCTGCACAAACCCATCCACCTGAACCAGCAGCTGCGGGTCCAGCGCATCCACCTTGCTGGTGGGCTCCGGTGTTGCCTCTGAAGCCACTTCCGATACTTGAGCTGTGGGCTCAGGCACCGCAGGTGTCACTTCCGCGGAGGGTAGAGATGGCTGAGAGGGCTCTGCCGCCTGTGCCTGCACAGGGTGCTCCATGCGCAGACGCTTGAGATGTTCCAGCTTAAGATCATCCAGCAGCTTGTTGGTTTCAAACGGACTGTGGGAGATGCCCTCAAAACCCTTCTGCAAACGCATCAACAGATCGGGCAAGAGCTTCATCAATCGGGGCTTGCCTTCGCGATCCAGTGGAGCGGTCACACTCCAGATCAGATCCTGTGCGGTATCGCAGTGGGCAGACCACTCTTCGCTCTCCTGACCCTGTTTCAGGCAGGTGAGAAACAGTAGATTGTGCCAGGGTTCATTCAGAATCTTGTGAACACAGTGCGGCAAAGTCCTGTTGTCAATAATGGCATCCAGTTGCTCCGAAACCAGTGCCCGGGCCTGCTCCGATCGGGCCTTACCGTCCTCAGCGTCAACCGTTCTGCGCTCCAGCACGGTAGCGCGCCGGGTTTCCTTATCAAGAAAGGCAATAAAATCCTGTAGCAGTTTTTCGAACAAAGTGACGTCATTGTCGAAATCCGCCAGCAGGCACCGCACCAATTCCGACATTTTTTTGTAAAGGGGATCGTCCAGACTGCCATCCTCAGCTGCCTGCCACCCCAACCCCGCGGTGGCCATTTCGTTCAGCAGCCGCCGTGCAGGATGCCCCGGCCGGTTAAAGAAATCATTGTCGGCCACAGCCACTTTGAGCAGCGGAATCTGCAACCGTGCGATCAAAGCCTTCATGGGCTCTGCCAGATTGCCGTCATCGAGTACAAACTGAAACAGCATATTGATCAAGTTGATCACATCGCGATCAACTTGTGCCAGTTCCCTGCCTCGATTCTGCTGCTGGATCATCTCCACCAGCTGAGCCACGCTGAGCAACGCACCCAATTGACCACCCGTTGCCAACGCATCAACCTGGGACTGCTGCAATTGAGTCAGCACCTGACCCAAATCACCGCTGGGCAAAGACGAAACCGCCGCTCCCCGGCCCGCTTCGGACTCCTGCGCAGCACCGTGTAGCAGCCCTCGCAACTGGCTTAGCACCGGTGAACCGGCCCCCTCCCCGGAGCCTTGCGCTTTGGCTTTGGGACGCCGCCGGGCATCCCCCTTCACCGTTAACGAAGGCAACACATTCTGCTGGATCAGCAGGTTGTTAAGTACCGTATAAATTTTGTCCAACTTCGCCACCACAGCCTTGTCGAACAATTTCAACAACACCAGCTTGACCTTAATATCCACCTGTAGTGATTCGATCGCGCTGTAAAAGCTGTTGCAAAGCACATCGGGCCCCAGCGGATTGTTCTGCTGGTAGACCTTGATGGGCACCAGGCTGTCAAGACGCAGAGCGATGTGTTGAGCGGGTTCCGCTACCCGCTCCAGAGCTTTCGAGACCATACTCTCCACGGCCACGTGACACTCAAGCTGTTCATTGTCCACCAGCGAGAGATTATCAAGATCGACCGCAATATCGGGTGTCTCCGCTTCTGCTTCGGATGGGCCACCGCCGTTGCCCGTGCGCAATAACCCGGAAAAGGCCTCATCCAGCCTGGCAATATAGCCTGCCTCGATGTCCCGGCGACGAAGGCGAACCTCCCTCATGGCTTCAAAATAGAGGTTCTGATCGTGATTGCTGGAGGCTTTGTCGGCGAGATCAAAAAGGGCGTCATCGGCACCGTCAAACAATGCCTTCAACCGCTGCTGCAGCAACTGTTCAGCTTTTTCCCGCAGGCGATGCACCTGAGCCGGTAGCCGAGCCAACCTCGCCCGGTTAAAACCGCCCGTTTCACCGGCAATCGATATCACGCTCGCCTTGTTTGAATCCTTAACCACCCTCATACCCCCGGGATGTGATCATCGCATGCGCAGCACGCTGTTAAATTGGGTCTCTCTGGAGTATAAATCACACTGATAATGTCCACAGTGGCAAATTTACTATTCGAGAGACCGATCACAAGTTTGAAACCATCATCCCTGGACCGGTCCGTTTGTTAGAATATTTTCGTATCAATAACCGCTTATGAATAACAACGACAGCCCCGAAGACAGCCGCCCCATGGGACGTGGCATGCTAATGATCTTTTGGGTCATGGTATTGGGATTGATGACCTGGGCGCTCGGCGGCTGGCAGGAGAGGAAAGACAATCCCAACCGGGACCCCTTGAGCGCAGATACGGGCCAGTACCGGGAGGTGATACTGGAAAGCAATCGCCAGCACCACTACGTCGCGGGGGGCAAGATCAATAATCGCCCCGTCACCTTCCTGCTGGATACCGGCGCCACAGACGTGGTTGTGCCGGAACAACTGGCACGCTCGCTGGGACTGCAAAAGGGCCAGTCCCACATGGCCTCGACCGCCAATGGCAATGTGCGGGTATACAGTACATTAATTGATCGATTGCAGCTGGGCAGTATCGAGCTCAGGGATGTGCGCGCCAGCATTAACCCCGGCATGAAAGGCAAAGGCGTGTTACTGGGCATGAGCGCCCTGCGCAATATCGAATTCCGACAACGGGATGGCAAGTTAACCCTGCGCCAATACCCCGCAGGATAAGATCAGAGCGCGGTGAATTCGAGCCCTTGTCCTGCTAGAATTCCCGCCTTTAGACGTTATTGAACACAGCAGGTTAATTTATGATCGACACCATCCCAGGCCTTGAAGAAGATATGCGCAACAGCGTCAAGGCGGCCCTGGCCGAAGACATCAAGGATGGCGACATCACAGCCCAACTGATTCCGGCCACCACACCGGGCGAAGCGACCATCATTACCCGCGACGACTGCGTGATTGCCGGCCGCGCCTGGGTGGACGAGGTGTTTAACCAGCTCGACAATAGCGTGGAAATCACCTGGCACGTCAGCGACGGCGACCGGGTCGCCGCCAACAGCCCACTGTTCAGCCTCAAGGGCTCCGCCAGATCCCTGCTTACCGGCGAACGCAGCGCACTGAACTTTCTGCAACTGCTCTCCGGCACCGCCACCACCAGCCAGCGCTACGCCGATCTGGTGTCCGGCACCCAGGTTCGCCTGTTGGACACCCGCAAAACCATTCCCGGTCTGCGCACCGCCCAAAAATACGCGGTCACCTGCGGCGGCTGCTACAACCACCGTATTGGTCTCTACGACGCCTTCCTGATCAAGGAAAACCATATTGCGGCCTGTGGTGGCATTGAAAAAGCCGTCAAGACTGCCCAGCAGCAGGCACCCGGCAAGCCGGTGGAAGTCGAAGTGGAGAATTTGGCCGAATTCCAGCAAGCCGTCGATGCGGGTGCCAATATTGTGATGCTCGACAACTTTTCCCTTGAGAATATGAGAGAAGCTGTGCAGCGGAATAAGGAGCTAAACGGTGGTGCCGCGAAGCTGGAGGCGTCTGGGGGGATTACGGATGCGACACTCAGGCCGATTGCGGAGACCGGGGTGGATTATATTTCCATTGGGGCGTTGACGAAGGACTGTAAAGCGGTGGATTTGTCGATGCGGTTTGAGATGTAGGCTGAGCGCTTCGATCGCCGGACAGACCAAAATGCTAAGACGAAGTTAACTCCGTTTCTATTTGGCAACGCCACTCCCATCCAACCACTCGCATTGGTGTGTCTCTGCACTCAGCATCTGCACCGCGATCATAAAAGTGAGGAAGAATAATAAATGCAGCAAGCAGATCAACTTCCCACATCGGTTGTATCACCTCTGGAAGCAGAAACAACTGTGGACGCAGGCCAGCTAAAAGACGGAAAACCCGCCCTGAAGCCAACCCTTACCATTGTTGTCCCCACCTTCAACGAGCGTGAAAACATTGAACCGCTGATCGAATGCTTGCAGCGAGCCCTCACAGGGGTTGACTGGGAAGTTCTGTTTGTCGACGACGATTCTCCCGACGGAACCCACCAAGCGGTGCAAGAATTCTGCGAGCACAATCCACGAGTACGACTACTACGAAGAATCGGACGGCGCGGATTATCATCAGCCTGTATAGAAGGCTTCTTGGCATGCTCATCTCCGTTCGTGGCTGTTATTGATGCGGATATGCAGCACGATGAACGCTGTCTCGTCGAAATGCTCAGACCGCTACAGAATGAGGAAGCCGATTTGGTTATCGGAACCCGCTACGCCTCGGGAGGCAGCACCGGCGAACTGGCCAGCAACCGGGTGCTCATCAGCAAGCTTTCCTCCCTGGCGGGCAAACTGCTGTTAAAGCATGATGTCTCCGACCCCATGAGCGGCTTTTTTATGCTCAACCGCAAATCCATGGAATCGGTCATACACGATCTATCGGGCGTTGGTTTCAAAATCTTGATCGATATTTTGTCGTCGTCTTCGAAAACACTCAGGGTTTTGGAAGTACCCTATCAGATGCGGGCCCGAACTCGCGGAGACAGCAAACTCGATGCATTGGTGGCACTGGAATATCTGTCTCTATTATTGGAAAAGACGCTTGGGCGGTATATCCCGGTCCGTTTTCTGTCATTCGTCAGTGTCGGCGCTATCGGAGTCCTGGTGCACGTTTTCACCCTGTGGTTTGCACACATACACCTGGGAAATGACTTTGTCCTGTCACAAAGCCTGGCCATCCTGGTCGCCATGCTCAACAACTTCTTACTCAACAACATTTTTACCCACAGAGAACGACAATTAAAGGGCTGGCAGCTGCTCGGGGGCTTCGCCAGCTTTTCTCTGGCTTGTTCCATTGGGGCCTTGTTCAATGTGCAATTTGCCAGTTTTATCTTTGAACACAGCCAGGTCTGGTGGTTATCCGGCATCCTAGGAGCCACCGTGGGCTCTATCTGGAACTATGCTATGACGGCAAAATTCACCTGGAAGCATTGAATGCAAGTACATCCCCGGAATACAACACCGCAATCCCTGGAAACCCGTTCGATCATCTCTGCGATAGCCGTTGCCGCTACCCTGTTCAGCCTCTATCTGCTTTCCATGCCACGAATCGTCGCCCTTGAAGATGATGGGCTGTTTATTCTCTCGGCCTACTTCAATGGAGTTCCTCATCCACCCGGCTACCCTCTGCACTCGATATTGTCGCGACTGGCAATGGAGATCCCCATCGGCACTGTTACCGAGCGCATCCATGCCCTAAGCGGCCTGTTGGCAGCGCTGACCTGTGCTCTGCTGGTACGAATCCTGATGCTCCTGAAAACTTCACTGCCCATTGCTATATTGGTTTCTCTTAGCTTCGGTGCTTCACAAACCCTATGGTCGCAAGCCATTATCGCAGAAGTCTACACTCTCAATGTATTCCTGTTTTCCATTCTGCTGTACCTGTCATTGCGCATTTATCAAGCCAACGACGAACAGTGTCTATCCCAACTGCGTTGGCTGGCACTGTGCTACGGACTGGCAATCAGCAATCATTGGCCTTTGATTGTTCTGAGTAGCCCTGGGTTATTCTTACTACTGATCCATCGCTGGAAACTGATTTGTACCCAGCTGCCCGTGTTGATTACCTTGTTATGTTTGGGGCTATCACCCTATTTGTACCTGTATTGGAATAGCCAGACCAATCCCGCAATCAGTTTCCTAGGTCCAATTGACAACCTCAGGGAGTTTTTCTACTACGTCTTACGGCAGAACTACAGTCAGATTGACGCGAGTCCGAGTGCAGGCTATCTCGACAAAATCAATTTCCTCTGGTTTTATCTGAAACAACTAACCGGTGAGTTTTCACTGATAGGCTTTGCCCTTGGGGTTTGGGGCGCTGTCGGCCTATATCGGAATGCAGGTTATCGACTTCTGTCCGCCATTTGCCTGATCATTGTTGGTAACAGCCTACTACTTATTGCACTGCTCAATTTCGATTTTGATCGTTTGATGGTACTGGCATTTCGCGTCTATCCATTAATCTCATTTCTGGTCTTCAGCCTCCTGATCGCTCTCGGCCTTCAGCAATTAGCCCAAATTCGAAACCACTTCAGAACGCAACGGCTACTACCAACAGTAGCTGCGATGGCGATTCTGATATTGACCCTGGCGGGCTCAGCCAAGGTCAATTTGCGCAGTGACTACAACTGGACTCGCGAGTACGCCAGCGCCGTATTCGAGCGCATAGAAGATAAGGGGATTGTGTTTCTTTCCGGTGATATCCAGGTCGGCGTCCTGAGCTTCTATCACTTGCTTGAACAAGAACGCTCGGACCTCGATCTCTACAATCCCTATGGCCTGTTCTATGCTAACAGGCTATTTCCACATGACGCTGAGCCACAGCAACGGGCGAGAGAGATCAACCACTTAATAAATACTACCCGTCGCCCTATATACTCCGATACAAGCTTTATTCAAGGACCACCAAAGCAAGACCTGTGGCTGATTCAGCAGTATTTTCCTGGGAAACCTGATGACACCATGCAGCAACAGCAAGCAGATTCCGATAGTATCTTCGCAGCTACTCTGGTCAATCATCCAGACGCCTCCGATGCATGGACCAACGAACACCAGCGACGCTTGAAGGCTGGCTATGCCCGCAGCATCGTTACCGATCTTGCCAGGCTTCGTGCAAATGACAACTCCGAAAGCTCACTTGAGCTACAACAGCAAAAACTTACTCTGCTCAATAGCCTGTTTGATAACTTTTCAGTCGGCGTCGCCATCCTTGATCAGATCAACAGACTACATACGCCAGCACCACTGAAAGTTCCCGAAGTTCTCGCAAGAACTCTGGAATTGCAACAAGGAGACGAGATAAAGTCGGAACAAGCAACGCTGTGGCTGAACGTCGCGATTCATCTCCAGCGAATGGGCAAACATAAAGAAGCGCAGACCATGCTGGACAAAGCGGTATCTGTCTGGCGTCATCCTCAAAACACTGCGGCATCGCAATTCCAAACGGCGGCAAACATATGAGCGGGATTTGAGCCCCCCCCTTTGAACGGAAGGACCTACACATTCAAACACACTTATCTGGCTGACTAGCCAACCTCAGGTTAATATGAGTACTTGACCCAACACGGACACTTGATGGTCAATTAATGAACAACCCTGCTCTCCACCCCGCTGATGTTCGCCCTGACACCCCAGGACGACTGGCATGGATTCCATCATTCGGCTTTTTTGTGGCGAGCCTGGTGTTTTATGGCGTTCTATATGGCTCGAATCTCGATCCCGATCAAGGCTCCATTGGCCATGATTTCAGCTATTTTCTCCCCCATTTGCTGGATGGCTTTCTCTGGTACAGCAATAACGGGCTCTTCTCCCCTCAATGGTTCAGTCCTGCTTTTTGCGGTGGCGTCCCTGCAATGGCGAACCCTCAGCATCTCGGCTGGTCAGTACCCCAATTGCTGTTTAATCTGTGGGGCCCCGGGGCAGCACTAGAACTCACCTTTTATTCGTTTGCCTCTCTTGGGTACTGGAGTACTTGGTGGCTAGTCCGCAAATGTTTCGGACTTTCTACCGCGGCCGCTACTGGTGCGGCTTTGCTGTTTATGTTCAATGGCTTTTACCTCAGCCACATGAGTGTCGGCCATCTGACCTTTCATGCCATTGCCACAGTGCCAATGCTCGGTATTTTTCTGATCCAGGGCACACTTTATCATGGCTCCGGCCGGGCTCTTCACTTTTGCCTGTATACGGTTACTCTGGGCTACTACATCCTGGCTGGAGCCCTGACCCTGCTGCCAATCGCCGTGCTATCTTCTGTACTCATTGGGCTCTGCCATTGCTGCCGGGTGGGTGGAACCTGGCGGCTGCTATTATTTGCCTGTGCCGGATTCTGCGCCGCATTGATGCTTGGCGCCTACCGCCTATACCCCACTCTTGCCCTACTGTCTCACTTCCCGCGAGACTTTTACCCGATAGCAGGATTCGACAGTCTTGGCAGTTTATTGACAAACCTGTTGAGCAATTTCGCCTGGGGTGGTGTCCCGCCAGATTCCCACTCCTGGGTTAACAGTAAAATTGGACTGGGTAATCACGAATGGGACTACAACGTTACCATTGCGCCTCTGCTTCTGACGATAGCTGCATGTTTGCGCTACCACTTCACTCGGCGCCAGAAGCAACAACACCCATCAGTTTTTGGACAATGGCGGATGCTACCCCTGTGCCTGATGGCGGGCGGCCTGTTAATCCCCCTACTACTGAATATCTATCATCCGTGGATTGAATCATTACTGAAAGAGCTGCCTTACTTCAGGAGCAGCAGCTCTAATGTTCGTTGGTTCTTTGTCTATATTCCGATCCTTATTCTTATCGCTGCCTTCGCTCTTGACCTCAGCGCCCATCTCACCAGAGCAAGATATGCCGGCCTGCTGTTGGTGACTGTAGTCATTGCCCTGACCCATGCCAGCATGGACAAATCCAGGTATCTCACCCACAGCTATGATCCATCCGCGATAGTGCAAACTTATGAAGAACTGAAACAAAACGATGCTACTCTCTCTATCCGCCACATGGTCGGCGGAGCCTTAAAGATTGGCGGCACCGAGCAACTATACGTTGGCAACGATCTTTTGATCATGGGCGCTTCCCAATTGAAGTGCTATGAACCTCTGTTCGGCTATCGACTAGAGGCACTGCCGACGTTCGAGCTGCGCAATGGCCCATACGACAAGCAGTTGGGATCGGGCATCAACGTAGCCCGGCCCGAGTGCTATGTGTTTCCCAAAAGCAATCAATGCCAGCCTGGGGACCGATTTTCAGTGCATCAAATGAACGACGCTGAACGGCTGTTAAACTACCAGCCCTATCCTTTCGAATATCCTCCGGCGCTGGCGATTTATCGAGCAATGAGCACTTTAATCGGTTTATTGCTTGCCACCTGTATCATATATTGCATCCTCAAGAACAACAGAGTCGAAAGGAACGAGGGTTAGTTATAGTGTCTGCCGTTGGCAAAGTATCTATTATTGTTCCAGTCTGGAACGAACGTGGCCTGATTCAGGATTTTCTTGCACGAATTACCGGTATCCTTGACAGCGTCGACTGCGCCTATGAAATCGTTTTTGTAAACGATGGCAGTAACGATGGCACCGACAACATCATTGCAGAGGCTGCAAGGGACGATGAACGAGTCAAACTGGTGTCCTTATCAAGGAATTTTGGCAAGGAAGCCGCACTCACTGCCGGCCTGGATCATTGTGACGGCGACTGTGCCATCCCCATGGATGTGGATATGCAAGACCCTCCAGAGCTGATCCCGGAGATGATCCAACAGTGGATTCGGGGCTTTGAAGTTGTTAACGCCATCAGATCGGACCGTTCGGCAGACACCCTAGGCAAGCGCCTGACCGCCGACCTGTTTTATCGACTCTTCAATTATACCGCTGACAGTCGTATTCCCTCACACGCAGGGGATTTTCGTTTGCTCGACCGCAAAGTTATTGAAGCGATTCGCTCTCTGCCGGAGCGCAATCGGTTTATGAAGGGCATCTTCGCTTGGGTCGGCTTCAAACAAACTCAGGTTTACTTTCAGCGCTGCCCCAGGCAGCAGGGAAATAGCAAGTGGAATTACTGGAAACTCTGGAATTACGCTATAGATGCGCTCACCGCGTTTGGCTCATGGCCACTGAAGATCTGGACTTATGTAGGTACAATAATTGCCATGCTCAGTGCCCTCTACGGCTTATTTCTGATCACCCGCGTACTTATCTCGGGCGTAGATGTTCCCGGTTACGCCTCACTGATGGTGGTGGTTCTTTTTTTTGGAGGTATTCAGCTACTCACGCTCGGCATTCTCGGCGAATATATCGGCAGGATTTACACTGAAAGTAAACACCGCCCGATATATCTCGTTTCCGAAATGATGAACATTAAACAACCCAACGACAGATAGAGATCCGCCCCATGGATAAGGAGCTATATCTGGAAATGCGCGCAATGGAGGACCACCATTGGTGGTTTACTGCTCGCCGGGAAATTCTGACGTCGATACTGCGTACACAGATACCCCTAACAAATTTGCGAATCCTCGAAATTGGGTGCGGTACCGGGGGCAATCTGGAGATGCTCAGCCGTTTCGGGCAGTTATCTGCGCTTGAACCTCAAGTAAACGCCTGGGCAATGGCGAAGGCAAGAGGTATTTGCCCGGTTTATAATTTGCCACTGAACGAACAGTTTAACCCTGAACAGCCGGTAGAACTGGCCTGCATGCTTGACGTATTGGAACATATCGAAGATCAACAACAAGCCCTGGCCCATGTCAGACGGATTCTGACCCCAGGTGGACGCTTACTGCTGACCGTTCCGGCATTTCAGTTTCTCTGGAGTGGTCACGACGAAAAACACCATCATTATCGCCGCTATCGAAGACCACAATTGGTAGAACTGTTAACGAGAGAAGGCTTTCGCGTGGACTACTGCAGTTATTTCAACACTCTGCTGTTTCCGCTAATCACCTCAGTACGGCTGCTGCAAAAGACCATAGGGATGGAAGGATCGCATGTCACTGCAACTTCTAAACCGCTGAATACGCTACTTCATCATCTGTTTGCATTCGAGCGCAGGTTGTTGGCAAGGTGGACACTGCCCTTTGGAGTGTCTGTGGTAACAATCGCATCGTTGAGCGAATAGCCGAAGGTAATACCCTTATAACCAAAGTGAATATCAATCAGAGCCAACCGCTTCTATTGCCCGCAGTACGAAGGCTGATAACACTCCAGGAGCGATCACGGCAGCGCAGCATCCAAAGTGAATTCAAGCCCCCATGCTGCTAGAATTCCAGCCTCTGGCGATGTGAAAGTGCCGTCGCTCAGAGCAAACAGCAACAACGTAGTTGATGCAGGTGCCTATATTGTGATGCTCGACAACTTTTCTCTTGAGGATATGAGAGAAGCTTTATAACGGGATAAAGATGGCAGCGGTGGAGTGGCAAAACCGAGGAGGGCTCTGCGAAGGCATCGCTACCCCTCTGAAGCCAAATGAGGAGATTTTTTCATGAAAGGAATAGTTCTGGCCGGGGGTACTGGCACCAGGCTCTATCCGACAACACTAAGTGTGTGTAAGCATCTTCTCCCCGTGTACGATAAACCGATGATCTATTACCCCATTTCTGTATTGATGCTGGCGGGAATCCGGGACATTCTCATTATTACCACGCCAGAGGATCGCACCACCTTCGAACGCCTTTTGGGGAACGGACAACGCATCGGAGTTCGGTTGAGCTATCGGAGCCAGGAACAACCTCGCGGCATCGCCGAAGCCATTTTGATTGGAGACGATTTTATCGGCTCGGATCCCGCCTGCCTGGTTCTGGGTGATAACCTTTTTTTTGGTCAGGGCTTTACTCCTGTCTTGGAAAGGGCCTCTAGGAAAATCAGAGAGAACGGCGGCGCGCTTGTATTCGCCTATCCAGTCAAGGACCCGAATCGTTTTGGTGTCATCGAATTTGATGATCAATACAACGCGGTCAGCGTCGAAGAAAAACCACAGAGGCCGCGTTCAAACTACGCGATAACCGGACTCTATTTCTTCGATTCAAAGGCCGTGGATTTTGCCAAAAGTACAACACCCTCCGCCCGGGGAGAACTGGAAATCACCGACATCCTGCAGCGCTACCTCCTGGAACATCAATTGTCAGTCGAGCTTCTCGGCCGGGGGTTCGCGTGGCTGGATACAGGCACCCACGACTCCCTGCTCGAAGCCAGTACCTTTGTGCAAATCATCGAGCAACGCCAGGGGTTTAAAATTGCTTGCCTGGAAGAAATCGCATTTAACCGCGGCTGGATGAGCGAAGAACAGGTTGAGATCGCTGCAGGAACCCAGGTGAGCAGTATCTACGGTGATTATTTGCGATCCATTCTCGCAGAACATCGGCAACAATCCACAGAACAATAATTTTGCATCTTGATAACGCAAATCGAACTATCACATGAAGTTGTCATGACCAATCGAAAATCCAACGAAAAACTGCACATCTTTTCAAGCGGAAACTTCACTCAGGGATTTTTCGACTTTCTTCGGCGTCACCAATTTGATCTCGACGAACACGTTCTGTTTCAATACAGACGTCGTAAACCCTTCGAAGGGCTGGCCCATCTGGATGCCATCTATTGCCATTCTTTTTTTTCCCCCCTTGCGAACCTGAAACTACTGCTCCGTATGTTCCGGGCCAAGAACATCATTATTCACTGCCTGTCGTCTCCTGTTTTGCTACTTTATTTGCTGGCATTTCCCTCGCTTCGCGCTAAGAGTTATTGGGCTATCTGGGGAAAAGATCTGTACTTTTACCAGGTACTGGATAAGCCCGGCATTCACCATCGCGCCTATGAGTTTTTGCGCCGAAGGGTAATTAAACGCCTGCCTCACATCATCACCTTTAATGGTGGCGATTATCGGCTGGCACAAACGCTGTATGGCGCCAAAGGAACCAGGCACAGTTGCTTCCTCTACCCCAGCAACGTCTTTAAGGAAGTAGCGAAAGCTCCCCCAGAACCAGACCTTACCGTAATATTACTGGGCAACTCTGCCGACCCCAGCAACAACCATCTTGATCTTATGCAGATGCTGGAGCCCTACAGACATTTGAATCTAGAGATCATTACCCCTCTGGCGTATGGGGATTCCAACCACGCCGAAAAGGTCATCGAAGAAGGCAAAAGACTCTTCGGCAGTAGGTTTAAGCCGCTGACAAATTTGCTACCGTCATCCCAGTACAATCAGCTGCTCGCACGAGTGGACATCGGGGTGTTCGGCCACAAACGGCAACAAGCCATGGGAAATATTGTTTCTCTTCTGGGAATGGGTAAGAAAGTCTATATCCGAACCGATATCACCTCGCACAGGTTGCTGCAGGATAACGGAATCAAAACCTTTGACCTCAACGAATTTGAACCCTCTCCTATCGATGACGATATCGCCGAACATAACGTTCTGGCCATCAAAACTACCTTTTCGGAAGAGAACCTGCGAACGCAATGGCAGGAACTTTTCGCCAAAATGAGTAATCAGCGGAAGTCAATGAATCAAAGCACGTCGAGCGAATCCCTCACATGATACCATTTCATAAACCTTATCACGCGCCTTCCTCTCAGGATTACCTGAATCAAGTCATAGAAAGTGGGCATCATGGCGGCGATGGTCCCTTTGGAAGACGCTGTGAACAGTATCTACAGGATCTGATTGGTTGTCATCGCGCTCTACTGACAACGTCATGTAGCGTCGCTCTCGACATGTGTGCCATGCTGATCGATGCCAAACCTGGCGACGAAGTTCTGGTGCCCTCCTTTACCTTTGTAACCACCGCCAACGCATTCTACAACCGGGGGGCCAAGCCAGTGTTTGTCGACTGCCTGCCTGGCACGCTCAATATGGACCCGGATCACGCAGAAGCCCTTGTGAATAGTAACACCGTAGCGATAGTGCCAATGCACTACGGCGGTGTCGCCTGTGACATGAATGCCATTATGAAACTGGCAAATAAAGAAGGGTTGCTTGTCATTGAAGATGCAGCCCAGGCCATAGATGGCTACTATGATGGCCAACCTTTGGGGTCATTAGGTCATCTTTCCACACTGAGCTTTCATGAGACCAAAAACATCACCTGTGGCGAGGGCGGTGCGCTGCTGATCAATGATCAACAGTTTAAGGAGAGGGCTGAGATTATTAGAGAAAAAGGCACCAATCGCCGCCGTTTTTTTGAAGGTCTAGTGGACAAATATAGTTGGCTCGACATTGGCTCCTCCTACGTGCAATCAGATTTACTCTCTTCATACCTGTTGGGTCAACTCGAAGCCCACAAGATCATAAAACAGAAACGCCGTGACATCTGGAACGAATACTACCAACGACTGAAACCATTGGAGAACGCCGGGCATCTCTGCCTTCCACAAATAGGTAAAGATTGCGATCCATCCTGGCATTTGTTTTTTGTGTTAACGGAAGACAACCACACTAGAAAACGCTTGTTAACCTTCCTGAAAGACAGGGGTGTTATGGCACAATTTCATTATTTGCCATTGCATTTGTCGGATGTAGGAGTCCGTCTTGGTAGCAAGCCTGGCGATTGTCCAAATTCGGAACGCTTTTCTGAGACGCTGGTGCGACTGCCTTTCTATACAGACATGCCTCACGAAGAAGTGGAGCTAGTATGCCGTCACCTGGGAGCATTTTATGGCCACTGAAAAGCGACTGTTGCTCGTGGGAGGAGGCCACGCCGAAATACCTTTGATTAAGGCTGCTCAGGCGCAGGGCTACTATGTGATCACAAGCGGCAACCGTCCGCAAGATCTCGGACACCAATATGGCAATGAATATCGTCCCGCCGACTACTCAAATATCGAGGCAATGCTCACTCTCGCAGAACAACTCGACATCGATGCCATCGTACCTTGCTGTAATGACTTTGCCGCTATCTCCTGCGCCTACGTGGCCCAGAAGCTTGGCCTTCCCGGACATGACAGTGTTGAAATCTGTCGGCAGATTCACCATAAGGACCAATATCGGGCATTCGCTCAGAAACACGGCATCGCCTCACCCGAGGCCAACAGATTTGATGACATCAACGAGGCCATTGTATCAACCCGGAACAGCCGGCTGCCAGTTATCGTCAAACCTGTTGACCTTACCGGCGGAAAGGGCGTCAGCAAGATTTCTCAACCGCAACAAATCTCAACAGCGATAACAAACGCTTTTGAGGTCTGCCGAGCCAACAGGATAGTCGTTGAAGAGTTTATCGAAGGCAGCCACCACGGATTTTCATCTTTCATAGTCGATGGCAAGGTGGTATTTCACTTCACTGACAACGAGTACTACTACATCAACCCTTATCTGGTTTCGGGGGCTTCAGCCCCCAGCCATACAGCGGCGGCAGCCGAACAGGAGCTGTGTCGCAGCGTCGAAACCATCGCCAGTGCACTTAACCTATGCGATGGTATTGTGCATGTTCAGTTTATTTTTCAGGCCGGTCGGCCTGTGATTATTGAAATCTGCAGACGCCCTCCAGGTGATCTGTATATAGACCTGGTTCGGCATGCTACTGGTTTGGATTACGCCCACTGGCTGATCAAGGCCTACACCGGACAGGATTGCTCAGATCTAAAGAACAAACCCGCCAAGAACTTCATCTTGCGCCATTGCGTTATGGGGGCGCATCCCGGTACTCTGAAGAACATCGAATTTGAAGACTCCATCAAAAACAAAATTGTCGATCAGTGCCTTTGGTACAAACCCGGCGACATCGTCAGTGATGTATTGACTCATAAGCACGGTATTGTATTTCTGAAATTTGATTCAGAGGAAGAGCTGCAAAGGAAGTCCGAAACTATGCAACAGCGGATTAAGGTAATCGTAGAATGAAAGACTCAGCCCTGAAACTAGGCTTTATCGGCGGCGGACTCAATTCCGCCATTGGGTACACCCACAAGATTGCCGCGCAGATGGACAACCGCTGGGAGCTGGTTTCCGGATGTTTCAGTCGAGACCCTGAGGTCAGCAGAGATACAGGCATCAACTGGGCACTCAATGAAAATCGCATTTTTCATGACTGGCGGGAATTTCTCGCGCGTGAACGAGGCAAGTTGGACGCCGTTGCAGTACTTACACCTATTTTCTCTCATACCGAGGTTATTCTGCAGGCATTAGAGGCGGGCTATCATGTCATTTCCGAAAAGCCGTTGACTGGAACCGCTGAGCAAGCTCATGCTATTGCCGAGATGGCTCAGACTCATAACCGCTTTGTCGGGGTAACGTACAATTACACAGGCTACCCGATGTTGCGAGAACTCCAATCAATGATCAAGGAAGGGCGACTGGGAAGAATTCATCAAATCAATATCCATACTCCACTGGAGGGCTACCTGAAGCTTGACAGCCAGGATCACGCTATCGTGCCACAAAAATGGCGGCTGGAGGATAGCGCCAAGGCTCCCACCATTTCGCTGGATCTCGGTACCCACGCCTTTCATATGGTCAACTTTCTAACTGGGGAAACCCCTTTGGAAACAATTTCCACCATGCAGAGTTGCGGAAATTTTAGAGGTGTCATTGATAATGTTTCGGCGATCGTCGAGTACAGCAACCAGCTTCACTGCAATATCTGGTACAGCAAGGCCGCCCTTGGGCATAGCAATGGACTTCGCATTTGGATCTATGGGGACAAAGGTTCTGCTGAGTGGTTTCAGATGGAGCCGGAGTACCTCATATTTAACGAACAACACGGCAGACGACTGATTCTTGACCGCGCCAACCCGGACGTGAGGATCGCCAACCAGAACCGTTACACCCGCTTCAAGGCTGGCCACCCAGCAGGATTTATAGAAGCATTTGCCAACTACTATGCCGATCTGGCCGACAGCCTCATACGCTTTACAGAAGGCAATTCTCCGTACTGTGATTTCGTTCAACCATTGTCAGTGTCCGAGGACATTCTCAGAACCATGGAGGCAATGGAGCGCTCGACTCACAGTAGAACCTGGGAGAAAGTGCGATGAGCACAACGGGCTTTACGGTCATTGTCCCTGTTTATAATGCTGAGGACACCCTTGTCAATTGTGTCAACAGCATTATTGAGGCGAGCAAACTGGTTACCGGTTGCCTGGAAGTATTACTGATTGACGACTGCTCAACGGACAATTCGCCTGTGGTCATTTCCCGCCTTGTGGATGAACATAACGCCGTTCGTGCGTTCAAAACCCAGTCTAACAGCGGTCCCGGTGCGGCGCGTAACATTGGCATCGAACAGGCCCAAGAACCGTGGATTCTGTTTGTTGACGCCGACGACCAGTTAGATAGTTCTGCCTTCCAGAGCCTGACGTCATTTCTCGGCACCAATAGCGGCAAAGATTGTGAGATCATCGCGTTTGACTGGGACTATGGGCAACACTCCAATGCGCAGATACACACTCAGCACTGCGGCCGCTCGGACACCCACTATCTGGGACTCGGAAAGGCCAAGCTCATATCCAGTTATCTGCGAATGCACCTTGATCATTCAGTCATTTACTGTGCTTTCCGCACGGACCTGTTGAAACGCAACCAACTGACGTTCAGTAACGATTACCACGAGGACGTTGATTTCCTATTTAAAGCCTATTGGCACGCGGAGTGCATTCACGTTCTGGAGGCTCTCCTATATCACAAAAACTCGAGACAGCACTCTATCGTCAATACCATTTCCACCAAACATCTGGATGGTTTTATTCGCGCCTATGTAGAACTGGCGGGCTTCCTTGACCGACATTGTGTCTTCCAGGATTACGCCAGTGCCTATAGCTCCGGGATTATCGCCCTGCTGGCCACCCGAGCAAGAGAGATCTGTCGCCACGGCCAGCAACCATCGAAACGTGCGGAGC
Source organism: Pseudomaricurvus alkylphenolicus (assembly GCF_011683955.1). GTDB lineage: Bacteria > Pseudomonadota > Gammaproteobacteria > Pseudomonadales > Cellvibrionaceae > Pseudomaricurvus > Pseudomaricurvus alkylphenolicus. The sequence goes on from NZ_JAAQPI010000003.1 coordinate 415,558, forward strand.
TGTTTCAACACCTATATAACAGCATGTCCGCTGCCGGCCTGTTGCAGCGGGTACACCTGGCAGCCGCAGACAGATCGCTTTATCGCATGATATTCGACCGTTTCGTTGAAGTTATGGGGAGCAAATCGCTCCCGCAAAACATCAAGGAAGTGAAGGTCTACGACTTTATCAATAGTAACTCTTCGAAGCGCTGGAGTTGCTCCTATTTGCACCACGGCATCTACCTGAGACCTGAAGAAATTCGCACCTGTTGCAAGCGCTTTTTCGTGGACGATCTCATGCAGGGCGACGTCACAATACTGGATAACACCCAAATCCAGCCCAACGGACTGATGGTGGACGAGGTCATTGCCGCCAAATCCCGGCTATTTAACAGTATCAATCGCGGCGAAGCGACCCCCTGCGATGGCTGCCCGTTTATGGAGTTCAAAGAGTGGCCCTCCATCGAACAGTCAAAGATTACTACACTCTCCTTTGAATACCATTCTGTCTGTAATCTGGTTTGTACCTATTGCTCAGATGAATACTACGGTGGACTGAAAGTACAATATGACATCGAAGCATTTGTTCAGCAATTGCTGCAAAAGAATAGTCTCGCCGAGGATGCCACCATAATCTGGGGGGGTGGAGAGCCTGTGGCTGACAAGGCATTTCCCCGTTTGATCACCTCTATACTCAATGCATTACCAAGATCCCGCCATCGTGTTATCACCAATGCAGTCAAGTATTGTAAAACGACGGCTGAGCTGCTTGGGCAGGGCAAGGTAATGGTGTACAGCAGTTTGGATGCTGGTACTAGAGAAACCTATGAAAGAGTCCGAGGTAAAGACCGATTCAGGAAGCAGTTAACTAATCTGCAAAGATATGCCGAGGCGGGCGCTGAAAACACCTTTGTAAAGTATATCTTCACTGAGGGTAACAGCTCCGAACAGGAAGTGCTGGCATTTGTTGATACGATTCAAGAGTACAAGTTATTGAGCTGCACATTTCAAATCAGCTATGACTTCACGGAAGAGCGTGTTGAACCATTCGATTTGGCATTGATGGCATTGATGTACAAGTGCCTGAGTGACCTGGGGGTTGATTTGGTATTCGTTGACGAGTTGATTCGTCAGCGGGTCGCAAACTTTACAACTGACGACACTCTACGGTTTGAACGAGAACTTGAGAAATTAGGCATAAGTGATGTGCTATTCAAACCTAACAGGGAAAATCCATTAATTATCTGGGGTGCCGGAGAACAGTCCCGGTTACTACTGGAAAACTCGCTGTTTCTGAAACCGGAATATGTCGATTTCTTTGCTGATTCGACCCCAAACAAACTGGGCACCACATACTTTGGCCGAGAGATACGGTCTCCGGACACAGTCGGGCAATCAGATCACCCGATACTGATCGCGGCGACGCAGAATTTCGCACCCATTTTCCGGCAATTCAGAGAGCTGGGTATTGATGAAGGCCGGTTGGTTCGAAAGTTTATCATCTAGTGTTTGTCCAAAAACAAACTTTCTGTATAAACCGGATTAAGCCTGCAGCTCTTGTGCCCATTCTTGGGGTAACTCCCTCCTAAGAACAACTACGCTGAAAACCCGGTAGAGAAATCAAAGCCACACAGACCAGCTCCTGCAAAACCTGCCACCCACGAACCAGTACCGCCACACTGATCAAGACGTCCGCAGGTATCTCAGGCAATACCCAGCCAGCCCCACCGATAAAGATCAGTTCCCTGACACCCATTCCAGCGGGGACAACCAGTGTCAGAGCTGCTGCCACCCAAGAAAGGGCCAATAAGGCGGTGTAAACACTGGCCTCACCAATATCCAAACCAAATATCGCCTTCAACATAAGGATGTTGGACATGGTATAGGACAGGAAGAAAAGGCTGAAGAACACGCTCCCTTCTTTCAAGCTCGTTTCGAATGTTTGATGCGAATCACTGGTCAGGAGCTGCTGCCAACGTCGGGGGAGAAATCTGGCGCTAATTGACACCAAATCCAGGCTATAGAGGTACAGGAAAGCCATTAACCCAATGACAACAATAAACACTGATAACGGCAGATTGACACCACTAGAGAACAAACTGGCGGCAATCACAAGAGTCATCCCCAGTGAAACCAACATAAGCTCAATGTTGGCCACGACAATGCCTTTAACCCCCTTTGTATCAGGAAGGTGGGAAGATTGATAAACAACTCCCCAGATCTTTCCTGGTATGTACTTCGCTATCTGCCCGACAACATACATTTTTATTGCAAGTCGGTCACCGATTTCCACCCCGTATTTACGTAGCAGACGATTAAAATAGATAGCGAGTGTAAAATTGCCCAGCACCCCAACCAGCACCGAGCCGACAAAAATCGACACATCCGCTCGATGCAGCGACGTAGTCAAGGTAGTCCAGCTGTCTCGCGATAGCAGGACCAAGAAACCAAGCCCAATCAGGAACAGACTGTAGCCAAATTTACCCTTGAATTTATTATATTGAGTGAAGATGGACATGGCTCGACACCAGTGGAGAAACCGAATGTAATATCCGGATCACTTCTTGTAGTAAAGTGTGGAAATTTGCTCTGCTACCAGGCCAAATAGAAAAATCTCCACCGAAGTCGTAAATAGCAAGGCACTCATATTAGTGAAGCGCTCAAAGTTTATATAGGTGTAAACATAATACGCTAAACCGGCAGAGAACGTCCCCGCCGCCAGCAAGGTAAATAACTTGAGGGGTGAATAGAGGGTGCCGATTTTAAAGATAATCAAGAGAAATTTCAGACCATCTCTGAAAAGCCGAATATGGCTTTTACCCAGCCTTTCGTGGACCTTAATAGGCAGGTAACCCACTGAGTAGCCGGACCGGAAGAAAGCCATCGTAATAGTGGTGGGATAGGAGAAACCATTTGGCAGGAGAGATAGAAACTCCTTGAACTTAGTGGCATCCACCGCCCGAAATCCAGACGTCAAGTCCTCTACCTTACGCTCCACCATCCAGCTGGCAAAACCATTGTACAGTGCATTGCCAGCCCACCTCGCACCGCTCGCTTGACCGGAGGAGGAGCGCGCACCGACAACCATATCGTAACCTTCTGACATCGCGTTTAGTAACCGAGGAATGTCAGACGGCTGGTGCTGGCCATCACCATCCATAAAGACAAAAATATCTCCACTGGCCTCACGTGCTCCGGTTTTGATCGCGGCACCATTCCCTTTTGAGTAAGCGTGTGAAACTACTTTTGCACCGTATTCCTTTGCAACGCTGGCTGTAGCATCGGTAGAGCCATCATCGATCACTAGTAGCTCCAGCTCATACTCGAATGACATGGACTTTAATTCGGGTAGGATTTTGGCTAGTCCCTCCTCCTCATTTTTTGTAGGAATTATCACAGAAACTCGCATATATCACCCATTTTCTCCGGAATCGTCTAGAATACGGTAAGTAATAGTCAGTGTCTGTCCAGAAACCGGTCCGCTGCAAGCATAGGGTTTCGGATAAACACCAGTTAAAACCTGGTCGATTATAATTCATCGACTTGTATAATGATAACTGAACTGTCGCTGTCAAGAGCTTTTGATGTTTACCAGTTCCGACGTCAGCTATTGTAAAACCAATCTAGAAGTCAACTTTAGGTATCGAACGAAGGCCCCATGAAGATCTTGCTAACCGGCGGCGCCGGATTTATCGGCTCAGCCCTGGTCAGACACCTGATCGCAGACACCTCCCATGAAGTCTGCAATGTGGACAAACTCACCTATTCAGGTAATCTGAAGAATCTGATCGGCTTCGATTCAGGCCCCCGATACCAATTTCATCAGGTCGACATTTGCGATCGAGATGCCATAACGACACTGTTATTTGATTTCCAACCTGATTGCGTTATACATCTCGCCGCAGAATCACACGTGGACCGCTCCATTCAATCCACCGCAGAATTTATTGAGACCAATATTCTTGGTACCCATTGCCTGCTCGAAGTCTGTCTGGATTACCAAAAAAGCCTGGACGCCCCCGGACAAGCGGCATTTCGATTTCTCCATGTGTCTACCGATGAAGTGTATGGCAGCCTCGGGGAGCAAGGCAGCTTCACAGAATCCAGCCCCTATAAACCCAATTCACCTTATTCTGCCTCAAAAGCATCAGCTGATCACTTGGTTCGAGCCTGGCACGTGACTTATGGCTTAAATTGTCTGACAACCAACTGCAGTAATAATTACGGCAGTCATCAACACCCTGAAAAACTGGTTCCAAAGACCATTATCAACTGCATATTGGGCGAAAAGATTCCAATTTACGGTCAGGGCAAACAAGTGAGAGATTGGCTATTCGTAAACGACCATGTCAATGCCCTTATGAAGGTTGCGCTAGAGGCGCCAATAGGCTCCGATTTCAATATCGGCAGCCGCTGTGAACGTAGCAATATCGAGCTGGTGCAGATGATTTGCTTGCAGATGTCCAAACTGAAGCCGCTGAGGACCGGAGAATATACCGACCTTATTGAGTTCGTCTCGGACCGACCGGGTCACGATTTTCGGTACGCGATTGATCCCGGGAAAATCGAAAAGGAATTAGACTGGAAAGCTTCTACGCCGATACAACGCGGCATTGAAGAAACCATACTCTGGTATTTAAACAATAGAGAATGGTGGGAATCATCGATTTAGATCTAAAGGTCTTTTTCCTTCCCATGCTGCCTGGCGATACGAAGTAATTCGATGACGGCGGGCTCAACAGAGTTGTGCAGATTAAAAACACTTTCATCACGAACCCTTCGAATTTCTTCAATAAACTGAGAAGCATCTCTGTAAATAGCCTCGATTTCCTTCGGGACTTGAATCAAGTCCTGAGGATCAACTATCCGGCCGATCTGTCCGCGAATAGTAACCTCCACAGGTGTTAATTGGAGTTTGTCTGCCTCAGGGTTATGGCACTTCTTTGGCACATCGATATAGATTACCGGTCTCTCACAGCTGAACGCGTACTCCATGCCCACGCCGGACCAATCACTGATCATTACGTGACTTTGATACAGGTCACACTTCTCGCGAATATCTGTCTGTAGTTCAAAGCGGGGATTCCCTCCAAAGGTTCGTTGCAATTGTTCCAGCAATACCGAATTGTGTTTAACAGTCATGGGATGTGGTCTGACGATCACCCGATACTGATGATCAAGCAACACCTTCACCAAGTCATGTCCACAAATTTCTATCAGGCTGTTTTCACCCCAAGTCGGAGCGACAATGATCGTTTTTGTCCCGCTGTCCGAGGGGTTGCCGTGTTCTTTTCGGTAGACTTTCACCTCATCAATAAGGGCTTCCAGGCGTCGATAACCGTCGGCGTACAGGTGTTTTTCCGGCAGCTGGTATACCTGTTCCGTTTTACGTATTTCCTCTATTTGAAACGGACTGGTACAGAAAATAGTGTCGAAATGGTCGAAAGCGCCCTGCCGATAGTTTGAATGAGTACTTACCATTGCATGAAACAGATACAGATAATGCACCTTATCAGCACGAGAGCGCTTGATATGATACTTTTCCAGATCAGGCATGGTCATGACCAGAATATTTGCCCGCATCCCCATAAACAAGCTTGTTCTGACACTGCCTTCGCCTATGTAAAATGCTTTTATTTTGTCATTTGACGACTCTAGTATGGGATCATTTTTCTCGGACGTCAGGTAACAGATCAATTCGTTGTGTCGTTTGGTAAGGCACTCAATCAAAGCTTCGAAGTGCATCATGGAGTGAGCGTCTTCTGCGTAAAAGACAATGTTGCGTTCACTATTGGGCAGTGCAAGAAAGCTTTTCATACCCTTCCTTGCCAGAGAGAAGTCATTGTAGGTTTGCAGTATCCCCATGTTAATCATTGCCACTTTTGCAAGGTATGGATCCAAAAGCCCCGAACAGTTGAGACTTACTTAACTCAACAGGATGGTTCGACAAACGCTCAATATTGACCTGATCAACGATGTAACCCCGTTCATGCTCTCCTATCTTCAAACAGCGCAGATCGTATTCCAATCCACAATCGTTCATCAGCTTGTACCACTTTGCCTTGGCGGAGCCACCGCTTTCGACCCCCATCAGCGACATCAACACATGATGCCTCTGCTCAAAGGCTTCATCTTTTTCTAAGGATTCGTGCAACTCAAAGAAACTGCCCAAAGTTAAGGCCACAGCATGCCCATGGGGCAGGCCATATTTGGAAGTAATCGTATAAGAAAGGGCGTGCGGCGCAGTTGTCTTGCTAATATTGATAGCTTTACCTGAAAGATGCGCCCCTTGCATCATATTTTCGCGCACTTGTGTAGTAGGTGAGTTAACCGCCAGCGGCAGATTTTTCAACAATATCTCGATGCTTTCCTGGGCAAATTGACGACTTTCTCCTGTCGCTGATTTAGCCCAATAGGACTCAATAGCTTGCGATAGCGCATCAAACCCGCAACAGGCACTGATGTATGGCGTCATTGACTCGGTGAATACCGGGTCCAGCACTGCAACATCGGGCAAGAGCATCGGCGAAGCCAGCGAATACTTCCTGTTTTCGAAATACAGCACTGCAAAATGCGTCGCTTCGCTGCCGGTGCCAGCGGTGGTGGGGACGGCAACGCTCGGTAAAAGAGGACCAGTAAGAGGCAGGTCACCTCGCAAGATATCGAGGGCTCTCTCTGGATGCGCCTGAAAAGCATTAATGGACTTCGCAACGTCAATACTGCTACCACCGCCGACGGAAATAATAGCCTGACACCGATTCTCCCTGCACAAATCCGATCCGGCTTGCGCCTCAGAAAAAGCGGGATTAACCGAGAAGTCTTGAAAATGAACCACCGAAAAAGGCTTCAAGAGCCCATTAAATACTTTACGGGCCCCGCTCAGGGAATATGAGTCTTTACCCGTAACCAGCAGTACATTCTTGATGTTCCGCTCCAACAGGAAATCAGCAAGGAATGAAACTTCGGTTTGGATGACCAACTTCTTCGCCGTCACGGTATGCTCGTCGACCTAATATAATTCATAAACGCCTGCTTGTTTTCATCAGGAGTCGTCGTTGGACGGCCGATGTCATGCCTATATCCGGGGCGAGTTCTGACTTCCAATAATCCGGCGCCAGATTGTGAGAATAGCTGATTCAACTTCAACGCAAGATCACATCGGCGTTCACACCGATCAGCGTAACGATATCCGGAAGCAGTCGCCAGGCCCACAAAATCTATAGAGAAGCCTTGTGTGGGTTGAGCCCCCACAGAATCGTGAGCGGCGTTATTGATAATGATGTGTTTGAACCCGGCTTGTCTCTTGGCTGCATTAATAGCGAACGCGCCCAGATGCATCAGTGCTGCCCCGTCACCATCTATACATATCACTTGCCTGTCGGGCTGCTGCTCAGCAATCGCTACCGCAATATGCGAAGCATGGCCCATTCCACCGACAGTCAGGAAATCTCTATCGTGCGACTGCCCGGAGTGGAACCGATGTTCAAACAGCTCTCTTGATGCCATCCCGGTAGTGGCCACTATGAGGTCCCTGTCACTACTTTCACGTACAACAGAATGAACAACTTCCTCTCTAGTGAGCTCGTAGCGGCTGTTTTGCGCCTTTTTTGAGCTGTATTCAAAAAAAGAGTTCTTTCGCACCAATAGTGCATGGGGTGAAGAATTTTGCTTGGCCGACTTCACCGCCTGAGCCACTAACTGTAATGCCTGAGTATCTTCGCCATCGATAATCGAATAGGGAATTTCCATCGCCTCAAGCAGAGAAGTCGTAACGCGCCCTTGCTTGATGTGCTGAGGTTCATCACTGACACCCGGCTCGCCTCGCCAACCAACGAGCAGAAGCATCGGAATACTGTAGACTTCCTTGTCAGCGAGGGATAATAAAGGATTGATAATATTTCCCAACCCCGAATTTTGTAAATAGACCAGCGGTACATTTCCAGTGGCTAGGTAATTGCCAATCGCCAACGCTATGGCGCCGCCTTCATTGGCCGTAATAATATGATTTTTATCGTCGACATAATCAGCTATGCAAGAACAAAAGTTCTTCAATAGCGAATCGGGTACACCTGCGTAGTAGTGGACGCCCAGCCTCTTCAGCTGTTCACAGAAATCATCAGGTGCCAGCATGGAATTAACGTGTCCCGGGTATCAAGTTAAGAATCTCATTAAGCGGCATGCATTCACCTTCACTCTCATAGGTACGGCCATTACGCAAAATCGAATGCGCAACCTTTTGCATTGCAGGATACGCTGCCCTAAGCATATGATTGGCATATATAACGACGTTGACACCAGCTGACGCCAGCTCTTCATCTGTAATAGAATTATAGCTGGATGGAACCGCAACCAGAGGCACCTGTTTCTCCATCTGCTTATACAATCTGCAGAATTCGAGCACTTCATCTGCTGACCCTTGCCGACTGTGAATCATAATGGCGTCGGCACCGGCGCCGATATATGCGCCAGCTCTTTCCAGGGCGTCGCCCATGCCCTTATCCAGGATCAGACTCTCAATTCTCGCGATAATCATAAAATCCTGAGTAATTTGCGCCTTTTTCCCTACGCTAATTTTATGGCAAAATTCTTCTATACTTTCTTGTTGCTGCGCAACCTGATTGCCCAGCAACGAATTTTTCTTCAAACCAATCTTATCTTCAATAATCGTGGCCGAAACCCCCAAGCGCTCGAGACTTTTTACGGTAAACGCAAAGTGCTCTGGCTTTCCGCCAGTATCCGCATCATAGATAAGTGGTTTAGTAGTAACTTCAAAAGTATCATTAATCGTTTGTAAACGAGCGGTCAAATCCAGCGCTTCAATGTCCGGTTTTCCTTTGAGCGTGGAATCAGTCAGAGAGCTTGACCACATTGCATCAAACTCCCTGGGAACATTGTCGACAACTTCCCTCGCGTGTTCGATGATGAGGCCACACAGAGGCGTGTGAGACTCGAGCACTCGAACTATATTTTTAGCATCTATGAGCCGCCTGAGTCGTTTCAATCTAATATCCGGAGTGGTTCCTACTTCCTTGATACTGCCATGCAACTGAGTCGATGAAATCCCTGGCGTGTAGCCGACCTCAACAAGCTCTCCTCCCCATTGCGCCAAAACATCAATAACCTGTTGGCGTGTTTTGGCTTGAACTCCGGTCTTCCAGTCATCGCCATGAACCACGTAGTCCGGGCGAAGTTCTTGTAAATTCGGACGATAATCGAGAGTCTCCTGTGCGACGACACGCGCAACACCCCGAATGTTCTCTACTACTGTCTTGCGTTGCTGATAACTCAGGTAGGGTAATCGCTTATAGCTCGCAATCGCTTTATCGGTCAACACGCCGACAGTGACATCACCTAACTTGGCTGCTTGATCAATAATATTGATATGGCCGGGATGCAGTAAATCTGCACTCATTCCAACATAGACGGATTTTTTCATTTCATCTGGAACTTGCTTTAGTTTCGTTTAGGGCGTTATTGATCAGTATCTTGATCTTTTTTTTCCACACCATCGTCCGCTTCATTTCGCTCAACATCCTTACCCATCCACTCTCCCACCAAGGCCTTCAACCTGTACCAGTACATCTTGATGGTATAAAAAGCACCCACCAAACCGGCGATCAGCATTTGGATCAGGAAACTGCCGGACCCGGGATCCAGGTAGGCGTAGGCGAATTGAGGCGATAACATCGCAGCTGTTAGGGCCAGTATTGATAAACACAACTTTTTCATGCAAGTAACCCACTTTGATATTCAGTATTGATGTAACTATTGCACTTGCTTCCTACTTGTATCGATTGGGTGAATCACCCTCTTTTCAATCCACTGACTTTCGTAGTGGCTTCCATTAATTTCGAACTCAACAATGGGGCCAGCAAATTCTGTTTCCCATGCATCTCGCTGCCATGCATAAAAATAGAATGAACGCGACCCTAAGTCGTCATCAGCCATATCAAGTATGGACTGCTGACCAAATTCATCTTGCCACTGCAAGATATCTGATATGGTATCTGGCAATTGCAACAGCGATGTCAGCTTATCGGAAGTTTTAAGCGGTTCAGCTGCCGAGGGAGGTTTAATCGCCAACAAGGGGGAAGCCAGAGAACTGAGCCAGTCGGGAGCGACATTGCCATTGGGAAATCGAATTGGGGGGCCTTTGCGTCGGTTGCCGGGCCAACCGCCATGATCACCTTGTATAATAATCAGGCTATCATCATACAAGCCACGTTCCTTCAGGACATTAAAGAAACTGGCCAAGGTGTCTAGCGTACATTTGGATTGATAAGTGAGTAACTGTCTGTTCATTCCATCCGCCCTGCCCGAATAGTGACAACGTCCATCCACCACCATTGGATTGTGGGTATTCATGATATGGAAATACTTGTATACCGGCGCGTCACGATCAACTCTTATTTCACGTTCAAAGTTCAGCAGGAAAATCGTATGCTTGAAGTAAAGATGCTGCAGTCCATTTCCCTGACTGAACCAAGATGACAGCAGCCAGGACTGCCCTCTATAGACTGCCGGTTTTAAGAAATGGGGCAGTGATCGAAACAGGCTCAGATCCATAAGTTTAACAAATTGAGTATGTACTGACCCTGTTAATGCGTCACTATTTAGAGCGAATATGTTCTTATAACTGGTATTGCTATAACGTTTCAGCCAATAATCTCCGGAAATTCCAAGATCCACTTCATATCCTTGTTCGGAAGCGGAATTCAGAATATTTTTCCCTGAAAAAACGTCATCTATAAAGCTATCCTTGGATGTCTGATTGTCGTATACCCTCCCCGCCAGAAAAGCGGGTATTGCGAAACGTGTGTAGGGGAAAACGCCAAGATTCTCTCTGTAATAGGTGAAACCTGTAAACGATTCCCGATAGGCCGCCCCCAACTCTGAGCGGTTAATCAGCTCATCAAATACATCGGCCTGAAATCCGTCAACCGTTAAATGTATGACATTGTGCTTACTGGAAAAACGATATAGCTGATCCAAGCTCTCAGTTGAATCAAAACTTTGTATAGACGCCAGCTCATGTCGACTTTCATAGATTTGTGCCGCCAAAGGAGCCAGCTGAATCAACAGAATTAGCGCAAGAAGTTTGCTTAAACGCTGTAAGTGGGGAGAACCAAACCTAAATACGGCGATAAACACCGCTATCCAGATACTTGCATCTACCCACCCCTGCCACGGATACTGCCCCCAATCAATTGCCCGACCATCGAGAATACCGTAGTCCCATAAGATTGCATTGGCCTGGAGCCACAAACAGACTATCAAAGCAAATTGCAGAAGCTGCAAATAAAGCCAGACCCGACCAGCCAAGAGCCTCTGCAGAATAAATAAAACAAGGACCAACAAGACTGCTGGAATCAAGCATAACCTTAAGAAGGTCCCTAAGGTAATTCCCACCTCTTGCAAATTGGTCAGATAAAGTGACAATGGCGTCAGAATAAACAACTGGGCTGCCAGCGTGGTGCTTATGACTAATGCCACAATACTGTTTCGTAACGAATCTACTGTCGGCATCAATCACACCCCGGAGATATCTTATTCACGTATCGGTTAACGGATAGCGTTGCCCAGACAAGGCCCACCATCCTTTTTATCTTGAGTCTAGTTACCATATTGCCACTTCATTTTGTCGTTTCATTGGTAGCTATGGCAACCCCTTACGGGAAGGACACAGCCCTGAATTCAGAACCTAGCCTCGCTGCACGCCCATTTTCAACTCAACCGAGGCCCTCTTTTTTACCAGCTCTCGCAGCTGTGAATACCTTTCCCTATGCATACTCGGCACCAAAGGAAGAGCATCCAGCGCTCTTTCGTATCCTTCCAGATAGGAGTCTGCGAGACTGTAGTTCTTCAAACTCATCGCAATAGAAAGTTGCCACTGATAAACATCCAATCTGGCGGGATAGACACCAACAGATGCTTCCAGATTCTGCAAGGCAAGGTCAGCCTCCCCCCTGAACACGTGAATTTTAGCCAGGAAGAAAAACAAACTCGATAAGGTGTAAGGCTCTGCGTAGGCGGGGTCTGCAACGTAGAGTTTGAAGATCTTGACCATGTCCATGGTAGTAGCACTCTGACATCGACCTTCCAAGAATTCGTTGACAAGTTTATCAAGCGTAGCGGCGATACCGACATGCCCCACACTTCCCGGAATCATTCTCTGGTAATTGGCGATATCCTCAGAAGTATCAATGGAAAGTCTACAGCGCAGGTTTAACCGCACTGTTTGCATCATGGCGTGCCGAGGGTATTGTCCAGAGATTTTGGAATAGACCTTATCGGCTTCGTAGGGGTAATCTTCTGATAACCAGTACTCGGCCAGGTTATGCTGCGCTCTCATAGAAGCCGGTTTAGTCAGCGCCCAGTTGACAGCGATGTTTCTAGAGCTACTCCACACATCAGAGTTCCACAACGCGATTCCTCCCGTCACGGTCATTGCCACAACACAGAGCATTCCACTAAGTATTCTGTGCTGCCTTGCCAACCCCACCACCACAGATGCAAACAGAAAAATACAACCGAAGATAGGCAGATAATTCCGGTGCTCGAATGCAATCTCCAGCGGCAAGGCCGTAGATTCCATCACATGCCCCAGAAAGTACCAGCCTATTGCAAAGCAAAGAATTGGCGCCCTTTTCCTGCTGGCAAACCCCAGCGTGATCAAGGCGGCCAGGAACAGCAGACTGTATAGAGTGGTCACCGGAGTCAACAAATCAACGGACTTGATGATATCGTCATGAAACAGGCCTGAATTCCCCAGTGACGGAATCCAGATTTGATATAAATATAGACACAATACCCGGGTCTGGGTCAGCAACCTTTCGATGGGCGTGAAATCGCGGGTAATAAAGACTTGGTCTAATTGGGGAAACCTAAGGGCAAGTACCACTGCCAATGCCGAGAGAGGTACTGCCAACAACAGTAAATAGAAGGAAGTCCGGTGTTCCAGCGGTTTAACCAGGCGATTAGCGCCTAGCCAGTATTCAAGCATGGCAATATAGAAAATCAACAGAAAGGCACTCTGCTTACACAGACCACCGAGCACCACAAAACTATATACAACTCCTATTAAACAGCCCAACTGATACCAGCTGGAAGCATTGTAATGACGCCTGAGGTAGCAGTAGCTGCAACAGCCCAACAGCACAAAGAATGTTGACATGGACGTCATGCGCTGGACAACGTAGAAAACCGTCGACTGCTGCTGCGGATGGACCGCCCAGATCAGTGCCACCATCGCTGCCAGCATTAACGTCTCACGGCTGCGCAACCCTGCCGGCGATATCAGCAGAGACAGGACATAAACCAATACCACATTCAGAAGATGGACAATCAGATTAAAACGCTTTAACGCCTCAGTGTTGCCAACAAGATAGTGATCGAGCTGCAGATAAAAGGATGCAAACGGCAGCACCCGGTCACGCACCTTCGGGTCAGATGCCGCCAACTCCCAAAAGCTCAGGTTCTCCTCCACCACCAACGGTAAAAGAAAATTCAGATTTAGGGTGTCGTCGAGTAACAGCGGCCCACTTAAACCCGGATACAGAATAGCGGTGGCTACCAGTAGCACGATCCCCAGCAGGGAAATCGGCGTGTAATCGCCTGTCAGGTTTAATCTCAAATCTATACACCTCTGCGCCTGGCAAAAAAAAACCACCCCATCAAGGGTGGTTTTTGTATTCCATTATATAGAGCCGGAGACCTCAGGCCGCGCCGGCTCTAGACAATGTAATTAACCACGGCAGCTACTGGGAGCAACACTGTCGTTGGTTGAATCACAAGTCCAGGTCACGACATCTTCGTTACCCAAAGCTGGAGTCAAAGTAATAGTGATAGTCGCGCCGATGTTGGCAGTTACGCCCTGCACGGTGACCACGCCGTTAGCGGTAATGGCTGCTTCACTGACCATGTCGCCTGCGGTAGACAGTGTCAGGCCAGAACCGGAGCCCGTCAGGGTACCGTTCACCTGGGCAAATTCTGATACTTGCTGCTTGACCGAAGACGCCACTAACACGAGCTCGGTAGTACGGGCGCGAGCGGTATAGTCTTGATAGGCCGGCAGCGCCACGGCCGCCAGAATGCCGATGATTGCAATAACAATCATCAATTCAATCAATGTGAAACCTTTTTGGTTTTGCTGTTGAGTCATGATAACGATCTCCAAAAATTTACTGTTATACTGCCAGGATAGAGCTTGCCGGGTTCTACAAGCAAACCCCATGCCACAGCCAGAAGGCCCGCAGAAATACTGGCTCCATACCACACAGAAAGGTAGACCGACACCTCTCTTTGACAACAGCAATGTCAGTTTGTGACGCTTTTTGTCACCCAGGGCATAACCCTCAGTCATAGGCTATTCTCTAGAGAGCAATAGAATCACGCTTTAGTCTACTTATGGCACCTGTACAATTTACAAAAGATGCATAATTTCATAGAGTTATAGGCTAAATTTAAAGGATATCGCCATTAGGGGATAACAAGGTCACTTGATATGAATGCTCCCGCCACCGTGCTCAGTGGATTAGCCAGGCGACTCGTCTCCGATGGTATTCTGCAAGAAGAGCTTGCGCGAGAAGCGCTTGCCAGTGCCAGCAGAAACAAAATCACCTTTGTCTTCGAGCTAATTCAACACCAGGGCATTTCAGCCAAGACAATTGCCAGTGCGGCCTCCGATGAATTCGGCAGTCCGATATTTGACCTCAATGCGATTCAACAGGACAGCCTGCCACAGGATCTGGTCGACTCCAAGCTCATCCAAAAACACCAGGTACTGCCGCTGTTTCGGCGCGGCAATCGTCTGTACCTGGCAGTAGCAGACCCGACCAACCTCCATGCGCTAGACGAAATCAAGTTTCATACAGGCCTGAACACCGACGCTATCCTGGTTGAGGGTGACAAGCTCCACAGCAGCATTGACGTCTTTCTGGAAAAACAAGAGGGATCGATTGGTGACGCATTGGGAGGGCTCGACGACGAGACCCTGGATGCTCTAGATATCGAGGCAGTGGATGAAGACGGCCCCACCGACGAAGGAACAGACCAAGAGGCTGACGAGGCCCCCATAGTCAAATTTGTTAACAAAGTACTGCTGGATGCCATCAAGACTGGCGCTTCGGACATTCACTTCGAACCCTACGAAAAAACCTATCGTGTGAGATTCCGCACCGATGGTATTTTGTATGAGGTTGCAAAGCCCCCCACGGCACTGGCAACCCGCCTGGCAGCTCGCCTGAAGGTTATGTCACAAATGGACATCTCAGAGCGTCGAGTTCCCCAGGACGGTCGCATCAAATTAAAAATAACCAAAACGCGAGCCATTGACTTCCGGGTCAACTCCCTTCCTACGCTGTTTGGCGAAAAGATAGTGCTGCGGATTTTGGACCCAAGTAGCGCGAAACTGGGTATTGATGCACTGGGTTATGAAGATAATCAAAAACAGCTCTACATGGACGCACTGGCGCAACCACAGGGCATGATTCTTGTGACCGGGCCTACGGGCTCAGGTAAAACCGTTTCTCTCTACACCGGCCTCAACATTCTCAACACCAGCGAACGCAACATCTCCACCGCTGAGGACCCCGTGGAAATCAACCTGGAAGGAATCAACCAGGTCAACGTCAACCACAAAGTGGGTTTAACCTTTGCCGAAGCTTTGAGGTCCTTTCTACGACAAGATCCCGATATCGTTATGGTCGGAGAGATTCGGGATCTGGAGACAGCAGAGATTGCTATCAAGGCAGCTCAAACAGGGCACTTGGTTCTCTCGACGCTTCATACCAACAGCGCCCCGGAAACTCTTACCCGCCTGTTGAACATGGGGGTCCCCGCGTTTAACGTGGCGACTACCGTAAGCCTGATTATTGCCCAACGATTGGCACGACGACTCTGCACACAGTGTAAGAAGCCCGCAGACGACATTCCCGATGATATTCTCAGTGCAGAGGGCTTTGACAACATCGGAATGGACAGGGAAGAACTGCAACTCTTTCACCCTGTCGGATGTGACGGCTGCACCAATGGCTACAAGGGTCGAGTAGGGGTCTATGAAGTAGTTCGCATCACTTCCTCCATTTCCAGGATTATAATGGAGGGCGGCAATGCCATTGAGATTGCTGATGCCGCCCGAGAAGAAGGATTCAATAACCTCCGGATTTCAGCGCTCAGAAAGGCGGCTCAGGGGCTTACCAGCTTGGAAGAAGCAAACCGTGTAACCAAGGACTAATCAGTTATGGCTACGGCAACAGCAACAGCAACAACCGCCACCTTTATCTATAAAGGCGTAGACAGGAAGGGGGCAAAGGTTGAAGGCGAGATCACCGGGACCAGCTCTGCCTTGGTCAAGGCACAGCTCGTCAAGCAAGGCATCAACGCTCGTACGGTGCGCAAGAAGCCAAAACCCATGTTTGGAGGTGGCGGCAAGAGCATCAAGCCTATTGACATAGCCATTTTCACCCGTCAAATGGCCACCATGATGAAAGCCGGTGTTCCACTGGTGCAGAGTTTTGAAATTGTGGCCGAAGGGCTCGACAATGAGTCACTGAAAAAGCTCATTATGACCATCCGTGAAGATGTAGCAGCGGGCTCCTCTTTCGCAGCGGCACTGGAAAAACACCCCAAGTATTTCGATGATTTGTTTTGCAGCCTGGTGGAATCAGGTGAGCAATCGGGTGCCCTGGAAACCATGCTGGACAGGGTAGCCACTTACAAGGAAAAAACGGAAGCGATTAAGGCCAAGATTAAAAAGGCCATGACCTACCCCATCGCGGTGGTGGTGGTTGCCATTGTGGTAACCGGCATTTTGCTCGTTAAGGTGGTTCCGCAATTTGCTGAAACCTTTAGCAGCTTTGGCGCCGATCTACCCGCTTTTACTCTGTTTGTGCTCGGAATCTCAGAAACGATGCAGGAATGGTGGTGGATTATCCTGATTAGCATGATTGGCGGGGTCTTTGCGTTTACCGAAGCCAGACAACGGAGCGAGTCTTTCTCCCACAACGTAGATCGTGCCATTCTTAAATTTCCAATTATTGGTGGCATCGTTTATAACGCCATTGTTGCCCGTTTTGCACGAACCCTGGCAACCACATTCTCTGCTGGTGTACCTCTGATCGATGCCCTTGAATCTGTGGCAGGCGCTACCGGCAATTGGGTTTATGAAAGTGCCGTTCACAAAATTCGAGAAGAAGTATCAACAGGGATTCAGCTTAATATATCCCTGAGAAAGGCCAACATCTTCCCGACAATGCTCCTGCAGATGACCGCAATCGGCGAAGAATCCGGTGCTCTGGACGAGATGTTGGACAAAGTAGCAACCTACTACGAAGAACAGGTCGACAACATGGTAGACGGTCTTACCTCACTGCTCGAACCTCTAATCATGTCAGTCCTGGGTGTCCTCGTAGGCGGTCTGATGATCGCCATGTACCTCCCGATTTTCCAACTGGGCAGCGTGGTTTAAACCAGACGAAACAAGGACTTACCCCCACATGACCGCAACCGAACTGGCCGGCGACTCCACCGGCCTTTTTATTGCCCTGGCCACAATCCTGGGCCTGGTCGTCGGCAGCTTTCTCAACGTGGTGATCCACCGCTTGCCAAAGATGATGCAAAACGCTTGGCGGCAAGACTGCTGCGAACTGCTGGAAGTGGAAAACCCCGAAGCAGGTAAACCCTATAACCTGCTAAAACCGGACTCCCACTGCCCAAAATGCCGGACACCCATCAAACCCTGGCAGAACATCCCCATTGTCAGCTATCTGATGTTGAAAGGCCGTTGTGGCAATTGCCAGGAGCCCATCAGCAAGCGCTACCCTATTATTGAAGCGGTAACGGGACTGATCAGCGGCTATGTCGCCTTCCAGTTTGGCTGGTCGGAGCAAGCCATTGCTGTGTTGCTGCTGTCCTGGGCCTTGATCTCCCTGACGATGATCGATATTGATCATCAATTGCTGCCAGACAATATCACTCTACCTCTGGTGTGGCTGGGCGTATTGGTGAACAGCCAAGGGCTGTTTACCGATCTGGAGTCCTCGGTATTCGGCGCTATAGGGGGCTATTTGTCGTTGTGGTCAGTATTCTGGCTGTTCAAGATATTGACCGGAAAAGAAGGCATGGGCTATGGGGATTTCAAGCTATTAGCGGCTCTGGGCGCCTGGATGGGCTGGCAAATGCTGCCTCTGGTTATCATTCTGTCTTCTTTCGTCGGCGCCGCCATCGGCATCATTGGCATTGTTGTCCAGGGCCGTGACAAGAGTGTACCCATCCCTTTTGGCCCCTATTTGGCTATTGCCGGCTGGATTGCGCTGCTTTGGGGGGATATCATCACCAACCAATACCTGCAGTTTGCCGGGGTGAATTAATTCCCGGGCAATCTGCATAGAGCTAGAGATCAGCAACGAGTTTTATCCTGAATGACCTTTGTAGTAGGCCTGACCGGCGGCATCGGCTCCGGCAAAACGGCGGTTTCTGACCATTTTCAAACCCTTGGCATCTGTGTGGTGGATGCCGATCTGGCCTCTCGTGTGGTGGTTGAACCGGGGCGCCCGGCGCTAGAGAAGATCGCTGACCACTTTGGCGCAGAAATGCTTCTCCCCGATGGCAATATGAATCGTGCATTGATGAGAGAAAAGATATTTGCCAGTCCTGACGAAAAACGCTGGCTCGAAGCCTTACTTCATCCTCTGATTCGGGAAGAGATTGTCTCCGGCCTGGAGAACGCCACATCACCCTATGCTCTTCTCGTTTCACCACTGTTGGTAGAAACAGGGCAAAACACGCTGACCCGCAGGGTGTTAGTCGTGGATGTCCCTGAAGAACTACAGTTGTCTCGAACCATGTTACGCGACAGCAACAGTGCTGAGCAGGTGCACGCCATTATGGCCAGTCAGGCCAGTCGTGAGCAGCGACTTGGTTATGCGGATGATGTGATCGTTAACGACAGCAGTCTTGAAGCTCTGCAACAGAAAGTCAATGGGTTACACCAACGCTATCTGCAAATGGTAAATGAGGAGGGAACTCAGTGAACACACCAGTCCCTACGCTTAATTGTCCCACCTGCCAGAAGACCATCGAGTACTCCAACAAGTATCCTTACAGACCTTTTTGCAGTGAACGCTGCAAATTTATCGATTTGGGAGAGTGGGGCGATGAAAACCGCAGAATCAGGGGCAACTCAGTGTACGATGATTTGTTATCGGGAGATTTGAACGATCCTGACTTATAGTCTGCGATTATCATACACAACACCACTCACACCTTGATATGACCTGCTTGTTTTCAGAGAAGACACTTTTTGGTACTTGGGGCGTATATCAAATCGTATTACCCCCCACAAAATAGCAAAGAGGAGACATCGACTTGGACAGAGGTTATCAATACGAATTTTCCGACAAGGGAACGGAGATGTTCAATGCCTCAGGCAGGCAGAAAAAGGCGATGACCATGGTCAACGTTTTGTCTGAGTTTATTGATGAACCTCTTGATACGCTGACAGTACTGAATGTTGGAGGTTCCGCAGGTATTATCGATGAATATCTGTCCCGATATTTTGGCCAGGTAACCGGTATAGATATTGATGAAAAAGCAATATCTTATGCAAATCAACATTTCCGAAAAGGCAATTTACGCTTCGAATTAGGCGATGCGATGGGCATGAAGTATCAGCCCAATACATTTGATGTTGTCGTTTGCTCACAGGTTTATGAGCATGTGCCGGATGCCGAAATTTTGATGTCTGAAATTTTCCGGGTTTTACGGCCAAAAGGAACCGTTTATTTTGCCGCAGGCAATCGAATAATGGTAAATGAGCCTCATTACAACCTGCCGTTTCTCTCTGTAATCCCGCGCCCCCTCGCACATAAATATGTAAGAATGGCTGGTAAAGGTGAATTTTATCATGAGAAACACTTCACCTATTGGGGTCTAAAAAGGCTCGTAAATCGGTTTGAAGTGACTGACTATACGCCACTGATTCTAGCTGACCCCGAAAAATATGGTGCAGATTATATGGTAAAGCCGGGATCAAGAAAGCAGAAACTTGCCGTGTTTGTTTCAACACACATGATTTGGTTAGTACCTGGATATATATGGGTACTAAAAAAACCTGAATAATAACGAAGGAACTACCACCAAGCCCTAATCCCAGCAATCCCCTGCGCACCCGCTGCACGAGCCTGTTCAAGCTCAGCATCAGTCATACCGCCAAGAGCATAAACAGGCAGCTTTGACACAGCAACCAACTCGGCAAAACGCTCCCACCCCAGCGGCTCAGCATCAGGATGTGAAGCAGTCGCAGCCACGGGAGACAGGGTCACAAAGTCCACCCCCAAGGCCTCGGCGTGGTCCAATTCGGCTTTATTGTGGCAGGAGGCACTGACCAGTTGTCCGGGAGATTTGGTCAGCTCCTTTGTGCCCATCAACTGAGCGCTGGTCAGGTGAATGCCATCCGCAGTACCGGCATCACCCTTGGTGGAGTTCAATATCAATCGGGCGTTATGTCTCTCGCAGAGCTCCTTGGCGCGAATTCCCAAGCTCTGCCATTGCGGATCGCCCCAGGTCGTCTGACGCAATTGCACCAGACGAATCCCCTGATCCAAAGCCACCGCCAAACGCTTTAGTACTGTGTCCGGCTCCGACTCGTCACCAGTGATTAGCAGTCTCTGAGGCAGACGCGCCGCCGTAACAATGGGCACATTGGCGGCTGGAAATTGAAAATCCTGTAACCCATCCGGGCGCACCCAGGTAATGGGCTGCCCCTCTTTGCCATGAGCCTGGCCATCAAAAGCAGTGACATCCCACACATCCAGCAATACGGATTTGTCGGGATAATCGTGACGAATCTGGATAAGCGGAGCCATTTTGGTCGGGCGAATGCCCAACTCTTCCTGCAACTCACGGCCCAGTGCCTCCTGCACCGATTCACCGGATTCCAGCTTGCCACCGGGAAATTCCCACAGGCCGCCCTGATGGGTGTGGTCAGGACGACGGGCAATCAGGATTTGGCCAAGACCGTCTCTGATGACGCCGGCAGCCACATGGATAACTTTGCTCACGTGCGGTATTCGGCGTTGATGGTCACATAATCGTGGGACAGATCGGTGGTCCAGACACGGTCGCTCGCATCCCCCCGATCCAGATGAATGCGGATGGTGATATTTTCCTGGTTCATCACCGCCTGGCCCGCCTCTTCGGTGTAGCTGGGGGCACGACCACCGTTTTCGACAATCAGTACGTCACCCAACCACACTTTGATGCGATCCGAGTCCAACCCGTCCACACCGGCATAACCGATGGCCGCCACAATACGGCCCCAGTTTGGGTCCGAGGCAAACAAGGCGGTTTTTACCAGCGGAGATTGCGCAACACTGTAGGCTACCTTGACGGCTTCTTCCGACGAAGTCGCGGCCTCCACCTCGATAGTGACAAATTTGGTCGCGCCTTCGCCATCGGTCACAATCGCCTGAGCCAGCTGAATATGAATATCGGTAACCGCTGCCGTCAGCTTGGCATAGAGTTCTGAATCGGCATCGGTGATCTCCGGCAGCTTGCTCTGCCCGGTGGCAACCAACATACAGGAATCATTGGTAGACGTGTCACCGTCAACGGTAATGCGGTTAAACGAAGCATCTGCCGCGTGCTTGACCAATTGATTCAGCAGATCCTGCGAAACCGCCGCATCGGTGGCGATATAGCCCAACATGGTTGCCATATTGGGTTTGATCATGCCGGAACCCTTGGAGATACCACTGACGGTGACCGTTTCACCATCGTGATCAAACTGGACGGTAGCACCTTTGGGCCGAGTGTCGGTGGTCATAATGCCCTGGGCAGCGGCTTCCCATCCATCGGCGGTCAGGTTTTGCAGTGCCTCCGGCAGTGCTGCCAACAGACGATCCATCGGTAGCCTTTCGCCAATCACACCGGTGGAAAAAGGCAGTACTTGCTCCGCGCTGACATCGCCACCCGCAAGTTTGGCCAGCTCCTCACAGGAGCTGAGAGCATCACTGAGACCTTCATCCCCGGTACAGGCGTTGGCGTTGCCGCTATTGATCAACAGATAACGGGTTTCAGCACTGGGCAGGTTACGCTTACACAGGGTTACCGGGGCGGCGCAGAAGGCGTTTTGGGTAAACACGCCAGAGGTTCGGCTGCCCGGCGCCAGCTCCAACACCACCAAGTCCCGTCGCCCCGGGGTTTTGATGCCCGCGCTGGCAGTACCCAACTTAACGCCGGGAACAGGATGCATTGTGGGAAAAGGAAACTCGCCAACCGCCATGGTCTACCTCGTTGTTTTCTGTGTCAGCCCGGTATCTATACCGGCGCAGTTTTATGCCAGCTTACCGTGGCACTGTTTGTATTTTTTACCGGAACCACAGGGACAGGGGTCGTTACGACCCACCTTGGGCTGCTCGCGAATAAAGGGCTTGTGCTCTTCGTCGTGTTCTTCCATGCCTTCTTCAGACATGGCAGAGGCCTGAGCGTGCTCCAGCTGCATGCGCTGCTGCTCCATCTGCAGACGACGCTGCTCTTCCAGCAGAGCCATTTCTTCTTCGGTAATGGGCTCTACTCGAGCCAGCATTCTGACCACTTCGCTCTTGAGCGAGTCAAGCATCTGCTGGAACAGCTCAAAGGATTCCCGCTTGTATTCCTGCTTGGGGTTTTTCTGGGCAAAGGCGCGCAGACCAATACCCTGACGCAGGTGGTCCATGTTGGCCAGATGCTCCTTCCAAAGCATATCCAGCACCTGCAGCATGATCTGCTTTTCCACCTCGCGCATAACAGGGCCGAAACGTTCGCACTTTTCGTCATAGGCGCCCTGGATTTGCTCCAGAATCTTATCGCGCAGACTTTCTTCGTGCAGTTTTTTGTCTTCCTCCAGCCACTGACCGATGGGCAGCTGTTGACCGAATTCCGCTTCCAGATGCTGTTCCAGACCGGGAACATCCCACTGCTCTTCCATGGATTGTGGTGGAATAAAGCCGGACACGGTATCGAAGATCACGTCCTGGCGGATAGCGGTTACGGAGTCGGCGATATCGTCTGACTCCAGCAGTTCGTTACGCTGCTGGTAAACCACCTGGCGCTGGTCGTTGGCGACATCGTCGAATTCCAGCAGCTGTTTGCGAATATCGAAGTTGCGGCCTTCGACTTTGCGCTGGGCTTTTTCGATGGCGTTGGTCACCATGCGATGCTCAATGGCTTCGCCTTTTTCCATGCCCAGGGCCTGCATAAAACCACGCACCCGGTCAGAGGCGAAGATGCGCATCAGGCTGTCCTCCATGGACAGGTAGAAACGGGACATACCCGGGTCACCCTGCCGACCCGCGCGGCCGCGCAGCTGGTTATCGATACGACGGGATTCGTGGCGCTCGGTACCGATAATGTGCAGACCGCCGGCATCAAGCACCTGCTGATGGCGCTGTTTCCACTCCTCGCGGGCGGCTTCGATCTGGGCTTCACTGGGGTTGTCCATACCCGCAACTTCGGCTTCGAAGTTACCACCCAAGACGATATCGGTACCACGGCCCGCCATATTGGTGGCGATGGTGACGGTGCCGGGACGACCGGCTTCGGCAATAATCTGGGCTTCTTTTTCGTGGAATTTGGCGTTCAACACCTGGTGCTTGATACCGGCTTTTTTCAAACGCTGAGACATTTCCTCGGACGATTCGATCGAGGCGGTACCCACCAATACCGGTGCTTTCTGAGTCTGCAACTCCTTCACCGCATCGGTGATAGCGTCGAACTTCTCCTCAATCGACAGGTAGACCAGGTCGTTCAGATCTTCACGGGCAATCGGTTTATTGGTCGGGATCACCACTACGTCGAGGGCGTAGATCTGGCGGAATTCGAACGCTTCGGTATCCGCCGTACCGGTCATACCGGACAGTTTCGGGAACAGACGGAAATAATTCTGGAAAGTCGTGGAAGCGAGGGTCTGGCTTTCATTCTGAATGGCAGCACCTTCTTTGGCCTCAAGCGCCTGGTGCAGACCTTCGGACAGACGACGACCGGGCATGGTGCGACCGGTGTGCTCGTCGATCAGTACCACCTGGTTGTCCTGCACAATATAGTCAACATCACGTTGGAACAACGTGTGAGCCTTGAGCGCGGCGTGCACATGATGCAACAGGCCGAGGTTGCCGGCGGCATAGAGACTGTCGTTTTCCTGCAGCAACCCCTGGCTGACCAGCAGATCTTCCACGCGCTGGTGGCCCTGCTCCGTCAGCTCGACGGTGCGGCTCTTTTCATCGACCACATAGTCGCCGGGCTCTACCTCAACTTCGGCTCCAGGCTCAACGGCATCCTGAGGCTGTAGCTTGGGCAACAACAGGTTCATCTGCATATACAGCTTGGAACTGTCTTCGGCCGCACCGGAGATGATCAGCGGCGTACGGGCCTCGTCGATCAGGATCGAGTCGACCTCGTCCACGATGGCAAAGTTCAGGGGCCGCTGCATCTTATCTTCTTTGCGCAGGGCCATATTGTCGCGCAGGTAGTCAAAACCGAACTCGTTGTTGGTACCGTAGGTGATGTCGGCACGGTAGGCGTCGTACTTGCTCTGGGGGTCCTGCATGGACTGGATCACGCCAACGGACATACCCAGGGCTTCATAGAGCGGGCGCATCCATTCGGCATCCCGGTGAGCCAGGTAGTCGTTCACCGTCACAATATGGACGCCGTTGCCGGACAGCGCATTGAGGTACGCGGCCAGTGTCGACATCAGGGTTTTACCCTCACCGGTGCGCATCTCAGCAATACGGCCTTCGTGCAGGGTAATACCACCGATCAGCTGCACGTCAAAGTGGCGCATACCCAGGGCGCGACGGCTTGCCTCACGACAGGTGGCAAAGGCTTCGGGCAGCAGATCGTCCAGGGATTCGCCGTTCTGGACTCTTTCTTTATAGGCGGTACTTTTCAGCCGCAGCTGCTCATCCGAGAGCCCCTGCAGCTCTTCTTCCAGGGCATTAACGCGCTTGACCAGCTTGCCCATGCGCTTGAGTTCCCGGCTGTTCTTGGTGCCGAAAACGGATTTGACCAATTTACCTAACATGTCAGAGTCCAAAAATTGTCAGTTTTGAGGCTGTAGACGGCTCTTTCAGCACTTTCTGTCAGCCCTGGCACAGCTGCTGAGTCTCTTATGTCAGCAGCGGCCGGATAAAGGGCACAAGTAAACCGAAAGGCGCCTGCGGAAGCAAGCAAAAAGATGGCGCCAGGGGGCTCAGCGCAGGGTGCGGTGAATATATCGGGAGGGGTCCACGGCGCGGCCGTGTTTGAAGACTTCGAAATGGACGTGAGGGCCGGTGGATCGACCGGAGCTGCCCATCAGGGCGACCACCTGGCCTTTTTTGATCACATCACCAACCTTGACCTTGTTTTCGCTGTTGTGGGCGTAGCGGGTGGTAAAGCCATTACCGTGGTTGACCTCAACCATCTCGCCATAGCCACTGCGCTCGCCGGACCAGGTCACCACACCGGCCGCCACTGCGATCACATCGGAGCCCATTTTGCCGGCGAAATCCACGCCGTTATGCCAGGCGATATGGCCTTTAAAGGGGTCGGTACGGCGACCGTAGCGGGAAGACATCCAACCCTTTTTGACAGGACGACCGGCAATAAACACGTCGCGCTGAATTTTGCGCTTGGCCAGTAGCGCTTCCAGGGTTTCCAGCTGCTGCTGGCGATCAGAGATCTGCTCCGTCAGCTGGTCGATGGTCTGCAGAAAATCGGGGGGTTCATAGGCCTCACCCAGGACCACGCCTTCGGGGCCGCCCACGGCAGGCGTCTGACTGAAGTCGAACTCGCCGCGGTCCAGTTTGGCAATGGTGGTCAGGCGTTCACCCAGGGCATCGAGCCGTAACAGCCGGGCCTGCAGCTCCGCCATACGCAGGGTCAAAGCCGCCAGCTTTTCCTCGGCGTCGCGGCGGGCCTGTTCCATATCGCGATGCTGCTGATCCAGGGCATCTTCCCAGCTGCGAGCGGTATCGCGGGTAATGACGTCCGAGGCCTCTTTGGCACTCATCTCGTGACCCAGCAAGGCACCAAGGCCTACGGGAATCCCCAGCAAACAGACAGACAACATTGCACGAGTCCAGCCCCCGAGGGTAAAACTGCGTGTACGGCCATGGTGTTTGCTGACGACGATGATTTTCACAGTGAATGCTTAATTTGTGGTTGGCTTATTTAGTTATTGACTTATAGATACAAGCTTTCGGGCCAATATGGCATAAAAAACAACCAATTACCAATCTTTGTTAAGACCTGACTTAAAGCTGGCGCGATATTCTCTTTTGGCCCGATTTTTCGGGCCGGATGCTATACCGCCAGAATCGGCTTGATATAGGAAATCGGAGCGACGGCTTCGTCTTCGAAGGTAACCACTTCCCAGCAATCTTCTTGAGTAATCAGCTGGCGCAGGGACTTGTTGTTGAGGCCGTGACCGGATTTGTGGGCCTTGAACTCACCAATCAGGCTGTTGCCCAGCAGATAGAGGTCACCAATGGCGTCGAGAATTTTGTGTTTGACGAATTCATCTTCGTAGCGCAGGCCATCTTCATTGAGGATGCGATACTCGTCCACGACGATGGCATTGTCGACACTGCCGCCTTTGGCCAGGCCTTTAGAGCGCAGATACTCAATTTCGTGCATAAAACCGAAGGTGCGGGCGCGGCTGACTTCTTTCACAAACGAGGTGCTGGAGAAGTCCACCTCGGCATCCAGGGTACGGCCACGGAATACCGGATGATCGAAATCGATGGAAAAGGACACTTTAAAGCCATCAAACGGCAGAAAACTGGCCACTTTGTCGCCATCTTCAACCACAACGGGCTTCTTAATACGGATAAACTTCTTGGGGGCCGTCTGCTCTTCGATACCAGCGGACTGGATCAGGAATACAAAGGGTCCCGCGCTGCCGTCCATAATCGGCACTTCTGCCGCGCTGACTTCGACAATGGCATTGTCGATACCCATTCCCGCCATCGCTGAGAGCAGATGCTCAACGGTGGAAACTCTCACATCCCCGTTCACCAGGGTTGTGGACAAAGTGGTATCACCCACATTCACCGCTTTCGCCTGGATTTCCACCACGGGATCCAGATCCACCCGCCGAAATACAATGCCGGTATCAACCGGAGCGGGCAAGAGCGTCAAGTAGATTTTGTCGCCAGTGTGCAAACCTACGCCTGTGGCCCGAATTGCATTTTTTAGTGTGCGTTGTTTGATCATTTAAGTGATTTTCACCTGGCCGGGTCAATTAATCGGCGAATACTACCAAGTTAGTGCTTCTAAACCAATAGTGGGATTATCAAAACTCCCGCTGGCTCCCCTCGTGCCGGTTGAGATTCGCAAATCCGGCATCCTTGCCTGGAGGGGTGTTTTGGATTTGCGAACCTGTCCATACCCGCTTCTTTATATGTCTCCATATAAAAAGCAGGATGGATTTACCGCGACCGGATCAGTCCGCCTGACGACGCAGGAAAGCCGGAATGTCCAGATATTCCATATCCTTGTCTTCCACCGGCTTTTGCACGGCTGAGCCAGTGGTCTTGACCGGCTGCTGACGCATGACGGTGGGCTTGTCCAACTCACTGTAATCGCGCTGGCCATTCGGACGCTGGGTATTGTCCACAACCATACGGGTAGGCGCAGGCGCTGTGGCTGCCCGAACTTCGCCCAGGCCAGTGGCAACCACAGTCACGCGCAGCTCGTCGCTCATCTCCGGATCGATTACGGTACCTACCACGACAGTGGCATCCGCAGAGGCGAATTCTTCAACGGTATCACCCACTTCAGAAAACTCACCCAGAGACAGGTCCAGACCGGCCGTGATGTTAACCAGAATACCGCGAGCACCCTGCAGGTTGATATCTTCCAGTAGCGGGCTGCGAATGGCGGCTTCGGCGGCTTCACGTGCACGGTTTTCACCGCTGGCGCTGCCGGTGCCCATCATGGCCATGCCCATTTCGGACATCACGGTGCGAACGTCTGCAAAGTCCACGTTGATCATACCCGGGCGGATAATCAAATCGGCAATACCCTGAACCGCGCCCAGCAGAACATCGTTGGCTTCTTTAAAGGCATCCAGCAGGCTGGTGGCTTTGCCCAATACTGCCAACAGTTTCTCGTTGGGAACGGTGATGAGTGAATCCACACGCTCTTGCAGTTCGCGGATACCGGCGTCGGCAATGGCCATGCGCTTTTTACCCTCGAACGGGAACGGCTTGGTCACCACCGCAACGGTAAGGATACCCAGCTCTTTGGCCACCTCGGCAACCACTGGGGCGCCACCGGTACCGGTACCGCCACCCATGCCAGCGGTGATAAAGACCATGTCGGCGCCATTCAGAACTTCAGCGATAC
This sequence comes from Pseudomaricurvus alkylphenolicus, assembly GCF_011683955.1. GTDB lineage: Bacteria > Pseudomonadota > Gammaproteobacteria > Pseudomonadales > Cellvibrionaceae > Pseudomaricurvus > Pseudomaricurvus alkylphenolicus. The sequence continues at coordinate 443,907 of NZ_JAAQPI010000003.1, forward strand.
GCTCGCGATCCTCGATGGCAGCCTGGCGGCCCACCTCTGGATTGGCGCCGGCACCGAGGCCTTTGGTGATATTGTTGCCCAACTGCAATACCGTGCGGGCATCAATGTCTTTCAGTGCCTGAGCGTCTGTGTTGGCACAGACAAACTCGACACCATCCACATCATTGGCAATCATGTGCTTAACGGCGTTACCGCCACCACCACCGACACCGACGACTTTGATTACTGCGTTTTGTGGAACGCTATCGACCAGTTCAAACATAGTTTTTCCCCTCTTTTTCCCTGACCAGAACTCCGACTAAAGAGTTCTTTCACTAACAAACGGTTACATCAAACGAATTAACAATTAAAAATTACCCTGAAACCAGGCTCTGACTTTTTCCCACCAGGAGTTTTCCTCAGCGACGACTGGCGGCTGCGGCGTGCGCGTTTCGCCCTGTTGCTGTTTGGCATAGAGCAACAGTCCGACTCCAGTGGAGTAAATCGGATTGTTGACAATATCCGTCAGACCACTGACGTGTTGTGGATTACCCAGACGCACCGGCATATGGAAGATTTCTTCAGCCAGCTCCACAACACCCTCCATTTTTGCGGTACCACCGGTAAGAACGATGCCCGCCGCCACCAGGTCTTCAAAACCGCTGCGACGCAGCTCAGCCTGCACCAGCGTAAACAGTTCGTCATATCTCGGCTCAACAACTTCGGCCAGAGCCTGGCGGGACAAATCCCTGGGCTCACGATCACCGACGCTGGGTACCTTGATGGTTTCCTCCGGGCCGGTAAGCTTCGCCAGCGCGCAGGCATACTTGATTTTGATGTCTTCTGCGTGTGGCGTCGGTGTGCGCAACGCCATGGCGATATCGTTGGTTACCTGATCGCCGGCAATCGGAATCACTCCGGTGTGGCGAATGGAGCCTTCGGTAAAGACGGCAATATCTGTGGTGCCTCCGCCGATATCCACCAGGCATACACCCAGCTCTTTTTCATCTTCAGTAAGGACAGAATGACTGGAAGCAAGCTGCTCCAGAATTACATCTTCCACTTCAAGCCCGCACCGGCGAATACATTTTTCAATATTCTGGGCCGCATTGACGGCACAGGTCACCAAGTGCACCTTTGCCTCCAGACGCACGCCGGACATGCCCAGTGGCTCCTTGACGCCCTCTTGCTCGTCAATGAGATATTCCTGCGGCAGAATGTGCAGGATTTTCTGGTCCGCCGGAATTGCCACTGCCTGGGCCGCGTCAATCACGCGGTCCAGATCCTGGCTGAAAACCTCGCGATCCTTAATGGCGACAATACCGTGCGAGTTAAGGCTGCGAATGTGGCTGCCCGCAATGCCGGCGTAGACCGAGTGGATCTGGCACCCCGCCATCAACTCGGCCTCTTCCACGGCTCGCTGAATCGACTGCACCGTAGACTCGATATTGACAACCACGCCCTTTTTCAGACCGGTCGAGCGGTGCGAACCGATACCAACGATTTCAAGCTCCCCATCGCTGGAAATCTCGCCGACGATGGCAACCACCTTAGACGTGCCAATGTCTAGGCCTACGATCATGCGATTTTCATTTGCCTGCGCCATTACACACCCTCGCTGTTGGGCTTGCCGGATTGTATTTGCATCATTGTGTTTCTGTTCATAATGGTCATGTTTTTATCTATTGCGCCTGGCGCCAATGAACGGCAACGCCGTTAAAATACCTCAAATCTATTCTGTCCAGCTCCGCCCAACGCTGTTTCAATTGTCTTTCATAGACCTTCAAAAACCGTTTTGCCCGAGCCGCCACCTGTTCTCTGCCAATATTTATTTCAGTGCCGTCTTCCAGCGTCGCACTCCAGCTGCGGGTTGCATCCATTTGCAACTGCGCCAGCACCAGCCCCCGCTCCGATAACATTTTGCTGAGCGTCTGATACTGCTCCATAACTTCAGCTTCCATACCGCTCAAACCGGACAGCCGGGGCAGACCTTGCAACAGTTGTTGCACGCGCTCATCCTGCGCTTGCTTCAGCTCAATCACTTCACCCCGGTGATTGAGTGCATCACTGGTTCCCCAGCGAGCAATGGGCTTGTGCTCAATCACCGTCACTTCCAACTGATCCGGCCAACGGCGCTCTACCCTCACCCGGTCAATCCAGGGTTGCCTCTCCAGCTGCGCTTTGATGTTGTCCAGTTTCAACGTCATAAACGAACTGCCCATGGCTTCGTACACTTGGTCAGCCACCTGTTGGCGACTCACCAGCAGAAACTCGCCGCGAATTTTAACGCTGGTTACCGGTTTATCCAGCTGAATCATCAGCCATTGTCCGGCAAAGTTCAGCATCACTCCCAACGCTGCCAGGATCAATCCGCCCCGCAACCACCGCAGTATCTTAAAGACACCCGGCGGCCATTCGCTCACCTTCCAGTTAAAACCCCGCGCTCGGCGCGACCTTTGTTTTTTGGCAGCCGGCTTGCGGCTTGCGCCCTTCTTTTTTTCACTGCTCACCGGTCAAAATTGCCATGACCAGGTCTTCAAACGACAAACCTTTGGCAGCCGCAGCCATCGGCACCAGGCTGTGATCTGTCATCCCCGGCACGGTGTTCACCTCAAGCGTATAAAAGTTGCCTTGTTCATCGGCCATAAAATCGACACGCCCCCAGCCGGTGCATCCCAAGGCATCAAAGGCTTCTTTTGCCAGCGCCAGCAGACGCTGTTCATCCTCTGCCGGCAGACCACAAGGACAGATATAACGGGTGTCGTCCGCAATATATTTGGCGTCGTAGTCATAGAACTGGTGATCGGTTTCCAGCTTGATGGCGGGCAGCGCTTCGCCATTGAGGATGGCCACGGTATATTCCGCGCCTTCGACCAGCGCTTCGGCAAATACATCCCGATCGTAGCTGGCCGCCAGTTCGAAAGCCTGGTCAAGCTGCGAGCGATCCAGGACTTTTGTCATACCGATACTGGAGCCTTCGTGGGCCGGCTTGATCATCAGCTTCTCGCCAAGTTTGGCCACCACATCATCCAAATCCGCGATTGACTCAATCGCCGCATAGCGAGGTGTGGAAATGCCGGCAGCGGTAAAAATCTGTTTCGACTTCCACTTGTCCATGGCCAGGGCGGATGCCTGTACACCACTGCCGGTATAGGGCAGACCGAGGAATTCCAGTAACGCCTGCATACGCCCGTCTTCACCACCTGGCCCATGCAGAGCGATAAATACGCGAGCGGGATCGAGGTCACGCAGTTGATCAATAATGTCCGGGTCAACATCCACCAGGTGCGCGTCCACGCCGCGACTGACCAATGCCTTGTGCACGGCCGCACCGCTATTGAGAGACACTTCCCTCTCGGCGGACTGACCACCGTAGAGGACTGCCACTCGACCTAGTTGTTCCGGCTCAGTTGTTGTCATACCACTCACTTCTCTCTTCAACTTGCCCAATTAACGCTGCAACTTGCGTTTGGCCAGCTCCACGGCCAGCAAACCCACATTACCGGCGCCCTGGGTCAGGACGATGTCACCGGCTTGAACAATATCGCCAATGATCTCCGGCACACCATCGATGCCTTCGACAAAAATCGGGTCCACCTGGCCGCGACCGCGAATACTGCGGCACAGGTGCCGGCTGTCGGCACCGGCAATTGGTGATTCACCGGCGCTGTAGACTTCCAGCAGTACCAATTGGTCCACTTGGGACAAGACGTCAACAAAATCTTCGTACAGGTCCCGGGTGCGGGAATAGCGGTGCGGCTGGTAAATCATCAGCAGCCTGCGATCGGGCCAGCCCTTGCGGATGGCGGCAATGGTCGCAGCCACTTCACGGGGGTGATGACCGTAATCGTCGACCAGCTTGGCTTCGCCCTGAGCGTTACCCTCGCCGACAGCATATTCCCCATAAACCTGAAAACGTCGCCCCACTCCCTGGAATTCCTTCAGGCCACGTTGAATAGCGTCATCATCAAGCCCTTCGTCGGTGGCTACGGCGATGGCAGCCAACGCATTTAACACATTGTGGTGCCCGGGCATTGCCACGGTTACCTGAAGATCCGTGTAACCCTCCGGGCGAATCGCCGTAAAGCGGGTCTCGGCGCCGTCCTGAACAACGTCGATGGCGCGGTAGTCATTGGCTGCACCCACACCATAGGTCAGAACCGGACGGGCGATATCGGGAATAATCTCCTGGACTATCGGATCGTCACCGCAGACAACTGCAAGCCCGTAGAATGGCAGATTATGCAGAAATTCTACGAACGCATTTTTGACGTTGGCAAAATCACCACCGTAGGTATCCATGTGGTCGGCGTCGATATTGGTTACCACCGCCACCATCGGCTGCAAGTGCAGGAAGGAGGCATCACTTTCGTCCGCCTCTGCGACCAGATAGCGGCTACCACCCAACTGCGCATTTGCCCCGGCGCTGTTCAGCAGGCCGCCGATCACAAACGTCGGGTCTTTATCGCCTGCACCCAATACAGAAGCAATCAGACTGGTGGTGGTGGTTTTGCCATGGGTACCGGCAACGGCAATACCGTGTCGATAGCGCATCAGCTCACCGAGCATCTCGGCACGGCGGACCACCGGAATACGGTTTTCCCTGGCGCCAACCATCTCCGGATTAAACTCATCAACCGCCGATGAATTCACCACAACGTCTGCACCCAAAACGTTGCTTTCACTGTGGCCAATAAAAATGGTGGCGCCCTTGCCTGTTAAGCGGTTGGTGACATTGGTTTCGCGCAGGTCAGAACCTGAGATCTCATACCCCTGGTTCAGCAGTACCTCGGCGATGCCACTCATGCCTGCCCCGCCAATACCAATAAAATGAATCCGCTTGATGCGACGCATCTCAGGAATATCGATCATTTTCTTGTCGAAATTTTGCATCGCTGTTTCCGTGTTTGTTTTAGCCATGGGCCACCTGCTGGCATCGGTCTGCCACATCGCTGGCGGCGTTGGGCATTGCCAGAGAGCGGGCCGCCGCTCCCATTGCCACGCAACGTTCTGGCTGAGACGTTATTTCCTGAATAAACTCAGCCAGGTTCTCCGGCGTTAACTCCTTTTGCTGACACAAACGAGCTGCACCCTTTTGCTCCAGCCAGCGGGCATTCAAAGTCTGATGATCATCGATGGCGAAGGGGAAAGGCACCAGCAGCGCTCCCCGTCCGGCCAGAGTAAGTTCAGAGACCGTCAGTGCACCTGACCGACACACAACGACATCCGCCCACTCATAAGCCGCGGCCATATCTTCGATAAAATCCACCACCTCAGCATCCACACCCGCTGCCCCGTAGTGATCTTTAGCACTTTGGAGGTGGCGCTTACCCGTCTGATGTCGAACCTGTGGTCGCTGCTCCGCAGACAACAACGCCAGCGCCTTGGGCACCAGCTCATTCAAGGCCAATGCCCCCAGGCTGCCGCCCAACACCAACAAACGTAGCGGACGCTGCTGGCGCACTTTGAGGTCGGCAATTGCTCCGATGCTGGTGCGCACCGGGTTGCCTACATGGCGAGCTTTCGGCAGACTGCCCGGGAACGCTTCCAATGCATGGGGCGTCAGTTTTGCCAGCCAGCGATTAGTGGTCCCGGCCACCGCATTCTGTTCATGCACTACCAAAGGCACTCCCATCAACCAGGCGGCAACCCCACCGGGGCCAGACGCAAATCCGCCGAGTCCGAGGACCACATCCACGGGTTCGGACTTTAAAACCTTGCGCGCCTGCCAGACGGCTTTGAGCAGCAGCCAGGGCGCCTTGAGTTTGGTCAACGCCCCCTTGCCTCTCACACCTTCAATGGTCAAACAGTGAAGATCAATATTGGCTGCCGGCACCAGCTCGGCCTCAATACCGCGAGCTGTTCCCAGCCAGCGAACCCTGGCGCCACGTTCGCGCAACTCTTCAGCGACGGACAGCGCCGGGAAAACGTGGCCTCCGGTGCCGCCCGCCATGACAACGACATTCAGTGGTGCGTTTGCAGAGGTCGTCATGCCATGACCTCCTCAGCGGGCCGCTGCTCGATAACTTGCGTTAACACAGGAACCTCGACGGGTTTGTCTTTAACGGGCGCTTTTTTATTTTCCTGCCCTTTTGCTTTCTGTTTCACATTCGCCGACTTGGATTTTTTCTGTTTGGCCGTCTCAGGCGCGGCCAATTCTTCGCGCCGGAGCTCCCAATCAATGCGCAGCACCAACGCCATCAGCGCGCAGGACACCAGCAAACTGCTGCCGCCGTAACTGATAAAGGGCATGGTCAAGCCCTTGGTGGGCAGCAGACCGGAGGCCACACCGACATTGATAAAAGCCTGGCCCGCGAACATCACGCCGGTGCCGAAGGTGGCAAAGCTGGCGAACAGCTTGCCGCGCATCATCGCCCGCCGGGAAATATCCAGCACACTCACCACCAAAGCAAGGAAAACCAAAACCACTAAAGCCACACCAACCAGCCCAAATTCTTCGGCGATAATCGCAAAGATAAAATCGGTATGAGCTTCAGGAAGATAGAAGAGTTTCTGTACGCTGTTGCCGAGACCGAGACCAAACCATTCACCCCGACCGAAAGCAATCAAGGATTGCGTCAACTGATAGCCACTGTTGAATTGGTCAGCCCAGGGATCCTGATAAGTGACCAGACGCTGCACTCGATAGGGTGACAGCAATGCCAGTCCGGCCAGGCAGGCTGCGCCACCCACCAACAACCATAAAAAGTGAAACAGGCGCAAACCCGCCACAAACAACATGGCCATCACCGTACCCGTTAAAACAACAGTGGCTCCAAAATCCGGCTCCAGCAGCAACAGCGCAATCATCCCAATCAGAATGACCAGCGGTTTGAGCACACCGGACCAATGCCTGAGAACCTCCTGGCCCCGTCTGGCCAGATAGCTGGCGTAAAACACAATGACACAGAACTTCACCATCTCAGACGCCTGCAGCGCCAGTGGCCCTATCTGCAACCAGCGCTGGCTGCCATTCACCTTGCGCCCCAGTCCTGGAATCAGCACCAGCGTCAATAGCATCAGTGCAACAATCAGGAACAGGCTGCCATAGTTTTCCCAGATACTGGCAGGTACGGCGGCGACCAACAACGCACCCGCAAAGCCAAGACTCCAAAATACCGCGTAACGTTTAGCGTAAAACCAACCGTCGTTGTAATTGACCTCTGCGAATGACATGGATGCCGAAGTGACCATAACCAGACCAATGGAAGACAGCGCCATGATCAGCGCCACCAGCGTCCAGTTGATGCAGTCACTCCAGTGAGTGCCACCTGGCTGCAAGGACAGTTGCCGGGGCATCATGGCTGAGGCTCTGGAAGTGCTCATTGCAGCACCTCCTTCACAGCAGTCACAAAGGCATTACCCCGGTCTTCAAAGCCTTTGAACATATCAAAACTCGCGCAGGCGGGAGAGAGCAAAACATCGTCGCCCGGTTGCGCCAGTTTCTCAGCCTGTGCAACGGCCTCGTTCATCGACTTGACGAAAATCACCTGAGTATGGGTTTTCAACAGGTCTCCGATTTTGTTGGCATCTTCGCCCATCAGCACCGCAGCCCGTAGCTCCCCGGCCTCACTTTGCAATGGAGAAAAATCAGCGCCTTTGCCCACACCGCCAGCGATCAACACAATACGGCCATCGTCTTTTTTCAGCCCTTGAAGCGCCGCCAGTGTGGCCCCGACGTTGGTTCCTTTGGAATCGTTGTACCAAGTCACACCATCGCACTCCGCCACCCATTGGCAACGGTGAGGCAGGCCTTCGAAGCGCTGCAGGGTCTGCAACATGGACGCCATGGGAAGGTTAACGGCGTGTCCCAGTGCCAGAGCGGCCAACGCATTGGCCACATTGTGGCGCCCGGGCAGTTTGATATTGGCGGCTGGCATCAGTGGCTTGAATTCGAAGGTGAGCTGCTCAACACCATCGACTTGTGTCAATCCGAATCCGGCGCGATCCGGGCGATTCAGCCCGAAGCTGTACTGCTCTACCCCACCTGCCAGAGGAGGAACTGTCAAAGGATCCTCGCGATTAACCACAACCTTGCGAGCCCCAAAGTAGATTCGCTGCTTGGCCAAATGGTACTGGGCCAGAGAATCGTAGCGATCCATATGGTCTTCGCTGATATTCAGGATGGTCGCCACTTCGGCATTGAGCTGTTTTACCGTCTCCAGTTGAAAACTGGACAGTTCCAGCACATACAGTTCAGGGGCTTCTTCGGCGGTTAAGAGATCGAGTACCGGCACGCCGATGTTGCCGCCAACGGCGACACGCAGACCCGCATCGGCCGCCATTTCGCCCACCAATGCGGTGACCGTGCTTTTGGCGTTGGAACCGGTGATTGCGACCACGGGTGCCTTAGCTTCGCGCAGAAACAGATCAATATCACCCAGCACATCAATACCGGCATCGATCGCCTTGGCAATCGCTGGATGAGACAGGGCGACGCCGGGGCTCACCACGATTTGCTCCGCCGACAATAAAGTGTCGGGATTGAGCGCACCCAGTTCCAGATTAACTTGCGGGAACTCTTCACGAATCGCGTCCAACGCGGGCGGCTGTTCGCGGGTGTCCAGCCACACGAACGGGCGGCCGCTGGCCACAAAGAAACGCGCAGCCGAACGCCCGGTAATCCCCGTACCGATGATCACTGCAATGTTGCTGTTAGCGATCAAGTTGCCCACTTTCTTTACTTCCCGTTGTGTCTCTATGTCTGTTTCAAAAAACAAGTGCAATTGGGTTGCGTGATTACCGCAGTTTCAAGGTCGCCAGGCCAAACAGCACCAGCATCACCGTAATAATCCAAAAGCGTACGATCACCCGCGGCTCTGGCCAGCCCTTGAGTTCAAAGTGATGATGAAGGGGCGCCATGCGAAAAATGCGACGGCCCGTTAATTTGAACGAACCCACCTGCAGGATCACTGATACGGTTTCCATCACGAACACGCCGCCCATGATGAAAAACACAATTTCGTGGCGCACGATTACGGCCATGACTCCCAGCGCAGCCCCTAATGCCAGGGCACCCACATCCCCCATAAATACCTGGGCGGGATAGGTGTTGAACCAGAGAAAACCAAGCCCGGCTCCGGCCAGCGCCGCACAGAACACTATCAACTCACCGGCACCGGCGATGTAGGGAATATGCAGATAGCTCGCGAACTGGGAGTTACCCACCACATACGCCAACAAACCCAGCGCACCGCCCACCATGACCGTGGGCATAATGGCCAGGCCATCGAGACCATCGGTGAGGTTCACCGCATTGCTGGAGCCCACGATCACAAAGTACGTCAATACAATGTAAAAAAGCCCCATATCCAGGGCGACGTTTTTAAAGAAAGGCACGATCAGTTGGGTTTCCGCCGGGCTGATCGCGCTGGTGTATAGAAATACCGCAGCCCCCAAACCGGCCACTGATTGCCAGAAGTACTTCCAGCGAGCCGGCAGACCACGGGAATTTGCCTCTACCACTTTGCGGTAGTCATCCACCCAGCCCACGGCACCGAAAATGGCCGTCACTACCAACACCACCCAGACGTAGCGGTTGCTGAGATCCGACCAGAGCAGAGCGCTGACAAAAATGGCCGCCAGAATCAGGGTCCCGCCCATTGTGGGGGTACCGGATTTACTCAGGTGCGATTCCGGCCCATCATCGCGCACAGACTGGCCGATCTGCAGGTAATTCAGTTTGCGAATCATCCAGGGCCCCAGAATCAGGGAAATCGCCAGCGCCGTCAGCACCCCCAAAATGCCACGCAAGGTCAGATACTGAAACACCGCGAACAGCGATGAGTATTGTTGTAAATATTCGGCAAGCCACAAGAGCATTGTTATTGTTCTCCGCCAGAGGTCAGTGCCTGCACGATGCACTCCGTTCGTGCACTCCGGGATCCTTTCACCAGTACCACCGTGTCGTCTGTGATGTGTTGTTGTAAATGTGTGATTAACTCACCCTGAGTTTTAAAGTGCTGTCCATGAGCTGTTGTATTGATGCCATAAAAGGCATCGCTGGCGTGTTGACTGTTGTTGCCCACTGTCAGCAGCCGGCCAATACCAAGAGCTTTGAGATCCAGCCCTAGCTGTTGCAGTGCCGCGTCGCCATCTTCCCCCAGTTCTGCGAGGTCGCCCAGCACCAGTACGGTCTCTCGACCCGTGTCTTGCAGATCCGTCAACACCCGGGCCGCCGCCATCACCGAACCCGGGTTGGCGTTGTAACTGTCGTCGATAATCACACTGGTGCCGGGCCCGACCAGAGGCAGCAGCCGACCTTTTACCGGTGTGACCTTAGCCAGACCTCGGGAGATCTGTTCAAGGCTTGCGTCGCATGCCATGGCGCAAGCCGCAGCCGCCAGCGCATTGGCAATATTCTGTCGTCCCATTAAAGGCAGCTGAACGTCAATCTCGCCTTTGCCACTGTTCAGACGGAAACCGTAGCAACCCAGCGAATCCAGTTTGATCTCAGAGGCGTAGAGGTCCGCTGCCGGATTTTCCGCTGCAAATCTCAACAGCTTGAGATCAGAGCGATTGCTTTGCAGCCATTGCATCCAACCATCGGCGTAAGGCTCGTCGAGGTTGATCACCGCAGTCCCACCGGCTTGCAAATGGCGATAGATCATCGCTTTTTCGCTGGCGACGACTTCTTCAGAACCGAAGCCCTCCAGATGGGCCGCCATGACGTTGTTTACCAGAGCCACCGTGGGTTGTGCCAGTGACGCCAGATAGTCGATCTCGCCCAACCCGTTGGCGCCCATTTCGACAACCGCAAGTTGACAGTCCGCCGGCATGGCCAACAGGGTTTGGGGCACACCAATGTGATTATTTAAATTACCTGCGGTGGCATGCACCGCACCAACTTCTGACAGAATGCTCGTCAGCATGGCCTTGACTGTGGTTTTACCGCAACTGCCCGTCAATGCGACCAAATGACTCGCATAATCCTCATGGCTTATTTTGGCCAGCTCGCCCAGGGCGCGAATTGTGTCGTCGACTTGCACCTGAGGAATGGACACTTGTGTACTGAATTCTTCCACCAGTGCCGCTGCCGCACCACAATCCGCCGCTTGTTGCAGAAAGTTATGGGCATCAAAACGCTCGCCGCGCAGAGCGACAAATAAATCCCCCGGCTGAATCGAGCGGGTGTCTGTACTTACGCGACTGATCTTCAATTGTTGCCCAGTCGTGAAACCGCTTTGCAGCTTGCCATTGAGGCGTTGCTGCAGCTGTTGCAGATCCAAAGTCTTATTCACCTTGAACCTCCCGTCGCTCCAGCGCTTCCCGCGCCACCTCCACGTCACTGAATGGCAGTTTTTCTCCCGCAATCAGTTGATAGTCTTCGTGGCCTTTGCCGGCCAGCAACACGCAGTCTCCCGGGCGGGCATTGGCAATCACGTATTCGATAGCTTCTCGACGGTCGACGATAGACTCTACCTGTTCCGGGCGGGCAAACCCGGCCATCACCTCTTCCAGGATCGCTTGCGGGTTCTCACTGCGGGGGTTATCACTGGTCGCCACCACCCGATCGGCCAATGCCTCACTGACACGCGCCATCAGTGGACGCTTGCCTCGATCGCGGTCTCCGCCACAGCCGAACAGGCACCAGAGATCACCCTCCGTCTGTTCACGAATTGCCCGCAGCACAGACTGCAACGCATCGGCGGTGTGAGCGAAATCCACCAGCACCGTCAAATCATCATCCGCTCCGCTAACGGCTTCAAGGCGACCGGGCACGGGACGAATACTCTTTAATGCCTCTCCCAGGTCCTGCTTGTCCAAAGCCCAACAACTGGCCGCCACCGCCAGTAAATTGCTGAGGTTAAATTCACCCCAAAGCGCCAACTCCAGCGGAATTTCAGCAGCCGGGGTATGCAGGGTTGCGCTCACCCCATGAGAACTGAATTGAACATTACTCAGATAGAAGTCCGCTGCGGGATTGTCCAGGCTATAGCGCCAAATCTTCACTGCGGGGGCGAGCCGCTGCTGGAATCGCTCCGCATAGGCATCATCAATATTAATGACCGCCGCTTTGAGTGATGGGCAATCCATTAACGCCACCTTGGCGTCGACGTAGCTGTCCAGATCACCGTGGTAGTCCAGGTGGTCGCGGCCAATGTTCGTGACCACCGCCACATCAAAAGCAAGGGCGGCCACCCGCCCCTGATCCAGGCTGTGAGAAGAAACTTCCATGGCGACTGTGTCGACACCTTGCGCCTGCATCTGGGCAAGGATGTGTTGTACTGTGATGGAATCCGGTGTTGTCATGCCGGTGTCAGTAAGCGACTGCGTTGCCGGGCCGTAGCCCAATGTTCCCAGACTTCCAGAGTTCTCACCTAAATGATGCAGAACCTGAGTCAGCCATTGGCTGCAGGTGGTTTTACCGTTGGTTCCGGTAATGCCGACCACTGACATCGCTTTTGAGGGTTCGTTATACCAGCGCCCGGCAATCAAACTTAAACGTCGGCTCAAATTGGGAACATCGATCTGCAGATGTGACCCCAGCATCTGCTCGCGCCAGGTATCGGCTTCCACCAAAACCAGCGCAGCACCGGCTTCAACCGCCGCGGGAATGTAGGAGGCACCGTGTTCGCGGCTGCCCTTCAGTGCCACAAACGTGTCCCCTGTATTGACCTTGCGACTGTCCAGACACAGGGGACCAACACTACGATCAGCACAGAGTTCAATGGCGGCATCCGGCAACAACTGACTTAGCGTTTTGTCGGCTCGCGGCGTCATGACAGCGGCCCCTTTTCAGCGCTTTGGGCTTTTCCGGAATCGGCCAGCGTTGCTTTGGTTGTCTGTGTGATTTTTGGCGGTACGTGCAGAAGGCGCAGCGCCCCTTCGGCTACTTTTGAAAACACCGGTGCAGCGACTTCTCCGCCAAAGTACTGGCCTGATTTGGGCTCTTCAATCACCACTACAGCCACAACCCGCGGATCAGCTGCAGGTGCCATTCCCGCGAATACGGAACGGTAACGGTCGTCGGCATAACCCTCCTTACCCACCTGGTGTACCGTGCCGGTTTTGCCCGCAGCCGGGTAAGATTCGATTTGTGCCTGACGGGCGGTACCCTCGGATTGCAAAACCGTCTTCAGCATGGCCACCAATTGCTGGGAAACCTCGCCATCCACTACTCGCTCCGGCTGAACCGTGCCGGCCTGACGCAGCAGACTGACCGGTTTTTTAAGGCCATGGTTGGCGACCACATTATAAGCCTGTGCCAACTGCAGTGCTGTCACGCTCATACCGTAACCAAAGCTGAAGTTGGCGTGCTCAATGTCAGTCCAGCGACGCCGATTTGGCAGCACACCAACGCTTTCACCGGGGAATCCGATGCCGGTTCCCTGCCCCAACCCCAAGCGGAAGAACATATCGCGAATTTGATCCGGCGTAAGGTCCAGGGCCACCTTGCTGATGCCCACCTGGCTGGATTTTGTGATCACTCGTGTGAGACTGATGCGGCCGTAGTTTTTGGGATCCAGCAGCGTTTTTTGTCCAACGCGAATATAGCCAGGGTGTGTATTAATGATGGTCCCTGGCGTGTAACGACCGGTTTCCAGCGCCGCCATTACGGTTAAGGGCTTCATGGTGGAGCCCGGCTCAAATTGATCAGTTACCGCACGATTGCGCAACGCCGCCATGCGAATGCCCTGGCGGTTGTTCGGGTTGTAGGAAGGCTGATTGACCATCGCCAGGATTTCACCTGTGTGGGTATCGAGCAACACCAGCGAGCCGGACTGTGCCTGGTGGCGAATCACCGCTTCTTTTAATTCACGGTAGGCAAGGTACTGCATGCGAAGATCAATACTGAGCTGAACATCCTTACCGGTTCTGGGGGCACGCAGCTCACCATCATCGCGAATAATGCGTCCCTTGAGATCCTTCAGCACGCGCTTGGAACCGGGAATGCCCGTAAGCCACTGGTCAAACGCCAGCTCCACACCCTCTTGGCCCTGTTCGTCAATGTTGGTGAAACCAACGACGTGCGCGGCCACCTCGGCCGCAGGATAATAGCGCTGGTACTCGGTGCGCCCGTAGACACCGGGCCAACCATTGGCGAGTACTGCCTCAGCTTCCTGTGGCGGCATTTTGCGCTTGAGATACATAAACTCTTTGCCAGCGTAGCGGGAAAACTTCTTTTCCAGACTCGCCGCATCCATTTTGATGGCTTTGGCCAAAGCGGCCACTCCCATGGCACCGGCCTGCCACTCTTTGGGATTGACCCACAGAGTCACTACAGGAGTGCTGACGGCCAGTGGCTCACCGTGACGATCAGTGATGACCCCCCGGTGGGCAGGCAACTCTTCGGTACGAACAGTACGTGCGTTGCCCTGGCCCTGGAGAAACTCAAAGCCCCGATCATTGCCGGGGACAACCTGCAACATGGCGACGTGCCACAGCAGACCCGCCATCAGGGCGGCAAGCAGCGTTAGCGCCAGAACAAATCGCCAACGGGCGATAGGCAGCACGGCATTTTCTGCACCCTTTTTCTCCGCAGCACGCCTGACCGCTCCCCTTGCCGGGCTGGCCGAATCGTTCTTGTCGCGACTCATACGACTCATGGCTGTACCATCACCAGCTGTTCGCCCTTGGGCACAATCATTTGCAATTGCTCACGCGCCTGCTGCTCAATACGACCGTAGGCAGACCAGGCACTCTGCTCCAACAGATACTGCCCCCACTGCTCATGCAAAAACGCCGCCTCACGCCGCAGCACTTCCAACTCATTAAGTTGCGTGCGGGATTCGTGGGTGCTGCGCACGACCGCCAGGGCGCTGCCAAGCACCAGTAGCCACAGCACCGCCAACACCGCTTTTGCCTTGAGATTGCTGCTGGTCATCGACCCGTCCGTTCAGCCCCGTTGATCCGTTATTCAGTCGTAGAAATGGTTATTGTAATTTTTCAGCAACCCGCATAACAGCGCTTCTGGAGCGCTGGTTAGCATTTACTTCGCCCGATTTTGCCTTGACCGCCTTGCCGATGGATTTAAGGCGACGGTTAAGCTGGGATTCCATCAACGGCAGCCCCGCGGGAACATCCTGGCCCCTCTCATGGTGGCGAATAAATCGCTTCACCATACGATCTTCCAGGGAGTGGAAACTGATCACCACCAATCGCCCTCCCGGGCGCAGGACTTCCAGCGCCTGATCCAGGAAACTCTCCAGATCTCCAAGCTCATTATTCACTTCGATGCGGATGGCCTGAAATGCTCGAGTGGCAGGATGTTTGCCTTTTTCCCAGGCGGGATTGGCCTCGGCAACGATGTTGGCCAGGCGACCTGTACGGGTAATGGGCGCCTCTTCGCGAGCTTTGACGATGGCACGCGCCATGCGCTTGGCGAAGCGCTCCTCGCCGTACACTTTTAGCACACGAGCGATTTCAGTTTCATCGGTGGTATTCACCCACTGCTCCGCGCTGATGCCCGATGTGGTATCCATGCGCATATCCAGCGGCCCGTCATTGAGAAAGGAAAACCCCCGCTCCGCCACATCCAGCTGCGGAGATGACACCCCCAGGTCGACCAGTACGCCATCCACTTGGCCGTCCCAGCCCCGGGCATCCATATAAGAACGCAGTTGAGCAAAAGATCCATGTTCAATAGAGAAACGGGCGTCGGCCTGCTCAAGCGCCTGTCCCTCAGCGATGGCCGTTGGGTCTTTATCGATGCCTACAAGCTGCCCCTGTGGTCCCAACTGGTCGAGTACCAGACGGGAGTGACCGCCGCGACCGAAGGTGCCGTCGACATAGATGCCGTCGACATTGCTCACCAGTGCATCGACAGCCTCTTGCAGCAATACCGTTATATGTTGGTCACTCATGGCGGCCACCCAGTGGTTTCATTACAGCGTCAGCCCCTGCAGCTCTTCAGCCAGTTCATCGTCATCCTGCTCTTCCAACAGAGCATTCCAGCTTTCCTCACTCCAGAGTTCGGCTTTTTCGTTCAATCCCACCAACACCAGTTTTTTATCCAGCCCGGCATATTCACGCAGTATGGCGGGCAGCAGCACACGGCCATTGCCATCCATCTCCAATTCAGTGGCGTTACCCAGAACCAGGCGCTGAATGCGGCGGACCGATTTTTTGGCATTGGGGAGAGCACTCAAGGTGGCAGCGACATCGCGCCACTGATGCTCCGGATAAATGTTCAAACAGCGCTCATAGGGGTTGGCAGTAACGACCAGACGGCCGCTACAGGCAGCAGTAAGCACATCGCGATACTTGCTAGGTATCGCCATGCGTCCTTTTGCATCCATATTAATGGATTGGCTGCCCTGAAACACGTTTCACCCCAAGTTGGAAAGATTGGGCACTGACCACCACTCAGCACCACAAATACTCCACGAAAAAACACTTATATCCACTTTTTACCACACTGCCACTATAAGTCGGCACACTGCAAAGTCAAGGAATTGCGCAGCTAAATAGAGGAAACATGAAGGGAATATCGGCGAACTGGCCGCGAACGGGCCTGAAACCCCAATACGAATGCGTATGAATTTTCTTAAATTACAATAGACTAAAGCACAAACTTAAAGTATTACTTTAAGTATGGTATTTTCTTGGCATTGATAAGGATAAACAGAAGGGGAAGGAGTGGGGATTTGACCCACTGGAAGCCGCCTGGCGCCTTGCTTTGCATCAAAGGCCGATGCAGGGCATCCTAACCGCGTCTTTTCGCTGCAACAAAGGAGAATTAACCTTTGTATTGCACGATATTAAAAGATCTTTTGCCTGGCAACCCCTTTATTGAGATTGACAGCTTTGATTTTGAACCAGGTTTTACCTGTATGCAAGTACAGCAGTTTAAGAAAAGGGCAATATAAAGATGAGCAGGATGCCACCTGGCTCACAGAATTGCCCTTCAAAGCTTTGAGCGGTGGGTGCTACACTCATGAGGTAGTAGCGCCTTTTTGGATCATAGTGCCTGATGCCCGCAGAGGATGTCCCCTGCGCTAACAATTATTTTTAACAAGGAAGCCTGACATGGGATCACTGAACAGCCCCTTCCCCTCCGATGGAAGCTCTGGAGGCTCTTCCGATAGCCAAAACCCCCTCCTGCCGGATGACGCTGAAGTTTCTGAAGACGCGGGCGAACTGGTCGACGGCCTGGGCGGCGAATTCGGGTTTGGAGAAAATGTCGTATCGCGTAACGATGACGGTTCCAGCCCACTGGTGGATATCACGAGCGTATTCCCGGATGGTATCGATTTCTTCGGCACCACCTGGACAGGCATCTACATCAATACCAACGGTAATATTACCTTCGAACGGGCGCTCTCCTCTTTTACTCCCAACGTCATCGGCGAGAATTTTGGCTCCCCAATTATTGCGCCATTTTGGGCGGACGTAGATACCCGCGCCGAAAGCACCTCGTTCACCAACGGTGGCAATTCCCGGGGTACAAACCAAGTCTGGTACGACCTGGATACAGAGACCAACACCATCACCGTTACCTGGGATGATGTGGGCTATTACAGTCGCCATACCGACAAACTCAACGCCTTCCAGTTGCAATTGGTTAATACCGGTGACGCCGGCGACTTTGACATCATTTATCGCTATGAGGCCATCAACTGGGTGACCGGCGACGCCAGTGGCGGCACCAACGGATTGGGCGGAACCCCGGCCCGAGCGGGATTTGCCGCCGGCGACGGCATTAATTATTTCGAATTTTTCTTCTCCGGCGACGAAGCTTTTATGCTCAACCTTGAGCGCCTGCTGCTCGCTGGCTCAGAAGAGCCCGGCGTCTGGCGCTTCTCCGTCCGGGATGGTCGCGTCGTAGGTGTCGGTCAGGAAAACGTCGATGACGTTCTGGAAGGCACCGAAAACGCTGACATCATGGATGGCCGCAGCGGTAATGACACCCTGATTGGCCTGGGCGGCGACGACACCATGGTGGGCGGAGAAGGAGACGATACCCTGCGCGGCGGTGATGGCGACGATGACCTGATTGGCGGCACCGGTACCAACGCTATCTTTGGCGACGCCGGCGACGATACGGCCGTGTATGCCATCACCCGGGATCAGGCCAATATTGCCCATCTGGGCGGCACCACCTATACCGTCAGCGGCCAAATCGGCGGTGTAGACTTCAGCGACACCTTGAACGACGTTGAACATTTGCAGTTCGAAGACGTGACTTTAACCTTCGGCGTCGATGAGATCAGCAACGTCATTGAGGGCACTGAAGAAGGCGAAAGCCTGACTGGCAGTACCGGCAACGATACCATCAACGGCCTGGGCGGCGATGACACCATTAATGCCGCCGGTGGCGACGATGTGCTTGATGGCGGCGACGGAGATGACACTCTGAATGCAGGCGATGGTAACGACCGCTTGATCGGAGGCACCGGTACCAATGCCCTGTCCGGTGAAGACGGCGATGACAGTGCCGTATTCGCGCTGGCTCATACGGACGCCACCATTATCGAAAACGAAGACGGCACCATTAGCGTCAGCGGCCAATTGGGCGAAAACCCATTTGCTGACACCTTGACCGGCATTGAACGCCTGAGCTTTACAGACTTCGACTTGCTGTTCGGCCAGGACGATGCCGATGACAACCTGACAGGCAGCGCCAACAACGACAAAATGGAAGGTCGCGGTGGCGATGACACCCTTACCGGCGGCGCCGGTGACGACTTCCTGATTGGCGGCACCGGCACCAATACGCTGATGGGTGACGATGGCACCGATACTGCCGCCTATGCTGCGATCCGCAATAGTGTTGAGATCGCAGACAATGGCGACGGCACTTATGCGCTGACAGGCCTGCTCGGTGAAACCGCATTCTCCGACAGTCTCTCCGGTATGGAACGCCTCAACTTCTCAGACGGCGATATGACCATCGAGAGAGCCATAGAGATCCGCGAGACACAGAAAGAAGTGGCACGGCTCTTTAGCGCGCTCTTCGACCGGATGCCGGCTGAAGAAGGCTTACGGTACTGGGTCAACGACATCAGCACCTCCATAACGATCCAGGGCGCAGCACACGCGTTCACCCAATCTCAGGAGTTTATCGATCTCTATGGCGCGGCGGTATCCGACGAAGAGTTCGTCACGCTGCTGTATAACAATATTCTGGATCGAGATCCTGCAGCTGCGGGTTTGGAGTATTGGCTGGCTGAGCTGGCGGTGACTGAGGATCGTGGAGCGGTGATTGTCAGCTTTTCTAACTCTGAGGAATTTATTAATAACACAGAGGCCGAGATTGATAACTACCTCGCCAACATTGCCCTGACAGATTACATCCTCTAACCCAATGGGGCCGAGCGTCGCCACGCGACAAAGTCTCGGCCCCTGATTTCTATTACAGTTGTCATGGATGTATTCAGCTGTCTGCTGCGCTCCCTATTGGTACTGCTGCTCACCGGATTCGCTTCCTATTTGAGTGCCCAGACCAAAACTCTTGACTGCCCAACTGCCCCGGTTGAACAAGCAAGCGTCAACCTGCAGTGCCTGCACATCAGCAACCAGATCGAGCTTAGGGGGCACTGGCAGCTGGATTTTAAAGCTGAGCAGGGCAATTTTCACTTTCAAGGGCTGGCCCCGGTGCCTCTGCGCTGGATGCAGCTGGTTGGTAATGAGAGCAGACTTTTCCGCGGAAAGGGGGTTTACCGGCTCAGTTTATCGGGCGGGCAGAACCTGCCACCGTTATCCCTGGCGTTGCCTCGCATCTGGGCGGGCCGGGAGATTTCCATTTTGCATACCGACGGTCGGGTAACGACTTTACTCCGCGCCGGCGATCTTGACGACAGAAACAACATCCACCGTGCACCGGTTTCGGAACAACTGTTATCCCTGCCTCCATTGGAAGAGGGTGCACAGTTGCAGATTTCCTTGGGGAGTTATGAAACCCGGTTTGCCGGACTCTGGCAGGCGCCAGTCATCGGCATCAACACCGAGCTACAAAGGCAGTTTGTCGCCCGCAAGAGTGGCGCCATTGCCGTCTCCACAACCCTACTGTTGTTTGTCGGCGTGATTCTGGCGTTGCGACGGATACAGATTCGCGAACAAGGTATGCTGGCACTCGCCTTCACAGCCACTTGCCTGGCCACCCGACAAATCAACAATTCGGGGGTTATTTATGACCTGTTCCCGACGCTTACCTCAAGTACCGATGCGTACATCAGTTGGCTGAGTTTTCTGTTTGGCGTATTGGCAGGTTTCTATTACCTGTTCTTGCGTTTTCAGCCCCGTATTCCCATTTGGGTAGCCTCGCTGCCAATGGGCGCCGCACTGCTGCACATCGGTCTGGTCGTGACCGCCGACCTTAACACGGTGCAACAATTCGGGAACATCCTGCGTCCGCTTATCGCACTGATGGCCTTTGTTTCCTTCGGATATATGATCCGGCATCTGGCCAACAGCTCCCTGGATGACCTGCTGACACTGGGTGGCTTTTGTCTGATTGTCGTTGCCTTGGGATTCGACATCGCCTACTTTCACTTTTCCCAGAGCGATTTACTGGTCCCCATGACCTCTCTTGCCTGGATCGTGTTCATTGGTTCCCAGACTTATCTCTTTTCCCGACGCTATTTCGACACACTTCAACAGAATGCTCTTCTGAACCAAGAGTTATCCGAACTGAACCAACACCTGGAACAACGTATTCTCGCGAGAACCCAAGAGCTGGACGCTAAAAACCGGGAATTGGAAATACTCTCTCGAACAGATACCCTCACGGGCCTGGCAAACCGCTGGGTGGTGCAAGAGTTTGTCCAACAGGAATTTTCTCGTTTAAAACGGCAGCCATCCACGCTGTCGGCTGCACTGCTGGACGTGGACTTCTTTAAGAAAGTCAATGATTGCCACGGTCACCAGGCCGGTGATGAGGTATTGAAAGCTGTAGGCAAACTGCTGAGCGAATCGGTACGGGAGATGGATTTGGTGGCACGCTGGGGCGGTGAAGAATTCTGTGTCATATTCCCCACCATCAATGAGCAGGAAGCTTTTCAGATTATGGAGCGCATACGAACCAAACTCTCGACCTCCCCCATCAAAACCTCAAACGGTAGCGTTGTCGAAGTTACCTGCAGCACCGGCGTCGCCTCTACAGACCAACCGATACCGCTGGAGCGTTTAATGGAAGAGGCAGACCGTGCGCTATATGACGCCAAGAAACAGGGCAGGAATCAGACCAAGCTTGCGCAGGCGCTTTGAGCACTGCCAGAGAAAACACCTGAAGAAAAATAGAGCAGGTCGATAAGCCGGGTTCTGTCGCGGACAATCATTCATCTAGGGCCAGCGTCGCCACTGGCCTCAAGCAACCTACCCGCCTTCAGTGCGGGTCACACCAACGAAGGCCTATTTGGTCTTGCTCCGAACGGGGTTTACCATGCCGCAAGCTGTTGCCAGTTGCGCGGTGCGCTCTTACCGCACCCTTTCACCCTTACCTGTGCTGCCCCTTGCCGAAACAAGAGATAGCCATCGGCGGTCTGCTCTCTGCTGCACTTTCCGTAGGCTCGCGCCCCCCAGGCGTTACCTGGCGTTCTACCCTATGGAGCCCGGACTTTCCTCCCCCCGCAAAGCGGGCGGCGATTGTCTGACCTGCTCTGGGGCGCAGGGTAGCGCCTAAGCAGGCAGATAGCAATAGTTAGAACCTCAATGTGCCCTGCAGGGCGACACTGGAGGAGCGGTCATAGAAGCCGTAGTAAACCGCACCTGCTCCACCGGTAAAGGTTGTCGCCAGAGGGGCGATATTGCCAAAGCTCACGACCTCCTCATCGGTCAGATTCTTACCCACCAGGGCGAGGTCCCACTGGCCATCTGCCGCACCGATGGATATCCGCGCATTGACCTTGGTAAATGAATCTTGCTCCAGATTCGGATCCAGTGCCGGTGACGCCAGATAGGAATCGCTATAAACAAAATCCACGGTCCCCCGCAGCTCCAGCGTATCGCCTAGCGGACGGACATAATCCGCCGACAAACTGGCCTGATATTCCGGAGTAAACTCTCGCCTTTTGCCGGTGACGTCACACAGCCCCGGATTGCTGGTGCTGTTAGGCTCTTGACCGAAATAACATTGAGCATTGGGAAATTTGTCATATTCAAAGTCAAGGTACGCGGCAGATCCTGACAGCGTCAAACCTTCACTGACTCTCCAGCGCCCATCGAGCTCAAGCCCCTGGCTGGTGGCTTCACCTGCATTAGTTACATTGAACCCAAGAGTGCCATCAAACTGACTGGTTTGAAGATCCGTATATTCAGTTCTGAAGAGCGCCACGTTGAGCTCAGCCGCACCGTCAGCCAGAGTGAATTTGCCGCCAAATTCGATGCTTTCAGCCTCCTCTTCTTCGTATTCGAATACGCCCTGCAGATCGATCGCGAATGCTCTCATCGCATTGACAACCGATGAATCAGGATGAGCATTGGAACGCACGTCAAATCCACCGGATTTAAAGCCCGTGGTGTAGGTGGCATAGAGCATAGCGTCCGGTGTTACGTCATACTGGAAAGTGACCAGAGGAGTGAACGCTCCTTCGTTGCGATCATCCGCAATCTGCGCGTATGGTTCGATACGAAACAACCCATAAAAAACATTGAGATCGTCCGCCATTGTACCTACCGGTGTTGGTGTTCCCGTTTGATCGATATGCACCTGCAGGCGAGACGCTTCTTTATCTTCATCGGTATATCGAGCTCCCAATGTCAGGCGCGCTGCATCACTGATATTCCAAGTGACCTGAGCGAAGATCGACCAAAGATCCGTATCCTGCTCAAACGCCCGATTCGTCGATGTATTTGCAACTACCGTAGGGTCCTCAAGGCCCAGAGCTCCCAAAGTTCCGGCCAACCCTGGCACCAATAAACTGTCGGAAGGAATAATGATGGCATCAGTAAAATCCAGCTCTGAACTCTGGTAAAAGAAACCTGCAATGTAATCCAGAGTTTCTCCACCCGGCGAGGTTATGCGAATTTCCTGACTGAATTGCTCAAAATCTTCAGTCGTATCGACGGTGAAGATTGATGCACCCGTAAAGTCACAATCACATATTTCCCTGTACTCGTAGGCGTTGTAACCTGTGACCAGGGTCAGCGTGTGATCACCAATTGCGTAATCGATATTCAGCGTTACGTTTTCAGTGTCATTGACACTGGTGTCACCATTGGCCTGTCGATTAAAGTCCTGATCTGTATCCAGAACATACTGACCACCGGTGAGCAGGGACAAAACCCCCGCATAGGACGCCCCAACAGGATTCACGATTTCCAAAAACCGGCCCTTGGTATCAAAAGAACCATCTTCCACTTTTAGGTTAATCGTCAAATCGTTGTTCACGTCCCACTTCAAACTACCGCGAATAACTCTTTCTTCCTCATCCGACTCCGGGCGATCCAGAGTGTCATTGTCATAGTAACCATCAATGGTGCGATCCAGGATCGCCAGGCGACCCGACAGGTTATCCGTCAGCGGGCCTGACAACACCAGGCGAACATCCGTTTCTTCGTGGTCCGGCTCGTAGAGCGCCGAGATCGAGCCCTCAAATTCATCCGTAGGTTTGGCAGTGAGCATACTGATGGCACCGGCAATACTGTTCTTGCCAAACAGAATACTCTGCGGCCCACGCAACACCTCCACCCGTTCCAGATCCATAAACGGCGCCCGCGCCAGTTGCGCACGACCGTAATAGATACCATCCACATATTGGCCCACTGACTGCTCAAAGCCCTGATTGATACCGGAACTGATACCGCGAATGGCGATAATGGTTCCGATACCCGTCTGATTCATGGTGAGGTTGGGCACATAGGCTGTCATGCCTTCCAGATTGGTAATGCCCGCCTCATTCATCTTGGCGCCATCCACCGCATTGACGGAGATGGGCACGTCCATAAGGCTTTGCTCGCGCTTCTGTGCGGTCACTACAACCTCTTCGAGCGCATAGGTTTCCGCATGGGATAAATGTGGCACGGCCAAACCAGCGGCGGCAACCATTGCAGTGGATATCGAAGTGGAAAGAAGGGTGCGACGAAGAGTGTGCTTGCTCATAAAGCCTGCTCCAATTTCTCTCTGTAGGATTATTTATTGGACTTCCAACAGTGATGACGCATGGTGTTGTGCAATGGGGACAATGCGCCTTGTCCATTAAGTTTTGTTCAAGATTCCGGGTCTCGCAAGTTGAATCACTTCGATATCTGGTTATTTTTAATCGCTTTTTAACTCATTTTGGCCCAACAGGAAAACAAAGGCGCCACCTTGCCACAATCTGCCGAAGAAGCGCCTGAACAGTATTCACCGTGACCGGCCGGTCTTGACCTTAACCCACCGCCTTGGTGGCAATCCGCTGAATGCGATCCACAGGTATGGGGTAGAAAAGCGCGGCCGGATCGGACGCAATCGCCACTATCTGACGCTCCAGGTCTTCGACACTGACATGCCAACGCTTAAAGTCCGTGGCACAGCCAATACGCTGCTGAAACTGACGCAGATGCTCCACCACATCGGCCAACAAAGATTCGCCGCTGGCGTTGCTGTCGAGGTTAAGTGCCTGTGCCAATCGGGACGCATTGGCCGCATAAAATTCCGGCAGAGCTTCCATCACAATCGGCAATAACACGGCATTGGCATCACCATGGGGCACATGATAGAGACCACCAAAGGCATGGGCACAGTTGTGCACCGGGATAGCATTCAGGGACATCATAAAGGCGTTGATTGCCATGGTGCTGGCCTGGATCATATTGTTGCGCGCGTCGATATCCTTACCGTTTTGCACCACCTTGGGCAGGTTCTGTTCAATCAATTGAGCCGCCAACAACGCATGCGCATCCGAGAAGTGATTGGCACTGGGGGAGGCAACCGCCTCCAACGCATGGGTCAGTGCATCCATACCGGTTGAAGCCGTTAAGCCAGCAGGTAACCCAACCGTCAACTGGGCATCCAGCAGCGCCATATCCGCTTCAATAAATGGTGCCGCCAGGTTGCACTTGATGCCCGTCTCTTCGTTCAGGAATACGGCACCAGCGGACACTTCGGCCCCTGTCCCGGCGGTCGTGGGTACCGCAATATGGGGAATAGAAATGGGCTGGGCGCTTGGCCAGCTCTCCAGACGAATCCCACCGTCAACCACTTCCCGAAAGTCAGTCAGATTGTGATGCAATGCGTACTTAACACCTTTGGCGGCATCCAGAACACTGCCGCCGCCCACGGCAAGAATTGAATCGGCCGCGATTTCCCGGGCATACCTCAGGGCTGCATTGACGGCATCACAACCGGCGTCCGGTGTAATTTCCGGGTAAACTCCCACCAACTTTGGCGTGGTGCCGGAGTTCATGTTTTCAAACACCTGCACGACTTTATCAACGATGCCCACCTGCTTTAGACCAGCGTCGCTGAGCAGCAAAACCCGTTTGGCACCGAGCCCTTCGAACAAACTGGGCAAGCGCACGATTCCACCCACCGCACAGTGTACCGCGGTGCGCATGTTGTATTGAAAGTATCCTGTCTTAGACATGTTATTTGCCTCGATAAATTTGCAGCGGTGATTACGGCATTTGGGTGTGGACAATACGATGCAGCTTCTTGGCCGCCGGATTGCGCTCAAACGATGTGGATACCGACTTGGTTTCCACATAGCTGCTCAAACTGTACTTACCAAATTCACGGCCGTAGCCACTTTGCTTAAAACCACCGAAAGCGGCATCACCACGCATCATGTGCCAGTCGTTGATCCATACCGAACCCGCCTGCAATTCCCGGGCGATGGTTTGCGCCTGCACCAGATCCTCCGTCCAGACGCCCGCGGACAGTCCATAGTCAGAGTCATTGGCCATCGCAACAGCATCGTCAAGATCACTGTATTTAATAACCGATAGCACCGGTCCGAAAATTTCTTCTCTGGCAACCTTCATGGCGTTGGTCACATCGGCAATAACCGTGGGCTCGACGAAAAAGCCGCCTTCACAACCCTCAACATCAGCGCGCTTACCACCCGTGACAATACGAGCACCCTCAGCCTTGGCTGAGTCAATATATTGCAGGACTTTGTGAAAGTGGCTCTCGCTGGACATGGGGCCCATGCCCGTCGCCGGATCCATGGGATTACCCAGCACCACCCGCTCGGAGAGGGTTTTTAAGCGCTGCAGAAGATCCTCGTAAATGCTCTCATGCACCAGCAATCGCGTACCGGATTCGCACGCCTGACCGGCATTGAGATAAACGCCCCAAAGCGCGCCATAGGCGACTCGCTCCAGGTCGGCATCGGGCAGTACTATACCCGGCCCCTTGCCACCAAGCTCCAGGGTGACTCGCTTCATGGTTAGCGCGGCATTCTGTTGAACGCGGCGGCCCATGTTGGTGGAGCCGGTAAAAGAAACCTTATCGACATCCGGGTGCAGCGTCAGCGCCTCACCGACGACCGAGCCCGGCCCGGAAACCACATTCAACACCCCCTTGGGCAGCACCTGATTGAGCAATTCCACCAACCTAACCGTAGAGGTTGGTGTATTCTCTGCGGGCTTGACCACCATGGTATTGCCGGCTGCGAGCGCCGGTGCCACCTTCATGGCAAACAGCAGCATTGGGAAGTTCCAGGCGGTAATCAGCGCACAAACACCGATCGGTTCGCGCCAGATTTGCGTATGCGTCAGCTCGGGCAGAGGCTTGGCGGGCAAGGACTCCACAAAGGGAAATTGTTTGACTTCATCGGCGAGGGTGGTGAAGAGATCGGCCACCGCCAGCAAATCCAGACCGCTAACCCGATTCAGGGTACCGCCGGAACAGGTTACCTCCAGCACTGCCAGTTCCCGGGCATTGGCCAGCACCACCTGAGCGCACTGCTGTAGGATTCTAGCGCGATTTTCCGGTGCCATACGCCGCCAATTGGCATCGCCATAAAATGCCTTTCGGGCCGCCGCCACGGCACAATCCACATCATTCTGATTGCCGCAGGCGGCTTCGGCCACGACGTCTCCGGTAGCCGGATTGATCACCGGCGAATACTCGCCACTGTCCGGCTCGCAAAATTCGCCGTTGATAAACAGTGGAAAGCGCTGCAGCTGGTTCGCTGTTGGCATCTCTTGTCTCCCAGGTAAGAATAGAAGGGTCTCACTCAATCTCGACGCCCAGTATAGAAACACCCCGCCTTCGCCATTTGCCCCTACGCGCCAGATGCCAGTCGAGATTTGACCGTTAGCGCCAACGGGCAACTTCAGCTACCATTGCCCGAACAGCATTAATAAGACTGACAACGCTATGTCTCGTCCATCGCCGTCCCGCCTGGCCACTTTCAGCCATCACGCCAGCTCCCTGCTGGAACACCTGCAGAGTGATGACTACCCCACCCGGCTGACCGACATGTTCAAGGATCTGATCGACCTGGACGACGTCTCCATTATTCTGTACCCGTTTGAGGATATGCCGCTGTGCGAATACCTGGAATCCCCCGACCAGGGCGGCAGCCTGCATATGGACAGTTTCGTCAAGGCGCCGTTTTTGCTCGACCCCTTTTACCTGGCTTCCGTAGAAGGTAACTATGGGTTTTTCCGGTTAAAGGACCTGGCGCCCAAAGGGTTTCGGCAAAGTGAGTACTACAACAGCTGGTACCGCTTGTCTGGCTTGCATGACGAATGCGGTTACATCATCGATCTGGGCGGGGGCAGCTTTGTCAACGTTTCTCTGGGGCGCACGCTGAACCCGGCCAACTTCCGCAAGGCGGAGCTGGATCTGTTGCGGGACATCACACCGATGGTTAACACCCTGGTGCAGAAACGCTGGGCTTCGGCACCGGGCCAGCAGAACAAACTGCGACTGCAACTCCAGACCGCTCTCAACTCCTTTGGCGACAGCCTGCTCACCGAACGGGAAAAGCAGGTCATCAATATGATTTTGCGCGGCCACAGCACCCGCTCGCTGTCGGAGAAGCTATCGATTTCAATGGAGACAGTAAAGCTGCACAGAAAACACGCCTACGCCAAGCTGGAAGTCAGCAGCCAGGCGGAACTGTTTTATCTGTTTATCGATTCGCTGATGAGCGTAGAGAATTATGAGGAGGGCGATGCGCTGGCGACTTATCTGAACCTGCGCACCGGGGGGCAAGCCACTTAGCTCCACGCCAACCCAGGAACGTAAAACTAAGGTGGATTACGCTTCGCTAATCCACCCTACAATTACAATGAATATGCATTAAACCATTTCATATCACGCGGGAATGGATACTAAAGATACGTTTCGTACTCCAGCGCTGAAATCTGGCCGCTAAACTCATCCAGCTCCTGCAGTTTCACGGCACTAAACGTGCGCTGAAAAGGCTCGCCCAGATAGCGGCCCACAAACTCGGAGTGGGCAAATCGATGGTGCGCCAGAAACCATTGCGTAGGCAGATCCGGCTCGCTTTGTTCATAACCATTACCCTCGATAGGCGCGGGCGCATCCAGGCGCTCTTCAATGCCACGCAGGATACCCGCCAGGATCGCCGCCACCACCAGATAAGGATTGGCATCCGCTCCGGCCACTCGATGCTCGATTCGCTTCGCCTGAGGTTTATCCGCCGGCACACGAACGGAGACGGTGCGGTTTTCGTAGCCCCAATTGGCCGCCAGTGGTGCGTGTGAACCGCGCTGAAAACGTCGATAAGAATTGAGATGAGGAGCAAACATTAACATGGTGTCGGCCATGCCAGCCAGGCAGCCGGCGATGGCGTGCCGCAATAACTCGCTGCCCTCCTCAGTACCGTTATTGAAAGCATTTGCTCCGGCTTTGTCTATCACGCTGCAATGCACGTGCATACCATTGCCCGCTTGATCACCAAAGGGCTTGGCCATAAACGAGGCCCGATAGCCATGTCGCTTCGCCACGCCTTTGATAACTCGCTGTAACATAAATGCCTGATCGGCGGTGCGCAGGGCATCATCCTGGTGATAGAGATTGATTTCGTATTGGGACGGTGCCGCCTCTTTAATCAGTGTGTCCACCGGCAATCCCTGCACCTCGCAGGCGTCGTAGATATCGTGCATCAGATCACTGACGTCCTGCATGGCTTCGATGCCGTAGGTACTGCCCGCCCCCATAGTCGCTCCGAGTTCGGACTGGGTATGACAGGGCCGCCCCTGCTCGTCCAACTCCTGTCGAAACAGGGAAAACTCCATTTCGCAGGCCACTACCGGAGTCAGGCCCAAGCGCTGAAAACGCTCCATCAGTGCCCGCACCACATTGCGGCCGTCGTAGGCGCAGGGCTCCCCGGTGACTTCACTCATGGACAACAACACCTGACCGGTTTTGCGCTTTAACCAAGGTACCGGTACCAGGGTGTTAATATCCGCAACAGCCAGACCATCAGCGTCACCGCTGTCAAACACCAGTGCTTCGGGATCGCGGCCCCAGATATCAAAGGCCAGACTGCTGATGGGCAACTTGAGACTGCCGGCAAAGGCTTTTTCGATCTTGTCTCTGGCGATCCACTTGCCGCGCTGGCGGCCATTGAGATCGGGAAGTATCACCTCGAACATTTCGATATCGGGGTGTTGTTCCAGAAACTGTTGCAGATCCGTATGTTGAGTTGGCATAAATTGTCCCAAAGTCGCTGTAGGGTGTGAGGAGAACATGGGGGGCAATGCCCCCCCGAAAGATTTGATCAGAAGCTCATGTCCAGCGTCAGACCAATAGTGCGTGGTTTGGCGGGCCAGACCAAAGAGTTCAACAAACCGAATCCGGCAGTGTCGTCTTCATCCGCGTTTTCCCAACCCCGCTCGAAGTACTCTTCTTCGAAAATATTGGTTGCCCACAGGGTCAGGGACCATTCGTCATCGCTCTCGTAACCCAGCCGCAGGTCCACTTGATCCCAGGCATCAACCTTGGCGAGATCGAAATTACCGGTACCGCCAAACATTTCATCCTGGTACACGTACTGCACGGTGTAGAACATGTTGCCGCCTGACACCGGCTGGTTATAGGTTGCAATCAGGCTGCCGCTGACTTCCGGTGCCATCGGTAAGTGGTTGCCCTTACTGCCATCACCCTCTTCAATTTCTTCAGTGATCTCACTGTCTTGCCAGGCAAAGGCGGCACGGATATCCCAATTTTCACCGGGGGTCCAGTGGGCATCCATTTCAATGCCCTGGTTCTCCGCCTCGCCCAGATTTTTCACCAGCTGGGAGCCACTTTCAAAGATAATCAGTTGCAGATCGGTATAGGTGTAAAAGAAGTACGCCACGTTCAGGTGCAGACTGCCATCCAATAATTTGGTCTTGGCGCCGACCTCGTAGCTATCAGTCTCCTCTGGCTCAAACGCCAGAGGCATTCCCGCTTCCAGCTGCCCGCCAAATTCGAAGGTACCGTCATTGGCGATACCGAACGTGGAATAACCACCGGTTTTGTAGCCTTTGGAGTAGTTGGCGTAGAGGCCGATATCTTCGTTAACCATGTAGTTAGCGGCGATACGGGGCGTGAATTCGCTCCAGGAATCGTCGTCTTCGACAAAGCCGTCAGTGTAAAACTCCCAAGAGAAGGTGTTGCCAAGTGCACCGCCACTGTCAAGCACCTGGGTTTTCATCTCTTTGTTGTCGACGGTATAACGACCACCGATGGTGATATCCAGATCCGCGGTCGCCTGCCAGGTCACATCTCCGTAAACAGACCAACCATCGCTTTCCAGTTCATTGATATTCACTTCCGCTTTATCGGTCAGAATGTCCGCCGGATCAATATCGTCTTCCCAGTAAGCTTCAAACACCGGATCGTCACAACCAGCGGCGCCACCGCCCTCATCCGTTTCAATAATAGCGATACAGAGATGGTCTTCGTTGTAAGCGTTGGTGAAGGTGGCATCCACCGTCTCGCGGTAAATACTGGCGCCGGCAAACCAGGTAATGTCGCCGCCACCATCGTAGTTAAGACGGAATTCCTGACTGAAATAATCCACTTCCTGCGATTGGCCGTAGTTGTTCACATACAACGCCGTGCCGTCGAAATCTTCCAGATAGTCAAAATCGTAAGTCTTGTAGCCGGTGGTGGAAACCAGCGTGTAATTTTCTGCCAAATCCCAGGTAATATTGGCGGTGACGGTAAGAATTTCGCCGCGGTCAAAACCTTCGCCACTGAGATCAGACGCAACCTTGTCTTCCGGCAAACCATTGGTGGGCGTCCAGTAAACAGACGGCGCCTGCTCACGATCTTCGTAAGTCAAACGGAATACCGCATCCACTTCATCGCCGGCATAGCGCAGTGCCAGACGGGTGGAGGAGAGTTCTTTTTCCCCCAGCTCCTTGCCGTCAACGGTATTGTCGAGCCAGCCATCTGCTTCGCTCCAATAGGCGGAGCCACGGAAGTAAAGACTGTCGGTCAGGGGCAGGTTAACCGTTCCCACGGCTTCGATTTCGCCGTATTCGGCTATCGTCAAACTGATATTGCCCTCGAACTCATCCACCGGCTTATTACTCAGGATATTGATCCCACCGGCAATGGCATTACGACCAAACAGGGTGCTTTGGGGCCCCTTTACCACCTCAGCGCGAGCCAGGTCATAGAAGGCCATTTGCACACCACCGTTGCGACCGGCCCAGATGCCATCCTGGAAAATCGCCACAGAAGGGTCACCACCGATACCAAAGTCATTGGTACCAATACCGCGAATGGCAAGGGCATCAATAAAGCTGTCTTCCGTTTTGCCATTGAAGCCCGGCGTTAAATCCACCAGGCCGCGCACATCACCGATGCCCATTTTGGCCATCATGTCCCCTTCAAAGGCGGACACCGCCACCGGCACCTCCTGCAGGGTCTGTTCGCGCTTCTGCACTGTGACGATCACCTCCTCGATCACCGCCGCCAGCAGCGTCGGGCTAAAGGCCGATAGACCTAAAACGGAAGCGATAATGGGTTGCTTTAGTCGTGATATGTTCATAATCCGCTCTTCTGTGAATAGTTGGTTTTTTGAATTCTTGTTATGAGGCTTACGCCCACCACCGTCAGCTGTGACGGCGGATGCTAAACACCTTATGCCCGTTGGCGCAAAGAAAACATAACCCCAAAGGGTTGTACGGGCAGTGCGCGAACCACCCCTATGGGGTTAAGTTCATTTGCCTCAGGCTGTGTCAGACTGTGTGACAGGATCAAATACACAACCTTATGATTTATAGAGGAGATTCACGATGACGCAAGCGCGCAGCACTCAGCAGTGGCAGGCCCTGGACCAATCTCACCACTTACATCCTTTTACCGACTTCCAGCAGTACGCTGGTAAGGGCGGCCGCATTGTGACCGGCGCTGAGCACATCTATATCATGGACTCCGATGGCAACCAGATCCTCGACGGCATGTCCGGCCTCTGGTGCTGCAACCTGGGCTACAGCCAGAGCACCATCAACGAAGCCATTACCAATCAGTTGCAGCAACTTCCTTACTACAACAACTTCTTTAATTGCTCCAATCAGCCCGCGGTGGAACTGGCCAAAGCACTGGTCGACGTCACCCCGGCCGGTTTTAACCACGTTTTCTTCACCAACTCCGGCTCTGAAGCCAACGACACCAACATTCGCCTGGTGCACCGCTACTACGACCTGCTGGGCAAACCCGAGAAAAAACACATCATCAGCCGCAAGAACGGCTACCACGGCAGCACCATCGCCGCCGCCTCCCTGGGCGGAATGGACTACATGCACAAGCAGTTCACCGGCCTGAACTATGTACACCACATCGCCCAGCCCCACTGGTTTGCCGATGGCGGTGACCTCAGTCCCGAAGAATTTGGCCTGCAAGCTGCCAAAGAACTTGAGGCCAAAATTGACGAACTGGGTGAAGACAAAGTCGCCGCCTTTATCGCCGAGCCGGTACAAGGTGCCGGTGGCGTTATCGTGCCGCCTGCAACCTACTGGCCCGAAATCCAGCGTATATGCCGCGAGCGCGACATCCTGCTGATCTCCGACGAAGTCATCTGCGGATTTGGCCGCACCGGCAACTGGTTCGGCTGTGAGACCTTCGGCTACGAGCCTGACCTGATCACCTTCGCCAAAGCCGTCACCAACGGCTACCAGCCCCTGGGCGGTGTTATGGTGGGTGACAAGATCGCCAACGTGCTTATGGCCCACGAAGGCGAATTCGCCCATGGTCTCACCTACTCCGGCCACCCGGCGGCGGCAGCGGCGGGTATTGCCACATTGGACATTCTCAAGAACAGCCAGATCATCGAAAACAGTGGCGAAATCATGGACTATTTCCAGCAGCAACTGCGCACCCTGGCAGACCACCCCATTGTGGGCGAAGTTCGCGGCCTGGGCATGTTCGCCGCGCTGGAGCTGGTTAAAGACAAATCCTCCCGTGAACGCCTGGCGCCAGAGTCGGCAGGTGCGGTCTACTGTCGCGACCAGGCCATCGGCAATGGTCTTATGGTGCGAGCCGTGGGCGATGCCATGGTCAGCGCCCCACCACTGATCTGCAACCGCGAGGAAATCGACACTCTGGTTGATCGCCTCAATCGTGCACTGGATGCCACTGCCGGTCACTATGGTTTGAAATAATTTGGGGTTTGAAATAATTTGGGGTTTGAAATAACTATCCCGCTATCGGGGGATGGCTTTAGCGCCATCCCCGTGGCAAAAATCTACTTTCAACCCTATGCTGACTGAACAGATCGGACCTCCCAACCCCGACCGTCAACAATAAAAAGAGATCCTGACGCCATGACCGACGCCATCACTCACCGCAAGACGCTGGGTCAAAAGGACATGGTGTTGTTCACCGTCTCCGCCATCCTGCTGCTGGACACACTGGCGGCAGCCGCTTCCGTGGGTGCTTCAGCGATCACCTGGTGGCTACTGCTGGGAATCATATTCCTGGCACCCTTCGCCCTGATCTGCGCCGAAATGGGTTGCGCCTACCCCGAGCAAGGCGGCATCTACGCCTGGGTCAGAGACGCCTTCGGCCGCCGCTGGGCCTCCCGCGCCACCTGGGGCTACTGGGTTAACACCGCTGTCTGGGTTCCGGCCATCTACATCCTCTTTGCCGGTATCTACAAACAACTGTTCGACCCCGATCTCTCCCTGGTTGGCCAAATCACCATTGGCATCGTACTCACCTGGGTCGCCGTCGCCGTCAACGTCATCACCCTCAACGTCGGCAAATGGATCCCCAACCTCGGCGCCATCCTCAAAGTCGTTATCTTTGTCGCCATTGTGATCGGTGGCTTCCTTTACACCCAAAACCATGGCATGGCCAACCCACTGACCTTCGAAACCCTCAAACCCGACTGGGGCAGCAGCCTGCAATACATCCCCGCCATCATCTACGGCATGCTCGGATTCGAACTGGTCAGCGCCGGCAGCGACGAAATGAAAAACCCGGCGCGAGACGTCCCCCGCTCCATCTTTATCTCCGCCATCGTCATCATCGCCCTCTACGTCCTGGGCACCACTGCCGTACTCGCCGCCATCCCCTCCGCCGACATCAACCTCGTCGAAGGCTTGATGGACACCTTGAACCTGTTCTTTGGCGGCAGCGACACCGGCAAACTATTCGCCCTCACCCTGGGCGTCGCCGCCCTCTTTACCTTCTTCTCCAACGGCGTCACCTGGGCCATGGGCTGCAACCGCGCCGCCGCCGAAGCCGCCAACGAAGGCGAACTGCCCCGCTTCTTCGGCATCGAAAGCAAAACCCGCGGCACCCCGGTGGGCGCCGCCATCCTTATGGGCATCGTCAGCACCCTGACCCTCAGTCTCTACGGATTTATGGCCGGCTCCAACGAAGACCTGTTCTGGTCCCTGTTCGCCTTCAGCGCCGTCATCTTCCTGCTGCCCTACCAGGGCATGCTGCTGGCCTTTGTCAAAATGCGCATTACCGACCCAGAGCACCCGCGCCCCTACAAAATTCCCGGCGGACTGCTTACCGCCCGAATACTGGCCTACACCTGCATGGCGGTACTGGCACTGAGCATCGTCCTGTTTGTTTACACCCCGGGCGAAGGCATTCAGTGGCCAGTACTGATCGGCGTCATCGTCACACTGGCGATTGGAGAAATGGTGATCCGCTCCGCCGAAGGTCACAGAGTCAACAGTAACCCACTGTCTCACGAAGCGGCATAAAATTGAGGCACAAAACCCAGCGCACCTCGATGCAAAGGTGGCTGGGCGTTTCGTTTTCAGAGCATTAAAGAGGGCGCCGAAAGAGCCAAAAAGACCGGCGTTTTTTGCCGGGCTTTTTGGTGACTGAGGGTAGGCCGGAGGGCCGACCGACCGCTCTGAAAACGGAACGCCCAGCCGCCGATTGAGGCACCCAACCCGACGCCTTCCCAGATTCGGGCAAGTGCCTACTGTTGAAACCCGCCACATCGTGGCCAATTAAACGGCGGATTACGCCGCTTCGCGACTAATCCGCCCTACGAAATCGGTGCAACCACCTTAATTAAGTGCCATCCGAGTCTGATCCCGGCTCTGCCGCAACAACCATCGAAATGCCCCTCTCCTCTGCTATAATCCGCCTCCGATACAACCCCTCGGAGCCCAAAATGCCAGACACCAGCGTTCTACTTACCACCGAAGGCACCATCGCCACCCTCACCCTTAACATCCCCGAACGCCACAACTCCCTGGCCGGCCCGCAAATCGACCTGATCAGACAATACCTCGACCAAATCGAAGCCAACCCCGAACTCAGAGTCCTGATCGTCACCGGCGCCGGCGAAAAAACCTTCTGCTCCGGCGCCGCCCTCGACGAACTCGGCTCTGGCTCCATCAGCGGCGAACTCTTCGCCGACATGACCGACCACCTGGCCGCACTGCCCATCCCCACCATCTGCGCCTTCAACGGCAGCGCCTACGGTGGCGGCTCCGAAATCGGTCTCGCCTGCGACTTTCGCATCGGCATCAATGGCATGCGCCTGTTTGTACCACCCGCACGTATTGGACTTTGCTATCCGGTAAATGGCATCCAGCGATTCGTCACCACCCTCGGCATCAACACCGCCAAACGCCTGCTTATCGCCAGCGAAGAATTCGACGCCCAAGAACTCAAAAACGTCGGCTACCTGACCCACCTGGTTGAGCGAGACCAACTCCAAGACACCGTTCGCCACCTGGCCGAACGCATCGCCGGCTACGCCCCACTGGCCGTCAAAGCCATGAAAAATATCTGCAACCACAGTGCCCTCGGCGACCTCAACCTCGACGCCGCCAACGCCATCGCTCAACACTGCAACAACTCAGAAGATTTGAAAGAAGGATTTCGCTCCGTCAGCGAAAAGCGCAAACCGGTTTTTCACGGACGCTAGCAAGTCTCTCAGGTATCAGAACGAGCTCGATACTGGGCCGGGCTGACACCGGTCCACTGCTTAAACGCCCGGGTAAAAGACGCGGGTTCGACAAAACCCACCAACTGACCGATATCGGCTACCGGCAGATCCTCATTGATCAGCTTATCCACGGCGATATCCCGCCGCAGCAAATCCTTGATTGCCTGATAACTCGTATTTTCAGCCTGCAGCTTGCGACGCAACGTCTGAGGGCTCACACATAACTCCGAAGCCACAGTAACAAAATCCGGGAAGCCCCGCCCCTCCTTCTGCTGCTTCAGCGCCATACCCTTGATACGGGTGGTATAACTGTTATCGGTACCGGACATCACCATCAACTGCGCAGGCGCCGACTCCAACAGCACCTTCATTTCCTCAGAAGAGCGCACCAGCGGACTGGACAAATGTTTAAGATCAAACGCAAACCCGCAGCGCTGTTGATCGAAATGATGTTCACAATTAAACAGATCCCGATAATGCTGATAGTGGGAGGGTTTGCTATAAGCAAAAAAACACTGGGTCGGGTGTATTCTTGTACCCGTAATCCAACAGAAAAGCCGATGCGACGCCACCAGCAGAAACTCTATGAGAAAGTGATCCGGATCGTTACGGGCGTCTACCAAATCACAATACCAGCGAACCTCTGAATCCGTGATTTCGTATTCCATCCGCACGTCGTCGCGTGTGGAGCGATAAAAGCGCTGATACTCCTTCAGTAATGCACGAAGCGTATCAAAATGAAGAACATAACGAACCATTAAGGCGAACAGACCCGGCTTGCAGCGCTCCGCGCCCATGCCAAGAAATTCGTCATCCATCAAATGCCAACAGCGCTTGACCAAGCCTACGTATTGGGCAGGCTCGAGTACCCCATCGGTGGCCACAACCACTTGCAGTGGCAGCTTGGCCTCGCGGCATACCTGCTCAAAATCATGCCCGGCATCGGCCAACACCTGCCTGAACACACGCGCATAATGGCTGGGAATGGTAATGCGTTGATCGAAATTGAGTTCCATACCGGGATTCCCAAGGGCCATACAATTGCAAAATTCACATTATTGTAAGCCCTGACAGGAAAAACAACAGTGGAACCTAGGCACTCAACACGGAGCGCGAAATCAGCTCCTTCATAATCTCCGAGGTGCCACCGTAGATACGTTGGATACGCGCATCCACAAACGCCCGCGACACCCCGTATTCGCGCATGTAGCCATAACCGCCATGTAACTGCAGACAACCGTCAGCAACACGATTCTGCATTTCTGTGGTCGACAGTTTGGCCATACTGACCGTTGCCACATCGAGAGTGCCTTCGATAAAGCTGCGTTTGCATTCTTCCGTAAACGCCTTGTTCACCCGCACATCCGTGGCCATCTCTGCCATCTTGAACTTGGTATTCTGAAGCTGGGCGATAGGCGCACCAAATGCCTGACGCTCGTTCACATAGGCAACCGTCTCATCCAGAATCCCTTCAGCCGCTGCGACTGCCGAAATCGCCAACGACAACCGCTCACGCTGCAGCTCACCCATCAACACCGCAAAACCGGCATCCAACTGCCCCAGAATAGCGGAAGCGGGAACCCTGACGTCCTCAAAAAACAACTCAGAAGTGTCACTGGCGTGAAGCCCGATCTTCTCCAGATTGCGGCCACGACTGAAACCAGGAGTGTCGGAATCCACCAGAAACAGTGTGGTTCCCTTGGCACCGGGCACATCCAAATTGGTTTTGGCCACGACAACGACGACATCACCGTGCTGACCGTTGGTGATAAAGGTCTTGCTACCGTTAATAATGTAATCATCACCATCACGCTTGGCCGTAGTGCGAATACCCTGCAAATCGCTGCCGGCACCTGGCTCCGTCATGGCCACAGCGCCGATACATTCACCACTGACCATCCTGGGCAGATATTTCTGTTTTTGCTCCTCGGTTCCGTTATTGAGGATATAGTGAGCCACGATATCTGAGTGGACAATCATGGGGCCGCCCAGGGCACCGCAGTTGGAACGACAGAACTCTTCCGCGACCACCATGGAAAACTCATAGTTGCTGCCATAGCCACCGTACTCCTCAGGAACATCCACCGCCAAAAAGCCCTGTTCACCCAGCTGATTCCAGACCTCTCTGGGAAAGATCTCAGCTTTTTCCCAGCCTTCGTAGTGGGGTAATATCTTGTCCTGGATATATCGTTTGACATTATCGCGAAACAGTTGCAGTTCCGATCGGTCGGCAAATTGAGACATGGTGATTCCTCCCATCAGATTCGCTTAGGCGTTCACTGCAACCAGTGCTTCACCCACCAGAGTGATTTCACCGGTAGCCTTGACGGCTTGAATTTCGCAGCGCGCCAGGGTTTCACCCTCTTGCTCCAGCAACTCAACCACCTTGCCACTGCAGGTAATCGCATCCTGCAGGTTAGTAATGGCCGCGAAGCGGTTACTGAACTTGCGCAGTTTTGACTGGGGCTGCCAACGGGTCAGCATACGACCGAGGTAGGCCATCGATAACATGCCGTGGGCAAAGACATCATCCATACCTGCCTGTTTGGCAAAATCGATATCGATATGGATGGGGTTGTGATCGCCGGAGGCGCCGGCAAACAGGGCCAGCGTTGTCCGGGTAATCGGGGGTAATTCCAGGGCCGGGATCTCGGTACCGACTTTCACTTCGGTGTTAATCTCTGACATAAATCTTCTCCCGACAACTCAGTTGCGATAAACGATGCTCTGCGTGGAACGAACCACGAGTTCACCGTCCTGATTGGTAAAGGTGACTTCCATTACGACGAATTCCAGAGCTCCGCCCTTTTTGTCAAACATGTCTTTGATGGAAGCCTGACAAGTAATGGTGTCGCCGGCACAGATCTGGCCAAAGTACTCAAAAGTCTGATCACCGTGCAGAATGCGACCGATATCCATGTCCAGTAACTGCAGGAATGGCAGAAACTCGGGCGCCTCCAGATCAATGGAAAATGGATAAGATGGCGGCGCCGGAATATTGCGGTAACCGGCATCGCGAGCCGCAGATTCTTCGAAGTAAATGGGGTCCGTTTCGCCGATGGCCTTGGCGAAAAAGCGCAGCTTGCCTTTTTCTACCTCTACCGTATGAGGTTCAAAGGTATGGCCGATAAAACTGCGATCAAGCATGATGTGGTTCTCCTGGCAATTATTCAGAGCGCAGAAAGCCCCGCGCTTGTCCGACAAGGACAACCGTTGCTGAAAAGCGGGGGCAGATTTCTGTTTACGTAGTGCGGGTTGGCCTTTAGGAAGCCTTGTACATGGTCACCACAGCGGCGCCACCCAGACCCAGATTATGCTGCAGTGCAATGCGGGCGCCTTCCACCTGGCGTTGTTCCGCCGTGCCGCGCAATTGATTGACCAGCTCATAACACTGAGCCAGACCGGTTGCCCCCAGGGGGTGTCCCTTGGACATCAGGCCACCGGACGGATTCACCACAAACTTGCCGCCATAGGTGTTGTCGCCATCGGCGACAAAGCGAGTGGCCTCACCTTCACCACAAAGACCCAGTCCTTCGTAGGTGATGACCTCGTTGGTGGTAAAACAGTCGTGCAACTCCACCACCTGCACATCCTCGGGGCCGATACCGGCTTCGTCATAGACCTTGCGGGCCGCACGGTGAGTCATATCCGCACCGACAAGCTTGATGGGGTCCACCCAACTGTCTGGGGTATCGGTGGTCATCGCCTGACCCACAATCTCCACCCCGTTGCTGATACCGTGTTTTTTGGCAAAAGCGTCACTGACAACAACCGCAGCACCGGCACCACACGTAGGAGGGCAGCACATAAAGCGGGTCAGGTAATCCATAAATACCACTGGCGCGTCCAGGACTTCCTGCTCAGTCAGGGGGGTATTCAGCAGCGAATAAGGGTTGTTGAGCGCGTGATTGCGGGTTTTGACGGAGACCTTGGCGAACAGGTCAGAGGTGGCTCCGTACTTTTCCATATAGTAGTGACCGGCTGCACCAAAACAACGCAGGGCCAGCGGCGCCTGAGGATAATCCTTTTCATCCAGGATATTCATAAAACGATCGAAAGGCCCTTCACGATCGTCCCAGTGGGAACCCAGTGCGCCGGGCTGCATTTCTTCAAAACCAAACGCCAACGCACACTCGACCGACCCGCTGGCCACCGCCTGGCGGGCCAGAAACAGCGCCGTGGAACCGGTGGAACAGTTGTTATTGACATTCACCACCGGAATGCCGGTCTGGAAGGCATCATACAGGGCATGTTGGCCACAGGTGGAATCACCGTAGACGTAGCCGGCAAACGCCTGCTCGATGTCCGAGGGCTGGATGCCCGCCTCTTTCACCGCGCCTAGAATGGCCTTGGAAGCCATGACGCGATAGGGTTCGGACTGGCCTGGCTTGGCAAATTTGACCATGTCCACGCCGGCGACGATTGCTTTTGACATTGAAGTTCTCCCTGGGCACTGAGGTTTTGGACGATACTGTCTATTAGGCGAGTACTGTGTTTTAAAACCAGTACTATGTCCTAAAACCAGTACTATGCGCGTCCCGGTGCCTGATCGGAATGATCAGATGCCACAAGCGAATTGTCGAAAAGAATCAGCCCCTATGTTCCTGTTGCTCTAGGGCCCACTGGTAGAGCGCCTTCTTCTTCAACCCGGTGATCTCGGCCCCGATCTGACTGGCCTGCTTTACAGAGAGTGATTCCAACAAGATAGTCATAATGCGTGCCGCTTCGGCATCCAGTGTTTGTTCTGCGGCCTTATCCTGCCCGCGCACCATCACCACCATCTCGCCCTTGCGCTGGTTGGGATCGGCCGCCACAAAAGCCTGCAGTTCCTCAAGAGTACCACCGCGGATGGTCTCAAAGGTCTTGCTGATCTCCCGCGCCAGCACCGCCTCTCGGGAAGCCCCAAAGGTGGCACCCATATCCTTGAGGCAATCCTCAATACGATGAGGCGCCTCGTAGAAAATCAGTGTTCGGCTCTCTGCAGCCAATGGTTGCAGTCGATTGAGGCGCTGGCCGGTCTTGGGGGGCAGAAAACCCTCAAAGGAAAACCGGTCAGAGGGCAGACCAGAAGCACTGAGCGCAGCAATCAGTGCACAGGCGCCCGGTATTGGTATGACCCTTATCCCCGCCTGTCGGGCGCTGCGCACCAAGCGGTAGCCGGGATCAGAGACCAGAGGTGTGCCTGCGTCCGAAATCAGCGCCAGGTTCTGGCCCTGTTGCAATCGCTCCACTAAAGACTGCACCTGGCGCTCATCGGAATGATCGTGGTAGGCCACCAGGGGCGTACGAATCTGGAAATGGTCCATCAAACGACTACTGTGGCGGGTATCTTCGGCGGCAATCAGGTCTACCGTTTGTAGAACCTCAACCGCTCGCGGTACCATATCGCCCAGATTGCCGATGGGGGTGGCAACCACGTAGAGTGCGGGTTCGTTCCCCGGAGTGGATGGCTGTGTCATAACAGAAATTCAGTCTTGGCTAATGTAATTGATTTTGGACACCGCGCTATGGACATCCGCTTACAGATACGACATTGGCGACGGCTGGGGCTGACCGCTCTGGCATTGGCCTTGTTCGGCTGCGGTGGCAGCACGCCCGTCGTAAAGGGCCCAATAACACCGGAACCCCAGCCCCAACAGGAGCAGGTGGACATTAATGGCCTGCTTAATCGCGCACAGCTGGCCCGTTCACCGGTGCGCGAACAGCTGCTGCTGGAAGCCGCCAGCCACCTGCATCAGCGCCAGGAAAGCCACTGGGCTCGCAATCTACTGTCATCCGTTGATCCGGCGCTGCTGGACGACTCACGCTTTGTCCACTACACCTTGCTGTTCAGTGATATCGCTTTGGGCGACGACGCCTACTTCCTGGCCCAGCGCATTCTAACCAACCCGCGCCTGGATCAACAGTGGCAACTGCTGACAGAGCAGCAGCAAATCACGCTGCGACAGCGTCGCGCCGACCTGTTTATGTTACTGGGTGAAACCAACGCCAGCATCAAGGAGCGCCTGGCGCTGCAGCCGCTGCTGGATGAAACCACACTGGGGCTGTCCAACCAGGATGTGCTGTGGCGGACACTGATGACCATGCCCCTGCCCGAGCTCCAGTACCGCGCTGAGCGCAGCAAGCATGCAGAGCTCAAGGGCTGGTACCAGCTGGCACTGATCAGCAAGAATAATCAGTCCAACCTGGAAAAACAGCAGACTCAGGTAAATCTGTGGCGCCAGCGCTGGCCCGAGCACCCCGCCAGTCAGCGCCTGCCTAAAGATCTGCAACTGCTGCAACAACTGATCGATGAACGACCACAGCAGGTCGCTTTATTGCTGCCGCAGCAAGGGCGCCTGAGCAAAGCGGGCAAGGCCGTCAGGGACGGTTTTGTCGCCGCCTATTACCAGGCACTGAAAAAGCAGAGCAGCGTGCCAGAGCTGAAATTCTACGACAGCGCCTCCGGCGATATTCGCCAGACCTATCAACAGGCTGTGGCAGACGGAGCCGACATGATTATCGGCCCCCTGGACAAGGACCGGGTCACGCAGCTGAGCCAGCTCGACGAGCTTGCGGTACCGACTCTGGCCGTCAACTACGCCAATGCCCAGGCCGGGAGCGGACAACAATTAGCGAAGGAACCGCCGCGACAACTGTTTCAATTTGGCCTGTCCGCCGAAGATGAAGCACGCCAGATTGCCCGTCGCGCCTGGGTGGAAGGCCATCGCTACGCCATGATTCTGACCACCGCCGCCGGCTGGGGAGTTCGCAGCGCCGAGGCATTCCGCGAGGCCTGGGAGGCCCAGGGAGGCACAATCCTGCGCGAAGACCAGTTCACCGGGCAGGGGGATTTTTCCAAGGTGATCAAATCTGCCATGCATATTGATCAGAGCCAGAAACGGGCTCGGGATCTGCGGGCCATCCTCAATAAACCCATGGAATTCGAACCCCGTCGCCGCCAGGACGCGGACATGATCTTTCTGGTGGCCAGACCCAATGAGGCGCGCCAGATCAAGCCGACTCTGGATTTCCACTACGCCAGCAAACTGCCGGTTTATGCCACCAGCCATATTTACGGCGGCACTTCTGATCAAAAGATAGACCGTGATCTCAATAATATCCGCTTCTCCACGCTGCCCTGGTTCTTTGACCGGGACAGCGCTGAAAAACGCAGTATCAATGCAGCAGCCAATCCGGCGCCATCGTACCAGCGCCTGTATGCGCTTGGAGTGGACAGCTTTCAGCTCTATCCCCGCCTCAAACAACTGCAACAATCAGCCGAGACCCGTCTCTATGGCGTAACAGGTTCACTGAGCATGACCATGGACAGGCGCATAGAACGGCAGCAAATCTGGGCTCAGATGCGAAACGGCCGCGCCAGCGCCATGCCAATGGTCGTCAGTAGCCGCCCGTGATGGATCAGCAATCCCTACCGGCTCACCTGTTGGCGGGCCAGGAAAAAGAACGAACTGCGGAACAGTTCCTGCTTGCACGCGGTCTTAAACTGCAACAACGCAACTTTCGCAGCAAAGTGGGGGAAATCGACCTGATCATGATGGATAACGACACCCTGGTGTTTGTAGAAGTGCGCTACCGCAGCAACCCGAACTTCGGCCACCCCGCCGAAACTGTGGACTATCGCAAACAGCGCAAGTTGATCCGTTGTGCTCAATTCTACTTGCAGCAACAATACGGGGATCATCCGCCTCCCTGCCGGTTCGATGTCATGGCCGCCAGCGAAGAACAAGGTGAATCCCGATTTGAGTGGATCAAGGATGCCATTGGCGCTTAACATTGATGCCTGAAGCGCCTGCGGCCACCAAAGCAAACATAACCCGAATTTACTGAGTCTCAGACATGTACGAGCACTCCTCTATGGAACCCATACCTCCCCATTCACAAGACCCCCATGAGACCATGGAACAGCACATTATTACCCTGTTTCATGAGAGCATTGAGGCCAAGATGCAGGCCGGCGAATACCTGGCACCACTGTTGTGCGAGGCCAGCGAAATTATCGTCCACTGCCTGCTCAATGAAGGCAAAATCCTGACTGCGGGCAATGGCATCTCCGCCGCCAACGCTCAGGTGATGAGCGCCAACCTCTGCAATCGCTTTGAACGTGAGCGCCCCAGCTTGCCGGCACTGACTCTGGGAACAGACTTCACGACTCAAACTTCCATCGCCAACGATTACAGCTTTAATGAGATCTTTGCCAAGCAGGTTCGAGCCCTGGGACAACCTGGGGACTGCCTGCTGTTGCTGACCACCAGCGGCAATCCCAGCAACTTGGTGCAGGCGGTGGCTGCCGCCCACGAGCGGGAGATGAACGTGATCGCCTTTTCCGGCCGCGATGGCGGTAATGTCGCCTCTGTATTGGATATGAACGACCTGGAATTGCGGGTACCGGTCTCTTCCCGCACCCGCATTTACGAAATTCACCTGTTAAGCCTGTTTTGTCTTTGCGACCTGATCGACCAACAACTGTTTGGAGTTGAAGAATGATGACTCTTGCCAAACGTGGCTTCGCCGCACTCGCGATTCTGGCCCTGGCCGGCTGCACCAGCCTGATCGACGCCACCACCGACAAACCCATCGATATCAATCCGGGCAAACGCACCCTGGGTACCATAATCGATGACCAGCAGCTGCAAACTGTGGCGGAGGTCAATA
Source organism: Pseudomaricurvus alkylphenolicus (assembly GCF_011683955.1). Classification (GTDB taxonomy): domain Bacteria; phylum Pseudomonadota; class Gammaproteobacteria; order Pseudomonadales; family Cellvibrionaceae; genus Pseudomaricurvus; species Pseudomaricurvus alkylphenolicus. The sequence goes on from NZ_JAAQPI010000003.1 coordinate 488,747, forward strand.
TCGGTAAAGCCGATCCTTCGCTGGATAGTGCCAACATCAGTGCGGTGGCCTTTAATGGCATCGTCCTGATCACCGGTCAAGTGGCGGACAACCGCCTGCGCGAACTTGCCGGCGCAACGGTGACCAGAATCCACGGTGTGCGCCAGGTGTTTAATGAAATTCAGGTACAGGGCAAGACGTCCTTTTTGTCACGTACCAACGACTCCTGGCTGACCACTAAAGTCAAATCCTCTCTGCTCGGCAATAAAGATATCGATAGCAGTCGCATCAAAGTGGTCACGGAAGACGGGGTGGTATACCTGCTCGGCTTATTGTCTCAGATGGAAGCCTCACGCGCCGCAGAGCATGTCAGCACCATCGGTGGGGTACAGAAGGTGGTCAAAGCCGTCGAGTACATTGATTAAGACTTTATCCGGCGGCCACTAGTTTCGGATTCACGACACTAAAGACTGATCGCTACATTGGGCTTGGCGCTGCTGTTTAGTGCCAACTGCGGCTGGCACAGAATCAACTGACCCGCCCCTGCACCGGCATCCAGCAGCGAACGCTGGATTGACACGCTGCGCTGTCTACCCAGTTCCAGCAGCTGTTGATGCTGCTGCTCTGTCAATTTCCAGTCTTTTTCAGGCGCAGATGCCAAACCACTGACCGACAGCGCATCCGCTGCGGTGAGCTCTGGACAAAAGCTCAGACTGATCTGAGGCTTGGCCGCCAAGAGACTGGCCAGCTGCGACAGGCGTTCGTTGTGGCTGCCATCGGAGCGGGTTGAACCGGCCTGAAAATACAGGGGGTCGAACCGCAACTTGGTAGCCGACTTCACCACGGCTCCGGCGATATCCACCAGTCCATAGGGCGTGTAGTAATTGATTACCGCGGTGGTCAGGGCCTTGCGAGCCACCGTGGCGTAAAGGTCCCGCAGGGAAAAGTCTGGAGCATCCACATTCCCTTTTATAGGCAACTCCAATTCGATATTGTCATCGCTGTCGCGCAGCAGGTTCAACGCCAAGCCAACAGGAATATCTTCAGCAGCGGATTCCTCTTGCGGTTGTTTCGCCTCGTTCACAACCGGCTTTTCGGGCGGCGCCTGCAGGTAAAATTTGCTCAGCTTGATGTTGGTTTTGACATCCAAAATATTGTCGGCAACCGCGATTTTGCTATGTGAAGCGACCTGACCTCGCTCAATCTGGAAGCCACTTGCCTGTTCCACATAGGGCGAAAAGGGCAACACATCCAAGGCTTCGAGTCCTCCTTCCAGTACCAGATTGAGCTGTTGCTTGAATGGCCACAGCTCTCCCTGCAAGAAGAAGCGTCCCGCTTCATTGATTTGCGTGTCCAGGCTCACCGGCGTCGGCATCTCAGCCTGCTCCGAATCCAGAGAACCCACCTGTATGGCAATATTGCCAAGACGCTGCTGTTGCGCAGGCTCCAATCCCTCGTCCAGCCACACCACTTCAGAAGCACCGCCGATTTGTGCAGATTGCAGCTGCAACCTCAAGGTGCCGGGCTCTTTATCCCCATCCCCAGCCTCCGTTTTCTCGGCAGCGGTCGTGTTCGATTGAGTATTGTCCTGCCACAGTGCCAATTGTTGCTGCAATCCTTCAATCGCCTTCAGCGCGGGTAAGGCCTCACTACTATCCCGATGACCGGCTAGCTGCAGCCGCTGCAGTGTCAGGTTGCCCAATGTCAGGCTTTGCCCCATATTCATGGCAGCGCGATCCAGACTGATCGACTGCAGCTGCCCGGCAAAAGGAAATTGCGCCGATAAGTACGCCGTCTCGCTGCGCTCAAGCAGACCGAACCCTGTCAGACCAAAGCTTTGCAACTCCAGTCTGTCTGGTCCCATCTGCAGATCTTTAAACTGCAACTCCTTGAACTTAAGCAGCCCCTGATCCTGCAATTTATCTGTGACTTCCCAGCCGGAAAGTGCAACGCCGGGGATTTTTAACTGCAGGGGCGACAGCCCCAGCACCTGCAATCCTTGTTCAAGCTTCAAACCTTCAAAGCCTGCACACAAATGGCTGCGGTCTTTACCACTCTCATTGACTAACGCACAGAGGGCCCAGTGTTCCAGCTCCAGATTTCGGATCTCCACACGCCATTCGGCCAACGCATTGGAGTCCTCTTGAGGTTGAGGCGGGGTAGTGGAATCGGCTTGCGCTTGGGGATCAATGCCACCAATTCGTAAACGGCCATCGTGGCGTTGCACATCCAGGTACAGTCCCTTGACACTGAGGCTCTCAATGATCAACTGGCGTTTCCATAGAGGCGCTATGGCTATATTGACTTTGAGTTCGTCCAGATCCAGTTTGCGCCCCTGCCCATCTCGGGTACTGAGCCCGCCGAGGGTAAAGACACCGGCACCGGGCGAGAGGGAAACATGCTCCAATTGCGCCGCAATACCCTGAGATCGAAACCAGTCCAGCAGCAGAAATCGACCCGCGAGCGGAGCCAGCGACAACGCCAGCAGAAACACCAGCACCAGACACAGCACTGCCCAACCCTGATATTTGAGAAACCGCTTCAGACGCTGAGAGCGAATCGCCATATTGACCTCTTCCTTGCCTATACCTCTGGCGTGTCACTTTAGGTGATTCCCGTCGATGCGTCCATTTATGAACTAAGCTGAAAGCCACAAACCAACAAACCCTGTTCCCCCACCTGCAAATGAGGCAGCGCGATGAAAGCATCAGACCTGATGGTGAAATGCCTGGAAGAAGAAGGCATCGAATATATCTTTGGTGTTCCCGGTGAGGAAAACGCTGACTTTATGATGTCGCTGGAGCAGTCAGAGTCGATTCGTTTTGTATTGACACGGCATGAACAGGGTGCGGCGTTTATGGCTGAGATCTACGGCCGCCTGACCGGCAACCCCGCCGGCTGCCTTGGCACCCTCGGTCCCGGTGCCACCAATTTGATTACCGGCGTGGCGGACTCCAATATGGACCGCGCGCCCATGCTCGTCCTGACCGGGCAGGGGGCATCCACCCGACTGCACAAGGAATCCCACCAGGTGATGGATGTCGTGGATATGTTTAAGCCGGTGACGAAATGGGCAACCACCGTCTGGCACCCGGAAAACATTCCCGAGATTGTGCGCAAGGCCGTGCGCCTGGCGCGTACCGAAAAGCCGGGCGCCGTGCATATCGAACTGCCGGAGGATATCGCCAAACTGCCCTGTGACAAATCACCTTTGCCGGTCCGCAAGTTCCGTCGTGCAGTGCCGGCCGACAAAATTATGGACATGGCCTTCGAACGGATTGGCGCAGCCAAACGTCCACTGATCATCGCCGGCAACGGCTGTATACGCCGCCGGGCCAGCAAACAATTGCGCATCCTCTGTGAAAAAACCGGTATCGGCGTTATCAGCACCTTTATGGCCAAGGGCTGCGTGGACATGGACGCCCCCTATTGCCTCTACACCATTGGCCTGGGCGCCAAAGACATTCCCGCCTGTGCGGTGGATGCCGCCGACCTGATCATCACCCTGGGCTACGACATGGTGGAATACCATCCCAAGCTCTGGAACGAAGGCCGCTCCAAAGACGTTCTGCACATCGACTTCCTGCCGGCGGAGATCGACGAACACTACCACCCCGAGATCGAAGTGGTGGGCGATCTGGCCCATTCACTGTGGATGCTGAACGAGCGGATAGATGCCAGCGATGGGCTCAAGTTCGATCTGGAACAGCAAGCTGCGGTCAGACGGGATATGACCGAAGAATTAGAGAGACACGCCAAGGACGATACCGAAAGCAGTATTCGTCCCCAGAAGGTGCTCTGGGACGCGCGCCAATTGATGGCACCTGAAGACATCCTGTTGTCGGATGTGGGCGCCCACAAAATGTGGATCGCGCGCCACTATCAATGCCACGAGCCCAACACCTGCCTGATTCCCAACGGCTTTTGTTCGATGGGATTCGCCCTGCCCGGCGCTATCGCCGCCAGTCTGGTTTACCCGGACAGGCGTATTCTGGGCATCTGTGGCGACGGGGGTTTTCTGATGAATATGCAGGAAATGGAAACCGCACGCCGGCTTAACTGCAAACTGACCATAATGGTGTGGGAAGACGGTGGATACGGATTGATCGGCTGGAAGCAAAACAACGAATTTGGCCGACAGACCGACCTGGCTTTTGGCAACCCCGATTGGGTCGCCCTGGCTCAGGCTTTTGGCTGGCACGGACACAAGATCGACAGCGCCAAAGAGCTCAGCCCGGCGTTGCGACAAGCCTTGGATGAAGACGGCCCGAGCCTGTTGGTGCTGCCGATAGATTACCGCGAAAATCTGGAGCTTACGCGCCGCCTGGGTGAAATGACCTGCCCAATTTGAAGGGCGGTTTTTTGCTGAATATCAGCGGGAGAACTTCTGCGACAGCAACACTGAACTGTGGCCACGATTGACCCCTTTAATCTGGGTAATACGATCCATCGCCTGGTCCAGTTCGCGGGTGCTGTTGGCCCGCAACTCGGCAACCAGATCATATTCCCCACTGATGGAATGGAGCGTTCGAATCTCGTCGATCTTCTCCAATGCCCTTACTACCGGTCCAATCATCTTCTGATCGGTGGCGATCAGCATATGTGCACCGATCTGCCGCTCGGTGTAATCCCCGTGTAACCGCACGGTATAACCCTGAATCACCTTTTGCTGCTCCAGCCGCTGCATATGACTCTGCACCGTCAAACGGCTGGCCCCCAGGGCTCTGGCCAGATCGGCAACACTGACACGGGCATCTTCTGTCAGCAACCGCAGCAGCTTTTGATCGAATTCGCTGAGATTCTGCATAATTGATCACTTTCTATAATTGATTTGCCATTTTATATAATTATGACATCAACTTTATAAAGTATGAATATACCAAGTGTATAGCCAACCTCCTAACCTATCGGCAATAACATGAACTTCCAAGAGACCATTGTCGTGAATATGCCCGCCAAATCCCCAGAGAACCTGCAACCCGTCCAGCACCAAGATTACTGCGGACCCGAACTGCACATCAGCACCGACAGTCTGACTCATCAGGTACAAGCTTTTCGCAAGGCGCTGCCCGGCATTCGCCCCCACTTTGCCGTCAAAGCCAATCCGGCCCCCGAGCTGTTGGCTCACCTGGACGCCCAAGGTGTGGATTTTGAAATCGCCTCGGAAGGTGAACTGGCACTGATGCAACAACTGGGCATCTGCGGCAAACGCATCATCTTCAGTAACCCCATCAAAACGCCCCGCAGCATCCAACAGGCCGTTAGTTACGGAATCGAGTGGTACGCCTTCGATTGCCTGGAAGAACTGCAGAGCCTCCAACAGCATGCCCCCGAAGGCCGCTTTGAACTGCGCATCAGCACTGATGGCAAAGGTGCCGTCTGGCCCCTGAGCCACAAATTTGGCGCCGGCCCTGACGACGCCGAAGCCATCCTGAAATACGCCGCTGAAAACGGACTGCAAGTCCAGGGCGTCACCTTCCATGTGGGGTCACAGTGCCTCGACCCGCAGGCGTGGGTGCGCGCCATCGAGCGCAGCCGGGAACTGCTGTCAAGAATGCAAGAACTCGGACTCAAACCCGCTCTACTGAACCTGGGAGGTGGATTCCCGTGCCAAACCTCCGCCCACGTGCCCTCCATCAACGCCATCGGCACCGCCATCCTGTCAGCCCTGGAAACATTGCCCCAAGGCCTGGAAATCGTGGCCGAACCAGGTCGTTTCCTGGTGGCTCCCGCCGGCACCATTCGCTGCCAGATCATCAATACCACTCTGCGGCAGGGACGCCCCTGGGCTTTCCTGGATTGCGGTTACTATAATGGTCTGATCGAAATGACCACCGACTTCGGCTTTACCCCTCGGAGCTCCAGGTGCGGCGATCTTTGCGACTGGGTCATCGCAGGGCCAACCTGTGACTCCATCGACCACTTCAGTCCCAATTACCAACTGCCTGCTGACAGCCGTGCTGGCGACCTGATCGAAATCCCCAATATGGGCGCCTACAGTAACGCCTGCGCCGTCAGTTTTAACGGCTTTCCCGGTCCGAGGCTGATTTTCGACTGATCGACACAACAGCCGCCCCCTCGACTGCGCGAATTTCCAGAATTGTGCTTATACTTATTCGTGAGAGTACCATTCAAGCGTCGTCAAAGTCGGCGCCAGCTCTTTGGTGGGGGCTCTTCCAATAGGCTGATCCCACCAGAGCGACAGCGTGGCCGCGACGATTGCATACTGCACTGGAGGTAGGTTATGGGCGTTGCGATCACGCTGGAGAATTATCTCAACACCAAAGCGGTTGACTACGATATTCTCGAACACAAATACAGTGAAGGCTCTTACAACACCGCGCTCTGCGCCCGCGTCCCGGCTGAACGGCTGGTCAAGGGGGTTGTGTTTCGTGATGAAGACCTGCACTACACCATGGCGGTACTGCCCGCCAGTCACCGGGTGCTGAGACACACCCTAAACCAAATCATGGACCGCCGACTCGAACTCGCCGATGAAGAAGAACTGGAAGACATCTTCTTTGACTGTGAGCGAGGCGCCATACCCTGCCTGGGCCAGGCCTACGGCATCAATGTCATCTGGGACGACGGTCTCGCACAAGGCAACGAAGTCTGGCTGGAAGCCGGAGATCACGAACACCTGATTCACTTCCGGGGTTCGGACTTCAAGCGCCTGATGCAAGACTTTATGCACGAACGTATCAGCTGCGATCGCAATACGGCCGCCCGCTGACCAACCTCAAGATAAAAAAAAGCCACCGAAAGGTGGCTTTTTTATCGCATCCGGGCTACGTCTGAAATCAGGACTCAGGCGGCACCAGGGATACGTTATAGACGTTCGCTTCACGAGCGGCATCGGCAATGGCAACAAACACCTTCGAGGTGGAGTTGGCATCGGCCTTGACAACCACAGGCGCCTTGGGGTTCTCGGCGTGCAGACGCTCAATATTCGCCCGTACCGCGCGCACATCCACGCGACGCTCTTCCATCCAGATCTCATCGTTAGCGGTCACTGTGACCAGGATAGCCGCATTATCTTCCGAGGGAGGTGGTGGGTTTTCCTGACTCTCAGGAATGTTCACATCGATACTGGATTCCTTAACAAAGGACGCCGTCACGATAAAGAAAATCAACATGATGAACACCACGTCCAGCATCGGCGTCAGGTCGATATCGCTGCTATCCTCTTCGGCTCCGCGGCCCTTTCTACGTCTCACTATCTAACTACCTCTTTTCAGCACGGCCATCACACCTGGCCTGTCCCTTCGTTATTAACTCGCACAACAGGCGGCCCCTCTGTTGGAGACCTGACTGAAGCACAGTGGTTGAGATTGCCTCATCACTCAGGGTCGCCATCTTAACAGCTAATTCCTCAAGAAACTAACCTTCAGACAACCTCTACACACTTTGTTAAGCTTGCCGCCAAAATCCCCGGTGGCGGTAGCATTCGCCACCACAAACTGTAACCCAAGGTAACAAATCCATGAAAATTGACGACTTTTTGGCCACATTACGAAACACACCCGAGAGCGTCCAGTTCGAAGACACCATGGCCGTCATCGCCGCCAACTACCAATTCACCCCCACCGCCTTTAGCAACGGCGACCTGCAAAATGCCCCCGATCAGAACCAGGGCTCCTGCAAACTGCTGGCCTTCGCCAAACTCCAACAACTGAGCCCCGAGGCTACGCTGGCCTGTTTCGGCAAATACTACCGCGAAGACGTGCTCCAGAACCCCGAAGGCAACGACCACCAGAATATTCGCAACTTTATGACCACCGGCTGGGAAGGAGTCTCGTTCGAGGGCGAGCCGTTGGCGGCCAACCAGACATAATGTATTCAATAGATTGCCCGATATCAGCCTTCGACGGAACGTCGGATTACGGCTTCGCCTAATCCAACCTACATCGATGAAGTCGTTACAAACATAGGGAGTTGCGAAGTAAAGGAGAGTACCCCTACACAGAAATCCAGCCTTTCCCATGAGGCAAGAAACCCCAAAAGAAACCCCTAAAAGGAAGAGGCACCCGACTCCGAGCACTACAGAACCAAGGTGGCTGGGGGTTTCGTTTTCCGAGCATCAAAGAGGGCGCCGAAAGAGCCAAAAAGACCGGCGTTTTTTGCCGGGCTTTTTGGTGACTGAGGGCAGCCGGGACGGCCGCCCGACCGCTCGGAAAGCGGAACCCCCAGCCGCCGATTAAGGCACCAAACCCCGAGTCCATAAAAACTCAACGACGCCGCTTGAGGCACCAAAACCCGAGCCCATAGGAACTCAACGACGCCGCTTAATCCGCTCAGCCTCTTTCCCACGAGCATCCAGACGCGACAAAATCGCCGCCATCTCATCGGCCTCCGCAGCCCGGCGACTGTTCAAATTCGCCTCCCGCATCGCCTTCTCCTGCTCAATTGCCTCCCGAATCCGCCGCTCCTTCGCCGCCGATCCTGTGCGGCCGCTGGCAAGCCGTGTCGGCACCCGCACATCCGCCTGCACCTTGGGACCGGAAGACTTGGGATGAGGCGCCACTTCCACCGCAGGAGACCCGGCATCCACTGCATCAGCCTCCGCCACCTCCTGGCGAGCGGCCTGACGACGAGCCCGAGCCTCACGCCGCTTACGATCCGCCTCAGTCCGGGCATCGCGCTCAGCCTTCTGAGCCAGGCGCCTCCCTTCAATCTCAGCAACAAGCTCCCGTATCTGTACCTGCTGCTGACGACTGCGGGTCTGATGGCGCAATGCCCCCTCAGGCGAACTCACCTCTGCGCTGGCGGCCTCTACTTCCCGACTCACCCGCTTCGCCTTCGCCAACTCTCCCGTGGTCGATCCAATGGGTTCAGGTGGCACAGCCGTCCCGCTCGATGTGGAAACAGAGTCGCCAGCCGCTCCACTGCCCGCGGAAGACTCAACCAACGATTGCTCTGCAACGGCAACCGCCGCAGATGCCCTGCCAGCTTCCTGCTTCGCGCTGTCCTGTTTTGCTGCCTCCTGAGCTGCCTTCTTAGCCTCAGCCTCTTGAGCTGCCTGCTTTCGAGCTGCCCTCGCCTCCGCCGCCTTGCGCGCCTTGGCCGCCTCCTTGGACTTGACTGACGTCGCCTTCTTCTGCGCGATACGTCGCATCTCAATGCGCGCCATCACCGCATTCATCTCCGCCTGCTCATCGCGCCCCTTTACCTGCCGGAGACTTTCACGACGCTCACGCTCAGCTTCAATCGCCTCGCGGATACGCTTCTCCTTGGCGCTGGAACCCGTACGACCGGAGGCGATCTTCGCTTTGGTCTCAACAGCCGCAGGTGTCTGGGCTGAGATCTTTGTTTTGGCCGGTTTGGATTTACTGCTTCCAGACAGACCACGACGACGCATCTGAATCCGCGCCATCAACGCATTCATCTGAGCCTGCTCATCACTGTCGGCGCTATGACGAAGTACCGACGTCTCCGAATTCACAGTCTCCCTTTGCACGACAGTTGACGGCTGTTGAACCCTTGCGGAGGTCTGATCCGTCTCCGCATGCACTATTCCAGCCGCTCCTGAATCCTTGGCGGTCTCCCGCTCAGACTCCGCAGACTTCGACGACGAGCGCTCGCCGATACCCTCGAAAGCCTCATCCTCATCCACAGGACCGCTATCGCCTTGCATAGCCTCCTCGAACTCAGACATCAGCGCCTTCATACTGGCGCTGCGAATCTTGCTGGTGCTGCTTCCAGCCGGCTTCTGCCGACTGATTCGAATTTGCTCCGCGCCAAGATCCTCGCGCGCCTCCCGCAGAGACGCCCTCGCCTCCGCCGGATTATCACTGTAGGCCCAGGTTTCCACCCTGAAGCCATCGCTGCGCACTTCCCGCAGCTGATCAAAAAAGCGGCCTTCTGCGCCGCCATCTGCCTGGGACAAAAGACTTGCCCACTCCTCCTCGACACTGTCTCGTGCTGTGCCGACAAATACATCCTGGGTTTGAACATTGGTGGCGGTAAAAACAATCACCCAGCCTTACCTCTCCTTAACGCTGCGCCTGAAAAAATGAGCTTTTCCCGAATGGAAATCCGCCCGGGCGCGCGATTATAGTGGGGATAAAAAAAATGACTAGAATTGACAGCAAAGCAATCTTATGGCGGTCATAGTCCAGACAGAAAGAGAGAGAAAGAATTGTTTTTTGCAACCCCAATCAGAGGTTAATTATGGGCAGAATTTTTACAGATTTTGCTCATCAGACAGGATATCCCCTTCGTCGGAACCCGAGATCTCCGGCTCAAAAAAATCCAGTTGAACCGCCTCACTGGATTCCCGCAGATCAACCAGCCGAACGCCGATACCCAACAACCTGACCGGCCGCCCGCCGCGCTCGTATGCCTCTGTCATCAACTGCTGGTAATCCGGTAATTGTGCGCCGGTGCCAACCCGCTCCAATGTGGTGGTCGAAAAATCCTCAAACTTAACCTTTACAAATGCCTTAACCACCCGATAGCCGTCGTCAATGCGCTTAAGGCGACCACGCAACTGTAAAAACAACTCCGGCAGCTGGCGCAGGCAGGCTTTCGCATCCGGCAAATCCTGCGAGTAGGTGTGCTCCACACTGAGCGACTTGCGACGCCGACTGGGCTTCACCTGGCGCTCATCCCGGCCACGGCTGAGCTCATGCAGTCGGGGCCCAAAACTGCCAAACCATTCGCTTAACTCGAATACCGAGTATTGACGCAGATCGCCACACCGTCTAATGCCCCGCCGGTGCATCTTTTCCGCCGTCACCTTACCCACACCAAAGATACGCTCCACCGGTAACTGCTTCACAAAATCATCCACCTGATCCGGTGCCACCACCGTCAGGCCATCAGGCTTTTGCCAATCACTGGACACCTTCGCCAGAAACTTATTGGGTGCCACTCCTGCAGAAACAGTGATATTCAAGGTTTCTTTGATACGCTGGCGAATCTCAGTGGCAATCAGAGTGGCGCTGCCATGGCAACGCTGGCAGTCGGACACATCGAGAAAGGCCTCGTCCAGGGATAAAGGTTCCACCAGATCGGTGTAATCAAAAAAGATCTCCCGCATGGCCTGAGAAGCCTTGCGGTACTTATCCATGTTGCCGGGAATAATCAGCAGATCCGGACACAGTCGTTTGGCATGGGCGGACGCCATTGCCGATCGCACTCCAAATTCCCGGGCTTCGTAGTTACAGGTGGAAATAACGCCGCGCTTGCCCGGATCCCCACCCACCGCCAGCGGACGATTACGCAGCGATGGGTCATCCCGCATTTCGATGGCGGCATAAAAGCAATCGGCATCTATGTGGATGATCTTGCGGCTCACGGAATAACAAATAGCATGACTACTGGCTGTTTATACAGGCTACCTTAATCCAGGGCGAAATCCCACGGTTTTTTCCTGGCAGCAGGCGTATAATCAGCGCCACTATCAAAGACAGGAATCAGCTATGACTGTGGGTGATTGGGATCCCAACGCCGCCGCTCAGGCGCAAAGTTTCGAAGTGGATGAAAGCATACTGGATCGGTTTGCCGACCTCAGCCGTCAACAACAGCTGGACCAGCTTGCCGATCAGCTCGACCGTGAGCTGATCGTGCAGCAAGCACCACTGATGACGCTGGGCAAAGCCCATTGGTTTGAAATCGGGGAGACTCTGGACACTGACCAGATCATCGAATTGGTTCGCTTCTTCACGGTTGCCGAAGCTCAGCTGCCCGGCTGGGAAGCCGGCGCCGAATCGCCGGTGGTGTGGCTGGTAAAACTGCTGCGCCAGCGCAAGCAGCCGCCCTCAAAAGAGCTGCTACTGTGGATCAAAGCCAATTCGGAGAATCGCTTTCTTCCCAACGGTGCTCTCTAATCACCGGGACCAGCCCTAACCTCTTTCCAGCAATCGTTCGATTCGTGGCCCCAGCTCTCTCAGGGTTGGCGGTTGACGGAAGTTAAGGCTGCGTTCGAACAACAGCGGCGGTGATTTCGATCGCTGCGATTTATCCACCGCCGGCAGTAGCGCCAATGCCGGCCTTAGCGCGTGCTCGGGGCCAGGCAAACAGGCGCTGCCACCTCGCAACCACAGCCCCAGCCGCTGGCAACCGCCGCCGTCTCTGTCGTACCAGACATGGCAACCCATATCCTGAGCTGACTTTGCCCAGCCCGGGATCGATTCGGCAAAGATAATCGCGCACTGCGACGCGGACACCTCACCGCCACTTTGCAAGTAAGCCAGCAGCTCGCGCATTGCGATCCGGGCATGGGGATTCCAGTGACTGTGCACAAACAACATCAGTCTTACACCCCGCTGCTCGGCGCTGACCTGCCTGCCTTCTTTATCCAGAAAAAGCTCGCTCGACAGGGCGTCGACTTGACCGCGATCTTCCCGCACTCCCAACGATAAACGGGAAACCAGAAACAGATAAAACAACAGTGCGAACAACCCTCCAAGCGACCACCACAGAACGGCATCACGCTGACCCGTCATCAAAACCAGACCGATGCCCGCCAACGCCAGCGCCATCACACCACTCTCGCGCTCGTCGCCCTGCTCCAGGCTCCGTCCGAAGTAGCGTTTGATACTTACCCCCCAGAGTGGCAACCACACCAACAAGGGAGAAATCCAGGCCCACTGCCCCTGCATCAGTTGCCAGGCGGCCAGTAACGTCAAAACCAATGCAGTCAGCCCGTAGGCCGCCAGAAACAGGGATTTTAGAAAGAACATAGGCGGCGATTATTGTCCCGGTTTGCGGGCACGGATTTTTAAAGTGGCCGCAGTTTCTTCGTCGGGCGAAAAGCAATGAGCCCGATACAACAGTGGTTTGCCTTGAAGGGTCTGCGCATCAAAGTCGATGTCAAATCCCACTTCGCCGGTAGCCTTTGCCTGTGGGTCAGGGCGGCCTTCCTGAAGTCGCTTGAGCTTGCGCATAAAACGCGTCTTGGATTCGAACTTGGCCTCACAATCCTCCCAGACAGCCGCCACCCGCTTTCTCAATTCCTTCCCCACGTACACTTTGGTCTCATCGAGAGGCACCATGTAGGTGAGTTCCAATGAGTTGGCATCGGCCAGCACAGAAAAGGTTTTACGCTCGGGGTCGCGGCAGACCAGGAGAAACACCGCCTGCTCCATGCCCTGTGTGGAATCGTGCAAACTGCCGCGCAGAACCTTATCACAACGCGGCGTGGCCTCCAGCTTAAGGGCGGCCCGTCTGAGTTTATGGGCCAGCTTGGTGTAGCTGCCAGGCAGCCACAGAGCGTCGTTTTCCACGGCTTGCACACTGGCAGAACTGGCGAGAATCAACAGTAAACCCGACAGCGCCGCCATCAGGGTTGAATGAAAACGAATCATAAGTAGGGCGCGAAGTTTTCCAAGGCTCTAAACCTTCACACCATAAACGCGGATAGCGCCGCCGTCCAGTATTGTCCGCCCTTCTTGAAAAACCGCTAACTGCGCTCCAGGCGCCGGCCTCGCAGGTGTCTCAGCCCGCGGCGAATGGGCGGCATCACAAACAGTTTCCACAGGTAGCTCAATCGACCGGGCACCACCAGCATGACCGGTGTTACCACCAGCGTCAGCAAGGTGGAGAAGAGTAGTCCGGAAACAATGGCACTGGCCAGAGGCTGGAACATGGAGGTCACGACACCGTCAGGCACCACACTGCGCGACAGCAGGTCCACACTCACCCCCATGGAGATGGGTAAAAGACCCAGAATGGTCGTGGCTGTGGTCAAAAATACCGGCCGCAGTCGCTGCGCGCAGGCAATGACCACCGCTTCTTTCGGTGTCAGATCGCGATTTTCCTGACGCACCACATTATAGGTATCGATCAGCACGATATTGTTATTCACCACAATACCCGCGAGTGCAACTATGCCCACACCGGTCAAAATTGTGCTGAATACCTGGCCGGTTACCAACAGACCCAGCATAACACCGGCGGTAGACATCACCACCGCCGACAAGATAAGAAAACCCTGATAAAAACTGTTGAACTGGGTCACCAGCAACACAAACATCAGGAACAGCGCCAGAGAAAATGCGACCGCCAAAAACGCCTGGGCATCGTTTTGCTCTTCGTTGGCCCCCCGGAATAAGACCTTGACCTGGGACGGCGGCGGATTTTCCTGCAGCCACTGCTCGATCTCCCGAACTTTGGCTTCTACCAACACACCGGGCAAGACATCCGCCTTGACCGTCATCACCTGAACGCCGTCAATATGCTTGACGTTGTCTACTTTAGGCTGAGCCTCGCGAGTCACAAAACCACTGATGGGGACCGGGCCATTGCGCGTATTCACCCGCAATTCATCCAGCACCTGAATACCGCGGGACTGGGCCGGATAGCGCACCCGAATTTCCACCTCGTCATCGGCATCATCCGGACGATAATCGCCGATCCGCACACCGTTGGTCACCAACTGCACGGCGCGACCAACCTCGGCGACATTGACTCCCGCCTGCGCGGCTAACGAACGATCAACACTCATCTCCCACTCAATCCCTGGCAGCGGCGTGGAGTCTGTAACATCTCGCAGCCCCTGGATGTTGTTAGCAAGATGATCGCGAAGATATCGGGTGGTGGCCAGAAGCTGGTCGCTGTCGATGGATTCCAGCTGCAACTGAATCGGCTTGCCCACCGGCGGCCCACCTTCAAACGGGCCGGCACTGACAAGAATACCGGGAACATCCGCAATCTCTTCGCGAATGTGTTCAAAAACGGTGTGAGTGGAGTAACCGATCAGGGCCGGGTCCCACAATTCCACCATAATGTTACCGATTTCGTCCTTATCCGTATCACGTCCGCCATTGCTGCTACTCGAAGAATAAGTAGAGTGTACGCCTCTGACGGTCAGTACCCGGGCTTCGACTTCGCGCACCAGTTTGCTGGATTCGGCAACCGAGAGATTGCCCATAGCCCGCACAGACACCGAACCAAATTTTTCTTCGGTTTCAGCAAAGAACTGCGAACCGTGATTGTATTTGCCATAGGTAATAAAAATGCCCGCCAATACCAGCAGAGCGCCCAGACAGAAGACCACAGGCCGCCGCAGCGCCCACGCCAACAGACGCGCGTAGCGCCCGGTATGGCCCGGCATTTCCGTGGGCGGGGAGGTTTCCAGGCTGCGCAGATAATTCTGCACATCCAGCCCCATCTCGGACTTGCCCATCAAAGAGCCGACAACCGGAGCAAAAAACAGCGCGTAGGTAAGAGAGGCCGCCAATACGGAAAATACCGTCACCGGCAGATAACTCATAAAGTCACCGGATATTCCCGGCCAGAACATCAACGGCAGAAAGGCTGCCAGGGTGGTCGCCGTGGAGGCAACCACGGGCCAGAACATGCGCCTTACCGCTATCTGATAGGCAGCCCGACTGCTCATGCCTTCAGCCATCTTGCGATCGGCAAATTCCGTGATCACAATCGAGCCATCAATCAACATACCCAGCGCCAGCATCATGCCGAACATCACCATCATGTTGAAAGAGAAGCTCATAAAGTCGAGCATAATCAGACCGACTATCAGCGAGAAGGGAATGCCCAACCCCACCAGGGCTCCCGACCGGAAACCCAGGGCCGCCACCACAATCACCATAACCAGTGCCATGGCGGTGAAAATGTTGCCCGTCATCTCTGCCACCATGGCAGAGGAAAAGTCAGACTGGTCAAAGGCAAAAACAATTTCCACACCCGGCGGAATCCGGTCTTTCATGGAAGCAACCAGGGCACGCACATCCTGAGAGACTTTAATCTGGTTGGTACCACTGCGCTTGTTGACCTGCAAGAGAATGGCAGGCCGATTGTTAACGCTGGTAAAACTGCTGGCATCCTTAAAGGTGCGTCGAATATCCGTAACATCACCCAGGGTAACCACACCCTCTGGTGTGGATTTGACCGGGATCGCATAGACGTCCTGATAGGACTCAATCAATCCCGGCACCTTGACAGAAAAACGACCGGCGCCGGTATCGATTTCTCCGGCGGGCACCAGCAGGTTGTTGCCCAGGATGGCGTTAACCAACTCATCGCTGGTGATGTTGTAATGCTCCAGCCTCGCGGGATCTATCAGCGCTTCTACCACCTCCTCGCGATGACCGGCCAAGGGAGCTTCCAAGACGTCCGTCAGCGCTTCGATCTCTCGCTGCAGCATTTTTGCCGTTCTGTGGAGAACCCGCTCCTGAACATCGCCATCTGCCAGCAGGGCGACCGTAACAGAGGGGAAGTCCATGGCCGAAATTTCCTCGACCACCGGTTCTTCAGCATCCGTTGGCAGATCCGCCTTGGCGCGGTCCACAGCGGCACGCACGTCATTTAAGGCTTTGTCGATATCAATGGCGCCGGCTTCGAATTTGACAACCAGTGAGGCGTGTGACTCTACCGCGGTCGCTGAAATTTCATCAAGGTCTTCGAGTGAACGCAGTTCCTGTTCAATGGGCCTCAATAACAGCCGTGCACCGTCCTCGGGAGAAACCCCATCCAGGACGACACCGACGTAGACATAGGGCACCTGAATTTCCGGCTGCGCCTCCACAGGCATGTGGTTGTAACTGTAGAACCCGACACCCAGCAGCAGTGCCATGATGCAGAAGGTACTGCGAAAATGGCTGACCGCCATAGAAAGGAAATTCATAACTTGTCGGCACCCACCACTGTCATTGGCTCAGATTCCGAGTGGTCGGGGAGGCCGGCTGGCTGCGTCTGCAACACCGCAGTTTGCACCGCCGGGAGGTTGTCGGCAGCAGGAGTGTTTATGGCTGGATCGTCACCAGCGGGGTTAACACCAGTGGGATTAACAATGGTCGCGTTCACCAGCTCACCAGGGCTCACATATTCCTGACCCACTGTGACCACCAGGGCCCGATCAGGCAACCCCGTCACCCAGACACCATCGCTGTGATCACCAATCAGATCCACATTGAGAAAGCTGACATGATGATCCTCGGACAGTACCCTCACCCCCACTTTGCCCCGGTCATCCAGGGACAACAAAGAGGAAGGTATTACATGGGCGGTTTGAACCGAGAGCGGTACCGTAAGGTCCGTGGTAATGCCGCTGCGCAGTGACAAATTCGGATTGGGCAGCTCCACCTCCACAAGAAAAGTGCGTGTGACGTCATCCGAGCCATAACCCACCAGCGAGACTTCACCACCAACCTGCTGCCCGGTCAACAGGCGGGCGGATGCAAAACTGCCAAGATGCAGTTGACCCACCTGGGTTTCGGAGACACGGCCGCTGGCGATCAACGGATCGAGATCCAACAACAGACCACATTCTCCGCCCCGATCCATAAAATCACCGATTTCTACTGAGTGGCGATCAAGTACACCGGCAAACGGCGCGCGGATTTTGACGTTGTCCAGATCCAACTGACGGCGTTTGAGATCTGCCTTGGCACTGTCGAGTTTGGCCTTGGCGGCCGCAATAGCTGTACGCGACTGGTAGCCGCCGGATTTCAGGCGCAGCGCACCATCGTATTCCAATTGGGCCTGGGCAACGGCGGAGCGTGCCTCCTCCACTCTGAGCAGGCGGTCTTCAGTCGCCAACTCGCAGATCACCTCGCCGGTTTTTACCTGCTGCCCTTCTGCCACCGGCAGCGCCACGACCTTGCCACTCACCTCCGCCTTCATGGAAACCTGTCGATTGGCCTGAGTACGCGCACGAATATGCAGCTGGGGCTGATAGGCTTGCGCATCAATATATCTGGCCCGCACCGACATCACAGGTTTGTGTGCCTCGCCGATTTCCTCGCTGATCACGGGCTGCGCCTTGAAGATACCGCTGCCCAACCACAGCAAGCTCGCAAGGGCGATACACGCAGACACACGATAATTCTTGTTTGACCAGAAATGGCGGCCGTACTGGGAGAAACTTCTTTGACTCATGCTTGCCTTAACAGTCTATTTAGGACAATCCTGCCAGAATCCGGCATAGTAACGGACTACAGTGCACCTCTCAGTCACTGAGCTCAAGCCAAGAAATGTAAAAATGTGGAATCACCGTTTTTGTGGCTGAATTCGAACGCTGGAACCCACGGTGCTAGCCCGCCCGCCCCAGTGCTGCCAGTACTTGTGGACTGGGAGCAGGCGTCTGGGAAACAGACAAATAACCGAACTCCTGGTTCCATTCAACCAGCAGCCGCGCCAGCTGAGCCGCCTGTTCATGCATGCCGGCCAATTCTTCCAGGGTATCTTTGCTGCCGAGATAGAGTTTGACCGAGCGATGCCGGTTGGCAAGAGGGTGTGAGGCGTATTTTGAGCGGTAGACTTCGAGCTTCCAACGGAGACTGTGAACCAGATTGCGAAAGTAGATCAGCTTGGTGGCCAAGGTAACGCGGCTGAAATCCTCCAGTTCGCCAAACAGCGAAAAGTCGGTGCAAAACACCACCGCCTCGCGACTGAGGCTGTCGGCCACAACCGTTGCGGTCCGGGCCTGTTTCAACAGCATTGCCAGATCACCGAATACCTCCCCCGGTGTAATCTGGTTCACCTCCTGGCGGGGCTCACCGGCCAGAACCTGTAATTGCCCCTTCAGCAAAAAACACAGCCAGTGGCCTGCATCCCCCTGTTCCAGCACCACTTCACCCGGCCCATAGGTCATCACCCGGGAATGTTGCAGCAACAGCTCATACTGACCGCCATCGCTCTGTTGCAGCTGCTTATAAAAGGGAATGGCCCCGACCAGACGGTCAATGGCCGCCCTGGGGTATTCATTCACCGCATCTTTCTGCATAGCTTCCCCGCGTTTCCTTGCCGGTGAGGTCTGGCACCAGATCAAGCAACTAGTTCACCATTAAACTGTGATGTAAATCCAGTGCCATCTTCCAGAGTTAGAACTTTTTCACAACTATGACGCCTATCTGGCAGCATGGATAGCTTCAGCCCCGGGAAACTTGCAGTAGAGAGCAATATCGTAGACCATGTACGGCCGATAATTTTAACGCCAATGCCGACTTTGACCTCATAGTTTATGGTGGATGGGCAGTCAGGCTATGGTGAGACACAATAATAAGAGCCAGGTCGCTATGTTGTTTGCCCCTCTCCGGAACCCTACGTTCTCGAGGCTTCCCCTATTGTGGATAATCTGTCTGATGCTGCCCAGCGCCGCTGTGCTGTCAGACACCCTGATCAATGGCTTGGCCAGCCACAAGGCATTAAACAAGGAACTGTTTATTGGCGCTCTCTACAGTGACCGCCTGTCCGGCAATGGCGCCGACATTCTCGCCGACAGTGGCGAAAAGCGCATGGAATTGCGGGTAGTTGCGCGGCGACTTTCGGCCCGCCAGCTCAATCGCCTGTGGATTGAGGGCATGGCCATTAACAACCCACCGGCCCTGTTGACCCGGGAAGCCCAGAACATGGTTGCCTTCACCGCCTTGATCAAGCGTTCGCTAAAGGCCGGCGACCGCCTGCAGATCCAGGCATCCGGGAATTCGACCCACGTCATTCTCAATGACATTGAGCTCGGCAGTATCGACTCCCCTGACTTCTTTAACATGGTGCTGCGCACCTGGATCGGCCCCGTGCCACTGTCCTCGGATTTTCGCGACAGCCTGCTCACCGCCGGTGAAGTGGACAATCAGATCCTGGGACGTTACGAGAGCCTTTCACCCAGTGACGAGCGTCGCCTCGCCATTGCAGCCTGGAAAACGCCCAAACCGGGACCGACTCCGCAGAGCACTGCTTCCCCGGTTGAGGCTCTGGCTGCCGCCCCCAGCATTGCCCCTCCTTCCATCGCAGCGCCGGTGACGGTGCCACAACCCACCTTGGCGCAGGCAGATGCCGGCCTGGAAGCCTCAGCGGAAACCGCACAAGCGGCAGAGTCTGAAACGGCAGTCGCCGATGCCGATGACCCACAATCGTCCATTGAACAGTCGCAAACTGAGACTGTTGAAGCCAGCGGGGTCGAAGATGCCGCGGAGGAAGTGGAAGAGCCGGAACAGCTGACCGCCGAGTCCTTGCTGAGTCGACAGCTCTACCATTCGCAGCTGCTGAAATGGACCTACAAATATATTCGCTATCCCAAGCGCGCCATCAATCGCAACCAAGAGGGTAGCGTCAGGATTTCAGTGGTGATTGATCGAGACGGCAAGGTCAAGCAGGTGTCAGAATTAGAGCCATCCCGTCACTCCACCCTCAACCAGGAGGCGGTGCGAGCGGTCGGTAGAGCGGACCCCTTCCCGCCGGTACCGGAGGAGATCAACGGGGATGAGTTTTCCTTCTCCCTGCCGATTGTCTTTCGACTGCCGAAATAACAACCCGGCAACCACATAGAGGCGGCAAAGGTTTAATCGCCGCCGGAGGGAGGCGTTGCCCCACCGGGGAAGGGAAACTGGGCTACTTTGTCACCGCCTTTAATGTCGGTCACCTTGACAGGACCCTCTTTATCCACCTCATCAATGCGGATAACGGAATGCATGGGTATGTACGAGCGTGACACCTGGTCAAACTCACTTTTCAGCTTCTCCTCGGAGGGGTCCACGATCATTTGTGTACGCTCGCCAAACACGAACTCCTCTACCTCGATAAATCCGTACATATCGCTCTGGTAGATTGCCCGGGCATAAACCTCGTAAACCTGGTTCTGGTTGTAGAAAATGACCTTGTAAATGGGTTTGGCTGGCATAACTTAACTCAAATTTGACTGTGGTTGCCCAAAGGCGCGCAAGCATAGCACAGGCTGGCAGCGGTTATCATCCGGCAAATTTGTATGGCTTTTGACACCCCGGCTGCGACTCTCAATCCAGGCATATCCACAAATGTATCGACCAGCTGAAGCTCAGCTATGGGCATCAGCCCTCAGCACCAGTATAATGCCCGGCCTTATTTCTATTGGCTAATTTTTGTTCAGCCTGTTGGCTGGCAACACGATCCAGGGTTTTTTCCTCCATGTCAGACCAGTCACCCGCCCCCAAGAAGCTGTTTATCCAGACCCACGGCTGCCAGATGAACGAATACGACTCCAATCGTATGCGGGATCTGCTGGGTGAATCACACCAGATGGTGACCACGGATGACCCCAATGAAGCGGATGTGGTGCTGGTAAACACCTGCTCGATTCGCGAAAAAGCCCAGGAAAAGCTGTTTCATCAATTGGGCCGCTGGAAGAATCTGAAGGACAAAAACCCGGAGCTGATTATCGGTGTTGGTGGCTGCGTTGCCAGCCAGGAAGGCGAGGCCATTGCCAAGCGCGCGCCCCATGTGGATCTGATTTTTGGCCCACAGACCCTGCACCGCCTGCCAGAGATGATAGAAACTCCGAAGGACAACGGTGCCGTCGTGGTCGACATCAGCTTTCCGGAGATTGAGAAGTTTGACAAGCTGCCGGAACCCGAGGCCGATGGTGTCAGTGCCTTTGTCTCCATCATGGAAGGCTGCTCGAAATACTGTACCTTCTGCGTGGTGCCCTACACCCGCGGTGAAGAGGTGAGTCGCCCGGTGGCTGATGTCCTCCATGAAGTGGCGCATCTCGCCACCCAGGGTGTACGTGAGATCAATCTGCTGGGCCAGAACGTTAACGCCTACCGGGCGGAAGGCACCGACGGCGGAATTGTGGATCTCGCCGAGCTGATTACCTATGTCGCCGCTATCGATGGCATCGACCGCATTCGCTACACCACCTCACACCCGGTTGAGTTCTCGGACAGTCTGATTGAGGTCTACGGCGAGGTTCCGGAATTGGTCAGCCATCTGCATCTTCCGGTTCAGAGCGGCTCAGACCGTATCCTGGCGGCCATGAAACGCGGCCACATGGTATTGGAGTACAAATCCAAACTCCGCCGCCTGAAAAAGATTCGCCCGGATATCTGCTTCTCTTCAGACTTTATTGTGGGCTTCCCCGGCGAAACAGACGCCGACTTCGAGGCCACCATGAACCTGATCCAGGAAATTGGCTTCGACATGAGCTTCAGCTTTGTCTACAGCCCCCGCCCCGGCACACCGGCGGCGGATCTGCCCGACAACACCCCGGAAGAGGTCAAGAAAGAACGCCTCAAGCTGTTGCAGCAGCGCATCAACCAGCAGGCTCAGGATATTGCCCGCAAGATGGTGGGCAATACCGAGCGGGTGCTGGTGAGTGGCTATTCCAAGAAGGACCCCGGACAATTATCAGGTCGAACCGAGAATAACCGGGTCGTGAACTTCCGCTGTGACAACCCGGCACTGATTGGTCACTTTGCCGATATCCTGATCGAGGAAGCACTGCCCAATTCGCTGCGTGGCACCCTTCTGGGCTCTGAGCTCGATGATGATTGGTGTTAAACCAATCTTGACCGGGTATAAAAAGCCTATTTCTATAGAACCGAATATCAGAAGCACGGCCTTTCCCCACCCCCTCGACTTGGGGTAGGCTAAGTGGGAATGCAGCCGACAAAGGACGGATTTTCTAACATTTTGGACAGTTCCGCACCGACTCAAACCCCGCCACCTCTGCAGGTGGTGCTGGAACCCGATGATACCCGCCGCCTGGCGGCCCTCTGCGGCCAGTTTGACGAGCACCTGCGTCAGATAGAGCGCCGTCTCAATATCGAAATCCGCAACCGTGGCAACCAGTTTGCCCTGCTGGGAGAGCCCAGCACCACTCGTACCGCCGGCCAGCTCCTGAAGTCGCTCTATCGCGACACGGATGGTGGCGTCGAACTCACCCCCGATGAAGTCCATCTGGCCCTGCAACAATCCGAGCTGGAAAGCTTCCGGCATGGCCAGCACCAGGAAGAGATATCCATGCAAGATGCACCCGGCAGTTCCGCCGATAACAATGTCGAGCCCCTCACCCTGATTCGTACCAAGAAATGTACGGTCAAACCCCGCGGGCAGCACCAGCAACAGTATGTTCGTGCCGTGCAGACCAACGACATCAACTTCGGTATCGGGCCCGCCGGTACGGGTAAAACCTATCTGGCGGTTGCCTGTGCGGTTGAGGCCCTGCTCAAGGACGAAGTGGAAAGAATCCTGCTGGTGCGCCCGGCCGTCGAGGCCGGTGAAAAACTCGGCTTTCTGCCCGGCGACCTGTCCCAGAAAGTCGATCCCTATCTGCGCCCCCTTTATGACGCACTTTACGAGATGCTGGGCTTCGAAACCGTTGGCAAGTTGATTGAACGCAATGTGATTGAAGTGGCACCGCTGGCGTATATGCGCGGCCGCACACTCAACAATTCGTTTGTCATCCTTGATGAGAGCCAGAACACCACCCGCGAGCAGATGAAAATGTTCCTGACCAGGATCGGCTTTGGCTCCACCGCCGTGATCACCGGTGACCCCTCCCAGGTGGACCTGCCTCGGGGCCACGCCTCCGGGCTCAAGCATGCCGTGGGCATCCTGGAAAAGGTCAAGGGCATCAGCTTCACGTTCTTTAACGCCCGCGATGTTGTTCGTCATCCGCTGGTGCAGCGCATTGTAGAAGCTTATGACACTGTTGAGGCCGAGCAACAATCTGAGCACCAAAGCCTCTCCAATGGCGTGAACCACCCCCATTCGGACTGAGTTTAGCGAAGATACCCCTTATGGAACTGTGCCTGGACCTGCAGGTGGCTATCGCCGCCGGCGATCACGACTTTCTCCCCAGCCAGGAACAGCTGGAAGACTGGACGCTGGCCGCCGTTGAAAACCGGCGCGACCAAGCCGAGCTGAGTCTGCGTATCGTGGATGCTGCCGAAAGCCGGCAACTCAATCACGAGTATCGCGGCAAGGACAAGCCTACCAATGTGCTCTCCTTCCCCGCGGACCTTCCCCCCGAGCTGGAGCTGCCCCTGCTGGGGGATCTGGTGATCTGCGCCGACGTTGTCAAACGAGAAGCCGTGGACCAAAACAAGACTCTGGAGGCTCACTGGGCCCATATGGTGATACATGGCACCTTGCATTTGCTGGGCTTCGACCATATAGAGGACTCTGAAGCGGACGAAATGGAAGCTTTGGAGACTGCAATTTTAACCAAACTCGGTTACCCTCCGCCCTATGAGACCATTGACTCAGAAATCGAAAGTAACCGCATCGGATTAACCGGCGCCCGGGTAGATTAGGCCGGAGCAAGGAGATTGACAAAACCATGAGTGAAGACCCATCGAGTAGCCAGACCACGTCGAGTCGGCAACAGGAAAAAAGCTGGCTCGACAAGGTACTCAACGCCTTTTCCGCGGAACCCAAGTCCCGCGAGGAACTGCTCGAAATTATTCGGGAGGCCGCTGATAACAAGGTAGTCAATCCCGATGAGCTGGAAATCATTCAGGGCGCCCTGGACGTTGCTGACCAGCAGGTTCGCGAAATCCAGGTACCACGCTCGCAGATGGTCTGCATCAATATTGATGATCAACCGGCAGATTTGCTGCCCACTGTCATTGAATCCGGACACTCCCGTTTCCCCGTGGTGGGAGAATCCACGGATGACATCCGTGGCATCCTGCTGGCCAAGGATCTGCTCTCCCTGATTCTCAACGGCACAGACAACTTTGTGCTCGAAAACATCATTCGCCCCGCCACCATTATTCCCGAGAGCAAGCGCCTCAATGTGCTTTTGCGCGAATTCCGGGAAAACCGCTATCACATGGCTCTGGTGATTGATGAATATGGTGGCATTTCCGGGCTGGTGACCATTGAAGACATTCTTGAGGAAATTGTCGGCGAGATCGAAGACGAAACCGATGATGATGCCGATGACGCCTTCATTCGCAAAGTGGCCGACAATGACTATATCGTCAAGGCTCTGACCCCCATTGAAGACTTTAATGAATTCTTCGGCAGCGGCTTTGATGAAGACGAGTTCGACACCATTGGCGGCATCCTGATGCGCGCGTTCGGTCATCTGCCGCAACGCAATGAGGTCGCGGACATCGACGGATACCAGTTCCGGGTACTCTACGCGGACAACCGCCAAATCCACCTGCTGCGCCTGACCTCCCCCAGCTGATTGGTGATGGATGCCAACTCCAGTACGGATTCCCACAGAACGGCGGTCGCGGGACTCGGCCTGAGCTGGTCGGCGCGGCTCACGCCCTGGCTGGCCCTGCTCGGCGGCGCCCTCACACCGCTGTCTCTGGCGCCCCTTAATCTCTGGCCGCTGGCCTTTGTTGGCCCAGCACTGCTGGCATTGCTGCTGTACGGCCAGTCTCCCCGCCAGTGCGCCAGGCTCGCCTTTTTCTTTGGCCTTGGCCTGTTCGGTGTTGGCGCCTCCTGGGTTTATGTCAGCATTCATGATTTCGGCCAGGCCTCGATTACGCTGGCAATATTGTTGACGGCACTTTTTGTTGCCGGACTGGCCCTCGTCTTTGCACTGCCGCTTGCCATTGTCAATCTGAGTCGAGAAAGACACTTCGGTGCTTACCTGCTGCGCTTTGGAGCCCTGTGGGTATTAGGCGAATGGCTGCGCAGCTGGTTGCTGACCGGCTTTCCGTGGCTGTTTATCGGCTATAGCCAAATGGCCACGCCGCTGGCGGGCTGGGCACCGGTGGCCGGTGTGTTCGGTGTCTCCTTGATCACCGTGTTGACAGCCATAGCGCTGGCATTTTGTTGCTCCCAACATACCCGCCGCTCTGCCAAACTGATGCTCACTGCCGCCGTTGCGGGCCTTTGGCTGACGGGAGGCATACTGCAAAACAACCAATGGACCACTGAACAGGGTGAGCCTGTCAGGGTGGCGCTGGTACAGGCCAATATCCCCCAGGAAAAAAAGTGGCAGCCCAGCTTTTTGTTGCCCACCCTGGAACGCTATCGGCAGCTGTCACGGACGGCCTGGAGTAATGACTGGGTAATCTGGCCCGAGGCAGCCATTCCCATGCTCTATCACCGGGCATTACCCTTTCTTGAAGAGATGCAGGAAAAGGCCGCGAATACACAAACGGCTCTGATCACGGGTATCCTCTACGATACTCCCGGCAACCCGGTCTACCATAACAGCGCAGTGGGCCTGGGCATGGCCACCGGCATGTATCACAAGACCCGGCTGGTTCCCTTTGGTGAGTACGTGCCCCTGGAGCAGTGGCTGCGGGGCCTGATCGAATTCTTTAATTTGCCCACCTCCATCATCAGCTCGGGCGACTCACAGCAACATGGCCTTCAGATAGGCAGCCTGATGCTGGCCACGGCGATTTGCTACGAAATCGTCTATCCGGATCTAGTGGCTGAGCAAAGCAGTGACCGCAGTGTCATCTTAACGATCAGTAACGACGCCTGGTTTGGCCATTCCTGGGGGCCGCTGCAACATCTGCAAATGGCCCAGATGCGAGCCCTGGAAACCGGCCGCTATGTCATTCGGGGCACCAATAATGGCGTCAGCGCGATCATCTCACCGGATGGGAGCTTACAGCAGGCCAGTGATCAATTTGTGCAGGCGGTGGTTGAGGGTGAGGTACAGCCAAGACTCGGCGACACCCCCTTTATGAGCACAGGCAGCCTGCCAACTCTGTTGGTTTGTGCCCTGATGCTGGCAGCGGGCTTCAGGCGACCGCTGGCACCTCGCCATTGAGTAATGAGAAAGGCTGCCCACCACTGAGCAGAGGTTCCAGATAGCGGCTTCTCGAGGCTTCATTGACCGCAATACACTCGCCTTTTAACGGTGACATCCCCACCCACTGAAACCGCCAGCGCAACCATTCCGGCTCCTCTCCGGGCTGGTACTGCAAAAAGTCCACTTCTGCCGGTCTGGCGCCCAATTTCTGCACCAACTGGTGCGCTATGTGCTCGGCACTCTTACTCAGTCGACGGGCGGGCATTTCCTGGCTCGCCACCAGAATCACGGTATAGCGCTTGCGATAGACCAGGCAACACAACTGAACCGGGATAAGGCGACTCAGGCGGTCTTGCAGTTGTAAATGATCTAATTGCAGACGTTCGGGATCGAGGGAGATGTTCATAAGGTACAACGCTTTTGAATTATTGTTATTATCTCGGTCTATTATGTCGTTAAGATGATTCGTTTCCTGACCGCTGACCGGGGGAACCAACCTATGCGATGCATCAACGTACCGGAATTGGCACGTATTTCGACATTGCTACGAGAGAAGCGGGATTCTAGCACGGCCGCATTCAATCGGGTAGTGCTGAAAAGAGCTGCTGTTTTGCTGGTGATTATCGGCTGCCTCGGATTGAGCGGTTGCACACTGCGAGTCAGCTATACCTTTCTGGACTGGTGGATCGGCTGGCAGATCAGAGACCACGTCTCCCTGAGTCGGGACCAGCGCAAAACCATGGAACAGGCGTTGGACCGGTTTCATCTCTGGCATCAAAGTACCCAATTGCCCCGTTATCTGGCCGCCAGTGAACGTCTGCAGGAGCAATTACAGGCCCCCTCACTGCCCCCTCAAAGCTGGCAGGACATCGCCCTGGAAGGTCAATTGCTCTATGAAGACAGCCTTAAACAGCTGATGCCTGACCTCGTCACTCTGTTTATTGAGCTCAACGACGAGCAATGGCTGGAATTCAAACAGAGCATTGGCAAGAAGCACGAGAAATACGCCAAACGCTATATAGACGTCACCCCCGAGGAGAGGCTGAAAAAGCGGCGGGAGCACACCCTCGAAGTTCTGAAACCCTGGATCGGCAAACCCTCCGAACAGCAGCAGCAGCTGATTGATGACTGGAACCAGGCCCTGAAACCTATTGCCGAAATGTCACTTCAGCAGCGGCAAACCATGCTGGCCCGGGCTGACAGCATTTACCAACAACGAACCGAACTGGCCCGTAACGACCTGAGTCAACAACTGTGGCAGCTGATCACCAATGATCGCTCGCTGTATTCTGAGTCTCATTTAGAACTTATCAGAGACAATCAGCAGCTGACGTTTGAGCTGTCCAGCCAGTTGCACGCCAGCCTCAGTGACAAGCAGCGCAAGAGACTGTTAGAGGAACTGCAGAGCTATCAGCAGGATTTCGCTTACCTGCACGAGCGATACCTTAAAAACACCCAGGTGCATCCGGCAATCTAAGGGCGTGGGCAGTTCTCAGGGTTCTCAGTATCAGTGACTGGCGAGCCAGGCTTCGAGTTCCTTCTCCAGCTGATCCCTTAACAGGTGGATTCCCCCATCAACACCCTCCACGTAGGCCTGGATAATTTCTGACCCCAGTGAGAATAACTGCCTGGCGTCGGCTTTGTGGCAATCGCCGTGGAGAATGTCCCGCTTGATGGTATTGAGGAAGAAAGCCAACTTGAGCTCGTAGTTCTTGAGCTCCTGCAACGACTTCCAACCGCCCTTTAACTGGGCATCCATATTGTCAATCTGAAGCACCAGCTCGCGATTTTGCTGCTCAGCGCACTGCAGCCAATAGCGCAACTTTTTGTCATGCTCTTCGTCACACTCACTCACTACCGCAGCGTGGGTCGCCAGACCACGGATGCGGGCTAATTGCTCCACCAGTTCGGGCACCTGACGACTGACCAGCGGTAATACATTGTCGACAACTTCAGTGCCCGCAGGCAGCACCTCCTGCCAGTGCAACTTTTGGAATTGGCGGGCCAGCCCCGTCATTAACTGTAACAACTGCTCGATCAGAAAGGAGTGGTACTCAAAGTTCTCAAGCAGTG
The DNA here is from genome assembly GCF_011683955.1 of Pseudomaricurvus alkylphenolicus. GTDB lineage: Bacteria > Pseudomonadota > Gammaproteobacteria > Pseudomonadales > Cellvibrionaceae > Pseudomaricurvus > Pseudomaricurvus alkylphenolicus. Next base: position 517,194 of record NZ_JAAQPI010000003.1, read on the forward strand.
CATCCCCTTCCCAGTCATGGCAAACGGTACTCCAGCCGTGACGAACATTGCGTTGCTCTGCATCCGGCACCAGCCTGTCGAATTCGGTACAGGTATGGCGCAACGCCAGCAGGCGGCGATTTACCTGAGTCTGAACCTGATTCATATCCTCGGTAAACAAGCCGTCTCCGGCCAGGTGAGCGAGGCAGACTCCGCGGTGTTGCTGGATGGAATTGATCAGGCGATTGAACTGGCGCATCAACGTCAGAGCGGCGTTGCGTTCGCGATAACGGGCGGTGACGGCATCTACCTGCGATCGCTGCTCCAAAAGCGTATCGGCTTCCACCATAGTCTCTGTGTTCCTTGTATCTACAACCGTGTCGGTCTTGTTGTCTTTCAATCTTCTTTTGGTTCTGCAAAGACTACGCCAATCCGAAACTATCGTTGGGGAGCCCCGATAGCGCGATCACAATTCGCGCGCTGCGGTCATTATTCGGGCAGCGACTGCTATTGCCGCGCCAAAAGTGTGCAGTTGCTACGGGCTCAGTCGATACACCCATCCTCCCAGCCACTCATGCAGCATATAGCGGCTGCTTCGCAAGGCGTTGGCACTGGGCAAAAAATCCAACACCTCCGGGCCCAACTGTTGGCGGGCGAATCCCAGCCCCGCCGGTACCACCTCAAAACCGGCATTCTGGAAGACTCGTTCGGCCCGCGCCATATGCCAGGAATGAGTGACCAACAGGATGCGACTGAAACCCTGATCAGCCAGCAGTGCGTAAGAATGGAGGCCATTCTCGGCGGTGTTGCGGCTACCTCCCTCGCGCCACTCTACCGGTACACCAAACTCCTGGATCAATGTATCCGCCATCATCTCGGCTTCCGGCCGGGCATCCTCCCGAAAAACCGATCCACCGGAAACAAGAACTGGCAGCTCGGTTTGCCGATGCAGAGTTGCGGCATACCTCAGGCGCTCCAGGGCCAGGCGGTTCACAGTATCCTGATATCCGTATTCCGGGGCCTCACGGCGTCTCCCCGCCCCCAGCACCACAATAGCCTGGGCGGACGCAGCCTGCGTCAAATCGATTGGGGCATAGTTCCATTCCAGCCCTCTTTGCAGAGACCAGGACACCACCGGTAACGCCAGCAACCACAGGCTGATCAAACCCAGTAGCCCCAGGGCGCGGGATATTTTCGGGTAGCGCCTCCAGCAGACGATCGCCAATGCGATACAGACTAATTGCAGGGCGGGGGGCAGAATCAGTGTTTTGGCTATGGAACGAATCAACATCGGTGTAGTATTCGGTAGAAACAATAGTCGTTAATGGTCATAAATCGCAGGCCTAACCCTACCACGATTGATGAACAAATCGCATTTGCACCCAAGTCATAAACCTTCTACCCTGTGCGGCTTTGCGCCGAAGACCCCTTGTAGACCCTATGAAACCGACCATTAAGGATGTGGCCAAGCTGGCCGGAGTGTCATTTAAAACTGTTTCCCGGGTGATCAACAACGAGCCGTCGGTGGGTGAAGCCCTTAAAGAGAAAGTCTGGAAAGCGGTCAAGGAACTGAATTATCAGCCTAACCTCTCCGCCCGGCACCTGCGTGGCGGCTCTTCGTTTATCGGGTTTATTTACGACAATCCCAACAGCCATTACGTCATCAGCATGCAGCACGGTATCCTGCAGGAGTGTCGTCGGCAGGGATTCGAACTAGTGATCCACCCCTGCGATGCCAAGTCAGACACCATCACCGACGAATTGGCTGAGATGGTCGAACGGGGGCACCTGGCGGGGCTGGTGCTGACACCGCCGGTATCCGAAACCCGCGAGATTATTGAGGACCTCGGCCGGCGGGGCATCAAATTTGTACGCATTATCTCCGGCTCGGAAGAGCCGGATGATCTGTCTCCCTGCGTTTACATTGACGATCGCAATGCGGCGCGGGAGATTACCCAATATCTGATCGATCTGGGGCACACACGCATCGGATTCCTCTCAGGTGATACCGTGCATTCCTCATCCGGAGAGCGGGAAGAGGGTTACCGCCAGGCACTGCATGAAAATGGACTGACAGTGGACGAATCCCTGGTCCTGCAGGGCCAATACTCGTTTGAGTCGGGGGTGGAGCGCACCAAGCAACTACTCAGCCTTGAATCCCCACCCTCAGCCGTATTCGCCTGTAACGATGAAATTGCGGCAGGGACTCTGTTTGCCGCCAGACTGCTGGGTACCGAAGTGCCGGGCAAGCTCTCTATTGTCGGCTTTGAGGATAATCCCTTTTCCCGCCAGACCTGGCCCAAGCTGACGACCGCTGCCCAGCCCACCAGCCAGATTGCCGCCAGTGCAGCCGCCCTCCTGATTCAATCAACCCGAACAACGCGCAGCGGGCAGAATCCCACAGAAGCCATCGAAAACGGCTTTCACCCCCAGCTGGTGGTACGGGATTCCACGGCAGAACCGGCTTAAACGCCACCAGCCCTGTTTGATTGGCTGAATCCTGCCCCCACTTAGCCCTACCTCAAATTAGCCTGCTGGCTGCTGGTTTGCCTTTCAAACTGCTACTCCATAATGATGACAACGTTGTCCCAAAGAAAAACTCGTGCTACAGTGGCCAGACTTTAACCAATTCGATAACCATTAACCCATTCCAGGAGAGCAGGTTTTCAATGCTGACCGCACTTACCAATGCCCGCGTATTTGACGGCCATCAATGTCTGGAAGGCTACGCCGTCGTTCTGAACGGCTCCAGAATTCACGCGCTGTTGCCGGAAAAGGAACTCGACACTGACATCGAAAGACAAAATCTTGAAGGCGGTGTTCTGGCGCCGGGATTTATTGACCTGCAAGTCAATGGCGGTGGCGGCATTCTGTTTAACAACAGCCCCGATCTGGATGGCATCCGTCAAATGCTGGAGGGTCATCGCAACGGCGGTACCACCTCCATGACCCCAACTCTGATCAGCGATTCGCTGGTACAGCAACAACAGGGAGTGGCAGCCGTGTGCCAGGCGCTGGAGGAAAAACTGCCGGGGGTGCTGGGTGTGCATATTGAGGGCCCCTTCTTTAATCCCGATCGCCGCGGCACTCATAAACAGGATTACATCCGCCCTATGTCCGCTGAGGATCTCGAATGGTTAGCGAGCATCAGACGACATCATCCCGACATGACCCTGTTAATCACTCTGGCACCGGAACAGACCAAAGCCGGCCAGATCCAAACACTGGCGGATGCAGGCATCCGTGTCTGCGCAGGGCACACCGATGCCAATCACGAGCAGATCAAGGCGGCACTCGCCGAGGGCCTGAGCGGATTTACCCACCTATACAACGCTATGCGTCCGCTCACCGGGCGCGACCCCGGTGTGGTTGGCGCGGCTCTGGCCGACAATGACAGCTGGTGTGGCATCATCGCCGATGGCCACCATGTCGATCCGACAGCCATTCAGGTTGCCCTTAACGCCAAACCCGCCGGTAAGGTTTTTCTGGTCACCGACGCCATGGCAACCGTCGGTTCAAACGAGAACAGCTTTTCCCTATACAACGAAGTGATTAGCGAACAGGACGGCTGCCTGGTGAACGCCGAAGGCAATCTGGCCGGCAGCGCCATCGGCATGATCGACGCCGTGCGCTTTTGCGTGGAATCCGTTGGCGCTTCATTGCAAGAGGCCCTTCGTATGGCTTCACTTTACCCGGCTCAATACATTGGCAAGGCAGATCAGCTCGGTCGAATTCGCAGTGGTTATCGCGCCGACCTTGTCCACTTCGATGACGCTTTTCGCGTTCAGCACACCTGGGTGGCCGGCAGCAAGCGCCGGCACATGAATTAATTTCGGAGCGTAACTTCATGCAAGTAGTCATTCTCGACAACGCCGATGCCGTCGCCAACTATGGCGCGAACATTTTTGTACGCCGGTTACAGCGACAACCTGCCAGTGTGTTTGGCCTGGCGACGGGCTCCACACCCGTCGCGTTGTATCAAAAGTTGATTCAAACTTATGAACGCGGAGAGGTATCGTTTCGCGATGTGACCACCTTTAATCTCGATGAATATCTCGGCCTCAGCGGCGATCATCCCCAAAGCTATCGCCACTTTATGAACCAACAGCTGTTTGAGCACATCGACATCAATCCGGGCAACACCTACGTGCCACCGGGCAACGCCAGCAATCCCATCAGTGCCTGCGAAGAGTATGAACAACTGATTGAAAAACACGGCGGCATTGATATTCAACTGTTGGGCATCGGGCGCAATGGCCATATCGGTTTTAACGAACCCTCCTCCGGTCTGCGCTCACGCACCCGTGTCAAGACGTTAACGCCGGCCACCATTGACGATAACGCCCGCTTCTTTGAAGACGATGAGTACCAACCCCATCTGTCCATCACCATGGGTATTGGCACGATTCTGGACAGCCGCCAAGTGGTGTTGCTCGCAACGGGCAGCCACAAGGCCGATGCGATTCGCGATACCGTTGAAGGTCCGCTGTCAGCCGCCTGCCCCGCTTCGGCCCTGCAGATGCACACCAACGCTGTAGTCATTGTGGACGAAGCTGCGGCAGCCAGATTGCAACACGCGGATTTTTACAAGCATATCGAACGGGAAAACCAACAATTGTTGGCACAGCTTGGAATTAACTAAAGGCGCGGAATCAGTACCATGATAAAAATAACACCGAGCTACACGCTGTCGTTTTTTTTATTGGCGATAGCGGGATGCCAGTGGGAGGGTGCGGCCCGACCGGACACCCAATCAACCCGGGATGATCTCAAAACACAACAGCAACTGTCGGTGCTTGGCAAACAGCTTCAAGTCACCTACCAGGTTCTGGATAACCGCCCCGGTGCCCATTGTGACAAGAATCGGGCCGATGGCCTGTGTTTCCAATCACAGTTGTTATTGACGATGCCCGAAGACTGGCAGGCCAGCAACTGGTCAATGTACTTTTCCCATATGTCACCTATTCAGCGAGACTTTAGCGATGACTTCGACATTGAATTTTTAAACGGTGACTTACACCGCCTGACCCCTACCTCCAACTTTGAAGGCTTTGAAGCCGGGCAACCCATTGCTGTTCCTTTGCAAGCGGATTACTGGCACCTGGCCAAGACCGACATCATGCCCAACTACTACGTCGTCAGCGGATCACTGCAACCAGAGCTGGTCAACAGTACGATAGCTCGAATTGATGATGCCACCGGGCTCGAAATCCTGCCCCACGCAGGTGGATTTACGGAACAGGAAAAACATCTCAAACGCAGCTCCGGTGACCAGACTCTGTTTGCCTCGGCAGAGAATCAGTTTCGGCGTATTACGACTGATAACATCGCGGCAGAACAACTCCGCTCGGAAATGATACCGACGCCCAGGACCATCGAAATGACCGATGGGAAATTGGATATATCTCGCGGCATAAAACTTACCGGGCAAATTCCATCACTTGATGCCATCGACACTGCGCTGCAGGGTTTATCACGCCTGGGCGTTCATCAGTCGGGAGACGGGGCAGTTGTCTCGTTCAGGCAACTGGCGGATGAGAGCCTGAACTCGCCGGAAGCCTACCGCCTTGAGATTTCTGCCGCAGAGATTGAAATCAGCTTTAAAACCGCTGTCGGTGCCCACTATGCGCTGCGCTCCCTGGCCAGCCTGCTGTTTGTGGGAGAAACCCAACTGCCGGCATTGCGCATCGCCGATTCGCCACGTTACCCGTTTCGCGGTATGCACCTGGACGTGGCGCGAAATTTCCGCGACAAACACTATGTGATCCGATTGCTGGAACAAATGGCCCGTTACAAACTTAACCGTCTGCATTTGCATCTCGGCGACGATGAAGGCTGGCGTGTGGAAATTCCCGATCTGCCGGAACTGACAGACATCGGCAGCCAACGCTGCCACGATCCCGAAGAAAAACTCTGCATCATGCCACAGCTCGGCAGCGGTCCGTTCGCCCATGGCGCGGCCAACGGCTACTACAGCCGCCGAGACTATCAGGAGATCCTGCATGCCGCGCAGGCGAGACATATCGAAGTGATTCCCTCCTTTGATATGCCCGGTCACTCCCGCGCCGCCGTGGCCGCGATGGAAGCCCGTTACCAGCGCTTGATTGCTGCTGAACAACCGCACGAGGCCAGTCGTTACCGTCTGATCGACCCGCTGGACAAAACGGTCTACCAATCCATCCAGTATTATAACGACAATACGTTGAATGTCTGTCTGGATTCCAGCTACACCTTTGTCGAAAAAGTTATCGACGAAATGATAACCCTGCATGCTCAAGCCGGTGTGCCGCTGACCCGCTATCACATTGGCGCCGATGAAACCGCCGGAGCCTGGATTCAATCTCCCGCCTGTGAATCATTGCTTACCAACCCTGATCTGGAACTGGAAGACCACCACGACCTGACCGGTTACTTTGTTGAACGCGTTGCCAATATGGTTGCCGACAAAGGAGTGATGCCCGCGGGCTGGAACGATGGCCTCTCCACCACCGACACAGGCAAAATGCCGAACGCAGTGCAATCCAATGCCTGGACACCTCTGTTTTGGGACGGCCACAAAGTTGCCCACGAGCAAGTCAATCGCCACTGGCAGGTAGTGGTGTCCACGCCGGACACCACCTACTTTGATTTCCCCTATGCCGCTGATCCGGAGGAACGCGGTTACTACTGGGCAAGTCGAGCCACGGGGACACTGGACGTATTTGAGTTTATGCCCGACAACCTGCCGGCTCACGCCGAATTTCGCGGCGACCGGGAGCAACGCCCCATGAGCTTGGATGACCGCAACAGCGCCATCAAAGAACAACGCCGGTTTTACGGTCTACAGGGACACCTGTGGACGGAAACCACCCGCACTGATGCCCAGGCGGACTATATGATATTCCCGCGTTTGATCGCACTGGCCGAACGCGCCTGGCATCGCCCGGATTGGGAGCTCGCCTACGACTATCGAGGTGCGCTCTACAACAAGGACAGCCAACACTTTGACCAGAAACGCCGGCAACTGCGGCAACGGGATTGGAACCGATTTGCCAACCTGCTGGCTCAAAAAGAGCTGCAGAAACTGGATATACAGGGTGTGCGCTATAGGGTGCCCACCCCCGGTGCCAGCATTGTGGATGGCAAACTGCACATGAAGTCCCCATTTCCGGGGCTAACCATGCAATACCGACTCGCGGCCGGTGAATGGAAGGAATACCTGAACCCCATTGAACTGACAAACTCAACAACGGTAGAGGTGCGACTGCGCTCGGCGGATGGAGCCCGCGCCGGTCGCAGCCTAAAGCTGATGCCTACCCCATCACATCACCCATAAAACGGAGCACAATCTTATTCATCATGGGCCCAGGTAACAGGCGTTTGACCACTGACATGACCTTGGCCCGATCCATCGGCACTCGCAGAGGTTTTTTCTGCGATGTAATCACCTCGTAGATCTTGGCCGATACCATCTCCGGTGTCAGCTTGCTGGCGGCCGTATCCGCGGCCATGCGCTCCACCATCTTATGCGTGCGGGAATTGGCCGGCACATTTTTTACCGTACGCAAATGACTGCCCGTGGCCGGGCGATCCATGTGCATCGCCACCGGCTGCATAATCACCACATCGATATTATGCGGCTTCATTTCGTAATACAGCGCTTCACTCATGGCCTCCAGACAAAACTTCGCGGAAGTATAAGCACTCATAAACGGCACCGCGAGAATGCCACCCAGCGAACTCATATTGACTATGGTGCCACCGCGTTGCTTCTTCATCACCGGGATGACTGCCTTGCAGACCCGCATCACACCAAAGATATTGGCATTGAATAAATCCTGAACCTCCTCGACGGATTGCTCTTCCACGGAACCGATAATCATCTGGTTCACACAGTTAATCAGGACATCAATACGACCTTCGCGCTCAACCACCTCATCCACACAGGCCTGCACAGACTCATCACTGTTGACCTCCATCGGCAGCAGCGTAAAGGGGTAATCGCTCTCTCTGCCCTCCGGATTGCGCATGGTGCCGTACACCTTCAACCCCTTGCGACTGAGCAACGAGCCCAACACCGTTCCCAGACCTCCCGAGGCCCCCGTAATCAGTACCACCATACGACATCTCCAGCTATAAAGTGAATCATATTCAATTCTGATTATAAACCCATAATAAGACATTAAGTCAATATATGAATTCTTGTTTGCCGACCCCGAAGGTAAAAAGGCCAATAATCACCGGCATTTTCGTGTCTCTCGAAAACTTAATTGAATTATTACTCATAACTGAATATTATTACAACTAAGTGGATTTTCCACGATGGCCTGACTAATAACTTTGGGAGAGCGTACTATGCCCACTCACTACAAAACTGCCGTTGCCATCATTGGCGCCGGCCCCGCCGGACTGACACTGGCCCACCTGCTCGGCAGCCTGGGCGTGGACACCCTGGTCCTGGAAAAACTACCCAACACCATGGAAGAACCGCGAGCCATTGGCATCGACAGCGAAACCCTGCGAACACTGCAATCCGCAGACATCCTCGATGCCGTACGAGAGGAGATATTCTCCGGCATCGAAAGCTCCGATTACCTCAACGCCGACGGCAAACTCCTGTTCTCACTCAATACACTCAACCAGACTCCCTACGGCCATCCACTGTTCAACACCTTCGATCAACCCGCCTTCGATCGCATACTGGCCAACACCATCGCCAAACGTCCCACCGTTGACATCCACTTCCAGCACGAAATGCTCAACTTCACCCAGGATGCCAATGGCGTATTTATTGAAGCCGTCGACGCCAACGGTGAAGGCGTATCCATTGATACTCAATTCCTCGTCGGCTGTGACGGCGGCCGCTCAAAAGTGCGTGATCTGCTCGGCATCCAGATGACCGGCGACAGCAACGAATATCCCTGGCTGGTCATCGACACCATCGACCCACAGTTCGACGATGGCCCCGGCAGCCGCTTCTTCTGCGACCCAGCCCGCCCCGGCATGACCATCAAACGCGGCGCTAACCAACGCCGCTGGGAATGGATGCTGATGCCAGGCGAACAACCGGAACAACTGCTCAAAACCGAAACCATCAACGAACTGCTGGCTCCACATACAGACCCGGCGCAAGTGGACATCTTCCGCCGCCGCGTCTACAACTTCGCCGCCATCATCGCCGAACGCTGGCAACAGGGCCGCGCGTTCCTCGCCGGTGACGCTGCCCACATGACCCCTCCATTCGCCGGCCAGGGGCTTAACAGCGGCATGCGCGACGTGCGCAACCTCTCCTGGAAGCTGGCCATGGTGGTCAACAAACAAGCCGCGCCCACCCTACTTGAAAGCTACCAACAAGAACGCTGGCAGCACGCCCAGGAGCTCATCCAATTCGCCCTCTCGCTGGGTGAACAGATCCAACCCATCGACCCACAAAAAGCTGCCGAACGCGACGCCTTCTTCTTCGCCATGCAGCAAGACCCGGCCGCCATGGACAACTTCTCCCAGGACATGGCGCAATCGGTATTGGTTCGCGCTATCGACAAAGGCGTTGTCGCCAACCAACAAGACAACGCCATCAACGGGCAGATGCTGCCTCAGCCCCAGATCAAAACAGAAAGCGGCGAAACCTGTCTGCTGGATGAAAAACTCGGTAAAGGCTTTAGCATCCTCGGCTACAACTGCGACCCCAAAACGCTACTCACCGAATCACAATTGCAAGACTGGCAAGCGCTCGGCACCACACTCATCAGCGTTGGCGACACCAACTGCGACTACCAGGAATGCGGCGCACAACGCTTAAAGGCGTTATTTACTGACAACAACTGCAACATGATTCTGGTCAGACCCGACAAATTTATTCTGGTCGCCCTTAACCAGGACACTGCAGACATGGCACTGCAACAAGCCAGACAACTTCTCCAACTGATTTAGAAAACCCAAAGCCCTGCTTAAAACCGGCCCTGCGCCGGTTTTTTTGTGTCGTTGATATAATCAAGTACCGGCAGGATTTATCTACGTACGTAGCAGCGGGCTCTGACCGCGACCGGGTCTGCCCCCATTTTATGAAGCACCTGAATCGAGATTGAACCACACCCCACCGGACCTTAACTTTGAGCACTTAATTCTGTACGGGGAAACCCAGTCGCGGTCAGAGCCCGCTGCTACAGAGAGTAGTGCCAAATTGGCTTAAGCAAGTGCCATTGGCGCCTGCCCTCTTGATGAACATAAAGACGAACATAACAATGAGGCACCACAGGTGAAGAACCGCGGTGTAAAAGGTGGCTGGGGCGTTGTTTGCGGAGCATCAAAGAGGGCGCCGAAGGAGTAAAAAAGACAAGCGCTTTTTGCTTGGCTTTTTTGGGACTGAGGGCAGCCCGGAGGGCCGCCCGACCGCTCCGGAAACAACGCCCCAGCCGCCACTTGTGGCACAAAACGACGGGGCATGAAGTCTGCCCCATGGCCAGCCAGAAAATAAAATCAATAAGCCAAACTAAACTGCAGCTCCAAAGTCCGAGGCGCGTTGTAGTAGGAAAAATAGGCCCCCGCCACCAAAAACGGATCATTGGACCAACTCCGAACCTCCTCATCCGTCAGATTTTTACCCAACAGCGCCAACTCCCAACCACCGTCAGAACCCGCCAACGCCAAGCGACCATTCACCGTCGTATGCGCCTCCTCAAGCGTCGCCTCATCCAAATCCAACGCCAGATACTGCTCCGATACATAAGCCACATTCAAATGCGCCCGCAGCAGCAAACCATCACCCAGAGAAAACTCCTGATCCAGGGATAAATTACCCGTCCACTCCGGCGCATTCGCCAACTCACGATCCGTCAAATCCTGACTGCAGCCCACCGGCATCACCAACGTTTGAGGCGAGGTACAAGGAGCATTCTCGTACTTACTGTAATACGCATCCAAATACGCCACAGACGCATTCAAAAACAGCGTTTCACTCAACCGCACCGTACCATCAATCTCCACCCCCTGACTGACGGCCTGAGCCGCGTTGCCGACGCGGAACACATCCCCCTGGAAACTGCTCACCTGCAAATCATCATAATTGGTACGGAAGATCGCAAAATTCACATTGGCGGCGCCATCCATTAACGTCGTCTTACCGCCCAACTCAAACGCCAGCGCCTCCTCCTCATCAAAATCAAACGATTCCGGCGTACTGCCATACTCGCCCGGATCATCCCCAACATTACCAATCGCATTGAATCCGCCCGACTTAAAAGCCTGACTGACACTCGCATACAGCATTACCGACGCACTCACATCGTATTGTAACTTCAGCGAAGGAGAGACATTCTCCGCCCGACGATCGCCATCCAATTCATGCTCATAAATGCCCGCCGCCTGCATACCGCCGACCGCCAACATAAACTCATTAAAGGGCAGAGGACCGGCCGGCGCCGCCATTGGATCGTACACCGCTGCCAAGGGCAAATTTGTGTTGAAACCCGTATAGACCATATCTCTCTGCGCCTGCTTCTCCTCGATGGTATAGCGCAGCCCTGCCGTCAAATGCCAAATCTCATTCAAGTGCCAACTCATCGAACCAAATAGCGCATAGCTGTCAGTGGTTTGATTAAAATCGGATACAGCACCCGAGGCAGGCACAACGGCCAACGACGGATTCAATGCCTGGTATGCCGACAAATTGGTGTGCAACCCACGCTGCAGATCATAATCAGACGTTTGCATGTACAAACCGGCAATAAAATCAAACGACTCACCCAGTGGCGACGCGATTCGAACCTCCTGGCTCCACTGATCAAAATCCTGTGCCTGCGGCATCAACAACGCGTTCAGTGGAGATTGATCCCCATCCACCACCTCATCAAACCGATAGCCGGAATATCCCGTGATAGACGTCAGTTCATACTCGCCAATCTGGTAGTTCACCGTTAGGGTAAAGTTGTCGCTGTTGGTATTGCCTCGCTCAGCGACATCCGTATAACGCCGCTCATCATCGCCTGGATCAAAACCGGCGAACGCCTGCTGATACATCGGTAACCAGGGCCCGACTTTATCCAATCGATAATTGCGGCCCGCCCCATCCGCACGCCCCCACTCATACTTGGCCAGAACCTCCAGATCCGCCGATGGCTCCCAGCGCAAAGTGGCTCGCGCGGCCGTCGATAAAGTGTCCGGCTCGTCCGTACCCAACACCGGATTTTCCAGATAACCGCCACTTTCATTTTGCTGAACAGCGAGACGACCACTGAGCGATTCCGTCAGCGGCCCGGAAACCACACCTTCAACGCTGTAACTGTCGTAGCGGGGTTCAAACCCGGCGCGAAACGAAGCCTCCAACTCATCAGTCGGCTGGGCGGATGTCACCGTCATGGCACCGGCAATCGTATTCTTGCCAAACAATGTGCCCTGTGGACCACGCAATACTTCAACGGAAGCCAAATCCATCAACGGCGCTTGAAACTGCTTGGATCGCCCCGCATAAACACCATCGACAAACAATCCAACGGACTGTTCGAACCCCTGGTTATCCCGCGACCCCAACCCGCGAATATAAATGCTCAAGTTCTGGGGGCTCTGGTTAATCACCAGATTGGGCACTTGAGCAGACAGATCTTCCAGATCCCCCAGTCCGGTTTCTTTAATCGTGTCTCCACCGACCACATTCACCGATACCGGTACGTCCTGCAAGCTCTGTTCCCGTTTTTGCGCAGTGACCACCAGCTCTTCAAGAACAAAGGTTTCGGCCTGCAATCCCGTGGAAGTCAGAGTGGCTATCGCTGCGGCAAGCAGATTTCTCGTCGTAAGTGTCATTTATTGTCTCTCCGTTTTTTTGTGTGCAAACGGGCCACGAAAGACGCATCTTCATAACCCGAATACTGTAATGAACTATATTCAGTTTTGATTTTAAACACAACTATGATTAATATAACAATTATGTCTGAGAACCCCTGCCTCTCAGATACAAATCCACAGGCCAGAGGAATCCAACGTGAAAAACCGCCAAGTCGTACTGAAACAGCGCCCCAACGGCATACCCGCACCCCAGCATTTTGAGGCAGTCACTGCAGACATCGAGTTGACACCGGCCGAGGGCCAGATCGCTGTAAAAAATCTGTATCTGTCCATCGATCCAGCCATGCGTGGATGGGTGTCTCTGGAGGAGAATTACCTGCCACCCGTACAGATCGGTGAGGTCATGCGCTCAGTAACGGTGGGCGAGGTGGTCGCATCGGCGCACCCCAACTACCGAACGGGCGATATCGTTTATGGACTGTTTGGCTGGCAAAAATACGCCGTCACAGAGGTAGACCCGTTAGTAAGAAAAGTGGATCCCGAGCTCGCGCCTATTTCCACGGCCTTGGGGGCACTGGGCCCGAATGGATTGACGGCGCTACTGGTATTGGAACAGATCGGCAAGGTTCAGCCCGGACAGACCGTGCTGATCTCCACGGCTGCCGGTGGTGTCGGCAGTATTGCCGGGCAAATCGCCAAGCTTAAGGGCGCGCGCTGTATCGGCTTGACCGGCAGTGACGAAAAGCGTGCTCTCTGTACGGAGGAATTTGGTTATGACATTGCCATCAATTACAAAACCAGCGCCGATCTGGCGGCAGAAATAAGGGAAGCCGCACCTGAGGGCATTCACTTCTTTTTTGACAACACCTCAGGGACTATTGCCGATGCGGTGTATCCGTCCATGGCGCAGGGCGGTCGGGTTGCACAGGTGGGTACCGCCGCCATTGCCAGCTGGGATGAGCTGCCCATGGGACCGAGGCGCGACCGTTTTATCTTGACCAAACGCCTGACCATTCAGGGGTTTGTGATGCTGGATTACTTCGCTCTGTACCCCGATGCTCTGAAGAGCCTCGCCGGCTGGTACCAGCGGGGAGAACTTAACTATCGGGAGTCCATTACTGAGGGACTGGAGAATGCGCCGCTGGCGCTGACGCAATTGTACGAAGGCACCAATACCGGCAAACAGCTGGTAAAGATATAGAGAAGTTCAACCGGCGTCAGGCAGCGGCTTTTCCATCAGCTGCCTGGCTTCGGCTTCGTCCAGCCCCAGCAGCCGTAAAAAATAGGTCACAAAGGTGTCCGCCTGCTCTGTGGTCACGGCCCCGTCGGACAACCCGGACATTATGCCAATCACGGAACTGTCGAGAAACCGGCAAAATTCCTCAGCGCTGTCGATCTTGAAACGACCGGTTTCAATACCCCGATTGATATCCCGCTCACTGCGCGCTTCTATGCGATCACGGATCAGGTGATTGGGAAACTGGCGAATGATATTCCAGCCCGCCTTGTCCTGAGCACTCCTGATGGTGAAACGATAGGAAACCAGGAACACCTCAGCGGGATCTTCCAGTTCACACACCAACTCATCCAGCGCGTGATCGTATTGAGTCAGATAGTCCTCTGCCATGCCCGCCAGCAAATCCTGCTTGGACTCAAAGTGATTGTAAAATGTGCCCAAGCCTACGTCAGCGGCCTCGGTAATATCGACAATGCTGATGTCTTCAATGCTCTGCTCGCTGCACAGCGCTGCGGCCGCCTCCAGCAGTTTTTTGCGGGTCCTTGCCTTGCGCCTTGCGCCACGATCCATTTTTTCCGCTTCCGCCATAACGTCTCTATACCTTGATTCTGCCGGGCTTGTTGCCAAAGTCGGGCATTTTAGCAGTTAAATCCTCCATTCACACCTGAATCTGGCTCACTCTCACCCCCGCCAACGCTTAACTCTTTTTAATTGTAATATGGTTCACTTTTGAATAAATATACAATAGACTATTGAAAAGCTGACAAGGGGCCGCACCTATGACCATTGCCGTAACTCCCGATACCCTCTCCACCAACGAATTCAAGTCCTGCTGCCAAGTCCGCGAACGCAGCCCCGACCCATTGATAAAAGCCCAGGGGCTGGCCTATGTGGTGTTGCAGCGGCCCGATCTGGATCGCGCAGCAGACTTTTTTACCAGTTTTGGCTTGTTGACCTCCCACCGCACCAGTCAGCGAATTCTGATGCGAGGACGCACCAGCGAGCATCACATTCTGGTGCTGGAAAAAGGGCCCGCACGCTACGCCCGCATGGGTCTCTATGCTGAACGCGAGAGCCTGGATACTCTCTCCACCAAACTGGGGTTGCCCGTTGAAAAGCACGACCCGGAGCTGGGAGGGGAATATGTCACCCTGACCGATCCGGCCGGTCTGACCATCGAAGTCAACGCCGGACTGCGCAGTCTGCCCGATATCGAAAAACCTGCCGCCAACCCCTGGAATTTGTCTGATCACAAACCCCGTATTAATCGCACAGTACGCAAACAAGTGGCGCCAGTGCAGGTACATAAACTCGGCCATACGGTCCACAGTGTCAGCGACATCAAAGGCACCATCGAGTGGTACCAGGACACCCTGGGAATGATTGTTTCTGACTTCCAGTTGCTGAATCAGGAAGAGATTCCCAGCGTCGCCTTTATGCGCTGCGATCGGGGAGATATTCCTGTGGATCACCACACCATTGCCCTCGGTCTGACCCCGGAATTGGGACACCTGCACACCGCCTTCGAACTCGATTCAATGGAAGAGATTGCCATCGCCCAGGAGTGGTTGCAGAAACAGGATTACACCCATTCCTGGGGCATCGGCCGACACATTCTCGGCAGCCAGATCTTTGACTACTGGCGGGATCCCGATGGCGACCTGTTCGAGCACTATGCCGATGGTGATTTGTTCGACAGTTCGGTGGCCACCGGATACCACCCCTTTCACAAAGATGCCCAGCATCAGTGGGGGCCCCATATGAGCGCCGATTTCGCTGGCACCAATCACCCCTGGCGCATGCTTAAGAGTGTTGTCCGCCGGCTCTTTAATAAGGATGACTTGAACCTGGCGCGCATCAAAAAACTTAATAAAGCGCTGAACTGATATTGACTGCGCAGATTTAGATTGAATTTACCAAGAGGTGCACGATGATTTGTCACGTTGTCCACTACCGACTCCCCAACAGCGACACGCAAGGTGATTTCTGGGGAGTGCTGGAGAATGAAACCCTTTTCCCATTACAGGATACCTATTGCTCAACCGCCGACTTTCTGAAACGCGGTCGTGAACAAGCTTATAACCGACTGCGACGGTTAAAGGGGGGTAACGACAAAGACGGCATTCCAGTCAACCAGGTGGAACTGCTGAGTCCGGTGACAAAGCCTTGTCGCGTATTGTGTCAGGGAGCCAACTACCGCCAGCATATGATTGAGTCGGGTATGAACCCTGACGCCAAGTCCTTCAATATGTTTTTCAACAAATCCTCCGCCAGCGTCTGTTCAGGCGATAGCGACGTGGTACGCCCCAATCACGTGCAGCTGTTGGATTACGAGGTGGAATTGGGATTGGTGATCGGCGCGGATACCGACACCAGTATGGAGATTAGCGATGACAATATTCACGAAGTCATTGCCGGTATTGTGATCGGCAACGATATTTCCGCGCGGGATGTACAGGTACCGCAGATGCAGTTTTTCAAGGGCAAGAGCTACCGATCCTTCTGCCCCACCGGCCCTGTGTTATGTCTGATGGAAAAGGAAGATATGCACTACCTGCACAAACTCAATCTGGAATTGCGGGTCAACGGCGAGGTGCGCCAGCGTGACAACACCGCCAATCTGGTGTTCAAGCCCGCCGAATCCCTGTCCGAATTTACCCAGGTCAGCGATCTCAGCGTCGGGGATCTCGTACTGACGGGCACGCCCAGTGGCTGCGCCATGCAGATTCCATCGGCCTTTTTAGTCAAAGCACTGTCGCTACTGCCCGAAGCCACCAAGTGGAAACTGTTTGTCAAAGGCCAGAGCCGCAGTAAAAAGTATTTGCAGCCCGGCGACACCATGAGTACCAGCATCCGCAGCCAGGATGGCAACATTAACCTGGGCACTCAGAACAACCGTGTGGTTGAAGCCGTTTAACTTACACTCGATTTACTCTCTCTGCACGGGTGTCGGTCCCTACGACGGCGCCCCTTTTTTATCGATCAATTCATCTGCGCCAGCCAGGCCGCGCGATGCGGATGAAACCGGTGCGCCAGGCTTTCACATAATTGCCGGGCCGCTTTGGCCGAACGGGTAAACTTGGCCTCGGCCACATTGTCAAATCGACCCATGCCGGAAAAAATGCAATACCAGGAAGGTCGCATATAAGCCTGAGAGGTTTTTTCCGCGGTCAGTGCCGCATCAAAATCTCTGCCTTCGTCCCACGCTGCCATAATACGCTGCAGACTCGGTGACGATAATGCCTGCTCCCGGTTATCGGTCCAGTAGGTCGTATCAGCGCGACTGTTAAGGCGATAATGTAGTGACACATAGTCCTTCACGCCATCAAAGGATTTATTGACCTCCGCATTGAATTCATCGCGGTATTGATCGGTAAATTCGCCTTTTTCAAAGAAATCGATAAAGCGTTCGATGGTAAACTGAATCAATCCGATCGCAGTGGCCTCCAAGGGTTCGATAAAGCCCTGGGACAAACCCGCTGCCACGCAGTTCTTTTGCCAGTGATTGTCCACGCGGCCAACCCGCATTTTCAGGTGTCGCGCCTCAATGCCCTCAGCTTCCGCCCCCAGCACTTTCCTGAGTTCGGCCTCGGCCTGCTCAGGCTGCAGATATTTTGAGGAGTATGCGTAACCATTACCGTAACGGCTGGTCAGGGGAATCCGCCAGATCCAGCCGTGGCCCGCGGCTCGCGATACGGTTTCGGAAGGAATCGGCTGTTCCGGATTCAGCGGCGATGGCATGGCCACAGCACTGTCGTTAAACAGGGTATCGGCGAAAGAGTGAAAAGGCTCTTGCAAGGTTTTGCCGATTAACAGCGACGCAAAGCCGCTGCAATCAAAGAACCAGTCAGCCCCAAGTCGTCCATGTTGATGGGTTTGCAGGGCGGCCAGGGAACCATCTTGATTTTGTTCGACGTGTTTTACCGTGTCGATCACATGACGAACTCCCCGCTCAAGGGCAAAACTTTTCAGAAAACTCGCCAACAACCCCGCATCAAAATGGTAGGCATAGTCGTGCTCAAAACCCAGATCTTCCAGGGGAATAGGGGCCTTTTTCTGCCGGGCCAACTCGGCCGCCACAAAGTAATCGTTGGGATGGCACGCAATCGACTTACCCCGCCGGCGCCTGTTGCAGTTAGTAAAGAAGTCCGCCGCCGGCTCAAGATCCAGGCGCGAAAAAAACGGATGGAAATAGGTTTCAAAACCCGGCTTGGTGGACCAGCCGGGAAAACTGATGCCGCACTTGTAGGTGGCATTGCAGGCTGGCATCCAGTCCTTTTCCGCAATGCCCAGACGCGAGAAAAACTGACGCATGTAAGGTGTCGATCCTTCACCGACACCGATGGTGGCAATATCGCTGGATTCGATCAATGTAACCTGGGTTCGATGACTATCGTCTCCTCCCCAGGCGTGATTGAGCAGGCAGGCTGCCATCCAACCGGCGGTACCGCCCCCTACGACCACAATGTGATTCGGCTTCGACATGACAACCTCCCGCCTTACTTGCCCCAGGCCTCCAGTTTATGACCCTTCAAGGCGTAATAAAGAATAAAGAGATAACAGGGAATCATCACCCAGTAAGCGCCCTGGGAATCACCACTGGCTTCAGCCAACGCTCCGTAAATAAACGGGAAAATGGCTCCGCCGGAAATACCCATAATCAGCAGAGCGGAACCGGTACTGGTCAGGCTGCCCAGACCGGAGAGCGCCATGGGCCAGATGGCCGGCCATACCAGTGCGTTGGCAAAACCCAGCAGCGCCAGAAACAGTACCGCATTGGGAACAGCCGGAACACCAGTCCAGGCGAACAGCGCGTTCCAGAGTCCGAGGCTGTCGCCGCTGCTCGACATAATCAGCAAGGAGAAAAAAGCACCTAGCGTGGCTGAGGCCACCAGCGCCGTCTCCTGGCTGATCCAGCGCGGAATCACCAGCATACCCACAATATAGCCCACCACCATAAAGGTCATGGTGTAGGAGGTCAGCTGGCCAAAGTTCTCAACGCCCATCTCTTTACCAAACAGGCCGATGGTGTCGCCGGCTATCACTTCCACACCCACATAGAAAAACAGTGCAACCACCCCCAATACCAAACGCGGGTGTTGCAGAATACGCGCGATACTGCCCTGCTCGGACTCATCCTCTTCAAATTTCAGCTCGGGCAGAGGAGAAAAGTGCACCAATGCCGCCAGTGCCAGTAACATGGCAGCCATCAACAGATAGGGGATGACCAGTCGAGACGACAGTTCTGTCAGTTCCGCGGCACGTTGCGCGGCATCCAGACTGGCCAGACGCGTTTCCGTAAACTGAGACATATCGCTGAGAATAAAAGCGGTAAACACCAGCGGCGCCACAACACCGGCGCCCTTGTTCATCAGCCCCATGATGCTGATGCGCACCGCGGCGGTTTCATGGGGACCAATATGGACAATATAAGGATTGGACGCCGTCTGCAAAATCGTCAGCCCGGTACCGAGGATAAACAGCGCTATTAGAAATACCGAGAACATTCTGGCTTCCGCCGCGGGAATAAAGACCAGCGAACCCACGGCCATAATCACCAGCCCCAACATCATGCCTCGGCGGTAACCGGTACGTTTGAGGATAACCGACATGGGCAGTGCCATCACGGTATACGAAATATAAAACGCCATGGTCACCAGGTACGCCTGCATATGATTCAGTTCGCAGGCAATTTGCAGAAACGGAATCAGTGATCCGTTCAGCCAGGTCACAAAACCAAAAATAAAGAACAGGGCTCCCACAATCATCATCGGCAGGTAACTGCTGCGTGTGTTTGCGGTTTGATTCATTACCGTATCCATATCCCAACCTCGTTTAAGCATAGCCGCAGTGGCGGTGTTTGTTGTGTTTATTCGACGGTGACCAGGGATTGCTCCCGGGCATAGTGTATGGCACCAATTTCCGGTTGCCCCAATGGCGGTTCAATGCGGGCCACAATCTCGGCCGACATCCACTGTTGCATCAGGCCCGATAAACCTCCGATTACCGAAAAACGGGGAGGTTTTTCCAGCAGCAGCTTGCGCGCCAAAGCATCAAGATATGCCGCACCTTCACGGACAATCTCCAATGCTGCCGCATCGCCACGATCCGCCGCCTGCAAGACCAAAGACGCCAGGCGGCCAAAGTCCGATGAGGCGGAATGACTGAGCTTCTGCACAATATCCAGACCCGACACCCCATAGGTTTCCATAACCGCCTCACTCAACCGGGTTGCCGGTGCCAGGCCATCTTCGGCCAGTAACACCGCCTTAATGCCGCGCAGACCCAGCCAGGCACCGCTGCCTTTGTCACCCAACAGGAAACCGTGACCACCCAGCAGACAACTGCGGCCTTCAACACTGGCAAAACCACAAGAGCCGGTGCCAATCACCATAACCGCGCCGTCTTCACCGTGATGAGCGCCCAAACAGGCGGCGTGCAGATCCGTCATCAAATGCATCTGGGCAAACGGGTGCCGCCAGTCGTTCACCGCAGCGAACAGCGAGGGCAAATTAACACCTGCCAACGCCACGCCTGCCACCACTCGCTGCATATCGCCCTGCTTGAGACCGGCATCACTCAACGCTTGTCTGGCAGCGTCATCAATAGAGTTAAGTGCACGAGACATTCCATGTAGCGGGTTGGCTGGGCCCGACAACCCCACCCCCAGCACTTCGCCGGAAGCGGACACCAGGCTGGAACGACACTTGCTGCCGCCCCCGTCGATCCCCAGATATAACAGTTCATCTTTTACCGCAGCCATGGACATGAATTACCCTCGTGAAACTTATTGTTGATTCGGTGGCGGTCATCCATGACCGCAAATGCATCCCTGTGCGAGAGAGGAAGTTTTAGAACTTGAAGTTGGCGCCGACGAAGAAGCGGCGGCCGTTATAGAGTTGAGTACCTTTGACCTCGGTGCCGTCACCGGCGACATAGATATCTTCGATGATTTCATCGGTGATATTCAGCAATTCGGCACGCAGCACGATGTTGTCAGTGAGATTATAGGATACCTGGGCATCCCACTGTTTTTGCTCGTCGCCCCACAATTCGCCGTTTTCCTGCAAGCCTTTGAAAAACTCGGAACGGTAGCTGTAGTTCAAGCGAGCCGTAAACAGTTCACCTTCGTAGTAGGCCGTCGCGTTAAATACATCCTCAGAAGTGCCCGGGAAGATCACTTCACGCTCGACCAGGCTACCGTCGACCACTTCGGGCACCTGCGCAGCACCCAAATCGGTGTAAGTGTAGTTGGCACCGACACCAAAGCCGTTATCGAAACTGTACTGTGCACTGAGTTCAATACCTTCGAGCTCGGCGCGAGTACCGTTGTCAAACGTCGACAGCGCGTTGATAAATACACCATTGATGGTGGCAGACTTGGTGGTGCTGTAGACGAAGTCAGAAATATCCTTGTTAAAGTAAGTGGCGCTGACCATGGACGCTTCAGACAGATACCACTCAAAGCCCAGTTCGTACTGGTTGGCCTGAGTAGGCGTCAGACTGGGATTACCCGCAGTACCGGAGCTGGTCTCCGGCGTCAGGTTCACCGCGTAGGACAACGCAAAGGGCGCTGGACGGTTGATGGACTTACCGGCAGCGAAACGCAACAGCATATCTTCGGTCAAATCGTATACAACGTTAACACTTGGCAGCACATTGTCGTAGGAACCGCTTTCGCTGATGGGCGCGTCGTTATTGAAATCCCAGCCACTGGAATCCGTGTCGGTATCCACGTAGCGGATACCGACATTGCCGCGGATATGGTCACCCTGAAAGTTGGCCATGGCGTAAATCGAGGTGATGTCTTCTTCAATCTTATAAGAGGACGCGTTCTCAATCGCATACTCCGGACGACACAGAGAGGGGCCACTATCGCTACACATTGGCAAGGCAAAGAACGCCTCATGCATTGCAGATTGATTCGGCAGGAAGAACGTCTGACTGCCCAGGCTGGTCTCGGAGTGATCTACTGTAAAGGATCCCGCATTAAATGCACTGGCCCAACCCAAAGATTCGGTACCCGGTGCACCGCCCTGCATTTCAGACTTAAAACGAGTCTGCTCAAATGAACGCTCGCGCATTTTAGCACCAAACTTCAGCTCATTGACCGCCCCGAAGTCGACATCAAGCACTACATCAATCTGGACATAGTCTTCCGTATCTTCAGTTTTGTTCTGCTGATCGAATACGCCGGTCAACGCCATCTCATCCGTGGGATTGGAGACCCAGGGACTGCGCTCATAACTGATAGATGGCGCCTGGCCACCGGGATTGGAGAAATCGAAGTTAACTCTCGGATCCTGAGAGTGTGCAAAAAACTCGGTAAAGAAGTCGTTGTTAATACCTTCACCGGTGGTCGTACCAATCTGACCATGCACGCTGAAACCGTCGCCCTGGAAGTCCACTTCGAGGTCTACAATTTCAGTTTCCATGCTGGAACCATCACGGTAAATATTATCGAAGGCCACATGATTGGCCCATCCCGCGGGATCACCACCGTCTACCGCCAGACTGGTCACGACGCCATTTTCAACAGTTCCTTCAGAGACATTGTTGGCCGCAAAAATACCGCGGAAAGGAATACCGATAAAATTGGAGTTAACATTGTCGGCTTCCATTTCGGAATTAAAGTAGTGCAGGTTGGTGCTTAGGGCTTCAGTCGGCGCCCACTGCAGATTGACATCAACACCGGTACGGACACGTTCCTGCTCAAACAGCGCTGAACCCACACCCCATGGGATCATGCCCTGCTCGCTGGCACCCGCCGGAGCATTAAATGGGGTATTGGGATTTGTATCAGCGTTCCAGTCTCGATCGAACTGGGTAAAATAAGCGGGGGTAAACAGCTCGGTGGCCTCGCGGCGAACTGTGCGCTCCTGGCGGGAGAAAGCAACCAGCGCACCAAAGGTTTCTGCCTCGTTTTTCCAACTGTACAGTCCGGAGAAAGAAGGATCGGTTTCTTCCGAAAGATCACCGTACTGGGCGTCGATGGACAGATTAACGGTGCCGGAATCCAGATCAAGGGGTTTGCGGGTTTTAAGAACCACAGTGCCGCCCAGTCCACCTTCATCAATGTCGGCCTGCGCAGATTTGTACACCTCCACGCTACCCACCATTTCGGGCGATAGCATTTCATAGTTGAAGTTACGAGTCGCGTCGGACAGCACAAACCACTGTGCCGTGCCCACTGCCTGTCCATTCACCAATGTCAGATTCAACGCCGGCTCCAGTCCGCGAATGGTCACACCCTGCCCTTCGCCGAAATCCCGTGAAATCGCCACACCGGGTACACGAGCCAGTGATTCCGCAACATTCTTATCCGGAAACTTACCAATATCTTCCGAGGTAATGGCATCCACTACCGAGCTGGAGAACCGTTTGACGTCCATACTCGCCTGCAGGCTCTTGCGAATCCCCAATACCTGGATCTCTTCGATCTGGTTGCTTTCAGCCACCTCATCGGACTGCTGCGCCATTGCCGCACCGGACAACGCCAGTGCACTTAGAGATCCGCACACCAGCGCAGCGTGGTTGATTGAACGGATCGCCCTTCTCAGATTAATCGCCATCTTATAACTCTCCTTAGGAGATGATTTGAGTGGTTTTGTTATGTTCGTCATTTTTCAGGAAGCGCTTTCGCCAGCACCTTCCCAACAACTGGCTGCCTGGATACCGACCGAGGACAACGTTGTCTGAAGCCTAAGTTACGCCCGCAGGACAACGTTGTCAACACTATTTGCTCAATACTTGTGCATTAAGCCTAGTTCCTGATGCGAGCAATCAGAACAAAAAACACTCGAAGTGGTACTTTTGTACAACTAAGAGACTGAAAAATAAGCCAATTTCAGTTGAAACACCTTTTTGTCAACCAAGGTTCCTGGCAAGTCGGAAGGGTTGTTTTTTGAACCGGCCGTGGCAGGCAAAATAATCTTCCAGCGGTATGGGCTCCGATAGCGACTTCTGCCCCTCAAGCCCCTATAATGCAGCGTTTGTTTTGCCGCCCAGACCGGCGGTCACTGAAGCGATTGAGGGCCCGGCGCCCGGCACACAGGTTTACGGAGATAATGGAAGAGCAATACCATCCATCGGCGATTGAAGCCCAGGCCCAGCAAGACTGGGAGACCCAGAACAGTTTCGTGGTCACAGAAGATCCATCCCGCGAAAAATTTTACTGCCTGGCCATGTTCCCCTACCCCAGCGGCAAGCTGCACATGGGGCACGTTCGCAACTACACCATCACCGATGTCATCTCCCGCTATCAGCGTATGCAGGGTAAAAACGTGTTGCACCCCATGGGCTGGGACGCCTTTGGTCTGCCGGCGGAAAATGCCGCCATTGCCAACAAGACCGCTCCGGCCAAGTGGACCTACAGTAACGTTGAATACATGAAAGGCCAGCTCAAGAGCCTCGGTTTCGGTTTTGACTGGACCCGTGAACTGGCCACCTGCCAGCCCGACTACTACAAGTGGGAACAGTGGTTCTTTACCCGCCTTTATGAGAAAGGTCTGGTCTACAAAAAGATGGCCACCGTTAACTGGGACCCCATCGACCAGACGGTTCTGGCCAACGAGCAGGTCATAGACGGAAAAGGCTGGCGCTCCGGCGCTGTGGTGGAGCGCAAGGAAATCCCCCAGTGGTTTATCAAGATCACCGAATACGCCGACGAACTGCTGCGCAGCCTGGATGATTTGCCCAATTGGCCAGAGCAGGTCAAAACCATGCAGAAGAACTGGATTGGCAAATCCAAAGGCGTGGAAATGACCTTTGACCTGGCAACCGCCGTGGGTGACATTAACAGCTTCGACGTCTACACCACCCGCCCGGATACACTTATGGGTGTGACCTATGTTTCTCTCGCCGCTGAACATCCCATCAGCCTGGCTCTGGCAGAGAATAACCCGGAGTTGGCGGCATTTATTCAGGAATGCAAATCCAACTCCGTGGCCGAGGCCGACATGGCCACCATGGAGAAAAAAGGCCTGGATACCGGCTTGAAAGCCGTACACCCGTTGACTGGAGAACAAGTTCCGGTTTGGGTCGCCAATTATGTGCTGATGGATTACGGTTCCGGCGCTGTGATGGCGGTACCCGGTCACGACGAACGGGACTTTGCCTTTGCCAATAACTACGGGCTGCCGATTGTGCAGGTCATCGCCAGCACCAAGAAAAACGACGAGGCTTTTGACAGTCAAGTCTGGAACGAGTGGTATGCCCGCAAGACCGATATCGAGCTGGTAAATTCCAGCCAGTTCGACGGCCTGAGTTTCAAGAAAGCCTTCGACGCCATTGCCAAGGCCTTGTTTGATGCTGGCAAGGGCAAGGTGAAAACCAATTTCCGCCTGCGCGACTGGGGTGTCTCCCGTCAGCGCTACTGGGGCGCGCCGATCCCCATGCTGAATCTGCCCGATGGCGGCGAGATTCCAGTGCCCCTCGAAAAGTTGCCCGTGCTGCTGCCGGAAGACGTGGAAATGGACGGTGTACATTCGCCCATCAAGGCCGACCCCGAGTGGAGCAAGGCCGATTGGCACAGTGCCGGCGCCGAGCACGAAACCGATACCTTTGACACTTTTATGGAGTCTTCCTGGTATTACGCTCGTTACACCTGCCCCGATTTTGACGAGGGCATGCTGGACTCCGAACGCGCCAACTACTGGCTGCCTGTAGACCAATATGTCGGTGGCATTGAGCACGCCATCCTGCACCTGCTCTACGCGCGCTTCTATCACAAGCTGTTACGTGACGAAGGCCTGGTCAACAGCGACGAGCCGTTCAAGCAACTGCTGTGTCAGGGCATGGTACTGGCCGACTCTTTCTATCAGCAAAACGACGACGGCAGCAAGACCTGGTTTAACCCGGCCGATGTGGAGCTGAACAAGGACGACAAGGGCAAAATTATTGGTGCCTCCCACCCTGATGCCGGCGAATTGCAGATGGGTGGCATGACCAAGATGTCCAAGTCCAAGAACAACGGTATCGACCCGCAAACTGCCGTTGATCAATACGGTGCCGACACCGTACGCCTGTTTACCATGTTTGCAGCCCCCCCGGAGCAGACTCTGGAGTGGAGCGACTCCGGTGTGGAGGGTGCCAGCCGCTTCCTGCGTCGCCTGTGGAAGACGGTGCACGCGCACCTGGAAGCCGGTGACATTGCCGAATTTGACGCGGAGGCGCTCAACGATCAGCAGAAAGACCTGCGTCGCAAGACCCACGAAACCATCGCCAAGGTCAGCGATGATTGCGGCCGCCGTCAACATTTCAACACCGCCATTGCCGCGGTGATGGAACTGCTGAACGAAGTGGGCAAACTGGCTGATCGCAGTACTGCCGAAAACCGTGCGGTGGAACGTGAAGCGCTGGAATCCGCCACGCTGTTGCTGGCCCCAATCGTACCTCATATTGCTCACGAGCTCTGGAAGGCGTTTGGCAATGGCGACCAGGTGATCGATGCCGCCTGGCCTCAGGTGGACGAAGCTGCGCTGGTGAAAACGTCCATCCAGCTGGTGGTGCAGATCAACGGAAAAGTTCGCGCCAAGCTGGACGTCGCCGCCGATGCCGACGAAGACAGCATCATCGCCGATGCCAAAGCCAATCCCAACGTGCAGAAGTTTCTGGAAGGCAAGGAAATTAAAATGTGCAAAGTGATTCCAGGAAAGCTGGTCACCTTTGCCGTTAAGTAAATCTCTGGCCGTTAAGTAAATTTCTGGCGGTTAAGTAAATCTTTGGCCGTTAAGTAAAAAAAGGCAGTTAAACGAAAGGACTGTTATGAAAAAATTGCTTTTGTTGGTATTGAGCCTGTCGCTGTTGACCGGTTGCGGCTGGCATCTGCGCGGCTCGGTGGAAATGCCCGAAGGCGTTTCGGCCATCTATGTTACCGCAGACAACAGCCACGGCGCTCTGGCCAGCGGCCTGAAAAAAGCCCTGGTCGCCTACCGCATTGAAGCCAGTGACACGATGGACAATGCGCAGTACCGTATTCACCTGAGTAACGAACAATCCCGTCGCCGCACGGCCTCTGTGGGCAACAATGCGTTGGCGGCGGAGTACGAACTCAACATGAGCGTTGACTACCGCATTGAAGACGCCACCGGCAAGGTGCTGGTGCCACGCGCCACGGCGGAAGCACAGCGGGTTTACGATTTCGACCGCGATGCGGTGGTCGCCAAAGCCCAGGAGGAAAAACTGATCGACGCCGAAATGCGCAACCAGTTGATCCAACAGATCCTGCGGCGCCTGCGCTTTTTGTCGAGCGCTGCCGCCAACAAAGGCAGTACCCCAGCGGAAAGCGGCAATGGCTAAACTGCGTGCCGACCAGCTCGATAGCGCCCTGCGCAAGCAATTGGCACCCGTCTACCTGGTCAGCGGCGATGAACCGCTGCTGGTTCAGGAAGCCTGCGACACCATTCGGGAAGCTGCCCGCAGGGCCGGCTTTACCGAGCGCGAACGCCACCATGTGGAGGCCGGTTTTGATTGGGAGGAACTGCTGACCTCCGCCAACAGCCTTTCGCTGTTCGCCGATAAAAAAATCCTTGAATTACGCATCGACAATGGCAAACCCGGGGATAAAGGTGGCAAAGCGCTGCTGAGCTACTGCGAACAGCCGTCTGAAGATAACCTGCTGCTGATCGTCACCCCCAAGTTGGACGGCAGTGCTCAGCGCAGCAAATGGTTTAAGGCGGTTGAAAAAACCGGTGCCTTTGTACAAATCTGGCCCATCGCCGCACCTCAGCTGCCTCGCTGGATTGATCAACGCATGCAGCAGGCAGGGCTGCGCGCCGATCGAGATGCCATCGATATGCTGGCCGCCCGAGTGGAGGGCAATCTGCTGGCCGCCACTCAAGAGATCGAAAAACTCAAACTACTGGCCAATGACGACGGTCTGGTCAGCACCGAGACCGTCGCCGGTGCCGTTGCCGACAGTGCCCGCTACGACGTGTTCAATCTGATCGATAAAGCCCTGCACGGCGACGCCAGATCGGCTATCAAAACCCTGCAGGGTCTGCGCGGCGAAGGCACCGACGCCACCGTGGTGCTCTGGGCCCTTGCGCGGGAAATCCGCACACTAAGCCAAATGGCGCACGCCTTGCAGCAGGGCAACTCCATGGACCGCGCCGCCAAAAGCGCCGGTGTCTGGGACAAGCGCAAACCGCTGGTCAACAATGCTTTGAGGAGACTCAAGCAGCCGCAGCTGCAAATGCTGCTGCGCAAGGCAAACGGTGTCGACAAGGCCATTAAAGGCCTGCGCAATGCGGATGCGTGGGATGAGCTGATGGATTTGACGCTGAACCTGAGCGGTGTCTTCAGTTTGTCGCCCGCTGTACAAAGGCTGTCTTTGCTCTGACGCTGCTCTACACCTGGAATTCCAGTTTCACCACATTTGAAGAGCTGGAGAATGATCCCTCTTTCAAATGATGGTTCATCTGCTCAACCGTCAACGGCTTCGCGTAATAAAAACCCTGAGCCATGTCGCAGCCCCGGCGACGTAACCAATCCACCTGGACGTCGTGCTCAACACCTTCGGCGACCACATTCAACGACATATTGTGCGCGAGACTGATGATGGAACGGGCAATGGCCGCATCATTCTGGTCAGTGGCGATATCGTTGATAAAACTGCGGTCGATCTTGAGTTTTTGGATGGGAAAACGCTTGAGGTAGGCCAGTGAGGAATAGCCGGTACCAAAGTCATCAATCGCCAGTGAGACGCCCATCGCATTGAGTTCGTTCATCATGGTGATGGTTTCACCGGCATTTTCCATCGCCGAGCTTTCGGTGATTTCCAGCTCCAGATACTTGGCCGGCAGTTCCATCATATTGAGGATTTCCGCCACCCGCTGGGGAAAGTTTTCCTGTCGGAATTGGCGTGGCGACAGATTCACCGCCACCTTGTTGCTATAGCGCCCCTGCTGCAACCAAATGCGCTGCTGCTTGCAGGCCTCGCGCAATACCCAATCACCCAGGGCCACAATCAAACCCGTCTCTTCGGCCAGGGGGATAAAGTGCACCGGTGACACCATACCCCGATCCGGATGATTCCAGCGAACCAACGCCTCCATGCCCAACAGGCTGCCCGTCTGCAAATCTATTTGGGGCTGATACATCAGCATCAGCTGATCGGTCTCGATGGCGCGACGAAGATCGTTTTCCAGCAGCAGGTAATTCACCGCGGTGGCATTCATGCCCTCGGTGTAATACTTGAAGTTGTTCTTGCCGGCCTCTTTAGCCTTGTACATGGCAATATCTGCGTTCTTCAACAGGGTATCGGTGTCTTCTCCATCCTCGGGATACATGGAAATACCGATACTCACCGTGGAGGCGATATCATGGCCGGAAATATTGATCGACTTGGAGACACCGCTCAGTAGCTTATTGGCCACCTGGCCGATATCTTCTTCATCCTGGATGCCTTCCAGCACCACCACAAATTCATCACCGCCCAGACGAGCCACGGTGTCCATATCCCGAACATTGTCCTGCAGGCGCTTCGACACCGCTTTTAACAGCAGATCGCCGGCGTCATGCCCGAGACTGTCGTTGATATTTTTAAAACGGTCGAGGTCGAGCAGCATCAGCGCCAACTTGTTTCCGCTGCGTTTGGCCCGGGCCAAACCATGATTGATGCGATCATAGAACAAGGCGCGATTCGGCAGGCCGGTCAGGGAATCGTGAAAGGCCATATAATTCAACCGTGATTGTTGTTCCCGCAGGGTGTCTTCAGCCTCTTTACGCTCGGAGATGTCGGTGCAAATCGTACAGACACCAAACGTCTGATGGTGCTTGTCCTTAAGCGGGAACTTCACCATCAGATAGGTATGCAGGTTGCCGTCTTTGTGGCGGATTTCGATCTCTTCCTCAACCTTGATATGGGTATCCAGAGCAGACTGGTCCGCTTCCCAAAGCTTGCGGGCCAGCTCTTCTTCGTAGACATCGAACACGTTCTTGCCTACGTAGCCGCTCTCGTCGATACCGTCAACATGCATAAAGTGATCACTGGCCAGCACCACATTTCCGTCGAGGTCCTTGACCGAAATCAGTGTGGGCGAGTGATATAGAATGGCATTGAGATAAGTTTCGCTGGCCCAGAGCGCCTGCTCAGCGATGCGGAATTTTTCGGCTTGCTCTTCGTGGCTGCGGGTCTGTACAAGCTGGTGCACTAGCAGCGTACTAAATACCCATAAGCTTTCCAGCGGCTTGAGTGCCTCCTGGAGCTGCTCCAAAGATTCGGTGGACTCGCACACGTAGGCGGCCATGGGCCGATTTTCGTCCCCCACCATCTGAATAACCAGGCTGTTGCTCGCGGGCAAGGTCGACAGGCTGGGCGCATGCTCCAGATCCAAAGCAACTCCGCTGCCCAGCTGAAAACAGTCCTGCAACAGATTGCCCGGTAGATTCTTGAGACTCTTGAGAGGTGCGGATGGACAAGCGGTGGAATCAGGTAAGGCAATGGCCTCTACATACAGACTATCATCGCGCTGAACGACCAGGGCGCAGCGGCTCAGCCCCGGTTGGGCTACCACCTGCTTGACCAGTCGTTCGGCAATTTGCCGATGATTGAGATCCGCGAACAGTTGCTGAAACTTGCGTATCAGCTCTACCGCGCCCTGTTTAATCTGCATAACGTGCTTTCTAAAGCTACCCTTTCTAGGTTCGGTATAAACCTACTGGCATAAAAAAGCCGCAAGCTCACGTCGGGGCATTCAATCGCTCCCGAGGCGGGCCTCCGGCACCTCTATTACTACCTCTACTGCTTCGCGTTTACCGCCATCAGTGGGCCGTATCTCCTACGACTCCCGGCAAACGGAAAATCAATCCCGCGCCACGGTAAAATCGAGCATCATCTTAGCAGAGCGAATAATTTATAGCCAACCTCTACTAAGCAGAATGTCTCTTATATCCGTTTGATAGGTTCAGGAATATTTCTGCGCCAAGGCCCCTGGGGGGATAATTTCGCCCCATAGGGAGGTTATCGGCAATGGCGCGTAAATCTACAATGGAAATTTCGCATTTTTCCTGCCTTTTTGCCCCGGCCCCAACAGGGTCGGAACTACAGCAGAAAATACAGCAATGAAGAGATCAGCAATGCTCCCATGAGGTTCAGCCCTATTCCCTCGCGCACCATATCCACCACCTGCACTCGCCCGGAGGCAATCACAATGGCATTGGGCGCGGTAGCCACGGGTAGCATAAAGGCACAACTGGCGCTCAGAGCCGCAGGAATCATCAGCATCATGGGGTCCCAGCTGGTACTGGCGGCGGCCGCTGCCAGAATGGGCATCAACAGCGTGGTGGTGGCGGTATTGCTGGTTACCTCGGTCAGGAAGGTCACCGCCAGGCAGATGGTCAGCATCACTGCAAACAGCGGCCAGCCCGCTATCCCGGACAGTTGCTTACCCAATGCCTCGCTCAAGCCCGTCACCATAAAAGCCTTGGCAATGGCGATGCCGCCGGCAAACAGAATCATCACACCCCAGTGGATGGAATTGGCTGCCGGCCAATCGAGCAATCGGCCATCTTCACCATCCGGGCAGAGGAACATCACCACCACAGCGGCAAAGGCCACGGCGGCATAGTTGGCATAGGGCAGCCCCAGCCAGCCGCTCCACCCCCCGGCCGGGTTTTTGAGGGTCATCCACGCAATGATCACCAGCGCAAACACCCAAAGTACCCTAGACTCGGCTTTTGACATCGGACCAACGCCCTGAATGTCAACATCCCGGGAAAAACCCAGGCCGCGGGTAAGCCACAGTGCCGCCAGGGGCAACAACAGCAATACCACCGGCAAGCCAATCGCCATCCATTCCACAAAGGAAATCTCGCGACCGGTAAACTCCTTGTACACCGACAGGAAAATCAGATTGGGGGGAGTGCCTATAGGTGTCGCCAGGCCTCCAATGCTGGCCGAATAGGCGATGCCCAGCAGTAATGCCACTGTTAAACGGCGGTCTTTGACGGTCTCCAACACCGCCATGGCCACCGGCACCAGCATCAAGGTAGTGGCGGTATTGGAGATCCACATGGACAAGAATGCGGAGGCGGCCATAAAGCCCATCACCACCCGGCGCAGGCTGCTGGTACCAATCCCCCGAATCATCCACAGGGCAATACGACGATGAGCACCGCTTTTTTCCATGCCTTTTGACAACATGGCGCCGCCCACCAACAGCAGAATAATAGGGCTACCGTAGGCCGCGGCAATTTGCTGCCCATTAAGGACGCCCAGCAAAGGAAGACCGCCGAGGGGAATCAGGGAAGTTGCAGGAATGGGGATGGGTTCAAAGATCCACCAGACCGCACACAGAACCGTGATACCCGCGGCAAAACATGCCTCTTGTGCCCAGCCACCATTGTCAAGACTGAAGCCGACCAGCAACGCCAACAGGGGCCCCAGCCATAAAGAAAGTCGTTTGGCCTGTTCAGTCATGACCAAATCCGAGTGGTTTACGCATCGTCATCCCTTCTTACTCGTTGCGTGAATCGTTGTTGTTATTAATCAGCTGTTATAAATCTCCACAGACCGGGCAAGCCGGGTCTCGGGGCAGCTTCAGACTGCGCCACTCCATTGTGGTGGCGTCTAGCAGCAGCAACTTACCGGCCAGAGGCTCCCCAAAGTCTGCCAGCAGCTTTAAGGCCTCCAGCGCTTGTACGGAACCGATAATACCCACCAGTGGTGCCAGAACGCCACTTTCTGAACAGCTGAGATTTTCATCATTGTCCAGGGCATAAAGACACCGGTAGCAGGGGGTACCCTCACGACGGGGATCAAAAACGGCAACCTGCCCTTCCAATCGAATCGCCGCGCCGGAAACCAGAGGTGTGGTGTTGGTGACGCAGGCGCGATTGATAGCATGGCGAATACTGAAGTTATCCGTACAATCAACCACAATGTCGGCCGCAGCAACCTGTTGTTCCAGTTCGGCTTCGTCGAGCTTTTTGTGGAGTGCAGTCACTTGCGTGGCGGGGTTCAGCTGATGAATTTTATCCCGCGCCGATTCCACTTTGGGCCGGCCGATATCGCTCTGGTGGTGGGCGATCTGTCGCTGCAGATTGGTCAGATCCACCTCATCAAAATCGGCTAACACCAGATGACCCACACCCGCCGCGGCCAGGTACATCGCCACCGGGCAACCCAGCCCTCCCAGACCTACAACCAGCACCTGCGCGTTGAGAATTTTCTCCTGGCCGGCGACATCCACCTGCGGCAACATGATTTGGCGGCTATAGCGCAGTAATTGTTCGTCGTTCACTTTGGTGCCTCCAAGTTAGGTGCCTCCAATAAGTGCCTGTTTCCAGGCTCTTTATAGGTACTTCCCGAGGGTCACCCGGTCGTTACCACCGAGATCCTGTCGGGTTCGCACGGAATCATAACCGGCTTGCAGCATCAGCTCACGTACCGCTTGCGCTTGCCGATATCCGTGCTCCAACAGCAACCAGCCTTCCTTTATAAGGTATTCGCGACTGCTGTCGATAATGTGTTGAATGTCAGCCAACCCCTGATCTTCCGCCACCAGCGCGGTCAAGGGTTCAAAGCGCACATCGCCCTGCTGCAAATGGGGGTCAGCCGCATCAATATAAGGAGGGTTGCTGACAATGATATGGAATCCTGAGGCGTCCACCGATTGAAACCAGTCGCTTTGGCGCACGGCGACATTTTCGAGCCCCAGTTTCCGGCGGTTGCCCTCTGCCAGAGCCACCGCATCCTCACTGCGGTCGACCGCCAATAACTGCCACTGGCGTTTTTCGCTGGCCAGGGCCAGAGCGATCGCTCCGGTTCCGGTACCCAAGTCCAATACACTGGCGTTTTCAGGAACCTCCAGTTCCAGGGTCACCTCAACCAGCGTTTCGGTGTCCGCACGGGGTATCAAGGTGGAGGCGTCCACCGACAGGTCCAACCCCCAAAATTCTCTCTCCCCCAACAGGTGTGCGACGGGCCGGCCTTGCCTGCGCTGCTTGAAAAGCGATTCAAAAGCTTCCAGTTGTGAATCCGACAGGGCTTGATCGGGCCAGGTATAAAGATAAGTACGGCCCTTGTCCAACACCCGTGCCAACAATAACTCGACATCCAGACGTGCGGAATCGCTGTCGAGTTCATCGGCCCGCTGCAGACACTCTCGGATGCTGGTCACAGGGATTCGTCCTTAATCCGACAAGGCCGCCAGCTGATCGGCCTGGTATTCGTTAATCAAAGGCTGCACCACTTCGCCCAATTCGCCCTCCATCACTTCATTGAGTTTGTAGAGTGTGAGATTGATGCGATGATCCGTCACCCGCCCCTGGGGGAAGTTGTAGGTGCGGATACGCTCGGAGCGGTCGCCACTGCCGACCAGATTGCGGCGCTCATCAGCAATGCTCTGCGCGGCCTGCTCTTCCTGAGCGTTTTTGAGTCTGGCCGCCAACAACGACATGGCACGGGCGCGGTTTTTGTGTTGCGAACGCTCATCCTGACATTCCACCACCACACCGGTAGGCAGGTGGGTAATACGAATCGCGGAATCGGTTTTGTTCACGTGCTGACCACCGGCACCACTGGCCCGAAAGGTATCGATACGCAGATCGGCCTTGTTGATTTCCACCTCTTCCATTTCATCGGCTTCCGGCATAATCGCCACCGTGCAGGCGGAGGTATGGATGCGCCCCTGGGATTCGGTTTCCGGCACCCGCTGCACGCGATGGGCACCCGATTCGAATTTCAATTTGGAGTAAACGCCCTGGCCCACCACACGGGTAATGATCTCTTTGTAGCCGCCATGTTCGCCGGGGTTTTCGCTGAGAATTTCCACCTGCCACTTCTGGCGCTCGGCAAATTTGGAATACATGCGGAACAGGTCTCCGGAAAAGATCGCTGCCTCATCGCCACCGGTTCCCGCACGGATTTCCAGGAATACATTTTTTTCATCATTGGGGTCTTTGGGCAGCAACAGTTTTTGCAGTTCCTCTTCCAAGGGTTCCTGACGCGACTCGCACTCTTTCAATTCTTCCTGGGCCATTTCGCGCATATCGGCATCACCGTCTTTCAGCAACCCCTTGGCCTCTTCAATATCGTCCATCACCTGGCGGTATTCAGAGAAACACTTTACCACCGGTTCCAGCTCGGCATACTCCTTGGATAAGTCGCGAAAGCGGTTTTGGTCGGAAATAATGTCCGCATCACCCAGCAGCGCCGACACTTCGTCGTAGCGGTCCTGCAGCAGTTCCAGTTTTTCCAGAATGGATGTTTTCATATTGGCGCCTATTAAGATTCAAAGTAATACCCGCAGGGCGCGGAGGCGAACGCGGGCGCACGAGCCCGCTAAAGGTCGTGTTGTTCGATATCCGCTTCAGAGAGGTCGAACAGTTGCTGTGTCAGGTCTATCAGTTGGCTGTCACCCTGAGCGCCGGCTCGCTTGAGCTGGGCGGTGGGGCTGTGCAATAACTTGTTGGTGAGGCCGCGTGCCAGCTGGTTCATCACCTGGCGGGGGTCAGCGCCGCCTTCGAGCAGTTTCAGGGCTTTGGCCAGTTCCTGGTCACGCAGGTCTTCGGCCTTCTGACGGTAGGCCTTAATGGTGGCAACGGAATCCAGCGCCCGCAGCTCACCCGTGTATTGCTGTACGCCCTCGGCGACAATTTCCTCGGCTTTGGTGGCCGCCTCTACACGACTGCGGCGGTTTTCGTCGATGACCTCACGCAGATCATCGACACTATAAAGATAGACATCGTCCAACTCGCCAACCTCGGGTTCGATATCCCGGGGCACTGCGATATCCACCATAAACATGGGTTTGTGACGGCGCTTTCGCAACGCCGACTCCACCGCGCCCTTACCCAGCAAGGGCAACTGACTGGCGGTAGAGGTAATCACGATGTCGGCACGATGCAGATGCTCGGGAATATCCGACAACAAGATGGCTTCGGCCGAGAATTTTTCAGCCAGCTGGTAGGCGCGCTCCAAGGTGCGATTGGCTACAATCAGACGACCCACCCCCTGGCGAGCCAGATGTTGCGCTACCAACTCGATGGTTTCCCCGGCTCCGACCAGTAAGGCCGTGTCTTTTTTAAGGTCGGAAAAAATCTGCTGCGCCAGACTGACGGCGGCATAGGCCACAGACACCGGGTTTTCACCAATCGCGGTCTCGGTCCTTACCCGTTTGGCGATGGCAAACACCTGATGAAAAGCATTGTGCAGAAAACGCCCCACCGTACCGGCATCGCAGGCAACGGTATAAGCGGATTTCATCTGACCCAGAATCTGGGGTTCACCCAGCACCAGCGAATCCAGGCCACTGGCCACCTTCATCATATGGCTGACCGCCGCTGCGCCCTCATGCCAATAGTGGCAATCCTCAAGGGCATCCTGGTCGAGGCGATGATAGGCCTCTACCCACGCCTGCAGCACTTGATGAGCCTGTACCTGCCCCTTGCCTGCGCGCAGCTGCGCGTAGACCTCCGTGCGGTTGCAGGTGGAAAGAATGGCCACTTCCTCAACGCCGATCTGGCCACAGGCCAGATTCAGTGCGTCGTGCATCTGTTCAGGGGCAAACGACACCCGTTCGCGGATGTCTAGCGAGGCCGTATTGTGATTAATGCCGAAGGCGAGCAGTGTCATAAAACTAAGGTGACTGGGGTTTCATCCGCCATCGCTGCGATTCCCGCAGGCGGCAAGCCTCAAAAAGTGCCAATTATGACAAAGAACCGTCTGCTTTGCTTCTCTAAATTAACCCCGGCCGGCGAAGCGGCCTGGGCGAATCTGGCGCAGGATTCTCCTTTGCTACCTATACTGGTATTGAGGTGGGCAACCTTTCAGGGGTATGGTTGTCTGATGTATGGAATCTTTGAACAGTTGTAAATAGATGACTCAACGTCCTAAAAGGCTTTTCAGGCTTGCCTCTATGGCCCTGGCCTTCAGCCTGCTGCAAGGCTGCGTCAACCAGCTACTCCAAAGCGATATGGAGCCACCCGCACCCGAGGTGGAAGTCGCTGCAGAGCCCGAACCCGCAGCCGTTCCTGAGCGCTCCTTCCCGGCGGAAACCCTCTACGCCCTGCTGGTGGCGGAAATGGCCGGCAGTCGCGAGCGCTACGATATCGCTCTGGGCAACTATGTGCAGCAGGCCCATATGACCCGCGATCCAGGCGTTGCCGCCCGAGCCACCCGAATTGCCCGCTACCTCAATGCCCGCCAGGCAGCCTTGAATACCTCCTTATTATGGGTGGAAATCAGTCCCGAAGATCTGGAAGCCCGGTTTATCGCTGCGACGGAACTGGCCCAGAGCGGACGCTTGCTGGAGGCGCTGGAACAATCCAACTATCTGCTCGAAAATCACAGTACCCCGATTTACCAGAGCATTGCCGCCCGTGCGGCCAAGGCCACCGATACCCAACGGGAACAGTTGGTTGAACAATATCAACAGCTGCAACAACTGCATCCGGGAAATACCGAGCTGTTAATCGGCCTGGGCCTGCTGTATCAGCAGCAAAATCAACCCGAGCTGGCCCTTGAAAAAGCCCGCGAGGCATTGGCGATTAACAACGAGCTGATTCCCGCAGCCGTGCTGGAAGCCAAACTGCTCAGCCAACTGAAGAAACCCGAAGAGGCGATTAAACGCCTGGCCGAACTGCTGGCGAGCCACCCGGAAAACACACGGCTGAGACTGCAGTATGCACGCCTGTTGGCGAGCCTGGATCTGGCCAAAGCCCAACAGCAGTTTGCACTACTGGTGGAAAAGTCTCCCAACGACCCCGAAATGTTGTTTTCCCTGGCATTGATCAGCCACGAGCGCGATCAACTGGAAGATGCCAAGGAGCTGTTCGAACGGTTGACCCAATTCGACAAGCGCCGCTCGTCTGCCCACTACTACCTGGGCCGCATCTCTGAAAAGCAACAGCGCTGGGACGACGCCCTCAATCACTATATCCAGGTGGAACCCGGTCCCGACTTTATGGCGGCACTGTTACAGACCACTGACATTTTGGTGCGAGGCAATCAGGCAGAGGCGGCCAACAAACGCCTCAGTGCCGCACGTGAACGTTTCCCCAGCCAGGCCGAACGCTTCTACCTGCTGGAAGCCGAGGTGCTGAGCAAACACCTGCACCTGAATTCTGCTGAAAAGGTGCTCACCGAAGGTCTGGGCCAGTTCCCCGCCAGCATTCAGTTGCTGTATAGCCGCGCTATGGTGAACGAGCAGTTGGATATGATGGGGGCGCTGGAGACCGACCTGCGC
Source organism: Pseudomaricurvus alkylphenolicus (assembly GCF_011683955.1). Lineage (GTDB taxonomy): Bacteria > Pseudomonadota > Gammaproteobacteria > Pseudomonadales > Cellvibrionaceae > Pseudomaricurvus > Pseudomaricurvus alkylphenolicus. The sequence continues at coordinate 555,357 of NZ_JAAQPI010000003.1, forward strand.
ACCATTCTCAAATACGATCCCAACAACGCCACCGCCCTCAACGCACTCGGCTATACCCTGGCGGACCGTACCGATCGCTACGAAGAAGCCTATGTCCTGATCAGCCAGGCCCTGCAGATCAAACCCGACGATCCTGCCATTATCGATTCCATGGGCTGGGTCCAATACCGCCTCGGCAACTATGAAGAAGCGCTGTTGCGTCTGAGACAGGCCATGCAGGCATTCCCGGACCATGAAATAGCCGCACACCTGGGCGAAGTGCTGTGGATAACAGGGCAAAAAGAGGAAGCCAGACTGGTGTGGGAAGAAGGGCTTAAACTCAAGCCCGGCAGCCGAGTGATCCCCGAGGTGATCGACCGCCTGCAAAACACCGAAACGGCGACTCCAGCACCTGAAGACCCAGAACAGTAATCCCTCATGCGTCATTCATCCAAAAGGCCCTTGTCTCTCTCAAGGGCGTTCGTTCAACTCTGCCTGTTACTTGTTGTCTTTGCCGGGCTGGCCGGTTGTGCCAGCCACAGCCCTTATAAAAGTACCAACCCAGCACAAACATTGGCCGAACTGCAGCAATGGCAACTCAAGGGTAAACTGGGCATCCGCGCGCCAGGCCAATCCGGCAGCGCCTATTTTGACTGGCGCCAGGAAATTGAACACTACCGGATTCAGCTTACCGGCCCCTTTGGTCAGGGCGCGACCCGTATAGTCGGCCGGGACGGAGGTGTCACTCTGGAACAGGGCGATCAACCACCGCTGCACGCCGACACCCCCGAAGCCCTGATGTATGATGCCATGGGTTGGTGGCTGCCCGTCAGTGAACTGCACTACTGGGTGCGGGGCCTGCCGGCACCGAACTCTGCCTTTGATGAGATCCGCGACGAAACCACCGGTTTGCTGCAACAACTGCAGCAGCGGGGTTGGACTCTGAACTACAAACGTTTCGAGCAGCAGGGCCCCTGGCAACTGCCCGCCAGATTGACTGCCAGCCGCGACCAGATCCGGCTGACCTTTATTATCAAAGACTGGCAACTTGACTAGCCTTTCTCCCAGGGAATTACGACCGTTTAGGAACCCATGTGACCAGAATAACGTTGCCCGCGCCGGCCAAGCTCAATCTGTTCCTGCACATTACCGGCCGCCGAACGGACGGCTACCACAATCTGCAGACCCTGTTTCAACTGCTGGACCGGGGCGACCAACTGAGCTTTGAGTTGCGCGACGATAATCGGCTGACCTTAGCCCCGGAGATGGATACCGTACCGTTCGAGGATAACCTGATCATCCGTGCCGCCCGCCTGCTGCAACAGAGGTCGAACATAGCCTGCGGTGCCGACATTCAGTTGCAAAAAAAACTGCCCATGGGCGGAGGTATCGGCGGCGGCAGCAGCAACGCCGCCACGACACTGCTGGCCCTGAACCGCCTCTGGCAATTGGATCTCTCCCTGGATCAATTGGCTGAACTGGGCCGCCAGCTGGGTGCGGATGTTCCGGTGTTTGTGAGAGGCCAAACCGCCTGGGCGGAGGGGGTCGGAGAAAAGCTGCAACCTATTGATATGCCTGAAAAATGGTATCTTGTGGTGACACCCGATTGCCACGTTTCCACCGCAGAAATTTTTTCACATAAAGATTTGACAAGAGACAGTTCGAACATTACAGTAGCGGCCTTTCTTGAGCAGGGCGCCACAAACGACTGCCAGGAGCTGGTGCAAACGCTGTATCCGCCAGTGGATAAAGCGTTGCAGTGGCTCGGTCAGCATGCCTCTGCCAAGATGACTGGAACAGGTGCCAGCGTGTTTGCACCCTTTGATTCCGAAGCGGCCGCCAGCGCGGTACTGGAGCAAGCTCCAGCGGAGTTTTCCGGCTTTGTTGCCAAGGGCGTCAATCAGTCACCAGCACACAAACTGTTAAACCAGTAAATACCACTGGGGTGTAGCCAAGCGGTAAGGCAGCGGGTTTTGATCCCGTCATGCGAAGGTTCGAATCCTTCCACCCCAGCCATATCCCGAAGACAGCTGACCTGAAAAGGTCGGCTGTTTTTGTATTGTGGCTCACCGAATGGACTCGAATCAGGCAAAAACAGCCTGGGCTGCTACTCTCTTTTAGTTAACGATCGACAGCAACGACAAACAAAAGGTACCGCACGTGGCAGACTTAATGGTCTTTACCGGCAACGCCAACCCCGAACTGGCTCACCAAATCGTCGAACGCCTGGGCATCCCCATGGGCGACGCCACCGTGAGCAAATTCTCCGACGGCGAAGTCGCCGTTGAGCTGAATGAAAACGTACGCGGACGCGATGTATTTGTGGTTCAGTCCACCTGCGCACCCACCAACGACAACCTGATTGAGCTGATTGTGATGGTCGACGCTCTGCGCCGCGCCTCCGCTGGTCGCATCACCGCGGTTGTACCTTACTTCGGTTACGCCCGCCAGGATCGCCGGGTTCGCTCCTCCCGGGTACCCATTACCGCCAAAGTGGTTGCCGACATGATGGTAGGCGCCGGCGTCGACCGCGTTCTCACCGTCGACCTGCACGCTGAACAGATCCAGGGCTTCTTCGACGTACCCGTGGACAACGTCTACGGCTCCCCGGTGCTGCTGGACGACATCAACTCCCAGAGCTATGAAGACCTGATCGTGGTCTCCCCCGACATCGGCGGTGTGGTTCGTGCCCGTGCACTGGCAAAGCAGCTGGACATTGACCTGGCCATTATTGACAAGCGTCGCCCCAAAGCCAACGTCGCTGAAGTGATGAACCTGATTGGTGACGTCGAAGGTCGCACTTGCCTGCTGGTAGACGACATGGTCGACACCGCCGGCACCCTCTGCGGCGCAGCCAAGGCACTGAAAGAATTCGGCGCCAAGAAAGTCGTCGCCTACTGTACTCACCCGGTACTGTCCGGCAACGCCCTGAACAACATCACCAACTCCGTACTGGATGAGCTGGTCGTAGCCGATTCCATCCCACTGAGTGACGACGCCAAGAATTGTGGTAGAATCCGCCAGCTCACACTGTCGGTCATGCTGGCCGAGGCGGTACGCCGCCTGAGCAACGAAGAATCTCTGAGCGCAATGTTCCGCTAATCAAGGGCGCAAGCCTTTGATTTAAAAGACTATTGCCTTGAGAAAACCGCCGTACAGCGGCGATTTTTAGCAACCTGCCGGTGTTTCTGGTCGCGGAACCCGAGCAGATTTAGATTGAGGAAAGACACATGTCTGAAGATTTTGTACTGAATGCCGAAATCCGTGAGGATGCAGGGAAAGGTGCGAGCCGCCGCCTGCGTCGTCTGGAAGGCCAAGCTCCCGCCATCATTTACGGCGGTGACAAGGCGCCTGTTAACATCCAGATCCCACACAAGGATCTGATCAAGCAGCTGGAAAACGAAGCTTTCTACTCTCACGTGATCACCATTAACGTGGGCGGCGATGCCGAGTCCGTACTGCTGAAAGACCTGCAGCGTCACCCGGCCAAAGCCATCGTAATGCACGCTGACTTCCTGCGCGTTGATGCGAACAAGAAGGTTACTGTTAAGGTACCTCTGCACTTCGTCAACGAAGACACCAGCAAGGGCGTCAAACTGCAGGGCGGCAAGGTTTCTCACAACCTGACCGAGCTGGAAGTTTCCTGCCTGCCATCCAACCTGCCTGAGTTCATCGAAGTGGACCTGGCTGAAGTTGAAGCTGGTCAGATCGTTCACATCTCCGATCTGAAGCTGCCAGAAGGTGTTACCTCCGTAGCCCTGTCTCACGGTGCTGACCACGACTCTGCTGTTGCTTCTATCAACAAGCCCAAGGGCAGCGCTGCTGACGAAGGCGAAGCAGAAGGTGGCGAAGAGGCTGCCGAGTAAGGCACACTCAACGCAACAAGCGCCTGCCCCGGTAGCAGGCCTTGACGAACGGCCGGAGAGTGGCGACACTCCCGGCCGTTTTTATTTTTCAGCGCTCTAAATTGCGACAGGACACGAGCCCACTATGGACACCCCGATTCAGATGATCGTCGGCCTCGGCAACCCCGGCGCCGAGTATGACCTTACCCGCCACAACGCCGGCGCCGACTTCGTAACCGAAGTGGCACGCCAGTGTGGCGCCAGCCTGGCCCCCGAGAAAAAATTCTTCGGCCATGTGGCCCAGATCAACATCGACAACCGTCCCGTGCGCCTGCTCATCCCCACCACCTTTATGAACCGCAGCGGACAGTCTGTAGCTGCCCTGGCCAACTTCTACAAAATTGCGCCCGAAGCCATCCTTGTCGCCCACGACGAACTCGACATGGAACCCGGCATCGCCAAACTCAAAATCGGCGGTGGCCATGGCGGTCACAACGGCCTGCGCGACATCATCAGCGCCCTGGGCAACAACAAGAACTTCGCCCGCCTGCGGCTCGGCATCGGCCACCCCGGCAACGCCAAACAAGTGGCCAGCTACGTCCTCAAAAAAGCCCCAACCGAAGACTTCAACAAAACCGAAGACGCCATCTATCAGTCCACCAAAATCCTGCCACTGCTGGTAAAGGGCGAGTGGAACAACGCCATGAAGGAACTTCATACCGCCTGATTCGATGGGCAACCCTTGTACCCGCTACCCGGAGAAGCGTTGTAGCAGCCCGCTCAGAGGGCGACGGGGTTTGGCACTCTGGATCGGTCGCGCTCAGAGCGCGCTGCTACAGACTGAAGGGACTCTACAGCGGTCCGAGGACGACTGATCCAACAACACTCTCTCATCTCTGAGACCATCTCCCACCCATTAATTGATAAAAGCTATCGATTGAATTCATTCAATTAATTTTATCTAACCAAAAGATCACCCCATACTTACTCCCAACTTCAACCAACGGGAGAAAACCAATGTTAGAGAATCGCGAAGGCCAAAGAATTCCCCAAGTTACCTTCCACACCCGCGTCGGCAACGACTGGGTCGACGTCACCACCGAAGAACTCTTCGCCGGCAAAAAAGTCATCCTCTTTGCCCTTCCCGGAGCCTTCACCCCCACCTGCTCCTCCACACATCTGCCGCGTTTTAACGAACTGGCGCCGGTGTTTGCCGCCGAAGGCATCGACGACATCATCTGCCTCTCCGTTAACGACACCTTCGTCATGAACGCCTGGAAAGAAGATCAAGACGCCGACAACATCCGCTTCCTGCCTGACGGCAACGGCGACTTCAGCCGCGGCATGGGCATGCTCGTCAACAAAGCCGACCTTGGCTTCGGCGAACGCACCTGGCGCTACTCCATGCTCGTCAGCGACGGTGTGGTCCAAAAACAATTTATCGAACCCGACGTGCCCGGCGACCCCTTCCAGGTCTCCGATGCCGACACCATGCTCAACTACATCAACCCCAACGCTGAGCAACCCAAGCGCATCACTGTTCTGTCCAAACCCGGCTGCCCCCACTGCGCCCGCGCCAAACAAGTCCTCACCGACAACGGCCTGCGCTACGAAGCAATAGAACTGGGCAGTCACGGCGTCAGCTATAGCTCATTGGCCGCCATCAGCGGCCAGGGCACAACGCCTCAGATCTTCGTCGATGGCGAAAGAATCGGCGGCGCCGACGAACTGGAAGCCTGGATCAAAACCCAGTAAATCTCACCACCGAGGATTGTCGGACTCGCCTTTGGCGGATCCGACCGAATCATCAACCAACAAACCCGATCAAATCCTAAACAATGAGGCACCCACCTAAACGCACCACGATGTAAAAGGTGGCTGGGGATTTCGTTTTGGAGCATCAAAAGCCAGCGCTGAAGGCGCCAAAAAGACCAACGTTTTTTGTTGGGCTTTTTGGCAACTGAAGGCACCCTGGAGGGGCGCGGCTTCGCTCCAAAACGGAAGCCCCAGCCACCGCTTGAGGCAACCAACCCCGAGCCTACAAATCTACCCGCTCCACCTTGCACCTATCAAACGCGAAACCTGACGGCAAACAGTCGTCCTCCCCATCGGACATACTGCCCAAACCAGCGTTGCTACCCCCAAAACAAGGATTTAAGAAATCCATCAGCCCAATTTCGCCTACGAATTTCAAAAATGCGTTAGCGCCCACTCCACTTTGCGTCCAAATTAACCCCCAGAGACAACAATAACGATCCGGAGAGCCCCATGCGCAACATACGCCACCTCACCCCCGTGCCACTGGCCCTGGCCATCGCCCTGAGCGCCCAACCCACCCAAGCCGCCGGCTACAGCCTCGAAGAAGTCGTAGTCACAGCACAAAAACGTGAACAAAGCGCCATGGACGTCCCCATCGCCATCGACACCTTCTCCGCCAGCAACATGGAAAACACCGGTGCCCTCGCCCTCGGCGACATCGCCGACTACATCCCGGGATTCGAAGTGGGCGACGGCGTCACCCAGGCCACCATGAAAATCCGCGGCGTCGGCAGCGCCAACATCAGCTCCGGTGGAGACGCCTCCGTAGCCACCTTCTATGACGGCGTCTACCTGCCCAGAGCCGCCACCACCATCGCCTTCTCCGACATGGAACGGATCGAAATCCTCAAAGGCCCCCAAGGCACCCTCGCCGGTCGTAACGCCGCCGCCGGCAGCATCAACATGGTGCCCAACAAACCCACCAGCGACGAAATCGAAGGCTTCGTTCAACTCAAGGCCGGCAACTACGACCTTATGCGCTGGGAAGGCATGGCCAACATACCTCTTACAGATAACCTTGCCATCCGCGCCAACCTGCTTTCCAACCAACGGGACGGCTACCTCGACAACACAGCCCCCGGCGGCGAAGACCTGGACACCCAAGACTCCCTCACCGGCCGCCTGGCCCTGCTGTGGGACATCTCCGAACGCACCAGCCTGCAAATCAACTACGACTTTGACGACACCGACAACGGCCCCCGCTCAGCAGTCGGCTACAATAGCGGCAACCTCTCCTTCGACCGCACCGCCAACGACACACCCAACGGCGAAGAAACCCGCGACATGTACTCCGCCGGCTTCCGCCTCAACCACGAACTCAACGACAACTGGTCCCTCAGCTGGTGGGCCAACCACCGCGAATTCGACGTCACCAACCTTGACGACCAGGACGGCACCGGCAACATCTTCACCTACCTGGACACCAACAACATCGAAAGCTCAGAACTGACCTACACCGAACTGCAGTTCAACTACGACTCCGAGCGCGTCCACTTCGTCACCGGCCTGACCTGGTCATCCGAAAACAAAAGCCAGCAAACCGACATCACCAGTACCGCCGAAACCGCGTCAGGCCTGGCCACTCAGGTATCCAACGGCCTGCTGCAAGCCCTGGGCGCCCCCTTTGGCATCAGCAGCCTCTGGGACCCCACCGACTGGGCCATGTTCTCAGCTGCGCTCACCGGCGCCCCATTGGGGCAATCCAACGCCGAATACCAGGGCCTGCTGGGCGGACTCTACGCCCTGGGCTACGGCGACCTGCTCGCCCCCTATAACAGCATTCTGTCTGCCGGGTTTATCGACCCCTCCTACGCCGGCAGCCGCTGGACCGAATCCGTGATCAACAGCGGCAAGTTCACCAACATGGGTATCTACGCCGATATCGACCTGGCGGTCAGCGACAAACTCAACCTGATCATGGGAGTGCGCTATTCACGAGACGAGAAAGACTTCACCTGGGAAAACCCCACCGCCACCCTCGCCTCGACACTCAACGCCGAACGCCAACTGTTGGCACAATTTGGAGTGCCGGCTGCGGCCCTGATTCCTACGGCGGCCAACTTCCTGTCCCCCTTAAGCCTTAGCGGTGTCGGCCTGGTGAGTGACACCGAAGTCAAAGCCTCCGACAGTTGGAGCAAACTCACCGGGCGCATGGTCGTCCAGTACCAACTGAGCGAAGATGCCATGACCTTCCTCACCTACTCGACGGGATACACCTCCGGCGGCTACGACAGCTTTGTGCTGAACTCCTCAGTCACCCCACTGGAGCCTGAAGAAGTCACCAACCTGGAATGGGGTATCAAAGGCGACTTCTTTGGCGGCCGCCTGCGCGCCCAATTCAGCTATTTCGATATGGAAATGGAAAACCGCCAGAAGTCGGTCACCTCCGCCGACCCGGAAGTACCTGGCTTAGCGGCCCCAATCATTATCAGCGGCGACGAAGACATCAGCGGCTGGGAGCTTTCGTTGACCTGGATCCCCGTCGACAGGCTGCAGCTGGGGCTGGTCACCACCATGCGTGACAATGACAGCCAGTACCAGAACTATGTAGACGCCCAGGGCAACCCCGCCGGAGGCGAAAAAGAAGAGGAAGAAACCCTCTCCGCCTACACCCTGACCCTGGATTGGGCCCCGAAGATCCCAGTGGGCTCTCTCAATGTCCATATCGACTACATCTTTGAGGAGCAGGATTTTGGCCCGGATGATGCGGACTATCTGCCCATCTACGAACATCTGGAAAACTTTGGCGCCGACAAGAAAACCCTCAACGCCCGCCTGGCCTGGAGCAGCGACGATGAACGCTATTTACTGGCCCTTTGGGGTAAAAACCTGCTCGACCAACAGTACACCGGCATACCCGGTGGGCTTGCCGCCAGCGATCTGGGCGCCGCTTATACAGATGTCAGTGCACCTCTGACCTGGGGCATTGATGCCCGTTACCAGTTCTAGTCCCTGACGGTAGAGCTTAAAGCCCGCGGTGGTGTAGAATAGCCGACTTTTTCGAGTATCGACGAGACACCACCATGGGTTTTAATTGCGGCATTGTCGGCCTGCCAAATGTAGGCAAATCCACCCTGTTTAACGCCTTGACCAAAAACGGCATTGCGGCGGAAAACTTCCCCTTCTGTACCATCGAGCCCAACTCCGGGGTGGTACCCGTACCCGATCCACGCCAGGACAAACTGGCCGAACTTGTGAGCCCTGAGCGGGTGGTACCCACCACCATGGAATTTGTCGATATTGCCGGCCTGGTTGCCGGAGCCTCCAAGGGCGAGGGCCTGGGCAACCAGTTTCTGGCCAACATCCGCGAGACCGACGCCATCGCCCACGTTGTGCGCTGCTTTGACGACGAAAACGTCATCCATGTAGAGGGCAAGATCAACCCCGAGGCCGACATCGACGTCATCAACACCGAATTGGCCCTGGCGGATCTGGAAACCTGCGAAAAGGCCCTGGCCCGCTTTACCAAAGCCGCCAAGGGGCAGGACAAGCACGCCATCAAAATGAAGGCGCTGATGGAAAAAATCCTGCCGCACCTGAACGAGGCCAAGCCCCTGCGCAGCTTCACACTCAATGACGACGAGCTGAAGGCATTGAAGGAGCTTTCTCTGCTGACCCTCAAGCCCACCATGTACATCGCCAACGTGGACGAAGACGGCTTTGAGGACAACCCTCACCTGGACACCGTGAAAGCCATCGCCGCAGAAGAAAACGCCGTTGTCGTACCCATCTGTAACAAGCTCGAAGCGGAAATTGCCGAACTGGACGACGAAGAAAAACTGGAATTCCTGCAAGACCTGGGCATGGACGAGCCGGGCCTTAACCGAGTGATCCGGGGCGGCTACGACCTGCTGGGTTTGCACACCTACTTCACCGCAGGTGTGAAAGAAGTGCGCGCGTGGACCATTCCCGTTGGCGCCACCGCGCCACAAGCCGCCGGTAAAATTCACACCGACTTTGAAAAAGGTTTTATCCGCGCCGAGATCGTCAGTTATAACGACTTCGTTGAAAACAACGGCGAACAAGGCGCCAAGGATGCAGGCAAGTGGCGCCTGGAAGGCAAGGATTATATCGTTGCCGATGGCGACGTGATTCACTTCCGCTTTAACGTCTAAACGGCTTAACGGATAGAATCACTTAACGAATGAAATCGCTCGGGCCGGCATTCTCAACGCTGGCCCGATTATCCTCAGTACATTTCCAAGATGTCCATAGTGCATTAGACAATAGACTGCACAAGCGCAGTTTCTCTACAGCGGAAGAGATCACTGAATATCAAGTCGAAGAGCTTAACTGACTTGAAGCACCCTGCCAGCCCCAAAGCCATAGATATAACACCGAATTAAACGACAGATAAATACCAAACACCGCAACACTGCTCGACGCCAATGTCGGCCACGCCAAGACAAACCCCACCCAACACCCCAACAAGCGTCGCCACTCCCAAAAACGTCCTCTGCCTTCCAACATCCAACTGGTGGTTACCAGAGGCAGCGTTACCATGGCAAAACCCAACAGCAGCATCCCGTAGCTCAATCCATCGAAGTGGAGCATAAAATACACCAACAAAGGCACACCGGCGGCCAGCTGAAACAGCGTGTAAAATCTGGTTTTAACGTCGCAGGGGGGATCAAACTTTTCAAACGCCTGCAGATCACTCGAGGCAATGGGATAGGCATCCACCACATCCGCTGGACGCCAACCCGTCGGCATAAACCAGATACGCAACTTGTCCCACCAGGAACGAGTATGCCAGGCATCCGCCGCCAGCGATGCCCAGACTTGCAGATTGGCCCGCACAGGATTGAGCGAGCGTAACGGCCGACTCACTCCATAGATAATCTCCACACCCTCCAATTCAGGCTGGAAACTGCCGAACATTCTGTCCCAAACGATAAACACACCGCCGTGATTTTTATCGATGTACTCCGGATTCTGACCATGGTGCACCCGATGGTTGGACGGAGTCACCATCACCCACTCCATCCAACCCAACTTATCCACCACCTGAGTGTGCACCCAAAACTGGTAAATCAAATTCAAGGCTGCGCAGGCGAGAAACACATCCACCGGCACGCCCAATACCAACAACGGGGCATAGAACACCCAATCCCAAATGCCGGTACTGGTCTGGCGCAGTGCCGTGGAAAGGTTGTAATCCTCACTTTGGTGATGAATGGAATGCCCGGCCCAGAGGATATTGATGGTATGCCCCATGCGGTGATACCAGTAATAGAGAAAGTCGTAAGCCACAAAAGTAAACACCCAAGTCCAGACACTGCCCGCCGGCCACTGCATCAAACGAGCCTCCGGCAGCACCCGATCCATAAACAGTGCCCCCAGGCTCAGCAGCATCAGCTTGGTGGTACGGCTCATCATACCCAGTGTAAGACTGCCAAATGCATCATTGAGTCGATACAACCCCAGCCCCCGACGGCGATCCCACCACAGCTCCAGCGCCATCAGCAGCAGAAACCCCGGTATGGCAGCCATTAGAATCAGGTCTTTCATAGCTTTTCTCTATCAATTAACTCCCCTCCCTACTTGCGATGAGGAGATAAAACTACTTTAGACTGACAGGAAATGGCCAGCAACGACCATTGGAGACATAGGGCTCACAATTTGAACCACAGGCCGGCTCAGAAATTCGAAAAAACACCGAAAACCATCAAAAATCAGCAAGTTAGAGCCTTGACATCGACCACCCAAATCAGCAGAATAGCGCCCCTCGAAACGATGGCTAGGTAGCTCAGCTGGTTAGAGCACAGCACTCATAATGCTGGGGTCGGCGGTTCAAGTCCGCCCCTAGCTACCATCTTCGAAAGGGTTAGCAGGTTAACAGCCGCTAACCCTTTTTTATTGGTGCTACCATGGTGCTACCGTAGAGCCAATAAACTCCTCCCGAATTCTTTCTTGCCGAATTTACCCGCTCATCGACAAGCAACACACTTCCGCCAGATGTAGCCCTGAAAGCTCCCGCAACCCACTTGCAGCCTGTGACCGCATGGCACCAGGTCGTCACAAGCATATCCACCACAAACCCCAGACACTTTTCTTCAGGCAATAAAAAGCCCCGATCAAAGCCGAGGCAAAGAGGAGAGAGTCATGAAATCTACTTACTCAGAACGCGAGTTATAGAAAAAGTTTCATGGGCACTTCAATATATTCAGAAACGAACCTTCAACCCTGCTGAAAAGCTCTCATTATCCAGAGAACCGGTTTCGAACTCCGCACCGCCACCCAGCGTGCACACCATCAATCCGAATGAGTCCGACTCAGAACAATGCCCCTCGGGCTGTAAGCATTATGCAGTGGGTAATCGCGCTTTTGCCGGCCATAAGATAGCCCAACAGCATAGTTATAATCTGCCCAGGCACCGAGATGGCGAAAGCTAATGCCATACCCATCTGTCTCGGTGCCCTGGCGATAATCCTCTTCTGCTCGAGAGAGGCTAAAGGCCAGCGTCGTGTTCCCCGCGAGATACTTGCCAACCGTCACCCTGTAGTCTTCAACGTCGAATTCGCTCACCCCCAAGTCCACCTCTTCGCGATGCAGGCGGCCCGCGGCGGCATACCAGCCACTGGCGGCATGGGTGTAGGTACCTGACAACAAAAAAGCATCTGTTGAAGTGTCGGTTGACGCCTGATCGAAGTATCGGACAACATCAGAATGCCTATCTCCATAGATCAGACTCACGCCACTGGCACGACTGACAAATATCGCTTCACTCCGCGGAGCGCCTCTGGCATCGACAGGCGCGAAGAAATAACGAGCCTGCAGATACAGTGCACGACCCTCATCCACCAGGTCATTGGCAGTGGCATCATCGTACTGCAGCTGCACCTCAGACTGAAAGGGTTCCGCTATCGACAAGGGGGCGATGAAGCCCGATAAAAAAACGCGGCGTACAAACGAGCTGATTGACATGGGATAACCTCCTTTTGGTACAACTTTCCATGCATTGCAAATCGGACCCCCGATTGCGGGTCCGATTTTAAGGTGCGGTTCGCTGGCTACATGAAATCTGCAAAGTTTTCTGAACTCATCACGGTAGCATCGGCCACCCCCGCCAAAGTCAGAATATGGCTCACTTCACCTTCGTCAACCGCCGAATTGCCGTTGCCGTCGTCGAACAGAAACAGAGCCGAATCCACGCCATTGTCAGTCAGATAATAGAAGGCGTCGAAGCCATTAATCTGTGTGTTGAGCAGTACAAGTTCGGCCATCTGCGATGCAGCCTCCAGGTCAACAACATCGCTGCCAGTGTTTACCAACAATCCAGCATCGACGTTCAGAACGAAGCCCTCACCGGCGACATCACCTAGTTGAAACAAGGTGCCATCCCCCCGCAGATTGTCGCTGACCAGATGCGGGATCAGCACCGAGTCCGTGTCTGGGTTAAATGATTCTGCGGCGTCTCCAATAGACTCTGCCGCCAGCGAATAGAGTCCGTCCGCCTGTGCGGAAAGGATTACCGAACCCTCCCCACTGGCGAGGATCAATTGTTGTTCGAGATCCAGCTCCTCTAACAGCGCCTGCGGCAAGATCAGTTGACTGCCTGCTGTTAGTAACAAACCGCCGACACCATCCAGAGCGGCAACTGTAGACATATCTACCTCACCCTCGATGATGAGATCTGCTCCGCCCAGGTTTAATCGACCCGCTGTCAGTCGAGTATCAGACGTAAAGGTGATCTGGTCGCCCTCCTGGAGATCAAGGTTCCAGGTATAGTTAACACTGATATTCTCCTGAGTACCGGAGTCACCCGCACTAACGGCAGCGCCAAAAGCATAGTTGACAAAGTCATCTGGATTGTCTGCTGCTGCCGCCAACGTTTGGTAGGCCCCCAGTAAAGTGGCTTCTCTGGCTTCGCTGGGAGCTTGCTCAAATGCCTGCAGCGCCGCGTCGTAGGCAACCACTTTGGCTTCAAAGGCCGACCCGTCCATCTCTCCGATCAGGGTAGCGTCTACAACGACGTCTGCACCTTGGTTGGCCAGCCTGAAATCATCGGGGGAGACACCATCAATCACACTCAGGTTGACACTGCCGGATCCAGAGCCACTGATCTCGATCAATCGCAACGATTCACCAATAATCGCCGCCTCAGCGTCCGTTCCGAGAAGGCTCACATCAGCGATTCCGGACATGGCAATGCGCAACGTTTCTATATCACCATCGATGAGGTTCAAACTCACGATCTCAATGGCGGCATCGCCGCCGGTCGTTAATACCGCTGTGTTCTCGCCGACAACACTGGAAAATTCGATTGCTCCAATGGCCAGCTGCGCACCGTAAGTGTTGAGCGCGATGTTCATGAGATCCAAGCCGGCATTCTCGCCTGCACGGATATCGCCTACGACATTCAGATCTCCTGGTAATGGTGTCTCACCCTGCTCTGACATGAATTCGGAGGAAATTTTAAGACTGCTGAAATTCACATTGCCTGCATTTGGGGCTATCACGCCAGCGAGAGGAAAATCGCCAATGCTGGAACCCCCCTGTAATGTAAGACTCACGGACTCGGCCGAAAACTCTGGCTGTTGATTCAAAAACGCGTCTTCCGGCACCTGCGCAAAAGGTTCGACAACGATCTGGCGATGAAGGTATGACGGAAATCCAGGAATGGACTCTACAGAGAATATCTGAAGCGGAATATCCGCATGCAACCCCTCTATGAGAGATTCGATGTCGACACCCGACACCAGACTGTCGAGAGCCTGGATAGCGCCCAGCTCTTGTCCATAACCGGAGGCGTCTATGGTGCCATTGAAAAAGCTGGAATCCCAAACAACGCGCGTGTCGCGATCGGACGCCCCATTGCCCAGGACGGTTATCGCACGTCCGGCCTGCTCCGCAGTCGTGAATATGATGCGTTCGCCAGCAGGGGCCTGTATCTCGCTGCCGGTACCATTGAAATCATACAGGCCTACGATGAAGCCACCCAAAATCGACGAATCGGATAGGGCCACATCTGCATTTCCGCCTGCAACAGTAGCATATTGACCATTGGACAGAGCACCAAGCAGCAATGTACTGCTGCCACTGACGGAGACCCCACCAAAATCAATATCGATTCGATCACTGGAATCTCCCACATTCTCCAGAGCTTCCAATTGATCGATCAGAACATTGGCAACGTACCCGCAGTCGCTGTCACCACTGACGACGCTCCCACCATCGATCCCCTGAAACTGAGCCGCGGTCATTTCGAGGGTAGCATCCATGACCAAGGGATCGATCAACACGGTGTCAGCCCCACCCAGAGTGGTTTCGGCATGCAACTCCGCCCCTGCAGCCCAGATGGTCACCAGACCAACGTTGATTCCGTTGCCAGCCATCAAATCCAGGTCCAGAGCATGGTCATTTAAATCCGTTACATTGACGGTAACCTCGGCGCCCTCTGCAGGCAGGAAGTTCTCAACCCCAACCGCTTCAATAAAGTCGGCGCTGAAGGTCCAGGTACCACTGCCCAGGGACTTCAAGCCCTCCAGATCCACCGGCGTGCGCTCATAACCGTCCTCGCTCTGTAGCAAGGTGACATTCGAGGGCGACTCCAGTGATGTTCCCGCGGGCAGGGTTCCTCCCTTCACACCGGTAAACACCGTGGTGTAGGGATTGAAATCCAGGCCCGCGTCGGTGATTACCACATTGCCTTCTGCGTACTGAACTCCAGCTTCGGTGAAATATTTATCCAGTTGCTCCGCACTCAGGGTCAAGGTAGCGCCGTTTGCCACGTAAACCTGCAACTGCAGATGCTCCCCCAACAGACTCAGGTCCAGCATCTCGCTCAGGGTGGCATCTTGCTCCAGGTGGATGTTCAATACTGCCTGCTGCTGACCAAACTCGTCAGGCATCACTTGCCAGCTGGCTTCACTGAGCTGGTCCAATTGCGAAGCATTCATGGACAGGTAGCCGCCATGGGGAATTTCTATGGCATCAATACCCGTCAGGGTGACATTCGTGAAATTGTTATGACAATCCGCCATCTGCAAGGTCAGCTTCCCCGTCACCCGACTGGCATCCACCGATTCCAGCTCGGGAAGACCGACCAAACCACCAGCCAGGGTGACATCCGCCGATGAAGACAGCACCAGGTTCTTGACACTGTCGCCCGCCAGGGACTCAATGACAGAATCACCACCCACTACATCGACTTGAAGGCGCTCGGTATTATTGATGTCAATCCCAGCCACCTTTAGGGTACGGGGTGCAAAGCTCTCTGCCAGACTGGTCACCGTCACCACGGACTGCTCCACCAGTTCAGCATAACTGGCGGACAAACTACCGATACTGTCGTAGCCACCGGAAAACGTCTGCAGGCCATCACCTTCCATCAGAAAGTGGGTGCTGGTCGGTACGTTCAGAAAGCTGACGGTGCCCAAGGGATTGCTCTTCAAGCCCAGAATTTCAATATCCCTGCTATCGCTGCTGAACATAATGTGGTGCTTTAGATCCTCCCCATCTGCCGCATCGTAGAGCGAAGTGACCATATAGATGGGCACACCAGCCGTACTAAAACCGTGACCCGTACCTTCGACGTTTCCACCAAGTCCAATATCAATGCGTGTCCCTGAATTGTTGCCCTGTATAATCCAGTGCTCACACCCTGCCGGGACCGGCTGAATGTCGTCAACCTTCACCTCGTGAAAGTTGAGGAGGCTCATCCCCAGCAGCTGGCCCTCCAACGCACTGAAATCAACGCTAAACCCTGACCCCAACTCAACCGGCTGCAGAAAAGTCAGGTCCTCGCTGGCCGTGATAATCAGCTCATTGCCAATATACGAGTCTCTGGAGATATCTATAAGGGGCGACTCTGGAAAATTAATAATAATTGTAGAGAAGTACGAATAGGGACCATCGTGCAAGGGCCTATCAAATCCTGTCAGGGACCGCTGTATCTCAATGTCGTTGGCAGTATCGAAGCTGTCGGACAGGCTGCCGGCGTA
Source organism: Pseudomaricurvus alkylphenolicus (assembly GCF_011683955.1). Lineage (GTDB taxonomy): Bacteria > Pseudomonadota > Gammaproteobacteria > Pseudomonadales > Cellvibrionaceae > Pseudomaricurvus > Pseudomaricurvus alkylphenolicus. The sequence goes on from NZ_JAAQPI010000003.1 coordinate 571,945, forward strand.
GTCATAGTGAAGAACATCACAGGGGTCGACTGAAAAATAGGGTTGAAACCCAATGTCCGCATCCACTACCACAACCTTGCCCTGCTGCCCTGCAACCTTTCTTACGCCTTCATTGACAAACACTCCGGCCAGCTGCTCCGCACTCAGCGTTAAGACTGCTTCGTTTGAGATATTGGCAACCAGGTGGACATCGGGATTGGCCTCAAGGTTCGACATCTCCGACAGTTGCAGGTCCTGGGCCACGTCAATCTCTATTGTGGGCGTAACATCAATGATTGAATTGTCAAAGTCGTAGGGGCTCAGGTACTCAATATCAATAGCGTCGGAAGCCAGTATATACGCCTGATCGGCTGACAGAGTCAGCGTCACACTGCCCAGCAACGTCAATTGCTTTACTTCACCAACATCGACACCGACCATCGCCAACAGTTCATCAAGAGTCGTGTCCTGCGCCACTAACAGCTCTAGCTGACCATCCGAGTCAATCCCCGCGCCAACGGCCTCTATCTTCTTGGCCAAGTTGAATTGGTCAGACGCCCCTGCCCCATTGATCAACGCCAAAACCAACTGATCGGCATTCACCCCGGCGCCACCGCCACTGACCCAGTACTCCAACCCCTCGGGATTGGGCTCCCTATTGAACAGATTGTGGTACAGATCGATAACCATCTCTTCACGGCTCATAGAGCCTTGACCCTGAAGATATTCGGGTTGTTCATTGACGATGTTGGCGCGAAACTGCTCTAAGGTGAGATGACCGCTTTCGATCTCCTCTGCCCAGTAGGCAAGTCCTGCGTCAGCGGCAGGGCGACCGAGAAGGCCCATAAATATTTGTTGAATCTGCTCCGAAACGGTAGGCACACGGCACTCCTTTGCATGTATCGATGGTCAAATAGCCGGGAATTATAGAGGGAAGTGGTTGATACAAACAACGCCCATTCATCGCGGCCTTCTTCCCATGAACCGTCTTGGGACTAACGGGGTTCTAGACAAGAATGGCCTCTGCCTGGCTTGGCTGACCCAACAGAGGAACAATTTGATCTGTAGTCGAAGGTGGATATTTGACGCGAATTTCTGAGCCGACAGGAAGCTCAGAAAACACCTCCTCTCCAACTTCATCATAAAGGGCGCCCCATAACTCGATATATCCCAATTCAGCTGCGTAACCGGAAAGATCGATATCACCTTCCTGCTTTGTCCCCTCTAGATCGGAGAAGTCCCAGATGACATGTGTATTGCGCTCAGGCTCTCCATATACCTGGATGGGGCGTTCAGCCTGCACGGCTGTCGAAAAAACGACTTCGTCAGCAGGCAAGGTGTCACCATAGTCAACCAGAATCACGGAGAAATCGCCTAGGTCTGCCGATTCTGCGAATACGACCTCGTGGCCCCCGAACTCACTGTCTGATAAAGCACCCTCGTAATGATCCCATAGAAACAATTCGGTGCTGCCAGAGACAGCGACGTTGCTTAGATTGATATCAACGTCTGCGCTTTGGAGCATAGCCAGCTGATCCACAACCACATTGACGGGATGTTCAGTGCCCTCCTCAATAATAACGCCAGACTCTATGCCCATAAATTGCGCTGCGGTTAGATCGAAAGTTTCGGGGCCAAACTCAGCTTCTACTCTGACCTCGTCGGCTCCGCCAAGGTTTGTGGATTCGTGTAATTCAGCCCCTTGGCCATCTATGGTGACTACACCGATGTCGAAACCAGCTGCTTGTAACACATCCAAGTCGAGCCGCTGCCCCCCAAGATCCAAGACGTTAATAGTAGCCTCGGCACTGTCTGCAAGTGAGAAGTTCTCTACTCCGATCCTATCGATCTGATTCGCAGTTAACGTATAGACACCCGATGACAACGATTGAGCATCCAAAGACCCGAAGGCGCGTTCGTGCCCGTAAAGATTCCTCTCTACTGTCACCGCCTCCCCGAATGCTGGCGTCTCCGATAGGGTGCCACCAAGTCCGAAGTATCTGGAATGGTCAAAAGGATCGAACCCCAGCCCCGCATCGGTGATAGTTATTGACCCTGATTGTTCCTCGGAAAGACGGATACCCTGACGGGCGAAATTAACCTCCAGTTCTTCAGCACTGATAGTCAACGATGCTCCTCCTGAAATCACCGCCTTTAGCTTCAATCCAGGTATGCCCAATTCCGGACCGATAGCTTCGGACAACAGCAAATCAGAGGAGACATTCAGTTCAACACTCGCCTGGGCATCCACTTCATGGTATTTAACGCTCAGAATCCTCGCGCTAAACAGTTCAGCATAATTATCCTCAATCGAGAGGGTCGCTCCCCGGTCTAAGACAATCTGCTGGATTCCGCTCAAATCAGAGGCATCTGTACCCAACAACTCTGCCAAGGAGGTATCTTCGGTGACAACCAGCACTTTCCCACCGGCACCATTAGAGGGGAGTTGAGATACCTCTACCTTCAACTCCAGCACTTCTCGGTCCCGTTCAGAGGCCCCGTTGATCAACGCCAACACCAGTTGATCAAAGTTCACACTGGAGCCACCACCATTCAACCAGTATTCCAGACCTGCTGGCTCAGGAGCTCGCTGAAACAGATTGTCGTATAAGGTGATGATCGCTTGCTCGCGATCCATAGAGCCCAGGCCTTCGGCGTAGTCTGGTTGCTCATTAACAATATTGGCTCTAAATTGCTCAATGGTCAGCTTGCCGGTAGAGATCTCCTCTTCCCAGTAGTCGTGTCCTTGCTGATTAGCGACACGGCCAAGCAGGCCTATATAGATTTGTTGAATTTGCTCAGAGAGGGTGACCACAGGCACTCCTTTGCTCGTGTAGATGTGTAGAAAACCGTGGGATTATAGGGATTGAAGAGTCATTAGGGAATCGGAGCCGTCAGGAATCCTTGTTTCTACTCCCCTGCCGAGTCTACGAGATATTCCGCAATTACCGAAATCCTGTCATTTTTAAAAGCAAGCTCAAACCAACAGCGGACCGGCGCATCTATCGACCGCCGGCCGCAACCGACGGAGCCCGACAACTCTTTGGTAAAACACTATTGTTTATGTGATAGGTGTAAGCACTGGGCTTTCCATTGATCACCATCCTTCAGCCAAAATTCACTGAAGTTGAATCGGCGTATGACCTGGTCGCCAACCACAATAGTGCCGGAGCCGATAACCTGGCAGGCGCAGTCATTGCCCAGATAGGAGACGTCAGTTTCTTGCTTTTCAGCCCCTGGCGGAAACCAAACCCCGGTAGCTATTTTGTTAGCAATGGAGCTTAGTCGCTCTTCCTGGTCTTCCAGGCCCAGCTCAGAAAGAACCATATAGTTGGGAAACTCCATGGTTTTTAAAGCCTCGATATCTCCAGCAAAATAGGTTTCAATCCACTTTTTGCGTACTGCTTTTAAATCTTCCATTGTTGACTACCACGTAAAATTTAACCGAATGATATACCTTGCCTCAGGCTTGTATATCGCCTTTTCTGTAGTGGGTGTGTAAGTGCCATGGACTTGTGGTGCTGTCCATATAAATATCACCCCCCTTGATTAAGCCTGCAAACCGCTGGTTGACTCTCATCTCGCACAACTTTAATATGACATTGTCATATATAAAAAGATGTTGAGCAACAGTACAAAACCTCGCTGAAATAAACACGGTTATTTGCCTTGCGGATAGGTACAAGAAACCTGGCAACAGCAGACTTAAAACAACAGAAAAGGAACCACGGAGTGAGTCGCAGAATCGCTATGGACAATTGCCCCAATTTTCGCCAATTGGGTGGTTATCAATCTCGCTCTGGCGGCACAGTAAAGCATAACCTGTTATTTCGCTCCGGCTCCCTGGCCGAGCTGAGCGACAGTGATCTGCAACGCCTCGCCGACCTAAACCTGTCTATTATTATTGACTTCCGTCGTGACAGCGAAGTGCAACAAAACCCTTATCGCCTGCCTGCCAACCTCGCAGACAAGCAAAAGCAATTGACTGTAGCTCCTGGCAGTCTGGCGGCTGCGTTTGAAAAAGGCTGCGCCACTCATGCCGCGCAATATATGGTCGACGTCAATCGCACCCTCGCACTTGAACATAGAGATGCCTTTTCCGATTTTTTACACGAGGCACTGAATGTTGAAAACGGTGGCCTCCTCTTTCACTGCAACGCTGGCAAAGATCGCACAGGTATCGCCGCCGCGTTGATTCTTATGGCTTTGGACATCCCTCGCGAGCAAATTATCGGGGATTACTTGCTGACAGGGGAATATTTTGTACCTGAAGAGCAGGCGCCCACGGTACTGCAGCGCCTGAAGGATTTCGACGATGACATTGATATCGAAAAAGGTTCTGCCATGGAAGCTCTTCTGCCCCTGATGAGTGTAAGGCGCGAGTATATACAATCTGCACTTGATGCAGTCGATACAGTCTACGGCAACGAGAGCAACTATCTCAGCGAGGCATTAAATTTCGACAGTAAAAAACAACAGGCATTAAGAGTAAAATATCTCGACTAGAAGAAGTGTTTACTCTGCAATGTAGATACCGCAGTCCTGTCCGCCACGACTTCAGTTAATTGTAGATTCAGATTCGTAAGGATCAAACTGTGCGCTGGCCTGCTCTGCTGTCAGTAACAATGTGACGGCTGGCGCCACCACAGCTGCTTTGCCTGCAGTTTCAAGGAACTTGCGACGGGATTCATTTTCAAGCTGTTCGTTGTCGTTAGTCATTGTGGTTTTTCCTTAAGGCATTATTCTCGCCGATAGCTCCAGCAAAAAACGTTCCTCACAATCGGATAACGCATTGAGATCAATGAGTTACTGAGTGGATCGCACCATTTCGAACCAATTCAAACACCCGTTTGTCAATAGGGCTGACACCCAGATCACTAACTGGGTTTATGTGCCAATTCTCGCGATAAATGGCGCATTAACTCCACCGCCTGATTCAAGCTGTCCACCTCCAGTCGATAGCTTGGGGTCCTCTCAATCCAACTGAGTAAGGCCGCGACCTTCTCAGCATTCAGTATCGTGTCAACAATCAAACACTCCGCCATCAGCATTTGCAGAGTATCCAGGGCCGACAAGGGCTTCAACGTGGACGGGCCACCAGGGGTGTACTGCGGAAACACCAGTGCCCCCACTGGCCTTAGCGTATCTGCAGAGGGGATTGAGCCAGACGGCGGCCGCAGGTAGCGAACCCTTTTGCCGTCACCTCGATTGTGCATTGTTAGACCGGGGAGATGTGGGCAAAGACTGCTGAGCACTTCCACGCCCGTGTCTTTTACACAAGTTGCCAGGGGAACCGGCTGCACCATCATTCCCGGCAGCTGGAGCAATGCAACTTCGTCAGAAAAGTATTCGAAACCATTGCGTGTCAATGCCGTGGTTAGCGTTGATTTTCCGCTGCCGGGAGCAGCAGGCAGCAGATAGCAGCGCTCTCCGTCGCCAACCACACCAGCGTGGATGTCCAAAAAGAAGCCATGTTGGATTACGGCTGTCTGCCACACTTGGCTCTTCACCACCGGTGCCAGCTCCTGAAGGGAAGCGCATTGGTTGACCTGTCGGCGATCTTTGAATAGCGACAAACCTTCACCTTCAGTCGTCACCACGTCCAGTGTCGCCGTGGGTTCCGTCGCAGCCTGTGTGGTTAGATGTTCCAACACCGGGTGCACCAGCGCCAACTGCTTTTCATTGTTAAACCTCACGCGAAAGCAGCTGCTCAACAAACCATAGTGACGCTCGGCCACGAAGATTGAATCAGAGTAAGTAGCTGCCACGCCAGGAAGCTCCTCGTGCGGCTCCTGACGTTTAACCTCATACCCCTTGAGCACACCGAGCGATTGCAGAAACTCTCTCGTTTGAAGACAATATTCCTGGGCAGTGAATTCAGTCACGTTGAACGTAGCTTGCAGGCTCTGTTCAATCTCAGCCTCATTCTTGCCCTCTTCCAACAAACACCAGATATAGGTCGCGGTGGTATTGAGATGGAAGAGTTTCTGAGCCTGTTCATCAAACAGCACGCCCTGATTGTCCAGGAAAAACAGTCGAGTCCCTTCAGCGGGTTGCATCAATTTCCTCCGTGCCCGATTGACGATGTTTTAGTGCTTTCAGCCATTGCCACAAGGGAAGTGCCAGATAGTCGTGTAACAGCTTGTAGGGGATGTACAGAACGAATAGGGCATCCGGAATAGCGATACTGTTGAAGTGCTGAACGCGCGGCTGCAACAGTGTGCGCAGCAGGTAGCGCCAGCGGTCCCGGGCACGTTCACGCATCCGCCAGTGCAGGTGATTGAAATCGTATATCGAACGCTCAGCTTCGTCACCCTCGAAGTATCTGGTCGTTATTTGGTCGGTCAGGCGCTGTGCCTCGCGGTCGTTGTTAAGCCAACGTTGTGCATGTTGAGGTAGCGACGCAGATAGCAGCCTATGCGCGAGCCCCAGTCCGAGAAGGGTTGCCCTGGCAACCCCCTGCGCCTGCGCCCGTTGCCGGAGTATAGACCAGTCAAGGTCCGGATGGCTGTGAACGTACGCGGCTACATCCGCCACCCACTTGAGCTTTGTCCACCGCTCTTTGCTGCCATGAAGGCAGACGGCCATCAGCTCGTCCTCCGGGGTCAGGCTGAGCAGCTCTTTACCGGAGATGGTAACCGGCTTTACCCGTGACCATATGGCACTGTAGTCGAGGTCGTAGGCCACCGTGCGCGGCGCAAAATGCCAATGGGGCTCGATGGGTAATCCAGGCCCAAATAGGATCTCCTCGCCGGCATACTGGAGAAAACTCTTCCATTGACGGGGCGTCAGCTCCCAGTCATGGGTGTAGCCGAGTTTTTTGAGCTGGTCCAGGCAAGGTTGGGTCTGAGCCTGGAGAATAAGAAAATCGAGATCACGAAAGCTGCGAAGGTTGAGTGCGCCATAGGCGTTTAACGCCAGAGTTGGGCCTTTAAAAGGAACCGCAGGTATACCGGCGTTTGACAGATGTTCAAGTATACTCACCAGCTGCACAAACAGTGCTTCATTGCCTGCTTGTTGCTGTTCAAGATGCGTCCGGCTCGCTTCGAGGATATCCCCAGGAACGCAATCTGAGGCTGATCCAATAAGATTGTGGCAAAGCAGGCCGGTCACTCCATGATCCAGGGCGCTTTGCACCAGAACGGTCCAATCTACTGTGTCAGCGTAGGCAAGAAGTTGACTGGTGAGCAGGTCATTCGCAGCTGGCGAAGACGCGGCCAGCAGTAGCGACTGCTCAGGAGATAGCTTATGCGTGTTGATTTGCACTCAAAACTGACCCAGGCTTTGCATCGAGTATCGCCCCCTTTTCACTGAATTATGGCGTAAGTTTCGATTTCTTGCCGTTTTTTGTTTTCTTCTGCTTAGTGTTGAAGCCGTGAGACTCACCTCACAGAATGTTGTTTTACGCGCCACTATACTCTGTACCCACGTTAGGCGAATGTTGGGGGACAAATTCTGATGACGCCGCAAGAGGAAAACAATGCATCCAACTCGGAAATCCTGGAATCGCTACTGGAGGATATCGACTTCCTGACGGCCAGGATTCAGACTCTGCAAGAACACCCGTTCGCCTTCGCGTCTCTGCGTGAGGCGAAGAAGCAGCTCGCCGACAAGCGCAAGCAACTCGTGGAGAGGCTGAGAGATTCAGCTTCGAATTGATGCTTTCGGTGAACTGGCAGTACGACATAATGCAAACAGCAAATCACTGAGATCAGAGACTGAGTGGAACAGCTGCTTCACCTGTGCTGTAATGAGTACATGCGCTAAAGATCTTGATCACAAGTTGAAACTCATGGACGAGCAGACACACGATAAAAAGCGCCCAAACCGGGCCTCTACAGAACCCCCCCTGCAACCACGCCAATACTGCACCCGACTGGTCATCGGCACGCTTGTCGCATTGCTGGCCGTATCGACCGTAATAGCCCATCGATACGTCACCGGCCAAATGGCGCTTTTAAAGCCTGCTGCTGTGGACACGACGCTGAAGGTCACCGCCTCTCGCATCGATTCGGGTCTTGAGGATTCCTTCCAGGCCCATTATGTACCGCCGAGAGTGTGCAGTGACGGATATGCCGGCACATCGCTGCCTGGCTGTATCGAGCACCGACGGGAGGCGCGAAGTCGCTTCCTGTCTGCCTGGGCGGAGAGTCAGGCTTCGGGCAAGCAAATGTGCCCACCTGTCGAACAGGCTGCATTTTAGAGACGACAGGCTTCTATTACGCCGGCTGGCCTTATCTGACCCCAAAGAAGCAAGTTCAACGGTGTGATAAGTCGCACAGAATATCGAGTTTAAGAGCACTAGTATTAGCAGCTCTTCCGGGCCTAAGTTCCTTCTCAGCGGTAATTTAAACAGGAGATGACCTTTGAACTCACTATCCCATATTGCTCAATATATTACTCAAAGTTATAAAAATTACTTTGGAATAAAGGCATCCCTCTAGTCCTGCCCTGCCGCGTTTCTATACTTAAATAGCCAAACTGTCGGCAACGGACCTGCCTGCGATTTAACCCAGCATGCAGGAGGTTTGCCCATGAGCACTCCAGAATCCCTCATTGAGGTGTTTCGCCAGCTCCAGCCATTAAATGACATTTCTGATGTCTATCTGGAGCAGCTGGCCCAAAAAGCCATGGTTGCTGAATTTAACACCAATGAGACACTGCTCAGAAAGCTCGCCGGCCCCTCTCAACTCTATCATTATCTGCTGGAAGGCGAGATCGAGTACCGCATCAGTATGATGGAGCGCACCCACCTGTTCCATTCAGAGACTGAAGACTGGTGTCGCCGGCCTCTGGAGGAGCTGCTGGAAGAAAACGGTGGCAGCATTCGCGCCAAGACCGCCTGTCGCCTGTTGGTGCTCAGTAAGAGCTATGTCGAGGAACTGCTCAGCAGCTCACTCGACAGCAGTTCGACGGTTACGCCGATGATCGATGTCGAGGAGACACTGGACGAGATACAAATCGATGATCAATACGAGGATGACTGGAACTCGGTTTTTCTGAATTCACCGTTGGCGACCAACCTCTCGCCAAGGGTACTTCACAAGCTGTTCCAGCTGATGGAAGATCAGGAATTTTCCGCCGGCGAAACCGTCATCAAAGAGAACGAGCCAGGCGAAATGTTCTATTTAATCAAAAGTGGCTATGTCCAAGTCAGTAGCGGCCCTGCGGGCCCATTGGAGGAAGCTATTGAGCTCTGGCCGGGAGACTACTTTGGTGATGAATCCCTGGTTGCCAACACACCTCGCAATGCCACAGTTACCATGGTGGAAGATGGCATACTGGGCTGTCTGAACCGTAGCGGTTTTGATGAGATACTGCGGCAGTCTCTGATAAAAACGATTAATGACCGGGACCTCGGAGAGTTGCAAGATGATAGGCCCGCTCTCTGGATTGATGTGCGGCTGCCCATCGAATTCAAGCACGACCATAAACAGGGCAGCATCAATCGGCCGGTGGGATCTTTGCGAAAGCACCTCTCCGAACTGGACGCTTCCTCGCGATATTTTGTCTGCGCGAACGGCGGTTGCCGCAGCGAGCTGGCCACCTACCTTCTGCGCCAGCATGGCCTGGATGCCTACTTATACAATGCTGACGAGAAGGTTGCTAACACAGGGTAGCACCGGATATATCTTCCCTATCAAGTAGTCACAAAAGCCGTTGATATCGTTTGTAGATTGGCGGCCATCCGCGCCTGCTCATTGGCAACCACTTTGATTTGTTCCGCACCAGAAACCGTTTCAAGTGTCATTTGGTTGATGGTTTCTATGTTGCGGGTGATTTCCGCCGTGGTGGCCATGTCGGAAATCGCCATAACCTCAGCGTGGATGTTCTCCAGAGCACCTTCAAGCCCCCCGGTTTGGGACGCCGTCTGGTTTGCCAGTTCCGTGCTTTCCTGAATCGCTTCGAATGCTCTCTGAGACATCTGATTAAAGCTGGAAATAATCGCTTCACGACCAGTACTCACTTCAACCGTTGTTGCGGTTTCTTCCGCCGCACTGGCCAGCTGGACGCTGGCTTTGCCAATCTCATCAATAGCGCCGGAGAAGACATCGAACATTTGATTTAGATGACTCGCTGTCTTTCCCAGTTCGTCCTGAGCCAAGACTTTCGCCTTTACCGTAAGGTCCTTGTTTTTAGCCGATTCCGAGACCGCTATGGTCAGACAGGAAAGCTGCTTTGAAATGGCACTGACCAGAAACCAACCAGTCAGCATTGTCACAACGGCGAGCACCAGGGACAAGGTCAAAAAAGTCGCGAAAGCGTTGGTCGCTTCTTGTTGTTGACGGGCACTGTAGTACCAAGTCAATAATGACGCAGTTCGAGGGAGTGTCAAGTTACTGAGACAGGATTTTGGTTTTTTACGTTTTGTTAATTTGATGGGTTGTGGGAGCGGGCAATAAAGGGGCAGATTGATCTGGATGCACCAAAATGAGGCACGGCGCATGAGTACTTCCCTAGCCACACTCCTAAGAACAATGCTTCCCAAAATAACCAAAAATGAGCCCCGAAGACCGATCAAAAAATAACCAGGCCACCTGTTTTTTGCATCCTGCACGATAGCTGATATCCTTCCCCCATTTTACGTATCCAAATACCCGCATACCTTTATCCATAATCAACATACGGAGAACAAATGTTATTCCACACAGATGCCACCGCCCCGGAGAAAAAGCGATTTATCAATGGTTTTATCAAAGCGCTGGAACTGGCAAAAGCTGATGGTACCAACCAGGTTCTGTTCAAAATTTCTACACTGACCAGTTTGGGTGGAATAGTCGCCGAATCATTGGGTGAGGACTTTGCAAAGGCCTTCTCCAAGAACCGCACGGCCAAGTTTGGCAGGGTTGAGTTCTTCCTGGAAACGGAGAAAATCACATCAACCTTTAATCAAGGCATTGCATTCACACCATTTGCGCCTGAAAAGCTGTTGAGCAAAGTTCACAACGACGAGAGAGTGAACGGGGCGGTCTATGTACCTGGGAATTCTTCCGAGCTCGAAAGCTATACGCAGGAATATACCGACTCCAAGGCGCTGTAGTCCGTACTTTTGGGCGTCGAGCAAAGGCGCCGCAACGAGTAAACTCTACGGATTCGGAGAAGCTGCCCATTCCGCTAAAGGCGATTCTCCCTCCAGTTCTTCGTCGCGGTGTAAAAAAGACTCTGCAACAGCAGGGACTGCTTTCAGAAGGACTTTTCCAGAGTCACCATAAAGAATCGCCCCGCCAGCACCGGTTTGGTATTCAGGCCGGAACTGTCGGTGGAATGCACCGGCAGAAAAATTTCTTCGTCCAGCAGATTATCGACGTAGGCCTCCAGACTCCAACCAGCAAAAGAAGCAGGATGATAACGCCAATTTACCGATAAACGATTATGACTTTCGGGTTCGGGATTTACCGCGACCCGACTTGGTTTGACCTTCTCATTGGAGTGGTGGGCGGCAAAGTGGGAGTTAAAAACACCCAGAGACCATTCCGCCGTCGCGTAACCAAGGCCACTCTTAAAGATATTGTCGGGCTGCAAGGTGGTCTCGTCCAGATTGTCACCATCGCTATTGCGTTGCGCACCGAAGCTGCCCGTCACATACCAATTACCCTTTTGGTATTTGCCTTCGAGTTCCAGGCCTTCGATAACCAACTCTCCTTTGTTGGCAAATACCAGCTCTCTGGGTCCTACTGGGTCGCGAAAGATCAGGTCTTCCTGTTCATTGCGAAATAGTGTGGCGGAGCCACTGAAGACTTGACCATTGTAAAAGTATTGCAAGTCCCAAGTCGTTACAATCTCCGGTTCCAGGTCTTCATTACCGCTGAGGTCCAACGTGGGGATGGCGATATCAATCTTGAGTTCAGTGACGTATGGCGCGCGAAACGCCTGTCCATACAACAGTTTAATGCCCGACTGCGTATTAAAATGATGGACCAGACCCAAACGAGGTACCAAACTCTCGTAGCCGGTCTCGGCGTGATTGTATTGCGCCCCCAATGTCAGCTGGGTTGAACCCAGCTTGATTTCGTACTGCCCGTAGACTGCCAACAAGTAGTCATTCCAGTCGGGAACAATCCGACTGGGTGACGGCGTGGAACCGGTAAAGTAGTCTACCGTGCCGCCTAACAACAGACCGCTGTTTTCACTGAGGCGCCCGCGAGCGGTCAGTTCAATGCGGGAATCGTCGGTTTCATAGAGAATGGTTTGCAGCTGTGCAGGATCTGAGGACGCCACCTTGTGGTCGGTGCGACCTCCGACATGAGACAGATTTGTGGTCATACGCCAGCGGTCGTTGAAATCCCATTCATACCCCAGCATCAATGCGTATTTTTCATTTTCCGTATTGCCGGCAATGGCCTCACCGTCTCTTCCGCGCAGGGTAAACTGTTCGGTGATTCCCCAATACAGGTTCGCACTAAAACCGTTCTTCTTGAGATTCGCAATCAGCGCCGGGGATTCGGCAAAAACATCCTCTGAAAAAGACTCACCATCGGTGTCCGTCATTTCCAACGGCCAGCCATCGGTTTCCATCCATCGCAGCGACGTCGTCCACTGCCAGCCCTGATGAGCCTCTGACCAATTCAGGTTAACACCTCGGGTGCCATAGCGACCCGCCCTAACCGAAACGCTGTTGCTCATCTCGGATTGGGGTTTGGTCAAAATATTCACCACCCCGGCGAAGGCGTTTGTACCATAAAGTACCGAGCCAGGTCCTCGCACCACCTCGAGTTGCCGAATGCTGCCGAGGGGAATGCTCTGCAACATGGTCTGATTCCAAATGCCCCCGGTGTAACTTTCGCGGTTCAAGGGCACACCATTGAGCAAGAACAGCACGTGGTTATTGTTAATGATGGGAAAATCGGACCGAATCGTCACCATATTGCGACCGATGCTGAGATTGTTGTATTCCTCGAAACCCAGAATCCGCGACAGGACTTCACCCAGGTCACGGCCACCAAACAGCTCAATCTCCCGGGCGTTGTAGGTGGTCACTATGCCGGGGCTGTCCGCCGCGGACTGTTCAGCTTTCGAGGGAGTGATCACCACACTCGCCATGAGTTCCCGCAGGCTCAACGCATACAGATCGTCTTCGGCCACGACCTTGGACGCCGCAGCAATGCTGACAGCCAGTGCAATCGATGAGGTTCTGATGAGAGGCAAGGGGCTTTTTCTCACTATGGCGGCAATCTATAGAAACTATCACGATAGTGTAACAGCACCGTTCGCATTCTCTCAATTTACTGTTCCTGATATGACTATACTGATTGCTATGAGATCCCAACAACAACTGTTTGCACGTTACCTGCAGGATTTGCCTGCCGGAGAACTGAGCTGGATCGGCCTGAGACCGACCCGACGTGAGCCTCTGATAGAAGTTGAGGAGGTGATGGCATTGGCAGGGTTAGGACTGGAGGGAGACCATCGCTGCCGGAAATCACCAGGCTCAGCCCGCCAGATCAGCCTGATTTCGAACGAGCATATCGGCCTGATCGCTCACTACCTTAAACTGGAAAAGATTCATCCCGGACAATTGCGGCGCAATCTGGTGGTTCGCAATATCAACCTGACAGCTCTGCGACACCAGCGCTTTCGCATTGGTGAGGCCTTGTTTGAAGCCACCGCCCTCTGTCATCCCTGCTCGCGTATGAGTGAGGCTCTGGGCCCAGGCGCGGTAGCCGCCATGCTGGGTCAGGGTGGGCTCTGCGCCAGAGTCTTGGAATCCGGCCGGATTCGCCTTCACGACCCGGTCCAGCTGGTGTTGCCTGAAGTTTGAAATCAGGGAACCCCTCCGCCGCAGAGGCATCTATACAGTACTATGGACTTGCCAATATTAATGGGTCAGATTTTGAGTCTTTGCGGGATCGCTCTCGGCGGACTCCTGATACAGCGGATATTACGTTTGGATCTGACCCTCGCCAGTTTGCTCAGTGGTACGCTGGCGGCCATCGTCATTCCGGCCATGGAGTTGGATATCGGTCTGCGTGCCCACCACGTCAAAGACCTGGTGTTCTTTGTGTTTCTGCCATTATTGGTGTTTGAGGCTGCCTGGCATATTCAGCCAGCGCAGCTTAAGCGTTGGTTAATCCCCGCCCTGCTATTGGCGACACTGGGGTTGCTGATTTCGGCGTTTGTCACTGGCGTGGGTATATATTTGGGCATCAATCACCCGATTGGCTTTCCCTGGGTGGCGGCATTTTTAACCGGTGCCATTCTGGCTGCCACGGACCCCGTTGCCGTCATCGCCAAGCTAAAAGCCTTGAAAGCACCAGAAGGCCTGACGACCCTGTTTGAAGGTGAAAGTCTGTTTAACGACACCACCGCGGTCGTTCTGTTTGGCCTGATGTTATCGCTGGCATTGCACCAGACGAATTCCGCTTCCATCGGCGGATTGTTTTTATCCGTGCTGTTTGGCGGTATCGCTATTGGTTTGGTCAGCGGTACCCTGACCTTGCTGGCGATTCATTTTATTCAGCAACCGCCCGCCACCATCGCTCTGCTGGTGTTCTGCGCCTTCGGCAGCTTTTATGTTGCCGAACACAGCTTTCACGTCTCAGGCATTATGGCGGTGATGAGCGCCGCCATGCTGACCCGAGTGCGCCTGGGCCAGAGCGCTCAACATTGCGCGGGCGTGGACCTCACCTGGGAATGGCTTGGCCTGGTGCTTAACACCCTCCTGTTCGCCCTGATGGGATTGGTTCTGACTCTGGATATGTTTGTGGAACAGTGGCTGGCAATGCTGATTGCCATTGGCGCGGCACTGCTGGCACGCCTGGCGGCAGTCTGGTTTTGTGTGGGCCTGCTGCAGCTGGGGCAATACCCGTTGCCAGAAGGCTGGGGCTGGATACTCTGTGCCGGCGGGCTGCGCGGCGGCATCGCCGTGGCCCTGGTGCTGTCACTGCCGGTTGAGCTGCCCTATTGGTGGACCATTCAATCCATGGTGTTTGGGGTGGTGCTGTTTTCACTACTGGTACAGGGTGCGATCAGTGGTCGGTTGATTCAGCGACTTTGTTAAAATCCGTCTTTACCTTCGCCCTAAAATCCTTCACATTGTCGACTGGAATGAGGGATAAACAATTGATGGAAAACTGGACGCTGGGTCAACTGATTGGCCAGGACTGGACGCCACCACTGCACACCGATCGAGGCGGCTACACGGTGACCATGCGCGAGACCAGCGGCTCGGAACCGGTGATCCGAGCGCTGCGACAAGAGTCGCTTTCCAATACGACAAACACCGGTAAGCTCCACCTGGGTTGGGGCAGCTTTCGCAATCTGGACATCATGGCCGCCCGACAGTGTCAGTGGGGGCTGTTACTGGACATCAATATCCACCAGTTCACGGTGTGGGACGCCGTTTTTGAAGCCCTCAGGCAGACAGATCGACAGGAAGATTTTGTGGATTGTGTTGTGCCATTGATTCCGGACTCCCCCAAACCCCGGCAATTTGCCAACAGTACTGCACACTGGCTCAAGGCAGATTTCTTGCGCCCGGACAGCTGGCTCAACTTTGAACATCCTGATCGCTTTTCTCATATCCAGCGCATGGTGATCGAAGGTCGTATTATTACCGCTTGCCTGGATATGCGCGGCAGCACCAACGGCCACTCCCCACTGTTTGACGAACTGGCGCAGAACCTCAAAGTTGCCAGGGAATTGGGCGTAAGCCTGGATACATTGTACGTGTCCAATATTCCCTGGATGCTAAACCAGCAGGAGGGGTTCTTTGGCGAGTCCCACCAGCTGCACCTGCATGATCAATCCGTTCAGGCCACGCGTCAGGCGAAACATAACCTTCAAAAGATCGTGCAAGAGGAGTGTCACATCATCTCTGCCATGCACCTCACCCCCACCGCCACTGCTGAAAATCTGCACTGGGACACACGACTATATACCCCAGCGCAGTTTTTCTCCGATGCCGTCTGGCAGGAAATGTCGGTCGCTCAGCCAAACAAACCCAGTGGCGAATAGTTGTGCTCGGGAACCACAGCCGATACATCATTATTGGCCAGGAACCCGGTAAGCAAATCGCCGTATATGTCACGATAGTCGGTGGCCATGGCCAGATAGCGGCCGCGCTCCATGGCGGATTCATCCAACGTCGGCCAATCGCCGTAAATACCACCGATGACACCGCCGCCCAACAACATCCAGGTAGAGGCAAAACCGTGGTCGGTGCCAAAACTGCCATTCTCGTCTGGCGTGCGACCAAACTCGGTACCCACCATGATGCAGATATCCGCCATGCGATCGCCCATGTCCATGTAGAACGCGTTGATACCCTGAGACAGGGCTGCCAGGCCATTAGCCTGACGGCCCACGGCGGCACCCTGGTCGGCGTGGGTATCCCATCCGCCAATATTGACATTTGCCAGTTCCAGCCCCACATCGGCCTTGATAATACGAGCAAGTGTCATCAACTGGTTACCGAAACCGTTGGCCGGGTATTGGGCACCATTGGCCGGGCTGTAGGGCATTTCGTTGATGGCATTGAGCGTGTCGATGTCCGCAATAAACTGCTGGCCGGCGGAGTGCACCAATTGATGATTGGCTAGCTCCTGGGCCGGATGTTGATAGATTTCCTGCAGACGCGCCAACAACGCTGCCTCTTCCTCGCCATTGACGCCGAACCCGACATTGTCGAGACGCGACAGTGTCGTCACCGACGCTCGCCCACGCAGGGCTTGGACCAGATCGTTACCGATACTGACCGCCCGCAGGAGTCCATCCTGATTGAGACTGGAAAGGTGCCGGTTCATCCAACCGGTATCGCTGTCTTCCGCGATAGCGCTTTCAATATAGTGCTGGGATTGAAAATGAGAGCGACTGGCGTCGGGATAGTGAGTGGCGGGCAGCAATGCCAGCTGCCCCTGCAGGAACAGATTGTGAAGCTCAGCCATGGCCGGATGCAAACCAAAGAAGCCATTGAGATCCAGCGCAGTGCCATCACCACCCGGCGGCGCAATAGCAATGGTGGGGCGCAAATCGTAGTAGCGTTGCTCACCATAGGGGACGACCACATTGAGTCCGTCGCAGCCACCGCGCTGAAAAATATTCACCAGTGTTTTGCCTTCTGCCGCCAAAGCTTTTGGCAGCGTCAACTGAAACGGTGTACCGGAAGCCAGACCTCCCAGGGCGGCACCGGACAACATGAGCTGCTTGATAAACTGTCTACGTTGCATTGTGGTGCACTCCTTTACTGATACTGAAATCCAGGGTAACTGATCAACAGGGCCAATAGTCTCTGCAATTTAAGCGGTGCATCTTCGGCGCCCATCGCAAAATCTCCGCCTTCGTTGAGAATCGCCAGCGCTTGCTCTCGCTCCAGTTCGCCACTGTGATTCAACAGCAGGTTAAAGAGATAACCTACGATAGCGTCTGCGGTGCGAATACCCCGCTGATCCAACTGCTGATGCAGGTCGAAATCACCACCGGCATTGTCGAAGGCCATCGCCGTGGCAAAACGGGTGCGTTGCAACATGGCATCAACGTTAATCCAGTCGGCCCCCACTTCTGAATAACCGTCCGGAGCCGGGCGAGCGAACAACGGCATGCCAAGATCTGCCAAGAGTTCTATGCCCACATCCGGCTCTGCGTCCACATCCAAGGCGCGCATGGCGCTCAGATAGAATTCCAGGGGTGTCTTCACTTTGGTGGCGAGATTATCGGGGCTACTGAAGGCATCTGATTCCAGAATCACACGAACCACTGCCGCGATGTCTCCATCAGTGGCGAGGAAGGTGCTGGCGCATTGACCCTGCAGATCAGGCTGCGACGTTTCGGAAACCCAGAAAGTCACCAGTTTGCCGCAGACGAAACGTGCCGTGGAGGGATGACGACTGAGCAGATCCAAAACCTGCTCCCCCTCTTCCAGGCCACCACCGGTAATGGTCTGCCCCAGGAACAGTTTATCCTCAGAGTCATGGTTGTTGCTGAAGAACATAAACTGTCCATCAGCTACGCCCCAGCCCGTCAGAATGCGAGCCAGCGCGATTACATCCTCTTGGGTATAACCGCCATCCACACCCAATGTGTGCAGCTCCATCAACTCACGGGCATAGTTTTCGTTGATGTTGTTGGCACGACTCTGCACATTGTTGAGGTATTCCAGCATTGCCGGACTCTTGGCGCTGATACCCAGCAGATCACGAAAGCGCCCCAAGGCGTTGTCTCGAAATCCATCGTTCTCGGCAGCCTCATAGAGCGTGTTATTGTGGGCACGGTAATTGGTGCTGAAGTGATTTTCCCAAAACCAGGCCATCACCTGCTGCAACTGTCGCTCACTGAATATCTGATAGATCAGCTCGCGGCGACGCAGGTCGTCGATCTCTTCCAATGGCAACTGACTGATGAGTGCCTCCAACGGAGAATCGTCGATGCCGGCCGGATTAAGCTGGGCGTCCAGCCAGTTTTGGACGCCCACGGCGTTGACCTCAGTTTCCAAATCCGGTGTCATGCCAAAGGTACCGCGTTGCAGTAACTGGCGCACCAACGGATCGGCACGAAAGGTACTGAGTTGCAATTCCACCTGAGCACTATTACCACTGTTGTCCAAAGCCAACAGTACTAATTGCAAATCGCTGTTCTCAGCAACCAGACCATTACTGACAAAATAGGCCCATTGGTCTGACCCCAACTGCACCGGTTGCTCGTCCAGAACGGTTCCCAAAGCGCTGTCTTGCAGTGTCAGCGTCAGCGAGGCAACACCGATGTCATCCGTAACGGTACCAGCAAGCGTAAATCCGGAGACTCGAACATCGTCACCGTTCTGGTGTGAGGTCACTGCCAATTGCGGTGCCGTAGCGTCCTCCACCACCTCGTAAGTGGCGCTGACACTGTCGCGGTTGCCCATTCGATCGGAGGCGGTTGCGGTTATGATCAACTCCGAATTGAGCGCCAGCCAGGCAGCGGGAATATCCACCGACCATTCGCCATTACCTTCCGGCGTCAGCGTCAGTTGCTGCGCATTGCCAAGGTTGTCCTGAGCTTGAATCTGAATACTGACCAGTTGGCGATCATCGCTGGCGATACCACGCAGCTGGAACCCGCCCAATGCAATCTGCTGTTGCTGCGGCGCCACTATCTCGATACTGGGGGCTTGGGTGTCGATGCCCTGATCATCATCCGGAGCGATGGCAAACTGGTATGGGCCGGCGTTAAAAATCCCGCTGCTATAGATCCGGCTGACATTATCAAAGGGTTCAACCGCTTTTAGAACATAGGCAGCGCTACCCAGGTGCTGCAGATCAAAAACCACTTGGCCTTGAGCGTCAGTATAACCCGATGCCTCGTACGCCAGAGAGCCGCCATCGGCCAGGCGGTAGGCTTGCACTCGCACATTCGACAGCACCGAATTAGTGTCGCGGTTTACCAGGGTAACGGGCAATGCACCCACCTCCAGCGTCAAGGCGCCGGGTTGCGTGACAACATCGCTATAGGCGTAGCCGGCATACTTGCGGGTGCGAAAACGAAATTGCCTGCCCTCAGTAATACCGGGCAGATCAAATACGGCCACACCATTGGGATTGGTTTTGATGGCGAAGAGATTTTGCCACTGCTGCTCCTCATTGAGCGTCTGTACTTTTACGTATTGCTCCACCACCGGTTCATCGCTGAGTAAATCCACGACTTGCACTTGCACCGGCGGATTCCCGACCACAAATTCGAAGTTGCCTTCGGCACCAAGATCACCGCTGGTCTTGTAGCGTCCATCAGACAATGCCCTGGACTTCAATCGGTAGACTTCCCCTTGCCCCAAGGCTGGCGGATCGATCAGGAGCTTGCCCTGAGCATCGGAAGTGGCCCGACCAACCCAGCGGCTTTCACCGGTTTCTAATTGGTAGGCTCGCAGATCAACCACGTGATCCACCAACGGGGGTTGCTCTGTCTGACTACCATCACGCACCTGAACAACCAACTTACCCAGTTCCCAGCGCCGATCTTCCGGCTCCGTAAAAGATTCGCTGTGAGCCGTATAGTTGTTAAAGGCACGCACTCTTAAGCGAAAGGAATTGTTGCCGTCAAATGCTGCGGTACTAAACTGTGCAAGGCCGGCAGCATCCGTTACCGCTTTGGCGTGATAACGGTACTTGCCCTCCTCGTCCAGGCGGGTCAGCACAACCTCCCGCTCTGGCAGAGGGGTTCCGTTGCCGGCTTGTACCAGACTGACCTGCATGGGCGCATGCCCGACAACCAGATCGAAGGCGCCGGGACCATCAATGCGCTGCTGATACAGGGTGCGCCCGTCGAAGGCACTTCTGGCGGAAACCAGGAATGCATCCGCCTCCACGTTTGGAGGAAGATCCAACAATACAAGACCCTGCTCATCGCTCGTGTAGGAAGCAATGCGTGTGGTTTCACTGCCCTTCTGTGCCAATAAATCCAGCCGATGTTCGGCCAGGGGCTCCAGAGGGGAATCACTACCTGCGCTGTTGTCCGTTACATTACCATTGAACAATCGGACTTGAATGCTGCCCACTGCCCAATCCCTTTCGCCGGGTTCGGTAATGGCCTCGCTGACGGACCATTTATTGTTGAATTGTTTGGTGTTCAGAAATATTTTTTGGCCGTTTCCCAAACGAGGCAAGTCGGCAACCAGAACGCCGTTGGAATCGGTAACTTTCTTACCCACCCATTTGTATTCTCCAGTGTCCAGCAGCTCTCGCAATACCACTTCGATTCCGGCCATTGGCGCGCCGGTCTGACCGTGCTGGACAGCAACCGTTAGAGGAATATTACCCACCACAAAACGGTGTTCACCGGGATTATTAAACGGATAGTAATAACTCGTACGGCCATCCGTTGGACTGACCGAGCGCAGCTGGTAATTTTGAGGTTCATCAGATTCCAACAAATCGAATTGCACTTGCCCCTGTTCATCGGATTGCAAAGTGGCAATGGAACGAAAGCCGTCTTCCGTTTCCCGCTGCAAAACCACACTGTGATTGGTAAGTGCGGGGTGCTGACTCAAAGTACCGTTGAGCAGCTGGAGTTTGACAGTACCAATGATCCAATTCAGATCACCGGACTCGGTGACAGTTTTGATCGAACTTAATGGCCCCAGATGGCGTGTAGAGAGCTGGAAAGCCTGCCCTTCATTGAGCCCTTCCAACTCCCACTCAATACGGCCATCCGCATCGGTCAGCAGCTTGCCGTACCAGTGCAGCCCATCATCGGTAACCCGTTTGGCCACCACTTCCACGTTGGGAATCGACGTACCTGTCTTGGCATTGGTTACCTGTAGGGACAGAGGCAGTTCACCCACTGTAAAGTCGACACCTTCAGAACCATCGAATTCCTCGGAGACTTTCCAGCGCCCGGAGATCGGGCTCCTGGCCATCAGTCGGTAGCGATGCTCCGCAAGGTCCAGTTTCAGCAGCCCAAGTGAATTGGTGGTGAGGTACGCGATGGTGCGGAACACCCCCTCATCATCTGTGCGCTGCAATTTAACCGTTTGCTCTGCGAATGCCGGTGTACCCTCTTGGGTGCCGTCGAGAACAGCTATGCGCAGGTTACCCACGGAAAGTTCGGTAGGCCCGGCCTCACTGACAGGTCCCAATCGCGCTCGAAAGCCGTTAAACGCGGTCAGCTCAAACAGGTAACTCTGACCACTGGAGAAATCCAGATCAAACTCGGCGACACCCCCCTCGCCGGTATCACGGCGCTGGCGCCAACTGAGGCTGCCATCGGCCTTTACTTCCTTGGCCACCACTTGTATGCCCACCAGCGGTTCACCACTGTCCGCATCCAACAGGGTCAGCGGCAAAGCATCTGCCAGCGCTCCCGAGGAAAAGCTTGCCACTAATAGGGTCAGAAATCCCAACCACTGGGATAACCAGCGCTTGTAAGTTTGCATACTGCCTCCTGCATTGCCCGGCTTGGATCGTCGGGCAAAGTCTAGGAGTTTTTGACAGAGAAATTTGTCAACCGGATCACATAAGCCACGGGGAACAGCTTGTGATTGAAAAAAAAGACACGCAAAACCTTGCCACGGCACGTATTGCTTTTTGTAAAACCGGATGGCCGCTGACGGTCACCCTATATTCGGGGACTGTTCAGGTTGGATCTGAATCGAACTGGTCGGCGTGAGAGGATTCGAACCTCCGACCCCTTCGTCCCGAACGAAGTGCGCTACCAGGCTGCGCTACACGCCGAAGGCTTGAAGATAACCAAGATTGGAGGGCTCCACAAGCCCTCCGTCCGTTTTAGAGGTCCACACCCTGGCGAGCCTTGATGCCGGCCTTAAACGCATGTTTCACTTCTTTGACCTCAGACACGGTATCCATAATATCTTGCAGGGCAGAGCCGCCACCCCGGCCGGTGACCACCACGCTTTGCTCAACCGGGCGGTTCTTGAGGGCATTGAGGACCGTGTCCTCGTCCAGGTATTTGTAGGCGAGCATATAGGTCAACTCGTCCAGTACCACCACATCATAGCTGCCATCCTTGAGCATGGGCTCAGCGATAGCCCAGGTTTTTTCCGCCGCCGCAATATCCCCACTGCGGTCCTGGGTATTCCAGGTAAAGCCAGTACCCATCTGGTGAAAGTCCACTTGCGGGCAATGATCTTTGATGTACATCTCCTCACCGGAGAGTTGCTGGCCCTTGATAAACTGAACCACACCCACCTTCTGGCCGTACCCCAAAGCACGCATGACGATGCCAAATGCCGAACTGGACTTGCCCTTGCCGTTGCCAGTCAGCAGCAGGGCCACGCCACGCTCGGTGGAAGCCTCCTCAATGCGGGCATCCACCTTGGCCTTTTGTTTTTCCATGGCAGCTTTGTGTTTCTGGTTTTTCTTGTCCTGCTGTGAAGTATCTTGTTCACTCATACCGTTATGTCTCCTGGCAATCGGACGGTTTGAGAGAGGACTACAGCGAGCGGGCACGCGCAACAGCGCGTGCTTGTGGCTACCGCCGCCGGCCCTCCGCCAGCTCGTCAGTGATGTATTTCGCAGGTGCCTCTAGTACTCCTTGAAGGAATACCAGGCACCCCGGCGTGGATTGGTGTCGGGCTGGCCGCAGCTACTCGTTTGAGCAGCACTGAGGCTTACCGTTGCGGGGGCAGCGCCGGATTTACACCGGTCTTCCCAACCCTCTGGAAGCGCAGCTTAGGTCTCAGGTGGCGGCTTGTCAAACTGACTCAGGGGGCTCGTAGGGAGTATTAATGGCCTTTTCCGCCAGGTAACGCTCCAACTCTTCCGTCAACTGGCGGGTAAGCTCCGCCTTGGCACCTTGCTGACGAATGCGGGTGGCATAACCGAAGTGGTTTATACAGAAGAGATACTCCGCCAGATCCATCAGAGGCTGGTCGGGCCAGGTGGAGCCGTAATGCCGCATGATGCGGCAGAGGCAGATGAACAGTTGGTCCAACACCGGTGCCACCGCCTTGCGCAACTCGGGATCCTCTCCCATGGCCTTGTCCAGGGCCACATCTTCTTCGCTGCCCCAACCCACGGAGCGAATGGCTCGCTTGAGTTCAACCCAGGACTGGCCAAAAGCCAGCTGGTTCAGTCGCTCGGGCGGCAGCTTGCGCTCAATAGCCTCAACCGTCTGTTGTATGCGACGGCCATAGAGTTCGTAAAGAATCGCTTCTTTGTTGGGAAAATACTGATAGATCGAACCTGTGCGAACACCGGACACCTCGGCAATCGCCCGGGTGTTAACGGCATCCGCACCCCGTTCACGCAGCAGTTGGCGGGCGCCAGTCAGGATGCGTTCAACCGTTGCCCGGGCCCTGGCCTGGCTGGGCGCTTTGCGCGGAGACAATGTGTTATCTAGAGGCTGAGTAGGCATATAACCGGTTCTGTGAGGAGCGCAACAACCTTAGCAGTCCGGTGTTGTCATCTCAAGCAGGCCCAATTTACGGACATATGTTCACTTATAATTCAAATCAACGCCTGAAATCGCAAAATTCGATTACCGAATCTCGAATAGCAGTGGTTTCTTGCCCTAAGATGCCGTCGGCTTATACTTCATGCTTCAGATAAGTGCCGTATTGCGACTATACTTGTAACAAAGCCGCCGATAGCGCACCTGAGTCGAAGTAAAACAGATGTCTCCCAAAACTCACGCCACCATCCGAATTGTCGACAGCCTCGCTGAAATCACCCGTTACCACGACCGGCACATTGTGGAAAAGAGCCTGCTTAAGTCAGTTGATGATCTTCTGGAAGGCAATACCACGCGTCTGTATCGAGTCGAGAAAGAGGACAATAGTATTGACATCCACTTGCTGGCCTTTTGCCGGCACGGTGTCATCGACAGTCTGCCGAACGGCGATAATATATCCATGCCCTCAAGTGCAGCGTTCGAAAAGGTGTTGGAGACCGGGTGTGTGCTGTCGGTTCCCCACCAACAGGACCCCGAGCTGCTGGACAGTATCTACCCCGCGTTTGATGCCGAAGATGAAATATTCGCGGTACTCATCCATACCGGCCCCAGGCCATCGACGACCGAACAACGGCTGGTTCATGGCATTCTCAAGGTCTATGCCAACTATCTGACGCTGATCGAGAAGACTCAACGGGATAAGCTCACGGGGCTGTTCAACCGCGAGACGCTCGACAGAGAACTGACGAAGATTCTTGTCAGTGGCAATTCGTCGCCGATTACCATGGCCGGGGAAAGCAATGATCGGCGTCAGAGAAGCGGCAAGCTGCTGCCCTTTGTGGGTGTTATTGATATCGACCACTTCAAGTCCATCAATGATCGATTCGGTCATTTGTTCGGTGATGAAATTCTGGTTCTCGTTTCCCGATTGCTGGCCGAGAATTTTTTCCGCCAAAGTGATCTGGTGTTTCGCTACGGCGGAGAGGAATTTGTGGTGATTATTCACTCAGCAACCCGAGAGGATGCCCGCAGTGCCTTTGAACGGCTACGGGAGAGCATCGAGCAGCATCGCTTTTCTCAGCTCGACCGCGTCACCATCAGCGTGGGATTTGTGGAAGTGGCAAACCAGCAGACGGCGGCCGATATTATCGGTGATGCTGACGAAGCGCTGTATTACGCCAAACACAATGGTCGTAATCAGGTGGTGAGCTTTGACCATTTGATAGAACAGGGTGAGATCCGGTTGCCGGAAAAAGTCGAGCACAACGACATCGAATTGTTTTGAAATCTTATTAGGACCTGCGGGACAGGGAACCCATGAATCAAGTAAGAACGGACGACCTCCAGAATACTCCTCTGGTCGCCAGTGGCAGCTTCAGCGACATTGATGAATATCGCCAGACGCTGATCGACTGGGACCTGGAAGTTGAACAACTCCAGGCGGGCGGCACTCAGGTGAACAAAAGCGCCTATGTCAATTCCGACCTCTCGTATCTTAAATTCAGCCATCAGGCCGTCAGCGCTCAACTGGCCCTGGCGAAGCGCCCGGGAATATCCTTTCTGGTCACCGAAAAACGCAGGGACCAATACCTGCTCTATGGCAATCCCACCTCCACAGACACGCTCTGCTGTGTACCCGAAGGCTCTGAGATTGATCTTGTCAGCCACCAGGATTTTCATGCCTACACCTTTAGTGCCTCCTACGACACACTGGCACTTACGGCAGACAGCATGAAGCTGGATCTGGATGCGTTACAACTGTGGCGAGGCTGTCGGACCTTTGCGATGCCGGCACCGGCCGCAGAACGGCTGCGCAACTGCATGCGCCATCTGGCTACCCAGTTGAGTCGTTTTCAGGTGGACCCGGTTCTCGGCAACGACGGTGTCACTCACTTCTTTCACTACCGCCTGCTACCGGAAGTGATCCGGATTCTCTGCGCGGACGGCCAGGGGGGCAGCAATGCGCAGATAGCCGTTGCGCAAAGCCTGATTGGACAGATGATGACTCGCATCGACCAGCATCTGGATGCCCCACCGAGTATTCAGGAGCTGGCTGATGGTGTCGGCATCACCACTCGCTATGCCCAGCAACTGTTCCAGCGCTACTGCCAGATGACACCCAAGCAATACATTCAGGCCCGGCGCCTGCAAGCGGTACGGCGCAATCTGCGAGCATCGAGCCTGGGGCGCGGTGTGGTGAGTGAACAGGCCAGGCATCTGGGCTTTTGGCACATGGGCCAGTTTTCGCGGGATTACAAACGCTTTTTTGGAGAATTGCCCAAACACTCGATTGGCAAGGCGAAATCTCAGTCATCGCCCCGAGCAGAGGTGGAGATCGCTGAAAGCAGCGTGACCGAATTCGGCTAGTCTCACGCCCTCCTGCTTGCTAGTCTGGTGATGTTTTTAATGAGCACATTATGAACTTCACAGGCGATGGCATGCAGTACCCACAACCCTCAGAAATTCCCGGCCAGTGGCGGCAGGCCCGACTGGCGCGGGACCCCCGCTTCGACGGCCAGTTTTTTGTCGGCGTGCTCACCACGGGTATTTTCTGTCGCCCGATCTGCCCCGCGCGCCTGCCCCGTGAAGACAACATCCGCTATCTGTTGACACCGGCCCAGGCCCTTGAACAGGGTTTTAGACCCTGCCGGCGCTGCAGACCTGAATATTCCCCACCCCGTCATCAACAGTGGCCCGATGAACGCCTGCAGCAGGCCATGGACGCCATCGAGCAGGGCTTTCTCGATCAAAGCGACTGCCAGCACCTGGCAGAAAAAGTGGGGTTGGGCGAACGTCAGTTGCGACGGCTGTTTCAGCAGAGCCTGGGCGTGTCACCCAACCAGGTAGCGCAAACCCGCAGGCTGCTTTTGGCTCGGCAGCTGTTGTGCGAATCCAATCTCGGCATTACCCAGGTCGCCCTGGCCGCCGGATACAACAGCATTCGTCGCTTCAATCACCAGTTCCGGGAGTTTTATCATCAGACACCCTCCGAGGTGCGTCGTCAGCAGCGGGCTGCCAGCTCGGATAGCACAGAAATTGTGATCGATCTGCCCCATGCTGCCGATTACCCCTGGCGGCAGGTTTTTGGCTTCTACCGACAACGGGCCATAGAACCCTTTGAAAGCGCCGCTGAAAACAGTTTCGTCCGCAGCCTGATGTTTGACAGCACTCCGATGCAAATTCGCTGCGAAAAGCTGCCTCGCAAACAGCGCATACGCCTGAGTATTGTTGGTGCCAGTGCGACACAACTGCCCGCCCTGATCGCCCACTGCCGCCGAGTACTGGACCTTAACAGCAACCATCGCGTTATAGCCGAGCATCTGCGTTCAGATCCGCTGCTGAACAAGATTATCGCCGAGGAAGCCCGTATCGCACTGCCCGGCGCCTGGGATGGATTTGAATATCTGGTGCGGGCGATTATTGGCCAGCAGGTATCCGTGAAAGCCGCCCGCACACTGACCCGGCGATTGCTGCAGCGATGCGGTTCCAGCCATCAACTTGCCGGTGAAGAAGTTTACTTTTTCCCCGACGCCGAGGCGTTGGCCAATGCAGACCTTGGCGGTTTAGGTCTGACAGGTCGACGAATCGACACATTGAAACGGGTGGCGCAGGCACAGCTCGAAGAAACGCTACAGCTGCAGGCGGGTTCACTGGCTAACCGCGAAGACTTGCAAACACTGCGCAAATCGCTACTGGCGATCAATGGCATAGGCCCCTGGACGGTTGACTACCTGATGATGCGTGCCGCGTTTCAACCGGATATCTGGTTGCATACCGATCTTGGCGTGGTTAACGCGCTCAAGCAGCTCGGCGAGGACCTGGACAAGAAATCCCTGGCACGGCGAGCCGATGACTGGGCGCCCTGGCGCTCCTACGGTGTACTGGCGCTTTGGTCCTGTTTGACTTGAGCCTTCGGTTTATTGCAGATTGCCAGTGGGTTACACTCGAGGCTCTCAGGCGACGGAAGCAAGAGCAGCGTAGTGAACGAAGCAAGTTATGATATCGCCGTTATTGGCGCCGGTCCCGCCGGCAGCGCCACAGCAATTGGTCTTAGCCGTTTGGGTTATCGCGTTGTTTTGATTCACCAGCCTCGTCGTCGCCTGTCGATCGAAGGTATCTCACATCACACACTGTCTGCGCTGCAACAATTGCACTGTCACCATGCCGTCGACGCAGCCGGAGAACAGGTGGCCAGACACATCGTCTGGAATGGTGAAGAAACTTCCCGTAATCGCGAATTTGTGCTTAACCGCCCTCGTTTCGATGCCGCATTATTGGAAGACGCCATAGCCGCAGGCGTAACCCTTATTGCCGGTAAAATGGTAAAAAACCATAGAGACTCCGATCACTGGACACTAAAGATCGAACAGGAAGGCGGGCGGCAAGCTCAGCGCGCTCGCTTTTTTGTTGAAGCCCGGGGTCGCGGCGCACCGGCTCATGGCTCCAGAGCCAGCCTCGGCCCCGCGGCACTGGCCATGTCCCGCCCCTGGCGTTTGCCGCCGAACAGTAGCGCCAGTCACCTGGCCACCTTTGCCCAAGGCTGGGGCTGGTACATTTGTGATGCCGAGGGCAACGCCGTACTGCAGATAATGACGGCAGCGAAGCTCAAAGACGAAACTCAAACACAGGGCTTATCCCTTCAACAAAGATACGACCAACTCCTGAACGGGTTCTCCGCTGCACGTAACTGGATCCGCCAGGGCACTCCTGCCGGTGAAGTCAGAGCCTGTGGTGCAGGCATGACGTTACACAGCGATCTGGTGCAAGAGAATTATCTGCGCGTGGGTGATGCGGCACTGGCACCTGACCCACTCTCGGGCCACGGAATTTTCGAATCCTTGAGCGGCGCGATGACAGCGATTGCCGTGATTCACACTCTGCGACAGAAGCCTGAACGGCTGCAACTGGCCGCCGACTTTTATCGCCGTCGTATAGAACAACGTTACGGACAACTGGCGCGGGTGGGGCGGGATTTTTATCAGCAAGAGACTCATTGGCCGCAACAACGCTTCTGGCAACAGCGGCGCGACTGGCCGGATCTGGAACCTGCACACCCGGAACCACTGTCAAAACCGGCGCGGATTGAAACACGACCGGTGATTCTGGAGGGGATGATTGATTCACAGCCGGTTGTGGTGACGGCGGACCAGCCCCTGGGGGTTTGGCAGGTCAATGGAGTGCCTCTGGTTCCGTTGTTGGAATTATTGAAATCCAAAAAGATTACGCCCGAGACCGCTGCGCAACAGCTGCAATGCCCATTGCAAGAAGTGAAACAAGCTTACGCATGGTTGAGACAGTATCGTTTAACATAGCCGTTTAGTGCCATAACCGGTCTTAGAAACTCGCAGGATTGGTACTCTGACGGCGTTGTTTATGCGTAGGGCGGATTAGGCGCTTGCGCCGTAATCCGCCGGTTCTGCCGGAGATGTTCGTTGGCTGCGGCCCGGTTTTTAACACCCTTGAATGTTCCTGCAACAGGTGATTTATACACGGCCGCCACCAATTTAAACCTTCGGCGGATCGGTGGATTACGAAGCGCAAAGCGCTTCTAATCCACCCTACGTCGTGCGGCCGTTGCGGACATCATCGAAGGCCCATGGTGCCCTGAACCAGGATTATGAACTTCCGGTTATGGCACTAAAGAGACATTGCCACTAAAGCCGAAATTCAATCAACATCCGTTTTTTCTGTAACTTCAAATAAAAAAACGCCCCGCGAATGCGGGGCAAGTAAGGGAGGTTGACAAAAATACGACGATGGTTAAATCGTCGCAGAACAACACTTAATTCCAGTTATAGGAAAAGCTGACACCCCACCAACGCGGCGCCCCGTAATAGTTTTCCGCCATACCAAAGCCACCCTCAGCCGGGGTACCAGCCAGGTCAAATACCATCGTACGGTACTCTTCGTCGGTCAGGTTATTCACAAATGCCGCCACTACCCAGGTATCGTCCTCACTGGTATAAGAAACACGAGCGTTGGATAAGGTATAAGCGTCCTCAGCACCCACCGGCGAGTTCTTCAACTGGAAGTAGTGATCATCCATATAAGTGAAATCGGCCTGTACCGCCACCATGCCGGCGCCTACCGGCCACTCGTAACGTACCAGGCCGTTCAGGTTCCACTCCGGTGTCAATACCGCCGTGCGATCCACCAGCTCCCCGGAAGGCAACTGGTAGGCATCTTCCACTACGTTGTCGATATAGCCGACGCCCAACAATACATCGAGACCTTCGACAGGCGTGGCCTGCAGCTCCAGCTCCCAGCCTTTAACCTCGGCATCGGTGTTAAAAACATATTGAGTCAGCCCCTCCAAACGGAAAGCCTGGTAGTCATTGTAGTCATAGTAATAGGCCGCACCGTTCAAACGGGCCAAGCCATCAAACAATGTGGTTTTAAAACCGATTTCGTAGGCGTTCAGCACCTCTTCATCGAACTTCATTTCTTCGGGACCACCATTGGACGGATCACCATCAATCAGATCGGTGGAGTCCAGCGGTGCGTTAAAACCACCCGCCTTGATGCCACGGTTAAAACTGGCATAAAGCAGGGTATCTTCTCCGACACGCCAATCCAATTCCAGCTTCGCGGTGAGGAGATCGTCGTCGATTTCTGCCCAATCAGGGCTGAAGGCACCACCGGAAACATCCATGCCGGAGCTCGTGGCTCCCGCCTTACTGAAACTGAAATAGGTACCACCCAGTCCCAGGGGATCGGGATCAATAACGTTGAGATTTTCCGGCGAATCAAAACTCACCAATGATGAATGATACTCCGTGGTTTTCTCTTCACGGGACCAACGCAATCCGGCGATCGCCGTCAGGTTGGGAGTAATATCAAATTCCAACTGGCCAAAGATGGCATAGGAATCCGTCTCAGTTTCGAACGGATTGTCCAGCCCCGCACCGGTGCCCTGCAACGGAACCCCAAGTGCGGCAGAGAAGAAGTTCTCGGCATAACCGCCATTGCCAAATTCACCGTCGATATTCAGGTAGAACACACCGGCTACCCAACGCAGGTTGTCGCTGTCGCCGCTGATACGAAATTCCTGAGAAAACTGATCGAGGTCACTGCGCAGATAGAAATTAAAAAACTCCGCCGGGCTTGCGTCCGAGTCTTCCACGTAGTCCTTTTCCAGGTGCCAGAAATCGGTGATTGCGACAAAATCAAAGTTTTCAAAACTCCACTGGAAGTTGCTGGTCACCCCCTGGGATTCAATCTTGTTATGACCGATAAAGTTATAGGAACCTCGGTGCACACCATCGTCGGGCTCCTGCCAGGGTGTCTGGTCAGAACCACCGTCGCCCACCAGGTCAGGGCCGTTAAAGTCTTCACCCAGACCGGTTTCCGGGTTCACTCGTGCCGAGCTGTGCTCAAAGAAACCGGCATCGATATCCTGCTCACCGGCTCGGGCACTCAGCAGCCACTCACCGTTGTCGCCCAGATCAAACAGCAGCTGTGCACGTACTGCCCAATCATCGCCGTTGCTCAAATCCTTGCCGATATTGTTTTTTACGAAACCGTCGTGCTCATTGCGAACAAACGAGAAACGACCGGCAACCCCATCGGCCAGACCACCACTGACGGCTCCTTCGACTGTGCGTTTATTAAAGCGGCCGATTTTTGCTTCGGCGTAGGCTTCAAAATCCTCGGTGGGCTTACGGGTTACATAGTGCACCAGACCGCCGGTGGCGTTGCGACCAAACAGTGTACCCTGGGGGCCACGCAAGACTTCCGTGCGTTCGATATCAAACAGCTGGAAACCGGCACCGGACGCCGCACTCACATAGGCCTCATCAATATAGATCGCTACAGGGGATTCCTGGTGGTCTCCGGAGAAATCGTTCTGGCCCACACCACGAACGCTAACGAAGTAGGAAGACGGCCCGTTGGGCTGAATGGTGGTCACACCCGGCGACATGGCCGTCACCTGCTGAGCATTGGAGTAGCCGAGTTGCTTGAGCTGATCACCGGTGAACGCCGTTACGGCGATACCTACGTCCTGCATGCTTTGCTCGCGTTTTTGTGCCGTAACCACAACCTCCTCTAGCACCGAGGCGCTGGCACCACCGGCAGCAACTGCGGCGGACAACAACAGCGGAGTAAAAACTTTACGGGTTGGATTTATCGTTTTGATAACACTCTCTCCTCTCAACAAAGTGTTTTTTGGGTATTGGTTTTTGTTATTAAACAAACTATCAGTTACTGGCTAATCGAGAGACCGGTGCGGAAAACACCTGACTGGTCGCCATGGACATATCGCCGCCGGGCAAATGAATATTGCCCAGCTTTTCCAGAGTCTCCGCGTTATAAACCGCAATATCGTTATAGGTTCCCGCCAGGTACAGCTTGCTGCCATCCGTGGAAAAGTTAATGCAGTAGTAAGTACGCTCCAGATCAATACTCTTGATCACTTTTTTGGCCTTAACGTCGTGACGCTTGAGCTGGGTTAACACCGCATAGAACTCATTGGGGTGGCCGGGGCGGTGCATACCGGTGAACAATACCTGTTCCAATGGTGCAAAATCCTCAACCGCTGTCTCGCCAGTAGTGAGATCAACCCGTTCATATCCCCAGAAGTACTCAGTTGCCTCCGGGCTCTTTTCAACATCGCCATACTTGGCCACGGAATACATACGAATAAATTCATTGCTGACACGGCCGATGGGCCACACAGTAAGAATATCCGGCTGGCCGTAGCCGGGACGAACACCGGAACGACTGGCAATAGCAACGCTCAGATCACCGCTCTTGGGATCCATCGCATAGACGTCCGCGCCGGACATATACACCATGCCGTTGTCGCCGGTCTGCATGATATTGATCTGACGGGGGACCGGGTACAAACGCTGTGGTTTGGCATCGAGACCATCACCCGCGTGATAAACCGCAAATTGGCTGTCCAGCACTTTATAGTGATCGTTCATAATCCGAGTGGGGTTGTGGATGGTGTAAATCTCCTTGCCATCCGGACTGACTGCCAGCGACGCCAGACTTTTCACCCGTACATTGTCGTAAGAAAGCTCGGCCGAGAAGGTGAGCTCGCAGTTACTGATATCCACACCCCAGATTTTTCCAAACCGACCCGCCAAGACGTAGGCAATACGATTATCCGGCGACATGGCCACGGTGCCCGGCGCCGAATCGCCCGGCAGCGTACAACTGCGTTCCAGTTGCTCCTTGGCCAGGTCGATGACGTGTAGGTTATTGGGTCGATTCACCACCACCATGTAATCCCGCTCATCGGCCGCCGCGACCTGCAGGCTCCCGCCAATACCACTCAGGGCCAGTGCGGCAGTGAACATCCATCGCATCAACATAGTCTCTCTCACCATCTTTTATAATGTCATTGTGTTATTTGCTTATTTGTCGCTGGGGAAGACTTCGCCCAGCTTGCGCCAGTCGCTACCGGCAGAATCCGCCCCCTTATCCCAGTCCGGATAGGTGTTCATCACATCGGGCACCTGTGCAGGCCACCAGCAGGGATCGGCGCAACCGTACAAATCGGATTCCATCGGCTGGCAGAGCCCGGCCACGCCACCAAAGGCATCCACTTCCCAACCCGGATCGGTGGTACCGGTGCAGCCTACGACGGTCTGCATGGCGACGACTTCTTCGAGGGTGTCCTCTTTACGGGCCGCGGTAACCTGATGGGCTTTGCTGTTGATGGGTTTAAGGTGTTTCATGGCAAATCTCCTTACTGGGTGCCTCGCCGGGGGGCAATGACCCGAGCGATAAATTCCGGATTTTCGCGCATGATGCGCGCATAGCCCTGCAGCGCGAAGTCGATCCAGTCGCGCATCAGGTCACAGTAGTGATAAGTGGGTTGCTGCGGATCGTTATAGCGGGCGTAGCTTTCGTGATAGCAGCCACCGGAACAAAGATTCCGAATCCAGCAGGTGTTGCAACCTTTGTCCGCACGATCCAGGCGCTCGGACAAGAACGCCTTGAGACCGTCCGTATCGAGACCAGAGGATACAGAGCCGAACAGTGGCAAATCAGAACCCGTAAAACGGTGGCAGAGGTTAACGCCACCGGCATGGTCGATCGCCACCATGCCCACGCCTGCACCACAGGGCAGCGCCTTTTTTGTGCCCTCGTGAATATCGGTCAGAATCTGATGAAAATTGGAAAAGCCGATATTGATGTTGTTGCAGGCGGCATCGATGTAACGCTGCCCCAGCGCCTTCATATTATCGAACACCTGCTGCAGCTCGTCTTCGGGCAGGTTATAGTCACTGACATCGCCTGACGTCACCGGCGCAAACCCTACCTCATCAAATCCCACTTCGTTTTTGAGGTGATCCCAAATGGCTTCGATATCGGTGGTGCCTTTGGTCAGGGTTACCCGCGCACCCACAGGACGAGCGTTGTAGTTTTGCAGCAAATAATCCACTTTGCGGCGAACCACATGATAAGTGCCCTGCCCACCGACGGTAATGCGATTTTTGTTATGGATGGTTTCCGGCCCGTCCATACTAATGGCCACACCGATGCGATGCTGCTGGAAGAAATCGACAATTTCCGGCGTCAGCATGGTGGCGTTGGTCGTCAGAGAAAAGTCCACCGGTTTGCCAAGCGACTCAAAGCGATGCTCGGCGTAGGCGACAACCTCTTTGATCAGTGGCATATTGGTGAGCGGCTCACCGCCAAAAAACACCAGATTATAGCGCGGCTGGTCGGGCGACTCCGCAATCAGCATTTCAATGGAACCCTTGGCGGTGTCGAAACTCATGCGCTGGCTGTTGGCGGGCGTATCCAGATCTTCCTTGTAGCAATAGCTGCAGCTCAGGTTACAGCCCGTGTTCACATTGAGCACCAGGGTTGCCAGCGGTAAGTCTCCGATATCGGGTATGGTCGACTTTTCACTGGAGTCCCGCCCGACAATTTGCAGAGCCTGGAAATCGTCCAACAGGGCCTCATCCACGTCGCTGGCGTTTGGCGACTCCAGCGCCGCCGAGGACGCCTGGTCCAGCTCAAAGACGCTGGATGTCGGCACGTGGAACAGCATTTCACGTTCACCGTCTCGAAAGCGGTGGCTGTTTTGCGGAATGATTTTAACTACGGAGTTCATATCCCAACCTCTATCAGCGAATCGGAGGATTGTTCCAGCGTTGCACGGTCACAATCAGTTCGGCCTTGGCTTCCTGTTTGTTGTCACCTTGACCTACCGATGCAATCACACTCATACGACCGGCATTGTTAGTGCCGTATTTGCGCTTGCTGTTGGGACCGGCGGCAGCGGGTGTAAACACACCGGTGCGGCGATCAATTTTGCCAACGAAATCCAGATCGCGGTCTTCAATGGCCTGCTGATCGAAGGGAGCCAGGCTCCAGTTTGCCGGCATAGTGCCGATATAAATATCGTCCGCGGTGCCATTCACACCGTCTTCACCGGCGCCGTAGGCGCGGGCTTCAAACGCCGCTTTCACTTTCTCCTGACTGCCACCACCGTCGCCAACACGAGCCACCGCATAGGCGGGTGACACCTGCAGAGAATCAATGCGGTCATACACTCGCAGACCACCGGCCAGATTCTGCTCACCCACGCGCACATCCAGCGCCTGGGTCTCAAGTCCTTTGCGAGCACGTACTTTCAGACGAATCTCGTTTTTACCGCGCTTGAGAACCTTCAGAACTTCGATACCCGGCCCTAAAGATACATCGCCACTCAATTGAGTACCGCGTACAGAAATTTGCTGAGACTTGCCTGCTTCGATAAACGCCGGGCTCACCGCCAACAGACTTGGCTTGTCAGCGCGTGACGCCGTCAGATTTACACCAAGGGTTTCCTGCTGTTTCAGAAACATGCGGCCTTCGAAGCGATCACCCTGTGGGTTCATTGCCAGCACCTGCTGGAATTTCTCTTTGCCCAAAGTGATATCGGCGCGCCATTCGTAACCACTGTAGACCAGCGCCTGACCTTTACCACGCAGTGATTTACCATCCGCAAACTTGCCGGTCAAATTAAGGCGATAGCGATCTTCGCCGTCGGCAATCACCTTCATGACACCGTGAAAGTCACCTCGACCGGGCATGCTGCCCACCAATCGCCACTCGCCGATTGGAGAGGCTTTTTCGGAATCCAACCATTGCTGCCAGTGATCTTTTTGCAGGCCGTAGTTTTTATCCAGAAACGGAACCACCTCATTCAGGGCCAGGCCCAGCCAATCTCGATCGCGACCCATGGCGGAATATTCAATGCTGGGCCATTGGCCCAGATGAAAATTCACCAAGTGTTCCCATTCACCGGCATCCCGACGTTGCAATCCGACCCGCGCTTCGGAGTGACAGCGGGCACACATTTCGGCCAGTTGCGGTTGTTTGTCTTCGATGTGATTGAGACGACGCTCCAGAATAT
This sequence comes from Pseudomaricurvus alkylphenolicus, assembly GCF_011683955.1. GTDB lineage: Bacteria > Pseudomonadota > Gammaproteobacteria > Pseudomonadales > Cellvibrionaceae > Pseudomaricurvus > Pseudomaricurvus alkylphenolicus. The sequence continues at coordinate 608,099 of NZ_JAAQPI010000003.1, forward strand.
AGCGATAGGGCGCACTCTCCTGCGGCGTCAGGCCCTGGGTGTCCGCGAGGAACTTGACCAGGGTGCGACGCTCGTCTGAGGTAATCTGCGCACCGTGTACCATTTGCATGCGGGCGATACTCATCAGCCAGCCCTCGGGCGTCTTACGCTGATGGCTGATGCGACTGAGCTGCAAAGGCTCATTCTGTTCAGGCACATGACAACCCATACAGCGGTTGCGCAACAACTCCTCTCCGGCATTGATTTCCGCTGTCGCATACAGCGGAGCCAACATGGTTGCCGTCCACAGACCCACCGGTGCCACCAGGCGCCGTACAACCGAGTTCAAACTTTTTACCACTATCGTTCTCCCATTTTCTTCAATCACATCCCGGCTGCCTGCCGGCAATTTCACCGGCAGGCAGTGCCGTCTGACAGACTTAGCTTGCGAGAGCAGACTCAATGCCACCCATCTGAATGGAGGGATCAGAGTCGTAAGCCACATAGGTGTGCTGAATCAAATGTTGAGGCCCGATATTTTCGTCGGAAGAGCTGCCACCAAAGAAGCCGGTACCGACCATTCCAGTTTCCGCCAGAGCTGTGGTCAGGCCGGCGTTGCCGGTCATACCCGGTGAGTTGACGGCAATGCGACAGACGGGCAGCGCAGAGGTATAACGTGCGACCACATCGGCATCATTGGCATGGATTACGGCCGAGTGTCCCTTGCCCATCAGATCGAGCATATCCAGTGCGGTTTTTACGCCGCCCTCAATGCCTCCATCGACGGTCATAAAGCCCATTACCGGGAACATTTTCTCTTTGCTCACCGGCTCATCGTGGCTGATACGATCGATTTCAAAGACAATGGATTTAACACCTTCCGCAATCGCAACGCCGGCGGCGTCACCCATCCACTGTGGGCTCTTGCCCAGTGCGGCAGGATTACCAACGCCATTGGGGAACAAAAAGTCACGCAACTTTTGGGCATCCTCACCATCAACAAAAAGGCCACCGCCGGCAATAATTGCCTGCTTAAGCTGATCGGAGATTTTGCGATCTGCCAATACCACAGACTCGCTGGTACAAGGCAGAGAATTATCAAAACTGTTACCGATCACTGCTTTGGCACCGGCCTGTTCAATGTCGGCACTCTCGTGAACATAACAGGGGACGTTGGCGGCACCGACACCTACCGCAGGATTGCCGGAACTGTAGGCGGCGTGTACGAGCGCGGCTCCACCGGTGGCCATAATCAGACTGGTACGCGGATCACGCATCAGAACATTCACCAGTTCGATATTGGGTTCGCGGATAATCTGCACACATCCCTTGGGAGCGCCCATGCATTCGGCCACTTCGGCCAGGAATTCCGCGGCGTGTACGGAACACTCCTTGGCCGCCGGATGCGGACACAGAATCACCGCGTTGCGGGCAATCAGATTGGCCAAAACTTTAAAATTAACGGTCATAATGGGGTTGGTGCAGGGCATGGGCGCCAGCACCACGCCAGCAGGCTTGGGAATGCGGAACATCTTCTTTTCCGCATCGATGGAAGGTTCGATATAGTCGGCAATATTGTAGGTTTTGAGCAGATCCACAGAGGTCGCCAGGTTTTTGGCCACTTTGGCCTGCACATCCCCATAACCCGTTTCGCGTACTGCCCAGTCGGCGTAGTATTCGGCCTTATCACCCGCCGCAGCCGCGACCCGGTCCACGATGGCCTGAACCTGTTCAAGCCGGAAGTGGCTGAACTCCTGTGCGGCCCTTTGGGCCACTTCGTAAATGCTGTCGATTTCCTGTTGCAGTTCAGGGCTCAGTGAAGCATCGCTCATCGTTATCTCTCCGTTATGCTAAACGTGGCTTTTTAAGTCGATTTATAAGATCGATTAAATTTATAGGACGGTCGATCTATTTCTTAATCATGCTAGCAGAGGAGCCTTGCCTTGAAAATAGATCTACCGTCCTAAATTTGAAAAAAACTAGATCATTTTGTTATTTAGCCGAATACCCGGTTTTTCAGTTGATTATAAAATTTGACCGGTCGTCCTAAATTGGGCACACTCGGTTTACAGTCCCCCAATGTGCTTCTTGGATGTACTCTATGAAAAAACTAGAGCAGCTGCACCGCCCCGGAACCGGCACCTACGTTAAGGGCCAGGAAAGAATCCTGCAGATTCTGGAGGCCTCCAGAGACATACTCATCACCAACGGCTACGCCGGCTTGAGCATGCGCAAAATTGCCACTGCCGTTGGAATTACGGTGGGCAACCTGCACTACTACTACCCGACCAAGAAAGACCTGATCGCCAATCTGCTCGACCACGTCATCGTAGGCTACCTGCAGGATTTCGAAAACGTTCGAACCGAGGCCGGCACCGCTCCCGAGGATCAGTTCGTCGCTGTCATCCGATTGATCATTGAAGATTTAAACACCCCGGAAACCACTAACTTCTTCCCTGAGCTCTGGGCCATGGCCAACCATGACGAGACGGCGGCGGAGCGGATGAACGAGCTGTATCACAAAGCGCGGTTGGACATTAACGAGTTGGTTGGACTGATTAATCCGGGGCTGAGTGATGACGAAAGAGAACAGGTATCGCTGTTTATCTCCGCCTCCATGGAAGGTTTGACCCCGTTTATCGGCTCCGGCAAACCCTGGCGCTCGAAAACACCGGGCATCACCAACATTGCTGCCTACAGCTTTCTGCATTTGGTGAAAACCATCGACAGCGAGACCATCGGTGAACTGCCGCTAGCGGCTCAAGCCCAGGCGTAAGTTGATGTAAATTAGCGCTGCTCTTCGCCCTGGAAACGACAACGTTGGCGGAGTTTCAATAACGCCTCTTGTCGGCTCAAGCCTGAAGCAATCAGTTTGGCCAAGCCTGCGCAAATGTAAGGCACGGCGAAACTGGCACCGCCGATCTGGCGCTGCTCCTGATCCTCCTTGCGATAATAGGGACAAGCCCCAAAGTCTGCCCTCTGACTCTGCAAGTTGGAAAACTCCCCGGGGGAGCAACGAATATCTCCGGTGACACTCACGACTTGAGCATAAGAGGCTGGAAATACCCTTGCACCCCGCGCCGGTGTGGATGCCACCAATAACACCTGTCTCTGTTCCGCGTAGTCGCAGGCCTCACGCAACACATCCCGGTTTTCACGCAAACCGAAACTCATATTGATAACATCGGCCCCGGCATCCACCAGCCAACGAATACCCTGGGCGACGGCATCCGCCGAGGTTACCGGCCGATCATCAAAGATCTTTGCCACCAATAACCCGACACCCGGTGCCTGTTGCCACAATATTCGAGAAAGCGGTGTGCCGTGGCCAATGCGGTCAATCAGAGCTTCACCGGGCTCTCCCGTTAAAGCAACACTTGCGCAAACCCGATCCACCAACTCAGGGGCCAGCCCGCTGTCCAGCAGTCCAACTTTCACACTCATTGGAATAAGGCCTCATCAGAGGTATCCACCGGTTCGAACTGCCCCTTACGCAGTCTTAACAACTGATCCGCATTGCGAAGAGGACCGGCCTGATGACTGATCACCACCCGCGTGCAATCACCGAACAGGGTATCGACCTCCTCAATAATGGCCGCCTCGGTGGCGAGATCAACACCCGCCGTAGCCTCATCCAGAATCAGGATGCGCGGATTCTGCAACAACGCCCGCGCAATCGACAGACGTTGCCGCTGGCCACCGGACAGCAAACGCCCCTGCTCCCCCACCTCTGAGTCATAACCCTGCGGCAGTGAATCAATCCAATCGTGCAGCTGTGCGGCACGAGCCACCTGCTCAATACGATCTCGACTGGCATCGGGACTGGCATAGGCAATATTCTCGGCGATACTGCCGGCAAACAACACCGTCTCCTGCCCCACCACCGCGACACGCTGGCGAAGATTGCGCAGCGATAGCTCCTGCAGCGGCGTGCCATCAATAGCAATAAACCCCTGTTGCGGATCCCAGTGACGATGCAGCAAATCAATCAACGTCGACTTACCCGTGCCGGAAGCACCAAACACCCCCACCTTACTGCCAGCCGCAATACTGAGATCGACATTACTCAAGACAGATTCATGCCGACCTTCATAGGAAAAACTCACTCCCTGCAAGACAATCGCTCCGGGCGTATTCGCGGCCAGCGTTTTTGGACTGGCAACCTCCTCCACCGCAGGTTGCGCCAACATCAACTCACCGATCCTGTCCAGACTGACCCGCGCCCGCTGACTGGCCACATACAAACCCAACAACGTCTGCACTGGCCCTGTGGCACGACTGAGGTAAATCGTAAACGCCATCAGTGTTCCCAGCGTAAACTCCCCGCTCACCACCCAATAACCGCCGATCAAGAAAATCAATGCCGTATTCGCAACCAGCAACAGGCCCGGCACACTGGAGGTCACATAATTCAGAATATTCAGACGCAAGAGATCGCCAAGGTATGCCTCACTCAGATCCTCCAGGCGCCTGCTCTCCCGCCCCTGCGCATTGGAAGCCTGAATAAACTTCATCGCCGACAGCGTAGAGACAAAAAAATCACCGAGCTTACCCGTATGATCCCGCACCACATGAGTCTGCTTCTCAATCCGTGGCCGCATACGACGCAAATACATTACCTGCAATGGCAACAGCGCAAACGCAAACAACGACAACAGCGGGCTCAGACTCACCAGAATCACCAGACTGCCCATCAACGCCAATACACCATTAAAAGACGCCAATACACCGTCCGTGGCAAAACGTTGAATCTCCGCCACATCGCCATTCACCCGGCTGAGCAAATCCCCGCGACTGCGACGGGCATAAAATGCCGGCGACAACCGCTGCAAATGCTGGTACACACTGGAGCGCAGAGAAAACAAAATATGCGCCGACAGTCGGGTATAAAAATACTGGTTCACCCCGCCCAATACACTCGACACCAGACTCAGCACCACCATCGCGCCGCACAACCACGCCAGCAACGGCAGATTGCGACCCAGCAAGCCATCATCGATCAACAACTTGGTAATCCAGGGTTGAGCGAGCGACATACCCGTGGCCAGTGTTGACAGACACAACACCCCCAGCAACCCACGCCAGCGGGGTTTGACAAAACCGAACAACCAGCCCAAATGGGCCGGCGTCTCTGTCGCACGGTCATGGTGACCAGACGTCGTCATCTCTGGACGCACTCCTCTCCCAGGAAATACTGTTACACAACAGACATGGTAATCAGACACGCAGGCAGACGCCAGATCAAAAACCGTGAACATGTCCGAATTCGGCTAGTCCTCTCACTGGCCTTGGCGTATGCTCACCACAACACCTACTCAATCACACGGAGCAGCGGCGTGTACTACGACACCTTTGACAGCCCCGTCGGCGAAATCATCGTTGTGGCCAACGACGAAGGCATCTGCAACATCGACTTCCAGGACAGTCCCTGCCCCCTGCCCATAGACCCGTCCTGGCAGCAAAACCCCGAACCCTGCGCCGAAGCCAAACGCCAACTGCTCGCCTACTTTGCCGGAGAACTCAAACAATTCCAGCTGCCCCTCTCACCCCAGGGCACCGACTTCCAAAAAAGCGTCTGGAAAATACTCGCCAGCATCCCCTACGGCCAGCACACCAGCTACGGCGCCATGGCCAAACAACTGGGCAACCCCGGCGCCTCCCGCGCCGTCGGCATGGCCAATGGCCGCAACCCCATCTCCATCGTACTGCCCTGCCATCGCGTTATCGGCAGCAACGGCAAACTCACAGGTTATCGGGGCGGGCTTCCCATCAAAACCAAATTGCTGAAACTGGAAGGGATAAAATTATAGCCCGGAGTGAATTTGAGCAGCGCCGCTCCCGGCACTTGCACTCGTATTCGGGTGTACATTACATCCCGTAAATAAAAAACAGGCCGGCAAAACCGGCCCCAAGAGGAGAGATCTTAATTTGAACAGTGTTTACTTCACCGGCTGTGGCACTACTTGCCGTAGCAGCCCGAGGTCGACCGGTCGCTCTCGGAGTACGCTGTTGTGTTGTCAGTCAGCCATCAAAAACACGAGCACTACAGAACCAAGGGTGGCTGGCGGCAGTGTTTTCGGAGCATTAAAGAGGGCGCCGAAAGAGCCAAAAAGACCGGCGTTTTTTGCCGGGCTTTTTGGTGACTGAGGGCAGCCAGGATGGCCGCCCGACCGCTCCGAAAACACTGCCGCCAGCCACCCGATTGAGGCACCCAACTCCCAGAACGGCTTCCCCAACCACCAATTGAGGCACCCAACTCCCAGAACGGCTACCCCCAACCACCAATTAAGGCACCCAACTCCCAGAACGGCTTCCCCAACCACCAATTGAGGCACCCAAATTACCCAACCCGATAAACCAACTCCCGGGCATTCTCAATCACCTGCTCCTGATGCGGCTGCAACTCCTGCCCGGCGAACCCGCTCACCATCTCCAAAAACGGATCCGCCACTCCGGTATCAATACCACTCAGCTCCTCCATCACCGCCAACCCATAAAACGGCACCGTCGCCCGGGAGTACCCCCCCTCATGGCACATCAACAAACGGCCATCACAAACCTCATCCGCCACCGCCATCAACATCCGAGTCAGCTGACGATACCCATCACTGTGCATCATATTGCGACCAAACGGATCCATTGCCCCCGCATCAAACCCCGAAGGCACAACAATCAACTCTGGCTTATAACGACGCAGCGCCGGCACCACCACCCGCTCAAACGCCGCCACATAAGCCCCAACCCCGGACCCGGGAGGCATCGGCAAATTAATGTTATACCCTTCACCGTCGCCCTCACCCATCTGATGAATCAAACCCCGGTCCGCCGGAAAAAAACGATCCTGATGAATCGAAATCGTCAGCCCACGGGAATCACTCCAGAACGCCGCCTCTGTGCCGTTACCATGATGCACATCCCAATCCACAAACGCGACACGCTCCAGCCCCCGCTCCGCCAGCGCCACCTTGCCGGCAATGGCCGCATTGCCAAACAAACAAAACCCCTGCCCTTCGTCCGGCATCGCATGATGACCCGGCGGCCTCACCAACGCATAGGCATTGTTAACATCACCATTCAACACCGCATCCATTGCAGCCAAGACACCACCCGTCGAGCGCAATGCAATCTCGTAACTGCCCGGCGCACAGACCGTCAACGGCCCTGCCTCGCCGCCACCATTGGCACTCAGATGCTTCACCCTCTCCAGATAATCCCTCGTATGGAAACGCAACACATCCTCCTCCGTCGCCATACGCGGTTTAATCTGCTGCAGCTCATCCCACAAACCACTCATCTCCAGCAAATTGCGAAAACGCCGCTTGGTTTCCGGATCCTCGCCATGCGTATCCGGCTGCACCGTTTTTCCGTCCGCCGGAATCAGTGCCGCATGACTGCCGGTATCATGCCACGCGTAACTTTCATGCCAGACAAAACCTGTTTTCATTGTTTACCTCCACATCGCAATAAACTTGCAGACAATATTCAGACAAGCGAATTATTGAAACTGATAAGAAAAAGAAACACCGTAGTTAGCGGGTTCAGCATTGATGGCGAGAAACAGACCAAACGCCGGCACATCGTTGATATAACGCAGATAATCCTCGTCCGTTACATTCTTGCCCCAGGCCGTCACCCGCCAGCGTCCATCCTCCCCCACCAGAGAAGCGCTCAAATCCAACGTGTGATAACTGTCCACCCAGTGATCGTCAGCATTTTGTATCTCCAAATAGCGCTCGTCGTTCCAGCTGTAGTTGGCCACCAACTCAAGACCTATTGAGTCAGACAGCGAGCGGTGATAACCGACAATGGCCCCCAAGCTCAGCTCAGGTGTATTTACCGGTTGATTGCCCTTTAAAGGCACACCGTCTACCGAGAAAGGTTGCCCGCTTGCATCCAGATTAACCTCTGCAATTTCCGCGTCGGTATAACCCGCAGACAGCTGAATTCGCCAGTGGTGGTTGGGCTGCCACACGGCTTCCAGTTCCAAACCCTGACTTTCCAACACACCGATATTGCGTCGACGGGGCACCAGCTCACCAGCCAGATTCACGTTGGTCTGGTAATCCTCCACCTCGGTATAAAACAGAGAAGCATTTAACGTTAAGGTGTCCTCCCACCATGAAGATTTGTAGCCCAGCTCCCAAGCGGTTACATCTTCCGGATCAAAGGTTTCCAACGACGTGGCACCAAAGGCGAGATCAAAACCGCCGCTGCGAAAACCGGTAGAGACCGACGCAAACAGCAATTGATCCGCGCTTGGAAAATAATTGACACCCAACTTGATATTAAAATCCTCGTCACTGCGATCGCGGCGAATATCCGCGGGATCGGCACCGAACACCTCTGGAATATCAAAGCGGTCCAGTTCAAGAATGCGATTTTCATCGCCGTGCGATAGCGCTGACGGCAAAGCCGCAAATGTATCGCCTTCAATCTCATTGTCCTCTTTGGTATAGCGGGCACCGAGAATCACACTGAGGTTGTCACTGAGAGAAAACTCGTGGGAAGTAAACAGTGCCAAGGAATCTGTGGTGATCTCATGATCCGCTCCCAGCTGCAAACCGATCAGATCGGAGGCATTGGTACGCTCGACGGTGGTTAATTCATCGCGTTCGTAATAGACGCCGACCAGATAAGTCCAGCTGTCACGGCTGCCACCAAGGCGCAGCTCCTGGGTAAACTGATCAATATCGGAATACCAATCGATATTCACCGTGGCCAGGGGAGTGTTGTCGCTGTCTTCGCGATTATCCCGTTCAAAAGTTTCGTAAGCGGTCAGAGATGTCAAAGTACCCAATGCCGTTTCATGTTCAATACGCAGGCTGGCTCCTACAGCCTCACTGTCGGTGGTCGGAAAATAATCCTGATTGACGGTATAGCGGGCAATGGGATCCGTGCTCGGAGCGGTATCTGGAGCTCCACCCGGCACGGTTTGAAATAAATTATCATAAGGGGTCAACTCAGCTTCTTTCGAACCCCAGTGCATACTCAACAGAACATCGGTTTCCTCTCCCTGCCAGTTTAGCTGGCCACGCACCTGATACTGTTCCATCTCACCGGGCTGATCACCGTTAAAGAGATTGCGATAAGGCCCTTCCTGCTGGTCGATGGCTTGCACTGCCACCCGACCCAGCAAATTCTCACTGAGTGGACCGCTTACAAATGCCTCGGTTTCGAATCGCTGATGGCGACCATAACTGGCCTTGAGGCCCGCCTCGAACTCCTGACTGGGGCGGTTGCTGTAATAGTTCACAGCACCACCGGTGGTGTTGCGACCAAACACGGTTCCCTGCGGCCCCTTCAGGGCTTCAACCCGATGTACATCAAAAAAGCCCATAGAGGCCAGGAAAGGCTTGCTCAGAAATACCTCATCGAGGTGAATACCCACCGGGCTGTCAAAGCCCGCCTGAAACTCGTTCAGCCCCACGCCGCGAATCCGGAATGACGGCAGACCCGCCGCCTCGTCCAGCGCCTGGAGGTTGGGAATGGCTGCCGCCAACTGCTCCATATCCCCCAGCCCCAGCTTTTCAATGGCATCTTCGCCAAACGCGGAAATACTGATACCGACGTCCTGCTGGGATTGTTCTCGCTTTTGAGCGGTGACCACTATCTCCTCAATACTAAAACCCTGGGCACTCGCGGCGCCATGAAAGCCGCCAACGGCTGCGGTGGCCAATAGTGATACCAGAGTCTGACTCAATGGATGTTTTTTGTTGTTCATGATTATTCTCTGCCTCTCGACCGGTGTTATTTCCGATTAAGATAGCGAAGGGCAGTATCAAATAACCGATGCAAATGGACGGTATTGTCGCCATCAGGCGACCCGTCCAAAAGGACGGGTGGACGGGCACTAGCTAAGAGACAATTCCCGTGCGCGGGTAACCGCTTCTGTGCGGTTGCTGGCGCCGAGCTTGGAGAGGATATTGCTGACGTGCCAGCGTATGGTGTTGACGGATAGCGACAGCTCACTGGCTATTTGTTTGTTGGACTGGCCCCGGGACATCAACGACAGGACGGAGCTTTCCCGGGGGCTGAGGGGCTCTACCAGATCGTGCGCTGAGGTCTGTTCACTTCCTGCCAGGGGCTTCTCATCAACCCCATCCGCGAGAGGCTCTTGATCTTCTGCGGACCTGCTGGCGCCTGAGGGCTCTATTGCGGTGGCTGAGGGCTCTATTGCGGTGGCTGAGGGCTCTATGACGCCGGCGCGATCATACTGGGGCTGAGGCTTGCGTGTCGCCGCGAGAATCCCGTCCACTTGCTCGCTGACGGGCGCCGGGTTGCTGCTCTCTTGCAAGTATTGTTGCAGCCCCAGCCAAAGCGATCTGGCCTGATCCCCTTCGTCCAGGAATAATCGCTGGTAATGTTCACGACGCGAAGCTTCCAGCACCTCCAAGGCACAGGAAAATGCCCGCTGGCGTTCACCGGCCTGCAGCAGTGTCCGCGCCTGCAGCAATCCCACCTCCAGCGCCATGGCCTCCCTGCCTGCCTTGCGGGTCAAGGACTGTAGCGCTGGCAGCGCCATCAGTGTTTGCGAAGTATTGCCTCGCGCCAGCCATAAGCGTGCGGCAATCAGCGTTCGATAGTAATGGCCATCGTTCCATTGGGGCGGTGCCGGCTCGGAGCTAGTCAGATCAATCCCCAGCTCTGCCGCTTGGGATTCCAGCGCTGTCAGGAGGGAGTCCCTGGTCCCATGCTCCGCTTTGGCGAGAGATGACTTGATCTGCTGATACCCCAAATACAAGCGGGTCCGGTCAATACCCCGTTCACGAAAACTGACCAATGCCCGCTCATAGCACTCATGCACCGCCTGTTCATGCCCCTGGGCCTGCTCGATACCCGCCAGTGTCACAAACGCCAGATTGCGAATATCCAGCGCCGCGCATTCCTCCACCAGGGCCAGACTGTCAGCGACCAAATCTCTGGCACGATCCAACTGGTTCCACTCGTAGTAGATAGAGCCTTTGAGCACATTGATCATGGCCGCACTGAAACCATGGTGATTAAGCTCGTTAATCACCAGTCTCTCCGCCGCCTCCATCAGTTCCAATGTTTCGCGCAGAGCGCCGCGGGCCAGCAACGATAAGCCCATCAACACATGAGCGTAGACCTGTCCATAGACCGAGCCGCTCTGGCGGTGACGCACCAGCGCCTTTTGCCCCCAGGCCAGCGCCTGACTCAGTTCGCTGCGGGACATACTCAGAAACCCCATGGCATTGGCCTGGGTGCCCGCAAAATAGGAAAACTCCTGTTCATCCGGCAGAGGTTCAGCGCCCAGTCTCGCGGCACCGGCAAAATCATCACTGATCACGGCATTGGCCAGCCGCAGCACATTGATCTCCGCTTGAATCAAACGGGCCCGCCGCTCACTCAGGGGGTCATGAGACTGCTGTTGCCGGTGCAAGTCCCGTTCGGTGTTGTCCAGAATGCGATCCGTCTTCTGCCATAGCCCCATATGCATCAGCGCCCAGCAGTGATAGGAGCGCAGACGATAGCTATGGCTGTAAATTTCCTCCGGCACCCGACGCAACCAGCGATCCACCTGTGGCAGCCGACCGTCATAGATAAGGGCCAATGCGTGGGTTTCCAGCAGCTGCGCTGCGTGATGAGCTTCATCCGACTCCAGCGCGTAATTGATGGCTTCTTCCGCCATGCCCTTGTCGAGAAACCACTGCGATGCTTTGAGGGATAACCGGGAAATCTGATGGGGCATATCCCGCTGTAGACGCGCCAGCAGAAAATCACGAAACAAATGATGGTAACGGTACCAGCGGCGAACATCGTCCAATGGCACCAGGAACAGGTTGCTCTCTTCAAGCTGCTCCAACAGCTTTTGACCATTGGCAGCGCCCGTGAGGCGGTCAGCCAACTCCGCGTTTACTCGCTCCAATACTGCCGTTTTCAGTAGAAAGTTCTGTACCTCTTGACTCTGCTGGCTCAGCACTTCGGCGGCGAGATAGTCCGCGACGGCTCTAATATCACCGCGGAAGCCATCGATGAACCGCTGGCGTTGTTCGGCGTCCTGCAGCGACAGCGTTGCCAGTTGCAAACCGGCGATCCAGCCTTCGGTTTTGCGGTTAAGCTCCTGCACCTCCAGGGTGCTGAGATCCAACCCGCGAAGATCAAGGAAAAACCTGGTGGCCTCCTGTTGATCAAATCGCATGTCCGCTTCGCTGATTTCAGTAATCCCGCCGGAAGCCCTCAGGCTCGCTACCGGCAATGACGGCATTGTCCGCGAAGCAATCACCAGATGAAAGTTGGCGGGAGAGAAGTTGATCAAATCTTGAATGACCGCAGCCACTTCCGGGCAGTCCACCAGATGGTAGTCGTCCAGAAACAGGGTCAGGGGCTGATCCAGGTCGACAATTTCATTGATCAGGCAACCCACCACGTCATGGGCTCGCAGCTGGCCGCCCCCATCCAGACAGCGCTGGGCTTCCTCGCCGTTGATAAGACCGGTGGCCTGCAAGGCGGCAATCAGATAGTTGAGCAGCCGGCCTGGATCGGCATCGTCCTTGTCCAGCGATAACCAGGCGCTGGCCCCGGCAAGCCGATCCCGCCACTGGGCCAACACGGTACTCTTGCCAAACCCCGCTGACGATTGCAGCAGCGTCAGTCGCGCCGGCCCTTGCTTTAGGAGACTGCTCAACAGGCGCTCTCTCAGCACGGTCGCCGACAAAGACACCGGGGGAAACAGCTTGGTCTGGATAATCGTGACCGGCGAAGTCTTCATAGGTGCGATCTTCTCAATAAGGTCTTCTGTAGCCAGGTTAAAAACAAGGGAAATCCCTTAATTTAGCTTTTCACAAACCGACATTATTTTCCACAACGGCACTTTATCCCCCATTTCACAGCCTGTTTGCAATCTGTCGTCCAATTGCCATTGACAAATCATCGCCAAAAGCGACACTTACACCTTTGCTCACCAGCCCTCAGGAATAAGTACCCTCCATGTCCATGACCAAAACCCTCGGCGAATTCATTGTTGAATGCCAGTCCGAATATCCCGACGCCACTGGCGCACTCAGCTCGCTGTTTTCCTCCATTCGCCTGGCGGCCAAGGTGGTCAACCGCGAAATCAACAAAGCCGGCCTGGTAGACATTACCGGCGCCGCCGGTGCTGAGAACGTGCAGGGGGAGCAACAGCAAAAGCTCGACATCTACGCCAACGACAAATTCAAGTCGGCGCTGCAGGCGCGCGGTGAGGTCTGCGGAATCGCCTCAGAGGAGGAAGACAAGTACGTCAATTTTGAAGGCAACAGCCAGGACGGAGACTATGTGGTCTTGATGGATCCCCTGGACGGCTCCTCCAATATCGATGTTAACGTATCGGTGGGCACCATTTTCTCGATCTATCGCCGGGTTTCCGCCAAGGGGCAACCGGTTACTGATGAGGACTTCCTGCAGCCGGGCAACAAGCAGGTGGCTGCCGGCTATGTGATCTACGGCTCCTCCACCATGCTGGTTTACACCACCGGCAATGGCGTAAACGGGTTCACCTATGACCCGAGCCTGGGGGTTTTCTGCCTCTCGCATCCGAATATGACCACGCCTGAAGACGGCAACATCTACTCGGTTAACGAAGGCAACTATGTTCACTTCCCGGAGGGTGTGAAGAAGTACATTAAATACTGTCAGGAAGAAGACGTGGCCACCCATCGGCCTTATACCTCCCGTTACATTGGCTCGTTGGTGTCGGATTTCCACCGCAACCTGATCAAGGGCGGCATCTACCTGTACCCAACCTCGTCCAGCCACCCGAACGGCAAACTGCGCCTACTCTACGAGTGCAACCCCATCGCTTTCCTGGCGGAACAGGCCGGTGGCAAGGCGGTTGCCAGCCCCGGCCAGCGTATCCTCGACCTTAAGCCCGGTGAACTGCACGAGCGCACTCCGTTTATCGTAGGGTCCACTAAAATGGTGGAAAAAGTCGAGGAATTTCTGGCTGACTGATGCATTTCCCGAGAGCGGATTATTGGACCAGGCGGTTGTGCTGATAATCCTCCAGCGCCTGTTCCAATTGCTCTCGGGTATTCATCACAAACGGGCCATACTGGGCGATAGGCTCTGCCAGGGGCTTGCCGGCGAGCACCAGCGCCCGGGCACCTTCCGACCCCGCCTGCAATAGCAGCCTGTCGCCTGGACCGTAAAAACCCATCTGCCGCCGGTTAAGTTCCAGCGTACTGCCGCCGTAAACGTAAACCATGGCTGGGTTCTCGCCGGCAAAGCTCAAATCCACTGCCGCTCCCGACGGCAGCATCACATCTGCCAGTACCGGCTCAGTGGTAAAAGCGGGTAGCGCCCCGTGAACGGTTTGAACCGCGTCGCTGTGCTGCGGATCAGCCACCTCAATATCACCAGCGATCGATCTCACTACCGCGCCGGAGGCCAACGCAGCTTGTGCAATTTCCGCAGAGCGGATGTCACGGTAAGCGGCCGGTTTCATTTTTTCATCAGCCGGCAAATTCAGCCAGATCTGGAATCCGTGCAACAAGCCCTGCTCCTGCTCGGGCATCTCGGAGTGAATAACACCGCGGCCGGCTGTCATCCACTGCACATCCCCGGCCTCAATCACACCTTCATTGCCCATATGGTCCCGATGGCGCATGCGCCCTGCTTTCATATAGGTGATGGTTTCAAACCCGCGATGAGGATGAGAAGGGAAACCACCGACATAATCACTGGCAGCATCGGAGTTGATTTCGTCAAGCATTAGAAACGGGTCCATCGCCGCGTTCAACTGCCGGCCTGCCAGGCGTGAGATCTTTACACCGTCACCATCACTGGCCGCCATCGCATTGACGGTCTGCAACAGCGATCGCTTGGATAATGGGCTCATCAGGCCACCTCCCGTGATTCGCTCAAGGATTGCCTTGCGTGTGCGACCGTATAATCGATATCCGGCCCCACTGGCACAACGCCCGTTGGATTAATGGTTTTGTGGCTACCGTAGTAGTGCTCTTTGATGTGCCCAAAGTCCACAGTGTCGGCCACGCCTGGCACCTGGTAGAGTTCGCGCACATAGGCGGAGATCGCCGGATAATCCTCAAGACGCTGGCGGTTGCACTTAAAGTGGCCATGGTAGACAGCATCAAACCGTATCAGCGTGGTAAACAGGCGCCAGTCGGCTTCGGTGATGCAATCGCCCACCAGATAACGCTGCTGTTGCAATTGCGCCTCCAGGCAATCCAGCGTCTCAAACAGTTCCCGGTATGCCGTTTCGTAGGCCTCCTGGGTGGTCGCGAAGCCCGCCCGATACACACCGTTGTTAATGTTGTGGTACACGCGCTCATTGATCGCATCTATGTCGGCCAACAGCACTTCAGGCGCATAGTTGTCAGTGTTGTCAGTCAGGTGGTCAAAGGCGCTGTTGAACATCCGAATGATTTCCGCCGACTCGTTGTTAACAATCGTCTGGGTCTTTTTGTCCCAGAGTACCGGCACGGTTACCCTTCCTTCGTAATCCGGAGCGGCTTTCAAATAGACTTGGTAGAGGTGATGGAGACCGTAGAGGTCGTCTCCGCCACTAAAACTCCAGCCATGCTCCAGCATCAAGGGGTCCACAACACTGACACTGATCAGGGACTCCAGCCCCTTGAGCTTGCGAAAGATCAGCGTCCGATGAGCCCAGGGACAAGCCAGGGATACGTACAGGTGATAGCGACCCGGCTCAGCCTTAAAACCTCCATTGCCTGTAGGACCAGCGCTTCCGTCGGGGGTAATCCAATGGCGGAAGCGGCTTTCCTGGCGCTTGAATTCCCCCTGATTGTTTTTGGTGTCATACCACTGGTCTACCCATTGGCCGTTTTGCAGTAATCCCATTGTTAAATCCTCTCGTTGATGTATTCGGTCTGCTTTCAGGACACTTGAACGCGGTTATGGATGAACTGGTCTGCGCTTATGCTGCCCGCACCTCGCACAACCAGTGCGGCACTGATCACAAACAATGCCAGGCCAAATTCGTAGCCGTTGTTGCTCATAAACAGGCCATTGCCAATGTGCACTGCAAAAATAGCCACCAGCATGGTTACCGCCAGCACCAGTGCCGCCGGGCGAACGAGCAATCCGACGATAAGCGCCAGACCGCCGAAAAACTCCGCGCCACCGGCCAGTGCGGCCATCAGCTCTCCGGGGTTAAGTCCGATCGATGCCATCCAGGCACCGGTGCCTTCCAGGCCGTAGCCACCAAACCAGCCAAACAGTTTCTGCGCACCGTGGGCCGCAAATACAATTCCTGCGCCTACACGCAGCGGAAGGGTGTCAATACCGGAGGTACTTTCTGTGAGCTTCGCAATCAGGGTATTCATGTTTTCGATCCTCTTTGTTGCCTTTGTTTGTGGGGTTGCTTAACGATGAGTCCAGTTTACGGATTGCCAAAAATTCAATAACCGGCTATTTTTGAGTAATTAATTCAAATTATTTGAACATTTATGAATTATAAAAATCCCTTAACTTTAGAGGCCTTACAAGTTATTGACTGTATTGAGCGGCGAGAGAGCTTTGCAAAGGCAGCGGAAGAATTGAACAAAGTACCGTCTGCACTCTCCTACATCGTGCAGAAGCTGGAAGAACAGCTGGGCGTCACGCTGTTTCAGCGTCAGGGGCGGCGCTCCGTGCTGACTCCAGCCGGTCGTGTTCTACTGGAGCAGGGTCGTGAGTTACTGGCGGCCAGTCAGCGTCTGGTGGATTTAACGCGGGAAACGGCAACCGGTTGGGAGCCTCGGCTGCGCATTGCCGTGGAAGGCATTATCGACAGTGAAGAGCTGTTTGGTTGGATTACCCCCTTTTTGCATCAACACCCCAATGTGGAGCTGGATATCTCGGAGGTCATATTGGGCGGGGGCTGGGAAGCTCTGGAACAGGATCGGGTCGATCTCGTCATCGGTGCCCCCGCCCCCAAACCGACGCACCAGGGATTTCGCACAGAACCCCTGGGCTGCGCTCAAATGGTGTTCGTGGTACGGAAAGACGACCCCATCGCCTCTCTGCCGCAACCGGTAGCTGCCGACCATCCATTGCTGCTGCAGCGGCCCATGGTGGTGGCTCACGACACTTCGGTGCAGGGGGTGCGTCGCTCCATTGGTCTGTTCGGCGGCTCGAAGTACTTGTATGTACAAACCATGGAACAGAAAATCGCCGCCCAGAGGGCTGGAGCGGGTGTCGGGCGCCTTCCTCGGAAACGAGTACAACCGCAGCTGGACTCCGGTGAGCTGGTTGAAATAGAGATTCAGAACCCGCAAACCGGCGCGGGTGGAGACACCAATCTTCTTCTGGCCTGGAGAATCAGCCATAAGGGTAAGGCGCTCAAAGCACTCGTGGACTTGATTCTGGCAGAGAGGCATTGAGTGCCAACCTCCCATGTGGATGCTATCCTTAGGACGCCACGACGGATGGGAATAAAAAAGGGATGACGATTCGTTCCGCCAAGAGGTTAACTCAAATCGCCCTGAGCTATCTGCTCTGGGCGGGACTGCTTTGGAGCACAGCAACCGCGGCACTGCCCGGACCACCCTGGGGAGGGCAGCTGACACTCACTGAGTCCTGCACAGAGTTTGTTGCCGACGTGCCCGTGCAACAGCTTTGTATCGAAGCACTGGAAGTGACCTGGCAGGCTTACGAGGACGGTGGCACACCCCGCTTCGAATGGCAGACGAATTGGCAGTGGCGCAGTGGTGTGCGTGTGGCGGGTTTTGCCAATACCATTGCTATTCACCAGTTGCCCGCGGCCGCTCGCTGGAGCCTGCGGCAATCCAGGCCGGATACCGGCAGCCTGTTCCTGGCCCAGGTTTTTGATCGGCGGCGACCGGACATTATCGCCGCCTGGCTGCTGATACAACCCAGGCATTACGCGGCCAGTGGCAAAACTTCAGCGTCCTTCCCTTCCAACCACGATGCATGGGACACGCTGTTTATCCGCCCGGACCGGCTGGCGCAGCTGGGTGAATTCTGTGGCGCTGGCACCAAGCTGACACCGAGTGATTATTTATCCCCGGACAGCTCTCGAGAACTGTTTGCGGCCGGCTTCGAGTTGTCTCAGTTGCGAACCTGTAAGCTGACCGTTGCGCGCGGTGCATTGCAGCAGGCTCTGGCGGTTAATTGTGGAGTCGTGCCTCGCACCCGGGAATGCCTGTTACAGCAACGACAATCGCGGCAAGCCCTGCGCCAATGGCAGCGTCAGTTTGATCAGCTGCTTGGCTCTGAACACTCCCAGGAGCCGACTCCTTTAGCAGCCAAACTGAACGCCACCGAACCCTTTGAAAATTCGCCGGTGTCACTGGCGGCCCAACACTGGCAGCGTGACCAAGGCTTGCAGTATTTTCAATCGGCTCGCCAGCAGGCCCGTCGCGGCAAATCCGGTCCCGCCGCTGCGCTGCAACAAGCCAGTCGGCCTCACAGCGCGCTAACCGATCTCAGCGCCGAACTGGCATGGGAGCAACGGCAAGCCAATCAGTCCCCATTGACGCGGTACAGTTCCAGCTTTATTCGCACACGCCTGGACCTTGCCGATCGATTTTTGCAGAATCCAACAGCTCGCGATGGCTCTAAGGCAATCGCTGCCGTAGAGCAGATTCTGGTCGCCAACCCGGACAACCTTAAAGCCCGCGACTATTCACTCAAACTCGCCACCCACTATCTGCGACGTATTAATCAGGCGACCAAGGCCGGGCGTCTCAAAGACGCCGAGCGTCTGGTGGCACAGCTGATGGAGCTCAATCTTTCTGCAGATCTGCTGGAAGTCATTGTCCAGGGCCTGAAGCTGCGCCGCAGCCCACCGTCGCCCAAACCCGCCGATAGTGACAAGGCGGAACAGGACAAATTGTTGCAACAAGCCCTGGCGAAAGCGGAACAGGCGCGAACACAACTGCAGCGGGCGCAACGGCAGATGGCGTCTCTGGAGCAACGCATCTCACAACAGAAAACCGACTCGGCCGACATTGCACGCCTGCGTCAGGAGCTGGAACGACTGCGCAGCCAGGGTCGCAGCGAAGCGGAGCTGGGGGAAGAAAACCGGCTGTTGGCGCAAATGCTGGCGGAACGGGAGCAATCGCTTAAGCGCTTGCATCTGCAGCAGCAGGACCTGCACCAACAACTGGCCAATGGACAGCGCCAACTGAACAAGCTCGATGCCGACAAACAGTACCTTCAACAGGAGTTGCAACAGGTCAATGGGGTACTGAGTCAGTTTGGCATCAACCGGCAGTCCATTGACAAATTCCCGCCCATTCGCGAGGCAGTGGCCGCCGAAGACTTTGAGCGTGCTATCAAACTGATGGCGGACGCCGGCCTGATCGCCCCCAACCCGGGTTTCCTGGAAAAAACCATGATCAAGCAAGGCCTCAAGATCGTCGCCAAGATTAACCGCCAGAATGAGGCGCGCACCACCTCTGAATCCGGGGCAGCGAGATAACCATGAGTGCAGACAACCCCCTGCAGTGGCAGCTGCGCCCACTGCCCAACAACCCCGAAACCGAGCTGCTCCCCCTGCGGCATGACGCCGTTATTGGACGAGACCAAAAGTGCGAGCTGGTCGTTCATTCCAACCGATTATCCCGACGTCACGCCCGCATTCAGTTGCAGGGTAACCACCTGATCATTGAAGACCTGAATTCAACCAACGGCACCCGCGTCAATGGCCAAAAAGTACATGCCAGCGCCCTCAAACCCGGCGATCAGGTCGCACTGGGCACCCTCGCTTACGAAGTCGAGTTGTTAGAGCCTTCAGCGCAATATAAAGAGCCTTCAGCACCTGAACCAGTGCCACCTGCAAAAGCCAGAATACCTTCGCCGCAGGTAGAGCCCTCAGCGGGTGAAATGCCCTCAGCGGGTGAAATGCCCTCAGCGAATAAAAAGCCAACAGAAAGTCCCGAAGCCTCAGCGGAGGAAAATGCCGCCTCCCAGAACAAAAAGGGCAACAGTACCAAGATGCTCTCACTGGGCGCCCAACCCCTGCGTCTGACCGGCCTGAGTGGTGCCATTTACGGCAAACATTTTGTCCTGCACAGCCCTCCTCTGGTAATCGGCAAGAACGACGACTGCGATATCGTCATCGCTGATGACGCTTCCATTTCCGGGCGCCACGCCGAGCTGTATTGTGAAGGCAAGAACTGGCAGATCCGCGACCTGGATTCCACCAACGGCGTACTTCGCAACAGCAAGACCTGTAAGCAAGCTCGCATCAACCCCGGTGACCTGTTAACACTCGGTCAAGTGCAGTTTCGCGTCGAACACCTGGGCGAAGATTCCAGACAACCCCAGGAGAAAGCCGGATCCGGCCACTGGAAACTGGTCGTAATGTTATGCCTGCTGTTATTTAACGCGTGGTTGTGGTTCCAACTTCGCCCGGATAGCGCACCGAAACTGCTGCGTGCGCCGCTGCAGATTGTGCTGAACTGGCGACAGCCGCTCAATCCGGGCACCCCGTTAAACAGTCCGGTACAAAGTCAGGATACCCTCGGCAACCGCTTGTTGGCTGTAAGCGATGTGGAAGGCAATCTCTTTGTTCTGGATAGCGAAGACGGAAACCGAAAGGAACACCTTTCCGGAGGCGGCGCCTTCCATAATCGCCCCCTAGCTTCCACCTCCGGGTGGCTATTGACGAACAGCGAGGGAAAACTTCAACTTGCCAGCCGCGACATCCAGACATTGAGCGAAGGCCACGGTGCTTTCTATCACGATCCACTGCTGCTGGATATCAACGGGGACGGGATAGCGGAAATCTTGGCTCTGTCCACAAAGCAGGGTGTGCTAGTTTTTGATGAGCAGGGTAACTCCGTCTGGAACAGTCAGGGCGCGAACACTTCACGGGTCCAAAGTTTTGCTGCATCCGAAAGTGAAGAGGGAAGCTTTTTTATTGCCGACGAGAACGGCGCACTGATCGCACTGGCCCCCTCACCTTCAGGTATTCAACCACTTTGGAAGCAACAAACATCCAACCAAACGCTGCACCTGCTCATGCCGAAAGATGAGCTACAGACGCTGCTGTTTGCATTTTCGCCGACTGCCGTTAGCGGGTATCAAATTGATGATGGCAATCCTGCCTGGGAGGTATCTCTGGGCGAAGCCGGTCTGAGCTTACCCACATCGGCGGATCTGAATCGGGACGGCCAGGGAGATATTATTGTTTTGGGGCTCTCCGGAGAAGTCCGCGTCCTCAACGGCGCCAATGGTCAGTCGCTATGGAGTCAGGCCCTGGAATATCGAACAATGGCGCCACCCGCCGTGGGGGAACTCAGTGGTGACAGCATTCCTGATCTGGTGCTGATCGACGACTTGGGAGGTCTGCACTTGCTGAGCGGTAAGGATGGCAAACCACTCCTGCCCAGACAACAATTGCTACAGGCAGATGTCTTGTCAGCGCCATTGTTGGCGGACATCGATGGGGACGGGTTGCTGAATTTGGTTATTGCCACGGAAGACGGAGTTGTGCACAACTACTGGCTCAACCGCACACCCCCAACTGCGACACAATAATGCAGGGCTAGTGTATTCAATAGATTCATTCTTGCTGGGACACCAGTGCGTATTGGGCAACCAGCTCAGCCAGCGGCATCGGTTTGGCAACACCATAGCCCTGGGCAAAATCCACTCCAAGCCTCTTCAGCAGCTGCTTGCAGGCGTCGTCCTCGACAAATTCCGCTACCGTTCGCTTTCCCATTAAATGCGCCAGCTCATTAATGCTGCGCACCATCGCCAGATCGATCGGATCCTTCGCCATGTCCCGCACAAAACTGCCATCGATTTTGACGTAGTCGACAGGTAGATTTTTGAGATAACCGAAAGACGACAAGCCACTGCCAAAATCATCCAACGCGAAGCGACAGCCCAGCGATTGCAACTGTTCAATAAACTGCGTGGCTCGCTGAAGATTACTGATGGCCGCCGTTTCCGTGATTTCGAAACAGATCCGGCCCGACAGCTCAGGAAAATTCGTCATCTGCTCACTGGCAAAGGGCAGAAAATCCGAATCGCCCAATGTAAGGCCAGACAGATTGATGCTAAAGGTGTTAAAGACTTGCAACAGCTCAGGCACTTGCCGCAGGTGTTCAAGCGCGGCCACCA
This sequence comes from Pseudomaricurvus alkylphenolicus, assembly GCF_011683955.1. Classification (GTDB taxonomy): domain Bacteria; phylum Pseudomonadota; class Gammaproteobacteria; order Pseudomonadales; family Cellvibrionaceae; genus Pseudomaricurvus; species Pseudomaricurvus alkylphenolicus. Next base: position 630,134 of record NZ_JAAQPI010000003.1, read on the forward strand.
ACACGTAGCGATCCAGCTTGGCCGATATACCGTAGCGCTCCGCTGCGGGCAGGAAAGCCCCCGGGGGGGCCAGGCTGCCGTCTTCATTGCGATAGCGAATCAACAGCTCAACATGGCGGCTGTGTTCATCATCTGCCAGCGCCTCAATCACTTGCCCGACAATAATAAACCGACGCTGCTCAATACCTTCGTGAATGGTGGACACCCAGTGCATTTCACCTTGGTGACGAGCGGTGACATCGTCGTCGCGGCGATGCTCCTGAATACGATTTCTGCCCTGTTCTTTGGCCATGTAGCAGGCGGTGTCCGCATCTCGCAGGATATCACTGACCTGCGCATCGGACTGATCGAAAATAACGACACCAATACTGGCGGTAACCTTAAACTGACGCCCCTCCCAGGGAAAATTAAATTCATCAATGGCAGACCGCAACTTCTCCGCCAACTCCCTGGCTTCAATCTCGGCGCAGTACTGTAACAACACTGCAAATTCGTCACCGCCGAGACGGGCGACACTGTCCTGCTGCCGAACCTGATCGCGAATGATCTCGCCAAGCTGTTTGAGCAGCTGGTCACCCGCCAGATGACCACAGGTATCGTTGATCACTTTGAATTGGTCTGCGTCGATAAAGAATACCGCGTGGGTGCTCTTATCGGTGATCGCTAACGCCAGGCTGGTTTCCACCCGACGCTCAAATTCGTGCCGATTGATCAGCCCGGTCAGCAAATCATGGCTGGCCTGGTAACTGAGCCTGGCCGCCATTTGCTTGGCGCGGGTGATGTCCCGGGTCATCGCCAGATGGGCAATCACCTTGCCGTCATTGTCATGCAGCGGCACGGCATGGCTTTCAACCGATTTGCGCGTGCCTTTGAGCCCTATGACATCGTACTCAATCTGCTCCGACTTCCCCGCAAAGATACGGGCGTTGAAGTCGATATAGAGCTGCCGATGCTCCGGCGCAATCAAGTCATAAACCGACTGCCCTTGTACCTCGCCCAGACTGTCGGCCTCGACAATATTCAATCCGGCAGGGTTCATCTCCATCAGGGTACCGTCGCGGGCCACGGTCTTGACACACTCGGGGGCAAACTGGATCACCTGACTCAGTTTTTCCCGCTCCATCATCAGTGCCTGTTTTTGCGACTGCACACGCAGAGAGGAAACGGTCGATGTCACGCCTATCAACAGAATCAGCAACGACAGGGTCGAGCGGAAGTAGATCTCTGCGGCTTCAGGGTGAAACAGCTGCTGTAACCATGTTCCCTCACCCAGCATCAGGGCATCAACAAAGGGGTCAACCACCCAAACCGCCACCACTGCCAACAGCGAGAGCCTGCAGGCAAAGGAGCGAAAGACATCTGACAAGGACGCTTCCGGGGGCAAATTAAGCAGGGCTCTGAATAATGTCACTAGGGCTCTCAGGTGGTTGGTTATATATGGCCAGAATTCACCGGCGCAGCTGCTCTACAAAAAAGCCCGATATTGTACTGCAAAAATAGCTGCCCGGATGAGTTGTCAATAAATTCCCCCTACTTTTGCGTGATTTCCCACGGATCTGTTGCGAAATTTGCGTTTCCGCTTGGATTAGGCTCTTGTTGTGGAGCCTGCCGGCCGGCATCCTGACACACCCTTCGGATCAATGGATGACCCGTAAGAGACCTTCGCCACAAAAGATCAAACAAAAAGGAATTTGACTCATGATCTCTTCTTCAAAGTACGCCTCCCATTTAACCTTCAAACTGCTGCTGGGTTTCGAGCTCTGCCTGATTTGCGCCACCGGATGTGCCGACATTGTTGCCTATGACCTGGTCAAAGGGGGCAGCCAGAACCTGCTGGCCTATAACAACCCCTTTCGCAACGCCTTTGCTTCAACGGATGATACCTTTCAGATTCACCACCTTGGCAATGCTCCGATTGGCGAAAATTTGATAGATCGCTCAGCTGCACCGCCCTTTGATGACAACTTTGGTATCCTGCAGCCCTCGGACCCCTATCCGTTTTTTGCCGCCCAGGATATCGACAACAGTGACAACCCCAACGGCAGCGCGGAAGCCACCTGGCGCTTTGCCATTGGAGGGTTTGACCAGCTCAAGCTGCTGATTGATATCGCTGCCATGGGCGACTTTGAAAGTGGAGACCGCTTCAGCTTTGATTACGCCCTGGATGGTGGCGTTCGTCAAACCTTGTTCGACCTCAATGCAGAAACCTCACTGCAACAGACCTATACACTGGCTTCAGGTCTGACCAGAGTGCTCAATGATCCTCTGGCCATCGACGGCAGACTGCTGGATAACAGATTACAAACCTTTCAGCGATCAATTGATGGAACGGCCCGAGAGCTGGATCTGTTTTTCTTTGGCAGCCAGAACGGCGGCGAAGAGGTGCTGGCGTTTCGCAATATCATTGTGGAAGGAGAGCGCCTGGCACCGGCATCCAGCGTGCCTGCACCCTCAACGCTGGGGCTGATCGCCTTACCGCTGCTGTTTTGGCGGCGCTGGCGACGCTATCAAGACAGGGAAGCCCTAAAATAGCCGCATGGCAATAAGCAAAGATTAGTCCCGGTTAAACCACCGCCCCATGGTCTCACGCGCTTTTTCCTTATGCTCTACCTTGATATGTGCAGCAATGGCCGCTACGGCCGCCACCAGCACGCCGAGATCGTCGGAATAACCCGCCAGCGGCGTCAGATCGGGAATCGCGTCCAGAGGAGTAATGAAATAGCCCAACGCGGCGTAAACCACCGATTTGGCCCAGGCAGGGGTGTCGTCATCCTGGGCGGCATAAAACAACCGCAAGGCGGGCTCCAATACGCTCTCGCCGGCCACTCTGGCGTAATTCTTGATCTTGTCCCAAAAACCCTTTTCAGAATATTCCTGCTCAAACTTGTTGTCGGTTTTTTCCTTTTTTTCACTGTTGTCCGCAGCTTCCACTTTATCCACTTCCTCCGTCATCGTCGCCTCCTCTTTGAGATTGGCATGGGTTTGAGATTGGCAGGGGTTGAGATTCGCTTAGGTATCAGATTACCACAGCGTTAACCCTCAGGGTTTATGCGGGTCATCTCCAGGTAGCCGCGGCCAACTGGCTTTCTGTTCGGTAATTCATAGATGACAACCGCCCCTTCCCAGTATTTGACCGCCAGATCCATATACTGATTTCGCACCGGCGCTTCAATCAACCATTGTTCCCCGGTAGTCCGGTCGCTCATCCGCCATCGGACTGCATAATCGAATCCGTTGGGCGCACGCCAGTGATCCAGCTCCACAAGATCTATATCGTTCCTGCTGAGCAATTCATATTGGCCATTCGCTGCCACCCGGCCACCCTGGCTATTGGGATGGGCACCGCCTGTAAATTCTCGCAATTGGTAATACATCAGGTCACGGCCGTCATCGAACTGCAAGGCAAACCAGTCCCAGCCCTCCATATCATCATCCAAAGCGCTGGTACTCCATTCCCGGTCAAACCAACTCAAGCCATCCACCTCATACACAACGTCACCGACGCGGACCTTTCCGCGACTGTGAATTCGAGTGATCGAGTAATAATAGGAGGCGTTACCGGGGGCACGCCCTTTTTGACTTAGGCCCTTGTTTCCCTGCAATACCGGAGGCTTCGCAGAACGAAGATCGAGTTCGATGGCGAAGTTCCGGTCAATAACTTTTAATTGCCAGTGCTTCTGTCCGGACAAAGACCAATCGTCCAACCATACGCGCAGAGGATTTGCCTGCGCGCCTGCAAGCCCCGGAGACGAGCGGGAAAAGCGTTGCCCATACAGATGCTGACCGTCACCAAGATCACTGACGGCTGCATGCGCCATCCAGGCTGAGTCACTCAACCACTGCGAAGGGTTTTGCTGTTTGAGTGACTGCGCTTCTTCGATGGGGCTGAGAGCGTTTCGAAAAAACGTGACTTGGTAGCCGAGCCGATGGCCGTCTTTAGCCACCAGATTTCCAGTCAAATACCACCATTCATTGCGAAACGCCGGGTGGGGGCCATGGTCACGTGGAAATTCAAACACACGCGGTGTGGTTGCACGATCATAACCCGACACGTCACTGCCACCCAGCAGCTGCCCCAGCTGTAGTGGATCTTGTCTGGGTGTTTTTTCCACACAGCCTGTCAGACACAGTACCAGCAGAATCAACCCGAGGCGCAGGCACATGGCACTATTGCTCTCGCAAGCCATTGGCCGGTTGCAGCCGGGCCGCACGCCAGGCGGGATACAAGCCGGCCACCAGCGCGGAGAGAATACCCAACGCAAACGCCTGCAGGAAGGTTTCCCAGGCCCAGTAAAACTGTATGCTCCAACCAAAAGAGCGACGATTAATAACATCAATCAATACATCCGCCATCACCACGCCCATGGGCATTGCCAATAGCGCCGCCACCAAACCCATCAGTCCGGTTTCTGTAAGCACCATTGCCATCAATTGACCGGGTTTCATTCCCATCGCGCGCAACAGGGCATACTGTTGCTGTCGCTCGAGTTGCAACGCCAACAGGGCGCTGATGATGGCAACCATGGCCACAACAATCACCAATAAACGCAGAGCTTGCGTGATCGTAAAGGTGCGATCAAACAAAGCCAGACTCAGGGTGCGGATACCTTCACTGGAATGCCATTGCAGAGTTTCACTGTATGGCACCAGTCTCTCTGCAACGCGTTGGTGCCATAGCTCCGCAGAAACATTCGGGGGACGAGAGAGGCTTATTGCCGTCACCCGCTGATCACGCCACCATTGCCGATAGACCTGGTCGTCCATCAGCAGCAAACCCCGGCTGGAGGTATAGTCGTAAAACACGCCCAAAACACTGAAGGTCTTCTCGCCCACGTCAGTGAGCAGGGTGATCGAATCGCCGCTGCTGAGGCTGCGATGATATGCCAGGGTTTCGGATATCATCACCCCCTCGTCCTCTTGAAGACGCGTCTGCCAATTTGCTTCTGATGCCATTATCAATTCCGGTGTGACCAGTGGCGTTGGACTGGCAACGGCCATCAATCGCAGGGGACCAAACTGTGTTTCTACCAGGGTTCGCCGTATTTGCCGTAATTGAAAAACCTCTGCGGAGTGGCGCAGATCATCAATCAAATCAGCGGGTACGCTTTGAGTATTGCGATTCCGTACGCTGATATGCATGTCGCCCTGGAGGCTTTGTTCCAGCCAGTGAATCACTGTCTGGCGAAAGCTGCCAATCATCACCCCGACACCAACGGTAACCGAGAGTGCCAACGCCAATGCCGCCACGGCCAGACCGGAACGGCTGACTCCGCGGGCAATGCCGCGAACGGCCATACGGGTACTGATGCCAAAACCATAGCCGAACACCGCCATAATCAACTTGACCAGCAACATCAACAGCGCTGGTATGCATAGACAGAAACCCACCACCTGCAGCCCCAGGGCGGCAAATCCACCCCACAGGGAGCCGGAGGGCCACTGCAACCACGCGCTTCCCAGAGCTGCGAGAACCGCCCCAAACAATAGCATCCATGGCAATCGCCGGTGCCAACCGGACTCAACCACCGAACGCTGCAACACCTGCACGGGAAGACTCTTGCCAGCCTCCCAAGCTGGCACCAAAGACGATATGAACGCTGTCCCAAGTCCCAGCACAAATCCCTTGGCTATTGAGCGGTAGTCGAGCAAGAATGCGGTAACGTGCAGATGAAAATACAAATCACTGATGGTGCCACTGACAAACCGCACCAACACCTGCCCCAGCGCCACTCCGAACGCACAACCCAAAACCCCAAACACCACAGCAACGATCAGCGTTTCTATGCAAATCAAACGTATTAACTCTGAGCGGGTAACACCCAGCGATCTCAAAATACCCAGCGACGTGCGACGCTTGAGCACGGAAAAGGTTACTGTGTTGACAATGAGTAGCGCGGCGACTAGCAGCGCCAACAAACTCATGGCTGTGAGATTGTGGTGAAAGGCGGCGCTCATCTGCATCAATCTCTGCTGACGATTCCCGGTATCTATAAGCGTCAAACCTGCAGGCAACCATTCCCGCAGCGGTTCAACCTCGTCGTTTTGCAGATGCAGATCAATGCTGTCGATAACACCAAATCGGCCCAGCAACCATTGCGCCGTGGACATATCGGCAAATACCAGTCCTTCGGCGGCGGCGGCATTGTCCGCTTCGAAAGTCGCCGCCAGTACCACCGACTTGATAGCCCCATCAATATCAAGGTTGAATGACTCCGAAGACTTAAGCCCGAGCTGCTGAGCGGTTTGCTGGCTTAACACCACGGAAGGCTGTTGCAGTAGAACCCGGATGGGATTAATCCTGACTTTGGCATCGGCCAGCGCAAGAGAATCAGGCTGCACCCCATTGAGCGCCACCTCACTAAAAGGATCCGTACCGAGCAAGATCAAGGTTCTGCCCTGAACCCGGACACGCCCCCGTATTACTGGAGCGCTGGAACGGAATCCCAGATCCGTTCGCAACGATGTATAAATCCGTTCATCAATGCCGGAAGGTCCGCCGAGGATCTGATGGCTCGCCCCAGCGGTCACCGATTCCAGCGTTAGCGCAAAGGCCCGCCGGGCACTGGCATTGGCAACATCCACGGCGACCACCATGGCCACAGCCAGAGCAATACCCAACCCCATCAGACCCGTCTGCCAGGGATGTCGTCGCAGGTAGCCCCAGCTGCTGCGATGCAACAGCGACACGCTCTTTAACGACATTGGCATGGTCACCAGGCGAACTCCCCCTCCCGTTCGAACAGCTTTCCCTGCTCCAGCGTCAATACCCGTTCAGCACTGCGAGCTACGGCCAGACTGTGTGTCACCATCACCAGCAACCCGTGTTGTTGACTGACCAGTGAATGCATAAGCGCCAACATGGATCGACCGCTGTCTTCGTCCAGATTACCCGTGGGCTCATCGGCCAATACCAGTTTGGGGCGATGCACTAACGCCCGCGCAATGGCTATGCGCTGCTGCTCACCGCCGGAGAGCTGGTCCGGGTAGCTGCCGCCCCGATCCGACAAACCGATATCATCCAGCATGGTTGCGGTACGCCGCTTCAACTCACCACCGCGCACATCATTAAGTTCCAGCACCAGGGCAATGTTCTCAAAGGCGGTTAATGTCGGTATCAGCAAGAAGGATTGATAAATAAACCCCACCTGGCGGCGGCGAAAATCCGTGCGTTCGCTGTCGGTGAGATGCGACTGATGGCGGCCATTAACCAAGACCTCGCCGGCATCAGGTTGATCAATGCCCGCGAGCAGGTTTAACAGGGTGGATTTACCGGAGCCACTGCGACCCAACAGGGCAACTGTCTGGCCGGCCTGTGCCTGAAAATCCAGACCATTAAGTACGGAGCGGCGCACACGACCTTGGCCGTAGGACTTTTCAAGCCTTCGAAGCTCGATCTGGAAGGCGGGCTCCGTATTGCTGGGCTGAGGATCTTCCGCTGTTGTCATATTCCCAAACGATTTACCCGATTCCGCGTAGCCTGTTAACACTCTGCTGCCAATCTATTGAGTGTAGTTGAGCCAGCGAAAACAAAGATGAAATCGGCGCTTTACCTTAACCATGGTTGAGGTTTTATGCTGCATACCCACAGCAGCCAGCTGATCTTCAATCACAACCAGGGATACCGCATGACAACTATTGCCGTTATTTACCACTCCGTCACCGGAACCACCCAGCAATTGGCCGAGGCAATCGCCGAAGGTGTTAACGACACGAACACCGCCAGTGCATTGATGCTGTCGATTTCAGGCAAAGACATTGTCGATGGCCGTTTTGTGAACCACGAATTGCTGGCGCAAATTGACTCTGTGGATGGGGTGGCATTTGGCTCTCCCACCTATATGGGCTGCGTTTCCGCACAATTTAAAGCCTTCGCCGATGCCACCGGTGAAATCTGGTGCGACCAGGTTTGGGCCAACAAAGTCGCAGCCGGCTTCACCATCGGATCGAATTACAGCGGCGATCAGCTCAATACGATCCAGTACCTCAACACATTTGCCAACCAGCATGGCATGCTGTGGGTAGGGCTGGATATCCCCGGCGGCTACGACCCGCAAGGCAGAAACCGGCTCGGCGCCCAATGCGGCGTGATCGCGCAAACCACTGACACCAACGTGCATGAAACCGATCTGGCCACCGCCAGACATCTGGGCAAACGGGTTGCCAGCCTTGCCCGCGCGGTGTGATCTAGGGATCTAGTACTCCTTCAAGGTGATATTGCCTAGTGCAGTCAAAATCTAAGCGGCCCAGTGCTAGGCGTTTCCTCGAAGGCATAGTGGTTCTACGTCGAGAGGGAACAACAACGCAATGGGCCGCTTAGATTTTGACCCGAAGGGCGCCAATCAGGGCGTCTTCTGCTGTGTTGCACTGGCTTGACATAGCCCCACTATGCCTTCGCCAGCGCGCCTTGCAGAAAACGCCCTGATTGGCGCTGCATTAGGCAATATCACCTTGAAGGAGTACTAGTTACCGGCGTATTCGGAGGCGACGACATGAGGATCCAGCCACAGCTCGGAACGCCGCAGCGGGGTCTTGTCCGTCAAATAGGGATTTTGTAAGGAGAAGACCCGCCGCTTGTGCATACGCGCCCGAGCCAGAATATCGCCATAATGACGAAAGAAAAGCTGTTCGTATTCACCGGTTTTTATCAATGTTTCGAGTCCGTTCTCAATGCTGACAGCCAAGACATTATTGCTTCGATTAACGTAGAAGTAATAGGCTGAGGGATAGTGGATCAATGCATGTTCATCGATATGGAACCCCATGCCCGTGCGATCTTCGTATTCATGCCAGACTTCCATAATTGAGCGGGGAAAGTAGTCGAAGCGTCCCCCCTTGAGCATGCGATAAAGAGAATCCGTTGAAGTGCCTTTTTCAACCTTGATGCCGTTAAATCCAAGAATACGGGTATCTGTCCAGGCATGGACTTGTCCGGGCACAAGCTGCTTCAACTGTTCAAGCGTTGTTATGCCGCTGAACATGTCTTGGCTATCGCGCTTCACGACGGCAATACGCCAGCCGATCATGCCTCTGTAGATGGGAATTCGAACGGGCAACAACCTTGTCTCCCGCTCGCGAGTCGCGCTGCCCCAGAGAACGTCGATTTCCCTGTTTTGGTTGAGCAGGCGAAAATCCCGACCACGCGGGAGACGAACCCCATGGGGTTTGGGTTTGTACTGCCCTCCGTCGGCCTTTAATGCCAGCGTTAATAACTCCAGGGCAAACTCGACTCGGTGCTCTCCCGAGTAGACAACTGGAATCGCCTCAGCCGCTGCCACGGACCGGATTGCCAACGAAAAAATAAGCAGCAACCATGCCCAGGGAATCAGCACCACTCTGGCATGTTGGTTCCAGTTACAAGAAACATTGCAGAGGGTCATTGAGGGCCATACCTGTCGAAATAGAGTGGCATGACCTCAAGATAGCACTAAATAACCAAAATCAGAATCAAGACTCCATATAGGCCTCAATCGGCGCACAGCTGCACGCCAGGTTGCGGTCACCGTAGACATTGTCAATACGACCCACGGGTGGCCAGTACTTGTTCTGCCGCAGGCTTTCCAGCGGGAAGCCACCTTGTGAGCGAGGATAGGGTTTGTCCCACTCATCGGCGGAAACCATCTCCACAGTATGCGGCGCGCTGACCAGAGGACTGTCCGCCAGCTGCACCTCACCACTGCGAACCGCCTGAATCTCTTCGCCGATTTTCAACAGGGCATCGCAAAACCGATCCAACTCATACAGGCTTTCGCTTTCGGTGGGTTCGATCATCAGGGTACCCGCTACCGGGAAGCTCATGGTCGGCGCATGGAAGCCGTAGTCGATCAGACGCTTGGCCACATCTTCCACGTCCACACCGGTTTCTTCTTTAATGGGGCGCAGATCCACAATGCATTCGTGGGCCACCAGCCCGGCGTTACCGGTGTAGAGAATCGGGTAAGCGGCAGACAAACGCTTGGCCACGTAGTTGGCATTAAGAATAGCCAGCTCCGTGGCGGATTGCAGTCCGGCAGCCCCCATCATGGTGATGTACATCCAGGTGATGGGCAGAATGCTGGCGCTTCCCAGCTGCGCAGCGGAAACGGCGTGCGTGGGATTGTCCAACTGTGCGTGGCCAGGCAGGTAGGGTGCCAGGTGAGACTTCACTGCCACCGGGCCCACACCGGGACCTCCTCCTCCATGAGGAATACAGAAGGTTTTGTGCAGGTTCAGGTGTGACACATCGCCACCAAACTTGCCGGGCTTGCACAGGCCCACCATAGCGTTAAAGTTGGCGCCATCCACATACACCTGACCGCCGTGGCTGTGGATCAGTTCGCAGATCTCGCGAACGTTTTCCTCAAACACACCATGGGTGGACGGATAGGTGATCATGATTGCCGCCAGGTTGTCGCTGTGCAGTTCGGTTTTGGCCTTGAGATCGGCCATGTCCACTTCACCGTTGCTGTCACAGGCAGTGACCACCACTTTCATACCACACATTTGTGCGGAAGCGGGGTTGGTACCGTGAGCAGAACTTGGGATCAGGCAGATGTTGCGATGACCTTCACCACGGGATTCATGGTAACCACGAATGGCCAGCAGGCCGGCGTATTCCCCTTGGGAGCCGGCATTGGGCTGGAATGAAATATCATCGTAGCCGGTGGCTTCACACAGCATCCGATTCAATTCGCGATCCAACTGGCGATAACCCTCGGCCTGTTCGGTCGGTACAAACGGATGCATGCTGGAAAACTCCGGCCAGGTTACCGGGATCATTTCCGCTGTGGCGTTAAGTTTCATGGTGCAGGAACCGAGTGGGATCATGGCACGGTCCAGCGCCAGATCCTTGTCCGCCAATCCCCGCAAGTAGCGCAACATTTCGGTCTCGGAATGATAACTGCTGAATACCGGATGGGTCAGGTAATCGCTGTTGCGCAACAGCTCGGCGGGAATCACCGGCTCTTGTTCAGCGCCACTGATCTGCTCGACGCCAAACGCAGACAAAATCGCCTGCAGGTCTTCGGCTTCGACGGTTTCGTCCAGAGAGACGCCCACGCGGCTGTCGTCGATAACGCGCAGGTTAATGCCGTTGGACAGAGCGCGAGCGTGAATGTCCGCCGTTTTGTCGCCGGTGTTAACTGTCAGGGTGTCGAACCAGCTGTTGTTTTCCAGAGTCAGTCCGGCCGCTTGCAGTTCACCCGCCAAGGTACTGGTTTTGGCATGAATGGATTCGGCCATGGCCTTCAAACCTTCAGGGCCATGATAGACCGCGTACATGCTGGCCATCACTGCCAACAATACCTGAGCGGTACAGATATTGGAGGTCGCCTTTTCGCGGCGAATATGCTGCTCTCGTGTTTGCAGGGCCAGGCGCAGAGCCTCATTGCCCTGACTGTCTACAGAGCGGCCGACCAGACGCCCGGGCAAGGAACGCTTGTACTTCTCGCGAGTGGCCATGTAAGCAGCGTGCGGACCACCATAACCCAGGGGTACACCAAAGCGTTGAGTGGAACCAATGGCAACATCGGCGCCCAACTCGGCAGGAGACGCCAGCAGGGTCAGAGCGAGAATGTCGGCCGCCATGGCCACCAATCCTTTACCGGCGTGCACCGCGTCAATCACGTCGCGGTAATCATTGATCTGACCACTGGCGCCCGGGTATTGCAGCAACACACCAAAGACATCGTCAGCCTGAAGGTCACTGCTCGGGTTCCCAATAATGACATTGATATCCAGCGGCTCTGCACGGGTCTGTATGACATCAATGGTTTGGGGCAGACAGTCCTGGTCCACAAAAAAGTTCAGGGACTTGGATTTGGACATACGCTGACACAGTGTCATGGCTTCGGCAGCCGCCGTGGCTTCGTCCAACATGGAGGCGTTGGCCAGTTCCATACCGGTAAGGTCGCAAACCATGGTCTGATAGTTCAGCAGTGCTTCCAGGCGCCCCTGAGAAATTTCCGGCTGATAAGGCGTATAAGCCGTATACCAGGCGGGATTCTCCATCACGTTGCGCAGAATCACGTTGGGCGTATGCGTGTTGTAGTAACCCTGGCCGATGAAAGAGCGCAGCACCTGATTACCTTCTGCCAGCGCCTTGAGTTTTTTCAGAGCCTGAATTTCACTCAACCCATCCTCAAGCGCCAGTGCTTCCGGCAGCCGAATATTGTCGGGAATCACATCGCCGATAAAATCGGACAACGTGTTGTAACCCAGAGTATTCAGCATCTGCTGTTGATCGGTACTGGCCGGGCCAATGTGGCGAGGTACAAAAGAGTGGCGTGAATCGAAACCGGTATTGTTGGTCATGGCGAATCTCGAATGTGTGTCAGTTTGGATCTGGCTTTTTGGATCTTTAAATCAGCAAAGACGCGCGCGACGCGCATCTTTCTTTATCAGCTTGCCGCAGTGTAGCTGATCAGCCGCGGAAGTAGTTTTGTGGAACGAAGGGCGTCCTGGCGACAGTCATGGCTCTTGGCTTGCCACGCACCAGCGCAAATACCTGTGTGTCGACGGCCGCAAACTCTGCTTTCACATAACCCATCGCCACAGGTGCATTGAGGCTGGGCGCAAAACCACCACTGGTGACACGGCCAATCAGATTACCTTCGGCGTCGACGATGTCGGCATCTTCACGCACCGGCGCCTTGCCGTCGACCAGAAATCCAACTCTCTTTTCGCTGGCGCCTTCGGTCTGCTTGGCGAAAATGGCATCGGCACCGATAAACCCGCCGGCTCTTTGACCGGCGCGACGGCGCTCTTTGCTCACCGCCCACATCAAGGTTGCCTCAACGGGCGAACGGGCATCATCCATATCGTGGCCATAGAGACAGAGGCCGGCTTCCAGGCGCAATGAATCGCGGGCACCCAGACCAATCCACTTGACCTTGGGTGACGTCAGCAGACATTTGGCCAGGGTTTCTGCACTGGCCGCCGGAACGGAAATTTCGAAGCCATCCTCACCGGTATATCCGGAGCGGGTCACATAACAGTCCACGTGATTGATGGACAGGTGCTTGCCGGTCATAAACACCAGGGCGGCAGTATCGCTGTTAAGGACACTCAGCACCTCAGCGGCGGCTGGTCCCTGCAGGGCCAATAACGCTCGGTCCTCCAGCAGCTCCAACGTGCTGGCGTCGGACAGATTGGCCTGGAAGTGGGCGATATCCTTTTCCTTGCAGGCAGCATTAAAGACCATAAAGTAGGTTTGCTCATCCCAGCAGGTCACAATCAGGTCATCAATGATGCCGCCATCGGCATTGGGCAGAAATGTGTATACGGAATGGCCTGGCGCCAGCGCATCCAGATCCAGCGGCAGCATTTTTTCAAGGTCGGTTTTGGCGCCGGCGCCCTTGACCAGGGCCTGCCCCATATGGGAAACATCGAACAGGCCCGCCTCTGCACGAGTGTGCAGGTGCTCGGTCTTGATGCCGTCGGGGTAGGTGACCGGCATGTCATAGCCGGCAAAGGGCACCATTTTGGCACCGGCGTCTACATGCATGGCGTGCAGCGGGGTCTTGAGCAATTCTGTGGTCGTCGATGTGGTCATGGGAACCTGCCTCCGGAAACATATCGGGGGCGACTACGACAGTATTTACCGCCAAAAAAGACGCCCGGCCATCAAAAAGCAGCCATCATAAGCATCATCGGCCAATGATAAAAATTAATACTAATTATTTGGCGATTAAAATTCCTAATGACAAGCCCCTACGCTTCAGAAGAGACACTAGAGGCCCGCAGTATTCTTGACCTGAAAAGCCGCCGAAATCAGACGTTTATTCTCCAACAACAGATCGATGTGGTAACCACCGTCCACAAAGCCCACAGCCGGCCCCTCAATACGGAAGAACTGCACCCCTGACTGGCCGATGACAATAACCGGCACTTGGGCAATCTGCATCTGATGGGCACCGTCAAAGAGGATAGCCTGCACCACCGTGGTGGCGGATTCAAAATTGTTGAATTCGAAGCCCACGTGGATGGTTCGGTCCACCTCCAGGGCCGCCGGTTGGTCTCCGTTGACACTGGAGAGCTGGGTATTGCTGATCAGTACACGGGAGATTCTGGGTTTACTGTCGACGATCGCCTGTTCATTGCGCTGCTTCAGTTCCTGCAGGCGAGCACTGTCGGGAAAGTACACCATTGCGCGGGCGATATTACCGCGCGCCCTGTCAAAGTCTTTGTCTGCGATTGCCTGCTCCACTTCACTTGCCAGGCGATCTTCCATCGCCGCCAGGCCATTGAGTGCCATCTCATTCTCGGGATCCAGGCGCAGAATTTTCTGGAGCGTGGCGCGCAGACTGCTGCCGTTGGGCTCCAGAATCTGGCCTGCGTCCCGCTGCTGCTGGGCCTGCTGCAACAAGGCCTGGAGCTTGCCCTGACGCTCAACACGGCCCTGGAGGCGGGTCAAGGCGGGGTGGCCCGGTTCAATCTGCAGAGCACGCTTGATCAGCGATTGGGCCTGATCCCACTCTTCGCGACTAATGTGGGACTGCACCATGGAGCGATAGCGGTCCAACACATCCTTGATACCCTGGCGCGCCTCGCGGTTTTTGGGGTCTACCTTCAACACCTGCCGGAAGGATTCCAGGGCATTGGCGCCGGCCGGTGTCGTCAGGGCATTGGCCTGCAGATAGGATCTGCCCTGCTCCAACCCCTTTTCTACCGATTCGAGTTTTTCCAGCTTGCGAACCAATGGTTGAAAACGAATGTTACTGGCGGCATTGGGGAACACCTGCCGGCCAAGCTGCATATATTCACGAGCCTGATCCAGGTCCCTCTGCTCCAGACCATCCTGAACACGCCCGGCAATAAAATCTCTGATTCTTTGCAAGCCGGACTTGGCCTCTTGGTCGTCAGGGTTTTGGGACATCAACAGGCGATAGATTTCTGCAGCACCAATGGCCATGTGCGGCTCGCTGTGCATACGGGAGTAGAGTTCATCGGCGCGCTGCAGCTGGCGCAGACGTTCCTGGGAATTGCCATTGGTCGCTACCGTCACTTGCTGCGCCGGCGGAGCTGCGGCCACGGGCGCCTTCGGTGCCGGCGCCGTCAATTCGGGTTGCGCCGCGACAGGCGCCGCGGGCTGAGTTGTCGCCGCCGGTTGTGCCTGTGGCAGGGTTGTCTTTGCAACAGGTTGCGGATTGGCCGCCGGTGCCGGGGATTGCACTACCGCAGCCGGCTGTGGCTCGGGAGCGGCAGGAGTCGTTTTAACGGCCAGGGTTGGTTGCGGAGCGGCTACCTGTGGTGCGGTGGTTGTGGTCGCTGGCTGAGGTGCCGGGGAGGTCGCTACTGGCGCTACCGCCGGCTGGCTGCCGGGCTGATTCTTGGATAACGCCTTATCCACCAGTGCGAACAAATCTTCGATATCGGCCACCCGCTGGGCCGCCGGTAGCTGCTGCTGATAATAAACCCCATAGGCGACCGCACAGGCGACCGCCAGACTCAGCAACCAGGGCCATAGAGAATGGCGCTGGGCAACCGGCGCTTCGGCATGGGTCGCACCTGCGGAAGGTATGCGGTTGGCGACCGCATGAGCCCCAGGCACTGCGACCGTCGCTGCCTGGGCATCGGCTTGCGCCGACCCAGGGGGAGGTGTTGCTGCTATCGGTGGAGCCGTAGCAACATTGCCGGTATCCGGGCCGGTTTCTGCCGCTCCCACACGCGCTGACGGCGTATTTTGAAAGTTGGCGGTATTCGCTCCCGCTGCCATAGTGGCGGCGAGTGTTTCCATCACGGTGTCGTCAATGCCACTGACTGTGGGAGCCGATGCATCGCTGAGATCAGTCACACTGGTCATAGTAGCGCCCATTACCGTCGGGGCATCGGCATCAGACTGCATCACTGCCCTGGCCTGTTGCTGCTGCAGACGCTCATCGATCTTGTCGATCTCTTCCTTCGGCAGTGCATCCAGGGCGGCAATAAACTCTTCTCCAGTCTGGAATCGATGTGCCGGGTCCTTGGACAGTACTCTGTTGATAATGGGCTGGAACAGCTGCACATGCGCTGGCAGCATGGGGATGGGTTCGGCCACATGTTTGATGCCAATAGCCACGGCAGATTCGGCGTCAAAGGGAATATGGCCAGCCAACAACAGGAACAGCACAATGCCCAAGCTATAAACGTCAGAACGCTGGTCAACAGCCTGCCCACGGGCCTGCTCCGGACTCATATAGTGTGGCGTGCCAATCGCAGTGCCCGTTTGGGTCATGCTGGAGGCAACGTCCTGGGGCCGCGCGATACCGAAGTCCATCAATACCGCACGACCGTCTTCCTCATGCAGCATGATGTTTTCGGGTTTGACGTCCCGGTGGACGATGCCTTTTTTGCCGGCGTAACTCAGTGCCCGCCCAACATCCCGGATCACCTCGAGACGTCGCTTAAGGCTGAGCCCGTGGCGGGCTTTTTTCAGGTCGTCACCAGGTATGTACTCCATGGAGAGAAAGTGGGAATCACCCACCACCCCCACGTCATAGACAGTAACGATATTGGGATGAACCAGGCGGCTGACGATTTTGGCCTCACGGATAAAGCGCTCACTGAAACTGCTGTCGGGCGCCAGATGCAGGGACATGACCTTGATTGCCACTTCCCGCTCAAAGCTCTCCTGTATGGCCAGATAGACCTCCGCCATCCCCCCTTTGCCCAGGGTTCGCAGGATTCTATAGCCGGGAATATCAATCATTTAGGTATTATCGTTTTGTCAGCCGGAAGTCTTTTATGCCGTTATCTTGGGGCTGAGTCAATCGTTGAGGGACGCTGAAGCGGCCTAATTACACCGCATAGATGACAATCGTACGAATTGCGACCAACATCATCCTTGATCTCATGCCAATTGGCTCCATTTGCCTGTCAGCGGTCGCGCTTTGGACCTCGATACCACAGCCAAAAGCCGCTAAACGCCAGGAACACTAACAGGATAGCCGCTGCATCCACAATCAGCACGCCGCCCGTTCCAAAAATTCGACCGCTGTGCAGATCCAACAGGACTCGCTCCCAGGATAACGGGCTGCCAATCTGTTCGCTCAGCAGCCGAGCGCGAATGTCTGCAGGTAATGGCGACTCCGCACCAGGCTGGGGCAACAATTGCTGTGCAGCCAATGGCGTCCACACCAATTGTTGAAAGTCAGCCTGCAGCCAGCTTTGGCCGGATTGTACACAGAGAGACTCGCCACAGGTGCCAATGGCAGAAAGCGGCACCGGCAGCCCGTAGGTGGCTCCCAGCCGTTCGACCACTTCGCCATCGTCAGTCAGCAGCAACAGCTCTTGCTCGCAGGCAGCAACAAGCAGGCCTTCATTGAGCGCCCCCCCGACCAGGCGACCATTGCAATAGGCCACCTGATGAGCATCCATATAAAGGTAATTACTATCGTCGCCGCTCAGCCAGTGGCCATTGACCTTATAACTGCGCAGGCTGGGCAACTCAACACCGTAATGCTCCAGCAACCAGGCCTGCCTGACCGATGCCTTGCCCAGCTGCAGTTCACTGGTGTGATTCAGTGCGATACCGGTTATGGCAACCAACAATACGATCAGCGCTGCGGCCAAGCCCGCGCGCTTGTGCCAGCGCCAGAAAAAAGGCCGCAGCCGGTTGCGGCGGATTTTTCTGGCCAGGTGTACCTTGGGATCAGGGGCTGGCTGGTGTACGTTCATGCTCGGCAAATGGGGTCAGCTGGTGACAAAAAAGCGCCAGTGTAGCGATTTTCTTCATGGCTCGCACGGACAGGGTTGCACCGGTAATGCCGTCAACATGCCCGTCGAGCTTTGGCGGCGACTCCGTTCGCAGGGCAACCCCTTTGAATTGATCGGTAAAAAACGGGTAGCGTACTTCACCACCGCGACTCTCCCGATACTCCATGACGGCCATGTCGGCAATGGTGCCCGCGTCCACCGTCACACCAATTGTGATCGGTAACTCTTTACCAATCTCCTCAAAAATCCACACAGTTCGAGAACCCTCACCCCAGTAACGGATGCGGATGCCTCTAAAGCTGTGGTTGAGAATACGCTCGATACTCTGACGCTGATCCTTGGTGATCCACAGGGTCTTCCAGCTCATGTCCTGACCGGGAAACGCTCTTTCATGCAACTGCTCTGCGCTAAGAAAAAGCCCTTTCTGAGCACAGACAAAGGGCGACAATAACAGTGCCAAGACTACAACCAGTTGTTTCAAAACTTCTGCCTCTCGTGTTTCCCGAAACGCACGAAAGGGACATTGCTATCGGCAATGTCCCTTTCAAAGGTATGCGGCGATGACAAAATAGTTGAGGAGCAACTATTTTGTCGCGAGGTTAGTAGGACCAGCCAACACCCAGATTGAAGGCATCGCCTTCATCGCCATCACCAACGGTATCAGTGTAATCGGCTTTCAGGACAACGTTGGGATTCAACCAGTAGTTAACGCCGAAATCGTAGGTCTCAAAGTCTGTGTTCAGTTTGTTACCACGGTCGTACTCGCTGTAGCGGACGAACACACCCAGCTTCTCGGTCAGTTTGTAAGAAGGCTCGACGTACCAGCCGCTGAGGTCGTCAGCACCAGCGATTTCAAAATCATCACCATCAATGTCCCACTCAGCCCACAGTGCGCGGAAACCGAAATTACCGCTGTTGTAGATCGCGTGAGCGGTCAACAGGGTCGCTTCCGCGTCGTCTATGGCAGCACCCTGGGTGATGTCCTGCTGCATTTGAACACCCGCCGCCAGCTCCAATCCTTTTATGCCGGTGTACTTCAGACGGCCGGTGAAGGCCAGATCTTCTGCGATTGCCTCAGCGCTCTTCTGACGACCGCTGCGAATGCGGTAGGCACTGCTGCCGCTGACGGGCACTTCCAGACCACTGTGCACAGCTGCGTTATAGGTCAGGCCAGGTGCCAGCTCACCTTTGAACTGAATACCGGTCTCCCACCAGGTCGCCGGCAGAACTTCACTCTCCACCTTGTTGCGCTCGGTGCCGTAGAAAGTGTCCGGCTCGTGGGTCTCGTTGAGAATGCCCACGGGCACCAGGAATTGACCAAACTGAACGCTGTGATTCTGGGCAAAGTCCCACTCCACATAAGCCTGTTCCAGCTCCACCTCACCGGGCTTGCCGTCACCGGCCAGACTGTGCTCCAGCTCCCACTCCGAGAAGAAGCGCAAAGTGTCGCTGTATTGGTGAGAGATATAAAGCACGTAGCGGTGCGCATCGATCTGATCGTCGGAATCTTCTTTGTGGTTGAAGTGGTGCTCACCGTAGCCACCGACAGCAGTCTTCTCCGCCCATGAAGCCAGCTTGGACAGCTTGCCGCTGGTTGCAGCGCCCTGCTCAACTGCATCGGCAGTGGCAGCAACCATCACTTTGGTTTCCTGGATGTTGTTTTCTGCGCTGTTCAGCTGCGACTTGAGGGACTTGATTTCGGCCTGCTGGGCCTGAATGATTTTCCACATCTCTTCAAGAGAAGGGGCTTTTTCGGCAGCCTGTGCGGCAACCGATGCGAAACTGACGGCCAGCGCCAACGCGGATTTCTTTAACATGGTGTTCTCCTTGACTCCTAATGCAGAACCTCTTTTTGGTTTCAGGTTGAGGCCCTTAGCGTTGTGGCGCGCACCTTATCCTAATTGATAATAATTATCAATAGAAATTGCATTTGCACCTTCTCTTGCAAATGCTTTTGCACCTGCAACCCCCATTTTTTGCTGCACTGACTATACTCAGGACTGACCGCGGGACACGGACTAAACAGGGAGAGCGACGTGTCAGGCAATCGCTATTTAACAGGCCTACTGCTCAGTCTCGTGCTGGTGAGTGGTGCCCCCACCTCCTTCAGTGCCGCTGTGGACGCGCTGCTGCCCGTCGACTGCCTGCTGCCCGGACAGGTGAGACGTCTGGGCAGCATGACCTACCTGAGCAAGCGTCAGGCCCTCAAAACCACCGCTGGCGAATGCGAGCGTCGCGGTGGAGAATATGTGGCCTACGACCGCGCCAACACAGCTTCGACACTGAAAATCTGGTTACCACTGGCCGAACAAGGTGACCCAGGCGCACAGACCTACGTCGGCGAAGCCTACGAAAAAAGCGATCAGGGCCCCGATTACGCCAGTGCCGCCATCTGGTACACCAAGGCAGCGGAGCAGGGTTATGCGCGTGCGGCAGTAAATCTGGGCAATCTGTTTGCCCAGGGGCTGGGGTTCAACAAAGATCCCAAACTCGCTCGCTACTGGTATCAGCAAGCCTCGCAATCGCACACGCCTTCTGTGGAGCAAGCTGAGGAAGCAGCACCCCTCATTGAAATCGTCGAGCCGGAGCTGGTCACCCGAGGTGGCGGTCTGTTTATGCGCAAGCAGCGCAGCCTGAACTCAGGCGAGCTGCTGATTGTGGGCAATGTCAGCAATATGGAGCGGGTTGCAAGGGTGGAAGTCAACGGCCGCCCCGCCAAACTGGTCGGTGGCACTTTGTTTCGAGCACAGATAGACACCAACCAGGCAAAGGTCGACGTCGTTGCATTCGATCCGCACAACAATACCACCAGCCTGAGCTTCCAGCTTGGAGACCGTTCCGCACCGGTTCCTGCAGAACCTCTACCGGCGATACCCTCCCCCCCGGACGATGAGGCCGATAACAAGGGGCGCTACTTTGCGCTGGTGGTGGGCAACAATCGCTACCAATCCTTGCCCCATCTCGACACGGCGATCAATGATGCTGAGGTACTGGCAAAACTGTTGCAGGATCACTATGGGTTTGAGACCGAATTGCTGATCGACACCAATCGTTACGATTTGTTGTCTGCCCTGAACCGACTGAACAAACGATTCCAGCCGGAGGATCATCTACTGATTTATTACGCCGGCCATGGCGAACTTGACCGCATAAACAATCGGGGTCACTGGTTGCCCGTGGATGCGGAGCCCAACAGTTACGCCAACTGGGTTTCCAATATCGCCATTACCGATCTGCTGAACATTATTCCCGTGCGTCGCCTGATGGTGATCGCCGACTCCTGTTACTCCGGCATGATGTCGCGCTCGGCGCTTGGCACCCTGGAGCGGCAGCTGTCTCCCAAAGAACGGGCGCGCCTGTTACTGAGCCTGTCTCAGCGCAAAAGCCGAACGGCGTTGACGTCGGGCGGAGTGGCGCCGGTCATAGACGGGCTCGGCGGAGGGCATTCGGTGTTTGCCGCCCAGCTGCTCAAAGCGCTGCAACAAAACCGCGATACCCTGACGGGATATGAGCTGTTCCGCCAGGTTGCCCCCAAGGTGACGGCCGCTGCCGCCGGCGTCGGCTTTGAGCAAACCCCGGAATACGCGCCCTTGAAGTTCGCCGGTCACGAAGCCGGTGATTTTGTGTTTCGGCGCCGCTCATCACAGAACGACCCTACATCCTCTAACAACAAAGAGAGTTCGAGCCATGTTCAACGATTCACATCAACGGATTAAAGTCGACCAAACACCAAACAGTCCCCTGTCCTGCCTGCTGGTATTGGGTGTTTCACTGGTATTACCGCAAACGGCTACAGCCGCAAATGCGCAATTCCAGGGTTTTCTGTTCGAGGCCTGCCGCGATGCCCGAGGCGATCTGGCCAGACGCTGCGATGAATCCTTTGGCGGCGACCTGTCCGGCGACAGCGAAGACTCTCTCAACCCCACCCAGACGCTCGCCAACAGCACCACGGCGCTGGCGGAGACCCGAGCGCGCATTCAAGCATTGACCGACAAGCTGCAAAAACATCGCGCCAATCAGAAGACGGGGGAATCCAAGGACACCATGGAAGTCTTTCGTATGCGCGGCCTCAGTGTGTTGTTGTTGGCGGAAAGCTCTCGATTAGAGCGCGATGCCAATGAGCTGGAACGGGGCTACGACAGCGATGGATCGCAGCTGCAAGTGGGATTCGATTACCGTATCACCGACGCTTGGTCCGTGGGTGCAATTGTGGGGGCACACCGTTTGGAAACCGATTTTGACGCGGATTCGGCAGGTCGCAATTTCGACCCGGGCAATAGCGAAGGCGATATCGAATCGGACAGCGTCAGCCTCAATCTCTTCACCAGCGTGCAACTGACGGAAAAGCTCTACGCAGAGGCACTGTTGTCCTACAGTTGGTCTGACTACGACCTAGAACGCATTGGTATCTTTCAGGAATCCACCCGCGACCTGACCTTTAACCAGGCGGTTGTCACCCGGGCAAGTACCGACGGCAACCAGATGGGGGCCAGCCTGGGGTTGGGCTACAACCACTACCAGGGCAGCTACGCCTTTAATCTTTACGGTCGTGTAGACTACTTTCGCTCTGAGATCGATGCTTATACCGAAGAGGGAGGCGTCGGCTTTGCGCTGCGGGTGGATGATGATGAATCGGACAACGGTATCGCCAACCTGGGTATCAAGATTGCCCGCAATATCAACACCGATCACGGCGTTTGGGTGCCGCAAATCTACGCAGAGGCGGAACACCGCTTTACCGCGGACCGCGCCGCCACCCGGTCAAGCCTGGTGGAAGACAATAGCAATACGCTGCTCAATCTGAGTGGCGATGACAAGGACAAGTCTCTGTGGCGCGCCGGATTCGATCTGGTGCTGGTGCGCCCCAACGGCTGGAGCGGCTTTCTGCGCATCAGCCGTACCCTGGGTCTGGAGGATGTGGACCAGACCCAGTTTAACTTCGGCCTGCGTATGGAGTTCTGATGCTGACGACTGTTACAGCGGATGAAACTCCACACGGCGATTGAGACCGTCGAAGGGATCTGCCTTGGGCAGCGGTGATGTTTCGCCAAAGCCCTTGGTCATAATACGATCGGGCTCAATATTGAATTTCTGCGTCAGGTATTTGGCCACTTCCTTGGCGCGCCCCTCGGACAGATTCAAGTTGTAGTCCGCCTCACCCGAAGCATCCGCGTGGCCGGTGATCATCAGCTTGACGCCACTGGTCTGCTCCAACACCATCATTTCCCCAATGGCGTCCAGGTACTCTTGGGTTGCCGGCAGAATGCGGGTGGAGTTCACGTCAAAGCTGATATTAAAGCCAACTGCCATGCCCTGCTCCGGTGCTTCTGACTCGTTCATGGTGGAGGTCTGTGGAGCGGAAGCGCCTTGGGCGGGATCGTCACTGAAACGGATACCGCGCAGTTTGAACTTGGGCTTTTTGGCCTGAGTGTGGGGAAACATAATGGACGCCAGGGCCTTGGCATCGGGCTTTTCCTGAATCAGGAAGACCTCTTTGGACAGGCCTTCCTCTACAGTCGCCGCCCCCAGGGGCAAGCTGGCCAGCCCCACCAACAGGGCGCCCAGAACGGCATTTTTTGTTCGAATCATCGTTGCAACTCCCTCTGTTTGTTCTTCACCTGCCATTAAGTCTGACCCTTGCGGCCAATGACCGCAAGGGATAAGACAGGCGTTTGGCACAGAGGAAGGGAGCGATTACTCGGCAGCAGGGGCTGCGGCGTCTATCAGCGGCTTGAGCTCGCCATTTTCGTGCATTTCGGTGACGATATCGCAGCCGCCTACCAACTCACCTTTCACCCACAATTGCGGGAAGGTAGGCCAATTGGCGTATTTGGGAAGGTTTTCGCGGATGTCCGGGTTGGACAGAACGTCAACATAGGCAAAACGCTGGCCGCAGGCCATAACCGCCTGGGAGGTGCGCATGGAAAAACCGCACTGGGGCGCATTGGGAGAACCCTTCATGTACAGAATGATGTCGTTTTCTTCAATCTGCTGTTTGATGGTATCCATGATATCCATAGGAGACGTATTACCTCGCTAACGCTTTACTAATTCACAATTGACGAATATTCACGACCATTGATACGGGCAAAACCTGGAACAGGGCCAAAAACCAAGTATCACAGTCGGGTATTTGACCGGCATTCTACCCCAGATTTCCGCCAGCACCTAACACCGGTCATCAATAACGGGCGCCAGCAGGCAATAGCGGGGCAAAAACCCCATGACTGGCGGGCCACGGGCATTGCCATGACCTGGTTTTGCTTATAGTATCTCCTGCTCTCCAGACCAGGCAGCTCTCCGGCTGCCTGTTTTTGTTTGGGGCCTTACAAATCAATCCATACTCAACGAGGACAAAACAGGAGTTTCAGCCATGGCAACCACAGCCCTGATGAATACCTACGGTGAGCGGCAGCTTACTCTGGTGAAAGGTGAAGGCATGTATTTGTGGGACGACCAGGGCCGACGTTACCTGGACGCCCTCAGCGGTATTGCGGTATGCGGCCTCGGACACAGCCACAAAGGTCTGGCTGATGCTTTGCACACCCAGGCCAGCACCCTGCTGCATATTTCGAATCTCTACAATATCGAACCCCAGCAGCGCCTGGCGGATCTGTTGTGTGAGCAGTCCGGTATGGAAAAGGTTTTTTTCTCCAATTCCGGCGCCGAAGCCAACGAGGCCGCCATCAAGCTGGCACGCAAATATGGCAATGACCGGGGTATCACCAACCCGACGGTGATCACCATGAACGGCAGTTTCCACGGCCGCACCATGGCCACCCTCAGCGCCACCGGCAACCCGAAGGTGAAAGAGGGGTTTGCACCGCTGCTGGAAGGCTTTGTGCATGTGGACTACAACGATATTGAGGCCGTGCGCGCCGCCGCCCAGGACAATGTCGTGGCGGTACTGGTGGAACCGGTTCAAGGCGAGGGCGGTGTCAATGTGCCGGCCGCGGACTACCTCAACCAATTGCGCGAGCTTTGCGACGAAAAAGGCTGGTTGCTGATGCTGGACGAGATCCAGACCGGCAATGGCCGCACCGGCCAGCTGTTTGCCTTCCAGCATAACGGCATTACCCCTGATGTGGTCACTACCGCCAAGGGGCTGGGCAACGGTCTGCCCGTCGGTGCCTGTCTGGCCCGCGGTCAAGCCGCCGAGGTTCTGCAACCGGGCAATCATGGCTCCACCTACGGCGGCAACCCCCTGGTCTGTCAGGGCGCCTGGACAGTGATCAGCACCCTGTTGGATGAAGGCCTGATCGACAACGCGGCCGCCCAGGGCGAGTATTTTCTGTCTCAGCTGGGCCACCGCCTTGGCGACAATGCCAAAGTGGTAAACATCCGAGGCAAGGGCCTGATGATCGGCATCGAGCTTGATCGCCCCTGCGCCGAGCTGGTGGGCAAGGCGACCGACGAAGGTGTGCTGCTGAACGTGACGGCCGGCAATACCATCCGCTTGTTACCGCCGCTCATTATTAACCGTGAGCAGGCCGACGAAGTCATCGACACTGTGTGCAAGCTGGTCGAAGCTGTTTAGGGCAATATTTAGACCAATAGGATTCAACCAGGGCGGCTGCGCAGCCGCCCGACCCTACGGGAGAAAGTACCGTGACTGTAAGACATTTTCTGACTCTGAGAGACCTGACCCCGGCCGAACTGAGCCACATTATCGACCGTGCCATCGAGCTGAAAGCCCTGCACCGCCAGGGGGCCGCCGGTGAGCCTTTCAAGAATAAAGTGCTGGGCATGATCTTTGAAAAATCCTCCACCCGTACCCGGGTTTCCTTCGAGGCCGGTATGGCACAGCTGGGCGGCTCCGCCCTGTTTTTGTCTCCCCGTGACACGCAGCTGGGCCGCGGTGAGCCCATAGAGGACTCCTCAAGAGTACTGTCGCGGATGGTGGACATTATGATGATCCGGACCTTTGAGCACGAAAAGATCGAGCGCTTCGCCCAATTCTCCAAGGTGCCGGTGATTAACGCGCTGACCGACGACTACCACCCCTGCCAGCTGCTGGCGGATATCCAGACTTATGTGGAACACCGCGGCAGCCCCAAGGGCAAAACGGTGGCCTGGGTGGGTGACGGTAACAACATGTGCCACTCTTACATCAATGCGGCTGCCCTGTGTGACTTTAAGTTGAACATTGCCTGTCCCGAGGGCTTTGATCCCAATGCGCAGTTGGTGGCGGAGAATGCTGACCGCGTGTCCGTGACTCGTGACCCGCGCGAAGCCGTTAAGGATGCCGACTGGATTGTGACGGATGTTTGGGCATCCATGGGACAGGAAGAAGAGCAGAAAGAACGCGAGGACAAGTTTGCCGGCTACCAGGTCAACCACGACATGATGACACTGGCCCACAGCGATGCGCTCTTTATGCACTGCCTGCCCGCCCACCGAGGTGAAGAAGTCAGTGCAGAACTGCTGGAAGACGACAGCATTTCTGTTGTTTGGGATGAGGCGGAGAACCGTCTGCACGCGCAGAAGGCACTGATGGAGTTCCTGCTCCTCAATAACTGATCGCTTATATCCAGGGCCGCCAGGGTGCGGCCTCGTTGTTGTCACCAAGAACCGCCAGCCTATGACCGCCGCTGAACACTCCCTGCTGCTAAACCTCGACCACATCCACTGCTCCTATGAAGGTCATACCGTGGTCGAAAATTTACACCTCAATGTCTACAGCGGCGATATCTGCTGCCTGCTGGGCCCCAGCGGCTGCGGTAAAACCACCATCTTGCGTGCTATTGCCGGCTTTCATGATCTGGATGCCGGTAATATCCACCTCGAAGGCCACACCCTCTCCTCCCGTGGCATGACCCTCCCGCCGGAGAAGCGTCGTGTGGGCATGGTGTTTCAAGATTATGCGCTCTTCCCACACCTTAACGTGTGCGACAACATTACCTACGGGCTGCAGCATTTGACACCTCAAGAACGGGAAAACGTTTGCGAGGAAATGCTGAGCCTGGTCAAGCTGCCGGATTTGGGGCACCGTTACCCTCACGAACTGTCGGGCGGCCAGCAACAACGCATCGCTCTGGCCCGGGCACTGGCCCCCAATCCCACCCTGTTACTGATGGATGAGCCCTTTTCCAGTCTGGATGTGGACCTGCGTCGCAGCCTCGCCATCGAAGTACGGGGAATTCTGAAGTCACGAAACATCACGGCCATTATGGTCACCCACGACCAGGAAGAGGCCTTTGCCTTTGCCGACAAGGTTGGTGTCATGAACCATGGCAAGATCCAGCAGTGGGCCCCGCCATTTGATCTCTACCACGAACCGAGCAACCGTTTTGTGGCCAGTTTCGTAGGCCAGGGGGTGTTCCTGCCGGGTCACGTGATCGATAACTCCACTGTCGCCACTGAACTGGGCGAGATCCGGGGCAATCGCTGCTACGATTGGCTGCCCGACAGCCCGGTGGAGGTGCTGCTGCGTCCGGACGATATTGTTCACGACGACACCAGTGTCAAAAGTGCCGTCGTGGTCAGCAAGGTCTTTGCCGGCACCTCAACGCTCTATACCTTGAAACTGCCCACCGGCAGTGAGGTCGTCTCTGCCTTTCCCAGTCATCATGACTACCAGATTGGCGATCGGGTCAGTATCGACATTGAAGCGGATCACCTGATCGCATTTGCCACCGGGGAATAAATCGGCGATTTAGTTCACCTCATACTTGCTGAGGAATTTATCCGTGACGGAAACGGCCTCCATCGACACATAGTAGTTGCCGTTAATCTTCAGCCATTTCTCCGTGAGACAGGCGTGCCCACCGCGCCCCCAACCAATACCCCAGCTGTTGGCCACCAGGGCGCAGTAGCGCCCTTCACTGGCCATAGCATCCGGCAACTTGATCAGGCCCACAAACGTCACGGCATGACCACCCGCATGTTTACGTTTGGCCGGCGGGTCGTTGGCATCCTCTGCCGCGGTGATAAATCCCCGGTTCTCCCACCATTGCAAGGTCAGTTTCAAAGAGGCGATGACCGGACGGTTCTTTAGCAATTCCCCGGGAAGCAGGGCCGGATCTTCCGTGGCCCTCAGCGCACCCGTCTGGGGTCTGGCAGCGGGAACCCCACTGCGATGACAGTTTTTCAAGGGTGTAAAGGTAATATTGCTCGATACCGGCACAGGGATGTAAGGGCACTGATCTTCCAGGAAAGTAAAAGGTGACTGGTGGGTGGCTGCAGAGGTAATTGCCTTGTAGGTGTTAACACCTTCGGGCTCGTTGGCCGAGTTACAGGCCTTGGACTGGCACTTGGGTTTACTGGCCCAATAAAAGTGTTGCTCGGACAGATCACTGAAGATATCGTGCTGCGTCAGCAAGGTCTCCATGGCCCTGACGGAGGCGAAGGCGGAACAGGTGCCACGCTCTGCCTGATTGCGCACCGCCAATGTCATAGCGCCCGGCAGCACATGATATTCCCCACCTTTTAGCTGATGCAGCTGTTTTGGCGCCGCTGCGGATTCCGCCCGGCTGGTTTCGGCGCCAGACGGCAGCTCGAATACTGAGGCCGGGTAGGCTTCCGCCGCCTGCTGGTACTTTTCTTTGTTTTTTTCAAACACCTTGCGGGCCTTGGCCCAACGCTTCAAGGTGTTCTGATACTCTTTGTCCCAGGCCGCCACCGTGCGCTCAAACTCGTCATCCATATCGGTGACGGCATCGTCAAAACCAACGTCATCGCTAAAGAAGCCGTCGTCATCATCCCAGAAGTCATCGTCGCCGGCCGGCTTGCCGGGTTTGACAACTGGCTCGGGGCGGGGCTCAGTTTTTGGGGCAGGCTTCGGAGAGGGCTTTGGAGTGGGCCTGGGTGAAGGCTGAGGTGAGGGCTTGGGAACCGGCGGCTGGATGGTTTTCTTGTGCGGCGGTAAATCCAACCCCATTTCTTCCAGAATCCGTTGTAGAATCTGACGGGTCTGCACGGAATCCTGAGCATCTGCCTGGGGCGTGGTGGCCTGCAATTGCCTGACCTGGGCAACGGCTTCCCCTGCCACAAGCGCACAGAGGCATAGCGCCAAGGTTATGGCAAGACGATACCCCGTGCCTGATGCAGGGCATCGATACGATGGCCTGGAGGGAAAAGAGAGCGATTTAGGCGACATGTTGCGAAATCCTTTTGCGGTTGTGCACTTGGTACGATTGTACTACCATCTTTCCGGCTAAAGGAAGACGCCGCGAGCGAACTGATGCAAGCACACTGAAGGAGCAGGAGCTATGGAATACGGATGCCGGATACTCGCTGATAGCCAAGGCTAAAAGTGAACCCAGGCCATGAAGTCCAGGACGCGCCACTACTTACCTGCAACGGTGTTACTGACACTGGGGCTATGCTTTTGCCTGTCGATCGCCGCCGGCACTTCCAATCCAAAGGTGTTTTACGCCGGAATCGCCTACCTTGGCAGCCACGAACTGGTTGAATCCAATTACCCCCACGCTCTCAAGCTCAACCGCGCCTCGTCCGAAGGTCCCGGGCGCCTCGATCAAACTCTCAAAGCCCTGCTCGAGGAGACTTCCCCCTCCGAAATGGACCTTGCCTACGGTCTCGCCAACCTGCGTAAAGGTGAATCCCTGACAATGGCCATTGCCATCGATAAAGAGCAGGTCAGCGTTGAAAGCTTCAACTTCGATGGACAGGCCACCTATAAGGTTATCGCTGAGGTCTCTGCCCAGATTCTCTTCTACGACTATGAATCCATGACGCTGGTGACAAGCTATCCCGATGCACTGGCCCTCAATCACGTTATTGAGAGTGCCTCCCGCCAACAGGTCGACAAAGAATTGCCGGCTCTGTTTGAGGTGCTGTACTTCGGTGACGAGCAAGGACCGGGGCTGCTGCAAAACCTGGTTAACAGACTCAGCACTCTGCAGCTGGATCAGCGCCCCGGCCTGCGCTTTCAGATGGAAAGTATTGATACCAGCAATAAAGCGGCGGACCAATTACCGCATCAACTTTCTCTCAACCAATTCAAGCAATACCTTGGGCAATACTTTTCCAGCCAGCTCAGCAATCAGACCAGCGCCGCGGTGCTGCCCTATATCCGTGGTTATGCCCTGGGACGACAAATGCCCGGGCGATTTGCCAATGGCGAGGTGTTTGTGCTGACGCTGCCGGAACCCGATTTTGTCTTTAACCTGGCAGTGGAACGGTTTATTGCCAATGCCAATGCGCAGCAACTTTTACATGGCGCCCAGGTGCGTTTCTCGCTGCGCGAGCCCGTGCGACAAAAAATCTATATCGACGATCAGTTTATGTTCGCCGTAGCCAAACCCAATTCCGCCGAGCGAGTGCAGACGGACGATTGGAGTGCCTATGAGGACGCCCTGGAAAGCCTGATTGACAACCTGGTGGTGCAGCTCAAGGAGCCCTCCAGAAAGTGGTTCAAAACCCACGCCCGCAACGCTGCCAGCTACCGACAATTCAAAGATCGAAAGGACATGTTCAATGACTAGATGCTTTCCGCGAAAGACCGTCTGGCAAGTATTGGCGCTGCCGCCCCTGCTAATCTGCCTGTTTTTCGGAGCCGCGGCCCAGGGCTCGGAGTCCAAGGGTTCGGCCAAGGTCAGCTATAGCGGCTGGCTCAAGAAGGAACACCGCGAAACCGCGGAAACCGATGCGCTGCGTAACGCACTGGAGCAGTGGATCGTCAAGAAACACAAGTCACACTACCCAAACTACACAAAATCAAAAGCTGATTTTGACCGCAATATCCGCGACTACATTATTGCCTACACGGTTCTGGATCGCGATCAGGACAAAAAAAACAAAGTCTTCGAAGTCTTGCTCAGAGCTGAGATCAATGAGCCCAAGGTGATGTCCCTATTACTCAGTCACTCTCCATCCGCTTCCGAGTATATGACCTTTGTGTTTGTGGCGCGCGAGCAGGTGGGCAAAGTCAAGCACTCCGAGCAAGAGTCGGCGCTGACCAAGTCAAAGACCCAGGCCATCGGAAAATCCCGACAAGACAACCAGGCCAGCCAGACCAAGTCCCAGACCAAGAGCATCAAAAAAACGAAAACTGAAACCATCCATAAAGACAAGGTGGTTTGGGATGTGACCACTACCAATGAAGTGGACGTCGCCATGGGCAACGTGTTTGCCGATGCCAACTACCTGGTAATTGACGCCGCTATGCTGGAAGACGAAACCGGCAACATGCTCAGTGTCGAGAACTTTATCTCGGATTACCAGGCCGGTAACGACCTTCGCCCCGCCACTAAGAAGGAAGCCTTGAGGGGGCTCAAAAGTCTTGAAGACCCCGTTCACTACCTGGCGATCGGCACATTGGATATCGACGAGATGCTGACCGACAAAACCACTGGCAATATCAAAGTGGCGGTGTCCGTCA
Organism: Pseudomaricurvus alkylphenolicus; assembly: GCF_011683955.1. Taxonomy (GTDB): domain Bacteria; phylum Pseudomonadota; class Gammaproteobacteria; order Pseudomonadales; family Cellvibrionaceae; genus Pseudomaricurvus; species Pseudomaricurvus alkylphenolicus. The sequence goes on from NZ_JAAQPI010000003.1 coordinate 661,146, forward strand.
CCGGTCAGGTTCTCGCGGTTCACAAACGTGGCGCGGCTGTGGCCAAAGTTGGCCCGGAGACCATGTTCGGAGAAGGCCCCACCCCCATGGTGGCCAAGAACAATGCACTTAAGGCGGCGGCGGAAGCCGTTGCTGAACAGCTGGTAGCTCAACTGAGCGCCAAATCGATTCGCTAGATGATGATCCAAGGAGGAACCATGAATACCCTGACTCACTCTTATTCGGCCCTGACCAACCGGGTCTTAAAAATGATTGCCGGCTCCACCTTAGCCCTGGTGGCGCTGGCGCAAAATGCACTGGGCGCGGCTGAAATCGACCCGGCCTGGAGCGAAGATCCGGTCATCGCATCCGAAGACTGCGCTGACCTGAGCTACCCTAAAGCGATCAAGTTCCTGGAAAAGTACTACTACCCACTGCTGGATTATTCGGATGAAAGCAAAGAAGCCGGGGTGGAGATGATGGGCACTTACCTGATTGCGGAGTCCCTGATTTCCCGCTCTCAAATCTGTCTGGCCGAGGCCCTGGAACTCAAATCACTGAAGGCAGATCTGCAGAAACGCCAGCAGATACTGACAAGCGGCACCAGCATGAGCCGCAAGGAAATGAAAAAACAGCGCAAATTGTCGGCCAAGGCCAACAAGGCAATCACTCGCACCGCGAACAAAACTGACGAGCTGACACCGAAGCAGAGAAAAGTCTTTACCGCTGGCTCGGCAACATTTCTCGCCGGCACCTATGCAACCTCCCGCCTGAAGGATGCTATCGCAGCTTACGCGGCAGAATCGGGAGAGGACATTCAGAAAGCCGCTGAAGTGGATCGCAGCAAGGGCATCCTCGGCCTGGTCAATAAAGAAAATGTTAAGACCGTAACCAGCCTGTTCGGCAAGGCCAATACGGTATCTACATTAACATCAGGCCTGAAGGAGCATATCCCCAACCTGTTTAAAACCGGCAAGTTCCTGGTTCGCTACGCGGAACAGCAGAAACTCGACCTGCCTCCGGACGCCACCCAACAGTTGTCGTCAGTGGTTGGCTGGGAATAAGGGCTGTTTGTTATCTCGTGGGGTGGATTTACCCACAAGAGGCCTAATCCACCATACAAGACGAGCGCTATTGATTATTGTTGAGTTTGCGGCAGCGGCTTATCCTGAGCCAGGCGAAAGCCCCTGTCGTGACTTCGACTAAAACGCGATACCGCCATCTGCTGGCCCACCTGCAAGAACTTGGGCGCGCTAAACCAGGACCCGCCTTTGGCAATACGCCGGTTGCAGTTGCTATCCGACCCAGCCCCCCCGGAACAGTCCGCCGTCCACTCCCAGACATTGCCCGCCATGTCGTGCAAACCAAAGTCATTGGCCGGATAGGTCGCTACCGGAGCTGAATAGGTTTCGCCATCTTCCCGCCAACCCAGCTTTTGGGAGCCATTGGCAAATCGGCCGTTGACCGAATTGCCCCAGGGATACAACCCCGACTGACCCGCCTGGGCCCCGTATTGCCACTCCTGCAAGGACGGCAATCGAAACTGCTCGCCGGTCTTACGGTTCAACCAGGGAATAAACTCCGACACAATGTCTTCGTAACTGACATTGATGACTGGCCTCTGGCCTCTGCCCCACCCCTGATCATCCGGTCGATGCTGGCAGTCACCGTCAGCCACACAGGCGTCCCACTGCGCAAATGTCACCTCGGTCTTGCCCAGTTTCAGTTGAGAGCTTGCACCTTTCTCAAGCGGCAACTCAACCAACTCACCGCTAAAGCGTTCGACCTTTTCAGCGTATTGGCGTCGTGCCTCTGCCAGGGATTGCTTCAGGGATTTATCTTCCGCGCCTCCACTCGCTTGATGTGCCTGCAACAAATTTTCGGCCTGTGAAAAGTGGTAACCCTTTAGCAATTGCTGAAACCTCTGCACGAACTCCCGCTGACGCTGATCCTGACCTTTTTTCTCGACCGCCTGGCGGGCTTCCTTTAACTTCTGAACCAACGCACCTTGATCTTCACCGGGAAAGTGCTTTCCGAGCAACGACAACAGATCTTCAGCGTCTTTAAAACGCTGCTTATCAATGGCCTGCTTCAGTTGGTGCTGATAGTTCTGCAACAATGCGGAGATTCCCTGCCTGGCTTCAGGGTTGTCGTCACGATGCTGCAGAATCAAACGATACAAGGCCAAGGCGCCTACCCTGGGCGTGAGTTTGTTACCGGCCTTGACTTGCTCCTCCGCCGCTTGCAACAGAGTCTCCACCGTCAGCCAGCGGTCGCCCAAGGGTAACAATTGATTCGCCACTAATGTGGGTTTAATCAGCTCGGTGGCTCCGTGATCTACCTCCACCCTGCCGGCGTAGTAGGCATCCTTAAACCCCACCTCAATGCGGTATTCACCCGCCGCAATCGCATCCAAGGTTAATGGGGTTTTCTGATCCAGCAACTCGCCATTCAATCGCACCCAGGCATCGGCCTCAGTCGGAACCACCGACAGGCCACCGCGTCCTCGGGCCAAAACAATTTCACCTTTGGTGACCTGACTATCCTGCAGGGACAGTTGCTGCTTGCCATCGGCAAAATATCGCTTGCGAACGACGACTTCCACATCTCCCGCTGCCAGATTTTCCACAAACAATGGCGTCACCCCCAGCTTGTGCTCCCCCAGATACACCTCCGCCCCGCTCGGCTGACTGCGCAACTGGAGGATGGCGTTGCCCGCCAGGACTGCGGGAAATGCGGGAGCATTCGACTTGACTACCGGTGGAGCCTCTGTCGTAGAGGTCGTTGCATAGTAGTAACCTCCAGCCCCCAACAGTGCGCAGACCAGCAGCGTCGCGACAATGGCAAGCCACTTACCTTGCCGGGGTTCTGATTGAGTGTCATTGCCGCTCCGTTGGGAGCTTGCTATTTCTGGCTGAGGGCTATTATTTGCTGGCTGAGGGCCATTATTTTCTCGCTGAGGGCTCTCACTCTCTGGCTGAGGGCTATTCTTTTCTGGCTGAGGGCTCTTATCTTCTGGCTGAAGGCTCTTGCTACTGGGCTGAAGGCTCCCTTCCAAAACCTGCTGGCCCGATGGGGCAAGCTCAGTCTCGGCCATTTCGTCACCAGGCGTTATCACTACAGATGGGTCTGTGGGATAAAACTCCGTAGCCTCAAGCTCAGCAGGAGAATCGGGCTCACTCAGATCCACCCCCTGCGCAAGACGCTTCAGAGCCTCGGCCAATTCTGCTGCACTCTGGTATCGATCCTCCGGGCGCTTGGCAACCAACTTATCCATAATCGGCTGAAAGCGTGCATGCTCTGGCGGTAACTCCGGCGGGGGGTCGTTGATATGACACAACGCAATCGTAAACGAGTCCTCTGCATCAAATAGATGGACGCCGGTAAGCATTTTATAGAGCAGCACACCCGCACTGTACAAATCACTGCGGCCGTCCACGGGTTCGCCCTTCGACTGCTCCGGGCTCATATAGTAGGGCGTACCGATAGACATCCCGGTCCGGGTCATGGTGCTATCAAGCGTCTTGGCGATACCCAGGTCCGTCAATACCGCCCGGCCGTGCGCATCAAACATGACATTCTCGGGCTTCAGATCCCGGTGCACAAACCCCTTCGCATGGGCATGACCCAAGGCTTCAGCGATCTCGCCAAGAATGGTGCACACCTGCTCGTGATCCAAACCGTGACGAATCTTGTTTCTCAACTCTCCGCCCGGCAACAGTGCCATGGTGTAATACAACACGCCATTGTCACAGCCCGTGTCATACACGGTTACGATATTGGGGTGATCAAGCTTGGCGGTAGACTTTATCTCCTGCTGAAAGCGCGCAACCCTCTCCTGCTCCCGCGAAAACTCCGCAGGCAGCACTTTCAACGCGACATGGCGATCCAGACGTTCATCCAGCGCCTCATAGACATCCGCCATACCACCAGAGCCAAGGCGGCGAATAACCCGATAATGATCAAGCTGTTGCGGCTGATCCTGCATAGAGTGTCCCTCTCTAAACGCGAATAATGTGACAACTGCCCAAACTGATTTCACCCCGCCGTGGCACTGGTGCCACCTGTACAGGATGACCATTCAACCGCGTGCCCTGAACAGTATTCAAGTCCGCGACCCACCAACGCTCACCATCAAACGTCAGTATCAAATGCTTTGGCGCCACCTGCGGATCCCGCAGCACAATCGAATTCCCCCGCGAAGAACCCACCGTGATTGCAGTCCCACCCAACACCTCGCGGCGGCGCTCCTCACCCTGTTCCACCAGCCAGCACGACTGACTCCCCGGATCACCACACAGGCGATCATAGTCATCCCGCAGCGACGCCATCAACGCCTCCTTTACCGAAGCCGAGCGATTCCCGGTGGAATCCGTCTCCTCCAACAGCTGCCGAAGATAATTTGGCCAGGTCTCACCCTCCGCCGTGGCGCGACACTCCAGCTCCCGCCAGAAGGTATCCTCCAAAAACAGAGAAGTCGTTTTCCCGTCCAGTTTAATACTTCGTTTAGGCATGATAACCCCGACCCCAACAAGTAGCATTATCGTACTACTCAAACGGTGAGATTGCACCCTTCCTATGGCAAAAACACAGAGCTAGAAACTACCGAACCTCAAAGCAGTAGTCGTCCATAAAATCCCCACCCCGCTCAACAGACTGATGCAGAACACAAGACCACCGAGGCAGGCTCACAAACTCATCGGGCAACAAACAAAAGCGTCGGGAAAAGCCATTCACTTCATGATGCTGCAGATTAAATGTCGACAACCACAATCGAGACCCTGGCGCGGCCACCAATGCCAAAGAATCCAACAACTCCAAAGAAGGCTTAAAGTGCGCCATCACAATATGATCATAGCGGCCCGCATGAGCCGACCAATCGTACTCATCAAAATCAACACACAAAGTATGAACAACCCGAGGCTCCGCAAACCGCTGCAACCGCTGCAGTGCCACCTCAGAAATATCCGCCGCCGTCACATCAAAGCCACGCTCCGCCAGAAACAGGCTGGCGGCACCATCACCGCTGGCCACATCCAACACCCGCGAAGGCTCCAACCCGACAAATTGCTCTGCCAAGAACCCTGGTACGCCAGGAGCCCGCATTGGCTTATCCGAAAAACGTTTATTCCAGCGCTGCCTGTCTTCCTGCATAACCCATCCACCAACATTCAACACCCACAAAAAACCCGGCCAAGGCCGGGTTTTTCAGACGCAAAAAGAAGCCGACCCTACAGGCTCAACACCTTCTCACCACGGGAAATTCCCGACACACCGGAACGTACCACCTCCAGTATGGCCGCATCCCCTACAGACTGCACAAACGCATCCAACTTATCGCTGGTACCCACAATCTGTACCGTATAAACACTGCTGGTCACATCAATGATCTGCCCGCGGAAAATATCAACGCAACGCTTGATCTCCGCACGCTGAGCACCCGTGGCCTTAACCTTGATCATCATCAACTCACGTTCAATATGCGAGCCTTCCGTCAAGTCCACCAGCTTGACCACGTCAATCAACTTATTGAGATTCTTGGTGATCTGCTCAATCTTATGATCATCGCCAATCGTCGTCACCGTCAGACGCGACAAGGTCTCGTCCTCGGTGGGCGCAACCGTCAGCGTCTCAATGTTATAACCACGCTGGGAAAACAACCCAACAACCCGCGACAAGGCGCCTGGCTCATTCTCCATGAGTACAGAAATAATACGTCTCATCTTAGGTGCGCTCCGTCTTACTGATCCACATATCACGCATGGAGCCCTCCGGGGCCACCAGCATCGGGTACACGTGTTCGGTCGGGTCAACATAAACATTAACGAAGACCACGCGATCCTTCATGGCAAATGCCTCTTCCATCTTCTCGCGCAGGTCTTCGCGCTTGTGGATATCAATACCCACGTGACCGTATGCCTCCATCAACTTGGTAAAGTCTGGCAGTGAGTCCTCGTAGTGAATCTCCGAATAACGGCTGTCGTAAACCATGTCCTGCCACTGCTTGACCATACCCAGAGCCTGGTTATTCAGGCACACGATCTTGACCGGCAAACCGTATTGAGTCAGGGTCGACAACTCCTGAATACACATCTGGATCGAGCCCTCACCGGTCACACAGACCACATCCTTATCGCGAACAGCAAACGCCGCCCCCATGGCTGCAGGCAGACCAAAGCCCATGGTGCCCAGACCACCGGAGTTGAGCCACTGGCGTGGACGCTTGAACGGATAGTATTGAGCCGCAAACATCTGATGCTGGCCTACGTCCGAGGCGACGATGGCATCGCCATTGGTGACGTCGTACAGGGTCTTGATCACCTCTTGGGGCATGATCTTGTCGCCATCAGTGCGATAGCGCGGTTGAGTGTAGATCCCGTGACGCTCGCGCCATTCGTTGATCTGCTGCCACCAATCCGATAGCGACTTTTCATCCGGCTTTTGATCCGCCGATTTAACCAGCTCCAGCATCTCCTTCAGAACACTGTCCACTGCACCCACGATGGGCACATCGGCGGTGATGGTCTTGGAAATGGAGGCCGGATCAATATCAATGTGAATGATCTTGGCATTCGGGCAGAACTTATTGGGTGTATTGGTTACACGATCATCAAAGCGCGCGCCCACGGCCAGAATCAGGTCGCAGTGGTGCATGGCCGTATTGGCCTCGAAGGTACCATGCATACCCAACATACCCAGGAACTGCTTGTCATCACCGGGATAGGCACCGAGCCCCATCAATGTGTTGGTGACCGGGTAATTCAGGTTTTGGGCCAGTTCCGTCAGCAGGTGACTGGCCTCGCCTTGCACCACACCACCGCCGGAGTAGATTACCGGACGCTTGGCCTGCAGCAACATGCTGACGGCTTTCTTGATCTGGCCGCTGTGGCCCTTGGCCGCCGGCGTATAAGAACGCATCTTGACCTTCTTCGGATACTCGAAGGGGAAGGTCTCAGCCGGATTGACCGTATTTTTGGGCACGTCGATCACCACCGGTCCCGGACGGCCGGTAGAGGCAATGTAATAGGCTTTCTTCACCACCTCAGGGATCTCAGAGGCGTGTTTGACCAGAAAGCTGTGCTTAACGATTGGGCGCGACACGCCCACCATGTCAGTCTCCTGGAAGGCATCTTCGCCAATCTTCTCGGCCGGTACCTGCCCGGAGATCACCACCATGGGGATCGAATCCATATAGGCCGTGGCAATGCCGGTAATGGCATTGGTGGCGCCGGGACCCGAAGTCACCAGCACGGTGCCGACTTTACCGGTGGCGCGGGTATAACCGTCCGCCGCATGGGTGGCACTTTGTTCGTGACGCACCAGAATGTGCTTGACTTTGTCTTGCTTGAAAATTGCGTCGTATATGTGCAGGGCTGCCCCGCCCGGGTAACCAAAGACGAGATCTACGCCTTCTTCCTGCAGGGAGCGAATCAACATATCGCCGCCGGAGAGCATTTCCACCTGTTATCCCCTTTAAAAATATAAGTTACTGCCGCAGGCCGGATGACCATAGACTCATCCGCCGTCCAGTGGCTACCAGACAGCATCCCGCGTGCAAATAAAAGATGACTGAAGCTTCCCCGGCCTGCTGCGCCTGTTAGCACGACAGCCGACCGGGCAGGCAACGTCGGTGGACGTACCTACGCAACTGGGATGGTTCGGCAAGCGGTTGGCTCACCGGAGGTAGATGCCGGAATTTGGTTAAAATTCCGGCAAGAGACCGAGGTTACGGCTATGATCTACTACGCCATCTAGCGAACCCGCAATTCTGTCAACTTATCGCCTAAAGTCAAGGGGTTAGCGCGGTTCAAGGCCCATTAATTGTGGGTTTTGGAGGATTTTGTTGCCGCTCGGCTCGAGGGAGTGCGACCGCTGCCACAAAACCTTCATGCGGAGCACAATGGACAGTGGTGCCGATACATCAAAAGGGCAATAATGGCGCCTGCTCAGCGAGCGGGACTATAATGACGTACAGGGGCCCCAATTCGGAGCAACCTCATCAGCCAGAAAGGACTTGCGCGGTATGATTACAGTCAAACTGACCCCAACGACTCTGCTCTTTGTGGTAGCCCTGCTGGGCGCCTTAATCAGCAGTGCACCTGCCAGCGCCAAGGAGTTTTACAAGTGGCAGGATGACCAGGGGGTAACTCACTACTCCGCACACCCTCCCAAGGACCGCAACTCCGTTAAAGTGCGAGCCACCAATACTCAGGGCACCCCTCCCGCGGAAGCATCAGAGGAAGAGAACACGGAGCAGCAGGCCAATGCCACAGCCACGGCTGCGCGCGCCAAGAATCCCGAGCGCTGCGCCCAGGCCCGCAAGAACCTTAACGCCCTCAACAACAAACCACGGGTAAGAATCAAGGAGGGCGACAGCTACCGTTACCTGACGGCCGAAGAGGTGACGGAACATCGCAGGACGGCCCAAAAGATCATTCGCGACGAGTGCTGATTACAGCAAATCCCCCAGCCTCTGGTCCTCTCCCCGGTGGCTCAATTGAGCCAGCAACAACTCCGCCGTGGCCAGCGCGTCCATCAGCGCATTGTGAGCCGGGTAAACCGGCAGGTTGTAGCGCGAACGACAACTTCCCAGTCTCAAGGCATTGGCTCCGATGGGAAGCTGGCGCCTCTCCAGAGATTGTTTCTCCAACTGCAATGTATCCACCCAGGGTAACAATAACGGGGCTCGATATAGCCGCTGGCTGATGCTGTTGAGAAACGCCAAGTCCATAGGCGCATGATGAAATGCCAGCACCCGCCCCTCGGCTGCTTGCAAAAGCTCCGGCATCATGGATTCCACACTGATACCTGCGGACAACTCACAATCTCGAAGCTGGTGAATAGCGGCACTGCTGCCTACGGAGCGACGTGGCTTGAGCAGAATATGGCGGGTACTGCCGAGGCGAACACTGCCAGCGGCAATCACCACCCAGCCGATACTCAGCAGCTCCCCCTCGCTGACATTGAGCGCCGATGTCTCGGTATCCACAACCAGAAATTCGAGCTGCCGCCAGCAATTCCGGCGATGCAATGCACTGCGCTGCCAACACTGTAACAACGGAGGGGCGACCGAATTCCCTTGTAAGCGGCTTCGCAGTCGGTAGAACTGTCGTCTTGCTGTCAACAACATCAAAGACTCGCTACATGCCCGGCCGATAGCTGAGTTTGACCGCTTGCTGGGCGTCCACAACAACCCCGAAGGCATCGCGGAGTTGCTTTTTGACCAGCTTGGGCAGATGGTCGGGATTAAGATAATTGCCGGGTTTCTCGCCGTTCATTAACTGCCGTACCTGCCCTTCCACCCGGGTCTGTTGAATAACACGCAGAGCATCCTCCAGATTGCGACTATCGCCTATGGTCAGAGCCTTTTGGCGCACCAGAGCGTGCAGGCGTCTCAAGGTGTTCACTTCCGTAATGCCGTGGGCCAAGGCATGAATCCGCACAATATCCACAATCGGTATCACAGCACGCTTCTTGAGGTTCAATTCGTCGGCATGCTCACCATTGTGTTCCACCACGAAACGTCGGAATATCCCTAGCGGTGGCGGCGAATCCAGAACATTTTCCGCCAGTGCCGCCAGAAAAATGGTGTTGCCACCGGTGCGTTTGAGCATATGCTGCTGCAATTGACGACAAAGAGAGGCATCACCATGAATCGCCCTGAGATCGAAAAAGATGCTGACCCTCATCACGGCATCGGCTGTAGGGCTGCGTGTCCAGCGGTCCACAGTATTGCACCAGCCACTGAGGGGCTGACGCCATTCATCTGTCGTGGCCATAACACCGCCCGGGCAATAGACATAACCGCAGGCGTTCAAACCATCGCATACCCGATGGGCCAGCTTTTCGAACCAGACCGCTTCGGCGGGCTCCAATCCGTCGGCAATCAGTAAGGCGTTATCCTGATCCCCTCCCAGCAACTGCTCATCACGACCCTGGGAGCCAAAACCCAGCCAACAGTATGGACGTGGCGGCGGTCCCAGTTCCTGTTCGGCCAGTGTGATTAATTTAACCGTCACTGCATCGCTGATGGCTGTCAGCAAATGGGCCACCTGCGAGGCACGAATACCCGCATTAACCCATTGCACCAACAGATCGGGCAGCAAACCAATAATTTTCCTGAGCCCCTCCACCGACTGCTGTCGGCTGATATGTTGAACCAGATACACGGGATCATCACGCCTCGCCAGCATCAGGTCGGAAGAGGTGATCATACCAACAATGGTATCTTTATCTTTTACCGGAATATGGTGAAAGCCCCGCTGTGTCATAAACAAGGTTGCATCAAACAGGGTTTCCTCAGCGTCAATGGTGACCGGATCTTTGGTCATAATGTTGTCAATACCGGCCTGCGCATCTATGCCAGTGGCCATGGCCCGGGAGCGTATATCCCGGTCCGTCACAATGCCCAGCAGACGACCACCCTGCTCTGGCCCATGGTCCATAATCATGGCGGATGAAACACGCCTTTCCGTCATTTTTTGCGCGGTCTGCTGAATGCTGACACCCGGCTCAACCCAGAGTAATTGCGTACTCATCAGATCACGGAGTTGCTTCATCATCTCGGAAGGGTTGGTTTCCCGGCGCGCGGCACGGCGCACCCTGCGGTTGCGCTGACTGTGAAAAAAGCGGTCAAAATCCCGATGCTGCAGTCGCAGCTGCTGGTAGGCCGGTTCCGGCAAGCGATAAATCAGGCTGTCTTCAATCAGCGTTGCGCGAATGCCAGGCTGCTCCTGGCTCAGCCCCATCAGGTTAAAACTGATGGTTTCGCCAAAGCGATCCACCAAACGTCCGTCTTCGGCGCGTAATTCGGCAGCGCCACTGCGCAGAATTCTCAGCCCTCCCGGATCTTCGTGACTGGTGAACACGTGTCCCCGGCGAAAATAATCGATTTCCATGGCTCCTGCTATGCGGTCCAGCTCGCCATCGGCAAGCTGTTCGAACGGCATGCACTCTGCCAGAAAATCGCGAATAGCCTGCAGCTCGGGCGACAAAGCGGCGGAAGGAAAAGATTCGGCTTTCATATCGCATTCCCTACATAGATGCACGGCCAAGGGTCAGGCCATTAGCGGAAGTCCTTATCAAATGACGTTTTGTACAGTGTGAATTTGGTAGCGGCATCACCGTAATAGAGGGTTTGCTCCGACGATACCACCAGGCGCAGCCGGTGCCGTTCCGGGTCGACCCGGGGCATATCCAGGGACCACCGTAAACCTTCATGATCTACCGCTTTCATGCCCACCGGAGGCGCGTCACCCTGATCACCTTGCACCAACGCGACCATGGCGCCCTCCAGGGGGAACAGGGATTTGAGTTGCAGCAGCATGCGATCACCGTCCTGCCACTGTGTTGACAATGTGATTTCAAAATCGCCATTTTTGAGGCCGCACTGTCCGCTGTTATAGCGACAGTTGGGCTTGGATATCAATTCGTAGCTGCCACCGGACTTTGCGGCATGGGGCTTTTCGCTAACCATGGAGTCCACCGCGAAGTAGCTGATCAATGCCAGTACCGGTGCCACCAGCAGTGCCACCACCAGATGCTTGTTCTTGAGAATATCCATCTGACATCACCCGTAGTTTGTATTCAGTATTGCAGAATCTACCTGTTGTTTTTTGATTTGGAACAGTCAATGGGAAATAACCCTGAATGCCCTGCTTTTGCGTGGTGTCTCTGGAAAAAAAGCCCCGGTTAAGGGGCCAAGAGGATTTATGTTCGGGTTTTGGCGGCCGCTACACAGGTAGAAGATGTACCGGCCACCTCTTGCTCAGTGTTTAGTGATCGTGCGCTTCGGTTACGCCCATGGGGACACGAATGTGCTCGACCAGCTCCTGTACTTCTTCCGGAGGCTCCGCGGTCAGGCGCGATACCAGGTTGGCAACACCGAAGTTCACCAGGGCGCCAATCACACCGAAGGCGTTAGGCTCGATACCCAGGAACCAGTTGGCGTCCATTCCACCCAGGAAGGAAGTACCCGGGATAAACATGATGCCCTTGTGCTGGAACACGTACAGCAGGGTCACAGTGATACCGCCGATCATGCCCCAGATGGCACCTTCCTTGTTGATGCGCTTGGAGAAAATACCCATCATCAGCGCAGGGAAGATAGACGAGGCCGCCAGACCAAAGGCCAGGGCTACTGTACCCGCGGCAAAGTCCGGCGGATTGAATCCCAGATAACCGGCACCGGCGATGGCCACCGCCATGGCAATCCGCGATGCCATCAGCTCCTGTTTCTCACTGATATCCGGCATGATCACACCTTTAAGCAGATCGTGTGAAATTGCCGAGGAGATTGCCAATAGCAGACCTGCCGCCGTAGACAGAGCCGCTGCCAGACCACCGGCGGCCACCAGGGCAATCACCCAATTAGGCAGCTGTGCGATTTCCGGGTTGGCCAGAACCATAATGTCGCGGTCCACTTTCACCATTTCATTGGTAGCGGTATCAGCGGTGTACTGGATACGTCCGTCGCCATTTTTATCCTCGAACTTCAGCAGACCGGTAGTCTCCCAGTTCTTGAACCACTGTGGGCGCTCATCGTAGGCCAGGTGCTGACCGGGCGCCGGCTCGATGGTGCTCATCAGATTCAGGCGAGCCATACCGGCAACCGCAGGTGCAGTGGTGTACAGGATGGCGATAAACACCAAGGCCCAACCCGCAGAAGAACGGGCATCCTTCACCTTGGGAACGGTAAAGAAGCGGATGATCACGTGAGGCAGACCCGCAGTGCCGATCATCAGTGACATGGTATAGGCGAACATATTAGTCGTGCTGAGACGCACCTGCGTGGTGTATTCAGCGAAGCCCAGCTCCGTCACCACTTGGTCCAATCGGTCAAGCAGATAGACGTCAGTGCCCACCAGGGTGGAACCGAAGCCCAACTGTGGCAGCGGATTGCCGGTCAGGTTCAGGGAGATAAAGATCGCTGGGATGGTGTAAGCCAGAATCAATACGCAGTACTGGGCAATCTGGGTGTAGGTAATGCCCTTCATGCCACCCAGTACGGCGTAGAAGAATACGATAAACATACCCACCAGCAGGCCGGTATCGTAGCTTACTTCCAGGAAGCGGGAGAAGGCCACACCGATGCCCTTCATCTGGCCGATTACATAGGTCACGGAACAGATAATCAGACAGATAACGGCCACAATACGGGCCCCGCGTGAGTAGAAGCGGTCACCGATAAACTCGGGCACGGTGAACTTGCCGTACTTGCGCAGGTAAGGTGCCAGCAACATCGCCAGTACGACAAAGCCGCCGGTCCAGCCCATCAGGAAGACAGAACCGCCGTAGCCCATAAAGGCGATGAGGCCGGCCATACCGATAAAAGAAGCCGCGGACATCCAGTCGGCGCCGGTGGCCATACCGTTAGCGACCGGGTGAATGCCCCCGCCGGCAACATAGAACTCCTTGGTGGAACCGGCCCGTGCCCAGACGGCGATCCCCATGTAGAGGGCGAAGGTAAAGCCCACTACGATATAGGTTAAGGTTTGCAGATCCATGGTTCACTGTCCTCTTATTCTTCGTGTACGCCGTACTTACGGTCGAGCGCACCCATTTTGCGTGAATAGTAGAAAATCAGGGCAACAAAGGTGTAAATGGCACCTTGCTGGGCAAACCAGAACCCCAATTTATAACCGCCCAGTTGGATGTTGTTGAGAACGTCCACCAGCAGAATGCCGCAACCAAAGGACACCACAAACCACACCACCATCAGCTTGACCATTAAGCTGACGTTTTCTTTCCAATACGCTTTTGCGTCTTCTTCTGATTTGAAAGCCATTGTTCTTTCCTCCTCAAACGATGTTTTTCATCACTGTCAGTTTCACCGCTTTGGGGTCGGGAAGCCATTGGACCATCGTCTATAGACTGGAGGTCGTATAGACCTTGGTCTTATGGCAACCGCCCCGCACTGGCAGCAATGCCCGAGAGCGCCTTAGAACGCCCACTTACCCATCAGTTGCAGACGGGTCAGATCGCCATCCAGGCCGCTCTCGACCTCGCGTTCGGCGAATATATACTCAGCACCAAAAGACAGTTTCTTGGTGGGCGAGTAAATCAGGTTGACGTTGGCATTGGCAATCGTCTCGGTGACGTCCGCCAGGATGTCATCCGCGTTATCGGCACTGGACCAGGCATAGCTGAAGGTACTGCGCAGCTTGTCATTCCAGTGGTGGCGATAAGCCAGGTAGCCGCCGGTGACGTCGATCAGGTCAATATCCCCGTCGGCCTCGACGGCGCCATCACGGAAGGTATTAAGCGCCACATAGCGACCCAGATTGCCGTGGTTGACCATAAACTTGAGGTCGTCCCCGTTTTCAAACAGATATTTGCCGGACAGGCTCAGACCATAACCAAGGGCGCTATCATCACTGCTGCCGCTGTCATAGGTAATCTCGCGCGCCATGGCAGCCAGAGAGTAGCTGAAGGCGCCCGATTTGCCGTTGTAGCGAGCCACCAGATCTGGCATGACACTGTCGTCGATGTCGCGGGCATCATAGCCACCGCCGGCATCGTAGAGACTGACGGAGGGGTTCTCCGCACTCAGCATAAACGAAGTGCCGCCGCCAAGCTTTTTGGTCCAGCGCGCCTGACTCTGGCGAATAAACACGGTGCCGGAAGTGGGGCCTACGAAGTCGAGGGTCTCCGGCAGAGCGCCGACGTTGAAGAAGGTACTCCAGGTCTGCCCCACCAGCAGTGAAGCACTGTCGGAGTAATCCCAGGACACAAACGCGTGGCGTAATCCACTGGAAGACTGGTTGGTTAAGCGCTCATCGTTGGACGCATTAAAGTCCATTTCGATATAACTTTTGATCGCACCGGCTTTGGTATCGGTTTGGGTTTTGAACCACAAACGGGAAAACTTGGCATTGGAATCCATCACGGTATCACCGTCGTTATCACCATCGCCCACGGCGATAGTGGCGGGTACCAGGAAGTCGTCGCCGACATTGTTGGCGCGCTGCTGATCGGAATAATTACTCCAGGAGGTATCGAGTTTTACGTAACCGCCGTATTGAAAACGGGTACCCTTTTTGAGCTCTACACCTTTTTTGTGCTGCAGTTGTTCTTTCTGTTGCAGCTGCGATTTCAGCGCCTGCAACTCACGCTCAAGCATCTCCACGCGCTTGGCCATATCGCTGTCAGCCGCCGCAGGCATGGATGTTGCGGCAAGGCAGGCTGCGAGGGCCAGTGGCGTTTTGCACAATGTGCGCAAGCGGATTGGATTTCGCTTTTGTGGATTCATCGTTATTGTCCTCTCCAATGTGGGTATTGTGATTAGTGTTTGTTTTTGACAATAACTTTTTAGTCCTCCAGCGCCCTTTAAGGTATTACCCATTGGTCTAGTGTCGACCAAAGTCTATGTTAAAGTCGGCACTTATCGGGAAGCTAGACCAAGGTCTAATGGAGCGAGGTATATCGCTTTGTTAAAAATATCAGTGTCGCCGGGAGTGACATGAACCGGCTAATCGTTGTCCGGTTATTTCTCCATATCCGGACGGTTCGGTCTCTGCCGCGACAATGGGTAAACCGACAATGGTTAAACCGTTGTTTCCCCCTCAATCCTTGGACCACAGAGTCAGTTCTCTGCACAGCCTTGCGCCTTTCACCCTGGCCAGGGCTGTGACTTTTTTTCTGACATTTCATTGATCCAGGACAATTTGTCGCAAATCGGAACAAATTGTTAGGCGGCGGGGATTGGGATACCCTGTGTGGGTACAGGTCTGCAAGTACGCCAGCTGAGGAGTACTGGACTACAATAATAACGACCCCAACATTCGGTAACTAAAACATGGTGACCCATCCGTGCATTATCATCGCTGACGATCATCCGCTGTTTCGGTCGGCGCTGAGTACAACCTTGTCGCGCGAACTTGATCAGCCAGTGCTGGTGGAGGCTGAAGACTTTAACAGCCTGCAATCACAGGTGGAGTCGCACCCCAGTGCCAGCCTGATTCTGCTGGATTTGCATATGCCCGGTGCCGAGGGCTTCAGCGCCCTGGTGTATCTTACGTCCCATTTCCCCCAGATCCCGGTGATGATCGTATCGGCCCACGAAGAACCTGAGATTATCCGCCGAGCCATGGATCACGGCGCCTGTGGTTTTCTGCCCAAGAGCGCCCCCATCGAAACCATGAGCGAAGCACTGCTGACGGCACTCAAAGGCGGCCTTTGGGTACCCGAGGGCCTCAGTCAAGCCCCCATCGCCAACGATGACGAGTTGGACATTGCCGAAGCCCTGGCCAATCTCACCCCACAACAGTTCCGGGTGGCCACCATGGTCAGCCAGGGATTATTGAACAAACAGATCGCGTTTGAATTAAACGTGACCGAAGCCACCATCAAGGCCCATATGACCGAGATTTTCCGTAAGCTGGGCGTACATTCGCGCACCCAGGCCGCGGTGGCCATTGGTCAGCTGGCCGTGCATCCGACCAATAGCGTCGCGGATTTCAAGAATTAGCCTACTCGACGCCCACCTTCTGACGACGTAGCGCTCGCCGCATCAGCGCCCGCAGAGCCGCAGGCTGCACGGGCTTGGCCAGAAACAGACAACCGGCCTGCTGCACCTGCCCCCGAACCTCGTCACTGTTATCCGCACTGATAATCACTGCCGGCAGTTTTCGCTGCCAGTGATAGCCCAACGCCTCCAAGACATCCAGGCCGGTTTCTTCTTCCAGGTGAAAATCAGCCAACACCAGCTGTGGCGCCTGATCGTGAGACCAGAGAGATAACGCCTGCCCCAGATCCGCAGCGGTGGTGACACGGCAACCCCACTGCTCCAACAGCGATTGCATGCCCGCCAGAATGGTGGCTTCGTTGTCCACACACAGTACTCTCAAACCCGTGAGGCGCGAATCGGCCACGGAGCGAACGCGGGTCTCTGTCTGGACCTCTCCCAACGCCACTGTAATGCGAAACACCGAGCCTTTGCCCGGTGTGGAATCAAGACTGATGGGGTGCCCCAGTAACTGTGCAATACGCTGGGCGATAGACAAACCCAATCCCAGCCCCTGGTTGCTCATACTGGCTGAGGGCAGACGTTCGAATTCTTCAAAGATGCGCTGGCGGTCCTGCTCCGCGATACCCGGCCCGGTATCCCAGACTTCCAGCGTGATGCCCTCACGATGACGGCGACAACCCAGCAGCACTTTTCCTTCGCGCGTATAACGCAGGGCGTTGGAAATAAAATTTTGTAGCACCCGCCGCAATAAATGGGGATCGCTGTTGACCCAGAGAGAACAGGGCACCCATCGGAATTCCAGCCCCTGCTTTCCTGCCAGTGCACTGGCCTCCCCGGCCAGCGAACTCAGCAGCCGTTCGATCGGAAAGTTTTCGCGCTTGGGCCGCTCTTTACCCGACCCCAAACGGGAAATTTCCCGCAGGGAACTGATTAATTGTTCCGCCTGGTTCAGTGCATCATCCAGGTGATTAACGTCGCCTTTGAGGTTGCAATCCTTT
The DNA here is from genome assembly GCF_011683955.1 of Pseudomaricurvus alkylphenolicus. Classification (GTDB taxonomy): domain Bacteria; phylum Pseudomonadota; class Gammaproteobacteria; order Pseudomonadales; family Cellvibrionaceae; genus Pseudomaricurvus; species Pseudomaricurvus alkylphenolicus. Next base: position 678,591 of record NZ_JAAQPI010000003.1, read on the forward strand.
ATGTCCGTTTCTTCCAGTTTCGCACTCATGGACGAAACAAATAAACGTGCCGCATTGATCGGCTGGAGCAGATCGTGACTCGCGGCCGCCAGAAAGCGACTCTTACTTGCGTGTACTTCCTTAAGCTCCTGTTCCACACGGGCCCGCAGGTCGTTTTCCCGTTGCAGGGATTGGTTAACATGCTGCATGCGTTCATTGACAGACTGCAGCTGTGCCGTGCGCGAATTGACCCGTTCCTCCAGGGTGTTGCGAGCATGCTCCAGCTGCAGCAACATGCCATGATATTCGCTGACGTCCGTATAGGTGGTCACATAACCCCCATTAGCCAGTGGTGTACCGCGGATTTCCACAACTTCGCCGCTGGGCAACTGCCTTTCAATACGATGAGGACTGCCGGATCTCAGCTGTTGCAGCCGACGACTCACCAACACATCCGGATCATCACTGGAATCCCCCAGATAACCGCGCATGGCGTTGTAGTGGTAAATTTTTTCGATATCACAACCGACGTAAAGCAGCCGCTGAGGATAGTCGAACAGCTTTTGGTATTGCTGGTTCCAGGCCACCAGACGCAGATCTTTATCGACCACGCTGATGCCCTGGGGAATGGTTTCCAGGGTCGTCTGCAGCAACGTCTGACTGAATTGCAGCTGCCGTGAGCTGCCCCCCACCAGGGATACAAAGTCCTGCAGTTGCAGCGGCTGCTGACTGATCAGCAATTGCATGGCGCGATGCGCCGAAACGGCGCCGATGATGGCCGCGAGATCACTCTCGATAGTGGTCACGGCAAACCGTGGCGTCTGGTCGTGAGGCAACAGTCGATGACCAATGCGGTGCTCAAACTCCTGCCACATATCCTGGGTGCGTTCCGGCCCGAACAATGGCTCCATCAAGGCCTGCAACTGCCTCACCTCAATACCGGAAGGCTCCAGATCCAGCTCTTTGCGCTGAACCTTCCAGCGCAGGCGAGTAAAGGCGTCGGCCTGGCGAATATCCAGCAGACGAAATGTGGAACGCTTGGACACAAAGACGAAGACCAGAGCGTTAACCAGCAAACTCCAGAACACGCCATGACTGAGCGGATCCAACCAGCCCAATCCAAGAATATTTTGCGGCGCCAGCCAAGTAACGCCAAACAGGCCGGAGATGATAAAAGGGTGATCCGCGTGCAACACTGCCGGCAGTAACAGGCAGTAAAGCCACAGCACCATACCGCTGAGCACACCCGCAACAACGCCACGGGCATGGCCACCGGGCCAATAGAGTGCGCCCAGTACAGCCGGCATCAGCTGGGCGGTTGCCGCAAAAGAAATCAGGCCCATGGACGCCAGGGTTTCACCACTGCTCATCAATTGTTCCAGGCCCCAGCCCAGCAACAGAATGGCGACGATGGACACCCGGCGAATCAACCGCAGCGACCAGCCCAGGTCCGCTGCCGTGCGCCCGCGACTTGAAGTGGAGCGCAGCCAGATGGGGACGATCAATTCGTTGGAGATCATAATCGACAGGGCCACGGTCGCCACCACCACCATGCCCGTGGCGGCGGACAGTGCACCGATAAACGTCAGTGCCAGGATGGGTTCAGCGCCGGCCCAGCGCGGCAACGTCAACACGTAGCTGTCCGGATCTACATCCAGGCCTGAAAATAATTGCGCACCCGCGTGCGCCAACGGCAGCACCAACATCGCAAACGTTGCCAGATAGGCGGGCAACAGGAAACGTGTATAGCGCAGATCGCTGCGGTGGTGGTATTCCACCACCATGACATGAAATTGGCGGGGCAGGCAGACAATGGCCACCGCCGCCAACAACATCTCAGTAAAAAACAGGGGGGCCGAAAGCTGGTCAACGGAGAAATTGGGCGCGACATTGGCAACATCCACACCGCTCCCTTGCATCAGTCGAACCGCCAGCATCGCCACCACCACGAACGCCACCACTTTCACCACGGATTCAACGGCAACGGCGGTAATCATGCCACGGTGTCGATCCGGTCCATCAATCACCCGTGTGCCAAATAAAATCGCAAACCAGGCCATGGCGATGGCGGCGATCAAACTGGACAAGGCGTCAAAGCCGCCGTTTCCATCGGTGCCCCACTGAATGGACGACCAGGCGATGCCGACACCTCGCAGCTGCAAAGTGATATAGGGCAAAGTCCCCACCACCAGCACCAGGGTAACAATGGCCGCCAGGCGTTGGCTCTTGCCATAACGGGAACCGATAAAATCGGCAATAGACGTGACCTTGTTGCGGGAACTGATCACCAGCAGCCGGCGCAGAAAACGCCAGCCAAACAAAACCAATAATATCGGCCCCAAATAGATCGGCAGAAAAATCCAGCCGTTTTCGACGGCCTGGCCAACCGCACCGAGAAAGGTCCAGGAACTGCAGTACACACCTATGGACAGAGTGTAAACCAACGGCCGCCACCAGGGCTGCTGCAGGCGGTGGCCGTAGCGCTCAGCCAGCCAGGCCACCCCGAACAAGAGGGCGGAATAGACACAGACCAGAAACAGGAGTAATTGGCTGTCCATCGGGGAAGCGGTCTCCGCAACAAAAAATGGTTACACTCCCAAGGAGTGTAACCATTTTTTCATAAGGCAGGTATTCGACCTAGGTCGCGTCGCTTTTAATGGGTCGTCAAGGGTTCCATAACAATCTTATCGCCCTCTACCCGAGTGCCGACGGTATCACCCGGTGCAAATTTGCCGGCCAGCACATCCTGGGCCAGGGGGTTTTCGATATACTGCTGGATCGCCCGCTTGAGCGGACGGGCACCATACACCGGATCGAAACCAACCGCTGCCAGTCGGTCCAGCGCCTCTTCACTGACATCCAGCCCCAATTCGCGTTCTGCCAGTCGCTTGCGCAACAACTCCAGCTGAATATTGGCGATGCCGCGAATCTGCTCCTTGCCGAGGGGATGGAAAACCACCACTTCGTCAATGCGGTTGATAAACTCAGGGCGGAAGTGACCGCCGACCACCTCCATTACCGCGGCCTTCATCGCTTCGTAGCGGTTTTCGTTTTCTATACCTCCGGCATCGGCATCCGTGTTGTTAAAGTCGATGGTGTCGAATGAACGGTTGCGGGCGATATCCTGAACCGCGTCCGACCCCAGATTGGAGGTCATCACCACCACGGTATTACGGAAGTCCACCGTACGCCCCTGCCCATCTGTGAGGCGACCGTCTTCCAACACCTGCAATAAAATGTTGAATACGTCCGGATGAGCTTTTTCCACTTCGTCCAGCAACAGTACCGAGTAGGGCTTGCGTCTAACCGCTTCCGTCAGATACCCCCCCTCCTCATAGCCAACGTAGCCGGGAGGTGCGCCGATCAAACGTGCCACCGAGTGCTTCTCCATAAACTCGGACATGTCGATGCGAACCATGGCGTCCTGGCTGTCAAACAGGAATTCCGCCAGCGATTTACACAACTCGGTTTTACCCACACCGGTGGGCCCCAGGAAGAGGAACGAACCGTTGGGTCGATTCGGATCCGACAACCCGGCGCGCGCGCGGCGAACGGCATTGGATACCGCCACCACAGCCTCGCCCTGGCCAATCACCCGCTTATGCAGTTCCGACTCCATACGCAGCAGCTTCTCGCGCTCCCCTTCCAGCATTTTGCTGACGGGTATTCCGGTCCACTTGGACACCACCTCGGCGATTTCCTCATCGGTGACGTTGTTGCGCAGCAGCCGCATGTCCGTCATTTCCGCCTGACTGGCCATGTCCAATTGTTTTTCCAGCTCGGGAATAATGCCGTACTGCAATTCCGACATGCGACCCAGATCGCCGGCGCGACGGGCGGAATCCAGATCCAGCCGAGCCTGCTCCAGGTTGGCCTTGATCTCCACAGAGCCGTGCAGCGCCGCTTTTTCCGCGCGCCAGACCTCATCCAGATCGGCAAAGGCCCGTTCGTTTTTCTCAATTTCCTTGTCCAGCAGGGTCAGCTGTTTTTTGGCCGCTTCGCTGTCATCCTTCTTCACCGCCTCGCGTTCAATCTTTAACTGAATCAGACGGCGCTCCAGACGGTCCATTTCCTCCGGCTTGGAATCAATTTCCATGCGAATACGGCTGGCAGCTTCATCAATCAGGTCGATGGCTTTGTCGGGCAATTGACGATCCGTAATGTAACGTTGAGACAGTTTTGCAGAAGCGATAATCGCCGCGTCGGTGATGTCGACACCATGATGTACTTCGTAGCGCTCTTTCAGACCGCGCAGGATGGCAATGGTATCTTCCTCTGTGGGCTCATCCACCAGTACCTTTTGGAAACGCCGCTCCAGGGCCGCGTCCTTTTCAATGTACTGGCGATATTCATCCAGCGTGGTAGCGCCAACACAGTGCAGCTCCCCCCTCGCCAGTGCCGGCTTAAGCATATTACCGGCGTCCATGGCGCCTTCTGCTTTACCGGCGCCCACCATGGTGTGCAATTCGTCGATAAACAGGATGATGCGCCCTTCCTGCTTGGACAGTTCGTTAAGTACCGACTTCAGGCGCTCTTCAAATTCGCCCCGAAACTTGGCTCCGGCCAGCAGCGAGCCGAGGTCCAGAGACAGTAAACGCTTGTTTTTCAGTCCTTCGGGCACCTCACCATTAATGATCCGCTGGGCCAGCCCTTCAACAATGGCCGTTTTACCCACACCCGGCTCTCCGATCAGTACCGGATTGTTTTTGGTACGGCGCTGCAACACCTGTACGGTGCGACGAATTTCATCATCGCGACCGATCACCGGATCGAGCTTGCCCGCTTCGGCGCGTGCGGTGAGGTCAATCGTATACTTGTCCAGCGCCTGCCGGTTGCCTTCGGCGTCGGGGTTGTCCACGGCTTCACCGCCGCGAACTTTGTTGATCGCCTCATCCAGCTTTTTGGCATCTCCGTATTGGGCCAGAATTTTGCCCAAGCTGTTGGAGCTGTCCTGCATAGCGGCCTGCAGCACACATTCACTGGAGATATAGGCATCGCCATTTTGCTGCGCCTGCTTGTCCGCCAGATTCAACAGGCGTCCCATCTCGTTGGACATGTGGACATCGCCAGTGGGGTTTTGAACCCGCGGCAGGCTGTCCAGGGCAATGGCCAAACCATTGCGCAAACCGGTGACATCAAATCCGGCCTGGGCCAATAGCGGCCGCACCGCACCGCCCTGTTGGTCGAGCATCGCCAAGAGCACGTGGGAGGGCTCCAGTTGGGTATGGTCACGGCCGACGGCCAGAGACTGCGCGTCTGACAACGCCATTTGCAGCTGGTTGGTTAAACGATCTATACGCATGTTCTACCTCAATTGAGTCTGTAGACAATCCATGGCACTGATCTGGGGGCGCTGCTGGGAAAATCAACAGCCGGGGGTGCAGAAATGTAAAACAGGTTTGATTTAGGTCAAATGGGGTCCAGCCAGATAATAGAGGCCATACGACCGGTGCGACCATCACGACGGTAGGAATAGAAGCGGTCGGAGTCCTCAAATGTGCAGTAGTCACCGCCATAAACTTCCGTGACGCCCAGGGCAGCCAGCTCAGCGCGGGCCAATGCACAGAGATCAGCCTGGTACTTCATCGGTTTTTGCAGGCTTGGCCGGAAGGCTGCGCTGACAGCAGCACCGTGATTTTCGTCAATGGCGCTGTCAAAAAACGCCTCCAGCACATCGATGCCCACCTCGAAGTGTTTTTGGCTGATAGCGGGCCCGAGGTAGACCAGGGTGTCTTGGGGCGCTATCTGTAACTGCTCCAGGCTGTCGCGCACGATGCCGGCGGCAAGCCCTCGCCAACCCGCGTGAATTGCCGCCACCCGGGTACCCTCACGGTCACAGACCAATAAAGGCAGGCAGTCGGCGGTCATCACTGTACAGGCCACCCCCGGCTGATCACTCCAGCAGGCATCGGCAGTACGCACCACGCCATCATTGTCAGCTTCCACCAGTTTGGTGCCATGCACCTGCTGTAGCCACTGGGGATGGTCGGGCATGGCAGCAGCCTCGGCCAGACGTGAGCGGTTGATCGCCACCTGATCGGCATCATCCTCAACATGCTGCGCCAGGTTAAGACTATCGAAGGGAGGCTCACTGGCGCCTCCCGATCGGGTGGATATCAGGGCTCGGACGTGGGCAGCTGCCGGCCAGTCCGGCGCAATCCATTGGGGGCGAGAGTTTTCCATGTTCTAGTAAGCTACCGATGTTAACGGTGAGTCAACTTCACCAGACGTTATTCAACCTTTTGCCAGCGTCTCAAGCAACTGTTGCATATCATCAGGCCGGTGCGCCTGCCACTCCATATACTCTCCGGTGGCGGGATGAATCAGGCCCAATTGGGCGGCATGCAGCGCCTGGCGACGAAAGCCCTTCAGTTGCTCCAGCAATTCGGGTGAGGCCTGCTTGGGAATCTTGAAGCGGCCGGCGTAAGTCGAATCACCCACAAGAGGATAACCGATGTGGGCCATATGCACCCGGATCTGGTGGGTCCGACCGGTCTCCAGCTTCAGGCGCACATGGGTGTGATTATCAAAGCGTTGGGTAACCCGATAGTGCGTCACGGCCTCTTTGCCGCCGAAGTCGACCACCGCCATTTTCTGGCGCTGACGGGGATGTCTGCCGATAGCCCCCTCAACGCGACCTCCGCCGGTCATTACTCCCTGAACCACCGCTTCGTATTCGCGGCTGACGCTGCGCTCCTGCAGCTGAGCCACCAGATCGGCGTGGGCCTGCAGGGTTTTGGCCACCACCATCAATCCCGTGGTGTCTTTATCAAGCCGGTGCACAATGCCGGCCCGTGGCACATTGATGAGATCAGGCTGATGATGCAATAAACCGTTGAGCAGGGTACCGCTGCGGTTGCCCGCCGCCGGATGCACCACCAGTCCCTCGGGCTTGTTAATGACCAGGATATGCTCATCTTCAAACACGATGTCGAGAGGGATATCCTCGGCTTCCCAGTCGCCCTGCTCTTCGGGCTCGGCGATCAGGACCAACTCCTCGCCTCCCATCATCTTGTCTTTCGGCTTGGCTTGCTGGCCATTGACCGTCAGATCGGCGGATTTGATCCAGGCCTGCAGGCGGGAACGGGAATAGTCGGGGAACAGTTCGGCGGCCGCGAAGTCTAATCTCGAGCCCATCAGGCTATCGGGGACTACGGCGGTCAATTCTAGGGCTTCTGCCATGGAGTAACTCAATAAATGTCGGCGTTGTCTGGAGTATTCAGCTGTTGGCTTGGGTCTGAGGAGTCTCTGTGGTTAAATACGTGCTTCTCGGCGCAGCCCGGGCCTCTCGGCCAGTCGCTGAACCGCCTAGTTTAAACAAGCTCCCGGGAATAATCATTTAAATATCCCCTGGAATCGACGAGAAGAATTTATGTACGTGCGTCTGTTAATGATCGCCGCCAGCCTGTTTCTGCTGGCCGCCTGCTCCTCGCAAGAGGAACAGGGCCCCTCCTACACCACTGAAAAAGACTTTTACGAGGCTGCACAGCGCCAGCTGAAGAGCCGCCAGTGGGAGCTGGCGATCGAAAACCTGCAGGCCCTGGAGGCCAACTTCCCCTTCGGCACCTATGCGGAACAGGCCCAGCTGGAGCTGATCTACGCCTACTACCGCAACTTTGAACACGAAGCCTCCTCTGCTGCGGCGGATCGTTTTATTCGCCTGCACCCCCAGCACCGCAATGTGGACTACGCCTATTATATGAAGGGGCTGGCTTCCTTCACTGAGGGCAGTGGCATGTTTGAGCGCTTCCTGCCAACGGATTTGACCCAACGGGATCCCGGCTCGGCGCGTCAGTCCTTCGCCTATTTCTCGCAACTGCTGGCCCGCTACCCCAAGAGCCAGTACGCACCGGATGCCCGCAAACGCATGATTTACCTGCGCAACCTGCTGGCCCGCTACGAGATCCATGTCGCCAACTACTACCTCAAGCGCGGCGCTTATGTGGCAGCCGCCAACCGTGGCCGCTATGTGGTCGAGAACTTCCAGCAGACCCCCGCGGTTCCCGATGCGCTGGCGGTGATGGTGCAGAGCTATGACCTGCTGGAGATGAAAGAGCTAGGTGATAACGCTCTAAAGACACTGGCCAGCAATTACCCCAACCACCCCGCACTTGAGAGCGGTGAATTCGATTATCAGTACCGCTCCCGCTTGGGTGAACGCTCCTGGGTCAGCTACGCCACCTTTGGCCTGTTCGACAAGAAAGAGCCCCCCGGCTTTGACAGCCGCGAGCTGTATAACCCCGAGTACCTGAATCGCGACATCAATGATCCAATTGAATCCGATCAGGTAGCCGACAAAGAGCGCTCCTGGCTGAACTGGATTACTTTTGGGCTGGTGGACTAACTCCGAAGTCCAATGTCTCCAAACAAAAAAGGCGGCCTATGGCCGCCTTTTTTATGTTCACCAATGAATACTTGCGGCTGATTCAGTCGCCCAACTTCCAGCCATTGGTAATGGGATAGCGACGATCCCGGCCAAAGCCTCGCTGAGTGATCCGGGGGCCAATGGGCGCCTGACGGCGCTTGTATTCATTGATATCCACCAGACGCAGCACCCGGTGCACCACATCGGCGTCATAGCCCTCCTCGATAATGGCTTTGGCGCTGAAGTCACGCTCCACATACATCTCCAGAATATCGTCCAGAACATCGTATGGAGGCAGACTGTCTTCATCCTTCTGATCCGGCGCCAGCTCCGCCGAGGGCGGCCTTTCGATCACGCTGACCGGGATCACCTCGCCCAGGGTATTGCGGTAGCGGCTGAGCTCAAAAACCAGCACTTTGGGAATGTCCTTAAGCACGTCAAAACCACCGGCCATGTCGCCGTAGAGGGTGGAATAGCCCACCGCCATCTCGCTCTTGTTGCCCGTGGTGAGCACCAGATAGCCCTTCTTATTGGATATTGCCATCAGCAGCACACCCCGGCAGCGGGCCTGCAGGTTCTCTTCCGTTGTGTCGCGGCTGGTGCCTTTAAACTCGTCTTCCAGAGCCGCCATAAAGGCCTCGAACATGGGCTCGATAGAGATCGACTGGTAGCGCACACCCAGCCGCTGAGCTTCGTCAGCGGCATCATTTTTACTCAGGTCCGAGGTATAGCGGAACGGCATCATTACCGCCTCGACCCGCTCCTTGCCCAAGGCGTCCACCGCGATGGCCAGCGTCAGTGCGGAGTCGATCCCCCCGGACAGGCCAAGAACAACACCTTTAAAACCGTTCTTATTGACGTAATCGCGTACACCCACAACCAGGGCCTGGTAAATATTCGCCAGGCGCTCGGGTTCAGGTTCTTTGTCACCTTCAATGATGGTGCACTGGCCATCGGCCACAGAGATTTCCACAGGCATCAGCTGAGACTCATAACATTGAGCCTGGGCCATCACCTCGCCTTCGGCGCTCACCGCCATGGAAGCGCCATCGAACACCAATTCGTCCTGGGCTCCGACCTGATTGACATAGAGAATCGGCATCTGGCCCTCGCGGGCGCGGTCATGCAGCAACTCTCGACGCTCTTCCACCTTACCGATATGGAAGGGCGAGGCATTGAGGTTCAGCATCAGCTGTGCCCCGGCCTGCTTGGCCTGCAGCATGGGCTCCAGCTGCCAGATGTCTTCACAGATGGTGATGGCCGCCTTAATACCCCGTAAACGTACGACACAGGAGCTGTCTCCGGGCAGGAAGTAGCGCATTTCATCAAATACCCGGTAGTTAGGCAGGTGTTGCTTGGCGTATTCGGCAGTGAGTTCACCGTCGTCGATGACGCCCGCCATATTAAACACCCTGCCAGCCACCAACCGCGGGTAGCCAAGAACCACGGCCGCCTGCAGCGAGGCTGAACAGATCCCCTTCAGCGCGCGATTGATACGCACCTCCATACTGGCCCGCAGCAACAGGTCCTCGGGCGGATAACCGGTCAACGTCAGTTCGGGGAACACCACCACGTCGGCGCCATGCTCCAATTCCGCCTGGCGGACGGTCTCAATCACCAGTTCGGTATTGCCCTGGATATCTCCCACCAGAGGGTTTACCTGAGCCATGACAATCTTTAGGGTTGGCATATGTGAACTACTCCAGACTCACCTGCAGGCGCGGCAGGCTGTCATTTACAATGAGACAAAAAACAGGGCGCTATTTTCGGATAAACCAAGGGATTAAGCAAAACAAACATGGTGGAGCAATACGAAGACACGAACTACCCCTTACTGCGCATCTACGCCTACTACCGCACGGGCTTGAGCAGTGTTTTGCTGGCGATGTTCCACTCCCGCATCACCTCCAACATTCTGGGCCACAGCGATCCCGAACTCTTCTCCGCCACCTCGGCAGCCTATACTCTGTTTAGCCTGCTCGCCCTGGTTTCCCTGTGGCGGAAACGCTTTATTCCCACTCATGAACAGATCTTTGTCCTGCTGTTTATCGATATTCTGGCGCTGTTGCTGATGATCCACGCCAGCGAGGGTCTGGACAGCAGCCTGGGCTTTCTGCTGCTGATCACGGCGGCGGTCGGGGGCATTTTCCTCAATACCCAGGTCAGTACCGCCCTGGCGGCCATCTCCACCCTGCTGATACTGGGCGAGAGTCTCTATCGCATCAACTATAGCAACGCCGATCCATCGGTATTATTTGTCGCCGGCACGCTGGGTATCCTGCTGTTCGCCATGTCGCTGACCTTTAACTACCTCAGTACCAAGCTGCGCCTGAGTGCCGCCGAGGCCCAGGTTCAGGCCCAACATGCCGCTCACCTGCAACAGTTGGCCCAGCTGATTATCGAGCGTATGCAGACCGGTGTGGTGGTCAGCAATCCCTCCGGTGAGGTGGAACTCATCAACCGCTCCGCGCGCAAGCTGCTCGACTGGCCCAAGAGCAAAAAGCGGCATTTGCAGGATCTGCCGGAGCTGGCGGACCATGTGCAGCTATGGCAAGCCTACCCCCACACGCGCACGCCCAATCTCAAGATCGGCACCGACGAAGTTCGGCTAAGATTTGCACAATTGGCCCCCGAGGGTGAGGAGCGCTCCGAAGTGCTGACGTTTGTAGAGGACCACCGCGCACTGACCCTGGAGGCGCAGCATTTGAAGCTCGCCTCACTGGGACGCCTGACCGCCAGCATTGCCCACGAAATCCGCAATCCCCTGGGCGCCATCAGCCATGCCGGTCAACTGCTGGCGGAATCTCCGGAGCTCAATCGTGCCGACCGCCGCCTGACGGAGATCATCGAGACCAATGCACAGCGGGTTAACCAGATTATCGAGAACGTATTGCAGCTGTCCCGACGGCGTCCCACCAAACCCGAGCTGCTCAAGCTCAATGAATGGCTTGAGCAGTTTGTTCGTGATTATCTTGAACACTATGTGGACAAACACGGGGGAGAGCCCGTGACCACGCCCCATATCGAGCTTCGATTATCAGAAAAGACGGTATGTGCCCGAATTGACAGCAGCCACCTGAGCCAAGTGCTGACCAATCTGGCCGATAACGGCTTGCGATACAGCGAAAAAACCATTGGTGCCGCCAACATCCAGCTGCACTGTGATACCGATCCCGATTCTGAGCTGCCCTATGTGGAAGTGATTGACGAAGGTGACGGCATTGCCGAAGATAGCCTCGCCCACGTCTTTGAACCCTTTTATACTACCGAAGCCTCGGGCTCTGGCCTGGGCTTGTACCTGTCCAAGGAGATGTGCGAGGCCAACCACGCCAGCCTGCATTACCGCAGAAATGAAGCGGGAAAAAGCTGTTTCCGTATCGACTTTGCCCACCCGGACCGAATATTCTAACCGCCATGAGTGAAGACAAAACCACCGTACTGATTATCGACGACGAACCGGACATCCGCGAGTTGTTGGAAATTACCCTGTCGCGCATGGGTATCGACTGCGACAGCGCCGGCAGTATTGGCAGCGCCCGGGAGCTGCTGTCCAAGCGTGAGTACCATGCCTGCCTGACCGATCTGCGCCTGCCTGACGGCGATGGCATCGAACTGGTGCAATGGGTTCAGAAACAGCTGCCACAGTTGCCAATTGCGGTGTTTACCGCTCACGGCAATATGGACACCGCCATTGCCGCCATGAAGGCCGGCGCCTTCGACTTTATCTCCAAACCGGTGGAGCTGGAGCACCTGCGCTCCCTGATTAATACCGCCCTGTCACTGTCCCGAGCCCGCGAGGCGGCGGCCGACAACAGCCCACCGCTGCGGGGCGATACCGACGGCATCAAGAAACTGCGCAAACAGATTCTCAAGGTCTCCCGCAGCCAGGCGCCGGTGTATATCAGCGGCGAATCCGGCACCGGCAAGGAGCTGGTGGCCAGAGCGATACACTACCAGGGTGGGCGAGCGGAAGGGCCCTTTATCCCCGTCAACTGCGGTGCCATTCCCAAGGAACTGATGGAAAGCGAGTTTTTCGGTCACAAAAAAGGCAGCTTTACCGGCGCCACCGCTGATAAGCAGGGACTGTTTCAGGCAGCCAATGGCGGCACCCTGTTTCTCGATGAAGTTGCGGATCTGCCACTGGATATGCAGGTAAAACTGCTGCGGGCCATCCAGGAAAAAGCCGTGCGGCCCATCGGAGCGGATAAAGAGTTGGCGATTGATGTGAGGGTGCTTAGCGCGACTCATAAAGATCTGGCACAGGAAGTTCAGAAAGAGCGCTTTCGTAACGACCTCTTCTATCGCATCAATGTGATTCAGATTGATATCCCGCCGCTACGCGAGCGCCAGGATGACATCCCTCTGCTGGCTGAGAATTTTCTGGAACGCTTTGCCAGCGAATGCGGCCTGGAGGCACCGGTTCTTTCCAAGGAAGCTCTGGCAGCACTTCGGGAATACAGGTTTCCCGGTAATGTGCGCGAACTGGAGAATATTCTGGAGCGGGCATTTACGCTCTGTGAGGACGATGTGATCAGCTTGGAGGATTTACAATTGAGCGGCGGGAAAACCTCTGCCGCCCCTCAAACACAGGTCTCACACACCACGGATACCGACAGCATTCACTCGCTGGACGAATATCTGGAAGAGATCGAAAAGGAAGTGATCTGCAACACCCTGGAGAAAACCAAGTGGAACCGGACGGCGGCAGCGAAAAAGCTGGGCATCAGCTTTCGGTCTTTTCGCTACCGGTTGAAGAAGCTGGGGCTGGATAGTGAGGATTAGGCTGTTGCCACCTACCAACAATCGGTGACGGTGCCGGTGCCACCTTCTCCCTTGACGCCCAAGTGGGTCAGTGTGAGCGTGCCGCATTCTGCGTCATTCAACTGACTTCCTGTACGAACAGCCTGAACAGTAAAGGTTGTTGCTGTGGCTACACTGAGCGAAACATCGTAAACACCTGTGCCTGAACCCGCTACGCGACTCTCACTATCCACCCCAACCGTAGTGGCAGCGTAACCCAACTGAACCATGGTGCCATAGCGATTGTTATTAACAAAATACTGCTCCTGTCGACCTGCCACTTCCAGCAGCACAGCACGCCCGACAGCTCGATTACTTGCAATCACATAGTCCTGATAAGACGGCACGGCCACCGCCGCCAGAATGGCAACGATGGCAACGACGATCATCAGTTCAATCAGTGTAAAACCCTGGCTTCGATTCATGGGCCGGTGTGTCCTTATGTTAAATCAGTTTAGTTTGTCGACGCCCATTTCACGCCAGTAAATATCCCAGCGGGGCACGCCCGAGGCTTCCACAAAATCACCTCCGGGTGTAAGCACGTGCATGGGTCCAACCGCCACCGGGTCAGATCCGATGCCTTCCACATCCACTTTATATCTGTCTTCGGCGGCATCAGGCACGCCTTCAAAGTTTCCAACAGAAAGATTGAACACAGCGGAGCCATTGGCAAGAGACACCGCATACAGCAGACTTTCGCCAATATTCACCCCGCAGGAATCGCTACTGGAAACTCCCCCTGGCACATAGGTGGTAAACAGAATCTTACCTTCAACAACCACCGGTGAACCCAGATTTTTTTCGGCAGAGCCCGCCTCAAGATTCAGCACCCAACCATTGTCTCTCAAGTTGTCAGTATTACAACCTTCCTCATTTCCCAGAACGCAAGTGCTGGTAATATTCTCGAGATTCGACATGGTAAATGGAGTGCGATCCAAGACGTCAGCATCGCCACTGGTCAGAGCACTATCCTTCAACATAAAGAATTTGTTGTTGGTGGTGGTATCGGACTTCGGGTGAGCCCGGTCGCCTGAGCCCATCACAACGATATCCCAAGCCAAACCTGAATCAGTGGCCGCAACAATATCCGGACGGTGGAAAAACCTCAAGTCGCTACCCAAATTAGCGAAACGTGTGGCAAACCAGTTTTCGCGGTGATCCCCTTCTTCATCAGAGCTTCCCCTTTCTGGCAGATCTATTCGCCAAACGATCCCAGCCGTATCGCCCACGTAAAGACGATCAAAGATTCCATTACCATCCGAATCGTAAGGACTCAGCTCAGACGGAATGGAGTCATGCATGTCTGCATGGTTGTATTCGGTTGCTGAAACTGACTGAGTTGCGTCGCCGTGAGTCACTTTCCAAATCAGCTCGCCGGTTCGTGCGTGGACGATATAAATTGCCGCACCCTCGGGATCGGGAGAGTCTGCAGTAGCAACGTAGTCAATATCGTCTTTACCGACTCTGGAGTCAATTTCACCGTCATCGTTGGTATCCTGCCAGCCGCCATAAAAGCCTCCTGCAAACATTACGACCGGTGTGGCATTGCCATCTTCTGTGTACTGCACCCAACCTACCCTGGGAGTTGAAAAAGTCATACCCAACTCTTCAAACCCGGTCGTTGTGTTATCGATCTTCCACAACATGGTTGGAGGATCATCCGGATTCGACACGTCAAGCGCATAATATGATTTGCCGCCTCTACGCAAACCAAAGTAAATGTAGGCTTTGTCACAGTGATCCCCGGTGACTCCGAATCCGCTTTCAAGTACCTGTGTGTCATCACAGGCCCCCTGCTCGTCACTACGGTGATCAATATTGCCGTCTCCATTATTGTCGATCACAAATGCAGTCGCCTGACCGTCAACACCGTATGGGTGGACGTCTGGTTCGGAAAGCCCCCTGCGTAAGGTATACACATTATCCAACAACTCCCGAGGCATAAATGACCAAGCCTCGACACCCATTTGGTCACCCGCCCCAGTTTCCGCGACATAGGGAGTAGACTCCGGCGCGTCGGTCCCTTCCTGGGTATTTTTGAACTGGTGCATAAATCCGTCATTCGTGCCCATAAAGATTCGAATGTCCGGGTTGTCCTCTTTGTCATACTCACGAAGTGTGTCTGCACCTGGTGTCGTATTTCGAGAACCATAGTTGATAGCCAGGGGCCGAGAATGCAAAACATCCGCTAATACCCAGTCGCGGTAATCATTTCCCGCATCTTCCACATCATAACCACGCAGCCACAACAGGTTGTCCAACGCGGCATCATCACCGTTGTCTTCATCCGGCAAATTCATCAACGCCTTGAGCGGCGCGAGGAGTTCCAGATCCGCTGCGGATCCCAGATCATAGTCAGCGCGCAGATTATCTAATGCTGTGCCACCTGACACGAACGGATCAAAGGTAGCGGGTTCCAAATAAATTTGGCGTGCTCCAGAGTCAGAATTACTGTCTCCGGGATCTGCACCGTCACGCACTCCTGTAATTTTATGGCCCGCTCCTCCACGAGTGACGGAGCGACCGTCCTTACTCGCATCAGGCTCTTCGTCTGCGCGATCAGGATTTACATCGCGCAGCAGATTTGGATCTGTCCAATAACTCAGCGCCCCGACCGCAACACGGCCATCTTCTACACTGATCGCACGACTGCCATTAACATCGACAACCGCCAGATCGGTTTCGGTGGTGGTGGAACCATCGTCATTAATGATGGTTTCCGTAATTTCGGCAATACGAAATTTTTTCAGGTTTCCTGGCCAGGATGGTCCGGCATTTTCATCAACCTCAAAGATCGCCATATAGACGTCGCCCTGAATATCAGAGCGGTTGAATACGTTAACCGGTACCGATGAGGCCACCAGGGTACTTGAGCGAACTGCAATATTGCGAAATACGTCCAGAAGCGCCTTGGCGACCTGCGCAGGGCTATCCCAATCAATCAAAGGTGTACCTGCAGCGCTAACCGCTTTGGTAACGTCGTTGGATGTTGGGCCATCAGAGAAGAAGTAAAAGGTCACGTTCTGGTCGTCATCGACATCTGTATTGACGTCTTCGTTGGTCATCCAAGACACAACATCAGCGAGCGCTGTTGCATTGGTTTTGCCCGTGAAATAGCCAGAAACATCGGCCATGTCAGCTTCTATAGCATCGTCTGAATCGGCGTCCTGGTTGGTTACCCCTTCAAACAGAGTGATTGCATAGGTGGGGGAGCAGGCATTATTTTGGTCGGAGTCATAGGGTGATACATAGTTATCACCGCTTTCAATAGAGGTATCCCAAGCGACTTCGGTAGTTTTATTGCCATCACCGTCCCGATTATCATCACTGTCCAGATTTTCGCGACCCGTGGAGGTCCCGTAATCACTATAACCATTGTGGCCATTATAAACACCACCGCCATTGAGATAACGATAGAGCTCAAAATAGGCCTCTTTGGCCTGAAAGGTATGCGCTCCTGATCCTCCAGACGGTGTACGCACTTTTCCGAGCTTATCCAATAACGTACTGCTGGACACATCTGTAAAACCGTTAAGGATATAGGCGCCGTTACTGCAATCCTCTCGGTCGGGTCCCTCGCAACGGTTATCCGCGTCATGATTGATCATTAAACCGACGTCAAATCCCTCGAGCTGCGAAAACAACCATCGCAATATCGCCCGCAGGATATCCAGTTCGCTCAGCGCGGTACCGTCAGGAATAGCTGTGATCCCATCGCTCTGCAACAAAAAATCCGACAATAAAGGATCAGTAGCTTCCAAACCGTCGTTCATGTTGTCACGACAGGTATCATTTAAACTCGAGCAGAAAGAGCTTCCCAGGTTAGCGCGATAATCCAGAATCAACATTACCTTGGGCTGGGCAATATCGGTATCACCTGCTGCCAAGCCAGCATTCATATAGATTTCGGTATCGTCACCAAGCATCAAACTCGGCATGCTTAAACATGCCCCTAACGCGGTGGAAATAAGCGTTTTTCTGAAGACTTTTTTCATATCATCACCTCTGCCTGCCTCATCGCTTTCCGCATTAAGGACCCGTTGTTACGGGAATTTGCATCTGACTATCATCGGTTGTTCCCAAACCACTGGACTGCGAACTATTGGGTATCCTGACTCCAATACCTTGAGATACCTCAGTTCTTCCACCGCGACTATCAGAGTCATCGTAGAGAACATGGAGATCAAAATAGGCTGCACCATAAGCCTGTCCGCTGGCATTGGCCAGACTGGCCCGAGGCACTTGCGTTGTCTCGTAGTAGAACTCACTTCGGTAACTCAGGCTGTCTGCTGAGTCTACCAACGCAGCCACACTACTGTTGCTGACCGCCAGATTGGCGGAGGTATCACAATCCTGATCGCTGTTTCCGCTGTTACAACGCAGATATCCCACTGTTGTAACCCGGAAAGTGTCGGATTCATCACCCAGTAAATCTACCACCGCCTGAGCCCTTTGCATCGCGTCCTTGCTGGCCTGCTCATTGGCCGCCATATGCACTTCCAACCGTGTGGAATCCATACTCGTAACCGAAATAAAAACGATCAGGGTCATAAATACCAGGGCAATGATCAGCGCCACGCCGCTCTGTTTGGAAGGGGGGGCTCCACGCATAGGGCACCTCATAGATTGTATGGATTACGCAGTGATACCGTAGTGCTGTATACCCTGCGTAAAAAATTGTCGTCGGCAGGTCCATCTGTGACACTGCCCAGATTGTAGGTTTTGTCGTTGGTATAGTTACGTACCGGATTGACTGAACGAATCAATACATAAATCCGTGCCGATACCACGTCGTCAACGTCGGTCGGCGTTGCGGTGTATTGATTGGGAACACCGTCGGAGTCCGAATCAATGCCGTATTCGATCTGAAGATTTTCCACACCCTCAACCAGGCATCCGCCTGTATCCAGCCCCATTGTGCCATTGGCCAGTAAGACCACTCGGCAAAGCGTAGGGATCCCATCTCCCACCGTGGTTGAGTAATTGCGAATAAAAAAGATGGTGGGGAAATACTGCCAGGCATCCACACCGGAACCGGCCGTTTGATCGGCAACCGGGAAGTTGGCACTGGTGCCCTTGACAAAGGACAGGTCATTACCCTGGTTGCTGGATTTCAAATACACGAAATTGGTGTTTAATGTGGCTGGCGACTGAACGGTACCATCCTCCAGACTGGGTTCATCGGCAACACGCTTTACCACCAACACATCAGTTCCAGCCACCTGCTCATCAGCGGCCACACAACCGTTATAAAGTGTTACATCACCTGCTATGTCGTTGTTGTGTTCAATATGGTCACTAATATTCAGAGCCCAATCGTCACCACACTGGTCGATATCGGTAATGGCGGTCGTCGCTGACTGATCCACGTTGACATAACGACCAAAGAAGCCTGCCATCGCCATTTCCCGGGATAACAGCTGCATGGCAAAACGGCCATTCTCCTGAATGCGGGACATTTCGTCATCCTGAGAATAGTTATTACCGCTTTCCACAAACAGGGCTATGACTCCGCCAGCCATCAACAAACCCAAAGTCATGGCTACCAATAGCTCGACCAGGGTAAAGCCGTTTTGCGATTTTGAGTGTCTAGCATCCATGATCAAAGCTCCTTGATATAGGAGGAAAATGTCAGCACTTGCCGATACACGTCGTCATCGCCTTCGCCCTCGCCATCGTAGAGCCCCGTCCCTTCGCCGCAAGTGGACAACCCAGGGTTACTCATTTCCTGAAATCCCCGCCAGGCAATCGCGACGGTAACGAATCGACTGTTATTGGTGACGCAAACACTGGGGCGCTGCAGCCCCCCCGTCTCTACGGGGTCCCCTCCTTCAGTTTGGACTCGGGTTTCCGCCGCACCTTCCAGATCCGCCATCCATTGCGCCTGATCGTATAACGCTAATTGAATGTTGGTACATTCGTCTGTCAGGCAGCTGTAATCTACAGTGGGTGCATCTGTCTCATCACGCCAAGTCAATACATAGCTATCCAGTGCCGCCGGATTAGAACGCATACGCTCAATCAGATCCCGAGCCAGATTGGCGGCCATGGTGCGCTGCACCGCTTCGTGCCCCATACGCTTGGAGGACAGCTGCATGGCGATGGAACCCAATACGCCAACGGCCACCACCAAAACCGCAATCATGACCTCAATCAGGCCGACTCCGCGCTGGTTAGAAGAGGAGGAAGATAAGTTTTTCATAGGAATCTGCCTGGTTTCCACTAGCTGCCACAGCTTACGCCGGTTGTTAGCACCCTGGGGCGACCGGTGGCCACCAGTACCAACCCCCGGGCGTAGTCGGATTCACCCGAATTGGGACATAGATCAAAGGTCGCAGGGGTAACAGCACCATTGGCGGAGTAGGTAATCACATCGACGGCGCTCGTCAGTGTAAAGCCGCTAAGCGCATTCACCACCTTGATAATCTCGTCCGTGCCAGCGTCCAGGTCACCTGCCCCATCCTCATCCACAAAGATCAACCAACCGGCATCCCAGTCAGTGTCCTCCTCATCTGAACAGGTGGAGCCATTATCAGTCCTACAGACGGAAACCGTTGTGCCGCGTTTGGAGGCTTCACTGCGAGCAAAAACCATACTGCTCTGGACCCGCGTCATATTGGTGCGGGCCTGATAGTTGTCAATCGCAGTATTAAACGAAGGTACACCCAAACCGACCAAAATGGCGGCCAGCGCCATAGCGATGATGAGCTCGAAGAGGGTAAATCCAGATTCATACTTTTTCATGAGTGTAGGTATAGCAAAGCCTTGCCAGTTGCACTTGTTGGTGGCGACAGAATGCCGTTCAGACGGATAAACGGTGCGCTTATAACACGGCCCCACAAGAGAGCCCGGGCGGCGTGAGAACAGCATCACATTCCCTCTGTCGAGTCTGGCAACCTTACCCCTCAATTGCGGAAACAATGTATCCGCAGCTGGCGTTCGACCATTAACCAAAACCCACCAATTTCAGACAAACTTCCCAGTGCTCCACGAGCACCAAACCGGTAAATTCAAGACCCCAAACACAACCCACATGACTGATCCAGGGAAGGCATCATGTCCTGTAATAAACCTCTATCCGCGCCAGCGGGTCATACGCTTATCGAACTGTTAATCACCTTGAGCATCGCCGCGGTAATGGCCGGCATGGCACTACCGGCCGGAAAAAGCTGGATCGACGCCAGTCGTCGCAGCAGTGTCACCAACCAGATGAACGGTCTCTTGAGTTTTGCCAGGGAAACGGCAGTGCATCAGGGCTTTGACGTTGTGATCTGTCCGACAATGGACGGGCACATCTGCTCTGAACAGTGGCATTCGCAGTTTCTGCTATTTGTGGACAGAGACGGAGATCGGCTGTTTGATACTGACGAACACCTGCGAATAAGCCAACTGCCCGCCGGCTGGAGGGTTAACTGGCGGGCCTTTGGGTTTCGTCGTTATATCCGCTTTCAGCCTTCGGGGTATACCTTTAACCAGAACGGCACTCTGGAGCTGTGTCCGCCGGGGGAAGCCGAAGAAATCAACATATTGATCCTGAACCGTATCGGGCGCCTAAGGCTGGATCAACGGGACTATAGTGATTCCCGATGTGAAAGCGGTTAGCACTGGTCATCCCAACAGAGATCGGTGGCTTCCGTCAAGTTGTCGTCGTTGTCCCTATCCCATACCCTCTGGCCCAGGTGATTCAACTGCAAACGACCATTATCTGCCTGGTCAGTACCCGATATCGGGATCGCCTGCAGTGTATAAGTATTGCCTCCGGCGGCGGTTATGCGCAGGTTGTAAAACTTGGGATCACTGTCGATCGGCGACTGGGTCGGAAAGATATCCGGCGGCTGGGGAAGCGTTCCGGTGGCTGCACCAACGTAAGTATTGTTTTGAGTGAAAAAGCGCTCCATGGCCTGGCTGAGCCCCATCAGTGCCGCCTTGGCATCGTTACGGCGGTTTTTCTGCAGCGTGCCTTGATAGGACGGTAGTGCGATAGCCGCCAATATCGCTACTATCGCCAGGGTAATAAGCACCTCTATTAGCGTAAATCCCCCAATACGCTCTCTGTTCTTTGATTGCTTGACGCCCATGTTCTTGTTTTCCCTATGGCAAAGCGGCTCCCATCGGAGCCGCATAATTTCTCTTTCGTCCTGACCAACAGTTAACTCAACAACTTCGGATTCACGACACTAGTCTTCCTGATACCAGTAGGTCCGCACTGCCCGATCCAGGCCCAGGTCCAGATCACTGTGCTGGGTACCCTGGAAGCCTTGGATGCCTTCTCCGGTCATTACGATGACGATATCATCGACGATTCCCATCACATTCAGGATATCAGATCGATCGTCCCGGCTGAGGCCCTCAATGTCATCGCGGTCAATGGTCGAGGTCGCGTCCAAAATGTTGACCAGATATTCTCTCGATCGACCCGGCACGGGTTCGCAGCCGACATTGCTGGCCAGGGGCTCATAGGTGGTAAACACAACCGTACCCTCCACCACCAACGGACGCGACAGCACTTTTTCACCATCGTTTTCCATTTTGATATACCAGCCTTTGGCCTGATCCAACAGCGCCTGGGCCTCCGTTTGCTCCGAGTCGTTGCCGTCCTGAATCAAGTTATCCGTGGCGTCGTAGAGATCATCTTCATCGAGATTGACATGGGTGGCTTCGCCGTCCAGCAGCTGCTTGATGGCATAGAAACGATCGTCGATATCTTTATCCAGCGGATGGGCGCGATAGCCGGAGCCCAACAAGACGATCAGGTACTTTTCCGTACCCTCCCGCACCAGGGCAATATCGGCGCCGTGGTAGAAGCGACGGGCATCCGCGGCGGAGGAGTCAATCGCCACATCGGCGATTCGCTGCACCGTCGCAAACTGGGCCAGCGATTTGGTGCCACTGCTGTCAAAGTCAACGCGGAATACCTGGCCACCGGTATCGCCGTAAAAGATAACGTCCAATACGCCATCATTGTTGGTATCGGCGCCGGCAATATCGGCGGGAACACTGTAGAGCATCTCGTCCACGTCTTCGGCATTGCCGGTAAAATCCTTGCCGGCTTTCCACAACAGATCACCGGTCTCTGCATCAACGATATATACCGCACGCCCCATAGAATCCATAGAGCGAACATTGGCGTCATCCTGGCTTTCATCGTAGCCGCCGCCAATCACCAATACCGGTTTGGTCACGGCATCGCCGCCACTTTTGTAAGTAATTTGCGTTAGCAGAGGTTTCGACCAGGTCTGACCCATCTCGCTGAAATCACCGCTGCCGCCTGCTACTTTCCAAAGCAGCTTGGGCGCATCGATGTCGGTAAGATCGTAGGCGTAATAACTGCGCCCGCCCCGACGCATGCCAATGTACAGATAGACATGGTCGCCATCACCCGCTTCGATTTTGCCGTCGCCGTCTACGTCCTTGCGCCAGATGGTAGAGGCGCCATCCAGACCATAAGGACGCTCGGTGCCGGGAAGGTTATTGTAAAGTGTGGAGAAGTTGGTCAGCAGATCATCCTGCAGAATGGCCATTTTCTCAGTGCCGGTTGAACCATCCACCACATGCAGATAGCCACCATTGGTACCGTAGAAAAGATAGTATTCAGCATCGGCGCCGTCGCCATCACCGTTGGGGTCGGCGTCATAGGTCACCACAATAGGTCGGGAGTGAAGCGGGTCGTTCATGACGTAGCGAAGATCCGTTCGATCGCCATCCCCATCTTCGTCCTCAACATCAACGCCGCGAATCCAATTAATCAACTCGATACGTTCAGCATCGGATGCGGAAGGAATTCCCAGCATGGATTTGGTGATTTCATCGTTTGTCGACAGCACGAGGTTGTCGTCAGCGGTCAATAAGGTAGACGAGGAAGTGCTGTGATGGAGATAGATCTTTCGCTCATCCGGGTCTGGAACTTTGTTGGCAGCACCACCCAGGGTGACGGTATTGCCGTCAACCTCTTCTGACCAGAGGCTCTTACTGGTGGTTTTGAATCCCCCGGTCGATAGATCCACTGCCAGTGCATTGTTGGCGTCAACGATATCGACGTTTTGCCCGCTCAACTTGTACTTCTTAAGGTTGCCTGGCCAACGGGGAGTTTCCAAAGGCTTAAACATGGCATAGTAGATTTCATCCCGGTGCGTCAACCGGTTGAACTGATTGATCGCCACCGCCGGCGCCACAAAGCTGGTATCCACATCCAATACGCTGCCGATAATCGTTTGAAAGGCTTCTGTCAGATTGGTCGCGACCTGATCCACACTGGAACCACTAATGGGGTAGTATCCACCACCACCCTGTGTGGCGATTTCCTCCAACCAGGCAGAAGCACCATCGATCAGAGCAATGGTGTGAGTTGTGATGGTTTGATCTCCCGCCAGCGAACCTACCCCGTCATCCTGATCTTCCGTTGCCAGATATTCAGACAGTTCAAATGCACACTGATATTCCGCAGAGAGGTCATTGGTCGTGCATATGGGATCGCCACCGTCCGGGTCGGCTTCACAGACTCGCTGGGTGGTCGCACAACTGGTACCTGTTAAGGTTTCCAGCGCATCAACAGAATCATTACCGTCGGTAGGCTCACCATCAGTGAGAAAGACGATATGATTTTCCTGACAACTGTATTCCATCGGAGATATATAAGTAGCACTGCCGCTGATGTATTCCTCCTTACAGGTGTCCGACTGCCAATTGCTGTCGGTACAGCCACTGGGGCGGTGCAAAGTGCCTCCCTCCCAGGAATCGCTGGTAGAGACACGGGTATCAATGCTGTACTCGTAGCCCCGGCGTGTTACCGATGTGGATCGATCTTTGCCGTAGAGCACCGAGTCACCCCTCATATACAGGGCGGCTTCATGGTAGGTTTCCACAATCGGTGTTGAGCCGGAGGCGATAATCTCATTGTCGATAATCGACTGGAGGTCATCCCGGATCGTCAGCAGGCCCTCGGTAAAATCCGTGGTGGAATAGGTAAACACCAATCTCGGTGCGGCACTGCGTTGGTCATCGTAAGACAGTGCATCGCGGGAGCCACCGGAACTGTGTTCCAGAATAAAGGCCACGCTATTGCCGATTGCCCATCCGCTACGCCCTACCACCGCCTCCAACTGCGCCGAGATATCACTGGTACGATAGGTGCTGCCCGCAGACCAGTCCTCTGGGCTCCAGGAGGATGTCGCGGTCAGACTGCGATTGGAAAGATCACTGGAAGAACCGTCAAAGGCGCCCGCATTGTCGTCGTCCTGCGCGCCGATGGTGATGGTGGTGGCGCCGCTGTCGCTGTTGGCGGCCTCGAATTCGATATAGGCCGAGGTAATGTCCGCACCCTGGGGCACCGACAGGCCGCTGAAGCGTACCCCAACGTGCCGACGGTTACTGGCCAGATTGAGTTCGGTATTGGAAGTATCGCTATTGCCGGTAGCACCTGATTGTTCTGCGTCGTCGGTCTCTGCGGCAATCTGGTAACTGCGCTGGTAGTTGGTACAACCACCGGCATCGGGTACGGAGGTCGCATCATACTCAACGATCAATCGCGGTGCCGCACTGGGAGCGCCATCATAGGAATGGGCAATACGACGACCTGTGGCACTGCCCTCCAGGATAAACGCCATAGCGTTACCCCCACACCAGTCGCCCCGGTTCACCAGTTCCTGAACAATCGTTGTCACCTCGGGAGAATTGTAAGTTTCTCCACTGTCCCAGGATTCGACGTTGCTCCAGGTGACCTGATTGCTGGTTTTGGTACGGGTCCTGACCTTTTTGGAGGTTTCATCAAATTCATCGGCATTACCGGTATCTTCGGCAGCGATGGTGTAGGTGGCAGAGTCGCTGTTGGTACTGGCGGCGGTAAATTCGATATAGGCATTGGTGATGGTCGCCTGGCTCGGCACCGCCACATCGGCAAAGCGCAATCCCACCGCCTGCGCCTCCAGTGAACCGGCCAGAGTGTAGGAAACGTGAAGTTGGGGGTAGCCGCTGCTGTCTCCGGAACCGTAGATTTCCCGACGCCCCTGGCTGCCGGCACCGGGTTCCGACAAGATAAAGGTAGCGGTGGATGAGCCGTCTACCCAGTTGGCGTGATCAACCAGCTCTTGCATGATCGGAGAAATATCATTGGAAGTGATCCGGCTGCCGCGACTGGGATTGGTGCCTATATCCCAATCCACCGTGCTGGCAGACAGGTTCGCCAATCGACTGGAAACACTGTAGTAGCTGTTTGCAAAAGAACCGCTGTCTTCGGCTTCCGCCTGGATACGCACGGACAGGTCGCGAGAATCTTCACGGGAATTGTTGCCCTGCTGATCCTCAATCACAAACGACAGTGACGCAGAATCAATAGTCGCCCCCTTGGGAACGTCGACATTACGGAAACGAACCCCCAGATAGCCATCGTAAACCGTGCCGCTGCTGTCGCAATTGTAGGTTCGCTCTATCAACGTTGGGCAGCTGGAAATCCAGGTTTCCCCCTGATAGGTGCCGCTCGCCATCTCGGTACGCATGTCTTCGGAATAGGTAGAGCTTTCCGTAATCGTGGCAACCGCCCCCGCCGTACCGGCTTCCACCAGTTCGAGGGTATCGCCGGTCAGGTTCACCGTACCACCTACGACGGTCTCAGTGGCATCGCTCTGCGAGCTGTCGACCTGGCTGGTCACGGTCTGCGTGGTGGAACCGGAAATTTCGTCGACATAAGTAACGGGGTGCAGAACCGGGCCGCCGGGGTTGGTAAACCGCATGATGCCGATGTTCACATTGCTGACGCTGGACAGCACCGAAGTCATTGCCTGCTTAAGAGCATCCAGACGCTCATTGGTACCGTATGAAGGGTTATCGGGGTCCAGGCCATAAGACATGGAGCCGGAGGTATCCAGAACAAACAAGATATTGGGCCGTGTTTCGACACCGCTGCCGATAAAGTTACCGCCGAAATAGATTTCGGTGTCGTCCGCATACGCCGGTGTCAGTCCCAAACTGGTGTAGATAAAGCCAGCTCCCATCCAACGCAGTGTGTCCCGAAGCGTTTTCCTACCCATCGTTCTAACCTCCCTTCAGGGTGTCCGTGGGTGCCGGGCCTTTCACAAATGCTCCCTGCACATTGGTGTTGTTACTGCTGGTATTATCGACGGTTGCGGTTCCGCTGATGCGGTAGTTATAAAATGCCCAGCCACTGCCGCCGATAGAAATGGAAACAGCTGAGCCGTCCTCCACCACGTTTTTGGACAGATCCATAAACTGGACTTCCGAAGATACCGTTATGCTCTCACCGGAAGTAGTCACATCACGCGTGGGCCAGTCGGCATTCTGGAGATCCGCAGTATAAGCATCGCTAAGGTATTGATCGTCATCCAGCGCTTCCTCGATGGCCGTTTCACTCGCCTGGAATGCTACCTGTTTATTTTGCGCATTGGCCGCCATCCGTTCTTCCAATCCCGTGCTTTGCATGGTGGACACACCCACCAAAGTGATAACCAGCAGCAGAATCATGGATATGGCCAGCACAGCACCACGCTGTTGCCTCGCACTGATTCGGTTTGCACCCCGTGCCATAACATCCTTCATCAGAACCTCCTGTTGCGAAGCTGTATGGTGGTCACGAAAGGTTTGCGCAGATAACGTCCGCCGGAATGACTGACGTCGCCACTGGCCGGGATAGTAGTCCCTGCCACCACATAGCTGCGGTCATCTTCCTGAGGGAGCGCACTTTCAAAACTCTGGATCAACATCCCCACCTGGATGGAGCTGATGTCCGTAAACTGAACGCCAGAGGTATCCGCGTCCACATAACGGATATTGCCCGAGGCAAGCACTTCACCAAACCTGAGCTGCAGGAACTCGACACCTTCAACAAGCTCTTCGGGAGAGTTGCCATTGACCATGCGATACAGGGAGAAAATGTCGTCCCCTTGCGCCGTATTGCGACCGCTGTCTCCCACGAAATAGGTAACATCCTGATACGCCAGCAGCTCCGCGCCCGCTGAATAGCCGGGCAAAATCTTGTTGGGTTCATTGTTATTGGAGGCGTGAGCAAAGGTGACCCAGCCGGAATTGTTTGCCACCGGTGTGCCGTCGTTATGGCAGGTATTGTTGGTGTTACGGAATAAGTGAGCATTGGTGCAATCGGAAATCAGGACCAGATCGTCCTGGTCCAGACAGGTGGGGTTACCGTCGAAAACCACGTTGGCATTATTGGGGGCGGTGTTTCCTGTCAGCCTGGCCCCGGTGCGGGCGGCAAACTTCGCCCGTACCACATCACTGCCCGGACGAGCCACGACATTGCCCGAAGAGGCCGTGCCGATTTGAATATCTTCCAGGTCATCGCCACTGGAAACCGTCGGCGAAAAGGTCCCGTTGTCGGCCACTTCAAACGCCGTCAGCGACGTGGTGTCAAAGTTGGCGGCCCCGGTGCGCGCCATAATGGTGATATCCATATTATTGGGGTCAGCACAGCCGTGATAGCCAATCATGCGAAGATCGCGGGCAATCACATCCGTGGCAAAACGACCCGTCTCCTGGACTCGGGAGAGCGCCGTTTCGGTACTGGCGATAATGCGGCTGCTCTGGAAAATCTGCAGCAATCCGAATGAAAGCAGCACCCCCAATCCCAGCGCGATCAATAATTCCACCAGCGTGAAACCGGCCTGTTGAAGTGTTGCGACGTTACTCCGTTTCATAGTCATCACCTCAAATCCGAACCGTTACTGAATAGTTTTGGCCGCGGATTTGCCTGTTGATGCTTCCGTCTTCCTCATCCCGGATCCACTCCTCCTGCTGCCAGGAGATGGTAACCGTCGCGTTGTTATCGCTGTCCGTAACAACGGTACCGGTGGCACTGTTAATCAGAGCCATAAAATTATCGTCATCGTCGACATCGACAAAGTAGCCCGCCCATTCTCGAAAATCCTGGGTAGCCAGTTGCGCAGGCGTGCATCCATCGGTAGCGCCGCAGTTCTGCGAGCTGGGGATGGTTGCGGAGGTATCCAGGTCGTCATAATCGCCGTCCAGAAAGGCCTCGCGATTGGCGCGCATGCGATCAATGATGTCATTGGCCAGGATTACTGCCTGAGAACGGGAATAGGCACCATGGTTTACCTTGAGACTGGTCAGCTGCATGGCCGACACCCCCAGGAGCCCGACCGACAGGATCACCAGCGTGATCAGCACTTCAATCATGGAGAAACCAGCTTGTCCGCGAGAGTGCATCATGGACATGAGACCTCCCCGCCATCGGCATC
This sequence comes from Pseudomaricurvus alkylphenolicus, assembly GCF_011683955.1. GTDB lineage: Bacteria > Pseudomonadota > Gammaproteobacteria > Pseudomonadales > Cellvibrionaceae > Pseudomaricurvus > Pseudomaricurvus alkylphenolicus. Next base: position 706,956 of record NZ_JAAQPI010000003.1, read on the forward strand.
ATCAATGGTGCCGTTTGGAGTTTCGTCGGTGTCGTAGGCCAGCTGTGGCTGACCGATGATGGATAAGGTCACGCCCTTGGCGTAAGACGCACCGCGATCATCACAGAGAAAAAGAGTACCTGCGTCAGTGATGGTTCCATCCGCCTGGAAAATGACCGCGCCGGCATCGGACAACGCTGATGTTCGCAGGGTGAGATCGCCGGGCGTGGCGGGGAAAATCTTGATCAGCTCCTCACCCTCGTCCAGATCGCCATCAGCATCGCCGTCAACGAATACCAGACGGCCGTTCTCCCAGCCATTGGAATTGCAGCTGGCGGCATCGGAAGAACTGCAGATCGCAACGGTGGTAGAGCGCTTGACCGCTTCTGAACGGGCGAAGGTCAGTTCGCCAACAAAGCCGTTGTAGGCAGCGGTAAGACGGTTGCTGTCTATCAACGCTGAGAAACCAGGAGCTGCCATAGCAGTAACAATGGCGGCGATGGCCAGGGTGACCAGTAATTCTAATAGGGTAAAGCCCGACTGATCTTTGGACTTGGGGCGCCCGAGAAGGCGTTTGCCGACGGCACGATTGAACTTTAAACGTTTCACCAACAAACCTCCTTTTCTGTTGCTGCGCAATTTATATCAGATGAAATGTAGAATTAGGCGCCACAGTAGATAAGTTGCACCATTTTGGGGATAAAAGGTAGAGAAATATACTAAAAAGCCGCGGGGATTAGCGGCTTTGTGAGGGGATTCACGGTTTAGTCGCCAGACTGATCAGTCACACCTGACGCAGTTCTTTGGGCAGTGAGAAGCTGATGTTCTCTTCACGCCCCTTAAGCTCTTGCGCAGGATCAGCCCCGAGCTGTTGCAGCCGGTCGATCACTTCCTGCACCAGAACCTCGGGGGCCGATGCCCCGGCAGTAATGCCAACTGCCCGTTTACTCTGCAGCCATTTCGGCTGGATGTCAGCACCGCCATCAATAAGGTAAGCCTCGCTGCCACAGCGCTCGGCCAGCTCGCGCAGTCGGTTGGAATTGGAGCTGTTGGGAGAACCGACCACCAGCACCAGATCATTTTCCAGAGCCAACTGTTTGACAGCATCCTGGCGATTTTGGGTGGCGTAACAGATGTCGTCCTTGCGAGGCCCCTGAATCGCTGGAAATTTTTGCCTCAGCGCGTCGATAACCCTGGCAGTATCGTCCATGGACAGCGTGGTCTGGGTTACATAACTCAGGTTGGAAGGATCCTTGACTTCGAGATTGTCCACATCGTCTTCGTCTTCCACCAAATATATGGCACCGCCTTTGGAGTCATCATACTGTCCCATGGTGCCTTCCACCTCGGGATGCCCTTCGTGGCCAATCAATACGCACTCAGCACCACTGTGGGAATAGCGCACCACTTCCATATGCACTTTGGTAACCAGGGGGCAGGTGGCGTCAAAGACTTTTAAGCGGCGACGCTCGGCTTCATTGCGCACGGCCTGCGAAACACCGTGGGCACTGAAGATGACGATAACGTCGTCAGGAACCTCGTCGAGTTCCTCAACAAATATCGCGCCGCGCTCGCGCAGACTTTCCACCACAAACTTGTTATGTACCACTTCGTGACGCACATAGATGGGCGCACCAAAAACGTCCAGTGCCCGATTGACAATATCGATGGCACGATCCACTCCAGCGCAGAAACCGCGGGGATTGGCCAGGTTGATTGCAACAGTGTCACTCATGGGGAAAACCTGCCTTTAATGGGTTACTACGGGAGCCACTTGCAGAATTTCAACTTCAAATACGATATTACGCCCGGCCAGAGGGTGATTGAAATCGATAGTGACACTGTCGTCATCGAAGCAAGAAACCACACCCGGCATCTCTGCATTTTGAGCATCGGCGAACGACAACATGAGGCCCTCTACCAGTTCGATTTCGTCATCAAACTGGTCGCGATCCATTGTCTGTAGATTATTGGGATTGGACTGACCAAAGCCGTCTTCCGGCGCGATCACAAAAGAATTTTTATCGCCGGCGGCCATGCCCACCAGAGCCTTTTCAAAGCCTGGCAGCAGATTACCGTCCCCCATTACAAAGGTGGCGGGGTCAGCGTCGAAGTTGGAATCGACAATTTCTCCGGATTCCAGTTTGAGGGCAAAATGCAGTGTCACCTGCGTGCCTTCGTCGATAGTCAGTTCTGTCATAGCTTTATTTCGTAAATGGAATGTCGGTTTCAGTCTTCCTGCCCGGAAGACGAACCGCGAAAGGTATCAATGATCAACATGGCGGCGCCCACACAGATCGCACTGTCGGCAATATTAAACGCCGGCCAATAATATTGTTGGTAGTGGACCACAATAAAGTCCACCACATAGCCCAGTACCACCCTGTCATACAGATTGCCAATCGCTCCCCCAAGAACCAGTGCGAGCGCGCAGGCTTCCCAGCGCTTGTGTGCCGGCAATCGCGCCAGCCACACCACCAGGACCATACTGACAACCAGGGCCACTATGCCAAAAAACCAGCGCTGCCAGCCGCCAGCCTCGCTGAGAAAACTGAAGGCCGCGCCGGTATTGTGCAACAGCGTGAAGTTAAAAAAGCCGGTAATCACCCAGGGCTCGCCATAATTGAAGTTGGCGCTGATCCAGTGTTTGCTGATCTGGTCGAGCACAACCACCAGCAAAGCCAGCAAGTACCACTTGCCGGCACGGGTTACCCAGCCCTGAGGCATGGCAATGGACTCACGCAAACTGACGCTGTTCACCGTCACCCACCACATTTTCTACACAGCGACCGCAGATTTCTTCGTGTTCGCTGTGGCTGCCTACGTCCTCTCGGTAGTGCCAGCAGCGCACGCATTTTTGACCGTCCGCTTTAACCACCTTGACACTCAGCCCCTCAACTTCCGTCGCTTCGGCGTCCGCGAGGGTTTCAGAAGCAACATCAGCGGCAGAGGTGATCAATACAAATCGCAATTCGTCACCCAGAGCCTGCAACCTGGCCGCCAGCTCACCCTCGCAACACAGAGTCACGCTGGCTTCCAGAGAACCACCGATAACCCCGTCATTGCGTTTGGCTTCGATGACTTTGTTGACCGCGGTTTTGACCTCGGCCAACGCCTTCCAATAATCATCGCCCATGGCTTCATCGGCCGATTGACGCGGCAGCTCGTACCACTCTGCCACAAACACCGAACCTTGGCGCTCGCCGGGAATCTGTGTCCACAACTCATCGGCGGTAAAGCTGAGGATCGGTGCGATCCAGCGCGCAAACGCTTCGATGATGTGATACAGCGCGGTCTGGGCGGAACGCCGGGCAACACTGTTTTCCTGGGTGGTGTACTGACGATCCTTGATGATATCCAGATAGAAACCACCCAAATCCACCACGCAGTAGTTGTGCAACTTCTGGTAGATAGTGTGAAAGCTGTAGGTATCGTAAGCCGCGACAATCTCTCCCTGCAGCTGCGCCGCCCGCTCCATGGCGTAGCGATCCAGGGCCAGCATTTGCTGCGGCTGCAGCGCGTCCGTGGCCGGGTCAAAACCATTGAGATTCGAGAGCAGGAAGCGGGCCGTGTTGCGAATACGGCGGTAGGAGTCCGCGGTGCGCTTGAGGATTTCATTGGAAACCCGCATCTCTCCGCTGAAATCCGTCGCTGCCACCCACAGACGTAAAACGTCTGCTCCCAACTCGTTAACCACCTTCTGAGGCGACATCACATTGCCCAGGGACTTGGACATCTTGTGGCCCTTTTCATCCACGGTAAAGCCGTGGGTCAGCACTTGCCTGTAGGGCGGCTCGTTGTTGATGGCCATGGAGGTCTTCAGCGAGGACTGGAACCAGCCACGGTGCTGATCGGAACCCTCCAGATACAGGTCGGCCGGGAAGCGCAAATTATCACGCTGCCTCAGTACAGCGTGGTGAGTCACGCCGGAGTCGAACCACACATCCAGGGTATCGGTAACCTTGATGTAGTTATCCGCTTCGTCACCCAGCAATTCGGCTGGCTCCAGATCAAACCAGGCGTCCATACCTTCAGCTTCCACCTTGCGGGCCACCTGCTCGATAAGCTCCGCAGTATTGGGATGCAACTCCTGGGTTTCCTTGTTGACGAACAGTGCGATGGGCACGCCCCAGGTACGCTGACGGGAGATACACCAGTCGGGGCTGGAGTCGAGCATGGAGTCGATACGTGCCCGGCCCCAGTCGGGAATCCACTGCACGTTCTCCACCGCCGTTTTCACCTCACCCAACAGATTGTTCTTGGTCATGCTGACAAACCACTGAGGCGTGGCGCGATAGATCAGCGGTGTTTTGGTTCTCCAGCAGTGCGGATAACTGTGGGTCAGCTTGGAGGCATGCAAGAGCACGCCTTTTTCTTCCAGCAGCGCCAGGATCTTGTCGTCCACCTTGTAGACATGGTCACCCGCAAAGACTTCGACGTCCTGGCGATAAACGCCGTGATCATCCACATAGTTGAGGGTTCCAATGCCGTAGCGTGCACCCACATTAAAATCATCCACGCCGTGGTCCGGGGCGGTGTGGACACAGCCGGTACCGGCATCGGTGGTGACGTGATCACCGAGAATCACTGGCAGTTGCTTGTCATAGAAGGGATGCTGCAGCGCTAGTTTTTCCAGCGCCTGACCGGAAGTACGGCCCACCACTTCGTAAGTCTCGATGCCAGCGGCCGCCAATACAGACTCATAAAGCGCTTCGGCCAGCAGCAGGCGCTCGGCTCCGGCCTGCACCACCACATAGTCAAGTTCCGCGTGCAGACTCACCGCCTGGCTCGAAGGCAGCGTCCAGGGTGTGGTGGTCCAGATCACCACCGACACCTGACCCTCACCGCCCAATTCAGGCACGGCAGAAGACAGGGCGCCCATATCAGCGACGGGATAACGGACATAGATGGAGCTGGATACTTTATCCTGGTACTCCACTTCCGCTTCGGCCAGGGCAGAGCCACCCACCACACTCCAGTAGACCGGCTTAAAGCCTTTGTGCAGATGCCCGTTTTCCACGATCTTGCCGAGGGAGCGAATGATGTCCGCCTCGAACTTGAAATCCATGGTCAGGTATGGGTTGTCCCATTCACCGAGGATACCCAGACGCACAAAGTCTTTGCGCTGACCATCCACCTGCTTGGCGGCATAGTCGCGACACTTCTGGCGAAAGGTCTTGAAGTCTACTTTGGCACCGGCTTTGCCGACCTTCTTTTCAACATTGTGCTCAATGGGCAAACCATGGCAGTCCCAACCCGGTACGTAGGGGGAGTCAAAGCCGCTCATGGTCTTGGACTTGATGATGATGTCCTTGAGAATCTTATTGACTGAGTGACCGATATGAATGTCGCCATTGGCGTAGGGAGGGCCATCATGGAGAATAAACTGGTCCCTGCCGGCACGGGCTTTGCGAATCTCCCCATAGAGATCCCCGTCCTGCCATTGCTTCAACATGCCGGGTTCGCGCTGGGCCAGATTGGCCTTCATGGCGAATGCCGTCTTAGGGAGGTTCAGTGTGGATTTGTAATCAGTCATAGTCAGGTTCTTGGTAGATAGTCCAATACTTGCTCGCGCCTCAAAATCTGTCGCAGCGGGTGCTGGCCTAGCGGGCGCTTTTGCCAAAGAAAGCTTTGGCGTCCTCAATATCTCGATAAATCTGTTGTTTCAATGCGTCGATGGAGTCGAATTTCACTTCATCGCGCAGCTTTTCCACAAACTCCACACGCACCATTTGCCCGTAGAGATTGCCTGTATAGTCCAGCATATGGACTTCCAGAATGGGTTTGATTTTTTCGCCGATGGTAGGCCTTACGCCGACATTGGCCACGCCATTAACCGTATCGCCATCAGGCAGATGGGCCTTGACCGCAAACACACCTTGAAGAGGCGAGCGGTAACGGCGCAAATGCACATTGGCAGTGGGCACACCCCACTGGCGCCCCAGTTGCTGGCCATAACCCACATGGCCGCTGATACTGTAGGGCTTGCCCAACAGGCGCTCCACCAACGCAAAGTTGGCTTTTGCCAGCTCCGCGCGAATGCGGGTGCTGCTGACTCGCTCACCTTCGACTTCGAAGGTCGCAGTATCCGTCACCTCGAAGCCGAACTGACGCCCGGCCTCAACTAATGCCGGATAGTCGCCACTGCGGTCACAACCAAAGCGAAAGTCGTCACCCACCACCAGATATTTGACCCCAAGGCCATCCACCAGTACGCGCTGGATAAAGTCTTTGGCCGTGAGCGAACGCAGCGCATTATTAAATTGCAGACAGCAAACGCGATCGATGCCGGCCTCGTAGAGCGCCAGCGCCTTTTCCCGCAGCCGCATCAACCTGGCCGGGGCCTGCTCACCGGAGAAGTACTCGTGGGGCTGAGGTTCAAACACCACCGCCACCGAGGGCAAATTCAGCCTTGCCGAGTGCTCCGCCACCTGCCGGATAATCGCCTGATGACCGAGGTGAACGCCATCATAGGAACCAATAGTCACCACACTGCCGTGATGCATGGAACGCATATTGTGCATTCCGCGGATAAAGTGCTGTTGAAACTGGGACACAGACGGGCTCAAATCAGGTATTTCGTCGGCTGGATTTCACCGGTAAACGGGCTACCCCGTTGTACTGGCACACAGAAGCCGGAGTATACCCTACCCAGGCAATTTGTGTTAACCGGCCCGAAGATGTCCCTTTAACCGGCCCGAAGATGCCGGAATCTCAAGCCGCTGGCCAACAGCATCAGGGCATAGATTGTTAAGCCAAGCAGGCACAGCCCGCCAAGGTGCAGAACTCTGGGCCACCAACCCCACAGCGCCCATCCATCAAGTTGTTGCAACGCCAACCACAAAACGGCGCACATGGCGCCGTTGGCCAGCAGTAACTGCAAGGCCAGTCTGGGCCAGGTCCAATCGCTTCGACCGCCGGGCCGGTATACCCCCTCGCGCACCAGGCCCCGCCCCAGCAGCCCGGCGTTGATAAAGGCGGACACCGACGTGGCCAAAGCCAGCCCCACGTGGCCGATATTCCAGATAAAGTACAGGGGCGCCACGAACAGCACATTGAGCACCATATTGCTGATCATGGCTTTGATGCCGATTTTGACGGGTGTCATCATGTCCTGCCGGGCGAAATAGCCGGGCGCCAGCACCTTGATCAGCATAAAGGCGGTCAGCCCCAGGGCATAAGCCCGCAGGCTCAAGGTCGACATAGCGATATCATCAACCGTGGTCTTGCCGTACTGAAACAGCGTCATCAGGATAGGCTCTGCCAACAGCATCAGGGCCAGTGCCGCCGGTACGGCAACCAACAGCACCATGCGCACCGCCCAGTCGAGGGTGGCACTGAATTTCCGCGGATCTTCACTGGCGTGCTGACGGGACAAGCCCGGCAGGATGACCGTGGCAATGGCAATGGCAAACACACCCAGCGGCAGCTCCGCCAGACGATCAGAGTAATAAAGCCAGGAGACGCTGCCAGTGGGCAGCAAAGACGCCAGCACGGTATCCAGTAACAAATTGATCTGACTCACGGATACGCCGAAAATCGCCGGGGCCATCAGTGCCAGTATCCGCTTCACTCCGTCGTCCTTCCAGTCCACCTTGGGGCTGGGCAGCAGCTGCAGCCTCCACAGAAAAGGCAGCTGAAACAAGAACTGCAACATTCCTGCCGCCAACACCCCCCAAGCCAGGGCGATGACCGGTGGATCAAAATAGGGCGCGGCCAGCACAGCCGAAGAGATCAGGGCGATATTAAGCAGGACCGGCGTAATGGCCGGAACCGCAAAGCGGTCATAGCTGTTGAGAATGGAACCGGCCAATCCGGTCATGGATATCAGCAGCAAATAGGGAAAGGTGATGCGAATCATCTCGGTGGCCAGAGGAAATCGCACCGGATCATCCACAAAGCCTGGCGCAAACACCGTGGTCAACGCGGGGGCTGCCAGCACTGCAAATGCCGTGATCAACGTGAGCGTGATCCCCAGGCATCCCGTCACCCGGTCAATCAGTCCCTTAACCGCGGCATGACTGCCCTGGGTTCGGTATTCCGACAGCACGGGTACGAAGGCTTGAGCGAATGCCCCCTCGGCAAACAAACGCCGCAGAAAGTTGGGGATCTTGAAAGCAACAAAAAAGGCGTCGGCCCCCGCCTCGGCACCGATAAAGCGCGCCAGCACAATGTCCCGGATCAGACCCAGCACCCGCGAGAGCATGGTCATACTCCCTACCAGGGCACTGGAACGCAAGAGGCCGGCAGGGCGAGGTTTATCTGCGCCTTTGGTCCCTACTGCGTTATGATGATCGTCGCTCACCCCTTTCTCCCTGTCGGGGCCACGGTTATAGTTGAGCCCACTCCCATTGATGGCAGGCAGTGTACTCAAAGCGGGTAAGCACACCAACCCAAATGTTTGGCGTTGACAAACCGGAGCGACGTAACTACTGTACATTCATACAGATAAACCGATTCAACCCCAGGAGCCCGACCATGGCCGTAATTGCCGTTTGGAAATGCGATAGAGACGGAAGTATGTTCGATAACAAGAAAGACGCCGAAGAACACGACAAGATGCTGGAGCTGGCGGCCAACATCACCACCCTGATCGAACAAAATGTGAAAATCGACGAAGACATCAGCGAGGCCATCGGCCTGCTGCTGGCCAAACGCCGCGACACCCTGGCCAAGGCTTGTAAGGGCAAGCCTGAGCTGCTGCTGACGGAAGAGTCTGAGGAAGAAAACGTTACACCCATTGCATCCGCCAAATCTTGAGCCTTCACCTTCTGGCATATAGATATTGACACCACCGAATAAATGGGGATAATACCGCGTCCTTGATTTGTACCCGAACGTGTTGATTCTTTATCGATCACATCAGGGTATTAGTTACGCCCGGATTTAGACATATCCTGATTTAGTAATAGGAGCAACACGGTGGCCAATTCACCTCAAGCAAGAAAACGCGCGCGCCAGAACGAGAAGGCCCGCAAGCACAACGCCAGCCTGCGCTCCATGGCGCGCACCTACATCAAAAAAGTAGTTGCGGCTATCGAAGCAGGTGACACTGAAGCAGCCAAGGCGGCTTACGCTGCTGCTGTACCCGTTATCGACCGCATTGCTGACAAAGGCATTATTCACAAGAATAAAGCCGCTCGTCACAAGAGCCGTCTGAACGCCCAGATTAAGGGCCTGGCTGCTTAAGCCAGCCAAATTCGGGTCAGACACAAAAAAGCCGGCAATCGCCGGCTTTTTTGTGTCTGTTGCATCTGGATCTTTCCGCAATCGCGAATCAGAAGATGTCTTCCAGCACCCCAACCAGAGCCCTGGTCTGCGCTTCCGTACCAACAGTCATCCGTAATCCCTGACGCCCCTCTCTATCCACCTTGGGCCGCACCAAAATATGCCGTGCTTCCAGCGCCTGATTGACCGCTACGGGATCTTCCGGAAACACCCATAGATAGTTGGCCGCGCTCGGCCAGTAATCGATGCCTCGCTCATCGAGAAACGCCTCCAGCAAAGGCTTGGAAACCTGCATCACCTCATCAACATAGCTGAGCGTGACCTCCGGCGAGTTTAGCGCCGCGTCCACCGCCACCACGGCCAATTGATTGATATCGTAGGGGCCACGCACACAAAGCAGCGCGTTAATATTCTCAGTCGCACTCAGGACGTAACCCAGGCGGATCGAAGGCAATCCCCAGGTTTTGGAAAAGGTGCGGGTGATCAGAATATTGGGACACTCCACCAGCCGATCCGCCACGGTGGTCTTGCTGTACTCGAAATAGCACTCGTCCACCAGAATCGCTGCCCCCGGCGCCGCCTTGGCAATGCGTACAATCTCTTCCGGAGCCACAAGGGTCCCACAGGGGTTGTTGGGGTTCGAGATGATGATCACCCTGGTACGATCCGTCACCGAGGCAATTACCTCCTCGACCGGGTAGCCTCCCTCCCGAGTGTAGTGAGGCTCCACAATACTCAGGTTTTCGATCTGAGCGCACTGGGTATACATGGCAAAGCTTGGCCCGGGAATTATGATCTCGTCACCTTCGCGGCAGGCACTGCGAATAATCAGATCGATGCCATGATCGGAGCCATTGGTAATCATCACCTGCCCGGCATCCACACCACAGTAGGCGGCGATACGATCGGTAATATCCCCATAGGACGGATACATCTGCAGCCGACCACTGTTGATAAAATCCTCCAACGCTCTGCGCACCGGCTCAGCTACGTCGATCGTACGCTCGTTAAAGTCCAGCAGCGTGTAGGACTTGGGATCACGCCCCTCAAGCGGCGGCTGGTAAGCGGACATTGCATCAATGTGACTTTTAAAAATGCTCATAAACCTTCCTAACTATGACCGCGCTACAACATCACCAGGTTATCCCGGTGGATCAGTTCTGGCTCATCCACATAACCCAAGCGCTCTTCAATTTCTTCGCTGGGGCGGCCAATAATGCGCCGCGACTCCTGCACGCTGTAATTCACCAACCCGCGCGCCACTTCGTGACCACTGCTGTCAACACAGGACACCATATCACCACGATTGAAGTCACCACTGACACGACTGACCCCCACAGGCAATAAGCTTCGGCCTTTCTGGCTCAGAACTCGCACCGCACCATCATCCAACTGAAGCTGCCCGCGTACCTGCAAGTGCCCCGCCAGCCAGCGCTTGCGGGCAGCTTGAGGCTGCTGATCAGCTGTCAGCAATGTCCCCAGCAGCTCACCTTTTCGCAAGCGACCAATCACATTATCGATACGACCACCGACAATAATCGTGTGGGCACCTGATCGGGCTGCCAGCCGGGCGGCCTTCACCTTTGTGATCATTCCACCCCGCCCCAATTTGCCGCCATCGCCAGCCTTACCATCCAGACTGGAGTCGGAAGCCGCTGTTTCTGTAATCAACTGTGCATCCGGATTGGAACGCGGATCCGCCGTAAACATACCGTCCTGATCCGTGAGAATCACCAGCACTTCCGCCTCGACAAGGTTGGCAACCAAAGCGCCCAGGGTATCGTTATCGCCAAAACGAATCTCGTCGGTCACCACGGTATCGTTTTCGTTAACGATGGGAATCACACCCAGCCCGGTCAGCGCACGAATGGTTGAGCGAGCGTTAAGATAGCGCTGCCGATTGGAGAGATCATCGTGATCGAGCAACACCTGAGCCGTTTTCAGGCCGTAACGGGAAAACTCTTGTTCATAGGTTTGCACCAGACCGGTCTGGCCGACAGCCGCAGCGGCCTGCAATTCGTGAATCGTGTCGGGGCGTTGACTCCAGCCCAGGCGGGTCATGCCGGCGGCAACCGCTCCGGAAGACACCAACACCAACTCAACGCCCTGCTTTTGCAGCTGCGCCAACTGCTCCACCCAGCCAGCAATAGCCTTTTCATCCAGGCCACGACCATTGTCCGTCAGCAGGGCACTGCCAATTTTGACCACCCAGCGGCGGGCGCTGTTAAGGTTTGCTCTAATACTCATCCCACTTGATTCTCAACCGCAATGGCCCGACCTTAAGGCACATATTCAAAATCGACGTCGTAGTCGTCATCATCAAAATCGTCGTCATCCCCGTCTTTGGCAGCCTGGCGCTTGGCACGATGACGCTCTCGCAGCTCTTCGATTCGCTCCCGGGCCTCGTCCTGCATGTCATTCTGCAGAGTCAGCTCAGCTGCAGCCATCTCCGGATCATTCTCCTCGGCCTCCCAACAACTTTCCAGGTGATCCAGCACCTGACCACACAATGCCTGTGTGCCTTGCTTGTTGATGGCGGCGATCCGGAATACCGGGCCTTCCCACCCAAGCTTGTCGATAACATCCTGACAGCGCTGCTCCACCTCATCGGGCGGCAGCAAATCCACTTTATTGAGTAATAACCAACGCTCACGTTTAGCCAGGGTCGGCGAAAACTGGCCCAATTCGTCGATGATCGTCTGGGCGTTATGCGCCGGGTCTGAACCGTCAAACGGGAACATGTCCACAAGATGCAGTAATACGCGGCAACGGGTCAAATGCTTGAGGAAGCGAATCCCCAGACCGGCGCCTTCTGATGCTCCCTCGATGACACCGGGAATGTCAGCCACCACAAAACTGCGGTGAGACTGCACTTTTACCACACCCAGATTGGGCACCAGAGTTGTAAAAGGGTAATCAGCCACTTTGGGCTTGGCGGAAGAAACCGCCCGAATAAAGGTACTCTTACCGGCATTGGGCAACCCCAGGAGCCCAACGTCCGCCAGCACCTTCAGCTCCAGCTTGAGATTGCGCTGCTCTCCCGGCTGACCCGGCTTGGTCTGGCGTGGCGCACGGTTAACACTGGACTTGAATCGAGCATTGCCAATACCGTGGAAGCCGCCTCTGGCCACCATCAAACGCTGTCCCACTTCGGTTAGATCACCGAGCTTTTCTTCAGTGTCCGTGTCCAGCACGGTGGTACCCACAGGAACCTTGAGAATCAAGTCAGAACCCTTGGCTCCGGTGCAATTGGCACCACGCCCCGACTGACCGTTCTGCGCCCGGTATTTGGGCTGGTAGCGATAGTCCACCAGCGTATTGAGTTCGCTGTCGGCCTCAAGATAAACACTGCCGCCATCACCGCCATCGCCACCATCGGGCCCGCCTTTGGCCACGAACTTCTCTCGCCAGAAACTCATGCAGCCGTTACCACCGTCACCGGCGGCTACAAAAATGGGGGCCTCATCCACAAACTTCATGAGTCTTCTCCGGGTCTGCGCAGCCAGGCTGCGAACTCAAAAATCAACATTCTAAAAATACAAAAGCCCTATCGTTGGTCGACAGGGCTTTTGCGGGTGGATCCGTCACGCACGGCGCGCGGATCTAAAACCGAAGTTTTGAGCAGTCGCTTAAGCGGCGACGATGCTGACGAACTTGCGGTTTTTAGGGCCTTTCACTTCAAACTTCACAACGCCGTCGGACTTTGCGAACAGAGTGTGGTCCTTGCCAATACCTACATTGTCACCAGCGTGAAAACGAGTGCCACGCTGACGAACCAGGATATTGCCAGCCAGAACCGCCTGACCACCAAAACGCTTTACACCCAGTCGCTTACTCTCGGAGTCGCGACCGTTTCGAGTACTACCACCAGCCTTTTTATGAGCCATGAGTCAAACTCCTAAATCTTCTCTTAATTAGCCTTGGATACCAGTGATCTTCACCTCAGTGTACCACTGACGGTGACCCTGGCGCTTCATGCTGTGCTTACGACGACGGAACTTGATGATCTTCACCTTCTCGCCGCGACCGTGGCTAACCACCTCAGCGGTTACCTTGGCACCTTCAACAACGGGCGCGCCGATCTTGATGTCGTCGCCATTGGCTACCAGCAGAACATCGTCGAACTCAACGGTTTCGCCGGTGGCTACTTCAATCTTTTCCAGCTTCAGGACTTCGCCTTCCACTACGCGGTGCTGCTTGCCACCACTCTTGATAACTGCGTACATTTGCATGCTCCAATATATAGATCATTGACTAGATACTGGACGACACGAAGCAGTACCGGGATAAACCGGGCACATTTAACCTGCGCTTGCGCCGTATACCTAAACCAACTTTACCTAATACAATAAAAACCTGCCTGGTTATGGCAGGGGCGCGCATTTTACGGCATCAGCAAAGCCACCGCAAGCCTCGGGCAACCTTGAATGCAGGCCTGGGCCATTAATGACTTGCGCGCCACTGACCATCGGCCGGGCAGCGGCCCTGACGCTTGACGTGCGCCCCAGAGGCCCCTAGCATGCGCTGTTTGCAGCACCCTCCCACAGATAAGCAGTCAGGCCCCTCTATGTTGCCCTTCCATCAAGCCGTTGCCGAGGATTTCACCGCCGTTAATCAGCTGATCATCGATCAACTGCATTCCAACGTCGATCTGGTGGAAAACATTGGCCATTATCTGGTGGAGGCCGGAGGCAAGCGCCTGCGGCCGCTGCTGGTGCTGCTCAGCGCCAACGCCCTGGGGTACCCTGGAGCAGACAGGCAGCAGCATCTGGACCTGGCGGCCATTATTGAGTTTATCCATACAGCGACCCTGCTCCACGACGACGTGGTGGATATCTCCAGCATGCGACGCGGCCGCCTGACCGCCAATGCCAAGTGGGGCAATGCCCCCAGCGTATTGGTGGGCGACTTTCTCTACTCCCGCGCGTTCCAGATGATGGTGGCCATTGGCGACATGGAGATTATGGAAATCCTCTCCAATACCACCAACACCATCTCCGAGGGAGAGGTGCAGCAGCTGGTCAATGCCAAAGACCCCAGCGTCAGCGAAGACAACTACCTTCAGGTCATCTATAAAAAGACCGGTGCTCTGTTCGAAGCCGCCTGTGAGACCGCGGCCGTTCTGGCCGGCGCCACTGACGCCCAGCGCCAGGCACTGAAACGCTATGGTGATCATCTGGGCCTGGCCTTCCAGCTGGTGGACGACGCCCTGGACTACGAAGGCGATGCAGAGGCTCTGGGCAAAAATGTCGGCGACGACCTGGCCGAAGGCAAACCCACTCTGCCCCTGATTTACGCCATGCGCGAAGGCACCGCCGAAGAATCGGCGCTGATCGCCACTGCCATCCGCGAAGGCGGCCTGGAACAACTGGACGACATCGTTGCCATTGTGAAACGCTGTGGCGCCCTGGAGTACACCGCCCAGAGTGCACGCCAGCAGGCGGATCTGGCCATAGAACAACTGCAGCAACTGCCGGACAACCGCTTCCGTCAGGCCATGATCGACCTGGCAGAATTTGCTATCAGTCGCAATCACTGAATATTGGCCGCCAAACCGGTACGCAGTTGACACCTGACTGGTATGCCTTTCGCCGATGTCCGGTTAAACCACCTTTTAAGATGGCCAAAGCCGGACTGTTGGCGCTACAATACGCACCTCCAGCCGATCGCATAAGCTGACCACAAAGAGGGTCGCCCGGCGGCTGGCGAGGCCAACCCACAACAGATGGGAGCCTCCTATAATTAAAGCTCGTGTGGACACAAGAACAGATTCTGGATTCGTTTTTAAAACAATCACCGGATAACGTGTAGTGAGCTTATGAATACCAACACCCTCAAAGCTGAACTCAGTCAGCACCTTCCCTCTTTTCCAAAACTTCAGCAACACCGCCAACAGTGGCAGAGCAGCCTTGCCGAACTGTTCGCAGACAACCCCGACCGCGCCCGGCAAATGACGCTGGAAATGGGCCCGATCCTGCTGGACTACTCCAAGTCCCACCTCACTGAAGACACCCTGTCACTGCTGCTGCAGCTGACCCGTGAGGCCGGACTCGAACAGGCCATCAAAGCCCTGCTGAATGGAGAATCGGTCAATAACACCGAAGACCGCCCTGCCTGGCACAGCCTCCTGCGTGCCGGCAGCAGCCTTACCCGCGAAGGTGCTGACGTCGAAGAAACTCAAAAGAAAATGGCCGCCTTCGTTGAACAGGTGCACAGCGGAAACTGGAAAGGATACGAAAACGACACCATCACCGACGTGGTTAACATCGGCATTGGTGGCTCCGACCTGGGCCCGCGCATGGTTTGCAAGGCCCTCTGCGACTACCACCAGCAGCCCGTCAAGGTGCACTTTGTTGCCAACATCGACGGCGCCGAAATCTTCCACACCCTCAAGAACCTGAATCCAAAGACCACCTTATTTATCGTCGCCTCCAAATCCTTCACCACCCTGGAGACTTTGGAAAACGCCACCACCGCCCGCCAGTGGATGCTCGACGCCGGCTGCGCCGAAGACCAGCTGCAACATCACTTTGTCGCCATCAGCACCAACCTCGCCAAGGCCACCGCCTTCGGCATTAACAGCGACAACATCTTTCCCATGTGGGACTGGGTGGGCGGCCGCTACAGCCTCTGGTCCGCCATTGGTCTGCCCATTGCCCTCGCCGTGGGTTGGGAACACTTCCAACAACTGCTGGCCGGCGCCGGCGCCATGGACGATCACTTCGCTGAAGCCCCCTTCGAGGCCAACATGCCGGTCCTGCTGGCCCTGCTGACCTTCTGGTACAGCCAGTGCTGGGGCGCCCAAAGCCAGGCGGTACTGCCCTACTGCCACCAACTGCAGCGCCTGCCCGACTACATGCAACAACTGGACATGGAAAGCCTGGGTAAATGCGTCAACCGCGAAGGCACCCCCGTTGACTATCCCACCGGCATCGCCATCTGGGGCACCGAAGAAAGCAACGGCCAACACTCCTTCCACCAGCTGTTCCACCAGGGCACCGCGATGATCCCCGTCGACTTTATCGCCACCCTGAAACCCAACCACCCCCACCAAGGCCAACACCGCCAATTGCTGGGCTGCTGTCTCAGCCAGAGTCAGGCCTTACTGGCCGGCAAAAGCCTGCAACGAGCCGAACAGGAGCTGCGCGACGAAGGCCGCAGCGAAGACGATATACAACGCCTCGCCAGCCACAAAGTGATTCCGGGCAATCGACCCAGCAACACCTTGCTGCTCGACCGCCTCACCCCCAACTCACTGGGTAGCCTGATCGCACTGTACGAGCACAAAGTCTACGTCCTCAGCGTACTGCTCAATATCAACGCCTATGATCAGTGGGGTGTTGAACTGGGCAAACAGCTGGGTGTTCAGATCGATAAGGCGCTGGTGTCCGGCGAGCTGCCTGATAGCTGGGATAGCTCTACCAAAGGGCTGGCTGAAAGAATACTTGGCGGCTAACATCCTGTGGCCCATAGGGGACGGTGGTGTAAGCACCTCCGTCCCCTTCACGACAAAGAGCAAGAATCAATCCAATATCTGATGCCCCACACCCCATAAACCGGTAAACTGCTGGCTTTTGCCTACACCAGACCATGCTCACACCGGACCTCAAAAAAACCATCCAGGGCGCCTACAGCCAGTTCCTCCAAAGCCGGGAACTCAAGGCTCGCTACGGCCAAAAACTGATGATCGCCGAAATTGCCAAAACCCTCGGCAACATCTCCCTCGATGACGAAGGCAAAAGAGACAGCGAAGGCCACATCTGCGTCGTCGAAGCCGGCACCGGTACCGGCAAAACCGTTGCCTACCTGCTGGCGGCACTGCCCATCGCTCAAGCCCTGGGCAAAAAACTCGTCGTGTCCACCGCCACCGTCGCCCTGCAGGAACAAATCGTCAACAAAGACATCCCCGAAATCCTTCGCCACAGCGGCCTGCATTTCAAAGTCGCCCTGGCCAAAGGCCGCGGACGCTACCTCTGCCTCTCCAAACTCGACCGCATACTCAGCGATGTCGAAATGGCAGCCAACCCCACCCAGCCCCTGTACGAAGACGAAATGCCCCAGGTGGGCGAGCAAAGCGTCAAAATCTATCAAACCATGATGGAAGCCATGGCCGCCAACAAATGGGATGGCGACAAAGACACCTGGGAAGACGGCGTACAAGACGAAGACTGGCAGCGGATCACAACCGACCACCGCCAATGTACCGGCCGCCGCTGTGCCAACGTCAGCGCCTGCAGCTTTATGCGCGCCCGCGACAACCTCGGCAGCCAGGACTGCATCGTCACCAACCACGACCTTGTGCTGGCGGACCTGGCATTGGGCGGAGGCGCCATTCTGCCCGCCCCTGAAGACAGCATCTACATCTTTGACGAAGGCCACCACCTGCCGGACAAAGCCCTCAACCACTTTGCCCACCACAGCCGCCTTATCAGCACCAGCAAATGGCTGGACCAAAGTCAAAAACCCCTGGCCAATCTGTTGGCCCAGGTCAGTGGTGCCGGCAATGTCGACCGCTTTGGCGAGCAGCTGCCCGCCGCCATGCTCGATGCCAAACAGGAAATGGACAAGGTCATCCCCATGTTCCAGGCCCTGGCGGACGGCATCGATCCCAGCGACCACACCCCCCGCTACCGCTTTGACGGCGGTGTCATCCCTCAGAGCATGCAAATGCCCTGCGTGGATATCCAAAGGGCCTTTGATCGCCTCAGCGATCTGCTGGGTAAAATGGCCAACGAGATCAACGAAGCCATGGAAGACCCCCACTGCCCCGTCCCCAAAGTGGACCTGGAAAATGCCTTTCCAGTGGTGGGCGTCTGGCAATCGCGGGCTGAAGCCAACCGCGAACTCTGGGCCAGCTACGCTGTGCCCGACCCCGAGGGCGCACCGCCAAAGGCGCGCTGGTTTACCCTGGTGGAGCAGGGTGGCAACCTCGACTTCGAAGTCTGCTCCAGCCCCATTCTCGCCTCCCGCACTCTGGAGTACGGGCTCTGGAACCAATGCTGCGGCGCCGTGGTCACCTCCGCCACCCTCACTGCCCTGGGTAGATTTGATCGCCTGATGATGCGCGCCGGCACCCCGGCTGACAGCCAATACCACGTTGTACCCAGTCCGTTTGACTTCGCCAGTGCCGGCACACTCAGCGTGCCTCCGATGGCCACTGACGCCAGCAACGCCTCCGACCATACGCTTTCAGTAGTGGATGCACTGCCCCAACTGCTGGACATGAACTGCGGCAGCCTGGTGCTGTTTTCCTCACGGCGACAAATGCTGGACGTCTATGACGCACTGCCCAACGACTGGCAGGACTTGATCCTGGTCCAGGGTGACCGCTCCAAACAGGCCCTGATCGACGAACACAAACGCCGTATTGATGGTGGCGAGGGCAGCGTGATTTTCGGCCTCGCCAGCTTTGCCGAAGGTGTGGACCTGCCGGGGGATTACTGCAGCCATGTGGTGATTGCCAAAATACCCTTTGCCGTGCCCGACGATCCCGTGGAAGCCTCACTGTCGGAGTGGATCGAAGCCAGAGGTGGTAACCCGTTTATGGAAATCACCGTGCCCGATGCCGCCATTAAACTGGTGCAGGCCTGCGGGCGGCTGCTGCGAACGGAATCCGACACCGGTACCGTCAGCCTGCTCGACCGACGCATTGTCACCCGTCGCTACGGTACCGCGATATTGAACTCGCTGCCGCCGTTTAGCCGACAGATTGCCTGAACCGGTTTTCACGAAGTTACACCTATGACCGACAAGATCCGCGCGCTACTGCTGGACATCGAAACGGAGCTTAAGAACCTGGAACTGTGGAGCGAAGAGCGTCCCACACAAGAAGCTCTCGCCAGCACCCAACCCTTCTGTATCGACACACTGAGCCTGCCGGAGTGGATCCAATTTATTTTACTGGAACGGCTGCATGCGATGATGGATGCTGAGGTACCACTGCCCAGTCAATGCGGTGTAACTCCAATCGCAGAAGAATATTTTGCAACCGTGAATACCAACGAAGAAAGACTGATCGCATTGCTACTGCAACTCGACCAGTCACTATCATCACTGCATTAGGCATTGCAGGTTGCAGGTTGCAGATTAATTTGTCCGCGACAACATATACTCCGCCACCGCCAGGCGCGTTTCCTGATCCAGATAATTCTGGGGCGGCATCTCCGGATAATCCGGACGCTTCTTAACAGGGCTGGCAATGTATTGCGCCAGTCCGTGCGGGTCGTCCATATACAGCGCTTGAATCTGCTGCACGGGTGGCCCGATCATACGACCGGTATAGGTGTGACAGCCGGTGCAGATACCCAGGTAGGCAATCTTGCCGCGGTCACTGCCGGAAATGTCCCGCGGTGGAACCGGTTCGTCCAGCAGGTAGGTGTCCAAGGCATCGGTGTTGGTAAAGTCACACTCGCCAAAATCTTTGATCCCCACAACGTTATAGCGGTGGCGATTGATAATGCAGCTTTCCTTGCCGCCGCCCACATGCACGATATCCGGATTGGCAGATTTGAATTCCAGCGCCATTAAGGCTTTGATCTCATCAATGGTTTCATAGCCGTTATTCACCATGACATTGTCGAGCAATGCAATACGATCGGGGTTCGGCTCTGAACCCGGATCGATCGTTGTATTGGGAGCGTTATGATGATCGGTAATCATAATGCCCGCCGTTTTATGGTCGCTGATAATATTGCCCTCAACGATCACCTCATCCGCCGCCATGATCAGCACGCCCGTACCGGGTGGAATGCCCGCAACCGTTGAACCCGGTGCACCAAAGTTGTGGTGGTTGTTGCCCACCACAAAGTTATTGCGGATAACCACATCATAAGTGGTTTTGATGGGCAGACCCGGTGTAATAAACGCCAGAATACCGCCGGTATTGTTGTGCACGTAGTTGTTTTCCACAATCGCGTGGCGACTGTTTTCAATTTCGATACCGGCAACGCTGTCGAACACCTCATTGTGTGCCACATGAATATTGTCACTCATGCCCACGTAGATCGCCGCATCTTCAATACCGGAAATAATGTTGTGCTCGACAATGCCGTTTTTGCCTAGCTGCGGGAAGATCCCATAGACACCGGTATCCACAATAATATTATTGCGGATCTCAAAATTGTTACCGGCCTGCCCCATGATGGCATTGCCCTTGTATTTGGTGATCTGAAAATTCTCCACCACGATGTTGTTGCCGGAATAAAGGATGGCGTCGTTGAGTTTGCCCTCGCCATCCATCGTTGCTCGTTTACCTTTTTCGATCACACCCACCAGTCGAATATGATCCTTATCGATATAGACCGTCTCTTTGTAGGTACCGGGCATGACCTGAATCGTATCCCCGGGCTGCGCCTTTTTTACCGCCGCCTGGATCGATTCGCCATCATTGACCACCAGCACATCGCCGTCACGATCCAATGGTGCGACTGCTCTTATTTTGTCGCTAACAGCACTGTTGCTCGCGCTGCCGGGCTGCGTTTCATGCTGATAACCTCCACTGAAACTGGCACCACTGGCACTGGAGGTAATCACCGGTGCAGCGTCTCCCGTTTTGCCGGTATAAAGCCCGGCGGTAAAAGCGCCGGCCACCAGTATCGTCGCAATAATTGCTCCTGTATTCATCTGATCTTATTCTCCTGTGTGTGCAATTTGTGATGCTGTAGCTGTATGGGAAATCGGTGTCAGCCCGGATGGAACCAGGGCCGGCGTTCGAGGCTTAAAGGTCTCGTCGGTAAGGGTTTTCATAAAGGTGACGATCAAGTCCAACTCACGGTCGGTAAGATCAGGTTCCCAGATATGCCAATGCAGCTGCATGTTTACCCCTTCAGGTACGGCATGCCCACGACCCTTGGTATAAAACTCCGTGGCGTCTCTAAGATTTTTAAACACGCCTGAATGCATGTAGGGAGCGGTCAAATCGATATTGCGCAGTGTCGGCACCTTGAATCCACCTTTGAGCCTGGCGGCGTTAAAGGTCTTTTCCGCACCGATATCGAGAGGCATTCCCTTCGGTTCGGGGGTACCAATTACTGCAATCTGATTATTGGTAAACAGGGGCGGGGTATGACACTCCGAACAGCGAGCCACAAACGAGCGGAACACATTCATCCCGGCAATTTCCTCTTCATTAAGGGCGTCATGGTTGCCGTGGGCGTACTGGTCGTAACGGCTGTTGAGGGAAACCAGAGAAGTTTGGAAGGCGGTCAGAGCGACATAAATCTGATCCAGTGTCAGCTCGGCCTGGGAAGGAAATGCCTGTCGAAACAAATCCACATATGCGCGATTGGATTTCAAGGTGGTCAGCAGATTCTCCGGGGTATTGTCCATTTCCGCCTTGGCATAGAGTGGGCCTTGGGCCTGTTCTTCAAGCGTTTCTGCTCGGGCATCCCAGAAAAAGCGATCCAGAAAAGCGCTGTTCCACAAGGTCGGTGCGGAGCGATCGGTTTTGCGGCCGGCAACTCCGACTGACAAGTCACGGCCATCAGCAAAACCTTTGTCGGGGTGGTGACAGCTGGCGCAGGAGGTACTGCCATCGCCGGATAAGGCGGGATCAAAAAATAGAAAGCGTCCCAGATCAATCTGTTGCGGTGAAAATCCGTCCCGGTGAGGTGGCAGCCCTGTGCGGGTGCCACCGACACCGCGGTTCTGATTGGATCGATAGAACTGGTAGAGCGTCCGCAATTCACAGGCATTGGCCGGTGTCAGCTCAAACCCCGGCGGGCATCGGTCATTCAGTTGAAACTCCGTGGCTTCTACAATGGCAGACGCAATCGTCAGCAGTACCATCAACAAATATCGAACGTGACTCACAGCGATCTCCATCAGGGTTGCTGGGCGGTGATATAGGCAATCACCTGTTCGAGGGTTTTGTCGTCCGGCAAACTGCGGGTCATCATACGCATTTGACGCCCGTAACGATCCGATTGGTCAGAGCCGCGGATGCCCTCGGCATAGTTGCGAAACTGGCGTGTCAGATAATCCGCGCTGAGCCCGGCCAGCTTGGGCGCACTGAAGGCCGGGTTGCCCTCCGCCCGGCCACCATGACAGCCGCCGCAGGAGGCCTGATAGTAGTTATAGCCGGTGCGGCCGGAAAACGCTTCGGTCTTCGCCCCCCCCTTGGAAGCAGAAGGCAAGGTGCCGAGATAAGTGGCCAGCACCTGAAGATCATCCGCTTTAAGATGCTTTACCTGCACTCGCATCAGCCCTCCCGTTACATCCCGGGCATCGCTGCCCCGCAAGCCAGACTGAAACTGTTGGAGTTGACGGTACAGATAATCCGCCTGCTGCCCGGCCAGGGCCGGCGCCTTCAGAGCCTGGTTCCCCTGGCCGCGATCACCATGACAGGCGGCACAGCGTTGATATAGCGCCTCCCCTTTCTCATCACCCGCTATTGCAGGCATGCCGGACAGCATCAGCACCAACAGAAGGGAAAAACAGGTTGTAGGAGTCATAAGCGCCACCAGGGATTGATCAGTAGGTGGTGTCATGATCGCCGGATGTACCGCGACAAACTTCCAAATTTCAAAATTCGTCGCAAGAATTCGGCTTTTGGCGTATCCAGGACTGGTGAAATTCTAAAATTCACCAGAGCAGGCGACAACTTTTAGTCGATTACAGCCCAAGAAAACATCAAGAGGGGGCGGCTGCCGGAATTTTGTCAGCCCGATATTCCGTCGGCGTTTGTCCCAGGCTGTCCTTAAACGCCTTGTTGAAGGAACTCAGCGAGCGGAAGCCGATGTCCAGGGCAATGGTCAGAACCGCAACTTCGCGTTCATCGGGATCCGCCAGGCGCTGGCTGGCCTCCCGGATACGGTAGGTATTCAGAAAGTCGTTAAAGTTACGGTAGCCGAGGCCGGCATTGATGATTTTACGCAATCGGTACTCCGGAAGTTCGAGACGATTGGCCAGCTGACCAATCGTCAGACCCATCTCTCGGTACACAAAATCTCGCTCCATCAGATGAGTCAGCTGCTCCAGCAGCCCATCAGGCACCTCTGAGAGGGTGTTGGCGGAGCGGGAGCCACTCTCATCCGCCGATTCGACCTCAGTGGGTGGTTTGCTTGGCAAAATTTGCTCCCGCGCCTCATTATCAGCCACGACCACAAAGTCTTCTTCCGCCAGAGCCGCTCCGCGCCCGGCTTCCGTTAGCATATCTATGGCGATGGGAGGCTTGGGCTCAGCGGGATGCAGAATGCCGGATTTGTATTCCAGTAACAGAGCGTTGGTCATCAGCAACATTCCACCGACGGGTAGATATTGCCCCAGGGGCAGCCATTCGGCGCCCGGAAAAATCAGTTCCCGGAACAGCAGCAGCGTCAGAATATACAAGCCCAGCAGACCACAGAACCACAACCGCAAGTCCCGCCTGGCCTCCACCAGATCGTCGCGCCAGTAGTGAATGATTGACCAGATCGCCAGTCCCAACAGTACAAACTCCAGCGCCTGGGGCAGTGTCCAGAACAACAGTTTTGGCACAAACGCGCCTGACATCGTGAGCAAGCTTCCCAAGGTGGGCAACACCACCGTTGTGCCCACCAGGATTAACTTCCAGGGCTTGAGCTGAAAGCGCTCCTCAAACAGGCTGGCACTGAACAACCAGAAACTGCCGGGCACCAGCGTCTGTAAAAAGGTCACCACTAGAGCACCCCAACGACCGTCGGCCAGCGGCACCAGCAGATAACCCGTTACGGCCGTCAGCATGACCGCAAACAGCCACTGCTGCACCGACCAGTCCCGTTGGCTGCGCAGCAATAGCAGCGCGCTGAGCAAAATTTGAGAGAATGAAAACGCCAGAGCGGCGATAAACAACTGATCCATAGATGTCGCGATTATTATGGTTATGGAAATTGATCCCTCGGGGAGTGCCAGGGATTATAACCAGATTGCGGTGGCCCCGGCATTCCCCAATAGCATCTGGCTACTATAACTGCAGGTTATATAACCCTTTGCTCGTTAACTTGCTGGCCACAGAGGCCTACAATAATGGAATCTGTGTATCTCGGATTCAGCCATGGCTATTACGCTAAATACCGGTAACTTCTTCGCCAGCATTCAACAGGCCCAGCGCGCCAGCGAGACCAGCGCCAGCCGACTGGCGTCCGGGTTACGCATTAACAGTGCCGCCGATGATGCCGCCGGCCTGGCTATCAGTAACCGGCTGGGTGCACAAACCATCGGCTTTAACCAGGCCGTACGCAACGCCAACGATGGCATTTCACTGATCCAGACCGCTGACGGCAGCCTCGGCTCAATTACCGAAAACCTGCAACGCTTTCGGGAACTGGCGATTCAGGCCGGCAGTGGCATTCTCAACGACAGCGACCGCGCAGCGATCAATGCCGAAGCCCTGCAACTGAGGGACGAAATTAACCGAATCCTGGAAACCAGCAGTTTTAACGGCGTCGACCTGTTCAAGAATACCGGCTCTGTGGATTTGCAAATCGGAGGCAACAGCGGCGAAACCCTGAGCGTCGACACACAAAATCTGTTGCAACAGGTCAACGACCTCGGCCTTAACAGCATCGATCTGAGTTCCAGCGGCGGCGCCCAGAGCGCCCTCGGGGTACTCGATTCCATTCAGGGGCTGGTCAACGAGAATGCCAGTAACCTGGGCGCTATCAATAACCGTCTCGACAATACCATTTCCCAACTCCAGGGCAGTGCCGTTAATGCCGAAGCCTCACGCTCCCGTATTGCCGACACGGATTTTGCCCGCGAGAGCTCAGAAAAAGCCCGCAACGATATCCTCCTGGAAGCAGGCCTGGCCCTGCAGGCCCAGGCCAATATTCGCAGCGAGCTGGTACTGCAGCTGCTTAACCCCTAGCGTAATCGCCCTTACGCTGCGCCAATACATATAACATCTCCAGCGCCAGGGTCGCAGCGGCCAAGGACGTCACCTCACCGCTGTCATAGGCGGGAGCCACCTCCATCACATCCATCGCCACAATATTGAGGCCGGACAATCGGCGAATAATCTGCAGCGCTTTATTGCTGCTCAATCCCCCGGCCACTGGAGTGCCAGTACCAGGCGCACAACCCGGATCCAGACAGTCGATGTCAAAGCTCAAGTAAACGGGTCGATCACCAATCACGGAACTGATGCGAGCCACGATTGCTTCGGCAGAATGATCATTGGCCCAGTCGGCGTCCAGAACTGTCAATTCATGATCAGCCGGATCGTATTCCGTGCGAATACCGACCTGGACGCTGGCCCCGGCATCAATCAACCCCTCTTTGGGGGCGTGATAAAACATCGAGCCGTGGTTATAGCGCGCATCACTCGGTTCGGTGTCGGTATGAGCGTCAAAATGCAGCAGCGCCATGGGGCCGTGGTGCCTGGCAGCCGCGCGCAGCAAAGGCAGGGTAATAAAGTGATCGCCACCGAGCGTCAGCAGGGTTTTTCCGGCCGACATGATGCGGTCGGCCTCAGCACTGACGAGTTCCATCATCTCGTCGCTGTTGCCTTCCTCATAGACAATGTCACCGTAGTCGTCGACCTTCAGTCGCTCTGCCAGAGCAAAGGACCAGGGCCAGCGTTTTTGCTCCCAGCGCAACTGGCTGGAGGCCTGGCGAATACCGGCAGGACCGAAGCGGGTACCGGATCGACCGGTGGTCGCCAGGTCATAGGGCACCCCCATCACCACCGCGTCGGTATCGGCGGACAAGTCCCGCGAGAGCGGCAGGCCCATAAAGGTGAAGATATTGGCGTAGGTAGTACTGTCGGCGCCAAATGGGCGCGATTGTGTAGCGGACATGAGCGTCTCCTTTTAGGGAACCGGGTGGTTCCGTTAATCAGGAATGCACTAAAGGCAGTGCTCTCGCCACAGGATCCTGTACCTGCAACGGACGTCAAGATTTTAAGTCGTGATGTTTGCGACCGACACAGACTACCGTATTCACAAATGCTAAGGCAACCCGAGCGGCCCGGGGGCGTCTCCGCACTCTTGCCTGGCGGATCAATTTGAATGGCAAATTAATCCAGAAGCCTGAAGCACACCTTAGTACTGATCCCGCCGTCGCAACCAGGCCATTGGAAAATCAAACTCCGCCTCGTCGCGCCCGGCCGGGGTCAGATCAATCAACTGATAAGCGCCGTTAAGCGCATCCAAGCCACGGGAGTAACACGAATAGGTGTGATAGACACGACCGTCGTCACCCTTGGCAAAAACACTCACGCCGGGTAACTCCTCGCCCACCGAGCGAGCCTTGCGAAAATTATACTGCGCCTCGGCACCCGCCTGCTGCTCAGGAGTGAAAGACACATTAAAATCAACATTAAAATCCGACCCCAGAGAAGACACCCAGGGAAAACGCCATCCCATACGCTCACGATAAGCCAGAAGGTTTTCCAGTGGCGCCCGGGAAATCGCCATCAGACGAATATTACGCGCCAGTAAATGCACCGCTACGCCGTCATAACTGTCCGCCCAGAATGAACAACTCGGGCATCCCTGCTCCCACTCAGGACCAAACATAAAGTGATAAATCAACAGCTGCTCCGAATCCCCAAACAACTGCTCCAGACTCTGCTCACCGGTTTCCGTGTCAAAACGGTAGTCCTTTTCGACCGCGACCCAAGGCAGCTCCCTTCGAGCTTCCGATAACTCATCCCGAAGGCGGGTGAACGCCTTCTCCCGCTCCAGCAACTCCACCCGCTTTTCTAACCATTGCTCGCGACTGACAACACTCTTTGGCTTCATGACATGCTCCATGGTTCAACACACTGCTCAACGCAATTGGCGTACCCGAAACTTTCGACCTTTGATCTTACCGCCGCCCAGTTTCTTTAAGGCACTCTTAACACACTGCCTTTGCACTGCGACGTAAGAACAAAAATCCGAGATATGGATTTTACCCACCTGACTGCCCTCAATGCCGCCGCTGCCCGTCAGTGCACCCAGAATATCGCCGGGACGCACCTTATTCTTCTTACCGCCGTCGATTTGCAGTGTCACCATCAGAGGACGAGCCAGCGACCGGGAATCCGACAGCGGCTCAGGTAAATTTTCAAGCTTGACGCTCAACCCCTGCTCCGTCTCCAATTGCTCCAGCTTGTGACGCTCGCGGGCAGAAAACAGCGTATGCACCCGCCCGCTTAAACCGGCACGCCCGGTACGCCCCGCGCGATGTACATGCACCTCACTGTCCCGGGCCGGTTGATAATTGATCACACAATCCAACGCCTCAATATCCAGCCCCCGGGCCGCCACATCCGTCGCCACCAACACCGTGGCACTCTGATTGGCAAAGCGCACCAACACCTGCTCACGATCCCGCTGAATCAAATCCCCATGCAGTGCCAAGGCCACCACTCCATGGCTGCGCAAAAAATCCGCCAACTCCTGGGTTTCGCGCTTGGTATTGCAAAACACCATCGCCGACTCAGGCCGCTCGCTGACCAATAAGTCCGTCACCGCCTGCGGTCGCTGACCGGACGCCTCGACCTCATAGAAAAACTGCTCGATTACACCCAGTTTAGCCGAGGGGTGCGCACTCACCCGCACCGGCTCTCTCAACACACGCCCCGCAATCGCCTCAATTTGGGGCGGGTAGGTCGCACTGAACAACAACGTCTGACGTTGCCGGGGCAAGAACTCCACAATCTTATCCAGACTGTCCTGAAACCCCATATCCAGCATCCGGTCCGCCTCATCCAACACCAGCGCATCGATAAACTCAGGATTCAACCGCCCCTTACGCAAATGCTCCTCCACCCGACCAGGCGTACCCACCACAATATGGGCTCCGTGTTGCAACGAACCAATCTGAGGGCCCAGAGGCATACCGCCACACAGCGTCAACACCTTAATATTGTGAACCGCCCTGGCCAGACGGCGGATCTCCCGCGCCACCTGATCGGCCAACTCACGGGTGGGACACAACACCAGAGACTGCACCCGAAACCGCTCCACCTTCAGCCGGCTCAACAACCCAAGACCAAACGCCACCGTCTTGCCCGTGCCCGTGTGAGCCTGAGCAATCAAATCCCGGCCCTGCAACAAAGGCGGTAACGCACTCGCCTGAATTGGCGTCATATGCACATAACCCAAGGTGTCCAGATTACCCAACAACGCTGGCGGCAGCGCCAACTCACCAAAGGCCAACTCACCAACTGATCGTGTCGACAAAATAAAAACCTGAAAATTTAGGAAATAAGAAAGACATTATAAAGCAGGCCAACCCTAGAGACCCGCACCGGGATCTCTCCCTGTATTGGCGCAACAGTGTTGTGAGATATATCGCACAAAAAATAAAGAAAATGTCTACAAGACAACCAACCCCCATCGCCTACACTGAATATCGGCAGCTGACTGTTTCAGCGGCCCGACGCTTTTGTACTTATTGTTTTTTGGTCTTTTTTTGGGTCTTAATGGATTTGAGGTAACACCCCATGCCGGTTTCAACGCAAGAATATGTCTTCTTAACTGTATTTCCCTTTGCCGCAGCCGTGTTTCATTTTCTGGTACTGCAAACGTTTTAATCAACTCTCCTCCACCTCTGTCGTTTGACGCTTTTGTTAATGACAGCTTACCCCGCAGCTTAACAGCTGCGGGGTTTTTTATTTGGAGGCACGGATTAGTCAGCATAGTGCCATAACCGGTCTTAGAAATTCGCAGGATTGGTACTCTGACGGCGTTGTTTATGCGTAGGGCGGATTAGGCGCTTGCGCCGTAATCCGCCGGTTCTGCCGGAGATGTTCGTTGGCTTCGGCCCG
>NZ_JAAQPI010000041.1 GCF_011683955.1 Pseudomaricurvus alkylphenolicus
AATTCGGGTGAGTGGTTACGACGTGGTCGTCTAGCCATGGTAAATCTCCTGTTCATGGGCACTACCGTGCCCTAAATCAGGCGAAGATTCCACTTATGGAGCTGTCCATATTTCCGGGGCCGGCTCTCAGTATCCGCCGTCTCAAAGCGTTGAGAATATCAAGCCGGAGATCTGGAAGCGGATGAGCACTGGCTACAACACCATGGGCGATGTCTGGATTCCCACTCCGCTGGTCTATTTTGAAGAGTACCCGGCAGGTGGCTTTGTGTCGGTGCCGCGAGACCATATCAAACTGTTGATGGCACTGAAAAATGGTGGCGAACTTAATGGCGTTCGTATTCTAAAACAAGAAACCGCGAGGGCCATGCTAACGGATCAATTGCAAAAACCTATTACCCATTATGGCGCGCCCAAACGTGGTGAACGCCAAGGGCTGGTCTGGTGGTTACGCAACTGGGATCAACCAAAACAGGCTTTCCACCACGGTGGTGGGCATATGTTCGGCTGGCGCACCATGGCAATCTCCTGGCCCCAGTACGACGCTACTATTGTTATGGCCATCAATGAGTGGGCCGCGGCCTCCAGCAAAGCGACATCCAGGCCGGTGGAAAATTTTGTGCAATCCTGGCTCTCCGCCGAACTGCCTGCTCGACCAGCATTGCCTAGAGATATCGACAATCTGGCCTGGAAAGCCTCTTACCTGCGCGGTGTACTGTTTGTGGAGGGGTATCGCTACGGCGCCGGTGTACCTGAAAAACTGAGCCTTAAAGAGGCAAAGCGCATTGCCTCTGAATCTGTGCCACAAACCTGGATTGGCACTCAACCTTTATGGGATGAGGATGCTTTTGTGGAGGGCGTTCAAGATATGAACGAGGTAATGTTGTCAGTTCGATAGAAAATGATCAGCACAATCCCGAACTCGATACATTGAAAAAAATTGCTAAGCCATTTGGGTTGAGTGTGGGTTTTGTTTTTGAACTGGACAGTAGTAACACTCAAACCGTTGAATTGACCCCTTCTTCTTATGATAAACCTGCTTATCGGCATTTTGTTTTGTTAATGTTAATGCTGGTATATATG
This sequence comes from Pseudomaricurvus alkylphenolicus, assembly GCF_011683955.1. Taxonomy (GTDB): domain Bacteria; phylum Pseudomonadota; class Gammaproteobacteria; order Pseudomonadales; family Cellvibrionaceae; genus Pseudomaricurvus; species Pseudomaricurvus alkylphenolicus. Next base: position 1,081 of record NZ_JAAQPI010000041.1, read on the forward strand.
TTTAATTTTTTGGATCGCCAATTATTGGTGATACTACAAGAGTCCATCAAAGAGGAGATGGGTTTCACCGATACCCAGTTGGGTATGATGTCAGGTTTTGCTTTTGCCTGTCTCTATGTCGTCTGCGGCATTCCAATTGCACGTTTAGCCGACCGCAGTAATCGTCGAAATGTTATTGCAGTGTCTCTGGCTGTCTGGAGTCTAATGACTGCGCTCTGCGGAATGGCACAAAACTTTGTGCAGATGTTGCTGGCTCGAATGGGGGTAGCTATAGGTGAGGCGGGCGGTACTCCGCCAACGCTCTCGATGATTTCAGATATTTATCCGGAAAATAAGCGTGCAACGGCTATGTCTGTCTATACCTCAGGAATATATCTTGGTGTGTTTACAGGGTTTGTTCTCGGTGGCTGGTTAGGGCAGGCTTATGGTTGGCGCACGGCATTTATTGCCGTTGGTTTACCGGGGGTTTTAATGGCAATGTTGTTGTGCTTATTGGTCAAAGAGCCCACCCGTTACCGCTTTGGCACGCCTCCTGTAGCTAAAAAAACTAAACACGAGTCTTTTGGGGGGGTTGTTCGAGGCTTGTGGAATACCACCACTTTCCGATATGTCGCCCTGGCTGGTGGGATGGCCTCGTTTGCCAGTTTTGGCATGGGAAACTGGATGCCTTCCTACCTGATTAGAACGTTTGACATCTCCATTGCTGAAGTGGGAACTTGGCTTGGGCTGGCGTCAGGCCTGGGCGGCATTATTGGTACCATCGGTGGAGGTATGATGGTGGATAAGCTGAAACTGAGTGATCGTCGCTGGTACGTTTGGCTAGCAGCTGCAGTAATACTGAGCAGTGGTGTGTTTGTTTTTATCATTTTAACGACAGATCATTTATATCTGGCTCTTGCGCTATATGTAGTGGGTATGGGTTTATTTGCCTCCTGGATACCAGCAGTTCTTGCTTTAAGTCATGGTTTAGTATCTGCCGCCTTTAGAGCGCAGGTAACGGCTGTACTCTTTTTTGTGATTAATATAATCGGCATGGGGATGGGGCCAGCCACAGTGGGCTTCTTGAGTGATATGCTAGCTACGTCGGAGCCTGGAGAATCCCTTCGTTACGCAATGTTGTCCGCAGTTATATTTGGTGGTGGTTTAGCGGTCTACCTTTTCCTTAGGGCCAGCCGTACCTTGATTCATGATATGGATAACGTACTTTCTTGATCACAAGCTTCTTATATATTCAATTTTTTGTTAATTGGGCTCTGTTGCAAACCCGGCATATAGTGCCGGAAAATGTTAGCCTATCGAACCAAAATATGGTCATAAGGTTTACAATAGAATGAGGTTTACGGGACGGCACTTCGATAAGGAAATAATGCAGGCGTTTCGCTGGTATCTTTCATGCTCGCTTAGCTTCAGAGCTATTGAATAGCTTATGTTCGATCATAGTGTCGAAGTCGGCCACATAACTATATATCGCAGGGTAATACGTTACAGCCCAACATTGGAACAGATCTTAGAAAAAGGTAGCAACTGTTGTTTGACTGCGGATGGATTAAGTCTATGTCAAGGTCAGAGTTCAATGGAAATACCTATACTGGGTCGCTGATATGGGAGGCAACACGGTGGAATTTCGGCTTACTGCAAACGCGAAGCGATTCTTCGATAGACTAGTTAAACGCCAGCGGCAACCTGGCGTTGTGCTGCTCCATACATTGATCCCTCATCGCTAATCGCGACAATAGCCCTTAGCCCTCGATTCGATGCATTATGTATTCATAGAACATGTCATAAGGGTACAAAAAGCCGCCAATTCCATATCAACTGGTTTCGCCGTAAATATTTCGAGCCGGAATAAAACAGCCCAAGGAGTTCTTGGAAAAATCCGCTAGACTATAGAAAATACTACATAGCGTGCCGATAACCGTATCTGTAGTATGTGATGCCGTCGTCGATGGTACTCGTCGCGGTAAGTCGCCCTAATGGGCTACTGTGGGAACGACATTGTTCATTATTCGTGGATTCGGCATGCGTAGACAGAACATAGGGGAGGGTAACCCTCCGTAGGAGTTTTTATTGATGGGCGCGCGATCTGCTGTGGCTATCAGAGATCTCCATAATCTTAAATGTGTGGAAATTTTTGGTGGAACTCAATCAACGCTGTGTGGAGAGAATGCATCCGCTAGCGTTGTATCAGTCGTCATAAAAAATCCGGAGTTTGACATTGAGGGTGCAGTCACTAACCATGAACGCTACCGCTTGAAGGGTTACAGGGATTTAAATCCTGCGTCTGGTCAGTGATTGGTTGTTATAACTTGGTTAAGTTAGCCTGACATAAACTGCAATCGAAGTAGATTGTAGCAAGAAGGTAGGAATGGAGGCATATTAACCTGAAAGCAAGTCTTCCGGAGATGAGACCCACTAAGGAAACGAGAACGTTGCCGTCAAAAGCGGCAACGGAAATGGCAACGAAAAGTCGCCTGTTTTAGATGGGCACTAGTTAGTATTGAGTGTTAATAACTAGAACACATCCACTGGTATCTTCAAGTATCTTTTACCATTAGATTCTGGTTTAGGTAGCTGGCCTGCGCGCATATTCACCTGCACAGATGGTAAGATCAGTTGCGGTAATTTCAGCTGGGCGTCACGTGCAGATCGCATAGCAACAAATTCTTCTTTACTGATGCCACCACCTACATGAATATTGGAACGCTTTTGCTCACCAACTGTGGTTTCCCATTGATATTTTTCGCGGCCAGGGGCCTTGTAGTCGTGACACATAAACAAACGGGTTTCATCGGGCAGACTAAAAATCTTCTGAATCGAGTCGTAAAGGGTGTCAGCATCCCCGCCGGGGAAGTCACAGCGGGCAGAACCAAAATCCGGCATAAACAGGGTGTCGCCCACAAAACAGACATCGCCAATCATATAGGTCATACACGCAGGAGTATGGCCCGGTGTATGAACCGCTTGCGCCATGATGGTGCCAACACGAAAGTTATCACCATCAGTAAACAGTTGATCAAAGTCGCTGCCGTCGCGAGCAAAATCTACCTTGACATTAAAAGCATCGCTAAAAGTTTCTTGTACCTGTCTGACATTGTTACCTATGGCAATCTTTCCGCCCAGCTGTTCCTTCAAATAAGGTGCAGAACTCAGATGATCGGCGTGGATATGCGTCTCGAGGATCCACTCAAGAGTAAAGCCATTTTCGACGATGAAGTCTATAATATCGTCGATTGAGCGGGTAGCTGTACGGCCAGAATTGGGCTCATAGTTGAGCACCGGATCCACAACAGCACAGGCTTTGCTCTGGGGGTCCGCGACCACATGAGTAATGGTGTACGTATGCGTATCAAAAAATGAATGTACTTCAGGGTTATTCAAATATCTTTCCTCAACGTTTTTCAGTCTCTCAGATGCCGACTTGCACCATCAATCACTTAGCTACGGTCCGATAGAAACCCATCTGACTGGTTACAGCCAAGAGCTGTCCATCACGGGACCAAATATTGGCTTTTTGATCAAAGGTACTATCACTCACACAGTTTCCGTTGGTTTCTATCAGGATGTAGTCATCCCCCAACGCATGTAAGGTCGACTCAGACGCAAAATTGTAGAAAGAAAAGGCAACGGAAAAAGCGAGTAATTGACCATTGTTTATATAATAGGGCCGGGGAATCATACTGTCTGCTATCAATATCAGTGCCTTGCTATCCATCGGCCGCGGCTCACGATCTTTGATCCAGGTGAGAGAATACGGCGTCGCAGCCTCTCGAAGGTGATCCCCATTAACTGGCCGTTGGTGGTAGTTGTCCATCCAAGGAGGGAACCACTCGAGTTGAGCCTTGGCCACCTCGTGGGGGGAGGGCGCATTAGGTATCGTGGATCTGTAGACTTGTTTTGAAGGCATGCGGGCTTTCATAACCACTTCAGCAGAGAGCAATAGGTCCCCATCACTCTCGCTACATAAGAATTCCACCCGCCAAAAATCCGTGCTTTTGAGCCGACTTAACAGTGTAGTCTGAACATAAAATGGTCTCTCATCGATGGCTTCGATAAGTGACACGTTAACACTTGCTAACTCACCTCTGGCATCCGGATGAGAGCGAATTGATTCCATCATCACGGCCAAATTCCAGCCGCCAAAGGTGCTTTGGATATTCCAATATTGCATACTCGGCTGGCATAGAAAGAGGCCGTTCTTAACTGTCTTCAATCGGGTCTCTTTGTCGAGGGTAAAATTCAAATCACTCATGCTGTTCACAAAACCTGTTAATTCTGCGTGGACTGGTTACATTCAATAGGTAAATCGTGGCGCATGCCCCATTCTTCCCAAGAACCGTCATAAATGGGGCAGCGTTGCAATCCCGCATATTCCAGAGCCATTGAAAGAATACAGGCCGTGACGCCAGATCCGCAGGTGCCAATAATAGGTTGATTCAAGTCAATCCCCGCATCGGTTAACTTCTCTATGACCTCTTCAGGAGGCACAAGTCGGCCATCTCGGGATAACTCCCTCTGTGAGAAGTTTATGCTGCCAGGTATATGACCCGAGCGCACATCGGCATAGAGGTTAGAGGTGTCGCCGTTAAACATCGCCGGTGGACGTACGTCGATCAGTTGCGCTTCTTGAGCGTCGATATTCGACAGCACTTGTTGCCAGGTTTTGGTGCAGTCTGTCGGCTTACGAATGCCCCAATCATAGGTCTCCACTTCAGCCAAAGGCCCTGATTCAACGCCACCACCGACGCTTAACCACGCGGGCATACCGCCGTCCAGTACGGAAACTTTTTCATGGCCGTAATTTCGCAAGACAAACCACAAGCGGGCGGCGCTGTAGAGCCCCGCCTGATCATAAATAATGATATGAGCATCGGGATTGAGGCCAGAGGCCTTTGCCTGCTCGGAGAACTCCGCTGGTGATGGGAACATGCGCCCCGGAGGCCCCGGCTTTGCCGAAGCCAGAAAGTCGATATCGACATGAATCGCCCCCGGGATCCGTTGAGCTTTAGCTTCCTGTCGACCCACTTTGTCGCCAGAAGGTATAAACCAAGTCGCGTCTACCAGCTGGATATTGTTATTGCCCTGGTTATCCAAGAACCATTCGGGGGACACAAGTACAGGTGTTTTGGTCATAGAATCCACGATTATTCTCCGCGACGATACTGTTACTGCTTTGATAAGCTACAATCAGAATTGCATTTCCGGTACAACGTCCGGCACCACAAGCTCACCCTTTGTGAGAGAGACAATTTGATCAACACTCACCCCTGGCGCTCGTTCTTTCAGCCAAAATTTTCCATCGGCAATTTCTACATAAGCCAAATCACTCACCACTTTTTTGATGCAGCCTACGCCTGTTAACGGTAACGTACACCGATTAAGTAATTTGGATTCACCGTGCTTGGAGGCGTGAGTCATGGTCACAATGATGTTGTCGGCGCCGGCAACCAAATCCATGGCACCGCCCATCCCCTTAACCATCCTCCCGGGAATCATATAGGAGGCGATATTCCCCAGAACATCTACCTCGAATGCCCCCAACACGGTTAAATCGATATGACCGCCGCGGATCATGGCAAAAGAATCTGAGGAAGAGACTATGGATGCACCTTTGACGGCCGTTACAGTGGCCTTGCCGGCATTGATCATATCTGCATCCACCTGTACCTCTGTGGGATAGGGGCCGATGCCAAGCAAACCGTTTTCGGATTGCAACATAACGTCCATACCCTTGGGCACGCAATTGGCCACCAGAGTGGGAATGCCAATGCCCAAATTGACGTAGAAGCCGTCTTGAAGTTCGCGTGCTACGCGCATCGCAATTTGTTCGCGTGTTAAAGCCATACCGAATTCTCCCTTAAATCTCGCGAACCAGCCGTTGTTCGATGCGTTTTTCGAAAGTGCCCTGTATCATACGATCCACGTAAATCCCCGGCGTATGAATATGTGCGGGGTTTAGCTCTCCGGGTTCGACGATTTCTTCCACTTCCGCTACGGTAATACGCCCAGCTGTGGCAGCCATGGGATTGAAGTTTTGGGCGGTGTGGCGGTAAATTAGATTACCGTAGCGATCACCTTTCCAGGCTTTGACAATGGCAAAATCACCAGTAATCGCTTCTTCTAATATATAGTTACGATCATTAAACACGCCCACGGGTTTGCCTTCACCGACTTTAGTGCCGTAGCCAGTGGCGGTATAAAATGCTGGAATACCCGCACCGCCGGCACGCATTTTCTCGGCCAGGGTTCCCTGGGGTGTCAATTCGACCTCAAGCTCTCCCGAAAGCATCTGTTTCTCAAATACGCGATTTTCACCGACATAGGAGGACACCATTTTCTTGACTTGTCTATCTTTCAGTAACAGACCCAAGCCAAAATCATCAACACCACAGTTGTTGGAAACAATGGTCAGCTCGCGGGTGCCCCTGCGCTGAATCTCGGTAATCAGGTTTTCAGGAATGCCACAAAGACCAAATCCCCCGGCAATGACGGTCATACCGTCTTCGAGGCCTTGCATGGCCTCTTCATAACAACTTACGACTTTGTCAAAGCCTGCCATTTCGCTGACCCCAAACACTCTATTTAGACAGATGAGTGGCCTAGCTTAACCTTGTTTACGATAGTCGTATAATACTTATTTTGATTGTAGTGATAGCTTTTGGGTATTGGTTTGGGTGTTTATTCAGCCCTTCAATTGATATCAAAAAACTATTGCAAAGAGCAATTTTGATATTGGATGTTTTTCGCCCCTAAATCTACGCTATGACCTTGCTGTCTACCCTCTTCACCACAGCTGTCAATTTACCCAGCGCTCCATATACAAGAGGCATTCGCTTTATGATTATCGCAGTAGGTGTGATCATTGGACTAGTACTAGGTGTTACCGGTGCTGGCGGCTCAATTTTTGCTGTACCTCTGTTTGTGTTATTACTCGGCATACCGTTAATGGAAGCCATGGGGATTTCTCTGGGCGCAGTGAGCGTTGCGGCAATGGTGGGTGTATTGGTTCGTAATAATCGGCGCGACCTCGCCATCACCCCCGGTATTATTTTGGCGATTGCAGGTATGATAACCGCCCCGCTGGGGCGCTGGGTTGGCTTGCAGATTGATGAAGGTCTATTAATGTTGGGCTTTTCCCTTCTTGCCGGCGGATTGTCCATACGCATGTGGATGGAGGCTAGTAGTAAAAAACGAGCAAGCTCTTCATTAACGATGGCAAACCGCAATCCCGCTTATTGTTCCCGCATAGACTGGGCACAAGCGCTACAACTGGCTTGTGCCGGCCTGTTCTGCGGAGTGCTCTCTGGCCTGTTTGGTGTTGGAGGGGGGTTTATCATCGTACCTCTATTGACGCTTTACGTCGGCATGGATATCAATCGTGCTGTGGGTACTTCCCTTTTTGTGATTGCCCTGGTCAGTGCCACTGGATTTGCCTTTCATCTGCAGCAGGTCTCAACTATTCCGGCCGATAGATTGTTCTATACCATAGTGGGGAGTATTTTTGGGGTATTAATTGGAACACCAATCGCCAAGTATCTGTCTGGTCCTAAGCTGCAAAAACTATTTGCCAGTAGTGTGATTGGTTTGGTTGTTTTAACGTTGAGCCGCACAAATAGTTAAATCGATTTGATTTAGAGAGGAGGGCCATATGATCTACTTCCTTCTAGCTGAACTACTTTGAGCCTAGTGAAGTCTGTTATGCACGGAGTTTTGGTTATGAAGAAGCAATTTGCAGGAGGGCAGATCATTGGGTTTTTGAGGGGAGGGGGATTGGAGTCTCAGCTAGATATATATCGTAAACATGGTATATAGGAGACCACCTTTACGTATTGCGTAAGAAGGTGGGGCAGGAAATCTCATGAGCTAAGTTAACTTCTTTCGCTTTTTAATGACATTTAATGAAATATGTTTGTATGTGTGTTGTAGGCTTTTGCGAGAATGTTAATAAATTCACTGATTTTTCTAGGGACATAACGTACATCCGGATAGATGGCGTAGATCCCAACGTCTCTGCAGATACTTTCCTGTAGCACTGGAACAAGTTGGCCTTGAGCGACTTGATCTCTTGTCAGAAAAACAGGCATAAAAGCAATGCCCATCCCCGCAACAGCAGCTTCACGTAAACTCACCAGCGAACTGGCTTGAAACCGACCGCTGATTTTAATGCTCTCGGCCTTCCCCTTAACTGTCACAGGCCAGTCATTAGCCCCTTTTTCCTGATGGCTAAATTGAAGGCAGTTGTGTTCTTTCAGCACTGAGACATCACTCGGGACACCATGCGTTGCCAAATACTCTGGCGCCGCGTAGGCATGCCAACGTGAATTAACCAGCTGGCGGGCACGCAAGGTCGAGTCCGACAAGGTCCCAGTACGAATGGCCAAATCAAAACCCGAGGCAATCAGATCTTGAAAGTCATCCTGGATGGTCATCTCTACGTGCATTTGCGGGTACAGCTTAAGGTACTGATCTATAACACCAGGTAAGAAAAATTGCCCCGAAATCGTCGGTGCGGCCAAGCGCAATACTCCCTTAGGTTGCTCGGCGTGCTGGGCAACCGCCTGTTCCGCCTGGGTAACACCACTTTCCAGCAGTTGGCAATGCTGGAAAAACTCCTCTCCCGCAGCCGTGAGCTTGAGCTTACGGGTAGTACGGATCAGAAGTTGAACCCCTAAATGCTGCTCCAAGCGCGAGATATGTTTACTCACAACCGAGCTGGCAATGCCTCTACGCTCAGCAACGGCTCTGAACGACTTTAATTGGACCACCTCGGCAAACAGAAGCATATCATCCAGATTCTTCATCCCAGCCCTATAATTAAACTATTGGAAACAATCAAATTCGATTAGACGCATTTATTAAGTATAGGGGGTCCGTTAACCTGCCACAACCAACGATATACAAGCGACAAGGGATCAGAGCAGGTTATGCAAGAGCAGAACACCTATCAGGAATTTATAACCAGAGCGGCCGAGGTTGTTCCGCAACAACGGATTATTACCGATTACCTGCGCACTCTGGCCTACGGTACCGATGCCAGCTTCTATCGACTGCAACCAAAGGTCATCATTCAAATCGCCAATGAGGATGAGGTGATACACCTTATGGCTTTGGCCTCCGAGCTAAATCTGCCTATCACCTTTCGCGCATCAGGTACCAGTCTCTCAGGTCAAGCCATTACCGATTCCATTCTGTTATCACTTACACCCGACTGGAAAGAATACGACATCCTCGAAGAAGGCAAAAAAATTCGAATGCAATGTGGCGTACTGGGTGGAGACGCTAACCGGTATTTAGCCCCGTTGCAACGCCAGCTGGCGCCTATGCCTGCCTCTATTGATGCTGCGACAATTGGAGGAATTGCCATCAATAATGCAGCAGGTATGAATTCCTTGGATACCTACGGTGTCATGGCATCTGCGCGCTTTATTTTCCTCGATGGTACGGTATTGGATACTGGTTGTGAAAAGAGTCGCTCAGCCTTTAGAAAAAGCCACTCAATCATGATTGCTGAGGTGGAAAATCTCGCCAAGCACCTGCGAAGTAATGAAGTGCTCAGTAAACGTATCTTGCGAAAATACGAAGTGAAGAATACCACAGGTTATGGTTTACGCTCCTTGCTTGAGTGGAATGACCCGATCGACATGATAGCCCGCTTGATGATCGGCTCTGAAGGTACGTTGGGGTTTATTTCCGAAGTGACTCACAACACTATCCGCAAGTATCCATTAAAAGCCTCGGCATTTTTGGTGTTCCCGGATATTCGTACGGCAAGCATAGCTGTGACTCGCTTTAAGCTGCATAAAGCACCGGTGTCTGCAGCAGAGATGATTGATTATTTTGCACTCATTGCCGTTCAACATATGGATGGCGTGCCGGACTTTATCGCGAAGATCCCCGAGGGTGCTACTGCAATTTTGGTGCAAACTGAAGCCGATGAAAAGCCGATACTGGAAAGAAATATCTCGACTATTCTTTCAGAAGTCGATGATTTAGAGGTGGTTGTGCCAGCAAGCTTTACCGAAAGCCCCAGTGAGTACCAGGCTTACTGGAATATCCGTAAAGGTATTTTCCCCGCAGTAGGAGCAACCCGCTCCAAGGGTACTACGGCACTGATTGAGGATGTCGCCTTCCCGATTGAAACCCTTGCCGATGCCCTTGTCGACTTGCAGCATTTGATGCAGAAACATGGCTATGATGATGGCGTGATCTATGGTCATGCATTAGACGGTAACCTACATTTTATTTTCTCGCAGGGCTTCGGCAGTAAAGAAGAAATCGAACGCTATGAGCGTTTTATTGATGAGGTTTGTGATGTTGTTGTAGATAAGTATGATGGCTCTCTGAAAGCTGAGCATGGCACAGGCCGTAATATGGCCCCCTTTGTAGAAAAAGAATGGGGAGCAGAAGCCTATAGTATAATGCTTGAGATCAAGAGAATCTTCGATCCGCAGGGAATACTTAATCCTGATGTCATGATTACGAGAAATCCTAAACTGCATATTAGCAATTTAAAACCCATGCAGACAGTCAGCGACATTGTCGACCAATGTATTGAGTGTGGTTTCTGTGAGCGTATGTGTCCATCCCGAAACCTCACCCTCAGTCCAAGGAAGCGTATTATCGGTAAACGAGAACAAGCACTGCTTAAAGGTGAGCATCAACAATGCTTTGCCGATGAATACGATTACATGGCCATCGATACTTGTGCCGGCTGTGGGCTCTGTTCCACAGTTTGCCCAGTAGGTATTAATACCGGTGACTTAGTTCGCCAGTTGCGCCACGACCGTAATTTCAAGCATGAAGGCACTTCTCAATGGATCGCTACCCATTTCGGTATGGTAACAAGCGCAGTGAAAACGGCTTTTGGCGTGATGAATACAAGTCACGCCCTGATCGGTAGTAAAGCTATGGGGGCGGTAACCGCTGCGGCACGAAAAGTATCCGCTAACAAGATCGGTTATTGGAATCCGGAGATGCCGACGCCAGCGCCAAAGCTTATTGCCAGTGATCGCAGGCTTATAAATATCAATAACCGTACAAACAGACCGCAGGTGGTTTATCTGCCAAGTTGCACCAGTCGAACCATGGGGCCAGCGCGTGGCGCTGAAGAACAAACGGCATTGATTGATAAAACCGAAGCCTTGCTGCACAAAGCAGGTTTTGATGTTATTTATCCACAGCATATAAAAGAGCTATGTTGTGGTATGCCGTTTAAAAGTAAAGGCATGTTTAATCAGGCGGATGCTAAAGCGGCTGAATCCGTACAGATGCTGCTTGAAGCCAGTAATAATGGTGAAATACCTGTTTACTGTGATACTAGTCCCTGCACCATGCACCTTAAAGAATATCTTGACTCACGTATAAAACTATTTGAACCGGTAGATTTTATACATACCTTTATGATGGATAAACTGGACTTTGAGCAGGTTGATGAGCAGGTCGCACTCCATATTACATGTTCGGCCCGACGAATGGGGCTAGAGCAGAAAATCGTTGATGTTATGCAATTGTGTAGCACTAACGTAGTTATTCCTGATCAGATTACATGCTGTGGCTTCGCCGGCGACAAGGGATTTACCACACCTGAACTCAATAAGTCGGCGTTAAGCACCTTGGCGCATCAAGTTGGAGGTTGTAGCGGTGGTTATTCAACGAGTCGCACCTGTGAAATAGGTTTGAGTCATCACTCAGGGGTAGATTACCAATCAATAATATATTTAGTGGACCGGCGTTTTTCAAGACAGATGTCACCATTAGTTCATTTTTTACGCTGCTTTCTCACACTCATGGTCCGAGTTATCCGGGTTTAGTTCGACCTCTTTGATGTAATCCCACTTCCTAGCCTCTCCAGAC
>NZ_JAAQPI010000042.1 GCF_011683955.1 Pseudomaricurvus alkylphenolicus
GTCTGGAGAGGCTAGGAAGTGGGATTACATCAAAGAGGTCGAACTAAACCCGGATAACTCGGACCATGAGTGTGAGAAAGCAGCGTAAAAAATGAACTAATGGTGACATCTGTCTTGAAAAACGCCGGTATTGGCAGGTTTTGAGGCGGAGATAAGATAATATTCAACCTATGGATAAGCGATATGCAGCAGAAGTGTTATTTTTGCATATCGAGCTCTAGTAGATTACTCCCTAAACACCAATGAAAGGAGTATGACAATGAAGTTTGGCGTATTTTACGAACACCAGATACCACGGCCCTGGCACGAAAACAGTGAATATGATCATTTTCAGAATGCACTTAACCAGGTTGAACTGGCTGATAAGCTGGGTTACGACTTTGCTTGGCAGGTGGAGCATCACTTCCTGGAGGAATACTCTCATGCATCATCTCCTGCGTCTTTCCTGGCTGCTGCCAGTCAGCGTACCAAGCAGATTCGATTGGGACATGGGATCCTGCAGTTGACTCACAATCACCCTATTAAAGCGGCGGAAATGGCCGCTAACCTGGACATACTTAGTGGGGGGCGCTGTGAGTTGGGAACCGGTGAGGGAGCAGGGCCTACAGAGCTGCATCCTTTCGGTGCCAAGGTGCGTGATAAAAGAGCTGTTTTTGAAGAAGGCTTTCGGGCTATGGTTCCATGTTTCACTAAGAATGACTGGGAATTTCACGGTGAGCATTGGGATTTCCCGCGTCGCAATGTATTGCCAAAGCCTGTTCAGAAACCTCACCCACCTCTGTGGGTTGCCTGTTCTAACCTCAATACCATTGAGTACGCGGCCAAACGCGGCATAGGCGCGTTGGGCTTCCAGTTTGCAGATCCTGAAGGTGCCCGTGCCTGGGTCAACCGCTATTACAACATCATTTCTGGCGACGGTGTTGAGAAACTGTGTGAACATGAAACCAATCCCAATTTGGCGGTGGTATCCGGTTTTATGTGTGCTGAAACCGATGAAGAAGCACGTAAAAAGGCCGAAGGTTGGACATTCTTTATTTTCTGTTTGGAACGTAACTCTAATCCCAACAATGCCTATGAACCGAATTCCGCAAACCTTTGGGAAGAATACCAGGATTGGCGAACAGGTGATAAGGCCAAGGCAGCGTTTGAATCTGGATTGATTGGCTCGCCTGAAACCATTCGCAAGAAGTTGAGAGCCTTTGCCGATGCCAATGTCGATCAGATCATTCTGTTGAATCAGGCGGGTAAAACTACCCACGAAGATATTTGTTCCAGTTTAGAATTGTTCGCCAAGGAAGTGATGCCGGAATTCCATGCGCTTGAAGACGATCATCAGGAATGGAAACGAAAGGTCATGGCCGGTGAGATCCAATTGGAAGACCTCAGCACAGATAAACATCATAAACTCGAAGTGATGCAAGCAGTTGACAAGGAAGCTGTTGAGAGTAGACGCCTTTCGGAAGAAGAGATTAAAAAGAAGGCACAGGAAGCCAAAGAAGAAGAGATTACCTCTATCTCGCCGATCTAGTATTCACGCTATCCTCTCTAAACTCCGCGATACCCCCGTTGAGGGTATTGCGGATCTCTTTTTTTGACCACTGAGACGTGAATGTGATTAACAGCGATCAACTGATTGATAATGCATTGTGGGAATTTGTTGATGAACAGCGATCTGTTAACCAGACGCTAAAGGAGGCCGGACGGTTGGTGCCTGCCGCCGGTGCTATGGCCCCGGAGTTTATCCGTAAGACTCGGCTCTATAAAAAGGATGGTAGCTTTAAGCCTGTGCTGGTGGAGCAGGCTCAGGACGATATCATTGAGACCGAGTCTTTTAAACTGCCAATTCGTGTGTTTGACGTGGACCAGCCTCAGGGCCTCTATATTCACTTTCATGGTGGCGGTTGGACATTAGGGTCAGTTTATGAACAGGACTCACTGCTGTGGGAATGTGCCTGTCAAACAAACATGACCGTGGTGACTCTCGGCTATCCCTTGGCGCCAGAATCTGTTCTTCCGACAGCGCTCGCTGTTACGGCCGAGGCAGTGGAGGCGTTGATGGCGCGCTATTCGGGAATGAATGTTTGTCTTGGTGGTGAGTCCGCGGGGGCCAATGTCGCGCTTAACACCCTGCTGCGAGTTTCACAAAAGCCAACGCTGGCTAAGCGCATTAAGGCCATTAGTCTGGCTTTCGGTGTTTATGATTTATCGATGACGCCGTCACAGCGTGCCTGGGGAGAAGATTTCATCAATCTTTCCACGCCTTATCTGGAGTGGTTTTATCAACTCTGCCTGCCTGATTTTACACCTGAGCAACGTCGTGATCCTTTGATTTCGCCAATGTATGCCGAGTTGAGGAATTTGCCACCGGCCTTGTTCAGCGTGGGGACGTTGGATCCGCTCTACGATGATACGCTATTTATGGCCATGAAGTGGTTCGCCGCAGAGAATCCGGGAATCCTCAGAGTGTATCCCGAGGCAATCCACGGATTTAATGGCCTGGAAACCCAGATGGCGCGAACCTGCAATACAGAAATTTACCGCTTTTTGGCACGATCTATCGAAAGTTGAAGTTTGACCCAAATTAATAATCACCTCGAGAGCCCACTACAATGACAGTGATAAATAAGCCGTTATTGCTGACCCTGATTTTCATTACTATAGCAGGGTGCAATATCACCAATGAAACCTTGACCGGCGTGACAGAAGGTGACAGCAGCGAAGACTCGGTATTTTTAAAGGAAAGCCAAAATAATCGACAGGCGATGGTCGAGGCCAATGCCGATGCCAATCAGTGGAATACGCTCGGAGGCGATTTTGGTGAATCTCATTTTTCGCCTCTTGATCAGATTAATGTTGATAATGTCGAAAAATTGGGATTTGCGTGGGAATATGACACTAAAACCAAACGGGGTCTCGAAGCCACGCCAATCGTGGTGAACGGTATTATGTACACCAGCGGTACTTGGGGAAAGGTGTATGCCGTTGATGCCAAAACCGGTGCTGAAATGTGGTTCTTTGACCCTGAAGTCAATGGGCAGGTGGCCCGTGACGCCTGTTGTGGCCCAGTGAATCGGGGGGTGGCGGTTTGGAACAACCTGGTTTACGTAACAGCACTAGACGGACGTTTACTTGCACTCAATGCCGCAAGTGGGCAGATCGCTTGGGAAGTTGACACAATTGATGATCACTCGCGTCGGTATACCTCCACAGGAGCACCAAGGGTAGCGGGTAATGTGGTTGTCATCGGGAATTCGGGAGCTGAATATGATGCCCGGGGTTATGTCTCCGCTTATGACCTGAAAACGGGAGCATTGAAATGGCGTTTTTACACGGTACCCGGTTCTCCTGAAAAGCCTTATGAGCACGCCGAACTGGCGATGGCAGCAAAAACCTGGGATCCGAATAGTCGATGGGACGTCGGCGGTGGCGGCACCGTCTGGGATAGCTTGGTCTACGACCCTACACTGAACCTGCTGTATGTCGGTACCGGTAATTCAGCGGTATACCTGGCCAAAGACCGCAGCCCTATGGGCGGCGATAATTTGTTTCTCTCGTCGATTTTGGCCATCAATCCCGACAACGGCAAGCTGGTCTGGTATTACCAGACTACACCTGCTGATAGTTGGGATTTTACCGCTGTGCAAAACATGATCCTGGCGGATATAGTGATCGATGGTAATCAGCGACAGGTATTGATGCAGGCCCCTAAGAATGGCTATTTTTATGTGCTAGATCGTAAAACTGGTGAGCTGCTGTCTGCCGAGCACTATGTTCCGGTGAACTGGTCGTCCCACGTGGATATGGCAACGGGCAAACCAGTGCTGACCGAGCAGGCCGATTACTACAAAGAACCCAAGGTAATATGGCCAGCACAAGTGGGCGCGCATGGTTGGCGCCCGATGGCCTATAGTCCGCAAACCGGATTGGTCTACATTCCGGCTTATGAATCCGCAGAATTACGTGTGAATCTCTTTCCTGACGGCTACAAGTATATACCCGGGCGGCCCAGCACGGGGGCTGTGGGTTTACCTCCGTTCGAAGCCGCCGTTGATTATTTTACATCAGTTCTTCCTTATGAGGCAGAGACTCTTAAAAAAATCATTCGAGAGTCAAATACTCCGCCTCCGCGCGGCGTATTGAAGGCGTGGGACCCGGTTAAGCAGAGAATGATCTGGGAAGCAGATGCCGGAGGCATGCGCAATGATGGCGGTGTACTCACCACGGCCGGCAATCTGGTGATCTACGGCAAGGCCTCTGGGGAGCTGGTTGTTCGTGATGCTCGTTCTGGTGAATTGCTGCATAGTATCGATACCGGCACTGGCATTATGGCGGCTCCGCTCAGTTATAAAATCGATGGCGAACAGTATGTGGCGGTGATGGCTGGGATAGGCGGGGGCGGCTTCTTTTCATACCCGCGCTACTCTGCCGCCCATACCCGAAGCAATCAGGGACGAATAATTGCCTTCAAGCTTGGGGGAGGTGAGACTCCGGTCGCGAAAGAAGTGGATAAGCTTCTCGTACCTCGACCGCCACAGAAAAAAGGTAATGCAGAAGTGGTGAAGCGAGGCAATGAGCTTTACCTGTGGCACTGCATGCCATGCCACAACAATGCGGGTCGTGGAAACGTGCCGGATCTGCGATACCTGGGGGAGGGTAAGCATCATTTGTTTGACTCCATAGTTCGAGAGGGGTTATTTACGCCAATGGGGATGCCGCGTTTCGACGATCTACTAGACAAGTCCGACACTGATGCAATTCAGGCATATTTGATTGACCAGAGCTGGAAAGCGTTCGCCGCACAAGGTCAGGTTGCGAGCAGTGAACAAGTACCCGATCTGGGTGGCCACTGACCGCCAATGATAATAACAACAGAGTTCTGCTGAGTGTCCGAAGCAGCAACACCTCCTTTCGGCGACGACATTGAGAAGGGCTACCCAAGTCTTGGCGTAGCCCGCCTTCCCATCGGTTAGTTGTCTACGGCCTACGAAGTGTCGGTCCGATACGGGACTCCTTCGATATTACCTGCTTTCAGGTCATCGCGCCAAAGGAAATGCGAGAGCAAACGACCGCAATTTAAATGCTTGTGGTCGATCGGACGCTATACCGCCGTTATAATCAGCGTTTCGGGCATCTACTCTCATGGCCTGGAAAGGCTTGAGGGTATTAAGCGTATTGGCACTAATTCTCCGGCGACTGAAATTGTAGGCGGATATGAATATTGCGGGAACGGATTGGATATTTAATCAAGCAATGCGTCGAGGGAATGGCGCTGCTATAGGCCCACAAGCCAATAGCAGCGATTTTACTGCCGGTTTTAGCTGCTTGTCTTGATGTCGTAGCGGTTATCGAATTTGCTTACCGGCAACTCTCGAATACGCTTACCAGTCGCGGCAAAAATGGCATTAGTCAGTGCCGGCGCCACTGCAGGTGTGCCTGGCTCACCTGCCCCACCAATGGCCTCCATACTGTTGATAATCGACACCGTTATTTTCGGCGCAGTGTTCATTCGAACCATGGGGTAATCGTGGAAATTACTCTGCACTACTGCGCCTTTTTCCAGGGATATTTCGCCGTAGAGTGCCGCCGTCAAACCAAAAATGATGCCGCTTTCCATTTGTGCGATCATTCCGTCGGGGTTGACGGCAAAGCCGGGATCCACCGTGCAGAACACTCGATCCACTCGTGGGCTACCCTGGGTCATATCAACTTCGACCACCTGCGCTACCAAGGTGCCAAACGATTGTTGTAAGGCGATACCTTGGCCCCAGCCTTTGGGTAATTTCCGCCCCCAGCGTGAAATCTCTGCCGCTTTTTCAAGCACTTTCATTAACCTTGGTTCGTTGACCAGCAGTTTACGACGATATTCGTAGGGATCCACTTGTGCGGCGAAAGCCAGTTCATCGATAAAGGATTCGGTAAAAAAGCCATGGTGAGAGTGGTCTACGCTACGCCAGGCCCCAAAGCGCACATGGGTTGGGCTATCAGTATAATGAATATACTGGTTGTTGATGGCGTAGGGGATATAGGGCGCTTCTACTGGTTCGTGTTTATCGACGAATTGGTTTTCCCAGGCCTCGGGAAGCCCGGAGGGCGCCAATGAGGCTCTAAAACGACTCATAACGGCTTGTCGATAAAAATCTTGCTGCGTATCTTCTTCCCGAGACCAGATCATTTTGATCGGTACCCCTGGTAGTGCCATGGCAAGTTTGGCTGCCTGCAGCGGATAGTCGGGGCGGGCGCGTCTGCCGAAACCGCCGCCGAGGTAAACATTGTGGGCCGTGACCTTATGTTTTTGCAGGTTCAACTCGTTGGCAACTGCGTCTCGGGCACCGAGCGGGTTTTGCATGCCGGCCCAGAATTCAAGTTGATCACCGTGCATCCAGGCAGTGCAGTTCATGGGCTCCATTGTGGCGTGAGCTAAAAATGGCACCCTGTATTCAGCTTCAATAACGGTTTCGGCCGCTGCTAGCACCACCCGACTATCACCGGTGGTAAAGTCCACTTTTTCCTCTTGGTTGGCAGTCGCTTTGTCCATGTCCTGTCCGAAGCGTTCAAACATGCTTTCTTGGTCGAGCGAATACGCGTCTGATGGACTGTATTTGACGGTAATCTTGTCTAGCGCCTTTTTGGCCTGCCAATAACCCTCTGCAATAACCCCTACACTGTCCTCGAGGTTAACGACCTTGATGACTCCTGGCAGTTTCTCGGCTTCTTTCGAATCGATTGAAACCACTTTACTGCCGAACACAGGAGCGGCTTTTACTGTCGCATATTTCATACCCGGAAGATCAACGTCGATACCGAAGCCGGCGGTGCCATTGACCTTAGCCGGTATATCGATTCGTGCTATATTTCGACCCATCAACTTGAACTGACTGGGCTCTTTGAGTTTTGGTTGCGAGGGTGGTTTGTTTTCGGCTGCAGC
Organism: Pseudomaricurvus alkylphenolicus; assembly: GCF_011683955.1. GTDB lineage: Bacteria > Pseudomonadota > Gammaproteobacteria > Pseudomonadales > Cellvibrionaceae > Pseudomaricurvus > Pseudomaricurvus alkylphenolicus. Next base: position 6,926 of record NZ_JAAQPI010000042.1, read on the forward strand.
AGCGGCAAAGGTGATAAAGGGTTCAATTCGCCCGCTTGCATCGTGATAGATATGACTGTTTTCGGCGCGTAACTCTGTTGTCGCAACGCCCCATTGCCGTGCGGCCGCACCAATCAGCATTTCCCTCGCTGCAGCGCCGGCCACCCGCATGCCGAGAGTGCCGGTCGCCCGTACGGAGAAGCTGCCACCGGTAGTTTGAAGTGAGAGACTCTGGGTCAGTTTCAAAAAAGCGCCATCCAGGGTGTCTTGCACCAATCCCGGTACCTTGCCGGGGAAAAGGTGGCTTCGAGCCATGTGGAAATTTGCATATTCCTCATGGGCCGGAGCCTGCTCCATCGCGACTTTTCCCCAATCTGCGTCCATTTCATCGGCCAGCATCATCGGCAATGACGTGTGCACGCCCTGTCCCATTTCACAATGGGGGACAATCGCGGTGACAGTATTGTCTGGGAGTATTTTCACCCAAGCGTTAACCAATACTTCATCGTCTTTCGCCACCAGGGGCGCCAACTTTGGGGCTCGATGACCAGGCCGAACGGCAACACCAAGGCCGACTCCTAGAATCATCCCCCCCCCGGTCAATACGCCTGCGGTGATAAAACCTCTTCGCGTCCATTTACCCATGGCTCTGTCCTTCTTTGCTTGATTCAGGAATAAAATGCTGTACGCCGGAAATTTTCATAGAGGCACTTTTGATTGCCTTTTTAATTCGGCCGTAGGTTCCACAGCGACAGATGTTGCCCTGCATGGCGTTGTCAATATCGGCATCGCTCGGCTGTGGTACTCGAGCGAGCAGAGCCGCAGCCGACATAATCTGTCCGGATTGACAATAGCCACACTGAGGGACTTGCTCCTCGATCCAGGCTTGTTGTAAAGGGTGTGGCTGATCGACAACTGGGGCCAGGCCCTCAATGGTGGTGATTGCTTTCCCTTGTGCAACCGACACAGGTGTCGTGCAAGAACGGATTGGATTGCCGTCGAGATGAATGGTACAAGCACCGCAAAGTGCCATGCCACAACCGAATTTGGTGCCGCTCAGCTTTAATTGCTCGCGAATTACCCATAACAACGGCGTGTCTGCTTCGACATCTACTTCATAGCTTGTACCATTTACGGTGAGCTTAAACATTGTGATCCTCATGAGTTACTTTTGACGTTTAAAGCTGATCGGAGGTGATCCAGATGTGGTCACCTTATTGTAATCCCGAAATCAAGAAAACGCCGCAGTGCGGCGTTTCTATCTCCCTTTACCGTTATTGATTAAAATTTGGCGTCAAAGGCTAAGGTCCAGGTTCTGGGGTCGTTGAGGTAGCCATAATAGCTACCCGGCTGGTTGATGGTTGGTGTCACATTGGTCGGAACAACCTCGTCGGTCAGGTTGTCGACGGACAGCACTAGCCCATAGCGATCATCCAGGCTTCTCAGCCCGATAGAGGCGCTGAAGAGACTGTATGCGGCAACTTCCTGCTCCGGATTTCTGTCAGTTGCGTTATAGGCGCTGTCGCGGAAACTGTGATTGAGGTTAAAAATGCCACGTGCGCCTATGGCGTCTATCTCCCGGTCGATTGACAGTGATGTACTTGCCTGCCAGAAAGGGGACTGGGGCAATTCTGCACCTTCTCGGAAAGCTTGTTCTTCATTGCCGATGTCATCGCCATAACGGGCATGATTATAGGTTATTCCAGAACTCCAGGTGATTCCCTCAGCTAGAAGCACAGTGGTTTCGACTTCAGCGCCGTGGGAGATGACGTCCTCCAAATTAAGAACGGTATAGCTGAGACCGTCAAAGGCGTTGAGCTGAAAGCCTTCGTATACTGAATAGAACAGTGCTACGTTGAGGTTGGCGCGACCATCCCACAGTGAGCTTTTCAAACCAAACTCCAAAGAGTCGGCAAACTCACCGTCAAATTCGGTACCGTCCGTGATCTCTAAGGTTACTGGATCGATTTCTACGGCTTGCCGATCGAGATTGAATCCACCGGCCTTGTAGCCTCGTGAATAACCGCCGTAAATACTGACACCATTGTCAAAGGTATAATTTAGTTTAAATGTACCAGAAACTTCGGTGTCTTCGCGTTTTCTACTGAAACTGATGTTGTTGCACAGTGGTCCTATGTTAGACAACGCACACAATGGTACATCATTCAAAAATTGGCCAATCGGTGCATCATTCAGGATACTGGTGGCTTCCTTGGTTTCGGTACTGACTCTAAGTCCCATCACAATATCTAGATTATCGGTGGCATGCCAGGTATTGTGAGTGAACAAGGCGTAACCGCTGGACTCTTGCTTGAGTGTTTGTGTTATCCCTTGACCGTCAATTTCAGGGACGGCAGCGACGGGGGCACCAAGTAGTGCGGCGAAAACATCATTACCATGTGTACCAAAAAAGACGCCGGAATCCAAGGCTATTTCATCTCTGAAGGCATAGCCGCCTACCAGCCATTCGACATCGCCACTAATACCGGCCAAGCGAATTTCCTGAGAGACAGATTTGATGGTGTTGTCTTCAATGAGGGGCCTCAGCATATCCGTACCACCCTGGTCCAGATCAAAGGATCTGGTAGTCTCAAAGTCGCGATAGGCGGTGATGGATGTCAGTTCAGCCCAGCCGAGGTCCCAATTGAGTTCGGTAGAGATCCCCTTGGCAGTAGTCTTCTCAAAGGGATCGGTAGTGGTTTGTACACGCCTGTCATCGAGATTGTTATCCGGTTGTACATAGGCCCCCAGGCTCGTATAGATACTTTGCCACACCGGGGCAGTGATCATGGGAACGCCATTACTTCCTATCTCGTCGAGGGTGCTGTAGTCGACAATCATTCGGGCACTGAAGTCATGGTTTGGTTCCCAAAGCAGTTGTGCCTTGCCCGCGTAGCGGTCGCGATCATTGAAATAATCCGACTCTTCAACTTCTCCGGAGGTGCCGGGGGAGAGTTTATCCAGGAATCCATCGCGTTCGTGATTGGAGCCAGAGATACGGAAGGCTAGCTCGTCTTCGATCAGAGCGGTGTTGAAAACAAATTGCTGCCGGCGCTGGTTGTAATCACCTACACTGATATTGACGGATCCATTGGTTTCATACTCGGGTGACCTGCTGATCAGGCTCAACGCGCCTGCGGAGGTGTTCTTACCGAAGAGAGTGCCTTGGGGGCCGCGTAGGATTTCAATGCGCTCTATATCGAGCATATCACCCAAGGCCTGACCGGCACGGCTGCGGACTACGCCGTCTATCACAACGCCTACTGCAGACTCAAACCCGGGGTTAGTGCCGCTGGATCCGATCCCGCGGATTCGCACAATCGCCTGGGATGAATTGGTGGTAGTGTTGATCGTTAGACTGGGTGATAGCTCCTGCAGATCTCTGACCTGAAAAACACCGCGTGCGCTTAAGTCATCACCGGAATAAGCGGTAATGGCTACAGGGACGTCTTGTAACGACTTAGCCCGTTTGGTGGCCGTGACTATAATTTCTTCTAGGGCGAGTGAATCGACTGATTCGCTCTCTTGTGCGTGGCTCAATGGTGTTTGCCCAGCGATGACGGCGGCTGCGATCAGTGTGATCTTAAAGTTCTTGGTTCCTGTCATGGACTCGTTCTCCAAGTATTACGGTTTTTGCTTTCTGTTGTTGGAGCCCCTAGTTGTTAACGAAAATACTAGAGTGACCTTTTGGCGATCTGTAATGTCAGAAATATTCTTATATTTAACGATGAAATATCGATCCCTTAGTAAATTATCGTAGAAAATTCACTAACAGCAATTCTATTTCCATCCAGCTCGCAGGGGAAAGCGATAGTCGCAATACTCAAAATTGGCGCTGTGGATAGTAGTCAATATTCTTTGGAGGAGCGTCGAGTAGAAACTGCCTGAATATCCGCAGCATCAATATCGGTTATTCGGAAATTCGGATAGTTGTCTGTGATTCTTGTCAGCATACTTCCTGAGTAGATCCGTAATCAGGCTGGAACCAAAGCCCATTTTCTCTTGCTGAGTTAGCCTGTTCGTCCTAATTTAGTGCCAATTATTGGGTGGATGGTGTTTATACATAGAGTTCTTATTATGCAATCGAAGATACATGGGTGGGAAATGAGGGTGGACGCTCCGATTTCAGCAAAACAAATCTACAAGCTCTTTTATTGAGAACAGGGCCAAGGCAGTGGTGATGCAATTTCAGGCAGTGATGGACTCTTTGAGCGGTGACGCCAAACCCTTGAAGGAATTGATGGTGAATGATGTCGTGTTCACAAAGATGCTATTCGTTCCAGCGCACTTAGCTGAGGGGAAAGCGACTAATTTTAGCAGCTCGGACTCAACGCTTCGGGGTTATAACGAAGTGGCCAGGTGGTTCAGTACCTACGTTATTGCGCAGGAAGAAGATGTTACCGGCAGTCAATGGGAGAATCCAAGGGAAATACCAGTCTCGTAGGTACGGTATCGCGAGCAGATGAGACGCAGTCTTGAACCGGCTCGATCATCTGACCTTGAAAGATAAATCAATGATGTAAAAGGGGAGTATTATGACGAAAGAGTCACTGCAACAGGCATTTAAATCGGCAACTCAACTGCACGCAAAATCGACCATGATAGTCACTATCTGCGACGATAGTGGTCGCTATGCAATGGCCGCAACAGCAGTATTGCAACTGACAGAAGAACCACCTTCCATGTTACTGTGTGTTGAAAAAAAAGCATCCCTTTATCCCTTTCTAAAAAAGGGAGCTGATTTTTGCATTAATATACTATCTGAAACGCAAGACAATATTCTGGAGCTCTGTGTGAATGGTGCTCAAGGTGAAGAACGGTTTTCGATGGGTGACTGGAGGACGAGTCAATTCGGCATTCCCTATTTGGCAGATGGTCAGGCAAGTATCATTTGTTCGAGCGCCGAGTGTTGGGAGTATACTACGCACGGTGTTTTTGTGGGGATAGCGAGTGAAGCCTATGTCAATAGCGATGTCTCCCCCTTGATTTATTATCGGCAGGGTTTCACATCACTCAGAGCATAAAAAGGGCCCCACTTAAGGTGGGGCTAAATGTTGCTAAAGCGGAGGGGAGGTTGGTGCGTTTTTACGGCTCTAGCGTTCGATACGCTCCTTTATGGAAGATCAGTGGATCCAGTTGCAGCTCTTCCATTGCAGCGACGTAGCCGACAATGATAGTGTGATCACCGCCATCCGCTTGAGAGAATAATTCGCAATCAAAGCGAGCCAGACAATCATTGAGCAGGGGGACACCCCTGTTATTGGTTTCATAAGAAATACCGTCGAATCGCTCAATTCCTTTGCGGGAGAATTGATTGCTCAGATGCTGCTGCCCTTTTGCAAGAATATGTATGGCGAAGGATTCTGCGGCAGTGAACTCCGTATAAAGGCTGGCCGATTTAGCGATACTCCAGAGTACCAGTGGCGGATCAAGTGATAGGGAGCTGAAACTGTTCGCGGTCATTCCTACCGGCTTCCCGGCTGAATCTTTTGTTGTGACGACCGTTACGCCGGTTGCGAAACTCCCCAATATATTCCTAAACGCTTTTGAATCTATCATTAATCACTACTATCGCTAGTTGAAATAAAGGATGGTTTGGCAGTGTTCGCTGCTCTAAGAATACGGTTTTAACGTGTAAGAGGTGAGTTTATAAGAGGACAGGCCTATATGAAAATTCGTTTTAAAGATATAGGTTATTTGGCGCATCAATACAGGTTCGGAGTTTTCGCTATTTTTTATCGACTCCCGCATGTTGAGGGGTACCCAATACGTGCCATTCTTGGTTTCCCCCCAGCATTTTCGGGCCCTGAAAGAATATATCAAAACTTTCCTTGTTTAACTTGTAACTGCCGCGAGGGTTGGAATATAAGAGCTGGCCCCCTTCCTTTGAACAGCTCATCCCCATTCTATAAGTGGATCCACGCCAAGGTTTAAGCCACCAGGGAAAGCGGCGTTGTATTGAAGTAAACCTCATCCGGTGTTTTCCGGTCAAGGC
>NZ_JAAQPI010000043.1 GCF_011683955.1 Pseudomaricurvus alkylphenolicus
ATTTCCATAGTGCACAGAAAACCTTAGCCGGATTCGAACTTTATCGGATGATCAAAAAAGGTCAGCTCTGTCAAAATTCTGTGACGACGGCCTCCGATATTGACCAGTTTTACTCTCTCGCGGCATAGCTCCGCCAGGGGAAGATACGCCTTGATTTCTCGTCATCAAAAATGCGTTTTGCAACAGAGCCAGACAGACTCTGGACTCATTGAATAGAAATATGGTCAGATAGCCTGATGAGTTACAGGCCTTCTACCAAACCCGCGCCCGAGCCGCCAAAGGCCACCCTCTCCCGTTGCAGGGAGTTGGTGGATGGTTATAACTGGGGCTTAGAGCCTGAAAATGATAAATCCATTCAGTCCATTGACTTGATTGCCGCCGGGGCCGGTGTTCGCGTACAAGTTGAATCTCCATCTTTGCAGAGTGTGGTGTCTGTCATTGAACTGGCTGAGGGGGTGGCCATTTCTATGGCGACGCATAGGTATGATCTGTCTCTAGCGCTACCCGGGCCTATGGCAATGTTATTGCCCCGGGATATGCTATTTATACGGCTGCCGGTGTTGGGTGAACTCAAGGTAGGCTATGGTGAGAAATCTGTTGTCGAAGCGCCTAACGCAGTCACAGTCGCACGCCTTAACCAAGGCATGTTATACAATGCTTTCACTGATCAGAAATCCCCTCATTTCAGTTCGGTGTTGCTGCAAATCCGTCCCTTGGCGTTGCTGCCGTTTCTGGGGCTGGCAGAGTCAGAGGGAGATTCATTTACCCGTTTCTACCCTGATTCGCTGTTGGCGTTGTCGGAAGTTAAGGATTTCCCCATAACACCTGCTATTTCTAAGTTGGTGGAGAAACTTTTTAACCCCCAGCTACAAGGGGGGGAGCTGCTGGTGTATTTGAGGGCGCAGACTCAGCTTTTGTTGACACAGATGCTGGTTGAATATAGTGACGGCAGTAATACACAATCCCTGGCTTTTAGTGATCAGCACATGCGAGCGCTACTGGATGCCAAAGACCTTATCCTGCAGCAGGTCGCCGAGCCTCCCGGCCTGAATGAATTGGCAAAACAAGTTGGCCTCAATCGCAACCTTCTTAATCAAGGTTTCAAACAGATGTTTGATTGCACCGTGGCGCAGTTTGCGAAAGAGGCTCGGCTCCAGAGAGCCTGGATACTTTTGCAAAGTACCGCTCTGTCCGTTACCGAAGTCGCCCACCAGGTAGGATACGGCTACGTCAACAGTATGATCTCCGCCTTTCATCAGCGCTTTGGCGTGTCGCCCAAACAGGCAAGACTTCACCCGGAGCGGGTGGACGCAGTCAAACTTCGGAAGTAGCTGTAGGGCAATTGTCTGCCGTTCACTTTACCTAGATTTACACAGATTTGTGCAGGTCTCATAACTTTTCTGCGCTCCGGCAAAGATTTACTCAATACTCAGCTTTACAATCATTCAAGTGGATTTCGGCACATAAGCGATGTTGTGGGTCGGTCGATTTGAATGGCAGGTAGGAAGAGTATGAAAAGACAAGACATCACCAGGTGCCCGGCGGCCGTGCTTGCAACAGCGGCTTGTATTGTGATGGCCGTGCTGGGAATGAGTTTGCCGGCATGGGCAATGACCGGATTTGAGAAAGAAAAAATCCCGCCCCGGATGGAAGGCGAAGGTCACTTCCAACGCCTGGTATTGCGCGGAGGTTACCTGTTAGACGGCACTGGTGCGCCGGCCCAGGGACCGGTGGATATAGTTATTGAGAATGATCGTATTACTGAAGTTCGCAATGTTGGCCGTCCCGGAGTACCTATCAACCCTGCTGTACGCCCCGCCAAAGGGGATCGTGAAATCGATGTACATGGCAAATTCATACTGCCGGGGTTGATCAACAGCCACGCTCACATTCATGGTGGAAACTGGCCTTCGGGGGTATCACTGGAGTATATGTTCAAGCTCTGGCTTGCCCATGGAATTACCACGGTGCGGACAGTGGGTGGTAGCGGGGAAGACTGGGGCATCAAGTTACGCGAGATGAGTAATCGCAATGAAGTGGCAGCGCCGCGATTCCTGATCAATCCTATTTTTGACTTTAAGGCGGAAGACTCGGTATGGCCCTTGGGTGCTTACAATACACCCAAAGAGGCTCGTAAGCGCATTCGCGATTTGAAGAAAAAGGGCGCTGACGGCGTGAAGTTTTTGGGTGCCTCTGAAGAGGTGCTGTTTGCGGCGCTGGATGAGGCGGAGAAGATAGGTCTGCATACAACCATGCATCATGCACAGGTTGATGTCATTGATGCCAATGTGCTGGATACCTCTGCTCGTGGCCTGGATGCCATGGAGCACTGGTACGGGCTGCCAGAGGCGATGTTTGAAGACAAGGTGATTCAGGACTACCCCAAGAATTATATTTACAACAATGAGCAGGATCGTTTTGGTCAGGCTGGCCGGTTGTGGAAGCAGGCGGCCAAACCTGGCTCCGAAACCTGGAACAACACCATCGCTACCCTGATTGAGCGCGACTTTGTGCTGAGCCCGACGCTGGTGATCTACAGCCCTAACCGGGATGTAAAACGCGCTATGCGTCTTGAGTGGCACGATGAGTACACCACGCCCAACTTGTGGAATTTCTACCGTCCCAGCCGCTACGCCCATGCTTCCAACTGGTTTGACTGGACACCGGAAGACGAAATTGAGTGGAAGAATAACTTCAAGATCTGGATGCAGTTCCTGAATGATTACAAAAACAAAGGCGGCAAGGTGGCTATTGGTACTGATGCTGGTTACGGCTATATCACCTACGGTTTTGCCATGGTTCAGGAGATGGAGATGATGCAGGAGGCGGGTTTCCACCCGCTGGAAGTGATCCGCTCCGCCACCAAAATCGGTGCTGAATTGGCAGGGATGAGCAAAGATATCGGCACCGTAGAGGTAGGCAAAAAAGCCGATCTTTTGGTGGTGGACGAGAACCCGGTTCACAACCTGAAAGTACTTTACGGTACCGGCACCTTCCGCCTGAACGATGACCTTGGCCGTATTGAATCCATCGGTGGTGTGCGCTGGACCATTAAAGACGGCATTGTCTACGACGCCAAACAGCTGTTGGAAGATGTGCGTCAGATTGTGCGCAAGGAAAAGCAAGAGGCAGGACTCGACCCGGATCGCCCCATGCCGATTATTGACCCGACCCAAAAAGCGGTCGAGGTGCACTAAAACGATGAGACTCTGTAGGAGCGGCTTTAGCCGCGAACAATAAAGATTCGCGGCTAAAGCCGCTCCTACAGTTAATTTAAAATTGCGGATTATTACCATTGGGTTGTTAACCCTACGGTAACCCCGCAATACCTATTTTTGCTGGTATTTGATTTGGAAAATGATTGGATGCCAACAATAACAACCGTTAATAAAGAGTTACAAAGCATTTACCTGAGGACGGAAAGTGAAGATACAAACTCAATTGGCATCACTGCTGGTGATTAGCTCCTTGGTTGCAGGCTGCTCCGTAGAGCAACTTCAGCAGGCTTCAGCAAGTATCGAGGCTGTTAAGCCTGTAATTACTAATGAAGATTTTGCGCGGGCTGACAAATTTCTATCAGCCGCAAGCAACGGCCTGATCCTGAATAATAATATTGCTTATCATTGGATCGATGATGGCAGCTCGTTGTACTACAAGCATCAGCTGCCAGGTAAAACTGAATTCCGCCTGGTTGAAAGTGCGACCGGAAATATTTCTCCGCTCTTCGATCATCAAGTAATGGCTGATGCCATTGCCGCGGCACTGGAGACTGAGGTGTCTGCGGATGCATTGCCAATTCAGATGCTGACCCGGCTAGATGCTAACAATTATACGGTGGTTAGCGGCCAGCAAGCGTTGAGTTGTGATCTGTCGGCGGCCAAGTGTGACAAAGTGTCGGCGCCAGAGGGTGTTGACCCTACCTCCGTACCATCGCCAAATGGTAAGTACGCTGTATTTAGTCGTGATTTTAACCTGTGGTTAAGAGATAACGTCAGTGGTGAAGAGCGCGCATTGACCACCGATGGTGAACGCTCCTGGGGATATGGCAAAACACCAGAATCCAGTGCTCACGAAATCACCATGCGCCGCTACGGTGTAAAAAATCCAGTCGGTATTTTGTGGTCACCGGACGGTAGCAAATTTATTAGCTACCAGTTAGATGAACGTCATGTGCCTGAAATGCATTTGGTTCAATCAATACCGGAAGATGGTTCTTATCGTCCTAAATTACACAGTTATCATTTTGATCTGGTAGGCGATCAACCGTCGTTGGCGAAATACTTTATTTATGATATCGAAAAGGGAACCCGAACTGAGCTGGACTACCCAGCATTGCCCAGCACTTTGATGCCTGCCTTGGCCAAAGGGCATATCACTTGGAGCGCTGATGGTCAGCAGCTTTATATGCTGGATGAGCAGTCTGACAATGGTTTCCTGAAATTCTCATTTGTAGACAGCAGTACCGGGCAGGTTCGTATGCTAATTGAAGAGCGTAGTGAAACCGTTATTTTCGCGAATGCGCAATTCTCTTCGCAACCCAATGTACGAGTTCTTGAGAACGGTGATGTTATCTGGTTTTCAGAAAAGAGTGGATGGGGTCATCTCTATTTGCTCGACGGAAAAACCGGAGAAGAGAAGTATGCGCTGACTTCTGGTGATTGGTTGGTCAGGGATATTCTGTATGTAAACGAAGCGGCTGGTGAGTTGCTTGTATCCGGTTCTGGTGAAAATAAAAGCGAAGACGTTTTGTTTAATAAGCTCTATCGAGTGAAACTGGATGGCTCCGGCAAAAAACTGCTGACTCCTGAAGCTGGTCACCACAATCTAAAGTCTTATTCGGCATTGATGGCGAGGTGGGGGGATTATATGCCGCACGTCATTTCACCATCAGGTAAATACTTTGTAGATTACCTTACTTACCCGGATCAGGTTGGTAGCTGGACGCTACGTGACAGCAATGGCAAGGCGATTGTTGAGCTGGCTAAAGAGGATGTATCACAACTGCCAGAATTCACAAAGCCGGAATCCTTTACCGTGAAATCGGCTGATGGTAAGTACGACCTCTATGGCGTAATCCTAAAACCGCGCGACTTTGATAACAATAAGCGTTATCCCGTTATTGAGTTTTACTATCCAGGTCCTCAGATGGCCTGGGCGCCTAAAGCGTTTGTATCGGCATTCCCTCCCGGCAGTCTAGCTGGTGATGCTCAAGCATTGGCTCAGCTCGGATTTGTGGTGGTGATGATGGATGGCCGTGGAACACCCTGGCGCTCTAAAGCCTTTATGGACTTGAGCTATAACAACATGGATAAAGTTGGTTATATGGAGGACCACGTTAACGGTATTAAGGAGTTGGCTAAGACTCGTCCGTGGATGGATATTGATCGGGTTGGCATGTTTGGCTCCTCCGGTGGTGGATTTGCGACGGCTCACGCGCTGATGGATTACCCGGACTTTTATAAAGTTGGTGTCTCCAGTGCTGGTAACCACGAGCAGCGATCCTATATCCGTACGTGGGGTGAGATTTTCCACGGTAAGCTGGATAAGGTGGATTACGACAAAGTATTTGTGGGCAAAAACGCCGCCAACTTGAAAGGCAAGCTGCTGTTGGCACACGGTGAAATGGACGAGAACGTTCACCCTGCAATGACCATGCGTGTTGCCGATGCCTTAATCAAAGCTGGTAAGCAGTTTGATATGTTGATGATGCCTAATGTGGAACACCTCATTATGGGTAAACCTTATTTTCAGCGTCTGACTCAACGGTACTTCCTTGAGCATCTGATGGGTGCCGAGTTGCCTCACGATGTTGATATGGGTTTGTCCACTGAACAGTAAATTTTTAAACGTTCGCGGCTGAAGCCGCTCCTACAGGGTGATTTGGTAGGAGCGGCTTTAGCCGCGAAATGGTTTTGAGATAACAGTTATGAATTTGCGTTTTTTTGAATTTATGGTGAGTGGCGCATTTGCTGCGTTATTGATCAGTTTAATTGTGTTGGGGGTGGGGCTGTTTCTGTGGAAGCAGAAACAGTTTGATTGATATTATTCAGTTGATCTGCTCTATTTCTCACGAAATTCCGAAGGAGTGATACTGAAATGTCCCCTAAATGCGCGGGTAAATGCCGCGGGGTTGGCATAGCCAATTCGACCTGAAATTTCCGTAATGGTTAATTCCTTTGAGTTTTCCAGCAGCAGCTTGGCGCGTTCCATTCGCAGCTCCGTCAGCATTTGGAAAAAGCTCTGACCATACGCCTGCTGCAGCCCCTGATTCAGTTTGTTGCGATTGGTCCCTACTTCTGCGGCCACCTCCGTAAGAGTCAGCGGTTTGTGTAGGTGTTCCAGCATGTGCAGCTTTGCACGTTCAATAAAATACCCTTCGCGCAACGGTTTTTGGTGGCCAGGCTGGTTGCGTTCCTCTTCCAGTAGCAGGGTGTCCCAGACTCCGGCCATTAGCTGCAGGAAAATGCCATGAACTTTGGTGCCCCAGCTCGATTGCAAGTGATCGCTGTGCAGAATTGCCATAAAGCACTTCTCCACATCCTGGGAGATGGGGAGTAGAAGATTATCTATTCCGTCATCATTGCCCTCTGTGCAGAGGCTTTTTAGTGCCCTGGGGAAACGATCGAAAGGCTGATCAAACAAGGATTCCAATTTGTTCATAGCCATAGAGGCCGAGAGCTTGGAGATGTTTTCTCCCGGTTGCGAGATCCAGGTAATTTCCTCACCTGCCCGGAGCCGGGTGATATGGACGCCAGTACTCAGGCTCAGGAATTCGCTGTCACCTCTTTTCACCAGCACTGAATTGGATTGGGGCAGCACCCGCAGATAGATAAAGTCCTCTTCTGCTCGATAAGTCATGCGAACCGGATTGGGGATGGCGCCGCGGGTATTGACCATTACATAACTTCCAGCACGCTCAAAAATATCGAATACCCCTTTAAACAAACCCTCTGAAACCAGGGCGCGATAACTGCTGCTGGCTAATCCGCTGTGGTTTTCCGCCAGTTTGTACTGCCCCAACTGCTTACGCCAAAACTCATAGCTGGTCAGCTTGGGGTCCAGGAAAGAGGAGGTGTTTAGGGTTTTGGTGGTTGAGTGATTATGGCGAGCCACGGCTTGACCTCGAAACTTTTTAGCAAACTCACGCTGTTCAGAGTAACAGTAATTGTGCTGATATGGAAATTTTTCGTGCATAACTGCACAGTCAAGCGGCAAGGGATTGTATAACCTTATCGGCTCTGGAATTTCAAAGTACCAGGCAGATTGCCGGTGAGTATTATCTTAGTGGGAGTGACTCAGTGAACAAGGTTTGTAAAGCAATAGCCGTGGTGGCGGCCATTTTTAGTCCGTTGGCTAGTTATGCGGAAGAGGAGGCCACAATAGATATGATGGTGGCCGGTGATATCGAATGGTCCGGTGTCGATGTTCGAGGATTTTTCCTGAATACATTTGTAATTAAGGAACCATATGGCAAAACATCTGGTTGGACACCTATCCCTAAATTAATGTCATACGACCGCTATGAACAGATGAAAGCGGACAATTCCACTACTTACCAGATACTGGATGCGGGTGCCAAGGCGTTGGTGGGCAAGAACGCCACTGCCGATATGCTGGCTCATCATTTTACCGCTGAGCCTTTGGATATTGAATTTAATAGCCCAAGCGAACGCGCGCTCTACCCCTTCCAAAAGATTGCTCCATTGCTGGGCGATGCTGACTTTACCTTTGCCAATCTGGAGTCGCCGCTCTCCGATACCGCCGAGATGTCCGGCGTGTTTAAAACGCCCACCGCCTTTGTGGAAGGACTGACATACGGCGGGGTCGATGTGGTATCCCTGGCAAATAATCATATGCTGGATGCCAGCCGCCAGGGACTGCGCGACACCATGGAAACTCTGGACGGTGCCGGCATCAAATACATGGGTGGTGGCAAGGATCTAGACCATGCACGGCAGCCAGTCATTCTGGAAAAAGAAGGGATTCGTATTGGTATTCTCGCCTATACCCAAACGGAAAATAATGGTACCGACAGTTATGCCGCTCCGGGCAGACCCGGTGTTATGCCGCTGGATCCCTATTTGATTAAACAGGATATCGAACAATTAAAACCCAATGTGGATCTGGTTGCTCTCTCCTTCCATTGGGGTATTTATCATATGACTGGGGGTGCAGAAGCGGGTCAAAGCCTGCATCCTGCCGCTGTTGAATTTGCCCATGAAATGATCGATGCCGGTGCCGATATGATTCTCGGCCACCACCCCCACTTCCCTCGCGCTATCGAAATTTATAAAGGCAAGCCGGTGCTCTATTCCCTGAGCCATCTGATCTTTAGTTTAACCCAGCCGGACTGGGTGGATAACTACATCGCTCGCCTGAAAATGACCAAAGAAAAAGTCACTGAAATTACGCTCTATCCAGTAGCGGGTGAAGGAAAAGAACTGCAACAGCCCTATCAACTCACCGGCAAACGGGCCGACAGTATGCTGAATAAGATGGTAAGGCTTTCCAAAGACTTTGGTACCGAGATCGAAATTCACGATGGCGTTGGCACCATTAAATTGCCCTAAATTATTGAATACATGGACAAGCAAATATTTAAAAAATCAAATACTCATCTTATCGCGTTATTGGCTGGCATGCTGGCACTTCCATTAGTGGCGGCAGAAATACCTACCACCTCCATTGTGCATGAAAGTGCCAACCAACGAGATAAAGCATTAATTCGTGGCCTGAATGCCTACTTGCCCGAGTATCTTCAGGAGATTGATGTCCCGGGTTTGAATATAGCCTTGGCTCGCCATGGCGAAGTGATTTTGGAAGGTGCCTACGGTTATGCAGATGCAGCCTCAAAAAACCCCGTAACACCGGATACGGTATTCCGCTCCGGTTCCATGGGCAAAACCTATACTGGTGTTGCCATTATGCAATTGGTGGAACGTGGCGTAATCAGCCTTGATGATCCAATCAACAAATACCTGCCCTTTGAAGTACAGAACCCATTGGGTGGCGGTGAGATTACAGTTTTTCACCTGATGGTTCACACCTCCGGATTGGGTGGCGACGCAGCTGGCAGTATTTTTGGTAACACGCGTCCACTAGATGAAGTGCTGCGCGACAAGTTTTCCAAATCCAAACAGGCCATGGTGGGCGGCATCCCCACCTGGACCAAAAAGGTCGGTGAAGAGCGGCAATACTCCAATATCGGCATTGCCACGCTGGGACTGATTGTTGAACGCGCCAACCCTGACAAACTCAGCTTCAGCGAGTTTGCCGAAAAAAATATTATGGAACCGCTGGGAATGAGTTCTACCCAGAGAGCTGGCCCCCTTCCTTTGAACAGCTCATCCCCATTCTATAAGTGGATCCACGCCAAGGTTTAAGCCACCAGGGAAAGCGGCGTTGTATTGAAGTAAACCTCATCCGGTGTTTTCCGGTCAAGGC
>NZ_JAAQPI010000044.1 GCF_011683955.1 Pseudomaricurvus alkylphenolicus
AATTCGGGTGAGTGGTTACGACGTGGTCGTCTAGCCATGGTAAATCTCCTGTTCATGGGCACTACCGTGCCCTAAATCAGGCGAAGATTCCACTTATGGAGCTGTCCATATTTCCGGGGCCGGCTCTGGCAAACCAAATTACAACCTCAAAAACGCAAAAGCATGTAATGGCTTTATGTTTGTCAATTACACCTTGTCTTATCTTTGGTATCAACCACAGGAGGACACTCTCATTAATGGCGATTACGACAGCCACTATGAGTAAAAAATAGTCCTCAGTGCTAAATAAGTTTTCCATAGATGTTCTTTATCCACAACGCTGCCGTAAAAGGCTGAGCGATAGCGAGGTCCAGACTGCGTATTTTAACAGGCGAATTTTCACGGCTCTGTTAAATCTAGGTGCTTTCGTGTTCACTTTGTAAATCCTGCAATTTTTGATTCATGGCGCCAATATGTTCCTTTGCCCTAAAAGTTTTTGAATCCGCGAGATCAAGCAGGACTAATCCAGAGCCAATAAGTACGGCACTCGCGATTTGAACCAAAAACAATTGAAAAGGCATATGCTACAGAATGAAAGCGATCCCGAAAAATCAGTTTGTATCCAGTACCTGAGGTATACTCCTCAACAGTTTTAATTTTCTTTTGTTGCTCATCTATGGCTTTTGCGAGCCGCTTCTTCTTAGTGCCCCAATACCATGTGGCAAAACCGCCCTCGACCGATGCAATAGTTCCAATTATTCCAAGAATTTCCATATCTGATTCATACTCCTTAAAAATTTAACGCCCATAGCAGGGGCCGAAGCAAGCATCGCTTGCGGAGGTCCAGTGGCACGTAGTGCCGCGAACCTGCCTATGATTGTTATGGCTTACTTGGCACCTAACCATTTTTGTCAATGTACTCCACCATTAACTTATTGTACTCCTCTGCCAGCGATTTTGCCTTTTCAGATATAGCCTCTTGGCACTCGAACAAGACGTCTTCACCTTTTACGGATGTAAACTCCCAGGTTGCCTTGTTTAAGTATTGCAACTCTTTATACATAGGTAATCCTGGGTAATTCATTCCATTGCTCGAAATTGCCGGCGCGGACATGAAGCCAAGGCGACCAAGCTTTATGTTTTCTGAGAATTCCTGTTGGATATTTCGCTCACTCAAAGCTCTTAACAGATTCTCCAATTCGCTCGGGCAGGTTTCCTCTGCGGTCGTAATAGAAGAAAGCACAAAGATAATTAATGTAATTATGTATTTCATACTCTGATGCCATAACGCCTGTCATAAACGGCGAGCGTTTTTTGCGAGTCCAGCCCCCGCTGGGGCGAGGTTCGATGGCCTTGTTATGTACGCGCCAAATTGTGTTGCATTTCGATTAGCTGATGCTCACCAACAATTTCTACTTCTTTAATGTACTTAAAGCCAAATCTTTCATAGAAATCTTTCAGGTAACTATGGGCATGAATTTCAATTGAACATACGCCTATTTTTTGAGCGTGGTTCATTACAGCCTCGACGAGCTTAGAAGAAAGACCTGTCCCTCTGTGCGCTTTTGACACCGCAACTCTAGCCATAGTCGATGACCCGTCTCCGTTCACGGTTAGGCGAGCGGTCGCTACCGGCTGATTCTCTACGGTGATGAGAGCATGTATTGAACTTTCATCTAGACCATCTAGGTCTAGTTCTTTTGGGATTTCTTGCTCAAGGGTAAACACCTGATAGCGAATAGCTTGCGCTTGACTGATTATCTCTGAACCACTGCCAATCGTGACTTCCATACTGCTTTTATCCTCTTAGTACATAACGCCTTTAGCAGTGGCGCCCTTGGAGAAGCGAAGCTTCGGAGAGGGCGTCCAGCGCACGTAGTGTGCGGTGCTGGTGCCCTTTGTTAGCTGATACAATCATTTTAGATATTGCCCCCCATAGTTCGACACCACTGAGTCAAGTTCCATATATTCAGTTCACAGGTTTCCCCACTACCTTGATTTCCTAGTCGGCAGGAGTAAGCAAAACTCTGTTCCTTTGGGTCTGTTAGAATTATCGCCCCTATCAAGTTGCTAGGTAGATTATTAGTAATCTGAGGGATATTCTCCAAAAGCAAATTAGGGAACTTTTCATTTTCCTTGATATAGCCCGTGATTCTAGGGATTAGGATTTCGAGCGCTTTCAATCTTGACTCTCTCGATCCGATACACTGATCTGCATCCCAAGCCGATGCAATGCGCAAACCAAACTGCGGAAAGGGCGTCCAGCGCGCAGCGCGCGTTCCTGGCTACGATTGTTATGCACAATACTGCCCTTCACTACAAAGCCCTATTTTCGCGGTTGGCCTGACGTATGCGGACCGCAATAGTTAATGTCCAATGACAGGTGATGCGTGCCCAGGAGAGCGGACGGAAGGAGGTAATTCTGACGACGGACCTTCCGCTGGTACCACGTTGTCACAATGCCGTTGAGTTTACCCTATTTTAGGGCTGGTAAGAACCCGGAAAGCATAGAATAGTGGGCATTTTGTTAGTGGTCACCGACCGAAACTACTTCAGTGCATAACGCCGCCATAAATTGCCGTTTGAAGCGCAGCGTAAAGCGGTCAATTTGATGGCCTTGTTATGAGCCAGTTGCTAATAGATGGCACGGTGTACCGTTTACTTTTAGTCACGCTGCCTTGCGAACATAAGTAATCTATAAATACGCCCATAGTGTGGTTTTTATCAATGTAGTAACCCAATGCCTCTGGTTGCTCTTGTGAAGGTGGAAGTTCAGTAATGTGAACCATAAGCTCCTGACCTTTGGCATCAAGTAAGAATGTGCCGCTTCTTGATGCGGGACAGGAATCAATGCTCTTTGCTGGCCCTTTTAGCTGTACTTGGGTAGAGGGACCTTCGAGTTTGGTTACAACGGTAAAACCCAATTCATTTGCTGATGAATGGGTTAACGCCACAATTTCAGGGCCACCACTTGCCACTGCATGGGCCGAAAGAAATAACATTGATAGTGCAAAATTCTTCATTGTTGGTAGCTCATAACGTTCAAAGGAGCGGCGAGCGTTAGCGATTCCAGCCTGCGCGCTTTTTGCGCAGGCGATGCTGCCTTTGCTTGTTAAATTTATTGCAGAGTGAACTCAATTTTGTACTTTCTAGTCAATGGAAATTCTTCGGCCGGCACGTCTGTAACAGCAGCAAATTTCCAGTTTTTTGCACTCTTAACAGCTGCATCAGCGAATAAGTTCATATTACTAGAATCAACTGCTTTGACTTCAGAGATGGAGCCATCTTTATTAATATCCACGGCAACTACTACCCAGCCACCAACAGCACTAGCCAAGGCTTTACGCGGATATATAGGGCTAGGGGCTTCCACCGGTTCTATTACAGGGGACTCAACAGAAACCAGAGAAGGAGGTGGCATTACTGCCGTAGCGTTGCAGCCTGCTAGGATTAATGCCAATACTAGAGATGTGATGAACTTCATGAAAACTCCATTTTGGATGGTTTAAGAATTTAACGCCTCAAGAAGGGGCGCCGGTTACGGCGTCCCACTTGCTTGACTTGTTAGGCTGTTTCCGCCTGTCTTGTTCGTTTTATCCATTAGTTCCTTTTGGCTAGATTCTGCTTTTTCTACCGCTGCCACCTCTTTCTCCAGATAACCGCGTATAATCTCACCTCTTCTTTTTTGGGCGTTTCTATTAAGCTCACTTAGTTTTTCATTTATAAGCTCTTTTTTTACCGTTTGAATAATGTCTTCTTTTTCTAGCTTAACAGACGAACTCAATTCTTGAAGGTATAAAGAAGTTAGTGCAGTATAACCAAATCTTTCACTCCACCTTAATACTCCCCTGAGCGTCGCTGTCGCGCTTGCGACCGCTACAAGAATTATTGATACAAACACTAATAATTGGGACGCATCTTCCTGCTGGGTTTGATAGGTAACAAAGGCCGGAGCAGATACACCAAGGATAATTGTTGAAACGTTAAAAAAGCTATTCAGTTTTCTCAACCTTTCTGCCCTTGACGAGTAAGTTGAATAGTCTCTGTCGATCTCAACAATAGTCCCTTCAATTATTTTTATAGCTTCATCGATCATAGATCTCTCCTTCAGCTCTGATCTTCTTTTGGCCCAACGCCCTGCTAAGCGGCGAACAAAACGCAGTGCAGTGAGTCCAGTCCAGTGGAGGCCGCGCTTTTTGCAGCCGGAACGTGTTTGAGCGGCTTATTAAATGTGACGCTTGGCAAACTAGCAACCTCCATCGCCACCACCGCCTCCATCTCCTCCGCCACTGCCATCCCAGAAACCACCGTCACTTGTGGTTGGCAAGACTCCGAAGGACTTCATAATTGCGGCTATGACAAATCCAATGGTTACAAAACCAAAAATCACCTGAAAATTAAACATCCCAGCCGCAATCACTAGTGTGAAGTAAAGGCTTGCGCCAAATCCTAGAATTATTATTAACCATCCAATCATGATCTTTCCGTAACATATAACACTTGGTTCAGCCGCACCTAAAGTGGAGCGCCTTTTGTGCGAAAATGGAGCAACGCGACATGCACAAAAAGGCGCGGTGCTTTAGGCGTAGGATGAAACCATTTGTTAGGAATTAACACGCTGATACTCACATTCAGGAGGGATCTCTTTATATCGAAAGTGCCTCGCAGGCCCATAATCTCCATTCAAAATTAGACTTTCATTTTCAAAGCTTATTGACTCCTTACCCCATCCAGTGAAATCCTTTGGAAGGATAGCTGCATAATTGAACTTCTTACCGCTTGAATCCACTGCCGAAATAGCTCCCCAAATAATCGATTCTATACCAATCAATGTTCCATAAGCAGTTATTACAATACCATTTTCAGCTATTCTGCATTGAAATACTTTGCCTTTGATAGGTATATCTAGGTACACAGAAAAATTCTCGTATATCCATATTCCTGACATATCTTCACGACTCATTGCCTTAGCCACGCTAGAAGTAAGTAGCAAAAAAATGAGCAATTTGGAATATTTTTTGTGATTCATCGGTATTCCTAACGCCGCTAGCAGGGGACGAAAAACCAGAACGAAGAGGCGGTTTTTCGTCCCCTTTGGTTGGCCTTGTTAGGTGCCATTATCTTCATGACTTGCTCTCTTTGGCTTTAAAAAGCAGTGAAAGCCCTAAAAAACTTAACAAATAGCCGGGTGCGTAAAGAACACTGGCAACTATGAAACCTTGCATCGGGGGAAGACCCGACGAATATGACGACAAAGTCATATAAGCCAGAGCAAGTAGCCCTGTGCCTAGTAATAGTTTATGTAAGATTACTTTTTGCTTCCGTAAAATACAGGCCGCATCAAACGCCAATAAAACTATCGGTATAATTATAAATATGACTAGTAATTCAGTACCCATTGAGCACCTAACGTCCGTAGCAGGGGCAGCCTTGGAGTAGTTTGGTTTGCGCGATAATGGCGGAGCCATGCGCAAACCAAACTGGCGAAAGGACGTCCAGCGCACATCGCGCGCGTGCCTGGCTACGATTGTTATGCACAGCACTGTCCTTCACTACAAAGCCCTATTCTTACGGTTGGCGCTGATGCATGCAGACCGCATAGTTAATGTTCAATGACAGGTGATGCGTGCCCTAGAGAGCGAACGGAAGGAGGTAATTCTGACGACGGACCTTCCGCTGGTACCACGTTGTCACAATGATGTCGAGTGTACCCTATTTTGGGGCTGGTAAGAACCCGGAAAGCTTAGAATGGCGTGTATATTGTTAGTGGGTACCAACCAGAACTACGTCAGCGCATAACGCCCGTAGCAGGGGCGGCCTACGATTGTTATGAATTATTCTCACCCTCTAATTCCTTGTCTAAGAACTCTCTGAACTTCAGGAGGTTTACATAGCCTCTTTCTTTTGTCATGTACTCTGGCGTACTAATTGAAATTTCAAATTCTTGGTACAGATGAGATCTTATAATCCAGGTAGTTCCATCATGAAGTTTGATCCCATCTCTCAGATTTACATTCAAAGCGTCTGAAAATGCTTTAGGAATATTTGACTCTTCGCTCAACGAGTACCGCTTAACTTTATAAGATTCACTACCATTCTCGCTTTCACTAATTTTGATAAGACACTCGCCCCCATCCACCTTCGGCCGATATAGATAGTACACCGAGCCCTTAAAAGACGTTGAAATCTCTAATGTTATTTGGGTTATTTCAAAGCACCCTTCATCGTAGTTTTCCTGACCAAAGGAGAACTCGGAAACAAGAATTAGTATTAGTATTAAGTACTTCATAGTTTGGTTTCATAACGCCCACAGCAGGGGCAAACATGGAGCGCAGCGGAATTCTTGTCCTGCTGGCTGTACTGGATATGAGTTTTCAACGGTACGCCTTTTCCTACTTAGATGAAAATACTAATCATAAGATTGCTCGCCATTCCATACATTGCCAGAAGCCCCAGAGTCATAAATAACCCGCGTAAACCAGTGTTACGTGTGAAATAACTGTATGTATAACCCAATCGAACCACAGCAAATCCAATAATCCACACCTGCATAGCGATAACGGTTGAAGAAGAAAAGGCGAAAATTAACGATAAAAGCACATAGTAAACAACATTTTCTGTAGTATTGTTGTGTGTGTCATGTCTTCGTTTAAGTTCACTAATGCCTAGTTCTGGCGCATCTTTTTCGCTTGAACTATTTTCGTCCCATTCCTCAGGTGTTGCATACATCTTGAACCTGGCGCGTACCAGTTCGGTTGAAATCATGATCCACGTATGATTAATAACCAACAAAGCAGCTGCAATTACGAGAGCGCGAATACCCTCAATTGTCGGAAGAGATACCACATAGGGATTTACTCCAAGTAAAAAAAAATTGAGCACAACTCCCATCAACAGGATGCCGAATGGGTAGAACAAGACGATATGCATTCCGCGGCGTTGTTTCTTTTCTAACTCATTAGTATTCCACATTGGCTATTTTTCCCATCTTTAACTCATAACGCCGGCCACACAGGCGAGCGAAACGCAGTGTAGCGAGTCCAGCCAAATGCGTCTTTTG
Organism: Pseudomaricurvus alkylphenolicus; assembly: GCF_011683955.1. Classification (GTDB taxonomy): domain Bacteria; phylum Pseudomonadota; class Gammaproteobacteria; order Pseudomonadales; family Cellvibrionaceae; genus Pseudomaricurvus; species Pseudomaricurvus alkylphenolicus. The sequence continues at coordinate 7,040 of NZ_JAAQPI010000044.1, forward strand.
CATTTGGCGATTGTGCTAGCCCTTGTTACATGTTGGATAAAACATAGAATCCGAACCAAGCGATAATGCCAAGCATAATTGTATTTAAAATGTACTCATTAACTTTTGAGAACTTTTGCCTAAAGGTATGAATAGATGCCTCTTGAGAGAAACGAAATTCATCAATATGAACAGGGTTAATCACCTCATATTCTTCGTCGTTGAGAGCCGCTATTGCACATTGATATTGTTCGTCTATTTCAGCCCATATCGTATAACAATCAGCTGCTGGCATTACTCCCATTGCTGGACCTGAATTTTCACTTCCGATGTATATAGGAATTCCACGAACCCCCAAACGATACTTGATAGATTGTGCTTCATCTAAATCGTGAAGCTTTGTAATCAACTTCATTGTGCATCCTAGCTTTGGTACATGTAACGCTCCGCTAAACGGCAAGCGAAACGTAGTGTAGCGAGTCCAGTGGAGGCCGCGCTTTTCGCGGCCGTAACGTGTTTAAGCGGCTTGTTAAATGTGATGCTTGGCAAACTAACACCCTCCATCGCCACCACAACCGCCGCCTCCATCTCCTCCGCCACCGCCATCCCAGAAACCACCGCCGCTTGTGGTTGGCAAGGCTCCGAAGGATTTCATAAATGCAGCCATGAAAAATCCAACGGTTAGAAAGCCAAAAATCACCTGAACATTAAACATCCCAGCCGCGATCACTAGTGTAAAGTAAAGGCTTGCAGCAAATCCTGAAATTATTATTAACCATCCAATCATGATTCTTCCGTAATCATTTAACGCTATTATAACCGGCAGCCGTGCGCGAAGCGCGCTTTAGGCTGTCCAGCCACGAAGTGGCGATGAGAGCCGGCCCCGGAAATATGGACAGCTCCATAAGTGGAATCTTCGCCTGATTTAGGGCACGGTAGTGCCCATGAACAGGAGATTTACCATGGCTAGACGACCACGTCGTAACCACTCACCCGAATT
>NZ_JAAQPI010000045.1 GCF_011683955.1 Pseudomaricurvus alkylphenolicus
GAGAAGCTTAAGTTTGAGTTTTTGCGCAATTGGCCTTCAAAACGGAAGGAAAAAGATTGACTTCAGACTTTCTTCTGGAGCAACTGCTACCTGTTGCCGCAATTAATAGTGACAGCGTTCTCGGCGGGTTATTGGCGGCTGGCTGGCAGGTGCAGCTATAGGTGTTCACAACCTGGCTACCTATAATCCCGACTACGAGCTTGCGAAAAAACCAATAAGTAATGAACTGGAAGTGAACTACAAAAAATAACCGATCCGTTAAATACAAGCTAGTAACGTAAAGCAATCCATTCTCGAGAATATATACATCTGAAAACTTAACTCTACTCTCCTGAAAAATAGTAGAGTGCTGCCCTCCCTCGACTAGCCTCATTTGTTGAGAAACTAGTCGAGGGGAATTGTGCCTTCTCTTCAATTTTGACTACAAGTAGACAGGAAAGACCATTGAATCGCCACTAGTTTCTTAGACACCTTTCAGTTAGATATTGAACGTCCCCCAGTATCGTAGACAAGTTCGCACTATTCTTGGACTTCCCCCGGCATTGTAGAAGAATTCGAGCTATTCGATGAGCGCAGGAGGGAATGGAATGAGCAATCAACGATATTCACCTGAATTTAAAGACGAGGCGGTGCGCCAGGTCCAGGAGAATGGACTTTCTATAGATGAAGTCTCAGCACGGTTGGGCGTTTCTGCACATAGTCTTTACAAATGGGTAAAACGAGTTAAGCCGGAGAAATCAGACGAGGATAAGTCTGAATTACTGGAAGCAAAGGGCAAAATTTTAAAATTGCGTGCCCAGCTTCGACGAACTGAAGAAGAGCGTGACCCATTAAAAAAGCCGTGGCGTACTATGCAAGCCACTCCGAGTAAGGTACGCCTTTATTCGAGAACTTCACGGCAGCCAGTCAGTACGTAGCTGTGTCGCATGCTGGATGTTCATCCTAGTGGGCACCATACCTAGAGGAACAGTCCTAAATCTGCACGCCACAAGGAAGATGAGCGTCTGACAGGGCTAGTTAAATAGTATTGGCTAGAGCCTGGAATGCCTATGGGTATCGCAAGATTCACCGAGACCTCAGGGCTTCTAGTGAACACTACGGAGTTAATCGAGAACATAGATTGATGGGGCTTGCAGGCCTTGAGGCTCAATTTGGCTATCGTAAGCCTAGGCCCCGAAACGGCGAGCAGCATGCTGAACACCTAATTGTGTTGAGCTGGCAGTTTAACCCAATACAACCTAATCAGGCGTGGGTAACGGATATCACCTATATCAAACCCCATGAAGGGTGGCTGAACCTAGGTACGGTAATGGATCTTTATTCAACGCACTTTCGCCGGAATCGAGTCGATACGAATGATAAAGAAATCTCAAACGAAAAAACGTACGGGAGCGCCGAAAAATTCCGCAGAAGTATACTATTACATGGCGAATTAGGAAGTTAGACCATCCAATCAAAATCTCAGACAGAAATTAACTTTACGACAAAATCCCTAACCACACCGAACACGGATAGCTCGCAGCAACAGGCCATTTGCAACGTACCGAAATATCTTTCTATATATACAAGGTAGTTGCCCCATGATACAGACAACATATAAACTATTGCTTACTATCGGTTGAAGGGTCTGTGATAGCTTTAAGGTATAAGTTAATATATGAGAATTTCACTTCGTCAACTCGAGATGATTATCGCCATCGCCGAAGAGGGCTCTATGCGCTCTGCAGCAACACGGCTTCACATATCCCAGCCATCATTAACCCGCGCGGTACATGAACTGGAATCGGAACTAAACGTTAAACTGTTTATACGCCTTACCCGAGGCATGAAGCCCACTCCCGAAGGGGTTGAACTAGTGGAGCGAGCCAAAGACATTCTGTTCCGTACTCAGGATGCCATGGCCGTAGTATCGGACCTCAGCTCCGGCAGAGCAGGGGAAGTCCGCCTGGGGTATACCGACGACAATCAATACGGATGGCTGCCGGACAAGATCGCTTCTTTCCTAAAGAACAACCCCCAAGTTCAAATGCACCTAGCTCAAGATTACAGCCCCACCATCGCAGAACAAGTCGCGCGAGGAGAGCTGGACATTGCTTGCGTGATGCCGCCACTACCACCGCACCTGACAGACCTAGAGAGCGCACCACTGGAACATATGCCCCTCAAGCTTTTGGTTGCATCTGATGACCCGCTGGCAAAACGTAAAAGCGTCAAACCACAGGACATCAAAGGCAGAGAGGTGATTGTTGGGGCATTACGCCCCGAAAGCGGATTTTATGTCCAGGTGATGCGCGCTCTTGGCTCGGTAAGACCCGATCTGACCTTTCGACAGGGAATCTACCCAACTGCCATGATTTCTAATCTGGTAGCCTCTGGGGTGGGCTGTTCGGTAGTCACTGATAACTCATTGTCTGCCGGTCGGGATGACGTTGCAGCAATTCCTTTTAAAGACAATGAAATGTATGTTCAAACAGCATTAATATGGAGAAAAAACGCGCTAAACCCCGCATCTTTACAGTTCAAGGAGTATCTGCTCCACAATTAATCCGACCCAACGCTTGAGCAGCATTTATATACTACACAACATCAGTCTACAGACTTATCGAAAGACAGCGCTGCAAAAAATCAGATATTGAAACGAGCCCTCTTAATCGGGCTTTTCTCCCCTCCTAGCCTATCCACGCCCCCAAACGATAACAATAGACTATCACTTAAAGCCAAATTGATATTAGACAGACAGCACTCTCAACAATAGGATAACCTAAATTTTATCAGTCGGAGTCAATCGATGAACACCACCCAGAAGATTCTTGATCAAGCCCGAAAGGTCATGCCTGACGGTGTTGCCAGTGTAAACCGGTTACAGACCGCCCCTATTTACTTTGAGCGAGCTCAGGGAGCGGAACTTTGGGATGTGGACGGCAAACGCTATATCGACTACAACTGCGCCTTTGGTGCGACCATTATCGGTCACGCCGACGAGCAAATTGCCGACCGCGTGGCCGATGCTGCAAGCAAGATCGGCCTGATTGGTCTAGGGGGCACAGACCTCGAAGTAGAATTAGCGGAAAAACTGGTGCAGATTATCCCCAGTGCCGACCAGGTGGCGTTCTGTAACAGTGGATCCGAGGCGACTTTTCACGCCCTTCGCCTCGCGCGCGCAGCAACTGGTCGACGCAAGATTGTTAAATTCCAGGGGGCCTACCACGGCTGGCACGACGCGGTGGCCCTGAACGTGGGCAGTAGCGCCGAGCTGGTGGGACACCAGGACCCTCTTTCTGCCGGCATGCACCCAAGCGTGTTGCAGGACACGATTGTGGCCCGCTACAACGATACAGCCATGATGGAAGCTATCTTCTCCGAGCAAGGCGAAGAGATTGCAGCGGTTATTATTGAGACGGTACTACATAATGTAGGTAGCCTGCCTGCAACTACTGAGTTTTTGCAACAACTGAAAGCTATTTGTGAGCGCAACGGTGCGGTATTAATCTTCGATGAGGTCATCGCAGGCTTCCGTCATTCCCTTGGTGGCTATCAGGCAATAACCGGTGTAACGCCGCACCTAGCAGCCTTTGGTAAGGCGATGGGAAATGGCTACCCTATTGCGGCATTAGTTGGGAAAGAAGAACTGATGTCTCACTTCCGCTCCAAGCCCAATGGCAACGTATTCCTGGCTGGCACCTATAACGGTCATCCGGTAATGGCAGCAGCGGCACTGGCGACCATTGAGCAGCTGGAAGCCCCTGGCGCCTATGACAAACTCTACGGGCTAGGTGCCCGTTACCGGGAAGACCTCGATCGACTAGTCGCCAAATACGACCTGAAAGCCCAGTCGGCCGGGTACGGATCAGTCTGGCTGTTGGAATTCTTCAAAGGTGAGAAGCATTCCTATGAGGACTTACTCGGAAACGACGCTGCAATGGATACCGCTTTCCGCAGTGCAATGATGGCAGCAGGCCAGATTACGTCCTGCAACCCTTTGAAACGCTGGAATGTAACCCTGGCCCATACGGACGAGCATCGGGAAGAAACCATGGCCGTAGCCGACAGGGTCTTAGACGAGATTTCCAACTAAGGAATTAGCGGAGTAGCATAATGAGTACAGGACTTGATCAAGAAATCGAAAGCCGTATTTTAGCTGAGGTTGATAAAGCGTTTGATGCACAAGTTGAATTTCTGAGTAATCTTGTTCGTGAGCCTTCGCTCTGGGGTAAAGAACAGGGGGCTCAGGAAGTAATGTACGCCAACTTGGCGGAAGCTAACCTGAACCCTATGCGACAACAGGTTACCGAGGAGCTCTTGAATAGCGTACCGGAAGCACCTCGTACCGCTGCAGTAGTTGAGGGCTCCTACAACGTGCTTGGACACAAAGCGGGCAGCGGTGGCGGTCGCTCTTTGGTGCTCAACGGCCATATCGATGTAGTGCCGGCGGAGACTAGCGATCGCTGGACCCGCGCGCCCTTCGACCCCTATGTGAAGGATGGTTGGCTTTATGGTCGTGGTAGCGGGGATATGAAAGCGGGGCTGGCGGCAAATGTTTATGCTGTGCGCGCTCTTAACAAAGCCGGAGTTTCCCTTCAAGGCGATATCCGCTTGCAATCGGTCATCGAAGAAGAGTGCACGGGTCACGGAGCATTGGCCTGTGTCGCTGCAGGTGGCAAGGCCGATGCCGTACTGATCAGCGAGCCCGCCCATGGCTACTTACCCCTGGCGCAAGTGGGGATCATGTGGGTCGGCGTTCAGGTAGACGGTATACCTGCGCATGCTGGGGCTATGCTTGAAACTGGTCACAATGCCATTGAAGCCGCTTACAAGATTTGGGATAGAGTGAAACTATTGAAGGATCGCTGGAACGCGCGATCAGCGGAATACCCGCCTTTAACTGCCGAGATCAATCCGGTGAATTTTGTTATAGGTACCATCAATGGCGGCGATTGGCCTTCGAGTGTTCCTTCACGCTGTAACTTTGAATTCCGCTGTGGTGTACTTCCTGGCCAGAGCCTGGAAGATGCCAAGCTTGAGATTGAACGGGAAGTTGCTAAAGCCGCAGAAGAGCTGGGTCTTACCGACACTCCCCCAGTAGTCTCTTACCCGGGATTGATGGCAGAAGGATACGTTCTCCAGCCCTGTGATGACTTCCGCGACTGTCTGATTGCAGCCCATGAGCAAACGTCAGAAATCCCGCTACAACCAATTGTATCTCCTGCTGGCAGCGACTGTCGCTTCTTTGGTAATTACGCCAAAACCCCAGCCTTGATGTATGGTCCCAAAGCCCAGCGCATTCACGGCATCGATGAGTGTGTTGAGCTAGAGTCACTGCGACAGGTAACGAAAGCCATTGCCTTGTTTGCCGCCAGTTGGTGCGGAATAGACAAAGGAGAAGACTAACATGCACCCCGCAATCATCGATATAGATCACGTAATGATTCGTTGCCGCCCCTTAAGTGAGGCAGTAAAACACTATCAAACCCTGGGCTTCACAGTCCGTGATGCCCGCTACCATGCCGATATGGGTGGTAACGGTGAGGGTGGGTCGGCCACTGTCAGCTTTCCCGCCTCTACCGACGAATGCGCCAACTATCTCGAGCTGTCCCATGCGACTCAAGACTCGCCCATGTATGATTATTTGCAGGGTGAGGGGGCAGCGTTAATCATGAATGGTTGCCGGGATTACCCAGGCTTTCTCGCAGACCTCGATAAAATCGAGACATTCATTCAATCCTTTGTCTTGCCGATGGAGGCACGCGAAGGCATTCCTGCGCAGACGATTCAAGGTGCCATGTCAATCGATGCCGGTTTGAACCTGCTTATGGGCGCTGTAAATTACGAACACACTCGTGAATACCAGCACCCGGAGCTGACATCTCATGCTAATGGTACAGTCGCCCTGCGCTCGCTCACGTATGTCACACCCAACGGAGCACTGGAAGATGCTGTAAAGTCGTTTAGTGCATTCTACGGTGCCGCTCCCAATACCGCCTCAACAACAAACGCCCAGTGGCAATTGACTGGCACAACTCTCACAGCAATGGAGGCAGATGAGGCGAAAGCGCGCTACGGCCAGTTGCCTGCACATTTGCCAGATGTTTATGTTATCGGCATGGAAGTAGCGGATCTTGCGACAACAAAAGCGTTTTTCGCTAATGGGGGTATCACCTATCGCGAGAGCAAGGCGGGGATCTTCATCGACGCTGTACCGGGCCAACCGTTATTGGAGTTCAGTCAGCAGCCCTGAGTCGTTTTACTAAGAAACTCCACACTGCTACAGATCAGTTTGCCCCATAAAAAACCGCTCCTCAGCGGTTTTTTATGACTTAAACCTAAGGCACCTTTACTACTTTCCCAGAAATAAATAATTTAAACTTCAAGTTAATTCAACTTGAAGTTTGTAAGATTTATGAATTATTTTCCGTAAAAAATTGAATAGTTTTCATAGAATCTCTTTAATTTTTATTCGTCACCTTCGACTCAGTGCATCTGTCCCCCCCTGTGTCAGGATAGATGTCACCCCCTAAATTGTTGAAAACTTGAACAGGGGGCTGATGAGGAATGAGTGAAACACTATTCACCAGAAAGGAAAGAAGCGGTACTTAAGAAGCTGTTGCCACCA
>NZ_JAAQPI010000046.1 GCF_011683955.1 Pseudomaricurvus alkylphenolicus
TGCGGGTACCGCCCTGCTCGCCAAACAGCGCCAGGGCGAGATCGACTTCTTGCAGTTGCAGACCGATGTCGTCGTCTTCGGACTCGGTGCCCTGGTCGTAACCGGCAAAGGCGGCGCCGTTGCTCAATCCGATCGTCAACAGGTCAGCCTGCACAGTGGAGCCATCCGTCAGAATCACGGACTGGCTGGATTTCTCAACACCGAAGTCGCCGGAGGCTTTGACCAGACCAAACAGATCGAACTCGGCGCTGCCAGTGACTTGCAGGTACTCGCCTTTGTCGTCGGCCAGGTCAAAATGCACACTCGCGTCCGGCCCAACGACCACATCCAAATCGGTGGCGTCCTGGAAGTCGATCAGACTGCCATCCAGGGCCGCCTGGTTCACTTCAATGGCGACGCTGTTCACTGCCATCGTGACACCGTCGATGCCCACAATACCGGCGCTGCCGACGCCGGCTTGCACCGCCGTCCAGTTGCGGGTACCGCCCTGCTCGCCAAACAGCGCCAGGGCGAGATCGACTTCTTGCAGTTGCAGACCGATGTCGTCGTCTTCGGACTCGGTGCCCTGGTCGTAACCGGCAAAGGCGGCGCCGTTGCTCAACCCGATTGTCAACAGGTCAGCCTGCACGGTGGAGCCGTCCGTCAGAATCACGGACTGGCTGGATTTCTCGACACCGAAGTCGCCAGAGGCTTTCACCAAACCAAACAAATCAAACTCAGCGTTACCCGTGATTTGCAGGTAATCGCCTTTGTCGTCCGCCAAATCGAATTGGACCGTGGTGTCGGGCCCCACCACCACCTCAAGATCGGTGGCGTCCTGGAAATCAATCAGCGAACCGTCGACGGCTTCCTTATTAATTTCGATGGCGACGGTATCGACGGCCATGGTGACACCCTCGATGCCCACCACCCCGGCACTGCCCACCGTAGCCTGCACCGCCGTCCAATTGCGACCACCGACCTGATCGTTAAACAACGCCAGCGCGAGATCCACCTCTTGCAGACGCAGACCGATGTCATCGTCCTCAGCGTCGGTACCTTGATCGTAACCGGCAAAGGCCGCGCCGTTGCTTAAACCAATGGTGAGGATGTCTGTCTCGATGGAAGAGCCGTCGGTAAGAGTGACGGTTTGGCTGGCTTTTTCGACACCGAAGCCGCCGGAGGCTTTGACCAGACCAAACAAATCAAACTCGGCGTTACCGGTAATCTGTAGGTAATCGCCTTTGTCGTCGGCGAGATCAAACTGAACCGTGGTGTCGGGACCCACCACCACCTCAAGATCGGTGGCGTCTTGGAAGTCGATCAAACTGCCGTCGGTGGCTTCTTTGTTCACCTCGATGGCAACGGTATCGACCGCCATGGTGACACCGTCGATACCGACGACTTCCGCACTGGCGACGCTGCCCTGCACCGCCGTCCAGTTGCGACCACCGACTTGATCGTTAAACAACGCCAGCGCGAGGTCCACCTCTTGCAGACGCAAACCAATGTCGTCGTCTTCAGCGTCGGTGCCTTGATCGTAACCCGCAAAGGCCGCGCCGTTACTTAAACCAATGGTGAGGATGTCCGTTTCGACCGAACTGCCGTCGGTTAACACCACGGTCTGCGAGGCTTTCTCAACACCAAAGCCGCCGGAGGCTTTGACCAGACCAAACAAATCAAACTCGGCGTTACCCGTGATTTGCAGGTAATCGCCTTTGTCGTCGGCCAAGTCAAACTGAACCGTGGTGTCGGGACCCACCACCACATCCAAATCGGTGGCATCTTGGAAGTCGATTAAACTGCCGTCGGCCGCTTCTTTATTGACTTCAATCGCGACGGTATCGACCGCCATGGTGACACCCTCGATGCCCACCACCGCGGCACTGCCCACCGCACCCTGCACCGCCGTCCAGTTGCGACCACCGACTTGATCGTTAAACAACGCCAGCGCGAGATCAACTTCCTGCAGACGCAGACCGATGTCATCGTCTTCAGCGTCGGTGCCTTGATCGTAACCGGCAAAGGCCGCGCCGTTGCTCAGGCCGATCGTTAACAGTTCGGTCTCAACCGACGAGCCGTCCGTGAGAGTGACGGTTTGGCTGGCTTTTTCGACACCGAAGCCGCCGGAGGCTTTGACCAGACCAAACAAATCAAACTCGGCATTACCGGTAATCTGCAGGTAATCGCCTTTGTCGTCGGCCAAATCGAACTGAACCGTGGTGTCGGGGCCCACCACCACATTGAGATCGGTGGCGTCTTGGAAGTCGATCAAGGAGCCATCGGCCGCTTCTTTATTGACTTCAATCGCGACGGTATCGACCGCCATGGTGACACCGTCAATGCCCACCACCTCGGCGCTGCCGACCGCAGCCTGCACCGCCGTCCAGTTGCGACCGCCGGTCTGGTCGTTAAACAACGCCAGCGCGAGATCAACTTCCTGCAGGCGCAAGCCGATGTCGTCGTCTTCAGCGTCGGTGCCCTGATCGTAACCGGCAAACGCGGCGCCGTTGCTCAGGCCGATCGTTAACAGTTCGGTCTCAACCGACGAGCCGTCCGTGAGAGTGACGGTTTGGCTGGCTTTTTCGACACCGAAGCCGCCGGAAGCTTTGACCAGACCAAACAAATCAAACTCGGCATTACCCGTGATTTGCAGGTAATCGCCTTTGTCATCGGCCAAGTCAAACTGAACCGTGGTGTCGGGCCCCACCACCACCTCAAGATCGGTGGCGTCCTGGAAGTCAATCAAGGAGCCGTCGGCGGCTTCTTTGTTCACCTCGATGGCGACGGTATCGACCGCCATGGTGACGCCGTCGATACCGACGACTTCCGCACTGGCGACGCTGCCCTGCACCGCCGTCCAGTTACGACCGCCGGTCTGGTCGTTAAACAAGGCGAGTGCCAAGTCGACTTCCTGCAGACGCAAGCCGATGTCGTCGTCTTCGGACTCGGTGCCTTGGTCGTACCCGGCAAAGGCCGCGCCATTACTCAGGCCGATCGTTAACAGTTCGGTCTCAACCGACGAGCCATCCGTGAGAGTGACGGTTTGGCTGGCTTTTTCGACACCAAAGCCGCCGGAGGCTTTGACCAGACCAAACAAATCAAACTCGGCATTACCGGTAATCTGCAGGTAATCACCTTTGTCATCGGCCAAATCAAACTGAACCGTGGTGTCGGGCCCCACCACCACCTCCAGATCGGTGGCGTCTTGGAAGTCGATCAGACTGCCGTCGGCCGCTTCTTTATTGACTTCAATCGCGACGGTATCCACCGCCATGGTGACGCCGTCGATACCGACGACTTCCGCACTGGCGACGCTGCCCTGCACCGCCGTCCAGTTGCGACCGCCGGTCTGGTCGTTAAACAGCGCCAGCGCGAGATCAACTTCCTGCAGGCGCAAGCCGATGTCGTCGTCTTCAGCGTCGGTGCCCTGATCGTAACCGGCAAAGGCGGCGCCGTTGCTTAGGCCGATGGTGAGGATATCGGTTTCGACCGAACTGCCGTCGGTCAACACCACGGTCTGAGACGCTTTCTCGACGCCGAAGCCGCCGGAGGCTTTGACCAAACCAAACAAATCAAACTCGGCATTACCGGTAATCTGCAGGTAATCGCCCTTGTCGTCCGCCAAATCGAACTGAACCGTGCTGTCGGGCCCCACCACCACCTCAAGATCGGTGGCGTCCTGGAAGTCGATCAGACTGCCGTCGACGGCTTCCTTATTAACTTCAATCGCGACGGTGTCCACCGCCATGGTGACACCGTCGATACCGACGACTTCCGCACTGGCGACGCTGCCCTGCACCGCCGTCCAGTTGCGACCGCCGGTCTGGTCGTTAAACAAGGCGAGTGCCAAGTCGACTTCCTGCAGACGCAAGCCGATGTCGTCGTCTTCGGACTCGGTGCCTTGGTCGTACCCGGCAAAGGCCGCGCCATTACTCAGGCCGATCGTTAACATATCGGTCTCAACCGACGAGCCGTCCGTGAGAGTGACGGTTTGGCTGGCTTTTTCGACACCAAAGCCGCCGGAGGCTTTGACCAGACCAAACAAATCAAACTCGGCGTTACCCGTGATTTGCAGGTAATCGCCCTTGTCGTCGGCCAAGTCAAACTGAACCGTGGTGTCGGGACCCACCACCACCTCAAGATCGGTGGCGTCCTGGAAGTCGATCAGACTGCCGTCGACGGCTTCCTTATTAACTTCAATCGCGACGGTGTCCACCGCCATGGTGACACCGTCGATACCGACGACTTCCGCACTGGCGACGCTGCCCTGCACCGCCGTCCAGTTGCGACCACCGACTTGATCGTTAAACAACGCCAGCGCGAGATCAACTTCCTGCAGACGCAGACCGATGTCGTCGTCTTCGGACTCGGTGCCCTGATCGTACCCGGCAAACGCGGCGCCGTTGCTCAGGCCGATCGTTAACAGTTCGGTCTCAACCGACGAGCCGTCCGTGAGAGTGACGGTTTGGCTGGCTTTTTCGACACCAAAGCCGCCGGAGGCTTTGACCAAACCAAACAAATCAAATTCAGCGTTACCGGTGATTTGCAGGTAATCGCCTTTGTCGTCGGCCAAGTCAAACTGAACCGTGGTGTCGGGCCCCACCACCACCTCAAGATCGGTGGCGTCCTGGAAATCGATCAAGGAGCCGTCCGCGGCTTCTTTGTTCACTTCAATCGCGACGGTATCGACCGCCATGGTGACACCGTCAATGCCTACCACGTCGGCACTGCCAACCGCAGCCTGCACCGCCGTCCAGTTACGACCACCGGTCTGGTCGTTAAACAACGCCAGCGCGAGATCAACTTCCTGCAGGCGCAAGCCGATGTCATCGTCTTCGGACTCGGTGCCTTGATCGTACCCGGCAAAGGCGGCGCCGTTGCTTAAACCAATGGAGAGGATGTCCGTTTCAACGGAAGAGCCGTCGGTAAGAGCGACGGTTTGGCTGGCTCTTTCGACACCAAAGCTGCCTTCAGCACTCACCAGACCGAATACATCAAACTCAGCATGACCCGACGCTCTCAGCAACTCGCCGTCACTGCCGTCCATCGTCAGTGTGATGCTGCTGTCCGGACCGGTGGAGACCTCCAGACTCTGTGCCGCGTAGTCCACCACCAAACCATCGGTCGACGCCAGGTTAAGGCTCACGCTCATGGTGTCACCGCCGATGGTGAGATCCTCAACCCCGACAAAAGCCGCACTATCCGCCTCGGCCTGTACGCTTGCCCATTGGCGCGCACCATCGTTTTGATCAGTGATCAGAGCCACCGCCAGATCCACGCCACTGAGCTCAAAACCGGTGGCATTCTCACTGCCCCCATTGACGCCCACAAACGCGGCCGCGTCATTGGCTCCCAAGGTCAGCAGATCGGTGTCCACCTGGGCGCCATCCGACAAGGTCATCTGGCGGCTCGATTTGAGCAACGCAAAACCACCAC
>NZ_JAAQPI010000047.1 GCF_011683955.1 Pseudomaricurvus alkylphenolicus
GAACCATCGTCCAGCGTGATCTGTTCGCTGGCCTTCTCGAAAGCAAAACCGCCATTAACACTGAAAAAATCAGCGACGTTGATGTCCAGATTACCCGACGCTCTCAGCAACTCGCCGTCGCTGCCGTCCATCGTCAGTGTGATACTGCTGTCCGGACCGGTGGACACGTCCAGACTCTGGGCCGCGTAGTCCACCACCAAACCATCGTTCGAGGCCAGGTTAAGGCTCACGCTCATGGTGTCACCACCGATGGTGAGGTCATCAACCCCGACAAAAGCCGCACTATCCGCCTCGGCCTGTACGCTTGCCCACTGGCGCGCACCATCAGTCTGGTCAACAAGCAGAGCCAGCGCCAGATCTACACCACCCAGCTGAAAACCCTGGGCATCCTCACTGTTGCCATTCGCCCCTACGAATGCCGAGACGTCGAGACTACCGATTGTTAAAATATCAGCCTCAACCGATGAGCCATCTTCGAGCATTACCTGGCCGCTATATTTCTCCAGAGCAAAGCCCCCACTTGCACTGAAAAACTCAGACACTTCGACATCAAGGTTGCCCGACGCCCGAAGAAGCTCACCTTCATCCCCACTCATATCCAGAGTGAAGGTCTCAGTGACTCCCGTATTAACGACGACATTCTGGTCGCCGAAGTCCACCAGACGCCCAGTGTCGTCGGCAAGGTTGATCTCCACGTCAAGCGTATCAGCAGATAACGTCAGAGCATCGCTGCCTGCAAAAGTCGCCGCATCAGCACTGGCCTGCAAAGCAGCCCACTGACGAGAGCTGTCCGACCGATCACTCAGCAGCGCCAGAGCAAACTCGGCCCCAGATAATGTTAGTCCCAGTGCTTCAGCGGTACCTCCATTGAGTCCCACAAAGGCATCAAGGTCGCTGCTTCCAACAGTAAGTATGTCTACTTCCACTAGACTACTATCGTCCAACGTTACCTGATCGGTGCCCGCTCTAAACGCGAGATTGCCCGAAGCATGAAACATATCGGACACACTCATCGTTGCGCCCGACAGCCGAACTTCTTGGGCAGTACTGGAGGCTGTTAAATCTGTAAACGTGTGAGAAAGCTCGCCGGCCGTCAGTGAAACACCCGCAAGATCAACGCCGGTTTCATTCCAGACAATTAATGAGTTGTCTGCCAATAGTTCAACATCATCTCCAAGCTCAACTATCGCAGCACCTGAAGCCTCCAGAGCGCGGCCGTCCTCTTTGATTAACAACCCCAACGACGCATCAGATACACCAATCTGATGCTCACCTGCACCCAGCAGAATGGTGGCATCATTGGCCACAACCTGGAGCTCATTGACACTTCCATCCTGGCGAAATCCGAAATCGCCGGAAATGCTGAAAACACCAGCAAGATTGGCCTGTAAACCGCTAACGCTGACCTCTTGCAGAGCGATGGCCGCCAGGTCACCAAAGGTGTAGGTCTGGTCCGCAATAGTCAGCTCGTAGTTGGTATAGTCGACACCAGAATCGTTGTACTGAATAAACACGGAATCTGCCGTTGCAGACGCAAAGTCCGCGCCGCTCAGCTGCAAGTTTCCGCTCGCCTCCATCGCCGTGCCACTGTCACTCAACAGGAGTCCAAAATTGGCACCGGTGACCCCGACATCAACTCCAGCAGCGGACAACGTTGCTGACACGTTTTGGCCTGCGGCCTGAAGCATTGTGTCGTCTTTAGAGAACCAGAAATCTCCATTAAGACTGAAACCACCTACATCGAAAGTCGCGTTACCGCCCACGCGTAGACGTTCACCCAGGGTACCGTCGTCATCAAACTGCGCTAACTCACCGAAACTGTCACTAATAGTCAATGGGCTGGCTGACAAGTCGATGACCAGATTATTTTCGACGCCCAAGCCATCAACTCCGAAGCCCAGGCTGAAGTCCAGCATAAAGTCGCTTGTCGACATGCTAAGACCATCAAGGCCGTCGAATGCCGCCGAACCTATACTGCCAGTTGTGGATATCCAGCTGCGCTCATCCGCAAAGTCACTGGCATTAAAAAGCGCAAATCCAAGATCAACATCTGAAAAAGACAGGCCGAAGCTGCCATCACTACCTGCGGGTCCATTCGGTCCCAAGTAGGCTTCGGCATCACGAGTTCCCAGTGTCCAGATATCAACCAAGACAGCTTCGCCGTCGCTGAGCATTACCGAAGTGGCTTCAGAGTCCAGTCCAAATGAAAAGCCACCACTGAGATAAAAGGAATCTGATAGCTGTAGAGTTCCGTCAAACTCCAAAGAGCCCGGCTCTACTCCAAAATAGTCATGATTGAACAGGTTGCCGAGAGCATCAAAGTCGGCAAAATTTTCACTTAGTAGAGACAGTCCCTCGCCAATCAGCAGCTCTCTTACAACCAGCTCAATTCGATCTTCCCGCTCGATAATTTCAAAATAATAATCTGAGTCCGCTCCAAACCCATAGGAACCAAGTACGTTGTCGAATGTGCCAGAAACAGACCCAAATGTGAGGATTTCGAAGGAATCGCCAACCTGCGGAGTGAAACCGTTAATCAGAGAGATCGATAATGCCCCATCGAGGTCAGCCAATCCCTCTACGTTAAGCCTGTCGTACTCCACCCCGACTTCATAGCCGCCGATTTCTACCTCCAGGGTGCCTTCACCTGTCTGTAGAAACGAAGATACAGTCTGCTCACCCGGGGAATTACCTGGTGCAACAGTTCCGCTATTAATCAGCCCGATACCCAGATCACCACTGCCCCCCAAAGCCTCACCGGAATCAATAACGAGCAGAGACTCCATTGAGGCCTGATTCACAGGTTGAGCAGCAAGGTCAAGCTCTGCCTCTGGAGAAAAGGGTACGGGAGGTTCAAGTTCTGTTTTTGAGTAAGCTGCGGCATCATCAGCATACTGATGGTGCGCACCAGTCGTCAGAGAGGGTTCAGTGTTTTCGTTTTGCAGGTCTTTGAAGAGGGCAACATGCGCGGCTCCCAGTACCGGATCACCCGATAACATTACTCGAGGTTCTAAACTCTCGACTTTATAGAGCTCGTTTTGAATAAGTCTGGCAAGTCTTTTTTTCTCGAACATTCCGGTTGTTCTCTCTGAATTCAGGTGCCATTTTTTATGTTAGAAAGAAGAGAATATCGACTCTTCACTCGCCAGCGTACCAAGCGCTGTTGACCTCATATCTGGGAAGTTTCAGTCCTGGGGCGTGCGTGATACACCGCTGATTGATAGGCATTGGGGAATCGATAACTTCTTAAACCATGAATCTTCATCACACTCCGTCCTTGATCTCCAATGACTGCCCACCCTCAAGGCAATTTCGCCAGAAATACACCCCCGGATTTTTGTATTTTGTCGTTCTTCTCAATGGGGATTCTGGAATTTCATCATAACAAATACTGGCTACAAATCATCCACTTAGGACATTTGTCTAAATTGCATCCTAATATCAGGAACAACAGCGCAATAAACACGCTAAGCCTTTTATTTAAAGGCCCTACAAGCATAGTAGATACTAACGGATTGGCGAATTCTGACGCCAAAAACAGATTTACGACGGGATGAGGAAAAAAGAGATTTAGTCGTGGCAGGAGGTGCCCAGACAGAGAATATCAACTAAGCGAATTGGTGCCTCACTAGGGTCATGACCAGATCGGCAAAAGCAGTATTGGATTAAAACAAAAAAGGCCGCTTAAGCGGCCTTTTTTATGTATCAATCAAAGAGGATCACTCAATGATTTTAGATACAACACCTGCACCCACGGTACGACCACCTTCACGGATCGCGAAGCGCAGACCTTCGTCCATCGCAATCGGGCAGATCAGGGTAACGGTCATCTGGATGTTGTCACCAGGCATTACCATTTCTACGCCTTCCGGCAGCTCACAAGCGCCGGTCACGTCAGTGGTACGGAAGTAGAACTGAGGACGGTAGCCCTTGAAGAATGGAGTGTGGCGACCACCTTCATCCTTGGACAGTACGTAAACCTCACCTTCGAACTTGGTGTGAGGAGTGATAGAACCGGGCTTAGCCAGTACCTGACCACGCTCAACCTCGTCACGCTTGGTACCACGCAGCAGAACACCAACGTTCTCACCGGCACGACCTTCGTCCAGCAGCTTGCGGAACATCTCTACACCAGTACAGGTGGTAGTGGTGGTGTCTTTGATACCAACGATTTCGATTTCTTCACCAACCTTGACGATACCGCGCTCAACACGACCGGTAACAACGGTACCACGACCCTGGATGGAGAATACGTCTTCGATCGGCATAATGAAGGCACCGTCGATCGCACGCTCAGGCTCAGGGATGTAAGAGTCCAGAGTCTCAACCAGCTTCTTAACAGCGGTGGTACCCAGCTCGTTGTCGTCTTCGCCGTTCAG
>NZ_JAAQPI010000048.1 GCF_011683955.1 Pseudomaricurvus alkylphenolicus
GAGAAGCTTAAGTTTGAGTTTTTGCGCAATTGGCCTTCAAAACGGAAGGAAAAAGATTGACTTCAGACTTTCTTCTGGAGCAACTGCTACCTGTTGCCGCAATTAATAGTGACAGCGTTCTCGGCGGCAGAATATTAATCTAACCTCAAGCTTCATTGGCTTCTTGGGTATAACTGACAGACACACTCAATCAGTTATTTTAGATTAATGCTATAACCCGCTGGCGGCTCCATACCCAACAGATGCTCCACGTAGTAATCCAAGTGGCGCTGAATCGTGAAGGGGTTAAGCAGAGCACTGCTGTGGGTTTGGTTGGGCAGGTGCAGCAGGTCATAGGGTTTATTGGCCTTGACCAGCGCATCCACCAAACGGAAGGCCTGGCTGGGCGGCACATTCTCATCCATATCACCGTAAATAATCATCATCTTCCCCTGCAGGTTTTCTGCCATAGCCGTGATATCCAGTTTGTCCCAGTTTGCGGGCTTTTCGTCTGGTGAGCTGCGGTAGATGGAGCCGTCTTTATACACGGGCACGCCGGTCATATTCTCAAAGCCAGGGTAAAGTGCGGCGTAATCGTAAACGCCAGCACCGGTCAGGCCCACATCGTAAAACTCCGGACGACTCAACATTGCCTGGGCGGTAAAAGTCCCCCCCCAGGACCAGCCGTGAATACCTACGCGAGAGGTATCCAGTTCCGGGTTTTCAACTGCCCACTGTTTGATAGCCGCAATATGGTCATCAATGCCCACCTGGGTAAATTCAGTGTAACCTGCATCGCGGAATTCGTTGGATCGCAAAGGTGTACCACGGCCGTCAGTCACTACCACGCCAAAGCCCAGTTTGGTTAAGGCGCTTTTCATCAGTGGATTGCTACCACTGTAGGCTTCAATAAAGTTACGGGGTGCGACAATGACCTGTGGGCCACCGTAAACAGCATCCACTACCGGGTGTTTACCATTTGGCAGTTCTTTTTGGGGGGCGTAGTAAACCGACCAGACATCGGTTACCCCATCGGCGGCTTTGATCGCTTTGCGAACGGGTGCCTTATACCCTGCAGCATATAGTGCTGAAGCATCGGCGGTCTCCAGCTCGGCAACCACGCTACCATCTTCCGTGGAGCGCAGAACAGTTACCGGGGGTTGGTCAACAGTAGAATAAGTGTCGATCAAAATGCCGTGCGCCGGCTGAATGGGGTTTTCGCCCGGCACAATGCCAAACAGCATGGCAAACATCGGCACCGGTTCAGGTGCAAAGTGATGGTCAGCATTGACGTCAGTCAACAGGGTCACCTCGCCACCGTCGAAGGGCGCTTTATAGAGGTGGCGAAGGTAGGGGTCGCGACCCGCTTCACGGCCACCGGCGGTAAAGTAGACTTCACGCCTGGCTTCGTCGATCTGGTGAATGTCCTGAACCAGCCAGTTGCCACCAGTAATCCGGGCCTTCTGCTTGCCGGTTTGGGCATCGTATAAATAGAGGTGACCAAAACCGCCGCGATCGCTGAACCAGATCACCTCGTCGCCATCATTGAGGATACGGATATTGGGCGCATTATAGATATAGCTATTGGGGGTAACACGGGTCTCGCCGCTCTCTTCAATGACCACAGTCGATTTACCGGTGTTCAGGTCAATGCGAACCAGAGCCATCTTTTTACTGCCGTGGGTCTGCAGGGTCATAAAGGCCTGGTTACGCTTCAGGCTCCAGCCGAGGATCGAGCCATCGAGAGTAGCGGCGTCGTAACCGGCGGGCTTTTCAATCTTTACCTGCTTACCGGTGTTGGTATCAAACACAAAGAGATCGCTATTCACCACATTGCGGTCACCGGTAAATTGAGAGCGCACGTTATACACCTTGGGCCGCAGTGAGCCGTCGGTGGGCACCCACTCCACAAACGGGTTCACGTCAGCGGCGCGCTCATCCACACGGTGGACAATCAGGAAGCGCTCATCCGGTGAAAAGGTACTGCTGAAGGGCGGCAGCTTCATGCCGGTCTTGGCAATTTGCACAGTGATCAAGGCGCTGTCAGGCAGCTTACCGTAGGAGTAATAGGGAGCGCCATCGGTTGTCAGTTGACGCTCTTCGCCACTGGCCAGGTCAATCAGTATCAGGTTGTCATCGCGGGTGGTTGCGGCCCACTTGCCGCCAGGGGATGGCAGCAACCCGGGGGCCGGCGGGGTTATATCACTGGCGGAGCAGCTATAGGCTGTCAGGTCACAGTTAACCTGCTTACCACCGGCAATGCCCTTCAGGCGGCTAAGGTCGTCTGCCATTGAGGTGCTTGAGAGCCCAAGATTCTCTGCGCTGACCTCCGAAGCCAGTGCTGCCGTTAACGCTGTTGCCACAGCACTGTGGTCAAAGGCCGGAGTTTTAACACCACTGCTGTCAACCACCACATATTCACTGCCGGTGGCCGTCTCCCGCTGGTACCAGAACTTGCCGGTAGTGCCAAGCCAGTGGGGGTCCACGCCCTGGTTTTTCACCAGCCCCTTGGTGTTGGATTCCAGTAGCTTATTGGCAGCCTCATAGTCAGCGGCGGTAACGGATACTGCCGGCGCCGAAGTGGTGGAGGCCATGATATCGGCCTTCTTGCAAGCGGTCAGTGCCAGTGGCAGAATCAATGCCGCGGTCACCAGCAGAGTTTTGCTCTCTCTTCTCATGTCGGTTTACCTTTTTGCCTTTCGTGAAATCACTAATCTGACCAGCTTAAATAACCGAGCAATTTCAGTATATGGTAAAATCGCACCCCATTTGGCATTTTGGCACTTTCTCCGGTGAGCACTGGCATGACCACCAAGTCTGAACAACAAACCCAGAGCGATCAGCAGGCTCTGAAAGACTTCGAAACCCAGGTAATACATCAAACGCAATGGCTGCTTGACCAACTGGAAGCAATGAACAACCCGCTTCCAAAAGCGGACAAAACAGCGCTTGATGCACTAGCAGGACAGCAGCCCTCCTGTGTCGATTGGCCGCTGCTTGCAGAATGGGTGCGCGGGAAGTTATCTGAGGAGAACAAGGCGCCTTACCTTGCTTTACCCTTGGGGGACAAGGGGACAAGTAACTACCATATTTTCTCACCGGAACTTGCCCTGCTGGTCAATCACCTGGAAGCGCCTGAACAGGCGTTACCGACCATGTCGCTCTACGGGCGTGGCTGGTATGCAATGAATCTCCACCTGGAGGGACGACTCATAAAGACGTCAGGTGAGCAGGCCAGCGAGGCAATACAGGCGACTTTGCACGACATGTCCGTGATGGGCGATTTCGGCGGCGTAGTTGGTACCGGCCAGCCTGTTAGCTCACTACTGTTGTTATTTACCCGAGGTTTTTTGGTGAAGCGATTGGGGGCTTATGCAGAGCGTATATTTGAGCTATTTGAAACAGCCAACAGCGAACAGGCCGTCTTCGCCCCGGTGCCTTTAACGAATGAGCTGCACCGCCTGGGCAGTGAACTGACCAAACTCAACAATAGAAACCCGCTCTATATGCTTCAGGCGGAAAGTGCCTCGCTGAATATACTGTCCGTTGCCCTGGACAGCCTGTGCCAACAGATGAAGACAGCGGGTGATATTGCCAGCTATCGAGTATCCGAAGTTGAACGCCTGCATGGTGTGAAAGCACAAATCCAGAAGCACTGCGCCGACCCGTTGACCATTCAGGCACTGAGTCAGTGGTCAGGCCTTAATCGCCGCAAACTCAGCGAAGGCTTTAAGGCCCTGTTTGGTATGACGCTTAAAGAGTACCAGGTGATGCAGCGAATGGTGCTGGCCAGCCGCCTGCTGCAGCGTGGCCAGTCTGTTACAGAGGTATCGGAGCAGGTGGGGTATCAGGACCTAAGCAGCTTCAGCAAGGCATTTAAGGCCTACTTTGATCGTCCCCCCAGTGAATTCCAATCTGGCTTTGAGGCGGGTGGTTTAGAACAATAAGTGGAATTTGGTCGTTATAATTATCGGGCAGACTGATTTACCATCATCAGGTATCCGCGGGTACCCAACTGGATTTACTACCAAGCTTTTAAGAAGTTCAAAGTATAAGACGCATAAACCCCCTATTCCCCCCCCCCGCTTAGTATACTTCGCCTAAAAGACCACTTTCCCGCCATTAGATCGCCCCTAAATTTTCGGTATTTCCCACATCACTTGTGGAATATCATGCCAATTTGC
>NZ_JAAQPI010000049.1 GCF_011683955.1 Pseudomaricurvus alkylphenolicus
CGACACCGACGTGACCGTGGTCTTTACCAACGGCAGTGCGGAAGACAGCGACTACGACGGCCGCTCGCAAACGGTCACCATCAGCAGTGGTGCCAGCACGGCTACCTTGACGGTCGATACCCACGAAGACGCGGACTTCGACAACGACACCTTTACCGCCAGCATCCAGAGCGTGGAAGACACCGGTCAGTTTGAAGCCATCGACACCACCAACGGTGCCGACGGTCAAACCCCGAGCCAGTTGACCACCATTCAGGACAACGACACCGCCCCGACCATCCGCATTGACGATGTGACGGTGAACGAAGACGCGGGCACGGCCACCTTTACCGTCAGCCTCAGTCACGCCACCACCGAAGCGGTGACCTTTGACTTTGCCACCAGCGACGACAGCGCCACCGCCGGTGCGGACTACACCGCCAACAGCGGCAACGGCTCGATCGGTGCCGGTGATACGGAAACCACGATTACCGTTGCCATCACCGACGACTTCCTGAAAGAAGGCGACGAAACCTACAACGTCACCCTGTCGAACCTGAGCGCCAATGTGGCCGCCACCGGTAACGACTTGTTGGGCGTCGGCACCATTACCGACGCTGGCAGTGAAACCGACGATCCAGAAACCGTGGGTAGTGCCGATACCGTGTACGCGGTGATCAGTGGCTCGGCCACCGTCACCGAAGGGGCGACCACCACCGATTACACCGTCAGTTTGATTGACGCCGGCGGCAACGCGGTCACGGTCAATGCCGACACCGACGTGACCGTGGTCTTTACCAACGGCAGCGCGGAAGACGGCGACTACGACGCGACCTCGCAAACGGTCACCATCAGCAGTGGCGCCAGTACGGCTACCTTGACGGTCGACACCAACGAAGACGCGGACTTCGACAACGACACCTTTACCGCCAGCATCCAGAGCGTAGAAGACACCGGTCAGTTTGAAGCCATCGACACCACCAACGGTGCCGACGGTCAGACGCCCAGTCAGCTGACCACCATCCAGGACAACGACACCGCCCCGACCATCCGCATTGACGATGTGACGGTGAACGAAGACGCGGGTACGGCGACCTTTACCGTCAGCCTGAGTCACGCCACCACCGAAGCGGTGACCTTCGACTTTGCCACCAGCGACGACAGCGCCACCGCCGGTGCGGACTATACCGCCAACAGCGGCAACGGCTCGATCGGTGCCGGTGAGACCGAAACCACGATTACCGTTGCCATCACCGACGACTTCCTGAAAGAAGGCGACGAAACCTACGACGTCACCCTGTCGAACCTGAGCGCCAATGTGGCCGCGGCGGGCAACGACCTGGTGGGCGTGGGCACCATTACCGATGCCGGCAGTGAAACCGACGATCCAGAAACCGTGGGTAGTGCCGATACCGTGTACGCGGTGATCAGTGGCCCGACCACCGTTACCGAAGGGGCGACCACCACCGACTACACCGTCAGTTTGATCGACGCCAGCGGCAACGCGGTCACGGTCAATGCCGACACCGATGTGACCGTGGTCTTTACCAACGGCAGCGCGGAAGTGGACGACTACGACGCGACCTCGCAGACCGTCACCATCAGCAGTGGCGCCAGCACCACCACACTCACGGTTGATACCCACGAAGACGCCGACTTCGACAACGAGACCTTTACCGCCAGCATCCAAAGCGTGGAAGACACCGGTCAGTTTGAAGCCATCGACACCACCAACGGTGCCGACGGTCAAACCCCGAGCCAGCTGACCACCATCCAGGACGACGACACCGCGCCAACGATCCGCATCAATGATGTGACGGTGAACGAAGACGCGGGTACGGCCACCTTTACGGTGTCTCTGAGCCACGCCACCACCGAGGCGGTGAGCTTTGATTTTGCCACCAGCGATGACAGTGCCACCGCCGGCGCGGACTACACCGCCAACAGCGGCAATGGCTCCATCGGTGCCGGTGAGACCCAAACCACCCTCACCGTGGCCATCACCGACGACTTCCTGAAAGAAGGCGACGAAACCTACAACGTCACGCTGTCGAACCTGAGCGCCAATGTGGCGGCCACCGGTAACGACTTGGTGGGTGTGGGCACCATCACCGACGCTGGCAGTGAGACCGACGATCCTGAAACGGTGGACAGCGCCGATACCGTGTACGCGGTGATCAGTGGCCCGGCCACCGTCACCGAAGGGTCGACCACCACCGATTACACGGTCAGTTTGATCGACGCCGGCGGCAACGCGGTCACGGTGAATGCCGACACCGACGTGACCGTGGTGTTTACCAGCGGCAGCGCGGAAGACGGCGACTACGACGGCCGCTCGCAAACGGTCACCATCAGCAGTGGCGCCATCAGCACAACGCTCACGGTTGATACCCACGAAGACGCGGACTTCGACAACGAGACCTTTACCGCCAGCATCCACAGCGTGGACGACACCGGTCAGTTTGAAGCCATCGACACCAGCACCGGTGCCGATGGTCAAACCCCGAGCCAGCTGACCACCATCCAGGACAACGACACGGCGCCAACGATCCGCATCAACGATGTAACGGTGAACGAAGACGCGGGCACGGCCACCTTTACCGTCAGCCTCAGTCACGCCACCACCGAAGCGGTGACCTTTGACTTTGCTACCAGCGATGACAGCGCCACCGCCGGTGCGGACTACACCGCCAACAGTGGCAATGGCTCGATCGGTGCCGGTGATACGGAAACCACGATAACCGTTGCCATCACCGATGACTTCCTGAAAGAAGGCGACGAAACCTACGACGTCACCCTGTTGAACCTGAGCGCCAATGTGGCCGCCACCGGTAACGACTTGGTGGGCGTGGGCACCATTACCGATGCCGGCAGTGAAACCGATGATCCGGAAGACACCACCTCGGCCGACACGGTTTACGCGGTGATCAGTGGCCCGGCCACCGTTACCGAAGGGGCGACCACCACCGACTACACCGTCAGTCTGATCGACGCCGGCGGCAACGCGGTCACGGTCAATGCCGACACCGACGTGACCGTGGTCTTTACCAACGGCAGTGCGGAAGACAGCGACTACGACGGCCGCTCGCAAACGGTCACCATCAGCAGTGGTGCCAGCACGGCTACCTTGACGGTCGATACCCACGAAGACGCGGACTTCGACAACGACACCTTTACCGCCAGCATCCAGAGTGTGGACGACACCGGTCAGTTTGAAGCCATCGACACCACCAACGGTGCCGACGGTCAGACGCCCAGTCAGCTGACCACCATCCAGGACAACGACACCGCCCCGACCATCCGCATTGACGATGTGACGGTGAACGAAGACGCGGGTACGGCGACCTTTACCGTCAGCCTGAGTCACGCCACCACCGAAGCGGTGACCTTCGACTTTGCCACCAGCGATGACAGTGCCACCGCCGGCGCGGACTACACCGCCAACAGCGGCAATGGCTCCATCGGTGCCGGTGATACCGACACCACGATAACCGTTGCCATCACCGATGACTTCCTGAAGGAAGGCGACGAAACCTACGACGTCACCTTGTCGAACCTGAGCGCCAATGTGGCCGCGGCGGGCAACGATCTGGTGGGCGTGGGCACCATCACCGACGCCGGCAGTGAAACCGACGATCCGGAAGACACCACTTCGGCCGACACGGTTTACGCGGTGATCAGTGGCCCGGCCACCGTCACCGAAGGGGCG
>NZ_JAAQPI010000050.1 GCF_011683955.1 Pseudomaricurvus alkylphenolicus
ATTTCCATAGTGCACAGAAAACCTTAGCCGGATTCGAACTTTATCGGATGATCAAAAAAGGTCAGCTCTGTCAAAATTCTGTGACGACGGCCTCCGATATTGACCAGTTTTACTCTCTCGCGGCATAACTCCGCCAGGGGAAGATACGCCTTGATTTCTCGTCATCAAAAATGCGTTTTGCAACAGAGCCGTAACTTATTGATTCTAAGAAGTGATTTTAAGGGGGCGCCCCCGGTTCCGTTATTGAGGAACTTTTCTGGCGTCCCTGGGTGACATGCCAAAACGACCTTTAAATAATGATGAAAGCTTGTTCTGGCTGCTGAAACCAGCTTCTTCAGCGATAATCGAGATGGACTTGTTGGTTTGCTTTAAAAGCCTAAAAGCTTCATTCAACTGTGCCTCCCGACGAAAGTCGGTTGCCGTGACGCCATATTTCGCTCGAAATTCCGTAGCGAATTTTGTTTTTCCCATGCCGACTTCCTTTGCGATCGAGGCTAGTGTGTATCTGGACTGAAAATCTTCCATCAATAATCGCCTTGCACGATCCAGCCTGTCCGCGTACAGATCTACGGCGGTATCGAGATTTATCAATGCCTGTATAAATTGCAGCAGCAGGTAGTTGGTCGCTGACGCTATTTGATGGTAACGCAAAGCACCCTGCATGGGTGAAAGTAAAAGATCCTGTACAAGCACGGTTGCGCTGTAGGGAAGGGAGATCGGCATAAGCATACTTCGATCTTGTGAGTTCTCATAAAACTGCCTTAGTGATAGCGGGAAGGACTCTTTGTTCATTCCGAGGGCTCGTTCGATGTGACTCCTATCAAAGTAGATTGCCAAAAATTGTGGTTCCACCAAACACCTGGAATTAGTGCGTTCATTTTTTGGATAGCTGAATAGGTAAGCTTTTGAGTCTTCCTTGGAATATTTCATCCTTCCTGCTGAACTTACCATATCAATATTGGTTCCTATGGTAAATCCCATCACATTTTTAATAACCGGGGCGTGTAGAGTATTTGGATCTGCGGAACCAGTACGATAATAGGCAGCGGTGGAAAATAGCGCATCGGACAAGCGCATGAACTGGATATAGTTATTGATGTCACTGTCTGCATGTGATGGCAGAGAACGATTCGTCGCAGATCCCGGCATGACCTCATAAGATATAAATGGCGATCCCTGGGGAGGCGTTTTGCGCCATTCATTTTCTATGAGATAGTCAATAACGCCCGAGTGCATCCTGTCGAGAAAAACGGAGCTATTCTTGGACAATAATTTCATAGGGACATCTGTCTTGGTTTATCGCTAAGTTTTATCATCCTACATTCAAACAATCTTCAACTCAAATACGCACCAAAATCACTTCTTAGTGAGTGTGATCTATGGCATGTCGAGCTGGTAAGCGGCCGATTGCTTGGAAGTCAATGATAGATGCCCAAGGCGGTACCCATATGGGAGCAAATATCAGCATGCCTATGCCTTATAAAGTATGCAATTCTTATAATAAATGGGAATTTAGGCTGCCAATTTACCTGAGTCTGGCTCGCTCAAGGCATCCGTAAAGTGCAATCCCAAGAGCCGAAAAATACTGTTTTCACAATTGCATGGATATTGCGAACAAAACGATAAGTTATTTGGTCGTTCCGGAAAGACGGGGTGGGGGGGAAGCACTAACATGGCCACGAAGAGGCTAGGTGACAATATTTTATAAAGTAAGGTGTGTGCCATTGCATCCCCACACCTCCGATTTGGAGTAATACATGACAAGAGTAGTAGAAACACAGTATGGCAAGGTTGCTGGTATTGAGGATAGCGGTATCTCTATTTTTAAAGGAATACCCTATGCTCAGGCGCTTGCCGGTGAAAATCTGTTTATGCCACCTCAGCCGCCCAAGCCATGGGAGGGGGAATTAAGTGCGGACAAATTTGGCGCCACCGTGCCACAGGTAAAAACTCAAGGATACTTTGGCGATTTATGCTCCCCTAAATACCCGGCTGGAGATGACTGCTTAAACCTCAATATTTATACACCGGATACGGAGGCAGAGGGTCTGCCGGTTTTTGTCTGGATTCATGGTGGGGGATATTTCATGGGTTGCAGTTCGGATGAGGTATACAACGGCTCTTCGTTTGCGGCTAATGGCATTGTGACCGTTACTATTAATTACCGGTTGGGGGCTTTGGGTTATATGTATCTGGGTGATTATTTCCCGGACCTGAAGGAGTCAGACAACTTGGGCCATCAAGATCAAATTGCTGCACTTCAATGGGTGCGGGATAACATTCAGGCTTTTGGTGGCAATCCGAATAATGTCACCATTGGTGGTGAGTCGGCTGGAGGTATGGCGGTGGCAACGCTGATGGCGATACCGGAAGCGAAAGGCTTATTCAGGCGGGCTATACCTCAAAGTCAGGCACTACCCAATTCCTTTTCAAAGGAAGACGCGAGTAAGATTACTGCGCTTATGATGGAAAAGCTGGAACTGAAAGCTGGGGATACCAGAGCACTGAAATCTCTGGAAATAGATCGGATCGTACAAGCTCAACAGGAGCTTCAGGACGACATGCTTGATCCGGAAAATGTTGATAAATTCGATAAATATGGTATCAAACGCGCTGCAGGGCTTATGGCTTTCTTGCCGGTTCACGGAACAGACTCTTTGCCGCTTACGCCTCAAGTGGCGATTGATAATGGTGCATCAAAAGATGTAGATGTCATGGTCGGCTATACAAAGGACGAAAGCAGTCTTTTCTTGGTGGACGCTGATTCTTCGTTTATGAACCCAGAAATGGCCAAAAATGCCTTGCAACTGGTTTTAGGCGACAATGCTCCGTCAATTTTTGAATTGTATAAGTCAAAGTATGCAGACCTCGACGATCTGCAATTCTGTATACAGACAGAGACAGACAAAATGTTTTCCGCGATCGCGTACCTTTTTGCAGAGAATCAGGCAAAAAACAACAAAAATATCTGGATGTATCGGTTTGACTGGGAAACTCCCCAAATGGGTGGAAAGCTGGGAGCTCATCATTTCCTGGAAGTGCCGTTTACCTTTAATCGGTTGGACAATTGGCAGGCCGATAGCCTGATTGGCGAGTGTAAGCCCTATGATGTGGCCGAAACCATTCACAATTATTGGGTTTCCTTTATCAAGACGGGGGATCCGAATAATGAAAAATGTCCTGAATGGCCAAAATACCATGGTGACGGCGGTCAAGTCATGCTGCTGGATACCGAATGCAAAGTGAGGCAATGGCCTTTGGAAAAGGAAATTATTGAAATCTGGAAAAATAGCGTACTGATGTAGGTTTACAACATTTATTGGTCTATTGACTAATTCTGGCTAATGGGCGCCCCCTTTTGGGCCCCCTTTTTGATCGACCCCTTTTTGGTGGCTCTGTTGCAAAACGCATTTTTGATGACGAGAAATCAAGGCGTATCTTCCCCTGGCGGAGCTATGCCGCGAGAGAGTAAAACTGGTCAATATCGGAGGCCGTCGTCACAGAATTTTGACAGAGCTGACCTTTTTTGATCATCCGATAAAGTTCGAATCCGGCTAAGGTTTTCTGTGCACTATGGAAAT
>NZ_JAAQPI010000004.1 GCF_011683955.1 Pseudomaricurvus alkylphenolicus
CAAAGTGGGCTTCTATATTTTGTTCTATCAATCGAGGCATAAAGGCCCTGATGGTGTTTATCACGCCCCAGACATTAACGTTCAAAGCCCAGCTCCAGTCGTTATCGTGGTAGTCCCAGAGATTGCCAACTTCACCGGCACCTATACCGGCGTTGGCAAATACCAAGTGAATATCGCCATATGCCTCGATGCTTTTCTTAGCTAGTGCACACATGCTATCGGCTTTACTTACATCCGCCACGATACCCAGAGCGTCGCCGCCGATGGCCTTAGCGTCGGCAACAGTTTTTTCGATAGCGCCCATCTCAACATCGGCAATAACAATCTTGGCGCCTTCGCGGGCCAACGCTAAGCCGATGCTACGCCCCACGCCTGAGGCCCCACCAGTAATAACGGCAACTTTATCTTTAAAATGTTCCAAATTCTCACCACTCGTATTGATCTAGAGTTATTGCGACCTAGGCGTAATCACTATATTTAAAATGATTTTTCATTTAAGTAGTAACCTTCCAAATAACCCCTGTGAATACCGGTCTAAAAGATTGTGCTATCAGGCCGCGCGCACCTATCTCTCTCGGACTTAGGGAATAGAAAGTAGAATAATGTTCCGTTTCCCTTTACAAGCGCAACGGAACATTACTTTTTACTCCGGTATCAAACCTGGCCAGCGCGAGCCGGAAATAACATCCACGTACGGCTCAAATGCGACAGGATCCAGCGCCCCTGCCAGTTTGATTTCTCGTTCCTTGAAAATTGGCCACTCGAGGTGCGCTGACAGTTGCTCGCGCATGGGCAGTAGTCTAGCGATGGGGTCCCAAGGGCTGTCCATTAATTTGAGCTGGCCTTTCACTTCTTCGCGGTGCTGGGTACCCTGTCGGGTGCGGACGTCGACAACATGGGGAGGAAAGTCGTAGCCACCTGATACTGCATCTACACTCACAGCACGAGAAACTTTGATCCACCACTCGTGGTTATCAGACTCGGGGACGTGCTCAGCCACTGCTGTCGCCTCACCGGTAAATTCTAAGAAGGTATAACCCTGGTGTGAACAGCGCGCTACCACTTTGTTGCCCAAGCGATAAAAGGTGGTTTTACAGAGATACTTAGGCTGGCCGTTCATGTTCTGACTGATTAAAACGACTGACTCCTGGTCGATGCCGTAGCCCAGTGCGTATTCGCCATCAACGCCGTTATAACTGGCATTAACTGTCACCAATACACCGTACTCGGGTAGGTCAAACGTAGGGACATTGAAGAATGTGACATGTACATTAGGCTCGTCGGTCACTTCGATACCCGGCGGTAACAACTGGGCAATTTTGTCCGCGTCTGTTTTGTAAATAACTTTTAACAACGGCCAGTTAGCAATATCGCCGGTGTTCCCTTGCGGACCTCCTAGAGGTAGTTGTTCGGTCATAATGTACTCCTATTAGATAATTATATCAAATACTACCCGCATCGCGGGTGGCATCATGAAAGCCCCCGGAGGGGCTATTGTCAGAGTCCCGCCAAATTCATTTGCTCCTGGCGATTATCTTCCCTTTCTTGGTTCATAATGTACTCCCGTAAAACTCCGCCGATATCTCTTCTCAAAGTCCCATAGGTCGACTTTTTTCGATATTTGGGCACAAATACAACGTGAATTTGCAATAATGTCTAACGTGAGCTTGGCTTTGCCAGTCTCTCATAACGGCCTCCTTATAGAACTTGCTGGTTCAAAGGAGGCCATTTTCCACTCTGCACACCGTTTTGGCAGAGCCTATTCGTGTTTCACCGCCAGAGGCGGTGGTTTACCAAGATTTAATTACTACTGAAGATACTGATAGCAGCACCTTGGTTGGCTGAAAGGTCATTGACTTAGTGTAAAACTGGGCATCAATAGAAGGCTTGTGAATACAGGCCCAAAGGCATGTGAAAACAGGCCACACCTACCTATCTCATGATATATTCCATAGCACGCTCTAGGATCTTCTTCTGGCTGCCGCACAATCTTTCTGCTTGATATTCGAAGTACAGCCTCATTGAAAGGTGCGACCGGCAAAGTCGCTTTTGATTCTGTTTTACAAACTGGAGTTTTGATGAAACCCGTTATTCCACTAACGGTCCCCCACCCGAACATGCGGTGCTGGTAACGGCGCGGTGTGAAGCTTCAGGGACAATGTACCCACTGGTAATCAGTACGCCGAACCACGAGGAACGGCAGAAACTGCTAGCATCAAGGCGGTGAGGGGCTAGGGACGAGTAGGAACCACCAACACATGTGAATTCCCGGCTTAGGCATCGTCATGAGGAACAAGCCAAAGATGCTAACAGGCTTGTACCAAAAGGTGTGAGATCTGAACGGGGGTCCTATCATACCCCGTCGTGGATAAATAGATCTCCGGCGCAAAGGAAAGGTCCGCCCCTTTCTGAATCAACTGCGAAACAGGGTAAGTCCGTAGAGTCGCCAGAAATGGCAGGCGTGATGTAAAGATCGTTGAGGGTTCTGCGGGTAAAGGAGAGCGGAGAAACAGGTTAAACGCCTACAATTCCGTATCCCGAAGGCAACTCGGGAAGGTAGATGGAATGAGGTTAAGTGTCTACAACGTCTTCTGACCCGCTCGTTCGCCGCCAAAGCTTTGGCGGTCAGGCGAGTTACACGGAATCGTGGAAAGCGTACTTCTGGTGTTGATGGCCGCTTGTGGTCAACACCGAAATCCCGGTGGAATGCCGTTTCACAGCTAAGACACCATGGGTATAAACCCATGACTCTGAGACGGATACACATTTCCAAATCGAACGCCCAAAAACGCCCGCTCGGAATACCTACTATGCTCGACCGAGCGATGGAGGCACTCGAAGAGCAAGCAAGCTAAGCAGATAAACCTCATCCATGTGCTCAACCCAATCATTCGTGGCTGGGCGAACTACCACATGCATGGGGTTTCCAAAGATACACTCAGTCGAGTGGATAACATTATCTGGGAAAGCCTACGTCGGTGGGGCGAACGCAGACACCCTAATAAGGGGGCCAGATGGGTCATTGATCGATATTTTAGGGCCGCCAGAGACGACCGTATGGTCTTCTCTCATGGCCAGATGATTAACAATCACTTTGTTGAAATCAACTTTTCCTGGCTTCGTACCTACCCATCAAACGCTACGTGAAAATTATCAGCGAAGCTACCGCCTTTCACCCGCAATGGGTCTCCCACCTTAATAAACGCAATATGAAACATTCCGTCTTGGAGTTGCCCGGCTTCGTTAGAGACTGTTGAAAGGCTTGAGCTGTATGCATGGTGACAGGCACGTACAGTTCTTAGGGGGGCAGCGGCGGTAACGCCGTTGTCTTACCCGACCGCCATTGCAAATATATCGAAATCACTTACAACTCGAGGAAGCGCTGGAAATTAACACAAATGAGTCAAACGATTCTTAATTAAAAGTCCGGGCGTCTAGGTAAAATCAAAAAAAACCTGCCGATATTGAGAACGCGATAAGACCCATCCCAATGCCGCAGGAAAGCATAATGTTACCACTTCAACTTAACACTCCTCTGAAGGCCACGCCTGGCGTGGGCTACAGAGGAGTTTGTCTTTTTAGGACAGAAAATCCCCAGACCCCCTTCTTCCGCCATCTCGGCAATGAGACGAGTTACGATTTCTCGGTCGAATCGAGATGGTGCTGCAGCTTTTTTCGAAACTTCAACTGCAACATGGTCTCGCCATAGACTTCCTTCAGTTCGCTTAGCTGCTTCTCGTATTGTTCAGCGATACCTTTGGGATTGGCTTCCAGGGCGTTTTCCATACCAGCCTCGGCATCGTCCATCCAGCTCTCGATCTCCGCCTGGGTGAGATCGTTCACCCTGGCCGCCTCCGGAACCGTCGTCGGTACACGATAGATCTTTTTAATCAATTCAGCCTTGCGTTTCGCTCTCCATCGTTTGTTTTTTTGTTCTTGCATCATGGTGAGGCCTTCCGCAATTGCGGCGACTATAGCATGTGCAGTTATTCACTGGGTCATTACAATCTCGTACCGCACAGTTTTGATGAAGTGGCTAGTTGGAATCATTTCGAATGATCGGCCTTCAAGCCTCGCTTGAGCGCGGCGAGCGTGTCGCGCATCTCGCGCACATGAACTTCCGCGTGCGGCGCAAGAAATCCAGAACCATGAAACGCGCCCGGGTAAGTATGTAGCTCAACCGATACACCAGCTTCTAACATGCGCAATGCATAGATAATGGCCTCATCACGCAGTGGATCAAATTCCAGGGCTGATACGTACGTAGGCGGCAAATTGGAGAGATCTTTCGCCCTGCCGGGTGCCGCATAATAGGGAACCGCATCCCCCCCTGGTTGAAGCTTATCCCCCAGATAGAACTTCCAACTATTGACGGCAGAAGGAAGGTTCCAGCCAGGGGTATCGACAAAGCGTTTCATGCTCTTCGTCTCTAAACGATCATCAAGCTCTGGAAAGCCCAAAAACTGAAAGCAAAGAGTTGGACCGCCAAGGTCCCTGGCCATCAAAGTAGTACCTGCGGCCAGCCCGCCACCAGCGCTTGCCCCCATGATACCAATGCGCTCAATGTCAACCTTTAGACTACCGGCATTCTCCGCTAGCCAGACCAGACTGGAGTAGCAATCCTCCAACGGAGCTGGATATGGGTGTTCCGGTGCCAGCCTGTAATCAACAGATATAACGACGACACCAAGCTCCTCTACAATTCTCACACATCCGGAATGCTCTTGATCGAGATCACCAACAGCAAACCCACCACCATGTATATACAACAGACCAGGAACGTCAGACTCCTGTTGTTTTGGACGGTAGACGCGAACTCGGATATCCGGCGCAGTATCCAGTGCTGGTATATATATATCCTCGAATTCCACCGCGTTGGTATCAACTTCAGCCATGT
This sequence comes from Pseudomaricurvus alkylphenolicus, assembly GCF_011683955.1. Classification (GTDB taxonomy): domain Bacteria; phylum Pseudomonadota; class Gammaproteobacteria; order Pseudomonadales; family Cellvibrionaceae; genus Pseudomaricurvus; species Pseudomaricurvus alkylphenolicus. The sequence continues at coordinate 4,898 of NZ_JAAQPI010000004.1, forward strand.
ACTCCTTTGCAATATACGCCGTCGCTCTGCGAATTTCTACCGGGTCTGAAAAATCGGTAAATGGAAAAAGATCGACTATGGTCGCAATGTCCGGGTCGTAGTGATAAGTCATAACAGTTCCTCTTTGTCTTAAATGTACCTTTAATGCTGTACTGATCACTTTAGCAGGTGCTCAGCGATTCCCTTTTAGTAACCATACTGGGCACATTCCTGGCCCTGAAACTAGTTGTATTTCCGGTGAGTTTACTAACCGAACACTGTGACTAGCTTTTTTTACCTAATCTATCCGGTATAATACCCAGCAACTAACCCAGCGCAACAATTGATAGCGGGGTACGCTGTATGATGGCTTCATTGCGGTCTTTAATTGCGTTTTCTAAAACTTCCGTCAGAGGAAGTATCCAGAACTTATCGTCGCGAATATCCTGCAATGCAGTTTCGGCGAATTCATCCGGCGAGGTAAATTCAAGCTTGACACCAGTTTTTTCCATGAGTTTCTGCATATCTTCAGCAGATCTAATTGCTGTATCAGTAGGCTTGGCGGGATCATCCGGCAGCTCCGCCGGACGATTCCGAGCAGAGTTATAGATGCCCGTACTCACCGGGTGAGGGCCCGGGAACAGCGCATTAATTTTTACCGGTGAATCCATCATCTGCATCTGAAAATAGAGCTGCTCTGTAATCGATTGTACGGCGGCTTTGGTGACGGAGTAGATCGGAGAGGCAGGAATGTTAATCATTCCGCCGTTGGTTGAGCCAGTGATTACAAAGTGGGCTTCTATATTTTGTTCTATCAATCGAGGCATAAAGGCCCTGATGGTGTTTATCACGCCCCAGACATTAACGTTCAAAGCCCAGCTCCAGTCGTTATCGTGGTAGTCCCAGAGATTGCCGACTTCACCGGCACCTACACCGGCGTTGGCAAATACCAAGTGAATATCGCCATATGCCTCGATGCTTTTCTTAGCTAGTGCACACATGCTATCGGCTTTGCTTACATCCGCCACGATACCCAGAGCGTCGCCTCCGATGGCCTTAGCGTCGGCAACAGTTTTTTCGATGGCACTCATCTCAACATCGGCAATAACAATCTTGGCGCCTTCACGGGCCAGCGCTAAGCCGATGCTACGCCCCACGCCTGAGGCCCCACCAGTAATAACGGCAACTTTATCTTTAAAATGTTCCAAATTCTCACCACTCGTATTGATCTGGAGTTATTGCGACCTAGGCGTGATCACTATATTTAAAATGATATTTCATTAAGTAGTAACCTTCCAAATAACCCCTATGAATACCGGTCTAAAAGATTGTGCTATCAGGCCGCGCGCACCTATCTCTCTCGGGCTTAGGGAATAGCAAGTAGAATAATGTTCCGTTTCCCTTTACAAGCGCAACGGAACATTACTTTCTACTCCGGTATCAAACCTGGCCAGCGCGAGCCGGAAATAACATCCACGTACGGCTCAAATGCGACAGGATCCAGCGCCCCTGCCAGTTTGATTTCTCGTTCCTTGAAAATTGGCCACTCGAGGTGCGCTGACAGTTGCTCGCGCATGGGCAGTAGTCTAGCGATGGGGTCCCAAGGGCTGTCCATTAATTTGAGCTGGCCTTTCACTTCTTCGCGGTGCTGGGTACCCTGTCGGGTGCGGACGTCGACAACATGGGGAGGAAAGTCGTAGCCACCTGATACTGCATCTACACTCACAGCACGAGAAACTTTGATCCACCACTCGTGGTTATCAGACTCGGGGACGTGCTCAGCCACTGCTGTCGCCTCACCGGTAAATTCTAAGAAGGTATAACCCTGGTGTGAACTGCGCGCTACCACTTTGTTGCCCAAGCGATAAAAGGTGGTTTTACAGAGATACTTAGGCTGGCCGTTCATGTTCTGACTGATTAAAACGACTGACTCCTGGTCGATGCCATAGCCCAGTGCGTATTCGCCATCAACGCCGTTATAACTGGCATTAACTGTCACCAATACACCGTACTCGGGTAAGTCAAGCGTAGGGACATTGAAGAATGTGACATGTACATTAGGCTCGTCGGTCACTTCGATACCCGGCGGTAACAACTGGGCAACTTTGTCCGCGTCTGTTTTGTAAATAATTTTTAACAACGGCCAGTTAGCAATATCGCCGGTGTTCCCTTGCGGACCTCCTAGAGGTAGTTGTTCGGTCATAATGTACTCCTATTAATTAGATTACTACTGAAGATACTGATAGCAGTATCTTGGTTTTCTGAAAAGCTATCGTCTTAAAAACACGGCTGATTATAAGATAGTGCAGCAATAGAACTCTGGTGAATACAGGCCCAAAGGCATGTGCAAACAGGCCGCAACTACCTATCTCATGATATATTCCATAGCACGCTCTAGTGTACTGACCCAGAAGTTCGTTGACAAAATCGAGCAATGCTCTCCAAGATCTCATCCGCTGATTTTGTCCAAACAAATGGCTTCGGTTCATCGTTGTACATTTTTAGATATTCTCTGATGGATTTCTCTAATGTTTGTGTTGAACGGTGAGTTCCACGTCTTATCTGTTTCTGAGTAAGAGTTGCAAACCACTGTTCAACTTGGTTTAGCCAAGATGCAGAAGTTGACGTAAAGTGAACATGAAATCGGAGAAGGTGACGGTTAAGCCAATTCTTCACCTTCTCGGTTTTATGTGTACCGTAGTTATCCATTATCAGGCGTAAATCCATTTCCGGCGGCGCGTTCTTGTCGATTGTCCTCAGAAACTTCAGAAACTCGTTGCTTCTGTGTCTTCGGTGAAGCTCACCAATTACCTTTCCTGTTACAATATCCAGCGCCGCGAATAACGTAGTCGTGCCATGGCGCATACAGGCAAGAACGCTATGGTCACCCTGTCTACTGCCTGGAGACCTTTGTGGAGCGAGACCGCTTTGAAGGCACGTGTTACAAAGTCGCCAACTGGTAGTATGTTGGGAAAGCACAGGGGCGCAGCCGCAACGATCGAGACAATTGTCTGTCGGTGTCCGTGAAGGACATTTGTCTTTATCCCTTGCATCGCCGCTATCGCCAACGGTTGTGCGCCTAACTCACTGAACCTGGGACCGTCATGACAACGGACGTCGATTACGCCGACTCTCAGGCCTATTTGTCTCACTTTCGCCAGATGGGGTGCGACCGGGACATTGTCGATAACACCGAAGGACTGTTCAATTTGTTCTGGTACATGCACTAAGGTCGTGTAACCTATTGTTTTTGGATCATCCTATAAATTAGTGGGTCGCAGCTTCAAGTAATAGCTGCAATTTGGCTTGTTCTTTACTTTGTGCGTACCAGCCATTCATGAATATCCCTTTGATTTTCACCATCAATGATCTTCACGAGTAAATCGCACAACTTTCTGGCATCTTCCAGAGAAAGAGGACAAGTGAGTGGAATCCCATCGATACATAAATGATGTAACTCACTATTCTGGTCTGAAATAATTGTAACCCGCATTAGGGGTTTACCTCGAAATTTGCACTAATAAGCGCGATTTCGTTATGCATCGAGCAAGTCCGCTCGTTGTCCCATAGGCAACTCGTTTGGTGATCGACAACCTCTTGTCCTTCTTGGACGGTTGTTCAAGCGATCCATCACCGCTTCAATCTCATCATCCGTGATTTCGTTGAAGTCGGTGCCTTTCGGAAAATACTGCCGGATAAGCCCGTTGGTATTTTCATTGATACCTCGCTCCCAGGAAGCGTATGGGTGAGTGAAGTAAATATCAGCATCAAGACCGACGGCGATCTTCTCGTGCTCAACAAACTCTAATCCGTTATCGAAGGTAATAGTCTTTACCTTCGATTTCAGTGTACCCATGCCCTCTATTGCGGCATTCGCTAGCAAATCGGCTCTCTTGCCGGTTAACCTCACGATCACCGTATATAGTGTTCTCCGTTCCACCATGGTCAACGAAGCGCTCTTGCGGCCCCTGCCCATGACCGTATCACCTTCCCAGTCTCCGATTCGACTACAGCTGTCCACCACCGGCGGGCGATCATCGAACCACTTAATTGAGGCTGATTATGAATTTGAGCAACACACGATTAAAATACCTTTATGAAGCCGCACAGCTAGGCACCATGCGCACCACCAGTGAGAAACTCAATGTTGCCACCTCCTCAATCAGTCGTCAGCTCGTCGAATTGGAAAAAGAGATCAGCTTACCTTTATTTTAAAAAGGTCGCCGCCATTTAAAACTGACTGAGGTCGGTGAATTAGCCTGCCGCTATTACCGGGTAAAACAATCTCAACAGGAGGCGTTTCTACCCCAGATAAAATCACTTCAAAGCATCAATACCGGGAATATATGTATAGCTGTCGGCGAAGCCTATATTTCAGAAAGTTTTAACGATAGGCTGCAGCACTTCATGCATCAATTCCCCGGTATTATTGTTCGCGTTATAGTTTCCGATACCAACAAAGTCGTTAATCTGGTCGGTGACGATCAAGATCATCTGGGTCTAATCTTCGATAAGGCACGCGACCCCAATATTCGATCAAAACTTTCACTACCTCAACCATTAAAGGTAATCGTGCACAGAAATCACCCGCTTGCTGAGCAAAAGAATCATCCACCTAAAATAGCTGTGCGATCACAATATTGGCTTGCCAGAGGGCGGCTACCGTATACGTCAAATTCTCGAAAGAGCCGAGCATGACAGCGGGATATTCATTGAGCCACACCTGACCACCAACTCACTGGCGCTATTGACCGGCTTTGTAAAGTCTGGACATGGTGTTTTGCTCCTGCCCGAGCTGGTAGTCCAGCAACAACTATTATCTGGAGAGCTGCTGGCTATTCCGACCGATAACGATGCACTCAATACAACTGAAATAGGCCTAATTACACGCGTGGGGCACCAGCTACCCACTGCCGCCTATAAACTCATGCTGCACATTGAAAGCTATTTCAATAGCCTGATACGCTAGACCAACAAGTCCCGTTCAATTAGTCAATAACAGCAGTCACTTCAACCTCAATCAGAAACTCAGGCATAGCCAAAGACTGAACACCCAGCAAGGTGTTCGCCGGAGGTAATTCATCACCATAAAACTCGGCAATGGCCTTACCAATAGGCTCTAAACAAGCTGGAGAGTAGTCCACCACATAGGTCCGCATTCTAACCACGTCGGCCGAACTCGCACCAGCCTCTTCGAGGACCGCCTTTAAGTTTTGCATAACTTGACGGGCCTGAGCACCTAAGTCGCTGCCCCCTATGACTTCGCACTGCTTATCCCAAGCCACTTGGCCCGAGCAATGAATCGTTGTTCCGCCCACTGACCGCGTCGCCTGAGAAAACCCAAAGGGTACACTGGTATACATCGAATCAGGGTTAATTGTATCGCGCGGCATATAAACTCCCCTTTACTAAGCATCTATTTAAATTGAACAGTAAATAATAGTATTCGATCAACGATATGAGCTACTAACCGTAACCACTCCTTTGCAGAGATACAGTGCCTTCTGCTTTTTCCAACCACTAAAGCAAAACATACGCTCTCGCGTTTTGTGCTAAAAATCAGAGGTATTCAACCAACTCTAACTGATTATCAAATGGATCAAGCACATACCAGGATTTAGAATCTGGACACGGGGCACCCTGCATTAGAATGGGGGCCGACATCGCCGTACAGCCGTTGCGGGAAAGATACGCAACCACCTCTTCGAGATTATTCACTTCCAGGCACAGGTGCCGGCTTCCAACATCATAATTTTCTGCTGGCTGTTGCCTGCCAACCGGGTTTTCGTATTGAATCATCTCCATCGAGAGGTTATCGGTTATCTTCAGCATCGCAATCTGCAGGCGGGCGCCCGACACATTGATGTGCGCCTCGCTCCAGTCTCGACCATCTTCTTCAGCAGGCATTTCTGCCGCATCAAAAGGCCCCATACGATATTCGAGCTCAGCGCCCATAACGCTTGTATAGAAATCAATAGCCTTCTCTATATCAGAAACTGTCAAAGACACGTGATCAACCCGTTTAAATAAATTTTCATATGCCCCCCTCATAGACCACCTCCAAATAAATGCTGCATTCTAGTCACCAAACTTTCCAAAACTATTCATTTCATCACCAATTTCATTCTCTCAACCAAGCGGACCTTCGGTTATCCAGATGTCAACCATTCGCGCAGTAACATTGATATAGTATTGGGTCTCTCTAGCGTAGAAAGATGCCCACAACGCTCCAAAATAGTCAGTTTTGATTGTGGGATGAGAGAGGCGATTTGTTCATGTTCTTCCGGAGGAGTTAAAACATCGTTCTGTGCACCTATCACCAAGGTGGCGTTTTTAATTTGTGGTAACAATGAAAGAGAATCCGGTCTAGAGATCACTGCCGAAATCTGCCGTTCCAAGGCTTCGTAGCCGACGGAGTCTGCCATTCTAATAACAATTTCTTCGAGTTCAGGATCGTCTTGTTTTTCTTCACTGAAAAGGGCGGGAACAAGGTCCTTCGCTACTTTAGCAAGGCCATCTCCACTCTTCAGCCTTTCCAACATCCCTCGACATGATGGAATTTCATTCACAGGGTCTGCTTCATGTGCATTGGTATTGAGCAGTGCCAGTTTCTCGATCCTATCCGGCGCCTGCCTGAAAAGCTCAAGCGCGACATAACCACCCATCGACAAACCTGCTACTGAGAAGGTAGGAGGAGCACTGGCAAGGATACCGGTAGCCATCGAATGCAAATCACTATGTTTGGTAAGATCGGCAACGATAATATTGGCGCTGCTTTCCAGTGCGCAGATTTGTGGCTCCCACATTAACCCATTGCAGAGCATACCAGGTATCAATACCAGATTTTGTTTCAATTGAACCATAACTTACCTCTTCGCCTCAAAAAAAATCGCGTTTCTTTAACACAATGTCGCGCAGTGGTGCGGCGAAGTCTTCTTGCACAAAACTTCGCCCATCAGAAACAAAACATGTCATTCCAGCTGGACTGAAATTAGTCGAGATTATAGGTAAATTGCACACCGGCCCAACGAGGGCGTCCATAAAACCGTTGTACCTGTCCAAGTCCTGACGGAAAACTGGCATTGTTAGAAATCGAAGTAATGTATTCCTTGTCAGAGACATTCTTGACATACAGGGCTACACCCCATTTTTCATCACTGGACGTATAGGAAAGCCTGGCATTTCCCACTGTGTAGCTATCAATTGTTGTGGCAGGATTATTAAAAATATCAAAGTGATTTTCACTCTGATAATTGAAATCGCCCTGAATTGCCATAGTGCCATCCAACGCCGACCAGCTGTAACGGAGTAGTCCGGTCACTTGAGCTGTGGGTGCATTGGGTAGATCCGTATCTCTTACGATACCTGCGGGGTTTCCTATATCCTCTGCCTTGGTATCCAATATATTGACTCCTAGCATAAAATCCAGTCCATCAATTGGAGAAATTCGTAATTCGGAATCAATACCGGTGACCGCGGCATCGGTATTGAATCCCAGTTGTTCCAACGCCAGGAATGCAAATGCCTGAAAGTCCTGATAGTCATAGTAGTAGACAGAGGTATTCCATTGAGCCTTCCCGTCAAGGAGTGTCGACTTAAAGCCAGCCTCGTAAGCAATGGGTTTTTCTGCACCAAAGGCGATGTTTTCAAATGTAGGGCTGATGCCGGGAGCGCCGAATGGACCATTAAAACCACCGGCTTTGTAGCCGCGAGATATCCCAGCGTAGAGCATCCAGTCCCCATTCACAATCCAATTTAATTGAATTTTCCCTGCGAAATCGTCGTCGTCTATACGGGCATAGGGTGAAATGTCTGGATTGAATGACGTAGTCAGTGGAGCGCCACCAGTAATTACTGAGCCGTAAGTACCTATAGAATCGAGCTCCTTCTCTTCGTCAATGTAGCGCAAACCTGTGATGATGGTTAAATCGTCACTTATATCGTATTCAGCTTGTCCGAATACACTCCAATTGCCGGTCTGTTGGATGTTGTCCGTGAAAAACTGATCCGGAGCAAAAAAATCAACATCCAATACAGTAATCACTTCGTAATCAAGATAGTAAGCGCCGGCCACCCAACGCATATTGTCCGTTTGCCCAGCCAGTCTGATTTCCTGGCTGAATTGCTCGGTATGTGTATCCGTTCCAAAGAAGATCAGTGGCAAAGGTGTGCCGTCTGACTCCTGGTTAAAAGCCTTTTCATGTTCGCTGTAGGCAGTTATTGAAGTAAGAGTCATATCATTGTCCAATGTCAAATCAACTCTTAGAGAACTACTAGCAGACTCACGTTTTAGGCCGATGGGCGCCGCGCCTCGCGCGGCAACATTACCAGTTGCATCTCTGTTTACGGTAAAGGGGTCGCCATCGGCCAGATCATTAAAATCGCCGGGTATGCCAAAGGCCGATGCCGTTATCGGTTGATCGGGATGCAAGACCGCCTTACCGGACCCATCGACAGAAGCGGCTACTGCTTCAAAGTTCCATTGGTTGATCTCTGTCTCGGCTGCTTCAACCTTTAGTAAAATGTCCAGATTATCGGTGGGTTTGAATAGTAACTGACCACGCACAGCCTGGGTGTCAGCCTCGTTGCCATCTTCACCACCAATATTTTTAACAAACGGATCATGTTTGTTGCTAAATCCTGATAGACGCCCATAAACTCGATCAGTAATAGGCCCACCTATCCCGCCTTCAAACCGAACATGAGATTCCTCACCGAGTGACAAGTTCAAATTAGCCGCGAATTCCTCATCGGGCTTTTTTGAAATATAGTGGACCAGGCCACCACTGGCATTACGTCCAAAAAGAGTACCCTGCGGCCCACGCAAAACCTCAACTCGTTCCAAATCAAATATCGCAGTGTTGGCTGCCCCCATGTAGGCGTTGTAAACCTCATCATTATAAGACGCTATCGGTGACTCTTGAATATCCTGGAAATCACCCTGCCCGATACCTCGCATTGACAATGAAGTGATATTGCCTTCACCCCCCGGATTCCCCAGTGACAACCCCGGCGTCAGATAGACTATTTCATTACTGTTATTTAATCCAAATTCCTCCAATTGCTTCTCAGAAAACGCGGTTATCGAAATACCAACGTCCTGAAGGCTTTGCTCACGCTTTTGGGCAGTTACAATTACCTCCTGCAAAATCACTGACTCCTGCCAAAGCTCTGACTCCCCTTGCGCTTGCTGCAACCACAGTAGACCCATCGAAGAGACCAGAATCTGCCGGAGGACCCGTCTTTCACTATGCACTAATATGTTCATGGTTAAGCCTCTCAATATATTATTTTACAACCGTTTTTTAATAATTATGTAAAGGGCAACAACATGTTGGTTTCCAGTACAGCCGACCTTCAAGTTGGCTCCTTATATCTTGTTTCGCACTACGTTTTGTCTAGATCGGCATCAAGAATAACATCTAGACACACTCTATGCTTCACAACAACAATCTAATTTTGTTGCTTTTTTAGCAATATAAGTCAAAAAATGGTGCAGGAAGATCAGAGCCCTGCCCCTGTAACGTGCTAATCCCTAGTTTCATCAAATTGATGAATATACGTTGGTTCTGTCGCAATTCGCGTACTGTGATAACATCACAGCCCTTTTAGGGATGACCGATGAGCACAATATCATTCAAAGGCAGGCTTTTTCGCCGTGAGATGATCCTTCAATGTGTTCGTTGGTACCTCGCCTATGGCCTGAGTTATCGTGATCTTGAAGAAATCATGGAAGAGCGAGGGTTTTCTGTGGATCATAGCACCATTCATCGATGGGTAAATCACTATTCGCCTTTGCTCTTAGCAAAATTTCTGAAAAAAAAGCGTACGCCAGGGGTCCGCTGGCGGATGGACGAGACCTACCTCAAGGTTTGAGGAGAGTGGAAGTATTATTATCGCGCAGTTGATCGCAACGGTGATACCATCGATTTTCTATTAACTGCTAAGCGCGACAAAAAGGCAGCATTACGGTTTCTCTCTAAAGCCATCGGCAATAACGGCAAGTCAAGTCTAATCAATATCGACAAGAGTGGCGCTAATACAGCGGCGATCAAACAGGATAGAAATCTTTTTCCTTCAAGGCTGGATGCGACAGAACCACCGTTAGAGATACATAATCAACCTTGTCAAAAACTGGCCTGGAAATACCACTCGTTATAGTCATACCTTCGATACTTACTTGGAATTGCCCGGAGAGGTGTTATGCCAAATTTACGATAAACACAGCACCGACACTTAATGGAACCACATAGCGAACGAGAAAGTACCAAACTTCAAAAAAGACGGTTGATCCTAAGTTCAACTCATCGACAACGGTCTCTCGAGAGAGGGACCACCCTGCCAGAACAGTCACCATGATGCCTCCCAACGGCATCATGATATTGGAAACTAAATAATCAATTAGATCAAAGAACGTCTTGTCCTTGAATAGTGTGATCATTGAAAGTGGTTTGACTTCTGACCAGATATTGAAGGAAAAGACGGTTGCCAACCCCGCCAACCACAGCGCCAGTCCCGTAAAGAGCGCCAGCTTATTTCGAGACAGAACGGTCACTTCCTCCAGCCAGGCAATAACCGCTTCTAACAGAGTAATGGAAGAGGTCAAGGCTGCCAAAGCCAAAAGCAAAAAAAACAAGGGGCCAAAGATGCTTCCAGCCGGCATCTGGCCAAAGGCTATTGGTAGAGTGGTAAAAATAAGCCCGGGGCCACCAGCGGGTGATAGGCCATAGCTAAACACGATGGGAAATATGGCTAAGCCCGCCAAAATGGCAACACCTCCGTCGGCAGATGCGATAATAATGGCTGCTCTGCCAATTGGAATATCCTTGTCCATATAGGCGCCGATTGTCATCAACACGCCTAAGCCTACGCCAAGCGAGAAAAACGCCTGCCCCACAGCCATAAGGATCACTTGGGGGCTGATCTTACTGAAGTCCGCCTCAAACATAAACGTAAGACCTTTGGAGAACTCGGCCGCTACCATTGCATAGCCAACCAGTAACAACAGAATAATAAAGAGTCCCGGGGTGAGCCAGCGCAGCACTTTCTCCAGCCCACCCCGGACACCTGAGGCTACGATATAGGCAGTAATACCGATAAACAGGATTTGACTACAAATGATGCGTATCGGATCTTTTTGCAAGGCGCCGAAAATGTTCTCAGCCTCATTGGAAGATATGTTCTCGAATGCACCCGTTGTAGCCAGGACAATGTAGTCCACCGTCCATCCCGCAATTACACAGTAAAAACTCAAAGCCAGGAAAACCCCCACTGCGGCCATCACACCATAGTAGTGCCAATTCTTGCTAACAGCCTCGCGTTCCGTTAGAACCTTCATGGTGCCGACGACACTGCGGCCACCGCATCTGCCAATAAGCAACTCGGCTATCAGTGCAGGAACCGAGATGACGGCCAATGACAGAATGTAAATAAGAACAAAAGCTCCCCCGCCGTTCTCCCCCGCCACATAGGTGAACTTCCAGATATTTGAAATTCCCACCGCACTACCGATTGCAGCGGCGAAGAACACAAATTGAGATGACCATTGTCTGGACTCGACTTTCACGTCCACTGCATATCTCCTAACCTTCCATCATTGTTTCCGCCCAAGCAGGATGATCAACCAGTTCAAACGAGTTTAGCTGGCCGAGCACCTTGAAAAGGTACTAAAACTCAAAAGAACTTTTTGTTAAAGCTCAAAATAGCGGATCGTGGCTGATTGGGGATAAATCCATTGGGATAGACTCCCGGAATAATTCTATAAACATCGGTCACCGTATTATCGTCAAACACGTTATTGACTGATAACGAGACTGACCAACCCTCTCCTTTGATTCCCCCCCTCATGTTGGTCAAACTGTAGCTGTCCAGTTCCACATTCAAAGAATTGTCCGGCCGGAATTCCGTGCTGCGTTCATCCACATACATGACATCGGCACCAACGAACGCCGTCATATTGTCACTGGATACCACCCATTCATAGTCGGCACTGAGCGACAAGGTCATTTCCGGAGTATAGGGTATGTCATCGCCACCCATGCCACTTGACGCTATAGGATTATCCTCCACCAACTCCGCATTGGTGAAATTGGCGCTTGCTATCATCTCCAGGCCATCGATGGGATAAGCCGTCAGATCAAACTCCATCCCCTTGATTTCCGCTGCGCCACCATTCCCTCTGAAGGGGAAGGAAACACTGCCGCTGGTCGCCTGGTCTTGAAGCTGAATGTCGCTCCAGTCGATATAGTAAAAGGCCGCATTTGCTACTACTTTTCCTTCAGCCAATGTGGTCTTAATCCCCAATTCGAAGTTCTCAAGGGAGTCCGAACCGAAACCGGCCGGGATATTGACATTGGCGATTGCCGCGGCTGTTTGGTCGTTGGCTCCACCGGCCCTGTAACCCTCCGCCCACTGAAAATAGGTTAATACATCCTCGTTGAGCTGATAGGAAATGTTGAACTTGCCAATGATGTCACTTTCACCAAATGCCAGAGCGGGACCAACACCGGCTCCATCGCCACCGCCGAATCCCGTGACTGAGGTTCCGACTTCATTGATTTCAAAGTCAAACCAACGCAAACCGGCAGTGATGTTCAGTGAACCCGTTATATCCATGCTCACTTCGGTAAATACCGCAACTTCCTCTACCGAGGTCTCTACATTTCTGTCCAGATAAGCCGTTGGATTCCCAGAAACGCGGCCTCCCATCTCGGCGCTGAGAATAGCGCTTCGGAAGTAGCGCTCTTCGTCTTGCATAAATACACCTGCCAATACCTGAACTCGGCTGTCCCAATCAGAAGAAAACCTCACCTCGTAGGACTCCAACTCTCTGTACTTGGGTTGAGTAATCGTACTACGGCCCTCGCCGTCAAACGGAAGACCCAGGAACCTGTCCAGGGCGAGAGACGAATCCCGATTTAGAACCGAATCTCTCTCCAGTTTTGAAGCCGTAGCCGTAATGGTTCCCGAAGCTGTCGAATAGTTCAAGGTCGCATTGTAAATCTTCATATCGTCTTCAAAAGGGTTGCGACTGGCATCCGCCTGCTCGTTTTTCGGAAGGGGCTCCCCGTTATAATTCACTTCATTGAAGTAAGCACCGCCATTCGTTTCCGTATCCTGAGTCGTAGCCATCAGGTAGAGACTCAGTTCATCAGTCGGTTGGTAGGCGAGTGATACTCTGGCGGCAACGGTTGAATCGTTATTAACACCATCGTCGAAGTTGTTGTCAATAAACCCGCCCTTTTCCAGATGGTAGCCTGCAGCTCTGAGGGCCAACTTCCCCTCTACAAGGGGTAGATTCCCTATAACTTCCAGCTCATGACCGAAGTCAGCACTGTCAGTGTCCCTCAGGCTAACCGTCGCCTCCAGTTCAGACTCATAAACATTGGGTTTATTCGTGATATAACGAATGGTCCCAGACAATGAACTGGATCCGAAAGTCGTACCCTGAGGACCTTTCAAAACTTCAACCCGATCAATATCGAAGAGTTTTATATCTGGCTGACGGCCACCGCCGTCCTGGGCATTTTCTCCGGTAATGATCACTTCGTCCAAATACAATCCAACTGTACCCCCACCGGTGGAATTGACCCCCCGAATGATGTAGCGTTTATCTCCAGGACCTTGGTCGAATGTAGCTAACCCCGGAACCATACGAAAAAAGTCACCAAAATCAGAGGCACCCATAGAGTCGAGTTTACTACCACCAAGCGCTTGAACTGAAAAAGGTATATCTTGAATAGCGGCTGCCCCACGCTTTGTTGCCGTCACTACAATTTCTTCGATTGCAAAGTCTGCATCAGCACTTGCGGACCCACTGAAATAAAATGTCGTTGCCGCAACTGCAACCGATAGAGCTGTACGAGTTTTCTTATGAGCTTTCATTACTCTCTCCAGAATTTTGTATATTGTTGTAGCCGTTGGTTAGTCACGTGATTTCTCCTCGGATTCATCGTCTTTCAGATCAAATCCACGCCAAAGAGTTATTGAACATCTTTGATGGCTTCACATTAACAAAGCAGGAAATTTCATCAATAACACTAAACATCTAAACTTGTTGCGTTTGACGCAATTATCTGGCCAATTTACGCCGGCTCATCAGGCTTGTGGGTGATTTTTTTAATCAGAACGGGCTTTACCGGAAACTGTGCCGTAAATGGTCCGACCTCATTTTCAGATGCCTCCCTGTACTCGGCGATAGCTTTAGTCAGCGGGTAATTGCAGTAACGGCCCTGGCATAGCCCCATTCCCGTTCGGCTGATCAGTTTAACCGCGCTCCCTGAGCTGATGCAGGAGTTTTCCGCAAGCGCCTTTTTAATATCGCCAGCTGTGATTCCCTCGCACTTACAGATGTTTGTCTCATCCGACAGCAATTGGTTTAGCAGGTTTCCCGGATAAGACAACTCTCTCAGCAGTCCGGCAAAAGCATTGATATTCGAAAGGCGTCTTCTTACCGGTTCCGCCAGCCTGGCTGCCGCGGTCGAACCCAACACGCCTTTTTTCAACAATACTCCCAGCGCCGCCAATCGCCCCTCTTCGAGCGCTGCATCGGCTCCAGCAACACCCGTGACTTCTCCAGCAACACTGATGCCCGGCACACTGGATTGCATCCACTGATTGTGTCTGACAATCCAGCCTCCTGCTTGTGAGGACCACTCACATTCTGCCCCCGATTGACGAGCCAACTCTGAAGAAACCAGAAAGTTATAACACACGCCCAATCGATCAGCTTCAACCCGTCGAGACTCGTTTTTTTGAACAATACCGTCGAGGCTAATCGACGCAATATCGATACTGGATACCTGCAGGTCGCCATTCGCCCGCACCAGCGACTCCTGAAAGGATACAGGTACTCCGGCATTCCTTAATCGATACAACGTTTTAGCCAGGAACAGAAATTTGCCACTGAATCTGAGCATGGTGAATGGATTTCGTATGATCGATAGCATCCGTTTGAATTGTTGAGCAAAAACCACCCCAACCACATGGCCACCAGCCTGACACACCTGATCGGCGACGATGAGCTGCAAGGGATGCGTACCCACAAAAAGAAAACGTTCCCCAGGTACGATTTGCTGACTCTTTACAAAGGCTTGAATTCCCCCCGTTGCCATCACACCGGGAAGATTCCAGCCGGGGAAAGCTGCCGCCATGTCATGGCAACCCGTAGCGAAAATCAGGTGTTCCGTCTGTATCTCTTCGATCAACACGCCTGTATCCACAACAACCTTGATTCGATTGCTGTTTTCCCCGTTACTACCGGCAGCAAACGTGCCCAAAACCGTGGAACCTAACAACCATCGTATGTTTTTACGCGTTGATGCAGAAGCCAGGACCGATTTTCCTTCGCGATAAATACTGTCCGGCATCCAGCTGTGAACCCTGAACCCTTCCGGGGGTTGACGGAAAATTTGCCCGCCCGGTTTGGTCTGTTCATCGAGCACAATAACATTCAAGCCATGAACCGAAGCAATCTCCGCTGCCGCAAGTCCGGCCGGACCAGCACCCACTATGACCAACTCAGCGTCCATGCCTGCCTCTGATACTCGAGTTATTGAGGGTGTCCACGGAGTCGCCCACCACGACGCTTAACCCCTCTGTCACTGGCGTCATACAAGCGCGAACCCATTGAACCTTCTCAACTCTCTCGTCTTTCTCGGCTTTCTCAGTTTTCTCCTCTCCTGGCCGCGACTGCTGAATACCAACCAGGCACTCGAAGCATGTCCCCATATTGCAGTAAGGACCTCTGCAGTCTCCTTGTCGGTTGCGATTAAACACGGTTATTCCGAATGCCAATAGTGCTGTCGCCAGGCTCTCATTGAGATAAGTCTCAGTGAGATCACCGTTAATCTCAATGGGAACCTTTGCGGGGCGCTCGACCCCGATAAATATTCGTTTATTCATGATAGGCTAGTTTCCCATATACATATTGACATGGCCGAAGCGGGCCGGCGAATAGGGTTGCAATGCTTCAGAAGGTAGACCGGTCAGTATTTCTTCGCTCAACAGGCGGGCGTAGAGAGGGCCAAAAGTAAATCCCGACCCACCAGCAGCCACGTAAAAACCCGGCGTCTGATCCACCTGACCGACGATCGGCAATTGATCGGCTGTGACACCCGTGATTCCCGTCCAGGTTCTGAGCAAGTGTAGTTGATTGACAGCTGGTACAATCTCACTCGCAACACCAAGATTGCTTTTCAGGGCATCCAGGCTTAATTTTGCCGGGGCATTGCTTATCCACTTTCCTGCATGTTGCTGTAACCTGGCCGACCAGCCGCCTCCAATCAGGAGATTGCCATCCTCAACTTGCTTTAAAGACAACTTTCTACCGACATGCTGCACCATGTGCTTTAGGAAAACCGGAACAGGTTCCGTCACGCTCATCATCAATGCAACTGGAAATATGGGTAAATGTATATTGGCCATGGCCGCTATTTCATGGGCCCAGGCGCCTGAAGCGTTCAATACCTTCTCGGCCCGTATCTCAAGGCGCTCACTGGCTTTCTCTCCTGGTCGAATCCGGCTTGATACGTTCCATCCCGCCCCAACTTTGTCCAATCCCATTACCGCAGTATCGGTAAAAAAATCAGCCCCCAATGCTTCCGCTTTTCTGGCAAAAGCCGGCGTCAACAAACGCGGATTACAATGTCCCTCTTCCCTGCAATATAAGGCGGCCTGTACGGTTTCGCCAAGATAAGGCGCACGCGCTAAAGTTTCTTCAGCACTTAACAATTCAACGGCCAACCCGTACCTGTTCTCCAACTTCGCTTTGCGCTCGAGGAGTCTAATTTGCTCACTGGTTTCCGCTACCATCACACCACCAGACATGGATAAACCAATATCGCAAGACAGTTCGTCTTCTAGAGTATTCCATTGCTCGATGGCTGCAAGTGTCAGGGGAATAAGATGCGGCAATTGCGCCTTGAGATGAGTCTCGTTATGAATCAGCCGGTGCTCCAGTTGAAAATGCAGTGAGCCGGCATTTCTACCCGACGCTCCGGCGTTTAGCTGGCCCCGCTCGATAATCGCGACAGAAACGCCGGCTTTCGCCAGGAAATAGGCGCTCGCGCACCCAATAACGCCGCCGCCAATGATGGCTACGTCATAATTCCTCATTCGGTAATCTTCCGACTGCCAGCAGGGTTTTCCTGACTTCATCCACACCGCGTTCATCGAGTGGCAAAATTGGACTACGCGGATAGCCGCCCGGTAACCCCTGCTGATTCAGAGCTTCCTTGAAAATAGCCTGGGCCGATCCGAATTTTCCGGTGTAGTCCGAGTTAAACCAGGCCTGCATTAAGGTGGTGTCCTTTTTGGCAATTATTCTGGCTGTTTCGATGTCGCCGGCCCAAATTGCATTAAAAAAATCAGGATGATCTCGACCCAGAATAGCTCCTGCTCCCATCATTCCATCCGCGTTGTCCTGCTGTACCAAGGTGATTCCAAGATCACTCATCGGGATGCCAAACACGCGAACCTTATCCTTCAGCGCATAAAATACATTCAGAAAGTGCCTTTGGTCCGGCGTGGAGTTTTTTATGGCAACCACTTTGTCCAGTTCTGCCAATTTTTGCAACAACTCCAAAGACATATCCACATTTGTACCTGGAGGCCAGTTGTAAACGCAGATTGGTAAGGAAATTTCCCCACTGACCTCAGCATAAAATTCATAGATTTCATTGTCCGTTAGCTTCATATAGGGAGGAGCTGACAAAAGGATGCCATCGAAGCCAAACCCCTGGGCAAGTTCAGAATTTCTGATCACCTCTGCTGCAGTGTACCCATTGCAGCCGGCAATAATCGTGCACTTGCCTCTCAGTTCGCTACTGACGGTTTCCAGAAGATATCGCTTTTCCTCGAAGGACAAAGTAAACCACTCACCCTGTGTCCCCGCCGTTATTACGCCGTGCATTCCTTCCCTATTGAGCCAGCTGAGCAGCTTTCTCAGGGACTCGCAATCTAATTCACCTTCTTTGGTAAATGGCGTTGTTATAGCAGGAATGTAGCCTCGCCACTGCACCGAATTTCTATCCATTCTTACTTCCTCAATGGAATTACATAAATCCAATCAGCCCGCTATGTTCTCTGCCGACTGACCTTCCACACCGATTTGTTTTCTTCAATAACGCCTTAGACTAAACCCTACCCCCCTCTCTCACAATAGCAAAGGATATTGAAGTTTGTTGCGGTAAGCGCAAATTTGCCTTAACTTAGGACCCAGTGGACCGGATGAAGCAATTCCGTTCATTCTCGCTGGCTGGGTAATATTCAGTTCAACACTCTAATACATTGAAAAGCATGATGTTTTTCGAGGCAACCTGCAAGATCATGAAAGTTAACAACACTCGACTTATGTATCTATACGAAGCTCAGCGCTGCGGTACGATGAATGCCGCTAGCGAAGCACTTGATGTGGCCCCTTCCTCTGTGACGCGCCAGTTGGCGGCATTGGAAAAAGAGCTGGGGATCGCACTGTTTGAAAAAGGTCGCCGAGGGATCAAGCTAACGGAGGCGGGAGAACTTGCCTGTGAACATTACCGCGAGCGATGCTCACATGAGGAAGCCTTTCTTTCACAGCTCGATAAACTCAAAAGTCTGAAAACGGGTACGATAAAAGTGGCTATCGGAGAAGCTTTCCTGTCCGATGAGTTTAGCCGGCTTATTAGTCAATTTATGGCCGACAACCCCGGTATTACCGTGGAAATAAGCATCGGTAAAACCAATCACGTGGTCGAACTTGTCAAAGAAGACGACGTTCACTTCGGTCTTATTTTTGATATACCACGAGATCCGAAAATCCGGATTAAATTAGCTTTGCCACAGCCACTAAAAGTTATTCTACACCCGAGTCATCCGCTGATCAAAAGCAGGATTATCACGCTGTCAGAAGCTGCACAGCACAGAACGGCTTTACCGGATAAAACCTATCGTATGCGTCAAATAGTGCATATGGCTGAGGATGAAAATCAAACATTTATCGACCCGGAACTTACTTCAAACTCTTTGCTGTTATTGAAGGATTATGTAAAAACCGGAAAGGGAATCAGCTTTATGCCTGAGATCGCGGTAAAACATGAACTGTTGACAAATCAGCTTATTAGCAAGCCAACTGACAGCTCTCTGTTCAACGGTACCAAAATAAGTGTCGTTTCACGGCTGGGAAGACAGCTCCCCAACAGCGCCGATTTACTGATGCGGAGAATTCAAGTCTATTTGAATGAATCCATTGATGTATTAAGTGCGTTAAATACATCGGGATAGGCATTTTCCCGGGCTAACTCACAAACTCAGGTTGTGTTGCCAACTCTCGTCAATTCGGAAGAATACCATGGGCGAACCGGTGCTGAGTGTGAGCTGGGATGGGATGGAATCTTGACAGAATTCGTCAAAACCCGCTTAACTGTCTGAATTTCTTACCATTATTCGGAACGACTTAAGTCAGTGGCCTTAGGCCCATAATCCACTCCCAGCTTCTCAAATATCGGATCCTTCACGGTCAGTTCGGCTCTGAGCGTCGCCAGTTCGACTTCAGTTTGTTGTTTCGCCGCTTCTGCATCAGCAAGCTTCGCCTCCATTGCCGATAGGAGGTTCGCTTGTTTGTCAGCCGAAGACTGTTGATCTTTGAGCTGTGCGGTTGCTGAAGCTGACAGCGCTTCAACCTCTTTCAACTGAACATCCAAGTCCATCAATTTCCGGTCGGAGACGACCAATTGTTTTCTCGATCCCTCAATAAGACGCCGGCAATCGTTCGCAAGCGCTTTACGGCTGTTTTAGCGCTTGCGCGCTTTTTGGCGTGACGAAAGAAACGCAGGTTTAGACGCATCTCCTTAACTTCCTTGGCATAAGTCCGTCACTGCTGAATGCCGTGGTGTTTAGCCAGTTTGTTGAAGCGATTAATGATTTTGACCGCTAGCTTCCCATCAGTTGGGTAAGTGATGTACTTTTCTTGAACCGTGGAGTCAATATTGACGGTTTTGTCTTCAATGACATCGCCATGAATTTGAGCCGACATTTTGAAGATTTTCTCTACACCCGCCGCGCCAATTCGTTTACGAAAATGCACCAATTCCGTTGGGTGACATGGTGCCTTGTTCTGAAAGGATTTTAGGCACAGAATGCCTGATAGTAGGGATTTCTTTTCCACTGGAGAACAACATTCTCGTCGCTCAGATTCTCCAGCTGCTTGAGAATCAACAGGCCGACCAAGACGCGAATTGGGATGCTTGGACGGCCTTTCTTGTCAGCGTATGTTGTTCAAAGGTCCGCTCGAAGTCTTCCCAGGGGATCACTTTGGTGAGCATGAGCAATGGGTCAGCGGCATCAAGTTGATCGAGGAGATCAGCGCCAAAGAAGCTCGTTTGCTGGTACTGATCGGTGTCCATTAGCATAGTTATCCTTGAGCATTTCGACCAGAAATTTAGCCCCCAAACCCAGAGCTCATAAGGCCTGGCGGGCTTTTTCAGGGTCGACTATTTAAGCGCCTGAGAAAAACGCTGGGGAAATAGGTTGTAAAAACAACGGCTTATGGGGTACGAACGCGAGATATCGTCCCCTTATGCCAGCGAACTCAATATATCAGTACCCCAAATTAGCCAATGCTGATCAGTGCAGAAGTTGCTGTTTGCGGTAGGTTGAAGGTGAGCAGCCTTCCCAACGTTTAAAGGCAGAGGAAAAGTTACTCTGATCATGAAATCTCAATAACTGGGCGATATCACAAACCGTCAGATTGGCTTGCAGCAGGTATTTTTTCGCCAGCTCGTGGCGTGCGTCCTGTAATAGTCGAGCATAACTGGTACCAGACTGCTGCAGCTTACGACGCAACTGCCGTGCAGATAAATTCATGGATTTAGCAATTTCTTCCTGACTGGGTTCGCCCCGATTAATATTATGGATGATCTGTAACTGAATTTCTGAAATAATTTTATCCTTTTCGGCGTTTTCCAGACTGTGTTTCAGGATCTGTTCGCTAATTTTCGCCAACGCAGGGTTGCAGGTGACTAACGGTTGGGTGAGAACGTTGTAATCGAATTCCAGCTTGTAACAATCTTGGCTATAACGAATGGGCGCCTGAAATAAATCGTCAAAAGCCTGAAAATTCACCGGTTTATGGTGTTTAAAGTAGACACATTTAACCCTGAACTTTGGATCCAGTGCATTGCATACATTGCCCACCATGCCAGCAATAGCGGCATCGAAAGCTACAGCTAAACTATGCTGATCTACATCTGACAGTAATTGTTTTTCGATACTCTGAGAAATTTCGCATTCTATAAAGACTAGCTCCCCTGCACAAGTCATCTTGTACTCCATCACATCGCTGACCAACCGCTGATAGAGGCACATGGCTTCAAAAGCGCGCAACAGGTTTTCACTGCTAGCAAAAAGCATGCCCATGCTCGGCAAGAAAGTAGTAGGGAGAAAAGGGGGGATTCTCAAGCCGAAGGCATCATCGCCAGTAATTTCCACCGCACGGCGCAGCAGCGCAAAAACCTTTACAGCGGGATGGTGGGCGTTGGGATCAAAACTCAGGCGGCTATCGAGGCCCTGTTCATCAAAGAGCGGCTGGCTGCTGAAGCCATAGGATTCAATAGCGTTTGCTATGGCTAGCCCGTATGTAGCAACAACGGTTAGTTTTTCAGGGTTCTTCACTAACTTTGATACCATGGGTAACCTGCACCGATCAGGAATTACCTCTCTCTATAATATTCTGGACGTCGAGAAAAAACCAGCACTGCACCCGATAGCATATGAAAACAGTTGTTTCGCAAATCACGCCGTATACTGTCAGAGCAAGAATGCCTCATCTTCCAGTCCGATCAAGTTATCTGCCCTAGCGGTGTGGCATCGTCTGGCCCTGGCGCAGACAGCATTCGACGGATGAAATCGGTGAAATACAATAAAATAACTTTATTGCATTATGTAATATTATGTCAAGCCGCCTACTTCCCTACTTTCTAAGGCCGGATAAATAATACTTATCCGACCTTGACTAATTTTTGAAGTCTCGTAGAGGGAGGGCAGACATTCGTTATGAATTCGCCATACACGCCGAATATTATGATAGATATATAGACTAGCCGTGGCTTTGACTTCTCTTTGAGCTTTTTCCAATTCCAGACACCGCTACAAGTCTCGATTTCGACAAAAATGAAGAATGGGATGCTACATCATACTTCACCCAAACAAGAGCGCGGCGCAGGGAGCACCCTGGTAAGCGTGGCACAAACCTGGGGAACCTCCCCGCGACCGGAGGCCCCCTCTTGGCGGGGTGCCCAGACTTTATCAACACCCCACCGCTGGTGTAAGTCACTACAATCAACGATAAGCTTGAATCAAGATTTCTTCTCAGGCCAAGGATCTCGCACAGTACCCTTGGTCACTATACGGCCATTGCATTTTTCCTGAATCTTCAAAGCCTCTTCTCGTGGATCATAAAACTGTTTGTACCAACGTCGCACTTGCCCAAAAGGGCCATCACCAATTACTTTTAGCAATTGGAAACAGGGGTTCTTGTTTGCCCAAATTTCATAATCCTGCATCAACGCCAGACGACTCACTTCCTGATATTCGCGCGCGTAGGCAATGCCCTTATCCGGGTTACTGGCATCGGCCGATTTCACTAGCAAAGCGTGCCAAACCCGCACCTGACCGTCCTCAACCGGTGTATGACAAATTTGAATGATAGACTCATAATCCCCCCCCATACGAGACATCAAAATGCCGGGACCTGTATACCATGTGTAGTTTGTTAACACCTCAGAAGCCAGTGTGCGATGACCAGCCGCAAAATCCTGAATAACAATATGGCCATCGAAGACATTTTCAAAATATTGTGCTTCGGAACTTCCATGGATGGGTGTTAAGTGGGCCTTATCCGCAATATTGTCGACAAGCTCAATCGGGTGGCAATCAATTTCTCCCAGGTGATCAATTTTCCACTGCACCCAATTAGCATCATCCCACTCGGGTAGCACGGGGACGTCGTAATCCGGCTGTTCCCCTTCGGGGTCATGCCAAAGGAACACACAACCAGCGCGCTCCACCACCGGCCAGGATTTAACACAGGCGTTGGGGGGATTGGATACAGGGGAGTACGGCACTTCCTCACAATTGCCTTCGGGGGAAAATTTCCAGCCGTGGAAGGGACAGCGAATAGAGTCACCTTGAACCTGCTCTCCATCAAGTACCACGTAAGAAGAGGTGTTTTTAGCGAAGTGTGCACCCATATGAGGACAATAGGCGTCTATCACCACCACACGGCCACTTTCACCCCGATAAATCACCATATCTTGGGCAAAATAGCGAATGGCTTGCGGGGTCTGGTTAACCTCCGTTGCATCGGCGATCATAAACCAGCCCCTTGGAAAGGTGTACTCTCCGAGGGCATATTCTTCAGTACGAGCCATAGGTAACTCCTGTATTCAACGTACAATAAACTGTTTATTAATCTTGATTAGCTATACTCAATACGAGACCGTAATGTTGCTCCGTTAGTGCCAGCTGGCAGGACAAACGGGAGTTTTCCTGAAAGCTATCTACACAAGAGACCACCATCTCTTCTTCTATCCCGCGAGCGCCTACTTTTTCAAGCCAGCTATGGTAAATATAAACATGGCAGGCTGCACAGGCGCGGCCACCGCCGTATGCGGCTTCGATTTCGTCGAAATCATTGTCACGCAGGGCTTCCATCAAAGTTTGACCGACTTCTGCCTGGATTGACGATTGCTCACCAGCAAGATTAATCACATTGAGCGTTGGCATAAATAGATGATTCCTCTCGACTACCCGCGTTTCATATCAATAACGATTTCATACATATAGCACTGATACCACATTCTGACATTGGCGCCACGCTGCCATGTCGATTGGACGCATTATCCACTTTCATCAATGCTTTCTAAAACTATTCAATTTTAATTGTATTTGATAACTAATACAAACTATTATAACAACCTCACACCACACTTCAGCTGTATAATACTCAGAGGAGACGGGCATACCTTAGAACTAGAGCGGCGGAAACCTCACATCCAACTCGCAGGGGCATCTATAATGAACACCACATTTGACAACAGCAACCCCAACGTAGAATCGCCTCTACAGATTGACTCTGATACACAACTTACGTGGGATGACGGGGCCGAAATCGTAGTCGTGGGTTATGGTGGCGCTGGTGTTTGTGCGGCCCTTGAAGCCGGGGAACGAGGGGCCTCAGTGATTACTATTGATCGCTTTGAAGGAGGTGGAGCAACCGCACAATCCGTAGGTGTTATATACGCCGGTGGCGGAACCGAATACCAAAAAGCCAGGGGCGTAAAAAAACTCTTTCATAGTAGAGAGAATCGCCTAATAGTAGACCATTCGGGCGCTGTTATCGGCGTAGAGGTTAAACAAATTCCCAGCAATAGCAAAGCGCCAAAATGCAACGACGTTGCAATAGCATTATCCGTATGACACGTCAGTATCTACCCAAGATTTCTAAAAAAAATCGCCATCGCCTGCGCGAGATAGAGCTTGATAACAGCTGCTCTACCACAATACGTATCCGAGCCAAAAAAGGGGTCATTATTAGTGCCTGCGGCTTTATAATGAACCGTGATATGGTAAAGCAATACGCCCCAAATATATTAAAGCGCTGCCTCTTGGTGACACAGGCTGTGACGGGGTCGGCATTCATCTGGGACAGTCTGTCGGTGGCGTACTTGGACAAATGGATCGCATTTCCGCCTGGCGTTTTATCAACCCACCCATGGCGTGGGCACAAGGCATCATTGTTAATCAGCAGGGCAAGCGATACTGCAATGAACAAGTATACGGTGCTCGACTCGGTTACTTTATGATTGAGAAAAATGACGGCCGTGCACTCCTTATTCTGAACAAATCTCTATTCAAAAGAGCTATACGAGAGGTCGACCCGGGCAAGCTCTGGCTTTACCAATGGGCCCCCGCACTGATGAACATGTACTTCAACGCCGAAAAAGCCAACACCCTGAAGGATCTTGCGGAAATTTGCCAACTGCCAACCCTGCAAACAACAGTCGATGCCTACAATCGCGCAGCCCGAGGTGAACAAGAAGATTAATTCAGAAAATCCTCTGAATTTATGCATCACCTCGAACAAGGCCCCTATTACGCCTTGAATATCTCCATCGACAGCAAACTCTTCCCCTGTCCAAGTCTAAGCATGGGTGGCCTACGCGTGAATGAAGATAGCGGGCTCGTCAAACGTGAAGATGGCACAGCAAGTATCGATAAAGGTCGCTCGCGGGAAATCTACAATAGGTTTATCGAGTCTGGCGGCAACTATATCGACACCGTCAACATGTACACAGACGGCTTATCAGAAGAATTTGTGGGCACAAACCGAAAAGAGCTTGTACTTAGTAAAAAATACTCACTGGCTTTTGGTGAATCAATCGACGTAAATCAATTTGGTAACTCTCAAAAACACATGTAGCAATCCATAGAGGCCAGTTTGCGTAGATTGAATACCGACTACATCGATATTTATTGGGTACACAATTTGGACTATATGACCAAGGCTGACGAGATCATTCGCGGGCTCGAAGACCTGGTGCGCAGTGGAAAGGTGTTATACATTGGGTTGTCAAACGCGCCATCTTGGCTACTCGCCCAATGCAATACTATTGCGGAACGACGCGGCTGGGCCAGTTTCGCAGGCTTGCAATTGGAATACAGTCTTGCACAACGCTCTATTGAAGCAGAGTATTTTCCACTGCTGGAAGCATTTGACCTTAATCTCTGCATGGTCACCGCTCGGGGGGAGGGATTCTGTCCGGCAAATACCAAAATCAAAAGACTGACGGCAGCTCCAGATTCGACCTGCTGGGCATGAGTGTAAGCCAAGCCCATCAAGAGCTACTCAAGGAATGTACCAGAATCGCCAAGAACAATGGCTGCACTTTTCCGCAGCTCGCTCTCACCTGGATAAGACAGGCCAATGGCAGAACTATACCCATTATCGGCGCCTCTAAGGCGAGCCAACTGACAGACAACTTAAAGGCCCTGGAAATCAAGCTCACGCAAAATGAATTTGAGGCACTGGAAATTGCCAGTCGGCAGCCTATACAAGAGCCCTATAATATTTTGTCCAACCCCCACCAACTAGATAGAATGTATGGACCCTACAAAAACAGCATCGCCAATACTCGCCAAAAATTTCCAATCAGCAGGAAAAATGCTTAACAAGCACTAAATGTGATCCAGTGAAGGCCTGACCCCTGATGACACTCAGCTAGAGCCACCAGGGGTGTGCGCCGATCATCACACATTGACCGGCTTGCCCATCTGCCACATTAGGCGTTTGCCAGTCGGCTGTTAATTGTTTGAAGAGTTTTTACCGTTGCATATATATCTTCATCTGAAATCCCTTCGCATCCAGATTTAATCATTTCAACGGCCAGTGGAACGACATCATTTCTGACAGTCTTGCCCTTGTTAGTAAGGGTAACATTGAGACGACGCCCATCCTCCCTGCTTACACGCCGCTTGATATAACCTAAGTTTTCCAACTTGTCCAGCATTCGGGTAGTCGCAGGGCGGTCCTTAAAAGTCAGATCAGCAATCTGAAACTGAGATAGCTCTTTGTATTGAAATACACGATTTAGTACCGCGAACTCTCGGGGTGTAATCTTATAGCCCGCCTTTGAAATCGCATCTCCCAGACTCTTGCCCAGGAGATAACCACTTTGACTTACAACAAACCCAAGAAAGTCATCATATTGATCAAAACATAGAGGGTCAGCAGGTTTATCAACTTTAGCCATATGTCCAGTTTTATTCAGTTTCATTGCAGATATAAACGTATTGTGCAAGCACTCTAACACATTAGTCGATAAACAACTATCATATTTGGGTCTCAGTCATTGGCATGCTCTTCCAACTCCCACATGACGCCGTTAAGTGTCTTGGGGTGCCCAAACATCACCCGCCCCAATGGCAACTCTTCCGGGTCGGCGAAGGTAAAGCGGACACCCTGCTCTTGAAACAGAGCCACTTCTCGATCAAGGTCATCCACCCAGAATGACAGCTGATTAATTCCTTCACCCAATTTTTCGGTGGCCTTAGTAACCGGGGATTCGCCACCAATGCCAGCAACAAATTGGACAAAACTCTCACCCAAATCAAAACGAATCCCAGCTACTACACCTGGCTCGGAAAAACAGTGCGCTGGAATTTCAGTTGCTTCGACGCCAAGCAGTTTGCTATAACGGATGCGAGCCTCCTCCAAATCCTTGACGCGAATAACTACACCTTTAAGTTGCTTTGACATGCTGATTCCTCCTAAACCGTCGGCTTATGAACCTCTAATCGAAATTGGTACGGACCCTGCTTCGCATAATATGTGAGGCCCCAAGGTACCCCATTAACATCGCCGGTCCCAAGGTACAGCCTGCACCTGGGTATTTATCACCCATTATTGAAGCGGTGGTATTCCCCGCCGCATACAGGCCCGGAATAGGGCTGCCCTCCACATCCAACACCTGCGCATCGTTATTGATAACTAGTCCCCCTTTGGTACCTATGTCCCCAGGATGAATAATCGCGCCATAGTAGGGCCCCAGATCCATTGCGCTCAAACAGGGATTGGGCCCTACTTCGAAATCTCCGTACAAGCGGTCGTGGGCATTGCTACCACGACCAAAGTCTTCATCTCTTCCTGTCTGCGCGAAATCGCGCATCCTCTTCATAGTGTTTTGCAGGCCGGCTACATCAATACCCAATTTGTTGGCCAACTCACTAACCGTTGCCGCTTTCTGCAAAGGCCCTCTATCACCAAACATCCCACGATTGAAAAAATCAGGCGACAGGCTCCCCTGCACCATACCGCCAAACATATATTTTTGGCGGTATGCCTTATCAAAAATAACGTATCCGGGAACGCAATCGTGCCCGCGCTTCCGCGCCCCATAAAAGCACTCACCGTAGGAGTTATAGGTGATTGCCTCATTCATAAAGCGCTGGCCTTTCTTATCAACAATGATAATTCCCGGCTTGGATTTTTCAGAAAAAAGTACTGTTGCGCCGCTTTTTATTGACACTGTTGGCGCCCACCAAGCTTCTTTCATCAACCCCAAAGCCGCGCCTATTTTTTTGCCGGCACGTATCAAATCGCCAGTGTTGGAGGTTACTCCAGCAGACCAGGAAGCATCACTGGGCTGAGGCAAGTATTGCTGGCGCATCTCGCTGTTGTGCTCAAAACCACCAGAAGCGAGCACAACCCCCCTGGTAGCTTTGATAATCTTTTCTTTCTCGCGACCAGCCACAGTGACACCTGACACTCTAGCGTTTTCTTTAATCAAAGACGTTACAGGGCAATTTAGATATAACTCAATTCCCCTTTCTTTACAGGCGAGATAAAGTTTTGCGATTAATGCATTACCCTGCGATAGACGTCGATCTCGCTTACCTTTCAGACGACCCGGAATGTCTGCAAAGTAATTCAAGACGATGCGCGCCATGATTTTTCGCCAGCCGGGGACATTGGCAAGGATCTGCATTCCTTCACTGATCGTCATCGAAAAAATGCCCAGGGCCCGGCTGGCTTTTGGCGCCTCGACAAGTTTATACAGTAAGTCGCCTAGCAGCTTGCCATCGGCCGCATCCGGGCCCATGGTTCTACCGCCGGGTTTCCAGCCCTCATAATCCGGGTAGTAGTCCGCATAACCTTTAATAGGCTTGTAACTAACGCCACTGTATGTTTCAACAAACTCCAACATCTCCGGTGACTTATTAATATAATTCCATATTACGTCGTCACTGACCTGGCCTTCAGGAATAACTTTTCGCATGTATTTGAAGGCATCCCCTGGAGAATCTACAACGCCCACCTGTGAGATGTTGGCGTTGTTCGGGATCCAAAGGGCTCCTCCCGACTTTGCGCTGGTGCCACCAAAGTGTTCACTTTTTTCCAACATCACCACGGAAGCACCTTGCGTGGCTGCTCGAAGCGCGGCAACAAAAGCAGCCGCACCGGATCCAACAACAACGACATCGAATGTATCTTTCATATCACTAGTGTCCGGTTAATTTTTGAATAAATTCAATTGGTTAGAAAACATATCATCCTCCGTGAGGTCTGTAGATTTGAAAAGGTCTGTATTGAAAGAGATTTTCTCGAACAGAGTGACGGAAAATAACTGTAACAAAGTGTAGAGCGAGACGTCCAAGTTCAAACGCTTCTTTACGATAGCCACGAGCACGTATACCGAGACGGCAGTCCATATTTGAACCTTGATGGCGTTCTCTGATGCGCCGTAGAACTTTTTGATCCGAAGATATTGCTTGATCCATTTGAAGAACAGCTCTACCTGCCATCGGGCTTTGTACAGCTCGCAAATGATGAGGATAGTTCTTTTGAGTGTAGAATCCCGAGAGAACCACTGTTTGATCGCAGATGATTCCCTGCTCCCGGTCGTTCGGAGAAGAATGAAGCCTTCGAGCTTATCGCCATGACAGGATGCACAGTTTTCGAGAAACAGTCTTAAGTTAGCACCCCTTGCAACACCCCACACAGATTTCTTATCAGCCTTGCTGGTCTCTGAATGCACCACAACCTCTTTGACTTCTGATACAACACAGTCGTCCTTTACCACAATGCATAGCTTGAGTTCATGTTAGGATTCCATTACCTCAGTCGGTATCCCTATGGCCGCCACATCGGCCACAGCGGGGTGCTTTCTTACAACGGACTCAACTTCCGCCGAAGCAATATTACGCCCACCAAATCTCACGGAGTCTTTCTTTCGATCTATAAAATAGCAAGCGCCGTCAACAGCATCACGCTTTAGCAAGTCACCGGTGACAAACCAACCCTTCTTAAAACTCTCTTGGGTGGCTTCTGGCTCGTCGAAATAGCCATTAAAAATAAAGTGTTTTTCCTTTTCACGAATACAGAGTTCGCCAATTTCTCCACCCGCCACTAGGTTTCCCTGATCATCGCGTAGCCGGGAACGCAATAAATTGCTTGCGACAATCCAAAATCACAGAATCGATTAATTATCTGCCGCTCAATTTAAATCAGCATCTGCGCCTTTACTGCTTTTTCTAAAGCGCTAAAAAGCTTCTTGATCCGAACCTACTGCTTTATCCACTTGAAACAAATCGACACGCCAGCGGGCATTGTATAGCGTGTATTTTGCCGTTGGATACGTGTGGAATATTGCCTCTCAGATCCAGCAGTGTGGTATCTTGAACGCCGCTGCGAAACTGCGCTTAAGATTCATCACCCAAGTCCTAAAGTCCTGCCAACAGACTAGCCTATTTAGTTGTATTTGTAAACTATCTGCAGTCGCAGGTACCGTACACTCTTGCTTACGGCTCCACACAATGGTTGCTGATATGTATAAATTCGATAGCGCTGAATAATGAGCTGGCGAAACTAAAATTCCATTTCACAATAAAACGAACTGAATACCACGTATTGAGCATACCCAACTCTAAATCGGACATTTTGGCCTACCGCAATAAATATCCAACTTTTGTAAATATAATTACTACAGCATATGGAAACTGCATATGCTAAAGTAATTTTAAATTAAGGCTATTCCATACCTAGAACTAGGTAAAAACCATTGGCGAGGAGAAAATGAAAAATATCTACGAAATTGATGGCGTCAGACCCGTTATTGCAGAGACTAGCTACGTTCACCCCAACGCCGTCATTATCGGTGACGTGATTATTGGCGAGAATTGCTACATTGGCCCGCAATGCAGCATTCGAGGAGACTACGGGCGAATTACTATTGCCGATGGCGCCAACATCCAGGACAACTGCGTGTTACACAGTTTTCCGGGCAAGCCCTGCTCAGTTGGTAGCAACGCTCATATCTCCCACGGCGCCATTCTTCACGGCTGCACCGTCAAGAATAATGGCTTTGTGGGCATCAACGCAGTGGTTATGGATGATGCCATCGTTGGGGAGGGTGCAATGGTTGCCGCGATGGCGTTTGTTAAAGCAGCCTTTGAAATAGACGACCACTGCCTGGCAGTCGGTCAACCGGCGAAGATCGTAAAAGAAATGAGTACCACCGAGGTGAACTGGACAAGTAACGGCCCGAAAACCTACCAGAGACTGGCCCAGCGATCAATGGCCACCTTAAAACCAACAACGCCACTAACTACAATTGAGGCCGATAGACCCGAACTTGACCTCAACAAAGAAACTTCTAAACCGCTTCACATTCTAAAGAAAAGCCTGTAACGAATAAGAAGTTACTCTGGTAGTTCGAACCGCTATTTAAGCGGTTCAAACAAAACTTAAAGACTACCACATACTTTGCGAAGGAAAGCCGGTAAGGTACGTGCTTATTAGAGAGCACCAGAGCACCTTCCTTGTCACGGATTTGCGTGATATTGATTAAACCCGCTCAATAATGGTCACATTCGCCTGGCCACCGCCTTCACACATGGTTTGAAGACCGTATCTGCCACCTCTTCGCTCCAATTCATTCAACAAAGTCGTCATCAGGCGCGTACCTGTGGCCCCCAGGGGGTGGCCCAAGGCAATAGCACCGCCATTGACATTCACTTTATCTGAGCTGACGTTAAACTCTTTTTGCCAGGCCAGCACAACAGACGCGAAGGCTTCATTGATTTCCACCAGATCAATATCATCCAATGTGAGGCCGGTTTTCTGCAGCGCGTGCTGGGTGGCGGGAATCGGGGCGGTCAGCATCCAGATGGGGTTGGCACCGCGAACGGAGAGGTGGTGAATTTTGGCACGGGGTTCCAGCTTGTAACGTTCCACTGCTTTTTCTGACGCAATCAGCATGGCGGAGGCGCCGTCACAAACTTGACTGGACGCCGCCGCAGTCAACATACCGCCTTCCAGCAGTGGCGGCAGTTTGGCCATCTTTTCCAGTGTGGTGTCCCCACGCGGAGTTTCATCCACTTGAAGTCCATTTTCAAAGCCGTAAATTTCGTTCTCAAAGTAACCCTGCTCAATGGCATGAATTGCACGCTTGTGACTTTGCAAGGCGAATTGCTCCATGTCCTGCCTGGAAATCTCCCACTTTTCAGCGATCATCTCCGCAGATTTGAACTGATCAACAGGTCTCTTACCGTATCGCTTCTCCCAGCCCCGGCTACCGGCAAAGGGGGTTGGAAAACCCAGGTGGGTAGCAATGGTGTTTGCCATACCAATGGGAATCGCCGTCATGTGTTGCACCCCACCGGCGACGACCAGATCATTAGTGCCACTGAGGACAGCCTGGGCAGCGAAGTGAAGCGCTTGTTGCGAAGAGCCACACTGCCGATCAACGGTTGTGCCCGGCACATGCTCGGGAAGCCCCGCCGCTAGCCAGCTTGTTCTGGCAATATCGCCCGCTTGAGGGCCCAGCGCATCAACACAGCCGAAAACAACGTCCTCAACCAGGCTCGGATCAATCCGGGTTCGCTCCACTAACCCCGATAACACATGAGCACCCAAATCAATCGGGTGAATCTTACTGAGCTTTCCACCCCTGCGTCCGGTAGGTGATCTCAATGCGTCAATGATATAGGCAGTTCTCATCAGTGCTGATCTCGAATCGAATTTTAATTAAGTCTTTAACTTTTTTGAACGGAAAGCGCTATTTCGCCGCCGCCATGGACCTCTAGCGCGGCCCCCGATGCATAGGCAGCACCGTCGGAGGCAAGATACAAACAGGCTTGTGCAACATCGCCGGGTTTACCAAAACGCTTCATGCCAATCGTGCTCTCAATAGACTGCATGCTCTCATCAGAACCGTAATGCTCTGCGGTTAATTCCGTCGCCACCATGCCGCAGATAATGGAGTTGATGCGGATTTCTGGCCCCCACTCCTGCGCCAGACTACGCGACGCATTGACCAGGCCAGCCTTGGCGGCACCGTAGGCACTCGTCCCCGGTGACGGACGCAGGTCACTAATACTGGCGATATTGATGATGGATGCCCCCCTTTGCTTGGCAAGGTAACGATGAGCTTGACTGCTGAGGACCAATGGCGCGGTAAGATTCAACGCGATAACTTTTTGTGTAAAACCCACTGAGGCCGTCTCGCTGGGAGCCAGAGGCGACCCGCCTGCGTTGTTGACCAGCACGTCCAAACGGCCATACTGCTCAGCAATTTTGGCCAAAAACGCTTCAGTTTGCTTATCATCCCGGATATCGATGGAGTGGAACGCAATCTTTGGCGACGAAAACGGCTCTTCGGGTTCACGCCGCGCGCAGGTCACAACTTGTGCGCCACTCGCCGCAAAAGCCTCACAAATCGCTCGACCGATGCCACGGGCACCGCCCGTGACAAAGACCACTCGATCGGAATAGTCGTAGCTGACGTTACTCATACCCGTGGCTTACCCACCGACACGCCGCCATCTGCGGCAAAGTCACCACCGGTGCAGAAAGACGATTCGTCACTGGCCAGAAACAGTGCCACATTGGCCACTTCCGACGCCGACGCCATACGCCCGAGGGGATACTTGCCATATGCCGCATTATATTGCTCATCCGTCCAACCCGGGCGCTCAGTCATTTTGGTCCGTGTGGGACCGGGAATAACGGTATTCACACGAATACCATAAGGGCCCAGCTCAATAGCCGTGGTCTTGGTCAGACCACGGATACCAAATTTGGTGGAAGAATATGCCGCCAGCCCTTCCCTGCCTTCCAGCCCCTGGACCGAGGAAAAGTTAATGATGGATCCGCCCCCCGCTTCTTTCATTCCCTCAAGCACTGCTTTCATACCAAGGAAGGTACCCAACAGGTTAGTGTCAACGACCTTTTTAAAGGTACTAACATCGGTTTTTTCAAAGGGCATCACACGGATCATACCGGCATTATTAACCAGCACATTGATCTTGCCAAAAGATGATTCAACGTCGGTAACGGCCTTGGCCCAGGCATCTTCATTACTAATGTCAAACTCAACAAATATCGCTGAGCCGGGCACCTTACTATTGAGCTCGGCGCAGAGGGATTGGCCTTCATCGGCACGGCGATCGGCAATCGCCACTTTGGCGCCCTCGCGAGCAAACATTTCCGCACAGGCGGCACCGATGCCGCGAGCACCACCGGTAATCAGAGCAATCTTATCTTGTAACCTCATATACTGTTACCTGGTAATAATCCGCTCGCCGCGAACAAAGGCGTTGCGAGCCTCTTCGCCGTCTCCCATAAAGTTAAGTTGGTAGGTATAACCCTGCTCCATGCGGTAGTTGGCATCCAGCTCAAATACATCAAGATGATTAAGCGCAGCTTTAGCGAATTTCACAACATCCTTCTGTTTTTTGGCGATGCTGCCAGCCACTTCCCTCGCTTTGGCCATCAGATCTTCCGGTTCTGTTATATAGGCGACACTGCCCCAAGCCGCCAACTCTTCGGCGGTCGCGGGCCGACAGGTTAGCGACATTTCACGCAGCTTCATAGGCGCGACCAGCTTGGCCAAATGAGAAGCGCAACCCAGCGCACCATTATCCACTTCTGGCAGGCCGAACTTGGCCACTTTGGAAGCGATAATGATATCGCAGCTGGCGACAATACCCACACCCAACCCCATACAAAAGTCGTTCACTGCCGCTATAACGGGCACTTTGCAATTGTAAATACTGTGAAACAAGGAGTAGCAAGCTTCCCCAGAACCTAACAAATGATCCCAGCCTTCGACACTTTGCATCTCTTTAATATCAATACCGGCGTTAAAACCGCGCCCCTCAGCCGTCAGGATAATACAGCGTAGGCCTTCTTTTTCACTCAACTCTTTAAATATTTCGTCGAGCTTCCAGGTGTCACCAACGGTGATAGAGTTTACCGGTGGGTGGCTCATTACCACTTCTGCAATATTGTCGTTGATACTGACGCTAATGGTCATTCTTAATTCCTCTTCATATCAATAATGTTTAGGCTCGACGGCAGCTTACCGAGAGTGATTCGCCGGTCATATAGCTGGCGTACTCCGAGGCAAGAAATACCACTGTATTCGCAATTTCCCAGGTCTCCGCGGCGCGTCCAAAAGCCTCGTTTCTTTCAATCAACTCCTGTAAAAAATCGGCGTTCGAGACTTTTTCCAGATAAGGGTGTAGCGCCAAACTTGGCACCACCGCATTAATACGCACACCGTAATCCGCGGCTTCCATAGCGGCACAGCGGGTCAGTGCCAACACCCCGGCTTTGGAGGCGGCGTATGCTGTTTGGCCTGCCTCGGCACGCCAAGCACAAATACTGGACAAGTTGATGATCACCCCTCCCCGATTGGCGCCCTGCATATACCGCAGTGCTGCACGCATAGCACGGAAGGTACCGGTGAGATTGATATCAAGAAGTCGCTCCCACTCTTGCGTCTCGGTGTCAATCAATTGTTTGGTCATGCCCATACCGGCATTGTTCACCAAAATATCCAACCCGCCCATTTCCGAAACCGCTGCGGTGATCAGTGCATCAACCTGCTCTTCTGAGCGTACGTCACAGAGTTGGCGATAAACCTTTCGACCAATCTCTTTTTCCAGGGCTTCGGCATATTCATTCAGGCGGCCCTCATGGATATCCGAGAGCATCACGGTTGCGCCCTCTTCAGCGCAACGCTTGGCGGTCGCAAAACCAATACCGGTACCGGCTGAGGCCGTTACCAGAGCCATTTTTCCCTCAAGTATATTCTTGCCTTGGGGATAGGGGGGTACCTCTTTACTCATCCCTGAAAACTCCTCAACACAGCTTCAGCGCCACTGATAATTTCTGTCATTAATTCGTCACAGGTAGGCACGCTGTCAATCACACCCACACACTGCCCTCCCGACATAATGCCGTGCTCCACCTCGCCATCGACCATGGTCTTGGCCAGCAGTATCGGGGTGTTTGCTGCCATAATCAGCTGCATCCAGCTGTAGTCGTGATTGCGCTTCATAGCCAGTGCCTGCTTAAGCATATCTCTCACTGTCATTTTGGTAGTGCCTTTTAGGCGAAAAGCATTTAGCAACGCTTTTGCCATACCTTGCCAGGCAGGGGTATTCACCAGATCATCAATGAATTCCGTACGCAGAACCCGGTGCGGGTGGCCGTCAATCATACTGGTGACCACGGTATCCCCCGCCGTCTTTTTCAAATACTCAGCCTTTACATTGGCAGGCACGGAAGACTCTGCAGTCAACAGGAAGCGGGTTCCCATATTGACACCCACCGCACCGTAGCTCAAAGCCGCGATCAACCCTTTACCATCAAAGAAACCACCTGCCGCAATAACCGGTAAATCCACGCCTCCGACAATTTGTGGCAGAAGCACGGTGGTAGCAATGCCACCGGTGTGGCCACCAGCCTCCCCCCCCTGCACGATAACCGCGTCCACCCCCCAGCCGGCCAGCTTTTCAGCATGACGAACGGCGCCAATCGAAGGAATACAAACGACCCCCTCATCCTTCAATTTCTTAACCAGTTTTTCACTGGGAGCGAGAGCGAAAATCGCGACCTTCACCCCCTCTTTAATCATCAGATCCGCACGTTCGAAGACATCGGGTGAATCAGAACGCAGATTAACGCTAAAAGGCTTGGTGGTATGATCCTTGACATAGGCGATCGCATCAGCCAGCTCCTTGTAGCTCATAGTTGCCGCCCCAATGGAACCCAAGCAGCCTGCGTTTGAAGCAGCAGCCGCCAGCTGCCCATTGGCAACCCAGCCCATACCAGACTGAATAATGGGGTATTCCACTCCCGTTAGCTGGCACAACTTAGTATTCAGAGCCTTCACGCCAGGTACCCTCCATCAGCAACCAGTGTCTGCCCGGTGATAAATGAAGCTGCTGGACTCACCAGAAAGCGCACGGCCTGTGCAATCTCTATCGGGTCAGCGAGGCGATTCATCAAATTTTGGCCAGCCATATCTTTTTCAAACTTTTCGCGTCGCTCAGGATCTGTCGGCAATATCATGTCTGTTGCCACCGAACCCGGTGTTAACGCATTTACACGGATACCGGTTGGCGCCCACTCCCTGGCGAGGGTATTGGTAAAATTAATTATGGCCGCTTTTGAGGCACAGTAAGCGCCTATGCCCCCCAGTGGTCGGTGCGCTCCCGCTGCCGCGATATTCACCACTGCCGCCGCCTCGCTTTCCTTAAGCAAAGGGAAACAGGCTTTTGAGAGAAAGACCGCAGCCCGAGTGTTGACGGTAAAAATCTCTTCAAACTCTTCGTAGGACAGCTTCTCCACCGTATGAGGTCGCAGTATGGCGGCATTGTTCACCAGAATATCCAAGCGCCCCAGGTCTCGGCGAATATTTTCGGCCAGTGCCTCAGGCTCACCCTGAAGAGTCGCATCATAGGCATAGGCAGTGGCCTGACCGCCGGATTGGCGAACCTTGTCAACAACCGCTTCGGCCGCCTGCAGTTTTCTACCCGTTACGATCACTTCAGCGCCAGCGGCAGAAAAATCCAAGGCCATAGACTCCCCGATGCCTCGGCTACTGCCAGTGATCAGTGCGACTTTACCAATCAAATCGAATCTACTCGTAACTGCCATCTTTAACTTCACTACCTTCACTCGGAAACTGATGCCATCAATACTAGTTGTATTTTATAACTATATCAAGTTGATATTAACTTACTGCGGCAGAGGAGAGCGATATGAGCCGGACGATCGACAAATGCTACAGCTTTCCCCTCCCCATTGAGGAAGGGCCGCTAACCGCCTTCCGCCGCGCGCTGGGTGAACATTGCGCCAGTCGATTGGCCCCGCCGACGTATATCATGGCCACAGACCACTACGACCCCTATTTCGCTCGTCGGCCAACTGGTTAGCAACGCCGATGGAGAGCCTGTTTCATGTGAAGCATGAGTATCGAACTTTTTTCTCCATTGAAGCCGGTATTCGTCTGACCGCCATAACAAAGCTGGGTAAACGTTGGGAAAAATAGCCGGAAAGATTGAATTTATTGAGACCTTGACTGAA
Organism: Pseudomaricurvus alkylphenolicus; assembly: GCF_011683955.1. Lineage (GTDB taxonomy): Bacteria > Pseudomonadota > Gammaproteobacteria > Pseudomonadales > Cellvibrionaceae > Pseudomaricurvus > Pseudomaricurvus alkylphenolicus. The sequence goes on from NZ_JAAQPI010000004.1 coordinate 42,789, forward strand.
CTTTCGGATGAGCACGGGAGGCTATTTTCGCGATCGAGTTGGGTGGATGCGAGCACAGAGACGACACATTCCGCTCTGACCAACAGGCAAACCCAGAAAGACTCTCCTGACACGACGGCCGCAGGTATCCCAAAGGTTAAGACCGAGGAAACTATCTCCAATCTCTAGATATAAAGACTTTTTCTTGTCTTTCCCCCGAACACAAGATATTTCCCGGGCCAGGCGAGTTAACACCCGCACACCATCATTCAATAAACTACTGTCAGAAGGTTCATGGATGTCCGCATCAACCACGATACTATCAACGCGAACCGTCTCACAATTCTCTCACTCCTCGCTCAGAGCATGGCGAACGATGGTTTGATTTACTAACTCCCAAGTCTCCGACTTTATGCGGCTGATATTAAATTGCATCGCTGATTTCTTGGGTATCAAGCCTGCCGGTAACCGGGCAAAGCTACGAAAGCTTGAGCTGTCTTCAATATGAAAGGCCAATGCCTGATAACTCAATTGACGGTGCTGTTTCAGCAGCGCACAGTGCAGTACACTTTCGGCCGACATGCCGATTCTACCGGTGTCCTTTACGCCCACCTCAAATACGTCAATCTCAATCATTGGCAGTAGTTCTGGCAACTCATCCAGAGTGACAGAGATCTCCTCCAGCTCACGACCAATCTCGTGTTGGGAGTAAAAATCGAATTTACTTGCCTGAGCGTTGCGGGTCTCTCGCATCGTAAATCCTCTTTTTTGTAGGTAGTTAATGGGTTTGGTCGCGTCTTAACATACTAACTTTTAAGGGGATTTTTTATACCCGCAGAATAATATTTCCTTATTTTTCAATGTGCTAGAGTTCCCGGATGCGCACTATCTAACATTGCTTGCCTCTTTCAGAAACTAATTGCATTGTTTTTATAAGTGCATATCCGCCGGCTCGGCCAGGCGTTTCATCAGGTTTTGACTGACCATCTCCCTCTCAAACCTCTCGCGCCGCACCGGGTCCGTGGGCAGTATCATATCGGTGGCCAGGGCTACCTTGCCATCCAAATTGAATTTACTCTGGTTTTTCGTAACAACCTTCTTGTCACCTGCCATCTACGCAGTACTTGTATTTTACAACTTACTCAAGATAAAATTACACGAGGCATTAAGGTGTGCTGGCCATGTGACTTAAATACCGAGGCCACAACCCAGCGATGCGTTACCGATAAGCTCCAAGCCATTGGCGGGCGCTTCCTGGCCAAGGTTTGGCCCGATGACCGACTGTATACCGACATTTACTCAAGTGTCGATGACAACCGCAAGGTAGGGGCGATCACCAGGAGCCAATATGGCGTGGTAGTGTTTGCCGGATGGACGCGCTACGCGGGCCATCGCGAAAGCGATGTGAAACCACATTTGCCAGCTATCAATGACCAAGCAGGATTTCTCACTGTGAAAAATGTTTTAGTTGTACTCTCACACCCCAACTTGGAAAAGTCTAAAGTCAACAAAGTGCTAACCGATGGCATTACCGGCATCGATGGCGTCACCATTAAAGATATTTATGCCGAATATGGCGACTTCGCCATAGATGTCGAGCGGGAACAGCGCGATTTAACCGCGCACGATATCGTTGTGTTGCAGTTTCCGCTTTACTGGTACAGCTGCCCGGCGCTGCTGAAGGAGTGGCTGGACAAGGTGATGGTGAGAAATTTTGCCTATGGAAAACACGGCAAGGCGTTAGTCGATAAAAAACTGATGTTGGCGGTGACCGCCGGAGGCCCCGAAGAAACCTACCGAGCAACTGGCAGCAATGAATACCCAGTAGAGGAGTTTTTAAAGGTATTTGAGTTGACTGCAAAATTCTGCAGCATGAGTTACGACAAACCCCTGATTCTGCACAATACCTATCGGATAACCGATGAGGATATCGCAGCGCATAGCAATCACTACCGGGATCTCCTTTCCACCTACGTCGCCAGCGAATGACCCCCATAGGCTTTTTTGCGATTAACCATTCATGCGCATTGATAGCAAATGAGGTAACAATCCATGAACACCGCGCATTGCATCTCCGGATTGATTGCGCGAACCGATTTCGATCCGGCTTTATTCCACGATGTAACCTTCAGGATCTGTCGAAAATGGATTGTTGTGGTAACATCTCAGCCCATTTAGGGACGATCGATGGGCACAATTTCATTCAAAGGCAGGCATTTTCGGCGTGAAATGATTCTTCAATGTGTTCGTTGGTGCCTCGCCTACGGCTTTAGCTATCGCGATCTCGAAGAAATCATGGAAGAACGCGGATTTTCAGTTGATCACAGCACTATTCATCGTTGGGTAAATCACAATTCGACTCTGCTTTTGGCAGAATTTCGGAAGAAAGAACATTCCCCTGTAGGTCGTTGGCGGATAGACGAAACCTATCTCAAGGTTCGAGATCAGTGGAAATACTATTACCGCTGCAATCAAACAGTACAATGCTTCTACTCTCAAGAGAGTCAACATTCGCCAATCCAAATACCTTAACAACGTGGTCGAGCAGGTTCAACGACTGATAAAAAGAATAACCAGGCCAATGCTTGGGTTCAAGAATTTCTTCAATACACTACTAACCTTAACGGGAATCGAGCTGGTTCGAATGATAAGAAAATCGCAGATGAGAAAACAAGCGGGAGCGTCAAAGACTCCCGCTGAGACTTTCTATGGCTTGGCAAACTAACCAGACCTGTCATTTGGAGGCCTGACACCCTTTGAGACGGAGCCTGCCAAACTCACCCAAAGTGTAGGCGAGCCCGGCCTAGCGGGTTGCCTTGGACAGCGGAGCCTATCGCTGCTGATAGCGTCTCCGTTTTTGTAAACCTGAACGTCCAGGTTCGGCAGGTCCACCGCGTTCGGATCTATCTTTTCCTCACCAATGACATACACGCCGCAGGATGCGTTGTCGGTCACGGTGTCCTGGATCTTAATCTTCCAATCGTCGATACGGGAGTCGACAATCTCGAAGCAGGGCATAATGCACTCGGTGGCTCGCAGGACATCGGAAATGCGGTAGGCATCTTCAATAGTAATATCCGCATAGCTGTCGGTCGGTGGCGCGAGCGTGCGGCATTCGCGCAGGGCGTTGTAGAGTTCATGCTGAGTTCACAGCGTTGCTCTTCTCTCAGGCTCATGGTATTTCAATTCTCGGCTATCAGGTGTTCTGCAAAAATTCCACGCTGCGTTGGTTAAATAGTTCCGGGTGTTCGATCATCACCCAATGGCCACACTTGCTAAGGGTGATCACTTGGGCGTTGTTACAACCGGTTACCAGTTTTTCCGCCCCGCTTAGCGGGCAAAAACGATCATTGGCACCCCAAAATCCCAGTACCGGGCATTGGATGTCGCCCAGACGGTCAGTCAAGTTAGGCGTACTCATACGTGTGAAGACACTGGGCTTTTGGGTTTTTAAAACGCGGAAGCGCTCCTCGATCAACTCATCAGTGATATGCTTGGGGTCGAAGACAATCAGCTTCAGCACTTCCTTCAAGTAGGTCGGGGTAAATTCCGGTGACCCCAAAGGTACCTTGGTCATGGCCTGGATACCTTCCATATGCTGGCCGTAATAGGGTTGGTCTTCGAGAGCGCCGCAGCCCATCAATATCAAGTGACTCACTCGTTCTGGCTGGGCCAGTGCAACGCCAACACTAATGGCTCCGCCAAGGGAATTACCCACCAGTGCAAACTGTTGCAGGTCCATCTTGTCGGCAAACTCCAGTACCACCTCGACAAAAAAATCAAGGGTGTAATCCAGTTCGGGCTTGTCGCTGTCGCCAAACCCGGGCAGGTCGGGAATAATCACGTCGTAGCCGTTGTTGGCAAAAAATGCGGCATTGTAGCGGAAATTCAACCAGCCGCTGGCGCCAGGGCCACTGCCTTGGAGGAACAGCACCGGGAAACCTTCTCCCATAGTGGTGTAGTGTAGTTTGATACCGCTATTGAGTGTGAGGTATTGGCTTTTGGGTTTTTGGTGTGAATTGTTGGGTAAACGGCGGGATTGCTCCTCGCCGCTCCCCGCAGATCCGGACGTGCGCGATTGACGCATCCCGCTCCTCATTTCATCACTTTCGCAGGTTGAGTGGTCTTGATTTTTGCTATTGGTAGTTCGTACCATTCGTATAACCTCTTTGTACGTTCGGGTGTTGGGTCAGGCCAAAACTCGAAACCGTTTTGTCAGTACCTCCATCACTCGGTCCATGTCCTTTTGGTTTCTCAAAATGATCACACCGTCGTCGGCGAACCGAACGAATGTGGCCTTATTGAGCAGCCGTGGAGCCGCCTGCTCTTCAAACCACTCGTCCAGAACATGATGTAGATACACATTTGCAGGATCGGTGAGATGACGCCACCTTGAGAGGCACCTGTCTCCGGGTAGTGAATCTGGTTTCCTTCCAGCACTCCGGCTTTTAACCACTTATTAATCAGGCGTAGTATTACGCCGTCACCTATTCGCCGCTGGCGTAACTCCCTTAGCTTGCTTTTGTCCATCTCATCAAAGAACGATTTGATGTCCAATTCAATCACGTAACCTCCCTCTGCTTCGCTCAACTCGTGACATACGGTATCCAGCACAAAGCGCTGCAGCGGACTGTTGGTAAAAATGGTGCAACCGCCACATATTTTTTTGCAGTTCCAATACTTCCGCCAAACAGGCGTCTGGCACCGCAGCCGATTCATAACGGTACTGGATTCGTGTGTTTATATCAGTGGCCTGGCCTTCGCGGGCGTCGCTCATCAGCTGCTCGAAGTTGGCAAGCAACTTCATTTTTTGCTACTCAACCAAGGCTTGGGCACGGGCGACGGCCATTCGCGCATGGGGGTCTTCGGCGGTTTTGGCGCCGTCGTTGGTGCCCACACGCTTGGAAGCCATCGACCGAGCGGTGGGTGCGGTACTCGGGGACGAAGGCGTTTTCCACCACAATATCGTTACTGCCGGTGCCCTGGAGGCCGAAAGTGTACCAGGTATCCACAACCTTGTAATCGCTCTTGGGTACCAGGAAGGTGCCCTATTCTCTATTAGTTGCTCACAATCTTTTTCAATTCGAGTTTTGACACTTTCCCCGAGGCATTCAGGGGGAGAGCGTCCACAAAACGCACTTGGCGCGGTACTTTGTAATTAGCCATCTTCTCCCTGCACCAGCTGATCAGTTCACTGTTTTCCAATTGGGTTCCCGGCTTTAACACCACAAAGACCATGGCCACTTCACCCATGCGATCATCAGGTACGCCGAAAACGGCGTTCATGGTAATGTTCGGATGCCCGTTGATAATGTTTTCGATCTCAGTGGGGTAGCAGTTAAAGCCGCCGGTAATAAACATATCCTTTAGGCGATCTGTGATGCGCAGGTTGCCCTGCTCGTCCATCACACCGATATCGCCAGTGTGCAGCCACCCCTCACTGTCGATGGTTTCGGCAGTAGCGGCGTCATTGTCAAAGTAGCCTTTCATCACGTTAAAGCCGCGCAGCACGATTTCGCCAGGTTCGCCGGAGGGCACTTCGTTGTTGTTACCGTCCACACAGCGCAATTCGATATCGGGAATGGCCCGGCCGGAGGTAGTGGCGATGGTCTCGGCGCTGTCGTCGGGGCGGCACATGGTGGCCATGCCGCAACTTTCGGTCAGCCCATAGGCGGTGATTACGCGCTCGAAGCCCAGGCGGTCTTTCATCTGGCGGATCAGCTCGATGGGAATGGCCGCAGCCCCAGTGGCTGTGCATTTGAGGCTTGAAATATCAAATTTATCCAGTTCTGGATGAGCGAGCAATGATTGGAATAACGTTGGCGGACCGGGCAGCACTGAGATACGTTCGGTGGCGATGCGTTTCAATATTTCCCTGGTATCGAATACTGCATGGGGCAATAGCGTTACCCCTTTGATCAGGCAGACCAGGATTCCGGCCTTATAGCCAAAGGTGTGAAAGAAGGGATTGATCGCCAAGTAGCGGTCGCCTTCGATAACCCCCACATTCTCGCCCCAGTTCTTGAACGCGCGCAGGTTCTGGGCATGGCAGGTCATAACGCCCTTTGGGTTACCGGTGGTACCGGAGGTAAACAGGATATCCGAAATGTCATCGCCGCTCACGTGTGCCATACGCTTGTCGACGGTTGTGGCGCTCGTCCTGCTCCCCTTCTCCAGGAAGGACTGCCAGCGTGTATGGGGGGTAGCGCTATCGCGGAAAACCACAATCTCTTCCAGTGCAGGCAGTTCTTCGTTGGCCAACATGGCCGGGTAGTCGCAGTCTAGGAAGTTGCCGACGGAGAACAGCAGTCGAGCCCCGCTGGTGCGCAGGATATAGGCGGTTTCGCTGCCTTTGTTGCGGGTGTTCAGGGTTACCAGAATAGCACCAGCGCATTGGGCCCCCAGTGCGGCAATGACCCATTCCGAGATATTGGGAGCCCAGACGCCTATACGGTCCCCAGGTTGGATGCCGTGGTCTATCAGGGCTGCGGCCACCTGACGAGTCTGTACGGCGAAATCACAAAAACTGAGCCGCGTCTCTCCCTCCTCAATAAACAACTGCTTACCAAAACGCTCGGCGGCCGTGGCGATCAGTTGAGGGATCGTGAAGGCAGTACGGTTTGAAGCTGGATGCAATTCTGGGGGCATACTGGGTTCTCTGACCTTAAGGCGCTTTGTTCCTAAGCTGCAAAAGGTATAGGAATGCTTTCGGGTTGTCATAGTCCTGTTGGACGATGAGACCTATAGGCAAAGCACCGACAATTACTCAAAAACTGCGGAATTAGTGATTTGATCCTATAGAGAAGTTTTGCAGGCTCCGTCGCAAAAAACTCGGTCGGGTGTCAGGCCTCCAAATGAAAGGGATCTGTCGCAATTCTTCAGCTATGGTAGAATCCTGCCCCTTTTGGGGACGACAGATGTGCTCGATTTCATTCAAAGGCAGGCATTTTCGCCGCGAGATGATCCTTCAGTGTGTTCGTTGGTACCTCGCCTATGGATTGAGCTATCGCGATCTCGAAGAAATCATGGAGGAACGTGGGTCTTCAGTTGATCACAGTACCATTCATCGATGGGTATCTCATTATTCGCCTTTACTCTTAGCTGAATTTCGTAAAAGAAAGCGTAACCCTGGGACTCGCTGGCGGATGGATGAGACTTATTTGAAGGTCAAGGGTGAGTGGAAATACTATTACCGTGCCGTCGATCGAGATGGTGAAACCGTAGATTTTCTGTTGACTTCGAAACGAGACAAGAAATCTGCATTGCGATTTCTCTCCAAAGCTATCGGCAATAACGGTAGACCCAGTCTGATTAATATCGATAAAAGTGGTGCCAATACGGCAGCAATCAGACAGTATAATCATGACACTGGAAAGAGGATTAAAACTCGACAATGCAAATATCTGAATAACGTGGTCGAGCAGGACCACCGGTTGGTCAAACGGATAACCAAACCCATGCTTGGATTCAAAAATTTCTTCAGCGCTCAACGCACGCTTGCCGGTATTGAACTGATACGAATGATCAGGAAATGTCAGATGAGAAAACAAGCGGGAGTTTCAAAGACTCCCGCTCAACTCTTCTATGGTCTTGCAGACTAACCGAAAACATAATTGACGAAGCCATTTCCTTGGACGCTATTTGCGACAAAGCCCTACTACGGACGTTCCGCCAGCCTGCCTGTCATCGGGGTCATGCTCCCTTAGCATGCAGACAGACCTTCCCCGGTTTACCTATCTGAACTCAAACGTATTGGGGTGGATGCCGATCGCAGTCTTTAACCTTATCGTGCTGTAAGGTGATGATGCCTAAACGTAGAATTGTGTTATTACGTTTATCCATTACGGAACACATACATATTACTCGGTAAATCGGTATCCCTACGCCTACCTGTAGTAGGGATACGGCGTCATACTGCCTGTTAACTCGTGTAGGCAGTGGCGACGATTCAGCCCATAGATACGGATTAATCGGTTCATGTTCTTCATCCGTCCAATACTCAGTCTAGAGAAGCATCTTGGCTTAACGAATTCGCCTCACTTCCCATTGTCAGCGGGTTACATCACCTCACCAGCATACGGTGAGTCACTGCCGCTCAGACTCATATGCCTGCACAACCAAGCATAGCCATATACGATTTAGCTCTTGCCGTTTCGCATATGTATTTCAGATAGACTCGTGGTCCATTCAAGCATCCGTGCTTGCCCTGAACTCCGGGCACACGGTAGGTTTCGTCAAGTCGGACCCTGCCACCTGGACGACGTTTCCTTTTCTGGAACTCTTTCTCAAGCAGTGGAGAGAACTTGAGAACCCAGCGATTGAGGGTGCTGTGATCCACGTCAATACCGCGCTCTTTCATCATCTCCTCGATGTCACGATAGCTTAAGCAGTAAGCAACGTACCAACGAACACACTGAAGAATAACGGTTTTGGGGTAGCAATAGCCTTTGAAACTGATCACAACAATTCTATCCAAACATCAAACGACGAATTGTACGCCAATCAGGGCTGTAGATGCGACGCAACCCTTTGGCAATGTAGGCCATAGGTGCCACTGAACCACTTCTTATTCTCAACGATAGATGCGACGCAACCAACAGATTTCCCGGCCAGCTCAGGAACTGAAACTCACCCAAGACAACCACAACAACCGCAGCGCGAACGCCGTCAATAGCCACTGCATCAGCTGCCGAAAATGCGCCTCAGACACCAGCGTCAACCAGAGCTTGCCCAACCAGGTGCCTGCAAAACCAAAAGCAATCGCCACCGCAATGGCCAGAAAATAAGGGGAATAATCAAATCCCACCCAAATAAACCCAATGGTTTTGAACACCGACATCATCAGCAAACTGCCGGCAATCGTTGCGATTACTGCATGTCGGGTTAACTGACTGCGCAGCATAATGCCCTGCATCAGGCCACCCAATCCAGTGATGGTGCTCAACCAGGTATGTACTGCGCCTACCCAAATAAATGGCTGCGGTAAGGAAATGGAAACTTTGATGGGAGGGCACCAGACGACCACCAGCAGCATACAGCCCAGCACTAAGGTCAGGGTCTGCTCGGAAAGAAAGCTGAAGGCCTGAGCGCCGACCAGTGCCCCGACCAGCGAACCGATCATAAACGCACGGGTGATGGGCCAGTCGAGATGCGCACGGAAGTGCCAAAGGCGAGACAACTGACCACCCAACATAAACACGCCATTGAGTGGTACCACTACGGAAATCGGCAGAATCAGCGTGGTGCAGGCGAGCAAGACCACACCTCCACCCATCCCGGCCAAGGTACTGACCACAGCCGCCACTAAACTGAAAAATGCCAATAACAGGAGTTCAAACTCGCTCAAATCCACCTCACGCTGCTACCGACCGATACCCGGCCCAGGGGGATTGAACCACATTTCCCCCCTGGTGCAACATGAGAAATATCAAAAAGCAGAGTAGAAATCAGTACTCGTAGGTCACTTCCACACCCCAGGTTCTCGGAGGTGCCGCATACTCAATCTGGAACAGGCTGGTATCAAACCCCAATGGTGCATAGTACTCGTTCTTCAGGTTTTTACCGAACAGCGAGACTCTGACACTGTCATCCGGTGAGGTGTAGGTCACGCTGGCGTTATACACCTCATATTGATCGAGGGTGAACGAGTTAATCTCGTTGCCCGCCCGTTCGTCGGTAAACTGGTAGGCACTGCGGAACGTCAGCAGCCCCGCATCCCCCAAGGGCAGATCATAGGTAAGACTCAGCGAGCGATTCCATTCCGGTACACGTACCAGATCCAGGTCCTTGGCGATCTCGGGGTCGGCGCTGCCATCACCGTTCACATCCAGCCCTTCAAAGGAGTCATACTCCGCCTGGGTGTAACCTACGCTGGCAATCAGCACCAGCTGCTCTGTCAGCAGCCAGGTAAAGTCCACTTCGCCACCCTGAATAACTGCGTCGGCCGCGTTCAGAATTGTCTGACGCGCTTCCTGATCGAGCACCGTGCGTTGCAAGTCGGAAAATTCGTTACGGTACAAAGCCACATTCAGGCGACCGTTACCGTCAAGAAAGTCCCACTTCAAGCCCAGCTCCTGTGCCTGCACCTCTTCCTGATCGTAAGGTCCTGCGGGGGTAGTCGGCGAACCATTGCGAAGGTTAAAACCGCCGCTGCGAAAGCCTTTGGTCCAGGAGTAGTAGAGTTGAGCCTCTTCCGCCAGGCGCCACTGCAGACCCACTTTGGGTGTGAAACTGGTCCAGCTTTCGTCCGGGTTTTGGGAGTAGGTACACTCCGTCACCTCGAAGTTGCATTCCCCCAGACTGGCGATCAAGGCATCCTTGTCTTCGCGGGTGTAACGGCCGCCGAGGGTCAGCGACCATTCATCCGATAACCGGTAGTCCCCCTGAATAAAGGCACCCATCGCCGAATGCTCGAGTTTGCCGTTGGCCGCCTGCAGCACGGCACCACCGAAAATAATGCGCGATTCGCGATAGTCCACATCCTGATCGAAATAATAGAATCCACTGGTAATATCCAGGCGTTCGTTGATGCTGGCCGCGTAGACCAATTCAAAACTCAGCTGATCCTGTGTCGCACCACTGTGGTCCGAGAAGTGGAAAACAGGCTGATCGGTGCCGTCGATATCCGCCCCCATACTCTGTTCGAAATCCCGCCAGGCCAATGTGGTGGTAATACTGCCCTGCTCCAGATCCCACACACCTTCGGCAATCACTTGCTTCCATTCGATGTCGGATTCCGCAGCAAAGTCGTGGGGCAACATTTGATCCTCTTCGACACTGACTTGCGCGCTGCCGGTTTTGTCAATAGTGCTGTTGGCAGGGGCACCGTCGAGCGTTTGATCACCAATTTCTGCAATCAGGTTCAGTGTGAAATCGTCGGTGGGTGTCCAGGTGGCGCTGGGGCGTATCACCAGAGACTTTTCGTCGCCGACTTCGTTACCGGTCGCATCGTTGTCGAAGTAGCCACTGTGATCCTTGCTCAAGATCGCAATCTTGGCCGCCAGCTTGTCTTCAATAAGCGGTGCTTCTGCAGCGATCGAGAGGTCCCTGCGATCATAGTCACCGATGGCGGCCTTGACCTTAAAGCCGTATTCGCCGGTGGGTCGTTTGCTTCTCAGCAAGACTGCACCACCGGTTACGTTTTTGCCGAACAGTGTGCCCTGGGGGCCGCGCAATACCTCAACGGATTCCAGATCAAAAGTATCCGTGAGTGTGCCGTAGGGAATCCCCAGGTACATGCCATCCACAAACACACCGACGGCGGGGTCGTCTGAAATCACACTACTGTTAACACCCATACCACGAATAAAGAACGATGCCGCTCCAGGAACGGTGCCTACCGGGTCGAGTGCCACGTTGGGGGCCATGGCGCCCACTTCGGTCAGATCCTCAACAAAGGCTGCCTCCAGCTGCTCGGAGGACAATGCCGACACTGCAACGGGTACATCCTGAAGTTCCTCTGCAGCGCTCTTGCGGCGCGCCGTGACTTTAATCTCTTCAAGCATGATCTGGGCAGCACCCCTCTTGGGTGTTGCCTTGGCCTCTTTTTCGGTTTGTGCCAAAGCCGTCGGCAGGTATACACCACAGGCACAAGCTATGGTCAGGCTCAGTAAGTGTTTTTTCGTTTTCATCGCTCTTTCTCTCTTCGTTTGTTATATCTATTGTTCAGCGCTGATCAAGCCGATAGCAATTGATAGCGCCCCTTTTCAATGTCTTCTTTGAGTTTGAATTTCTGAATCTTTCCGGAGGCGGTTAAAGGCCATTCACTCACCCCCACCCAGTAAGTTGGCGTTTTTTGGCTGGAGAGCTTTTCCCGGGCGTATTCGCGTAGGTGCGTGATTGGCAGTTCCTCACCACCGTCTTCCAATCTGTAGAAGCAGCAGGCCAGTTCTCCCCACTTGGGATCGGGTACACCCACAACCGCTGCTTCGGCGATGTCGGGGTGGGTGACCATGGCATTTTCGATTTCTACCGGGAACAGATTTTCGCCTCCGCGAATAATCATCTCTTTGACCCGGCCGGTAATCTTTAAAAAGCCCCGCTCGTCCATACAGCCCAGATCGCCGCTGTGTAACCAACCCTCGGCGTCGATGGTTTTTTGAGTGGCCTCGGGGTTGTCGTTATAAGCGTGCATGACGTTGTAGCCACGGATGCAGATTTCTCCGACGGCATTGATTGGCAGCACAGAATTGTCTGAGGGATCACGCACCGAGACTTCAGTATGAGGCAAAGGCTGACCGGTGGTGGTGGTAAGATCGTCAAAGCTGTCGTCGCGCCAGGCCTGTACCGCCACCGGTGAGCATTCGGTCTGCCCGTAGAGCACCTGTACGGCAATACCCCAGCGCTCCATGGCTTGCTCCACCAGTGTCGGGGCCACCATGGCGCCGCCGGAAATAACTGCACGCAACGAGCTTAAATCCCGCCCGGAAACGGCTTGCTCTTCCAACAGCCCTACTAACATGGTGGGCACTGCGAGAAAGCTGGTCACCTTCTCTTGTTCAATCACCGCATTGACCAAAGCGGGATCGAACTGGGCCACCAATACAATACTGGCTCGCACATTTAACGCCGCCAGGGTTCCAATACCGCAACCGCCGGTATGGAACATCGGCATAAAGTTCATCCACACATCCTTGTCGGTTAAGCCCATGCGATCGCCAATTAACAGTGAGTTATTGAGCAAACCGCGATGGTGCAAAATCGCCCCTTTGGGAAAACCGGTAGTTCCGGATGTGTATTGAATCTGGATGGGGTCTTCTGATTTTACTTCGGGTAAATCGGCCTCAGGCGCGTGTGCTTCGCCTGATCCGAACAGTTCTTGAGGGTCCAGCATATTGACCAGGTCCTGCAGCTGCGATTGTTGCTGCTGAACCTCTTTGACGATGCCTTCGATGGGATTGCCGCGATAGCTGGGCACATAGAAAAGTGCAACCGCGCCGGACTGCCCCACCACATAGCTGATTTCCGATGATTGGAACGAGGGGTTTACCGTGACCAGTACCAACCCCGCCATTGCAGCGGCGTATTCCAGAATCACCCATTGCGGAATATTATGGGCGCATACCGCGATGCGGGTTCCTTTTGGATAGCGACCGGCCAACCGGCGGGCCAGGGTTAACGAGGTTTCGTAGAGTTCACCATAATTCCAACGGCGGCCGATGGAGCCATCCAGGCACATCTCGACCAGTGCCGTTTTGTCTTTCGAATCTTCCGCTGCCTGTTGCAGCGCTTGCCCCACGGATTGGGTCAGCAGTGCCGGCCCCGGTTGGGCGGGAAAAAAGGATTCGGTCAACTCAACTCGATACATAGGGTTTACCTTCGCTAAATGTCTGTCGTTATGTCGGTGATTGTTATCTTGGAAATGTATTTAAATGGTAGAACTTGCGCCGGGCAGGGGTAAGCTCATTTCGCGCAAAGGAAGGCTCCGAATGCGCAATTTGACCATTGATCGCCGGGAGGATTGCTAAGCCGTAACCCTCCAGTGATAGTGGCACGAGGTCTCGGTCGGAGCCCGCTGCTACGCGATTTTGAGGTGATGACGGGGAAAGAGGCTTTATTGGATAGTCAGCAGGCCGAGGCACTTTGCCCCATACCGGGAATCAATTTTTCCCGATATTCAGAGGGGGTATCACCGGTCCAGCGGCGAAACGCACGGGCAAAATTACTGGGGCAGGAGAAGCCCAGGCGATAACAGACTTCATTGATGGTCAGGCGTTCGTCCGCCAGGTATTTGTCGGCCATATCCCGGCGCACCACATCGACAATTTGCTTAAAGCTGGCCCCCTCTTCCTGCAAGTGCAACTGCATGGTGCGAACACTGACATTCAGAGACTTGGCGACAAGCTCTTGGGACAAATCCCCCTGAGGCAATTGTTTAAGGACTTTCGAGAACACCTGTGCAGCAAAATTGACGCGGCTGGAGCGGGCCAGCGCTTCAATCACAAACTGCTCGCACACCACCGCAAAGTCCGGGTTGGCGGTGGGCAGCTGGCGCTCAACATCCTCCCGTTCGAAGATAATCAGATTGCGTTCACGATTGAAATGAACGGGGCATCCGAAGTGCTTCTCAAAGGCATCAGCGTCGACAGGAGCGGGGTGAATAAATTCGATTCTGATGGGCGCAAACGGTCGCCCGAACAGCTTGCCGACAAACCGCATCACCATGGCAAAGAAGGCGTCGTAGGATTGATCTTCCGGCCGCGCCAGAATCGGGATGGACGCCAGAAACAGTTCGTAGCCCTCGGCGGTTTGCAAAAGCGCTGTGGTGCCATTGTCGGACAGCAGGCGAAAGTAATTGCAGAGATATTCCAGTGCCTCACCCAAACTGCTGCTGTTGAGCATCAGCGGGCCCAGGGCATTAAACGCGGTGTCGTGAATCTGGGAACCGACCCGAATGCCCAGCAATGGATCCCTGGTTACCTGCATCGCGGCGCGCCACAAGGCGCTGCTGCATTTGCCGGGTACGCGTCCATAAGAATCCGCCAGCAGAGCGCGGGTTATTTCGGCCTGCTCTAACAGGGGTGCGACGTCATAACCGCTTCTTTCGAGGTAGAGTACCAGAGACCGAACGTAGCAGCTGCTGACGGTAAGATGCTGTTTCATCAACGGTGCCCCCGGATTAACACTGTCATTTACGATATCCCTCTAAGTATCGGGTGAAGTCTGGTTTTTCTCCACTGCGGATGCGGAGGCATCCAGACTCAGATGCGCGCTACCCATATCCAAGTGCTCCAACCACCGGACCAATATTGATCTCAACTCAATATAATCGGTATTTGTGCCTAACAAGGAATAGAATTTCCCGATCATAGGCCAATTGAAATATGACTTCAAGGTAGGAATAGGAGTTTATTGAGCTTAACTCAATTAGTGCTTTAGAAATTTAATTGAAGGGGTACTCAAACCCCCAACGCTGGTACAGTTGCCTGACGGACTTACCGCCCTTGATCTCCGCCATCCGCTCATCCCACAACTTCCGCAGCGCCCTGCCACGAGCATTGCTGCCAAAAGCGGGATAGAGCTTTAGCTGCAGGAGCTCGCGACTTACCAGCCCCACCGCCTCCTCCCTGTTCTCAGCGAGAGTCGCGGTCATATCAAATTGATCGTCGAGAAAGAAGTCAATACGCCCGCGATGCAGCATTCTCAACATGCTCTTGCGTGTGCGCAACTCTACCTTTCTGATGGGAACATCGATATAGCGGTCGTAGGTATACCCCTTGATCCAGGCGACTTTCTTGTTGGCCAATGACGACAGCCCATCAAAACCCTCCAACCTGGATTCCAGGAACATGGCGCTCACTACGTCAAAATCAAAGTGATGCTCCGGGTAGATGGCGAACCGCTGCTCGTTCATGTAGGAGCCCAGCCAGGCGTCCGAGCGGCCGCGCTGAACGTGATGCACCGAGGCATCGTAAGGAAGAATTTGGGTATTTACCCGAATACCAACAGGCTCATAGACCAGACGAAACAACTCCCAGTAAAGGCCGGTGCCGTCACTGCGGGTGGCATCCTTCCAGGCTTCGCTGACCAGGTTGATGGAGTTGATTTGAAGGTTATGCGCCGCCTGCTGCTGTGCGGCGGCATCGACCAGCGGCCAGCACAGCAGCCAAAGCCAAAGGGGGACTAGGCCCAGCCCAGCTCGTTGAGAGTCCACGGGGCGTTCCACACTTTAACCATACGGCATACTTTACCACTGTCATCGAGTGTCAACAGGTACACATAGTGAGCGCGCGCAGTTTTGCCCGTTGGCGGTACCGGCCCGCCTTCACCGTTGTGGGTACCGGTAAAGGTGCCAAAGAACATGGCGGTGCGGGTGGATTCATCATAGGAAGAGGCATTGATCTCATAACTGCAGCCGGCCAGCGGACCGGAACCCAACCCTGCCATCCACTCGCAGTAGGCTTCTACGGTGCTGATATCCGTCAGCGGTTCGCATTGAGACTCAAAGGTTGCCCCGTCGGCAACATATTCTCGGCACCCTTCCCATCCCCTTAGACTTTCGCAAGCGTGGAAAAACGCGCTCGCCGTTGCAAATGCATCCATTGAATTGGCCTCCAGAGACCTGTTTGGTTGTTATCGCCAACGGCGACATCAGTTCAAAGATTAGTCTATGAAACGCCCGTTATCACTCTCCGTTTTGAACCGGCATTTTGCCGGAATCATTGCGCTCCCAGCCAAATCCATTAAAGGGGTCCACACCCAGCTGCTGCATCACATAGGGGAAGTCCACCATCACCCAGTTGTCGACAATTTTGCCGTCACGCACCTTCCAGAAATCCATGTATCGGATCTCCACGCGTTTGTGAGTGGGCTCAATGCCCATAAAGGTGCCTGAGTGCACCGCCTCCTGGCGTCCAAAAGCCGCACACCATTCCCCCTGGGTAATGCGCGCTTCGTCGATGCAGACCTTGTCGGAAAACGCCGCCTGAAACGGCCGCTGCCAATTGTCCTGAAACTCCTTTAGACCCTGTTTAAAACCGCAACCCGCATTGCCCATCCAACGGAAGCTTTCGGAAAAGAATCTCCCCATGTTATCGATGTCGTGGTCGTTCAGCCCATCCACCATTGCATCAATGGCATTGAGAGTATGCTCGGTCTTGCTCAGATCGTTGTCTTTGGTCAGATAACCTTGTTCGGGTCGGGCGCCTGCCATGCTTTGCTCCTCTCATTGAATCAGTGTTTTATCAGTTCTCAGCTTAGATCCTCCTGGTGATGACCAGTAGGGAGAATGCCCACCGGTTTATGTGTTTTTGCACCTTTAGCTGGCGCTCACCCATAAACCGGGCCGAAACGAGAGAAGCAATAATGCGATGGGCTTTAGCTGATGTCCGGCAAGACCCTGGACAGCAGCTCGGCGCGGGAACTGACGGAAGCCTTGCGGAACACGTGCTGGAGATGAGTTTTTACGGTGGCCATGGACAGGTTAAGTTCACTGGACAGCTGTTTGTTGGTGGCACCGGTCATCAGCAGCTCCAACACATCCAGCTCCCGGCGGGTAAAGCCGTATTTGTCTTTCAGGGATTGGCGCTGCCCCACGCGCTTTGGCAGGTACACAAGATTGAGCGAATATTCCAGAAACGGTTGCAACCCCCTTAGCAAAACCAACTCCTGCTCACTGAAGGGCTCCATGGATTCCTGTCGCAGGCAGCTTAGCACCGCAATGACCCTGCCCTCCTGCCGCAAAAACATATCCGCTACATAGCGGTGATCCCTGGGCTGCATAAAGTCCTGAAAATAGACCGTTTGGCGAAGCTGATGAAACGGCATCAAAGAATCGATGGTGACCACCCGATCTTGAGTTCCGTGAAATTTGCGGGGGTCGAGGGGATCGAGCGTCTTAAAGCGATCCTGGTATTCCCGTTCCATCTCTGCATCCATGTTATACAGCGCAACCCCCTGCTCACGCAGATCAGGATCGAGCAGATAAAAAACAGCGGAAGTGACGGGAATCAACTCGTAAATAAGCTTTAGGGCTTGCTGCTGGAATTGATCGGGAAAGGCGGAATGCTGGTTGGCGGTCACTGGTGTTCACTCAGGATCTGAAATCCTGGTCAGTATAGCGAACCGCCACCGGGAAGATATAGGAGGTTTAGATGAGTATCGGACTCAGGTCAGCGGCCGACCTCCATCCACCGGAAACACACATCCTGTGTTAAAGGTCATTGTCGTCGCCAGCGCGATCACTGCGTTAGCCACATCCTCGGCCTGGGCGATGCGCTTCAGTGGTGTTTTGTCTTTCTGCTCCTGCAGGTAAGCCGGGTCTGCGCGCTTGGCGTATTCGCCATCCACCCAACCCGGCGCCACCGCCACAACTCGAATGGCAGGCGCCAGGGCACGCGCCAAAGACATTGTCATCGAATTCACCGCTGCTTTGGAGGCGCAATAGGCAACGTTGCTGCCCACGGCGGTGGTACCGGCAATAGAGGAAATATTGACAACCAATCCGTCTTCGCTGCTTTCCAGCTGTGATCGGAACGCCCGTACGCAGGCGAAGGCACCCCGAACGTTGGTGGCAAAGATCTGGTCGATAACCTCATCGTCCAGCGCGTCCAGATCGTCGTGGGGCACAACGCGGGTCATCCCGGCGTTATTGATGAGTATATCCAGACCGCCAAAACTCTCGGCCACCTCTTTGGCAAGGTCCTGCAATGCAGCGCTGTCGAGAACAGGCGCCAGACGTGCGATATGACCGTCGCCGGGCAGCTCATCACACAGCGCCTGAGCCTTGTCACGACTGCTGTTGTAACCGGCGATAACACGAACGCCCTGCTGTGCCAACGCCCTGGCAATGGCTGAACCGATACCGCCCGCGGCACCCGTGATCAACGCCACCTTACCTTGCAAAGAGGTGCTCATAGCCTTTAGTCCTTCTTGTAACGTCTAACCCGGATATCCGCCTGTGCTTTGTGCCCTGCAAAGCCTTCCAGCGCGCAGAGCCTTGAGCAGTATTCACCGATCTCTACCGTGGCCTCCGGCGATACCTTCTGGTAGGTGCAGGTCTTGATAAACTTGCCCACCCAAAGACCGCCGGTGTAGCGAGCGGCCTTGTTGGTCGGCAGGGTGTGGTTGGTACCGATGACCTTATCGCCGTAGGAAACATTGGTTTCCTGGCCCAGGAACAGGGCGCCGTAGTTAGTCATGTTGTTGAGGAAGTAATCCGGATCCTCTGTCATCACCTGAACGTGCTCGGAAGCAATGTCGTCTGCCACCTGCACCATTTCTTCGTAGCTGTCGCAAACAATCACCTGGCCGTAGTCGGCCCAGGCCTTTCCGGCAATCTCTGCCGTTGGCAGGGTTTGCAGCTGGCGCTCGATTTCTACCATGGTGTCTTTTGCCAATTGCTCACTGTTGGTCAGCAGAATGGCCGGAGAGTTGGGACCATGTTCCGCCTGCCCCAACAGGTCGGTCGCGGCCAGCTCTGCATCGCAACCAATTTCGTCGGCAATCACCAGAGTTTCAGTGGGACCTGCCAGCAGATCGATACCGACCCGGCCAAACAACTGGCGCTTGGCTTCTGCCACAAACGCGTTACCCGGACCAACGATCATGTCGACACCGGCAATAGTCTCGGTGCCCAGCGCCATGGCGCCAACGGCCTGCACACCACCGAAGCAGTAAATTTCATCGGCACCGGCCAGCGCCATGGTAGCCACGATGGCCGGATTGGGCTCGCCATTGAACGGCGGTGCACAGGCAATCACACGGGGCACACCCGCCACCTTTGCCGTCGCCACACTCATATGGGCAGAGGCAACCAGCGGGTACTTGCCGCCGGGAATGTAGCAACCCACACTGTTCATGGGCAGGTTCTTATGGCCGAGAATCACGCCTGGACGGGTTTCCACTTCCACATCGAGCATGGATTCGCGCTGGATGCGGGCGAAGTTCTTTACCTGCTCCTGAGCGAACTTAATGTCGTTCAGGGTTTCTTCGGAGAGGCTGTCGATGCAGGCCTGGATCTGCTCATCGGAAAGACGGAACGACTCAGGTGACCACTTGTCGAATTTTTCCGACAGTTCGCGCACTGCCACATCACCGCGCTCAGAAATATCCTTAAGGATATTCTCAACGGTTTCTCGCACTTGAGTGCTGGTCTGCAGCGCTACTTCTTCGGAAATACCTTGTTTCAGGATTCTGGCCATCGATTGCTTCTCCAATATCTCTCGGTTATTCACGTTGTTGGGTAAAAAATCGGGTGCAGACAGGATCTGGGACCCGGAAACAGTTTTGCGTATAAGATTTTGGTACACACTTATTGAATTCGAATGCAACCTGTCTCGAAAAAAATGCGGCATTCCGAAACTAGCGGAGATGCCGCAAAAAACGATCAAGGAAGATTACAGACAATCACACAACATGGACTAGGAGTTAACCATGAATTGCATTCGGATTCATTATTTGTCAAACCAACACGACTGTCAAGCAAAGCGTCTATTGCCGAACTGCAAAAAAACTAATACACGCCTAAGACCGGCTTATAACAGGATGCCCGGCATACGCCGGGCATAACGAGGGTGTACAGTAACCCTGGACTGTCTGACTTCAGACACTCACCCCAAGCGAATCACCAACCTCGGGCGCCCAGCTGATGCCCGCGTGCAGATCACCACTGCTGGCAACATAGAGTACTCCGCGCTCATCGCCGATATTCTCTATACGTCGATACATGCCTGCAGGCACCGAAATGGTGTCTTCCGGGCCCACCTCAAACGATTCTTCCTCGCCATCGGCACCCATGGTGATCTTCCACTGACCTTCGCCCACTACCAATACTTGCTTCACATCGTATTTGTGACGCAGGAAGCCGTTGCCGGTTTCAGCAACAATGGCACCAAGACTGAACGAATGAGGATTAAGCACGCGAGCCTGAATCTCACCCAGCTCGTGACAACCCTCCCCGATCAGCGAATGATAGAGCTTCTTGCCGCCGTCGAGTGCGACATCGCGGAACGCTTCGGCATGCCCCTGAAACTGATCCACGTTGTAAACGCGAGCCTGCATTTCCGCGAGGCTGGTGCGGTTGTACTTCAGCAGCTCGGCTTCGCTCAATGGCTGCATCAAGTCCGACGCCTGCGGCATAACATCGCCGTTATTCACGTCCACCAGAGAGCTGTCGTGACGCAAATAAAATCCAAATTCCGCAGCACCCTCGATGACATCATTGGCCCAGGTCACAAAACCGGGATCGTCTTCGCCGAGAAACGACAACATAAAATTATCATCGCTGCCGACGCTCTCAAACGCGCGGAAGGTGCCGGTGGGAATGGAGATCACATCACCGGGCTTAAGGATGGCCTCACCATCCTTGCCATCGTAACCCCAGAAGAAGCGCCACTCGCCACGAAAAATAATAAAGACCTCTGCGGTCACGTGAGAGTGCAGCGAATTGATCTTGCCGGTTGGCAGAGAAACACCGCCTACATTAAAACCATGTGGCTCAACGATGTTAACCACCTGCTTTTCATTCTCAGCAACACCCGGCCCGATGATGCAGTAATTCATTTTGCCTTCGCGGCCAGGCAGGCGGGTATCCACAAAGGCCTCCGCGCAGGGGACATAGTCGGCTTTTCGAACCACTCGCTCAGCCAGGGTATGCAGGGTGTTGCTCGCGCTTGTCATATGGATAACTCCATTAATATCTCTCTCAATCAATACACAGACAGTGCCTGCGGTTTCTAACGAAAACAAATCCCACACAGAAATGCAGCCGAAGTCTCAAATTTGGCAATCAAAGTGGAAAATGGCCACGAATTGCTCATCTGATTCAGCCTGAATTCATCTCAGTGAAACCGTATGATTATCTAATAAGCAATTGTTTTAGTTGAAATTTATTTTCAAATCCTGGTCTTGCTGGCGTTTTCTGCGCCAAAAAGACTTCGAATGCAAAACAGTCTATCCCCAGCAACTTGGGTTTGGCAAGCGTTTATTGTCTCCGGACCAACATTCAAGGTCGCCAAGCGGCTCATTGACTTCGAATGCAAACAATGACAAAGTCCATCCTGATGCACCCTTCGCGATGGGGCTGCTACGCTGTATTACATTCGGTGGAGTTACGAGGCAACCGGCAACCATGAGCTGGAACGCTCATCCACTGAAATCATCAAGAGAGAGTTGAAACGGCTATGACTTCAGAAACCAACGTTAAACCCCTGCCCGTCTCGCAGGTACACATGAAAGATATTTCCGAGCTGCTGGCGCCCGGGCCCGGTCGCCGTCAAAGCATGCAAGGGTTTGACGACGAGTTTGTGGATATTGTTGACTACATCCTGCGCATCACCCACCGTATCTGGGAAGAAAAGAACGTTGGTCTGGTCTACGACTATTACTCCCACAACTGCCCGATTCATACCCTGGCGGGTGAAAGCTATGGCGCTGAAGCGGCCGTGCAGGGCACCATTAAAAGCCTGAATGCGTTTCCCGACCGTATTCTGTACGGCGACAATGTGGTCTGGGGCGGCAATGACAAAGAGGCGTTCTACTCCTCCCACCGCATTACCAGCACGGTCACCAACACCGGCGACAGTGAGTTTGGATCAGCCACCGGCAAGAAGGCCACCTTTGTCACCATCGCTGACTGTGTGGTGAAAGAAAATCGTATCGTGGAAGAATGGCTGATGCGGGACAATCTCAGTGTCGCTCTGCAGCTTGGTTTTAATCCTCACGATGTCGCCCGCGCTCAGGCCGAAGCGGATCGACAAAAAAGTGAACACTTTCACGACTGGCGCCTGGGCGAAATGGACAGAGTTCTGGCTCAGACCGCCCCCAAAGCCGTCGCGATTCCAGACAATCCCGCCGCAGATCCACAGGTGTATGCCGAAGCCGTTATGCAGGAAATCTGGAACCGCCGAATGTTTGGCAAGGTACGCGACGTTTATGCCCACAACGCCGTTTATAACGGTCCATCCGGACGCCATTTGCAGGGCCACGGCGAAATTATCGGCAATGTGGTTAACCTGCTGGCCGCGCTGCCGGATGCACGCATGAGTGTCGATCATGTGTGCGCCATTCCCTGTGGCGATGGAGGGACCGATATTGCCGTCCGCTGGACCCTGGCGGGCAACCATGAAGGCGGCGGCCTGTACGGAGCACCGACAGGGCGCCGGATTATGATTTTGGGCTCCAGCCACTGGCGTATCTTCGACGGCAAGATCCAGGAAGAGTGGACCGTGTTTGATGAACTGGCGGTATTGCGCCAGATTTACGGAGGCGGTTAATTTGAAGGCTGATTTGCAGCAGCCAATGCTGACGCTGGAAACACAGCTGCGAGAACAACAGGCGGTCGGCCGACTCTATGATACGGCCCTGCACAACGTGGTACTCCATCGGGATAGCGAAACCTTCTATGGACGCGAAGCGGTGGTCGCCGATTGGCTGACCGAATTGCACAGCTGCGGTGAACAACAGGTGCTGGAGAGCGAGGCGTTTTCCGCTCCAGCGCCTAACGCCAATGCGCAATTGGTAATGACCCACAGCCGGATTTCGGCGACGCATACTGGCGCAAGCGGTTGGCTGCCAAGGAGCACCGGGAAACCGATCAGCTATCGCAGCCAATCACTTTACCTGGTTGCCAATGAACGCATCGTCGAGCAATGGCGCTTTGAGGATCAACTCCATATTGCTCTTCAACTGGGGCTCGCCCCTGCCGACCTAGCCAAACGACTATCACCACTTAACGGCGGCCGTTGGCAATTGGGTGAAACGGCATCGGCTCAGGGGCAGACCGGCCCCCGAATCGCCGGCTTGCCCAAAGTTGACCACAGCGATGACATCGTCAGCCAGTGGGTCGATGCTTTCAATACTCATCGCTTGGATAGACTTGGTGAGCTTTATTGTCGGGATGCCGACTTGTCGGGTCCCGGTGGCCGGGAATTGATTGACCGAGCCGACATCACAAAGTTTTGGTTATCGCTGCAAGCGGCTATTCCGGACGGGCAACTGCTGACACAAAACATGGTGCGGGATACGGATAATGGGCGGATCGGATTGCTGTGGAGCCTGAGTGGATTTCATACCGGCCCCGGTTTAACCCCCACGCCTAGCGGCCAGCGCCTGAGACTTTCAGGGTTAACCCAGTGGCAACTCAATGATGGAGGGATTGCGAAAGAATGGACGCTGTTCAACGAGATTGATCTGTTGCGACAGATTCACTCCGGTTCCCGACAGACGCCAAACCGTTTATAGAAACAGCTAACCTCCGTATTCAATACTAGAAACCAAAAAAATACTGCCAACGCTTGTCGCCCTCTGAGCGGGCTGCTACAGGACTCCTTTCCCCCGTAGCAGCGCGCTCCGAGCGCGACCGATACGAAGCGCCAAATCCCTATCGCCCTCAAGCGGCAGCTACCGAGCGCAGTGCCAAATTGGCTTAGGCAAGCACTATCCTGCCTTCACCCCTTGGCAAACTCTTCAACCAACCTGTTCGCACCCTGCAGCATAAACGAGTGGTCAGAAGCCAGTAAGAATAAATTGGCGCCACGCTCACGCCATTGGGCGCAATCCTCGACGCGCGGCACAAACATGCCGACCGATTTACCCGCCGCCTTGCCAACAGCGCAAATGCGCTCAACCGCCTCAACCACCACAGCGTCATTAGGCGTCTCTGCGCCCAGCGCCACCGTCAGATCGATGCGGCCCACAAACAGGCAATCAATGCCATCTACGGCCGCAATTTCTTCAATGGCATCAACCGCCTCAACATCCTCAATTTGCGCAATCACTGAGGTCGCTGCCGCACTGTCTGCCAGGTGTGATTTCATCGATTTGGTGGTATACCCCGCGGCCCGTGTCGAGCCGGCGTAACCGCGGCCGCCACGACCAAATCGTGCCGCACGGGACAAGGCTTCTGCCTGGTCGGCGCAACACACATGCGGAATCACCACTCCGCTGGCACCGCAGTCCAATGCATTCAGCAATTGCGATTCCTCACTGGACGGCACTCTGACCAGGGACGGCTTGCCCGCTGCACGCATCGCCATCAGGCAGGCATCCAACTCCAACCGACCAAAGGGAGCGTGTTCGGCGTCCAGGCAAATGGCGTCAAGAGGGGTCATTGCCAACACTTCACACACAATTGCTGAGGGGGTTTTCAGAAAGGTGCCGATCAGAGGCTCGCCTTTTAGCAATCGCTGACGGAATTGGATGGCAGCGGATGTGGCATCTTGAGTTGGAACCGGGGCATCGGCCATGGCGGGCATTCTCCTGCAGATTCTTAGTGACTCCTATTTGAATGTACTTCGAATGCAAAATCAACCCATAAGACATCGCAGGAGCAGATTCGCCACCCCCGCTGTGATTTTCTATAGCTGCGCGGATTCTCCTTCCAGAAACACACCACTAAAGGTGCGCTTTTCCGGCGGCAATTCGGGGTTCTCCACCCGCTCCATCAGCATATTCACCGCCGCTTCGGCCATAATTTCCAGCGGTTGGTCAATGGTGGTCAAGCGGTAGCTGGCCCAGGCGCCGGTGGAGGTGCCATCAAAACCCACAACAGAGACATCTTCAGGAATCTTCAGCCCAAATTCGTGACGCGCCGCGTCCATACAACCAATGGCCATCACATCGTTAGCACAGAGTATCGCGTCGGGCGGCTTTCTTTTGCTCATCAGATGGCGAAATGCGATGCGACCACTGTCGTAACCATAGTCGCCCTCTTCCACCGGCACCTTGGTTACACCCAGCTCCTTTAAGCGATTCAGGGCACCTTGGGTTCGCTGATTGCTGACCACGGAATCCGCAGGGCCGCTGATAACCGCAAAATTACGATGCCCAGCGCCGTGCAGCTTATTCACCAGCAGACGCTCACCCTCTTCCTGATTACAACAGATTGCACTGACGGGGAAATCCTGGAACGAGCGGTTGTAGAACACCAGGGGAACCCCCCGCTCCTCAAAAAACGACACCTGCTCTTCGGACAGACGGGCCGCCGAGATCACACCATCCACCTGGTACTGCCAGACCTGGTCCAGCATTTTGTCCACGTCGCTTTCATGCTCCAGTGTAAACAACAGCACGTGTACATGGCGCTCATCAAAGCGTCGACTCAGCTGTACCAACAATTCAGGGTAGTTGAGGTTGGTCAGGTTATTGATGATCACCGCCACCATATTGGAGCGGCGGGTAATCAGGCTGCGAGCAATGGCATTGGGCTGGAAACCCAACTCTTTGGCCACCGTCATCACCTTGTCACGCATTTTCTTGGAAACGCTGGCGCCCGGCTTAAAACAGCGGGACACCGCCGACTGGGAAACACCGGCCACTCTAGCGACGTCGTAAGAGGTTACGCGCTTGCCGCTCTCCGTCATGCCCAGCTTGGGGCTTTTGGTGCCGCTTTTGCTGGCTCTGCCCCCGCGACGGGATTTTGCACTGGTTTTTGCACTGTTTTTAGCAGGCGGCTTGGCGGTGGATTCAGCCATTTTGACTCCTTGAATCAATATCCACTGAATCCTAATTCAAGCAACCCGGGTGTGCAAACCCTGTTGGCACCTAAGCCCCAAGCGGCAGATGATTTGTGCTTATTCCAACTCGTTAGAAGTGCTGGTTAAGCGCCTTGGAATACCTATATATAGACTCCGAAGACATTCACAATTCTTTTTAACTTACTGATATATATAATATTTTCAAACACATATACCACCAAAAGCTATAAAATTGCATTTTTTATTGCATCCGAAGTACAAATACGTCATAGTAATTTCCCGGTACGAGAGAACAAGTTTTCGACCAATGATTCCTGCTCCACGTCATAACGATCTAAGCTAATCAGTGGGGCGATCGCGGAATCCATCAAGATCCTTGGACAGCCAATTGGAGAGTCAAATGAACGTCACAGCCCTCAAACCCTTATGTCGCAGCATCGCCGCTCTGACAGCAGCGGCCGCCCTGATCCCCACCGCCTATGCCGCCGAAAGCAGTGGTTTTGATCTGGAAGAGATCATCGTTACCGCGCAGAAGCGTGAGCAAAATCTGCAGGATGTGGGAATTTCGGTTACCGCCCTCGACAGCACCGCGATGGAGCGGGCCGGTATTGAAGACATCAGCCGTATCGAACTGGTTACCCCAGGTGTAAGCTATGGCTACATCGGCTCCGACGCCAAGATTTCTATTCGCGGCGCCAACTCCAACAACACCTTTGCCGACAACTCTTCTATCGCCGGCTTTTTCGTTGACGGTGTTTACCGCCCTCGTGCCTCCCAGCAATCCCAGGCCTATTTTGACGTGGAGCGCATTGAAATTCTGAAGGGTCCTCAAGGTACCCTGTACGGCCGCAATACCTTTGCCGGCGCCATTAATCTGCACACCAATCGCCCCGATTTGGAAGAATTTGGCGGCGGCTTGAAGGCCAGTTATTCCCGTTTCAGCAAACTGACGACCGAGGGCTATATCAACGCGCCGGTCAGCGATAATTTCGGTTTGCGTTTTGCCTTTAACACCAAAGACAGTGACGGCTGGATTGAAAACAAAGGCGACGGCGAAGATCTCGGTCAGGATGAATCGCGCAACTTCCGCGTCTCTGCTCTGTGGGCGCCAAGTGACGCGGTTGAAGTGATGTTCCGCTATACCTCCATCAAAGAAGAAGGTATTACCGCCGGCATTTTTGCGGCGGAAGGTACTTGCCAGCCCATCAACGAAAGCGGCGTGACCGATGCCTATGGCTCTCTGGTCAATTGCGTTAACCCCTACCCCGAGACCAGTGGCAACTCCT
Organism: Pseudomaricurvus alkylphenolicus; assembly: GCF_011683955.1. GTDB lineage: Bacteria > Pseudomonadota > Gammaproteobacteria > Pseudomonadales > Cellvibrionaceae > Pseudomaricurvus > Pseudomaricurvus alkylphenolicus. The sequence goes on from NZ_JAAQPI010000004.1 coordinate 69,967, forward strand.
TCTTTAACGAGCCCTGGGAAGTTTCCGCCGACGTGGATTCCAAGCGCGACAACGAAGAAGACAACGTCACGCTCGACATCAGCTGGGACATCAATGAAACCCTGAGCCTGCGCTCGATCACCTCTTACACCGACTGGGACAGCGCCTTTGATACTGATGGCGACTGGAGCAACCAGACCGGTTACGCCTATTATTGGGATGAGGAAGTTCAGTCCGTCACCCAGGAAATCCAGTTGATTTCGGACGGCGATGGCGCCCTGACCTGGACCGCAGGTCTCTACTACTCTGTTGACGATATCGGTTTCGGTTTCTCCCAGTTCCGCTCTGCTCCGTACAGCAACAGCACCTACGCAGACTGGCAGGACATTGAAACCACCACCGAGGGCGCCTTCTTCCAGGCGGAATACGACATCACCGACACCTTCCGTATTATTGCCGGCGTGCGCAATAACCAGGAAGAAAAAGATACCCGCACTTACGGCGCCTCTGCGGTTGACGCAGAGGGCAATCCACTGCCCGGTGTAAACGAAGATGGTACCGATGGTCGCCCGCGCGATATTTACCGCTACACCGTTCGCGAAGATCGCTCAGCCGTGCGTGAGTTTGATCTGGTAACCTGGAAGCTCGGCGGTGAGTGGGATGTGGCCGATAACGTGATGGCTTACGCCAGCGTGTCCACCGGCTTCTTGTCCGGTGGTGTGAACGCTGATGGCAGTGCCTTCGAACAGCAGGAATCCAAAGCCTACGAGATTGGTTTTAAGAGCCGCTGGGCGGACGACACCATCCAGTTGAATGTGTCCGCTTACCGTAACGAGTTTACCAACCTGACCACACAGCAGTTAATCCGTTTGGGCACTGGCGATATCACCATTACCGTCAACGGTGGCGAAATTGAAACCACCGGCCTGGAAGCCGAGTTTGTGTGGCTGCCGACCGAGAAGTGGCTGATCTCCGCCAACGCGTCCTTTATGGACAACGAGTATGGCAAGTTCGGCGCGGCCAACCCGTTTGTCGAGGCCAACGGCGAACCGCTGGGCTTTTTGGACCTGAATGGTGAAACCCCTCCCTGGTCACCTGACGTGACGCTGAGCCTCAGCATTGGTTATGACATTGATCTGGGTGATATGGGTCGCCTGACGCCCTTCCTGCAGACTTACTACAGTGATGAATTCAACACCGACGACGTGGTGACTTACAGCACCCAGGTGCAGGATTCTTACACTAAGACGGACTTCCGTTTGATCTGGACCTCTGCCGATGAGAACCTCAGTGCCGAGGCTTATGTCGAGAATATGGAAGACGAGGCGGTGCTGGCCAGAACCAACGTGGGCGGTTTTGATCTGGTGCAAACCAGTTATATGTACCCCCGTAATTACGGTGTCAAAGTTTCCTACAATTTCTGATCTTTCCTCAGGGAGTGCCCTAACAGACTATCGGGGCACTCCTGTTAAATGGGCGGCCATTGCTTATGGCTGCCCATCTTTTCTTCTTCTGTGGTCAAATACACATGCAGCGATGCATTTTCTCCATGGGATCACGACACCAGGCTAAGATAGTCTTATAGCTCACGGATAAGGTGTATCCAAGAATTTAGGGTTGAGTATTTCAATGAGCAAAAGCATCCACAATCTCAATAAAGAACGCCTGCAACAACTGCGCAGGGCACTCTACAATTTCGAACCGAGAATGGTACAGCGTGAACTGCAAAAGTGTTTCGCCACCGATGCCAAGGTGCAGCTGGCCTACCCATTCGAGAATCTGGAAGGCGCCGAGGGTTTGTTTGTGCAGGCCTATGAGCCACTGCATCAGGCGATCCCGGATCTGGAACGCCGCGATTATATTGTCATGGCCGGTAGCGCTGGTGACGGCACCGACTGGGTGGGCTGCGGTGGTTATTACACCGGCAGCTTTGAACAGTCCTGGCTGGATATTCCCGCCACCGGGCATCAGGTGGCGATGCGTTACCATGAGTTCTTTCGTATGGAACAAGGCCAGGTTGTCGAGGTGCAGGCGCTTTGGGATATTCCTGAGGTGATGATGCAGGCGGGCGCCTGGCCGATGGTACCCAGTCTGGGCCGTGAGTGGCATGTGCCGGGACCGGCGTCACAGGATGGATTGGTCACCTCGCCCTGGGACGCTGGGCAGGCCGATGCAAGCTTGAAGCTGGTCGGAGATATGCTGGCGTCTCTGGGTAACTATAAAGACGGCGGTGTGGAGGCCATGCAGCTGGAAAAATATTGGCATCCGCGCAGCAGTTGGTACGGTCCTTCGGGGATTGGCACGGGCCGTGGTATTCAGGGGTTCCGCAATTGGCATCAGATTCCGTTTTTGAATGCGATGCCGAATCGTGTTGGTTCTGTGGCCAAGGGGAAGGGGTATTTGTTCGGTGATGGGGATTATGTGGGTTTTACCGCCTGGCCCGGGATGCAGATGACGATCAGCGATGGGGGCTGGCTGGGGATTGCGCCGGCTAATCAGGAAGTGACCATGCGCAGTCTGGATTTCTGGCGCTGCGAGAATGGAATGATTCGGGAGAATTGGGTGTTGGTGGATTTGTTGGACGTGTATCGGCAGATTGGGGTGGATGTGTTTGCACGGATGCGGGAGTTTAATAAGGCTCGCCGCTAGCATTTGTAGGCAGACTTTTTCTAATCGTGCTTCGATATTGAGTGGGGCTGTACCCGGTTTCCGTACGAAAGGTTTTACTGAAGTGGAATTGGTCACAGAACCCCACCTGCTCGGCGATGTTAGCAATGGACTGCTCGCCATAGACCAACATGGACATGGCCTGTTCCATGCGTTTGTGATTGATGTATTTCAGCGGCGACTGGCCGGTAATCTGTTTGAAGAGACGGGAAAATCCGTTGCGGGATAAGGCACAGGCTTCGGCAAGTTCTTCTACTCTAAGGGGTTGATCAAGCTCCGTATCTATAGCTTTTAGTGCCGGTCCGATGCGGTGCATTTGCAAGAATCGGCGGCCGCTGTCTTCAAGGGGGGGTGACAGGGCCAGAATGTCGAAGCAAAGTTGAAGGGCGCTGCTTTGTTTGAGTATGAGCCACCGAAGAGTGTCGGCGCCAAACCCGTCAGCTTGGTTGAGCACAGCCAGACTGTCGGTGAGCGTGTCGATGGTGCCGAAGAGTTGTTGTGACCGTTCGGCAGAAAAACGCATGGGTACCTGGAAGAACGACAGCACGTCCAGGTTGTGAAAAAGGCTGAAGTGTATATGCAGGCCGGCCGCCACTGTATGCTGGTTGACGAGCAGCCGATGTTTGACCCCGGCGGGTATAAGCAACACTTCCCCTGCGCCGACTTTTTCTGTGTCGGCGTTTTCCAGCTCGCAGCCGTATTCACCTGTTTGAACATTCAGTATGACCGCGAAGGGCAGTACCCGCCATTCAGTATCAATGCAGTTGTCGCTGTACTGAGTCCACCAGTGGATGTTGCATTGCAGAGATTGTTGAATGCGTTCCAGCAGCGCCTTATCGGGCGCCGCTGCGGTGAGTGTATTCAGCCTTGACGTCATTGCACTCACCAACTTTGCTCAGGTGGTCCCAAGCGGGTTAACGATTCCAGTCGTACGTTGCAAAATATCCAGCCCCTGTTGCTTCAACCAATAGGGCAAATCGATCAACACCCAATTCTCGGCGAGCTTGTCGCCTTCTCTGCGATAGATATCGACGACGCGCATGTCAGCTTTGACGTCGCTGGCCGGAAGCCCCAGGAATCCTCCGGTTGGCGTATTACTGAGATTGGGCCAGCCGAAGAAGCCGGCGTAGTTGCCTTCGGCAAAGCGGGCGACGTGGCCGTTAAAGGTTTTACCACCCAGCCCGGTACGGAAGGGTCGCTGGTGTTGTGCCTGAAAGCCTTCGATACCAAAAGTTGCGCCGATACCTGCCGGGCCGTACCAGAGCATGTCTTCGCGCCAGGTGCGGGCCAGGTATTGCGGCGGGCAGAAGTCCTGGCCGCTCAAATTGAGTTGGTTTAGATCGTCAATCATGCGGTTAAGCAATTCTTGAGTGGCGACGCCTTCTTCCGGGTTCTGGTCTACAAACAGCATACCGTCGTGGGTACGGGGGCCGGGATAAACGAATGATGCACCGGTCTGTACGGGCAATGGGTTGATACCCAGTTGGTGCATCACGTCGATGATGTCGCAGAAGAATCCGCTGCGTACGATCTTGCCGTCCCGCACGCAGTTAAAGTCCGCGTAGCGAAGGAACGTCAATTTTCCGGAGGCCGGCAGTCCCAGCCAGTCTTGAGACAGAACGCCGGCAAAGTGACCCATACTGACCACCCAGACGTCACCGCTGGCGGTTTGATGAGCCGCCTGATCAATGTCCGCCGGCCAGGGTTGCTCTTTGCCATCGACATGTTCGAACACGTCATTGTAACCGGCAAAGAACACGTCTTCACGGCGTTGCATCGGCGACCAACTGCGCAACAGTGGTTGCCAAAAGACTTCGGAAACGGCACTGATTGAGTGCTGCTCCTCGAAGGGATAGACGCCATGCCACTGAATTGAGTCGCTGATATAGCGACCCAGAATATCCTCGACAGTGTCGGGGGTTGCGGATTCCAACTCTCGGTAGAACTCCCGCACCAGTGCCTTGGCGTGTTGAAACTGACTCATTACCTCTCCTATCTAAGATTTTTTACGCTGTTGTGCCAATTAGCCCAAGGTTCCGAACCAGGCCAGGAAACCCAGCGTGCACGCGAACAGCAGCGGCAGTGTCCAAACGACGGGTTCCACTTTGCCCGGTACCACATACCAGCCTTCTGACATCATGGGCTTGCCTTCGCGTTCAAACGCGAGAATCTGTCCCGGCACGCTGTGTTCGTGCCAGTCCTGCTGAAAACCGTCCAAAACCACACTGGCGATCCACGCGGCCGCGATATTGATGCCCCCGGCAATCACCACAAACCAGGGCCAGGCAATCTCGGGGCGCTCCGCACCCATAGCCAACCAGATTCCGTCAACGGCAGGGGCAATGGGGTCCAGCGGTGCAAAAAACATGAGGCCGACTAATCCCGCCACCACGCCAATCAACAAACCCCGCTCAGAGGTGTGTTTGGAGAAAAAGCCCATACCGAACATTGCCAGCTTCGCACCCACCAGATAGGAACCAACCTTGGAGATGACCTCAAGTATAGACCCGGTACTGCTGGCAAACTCGATCGCGATAGGAATAATGGCCAGCCCCCACAGCACGGTGAATACCCGTGACGCCCCCAGATAGTGTTTTTCGTTGGCATCTTTATGAAAGAATTTTTGGTAAAAATCGGTTACCGACACCGTCGACAGCGAGTTAAATGCCGACGATGTGGTGGACATGGATGCGGAGAGAATCGCCGCACCAATAATTCCCAGCAAGCCCGGAATCGCCAGCGCGTTGGCGAACACAAGGATAATTTCGTTAGGCTGTTTGAACGGCTTGCCTTCGTAATAAACGTAGAGCAGGGCACCGATCAGGAAAAATGAAAAATACAAAAAGAACGCAGCGTAACCCATCACCATATAAGACTTTTTCGCCTCACCAATATTCTTGGCGGCCAGCGCACGTTGCACCATAAACTGATTCGCGCCGTATACCGTTATGTGATATAGCGTCATGGCGAAAACGCCCGCCCAAATCGTTGGCGCTATCGATGGGTCCCAGTCCAGATTAATCGGATTGAGCTTTCCGTGTTGGTCCAAAAAGGTCAAAGCCTGCGGCAAGGCACCGATTTCCCCCAGCAAAGCCACCATGATAATTCCGGCGCCGATAATCAAAATGATGCCTTGCAACACATCCGTCCAGATAACCGCGTTCATACCACCCAGCATGGTGTAAGCCACCACAATTGTGGTCATCAACACAATCGCGAAGGTCGTACTCAACCCCGTGACAAACGTCACCACCACCGCGGTGGCAGTCATAATCGACGCCGCCCCCAGCGCCATGGTCACCATAAACAAAATACCCATCACCGCACGGGAGGCAATACCAAAACGGCGTTCCAGATAATCGTAGATCGACGCAACGCCGCTGTTATAAAAGAACGGGATAAAAAACACGATACAGGCGAACACCACCAGCGAATAATTGATATGAATCGCCAACGCCGCCATGCCATCGCCATATGCCCACGCAGGTCCACCCAAAAACGACAAGGCACTCACATAAGTCGCCACCACCGAAATACCGATGGCCCACCAGGGAGAACTGCGATCACCCAGATAATAGTCCTCCGATGTCGACACCCGGCGGCTCATATACCAACCCAGCCCCAGGTTCGCGATCAAATACGCAAACACCACCGACCAGTTCAGAAGACCAAATTCAGCCATCCCACTCTCCCCTTCTATCATCTTGGCGGCTTACCGCCTTGTCGTTATTACTGTGTAGTAGTGAAAAACTGTGGTGTCGAAAAACACCATAAACAGCATCAACCTGAATTCGAATGCAGCCAATGGCGCATCGCCTCGGTAACCGCCTCCGGCTTCTCCATGGTCGCAATGTGCCCACAACCTTCCACCACCACCAGAGACGCTCCCGGTATCAAATCCGCCATTTCCTCATGGCGATCAACCGGACAAATCACATCCTCAGCACCGCACAACACCAGCGTCGGACACCTTACCGACGCCAGTCCCGGTCGGCTGTCCGGTCGCTGCACCACAGCATCAATCTGATTGCGGAACACCTCCAGACCACCGTCCACGGCCATATCCACAATAGTCTGAATCAAAACCTGATCATTGCTTTGAGACTGCGCCAGATACAAGGGAATCAACTTCTGCCGCAGCAAAAGCTCCAGACCCTCTGAAGTGGCAATCTGCCATTGCTCCGCCTTGGCAGCCATGCCCTCCTCGCTATCAGCCCGGGCATTGGTATCCAACAACGCCAAATGGCTGATCCGGTGCGGAGCCCGGCGATACAACTCCAACGCCAGAATACCGCCGAAAGACAGCCCCGACAGCGCAAAACAAGGCGGCGCCTCGGCCAGAATCCGCTCCGCCAGAGCCCCCAGACTGGGCTCAGAGCCCACATCCACCACCACCGGCTCCGCCACATCCGCCAAATGCTCCACCTGATGAGCCCACAAGCGCTCATCACACAAGGTACCCGGCAACAGCAACAAAGGAATTTTGGCCACAAATCACTCCACATCAAAAAACGAAAAAATCAACAGCAACCAACTCATGCTGCCATTTTTTGACTTCGAATGCAAACAACAGGCAAATACCTTTTACATATTCATGATTCACAGCGAATTACCTATATCGCCCTTACAGGCAAAACCAACAATGAGGCAACACCCTACAAGAGCAACAGAAGTCAAGCGGCTGGGGGTTTCGCTTTCAGCGCATTAAAGAGCGCGCCGAACGAGTAAAAGAGACCGGCGCAGCCGGGCTCTTTTGGGAGAGAGGGCACCCCGGAGGGGCGCGCGACAGCGCTGAAAGCGGAACCCCCAGCTGCGGTAGTGGCACCAAACCTGGAGCCCGCTGCTACAGAGAAAAGGCCACTAACGAATTACCGCACCGGTTCCTTCCCCCCCCTCAGGCCGCCGCTCCGCCAAAATATCAATCACAAAACTGAACACCAGCTCGCCATACTGATTAAACGCCTCATTGCGGCTGCGAATCACCCCCCACTTTCCTCGCACCACCTGATCCGTCTTTTCAACAATCTCATAAGTAAACGTCAACGTATGCCCGGGCCGCACCGGCTTAATCCAGCGCAAATCCTGAAAACCCACACCCGCCCCATTACGGCGACCGTCCTTCACCCCAGTGGCATAGCGCTCCATATAAGTGACCATCATCTTCATCCAGATCGCACAAATATGCCAACCAGAGGCCACCAACCCCCGAAACGCAGAATCCCTCGCCAACTCCGGATCCACATGAAAAGGCTGGGGGTCATACTTATTGCCGAAATCGATAATCTCTTTTTCACCAAACGTGTGAGTCCCAAACACGTGAAACTCACCGACCGGAATATCCTCAAACCAACGGGTACGAATATAGGGCGTCTTATTCATTTGCGGGCCACCATCATCGTCGACGTCATCTCTATCACCGTCTTATCCTCCTGATTGCATACCGCCACCTCCAACTCCATCAAACCCATGGCGGGATTGCTTTTGGATTCACGGCATTCACTCACCTTGAAGGTGCCCTTGAGCGTATCCTCCGCAAACACCGGTTTGCGCCAACGCAACTCCGGCACACCGGGAGATCCCATCGACGCCAACCCTTCCCGTTTAAAGGTATCGGCCATCAACCGCATCATCAGCGCGCAGATATGCCAGCCGCTGGCGCACAATCCGCCAAAAATCGAATCATCGGCCGCCTGGCTGTTCAGATGAAAAGGCTGAGGATCAAACTCAGCGGCAAACTCCAGGATTTCCTCCCGGCTGATGGTAATACTGGCCGTCTCGAACGTCCGGCCTGGACTGATGTCTTCCCAGTAAATCATAAGCTAAACCCTGCTTGGCGAAGATACAGGCACTTTAAGTAGAGTGCCGTCTCGATTCAACCCACATTAATCAACGTTTATCCTCAGCCTGCAACCACGCCAGGGCACTGGAACTCATCGTCAGCTCCTCAATTTGACTGAGCGCGGAAACCACCCGCTGGCGAAACCAGCGATTGGCCGGATCCCGATCGTGACGCTGATGCCAATACATATGCAACTCCACCTCAGGCACCTCGAAGGGCAACTCCGCCATAGTAATCGGCAAGAAGGGCAACTGCTGCGCAACATAGCCTCGCGGCATGATCGACAACTTATCCGTTTGCGTCAGCACCTTGAGTGCACTGGCATAACTGCGACAACGCATCACCACATTACGCCGCACACCCCGCCCGGCCAGAGCCCGGTCCACCCACTCCATATCATCCTGCAGCGGTGTTACCAGAACCTGCGGCCAGGACAACAATCGCTGCTCCTCGTTCTGCCCTTGAAAATAGGGGTGGTCCTTGCGGCCCACTACCGCCAGTCGCTCCCGAAACAACTTCAGGTGATGAATCTGCTCAGGCAGCGATTGCAAAAGCTCGATGCACACATCCACCTCTCCCTGATGCAATTGGTCCAACACCTCCCTGGGAGAAGAACCCACTGACACCACCCCACACAGGGGAGCGGTATTTTCCAGTTCCATCATTAAGGGTGCCGACAATACCGTCTCCATGGCGTCACGCTGACTGAGGCGAAAGATCTGCTGATGGTTAGTGGGGTCAAAATGCTGTGCGGCCTCTACAGAGTGTCGCAGCTCCCGCAGGCCCCGCTTCACCGAAGCAATGATCCTCTCCGTCGTCGGCGTGGGCATCATCGAATGCCCCTGACGGGTAAACAGCGGGTCGTCATAGATATTCCTTAAACGCCCCAATGCATGACTAACCGCCGATTGGCTCAGAAACAGCGCTTCCGCAGCTCTGGAGGTGTTGCCCTGATCGTAGATCGCCTCCAGCACCGTCATCAGATTCAGATCCAGCTTACTCATCGGGTCACCCTCCGACCTTCCTTCAAACACTAACTATGCACGAAATTCATAATTTACCACGAATATAAATCATTGGAATCATTAATCCGGGCCAATTAGCATATTTTTCAAACAGATGTTCAACCAATCGGCCCCAGAGCGAAAGGACAACCCATGACCTCCAGCATCCAACAGGACCTGCAGCGCACTACCATCGGTAATCACAACGCCAATAGCACCCCCGGCATGTCACTGCCTCCGCAATCCTTTGCCTCGGCTACCGAGGAGCGCATCTATATCAAGCAGCGCCTCGCGGGTGCGTTCCGCATCTTTGGGCACCTGCAATTCGATGAGGGTGTTGCCGGCCATATCAGCGTACGCGACCCGGAACTTAGGGACCACTTCTGGGTTAACCCCGTGGGCATGCACTTCAGCCTGATCAAGGCTTCTGACCTGGTATTGGTTAACCATGACGGAGAAATCGTTGAAGGCAATGCACTGGTCAACACCGCTGCCTTTGCCATTCATTCGCGACTGCATGCTCACCGCCAGGACGTGAACGCCGTGGCCCATTCCCACTCACCCTACGGTCGCGCCTTCAGTGCATTGGGCAAGGAGTTGGCCCCCATTTCACAAGACGCCTGCATGTTCTATGGCAATCAGGCAGTCTATAAAACCTTCCAGGGCGTGGTGGAAGACACCACTGAAGGCGACGAGATCGCCACAGCCATGGGTGACAAACCCGCTGCCATTCTGCAAAACCACGGCATCCTCACCGTCGGAGCCTCAGTGGATACCGCCGTTGGATTGTTTATGGCGATGGAAAGCGCCTGTCGCAGTCAACTCTTGGCTGAAGCCGCTGGCACCCCCATCGAGGTGGATCTGGACACCGCGCTCAAGACCCGTGAGTACAACGCCACAGAACTGGTGAAGTGGGCCAACTTCCAGCCCATGTACCAGCTGATGTTGCACCGCGACCCCAGCTTCCTCGACTAAGGCATTGGCAGGTCTTAACCATTATGGATCTGGTCACTGATCTCCTGCCCATCATTCTTGCTGTCATCATGGCGGGCATGGGCATGACGTTGACGCCAGGCGATTTTGTTCGCCTGGTACAGCAACCCCGGAGTGTTTTAAGCATTCTCACCGCGCAAGTGGTGGGGTTGCCACTGCTTGGCATTGCCCTGGGAATCTGGCTGGACCTCTCACCGGCTCTGGCGGTGGGCCTGGTATTACTCTGCAGCTGCCCGGGCGGCACCACCTCAAATCTGTTTACCTTTCTGGCAAAGGGTAACCTCGCGCTCTCCATCACCTTGACCGCCAGTGCAGGTGTACTGGTCCTGGTATCCATTCCCCTATGGGTACACGCGGCCAGTGAGATATTCCAGCTTGATAGCGCCGCAGCCCAATTGCCTATGGGTGCAACCGTGCAGACGCTGTTCTTTATTACTCTGCTGCCCGTGATCTGCGGCATGTTGCTGCGCATCCACTGGCCTACCCTGGCCTATCGGCTGCAAGCCTACCTCAGCCGTGTCTCGCTGATGTTTATGGTTTGCCTGACCGCCGGGCTGGTGGCCGCAGAGTTGGAACAATTTAAAAATTACCTGGCACAAATCGGCATCGCGGTTGTGGCCTTAAACGCGCTGGCGGTGTTGCTGGGTCTGGCAACCGCGCTGCTGTTTCAACTGCCCACCAACCATTCCACCACCGCCATGCTGGAAGTCGGTATACAAAACTCCGCCATGGCCATCGTCATTGCCACCAGCCTGATCGGCAATACCGAGCTCGCGATTCCCGCCAGTGTTTACTCGTTAACGATGTACGCCTTTGGATTTGCCGTGGTGTTTTGGCGCCGGCGTTTTTCCAAAGACTCAAAGGCAACCGATAACAAGATCGCACTGCCGTCGCACGAATGCAGCAATTTCAACGCAACAACTTCAACGCAAAGCACCACCAGATAGAGAGAGATAACAATGAAAGCAACAACAATTGATAGCCGTCTGTTCCGCCAAACCCTGTTACCCGCCGCTCTGGTCGCATCAATAGCTGCGCCGGTTTCCGCCCAGGAGAACCAGGTGTGGGAGCTGGAAGAAATGATCGTCACGGCACAAAAACGCCCGCAGAGCTTACAGGATGTTCCCATCTCCGTCAGTGCCATCTCCGGCGACAAAATGGCCGAAGCCGGCTTGAATAATCTGGAAGGCCTGGCCACCTACGTGCCCAACTTCAGCATCAACCAGACCGGCATCAGCACCACCATCAGCATTCGCGGCATCAGCTCCGGAATTAACCAGGGTTTTGAACAGTCTGTCGGGATGTACGTGGACGGCATCTACCACGGTCGCGCCCAGCTGGCTCGTGCGCCACTGTTCGACCTGGAACGTGTTGAAGTGTTGCGCGGCCCCCAGGGAATCCTGTTCGGTAAGAACAGCATCGCCGGCGCCGTCTCCATGACCACTGCCAAACCCACCGACGAATTTGAAGCCTCGTTGACCGCCCTTTACGAACCGGATCACGGCGAAGTCGACTTGCGCGCCGTCGTCTCTGGCCCCTTGGGCAATAACCTATACGGTCGCCTCGCGGTGCTGGACCGCAGCATGGACGGCTACATGAGCAACAGCACTACCGGTGACGACGAACCGGATAAAGAAGAACAACTGATACGCGGTACCCTGGTGTGGGATATCACTCCCGACACCACCGCCACCCTTAAAGTGGAAAAAAGCACCTTTGACGTTAAGGGTCGCAACATCGAAGTCATGCACGACACTGCCAGTGAAACCGGTGCGGGATTGAGTACCGTGTACCCCTTCTTCTCGGGTGGCGTAGCGCTTGATGCCGATCAGGACTTCCGTCGCCAGGCCAACGGTGACTCCAGTAACAATGACACCGAAAATCTGGTGCTGACCCTGGAAACCCAGTGGGGTGAAAATACCATTACTTCCGTAACCGGCTACTCCGCTTACGAATATGACGAGTTATGTGATTGCGAATACACTGGTCTCAATACCTTTACCCTGGGCCTCGACGAAGAGTTCGATCAGTTCAGTCAGGAACTGCGTATCGTCTCCCCGGAAGGCAACACATTGGACTACATCGCAGGTGTCTTCTACCAACAGGCCGATCTTGAATTCCACGACGAGTTCCAGGTTCCCGAAGGCAGCGCTCTAACCGCTGTCAGCAGTACCCTGGCGGGCTACAACTCTCAGCGCGAGTTCGAACAAGACAGCGAACTCTGGGCCGCTTTTGCCCAGGTCACCTGGAACATCAACGAAACCCTGCGCCTGACGTTGGGCGGCCGCTACAGCAGCGAAACCAAAGAAGCCTCCCGCGACTTCTTTAGCAGCACCGCTGCCCCCAACCCCGTGCTGGTGGCCAACGTTACCGCTTTGGACTTCGCCGAAAATATTCTGCGCGCCGAGCCTCACTTTGTTGAAGACGAACGCGACGAGAACTCATTCACCCCGCTGGTCAATCTCCAGTACGACCTAAACGAAAATACCATGGTCTACGCCACCTGGACCACCGGCTACAAGTCCGGCGGCTTCGACGTGCGCAGCAACGCATCACCCGATCCCAGCATTGGCGTACCGGCGGCCATCACCTCCGCCACTGGCCAGCCACCCAGCCCCGTGGGCGTATTCGAATTTGAAGAAGAAGAAGCCTCCACCTTCGAACTCGGCACCAAAATGACCCTGGCTGACGGAGCCGCCGAACTCAACGTCGCTCTCTACCGCACCGAATTTGACGACCTTCAGGTCAGCATCTTCGACGGCGGCCTCGGCTTTAACGTCGGCAATGCCGCGCGCGCCAAAATCGAAGGCATCGAATTTGACGGCCGCTGGCGACTGACCGAAGCCCTGACACTCTCCGGCTCACTCGGTTACCTCGACTTCGAATTCGAAGACTACAAAAACGGTGAGTGCTACTTCCGCCAGGGCGAACTGGAACCCTCCACCGTCACCAATGCCGCACTCGACATGTGCAGTTTTGACGGTAAACGCCAGGCCTACACCCCCGAGTGGACCGGTAACCTCAGTGCCGACTACGCCACCAACCTGACCGACAGCCTTGAATTTCGCGCGGTGGTTGATTTGATCTACAGCGACAGCTATCTGACCTCGCCTTCGCTCGACCCTCGTACCGAGCAGGACAGCTACACCAAGATCAATGCACGCCTGTCACTGGGTAGCACCGACGGTAACTGGGAACTGGCACTGATTGGCAAGAACCTGACCGATGAATCCATCCTGACCTACTCGGCTGAAGTACCCACGTCATCGTTGCTGGTAAGTGCAGCGACCGGCGCGCAGGGTCTGGCTTATTATGGTTTCTATGATCGTCCTCGCAGTGTTGCTTTGCAGGCAACCCTGAGATTTTAAACTTTTGGCTACGATACGACAGGCGGCAAGGTGCCATAAGCTGCCGTTCGAATCGGCAGGGTTTTGCTCTCGCGTAGGTTGGATTAGCTCCGCTTCGCGGAGCGTAATCCAACGGTTCCACTGGAGCTGTTCGTTGGCTGCGGCCCGATTTTTAACACCCTGGGATGTTGCTGCAACAGGCAGTTTATAGGCGGCCGCCGCCAATTTAAACCTTCGGCGGATCGCCGGATTACGAAGCGCAAGGCGCTTCTAATCCGGCCTACATTCGTGCGGCCGTTGCGGACACTTGCAGTATCCAGCGCCTTTGCAAAAGAAGGCAAAAACGTGAAGCTAAGGGCCGCTTCGAAGGGAGCACAGAGGTCCAATTAAGAAACCAATTATCGATGACAAAGGGCCGATTCGGGGATAGCCATATGGGAGCATCTTCGCCATGGATGGCGAAGCAGAGCTACAGGGATGTATTCATGCGTCTCCCAGATGGCTATCCCCGAAGCGGACCGCAGCGAACTATAAAAGAAAACGGCTCCCTTTGAAGCGGCCCGCCACGATCTATCTAGCGCACGAACAGCACACCAAATCGAACCTGCGATGAGATCCAGCTTAGCTTAAACCTGAACTTGACGAATATGGCGTTTTATAATGTCAACCTGCGTTGTTTGAAAATTGCCTCGCAGGGCGGCAATCAGGACGTCTCCTATAGGGTGAGGCGCCTGACCAAAGACGCGGCCGATCTATTTAACGTTGAGGGCGGCACCATTGATGTTGGCGATGTGGCCGAACCCGCATAGCTTGCCCATTATGGTTGACTAAAGAAATGATGCTGGTCGATCTCCGTCAGCATGACCGGCGTCGAAAAAATTTACACAGTTCGAGCAGCTCTCCTTATGATTTCTGCCCAAGCAACTTAACCCTCTGTATCCATTGACTATTTGGTCACAAGAGAATCGCCGGCACATTAATTGCGTGAATTATAAGCAGGATGCACTTTATACAGGCAAGGGCCCCATTGGCCGGAGAGGACCAACCATGCAACTTCCCAAACTGCTTATTCAAATGTCTGTACTGTTCACCCTGGTGGCGATGAGCCTGTCGGTGAATGCTCAAGAACTGGACGCTAAAGTCACGCAGGATCCAGCTGCTGGACTGGCTATTTACGATTTTCATTTTCAGGGACCACCCCGAAACAGCCCTTATTTTTTCTTACCGCACATTTCCCCTCCGCCACTGCCAGGGAGCCTCATTCCCTGGACCGGAATCTTTCAGGATCCTGTCGGCGGCAACCCGATATTCTCATTTAATTTTCAGCTGCAATCGACATCCATAGGAGAGTTTATCCTGTCCGACGGAGCGCCGCCCCCTACGGGGCAGCCAAACATCGCACCTGGTGTTACCTGTTTGCTGCCTACTGCCTGCGACCCCATTGCTTTTATGTTGCCCATGAGATTTCAGCCGCTTCCTCTTGAAGACCCTGAGCCGTTTCCGGTTTTCATTGATGTTGAACTGACCCCTCTGCAGACTAACATAGCGGAATCAGGGGCGGGCATTGGGCTTGGCATTGTTGGCCAGCCACCTCTTCCAATCGATCCCTTTGCAGATCCTCTGCTGGTCGATCCATTATTGAACGATCCCGGGCTTTTGCTGCCTCTGCCGCTCGACCCGCTCGGAATTGCCCCCGTGCAGATACCCCTGCCACCAGATCCAAACTTACAGGGGATAGAACTGTCCCTGCAGGCGCTGGTTCTGGATCCGTTTCAGGGATTTGCGCCTGTCCTCACGTTCGATAATTTGCAGTCAGGACAGAATATTCAAATCGGAAATTCTCTGCATATCGAAACTTCTGCTGTTCCAGTACCGGCGACTCTATCACTTATGATGCTCGCTCTGGCAGGAATGATTTTTGTGAGAAGAAGACAACTTGAGTAAATGGTTTGGATTTATAGATTGGCTATGGTGGGTTTTCAACCGCAAAATATACATATCAACCTGGACGATTTCTCACCACAGCTCTGCCTTCGCGACTTGCCAGTCTCGCACTCCAATCACCCTGATGCTGTTGCTCGCAGTCCTCTTCATTATCGAAGAGAACCTGCTTCTCCAAGAATTTGAATTTAACCCCGATCTTTAACAACTTCGCCTGAATCAATTTCTTCATATCAGCAGCCTGTCCACCCGACACCGCTAGCTGCTCACTCGCGCGCTTATCAAACACACAAGTCACCAATAAACTGGCAGGAAAATTTGTATAATCCGCCTGGTGAGTCAGCCACTGAAATCCGGCAACCTTATCCAGCATCTCATCGCAGGCTTCCGTTAAGGCTACACGAAGACTATTCTCCAACCTCTTTTGAGTCTTGCTCTTTGGCCTGCCCATGCCCCAAACTCCTCTTCAAGATCCATATTCTCCTACGCACGCTAGCGGATTCTATACCAACCCGGCAGCCCCACAAAACCAGCCAGCTACCTTTATCGGCATATAAATTGCTATTGATTTCCGCTTGCTATTGCCGTTCAATGAGGAAACCGGTATCGGCAAGCAGGAGATTCAGTTAGAGCTTGCATGGCCGCTGGACGATTCCAGCAATAGGTTACCGCATCAACTGGTCAAATCGGAGTAAGCCTCCTTTTGCACAACGAAAGTAAATTCAGGACGTACATACTTCTACTCTTTGTCGTGTTAATTCCCTTGGAACTCATGGCGGCAAAACCCATGCGGGTGGTGTTTATCAATCCCGGCCACGCAGACATGAATAACCCCACTGGCCAGTTCTGGCCCGAGGCCAGTCGCTTTGCGAGTGCCGTCGCCGGCAACCTGAATATCAACCTGGAAATACTGCACGCCAATCGCGACCATATTCGCATGCGCAATATGGTCAGAGAGGTATTGGAGAGGGACACCAAACCTCACTACCTGTTATTGGTCAATGAGCGCTTTGCTCTCTCGCCCTTGTTTGAGGAAATTGACAAGGCGGAGATTCCCTTCTTTCTAGCTTTTAACCATTACAGCAAGCAACTGTCGAGAGCCCAACCACAACCCCGAGTGCAACACCGCTATTGGTTGGGCGCGCTGGTTCCCGACAATGTCTATGCTGGCTACCGACTCGCACAGATCCTGATCGAGAATTCGAATCGAACGCCGGCGCATATACTCGCCTACAGTGGCGATACTGTCACTTCTGCCTCACTGCTGCGGATTCGCGGTTTGCATCGGGCGCTGAGCGAATATCCGGATGCCCGACTGACTCGACTGGTCCCCGGCGAGTGGCGTTATGATATTCCCGAAAAACGCACCGGCGAATTTTTAAAGCGCTATCCAGACATTAATCGGATCTGGGCCGCCAACGGTGCCATGGGGCTCGGTGCGATAATGAGCACGGAAAAAAGCAATGCTATGTCACGGGTAAGAATTGCCAGTATTAACTGGGATGCCGAAGAAATCACCGCGCTGGAACAACGACGCTTGTATGCGTCGGTGGGTGGACACTTTATGACGGCGGGATGGAGTTTGATTATGCTGTATGACTATCATCACGGACGTGATTTCATCAATGATGGCGGCGCTTACCAGCAACGCAAGATCTTTGAAGCTCTGACCCGGGACACGATCAAAGACTATTTGCCGGTTGTTCGCACTCGGGATTGGGCGTCGCAGAGCTTTAAGTCTCTCACCAAAACGCACAACCCCGAACGGACAAAGTATCAGTTTAATCTAAGCACCTTGCTTGCGAATCAATAGCAAGCAGGGGTCTAAGCGCCGACATACTCTGCCTTGGGTCTGATCAGACGAGGCGCCTGCTGGAATTCCAGAAAGTGGGCAACGTATCCATACACTCTGGCCATTGCAAACAGCGCGGTAAAGAAGTCAGAAGGAACGCCCAGAGAATAAAACACAGCACCCTTGTAGAATTCCACATTGGCCCAGATCTCTTTGTCCTTTTTGGCGAATTCCTGCTGGCAGACCGCTTCCACTTCGCAGAGCACATCCACAAGTTGTTTCGCCTCACCGCTTTTGCACTGCTGTTGAGCCAGCGGCTTCAATACTTTCGCACGCGGGTCTACCGTGCGGTATTCGCGATGGCCCATGCCCATGATTTTGGTTTTCGATTGCAGACAGTCTTGAACATAGGCCTCCACATTATCGACGCTGCCGATGGAGTGTGCCATCTCCAGCGCCGCCTGGTCGGCACCGCCATGAAGGCTGCCGTAAAGCGCCCCTATGGAGGCCGCAATAACGGATTGCACCGGTGACTGAGTACTGGACACCACGCGACCGGCAAAGGTACCGGCATTAAAACCATGTTCCAACTGCAGGATCTGAGTCACCTCCAACAGGCGAATCTGGTCTGCGCTGGGAGCCTCGCCGCTGAACATCTGCAGAAAATTGCCATGTAGAGACTGGCCGTGAGGGTAGCTGATGACAGAACCTTGAGTTCTGAGTTGATGCCAATTGGCAATCAGGCTGGGAATTTTGGCTGCGATAATCAAACCGGCCACGGCCTGGGGATTGTCGCTGGGCAATTCGATGTTTTGGACAGTTGTCGCTGCCTGGGGCTCAAGAGAAAGTGCCGGCACCATGCTTTGCAACATCAGCATGGGATGAAGGTCACGAGGTAATTGCTGCAGTATTGCCAGCTCCGCTGGGTTGAGCTGCCCCTGTGTTACCAGCCAGGGCTCCAATTGCTGCCAGCGTGTGTCTGAGTCGTCGCTCTCTCCAAACAATACCCACCAGGCTACCTTTGCAAACGGCCAGTCCGTCAAGGTGGCTATATCCACACCCCGGTAGCTGAGTTCACCCTGCTCGCCATTGACGTGGGAGACCCGGGTCTCACCTACCACTACCCCTTCTAAGCCGATATTGATCGAGGTCATCTATTCTTCTCCTGCTGTCATTCGCGGGCCAGTCTAGCTGGCAATCTTCTATCACTATAGTTAAACTTTCTCATTGTTTGATTAGCTGTACTTATCGCCCCCGCAGGCGCCGAGTGACGGGGGTTTGACGAAATCAAGGGGGTGAATCCATGAGACTGGAGAACGCAGAAGTCCGAATTTTTCGAACTGTGGTGGAATCCGGCGGCTTCCGACGAGCCGCCGAAGTACTGAACTTGACCCAATCTGCGGTCAGCCAATCCGTCAAACAGTTGGAAAACAAGCTGGATGTGGAGCTTATACAGCGGGGGCCACCGGTAACGGTTACCGATGCCGGACGGCGACTTTTAAAATACGCTCACGACGCCCATCGGGAAGAGCAGAGCGTGCTGGAAGATATCGAACGGATACGCGAAGGTGAAGAAGAGCTGCTGTCCCTGGCTATGGACAGCCTGATCAATCGACTCTATGCGCCAGAGCTGTTTCCGCAATTTTGTCGGCGCTGGCCGAGGGTCAAGTTGAAAGTAGCGGAGATGCCGAGCCGAACTATTATCTATTCGGTATTGTCAGGTCAGTTCGAGTTGGGCCTCGGCCCCTTTCAGACCCGCATGGAGACCTTCGAGACTGTTCCCCTGTTTGAAGAAAAACGGGTGTTAGTGGTCAGCCCCAACTGCCCTTTGTTTGATGATATCCGCAGAGATCCGCAGAACGCGCTCAAGCGATTACCCATGATTGTTTCCTCTCTCGACGAACCGCAGCAACGCCCTGCCAGTTCCAAATTGCGCGACCGTTTTTCTACCGTTTGGGAAATATCCAGTCTGAATTTGCGGCTGAGTTTACTGGGACGGGGACTGGGAACCGGATATATCAGCGAAACGGCGCTGACTCAACTGCCCCAGTGTCGGGACCTGGTCTCATTGGAAGAGTTGAGTGGCGGCAGTATTTATCGTCAGGTGGGGATTTATTACAAAAAAGGCCGGGACTTGAGCCATACCGCCAGAGATATAGTGGAACTGTGTCGAGGGTATCGATTCTAGAATTTACCGAACAAGGACACCCAAGCTTGTCTTGAATCCCAGGTGAGCTTTTCTATACTGAAAGCCACACGCAACGAATATCCTCTTATTCGGTAAATGAACGAGGGAGGTGTTATAAATCGAGCCTCCCTTATTTCAATTTTGGTTATCAGGCGCTCAGGCGGCGAAATGGACATCCATCCCGGGAGCTGATCTACGCCGGAGAGTGCATGAGCCAAGGTAACTGTCCTCAACCCAGCTTTGCAGGACTGGCTCAAGTTCTGATACTCCTGCTACTATTTCGCATCCCTCTCAGCACTGCCGCGATTCCCACCGAGTTGCGCTTTGATCACCTGTCCATTGAGGACGGTCTTTCCCAAATTTCCATTACCAGCATTCTGCAGGACCAATATGGTTTTATGTGGTTCGGCACCCAGAATGGGCTCAATCGTTACGACGGCTATGAATTTCAGGTGTTCAAGCGGGACCGCCAACGCCCCGATGAAACGCTTACGGGTAATTTCATCCAGTGCCTCAGTGAAGACCCCTATGACGGCAACATCTGGATCGGCACATTTACAGGGGGTGTCAGTCGATTTAACCCCAAGGACGAGAGTTTCCGGAATTATCGACACGATCCGGATGATCAACACAGCCTCTCCAACAATATTGTGCGCTCAATTTATGTGGATCCATTGCACCAGGTTTGGGTGGGCGGTCGTGGCGGTCTCGATCGATTGGATCGAAGCAGTGATCGTTTTGAGCGCATTCAAATCTCAGAAGCTCAGAATATACATGTCAGAGATATCACGGGGGCGGATGACGGATCTATATGGATCGCCACCAACCTTGGCGTATTTTTCAAGGCACCGGGTACCGATGAATTCCTCCCGCTATCTCTCGGCACCCTGCCGCAGACTACCGAGATCAACACCCTATTGCGTGACCGTGATAATAATCTGTGGGTTGGCACAGAACGCAAAGGCTTGCTGAGAGTCAGTGCAAACGGGCAGGATGTCCGCCACTTCCGTCACAGGGAGGAGCGTCCGAACAGTCTGTCTCACAGCTCCATTATCGATCTGATGGAAGACCGGGATGGAAAGATCTGGGTGGGAACCAACGGTGGCCTGAACCTGTTGATGGAGGTCGACAGCGGCAGCTTCCTTCACTATAAGGTGGACAGCAGCAATCCTTTCAGTTTGTCTGAAAACCTGATCTCGTACCTGCATGAAGATCGGGCGGGCATTGTCTGGGTCGGAACCTGGGCAGCCGGCATTAACTATTTTGATTCGAGTAAAGTCCAGTTTGCCACTATCACCGCAGACGACGAACGGGGATCCACCGGACTTATTGCCGGTGAAGACGGGCGTATCTGGTTCGGCAGTTTCAGTGGCCTGCATTACCTCACTCAAGATTTCACGGCCGCCGCTGCCATCAAACATAACCCTGAAGTGGAGAACGCCGCTCTGCGCGACCGCCTTGGGGGAATTGACTATAGCGCCTATGAACCACTGATATGGGTTGCCACCCGACAAGGGCTCAGTCGCTACCGCATCGACGCCCCCTGGATTGAACCCGTTGCTCTGGAAAACACTCGGGTTTACTGGGTACTGGAGGATATGGATGGCAGTGTCTGGGCAGGCACCTATAGCAAGGGGCTTTATCGCCTGGACCGCGATAGCTTTGAAATTCTGCAGCACTACCCCATGTCTCATGTTGCCTATCTTTGGCAGGACACGCCCGGGGAGTTATGGGTGGCCACCACCAGTGGTCTCTACTGGCTCCAGACCCAATCCGGTGAAAAAGCCCATTATCAGCACCAGCAAGGTGTCGAGGATGGACTCAGTTACCGCACAGCCACCTGGATCTCCCGCGACAAACAGAAGCGCTACTGGGTAGGAACCCAGGGCGGAGGCTTCAGTCAGATGATTCTGGAAGACGATGATCCCCGCAAAGCACGCTTTCTTACTTACAATACGGCTAACGGACTGGAGGCCGATGCGGTCGGAGCTATTGTCGACGATGAACGCAACAATCTCTGGATCAGTACCACAGCCGGGGTCAGCAAGTTCAACGTCGCTGACCGAGAGTTCAGTAACTTCGGATACCCGGAGGGTGCCCTGCAAGGGGGATATTTTGTTGGCTCCGCAGCCAAAGACCGCTCCGGCAATATTTACTTTGGCGGCCCTGCGGGACTCACCGCGTTTGAACCGGCGTCCATCCAACTGAGTGATTACGCGCCGCCAGTCAGAATCACAGCCTTCAGAATGTTTAATCAGGAAGTGAACCTGACTCAAACCACGGGCTACTCGCTGCTGAATCGACCCATCTTTATGCAGGACAAGCTCCACCTGAACTATGAACAGTCTTTCTTTTCCTTTGATTTTGCAGCGCTGCACTTTTCGGCACCGGACAAAAACCGCTATGCCTATAAGCTCGAAGGATTTGATCGTGATTGGAACTATGTTAACGCTGACCGGCGCTTTGCCAGCTACACCAACCTCGACCCGGGTCATTATCGCTTTGCGGTAAGAGGGACCAACAAGGACGGCGTATGGAGTGATCACCAAGCCAGCCTGGAAATCATTGTCCATCCCCCCTGGTGGCAAACCTACTGGGCCAGAGGCATCGGAATAACTGCCGCTGTCATAGGGCTATATGCCCTTTATTACTGGCGTGTGCGAATGCTCAAGTATCGCTCGCTGGAACTGGCCAGGAAAGTATCCCTGCAAACCCGGGAATTGCGGGAGGCAAACCGAAGGTTGGAGGTGCTGTCCAATACCGACGACCTCACCGGGCTGTTCAATCGAAGGGCATTTCTGGAACAGGCTGAGCGGGAGTACGAACGCTTTCAACGCCACAACACGGTATTCAGCATTGTGCTGCTGGATGTGGACCACTTTAAAACCCTCAATGACACCCATGGCCACGCCTGTGGTGATTCAGTACTGGTTCATCTTGCCAACCTATTGCAAAGTGCACTGCGTACGGGAGATGTTCTGGCACGTTGGGGTGGTGAAGAGTTTATCGTGCTGCTGCCAAATACAGAACTGGAAGGCGGACGCAAGGCGGCAGAAAAAATGCGTGAGCTGCTGAACACCAACCCGTTTGCGTACGGCAATTTAACACTACCGGTTACTCTGACTGCTGGCGTAGCCTGCATACATCGCCAGGAGGATATCAATAATTGCATTCACCGTTCCGACAACGCCCTCTACCGAGGCAAGGCAAGCGGACGCGATCAAGTCTGCATTGAGCCGAATCCGACAGAAATCAGCTGAGGGGTAGCGAGTGAGTCAGTCCCGTCATCATCGTTCGTAGGCAAGTGAAAACATCACGCGTCGACCATGGGCCGGATAGTCCTCAGGAATACTACCGTTGCTCGGAAACTCATAAGTTTCGTCCAGGATGTTCTTCAGGTGAACGTTGAAGCGCCAAGGAGACAGACTGCGGTTCTGGAGTGTAAGATCCAGTGTTTGGTAATTGTCCAGTACCGGACGTGGATCACCCTCACTTCGATGGCGATCAATCACCGTTTGATACTGCGCATTCAGACCCCATTTCGGCTTAAAGCTCCAGCGAAAGCCCGCATCGATTTTGTGCCTGGGTACGAAGGGCTGCTGCACACCGCTGTTGCGCTCTACGGTATCCTGGTAACTATAACTCAGTGACAGTTTCATCTCGCTGACGGGCAAATAGCTCAGTTCCAATTCCAGTCCTTTGCCCTCCAGTTCAAGCGCATTCTGCGCCACACTGCCTCGGGTTTCAGGGTCGATGACGAATTCGATCATGTCATCAGCGAAAAAATGGTATAGGCTGAGACGGTAAAACTGCTGCTCCCCTTTTTGATAGCTAAAGGACAGTTCGGTCGTGTCTATAGTCTCCGCGTCAAGCGAGGGATTACCCACAGCCACTGGATTGTTCTTGGCTTCTAACTCACTGAATGCCGGTGCTCTAAAGGCTCTGGCATAGAGTAGCTTGGAGGTCAGTTCAGGGGTCATCTGCCAAACCAGACTGATTCTCGGATTAAGAGTACTTCCGAAATCTGAGAAGTGGTCGTACCGAAGACCGGTAGTCAGGGTCCAATGTCGCGAGACATTCCAGATATCCTGTACCAGGGCATAGCCCGCACGCCGGCGAACGTCATCAATATAAATATATTCTGTTCCTTCCACATCAGTCAGTGCACCATCGACTGAAAAGGGATTAGGTGCGTCGCCAAGTGTTGCTCGGTCGAGAATCCCTGGGCCGAAATTTTTGGTTTCAACGCTCTCCAGCTCTTCGGTGCGCCAGCCCAGCGCAACACGCCATTGATGGTCGACCATATGATCATAACTTATCGACAAATCGACACTGGTGGAGCGGTCATCAGAGCCGGGATTGCCAATGACTCCTTCAGGAAAAGATGTGACGCAGCCTTGCTGTGGAATATTGACGGATATACAGCCTTCTCCGTTGTGAGGTCGAAACAGATTGCCGTCATCCCCTATCGGTATCAGAGCTCCGGGCGGAAACAGACTGAATTTCGTGCGATCTCTGGTAAAGTATTGACTCACACTGAGTTGCAGCGGCCAGCCGGGTATCAGTGTTTCACTCTGGTAAGTCAAGCTGGCCGAAAGGCGGTCGTAATCGTCTTCTCCTTGCGGATCAATGACTTGAGCAGCACCCGCACCCACTCCCTTGTCACGAAAATGATAGCCGTCAATCTCCAGTGCCCAATGGGGGCTGTCAATATAAAAACCGTACGCCAGCGATTCCAGACGGTCTTCAAGAATTGCGGGAGTCCTGCTGGCCGTCGTCGAGAACGCTTGATCCAGTGTGGACTGCAAGTCGTGATTGATCACCCGCTCATCATCAGAATCGCGCTTGAAGTACTCCAGATATCCTCTGTATTCAACAGTCTGATGCAAGCTCGACCAGTTTCCCCAGATGCCTCTGGACTGATTGCTGCCCAATATAACGCCTGCGCCGGCTCCGGGGTCTGCACCAGGGGAGTGAGTGATAATATTGACCACTCCTGCAAAGGCATCGGCACCGTGAAGCGCCGAACCGGGGCCACGAATAATTTCGATTCGCTCTACACCCTTGAGAGTCAGGTGCGACAATTTATTCAGAGACATGGTATACAAAGACGACTGCAGGCGCCGTCCGTTCAGCATAAACAGCACCTGCGCGTTCTGGCCTGTATATATGCCACGAATGGCAAAAACAGGATTCATTCGATTCAGAGTTGAGGGCAGAACGTTGAATCCGGGAACCGTTTGCAGAACCTCCGGCAGGGTAATAGCACCCATTGCCTCTATATCCGCCGCCGTTATCACCGAAACCACCGAGGGGGCCTGTATAACGGTAACCGGGGTGACTGAGGCCACCTTGACCTCCAGCAACTCACCCAGTGACAGGGCAAACAGGTCCCGCCTGGCCGTTGCGTTTTCAGAGCTCACAGCTTCTACAGCACCCAAAGTGCCAAAACCACCTAGGATCAGCAGACCGGGAACCAGCACGGATTTAACCATGGGGATTCTCTACGCAAACATATATGGAAAAGGTAGCACCAAAATGTGCCGACGTCAGGTAGACGGGAGTCGGACCATCCGTTGCAGGAGAAGCTCCAGATTCAACCCAAGAGAGCGGACGGCAAAAGATCGCCTTTCCAGCTCCTGGTCAGGAGGAGGGGGTTGTCGTAATGCGTAAACCACGATGTTTTGGTTGCTGGGAATATCCGTTAAAATGGTATGTGAAAATGCACTGCGCACAGCCTGCAGCACCTTTAACATATCCTTTTCGCTGCCGGGGACCAGATTGATCGCCATTGCTCCCCTGGGGCTCAGGCTGCGATGGCAATGTCGATAAAAGTCTTCGTCGTAGAGACAATCAGGGTGTCTCCAGCCCTCGAAAATATCGCAGAAGATCAAGTCGTAATTCTGGTTGCTATGACGGATAAGATCAGCCGCATTCTCTACTACTACCGGCCAGCCCTTGGGCAGATGGAAGTATTGCCTGGCCACGGTCAATACATTGGTATCAGACTCCACCGAAGTACAGATGGCGGCTGGTAAATGTGTGTTAATAAAACGCTCATGTGTACCCCCACCAAGACCAAGATTAAGTATCCTCTGAGGTGTCGGATTAAAAATCAATGCCGCAAGCAAGGTTTGGGTAGAAGGCAGTAACGGCCGGGACGGATCTTCCAGATCCATCAGGCTCTGAAATGAACCGCCAACGGACTGCAACCAGCGGTAGCGCTGGAATTGGAAAACCGACAACTCGCCAATCTGGTGAATCGGCGACAGCTGGAGATCCCTGCGCTTTCGCAGGAAGGTATCCAGATCCCACATGCCCTCCTGGACGGTCACGGCTGCTTATACACCTTGCCATCCTTCATGACAAAGGAGACTTTGTTCATCAGCGAGATATCCTGCAACGGGTCACCGGGTACGGCCACCAGATCTGCCAGCAGACCAGCTTTTACTCTTCCCAATTGATTATCGATGCGCAGGACCTTTGCCGCTACCGAGGTCGCGGACTGGATCGCCTCCATCGCCGGCATGCCGGCCTCTGTCATATACTCGAATTCTTTGGCATTGAGACCGTGAGGAAAGACTCCGGCATCGGTCCCAAAGGCAATCTTGACACCTGCCTTGTACGCCTTGGCAAACGTAGATTGAATCTGCGGGCCGACTTTGCGGGCTTTGGGTTGTACCACCGCCGGATAGGAGTCCGCCTTTTCCGCCACCCACTTGCCGGCGGAGATGGTGGGAACATAGTAGGTGCCCTTGCGTTTCATCAACTTCATGATGTCTTTGGTCATGTAAGTGCCGTGCTCAACCGTATGCACACCGGCCTCGACCGCTCGCTTCATACCCTCGGCGCCGTGAGCGTGAAC
Source organism: Pseudomaricurvus alkylphenolicus (assembly GCF_011683955.1). Taxonomy (GTDB): domain Bacteria; phylum Pseudomonadota; class Gammaproteobacteria; order Pseudomonadales; family Cellvibrionaceae; genus Pseudomaricurvus; species Pseudomaricurvus alkylphenolicus. Next base: position 96,582 of record NZ_JAAQPI010000004.1, read on the forward strand.
ACCAACCACAAAGCTGTAATCCCGGGCGGCTTCCATAATGCCTTCTAACTCGTCCACCATAAATTGAGGATTGTCACCGCTTTTACCCAAGCTGAGCACGCCACCGGTAACCGTTAACTTGATCACGTCAGAACCGGCTTTATAGCGCTGGCGAATGGCCTTGCGCGCTTCTACCGGACCGTTGATAACGCCTTGAACGGGGCCAGGGTCGCCCAACAGATGGGAAAAGCGTTCACTGTAGCCATTAGTGCGGTCGGCATGTCCCCCGGTGGTGGCGATACTGTCACCGGCGGCGTACACCCTTGGCCCGTCAATGTAGCCGGCATTGATGGCGTCACGCAGATTTAAACCCACTGCTTGCCGGCTGCCCAGGTTACGCACCGTGGTAAAACCCGCCATCAGAGTCTTGCGGGCATAGCCTGTGGCGCGCAACGCGCGATCGGCTTTGTCAATAAACAGGGACTCTGTATAGGTCTTGGGGCCATATTGGGTATCAATATGGGTATGCAGATCCATCAGCCCGGGCATGAGTGTTTGGTCGCGAAGATCGATAAGTATTTGACCCGGAGCCGGGTCAATGTAGCCCTTTTCGATCTTGGTGATCGTATTGTTCTCGACGCTGACGGACAATTCTCTGCGCGCCTCGTCGGACTCGCCGTCAATCAGCATCCCGGCGTGAATCAGATATTTATCCGCTTGGGCGGCAGTGGCTGTCGAAAAGATAAAGCCAGGGGAACACAGAACTGTACAAACGATCAACAAATAGCGGCGTATCATGGTGCGACCCTCTCGAGGTTCATGCACCTAACATAGCCTATTTACGGACATCAGTCTTTAATAACTTCGCCCCAGCATGACAGCAAAATCTGCGTCAGGCTATTGACTGATCAAACTCGCCAATGCCGAACGGCTATGCACGCCGAGCTTTTGATAAATATTTTTGAGATGGGTACGAACCGTCGAAAAGGAGATACAGCACGCCAAGGCAATCTCTTTGTCAGAGCGGCCGTGAGCAATTTCCAAGGCAATTTCCGCCTCACGGCGTGTCAGTTGATGGCGCTCCATCAATAAAGACAACTTGTTGGAATTGTCTTCGGCCAATTCGATCCCCGCGGTGATCCCCGAGGCATCTTCCCTGGCGATCAGCCGCATATTTTTCATGGCGTTGCGAAAGTGGGGTTTGATCATCTCCAAAAGTTGCAGGTCTTCACGGCTGAAGTTCTCACGATGGCGTCCCCGCCACACACGGATGTCGCCGATATTGGTGTCGCCGTCATAGACATACAGATTAACCCCATAGTGCAGACCATCGCGCTGCAGGAAATCATTGTAGAACTCCGTCTGCATCAAGTCGCCTTGCGTCATAACTTCATTGACGGCCACCGGCCGACGGAAGCGCTGCAAACTGCCGGTAATGGGATCATGGAATTGATAATAAGAATCGTAGCGATCGAGATTTTCCGGATCCATGCCCACGAATACCCGGTCACAGAACCGACGTTGTTCGCTGCTCCAGACATAGGAGGCGAAGTAGTCGGCCTGCATCAGGTCAAGTATGCTCACCCCGGCCCGCTCACGCACTTCGACGCTATCCAGCCCGCCACTCAGGCTTTCGATAATACGCAGAATTTGTTGGTACTGCTTTTCCGATATGCTCATGGGTAATGCCTTTGTAGGCCAACCGCTACGGCCAGTCTAGTACTCTCGCTCCAAGCTGACAATGTTTGATTGAAGCCCGCCAATCCATAACGGCATGGTAAACGGCCCCGAATAAGCCAGAACGCTAGAAACGCCAATCGAGTGAAGCACCATAGGTCCGGGGGTCGCCGTAAACCGCCACCACACTGCTGGCGATGGTGTACATATGGGTAATGTATTCTTCGTCCGCCAGGTTTTTACCCCATAAAGACAGGCTCAATGAGTCCCCCGGCAGGTTCCAAGTCACGCGAGCATTGACGGTGTCAAATTCCGGCCGAACCGCCCAGGGTTCCAGCTCTTCGCGCTGCTCGTCGGTGTAGCTGTAATCGACACTCATGGAAAGATCACCACGATTTTGCAAGGACAGAATATATTCAACGCTGAGGCTGTACTTGTTTTCCGGCGTGCGAATCATGTCTTCACCAGACTGATTGGGGAAGGAGGCGTTAGGTACCGTCAGGTCGGTAAACTCGCTGTCCATGTAACCGTAGAAACCACTCACCATCAGGTTATCCATTGGTGCCCAGGTAAATTCAACCTCGAAACCGTTGACTTCCGCATCTCCGGCATTGAATGTCTGGAAGGTACCGAAACTGGCACCAGCGTCACGGGGTCCAAAGGATTGAATTTGCAGATCCTCATATTCAGTACGGAACAGAGCGGCGTTCAGGCGCAATACACCGCCAATTTCCGTCTTTAAACCGAGTTCATAAGAGAGGGCCTCTTCCTGGTCCAGTGGCTGGGTATCAGCTTGTGTTGTAGGTGCTGCGGCAAAGCCACCACTTTTAAACCCGGACGCCACAGAAAAATACACTTGACCACTTTCTCCGAATTCATAGGCCAGAGACGCCTTAGGTGTGAACGCGCTCCAACTCTCACTGACCTCGTTGTCGAACGTCTCATTGATCACTACAAAATTTCCGGCCGTGGAGTGGTTCTCAATTTCCTTCTCTTCGTAGGAATAACGTGCGCCCAGAGTTAACCTGAGGCTTTCAGACAGTGACCAGTTTAGCTGACCAAAAGCGGCATAACCGGTGGTTTCGTTCACCTGCCGATAGAGATCACTGCCGTCGAGACCGTCGGTGCAATCACTGCCCGGCGAAAGATCGAAACACTCAGTACGATCCGTTTCCTCGTTGAGAAACCAGAGACCCGCTACCGTGTTAAGCCCATCGCTCCAGTCCGCGACCCAGCGCAGCTCCTGAGAGAATTGTTGGGTTTCGTCAAGAATATCGTCAATCAGCGGCAATGCGCGGCTACCCGTAGAGTCCATATTCCAGTCCGACTCACTGTCACGATAACCGGTGATTGAGACCAACTCACCGTTTTCCAGACTCCAACTCAAACGGGCACTGACACCCCAGGCCTTTTGTTTGGCATAACCTTCTGTAGGACCTGCTACACAATCCGGATCGGCTCCCGGGCAATCTTCGAGATAAGGGCCGACCCAAACAGCTGGGTCCACATTGACACCGTCATCGTAGCCTGTGTCCACCGGAACGCGCCCCATATCCGCCACATCCAGGCGGTTGTAATCTGCCGACAGCAGCGCTTCGAACCCATCATCGCTATACAGTAACTGCCCTCGCACAGCAACGCGATCGTCGTCCTTTAGCTCCTGCCCGGTGATGACATTGTCTGCCCAGCCGTCGCGTTTACGATAGGAAACCGCGGCCTTTGCCGCCCAGTTGTCGCTGAGTGGACCGGTAACATAGCCCGCCAAAGTGGAAGCACTGTAGTTGCCGACCCCCGCATGCAGCTTCCCTTCAACTTCCTGGAGATTGGGTTTTTTGGAGACAACATTGATGGCACCGCCAATGGTGTTTTTGCCGTAGAGCGTTCCCTGGGGGCCACGCAACACTTCAATCCGCTCCAGGTCGAACATTTCGGGGTTGATATTGGAAACCCGCCCCAAATAAATATCATCCACGAAAACCGCGACAGAGTTGTCAGTACCCGCGCCATCATCGTTGGATGACGCCCCGCGCAGGCTGATCACGTTTTGCCCCGGTGAAAACGGTGCGAAGCTCAGTCCCGGCACATTGCTCGCGATACCGTCGATATTGTGCACGTCTTTTCGTTCGATCATGGCCGATGACATGGCAGAAACCGCGACGGGAATGTCCTGCAAATTTTCGGCGCGCCTCTGTGCTGTAACGACAATTTCCTCAAGCGAGAAACCTGCATCGTCGTTCGCCAACAACTGCGGGCTGGAAAGGCTTAACAACGCCATGGGAATCATTATTTTGGTTTTCATGGTCTCTTCCTCAAGAGTTATGGTTGCTGTAATAGTTCTTCGATTTTCAATCCAATCGCCAACAGACGGCGGTCTTGATGTTCTGCTCCGTCAATCTCCAACCCCACCGACAACCCCGCTTGGGTTTGACCACAGGGAATAGACAGACTGGGCGATCCCACCAATGAACTCAGCTCGGTGTTGCGAATATATGTGGGAAAGGTAGGTTGCTGTTGACCGCAGAACTCTACCGTTTCACCGCAGCTGGAAATGTCTGCAGCGGGCAGCGCAGTGGTGGGAAGTAATAAACCATCCAATCGATGTTCCCGCAGCAGAGTGCGATAGGTGTCGATAAGTTGCGTTCGACTGTTTAGCGCTGCCTGGTAAGTTTCTGTATTCACCAACTCGGGGTTATCCAACTCTTGCAGTACCGCTTTCACATCAGGGCTGGCCACTGTTGCTAACAAATATTCGAGCTCAATCCCGGTCTCAAACGATTGAAGATAATTATTCAACGCCGGTGCCAACTCGTTAAACACAATGGCAAAGCCACTGGCGGCCACCAACGATGGCAGTTCAGGAGCATCCAACTCCACCAGTGCCACGCCTGCGTTGCTCAGACGTTCACTTGCCTGTTCCATCACTGTTTGCAGGGAAGGATCCAGGGGTTGCCAAAACGCTTCTCTCACCACCCCCAATCGCAACTGCGACAGACGAACGTCCGGAAGGGAATGATCTTCACTGATAACCGCATCCATACGACTCAGATCCTCGACGCACATCCCCATGGGCCCCACAGTGTCCCGAGTCGGAGATACCGGAGTGACACCCTGTTGGGAGTAACGACCACTGCTGGGTCTGAATCCACAAATGCCATTTAATGCTGCCGGTATACGGACGGAACCTCCAGTGTCCGTCCCCAACCCGGCCATGGCGACACCGGCGGCAATGGCCGCAGCGGTACCACCGCTACTGCCTCCCGCAATCCTGCCTTCGTGACGACCATTCACCACAGCACCGTAAAATCCGTTCTTGCTGGTGATCCCCATGGCCAATTCGTGGAGGTTGGCTTTTCCTAGAATAATGGCACCCGCGTCGCGCAATCGTGCCACACAGTGCTGATCCTGGGCCGGAGCAAAATTCTTCAGGGCGGGCGTGCCGGCAGTATTGGTAAACCCCTGCACATGGATATTGTCTTTGACGACGATGGGCACGCCAAACAAAGGGTAGCGTTCAAAGTCGATCAAATGGTTGTGTTGGGCAAGCTCCTGATCCATTGCCCGAGCCTGCGCACGAGCGGCATCGAGATCCCATTGAATCAGGGTATTGGAGGCCTGCGCCCAGGGAAAATTAGCGGCCAGAGTGTCCAGACGCCTTGCGACCGTGGTTGAACCCTCGGTCAGGCGCTGGTGGTAATAACGGATGGATTCCATAACGGACTTCACCTTCGCAACTGCACATGAACACGCTGTTGATCAGCGTAGGGATCATGTTAGTGAGCGGGTGAGAATCCGGTAATCCCCAAAATTGTGGATATTTTGGGGATGAGGAGGACTAGCGGTAGAAACCCATTTGGTTGGTCACTGCCAACAGTTGTCCCTCGGGCGACCAGAGCAAACCACGCTGGTCGAAGACGCCGGACCGTACAATGCTGCCATCACCTTGCAACAGGAGAGGGCGACCGCTGACTTTGGCCAGATCTTCTGTGGTGGCAAACACATACAGGGAATAAGTAACGGTGGAACCACCTTTTGGCTCGGGACCCAACAACAGCGAACGGGGAGGGAAAACATCAGACAATGCCGCCAGCCCCTTGGCATCGAGGGGGCGTTGATCCCGTTCGCAGACCCAGCTGAGCGATTTGGGCGTTTCGTTGGGCATCATGGGTTTACCTTGGAGCGGACGCATGGCATAGCGATCAAACCATTTGGGAAATCCTTTGGTATCCAGTATCTCCAGCGCCTCCGGAGAACTCACTTCAGGAAAACTGACCGCATAATCCATCTCCGATTCCTTCCGGGACCCCCAGACCATTTCCACACTGCAAAGCACAGCGGCGTCGGCACCCTGTCCGGAGCGAACCTCAACACGCCAAAAGTCCGTACGCGCCCTTGCCCGCAGCAAACTCGCTTGGACGTACACATCTTTTAGCTGCACTCCCTCCGCAAAGTTGGCACTGATACTGATCAATTCGCCCCGCTGCTTGGGGTGATGACTGACCGCCTCCACGGCAACAGCCAGAACCCAGCCGCCAAACATGCTCATGACGTTGTAATAGTCATCGGCGGGCGGGCGGTGATAGAGGCCTTCTGCCAGCGGCGTAAGCTCTGTGGCGGCGTCAAGACTGAAAGACATAGATACAACTCATCGTTTTGGGTAGCAGGCACTGATTATCAGCGGCTTGTGGTCTCCTGCCTATGCCCAAATCAGCCAATATTCGAGCCATAGCTGACACAGGTGTCACAATTTGCCACTAACGGGGAATGGGTAAGCGGCTGCGGCTCATCACCTGGTTGAGGATGATGGTGGTATCGATCTTTGCCACCTGGGGAATGCCGGCGAGCTTTTCTTTGACGAACTTTTCGTAGCTGCTCAGATCTTCAGAAACCACCCTCAACAAATAATCATGTTCACCGGTAAGTACAAAACAGTCCATCACCTCCTCCAGCTCCTTCACCGCCTGCTCAAAAGCCGCCCCGTTCTCCAGGCTGTTGCGCTCCAGCTGGATAAACACAAAGGCAGAGATATGCAGACCGATCTTTTCCCGGTCCAATTCGGCCACGTACTGCTTGATAACCCCCTGCTCCTCCAAACGTCTGACCCGGCGCAGGCAGGGGGTTGGAGACAAATTCACCTGTTCCGCCAGGTCCGCGTTGCTGATACGGGCATTTGCCTGCAACAATTCGAGGATGCGGCGGTCAGTCTTGTCGGTCACTCTTGAGTCGCCATATGACATATTATGCTCACCAAATACAAAAATCGTTAAGAAAGCTCCAATATAAGACGCCAACATAGCAATATTTGACCAATTCGGCTAGCGAAAAACTCCTACAATAACCTCACAACATCAACAGCAACCCACCAGAGGTAAGAGGATATGAGCACCCCCCTGGCCCAGACGTTTGACCACTGGATTCGCACCGACTTCAAGGCCATGAATACCGAGCTGGACGAAATGTATTTCGCCCAGGAGGCTCGAGAGAACGTCGAAGGCGTTGGCGACAACATCAAGCAACAGCTGGTGGAGGAAGGTAAGTCCTACATCGCTCAATTGTTGAAAGAAGGCAATACAGACGAAGGCTTTGACAGCGGCTTTGAACTGCTCGGCAATGTCGGCTTCTATATGGCCGCCTGTCGCCGCCACGAGATCACCGAACCCTCTCGCGAAGCCAAGTCTCCGCTTGAAGAAGCCTCGGCACTGGCTATGCAACTGGGGGCCTCACTTGGCATGATTCCACGTTTTGCCTCTGCCCACCTGGAAACCCACAATCGCGCCCAGGACGGTCTCTACAAAACCTTTACCAGCCTGGAAGACGAAAAAATCTTTCTGGATTACAACACCCGCAGTGTATTCGCCTACATCCGCGCCTCTGAGGCTCTGTTGCACACCCTGCCCCTGGGTGTGTCACACCCGGTGACTTACGATCTGTTAAAAGCTGCCAAAAGCGCCTTACAGGATGTGGTCGACAACAACGCCATTCTGTTCGAGAAACTCGATATCGACCGCTTCTTTTACTGCGTACGCCCCTACTACAAACCCCATCGGGTTGGATTACACGAATACCGCGGTGCCAACGCCGGAGACTTTGCCGGCATCAACGTCATCGATCTGTTGTTAGGCGTCTGTCGTGCCGACGACCCCTACTACTCGCAATTGCTGGTCGACAAATTCCTGTTTATGCGCCCAGAAGACCAGCTGGTCCTGCGCGATTGCATGCGCCGCAAGAGCCTGCTCGATAGCTTTTTGGAAGTTTCTGACAGTGACGGCCAAAAACAATGGTTCCAGCAAAACGTTAAGCTGTTCCTGGAAGTCTGCGAAGCCCATGGCGAAACCGCCATTCAACATCACGAGCAACTGGTGGCCAAATTTATCGAGAAACCCGCAGACAGCAACGACCTGACCAACCGACCCGGCCTGACCGCCAGTGGTCCCCCGCTGCCCGTATTGCTGAAAGGCCTGCGCAAGCTATGCGACCTGCGCTCTGCAGCCGACCGGGACGATATCCCTACTCGCTACGCCGATATGCAAAAGCTGCGTAACTCGGTGCTGTGACTAATAATTAAAACTATCATTACAAAAGTGCGGCCCTGAACCGCACTTTTGTGCTTTTTGCCAAAGACACCCACTGACGGGACCAAAGATGACAGCAAACCTGTTTGTTCCAGCCGAAGGCATCTACCTGCTGAACCACTCCGTCGGCCGCATGCCGACCAGCGCCCGAGACCATGTCGGTGCACAATTCTTCGATGCCTGGGAAAACGGCACCCCCGATCCCTGGCCACTGTGGATGAACGCCCTGGGCGAATTTAACCAGGCCCTGGCTGAGTTATTTAATACTAACGCCGAACAGTTCTGTCCACAGACCAATATTTCCAGTGCCATCTCAAAAACACTGACAGCGCTGCCAAAACGGGATGGCAAAAACGTTATTCTGATGACAGAAAACGACTTCCCCTCTGTAGGCTTTACCCTCAAGCAAGCGGAGCGCCTGGGCTTTAGCGTGCGTTTTCTGCCAACCGAAGCTGACCCACAATTCGTAGATACCTGGGCCGATGCCTTACAGGACGACGTTGCCTGCGCGCTCGTCACTCATGTCCACTTCAATACCAGTCGTCAGATTCCGGTAACGGAGATTACACGCCTGACTCGTGATCGTGGCATTTTTTCGATTGTTGACATTGCTCAGTCCAGCGGCGCTGTACCCATTGATTTTCAACAATGGCAAGCCGATGTCGTCGTGGGTTCCTGCGTAAAATGGCTCTGCGGTGGCCCCGGCGCCGGCTTTATGTGGGTGGACGCCGATGTAGTCACCTGCCTGGAGCCTGCCGATGTCGGCTGGTTCTCTCACAAAGACCCATTTGAATTTGACATCCACAACTTTGAGTACGCAGACAACGCCTCTCGTTTTTGGGGAGGAACACCTTCGGTATTGCCCTACGTAGTCGCCACTAACAGCATTCGCCAAATGCACAGTATTGGCATCGCCAAAGTGCGTGAGCACAACCTGCGATTGACCCAGAAGGTGCTGGACAGTATTGAGCCGGAGTATTCCGTAACACCCGTTAAACCGGAGCTGCGCGGCGGCACTCTGGTGTTAAAGTTCCCGCGACAGGATCAGGTCAAGGCGGCGCTAGATGAAGCCGGGGTACTGTTTGATGTGAGGCCGTTGGGATTGCGGATGTCGCCGCATATCTATAACACTGAACAGGAAATCGATCGCGTTATTGAGTGCTTAAAGGCGTGACACCAGGATTGGAAAACTGACAGGTCCCCGCTCATTCACTTCACGTAGCGACATACGTATACATCGACTATGCTAAAAAGCCATTGACTGAACTTTTGGCAGGATAAAACCATGAGCGATGCCACTGACTTTTCACTGCGAGACCCCTTATCAGGCGTAGACCCACAGTTTCCAACCCGATGGTCACCGCGGGCATTCAAGAAGACACCGGTACCTGACAATGTACTGGCAAGGCTGATTGACGCCGCCCGGTTTGCGCCCTCGTGTTTCAATGAACAGCCTTGGCGTTTCTACACCTCTAATCAGCAGAACTTTGAGGAATTCCTGCACTTGCTGCTCGAAGGCAATCAATTATGGGCGAAAAACGCCGCTGTCATCGGCTTTTTGGTCGTCGAGCGACATTTCGCCCGCAATAATACCGAGAATCAACACGCACGATTCGATGCCGGTGCCGCCTGGATGAGCCTGTGCCTGCAGGCCCAAAGGGAGGGTCTCTGCAGCCATGGCATGGGGGGTATAAAGTACGATGAGATCGCCACCTATTTGCAACTGGATAACAATAGCCATGACGTTGTGATGGGTTTTGCTATCGGAGAAATTGGGGATAAAACGGATTTGCCTGAAGCCCTCGCTGAAAAGGAACAGCCCTCGCCCCGCAAGCCCCTTGACGAAATCTGGCCGAACCGGCACTCGGCGGGCTGACCGGGACCAAGGGTGCGAAATCTGGAACAAGATGAGGTGTGAAACATGGCTTACGCAATCAGCTCTGCCCGAAAGGACCTTGGCGGGTTTTCAGTTTCTCGAATTATCCCCAATCAGAATCAGTGCCGGGTCGGTCCGTTTGTATTTGTCGATCACATGGGGCCGGCTGAATTCCCGGCCGGCCGGGGCATAAACGTAAGGCCTCATCCCCACATCGGTCTTGCCACCATCAGCTACCTGATGGAGGGGAATATGTTACACCGCGACAGCCTTGGAACCATCCAGGAGATCAGCCCAGGCGATGTCAACTGGATGACGGCGGGAAAAGGCATCGTCCATTCGGAACGGGAAACCATCGAAACCCGTGGCAAGGATCACGTGCTCAACGGCCTGCAATGCTGGATCGCGCTGCCAGAAGACAAGAGCGATATGGAACCGAGTTTTTTGCACGTAAACCGCGCGCAGCTGCCTTATATCCATCGGGAAAAAGTCCTTATGCGTTTGATCGCGGGTGAGGCTTATAACTATACCTCGCCGGTCAAAACCTACTCCTCTATGTTCTATCTGGACGCGATTACCGAAGCCGGCGCCGTTGTCGAAAGACCTTGCGGTTTGTCGGAAACCGCCTGCTATGTCATTTCAGGCGAGGTAAAGATCGATTCCGAGAACTTTAAAGCAGGTCAATTTGTCATCTTGGAAGATGAGGAGACCATCGAAACTGTCAGCAACAGTCGTTACTTTCTCCTGGGTGGTAAGAAGCTGGAGAAGGAGCCGATTCTGCGTTGGAACTTCGTGGCTTATTCAATGGACAAGATACGGGAAGCGGAAGAACGCTGGCGCACTGGACAGTTTCCCAGAATTCCAGGGGACGACGTCGAGTTTATCCCGCTGCCTGAGTAGATCCCCAGTGCTACTGTTCGTGCGTAGCAGCGCGCTCTGAGCGCGACCGGACGCGGCACTTCATAAGTTAGTGCAAGCCCCGTCGCGGTCAGAGCGCGCTGCTACATCAGATCCAGATCAAATTCCGCTTCGGTGCATTCACGCACCTGTTCAACGCTGACACCTGGTAATAATCTAACCAACGTCATGCGCCCCCGCCGGAAGTGAAACACCGCCAGATCGGTAATCAACACATCCACCACGCCTTTCGCAGTCAACGGAAGATCACAACGACGTTTCACCTTGGTGTTACCCTGTTTGTCGGTGTGCAGCATGGTCACCACCAGTTTGTCGGCGCCCGAGGCCAGATCCATGGCGCCGCCGACACCGAGCAGCGGCTTTCCGGGCACCGCCCAGTTGGCAAGATTACCCTCCGCATCCACCTGCAAGCCACCCATGATGGCCACGTCCACGTGCCCGCCACGAATCATGGCAAACGAGGTGGTACTGTCAAAATAGCTGGCGCCCGGCAGCGCCGTCACCGGAATCTTGCCGGCGTTGACGGGATAGTCCATGGCGCCGCCACTTTCCGGTTCGGGGCCAACGCCGAGCATGCCGTTTTCCGTATGCATCACAATGCCCGTTTCCGGCCCGATAAGGTCGGCCACCAGGGTGGGTATGCCGATCCCCAGGTTGACCACGTCGCCGGGATTGAGCTCCTGCAAGGCCGCCCTGGCCATATGCATGCGTGTGCTGTCGACCTTTTTCAGACTGCTGGAGACCGAGGCCGAAGAGCCCAGATCTTCCTCGCGGGTGTGCGCCTGCACCAGGTAATCCACAAAACAGCCGGGGGTGTGAATGGCATTGGGATCCAGCTCACCCACCGCGACGATTTCCTCCACTTCCGCAATCACCAGGTCGGAAGCGGTGGCCGCGGCCTGGTTGAAATTGCTCTCGGTCATGCGGTATTGGAGATTGCCGGCGGTGTCGGCCTTCCAGGCGCGAACCAGTGATACCTGGCCTCGCAGCGGTGGGATAAAAACCATCTCCCTGCCATCGATAACACGGCTCTCGCGACCTTGCGCCAGTGCAGTACCGGCGGACGTTGGGGTAAAAAAGCCACCCAGCCCGGCGCCGCCCGCACGAATGGCCTCACCCAGTGTGCCCTGGGGCAGCAGTTCGACCTCAAGTTCGTTGCACTGAGCCGCCCTGACCGCTTCCGGATTGCTGGTAAAGTAAGAACCCACCGCCTTGCGCAGCTGGCCATTGCGCAGCAGTCGACCGCCGCCAAGGCCCGGCTCGCCCACATTGTTGCCAACGTAAGTCAGATCCCGGGTTTCGGTTTCCGCCAGCGCATGCAGCAGATGAACGGGATTACCGGTCATTCCGAAGCCGCCGGCAATGATGGTGTCTCCGTTGTTAATTAAAGCCGCAGCCTGTTCGAGACTGATCTGAGGAACACTTTTCATGGTTTTGACCCTGGCTGTCAGTGGTTGAATTGGGCGTATGGGGCACGGGGTTCAATACCCTCGTAGGCGTGCTCCAACAGATGGCGGATTTTGTCCCGCGTTACCGGTTCGGCATTGTCGAGCGGTTTTTCCGTGGCAATGGCGGCGGCTCGATCGAGATCCTGTTGGCGGAAGCCAATGGCCTTGAGCGAGGTCGGCGCACCCACCCGCCGAGCCAGCTGGAACAATGCCGCTGCCGCGTCCTCCGACTCCAGTGCTTGCGCTAGCTGTCGAGTGCCCCCGGGCACGGCGCGGGCGTTAAACGCGACTGAATAGGGCAATAGAATGGTGTGGGTTTCGGCGTGAGGCGTATTGAAACTGCCGCCGAAGGTGTGACACAAACGGTGATGCAGACTCGTCACTCCAGTGCCCAGAGACGCGCCGGCGAGCATGGCCCCGTACAGCGCTTCTGATCGAGCCTCCAGGTTCTGCGGCTGCTCCACCACCAGCGGCAAGCTGCGATTGAGCATTCGCACCGCCTCCAGAGCCATCATCGATACCATCGGGTTGGGATTGGTCGCCGTCACATTGACCACCGCCTGAGCCATGGCGTTGATGCCACTGGGACCGGCCACCCGCGCGGGCAACCCCAGCGTCAGGCGCGGATCGTAGAGCGTCAAACTGGGCACCACATTGTCGTCCCTGCCCGTGACTTTGCGCTCGTTTTCCGTAATGCCCCAGATATTGGTCATCTCCGATCCGGCGTAGGTGGTGGGTATGGCAATATTGGGCAGCTGATTTTTTAACGCCAGCGCCTTGCCCAGTCCCGTGGTGGAGCCGCCACCCAAAGACACACTGCAGTCGGCCTGCAGTTCATCGACGACCTGCTGCGCCTGAGCAACGGTCGTCGCCGGCACGTGCATCACCGCTTCACTGAACAGGCCCGCCGCTCGATTACCCAGCAGCTCGGCAATGGCCTGCCCCTGTTGCGCCTGTTGCGGTGTCGTCAGTACCAGGGCCCGGCGCAGCCCCAGCTGGTCCAGCTGTTGCGGCAGACGTTGCAGCGCATCAACCCCAAAGAGAATGTTCCATGGCAAAGCGTGATAATCAAAGTTCAGCATGATGTCAGGTTCTTATTAAGTGGGTTCAGCAGCAATCAGGATATCGCCGCGTTCATCGATTTGTATCTCGATTGGTGTCAAGGTATCGCCTTTGACCGGCCCGTCTTCACAGTGTCCATCGTCTATGCGGAAAACGGCGCAGTGAAACGCGCACATAATCTTGCGTTCTGGCAGCAGCACAAAGCGGTTGGGCTCGTTATTGAGCGGAATACCGAAATGGGGGCAGCGATTGAGCCAGACGCGGACAGCGTCTCCCTCGCGCATCAGCAGCAGCCGGAAAGCATCCTTGCCGCTGCCGAACATGGCTTCGCGCACCCTGCCCTCCTGTAACTCGGCAAGATTGGCCAGTCGCGTACCCGCGGCGGGCGCAAAACACATCTCTCTCCAGTTCATGATTCAGCCTGCTCCTCGGCGCTGGCAAAGGGCCAGAAGCCAAGAAAGTCCGCGTGCAAAACCAGCAGCGGAAAGGTCACCGCCAGCATCGCCGAGGCCAGCCACAGATCCAGCTGATACTCCGGCGCGCCACTGGCCAGCGGACCCACCACAAAGTCGCTGGCCCAGCCGTAGAAGTGATACAGACAGACGGACAGCAGCAGTGAAAGCGACAACAGCGTCAATCCTTTTAGCGGCTGCAGCAATGTCTGCACCGGAGCCGTCTGCATCATGATCAGCATCACAAACTGGCCGAAAATAATCGACGCGGGAACGCGCACCATATACACCACAGGATCCATCCCCTGTACCTGCACAAACCAAAACCAGGGCAGATAACTCAACCACAACACTAGCAGGGTGGTGAATGTGCCAAACAGCGGTTGTTTTAACGTCACCGATGTGAAACTCAGTAAACTCGTCAGCGGCCAGAAATCCAGCAGCACCAAGGCCAGCATCACCACCAGGGCCGTCAGGGCAAAGGACAACACATGCCAGGCATTAAACCAGCCCTGCGGATCCAGCGCTGGAGCGTAGAACGGCGCCGCCTGCAGAAATCCGAAGTCGAACAGCAACAGATACAAGCCGTAAGACAAACCGTAGGTGAGCAACCAGACGCCGATGCCAATCGCCCCCTTGGATTCGGTGAACGCCGTCAGCGGCCAGCACTGCATAACAATCACCAGCCAAAAGGCGATAACCACACTGAAGATGGTAAACATCACGGCAAACGGCGTCGGTGGCATGCTGCCGCCACCGACCACAGCGATAATCAGGGGCGAAATCAGCAGCCCCGCCAGCACCATCAAACCCAGCAATGCCAGGCCTTTGAAGGGTTGCGACAGGCGGCCGATAAACGCCGGGTAGCGGGTCTCCCACACCAGCCCCAACACAATCTGCGCCGGCACCATGGCCACCAGTATCAAGGTCACCCAGGTACCAAAGGTTGCCGCGTCAAACTGGGCGCAGATGGCCAGCGCCAGCAGCATACAGACCGTGCTGGCAAGTATGCCCAGCCAGGGCTGTTTCAATGTCATGGATTGTTTCAACGTCAAGGGTTGGGTCATGATTGATCTCCCCGGGTTTGCGGCACCAGCACAAAATCGTGATCGACTCGGTAGCGCTCGTTGCCGGTGGAGGGCCGGTACTCCACCACCAGGGAGTCCTTGACCCCGAACACGGCGTCGGATTGCAGGTACTCGTCCCCTTCGGTAAACAACTGGGTAACCAGGGGCTGGTAGCCCTGTGCTGACACGATAAAGTGAATGTGCGCCGGCCTGTAGGGGTGCACCGCGGTGGCATTCAACAGTTTTCCCACCGGTCCGTCGGTGGGTATGGGATAGGAAACCGGCGCCACCGTGCGCAGTTCAAAGTTGCCTCGCTCATCGGTGTAGAAGCGCCCGCGCAAATTGAACTCGGGCTGCGTTTCATCCTGCACTTCGTAAAGTCCGTTGGGGGCCGTCTGCCAGACATCGAGACAGGCACCTGCCAGGGGTTCGCCCCAAAGATTCAACACCTGCCCGCGCAGCAGCACCGAATCGCCTTCGGTATCACCGCTGATGTCGCCGCTGTGCTCAAACTCCGGCGCTCCCTGACGATAGAAAGGCCCCAACACCGTCGACTCCGAAGCCCCCTCGGGGCGGCGGTGGTTGATGGCTTCCACCAGGATGGAGGCCCCCATGGTATCGGACCAGAGAATGGCTTCCTGGCGAACATCCGAGCAGGACTGTCCGATGTCCGTCAGAAACTGAATCGCTTCGAACCACTCCTCTTCGGTCGGTTCCAGCTCACGGATAAAACCGTGCAGGTGACGAATCAGCGCCGACATCACCTGTCGCAGGCGTGGATCGGGGGTATCGGCAAAGCGCGCGAGCGTGGCTTCGGTGATATTGCTTTCGGTCAAATTGCGCATGGCGCGACTCCTCTCGGGACAAGGTGGCTCAGCGGGGATAAAACGGCGGAATCTGTGCATCCACGTTGATCCACACGGACTTGGCTTCGGTGTAATCGTGCATGGCTTCGAAACCCATTTCGCGACCGTAGCCGGAACTGCCCACGCCCCCGAAGGGAGAACCCGGATTGACGCGCTTGTAGCAGTTCACCCACACCATGCCGTTGCGCATCTGGTCGGCAAAGCGGTGGGCGCGGGACAGATTCTGGGTCCAGAGACCGCCGCCAAGGCCATACTGGGTGCCGTTGGCGATGGCCAGAGCCTCCTCTTCATCCTTAAAGGTGGTCACCGCCACAAAGGGGCCGAACACCTCCTCCTGACAGACGCGATCTGAGGATTGAGCCCGCACCACCGTGGGCTCCACATAGCAGCCCCCACTGAGTGCTACATCGTCCGGCACCTTGCCGCCGAGCAGAATCTCACCGCCCTCCTGCCGGGCAATATCGCAATAGTTCAGTACCCGCTGCTGGTGTTGCTTTGATGTCAGCGGCCCCATCTCAGTGCTGGGGTCCGAGGGATCGCCCAGGCGAATGGACTGGGCCAGCGTCAGGAATCCGTCGAGAAATTCGTCGGCAATCGACTCCTGCAGAATCAGGCGTGACCCGGCAATGCAGGCTTGCCCCTGGTTGTGGAAGATGGCAAAGGCGCTGCCGCCGACCGCCGCCTTGATGTTGGCATCGTCGAACACGATATTGGCACCCTTGCCACCCAGTTCCAGTTGCACCCGTTTGAGATTGCCCGCCGATGCGCCGACGATTTTGCGACCCACGTCCGTCGACCCGGTAAACGCGATCTTTGCCACCTGGGGATGTTCGGCAAGATACTGACCGGCGGTATGCCCGTAGCCGGGCACGATATTGACCACACCGGGAGGAAAACCCACCTGCGCCATCAACTC
Organism: Pseudomaricurvus alkylphenolicus; assembly: GCF_011683955.1. Lineage (GTDB taxonomy): Bacteria > Pseudomonadota > Gammaproteobacteria > Pseudomonadales > Cellvibrionaceae > Pseudomaricurvus > Pseudomaricurvus alkylphenolicus. Next base: position 113,412 of record NZ_JAAQPI010000004.1, read on the forward strand.
GGCAATTTTCAACGTCGACAGGGGAGTCAGCTCCGCCGGTTTCAGTACCACGGTATTGCCCGCCGCCAGCGCCGGTCCCATCTTCCAACTGGTGAACATCAGCGGGAAATTCCAGGGCACCACCTGCCCCACCACGCCCAGGGGCTCGCGCTTGACGTAGTTAAGAAAGCCGGGTTCGACCGGAATTTCACTACCCTGGACCTTGTCCGCCATACCGCCAAAATAACGGAAGGTAAACGCCGTGCGGGGAACATCCAGATTGCGGCAGTCGCGCACAGGATGGCCCGTATCGCGGGATTCAATCTCCACCAGTTCATCGATATTGGCTTCAATGGCATCGGCGAGTTTCATCAGCAAATGCCCACGCTCGGCCGCCTGCATCCGGCTCCAGGCCGGAAAAGCGGCCTGGGCGGCGGCGACGGCCCGGTCAATATCGTTTTGTCGCGCCTCGGCAATCGACGTGATCAGACTGTTGTCGTGCGGGTTGAGTACATCGATGCGGCCACCGTCAATGGCATCGACAAACTCGCCGTTGATAAATAATTGATTCTGCACTGTCATGTTCTGCTCTCGGATTGATTTTCGGTTATCGCTTAAGTCCGGCTGCCAGCTGGGTCACAACTGGCAGCCGCGCAGGCAGGATTAAAACTCCACCGGATAAGGCGGCAGTTCGCCCCGGGCGTGCATATTGGGCAGCTCCGTGTTGGCGTTTTCCCACACCAGCAACATGGAGCGTTTTTTGGAAAAACCCTGGTGACGAATATCCGCCGGCATGGCCGCCACATCGCCGGCTTTCATATTCACCTTGGCTCGCATCTTGCCGCTCTCTTTGTCTTCCACCTCCCAATAGATTTCATCGCTGATCTGGATAAACCATTCCACCCGGTCATTGCCGTGTTTGATGGGCAGAATGTATTCCTCCGTAGTGGGGCAGTAGAGACTGTTCTTGCATATCGACGTCACCGACGGATTCCAGGTGACATCGGAGCGGGACAGATAGGCGAACATATTCAGCGCCGAAACCTCGTTTTCAAAGCCCGGTTCGGCGTGCACCTCGGGCTGCTCCTGGGTGACGTCCGCAAACGCGCGATTGATGGGGTAGCCGTTGTCATCGGAACGGATGGCGATGTCGCCGGGCAGTCCGGGATGGCGTTTGGCCACTTCCCGCTCCCGCTCAATGGCCGCCATATTGTTGCCGCGTTTGCCCCCGGCCCAGCTCTGGCCGGTTTCCTCCGGTGCCGCAAACGGATCAAAGCCCTCGTTGGTCCAGTCCGCCAGCATGGCCTTGAAGGTTTCCATCAACACCGGTGAGTCAAAGGTTTCCAGCAGATCCAGACCCTTCTCCCTGAATGCCGGGTTGAAACTGCCGGCGTACATTTCCACCCGGCCGTAGAGATTGTTTGTGCCAAAAACATGATCAAAATTAACCTGGGAGTAGAAAAATCCCCAGGCCACATCGCGCATCAGCGCCCGCAAAAAAGCATCCGCGGACATCTTGTGACTCATGGGCTGGCTGTTCGGCGCCTGCCATTCGATGGTGGTGAAATACTCATCGCGGGTAAAACGAAAACTGCCGATGGAAAAACTGCGATAGCCTGTATCCGGATGAGGCTCGGATGCGTTCACGCTGATATCCAGAACCTGCTCGCTGTTGTTGTCTTCGATCATCGCCATTGTGTTATCTCCTGTTATTTGGTTTGCAAAAGGCCCGTGTTCAGCACTCGCAGATTTGCGCCCACTTTTCGACCGTGAGCGATCCCTGAATAGTCTGTTGCATCATCACCCCGACGCCGCTGGCGCTGAAGCGGTAGGCCGACCCCTTGGGCAGCAGTGCCTGATGCCCCTTGCCCAGTTTGATCCAGCCCATGGTCTTGCCTGTGGGTTCCCCTTCCAGTTTCACCGTCCCCTCAATATCGACGGGAGCAAAGTTTTCGGCGTCGTCCAGTTTGATCAGATCGATCTTGACCTCACCGTCCATCAACCACACGTATTCATCGTGGGAGCAGGTGTACCAGGGCGACTGACCCTCGCTGCGAATGGCCTCAATCACGTATTCCTGGTTTTTGGCCACCACCACCTTTTCATAGGGCGCGGACTGGTGAGCCACGTCGAAAATATTGGAAAAGGTGTAGTACTTGGGATTGTCGTTAATGATCTCCAGATCGCCCTTTTCATAGCTGTCCATGGAGCCAAAGACTGTTTTGTATTCACTCATCGTTAATTCCTCTTATTTACAGGGAGTATCTGAAAGACGCGTACCACTGACTGCCGCGGCTGTAGGTACCACTCAAGATGCCCGTGGCCGGTTGGGCGAATCCGGTTTGCAGATAGCGCTCATCCAGCAGGTTGGTGGCGCCGAGCGTGACCTGCCACTGCTCGCTGGCTGGCGCAAAGATCAGGCTCATATTCAGGTTTTCCACCGAATCGCGTTTGAGTAGATAGGTGCGCTCCGTGTCGTTCCAGAGTTCATCGGTCCAGGTGTAATCGGCAAGCAGTACCACACTGGCGCCGCTGTTCAGGGACCACTCATAGCGTGGACTCAGGTTGAACTGCCACTCGGGCGTCTTCGGCAACTCACTGCCTTTGTAGACACCGGCCTGCAACTCGCTGGGCGCCAGAAAGGCCTCGGGCAGAATTTCAGAAAAGGTGGCGTCGAGATAACTGACGTTGGCGTTGACACTGAACGACTCGCTCAACATGGCCAGCAGCTCGATTTCCACCCCTTTGATTTCCGCGTCGCCCTGGTTATCGATGGTGGGACTGACGCCGACCTGCTGGTTGAGCTGGATATTTTCATAGTCGGTGGCGAACACCGCCGCATTCAACTGCACGCTGTTATCCAGCAATTGGGACTTGATGCCCAGCTCTACCGTGGTCGCCTCTTCTTCATCGAACGGCTCCACCGATTCGGTGGGTACCGTAAAGCGGGTGGTCCAACCGCCGGTTTTGTAACCTTCGGACCAGGAGGCGTATACCATGATGTCTTCAGTGGGATAGAGTTGTACGCCCAGCTTGGCGGAGAAGTTTTTGAATTCCTCGGACTGCTCGTCGACAAAGCCGTACAGCAGAGGCTCTGACGCCACCAGGAAAGGCACCGTGTCGGCAATCGCCGCCAGTTCTTCCACCGGCGTCTGGGCGTTGGCCGCGTTCAGCGGCAGTTTGTAGACCAGGCCATTAAGTTCCTCCTGGCCAATGTCGATGTTTTTGTCTTCCACGGTATAGCGACCACCGATGGTGATGCCCACCAGGTCGTTGATACGCCAGTCCACCTGGCCGAACACCGCTGTGTTCTCTGTTTCGATATCGTTTGGACCGTAGATCTGCAACAGGCCCTGACCAAAAGAGGGGTGATCCACCAGTACGCCGTCTTCCTGGAAATAATAGGCACCCACCACAAAGTTCAGGGACTCGTCGAGCGCGCTGCCGGTCAACTGGAATTCCTGGGACAGCTGGTCCTGCACGGTGGAAAAGGAATTATCGGCGATCACCAGGGGCGAACCGTCCATATCCTGGGCGGCGGCCCAGTCGAGATCGCGATAGGAGGTGATGCTCTTGAGCGTCAGGTTGTCATTGATGTCCCAGTCGATAATGGCGCTGGCGCTGAAGGAGCGCAGCTTGGAAAAGTTGGCGCCGGTGGAATAGGTTTTGTCTTTGCTGCCAGTCAGAAACTGGTCGTTGTACAACAGCCGGTCATTGTTGGGATCCGCGTCCACATTGGCGCTGGCGAAACTGGGCAGGATCATGTCCGGATTTACCTGGGTACCGCGATCCCCACAGATGTTAGTCAGCCCGGCACCGGCCAGCTGCTCTGTGGTAAGACTGACACAGGTATTGTACAGACCACTGAGTCCACCCAGGGTGGCCAGCAGCGTACTGTTCTGACCCTGTTGATCCTGCTCCATATAATCACTGGACAAGGTCACATTGACACTGTCGGAGGCATCCCAGAACAACTTGGCTCGCAGGGTCCATTCATCCTGGTCGCCTTCCTCGGACGCTGCGTCATAGCCGGCGGAGCGGAAAACCGTAATGTCCTCGAATACATAGCCATCGGCGCCAGGGAAGGCGATACGCTCGCCGATACCATCGCGGTTCTTGCTGGCAAACGCCAGCGAGCCGCTGAGACCGTCGGCAATGGGCACCGCCACATAACCCCGAAAATCCTGTCGACCGTCCTCGCCGATGGTCAGACCGGCTTCAAACTCAAACATGTCGCCCGGGGTTCGGGTCACCACGCTGACCGCGCCACCGATGGTGTTGCGCCCAAACAGTGTCCCCTGGGGGCCCTTGAGAACTTCAATACGCTCAACATCCGGCAGATCCAGATTGGCTCCCACCGAACGGGCAAGATAAACGCCGTCCAGATAGACCCCGACGCCGGGGTCGATATTCATGGCAAAGTCATTGGAACCAATACCCCGAATAAATGCCCCGAGTACTGCGGTGGAGCCGGAGAAAGGCGTGCCCGCGTCCAGTGTTACGCTGGGTGCCACGTTGGACAGGTTGGAAATGTCGGTGACGCCGCGCTCTTTCAGGGCGTCGCCCTGAAAGGCGGAGATGGCAATGGGAACGTCCTGTACATTCTCGGCCCGCTTTTGCGCGGTCACCACCACCTCTTCGATCTGCATGGCAAGGGTTGTGTGATTAAACAGCAGAGCCGCACCAGCGGCCGCCAACAGGTTCTTGCAGAGATATTGCGTTTTCATTGTTCGCCTCTTTGTATCGTTATTGGTTGAGTAGGATCGACGAGGTAAAAGGTTAGGCCGGGGAGGGGTTGGTTCTCACCTACCTTTGGATAGGTCATCGATCGGGGATCCTGATGCGGCCACCAGGATACGGAATAAATGTTTAAATATCAGAGACTTACAGAAAAAAGAAGGCATCCTCACCCACACCTATCTAAAGATAGGTGCCGGACTATAATAGGTAGGCTAGGCTGGAACATGCACTGACCGCTGGAGGGAGCAACGCGTTGATGTCGGAACAGGGTTTTCTGTTTGTTAAAACAAGATTCACGCCGCCGGACATTCAATCCAGCAGCGTGCGGCGGGAATCCATCCTCGATACCATGGCAAACGCCAGACAGAAAAAACTGACTTTGGTGTGCGCCCCGGCCGGCTATGGCAAGTCCTCAGTCCTGGCCCAACACTTCCAGAGCCTGGACGCAGCCGGGCTGGACGTGACCTGGCTGAGCCTGGACAAGTATGACGCTGATCTGGGCAAGTTCCTTCGCAACACCATTCACGCCATCCGCCAGCGTCAACCGGAGTTCGCCGAATCACTGCTGTCACTGTTACAGGCGGGTTTCACCGATTCCACGGAACTGATCTCCCTGAATTTTATCGACGCCATCGCCACGCTGCCGCGGCCGATGACATTGTTTATCGATGACTACTACCTGGCCGAGACCCGGGAAATCAGTGCGGTATTGAAGGAGATATTGCTCGGTTCTGATCAGTTGCGCTGCGTGGTGGCCACTCGCAACACCCCCCGCTGGCTGCCCCTGTCGCGCCTGCGCATGCTGGATGAAGTGTGTGAAATTGAGCAGGAGGCACTGCGCTTTTCCCACTCTGAAAGCCAGCACTTTTTTGCCGACACGCTCAACCTGGCCATCAACACCCAGCAGATCGACCTGCTGTCGGACAAGGCGGAGGGCTGGGCGGCCGGCATGCAATTGGCGTCGATCAGCCTGCGTAACTGCGACAATCCCGAGCACTTTATCCGTGAGTTTACGGGCGAAAATCGCAGCATCAGCGAATTTCTCGGTGATGAGATATTGAGCCGGCTGAGCGAAGAACAACACCAGTTTCTGTTGCGATGCTCGCTGTTACCCAGATTTAATTTCCAGCTTTGTAACCAGGTTTTCAATATCAGCAACGCCGCCGATATCCTTGAGCAACTGCGGGAACACCACCTGTTTATTATTGCGTTGGATGATGTCGATTACTGGTTTCGATTTCACCACCTGTTTTCCCAGTACTTGCGCAAAAAAATGCACCAGTGCCATGGCGATCAAGTGGCCGGCATTCACACACGGGCCAGCCACTGGCATGAACAGCGGCGGGAATTTACCGACGCCATCGAGCACGCACTGGAATCCGGCAACCACAATCACGCCGCCGCCATTCTCGATAAAATCAGCGCGGAATTGTTCTACCAAGGCAAAATTTCTGTACTGGAAAGTTACGCAGAAGCCCTGTCTGACGAAGCCACCCGCAACCACCCCAGCCAGCAGATGGATCGCATTTGGCAGTGGATTGTTACCTGGCGCTTTGACAAGGCTCGTATCGCCCTGAGCCAGGTGCGACACGTGCTGGACGAATACCAGCAGAGAACCGATCTGCCCACTGAGGAGCTGGAGTTCCTGGAAAGCAAATACGCGCATCGGGAAATGTCCTACGCGTTTTTCTCCGACGCCACCCAAGACGCGCAAAAGCTGGCGGAACACTGGCTACTGCACCACATCAACGAAGACCTGTCCATGGTATCCTCGGCCAAGACCATGTTGATGGTATCGGAGCGGGATCAATTTGTGCTCCATGATGTGACCGCCAAAGTCGATGCGTTGCACGAACTGCACGTCGAGGCCAACTTTCCTTACGGCGTGGTCAAGGGAGATTGTCTGTGTGGGGCCACCCTGTTAATGCAGGGGCAACTCGACAAGGCGCGAGACTTTTTTGAACGGGCAGAGGTAACAGCCAGTCAACTGCACGGCCGCTTTGCCCCGCTGACGGCCATGCCCTGTCTGCATCTCGCCGCCATCGCCTACGAACGTAACGATCTCGCCCGGGCCGAAGAGCTGGTACGCAAGTACCTGCCCCTGTCGCAGGGTTTTGGCTTTGCGGAAAATATCATCTGCGGTTACCTGACCCGAGCCAGACTTGAATTTTCACAATGCCCCAACAGCCCGACGGAAAGTATTCTGGAGCAGGGCCGCAAGGCGGCCCTGAGCACCGGCTTTGAGCGCCTGCGCTGCGCCATGGCCACGGAGCATATCCGCCAGTTGCTGATTCTGGGCGACAAGAGTGCCGCCTTTTCCCTGGCCCGTGCCCTGGGTATCAGCGGCGGCGCCAGTCAGTACCAGCCCGGAGAAAACAGCGATCGGATCCACCTGCTACAGACCCTGGCATGGGTACGCATCAGCGTTGCCATGGGCAACCCCAGTAACGCCATCCGGGTATTGAGCCACTGGCATAACCACCTCAAGGAACATCACTGCTATTTCGAGGCCGTGCGCTGCGCGGTTGTGTTGGCCGACATCCACTATACCCACGAAGATCCCCTGTCGGGCAGACAGTACCTGTCTTTTGCCCTGGACGAGGCCGTTGCCCATGGCTATTGCCGCGTGTTTGCCGACGAGGGCCCCGCCCTTGCGCCTTATCTACAGCAGTACGCCCCCGGCGCGCAAGAAGCCGGAGTCAGGGAAACCATTGAGCGGATTCTGCCGACCTATGGCAAACCTGCAAAAACCACGGCCGCCGACGCTCACGCCAATATGGACATTGCCGACGTCAATCTGACGGAGCGGGAAAAGGAAATTCTCAACCTGTGCCGCAGCGACAAGAGTAACGCTGAAATTGCCCATGCCCTGTCCATTACCGAAGGTACCGTTAAATGGTACTGGCAGAGCATATTCAGTAAGCTGGGCGTGCGCCGCCGTCGTCAGGCGGCCATGATCGCCGCCGACCTTGGGCTGTTGTAAAGGAACGGCTGTAAGCGTCAGGCGGCCTGCCAGAGTTTTTCCACGTCGACGGCATTGGGTTGCACAAACCAGGGATAGTAATCCCGCGGATCGTCAAAGCCGTTCGCCATCCGCTGTGCCAGTGCCTCATCCTGGGCACACTGCGCCAGCATCTTCAGTGTGTGCTCTTCGGGCGGCAGTAACAGCATATTGGTCCAGGCCACCACCCACTGGGCGTAGCTCCAATATTTATCAAACGTCTTGTTCATCCACTTCTCGTCGAAGGGCTGGTCGCCATGACTGACGATGCTGTCCAGGTGCAGGGCAACGCATTTACTGGCGTTGTTGGAACCCTGGCCGGTAATCGGATCGTTCAGGCAAACCGAATCCGCAATGCCATAGGCAATACCACCCGAAGGCAAACGGCCAATCGGGTTGCGAATGGTGGGAGGGAAGCGACCGGCCAGTACCCCAAGATCATCGGTTAACTCAATGTCCGTAATACGGTCCGCCTCTTCCGGCACAAATTTGCGAATAATGTCTTTGCTTACCTCCAGGTGCTGGTCGGGCGAATCCACGCCGCCCCAACAATCCATCTCACCGCCGGGAATCCCCTCAAACACCAGAATGTCACAGGCACCGTTGGTGGTCAGCGCCGGAAAACTGAAATACTCACCGACACCCGGAATCAGATTAAACTGCACCGCGCTGTACTCATCGCGAGGTTTCATGTTTTTCACATAGGTCAAACCCAGCGCGCGCATAGGCTTATCGAACGCCGACTTAACGGCATCGCGCTCAAACATCTTACCGATTTCGCCCTTACCGGAAGCCACCAACAACAGATCACACTGCTTCTCCATGCGATCCAGGTCTGCCAACGAAACCTCCTGAATCTGGAGATCTCCACCGAGTTCCTCAAACGTATTCATCCATACAGGCATTTTTACCCGCTGGTCCACAGACTGCGCCGGCTTATCCAGACGATGCGACCAGGAGATATCCGTCCCCATAATGGAAAAACCAATACCGTCGACCCATGGGCAGTCATTGTCCCAGAAGTTAATCCCCAGGTCCCGCTCATGTTGCAGTGCCATATCAAACATACATTGACTGGAGGTGATGCGTCCCCGCTCCACTTCTTCTGCGGTTTTATTAGTGACAATAGTCACCTCGTAGCCCTTTTTGAGAAGTCCAATCCCCAGTTGCAGGCCACTTTGGCCGGCGCCGATAATCGTTATTTTTCGCATGTTCTGATCCTCACATTGAATATCTGCCACTGCATTGATGGTCATTTAAGCGGTCCCACCCATCGAAAACTATGCGCCTTACGCACAACCTGTTCAGAGACGGCAGGAATCGTTTTTGGACCCGCGTTTTCACTTGTCAGGAAAATTGAGACAGGTATTTTTGAGATCAGCCGAACCAGAAATCAATAACGATAGCGCGAGCATCACTATGAAAAATTGGGATTACATCATTGTAGGCAGTGGCATGAACTCACTCGTCTGCGCGGCACTGCTAGCCAAAAAAGGTCACAAAGTCTGCGTACTCGAACGCAACCCACTAGCTGGCGGCTGTATTCGCACCGAAGAAATCACCCTGCCGGGCTTCAAGCACGAAGTGTTTTCCGCCGTGCACCCGCTGGTGGTCTCCTCCCCTGCCTACGCCGAATTGGGAGACGACCTGCACCGCCACGGCATGGAATATTGCAATAACGACACCCCAACGGGCGTCGTCACCGAAGACAACCGCTCGCTGATACTCAGTCGCGACCGCCAGCGCAACATCGACGCCATGAACGCGCTCTCACCGGGCGACGGCGACAACTATCAACAGGCCATGCAAGACCTGGAACGCAAAGCCGAACTGGTGTTTGGCCTGCTGGGCAGCTCACTCTGGAGTTTTGCTACCGTCAAACTGCTGGCCCGCTATACCTGGAACCTCGGCATTCAGGGCATGCTGGACTTTGCCGCCCAGGCCATGTTCAACGCCCGCGACTGGCTCAACAACACCTTCAATTCAGATGTCAGCAAGGCCATGCTGGCACCCTGGGTACTGCACGCCGGCCTGGGCCCAGACTCCACCTTCTCCGGCCTTATGAATCAGGTTATGGCCTTCAGCATCGAACAAACCGGCAACCCGGTGGTTAAAGGCGGCAACCAGAAGATCGTCGAATGCTACCAGGCCATCATCGAAGAAAACGGCGGGCAGATTGTCTGCGGCCAACAGGTGGACCAAGTGCTGGTGGAAAATGGCATCGCCCACGGCGTCAAGACCGCCGACGGCGAAACCTGGTGGGCCAGTAAAGCCGTCATCTGCAACACCACCCCGACACAGCTCTACCACAAACTGCTGCCGAGCCGGTGGATACCGGACGACGTCGCCACCCAGGCCAAAGAATACCGCTATGGCCGCGGCATGATGATGATTCACATCGCCATGGATCAACCGCCCCAGTGGCAAGACCCGGCCATGCAAGACGTGGTCATGCTGCACGTCACCGGCGGCCTCAACAGCGTCTCCACCGCCGTCAACCAGGCCGACAACGGCCTGCTGCCCGACAAAGCCACCATCGTCGTCTGCCAACCCACCGCTCTTGACCCCAGCAGGGCACCGCACGGCAAATGGATTCTGTGGCTGCAACTGCAGGAAATTCCTCGCCAGATCCTTGGCGACGCACGTGCTGAAATCGACATCCCCACCGATGGCGAATGGAACCAACACATTCGCGAACACTACGCCGACCGCATTGTTGACCAACTCAGCAACAATATTCCCAATCTGAAAACCGATCTGCTCGCGCGCAAGGTCTACTCCCCCAAAGACCTGGAAGCCATGAACATCAATCTCGAACAGGGCGACGCCTACTCCGGCGTCTGCTCCCTCGACCAATTCCTGTTCTGGCGCCCCTTGAGAGCCCTTAAGAACCACACCACACCGGTCAAAGGCCTCTACCACATTGGCGCCTCCACCCATCCGGGGCCCGGCCTGGGCGGTGGCTCTGGCTATCTGGTGGCAAAGGCTATCGGATGACCCGAGCGGCACCATGAGTCACAACCGAAAATTGCATTACATGTAAAGTATTTCTATACTGGCTTCGTGATATAACCTCCGTCACTATATGGCTATACCGATTGCGCAGTCGCTATGCCGATTGCGCACATTGGTGCGGGCCCGGGCTTGTTTTAGTAGTCGACATACCCAATCGGGAGTATATTCGAAGTATCCAAAGCGTCACCCGTCTGCCGGACGGGACTAATAATAATGGGAAAGCCGAGGAGAAACCGAGATGGATTTGCTGACAAATCACGAACTGTTTCACTCCGATGACGTGGACTTTGTCCGCGCGGAAGTCGCCAAAGTCTACTGCGACCACAAACTGACACCGGTCAAGGGCAACAGCTTAAGAGCCCGCCACCACCGTGCCAAAATCGCCGACGTCTCACTCAACTACATGCAGTACGGCGCCGAAGTGGACATCACCCCGGGTGAACTCAACGATTTCTTCCTGATCCAGCTTCCTCTCGCCGGCTTTGCGGAAATCAACAGCGGCAACCAAACCGTAATCTCCGATGAATCCGCCGCCTCCATTCCCGCACCCGACGAACACCTGTCCATGCGCTGGAGCGAAGACTGTGAACAACTGCTCGTACAAATTTCCCGTAACGCCATAGAAAAACGCCTTAGCTCACTGATTGCCCAGCCGCTCAATGCCCCCCTGGCGTTTGATCTGTTGATGTTCAGTGAAGACCAGAAAATCAAAGCCTGGTGGCGACTAATCGACTACATGCTGACGGAGTTCCAGAACGACCAACCGGTAACCGCAGGTGGCGGTGCCGAACATATGGAACAGTTGATTATGACCAACCTGCTCTACGCACAACCACACAACTACACCGACACACTGCTGTCAAAGTCGCACTCTATTGCACCGGCGCACGTTAAAAAAGCCGAAGAATACATCCGCGCCAACATCGCCTCCCACATCTCCATCGACGACCTCGTCGCCGTCACCGGCGTCAGCCCCCGCTCACTGCACGAAGGATTTCGAAAATTCCGCGGCCAAAGCCCCCTCAACTACCTGAGATCACTGCGCTTTGAAAACGCCCGCAAAGACCTCATGGCATCCAACGGCGACAGCGTCACCGCCATTGCCAGCAAATGGGGATTTACCCAGCTGGGACGCTTCTCAGTCACCTACAAAGAAGTCTATGGCGAATCCCCGTCGGAAACGATGAAGCGTTCGAAGTTCTAACTGCTCCTGTTGCCTATTAACGATGAGGCACAAATCTACGAGAACTGCAGTGCAAAAGGTGGCTGGGGGTTTCGTTTTGGAGCATCAAAAGCCAGCGCTGAAGGAGCAAAAAAGACCAACGTTTTCTGTTGGGCTTTTTTGTAACTGAAGGCACCCTGGAAGGGCGCGGCTTAGCTCCAAAACGGAACCCCCAGCCGCCGCTTGAGGCACCCAACCAAAAGCCACTTTCCACAAAGCCTGCGAACTCCATGATAGTTTCGGTCGGAGCTCATCCTTCAAGAACAGCGTCTAATAAAAAAACCCGCACAAAGGCGGGCATAAACGAGTGCAGGAAAAACCTGCCAGGGTCAACTAACCTTCGATTCCTCAACAGCCCGCATCATCGCCACCATACAAGACTCCGTCGCCTCAGGCCCAAGCGCCGAATAGCCCCCATCCACAGGAATCTCCGCCCCGGTAATAAACCGGGCGTGATCCGAACACAAAAACAACACCGCATCAGCCACCTCCTCAGCCTCAACCACACGCCCCAAAGGCTGATAATTCGACACCACCTCATCGGCAATCTGACGATTATTCTCCGTCAAACCCGCCACAGGCACACTCCAGGTAATCCCCGCCAAAATCGTATTCACCGTCACCCGATCCTTAGCCAGATCCAACGCCATATTCCGCGTCAACTGATGAATCGCCGCCTTAGACACCGGATAGGTCCAACGCCCCGCCTGAGCAATGGCCGCAGAAATACTGCCAAAATTTACAACCGCCCCACCGGTACTCTTAGCCAGATACGGCTGCGCCTCATTCACCAACAACGCATGACCAAACACATTCGTATTGAACGTATCCACCCACTGCTGCCGACTCGACGCCATGCCATCATCGTCATACAACGCCGCCACATTCACCACAAAATCAATCTGCCCGAACTCCTCCAGCGCACGCCCCACCAGCGCCTTGATATCCTCATCCCGCTGCAAATCCGTGCGCTGAAAAACCGCGCCTGCGCCCAAATCCGACGCCAAGGCCTCACCCACATCCGTACTGCGGGCTGCAATCACCACCTTGGTACCCGCGCCATACAACGCCCGCGTCACCGCCTCACCAATACTCGCCGCACCACCCGTAACAATCGCTACCTTATCCTGCAAACCTTTCATCGTCTGTTCCTCGTTATTAATAAAATCATTCCGTCCAGGCAATAATGCGTCGCAAATAACGCTTAAACATCATTGCCTCATCGGCAGTAAACACCCCGAGCGCCTCGGCCTCATTTGTCTTGGCCACCTTCAACAGCGGCTCCAACTTCTGCCGGCCAGTGTCCGTCAACTTGATGCGGGTTGTATCCCCATGATGCTCCCGCGACAACAACCCCGCGGCACACAACCCACGCAACTTATCGTTAACCACCTCCTCGGAAAGAATCGAATTGTGCATCAACTCCTTCAGGCTGCAGCCATCCTTGCCACCCAGAGAGGCCATCACCCGATACTCGTTCTCATCCAACCCCTGCGAATGCAACACACTGGTGAGCTTCGTCATCAACTGATCAAAACTGCGTCCGACCAAATAATGCAGATAATCATCCACAAAACCCGCATCCGTTCCCAAGTCATCCGGCAACTGCTCATTGCAGGGATGAAAACTGGACACCACATACTTGCCCCGATGAAACATCAATCCCGAGCGACCCGTCGTGTGAAAACGCTTGACCTCACCCACAATAATAATGTGGTCACCGCCCTCATACTGATACTTGGTCTCACACTCGAACTGTGCCGCACAACCCTTCAATAGCGGCGCATCACCCAATCCCAATTCATAGTCAATACCGGAGAACTTATCCTCCTGGGGCCGTGCAAAGTGATTCGACAGAGAGACCTGGTCCGCGGCCAATACATTCACCGCGAAGAACTCCGCCTTTTCATAGGCCTCCAGACTGCGGGCACGCTTGTCAATACTCCATAGAACCAGAGGGGGTTCCAGGGAAACAGAATTAAAACTGCTGGCGGTTGTACCAACGTACTGATTACTGCCTTCTCCAGCGTCATCCCTGGCAGTAACAATAGTTACGCCTGTGGCAAAATTGCCCAATGCATTGCGAAATGCCATGGGATCGATTGTCGTTTCCGTCAGTGCTTGATTCATCGCCGTCACCTTTTGCCTCTCTTTGATGCCAACCATCGTTGCTCTTAGATGGTCGCTTATCGCTGTTATGGATTTCAGGATTTATGCTAGAGACTTAGTCCCAATGGGAATATTCAGAGAAGGTCGCGCCTATGCAACTTGCGCAGTTTCCGAGATCCAGTAACCGGAAACTTATGCACCTGGATCAATCAATCGCGACTCGGCAGCAGTTACTGAATAGGCCCTGCAATTCATGCATAGATCTCACCCGGAATCCGTTTCACACTGAACCTACAAAAAATCAATAATTCGAAAAATCTATAAATCCAAAAATCAGCCCACTGGAGGCATGAACAATGAAAGCCAAACTGCTTAGCCAGATGATAGCCGCTACCATCATTGGCGGTCTGCCCGCCGCTGCCACTCAGGCAGAAGCAAAAGACACCCAACATTGGGCGGTCGAGGAAATTGTGGTTACCGCCCGTAAACGCGAAGAAAACCTTCAGGACACCCCTATCGCCGTGACCGCCTTTTCCGGCGAGGGCATGGAAAAACGCGGCGTGACCAAATTGAACGGAGTAGCCGCCTACGCGCCCAATATGAGCTTCCAGAGCAACCCCAGCTTTGGCGGCGCCTCCAACGCGGCCTCCATCTATATTCGCGGTGTTGGCCAGAAAGAATTCCTGCCCACCACTGAACCCGGCGTGGGTCTCTATGTGGATGGCGTGTATATCGCCCGCTCAGTGGGCGCGATTCTGGATCTGGTGGATATCGCCCAGGTGGAAGTCCTGCGCGGTCCCCAGGGCACGCTGTTTGGTCGTAATACCATCGGCGGTGCCATCAGTATTACCAGCCAGAAACCGGACGCCGAATTCGGCGGCAAAGTTTCCGTCGGATTGGGCACGGATAACGCGTTGACCGTCAAAGGCACTGTCGATATTCCCCTCAGCGATACGCTCCACACCCGCATTTCATTGGCGGACATGTCCCAGGACGGTTATGTGGAGAGACTGGACGGCGTCGAACTGGGTGACGATGACACCCAGACCGGGCGCTTTAACGCGGTCTGGGCCCCCAGCAGCGACTTTGAAATGAACTTCTCGGCAGAGTTTTCCCGTGATCGAGAGAACGGACCGCCGATGACCTTGATGGACATCAACCTGGGCAACCCCATTGATCCCAACACACCACCGATGGCCGTTATCCACAACGTGGTCGCCAATGCCATGGCGGGAGCCACGGATGGCAGCCCCTGTGCCAACCCGATTAATAAAATCAACCTGGACGTACCCGGTTGTTATGACCTGCGTTACGACCTGGGCGACAGCAAAAACGCCGGCACCGCGCCAGCCAAATCCGAGTCAGATTTCAAGGCCACAAACCTGAATATGACTTGGGACATCAATGACAATCTGACCTTTAAATCCATCACTGCCTGGCGCGATCTGGATGCGGAATTCTCTCGCGATGGTGACCACTCCCCCCATCGCGTCAGCCAGTTTCACGACACTCTCGAGCAAACGCAATTTACCCAGGAATTCCAGCTGCTGGGCAGCCATCTTGACGCCAAGTTAAACTGGATTTTTGGCCTTTACTACTTTGATGAAGACGGCGATAACGTGAACACCCTGGACTTTACCGTCTCCAACTTTACCAGCGGTGGTGAATTTTCCAATACATCCAAGGCCGCCTTCGGACAGGCCACCATGGACTTTACCGACTGGTTCAGTCTGACTCTGGGATTGCGCTATACCAAGGAAGACAAGGAATTCACCCCCGACCAGGTCATCTTGCAGAACTACTTTGCCGGCAGCGGCCACCCGATGCTGGATGCACCCTTCATGCAGGCGGGCACACGGGTACTGCCGCTGGCGACTGACAAGCAGTCCATCTCCGAAGTCACCCCCATGGTGAACGCCTCCTTCCATCTGAATGACAACACCATGCTCTACGCCAGTTATTCCGAGGGCTTTAAGAGCGGCGGCTTTACCCAGCGGGTTTTTCCACCCCAGGTTGCAGGATTTACCGCCCCGGCGGACGCCAGCGATACCGACCTGATTCCCGACTTCGATCCGGAATTTGTTGAAGTTTACGAACTGGGTGTGAAGTACACAGGCCTGGATGGCCGGTTGAAATTAAACGCCGCAGCCTTCCACACCGTGTATGACGACCTGCAAATCCAAGTTTTCACCAGCGTAGCACCGGTCACCAAGAACGCAGCGTCTGCCAAAATCACCGGTTGGGAAACTGAACTGAGCTGGTTGCCGGCCGAAAACTGGCTGGTGGAGGCCAGCTACGGCTGGCTCAACGCCCGCTACGACGATATCGATTTTGAGGAAACCTTTATCGATCCCGGCAATGAGTTTGAACGCGTACCCGAGCGCACGGCGAGCCTTGCTGTCAGCCGCGATTTCTATACCGACATCGGTTCCTTTACCGCTCGGGTGGATTGGTCCTATCGCTCCAAGGAGTATATGGACTCATTCAACACCGAGCTGATTGCCCAGGACGCCTATGATCTGTTTAACGCCAACCTGAACTGGACCAGCAACGACGAAGTTTGGGATGCGCAATTGACGTTAAAAAACATCACCGATGAGAAGTACCTGACGACCGGGATTATCGGCGATGCCTTCCAGACCTATGAGGGTATTTACAATCGTGGGAGGGAATGGCGGTTTAATGTTAAGTACAACTTCTGATTAACGACACTTGAATAAAGAGCCTCGCAGTTGCGGGGCTTTTTCGTATCTCTGGGATCTTTCGTTATCAGAGGAGTGTTTGGGAATTAATCTTCAGCAAAGTGCCAGGAGCGGAAGTTCATAATCCTGGTTCAGGGCACCATGGGCGTTCGATGATGTCCGCAACGGCCGCACGACGTAGGGTGGATTAGAAGCGCTTTGCGCTTCGTAATCCACCGATCCGCCGAAGGTTTAAATTGGCGGCGGCCGTGTATAAATCACCTGTTGCAGGAACATTCAAGGGTGTTAAAAACCGGGCCGCAGCCAACGAACATCTCCGGCAGAACCGGCGGATTACGGCGCAAGCGCCTAATCCGCCCTACGCATAAACAACGCCATCAGAGTACCAATCCTGCGAATTTCTAAGACCGGTTATGGCACACAAGAGACATTGCCCAATAACTCCAGCAGCGGTATCATCATCCACCAGTGTTAAGTCGCAAAACGAAAAAACGCCCGATAACGGGCGTTTCCTGGAACTTCACTGATCAGCTTACAAGATATCAAGCCGAAACCGCAGACTGTCGCATCTCAACCACATTATCACTAGGCGTTGTGGCCACCGGCAAAGCAGCAAGCGCCTCATCGAACGCCTTGCCATCTTCGCCCGCCAGGGCGGCATCACACAACTCCTGCACCGTGACACCGGAAAGGCTGGAACCCTGTTGCTCCACGACTTTCATTACCGCATTAAAGCGCTTCATGCCGCGAGCGTGGGTGGGGCCATACCCCTTGATCAAACGAGGTGCCCGACTCACAGCAAGTGCCAGAGCATAATTGCGCCCCGCCAGATCCAACACATTTTGCAACCACGCCTCAATCGCCGTATTCTCATGGGCGTAACGCAAGGTCGAACGACGCATAAAGCGCAGACTGGCCAGCGTATACATCAAGAGATAACCGCTGAGCTTGCCGGTCTGAAGCTTGCGACCGTGGGTAAACAAGCCACCCAACAGCTTCTTTAAACCACCGGAGTTCAGCATAAACTCGCCAAGCCCCTTAGGCAAAGTATCGCAAATTTCTTCATAGCGGGGATGCAGAAATTCCACGGGATAAACAAACTGACCCGGTTGCGCCTTAACTTCGCTGCGAATGCGTTCACTGCGCTCGCGGCGGGTCTTTTGATCCGCCACGCGAATCGTATCCTGGAACGCCATCCACAGTGCCAGGTAGCGAGCCGTCTCGCGGCTGAGGGCGAAGTTGCTTTCTTTATCGCGCGCCAGAACCTGATCCATGCGATCCAAATAGAGCTCCGCGTAAGCAAAGTCCTGGTAATCCACCAATTGGCGAACACCTTCGCAAACAATACCCTGTACCTCCGCAGGAAATGAACCCTTGATCCGCTGTAGCAGGGCTTCGCCCTGAGGAGTTGCCGCACTTTGTGGAACCGGTAGGTCTTTTTCCTGGCGGCTATCTTCGGGGGTTTCCAGCATATGCTGTTCAGCCCGTTGATAAGCTGCTTCAAACGCCTTGAGGTTGGTTTCAACCGCAATACCACCTTTGCGAATTGCCTCTTCAAACTCCTCTTTCTTAAAGGGCAAGACACGAGTACCGGCAATCGCACCAAACAATACCGAACTGATCACCGATTGATTGTCCTTGGCCAACTGCTCCATATCGAAAGCAATACAATCTTTGGAGGCGGCCTGCAAGGCTGACATTATTTTGCCACTATCCGCCAGACCGTTACCCATCTGCTCCTTTTCCGCTACCGTATAAGAACGGTGAGTGGCAGCAATCAGAGTCGTACGGTCGGGAGTCACAAAACCTCTCTGCACCGCACGACCAGCTTCCACCAGTTCGGCGGCAATCAGCAAATCCACATCGCCGGGAACCGGATTCATGCTCAACACGGGTAGCTGATTGACCCGCTTTGCCTCTGCCTCTGGGAAAATCTCCAGATAGTAAATGGTGGCGCCGGTTCGTTGCGCCACACCCGGAACAGACGTGGACTGAGCCAGATAATCGTGGGCTTCCGCCACATCGCGGATCCAGTTGGACAACACGCCACCGCCCTGACCACCCATGGCGGAGATGGCGATCTTGATCGGTTGAATCTCAGATACCAAATTGCTCATCGTTATCTCCTCTCCTTAAAACGCGTACTTTTTCAAACGACGATCAATCCGGTTTTGCAGAAAACCGATAACCGAACGACGCAGGCCGCCGAGGAGGCGATCAACAATACTCGGGTTAAACACAATCTCTGTGCGTGAAAACGATGGACACAACACCGCAGTATGGGCATTGGCTCCACAGAGACCACAACCCAGACAATCGTTGTCGACATAGGCCACCGGATCACTTTTGAGAGGATTCGGATTGTCCTTCACCGTCAGCGACGGACAACCGGACAGTCGAATACAAGCGTGATCGCCGGTACAGGTATCGCTGTCGACAAAGAAGCGTTCGCGCACGACGCGCTTGCCTGCTTTCACTTTCTTTTTGAATGCCGGTTTTTCACGACGCTGCTTGTTCAGCATACATTCGTTTTGGGCGATAATGACCTTGGGGCCGTCAACGGGCGTATTCATGGCCTCCTTGAGAGTATCTTTCATGGACCCGACATCGTAGGTATCGATGGTCTGCACCCATTCAACACCCACGCCCTTAACAGCGTGTTCAATGGCGTGCTGGGTGGAGCGATTCTCCAGCTCGCCCTTGGACGAAAGGATATCCTGGCCACCCGTTGCAGCAGCATAGTTATTGTCCACAATCACAACGATATCGTTGCTCTTGTTGAACACTGCATTGCTGATGCCGGAGGTGAGGCCGTTATGCCAGAACCCCCCGTCCCCCATAACGCTGATACTGGGGCGGTCGGAATCGACGTTAAAGGCAGAACCACTGGCCGCGCCCAGGCCGTAGCCCATGGTAGTAGCGCCCAGATTAAATGGCGGCAGGATGGAGAAAAGGTGGCATCCGATGTCGCTGCTGACATGCACTTCACCGGTTTCCTGCTGCACCTGCTTCATGGCACTGAAGATGGGACGCTCGGGGCATCCCACACAGAAACCTGAAGGTCGCGGCGGAATTTCTCCCTCCAGCTGCTTGACCGGAATCAGTTGCGCTTTTTCAGCCTTGGTGTCTTCTTCCAGACTGACGGGCTTGGGCTCGAAAAAAGCCACACTGTCTTCGGCGTTTTCATCACCCAGCAGTTGCGGCAGCGCCGCGTGCAGAAACTTCTTCACGCCTTCCATGACCACGGCGCCCTGGTATTCGCCATAGGAAGGCAGAACATCCTTGCCGTAAAGCCGCGTTTGCAGGTCGGCCTTGCGCAGGATATGGGCCACCGCCTGCTCGATATATTCCGGCTGCCCTTCCTCGATCATCAGTACCGCTTTTTTGCCGGCACAAAACTCAATAATCTCCTCATCCACATAGGGGTAAGTGACATTCATCACGTACATGGGCAGGCGGCTGTTACCGAAGCTGTCGGCAAGCCCGAGGATATTCAGCGCTCGAATCACCGTATTATAGAGGCCACCCTGGAGAATCAGACCTACCTCATCAGTGTCGCCAGGCATAAACTCATTGAGCCTGGTGGACTTGATGTATTCGATGGCAGCCGGAAGACGACCTTCGATTTTCTCCTTTTCGTGCAGGAAGTTTGAAGGCGGTAAAACGATGCGGGAATAGTCGCGATTGGGGTTGGCCTTGGCTTCTCTAACCGTCATGCGCGGACGCTGGTTGTCTTTCGCGGTAAAAGTACCGTGTACATGACAGGCGCGGATACGCAGCTCCAGCATAACGGGTGTATTACTGGCTTCAGACAGCTCAAAGCCCTGCTCTACCATTTCGGTGATCATAGGCAGATTGGGGCGCGGATCCAGCAACCACATTTGCGATTTCATGGCAAATGCGTGAGAGCGCTCCTGCATAATGGAGGAACCCTCACCGTAGTCCTCACCCACCACAACCAGAGCACCGCCCTGCACACCTCCAGAAGCCAGATTGGCCAAGGCATCAGAGGCGACGTTGGTGCCAACGGTGGATTTCCAGGCAACGGCTCCCCGCAGTGGATAGTTCACAGACGCGGCCAGCATCGCCGCCGCAGTGGCCTCGCTGCCGTTGGATTCAAAGTGCACATCCAACTCTCCCAGGATATCCTGGGCATCGTTGAGCACATCCATCAGGTGGGAAATAGGCGAACCCTGATAGCCGCCAACATAGGCAACACCCGCCTGTAACAGGGCCTTGGTGACCCCCAAAATACCTTCGACATGCAACTCTTCGCCCGCGCCTTTGCGCAGCAACTGCACTTCTTTTTTAAACGACCTTTCCGCCATAGTGGCTAACTCTCAATTCGACCAATCAATGCTATCTGACGCTGCCAAATCTGAATTTTGACGACGCCTAACTCATACAGTCTGTGTTCTGAGATCTTATTATTGTTTTTGTCTGGCCCACCATTGCTTTTTGTTTTGTGTGGGCCAATCTTTTCTATCCGAACGCTTAGTTTGCAACCAATGCCAGCACCCGGGTCGGGCTGCCGGAACCGTTTTTGATCTTAAGCGGCGGAGCGATCAGCAGTGCCCCCGTGGGCGGCAGTTGATCCAGATTACACAAGCTGGCAAGGCCACACTTGTTGGCTCCATGCATCAAATTGTGGCAAGGGAACATGGGATCCTGGGTTGGTGCAATACCGGCATCGGTACCCACGGTTTCCACGCCCACACCAATCACATTACGTTCTTCCGCCAGGAAGCGTACGGTATCGGGGTCCCAACCGGGGGTGTGACCGCCATCTTCTTTGATATTGAGATATTCATCGTTATCGGTTTTCTTGGACCAATCGGTGCGATAAAGCACCCAGGAGCCCGGCGTGATCTGGCCATGTTTTTCTTCCCAGGCCTTGATAAAGTCGACAGTCATCAGAAAATCGGGGTTGGCAGCCGCTTCAGCCACCGCATCAATCACAAACGCCGGGGCCACAAAGTTGCCGGTAGGCAGGGTATCGGTGGCATGGTTCTCGTGATCCTGGCCCGTGACCCAGTGAATGGGCGCATCGAAGTGAGTACCGGTGTGCTCACCGCACTTAATGTTGTTCCAGTACCAGGCGGGACCGCGATCATCGTAGTGGGAAATCTCTTCCATACTGAACGGCCAGGACTCTCCCCACCCCATTTCCGGCGGCAGTTGCAAAATCGGGGTGTCCGGCTCCAGGGTGCGGGTCAGATCCACCACCTTGATTCCACCAGTGGCCAGCAATCCGGCCAGGTCTTGCAATACGCTCTGTGAAGTCATGTGTCGCCTCTTTTATTGTTAATGAGTGGAGAGAATGGCTCAGGATTCGTGCAGATAATCCGTCATCCGCTCGCGCAGGAGCTTGGGTATCACCTTGCTTTCGGTGCGGTACACCAACACATTGGTGGTGCCCAGGGCAAGGGTACCGTTATTCATGGCCTCGATTCGCACCGTGAGCGAACTCTGGCCCAGTTTTAGCACCTTCAGGGTAAAGTTTAGCTGGTCCCCAAGACGGCTGGGGGAGAGAAACTGACAGTCGATATTCACGGTAGGCAAACCGTCACCCAGCTCCTTGACGAGGTAGCCAAAGGACCAGTCCATAGAGGCCATCCACTCTTCGACCACGTTGTTGATCATTTCGAAGTAGCGGGGATAGAAGGCAATGCCATCGGGGTCACAGTCGGCGAATCTTACCGGAAATGTGACTTGAAATACCGATTTGGTCATACCATGGGCTCCCCTGGGACTGGCAGGTTATCATCGAGACCATGGTATCGCTATTTATCTTACACGTAAACTATTTATTAGAAAGATTTTATCGTAGTGAAGCCGCTCTCTCGCTCAGTTCGACGGTCATACAGGGGTTAAATCCTCAGATTCGATTCTCTATACTTTCACAATAATCCACATAGCATCGGGACAGATTTATGCGCGCAGCCTCCCCCAGTTCCTTAGCACGAGTTCCACTCGCCCCTTTTGAACTCGATCCCGATGACCAGAGAGCGATTCTTGAGATTCAACTGAATATTCTGGAGATGAGTGCCGGTAACAGCAGCGACGAAGAGATTTTCACAAAACTCTGTTCAATGGCGGAGGAGCTGCTGCCCAATTCCGTTGCCTCCATCATGCTCAAGCAGCCACCCTCGGGAGCGTTGGATGTGCTTTGCGCCCCCAGCGTCCCCCCCGAAGGTATCAGCAAACTCAACGGTCTGGTCCCCAGTCCCTCTGGCGGTTCCTGCGGCAATGCCGTGTATCAGAATAATCCCGTCTACGTCGTTGACGCCATTAACGACAGCCGCTGTGGCGATACCCGGGAGGTGTTTCGCGAATTTGGCCTCTGTGCCTGCTGGTCGCATCCGGTGCGCGACTCCGAGGGCAACTCGATTGGCAGTTTTGCGCTGTCATCATTTGAAATACGCGAACCCAGCGATTTTCATCGCCAATTACTCGCCATTGGCGCCTGTATCGTCGGTATCATATTGCAGCGCATACGCCAGCGCGATCAGCTTGAATTTATGGCCTACAATGACCCTCTCACCAGCCTGGCCAACAGAGCGAGCTTACTTAAACGTTTGAATGCGGCAATTAAGGAGCCTCAGCAGAACGAATCCAGTTTTGCCGTGCTGTTTCTTGATTTGAATCGCTTCAAGAACATCAACGACACCTTTGGTCACTCACTGGGGGATGAAGTGCTGGTACTGATCGCCCAGCGTTTAAGGCAGGCGCTGCAGGAGACAGACACGCTCGCTCGCATAGGCGGTGATGAATTTGTGCTGCTGGCAAGAACACCTGGAGAAGTGGAGGCATGGTGTCAGCGAGCAAGGGAATTACTGGAAACGCTGAAGAATCCTATAAACTGCCAGGGACACCACTTTCAAATCGACGGCAGTATCGGTATCGCCTGTTTCCCACAACACGGTGCCAGCGCCGAAGAATTGATCAAACATGCTGATATCGCCATGTACCAAGCCAAAGAGCAAGGCAACAACCAAATCAGCATGTACGAAAGCCGTCTCTCCGAAAAGGCCAAAAGAGCTTTTGAAATTGAGCGCGACCTTAAAACAGCGCTGCGCGAAGACGGCTTTCAGTTGCATTTTCAAACTCAGGTAAACGCACAGACCTCAGAGGTTGTTGGCTTGGAGGCACTGGTGCGATGGCTCGAACCAAACCACTCGACGATAAGTCCCGCTGAGTTTATTCCCATCGCCGAGGACACTGGATTGATTATTCCCCTGGGGGAATGGGTGTTGAAAAAAGCACTGCAGCAGACAGAAAAGCTGATCGCCAGCAGGAACCAACCTTTTGGTGTATCCATTAACATATCGGGCGTTCAGATTTTCGAAGAAGGCGTGGACAGGCTGCTGCAAATCATCAATAACAGCTCAGTGCCCAATTCCTGCATAGAATTGGAAATCACCGAGACCTTTTTGGTACAGGAGGCCGAATCGACGACGCACCATCTGAAAAAACTGCAGCAATCCGGAGTGCGCTTGGCCATAGATGATTTTGGTATTGGCTACTCATCGCTGGCGTACTTGAGACGATTTAACGTCGATACCTTAAAGATTGACCGGCTGTTGATTAATGATATTGCCGCCGACGAGGATGCGCTTGCCATAGTGAAAGCGGTAATTGCCATGGGACACAGCCTGGGATTAACCGTTGTTGCGGAAGGTGTGGAAACCAGAGAGCAACTGGCCCTGTTGCAAGAAATTGATTGCGACGTCATTCAGGGGTTTTATTTCTCCAGGCCGGCCCCTATACAGACACTGATTGAACAAGAACTGATTTAGCAACGATTTTCCTGTTTATCGTTACCATCTGGGCAGGCCAGCCGTAACCTGCCAGAGTAAAGCCCCCGCACCCCCCTGGACACTACTGATCGATACCAAAGGTGAGCTTGTCACGGCCCTCAGGGGCTATATTCCTCTCGACAAGCTCGAGCGCCTGTTTGAGCCTGTCTGCAGCGCGTCCTAATTGATAATTTCCACTGGCCCATGATCGTCGCAGTGGCCGTCGTGCACATGATGCAGCCGTCCGTCGACTATATAGTCGATGTGGTCGCCGTGGGGCACGGCTTCGTGGCCGCAGCCAGGACCATGCACGTGGTCCCCGCAGGTGTGTACCGCATGACAGCCATCGGGGTTGGTGGCACTGACTTCGATTGCGTGCTCGTCGTAGTGGTCTTCGTGGGGATAGTGCAGGTGTCCGTCGTGGAGATAATCCGTGTGGTCACCGTGGCGGATGGCCGTGTGGCCGCAGCCGGGGCCGTGGGTGTGCTCCGGATGAGTGGAGGTATGTGAACAGGGCATGGAGGCTTCCTCCCTATGGGGTTTGTGGTGAATGACCACATAAAGCCTAGACCAGAAATCGCGCAATTCGATGAAATACTTGCCCGATTGGCCTGATTATACCCAGAGTAGAGCTTATTGCCGGGTTCCGCAGTCAAGCAGTTTGGCCTCCAGTGACTCCAGCAATGCCCGGTCAGTGCCAATGCACTCGATGCGGCTATCGAGACTGTCGTCCAGCTGAGATTCCGTCAGAACCCCGTCAGCCTTATTGAAGGCGATAATCCCCTGCTCGGTGACAAACACACCCTTGATGCGCTCGGCCTCCACCCCCATCAACAGTGCCGACAGTTTAAGGCCATCAAACACCCATTCCGGACTGAAAATCCAGCCACGGCTGAAAAAGCCCTCGCCCTGATTATCAATGCAAAGGTAACCCTCTGCAGGCATTTGCGGTGACTCCAGCACCGAGGTGGCAGTTTCCGGGGATGCATGATGATGGTGGTGATCGCAACTGTACTGACTGGCGGGTGCCTGCAGCCACGACAGCTGCAGCTGCCCATGGGAAACCTGGTGGACACTCTTGTCGGCCACAGTCACTTCAGACTCAAGATAATCAACCAGTTTCTGGAAATCCCCAGGTTGGTACTGGTCTGACTTGTTGGCGACGATCACATCCGCCACCGCCAGCTGCTGGTTAAAAGTGGCGTGGCTGGTGTAGCGCTCATCGCTGATCTTGCGGGCATCCACCAGCGTGAGGGTGGCACGCAGATCCAATACCTCGCGATAATGCTCCGCCCCCAGCACTTCCAGTACCTCGCGGGGATGCCCAAGGCCCGTGGGCTCAATCAACAGACGATCGGGCTTGGAGCGGGCAAGCAGCATATTGAGGGCAATCTGCATGGGCAGACCTGCCGCGCAGCACATGCAGCCGCCCGGCACCTCGCGGACAAACACGCCCTGCTGTTCGCTTTCCTGTCCGCTGAACAGACTGCCATCGATACCCACCTCGCCAAACTCGTTGACCAGCACCGCCCAGCGTTCGCCCTCGGGCTTTCGCTTGAGCAGCTCCAGGATAGCAGTGGACTTGCCTACCCCCAGAAAGCCGGTGATAACGTTGGTGGGGATGGCTTTGAGTGTGGGCATTGTTTAACGAGCTCTAGGAGGATGAAGCGGGTTGACTGAATGATGGTCGCGAGCATTCTAACACCACCTGTTCGCTGGCGTTATCCACCCGCAAATAGAAACACGTTTCCCTGCTCGTTATAGCTCAGATTGTCGAGTACCCGGTGCAGAGGCTGTTGGTGCCCCTGCTGGCAATCTTCCAGGGATACAAAGTAATCGTTGATCATCCCAGATTAGTCACAGGAGCAGGGTTTCTGGTTGCACAAGCGGTAGTTGAAAACATGCCCCAGGGCTACCAGGGCCGTCCCGAATACGGTGCCGAGCTTTTCGCCCTGCTCCCCCAGGAGGTCATGACCAAACAGCGACACCAGCACCAGAACCGCAATACCGGGCAGACCAACCTTCAATACCGTGGTGTTGCGGTGTTGTCGGCACCCCATGGTCAGTGCAAACAGGCTCGCGGGTATCACGGCGATGAGCAGGTAAAAGTGAAAACGCTCCTCCCCAAATATGGTGCTCGCCAGCGCCGGCAGCATCACCATCGCGACGGGCAGCAACAGGCAATGGGCGGCACAAAGCAGGGACAGGCCAATAGCGGCCTTGTCGATGCTGGTCGTATATGAAGGTTTCACGATTAAAAGCTTCCGCGCAACCCGACACTGAAACCACGGCCAGGCAGAGGTGCGCGATCCTTCAGGAAGGAGGAATGCACACGGGCCTCTTCGTCGGTCAGATTGGTACCCTTCAGATAGAGCGTGATATCGGTGTCATCGCCATTACTAAAGGTGTAGGAAACCTGGGCGTCCACCAGGGTGTAGGAGTCCGTGCTGGTTTCCTCTTCAGCCACCTTGTCTTGCTCGAAGTAGTGGGTAAAGCCGATCTCGCTCTGCCAGCCGCCCTGCTCAAAACGCAGCTCACTGCCAACTCTGGCCGGCGGGATACGAGGCAGATCGCCGCCGTCGTCAAGCTCGCCTCGAATCGTGTCACCCCACACAGACAGTTTCAGCGGTGAGTTGATCTGCCAGGCCAACTGCGCTTCCAGACCATAGAGAGTCGCGTCGGCCTGCTCGAAGACGAACACTGGTGTTTCGCCTTCGCTGTGCTCTTCGCCATGATCTTCATCATGATCTTCATCATGATCTTCATCATGATCTTCATCATGATCTTCATCATGATCATGCTCGGTAAACACGTCACTGCTGAGGCCGGTATCGCGCTCGTAGTAGAAGTTATCCACCTGGTTGTAGAACAGATTCACCACCCAGCCCACATCGCCGGAGTGCTTGCGGAAAGTCAGGTCGACATTAGTGGAGGTTTCTTCATCCACATCGTTGCTGTAGTCGAAGTGAGGCTCGTCACCGCCATGTAACTCAAATACCGCACCCACCTCATAGGTACCCGTGCCTATGTGAGGACCGTAGGAAAACAGCTCCGCCGCACTGGGAGCGCGCTGGGCGTGGGTCAAAGACAGGCCCACGTTGTAGTCTTCGGCGTAGGACCAGACAACGCCGGCCGAGAGGCTGAAGGGGGTGAAATCGACGGAGTCAAAGTTCAGCAACTCCTCTTCAGAGTGATCGCCGTCTTCCTCGTGATCATGCTCATCGTGTTCCTCTTCGTGCAGGTCTTCCCAGGGAATGGGGTCGGCTTCAATAGAGACCCGTTCAGCCCGCGCCCCCAGCTGCCACAGGAAGTCGTCAATATGCTTTTCCTGCATAAATGCGATGGCGTAGCTGTCAGTTTTGCTCGGCGGTGTAAACGCCTCTTCACCAACAGCTTCAAAATCGGTGGTCTTGGCTTCCAGCGAGATCGCGCCGTGCCAACCGGCCCACTCCTTCAACATCAGGTCCATACGCACCTGCGCGGTCTCATTTTTGAACACAGTGCCGGTTTCGCCGTTCTCGATTTCAGCGTGTTCGTAATCGGTGTAACCCATGCGCAGGTTAATGCCGCTGAGCCAGTCGCCGTCCAGTGACAGTTCGCTGATCAGCTGCCAGCGGTCCTGCTCAAGATCCGACATAACGGCTTCCTCGCCGTGCTCTTCGCCTTCATGCTCATCTTCGTGATCTTCTTCATGTTCGTGCTCGTCTTCATGAGCATGGCTGTGACCGGGAATCCCATTGATCCTTTCGAGACGACCATAGGAAATGCCGACATAACCGTTGTCCAGCAACCAACTGCCGCCAATGTTAAAGCCCTTACTCTCTGAGGCACTATTCTCCAATACGCCGCTGCGCTGCTCTTCGCCGTGCTCTTCGTGATCGTCGTCGTGGTCTTCTTCGTGATGGTGCTCGCTTTCAAGCTCGGCGACACCGGGAATTTCGTAGTCACTGCCATCGCGCCAGAATCCATCGACGTGGAAAGCAAAATCTTCATTACCACCGGTAAAGGCAAAGGAGGCTTCATCCTCGTCGGCAACGGTATTGTGCCCCACCGTAAACGCACCTTTGGATTCACTGGAGGTGGGGACGCGATTGTCCACCACATTGACCACGCCGCCGATGGCGCCGGAGCCAAAGAACAAGGTGGCCGGGCCACGCAGAATTTCGATCTGCTCCGCCACGGCAGTTTCGGTGGCAACCACATGATCCGGACCGACCCGGGAAGCATCGCTGACATCCAGCGAATTCTGCGTGATCAACACCCTGGGACCATTGAGGCCACGGATAATGGGGGTACTGGCTACCGGTCCAAAATAGCTGGAGTGCACGCCCACTTCATTTTTCAGGGTCTCACCAAGCGTGGCCGCTTGCTTGCGACGCAGCTCTTCTCCGGCCACCACATTCACGGGTACTGCCGATTCCATGATAGAAGTGTGCAACGGCGTGGCCGTCACGTCGACCTGCTCGATAGCGGAGCGGCGCAGTACCACACGCACGGATTCCACGCCCTGTTTTTCCAGCTGCACGGTGGTGTGGTTGTAGCCCGGGGCGGTGATGTGAATTTCTTCGCCCGAGGCATCCGCATCCAGCTGAAAGTTGCCTTTGGCATCCGTACGGGTGCTGGACTGTGTTCCGACGATTTCGATTTTGGCGCCTTTAACAGGCTTGCCACGAACATCGGTAACCAGGCCTGACATGGCTTGCGCCAGGCCCGATGCGGCCATCAGGCCCAGAAAAAGTGCGGTTCTGTTCATGCTATGCGTATCCTCTTGCCCAAAGGGCCAGTGTCAGCTGAAGTATCAATTTCATGTTTTTTTGCTTCGCGCCTAGGGCCTGTTGACGCCTAGGGGAGATCGGTAGGGCTTTATATTCGTCAATGATAATTGCTGTAGATGTTATAACATAACATTTATGATGGCAAATATTAGACGATGTCTGCCGCTGTCTATACTCAACACAATAATCACCGTTTGAGACTAATCAACACATGACGGTCAAAACCACCTCAGCAGGCCCAAACTCCACTGCCCCTTATGCAGAACGTCGGGAGTTGTTTGCCTGGGCCATGTACGACTTTGCCAACTCGGGCTACACCACCGTGGTATTTACCACCATTTTTAACGTCTACTTTGTGGGCGTCGTGGCGGCCAGTCTACCCGACGAGGGGCGGGCCACCTTTCTATGGACTCTGGCCTTGGGTATTGCCAATGGAATTGTCTTGATCAGCGCACCGGTACTGGGTGCCATTGCCGACCACCGTGCGATCAAAAAGCGCTTGCTGCTGTTTACCACCGTCGGCTGTGTCGGCGGCACGGCATTGTTATCACTGGTGGGCCCCGGGGATATCGCACTGGCCATGACGCTGGTGGTGATCTCGTCGGTGATGTTTGCCAGCGGTGAAAATTTGATCTCGGCTTTTTTGCCGGAAATCAGCAGCAGTGAGCAGATGGGGCGAATCTCCGGGTTTGCCTGGGGGCTGGGTTATTTTGGCGGTATTGTCTCGCTTGGCGCCTGCCTGGCGTATATCGCCTGGGCCGAATCACAGGGTCACGGAGCCACAGACTTTGTGCCGGTTACCCTGTTAATCGTAGCGGTGATATTTGCCCTGTCTGCCGCACCGACATTTATATGGTTGCGTGAACGGGCCCTACCGAGCCCATCGCAATCGTCCTCGCTCTTGACTCTGGTGGTGGATGGTTGGCGAAGAGTCGATCGCACCCTGCGGGAAACTGTTCGATTTAAAGATCTGTTTCGCTTTTTAATCAGCCTGACCCTATTTCAATGCGGCATTATGACGGTGATTGTGCTGGCTGCCATCTATGCCACCGAAGTTATCGGCATGTCGCAGCAACAGGTAATCATTTTGGTGCTGGTAGTGAATGTTACGGCCGCCCTGGGAGCCGTATCCTTCGGTGTGCTGCAAGACAAGATTGGCTCCGTTCTCACGCTGGCTATCACTCTGTTGATCTGGATTATCGCAGTGGCCGTCGCCTACAACGCCAATACCGTTGAGCATATGTGGTTAACCGGCAACTTGATTGGCTTGGCCATGGGCGCCGCCCAGGCAGCTGGGCGCGCCCTGGTGGGCCAGTTTACCCCACCCGATAGAACCGCCGAATTTTTCGGGCTTTGGGGCTTAGCCATGAAGTTGGCCGCAATTATCGGCCCGCTCAGTTACGGCACTATTAACTATCTGGCCGCGGGCAATCACCGCCTGGCGCTGCTTTCCACCCTGGTATTTTTTATTGCCGGGCTCGGTGTGCTGCTCACGGTCAGGGAGCAGCGAGGCAAGCAAGCGGTTATCGAACCGAGGGCCGAGGTTCTGGAAAATGCCTGAGCCGTGTCTTGATGCTGAAACCGCTGCCAGCGAATTAATGGCGCTGATTCGGCAGCTCAGTGACGAGATTCGCTCCCAGTCTTCCGCAGTTTCCAACCGCAAAGCAGAGGCCGCAACGCTCGATAGCCTGCTGGATCGGGAACTGGGCTTCGACAGCCTTACGCTGGTTGAGTTACTGCAACGCATTGAGCAGACATTTAATATCCATCTGCCTGAACAAACCATTGGCAGGGCGGAAACGCCCCGCGACCTGCTGAGGGAGATGCTGCGCTCTAAGGAGCGTGGCGGCGCGACTGTCACCAAGGCGGTGGAAGAAATTGTGGCGGTGCATGTGGGCACACTCCCAGACAAGGCAAGCACCCTGCAAGAGGTACTGCATTGGCACCTGGAACATAATCCGCAAAGAACTCATCTCTACTTTTACGAAAACGCCGACCAGGTAACCCCTTTAAGCTATCAGCAACTCCATAACGGCAGTGCCGCCATCGCCGCCAACCTGATTCAGCGCGGCATAGAGCCGGGGCAATGTGTGGCCATTATGCTGCCCACCAGCCTGGAGTACTTTTACAGCTTTATGGGTATTCTGCTGGCGCGGGCGATTCCTGTGCCCATATATCCCCCGGCTCGGCCCAGTCAATTGGAAGATCACCTGACACGTCACGCGGGGATACTCAATAACTGTCAAGCCAGAGCCTTGATTACCCTTGAGCAGGGCAAGGTGGTATCCCGCCTGCTCCGGTCTCTGGTCGACAGCTTGCGGGTGGTCATAAATGTCGAAGAGCTGGAGTCACAGGACCAGAGCATCAACGTCGGCAACGCCCGAGCCCGGGACACTGCTTTTCTTCAGTACACTTCCGGCAGCACCGGCCAGCCGAAAGGCGTGATTCTTAATCACACTAACCTGCTCACCAATATTCGCGGCATCTGTGGCGCCCTACAGGCGAGCTCCGATGATGTATTTGTCAGCTGGTTGCCGCTCTACCATGACATGGGGTTGATTGGTGCCTGGATGTGCAGCTTTTATCACGCCATTCCGCTGGTGGTGATGTCACCACTGCACTTTTTAAGTAATCCGGCCCATTGGCTATGGGCTATTCACCGCTATCGGGGAACGGTCTCCGCCGCCCCGAACTTTGCTTACGAGCTTTGTTTGCGACTGAACGATGAAGCGCTGCAAGGTTTGGATCTAAGCAGTTGGCGCCTGACACTCAACGGTGCGGAACCCGTCAGTCCATCAACTCTGCAACGATTTGAAAAACGCTTTGCGCCCTATGGGTTTCGCCCCGAAGCCATGGCTCCGGTCTATGGTCTGGCGGAATGTTCTGTAGGGTTGGGGTTCCCGCCCCTCGGCCGCACACCGGTTATTGATCGTATTGATCGCAATCAGATTGAACAGAAGGGTTTGGCCGTTCCCGTCGATGATCCTGACGCGGAAGCAATGGAAGTCATCGCCCTGGGACGCCCTCTGCCAAACCATGAGATGCGCGTGGTGGATGGCAACGGACAGGAAGTCCCCGAACGAACCACGGGTACATTGGAATTTCGGGGACCATCGGCAACCAGCGGTTATTATCGCAACCCGACGGCAACAAAATCCCTGTTTCACGGCAACTGGTTAAACACCGGCGACCAGGCCTATATGGCCGGGGGCGAGCTTTATATCACCGGCCGTAATAAAGATATGATTATTCGTGGCGGCCGTAATATTTACCCCCACACATTGGAAGAAATCGTCGGCGCTATTCCCGGAGTGCGTAAGGGTTGTATCGCCGTGTTTGGCAGCCCTGACCCACATACCGGCACCGAGCGACTGGTGGTGATGGCGGAAACCCGTCGTCAGGATTCAGAAGCAACTCTTGAACTGCGACAGACTATCTCTGAGGCGACGTTTGACCTCCTGGGAATGCCACCGGATGAAGTGGTGCTGGCACCGCCGCACACCGTGCCCAAAACCTCCAGTGGCAAAATCCGCCGGGCCGCCTGCCGGGAAATCTATGAGCAGGGAAACAGAGGGACAACCTCACGCTCCGTTGTCTGGCAAAGCATTCGTCTGATGGGTCGCGGCGCGCTTCCCGCTTTGAGAAAAGCCGGCCGCCTGATCGGTGACTGGTGTTTTGCTTTTTATGGGTTACTGCTGGCGCTACTGACCGCCTTGTTGATCTGCCCGATTGTGCTGTTGCTACCCCGTCGATCAATGCGCTGGAGGTTATTGGCTCAAACCGGGAAGCTGCTCGCTCTAGTCACCGCAACGCCGCTTTCGGTCCAGGGCTTGAAAAACCTGCCTGATAAAAGTGAAAAAGCGGTATTGGTCGCTAACCACAGCAGCTACCTCGATGGTTTGGTGTTAATAGCCACCCTGCCTCTTCAATGTCGATTTGCCGCAAAAGCGGAACTCAACAAAGTACCGTTGATCGGGCACTTTCTCGCCCGTTTGGGCGTGGAGTTCGTGGAACGCTTTGACCGCGAAAAGAGTGTCTCGGACGCTGCGCACCTTGTTGATCTCTGCCGTAAAGGCGAACCGCTAATGGTGTTTCCCGAAGGGACTTTTCGCCGGGAAACCGGCCTGCTGAGCTTTCGCATGGGGGCTTTCCAGGCCGCCGCCGATGCCGGTGTGCCCGTGGTGCCCATCACTATTGTCGGTACCCGTGCAAAACTGCGCGCAGAAACCTGGATGGGGCGCCGAGGTCCTGTTCGCGTGGTCATTGCTCCGCCGATCGCTCCTGCCGGTGAAGGCTGGTCCGCGGCACTGGCTCTGCGCGACGCCGCCCGTCAGGCTATCCTGGAGCGCTGCGAAGAACCCGACTTGGCCACGTAACATAAGTCCGTCATCAGTTTTCAACGCGCTTAAAGCGGCCATTTTCCAGATAATAGATGACTTGCTCGATTACCGATTGGTTTCTCATCATAAACGTATGCGTGGTCGACATTTCGATATGATCATTCATGCCGTCGAGTTTGGTTCGTTCGATCGACACCTTGCCGTCATCATCGCCAGGGATCAATGTCGACAGAATCAGGTTCACGCTTTTATTGCCGGCAATAATTCCCACATCAAAGTTGGCTGGCCCCAGACGATTGGGAATACTTAACTCACCGGTACCCAACTGCAGTCCGGCATCTCCATTCATAAAATGAAATCCGGGAACAGAGCCCAACTTATCGACGACCTCACTGCCCCGATTGGGAGGGCCGAGCATGACCACACGATTAAGATTGGGAATGGTGTTGCTGGCCAGATACTGGCGAACCAGAATACCGCCCAGTGAGTGGGTAACGAAATTGACTTCCGCTTCTTCGCGACAGGCTTCCAGCGCGGGTGAAATCGCTTTTTCGGCGAGGACGTCAATCGCGTGCTCTCGAGAGGGGTAGCCCAGATTCACGGCGCGATAGCCACTCTCGCCAAGTCGGGTTTCCAATACCGCCATGGATTGATCCGATCTCGCCAGGCCATGCAGCAATATTACGCAGGATGCCTGAGCCGGCAGGGTCGCGAACAGCAGCCAAACCAGCATTGTGAAGGTGGGAATTTTCCTTATCAGCAATCTATCTCTCCTGATGATGGTTTGGTATTGCCCCATCGTGCCATACCCCGGGTTTGATTGAAAATATCCTTGCGCAGTAATTGAGATACTCATTTATACAATTGAGAATCTCAATTAATAATGCTATGTTGTACCCCAGTCATCCAGGAAAATACCGTCTCCAAACGAAGAAAAAGCTCACAAGATCAATAAGTTATGAAAACAAGTTCAGCACTGCCCGACCGAATTGCCGATTTCTTTGTGGCCAATATTGCCTGTGAAAGGATTCGTCCTGGCAGCAAGTTACCTCCCTATCGGGTTCTGGCCGAACAACTTAATGTGGACCAGACCTCTCTGCGCTCTGCGCTAAGAATCCTGGTTCGAATGGGTTTGATCAGCCCCGTTCAGGGATCGGGCATGACGGTAAATAACTATCATCAGGTAGCGGGTCTCGATCTACTCGACAATCTCTTCCAGATTGAGGAATTGGAGTTGGGCCAGGAGCTGCTGAACAGCACCTTTGATTTGTTTGTCAGCATCACGCCGCGAATTTTGCAACAGGTGTTGCCATCATTGTCCGACGATGCGCGCCTGCGGGTCAGTACACTGCTCAGCCAACTGCAAAAAGCTGCCAGCGACGATGCCGGCAGCGCTGAATTGGCAGAGCTGGATGTCGCCATTTTTGAGGTGGTCAGCCTGGAGTTGCAGGGACTGCTTTACCAGCTGGCCGCAAACAGCTCTCGAACGGTCCGCTTCAAATTGACACGCCAGCTCTATGAAAGTGTCGATGCCAATTCCCATGTCGCTCAACTGAAAGGCCTGTTTATTGGTGCTCTCTTGGGCGAGATCAGCCAAGCGGACATTGAACATCGGTTTCGAGATCTGTTTGTCAGCGCAACCAACCTGTTGCGTCAGAACATAAAGGATCTGCCTCTGAAGCCGTCCATCGCGGCAGCTATTCTGCCCGGCGTCGATGCCTACTTCGAACTGAATTAATCGCAGGAGTCATATCATGTCGAATCCACAAGCCGTTAAGTTATACGGCGTAAAACAGTCTTATTTTACTGGCAAACTGGAAGCCTACCTGCGATTTAAAGGTATCCCCTTTGAATTTGTAACGATGGACTACAAAATGTTTGGGGATTTGATTCCGCGCAAAACCGGAGCCTCGCAGATGCCGGCATTGGAACTGCCCGATGGTCGATGGATGACCGATACCACTCCGATTATTCAGTGGTATGAAAAAGAACTGCCTTCGACCCCTGTTATTCCGAATGACCCGACCCAAGCTTTCCTGTGCTTTCTGATCGAAGACTATGCGGACGAATGGCTGTGGCGCGCCGCCATGCACTATCGCTGGAGCTACAAACAGGGCCGGGATCTGGTCAGCACTCAATTGTGTGAGGATATGTGCGGAGACCTGCCCGTCCCCCTTTGGTTAATGCGAAAAGCGATGGCTCGGCGGCAGCACAAGAACTTTGTCGTCAATGATGGGGTGACCAAAGCGACCTGGGAACACGTGGAGTCTGGCTACCTGCGCTTGTTGGATATACTGGAAACAATCTTCAGTAACCGTCCTTTCCTCCTGGGTGAGCGCCCCAGCCTGGCGGATATCGGCCTGTTTGGCCCCTTCTTCCGGCACTTTGGTATTGACCCAAATCCTGCGGCCATTATGCGTGAGCAGGCGCCATCTGTTTACCAATGGCTGGCGCGTATGTGGAACGCCAAGTCCGGGAAATTGGATGCGGGATTTGTGCAGGAGGTACCGGAGGACCTGACGCCACTGCTGCGTGAAATCGCGGAGACGCATCTGGAATTACTTTGTGCCAATGCAGAAGCCTTTCAGCGGGACGAGCGACGTTATGGTGTGACGATTCAGGGGGTCACTTACAACAACCTGATCACCTCCCGCTACAGAGTGTGGTGTCTGGAAAAGTTACGGCAAAAGTTTCAACAATTGCCCCAAGCTGCGCAAAAAACGCTACAAACAAAGCTGGAGTTTTGTGGCGCCTGGGAACCGCTATGGCGTATCATCCAGTTGGAATCGGGCTTCGACACCCAAAACCAGCTGCCGTTTGCCAGCGGCATTGAAGTATTCTCCGGTGACGAATGGGACCGTAGTGAAAAGTTCGTGGAACGCATTGTGAATTGGGTGATACAGCCCAAGGCATCGCAGCACTAATCACTGCCTAACTTGCCCGAGAACTTCGCCACTGAATAAAATAATAGACTGCCGCTCCGACCAAACCGGAATACAAACACAATTTGTGTAACATCGATATGGAGACCAGACCAAGAAAATCATTGTTCAGTGTAATTGGATAAAAAGGCTGCACATCTGAGTGCATGATGCTATCGAGGAAGACGTGGCTAAAACTGCCTATAAACGCACTGAGAAATACTACCGGCCAGGCGATAGGAACATGAATGGAAGGCGTGATTTCCAATATCCAAAGCCCCAGCTGCGACAGGTATTTGCCCGTAAGCGCTGCCACAACTGCCAGTAACGTGGCACCTACATAGGTATGTGAGAAGCCGTGCAAATGCCCTTCGCCTGTAATCATCACCAGCAACGGCTGAATATCCATGACGATTTGGGTCCAGCCGAATACCATCAAGCTAAAACTGCCCTGCAACAGGCCCTTGATCAGGATTCCGGGCCCCATATGAATTGGCGTAAAAGGCATAGGATACCTATCGCAACGCCCATTCAACGGCTTTTTGGGCGTGAATCGCGGTCGTGTCCAGCAACCGGATATCCGTATCAGCCTGGGAAACCAGCATGCCGATTTCGGTACAGCCCAGAATCACAGCTTCTGCCCCATCATCGGATAATGCATCGATAATTCGCAGGTATTCTCCCTTCGATGCCGATTCAATTTTGCCCAGACAAAGCTCTTGGTAAATAACCTTGTGAACAACTTCCCGGTCTGCCCTGTTGGGAACCAGGACATCAAGACCAAAATTCCCTGTCAGCCTGCCTTTGTAGAAATCCTGCTCCATGGTAAAGGCGGTTCCCAGAAGACCGACCGACTTAACACCCTCATTAACGAGCACCTCGGCGGTGGCGTCGGCAATATGAAGCAGCGGAATTTGAATAGCCGACTCCACATGCTCAGCCACCTTGTGCATGGTATTGGTACAAATCAGGAGAAAGTCCGCACCGGCCGCCTCAATACGCTTGGCCGCATCGGCGAGTATTTCGGCGGCACCCTCCCAGTCGCCCTGGTGTTGCAGCTGTTCAATAGGGTCAAAGTCCACACTGTACATCGCGATCTTAGCCGAGTGCAGACCACCCAGACGGGTCTTGACCCCTTCATTGATCGCGCGATAGTAACCCAGGGAGCTTTCCCAGCTCATACCACCCATGAGGCCGATGGTTTTCATACGTCAATCCTGCAACCCTGCAATTGGAAACTGGGTTATATCACGACCTGCTCACTACTATCCAGAGCAAAACCCCGAAAGTGGGTGCGGGCAGAAGAATGCCCTAAACCTGTCTGATCCAGGACGAATAGCAAATCACACCGGTTTCAAACGGGCGGTAAAGTGCCTGAGAACCGGGGGCTCATAGGTAAACGCCAGACCACGAATCGACTCTGCTCGCTTCTTAACCTCAATCAGACAGTCGGCAATGTAATCCATGTGGTCGTTGGTGTATACGCGTCGTGGAATGGTCAAGCGCAGCAGCTCCATGTTTGATGGCTTTTGCGCCCCTGTCGCTGGCTCGCGGCCGAGTAGTAGCGAGCCAATTTCCACGCCGCGTACGCCTCCCTCCAGATATAGCTCGTTGGCCAGGGCATGGGCTGGAAATTGTTCCGCGGGAATATGAGGCAGCAGAATCTTGGCATCGACAAATACTGCGTGGCCACCCGTTGGCGTTTGAATCGGGATGCCACCTTTTTCAAGGCGCTCACCCAGGTAGGCCACCTGTGCGGTGCGATAGTGCAGGTAATCTTCATTCATGCCTTCATACAGCCCCACAGCCAGTGCCTCCATATCTCGACCGGCCATACCGCCGTAAGTAACAAAACCCTCCATGGGCACACAGCGGGTTTGCACTTCCTGGAACAGCTCCTCATCGTCGCGGATGCAACAGAGCCCGCCAATATTGACAAGAGGATCTTTTTTCGCGGACATCGTGAGCATATCGCCGTACTGGTACATTTCCTTTACGATTTCGGCGATGGTCTTATCCGCGTAACCGTCTTCCCTCCGCTTGATAAAAAACGCATTTTCGCAGAAGCGGGCGGAGTCGATCACCACTGGAATGCCGTATCGCTTGGCGAGCCGATAAACCGCCCGCATATTGGCCATGGAAACCGGTTGGCCACCGGCGCTGTTACAGGTGACGGTGGTAATAATAGCTGCGACCTTGTCAGCACCATATTCGGTAATGGTTTGTTGCAACAGGTCCAAATCAAAATCACCCTTCCAGTCATAGTGGCTGGTGGTATCAAAAGCCCGTTGCGTGACAACGTTGATTGCCTTGGCTCCATTGAGCTCGACGTGCGCTGCAGTAGTGTCGAAATGGTAGTTGGAGATAAAGACAGGCTGCGGATTGTCGTTTCTCCCTTCGGTCACTTTCCTCACCAGGCTGGGGAACAAAATCTGTTCCGCCCCGCGACCCTGATGTACCGGTAGTGTATGAGCATAATCAAAAATATCTTTAACGGCATTGTCCAGCTTATAAAAGCTGTCACTGCCGGCATAGGCTTCGTCGCCAACCATCATGGCGGCCCACTGGCGGTCGCTCATGGCGCCTGTACCGCTGTCGGTCAGCAGATCGATATAGACGTCTTCGCTTTTCAGCAGGAAAGGATTGTAACCGGCTTGCTCCAGGGCCAGTTTGCGGTCTTCGCCGCTGGTCATACGGATAGGCTCTACCATCTTGATACGGAAGGGTTCAGGAATACGACGCATGGGTTTTTCCTCGCGCGCAGGGGTTCATTGGCGCAGTTTTTAAGGCGCTGAACGGCTGCGTTTAAAAATGTTTTGGGTTTGATTACAGGGCGTAATCAGGCGCGAGGGAAATCGTAGGTGAGCAGGATGTCCTGGGTATACCAGGAGATTGCTGAGTCGGGGTGATTGTTGATGGAGGCGTTCATGGGGGCAATTTAACGAGGAACTGGTAGGAGTTCAAGGTTTGAAAGGAAGGGAATCAACCTCATTTGATCTCGATCACTTACTATTAAAAATTAGTGCGAAAAAGTCGGCCTACCTAGGTCTAAAGGGTGGCTGGGTGTTCGTTGGAGGGGCATTTCAAGCGAACGCCGAAGGAGTCAAGGAGACAAGCGTTTTTTGCTTGGCTCATTGGGGACGGAGGGAAGCCTGGAGGGCCGGTAGCGTGCCCCTCCAACGGATACCCAGCCGCCCGTTGTGGCACAGAATCATCAGCCCCTTGCGTCCTGTCAGCAAAGAAAAGACCTGGGAAAAACACCTATATCTAATGGCACTCAGTGGACTGTCAGATCCTATCAGTTTCCTCCAGCCTGGAACGACACCACGTCAATATTTTCGTAGGGTAGGTGCGTTCTGCATAAAAAAATCCCGACACAAGGCCGGGAGGGTGCAAAGGGCGGCAGGAGCCGCCAACAGACTGTTTCTGAAATTTGTACTTACGCCTGATCTTTATAGTGGCGTTTGGGCTTGGCCTTTTTCTGGGTTTCCAGCAGCTGGTCACGCGCTTTGCCAAGCACACTGTAAGCCTGCTGCTGGCCGGAGATATACTGTTTCTCCCACCCCTGGTCCACTTCAATACCGTAGCTGGCCGCTGCCTGACGGGTAAAGTACGGATTCCACAGATGCGGACGGGCAATGGCAACCAAGTCGGCACGGCGAGTGTGGAGGATGGTATTCACCTGACCGGCATCAGTGATGTTACCCACGGTCATGGTGGCAATCTTGGGCACATTGCGAATCGCTTCGGAAAACTGTACCTGGAACATACGGCCATAAACGGGTTTCTGGTCGGCAACGGTCTGGCCGGCGGATACATCGATCAGGTCGCAACCGGCGTCGCGGAAAGCTTCGGAAATTGCAAAAGTATCTTCTTCACTGATACCCCCCTCTTTCCAGTCGCAGGCAGAAATACGTACAGACATGGGCTTTTGCTCAGGCCAGACGTCACGCATCGCATTGAATACCATCAACGGAAAACGCAGTCGGTTTTCCACGCTGCCGCCATATTCGTCAGTGCGCACGTTGGTCAATGGCGACAGGAACGAGGCCAACAGGTAACCGTGGGCACAGTGCAGTTCGAGCATATCAAAGCCCGCACGGTCAGCCCGCTGGGCAGCGCTGCGGAAGTCATTGATGATGCGGTCCATACCTGCCTGGTCCAGTTCCGCCGGCACCTGAGAAATGCCATCGAAGTAGGGAATAGGCGATGCCGAGGTGATCGGCCAGTTTTTGCTGTCATCCTCGATGGGCATATCCATTTTTTCCCAACCCAACTGGGTAGAGCCCTTGCGGCCGGAGTGACCCAACTGCATACAGATCTTGGTGTCGGTGCTGGAGTGAACAAAGTCCACAATACGCTTCCATTGTGCCTCCTGCTCATCCGTCCACATACCTGGGCAGCCGAGGGTAATGCGTGCATCGGGAGATGGACAGGTCATTTCCGTGTAAACCAGGCCCATACCGCCTTTAGCATGGCCGGCGTAGTGCACCAGGTGCCAATCCGTCAGATCACCATTTTCGTCCGCGCTGTACTGAGCCATTGGCGACATCACCACGCGGTTGCGCAGCTCCATATCGCGCAGCTTAAATTTGGTAAACATCGGCGTGGGGCGAGACTCGCGGTAGTCATAGCCTGTCTCTTCAAAGTAGCGCTGGTACCATTCGGTATCGGCTTTCTCCACAAATTTGGGATCACGCAAGATCAAATTATCGTAGGTCACGGACTTGGCGCGACACATTACCACCATGGCGAACTGCATGGGATCCATATCCCAGGATCGGTCGAAATGTTCGAACCAGGCCAGGGAAACGTCGGCGTTGTGCTGTACGATTTGAGCAGGAACGCGACGCAATTCATCGTAACGCTGGAACGCTTTTTCCACACTTTCTTCGGCGCATTCAATCACGGCATCGTGTAAACCAATGGCACATTCCATCGCCAACTTGGTACCGGAGCCAATAGAATAATGTGCAGAGGCTTTGGCATCGCCCAAAATCACAATATTCTTGTGGTACCAGTTTTCGCAGAAGATGCGCGGGAACTGCCGCCAGTGGGAACGGTTCAAAATCAGTGGGTAACCTTCCAGTTCTTCGGCGAAAATCGCTTCCAGCTTCGCGCGCGAATCCTCTTCGTTGGTCACCTCAAAGCCGTGGCCCTGCCAGCACTCGTCGGACATCTCAAAGATCCAGGTAGAGCGGCCGGGCTCATACTGATAGGTGTGGGCACAGATCAGACCATGCTCGGTTTCTTTAAAGAAGTAGGTAAAGTCTTTCAGCGGACGCTCAGAACCCATCCACACAAAACGGTTGGACTTCATCACCGTGGTCGGCGCAAAGTGCTCTTTGTAGTGCTCGCGGATGGAGGAGTTGATACCATCAGAGGCCAGAATAATATCGGAATCCGCGAATTGGGTTTCCAGATTATTCACATCAATGATGGTCTCGAAATTCAGCTTGATATCCAGCTCACGGCAACGTTCATGCATCAGGTTCAGCAGACTGACGCGCGAGGTACCGCAAAAGCCGTTACCCTCACAGCGTATTTCCTCGCCCTTGCGGCGAATCACAATGTCATCCCAGTAGGCAAAGTCATCACGGATGCGCTCGTAAGAAGGCTGGTCGCGGGACAGGAATTCTTCCAGGGTTTCGTCGGAGAACACCACACCAAAACCAAAGGTGTCATCCGGGCGATTTTGCTCATACACCTCGATATCCCAGTCTGGACGAGCCTTCTTGGTCAGGATAGAGAAATACAGGCCGCCTGGGCCACCACCAATAACGGTAATTTTCATGTCGCACGTCCTCTACTGTCTTTTATCTGTATTTCCGGGCTGCTGGTAACCACCCCGGATTGATTAACTTGATGGGATTATCTTACACATTTTTATATTACGTGTAATATATTTATATGGAA
The DNA here is from genome assembly GCF_011683955.1 of Pseudomaricurvus alkylphenolicus. Lineage (GTDB taxonomy): Bacteria > Pseudomonadota > Gammaproteobacteria > Pseudomonadales > Cellvibrionaceae > Pseudomaricurvus > Pseudomaricurvus alkylphenolicus. The sequence continues at coordinate 155,931 of NZ_JAAQPI010000004.1, forward strand.
TATAGATGCCCGGTTAAATAACTTAAGACTCTAAGAAAATTCGTCTTTATTACTTTTTGTCTATTGGTGCCAAGATTGCGCTACAATGCTGGCCATTGACCCTTATTTCAATTGAATCACCGGACCCAACCTCCTGATGCAAAGCCTGAAAAGTCTGCATAAAGACGACTCCGATACCCTGTACTTGAAGCTCTGGCTGCAACTGGCACGCAGCTCCAAGGTGATGGAGCAGGAGATGGAGACCCGCTTTCAGAAGAACTTCAAGCAGAGCTTATCTCGCTTCGATGTACTGTCTCAGCTCGATCGTTGCGATCCGGATTGGTTGCCCATGGGCAAACTGGCCGGACAATTGATTGCTTCCAAAGGCAACATCACCCGTCTGGTGGACCGTATGATCTCAGAAGGCTTGATCGATCGACGCCCCAGCCCGGAAGACCGACGCATCATCCAGGTGGGTTTGACGGACAAAGGTCGCTCTTTATTTGCTGAAATGGCCGTGGCCCACGCGGATTGGGCCAAATCATTGCTGGGTAGCCTGGATATTGGCCACGGGCAGGAACTTCTTGATCTGCTGGTAAACCTTAATCGCGCCGTAAAAGCTAATATGGAGTAAAGCGGCTACACTTAAAGCAGCTTTTTAATGACTGCTTTAGGTGGATTGGCGTGTCTTCAACATCTTGTCAGGGAATGATCGCCTGTGGTCACCCCGCCACCGCCTCCGCTGCGGAGGAAATTCTGCTCGACGGCGGCAACGCCTTTGACGCTATCGTTGCCGCCCATTTTGCCGCTTGCGTCGCGGAGCCCGTGCTTGCCTCGCTCGGTGGTGGCGGCTACCTGTTGGCACATCCACTGGATCGCGATCCCATCGCCTACGATTTTTTTAACCAGACGCCGCGCCACAAGAAACCTGAATCCGATATCGAGTTCTATGCCATGTTGGCGGACTTTGGCACCGCCCAGCAGGAATTTCATATCGGCCTGGGCTCCATGGCAACACCAGGAGCCATACGGGGCATGTTTGCCATCCATGGGGACTTGTGCAAACTGCCCATGCGACGTCTGGTGCAACCGGCAGCTCGGCTGGCTCGCGAAGGCGTTGTCTTTAATCATTTTCAATCGTACATATTTGATATTATCGCTCCCATTTTCACCGCCACTGAAGAAGCGAGAAGTATCTATACATCTGATGGCAAGACGCTGATTCGGGAAGGTGAAACACTGATCCAGACGGCCATGGCCGACACATTAGTGGCTCTCGGCGAAGAGAAAGAAGATCTGTTTTACGAAGGTGACATTGCTCAACGGCTGGCTGAACATTGCCAGCACCAGGGCGGCCACTTAACGCTGGAAGATCTCAAACATTATGAGGTCATCCGCCGCCAACCGCTCACTCGTCAATATCGTAAAGCTCGGTTGTACACCAATCCCCCGCCCTCTTCCGGCGGTACTCTGATCGCCTTTGCCTTATCGTTGTTGGAGACTGAAAACCTGGCCTCATTGGGTTGGCATAGCCCTGAACACTTGGGGCTGCTCGCCGATATTATGGCACTGACCAATAAAGCCAGAATCGATGCCCATCTGGATGACGACGACAGCCCCATCTCCCATGACCATCATTTGAAGCAACTTCTCGATCCTGTTCTGCTCGAGCAGTATCGACAGCAGATCCACCAACGCAGCCAGTGTCTGCGAGGGACGACCCACCTCACCGTTATGGATCAATACGGTAATAGTGCAGCGATGACTGTCAGCAACGGAGAGGGTTGCGGGCATATCCTGCCGGGCACCGGCATTATGCTCAATAACGTGTTGGGCGAAGAGGATTTAAACCCGGGAGGTTTTCACCGTTGGCAACCCAATCAGAGAATGACATCCATGATGGCCCCAAGCCTGATTGAAACCGATAACCAGCGGATCGCACTCGGCTCCGGAGGTTCCAATCGGTTGCGTACGGCTATTTTACAAGTCATCAGCAACCTGGTGGATTTTGGTATGTCACCTGAGCAGGCTGTCGATAGCGCTCGCATTCACGTCGAGAACGAATTGCTGAATATCGAACAGGTCAACGGTGAAGTTCCCGCCAGCTTGCTGCAAGCCTACCCACAACACCGGTTATGGCCCGAACGGAGTTTGTTTTTTGGCGGCGTGCATACAGTGGTGCAGATGGCAGAGAGATTTAATGGTGCCGGCGATCCGCGGCGCGGTGGCGTCGCGGTGAGGGTGGGAATATAGCTATCGGGATGTTCCTTTCAGGTAACAAATCACCGCCTGCCGCTGGTGCTCCTTGCGAATCCCCGCAAACGCCATGGTGGTGCCAGGAAAGTTCTTCATGGGATTGGCAAGGAATTTGTCCAGCGCCGCTTCTGACCAATGAGTGCCCTGCTCACTTAGCGCCGGAGAGAATGGAAAACCTTCAATCTTGCCAATGCCACGGCCAACCACACCCAGTAAGTTGGGCCCCGCAGCGTGTGAGCCGCTGTTGTCAAAGGTATGGCAAGCCGCACATTTGCCAAATATCTTTTTACCCAGTTTCTGATCGCATTCGCCTGAAGATTTCGCGCCGGCTAGGGCGCACACAGGAATCAACACAAAAATGAGTGCTTGTATGACGGTTCGAACCCATATTCTCATGGCACCAACCTCAACGCATACTCACGGAAGACGGCAAGTTCAGGAACCCCTTGCCTTCGTCCGTCCCCAGGAAAACATCTTCCGACGGTGCTGGCAGGTACTCAAAGTTACTTTTAAATGAACCGGAAACACCCTGCCATTTTCCGGTACCACCTGTTACGCGATAGCGATTTGACTCGCCCTCGGTCACCAATTCGATCATCAATCTGTCGTTATCAGAGTCGGCCCAACTGCATCGCCCGACCCCGCTGGTACCAGCGTGGCCACCCACCTCATCGAAGCCAAGACAATCTATGGAGAACTTCCATTGTTTGCCGCTATTTGTCGTTAGCGTTGTTGCCCCTTTGACGCTGTAAACAAATGCACTTTGACGTTCACCGGTACTGATCAGACTTTCCGTAACGGCGTGAAAGGCGCCGGATAACTTCACGTTCAGGCGTTCAGCGGATATGGCGGTTGTGGAGATTGCCAGAGCTGCAACGGCGATGACAGACTTGATTGTGGTCGCAGGTTTGGTAGACAGTTTCATAATGACATTCCTCTCTGGTGTCGTTTTCAGAATCTTTCGGAGTTAAAGATCAGTGATCGGTTTATGCCGACTTTGCGCTAGGCGAGGAGACTCCGGCCAGTTCTTCCGGGATCAACCTTTCACCGACCAGGCGGGCTGCCCTGGCTCCGGTTTCGATGGCGCCGTCAATAAAACCACGCCAACCATTGGCGATATCCGCGCCGGCGAAGTAGAGGTTACCCTCTGGGCGCTGAAGCTCCTGCAGTGCCCCGGTCAACATCCCGGGCGGATACATACACCAGGTGCCTTTGGAGAAGGGATCAAGATTCCAGTCATAGCTAAAGGACTCCAGCAGTTCCACTCCAGGCTGGAAAAGATGCACCGCTTTCTGGATTTCCTCGTCATCGTTAACGTCCAGATAATCGGGCGATGCGTTAAAACCAACAGTGATCTGGCTATCGCCATCGTCGTACTCCGTCCAGTAAAAGTTAAACGCCATATCCTCACGACCCTGTGCAAAAATCACCGGATGCTTACCTTTAATACGCATGTAAACTTTACTGCCAGAACCTGTGTGACCTTGCTGGCTGGCGTCGAGCTTGACGTGTGAAATGGTCGGTTCGAATTGAATCTGGGAAAGGACATTGAGAGGCAGTGCAAAAATCACCGTTCGAGCGCGAATGTGTTCACCGCGCCCCGTTACAATGCTGACGCCACCAGCCTGCTGGGACACACTTCGAACCACCGTACCCAAACGTAACTCCGCCCTGCTGTCGCCTTGCATTTTTTCCAACAATGCTCGGGTACCGCCTTTTAAGCGGTAATAACCCAAGTTGGACCACATAAATGCCTGATCAAAACCGCCGAGGGCAATCCAGCGCAAGTGGTCGAGGTAGCTGCTCTCAGTGGCGGGGGCATGTCCGTTAATAGCGGCAAGACTGCGAGCCAGGGTTTTCTGAACGTCGCTCAGGTCCAATTTTTCGATCGCCTCCGCCGCGGACATTTGATCCAGTTGCTGGAATTGGCGACTTTGCGACTGCAACAGGGGCTCATAGGGGTGAGGAAACATCTCCCTGGCCGGTGCAAAAAACTTTTCGAACGCTTCAGTGGAAAGCCTGCCGTACTCTGCACCATTACCTTCCATCCGCTCGCGGCCGTGGTACCAAACGAATTGCTCGGCACCGGTGGAAGCGCTCATGTCGATCTCCATACCGTAACGCATGCACTCCGACCACACATGAGGCTGGCCCCAACCCAACCAAGTGCCACCGGCATCAATATCATGCCCACCAAAGCGGGTGGTAAAGGTGCGGCCACCAAGACGCGGGCGAGCTTCCAACAGCAGTGTGCGCAGGCCCATCTGGCTGGCATCGCGAGCGGCGGTGACTCCGGCGAAACCCCCGCCAATCACCACAGTGTCGTAAAGGTCTGTGCCGTTACTGTCAGCGTGTTTTCTCTCGCCTGCCGACCCACCGGCCAGGGATGATCCGGCGGCGGCAACAGAGAGGCCCCCCAAGGTGTGTTTGATAAATTGACGACGTTGCATGGCAGCTTGCCTCCCGCTCCGAATCTTTTTTGAGGGTCTCCCGGCCTGTTTCCAGGACAGCCTCTGGGATCTTGAAACTTCTTAAATTTGTCATACGACTGACCAAACTATACTCGGCAGGAATATTGCCGGTCAAGACTTTTGTCATCTAACCAAACTAGCTCTTATTCGCTATAATCACCGAATGACAAAATCCAACACCCCCAAGCGCACCCGCGCAGGCACCGCCCAACGTACCGATGGCAAGGCTACCGCCGTCAAAATTGTCGAAGCCGCCTACCAATTGCTTAAAACCGATGGCGCCGATGATTTCTCCTTGCGTAATGTCGCCCAAAAGGCAGAGGTCCGGCTGGCCAACCTGCAATACTACTATCCTCGCAAGGAAGCCCTGATCCGGGCGCTAATGGAATATGTGGGGGACGAATACGACCGACGCTATGAACGGCATCTGCTCAGCGTCGAGGATTCTCCTTTGGGGCGCTTTAAGGCGGTGATTGAATTTAACCTGGCGGATGTCAGTGCTCCGGAAACCCGGCACTTTTTTATTCAATTCTGGCCGTTATTGGGTGTCGCAGACAATTACACGGGTGAGTTGTTGGCGCAGTTCTATACTCCACAGAAGCGCCAGCTATGTAGCAGAATCAAAGAGCTGAATCCTGCGCTGACGCCCCAGGAGATCACCTTGCGAAGCGAACTGATCACCGCCATGTTTGAGGGTTTGATGGTTACGTCGAGCCTGGAGCACTCGGATCTGGAGGCCATGAAGACTCTGATACTCGACCAGGCGTTGGCTCTGGTAAGCTGAGTTCTGCAGAGTCATTCGAGACCTTACATTACTTCTCCACCCGCAACCGCAATCGCCTGCCCGGTCACCGATTCCGAGCCGGGCTGGCACAACCACAACACCGCATTGGCCACTTCTTCAGGTTGTACCAGTCGCCCTTGAGGGTTGCTGGCCGTCAGCTCGGCTCTCGCCTCCTCTTCCGTACGACCGGTTTTCTCCATGATGGTGGCAATGGAATCCTTGACGATATCAGTCTCGGTATACCCGGGGCAGACGGCATTAATGGTAATGCCCTTAGCCGCATTCTCCAGGGCCATGGAACGGGTCAAACCCAAAGTGCCGTGTTTGGCCGCCACATAGGCGGAGACATAGCCGTAACCCTTGAGCGCCGCAGTACTGGCAATATTAATTATCTTGCCGCTGTTGCGGGGCTGCATGTCCTTTAAAGCCTCGCGGCTGCAGTAAAAGACACTGTCGAGATTCACCGCCATCATCCGGCGCCAGAGATCATCATCCATTTTGTGGGCCGGCGCCGTGTGCGCCTGACCGGCGTTGTTGACCAGTATGTCGATGGGGCCGAAGCCCTCCCGGGCTTGTTCGAAGGCATGGGCAATAGCACCGCTGTCGGTCACATCCACTGAAATCGCTTGTGCCTCTGCCAACTCAGCCGCTTTGGCTTGCAGGGATTCCAGGGATCGCCCCATCAAACTGATCTTGGCGCCTTCTGCCGACAAGGCATCCACAATCGCCGCTCCGATGCCACGTCCTGCTCCGGTAACCACAATATGCTTATTTTTCAATGACATAGTTCTATTATCCCAATTTCTCGGCGGCAATTGACAATCAATTTTATATTACACGTAAAATATTTGCCAGTAATGGATTTACTCTCTACAATGTCAGCATCTCTAACCATACTCATAGACAGCAATTGCGCAGATAGCCAACGACTAACGATTAAACGAGAGGAGCCCGTCACATGCGAGACAGGAACCGTTTTGACCCCACCACCTACAGCCCGGAACATTTTCTCTGGAGCTTTGATCAGGGCGTAGCCACCATCACCCTGAACATCCCCGACCGCAAGAACCCTCTGACCTTTGAGTCCTATGCGGAGCTGCGCGATACCTTCCGCGACCTGGTGTATGTGGACGATGTGAAAGCGGTGGTGATGACCGGTGCGGCGGGCAACTTCTGCTCCGGCGGCGATGTACACGACATTATTGGCCCCCTCACCCGCATGGATATGCGCGGCCTGCTGGACTTTACCCGCATGACCGGTGATCTGGTTAAAGCCATGCGCAACTGCCCGCAGCCAATTTTGTCCGCCATCGATGGTATTTGCGTTGGCGCAGGCGCGATCATCGCCATGGCCAGTGACCTGCGTTACGGCACCGAGAAGGCCAAAGCCGCGTTTCTGTTTACGCGCGTGGGCCTTGCCGGTTGCGATATGGGCGCCTGCGCCATGCTGCCGCGTATTATCGGCCAGGGCCGCGCCTCGGATCTGCTCTATACCGGTCGCACCATGAGCGCGGAAGAAGGCGAGCGCTGGGGTTTTTATAACCGCCTCTGCTCATCGGAGACCGTGCTGGAAGAAACCCAGGCCATGGCTCATAAACTGTTGCAGGGCCCTACCTTTGCCCACGGTATTACCAAGACCATGTTGCACCAGGAGTGGAACATGAGCATCGACCAGGCCATCGAGGCGGAAGCCCAGGCACAGGCCATTTGCATGCAGACCGCCGATTTCGAACGCGCCTACAACGCTTTCGTCAACAAAGAGAAACCCACGTTCGAGGGTAACTGATTATGGAACTGTCTCTGGTCGACAAGACTTATCTCAATTGGCCATTCCTGGAAGACAAACATCGCCAGCTGGCCAACGATATTGATACCTGGGCACAGGCCAATATCGATGGCGAAGCCCATGGCGATATTGACGTGGATGCCGAGTGCAGCAAGATCGTGCGGCAGTTGGCCGAGGCCGGTTTTCTGAAGCACTGCGTTGCCCTTCGCGATGAAAACGGCAAGCTGGATGTTCGCAGCATGTGTCTGATGCGTGAGCACCTGGCCCGCCAATCCGGCCTGGCTGATTTTGCCTTTGCCATGCAGTGTCTGGGCAGTGTGGCCATCAGCCTGTTCGGCAACGATGAACAGCAACAGCAATACCTGGCTGCAGTTCGCGCCGGTGAAAAAATTGCCGCATTTGCCCTGACCGAGCCAGACGCCGGCTCCGACGTCGCTGCCATGAGCACCAGTGCGGAGCTGGATGGTGACGAATATGTCATCAACGGAGAAAAAACGTTCATTTCCAACGGTGGCATCGCGGATTTTTACACTCTGTTCGCCCGCACCGGTGGCGAGGGGGCTCGGGGCATCACGGCATTTATCGTTGATGCCAATACTCCGGGTCTGGAAATCGCCGAGCGCATTAATGTGATTGCGCCGCATCCATTGGCACGGCTGAAATTCACCAACTGTCGTGTTCCCAAGAGCGCCATGCTGGGTGAAAAAGGTAAGGGATTTAAAGTCTCCATGGCGACCTTGGATGTGTGTCGTTCCACCGTGGGCGCCGCGTCCCTGGGCTTTGCCCGTCGGGCGCTTGCTGAAGCCCTGCAGCGTACTGCAAGCCGCGAGCTGTTCGGCGCGCCCATGAACCAGATCCCCGGCGTGCAAACCCAACTGGCGGAGATGGCGACCAACATTGATACCAGCGCGCTGTTGATCTACCGCGCCGCTTGGACCAAGGATTGCGTTGCTGACCGTATCACCCGCGAAGCGGCCATGGCCAAGATGTATGCCACCGATTCTGCCCAACAGACGATCGATGCTGCAGTACAGCTGTTCGGGGGACTGGGTGTTACCAGCGGCATCAAGGTTGAAGAGTTGTACCGTGAGGTGCGTGCCCTGCGAATTTACGAAGGTGCGTCCGAGGTACAGAAACTGATTATCGCCCGCCAGACGTTGCAAAACGCGGGTGTGATATGACAAACCCTCAGAGCAACGCCAGTTGCTAACCAACATAGCAAACCGTAGGGTGGGTTAGCGAAGCGTAACCCACCAAGCGCCAACTAAAAAATTCCGGGAGAAAACCAAACCATGCAGATTATTCAACCCGAAGGCTGGGCGCAGCCAAAAGGCTATTCCAACGGCATCCTGGCCCAGGGCCAGACTCTATACGTGGGCGGCCAGATCGGCTGGGACGAGAACGAACAATTCCAAAGCGACGACTTCGTAGATCAGGTTCGTCAGACTCTGCTTAACACCGTTGCCATTCTGGAAGCCGGTGGCGCCAGGCCTGAGCATATTACCCGCATGACCTGGTATATCACTGACAAACAGGAATACCTGAGCCGCCTGAAAGAAGTGGGCGCCGTTTATCGTGAAGTGATCGGCCGCAATTTTCCTGTCATGGCGATGGTTCAGGTAGTGGCACTGATGGAGGATCGTGCTAAGGTGGAGATTGAAACCACCGCCGTTATACCCTGAGTTTATGAATCTACGCAGCGTCGACTTAAACCTCCTTACCATCTTCGATGCCATTATGACCGAGCGGAAACTCTCCGCTGCCGCCGACAAGATCGGCATGAGTCAACCTGCCATGAGCGCCGCCCTCGGGCGGCTGCGCATAACCCTGAAAGACGAGCTGTTTCTCCGCACCGGCAGCGGTGTACGCCCCACCCCCAGAGCCCTGGAACTGGAACGCCCGATTCGAGAGATTCTGGACAAAATCTCAGATACCATCGCCCAGACGCAAGAGTTCGACCCCACCAAAAGCGACCGCATCTTTACCCTGGCCTCCATCGATTATGGCGGCATTGCCGTGGTACCTTCGCTGCTGCAAAAGTTGGCCGATCTCCAGACCAGTGTACGCGTCAATATCTGGCCTCAGTACGAAGAAGACCTTAAAGATCTGATGCACTTTGGCAGCGTGGATTTTGCGCTGGACAATATTCCCATTCTGGAAGATGACTATCATGTGGAAACGGTGCGTCAGGAGCCCGGCTATTGCCTGGTACGCAAGGATCACCCCGACATTCGTGATGAGTTAACGCTGGACCAATTTCTGGCTGCTGAGCACGTTGTGCTCTACCCCAAGACCAATCGCATCTCGTTGCTCGACCAACACCTGCTCTCTACCGGGCTGCGTCGTCGCCATGGTATGAAGGTGCCAAGCTTTTTCAATATGCCCTATATCGTGCAAAAGACGAATATGATCTGCGCACTGCCCGAACCGGTGGCGCGGCACTTTGCGGAGTTGTTTGATTTGGCACTCTACCCCGCCCCGGTGGAGGATTGGAAGGCACCGCTGTACCTGATGTGGCATAACAGCCTGCACGGCGAGCCCGGACACCGCTGGCTGCGTGAGATGATTATCGAGTTGTGTCGCGGTTTTAACCCAGCATCCCGCTGATAGACACCCCGATAAAGGTAGCAATGGCGTAGCCAAATATACCGCACATGATGCCCGGCGTCACAAGCTCCCGCCAGTTTCTGGACGTGGCGATGGCGGCGGTAACCGCTGGCCCCACCAAGGCGGCACCGGAGGCAACCACTGTTTCCTCCAGGCCGAACTTAAAGGTACGGGCAAGGGCAAAAGTAACAACAAGGTGAATGACAATAATAAAACTGCCATAAAAGAACAGAACAATCGCGGCACCAAGAAAGGCTGACATATCCGTGCCGGCACCCACCACCGCAAAGAACAGATACATGAGTAGCAGGCCCGTGTCGAATTCGCCTTCAATTCTGTTCATCAATTTTGGGAACAAGTTGGCTATCAGCAGCGTCAAAGCGGTAATAATCAAGAATGTATACTGCTCAAAGCCCGTTTTAGCGGCGACAAACTTCGACACCGTACAAATCAAAAAGCTCAAGGTCAAGGCGCCGGACAAATGAGTCAAGCGAAAGCTTGTGACTTTGCTTTTCAGCGCTACTTTGTTCTCAACACCATCTTCAGTGATAGCGTAGGCAGACTGGAACTGCCGGGTAATCCATTTAATGGAAGGAATCGCCAACAGAATCATCAAGGCGAGAATACTGACAATGCTGCTGGCGCTGATAGCCGTGCTAAACTCGTCCGTACTCATCTCCACCACCTGCGAAACCGCCAGGAAATTTACCGCACCGCCAATGTAACCGCCACTGTAAACGCCAGCCACCTTGGGACCTATTTCACCAAGATCGAATAGATAAAACCCCAGAACTGCGCCTGTTACCGTAGCTGCACTCGCCAGGCAAAAAATAAGCATGACCTTGCCGCTCTCTTTAAAAATCCGGCGCATATCGCTCTTGAATAACAGCAGCGGAATTGCCAGAGGCACCAAAACACCGCCGACAAAATCATAAACCTGGCTTTTGAAGGGAATCACTTGGAAATTGGACAACAACATCGCGCCACAGAGCACCCAAACCACACCGGAGATCTTTCGCCCAATAGACAGTGTATCTATCCAGAAGCCAAGCCAGGCAAGGCCGAATACAACTGTACAAACGGCCAGGACATTATCGGCGGGGACTAACGACATGAACAAATTCTCCAGAGCGTTCAGTTATTATTCGCTGTAACTACAATAGCACCGTGATGCCGAACAACCAATGCTGCCTTATCCTGCACGCAGATTTCCGACGTTTTCCAGCGCATGAATCACGCCTCTGAGTTCTGCTAGACCTTTTAGCCGACCGATCATGGAATAGCCTGGATTGGAATCTTTGCCAATATCGTCAGCCATCAGATGCCCGTGATCGGGTCGCATGGGAATCGCCTGATCTGAGCGACCGCAATCACGTCGGCGTTGCTCTTCCTGCAGGAGAGCCTGAACGATACCCAGCATATCGTTGTCGCCATCCAGATGTTCCGACTCGTAAAAAGAACCATCGGTTTGGCGACGAACGTTTCTCAGGTGCACGAAATGTATGCGACTGGCAAATTCCCTGACCATGGCCACGAGGTCGTTATCGCCTCTGGCGCCGTATGATCCGGCACACAGGGTCAAGCCATTGGCGACACTATCGCTGGCCTTGAGCAGAGCCCGGGCATCGTCTGCAGTGGAAACCACGCGGGGCAAACCAAACAGCGAGAAGGGAGGATCATCCGGGTGAATACACATTCTTACTCCCGCTTTTTCTGCCACCGGAATCACTTCGCGGAGAAACGCAAACAGGTTCTGTCGAAACTCATCATCAGAGACGTTTCTGTACTCATCGATAGCCGTACGAATACCATCCCGGTCAAAGCCGTCCGCACCACCCGGTAAGCCGGCGATGATATTGCTCTCCAGCTGTCGGATTTGTTCCTGGCTCATGGACTCAAAATAGCGGCGGGCACTCTCGATCTGCTCTGCCGTATAGCTGTCGGCGGCGCAGTGGCGCTCCAGAATATACAGATCGTAGGCCACGAAGGCTTCCATGGAGAAACGCAAGGCGTAGCTCTCATTGGGCAGCTTGTACATCAGGTTGGTTCGGGTCCAGTCCACTACCGGCATAAAGTTGTAGCAGACGGCCTTGACTCCCGCCTCACCGAGGTTTTTGAGGGTTTCCTTATAGGCTTCAATGTAATCTTGACAGTGGCTTTTTCGCAGTTTGATATCGTTGTGAACAGGAACGCTTTCCACCACACTCCACACCAGTCCGCGCTCCTCGATCAACTGCTTTCGCTTCAGTATCTCACCCAGCGACCAGGCTGCTCCCACCTCGATATGGTGCAGTGACGTGACCACGCCACTCGCGCCGGACTGAATAATGTTCTCCAGAGAAACGGGGTCCGAAGGACCAAACCAACGCCAGGTTTCCTGCATGAGGATCTCCTTAGGGAAAATAGGTTGTGAGAAAGTCAGGAAGACCTTTTCAAAAACTTGTTAAAGCTTTGCCACCACAGATTTCAACTCGGTATATTGCAGCAGTGAATCGTAGCCATTCTCGCGGCCCCAGCCAGACTGCTTGTAGCCTCCAAAGGGGATTGCCATATCGGGAATACCGTGACAGTTGATCCACAGCAGGCCCGCCTTGATCGCCGCAGCGGTTTTATGGGCTTTGCTGACGTCGCGTGTCCAGACACTGGCGGCCAGACCGTATTCGCTGTCGTTGGCCAATGGGACTATGTCGTCATCGGCACTGAATTTGATCACCGTCAGAACCGGACCGAAGATCTCTTCTTTAACCACACTGTGCGAATGATCGCATTCGGTGAGGATGGTAGGCTCCAGAAAATATCCACCGTCCAGCTCCAAACGACGGCCGCCTGCGGCCAGTACAGCCCCCTCTGTAAGCCCCCGCTCGACCCGATCACAGACCCGGTTGAGATGTCGCTGGGAAATCAGCGGCCCCATATCCAGACCTGCGGTGGTGGCAGGACCTACCTTCATGTCCTGAGCTATCCTGACCAGACCGGACAGCACCTGGTCGTAGACCGACTCCTGGACATACAGCCGGGAACCCGCCACGCACACCTGCCCGGCATTGGAGAAAATCCCCTGTGCCGCGCCGGCAATGGCTTCGTCGAGGTCAGCATCATTAAAAATGATCACCGGGGACTTGCCGCCCAGTTCGAGGGACACCTTTTTCAGATTGCCCTTGGCCGCATCGATAATTTTTCTGCCGACTTCAGTAGAGCCGGTAAAGGACACCTTGTCGACGTCCGCGTGTTCAGCCAATTGCTGACCGACGGTTGACCCCTCGCCCAACAACAGATTAAACACCCCGGCAGGCACACCTGCCTCCATCAGAATCTCACCCATCCGGACGGCCGACAGCGGCGTTTCTTCAGCCGGTTTTAGAATACAACTGCAGCCTGCGGCCAGTGCCGGAGCCACCTTCCAGGCGGCCTGCACCAGCGGGCCGTTCCAGGGCACAATTAAGGCGGCAACACCGATTGGCTCCCGCCGCGTATAAGCGTGAAATTCCTGCCCCGGGATGATCGACAGCTGCTTGGTACTGCCCTCTATTTTGGTACACCAACCCGCGTAGTAGCGAAAACACTCAGCGGCGAAGGGAATCTCCCCTCCCCGCGCGCCGGCAAGTGACTTGCCGGCGTCGAGCATTTCCAGCTCGGCAAGCTCATCAGCATGCTCTTCCAGCAGATCCGCCGCCCGCCACAGAATTTTTGCCCGTTGCGCCGGCGTCATGCCAGTCCATAAGCCAGTGTCGAATGAACGTCTGGCTGCGGCTACCGCCCGCTCGACGTCCTGGTATTGTGCCATGGCCGCCCGACTGATGGTCAGACCGCTGGAGGGATTGATAACATCCGACACCTGCCCTTCATCCGATTCTTGCCAGCGGCCGTCGATCAATAAACGCTGAACTCCTGACAGTCGGTGCTTAACTTCTGGAGACATTGAATAGACTTCGTTCACTTTTACCGCCGATTAAGATATTTTTTGTGGATGCAACCCGCCCCGCGTTTGGTGGATTACGGCTTCGCCTATTCCACCCTACCGGTGGCCATATAATCGGCCAGAGACGCCAGAACTGCTTCATTTTCGTAGTCCAACCCAACCGTAATTCGCAGGAATTTGTCCGAGCCGCCCGTTGGCCGGGGAATGATACCCCTGGATTTCAGGAAGGCATCCGCATCGGAGCCGTTCTTGTCCCCCTCGTCCGGAAACTTCAACAAATAAAAGTTGGCGACGCTCGGGATCATTTCGATTCCAAGCTCTGCTACTGCATTGGAAATTTTTTGTAGCCAGCGATGATTGTGACTGCGAATCATCTCAACGTAGTTGACATCCATGACAGCGGCAGCCGCTGCGGCCAATGCGGGTCCATTGGTATTGAAGGGCGTGCGAATGCGGCCGGCTTCGCCGACGATTTTTTCGGGGCAGTAACACCAGCCGATACGCAGCGAAGGCAATCCGTAAATTTTGGAAAAGGTCCGGGTCATCACCACATTGTCGAATTGATTCACCAGTGCCGATCCATCTTCATAATCCGGCTCGGCGACATATTCCGCGTAGGCGTTGTCAATCAGCAGCAGACAGTTTTGCGGCAATCCGGCATGCAGGCGACGCAGTTCATCACCGCAAATATAGGTCCCCGTGGGGTTGTTGGGGTTGGCGATGGTACAAAAACGGGTCTTGTCAGTGACGCGCTCCAACAGGGCATCCACATCCACCTTGTAGTCACGTTCCGGTGCAACCACCAGCTCCGCCCCTTGCGCAACACTATGGATATTGCTCATGATAAAGCCGTTCTCACTGACCAGAACTTCATCGCCGGGGCTGACATAGGTACGAACCATCAGCTGGATCAACTCATCGGAGCCATTGCCGCAAATGATCTGATCCGGGTTGAGGTCGAAAACAGAACCTATGGCATGACGCAGTTCATACTGACTGCCGTCCGGGTAGCGATTCAGTGATTCGGCCGCCTTACGGTAGGCTTCCAGCGCCGCCGGCGAAGGTCCGTGCGAAGACTCATTGGAAGACAGCTTAATAGGCTCTGCCACACCCTCAAGGGTGCTTTGCCCTTGCACGTACGGAGACAGTTTTAGTACGCCAGGTACGGCTTCTAACTTTGACATAATCAATTCCTGCCTGTTACTTGCACACTTGTTTGCGGTTTTGCGGCATCATCAGGAATGGCCAGGGCGCCGGGAAGAACTCCTGCACATCCACTTCAATGATAGACGGCCCCTTCTGTTCGAATGCGCTGCGAATGGCCTGTCTCAAACTCTCCGGATCACTTGCGGAGAATCCTGCCGCCCCAAAACTCTCCGCCATTTTTACAAAGTCGGGATTGTGCAGGTCCGAACAAATCACGCGGCCATCGAACCATTCTTTTTGCTGGCGCTGAACATTGGTGAAACGGTGGTCGTTAAAGATAATAGTAACCAGTGGCAATTGATATTGAACTGCTGTGGCTAACTCCTGGCAGGTGAACATAAAGCCACCGTCACCACTGACCTGAATCACCTTCTTGTCCATATTGCCGGCCATCACCCCCAGTGCGGTGGCATAACCATAACCCAGGGTGCCCTGGTAACCGGCACTAATGTGCTGGCGCGGTTTGTAAACTGGAAATCCGTACCAGGACACAAAACCCACCTGGGTGACTTCGTCGACAAAAATGCCATCGTCCGGCAGTTCCTTGCGAATCACATCCAGGTAAGCCATCTGCGGACCCACTTTCTCGCGCATCTCGCCATCGATTTGGGCTTTGAGTTCCGACAGTTCCACCTCGCGGCTCGCGGCTGAGAAACCGTCTGTTATCAGTTGCTGATGTAAGGCGTTGAGTACCTTGGCGGAATCTCCCAGGATACCCACCTCGGGCTCGCAGATGCGATTGATCTGTTTCGCATCAATATCCACGCGAATCAGCTTGAGGTCATCGTCTTTGCCCCACATGGTCAGTGGCCAATTCAGGCGCGTGCCTACTGCCACCACAGCGTCGGTCTCACCCCACAACCGATGTCCCATTGGGAAGTTGGCACTGAGGTAGTGATCTGAAGAGACAATACCCTTACCACTGCGGCAAGCCATCACTGGCGCCTGTAGCAGTTCGGCCAGAGCCATCACCTCAGCACTCGCTTCCAGCGCTCCCGAGCCGACAACAATCATTGGCTTTTTGGCCTGTTTCAGAATTTCCGCGGATTCATTCACCAGACTCTGGTCCACCGGCAGACTGGGGTACTCACTCACCGCCGGCAGAATGTCGACTTCAGCCTCCATCGCCATAATATCCATGGGCATTTCCACTTCCACAGGACGAGGGTAGCCAGTGCCCAGCTGTTTGAACGCTTCGCCGATATGGGTCGGCGCATAAGCGGGGTGATCGATGGACTGCGACCACTTGGTGACATGGCTGATCATACCGATCTGATCTTCGATCTCGTGCAGATCGCCATAGCCTTTACCGATGGCCGTGGAGGGAATTTGCCCGGAAATACACAACACGGGCGCATAGTTGGACCAGGCCGTGCACAGTGCGCCGGCGGCGTTCAACAATCCGGGGCCCGGCACCACCGCACAGGTGCCCACTTTACCGGTGGATTTGGCGTAACCGTAGGCCATGTAGGCCGTAGCCTGTTCGTGGCGGGTATGAATCAGACGCAGATCGTCGCCCTCTTTGTACATGGCATCGAACAGGAAATCCAACTGCCCGCCTGGCAGTGCAAATACGGTATCCACGCCGTTTGCGCGCAGAGACTTAATAATGGCCTCGCCACCTGTCATCGTTGTCATAACTTATAAACCTCGAAATTCAATTATTTGTACACGCAGTTTTTAATAGCCTGCTAATGTGCAACACGCTTTCCGGCCTGCGCCTGCTTTTGACTTTTACGGCGTCGGTAGCGAATCAGGAAATAGGGAAAGCCCAACATATACACCCAGAACATAGGCACCTTGATGGCCTTGCCAAGTGCGCTGACCACATCATCAGGGCTTACGTAGACCCTGCTCTGCATAGGCTGATCCGGGTGGCTATGGATAATCAGGTGATCTTTTTTGTATTCGAAGTGACCGAACTCAAAATCGATATCCGCCAGTTTGCTTTTGACTTTCATGGGCTCACCTACGTTTTCTGCAAACGCCCTGTGCTCTGGGCGTAGTCGATGCGTTTTTGCAACAGCTCGGAAACCTCTCCCGGCTCCATCCCTGCAGGCGGAGTAAACTGGCCGCGCTCGTACAGGTTGTTAAAGACCTCTTTGCAGATGGAGATCTTTTCCACCAGTGCCTTAGGGGGTTTGCCCGACGGGAAACGGTTAGGCGGATAAATGGGATTGGTGTACATCTCCCGGAAGCCTTCAGTGCGTACATCCACCCAGCAGTTATGATTGGTACGGGTGCGATAGTGGCGCAACGCCTCGATATCAATGGTCACCGCCAACACCTGCTCAGAGGGATAAGGCGCCTCGCGCAGCAGCATGCCGGTGTAATCAATCGCGAAGGAGTGCCCGGGACAGAATGCCTTCGGATAATAATCGTAGTTTACACTGCCCCAGTTGGAACCCAGCAGATAGCACATATTGTCGTGAGCTCGGGTGCGGCGGGTAAACTTCCAGAAATCCCACGGCTGGGAAACACCCTCGACCTCTTGAATGGCACCGGGATGACAAATGACTTCAGCACCGTTGTAACCCAATGCCCGTGACACCTCAGGTGTGCACCCATCGTGGCAGGTCATGGTGCCCAGCTTGCCAATCTCTGTATCAATAACCGGGAACAGATCTTTGATACTGCCGCCGAAATGTTCGCAGTATTCATCAAAAATATCGTGTGGGCTGGTACCCAGACCCAGCGAGGCATTGATGTGCCACTTGTGGTACTTCAACACCACCTCGCCGGTGGGACCTACGATAAAATTGGTGTTAAACCAGCGATCGGGAAATTCCGGTACCTGCTCAACCACACCGCCACCACAAATATACAGACCGTATTCTTTGGCGATTTCTCCCAGCTGATCAATCTCGGGGCCGGGAATGGTCACGGCTTTTTTCATCTGGTCGCCGATCTTGCTTTCGCCCTTACCGGGCGTACCGACACCCTGCAAAAAATACTCTGGCAGAACCACCAGACGCACCGGCACTTCCCAGTAGTAACCCACACCAAAGTGAATCAGGTTTTTAACCCGATCCAGATTCAGCTGAATACCTTCTTTATCACTGACGACATTCACTTCCGGTTGAATAATCAATGCCGTATAAGGATCAATTCTCTCTCTTGCCATTTTGTAGTCTCTAAGAAAGTCTCTAAAAAAATGTCTTTAATATGTGACTCAATGAGCGTTAGAAGTCGAAATCATCGTCTTCGCTCTTGATGCCCAGGTCGTGCAAAATTTCGTTGGCCGCGATGGTGCCCATTCCGCAGATACCGCCACCGGGATGGCAGGAGGGTCCGGTCATGTAAAAGTTTTTCAGTGGACCGCGATAATCAGCGTAGTTGGGGAATGGTCGGAAAGCGCCCATTTGCGCCAGAGTACGTTCACCACCGGTGGTGACACCGCGGTTAAAACACAGGTTGGCCCTGGCGAGGCTCGGTCCGGTCTCCACATACTCCGCCATAATATTGTCATCGGACATATTGGTGGTGTAGTTGCGCAGCTGCTTTAACAAGGTGTTACGGCAATAGTCCGCCCCAATCTCTTCCCAGTTATCTCCGTTGGCAAGATCCACGGGCACAAAAGTATCCATGATCAATGTGTGCTTGCCGTCCGGAGCCCGGGTCGGGTCCATTCGAGTCCAGGCGGCGGTCCAAAGGAACGGATCACTCGGCGCCTGGCCAGCCGCGATTTCCTGATACTGCTTATCGATATCCGCCACGGTACCGAAAATGCGCTGGAAGGCAGTCTGGTCCATATCCGACCCGCCTTTAAAGCTGGGCGCTTCGTGCAGGGCGTAGTGCACCCGCGCGATAGTGATGTCACCAAACTTAAAGTTGCGCACCATATCCTTGAAGCCGCCCGGCAGCTCGTTATCGTCGAATCCCTTAAGGTAGGTCTGGAATGGATCCAGAGCACTGACCACACCACGGCTCGCCATAATCTCGGTGCCGTCGTGCAATCGAATGCCTTTGCAGCTACCGTTTTCGGTAATAAATTTATTCACCGTCATGCCGGTCATCACCGCACTGCCGTTGGCCTCGATGTAGCGCTTCATGGACTCGGACAACATGCCGCTGCCGCCTTCCGGAATAGACTGTCCAAAGTAATGGATGCTGGGAATCATCACGTAGAAACCGGCCGCGGTTCCCAGTTGGTCCGGCAGCGTCTGGGGCGCCATGGCCCAGCCCAGGATAAACGCGCGTACATGGTCATTTTCAAAATTTTCCAGTGTGAACTGGCGTGAGCTCAACTGGTAGTCCCGCAGGCGCTTCAGGCCTTCAGGGTTGTTTTCCAGTCCTTGATACATATAGCTGGGAGGCGCCGGAGGCGAGAACATGCCCTTAACCACGCCATCCTGAATTTCGCCAAACTCTTCATAGATCTCGCGGTAGCGCTGGGCATCCTTGCGGGAGTATTCCGCGATGGTATCGCAGGTTTTGTCCACGTCCTTGTATACGATAATGCCCTGACCTTCGTACTTGTTGGGGTGACCGGTTATGTGGTCATCGGACCAAATGTATTTCAGCCCATGCTTTTCCAGCTCCGGCTTCAGCTCCTGAAAGTCCGGGTTCAGATGGATCCAAACGTGAGACGATCCAAACGGATCGTGCTTGAAATTGGGCAGAGTCAGCTCTCGCGTGAGGGCGCCGCCGCCAACCCAGTCGTTGCGCTCTGCAACCAGTACTTTCAATCCATTCTTAACCAGTAACGAGGCGCAGATCAGCCCGTTGTGGCCGCCGCCCGCAATGATTACATCGTAATCTGACATTAGTGCTTTACCTCATCTCCTTACCACCACCGTCGAATAGGGACGATTGGTTCGATGTCGTGTGCCCAAAGGCAATTAATGGGATGAATGAAATTTACTAATAATCCCATTAATTGTCAACGGAAGCAGACCAACGACAACCAAATAAAATAGAGAATTTCTGTAGTGCACTGCCCAACTTAACTTATAAGTATCTGTTTTCAAAAGATTTAATTTTGGCAAAATGCCAAATAGGAAATTTCTTTAATTTGAAACCGCCCAAATCAATTAATCCCATTATAATATTCAAAGTGGATCATCAAAGTGGCAAAGGTTAAAATGCGTACATGTGACTAATACACCCAAGGACATCGCCTCATGGCCAATTCCCCCTCCGAAGCCCCCAAGAAGAATACGCGAGGCCAGGTTAATGCCGCAGTCGATACCCTGGGCAGGCGTATTGCCGGCGGTGAATACTCAGAGGGCGAGACACTGCCCATAGAACAGGAGCTGGCCGCCAGCCTGACGGTGGGCAGAAATGCATTAAGGGAGGCCGTAAAGGTACTTTCCGGCAAAGGGCTGATTTCAACGGCGCCCCGAAGCGGCACCAAGGTTCGCCCCCGAGGTGAGTGGAACATGCTGGACCCGGACGTGCTGCGCTGGCATGCCGACCCTGAAATTGCCACGCGGGAATTTATGCTCGACCTGATCGAACTGCGCCGCATTATTGAGCCGAAAGCCGCAGAATTGGCGGCGGTGAGGGCAACCAAAGAAGATGTGGCAGAGATTCTCTCCGCCTATGAAGCCATGGCAAAGAGCGAAGACGATCAGGAGCGCATGGAGACCGATATCGCCTTCCACAGCGCGATTCTCAAAGCGTCACACAATTCCGTGCTGAGTCATTTTAAGTACGCGATCTCCACCTACCTGCGCGCCCACGTCGATGTGGGCGAGAGCCAGCCGCAAGAGGTGGTCAAGGAAGACCTGGAGCGCCATTATCAAATTGCCTGGTCGATCGCCTCCGGGAAAGCCAAATCTGCCTATACCAAAACAGTGGAAATGCTCAACCTAAACCGCAGCCATTTTGAAGAGACTACAGAGAAGCCTTAGGATTCTGACAAGGCATTAAGCAGGCCCGCGTAATGCCCCTGCATGTCGATCAACTCGCTGTGGGATCCACGCTCAATAATCTGCCCTTTCTCCAACACCAGTATCTGATCGGAATGACGAATGGTACTGAGTCGGTGAGCGATGGCGATGACCGTTTTATCCATAAACACATGATCGATGGCCTTTTGAATCAGTCGCTCGGTCACGGAATCCACCGAGCTGGTGGCCTCGTCGAGCAGAACCACCTCGCTGCCGGAAGCCATGGCCCGGGCAAACGCGATCAACTGGCATTGTCCCGCTGACAGATTACCGCCATTGCCCTGCAGCTCAAATTGATACTGTCCTGGCAACTGCTCGATAAACCCGTCCGCATAAACGTAACGGGCAGCATCCCTGACCTGGGCGGCAGAGATATCCTCACGCCCCAACCCGATGTTGAATTCGATTGAGCGGTTGAAAAGAAACACTTCTTGCTGCATCAAAGAGAACAACCGACCGGCCTGCGCCTGGGAGATATCTCGCAGCTCCATACCATTTAGCCGAATGGAGCCGCTGTAGTTATCGTAGGTTTTGGTGAGCAATCGCAGAATTGTGGACTTGCCTGAGCCCGTGCCACCCACCAGGGCAATCTGGCTGCCCTTGTGCAGCTCGAAACTCACACCCTTTAGCACCAGCGGGCCGGACTCGTTATAGCGAAAGCTTACGTCCTCAAACACCAGTGATTCAAATTGTTCCAGTGCTTGAGGCTGTCGCGTCGACATTGGAGAGCTTTGTTTACCCTCTTCCTGCAGTGGCTGCTCATAAATTTCTTCGATATGACCAAACGCGGCCAACGCGCGCTGGATAGAGGCAATTTGCGAAGTAAAATCCCGTATCGGAACAAAAATCCGGTCCAGCGTCTGGGTGAATCCAATCAACACACCATAGGTGATACTGGCCGCCAGGATCTCTTTGGCACCAAACCAGATAATCAATGCCATGGCGATCGTGGTAATACCCTCGATAATGGCAAACAGAGCGGAGTCGTAAAAATTGGATCGCGACTGGGCGTCGTAAAAGCCCTGGGTGTAACCGCCATACTTGTGCTGCACCTGATCCTCCGCCGAATAGAGCTGCACGGTCTTCATCCCGTTGAGGCTCTCCTGCAGATAGCCGGTTCCCTGGGACAAAACCACCCGCCCGCGGGCGTAGGATTCGCGCAGTCGGCGACGCAACATTTCCGTAACCAAGTAGGTGGGCGGCCCCATCACCAACACCATCAGTGCCAGTTTCCAGTTAATAAACGCCAGAAAAATCAGCAGAGCCAGGGTCGTGAGTACATCACGAACCATACTCAACAAACCCTGGGCAAAGGACTCGTTCACCGCTTCCAGATCGCTGGTCAGGCGTGTGAGCGATACACCAATAGGCGTGGTATCAAAATATCGACGCGGAAAGGCCAGAATACGCGCAAACATATCCGCGCGCATATCCCGTAGTGCATGCAATGCTGAAGTCTGCAAAAAATAATTGAACAGCGCATCCGAGAGGTAGTTGCCCAGCAACACCAACAGCAGCAACCCGGACCACCAATACAGTCCGCTGATCTCGCCAGTGACCACCTTGGTATCGATGATATGCATGATCAACCAGGGAAACAGCACACTGCACAGAATGGATAAGGGCACCGCCATGGCCCCCACATACACCTGCCGGCGGTAACACTTCAGGTACCCCCAGAAACGGTGAATCAAATGCAGATCAAACCACTTCATGATTCACCTCCATTTCTCCACCAGCCCGTTGCAGATCCCAGGTTTGCCGGTAGAGCGATGAAGACTCCAGCAACTCCTCATGAGTGCCGCGGGCGACAATCTCTCCCTCATCCAGCACCAATATGTAGTCCACCCGCTCCAGCACACTGGCGCGGTGAGAGACAATCAAAATGCTTTGGCTTTGCATCACTTCGAAGATCTGGTCCAACAGGAATCTTTCGGTTTCATTGTCAACGGCCGACAATACATTATCCAAAATCATCAGCTTGGACGGGGAATACATGGCGCGAGCGAGACTCAGACGCTGTTTTTGCCCGCCGGAAAGCAAAATACCTTTCTCACCCACGAGCGTGTTCTCCCCCTCTGGGAACTGCTGCACCTCATCCAGCAAATCACTCTGGAACAGCACGTCATCCAGCGCCCGATACTCCTGGTCACCAGCGCTGAAACGAATATTGTTGGCCACAGAATCGGAAAACAGAAAGGGCTCCTGGGTGATGGTGCGAACCGCGCTGCGCAAATCCTGGCGCGAAAGCTCGGTAATGTCGTGGCGGTCAATAAAAATACGGTCTCTCTCGATTTCCAGGTGGCGATTGATGCAATTAACCAGCGTACTTTTTCCTGAACCCACCTGCCCAAGAATCCCCAGGGTTTGCCCCGGTCGGATCTCAAAACTGATGTTCTTTAGGGTTGGCTGTTGTTGCCCTGGATAGGTATAAGACAGATTCCGCACCTTAACCGCACAGCTAAACAGATTGTCGCGCTCCTCCTCCGGCAGGTGGCGCGTATCCTGGGCCGGCAAGTCGCGATCCAGAATCTTGCGCAGGCTCTCAATGCTGAGCATACCGGTCTGGAACGATGAAAAGATCATCGCCATGGAGAAAAACGGCATGGCCAGCAGCGTGGCGTAGGCCAAAAACGCCACCAGCTCACCCAGAGACAGCTCGGACTGAATCACATACAGCCCGCCCACCGCCAGTATCAGCACCTTCATAATACGATCGGTGTAGCCCAGAATCGGCAATACCAGTGTCCGGATCCTGGCCAGCTGAATCGAGCGTTTGAGTAACACCTCGTTGCCTTCGGCGAAAGAGGCTTTCGCCCAGGGCTGGACCTGATAAGACTTGATAACTTCAATCCCCGACATCAGCTCAACAGAACGCGTGGAAAGGTCCTGCAACTCCACCATGCGCTGCTTCATCATACGCCGCATCTTGCCGATGGCACGGTGGGAAATCAGAAACGTAACCACCACGGGCACCATGCAGTAGAGCGTGAGCTCAGGCGAAAGCTCCCACATTTTGTAGGGGGTTAATGACAGCGCAAAACTGATATTAAACACCTGCAGCATTACCACCCCTGCCAGCGCGCGAATACCATTGATATCGTTATTGACAATAGAAATCAGGCTGCCGGTTTCGTACTGCTGGTAAAAATCCCGCTGCAGGCGGGTCAGCTTGCCAAAGGCATCATTTTTGAGGTCTCTTTCGATGGCTCGGCCGGGGTTAAAGAACAACATCCGCGAAAGAGTTCGGGCCCCCATCATGGTCACGGCCAGCACAACGATCAATCCGATGGTGGTTGTAAACTGGTCCTGATGCTGCTCCAGGGAATCCTTAAGCAGGTCAATAGCCGTACCGATATGCCGGGGAATACTCACTGCCAGCCAATTGGTGGCCAGCAACATAAAAATGCCCAATCCGTAGGACAGTTTGTGCTGGTAGACGTAGTTTAGGAAAAACCGCCAGTTGGTGTCGCGCGCAGGGTGATTCGACAAGCTAAATCCAGTGCTTTGTGGTGAAAAGGGGTCATTGAGAGAGGTGCTATGGTACCTTTTTTGCACCCTGTTGCGCTACACTGCCTGGCACCTGGCGCTCATAGCAACAACATCAGAGGCACTTATGGATTTGAATCTAGAGGGCAAAACTGCCCTGGTCACGGGCAGCAACCGCGGCACAGGAGAAACCATTGCCCGGGCTCTCGCCGCCGAGGGCGTGCGTGTTGCCGTACACAGCAATGAACAAGGGGCTGCCACGGAGGTTGCCAACGACATACCGGAAGCCGTTGATGTATGGGGTGACCTCACTGCCGATGCCGGTGCCGCGCAGGTGCTTGAACAATGCCAGCATGCCCTGGGGCATGTCGATATTTTGATCAACAACTACGGCACAGCGGCCGCCGGTCTGTGGGAACATTGCAGCAGTGATGACTGGCTCGACATGTACCAGAAGAACGTCTTGTCGGCCACTCGCCTGGTCCAGGGCTTGCTGCCCAGCCTTAAGAGTCGCCATTGGGGTCGAATCATCAACCTGGGCACCATCGGCAGTCACCAACCCAATGACATAATGCCCCACTATTATGCCGCCAAAGGGGCACTGGCAACCATGGGTGTGAGCTTGACCAAAGCTTTGGCAGGCACTGGAATCACCGTCAACACCGTCTCGCCGGGCTTGATCCACACACCCGAACTGGAGGCTGGTTATCGCAAACGGGCCGCGAAAAAGGGCTGGGGAGAGAGCTGGGAAGAGATTCTGACAAGACTGGTTGAGGAGGACTTCCCCAACCCCTGCGGTCGGATCGCCACCCGCCAGGAAGTTGCCGATGCGGTTGTGTTTCTTTGCAGCCCGCGTTCGGACTTTATCAATGGGCAGAATATTCGGATTGATGGCGGCGCGGTAAGGTACGTTTAACGTGGACAACCCGCTGATCACTCCTTTGGCAACCCTGCTGAGCGAGCGCAAAGCTCAGGCCTGGAGCGAACATCAGCTACTGTCGTCGCTGGTGGAACAGGGGCATCTGCAAGAAGATTACGCGTCGGATAATCTCGGCCTGTTCCAGGCTCACTTTCTGACCATGAACGCACTCTACCGACTGCGCCGGCAGTGGCAGCAGAATGGCAGCGGCTGGTTGATCATTTCCCCACTGCTCATTGAGCTCAAGGCACCCTCCAGCTCCGAAGCAGACGAACAACAGTTGCAAGACAGCGACGGGGCGCTGGAAGATTACTATCTGGATTGGCAACATTTTCGCGGTGCCAGTGACGAGTCGGTGGAACAGCTGCTGAATTCATTCTGGACTCGCTTTCTTGCGCAGGATGAAAAACAGCAGGCGCTGCAGCGATTGGATCTGGAAGAGCCTGTTACTTTAGCGGAAATCAAACAGCGATATCGGCAGCGGGTAATGCAGTATCATCCGGATCGAGGGGGTGATGAAAACCAGATTCGGGAATTGAATCGTGCCATGGAGATTTTGAAGCGGTGTTTTTAGATTCGTTAGCCGGGATCAAAAAGGCAGCATAGTGCCACAACCGGTAATTCACAAATGCGCTCTTCGAGCGCAATCGCCCTCAGGGCGGGCTCCTACAAGATACCCCAACCACCCGTAGCAGCGCGCTCCGAGCGCGACCGGTCTTCTCCAGAGTAACGGTTTAAAGCTGCGAAGGTCAGAACGATAAACTTGGTGTACCTCGATCTAAAAGGTGGCTGGGTGTTCGTTGGAGGGGCATTTCAAGCGAACGCCGAAGGAGTCAATGAGACAAGCGTTTTCTGCTTGGCTCATTGGGGACTGAGGGAAGCCTGGAGGGCCGGTAGCGTCCCTCCAACGGACACCCAGCCGCCCGTTGTGGCACAAAATCATCAGCCCCTTTCGTCCTATCCGCAAAGAAAAGACCTGAGAAAGACACCTAATTCCAATATCTCTTTGGGACCATACATTGGCAACTTAGGGCGATCATTGCTTACCCTGATCGGGTGAGACCCACCACTCGGTAGCGGACCAATTCAATACCGCTGCCTGCCGCTCAGACTCCGACATACGATGTATTCGCCCAAGGACCTCAGCAGCAACGTCGTCGCCGGGAACCCGAAACTCCGTATTGGCTCCATCCATCACGGACATAACCGCCTG
Source organism: Pseudomaricurvus alkylphenolicus (assembly GCF_011683955.1). Lineage (GTDB taxonomy): Bacteria > Pseudomonadota > Gammaproteobacteria > Pseudomonadales > Cellvibrionaceae > Pseudomaricurvus > Pseudomaricurvus alkylphenolicus. The sequence goes on from NZ_JAAQPI010000004.1 coordinate 182,454, forward strand.
AACAACATCCTCGACTCGACCGCTGCTATCCCTAAGGCGCGGTTGTCGCAGTGCAAACATTAATGACCCATAGCAGGAAGGCACATCTGACATTATCTCCTGCCGTATTAACCCAGACGGAAAGGAGGACGGCACGACTGCACTTACCTCGATGCCAAAGGGCTGCACCTCCACTCGCAAACTTTCCAGCATTCGCTCCAACGCTGCTTTGCTCGCTGCGTAGCTGCCATCACCAGGCAGGCCAATTTGTGCGGAGAGAGAACTGATGCCGATAATTTTGCCACAAGCCTGCTGCCTGAATATTGGGAGTACCGCCTGGACACAGTTGAGTGCCCCGAAATAATTCACCTCAAACATCTGGCGGTCAGACGCTGCATCACTAGATTCCATCGGTGAAGTCGTGTGGACGCCCGCATTCAGTATCACCGCATGCAATGATGCGTCTTCAGAGATCCTGCCAACAACATCATTGACTTGCCCGGCCTCCGTAACATCCATCCGCAATATCTGCAACTGAGGATGTCCATCCATCGCCAGTAACTCACCCGGGCGATTCAGATCGTGCAGGGTCGCCACCACTCTCTTGCCATCATCCAGGCAACGACGCACAAGGGCAGCCCCCAGCCCGCTACTGCACCCCGTTATTAGCACCGTTCCGTTCATTTTCTATATTCCAAACCGCTCCCGGCGTCCTGCCTCCCGCTGAATACCGTACATCCTGTAAACAAAAAGGCGGGCACCCACTGAGAGTGCCCGCTGACAGGGAGGTACAACAAGAACTGCCTACTCAGTCAAACATATAGGTGAGCTGCATGCCGTATACACGTGGATGGGGCTTAACCTTGATACCCACCAGGCCAAAACCATCGCCGGTACCGGTGTAGTAATCTTCGCCAAAGACATTCTCAACATAAGCACTCAGACGAATACGCTCGCTTTCCAGACCCGCACGGATATTCACCACATTGTAGTCATCAATCTGGTAAGGGAATTTCGGCAGCTCCAACACTCCAGCGGTTGAAGCGACAGCCTCCAAATTGCTGGCCGCTTCGTCGCGGTAGTTCCACTCGCCGCGAATAAAGCCTTCGTATTCGCCCATGGTGAAGGCGTAGTCAAGTGATGCACTCATGGTGAGCTCGGGTGTCATCGGCAAACGTTCGCCCGACAAATCCACCTCGGTGGAATTGCCTTTAATCAGTGCGTTTTCGAAAGAGTCAAACTCAGAATCGAGATAACCCATGCTGAAACTTGCGGTCAGGCTTTCGGTCACTCTCGCAGTAACCTCAAGTTCGGCACCTGAGGCAGACGCCTCAGCTGCGTTCAGGGTTTTCTCCACTGCGGAACTGATATCATTGGGATCGGCCAGGAAATTGGACTGTACCTGCAGATCGGTCCAATCCAGATAGAACAGCGCACCGGCGACACGAACACGTCCACCCGCCAGTTCGGACTTAAAGCCCAACTCGTAGCTGGTAAGTTCTTCCGGATCGAAGTCGGTGATATCGCCACTGCGGGTAAAGTCCACACCACCAGCCTTGTAGCCCTGAGAGACGGAGCCGTAAACATTAAATTCCCGGGTGGGTGCGTACTTCAACACCACCTTGGGCGAGAAGTTGGTAAATGAGCTGTCGCCCTGGCTATCGGGAACCGCGCCTTCAAACGCAACCACATCAAACGAGCGATTGTCGATTTCGTCCCGAGTGTAACGAGCCCCCAAGGTCAGATCCCACTGATCGTTGAGGTGATAGACCGCCTCACCAAATACCGCCTGACTCTCGGTTTCAAACACGCGGTTGTTTTCATTGATTCGAAATCCGCCTGGAATCGGTGGCAACAGTCCGATGACTTCGCCCGTATTGGGATCCGTATATTCGCCGTCATCACCCGCCTGGACGGAGTTAAACTGTTCAATTTCGTCCTTGGCGTAAAACACACCCAGGGTCCAATCAATGGTCTGGTCACCAGTGGATTGAATGCGAAATTCCTGGCTGAAGGAGCTGCCTTCATATTCATTGAAGCGTCTCAGCGTATCAAGACTCATGCCGTCCAGGTCAGCAGAGCGATCGGTCTCACTCTCAACCACACCGGTGATCGACTTAAATTGGAAACCGTCAAAATCGTGGGCAATGCGCAGGTTGACGATGGTAAATTCATTGGTGTTGATCTCTTTGAGATCCCGATTCACCTTGTCATCATTGCTGGAATAAAAGCCGGCCTCATTGATCGCCACAAAACCGGCGCCGAAAATACTCTGGGTGTCCTGATTCAGAACGCCCGTGGGCACGGTAATATCGCCGCCTTCGTCCTCATCGGTATAGGTGAGGGATAAGTCAACGGAAGTCTTATCGGAAGGCAACCAACGAAATGCCACGCGACCGGAATGGTGCTCATAGCCATCCTCGGCTCCGGCAGGATTAACGTTTTCTACAAAGCCATCGGACTCTTCATAGGCGTAAACCGCCCGCATCATAAAGGTTTCGGAAATGGGCAGATTAACAATGGCCTCGCCACCGTAGGTGTCAAAGTTGCTGGCTTTGACAGACGCCTCGGCGTAGAACTCGCTATCAGGCAGCTTGGTGCTGATGTTCAGAGCTCCCCCCAGCGAGTTGCGACCAAAATAGGTGCCCTGGGGGCCACGCAGCACTTCGATCCGTTCCATATCCTGCAGCTGGGGGTTAATAGTGCCATTGGAGACGCTACCCACGTTCAGCTCGTCAATATAAAAGCCAATGGAGTTGGCGGTGCTCACTTCACCCAGGCCAACATTACTGACACCACGGATACTGATGTTGACACTGCGACTGCCGGAGCCGCCGTCATCGCTGAAGCCCACATTTGGGGTTATGGAAAGATAGTCCCGCGCCTCGCTGATATTGCCTTTCTTAAGCGCCTCGGAAGAAAATGCACTTACACTGATAGGCACGTCCTGCAGGGATTGCTCGCGACGCTGGGCGGTCACCACAATTTCTTCCAGGGTAAGGGCCTCATCGGCGATGGTGGCAGGGCCGGAACCCATCGCTATAGCCATCATCGTCAACACCAGGGGGGTTCTGTTGTGTGTCGCTAATTTCACCATGACTGCTCTCTTATTCTTACTCTTCATTTTAGATGAATCACGCTACCGGTCTGATCAGGTCTTCTTATCTTCCTTCAACCTTTCGACTTATCTTTCGATTCGCCCTTTGATTTACCGTTCAGACCGACTCTCAATATCATCATGATCGACGATGGACTCATTTAATCCCATTAATAACATTTCTGTCAACACACCAATCTAACATTTATGGGATTAATTAGTGGTAAAACGTGATTAAAATACTGACTTATAATAGATAGATCCTTTTTGAGATATTTTTAATCCCATTATTAAAATCATGGGAAATGTGATTCATAGCCTCTGACCTATAGGGTTTGCTCAGAAATAGCCGCCCAGCAATATCCATAAAGCTGATATCGGACATACACTTTATTAACTTACAATTTAAATCGGCCTCAACTACAGTATTAAAAAACGCAAAAAACAATAGCCAAGGTCACAACTGATTATGCCGAGTGTCTACGAAGCTTTCCGCGACAGCGTGAGCCTGTGTCCGTCCAACCCGTTTATTCATATTCCAGCCGCTGCCTGTGCTCAGTATCACGACGGCCCCATTGAGCTGACCTACGCCGAAGCCGGAGATCAGGTGGAACAGCTGCAACTTCACTACGGCAGTGCCGGCTACGGCATAGGCCACCGAGTAGGGTTGCTGCTGGAGAATCGGGTGGAGTTCTTTCTGCACTGGATCGCCCTGAACGCCCTCGGCGTAAGTGTAGTACCTGTTAACGGCGAGATGACCGCCGAAGAAAAAGCCTACCTCTTGGGCCACAGTGAGTCTTGTCTGGTGATCACTCTGCCGCACCGACTGCAAGATCTGGAAGCCACCAACCTACTGCTGCCGGAAGCACTGCCACTGGTCCCCATCACTGACCTGACATCTTTACCTGCGGTGACAACGCCAGCCTCCAAAGGTAGGCCGAGTGACGACACCGAGTGCGCCCTGCTATATACCTCCGGCAGTACCGGCAAACCCAAGGGCTGCGTCCTCACCAACGATTACTTTCTTACCAGTGGCCGCTGGTACGCTGAGCTGGGCGGCTTGTGCGCGCTGGAGACGGGCAAAGAGCGGTTGTTGACGCCCCTGCCCGTGGTGCATATGAACGCCATGGCCTGTTCCACCATGGTGATGATTCTGACCGGTGGTTGCATCGTTCAGCTCGACCGTTTTCACCCCAAGAGCTGGTGGAAAACTGTACGCGACAGCGGCGCCACCGTTGTGCACTATCTGGGTGTGATGCCGGCCATCTTATTAAACATGGATGCCGATACCAGCGATACTCAACACGCGATCAAATTCGGCTTTGGTGCGGGCGTGAATCCCACACATCACGCTGCGTTTGAAGATCGCTTTAACTTCCCTCTGATCGAAGCCTGGGCGATGACGGAATCCGGATGCGCCGGCGCCATTATTGCCAACCATGAGCCTCGCCATGTGGGCACTTCCTGCATCGGCAAACCCTCGGCCGCTATCGAGGTAAAACTGGTGGATGAACAGGGCGAAGAAGTCGTTTTTGGCGAACCCGGTGAACTGCTGGTGCGCGCCGCAGGTGATAATCCCCGCAAGGGATTTTTTGTAGAGTATTTAAAGAATCCCGAAGCTACCGCCGAAACCTGGGCCGGAGATTGGTTGCACACCGGCGATGTGGTACGTTTTGGCGAAGATGGCCAGCTGCACTTTGTGGACCGTCGCAAGAATGTGATTCGCCGCAGCGGCGAAAATATTTCGGCACTGGAAGTGGAAGCCGCGTTATCAACACATCCGGCTATCGACCAAGTGGCCGTCGCGCCCGTGCCCGATGAAATTCGTGGCGATGAAGTGACAGCCTGCATTGTATTGGCTGACGGTTTCGCGGCCGACGAGAATACCGCACGCGATATCTACGACCATTGCTTCGAGGCTCTGGTTTACTTTAAAACACCCGGCTATATCGCCTTTGTGGACGCCCTGCCACTGACACCTTCTCAAAAGCCCCAACGCGGTGAACTCAAGACACTGTGTCGAGAATTGGTGCAAGCGCAAAACTGCCTGGACCTTCGCGATTGGAAAAAGCGCAGCTATGTACCCGGTGCTTCGATAACAGCGGCGGAGGCCAAGGCAGGATGAGCCGACCACAACCCTACACAGGCGTCGCCATACTGGCACCGGTGACTGTGCCTTACGCACGCTTTAGTGATCACAGTGCAGCCTGGTTTATCGGCAATGCACTGGCGACTATGCTCCGGCAAACCGGCATCGACAAAAAGGAAGTGGACGGCCTCAGTATTTCCAGCTTTACCCTGGGTTCGGACTCGGCTGTCAGTCTGACAGAACACTTCGGATTGGTGCCTCGTTGGTTGGAGCAGATTCCCTTTGGTGGCTCCTCGGGCGTGGTGAGTTTGCGCCGAGCCGCGCGTGCCATCCAAAACGGCGATGCCGACATGATTGCCTGCATCGGTGGCGACACCTCTCAGACACAGAGCTTTAAAGAGACAGTCGCCAACTTCAGTACCTTTAGCACCGACGCCGTCTATCCCTACGGCTCCCCCGGTCCCAATGGTCCCTTTTCTCTGATCACTCAGCGCTATATGGACACCTACGGCGCCACACGGGAAGATTTCGGCCGTATCGCCGTCTCTCAACGCTATAACGCCAATCACAACCCCAATGCGCTGCTGGGTCACAAAACCCTGACAATGGAGCAATACCTGCAGGCACGGCCCATTGCCGGGCCGGTGCATTTGTTTGACTGTGTGATGCCCTGTGCCGGCGCGGACGGATTTCTCGTCACCAGCGTAGCGCGTGCAGAAGCCCTGGGGCTACCCTATGCCACGCTGTTAGCGGCAGACGAAAGACACAATGCCTTCCACCAAGACCCCGTGCAATTGCGTGGCGGCTGGTCACTGTTTCGCGACGATCTCTACAATTTGGCGGGCGTCGGCCCACAAGATATCGACTGCCTGCAAACCTACGACGACTACCCTGTCATCTGCATGTTGCAAATGGAGGGCCTGGGTTTCTGCGAGCAGGGCAGCGCGCCGGAGTTTGTACGCAACAACTCACTCAGCTTTGACGGCGGTGGATTGCCCCACAACACCAACGGCGGACAACTTTCGGTTGGACAAGCCGGCTGCGGTTACCTCGGTGTGGTGGAAACGATTAAGCAGGTTTTGAACTGCGCTGGTGATCACCAGGTGCCCTCCGCCCGTATCGGCATGGTCAGCGGCTACGGCATGGTCAACTATGATCGCGGCCTTTGCAGTGCCGCCGCAATTGTTCGCGGTGAAAAACAGGGAGGCCTGGCATGAGCCATCCACTACCCCCAAGCCATCGCACCCCACTGGGTTTTCAACTTCGCGATGCACAGACACGAGACCAACTGGTGCTGCAGGTTTGCCAGCAATGCGAAACGGTGCAATACCCGCCGCGCAACGTTTGCGTGAATTGCCTGGACAATGACCTCAACTGGCAGCCCGTAAGCGCGGAAGGCAAAGTCCTGGCCAGTAACCAACTGCACAGCAGCGTAGAAGAATATTACCAAGAAGGCATTCCCTTCGAGTTAGCTTCGGTCAAGCTCAACGCAGGCCCGGTGGTGTTGGCGTGTAACTCTATAGATGCCACAGCAGGCGATCAGGTACGTGTTCTGGGTGAACAAGACGAACACGGCAACCTGCTGCTGCGAGCGTTGAAACCATGAACAAGATAGATAACAGGAGAGAGAACTGATGAGCAAACACACCGCCCTGGTCACCGGAGGCAGCAGTGGCATCGGCCTGGAGATTTGCCGCCAACTGCTGGACAGCGATTACGAGGTGATCAACCTGTCACGCCGTCCAGCGCCGCTGGAACACCCGGCTCTGCACAATTACACCGCCGATCTTTCCGACCTGGAGCAAACCAAAGCCGTGGCGCAAGAGGTTTGCAGCAAGTTTGAAGTGGATACTCTGATTCACAACGCCGGCCTGATTCGCGCAGCACTGATCGAAGATGTCTCCATTGAAGACCTTCACCACTTGACCGATGTACATCTGGGTGCGGATATCCTGTTGACCCAAGCGGTTCTGCCCAATATGAAAGCGAAAGGTTATGGCCGCATCATTAATATGGCCACCCGCGCCCTGCAGGGAATGGAAACCCGCACCTGTTACTCCGCCACTAAAGCGGCCATGGCCGCCATGACGCGCACCTGGGCGCTGGAGATGGGGGGTCACGGCATAACCGTGAACGCCGTAGCTCCCGGCCCGATTGCCGAAACCGAAATGTTCCACAACGTGATCCCGGAAGAAAGCGAAAAAATGAAATCCATGGCGGCAGGCCTGCCGGTCAAACGCCTGGGCAGCCCCGGCGATGTCGCCCGCGCCGTTATGTTTCTCGCCTCACCGGACAACGGATTTATCACCGGCCAGACGCTGTTTGTCTGCGGCGGTGCCAGCCTTGGAGGACTGTCACTATGACCACAGCCACAGAAGCACGCAACAACATCATTGCCCGACAGCAGCAAACACTCGGCCACAGCAACGAAGAACTCACCAGCCTGGTGGAGAAAGACCGCGTTCACCGCGACGTATATCTGGACCCGGAAATCTTCGATCTGGAAATGGAACGCATTTGGGGCCAGGCCTGGGTCTTTGTCGGTCACGACTCGCAGGTGAAAAAGCCAGGCGACTTTATTACCACTACCATCGGCAAGGAACCGGTGGTAATGGTGCGCGACAAGAAAGGCGAAGTTAACGTGGTATACAACCGCTGCGGCCACAAAGGCGCCAAAGTCGTGGGTAAACCCTGTGGCAATGCGCAGATGTTTCGCTGCCCTTACCACGGCTGGACCTTCCAACTGGATGGTACCCTTAACGCTACACCACATAAATGCGGCTATGAAGACACCGCCTTCGACCCCGCTGATCCGCAGTTCAGTATGCAGAAGGTGGCCAGAGTTGAGAATTATCGCGGCTTTGTTTTCGCCAATTTGTCCGAGCAGGGTGACGACTTTGAAACCTTTATGGGCGCTGCGCTGGAAACCATCGACAATATGGCCGACCGCTCGCCGCAAGGCGAGGTGGAAGTGGTCGGTGCCTGCCTGCCCTACTTTCACGACTGCAACTGGAAGATGTTTTTCGAGAATCTGAACGATGCCCAGCACCCCATGGTGTGCCACGGCTCCGTTGGTGTTGCCACCAAGAAGACTGTACGTGAATTGCCCGAAGGCACCCCAGTCCCCAAAGAAGTTGAAATCATTTCGCCCTTCGGCAGCTCCTACGAACTGTTCGACGATATGGGCGTAACCGTGATGGAGAACGGTCATAGTTTTATGGGCGGCAAGCACAGTATCCACTCGTCTTACTCGGAGATTCCCGGCTACATGGAGGCTATGATCGAAAGCCACGGCCAGGAAAAAACCGAGCGGGTTCTGGGCAGCAACCGTCACAACACCGCCATCTACCCGTCGTTTACGATTAAGGATGCGGTACAGATCATTCGTGTGGTGCGTCCAGTATCCGTCGACAAGACTCTGATTCAGACCTGGCACTTCCGCCTTAAGGGTGCACCGGAGCAAATGCTGCATCGGACCATCACCTACTCACGCCTGATCAATTCACCGGCCTCCATGGTCGGCCCTGACGACTGGGATTGCTACGCCCGCATGCAGGAATCCCTGCGCTCCAACAGCGCTGAGTGGGTCGACATGCGCCGCTATATTGGCAGAGAAGAAAGCGCTGATGGCTTGACCCGTGCCAAAGGCACCAGCGACCTGTCCATGCGCAACCAGTACAAAGCATGGACAAACTACATGACTCAAACCAGCGAGCAGGAGGCCTGATCATGAGCACAAACACGGCACAAACCCTGTATACCCAACCGCAGACCAGCGAGCTGGAGCAGTTTCTCTACCACGAGGCCGACCTGCTGGACAATAACGACCTGAAGAGCTGGATGGAACTGTTTACTGAAGACGGCACCTACTGGATGCCCGTCGCCAGGGACCAGGACGATCCCCACGGGCATATTTCCATCCTGTTTGAAAACCGCGCTGTTATGGCCGTGCGCGCCAATAATTTTGGCCATCGGTTGTCGGCTTCCATGGAGTACGATATTCGCACCTCTCATTTGATTGGTAATGTACGGGTGACGGAGTTTGATGAAAATAGCGGCGATTGCACGGTGAAATCGAATTTCCAGGCGGTGCTGTATTATCGTGAACAGACGTTGTTTGCAGGAACCTGTACCCATCAGCTAAAGCGTCAGGGTGAGGGATATAGGATTTTGCAGAAGCGCGTGGATATTTTGAATTGCGACGCGCCGCATCGGTCGATTATGACGTATATCTGATGCGGCTTTTGACCCACAGCACTTGATTGGCCAGAAAGCCTGCGAACTATCCCTGAGCGTCGTCCCGATAGAGCCGTAGTGCAAGCAACTGTTGGTCAATCTGGTCAGTCAAACGGCGATAGGCTTCGCTGTCGATATCACCGTAACGCTGTCGGAACTCGGCTTGGCTCAACCCTTCCGGCAGGCGGTTAATCGGAATCATCAGGTCTGATTCTTGCAGCGGCAGATCGAACCGCGCAAGCAGCTCAGCGGCCTGTTGCGGGTCACGGCTGGCACGCATTGCAAATAGAGTCCCGGCGCGATCCGCGGCCAGATCGGCAAAGCTGAAACCGCTGCCGCCGGCAACACTATCCAGCATCTCCTTGAATTCGCCGATGGCGTAGCTGGAACCGGCGTCGCCCAGCACCTGTATTGCGGCGGAATAAACAAAGTGCAGGCGCAGATCAATCCGTCCACGCAGCAGTGTGCGGTGGTGAGGAGGATTCTGTCGCTGTTGCTCATTCAATACCGGCCCAGTCAGTTGCTCGAAATGGTGGCTACCCAGATAGAGCGACAGTGCCAGAATCGCCGAGCGAGCGTGCAGGTGTTGCTCTCCCTCGGCAGCCTGCTGTTGTACATTGAGCATCAACGGGGCCAGGAAATAGCTCAACGACACCCATTCATGCGGCTCCAAAGCCTGGCCTTCTCGCAACAGCTGATCGTAGTAATGAGCGATGCGAATCGAATCCAGCCCGGAGTTGTCGTCGAAGCTGCGCAGCCGCTCCAGCAGTCGGCTGAGTTGCTGTCGAGGATCTGAGGGCGGTTGAATCAACAGCTGCAGTTGATCCTCTTGCGCCTGTTGCAATCGAACCAGATCCAGCAGTAGCTGCCCCTGCTGTTGACCAAACACCCGCTCCACCAGCGACGGCAGCAACCGGCGGGTCCAGCTGTCGGGCAGCGTTATACTGCCCAACTGCACGTTAGTCAGCTGCAGTTGCTGTGGCGATACTGGCAGATGCAGCTGCAGTGACAGATAACGTCCGAATATGTTGTCGGGAAGCTCAATGCTGGCTCTGATCCAGAGTCCATCAGTGGTCGGGTTAAAGTGGCTGTGGATCGGGTAGGCGCGAGCCAGCAGGCTATTGAGGCTCTGCAGCTCGGCATAGCTGATATCAAGTCGGTCCGGTTGTTGGCGCTGCATCAGCCTTAGGGTGCGCTTGACCAGCTGCTTGGCGTGGTAAACCTGCTGAGGGTTGGCAGTTAACGGCGGATCCACCAGCGGCTGGTCATCGATAAGATGACTTAGCACCCACACCAGCCCGAATACGCCGAGTAACGCCAGCACTCCGAGACCTAGCGATAACCTTAGCAGCAGTTTCAATCTGACACCCCCAAATCTTAAATACACTAAGTCTGCGCATCAATGGCGGGCAAGGTAATGCTCAAGCAACTATAGCTAACCCCATCCGAGTCCACTTCAATAACCCCGCCGTGGGTCTCGATAATCGTCCGGGAAATGGATAGCCCCATTCCCAGGCCTTCCTCTTTTGACGTCACATAAGGCTCAAACAGTTTTTCCGTCATGTGCTCGTCAATACCGGCACCATAGTCAGTTATCCTGATCTGCAGCTCTGCATTTCGAACCTGAGTGGTGAGTCGAACTATTTTGTTCTCCCGTTGCACTTCCTTATAGGCGTCCATGGCATTGCGCAGGAGATTGACCAATACCTGTTCGATCTGAATTCGATCAGCGTCAATCGCCGGTTCGGAGTCACAGAGTTCAAATTCAATCTCGACACCTTCCGCCGAGATATCATGTTTCATAAATTCCACCACGTCGCGACAGACCGGATTGATTTCAAAGATCTGGCGTTGGTAAGGCGTCTTTTTAATTAATGCGCGCAGGCGCTTAACGATGCTTGCAGCACGGTCCGCCTGGCGGGCGATATTGCTGAGCACCGGCATCAGCTGCTCCACGGCCGTTATTTTCCCCAGCTCGATCTGACGCATGGCGCCGCGCGCGTAATTCAAGGTGGTAGCCAGCGGCTGATTGATTTCGTGGGCGATGCCTGAAGCCATCTCCCCCATGGTCATCAGGCGCGAGGCATGGGCAATTTCTGCCTGGTGTTGTTGAGCCTCACGTTCGGCCAACAGGCGATCGGTCACATCACGAATCATCAGCGTGTAGTAGTCGTCACTCTCGGTATAGCTGCGCTGGGGATGAACCAGCACTTCCTGCAGTTCCATGCGGCGACCGGCAAAGCGGGGAGAGTTGAGCACAATATTGCCTCGCCAATGACCTTTTTGGCGGGCCAGCTGGCAGGCCAGGGTTTTAACCCGCTGAGTGCTTTCTCTGTTGATCAGATCAGCAAAGCCATTAACCTCCGAACTGTCCTTTAATCCGAAGCCTTCCAGAGCAGAGCCGTTCATGTAGGTGACGTGAAATTCGCGATCACAGAACACCACCAGGTCGGTGGAGACCTGCAGCACATCCGCCAATCTTCGAGAGGCCATCTCTGCCTGAACCTGGGCGGTGATATCGCGGGTAACCGTGATAATCTCTTTCAGTTCACCGCTATCCTCATCGCGTATGGAGCGGTGCGTGCTCTCCACCCAAAAATAACCGCCGCTCTTGTGACGATGGCGATAGCGAAACGTGCGAACCCCGTGGCGATGGATAGCCGGAATCAGCTTTTGCTTCATGGCCTCGGCATCTTCAGGGTAGAAAAAGTCGTAGGCGGGTTTGCCCAGGACTTCTTCCGGTGTGTAACCGAAGCAATCTTTTACCGCTGGATTAACCGCTGTATAAACCCAGTCGCCCGGGCGATGTGTGCTGATCATCTCACCGGACTGCTCCACCAGAAAGCGGTAACGTTCGGCTCCAAAATTCAGGTCACTGGCATCCTTGGGCTCGGCGGTCATGGCGGGCTAATCCATTGTCACCGGGCCTCAGATCCTGAGGCCGGCATCGATTTCAAAGGTGCGGCCGGAGACATAGTCATTCTCCAGAATAAAGCTGACGGTGCGAGCGATATGCTCGGGCTGCCCCAAACGTTTGAGGGGGATTTGCCGGGTCATCATCTCCAGGGCTTCCGGCTTCATGGCGGCGACCATTTCCGTCTCCATATAACCGGGGGCGATGGAGGCGCTGCGGATGCCGTAACGAGCCAGCTCCTTGGCCCAGGTAACGCTCATGGCCTCCACCCCGGCCTTGGCAGCTGAATAGTTGGTCTGGCCAATATTGCCTGCTTTGCTGATGCTGGCAATATTAATGATGGCGCCCTCGCAGCCCAGCTCAATCATCTTGGTAGCCGCTTCGCGACCACATAGGAACACACCGGTCAGGTTCACATCCATCACCGATTGCCATTGTTGCAGGCTCATGCGCTTTTCCACCACCCCCTTGCTTGCTTTGATCAGCAGGGCGTCGCGGGTAATACCAGCATTGTTGACCAGACCGTGCAGCGCACCAAAGTCACGGCTGATGGCAGCAAACACCGCTTCCACTTCGTTTTCGCTGGCTACATTACCGGTATAGCAGCGGATCTCCGGTGAGTGATCGCCCACTTCTTGCTGGCAGGCTTTGGCTGCAACCTCGAGCTTTTCTGCGTCCAGATCAATCAACGCCAGTTGCGCCCCCTGTGCAGCCAGATATCTGGCAGTTGCCAATCCCAGCCCCTGAGCACCACCGGTGATCGCGATCACTTTACCTTGAATGTTCATTGTCGAATGACCTTTGTTAGGGTTAATCATTATGTGTAAGGGTCTTCGATCTTCCGTAATCAAACTCCGATGCCACCAAGTTTAATCCAGCAACCTATTGAAAAATAACACTTATTCAGAATTTCACGTATTAGTAATACACGCTTTGGCATCTGGAATCGCACCATTCTATAGAAATTCAACGCTTGATCAAACAATTACCTTTCCTGTACATTCCCGATTAAATTCGGGTAAACCCCTATTTCGGTGAACCTCTAAATAGTATCACCCAATGAGCGAGGCATCTATGAGCCATCCCCTACTCAATGAGCGAGAGCTGGACTTTCTGCTCTACGAACTGCTGGACACAGAGGCGCTGTTACAGAGGCCCCGCTACCAGGAGCATTCGCGAGAGGTCTTCAAAGCGACCCTGGAAACGGCTCGCACGGTTGCCGAGCGCTATTTCGCCAACCACAATGCCAAGGGCGATGCCAACGAGCCCAGCTTTGATGGCGACAAGGTTCACCTGATTCCGGAAACCCAGGAGGCCTGGGACGCCTTCGCCGAGGCCGGATTCCTCGCGGCCCACTACGATTTTGAGGACGGCGGCATGCAGCTGCCTGAAATCGTGCTGCGCGCCAGCATGGCGTACTTTAGCGCCGCCAACATAGCCTCCACCGGTTATCCGTTCCTTAGCATCGGCGCCGCCAATCTGATTCAGTCGTTCGGCACCGAGGAACAAAAGAGCAGGTTTCTGCCCCCCATGCAGGAGGGTCGGTTCGCCGGCACAATGGCTCTGACTGAGCCCGGCCAGGGGTCGGCACTGGCCGATATCAAAACCATCGCCAGACCTGCCGAGGACGGCAGCTACCGTCTATTTGGCCAAAAGATGTTTATTTCAGGCGGCGACCAGAGCCTGACCGAAAACATTGTGCATATGGTGTTGGCCAAAATCGAAGGTGCGCCTGCCGGTGTCAACGGCATTTCACTCTTTATATGTCCCAAAGTATTGGTTAATGAGGACGGCAGTCTCGGCGAGCGCAACGACGTTGCTCTGGCGGGGTTGCTGCACAAAATGGGCTACCGCAACACCACTTCCACGGTGCTCAATTTCGGCGAACAGGATGGTGCGGTGGGGTATCTGATCGGCGAACCCCATAAGGGTTTGCAGTGCATGTTCCAAATGATGAACGAAGCCCGAATTGGCGTGGGTATGGGTGCCGCCGTACTCGGCTATCAAGGCTTCACTTATTCTCTCGATTATGCCCGCCAGAGGCCGCAGGGAAGACTGCCTTCCAACAAAGACCCCGAGTCAAAACAAGTCAGCCTGATTGAGCACGCGGATGTGCGCCGCATGCTGCTGGCTCAGAAAGCCTATGCTGAAGGTTCTCTGGCCATGTGTCTGTTCGCCAGCAGTCTGTTCGAAGATTCTCACACGGCTGATACCGAAGAGAAACGTCGCGATGCTTATCTGCTGCTGGACTTGATCACGCCCATGGTCAAGTCCTGGCCGTCCAAGTACGGTTTAAAAGCCAATGAACTGGCCATCCAGATTCTTGGTGGTTCCGGCTATATCCGCGAGTATCCCGTAGAGCAGTATTATCGTGACAACCGCCTGAATCCCATCCACGAAGGTGCCGAAGCCATTCACGGTTTGGACATTCTGGGTCGCAAAGTCATTATGAAGCGGGGCGCGGGATTCAGACTGTTCAATGAAGCCGTGCAACAGACTTTGCAGCAGGCAAAAGATTCTGAATTGTGTCATGAATTTGCAGCACCTCTGAGCGAAGCGCTTAATACTCTTAACCGGGTCACCGAAACTCTGGTGGGCAAGCTCAAAGAAGACCCGGACACCACGCTGGCCAATGCCACCATTTACCTGGATTTGTTCGGCCGTGTATTTGCCGCCTGGCTCTGGCTGCAGCAAGCCTTGAAGGCGGCGGAAGGCCTGGACACCCAATGCGGCGACAGTGATCGCGACTACTACTTGGGCAAACTCCAGGCCGCCCGCTATTACATCCAATGGGAATTGCCCGAGATTGGAGCGCAAGCTGAACTGCTGATGCAATTTAACAGCGTCCCGCTGGATATGCAGGACGCCTGGTTCTAAACCGAATATTCAAAACGAAACAAGAGACAGGAACATTCCAATGAGTCAATTTACCAGTTACGAAGTCCGCGACAATATCGCGGTAATCACCCTGAACAGCCCACCGGTAAACGGCCTGGGACTGGGATTGCGTGCTGCCATTATGGATGGTTTTGACCAGGCAACGGCTGACGAAAAGGTGCAGGCGATTGTCGTGGCCTCCGCCGGCAAGCTGTTTTGTGGCGGTGCCGACATCAGCGAGTTCGGCAGCGACAAAGCCATGACCTCTCCTACCCTGCCGGAAGTCTGCAATACCTTGGAAGAGTCCGCCAAGCCCATTGTCGCTGCGCTTAACGGCATGGCTTTGGGCGGCGGCTGTGAACTGGCACTGGCCTGTGATTACCGCATTGCCCTGCCTGCTGTTAAAATCGGCTTGCCCGAAGTGAACCTGGGCATCCTGCCCGGCGCAGGTGGTACACAACGTATGCCAAGATTGGCCGGCGCACAGCTGGCCTTGGAAATGATCACCTCCGGCAAACCGGTTGGCGCCAAGAAAATGCTGGCGGCCGGGGTGATCGATCGCATTCACGAAGGCGAAGGCAGTATTCTCGACGCGGCTGTCCAGTACGCGCAGGAATTGCTCGACACCAACGCGCCTGTGCGCAGCTGTGCTCAAATGAGCGTGGATACCAGTGAGCTGCCGGAAAACTTTTTTGCAGAGTTCCGTAAATCCATTGCTCGTCGTACCCGCGGTTTTTACGCGCCGGAGCGCTGCATCCAGTGTGTCGAAGCAGCCTGCGAGCTACCGCTGCATGAAGGTTTGGCCAAAGAAGGTGAACTGTTCCGTGAGTGCATGAACACCTCTCAGGCTCGCGCACAGCAGCATTTGTTCTTTGCCGAACGTGCCGCCACCAAGATTCCCGGCGTTGACCCCAAAACCCCACTGCGCGACGTCAAAAAGGTGGCCATTATCGGCTCCGGCACCATGGGTGGCGGCATTGCCATGAACTTCGTCAATGTGGGTATTCCCACGGTGATCCTGGACCTGAACGCCGAGGCCCTGGAGCGTGGACTGGGTGTGATTCGCACCAACTATGAGATCAGCGCCAAGAAGGGCCGTCTCTCTGAAGCGCAGGTTGAAGAGCGCATGAACCTGCTGCAGGCCACCACGGAGTACAGCGAGATTGGTGATGTGGACCTGGTGATCGAAGCGGTGTTCGAAAATATGGACATCAAGAAAAAGGTGTTCCAGACCCTGGATGAAGTCTGTAAGCCCGGCGCTATTCTCGCCACCAACACTTCCACCTTGGACGTTGACGAGATTGCCTCTGTTACCGCTCGCCCTCAGGATGTGATTGGTTTGCACTTCTTCAGCCCCGCCAATGTGATGCGTCTGCTGGAAATCGTTCGAGGTGGCAAGACGGCCGATGACGCACTGCTGACTACCATCAAAATGGCTCAGGCCATTGGCAAGGTGCCCGTTGTGGCCGGTGTTTGCTGGGGCTTTATCGGCAACCGTATTCTGGAACCCTATGGGCGCGAAGCCGCACGGCTTATTCTGGAGGGCGCCACTCCCGCCCAGATCGACAAGGTACTCTACGATTTCGGTCTGGCCATGGGGCTGCCCAGCATGATCGACCTGGCCGGTATCGATGTGGGTTATCTGACCCGTCAGGGCAATCAGGAAGCCTTCTATGGACGCGATCCCGGTTATGCTGCCATTTGCGACAAACTGCATGAGCTGGGCCGTTTTGGCCAGAAGACCGGACGTGGTTTTTACATCTATGAAGGCCGCGACAAGAAGGAAGACCCCGAAGTCATCAGCCTGGCGGAAACCCTGGCCGCCGAGCAGAGCATCACCCGCCGGGAAATCTCAGATCAGGAAGTGCTTGAGCGCACCATTTACATGCTGATTAATGAAGGCGCTCAGGTGCTCGAAGATGGCATCGCCTACCGCTCCAGCGATATCGATACCGTTTACTGCAACGGTTATGGATTCCCGGGGCATCGCGGTGGCCCGATGCAGTATGCGGACGAGATTGGTCTCGACACTGTTGTGAATGCACTGAATAAATACCGCGACCAACTGGGTGCCTACGGCGAGGAGTGGTTTAAACCGGCTCCGCTGCTGGAGAAGCTGGCTGCGGAAGGCAAGACCTTTAAAGAGTTTACCGCCTGAAGGTAACTGCAACGAACAACACCAAAGCCTCGAAGACAAAAACATAAGTAGCAAATGCTTGGAAAGCACTTCGATTGAGAAAACTCACTGCTACAGCCAACTGTTAATATAGGATTACTCACATGAAAGAAGCGGTTATCGTATCCACAGCACGCACCCCGATCGGCAAAGCCTTTCGCGGCGCCTTTAACAACACCAAATCTCCTACCCTGATGGGTCACGCCATCAAGCACGCGGTCGAGCGCTCCGGCGTCGACGGTGGCGAAATCGATGATGTGATTATCGGCTCCGCACTGAATGCCGGTAGCGCCGGCGGCAATATCGCCCGCAACGCCCTGCTGGCGGCAGGCCTGCCATACAGTGCGTCCGGCCAGACTATCGACCGTCAGTGCTCCTCCGGCCTGATGTCCATCGCCACTGCCGCCAAGCAGATTATGGTGGACGGCATGAACGTTGTGGTTGCCGGCGGCCAGGAAAATATCTCCGAAATCCAACAGCCGTACTTTGAGTGGTCCAGCAAGTGTCAGGATGAAAACGTACTGATGCACGCTGAACACGCCTATATGCCGATGCTGTTCACTGCGGAGAATGTGAGCAAGAAATACAACATCTCCCGTGAGTCTCAGGACGAATACTCTCTGTCCTCTCAACAGCGCACGGCTGCCGCCCAGGAAGCCGGCAAGTTTGACGACGAAATTGTTCCGATGACGGCCACCAAAAAAGTGGTTAACAAAGAAACCAAGGAAGTGACATTCGAAGAAGTCACTCTGACCAAAGACGAAGGCAACCGTCCCTCCACAACACTGGAAAGCCTGCAGGGTCTGGCCCCGGTTATCGACGGCGGCTTTATTACTGCCGGTAACGCCAGCCAACTCTCTGACGGAGCCTCCGCCAGTGTGCTGATGGACAGCAAACTGGCCGAGCAACGTGGCCTGGAGCCCCTGGGTATTTACCGTGGCATGATGGTTGCCGGTAACGAGCCGGAAGAAATGGGTATTGGCCCTATCTACGCGATACCAAAGCTGTTGAAAGCACACGGTCTGAGTATTAATGACATCGGCCTGTGGGAACTGAACGAAGCCTTTGCCTGCCAGGCACTGTACTGTCGCGACCACCTGGGTATCGACCCGGAGATCTACAACGTTAACGGCGGTGGCATTTCTATTGGCCACCCTTACGGCATGACCGGTGCACGTCTGGTGGGACACGCACTGATCGAAGGTAAACGTCGCGGCGTCAAATACGTGGTCATTACCATGTGTGTTGGCGGTGGTATGGGTGCCGCAGGTCTATTTGAAGTCGCCTGATCTCTTAGGCTTCCGACATTCACTCTAATTTGTGGCTTGCACAGCGTGGTACCGGGTAAACCGGCACCGCGCTTTTTTGTAATTAAATACCCCGACATCACCAGTTGTAGGTTGCCGTCACCCCGTACCAGCGAGGTGGAGCATACTGGCGCTGAACAAACCCGCCAATGTCCAGGCTGTAGATCGCCCATTCCTCGTCATTGATGTTTTTCACCCAGGCTCGTAGATCCCAGGTTTCGTCCGCTGATCGATAACTCAAACTGAAGTTGGTTGTGTTGTAGCCCTCCTGCAGCGACGAACCGCCGTTGTGACTTTCAAGATATTGTTCATCGTTGTAAACCCCGTCCAGTTGCGCGGCCATATTGCCGCCAAGGGCATCCCAGTTGTAGCGAAACAGGTAGTTGAAACTATAGCCCGGCGCCTGCGGAAGCTCTGCATCTTCTACAAAGCTGTCGGCTGCAGCACCAGGCGCTTTTTCGATTTCTGAATCGATAAATGACAGTCCCAACATAACATCCAGATTCTCGGTGGGAGTCAAGAACAATTCCACTTCGCCGCCCTGATTGCTGGCATCAGAGTTTGTCACCTGTGGTGTGAGGTTAGTGAGAGAAAACGCCTGGTAGTCTTGGTAGTCATAATAGAATGCGGTGGCGTTTAAACGTGCCCGGCCTTCAGCCAACGTCGTTTTGATGCCCAATTCGTACGCATGTAAGGTTTCTTCTTTGTGTTTGAAGTTTTCAATGGTCACCGAGGAGTTTGGTGACCAATTCCCGCCTTTGATGCCACGATTGTAGGAAGCAAACACCAGAGTGTCGTCGCCGGCTTGCCAGTTAAGCTGCACTCGAGCGGCATAATCGCCGTAGTCTATATCCGACACATTGGCATAAGGTCCCACAGCCTCCTGCCGTAAATCGAATAAAACAGTCCCCGCCGGGGTATCACCCAACCCTGTCGTCGCCACGTTGACGAAGTCAATGTCTTTGTCATCCTGGGACCAACGGTAACCCGCAATAACGGTAAACTGATCTGACAGATCATATTCCACCTGCCCAAACACGGACCAGTTGTGCGACTCCAATTCGGTATAGCTGTCAATTACGCCCTGAGGATCCCCAGTGATTAAGGGCCCACCGACTGCAGCCCTGGCGCTGAGATCCATATTCAGATAATAGGCCCCCACCTGCCAGCGAAGTCTTTCCTCTTCCCCGGATAGACGCAATTCTTGAGACCATTGTTGGTACTGCGCTTCGGTGGCAAATGGAAAGTTAATTAAACCCGAGCCCGCATCTTCGAAATGAGATTTGTCCAGGTCCATCCAATTAGTGATAGAAAGAAACTCCATGCCGTCGGAAAGTTCTGTGCTGAAGCGTGCTGTCAAACTGGTGGCTTCCCGATCCAGACCGGTATCATTGCCACCAATCGACTCGTCTCCGCCTGCGTGTTTGTGTACATCTCCCGTCAGGGGATTGTCAGCATCCAGCTCCAGTCCCAAACCGTCTTCATCAACATCGACCAAGTACACCAGATACTGCCCCACAGGAACGTCATCGTCCCTGGAGTAGGACGCCGTCAGATCCAGCTGGGAAGCCTCTCCTATATCTATTTGCAGATTAGCTCGCAAGGACAAGCCGTCCGCGCCATTGGCGTCACTGCCATTGCCACCCATCGCTGGGCTACCCTCACCCAGTGCGCCGGACAGAATGGGTCCTGCCTCAAAATAACCGTCGGATTGCTCCCAGCGTCCTGCGATTCTGCCCCGAATATGATCCGTTATCGCGCCACCTGCAGCGGCCTCGATATTGTAGGAATTAAACTCGGAAACCTCCGCGCTGACATAGCCATTCAGCTCTTCGTCGTCCGCCTTACGGGTAACAAAGTGAATCAATCCACCGGTGGCGTTGCGACCGAAAAGGGTTCCCTGTGGCCCCCTGAGCACCTCCGTTCTTTGCATATCGAACATCTGACCTCCGATGGCGTTCATACTGCCAATATAGACGTCGTCAAAGTAAACCGCGACGGGTGCTTCCAGGTTGTCCTGGAAATTATTCTGGGACACACCCCGCAGATTAAAAATAGTAAAACCCGGTGTAAACGACTGTACCTGCAGCCCGGGAATTTGCTGGGTGATTTCCTGGGTATTATCCAGGCCCAGTGCTTCCATTTGATCCCCGGACATGGCACTGACGGAGATACCCACATCCTGTAGACTCTGCTCCCGCTTTTGAGCTGTGACTATAACCTCTTCCAGAACCAGAGCCTGAGTGGGGCAAATTGTAACCACGGCGGAGACGGCTACAGCCAATTGGGAGCGGTTAAAGAATGATGTATTTTTCATGACGACCTCTCACTTGATTTAGTTTTATTTTCCGTCATTTGACGGTATTTATATTTATACGCCCGCCATGCAGAACGGTCAATGTCTTCCGTCATATGACGGTAAGACGGTATGTTGCTGTCAGGAAACAATAAAAAAGGCCGACGGACCCTTCCAGAGATCGCGCCGGCCAGGAGAGAGACAGTTTCTGAATGACCGTGAACGTGGCTTCCTGTCTCAGGGAACTTGGGCTAAACGCCACTTCACGACATCGCCAGGATCTGCTTGGCGGCGCGCTCGCCCTCATGACAGGCATTGGTCCACAGCTGCTCGCCTGACAGTTCAGAGTGAGCAAACCGAACCCGACCATAGCCCTCACGAACCACATCCCGAGGGGCGGGGCGGCCGTCCTTTCCAAAAAAGAAGCCCGGCTGCGGTGCCACATAAGCGTGTCCCCAGCGATTGGTGATCAGGCCCGCAATATCTTTTTTGGCATCAAATCCGTATGGACCAAACATTTCGGTCATCTGCTTGCGCAAACGATACTCAATATCCCGATAGCTCATGCTGAACAACGAGGCTCTCGCGATGCTGCCCTGGGCCTGGATAGGCAGCCCCTTGTCGGAGACTTCATCGGTAAACGTGTTATAGAAGGTCAGCGTCGTCGGTAAATCCGGATCTAAAGGCATATGGCGTCCGTCGATATTCATGGGAGCGCGGACATTGGTAAACCAGCCAAAGCCTTCAAACCAACGCGCGGCCGTAATGCCCAGGCGTTCCATAAAACGCCAATTGCGAACCGCCAGATTCATCACCAACATGGGCGCATGGAAGAACTCGCCCATGGCCCAACGCAAATCTTCCGGCGCATCCCGAATTACGTGCTTGTTAATCCACTGACCACCCGCCATCACCACATGTTTGGCTTTTATTCGTGTGGGAGTATGTGTGGCATTGTCGATGTAGGTCACATTAACACTATCGGCCGACTCCGCGGGCCCTTCGTGCTCTACAGAGACTGCGGTTGAATTGACTCTTATACGCAAATCCTGCCCTTTACGATCCAGCGAAGACCAGTTGATATTGCCGTAGACAATGTCGTGCAGATTGTCTTGGCCTTCAATGGAATCGGGAATCATTTTTTTAACAAAATGGCGGGCGATGGCCGCGTTACCACCGGGAAAGCTTACCAAGTTAAGGTCGTAATCGCCCAGTGGGTTAGAGTGCCCATTCGCTCGTGGCACATCACTGACGCCCGGCATGCCAAACGAAAGCGCCCCGAGTGCCGAAATCACATCCGTACCCAGCCCGGGGCCATGGGCAGCCATCATCGGATTCAGATAGTTCAGTACGTGGGGATCGCCAACACCAACCTCGTTGGTGATAAACTCCTTGTAGGTCATGGAATCCAGCCATTGTTCCCAATGCTTGCGAGCGCTTGCGCCCTTGTAGTTTTCCAACGCCAACATTTCCTGTTTGGCACGTTCAGAAATTGGCGCATCCCTGAAGCCGTTATCCCACGGATTAATCGCCCAGGAGCCTTTACCGTTTTTGTCCTTGTAGTAGTAACCCAATGTCGCCGTGTGCTTGAACAACTGCATAGCATCGTAGTTGTCTTCAGTAAACTTTAGCGGCTTATCGGTACCGGACGCCTTGTATTCAAATTTGAGCGCATTGGGGCTGTTCTTGCCTGGGAGCCCCAGATCAAACCAAACAGGGTGATAGAAGAAACCGGCTTTCTCGGCCTCTTCCGGAGGCCACAAGGTACCGTTCGAACCCTGAGGTGCATGCAAGTGATACCCATCCACCACCATTTCATTCTGCTTGCCCTCCCCACCGAAAATGGGATGGTTTTCAACCATCAGCACCTTGCCTTTACCCTCTTTCAGATAGGTAAACGCTGTCATCAGCCCGGCAAAGCCTCCGCCCACAATCACGAGATCGTATTCCTCACCGGAATCCATCATCTTCGCGGGAATATCCTTCCATAGCCCGTCGCGAATGGAATGAGCGCCGTTGACGACTTCGTGAGTATTGCCGTTTGAACGAGCATAGTCTCCGACACCGCCGGGACCTGTCCATTGATTATCCAGACCTTGAGAGCGAGCGTGAGTGGATACCCCGGCTGTCGCGCCCGCCAGAAGTGCGGCGCCACTGCCCTTTAACACACCTGACGTAAAGTCCCGTCGAGTGATCGCGGTGTTCATGCCCAGTTTTGATTCGCTCATTTGAATACTCTCTCCGCAGTGTCTCTGGTATTAGTTGCTGCCCGGTTTTTAATTGCCGTCATTTGACGGCCTTTAATTAATTTATACCGTCGGCCGACGGTGTGTCAATGGAAAATTAGGTCGCAAGTTATTTTGTTAAAATTCAATCACTTAGATAAAGACACGCCCCTATTCATCCGTTCAGAGGGGTGTTAGACTTCCGTCTATCGACGGCATACCGCTCATAATTAAGACCAAGAGGTTGAATTCCATGCCAGCAACAACCGCTCCCACCAAGAAAACAGACGGCAGAAGAACAGAGCGTGCAAGTTCGAAACGACGACGCCTGGACATTTTGGAAGCGGCCCGCTTGATCTTCAGCGAGGAAGGGTATGATCAACTGACCCTCAGAAATGTGGCCTCCAAGGTTGGCATCCACCTGAAGACACTGCAGCACTATTTCCCCTCCAAGGAGGAATTGGTGCAGTCGATGTTGATTTACCATGATGAAACTTATGCCCAGGCCTATGAGTACTTGCGTTTGGAATCAGACGATCCCGAAGAACTGTTTCGCAAGGCCATGGCATTTTTGATCAAGGACGACAAGGACAGGCAGACAGCGGGATTTTTCTACCAGCTTTGGGCGCGGGCACACAATGACGAACATGCCAATTCCGTAATGCATGGCATGTACCGCAACCACTGCAGCAATATCGAAAAGTTGATGGAACCCCTCAATCCCGACCTGCCCAAGCAGGCCCGCAAGCAGCGGGCGATTATGATTATTTCGATGATCGAAGGGTTGATGTTGATGATCGGCTACGGAAAGAAAAAGCCCTGGGGAGTGGGAAATCTCGAACAACAAACCATAGAGCTGGCGGTTAAGTTGGCGAAGGATCCAGATATCATCTGAATCCCCGCAATAACACTTTCTCTTTTAGCGACTCGCTACGTCGAACTCGCCGGGCACGTACATTTCCCCGTGGGACCACCACTCACCGTCGATACGCTCCCACAGGAATAACATTTTAAACACAAACGGCTGCATGCCGGATTCTTTCGGCGGCGTCACGTAGAAATTTACCCAATCCCAACCAAGATCGCCTTTGACCTTGGTTTTGTAGGATTTGATTTTGACTTCTGCACCGATTATCTCATTGTAAACCGGGCGCAGTTCGTTTCGACCTTCGTGGGTGTGTCCCTCAGGATCGGTTGACACAACCTGATCCAGATAGAAACGTGTCAAAATTGGCTCGGGATCGTTATTGTGAAAAGCCTGCTCTTTCATGTCGTACTTCTCTCTAATCTGTTGCTTGAATGATTCCAACTCATTCACACCCGCACAGGCCGACAGTGATACGGACAGACAAAAAGCAGACGCTAGACGCAGCGCACTCTTCAAGATTTTCATGATTTTTCTCCAAACGGTTTTTGATGGATGCGCTGGAAATCAGACGCTCTATTCAATGTAGTGTCTGAGAGCGATCGGAGACAATCATCGATTCTGATGAGCAGGCCCTGTCATTAACACCTCAGCAGCAACAGTCTTTTGCCAATGTTTTTGACTGCTGGAACTTGCACAGAAAACAGGTGTGTGCCGATGATCCGTACCACAACATCGCCGCAACTGTTGATAATGACGCAACTCATCCATCAATGTCATCACATCGTTATTCAGTTGATGCTGCAAGGCCATCTCAATATAGGAATGATAGTAATCGGCAATGGCTTGTCGCCCTTGGGGGTTCTGAATTGGTCAAACCCCCACCCCTGGACTATATTGGAGGCATGGAGGTGTCAGATGTCCACGGCCGTCCCACTCACCGCTGGAACCGAGATTGCCCGCAGTTTTGCTGCGAGTACGGTGTCCTCTGCGGAACCGGCCACTCCCGACCTGCCCCGATCTGATCCCTTTGCCTCCGACACCCTTACCCTATCCCGCCTTGCCCGCGAGCGGCAGCAGAATGAGACCCTCGTCAACGACAGCGCCGGTGCTGAAGTGCCAGAATCCGGCGATGAATCGGTGTCAGTGTCGTCGAGCACGGGGCAGAGCAGCTCCCGCGGTGGTCTGGCGCAGCAGGAAGCCATTGCCTTGTACCAGCGGGTCGCCAGCCTGTTGTGAATTTCGGCCACTGTTGGCAAGGGAAGCAAGTTTCAATACACTCCGATACTGTTACACCAAAACTTGGCGCCGCCGATGCAGAAGGCTGCCACCAACGCATAACAATAACCATGTTTACAAAATCAAGGTTTTCCAAATCCGGTTTGTTTAAGTCCAGGAAGCAGGCGAACGAATCAGCTGCCGCCTCAGACCTTCCTGCGGCATCTGTTTCTGAGACACTGAACCCCTGCCGGGCAGGCAATAGGCGGTTTTTGTTGGCCGGGGATCAACAGCAGCAGCTTCTCGAACGCATGCTGCTCGACTGCCTGCGGCAAGGTCGGGCGGCGGTACTGTTCAGCATTTACGACTATCTGGACCAACCCGATAGCCTGCAGTCACTGTGCGACAGGGCGGGTGCCAGTGTCCGCATTCGTCACTTTTCCGTGGCGGAACTCCCCTCTCATTCCATCGACCCGGCTGCCGCGGAAGTCTGGCTGGTTGCCCCCTGTTCCGGCACCACCGAGGGCAGTAACCAACTGGAGATTATCGAGTTTTTATGCTGGTACTCGAAATCTTTGTTCGGTATTGCAGCCGAACAGGCTCCGGTCTTGTTTATGGAAGGCTTTGACCATGACGAGTTGTTGGACGACCCGGATGTCATGGTGTCCTTGAGTATCATTGAACATCGCCGCCACCCGTTGGTCATGAAGAATCGCTGGATGAGTCTCAACAGTCATCAGATCCTGTGCGAACGTGAATATATTCAGGTCATTTCAAGAACCGAGCATGATGCTCTGCAAAACGAGTTGCGCCGACATGGACTGCGCGGCGACATTGGCAAACTCACTGATGATCAAATCCTGATCCTGCAACAGTGGGATACGGTTGACAGTGCGCTGACACATCTGCCACCGCTGCGTTTTTAACGGGGCTCGTTTATGAGCGGCTCAGCATCTTCCGTCGCCACGTTTTCCTGCAGTGGCCTGTAGAGATATTGATCCACATCGTAGGGAAAATCCAACATATGAGGATTGTCCAGCTCAAAAACCCTGCGTTTGTGAAGCTCCACGAAGTCCACACTGGGCTGGTAATACTTCAGCCCCAACTCCTGCACTAAACCTTTGCGGTGCGCAATTTTCAGTCCTTTCAAAATCCACTCAGCCAGTTCCTTATTGCTGGCATGGGTATAGAAAAAACGCGGAAAGGGATAATACAGAACAAAGGATTTGTCGTAACTCAGATCTTCGATATGGCGGTGAGCACGGTATTCGCGGTACAACTCGCTGGCTCCACGACAAAAAAAGTCGATGCGATTCTTCGCAACCATTTTAAACAAGCTCTCGAAATTGGACATCTCCAACACGTTAAAACCGTTGTAGCGCAATACTTCGACATCACGCCAGCCTTTGCCCTGACCGTGCACATAATCCAGTAGTTGATCCAGTGATTCGACAGAACCCAGCTCTCGCTCCAGAGATGATGACATAAAACACACCCGGTAACCGTGAATACCGAGATTGACGGGGAAAGGGATAGCAATGAGGTTGTGTTGAGAATATTCTTTTTTGTAACCCAGCGAAGCGACAAAACCTGGAATCGAGTTGTTGCCAATCATCGCCACTGTGCGGGCATTATTGATGGATGGAACCGGCTTTAGCGTGACTTTCGGCAGCGACGGATCCTGCTCCAACGCCAACTTAAGCAGCTGCAAGTCATAGACAAAACGCGCGTCCCCTTCGTGTTCCTGTGCACGATAGTGGACCACAATCCCGGCGTTAACACTGGAACACAGCACCCCTGCCAGGATAGATCCCAGTAGAGAAAGCCGGAAAACCCTATTTAAGATGCACCGCATAAACAAAGTTTTCGGTACTACAGTAGGCCTGGCTGCACTCCACCACACGACCGTCAATATTGATGCTTTGGCGCTCCACCATCAGCACCGGGGAACCCGCCGGCAGCCCCAGCTGTTTGGCGTATTCCTTGGGCAGGGCTGTCGCATGCAGTTCATCTTTTACCGACACAATACTGATGCCATATTTCTCCTGATAGAGGATATACAGAGCGTTGGGCAGTTCGGTTTGCTTGTCAATATCAGGAAATACAGACAGGGGTTGGATAACCTTCTCAACGATGGCCGGCTCGCCATTGAGATAGCGCACCCGCAACAGTTCCACCACCTGGGTTTTACCTTCCAGGCCGAGCTTTTTGCGCTCCTCTTTGGTGGGTGCGCGGCGCGATGAGCCCAGCACCTCGGTTTCGGGGATCATACTCTCGCCCTGGGGTTCTCGAAGGCGAAAGAAGCGGAACAGAGAGCTTTCCTGGGTATGCTCCGCCACATAAGTGCCCTTGCCCTGGCGTCGCTCCAGCAGGTTTTCAGCCACCATATGGTTGAGAGCCTTGCGTACCGTGCCCTGGCTGACGCCCAGTTCCGCCGCCAGCGCCATTTCACTGGGCAAGGGTTCCGAGGGTTTCCAGTAGCCCTCGACCAGACGCTCGGTCAGCAGGTCGTAAACTTGCTTGTACAGTGGCTGGAAACCTTTGCTCAACGACATTGAATACCCTTACTTGCAATCCTGGAGCCGCGAAAAACGCGATAGTTGGCACTCATTATCGCGATATGGCCGACAGGGGTCAAAGGATTGTCGGTTGGCGGCCCGGAAAAATCGGGGGGCTTAGCCCCCCGGCCTGACAGGCCCAAGCATAGACAGTCGCTACAAGTTTAGAAAGAGGCGCGGAATGCCGCCCCAAAGTAACGCTCCGCGTCGCGGGGCACCTGGTAGCGGAAGCCGTCACCACTGTAAGTGGTTACATACTCCTCATCGCCCAAGTTCTTGCCGATCAGCGAGATACGATAGCGATCATCGTCAAATGAGAAACCGATGCTGGCGTTGAAGATATCGTATTCGGGCAGTACGGCCGCCGGATTTTCCGAACCATCGTTGCCAGGCAGCGTTGCCACCTGCTCGTCAGTATGAACGAAGGAGCCATTCAGGATGATGTCCATATTCTCCATCGGAATCACGTACTCGGCCATAAGCGAGTACTTGAGCTCCGGTGCAAAGGGCACGGGCAGTCCGGAACGATCCGAGCAAGAGGTGGCCTCCAGAGGGCAATTAAACTTGTCGATCTCTGCCTCGATGGAGGCGATACCACCGTAGAACGTCAGGTTTTCCATGGGACGCCAGGTGAAATCCAGCTCGATACCCTCGGTGGTGACATCACCGGCATTGGTCAGGCGAGTGATGCAGGTGCCGTCTGAGCAGTCAAAGTTGTTTGCCTGAAAGTCCGAAATCTCGGTGCGGAAAATCGCTGCGTTCAGGATCAGGGTATCGGCGGTGTACTTCCAGCCCAGCTCCAGTGCGTCGGAGGTCTCTTCTGAGATGGGCGCGGCATCGTCACCATTGGCCTTAAAGTTATAGTAGATGTTAAAGCCCGGGCCCTTGTAACCCTGGGAGGCGGTGGCATAAACCATGGATTCTTCATTGAGATCCCACTGGAAGCCGAGCTTGCCGGAGACATTGGTTTCATCCGCTTTGCCAGAGAAATCGGTATTCTCGGTGGCTGGTCGAACGCCTACACCACGGCGACCAAATTCGTCATTACTGCGACGTTTATGACTGTATTCAATCTCATCGTCGGTATAGCGCAAACCAAACAGGACTCGCATGTCGTCACTGACATTGACCTTACCGTCACCAAAAAAGGCCCAGTTGTTAAATTCCGTGCGCATATGAGCCGTGGCAGAGACAATATCGTTGGCGTTACAGGTGACACCCAGGCTCTCGGTAAAGCCTTCGATGTCCGCCAGGGCATTCTCAAGTTCAGAACCGCTGAGGGTTTCGTTGGCGTACCAGGTCATGGCCTGGTTCAGCTGGCCATTGTTGTTCTGGCAGCTGGCATCACGGGTAAAGCTGCGCTCAGACTCGATGTTCCAATAAAAGGCGCCCAGCTGGTATTCAATAAACTCACCCACCGGTGAGGCAAGACGGAACTCCTGGGAAAGTTGGCGCCATTCCTGGGGACCAATGTCGTGCAGCTGAAAAGGCACGCCGAATACGGGTTCAGTGCTGTCACCCGCGATGGAGGTAAAATCACCTTCACGGATCTCTGTGTTGTCCCAGGCGCGATAAGCGGTAATGGAGGTGAACTCATATTCACCCATGGTCTTATTGATCTGTACGGAGAAGGCAGTGGTTTCGTCCAGAGTGACGGTGGTCAGATCGTGATCGACCTTGCGCAAACCCAGATCCAGATCGGCCTTGCCGTTTACGATACCATTGCTGTCCGGCGCAGCCGGAGAATCAGGGTTGCGGCCACTGGGCAACAGCTCCAGATCGGTACAGCACTCGTCCTCAGCCTCGTAACGCTCAACAATAAACAACATATTGAGGTCTTCGGCCGCATCGAACTCCAACATACCACGCAGGCCCTGGCGGTCGTAACCGTTGGTCATTTGATTGTTGAATTCGTTTTTGATGTAGCCGTCAAACTGCTTGTCCAGCACGGTCAAACTACCGCGGGTACGGTCGGTTAGGGGGCCAGACACCATTGCTTTAAGACTGTATTCGTTGTCCTGGAAAATCTGCGCTTCCACAGAGCCTTCGAACTCGTCGCCGGGACGTTTGGTGGTCATATTTACCACACCGGCGGAGGCATTTTTGCCAAACAGGGTGCCCTGAGGCCCTCGCAGGACTTCCACCCGTTCCAGGTCGTAAAGATCACCGAAGGCCTGTCCGGAACGGCCCAGTACCACACCATCCACCACGGTGGAGACGCTGGGCTCAGCGGCGATGCTGAATGAAATGGTTCCAATACCACGAATGGTCAGCGCAGAGTTTCGGGTGGTATTGCCTTTACGGAAACTGACCGAGGGTGCCATCTGCTGCAGGCCTTCGATGTTATTGGCAAAGGCGGCGTCGATCTGGTCAGAGTTCATCACGGTGACCGCTACGGGGACATCGCTGAGTTTTTCCTGGCGTTTCTGGGCGGTAACCACTACCTCTTCCAGCGCCCAACCGTCGTCCTTCTGTGCATAGCTGGCAGTGCTGAGTGCAAAACCGGCCACCAAGGCCGTAGTGGTCGCAACCGCGCGGCTAATCGGATTCTTCTTTGGCATCATTGTTATCTCCTGAATCGTTGTAATTATTTCGCTGTGTATTCTTATAGCTTTGACCAACTCTATAATACATCTTATGTCTTATACAAGACTAATTTTGCATATTAATCCCCCTCGATCCAGCGTTTTGCTGATTTACGTCCTCCCTGAAAGCTCAATGGGAGTATCATGGAGCCTGCCCCCAATGCACTTACTCAAGCCAGTTTGACACTGTTCTCTGTAGCAGCCCGCTCTGAGGGCGACCGGGTTTGGCACGTTATCGCGCTCGGAGCGCGCTGCTACGGAGAGTTCAAACACTGAGTTTATGCTTAAGTAAGTGTCATTCGAGTCTGGCCCCTTGATTGTTAAATACGTTTGATCGCAACTTTAGGTTTCATTCCAGTGTAGCCGCTGGCTGTATTTCTGCCGCCAGCGGTTCATGCTGATCACGCACAGGGCAATGTTGATGACCACCAGGCTGCCCATCACCGGCCAGAACGCCGGGCTTAGACCGCCGACCAGTCCGATGGGCGAAAACAACACATAAGTCATGACGATACCGCACATCAACGTAATAGCCACCGGCAAGGCGTAAACCCAGGGGGTCATGTCCACTTTCGCCTGCTCATGGTAATGCCAGGGTTTTTCCAGAGGCATCCAACGACCGATCGCGAGCATGATTCCGACCTCAATAAAGAAGAGAATCGCGTAGATATGGATAAAGTTAAGGTCCACCTCGATAACAAACTTAAGCAGACCGTACACAATAATGTGGAAAATAATGGCCACTTTTGCTGCCAATGGTGGTACACGCTTGGTAAATAACCCCACCAAAACTACGGCAATAACAGGAATATTATAGAAGCCGGTAAAGATGCGAATCACCTGGAACAGACCTTCGGGCGCGTACTGCAGCAATGGCGACACCACAAAGGAAAACAGAGCTATCACCACACTGGCCATCTTGGCCACCCTGATCAGCTGGTCATCGCTGACCTGGTCGTTCTTCCAGGGCTTGTAGATATCCAGCACGAACAGGGTCGCGGCGCTGTTCAACAGGGAGTTGAATGAACTGAACACCGCTCCCAACAACACCGCCAGGAAGAAACCTGACATATACACCGGCAGCACATTTTTCACCAATTCCGGAAACGCGAGATCTATGGATTTAAGCTCGCCGCCGTAAAGATGAAAGGCGATCACACCGGGCAGCATCATCAGGAAAGGCACGAGCAACTTGAAGTATCCCGAAAACAGAACCCCCTTTTGACCTTCCGCCAGATTTTTTGCCCCCAAAGTGCGCTGAATAACGTATTGATTGGTACCCCAGTAAAACAGATTGGCAAAGATCATGCCCGTAAAGATCGTGCCAAAGGGAGTGGGATCGGTTGCGGCACCAATGGCGTTAAGCTTCTCGGTGTGTGTGGTCATGACCTCATTGATGCCGGCGGAAACACTGCCGTCTCCCAAAGCGGCAAAACCAAACAGAGGCACGGTGATACCGATAATCAACAGACCCACACCGTTGATCGTGTCGGAAACGGCCACTGCTTTCAGGCCACCGAACACGGCGTAGATAGAACCGATCAGCCCAACGGAGATAATCGTGATGACCAGAGCGGCGCTGTAGCTGACACCCAGCAGCGCCGGCACATCAAACAACTGCAGTACGGCAATGGACCCGGAATAGAGGATGGACGGGATGGTGATTAACCCATAACCCACCATAAACAACACCACGGTCAGACGCCTCACACCATCGTCGAAGCGCCCCTTAAGAAACTCAGGCAGGGTGGAAAAAGCACCGGACAAATACTTGGGCAGGAATACCAGCGCCATGATGATCGTGGCAAAGGCAGCGGTTACCTCCCAGGCCATACTGCTCATGTTGTGGCCATAGGCGGAACCATTAAGCCCGATCATCTGCTCGGCGGAGAGGTTGGTCAACACCATGGAGCCGGCAATAAAAACACCGGTCAGCCCCCTGCCTGCCAGGAAATAGCCGTCCTTGGTATCCACTTCGCCTTTGGTTTTCTGATAGGAAACCCAGGCGACGATACCCATAAAAAACACGCAGGACGCCAGCGTGGTGATTACATAGTTGAGCTCCACGATTGTGATCCTTTGGCTGTTGTCATCATTATTATGGTTGGGCTATTCCTCTACCGCGGCTGTACAACGCAGGAATAGCCTCCTCTTTGTTTTTGTATTTTGAACATTATTTCGCTTGCCATTCGTTGATCACCGGCAGGCCACCCTGCTGTGTCAACACATCACTGTACTCCACCGCAGGTCCCATCGGGATTGTGCGACCCTCGGGAACAAACACCGCAATCTCATCCAGTGGCATCTTCAGCTTGTGGCTCTTGCCACCTTCGAACTTTTCGCCCGACGGGAAACGACACCAGCTTTCGCTGACACTGCAGGGCAGATAGACCTCGACTTCGCCGCCCGGTGCTACACAGGGAGCTACGAGCATATCGTCGCCGAAGAAAAACTGATCTTCGAACGCCCAGGCCGCTTTTTCATCCGGGCAGGTCAGTACCATGGCACGCTGTACAGGCAGACCGGTATTGCTCGCCTGTTCCATCACATCGCTCATGTAAGGGAAGAGTTCGTAGCGCAGCTTGAGCGCTTTATTCACCGCCTGCCCGGCCTCCTCACCATAGGACCAGGGCTCGCGCTGACCAATGCCATGTAAACGCATATGAGCGGAGAACACAGCTGCCTGAGACCATCGCACGTAGAGTTCTGAATCCCGTTGGTCGCCGTAAAACCCGCCCACGTCCGTCGCATAAAAAGGTGCACCGGACATACCCCAGGACAGGCCACCTCTCAGGCTGCCGGCCAGCCCACCCCAGTCCGCCTGGGGGTCACCGCCCCACTGGGCCGGATAGCGCTGGGAGCCCGTCCAGGACGAGCGGCTGAACAGGAACGGACCGCTCTTGCAGTAGCGCTCCGCCGCTTCGTACACGCAGCGGTTGTAGAGCAGCGTATAAGCGTTGTGCAGGGTTTCTCCACTGTCGCCATTATGCGCCAACATGTTTTCTTCCACCTGCTCACCGAAATCCGCCTTGATCATATCAACGCCCAGATCAAACAACGGCTTGTGGCTGTCGCGCCAGAAGGCGTAGGCCTCGGGGTGGGTAAAATCCACAATGCCCGATTCAGGCAGCGGCGTCAGCACTTCGCCAAAGCAGCTCATGTCCCACTGATAGCGATAGGTATCGCCAGTACGGCGATCCTTGAGCAACCAACCCTTTTCGGCCATTTTGTCGAATAAAGGGTTCTCTACCGATACCAGCGGATATTCCCAAACACAAACCTTAAAGTTCATCGCCTTGAGCTCGTTCATCACCGCTGCCGGATCAGGATAACGCTTGGGGTCCCACTCAAAGGCAAAGCGGGTGTCGGTGTCCTGCCAGGCGCGACCATCGAGCGTGATCACATCGCAAGGCATTTTATGCTCGCGTACTGCACGGGCGGTGGCCAGCAGCTCGTCCACATCCTTGTAATAGGCTTTGGAGAGGATCACCCCCAGACTCCAGGTCGGCGGTACCGGTGCGCGCCCGGTCAATGCGGTGTAGCTTTCGAGCATGGCAGCGCCGTTATCTGCCGACAACAACATCAGATCCATGGAGGTATCTTCCACCAACAGGCCGTAGGCGCGCTGAGACCAGGCTGCAAAGCCAACACCGTGGGTCACCGGGGCAGGGGTATGCACAAACGCGCCCCAGCCGTTGGGGCTCCAGGCGAAAGGGGTATTTTTGTAAGAGATTTCGGCGTTAACGCCCAGGGCATCATGATTATAGGAACGCACCAGCTGGCCACGCTTGTCCAGGCGGCCCCACTTTTCACCCAGCCCGTAGACCGGTTCGCTGCTATCCAGCTCCAGGCTGACAAACCAGCCTTCCTCCACCCGAGCCACCGGCGGTAAACGGAAGCGCCGTACAAAGTGACCGTCAGTGGGAGACTTTTGAATGCAACGCTCGCCCTTGAAAAGTTCAAAAGAGAGAGGCTCGTGGCACAGCTTGAGTGTGTGGCCGGCGCCTTTAATAACAGTGTGGGCGTCCTGGCTGTCCAGAGTCAGAGACTCACCGGTGGGCTCTTCGACCAACATGCCGTACTCACCAAACTGGCAATCACCAAACCGCAGGCGGGCTCCAAAGGGATGAAGGGATATGGTCAGCGGACCTTCGCTGGTATAAGCGGTGACCTGATTGGCCGCCGTCAGGGAAATGCTTCCAGAAACCTTCAGCGCTGGAATATCGTTCCAGGCCGGAGACGCCGAGTTAAATTTAGCCATCTACTCAAACTCCAAGAAAGTGGTGTCGGCAATCGGGTTGCCGTTTATTATCTCTTTATCTCTTTGCTGTTATGCCTGCGTTACCTGTACTGACAGGCGCCCTATTGTTGGATTTGCCATGGTGCGGACGAGCACTCTATCGAGTATGGCACCGACCTGCGATCCTGGCTGTTTATTGGGCATTGTGGAGATACTACCCATATCCAATGTCTTTTACAAGACTGTCTTATATAAGACTGAAGTCCACACTTGAATTTTATTACTCAGTCGTTGGACGTAACACCACCATCAACCATCATTGGTTTGCAGCGCACTGCGGGCATGCACATTAACGCCGCCATCAATATAAACAATGGCATCGTTGATTGTCGAAAACATCGTTTTTTCGCACATATAGTCGCGCATCGGCGACGTACTGATCACGTCGCGCACAGGGCCGATGGCATTGGTGATATAAAATTGCACGCCTTGGCTTCTCAGGTTTTCGATGACTTGTTGCAACATCTGAATCGCCGTTGAGTCCACACTGTTGACGGCTTCCGCATCGAATAGTACATACATCAGCTTGTCACTTTGCCGATGTTTGATCCAGGCATACAACTGCTCTACAAAGTAGTCTTTGTTGGCAAAATACAACGGCGCGTCAAAGCGAAAAATCAGTACGTCATCCCGCACCTTGGCATCGGAGAAGCGATTGACGTTACGAAACAAGCGACCGTTTTCGATGGAACCCAACTCGGTCATATGGGGATTGGCGGTATTGTAAATCACCATACCGATTGACAAAGCCACCCCCACAAACAAACCTTCCTGCACGCCCAGCAACAAGGTAATGACGAACGTTGCCATCAAGATGGCAAACTCCCGACGACTGTGACGTGAGAGCTTTATCATCTCTTTGTATTTAAACAGCCCGACAACGGAAACAATAATGATAGCCGATAGCAAGGCTTTGGGTAACGGGTAGGTTTGAAAATAGGGTGTCAGAAATAAAACCGTAATCAGAATAAAAAAGGAAGACACCAGTGCCGACACCTGAGTCATCGCACCGGCCTCCCGAAACGCCGCACTGCGGGAAAAACTGGCCGATACCGGAAACGCCTTAAAAAAAGCCCCTACCAGATTGGCGGCTCCAACAGCCAATAACTCCTGATTGGGTTTTGCGCTGATTTTGTCGGTAGGTTTCTCCTGGGATTTACAAATGGACATGGTGCCCACATATCCCATCAACGCCACCGTCAAGGCAACGGGCATCAGATCAATAAAATCCTCTGCCCCCAGATTCGGCAAAGTCAAATCCGGCAAACCCTGGGGAATAGAAGACACGACATCAACGCCATAACCCTGAGCGTTCCAGACTCCCGAAGCGACCATACCTAACACCAACAGAATCAATGCATAGGGTGGCCCCGAATAGATGCGCTTGGAGTACACCATAAACAGCAAACCAAAAGCACCGATGCCAACGGTGACCCAGTTCCAGTCTTGCATACTCATCAGCAATTGATAAACCAGCTGGAACAGGTTGCCGCCTTCAACGTCCACCCCCAACATATTCTCGAACTGGCTGCCCATAATGATCAGTGCCGCCGCCGAGGTATAACCGACAATCACCGGATTAGACAAAAAGTTGGCGATAAAACCAAAGCGAATAAAACCAAAAAACGCCTGAATCACCCCCACCATTAAAGTCAGTGCGATGGCCAGTTCCAGGTAATGGTCCGAACCCGGTTCAGCCAGCACACTCAGCCCCGTAATAATCAGAATGGAATCGAGTGCAACCGGGCCAATGGAAATTTTGTTGGAGGTACCGAGCAGTGCATAAATAACCGGGGGAATAATGCAGGCATAAAGCCCGTACTCGGGTGGCAGACCTGCCACCACGGCGTAACCCATGCCCTGTGGAATTAACATCACCGCTATGGCCAGACCGGAAAACAGGTCACTGCGAAAAGTATCGCCATCATAACCCTGCAACCACAGCAATCCGGGGAAGAACTTACTCAACATAAACCAGTACTCGCTTGGGCGAACGCCCTTTCGATTTCACCAATAACCTTTTCTTTATATTTATAGCTGTTATCTGAGCTTTCTGAACCACCAACCGCTACCAGTCACATATAATCGATTGACAATTCTTATGTCTTATATAAGATACATCTTATCACTGACACACAACATTAGCGAGCGCAGAAATGTCAATCTCGAAAAAGCCAAAGATAGGCCTGGGGCTCTGGAAGATACCAACGCCCGAATGTGCCGACGTCGTCTACAACGCCATTAAAGTCGGTTACCGCCACCTGGATAGTGCCTGCGACTACGGCAATGAGGTCGAAGTGGGCCAGGGTATCCAGCGCGCCATCGCTGACGGACTGTGCAGCCGCGACGATCTGTGGATTACCTCCAAGCTCTGGAACACCTACCATCGTCCCGAGCATGTACAACCGGCGCTGGAGAAAACCCTGAACGATCTTGGGCTGGAATACCTCGATTCCTACCTGATTCACTTTCCCATCGCGCAGCCATTTGTGCCTTTTGAAACCCGCTACCCGCCAGAGTGGTTCCTCGACCCGGACGCTGCAAACCCCGAGATGAAAATCGAACCCGTGCCCCTGCACCAAACCTGGCAGGCCATGGAAGCATTGGTGGAAAAAGGCCTGGTCAAACACATAGGTGTCTGTAACTACAACACCGGTCTGCTGAATGACCTGATGGCTTACGCACGCATTAAACCGGCGGAGCTGCAGATTGAATCTCACCCCTACCTGACCCAGGAACGCCTGATTCGCCTGGCCCAGGATTACGGCATAGAAGTGACTGCCTTCTCTCCACTCGGCGCGCTTTCTTATTTTGAGTTAAATATGGCCGAGCCGATTGAATCCGTGATCACCCAGCAAGCCGTTGTGGACATCGCTGAAGCCCATGGAAAAACCCCCGCCCAAGTGGTCCTGCGCTGGGGCGTACAGCGCGACACCGTCGTGATCACCAAGAGCACCAAGACCGAACGCCTGCAAGAGAATATCAACATATTCGACTTTACCCTCAGCGATGACGAAATGGCGGCCATTTCCGCCCTGAATCGCAACCGTCGTTTTAACGATCCCGGCGATTTTTGCGAGGGTGCCTTTAACAAGTTTTATCCCATTTACGACTAGGAGATGACAGAGTGCCTTATATAAGTACGATGGTTACCGATCTTGAATACAACCCCGAGCACTTTCCCACCGTTGTGGTTAACGACGGCTCGGTGGAAAACCTGGAACAGGCCAAACAGTTTGTGGCAAACAACGTCGACGCACTGAAAAAAGAGCTGGGCAGCACCGGTGCGATACTGTTCCGCGGCTTCCCCATTACCGATGCGGAAAGCTACGATGCGTTTTTTTCATCCTTTGGCTATCCAAACTTCACTTACAAGGAATCTTTGTCCAACGCCGTTCGCATCAATCACACCGAGTATGTGTTTACCGCCAACGAAGCCCCTAAAGACGTGGAAATTTACCTCCACAACGAAATGGCGCAGACACCGATTTACCCCAACATTATTTCCCTGTTTTGTGAGGCTGCTGCCGACCAGGGTGGTGCCACCGTCGTCTGTCGCTCCGATAATATGTACACCGAACTGATGAAGAACGCACCGGAAATGACGGAAAAACTGGAGAAGGTCGGCGTCAAGTACACCACCGTGATGCCCTACGACGACTCG
The DNA here is from genome assembly GCF_011683955.1 of Pseudomaricurvus alkylphenolicus. GTDB lineage: Bacteria > Pseudomonadota > Gammaproteobacteria > Pseudomonadales > Cellvibrionaceae > Pseudomaricurvus > Pseudomaricurvus alkylphenolicus. Next base: position 220,840 of record NZ_JAAQPI010000004.1, read on the forward strand.
CCCGAATCCGGCCAGGGTCGCAGCTGGCGCGGCACCCTCGGCGTGGAAACCAAAGAACAGGCAGAAGAGAAACTGAGCAGCCTGGGTTACTCCTGGGTATGGAACGACGACCAGTCCCTGGCCGCACAAACCGGCGCACTACCCGCCATTAAAACCCTGGAAGGTGGCCGCAAGGTATTCTTTAACCAGATCATCGCAGCCTATATGGGCTGGAAAGGCGTGCGAGAAAATCCAAGCGTGGCCCTGTGTTTTGGGGACGGCTCCGACTTCACCAAGGATTACCTGGATGAAATCGTGGCGGCTTCCAGGAAACTCTCTTACGACATCGAATGGCAGGATGGTGATGTGGCCATTGTCGACAACCACCTGGCCATGCATGGCCGCATGCCCTACTCCGGCGATCGTAAACGCAAGGTCCTGGTTGTACTGGGTCGCTAAGTCAGCTGGCTGCTTCCGACACAGGGAGGTGTCGGCAAAGTCGCAGTCCTCCTTTTCGCGTTTTAATAAAGCCTGGAAAACTCTTTAGAAACCTGAGAAAGATCCAGGCGTCGCATTAAAGTGGCGTTTGAACTCCCGGCTAAACTGCGACGTACTGGTATAGCCCACCAGCATGGCCGCGTCACTCGCCCGACGGCCCTGCAACTCAATCAACTCCTTGGCCTTGGTCAGCCGCAGCTTCTTCAAGTACTGCAGCGGCGACTCTGCGGTCACCTGCTTGAACGCCCGGTGAAACCCGGACACGCTCATATTTGCCTGCTCCGCCAGGCTCTCCACCGTAATCACCTCCGCGTACTGCCGATGCAGACGCTTGAGCGACTTGGCAATCTTGGCGTAGTGGCTGTCGTGGCGGGCAAGATCGAACAAAACATGACCGCGATCGCCAATCAATATTCGATAAACGATTTCCTCAACAATGGCGGGGCCAAGTACAGCCGCATCTCTGTCGTTGTGCATCGCCACCAAAAGTCGTTTAAAGCAATCATTCAAGGCATCATTCAAGCAATCAAATTGAATACCCAGATCCAACGCCGCCGGGGCCACTGCAGAGCTTCCGCCCAGCTCATCGCTGCTGAGCAGATTCACCAACTTGTGCAAGGTTTCGGAATGGACGTTAATCGTGATGCCCAGTAAAGGTTTGCCGTTATCCGTGCGAGCATCGCACGTTAAAGGCAGAGGCACTCCAAGAACCAGATAATCGCCCGCGCCATAGGTCGCACAGCTGTCACCAAAATAAACCGTCTTCTGCCCCTGCCCCATCACAATAATGCCCGACTGGTACATCAACGGTTTGCGGTCACAATCCACTTCAGAGCGATAAAGATACACCCCTGGAATATTCGTTCGGGCGCTGCCCTCCAATGTATTCAACTCGCGCTGATCCACGTAGGACTGCATCAACCCGGCAAGATTGCCCATACATCACCTCTTCACAGCTCGACCGACAAGTCATACAAAAATATCGCACACTGCAGAAATAGGCAATTAATTTGGAGATATGTAGCTTTTTAATCAACATCAACGACACTAATATGCATTCTCACCGGCATCGCCCACCCCGGGCGCAAGCCCGCCCCTACCTATGACCGCAGAGGTGTTCCCATGGAATTTTCATACGTTAATCCCACTCACATTCTTTTCGGCAGAGGCCAGACGGCCAATATCGCCCGCCAAGTACCCCAGGAACAAAAAGTCCTCGTCATCTACGGCGGCGGCTCCATCAAGCGCAATGGTGTCTACGACCAGGTGACAGAAGCCCTGGCGGGGCATCAATGGGTGGAATTCGCCGGCGTGGAAGCCAACCCGACGGTAGAAACCCTGGACAAGGCCGTGGCACAGGCCAAGGCCGAAAAAGCACAATACATCCTGGCCGTAGGTGGCGGCTCCGTCATCGACGGCGCCAAATACGTCGCCGCAGCCGCCCTCTACGACGGCAAAGGCTGGGACATCATGGAAGGCAAACACCGTGTAAAAAACGCCCTGCCCCTCGGCGCGGTCCTGACCCTGCCCGCCACCGGCTCCGAATCCAATGGCGGCGCTGTCATCACCCGTGCAGCCACCCACGACAAACTCTCCTTTATGTCGCCCGCGGTACGTCCCCGCTTCGCGGTGCTTGATCCCGACGTTATGAAAAGCCTGCCAGAACGACAACTGATCAACGGTATCGTCGACGCCTGGGTACACGTTTGCGAGCAATACCTGACCCGCCCCACCGGCGCCATGGTACAAGACGGCTACGCCGAAACCCTGCTGCGCACCCTGCACCACCTCGGCCAGACCTACCCGCAACGGGACAACGACCAATGGCGTGAAAACCTTATGTGGAGCGCCAACCAGGCCCTCAACGGTTTAATCGGCGCCGGCGTCCCTCAAGACTGGTCCACCCATATGATCGGCCACGAACTCACCGCGCTTTATGGTGTAGACCACGCCCGCTCACTGGCCATCGTTCAGCCCTCATTGCTGCGTCATCAGATCGACGTCAAACGAGAGAAACTGGAACAAATGGGACAAAGAGTCTTCGAGCTGCCCAAAACCGACGACCTGGCAGAACGCACCATCGACACCATTGAGCAGTTCTACCAACAACTGGACGTTGCCACCCAGTTAACCGAACACGGCGACAACAAACCCGCAGCGATCGAAGCGGTGATTGCGCAACTCAAACAACACGGAATGATCAAGCTGGGCGAAAATCGAACAATTGATCTGACAACATCCGCGGAAATTCTGCAACAAGCCATAGCCTGACCAAGCAAGCTGATTGGTTATTGATCAAACAGCGTTAGATGGAAGCTCTCCGATCCCAAGGTGGCTGGGGGTTTCGTTTCCAGAGCATTAAAGAGGGCGCCGAAGGAGGGAAAAAGACCGAGGTTTTTTGTCGGGCTTTTTCCTGACTGAGGGAAGGCCGGAGGGCCGCCCGACCGCTCTGGAAACGGAACCCCCAGCCGCCGATTGAGGCACAGAACCTACAGCCCGGGTCTGACCAGAATATTGGCGGATTACGTCGCTTCGCGACTAATCCGCCCTACGGGTTTGCGGGTTTGCGGGTTTGCGGGTTTGCGGTTTTGCGGTTTTGCGGGTTTTACCGGGTTTTCGGGTTTAGTGTAATTGCCTGGAGTAGGTGCCATTTGGATCAACCCCGCAGCATCACTTTCATTGTCAAAACAAAAGCAATTCCAATAAATTTCAAATCACTTCCTTCACAACACCAATCCTCCACTATACTCAGGGTAAAAAACAAAACTCACGGATTAGCGAGTCGCATTGATGAAATCAATCGCCCTGTTCATAACCAGCTGGATGCTACCGGCGATCACCCTTGCCGCCCAGGGCAACGAACAACACCTCGACCTCACCAATGACTGGGTCGGCCACGCCGCCCTGCTGGTCTTCGCCATCGCCTACATCTTCGTCATCCTCGAAGAACACCTCAACCTCAGAAAATCCAAACCCGTACTTATGGCCGCCGGCATCATCTGGATACTCATCGCCGTCGCCTACCGCGAACACCACATGTCCGCCGCCGTCGAAGAAGGCATCCGCCACAACTTCCTCGAATACACCGAACTCTTCTTCTTCCTGCTCGTCGCCCTTACCTACATCAACGCCATGCTCGAACGGGGCGTCTTCGATGCTTTGAGAGATTGGCTTGTCGACCGCAAATTCAGCTACCGCAGCATGTTCTGGTTGACCGGCATACTCGCCTTCATCATCTCCCCCATCGCCGACAACCTCACCACCGCGCTGATCATGTGCTCCGTGGTACTCGCCATCGGCCAGGGCCAGCCCACATTCGTGGCCGTCGCCTGCACCAACATCGTCGTCGGTGCCAACGCCGGTGGCGCCTTCAGCCCCTTCGGCGACATCACCACACTCATGGTCTGGCAAAAAGGCATCCTCGAATTCACCACCTTCTTCAAACTCTTCCTCCCCGCCGTCGTGAACTTCATTATCCCGGCTGCCATCATGCAACTGGCCATACCCACCGGCTGCCCATTGCCCGTCAAACACGAACGCACCCAAATCAAATTTGGCGGCATACCCATCGTCTTTATGTTCCTCGCCACCATTGTCACCGCCGTCAGCTTTCACAGCCTGCTCAACCTGCCACCGGTGTACGGCATGATGACCGGCATGGCCTACCTCAAACTGTTGGGGTACTTTATTGCCCGCAAAGAACACCGGCTGATTGACGTTAGCGACACCCCCACCAATGGCAGTGAATCCGGCCCCTTCGACATCTTCAGCCAAATCGCCAAAGCCGAGTGGGATACCCTGTTTTTCTTCTATGGGGTTATTCTTGCCGTAGGTGGACTCGGCTTTATTGGCTACCTGGGAATGACGTCAGAATTTTTTTACGGAGAACTCGGGCACACAACAGCCAACATCCTGGTCGGCATACTGTCCGCTATCGTTGATAACATCCCGGTAATGTTTGCGGTGCTCACCATGTACCCGGACATGAATGAAACTCAGTGGTTGCTGGCCACCCTTACCGCCGGAGTTGGCGGCAGCCTGTTGTCGATAGGCTCCGCCGCTGGTGTCGCCCTTATGGGGCAGGCCAGGGGACAATACACATTCTTTAGCCACCTGAAATGGACACCCGTGATCGCGCTGGGATATGGCGCCAGTATATGGGTACACCTGCTGATTAACAGCTAAAACAGACTCACCTGTTGGGTTCCAATTTAAATTCAGGTCATCTATTCTGGGAAACATTGACCCACAAAGAAATAGGGTGAGTAATGCCCAATCCTAATACACGGCCTGCTGATTTACCCAGAGAATTCGCCGAGGAAGCCATGCAATTGGTTTCAAGCATGATCCCCACCACGGCCTTGAGCTTTTATTTCCTCGACCCGCACATGCATCTGAAAGGTTTTGTGGGAATCAATGTCGATGACACCATTAATAGCGAGTACGGCGCAGAATACTGGAAACTGGACCCTCTTCACCCAAGGAACTTTGCTGACAGCGAAGAACTGCTCGTTTGCTCCAACACAACCATGCCCTACAAACAATGGCGACAGACCATCTTCTATCAGGATTTTATGGAACCCAGGGGATTTTCTCACTCGGCCGACATCTTTTTTCGCAATGACGAGAGCATTATTGCCGCATTGCTCACCACGCGCTCCAAAGAACTGGGAGAATACCAACCTGAGGAGCTGAGATTAATGAGAGGCGCACAGCGTTTTATCCAGTTCTCACTCAACAGGATTTACCTGCCACCCAGAATTGCTGAGAGGCAATACGTCGAAGAACGTTACGGCCTCACCCAACGGGAACTGGACGTCCTGGAATCCGCCATGGCCGGGCACAGCAATAAGATTATGTGCGAAGATTTGAAAATGCGACTGCCAACCTTGAGAACGCATCTGCACCATATCTTCGAAAAGGTCGGTGTCAGCGGAACCAATGAACTGATCTCACGAATCTTTCGCGAGCTAAGCGATCGCGATCATCGTATGGAGGTCGAGTAGCCCTTCCGCACCAGGTACTGATGCAGAAGGGATGTCGTTTTTTTCAGATATCCTTAAAAGTGATAGGAAGCCGTAAATCCGTACCAACGTGGTGGTCCGAAAACGGACTCGTTAAAAGGGGTTCCCCCAACCACATCAGCCCCCGCCAAATCCAGGTTATACACTCTGTACTCGGTATTGGTCACGTTCTTGACCCAGGCCATGACTTTCCATTGCGCATCTGCCGCTGTGTAGGCGACATTGGCATTGCCAATAAAGTGGGCATCCTCGAAGGAAGCCGGCGCGTTGGTCGTTTCCAGATACTGGTCACCATTGTAGTTGAAGTCAAACTGCGCTGACATGGTCCCGCCAAGAGCCGCCCACTCGTAGCGAACCAATCCATTGATACTGACCTTCGGAGCCATGGGCAACTCAGCATCCACCTCCACGCCCTCGGTGACGGCGGGTACATTCTCTACATGTGAATCCACCACGGACAAACCAAGTAGTACGTCCCACCCCTCGGCAGGTAACAATGTCAGCTCCAATTCGCCGCCAACCGCTTCGGCATCCCGGTTAACGACGGTCTGAATAAAATTGGTCGTAGAAAAGGACTGATAGTCCTGATAATCGTAGTAAAAGAGTGTGGCATTCAGGCGTGCCGCCCCGTCCAAAAAGCTGAATTTGGTACCGACTTCATAGGAGTAGAGTGTCTCTTCGTCGTGTCTGAGTACACCTGCTGGAATTTCCCCGGTGCTGAAATCAACCACATCCACAAAGAAGGAAGGCGTCACCCAGTTGCCGCCCTTAATGCCCCTATTCCAGGCCACAAATGCCAGGGTATTTTCGTTGGGACGCCAATCCAGCTGCACTCTGGCAGCCCAATCGCCATAGTCGATATCTTCTTCGTAGTCTGCTTCCAAGACGGATTCAAATCCGGCTCCAAAATCGAGAATCCGCTGACCGCCATAGTTAAAATCTTTATCGTCTTGCGACCAACGGTAGCCCGTCACCAACGTCATTGTCTCACCAATATCGTACTCGTATTGCCCAAACACGGACCAGTTAGTAGCGTCCAGGCTGTTTTGCATATCGAAGCCGCCTTCCTCTCCACCACCCCCCGAGGCAATAAACCCTCTGACGGTTGCAGAGTTTTCCTGCTCAAACGACAAGTAGTAGAGGCCGGCCTGCCAGCGGGAGCGCTCCCCTTCACCGGACAGTCGAAGCTCCTGCGACCACTGTTCGTGGTCTGATTTCGCGCCAAATATGAAAATGGGTGCAGGGCGGGCATCGGCGTCTTCCAGATACACCTTGTCGTTGGCCATATAGTTGGTGATAGACACCAGCTCCAAATCGTCAAGGTCCCACGTTAATTTAATGGTCGCGGATGTATTTTCACGATCCATATATCCATCAGTATCGGAGTTAATCTCGTGTACATCCGTCTGCGACTCGATGTTACCCAACCCCGTGACGGGATCCGGCGTGGAGGGCGCGTACTTGTAGGTGCCGGTGGGTACATCGTCGTCTTCGGCATAGCTGATTTTGATCCAGGCATCCAGATTATCGGTGACGTCAAACTGTAGCTGTCCTTTCAAGGCGTAACCATCCAGGCCGCTGGAATCTCTTCCTCCGGGGTACTGGTTTTCGAGATAGCCTTCAGAAGTCTCCCAGCGAGCGGACAGTCGGCCCAACACATCCTCACTGATTTGGCCGCTAATGGCGCCCTCGACACTGAACTTGTCATAGTCGGCCGCACTGACCTCCACATAACCTTCGGTATCTTCCGTGGGTTTTTTGCTGATGAAATGAACCAGTCCGCCAGTGGCATTGCGACCGAAGAGTGTTCCCTGTGGCCCTCTCAACACTTCCGCTCTTTCCGTATCGAACAGCTGGCCATTTATCGCATTCATACTCACGATGTAAGCATCGTCGACATAGGTAGCAACCGGTGCCTCCAGGTTATCAGAAAAATTATTTTGAGAAATTCCACGAAGGTTAAAAATAGTAATTGCCGGGCTAAAGCTGTTCATATTAAAGCCGGGTACCTGTTGGGTAATTTCAACGGTATTGGTCACCCCCAGCGCCTTCAGCTGGTCCCCGTCAAACGCGGAAACCGATATGCCGACATCCTGCATGGACTGTTCACGCTTTTGAGCTGTGACAGTTATTTCCTCTAGTATTGCGGCATGTGTGGTTGGTATCGACACACCCATCACCAGTGTGCTGGCGAGAGTAGCCAGGCCAGAGGCCCTTCGCTGAACATTGGATGTTGTGTTTATCATTAGATCTATCCTCGTAATTTCTTTTGGCTATTTATTTCGTGTTGCGTTATATAGATTGTTCCTCTTGACTTCGTGCGATTCGGAAAACCAGAACGGTTCCATTGAAAACGGTGCCTGTCCCCAGATCCGGCCATCGTCAGAATGTATGATATGCAGAAGCGATATGAGCCTCCGAAAAAGGGGGGCTACAACGTCAATGAGAAGTCAGCAGCCCCTTAAGGTCGTCAAGAGAGATTTCGTCAAGAAATCAACTGCAGCCTACCGCCACCACTATGATCGGCCCATCATATATTTGTATGATGCTGGAAAATTGTCCGCATGATCTGAAGCTGTTTCTCTGGATCATCACTTTTAACGATAGTCCCGCCTGCACCCGAGTCTATATTCTCTCAGCTCGCACTTCAGGATTGTCAGTATGAGATTGTTTTCCTATAAAAACCGCGCCATCGCCATGGGGCCACTGCCCTACGAAAAACTGAAACGGACTGGGTCACCCGTTGATTTGTCCACTGTTACCTCTCGGCAACCGTTAGAATTTCGCTGCGAAGACAATCCCGCATCATTGGTCAATGCCATGCAAATCTACGCCGCTTATATGGACGCATCCCGCAATGGACCGGTCTCGGATCAGATGCCCGATATCCCCGCCTGCCCTCAGCAACGAGCCGAACAGGTGAAGTCCATGGGCTATTTTATGGATGCCTTGCAAGTCAGCTGTTGTTCCATCTCCGGCGAGTTGTTTCTGAACGAAAGTTACATCAATCCACACCTGTCCGATGTTGAGAATGAACTCCATGCGTTGCCGCCGGAGCGTCCGGGATTCCATCATCATATCGCGCACGAATTGGACCAGAGCATCGAATCAAACGCGGAGTCCATTCAGCACCATACTCACACCATTGTGCTTATCTACGATGTTCCTCGGGAGTTGCAACTCGAAGAGTCCGCCTATGACTGGCTCGCCGACTGCGGACTTCACCGAGGCAGTATCCGCGCCTCGGAAACCGCCGTCGTACTGGCCAACTATATCCGTGCGCTGGGCTTCGAGGCACGTGCGCATACGGAATCCACCACCGATATAGACCTCGCCAGGGCGGCAGTTGCAGCCGGTGCCGCAGAGATCGACGAGAAGGGAAGGCTTCACCACCCCTACCTGGGGCAGAGATTTGCCGTCGCTGCCGTCACCACCACTCTGGAAGTCGCCGCCGACCAACCTTTGGCTCCCCGAGGCCTGGCGGACAGTATTCGATCCCACGGCCCTGCATGGATGCTGGGCAGGGGGAAGGCGTCGGGCACCCTTAAAAACGCCTTTAATCTCGACCCCTATAAACACAAAAGCTATGAGCGGGACATCTATGGCCTTGACAGAATCAAGCGTCGACAAGAACCGACAACACTGATCGATGAGCCCAGAATCCCCCGCGTCCCCAAACGCCACGATGTCTTCTGGCGAGCCAACTTCGGCGATATGGGCAAGGCGGTGCAGGATGCTTGTGTGGATGAATTCTGCGTGGTTAAAACAGCCTCCGCTGAAGCCCAGTATGGTCTTATTGGAAGTTTGCACCTGTTGGAGCGCAGAACACCCGCGGCAGACAAAGCTCCCGGACATTGCGATCCCCGACTCAATGCCAAGAAAATAAAGTCCGCACTGCATTACCTGGGTGCCGACATGGTCGGAATATCCGAGGCACCCGACTGGGTCTGGTATTCCCACGATTTGGATGGTTCGGAAATTCATCCTCCCCATAAAAACGCGATCACCCTGTTGATCGATCAAGGTCACGAAACCATGGAGGGCGCCAGCGGTGACGATTGGATAGCTGCCAGCCAAAGTATGCGCGCTTACCTTCGCGGCATGTTGCTGGGGGGCATTGTTGCCGAACAAATCCGCAACCTGGGATACAGTGCCTCCACCCACAGTGTTGTCGACAGCGATGTGATTCACACGCCACTGGTTTTGCTGTCGGGCCTGGGGGAAATCAGCCGTATCGGAGACACTGCGCTGAATCCGTTTTTGGGGCCGCGTTTGAAAACCCTGGTCATTACCACGGATATGCCCCTGGAAGCGGACAAACCCATCGACTTTGGCTTGCAGGCATTTTGCAACGCCTGTAAAAAGTGTGCTCGCGAGTGTCCCTCTGGCGCGATCTCTGCGGGCCCAAAAGTGATGTTTAACGGCTACGAAACCTGGAAAGCGGATGTCGAAAAATGCGGGCGCTATCGAATGACCCAGGACCAGGGTGCCATGTGCGGCCGCTGCATGAAAACCTGTCCCTGGAACCTGGAAGGGTTGTTTGTAGAATCGCCGTTCCGCTGGCTGGCCATGAAGGTTCCGCAGGCGGCCAAAGGGCTAACCTGGTTGGACGACAAATTGGGGCATGGCAACATCAATCCGATGAAAAAATGGTGGTGGGATATAGAAACCACCCAGACCGGCGTTAAACAGGTGGTGCCTGAAGAACGGATTAACGTTCGAGAATTGAATTTGGATCTGGACCTGCAGCCTGAAGACCAGACTCTGGCCTGCTACCCGGCGGATATGGCACCGGCCCCTGTACCCATTGTGCAGCCAATGGATAGAGAGCTGGCCATCGAACGCTACCAAAATCTATTGTCGCCTGAGGAATACCAAGCGAAATTGGACAGGGGCGATACCGACAACCTGGTACCTGTCTATCAAATTCCGGAAGATACGCCTGACGTGCAGTATCTGCGTATTGCAAAGCGGGAAATGAGTGCCGAAGGCGTTGTCCGGTTTGAACTGGAAAGTCCAGACGGCAAGCCTTTAACCCCTTTTACAGCGGGTGCCCACATTGATCTGGTGATCGATGCCCCCTTCACCCGACAGTACAGCCTGGCCGGCGATCCCGCTGATCGCTCCAAATATGTGCTGGGAATTTTGAATGAACCGGAAGGACGTGGAGGTTCGCTCCGCGCCCATGAACGTTTGTTAGAAGGCGCAATTGTTCCCGTTACCGGTCCCCGTAACCATTTCGAACTGGAAGCGTCGGCAGAGAAAACACTTTTGTTTGGCGGCGGTATCGGCATTACCCCCATGATCGCTATGGGTCATCATTTATACGCCATCGGCGCTGATTTCGATCTTCACTACAGCTTTCGCTCACGCTCGACGGCGGGATTTATCGAAGAGCTATTGGCAACGCCCTGGGCAGATCGGGTACATCTTCATATATCAGCGGAAGGCACTCGAGCGGATCTGGCGGCACTCATTGGCGCAGCTGAACCGGGCAAGTTTCTATACACCTGCGGACCCAATGCGTTTATGGACGCTGTGCTCACTACAGGAGAAACCCTGGGTTGGCATGAACACAACCTGAGAAGAGAATATTTCTCAGCACCGGAACACGATGAGTATGAGAATTTCCCGTTTAAGGTAAAAATTGCCAGCACCGGTAAAACCATTGATGTTCCTGCAGAAAAATCCCTGGCCGAGGTCCTGGAAGAGAATCATATTCCCGTAATCACCAAGTGCAACGACGGTATTTGCGGTGTCTGTTCGACAAGGTACATTGAAGGTGATGTGGAGCACAGGGATTTCGTACTGTCCCGGGACGAACGCCGGGAGCATCTTATCGCCTGTTGTTCCCGTGTCACCCCGGAAAGTGAGCAGGTTTTGGTCCTGGATAGATGATCTCGTGGGAGTGTCTAGTCCCGATCCAGGGCTTCGCACCAATTCAGCAACGCTGGAACCTCACAGGGCAGGAGATCACTGCAACCGCCGGTAAACTCCTGCCAGCGTTCCTGCACGCCGGCTGGCACCGCAACCAGAATAGGAATACCGTCCGCCATGGCATGCAGAATCTCGTCGGCAAGACCGCCTCCCTGCTGCTCCTGTTCGCCGAATTTCTCAACCACCACCAGGTCAACGCGGTCAGCAATGGCCTTTCTCAACACGGCTGTAGCGTCGGTCAGCGCTGAGAGATTCAGCGAGCATTCATTGTTTTCGATCTGCTCCCTGGTGGGGCGATTGATCGGAATACGCTCGCCGGTGGATACATCGATAATATCGACTTGCGTCTTGTAGCCATCTTTATGGCGATGAATCTCCTGCACCACTCCGCCAACGCGCCAGCCACGCTCGAGCAGTTCTTGAGCCACCAGATTGAGTGCGTCTCGGGAAGGCGTTTCTTTGGTATACAGGACGGCGCCGGCGCGCACGTGGTCGAGCATGGGGTTCTCGCTTGATGTCAATCAAAATCCAACGCTCACTATACGATAATTACACGGTGTCTGTCCCCTGTCTCAAGACATCGGACGAACCACTAACTGGCATCCTCCAGGATCATGGCGGCCCCTTTTTCCGCAATCATCACCGTTGGTGCATTGGTATTGCCAGAGACGATGGTGGGCATAATAGAGGCATCAATGACTCGTAGCTGGTCGACCCCGTGTACCTGCAAGCGGTCGTTGACCACCGCCTCGGCATCTGAGCCCATTTTGCAGGTACCCACTGGGTGAAAAATGGTGGTACCGAGATCACCGGCAGCGTGGGCCAATTGTTCGTCCGTCTGCAAGTCCGACCCCGGCTTCCATTCCGTGGGGTTATAGGGCTTGAGCGCATCAGCCGCCATGATACGGCGGGTAAATTTGAGTCCGTCGATGGCCACTTTCCGGTCTTCCTCGGTGGAGAGGTAGTTAAGTTTGATTTCCGGCGCGCTGTTGGGATTGTCATCTTTAATCCGGATATGCCCCCGACTTGAGGGTCGCAAGTTACAGACTGAGGGTGTCACGGCATTAAAGCGATGAAGCGGCTCGCCAAATTTATCCAGCGACAGGGGCTGTACGTGCCATTCGATATTGGCGCTGGGCTGGTCGGGGTCGCTCTTGGCAAAAGCCCCCAGTTGCGAGGGTGGCATAGTGAGAGGACCGGTTCTAAACAGCAGGTATTGAAGCCCCATTTTGGCTTTGCCCACCAGGCTATTGGCCAGTTGGTTGAGGGTAACGGTGTTTTCCACCTGGTAGACGGTACGGATCTGAAGGTGGTCTTGCAGATTCTCCCCCACCCCGGCCAGATGATGATTAACCGAAATGCCCATACTTTGCAGTTGCTGTGAATTACCGATACCAGACAGTTGCAGTATCTGCGGCGAACCGATGGAGCCGGCGGCCAGGATAACTTCGCGGTTAGCGCTGAACACCTGGGAGGGTGCGCCATTGATGCTGACTTTTACTCCCGTTGCGCGCTGTTGTTCGGAGCCACCTTCGAGCTCCAGCTGTTCAACAATCGCATTGGAAATGATCGTTAAATTGGGACGATTTTTGACAGGATCGAGAAACGCCCTGGCTGCGCTCCAGCGCTTGCCTCGGCGCTGGTTCATCTGGAAGTAGGCAGTACCGAAGTTATCGCCACGATTAAATTCCTCGATTTTTGGGATACCCGTTTCTGCAGCCGCATCCCGCCAGGCGTCAAGTATTTCCCAATTGACCCGCCGTTCTTCGACACGAAGCTCGCCATCGGCGCCGTGAAATTCGTCAGCGCCATGCTGGTAGCTTTCGGATTGTTTGAAAATGGGCAGCACATCCTGCCATCCCCAACCTCGATTGCCAAGCTCAGCCCAATGGTCGTAGTCGCTGCGCTGGCCACGCATATAAATCATGGCATTGATGGAGGAACAGCCACCCAGAACTTTGCCACGGGCATAGCCGAGGCTGCGGCCATTGAGGCCAGTATCAGGTTCAGTCTGATAACACCAGTCCGTGCGGGGGTTGTTGATCGTGTAGAGGTAACCGACGGGAATGTCGATCCAGAAGTAATTGTCTTTGCCACCGGCTTCGAGCAGAAGTACGTTGTTGTTGGGGTTATTGCTGAGGCGATTGGCGAGGACGCAGCCGGCGGTGCCGGCGCCGACGATGATGTAGTCGTAGGTGTTCATGGATGTTGGTCCCTCTTTGTTGCCGTGTATTGTTCAATATTGTCGCAGGAATGGCAAAAAATCAGGGGATGGATTTTTTCAAACGCAGGGCAGCTATCAGACCCAACACCGAGCATAATGACAAAAAAAGGAAATAATGTTGAAAACCGGTAGTCCCCGGATTTGCGTCGAGCAGCCGACCGGTGATGGGCGCAAAAAAGATATCGGGTGTAAAACCAATAACTGAGATCAGACCTACCGCTGACCCCGTGATTCTGCGGTGAATATTGGACTCTTCCAACAGAGCAAAGTAAACAGCCCGTAGCGCATAAACGGCTATAAACGTTAGCAGGAGGTTGCCGATGACCAGCTGCTCTCCCACCGCCATAGGTGACAACAGGATCAGGGTCACAAACGCCAGCGCCAAGATTCCGAATAGCGTGGAGACCAGACGGCTGGTGATCCAGCGGTCCGCCAGCAGACCGGCTGCAATGGCGGCAATAGGACGTGTATAGCTGGCATTGGCAGTAAAAGCAGCGGCGTCGAGTTGGCTCATGCCGAGTACCTGCACAGCAAAGATACCGTAGTTATCCAGCCCTTTGTAGCCGCAATAGGCACACACGACAATAACGGCTTGCCAGCCAATCGCCGGGTTGGAGAAAACGGTTTTCCAGGAGGGCGCTGATCGGCGTGAGTACACAGCGTACGAAGTCGTCGCAGGTGGCAGAAGCCATATCACCAACGCCGCAGTCAGTGCGGTGGCACCAGCATAAAACAGAATAACCGATTGCAGGGCGTTACTTTGCTGTTCCGCACTGCCGCCCTCGACCCATTGCAGCCCCATAATCAGCACCGCAAGACTGGCCAGAATGCTGGCCACCATACCGCGGCCACCATCAAGAAAGCCGAAAGCCAGACCCTGTTCGTGAGCACCGGCCCACTCTCTTGTTGATTTAATCAACGCGGCCCAAAACAGAAGGATGCTGGTGAGCCCCCAAAAGGCAAATAGAACAAAGAGCACGGATTGACTGGGTATGGAGACAAAAACAAAGCCGCCCATGGCAGTAGCCAGCAGTGACATCGTCATCAACGTGCGGGCAGAAAACCGATCAGCCAGCCAACCACCGGGAAAGTAAGAGAGCATAGCGACAACGCCATAGAGTGCAAATATATCGCCGAGTTGGGTATTGGTTATGGAGAAGACTTCGAGCAATGTTGGACGAAAAAAGCGCGGCACGTGGAACGGCAGACTAAAAATGATCTCACCGGCAATGATCAGGGTGACCAGTGCGGCATAATGAGACAGAGTACGTTGATTGCTGACCATGGTCCTTCATTCGCCCTTTTCAGAGGGATACGGCATTGAACGCCAATGGCAAGCATCCTATGCCTGTCCAATCCAAGTCAACAATACAGTTAACAATGAGGCACAATTCCTGGAGAACCACGGTGTGAGGGCGGCCGAGGATGTTGTTTTCAGAGCGTCAAAACCGAGCGCCGAAAGAGCCAAAAAGACCGGCGTGCCGGGCTTTTTGGTGACTGAGGGCAGCCTGGAGGGCCGCCGGTTAGCTCTGAAAACAACATCCTCGGCCGCCTTTGAGGCACAAAACTCAATGACGTTTCAGACAGGTCCCGAAGTTACTCGCCGAAATAAATCCGCTGCAGGATAGTTAGGAGACCCAGACTGAGATTGCTCCGCCTGCCGAACCAGATCAACAATCGCCTGATTAACCGGCGCGGACCGCCCCAACGCCTCAGCCAACTGCACAATCTCCCCATTCAAAAAATCGATCTCCGTCCTACGCCCCAACGCCAGATCCTCATACATCGAAGAACGCGCCTTCGGATCAATCTTAATCATCGAACCGGCAATCCGTCGAAAAATCCAATCCGGCAAACACAACAAAAACGGAATAACCCCAGGACCAACCTTACCCACCTTTGCCGGCGTAATACCCGCCTGCTTCAACAGCCCCAATGCCTCCCTCTGCGACATGGCCGTAATCCGACGAAACTCACCGCGATTCAACTGCTCCTTCAACGGAATCCCCGACAGCGCGTTGACCGAATTATTCAAATTCATCAACAGCTTGCCCCACTGAATCCCCTCCAAGTCATCAGACATCACTGTAGGGAGGTCCGCCCGCTGTAACGCCTCAACCAATGCAGACGCCGATGGGTCAGCCTCGATCATCAACTCACCCTCAGTACCGCAATGAAAATGCCCGCCACCGGCACTGACCACATTAAAAGGCACCATACCTTTCAACACCTTGTGATCAGGCAGACACCGCCGCAACACCTCCGTATTACGCACACCATTTTGCAGACTGACCACCACCGCCTTCGGATTCAGCGCCGACGCCATCAACAAAGCGGCGGACTCCGTGTCACCGCTCTTAACAGTGACCAACACAAAATCCGTATCGGCGAGCACGTCGTTGCTCAAAGAAAACTGAAAATTCGACCAGGGCACTTGAGCATCCCGCCCGCGCCAATCCGTCACATGCAGCCCATGCGCCTGCAACTGCTGCTGGATTCGGGGGCGGCCTATCAACGTCACCCGCGCCCTGCCCGCCGCCAGACAGCCGCCGACATAGCAACCGATACTGCCCGCCCCCAGAACTGCAATCTTAACCATATTGTCAGATACTCAAATCGTAGAGGTTATAGTCCTTAATATCAGCCTTTGCCGCCGCATCCCACCGATACTGCTCACCGCTATCGCGAAGCGGCTGATAATCGTAGGGTACCTCATCCGGAAAGCGCTGGCGTCTGGCATCAATGCCATAGCCGATCAGACGCGAACGTTTGCGAATAAACTCATCGTCATACACCAGCGCCTCTGCATGAATACCCGCCCCTTTGACATCCAGCACTGAAGATCGACGATGGAAACCGAAGTTTACCGTTACACGAGGCTCGAAACCGGTATTGGCAAACGAACCATGCACTAATTGACGATTACAAATCACCACATCCCCCGGATTACACACAATTGGAACCGCGTTTAACAAACGCTCACTACCCGCCTCTTCAACCAGTTTGGTGATATCCACCTTTCCCTGCTTGTGAGTACCGGGTACCACCCAGACACCGTTCACAGCCGTGCTGCCATACACCTGTGCCATAAAATTAAAGCCGTGAATGCCTTCATCAAAGTCAGGGTTGTTCCAATGGGTGTCGCCATCCTGATGCCAGGAAACCGCCGCCCCCAAACCGGGATCTTTAATAAACAGACTCTCATGGAAAGGGGCAAAGTCCTCGCCATTGACCTCAGCCGCCACCTTCAGCAATTGGGGATGCCCGTAAACCCTCAGACAGCTCTCTGAAAACTGCAGCGAACCCATCATCACAAACACCGCTTCCTCTGGAGCATCCGCCGCTGCCTCCGGCTCAAACAATTTGGTCTGGTGGCGACCATTGGCAATGGCGGTTCCCCCCAGAGGGTCACCCAAAGGCTTGGACCAGATCAGATTCAGACCCGCACAATCCGAACCCAGCGCCGGTCCGCCACTCACTGAGATCTTATCGCCATTTCTCGCCGGAAAACGACTGCGCATCTCCTCAAGGTCCGCCTTGATATCCTCAACCTCCTCCTGATCGAGAATCCCTTCGAAGATATAGAAACCGTAGCGAGAGTATGCTTCCAGGATCTTCGGATCCAGCCTGCCCTGGGAGTCAAAGCGAATGGGGCCACGGTTGTCGAGAGCCAGCGCCTGGCGCTCTCCCTCCAGTAAATATTGGCGCATGGCTTCTTCGTCTTTGCCATAGTGAGCCGCGCAGGCATCGATGGATGTTTTCGTATCAACGTTCATGGTAGACTTTCTCTCACAGTTTTTATTCATATTAAAATTTTATGACCATTAAAAAGTGTGGTCAAGCCGTTTTTTTTGAACAATAATTTTGAACAACGTGTTCGGAGCACACCCATGACCCGCAAAAATCCCGCCCGAGGCAGCGCCACCCGTACCGCCAATATGAATAAACGCCGGGAGCAGATACTCACCTGTGCGGGCAATATCATTGCCTCTGAGGGTGTAGAGGCCTTTACGCTGAACCGCCTGGCTCAAGAGGCCGAAGTTACAGTTCCCACCATCCACAACCTGATCGGTAAAAAGTCAGATGTGGTCAAGAGATTGGTGGACGAGACGTTAATCAGAGTGGAGGAAGCCTTTAACGATCAGGTGATGAGCGACCCCATCACTGCGGTAGAGACCTTTATTGATCAATTGATGGATCTGTTTTCGTCCAACGAGGACCTGTACCGGGCAGCCTTTATCGCTGGCGAGCAGGCTAAACTGTTTGAGCACGTCAAACCCACCGGTATCTTCTCAAAGTCTCTGCAACTGACCATTCAGGTGATCGAACACGCGCAGGCCGAGGGTTATCTGGAAGGTCGGATCAACACCCACCGGTTGGCACAGGAGATCTTTGGCTGCCAGCGATTGGCACGTCACGACTGGATGCATGGGTATATTGACCTGGATACCTACCGTAATCAGGTGTTGGTGGGAATGTTCATATTGTTTGCCGCCGATGCGGCGCCCGAGTTTCGCAACACGTTACTACAACGGGTGGAAGAAATAAGATAAATGGACAAGTAATCATAATTGAATATAGTTCACTTTATAGGTACCATTGCGTCATTCCCGACTTCTAACAAGAGGTATGAACGGTGGCGCTTCACTATTCCTTCTCCCAAAAACTGCTGCACTGGCTGATGGCCCTGCTCATCATCCTGGATCTGATCGTCGCCCAGAAATTTGGGGGGATAATGGAAGTCGCGGATCGGCTGGAGTCCAGGGCAGACCACGCGGGTTTAAACCTGGTGGTAATGGCGCTGTTTTTACTCAGAGTGTTCTTGCGCCGCAAGCACGGTGCGCCGCCGCTGCCCCACAACACCGTTGACTGGCAGGCCAGGCTGTCCAAAATCACGCATCTGGCGATTTATTTCTTTATGGCGGCTCTGTTTGTCACAGGACTGACGACGGCGATCAATGCTACCTCTCCCATTGAAGTCTATGGCCTGCTGGATATCACCCGCGGCAACAGCGACGAAAACCTGTTCCAATTTGTGCGGCAATTTCACGAATTTTCCACCCAAGTAGTGATAGCACTGATCGGCCTGCACGTGGTGGCAGTCCTCTACCATCAACTGGTAAAGCGCGACAACATCATGGCAAGAATGCTGCGCTCACCACGAAACGACTTTTGAAGGGAGACTTGCAATGGCTGTTATCGAACCCCAGACCCTGGAAGTAAAGGAATGGACGGGATTGCATCTTATGCACTACGGCATGAGCAACTGCTCCCAGCGTGTGCGAATCATGCTGGAGGAAAAAGGACTGACATGGAACAGTCGTATTATCGATATCCCGAAGGAAGAAAACCTGACCGACTGGTATCAGGGAATCAATCCCAATGGGGTTGTGCCTACGCTGGTGCACGATGGCAAGGTGATTATTGAGTCGACGGATATACTCGAATATCTGGACGAGCAATTTCCGGGGAGCTGTGGCAGCCTGACAAACGGCGATGGCCTGCAGCACAATACCCTGAAGGCGATGATAGCAAGAGCCAACAGCGCACAAACACAAATCAAACTGCTGTCGTTCGAATATCTGTTCAAACCTATGGCCAAGAAAAATCGAAAGCAATTGGCAACTCTGGAGCAAAAACTTCGAAATCAAGAGCTCTTGGCATTCCACCAGCGGTTTTCTTCCAAATCAGGTGTTGCTACAGGCGAGCTGCTCAACAATATCTGTGTGATGCACGAGCATTTGCACACGTTGGAACAACAACTCTCGCAGAATTCCTGGCTGGCCGGTAATCGCTTCAGCATCGCCGATATCGCCTGGATCGTAAACATTCATCGTCTCGAATTGATGCATTTTCCCTTGGATCGCTACCCACATCTTGTGTCCTGGACTGCGCGAATGAAATCCCGTCCCAGCTACCGAAAAGCCCTGGTCGATTACCAACCTCCAGCCATTGGTATCGTCAGGTGCTACGCCTGGTTTCGCTCCAGATTTGGACGGGCATCCTTCCGGCACGCTGTATGCTAAGACCCGGTTTCTTTTACACGTAAAATTCCGGAGTTAAATTCCCGTCATTTGTCGTATTTCTGGCATAAAGAGCTATTTCATTCTTCGTCAAACACCCCTAGAGTACAGGCCTCCTAAAATATGGAGAGGCGTTTAGGGGTATAATCGCCTGACAACAATATTTGCCACAGGCAAGAACGAGGAAAACTGATGAGAACAACTCAGCTGCTGCCAGCTGTCGTGATGGCCCTGTCCTGCACAGAGCTCGTCGCCGAACAGGCCCCCATGGAAACCATGGTAGTGACGGCCACCCGTGAAGGCTCACTGCTCAAGGATATCGCCGGCAATACCTCCCTGGTAACACAGGATGCGTTGAAACTGGTCGGTCACAGCCATATCCAAGAAGCCCTGGCCAGGGTACCGGGCGTTAATCTGGCTCGTGGTAATGGCCAGGAATACCTGCCCGCACTGCGTTCACCGGTGCTCACAGGCGCCGGCGCCTGTGGCAGTATCCTTGCAGCGGTAGATGGTATCCCACTTCGTTCAGCCGGTTTCTGCAACATCAACGAGCTGTTTGAAGCTCCCTCTGAGCAAGCCCAGCGCATCGAAGTGGTGCGCGGTCCGGGGAGTGCTCTCTATGGCTCCAATGCCATGACCGGCGTTATCAACGTGATTACCCCCAGTGTCACAGAGAAGTCTTTTTGGTCCCTGGGCCTGGAAGCCGGCCCACATGACTATTCACGCCTCAAATACAGCCAAAGTGAACGAATGGGCGACCATGGCCTGCGTGCCGATTTGGTGTTGGCCCACGATGGCGGTTACCGGGACGACTCTGGGTTTGACCAGCAAAAGCTGACGTTGCGACATGAATACGGCACTGAGAACCTAAGCTATACCACCACACTACAAGCGTCCAACCTGAATCAGGAAACCGCGGGCTATGTAAACGGCACCGATGCTTATAAAGACAGCGATCTGCAGGACAGCAATCCCAACCCGGAGGCCTATCGCGACGCTACCGCCTTAAGGCTGGCCACTCAAGTGGTCTACACGCTGGATGAACAACGCCGCTGGGTAGTGACTCCATACCTCCGCTATACCGATATGGATTTCCTGCAACATTTTTTGCCGGGTGACCCACTGGAAGAAAATGGCCAGAAGAGTCTCGGGCTGCAGAGCGCCTATTTTCATAACCTCAACGAGAAATTGAAAATTATTGCCGGGCTGGATCTGGAATATACTGACGGTTTCCTCAAACAGAGCCAGGATGCTCCTACCCGTGGCTCCGCATTTTTACAAGCCACCATTCCTGAAGGCAAACACTACGACTACCAGGTCGACGCCATCATGGCGGCGCCCTTCGTCCACGCCAACTGGGATCTGAGCGAAAAGTTGAGCGTTCAGGCCGGTCTGCGCTTCGAAGTGATGGACTACGACTACGACAACCGCATGCTCGATGGCCGCACCGCAGAAGATGGCACTGCCTGTGGTTTTGGTGGTTGCCGCTACAGCCGTCCGGCGGATCGCGATGACCGGTTTGAAAACTGGTCGCCCAAGCTGGGAGTGCTCTACCGTATCGACAATGATACCCAGGTCTATGCCAATGTCTCGCAGGGCTTCCGCGCCCCCCAGGCCACCGAGCTCTATCGCTTACAGCGTGCTCAACAGGTGGCGGATCTGGACTCTGAGTCCCTGGACAGCCTAGAGATCGGACTTCGCGGTCAGCAGTCTCTGGTCGCATATGAAGTCATTGCTTATGCGATGAAAAAAGAGAACGTGATCTTCCGGGATTCTGACTTCTTCAATGTGGCTGACGGCGAGACACGTCACCTTGGCCTGGAGCTGGCCCTGTCTTACTCCATTAACGAGCAATGGGACGTTGCGCTGTCCGCCAGCTATGCCGAGCACGAATACGATGATGACCGTGTACTGGGAGGAATCGCCATTGATGGCAATGAAGTGGACTCCGCACCCAAGCACTTTGGTAATCTGCGGCTGGGCTGGAACCCTGTGGCTAACGCCCGTGCCGAGCTCGAATGGGTACACCAGGGTGACTACTACACCGACCCCGAAAACCTCCATTCCTATGAAGGCCACGATATACTTAACCTGCGCGGCACCTGGCAGGTGAATCAATCCACCCGCCTGACCGCGCGGGCTACCAACCTCACCGATCGCGAATATGCAGAGCGGGCTGACTACAGTGGCTTTAGTGGTGATCGTTACTTCCCCGGTGAGCCTCGGTCCTTGTACGTTGGGGTGGAGTTCAGTTATTGATGAGTGATCACGGGTTTTGGCGTTCTCTTCAGCTCCCCTATTTGGAGCTACGCTATGCCCGTGGCAGTCATAATGTTTATGGCCTGCATGCCCATCGAGAGTACTCTATCGGACTGGTCGCTTCGGGTGAGGCGACGTCTGTTATCAATGGGACCGAGTATCAGCTCGGACCCGGCGATTTGGTCCTGATCAATCCTGAAGAGCCCCACTCGTGTAACCCTAACGCCGGCACATCCTGGGGCTACTATATGCTCTACATCGCTGCGGATTGGTGGCAAAAAATCGCTAATGGGTTAGCTGCTGTTCCGGGAGCCGCAAACTTTCATCTGCCCGTCGTGCGCGATGCTTCACTTGCCTCCTCGTTCACCGAATTCGCCGCTGGAGTGCTCCAGCACAATGGAGGAGCTGCTCTACCGACCGAATTCATTGAACTTGAATTGCTGGACTGCCTGTTGAAACTAGTGGAGACAACTCATACTCTCAATCAGTCCCCTTCAGACCTCGATAAACCCAATCAGCCTCTGATTGATAAGATCAAGACCTACCTGCACTCCCATGTTGGGGACAACGTACAGCTGCAAGAACTCTGCGAAATTGCCCATCGAAGCCCCGGCAATGTCATACGACTCTTCAAGCAACATACCGGCATGTCGCCCTACGCCTATCTGCAAAACTATCGTATCAATCAGGCGAAAGTTCTGCTGAGAGAGGGGCAATCGATCTCTCAAGTTGCCCAATCCATGGGATTTTCCGATCAGAGTCACCTTAACCGCATTTTTAAGCGGCATGTGGCCTCTACGCCACGTCGTTATCAGAAACCTGCGACCGGTTGATCTGCCGACAACGGGCAATATCGTTCAATTTTTCCCGCAACGAATTCGCTACGCTTGTTTACGTCTGTTATTAATGGATGGAGATGATCATGACCGAATATCGATTAGCCCAACTTAATATTGCCGAAAGCCCCTATACTGAGAATGCTCCGGAACTACAGGAGTTTCTCGCTAACATTGATCGAATCAACAAACTGGCCGAGGAATCCCCCGGCTTCGTATGGCGATTGCAAACCGAAGAAGGAGATGCCACCAGCCTGAAGCCACTTGGGGAGCAGGTGTTTGTAAACTTGTCCGTTTGGGAGGATCTCTCCTGCCTCAGAACGTTTGTCTATAACACCGAGCACAGGCACTTTCTAAACCGGCGAGCGCAGTGGTTTATACGTCGCCCTACAGCTCACTTGGTGTTGTGGTGGATCGATCGTGATCATCTACCCACCATTGAGGAAGCCATCGCCAGGCTGGGACTCCTGCAAGAGAAAGGACCGACAGCACAGGCGTTTGATTTTGGGTATGCACTGCGGAATTCTTGATGACAATCAGTTGCCTGGCGAGACAGGCAACTGATTGAAGTTCAATCCATTTCTGTTTCGAATCAAGCTGTTCTATTTGAACGCTATTCGCGAACTACGTTTGGAATGATCGAATAGGCAGCAAAGTGCCAGGAGCGGAAATAGAAATTCGCAGAATTTGCGTTCCAAAATGATCACGGTGGCGTTGTTCGTGCGTAGGTCGGATTAGGCGCTTTGCGCCGTAATCCGACGGCTCCGCGGGTGTTGTTCGTTGGCTTCGCCCCGGTTCTTAACACCCTTGAATGTACCTGCAACAGGTGATTTATACACGGCCGCCGCCAATTTAAACCTTCGGCGGATCGTCGGATTACGAAGCGCGAAGCGCGAAGCGCTTCTAATCCGACCTACATTCGTGCGGCCGTTGCGGACATTATCGAATGCCCATGGTGCCCTGAACCAGGATTATGAATTTCCGGTTATGGCACTTTTCCGCCTAAGCCTGAACTCAAACAACCAACAAGCCTTCCTGAAGACCCAATTTTAGAAAGGTGTTTAAAACACCTCTCGCGTCAAATTTTCCACCCCGTTTTCCGTGACCACCACATTGTCCTCGATTCTAATGCCTCCGAAAGGCATTAACTGATCAAGAAGCCTGGCATTGAGAATATTCCCTTTATCCAACCACGGCTGTAACAGCATCGGTATAAAGTAAAGACCCGGTTCAACCGTAAACACCATATTTTCTTCGGCTGTGCGGGTGCAACGCAGAGAAGGGAACTCGGGGTGGGGTTTTCGCAATTGCCCATTCGGCGATGCCAGATGACCACCCTGGTCGTGTACCTGAACACCAATCAAATGCCCAAGCCCGTGGGGTAAAAAAGCACGTGTAACTCCCAGATCATATGCTTCTTCTGCCGATACCGTCAGTAGATCCTGTGATACCAACAGAGATGCCAGCAGTCTATGGGCCTCTGCATTGAGTTCCCTGAAGTCAACACCTGGTCTCATAGATTCAACCAGTCGTTGCTGCAAGGATTCCACACCGTCGATCAACGCCCTGAAACCATCATAGCCATCACCCGTGCTATTGCTCATGTAGGTTCGGCTGATATCCGCAGCATAACCCAGACACTGAGCACCCGCATCGATCAGGAAGGACCGAGACATTTTCGGTCTTTGGGTATCAAGCACCATATGGTGAAGTACCGACGCGTGTTGGTTCAAGGCCACGATGTTGCCATAGGGGAGCTCTTCTTCACGGCAACCTACTGCCGACAAATAAGTCATATGGATTTCGTATTCAGAAAGCCCTTGCCGAAACGCTTGCTCAGCGGCCTTGTGGCCCCTGATCGCGTTTCGATTGGCATCTCGCATCAGATCCAGTTCGAACGGAGTTTTGCAGGCGCGTTGATAGTCGATAACATTCAATATGCCTTCGGGATTGATGTTGGATGCCTCAGCTGTCCAAGGACAAGATTCCCGAGCGCCAATAAAGGCCAGACCACGATCTTTGGGCAGCAAGCGTCTTAGCTCCTGTTCACTCTCATACTCTACAACTTCAACCGATTGCGCTACTTCATCGGGCAGAGGCTCCGGTGGGCTGTGCCAAAAATCCCTGAAGACTTTCAGCAATAGCGTTGGCCTATCGCTGTCCCGTCGAAACACGAGAAAACAATCCGGTTGGTTAAGCTGTGGCAGGCATTCGCGAAAATAAGCGTTAACCGAAAACGGATAATTCACATCATCCCGAAATCGATACAACACAGAGCCTGAAGCAATAACAACGCCTTCGAACTCTGAGGCCTCCAATGCATGATGAATATTCTTAACTTTATGGGAAAGATGATTGGCAAAAGACATTAGGAAATCTCCGGCTTCTTCGATAAGGGAGAGAATAACACCTGCACTTTAAGCAACGGATACAGTAGAGCTGCAACAATTGCGGCGTCTAGAGCGGAGACGCCCGAAAGCTCCACCAGGCCGTTGCTACTGGCGTAGCCAACTCCGCTGGACAATGCCCAAGCCAACAGCGCATTGATATTAAAGGCGGGTTCATTTTTCAATGCATCTGTTGCACATCTGCCCCGCCTGACAAGCAACACATCAATCACATAGATGGCCGCCACGGGCGGGATCAGAATACCCAGAAGAACCAAAAAAGGGATGAAGTAGTCCTGTGCCTGGCTCAATGCCAATGCTGTACCTGTAACGCCAGCGGCTAAGGTGATCGAGGACAAACGCCCTTGCGAAAATACCGTCGCCAGGGACAATCCCGATGAATACAAACCGACCACATTACTGGACCAGGAACCGAGCACCAGTAACAGAAAAGCAGGCACACCAATTCCCAGGGCGATCATGATTTCTATCAGATTCACCTGACCTGTTGCCACGCTGGGAATCGCCGCTAATACCTGAACGATCGGATAAAACACACCCAATGCCAACACCATGGCCCACGCCGATTGTCGAACGTTGCGGGCAAACCGGCTGTAATCCGGTTGAATCACTACGCCCACGATATAGCCACCAATTACGGCGGATGTGGCTTCGGAAAACGTCATACTCGCTCCCAGAGCAACCGGCACATCCCAACCCGGAATGTGATCGACTGTGAGCCAATTGGTGTAGAGCAGAAAGAACAGCATCAAGGGCACCAACAGAAATGCCAGTCGATCAATACCACTGAATCCGACCACAGCAATCCAGATCATCAACACGCTTCCAGAGATAACGTACAGCCAGGCAGGCAACTGCCAGCCCAATCCTGCCCGAATCGCCATATCCGCTGCCTGTCCAAACACGTTGGCGGTGACGGCGTACCATCCAATCAGCGTGAGGGCGATCACAAAGTTCATGATCTTGGCGCCGGAGCGACCAAACGCAAACTCTGCCAGTACATAAGTGGACAGGCGGGTCGTTGCTCCGGTGACAGACGTCAACACACCCAATACACACAAGACAAGACTTCCCAGCAAAAATGCCGGCAGAGCCTCTGACAGCCCAAGACTGCCGCCCACCTGGGCGGAAACCAGAAAGATGGGAATGCCAATTAACGTACCCACCACGATCAGGGCAATGTGCCAACTCGACTTGGTGCAGTCTTCCGGTACCGGGGAATGAAAAAACCCATCGGGTCGAGTATTGACCCCGTTATTTGAGTTCATAGGAATTCTCGATAAAAAAGGCGGCGAGGATTCCCCCAGCGACTGGCGCAGGGGGATAGTGGGCAAATCACTCGTGGTGGTAGTATTTCCGCGCCTGTTCCGCAGTGACATATCCGTTTTTGATATCCATCGCCACTTGCTCGCGAGGTCGCTTCGCCGGGTCGCCAAAACCCCCGCCGGTGCCTGTGGTCAAACGAATCACTTCGCCTTTTTGCGCGCGAACGGTCGTACACATGTGGTAACGTTCCGTGGAACCATCGTGACGAAGGATTTGGGCATAATTATTGGAGCCCTCCTGCCCACCATTCATTCCCCAGGGCTTTGAAACCGTGCGAGAGGCTGCGTAGGTCAGAAACGCTTCCTCAGCCGTTACCTGATAATCCAGAACCACGCCCTTGCCGCCGCGAAACTCGCCGGCGCCGCCATCTTCATTATGAAATGCGTATTGGTTGACCTGCAGTCCATAGCGGCTTTCAAACAGCTCGATGGGAATATTGAAAGTCTCGCCATTGGCACAGCAGAATTGGCCGCTGTCACCATCGAGACCTTCAGCGGCTCCCCAGCCACCGACCAAGGGTTCACCCATAACAAACAACTCACCGGTCTGAGGATGCACTCCAGAGACGAAAGTCGCCCCGACACTGCGCTGATGGCCGGCGGGCAGGCGATCGGGCAGTATCGGCGCCAGGGCCTTCCACATAACGTCAATTGCCGCGATCAGGGGCTCGTAATAAAGCGAGACAGGCGCGGGGCTCTGGGCGCTCACCAGCGTACCGTCCGGGCAAATCACCTCCAGCGCACGAAAGCAGCCACCATTGGCGGGAATGTCGGTATTGGTCACTGCCTTGAACAGACAGCGGGCCCCCGTAACCAGACCGGTATAGGAGCAATTGATTGGCCCGGGCACCTGCGGGTCTGTCCCGGTGTAATCGGCGATCATCTTGTCGTCAGTAATGGTAACCTTGACGCGGATTTTGAAGGGACCATTGCCGAGGCCATCATCCTCAACAATGTCTTCCGATTCATAGACACCCGTGGGCAGCTTTTGCAACTCGGCCTGAGTCATTCGTTCGCCATAGTCCAGCAGATCGTCCATGGCGAACAGGACCGACTCACAGCCGTACTTGTCGACGATTTCGCCAATTCGTTTGGCCCCTACGTTGGCTGCAGCCACTCCTGCATGCATATCACCAATCGTTGAATCCGGCAGGCGAACATTGGTTCGTATCAGGTCGATTAAGGAGGCGTTCGGTTGGCCTTTTTCGTAGAGTTTGAGGAAACGAAAATGCAGGCCCTCCTGATAAATCTCGGTAGCAACCGTTGACACACTGCCGGGCTGCGCGCCACCCACTTCGGTCCAGTGGGCTTTGTTGACGGTCCAGGCGATCAACAGATCGTTGTGAAAAACCGGGACCAGAATCACGACATCGGAAAGGTGCGTACCACCTCCCTCGTAGGGGGAATTGGTAATAAACACGTCGCCGGGGTAGATGCTGTCTATGTCGTAGTGGGTAAGCAGACTCTGTACGGCAGTATCCAGGGTCGCCAGAAAAGCCGTGACACCGTTACCCTGTGCCAGCAAATTGCCGGCTGCATCTGTCGCCCCCACGGCGAAGTCTGTCGTCTCGTAGATGATAGGGCTCATGCTGGTCCGCACCATGGCTTCAAACATTTCGTCACCCAAGGCCACAATGGAGTCTTTAATAATTTCGGTTGTAAACACGTCGTTAATCATGATCGGTCTCCCTTAGCCTTGTGGTATCTGACGTACGTTGAGTTCAACATGATAGTTGCCGTAGTCGTCGAGTGTGACCCGATGCCCCGGCGAGACCACCAGGGTAACGGAAGGCTCCTGAATCACCGCAGGACCGAAAAGCGCCATGTCCGGTTCGAGTTTCAAACCGTCATAAATTACCGCGTTATGAATGCCGTGCTGATCAAAATCCACCTCGCGGGTGTGCAGCACGCAGTCTTCGAGGCGCGCACCTGTGAACGGTTTTTTGGCCAACGCCGGTTTCGGCACCAGGACTTTGGCGACCAAATGAAAATTAACGATTTCCACACCGGCGTCCAAACGATAGGTAAAGCGTTTTTCATGGGCGTTATGAAACTGCTCGATCGCATCGCCCAACCTGACCTGGTCGTTTTCCATAGGCACCGACACCTTCACAGTATGCTCCTGACCGGTATAACGCATATCCGCAAAATATTCGTAAGCCAACTCGGCGCTGGTCATATCCACACCGTCTGTCCGGTAGTCCGCTTCCGCCTCGGCACGCAGACGGGAAAACTCCGCGCTGATCGCCTCCGTGTGCTCGTTGCTCAACAGCCCTGGGCGAGTCTGTAAATAATCCCGGCGCAAGTCAGTCAGTAACATGCCCCAGGCCGAAAACACGGATGAGTTGACCGGCACAATCACTCGCGGCACCTTGAGCTCCTCGGCCAGCGCCACCGCGTGCATGGCGCCGCCTCCGCCAAAGGCCATGAGGGCAAAATCGCGGGGATCATAGCCCTTATTGGTGGACACCAGACGCAGCGCATTGGTCATATTGGCATTGGCGATACGCACAATGCCCCTGGCGACCGCTTCCTTGCTCAACTCCAGCTCTTCCATCAACGGTGCAAACGCAGTATCGACAGCATTCCAATCCGGTTCGACTTCGCCACCCACAAAGCTGGCCGGATCAATCCGACCGAGCACCAGATTGGCGTCAGTGGTAGTTGGCTTGGTACCACCCTTGCCATAGGCGGCCGGCCCCGGCATGGCACCGGCGGACTGGGGCCCCACGTGCAACTTCCGGCCTTGATCCACCCACGCAATGCTGCCGCCGCCATTGCCGATCTCGACAATTTCCGACACCGGCGTCTGTATCGGGTAACCGGGGTTTTTGGTGTCTTTTTCGATGTAGTACTCGGTGGTGACTTTCACCTCGGCGTCTTCGATCAGTGTACACTTCGCTGTGGTACCGCCGATATCCAGAACAATCAGATTTTTTTCCTCGATAGTCTCGCCCAGGTACGCCGCCGCAAAGATTCCACTGGCAGGACCGGACTCGACCATGGTGATCGGATTCGCCTTGGCCGCCTCTACCGTGGAGATACCGCCATTGGACTGCATCATATAAGGCTTGTCGTCAAAGCCGCCCCTCGCCAGCTTTTCCTCCAGGGATTCAATATATTTTTTGGCAATGGGATGCACATAGGCAGACAACACCGTGGTATTGGTACGTTCATACTCACGCCATTCGCGACTGATCTCATGGGAGGCGAGAACCGAAACCTGCGGCCATAGTTCGTTGATGCGTGCCTTCACCCGCTGTTCATTGGCCGGTTGGATGTAAGCGTGCAAAAAGCTGATGGCAATCGCCTCTACGCCTTCGCTCTTGAAATACTCCAACAGTTCCGCAAGCGGTGCCAGGTCCACTTCTTGTTGTGTTTCGCCGTTGAAGGCGACTCGCTCATTCAGCTCCGCTCTCAGATAACGGGGAACAAATGCGGCGGGTTTACGAAAATTAAAGTTAAACAAGTCGGGACGATTGCCCCGGGCGATTTCCAGTACATCCCGAAATCCGCGGGTCGTGATCAAGGCGGTTTTCACACCTTTGCGTTCGGTCAGCGCGTTAATCACCACTGTGGAACCGTGGGCAAAAAAGTCCAGATCCCGAGGGGACAGCCCTACTTTTTCGATGGCGTTCATAACGCCCTGTTCAAAATTGGGCGGTGTCGTGTCGGCCTTGGCGGTCTTTACCTCGCCACTCTGGCCCGTTGATTCATCAATGCTGTAATACACCAGGTCGGTAAAGGTACCGCCCACATCGCTCGCTGCTCGCATAAGTAAAACTCTCTCTGTTTATATGTGTCTAACCGCAAAGCACCCAAAACACTTTGCTGTCTTGCAGTGCCGTTGAGGCGTGCTTCTCTCCCGCCTCCAGCCAGACCACCTGGCCGGCCTTCACAGAGGTCGTTCGGCCATCCAGATGCAGATCCATTTGCCCTTCTATAATGTAGGATATTTCGTGCTGATCGTGGGTTGCCATATCCGTTTCCGGATGGGTGGTTCCTTCAGAAAAGCTGGCCATTCCGACGGAGATCACACTCTTATGCTCGGGTACCAATTCAAGAATTGTTTCCACGGTGGTGCCTTCCGCCACGAAATCGTGCAGATCGAAGATTTTCATTTTTAAACCTCAAGTATTGCCTTGGTTGGCAGTTAGATGACGACGCGGTGACCAACCAAATCTTGCGTTTGAAACAAGCCGAAGGACTTCAGCTCCTGTTCATCAGGTGGCGCCATACTGCCCTGGCGGCTGGGGGACCAGTCAAAACGGTGTTTCAGTTCGACCATGGTTTCCGCCCATTTATAGGCGGCGCAAATCGGATCTATGACGGGAACGCCCAGTTCCTGTTGAACCCGTTCGTACAAACCAAACGTGCAGGTACAACCCAACACCAGGGCTTCGGCGCCATCCTCCTCAATGGCACGTTTGCCGGCCAGGATAATTCTGTCTTCCGTCAGGCGGCAGTCGCGTTGCAACTCCGGAACTGATATGTCTATGGATCGCATAGATGCAAGTTTTGAGTCACAACCGTAGGCACTGACTCGCTCCGACATCTGTTCAATCCATTTCGCTTGCCCGACGATAATGGAAAACTTATTACTCAGATGCTCGGCCAATTGCAGGCTGGCCTGGCAGGGAGCAACCACCACCGAAGAACCGGAAATTTCTCTTGCCGCCTCCAGTGATGGGTCGTAAAAGCAACCAATCACGATCGCATCAAAATGATTCTCTGCCCCGTAACGGGTGGCCTTAATGATGTCGCCGGCTACCAGGGCTTCATAGGTCCTGTATTCGAGGTGGTGCGGAGTTGGCGACAACGCCAACGACACGACCTCTACCGCAACATCCTGCTGTTTAATGGTGTGAATGTATTCGGCGATGGGAAAATCGTAATCGCCCACACCAATCGGGTTAATCCAGAGAATGGATTTTATGCCCGTGTTACTGGCTCTACTGTCACTGTTGTTGTCACTGTTATCACAGCAGTTATCGTCAGACAATTGAACACCTATTCAAGTCATTTGTCGGAGTTCTCCGACAGGTTTTGGTGTAACCAGGCTGGTGATCCGCACCACAATAAGCGCGTCAAGGCGTCTGTCGGGTTCTCTGTATCCACGCCCATTTGGTAGTCGAAATGGACACTGTCACCTTCGTCCAGTACCGTCTCTTCTTCACCAATTTTGATGGCCAGACGCCCTTCCAGTACGTAGATAAAGCCTTCACCCTCTCGCTTCACATAAGGGAAACGGTAGTGAGGGGGCACCTCCGTGATCAACTGCTCCATCTTTTGATTGGGGAACTGACTGCTCAGCAGGCGATACTTGACCGGATGATCGATATCCAGGTACTCAGGCTTGTTGGCTCGATGAACCAGCCCTTCGCCTTCGGGCACATCGATAAAGTAGCCGATTTCCACCTCCAGCGCCTCTGCGATGGACTGCAGAGACACCAGAGAAAAGCTGCTTTTACCCCGCTCTACCAATGAAATAAACGCACTGGACAGCTCGCACTTGTCGGCCAGTTGTTGCATCGTCATGCCCATATCTTTACGACGAGCACGAATGGCTGGACCTACCGCGTGAGCGTAGCGTTCCTTTTTCTTCAGTAATTCCTTGATCATGCCTTACACCGTTTTGTGTGATGTTGGGATATTACAACATCCCGCCATCACACGCCTCTATTGGCTTCCCGGTCAAAAGTTGTACCGGAAGTCCAGATTCCATATTCTCGGGGGTGCCGGGTGAGCAAAGCCGCCCAACACCCATTCCGAGTTGTACTCTTCATCCGTGGCGTTTTTGACACTGGCCACCAGTGACCAGGTATCCTCGGCGGATTCAACACCGATTCTGGCATTAACCAGACTCAACGACGAGCGCTTGGAGCTGTTTTCGGGGTCCCAGTACTGGCCGCCACGATGTTCGTAATCCAGCCGGACCAAGCCATTCAGACTGTCAGTAATCGCGAATCGGTATTGACCACCAATGTTAAACGTCGACTTGGGCACGTAGGGGGCTTCATTACCTTCTGCCGATGGATTCAGGCCGTACTCGGTCACTTCACTGTCGGTATAGCCAATGCCGGCATACACATCGAAGTTATCACTTAAGTGCGCCAAGAGTTCCAATTCTCCACCCGAGATTTCGACTTCGTCGATATTCACCAATACCTGCGCGCCAACCTCGCCGACAAACACAAAGTATTGCTGCCCATCCACCTTAGTGTGATAGATGGAGCCATTGAGCCGGATGCTGTTGTCAGCGAACTCGGATTTAAAACCAACTTCCAGCGTTTCTGTCTCCTCCTGGTCCACTACATCACCCACGCCGATCAAGCCGGCACCGGCTGCCGCAACGCCCACACCATTTTGGTTAAACTGACCACTGCGGAAACCTTCACCCCAGGAGCCGTAGACCTGCATATCTTCGTTGATCCGGTAGCGTAGCGTCAGCTTGGGCTGCCACTTGTCGAACTCTTCCTTGTTCTCCACGCCTGGCAAACCCGACGTATTGTGCTCAGAGACCCTCTGGCGTCTTTCGTCCTGGTCATAGCGCAAGGCAAAGGCGGCTTCAAGGTTTTCGGTGATGTCGTAGTTGAGGCTGCCGAATACTGCCCAGGCCGTGTTGTCATTGTCATCCGCCAGGAAAGATAACGTGGGATTCTCGGCGTCCGTAAATGCCGGGCGACGCTCAATTCGAGTAATGCCCTGACGATTGTCGATACCCGTGGTGGTAGAAATAAAGCGCTCGGTCTCCAGATAGTAAGCGCCCAACATCCAGCGCAGTGCACTGTCGTCAATGGAGGTGATTCTGAATTCCTGACTCCAGGCCTCGATTTCAGCGTACTGAGTCTGAGTACCGTCGAATACCCCGAAAATTCCGGTGGCTGCGGTATAGGGGAATTGATCACCACCCGTATATTCTTCGACTTTGTTCCAGGAAGTAATTGAGGTCAGGCTGACGGCGCCGGCCAGGTATTCGAGTTTGAGTGAGGTTTCATCGATATCCCGTTCGCCCTCGCCTTCGTTGTTGGCGCAGAAATCACGACTGACTGAATCCGCGTCGGAGGTCCCGGCAAACGCCAGTGCGTTGTTGGTAAAACAGGGCTGGCCCGGATCAAACAACGCCGGCTGGTATTGAAAGTTGATGGCACCGGATTCCGTGCGCCCCAGGTTTACCCGCAGGTCGGCGGTCAGGTTCTCGCTGACGTGCCACTTCAACAAACCGCGAATGGTGGTGTCTTCGTACGGATCCACTTCGGTGCCGAGAAAGTCATTGTCCAGGTAACCGTCGCGGTCCACATAGCTGGCAGCCAATCGATACATCAAGGTGTCTTCTACCAGTGCACCGCTGATGGAACCCTGTACCCGGGTTTCATCGCCCTTGCCAAGACCGACACGAACATAACCTTCGGTTTCATTGGTGGGCTGTTTGGTGGTGATCAGTATGGCCCCGCCGGTGGCGTTTCGGCCGTAAAGCGCGCCCTGCGGGCCCCTGAGCACTTCGATTTGCTCGACATCGAACAGCTCCTGAGTGAACTGCCGGGAATTGATTTGCAAAACGCCGTCCACCACCGTCGCCACCGGTGGTTCGCCGTTGCGTACCTGGGTCACACCGCGAATGGTCATAAACGACACACCGGCACTCTGGGACTCCGCCAGGGTGACATTGGGTGTCATGGCGATAAAGTCGCCAGCGCTGTCGATTTTGGCGTCTTCGATCTGGCTGGCCGTGAATGCCGTTTCACTCAGGGGTACGTCTTGCAGGCTTTCCGCCCGGTGGCGTGCGGTAACTACAATTTCCTCCAGCTCAAAGGCTAGCCCGGATTCTGATGCGGCAGCGATCGATATCGCCAGCGCCAGGCGCTTAAAGTGGGACATGGAACTCTCCTCTTAATTGTGCGGTTTCTTATGTGTTTCTTATCAATGGCCGTTTTGGGATCTGTGGCTGGGAACACCCCTGCCGTGCTTATAAAATCTACTCCACTTAATTTTTTAAGTAAAGTATATGTTTTTAAGTCGCCATGAATCTCTGGCATTTTGATCAAATTTCAGCCAGGCGAAAGGCAACGAAAAAAGGTGAGAAACCTATTGAAGAGCCCGTGGTTTGTGGGCTCAGCTCAATAGAGCCCAGAGGACGGCATTGAGCCAATGCGAGCTTTGGTTATATAAAAATGGCTAATCTATGCCAATTTAACCTAACCTGACATCTTAAAAATTTAAGTGACTCATCTTTTGACTCAAAGCAGCCCTTCGGATTTCAACGCCTTCTGCGCATGCCTTGCCCACTTGAACACACTCTACTGCACCATTTTTTCACACCGTCCATCCTCACAATTCAGCCCACACTCATAGCCCAAGCACCCTCTTGTGCTTGGGCTCATAACCGCCCACATAGGCAAACGCCGTCCAGTGGCGTGTTGCCAGACTATAGGCCGTGTAAGACAGTACAATCACACCGGATATCGCCAAGGACCTTAACGTAAATCCTTTTACCGTCAGCATCTTGATTCCTTACACCGGGTTAGGCCAACTCAATCATGTTGGCGAGTACGGCTTTGCGGATGGCCGCGAAGGGCTCGTCGGATTCGGCCCAGTTCGTTTACGTCGCCGGCATTGGCCAGTTCAGGGAACTGACACAGTGGCTTGTGCGTGTGGAGCGTGTCGGCAGCCTCAGGGGCTTTGGTTACCAGTGCATTGTTGACCGCCGGTGCTGAATCGCTGATTCACATTCTGCGTATTGAAAAAATCACTCGAAAGTTTTGGATTGGCGCGGGATGGGTTTTCGTAATAAAAGTCAGTATTCCATCTACGGCTTTGTTGGGATCACCGGGACGAAAATCGAGAAGGATTCTTTCAACTTTGGAGACAGTTATTGGAGAGTTATCAGATAATTTTCTGTCGTTACGATCCACGAAAGTGATAGATTTCTATAACCTAAGAAAACCATCATTCAACCCTTGTGAAAAGACCCGCTGTAAAACCACCGATGTTTTTGACCGCAGTTGTACTGGCACTGGTGGGCTTTACAATAGGTGCTCGCCACTGGACCGGGTTTGTGTGCTGTGGTGGCTACAAGCCCAGAAAGTTGATACTAATCAAGCCCTACTGTTTTCTGAAAACCGTCAGAGATGACACAATAACCAAGCTACATTGACGCAGGTTACATATTCACCTGGCAGATGCCGTACCGCAAAGGGCATGAACTAGATTTGAGAAGAAATGGCATCGGAGGCTGGACCTGAACAGGCATACTATCTCAAAAATGGAATCCTCACTTCAAAAAAACCTACGCAGGTTAGTAGTCCAAAAAGCTTACAGATAAATACCTCGGCAAGACTATCAGATCGCCCACCTTCGAGTCACAACAAAGACTCTTACTCCAGGTGACCGCCAGCCACGGGCTCCATACATGACTGTGATTCGATACACGAAGCCATTTGTGTCATCTCCCTATTCGACCACTTCGCCTTAATGAGCCGATGTAATCCAGGGATGATCTTTCGGGCTTATTTCGTACGCGTAAGAACACTGGTTCCGTTGTACTCAATTTTCGAAGCGGACATCCCTAAGCTACGAATAGTCGCCGCTGAATTCCCGCTTGCTACCCGTTTCCGACTTTCCTACATCGGAAAACTCCATGAAATTATTCGTTAATGAAAGTCCGTTGTATGTCATAGAGCCGCCGTTTCTCACAAAGACAGGTATGCGCAAGTATGCGGCCATACAGCCTTATTAATTGTGGGGTTGGATCAGGCCAACGTCCAACCCTGTCAGAATACTAATCTATTTGCATATTCCATGATAAATGGAATCATTACCAAACACGTCTTTCATCATCAACATGGTACATACTATGAGATATACGCTTTGGTAATCAAATACCAGCTTCACAAGCAACGTTAATCGCTTCTGTCCTATTACTTACATCGAGTTTTCATAAATATGAACAGGTGCCATTTAATAGTAGCCCGAGAGACAAAGAGAATTTCCGATGGCCTCTAGTTGGAGTATCCCTTCTGCAGTAGCTTTAAGAGCCCTAACTCCCAAAAAGTAAGTCCATCCACCTTTTAGCCTAAATCATTATTTATGTCTTCATTTTGTGAGGCCAGCACATCGGTAACATCAAAAATTTGAGAAAGATCCGAGACAAAACTCGGAAGGTCTCCCTCTTTTTTATTTTTTATGCTTTGTACAAGTACTCTAAGAAATTCAGATAGTAGATATTCCAGAAAACCCGATCATAATCAAAGATTCTCAGCCGGCTTTTTTGCGGCGAGCGAAGCAGAGAATTGGATCCCCCCCCCAAAGCACTGATCTGTCTTGCCACTATCACCGTAGGCCTTTGCAGTAGGTATATTTGAAGGTTTCGAACTCTCAAAACCTTTCAGGGGAGCTATTCGTATGAAGTGAACGGCTTTTCTAGCCAGGAAGAAAGAATTAAATCTAATTGAGCCAACCAATTTGAAAAATGGTAGAGAAACGCTGCTTTATTAACAGCGTTTCTCGTATTGACAGATCGACAGAGATCTTATTGAAAGTTCATCCCAAACTGAATGGCGATGGTTTTCGGCGGATTTGGCACCAAAGAGCCGGAACCTGGAGAGGTTGGTAATAACTGACGAAAATCGGATGTCACTTCGTCGTTCAGGTTTTTACCGATCAACGCTATGGTCCAATCGCCAGCTGCAGACTCGTAGCCAATTCGCAGGTTTAGCTTCTCATAACCTGGCTGGTAGGATATGGGCTCCAAAGTTGCAAGTGTGTCGTAACCGCTGGAGAAATCCACACTTGGCTCAATGCTCAATAACCCCTCACCCAACGGCATTTCGTAGTTCACGCTAAGGGTACCGCTCCACTCGGGGCTAAAGGGTCGATTCTCACCCGACAGATCATTGGTCTGCGCAACGTTATCGTCACAGGTACCCAGTGCTTTGTTAACCTCATCGCAAGGCGCATCCACCCACTCATCATAAATCGCGTCCAGCCAGGCAACATCGGCACTAAGAGTCACTCGCTCGGAAGCTCTCCACGTGACCGCCATTTCTACCCCTTCGGACTTGGCTTTGCCGACGTTATCCACAAATGTGACTACTGCGCCAGTGGGAGAAACAGTATTACCAGATTCCTGAAGATCGTCGTATTCGTTGCTGAAAGCTGCCAGGCTAACGAACATGGCGCCGTCCAGCAACGTGGCCTTCATGCCCACCTCATAGGCTGTCACTTCTTCTTTGTCGAAGGTTTCCGGTATGTTTGAGAACCCAAAGCCACCCGATTTAAAACCGCGGGAGAACTTAGCGTAAGCCATGACATCCGGAGTTATATCGTAAGAAAAGTTCACCGATGGCATAAAGCCACTGTCTTTGTGCGTGGTGTCTGCAAACTGCGCCGGGCTGCCGCCGATCACTGCACCTTGAATAAAACCGGCGAGCTCAGCGTCGTTGGTGATTGGGGCTAATCCCGGCAGAGGGATGACCACGGGATATGGAATCGGCAGAGTTCCGTAGACAGCTTCTAGCGGTACCGCCGAATCGAGTGTTGGCACGTTGTCAGACCACACCACAGGGATATTAATGCGCGACGCCTCTTTCTCCACTTCGGAATAACGCAGTCCCAAACTCAACAGCGCCGCATCCGACAACTGAATATCCACCGCCGCAAAAACGGACTTCAGCTCTTGCTCCTGATCAGTATTGAGCGCATAGCCCGAGCCAGGGATCCACAGGGCACCGAGTGGTCCCAATAATTCTGGGGTCACGAAATTAAACGCCACGCCGTTTTCCAGCTCCAAATCGCTGTTGAGGTAGTAGGCACCCACCATCAGATCAATCTGATCGCCAATGCTGGTTTCAAAGCGAATTTCCTGTGAGAACTGGTCAAATTCTTCACCCACATACGCAGGCAAAAATCCGCCCTCTAATCCCAGGCTATTGGGCAGGTTCACTGGCATCGGGTCCGCCAGGCGTTCGCTCTCATGGGTATAGAAGCTGCTCACTGCGGTGATGGCACCTCCAGACTCCAGCTCCCAACGGTTGCTCCATTCAATTTCGTCGAACTCAGCTTTGAAGAAAGCACTGGTGCCGTAGCTGTTGTAGTCGATGCGATCTTCACCGCCCAATGCCAGAAACCCCTGGCACAGTAGTGACGATGGGAGACCGCCTTCTGGTGACGCGCAAGAGACGATTTCTGACGGTACCGCCTCGCTGACATCCAACTCACCATTGTCCCAGCGGAAGTCCATGCGATAGCTGTCCGTGGGCTCCCAAGCGAAGGACGCTCTGACCGAATGATCGTCATTACTTGGGCCCTCCTGGCCGCTGGTTTGATTCTCAGAATAGCCATCACTGCCAAACAAACGACCCGCCAGTCGAACGGAGAGTTGCTCGGTGACAGCAAGAGAAGCGCCAACGTCAATATTGTAGTCGCCATATTCAGGTTCGTAGTACAGATTCACGTTTGCTTGACTATCGTCACCGGGATTGGACTTTCGCGTGGTTAGACTGAACGCTCCAGCGGTGGCATTGGCGCCGAAATAGGTCAATTGTGGACCTTTGAGCACCTCCACACGCTCCAGGTCAAACATGGCCAAGCGACGACTGATTGCACGGCTGCGGTAGCTGCCATCCACGAAGGTGGATACGGCTTGCTCGAAAGCAACGTTATTGCCCGAGCCGAAACCACGAATATTGATCAGTTCACCGACGGCCGTTGGTGCGATCTTGACGGTGGGTACCTTAGCGGCGAGCACGTTAAGGTCCGTCAAATTGTTTTTGGTCATGTTATCGCCGCTAACCACGGATACCGCAACGGGGACTTCCTGCAGAGTTTGCGTCCGCTTCTGTGCGGTGACTACAATTTCTTCCAGGGTGTACTGCCCTATGGCCTGGGTTGATGTTCCAACCAGAGCTATAGCGCAGGTCAGGGGCAGGGCTTTTAATGCGAACGCATTCATGATGATGATCTCTCCCTCGTGGGTTATGACGGTTTTTTATATCAGAAAGGAGACAACAGGCTCATTATTAG
The DNA here is from genome assembly GCF_011683955.1 of Pseudomaricurvus alkylphenolicus. Taxonomy (GTDB): domain Bacteria; phylum Pseudomonadota; class Gammaproteobacteria; order Pseudomonadales; family Cellvibrionaceae; genus Pseudomaricurvus; species Pseudomaricurvus alkylphenolicus. The sequence continues at coordinate 260,373 of NZ_JAAQPI010000004.1, forward strand.
AGCGATCGGTTATTGGCAAAAATCCCGAATCACAACTTGTCTCACCGTCTAGTCTTGTTCACGAGCGCTTTCACGTCCATGCAATATTCTAGATAGTAAATATCGATCCGATTGATGCTTTGGGACCCTGACGGAGTCTATGTTCCCTCTTCTGAGCCACCGATACGGGAAAAGGTATGTTGCCCTGCTCCATAGGTCGCTTGGTAGACACCGTATTGTCGGCTTTGGTGATCGATATAAAACTGCTGTAGAGATGGCTGTACCACTGGATAGGCGAACTCTTTCCAGGGAACTTCCTCTGCGGAAAAAAGAGCAACGTCCAAAGATTCCTCGCCCCGGTTAAGTTGCGGTGAAAGTAACGGCCCGTGAAATGCCAGGTACACTTCGCTGATCTCAGGCAGTGAGCCCAGTAAGAACAGCTCGAGCTGATTGGGGTCGACAACGCCGCCGGTTTCCTCTCTTAGCTCCCGCGCAGCCGCTTGCTGCGGTGTTTCGTCGCTCTCCATAAATCCCGCCGGTATGGCCCAACTACCTCGCTGGGGCTCACAGGCGCGCCTCATCCAAACGACGCGATCCTGCCAAAATGCAAGACAGGCCACTAGAATTTTGGGGTTCTGATAAACAATATGACCACACCTGTCACACATCAGCCTGGAGTGCGTATCTCCCGCTGGAACCGCCCTGGTGAGTGGAGTGGCGCAGTGGCCGCAGAACTTTTCTTGCATAGACATAACGCTTCCAGCAACATCCTATTTGATCATTCGGCACAATAGCGAATATCGCAGGCCAGATTATCGACCAGTCGATCTCGAAACCAGTGATGAAATTCGTCGTTATGATGAACCTCTGCCCAGTATGCGCAAACCTTAACCGTAGGCAGCCCCAAATCGATTTCATGGATATCGATGGCAAAATAGCGAGTGAATCGCTCAGCGACAGGGCGTTGAACCAAAGCAACAGCTTCGGATTGCTCAACAAAATAGGGCAAAAGTGTCAGTTGTGGGATCATAATTTGCTCTTTGTCTTCTGGCTCTGTGGGTCCGATGATCCGTAATCCCAGAGTCGTATCACCACAAAAACCAATTCGCTGCACTGCACGCAAATCTTGTTCCGTCAGACACAAATTTGCATTGAACAGTCCTTTTCGCGAAATAGCCACGAAATCCTCTTGGAACAGTTCCAAGTGGTGCAGCTCTGGCTCGTCAATAAAGCCTTCAGGCAGTATCACTAAATCCAAATCACCCCGTTTAAGCGCATTAATGTCGAGATCTTGAAGGTCCAGAAATTTAACGTGTACATTAGGGGCATGTTCAGATAAATCCGCCAGCAAGCCACACCCCAGCGTCGCCACTACATTGTCCGCTGTGGCAATCACCAGTTCGCGACGTAGCGTTTCTAACTCCAACTCCTGCGGCTGAGTCATGCTCTCGATTTCCGACAACGCACGAGCAAGTCTCGGTTCCAGAGTTCCGGCAAAGTGCGTCAACACCATACTGCGACCGGCACGAACCAGTATTTCGTCCTCAAATTGCAGGCGAATACGTTTGAGGGCTTCACTGACCGCCGACTGACTCATGTGCAGAACCTCGGCCGTTCTGGACACACTTTTGGTTTGAATCAGGGAACGCAGCACCGGCAGTAGATTAAGATCCAATGCTCGCAAATTCTTTACTGGATTAACCATAATCGAGTTTATGTCGTTTACTTGTATGGTCGGATTATCACACCAATTAAGAATAGTCGCAAAGTCCCCACTCCCGCCAGCGGCTTCTTCCGCCTCTCCGATAGCAGACATATGGAATATTGATTAGGGCGTCCGTCAAGTCGATGACACTATACCTGCTCTAATCTTGCTGGAGAGACGTGTTCATGGCTGATGAGTTTTCCGATCAATCCGTGGCAGAAGCGTATCTGCTCTACCTAAAGTCATCAGGTATTGATTACCTGTTTATGAATGTTGGAACGGATTTTGCGCCCTTGGTAGAAGCCTATGCCCGCATTGAGGCCAGTGGGCAGGATGTCAAACAATACCCTCGTCCAATTCTCGGCACCCACGAGAACCTGGTCATCGGTATGGCCCACGGCGCTTACCTTGCCAGCCGCCAGATGCAAGCGGCTATGTTTCACGTCAACGTCGGCACCGCCAACGCAGCCTGTGGCATCATTAATGCCGGCGTAGAACGTATTCCGCTCTTTATCGCTGCTGGTCGTACACCCTACCTGGAGGGAGGCAAGCTCGGCGCCCGAGACAACCGGACCAATTGGGGGCAGGAGATGATGGACCAACACGCATTGGTTCGTGAAGCCGTCAAATGGGACTATGAGCTGAGAGACCCCTTGCAAGTCAACGATGTGATGCATCGTGCTTTTACCCTGGCCCAAACAGAGCCAACAGGCCCTGTCTATCTGACATTGCCTCGTGAAGTGCTGGCGGAAGATATGCCTCAGCCACTTTTTCCAACAAACTCTCGCGTGGCAACCGTTCCATCAGTAACCTATCCAGATCCAACGGCCATCAGCCTGCTGGCCGACAAACTGATGGCAGCAGAATTACCGGTTATTTCTTCACTTGCTGTCGGCGCCGATCCCGCTGCCGTTGAATTACTGGCGGAGATCTGTGAGCGTTTTGCAATTGGGTATGTGGAAGAGCTGGCTCGCTATATGAACCTGCCACATAACCACCCCTACCATCTGGGTTTTAAAGTTCATCCTGTATTCGAACAGGCCGATGTACTTTGTTTTCTGGAGTCCGACGTGCCCTGGTTGCCACAAGTGATGGTCCCCAATGAGGACGTGTTTATTGCACAGTGCGGCGTCGATCCCAACTTCAGCACCTACGCCATGCGCTCGCACCGCAGTGACCTCTCAATTGCCAGCTCCAGTCTGCCATTGCTGCGTGCCCTGCTAAGGGAGCTGGAAAGCCGAGATCAGGCCGTTGATTCAAAACGGCGAGAACGGCTGGAATCCCTATCGGCCGCTTCTAAAAACCAGTGGTCACAAATCTTTGCAGATTCACGTTCGAATCAAGGGCCTATGGACTATATGTTCTTGAGTGAGGCACTTGCCGAAATTCTGCACGATGACTGCCTGCTGTTCAATGAATATTTCGCGCAACCCGCCGCACTGGATCTATCAGTGCCCGGCTCTTACTTTATGATGCCGGCCAGTGGCGGACTGGGCTGGTCACTGCCAGCCGCAGTTGGCGCCAAAATCCAGGCCCCGGAAAAAACCAGCATCGTCGCCATTGGTGACGGCAGCTACACCTTTACCAACCCCACCGCCTGCCATCAGGCCAGCCAGAAATATGAGGCTCCCGTACTGACGCTGATCTGCAATAACGCCTATTGGAACGCTGTGGACTTCACAGCAAAGCAAGTGTATCCGGACGGACACCTTGCCCAGTGTTCCCGCATCGACATGGCGGATATTGGTCCTTCTCCTGCGTTTGAAAAATATGCAGAAGCCTCCGGTGGCTACGGTGAAGTAGTCACCCATCGTGACCAACTAGTGCCTGCGCTCAAACGTGGCCTTCACGCTGTGGAAAGCGAAAAACGGCAAGCCGTTATCAATGTGATCTGCGCCTGACTGATTCATTTTGGAGAGTGAAAATATGAAAACCTGTCTTAACTCGCTGTTTTCCCTTGAAGGGCGCACCGCACTGATTACCGGTGGTACCAGTGGCATTGGATTGATGATGGCGCGGAGCCTGATGTTGGCAGGTGCTAGAGTGATTTTGGTCGGTCGAAATCCCGAAAACTGCCAACAAAAAATCAGCGAACTCAATGACACCATCCGCACCTCACCAACCGCCGAGTTCATCAGTGCTGATCTTTCTAGTGAAGAGGGATTGGACATACTCGTCACCAAATTAATCTCCAGAACCGAAAAACTGTCGATTCTCATCAACAACGCCGGTATGACAGCCCATTCGCCATTGGGCACTTACCCCGGCAGCCATTTCGACGACATTATGGCACTTAACGTCAAGACGCCTTTTCTATTGGCCCAGGCACTGTTGCCACAACTCAAAGCCAATGCGACCGCCGGGCGTCCCTCTCACATTATCAATACGGGCTCTATCGGAGGGATCGTTCACACCACACCGGACTCTTTTGCCTATGGCCCCAGTAAGGCGGCATTACACCACATGACCAAAGTTCTGGCCAAGAGACTGGCGAGCGACCATATCTTGGTCAATGCGCTAGCGCCGGGTCTCTTCCCCAGCAAAATGTCCGCGTGGATCACCGAGGACCCCTCTACCCTCGACTCGGTTTCCCAGCAGATTCCTGTCGGGCGAATTGGGCATCCCGACGATATCGCCCGCGCACTTATTGCCTTGGTCTCTGGCAGCTATCAGACCGGTACCATTGTCGCTCTCGATGGTGGCATGGCGCTGTAACGCTCGTATTTAAACCCAATTCAGGAGAATTCGTGTGGATCTCAACAGAACATTCAGCATGACAGTAAACGGAGCTGCATTGGCTGGCGCCGAAACCATGGACGTGATCAACCCTGCCACCGGTGAAGTCTGCACCAACGCGCCGCAAGCATCCAAAACACAGGTTGATGAGGCCATCGCCTGCGCTAGATCGGCTTTCTCACAATGGAAGACGACCACCATCGAAGAACGTCAGTCGTTGGTCAAACAAGCCGCCAGAATCCTGGAAGCAAATATTGAAGAGCTTGCACAGATCCTCCTTTTAGAACATGGAAGACCACTGCAAGGCTGTATGATGGAGTTGCAGGCCGCCATTCAGTACTTTGATGACTTTGCAGCCATGACCCCGGAAGTACTGGTCACCGAAGACTCGGATGTGCGCCGGGTGGAAGTCCACTACGAACCCCTGGGCGTGGTTTGCGCAATCCCCGCCTGGAACTTCCCCATCACGTTGAGTGCCATGAAAATTTGCCCAGCATTAGTAGCCGGCAACACTCTCGTACTACGCCCGTCTCCCACAACGTCGCTGACATTGTTGAGAATCGGCGAACTGCTGCGCGATGTTTTCCCTGCAGGTGTTTTTAACGTCATCAGTGGTAACGGCCTTGGCAGTTTTCTAACCTCTCACTCGGGCTTCGACAAAATTTCCTATACTGGTTCCACCGAAACAGGCAAACAGGTCATGGCCGCCGGCGCCGACAGCCTGAGACGGATGACATTGGAGTTGGGCGGCAATGACGCTGCCATTGTCCTGCCGGACGTCGACATAGAAAAGGTTGCTCCGCAGATTTTTTTTGGCGCTTTCTTTAACAGTGCGCAGATCTGTGTTGCCACCAAACGATTATACATCCACGCTGACATCTATGAGCCCTTGCGTGATGCACTCCATCAAATTGCCAAGGCATCCAAAATGGGAGATGGTAGCGAGCCCGATACGGTATTGGGACCCATTCAAAATCAACGTCAATACCGTAGCGTCTCAGCGTTACTAGAACACGCCCAGAAAGAGGGACTCACGCTATTGACCGGCTACCAACCAGAAAATCAGGAAGGTTACTTTATTCCTGCCACCCTCGTTGACAATCCACCGCACGACAGTCGCGTTGTCACTGAAGAAGCGTTTGGTCCAATTTTGCCGCTAATTAAGTTCGACAATGAGGACGATCTTATTCAGCAGGTTAACAGCAGCAAATACGGCCTTGCCGGTGCGATCTGGGCACAAGACACGCAGAAAGCCGTGACCCTTGCTAAACGCATGGATACTGGCACCGTTTGGATTAACGAAAATCTCTATCTCCCTGCTTCCACACCGTTTGGCGGGCACAAACAATCGGGTATCGGCGTTGAGAATGGCATGGCTGGACTGCTTGGGTTTATGCAACAAAAGGCCATTTACATTCCCAAATAATCGGACAACTACAGGACGGAATTATGCACCCAAGTCAATACGCGGCATCAACACCCGATACAGCCGCTGTTATTATGGCGGACAGTGGCGAAACCTTGACCTATCGCCAACTGGATGATCGCTCTAACCAGCTCGCTCAACTGTTCCGTGCACAGGGTTTGGTTCGCGGTGATGTCATTGCGATTTTGTTGGAAAACCATCCTCGCTATTTCGAAGCCTGTTGGGCCGCGCAAAGAAGCGGACTGTACTTTGTGGGCATCTCTTCGAAGCTGAACGCCGATGAGGCCGCCTATATCATCGAGGACTCAGAGGCGAAGCTGTTGATCACGTCTGCCGCCATGACGGACATTGCCGCACCGCTGGCCGAACGCCTGTCCCACGTCCATCTGTATATGCTAGATGGTGCCATTGATCCATACCAGAACTACGAGGCCAGTCTGGAAGAGTTCCTGGCACGACCTATTACCGATGAATCCGCCGGCAGCGACATGCTTTATTCATCCGGCACCACCGGCAGACCCAAGGGCATTAAACCCGCCTTGCCTGAGGCCGGCATCGACGCCGTTACACCTTTGCATCAGGTCATGACGCAGGTGCTTAAACTCAAACCAGGCTGCGTCTATCTGTCACCAGCGCCACTGTACCACTCCTCACCTCTTCGTTGGTGTATGGGCATTCATCGACTCGGTGGCACCGTCGTGGTCATGGAGAAGTTCCGCGATGAACAGGTTCTACAGCTCATTGAACGCTATAAAGTTCAAAGTGCACAATTCGTGCCAACCCATTTTCAGCGGCTGTTAAAGCTGGAGTCGGCCACCAAGCAGAACTATGAACTCAACTCGTTGGAAGCGGTTGTGCACGCTGGTGCTCCTTGTGCCGCCACCACCAAACGACAGATGATCGATTGGTGGGGCCCCATCATTCATGAGTTTTATGCTGGCACCGAGGGTAACGGACTTTGTTACATCAACTCAGAGCAGTGGCTCTCTCACCCCGGCTCAGTGGGCCGCCCAGTTGTGGGGAAGCTCCATATCTGCAACGACGAAGGTGAACCGGTTGCTCCCGGCGAAGAGGGCTTGATTTATTTCGAGGACGGCCCGCAATTTCATTATCACAATGATGCCCAAAAAACGGCAGAAGCACACAACCAACATGGGTGGTCAACCCTTGGTGACGTAGGACGGGTCGACGAAGAGGGCTATCTCTATCTAACCGATCGAAAGAGTTTCATGATCATCTCAGGTGGCGTCAATGTCTATCCCCAGGAAATCGAAGATCTCTTCATCGCCCACCCCAAAGTCGCTGATGTGGCTGTCATTGGAGCACCCGATGAGGATATGGGCGAACGAGTTGTGGCCGTTATTCAACTCGAAGCAGGTCATACAGCTGGCGAGAGACTGAGCGAAGAACTCGTCAACTACGGCCGACAACATCTGTCTCACATTAAGGCGCCTCGACAGGTGGATTTTGTCAGCGAATTACCTCGTCACGACACTGGAAAGCTCTACAAACGCCTGATCCGAGATCAGTATTGGCAGGGTCGAAATAGCAAGTTGATTTAGTCAGTAGCCACAGATGCAATCATCAACTCTCCGCACTTCCCTACAGGAAGGTATTGGGGCCGGAGATCCGGCCCACCTTTTTTACATCAATGGTTATCGGTGTTACCGATACCAGCGGTCTGACTTCTTGATTATGTTCCAGACCAAAATTCCCGTAAGTTAGTAGTCTCAAAAGAGGAGTCCAACAATGGCAACATTAAGAAATTTAGGATACCTGGTGTTAGGTGTCAGTGACCTTCACGCCTGGAAACACTTCGCCACTGAAATCGTCGGATTTCAAATCGGTCGCGAAGACGAAAACCATGTCGCCTTGCGAATGGACAACTTTGAACAACGCATTCTTTTGCAGAAAGACGATCGTGACGACATTATCGCTGCAGGGTGGTTACTGACAGACCCTGCAGAACTGGAGGCTTATGTTGAGCAGTTACGTGCGAGAGACGTTGAGGTTACCAAAGGTGACTCACAGCTGGCTAATCAGCGTCGAGTTGAGTCTATCTACTACTGCCAGGATCCCAATGGCGTTCAGCAAGAATTTTTCTGCGGCCCCAAAATGGCACCGTCTACCGACCCCTTCTCCTCTAACAAAATTCACAGCAAATTTGTTACAGGAGATTTCGGTCTGGGTCACTTCGTACCGGTGGGTCCGGATTTGGAGCTCTCTAAGGATTTTTACATCAATAGAATGGGTCTGAAACTCTCAGGCTACATCAGCCCAAGCCCCGAAGTGACCGTCGTATTTACTCACGTGCCCAACGGTCGTTTTCATTCCCTGGCGACGGCTGCCATGCCCTCTCCCAAAACTCTCTTCCACATGGCAGTAGAAGTCGAGTCTCTTGACGATGTGGGTTACGCACTTGATCGTGCAAAAGCGGCTGGCATTGAAGTCACTGCAGATATGGGTCATCACCCCAATGCAAAGTCGATTTCCTTCTATATGAAGACTCCATCAGGGTTTGACATCGAGATTCTCAGCGGTGAGATCGTTATCGACGATGAGAACTGGCAGGCAGAAACCTACCAGCAGTTTAGCGACTGGGGACATAAGCCACAGACCTGACGATATTTTGCGGCCATGAGCGTATCGAGAATTCACTCGCTCATGGCACATACTTTGTCTTCAAAAGAGTCACTATTCTCAATATAACCTTCGACCTTCCTTGGAGACTGATTATATTGAGAACAAATCAAGTTTATTAGTGATCCAAAAACTTCGCGAGCATGGGTCCAACCAGATGCATCTCGTCGACAACTGCCAGATGGCCCGCTCCCTCGATAATTTCCAGTTTTGCGTTGGGAATGACCTTCGACAGAATCTTTGAATTGATCGGAGGAATTAGAGGATCATCGTCTCCAGAGATAACAAGAGTCGGCGCCACAATTTGATGAGCTCTAAATAACGTAGACCACGCGGTTCCAACAGAGAGTTGCTTTAAGAATCCACCGAATGGGGGCCTGACACGACTGGCACGATAACGTTCGGCAAGCTCAGTATCCCGCGATGTGCGGCCTCCTACCATCTTTGACGTCGAGTGCTTAAACAAACCTGGGACGATGAACCTTAGTGGGGACATTAAGGTCGCAAATGCGCGCGGGTCTCCTGGAATTCCACCAAATCCCCAGGTGGTAGACGCCAACACCAGTTTTCGGACTCTTTCCGGATAGGCAATTGCAACTTGCTGCGCTACGATCCCACCCATAGAGACACCTAGCACGTCCACCTCGCCTTCGATTCCAAGTTCGTCGAGCAGTCCTACGGCTAAGCGTGCAATACGAGGTATAGGCACAGGAAGTCGTGGGCTTGGTGATCTCCCTGCACCAGGGGCGTCGAATGCCAGTGTTCTACAATCCAGTGCATCTCGCAACGGTTCCCAGTTTTCAAGGTTTCCGCCTAACCCATTAATTAGCAGTAAAGGACGACCATCCCCGCTAAGCGAAGCATAGAGTTCATGTCCAAAAACGCTAACCATTTCCGATTGGTTCATTATCCTTTCTCCATTACGTATATTCCTGGAGCTGGCAATATTGGGGGATATTTCCTCGAGCCCGCGCTGTGTGAGGCGGGGATCTTATCTCCTGCGCGATCAAGCAACCAATTCTGCCAATCTTGCCACCAACTTTCGTTTATCAAAACGGATTCCTTCAGCCAATCCTCGATTGGTCCGTTTGGGTCAAAGCCTTCATTGATTCGGTAAAATGCTTTCGGATGACCTAAAGAGTTAACCATACATTGAACATGCCCGCCTGAAACAAGAGCAAAGCGCTTTTTCCCTCGAAATAAACGCATGCTGTAGTAGGTGCTTTGCCAAGGGACAGTATCGTCGGCCATCGCGCCTACGGTATAACTGTCTATATTGATTTCTTCAAAGCTGACAGTATCGTTCAAGATCTTAACGGTTGCCCCCTTAGTGAAAGATTGGTACAGCATACTCTTTAGTAGATCTGAATGGAGCCCAGCCGGCATATTTGTGACATCCATGTTCCAAGCAAGAACTTCGGTGCCCGGCGGCTCTTTTCCAAGCAAGTAATTGTTAACTCCCATGTTCCAGATCAACTCGTGAGATCGCATCATTGAAAAAGAGCGCATTAGAGAACGTCCACTAAGAACACCATTTTCAGTAGTTTGCTCAATCGCCCTTTCGACCGATTTCTCATCCAACAACGCGGCAAATTGCGATGGATAGCTACTATCGATTCCCGCAACAAGAAAAGTGACAGCATGAACTAACCGAACTTTCTTCTTCGCATGATAGGCTAACATCAGCGCTGCAGTAACCCCTGATCCGCACATTACGGCAAGATTCAGATCAGGAAAGCCAGAGATTTCGGATACCACCTGGCAAGCTTCATTCAGAGATGAAACATATGTCTCCAGGTTCCAATCCCTGTGTTCAGATTGAGGATTACGCCAGCTGATCATATAAACACGAAAACCGCTCTGAACAATCCATTCCACCAGACTCTTCCCTGGCGCGAGATCTAGCGCGTAGTACTTATTTACTGTCGAAGGTCCTATCAAGAGCGGCCGCTCGTAGACTTCTTCAGTCTGTGGAGCGTATTCAATGATTTCGAAGACAGGGCTACGGTATACGACTGAACCTTCTGTAATTGCCAGATTTTTTCCAACATTGTAGGCATCGCTCTTGGCCATTGAAGGCATGGCGCCATTATTGACTACATCATCGACAAATTGACGAAGCCCTGTTATTAGAGATGCCCCTCCGGTTTCTAGTGCACGAATCTGTGCGGCTGGATTGGTCCAAAAGAAGTTGGTTGGTGACATTCCTTCTGCAATCAAATTGGCAAGCGTCTTTGCTCTCGCTGACTTTTCATTGCTGAGAGACCCATCAACGGATTTCTGGATCACCTCCCGAGTTAGCCAATATTGGTTAGCAAGACATCTGAAGAGCAAATTCTCCTTGTATGCAGGGTGGGAAAACCTGGGGTCACTGGGGTGGTGATCTAGATTCAAGAGATGTTGAAGATTATCAAAGGAGCCAACTGCCGCCTCTTTCAGAAGATCCCGAACCAACCTGGGATTGCCAGCCAATCCAGATGCCCAATCCTTGAAGGTGTCGAATAAAATACTGCCAGCGGGCGGCAGAAGAGGGTTAGGTCCGATTTTCGCCCTTAATTGTGTGGTTAAAGCGTCCAAGTTACGGACGTCGAAATTGATAGTTCTGTTGTTCTTGGATTTGCCTTTCGCCATAGTAACAGTCCCTCGATAGTAAGACTACGATACTATGTACACTCAACTTGAACTAGTGGGTATTACAGAATCGAACTATCAATCTTACTGATATACCCAAGTGAAATTTTCTTACATAATTTTTAAAAAGTTACCCTCTGGATCACCATAAGCTGGGAAAGGACGCCGCCATGATAAATGATAGCAGCGCCTTTCCTTGTGACCTGCTGTACGGCTCGGTCAGTTGAACTCTCGACCTTCGGCCAGCGTAGCAGATACGATCAGCGGGGCCCTAAAACGCTCGCCGTATCGAGCTTGCAGTTCGGAACATCGATCAATAAAACGTTGCAGACCGTAAGTGTTAACAAACTGTAGATACCCGCCTGTCCAGGTTGGAGCACCGATACCCAATAAAGAGCCAATATTTCCGTCCGCGACAGATCTCAGAACGCTGGACTCCAGACACTTCAGGCTCTCAATGACCGGACGAAACAGCAGACGATCCTTGATATCCTGTTCGGGAATGTCTACCTCGGGCTTGTACCAGGTTTCCAGCACCTCCTGTGACAAAGACTTGGATCCGTCCTCGTTATAGTCGTAAAAGCCACCCCCGTGGTGACGCCCCTTTCGATCAAATTTGTCGACCATGGTTGCCATTACATCAAAGAGTTGGTCCTGCTCTCCCCATTTACCAAACACTCCGATTTCCTTCCAGTCGCACAGCATCTTGTAGGTTAACTGATGGCTGATTTCGTCAGACATGGTTATGGGACCAACGGGGAAGCCAGTGGCTTTACCAAGATTATCGATTCGCGTCGGGTGCAGCCCTTCTTCAAGCATGCGGATGCCCTCATCAACCGAAGTGGAGAACACGCGAGAGGTGTAGAACTGTAGAGAGTCATTGACCACTATAGGAGTTTTGCCAATCTGGCGGGCAAAATCAAAAGCGCGGGCCAAGGTTTCATCGCTTGTTTCTTTGCCACAGATCAGTTCGATCAGAGGCATTTTATCGACCGGGGAAAAGAAATGGATGCCAATGAAATTTTCAGGCCGTTGACTAACCTCTGCCAGTTGAGTGATCGGCAGGCTCGACGTATTGGTTCCCCAGATACCCTTGTCGGCCAGGAACGGCTCGGTTTGTTTAGTGATTTTGTGTTTGAGGTTCATGACTTCAAACACGGCCTCAATAATCAGGTCACAGCCTCGAAGGTCTTCGTCATTGGCGCTGGGAGTAATCAACTCGAGGATTTTATTTTTGCGAGCGTCGTCCAAACGGCCGCGACGTACCCGCTTTGATAACAGCTTGTCCGAATACGCCTTGCCTTTCTCGGCAGCGTCCAGCGATATATCCTTGAGTACCACCTCGATCCCTGCCATGGCAGCGCAATAGGCGATGCCCTGGCCCATCATGCCAGCCCCCAGAATACCCAATTTCCTTACCTGGCTCGGGGGAATGTCCTTTGGTCGACTGCTGCCGCCATTCACCTGATTCATCTGAAAGAAGAAGCTGGTGATCATGTTCTTGGCTTCGGGCGTCATAACCAGTCTTGTCATCGCGCGACTTTCGATGCGAAGCGCCGTATCCGGGTCCACACGTGTGGCTTCGACTGCGCAGTCCAAAATGGCTTCCGGGGCGGGCAGCAGGCCACGAGTTTTACTGGTTACACCAGCTGGTGCGACACTGATAAGCTGTGCAACTTTAGGATGATTAGCATTGCCACCGGGAATTTTGAAGCCTTTGATATCCCAGGGTTGTATAGCGGCCAACTGGTTATTCTTGTTTCGCAATATGTGGTGCTTTGCTTGCGGAAGCAGGTCTTGTAAATCGTCAACGAGTTGATGAATCAAGCCAGCTTTCAGTGCCGCTTCAGCGTTCACTTTTTTGCCTTCAAGCAGATATGGCAATGCCACCTCAAGGCCCAGAAGATTGACCAAACGGACAATGCCACCACCACCAGGTAACAGCCCCAGGCTGACTTCAGGAAGACCCAGTTGAACCGAATTGTGGTTATAGGCAATCCGGTGATTACACGCCAGGCAGATTTCATACCCACCACCCAAGGCTGCACCATTGATCGCAGCCACTACGGGTACGGGCAGCTTTTCCAAGCGGCGCAGTTGTGATTTCACACTTTCCGTGGTTTGGAAAAAGGCTTGTTCCTGCCCAGGCTGAGCCTCTAATAAACTATTGAGGTCGCCTCCAGCAAAGAAGGTCTTCTTGGCGGATGCGAAAACGACACCCGTCAGGTTTTCTTCGCTTTCCAGCCGTTCTACGACGCCGGCCATCGCGTCGCGATACTCGTCGTTCATGGCATTGACCGGGCCAGTCATATCCATAGTAATGACCACAATGCCATCGACGTCCTTTTGGTAGTTGAATACACTCATTTTATACTCTCTCAATAATCGTTGAAATTCCCATGCCGCCGCCTACACAGAGTGACAGCATCGCGCGCTTCAACTGGCGCCGTTCCAGCTCATCGAGCATGGTGCTGACCAACATACCGCCGGTAGCGCCCAATGGGTGACCCAGTGCCATGGCGCCACCGCACACGTTGGTGACGTCGTGACTAATGTCCAGATCCTTCATATATCTAGCCACTACGGCCGCAAAGGCCTCGTTGATCTCCCACAAATCAATATCAGACTTCTTCAGTCCGGCTTTATCCAGGCAACGTTTAGCGGCGGGGCCGGGGCCAACCAGCATAATAACCGGGTCGGTAGCCAGAACCGCGGTGGCCAGAATTCGACCTCGGGGTGCCAAACCCAGGTCTTTTCCTGCTTTTTCGCTGCCGATCAGCACTGCACTGGCGCCATCAACGATGCCAGAAGAATTGCCTGGCGTGTGCACATGGTTGATGCGATCCAGGGTGTTGTACTTGCGCATTACCACTTCATCGAAGCCCAGCTGAGTGCCCATCTGTTCGAATGAAGGCCTCAGATCGGCCAGGTCTTCGGCCGTGGTGTGGGGTTTGATGAAGTCATCCTGCGCCAGAATGGTGATGCCATTGACATCTTTGACAGGGATCACGGATTCCGCAAAATACCCGCTGTCGCGAGCATGGGCAGCACGACGTTGTGATTCCAGGGCCAGTGCATCCATATCTTCGCGTGACCAACCTTCCAGGGTCGCAATGGTATCGGCGCCGATACCTTGCGGTGCAAACCCACTTTTGAATTGCAAGGCTGGATCGCCCGTCATGGGCCCACCACTACTGCCCATGGGCACACGCGACATACACTCGACACCGCCGGCCACGATCAAGTCTTCCCAGCCAGAGGCCACTTTCTGAGCGGCGCTGTTAACCGCTTCCAGCCCCGACGCACAAAACCGATCTAACTGCAGACCCGGTACTGACTCATCCCAGCCGGCGTTCTGGACAATCATCTTGGTGATCACACCACCCTGTTCAGCAACAGGTGTCGTGCAGCCCATGATCACATCATCAACGTAGCGTGTGTCCAGATCGTGTCGTTTTTGCAGGGCGGTCAGCAGCCCTGCACCGAGATCGACAGGCTTGACCTCGTGCAGTGAACCATCTTTTTTCCCTTTACTGCGAGGGGTTCGCACCGCATCGTATATGAAAGCTTGGTGTGTCATGTCAGGGGGGTACTCCGTAAAGCCGTGTTGCAGACGCTGACGTGTGTCAGCTCATCACACTAGAGTACTGCCCGTGAGGCTGGGGGGAAATTGATATTCTGTAAGTCAGCTATCAATGAGATTGATGGCTGATTCCGCGGACGACGACATCTGCCACGCTGGCGACTATTTCATGGTGTTGTTCGTCATTCGCTGTTGAAAGCAAATCGATTTTAGTGGAAAGGGGTTTCAGACAAAGCGCCGCACCACCACCGTGAGCGATCATCAAAAAGACGAGCGAAGCGGAGACGGGGCGAAATTCACCTGCCGCCACGCCTTCGTCAATAATCTCTTGCAAACGAGTGCGCATGTTTTCATGAGCTGGCGTGGCAAGGATATAATCCAGCCGCTCTGAATCCCGTGAACCTTCGCTGTTAATAAGTTGCAGAATCGCCGGAAATTCCCACAATGAAAGCAGCAAATGCGAGGACGCGATACGAAGCTTCTCTGCCGCCGTGTCTACATCGCTCAAGTCACCAATATTGTCGGCCAAGCGCTCCATGCCCTGATCCACCGCGGCCCTCCAGAGCGCCTCCTTAGTACCAAAGCGGGCCGGTATCAGCCCATGGCTGATGCCTATACGCGCCGCCAGCACTCGCATCGACATGCCGTCGTAGCCCAGTTCAGCAAAGGCTGCCAGAGCCCCATCCAGTATCTCTTCGCGAGTACTGACGGATCGGTCATCACTTTTTGGGCGCCCACGTCGGCGGGGTTTAGTTGAGTGAGTCATATTTCTTTCCAGCATAAGATAGCTGAATTTTAAGCCAAATACGCCTCATGATGAAGCATTGAAGGATCGGTTGGACTAACTTTCTTAAATAAATATACAGTTGACAAATTAAATTGGGCCACCCTAAACTGGGCAAGAAGTCGCCACACAATCCAAAAGATCCCTATTTTTCCAGGAGAACGGCTATGTCCAACCCTTCCGACTACATTCCCAGCGAAGAAGAATTGATCCAACGCGCCACAGAACTACTACCAATGTTAAGAAATCGAGCAGATGAGATTGACGCTGCGGGTGAAGTGCCTGAAGACATTGTGCAAACGTTTCGCGATGCGGGCTTTTTCAAGATCGTACAGCCTAGAAAATGGGGTGGATATGAGTACAGCCCGCTCACCTTTGTACGCGTACTGATGGAGTTGGCGCGCGGCAGTGGCAGCGCGGCCTGGGTAATGATGGTGTTGGGATCACACCAATACATCGTTGGTATCATGAGTGACGAAGCCGGTGACACTGTTTGGGGTGAAGACAACAATATCCTGTTGTCCTCCTCTTACGCGCCAGCGGGTAAGGCCACGCCAACTGAAGGCGGCTACTTGCTCAACGGCACCTGGCCGACCTCCAGCGGTTGTGCGCATGCCCAGTGGGCCATTGTGGGAGCCATGACCGAAAACGAATTTGGAGAGATGGAGCAAATGGCCTTTATTGCACCTCGGTCTGGCTGGAGTAGCCTTAACGACTGGGATGTATTCGGGTTGCAGGGTACGGGTTCGAATAATATCAAACTGGAGAATGCGTTCGTCCCTGATCATTTGGTAACGCCGCTGTTTCGCAATACATTTGACGCACGCAGCAAAGTGTACCGTTACCCATTCCCGTTGTTGGCCATGGGAATCATTTCAGCCTCTTTGATCGGTTTTGGCCAAGGGGCGATCGATGTATTTGGTGAGCAGATCAAAGGTAAAAAACGTACTGGCAGCAAAGATCTCTTGAGTGAAGACCCCTTTGTTCAAGCCGCGGTGGCGAATGCTCAGGCCATAGTGAACAATACCAGGGCCAAGCTGGAGTGGTGTTATCTTGAAGCAGAGCGCTTCCTCTTTAACGATCTCGAAGTGCCCCCTTCAACCATGACTCAGTTTGTTGAGATCTCGCGAACAGGTGAGCAGATACAGGAGGCTGTCCTGACTCTGTATAACGTCATGAGTCCATCTGTTGCTTATCGCTCTAACCCGATGCAGCGCTACTTGCGCGACATTATGGTGGGCAGCGCTCATCCGACACAGCGTTTTCTGACCGATCACGCCCGCACTTTGGGCACTACCAAACTCGCGTAACGCCAGACAAGAAGCGGAGAGCACGATGCTGACCAAATACGATGACTATCCCGTGCATCAGACGGCGGACCCTATTGCCTACGCGGGTACAGACAGAAACTTCTATGACCGCTACTGGTTTAACGGTTACAGCCGCGATGGCAGCATCTTTTTTGCCTGTGCGTTGGGAGTTTACCCGAACTTAAATATCATGGACGGCGCCTTCAGCGTATTGATTGACGGAGTCCAGCACAATCTTCGAGTGTCGCGGCATCTCAATATGGAACGGATGCATACTTGCATTGGTCCTTTGGGTGTGGAAGTGCTGGAACCACTTCAGAAGCTGCGAATTGTGGTTGATGAAAACGAACACGGTATAAGCGCCGATTTGACGTTCACGGGCAGAGTCCCGGTTGAAGAGGAACCCCGTTTTACCAAACGGCAAGGGCCCAGAACGCTTTACGACTACACGAGGCTGACCCAAAACGGTGATTACGAAGGCTGGATCGAGGTGCAAGGGACTCGGTACGAATTACAAGGGATGACGGTTCGTGGCACCAGGGACCGTTCTTGGGGGGTACGTTACATCGTGGGCATGCCTGATCCTCAAAAAGTGCCGCCGCACGTTGATCCTCAAAGCTTCTGGCTTTGGGCGCCGCTGAATTTTGATGATAGCTGGGTGTTGCTATCGGACAGCCAGGACAGCTCGGGCGAATCCTGGAACTGGGCGGCGGTCATCGGTGGGCTTGGCGAGAGTGAGGCTTGCAAGATGAACGAACTGTCGTGGGATCTGGAATTCGAACCCGGCTTGCGACATTTACGCCACGCCAAAGCGGTCATGAAGGACAGCGCAGGTCAGAACATCGCAATAGAGTTCGATCTAAAGCAGAAATTCTACATGTCAGGTTTAGGGTATCTTCACCCCGAATGGGGTCATGGTATGAACAAAGGCGAGTTGGCGGTGGGATATGACCGCCTGGAAGTTGACCAGATATCAACGTCCAAACCGCCGTTTTACCTCCATGTTCAGCAGTTTGCTCAAGTCAGAATGAGCTTACCCGATGGAGCTACTAAAACAGGGAGTGGCGTTTTGGAGCAGGCGATCCTTGGACCTCACGCCCCGACGGGCTTGAAAGGCCTGTACTGACAGTCTAATCACGCAGGGATATATATTGTGAGCACACTTGAACAACAATTTGCACAATACCTCCAGCACAGAATGCCCGATGCGAAGAACATTGAGGTAACCCTGACCGGACAAATCTTCGGTGGAGCGAGCCGGCAAACCTACCGCCTGAAAGTATCTTGGTCTGCCAATGGGGTAGAACAACAGCGGGGCATGATTCTGCGCCGCGAAGCCGAGTCAGGTCTAATTGACACCGAAGGTGAAACTGAATTCAGGGCCTTCGAAGCCATTCATGGAAAAGGCATACCCGTTCCCGAGGCGCTCTATCTGGAAAACGACAGTCACTGGCTGGGCCGTCCTTTTATTGTCACTTCAGAAATTACCAAAAGCCGGGCCAGCAACCCTATGACGGATGACCCATACGGCGTCGTTCGGGAGAAGGTAGGTGAACAGTTTTTTGACTACCTCGGTAAGCTTGCCACCTTCGATCCGGAGGAATTGGGTTTAACACGGATATTGGAGCCAGTAACGCCAGAGCGGTGTTGGGAAGTAGAACTGAAGAAATGGGAAACAGTAATTAACCAGTTTCCGACTCCTGAACCCATTGCTCAAACCGCGATACGCTGGCTGCGTGCCAATCCTCCACGGCCACCAGAGCAGGTTCGAGTGGTGCATGGTGATTTTCGAACCGGTAACGTGATGGCTACGAAGGAAGGGGAAATCACGGCAGTGCTGGATTGGGAGATGGCGCATATCGGTGACCCGTTAGAGGATCTCGCCTGGGCCATTGACCCCATGTGGGGGTATAAACAACCGAATCGGGTTGGAGGTATGATACCTCGCAACGAGGCTCTACGGATCTATCAATCTCGCAGCGGTGTCGCCATCGATCACACAGATCTGGCCTGGTGGGAGATGTTCAGTCATGTGAAGGGTCTAGCGATCTGGGGCTCAGCTGCCAAAGAATTTCAGCTGGGGAACAACAATGATCCTATCATGTTGGTAGCCGGCCTGGCCCCCTTTACCACCCATGAACATATTCTAGCAAAAAAACTGCTCACACAAAGAGAGGCTCGCGGTGCGCATTGATAATGAGATCATACTCAAGAACTTAAAGCGAGTCCTGCATACCAAAGTCGTCCCCGCCGTTGGAGACACCTATGTCAGAAGCGGGGCAGGTGTGGTAGGTATGTGTTGCGATCTGCTGGCTCAGCAAGCCGATGACGCTGCAGATATCGTTTACGAAGACAACCGAGGTATGCAAGGACTCTTTCTTAAAGCACTCAGCGTTGTAAGCTGTAACGATCTGCGTCAACAGTTGGAAGACGCCGGTACTTGGCAATCGCCTTCGATAAGGATTCCGGACTTGACAGCGCTCAATGCCAAATTGGCAGAACTTCTGATTGAATTGCAAATTTGGCTGGAATCCAACGAGGCTTCAGGTGCGAGCTCTTTAGAGTTTGAGATTCTCGAACAACTGGAAAGAAACGCCAAGCGTCGACTGCTGATTTTGGGCGCGCTGGGTTAATTGAATAATTATTAGGAGAAGTCCATGTCTATTGACACACGTTCATTGCGCGATGCGCTTGGGAAGTTTGCCACAGGTGTCTGCGTGATCACCAGCGAGATAGCGGACGCTTCCCCCATCGGCATGACCATCAACTCTTTCGCCTCGCTATCTCTGGACCCACCACTGGTGATTTGGAGTATCGCAAAGACCTCGGATTGTTTTAATCACTTTGAGTCGACAGAGCGATACGCCGTCAATATTTTGAAAGAAGATCAACAGGCGTTGTCCGGACGCTATTCACGCCGAGGTGACCACAATCTGAAGGAAGGCGACTGGACGAGAGGCAACACCGATTGCCCGGTTCTCAGAGAATCATTAGCGTGTTTTGAATGCGAGATATTTGAAAGACTCGATGGTGGGGATCACGTTATCCTTGTGGGTCGGGTTCTTGAGGCCAATCATGAGGCGGACGAAAAGCCTCTGCTGTTTTTTGCTGGCCAATACCGATCAATAGCTGATTAAACTTCCGAGAGAAAATCTATGAAACTCTACTATACCCCAGGTGGTTGTTCGTTGGTTCCGCATATAATTGCAAGAGAAGCGGATTTGGATATTGAACTAATCAAAGTGGACGTCAAAACCCACAGGGTAGAAGATGGCACCGACTACTTTCGAATAACTAAGCTGGGACTGGTGCCTTTATTGATTCTCGACGATGAATCTCGCCTATCCGAAGTGCAAGTGGTCGCACAATATCTCGCCGACCAACGACCTCAATCCGAGTTGGCACCCCTAGAAGGCACGTTTACCCGATATCAGCATCAGCAGTGGTTGAGTTTTATCAGCACTGAAATTCACAAGAGCTTTCGTCCATTGATTCGTAGTTCGGATACAGCGACAATCTCTGAAACCAAAGATAGGTTAATGAATCGTCTGGGATACATTTCTGATATGTTAAAAAGCGATTATTTGATGGGAGAAACCTTTTCAGCAGCTGATGCCTATTTATTCGTCACATTGTTATGGGCGAAACACCTACAGTTGAGTATTCCTTCTAAGCTAGAGGTATTCTTCGAAAGAATTGCAGCTCGGCCGGCTGTACAAACGGCGCTGAGTGTGGAGGGATTATAGAAATTGTGAAGTTCATGTGTGGTAGTTTCTGGTATATTCGTTTCCTTGGCTTTGAACAAATTAGATTTTTGTATCTCCAACCAAAACAACTTGAGTTGTTGGTATGCTATCGGTTTTTGGTCAAAAAAATGAATAGATCCAACAGAACTCTCTACTAAACTTAAGTTCTCCGTTGTCATCGATCGATTTCCCAGTTAACAATATGTAAACGTTTGGATTACATAGACTACAGATTTCCAACATCACCCAAATCTAGCTGATCAGTTCCAAATAAAGTTAGTATTCTTTGGTCGTCACAATGGGAATTTTCAGAAAAGAGCAATAACTGACAGTTGAAACTTGGAGCACCGGGAATTCGACGGAGTGAATTCCCTTGATCACACGACAACAGTTGATGCTTGTAGAACTGACCTTCCGCAGAGACTCCAACTCCCGACATTCATACGTCCAAGTAGTATCAACTCTATGACTGCTTTGGCTCGGACTCCCTCCATAAAGAATTCACAGGCAGAGTAACAGTGCAATGTCCGGAATTGGCTGAAACCTGCATTAGATCAGAACTTCCGCTATTACCAAATCACCCAAGAATCAATAGTTCAAGGACCACCAGCCGAAAAAATCGTTGAACACAAGCCCAGCATCAAGAACTTGTTTTTTGTTCAACCAACTCTTGTCGGACAAACTCGATAACACCGTCCTTCACCGCTGTAGAACTGGAATGCATATGCAGGTAAGGAGAACAGCAGAGGGTAATGCTGCGCATTATGCGATAGTTATCGATACGGTAGTAGTGCAGGTTCCCTTCCGGGTCGAGATCATTGATTGTTTGCCGAGGCAGAATAGAACAGCAAAAACCAGAAGCGACCAGTTTGAAGATCAGATCCACCGAATCGCTGTGCCCGATATAGTTCATCTCAACGCCGCCGGCGCTGGCGATCCAGTCCAGGTTGCGGGTAATGGCGTGATTGATCGGTGGCACCACCAGCCGAACTTGTTTCAGCGCTTCAATCGGTATCGAACTGACTCCCGGTTGTTTCTGGTCGGTTAACGCTTCGGAAGAAACGAACAGAATTTCCTCCTCAAACAACGGGTGGTGTTCCAGGGCACTGGCGGTAAACAGGCTTTCCATATGAACTTTTTCATCATCCTTATAGATAGACACGTCTTTGTGCACAACCGCCATGTCAATATTCGAGTTGGAAAGTGACTTAAACAGCTCTTCGGTATTGCCGGAGCGAAAGTCCAGCTTTATGCCCGGATAACGACCCACGACTTGCTGCATGATACCGGCGCCGATAATGCCGGCCAGGCTGTGTTGGCAGCCCACCGCAACATTGCCGACCGGTTGACCGGTGCTCTCTTTCACGTCCTCCAGTACGGCGTTGGCCGACTTAACGATCACCTTGGCATGTGCATAGACCTTTTGACCGGCGTCAGTCAAGGTGACACCCTTGTGCGAGCGAACAAACAGCTTAACACCGAGTTCATCCTCCAGCGCCCCCAGACGATTGCTGAGCGCCGGCTGGGCAATGTAAATCTGTTCTGCCGCCCGACTGATACTGCCGGCTTCGGCGATGGCAATCAACGCGTTGAGGTGTTTGATATCCATTCGTGACTATCCCATCAGTTGCGGTAAAAACAGGGCGATTCCCGGGAACAATGCCAATATCACCAGTGACACCATCATCAGTAATACATAGGGCAAAGCACCGAGTACAACATCCGAGAACTCGGCTCCGGTAGCGCCTTTGATTACCATTAAATTTAGTCCAACCGGGGGGGATATTAAAGACATTTCCAGATTGATCACAAGCAGAATACCGTACCACATGCGGTCAATGCCGAGCATGTCCAACACTGGTAGCACCAGCGGTGTAGTGACCAGTGTGATAGAGGCCCCCTCTAAAAACATGCCGAGGATAAACAGGAAAAACATCAGACCGCATAAAAAACCGAGAGCGCTGAGTTCCATCTCCGCTACCCATTGCAGCATAAATTGAGGGGTTTCTGCCAGCACAATGACATGGCCAAAGACTGCCGCGCCGGCAATGACGGCGAACACCATGCCGGAGGTTTCCGCGGAGCGTTTAGCGGCGGCGTGGCAATCGGAGAGTCTAAAACTCTTATAGGCCAGAGTGGCGATACCCAACGCCAGTAACACACCGATGGCGCCGGCTTCCGACGGGGTGAAGACACCTCCGTAGAGTCCGGCAATAATCAGTACGGGAAGACCCGCCACTGAGAGCACCCGCCACTTGTTCGACCCGACAGCCTGGTTAAGATCTTTGCGCCCATACTCCTGATCGCATTGCTCTGAAGGACGATGTGCCAGGCGATCGTAGCTTGCAAATAGCGCTATCAACAGCAAAGCCGGACCCAAAGCGGCAATAAACAGTCCGGAGATGGATACATCGGCGATAACGCCGTATACAATCAATGCAATCGAAGGCGGAATCAGAATACCCAATGTTCCGGAAGCCGCGACCAGTCCATAGGCAGAGCGTTTGGAATAACCGTGTTTGATCATCTGTGGGATTGATGTATCGCTCAGGGTCACCGCCGTCGCCACAGAAGAACCGGATACCGCCGAGAATACCGTGGCCACGCCAATGGTGGTAAAACCCACGCCGCTACGAACTCTGCCGAGCAAGCGGTTTACGCTGTTATAGACATCAGCCAGCGCATTCGTCTTCAGCAGAATTTGCGCCATCAGCGCAAACATGGGAATGGCGACAAATGCATAAGTATCCAGACGCGCAAAAATAATATCCGCCAAATGCTCCAAACCGACCCATCCCTCAATGGCCACCAGGGCCGCCATAGAGGATAAACAGAGCGCGACGAACACCGGCACCCCCAGGCACAGCAGGAGCAACAAAAAGGTTATTACCAGTAATTCACCCAACGCTTTGTACCTCTTTATTATCAGGCTGAGACAAAAGATCCCGGAACAATGCCAGGCATGAAAGCGACATCAAGACGCCCCCCAAGGGCAGACTTAACTGGCTGACCCAGTCGGGTATTCCGAGCAGGCTGGGCGAGCGGATCTGGTATTCATAGAGAAACACCACCGATTGCCAGCCGGATACCAAAATGGAAACGGATACGACCAAACCACACAACACAGAAAAGAGTACACACAAGCGTGCCCTTTTCGCCGCCATGCGATTAACCAGCAAGTCCACACTGACGTGCCCTTTTCGCTCGATCAGGTAGCTGGTCACCAACATCGATAACAGCGGAATAAAGGTAGAGATCAACTCGTCGATCCAGACAATAGGCAGCGCCAGCAGGTATCTGCTGAACACTCCTGATACGATCAATATCGCCATAACCACGATCAATAGCGCACTGAATTGAATGGCAAGCTCATTGAGTAATCGTACTGACGATCGAAAGCGTCCTGGCAGAGGAAGTGCTTTATTCATCGTTGTTTTCCTCCTGCAATGAACGCCCCCAGGGGCGATCGGCTCGCCACTGTTCAAAGTGCTTTAGCAACGCCAACCCTTTTGCACCAGAGGTCTGAAGAAATGACTGGCGCCACTCATCCATGACTTGTGCGCGCAAGACGGCAATGTCGGCTTTTGTCTGTTGATATACCTGCATACCGCTGCTTGCAATCATATCGGGCAGGCTTGCATCTTCGCGTTTGGCCAACAGAACAGATTGCTGTTCAAGCCAGCGGCCTTCTTCCGAAATAATCTGCTTTACGGATTCATCCTGCTGATCCCACCATTGCTTGTTCACCACCAACGAGAAAACGGTAACAAAGAGTGGAGAAATGGTGCACCAGTCCTGCACCTCAAAGTACCGGCGCCGGTAGACCGCCGGCAAGGTGGTCACCGATGCCTGAATCAGGTTGGTTTCCAGCGCCTGATAGGCCTCACCGCCACTCATGCTGACCGGTGCTGCGCCAAGGGCCATTAGTGAGGCATTGATGACCGGGTTCATGCCCCGAATCTTGAGTTGCCGGAAGTGCTCAGGAGTCACCAGAGGGCCGTTGTTAGACGTAAACCCCTGATTGTCGGTCACCCATACCCAACCCAGGTTGTGAACTCCAACGGGCGCAAACATGTCTGAGTCAGCGAGCGCGGGTGAGCGCAGAAAATCACTGAATTCCTCATAGCCTGAGAACCCGAAGGGTAAGGAAAAAATCCCCATCTCGGGAATAGTCAGCCCCCAATCCAGATTGGAGATCATTGCGGCATTCACGTGCCCACGAATCACTGAAGGTACCATGCTTTTGGTACGCAGTAACTGGTTGCCGGGATAGATCTTGATGGTCAGGCGGCCCTGCGCCCGTTGTTCGATGCGTTGCGCCCACTCGTCAACCAACCGAGCGATCGGCATCTGACCGGGCACGCTGTGAGTCAGGCGTAGAATGTCGGTGTTTGCGGTGAGCCACTGTGGCAGGCAGAGTGCCACAGTGGTCACCAGCGCCCGCAGCAATGACTGTCGATATACCATAGAAAATTCCTCTTTGGACCTCGTGCCGATCAACGGCGGATTACGCCGCGTTGCGGCTATTCCGCCCTACGGGTTCGGTACTTAAGGTGGTTGTACAGAATTCGTAGGGCGGATTCGCGTAAGCGTAATCCGCCGTTTGATTGCCCACCAAGTGGCGCGGTTTTGTGCCCCCCCTAGAAGTTCATCTCGAGTGAAAGCCCCCATTCCTGCGGTCGGCCGACGTCAACCGTCGTCGCTCCGAAGGGGGTGTTCAACAGGTTCAATCCACTGGTCAGGTACTCTTCATCATTCAAGTTGGTGGCGAACAGTGATACTCGATAGTCCTCATCCTCGCTGGTATAAGTCAAGCGCGCACTGAGCAACCCAAATGCCTCCTGGGTAACCGAGTTGGGCTCCGGTGTCACCAAACGATAATCATCCTTCCAACCCCAATCCAGTCGCGCACTCAAGTTGCCGCCGGCAAACACATCGTTGAGCAAGTACTCCGCACCCACCGAATAGGACGCATCCGGTGAACGGGCCAGCTGTGTCCCTTCAGAAATATCTTCGTTGCCGCCGTCGTCGGTAATGCGGGCATCCATTAAGGCGCCGGCCATATTCAATTGGACGTTTTCACTCAACAACAGAGTCAGATCAAACTCGATACCGTCGATCTCTGCAGTGCCCACATTGGTCACACGAACATCCTGCCCTACCAGTGCCGGAAGCTGCAGATCCGTGTAATCCGTGTGAAACAGAGCCGCATTCAACCGTGCACGGCCGTCCCAGAAGTCGCTCTTTACACCGATCTCGTAGGTGTCGGCCAACTCTTCATCGAATGGGTTTAGACCGTCATAAGGGGCGCCTGGAATGGGTGAGCGATCATTAAAGCCTCCGCTCTTGAAACCGCTGGCGGCAGAGGCGTACACCATGAAATCCTCAGACCAATGATAAGTGGTAGAAAGACGATAGGTGACGGAGGAGAACTCTTCCTCAGCTTGGCCGGTTACCCCGTTGCGCTCACTGATAATCCACTTGTCTTCACGGGTTCCACGTACGCCCAAGGTAACATCCAGTTTATCGGACACGTGAATATTGGCTTCGCCAAACAGAGCGTAGCTGTCGGTCTCTTCTTCGAACGCCAATTGATTTAGCCCACCCAAAGTATTGCGCTGCTGTCTACGATCATCCGTGGGGTTTTCGTTGTACATAAACAGACCCACCAGATAGTCGACCTTGTCGTCAAACAAGCTGCCCTGTAGCTGGAATTCCTGCTGAATCTGATCATGGTCGCGAACCACCAGTTCATCGCGCAGCACGGCCGCAGAACCATCAAAGTCCACGATAAAGCTGCTGTCGAAGGTACGGTAAGACGTCAGGGATTTCAGCACCAGATCACCCAGCTCCCATTCTATGACCATGCCCAGTCCGTAGCCTTCATAATCCGAGAAGGTGTCGGCACTCAGACGGCTGGTAAACAAGTCTCCAGTGGGAGTAGGTACCGGCTCCCCGGACCCGGACAAGAGCGGCGCACTGGGGTTGCCTTCGATAATATTCTGCGCGCCGCCGTTGGACTTGCTGCTGACCCAGTCATAGGTAAAATTCACTTGCAGATCCTGATTGACATCCCACATCAGCTGACCGCGAATAGCAGAAACGTCCGTATTGCCCAGATCCACCGGGTTATTGGGGTCAAAGACGTCTTTGACATGTCCGTCGCGGGTCTTGCTCAGAGCGGACAGACGCACCGCCATATCGTCCGTCAGGGGCAGGTTCACCATGCCTTCGACGTCCAGGCGGTCAAATTCGCCGACGGTAAACTTCAGACGCCCCTCCTTTTCGTTGGAAGGGCGTTTGGAGACATAGTTAATGGCACCGCCAATGGAGTTCTTACCAAACAGGGTGCCCTGGGGGCCCCTCAGAACCTCAATGCGTTCGGCATCCACCAAGTCGATCAGACCACCGTCACTCTGTCCCAGGAAGATGCCGTCAATATAGGTGCCCACCCCGGACTCCGCTGTAGACGCACTGCGATCCTGACCGATACCGCGAATAAAGATACTGGAAATGGATCCCCCGAAACCGCCACCGGAGCCGATGGTCAGATTGGGAATCACTGTGTTCAGGTCACCCAGGTTGGAAATATTGCGCTTTTCGAGGTTTTCCGCCCCCATGGCCACCACAGACAGCGGTACGGACTGCATATCCTCCTCAACCCGGCGCGCCGTTACCTGGATTTCCTCGATCTGCAGTGCTTCGTTAGCCAGGGCCACGTCGCCCCCGCTTAGAGCCCCTGCGATGCTCAGTGCCAATACCGCTCTTTTCATGCTCAGTCTCCACCTTGTTTATATTATTGCTCGATTTTCAGTGTTGGGCGTTGATAGTTGCCCAAATCCGTATCAACCAGCCTAAAGACCCCGTTTGCCAGGGACCAATATCCATTCGAGATGGGCTATGCGAATACTTTATGGCCATCCCGATTTTGATTACCGTATTTCGAAACGGTATTACCAGCCGCCGCAGCCGCTCCCATAAGCTGGAACTCACGATCAACACATCGCGGGAAGGGCTTATATGAAAGAGATTCAAATGGGGGCACCTAATCTGGGGCCACTGAAGGGTATGCGAGTACTGGACCTGTCTCGCCTGTTGGCGGGCAACTTCCTCAGCTATCACCTGGCAGACCTCGGTGCGGAGGTGATCAAGATCGAAGACGCTCGCCAGCCCGACCCCCTGCGCAAGTTCACCAACAACGGTGTCGACGCCACTTGGAAGGTACTGGCACGCAACAAGAAGAGCCTGGCCCTGGACTATACCCGTTGTGACAAGGGCCGCCAGCTACTGCTGGATCTGGTTCGCGGCGCGGATGCCCTGATCGAAAACTTTAAACCCGGCGGTATGGAAAAGTTTGGTCTGGGCCCGGAGCTACTGCATGAGATCAATCCCAAGCTGGTCATCGCCAGAGTCAGTGGCTGGGGGCAGGATGGGCCCTATAGCCATAAACCCGGATTCGGCACTTTGGTGGAAGCCTTCTCCGGTTTTGCGGCCAAATCGGGCTTTCCAGACGGCGACCCACTGCTGCCCAACCTGGGACTGGCGGACATGATTACCGGGATCACCGGTGCCTTCTCCTTACTGGCCGCCCTTCGGGAGGTGGAGGTCAGGGGTGGCAATGGCCAGGTGATTGACCTTGCGTTGCTGGACGGCATCGTCAGTTTTCTCGGCGCTGACCCCGCCGTGTGCCAGGCTACCGGCCGCCCCATACCCAGAACCGGCAACAAGGGCGAAGTGGCTGCCCCTCGTAATCTTTACCTATCAAAAGACGGTCGCTATATCGCCCTCTCCGCCTCCATGCAGTCCATGGTCGATCGGTTGTTTCGGGCCATTGGCCGAGAAGATCTGATCGACAATCCCAACTTCAAGACCAATGAAGATCGTATCCGCAATAGCGACGAATTGGATGTGATTATCGGCAACTTTATCGGTGAACGCAGCGCAGAAGAGTGTCTGGCGTTTTTTGAAGCGCAGGGTATTACCGCAGGACCGCTTTATAACGCAATGGAAATCCTGGAAGACACCCATGTTCAAGAAAGGGGCGTCTACGTCAAGGTCAACGACCCTGACATGGGCACAGTACCCATGCCCAATATTGCTGCTCGATTTTCCGGCACCCCCGGTGCGATCAGGTCACTGGCCCCGGCCTATGGGCAGGACACCAAATTACTGATGAAAGAAATCGGCCTGACTGATGGTGACATCCAAGCTCTGGAGCAAGAACAGGTGATCGTATGTGGCAAGTGAGTTCCGAGGTATTTCGTTCTTTTCTGTTTGTACCTGCAACCTCCAAGCGTTTTGTTAACAAAGCCATTGGTTTGGAAACCGATGCGGTAATTTTGGATTTGGAGGCTTCCATTCCTCATGATCAGAAAGAAGAGGCACGAGGCTGCCTCTCCGACGCCGTAGAGCAACTGAGACAAACCCGCAAGACGGTGTTAGTTCGGGTAAACCCCGGGAACCTCAAAGACTGCACAGCGGCCATGGAAGCACAAGCCGACGGCATCGTGGTGCCAACCGTTGAGCAACCCGAAGACCTGTTGTGCTTTTCCTCCAGGCTTGATCAGGAGAAAGGGCTGTTCCCGATTATTGAAACGCCCTTGGGACTGGTGAATCTGCCGAGTTTGCTGGCCACCGATCTGCCCGTGGGCGGTCTGATGTTTGGCTCCGAGGATTTTGTGGTGCGTATGGGCAGCCGCGCCCTGCCCTGTCGGGATCTGTTGTTTAATGCCTGTTGGCAGCTGGCAGTACATGCTCGGGCACAAGGTATCACTCCCTATGGTATTCCAGGTACCTTGGCGGACTTTTCAGAGACAGAACGGTTTCGAGAAATCTGCGAGCAGGGCCGCCGCGTTGGCATGGCGGGTTGCCCGGCAATTCACCCGGGGCAGTTGTCGGTTTTAAACGAGGTATTCTCCCCTTCAGAAGAAGAACTGGCGACTGCCCGACGCGCGGTTGAGGCATTTATTGCTGCCGGTGAAAAAGCCATAGCCGTGGACGGCAAGATGGTGGACTACCCCATCTATGAGCGTTATCTGGGGCTGTTGGAACAACAGCAAGTCTAGACCAATTCCGCTATTTCAACACAACATGCACTGCAACCGGGGGCTTGGCGGCTTCTTAAAGACTTTATCCCTGAAGCAGGGCCTACGTCAATGCTGGCCGTGGCAAGCAGCAATTGATCGCGAAATCTGGTAAAAGCGGCGGAAATTGGCCTAAAATTAGGTGCATGGTGAATGGAATCAAAGGGACTGCACGGCATGAAAGAAGGATTCAAATATCAAGACCGACACGTAACACTGGATACCAGCAAGGAATTTCGCGTCGGTGACGGCAAGATCAGTGGCTACAGTGCTGTGTTTCTCGGTGCTTTAAGTCTGCTTGCGGTACTTGCCTATCTATTCCCATCCTATTTAACTACAACGGAACTTCGCCAGGTTTACGACGCGGAGTTTTTACAACATATCCTGAAATACGGCATGTACTTTTCGCTGTTTTTTGGCGCACTGACCTTTGTTTTGGGAAAATATCGACGCATGGGCAGTGTGGGAATTGGCTTGACTTTGACTGCATTTGCTTTGGGCGGTTACACCATTCCGGTCGGACCAGTAGAAGCCAAGAAGCTGTCATTGGGTGTCGATTGGCTAATTCTGGCTTTTCTGGGTTCAGTGTTTGTTTTTATGACTTTGGAAAAACTATTCCCCAAATACCGAAATCAGGTCATATTACGTAGTGAGTGGGGGCTGGATTTATTTTATTTTTGCCTGAATCACTTGGCAATCTCCGCCATCCTCATTTACGCAAACTTTCACGTGGGACACTTTGAGTGGGCTGTAAGTGAAAGTGTTCAAAGCTTTATCCAATCAACTCCTTTGTTTGTTCAGGTAGTTCTTACCGTTCTGGCCGCTGATTTCGTACTCTACTGGGAACACAGACTCTATCACGAAGTCAAAATTCTCTGGCCCATTCATGCGGTGCACCATTCTGTTGAAAATATGGATTGGCTTGCCGGTTCTCGAGGACACTTTTTCCAGGTGTTCTCAGAAAGAGCCATGGTAATGGTACCGCTCTATTTGCTCGGAGTTGACACCACAGCGCTCAATATTTATGTGGCCTTTGCGGCATTACATGCTGTGCTGATTCACTGCAATCTAAGCTGTTCATTTGGCCCTTTAAAATATCTGTTTGTTACGCCCCAATTTCACCATTGGCATCATAGTTCAGAAGAGCCGGCGCTTGATACGAACTATTCAGCACATACTATTGTGTTTGATTGGTTATTTAAGACTTACCATTTACCCGGGGACAAATGGCCCGCAAAGTACGGAACCACAAAACCTTTGCCAAAAAGCTTCCTGGGGCAGGCTCTGTACCCGCTTCGCGCTTTAACGCAGAAAGATTAAAAGCCTGATGTCATTCCCAGCACCAATGTAACTGTCACAAATGCAAGCAGTGTCGTCACCAGTAACACGCTGGCGCAGTAGCTCTGATGTCCGTAAGAAGAGCCGATAATGGGATACATACTCATCATAGGGCAGGCCGCGAAGATAATGGCGGCCTGCTTAAGCATTGGATCCATACCCGGGCTCAACGTAAGAATAAGCAAGAGCACCAACAGGGGATGAAGCAGCAACTTGGCACTGGAGACCAGTGCTATATCTCTGATCGGTACTGAAACGGCCGCCCCCACCAGAGAACCACCGATGATCAACAACGCTACTGGCGCTGCAGCATTGGCCAGTAACTTCAGGCTCATGGCAACGAAGCCGACCAACTCCAACTGCGCCAGTGACGCCAGGATCCCTGCAAACACGGCGATAATAATCGGGTTTTTCACCAGCCTCTGAGTCACCGTCAGCAAAATACCCTTCCAATGACTGTTTTTGCTTCCGGCCGCCGTCTCCAGGCAGGCAAAAGCCAGAGGAAAGAGCACAAGATTCTCGGCCATCACAACCATCACCAGTGCCTGTGCCGGCGGGCTGTCGAAGAATTGCAGCAGAACCGGAAATCCGATAAAAACGCTGTTGGGAAATGCACCGCCCAATGCCTTGAGACCGGCGAAGCTGGTGCTGTCTCCCAACAACCAACGGCTGATGGCAAAAACCGTAAAAAACGCCAGCGCACAAGCACCGCTATAAATCAATAGAAAATCGACATTGAGGACTTTGCCAATCTCCAGCTCAGAGAGCTTGGTGAAGATGAGTGCCGGCAGAGCCAGATAGAGTACAAAGCGGTTCAGACCCGGAATGGTCTCCTGGGGCAGGAGACCGGACCTGACAGCACCAAAGCCGATCAGAATCAACAGAAATATTGGGGCAGTGATGCTGGCAATAATTAACATGTTCAGCATATTAACACACTACCGTCCTCGAAGCACACCCTACTTGTAGATCAATTCAGAAAGCTCCTGAACAGGATTGGAATCGACGCCAGCCCTTCGTATTCGTGGCGACGCTTTATGCAAGAAATGAAATTTAAAAACCCTCCAACACAATTTTGCCAATCGCCTTTCCCGATTCCAGTTCGTGATGTGCGGCTCTAAGATTTTCCGCATTAATGATTCCCAGATTTTTACCAACTGTGGTTTGGAGGTGGCCTTGGTCCACCAGATCCGCCACCCGATTTAACAATTTGCTCTGCTCATCCATATCCTCGGCATTGAACATGGAGCGTGCAAACATAAACTCGATGTGTAACGACAGGCTTTTGGGTTTGATCTTCATAATATCGATCGACTGAGGATCATCAATCATCGCAATTTTACCAAACGGCTGCAGCAACTCAGTATAGGTTTCAAAGTAAGTCTCCGTACTGTTGAGGCTGGCTACGTGTGTAATCTGCCCGATATTCAATGCGTCAATTTGCGGTTGCAAAGGCTGGGTATGGTCGACGACATGATCCGCTCCCAGCTTTTCCACCCAATTGCGGGAGCTTGCGCGAGAAGCTGTAGCAACGATGGTCGCATTGGTCAGAATTTTGGCCAATTGAATCAGAATCGAACCCACGCCACCAGCGGCGCCAACCACCAGCATGACCTCTTGAGCCCCCCGGCTTGATGCCTCAGTGCTTTTCTGCTGAATATTGAGGTGCTCGAACAGCAGTTCCCATGCTGTAATGGCAGTAAGGGGAAGCGCCGCGGCTTCGGCATCCTTCAGGCTCTTGGGCTTAAAACCCACCAACAGCTCGTCCACCAGTTGGTACTCTGCATTGCTACCCTGGCGGTTGAGATCTCCGGCGTAGAAAACCTCATCGCCCGGCTTGAATCCCGTCACCAGCTCTCCGGTGGCGACTACCTCCCCAACAGCGTCCCACCCGATCACTTTTGGGCTTCCATCATCATGAGTCACCATTTGACGTATCTTGTAATCCACGGGATTTACGGCGATGGCTTTGACTTTGACCAGAAGATCACGTCCACGGGCGGTGGGTTGCGGCAGTTCAATGTCCAACAGAGACTCTGAGTTGTCGATGGGCAGGGATTGGGTATAGCCGATAGCTTTCATGGTTCAGGTAGCCTCCGAAGTGGGCGTTCAATTGATAATGTGGCGCCATGATATGCCTTGATTACTACGCAATAAACACTACAATTTAAGAAACATTATCAAAAAATATTTGAAAATATGCAGATCGAAGACCTTCGAGTGGTACTCAAAGTAGCGGAGTTTCGCAGTATCACTGCGGCGGCGGCCAACCTTGATATGCGTACGGCAACCGCCAGCGCGGCGCTCAAACGAGTGGAGGCCACTTTAGGGGCAGAATTGTTTATCCGTACCACCCGCCAGCTTAGGCTTTCTAATGCGGGTGAGCGCTATATCCCCCAATGCCAGCAGGCCCTGCTATTACTGGAACAGGCCCGCCACAATATGCAGGAGGATTCGGACAGCGTGGAGGGCGAGATCCGGGTCGCGGTGTCGTCGGATCTCGGTCGTAACCTGGTAGTACCCTGGCTGGATGAATTTATGGAGACCTACCCCAAGGTCAGCCTGCGAGCCAATATCAGCGACAGTAATATCGATTTCTACCGGGACGCGGTGGATATCGCCATCCGCTACGGCTCACCCAGCGATTCCAATTTGTATGGCTTTAAGATCTGTGATGTACCCAGGCTTCTGTGTGCCACGCAGGGATACCTTGACCAGCACGGCACGCCATCACATCCCCATGACCTGCCCGCTTACAACGGTCTGTTTTATCAACTGCACGACATCATTCACGATGTGTGGGAGTTTTCTCACCAGGGCTCTCAGTTCAAAGTCAAAATGAGTGGCAACCGCGCCTCCAACGACGGCGATCTGGTACGGCGCTGGTGTGTGGCCGGTAAAGGGCTGGCCGCAAAATCCTGCCTGGATGTGTCCGCAGATTTGTTGGCTGGAAATATTGTCAGCATACTGCCGGAGTACCAGCCAAGACCCACCGAATTGTGGCTGGTGTGCCCCAGCCGTCAGTCCATTACACCCGCGGTGCGATTGCTGAGGGACGCCGTAAAAGAGAAGTGCCGGGAGACCCTGCAGCGGTTGATTGACACGGAGATTTTAGACGCAAGTGTACTTTGATTGTTAACCTCAATTGCCCGACAATAGTTCTCTCAGGTAGTAACGCTATGCGCTAAAAGGAGAAGCCCCTATCAAAGCTTCAGACACGCAATCAATTGCTGTGGCGATTGTTGATTATCCGGGCTGTATGCGGTCCGCAGTGCTCGGACTGCAAGAATTGTTTTCTCTCGCCAATATGGTGGCGGAGCAGGAGGATATTCCGCAGCGATTTTCCGTTGACATTATCTCCATGGATGATATCAAGCAGGGTACGATGGCTGTTGATTCACTGAAGGTAATGATCCTTCCACCGAGTCTGGGTGGGGGGTATTACCTTGAGCCCGAACAGGAGCTGCTCGATTGGATTCTGAAGCACCATGCAAAAGGTTCCACCCTATGCTCTGCCTGTGCCGGTGCATTTATTATTGCTGCCAGCGGCCTAAGCGAAGGTCGGCGCTGTACCACTCACTGGGATCTGTCCCATGAGTTTGAAGAGCGCTATCCAAACGTACCTTTGGATAGCAATAAGATTCTGATTAACGATGGCGACCTGATTACCGCCGGAGGTCTGATGTCTTGGGTGGATTTGGGGTTGGAGTTGGTAGCCCAGTTAACTTCACCCATCCTCATGCGCAAGCTCGGCAAACTAATGGTTGTGGATACCGGCCCCCGCGAGCAACGTTACTACAATAGCCTATCGCCCCGCCTCGATCACGGCGATGAGGACATTCTAAAAATACAACATTATATGCAAGCCAACTTTCACCATGCACTCACCGTAAAGGCGCTGGCCGAGCGTGCGCACCTCGGCGAACGTACTTTTTTGCGGCGTTTCCTCAAAGCCACTGGCCATCGCCCCAGTGAATACTTGCAGCGATTACGTATCCGCAAGGCCTGCGAGCTGATCGAAAGCACTAATACCAGTATCGACAATATCGCTTATCAAGTGGGTTACGAAGATAGCAGTGCCTTTCGCAAGACGTTTATCAAAATCATCGGTTTGACGCCCAGAGACTTTAAGAAAAGATTCTGTGCGTAGCAGCAAGCTCAGGGCGCCAAGTAAACCATAGTGGTCCACTGATCACCGTTGAGATAGGCCACACCCCAGGTCGAATCAAAATCCGCCGTTGGTTTGGCGGCAATCACCTGCTCGAGCGTTTTTCCTTCAGCTCTCAACTTGCTCACTCGATCATTAACAGTGGTCAGCATGTGCAGGTAGTTTTCAAGTTCCACTTTAGAGGCGAGCAGGCCATGGCCAGGAATCACTTTAGTATTGTTGTCGATCCTTGCCAGCACCTCTCTTACGCCCCTCACCAGACCGGAGGTGGAACCGCCGCTATCCGCATCAATTACCGGGTAGAGCCCGTTCCAATACAGATCTCCCATGTGCACAACATTGGCACTCTCAAAAAAAACCACCGCATCGCCATCTGTATGCGCCGGGGCCGGGTGCTCTACTCGAATAACATCGTTGTTCCAATGAAAAGTAATGTCCTTATCGAAGGTCAACACCGGTAAAGCAGCGGGATTCGCCGGCGGAATATCCATATTAAAGGCCTGAACGAATTGCCCCTTTGCCATGCGTTCGCGAACATTGTTATGGGCAACAATCAAGGCACCCTCTTGCGAGAATGCCTCATTGCCACCGGTATGATCAAAGTGCCAGTGGGTATTGAGGAGAAACCGGATTGGCTTTTTGCTGATTGCAGAAACTGACTTTCGAATCTTGGCAGACAGCGGAGCAAACTGATCGTCGATCATGAATACGCCATCCTCCCCCGCAGAAACGCCGATATTGCCGCCCTGCCCCATCAGCATATAGATGTCCTTGGTAACCGCAACGGTCTGAATCTCCACTTTATTGATGTCCTGTTGAGCGTTCGACAGCGCCGGCATCGTCAGCAGAAGGGGTATAAGTCCAAGTTTGAACATCTTTTTCATTATGTCATCCGTCAGGTTACAAGTGTGGTCATTTTGCACGGATGCTTATTATGGGAGGTGGCGGCTGGACCTTAGAAGGTCAGAATCGACATTTATAGGGGTCAAACTGACAAATTTCTGCGCCTTGTGGCCGCTGCCTCTAGCGACCAGCTCCAGAGAGGTGCCCAAGAATCATATTGGCCCTTTCTTCATGACTCATATCCTTACGACTCTGGCGTACCCAGTAACACAGAATGCCAAAGACACTCCATAGGGCGACGATACTGAACTCTGCTGATTGCAACTGCCCTGGGCTCCCTGGCACCGTCATCAATAATACCAACAACAGTGAAACGGAGGCACCGGCGTATAGCGTGCCCGTACTTGCACGATAAGGGCGTTCCAGATCCGGGGCAATTTTTCGAAGGCGGATGGCCGACAAACAGGTCATCAACAGCGCCAATGCAAAGGTGAGTGAACCACTGCTGACAATGGGCACCAGCGCCGATTTTCCGATAAAGGGGCCGCACAGGGAAATAGCACCAACGAACAACAGCGCATTGCTGGGCGTTCGATGTTTTTCATGTATCTTGCCGAACCAGCTGGGGATCATACCACCGCGACCGAGGGAGAAGAGAATGCGGGAAGAAGCGATATAAAAGCCGTTAAGCGTGGATATCAGTCCCAACAGTGAAGTAAAGAGCACCAGCTGAGCCGCCCACTCTGTGTCAAATGCAACTCTGAAAACTTCAGCTGTGGGCATCACGTCTTTTTGTTTCAGCATCTCGCTCAACTGTTCCGAAGAGACGCTCATCCCAACCGCAAGAATAATCAGCACGTAAAAAATGGCACCCAGTATGATGCACGCCAAAATGGCTACCCCCAGCTGCTGTGGTTTCATTTCAACCCCGGACTCTTCCGCAGCCTGCGGGATCGTATCAAAGCCGGCCATAAAATAGGGAGCGACCACAAGCACCGAGATGATCGAGGCAGGCACTATCGCCCAACCGCTACCCCCACCTGAGAGCGTGGCCGCAGAAAAAGCAGGGATCAGGTTGGCGAGGTCGCCGTTGGCAAGTGCCGTTGTAATGAATACCAGACTACACCCGGCAATAGCATAGATCAGCCACAGCTGAGCCTGTGCGGAATTCTTCGCGCCACGAATATTTAACCAGATCAGAAACCCTCCAGCTAAAGAGCCCGGAATAATAGTGGACCAGCTGACCCTGTAACCACCGATTGAATACAGGGTCTCAGTCACCAGAGCGCTGTTCATGGCCTCCAGCAGAGCACCAATGGCTATGGTTTCAAAGGGCGTAATCGCAATATAACTCAGCGCCAGGGCCCACGCCGTTACAAAGGACACCAAAGAGCCGAAGGCCCGAAAAGTAAACGCCATTTCACCACCGGCTACGGGCAAGGCAGAGGTCAATTCCGCGTAGCACTTGCCGACAGGAATCAACAGCAGCCCACAGATGGCAAAAGCCAGCATTGCGCCGAGCGGACCACCGTCCTGGATCCATTGACCCGCATATACCAGCCAGCCAATTCCAATAATGGCCCCGAGCCCAACCCCAAGATAGCTGCTGAAGGAAATCGACTTCTCCAGTGTTGGGCGCTCGACTGTTTTGACATCGTTTTGCATATTACCAATAGTACCTTTGTTATCTGTTCTTATTGTATGGTTGTTTTGGATCGGATCAGCGACTAAAGAATTCCTCGATCAATTTGGAGAACTCCGCCTTTTTTTCAATTTGGGTCCAGTGGCCGCATTCACCAAATACGTGCAAGTCCGAGTGTTCTATCAGCTGGTGAAGCTTCAAACTGCTGGCCAAGGGGATGATCCGGTCGTCGCGACCATGAACAATCAATACCTGATGCGGCAAGCTTTTTAAAGCAGCTTCCGGTGTTGCCAGAGCGCCGATATGTCTTTGTCTGGGAGCTGGGAACAGACTGGCAAAACTTTCTTGGTAACCGGGCCGGACGCTGGCCTCATAACGCGAACGTACCAGTTCATCACTGATAAACTCCGTGTGATAGGCAAATGACTCCATCAGTGCCTGCATATTTTCAATGGATGGTTCATAGCCCCAGGCCTGATCCAAGCCTTCAGTCAGCTCAAACTCGGTGCCCACTGATCCCATCAGGACAAACCGCCCCACCCGTTCCGGGTAACGTGCCGCCAGCGCCAGGGTGAGTGCGCCGCCAAAGGAATTGCCCACAAAGTGAGCCTGTTCTATGTCCAGTGCATCCATCAAACCGGCGATATGGTCGACCCAAAAATCCAGATGGTAGTCAATACCCGGCTTACGTTCAGTATAGCCAAAACCGGCAACATCGGGGGCAACCACCCGAAATGACTTGGCCAACCCCGGTATGGTCAGGCGCCAGTTTGCATAGGCAGTCACTCCGGCACCAGAGCCATGCAGCAGGATGATAGCTTGGCCCTCACCCTGGTCAAGATAGTTGGTTTCTATACCATTGGCGTTAATGCGGTAACCGATTTCCGGATCGTTCTGGTTCATGATACATCCCCTGAAGTCTGCGTGGTTCCCGAATCCTTCTCCCAAATCAGGTAGGAAGTTCTTGCCTCGGGTGTTCCTTCTTCAATTCTGGCAGTGATGTACAGCACCCCTGCCTCAAGTTTCACTGTTCTGTGTTGATTATTATCAATCCAGTCAGGAAACAGACTGATTTCGATATGATGGGTGACCTGATCGTTGGATAGCGTGTATCGACCGAAATAGGTGAGATATTGATCATAGGCCCGGGCCTTTTCTTCATCGCTGGCGGTCCATTGCTTTCCAGTACTGAATGGAGGGCGTCCGGCTTTCTGAATGGCGCAGTACATAGCACCGTCGGCGCCATAAAAGATTTTGCCCTGCACATCCTCTCCGAACGGATAAACGACTCTGCCGTCATCGTACCTCTGTTCCATAGACATGAGATTCCAGAGACCCAGGAGGTGTTGTTTCATGATCATTTCTGAAGGTTACTCTCTTAATTGTCAATTGTCGGTCAGCGGAAGTATTTCAGATCAAACGCGTCAGAGTGGTTGACCTGAGTCTTCTCCAAAATACCCTTGTCCGCCGCGAATTTGAGTTTTAGCCGTGCGGCCTCCCTCGCCTCTGGAGGCAGCCAGGTGCGTTCGTGCCCCCAGATGCTGGGGCCATAGAGCGAATGAGGCTCCCAGCCATCGTCGATAAGGCGTCCCGCCCAACCGGTTTCAATCATAAAGCCGCCTGGTGTTCTCGAATAAAACGACGTCATGTGATCGTTGGAATGTCTTCCCAGAGTCACCGTGACACAATCCGGTTTTTCCAACGCCATGTCGTAGAGTCGGCCCACGTCATCCAGGTAGTTGTATTCCACCATAACATGGTGGATTCCCTGAGCTTCGTTTTCGATCACGGCAATGGAGTGATGCCTGGG
The DNA here is from genome assembly GCF_011683955.1 of Pseudomaricurvus alkylphenolicus. Taxonomy (GTDB): domain Bacteria; phylum Pseudomonadota; class Gammaproteobacteria; order Pseudomonadales; family Cellvibrionaceae; genus Pseudomaricurvus; species Pseudomaricurvus alkylphenolicus. The sequence continues at coordinate 299,797 of NZ_JAAQPI010000004.1, forward strand.
ATTAACATGAAAAAAAGAAGCTCTGAACGGGCTTTCTTCGACGTAGTCGCTTAACCGTAGCCCGAGCACTTTATCGTAGAAGCGCCCCATGGCCTTGAAATTCCGGGTAGTCAAGGCGACATGTCCAATGCCGAGTTCACCGGTCCTGAATCCGCCGATAGGACGAGAGGGTAAAAAAGCCTGTTGGGCCTGCTCCGCGTTGCAATAAATTTCGATCCTGTTGCCGTCGGGATCCAGAAACCAGATAAGGTTGCGAACATGCCGACTTTTGCACTCACACAGGTCACCCGCATGGACGTTAATGCCGCTATCTGACAAGCCTGCACCGAACGCTTCCAAAGCCGCCATATCGTCAACCTCAAAACCGAGGAAAGCCAGACCGTTGCTTTCGGCAGGGACGATCAACATCCTTTGCAGCCGTTCATCCATACGCAATTCAAGCGCGCCGGAGTCCGTTTCCTTTACCTCCATTCCCAGAAATTCAGCGGCATAGGAACGCCACTGCTCAACATTGGGCGAGGCAAACCCAACATAACCAAGCTGCGTAATTCGCATAGTATTTTCTCTGTTACCCGATTCCACCACCGGCGACGTGTACAACCTCGCCCGTGATATAGGCGGCTTCCTCCGACGCCAGAAAAGCGATGGTCGCCGCCACTTCGTCCGCCTCTCCCAAACGCGCCAAATAGCTGTCTTGTAAGCTCTGTGTCATCACATCGCGATGCCAGTGTCTTTCCTGTTCCGTCGGCGCTTCCGCCTTCCTGGGTATGACACGGTTGGCTTTGATGGCACCTGGGGACACACTATTCACACGCACACCACGGTCTCCGAGCTCTCGGGCCATTGCCACTGTCATCGCCTGTACACCGCCTTTGGCCGCTGCGTAAGGCACCCGATAAATGCCGCGGGTAGCCACGGACCCAACGTTGACGATAGAACCGGCACTGCATTGAATCATGCCCGGGATCACCGCCCGACAACATCGCAAGGTCGGCCACAGAGACCGATTGATCTCTCGCTGCATTTCTTCGTCGCTGTATTCCCAGAAAGGCTTGGTCCAGAGCGTGCCGCCCACATTATTGACAAGAACGTCAATTCGATCGAATTCGCCCCCAATCTGAGTCAACATACTGTCCACCCCGACAGCGGTTTCAAGATCGGCCACAACCACAAATGCCCGGCCTCCGGAAGATAGAATCTCCTGGCACACCGCCTCGCAGGCGTTTTCCTCTCTATCGACCAAAGCAACCCATGCACCCTCAGAGGCAAGACGCATGGCGGTAGCCCGTCCTATACCTTGGGCCGCTCCGGTGATGACAGCGTTTTTGTGTTCAAACCTCAACATCGCATACTCCGGTCACAATGGATAGGCCATAAAACGCTCCACTACTGAGGAATCGGTCACCACCTTCTTGGACAAGAACAGCGCTTGGTCTTTATCAACCACCACTTGATCGAAATAGACACCGGTGGCGAACAGCGTTGAGCGACCCGTTTCCTCGGGTGTGGTCATGACCATAAAATTCGACTCCACCTCATACTTTCCTGCACCCATGTCCCGACAGGCCGTACGCTGCACAAAATGGCGGGTGGCGTAATCGGCGTAGGTGCCTGGCCATACTTTGTTGACGATTGTGACCCGGTCTTGCAGTCTCTGATAATTGTCGTCCATTACCAGTGCCATGGCATGGTTGGCTCTCAGGTTTTCCGCCGTGGTATAGACGTAGGATGCTTCAGCAACCTGGCAGAAGGTTGAGAGCCAGCCCTCCATGTCCTTGGCGTCGATGACAGCAATATACCGTGTTTGAAGATCGTCAATTTTTGACAAGACGTCGCTGCAGATTTGTTTCATGACTGCTCCTTCGGATAGCCCATGGTTTGTCGATAATGCTCCCATCCGGGCAGGTTAGCGGCCTCGTCACTTTGCTGAAACTCTTCCGGAATGCCGTGATCATCCGTCACGCCTTTCAGAAAGACGGCATTGCCAGGTGTTGTACCTGCGGTGTGCAAGCGGTGAAACACGGCCGCGTCTTCCATACTGACCATACCGCAGGGGCCCAGCAGATTGGACGCCTGGCGAACCCGGTGGCGAATCATCTCTTCGTCATCTTCAGCCCGGCCGAAATAGGTGTAGTGCACTTCAGTTTCATCGACTGAGATTGGATTGGCAAAGCGGATTCCAATGGTATTGAGATGTCGGGTCATTCCGGATATGGGAAACAGTCGCACACTGGCGGAGGAGCACTCCGAGGCTTCGCCTTTGAATTCAATAAGACTGGGGTCCTTGAGGCGGTTGACTTCTTCAGGCAGAGTCACCTCGCCGACATAGCTGCGGTGCCCACGCGCATTGGCAGTCTGGTGTCCACTGCCACCGGACCAATTCAACATCTGGAAAGCCGTGTGCAGCAGCCCCGCGTGATAGGTGTCGTTGTCGTGAAAGGTCTTCCAGTTTGCATGAAAAACCACCTTCTGAGCCCCCAGTAAACGCAGATTGCCGTCACCGCCAAATACCTGGGCAATTTTGTCTATGTAACCCTCCAGGTATTCTTCGATGGGGGGCGTTTCCGGATTAAAGGTCACCAGAATCAACCCGTGGACAATGGCCATGCGCGGTCGATCCAACGGGTAGTTCGACTTATCGAAATCGGACGGAAAGTCACCGGGTTTGTTGGGGCAACCGATCAGGTCTCCCTTGGCGTTAAAAAGCCAGCTATGGTATGGGCACCTGAATCTAAGTTTGTTGCCCGATGTTGCGGTTTCCAACTGCACACCCCGATGGGAGCAGGCGTTATAGTAAACGTTGATTTCTCCATCGTTGTCGCGGGTGATCAGGAGAGGAACACGCCCCACCTGTGTGGTTTTAAAATCGCCAATATTGGGGATTTCCGCCTCATGGGCGATCATCAACCATTCTTTTCCATAGAAGATTCGAGCCAATTCTTCTTCGAAAACGTCTGGTCGAACAAAGATCTCCTTGGGCAGGAGATTGGCCTTTTGAGGCCAGATGATCGGCGGATTAGCGCCTTTAGCGTCTTGCTTTTCGGTTGCGATGATCTCGGCATGGTTGGTCATATCGTCTGCACCATTCTAACTACCTTCACTGGGAACCCTGTGGCCCCAAACTCTGGAAATCATTGTCGACGGGTCGCCACACTGGCGCAATGGAGATAAGGGTATTCACAGACCGGGAATTTTATAATGTGAAATGCGGCATCCGCCCCAAAGATCATCACCTCCGGATTTACCTCTGATTGCGCTTTTTTAGCATTTGGCCCGTGTGGTAAAATCCCTGGGATTTCCATCGGAAAACTAAGAATTCACTGTGAGGTTACAAAGCATGAACAGCCGGGAGGCACTTGATAAAGTCTCTAGCGGAGTTGGACTCAGCCGCGAAGAAATGAAAGCAGCCATGTCGGCAATCATGAGCGGCCAATGGACCGACACGCAGATCGCGGGCTTGTTGATAGGGCTGCGCACCAAGGGCGAATCCGTTGATGAAATTACCGCCGCGGCAGAAGTCATGCGAGAGTTTTCCGAGCCCGTTAACGTCGGTGTCACACCTCTGGTCGATGTTGTGGGCACCGGCGGCGATGGCGCCAACCTGTTTAACGTATCATCCGCCTCAGCGTTTGTGGTCGCGAGTAGTGGCGCCCGAGTAGCCAAACACGGCAACCGGGGCGTATCCGGCGTCAGCGGCAGTGCCGATGTCCTGGAACGTCTGGGTATCAACGTCAATCTTCCCACGCCTCGCCTTGAGCAATCCATACGCGAGCTGGGAATCGGGTTTATGTTCGCGCAAAACTACCACACGGCGATGAAAAATGTGATCAAGGCACGAAGGGAGTTAGGGGTTCGAACCATCTTCAATATCCTTGGCCCATTAAGCAATCCCGCTGGCGCAACCCGCTTGCTCGTCGGTGCTTTTTCCCGCTCTTTGCTTAAACCCATGGCCGAAGTCCTTCGCAGGCTCGGCGCCGAACATGTGATGGTGGTGCATGCTGAAGACGGGCTGGACGAAATCAGCCTGGCAACCGGCACCCACGCCATAGAGCTAAAAGATGACAGACTTATCGAACATTTTCTGACACCGGAACAGTTCGGTATCCAGCAACAGAGTCTCGAAGGTCTGATCATAAACAGCTCAGCAGATTCAGCGGCCTTGATTCGAGACGCCTTGGGTGAACAGAAAGGGGCCTATTGCAAGAAAGCGGTTGATATCATTTCACTTAATGCCGGTGCGGCGATCTATGTGAGTGGCAACGCCGATTCAATTGAGGACGGTGTTGGACTCGCGCGCGAACTCATTGACTCCGGCAAAGCCCTTGAGAAAATGGAAGCTCTGGCGCAGTTTTGCCAGAGCTAGTGTAGTGTCCTGCCTGGTTACCTCATTACAAAAGGATTAGCGACCTTTCCGGTTGTATCAATCCAGACGGTTTTGGTTTGCAGGTAAGCATCAATCGCTTCCTGACCATTCTCCCGACCAATGCCACTGGATTTGTAGCCGCCAAACGGTGCCAGGAAACTGGCGGCGCGGTAGCAGTTTATCCACACCGTGCCCGCCTCCAGGCGGTTTGACATGCGCAGCGAACGTCCAATGTCAGACGTCCACACGCCCGCCGCCAGTCCATAGGGTGAGTCGTTGGCAATGGATAAGGCCTCCGCTTCATCGTCAAAGGGAATCACGGCCAGCACCGGTCCAAACACCTCTTCTCTGGCAATACGCATTTGGTTGTTTACGCCGGTAAGTACCGTGGGCTCGACAAACCACCCCCCGCCCAACGTCGAGGCATCAGGCACCCCGCCCCCGAGAACACACTGGGCCCCTTCATCTCTGGCGATTTGAATATAATCCAGAATGCGTTGAAGTTGAGGCTGCGTGGTTACGGGACCCACCTGGGTATCGGCCCGCTTGGGATCACCCATAATCGCTGTTTTTGCCAATTCCACCAAACGTTCAACCACCTGGTCATGTACACTGCGTTGCACCAACAATCGGGAACCGGCGATGCAGGTTTGCCCTGTGGCCGCGAATATGCCGGATATCGCACCGTTAACGGCATTTTCCAGGTTGGCGTCCTCAAAAATGATGTTTGGGGATTTGCCGCCCAGTTCGAGTGTGACGGGCTTCAGTCCCTCAGCAGCGGATCGATAAACGGAAAGTCCACCCGCGTCGCCGCCGGTAAAAGCCACTTTGCGGACATCCGGGTGCCGAACCAGAGGTTCGCCCACTTCTGCGGGAAAACCCGTCACACTATTGACCACACCCGGCGGGAAACCGGCTTTTTCAAAAAGCGCCAGAAATGCCAAGGTTGACGCCGAGGTGTGCTCTGACGGTTTGACCACGCAAGTATTACCTGCGGCCAGAGCGGGCGCCAGTTTCCAGGTTAACAACATCAACGGTGAATTCCAGGGAGTGATGCAGGCAACGACGCCCAGGGGTTCGCGACAAGTGTGCGCGTGCATTCCAGGCTTATCGATGGGCAGTACGTCACCTTGGATTTTGTCAGCGAGCCCCCCAAAATAGCGGAACCATTGAGGAATATAATTCAGTTGGCCACGAACCTCCTGAATCAGCTTGCCATTGTCCCTGACTTCCAAGGCAATCAATCGCTCCGCTTCCTCGGCGATGATATCCGCCAGCCGGTTCAGCAGCTGACCCCGTGCGGTTGCCGTGATATCGCGCCAGGCGGGATCGTAGAATGCATTGCGTGCGGCCTCTACAGCGGCATTAACATCGTTGGGGCCACACTTGGGTATCTGTGCCCAGGGTTGTCCGGTATTGGGATCTACAGTGGTGAACCAGCTGCCCGCTGCACCGGCCGGTTGACCGCCAATCGTGTTTTCAAAACGGATCAGATCTGCCGTTGATTCAGAAACCATTTCAGAACCTCATGGATTAATGATGTAAAAAGTATGGAACACTCACTGTTGATGGACAACTTCGCCCCCGAATAATGTCATCACCACCTTGGTGTTGCCGATTTCTTCTGTGGGTATTTCAAACAGATTCTGGTTGAGCACAATCACGTCAGCGCGCTTGCCCACGGCGATTGATCCGGTTTCCTCGCCAAGGCCAATACCCCGGGAGCCGTTTAGCGTGTAGATTTGCAGTGCTTGCTGCAGGGTAATTCCCTGTTCTGGCCATAGCGCGTCCTCCGGGTAATCACCCCAAGGATTGCGCCGGGATATCATGGCTTCCATCCCCACCCATGGGTTCATACTGGACAGGGCTCCGGCGGGCCAATCCGAACCGGCAACCACCTCCGCCCCCTGCTCCATCAAGGTTCGAATGGGCCAATACTGTTGACCTCGCTGGCCCACTGCACGCTGAATCGATTCCACTTTGACCGAGGGAAACCAAATATAGGGCGACACTTCCGCCACCGCATTCAGTTCCGCGAATCTGGGTATATCTTCAGGATCGATAAATCCGGCATGAGAAACTTCGTGGCGCAAACCGCTGTTACCGTTTTTGTGCCTCGCGGATTCGATGGCGTCCAGCGTTACCCGAACTGACCGATCTCCGGCTGCGTGCACCTTCACCGTAATACCCAGCCGGTCCAGGGTTCCGATAAGGTTTCCCAGAATGTCAGGGGGATACAACAGCATGCCTGCGTTACTCTCTGCCCCCTTATGGGCAGGGGTATATTCGGACAGCATCGCCGCGGTACGAGAGGACGAAGGCACACCATCCATCAGAACTTTTGCATAGGCAGTTCTGACGAATTTCCCCTGATGAGTGTTAATCAATCGCTTGAATGCCGCCTCATCCAGGTTCATGCCTTTGTCGAGCATAGGGATGATGGAAGTCGCCACCGCCGTGTGTACTGACAACTGCCCGCGATCATCCAGGGTCTTGAGCGCTTTGAGAATTGCAGGGCTGCCCATGGCCGCCTTCATGCCGGTAATGCCGAAGGAATTGGCCGCTTTGATACTTTTTGTCGCCGCCTGTAGATACTGTCTGTCAGTCCAGTCGGGGACCTTGGCCAACACTGGGTCGGCAGCACTTTCATACAACAGACCATTGGGCTCTCCCTTCTCGTCTCTGACGATTTTACCTCCGGGGATCTCTTCCGAGTGTCGGTCAAATCCTGCCAGCGCCAGCGCTTTGCTGTTAGCCCAATGATTGTGAAACGACGTATCCCTCAGGATAATGGCTTTGCCGCCGGAAATGCGGTCCAGCCAGCGCCGAGGGGATGGAATATCGTTTTCCAGAAAAAAATCCGTGCGCCACTGTCCGCCAATAATCCACTCGGCGTCTGGATTCTCTTTTACGCATTGAGAAACCACCGCTTGGACGGCATCCGCGTCCAGCGCTCCTGAAAAGGAGCATTCGAACAGAGTGGTGGTAAATCCGTAAACGGGATGTACATGCAGATCGTTTAACCCGGGCAAAGCCATCTTGCCCTTGAGGTCAACGATCTTTGTGTTGGCGCCGCGAAGTTGATCAGCACCTTTGGCAGTGCCTACATAACTGATTTTTCCATCATTGATGGCAACCGCTTGTGCCCAGGCGCTATCGCCCGACAGGGTATAGATTTTTCCGTTGGTAAGAATAGTGTCTGCGACCGGTTGAGCGACAGCGGCAGATTGCATTCCAGCGAAAGACACCGACATCAGAGCAAACAGGTGTGTCAGAATTTTTTTCTTTATCATTATTGGTCAAGCCCCTATTTTCATTGACACGGATCCGACGCCGTGCAGCTCCATAAACATGTCGTCACCTGGGGCAACCGGCTCAAGCGGCACCATGGATCCGGACAAAATCACCTCGCCTGCCTTGAAGGGGATGTCATACTTACCCAGGGTATTGGCCAACCAGGCAACTGCCGTCAAGGGATTGCCCTGGACCGCGCAGCCATAGCCTTCACTGAGGGGCTGCCCATTCTTAAACACCGAAACCTTGAGCTCGGCCAGATCGAACTGCCTGGGATCGACAGCTTGTTCTCCCAGAACATAGGCGCCGCAAGAGGCATTGTCGGCAACGGTGTCCTCAATCTTGATTTGCCAGTTTTCGATCCTGGAATCGACAATCTCAAAGCAGGGAATAATCGACTCTGTGGCCGCCAACACATCCTGTTCGGTAATGCCGGGTCCGACCAGATCCTGATTCAAAAAAAATGCGATTTCCGCTTCTGCGCGAGGCTGTATCAAATTGCCCGACAAGGGGATTTGCGCATGGTCCCGATATGCCATTTTGTCAGTCAGAAAACCAAAATCCGGTTGATAGACATTGAGCATCTGCTGAACCGCTGGGCTGGTCACTCCTATCTTTTTGCCGATCACGACTTCCCCGGCATCCCGACGACGTTGCAAGAATTGCAGAGAAATATGATAGGCGTCGTCAAGACTGATGTTCGGGTAACGAGAAGTCAAAGGAGCCACGGTATGGCCGCCTCTCATTGCCTCGTACAATTCGTCGCCACAATCCGATATCGATTGTTGATCCATCGATTGTTGATCCATAGTAGGTCCACCTGGTTGGTAAGTGCCGGAGCTATCAGCAAATTTTTGAACAGGATTGGATCTGCATCAATAGTTTGATTGTTAATCGCCATCAGAAATTTTACAATGTGAACTGCAACGGGAGAGATGGGAGCCAACGATCATGCCTGCAGCAAAACGTACCGGCACTCAGAGTATTGAACGAGCCATGCTGATACTCAGAGAGATTTCGACCCATGGCAAATTTGGTTGGCGTCTGGGGGAAATAGCCGAGCGCTGCAACCTGGATCACGGCACCACTCATCGAATTCTCGCCTGCCTGGTGAGAGAAGGTATGGTTCAACAAAGGGAAAGTAACGGACACTACATTCCTGGTCCCTTGATTTTCGAGTTAAACCTGACGATCCCGCACTATTCCGAGTTCCAGCAGGCCTGTCATGAATCAGCGACGCGTCTGGCAAAAAAATTCAAAGCCGCATCCGTTTTTTATCTACGCAACGGCTTTGACTGGGTCTGTGCCACCCGATCCGGGCCCGCGGTATACGGCGGCACGATTCTGGAGGTCGGAACCCGGAGACCGCTGCTTTCCTCAGCCGGTGGTGCCGCAATACTCCTGGCACTCCCAGAAAATGAAGCGCAAGAGATTGTCGAATACAACAAGTGGCAACTGCGCTCTCTAAGCGCCACGGCCATCAAATTGTTAGAGCGAATGTTGAGGCGCTCTCGAAGTCTTGGTTATGCCTATAACAAGGGAGAGGTGAGTCAAGGGTCTTATTCGTATGGAATACCCGTCAGAGACTCGCTAGGGCAAGCATTTTCCTCACTCACTGTGGGTGCCAAATCGGAGCACTTTCAGACCCTTGATTCAGAGGAGTTGCTTGAATCCCTGCAGCTGGAAGCACGGAACATTGCCGAGGCTGCTGACAGAATTCTTCCGGTTTGATTCAGGCGGAATCTGCCGTACAAACGCAGATGCCGCACTTTTGTTGCTTATCGGTCGATGGATTCAAAGGCAGCAATCAGTGCTCTGGCCAACTCCTGGCTATGTTCCGTCTGATACACCAGCGGCGGTGACAGAATAATCTTGTCACCGGCTGCCCGCACCAGGGCCCCTTGGTCGCGGATCGCCGACGCCAAGCGCTTGGCAAGACCATTTTTCGGATCGACAGGCACTCGTGTCCTCTTGTCCTCTACCAGGTCGATGGCAATCATTAATCCCTTGCCTCGGACTTCACCCACTGACGTAAACCGCTCCTCCATGGGTTTCAAAAGATCCATGAGATACGCTCCCTGCTCGGCGGCATTCTCCGGCAGCTTCTCTTCACAGACAATATCAAGTGCAGCGATTCCAGCGGCGCAGGCCACGGGGTGCCCGGAATAGGTGTAACCATGCATGACATTGCCATCAAAATTATGGTTAGCCTCGAACGCCTGTTCTATACGTTCATTAACCAGTGTCGCGCCAAGAGGGATATAACCGGACGAAATGCCTTTAGCCAGACACATGATATCCGGCTTGACGCCCCAACCGCGACAGCCAAACATGCTGCCCGATCGCCCAAACCCGGTAATGACTTCATCGGTGATCAACAACACACCGTGTTTGTCGCAGATCTCCCTGACCAACGGCCAATAGTTGTCTGGAGGAACGATCACCCCTCCGATACCCTGAATCGGTTCTGCGATAAATGCCGCCACTGTCTCGGCGCCGTGAAATTGGATTTCCCGTTCCAGCTCCTGGGCGCAGAGGCGACCCAGCTCCTCCGGGTCCTGGGTCCAGGGATTGCGGTACAACCAGGGAGTGGCAACCTGGAAGCAGCCGGGCAGCAACGGCTCATAATTACGCCGGAACATGGTACTGCCATTGATTGACGTGCCGCCAATATGAGTACCATGATAAGCCTGTTTGAGAGAGATAAACTTGCTGCGTTCGGCCTCGCCATTGAGCCTGTGGTACTGTCTTGCCAGCTTTAGCGCACTCTCAATGGCATCTGACCCGCCGGAGCTAAACAGCACCCTTTTCATATTTTCACGGGCAGTAAGCGCTGTCAGTTTTTCCGCAAGTTCGACCGCTCTCGGGTGAGCGATACCGCCGAACAGCTGAACATATTCCAACTCGTCGAGCTGTCTTGTGATAGCGTCTTTGATTTCCTGGCGGTTGTGCCCGACATTGACGCACCACAACCCAGCACTCCCGTCCAGATATTCATTGCCTTGATCATCGGTTACGAAAACACCGTTGGCGGATTGAATGCAAAGGCCACCTCCAGATTTCATGTCATTGGGATGGACCATTGGGTGCCATAGAGACTGCGATGGCTCACTCATAAATTACCTCTGACTACAATTGACTGCGATCGAAAACGATTTCGCCGTTAATGATGGTTTTTTCAACCTTGGTTTTGTGCAGCTGCTTGACCGGCACAGCATAGGGATCCTGGTCGAGTACAACCAGATCGGCAATCATGCCAGCGGCAATCTTACCCAACTTATCTTCATTGCCCATGTGTTTCGCCCCGTTTACGGTAAACAACCGGATCGCCTCATCCAGGGTGATTGCCCCCGATTTACCGACACTGGTCTCACTGCCGCCCGGTTGTTCCCGGGTCACCAAGGTCTCAACCGCAATCCAGGGATTCACCGAAGGGACGACTGCCCAATCTGACCCGGGAACCACCAGAGACCCCGACTCCAGCATATCCCGGACTGGCCAGATACGCTCCATACGTTCGTTGCCCACGGCATTGGCAATACTGTCATTAATCGGTGTGGGACCAAACAGATAGGGTGACACCTCAAAAGTGGCCTGAAGTTCTTTGGCGCGGGCGATGTCCTCTACCTTCACAAAAGTACCGTGGGCAATATTGTGTCGCTGGCTGCTCATTCCGTTGCTGGTTCTGGCGGCCTCTACCGCATCCAGCCCGGCCCGAACCGCGGCATCCCCGGCGGCATGGAATTTTACCGTCAACCCTTGCTGATCAAATCGAGTAACGGCGTCGTTGAGTTTCTGCTGCTCAACCATAAGAATCCCCCGAACACTGGCCTCGTCAGCACGCCCCTCAATATATCCGGCATAGGGCTCCAGCATAGCGGCGGTATGACTTTCCGTGGGCACCCCATCCAGGCCGACCTTGACGCAATCGGGATTCAGACGCTCGCGGACATATTGCTGTCGTGTTTCCACGGACACTTCATGGTCCACATTGTCCGTCGCCCAGGGTATACAGAATCGAATTCTGTGCTTGAGTTCTCCTTCATCCGCCAAGGCTGCAAACAATTCGAGCTCCCTTTGAACTCCGACGGCATAGCCTGTGGATGCCTCGGTAAAAGAGGTAATCCCGTGAGACAACATCTTGTCGAGAGACCAGATCAACGCCTTGCGCACCTGTGCATAGGGAGGCGGCGGAATATGCTGCTTAACCAGTCCCACCGCGTATTCATGAAGCACTCCCGAGGGCTCTCCGAAATCGTCCTTCTCGATTACTCCGCCTTTCGGACTTTCCACGGCAGCGGTAATCTGGGCAATGGCCAGCGCCTTGCTGTTGACCCAGGCACTGTGTTCACTGGTGTCTCCAAGGAGTACCGGGTTGTCCGGGGCCACAACATCCAGCAGACTCTTATGTGGCGTCTGTCCTACCGCCGATTTATCCCACTGGCCACCGATGACCCAGGCACCGGGCTCCGCTTTTTCGACGCAGGCCTTAAGCCTGCGTTGTATTTCCGCCAGGTTTGATCCCTGCGGGATGCGGCACTGCTGGTGCTGCAGTCCGGCAAAAATCGGATGAACATGGAAGTCGTGAAAACCGGGAAGCACTGTTTTCCCATCCAGATCAACAACGCGTGTACGGCCGTTTGCCTGACCTTCGATCGCTTTGTTATCACCCACTGCCAGGATCTTGCCGTCATAAATGGCAATGGCCTGCGCAGGCGGCTCAGCATCCCCATTGAGCGTATGAATTCTTCCGTTGATCAGTATGGTGTCTGCGGCCGGAGAGATATCAGAGTATTCATCCTCTATGCCTCCACAGGAGGCCAACACCACGACTGCGAAGACAATGAATTGGACTCGTAGCAGGCAATGCCCGAGAGAGGTTTCCCGCATGGTTGTTCTCCAATAGATATATAACCATCAACTATAGCAAGTGGGCGTTCAAGCAGCGCCTCTGTAACCAATATCCACTTGTATCTATTTGATCGCAATAGAGAAATCACAGGCGGCCGGCGGTTATTTCACTATGTGAACTACGCGATCCTCAGCGACGCCCTCCAGCACAAAATTGGGTTCAGAATAGACCCAGTGACGCAACAATCACTCAAACAAATGCAATAATAGTAATCAGCCAAGGGGAAATTGTTATGAAATTCGGAACCCGTGCACTCGCCGCCGCAATTGCAGCCAGTGTCGTCGCGCCAATTTCGCTCGCCGATATTATGCTCGAGGAAATAGTCGTGACCGCCCAGAAACGTGAGCAGGGCATCAATGATGTCGGCATCACCGTCAACGCGTTCTCGGCCGATCAGCTGGATAACTTCGGCATCGATTCCGCCGACGATCTCGAACAACTGGTACCGGGCCTGACCATCAACGCCACCCAACCTGCCGGCGCACCGGTCTATACCATTCGGGGCGTGGGCTTTAACGACTTCACCGCCTCAGCCACAAGCACCGTGGGAATCTACAACGATGGCGCCGCCATTCCATTTCCGGTAATGACCACCGGGTTGTTGTTTGATGTTGAACGTGTGGAAGTTCTAAAGGGTCCGCAGGGGGATCTGTACGGTCGCAACACCACTGCCGGCCAGATTAATTTTATCAGCCGTAAACCGACAGAAGAAACCCAGGCCGGTATCACGGCCAGCTATGGTCGCTACGAGACACTGGATCTCGAGGGTTATGTCAGTGGTTCCATCAGCGACTCCGTTCAGGGACGTCTATCGTTCAAGACGGTAAATTCCGGGGAGGGGTGGCAAGAGAGCGTCAGTCGCCCTGGTGACACCCTGGGAGAGCGCGACGAACTGGCGATACGCGCTCTGATCAATTGGGATATCAGCGAAGATGCATCCTTGCTGCTTAGCCTGCGTTCATTTAAGGATGAGTCCGAGACGCTGGCGATGTCGGTGACCTCCGGTATTTTTCCGATAGAAAAGGACCCGGACGGCTACGACAATGAAGACGCGGACTGGTCACCGGACTGGCGGCCCCGTAATAACAATACCACTGAAGGTGTAACCGCTACGCTCAATTGGGACATGGGCTCACTGTCATTGACCAGTATTACATCCTACGATCAATTTGAACGTGATGGTGCGCTGTTTGACAGCTCCGGTGTGCCATTTGAAGACTCCGATGCGATCAACACCACCGATATCGAGGTATTTTCCCAGGAAATTCGCCTGGAATCTGCTGGCGATGCAGATTTCTATTGGGTCGCTGGCCTTTACTACAGCGAAGACGAAGTCGATGAAAGTTACCTGCTGGAGTTCCGGGATTCCTTTGGCCTGACCGCAGACTCCAACTATAAACAGACCAGCGATTCTGTTGCCGTTTTTGGCCACGTGGAATATAACCTGTCTGAAAAATTTCGCCTCACGCTGGGTGGCCGCTATACCGAAGAGGAACGCTCCTGGCGGGGCTGCACCTTCGATACCGGTGATGGACTGCTGGCAGGGTTTTACAACTTCTTTGCTTACCCCGTGTTCTTCCAACCCGCGTTTGGAGGCAACGAAGAAGTTCCCTTGGGCGGATGCACCAGCTATAACGATGTCGAGGGAACACCTGGTTTTACCACCTATGCTATTTTTGACCAAACCATGGATACGGAAGCAGCCATGGGCAAGATCTCGCTGGACTACAAACCCACGGATGACATTCTGATCTACGGCACTGTCTCCACAGGTTTCAAATCCGGGGGATTCAATGGTGCACTGGCGTTAACTCACACGCAGTTGCAACCCTATGGTAAAGAGCAATTGACCTCCTACGAACTGGGGATAAAATCCACCCTGCTCGAAGGCGCCATGCAACTTAACGCAGCTGCTTTTATTTACGATTACGAGGACAAACAAGAGTTGACCGGGTTTGTCTCTCCTGTGGGTGGTGTATTCGGTTTTGACAATGTTCCTGAGTCTGAAGTACAAGGCTTCGAGCTGGAAATGGCTTGGGCTATTACGGAGGGACTGAGATGGGATCTGGGTATTGCGTTCCTGGACACCGAAATCGAAGAGTGGGACATACCCTGCCCGGCCGGCCTGTTGGGGGCTCCCGTGGCCTTGCCAGTGGAATGCCCGAGAGAAAGTGTCTTCGGTGATGTCATTATGTATGACGCATCAGGTGTTGGCCTGAACAACTCTCCTGAGTGGCAAGTGTCCTCAACCCTCTCGTATACCTGGGCGTTAACCAATACTCTGAATATGATGATCGGTGTTGACGTGAGCTACCGTGATGACAATATTGGCAGCCAGGCCGCCCCGGATTCCTCCGACAAGGATGTGGCATTCTCCGGTTATGTCCCTGACTATACCATTGCCAACGCCAGAATTGGCTTGAGTGATTCTGAGGGCGTGTGGTCCGCAACGCTATGGGGCCGCAACATTACCGATGAGTACTACTGGAACTTTACTTCCTCCGGTAATGGCGTCAATACTCGTGGACATGGTATGCCGACGACCTATGGGCTTACTGTTTCCTATAACTACTTCTGATTTTGTCAGAAGTTGAAGGAACAGGGCGTTAATATCCGCCCTGTTCCGGGGAATCAGTTAAACATTTGTGGATCTTTTGAAAAATGTTTGAATTTTTAAGGTTCAGTTTTTGACGGAAGAGTGCCAGGAGCTGCCGTTCGAGACAACAGGATTTTCTTCCCGCGTAGGTCGGATTAGCTCCGCTTCGCGGAGCGTAATCCGACGGTTCCGCTGGAGCTGTTCGTTGGCTGCGGCCCGGTTTTTAACACCCAGGGATGTTGCTGTAACAGGCGGTTTATTCACGGCCGCCGCCAATTTAAACCTTTGGCGGATCGGCGGATTACGGCTTCGCCTAATCCGCCCTACATCCGTGCGGTCGTTGCAGACATTATCGAACGCCCATGGTGCCCTGAACCAGGATTATGAACTTCCGGTTCTGGCACTTTACAGCCAATTCAATACCGCATGATATTTCTTGCGAATCGCGTTCAAACAGAAAAATCGACTCGCTCCAAATCACCACTTTATTATCGATTCCAATTGCGGAGAAGAGTCGCTACCACTTAAAGACGTTGCGCACTACACGCATATTGCCTTTGAGAGCCGAGCCCCCCAAATCTACGGCGCTTCGTGCTAGCGCTTCATGAAAACCGTCATTGGGTATGGATTTTTCAACCATATCGATTTGTTCCTTGCTTAGACCCTTACGCATTTTTCCTTGGGTTGCGTCGATCCAGTCCGCCTTTCTCGCCGCATTAATAATGTCGGCATGTTCACCTTTGTAGGCTGTAACTTTGTGATGCCAGTGAATGACATCTCTGAGTAATTCAGGATCAAGTCCCAACTTGCGCTCATTGTTAACCCTTAGTGCTTCGGCTTCACTGGGTTCCAAATAGGCCAGATTTTTGTCTGTCCACAAGCCGATGTCATGGAATACAAATGCTGCCTCCAGAACGGGCAAATATCGTTCATCATTATCCAGAAAGTGCATCGCATAGGTGAGAGCTCTGTAGACATGGCCACGATACCCCTTAAAATCATCTCCAATAACCTCACGATACGGTTCCAGCAGTGATTCCACTTGATTACTATGTGAGATTATCTTTATCTGTTCAGGCATTTTCTCTGTTAACTCCTAGTCTATTTGCCGAAACCGGCTCTGGATACGCTATAGCCTACAACAATCGATGCGGCCAGCGAGGATTTTTGCGTCTTATCAGCAAATCATCGATCAGCAATGGATCTACATCAATGGTTCGGCCCCTGACCGGCCCAGACATTTTTACAATGTGAACTTTCCATTCAACTGGCACCTTATGCCCAAACCGTAACGGTCACCCTCATGGATTGAAATGGAATGACCGGGTACAATTCTACTTCGATCCGATGAGATGGAAGCTTTTGAAGGAAATTGGAACGAATAAAATCGGCTACTAAACTGTAACGGGAGATACCCAGATGTTACTCAATTGCTCCTGCATGAAGCCCAAATCGCTTGCATCGCTGATTTGGCTGGCAATCGGGTTCCACTGCTGGGCTGCAGAAAACCCCACAGGTGAGAAAAACGTCAGGATTCTGCTCGATCATTGGCCCCCATACCATTTCCGACAATACCCCGATAAAGGAATCATCTATCCCATTGTAAAACGAGCATTCCAACATTCCGGTTATCAGACCGAGATTGTGACTGCCCCCGCCCCTCGGAAGAAAGCGATGTTGATAGCCGATTCACTGGCGGACCTGGACTGTTCTGTCTGGTTTAGCCAGAGCAGGGCAAGAATACTCACCTACTCCACTCCCTTTATGTTCAATCGCTATGCACTCTACGCCATGGCAGACAAGGGCATCTCCTCCTTGAAGACCGATCAGCTGCATTTGGGCATCATCCGGGGCTTTGAGTATCTGCAGCCGCCCGAATTCATCTCCAGTTATGGTACGGTGACCAAGGTCCGTGACTCCGAGATTTTGCTGAAGATGTTGTTATCCCACCGCATTGATGTGGGACTGCTTGACCAGCGGGTAGTACAGTGGTCTCAACGTCAACACCACCAAGAATACCTACAAATCGATAAACCCTTATTTTCAAGAGAGCTTCACTGCGTTGCCGCCAAGGAAAACCCAAGAGGTGCGACGTTGATCGCGGCATTCAATGCGGGGCTTCTGGCCACCCAGAACCCGTCTCAGTAATGCACAGATTACTCCTGACTGGGCATGTCCTGCGGGGCATTATTCGCTGATCGTCTAGCTCCAGGCGCCAGCCAGAATCCCCTCTCGTGAGCTGGAATCTTGATTCCTTTGTCTGAATTTTCCTGAAAAATGTCAATACCGACACCCGTACTGACAATCAACTTGTCGCATACTTCCCCACGCATCTCCCTGACCAGCACCATTCCAACAATAACTATGGAGAAGAACATGCGAAATCTACAACCTGGGAAGTCCCTGTCAGCGGCGCTATTGCTGGCAACATCCGCAACTATCCCAACAAGCCAGACCCTTGCGGAATCGTTTTTAATCGATGAAGTTATTGTCACTGCCCAAAAACGAGCTGAGTCGGTCAATGACATCAGCATGGCGATCTCCGCCTTTCAGGGCGATGATCTGGAAAAGCTTGGGCTCACGGATACCCGCGATATGGCAGGACTGGTGCCCGGGTTAACTCTGGCCAAATCGCGCTCCGGCACACCCATTTACACCCTCCGCGGTGTTGGCTTTAATTCGGAGAATCTGTCGTCAACTTCTCCCGTTGGCGTTTATATTGACGAGGTTTCCTATCCATACCCCTATATGAGTCAAGGCCTGACCTTTGATGTGGAGCGGGTTGAAGTTTTGAAAGGCCCACAAGGGACGTTGTATGGCCGAAATACCACAGGTGGTTTGATCAACTACATTGCCAATAAGCCTACCGAGCATTTTGATGCGTCCATTAAAGCAGAATACGGCAAGTATGACAGTTACGGCATTGAGGCCGTGATCAACGGTGCACTCACCGACACCCTCAATGCACGGCTTGCCATAAAGACCCATCAATCGGAGGAAGGTTGGCAAAAAAGCGCGTCTCGTGGCGATGAGCTTGGCGAGAAAGATCGCACAGGATTACGGTTGGCGCTGGACTGGGAGGTCCATGAGAATGTTAATGCTCTCTTCACTTTGGGCTGGTGGGAAGACAAATCTGACACTCAGGCGCCACAGGTGATTGCCCTCGCTCTGGATGTGCCCGGGTTTGAACACCCAGATCTTGCCAATCAAGTCTTGACCAACCCGGACAATGAAGACGCCGACTGGGATACTCCAGGCACTATCCCCTGGGGCGGTAGTACATTCACCGAGGCACCGGAAGGTTTCGTGATGGATGCGGAGATGTTCTCCGTGGCGACCCGCGTCGATTGGCAGATCAATGACGAACTGAATGTTACCTCTATCACCAGTTACGCTGACCTCAAGCGTAACGACTTCGCCGACCGCGATGGCAGTCAATATGAAACCGTGGCTTTCCTGGATTCCGGTACGATTGAGAGTTTTTCACAGGAACTGCGAATCACCGCTGAAACCGACCAGTTCAGATACATTGCCGGTGTCTTTTACTCCCAGGATGATCTGTTGGATGAATCGCGAGCTTGGGCCGGCCAAAACTCCATTTTGAGTTTTCTGCGGGCTGGTGCCTCCATGGCGGATCCGGTCGAGGGTCCGTGGAGCTTCAGAAACTGGGCCAATTTTGCCGACATCGAAACCCAAAGTCATGCTGTTTTTGGTCAGGCCGAATGGGACCTCAATGATCATCTGCGGCTAACCGCTGGCTTGCGTTACACTAAAGATACTGCGGACTTTGAAGGCTGTTCTACTGATACCGATGGTGACGGCAATATCATGGCTGCCTGGAATCTGGTATTCCAGCCACTCCTTGCAGAACCCATTGAGCCGGGCGAGTGTGTGACTTTTAAGACCGACTTCTCGGGCCCCGTGGATGGACCAATCAACAACACGCTGAACGAAAATAATCTTTCCGGTCGTCTGGCGCTGGATTGGCAAATCTCAGAAAACACCATGGTATATGCCTCTTTCTCCAGAGGTTTCAAGTCGGGTAACTTCCCTCAGTTGTCCGGAAACCGTGCCAATCAGTACGATCCCGTCACTCAGGAAGAGCTCAAAGCTTACGAGGTCGGTGTGAAATCCGCGCTGGCAGACAATGTTCAACTCAATGTCTCCGCCTACTATTACGACTATAAGGACAAACAGGTCTTTGCCGATGTATTGGACCCCGTTTTTGTTACGCTGGAACGCCTTGTTAACGTGCCCGAGTCAGAGGTCAAGGGCATTGAGTTGGATTTAACCTGGGGAATAACCGACAACCTGGTGACCAAACTCTCGGCTGCGTACATGGACACCGAAATTGAGGAGTTCAATGGCTTTGACAAAGCGGGTAACGCGATTGATTTCTCCGGTTCCGAGTTCGAGTACTCACCGGATTTTCAAATCAATGGGTTAGTCTCCTACCACCAACCCCTGTCCGCTAATTTAAGCGCTCAACTCACCGTGAATGCGACCTATACATCTGAACAACAGGGCGACCTGCTGGGTACAGACAACTTCAGCATAGACGCCTACACACTACTTGGCGCCAACCTGAGCCTTATGCCCGACAGCGAAGACTGGGAACTGTCGGTATGGAGCAGAAACCTCACTGGTAAATACTACTGGACTTCGGTGCAAACCCAACGCGACACCGTGTACCGCTACGCGGGAATGCCAAGAACATGGGGGTTGTCGTTCAAGTACCGATTTCACTGAATTACGATTGTTGCCAAACCAGATTTTCTGACTGACCTACGGAAACTACAATGAACAAAAATGATTTAATACTTCGATACTCTCTACTTGCCTGTACAGCATACTTCCTCGTGATGGCTGCAGCACATGTAACCGGCTTTAAGGTGCCTGTGCTGTTTGTTTATTTCGACGTACCTTCCCATCAATATCAGGATACCATTATTTCCTTTTGTTGCGTCGGTTGGGCGGGTTTCAGCTACGCGGCGGCAAACAACCGCGGGACTCTGGCGCCGTTTTTGCTAGCCTTCTCTGGTGTTGTGATTGGCTTGTCGTACATCAATCTGACAACGGATTTCCAAACCTTGAAATCCGGACTCACCACGACACCTTACTGGATACAAACTGGGATCCTTTCGGGCTTGGTGGTCTGGCTGTTTGCATTCTACCGACTGACAGGAAACGACAAACAGCAGCCCCCTGTGATAACCGAGGAACAAATTTAGAGAAGTAATTCCAAGAGTAAGTCTCAATCGTTACTCAGACTCGACGAAGCAGGGCCAGATCAATCCAGATCTTCTGGCCCTTGGCTCAAAGATTAGTCTCTCAGCTGTTTAAGGTACACTTCCCTTGCACTGCGGTACAGATCGAGTACCTCCTGCCGCTGTTGCTCATTATGATAACGTGCCTTTTTTTCAGCCCAGGCAATGGTCCGTTCAATAATATCCAGTAAATAACGTGCACTCTTCGCCGACGTTCTGGGGCGCTTTTTGTAGTCCACATAAACAGGGCTGGTGTGGGCCATCACAGGGGAACCGCCGCCGGTCAAATGTGCCTGGGTTGGCAGCTGTTGGGCTGAGTAGGCTCGCGCCGCCACCCAGCTGCTATCATCCAACATCAGCTCGCCGCTAAATCTCAACGATTTCTCTTTGTCGCGATTGAGTTTGGTGGCCACCACTTCACCGTTGACAAGAATCTCGATACGATCAATTGGTAAGTGTGAGACGACAAGAGCTTCAAAAGGTTTTTTGCCTGGCTTGGCAAGCTTCAGCCGGTCTCCCGCACCATGGTAGTCAAGTGAGAAAAACAACATCGGCCCGGAGGTAAAGAAGGTGCGACCAGCGTCAATGCCTTGGACCCAGTTGTTGTAGTTAAACTCGCCCTGGACGTCGACATAGGTACGAACGGAGCCGGATACTTGGCTGTTCCACATTTTGTCCGTCGAACCCAGCCCCGGCATATCGAAACCCGTATTGAGCAAGCTGTACCATAACTCCATTGGACTGATCGCCTCAGGGGTGAACTCTCCCATGCGAACCCTTACCGGGTGCTTTTCCAGCGGATCTCCGAACACCATGGTTTCCACCGCATCCACCTTATTCAGAGCCACATCAATGGGCAGCTCGCCGTGGGGATGAGGAAAATGAGACCAGGCTACCAGCGCGCCCTGCTCGTGGGCTTTATCGGCCTGCTGCGCCATGGTGGGATAATCATAGGCATTGTGCACGCCCGTATGTGGGCCACCCCAGCCAAATGGGTAAATCAATTCTTTCAGGTTTAGCAGCACTGTATGCCCCAAGTAGTCGTGTCGGGTCTCCTCGCCGATGTAAGCGATGTGGTTTTCGTCCGAGAACACACTGGGGCCTCCCGTGAAGTGAGGTACCTGGGTAATCAGGTTGCCACCGGATGAGATCAACACGTTGATGACATTAAGGTCTTCGCCTCTTGCCTCCAGCATGGCGGTCTGTGGATCGAGAAAGTGGGTGTGAGTATCACCGGAGTACCAACCTTCTTCAGCCATATGAATCCATCGGTTCAGATCGACCTGAAGACTGAGTTTCTTGCCTGAGCGAACCTCAAACCTGACGTCAACTGGCTCATATTCCAGCCCCCGCCTGACTTCCATAACATATTCACCGACCGGTAATGGGGCGATAAAATCCGGTTCGACATAGGCAAAGGTCTTGCCCGCCACAACCACATCGCCACCAATGTCTTCCCGCCACCCCTCAGCAATCTGCTTTCGATGCCCCCGTGGTGGCCAGTAGTCCCCCCCGGCGTCGCGAATATGCACACGAGCGTGTACGGGTTTTCCGGTATCCTCATCCCTCAGTTTGATGGCAACGTCTTGGGTGATTTTCTGCAGCGGGTGATTATCCGTCGCGAGTTCGTCCGGCACCTCGTCGAATTCCGTCATGGTCAGAATTTTCCAGTCTTCACCTTCTTGCACCAGTTCCATGGTCAGGGAATAGGGTACGTTCAGTTCCCGATAGGGTACGTGCACAATGGACGACACCGTAGCCCGATAGCCTTTGTCGTGACCGCCGTGAATACGATAATTGGCGTAGCGTAGAATCACCCGCTTTACGGGTATCAGACGCATGCGTGCCAGGTAGGCTTGGGGGTTGACAAAGTCGGCGGATAAAAGCGCCTGCATATCCTCATAGTTGTCTCCCTGGTAGGCGTTGGCCCACTGCGCTACCGCATGCTGTAACGGCAACAACTGATCACCACGGTGCGCATGGGTGCTGGCAGCAAAGAAAAGTAAGCAGAGCACAATGAGGCCGGCTTTGGGAAAGTATTCGAATTTCATTCAGTCTTCACCTGATTATGTCGGGCGGCAGCTGAAGACAACCCGCCCTGACTATTCCGTTATGGCTTCTGCGACGAAGCGGTGTTTGTATCGAGGTTTTCGTACACGTCTTCCCCTTCAAATAGAGTCAATTCAACGCGAGTTTCGCTGATGTCCTCCACAGACACTTCGAGGAGATTGTGGTTCAACACGATCAGATCCGCGGATTTGCCGACTTGAACCGAGCCTGTAACGGACTTCAGACCCAGTGCAGCGGCACCATCGAGAGTGAAAATACGCAGTGCCTGTTCAATATTGATGGCTTGTTCATTCCAGAAAGTACCGGGGTGCACACCTTTGGGATCTGCCCTGGAAACCATGGCCTCCAATCCCAACCAGGGGTCGATGGTTTCCACCGCGGCGGGCCAATCAGAGCCCGCCAGTACCGGTGCGCGCGCAGAGAGCAGATCGCGAATAGGCCAGTATTGCTCGCCACGGGGCGAACCCACAGCGGAAACTATAGAGTCAATTATGGGAGATGGATGCCAGAGGTAAGGAGACAAGTCGGCAACCGCCTGCAGCTGAACGAATCGGGGTAAGTCATTGGGATCGATATAACCTGCGTGTGCAAGCTCGTGCCTCAAGCCACTGTCGCCGTTGACCTTGCGCGCCGCTTCTATCGCATCCAGTGCGACCCTGACCGAACGATCTCCGGCGGTGTGAATTTTCACGGTGTAGCCCCGTTTATCGAGCTCAATCAGATCTGTTGCCATCAGCTCGGGTTCAAGGTGCAGCATACCGGCAAAGGCTGCACCATCCGGGTGAATTGGGACATAGGGTTTCAACATTGCCGCGGTTCGAGACGCGGTCGGCACTCCATCCGAAAACAGCTTGACGGAATTGGGGTGTACATGGGCACTGGCATACTGCTTGCGAATACGATCAATCCGCTCGTAGTCCAGTGGTTGCTGGCGATGACCATAGGGCGTTGCAATCGCAGCGGCCATGTGAATACTGAGTTCATCCCGCTGGTCCAGTTCATGATAGGCTGCGATGGCGGGTTCGGTGGCCATCGCATCTTTCATACCGGTAATACCAAAGCGGTTGGCGATACGCACAGCTTCTCGGACGCCTTGCCGGTATTCACTCTGGCTCCAGTCCGGCAATTGATCCATCATCAGCTGCTCTGCCCCTTCCAGCAAAATACCATTGGGTTCGCCGGTAGCAGGATCCCGCACATAGGTACCGTCCGAAGGGTCGGGAGTGTCTTTGGTAATGCCAGCAAGTTCCAGAGCCTTGGAGTTGACCCAGCCATTGTGGTTGCTATCGTCGTTCAGTACTACAGCTTTGTCGCCGGAGACAGCATCCAGGAAATCCCTGGGGTTGTCGATCTGATAAGTATCGAAAAAACCACTGTCCCACTGACCACCGCGAATCCATACGGCGCTCGGATTGTCTTTCACACATTGAGCAACTCTCGCCTGAATTTGCTCGGGTGAAGCGCTGAACGGAAAATTACATTCGAACAATTCCTTGGTGCCACCGCGAGCCGGATGCAGATGGGCATCGTTGATGCCCGGCATTGCCATACGGCCCGCCAAGTCAATCACCCGAGTCTCGACACCAATATGCTGTTGGGCATCTTCACTCTTGCCTACCCAGGTGTATCTTCCGTTGCTGATAGCGACCGCCTCAACCCAAGGCTGTAAAGCATCGATGGTATAAATACGGCCATTGGTGATCACCGTGTCGGCTGCCGGATGGGAAATGCTCGTTGAGTTACAGCCGGCCAGCATGGCGCAGGCTGCCAGTAAGCTCGATGCGCCGGCTGTCAGTAAACTAAATGGTCTCATTACTTCGGTCCGTTATTTAAAAGTCGTATTCGAGGGAAACGCCATAGGTGCGAGGCAGGCCAACGGAGCGAACATAGCCGCCATTGGTACCACCAAAGGCGCCGGTGTAGTAATACTCATCTGTCAGGTTGCGACTCCAGAGCAGTAAACGCCACTGGCCTTCGGTATCACTGATGCCGACTCTGGCATTCACCAGGGTGTAGTCGTCCAGTGAATTTTGCTCTCGTACCGGGTCCGGGGTTTCGTCGGTAAAGTTGATATCGGCACTGACCTCCAACACCAGTTGCTCACCCACTGGCCACTCGTAGCGGGCCATGGCATTGTAGGACCACTCCGGTGCCTGTGGCAGACCGGAACCGGAAGCGTCGACTGTGACAACGTTTACCGCTGTGCCCGTAGCGAAGTCAAAATCCCCCGACACCGGCGTTATCCACTTCTTGATTTCGGTATTCAGATAGGCCGCACCGAGGTTAACGCTCAGCCCCTCAACGGGCGCCCACTGTATATCCAGCTCGGCTCCCTGTATCTCCGACTCGTCCACATTCCCCAGGCCGCCGATGGCACCCACAAAGGTTATCGCCCGCTCGGACTCTTGTTTGTCTTTGTAGTCGTAGTGAAACACCGCAGCGTTCAGCTGTAAGGTCCGATCAAGCAGCGTCGCCTTTACACCAAGCTCCAGTGAGGTGAGTTCCTCGGGGTCGTAGGGTTCCAGTTGGGTCGTCGTGTTGGAGTTGTTGCCGTTGAAACCGCCGGATTTAAAGCCAGTCGCCAGGGTTCCATAAATCAGGAAGTCCTCGGTAACAGCATAGTCGAGTCCAATTTTCCCCATCCATTTTTCGGTACTGATGTCCGTTTTAAAAGGATGAAAGGCGTCGTTGACGTCAGCAGTGCCTATCACGTTGGCGATATTGGTTGGCGCACCTGCCGTATCGTCCAGAGTACCGCAAGCTCCGGCACCAAGCGTTGCACCGATGGCACCATTCCAAAAGCCCGAGAGCCCCATGTCGCCAGCATCAAAGGTACAACCGGACCAGTCCCGTTCTTCCTCCGTGTAACGCAACCCCAGAGTCAGGCGCAGTGGCTCTGTAATGTTGTACTCCAGGTGTCCGAATACCGCGCGGGATTCAGTTTCCTGCTGATATTTGGTGTGTAAGCGGCGGATGGGGAAAGCGGCAAATGGCGTGGGCAATCCCCAGGCAGCAGAACCATCACCAAAAATGGAATCCGCCATAAAAAAATTATAAAACTCGTCCGCTTCGTCTTTCGAGAAATAAACACCGGCAATCCAGAGTAACCGGTCGGTTTGTGACGACAATCGCAACTCTTGGGAAAAGACTTCCAGGTCAGTGCCATTAATATTCTCCTGCACGGAGAAGGCCCCGCCATCCACATCGTTGGTTTCCAGGCGCTCGAAGTCATCGTAGGCGCTGATCGAAGTGAGTGTGATATCTCCGAGATTCCATTCCAGCTTGGCGGAGAAACCCTTGAGCTGATTGTCCCTGCCGGGTCGAAGGCTATGGGTTTCACCAGTTACCGGGTTGGTCCAGCTGTTGGTCCAATCGGCGGCGCGATTGTCACCCAGTGAATACCAGGGTGGTGTTTGCCCAAAGTTCGCCCCTCCCGGCAGAACATAGTCATTGAGTGGTCGGTAGGGTGCACCGGTTTCAGCCAGACCTACCTGCCTGCCGTCGTAGGGGGTTTGGGCCTGGTTGTCGGATTGGTCATCTACGTAGTGGAGCTTCAACAGCACGGAGGCGTTTTCAGCCAGATCGAGACTGAGCAAAGTTCGGATCCCCAGCGTGTCTTTTTCCCCCAGCTCGTCTCCGGGCCGGCTCACACTCTGTTGCCAGCCCCGGTTGGATTGGGTGCTTTTTATGGCCACCCGCGCCTGCGCCGATTCGGTAAGCCCGCCACTGACAAAGCCCTCGAAGTCAAGCACATCAAAACGGCCATAGCTGGCAGTAAACCCGGCCTCAAACTCATGCGTCGGTTTTTTGCTGATGTAGTTGATCTGCCCCGCCGTGGTATTGCGGCCATAGAGGTCACCCTGGGGTCCCTTGAGTACTTCGACCCGCTCGACATCAAACAGAGCGCCACGACTCATCACGGTATAAGGAATTGCCACCTCATCGAAATAGAGCCCTACCGTAGATGAACTGGTGGTGGTGATATCCTGAAAACCAACACCACGGATGGTGTATACAGGTACCCCTGTGGCACCCGGAGAACTGACCGTTAAACCCGGTGTAAAGGCGGCTATATCCTCGGCACTGGCGACCCCCATATCCTTGATGGTATCGCCAGTGAAAGCATTGACGGTGATTCCTACGTCGTTGACACTCTGAGTGATTTTCTGCGCGGTAACGACAATTTCTTCCAGCTGTGCGTGGCCGGGCGCGGCAACCCCTGCAGTGATCAGCGCAGCAATGGTGGCAGACAGCAGTTTTCTATTATTATGCTTCATCTTGGCTCTCTCAGTTCCGGCGTTGTTTGGTAGAAAATCATGGTAGCAACGCCCTTGAGGACTACCCTATGATACGAAAGAGCTATTTTTTATGGCTTTAGAGTATTTTCAATCGCTTTTGATATTCCCAAAATGAAGGTTAAATAGGCCAATCGACCCCCTCTTTTATTGATCCGACAGCGCAAAATTTGCGATACTTAGATTTATGATAAATCCATAATAATGTATCAAAATAAAAGTGACACCATATGTATATAAGCCCCTCCAGCTTGCAACGCATTCACGACCTGGGTCAGGTTTTAACCGATATTGACAATATGGATGACTTTCGTGTGGAATCGGTCAGCCGCCTCAGCACTCTGTTTTCGGCATCTGCTTCGGCATTTATGCACTGGGCCGATGCCGACGGCAAGGCCTCCAAGATGAAGCGGGAGGATATCTTCTTTACGCAGATGGACGAGAATTATCAGGAACTCTATTTCTCCGAAGTACTTGCCTCAGACCCACTGACCCGCTGGGTTTCGAACCGTCCAGGTGGGCAACAGGTGTTTACACTGGTCTCGATTACCTCACCGCAGCAATTGCGCCGCTCGGCACTGTATCGCGAAATTTTATCGCCCAATAATAATCACGATATTTTGACCATTTCACTGAATATCGGCGGCAAGCTGCTGGGCAACATCAGTTTGTCCAGGGCAAGGGGATTTTCGGTTTATGAGAAAACCGATGTCGAATTGGCTCAGCTGCTGGCCCCCATGTTAAGCGCCACTTACTACAATCGGGTATTGAGCCATAAAATACTAGACGCAGACACAACGCCAAAGGCGTGCACACCGGAGTCTTCGGAAACAGGGTCAGAACTGAAGCAACACAGTCCTCAATATTGGCTCAGTACACGGGAGAAAGACATCGTCCGACAGCTTGAAAAAGGACTGACGGCGGCGAAAATCGGCGAACAGTTGGCCATTAGCCCCTGGACGGTAAAAAATCACCTGCAGTCGATTTACCGCAAGGTAGGAGTTAACAACCGGGTCAGTTTACTGAACAAATTATCCTGTGGATATGGATGATTCAGCTCTACCAGACTTTCTGAACTTTGATATATCGCACTGCCACCAGCTTGCGATTAGCTGTCACCTGTTGCTCAAACCGGGTAAATTCTTCTGCTGCACGCACATCATCGAGATAGTGGTTGAGTTCAGCAAAGCTTGAGGCAGACACCAACACATAGTGGGTGACCTGCCCGGCTTCCAGGGTTTTCATCAGGCGAATCATTCCGGGGGGCTTGTTGGCAGTCGGTGAAGACAGCAGTTTAGCAAACGCCTTTTGGTAGGATGCCTGATCCCGCACTTGCATCGCTATGGCCGCCAGATGATCACCTTCCTTCCAACTCGCCCTCCCAAACGTCATCAACTCCTGAGCGTGGCCTTCTGTATACCGGCGGCTTATCGGGCTCAATGCGTTTTGAAGCGTGTTCCAATCCGCGGATTGGGCGGCCACGCTCTGCATCTTGTCCACGCCCTTGTAGCTCTCCATTTGCGCAACCAGGACGTGGGTCGCCGGGGTACTGCCGTTGGAGGTCACGGAAAACAGGGTTAAACCGTATCCCGAAGCTTTTCCGCCGTCGCTTTGCATCCATCGATCCAAAGCCGCTTCATATTCCATCGGCGCCGATACGACGTTCTCGGTGTAAAAGTTGAACTCTGCAGAAACCGTATTCACCAAACAGCTGTTTAATAAACAAATCCAAAATACGGTTGCTGTTTTCACTCTGGTTCCACCCTTGGTCTAAGTTCATCTGCGCGTTAGCCGCTTTATAGTAGCCAGGAGATTGTGCAGATGAAATGATTCGTTCGAGCTATTTGCAACAACAAAGAGTTTGTCACTGTAGGTTTCAGGGTAGCTTCTGCCCGCGCGCAGACACATACAGAGCATACCAGTCCTCTCGACTCAAGCTGATATGGCCCACCTCGCTGCAAGCCTTGATTCGGGCAATATTGGTTGTGCCGATAACCGGTTGCACACGACTCGGATGACGCATGATCCAGGCCAACAAGATCGCTTCCTGACTTACCTGATACTTTTCCGCCAGAGACGCCACCAGATCCGCCGTTGCACGAATATGCCCGGGCTGCTCCGAAACATCCCTGCCGGAGAATAGCCCCTGGCATAAGCTGCCCCAAGACTGCACCTGTACACCCTGCTGGCGGCAGTGCTCCAGAGTGCCGGCGGTAAAGTTGACATCGGCCCCTTGTGGATTACCCGCATACACACCTTCGTCAACCCAGCCACGTTGTTGCAGACTGATCTCCAATTGATTCACCACCAGCGGCATGTCCAGATGGGACTGCAAATAGGCCACTTGATGACAATGCATATTAGAGACCCCGAAGTGATTCACTTTTCCGGACTCTCTTAACGATAAAAATGTTTTCGCCACCTCATCGATATCCATTAACGGATCCGGGCGGTGCAGCAATAACACGTCGATGTAATCCGCATTGAGCCTGGTC
This sequence comes from Pseudomaricurvus alkylphenolicus, assembly GCF_011683955.1. Taxonomy (GTDB): domain Bacteria; phylum Pseudomonadota; class Gammaproteobacteria; order Pseudomonadales; family Cellvibrionaceae; genus Pseudomaricurvus; species Pseudomaricurvus alkylphenolicus. Next base: position 329,089 of record NZ_JAAQPI010000004.1, read on the forward strand.
AAAATGCCATCCACCGAGCGGGTGATCCAAGCGCCGGAAAAATCGTAACGCTTCGGCCCCAGCTCATCGTCAAAGCGGATGCCACACTTGGATTGAAGATAGATTTGCTGTCTTAGTTCGGGGCGTTGTTTCAGTACGCGACCAAATACGGTCTCCGCCTTACCCCGCGTGTAGATATCCGCATGGTCAAAGAAATTGATGCCTGCCTCCAGAGCCGCATCAATGACCTCGTGCGCCTGCTGGACATGTTCAAGAGTCACGCTGCTGTCGGGATCCCAGTCTCCTCCCAGGCCCATGCAGCCATAGGCGAGGTCGCTGACATTGGTTAAGAACTGGCGTAGTGGAAGAGCTGTCATGGAGGTGTCCTTTTTGTTTGCATGTCCGAATTGTAGCTATACACACCCCGGAGGTCAGCGGACCTTCTCGAAATCATTATTCTATATATCGAACAATGATGTAGAATGTTTTATATACAGTAATTTCATGGTGGGTGCCTTGAGTCGGGAACACAAAAAGATCGAGCGTTATATGCTGTTTAGCGAAGTGGCCAAACAACTGAGCTTTACCCAGGCGGCGGAAACCCTGGGCATTTCCCGGGGTTATCTGTCCGATCAGATCAAACACCTGGAAAAAGAGATTGGCACACCACTGCTGATCCGATCCACCCGCAATGTCATGCTGACCTCCGAAGGCCAGCGATTTCTTGAGGGGATGGAGAATATCAGGAGTTCATTACTGGAGTTGGAACGCAGCGTGCAACACGAACGCAGAGCCCTGGAGGGAACCTTGAGGATTACGGCCCCAAACCTGTTTTCCCAGCGTTACCTGCAGGACATTTGCCACGCATTCCGCAAGCAACATCCGGGCATTCGGTTTTCCATCGATTCCAGTTATACCAACTACGATTTGATGCAGAGTAATTTTGATCTGGCTTTTCGAGCAACCAACACCCCGCCACAGAATATGGTCGCCAAAGCCTTACTGTCTTACCAACACCCCTGTTGTGCCTCCCCGGAATACTTGACAACATTCGGCACCCCCAGAACACCGAAAGACCTGGCACAGCACCATTGCCTGAGCAGGCCGTCGCAACATACGTGGCGCTTTAAGAGCGGAGAAGTCCCTATCAAGGGCTGGATTGAACTTAACGACAACTATGCGCTCAAACAGCTGGCATTGCAGGGGCGTGGTATTATTCGTCTGCCGGAGTACTTTATCGATCGGGAAGTGGAATCGGGCAAACTGGTCAAAGTTCTCGAACGGGAAAAGATTCGGGGGCAAAAGATCTTTATTATTCACCCCCAACAGATTCGCCAGTCAGCCCGACTCAGAGCCTTTATTGATTTTACCCAGGCCTGGTTTGCAAAGCACAATAATCGTGGGAAAAACGCCTGATGGACTGCCTGGAGAGGCAGCAAAGTGCCATAACCGGAAGTTCATAATCCTGGTTCAGGGCACCATGGGCCTTCGATGATGTCCGCAACGGCCGCACGACGTAGGGTGGATTAGAAGCGCTTTGCGCTTCGTAATCCACCGATCCGCCGAAGGTTTAAATTGGCGGCGGCCGTGTACAAATCACCTGTTACAGGCACATTCAAGGGTGTTAAAAACCGGGCCGAAGCCAACGAACATCTCCGGCAGAACCGGCGGATTACGGCGCAAGCGCCTAATCCGCCCTACGCATAAACAACGCCGTCAGAGTACCAATCCTGCGAATTTCTAAGACCGGTTATGGCACAATGCAGCCAAATCTAAACCTCGAAAATCGTCCTGAAGATCCTACTTTTTCAAACGAAACGCTACAATTGCATCGCTTTTAACGGTTTCAAAGCCGTCGTGTCCGCCGGCGGCGATCACCACATACTGCTGCGGTTTTTCGCCATAGGCGTAGGTCATGGGCGTGGCGATGGCCGGAGCGGGGATATCGCCCTTCCAAAGTAATTCTCCAGTGTGGAGGTCATAGGCTCGTAACAGACTGTCCGGGCTCGCACCGATAAACACCAATCCCCCCGCTGTAATGATAGGGCCGCCCTGATTGGGAGCTCCCCAGGCCTGCGGGCTTTTGAACGGACCAAACAGCTCAACCTGCCCAAAGGGAATACGCCAGCGGGTTTCACCAGTGTTCATATCGATGGCCGTCAGATTACCCCAGGGGGGTGGATTACAAGGCGCTCCGGTTATCGACGACAACAGCACATTGCGTGCCATCACGTAGGGGGCGCCCTTCATTTCGTAGTAAGAGCCCGGGTGTTTTTCCTTATCGTATTCATCGCGTTTCACCAGCGTTACCGAGGACACCAGATTGGAAGAGTTAACCACTGCCAAACCGGATGCCGCGTCATAGGCAATACCGCCCCAATTACTTCCTCCCAAAAACGAGGGATGCAGAACTGACCCGTTGACGCTGGGTGGCGTAAACAGCCCTTCGTTACGAAGAGGTTCTAACTTGCTCTCGCATTCCCACTCGTCGATCAGCATTGCGCCCCAGCCGTCCTCCATAGAAATCTGGGTAGAGGTTACCGAGGCGGGCAATGTGGGCACAGGCTGCGTGGGTGAATTCACTTCGCCCGCCACATCTGAAGATGGTACGGGAATCTCCTTGACCTCAAACAGTGGTTCGCCGGTCTCTCGATCAAACAGAAAAACGTAACCGGTTTTGGTCGGTTGCAGTACCGCCTCCCTGACCTCACCCTGGCGTTGCACTCGGACCAGGGTGGGCATAGCAGGCACATCGTAATCCCATAAATCGTGATGCACGGTTTGATAGGACCACACCAGCTCTCCCGTTAACGCGTCCAACACCACCACGGCGTTACCATGGGGAATCGGTTCGGTTCGAGCGGTTCCATAGACATCGTAACTCGGGCTGCCCGTCGGCAGAAATACCCAACCCCGATCCATATCAATGGAGAGCGGTGCCCAGGCGTTGGCGCCGCCGACTTTATCGCTAAGGTGTTCGGGGATCGGGTTCCAGTGCCAAAGCTCCTTGCCCGTACGCGCATCAAATGCCCGGATGATGCCGTCGATAGCATCACCGTACATATTGTCGTGAAAACCTCCGCCCACAATGACGGCGTTTTTGTAGATGGCAGGTGGCGATGCCGAATAAAGTTTGCCACTGCCCTTGTAGTCCAGAGCGTTCAGATTCACACGGCCCTGGTCACCAAAATCTGTGCACAGCTCACCGGTATCGGCATCAACACCTAACAGAAATCCGTTTTGAACGGTTTCGAAAACTCGTTTGCCGCAACGCTGTTCACGCACAGACGCCTCTTCCGATTCCCAGTAGGACACACCACGGCAATTATGGCCATAGAAGGTATCGCGCGGGTCTTTGTCCGGATCAAAGCGCCAGATTTCTTCACCCGTCCCCGGATTCAACGCAATAATGTTGTTAAAGGGTGAGCAGAGATACATCATACCGTTGGCGATGATGGGAGTGACCTGATAGGTCACCGGATCCACATCATCCCCGGGACCGGGGTTTTCCCCCACATGGTAGGTCCAGGCAACTTCCAGATCATCGACATTGCCGCGGTGGATCTGCTCCAGACTGGAATACTGGGTGCCGCTGGGCTGGCCACCATAAGTTGGCCACCCAATGGCGGATTCTGCCGGTATTAACTCAGTTTGGCTTGTACCGAAAGAGGTCGTACTGACATTCTCCTGGCAACCGAAGAGTGCAAGAAAGGTCAGTGGCAGCAGACGATAAAACAAACTTGGGATAAATCGTTTTCGCATGGGCGGGTTCCGAACTGGTATGACAATCTGATCAGGCTCAAAAGGTATGTCGCTTGAAACTGGTAAAACCGCCAGTCATATAACGAGAATTTTCTCATTCTGAAAAACAAAGACCGGGCCAAGGGCCCGGCAAAGATTCCAGTGTAGAGAGAGATTGTTGTTAGTATCCTCAGAACTTGTAGGCCGCCGAGAGACCAATGGTACGGGGCTGTGCGATAAACTGGAGGTTGGCGTTTCCGTACCAGCCTTCAAAGGTGCCATTATCGTAGGTACGCACAGACTCGGGCCAGGAACCCCCGGTCGCCTCCTCGTTACCCAGGTTCTTACCGTAAAGCACCAGGCTCCACTGTTCGGTCACCAGGCTGGCGGACGCCCCCCACAACATAAATCCATCGTGGGTTTGGCTGAAGGGGTCATTGTCGTTGTCAATGTAGTTCTCGCTGTCGCTCTGGTAGTAACCATTGGCCTGGGCTACCAGGTCCATGCCTTCGGCAACTGGCCAGGTGTAGTCGATACCCAAACTGAGCACGTGTTCAGCACTGCCGGGTAGACGCTCCCCTTTTTCAGCAATCACATTGCCCAATTGGGTGCCGACGAAGTCCGAATCCAGCTCAGCCTCAGTCCAGGTGTAGCCAAAGCGATAGTGCAGGCTGTTGCCAATGTAACCATCCAGTTCCACCTCCAGGCCCAGAGTGTGGGCGGAGTCGCCATTGTCGGCCATCAGGAAACCGAAGGTACTGGCGGTATTGATTTGCGGGTCATTCCAGTCGATATAGAACGCAGACAGTGTATACGCCAGCGAATCCGTACGACCCTTTACACCAAACTCGTAGTTGAGGACGGTATCGCGCTCATAGGCACTGACGGCCTCTGCATTGGGTTCGGCAAAAGGCCCATCAGCGGGAATAGAGTTGGCGCCGCCACGACGGTAACCCTCTGAGATGGTACCGTACACCATAGCGGTTTCGCTGAGGTCATAGGAGGCGTTCACCTTCAGCAGGACACCGCTGTCTTCGTCCACATTGGCCTGCACCACCGGAGAGCTGTCGCCTTCCAGCAGAGGGAACCCCATCACACCATCGGCCACGGATTCGTTATCAAACCATCGCAAACCTCCCGTGACACGAAGCTTTTGACTGAGATGCCAGGTGACTTCTCCGTACACCGCCAACTCTTCAAAGGTTTCGTTGCGTTCATACTCAAAATCGTTTTCACTGAGGGGGACGCCCGCTGCAAACAGATACGGCCAAAAGCCGGCGCAGATCGGATCGTTGGTACGGGCGCAAGCCTGGGACCAGTTGTTCATCCCAGGGTTAAAGCTGTCCGAGTACGCCTGCTTCTCCTGATCCAGGTAGAAAACCCCCGCCAGCCAATCAAAGGCGCCATCACTGCTATTGGAAACCAACCGGAATTCCTGCACAAAGGTCTCGTCTTTAAAGCCAGCCACAGTGCGATGGGCCGGACGCGCCCATCCGGGGTACAAAATGCTGGCCCAGTCACCACGACCATCGCTGTTAACGCTGGTCCAGAGACCACCATTATCACGTTCACCGACACCCTCGTGATCATAGCGGGAGGTATTGGAGGTGAGGGTGGCGAATCCCAGGTCCCACTCCACATCCAATGCCAGCATATCCACATCCCGGGATGAAGGCTCTGTCAGCACCAGACCAATGTCGTCATCGCCGTATTCAAAGCGCAGCGGTGATCCCTCCGGCTGATTATTATCACCCAGGGTGATTGCACGACGCCCACCCACCTTATCACGCTGGGTCTGGTAGGCCAGCAGGAAACTTAAGGATTCGCTGGGTTCGTACTGCAGCGCAACACGACCGTAGTCCAACTCAACGGTATCGGCGTCTTCGCGATTGGTAAAACAGCCGACATTGTGGAGCACCTGCTGATCGGAGGCTTGGCGGGGGTCGAGACAATTGCCATTGCCATCATCCAGCAGCGGTTCGCCAAACTCGTTAAGTTGGTAAGCGTTGATGTAGTCGATGGAACCATCGTTATCGACCTTGCCAATATGACCGCGGATGGCCAACTGATCGTTGATGGGAACATTGAGCATCATATCCAGTGTCTGGTTGTGACCACCGGAACCATTCACCTCTCCATAGCTGGCAGACACGCTGCCTTCGAATTCTTCGGTATTGGGCTTGTTACTGATGTATCTGACGGTGCCGCCCAATGAGCCGGAACCATAGAGCGTACCTTGGGGGCCACGCAGCACTTCGACCCGTTGAATATCCTTGAGAACGAAACGTGCATAGAGCGGTGTATTGTCAACGTAGGTGGAGACAGCCGCTACGGCATTGGAAGCATTGTCACCGGAGCTGCCGTTGTCGACGTTAAGACCACGGATAATGATGCTGTTTACTGTACCCGCATTGCGGTCTCCACGGTCGATCACGCCAACACCAGCGATAGAGCGCAACAGATCGGCCTCACCGGTGATTTGAGACGCGGCGATATCGGCGCCGGATATGGCGGAGATATTGTAAGGGATTTCCTGGACGGTTTGCTCTCGCGCAGTGGCGGTAACAACAATTTCCTCAAGCAAACTGCCAATATCTTCAGCGTTCTGGGCTATGGATGTCGGCAGGTAACCCATGGCGGCGGCGGCGATGGCGTTGACCAGTAGCTTCTGGCGGGGGTTGGGAGACTTCATAAACTCCTCCTCGATAACATCGATGTTTGATATTGGATTATTGGTTTTTAGGTGTAGCTGGAGCTATAACCGATTACTTCACCAAAACCGCTATCGAGAAAGAAATTTTTTCTACCGATAATGCAGAGACAATCCCAGGCCGATGGTGCGAGGCGTTAACTGTGCCCGAAAGTCGAAGCTGCCGTCGTACCAATCCATAGTACTGGCGTTGACGTCTTCCAGATTGCGCACAAACAGCTGCAAACCCCACCAGTCGCCACGCAAGCCGGCAAAGAAATTGGATACTTCGAAACGCCGGTTATTAAAATCAACGCCTGAGGCTTGATTGGGTACATCGGCATAGGAGTGACCCCGCAGACTGTAATCCCAGCGCAGATAGCCCTGCAGTCCATAGGAAAGCTGAAAACTCCGCTCAACCCCGAGATTCAAAAGATACTCCGGTGCATTGGGCAGACGCATACCCTGCAATCGGTAGATTCCATCGGGGTTTTCTGTATTTCTATAGGGGGAGAGGATGGTACCGCTGTCAAACTGTGCCTGAATCAGCGACGCCCCCAGACTGAATGTCCAGCCACTGGTCAGGTTAAGGTTAAGATCGGCTTCTGCACCGAAACTGTGTGCCCCTTCGCCATTTACCGTAATAAACTTACTCAGCTCCGAATCGTTGGCCGTAATATTGTCCTGAATTGGCCGATCAATTTGGACCTTATCCCAGTCGATATAAAACACCGCCAGATTGAACCAGCCCTGACCTTGCAGCAGCCGGCGCTTTAGCCCCAGCTCATAATTCCAGACTTCGTCCGGCCGAAAGGAGCGAACATAGCCGGCATCCTGCCCCAGAGAAAAATCAGTATTGACACCGCCGGCACGAAAACCCTTGCTGGCTGAAAGGTAAAAGAGCAACCCGTCGGAATGCTGCCAGTCGATGCCAATTTTTGGAGATGTGTCGGTAAATCGCTCTTTGACTTGATAGAGATCCCCCAATTGATCGGCGTTAATATGATCAAGGCTGCGACTTTCCTGTTCCGAGTAACGAATCCCCAGAATAAGCCTGAGATCGTCCGTCAGCGGCCAGGCTGCTTCGCCAAACAACGACCACTGCTGGGTAAAGTCTTCCCGTAGTAATGCCTGCTCGGATTGCAGCTGCGTCTCTCGTGAGGCCTCCCGAAAATAGAGACCCAGTATCCAGGGAAATGTCTCCTCCGAGGCTAACCGCAGCTCCTGACTCCAACCCCGCGTCTGACTGCGAAAAGTGTTGTCCACATCAACAATATCACCGTATCCGCTGACTGCACTCAAGGTGGCGAAGGGAAGGTGCCAGTCAAGTTGGAGTAAATCCTCTTGTACCCGTTGCTCCCGACCGAATACATCCCTGAATAGAGGAAAAACCAGGTCCGAATCCGGTGGGGGGGTACCCGTGTGAGCAAATAAATCCCTGATATAACGGCGGGAGGTATATTTATTAATACCCTGACGAAGGCGTTCGCGTTTATGGATCAACTGCCCCTGGAGTTCGTTCCAGCGAAAGCCGATCATGGCGCGACCGCCACGGGTGCGCTCCCAATTCAGGTCTTCTCCAACCAGTTGGGGAGGCTGCGGGTTTTCCGGGTCAAGCGCCGGCAGGACCGAATAAGCGTCAATAAAACCCGCTTGTTCGTTATCGAAACCAACCAGTCTCAGCGCCAGCCGCTTCTCCAGCAACGGCACATTAACCATGGCCGCCAGTTGACTGTTGTTCGACGATCCCTCCTCGATCTCAAACTTTTTAAAGGATACCGATCCGGCAAACGTCTCTAAATCGGGGCGGCGAGAAATGATGTTAATCACTCCGCCAAAAGAACCCTCACCATAGAGAGTACCTTGAGGCCCCCGCAAAACCTCAACGCGCTCGATATCAAACAGGGTGGTATCCTGTTCCGCAAATATACCGTTGGCCTGTAGTCGATTTACCGATATTACACCATCATTGTATATGGCGACGGTACCAACATTACCAACATTGGAGCCAAGACCGCGAATCTGTACATTGTTGCTGCCCCGCTGAAAATCCGTTATGGACAAGCTCGGCACTACCCGGGTCAGGCTTTCCAGGCGATCAGCCCCTATGGTATCCAGTACGCCGGCTGACAAGACCCTGAGACTGATCGGTACTTCTTGTAAGGCCTGTTCCCGTTTTTGCGCAGTGACCAGTATTTCCTCAGTCACCGCGTTGCGTCCGTTCGACGTTGATTGCGACGGTGTATCTTTCAGAAAAGCCAGCAACCGGTCCAGTACTTTACGGCGGGGGTCTTGTTTCGACCTTGAGGCCCGCGCAACCGCAAAAATTCCGTGGCCGGATTGCAGCCCGACCAGACCGGCCGGCCCCAGTAATTTGTGCAGAGTCTGTTTCACAGTGAGTCGTCCCCGTACCGCGGGAGCCTGATGCTGCTCCACCAACCTGTAAGGGTAGAGAATCTGTGTATGGGTTTGATCGGATAAGGTTTTCAGTGATTGAATCAGCGGCTGTGAGGGCAAATCGATATCGTAGGTGGTTGATACCTCCGCATTGGCGACGACACACCAGAATTGCAAGAAAAGCAGGCACACCCAGATACCACCCCGCTCAAGAGCGAAGCAAACCCGTTCGTCCCTGTTACTAGCGATCCCGATTTGGTGTGCGGTCACCATAAATTTGAATATGCTGGTCGTTCAAGCGGCTAATGGTAACACCGAATCCGGTTTCCAATACGTTAAAGAGCGCTTCTGTCTCACCCACTTTGAATTGTCCGCCGATACGCAGTGATTTGAGTTCTGGGTCTGTGATTTCGATCTTTACCGGGGTATAGCGACTGACTTCAGTCACCACCTCTTCCAACGTTTGTCCGTGAAATTCCAGACGCCCCCTGATCCAGGCCAGATCCGCCTTCAGACGGGCGGGATCCACATCGAGCACATCGCCCAATGTCCCGGCATTGTGCGGCAGCGCTGTGCTCTGACCAGCCACCAGGGCTCCCAGCAATTGTTTGCTGCTTTGCTCAAAGCCCGGTTTTTGATCCGAATCCAATAATGAGAACAACGGTGCGGCGACTTTGGTCTGAACAGAGGAGATATTGATTTCACCTTCCGTTACGGTCACTTTGATCTGCGCATCGCTGTGAAATACAGAGAACGCTGTACCCACCGCCCGCACCATTCGATCGGCTGCGTAGACTTCGAACGGACGATTTGGGTCATGATGAACGTCGAAATGGGCTTCGCCGCTATGCAGCAACAGTTGCCGTTTATGCTCCGTGTAGAAGACTTCGATTTCGCTATTGGTGTTGAGCCACAAGATTGAACCATCGGGTAAACGATGCGTGGATTGCTCCCCCACCATGGTGACATACATCCTGCCCTGGGATTGCGGGCCCGGCAGCAACTGCCAGAAACCCAATGCCGTCACTAGCAATAAGAGCATTGCCGCCATCGCGGGCGCGCTACTCCATCTATGCCAACCGCTGCTGTGGGCGCTGTTGCTGCGCTGAGCCGCGGGCACTTGCAATTCGGTCAGCAGATCCATTTGGTTCCAATGTTGCGCCATCCTCAGCAGGATGTCGCGATGCTTGTCGCTGCGGGCCATCCACTGATGCAATGCGGCAATGTCCTTGGGGCTGGGTCGCTCGTGGTCTTCAAAGCGTACTATCCAGAGACTGGCCTCTTCTTCAATAATATGAGTATCGGGAAATTCCACTACCTTTGCCATTATCAACTCCTTACCGCTCCGGCCCCGGCCGCCCTCGCTTCCCAGCATGCAGGACTTCTCTTTGTCCACGTGTCATTTTGGTGCTGCCCTTGGTCTCTTCGCCATAACGTTCGCTGATTATTTTAGTACTCAGACGCACACCTTTCGCCAGGTGCTTTTCTACGGTGCTCACTGCCAGCTCCATACGCTCCGCAATCTCCCGGTTGGACATCCCATAGACTTTTTTCATCAGCACAGCACGTCGACATTGTTCCGGTAGCGACGCCACCGCCTCACAATAGATGCCCAGTTTTTGTTGGGCCATGACGTTGTCTTCCAGACTGTCTCCCTCCAGAAAGTCCTGTTGTTCATAATCCTCAATATAGTCCGTAATCCTATAAGACTTGCGACTGAACTCGGACAACACCAAATTGCGGGCAATTCGGAACAGAAACGCCTTGGGCTGTTCGATCGGACGACTCTGCTCCACCTGATAAGCCCGCAGGAAGGCCTCTTGAGACACATCGTCGATTTCATGGGGAGTAATCATAAAACGGGACAAGAAATGCTTCAGCGATCCGCCATGCTGCAGGAAGGCCTCCAGGACCCCGCCCGCCGGTTTATCGCGCTGCTTCTTGTCCACCCTCTACTCCCATTTATCGGTTGTGTTCTGGGTCTATAACTTGCGGGGCCGTCATAACCTCTATCCGAAACCCATACTAATTTTGTATGGATTTCGAAACATTGATAGTCCTTGACTATTTAACGGCCCGCCTCAATCACAACCATTGGCTGCAATCTGCCAATATCCGCTGGCGGTCTGTGTCAGCGAGACGCTGATACCCCCGCCAGCGCCCAGGTAGGCCGCCGATCCCGTCGCGTAATAGTAATTAGAATAAGAATAGGCCCTGCCGGCGGACTCGTGTTCGGCGTTGGTGGCGGTCACGCAGCTGCCGCCATTACCGCCTCCCCCTCCAGAACCACCGTTGACCACATGCGCCGGCGTCACATAGTCCTGCATGATCTTCTTCACTTCGGCGTAGTTGTCACTGGCAGCCGTCTGGTCGATGTCCCCGGTAAAGGTCACCACCATATCCTCATTTTCCAGTACCAGGGTATCCTGATTGCCCCAGCCACGGGCACCGGCCAAATCCTGGGTACCATAGTCGGTCTCAATCCACATCTGGAATCCATACCAGCTGGCTGACGAATCCTTTTGAACTTGGGCGGCGGTCATTTGATCCACGTAGGTCTGACTGACAATCTGCTGCCCTTGCCATTGGCCTTCGTCCAGCAGCATCTGGCCCAACTTATTGAAATCGCGGGGCAACATAAAGGAGTCCCAACCGCCCGCATTGATGCCATCAAGGGTGGTCAACCAAGAGTAATCCCCGGTAATCCCCAAGGGGGTAAACAGATGCTCCTCGGCAAACTCCAGTGTGGTACCCGGCGTATTGTAATGAATGATGGCGGAGAGCAAATGAGAACTGCCGGTATTGTAGAAAAACTGGCCCTTGGGTTTGGAATAGCGGCTGTCATGAGCCCGGGAGAGAATAAACTCCACTGAGTCGGTGTTGACGGTCTCTTTGAGCTTCTGGAAGTCAGAAGGCACATCAAAGTCATTCCAGGACAAACCTGTGGTCATCGTTAGCACATTCCACAACGTGATCTCGGCCTTGCTGCCCGTCAACAAATGGGCATAGTCTGGCAACAAGTCCGACAGAGGTGTATTCAGGTCATTGGGAATAAAGCCTTTGTCCATCGCTATGCCAATCAGAATCGCGCTGATGGTCTTGGTCGCGGACTGGAGCTGGTGCGACATAGTGGCATTGTGTTCACCAAAGTAATTTTCTGAAACAATTTGGTTGCAATGCCGAACAATGTAACTGTTCAGACCCGGTGCATTGGCGTTGATATAAGGCACCGCTGCTTCTATTTGTGCCAGGTCCAGGTCAGCGCTGTTGCACTCCTGCGGCACGCCGACGTTGTAGGTCTGCTCATTGCTCCATGCGCTTTCCAGTCCTGCGGCGTCAACCGCCTTGGCTTTTACAGTGAAGTTTTCACCTGTCGGATGATCAGAGGTAACGTGGTTCCAGTTACCGGATGAGTTGGGAGTAACTTCAACGGCGCCGGTACCATTGTATTGCAGGACCACTTTTTCCAGATCATTATCTGCGTCACTGGCCGAACCGCTGACGGTAACCTCATTGTCTGAAACCGATACGGTGACTGCGCTTAATGTTGGAGCCTGGGGTTGGAGCTCGCAGTTGTCAACCGACTCCCAGTGATTGGGAGCGGTTTGCGCCAGTGATGTGGTGGCATAGAAGTTACCAATATATTCCCCGGAGCCCACGGCGTTGTATTGGTACCCGTAGTAGTAATAGTAGGTGGCGCGGCCTTCGTATTCATGAACAGGGTTGGTTGCCGTCACGCAATTTTGTGCCAAAGCGGTACTGGCAACTGCCATAACGGCACTGGCTAGAACGCATTGGGTAAAATGGGTGTTCGTGATTTTTATCATTGTTTTCTCCCAGCGGGTCTCCAAGTGGATGAGTTGTGGGAGTTATAACTATTGGGCGGTCGAAAACCGCTATGAGTTCGGGCAGATACTAGCGGTTTTTTGCGTTGTATATGGCCAGCATATTCTGATCCAGCTTACGGATGATGTCGCTGTCACAGGCATTGCTGCTCATGGCTTGCCGTAGGCCAACCAGCGCATCGTTGACCAGTTTCAGCACCGCCTGCATATCCAAAGGGATCCCGTCACCATGCAGCCGGGCAAAGACGCCAAGAGACTCCGGCGTAGAAACGTCGCCATTGAGTTTTTGAAAAGCCTCGACGTGTCGTCGATTGATCGTGAAATTTTGAGTTTTTACCGTAGAAACGCTGCTGATTTCTGCACCATAGCCGTTTCGAACGACGGATTCCATGCCACTGGTTTTCTTAAATGTCACCGCATCGGCCTCCATGCAGCCTGGATATAGAGACTGGTAAGAGGCGGCAAAAAATCCCAGAATCGGGTTAATCATTGATGATTTGCGGATTTCCTGCTCTACCCACCACTGGGCCTCAGCGCGTGAACCACCGCTGCCCGAGAGCAGGCTCGCCATCCTGAAAACCTGGTTATCGCTGTACGCCTCCATTTGTTTGATAAAGGCTTTGTGCATCAGAATGTCTTCGGCTTTTATCTGCTTCAAATCGTTTCGGTAGATCGCGTTCAGCAAAATGGCACCAGGATAGTCAGGATCGTGGGGACCTTCACCCACACGTGCCACAAACTCAAGGTCCTCGAGCTTCGTTTGCTTGGTGAGACGATACGCCTCGATCTCCCGAAATGTCGGTGAGTATTTGGCATCGATCAAAATTTTGAAATCGTGACCATAGCTCATGGAGGCCGGGCGGTGTTTAATGGCATCAATCTCCGTAATAAACTCCGGTTTCAAGGCTCTATAGGCCAATTCGCGCTCCGCCCCGAATTTTGGCCAGAATTCCTTGAGTGCGCGAGTGGGAGTGTGTGGCGCCAACTTGCGCAAAGCATAAGCCGCGCCTCCATACCACAGGTAACTTATGTCCATTTTTTGTCGCGGGTCCTTTGCCGCCCGAATCTGCGCAAGAACAATGTCCAGATGCTCAACGATACCATCATGGGTCAGTTTGCGCATGCGGGCACCAAACTCTTTGACGGTTTCATCGTCTATACCATCGTACAATCCCCCCCATTTACTGAGTATGTGCAATTCATCAACCGCCCAGCCATCTCCTGATTTCAAGCGGGCTTCGATCTCATCGAATCGCGCTGCCACCTTGGCCGCTCGGAGCTCATTCTGCCGGGCTGCCATTTGATTACGCGCCGAGTTCCGCTCCTGTGGCCAAAGGACCGATATAAACGGTTGAAGCTGGTTCTGCAGAGCTTCGATTTCCTCCAAATTGTCGTTATTCAAATACTGAGCACTGACTCGCACGTGCCAGGCAGCGATCAACTCAGTCGCAATACCGGCAATGCCGACTTCTGTCACGCTGTTGCCCGGCCGACCGTTCAAGGTGTATGACAATGGCAAGCGTATATTGCTGTTTGCCACAACGCCTCCATCATGGGCGCAAGGTCCCTGCATCGCTTGTTGTAATTTATTAAGATCGGCAGGGGTAAAATCTGCAAAGGCTTTACCAAAGTGACGGCTAAAAACCGCTGGTCGAAACAAACCGGGGAGCTCGCCGATACTTTGTAGAGAAGCGCCGTTTCTCTCCAGCTCCTGCACCCAAGCTACGATATGAGAAGGACAAATGACGCCGGGCGACGAGGGCGCTGTGGTCGAGGATTGAGCAGATCGTTGAGCCGCAAAGTCTCGTATCAGTTTTTTCTTCTGAGCACGAAGCTGCGCCGTTCGGTTCTTTGTTCTCGCCCGAACAGATGCCTGGATCTGCGCCGTCAATTCTTTTAGCTGCCGCTGGTGCTCTGTGCGGGCATCCGTTTTTCGGGCTCGAATTTCGACGTCAGAAACCCGGTTGGAGGATTGAGACATCGGCGACAACGGGTCCAGATCGGCCAGCGCCTTCAGGGAGGGACGAACTTCGCTGCCCCGATGGAAAACGAAAGGCAAGATTGGCGTCTTTGTGGCTACAACCGCCATGGCAGTAGCCTCTTCATTGAAAATGGCGACCATATCGAGACCAAAACGTCGCCCCTCATTCATTCGCCAATACCGAAGCACCCCAGTATTGGAATTATACTCGCCATTTATGGGATAAGATGTGGTCACCGCTTCCGTTTGAGCATGTTGAGGGACGATGGTGGAAACGATCGTACCCCGAATCGGCTGCTTGTTGAAAACGGTTACCCGCGTGTCAGTCACCGCTCCCCTTCGCCGAGAGCCCACTCGATCGGGGATAGTTGCCGGGCCTTGAGTGATGCCCGAACTGGCGCTGGCATCGCCCGCCTCGATAGTCAGTACTACAAGGGAAAGCTGTTTAGCCACGGTCGACTTGTCCAAACCGGACCATGTGCCCAGAATCGCGTCAGATCCTGCCTCCACAGCACATACCATGTTGCTGAGAAAACAGAACGCGATAGCTCTCGAGATCGATCGAATCATTCCTTTAGACTAGTACATTCTGATCAGGGTGCCTCGTAGACCACCTTGCCTCCAAACATTGTGAACGTCACCTGAGTCTCACTGATCTCGGAAGCGGGAATATCAAATAATTGCCGATCAATGACGATCATGTCGGCAAGCTTACCCTTCTGAATAGATCCGGTTTGACCCAGAAGCTTGAGCGCTCTGGCGCCGCCCAGCGTCGAGATTTCCAGAGCCTGATGCAGGCTGATCGCCTGTTCCGGCCAGTAGCTGCCGGGGAAGTCCCCGGTGGGATGTTGGCGGGTCACCATGGCCTCAATACCCTTCCAAGGGTTCATATCCGGCAATACGGCGGGTAAATCCGAGCCTGCAGTGACATTAACACCCGCCTCCAACAAGTCCTTAAAGGGAAAGTAGCGATTGCCTCTTTCACCCAGGGCGCCAACGATCGAATTGATGATGGGTGATGGATACCAGATTGCCGGGGATGCGTCCGCAGTCACATCCAGACTGACGAAACGGGGAATATCGTCCGGATGAATAAAACCGGCGTGGGCAATCTCGTGTCGCAAACCGCTGTTACCATTGATGCGTCGAGATTCTTCAATAGCGTCCAGCGTAACCCTCACCGCACGATCGCCGGCGGCATGCACACTGACAGTGATACCGAGTGCATCCAGCGTTGTGATAATGCCTGCCAGCTTGGCCGGAGCAATAAGCAGGTGGCCATTGTGCGTATCGCCACCGGTATGCTCGGGCAAATAATCATCCAGCATGGCGGCAGTTCTGGGCGCCGCCGGCACACCATCCAGAAACAGTTTTACAAAATCGGTATTGGCGTGCTTGCCGCGATTATTGTTACGCAGTTGCGCCAGTTTCTCCAAGTCCAACGACAGTTCTTCATCTTTAAACGGTGCCGCAATCGCCACTGCCATATGATGATTGAGTTTGCCGGCATCATCCAATGCCTTATAGGCGCGAACACCATGATGGGAGTCGCCCGCCTCCTTGATCCCGGTAATTCCGTATGCCGTAGCCTGGGCAAGGACTTCTTCTGCGACCTGCTGGTATTCCTCGGCGGTGCGCTCCGGAATCAGCTGTAAAATCGGGTACATTGCGGCTTCATAGAGCAGGCCATTGGGTTCACCCGAGTTTTTGTCCAGAACGATATCGCCACCTTCGATACGGGTGGTTTTGTCAATACCCGCCAGTTCCAGAGCCTTACTGTTGACCCACCGATTATGGCCGGTATCGTCCTGTAAACTGATTGCCTTGTCGGTTGAAATCATATCGAGCCACAGCCTCGGAGACTGGATGTGGTTGCGGATAAAAAAATCACTGTCCCAGCGACCGCCAACAATCCACTGGGCATCGGGCAACGCCTCCACACAACCAGAAAGCCGCTCGGCGATCTGCACCGCATCTGCAGAGGGATAAAAACTGCAATCGTATTTTTGCTCCACACCGGCCAATACGGGGTGAACGTGGGCATCGAAGAGCCCCGGCAGGGCCATTTTTCCTTGCAGGTCGATCACCCGGGTATTCTCACCACGGTACTGATGAACCTCTTTGGCGTTGCCCACATAGGCAAAGCGACCCTCTTGAATGGCTACCGCCTGTGCCCAGGGTTGTTCCGGGTTCATGGTATAGATGTTGCCGTTGGTCAGTATGGTGTGGGCCTGATGGGGTTGGACCCGGTCATTACAGGCCAGCAGAGCCAACATTGAGGCAAAGACCAACAGAATTTTGAGGCTTGACACATTCACGTGGTGACGACTCCTTAACTAATACTACTTAACTCGTGCAACTCTATAGAACAGATTCGGAACCCAAATCCTCTACAATCGTCGCTCCCGGCCTCCTGCCTCCCGCGACACTCGCACTCGTATTCGGGTGTACCGTACCTCCTGTACATAAAAATGGGCCGGTAATATCACCGGCCCCCAAGAGGAGAGAGTTTTTTTAGTAGTTGTAGGAAAGGGTCACGCCGTAAGTTTTGGGCATGCCATTGAGCCGGATGGTGGTGGTATTGCTCGTTGAAGTGGAACCCCAGTAGTACTCATCCGTCATATTGCGGCCCCACAGAGTTGCACTCCACTTACCCTCAGCATCGCTGATACCGGCGCGCAGATTGACGATGGTGTAGTCCGGCAGGTAAAAGAGACTGTCGGAGTTTTCTGCGGCACGGCTGCCCAGATTGTCATCCTTATAGCTGACATCGCCGCCCAGCATCATCATCAGACTCTCTGTCACCGGCCAGGAATAGGTGACGGAAGCTGTCGCCTGCCATTCCGGCGCGTTGTCCAGTTTAGAGCCGGAAGCATCAAAGGGGATCACATTGTCAAAGCTGCTGCGCTCGGGGCAGGCTGCGGGCAGGGTAACCGCACCGCCGAAGAGTCCCGCCGGGCAACTGGTGGTGAACTCTTCGATTTCACTGTCAAGATAAGCCAGGCCCAGATTAACCACCAATCCCTGGGTCACCGCCCAGCGCATTTCGACTTCGGCTCCCTGCACCTTGGATTCAGGGACATTGGTAATTCCAACCACATCACCAATGGGTGCAATAAAGTTATCCAACTCCTGCTTGTCTTCATAGTCATACAAGAACAATGCGGCGTTCAATTGCATACGACCATCGAGCAATGTGGACTTCATGCCCAGCTCAAAAGACATTAACTCTTCTTTTTCGTAAGGCAACACCTGGGTGTGGACCAATGCACCTGCGCCGTTAAAGCCGCCAGATTTAAATCCGGTAGAGACGGTGCCGTAGAACAACAGGTCGTCGTTAGGCGCATAATCCAGTGTGATTTTTCCCATCAAGTCTTCGGTATCAATGGTATCGTCGAGTGGCGTAAAGTCACCAGCCCCCGGAGTACCCACCACGTCGTTAAACAAAGCACAGTCTCCGGGCTCCAAAACGGATGGAGAAAACCCTGCGGGCTCGAAGAAAAACGGAGAAACAAAGAAGTTATAGAAACCCGCAATCGAACCGTCCCCGACATCATAAGTACAGACGCTGATGTCCCTCTCTTCTTCGGTGTAGCGAGCCCCCAAACTCAAACGGAATTGTTCAGTCAGCTGGTATTCCACATGGCCAAACACCGCCATCGACTCGCTTTCCTGGGTGTAACGGTTTTCGAGATGTAAGCCGACCGTTTCGATAAAATTCAGGTTATAAACTTCGTCAACCTCATCCTGAGAATAAAACACGCCTGCAGTCCAGTAGAGATCATCACCGCCATTGGATTCCAGACGCAGCTCCTGGGAGAACACCTCGATTTCAGTATCATTAAAGACATCAGCATCAATCGCGGGCACTCCAGAAGTATCATAAGTCGCTTCACGGTCATATTTATCGTAAGCCGTGATACTTGTCAGGCCTACACCACCCAAATCCCACTCCAGTTTGGCAGAAACGCCTTGCAGCGTATTGTCATTCTCTGGGCGATGGTTTTCAGTCCAATCGGCGTCTTCGTGGTCATTGGACACTGGCACTGGAGCGCCACCGACAGTAGTGGGAGTACCGGCGATGTTGTCGGACTTATTGGCAAAGTGGTGAAACTTCAACAACAGACTGGCATCGTCATTGATATCGATGTCAAACAATGCCCGCACTGCAAGCTCATCTCGTTCCCCCAACTCGTCACCCGGCCTGGTAATACTCTCCTGCCAGCCTTCTCCGGAGGTAATACTCTTAATGGCCACCCGAGCGTTAACAGCTTCACTCAAGGCTCCGCTGACATATGCTTCCACGTCAACCGTCTCATAGCGGCTATAGTCCAGCGTCACACCCGCTTCGGTTTCATCGGTGGGTTTGCGGCTGATAAAGTTAATCTGACCCGCCGTGGTATTGCGACCATAAAGATCGCCCTGAGGGCCTTTGAGAACCTCGACCCTCTCCAGATCAAATAACGCCGAACGAGTCATTACCGGATAGGGTATGGAGGCGCCGTCGGCGTAAAGGCCCACAGTACTTGAAGCCGCTGCCGTAAAATCGTTAAAACCGACACCACGAATGGTGTATACCGGAGCGCCGGCCGGCTGACTGTTGGTTACCGTCAGGCCAGGTGTCATCTGTTCAAGATCTTCGGCGGATTTCACCCCGAAGTTTTTCAAGTCTTCCGGGGTAAACGCATTAACCGTAATACCCACATCGTTAATGCTTTGCTCTCGTTTCTGTGCAGTGACTACAATTTCTTCCAGTGTGAAGTCGTCAGTCTGAGCGAAGGCATATTGAGAGCCACCGGAACCCACCAAAAACCCAATAAACGTGGCCAGGATGCTCTTCTTTGCTGTGCCTGATTCAATCATTTTGTCTTTCCCCTCGTCATTATCGGTGCCCGGCTCCCGGAGGGTAACCATCAGCACGCCTTTGTCGGAAAGACCACCGGTGAGATCTGTGCCATGTAGCAGGCGTTCCAATGCTTCATGTAATGTCAATCGTCCGCTGACTTCATTGGCGCTGCGAGTGACTGCCAGATCATAGGGAAACAATACCTGTACATCTGTTTGTTTCGACAAGATCGTCAAGGCTTCCGCCACGTTTCTTGCCGGCACTTGAATCTGATATACACGCTTGGCAATCACCTCTGCGCTGACGTAGCCTGCGAGCAACAACAGCAGGAGAATTCGGCAACAGAAGCCCAACAGTCGGCGACATTTGCCCGACTCAGTGGTCTTACGAGAGATATGTCGCCTCAACAAATCATTTCCTCTACTGGAAAACAAAAAATTTTGCTTTCGGGGACAATCAGATGACAGTCACATTCGAATAACCAATAGAGAATGGACTAGGGAAGGGATTTACGCAACTGGATGTGGCGATCGTCGAGTTGAGTGACCTGAATACCGAACCCGCTTTCCAGCACATCAAACATGGCCTCCAGCTCACCGACTTTAAATCGCCCACCGATACGGAGATCACGGAGCTGTGGGTCTGCGATTTCAATGGTTACCGGCATATAGCGGTTAACATCCTCTACCACCTGACTGAGTGGCTCGCCTGCAAACACAAGATAACCCTGCTGCCAGGCCAGCTGCCGCTCAAGTTCACTGCTGTCAAGCCGGTCGACGATCTTGAGCACTTGTGCGGCCACGTCCACACTCGCCGCCGGAGTAACGGCGGTAACCTCATTGCGCATAGTCGCCGTCTGCCCCACCTCCAACGACGCCACTTTGCGCAACTCCCTAGAGGACATCAGAGTTCTTCCCATAGGTGCAATACGGCCAGGTGCTGGGTCCAGGTCCACGCGGGAGGCCAGATCCACACGCCCTTCGGTCACCACCACCTCAATCTCCTTCGAATCCAGCTTAACCGAGAATGCAGTGCCCACCGCCTTGACCATCCCTTCACCGGCAAACACCTTAAACGGCCGATCCGAATTATGTGCAACGTCAAAATGCGCCTCACCCCTCAAAAGACGAATTTTGCGCTCCTGATCGTTAAAATCCACCTGAATCTGACTATCGGTATTAATGGTAACCATGGAGCCATCAGGAAGCCGTGTCACCCTGAGCTCGCCGATGGCAGTTGCGTAGAGGCCATTGGAAACGCGGGATGCATCGCCATGCCACCACAGGCCGGTTGCCAGTAACACCGCCAACAGACAAAGAGTCGCAGCTGCACCCCAGATAGGCTTGTGCCACAGAGTCCGCCAAGGCGAAAATTCCTTGGGTCGCTCCCCCTCCGGACGATGCAATACAGGAATAGACAATTCAGTAAGGACATTGGCGTCGCTCCAAAACGCCGAAATGCGCAACAGTTCTTCGCGGTGGGCGGGACTGCGCTCCACCCAGGCATGCAGTTCCTTCCGCTCTTCAGCGGACAAAGGCTCATCCCCGTCCAGGCGAATCAGCCAACGGCGTGCATCTTCCTCGATGGAATCACGGCTGTCAAAAGAATAGATATTGGCCACGCCCTGCCTCTATGCGCGTCTTTTAGATCTCATATTAGCAGAGACAGCCTTCCGGGCGGGCATCTTTTCATGCAGGTAGCGGTCGCAGAGCTCCACACCTTTCATCAAGTGCTTCTCCACCGTACTCACCGCAATACCCAAACGTTCGGCAATCTCCTTGTGAGGCATGCCGTAGACCTTGCGCATCAGATAAACCTTGCGACACTGTGGTGGCAAAGCCGCCACCGCTTCACAGTGTAACCCCAAGCGCTGCTGCGCCTGCACCTCGTCTTCCAGCGTACTCTCACCCAATAAGACGTCTGAAGCGGCCTGATCCTCTATATAATCCGTAATCTGCCGCGACTTTAGCCGCAACTCAGACACAGCGACATTCTTGGCAATCCGAAACAAAAAAGACTTGGGCTGCTCAATCACCGCCTCCTTCTCTGCACTGAATGCACGAAGAACCGCCTCTTGGGCCACATCCTCAATATCCTGCGTATTGTGCAAAAAGCGCGAAATAAACCGCTTAAGCGCCGCCTGATGAGTCACAAACGCACCTAATACACCAGAATTTGAGTTATTCTTTTTCATCGCTTTCACTTTCTACGCAGTCGCGTTTTCAGCCGGGAAAGATGTCAAGGTCTATTTGTATCACGCTCCCGGCCAGGAAACTGGCTCAGGAGCGAAATCACAAATAGACTCAGAGCGAAGCCAACTCCTCAACCAAGGCGCTCGTGGGCAACACCCGCGCATAACCAAAGGCCAATGCCCCCATAAAGGCGGCATGCACCTTCTCCGCATCCACAGCCACACCTCCAAACTCCAAAGGCATAGCAGCACAAGCATCGTGCGCCACACTACAAGCATAACCAAGATCGGCTGCCGCACGAGTCACCGCATCCACACACATATTGCTCATGGCACCCACAATCACCAGGCTCTCGACACCCTCCCGATCCAGAATCTGCTTCAGCTCTGTATCACGGAAACTGTTCGCCTGCTGTTTCACCACCACCGGCTCATTCCCCTGTGGCGCTAAACTGGCATGAATCTGGGCACCCTCGGAATTGGGTTTAAAGAAGGGCGCCTCCTCCATTGGATTCTCATGACGCACATGGACTACGGGCAGCCTCTTATCCCGGAATGCCGCCAACAACACCGCAGCCTGAGATGCTGCCTTATCCCCGGCCGACAATGGCCACAAAGCACCCTCCCAGGACGGTATATAGTCATTTTGAAGATCAATCAAAAGAAGAGCGGTTTTAGACATAACTACCTCAAATAACGTGAGAGAACATAGGAGGAGTCATTGTGAGGAGAATGACGAACGAATCCCAAAGTCAGAAACGACATACTTCAGGAAAAATCGGACAACGCCAATCCTCTTTCCCATTCGGGCACCTTCTCATCAGAGAATCAGATGGAAAGCATCATTTTATATGAATAGCACTGATGTCCGGCCCAATTGTAAGATTGATCGGCAGCGCCTTATCTCGCTGTTTTAACGATCAATACGAGACGCGAGCGAATATGTCGTAACTCTAATAGGTCTAATCGTTATAGCTTCAAATTTGACATATCTCTCATATTTGAGATATTTTTAACCTTACAATAATATACCCATGAGAGGGAGAGATAACTCCATGATCAACGCTAGCCTTGGTTTGAAAGCAAATAAGTTTCTCCGAAAGACTGCACTGGCAGCAGCCGTCAGCCTGTTGAGCCCCACGGCAGTGCTTGCCAACGACAGCTTTATGCTGGAAGAAATAATCGTCACCGCACAGAAGCGCGAGCAGAGTCTGCAGGATGTACCTGTCTCGGTCAGCGCGGTTGCGGGTGAGAAAATCACAGAATCCGGCATTACCAATCTGGAAAGTCTCTCCTCCTATGTGCCCAATCTTAAGATTCATGAGGGTCCTACAGAGGTGGGAATTTTTATTCGGGGCCTCGGTTCCGGTAATAATCAGGGGTTTGAACAATCGGTGGGCATGTTTATTGATGGCGTCTACGCCGGCAAGGCGCGACAGTTTCAAGCGCCATTTCTTGACGTAGGCGTCGTTGAGGTCTTACGTGGTCCCCAGGGAACGCTGTTTGGTAAAAACACTATTGCGGGCTCCATTACCATTAATACTGCGCGTCCAACTGAAGAACTTGAGGCAACCCTGCAGACCGATTATGAACTGGAGTACGGCGACCAGTCTCATGAGTTGGTATTGTCCGGCCCGCTGACGGATACTCTTGGGGCCCGTGCTGCCCTGCGATATACGGAAAGTAACGGCTATATGGATAACACCCTGCAAGACCGCGACGAAGTCCAGTCATCCGGCGTCGTGGGCCGATTCAGCCTGGTATGGAATCCATCTGACGAATTGGAAATCTTTCTGAAGTATGAAAAGGGAGATGTGGAGAACGATGGCCGTAACAGTCGACTGGACGATACCGCCACCTACGGTCCGCTGCT
The DNA here is from genome assembly GCF_011683955.1 of Pseudomaricurvus alkylphenolicus. Classification (GTDB taxonomy): domain Bacteria; phylum Pseudomonadota; class Gammaproteobacteria; order Pseudomonadales; family Cellvibrionaceae; genus Pseudomaricurvus; species Pseudomaricurvus alkylphenolicus. Next base: position 352,631 of record NZ_JAAQPI010000004.1, read on the forward strand.
GTCGATTGCCGATCCGGATTACTCCACCGATGCTTTTCATCGTTCGACCTCGGTCGCCGAGTCCGCCGATGTTGACAGCGAGAGCCTGACCCTGAATCTGAACTATGACCTGGGTGGTCACGAACTGACTTGGATAGCGGCCTATTCCGAGTATTTTGCCGCCGACCGTTTTGATGCCGACTTTTCTCCGGTAGATATCAATACCGTTTTATTCGACCAGGAGTATGAGCAGGTTTCCCACGAACTGCGACTGACATCGGATATGGGTGAGAGCATCGACTATATTCTCGGTGTTTATTATCAGAGTAATGATTTTGATACACATCGCAACCTGGGCCTGGTGCCGGCAAACCTGGGCGTTCCCTTTCCAGCAGATTTAGGGATCAACCTGCTGTTTGGTCAGGAAACGGAAACTTATGCAGCCTTCGGCTCCGTGAGCTGGCACCCCTCAGAGGTTTTGCACTGGACCTTGGGTTTGCGCTACACCATTGAGGAAAAGGAAGCCGAACGCCACTTCCGGTATACCGAGTATTTGACCGACACCCCATTGGCCGAGGTATTGCCTCCCCAGTTGGCGGTTCCCGGCGGAATGATTCTGATGGCCAACAATCTGTTCGAGCACGATATTTCCGATGACCGCCGCTCCGAGAACCTGTCGCCATCGCTAAAGGTTCAGTACGACCTGACACCGGACCTGATGCTCTATGCCAGCTTGAGTAAGGCCTTCAAGTCCGGCGGTTTCAGTGAAGCCGGCTCCACTGGCGCCAACCCCGGCGAGTATAATCCGCAGGTCGGACCAGCCGTATTTGAGTTTGATGAGGAAGAAGCACTGGCCTTTGAGATTGGAGGTAAGTCCACTCTGCTCAATGGTGCCGCAACTCTCAACTTCGCGCTGTTTCGTACCGAATATGACGATTTGCAGGTGAGCTCTTACGAAGGCGTGGAATTTGTCGTGGGCAACGCTGCCGAGGCCGTCAGTCAGGGGCTGGAGATTGACGGAGTTATTCGATTGACTGAGGCTCTCACTCTGTCAAGCTCCCTGGCTTATCTCGATGCGTCCTATGAAAACTATTCCACCGCTCCCTGTTCGGCCGTACAAATCGCTGTATCTGAGGATGGACTGGGTTGCACCCAGGACCTGAGCGGGGAGCCTCTGGCCCACGCCCCCGAGTGGTCAGTAAATGTGGCTCTGGATCACATGATGCCGCTGACCGACAATCTGGAACTCTATAGTCATATCGACCTGGCATACAGCGATGAGCATTACCTGGCTTCTGATTTGGACGTGCGTTCGCTGGAGGATGCCCACACCATTGTTAACGCCCGCATTGCATTACGACACAGCGAGGGTAATTGGGAAGTGGCGCTGCTTGGGAAAAACCTGTCGGATGAAGAAGTCCGCACTATGACCGGCGATCCCTCGTTTCTGCCCGGTGCGCAGTTGGCGATGATGGATGCACCAAGAACTGTCGCTCTGCAATTTAAGCTCAGTTTGTAAGCTGAACGTCAATCCGTTTAGGCACCCCGGGGAGTGGAGCGATACTCCGCGGGTGTGCACCCCATTTCCTTTTTAAACGCCCGGTAGAAACTCGGTGTATCACAATATCCAACCTCGTCGGCAATCGCGTCGATACTTAGTTTGGACTCCCGAAGCAATCTTCCAGCTCGTCGAAGACGGTGCTGCAGGGTAATCTCTCGATAGCTGGTGTTCTCTTTCTTAAGTTGATAACGCAGAGTTCTTGAAGAGATTTTGAGGGTGTTGGAAATCTGCTCGATGCCGGGATAGCTGCTGTAGCTGTCCAGTATTTGGAGGATATGACCAGTGAGCACTTCCTTTCTTTTTATCCGCTTCTGAATATCCTGGCATACTTCCAGAAACAATTTCTTGGATACTGAATCACGTCGCGGCAGACGATCTGATAAACAGCTTTTGGGCAAAATCACACTGGCTTCGCGCGCGTCAAAAACCAACTTCACGGGGACATAGTGCCGATATTGCGATAACAGATCAGCTGGCGGCTTAGCAAAAGGAAATTGGACTTTCATTTGATTGGGTATGTAGCCCGTCACATCTTCCAGGAATCGAACGCTGCCGGCGGCGGCAATCTGCATGTTGAATTTGCTATAAGTGCTGGAAGCATCGGGAAACCCGACAGTAATACTAACCGCACCGGTTTTCTCAATAATCTCGATATCAAAAGGCAGAAAGGTTGGCGAGTAGGTAACGGCCAAATCCAAAACATCGGCAATTGTCTCACAGCTCATCATGGCCGCACCGAGCGCACCAAAATGGGTAGAGCTCATTTGCTGTCCGAATTTCAGACCCAGTATCGGGTCGTCCACGCATTCAATGGCCAAATCACAGGCGCACTTAAACACATCTTTATCGACAAAGTCCGCATCGTCATCGGGAAACGGCAGCTTCTGCTTTTTCCAGATTTCCTGAACGTCGACACCATGCTCCCGCTGGATCAACGCCGCAAGCTGATATAAGTACTTTACCGGGGAATAGCGTTGCATCCCAATCGCCTCTGGAACATTGCCGGAAATGCCAATATGTTAGCCGAAGCGGCTATTATTTCCCAGAGCTCACAGGGGTAGCATGAGACTTCGTTAGACTATTACTCAGGATTGAATTATGTCACTGGCCGCTTCTCCCCTTCGTAAACTCACCCAGGAAGAGCTGGACGCCTATAAGAAAGATGGTGTGATCATGGTAAAAGGGTTGATCGAACCCAATTGGCTGGAAATGATTGCACTGGGCATTGACGAAGCACTTAACAATGCCTCGCTGTACGGTCGTTATGTTTCGCACAAGGTTGAGGGCTACAACATGGACTCGTACCTGTGGAAACGCAGCGACTATATCAGGGACCTGATTTACTACTCACCGTTTGCGCACTGGGCCCAACAACTGATGGCATCAGAAGAAGTGCGTTTCTTCTATGATCAAATGTTTGTCAAGGAACCCGGTGTTGATGCTCCGACTCCCTGGCATCAGGACCTGTCATTTTGGCCCATCAAAGGCCATCAGATGTGTTCCTTCTGGGTGCCACTTGATCCTGTTACTCAAGACAGCAGTGGACTGCAGTATGTTAAGGGCTCTCATATGTGGTCTGAGCGATATCGACCGGTCGCGCCAGGCAACATAGGCGGCATTGATTCCGATCTTCCCGCCCCCCCTGATGTCCATGCCAATATTGATAACTACGATCACGCGTGTTGGGACATGGAGCCCGGCGATGTAACCATCTTTCATCCATTGACCTTGCACGGGTCTTCCGGCAACAAAAACCGCAAACAAAAGCGTCGGGCATTGGCATTGCGTTGGCTCGGAGAAGATGTGGTTCATGCACCGGACATGTCGCCCGTTCCCATTCCCTATAAGCACGATAACACCCCGGGAAGCCCTGTAGCCGGGCCGTTGTTTCCCAGGATATTGCCAAGCCACATTCCGTCGGAGCGGGCACAACGGGCAAAAGGTATCGAGTCATTATTAACCATCGATACCGCGAAGACCATGGCCAAGTCGGCCATGACCAGTGCCAAATCGTTTCTGAGAAACGGCCAAGCCGGTGAACACAAAGAAACCTGGTAATTCCGTTTAGGCGTGAGGATTTAGAGTAATGCTGAGAATGTCGGACAGATCAATTGCGATCCCATTGCGCTTGCTGCTTGTTCTTATCTTGTGCAGCGGAGTGCGGCTCTCACACGCAGTGGATCGCCCCAACATAGTGGTGATCGTAGCCGATGATTTGGGTTGGAACGATGTCGGATATCACGGTAGTGAAATCCAGACACCCAGAATCGACCAGTTAGCCGCTGAAGGGGTTATTCTGAATCGCTTTTATGCTCAACCAACCTGCAGCCCCACCAGGGCATCGCTGTTAACGGGGAACTCTGCTGTGAAACTGGGAGTCGTAGCCCCGCTGTCGACCGCCAATCCGGAAGGCTTGCCTCTGGACCAGAGGCTGCTGCCACAGTTTCTGCAAGCCAGTGGATACCAGACCGCACTTATCGGGAAGTGGCACTTGGGATTTCGAAAAGAGGCCTATCTTCCAACGTCCCGCGGGTTCAACCATTTCTACGGCAGCCTGACAGGCGGCATCGGTCACTGGGATCACGTCAACGGTGGCGGACTCGACTGGCAGCGCAACGGGCAAACGTTGCGAGAAGAGGGCTACAGCACCCACCTCTTAACGGATGAAGCCCTTCGCCTTATTCACAATACTGATTCCGGCAGGCCACTATTCTTGATGCTAAGCTTCAACGCGCCTCATTTGCCCAACGAGGCGCCACTCGAAGCTGTAGCGGCTTATGAAAAACTGCCAGATCCGAAGCGGCGTCAGCATGCCGCAATGGTATCTGAAATAGATAGCGCCATCGGGCAACTGGTCGACGAGTTGCAGCGGCGGTCGATGCTGGAGAATACTCTACTGTGGTTTCTGAGTGACAATGGCGGATTGAATACTTCGTCCTTTTCAAAGACCACGGTTGAATTTGTTCGCATTCTCGACCGCTGGTTCCCGGATGAAAAGGTACCGTTTCAATTCCTGGAGTTTGTTCGAACTAATGTGCGAGACGGTGCTGCCGACAATAGTCCGCTTAGAAAGGGAAAAAAGAGCATATATGAGGGTGGAGTCCGGGTGCCTTCTTTTGTGTATTGGAGCGGCAGGCTCAAGCCTCACCACATCAGCCGCATGATTACAGTTCAGGATATCACCCCAACTTTGTTGTCAGTGATCGAAAGTGCGGTACCTGATGAACGATTTGATGGTGTTGATCAATGGGCATGGATAGAGGATAAACACCACCTCAGCAACTCACAGCCGCCTGATTACATAGTCAAATCCTGGGATGGGGAAGCCGTATTCCGCTACCCCTGGAAACTGGTAACGCCATCATCTGGAGATCCCGAGCTCTACCATCTTGAGTCTGATCCCGAAGAGCGCGATAACCTCTACGAAAGACATCCGGCGATAGCAGGCCAGCTTCGTAATATTCAGGCCAACTTCCCCAGGGGCCCCAGTGTTCATCTGCCGCTGTATTACAACCTGATGTCCGAGGATTCGTTCGGAGGTACTGAGAAACACCCTCCTTGGACGAGTCAGATTAAATAGAAGCAGGCGGGGTTGGAAATACATGCATATTCATCTATACTGCATGGCATGAGTATGAAAAATCCCGATATGTGCCTGGCTCACTGTGTTCGTCGCGCCGACCGCGTCGTCAGCCAGCTGTACAATGATCACCTGGCCCCCCTGGGCATTCGCATTACACAGTTTTCTATTATGCGTGCGCTGCATCTATTGGAGAGCACTACTGCTCGCCAGTTGCAGGAGGTGCTGGTGATGGATCAGACCACGGTGTCCCGCGCACTCAAACCCCTGATACGTGACGGCTATATTCACACCGGCGCGGGCGCCAACAAACGGGAGAAAGCCCTGTCACTGACCAAGGAAGGCGAGGAATTGTATCTGGCGGCGCAGACGCCCTGGAAAGCGGCCCAAAAACAGCTGAAGAAAAAGCTAGGCAAAGGCCAGGACCAGTTGCTGGTGGAACTCAGTCAACTGATTGTATCGCTTAAACAGTAGTATTTGCTGACCAACCACACCGGGCTATATAACGCCCGGTTTTTTGCTCCAACACATGCATATACATATGCTTATACATTAATAAAGAGAGGTACAACCCATGACAGATTCCCTTGTTCACCCTCTGTTCCGATGGATTGTTGATCACCCCAAGCGAGTCATTTTGGTTGGCCTCGCCGTTATGATCACCATGGCGTCTTTTGCGCCACAATTGCAGAAAGATACGCGCGCAGACGCCTTTTTGGCCGATGACAATCCGGCACTGGTTTATCGCGACAAGGTAAAAGCGCTGTTTGGCCTCAGTGACCCTATGGTAATTGCCGTTGTCGCCAAAGAATCCATCTTCACACCGGATGGGCTAAATGCGGTGCAGCGGATTACCGAGGCAATTTCCCGCATCGACAATATCGACCCCGATGGCATCACCAGCCTCGCCACAGAAAACAACATTGTCGGCACCTATGACGGCATGAAAGTGGAACCCTTTTACGAAACGGAAGTCACTCTCCAAACTCAGGCGGATGCCGTCAGAGATGCGATTCGAGACTTCCCTCTGTACCAAGGCAGCCTCGTCGCCAATGACGAAACCGCCACCTTGATTGTGGCCGAGATCCTGGATAACGAACAGGTTGAGGCCACCTACAACACCCTGCTATCCACTATTGATAAACTGTCATTGCCGCAGGGGCACGAAGTACATGTCGCCGGAGAGGGTGCCATTGCCGGCTACCTGGGCAGCTATATCGATGCTGATGCGCAGCGACTGAATCCCATCGCGGCGATGGTGATAACCCTCATCGTGTTTATCGCATTTTTGCGCTTTGGCACTACCCTGATGGCCAACGTGATCATCGCCGCGTCGGTATTGATTACAGTCGGTGCCATGGCCGCGTTAGAAACTCCGTTTTTTGTGATTACCAACGCACTGCCCGTTATTCTGATCGGGATATCGGTTGCGGACAGCATTCACGTATACAGCGAGTACTTTGAACGTCGGGCTCTGCATCCACAGGAATCCATACACGATTCCATCGTCTTTAGCATGGTGGAAATGTGGCGCCCTATCACGTTAACCACACTGACAACCGCCGCAGGTTTCCTGGGACTTTACTTCGCTGCTTATATGCCACCGTTCAAGTATTTTGGTTTGTATACTGCGTTGGGCGTAAGTATTGCCTGGGCCTACTCACTGCTGTTTTTGCCCGCCGCCATGAGCCTTTTAAGAACTCCGGTGAGCCAGCACCTGGCCCGCAAAATCGCCAGTCGAGACCACGACATCTTCGCACGGCTGATGGCCAGACTCGGCAAGTTTACCCAACAGCGCGCGAAGCTGGTGGTCAGACTTTCCCTGGCAGTTATTGCCATCGGTTTTATCTCGGCCAGCCAATTGGTGGTCAACGAAGAACGAATTGCCACCTTTCATCCCTCTGAGCCGCTATACGTTGCCGACAATGCCATCAACAGCCGCTTTGACGGCACCAATTACCTGGACATCGTAATCGAAACCCGCGAGATGGAAGGCATCTTTGAACCCTCCGTTCTGAACAAAATTGCCGTCCTGCAACAGTACGCTGAAGCTCTGCCCGGGGTACAGGGCTCCACCTCGATCGTGGATTACCTCAAACAAATGAACCGCGCCCTGAACGAAGGCCGTGCTGAGAAACATCGCCTGCCCCAGGACCGCGATCTGATCGCGCAATACTTCTTGCTCTATTCCGCCTCGGGCGAACCTAACGACTTTGAAGAAGAAGTGGACTACGACTACCGTCTCGCTAACGTCCGCGTTATTCTCAATACCGGCGCCTACATTCGCAATCGCGACACCGTTGAAGCCTTGGATGCCTTTCTGGCCAATCACTTTAACGATGAGTTGGTCACGGGCACCCTGAGCGGCAGAGTTAACCTTAACTACCACTGGATCAAAGACTTGGGCATCAGCCACTTTGCGGGTATGGGCATCGCTCTGTTCCTCGTGTGGCTGGTATCGTCACTGCTGTTCCGTTCTGCTGTGGCGGGTTTCTTCGCCTTAATACCCGTGGCTACCAGTATTTTACTCGTTTACTCCGCCATGGTTGGTTTTGGCATTCCGCTGGGCATTGGCACATCCATGTTCGCGGCGGTTGCCATTGGCCTCGGCGTTGACTTCGCCATTCACACCATCGACCGTCTGCGGTCGCTCTATCAGGAGACCGGTAACATGTCGTTAACGCTGGAGCGTTTTTACCCCACAACGGGACGCGCCTTGTTCTTCAACCTGCTTGCCATTGCTTTGGGGTTCGGAGTATTGATTTCCAGCAAGGTCGTTCCTCTAAACAACTTCGGTACCATTGTCGCGCTGTCGGTAACCACCAGCTTTCTGTTCAGCATGGTATTGTTGCCGGCGCTGGTTCTCCTGTTCAGACCTAACTTCATTACCTCACGCTCCGCTGAGCTGACCAATGTCACCGGGCTCGCCGCAAAAGCATCACTGGTACTACTGGCCGCCGGCGGACTGGCAATGATACTGACCTCCGCCCCCGCATCGGCCGATACCGGCGGATTACCCGAAGGCCGTTGGGTCGCTGAACAGGTCAATGCCGTGGACGACGGCGAACACCGCATCAGCACTCTATCCATGAAACTTGTCGACCGCCGCGGCAAGGAACGCACCCGCGAAACCAAAACCTTTCGAAAGTACTTTGGTGAAGAAAAACGCACGGCACTGTTCTACCTCTCGCCCCGCAATGTCAAAGACACCGGCTTTTTAACCTACGACTACCCACAGGCCGATATCGACGACGACCAGTGGCTCTACCTGCCGGCGTTGCGCAAGGCACGCCGCATCTCCGCCTCGGACCGCGGCGACAACTTCCTCGGCACCGACTTCACCTACGAAGACATTAAAAACGAAGGCAAATTTGAACTGAGCGACTACCATTTTCGGACCATGGCCGCCGCCGAAATCGACGGAATCGACACTCTGTTGCTGGAAGCCATCCCCGTCGACCAGCAAACCGCCAAGGAGCTGGGATACGGCAAAGTGCTGGCCTGGGTGGATCGTAGCAACTGGATAGTCGTAAAAGCCCAATACTGGGACATTAACCTCAACGGGCTCAAAACAGTTGAGATCAGTGACATACGCAAAATCGACGATATCTGGACCCGCCACCGCATGGACGTCACCAACCACAAGACAGGCCACAGTACCACATTCGTATTCTCAGACGTGGACTACCAGACCAGCGTAAGTGACAACATCTTTGGCCGCCAGGCCCTTACCCGAGGAGTGCCAAGATGAAACAACTTGCGGGAATCGCCATGCTTGTGCTGAGTTCAACTGCATATGCAGCCGAATTCAGCGGCATATTGAAGTCTCAAACTTCCTACGGCTTGGACTCCCACGAACTGCAGCAACAGGAATGGCTACTGGACGTCGAATTCAACCGTGAACTATGGGATGGTGAGCTTACTCTGATCGGGCGCTTGCGCTGGGACAGTGTTGACGACCTCAATCACTCCGACCGCCCCGACAACTATTCCGAAATAGGTAAACCCATCACCGTCAGTGACTCCGGTGAAATCCAGATTCGGGAACTCTACTGGGAAAAAACCATCGGCGACCTGTACCTGCGGCTTGGCAAACAACAAGTCGTCTGGGGTGAGGCGGACGGCCTCAAACTCTTGGACGTTATCAACCCCCAGAGCTTTCGCGAATTTATACTGGACGACTTTGACGACTCCCGCATACCGCTGTGGATGGCAAACACCGAAATCACCATTGACAACAGCGGCACACTGCAACTGCTCTTGATTCCAGATACCACCGCCAACGAACTGCCGGCACAGGATTCACCCTATGCGCTGACCAGCCCCAAGCTGGTACCCACGGGAGAACTGCCTGTAATCCCAATAATCAAACCAGTCAGAGCCGCCAACTCCCTGAGCGATGGTGACTTCGGCATACGCTACAGTGACTTTCGTGCGGGTTGGGATTTCTCCCTCAACTATCTCTACCATATGGTCGACACACCCGTGGTGAAAAGCCGATTCGAAAACGGACAACTACTTGTTGAGCAAACCTACCGCAGAAGTCACCTGATCGGCGGCAGTGCCAGCACTGCAATCAACGATTGGACCCTTCGTATTGAAACCGCCTTGGAAACTGATCGCTATCACCGAACACGATCGTCACTACCAGGCATAGAAAAATCAGACCAATGGGGAACCGTCATCGGACTGGACTGGCAGGGCTGGACCGACCAGTTTATCTCCATCCAATGGTTTCACACCCGAATACTGCAACACGACTCCGATATGGAAGCCGGCAATCGGGAAGACCGAGTGACCTTTTTGTGGGAATCCAATTTCTACAACGAAACCCTGAACCTCGAATGGCTGCACTTACACTCACTCACCAACGGAGACGGTACGATTCAAACGCGAGCGACCTACAACTTCGAATCCAATATCGATGTGTATGTCGGTGCAGATTTTTTCTATGGCAATAAAGATGATTTGTTCGGTCAATTCGACCAAACCGACAGGATTTCCTTGGGCCTGAACTGGGGTTTCTAAAACCGAAAGTCTTCTGGAAGATTCGTGCGTTGTCTTGGTTCGATAAGACAGTTTGGTGCCATAACCGGCCGTTCGAAACGACAGGATTTTCTTCCCGCGTAGGTCGGATTAGCTCCGCTTCGCGGAGCGTAATCCGACGGTTCCGCTGGAGCTGTTGGTTGGCTGCGGCCCGGTTTTTAACACTTTGGAGTGTTGCTGCAACAGGTGGTTTATACACGGCCACCGCCAATTTAAACCTTCGGCGGAACGGCGGATTACGGCTTCGCCTAATCCGCCCTACATTCGTGCGGCCGTTGCAGACAGTTGCGGCACCCCATTATCAACGCTTTGAAGTTGCGATGATAGAACGATGACGTCAGGGTACCTCGGCCTAAAGGGTGGCTGGGTGTTCGTTGGAGGGGCATTTCAAGCGAACGCCGAAGGAGTCAATGAGACAAGCGTTTTTTGCTTGGCTCATTGGGGACTGAGGGAAGCCGGGAGGGCCGGTAGCGTGCCCCTCCAACGGACACCCAGCCGCCCGTAGTGGCACAAAATCACCAGCCCCTTTCGTCCTATCCGCAGAGACCAACGCCGATCAAAGCACCCAACTCTAATGGAAGCGCATGGCATAACAGAGACGGTGCCAATCCGGTCGCACTCAGAGCGCGCTGCTACACACGAAGATAAATGGTGCCGTGCCAAGCGGCAGCACTTTTCTGACTTTCAGGCTCCGAATCTACCCCAGAACAAACTCAATCTCACTCGAAAAAGAACCTCTCACGCGGACGATCATAGTTACCAACTTCATTCATCGTCTCAGCATCATACAGCCGGCCGTTGACCATAGTATAAATCACCCGATCGCTGATCCTGATATCCTTGGTCACATCCCCATCAATCACCACCAGATCCGCCAACTTACCCTCTTTCAGCGAACCAATATAACCATCCAACCCAAACGACCGTGCCGGCGAAATCGTCGCCGTACGCAAAGCCTCCACGGGCGACATGCCTCCCTGAGCCATCATCCACATCTCCCAATGCATCGCCAACCCCTCACGCTGGCCATGGCCACCGGAATTCACTTCAATGCCCAAATCCTGCAACGCCTTCGCCGTCTTCGCCACATTCACATGATTATAGTGATGATGCGGCGCCTTAGACCGACGCATCGACTTGGGTGCCAAAAACTCCATCGGCACAAACTTACTCAAGCGCGGATGTTTCCAGACCTCCGTCGTGTCATACCAAAAATTCTCACCCCAGATACCACCGTAAGCGACCCCCATCGTCGGCGTATAGGCCATACCCGATGCAGACCACAACTGTTTAATGTCTTTATACACCTTCTCAGTGGGAATCGAATGCTCCAGCGTCGTATGGCCATCCACCACCATCGTCAGATTATGCTGCAGCAGAGAGCCACCCTCCGGCACCACCATCATCTCCAACTCCCGCGCCGCCTGAATCACCTGCTGGCGCTGGTTGCGACGCGGCTGGTTATAACTCTTCACACTGAAGGCACCCACCTTCTCCAAGCGTTCAAGATGAAACTTCGCGTCCTCCAGATTATCCACATGAGACGTATAACCGGCGACCGTTGCCCCATACAGAATCGTACCCGTGGAATACAAACGGGCACTGACAATGTTCCCCGCTTTCTGCATCTCACTGGCAGCGAAAAACTCCGTCGTGTCGTTGGACGGATCATGGATACTCGTCACCCCCAACGCCAGACCCGCGTAGTTGTTCCAGTTCTGCTGCGGAATAATCTCATTGGATCCCTGCGGTCCATGGGCGTGAGCATCAATCAAACCCGGCACAATAGACTGCCCCGTGATATCCACCACCTTTGCAGCGTCAGGAATGGTTACCGAATCCCGAGAACCGACTGCAGTAATCTTGTTGCCCTCGACAACAACCACACCATTATCAATCACACGATCCCCTTCCATGGTGACAACCTTGCCGCCCGTAAACGCGATGACTCCGGAAGGCACATCAACCTTCTGAGTAAAGCCCAAATAGGTTTGCTTTGGCTTCGGCTTTTCGTCTTTGGCTTCCTGGCTTCCATCGGCATCAGTGCTTTCATCCTCCGAATGCTCGTCCACATTCTTCTCAACAACATCAAACAGCCCACTCACGGAAGCCTGATAAAGATCCGGACCCAAACTCCAATAAATCTCTCTGGCATCAGCACTCCAGCTAATACCCTCCCCGGCACGAACGGACAACTCACGTACCGGCAAGTTAGCGGCTTTGGGACCTGTATCGATCACACTGCCACGCTCCATCATCGGCGTTACAAACACCTTAAAACGCTCGGCAAAAGCCAGGTGTTTTCCATCGGGAGAAACCCGATACTCCGTGGCAAACTTGCCCTGGTACAGGGTCATATCGTTATCACCGTCCAAATCCACCCGCGCCAGAGAAGGCTTCTCTCCCTGACGAATCACATATAATCGATCATTGCGGGCACCAAAGTGTGGCTGCACACCATTCTTTGTGACAAGCTCAGGAAAACCGCCTTTGCTGGGTATGGTATAGATACCCGGATTCAGTCCCCATTTGGGGTCAGTGATATAGCCACCGGATATCTTGCGATAAACGATCGTTTTCCCATCAGGAGAAAAGGCCGGTTCGATGTATTTACCGGGTTCCTGACTGACGACCTTACCCTTGCCGCCACGACTGGACACCACTCGAACACTGCCCAGCTTTTGATCATCCCAACTGACATAAACCACCTTCTTGCCATCGCGGGAAAAGCTGGGATAAAACTCAAAGTGATCCTTTTGTTTGGTTAATCGCTTGAGCTTGCCGCTGGCCAGATCACGCAGATAAATACGCCCCATAGCTTCAAATACGGCGGTTTTTCCATCAGGTGAAATCTCCACCTCGCGCAACATCTTCACGTCAAATTCAGACGCATCGATGTCCTGCTTATAGCGCACCACTTTCTGAATCTGCTTTTGCGTCTTTACGTGAAAATCAACAATCGAAGACCGGCGGGATTTCAGATCCAGCTTGTTGATCTTGCCAGCGGCCCAAAACAAAATGGCATCGCTGTTCGGCGTCCAGGCCATGGTCGGATAAACCCCGTGAATGGCCCAGGTTTCCTGCATATCCCTCTCCAGCCCCTCGTATACCAGCTGTTCTTCGCCACTGTTCAAGTCGTAGAGATACAGGTTGGATTGAAAATCATCACGGCTGATAAAAGCCAGATAGCGGCCATCGGGCGAAGGTGTGGGACGAATGGCACCGCCGCGCCCGGATATCACCACTTCTATCTCACCGGTTTCCAGCTCCAGGCGCTTGATAGTGTATATGCCCTTTTCGGAATCCTTGCTGTAATGAAAGGTCTTGCCGGGGGTCGCATCCTGAGAAAAATACACATACTTGCCATCATGAGAAAAGGCTGGCTCACCCAAGTCCTTCTGCTCATTGGGGCGCTTGGTCAGCATCACCCCTTGGCCACCGGTCTTGTGATAGAGCCAGACTTCGCCGGCCCCCAGGGAGCGAGATCCCGTAAAGTGCTTGCGACCAACCAGATAATCGCTGTCCGGCGACCAGGCTGGACTATTCAAGAGTCGAAACGTTTCCGACGTCACGGCCTGAGCATTGGAGCCGTCGACATTCATAATCCAAAGATTATCGCCCCCCTCCTGATCCGAGGTATAGGCAATGTGTTTGCCATCCGGGCTAAAGCGTGGCTGCATTTGCCAGGCGATGTCGGTCATCAAAGGCGTGGCCTTACCGCCCCCTATAGGCAGGGTGTAGAGATCCCCCAAGAGGTCAAAGACAATGGTTTTGCCGTCCGGGCTGATATCCAAATTCATCCAGGTGCCTTCGCGCACATCAATATCAACGCTCTTGAATTCACCTTGCGGGGCATTAACATCCCACTTTTCCTTGGCATCTGCCTTGTTTTCCCCAGCCTGCGCGGCGGCACTGATTCCCAGCACCAGGGCCAGAACGGAGAGCTTTTTCAGTCCTCTGGACATAGTCATTCCTGTATTGATCTTAAGTTTGATCGGATCGCCAGCTAATCTACTACTTTTCCACATAAAGATATATCGTTAGGGCATATGATGGAGTGCCGCTTGAATCCGAGACGAATAACCTCACTGCCGGGTGTGTTGCCGTGCGTTTAGTAATGCTGTTTTCAACCGTTTTATTGGCGTCCTGTAGCATAACGTATCAGGATGACACCTCCTCAAAGGGAACCGCTTCAAAATGGGATGTCGACTTGGTGTTTACCGGGCTCGCAGTGCCTTTGGCGTCAGTGGGCTTGCGGCAAATGCCAGGGGTGAGGTGGAGTGTATCGCCAGGCGTTAGGTCATCTGCCAGTGGAGGTACTGGATTGACAGCAGACGCAGACCCTGTAATATGCGCATAACAATGCGCATACGCAATTTCAGTCCTTCGTTTGAGGTCAACGAAATGCAAAACCTTTACGATATCAGTGCTCCGAAGAAAGCGACAAACCTAAGCATCAATAGCGATTTGTTAGCCCAGGCCCGATCCTCGAATATTAATCTTTCTGCGACTCTGGAGCGGGCATTAAGAGAAGAATTAGCGCGTGAAAGAGCGTCTCAGTGGCAGGTCGAGAATAAGGCGTCGATTAAAGCCTATAACCAATTTGTACAAGAAAACGGTTGCTTTGGAGACGAATTCAGGGAGTTTTGATGGCTCAGTTTGACGTTTATAGAAACCCCAGCTTAAAAAGCCGGGCCGCCTATCCATTGCTCATGGATATCCAAAGCCCTTACCTTGTTGATCTGGAAACTCGTATAGTCGTCCCCTTGACTCGGAAGTCCAACTTCTCCGACAAAAACCTTGGAGTCTTGACCCCGGTTATTGAACACGGAAATGAGGACTATCTCCTATTAATGCCTCAGATATCTTCCATGCCCTCCCACTTGCTCGCAGATGCAATCGGCTCCTTGGAACACTGTCGCGAACTGGTTTTGAATGCTCTGGATTTCGCCGTGGGTGGGATCTAGTATCCGAGGACGGAGGTCTTGCTAACAAAGCCTACGTCCCCCCTGTTTGAAGTACTCTTCTCCCGCCTCATCCACGGGGTAACCCGCTTCCATCTGCCAGTCGGGCAGGGTAATGTTATAGGCCGCTCCCAGAGACGACGTCGTGGTGTACAGTTTGAATTCCACAGCTTCATTTCGATAATGCACAGGCAACACCAGTTTTGGAATAATCTGACCGGATTCTTCCAGCCAGGTTTGATGATCTTTAGGCCTGTAATTGGCCACTATTTCCATTTGCTGTTTTAGGGATTTATCGTTGGGACTCTGCATCAAACTGCGCTGAGCACGACTCATATTAGTCATGTAGATTTCGTGAAGATTGACGATCTGGCGTGACCAACCCTGAGGGTGAAATAGCAGATTGAGCATATTCCAGGGCTTATCCTCATAAATGGCCCGATCACTGACAAAATCTTTCACCAGCAAATCCAAACCGCGGTTCCACATCAAAATATCAAAGTTATGGTCGAGCACCATCGCAGGATAGGGTTCGTGTGCCGAGAGGATTTTTTCCAGCACCAGACGAACTTCGGCCGCCTCTTCGTCGTCCAAATCCAGCACACTGGCATCTGGCGCAAAACCGGCTGCCAGAACCAGTCCATTGCGAATTCGTTGGGGGATTTGCAATACCTCTGCCAGCTGGTCGAGCAACGCACGTGTGGGCATGGCTCGGCTGGTCTCGATGCAGCTTAGATGCCGGCTGGAGGTATTGGCTTCCAGAGCCAGTTGCATCTGGCTTATGCCTCTCTCCAGGCGCCAAAAGCGTATTACCTCGCCCACATTGGGTGTATTAATAGCGTCCATAATGGTTATTGCACCCCTCGTCCATGACTTTGAGGTCATGGACGCTGTTTTGCCCTCATGAAAAACTCTAAAAATATTACAGAGAGGAGCAACGATATGAAAGCTGTGTACTACCAGCAACATGGCACTGCCGATGTTTTGGAAGTGGGCGAGCGCCCAGTACCCGAAATCCAGCCACACCAAGTGCTGGTGCAGGTGGTTTCCACCTCGGTTAACCCTATCGATCGCCGCTTGAGAAACGGGGAATTGACGGAATATATCACCCGGACCTTCCCGGTAGTTCCAGGCTGGGACCTGGCAGGTCGTATCGTTAAGGTCGGCTCTGCCGTTGAGGGATGGCAGCAGGGGGACGAGGTGCTTGGTCTGGCCTTTACCTGGTCCATTCAGCACGGGAGTTATGCGGAATACTGCCCCATTGATGCCACCTCAATCACCCGTAAACCCGCTGAGATCAGCTTTGATCAGGCGGCGGCCCTGCCGTTGGTCAGTCTCACCGCCTGGCAGGCGCTGAGTGAATTTGGGCGCTTGAGTGCCGGCCAGACCGTATTTATCCAGGCCGGTGCCGGTGGCGTGGGTAGCGTCGCCATTCCCATGGCCAAGCACTTGGGCGCCAAGGTATATACCACCGCCAGCACCAAGAACCATGAGTATGTAAAGTCGCTCGGTGCCGATGAGGTCATCAACTACCGCAATGAAGATTACGAGACGGCACTACGAGCCTTTGAACCCGCTGGAGTGGACCTGGTATTGGAGTCACTGCTGGGTGAGGGCATTGCGGAAGCTGCCATTCGTCTGGCCAAAACAGGCGGTGCAGTCGCCTATATGAATAACGAACCACCGGAGATAGGCGAGATCGAGCAACGGGATATCCGTGCGGAGTTTCTGCATCACCGGCCAGACGGTGAAATGTTGACGATGCTGGTTGGGCTGTTTCAGGCCGGCAAGCTGGCCCTGCCCAGGATCCAGGTGCGTCCCCTCGAAGAAGCACAGGATGCACACCATGCCTCGGAAGCCGGCCATACCCAGGGTAAGGTGGTTTTGCGGGTTGAATCTTAAAGCAGATACCCCACCTCTTTGAAGATGGCGGGGTGACGGAGGGTGTGGTTTAACCCACCAACTCCCGCTTCAATTCATCTTTGTTGACCTGGTTTTTATCACTCTGCACCAGGGGCAAAGATTTACGATAAACCACACGACTGGGAATCATGTAAGACGCCAGGTGCTTCTTCAGCTCAAATAGAATTTCCTTCTCGGGAACTTCGCTTGGCGCTGAATAAACCAGCACAATCTCTTCCTCAATCAGCTCGTTCTCTATGGAGAACACTGCGCTGCGGGCAATCTGCGGCAGGTTTTTCTGCACTACGGACTCAATTTCATAGGGCGAGACCCGGAAGCCACGGGTTTTGATCATATCGTCGTGACGGGAAACGAAGTAGTAATAACCTTCTTCGTCTTTGTAAACATAGTCGCCCGTCGCCACTACAATCTCATCGGTGAGCTGCCCTTCCAGATTGATCACATCTTTAAGGATATCGATGGACTTAAAGCGACGCTGGTTTTCTTCCGGTGCGTTCCAGAAGCCACGATAGATGTAGCCACCGCGGTGAATCAGTTCACCCACTTCACGTGGACCACACTCTTTGCCCTCGTCATTGATCACGTAGAGCTCCACATCGGGAATCGGTTTACCGATTGACTCGGGACGAATCAGAACTTGCGACGGGTCCAGATAGGTAGAACGGAAAGCTTCCGTCAGACCATGCATTGAGTAAAACTCGGCCTTACGGAAATGCTCGCGGCAGTCTTTAATCATCTTCGCGGTGACATTGCCGCCCGAGGAAGTAATGGTACGGACACCATCGAACAACTCGGCACTGGGTATACGCTGGTCGCCGTCTTCAAACATCTGCGAGATGTTGACCGGCATCAGCGGCAATACCGTCACCTGATCGTCGATCAGGTGATTGAAGAAGTCTTCCGGCAGAATAAACCGATGCAGCGCCAGAGTTGCGCGCTTGTACAAGCTGCAGAAAATCTGGTTAAGGCCGTAATCCAGGTTGAAGATCAGAATCCCGGAAATAACGTCGTCTTCCTGCAGGTCCAGGTACTGGGAAACCACCCGTGCGGAGTCGATCAGGTTGCGGTGGGAGATCACAATACCCTTAGGTGTACCCGTCAGGCCAAAGGAATAGGTGATCACCGCGTTGCTATGACCACTTACATCGCAACTGTAGGGTTTGTTGTAGTACTTGAAGATTTCGTCAAAGGAGGCAACATCTTTGCTGGTGCTCTCGTAAGAGATCACGTGGCCGTCAAAGCTGATCTCTTCAATACTCTCCAGTTTAACCCTGTCGGTAATAATGCATTTGATATCGCAGTCATTAATAATGTATTCCACTTGCTCCGCTTTGAGCAGACGCGTCAGTGGCACCAACACATAGTCGGTGGACAGAATCGCCAGAATGGCAATCACCTGTTCGATGGACTTGCCAGAGTAAACACCAATGCGAGTATTGGCGGGGAGATCCAGTTCATCCAGGTAACAGGCAACCTGATTGACCTTGGTAAACAGCTCCGCGTAAGTCAGCTTGCTGCCTTCATAGGTCAGGGCAACCTTGTCGCTGTGGCTGGTAACAGCGTCTTCCAGCAGAGTTCTAATGCAGTTAATTGACATGGCTTTGCAACCTTATTCCTTATACCCGAGCACCAAGGGTCCAAATGTCGTAGTTATCATCCAACACAACCGTTGGCTTGTGGTCTGACGTCAAAATTTTGCGGTAGAAAAACACAATGATGGTTTCGATATCTTCTACCGTCAGTACCTTGGTGATACCACCCGTCAACACAATAGAGTTGATGGTCAACAACTTGAGGTTGATATAGGACTGACGATGATGAGACATCTTATACAGCACCAGGAAGATGGCCAGTTGCATCAGAATTTTGGTGGCCTTGTCACTCTGCTCCTGGAAAATGTTCTCGGTCACTTTCAGGTGCATCAGTAACTCGTAGACAAACTCGTTACCCTGGGCCGCCAGAATCAGCGACTGCTTGGATTTGTACACCCCCAGGCGCTTAAACACCAGGCGGTCAAATTCGTTTTCGGTAACGATATTTTCTTCTACCAGATCCTTGGAGTAATGAATATCCGTGGTAGCCCCACCGATATCCAGCAGGATAAAAGGGTTCGCCACTGAGAAGCGGGACTCGATAGTCGGCAATGCCCGGTTCACGATATAGGGCGTAGAGAAAATCTGGTTGCCGGTAATATCGTAGAGGTGTTTGATGTCCTCTTTGCCCTCGATGTCCTGCTGGTACAGATTCGTCAGGTATTCCTTCAGATGCTCTTCAACAATATGCAGGCGATCATCAATAATATTGGGCAGCACCACCAGATTGTCGATATTGCTGTTCATATATTCCGCGTCGTGCTCGCACCCCGTAAACACAATATTGGAGTAGGTCAGCTGCTTGAGGTACGCAAACAGATCGTCGGAGAACAAACCCTTATGAGAATTGGCACCGCCGACAATGATCACCACATCGATCAGCTCACCAGGTACAGAGTAATCTTCCAGGTCCTGATAGAGCACAGTATCGATAATATTGATGCCCGAATTAAAGGCGATATTGGTCGCGTACTTCAGGGAGAAGGAGCGCGTTACTCCGATAATCAAGGTGCTCAATCCACCATTGGCGGATGAGCAAATATGCACGTCGTTTTTGTCGAAACGCTGAACGGTGTCACCGCACTTGTTCATCAGGTCGTCAAAGATATCACTGTTGAAGTCCCGAAAGTGCTGTTCGAGACCTTCAGGGCTGGCGACCTTGAAATAGGTACTGCCGACATCAATCAGCAGTTTTTCATTGGCTTCGCTCATTGCATGATACCTATGTCGTGAATGATGTCGTTGACGATACTGGTGGTATCTTTGGTCAGATCACACTGGGCGCGTTCGTACTCGTAGCACTTGTCCGGGATGGGCACGTTGCCGCGCTCAATAATCCGAATATTCTTCTGGGCGTCACGAATAGTGATCATCTCGTTCTGGTTAATAATGTGCGGTGAGAAAGGCACATCAATCACGCCACTCTTGATGCAGTTAAACACCTTGCGCCAGAGGGTATCGGCGGGGTCATTAAACACCGCTTCCATAATCGCCATGACTTCTTGGGTGAGAATTTCTTCCTCTTCCTCATCCACCACGGTGGGCAGGCCATTAAGAATTCGCAGAGTGTACTGGGTATCGGCCACGGTCTTGGCGTTGGCTTCCTTGGTGGGAATGCCGGTGGCTTCCTGGCGGGTCTTGGTAATGATTTTGTCCGCGCCGACCATAGAGGCAATCACGGTCGCCAGATTAATCAGCTGATCCGCGTAATCCATATTGGTGGGGAAGGCCCCCATCCACTGGTGGTACACCAGGTTGATGGTGGCATCGCCGCAACCGATTTCCTCGGCGTAGTGTTTGGCCAGCTTTTTGATCACCGCTCCAGTGACGATGTCCTGCATCATAGAGCCCTGCTGGGCAAAAGACACCGAGAAGGACTTAACGCCCTCTTCCAGGGACAGGAGCATTTCCAGCAGCTGGATCACAATGGTGATGCAGGGCGGTACCAGGGTCGCTGTCAGCGGCCCAAAGGACTCACGATTGATGGGCTCATTCAGCTCGGAGTAGTTGGCGCAAACCCGCTCCACGTACTTCCAATACAGGAAGGCCTTATCCAATGGGAAGTTCTTGGAATAGGGCAGCAGATAGGTAATGGGCCCGCCTTCGATCTCGAAGATACCGGAGGCGATGGCCGTCTCCACCAACAGGCGCGCATCGGGCGTACCGTGGCGCAGGCTCACCGGTTTGTCGAAGTTGGTGATCATATTGCGCGTGGTGCGATAGCCGTGAATGATAAGCGGATAGCCGTTAAGCATATCCTTGTCATTCTCTTCACTCAGGCGCAGCATCTTCTGGGCCGTGGCGTAGTCGTTAAGGCGGGTATTGGAGTCGATGGTCAGGGGCAGAACATCGACATTGGCCTTAACGAAGTATTCGTAGAGGGCAAACTGCTGCTGATAAGTCGGGAAGCCGCCACGGGGCTGAACCAGCATCTTGTCCTTGTTTTTAAAGTGGTGGGAGATGAACAACTCCTTGCTGGCGTTGGTCACAAATTCCGCCACCTCGGCAAAATCAAAGGCGTCCACAAACTCATTGCTGACGATGATATCCCGTTCTTCTTGCAGCAGGCTCATGCGATCGCCTCCTCGGAAACCAGTCCGCGTGCTTCTAGCAGGTCCTGCAACATGTCCAGCCCGGTGTTCAGGTCCATCTGGTGGCAGACGATATCGAAGCCGTAGTTTTTGTAGCGGGCCACAATGTCTTCGGCATTGCCGCTGCCAACGGTCAGATTGCCGCCGATCATCATAATCACGTCGTCCAGGCTTTTGTATTTGGACTTCAGCAGGCGCACTTCACGGCCCCAGCCTTCGGCCTCGCCGTTGAGGGAGGAAATCATCAGCACTTCGGCGCCGGTCTCAACCACGGCATCAAAGAATTCCTGCAGATGGGTGTTGACCCCCAGGTTATAGACGTCGTACCCCCTGGCACGAAGTGATAGATCGATCAGCCGGTTGGCGACCACGTGGATGTCGTTGCCAACCACGCCGGTTACTACTTTCATTTGGACTTGTACCCTACCCTTATCGGGATATTGAAATAGGCCTTTTCAGAGCCTATAGGAACGCGAGGCGGCATTCTGCCATGGTTTTTGCTTAAACTCTATCCTGAGGAGCCAAAATGCGGCCTAAGATGGCACCATAAATGCTTACATTTCAAATGGTTATGTCAAAACCCCGGTCGCTTTGCTAGAATCCCGCCACCATTACACCCCAGGGGGCTACTTGCATGACTTTTTTCACCGCTGATATCTGTGATGAACACAGTGAAAAGACTTCGGTACTCGGGCCCGGCTACCAGAACTATGGCGGTGCCGAAAAGTGCCAGGGCGAAGTCGTTACCATTAAGCTGGATCGCAATAATTCCGACCTGATCACTCTGCTGAGAGATGAAGACGGCGCCGGCAAGGTGGTGGTTGTGGATGTGGATCGCGAGTACTACGCGGTAGTGGGAGAGAACCTGATGAAGTTCGCCCATAAAAACAACTATGCGGGCATTGTGATTAACGGTTACGTTCGCGACACCTTCCAGATCAAGGACATCCCCGTAGCCCTGTACGCGCTGGGCACCTGCTCGCGCAAATATATCCCGGTTACCTCCGGTGAGCGTGATATATCTCTTACGTTTGGGGATATTGAGGTTAACAGTGGTGACTATCTGTACGCCGATATGGACGGTGTGATTGTCTGTCCTGAGAAGATCGTCTAAACCCGGTCGCCCTCAGAGCGGGCTGCTACAGAGTTTCCTTCACCTGTAGCAGCGCGACCCGCCGATCCTCAGAATCTATTCAGAGCACCTTGGCAATAGACTGAGCCAGGTAATCCACATTGCTCGGCGCAATAGCTGCAATGCTGATGCGGCTGGAACCCACCACATAGATGCTGAACTCATCCTGCAGGCGCTGCACCTGATCCTTGTCGATGCCCAGGAATGAGAACATACCCTTCTGGCGGGTAATAAAGCTGAAGTCACGGGTCACACCGTTCTCAACCAACTTGTCCACCAGCAGCTGACGCATACCGCCGATGCGGTCACGCATTTCCTTCAGCTCGCCGTGCCACTGGGTGGTCAGCTCTTCCGAGCCCAGAACGGTCTCCACAATGGCCGCGCCGTGGGCAGGAGGCATGGAGTAGTTAGTACGCACCACCGGCATCAACACGGAGTTGATGATATCCGCTTGCTCGGCACTCTTACCGATCACGGAACAAGCACCAATCCTGTCACGATACAGACCGAAATTCTTGGAACAGGAGCTGCAGAGAATCATTTCGTCCACAACGTCGGCCATCAGGCGCACGCCATAGGCGTCTTCTTCCAGACCGTCACCAAAGCCCTGGTAAGCCATATCCACAACCGGGAAGAAGCCCACATCGCGAGCCAGCTCAGCCACTTCCTGCCACTGCTCGCGGCTCAAATCCATACCGCTGGGGTTGTGGCAGCAGGCGTGGATCAGCACTGCGTCATCAGCAGGGACCTGCTTCAGAGCCTCAACCATGGCGTCGAAGTCCAGGCACTTGTTCTCGTAGTCGTAGTAGGGGTAGGTCTTTACATTCAGGCCCGCAGCAGTGAAAACACCCTGATGATTGGCCCAGGTGGGGTTACTGACCCAAATGGTGGCCCCGGGCTTGGTAGTGCGTATCAACTCACCGGCAATGCGCAGAGAGCCAGTACCGCCGGGGGTAGAGATGGTACGGATGCGGTTTTCGGCAATGACACGGTGCTCACCCAGATTCAGGGCGGTAATACGCTCATTGAACAGGGCGGAGCCGGCAGAGTTAATGTAGGCTTTGGAGTTTTCCTGATCAACGCGGAACTGCTCCGCGGCCTTAACACACTCCAGAACCGGAGTATTGCCGGCCTCATCCTTATAGATACCCGGACCAAGATCGATCTTGTTCGGGTTGCTGTCCGCCTTGAACTTAACGGTCAGGCCCAGGATCGGATCGGCCGGGCGCATCTCTAACTCTGAAAACATAGTACTGTCCACCTTGCTGCTGTACAGCCAGCCCCCCGAATTGCTTGAGATGGAGAGGAGCTGCCCCTTGAAAAGGGGCGATTATACAGGATTCGCGGGGTGGGTCATTAACCAGCAGCGTCTGAGCTTGCCTCCTGAAACACCTTCACCCCTGCATCCATGGACCAGTTGGTTCGCTGGCTCCGCAATCCCTGGGATTTTGCCGGTAGTTGCGTAAATTCAGGCAGGGATTGGTTTTAGCCCACCACCCGTCAATTCATATATCGGAGCACCCTTGGCCCTCATAATCGGTTCAATTTCCTCAAACAACGCCTTGTACTTGTAGAAAGGCACCTTGGGAAACAGGTGATGGATGGAGTGATAGTTTTGAAACAACCAGCACCAGGTAAGCAGATTATTGGCTGGACCACGTAGGACGATCGTTGAGGTATCCAGATATCGCTCCACAGCCGTATGGGGACGATGCACGATATACGCGAACAGATAGATCAAGGCGATCAGCCCCAGCAGGCTGCCAACCACAAACATCAGCACACCTTCCATCCAGTAGCCCTGGGCCATAAAAGCGATTCTGGCCGCCCATGCCAAAACGGTTTCCGTCGCCATCACGGATTTCTCTCTTGCGCTTGCCCTGTGCCATTGATGTTTGAGGTAGTAACCGTATTGACCGCTGAGCAAACGGAAGGCCGAACGAACGGCGTGCAGGGGTGAACGCCCCATGTCACCAATTTGAAAATCCGGGTCCAGCTCCGCATGGTTGGTATGACGGTGATGGGCAATATGCTCGTAGCGGTGTCCGGAGAAGGGAAACCCCAGAATAAAACCCATGCTGTAGCCCAATAGATTCTGCAGCCACAGCAGTGATCTGTGCCTGCCGACAATGGCGCCATGTACTGCATCATGCATAACGGTGTAGGACGCGTAGGTCACCAGCGCTATCACAATCACGGCCAGCCACAATGATATCAGTCCCTGTACGACCATGAGCGGCGCGGAGACAAAACCGGCAATGCAAGATACGCCTAACAATATCGTGGGCCATGCCAGACTACCCATTTGTTGAGTCGCGGCCTTAAGTGCACGGTGGTCGGGGCTTGGGGTTTGCATTTTGCTCATCTCTCTATCCTCAGTGGAAGCCAAAGTGGCTTGGTCACTGCCAGATTGAAGGATTTGAGAGAGAGATGAGAGTGTAATAGTCGCCAATATAGTGTCATTATACGCCATAGTTAATCTTTCTGACGAACAAAGCCATGAACACTATAGGTCCCGCGTACGCCCTGATCGTACTTCAAGAGGTGTCAGCCCGAGGGCTGTCTGAGGCGGCGCTGTTTGAAAATACAGCGCTGAGCAAGGGTGTTTTGGAAGCCGGTGAGAACATTGCCATGAACGATTTTCTTCAGCTGCTGATCAACGCCGATGCCATGATTCAAGACACACCCATGGGAATCATTATTGGTCGCCGCAGCAATATCCTGGTACTCGGGCAAGCGGGGATTGCTGCAGCCAGCTCTCCAAACCTGCGGCAGGGATTACAATCGCTGGAGTCCTACAGTCGCTTGCACGTTTCCTACTTGCACATAGCCGTCAGCACCAGTTTTAAAGGGATGACGTTGGCGATCAGCTTTTCACAGGATGTCGGGGTGACCGAACGATTTCATATTGAAACCGCTTTCATGCTGTTTCAGAATTTCGTGGAAACCGTGGTCGGAGAAGCCGTACTTGATGCCCGATATTATGTGCCCTACCCAAGACCGGACAATGCCGACGACTATGGGCAGTTTATCCATGGTGACATGACCTTTGACCACACTGAAACATTGATTCAGATACCCAGGCGGGTTCTGGACCAGGCGTCACCGTTTTATGACAAGGACGCATGGCAACAAAGTCAGCGGCGACTGTCTGAACGCATTAAAACCATCACCTCGGAATCTTCTGGCAGCGCTCCCTACAGCCTCCATGTGCAAGCGCTACTGCAGGCGCAAGAGCCGCCGCTGCCGACACTGAGTCAGATCGCTGATCAACTTCACCTTTCGGAGCGAACACTCAACCGACGTTTACAGGAAGAGAAAACCAATTTTAGAGAGATTAAGTCGTCCATAACCCACAAATGGGCCAGGCAATATCTTCTCGACAGCCAGCTGAGTGTTGATGCGATCGCAACCGCATTGGGATATCAGGACACGGCCAACTTCAGGCGAGCATTCCGCAACAAGGAAGCCTGCTCGCCGGTTGAGTATCGAAATCAGCGAGGCTGATACTGTGCGGATAAACGCTGGTAAGCCGCATCGTACTGCTTGGCAAAACCCTGAATCAGTTCGGCTGCCGGCAGACGCGCCTTAATGGCACCAATACCCTGGCCGCAGCCCCAGATGTCTTTCCAGGCTTTGCTGTCGGTATTACCGCCGGAACCAAAATTCATCTTTGACGGATCACTTTCCGGCAGGTTATCCGGGTCCATACCGGCGCTGATAATAGAGGGCTTCAAGTAATTGCCGTGTACGCCGGTAAACAGGTTGGTGTACACAATGTCTTTGGCGTTGTAGTCAACGATCGCTTGCTTGTATCCGTCCGCTGCACGCGCTTCTTCGCAGGAGATAAAGGCGGAGCCGATATAGCCAAGATCCGCCCCCATGGCTTGCGCCGCCAGGATCGAATCACCACTGGCGATGGAACCGGATAACAACAGCGGCCCTTCAAACCATTCACGGATTTCCTGGATCAGTGCCAGGGGGGATTGGGTACCCGCATGACCACCCGCTCCTGCCGCGACGGCAATGAGGCCATCAGCGCCTTTTTCGACGGCTTTCTTGGCGAACGTGTTGTCAATGATATCGTGCAGCACAATTCCGCCATAGGAATGAATCGCTTCGTTCACCTCTGGGCGCGCTCCCAACGAAGTGATAATCACTGGCACTTTGTACTGCACACACAACGCCAGGTCTTCATCCAGGCGGTTGTTGGAACGGTGAACAATCAAGTTGACCGCAAAAGGCGCCGCCGGGCTGTTGGGATTGGCCTCATTGTGGGCATCCAGAGCCTCTGTAATCTGCTGCAGCCATTTCTCGAACTCACCCTCTCCCCTTGCATTGAGCGAGGGAAAAGATCCTACGACCCCGGCCTTACACTGGGCAATCACAAGTTCAGGCCCGGAAATGATAAACAGGGGAGCCGCCACTGCGGGTACGGACAAGCGTCCTTTAAGGATATCTGGAAGAGCCATTGCGTTATCTCATCACTGGTTGATTTACGCTCATTATGAAAGCTGCGGGTTCTTGTCGGAATGACCACCGAAAACAGAATAGTTGATACTTTACAACACCCCAGATTGGCGACAGACTATTGATCATAGGCCATTGACCTGACAGCAGAATGGAAAAATGAGAAAAATCTCCTCAAATAGAGTGTCTCTCAGTATACAATTGGTGCAGGGAACAATATCCAAGGTCGAGTTAAATAATCAAGAAGTTGATACTTTACTGCGGCAATGTCATATCCCGCCGACACTGCTGAATGAACCCCAGGCGCGCGTCTCTCTGGCGCAATTCGGGCAGCTCCTTTCCCGCTTGATGAATGCCTGCAACGACGAACTGCTGGGCCATGGTTCTGTGCCGGTCCCGGTAGGCAACCTGTCGATTTTGAGCCACTACCTGATCGCGGCGGGCACTATGGGTCAGGCGCTGCATCGGCTGGTTCGCTACAACGAAATACAGCACAGCGGCTATAAACTGCGTCCAGAGCTGGGCGAAGAGCTGATCTCCATTGATATCGACACCTCCGCCAGTACGCGCTCATCAGACAACTACCTGATGGAATTTGCCTTCTGGTCCATTCACCGCATGCTTTGCTGGCTCAGCAAGGAGATTTTTCCCATCCATCATCTGTACTTCCCCTTTGAAGAACCCAGCTACAGCAGAGATTATCGGCTGATGTTTTACGGGGCGCCCGTGTCCTTTAATAATCGGTTCGGCCGGATCACCTTTGCCAAAGAGCTGCTGCAAAAACCTGTGGTGCAAGATATGGTGGGGCTCAAAGCCCTGCTTGACGAGCCCTTCCGCTACCTGTTGGCGCTGAATTTTACCGGTGACAGCTGGGCTTCGCGAGTAGCGGACTATATTCGTCCCAGCCTTAACCATCTGCCCACTCTGCCTGAACTGGCCGAAGCACTGAAGATTGCCCCCTACACCCTGCAGAGGCGCCTGTCGGATGAAGGGGTGAGTTATTTGATGATCAAAAACCAAGTGAAGCGTGACAGGGCTATTGAATTGTTGGTTCACTCCGAGATGTCCATCGAAGATATCAGTGCGGAGCTGGGATTTTCGGAAACCAGTCCCTTTACCCGCACCTTTAAAGGCTGGACAGGGCTGCCGCCAAGCGCTTATCGGAGACGCCTGTAACCCATTAATGCCAACACACCCTCCTTCGATATACTCGAATTCTGCCAATTAAGTATATTTTATACCCAGTTAAGACCTTACAGCGTATTATTGGCAGAGTCTATGCCGTCCGATTCTTCTAATCTATTTGGGAAATCACACCTTCTCCAAATAAATCGGGTGCCACATGACCAACATTCCCCACCATAATGAAGACAACATCACCTATCAGAATCGGGGCACGATATCCGGCGGTGATTTGGAGGACATTAAAGCGACTCAGCGACACCTGGCGCTGAGAGGGGCACAGATTCTGGCCAAAGCCTTGCAGGCCGAAGGGGTGGATACCCTGTTCGGCTACCCCGGCGGTGCCAATCTGGAAATCTTCGATGTACTGAGAGAATACAATATCCGTTGTATTCGAACCGAACACGAACAGGGGGCCATTCACGCTGCCCAGGGATTTGCCCGGGCCACCGGCAAAGTGGGTGTCTGCCTGGCCACCTCTGGTCCTGGCGCCACTAATCTGGTTACCGGAATCGCAGATGCCAACAGCGACTCCACCCCCATCGTAGCGATCACTGGCAACGTGCCCTCTCACCTGCTGGGCAGAAATGCCTTTCAGGAGGTGGATATTGTGGGCGTTACCCGCCCGATTACCAAGAAAAACTATCTGGTGAAGAAGGTCACCGATATTCCTGAAGTGGTTCGAGAAGCGTTTGCCCTTGCCGGTGGTAACCGTCCCGGCCCCGTGCTTGTCGATATACCCAAGGACATCCAGCAACACTATCCACGTGACCCCGAGGGCAATTATGCTCCACCGCGGATTCCCGCCGTGATCGAAAAGCCCGAACCCGGCATTGGCGGCATTCCTGAAACCCAGTTGGAAGAAGCCTGTCGCCTGCTGAGTGAGGCGTCCAAACCGGTTATCTATGCCGGCGGTGGCATTGTCTCAGCCAACGCGGCCAATGAGTTGCTGGCCCTGGCAGAAAAACTACAGTGCCCGGTGACTACAACACTAATGGGCGTGGGCGCCTTTCCGCCCCACCATGATTTGGCATTACATGTATTGGGCATG
Source organism: Pseudomaricurvus alkylphenolicus (assembly GCF_011683955.1). Lineage (GTDB taxonomy): Bacteria > Pseudomonadota > Gammaproteobacteria > Pseudomonadales > Cellvibrionaceae > Pseudomaricurvus > Pseudomaricurvus alkylphenolicus. Next base: position 381,702 of record NZ_JAAQPI010000004.1, read on the forward strand.
CACGGCAGCAAGTATGCCAATACAGCGATTAATGAAGCGGACCTGGTTATCGCCGCAGGTGTTCGTTTTGATGATCGCGTGACGGGTAACCTGAACGAGTTTATCCGCCATGGCAAGATTATTCATATCGATATCGATCGCAATGAGCTGAACAAAAACAAGGTGGTGACTCTGCCGATTTGCGCTGATATTAAACCCGCTCTTGTGCAACTGCGTGAAAACGCGCAGCCTGGCGAGTACCGGGTCTGGCGCGATTATCTCGCTGATTTACGTGAGCGCTACCCGTTTAAGGTACCTGATAGTGACAGCATCACTCCGCAATATGCCATCTCACAGTTAAGCCAAATAACACAAGGGGATGCCATCGTGAGCCTCGGCGTTGGCCAGCATCAAATGTGGGCCATGCAGCACTATAGGGCTCGCCGCAGCCGTTCGTTTTTAAGCAGCTCTGGCTTTGGCACCATGGGTTACGGTCTTCCCGCCGCCATCGGCGCCAAGATAGGCTGCCCGGAGCGGACGGTAATCGATATTGACGGTGACGGTTCGCTCAATATGACGATCCACGAACTGGCCGCCTGCCACCGCTACGGCATTGGGGTAAAAGTCGTAGTGATGAACAATCAATGGCTGGGCATGGTTCGGCAATGGCAGGATATGATTTATGACAAACATCGTTCCGGCTCTGATCAATCTGACCCCACTGCTGTAAAGAAACCGGAAGATCTGGAAATCTACCCCAACTTTCTCAAGATCGCGGAGGGCTATCGGGTAAAAGCGGAGCGGGTGACTTGCAAGGAAGAGCTACTGGCAGCCTACCAGCGTCTATTGGCCGATCCCGACGAGCCTTATCTACTTGACGTTATTGTGGAGGCTGAAGAGAACGTTTACCCGATGATTCCGGCCGGGGGGAGTTATCGGGATATTATTATGGGCGAGAGCGTCACATAAGTTTCATCTGTTGGTCACATAGCTTAACTAAAGTCGAAGGTCCGCTCTTAATGAATAAGCCGCCTCTCTTACATGAGAAGCTATGGGGACCAACACAATGAAAACTCTGCTCCGCTGCGCAATCGCAGCCGCTATCGCACTACCTGCCGCCGCCATGGCCGGTTCTACCGCCCAGGTTACTTCTGATAACAACGACGGGGCGGGGTCGCTGCGTGCGGCACTGGCCAGCGGTGCCACCCAGATTGTGATCAACCCGTCAGTGGGTGTCATCACCGTTACCGAATCCTTGCAGTACACCGGCACAGAGCCTCTGACTCTGATCGGCAGCGGTCAGACTATTGACGGCGCCGGCATGAGCAACGATCTGGATCCGATTTTTGCGGTTACTCAAGGGGCTGATCTGACCATTAAGCGCCTCAGCTTTACCGGCAGCGGTTCCTATAGCCGTTCAGACAATCTGAACAATGGCGTTGAGGTCAGTGGCGGCAAAGGCATCTACCTGAACGTCCCCGATACCCGCACCGGCACCGTTAAGGTGAACCTGTCGGGCGTATCCGTTTTTGACACTGGCAACCATGGCATTCACGTGTCCGACTGCTCGCTGGGCGATGACTGCGGCGGTGGCGGCGGTGGTGCCGGCGATGGTTCTCCTGCATCCATTGAAGTCAATCTGAATGATGTATTGGTTGACGGTGTTGGCTTCGGTAAGCAAGACGCCGATGGTGTCCGCGTCGATGATCGCAACGACGGCAACATTGTCTTTAACGTCGTTAATTCCACCTTCCGCAATGTGGGTGCCGACGGCGTCGAGCTTGATGAAGGCAACCAGGGCAGCGTCATCATTAACGTCGTTAACACCACCTTTGAAGGTAACGGCGCCTATTGTGTAGACGGGCCTTTTGTTGCCGGTGATGCCTGTGACGATGAGGGTGACCCCGATGTGGATGACGGCTTTGACATCGATGAGGCCGGCCCCGGTGACATTCGTGGCAAGGTGGTTAACACCGAGGTGGTGAACAACTTCGACGAAGGCCTGGACTTCGACGAAGAAGATGCAGGCGGTTACCGACTGACGCTGTCCAATATCTACGCCGAAAACAATGAAGATGAAGGTGTCAAAATCTCGGAAGAGAACGACGGCGGCATTCGCGTTGATCTGAAAGTCGTTACGCTGCTCAATAACAATGGCAGCAAAGAAGACATCGAAATCGAGGAAGCCGATGACGGTAACGTGCGGGCCTCGATTATTTCCTCTACCATTGACGAAGTCAAGGTTGAGGAAGACGGCACCGGTTTTGGTATCTTGAAGATCCGCAGTTCCAATATTGCTGAAGAACTGGATTTGGATAACGTTGAGGTTAAATAACCGGTAAACGTCCTCATTAAGAGTTCAGGTCCGATAAACTCAGAGAAATCGGACCTGAAGTAGCGCATTTGGTGCGGGTGGAGATGTGTCTTGTTTGCTACCTACGTAGAGAAGAATGAACGTTATCGAAAGTCAACCCTGGCTCTCTGATTGTCGTTTTTTCTCTCTGCGTTTGGTGAATTTGTCCGCGAGCTTTGGTGCCCTGCCCGGTGTCGACCAGGGACACACGCCCAGGCATATTCCACATCCGTAGGTCTCGGCAAAGTAGGAAAAACACTTGTCGAAGTCCACATACCACTTTTCAACGCCGCGAACGGTCTGCTTCTTGTCTGAAATGGCGTCCACGGGACACGCTTTGGTACAAACCTGACAGGCAGAACAAAAGTCGTCGGCTGCAAATTCGTCCAAAGCGTCTTCGACCAATGGCATATCGGTAAAGACGGCCGACAAGCGGAACGACGAACCGTGCTCCCGGTTGATGATCGAACCGTGCTTGCCCAGTTCTCCAAAGCCACACTCAATCGCCGCCGGCGTCAGGGTAATTGGGCCAGCAGAGGGTCCCCCCGACGCTTCTGCCCGCCACCCCTGGGAGAGAATCCAGTCTTCCACCGGCCTGGCCACCTTCCAGCCCTTGGTATACTTATCGACAACTTCTATCGCCGAGGTCACTTCGGGCGCTGTCAGCAGTTTGTCGTGCTCCATGACCACACCCAGGACAATTATCCAGGGATAATCGAAGTCGTAACCCTCAAACACCCAGTCAGGATTCGCCCTGGCAATACCCACCAACTCGGCACCGGCTTTTCGAGCCAGCTCCTTCACCTTGTTGGACGCGTCCGTTGCCTGCATTTGATTTTGATCACTGGCGATCAATCGCGGTTGCAGGCCAATCACCTTTTCCCGATCAGCACGCATAGCTGCCAGCTTCGGCTCCTTGACACCCTGAGCCCAGAACCACTTCTGAACATCCCCATGAGCGATTTTTTCCGGCTCGTGCCACATAACCGGTGTCGGCCGACGCACCTCGGTTTCGCCCAGGCCGTTGATGGTGTTTCCTGAAACATCGGGCCATAACGCGCTTTGTTCCCCACTGGGCACAAACTCTTCAACAACAGGTTTTCTATTAGACATCAGACTGACTCTCAATATATTCCAGACACTTGCTGCGAATGGCTGCAGGCACTTCGATGGCCTTGCGTTGTTCGAGATCGAAAGAGAGAACAACTCCGTCCAACGTCGCCACCTTTTCTCCGGTGGCAACATTGCTCATAACATGGCGATAGCGCAACGATTTGCGACCCACTTCCAGCGGCTGGCTTTCAATTTTCAGCAACGCGCCGTTGGATACTTCTTGCAGGTAACGGATGGTGTGTTCCACGTCCGCCCAACCCTGGCGGGTTTCCTTGCCGGCCTCCAGCGAGTAACCCAAGTGGTGCATCATATGGGCGCCGGCGTCGTCGAACATCGCCAGATAGTGCCGCGTATTCATATGGTGATATTGATCGCAGTGCCAGGGGAACACCACTGCCCGGTTGGTTTCAAACATGGTTTATCCGATCCTGTGCTGTTGTTTCAGGTTCAAGAGCTGCGTCACCAAGGTGTCGCGGCGCTGTCGTTTGGTTTCGAAATCTTCATCGCGTTCTGCCAGATAATTGGCAATCTCCTGCAATGCCTTGGGTTGCCACGGGTTTGCCACCAGCAGTTTTTTGCCCAACTCCACGTAAGAGTCACCAAACTTTTGAGCGTATTCCTCAAATCCATTGGGCGCATTCAGATCCATAGTTTCAAAGGGGCCAAAAAAGGCCCAGCGTAGGCCGAGGCAATCCTTGAGACATTTGTCTACATCAGCCGGGCTGGCAACGCCCTCGGCGACCAGATTCACGGCTTCGTTAACAACCGCAGCTTGCAATCGGTTGGCAACAAATCCTTCGATTTCCCGACGCAGCTTGACCACCTGTTGGCCTATGGATTCCAGCAGTGCTGCGGCTGTGTCGAGTGCATACTCGGATGTTTTTTCACCGGGCACCAGTTCCACCAACGGCAGGAGGTAGCTGGGATTAAACGGGTGTGCCACCAGAAAGCGAGAAGGGTTGGTCATTGCACTGGCCAAATGCGTGGCTGGAATTGCCGATGTGGAGCTGAGAACCAACCCCTGCGGATCAAACACTTGCTCAATGTCGTTGAGTACCGACTGTTTTAGCGATAACTGTTCGGGTACCGCCTCAATCACCAGTCGAGCACCACTGACGGCTTTATCGATAGGCTGACTGCCCTCGGCCGCTCCACGTTCACGTGCGGAAACCCTGAGCGAGTCGCAAATGGCAAGGCAGGTTTGCGCCGCCGTTTGCGCACGCTCCACATCAATATCAAACAGTCGCACATCCCAACCCGCGCGACAGAACGACACCGCCCAACCGAGCCCCATGGTGCCAGTGCCAACAATACAAACCGTTGGATTCGTCAAAATACTCTCTCTTGAATTAACCGTTAGACAAAAAACAGACAAGGGCTCTATGTCATAGAGCCCTTGTCTGGATGGAAAGCTCAGAACGTCTTGCGTATGCTCATACCCAGAGTACGAGGGCGCCCCACCGCAATCAGGTTCAGCGAGTCGGACAACTCTGCCGGATCAGCGAGGTTGGCCCGCTCGTCGGTCAGGTTTTCCACAAAGGCCGACAGATCCCAGCTGCCCCACTGGATGCCAGCACGCAGGTTGATCAACTCGTAGCGGTCACGGTCATTGCCCTGGGCACTGACACTGGAGCCGACATAGCGATAATCGAAGCGGGAATAGCCGTCCATCTCCTCGCTGATGGAGAAGTCGTAGTCCAAAGCCAGTGCACCGTTCCAGCGGGGTACATTGGCCAATGCCTGGCCCTCCTCAACACCCAGGGCACCGCCGGTATCGGTAATACGCGAGTCGGTGTAACCCACCCCGGCACTGAGACTGAATCCTTCCGTTACCTGTAGCATCAATTCCAGTTCCGCACCCTTGGATTCCACTTCACCGACGTTGTCGCGGGCTGAAAAGCCCAGGCCGCAATTAATGGTCTGTGCCCGGCGCTCATCCCAGGAAATAAAGTAAGTGGCCATATTCAAAGTGGCGCGGCCGCCCCACAGACGGGTTTTGGCACCTAGCTCGTAGTTCCAGAGGGAATCGGAGTCGGTAAATTCCGGAATATCCGTCAAGCCCACGGCTTCACAGGCGGCCTTGGCATCGTTGACGTCTCCAGGGCGGTAACCTTTGGCCACGTTGCTGTAGAGGGTGACTTCGTCGTTGATGTCCCAGCTGAGTGCAACACGGGGATTAAATCCGTCCTCATCCACCCCGCCTTTAAAGGGCTCGGGAATGGGAAAACCAAAGGCGACACCCAGCTTGGTAAACAGTGTGCCGCCGTCAATGCGTTCGTCTTCCGTCGATACGTCAAACCAGCGACCGCCAACGGTCATCGTCAGTGTGTCCGTCAGGCTGTACTCAAATTCACCAAACAGCCCCAACTCTTCCTGTTCAAAATGACTTTGCAGCGAGAAGAATGAATCACCGGCTTCGAAACCCGCAAAACCAATAAAGGGCGCTCCGCCGGGAACAATGGAGGCAGGCGGGAATCCGCCCTCTCGGTCGATCTTCTGATAAAAGACACCAGCCACCATATTCAGTTTACCCTCAAAGTTGGACACAAATCGCAACTCCTGGGTAATACGCTCTTCATCAGAGGTCTCAAATGTAATAGCAGGTGCGTCGACGGAAGCAACGGCCGGACCGCCCAGGAAGCTCGACATAAAGATAGTGCCGTCTTCAATATCCAGGGTTTCCCGCTCAAAGTAAGAGGTACTGGAGACGATTTCACCGTACCCCAGATCATAGTTAATCGTGAGCGCGGCCAGGCTCCACTCGTCCTCGCCCTCTTCGGTCACATCAAACTGGCGGATCTTGGTAAAGTTGTCGATATCTTCATCCACAAAGGCCGGGCCGTCTGACTCGGTTTTCTGGTACATCAGCTGCGGCTGCAGCATCAGTTCCTCGCTCACCTGCCAGAACAGGGACGCCTGAAATCCCTGGGTACTGTCTTCGTTGATGTCCTCATTGCGATACTCATCGCCGTTCAGCGCATCTTCGCCACCCACAACGGCCGAGCCGTCGGGGTCGACGATTCGATCAATAAAACCGGCATCCCTCAGGTAATAACCCGTCAGACGCAGTGCCACATTCTCTGCCAGCGGCAAATTTACCGAACCGTCCACGCGATAATCGAGACCGCCCCCTTCCATGCTGCCCACGGCCGCGTGCAGCTTGCCCTCAACCTCATCGGTGGAGGGCTTTTTGGTCACCATGCGCACCAGACCGCCCATGGAGCGGGCGCCAAACAGGGTGCCCTGCGGACCCCGCAGAACTTCCACCCGTTCAACGTCGATAACCCGAGGGTCCATGGTCGTGGGGACGGCAGTTTCGTCAATATAGAGGGCCGAGGTGTCATCACCGGTAATACCCCTCAGTTGAAACTTCCTCGACGTCTGACGCCCCTCGCCACTGTAACCAAAACTCAGATTGGGGACGGAGGTGGCGTAGTCCGCAAATTCTGCGGCGCCCGATCGTTCCAGCTCCACCTCGCCGATAGCCGTCACCGACAGGGAAATATCCTGCAGCGACTGCTCCCGCTTGGTGGCGGTAACCACTACCTCTTCCAGCTCCAGAGCCGTGTCGGCCAAGCCGTACTGCGGTGCCAGTGATATGCCCAGCGCCAGTAAACCGGCGCCCGACAGGCGATGTATTTTGAATTTATCGTTCATCTCTTTACCCTCTATGACTCAATTATAGTTGCCTGGCCCTATAGCGTGACCACTGAAGAAAACTCACCCTTGTTGCCCCAAAAGTCCACGGCCCGCACCTTGTATTGACCGCCGCGTTTGGCATTGGCGTGCACCCAGCTTCGGTCCAGCAAGGTGGCTCGGCTGAGTTGTTTAAACTCACTGGAACCCGGCCTGGCGTAATGCACTTCATAGTGGATCAGTCCGGATTCGTTGGTGGACTTCCAGTCCAGCACCGCGGTGCTTTCACCGTGAATGCCAAGATGAACGGTTCTCGATAAAGCGGTTATGTCTCCAGGACCTGTCTTCGGCGCGGAACTCAAGACAATCAGACTCACCGACGCTGATGGCAGATCAACATCCAGTTGCAACGCGCCATTGTCGATCGCCACTTTGCGGTCCGTCCTGAAAGAAGGCTCCTGCGCTTCCACCAGCTTTTGCAACTGTTTCGCGGAGGGGTCCTCGGGCGAACCCATTTTCTTCCAGAGTTCGTAGGCGTTGCCGTCTTTGTTGTCGAGACGCAACTCGGCCAGGATCGGATTTTCCAGGTTCAGGCCGGCCAGATTCAGTCTTACCTTGCCGCTTTGACGCTTCCAGACATTACGCTGCTTTTTGCTGGGTTCCATCTGTTCCTGCAAGCCATTATTGAGGGACATTTCCGGCTTGTTATAGCAGAGCAATGCCACCGCCTGATCCAGGCGCCTGGTGGCCATACAACCGATATTGGGGTTGTCGGAGACATAGCGATCGACCAGCTGGCGATACTCGGGAAAACCCTCCACCGGATAACGCTGTGGCCCCAGAAAATCCAGCAGCGACATCACTGATTGAACCGGTTTTTTGATCAAAAAGAACTGCTGGGTCTCCGGGCGGGTATCGGTTTTATCGCTTTGCCCAAACGGCTTCCAGCCGCCCTCGTCGCCACTGCCTTTTTGCGGTGTGCTATTGTCGCCTCTCAGAAACCGGGCGTATTGGGTACGCTGCCCCCAGGTACCGGAAAAGCCGTGATCGTTGCTCAGCAGTTTGTAATCCACACCCAACTTGTCGATCATGACTTGATTGTGGGCATCAATGGATTGCGCAAAAAAGGCCGCGTGCCAGGCACCGGCGCGCCACCAGTAAGGTACGCCCCAACCACCGATGGGATCGGCCTCATCGTTGACAAACGGAATGGTTTTTAAATTCGGGTGATGCTTGCGAATGTAGTCGACCTTCCACTCTTCCAGGCGCACCATGGACCAGGGCGTGGCCTTGTAATGGGACGAGAGAAACTCCGGCGCGGTTTTGCCCGGCTGGTCCACATGCTCAAGGGTCATCTTCAGCAGCGGTGACATAAACCGGCCATTGGCCGGGCCACCGAGATTGAGGCTGGCGTCCACCTTGCGCATGCCACGGTTGGTCGCATCAAAGTAACGCAGATAGTCGGCGGCGCCGTGCTCCCAGAACGGATGAATATCGGCTTCGTTGGTGGTTTCGAACATCCACTGGCGAATTTCTTCGGAGCCGTAGCGATCCACCAGATGCCGTGTCACGTCCTCTACAAAAGTCTCCCAGAGAGCGACCTGCTGCTCCGTTTTGTAGCCCTGAAAGTACGCCGATGGATTACCCATCCATTCGAACACCAAGTGAATGCCATTATGGACAATATTGTCCAGTGCCTTGTCAAAGCGAGCCCAGTCGTAGCGGATTTGCGTTCCTTCGCCACCGGTAATTTCGATCAGGTCGAGAATATAGTGCGGCCGGAAAAACTCGGTGCCACCACGGGTTGCCCCCATGTGCTTGAGGGAAATTTCCATGTCTTTGGTCAACAGCAAATCCGAGGGAGACAAGCCGCTGGATTTCCAGTAGGGCTCGAAGGGCACAGACGGTGCAGAAAAGTCCACCGACACTTTATAGTGGTTGTCGGCCAATGAAGCAGCAGCTCCCATCATCAGCAGCGCCATCAGGCTGCGTTTCAGAGCTTTTGGAAACAGTTTATTCATGAACGTTCTTTCTCCTCAACCAAATTCAGTTTGTACTCGCAAAAAGCTATCTGATCTTCCAATGCCCACTCCGCGTCAATCCTGATGACGTCAGCCTCACCGACGGGGCATTCCAGCGTCTCAAACTGTGAGCGGATCAGTGACTTGGGCATAAAGTGATCCTGTCGGTTCTGGCATCGCTGGTGCGCACGAGTTTCGATAATGTCCAAATAAAGAAATTGCGGCGGTGCTATCAAACGCCGCCGAAATTGATCCCGATAGCGCTTCTTCAATGCGGAGCACGACAGCACCACTGACTCCTTTGCATTCAGGAAACGATTACACTGCAAGCACAACGCCTGCAGCCACTCCTTTCTGTCTTCATCATCAAGGGCGATGCCCCGCTGCATTTTGTTCACGTTGGCGGGCGGATGAAATTCGTCGCCCTCAACAAAGGGCAGCTCAAACCTCGACGAAAACGCCCGCGCCAGTGTTGACTTGCCACAGGAGGAAACCCCCATCACAATAAGCGGCCTGTTGATCATCCGGCCACCATCCTCGACGGCAACCAGGTCACCAGCTCCGGCACAAACATCAGCAGTATCAACACAGCCATCAACGTCAACACAAAAGGAATACTGTATAAAATGGTTTCACTGGAAGAAGCCTCCGCGATGCTGCCGGTAATAAACATCAATACCGCTACGGGTGGCGTGATGGCGCCGATTTGCGTCGCGATCACCACCAGCACGCCAAGATGCAAGGGGTCAAACCCATAGGCCTGCCCCAAATGTGCGAGAACCGGCACAAACAGAATCAATACCGCCAGCGATTCAAGAAACATGGTCATCAGCAACATGCCTCCGACCAGTACCATCAATACGGTTTGCGGATGCTGGGAAAGCAACTGGATTTTCTCCAACGCCAGCAGGTGAAATTCCATAAACGACAGCAGCCAGCCGATGGAACCGGCCATGGCAATAATGCCCACCACAGTTGCAGTGGTGAGTCCGGCATCCACCACGATTCTCGGCAAGTCGCTCGAAGTGATGGAGCGGTAATAGTAACGAGACGTCAAGTAGGCATAGAGACAGGTCACCACGCCTGCTTCCGTAGCGGTAAACAGCCCGGAGAAAATGCCACCAATAATCAGGACCGGCGCCAGCAGGGCCACCCAGGAGCGTCGCACATGCTGCAGCAGGGCGCGAAACCCTTGCCAGGGTTCGCGATGCGCCAGTGCCGGGAAGGCCGGCAGGTAGGACATTAAAAAGATCAGAGCGATCAACGCCGTCGCCATGATCAGCCCTGGCACCACACCGGCCAAAAACAGACCACCAATTGAAACCCCCGTCATCGATCCGTAGATGATCATAGTCATGCTGGGGGGAATTACCGGACCAATGGTGGCTGCCGCCGCAACGATAGACGCGGCCAATCCCGGCTGATAATTTTCGGCTTTCATGGCGGGGATGGTGACGGAACCAATGGCGGCAGCTTCTGCGGCAGAGGAGCCGGAAACATTGGCCATGGAAACGCAGGAGACAACCGACGCATTACCGAGGCCACCACGCCAGTGGCCAAACAACCCTTTGCCCATGGCCACCAGCGCCTCACTCAAACCGCCTTTGGACATGAGTGAACCCGCCAGAATAAAGTACGGCAACGCCAACAGACTGAACGAATCCAATGACGAAAACGAGCGCTGGGCAAAAAACGCGGGAGTGACATCCTGTGTGGAGAACATGCCCACCAATCCCACCAGGGCCAGCGCCAAAATCACCGGAATACGTAATAACACCAGCGCGATCAGCAGTACAAACAGCAAGGCAATCACGATTCGCCACCCTCAGGGTCAATCAGATTTTGCAGCGCAAACAACATCAGGACCATACCTCCGCTGATCTGGCAGAGATAAATCCAGGCCATTTTCACACCCAGGCCGGCGCTGTATTGATGCTGTCCGACAGCCACTAATTTGCCGCCCAGAACAACCAGGGCCAAAGCCAACACCAGCCACAGCGCATGAGTGCAGGTTTCCAGCCCCGCCCCCAAACGCCCCTGCTCCAAGCGGCTGAATAATTTCACGCAGATATGACGGCGATGACGATAGGCGAGTGGAATGGCCAGGAACACCAGCCAAATGTGCAGGTAACGCTGCAACTCTTCTGTCCAGCTCATAGAAGGAACCGGCAGATACCGATTGACTATCTGCAACAACCCAACCAACACCATGACCAGAAATAACGTGGTCACCACATGCTGGACCCAATGGGCCGTTGTACTTGCCAGTTTGCCGAACATCACGCTCACCTTCGCCTAGACCACGGCGGTCATGCCACCATCCACATACATAACTTGACCGGTAATAAAACTGGAAGCCTCTGAAGCCAGCATCACCGCCATGCCCTGTAATTCTTCCACTCGCCCCCAGCGATTGGCGGGCGTGCGCTGGCAGAGCCACCGACTGAACTCCTCGTCGTCCACCAGTGCACGAGTAAGCTCCGTATTGAAGTACCCGGGGGCGATGGCGTTGACCTGGATATTGTCGGCTGACCACTCCGCGCACATCGAACGCGTGAGCATGACCATCGCCCCCTTGGACGAGGCATAGGGAGCAATCGACGGTCTTGCCAGCGAAGACTGAACGGAACCGATATTGATAATCTTGCCCCGCTGGCGAGAAATCATGCCGCGAGCCACGGTTCTGCCCACCAGAAACGCCGAGGTCAGGTTGGTGTTCAGTACTTCTTGCCAGGTCGACAGCTCGACATCGGTCAATGGCACGCGACGTTGCATACCGGCGTTGTTAATCAGTATATCTATCGGACCCAGGCTGCTTTCAATGCGCTGGATGGATTCTTCCACCGCCACTTCATCAGTCACATCGAAACACTCAGTCTCCATCGATAGGCCCAGATCATGCAGCTGCCGCCGTGCCACACCCAATTGCTCCTCGTTGCGCCCGTTTAGCACAACCAGAGCACCTGCCTCCGCCAATGCCCGGGCGAGACTCAATCCAATACCGCGGGACGAACCGGTCACCAGCGCAATTTTTCCGTCGAGACTAAAGCGCTGCAGAATATTGCCCTTTGTCGAAACCTCACTCATGACAAAACCCCTCGCCGCTTACTTAAATTTATCGCGCATGGCACCGAGGCCCGGAATGGAGTCCATCAGGTAGTCGTTGCGCTCGTGAAAATGCTGCAACAGAGAACGCTGTTGCCGTCCCACCAGAATGGTAAAGATATACTCTTTGTGTCCGGGGGAGGTGACGGTGGGATGGTATCCGCCTTCTATCAATACCGTGTCGCCGTCGCCGGTTTTGTACACCGTGCCCTTGCTGTCGTCGTCATAAACAAACTGGCCGCCAAATCCGGTGTTGGGTTCAAAACGGTAGTGATACACCTCCTCGTGGTGACTCTCACCCTCGCGGTCTTCGTCGTGTTTGTGGGGTGGATACCCGGACCAGCAACCTTCGTCTGCATAAAGCTCACTGACCAGCAGGTTGCCGGCGCGACCAGCCGCGTTCTGGCCCAGAATATGAAAGATGCAGCGGCGGGAGTGGGTACCTTGAGAGCCCACGTCGACCATGTCCACTTCGCTTGGTGTGATTCGAAAAGGTTGATATACCTCCGTGCACAAACCACCGGCCACGGCCACTTCACAACTTTCACTGACGCATCTCAGACTGACGCTTGCCCCCACCGGGGCGTAAACCGAATCCGCCGTGCCGGACCAAACGTCCTCCCGGCCACCGACAGCGACAAAGGTCTCGTCATTGATCACAATATCCACCTTGCCGGACATCAGAACGTAAACGGTTTCATAGTCCTGCAGACAGGCACGATACTGTTGTCCTTGTGTTAACCGGACTCGATTAAAGTAGGTCCGCTTCAGACAGGAATCATCCCGCGCCGCATCAACGACAGGTTCGTTGTGATTATCGGCGTTGTAAATAATCTCACTCATATTTCGACTTCACTGGTAGGAGTAACTGCACCGATGGCCTCGATGAGGTCACTGGCGTGGTATTTTTCTGCAAACAACTTGTGGACTCCGACTGCGGTGCCCACAAATTCACGGGTATCCAGTTCCCGCACCGTCATGCCTTGGCGTTGCAGCGCTGCGATTGCCTGCTGTTCCTTAATGGGTGCCTGCTGCCGCACAAAGGTGGCGGCATCCTTTGCAGCGGCAAGCAGCAATTGTCTCTGTGGCTCGCTCAGCTGCTGCCACTTGTCCCGGGAGCAAACCATCACAATGGGACCAAACAGATGATTGGTGCGGATCAGATAGTCCGTCACTTCGTAGAATCGGTTTGAGAGCACGGTTGAGGGTGTGTGCTCAAAACCGTCGATCACACCATTTTCCAGTGAGGTATAGATTTCACCGAAGGCCATGGGCGTCGGGTTTACACCCATGGTTTGCATCGCCAGAATGTAACTGGGCGCAGGGATGGTTCTCAGCTTCAACCCCTTTAACTCCTCCGGCTCGCGCACATCTTTGGAGGTGGTGACCACGTTGCGTCGGCCCCAGCTGTCCATCCATGCCAGCACTTCGAAGCCCGCCTTTCGCAGCTCCTCGCGCAGCTGGTCACCGACCGCGCCGTCCAGTGCCCGGTGAATGTGATCGTAGTCGCGCCACAAAAACGGCAGATCCAGCGCTCCCAGCCGAGGATTGAAGTTCGCCAGAATCGCAGTGCCGGAGATCGAACAGGCGGCCCCCGCTCCCAACTGCATCCCCTCGTAGACCTCGCGCTCCTGTCCGAGGCTGTTATTGGCGTAGACCCGCACCTTGATATCGTCGGAACGGCTTTCGACATACTCGGCAACCCGGCTGGCGGCAACGTGAATCTCGGAATCGTCACGGGCCTGGTGGCTGTGAGAAATACGAATAACCGTTTGTTGTGTGTTGCCCTGGAGCCCGCCGATCACCCCATCACAACCCAACAACGCCAGACACATAAACACGCAGTACAAACATTTCATGCTGTTGACTTTATGTGATCACAAATCTAAAGTCAAATATCTAAAATCAATAGACTGGCATTCTCCATCTATATTTGAACGACGGTATATATAGAAGGCTGTATATAACCGTCCGCTACAAACCCAGGAAGATTTCTATGTTATCTGCGCCCTTGATAAACCCCCTGCCACTCGCCAAAACCATGGCAGCAGCTTTGATCCTGTTTGGTGCCTCTGTCACCGAGGCACACCAGAGCAGCCTGCACCGGTCTATGGTCAAGCTAAGCGCCGATGAGTCCTCCACTCCCCGCAGTGCGCCTGCCAAGCAAACCAGATCACTCAGTCTCGACTTCATAGACGCCGAGACCGGCCAGCCGATGGCGGCTACGGTCAGAATTACTGACCTGGTTTCCGGTAAAAAGTGGTGGCCCAAAGACTGGACCCGATCTCACGCCATGCGCCGCATGCAAGACTGGTGGAGCCTGGCCAGCGGCACGGCGCTGGAGTTGCCCAATGGCGAAGTTGAAATTGAGGCCATTGGCGGCCTGACCATAAAACTGAATCACTTTTACCGGCCCCAACAACAACACTGGTGGGGTGGCAATACTCACCTGCATATGTTCTCGGTATCGCGGGGCTATGCGGACCGCTATCTGCAGGTTGTGCCAAGGGCCGATGGTCTGGATACGGTTTACGTCTCTCACCTGGAACGGGTGAAGGTGGATGAAACCTATGTGTCCAACCAATACTCTGCCACCGATATGCAGGAGCTGAGCAACAGTGTCATCAGTTATGGCTACGGGCAGGAGACCCGACACAACTTCGGCGAGTACGGCCAGGGATATGGGCATGCCCTGTTGCTGGATATTCCCAAGTTGATTCAACCGGTCAGCATCGGCCAGTCACTGACGGCAAAGGGCGCTGACTACCCGCCGCTGGCACCGAGCTTGCGCGCTGCCGACAAAGCCGGTGGCACCGTGGTGTGGGCGCACAATGATTTTGGCATGGAGGATATTCCCAACTGGCTTAATGGACGTATTCACGCGCTTAACTCCTTTGACGGCGGTGATCGCACCCACTACGAGCAGAGCTTTTATCGCTACCTCGACGTCGGTCTGAGGGTGCCTTTTTCGTCCGGTACTGACTGGTTTATGTTGGACTTTGCACGCGCTTACGTTTATGGCAGACACAAACCCGACGCCGAAGGCTGGTTAAAGGCCCTGCGCCAGGGACGCTCTTATATCACCAATGGTCCGTTGCTGGAATTCAGCGCCAACGAAAAAATGATTGGCGACACCCTCAACATCGACAGTGAAACGTCCAAGGTCAGCATCTCAGCAAAAGCCTTGGGACGAACTGACTTTAAAAAGCTCGAATTGATTTTTAACGGCGACGTGGTGTATTCGGTTGCTTCAGAAGCCCTGAACGGCCACTTTCAAGCAACAATGAATTATGACTTTGTCGCCGACAGCTCCGGATGGCTGGCGGTAAGGATTCCCTGGCACAACAACAAAAACGAAATGGGTGAAGTCCTTCGCGCCCATACCAGCCCCATTTATCTGCAAGTGGATGGCAAAGCACATTTCAAGCCGTGGGTTGCGCGAGGCTTGGTCGCCGAAATGCGCGACAGCATTGACCGCATTACACACG
This sequence comes from Pseudomaricurvus alkylphenolicus, assembly GCF_011683955.1. Taxonomy (GTDB): domain Bacteria; phylum Pseudomonadota; class Gammaproteobacteria; order Pseudomonadales; family Cellvibrionaceae; genus Pseudomaricurvus; species Pseudomaricurvus alkylphenolicus. Next base: position 397,397 of record NZ_JAAQPI010000004.1, read on the forward strand.
AGGGCGAGTTCGAGTCCCCCACACAGCGAGCCAGCGTAATCAAAGTTTATCAGCGAGCGATTCAGCAGTTGGACGAAAAAATTTCAGCATTGCATGACTGACAACACCCTATGGAGATTGATGTGAAGACTTTTCCCAGTTTGATTACCCGCCGCCAGCTGATAAAGGCAGCGACAGTCGCTACCGCCGCCGATGCAGCCGGTTCGGTTCTGACGTCGACGGCGGGCGTTGCGCGCTCCGCCCACTCGCCCTATTTCAAGTCGCTGCAGGGGGCATTGGACCGTGCCGGCCTGCACCGCCCGACGCTGGTCATCGACAAGGACCGGTTCGTCGAGAATATCCGCACATTGCGCACTCACTGGTCCAACGATATTCACTATCGAGCAGTCACCAAGTCGCTGCCCGCCTATGGATTGATCGAAACCATTCTGGAGCAGACACAGAGCCAACGATTGATGGTGTTTCACCAGCCATTTTTAAACTCGGTAGCGAAACGCTGGCCAGAGGTTAACTGCCTGCTGGGCAAACCGATGCCGGTGGGTGCCGTAGATCAGTTTTACCGATCTCATCAACCCTCCGCTTTTGACCCTGCCCGGCAGGTGCAATGGCTGGTGGACTCGATGCCAAGACTGATCCAGTATCGCGATTTTGCCGAAAGTCGCAAGCTCAACCTGAGCATCAATCTGGAAATCGACGTGGGTTTTCATCGCGGTGGCTTTTCCAGTCCCGCGGAGATGCGCCAGGCCCTGCTGCTCATTCAAAAAAGCCCTGGTCTGAACTTCAGTGGTTTTATGGGTTACGACGGCCACATCTCCATCTTCCCCCAGTTTGTTGGGCAACCGGAAAAAAGTCTGCCGGAAACAGATCGGCGCTACCGGGCGTTTGTCGAAGCAGCCAGGAAATCACTGGATAGTCAATGGGATGAGCAGGCCATGACACTGAATACCGGTGGCAGCACCACCTATCAACTTTATCGTCGTGGTCGGGAAGTGACCGTGGCCAATGATATTGCCGTGGGTTCCGGGCTGATCAAACCTCGCTTTTGTGACGCCACCCTGGGCGATCACCAGGAGGCAGTATTTATAGCCACTCCGGTGCTGAAAACCTCGCCAAGTGTCGACATACCAGGGCACGCCCCTGAAACCGGAAAACGTATGACCCTGTTTACCTATGGTGGCAAGTGGATGGCTGAGGTGGCCTCGCCCCAGGGACTGGAAAACCACCCTGTTTACGGCCGCTCCAGCAACCAGGATATGTTTACGGCGCCGCTGGGCACGCCCATTTTTATGGATGACCGGGTGTTCCTGCGCCCCAGCCAGACAGAAGGTGTACTGCTACAGTTTGGCGATATCGCGGTTTACCAACAGGGAGAGATTCGGGAGTTCTGGCCCACGTTGCAAACGTCCTGAAAACCCTGATTTATTGCACTTCCGACAACCAGACATCATAACGGCTGACGGCGCGCTTGAAGAACGCCGTCATGCTTTCCCGTTCGGTCGGGAGTCGAACATTGGCCTTGTCCCTGCTCCAGGCAAACCCCTTATCCGCCATTTTGCGCAGCAGCTTAAGAGACTTTTTTTCTCGCCAGACGGTGCCACCCGGTTTCAGATAGATGGGGCTGCTATGAGCCATCAGCTCAATGCCTTCCGGTGTCAGCGTTTGCCAGGTTTGATAGGGCAGGCGTTTTGAAGACAGTGCTCGCACGGCAATCCAGCCACCTTGCTCAACATCCATGCGGTGCTTTAAAGACAGCATCCGCTCTTTGCCCGGGTTCTGCATCGACGTGATGACCCGGCCGTTGTGAATAAGCTCTAGGGAATCAACAGGCAGAAAAGACTCTACCCGGGCGTCGATAAGGATCTCGCCGGTTTGCGTTAAGGTATCGCCGATACCCAGAATTTGTATACCTTGAGTCACGTTAAGATCCAGCATAGGCCCGGTGGTGACAAACGTTTTGCCGGCACGCACCGAGTCAATCCAGCCTTGATAGCTTTTGTCATCGCCCGCACGGGCATAGGTTCGAACCGAACCAACCGTTTGCAGATTCATCATCTTATCCGTGCCGGCGACGGCCGGCATGGGGATACCCGCATTCAAGAGAGCATAGTAAAGCTGTGACGCAGAATATCCTTTGTGGTAAGGCGCAAACGGATTGCCCCACACCATCAGCTCCACCGCATCCAGCTTGCCCAGGACAGCATCCGCTGCCAGCTCTCCGGGATGCAAGGGCAGATGTGCGGCTGCGACAAAACCACCCTGGGCTCGGACCACGTCGGACTGCATGGCAATCAGCGGAAAATCATAACCCCCGGGAACGCCCTCTCCGGGTCCACCCCAGGACATGGGATAAACCAGACGTTTTAAATTAAGCAGCACGGCATGGCCAAGAAAACCGTGCCGCAGCTCCTCGTTGACAAAAACCTGATGCTCTCCATTCAAACTGAGATGAGGAACGCCTGTAAAATGCTCGGCATTGGTTCTCAATGATCCCCACTGTGTCGCCAGCACATTGGCTACATTCAGCCCCTCACCCGAAGCCTCCAGCAACGCCGTTGTCGGATCGAGAAAATGAATATGCGTATCACCTGATCGCCATCCACGGGTGTTCATATTCACCCAACGCTGCAGCTGTAGATCAAACTGCTGACTGCCCGCTTGAACCTGGATCACAGTTTCCAGCGGGACATATTCCATGCCCCTTTCCAGGCGCAGGTGATATTGCCCGGCGGGAAGTTGAGCACTAAATTCTCCAGGCACATACGAATACTGCCGACCGGCGATCACCACACCGGCACCAACATCCTGTCGCCATCCGGTCGGCACCGTGCGTCGACGTCCTTCAGGCACCCAGCTGGTGCCGTTTTGATCTTGCAGGCTGATGCGAGAGGCGACCGATTGCCCCTCACTTTGCACACGAAATGTCACTGCATAGTGTGGTTGCGGTGACGGGGGAACGGGCAAAATCACGTCGTCGGGCATGGTCGAAGAATAGTTCAACCCAGCGATTTTCCAGCCTTGTTCGCGTCGTACCAGATCGAGCGACATGGCCAGCACAGCCATATCGCCATCACCCAGATAGATTATGAGTGGGCCGAGCCTCGCTTTGTCACCCTGTTGTTGCAGGCGTGCATGTTGTTGGCGTATACCGGAAATTTCCACCCCGGTGGGAAGAACGCTTTGCAGAAATTGATGCTTATTCAGCGTAATGGGGCCGGTAAAGCCTCCGCCCGCTACGGTAAAGTCCGGATCAATCAGCGCTTCAACTTCGTCGCTGTAGCCACTGAGCAGTGCCGACACAAAAATCGATGCAACCTGCTCCGGGTGGTGAGGCCCGGAGCTGTCATGTGCCAGCGCCGATGCTGCGATCAGCAGCAACAGGCACAATACCCTCAAGGAAAGTTCCAGCCCAGAGCATTCCAATGATTGAGGTATAACATCAGCAGCCCAACGAATACCACGGTTGAAAGAGAAGTGATGGAGGTCAGCCAACCTTGCGGCAGCCACGTTCGCTTGAAGGCGCCCAGCAGATACAACGCGACCAGACCGAAGACAATAAACGGTATCGTCAAATACCAATAGGCGAAACCCGGAATGGATTGTTGCAGCACCTGCTCCGGTGTCGAGGAGGCCGCGAGCATAAAGCCCATCATGCCGTAAGCGCTGAGACCACTGGCCAGTGTCAGCAATGCCAGGCCCAGTGCCTGCTTACCGTTGCCTTTACGGTAATTGGAAACCATCAAGCTGATCAAAATCAGTGTCAACACGATAAAAATAATGACCATGCCGAAAAACGCAAACTGGTTGAAGCCCTGAGTATCCGCTGTAGACAACTTGAATGCGGTGACAAACGGGAAACTGCCCATATTCATATTAAGCTGACCGTCTTCACCGCGCCAGAAATACATCAACTCACCGGTCAATCGATTTTGGAACAGTCCAGTTTCTTTGGTCGGCAGGTATTCACCGGCTCCGAGCCGCCCTTTGACGATCAGACTGCCGGTACCGGAGTCCTTAACGGCAAACTCCGAGACCAACTGCAGCGTACGCTCGACGCTGGTAAAGGCCCAGCGATAGTGGCGATACTGTCCGGCGTATTGCGCGAGGCTTTTGTCTGTCGCTTTATCTCCTTGTTCAAAAGCAACCGGCTCAAAACCGGAACCCGCGACCAGTTTGGGTACAAGTGTACGGGCAAGGAATTCCCGCGCCTGGGGACCAGGCGCGGAGAGAAAGCCCATATAGATGCCCAGATCATGTTCGCGCGACAGAATCAAGTCGGTGTGATGCGTGCCGCCATCACCACCGTGGCCGACAAAGCGTATACCGGCGATATCCTTTTCAGCAAAAATAATGGCGATACCCGGTATGGATTCGTGAGCCGCTCTGGTGTCGGCTATCATCGTATCCACCGACGTGCGGCTGAGCAGGCGCACGCCATCGTCGGCCACGCCACCACTCAGGATCATGCGCCCGAATTTTGCCATATCGGGCAATGTGGACAAGACTCGCCCGGCCGGATAGGTACGCAGGTTATAAGTGGGTTTGGGCGCTCTGATTACACCATCTTTGACATACAACCCCGGTACCAGTTTTTCGGCAAAGGCGCCTGGTTCCGGATGTTCCGCGGTGGTTCCGTACATGCCGAGAGGCTCCAGCACCTGTGTGCGCAGAAACTCGTGATAGGGAACTCCGGCGGCTCGTTCAATAACGTAACCCAACAGGGCGATACCGTAGTTGGAATAGCTGGCATAGGTACCCGGCGGTGCAATCAACTGCGGATAAGTCTGAGCCAATTGCTCACCCCAGCTGCGGGAGTCCTCGGCGAAACCGGCGCCGGTGGCGAGCCAGCGCTCTTCAAAACCCGCCTCGTGGCGAGCGAGATCCCGCAGCGTAATGGCGCGACTGCCGGGATACGTGGGCAGGGTAAAGTCCAGATGACGATTGGCATCATCGTCCAGAGACAGTAAACCCATTTCCTGGGCGCGCATCAGGGCCACGGCCACAAAGGTCTTGGAAATGGAAGCGATGGGAATGGTATCGTCCACCTGCAGTGGCACCTGGCCGTCTTTGTCGCTATATCCGTAGGCCTTGACCAGAGCATTGCCCTTGGAGGAAAACACCGCCAGACTGAGACCGGGAACATGGTCGCGCTGACGCAGTGCCTCGACCGCACCGTCAATATAGCCAATTTGCGCGGGGCTCAGCGCCGCATTGATCTGGCTGTTTTGATCGCCATAAGCAAGCAAAGACAGACACCCCGTCAGTGCCACACTCAACCATCGACTGATCAGACTTTTCATCATATTAACCTCCCCAGACGGACGATGAGTTCAGCAGGTACTCACCGTTCTTAATAGTGTAGTTGTCATCCCGATCCTCGGAAAAATGCAGGGGCGCGTCCAGATCCACAAAGGAACACTGAGACGCAACCACCAGCGCCGGCGCCATGGCCAGCGAGGTGCCAAACATGCATCCCACCATCGGAATCAGATCGTATTTTGGAGCAAGCTCCAGGATATTCAGTGCCTCGGTCAAGCCGCCGCACTTGTCGAGCTTGATATTCACGTAACGGTAGCGCCCGTGCATTTGCGGTAAGTCCGCCGAGGAATGAAAACTCTCATCGGCACACAAGGGAGCCGGCAATGCCATGTTTTCCAGCGGCTGGTCAGCGGCCGCTGGCAGCGGCTGTTCGATCAGTGCGATACCAACCTCGTCCAGGACGGGCGCCAGGTCTTGGGTCAGCTCCGGAGTCCAACCCTCGTTGGGATCAATTGAGAGCCGCGCATCGGGGCGTGCCGCACGAACGGCGCGCAGGTTTTGTGCGTTCTGCAGAGGCCCCAGTTTGAGTTTCAGGGTACTGAACGCCTGGAACTCCCTGGCCTTCTCTGCCATCTTGTCGGTCTCGCCCAGCACGACGGTCATCGCTGTGGCCAGACGCTCGGGTTTTTGCAGACCAAGCTTATCCCATATGGACACACCTTCCTCTTTGCATTCCAGGTCCCAAAGAGCACAATCAATACCATTGCGGGCCGCACCCGGAGGCAGCGACTCCAGCAACTGCTGGCGGCTCAGATCCTGTTGCAACTCGGACCGGATACCGCGAATCTGTTCACAGACACTGTCTACCGACTCGCCATAGTGTGCCGTGGGGCAGCATTCGCCCCGGCCGATAACGCCGTTGCGTGTCAGCTCCACGACCACCAGCTGCGCCTGGCTATAGGTGCCGCGGGAGACCACAATGGGATCTTTCATCTCCCAGGATTCCACGTATAGTTTTAAATCTATTGCCACAACCACATCTTCCTAAAATTTTCCAACCAACCAGGTGACGCCGACGCCGAGGAAATTGGCCACGGCGTAACCGAACAAGCCCACCAGCAAACCGGGTAACACCAAATGATGCCAACCGCGACTGGCAGCCATGCCCGCCGCCGTCGGCGGGCCCAGAACACAGGCATTGGATGCCACCAGCAGTGCAGCGAGATCGACTTTAAACCAACGCCCCAAGACCAGCAGCACACCAACATGAATCCCCAATACCAATGCATAGTAAAGCAGCGCATAGAGAGAACCGCCGAACAGCCCACCCAGATCCACAGAGGCACCGGTTACCAGAAAAAAAGCGTACATCATCACCATGGCCATTTTATCTTCGTGGACGATGTATTGGCGTGATGCCGGAAAACTGCTGGCCAGCGCCACGGTAATGACCGTAATCACCAGAATACGATATTTCTCTATCCCGAGGATTTGGCTCAGAACGCCACTGACCCAGACAATGGCGCTGGCAACCGCCAGGGCGAGCATAATGGAGACAACGGCGGGCAATTTTGCCGCGGCCACTTGATCCGCGTCGTGCAACCGCGAAGCCTCGGCTTCCGCATCCATGGTCGCCGAGGGGACTATCGCCCGCAGCAGAGTTGAAGAACACATCACAAACAACAGCGACAGAAACACAACGCCGATAATGACATCCGCCGTCAGTGCCCCGGCGTAGAGCGGGCTGTCCGCAAAACCCACGGCCTCGGAAACTGCAAAAAAATTCATAGAGCCGCCAATCAGTGTTGCTGTTACCACACCCGCCAGCTCCGCGGCGTCGTCCTGCAGAGGCAGTGCCATATACACCGTCAAGACGCCGGCAAGGGTTCCCAGCATGGCCACACCAAACGCGGGTAACAAACCGCGGGCGGTTTGCCACAGCATGCGAACATCGGATTTCATCAGGAACAACGTGATTGCAAGCGGCAAAAGAACCAGCACGATCGCATCATCAATACTGTTGTGCTCGGGAACCACATTCAAGGTGGAGAGCAATGCCCCGGCGACCAACATCACCAGGGCACCCGGAATCTGCCGCCCCAGTCGACTGTGGTCGATAGCCAAACCGATTGCACTGCTGGCGCAGACCAGGGTCAGCATAAAAAAGTCGTCATTGGTCACAGTTCCCCCTCCCTTCCACTTCCACTTCCACTTCCACCAGTTTCGACCGGAGCCAACAGTGAGCGAATAGAGATCTGTTCCTGTTTGCGGCCATCGGCCGTGGCATAGCATTCCAGCTGCCCACCTCCCGGAGAAACGGAAGAGGCCGTTGTGAAGAATGTCGTCGGGTCCAATATTTCCGGCGACCAGACGCCGGTTTCCTGCAACTGGCCAGACAGTGCCATCAAGGCCACCGCAACGGCCGGCACCGCTGTCGACTGCTCCATGGATATGGTGGTCTGGTTTTCGAAACGAATACCGCGTTGCTGCAACTGAACGTCAATCACCATGCCACTATAGGGCGTGCTGTCTGCCTGGTTGAACCAGCGACTCTTGCTCAGTTGATCCCAGGCATCCGCAATCGACGCCAATCGACCCTGATGCACCTCCCGACACAGTCTCCAGGCTTCCCGGGTCAGTTCGGCATCGGTAAAACCGCCCAACAAGTTAGCGTCTATACCCAGACAGCGCTTGAGGGTATAGGGTTCGGGGTGACCCAGCTGTACCAGCTCCACCGCTCCCAGTGCTTCGGGAAACTCCACACGGCGTGGCTGCAACTGCTGCCATTGCGGAAACTCATCAAGGCCGGCAATCGCCGTTTCAAAACAGTGGTACATGTGTTCAAAGATACCGGCGGTGAGGTCCCTCGGAGGAGCACACCAACAGATATCCGCCTTAATGCCCGCTGCAGCCAGTGCCAGGCCCGGTGGATTCTGACGGTGCAGATACTCGGCCGCCATTTTCACCAATAGATTGGTAACACCCGGTGCGGCACCAGCACCGGTGACGGCGATAACACCCTGCTCCTGGGCGCGAGTATGCTGGGCCATCAACTGCTCCATCGCGTCCCAGTCGTCACAGATATCGATGTAGTGAGTGCGCGACCGCAGCGCCGCTTCCATCACCGCCGGACCGATTTTAAAGAAAGGACCGGCAAAGTTGGCGACCACATCAATAACTGCAAATAACTCAGTGAGTTTTTCCTGTTCAGCCACCACATCGAGACTGACACAGCGCACACTGCCGTTTGACCAATGGTTTCGTTGCACCCAGGAAAACTCCCGATCAACAGCCAAAACCTGCAGCGATGGTGACGTGTTCAGCAGATAATCGATGGCCTGGCTGCCCTGGCTGCCAGCGGCACCGATGACCGCAATCTGACCTTTACTCATCCACCTTCCCCATAATTCTTTGTCGTCTGTAAGCGTCGGTAACCGAACCTCGGTAGTGTCGGCCGCGCCACCAGAAGGTGGCCCCTGTCAAGACCCAGACCAGGATCACCCCGAGTTCGGTAAACTCACCGCGCTGTGCATTACCGAATAAATACACCAGATTGATGGCCAACAAGCCACCGGCAATGGCAATCGTGAGTGCGGGTAATAACCGCTTCCAACCAATGGCGTTCATCTCCTTTATCTGCATTTTCAGCGTGCAAAAACCTACCAACAGAAACATCAGGCAGATAGCCACACCACCAATGGTGACAATGGGAAGCAAGGCCTGCCGGCCCGCCATGGCCAACATCAGAGTTACTACGGAAACCAGCCAGATCGCACGGCCAGCACTACCGTGGCGATTGCGACGCCGGAAACCCGGTAGTGCCAACTGGGCGTTGGAAATCACAAACACTACCCGCGTGGCGGAAAACAGTACGGCATTCCAGGTGGTCAGCAATCCCAGCAGGCCGGCGAACAAGACCAGTTTGGCCATCAACTCACTGCCAAAAGCCAGTTCGAAGGCCGCTGCCACCGGCAGCGGTCGATTGGCGATTTGTTCGAAAGGCAGTATGTAGGCAGTCGAGAAGATCACCGCCACATAAAACAAAATGGAGGCACCAATGACACACACAACAATCGCGGGCAAGCGTTTTCTGGCCCTTTCGGAGCTCTCACCCAGGGCCTGGGGTACGGCACCAAAACCGGCAAAAAACAGCGGTGTCACCAATAGCAGTGTCATAAATCCACCCAGCTCTGCAGCGCTGGAATCAGTCGCTGAATCCGCGAACAGCGGCTGCAGATTTTGCGGACTGCCGCCGTAAAATGCGAGTCCGAGAAAACAGAAAGTTACCAACACCAGCAGCAAGGTTGTGGCGTCCTGGAAGGACGCCGCCATTCTCAGCCCGCCAATATGCACCCTGGCCAATACCAACGTGAACACCAGCGCCAGACAAAGATCCGCCAAAAAAACCGATGCACCGGCGAACTGATACAGGGGCTCCCCCTGATCGAAGGCAAAAATCTCTGACAGGATCCAGGCGACAGAGACCGCCTCAAAACCACACAGGGAAATATAGACCAGCGCTAAAGTCCAGGCGGCGCAAAATCCGGCGCCGGAACCAAAGAAACGATAGGCGTAGACAATCTCTCCCCCGGTGGAGGGATAACGCTGGCCCAGGCGGGCATAGCAAAGCCCGACAGGAACAATCAGCGCACCGCCGAGAACAAAAGCCAGCATGGCTCCAAACGAACCCGCCTGTCGGATCCAGTCCCCCACCAGCATCAGCCAGCTGACGCCAATAATGGCACCGAAGGCCAGGGCGAATAATTGACGCCCGCTGAGATCGGTACTCTTCGAGGTGGCTTCACTCACCTCGACAGGTTCCGCTGTTGCCTCCACCGCACGCTGCATATTGCTTTACTTTCCCTGCCACTGGGGCTTGCGTTTTTCAGCAAAGGCGCGGGGACCCTCGATGTGATCCTCCGACTGCAACATCTTTTCAAACACAGGAAAACCGCCGTTGCGCACCCGATGGAACTGCTCCTCCACACTCAGGCTGTCCGTAGTCGCCACGATTTCCTTGATGGCCTTAACCGAAAGGGGCGCTCCGTCAACAATACTACGCGCGATGTCGCGAGCCCTTTCCATTACATCACTGGCCGGCACAACATAATTGACCAGCCCCCAATGGGCAGCCTCACTGGCGGGCAAGACACGGCCTGTCAGTAACATATCCATGGCAATATTGTGTGGAATTTTTCGCGGCAGGCGCTGCACACCGCCGGCATCGGCGACAACGCCAACGGATGTTTCAGGTAACGAGAAACTGGCGTGATCCGCAGCCACGACAATGTCGCTGGCCAGAGCGATTTCCACACCACCCCCAACGGCTACACCATTTACCGCGGCGATAACAGGTTTCAGGAGATCAAACATCTCGGTGATACCGGCAAAACCACCCACTCCATAATCCTGGTTTTCGTTCTCGCCGTGCTCCGCCGCGGCTTTCAGATCCCAACCGGCCGAGAAAATTCTCTCCCCACCGCCGGTAATAATGGCACAACGCAGATGATCGCTGTCACGGTAGTAGGCAAACGCCTCACCCAGCGCGCGGCTGGTGGCGGCGTCGATGGCATTGGCCTTGGGACGATCCAGAGTAATCTCAAAGATGCCCGCCTCTTCATTGGTTTTAACCGCGTCTGTCATGTTCTGTATTTTCCTGTTAATCAATTAGAAGAGTGCTTCGTCCACCGACATCAACACATCGGCGCCGGTGGCTGCCACCTGCAAATGCAGTTTCACTTTGGGCAACTCCCGAGCAAAAAAGTAACGGGCAACGGCGCACTTGGATTGGGAGAATTCATCCGTTCGGGTTGCGCAGACTTGAGCGATCTTCAGCCACATCCAACCAAAGGTCACCAGTGCAAAGGCTTTTTGGTAATCGACACCTGCCGCGCCGATTTCGTTGGCATCTTTAGCAATTCGACGATTGAGATCTTCCGTCGCTGACTGCAGCGCATAGAATGCGTCTTTAAGGGCAATGGCAAAGTGAGACACCGCCGGCGACGAAGCCGCCTCGCTGGTGGTCGCCTTGACCTCTTCACTGAACGCGTTCCAAAGCCGACCATCGTGCATATTGAGTTTGCGACCGATCAGATCCAGCGCCTGAATACTGTTGGCCCCCTCCTGGATCTGGGCAATGCGACAATCGCGCACCAACTGCTCCAGACCATTGTCACGGATATAGCCGTGACCGCCGAAAATCTGCATGGCGTTGTTGCAACTTTCGAAACCCAGGTCGGTAAAAGAGGCTTTAACCACCGGCGTTAATAAGGCCACCAGATCCGCAGCCCGTTGGCGTTTGTCCGCCTGGGAATGATGTTGCGCCTGCTCCATCTGCATCGCCAGCCATAGTGCCAGTGCCCGCCCGGCATCGGTGAAGCTGCGGGTTGCCAGTAACATCCGGCGCACATCGGGGTGCACCAATAACAGATCCGCAGACTTATCCACATCCACCACGCCGCTCAGCGCACGACCCTGCCGGCGTTCGCGCGCATAGGCCAGTGCCGTCTGGTAACCCGTCTCGCTGGAACCCAGCCCCTGCAAGGCCACCAGCAACCGCGCCGTGTTCACCATGGTAAACATGGCTTTCAGGCCCTTATGAGGTTCACCCAATAATTGTGCCTCGGCGTTTTCAAAAAACATCTCACAGGTCGAGGCCGCGCGGTAGCCCATTTTCTTTTCCAGCCGCACCACATTAACCCCGTTGCGGCCAGTGATCTCGCCGTCGTCATTGAGATTGAACTTCGGGCACAAAAACAGACTCAGGCCACGTACTCCCTCGGGCGCATCCGGCAACCTTGCCAGCACCAGATGAACAATATTCTCCGACAAATCATGGTCGCCGCCCGAGATAAAAATCTTGGTGCCATTTAGACGGTATCCATCTTCACCGATGGGTTCTGCTGAGGCACTGATCAATCCCAAATCCGTCCCGCACTGGGGCTCCGTCATACACATCGTCGCCGACCATTCGCCGGAAACCATTCGGGGCAAAAATCGCTGTTTGATCTCCTCGGAACCATGAGCCGCAATCGTCTTCATGGCCGCCTGCGGCAAACCCACATAGTCGCCAAACGAAAAGCAACTGGCCATAATCATTTCGTGCAGAATCACATTTAGAAACAACGGCAACTGCATACCGCCAAACTCAGCGTCGGCGTTAAGCCCAATCCAACCGCCCTGGGCAAACTGATCAAACGCCGCCTTAAAACCCTCCGGGGTTTTAACCCGCTCACCGTCAAACGAACAACCCTGCTCATCCCCCTGGCGATTGATCGGCAACAACTCCGCTTCACAAAGCTTGGCGGCCTCCTCGATGATGGCCATATAATCTTCCAGCGCAAAACCTTGCTGACCGGTTTGGGCCAGATCCTCGGCCAACAACTCAGAAAGAATAAACTGATAATCCTGCAGTGGAGCTTTATAAGTAATCATGAATTAATGTCCGGTGTCCTGACTCAAGCCAACAGCTCTTTACTCTCGATCCACTGCAGCGTGGCGGTGAACGCCCCGTCAAAGCGATGCATCAGATCGTCAATCTCCTCGGCATTGATAATCAGCGGCGGCGCGATAGCAACCGAATCACCGTTGGCCAGATTGCGAATAATCAAGCCGCGCTTTTCGCACTCAACCGCCAACTGGTTGGCCGCCGCACCGGTGTACTTCAGCAACTCTCGAGTGGACTTGTTGGCAACCAGCTCCATGGCCCACATCAAGCCGGTGCCGCGCACTTCTCCCACCAGGGGATGATCCGCATAAGCCTTCATCCTCTGCCCCAACAGATTTCCCATTGTCTCCACGTTCTCGGCAATGCCATCGTTCTCGATAATATCGAGCGTCTTCAAGGCCGCTGCACAACCAACGGGGTGACCGGCAAAGGTCGAACCATGAGAGAAAAATCCATACTGATCACTGCCCTTCTGCAAAAAATCATAAATTCGCGGGCTCAGTGCTATTGCAGAAATGGGAATATAAGACGACGAAAACCCCTTCGCGAACGTCATCGCATCCGGCTCGATATTCACCGTCTGACTGCCAAACATATTGCCCGTGCGACCAAAACCCGTCACCACCTCATCCGCGATCAACAAAATATCGTGACGACGCAACACCTCCTGCACCGCCGGGTAATAACTCGACGGCGGCACCACCACACCGGAGGCTGCACCAACGGGCTCCACAATCATCGCCGCAATCGTATCCGCCCCCTGCTCCTCAATCGTCTGCTCCAACTCCCTGCACAAACGCTCAACAAACGCCGCCTCACTCTCACCATCCAGACTGTTACGGAAAAAATGCGGCGCGGTCAGATGAATAAACCCCGGCAGCGGCAAGCCAAACCCCTGATGACAACGGGGAATACCACTCATACTGCAGGCAGCAATCGTCGACCCGTGCCAGGCATTATGGTGAGACAACACCTTGCGCTTCTCCGGCAAACCGCGGGCACTGTTGGCGTACCAAATAAACTTCAATAGAAAATCGTTGGCCTCAGACCCCGTCGTCGCAAAATGAATACGGGCGTTATCCATTGGCACCATACCTGCCAGTTTTTGAGCCAGATCCACAATCGGCTCATGGGTCTTATTCAGGCCATAGTGATAAAACGGCAACTGTCGCAACTGCTCAATCGCCGCCTCTGCGGGACGGGAATCACTGAAACCCAGCGACGCCGCCCACATGCCCGAAGAAGCATCCAGAAAACGACGTCCTTCATCATCGATCACATAGACACGGTCGCCACCGGTAATAACATCGGCACCCTCGACAAAGCGCTTGGACAAATTGACGTAATGGGGAAGGACAAATTGGGCATCCCGCTGGCGCGTGGACAGTTCTTGTTTCTGCATTGTTATGACTCCAGAGAACGGTGCTCATTAGGCTATGAACTTGAGATCACTATATATTGATTTGTGATCACAAGTCAAATGGCAAAAACATGCCGCTTGAGATTTAAGACAATTAACAGGGAGAGTTCAGGTTGATACGGGCCAGCCAGCCCATAGAAATCGGTTACGAAACAACAATTAAGGTGTACTACCAGACCAAGGTGTTTTCGCTTTTGGGTTTTGGAGCTCCTATAGGACGCAGAACAAGACGATAAAGCCCGGGTCGGGGGAAGCCATATGGGACCGTCTGCGCCATGGATGGCGCAGCAGAGCTACATGGACGTATTTATGCGTGTCACAGATGGCTTCCCCCGACCCGGGCTGCCGCGCACTATTCAAGGACGCATCAACGACGGGCGACCGTCGGCTCCAAAACCCAAAAGCGAAAACGCCGATTGAGGCACAAACTCACACCACAGTTCGTACCTGAAAACTACTGATGAATATAATCCCGAAAAAACTTGGCCGCCCGCTCAATATCCTCAGACAACGCCTTGCGCGCCGCCCGGGAATCACCATTCGCCATCGCCTCAAGAATATGATCATTATTATTGATCTGGGCAATCGCCTCATCACCCAACTCAAAACACTTATCGATCAAAGCCCTGAAATAAGGCCCCGACTGCAACCAAAGCGACTCAATCACCCGCATCATCGTCACAGAACCGGCCGCCTCATAAATCGCAAAATGAAAATTGCGATTGGCTAACGCCGCCTCACCGGCATCGCCAGCCTCAACCACCCGAGAAATCTCCCGATCCAACTCCCGCAGCCTATCCAACAACCCATCATCGGCATGCTTGGCCGCCATGGCAGCGGCCTCGGCCTCCACCAACTTACGGGTCGTCTTAATATCATCAAAGACATCCGCACACAGCTCCGGCACCCGCACCGAAGAACGAACCTTGTCATCCTCCTCCAGCGCATGCTCGGATACCAATCGATGCAAACTCTGCCGAATCGGCATGGGACTCGTGCCCAACTGATCGGCCAGATCGCGGATGACCAACACCTGCCCCGGGGCAAAGTGACCGCCCATCAGCGCCACCTTCAACTGTTGATAGACCTTGGCCTGCAAACTTTTGGCCTCAATCTTCTCAAGCATGGTATTCCCCCGATTCTGTTTTAAAGAGTTCAGTGATAAACAGCCCGCATTCTACCCCATTGCCCGGGAGCAGAGAAACTCCGTCACCGACTGCACAAAAATCACTCAACCAACTGCACCGGCAACCGCAACTCCGATGCCCGGCTGCCGCCGTGAGCCAACTCAATCCTGACTGGAGTCGGCCGCGGAATCGTCAGATTCGTATGCGCCTCCGCCCCCGTCACCACCAATCGGATACGCTCCCCTTTGTTAAACACCACACTGGTCGGCTGCAAATCAAACTCCACTCGCACCGGCCTACCCGGCTCGATCGCCGGTGTCTCCATCACCACATCCTTGCGTGAATCAGACCAGGGCAACCCCAGATTATCGTACGTGGGCTGCCCCAAGCGGCGGTGGGAAGTCTTCATCACACCGTCTGCCAGCATTCGCACCGTCCCGTCACGCTCCACCACCTCCAGATACCCATTCACATCCACCACCGGAACATTGGCGCTGAGAAACAGGGAAACCACAGCAGACCCCGTGACAGTGACCGCCTTTTCCAGAGGCGCTGTCGTAAACGACAGCGCGCCGTTACGCCCATGCGCCGTCAGATCCGGCAGTACATTGGGTCCCAGACCAATAGCATCGTGGTAGCGGGTCTGCTCACCCAGGGTCGAGGTAAAATCCACCTCGAAGCCGCTACTGCCGGCGGAACCCCGAACCGCAGACAAGCCCCCCTCCGGTGCCAGGTACCAGCTCCTGTAGGACGTATCGGCCACCGGCCAGCCGGCGCGGTGCTGCCAGTCAAACTCCTGTGAAGAACGCAGGGTGGCAAAGGTGGCCCGGGGCTCCAAATCCATACCGTTGCCTATGCCGCGCAGATGAAAGTCCGCCCAGCGCAACTGCTCGATACGGCGCAACACGTAGGAGGCGTCCTCCTTGCGATCGTCCCGTTCATTGGGTCCGTGGGTCCAGGGTCCCATTGCCAGTTTGGTCAGCTTGTTACCGGTATCCAGATTCACATACCACAGAAGGGTATCGATGGAGGCAAAATCCGTCCAACCACCCCAGTTGTAAACCGCAATATCCGTGTTGTTGATTCGCTCCACCAGTGTGGCCAGATTGTTAGGGCCGACATCCTGCGCCGATTGCAGCATCTCGGATTGGTCGCGGTAAAAACTCAATTGACTCAACGTCTGCTGCAATTCCGGATTCGCCTCGATCAATGCCGACAGCCGCTCAACCGAATACAGCGTCTCCATAATCTGCGCCGGGGAGTCCGTGCCCATCGCTCGGGAGATGGCATCCACCAGTTCACCAGCCTCTGGTGACTGACGAATAAAGTAGAGCATGGGGTTGGTGGCCTCCGGATCGCTCAGACGCTCCTGGCGCGCGGCAGCCCTCTGACTACCGTCAACATCCGCATCCACACGGGCGACCGCCTTGCCCGAACGATCCACCGGATTGATCGACGAACTCTCGACCCCTTTCTGCACACCGTCGCGCTTTGCCTCCCGCGCCAGCCAGGCGAGACCATACTTTCTCAAAACCCCCGCACCACTCCAGGATGCTCGGTATTCATCAAAGGTCGCTACGCCGGGCAAGATCGCCTTCAGGCCTTTGGGGTTGGCGCTGGCCACCAGATACTGGGACATACCTTCGTAGCTCTGGCCAATCATCCCCACCCGACCGTTTGACCAGGGTTGCTGCACAATCCACTCGACAATGTTTTTCCCGTCCAGGGCTTCGACACCCGACAGGTCGCCATTGCGCAAACCGTAAGACGCGCCGGTACCGCGCGCCTCCGCCCGAACAAAGGTATAACCGTGAGCCAATAGCAAACCGACGCCCTGAACGTCGCCTTGTGAGCCATTGTCCAGCGCCGCTTTAATGGCGATGGTGGATTGCCCGATGGGCATGCGCCCCACATAGGTCGATACCATGCCATCGGGATGTTCCGTCGCCCGCCAGTAACGGGAAAAGGTAAAGATCACCGGCATTGGACGGGTAATGGGTTTGCCATCTTTAACCGGACGATAAATGTCCACGGCCAGACGCACACCGTCCCGCACCGGTACATAAACGGATTCACGAATAAACTGATCGTACTGCGCTTCGGAATATCCCCGATAGCAGCCAAAAGAAGACGCCCTGGTTTGATCGAGTTGCGACTGTGAACACAGCGCCTGTGTGTGCTTCCAGTCGGAGCGATCGTAGTTTGCCACGACCTCGTTGCTCGCCCGATGATTGTCATTCTGAACTTCGGTGTGTTCACACCCGATGAGTGAGGCGGTGGGCAGCGCAATAATAAGCAGCCGCTTAAGGAGACTGGAAAATAGAATTGACATATTCACAATTTCTCTTCAACAAAGCCAAATAACTCTACTTTATTTTGTCACTGCATGGCACTTACTTAGCTTTCCCACAGACCGGTACTCATGTACTTAAGCCCCGAATCGCACAACAGCACCACGATGGTTTTTCCTTCCATCGGCCCCTTGAGCAACTGCAGGGCGGCAGCCACATTAGCCCCGGCCGAAAAGCCCGCGAATATGCCCTCTTCCGCAGCCAACCGCCGCGTCATTTGCATGGCCTCTTCGCCGCTGACTTGCAGATATTCATCGGCGTCTGTGTCGCGCAGAAAATCCAGGGAGCCCATGACATATCCACCACCCTGGATGGGATGATCGGGACAACTGATGGATTCACCGGCCAGGGCGGCGGCGCCCTGAGGCTCGACGATGAAGCACTGGATACCCGCGTTCTTCTGCTTAAAGAAGCGGGTGCAGCCGCCAAAGGATCCGCCCGAACCGACAAAATCGCACCAGGCGTCAAACTGCCCTTCCGTTTGGCGCCAGATCTCCTCAGCGGTACCCTGAAAATGGGCATTGAGATTGCCGACGCGGTGAAACTGGTCGACGTAGAAAGCACTCAACTCCTGCGTCAGCCGCTCGGCTTCCAGGCGCACCAGCTCCAGGTCCTCACCGGTTACCTCGCCGGGCTTTGACCCCGGCGCCTGGTCCACCAGGTGCACCTGGGCCCCCAGGGCACTCATCATTATCGAGCGCTCGCGGGAATTGCCCTTGGAGATAACCGCTACAAAAGGGTGGCCGAGAATACTGCAGGCAATCGCCAGCCCGGTGCCCATATTGCCGCTGGTCAGCTCCACCACCGTTTGCCCCGGTTGCAGGTCGCCGCTGTCGCGGGCCTCCTTCAGAATTTGCAGCGCCGCCCGGTCTTTCTTGGAGGCCCCGGGATTGTAGAACTCACACTTGGCGAGAACTCTGCCGCTCAGCCCCCGGGTCAGGCGATCAAGGGCCACCAGCGGCGTGTTACCGACGGTATCGAGTATAGAGTCACAGATATTCATGGGTTATTTACACCGCGGCCGGTAAATTCAGGCTCTCCCTGGCATTGCCCACCGAGGATACATTACTGCCCATTTTTTCGATAATCTCCACGGCCCGCTCCACCAGCTGTGCATTGGTGGCGGGCACGCCTTTTTCAATATAGAGGTTATCTTCCAGACCCACCCGCACGTTGCCGCCCATCAATACGGACTGTGCCACCATAGGCATTTGTTGCGCGCCAATGCCAAAGGCACCCCAGACACAATCCTGCGGCAGCATATCGGCCATGGCCACCAGACCACGAGTGGTCGCGGGCACACCGTAAGGAATACCCATGCACAGCTGAATCAGAGGAGGCGCATCGAAAACCCCCTGTTTGATAAACGCCTGGGTGCGCCACAAGTCACCGATATCAAAACATTCAATTTCCGGCTTCACCCCCATTCGCTGCAACGCCTTGGCCATAATCTCCACATGCTGGGGCAGATTACAGTAGGGCGTGTCATTGTAATTCATGATCGGCATATCGAGCGAACAGACGTCCGGTTTGGCAGCCTCGATGTGTTGCAATCGCTGTTCCGGCCCCCAGAAACGGGTTTTGTCCGGATTCAGCCGCGAGGGATTCTGCAGATCAAAGCTGACCAGTACTCCAATAGCGGTGGTCAGGTTGATAATAATGTCCGTCCCCTGGTCGCGAATGCGATTGACGACCTCAACAAATCGCTCGGTGTCCCAGGATTCCAGCCCCGTTTCCGGATCACGCACATGCAGGTGCACCATGGTGGCCCCAGCGGCAGCGACATCGGCCACGTCCCGCGCGATGTCTTCAGCGCTGACGGGAATATTGGGGTTTTTGCCGGTCGTGTCTGCACCGCCGGTAACGGCGCAGGTAATCAGTACATCTTTTTTCACAAATAATCCTCAGGTATTCGGTGAGTCGAATGTCAAACCAGATTCCAACCCAGCAAGTTGATTTGCCACAGAACCGGCAAGAGTGCCGCACCAGACAGCGACAGCACCACGAAATGAACCGCCGCAAACGTAGAGCGCCAACCCTGCCCCCAGCGGTCCGTTTTGAAGATACGCGCACCGAAGTACAACTGCACAAAGAACAAAACCAGGAAAATATTGGCCGCCATTGCCATCAGCGCGTAGCGATGGGACTGGCCGGAAATATGGTAGTACCCCAGCCCTCCCTCGCCATGTCCCACCAGGAACAGCAGAGGCAATGAAATAATCAGCACACCACCAGCCGCGCTCATATATTTGACCAGACGGGTGCGGCGGTTAAGCCCGGGCCAGAGTAAAGCAATCACTGCGGTCAGCATGACAAAGAATGCATACTTGGCAATAGGCATCCAGACCATAGGCGTCGCCAGTGGGGTGGTTTTACTGAAGGTCGCCAGTCCAATCTGCGGCGTCATGCGAATAACATTGCCTTGTTCATCGCGACTAAAACCATATAACTCGGACATAAAGGGATTGTTGGACACATAGCCCTCTTTCCAGAAGGTATCCGGGGCAATGCTGCGATAGCCGCTTACCCCCGCTATGGTCAAAGAGCCATCCCCGGCCTGTTCCACTGCGGCCACATCACCGCCCATAAAAGAGAGAATGGATTCCAGCGTACTGATATTGCGATTCTCATTGCGGTACAAACCCACGTAATCGGAGAGATTTGCTGAGGTCTGTTGGTATTCGAAACGGCGTTCACCCAATAATGCCGTCGACACTTGAGTATTGACCTCGAAAGGGGTCAGGCTGGGTGACCCTGAGCCGACAATTCCAACGTAGAATCCAAGGTTGGAATCCGGCATCAATACCATCAGCGAGTTGTGACCAGGCCAGCTGCCGCCGTGCTCCACACGACGTTCACCGTTCCAGACGTTGGTCCAGAACTTCATACCGATACCGCTGATTCCCTCAAAGGGGTGGTTTGAAAAGCTGCGGCCATGTAATAACTTGAAGGTTTCCTCTGACAGAATGTTATCGGAACCATTTCGACCTTCTGCAATTTGGAACTGCATATAGCGAGCAATGTCATTAGGCGTAATCCCCATACCACCAATCGGACCGGCAAATGGGTGGAAGGGCAGCCACTTCATAGGTGTCGTGCCTTCCGGCTTGACCTTGAGAGCTCTCATCACATTGTCCGATTGTTGCAGACCGTTTTCAAAACCTGCACTGGTGATGCCCAATGGGCTCAGGATCTTTTCGTTGAGGTAATCTTCCGTTGATTGCCCGGAAACGTCCTCGACAATAAAACCCAGCGCTCCGGTAGAGAAATTGGAATAACTCACCAGCTCTCCCGGCTCGCGAACGAGCGCAGGGAGCATTTTTTCCGCTTCGGTGGCGGGCACCAGCTCCGGCTGAGAATCAAAGGTACCCAACCGGGCGTTCTTCTGTTCGTAACCTGCTGAATGCGTCAGCAGATGGCGAACCAGAATCGGCCTGCCTTGGTAATCCTCAAGCTTGATTCGCTTTAAATACTTGTTGGCCGGATCATCCAGCGAAGTGATCAACCCATCCTGGTAAAGTTTGGCGATGGCCGTGGCGGTGAAAGTCTTTGTCATCGACCCAATCAGAAACCGCGTGTGATCGGGATCGATCTGCGCGCCTTTCTCGTCGGCAACTCCCCAGGTTTTCTGAATGACAACCTCATTGTCCTTAACCACCTGAAACACCAAACCGGAAAACCGGTGTTCCTGATAGGCCTGACCAAAGTAGTCATCCGCCCAGCGAGACATCTGATTCACATCCAGCTCGACCGCTCTCACACTGCTGCCCAACAGCAGAACCGAAACAGCGATAAAGGCGGTAAACAGGAAGGATGGTTTTCGTACAAACATAAGCATCATCTCGGATTGATCACTCGCTGTGGAGCTTAAAAATTCACTCTCAGGTCCATGCCATAGGATTCAGGCGCATTCACCAGATTCGGGAATTGGTAAACGGTCTCGTCGGTGACATTGCGCCCCCACAAGTAAACCGCCCAACGTCCGTCGGTGGCTTCCACCCCGGCGCGAATATTGGCGATGGTGTGGGACTCCTGCTCCAGGGTATTGGTCTGGCCGATGTAATTGTCGCCCTTGTAGTTGGCATCGATGCGCATCATGCCATCGAGACCATCAGACACCGCAAAGTTAAACTGCGCGGCCAGAGAGCCACTCCACTCCGGCGCGCGGGCCAGTTGATTGCCTTCCAGACTGGTGCCACCCAGGGGATCGTCGAACTCCGTAAACTCGGTATCCAGGTAACCAAGGGCTGCTTCCAGGCGCAGCCACTCGGTGGCCAGCGCCACCAATTCCAGCTCCACACCTTTGATCTCTGCTTCGCCGGCGTTGGCGATGGTGGTCACCGGTAAGGTCACACCACCGATCACAGCGTCACCCTGGATTTGCTCCTGCTTGTCGGTGTAATCCATCATAAACACCGAACCGTTAAAGCGAACACGGTCGCCGATGTCCGACTTGAAACCGATCTCATAGTTATCCATCAACTCGGAATCAAACAGGAAATCAGACAAGTCGAGCGTGGACTGGCCGAACGCCGTTGCTATGGGCGCACCGCCAGTTAAGGCAGAGATGTTGGCGAATCCGCCGGCCTTGAATCCATGAGCATATTTGGCGTAAATCAGCCAATCGTTATTGGGGCGATAATTCAGGGTAATATCCCCGGACCAACGCTCTTCTGAAAGGTCTTCCGTCGAAGAAATCTGACCGGGAGGAAATACCTCGACAAAGGTCGCGTCAAGGTCAAAATCCTTTTCTTCCTCCGTGTATCTAAGACCAAGAGCGAGTTCCAGGGTGTCCGTCACATCGACATTCATGGTGCCGAACAGCGCCAGGCTGTCGGTTTCGATCTCGGTGACGGAGGTACCGGAGGGATCTCCAAAGTCATCACCAAACCAAAAATCGACTGGATTCTCCACCTCTTCGTGAAGGTAGAAGAAGCCCGCAATAAAGTTGACCCGTCCCTCATAGTTGGACGTTAAACGAACCTCCTGGGTAAACGCGCTGACGTCTTCGGTGAACATGGTGACAATGCCTTCGGCCGGCGAGAAGTCCTGATCGTAGAAAGCCGTGGATTCGAAGGCCTGATAGGCGCTGAGAGACGTCAGCGTCAAGGCTTCAAAGTCGATATCCGCTCTTATCGACACCAGGCTTGAATCGCGTACGCTGCTGTTGCGGGGGCCAACACTGACGGAGCGATCCATTGAGTCGCCATCGACATCCTGGGTTTGATCGCCCGTACCTTCAAAGTCCGAGTACTCGGCGGTGTATAACAGACGTATATCTTCGTTGACCTGCTGCAGTAGATGACCTCGAACCGCGGAGTATTCCTGGCCGAAAAGGTCTTCGCCGTTGCGGTTTTCCAGCCAACCATCCTGCTCCTTATAAACCATCGCCAGACGGCCAGAGAGGGAACCTTCAACCAGTTCACCGGCGACCGACGCTCTGGCTTGAATCAGATCGCGACTGCCGAGGGAAAGCTCTGCATTGATTTGCGTTTCCTCAGTCGGTTTTTGGGTAGTCACCGAGAACAGACCACCAACGGTATTCTTACCAAATAGGGTGCCCTGTGGACCACGAAGCACTTCGATGCGCTCCAAATCATAAATTGCCGACCCATAAGCTGAGGGCCGCAGACGAGGAACTTCGTCAATATACACCGTTACGGCTGGCTCAAAGCCGACACCGTTGCCGATATTATTAACGCCTCGAACGCTGATCGCCGGGCTCTGTTGCGATGGTGACTCGTAAGAAACATTGGCAACCGACTGAAAGACTTCTTCAAAATCGGAGATGCCTTGATTTTGCAGTGTTTCAGCAGAAATCACAGAAATGGAACCCGCCACATCCTGAACAGACTCACTGCGTTTGGTTGCTGTGACGATAATTTCCTCAAGCAGAAATTCGTCTTCGTCCCCGAGTACTGCAGTTGATCCCCCTCCGAGGCATATAACAGCTAGTGCTGAGCTCAACAGCTTTTTATGCACAATTCTTTTCATAATTCCTCCCCTGGCGCCCGGCCGCTGACCTCTGGGCCAATAAAACCGGACTGTTATATAAACATTGTAGGCGCCGGCGCGAACAAGACAGCTGAACGGCGCATCGTCAAAAGATACTCCATAAACCATGTGTGATCAAATTCTTTTGATCACAAATCTATAAATATCATCCAGAGCTTGTAGTGATATGAAATTTGTGATCAAATATCACTCAAGTAAAAAACGGCACAAGACGTACCATGCTGGAAAAGATTGAAAACAAGAGCTTGCAGAAACAGGTATACGACCGACTCAAAGAGGCCCTTACCTGTGGAGAGTTCGAACCGGGGCAGGCGATGGTTATACGCAACTTGGCGGACAAACTGGGCTGCAGCCCCATGCCTGTGCGCCAGAGCCTGCAGAGGCTGGTCTCCGAGCATGCTCTCACCGCCAAGGACTCGGCGCGCTCCACCATCCGCGTACCCTGTATTTCGCCAGAGGCTTACGAGGACATAAAGAGCGTACGCAAGATTCTGGAACCGGCCGCCGCCGCCCGTGCGGCTGAGCGATCCACCCCCGAACTGGTCAGAGAGTTACACGCTCTGGACAAAAAGATGAAGCAGGCAATCGAGGCGGGAGACGCGCAACAAGCTGCCAAGACCAATCGGGCTTTCCACTTTGCGATTTACCAGGCAGCGGATTCACTGACCCTGCTGCGCTCAATCGAATCCCTGTGGTTGCAGTCCGGGCCCTATTTTCGCATTTTAATTGGCCGCTACTTTCCCGGTGGGACGAGTGGCCATGGTACCAGTCTCAATCACAACTCCCATGGTTCCATTATCGACGCAATAGAAAATCGTGACCCCGAGGCGGCCTATAAGGCCCTGAGTGACGATATTCATATTGCCGCCAAATACTACATTGTCTAGTGTAGTTAATCCGGTGGCGGGGTCTGAAAAATCGGGACCAGAAGCGTGACAAAGGTAAGCATCAGTAGTGCATAACCCGCCAGATTCGTCCACGCCCTGTGCTCCGCGTGCCTGAGGGTTAAACTCCCTGTCGAGGAATCTGCCAAAAACGCTTTTATCGTTTCACGATCTGCAGCCAGCCCGTCTCTGCTATCGCGCCATAACGGTAACCCCGAAGGCCCCTGGTCGCAAACCAACTCCAAGCTCGCTGTCGCTGTGGTAGTACTTTGTACGTCTTGTAGCGGAATACGTTTGAACGTGAAAATGTCAAAAAGCATGTGATGACGAACATAACCGCTGACTTCGTTGCCCGCCCTTTGCAGTTCCAGAGTCTTGTGAGGCTGGTTAGACATAAACAGAATGGCCGGCCAGATAAACCAGGCCAGACAAAAGGCCAGTCGATAAGCCATGGGGCCCACCTGATACATACCGACTGACAAGATGACAAATCCAGCAATGGAAATCCCATAACCAATCATCGAAAGACCGGTGACCTGCTCAGCCGGCAGCTCAATATTAAGCCGTTCCTTGCTCTCATCAGCGATGAACTTTTTTATTGCATCAACCGCTATGCTCGCGTCATTCCCCTCTATGGCGCCACTGCTGACTTTGGCATCTCCGGATTCCGCGTGAATTTGCACATTTGAAAGTCGACCATGGCGAATTCTGTCGGCACCGGTGACGCCATTATAATTCTGTCGGTTGTTTTCGAATAACCCCCACAAGGTCGTCCGAAAAGCCGAAGCCGTCACATAGCCGGTATGCCCCCGGTGCAGGCTTAACATGGTCGTCGAATGAAAAAAGTGCAGAACATATAGGGCGATAACCAAGACTATGGTCGCCACCACCACGGTTTGAAGTACGGAATAAACCGTAGATACCAGTTTTACTTCTTCTTCCATGCTTGCCTACTCCATCACGAACCACCAAAAATCGCATTCATGGCAATGGTTGCCAAGATTGCCACTATCGGCAGAGCAAAAAGAATTATCAGTAACCAAAGGCCATACTTTGCCAAGGAGCTCCAGATTTCCTGCGGCGACGGCATAGCGGCGTAAGCCACATAGGGATTTTCCGGGTCATAGCGAATCTCATGTTCAGACCCTATCGGATAGCGGTCCAATACACCTTTCATTTCTTCCGTGACTCTATCAGAGGTATCCGGAGACTTCTCTAACAGCCCGGTTTCGTAATGTTGACCATCAACCTTGTAGCTGAATTTTACTTCGGGCCAATAGCTGTAAAAAGCGGGAGTTTTTTCGCCTGCAGGGTGATAGGTCTTACGTACTTCACTGACAATCACCGTTGCGGATACAGGTATAAAGGACTGGTGAAAACGCCCGGCCAAAGACGCTGACGAGGCGGCCCACCAAATTGGAAACACGACCAATATCAGCAATAGGACACCGACAAACGTTGTAAATCCTATCGTTGCCCAGTGATCCGCAGACACGCTGCCAAAAACCGGTTCCAGTCGAAGTGCGATTGCTGGAAGCACGCTGCTTTTCAGCCAGGGCCAAAACAGAGGCAGTCCGGAAATCACC
Organism: Pseudomaricurvus alkylphenolicus; assembly: GCF_011683955.1. Taxonomy (GTDB): domain Bacteria; phylum Pseudomonadota; class Gammaproteobacteria; order Pseudomonadales; family Cellvibrionaceae; genus Pseudomaricurvus; species Pseudomaricurvus alkylphenolicus. Next base: position 423,483 of record NZ_JAAQPI010000004.1, read on the forward strand.
AAATACCCCGCTGAAAGCAGTGCCGCCGACAACGCAAACGGACCTCGAAGCAGCGCGTAATGAACGATACACAGCGAACCGGCAGCCAGGCAAAGCAGACTGTATGGTGTCAGGTCGACGGGAAAACTGCCGCGGCCGACGATTGACGCCAGAGAGAAAATCCACAGGCTGATCAGTATCAGCGCATAACCACCAAAACTGGGCGCACTGATAAGAAAGCTGTTTTCCGGTGCCGCCGGGTTGACGTAGGCAGTGACGGGCTGGTGAATAGGGTATTCATCCAGCAGGGCCTCGTTTGCCTGGCCCTGGTGAAAATAGGCGGTCCTGCTTTCGTACCATTGATTGTCAAATCGGTATTCGTAGACAAGCCAGTGTACATTGGTATCAATGGTATCAACGTCGACGGCATCCGCGTTTCTGGATTCGGCATGTTCCCTAAGTCCCTCGGTGACAGAATCCCCAAGAACATTGGCAACGGCGGGATTATCGATCGAACGGGTCTCGGCCTCGAACAAATGGGTTTTAATCGTTGCTGGCACGGGTTGCCAGTAGACATAGGCCGCCCGCTGGTTCTTGACGGCATTAATTCCTAGAGCGGCCCAGAGAATACCAAATATCAGTAGTACCAGTACCGCGCCATTCATGAACCATCCTTTCTACGAGGCATCCCGGATTATGTCTTGTCTCGAATGACCGCTATCGTATGGACTTCTCGACAACCGCCAACCATTGCTCAAAGGAGTCAGCCCGCCAATTATTATCAACTCGAAGGGAACTGGGATCATACGATGCGGAATGCCCACCATAGAAATTAACCCAGCCCTTATCAGGTATATGCGCCAGGGGAACGTCAAATTCCTTGATATAAAAGACAGTACCTTCAGGAAATTCAGACTCCTTCATCGGTCCCGAACTCTCACGATCACGGCTTCAATGCTGTCGAGTGAAACTGCGGCATCGAAAAACTCCCTGCCCCGAAGTTCATGCAGGTGCACCAGCTTTTTACTCACGGATTTTACCGAGCCACTGAGCTCCTGGCCTGATTTGAGCTTGAGGGTTACGTATTTGTCCGTGTAGTTTTTAAGCACCGTTGCCTGGGTACTGCTGGATTTTATAACAAGGGGCTCGGCGAAAGCAGGAAATGCGATCAAAGCGCTCAAGAGCATGGTGGTACCGAAGATCCGCTGCATGGTAGGGTTTCCTTTCTATTGAATATCATTCAAGTCTAGTCTGCTAATCCTGCCCTGTGTATTTTCTGGAATGCCTGGACGGCATATAACCATTGATACTGAGTGGCGACACACATATGGCATCTGGGTATTAATGACGCTGCCTGCTAATGAAAGCTGTATCCCAGCTTTATTCCCCACAACCTGGGCCATCGCTTGCGGTAGCATCCGTCCTCCATCACTTCAGCGGTTTTCTCGGGCTCCAGCTTGCCTCCAAAGTACAATATCTGTTCATCGGCTTCACCGGTAACGATTGCCATCAGGTTTTCTTCTGACACACCGAGAGTGACATCGGGCTTGTCCAATACTTCGGCTCCACAGAAGCCAAATTGTGGCAGATCCATTACAAATATCTATTTGATATAGAGCCGCTGCCAGAAACTCAATCCGCCAGTAAAGATCGGCCGACAATCAATTTCATAACCTCACTGGTACCACCGTAAATACGCTGAACGCGAGCATCGGCGAAGGCCCGGGCCACCGGGTATTCCCACATGTAGCCGTAACCGCCGTGCAGCTGCAAGCATTCATCCATGACCCGCCCTTGCAGTTCGGTAGAGAGTAGCTTGGCCTTGGAAGCGCCTACCGCATCCAGCTTATCCTGAATGTGCAGCTCCAGACAGCGGTCCACAAACACGCGCATGGCAGTGATTTCGGCGTCCAATTCGGCCAATTTGAACTGGGTGTTCTGAAACGCGGCCACCGGTTTGCCAAACGCCTTGCGCTCTTTCACATAATCCACGGTATGTTGCAGCACCGCTTCACAGCTGCTCACTGCGGCTAACGCCAGACTCAAGCGCTCCTGAGACAGCTCCTGCATTAGGTAGAGAAATCCCTTGCCCTCTTCGCCCAGCAGGTTCTCTTTGGGGACACGCACATCCTGGAAAAACAGTTCGGAGGTATCCTGGGCCTTGAGGCCGATTTTCTTCAGGTTCTTACCCCTTTGGAATCCAGTCGTATCCGCTTCAACCAACAACAGGCTAAATGCCTGTGCGCCGGCGCTGGAATCCTGATTGGTTTTACAGACCACAATCACAAGATCGGCCTGCTGGCCGTTGGTGATAAAAGTCTTTGCGCCATTAATCACATAGTGGTCACCGTCCAGCTCAGCAGTGGTTTTAATCCCCTGCAGGTCAGAGCCAGTACCCGGTTCAGTCATGGCAATGGCGGTCACCAGCTCGCCGGAGAGACAACCGGGCAGGTATTTCCGTTTCTGTGCCTCTGAGCCGTTGTGCAGTATATAGGGCACAACGATATCGGAGTGCAGCGTAAAGCCGATTCCTGTAAGCCCCAGCCGTGCCACTTCTTCGGTGACGATAGCGTTGTAGCGGTAGTCTACTCCTACACCACCATACTCTTCCGGTACGGTAGGACAGAGAAAACCCTGCTCACCAGCCTTGTACCACAGCTGGCGATCAATCTGGCCATCCTCTTCCCACTGCTCATGGTAAGGAACCGCCTCGGCTTCAAGGAATTTGCGTACACTTTCTCGAAACTGTTCGTGCTCTGTTTCAAATATTGTTCTTGGAATCATGATTTTTATCTCACCAAATGTTGCTGGAGCAGTACTCCACGTAAGGTTACTCTTCAAAATCTCGATGGTGGCATCTAGCTCCAGTGCACCAACAGCTGTCCTTGCTCTGCAGACTCTCGGGCAAGGCGCTCGCCGAGTTCCGCGAAGCGCTCGTCAATCTTTTCACGCCGTATCTTTAGGGTAGCCGTAAGCACCTCATTCTCTATACTCCAGGGTTCCGTACTGATGATGACCGCGCCGATACGGGCGTGTTTCTCAACACTATTGTTGACTGCGGCGACTGTTTCGCGGATTGAATTTTCTACACTCAGCTGATGGTTGCTGCTCGCGTTCTCGGCCAAAACCACCACCATCACCGTCTTGGAAAACCCACGTCCCATCAGGCACAGCTGTTCGACATAGGGGTTTTCCGAAAACTGCCCTTCGATGGGAGGCGGCGCCACAAATTTACCCTGGATGGTTTTGAAGTAGTCCTTGACTCGTCCGGTGATATACAGGAAGCCATCTTCATCGACGCGCGCCTTGTCGCCGGTGTGCAGCCAACCATCGCGAATGAGTTCGGCGGTCTTCTCTGGCTGCTTGTAATAGCCAGGCGTGAAACCCTCGGCACGAACAGTAAGCTCACCTTCGTCCGTGAGTTTGTACTCCACCTCACCAATGGGCTTGCCAATTGAACCAGTGCGGCGACTGTCCTTGTGGCTGAGTATCAAACTCATTGCTTCGGTCTGGCCAAAACCATCCATTAAAATCAGGCCCATAGACTCCCACCATTGAACCAGAGGCGCCGGGGTTGGTGCCGATGCCGTCAGGCAGAACTCCACCTCGCCCAGCCCCAGAGAATCGACAACCCGCTTGCCAATCCCCTGGGGATCCGATTTCAATGCTTCGTTAAACGCTTCCTGTCCACCTAACTTGCTAATGACCGCCTGCTGGAGCTGTTCCCAGACACGCGGTGCGCCAAAGAAAAAGTGGGGACGAGAGCGCTGTAGATCTGGCAACAATGTATCCAGAGACTCGTTAAAACTGACCTCGCCGCACTGACATAGCGAGGTGAATTCAACGAGCTGTCGCTCGGCCAGATGTGACAGGGGCAAGTAAGAGAAATAGCGTGGCTCATTGGGAAGAGCCACGAACTCTTTAACGCGCTGGATAGGGATAATGTTGCTGTCGTGCGTCTGGATAACCCCCTTCGGCAGACCGGTCGTGCCTGAAGTAAAAACCAGCGATATGGTGTCACTGGCCTGACAGGTGTAGTCCGGCACCCTTCCCTCCCCTTCGACGAGGAGTTCATCCCAGGTCAGGTGTTCACCCTCTCCTTCTACCTCTACCTCGACACCTGGTAGCGTAACGATGGTGATATCAGGCGGCAGCACAGGTCGAACTGCCTCCCAGTTTGGGCTTTCACCTACAAAAATAACCTTGGCTTCGGTGAACTCGGCAATGTACTGAGCGATGGACGGTGAGTAGGTGGTGAACATACCCACTGTAACGTTGCCAGAGCGGATGATTGCCAAGTCCGCGAGGAACCAGTGGGGCCGGTTACGTGAAAGAAGGATCATATTAACCCCATGGCCGAACCGCGACTCAAGGGCTGCGCCAACCGCATTGACCTGCCGCCGGGCCTCAGACCAGGTATAGTCGTCGCTACCGCCCTCAAACAAACCTCGCAACCAGACCTTGTCACTGCGCTCGTCCGCCCAGTGATCAAGGTAATCTATTAGGGTATTGTGTCTCATATTGGTTCTCCTCTCTCTACTTCAGCATCTCTTCGCCGGCATTCTTTATCAAACTATCCAGCACACTTGCACAGTACAACCCAGCACCACATCATCCGCATAGGCCGTATCGAAATCATGACGATCACGAAGGGAAAAATGCGACAGAGCCTTAACCAGAGCGCGACGCCAGCCATTCCACCGTCTGTTTCCAAACACTGTCCTGCGCCTTACCGCCGATGATCACCCCCATATGCCCACCAGGCACAGTGCGAAACTCCTTGTCCTCCGAGGCCACCAATTCCACACCCTTGGCAGCCACTTCCGGGGACACCAGATTATCGGTCTCGCCGGCGAAAACCAGCAGGTTTGACCTGATTCTATCCAGTTGTGCCACTTGATCTCCCACCTGGACTTTGCCACTGGCAAACTGATTGTCCACCAGCAGGCCCCCAGCCATATCCTTCACCACGCCCCCCGGATAACGTAACAGGTTGTTCAAGTAATCCGAGGTTGTGGAATGGACTTTCACAAATTCCCGATCCCACAGGTTGGTTACCAAATCCCAATAGGTAGTGACACTACTGATCGGATCGGTGAGTTTAAAGAGCGCCGTGGTGGCCCAGTCGGGGAGAGAGAGACGAGCAGGATCCAGCGTGTTAATACGCAAATTGGTAAAGTTGCGTACCAGTTGGGCCGGTGCGTCCAGGGCTTGCGCGACCCCTGCTGCTGCTGCCACCACACCGCCGTTGCCATCCATATCGATGGGACTGGCGACAGTAATCATATTGCGTATTGTCGGATCCAGTTTGAGTCCCTGGTGCAACAAACAGAACAAACCTCCCATACACCATCCCATCAGAGACAGCTCATCACTACCCGAATGCTGGCGAATCTTTTCCAGCGCGGTACCCAACATGCGATCGGCGTAGTCCTCCATGTTCAGGTGGTCATGTTCCTTTGTGGGTTTGCCCCAATCCACCATATAAACTTTGAACCCGGCCGCCGCCATATAGCGCACCAGACTTCGCCGCGGTAACAGATCAAAACTTTCGGAAGTAATGGCAAGCGGCGGCACCAACACCAGGGGAATATCAAACTGGTTTCTCTCAATGGGCATTTCACTGCCATCGGCCAGTGCTATGCTTTCCTCATCCGGCAGTGCGTAGTAGCGCACCGACATGAGTTCACCATCGTGCACCAGCTCAAACCAGGTACGCCCCGACTGAATCAGCGTATCGCGCTTGAGCACCCAATCCGCTCCATTTGCCGCAGTACGGGCCAAGCGTTGATTGAGTTCCAGCGTGCGGGCCAGTGCCAGCGACGTTAATTGTTTCATGCAACACCCTCCTCCGATTCCACCAGCTCTTCCAGATCGGCCAGCATCTGTCCAAAATATACCGCCATGCGCTGCAGTCGCGGCAAGGTATCACGGGCGCCGGTAAAACCAATATTGAGTCGTCCGGCATAGCTGACACAATCGATGCTCAGGGCACTGTATTGAAGCAATTGACTCAGGGGATACACGGCCTCCAGCCGAGAACCCATGATATAACGCGGCTCCTCACAGGATTCAGTGCTGGACACTCTCAGGTTAAACAGGGGCGGAATCATACGACCCACAACGGGTGTCTGACTTGCGAACAGCGGCGCCGAACGCAACATTACGTAGGGCACCACCGAGCCTTCGGGCAGCGACTGACGATCCGCGCGCGCCTGGGCTATCGACAGTTTAACCGCCTGTAAACGCTTTATAGGATCACCAATGTGAGTCCCCAAAGCCACCCGGATACCCGCGATGGCATTGCCTGGCACCCGTTCACTGCGTTCCTGCAAAGATACCGGTACTACCCCGACCAGAGACTCATCAGGTAAAGCGTTATACTCCTTGAAGAAACGACGCAAAACACTGCCGCAGAGGTAGGTCAACAATTCGTTGACGGTACTGTCGGTGGCGCGGGCAAGACTGGCGATACGGCGGCTGGGAAACTGCTGGGTGGCAACGCGCCTCTGATGATTGATCCTGCGGTTGAGCGTGGACCTCGGGACACCGCCGGGAGCAACGAAGCTGCCTGGCTCCTGCCGTGACACACTGGTGCGCAATAACCCGACGCCGGCCTTGCCCAGGCCGGTCAGAGAATTCAGCCCAATCCCACCTGACGTGGGCTTGGCGTTAGCAATCGGTTGCGTCCATGGCGGTTGCACATCTGTTATATCAGCGCTGTTGGACAGATGTTCCATCAACAGGGGGATGGCATTCACATCTCCGATCAGCAGATGGTGTATTTTCAGGTAGAACGCAAAGCGTTCGTGCGCCAGTCCCTCGATAATGTGCAGTTCCCACAATGGTCGCCGCCGATCCAGGGCGACGCTGTGCAGGTGGGAGACCATACGACCCAGCTCAAGTTCACCGCCTGGATGCGGCAACGCCGAGCGGCGCAGGTGGTATCCGGGTTCGACGTTACGATCCTCGATCAGGCGTGTATTCCATGCTGACAGACCCGGATGGCGCAAGCGGCAATTCCAAGGTGCCACCCAATCCCGACGGCAACCCAATTGTTCGACCAACTGGCTGACATAGTCTGCTGCGGCATTGTCCGGCTTTCGAAATACGGCCAGCACGCCGACGTGCATCGGCGTATCTTCCGTCTCCATGGCCAGCCAGGCGGTATCGGCGATAGACAGTTGCATTCGCTCTCTCCCTTGTGAATTGACGTGGATCAGGTGTGATGACCTTTTAGCAGCTCCGATATACCCTCCAGGGTTTCGGCATCCAGATCCAGTGAGCTGAGGGCATCAACCGCCTGCTGGGCAACACTTGAGAGATCAGCGGTCGACGAGTGCTTGGCACTGTCTTTGGCGGCGGCGGAATCATCGGTCAACTGGTATACCGTGGCAAACACCAGTTTGTGCAACTCTGGCGCCAGGGTACCGAGCAGGCGAGTGATGTTTCCAGTCAGGGTATTCACTTCCATCGGTCTGTCGACCATCGCCTCGCACACCAGCTCCGAAGCCTGCTCCGGCGTCAGTGTCTGGACATTGCGGTATGATGTAGTGGCTTCAATCATACCGGTCCTGACTAATGGCATATGAATATTGGTGAATGCGATGTTCTTATGGCGATACTCCACCCCGGCCGAATCAGACCAGGCATCCAAGGCACTTTTGGACGCCACGTAGGATGAAAACCTGGGCGTACCCCGAGTCAGTGCAGCGATGCTGGAGACATTGACAATATGGCCCTGTTCTCTTTCCGCCATGGAGGGCAGAAGTCTCATCGCCAGCCTGATGGCTGAAAAATAGTTGATTTGCATGACCCGCTCGAAATCGTGAAAGCGCTCATAGGTCAGCGATAGAGATCGGCGGATGGAACGACCGGCGTTGTTGACCAGCACATCAACATGACCGTGATCAGACAACACCTGATCAATCATCCGGTCACAAGCTTCGAGATCAGACAGATCGCAGGAGTAGCTGTGAGCATCACCTCCAGCGGCACGGATCTCCTCCACGGCGGCGTCCAGCTTCGACTGTGTCCGAGCCACCAGGATAACCCTGGCACCGGCCACTGCGCAGTCTACTCCCACCTGCTTGCCAATTCCCTCTGAACCGCCTGTGATCAACACCGTTCGTCCAGCTACGGCGTCCTCGATACTGCGCGGCAAATTGTGGTCGGGGTGCAGGTGCTGGTCCCAATAGTGCCACAGTCGAGCCGCGTAGGTTTTTAATGCCGGGACTTCAATGCCACTGCCTTCCAGCGCCTGCAGGGTATTGCTGCAATCATATTGGGTATTCAGGCTCTCGGTTAAAAGAACCTCCTTGGGTATATTGAGATTCTCGGCGACCTGCTCCTTGACCCGCTCGAACACCTTCCTGTTGCCCGCCAGGGAACGAGCTCCCGCCGGCAGGAAATCCATGGCACGATCCAGCGGCAGGTCCAGCTTCATCAGCGGACCTTTGGCAGCTTTCAGGAACTCATTAAGCAAGTCACCCAACAAAAGTGGATCGGGGTCCGTCAAGTGGAAACATTTACCGTCGAGGTCCGGTTGATGGCTGATATGGTCGAGGGCATCGGCGACGAAATCCACGGGCACGATGTTGAGCTGATTACCCTGGTATTTGGGCAGCGGAAACCACCGTGGCAGCACCTCTGAAATTTTGTCCAATAGCGGAAAGAAATAGTAGGGGCCGTCCACCTTGTTGATCCAGCCACTGACCGAGTGCCCCACCACAGCTCCAGGACGGTATATTCTCCAGGGTATGTGACACTTGTGCCGAACCAGGCCTTCCGCCAGGTGCTTGGTATGAAAGTACGCGTTCCTTTCCACGTCCACCGCTTCGTCAAACATATCCTCGGTGAATGTTCCCTGATAAAAACCAGCCGCGACAATCGAGCTGACATGATGAAAGCAACGGGCGTCCAGTGCTTCCGCCAAACGGATCGCCTCGCGCGTGCCATTGACATTCGCGGCTCTCTGGGAATCGGCATCCGCCGTCAGACTATAGATAGCGCCAAGATGGTAAAAGCCGTCAACGCCTCCCCTTATCTGCGCCAGCACATGCGGTTCTACACCGCACAAAGGCTCCGACAGATTTCCCTCGACAATAACCAGTTTTTGGTCGGGAATATTAAGTTTGTGACGCAGATCCTTGATCTTGCCTTCCGATCCAGGTCGTACCAGGGCGTAGATTGTACCCTCACGTCGACAGAGGTTTTGCAGCAATTGATTGCCGATGAAACCTGTCAACCCTGTGACGAAATAATTCATGTTTACGCCTCCTGTGAGTATGTTAAGTCGTTATCTGTGGGTTCGGAGTGCCCTGTTTGTTCGTAGTCCCGGACAATTCGGTTCAATGTTCTGCTGATACGGGTCTGCACCCGAATCATTTCAATTTTTGGCCAGGCGGAACGTTCGCCCATATCGATGAGATCGTGGATCTCTTCCCTGGAGAGTGCTGCCAGCAAGCGACCGGGATTGCGAAATCGAAAAGGCGGCAATAGATTAATATCGCCGATGTAATTCTGATTGAGAATCGCCAGTGCAGTATTGGTGACGCGGCTGACACGGGGGTGCCTGGCCAGGGGCCGGTGAACAACCGTAGCCGAGGCGTTTAACCACTCTTTCGCGGTTTTGTAGGCCGCTCTCTTGATCGCCGCGCTGCTACGGCGACTGCGCTTGCTGTCACTGATAAACGGAATCACATAGGGGTTGGTCTGGCTGGCAATATAGTGATTAACACCATAGAGGCGGGCCAACCGTTTCGCAGGCAAGTCATCACTGATAGCACCGTCCACCCAGCGACGAGAGGGCAGGTACTGCTTTTTCTCACCGTGCTTGTCCTTCGCCATTAAGGTGACGGATGGATACACACCTGGAAGCGCGCAGGAGGCAAGAATTCCCTCGCGCATGAGTACATTCGGTGTGGTAATCGCATTTAACAAACGTGATGTCTGGTGCGTTTCCGCAGGGGCAATGGAAATATTCATCCAGCGTCCGGTCTTTTCCCAGGCTTCCTGAAAAGTCATATCCGGAACAAGGCGTTCTATCATGGAGCGGATGTCATCGACCTGCATCAACTTTGGTCCCAACCGACGCAAGATGCCCTTGTGGGACTTCGTGGCGTCAAGTTCATAAACCAGGTTTTCCGCGCTGAATACCCGCTGTAATTCCTCGTCGCTGTGGGTTGCCAGAATACTGCCGATAATGGAACCACCACTGGAGCCCGATAGAATATCCGGCAGCAGTTGCTGCTGCCACAAGGCTTTGGCGACCCCAATATGGAAATAGGCCAACATCCCCGAACCGCTGAACATCAACGCAGACCGTCCAAAGCAGTGCTGCGCCCGGTGAAAGAAGTCCAGTTTCTCCTCGCGACCAATATTGTCGTGGTCCTGGCCGGCCAGTAGCTCCAGGGATTCAGTGATCTCGCTAACGTAATCCTCGATCAACTGCTTGGTGCCGAATTTGGCCCGCTGGTATAGCAGCGGGCTGCCCATACCGTCGACGTTGCCGTGAATACCCTCGTTAAGCACAAACAGCAGGCCAGGGTAATCCTGGCGAGCACGCAATTGCCGCAGCTGATCGAGACGCAGCCGGATCGAACGGTAGTCAAAATGTTTCGACTGGTCCATTCGTTTCCAGCGCTGGTTGCCGCTCGCCGCATCATGGGCAATGGCGGCCTGTTGCCACTCTTCGTAGCAGGATGCCTGACGCATGGCGATCTCAGGCTTATGAAGCTTGGTTGAAAACATAGATAACACCTGACGTCCCACCTTAGCGTCCATTCTGTTCTGCAGGAACCAGCGTAGCTGCGGATTCTTCCGGAGCTTTACCTGGCTTGGACTTAACCAGAAACGTTGCCAGAGCCGGCATCAGAATCAGCGCCCCAAACATATTCCAAATGAACATAAAGGTCAGCAGGATGCCCATGTCCGCCTGAAATTTGATCGGCGACATGGCCCAGGTGATGACTCCGGCCGCCAGCGTGACTCCGATCAGGGCCACCACCCGGCCGGTAAAGTTCAGAGTCTCGTAATAGGCTGTAGTCAGGTCCTTGCCCTGTTTTTCCTTGGCGAGGATCACGGTCAGAACATAGAGGGCGTAGTCCACACCGATACCCACACCCAGGGCGATGACCGGCAGGGTTGCGACCTTGACGCCCATGCCCAGCCATACCATCAGTGCCTCGCAAAGTATCGACGTCAGCATCAGCGGTAAAACCGCGCACACCACGCCGGGCACCGAACGAAACGTCAGCAGGCACAGCACAATGACGGCGCCATAGACATAGAACAACATCTCGTGGTTGGCCTTCTTCACGACGATATTAGTGGCAGCCTCGAACCCGGAACTGCCCGCAGCCCCAAGGAATTCGATCTTATCGACGCCACCCCAGTCCGCCTTGAATTGTTCCAGGGTTTCCACCACCCGGGTCAGTGTCGCCGCTTTGTGGTCAGCGAGATAAACTTGCATCGGCCAGATCGAACAGGCCGGGTCAACATATTCAAGAGTCACCAGTTCACTGATGGCATAGTTCATGGTGTCCTGGTTGCGGAACAGTGATTGCCACTTGGGAAAGCCCTCATTGATCCCCATCATGATTTCGCGGGTCCGCACGTTAAGGCCACGGACGTCTTCCACACCTTCCACTTGACGCAGACGCCATTCCAACTCATTGGCCAGACTCAATCCTTCGTGATCAATGCAACCATCGGCAGCGGTCTTGACGATTACTGCAAACACGTCTGTACTCACAGAATAGTTTTCAATCATAAAGGCCACATCCCGGTTGTAACGGGAGTCCGGGCGCAGTTCTGGAGCGCCCTTGTCGAGATCACCGATCTGCAAGTCCTGGGCAACCACCAGCCCAATCACGGCCAGCACCACACTCACGGCAATAGCCATGGCGGCCGGCCCCCGGCGTGTAAACAGCAACAGAAAGCGCCATAGCCAATGCATATCCTGCTGGCTCTTGGGGGGACGCTGGGCGCGAATAACACTCTTGCGCCCGACACCGGTGTATGACAATACAATGGGAATCAGAATCAGGTTGGTAAAAATCAGCACCACAACGCCAATACTCGCGGTAATGGCCAGATCCTGGATCACCTGAATCTGAATGATCATCAGCACCGCAAAACCAACGCCGTCAGACAAGAGCGCGGTCACTCCGGCAATAAACAGACGGCGGAAGGTATAGCGGGCGGCAACGTACGGGTGCGCACCCCGCCCGATGTCCTGTAGTACACCATTGAGTTTCTGGGCACCGTGAGACACGCCAATGGCGAACACCAAAAATGGCACCAGAATGGAAAACGGGTCCAGCTCAAATCCCAACAGCGCGAGAATACCCAACTGCCATACCACGGCGACCAAAGTGCAGGCGATCACCATAACGGTGGAACGCAGGCAGCGGGTATAACCGTTTAGCAATACGGTGGCGATAATCACCGCTAGGGCAAAGAAACCCATAACCGCCATCAGGCCATCGATCAAATCACCGATCAGCTTGGCAAAACCGATAATGTGGATGGATCGATTGGTATCATTCTCTGTAAAGGTTTTGCGAATTTCCTCCAGTTTTTCACTCAGCCGGGCGTAGTCAAGACGCTCTCCAGTTTCAGGATTAATCTCCAACAGAGGAACAATAATGGCGGCGGACTTCTCATTATTTGCAACCAGATCGCCGCCGATTCCCGCGCGCAGGATATTGCGTTTGACTTCTGCAATGGACCGCTCTGAACCATCGAAATCTCCGGGAATAACCGGCCCCCCCTCAAAGCCCTGCTCCGTGACCACCCTCCAGCGAGTGTTGGGGGTAAACAGGGATTTCATGCCGTTGCGGTCAACACCGGGAATATAGAAAATGGCGTCGTTCACCTGCTCAAGGAATTTGAGGTTCTCTCGGGTAAACAGCGTCCCCTCGTCCACCGCCACAACTACCCGCAAGTTGTTGCCCAACCCCTTGAGATCGTCGCGGTTCTCCTGATAGTTGACAACGTATTGGTGCGCCTTGGGCAGGGTTTTCTCAAAGCCGGCCCTGAGATCAATCTGTGTCGCGTAAAAACCGAGAAAGACTGTGACCAACCCACACAGGGCCATCACTATTCCACGATTGTTGAAAACCAGTTTCTCCAGCCAGGTTCCGGAGTTAAAATCGAACTTGTTCAGATCCGAAATAATCGGCAGATCTGACTCTGATGCATGCGCCATGATAGCTTCTCGGATGATTGAATCTTACTGTGGAAGTGTCAGCTTGTGGATGCCGTCGGGCCCACCCACCAGCAAAGTGCCGGACGGTCCTTCGGCCAGGGTATAAACCCTCGTGCCACTGCTGATCGGCAGGCGGCTGAAAGATGTGCCGTGATCGCTACTGACCAGGAGGTCCCCTGCCATACCGGCAAACACGAGACGGCCGTCCGCCAGACGTACAGAATCCACCAGTGAACTGGACGCGGGTTTCTGAGCCTCAGACCAGCTCTTGCCCTCATCGGCGGTACTGAACAGGCGACCACGCAGCCCACCCAGCACAATACGCCCGTCGGCTGCCGCCACGCTGGTAAAGAAACTGCCCTCCCAGGGCACATTCTCTACACGTACCGCCTTGCGACGGTTACTGTCTCCGATCATCAACAAACCCGCTTCACCGGCAATGAAGAAGCGGCCTGGCTCTGGTAAAGGAGCAAAGTCGAACAAGTGATAAAACGAGTCATTTTCGGTGGCATGGAGCACATGTTCCCAGTTTTGTCCTCCGTCCCGAGTACGCAGCAGCATCCCGTAGGCACCAAAGGCATGGCCGTGGGTATCGCTGTGAAAATATACCTTGAACAAAGGCTTGTCGGCTCCCTGCTCAATGGCAAACTGCATCTCCTCCACCAGATAGCTATAGTACGGGTCCCGCGGGTATTGAAGCGCCAGCTTTTGATAATAGGCCAATCCCTCAGTACCATAACGCAGACCGTCATATTGTTTTTCCCAGGTTTTACCAGCATCGACGGAGTGTAGAATCAACCCTTCGTGGCCCACCGCCCAGCCTTTGTCCGGAGTAGGAAAATGAATATCGAGAATGCTGCTGCGAACCGGCACCTGAGCCTGGGTCCAGGTTTCTCCGTCGTCCTCTGACCACAGGATGTGGCCTTGAATACCCGTCGCGTAAATGCGTCCGTGGAACTTGCGGATTGAATAGACCAGCGACTCTGTGGCAATTTCGCTGCGCACGGCAGGCAAGTTCAGAACGTCGAAATCCTTCGCCCAGCTCCCCTGCCAGGGCGCCAGCATCAAGAGTATCAAGGTTCCGATCAGGACTCGCGTATCTGACGTTCGTGTATGAGACGTTCGTGTATGAGACGTTCGTGTATGAGGCATAGCACTGCTTCCGTTTACTAATTGGGTTCACATGCATTAACCGGCACCTGCCAGTTAATGCACAAAGCCTCAGCAAAGTTTCGGTATTGCCTTGCTTACAAATCCAATGACCTGTGTTATATCCAGTGGTGCGCGCTTAGCGCACGCCACCACGGGCCAGGCCTTTGGCGGTGAAGTACTTTGCGTTCTGATTGACACCGGTTCGGAAGCCACCCGGAGCGGGTTTGGTGTTGATGTTATAAATACCCTGGAGTAAATCATAAGCTCCATAGGCGAAATGATAGTTGGACTTGATGTCGTACAGGTTGGCACCATAGGCGAACTGCACGCGCCACAAATCACCCTGTCCATCGTAGTTTTCGGCGGCCAGTGCTTGCCAACTGTCCTCATCGATATAGAGACGACGCTTGGCATAGAGGTGACGCTTGCCTTCCTTGAGTGTCGCTTCCACCACCCACACACGATGTTTCTCCCAGCGAATCAGCTCCGGGTCCAGAAACTTTTCACCCAGCGCATCTTTGACTTCCGTCTGGAAAACGAAATCGTAGCAATTGTAGGGAACCATCATCTCTTTCTTACCAATCAGTTTCCAATCGAAACGTTCAGGCGACCCATTCAGAATAAAGGCATCGTCATAGGTAGAGGTACCGGCAACGGCGGGATTGGGTGTATCGAAGGAAACCGCCGGTGCCAAACGCACGCGCCGCTGCCCGGTCAAATACTGCCACGCCTTGCGGCCTTTGCCTTCGGTAAAATCCGCACCCGGTTCATGCACCAGCAGAATCTCGCCAGCCCGTCGGGTCGGAGCCTTGTAGTTGAGTCGTAACTTCAACCAGGGCGTATCGTCCATCAACTTATTCGGAGTTTTGTACATCGAGAAGACGTTAGTCATATAACCGGTTGTAGACAAAATGGGCTTTCCATTGGCATTCACATAGTAGGTGTCGTAGGTGACCGAGTGATCAGTCAGATAACGTGTAAGGTGATTCCAGAGCACTTCCAACCCTGTTTCCGGGATTGGAAAGGGTACTCCAGGCAGAGAATTCGCGATACGTTGTCCGTTATCTTCCAAAGTGGCGTTGGTAGCGTTCTTCAGCGTGTTGTCGTACAACCAGTCCGGCGTTACGAAGTCACGACGACTGGGATATACCTGCATCCTGAAACCATCGCCGCCCAATTTTTCAAACATGGCCAGGGAGCCCTGTGTAAGATTGTCGGCATGTTCTTTGTAATTATTCTGGTCAATGGTAAACAGGACTTTGTCATCGGGATAGGCATTGACATAGTTGTCGGAGCCCGCCACAAAATTATCCGGTATGGGCGAACCTTTGGGATTCCATGGAGGGATAGAACCGTCGGCGTTACCTGATGCTTGCGCCCCCATGGGCGTCAAGTCCTTACCCAGGCGCGAAGCCTGATCAGTGGAAACTGCAGCCATAGCGCCGCTGATCATGGCGCCGGTCAGGCACAGGGCCGTCAACATTCTTCTTTGTATCATCGTTAGTACCTCTCAATACAGCCGTATATGTTTATGTTTTTTAGAACGAGCGCTTTAGAGTCAGCGACAAGTTGTCACGATCTTTCAAGAGTCCTCCCAACCCGGCGTTGACCGGACCAAAGAAAGCGTTGTAACTCGCTGATAGGATCCAGGTTTGATCGATATCGAGGACAATTCCGAGACTGGCACTGCCGCGCTCCTCGTCACCACCGAAAGAAAAGGGGCTTTTTTCACCATCAATGGTGTAAGAAAGACTCATGGGCACGCTCAGGTCCCACCCTGGATAGACTTGATACCAGGTAGGCTTGAATACAGCGCCAATGGTGCTGACAACTCGATTTTCGTATACACGATGATCCACCAGACCACAGTTTGCATTGCAGTCGTCCAACATCTGGAAGGTCGCCTCCAGCAGATAGGACCCACCTTCCCAGAAACCGTTGTCATTCAATAAACCAAGGCCATTAAGGACCACTGACCAGATATCACCTTGGGCGCCAAGGAAGTTTCCGGAATTGTAGTCGTCGTAGCTACCGGGAATATGGCCGAGACCAAGGGCGCCTTCGATACTATCAACAAAGGGGGTCGGCGCACCGTAAAAGCGTCTCAGTGAGTTGGCAAGATCCGGGGCGATAGGAGCGTTCTTGCGTAGAACTATATCCGCGCCGACGCTGATACCGTTGATTTCTTTTGCCAGGGAAATCGCGAACAAGTCAATATCGTCTTTGAAAATCCATCCGGCCTGGCCGGTCACAATATTGCCCGCTTCAACATTGATCTCCGGCGCGTTGGGTGGGCAAGGCTGCAGTACACCGGCTGAACAGCCACCTGCCCAGCCCTGCAACAGGGCACCCGCCACCGGGTTGCCCGCCTGAGCCTGAACCGCGGCCAACTGGCCGGTATCAAATCCCGCGTGCAGGCCGTGTAGATTTTTGTCGACGTAGTTCAGATAGATAAAGGAAGTCTCCAGCCCCCATCGCTCAATGTAGTACTGAAGATTGATTCCCCACTCGTCACTCTCGGTTTTGTCGTTGCGCATTCGCATTCCCACGGCAAACGGACTACCGGGCGTGACGGTGATAAACTCGCTGTCTTCTGTCAGGCCTTCAGCCGGGCTAAAAAAGGTGCCCGTTTCCGGCATGCGATAGCGCTGGTGTTCGAAGCTGTAATAGGCGTTGAGAGTGATATTGTCAGACAGCTGCCACACCCCGGACAGTTTCGCGGAAGGAATAAACAACTCTTTGGCTTCACTGCCAGGAACGGAGAGGGACTTGGAGAAATCCAACGCGGCCATGGCTCCACCAACGCCTGCAATAGCTCCCGTGGCCAGCAGGCTGTTCCCCCAATAGATAGTATGACGGCCGGCACGCAGGCCCAGCGAACTCTCCCCAATATCCCAGCTGCCAAAGAAGAAGGCATCCAGAATCTCGGCATCGGAATGGTGAAGATCCTGTGCTGCATCGGAGTACTCCCCCGGAGAAACGCTAGCAGACGCCCACGACAAGCTGCGATCGACGGGGTGATCAGAATCTTTGTACTGATGATCGTACCACCCGGATGCGCTGATTCGGAATCCGAAATTGTCTTTGAAAATAACATCGAACTCGGACAGAACATCAACTCGTGTACTGATCAAACCCAGGCCAGAACGATCCACCGACAGATCGGAATCATCTGCCAGATACCAGGCAGCACCCGCGCGAGGGGTATACACATCTTCATCCTGGGAGGCGACCCGCGACATCAGGTTCAGTTTGACAGTGTTATCCCAACGTATTTCCCAGTCACTGGACGTATCGAATTGAAAGGCATTGACGTTGGCACAGGCAGCCGAAAAAGCCGCCATTGCCATAAGGCATTTATTCATATCTCTCCCCGGAGAAGCTCTATTTTTGGTGAATTTTTGGAAAAAGTGCCTCCCATGGGGAGGCCAACTGCTACTACTGCAGAGAGAACTGCATCACTGTGAATTGTTTGGAAGGCTGCCATCGAATCATCAAACTAACCTCTCTAGAATGTCGTAGCTATTTGTTCTCTGATATTCTTATAATGGTTATCAAGCAAAACGCTCGGTGCCACTTTAGTGGAATCAGACCCTGCTTGACTATGATATGAGCAACCAGGAACAATTGATAAAATGTTACACCTCGACATCCCCGCTCATTAACTTGAATGCCATTGCAATGAAATCCGGCCAAGACAAGCAAGACATCGGAATCCGTACAGCGATCCTCTCAGACCTTCTTTCCACTGCGAGAGAATCAAATGTGGACATTGATTCCCTTTTACAACGTTGCGATATAAAACCGGATAGATTTATTACTCGACAGGGAAGAGTACCGGTTGCCAATGCAGTTAAGCTGATTCGTCGATGTGGATTTTTGATGGGTGATGAGTATATGGGTCTGCTGAGCAGACCACTGCCCGTGGGATATTTTCGCATGGCGATATTAAATGCCGTACAGCAGCCCACCCTGGGGGAGGCCCTTCAGCGTTTCTTTGAATTCAACAATCTTTTCTTGCCGGATTTGAAAACAAAATTAGTAAACAGACAACAGTTTTCAGAAATTCATCTGGTACGCAATTCCGGCGTCCGCTTTCGCAATAACGTCGCCGTAGACATGATCATCGCCATCATCCACCGCCTATCCAATTGGCTTTGCGATGAGTTGATTGTAGTGGACAGTCTCGAGCTGGACCACGAACCCCGCCTCTATCGACGGGAATACAAGCATATCTATTACGGCGCCGTCGTCAAATATCACGGTGACATCAATCGCCTTGTCTTTGACAGGCACTACCTGGATCTACCCGTGATTCAAAACGAAACCGATGCCGAAGCCTATTACCAGCGCGCACCGTTGGATCTCTTTCTGCCCCAGGACGTACAGGGAGAAACCAGCCGGGTGATAAGAAAGTTAATCAAGCAACAGTACACAACCAGAAACGTCATCGCCAACCTGCAAGAAGTCTCAGCGTTATTGGACCTGGGCCCTCAAACCATTCGCCGCCGCCTGGCCAAGGAGGGAACCAGCTACAACAGCATAAAGTCTCGGGTAAAACGCGACGTTGCCATGCGTGCCCTGAACGATCCGGATTTGACCATTGAAGAGGTGGCAATCCGTATAGGTTATTCAGAGCCGGCGGCATTTATTCGCGCTTTTAAGTCCTGGACCGGGTTTTCGCCTGCCAGATTCAGAAGGGGTGGATTTGAGACCGACACAGTGGATTAGTTTGTGGCGGTTCCAAAAATGGGCATGGTTCAAAAAACCTTGTTTTTGATCCATGTCGAAATATTCATTAATCTGGACAGGGCGCCCCACCCTGAATCCAGATTTTCATTGCCATTACAAAATCCTTATGGGTTCCCGGCGCTGAGCTTCTGCCCGGCCCCGGCTGCCAGGCCCAGCGAATCAGAGGGTCATCGTGCACATGGTGCACGAATTCCTTTTTGAAGGTTTTCATATCATTACGGCTGCCGCGAAACGCCAGAAAGCTGTTTTTGGCCGGATTGAGCCAGTTTTCGCAAAGTTCATGAGGCTCGATCCCCACCGGAACAACCATAGTGGCGGGCGGCATGTGCCAAACAAAGCCCGGCATCAAATTGTTGGCGGCCCCCGGTGGCATACCGGGGGCACTGCCATTTTTTGTTTGATGACAGCTGCGGCAGTTAACCGGTTTATCGGATTTCGGCACGGGTTGAAACTGAAAGTTGGCGAACATCAGCTGCAGATTGTTGGCCGCACTGATGTTCATGGGGTGCCGACGTCGGTCATCACCGACCGTGGGTCGGTGAACGCCATCAATTTCCTGACCGTGACAATTGGCGCAACGGGGATGTGTGGCCACCTGGTGTAAATATCGAAAGGCGTTTTCAGGAGAAGCCTCGTTCTTAAACACCTGATAGGCATCGGCCGTGGCACCATTGCCGATCAATGCGCCTACTGCCACTAACAGTAGCATAAGTAATCTGTTCATCAGGATGTCACCTCCGCCGTCAGACCATTCAGCACATGCTGGGCTTTCATCGGCAAATCACGCAGTCGCACACCAACGGCCTGATAGACCGCGTTGCCTATCGCGGGGCCGATGCCAATCACACCGGGTTCACCCAGTCCGGTCGGTACCTCTTCACTTTCGACAAAATGAATATCCAGCTCCGGAATCTCGTTCATTCGCAAAGGCAAGTAACTGTTGAGGTTGACGTCTTTGACCTGCCCCTTTTCGAACTCGGTAAATTCGTTCAGCGCCAGACTGACACCCCAAAAGGCGCTACCCTCCAGCTGAGCAAGCGCACCATCGGGATGCACGATCAACCCTGCATCGACAACCATGGTGATTTTTTTGACCGTGATTTTGCCCGTCTGTCGATTTACATGCACATGCGCCGCCGTGGCGATCCAGGCGGGCATGGTGCGCTCCTGTCCAGCGGTAACGGCAACGCCAACGCCTTCATTTATCGGTAGTTTATTGCCATAACCAATGCGCTGCTTTAGTACATCCAGTGTGTTTTTCAAACGCAGGGCACCACCGACACTCTCCGGTGCCTTGCCCGCTTGTTTGCCTTTTCCATCCAGCATAGACAAACGGAATTCAATCGGGTCACGCCCAGTTTTGTGAGCGATCTCGTCGATAAAGGATTCCAGCCCCCAGACAATCCAACCCTGTCCCACCGATCGCAGCCAACCCGGCAGGAATGTCTCTTGCGCCAGAGTATTGTTGATCACCCGCGCCCGGTGATTCGGCATGCTGTACCAATGATCGGCGCCACTGGCGGAGAAAGGATCGAACTTGCCCTTTTTGTCCAGGCTCTCGGGCATAAAACCTGGCGCCATGTCCAGAGTCGGCCAACCCGAAGAATGGGCCGTGTTTAAACCGGTCAGTGCATTGTCATTCAGACTGGCTTCAAATCCGGAAACCGATGGTGAACGCACTTGGTCAAAACGGGAATCATCGGCGCGGGTGAAAATCAACTTTACGGGCTTGCCGGTTTGCTTGGCTGTCAGTGCCGCCGGGATCATATAGTCTCCGTAGAGCCGACGACCAAAACCGCCACCCAGGTAATACTGGTGCATCACAATCCTGTCTTCGTCCACCTGCAGCGCCTTGGCCAATACCGGAAGTGTCAGTGACTGCCACTGGTTACCTGCATGAATATGCCAAATACCTTGCTTTAACTCCGCGGTCGTATTCATGGGCTCCAACGCGAAGTGCAGAGCCGTATTGGTGCGATAGATTGCACTCAAATGATTACTGGCATCTTGTTTCGCGCGATCAACATTACCCTCGTCAACAAATAGTACCCCCTCTGAAGTTTCGTTGACTTGTCGCTCGCCCTCCGACAGTATTTGCTGCTCATTGATATCGGCTCTGGACCCCGCCTGGTAATTGACCGAGATAACGTCTGCCGCCTTGATGGCCGTAGGATAGTCCCGAGCCAGAACCGATACCCAACCCTGAAGGGTGTCGCTGGGGTCTTCCAGAATCTCAAAACCCAGATAACCCGGCAAGGATTTCGCACCGCTGTCATTCACAGACACTACCTTGCTGCGATAACGCGTCGGTGGCAGGATCGGGCGTGCGTATATCATGCCATCAATTTCGACGTCGATACCGTACTTCGCACTACCATTGGTTTTGGCGGGAATGTCCAAGGCCTTAAAGTCTTTCCCAATCAGTTTGTGTGCAGACTTTGATTTCAGAGGTAATTTGGCCATTTCCTCCTGGGAAAAGTTGCGGTTAAAGTGCCCCTTTTGCACTATCTCTGAAAATTGGAGTCGACCCTTTGGAGTCACCACGCAACCGCCTTCCGTGTCACAGTCTGAGGCTTCGACACCGGCCAGTTCAGCACCTGCTTCAATCAAGGCCATGCGGCCCGCAGCGCCGGCTTGAGACAACGGCTTGTAAGACGTGAAGATCGACCAGGAACCGCCGGTGATCATGTAACCCCACTTGGGATCTGTGTCTACATGGCGAATTTCCATCTGCTCCCAGTCAGCACCCAGCTCATCCGCTATGATACGAGCCAGTGCGGTGCCTACGTGTTGTCCCATTTCCGCCTTGGCGATATTGATCAGGACCTTGCCAGTGGCATCGATTTCGAACCAGATGGTGGGGGAAAACACTTTGTCCGCCAGGGACTGCTGCGCCGTAGCCGTGGCAGCAAGAGCCGAAGGCGCAAACGCCATCATGACAGAAGCGCCCACGGAACCAATCAGGAAATTACGCCGCGACACATTGGCGGACTGATAGCGAGCCTGTTTGATGGATGTCATATCAAGCCTCCAGAGAATCTTGGTGGCCTGCAGGGTCATAAACTGCCACGGCATTATCGTTGGCTGCACGCTTTACAGCTTTGTGAATGCGTTTGTATGCCATACAGCGACATAGATTGGAACTCATGTGGTTAACAATATCCTCATCGGAGGGATTGGGGTTGTAACTGAGCAAGGTTGCCGCCTGCATAATTTGGCCGGATTGGCAGTAACCGCACTGTGGCACCTGCTCTTCGACCCAGGCTTTTTGCATGGGGTGGGTGTTGTTAAGGCCTTCGATAGTAGTGATCTCGGCACCCTGTGCCAACTCCAGGGGATATGAACAAGAGCGTATGGCATTGCCATCCACATGCACGGTACAGGCACCGCACATGGCGATACCGCAACCGAACTTGGTACCTTTAAGCTTAAACTCGTCACGAATAATCCAGAGTAACGGGGTATCTTTACTGGCAGCAGTTTTGACCAACTTGCCATTCAATCTAAATTCAATCATGGCTGACATCTTTCGAAAGGAGGGTGTGATTGTTAAGTGAGAGAAGGATAATGAAGAGGCGGCACTCTCCACAATTAGTCACCAAAAAGTGACTGGTCGGAAAAAAGTAACCGCCTTTGGCAGATTAATCAGGCGTGTGCGTCCAGATAATCATCCACATCGACGCTGAGCACTCTCAGATGCGTGAGCGCAACATAGACCATCATGCCAAGTGTCATACCCACCAGGGAGTACTCAATGGCCGGCATGAACGAACTGGCAATGGTGATTGACACACAGATCACGGTATTACCCACAATGGCTTTGCGCCATGGTGGAAAGGCGTACCAGTAGGGAATCTGTTTACCGAGATAGAAAAACACCAGACCCACGATGGCCAACAAACCGAAGGTTGGCCGATCCAGATCCCCCAAAATTGAGTGTCGAATCAGATTGGCCAGTATCAACAGCCCCATACACAAGAACAGATGGCTGAACACCAGCAGGTTGGGCGCATCAAGCCTCTGGCTGCGTTCCATGGTTTCGAAACTGTCGAAGTAGATCCACCAAATGGACCCCAGCAATGCGAAACCGAATACGGAACTGAGTATGGCCGTCTTCGTCCATTCGACTTCACTCAGCGCTGCCACCATGGCAATCACCGATTCGCCCAGAATAATGATCGCCAACAGACCGATACGTTCCACCAGATGCTTGCGATCCACAGGGCGAGTCAGGGTCTTCTTCTGCAATATAGCTTGCAGAAATATATCCAGGCCGATGCCGCCATAGAAAACCAGATACCGAAGCGTGCCATCAAAAGCCACCGACAGCAGACTGACCAGGGCACCGGCTCCGATAATTGCCCCCATATCCTTGGCGAAGTTCACTTCGTCGCGAAAGTGGTGGTGCACATAGAAATACTGGGCAGCAAGAATCAGTCGAACTCCGGCATAGAGTGACGCAAATTGTACAAAACCCTCACCCATACTGCTCTCAGCAAAGGTGGAAAACACCACCATCAGCCCCATCACTGCCAGGGTAATCATCCGGTCGTAGCGGCTGTCGCTGTCAAAGCGATTGGAGAACAAAGTATGGGTCATCCAGATCCACCACACGGGAATAAACACCAACGGGAAGCGCAGCAGTTGCTCGGTACCGATGTGGCCATCGTGGGTGTGTGCCAGATCATGGGTAACCACACCGATAACCGCGACAAAAACAAGGTCGAAAAACAGCTCCAACCAGGTAGCATGGCGTGAATCGTGTTTATAGAGTTGAGAAATCATAGTCACCTCTTCTCTTTGGCCTCAACGATCACCGCCACAACTTCCGTGTTGCCGACATTGGTAACCTGATGACTCCAGGCCTCGTGCCACATCACTTGGCCATCGGGCACCGTTACGACCATGGTTTTGCCGTTCTCCAGTGTGATGGCAAGCGTGCCTCCACGCTCAAAGTAAACGGTTTCATTGTTGTGATGGTGCATGGCATCGGCGTCACCTGGCTTCAGCACCATCTTCAACACCAGGACTTCTTCGTTTTCAGTAAGTACCTGGTAGAATTCCGGTGACGCTGTATGAGCGGCGGTGAGCTTGTCCGCCAGCGCATGACCGCAGACTATAAGAGCCGTGGCAAAGGCAAGAGATTGCATCAGCGTTTTCATGTTGCATTGACCTCATTATAAGATCCGGCAACAACGTTTCAGTGGCGTTGCCGGTTAGTCATCAGGACCTTTTAGAGTTGCGCTTCGATGTGACTGGCGAAACGCTTAAAATCGTTTTCAGTGTCTGCGTTTTTCATCACATCGTAGCAAGCAAAGGTCTCCAACCCTTCCATGCCAAAGAACCGGAAGTTCATATGCATGGGGAAGAACAAATCGTCCACACTCTTACCCTGGAACAAGTATTCGCCAGAGTCGTTAAATGACTCTTCGGGTGCGTTAAAGGTTAGCGACAACATATACTTCTTGCCGGTAAGGGTGCCGCCAGCGCCGTAGTTCTTTTTGGGCTCTTCCGCCGTGCGGCCGTCGCCGTTGCAGAGGGCGCCGCCCATACCCGCGGTGTAGACTTCATCCATGTACTTTTTGAAAGTCCAGGGCACCCCCATCCAGTTCACAGGGGTCTGCAGCAGCACGATGTCGGCCCACTGGTGATTTTCCAACTCTTGCTCCACGTCCCAGGTATCGTCAACCACCACTATGCGGGTCTGGTGCCCCTTGGCTTCAATCAGCTCCTGGGCCATTTGCACCAGGGCACCATTCAGGCGACCTTCGGAAAACGGGTATTGATGGTGGGCGTTGATAATCAGAACATTACTCATAACGTAAACCTCTTAAGGTGATTCGATCAATGAATACAGGTGAATTGTTGTTGCCAGGTATACTATGGTAACCTTTTACCCATGTTCAATTAGTTTACTTTTGGTAACCTGCAATCCGGGGTCGTTTGAAAGTTCGACAAGAGTAAAATCACAGGAGGAATCGACAATGGGTGGCGTTGTACAAACCGATGCACGCGGCAGAAAAACCGTATTGGACGCCTGCACAGAGCCCTGTGCGATCGAAAAGGGCATGCGCATGATCGGCGGCAAGTGGAAGGGCTCCATCCTCTGGCACCTTCAGGACGAACCGGTTCGCTTTAATGACCTGACGCGATTGCTGGGCGGCGCCAGCAAGAAAATGGTGGATCAACGGCTCAAGGAGTTAGAGAGCGAGGGCATGGTACTGCGCAAGGTCATTAACGACCGGCCAGTCGCGGTCACCTACGAGCTGACGGATTTTGGCCGTACCGCACTGGATATTCTGGACAGTCTGCGAGAATGGTCGGAGACCTATATTGAATAAAGGGGTGCGCTCCAGGTTACCAAAAGTAAACTAATTGAATCCTCCCCAACAGAGCGGATAATAGGTCGTCATGATTATTGCGGAGTTCCACCATGTCCGACACCCATCACATCTCTTGCGACTGCGGTAGCGTCAAACTGACAATGCAAGGCGAGCCCAAAGTACGCGGCTTTTGCCACTGCGAAGACTGCAGGGATCTGCTCAAGATTCCCTATCATTCCGTAACCGCGTGGGAGTCCGATCAGGTCACATTCACCTCAGGCGAACAGGAAGCCGCAACCTTCCAACACCCCACAAAACGCATGCAACGCATTTACTGCAAGCACTGTGGCGAAACCTTGTTTAATACCAATGCTATGGGTTGGCGAATCATTTCCCAACTGTTGATTCGCAAGTGCTACAATGATGAGCTTCCTGAGGAGCTGAAGTCTAAAATGCACTTCTTTTACGATCGACGCATCGTTGACATCGACGATCCGTTACCGAAACGGCCTTGAGTTGTTGGCAGCAGTAGAGACGAAGGTAAGCACCTCCGTCTCCGATCGTGCTAGGTTTTCTGTGCCCGCAACATATCACCCAATGCTTTACCAAACAGGGATGAGCCTCGCAGATACAGACCACCATCAACTTCAATCACCTGTCCAGTAACAAAACCGGCCAACTCAGAAGAAAGCATCAGGCACATATTGGCAACGTCGGTTTTCTCGCCCAGTCGGTTAAGAGGTGTGTAGTCGATGGATACCGCCAGAGACTCCTCGCTGGCGGATAAACGTTTCATGCCTTCGGTATCGGCAATAAAGCCCGGCACTACTGAGTTGATGCGAATACCCTCTTTACCCCATTCCAATGCAAGCACCCGCGTAATCTGATCAACGCCCGCCTTGGCAGCCCCCACATGGCCCTGGGCTTCACTCGGCTGATAGCCTTGCGGAGCCGAAATATTGATGATGCTACAACCCGGTTTTTTCAGGAATGGGTAGGACGCCTTCATGACGTGCAAGGTGCCCATCAGATCAATTTCGACCACGGCGCGAAAAGCATTGACCGACATATCTGCGACGAGCGCCGGAAAGTTACCCGCCGCTCCGGACACCAGAATATCGAAGTCGCCCAGTTGCTCATGAAAGAATGTGAGCCCCGCGGCAACCGCTTCTGAGTCACGTACGTCGAAGGCCTGACCGATTGCCTTTGATGCACCTGCTTTCAGCAGCGAAGCCACCGTGTCGTCAACTTTGTCCTGGCTGCGGCTCGCCACTGCCACACAGGCGCCCTGCCCGGCAAACGTTTCCGCAATCCCGCGGTTAATTCCGGACGTGCCACCAACGACGATAACCACTTTATCTTGAAAATCCAGCGTAACAGCCATCTCAATTCCCCGGAGTAAAAGTTAAGGGTTTTGTTAGTATAGATGGCTTATACAGGTAGACAACGAAATAGCGCCCCATAAATGGGGACGCTATTTCGCCAATCAGGAGGGCAATGTATCTATCAGAAACTGTACTTCAGTTTCAAACCATAGTTTTGAGGATACAGAGGCGTGGTCTGCAAACGGTCGTTACCACCGGTGGTGGAACGGGCCGTAACCTCTTCATCCTCGATGTTTTCGATAAAGGCCTCGATTGCAAAACTCTCCTCCGGTGAGATCCAGGTCAGGCGGAAGTCCGTCTTGCTGTAGGAGTCCTGCACGCCACCCGGAGTATTCGGCAGGTTGAAACCATGGTTGGAGTAATCGTCAGAATAGGCAACCTGAATGGAGGGCGTCAGAACACCGTAGTCACCCAGCTCGATATCGTACAGGGCGCTCAGGTTAAAACTGAACTCTGGAGTAAACGGCGCACGCTCACCCGCCAGGTTAACGAAATTATTCACTACACCATTTTGCAACTGGTAAGGGTTAGATGAACCAAACTTACCATACTCAGCGTCCACCCATGCGGCGTTAAAGGCGATTTGCATCCCCTCGATCGGCAACACCAACAGCTCGATTTCAAAGCCGTCGGCTTCAATATCACCACCGTTGACCGAAGTGGTGGTCACACCACCACCGGGAATTTCGGTCTGGATACTGGTCAACAGGTTGGTGTACTCGGTGTGGTACGCCGCCAGGTTAACCTGCAGGCGATCATCCCAGAAGCGGCTCTTCAAACCGAGCTCCCAGGATTCCGACTCCTGTGGGTCAGTGATGTTGCCATTGTGGCTCAATGCACCTGAGAGGAAACCGGTGGAGCCACTGACGTAGGCCATCATCTCTTCGTTGATATCGTATTCCAGACCAAAGCGCCAGGTGGTATCGGTGTACTTTTTCTCCGGGAACACGCGATCAACACCGGAGCTGTAATTAAACACATAGAGATCGGTGGGGCTGCCGGCCAGTGGTGCGGTGGGTGAAGGGGGAACAAAGGTCACGAACTTCTCGAAGTCCGGCAGACCGCTGTAGTTACTGGAACCGCCAACGGCCTCCTTATCCTCAGAGTTGTAACGCAAACCGGCAATCACACGAAACTCATCGGTGAGTGAGTATTCCACCTGGCCGAAGACACCAAATACATCGGTCTCCGTGCGCAGTTCTTCGGCATAACGGCTGCCGTAGACGGTAGTGGTGTCAACAATTGGGGTACCACTTTGAACGGTGTGCAGTACACCATTATCGTCGGGGACCTGAATACGGTTGTTATCGTGCGCCGTGTGGCTGTACTGGTAGTAACCGTACTGAGTCTCGTCGTGGGAGAAGTACATGCCGGCGGTCCACTGCAACGCACCGTCATCAGTGGACACCAAAGTAAATTCCTGGGTCCAGGACTCAGCGTAGTCGGTGGCGGAGCCACGGCTGAATGGCTGGCCGCTATAGTCAATGTCGCCAGCGGCATCCATCTTAAAGTCGGTATAGGAGCTGATGGACTTGAAGGCCATGCCGTCCAGATCCCAGTTCACTTCGATGGTGACATTGTCCTCAGTCAAGTCGCCATTTTCGACATAGTCGTATTCAATATCGTAAAAGCCTTGGGTGGCATAGCTAACTTCGCTCAGACCGGCACCATTGCGGGGGTTCTGGCAGTCCAGAAATTCGCCATAGAGGTCGGTCAGGCCGTTAGCCGTTACCGGGCGACAAATCCCCGCGGTGGAAAAGAGGCCTACAAAAGTGCCTTTTTCTTCAGCGCTGGAGACGCGAGCCAGTACTTCCAAATTCTCACTTGGCTGCCACAGCGCAGAAACCCGCAGGGAGACATTGTCATCAATCCCCAGGTCTTTACCCGCGCTGTTCTCGATCCAGCCGTCACTGCGTTCGGTGAGTCCTGCGACCCGCAGGGCAAAGGTATCGCTGACAGGGATATTGAGCACACCCTCAGTGCGCACGACCCCAAAGCGAGCCGCAGTCACTTCCAGTTCGCCGCTCTGTTCCTCAAGGTCTGGGCGATTGGTATGCAAGTTAATGGCACCACCAAAGGTATTACGACCGTAGAGTGTTCCCTGAGGGCCCTTCAGGACTTCAAGACGCTCCACATCATAGAAAGCACGGGTCTGCTGAGAAGCTCGGGGTTTGTAGACACCGTCTACAAACAGGCCCACCACCGAGGCATTGTCACCATAGGTGTTGTTTGAATTGGTGCCGCGAATGGCAATCTTGGCATCGTTGCCATAGGTACCGTATGAGATACCAGCGCCGATCAACTCAAGACGGGAAATGTCCGTCAAACCCGCTTTGTCCATACCTTCAGCGGTGATGGCCTGTACTGACTGGCCAATATCCTGCAATCCTTCCTGCCGTTTCTGGGCTGTGACAATTATCTCTTCCAGTGCCCAAGTATCTGCATCTGATTCGGCGGCCGATACCGACACCGGCAGCAGCGCAGCACCCATGGTGATCAACGCAATTTGCTTGGCTAGGAAATGCTTAGCTGTCATGTGAACTCCTCACTTATGTGATTATTTTTGGCTTTTGACTTCGAATGCAGTCAAGTTGAATTTGAATATACTCCCACCTATCGGCACATTCTTTCGCTCGCGTACTGTTTTTTTACTGCCCCCTCATTTTGTTGTTTAGGGGTGTTAATGCAAAAAAACCGGGCTTGCGCGGATTTCGCGCAGGCCCGGCCTGGGTAAGGTCCAATTGGAGAGGATGCCCGAATTAAGAGTAAGCGGGGATCAGGCGGCCTCGCGAAGCCCCTTGACCCGTTCCAGCAAGTCCACACCGATTTGCAGGCAAGCATAGAGCAGGTCCACCAGCACCCAATCCTCGTGCAGCAGATCGTCCCGGCGGGTGTAAAAATCCATAATGCGCCATTCAACCCGATTACCGGTAGGTGCAATACCCATAAATTCGCCGGTGTGAGTGCCCTGAAGCGCTCTGAGTCCGCCCATGGCAGCGCAGTGTCCTTCACCAAAGCGCGCCTTGTGAAAGCCGCCGATACGATCAGGATGGCCCGCGACAATCGGTCCCTGGGCATTGCGGTAAAACTCTTCCATACCAAAGGCACTGCCTATACCACTGGGGCCATACCAGACCATATCCTCGGTCCAGTGGCCTTCCATACCCGGCTTTTCGCGATCGGTTTTATCGTACTGCATGCCCTTGAAGAGCATGTTGTAAAGCACCTGGAAGGATTTTTGCGACTCTTGTTCGTCCTGGGGCTCCAGCAGCACGCCATTGCCTGCCATCGGTCCGGGTACCCAAATCTCGCGACCGGGGCTGGGGGGGACCACGTCAACGCCTGCCTGCTTCATCAAGCTAATGATGTCGAACAACGTATAGATCTCAACGATCTTACCGTCCACAAGGCGGCTAAATTCACCAAATCGAAAATGCACGGTCTGGCCAGTGGCGGGTATGCCGAGAAAGTCCTCGGCAAAGGTACCAATGTAGTCGCCCATGCCCGCAACCCAATCCTGCGTATCTTCCAATTTATGGACTTCTGGACCTACCTGTCCACCCAGGAACAGATACGTGCGTTTATGCAGATCCGGGAAGGAACGTAGCAGTGGTTGCCAAAGCTCCCGGTAGAGGGCGTCGCGTCCCTGGATGTTGTTAAAGGGGTGAGGTCCTTGCCAAAGAATGTCTTCGTCCATAAATTCATCGAGCAGATCACCGATCCGGCCGGGAGCCTGATTGCAGCGCTGCCAGAAATTCCACACGGTGGTCTTGCTTTGTTGAACGATGGGATGAGTCATAAAGTGCCTGTTTAAAAGTGCCTGCGTAAACCTATACGGCTGTGATAAACGTTGATCTCCAGGATTGCCTATAGTCCTAGACTGTTGCCCTTAACGACCAACGCATTGAAAGAGTGTTTGCCCTCGAAGTAGGCAACGATCCGTCCCCGTGAGTCGCGAAAAAGTGGAAAACACTTCTCGCCGTTGCCCCAGGTGTTCCAGTGGGAACACAGCGCACCGCCTTCAGCGCGCCAACGCCCCGAGTCACGACTGCTGCCAGACTCGCCCCGCTCTTGTCGCAGGTTCAGGTAGTAAACCGCCCAGAAGCTTTCTTCACCTCGCTTGGCGCCGTCGCTGACCAGAGTATTGCCCTTGAGCAACGTGCGAATTTCGGCGTCGCTCAGGGGAGTAAGCATGTCTTTGGTCTCCTCCGAGAGGGCATAGCGGCTGGTCGCTGCCAGAAAGCAGATACTCACAATCGCAAGATGAAGGAATCTCTGGGACATAAACGTTCCTGGGTGCGGTGGGGGTCTGAAAAGACTACACCTCGGAACGGGGATTTACTTACTTTAGCGTACGCTTTTTTTACGGCCGCCTCACTTAAGCGCGTCCTTACTGGGACAGCCGTTTGGCAGCCGGCAATACGGTCCCGGCATGACGAAATTGTTTGGGGCTGCAGCCGAATCGCTTCTTGAACGCCGTACTGAACGCCGGCGCGTGCCGAAATCCCACTTGCAACGCAATCTCCATCAGCGAACATTCACCTTGCTGCAATAACCGCATCGCATGCTGCAGCTTCAGTTCGCGACAGTATTCAAAAATTGGCGATCCATAGAGAACCTTAAATCCAAAACAGAGCTTGTTGCGGTTGAGTCCAACCTGATGGGCAAGATCATCAATACTCGGCGGATCAATATAGTTTCCTTTGATGATCCGGTGAGCATCTTCGAGCAACTTAACATCGCGCTGGTGCAAGTCCAGCGCCGACGTATCGTCTGGGCCACTCAGCAAGGCTTCGGCGACAAAACTGATGATCTCACGCGCCTTGCCCTCCAGATACAACCGCAGCAAGTTGCCGTTCAAACGGCACTGCATCACCTCAGTGGCCACCGAAGCCAGCTCTGGAGACAGCGGAAGAATCACTACCCGAGCGCGGCGTTTCTCATCCTGTTCGAAGTCCTTGAATAGCGAGGGCATGGATTGCATATCCAGATGCCAGACATCGCTGAGCAGTCGCCTGGGTAACAGCAAGGTGACTCCGCAATGTCGACTGTCATTATCGGTAACCTGATAAACTTCGAACCCTGGGGGCTGATCAATCAGGTAACAGACCTGGCCGGAGAAACTGCTACTGCCTTCATTGACCCCCTCGAAACGCCCCTCTCCCACCAGGCTGAGGCGAATGCGGATCATATCGTCCCCCATCAGCTGCTGACGGGCCCTGCCGTTAAAGGAGACATCACCTCGGGAAAATACCAGCTCGCTGCCGGGTTCACTGATTTCGTAGCTACCGCCGTAACCCGAGGCCAGGCTACTGTCGAAGGCGTCCGAGCGGTAGCGAACGCCGAAGTCTGATGGCTGCATCAAGGTGGAGTCGGGTTTAACATGGGCCTGAACATCGGCGAAAAAACGATCTACAATCTGTTGGTGTGCAAAACCCATGGTTCAACTGACCTAATTTTTGTGAGTGGCGATGGTGCGTCAGAACTGAAGTATAGATTACAGGATAACGGTCCGCGCTCCGTTCAGCACTACTCGCCGCTCAACATGCAACTTAACGGCCCGGGCCAGGGTCGTGGCCTCAGTATCATGCCCCAACACCACCATATCGGCCGCCGTCTGAGCGTGGGTTACCGGTCGTACATCCTGAGCGATAATCGGCCCTTCATCCAAATCCGACGTGACGTAGTGGGCGGTTGCGCCAATCAGTTTTACGCCCCGCGCGTGTGCCTGATGATAAGGCTTGGCGCCTTTAAAGCTCGGCAGAAACGAGTGATGAATATTGATCGCCCGACCTTCGAGCTGTTGACACATATGATCGGACAATACCTGCATATAGCGCGCCAACACCAGAAGATCCACGCGTTCTTTGTCCATTAATCCCAGAATTTGCGCCTCCTGCTGAGGCTTAGTCTCTTTACTGATGGGGAAATGGTGGTAAGGAATACCATACCACTCGACCAAACCGCGACAATCGTCATGGTTAGACACCACACCAACGATATCCACTGGCAGGACACCGGATTTCCATTTGGTCAGCAGCACGTTCAGACAGTGGTCGTACTTGGACACCGCCAACAGCAACCTGGGGCGGTAGTCCATCGGCGTCATGCTGTATTCCATGTTGTAACGATCCGCCAACTGAGCAAACTGCTGCTGAAAACGATCGATATCTTCGGTAAGGGAGCGATCATCAAATACCTTGCGGTAAAAACACGTGTGATTATCCGGGTCGGTGTAATGAGAGGTATCGGTAACAAAAGCACCACAGCGATAGAACAACTGCGACACTTCCGCAAAGATGCCCAGACGATCCGGGCATTTGTAAGTCAAAATATACTGCTTGCAGGCGGTCTGCTGCGTCATCGACACACTCCTTAACGTTGACCGGTTTCAATACGACACCCGAATTCGCGTCCGGCATCCAACAGCCAACTGGCCAAATAGTCGGCAAAACTGCGACGGATCACCAGATCAAAACTGCCGTCGGCCTTTTTGCTGACCAGCGCCGTGGCCTTGGCCAGGGTAGTCTGGACGCAGCGACCTGGGCCAAAGTGTCTGGGATGAAAGTCGTAACCACTGGATTTCTTCAGAACGGTGGCCACCGCTTCTCCACTGAGGTTAATCAATGTCTGGCCGCCGCTGATGTCCACGATGGCAATATGGCCACTGATGGCTTGCCGCAGTGCCGTTTCAGTCCGGCCTTCCGAGCCACCCGGGACTATCAGCAGCCATTCGTTGGGCCCCAGCCAGTAAATGCTGTTGTCGCCGTTGGTCTCAAACGTTCCCGGCGAAAGCGGTAATGTCACCCCCAACACCTGCTCCACTCCAGCTGTGAACAACTCACTCTGCGGATTACCGCGTAAATTCAGGTGCCCTCGAAGCCCGGCTTCTTCAACCACTAACCCAACCGCGCCCTTTTTTGCCTGTGCCATACCGGAAAATTTACCCAGGAAGTAGTGCAACGGCGACTCGATACTCACTGCGGCATTGACTGATGCAGAGACTGTATTGGTCGTGGCTTTGTCTTCAATAATTTCAGACATTCTGACGATCTCCCTTGGGGTCGTAAAACACGGAGCTGACAATCTCAGCAGCAATATTGCGGCCATCGGCCAGCGGGCAATGCACCACCTCGCCCATGCGGTTGAGCCCCCCCTTGACCACCGCCAGCGCGAAGCTGTGGCCGAGGTTGGCGCTGTAATAACTGGAGGTCACGTGCCCTTGCATATCCATGGGTATTGCTTGGTTCGGGTCGTTGACGATCTGTGCTCCCTCGGGCAACACTTCCTTTTCATTCAATGGTTTAAGCCCCACGAATTGCTTGCGGTTTTCTCGCACAGTGTCGCTGCGCTCCAGAGAACGTTTGCCAATAAAGCTGAAAGCCTTTTTCTTGCCCACCACCCAGTCCATATTCATGTCCTGGGGTGTCATGGAGCCATCGGTGTCCTGGCCAACGATAATAAAACCCTTCTCGGCTCGCAGAACGTGCATGGTTTCAGTGCCGTAAGGCGTTATATCAAACTCCCTACCGGCCTCAATCAACTTCTCCCAAATGTAACGGCCATAGTGGGCGGGTACATTCACCTCGAACGACAGTTCGCCGGTGAAGCTGATGCGGAAAATACGCGCCTTCACGTCTGCCACAGTGCCGTCACGCCAATCCATAAACTTGAAGCTGTCGTTGGACAGGTCCACGTCTTGGCACACTTTTTCAATCACTTTGCGAGCGTTGGGCCCGGTCACGGTGGCAGTGGTCCAGTGGTCAGTCACGGAGGTAAAGTACACTTCCAGTTCCGGCCATTCCGTCTGCTGCCACAGTTCCAACCAAGCCAGAACCCCGGCGGCACCACCGGTGGTGGTGAACATCAGATAGTGGTTTTCTCCGAGACAGGCGGTCACGCCGTCGTCAAAGATCATGCCATCTTCTTTCAACATCACACCGTAACGGCACTTGCCCGGTGCCAGCTTGAGATAGGCATTGGTATAAATTCTGGTGATAAACTCAGCGGCATCCGGCCCCTGAATATCAATCTTGCCCAAGGTCGAGGCATCAAGGATACCAACACTGTTGCGCACGGCCAGACATTCACGATTGACCGCATCGTGCATGGTCTCGCCGGGTTTCGGGAAGTACCAGGGGCGCTTCCATTGCCCCACGTTTTCAAATGCCGCGCCGTTTTCCACATGCCAGCGATGCATCGCAGTGTAGCGCTCGGGGTCAAACAGCTCTTTGACATCACGCCCGGCGATAGCGCCGAATGTGGTGGGTGTATAGGACGGTCTGAAGATGGTGGTACCTGTTTCCGGAATGCCTTGCCCCAAGGCCTTGGATAAGATCGCCATACCATTAATATTACCCAGCTTGCCCTGGTCGGTACCAAAGCCCATCGCCGTATAACGTTTAACGTGTTCTACGGATTCATAGCCTTCGCGAGCCGCCAATTCAATACCGGCTGCGGTGACGTCCAATTGAAAGTCCACGAACTGCTTGGGTGCGCGACTGGTTCGTTTGCTATGGGGCACCAGGAACAGCGCCTGCTGTGGTTGTTCCTGCAGCTCCGTAAACTTCGGAAGCGGCAGCTGTGAAGTGTCCGTTCCAAATCCGGCCTGTTGCGCCGCTTCGGCTCCTGCACGAGCCCCTTCCTGAAGGCAACCAAGCAAGCTGTAGGTGCCGTTAGCGGCACCGGCGGAACGCTCTTTTTGTTTGGATTCACCCGGCAGGAAGCCGACCACGTCATCACTCCAGACCGGTTTGGCACCGGTATGAGAGCTGAGATGAATGGCTGGGCTCCAACCGCCGGAGCTGGCGAGCAGATCGCAACTCAGCGTTTGAGGCGGGCCAGTCACGGCACTGCCTTCGCGATTTAGGGGTGCCACCAGCGCTGCTTTTACTCGTTTGCCCCCACGAGCTTCAATAACACCGTAGCCATCCAGAATATCAATGCCCAGCTTTCGAGCATAATCAACCCATTCGCCTTTTGGGTTGTGTCGGGTATCCACCACTG
Source organism: Pseudomaricurvus alkylphenolicus (assembly GCF_011683955.1). Classification (GTDB taxonomy): domain Bacteria; phylum Pseudomonadota; class Gammaproteobacteria; order Pseudomonadales; family Cellvibrionaceae; genus Pseudomaricurvus; species Pseudomaricurvus alkylphenolicus. The sequence continues at coordinate 459,293 of NZ_JAAQPI010000004.1, forward strand.
CGACCACTTCACGTCCGGCGCTGTGCCAGTCAATGGCGGTCTGATAGGCACCGTCGTTGGTGGTAAAGAGGACGAGTTTGTTACCCGGCGCCACCCCATAACGATTAACATAGGTGCTAACACTGGAGGCGAGCATCACGCCTGGAACATCGTTATTGGCAAACACCAGCGGCCTTTCGATCGCGCCAGTGGCCAGCACCACCTGACGGGCACGTACCCGATGCAGGCGTTGCCGCACACCCGTGGTCGCCACCGGACCGAGATGATCCGTGCGACGTTCGAGGATCGCCAGGAAGTTGTGGTCGTAGTAACCAAAAACGGTACTGCGCGGTAACAGTTCCACATTATTGAAATTACTCAGTTCAGTGATCGTTTGTGAAACCCACTCACGACATGGCTTACCATCCAACGTCTGTGTCGCAGCCAACAAACTTCCGCCAAACTCATTTTGTTCGTCCGCAATAATCACTCTGGCACCAGTGCGCGCCGCTTCCAGCGCCGCCATCAGACCAGCGGGGCCTGCACCCACCACCAACACGTCGCAGTGCTGATTAAGTTTGTCATAAACATCCGGGTCGGCCTCCACCGGCGCACGTCCCAGACCGGCGGCTTTGCGAATCCAGGGTTCGCTGAACTCCCAAATTTTTTTCGAACCCATAAACGTCTTGTAGTAAAAACCCGGCGGCATCAGACCGCCGAGCAACCCCAGACTGCCTTTTATGTCGAAGTCGACACTGGGCCAGCCGCTGACACTGTTCGCCTCCAGCCCTTCGTAGAGTTCTACCTGAGTGGCACGCAGATTGGGAACCGTCTGCGAGCCGTGACTGATCTGTACAATGGCATTGGGTTCCTCAGCGCCATGGCCGACAATGCCTCTCGGACGACCGTATTTAAAGCTGCGCCCTACGATGTCGACACCGTTGGCCAACAGTGCCGCAGCCAGGGTATCGCCCTGTCGGCCCTGGTAGCGTTTGCCGTTAAAACGAAAATAGATCGGCTTGCCGTTGTCCGCACCGCGGTCAATTCTGCGGGTAAGCATTAGCGGGCATCTCCTGTTTGATTGGCAACTGTTGTCACCGTGGGGTTTTCACCCATGGGGTACGACTCCAGAATTTGATAGCTGACCGTGTCGCGGGTGACATTAAAGTAGCGTCGACAACCGGTCTGGTGATACCACATTTCGTGATGCAAACCACGGGGGTTTTTTCGGAAAAACAAATAGTCTCCCCACTGCTCATCGCTCTGGGCTTCAGGCTCCGGCGGGCGCGCAATGTGAGCCTCGCCACTGTAGCTGAACTCCTCTTCCTCACGAGTTTCGCGGCAATAGGGGCAGTAAATTTCTAACACAATAAATATCCTCTAAAAGTCGCGAATCAATGAGCCACACCGGCAGCGCCGTGCTCGTCGATCAAAGCACCGCTGGAAAAGCGATCCAGACTAAAAGGCGCCGCCAGGGGATGAGGTCGGTCATTGGCAACGGTATCGGCAAACACAAAACCGGAACCAGGCGTGGCCTTAAAACCACCAGTTCCCCAGCCGCAGTTAAAATAGAGCCCATCGACCGATGTCTTGCTGATCACCGGGCAGGCATCGGGGCAGGTATCCACAATGCCGCCCCACTGGCGGTTCATGCGAACCCGGCTGAAGGCGGGAAACAGTTCGCAAATGGCCTGCAGGGTGTGTTCGATGACGTGAAACGATCCCCGCTGACCGTAACCGTTGTAGGCATCGGTGCCGGCTCCAATCACCAGATCACCTTTGTCAGACTGGCTGATATAGCCGTGCACCGCATTGGACATCACCACGGTGTCGAGACAGGGTTTCAATGGTTCAGAGACCAATGCCTGCAGCGGTCGGGATTCCAGCGGAAGTCGCAATCCGGCCATGGCCGCCATCACACCGGAATTACCCGCCGTGACACAGGCCACCTTGCGAGCACCAATAAAACCCTGAGTGGTTTCGACACCAATAACCGTCCCATTCTGGCGACGGATGCCGGTCACCTCGGTTTGCTGAATCAAGTCGACGCCTAATGCATCAGCACCCCGCGCATAGCCCCAGGCCACGGCATCGTGGCGGGCGGTGCCGCCGCGCGGCTGCCAGGAGGCACCCAGTACCGGGTAACGGCAGTCGGGTGAGGTGTTTAACAAAGGTACGATGTCTTTGATCTGGGAAGGTGTCAGCACCTCACCATCAATACCGTTGAGTCGGTTGGCATTCACCCGGCGCTCGATGTCCCGCATGTCCTGCAGATTGTGCCCCAGGTTGAGCACACCGCGCTGGCTGAACATGACGTTAAAGTTCAACTCCTGGCTCAGCCCTTCCCAAAGTTTCATCGCCAGCTCGTACAGATGAGCAGCTTCGTCCCAGAGATAATTGGATCGGATAATGGTGGTATTGCGAGCGGTGTTGCCACCGCCCAGATAGCCTTTTTCCACCACCGCGACGTTGGTGATCCCATGTTCTTTGGCCAGATAGTAGGCCGTGGCCAGACCGTGGCCGCCACCGCCCACAATCACCACGTCGTAGTCGGTCTTGGGCTTGGGGTTACGCCACGCCCGCTGCCAGTTTTCGTGGTAGCTCAGGGCATTTTTGATGAGGCTCAGGCCGCTGTAGCGGGCCTTTGCAGAAGGCAGTTTCATGGTGTCGGTCCATTTGCAGTGATACTGCCTATTGGACCAATTGCCGCTTAGTGGCAGCTAGAAGGGAACTGACGACCTCTGGGTACAAAAACGACATTAGGCTCGAAAATGTCATAATCAGACAGTGATTAATCCACCATAATTGAAAATTTACGCCATAACGCCTAAAGTACAATCACCTCATGTCGTTTATGGTCTGTTTGTCATCCTATTAAAATGTCTCAGTCACTCCCCCAAACAACCGCTGCCAAACCCCAGTTATCGGTAGGTTTTATTCTGTTGCCACACTTCACACTGTCGCCGTTTGCCGCCTTTGCCGATGCGCTGCGACTGGCCGCCGATGAGGGTGATCACAGTCGCCAGATCCACTGCCAGTGGACGTTGATGAGCACCAGCCTGGACAGCATTGAATCCAGTTGTGGCGTAAAGGTGGAACCCTGGGAGACACTGCGCGACCCCTCAGACTTTGACTATATCGTTGTCGTTGGCGGCTTGTTGCATCAGGGGCCTACCGTCAGTCGCACAATCCTGGATTATCTCAGGCTGGCGGACCAACAACACGTAACCCTGATCGGGCTCTGCACCGGCTCTTTTGCGTTGATCCGTGCCGGGTTGTTGGACGGTCGCCGCTGCTGTGTGAGCTGGTTCCATTATCAGGATTTATTGGCAGAGTTTGACCAGGTCATCCCGGTGGCCGACCAGCTCTATGTGGACGACGGTGATCGTATCACTTGCGCCGGCGGTACTGCCTCGGCCGATCTTGCGGCAACCCTGATCGAACGGCACCTCGGTCTCAGTTGGGCGCGCAAGAGCCTGCGTATTCTCGTCATGGATCAACCACGCCCGGCAAACACACCGCAGCCTCAACCCGCCACCGAGAAATTGGCAGTGAACAACAAATGGGTAAAGAAAGCGCTGCTGTTGATGGAGCAAAATATGAGTCGACCGCTGGCAACCGACGACATTGCCGGTAAGCTCAACTTATCCAAGCGCCAATTGGAGCGGCTGTTCAACCAGGAAACGGGAGAGAGCCTGCAAAAGCTGTATCGCTCCATTCGCCTTCGATTTGGGCAATGGTTATTGCAGCACTCGCAACGGTCGATTACCGATATTGCCCAGGAATGCGGCTTTGCCGATACCGCACATTTTTCCCGGGCGTTCAAAGCCGCCTATGGTTGCAAGCCCACTGACATCAGGGGCGAGAACGCCAATGTCAGCAATAACCACACAACTGCGGTTCAGTTTATGAACGGTGAACCCGCCAATCCACCCACGACTGAAACTGACAGCAAATAGATGGGCATCACTGCTGCTCTGGCAGTCCTCGGTGAGCAATAATCTGCTTCCAAAGTGCCACTTCGTCAATGGTGATCCACTCCATGGTGACCTTACCATTGACCATGTAAGCCTGCGTCAGACCCATGATATAAACCGGTGCTCCGCTGGGGGCACCGAACTTTCCCCAACCGGTGTGGGTGGCTTCCACGCTCCAACGGAACGCGATGCGCAGCGGCTGGCCCGGATCACGGTTGACGATCAGGTGGTCAACACTGAAACGGGCATCGGGGAACGACGCCAGATAGTCAATGGCAAAGCGGTCAATGTCGCTGTGACCAATCAGGGTCTCGCTCCCCGGTGCTGACACGCAGGCACCTTCGGCATAGAGTTCACGAATCACCGCGGGTTCTTTCTCGCCCCAGCAACGGCTCCAGCCATTGGCGTAAACCTGGGCCTGCTCACTGTCATCAATCACATTGACATAGGTGCCCGCCACATCCGTGGCTGGAGAAAAGAACAGCACCTTGCCGTGAGCTTCAAGGTCATTGCGCGCCTGATGCAGAGCCAATTGCTCGGCATTGGTGCCCAGGCAATTGGCAAACGCCGACTGGTCACGAACCAGCCACTCCTCCACCACCTGATTTTTCTTCACCACGCACTCGGCGATAATTCTCGAGCGCACCGGTAATCCCGTGGCCTTGCCGTAGGCGCCACTGCCGGTATGAGTCATCACCGAGATCAATCGGTGAGAGGAAATAAAACCGGTCTCCTCATTGCCCTGCCAGATCACATCCTCACCCACCAACTGACGGTCCGGGAACTCGTGCAGAGTCTGCAAGGTCGCGGCAGTAACACTGGTGTTATCAGTGAGGATACCGCTGGGTGCGCGCACCAGCACATCGTCTGCGTAATAGCGCTTGAGTTTGGGGCCAACACCCCGGTCTTCCCAGATCTCGCGGGTGATGCCGAGAATATAGTCTGGCAGGTCTTTAAAGTGGGGGTCGAAGTCTTTCATGGGGTGTCTCATACCGACATTTTCGGGTTCGAATGCAATTATGGCAAATATTGGGGCAGTTGAAAGCGTTTCGCCAGAATAAAAGTGACTAAGACGTGGAAGAAAAGCGGCATTTGAATCAAGGATTCGAATACGCCCGTGTGGTACGATGAGGCCACATTTTCTAGCAGGCGACGTCCCGACAACATGACGAGAAAAACATTGCGCTTGAAGGCGGCAAGACATAAAGGTCAAAAACATGTCGATGAAGTGGTTGACAACGTCACTGATGGAGACCCAAAGAAACGATTCTTCAATGGCATCGCAATCAATCCTTCGCCGCGCATAAATCTGGAGTCAGGCTCTCCGAAACTCACAACACGAGCGATAGATTTGATCACGCCTATTGGAATGGGACAGCGAGGTTTGATTGTCGCTCCGCCGGGCTCCGGGAAAACGACGCTCCTGAAACAGGTTTGTCAGGCGGTGGGGAACGCTTACCCTGAGATCAAGCTGTATGCATTGCTCATTGATGAACGACCGGAAGAAGTAACGGATTTTAAACGAAGTGTACCCGCACAAGTACACGCCTCCTCTTCCGACGAAAGCTATGAACAACACGTACGCGTTGCCAATGAGCTGCTTGATGCCGCCTGCCGGGTAGCCGGCGAGGGTCACAACGTCATGATCGTTATTGATTCTCTGACAAGGCTGTCACGAGTCCATAATGCGGAGAGAAAAAGCAGTGGTCGCACTCTGTCAGGCGGAGTTGACGCCAGAGCCCTGGAAATACCGCGTAAGCTATTTGGTGCCGCCAGAAAGATCGAGAACGGTGGCTCGCTGACCATTCTGGCGACCATACTCGTCGATACTGGAAGCCGTATGGACCAAGTGATATTTGAAGAGTTCAAAGGCACAGGGAATATGGAAATCGTTTTGTCTCGAGAGACGGCGAATCAGCGAGTTTTTCCTGCCGTGGATATTGCCAAAAGCAGCACCCGCCGTGAGGAGCTGCTTCTAAACCCGAAGGATTTCAAGAGAGTAAGAGCATTAAGGAGAGCATTGTCCAGTTCTAACTCTGTAGCAAACACAGCAAGACTAATTGAACTACTCAGAGAATACTCAACGAATTCGGATCTATTAAGTGCTATCGACAAGGACGTATTATCTTCCAAGAGCTGACCATTGGCGGGCAGTGTACTGAGGGTTTGTGTCGTTATTGTTGCAATTGCTGGAATTTTCATCCAGGGTATACTGGATACCTACTTTCCTGTGATTTGGCTTTCTCTCATTGTACTTGTTAGTCGTCCAGCTTCGGATAGAGCTCCTGCCCCGCTGCAGGCGCCGAAACACCCATCCGGTCAAGGGTGCCGACATCCAATACTGGCGATGCATCAATATGCTGTGCATCCATCATCAGAGCAACACGCTGCAATGAAGAGATGATCATCATTTGCTCCCAGTCCTGCAGATCTGAGAACTGCCGAGTAAAATGTTCCTGCAGTGGAATCGGCGAATCTTTAAGCATCTCCGTCGCCTTGTCGGTTAGATAAGCATGGACCTTGCGTTTGTCTTCCGTAGAGCGCTCACGATAGACCAACTCCCGCTTTTCCAACCGATCCAGAATATTGGTTACCGTCGCCTGGCTCAGACTGATTTCGTTGGCCAGCTCACCAATGGTCACCTGGGCCTTATCCCGAATAGCCTGGAGTAACAGGATCTGTGGGGCCGTCAGGCCCGTTGTCTTGGCCAGGTGTTTGGAGTGGAGGTCGGTGGCTCTGATCACTCGGCGCAAGGACACCAATACTTCGTCGATACGGTTCAATGTAGTGACTCTTTTAAGTTGACATCACCTCATTATCCGACAAATAAGCCGCCTGAGCCATACCCAGTATCAGCGAATCATATCCAGGAAGTGACGGTGCTTTTCATAGTGATCCAATACGTCATTAATCAACTGCTCCTTGCTGTAACCCATCACATCATAGTTCTGGCTGCCTTCATTGAGGAACGGCTCAGCACGGTAGTAGTGCTGGTCTTGGGAGTTCTTGCCACCCTCCATGGTCGTCGCCAGGGTAAAACCCGGTCGCTGCAACCGTCTAAGCCGGATACTGTACTTAAAATCGATTTCTGAGCCGTGGTTAATGCTCAGGGTCACCCGATCATTGGCATTGTTTACCTTGGCCTGATAACCGCAGCTCTCCAGCTCGTCGGCGACAGACTGCAATGCGCTGGTGGCAGTCGAGGCGATATATTCTTTCACTGGCGAAGCCTTGGGCAACTGTGCAAGATTTTCAATCCGCTCCTTCCAGCTGTCTTCACCAGGATGACCGACGATGGATGAGGGGGTGGTGTTCATGGTATGGCGTAAACTTCGTCGCTTTAACAACTCAATGTGAAGCGACTTGTAGAGTGCGTAGATAATCAGGAGCAGTACTACTGAAAACGGCAGAGCACCAATTATCGTAGCAGTCTGCAAAGACGCCAGTCCACCTGCCAACAGCAAGATGATGGCAACGATGCCGATCATTGAACACCAGTAAAGGCGCTGCCAAACAGGTGTTTTGTCCTCACCATTGGAAGACAACATATTCACTACCAATGCCCCCGAATCCGCGGAGGTAACAAAGAAGATTACCACCATCACGATGGCCAAACCGGCTAGCAGGTTAGATAGAGGGAAATACTCCAAAAATTTAAATAAAGCCAGGGCATTGTTGTTCTTAACCGCTTGAGCCAGCTCCGGGCCCTGTTGGTTGATGATATCGATGGCACTGTTGCCAAAGATAGTCATCCAAAGAAAGGTAAAACCAGCGGGCACCAGCATCACACCAAGCACAAATTCCCGAATGCTCCTGCCGCGCGAGATACGCGCGATAAACATGCCGACAAAGGGAGACCATGATATCCACCACCCCCAGTAAAAAATAGTCCAACCGCCCAACCAATCCGTGGGATCATAAGCATAGAGGTTAAAGGTTTTGCTGACCAGATCAGACAGATAGTTGCCTGTATTCTGGACGAAGGTTTGCAGTAGTAGCAGTGAAGGCCCAACAATAAACACCAGCGTCATCAGCGAAATCGCCAGCGCCATGTTGACCTCTGACAGACGGCGAATTCCGCGATCCAGACCCGACAGCACCGAGGCGGTTGCAAAGGCAGTGACTGCGATGATGATAAGAATCTGTACTTGTACTGACTCGTTCACACCGCCGAGATAGTTGAGGCCGGCGTTGATCTGGGCCACACCGTATCCCAGAGAAGTCGCCACCCCCAACACGGTACCAATAATGGCGAAAATATCGACCGCGTTACCAATACCGCCATGCACTTTTTCACCGATCAGCGGATAAAGTGCGGAGCGCAGTGTCAGCGGCAAGCCATGACGATAACCGAAGTACGCCAGCGACAACCCGACAATTGCATAAATCGCCCAGGCGTGTAATCCCCAGTGGAAGAAAGTGAGTTTTAGGGATTCTCGGGCAGCATCCAGAGTACCGGGCTCACCCAGCGGAGGCTGAATGTAGTGCATAACGGGTTCAGCAACACCAAAAAAAAGCAGCCCAATACCAATACCGGCGGAGAACAGCATCGCGAACCATGTGGAGTAGCTGTAATCTGGTTGGGAGTGATCAGGCCCCAGTTTAATATCACCGAAGCGACTCAATGCAAAGTACACTACACTCAAACTGATGGTGGCCACAACCAGCACATAAAACCATCCAGCGGCCTCGACAATCTGCCCCTGGATGGTTTGAAAGTAGTCGGTCGCTGCCTCAGGGAACAACGCTGCAATGGCCACCATCAGGAAGATGATGGCAGAAGAAATAAAAAAGACGTGTGTGTGCAGTGAATTATTTTGCTTCATGAATGCTCAATCGTATGTCAAAGCTGGGATTCAGCAGTAGAGTCAGATAAAGAAATTGAATCCGGCAAAGAACTAGCCGGCAAATAGTTAACCAGCGTTGCGCCCAGGGCCTCTTCTAGCGGAGCGAGGTACTCTTCAAAGTGGCGCCAATGATCCAGACCACCGCGATACAACGGCTGCCTGACCTGTTCAGAACTCGCGGTGCGTACTTCTCGGCGATTTTGATGAAACGACAGGCAGGCATCATCGAAGGGCAGCCCGCAATAATCCAATAAGCGACGCACCTGAGGCTCAAAGTCCTCGACCAGCTGTTCATATTGAACCTGCAGGATTTGATCAGGAAACACTTTTTGCCAGTGCTCCATCAGCTGGACATAATCTCGGTAATAGCGACCTATGTCGTCGAGGGAATAGCTGAACTCCTGGCCCTGGGCAAACAGCTGTTTGTAGCCGCTAAAGCAACAGGCCATCGGGTGACGACGGGCATCAATGATCTTGGCGTTAGGTAGCATCAGCTTAATCAGGCCAATATGACGGAAGTTGTTGGGCATTTTATCGATAAAATGAGGGGCCCCCTGCCGAAACACCTGCGTGTCCCGTATATACTCCTGGCCGTATTGTTGTAAGCGTTCTTCATTCAGCTCCTCCAGTATCGCCGGGTAGCGGTGGTGATCCTGCAGTTTGCGTCGGCCATTGAGTCTATGCGCCAGATTAAGAATATTGGGCAACTCCAAGGTGCCGTCCACCTCGGGGTGGGACGACAGGATCTGCTCCAGCAGTGTCGAGCCTGCTCGCGGTAACCCAACGATAAAGATGGGGTCCGGCGCATCGTAACCCAGCCCTGCTTTCAACTGCACCAACTCCTCTGTCACCACCTGTCGTTGAAGCACCATCTCGTGCTGAATCCGGTCGTGTCGGTAACCGCTTTGTTGTTGCTTGGCCTGGTTACCCTGGCGGTAATAGTCAAAGGAGGCCTGGTAGTCTTCGCTATCTTCCAAGGCTTTGCCCAACGCAAAACACAGATGAATCCTATCCTCACCAGACAATGTCGTCCGAGACAAGAGAGACTTCATGCTGACTCTGTCTGATTCATTAAAAACGTAGGTTTTCAGATTCGCCAGCGACCAGTAGGCATCACCAAAACCCTCTCTCAGTTCGCTGGCCCGACGATAGGCATTGATCGCAGCGCTTTGGTCACCGCTGGTTTTGTAGGCATGCCCCAGAGACAGGTAGATCACCGATGGATTCGGTGTGAGATCAGCCCACTTGCTGTAGAGGCTTATCGCTTCTTCGTAACGGCCCAAGGCCAATGCCTGATTGGCTAGAGCCACAGCAGCCGATGGATTTTCCGGCAGCCGAAGACTTAATTCCAAAGCTTGGTCATACGCGAGCTGAAACTTCTGACGCTGCTTGAGCACATCAACATAGTCAAAGCGTGCCTGCACAAAATCCGGATGCATTTCTAGCACACTCTGCAACAGAAATTCTGCATCGTCGAGTATATTGAGTTCCAGGCCCAACCGAGCCAGCAGTCGCATAGCTTCGGGGTGATGAGGTGTTTTCTGAAGGAATGCCCGGCACAGCTTTTCCGCTTTGTAAAGCTTGCCTTCATGCAGCATACTGGTAACGCTCAGCAACTCCGGAGGCAGCGACTTTAGCCACTGCAGTTGCTGTTGTGCCGCCTGTTTGGCCTTGCCTGTTTCTAGTTGAACCAGGGCCGACCAGCTGGCCACCAGCGCTGGGTTACCTTGCACCGCGCGGCGGTAGTCGACCAGCGCTTGCGGCTCTTGTTGCTGCGCGATGCGGATGTGGCCGCGCTCTTGCCAGAGGCGACCAAACTCTGGGGCCGCTGCCTGCAGTTGTTCCAGAGTGTCCAGAGCTTCCCAAAAGCGCTTGGCATAGCGCTGGCAAACGGCTAGAACGTAGAGCGATTCTACGTCCTCAGCGTTATCTCGGAGCTGGCTCTTCGCCACCGCAATAGCTTTCACCAAATCGCCGCGCTTTAGCCAATCAGCAGCCGAGAGAGTCTCGTTTCCGTCAACCTTGATATCACTCACGGGTATACTGAACCTCTTAATAGGTCCAGCTTACGCGCATCCCCAGTGTGCGGGGTCGATTAGTCACCGTTCTCGGAATGTCGTCCATGGTACTGATAAACAATTCCGCCCGCTCGTCAGTCAGGTTCTGGGCATAAAATTCCAGATTCCACTGGTCCGTGCTCACACCAATGGCACCATCAAAGGTTGCGTAGCTATCCATTTCGTAACGATCACCAATCACAATCGAGCTATAGGCACTGCTGCTGTATTGACCGCTCAGCTGCCAATAGGCCTCCATTGCACTCAGCGCAAAGTGATAGCGCAGTCGCAGATTAGCCTGAAACTCGGGCGACATGGCCAGATCGCTACCCTGCTCGACAATAAATTCGCCGGAGCGCTCAGGTTTTTTCACTAATTCCGAATCATTGAAAGAGAATGCACCATTGATAGAGAGCTTATCCGTGGGCCAGTAAATCAGATCCCCTTCAATACCGCGCACCTCTGCCTCGCCGGAGTTGAAGGTACTGGTCAAGTTGGTGCCCAATCCACCGTCCTCAATGGGTTGTGGGTTAAAATAGGAGGTTTGCAGATTGCTCCACTCTACGTAATAGATGGCACCATTAAACTGCATAGATCCATCAAGCAACGTAGTTTTCCAACCAAATTCCAGATTGTCCAGCGTATCGGACTCAAACGACTGAGGCACCACCTCATTGGACGCGCGATTGAAACCGCCGGGGCGAAACCCCTCCGAATAGGTAGCGAACAGAAGTACATCGCCATTGGGTGCCCAATTAACGGTGGCCTTGAAAATGGTGTCCTTTTCGTTCTCGGGCTCCAACAGCTCATCGTAATTGCGCCCCCACTGTAAATCTTCTGGGCCTCGGTTGATAAAGTTCGAGGAGCCTACCATTTCCATGTCGATATCGTAGCGGCGAGCCCCCAGCGTCATGCTCCACTGGTCATTGAATCGGTAAGTCACTTCACCAAAGAAGGCCAACTGCTCCTGAGTGCGGGTAATGTCGTTAATAAATGCCACACCCGCCGGACGAACATTGGGGTTGGAATTGCTGGCCTCGCGAATGGGCTCATTGGGATGAAACCCCTGCACGACGGTCCCCTGGTAAATCCAATCACCTCGGTTAATAGACTCGGAATCATCGTAATAGACACCACCCACGAAGTGCCAGGTGGCATCCGGGTCGGTAGAGATACGAATTTCGTGCACTTCGCGTTCATACTCGCTCTCTCCCACAAAACCCATGATCGGAGCCTCACAACTGCTGTAAGACGGGTATTCACAGATATAGTAAGGAACAAACGAGCCCACATTGGCGTAACCCGCGTAATCGATGGAGGATTCGACTTCACGATCCAGGTAGGAACCGGTATAGATCACATCGAGCATGCCCAGACGGCCTTCCAGCGTCAAGGAGACATGTGTAAATTCGTCTTCAAGATCATCTTCAAAAAAGCGTGTCGCTTCCAGATCCCCTACTTCAGGGTCGTAATCAAACACTCCGTCAGTACCCAGCTCCTGGTCGGTCACCTGAACCAATAGCTCCCAATCGTCATCAATCGCGAGTTTCGCGCCAGCACGAACACCCCGGTAATAGGAGTCGTTAAAGTCTTCCTCCACCAAGTGCGAATTGTCGGCGGACTTGAACTCGGAGGACTCGAATTGTCCGCCAGTTTCGCCAGGACCATTGCCGTTTGAAAAAGCCGGGTTATCGAACTGATCCAGAGATACGGTGCTGGCGACATTGTCGATGTAACCACCATTGCGAACATCGTAAGCCGCCAGGCGTATGGCCAGCCGATCCTTGATCACTGGTATATTGACCATTGCCTCCAGAGAATAGTTTTCCGAACCCTCGTAGGTACTGGAGCCCGACGCAGACACACTGGCCTCCACTTCATCCAGCTTAGGCTTGTTGCTGATCAAGCGCACTGTTCCGGCCTGTGAGCTGGCACCAAACAGAGTCCCTTGAGGACCAGGTAAAACCTCTACCCGCTCCATATCGGTCACATAGATATCCAGGTTACGGCCCGCCGCTGTTACCGGCGCCTCATCAAGATAGAGTGCAACATTGGGTTCTGACCCGGCCGCACTCGACAGCATAACCGCCACCTGATCGGTGGAAATACCCCGTATATAGATGTTGTTTTGGCCGGGCCCGCGGCCGCCGAAATTCACATTGGGCAGAAACTTCAGATAGTCGCTGAAATCACCAATATTCAGCTCATCCAACGCTTCTCCACCAAGAGCTTGAACCGTGACAGGGATATCCTGCGTACTGGCCTCACGTTTGGTAGCGGTTACCACCACCTCTTCGATCTGCATTGCACTCACTGGCATGGCGCACGAAATGGCCATAGCAACGGCACTCGCCAGGTGATTTCTGAGAAATTGGCGCTGGATCATGTGGGGTCCCTGGGGTTGAGTTTATTTATAGCTCTAAATTATAGAAGACAAATTGTATGATCTCTATGATATTAAAGAACACATTTTATCCATGTATAACGTAGTTCGCAGAAGATAGTGCAAATTTGAAGTATTTTGCCCCCATTTCCGACAAGTTGATCAAATTGAACACTATGAAAATTGGTGTTTTATGACAACTCTAGATGCTTTAGATGGCTTAGTTAGGGTCGAACTAGACAATTCACACTGGCCAGCCTAAGCTGCCTGGATGTCTACAATACAACCTACAGCTACTGCAGTTTCCCTCGTTCTCGGCAGCGGCGGCGCCCGGGGTCTCGCTCATATCGGCGTTATCCGCTGGTTAGAGGAGCATGGATACCGAATAAGCTCGATTTCCGGATGTTCGATTGGTGCCCTCATCGGAGGCATCTACACCGCGGGCAAACTGGATGAATTCGAACATTGGATTCGTGCTATTCAGGCGCTCGATGTGCTGACACTTTTGGACGTATCACTGGTCAAGGGCGGCTTTATTAAGGGTGACAAGATCATCGACACCCTTAAGACCCTGGTCGGTGATTTTACCATCGAGGATCTGGACATCCCCTTTACGGCGGTGGCGACCGATATTGATAACGAAAGGGAAGTGTGGATCAATCGCGGTTCGCTGTTTGAAGCGATCCGAGCTTCCATTTCCCTGCCTCTGTTTTTTACACCGGTAGAGCGCAACGGCGTAAAGTTGATTGATGGCGGAATTCTGAATCCAGTGCCCATTGCGCCAACCTTTAATGACGACACGGATTTGACCATTGCGGTTAATCTGGGCGCCAGCCGAGACTGTTATGTCGAACTCGAAAAGCCGGAAGCAGCCGCTGACAACAACTCCTTTTTTGAAAATGGCATTAACAACTTTATTAAAAGCCTGATGTCCAGCGCCCCGAAACAGAAAGCACAATGGGGGATGTACGATGTGGCCGACCAGTCCTTTGATACGATGCAGAGCGCTATCGCCCGGCAAAAGCTAGCGGCGTACCCACCGGACAAGGTGATTCAAATTGCGCGAAATCAATGTGGCATTCTGGAGTTTGATCGTGCCGAGGAAATGATTCAGTTGGGTTACCAAAGGACTGCCGAAACACTGGCCTCTATGGACCATTCCGGAAATTGAGTACTATTGAAGCCTGACCCGCTGCTGACGTCAAGACCAGGTTACGGGGTAAACCACAGTTCCCGGCGCTGAATGGGGGTACCGGTTGGCAGAAGGGGATTGACCAACTGGACTCGATGACGGGTTTCAAAGTTGGATCGCCGAATCTGCTCCCCATGCCGTTCCCAAAAAAGTTTGTCGAACTCGCCATTGGCGATCATGTATTCCAACCCCTGTAGCAGGTCCTGCGCCAGCACCTCGTCATCGTTGCGTACAAAGAAATAGACGGCGGCAGGATATTGCAACACCAGGTGCTGATCGACGGCGAGCGTCAGGTGTTTGCGCTCTTCGAACTCTGTCCATACCTCTAAAGCGGAGCGCGGATAGTAGTCAATTCGTCTGCTGGCCAGCATCTTGAAGAGGCCTTCGTAGGTAGAAGATGATTCAACCGCAAAATGATTCCATTTGAGAATTTGGGTATCCGGCCAATCGTGTACTTGACCGGCGCGCAGCGCTGAAACACTCTTCTCCGTGTTGGCCGCTTTGAATAGATCAAGATTGCTGTAGGATATCAGCGGTATTCGCCAGCCGATCAGTCCCTTGAACAGAGGAATGGGGATTGCGCGCAGTTTGATCTCCCGCTCCTTGGTGGTCATAGTCCAGACTATATCCAACTCACTGTTCTCGGTCAGAATCCTCAGAGCTCGCCCCTCCCGGATGGAGGTGGTATTGGGCTTCAAGCGATAAGGTCGTTCCGAATGTGACAAAGCCTTCTCCAAAAGCGGAAGGACATAGTTTCGATTTGGGCCAATCTCCGCGAATTGAGCGGGATATTCGATATCCCTGGCCTGCGTGAACCCAGAATCCACCAATAAGGTTAACAGTGTTGCAGCCCACAGCATACGGGTGACAAGTCGACCCGATGCTTCATCGGGTATTGGGGGCGAGTGAGCAATCATGTTGATCCTGTGCTGTGTTGATCACCTGCGCGAAAGTCTCCCATTCGCACTATTTAAATAGAATAGCAGAGCCGGGAGATTGCCACTGAAAGACTGATACCACCTCTATTTCATCAAGCCCAGTTCATCCATGAAGTCACACAGGGAGCAAGTTTAGTCAAAGCTTGGGAGTAATTGAGTGGCTGGCGACAGTTGGGAAGATAATTGCTCACCGCAAGCCAATTATGCCGAGATAACTTGATAGTGTTTGCGAACATAGCGCTTGCTGCAGGTTAGCACTTCGTTTTCGCCAACCTGGATTTTCCATGAACGCCCTCCGTCGGGGGCATCAATCAGCAAGGCAATTTTCTGAGTGGCCTTCGATAAAATGACCAGCGGCACCTCTGGCCATTTCGGAATGCGGTAGATTTCCGTGCACACGATCGGCCTTTATTCCATCAATGCTGACACGGGACCGCTTTGCTCCAGGGAAAGCAGATGATGATATTTGTCCCACAGACTTGCTCGTTTGATCTTCAAGGTGTGAGTCAACAGGCCATTTTCGACACTCCACGGCTCGTCACAGACAATCACTCGCCCCATCTTTTCGTGGTTTTCAAGCTGGCTATTGAGTTCAACTGCCCAGGTTGCCAATGCTTGTTGGACCGATTCAGGGTCCATGGTTTGCGCTTCGGTGGAAAGCACGACCAGCATCACCGGCTGTGCCAGACCCAAGCCTTGCAGGCACAATTGGTCCACGTAAGGGTGTTTGGCAAATTTTTCTTCAATGGGAACCGGAGCTACGTATTTGCCTTTTGCTGTCTTGAACAGCTCGCTGACTCGCCCCGTCAATGTGAGAAAACCATCTTCGTCAATCCTGCCCCGATCACCAGTGTGAATCCAGCCATCCACTATGGTTTTTGAAGTCTGCTCGGCATTCTTCCAATAGCCACTGAACAAATAAGGCGTTCGAGCCAGTACCTCACCTTCGGTGGAGATCTTTATCTGGCAACCGGCGATCGGCCTGCCAACGGTACCGGGCTTGCGAAAATCCGGATCGCTGGCGGTGGCCGGTAATACTTCCGTTTGGCCCCAGACTTCACACAGTGGCAAACCCGCTTGCTCGTACCATTGGTGCAAGGAAACGGGTGTGGGGGCCGACCCCACCAAAGCGACCTTAACGCTGGACAGACCGAGAAAGTCTTTGACCTTGCGACCGGCCTCTACCGCCGTACTCCTGTCAGCAAACGCTTGTTCCAGCGTATCCCGACCAAACTCCGTCATCGCCCAGGTCTGAAAGTTGGCGTAGATTCGAGGCGCACCGAAAAACTGCGTCGGCCTGGCGTAGGCGACGTCAGACTGAAAGGTTTCCAGTGAACGATTAAAGAAAACCTGACAGCCGCTGTACAGGGACGACCCCCAGACAATGACGCGCTCGGCGATATGACTCAAGGGCAGGTAGGAAAACAACCGGCCTCTTTCATTGGTCGCATAGTGGTCACTGTAGCCCTTGGACGCCTGGTAGAGAAAGTTGAGGCTGATCATTACGCCTTTGGGAAGACCTGTGGTTCCCGAGGTATAAACAATGGAGGTCAATTCCTCACTGCTTCTGGGCTTGATGGTTGCCAGTGGTTCGATCGAGTCCCAGATGTCATTGAGGCAATGCCTGCAATCGTTGACCGGACCATCTTCTGTTGCCAGCAACAGCAAGGATTCGGGCAGCGAGGCTTTTATGCTCTCCCAGTTCGAAGCCGGCCCAATAATCAGAGCTTGCATATCGGAATGGTCAATTACGTATTGGACGGTATCCAGGTTCATGGTGGTAAATATTGAAACCGTGACATAACCAGCCATCATGTTCGCGAGATCAGCGATACACCAGCTGGGCGAGTTGTCGCTCAATATACCAATGCGAGCACCACGCTCTATGCCCTGTTGTTGGAGAAAACGGGCCAATTGCCTGGCTTTTTTGCCCACGTCTGCACGGGTCAGCATTTCCCAATTGCCGGTAAGGTCCGGCTTGTGCAGGTAGGGCGCCTCAGGCGACTGCGCCTCAAACTGCAGAAAGCTATCCACGGTGTTGGTTATCTTGTTCATGGGTTTGCCCTCAAAATTGGCGGTTCCGTAAAGCGTTACAGATCCAATGACTTGCCGATAATCATCTTCATCACTTCAGAGGTACCGGCAAAAATTCGGGTGATTCTGGCGTCGGCGTAGAGTCTCGATATTGGGTATTCATCCATATAGCCATGCCCGCCAAAGAACTGCAGACACTGATCCACAACCTCGCCCTGCAGTTCACTGCAGATAAGCTTGGCGGTGGCCGCATCGGTTGAATCGACGCTGCCGTCGTTGATATCTTCCACTAGCCGATCGAGGTAGGCTTGGGCAATATCAAGTTTGGCCTTGAGCCCGGCGAGGGTAAATTGAGTGTTCTGATAGGCGCCCAGCGGCTTGTCAAATACCTGCCGATCCTTGACATACGCCAGGGTTTCTTCAAATGCATGAACCGCCGTTGCCAGATTCCAGATCGCAACAACGGCGCGCTCCTCAGCCAGACCGCTCATCAGATAGTAAAAACCCTTGCCCTGCTCTCCGATCAGGTTGCCTTTGGGGACCTTGACGTTGTCGAACACCAGCTCGGCGGTATCCTGCGAGTGCATACCCATCTTTTTGAGCTTGCGCCCCCTGGCAAAGCCCTCAACACCGGCCTCAACTACCAACAGACTGATCGCCTCTTTAGCTTGATCACTGGTGCGGGCGGCCACCACAAAGACATCGCCAATAACACCGTTGGAGATAAATATTTTGCTGCCGTTGAGAAGATAGTGGTCACCCATGTCTTTTGCGGTGGTCCGCATCCCCGCCAGATTGGAGCCGAAATCCGGCTCCGTCATGGCAATGGCAAGTACGCTTTCACCCCTGACGGCAGCGGGAATGTATTTTTCCTTTAACGCCTCACTGGCGTACTTCAGAAAGTAAGGAGCGACTATGGTATTGTGCAGATACACCAGCAACCCACTTTCGCCACAGAGCCCCATTTCCTCCGCCATGATCTGCTCGTAGCGAAAATCGTTTATTCCGAGTCCGCCCAGATTTTCCGGGGCTGCCGGAATCAGAAAACCATAGTCGCCGGATTTTTTCCAGACCTCTTTGGATACATAGCCCTGCTCAAGAAATTCGTCTCGACGCGGAACCACTTCCTGTTGCATAAATGCGCGAAACGACTCGCGAAAGATATTGTGCTCTTCTTCAAAAATTCGGCGTTGCATGATGCTCAAACCCTCTCGATAAGAACCGCCATACCCTGCCCCGCACCCAGGCACATGGATAAAATGGCGTAGCGCCCGCAAGTATCCGCCAGGTGATCCATAGCGGTCAGCGCCATACGCACACCGGTCGCCCCTGGCGGATGCCCGATGGATATGCCGCCGCCATAAAGATTGGTGCGCTCACGAGGAATGCCCAACTGCTGCTCCGCGTGCAGATTAACCACGGCAAAGGCTTCGTTGATTTCGAAATAGTCGATGTCTGCCACTGCCAGGTCGCGGCGTTGCAACAGATTGGCGATGGCCGGCACCGGGCCACATCCCATAATACGCGGGGGCACACCCACCACTTCCCAGTCGACGACTCGCGCTTTGGGAGACAAGCCATTGGCAACCGCGCTTTCGCGATCTGCCACGATCACAAACGCGGCTCCGTCGGTCATACCACTGGCATTGCCCGCCGTTACGCGGCCGTTTTCCCGAAATGCAGGCCTAAGCGTCTTGAGTTTTTCCAGCGTGGTTTGCGGACGAGGAAACTCATCCTGTTCGAACAGGCGAGTGCCCCTTCGCTCAGGCACCTCGATCGGGGCGATCTGACGAGCCAGAAATCCCGACTCCATGGCCGCAGCGGCGCGTCGCTGGCTGGTCAGTGCGTATTCGTCCATGGCCTCTCGCGTGTAGCCGAAATCATCGGCCAGGGCCTCGGCGGTCCCCCCCATCAAGGTCAGATCAAAAGGGTCACGATAGGCATAATCGATGGTGTCCACGACCTGACTGTTGCCGCGTTTCATGCCCCAGCGACTGTCCACCAGTGCGTAGGGTGCACGCGAAGTATTTTCATAGCCACCGGCCAGTGCCACTCGACTGTGACCGGTGAGAATCTGCTCGGCCGCCGAAACAATAGCCTGGGTACCCGAGCCGCAGGCCCGTGATACGTTCAAAGCCCGACTGTCTTCCGCCATTCCCGCTTTCAGGGCGATCACACGACTGGCGTGGTAACCCCCCTGATCCACCGGTACCACATTGCCACAGACCAGGTGGTCCACCTGTTGCGCTGAAAGATTCTCAGACGCCAGCGTCGCCTTGGCGGCATGCGCCGCCAGATCGGTACCGGCAATGGCGGCCAGGGATTTACCAAAATCTCCAAAGGGAGTGCGCTTTCCACCACACAAGACAATTTCTGTTTTCATGAGACTCCACTCCGGCAACAAATCAATAATTGAATTTCGAAAACCAACGGTATGACTTAGACAGACATCATTAACCAAACAAGTATTTGTTTTTCTATTAGATCAAGTTTACCCCGGTTCGTCAAGTCAGCCCCTGTTGAATGCTTAGTCATTGAATTTATTAGTGTTTTGTTTGAAAATCTGATCTCTGTGAAAACCGGATGAATACTCATGAGCGGCAAATCAACTTCGAGCTCCAAGACAACAACCAAAGCGAGACGCTCTCACAACCGCGTCCAACCGCTACTGGATGCTGCCGCCAAGTTATTTGCCACCAAGGGTTACAAAGAAACCACGATGCGTGACATCGGCTCAGAGATCGGCATGCTGCCGGGGTCGGTTTACTACCACTTCAAATCCAAACAAGAGTTACTGTTAGCGGTTTATGAACAGGCCGTCACGGGCATCAAGACTCGGTTGCTGGCTGCCATTGCTGACGAACAGGACCCCTGGCGAAAACTCGAAGTCGCTGTTGTCACACACACCGAGACCATCCTGGACCAAAATGACTATGCCCACGTGATGATCGGTGTGCTGCCCGACAAGGCACCTGAGATCCAGCAGGAGCTCACGGCCTTGCGAGACGGCTACGAAGCCATTTTGATTGAGCTGATCGATGAACTCCCCGTGCGAAAAGGTATCGATCGCAAGCTCTTGAGGCTCATGCTCTTAGGCGCCATCAACTCCACTCAAATCTGGTATCAGGAAGGTACGATTTCGCCCGAGGAAATTGCACGTACCTTCGTAGGTTATATCAAAGATCCGGTCGCCAAATAGCCGACCGTCAATAGTTATAGCTCAGTTCGACCCCCCAGGTTCTTGGCGTGCCTCCCCAGGCGATACCGCCCAGTACGTTCAAGCCCCAGGTAAAGTGCTCTTCATCGGTCAGGTTTTTTCCGAACAGGGCAACCCCCCATTTGTCGTCTTCACTCAGAAAACGAACGCTTGCCGACACATCCTCGAAAGACGGTGAATCAATAAAATTACCATCGTCGAGTTTCATTTCTGCCGTGTGGCTGTAACTGATTCGAGACACCAGCACACCCCAATCCGCCACTTCCTGTTCATGAGTTAACGCCAGCATAATTTGCTGATCGGGTACTCGGCCAAACTCCAGGTCCTTCGCCTCCGGGTCCACAGTGCCATCGCCATCAATGTCAAAGTTATCGTAGCTGTCGTAGGATGCATCGGTGTAGCCGTAGTTGAGGTTTAACACAAGATTGTCCAGTAGCTGCGCCGTCAACTCTAGCTCAGCCCCTGCTATGGTCGCCGCAGCCGCATTGAGTGTCGTTTGCAACAAGGTCACTGGATCAACAACGGTGCGCTGGAGATCGTCATAGGTGTTGTAATAGATAGCGGCGTTAACTCTCAGGCGATCGTCCAAAAAGTCCGCCTTCACCCCCAACTCAAAGGCATCGACAATCTCTTCGTCATAAGGTGTCGTCAGCGGTGACCCGCGCATGGCAAATCCCCCGCTGCGAAAGCCCCGGGTAGCCGTACCGAAGAGCAGCACATTCTCAGCGGCCTGGTAGGATAAACTCACTTTCGGGGAAAAGTTGGTCCACTGCTCACTGTCTTGCGGGCCAAAGATACAGTCCATGACAACATCCGCATTGGGGTCACAAAACCCAGGGGTTGCCGCTGCACCAAAGGCAGCTGTGCGGGCTGTTTTTTCTTCCCTGGTATAACGCCCACCCAGATTGAGTGTCAGAGCGTCTGACAAATTGATATCCACATCTGCAAAAACGCCTTTGGAATTGTGGTCAAGCTTTGCTTGAGTGTTAACGTTCACCACCGGGTTTCTTTGCTCGACGTAATCCCAGGACTGTTTAAAATAATAGGCGCCGACCGTAAAGCGATAGTTATCCGAGAACTCAGAAGCGTAGCGAATTTCCTGACTGAATTGATCCTGATCCAAAGCTGCGGACTGTGAGAATATGTCGGCCGACATTGCGTCTATATCCACGCGATCCCGAGCATCTACCGCTCGATAGCCGGTGACTGATGTCAGGGTACCGTGACCCAAATCGTAGTTGACTTCCAGGGCATAGAAGTTGACGTCGCCATCCGTCAAACCTTCATCGCCCTGGTTGGTGGTAAATTTTTTTCGATCAGAATCGCTTAGCTGGAAGGTCACACCGCCATCACCTTCATTGCTGTACTTTTCAGCGATGAGCGTGAGATCCAGCTCATCGGAGGGTGTGTACTTCAATACACCCCGCAGCATTCTCGATTCGGACTCTCCCGATTCCCCACCCAGCGAGTTATTGCGAATATACCCGGATCGATTCTTATCCTGGACAGCTACTCTGACTGCAAGCTTATCCTCTAAAATCGGAGCCTCGAGGTAGCCGGCAAAGTCACTTCTCCCATAGCTGCCTGCGGTTATCTTTCCACCAAAGCCAAAGTCGCCGCTCGGCCGGGCTGATCGAACATTAAATGCACCAGCGGTAACATTGCGACCAAACAGCGTTCCTTGAGGACCACGAAGAATTTCAACCGACTCCAGATCGTACGAATCAAGCAACCCACCATAGTTTACGCCCCAGAAAACACCGTCTTGAACGAGGCCCGCGGTAGGTTCATCAGTCGGTACAGAACCACTCAGCCCCATGCCTCGTATAAAGACATTGGCCACACCGGCTCGTGTACCTGCGTTTTCAACCTCAACATTGGGTGACAGGTCTCCGAGATCAGCAAGGTTCTCAGCAAAGACGGCCTCCATTTGTGAGCTTCCGAATACCGATGCCGATACGGGTACATCCTGGAGGCTTTCGGCAGCCGCCCTCTTCCTTGCTGTAACCACCACCTCTTCTAATAAACTGTTGATGGTACTGCTTGAGTAGACGTCCGCAGATGTCAAGGATATCGCGCCAAAGATGGCTACACTCAAGGCGGTTTTTGTACTCAGATCGCTCTTTATTTTCATGTTGATACTCTCTTCGTGATTATGGTTAGAGTATCTCGTAACCCTATGGCAACCGGTTATTCAGAATGCGTCAGTGTGTGTTCAGGAGGCGCACACTTTGCTGCGGACTGTTCAGTGCTTTCTCATGGTCTCACTGGGCGTACAACCATAGACTTCTTTATAGGCACGGGAAAAGTGACCAAAGCTGGCGACACTGTATTTGTGTAATATATCGGCTACCTGTTCTCCGGCGGCGCAGTTACGCAGTTCCTCGTGAATGGCACGAATGCGCTTATTGGTGATATATTCTTTAGGGGTCTTACCGGTATAGGTTTTAAAGCCTTTCTGTAAGGTTCGCGTGGAGACACATACCGCTGCAGCCAACTCAGACAGGGAAATAGACTGCCTCAGGTGCTCTTCGATATAAGTGATAGCGCTACGAACATGCCTGGGGTTTTTGAGCACCGTTTCGCGCTTTAGAAAATGGCTGTAGTTATGTGGCTGGATATCCAGGAGCAACGACATCAACATCTTGTTAACCGACTGCAAAAAATGCTCGCTCGCCCCGACGTCGCCAAACAGTGACAGTTGCTCGCAGAAATACAAAAGACTGCGCAGCCATGACTGACTGTGTTCGTTTCCATCCGGCATACTCAAGTCAAAAACCAGGGGTTGTTTGATATCGGCGTTAAGTAACTGACAAAGATGCTGCTCCAGAGCTTCCCGTTCAAACAAAATGGTCAACCGGCGACTCCCGCGCCACAAACGCATCCGGTAGTTCTCAGAAGGAGAGATAACAACGGTTGAGCCCTTTACGGTTTGCGCTCGGTTGCGTTTGCTTTCGACTTCCGTGCACCCGGCCAATGTGGTCTGGGTAATAAAGCAGTCGCTCTGCTCGGGCAGTATTTCTATATCTTCGCCATAGGAACTGCAGAACAGCTTGGTGCCATAAAAGGAGATGCCATTCAACTGTGTAGCGGTGTTGGTTCGTCGGCCAATAACATCAAGCTTATGCGGACTGAGTTTTCGGACCACGAAGTCTTCTACCGCGTCGATGTCGGTCGATTGAAACATTGGATAACCGGTCAGGAGCATCGCATGATCATTATTCATCGTGTTCACCATTTTCCGCTACACCTATGGGTTAAAGTATTGCTCCGTACCGAATGCGAATAAGATCGGTAATCGCCTTCTCGTTGTCGCAGTTGCCTTCAATAACTGCAGTAATAATGCTGGCGGATTCGGGGCTGGTGTCGCCCTGCAACCAGCACTTAAGCTGTTCGGCAGCCTGTTGCGCCAGTAATCGGCGGGTACGGTCCAACAAGCGCTCACTCTTGCTGGCGTTAAACTTCGACTGTGATTGACTGCCGATGGCCGACACCAATTCCTCGATGCCCGATCCCGCCGTGGCGATGGTGCTGACAACCGGCACCTGTTGCGACTCTTCCCTGCGCAACTGCAGCATTGCTTTTAGCTGGCGTTCCGTGCGCTGCGCCAGAGGCGAGTCGGCCTTGTTAACCACCAGCACATCGGCGATTTCGAGAATGCCGGCTTTAATGGCCTGCACGTCATCACCCAGGCCCGGTGCGTTAATCACCACGTTAATATCTGCGACCTCGGCCACTTCAGTTTCGGACTGCCCGGCGCCGACGGTTTCCAGAATCACCACATCCCAACCGGCGGCATCGATCAGATCAACAACCCGGAGCACACTGGCCGACAATCCGCCCAAGTGACCGCGGGCAGAGAGCGAGCGAATAAACACGCCTGGGTCATCCGTGTGTTCGCCCATTCGGGTGCGGTCACCCAGCACCGAGCCGCCGCTGATCGGGCTGGAGGGATCAACCGCCACCACGGCTACGCGTTTATCCTGACCGCGCAGTTCTGTGATCAACGCGTTAATCAGCGTTGACTTGCCGGCACCGGGCGGCCCGGTGATGCCTATCACTTCCGCCTGGCCCGTAAACGGGCGAACGGCGTGATGCAGGGCATTACCGACATCCGCATGGGAGTCCACAAGACTGATGGCCCGCGCCAGCGAGGCCACCTCGCCGTTGCGCAGTCGCGACAGCAGGTTATCGACATAGTCGCTCACTTTGCTCATATCTCCCTCCCGGCATTTACGCCACAATCAGCGGATGACCGAAACCCAATTCCTCGCGCAGCAGCGCAATGATCTCGCCATGGGTTGCGCCCACTTCCGCGGCTTCCACCACTCGCGCAAACACATTTTCATCATCGCTGTTGGCGGCGCGGGTGAGATTATCAAGCGCCTTGTTGATCGCTTGCTGGCTGCGGCCCTCCTTAAAGGCTTTGAAGTTGTCGATATGGGCCTGCATTTTAATCGGATCCGGGCGACTGGTCGCTACTTGCTCACCGCTGTCCTCGTCGTCCCGGTAGCAGTTTACGCCGACGATTTTCTCTTCCCCGGTTTCGATCTGCTCCTGACGCGCCATGGCGGATTCCCCAATCATGCTCTGCACCAAACCGGTTTCAACGGCTTTGTACATACCGCCGGCGGCATCGACCTTTTCCATCACTTTCAGAATCTCTGCTTCCATCTGATCGGTAAGGCGCTCCACATAATAGGAACCGCCCAGAGGATCGATCACATCACACAGGTGCGCTTCTTCCCGCAGGATATTTTGGGTGGCCACCGCGATCTTGGCGGTCTCTTCGGTCGGGCAGGTGATGGGCTCGTCATAGGCATCGGTATGCATGGACTGAATACCGCCGAAGATGCCGGACATGGCTTGTACCGCCACTCGGGCAATATTATTGAGCGGCTGTTGGGCGGTCAGATCCACACCGGAGGTTTGGCCGTGAAACTTGAAGCGCCAGGAACGCGGATCTTTGGCGCCAAGGCGGTCGCGGGTAATGCGAGCCCAGATTCGACGCGCAGCTCGGAACTTGGCCACCTCTTCAAAGAAGCTGATAGAGATATCAAAAAAGAAAGTAAAACGCGGCAGAATCGAATCCGGATCCATACCACGAGCGATACAGTCTTCGGCGTGCTGGATCGCCGAAGAGAAGGTAAAGGCAATCGTCTCCGCGGGCGTCGCACCCGCCTGTTGCATGTGCTGCCCCACTATCGACATAGGATTCCAGTTGGGCACATGCTCGCGACAGTACTCGATATGGTCCACCAACACCCGGCGCGACCCCGGCAATGACAAGCGGTAGAACATATGGTTGGCCACAAAGTGGGAGATATAGTCACTCTGGTTGGAAGTGCCGGTAATCTTGTCCCAGGAAATCCCCCGGCGCTTGGCCACATTGAGCATAAAGGCAAACAAGGTAAACGGCGACGGATCGTTCATGGCCGCTGAAATCTGGTCCAGGGGAACACCATCGAGGCAAGTATCCATATGATCAACGGTATTAACCACTGTGCCGCAGGTGCCCAGCAAAGGCAGGGGAACTGTATCGCAATCCACTCCACGGAAACCGGAGTTACAGGGCAACAGGCTGATGGCATTGGCCCCCAGATTCAAAATGGACCGCACTCGCTCGTTATAGTCATCCGGCGTGCCTAAACCAATCAGCTGGCGCTGGGTCCAGGTGCGGCCGCGGTGCATGGTGGGGTAGATGCCCCGGGTGTAGGGGAACTGACCGGGAAAGCCCTGTTTATCCAGATACTGAGCTTGATCCGGTAACTGTTCCGGGGTATAGAGCGGCTCGATTTCGATGCCGGATATATTCTTGATAACGCGGTCATTGGAGCCGATTTGTTGGGCGTATTCCGACTGCCACTGTGCCTGCGCCTGTTTGACGCCTTTACTGTTTTTCTCGTAACTGCCCATCTTTAACCCCCGAATGCCTGTTGTTTCTTCTCACGAGATTCTGCCGCCAGACCTTTTGCACACTCGACGATATCGTCGCGCTGGGAGCCCGGTCCAAAAATGGCGCGCACGCCGGCTTTCAACAACATGGGGCGCTCCTGCTCAGGAATAATGCCGCCGACAAATACCTCCACGCTATCCAACCCCGCCTCGCGCAGCGCCGCCATCATTTCGGGGATGATCAGATGGTCTGTCGCCAAGGAGCTGATACCGATCAGGTCCACATCCTCCTGCAGGGCCAACTGCACCACGGACTGAATCTCTTGCCACGGTGGCGTGTAAATCACCTCCATGCCGGCATCGCGCAAGTAGGCCGCCACGATGCGGCTGCCGCGATCATGGCCATCCAGGCCAATTTTGGTGATCAAGGCACGCGCGGGACTGCCCTCAAGGTTGTGGGAGGTGACGGTAAGCGGTTGATTCATGAAAGCTACTCCAATGCCAGTGACTGTGAAGGGATCGAATGAAGGGAACTCAATTCCTTAACCAAACAACTATTTGCTTTTCTATTGGATCAAGATTTGAGCGCGTCGTCAAGTAGAGGTTAAAAAGCGGGCGTTTTGGTCAATTGGGGCCAAACGGTGGTTATGTTGTCTGACCTATGAGGAAGCGGATCGCTTGTTGGAGGTAGCCTCCTGACCCACCATTGAAATGACGAATTGTGAGGGGCATTTGTCCGAAATTTACAAATTTGGCAAAATTAAGAGCTTGAATAAGATTCATAAGCCTTAAACCAATGACAACCGAACAGCACCCACTACAGCAAGAACTAGACAACAACCTCACTAAATTCCCCCAGCAGGTCGCTAGGGTGTTTCATGGCCGAGGGCGTTTTTTTCCGGCACTCGAAAGCATAAATATTGAGTGGTATCCGCCGGTGTTGTTCGTTCAGTGTTATGAGGGGGAACTTGGCAGCGACGTTAGGTCTGCACTCGAGCAAGTGTTTGAACTCCATGCCAATGTTGAAACCGTGTTGGTACAATCCCGGCCCTGGCCCGATGTTGAAAACCAGATTCTGTTTACCCGCCGTAACGAAGAGCAATCGCTGCCTTTGGAATTTCATACCCCACTCACTGAAGAGCTGGTGTGTCACGTCAGCTTGGGTAAAAACCGCAATACCGGTGTGTTTCCCGATATGCGCAGCGGTTGGGCCTGGGTGCAAGAACACGCCTCTGGCAAGCGCGTGCTCAATCTGTTTTCTTATACCTCGGTATTTTCCCTGTTTGCCTTAAAAGGCGGCGCCAAGAAAGTTGTCAATATCGACATGTGCGGCAGCGCCACCAAAACCGCACAACTCAATCACGAGTTGAACGATCTACTCGATGAAAGAGTCTCGATTTGGAAAAAGAATATTCTTAAATCCAACAGCCAAATTGCCAAACAGTCAAAATTTGACATCATTGTTCTTGATCCGCCGCCTTTTCACAAAGGGTCGTTTAAGGGCTGGTCGGATTACCAGAAGCTGTTGCGGCGCTGTCGTAGTTATTTGAAAGTCGACGGTATCATTTTGGCAGCGCTGAATAATCAGCAGGTCACTTTTGCTGAGTTTGCAAGTGACATACTGGAGACGATTGAGGCGCCTGCAACCATTAAACAGTTGGCTCTTAACGAAGAAATTAAAGAACTGGAGCCCGATAAAGGGCTAAAACTTGCCTTGATTGAGTTGGGTTGACAATGTTCGATGGTGGGCTGTCGCAAAATGGCCTGAACGGGGCGCGTCTGCTCATACTCAAAACAGACTGTCGCCCCTGATTGTAAGCAGCTGTCAAGTGGCTAGTTTCCGTAATATACACTTCGTGCTGACTGACAAGTATGGAGAGTTTCACACTTTGATCATGATGCGTATAACAGGTACGAAATTTCTTTCTGAAATCCATTCTCTACGTCGCAGTATGTCATCCCAAAACCATCAATGAACCGCCAATGACAATGCCACCTCGCCCTGCTCTTCAGACTGACCAAGGTCCCCCGGCTTTCCATTCCCTAGAGAAAACCGTACCTTCCATTACAGGTGATGCGGCCGAGTTGCATTTTTTCATGTGCTCAGTCTTTCCCATGTATGCCGTCCCTGAATTAAGATCTCCGTGAGCTTTAGACCCAGGCCCTACCAAAAAACGGCCGTGGAAGCCGTGTTCCGACGTTTCGAACACCATCACCGAGAGGGTCGAGATCCGTTCCGGGAAAGCCGCTCGGTGCAACAGATGCGCGTCACCTGCCCTGAGGCCTTTATATAGGTTCAACAGACCCAGTCGTTCGAAGAGTTGTAGTCGGTACTGATGTCACTGCCCCCGGATGTGATTACCGCCGGTCTCGACGGCGAACCGGTGCTGCGCTGCGGAAACCGACAACGAGCACTATGTGTATCTGCTCTGGCATCTGGAGCGGGTATCACAGCGCGTCGTCAGCTTTAGGAAGCCTAACCGATGAAGCACACATCTACCTGGCCGAACAAGATAAACTGGACCAAGACGAAGAGACGGCTACCTTACGCCATCTGCTAAGCACCACGTTGAGCTATAGAATTGCCATCGGCCCGCACGCCGGCGTGCAGCCACTGAAAAGCAAAGGGCTTCAGACGCAAGATTTGGATATATAACTTCAGGTTAAGTGAATATCAATAAACATGAATATTATTAGCCTTAAGACTGGCTTAACATACCATTGAATTCTGGAGAAGGCCTAGAATTCACGGGTTAATATCGTGCGTTTAGGCTCAGAATCAACATCGTGAATATTTCCAATAATAACTTTCAACTTGTTACACGAGTTTCAGCCGAGGAGAAACGATAGTGATGAAGAAACCCACGTTGAATGCCATGGCCAGTGCCCTTGTAGTGATGGCAGTTTCCACCCCTGCCGCTTATTCGTTTGAGCTTGAAGAAATTGTGGTTACTGTGAACAAGCGCGAGGAAAACCTGTTGGATGTGGCCGGTTCAGTGCAGGTTCTCAGTGCGGATATGGTTCAGGATTTCAAGCTGGATGACGTAGACGCCGTGGTCGACTTGGTGCCCAACGCGACGTTCAATGCCGCGCCCAGTGGTACACCGGTGATCGCAATAAGAGGCCTGGGCACTCGGCCAGGATCGGCCATGCTAGAGCAGGACGTAGGTCTGTTTGTTGATGGCGTTTGGCTGGGACGCAACAACCAATTGCAAGCAGCGCTGATGGATGTTCAAACCATTGAGGTGTTGAAAGGCACGCAAGCCACCTTGTACGGGCGCAATACGCTTGCCGGCGCAGTGAGCGTTACCACGAAAAAGCCGGGCGATGAGTTGGAGGGCTATTTGAAAGTCGGCTATGAGTTTGAGAACGACTCAAGCACTGTGGAAGGCGCGGTGAGTATTCCGGTGAGCGACAAGTTTTCGTTGCGTTTAGCCGCCAATTACGAGGACCAAGACGGCTGGGTTCAGAACACTACTCTGGACCGTGAAGAGCCTGAAGCGGAAAATAGTACCGTCAGGCTGACTGGTGTGTATAACACCGATAATGACTGGGCTATAACGGGTAAAGTACAGGCTACCAATAAGGAGCGAGTGGGCAATAGCTTCGTGCGATCTACAGGAGAATATGACGGTTCGACGGAGTTTGCCCCAAGTGTTTTCCCTACCCCCGCCGGAGTCGGCTATGATGAAAATGCAGCTGGAACCCAAATCACAGTACCGATAATAGACCTCAAAGATGTCGGCACTGAAGTCGACTTCACGGACTGGTCTCTGCAATTTGACATTCCGCTGGGCGAACACACTCTGACGTCGGTGACAGCTGCTGGAGAAATGGAACTGGAGACTGTGTTTGATGTGTTTCTCCGTACCCCTGGTCCCCGCGTCATCGGCTATTTTGACGAAGATTACGAGCAGTTTACTCAAGAAATCAGATTGACGTCTCCTGCCGGTGAAAAATTGGATTACATTGTGGGTTTGTACTATGTCGATCAAGCCATCGATCGCTTGACTTTTCAATATGTCAACGCTGCTGACCGCTTCTGGTATGGCGAACAGGATATGAATTCCTGGGCCGCTTTTGCCAGTGGTACTTTGTCGATCAGTGACTCCGTCCGAATTATTGCTGGTGCTCGCTATACTGATGAAACCAAAGAGGCTGATGTGATTGTCCATGGTCAACAGGAGGCCGATGCCGAATTTGGGTATAGACGTGAGACTATCGACGAAACGTTTCTGAATGGCTCAGTCACACTTGAGTGGGATGCTACAAGTAATGCCCTGGTATTTGCGGGTGTTGCAAAGGGCACCAAGTCCCCAGGCTTGGCGGATGGCGCCGCGATCCCAACGAACGCACAATACCTCGCGTCGTCCTCTCTGTTTATCCCAAAGGAAGAGGTCGTGACCGTAGAAGTGGGTGTTAAGTACGAGATGGAGAACGGCTACATCAATGCCACCTTATTCAACATGAATGTATCAGATTTCCAGAATGCGGCTTTCGTTAATGGTGAAATTCAAATTGGCTCGTTTGACATGAGTATCGTCGGTCTGGAGGTTGATACTTTCCACTACTTGACTGAACAAGTCAGCTTGTCCGTTGGACTCGGCCTATTAGATGCCGAGAACGACGATACCGGGTCAGACGTTACCAGTGCTCCGGAGTTTTCAGCAAACGTGACCTTGGCCTATGAAACTGAAGAATGGATCAGTGGATTTTCCAACCGCGCCAGCTTAAACGCCAACCATAAGTCGTCACATTTCCTCAATGCTGTTAGCAATCCGAATAATGAGATTGATGCAGTAACCTTATTCAACGCGAGCTTAACACTTTCTCATCTTGCCTCAGGCGTTGATGTCTCCTTGTATGGAAAAAACCTCACAGATGAAGAGTATGCTGATTTCGCTTTTGGTGGACAGGCATTTCTTGGAACTGAGCACATGTATAGTGCGGCGCAAGGGCGGACCTTGGGTCTAGAGTTAACGTTCAACTTCTAACTACCCAATTCGGGAAATTTACTTTCTTTGCTTGAAGGAGTAAATTTCCCCTCGCCATCCCCGGTAAAATTTCCAACTTAATATTGTGCGGTT
Organism: Pseudomaricurvus alkylphenolicus; assembly: GCF_011683955.1. Lineage (GTDB taxonomy): Bacteria > Pseudomonadota > Gammaproteobacteria > Pseudomonadales > Cellvibrionaceae > Pseudomaricurvus > Pseudomaricurvus alkylphenolicus. The sequence goes on from NZ_JAAQPI010000004.1 coordinate 490,899, forward strand.
ATTAACCATAGTTGCCCTCCTCTCGCGCAACCGAATCTGACAAGCTGTTGGGAAATAGGACAATCAAAATGCTTTTTCGAATACCCATAACACTAGCCTTTTTCGTGTTGTTCACTTCTATGTGTTCAGGTCAGGAAGACCGATTAGACACCCATAGGCCCAATGTACTTATCATCGTTGCTGATGATTTGGGCTATTCTGATCTGGGAAGTTTTGGTGGAGAAATAAAAACGGAGAATATGGACATCTTGGCTCACAGGGGAATTCAGTTAACCAACTTTTATGCTGCCCCCACGTGCTCGCCGAGTCGAGCGATGTTACTGTCGGGAACGGATAATCATTTGGTGGGGCTGGGGACTCAAAAATATTATTGGTCTGAAGAGCAAAAAGGACGACCTGGTTACGAAGGCCAGCTGAATAATCGTTTTGTCACTATCGCCACTCGGTTCAAAGATGCCGGTTATCATACCTATATGGCTGGAAAGTGGCATTTGGGATACGACCGCGAGAGTTACCCCTCTGCCCGCGGCTTCGAGGAGAGCTTTGCGTTATTGGAGGGAGGTGCTAGTCACTTCGACCAAAGGGGTGTAATTTCGAAAGCTCCAAAAGCCAACTACCGAAAGAATGGTCAGGCGGTGGATTTGCCGAAAAATTTTTTCTCCTCCGAGTTTTATACGGATACCTTGATCAATAACATCGAACGTAATCGCCAGGATGGAAAACCGTTTTTTGCATACGCCGCCTATACTGCACCGCACTGGCCACTACAGGCTCCGGCAGAGTTCAGTGACAAGTACAAACACATTTATGATGTTGGCTATGAAGCCATTGCTGAAGCTCGACTAAAAAGAATGAAGGAAAAGGGCATACTATCGGAATATACCCTAGCGAATCCGGGCACGGCCTATTATCCTCAATGGAAACAATTGACCACTGCTCAGAAGGTCAGAGAAGCGCGATTGATGGAAATCTATGCCGGCATGGTGGAGTCTCTGGATTTTCACATCGGTCGATTGATTACCTATCTTGAGGATACGGGCGAGCTGGACAACACCGTTATTTTTTTTATGTCCGACAATGGCGCTGAAGGAAGTAATCCGCTGGATATTCGGGCAGGAAAAACACCGAATTCAAGTTGGATACCTGAAAATTTTGATAACAGTTTGGAAAACCTGGGTAAGGCTGGCTCCTATGTGTCCGTTGGTCCAGGCTGGGCTCGTGTGAGTAGTACGCCATATCGATTGCACAAGGGATTTACAACAGAGGGAGGAATAAAGGTGCCTGCCTTTATTTACTACCCAAAGATGGCGAGGTCGACCGCAATCTCCAGTGAGTTTATCACGGTCCGGGACATCGCACCGACATTGATGGAGCTGGCGGGACTTGAGCCGAGTCTGAATTCCTATCAGGGACGCAAGGTTTTACCGGTAACGGGAAAGAGCCTGATTAAACACCTTTGGGGAAAAGAGCGTTCTGTCCACGGTGAACAATTCACAGCGGGCTGGGAATTATTTGGCCGTCGGGCAATCCGTTACGGCACTTGGAAGATGATCTGGCTTAACGAACCTTGGGGAAAGGAGGTTTGGGAGCTTTACGACCTGGCGAACGATCCAGGCGAGATGAACGACCTTGCTGCTGCTCGCCCGGACATCGTCAAGAAACTCAATTCTCACTGGGAAAGCTACGTCAGGCAGAATGAAATGGTTGTGGTGGATAAGGTGGATATCCTCTATACCAACGGGAGGTCTCATTATCAAGAGAACCCCAACAAGCCACTTGAGAACACGTCGATAAATTACTAGATCTACACGGTTGCCCCATCGTTGATCAGTGTTGTAATTAGTCTTTAGGAAACACGTTATGCCATCAAGTTTTATTGAACAAATGAGGAATAGCCCTGGGTTTGTAGCTTTGTCCCGCAAAAGACGAGAATCCAGGATAGCAATGGTTGGCTTGATGATGCTGGTCTTTTTGACCTATCTGACTTGCTGGGCTTTTATCCCCGGGGTGATCAATGCTCGGGTGCCAGAGGATAGTCCGGTAAGCATAGGTATATGGTTTACAGTGGCCGTGGTTGTTCTCAGCATTATCCTCTCGGGATATTACACGCTTGTGATCGGCAAAAAGATGGACCGGTTAAACCAGCAGCTGCTGAAAGAGGTCGATCATGATTAAATATGATTTCGATGCGGCACAATCCCCAATATTCCGATTGTCGATGATCATCGGTAGCTTTTTACCATCGGGGTTGACTCAAGCAGCAGAGTCGCTATCGGGTATTGTTGAAAAACAAGCTCTCAATACACCTGCTATTGCTATTTTCCTGACTTTTGTCCTGGTTACCTTGGGAATCACCTACTGGGCGGCTACACGCACCCGATCTCGAAGTGATTTTTATACGGCAGGAGGGGGAATACCTGCCTGGCAAAACGGCATTGCTATTTCCGGTGATTTTTTGTCGGCAGCCACGTTGCTTGGTATCACCAGCAGTATTTACGCCATGGGTGCTGATGGCCTGGTGATTATTGCCGGCACTTTAGGCGCTTGGCCAATCGTACTTTTCTTGATCGCCGAACGTTTACGAAACCTGGGTAGATTTACGTTTATCGACGTCGTTTCCTATCGGCTGTCCGCCACTTCCATTAGGCCCATTGCCGCAGTGGCATCACTGTTTGTCTTGATATTTTATTTGATTGCCCAGCTGGTCGGCGCGGGCAAGCTCATCCAGTTACTGTTCGGTCTGGATTATTTGCTGGCGATTATCTCAGTCAGTCTGCTGATGGTGTTTTATGTGGCTTTTGGCGGCATGCTCGCGGCCACCTGGGTGCAGTTTATCAAGGCGGTACTGCTCATTGTCGGTGGTACTTTAATGAGCCTGCTATTGCTGAATCACTTTAGCTTTGATCTCGGCCAGATTTTCACCCGAGCCACGGAAGTGCACCCGAGGCAAGAAAGCTTAGTAGAGGCAGGCGCCTGGTTGAAAGATCCCTTGTCAGTGATTTCTGTAGGCATGACCATGGTTTTCGGTTTTATAGGTTTGCCCCATATTCTGATGCGTTTATTTACAGTCAAGGATGCCGCCAACTCTAGAAAATCGGCTTTCTATGCGATTTCCATCATCGGCTATTTCCAGTTGCTCATCATCATTATCGGTTTTGGGGCTGTTGCCTTGATTATGGGTAATGGAGATTACCACGATGCGGAAGGTGCGATGATCGGGGGAAGCAACATGGTGGTGCTGCATATCACTCATTTCCTCGGCGGAGATCTTTTTCTAGGGTTTATTGCTGCGGTGACCTTTGCGACTATTTTGGCGGTGGTATCAGGGCTCACCATTTCCGCTGCAGCCACCATCGCCCATGATCTCTATGCCGGTTCCTTTGCTAAAGGTCCTGTATCGGAAAAAACAGAAATATTAGTATCAAAGCTATCGGTCATTGGAATGGGGTTGCTGGCCATAGTCTTCGGTATTGTATTTGAGCATCAGAATGTTGTCTTTATCTCCAATTTGGCAATGGCGATTGCCGCAAGTGCCAATGCACCAGTCTTGCTGATGGCAATGTATTGGCGTGGTATAACAACTAGGGGGGCGCTGGCGGGAATAATTGCTGGCCTTGTCTCTTCCGTTATGCTTATCCTACTTGGCCCCCAGGTAATGGTAGATGTAATGGGGATAGAGCATGCGATCTTTCCCTATACTTATCCTACAGTGATATCCGTACCTCTGTCCTTTTTGTCAATTTGGTACTTTTCCTCTACCGACAAAAGCTTGCGCGCGGAAAGGGAGCGTGAGGCATATGCAGAGCAATTTGTACTGTCAGAGACGGGGGTCGGCGTTACCGACGCAGTGTCGCACTAGGCGGCATAACGATAAGACATTGATGGCGGCTGAGCGTCTGCATGAGCGCTGGCGCTCCCCCCAGAATGTTATGCCCATAAAAACTGGCCAAGGCTCCCTTGCAATACTTCAATCTGAAACTATCTGTATCTACAGTGGATCGATCTCAAAATAATCACATTCGTATCTTTTGATGCCTGTTAAACCTGAGGTTATACTCGAATAGAATTTTCAGATTACTGGTTTTAGCCACGGCCCCGTGGCGACCTTGCCGATTGGAGATAAAGCCATGAAATTCAATCAATTAGAAGCTTTCATTGCCATCGCCGAAGGCAGTGGTGTGGCTGGTGCTGCAGAACTGCTCTGTGTGTCGCAACCCGCGATAACCAAGAGCATCAGTAATCTGGAAGAAGATCTCGGTGCGCCTCTGTTTGATCGCTCTCGTAATCGGCTGGCCTTAAATCAAAATGGAACCATCTTACTGAGACGGGCCAAAGCGGCGAAAGCGGAGCTGCAGAGAGCGCGAGAAGAAATCAGCCTGATGAGCCAACACCAAAAGAACAGCCTCAAATTTAATTGTTCTCCGGCACTGTTGCCTAAGCTGATTCCACAGGCCATCAATCTGTTCAAAACCACCCACCCCGATACCCACGTAGAACTGGCGGGTCTGCTTGAAGACGATCCAAAGAACAAGATCACAGCACTGCTTAACGGCGAGTATGACCTGCTGTTTACAGTTCTCAATGAGAACGAAGAACTCTTAGGTGTCAGCTACGAAAAGCTGATGGAAATTGAGGTGATCTTTGTCGCCAGTGAAGGCCATCCCGCATTGCAGATGCAACACCCCAACTTTAAGCAGTTGGAGCAGTACGACTGGCTGTTGCCTGGCCACGGTGGTCTTCCCTATCAGCTAATACGTGCAGCATTTCGCCGAGTCGGTGCACGAATACCCCACAGCGCGCTGACCATCGCCAACCGTCAGATCACCTTTTCACTATTGGAGCATGGCTCTTACCTGGCAGCAGTCCCATACCACTCCAGTTGTTTTGAACATACTCTGTCAGCGCTCCATGTCATCACGGTGGATACGGAACCTATGCACTGGCCTATCTATGTCATTCAGAGGGAAAACACCATTATGTCTCAACCGGCATCCGATTTCGTCGAACAAATCAAGCAGCTCTTGTAAAGCCCAGTATCACTTGGTGATACCTTTCGTGGGTTTTATCCTGAGTCAGCGTTATCTAATCAGTAAGGTTCCATCACGAACTAAACAGCTTCCTATAGGAAAGGGTTTCTATATGGAAATACAACATTTTTAAATCAGAACCGTTCGCGAATAAACTCACGCCTGATTCTCTTTATTAACCCTTCTTTATCCATGTCCATTAATACGGAGCTTAAATCATCGACCAGATGCTTGTTTTTCTTATGGAGATAGTGATAAAGGTCGTAACGTTCTAAGGGTCGGCCAAGCATTGTAATCCCGGTAATTCCATTGGCTTGCATTGCATTCAGACCACTCAGTCGAGAGGCTACGACAACTTCAATTCTTCCTCCTTTGAGCATTTTAAAAAGTTGCGCATAGGTGTTGACCACTTGGATATTATCTCTCTCAGTTACCAAAGATCCCCTATCAACGAACTTAGCTCCACGCTGTATGCCAAGCCTAAATGGCTTTAAACTCTCCCAGCCATTCACACTGAAGTGAATATCTTCCGTAAAAACCACTCCTTCCATGACATTGATGGGCACTGTAATGGGAACCAGATTCGGATATTCTTTGTTCACTCCGCGTATGCGGTAGAGTTCGCCATCATAGACGCCGATATTGGATTCATGCAGAGCGCGAGCGGCAGGAAGCTTCCTTATTTTTATATCGATTTGAAGGCGCTTGTATGCTTCTTTCAAAACCCTTTCGGATACAAGACAATTAATAGACCCTTCAACAGCTGAAAAAGTAAGCGTTTTGTCGGCATATGATCGCATTGTAAGCACGCACGCAAGAATGGAAAAAACAGCAGCACCAGTGAATTTCATATCGCTGATTTCCTTAAAAGCAGGCAACTTTGTATATTGCCCTTATCTATCGAACAGGGAATCCATATAGTTACGTATATCCTCTATAGGCAGCATACCGCTGATCAATCCTCGTCATCCCCGGCGCTCCTATCTTCAATAACAATTATAGTTCTTTTGCAGGACGGTGCAGTGGTATTGGTCTTCTTTGTAAGCAAGTATTTGGGAAATTGTTTGGACCAAGACCACCTTGGGCTTTTGAGGACAAAAAGAAGTCCTGTAGAAATGTATTTTTCTGCAGTGGCCTCATACAAACTAAGTCTAAGTCTGCGACGGAATCGGGTGTTTCACGATTATCAATCGAGATTCTTGATATCCTGTGGCGGGGTGTCAAGGTAGGACCAAGCTTCGGTTGAGCTACCGTTTTCCTGAGGGGATTACCGAAGAAAATCGCAAACACCACCGATTACTATTTATTGTGATCCTTAAGAGGATCAATCACAAATCAGAATAAGTCGTCTGAAAACCGCACGGCTTAAACACCGATCATACGGCTGAAAACAATTAGGAAGAATATTGTGTGAATAATAACGTGACACTCTATACGCATGCATTGAGTCCCTACGGACTAAAGGTATTTTGGGCGCTTATCCACAAACGAATACCATTTGATATGGTCTGCGTATCTCCTCCCGAATTTCCAGAGCTGAGTTTTACCGGGCAGACAGTGGTTCCCGTTCTAAAAGTTGCAGAAGAATGGCGACTTGATTCCACACCACTGATCCACTGGTTAGATGAAATCTATACTGACATCTCACTGACCGACCATTCGAGCGACCGATATGAGTGCGTTGAAGCCCTGGATAATTGGGTAACCGAAACACTCATTCCGGTCTTCTTTCGCCATCTCATAGACGGTGAAAACTTTTGGAATTGGATCATTACCGGTATAAAGCTCGCTTCAACAATGAACAAGACCACGGCTAAGGTGCCAAAATGGATGTACCTATTCTGGGGCTATGCGCTCAGGAGAGCTGAATTTCTGACCAAATCTGCCGCTAAAGTCAATCATTACCCCAGTCTGGCGACGATGAATTCAGCCGTAATTGGTCAGCTTGAAAAACACATAGGCGATGGACCATTTATGGGAGGGCATGAACGCCTGACTATCGCAGATATATCAACCTATGCTCAGATCTATGCATGTGCAGCGCCTTCATTGCCAGGTACCCCAGATTTCCTAAACTCAACAAAAATTCGAGATTGGGTGGCTAGAGTAGAGTCCGAACGTGTCGGATTCAACTTCCAGCCGATTTATCCCGGTGCGCCTGAGTTTATCGCACTGGACACCAGCCAAACGCGCTAAAAGAAAATAACTCCATGATGCTTTACTGCTCGTATTGCCAGAGAGCTAATTGACACGGAGAAAGTTTCGCAAGGATTTTACGAATTCCGCCTCACTTTACAGGTATCGTTCTAACACCAGGTTACACACCTAAGTCAACAATGCATGACAAAAAATCGACCCCAAGTGTTGTCTCTCGTTGCTGGGAACCGGGGTACTATTGAATTGTTTTTAATAATGTGACAAAAGGTCAGGCCCAGGAGATACTATGATCGAACGACCAGAGTACCGTTATATAGATGCGGACAATCATTTTTACGAACCCGTCGACCGGTTTTTTTCCTATTTCGATAAGAAGACCATAGAAAAGGGTTTCAGAATAGAGACGATAGATAATGAGCGCCGCCTCTTCGTGGGGGACAAGCCAATGTTTTCGTCACCTCAAATGTTTTTGGATCACCCTATGGCGCCAGGGTCACATCTGGAGGTATTCACGACAGGAAGGTTTGACCATGAAGTACACGACACTCACGGATCCTTACCCATGGAAACTCCGGAGTGGACTGATCGTGACGCCCGACTCAAAGCGATGGATGCCCAGAATGTGGAGGCTGGAATTTTCTATGGATCACTGGGGTTACTTCCTGAAGATCAATTGGCCGAGCAAGGGGATAATGAGACCTTCTACAACTACCTTAGAGGTTACAACCGATACGTAGAAGAAGAGTGGGGATTCGACTATCAGAATCGTATTTTCGGTGCGCCACTACTGGCATTGGAAGATCGGGATCGAGCGATCGAGGAACTGGAATACGTTCTGAGTCGAGGAGCTCGAGTCATATTGATTACCCCGCGCCCGAATGCCCAACGTCAATCCCCAGCAGATCCCTACTTCGATCCATTCTGGGCCCGTGTCAATGAGGCCAAGGTCACTGTTGTCGTGCATATTGGGATGAGCGCATACCATTACGTTGGCCAAGGAGCAGCCTGGGGAGAAGACCCCACTCCTTCCGTCGTTGAGTGGACGCGCTTCCAAAGGTTCCTCGCCATTCAGGACCGTCCGATTATGGATTTCCTGGGCAACATTATCTTTAGAGGTCTTTTTCAGCGCCATCCGAATCTACGGGTGCTCAGCGTCGAAAACTCCACCAGTTGGCTGCCGTACTTCATGCGCAAACTCGAGGAGGAGCATGACCACCCGTTCAGCTCTCTGGAGACATTTAAGCAGCACGTCTACCATACGACAATGTCGACCGACGATATCGGCGAAGCCATTAAGCTGGTCGGTGATGACCGAATTGTTTTGGGTTCGGACTTTCCACATCCTGAGGGCCCTACGGAGCCGGATGCATTCCTTAAGTTTCTGGACGGGGTTGAGGAGTCGTCCGCGCGTAAATTCCTCCGCGGGACCAACGCCGATCTTCTATCGTTGACCGCCTAAATTTCGCCTTCCCAGAAGTAACGGTGCATCCCCAGCGGGGTGCACCGTTATGCTCGTCTGGAAATATTTTTATTCCCTCATAATGGCCTACTGATTGTTGGAGGCCTCATACTTCCTGCTGACTTACAACTAATTATTGATAGAATGAAATGGGTACTTTAGCGATGAGTTTACAAAACAAAACCTTGGTGATTACCGGCGCTGCGGGTGGCTTGGGACGAGAAGTTGTGCGTGTGGCACAGGAGCAAGGTGCTGACGTTATTCAGCTGGATCTGACCTTCCCTGAAGAGTTACAGGCTGAAAATACTTACAGCGTGGATCTAACGGACACAGATGCGATTAAGGAGGTTTTCGCTCCGCTAGATGCCATCGATGGTTTGATCAATGTCGCCGGTGGCTTTGACATGGGACCCACCCTTTACGAGTTGACGCAAAATGGCTGGGACAAGATGTTCTCCATTAATGTCACTACCGCCAGAAATGCCATTGCTGCGGCGGTGCCTAAGATGCTGGCTCAGGGAAGAGGTGCTGTGGTTAATGTTGGGGCGTTTGGCGCCTTGTCCGGCAATGCGAATATGTCGGCCTACTGCGCCTCCAAGAGCGTGGTGATGAATATGACTCAGAGTTTGTCTGAAGAGGTTAAGCACAAGGGGATCAATGTCAATGCGATATTGCCCAGTGTTATCGACACTCCAGCGAATAGGGTCGCCATGCCCGAGGCGAACTACGAAGAGTGGGTAACGCCAACGCAGTTAGCTCATGTGATGTGTTTTCTGGTGTCGGAAGAAGCCAATGGAATCCACGGTGCGTTGATTCCTGTGCGAGGATTATCTTGAGGGTGTCGACCCAGCGCCGTATAGAATTGGAATAGCGAGCACTGGTTAAGGTGCGCTCTAAAAAACGCACCTCCGCCAGTGCTCACTTAGCACCAGGCTTTAGAAATTGACGCCCAGCTTTACACCCCACAGCAGAGGGTCATTATAATTACCCAGCAGGTAATCAAACCCTGGAGCAACGGGTGTCAAAGCCGAGATATACTTTTCCTCTGTGGCATTGTTGACATAGGCTTGGGCTTCCCAGCGGCCATCGGCTGACTCCCAAAGCATACGCGCATTAACCAGAGTGTGGTCTTCGGTGTAGCTGAAGGGGTTATCACCAAGGCCCGTGGTTTCATCTTCATAGGATGCGTCCAGCTGCAAAGTCAGCGTGCCTGCTTCTGCCATGTCGATGTGGTAGCGGATCACGGTGTTAAAGCTCCATTCAGGCGCCGGCAATTCCGACCCGTCTAATGTGAAGTAGTCACCAAATCCCGCATTGGCACCCTGGCCAAAGTTGGAACGGTAACCGTTGGACGGGTCCGCACTCACTTCGCTGCCAAGATAACCAGCGCCAAGAATCAGTTCAAGGTTTTGGGTCAACGCCAAGTTGACTTCCAGCTCCGCGCCATATATCTCTGCGTCCCCCACGTTGAGCAGGACACCGCTGGGTGAATCCTCTCCAGTATAAACAATACCCTGTTTATCTGTGACGTCGGAATAAAAGACGGCGCCGTTAATACGAGCCCTTCCTGCCCAGGTCGTCGTCTTGAAGCCTAATTCGAAAGAGATCACCTCCTCGCTATCGACCGAAGTCAGTGCATCAATATCACCAAACAGGAACTCTGTATTAAAATTGCCGCTGCGAAAACCGCTTGCAACAGAGCCGTAAACCAGATGGTCGTCCTCGCTCCACTGCAACGTTACCTTATAATCGAACTCGGTATTGGAGACCGCCCGTGTGTTTGAAACCTCATCTGTTAAGTCGAATGGCGTGCTGAGATCACCGGTGATACCAACCACTTCTTTTTCATCGTCGGTATAGCGTGCACCCACAATCAATGACCAGGTTTCGCCAAGCGGGTAATCCACCTGCCCAAAAAGCGCCCAGGACTGGGCATCAATAAAGGTTTCGGTGTCAGGCGCTCGGGTTTGCAGGTCGTCTACCGATGTAAAAGTCTCTCTTTCATCATCGTAATAATAGAGCCCACTCACCCATTGAATACCGTTATTCTCACCCGAAAGGCGGAATTCCTGGGTAAACTGCTCGGTGTCCGAACCATAATGATCATTAAACTGAAAGAAGCCACCGAGAACACCGCCAACGCTGGCATCTTCATCAGGATTAAAGTAGCGCTCCTGCTTGTCCAGTGCGCTGATGGAAATCAATTCAAGATTATCGTTGATGTCCCAAGTGGCTTTGACGATCACGAGGTCAGTTTCAAGAGTGGAGCGCGCATCTCCTGCATCGACATCCTGATCCGTGGCGATGACGGTGGAAGTACCCGTATTCTGTACACCCGAGAAGTTGGTGCACAGACCGCTGCGTACGCGATCAACAGAACATTGCTCAAAGGTCACGGGATCAAGAAGCCCCCAGAGATTGAAACCTCTGAGTACATCGTCCTCGTTGGACTTGTCGTAGGTAAGCAACACAGTCACATCTTCGGTCACATCAAATTCGAGGTGCGCCCTGGCTGCCCATTGATCGATAACGCCAAATTTGCCACCGGTGGGGCCAATGTTATCCTGAAAACCATCGTTTTCGTAGAAACTTGCGGCGATTCTCCCACGAATACCTTCCGTCAACTCGCCACTGAGCGCCCCTTCAAACTTCTGGGTATCGTATTTACCAAGCTCGGCCGTCAGATAACCTTCGAATTCAGAGGTGGGCTTACGGGAAATATTATGCACTAAACCGGATGTACTATTGCGGCCAAATAGCGTTCCCTGAGGCCCGCGGAGCACCTCAATACGTTCAACGTCGAGCAATTGACTGCCATTGTAATGTGCCGTCGGGCGATACACCTCGTCGAAGTAAAGCGCCACGTTGCCTTCGCCCGCCAGGGAGTCGTTGAGCGTCGAGTTACCCCTGATGGTCAGCTTACCCGTGAAGCTTGCTCCCGAAATTTTAACGTTGGGGGTTTGTGCAAAGATGTCGTTAACATTGTTGAACCCCATGTCCTCAATCATCTCTCCTGAAAAGGCGGACACAGAAATGGAAACATCCTGAAGATTAGTTTCGCGCTTCGAAGCTGTGACTACTATCTCTTCCAGGGCGAAAAGATCATCCGTATCGCTGGACTGGGCGCTCGCCATATTGGTTGTCAGTGCACAGGAAAGTATGCTGGCAGACGTACCGATAAAACGTTTGATGCCGAATTGACTCATTATATAGACCTCACAGTAATTAGTAGTTTTTATTCTCTCTTTGCCAGGTGCGAAATCTGACTGGGGTCTCTAACACTCCCTGTATAAGACCCGACCACGCATATGGTCAAGCCCGCTTTCGAGACTTCGTTCTGTCTTAGAAGGCCCAATTCCCACTTAGGCCAGAATACTCTAAGAACATCAGGTCCGCTGTAGCAGATTTATATATAGTTGACGGGACCTATCTTCACTGGTTGCCGCTATCATTCCCATTTAATTCAGTTTAGCGTATCCCTTGCTCACTGAATGTACGATTATCCGGGAGTAATGCTGCTGTACCCTCCTCTGATTTAAATTGCGTTGGAACCTCTTCCATCGAAACCAATGACACTGTGTTGCCTTGCGAAGGCTAAGCGTGGACGAGGGATAAGAACTTACATAGAGTGTATCAACTCGGAATAGGTCTGATGTGATCCCTAGGGGACCAAATTCTGGTATCAGATGACCTATCGCCAAGCTTGGATCTGCAGAACTGAATAACCAGGGGATGAGGTGCCCTCTAGCCCTGAATATTCGCTCTAATCTGCAACAGATGAATTGGAAAGGAGAACGCCGTAGCCTGGAGAGATAGCCGGTTGGTTCGATCATTCAAATACAGTGGGTCTTCCGAAATTGGCTGGGTGTGAGCAAGGTTGACCGCCTGAATGCCCGTTCAAACGAGCTTCGTTCCGTATAGCCCAACCGGTCAGAAATTGTCGTAACCGTTTGTTCCGTGTGTATCAAATAGTGTATCGCCAATAGAAACCGGCAGTAGGACAATAGACCGGAGTAGGAAACTTTGTTCGCCAGTAACTTTCTCTGCAGGTTTTTGGTGTTCGAATGTAACATTTCCGCTACCCGTGTGATGGGCAGCTTTGGATCTTCCGGCTCCTGGTTATGGTAAAAATCCAGAATCGCAGAGGCCACCTGATTGGTAAAGCGGTTTCCCCGGCAGCAATCATTAATCCCTTGCTCCAGATCCTCTTTGGCAATACTGAAAATAATGTGATTGCTGTTGGGCATTGCCACATCCAACGTCTTGGCATCGAATACAATCAAGTTCGTTTGTGCGCCGTAATATACCGGTGATCCAAAGAAGTCCTCGCTGGGTTTCAATTCTTCGGGTTGTTGATGTGAGAAATAGACTTCTTCAGGAACCCAATCAACCCCCGCTGCACCCCGAATCAGGTTCGTATAACTACTGGTAATAAACTCATTGAACTGCCTGTGGGGTTTCAGGTCGGCATTATTAATTTGAAAACTCAGATACGCCCATTGGTCGATAATATGCAGCTGGATATCGAAATAGGTGATATAGAGGTTTTCATATTGAATCAGTGCACCCAGACCCGCCCTCAAGGTTGAAGCAGCCTGTACCAGCGAGTAAACCGGCCCGTAGCGATGGAGATCGGGGGCCACCGAGTGCCTGTATACAACGTAGGGATCTATACTTTCTTTCCAAGCTTCCTCCATGATCTCCAACTCGACGGCGAAGGGGACATAGCTGGGAATCGAGCTAAGATCATCCAGATCAAAGGAATATTTTTCTAGAACGGCGTCCAGATTGGCTCCCTGACTAATGAATATATGAATGAGTATGACAAACTGAGAACGTCTGATCATTGAGTGATTGCCGTCGTCGGCGAGAGAGAGCAAGGGCTTTTGACTCACTGGAATACCAAATCTGAATAGGTTATCAGTAGTAGTTAACGATCATGGCTAGGAGTTAGGTCAGATATCCACACCATGAGTCAGAGTATAGGTCCATCCCTGAGCTTTCGCTAGCTGGAGAAAGGCAGATTATCCCCCTAACCTGCCATCTGAAGATCACCATTCTCGACCTTTGGCTCACTATACATATTATTGATTTTGGTACCTCTAGGCCTTATGCAATAACAAAGGTAGGCTCGATAGACCACGCAGCGTGTTATTCAATCGGCGTTGCGGCTCCCCCACCAACTCCAACCGATCGACCTTTCTGAGCAGCGCCGTCAGCACGGATTCCGCTTCTAACCGAGCCACCATTTGACCCACGCAGACATGTATCCCAGCGCCAAAACCCACATGGCCTATCGCGCGACGAGTGATGTCAAACGTATCCGGGTTATCCCATTTTCTCGGGTCTCGATTGGCCGCGGCAAGAAACAGCAGTACTTTCTGATCCTTTTGCAACAGGGTTTCTCCGACTTGGACCTCTCTAGTGGTGGTGCGAAAGAATGTCTGCACTGGCGACTGAAAACGCACCACTTCTTCAAACGCCGGCCGTAGCATCTTCGGCTGTTCTCGCAATTTCTGCCACTGTTGCGGGAAACAGGCAAAACTGTAGAGGGCACTGGTGATACCGTGAACGGTGGTGTCCAAACCGGCCGTTAACAGAGACCGAACCAGCATTCCGGCTTCTTTTTCGGTAACCTCACCGGCATCAGCCGCTGCAAACACCTGGGCTCCAAGTCCATCGGCCGTCAAGGATTCCCGTTTGCACTGCTCCATGATCCAGCTTGATACCGTTTCTGCTTCCGCAAACGCCGCCTCAAACAGTTCGTTGCGGGGTCCAAAGGCATTGAAGGTCATATTGGCATAGGGCAGTAGGTTTTCTCGCCCCTCTTTGGTCAAACCCACGGCATCCGGGAAGACCCTAAGTGGAAACACCTCCGCCAGGTCCATCACACCGTCGATGTGTCCACGGGCCAATACTGACTCGACCAACTTCTCTGCCTCCAGTTCAAAGCCAGCTCGCAGCTTTTCAATGGCCGTGCGAGTGAGAATTCTCTGCAACACACTACGGGTTCGGTTATGTAGCGGTGGATCGGCTTCCAAAATTATACTGGGCGGCCGCCAGGGTTCCTCTTTGTTAAAATTGGCCAGCCCACCACCAGCACTGGAGCAGTAGGTTTCCCAATCTTTTAACGTTGCATGAACCTGCTCGTAGCGAGCCATCGCCCAAACGCGATACTTGCTCAACCAAACCACCGGTCCGGCTTCACGCAACTGCTCGTGAAAGGGATAGGGATCTTGTAAAAATTCCGTGGAGAAAGGGTCAAGATCCAAGACCGGAAAGTGATCAACGGTCGCTGTTTGATTCATCGGCTGCTCCTATTAACTCGTTTTTGACGACGTAAAGTCCTTTGGTGGTGAAAATCACCTTTATGAGTAAACTTCTCTCAGATCACGCTTTAGCACCTTGCCTGATGCATTGACCGGTAAAGAGCCTACGAAATGATAATGTTTGGGGCGCTTGTAAGGTGCCAACTGACCCTCGACATATTGATTGAGCTCACCTTCACCGATTCCATCCGCATCGGGCGTCAGTACAACAACAGCGCAAACAGCTTCAATCCACTTGTTGTCAGGAACGGCGATAACGGCAACATTTTCCACCTTGGGATGGCGTAGCAGCGCCTCCTCAACATCCCGGCTGGCAACCAATACACCTCCGGTGTTGATCACATCTTTGATACGGTCAACGATGTACAGATAGCCATCTTCATCGATAGTAGCGAGATCCCCAGTGCGAAACCATCCGTCCTGGAACGCCTCGGCGGACGCCGTTTTGTTGTTCCAATAGCACTGGAGTAGTTGAGGCGAACGATGTACGATTTCCCCTTTGCCCCCAGGCTTCACATCGTTGAATTCCTCATCGACAACACGAGTCTCCACATTGATCACAGGTCGGCCTATAGAACCGGGCTTTGTCAAGTGGTCTTCATGCTGAAGACAGGTAGCCAGTGGCGAAATTTCCGTCTGTCCATAAAGATTGAATAACCTTCCTTGCGGCATCAAGGTCAACAAATCGTCGATCACTGGAACTGGCATAATGGATGCACCATAGTAAAGCTTCTGCAGTTGGCTCAGGTCCTGATCACGAAAAGCCGGGCTTGCCAAGAAGTTTATCCACACCGTCGGCGGCGCGAAAAAGGCGTTGATGGAATATTGCCTAAACAAGGCAATACACTGCTCCAGGACTGGCTTTTCCACTAAATAAGTAAAAGCCCCCATGAGCAAGTAAGGCATGACGAAACAGTGCATCTGAGCGCAATGGTAGAGCGGTAACGCAGCGATTTGTCGATCCTGACTTTTTATATCACAGTGGATAATGCAACTGAGGTGCTGCATAAATAGCGCTCTATGAGTTAGTACAACGCCCTTTGGGTTTCCGGTTGTTCCAGAGGTATAAATAATCTGTGCAATATCGTCGTCCGACACATCATAGCCGTCAAGAACGACACCCGTCCCACTATTGGCCATATGGATAATGTCCAAAACATTACCGCCATGCAGAGTCCCCATAACTTCGATGTCATTGTTTGTGGATAATTGGTCCACTGTGCTTTGGAGAAAAGTATCGTGGAACAACGCGCATGAACCGGAGTCCTCAAGCAGGAAGCATACCTCCTCAGCATTGAGCGAATAGTTAATCGGTACATGGATAGCACCGATCTTGCAGCAAGCCAACCATAGGATCATATACCCATCGGAATTCATCCCCAATGCAGCAACACGATCTCCATGCCCTATTCCCTTAGCTCTTAGGTGCTCTGCTACATTATCTACCGCTTGAGCCAAGGCCGAATATGTCCATTGCCTGGCATAAAACTCTAATGCGACATTTTCCGGGTTTTTCCCGGCAGATCGTGAGAATGCGTCAAAAAGTGTGTTGCGTGTGGCCCTAGATACATCCATGCTCAGCGCTCCTGGTTTCATTTCGAACGGTATTGATTGATAGTAAGTAGACCCATTGATTCATCACTATTATTCTGAAACCTTCTCAAGATCATTCAGTATCATTTTGTTAAAATGGTGATGCATTTTGTCCCAGAAGGGTGCGTAAAAGTGCTGACGGTAGACAGGCGATTTTCTGGCTCGCTGCACCGATTCAATGATGCGACCGTCTTCTTCGTTCGCTTCGTTAAACATACCGGTCAACATCTGTACCTGTTCATGATGGTCGCTGCCTTCTTCTGAACAGTTGGTGAGAAATGTATAGCGCATGGTAGTCTGAGCGGGGCCATTCGGTAACGCGAATCCGATCATGATGAATTCCGGAAAGACTGACACATAGAAGTTGGGGTAGAGCGTGCCAAACATGGTGCGCTCCGGGGCCAACTCCGGTTCTTTACCAAGATGTGGTAAACCAAATGGAGGATAGGTGTTTAAGAAATCTGACTTTCTAAACTCCAGCGCCAGATAATTTTCATCAATCAGATCTTTCCATGCTCTCTGCTTTTCACCGGACAACCTTGGTACTTCCTGCGATATCGCATAGGCGGCGTGCACAAAGTTTTCATGCAGAACATTGATGCACTTGTTCTCAAAAAACGTCTTCCAGTTGGTATTGGCGGAACAAGCGGCCGTTTGCAGCGCTCCATTCACAACGCTGCTTCCGAGTTTTTCCAGGTCATACTCATCCAATGACCGGATCAACGGTGCAATGTATTCGGAAAATGGCTGATGTTGCTCAGACAGATTGACAAACACGGCTCCTAAATAGGTCTCGCAGGATACCGCTATCAGATCCACTTCCATGTGGGCCAAAAAGTCGGAGTTGCCCTGGGGCGTTCCATCCCAGTAAGGCGTTTCGATAAGCTTGCCTTCCAGATCAAACTTCCATCCATGGTAGGGCGACGTCAGCTTTTCCTGATTGGTTGCTCGTTCTAAGGCAATTTCACAGCCATCGTAGGCACAAACATTGTGAAACACCCGAAGCACGCGGTCCATACCTCTGACCGCGAGCAATGGCATTTCACCGATATCGAATGGCAATACATCGCCGGGCTCAGGAACTTCGGCCTCGAACAAACAAGCCACCCAATTCTTTTGGTAAATAGCCTCAATTTCAAGTTGGTAAAAGCCATCGTCGGTATAGCACTTGGCGGGCAGCGTCAGTGCCCGTTCTATGGGTGCCCTGATGGTATCACGCACTTCACGAGGTAATAGGTCCTCTAATTGCATAGCACTCGCATCCTCAGTCGTCGAATCCAGTGGAAAAGATAGGCATTGATCTTATCTCAACCGGAAGACCGGGATTCAGACCTTCTGAGACGTCATTTTGGCTCCAAATGACGAAATAACACACACTGTTTAGGGCCTTTATTTTGCACACGACAGGACAAACTAATGTCGCCTAGGGATATCATCGATACGGTTTTGGCTGCGTATCATCGTCCGAATACTACGCCGTCAATAACACTATCTAAGAAACGGTCTGCAATGTAACGCAGCATCTGTGGAAAACGCCGCAGAAGATGTCTGTAGACCTTCAGGGGAGAATAGAATAATGCAAACGTTAGGGCAGATCCTTTCAAGTTCAGCTGCCGAGTACGGAGAGAAGATCGCCTTGGTGATCGGGGAAACGTCCTGGTCGTATCGAAGACTATCCGGATTAGCAAACCGAATGTCGAATTCCTTGGCTGAAATGGGTATAAAGCAAGGTGACCGGGTGACCCTCTACGGTGCCAACAGCCTTGAATGGATCGTCAGCTACTACGCGATATTGCAGGTGGGAGCGGTCGTTAACCCCATTAACGTCATGTTGACGGCAGAAGAAGTTAAGTATGTTCTTGGTGACTGTGGCGCTAAAGCCATTATCGCATCCGTGGAAAAAGGGTCGGCCTTGGTTGGGCAGTTGCAGGAAACGGATGTCGAAGCCCTGATTCTTTATGGTAACGACATTCCTGCTGGTGCAGTTGCATTTGATGATTTGATCTCTAATGGCAGTGATCATTACGACATCAAAGTGCCACCGCTGGAGAGTCTATCCACCATTTGTTACACCTCTGGCACCACTGGCAAACCGAAAGGTGCAATGCTGTCTCATCGCGCTGTGGCAACCAATATTGCCATGACCAAATTGATGCATGGTCGCACTGTCAATGACGTCGCGGTAACAGCCCTTCCCTGCCCCCACGTTTACGGCAACGTGGTGATGAGCGCAATGTTTCAGAGCGGTGCGAAGCTGGTGGTTCATCCGGTGTTCGACCCCGATGTCATGCTGACGTCGATGCAGAAGCATCGCGCAACTGTCTTTGATGGTGTGCCGACCATGTATATGTTTATGTTGAATCATCCTCAGGCGGCCAGTTTTGATCTGACTTCCTTACGTCTTTGCACAGTGGGCGGACAGCCGATGCCGCCTGCAAAAATGAAAGCAGTCGAACACTTATTTGGTTGCAACCTGATTGAGTTGTGGGGCATGACCGAACTTGGTGGACTCGGCACAACCTTCGCATGGAATGGAGAGTATAAACACGGTTCGATCGGAGTACCGATTCCCTATGTCAGTGCTCGAATCGCAGACATTGACAATCCATCAGAAGAAATGCCACGAGGAGAAGTTGGAGAGTTGATGATCCGGGGTGGCATTGTAATGGACGGCTACTTCGGCAATGAACAAGCAACAAGAGAAACGATAGATCAAGATGGCTGGCTTCATACCGGAGATCTGGCCTCGATGGATAAGCAGGGTTACATCAGCATTGTTGATCGCAAGAAAGATATGATCCTGACGGCCGGGTACAACATCTACCCTGCAGAGATTGAGCGAGTACTGTCTTCTCACAGCGACGTGGCGCTGGCGGCAGTGGGCTCAGTCCCTGACGAACTGAAAGGTGAACTCGCTAAGGCCTATATCATTGCCAAGGAAGGTTGCTCTCCTACACAGGAGGAGATTATCACCTTCTGCAGAGAACACCTTGCCGCCTACAAAGTGCCGCGTGCGGTGCAATTCGTGGATGATGTTCCCAAAACCAGCACTGGAAAAATCATGCGGCGAGAGCTCCACAAACTCAACGCTTGAATACAAGACTCCTACCAGGAACCCAGACATGATCAATTTTGATACTGATTATTCCATGACTATTGACGGTAAACCAGTGTTTACCGACAAAACCCATCCCGTCTATAACCCCGCGAATAAAACCGAGATTGCAACCGTGCCAGACTGTTCAGAAGAACAGTTGAACGCAACAGTTAGCAGCGCCCGTCGTGCGTTCCGAGCTTGGAGCAAATTACCCCTGTCCGAACGTCAGCAGAAGGTAGCCGCACTGGGTGAACTGCTGGAATCCAATGCTGAAGCATTTATGGCATTGCTTACCCGAGAACAGGGAAAACCTCGTTACGGTGCCGAATGGGAGATATATGGCTCTGCCGCCTGGCTCAAAGAGATTGCCACCCAGACCTTGGAAGTCGAAGTGTTGGAAGACAATGCCCAACGCAAAGTGATAACCCGCTTTACGCCGCTGGGCGTCGTTGGCGCCATCGTCCCCTGGAATTTTCCGTTGTTGCTGGCTGTCTGGAAGATTGCCCCGGCATTGGTAGCTGGCTGCACCGTAGTGCTAAAACCCTCACCCTATACGCCGTTGTGTGATCTTAAGTTTGTTGAGCTTGCACAGCAGGTACTGCCACCGGGCGTATTGAGCTGCGTGACTGGAGTCGACGATCTGGGTAAATGGATGACCTCTCACCCGGATATTAACAAGATCGCTTTTACTGGCTCTACTGAGACTGGCCGTCATGTGGCACGCTCATCGGCGGAAACCATCAAACGGGTGACATTGGAGTTGGGCGGAAATGATCCTGCCATTGTGTTGCCCGATGTCAACCTCGACACCATTGGCGAGAAGCTCTTCTGGTCGGCGTTCCAAAACAATGCTCAATTTTGCAATGCCACCAAACGGATCTACATACACGAGGACATCTATGATGAAGTTCGCGATGCAATGGTCCGTTTTATCAATGAAAACGTAAAAGTTGGTGATGGCGCAGACCAGGGTACCACCTTGGGTCCGATTCAGAACTCGATGCAATATGAAAAAGTGAAGGAGTACTTTGCCGACTGTAAGAGTAACGACTACAAATTCGCGTCGGGTGGAGAAATCGACGGCGATGCACCCGGTTGGTTTGTTCCCGTCACTCTGGTGGATAACCCTCCTGAAAACTCTCGAATCGTTGCGGAAGAGCCCTTCGGCCCCATTTTGCCGCTGTTGAAATGGTCTGATGAGGCGGATGTTATTGAACGTGCGAATGACACTATCTATGGCCTTGGCGCTACCGTCTGGGGCGAGGATTTGGAAGTGGTCCAGCGTATTGGTGAGCAGCTGGAAGCCGGCACCGTGTGGTTGAATGAGGTCCATCAATACTCGCCCCATCAAGCCTTTGGCGGCCACAAGCAGTCCGGACTGGGTTGCGAAAATTCCATCCACGGATTGCTGGAGTATTGCAATTGGCAAACGATCACTCTTTTTAAAGCGTAGGTGAGGCAGGTATCCAGGCGCACTCGACTATTGTCTATTAAACCTGTAAACCCGGAGCCACCTATGAGCAACTACGTTTACTTGTCAGCAACTGAGATTGCAGACTCGATACGACGCGGAGAGGTCAGTTCAACCGCCGTCGTCAAGGATCATATTGAGCATATTCGCAAGCACAATCCGAAACTTAACGCTTTCGTTCTCTTGCTAGAAGAAGAAGCGTTAGAACAAGCAGCGGTGTGCGATCAGGAAACATTGGCGGGTATCTCAAGGGGTGCTCTGCACGGCGTACCGATTTCGATTAAAGAACAATTCTGGATGTCGGGCACCAAAACCACGGTTAATTCCAATATCTTTGAAGATTGGACTGCCCCGGAAGATGCTCTGGTTGTAAAAGCACTTCGAGAAGCTGGCGCCATCATATTGGGTAAAACCAATGTTGCGAAGGAGTTGTCGGACTTTCAGGTGTCGGGCGATATTTATCCCGACGGTAAAAACCCTTACCAGCTGGATTATTCCCCAGGCGGAAGCGGCGGAGGCTCTTCTGCGGCATTGGCCAGTGGGATGGCGCCCATCGACCTGGGCGTAGACTTTGGAGGATCGATCCGAAATCCCGCCAGTTTCTGTGGTCTCTATGGCCTCAAGCCCACAGATGGTGCTGTATCCTGCCACGGTATTTTTCCCAAGCTTGAAGATTATCGGGGCCATGTCACCCATATGATGCAACCAGGTCCGATGGCAAGATGTCCGGAAGATCTCGAATTGGTTTGGCACACTATTCGCGGCCCGCTAAAGGGTGACCGGGATGTCCCAAGGATCCATTGGAGCGGACAAGAAAGCAAACGACTGCAAGACTACAGTATTGCCTGGATTGACCGCTGGCCAGATTTTGATACCAGTGAGAACACCAAGTCAGTGATTCATGATGTTGTTAGCCGACTTACCGAATTACGTTGCCGCACGACACACTTCGAGTCTGAAGGCGATTTACATTCACGATCATTGTCTGTGTTCTTTCGACTATTCGGTCAAATCGTGTCTCAGAATGTGCCCTTCTTTATCAAGCCACTTCAGAAGCACGGAATTAAAAAGGGTCTACTAAAAGGCGTAAAAAAGTTCCATTCAGACCTGAATACCGGCTTCTCGGATAGCTTTCTAGGTTATTCAGAAACCATGGGACTTCGTGCGGGAATTACCGATGAATGGGAGACAATTTTCGAATCGTTCGATCTTTTGATTTGCCCGGTCAGTTATGGTCCCGCCTATAAGCGATGTCGCAAAGGCGATCCTCTCGAATATCAGGGACAGCAGCTTAGTTATCTGAATTATGCGTTCCCGTTTTTGGCGTGTTTTAACGCCAGTGGGCACCCGGCAATCCATATTCCCTGTGGGCTCAACAGTGAAGGGCTGCCGATAGGCGTTCAGGTAGTCGGTCCGCTATGGAGTGAGGATCGTTTAATTCATTTTGCCAAATTGCTTGCAGGAGAAGTCGATGGTTATGTCAGGCCGGATGGATTTTGAATTGGAAAGCGAGTTTAGTGGCCAACTGAAGAGCTTCCAACAATAAGATGTAAAATCACGGAGATTTATTATGAGTTTAAATCTTACCAATCCCATAGCTGGCGAAGGTGGCTACACCACCACACTGCCAGCGGGCACTCATTGGTCGCTGGTAATACGCCGCGGCATGGGACTGACCCTCACCGACCTCGAAGGTGGGGCTAACGTTGGCCTGCTGATGTACAACCCCACGCAGTTGAGCGAAAAGTACAACGCACCCGACAGTCTCAAGTGTCAGCACACGTTTAAACTTACCCGTAGCCACTGTCTGTATTCCGATATGGGCCGCATTTTCTGTTCAATTATCAAAGACAGCTTTGGCTGGCACGACACCGTGTGTGGCAACAGCCACGCCAGTCATATCGAAGCGTGCTGGGGCAACCGCGACTACCAAAACGACCGCAATGAATGGCAACAGAACGGTTACGACAGCTTTTTGGTGGAGTTGGCCAAGTACGAGCTCACCCGTCGCCACATGGCGGCTAACGTTAACTTTTTCAGCGAAATCAGCACCGACGACGAGGGCAACCTGCAACTCAGTCGCCAGGCCCAGGCCGGAGACCGAGTCACCCTGCGTTTCGAAATGGACACCTTAGTGGTGCTGCACACCTGCCCTCACCCTCTCAATCATGCGGATCAATACCCTCGCTCTCCAGTACAGATCACACTTGCTCCAACAGCGCCGCTGCAGGCCGACGATGAATGCCTGAACCTCTGTGACGAAAATCGTCGCGGTTTTGCCAACAACGCCCTTTATCACCTGGGTCAATAGGCCGGCAAGACCACCACCCTTATAGCGAACACTACAGGATACGACCATGATAGTTCACAGCAACTTAAGCCCTTGCAGCGCTGTCCATCGTCAGGTAATCGAGGCCGGCGACTATGGCATACATACCGTCAAGCAAGGTCAGGTACTGCGCATCCTTGATCTCGAAGGAAATCAGGCCGCCGACACCCTGTTTTACAGTGCTGCTGACCCCAGTGAGCGCTACAGCGCCATGGACACCGTGCGTGAACAGGGCAACGTCTATCTTACCGTCAACTCTATTTTGAAAACCAACGAAAACAATAACATGTTGGAAATTGTCGCCGATACCTGCGGTCGCCACGACACTCTGGGCGGCGCTTGTGCCACAGAATCCAATACAGTGCGTTACGATCTGGAAAAGCGCTGCATGCACGCCTGCCGCGATAGTTGGATGCTGGCCATTCAGGAGCGCGAGGAGTTCGGACTGACGAAAGCAGATATCACTCACAACATTAACTTTTTTATGAACGTGCCCATCACCGCCGAAGGCGGCCTCACCTTCGCTGACGGTATTTCCGGCGCTGGTAAATACGTGGAGCTGAAAGCAATGATGGATGTGATCGTGTTGATCTCCAATTGTCCCCAGCTCAACAATCCCTGCAATGGCTACAATCCCACGCCGATTGAATTGCTGGTATGGGACCAATAACAGGTAAGACTATGAAAATACAACGGCTTTTTAACACGGTACTGATTGCCAACCGTGGCGCCATTGCCACCCGCATTATCCGTACCCTGAAACGACTCGGCATACGCGCGGTAGCGGTCTACAACGAGGCCGACGCCCAATCCCTGCATGTGCAGCAAGCCGATGAGGCTATCAACCTGGGCTCCGGCAGTGCCGCCGACACCTATCTAGACGTAGAGAAAATTCTCCAGGCCGCCGCCGACACTGGCGCCGAGGCCATCCACCCCGGATACGGTTTTTTGAGCGAAAACACTGACTTCGTGCAGGCCTGTGAAGCTCAGAACATTGCCTTTATCGGACCCACCGCCCAACAGATGACACTGTTCGGACTCAAGCACCAGGCCCGCGAGTTGGCGATACAGGCCGACGTGCCCCTGGTGCCCGGGTCACCTCTGCTGCAGGAACTGAGCGAAGCCCTGGATTGGGCCAACGACGTGGGTTACCCGATCATGCTGAAGAGCACCGCCGGCGGTGGCGGTATTGGCATGCAAGTGTGCCACGATCACGACGAGTTAAAAGGCGCTTGGCAAAGTGTGAAGCGCCTTGGCGAAAACTACTTCGCCAACGACGGTGTGTTCTTGGAAAAGTATGTGGCTAACGCCCGTCATATTGAAGTGCAGGTTTTTGGCGATGGCCAGGGAACGGCGATTTCCTTTGGCGAACGCGATTGTTCCGCCCAGCGGCGCAATCAGAAAGTGATCGAGGAAACCCCTGCGCCAAACCTGGCTGAAGAAAAACGCGAGCAACTGCACCGTACAGCTGAACGCTTGATGGCTTCGGTTAACTATCGCAATGCCGGTACCGTGGAGTTTATTTACGACGTCGACAGTGATCAATTTTATTTCCTTGAAGTGAACACCCGTCTGCAAGTTGAGCACGGAGTTACTGAGGAAGTGTGGGGCGTAGACCTGGTGGAACTGATGCTCAAGCAGGCCGCCGGTGTACTGGGCGACTTGCAGGCTTTGAAAGCCCAGTGCCAACCTCGCGGTCACGCTGTACAAGTGCGTGTTTACGCCGAAGACCCGAACCAGGACTTCCGACCCAGCGCCGGTTTGCTCTCGGAGGTGAGTTGGCCAGAGGCGGAGGGCCTGCGCATTGACCACTGGATTGAATCAGGCACCCAAGTACCCGCCCTGTTTGATCCCATGCTGGCGAAGGTGATCGTGCACGCTAACAACCGTGAAACAGCACTGGCCCGGCTCAACGCCCATCTAAGCGAGAGCGCCATCTACGGGATCGAGACCAACCGCGACTATGTGCGCAGTGTTTTGCAGTCCCCGGTATGCACCGATGGACGACTGCTCACTCGCAGCTTGGCCACACACAGCTTTTACCCGGCGACCTTCCAGGTGCTCAATGCCGGCACCCAAACCACGGTCCAAGACTACCCTGGTCGTCAGCACCTATGGCATATCGGAGTCCCACCATCGGGGCCCATGGACTCCCTGTCCTTTCGTCTCGCCAACCAACTGGTGGGCAATGACAGTGAGGCCGCCGCCCTGGAAATCACCCTTAACGGTCCCACCCTGCAATTCAACCGGAACTGCTGCGTTGCGATAACCGGTGCGTCAATAGAAGCCGAGCTGGATGGCCAGGCGGTAGCCTTGCAGCAAACCCTGTACATCAACGCCGGCCAAACCCTGCGCCTGGGCAAAGTGCAAAACAGCGGCAGCCGCTCTTATTTGGCAGTGGCCGGTGGTATCCAATGCCCGGATTACCTGGGCTCCAAGTCTACCTTTGCCCTCGGCCAGTTTGGGGGGCACGCAGGCCGTGCTCTGAGGGTAGGAGACGTGCTGCACTTCGCGCCCGATACCACGCAGCCCCCCATCCGTAAACTGAGCGACAGGCAGCAACCGTCCCTACCCAAGTGCTGGACCCTGCGTGTGATCTACGGTCCCCATGGCGCCCCGGACTTTTTCACCGACACTGCTATTGAAGAATTTTTCAACCATGAGTGGGAGGTACACTACAATTCCAGTCGCACCGGCGTGCGCCTTATCGGACCCAAGCCTGAATGGGCGCGCGAAACCGGCGGGGAAGCGGGCCTGCACCCCTCAAACATCCACGATAACGCCTACGCCTTTGGCACCGTGGATTTTACCGGCGACATGCCCGTCATCCTCGGCCCGGACGGCCCCTCCCTCGGCGGTTTCGTCTGCCCCGCCACGGTGATTCAAGCCGACTTGTGGAAGCTGGGCCAATTGAAAGCCGGCGCCAGGCTTCGCTTTCAACCGGTGAGTTTGGCGCAAGCATTAGCGCTGCAAGAACAACAGGAAAAACTGATTGCCGAACTGGGCGACCAGCGCCAGATCGATGCCCCAACAGAGATCGCACCGCTCACCATTAAAGAGCTGGGCAGCCCCATCGTCGCCCGAGGCAGAGTGGCAGACGAAGAAGTGGTCTACCGTGTGGCTGGCGATCACTTCCTGTTGATGGAACTGGGTCCCCAACAACTGGATATAGAACTGCGCTTCAAAGTGCACGCCTTGATGTTGTGGCTGCAGGATAACCCGCTGCCGGGTATCAAAGAGCTCACACCTGGCATTCGCTCCCTACAGATTCACTACCAGCCGTTGACACTGGACATAGATAGCCTGCTCACTCACCTGCAGGAAGCCTGTGAGAGTTTGCAGCAGGATCAAGATTTGAGCGTTCCCTCGCGCATTGTACATCTGCCTTTGAGTTGGGACGACGACGCTTGCCAAGAGGCCATTAGAAAGTACATGCAGTCGGTGCGCCCCGACGCACCCTGGTGCCCCAGCAACCTGGAGTTTATTCGCCGTATCAACGGCCTCGACAACATCGAAACGGTCAAGCGCATTGTTTTCGGCGCTGCCTACCTGGTGATGGGGCTCGGCGATGTGTACCTGGGCGCACCGGTTGCCACCCCTCTGGACCCACGTCAGCGCTTGGTGACCACCAAATACAACCCGGCCCGTACCTGGACTGCGGAAAACTCCGTCGGCATTGGCGGCGCCTACATGTGCGTGTACGGCATGGAGGGCCCTGGTGGTTACCAATTTGTCGGGCGCACCCTGCAGATGTGGAACCGCTATCGCCAGACCGAAGCCTTCAGCAAGCCCTGGCTACTGCGCTTTTTCGACCAGATCCGATTTTACCCGGTGAGCCCGGAAGAGCTGGAAACCATTCGCCGGGATTTCCCACTGGGCAAGTACCCGCTGAAGATCGAGGAAACCGAGTTCAACCTCGCCGACTACAACGACTTCTTGCAGCGGGAAGCCGATTCCATTGCGGCCTTCGAGCGGCAGCGCGAAACGGCCTTTGCTGAGGAGCTGGCAGACTGGAAAGCCAAGGGTCTGCTCACTTACCAGCAGGACGAAGGCGAGGCCAGCGAGGCGCCCGAACTTACCCTGCCGGAAGGTATCACCGGCGTAGATAGCCCGGTGTCCGGCAGCGTTTGGGAAATTCTGGTGGAGCCAGGCCAGCAGGTGGAAGCCGGCGAGCCGCTGATGATTCTTGAATCCATGAAAATGGAAATTGAAGTGCACGCCTCCTGCGCCGGCCGTATCGACAATATATTGAAAGACAAAGGCCAGGCCGTGACCGCCGGGCAGAGCCTGATGTGGCTGGGCGCCTGAAGCGCCCCGGCGACAAAGAATTGGGAGTTACCGAATGACAGCACACAACCTCAGCCTCGGCGCACTGCGCCAGGCCTACGAAAGCGGCAGGCAAACCGCGCGTGAACTGATCACCGAATTGCGTCAACAGGCCCTTGCTCAAAGCGACTACAACGCCTGGATACACCTCCTGAGCGAAGTCGAGCTGGAGCCCTACCTGGCGCGACTGGACAGTGAATGCATCGATAACCTGCCACTTTATGGTGTGCCCTTTGCCATCAAAGACAACATCGATCTGGCCAACATCCCCACCACCGCCGCCTGCCCCGACTTTACCTACACCCCGGATGAATCCGCGGTCGTGGTGGCGACCTTGATTGCCGCCGGCGCGGTACCTTTGGGTAAAACCAATCTCGATCAATTCGCCACCGGCCTGGTGGGTGTGCGCTCTCCCTATGGCGAGGGCAAAAACAGTTTGAATCCGGACTACGTCTCCGGTGGTAGCAGCGCCGGTTCCGCCATCGCCACCGCCCTGGGCCAGGTGAGTTTTGCCCTCGGAACAGACACCGCCGGCTCCGGCCGAGTACCTGCGGTATTCAACAACCTCATCGGCCACAAACCCAGCAAGGGCCTGCTCAGCAACCGCGGCCTAGTGCCCGCCTGTCGCAGTTTGGACTGCATCAGTTTGATGACCCTCAATTGTGAAGACGCCGCCGCCCTGATGGACATCGTCGCCCAATACGATCCGGAAGATACCTACTCACGCCCCAATCCACACTTCAACAGAGCACGGTATTTTGGCGGACATCCGTCTGATAGTTTCTGTTTTGCCATTCCCGCCGAGCCCTTCTTTGCGGGCAACCGTGAAACCCAGGCCCTGTTCGAACACAGCGTTGAACGACTCTGCGCCCTGGGTGGCGAAGTGAAGCGCATCGACTTCGAACCCTTCGAAGAAGCGGCGCGCCTGCTCTATGAAGGGCCCTGGGTTTGCGAGCGCGCCCTGGCCACCGAGGGAGTTCAGGCCAGCAAAATGCTGCCTGTGATTGCCGAAATCATCAGTCAGGCACAAAGCAAAAGCGGCACCGACGCCTTCGCCGCCCAATACCGCCTGGCTGAACTCAAGCGCCACTGCAACAGCTTAATAGCCGAGTTTGATTTTGTGTTAACACCCACTTGCCCCACTCAGTTCACCCGCGCCGAATTGGCCGAGCAGCCCATCGCCCGTAACTCCGTCCTCGGTACCTACACTAACTTCGTCAACCTGCTGGACTATGCCGCCACCGCCGTACCCGTGGGTTTTACCCGCTGTGGAGTAGGCTGGGGCGTGACCCTGTTTGCGCACGCTTTTAGCGATATCAAGTTGCTGACTTACGCCAACCTGCTTCACCGCGACCGCGCTTTGCCCTTGGGGGCCACCGGTATCAAAGCCCCTCCTCGCACAGCCACTCCCGGCCCGCAGACGCCGAGCGAAACCGTCGAGCTGGTGGTGTGCGGCGCGCACCTGGAAGGCCAGCCGCTGAACTGGCAACTGACCGAACGGGGCGGAACACGCCTGGCGCAAATCTACTCCGCGCCCGCCTACCAGTTATACGCGTTGAGCGACGGCAAACGTCCGGGCATGGTGCGCAACGAAGAACAAGGCGCGGCTATTGAGGTGGAAGTGTGGTCCCTGCCCATGGACAGCTTGGGCAGTTTTGTGGCCGCCATACCCTCTCCGCTTGGCATCGGTAAAGTGGAGCTGGAAGACGGCCGTTGGCTCAGCGGATTTATCTGCGAAGCCAGTGGACTGATCAACGCCATCGACATCACCGCCTTTGGCGGCTGGCGTGCCTGGCGGGCCCACAAAACTGCGGAATCAAAACCGTAAGAAAACAAAACTACCCACAGATATGGTTTAAATATGACAATAAAGATAGCCGATAAATGGTTCGAAATACGTAAATTGGGTGACGGCATTACTCATATATGGGAGCCTCATGTGCATCCATTGGTGCGTTGTAACATATGGCATGTTCGTGGCTCTGAGCGAGACATGCTTGTGGACACAGGGCTAGGTATTGCGAGTTTGAAGGAGGCTGCCCGTGAGATTTTTGATAAACCATTGGATGTTGTTACGACTCATACTCACTATGACCACATAGGTGGGCATTGTGAATTCGATAACTGCACAGTCCATGAGGCCGAAGCGGGGGAACTATCCAGCCCGGATGTAGAAGCCTCTTTGGAGGGTGATGCCGTTAAAGAATTTCTGGATTCCATTGGCCAAACGGGATATGAAATAGAAGGTGATTTGATATCGCAGTTACCGTACGAAGGTTATGATCTCAAGCAATACCGTGTTTCTCCAACCAAACCGACGCGTATTGTTAAAGATGGCGATACCGTCGACCTCGGTAATCGTCAATTCAAGATTGTTCATCTACCGGGGCATTCACCCGGAAGCATAGGTCTCTGGGAAGCATCTACTAAGATTTTATTTTCTGGTGATGCCATCTACGATGGTCCTCTGGTTGATAAGCTGCCAGGTTCGAATGTCGAAGAATATGTCGAAACCATGTATAAGCTTCGTGAGCTGCCGGTGAGTGTCGTGCATGCGGGTCACGAGCCAAGTTTTGGACGAGAGCGACTTGTTGAGATCTGCAATGCTTACATAAACGGGAAGAAAGCCTAGGATCAGGGTGGCCAGCCTCAACATCCAGGTACCTTATTGAGGATTTGCGTTATGGAGAAACGATACCCAGTTTCCTCGCCGCTTCAACCGCAGCGATGCGTTTGTTGACTCCAAGCTTTCGAAACAAGTTCTTGAGGTGAAATTTGACCGTGTTTTCACTGGTCTCTAACCGAGAGGCGATGGTCTTATTGGGCAAGCCTTCTCTGAGCATCACCAGTATCTGGTGCTCCCTTTCGCTTAGCAGTGATGGTTTTGCGTCTTCAGACTGTGGCGACTGACCAGAATAAGTCATCAGTTTGGTGATTTTCTCAACGTGTTCTGGCATTGCCTCTTTCAGGTACTCCAACAGGGGTAACACCGGCGCACCCGTAGAAGCCACCCACTGCTGTGCATTGGCGCGGTGAATCCAATCCAGCAACGGTAGCAGGTTGTTGGTCGCGCTTTCGGTATTGCCCTTGCTGAATTCATAGCCCGCTTTCCACAGATCTTTTTCAGCGTTAAAGAGTGGGATGTTGCGCGTTTCCCAGCGATTGAGATGACGGGCAAACGTACTGCCCCGCTCCCGCTGCCAGAGGCATTGCAATCGTAGTCTGTCGTATTGGTGATTCACTTGCCACCAAAAGGAGCAATCGCGCCAGTTGTCTGGCAGCTGAGGATTGACCGTCTTGGTCAGGTATTCCAAGGCTCCCGGCGCGTCCCCTTCTTTGATCATCAGCTCTGTTCTTAGAAGCAGCAAGTACAGCTGAAACCGGATTAAATCTCGCGTGCAGGCAACCTCCATGCCTTTTTCCAGCGCCTGAACCGCTTGCGCATAGCCTTTGCTGTCGTAGTTTGATCGAACTTCGGCTTCGTAGCCATATAGGTAGGGGTAGTGCCATCCGTCCCTGGCGGACACCAGTTCCAGGTACGGGTGGAGAGTAGCCTCGCACAATGCGCTTCTATTGGTGTAATAGTAGAGATCGGCGACCATGACTTTGCCGGCGGACGCCACGCCGCTGAGGGGACCATAGCCCTCTTCGGCCAACTGGATACCTCGTTGATAGTTGTTTTCCGATTGCTCCCAGTCCATGCGGTACCAATCGCACAGGCCGAGATAGTAGTAAAAGTAAATTCGGGCATAGGGTGCGTTTTCACCGAGGGTGTCTAATGCGTTATTGAGCTCGACGATGGCGCCGTCAATGTCCCCGATGTGCAGATGACTGGCGACGGCGCCCGTAAAGATCACCACCAGCAATTCATCGGGTTGTTTGTTCGGTGCCGAGGCATAGGCTTGGAGCTCTTTCACCTTTTTCGGATTCAGCATCGTGTCTTGATAGAGATCTACCACAAACTCAAGCGCCAGTTGCCCTGCCGAGTTGACGTATGGCTGCGACTCGGCGAGTGTTCGAACGGCCTTTAATTCCTCTCTGGCCTGCTGCAGCTGCCCGGCTTTAACCAGTAGGGTGACGCGGCAGGATTTCACCGTGATGCTCTCGTAATCCGGCGGAAAACACTGAAGCACGTTGCGCATCACGCCTTCGCCGATGGTTGACAGGGCCGTCCAGCCTCCGGCGTCCTGCAGGAATTCTTCCGCCTTTTGGTACTCTTTGACCGAGCACAGTAATTTGATGGCGGGCAGTAGCTCCCCTTCGTTGCGGTACCACTTGGCGGCTTTGATGCGAAACCGATACAGCGCCTCGTCGGAGTATTTTTGAATACACTCCATTTCAAGAAAATTGCGGAACACCTGCTGGTAACGAAACTGTGGATGGCGGCCACCGCTTTTGATCAACAGGGGTTTTAAGCGAAGCAGCCGATCGAGCAGGTATCGGCCGTCGTTTCTGCTCCTAATACAGTCTGCCAGGGATACCGAAAAGCTCTCCAAAAATGAGGTTTCCAGCAGGAAGTCGTATTCTTCCGCCGACACATCGGAGAGTATTTGCTCGGACAGGTAGTCGGCAATCACGGAATGATCGAGTTGGTCATTGCTTAAGTAGTCGGATTGACCACGGCCCTGTTCGTGCAGCTTCGCCAGCTGCAGGGCGGCGGGCCAACCGGCGGTTTTCTCCAGCAGCTCAGTGATGCGACTGTCGTTAACCGCGTCTTGAAAAAAGGCCGAGACCTCGTCTCGGTCAAAGATCAGGTCTTTGTCATCGAGCTCAGCCACAAGGCCGTGCAGTCGCAGTGAGGAAACCGGCAGATCCGGTTTAACCCTGCTGGCAATCACCAGTTGCCAATGCTCGGGCAACGCCTGAATAAGCTGCCAAACCACCTGATTGAGCGCGTCGTTTTCAACCAGGTGATAATCATCGAGGAAAAGCACGCCGGGTTCTTGCTCGCTGAGTGTATCGCCCAGAGCGGAGATCACCAATTTGATGGGTGCTTCGATAAACCCCAGGCCAATCACCTGTGCCAGTTCGCCAAGTTCAACACCGGCCTCTTTAACCGCCATCAATAGATAGGCCAGCAGTTGCTGCGGGTCGGCATCATCGGGGTCCAGGTTTACCCAGGCTTTGAAGTGTACCCGTTTGGTTTCATCCAACCACTGGCTGACCAGGCATGTTTTGCCAAACCCCGCCGGTGCCACAATCAGCAACAGGGGTTTGTTGATCTGGTCGTCGATGCGCTCCAGTAAGCGCTCTCGCCGAACCAGATCAATCTGATAATGGGGAATACGGACCTTGTAGTGTGAATTCCAGTTAATGGGGACTTTGGGCATTGATGCGTTGACTATCCGGTGACAAGTGTCTTGAATTTCGGTTAAGCACCCAGTAACTGAGGCCACCTGTAAGCATAGCATCACAAGCGGGAACTGTTGTTATTTGCAGCAACGACTCTGAGCTCAACAACCCTGCCAAGATCCCGCAAACCCAGGCCAGGTAAGCACGCCAGTTAACCGGGGGTTGGCTGGCCAAGGTGTGCAGTTCATAGCGCGAGCGGCGCAACCGGTAAAAATCGACCAGATAAATGCCAGCCAAGGGGGGAATGGCAACCCCAAGGATCAGCAGAAAATCCACGAAATATTCCATGATACCCAGTAACCCAAAGGCTCCGCCCAATACACCACAGGCTAAGGTGATGACCCCATCAGGGACACGTGGCAGTACCTGTGCAATGCCCAGTGATGCCGAATAGAGGTTATTGGTGTTGGTGGTCCAGGTGGCCAGAATCATGATCACCAGGGCCGGGGCACCGAGCCCGGTCTGATACAAGTTGTTCATAAGGTCTTTTTCACCCGTCACCAGGCTCGGTATGCCTGCGGCGATCAGAATCAATAGTGAGCCGCTGCCGTAGCTCAACAGTGAGCCGATGAGGCTGTCTTTTGAACCTCTGGAAAAGCGGCTCATGTCGGAGACGATGGTGGCACCGACCATAAACGCCCCCACGATGGCCGATACCGCAATGCTGAACTCAGACAACGGGCCCTTGTGACCTGGTATCGCGAGCACCTCGGCGAGGCTGTAATCCGACATCAATGTCACCACGCTGCTCAGCAGTACCAATAACATCAGCGGCACAGCCAAACGTGACAAACGCTCGATGGCGCTAAACCCAAACACCGCGGTGCACACCATCAATAAGCTGCCGAGGGCGGTGTACAGTGCCGACGGAAAGTCGAGCGCAAACAGTTCCAGCACGGCCTGCTGGCAGGCTTGACCAAAGAGCGTGGCCGTCACCCCAAACCAGCCAAATAGGGAAAGCGACAACAGCAGATTGACGTACTTGGCCCCCTGCTGACCAAAGGGAAATTGCAAAATATTGTAGGTGGACAGTCGGCACTTGGCACCGACCAGCATGGTAAGAATGGCGACCACGGTCAGAATTGCACCGGCGCAGACGATGGCTGCCAGCCCCTGCAGGGCGCCAAGGGCGAACATCACTTCAGCGCCGACCAAAAACGCTGGCAGGGTGATGGAAATACCGACAATCACCATGGCGATTTTCCAACCGCTGACGGTTTCGCGGTCTGGAATAGGACTGTTGGAGTGGTTGTTGAATGTGTTTGCTGTGGGCAAGGCATGCGCCGCTGCCTGCTCAAATTGAGTTGGGTCTTGCAAGGTTCTGCTCCCTTGGGACAAAAAAGGGGCTGCCCTCTCGCAGGAGGACAGCACAGAGACATCCGACAGGATCAGAATCGGTAGGCAAATTCCACACCGTAGCTGCGGGGTTTGTTCATGGCGCGAACGAATCCACCGAGCTGCGAGAAGTCATTGGCTTGTCGAGTGTCGAGCAGGTTTTTGCCAAAGGCGGTGATTGTCCAGCTCTCGTGCTCAACGCCGACTCGAAGGTTGACGTATTCCTTGCTGTCGATGCCATACTGTTCTTCAAATCCGGGTGACGCTTCGGTGGGGAAGTTGAGCCTCAGGTACATGTCGCCCTGGTAACGGTAGTCCAGGCGGGAAACCAGGGTGAGGTCTTCCGTTAGTACGCGTTCGTGTTGAAGACCCAGATTTACCGTCCAATCCGGCGTGGCGGGCGTGCCGATGCCTTCTCCCTCAATTTCGGTATCGATGTAACTTAGACCAAGTTCCACCTGCAGGTTGTCGGTGGCCTGGGCAATGACTTCCAGCTCGGCGCCCGAAATCTCACTCTCTGGAATGTTCTGGGTGATTCGAAACGGCGGTGTGGCGATGACGCTGGTGTTTTGTTGATCCGAGTAGTCAATGCGGTAAATGGCACCGTTAACACGAGCCCGGCCGTTCCAGGTTGTGCTCTTAAACCCGAACTCGTAGTTCTCCGTTGTTTCGGCGGCGGTGGGGTTACCGGTATTGAAGAAACCGGTACGGAATCCTTTTGCCCAGGTGCCGTAAATCATCAGGTCATCACTGATGTCGTAAGCCAGTTGAACCTTGGGCTGGAATTTGCTGTCTTCGTTTTCCAGCTCGCTGACGGTGTTGCCGTTTTCATCCAGTGTGGCGATGGTGTTGCCGGTGGCTGGGTCGAAATTTCGGGTATCGTAGGTGTTCTTGTCGTATCGACCGGCCAGGGTCAGCTCCAGTCGCTCGCTCAGATCGTAGTTGATCTGACCATAGACGCCCCACAGCTTGTCGTTGCGTTCGTCGAAACGATTGAGAAGATACAGCAGGGTTCCGGGAGCCGGACCCATGACTCGACCCACACCCAGTTGGTTGATCGCTTCGCGT
The DNA here is from genome assembly GCF_011683955.1 of Pseudomaricurvus alkylphenolicus. Taxonomy (GTDB): domain Bacteria; phylum Pseudomonadota; class Gammaproteobacteria; order Pseudomonadales; family Cellvibrionaceae; genus Pseudomaricurvus; species Pseudomaricurvus alkylphenolicus. Next base: position 526,442 of record NZ_JAAQPI010000004.1, read on the forward strand.
TGCAGGTATTCGGCGCCGAGTACCCAACGCAGGTTGCCGTCATCTTTCGAGGTTAGGCGAATGTCCTGGGTGTAGGTTTCGAAGTTGTCGGCCAGGTCCTGAAAGTCGTCTATGGCTTCTCCGGCGAGGGCGGCGCTCCCAAACACAGGCCCAAAGACTGAGGTGGCGGTGGGTGGTTTGTCCCAAGAGGCGGAGCCGAACAGGTCTTGTTCAATGTCCTGATAGCCCGTCACGCTGGTCAGGGTCGCAAAGCCCAGATCCCAGTCCAGTTTGACGGATGCCTCGGTAAAGGTGCGGTTTTCCTCTCCGATAATGCCGCGCCTGGGCCCTGGAGTACGTGAGGAGTCAAAGACGTCGATGAGGTCGGCGCTGTCGACTTTTTCCTGGTAGGCCGCACCGGCGTTAATGTCACTGTAGGCGGCCGATGCTTCCAGGGTCAGGTCATCACTGGCGTGAAAAATCAAACGACCTCGGACGCTGGACTGGGTTTCAAAATCCAGGTGATCTCCGTCGGTGTCGTCGATCAATCCGTCAGTGTCTCGGTAGTAACCGTTCACCCGATAGAGCAATGTGTCATCGATCAGTGCCCCGGAGGATGTCGCTGACAGGGTTTTGTCGTCGCCTTTTCCGTAGCTCAGTTTTAACTGGTGCTCTGATTCATTGGTAGGTTGTTTGGTGACCACATTAACGGCACCGGCGATGGCACCGGCCCCATAGAGCGCCCCCTGCGGACCCTTGAGCACTTCGATGCGTTCGATATCGACCAGTGCTCCCTGGTTGATGGCGTCGAGGCTGCCGGCTTTTACCCCATCCACCACGTAGGTGATCGGCGCCCAACCTTGCTGACTGGTGGTCACCCCTCGGATGGTGATAAAGGTCACCCCTGCGCGAAAGGTTTCGCGGACCACCACACCCGGTGTCAGGTTGACAAAGTCGCCGATGTCGGTGATGCCGGCCGATTCGATTTTGGAGGCATCGAACGCGGTCACGTTATCGGGAACGTCTTGCAAATTTTCCCCTCGATGCCGTGCGGTAACGATGATTTCTTCCAGGGTTAGCTCCTCAGCATGTAGCGCTTGGGGAGCAAACCCTATTGACGTTGCCGAAACGGTGAGGGCCAGCAGGGTTCGGGTAGTTTTCTGACTCATTGTGTGCTTCCTCTGGAAAGTCTCTTTATTGATCGTAGAGCTGCTTGTGGTTGCGCCGCCTGCGATTCAGTCATTGGCGACGTTTTGGATGTCTGTGCCGCTGGGGGAGATCAAGGTCTCCAACGGCACAAACGGTTCTTTCAAGCCAAAGGCCTGGGGGCCAAACACATCGAGAGCGGCCTGCGAGCGCATAATTGGCGGCACGCTGGCACCGATCACCTTGACTCGCTGCCCGAACTTCAAGCTCTCTGAGGTAATGGGGGCCGCGGTTTCGGCGTCCAAAATGCAGATCAAATCGGGCACCACCGCAGCCAGTTTACCGTTCTTGTAGGCCACCAGGTTTTCGTTTTGGAATTGAATCGACATACGCGTGTCGCTGTCGTTGCTGCCAGTAATTTCGCAAAGCCCCTGGGTAAAGCCACCGGTGACGTTACGTTGTAAATCTGTAATTTTACCTTCGAACAGTACCTCGGCGTGGCGGTAGTATTCGGTACCTCGCAAGAACCTCAACAATCGCTCAAACGCGTTGCCCTCTGCACGGCCTTCCAGAAGTGCCCGACCAATATCACGAGCCAGTGTCAGGGTTCCGCCAATGACCGCGCGTTTGGCATCGGCGCCACTCATGGGGTATAGGGAAATCGCCGCCCTGCCTCCCATCTGCATGACCATCTGGCGACCTTTCATTTCGGTTTGTTGGCTGTCGCGGGCATCGATGAGGACCACTTCGCCGTGTTCATTGGCCATCGCCATCGGGCTCGCGTTCACCCCCATGACATGATAAGTCACCATTTGCAGCTCGGGAAAGGCCCGCCCCATGCCGTCGCCATCCACCAGTGGCAGACCTCTTTCGGCAGCCAACGCAACTGGCAGCATCGAGTTACTGCCACCCATTTCGGCCGCGAGAATAACGTCGGCGGGTTTGCCAGTGTAACGTTCCAGCGCGCTCACGGCGTCGTCGAGCTCTCGCACATCCATCAATTTTTCGAGCATCACAGAGGGGGCGCCCATCATGGCCGCAACGTAGACATTGGCGTTGTCATCAAGGTCTTGAACATCAACAATGGTGGGGGCACCATAGCGTCGGAAGGCCTGTTTGCACAGCAGGCTGCCCATGTACGGATCGCCCCCGCCACCAGTACCCAGAAATGCGGCGCCTTCGGCGATGCGGTCAATGTCTTCAAATTGCATTTGCATAGTTGTTTGTCTCCACCTCTAATTTGCGCTGAACGCCATGTCGCCAATGGCCTTGGCACGTACTCTGACCGCTCCGTTGGGAAGATACGCGAGCGGCAGCTCCTCCAGCTCCAGCAGTTTGACCGACGCTTTCACCGCACCGGACTGTATCGCCAGCTCGGTGGCTTCCCGTTTGGCTTGTGCCAGCACTTGGTCGCGGGGGGTTTCCTCGTAGGAAAATACCTTGTCGATCTCACCCCCCACTTGGGCAATGGCCGCACCGATGGCATTGGCTACGGAAAAGTGCTCTGGCTTGTACACTCGGCCCACGCCTTTGAGTTTCAGGTTCTCGTCCACCAGAATGGAGCCACCACCGACCAGAATCACGTCCACGTCACCGGGGCGGGTTTTCATGCGGTCGATGGCGTCTTCCAGCTTTTCGCGAATCGCGGACAAACCCCGTTCAACATCGGCGCGGGAAAGGGCACTGAGGTTTTCTTGGTTACCAAAGTCCGCCAAGCCGCCGGCGATGGCGAGATCGGTGGTCGTCAGTGTGTCGCCCCCAAACACGAGGGCTTTTTCCTTGAGACGGAAGCCCACCGATTGAGGCCCGATCTGACATTGGGCGGTCATCTTCACCTCACTGCCCCCACCAAGGCCGATGGCGAGTACGTCCGGCATACGGAAGTTGGTGCGAACCCCGCCAATATCGACATTGAGGGAGGATTCGCGGGGAAAGCCGTTAGACAGGAATCCCAGGTCGCTGGTGGTACCACCAATGTCCACCACCAGTGCATCACTGACACCGGCCAGCCAGGCGGCCCCACGCATGCTGTTGGTGGGCCCCGATGAGAAGGTCATAATGGGCAGCTCACGAACCACCTCCGCTTGCATCAAGGTGCCGTCATTTTGCGTGAGGTAGAAGGGCGCATGGATCTCAAGCTCCTGAAGCGCTTTCTCGAAGGAGGACACCACCTTTTCCGCATGGCCGGTCAGGCTGGCGTTCATGATCGCCGCATTTTCCCGCTCCAACAGCCCCAGTCGCCCAAAGCTTGAGGACAAGGTAATGTCACAGCCGGGGACGTGCTGGCGCAGTATGTCGGCGGCTCTGCGTTCCATTGCATCGTTCACGGGCGCGAACACTGAGGAAATCGCTATGCTCTTGATGCCCTTCTTGTGAATGTCCTGCCCCACCCGGACGATGTCCAACTCATCGAGAGGCGCGATTTCGCGACCATCGTATTCGTAGCCACCCGGTGTCAGGTACCACTGCTCGCCAATCGCGGCTGCCAGATCCTCTGGCCATTCGGACATGGGGGGAATGGCCTGACAGCCCGGAAGGGACAGGCGAATGGCCGCCACCGAATTGAGCCCGCGGCGCTCGACAAAGGCGTTGGTAAATTGGGTGGTGCCGATCATCACCGCCTCAATTTGGCCCGGCAGGACCCCTGAGGTCAGCAGCACCTCGTGGATGGCGTTCACAATGCCGGTGGCAATGTCCTCGGTGGTGGACTGTTTGGTCGAGGCGATGACCTCACGCCCCGCCATCAGTACGGCATCGGTGTTGGTCCCGCCAACATCTATCCCAAGACGCATAGCAATTCTCTCTCTGGCTAGTGTGTTAGATAGGGTAGAGAGACGGGGGGTGGGACTGATAACACTCTTTCGGGTAGGTAGGGGGTGGATGCGGGTAGGCGGTAGTGCGGCGTCCACGGTAATTACCAATTATAATCCACCGTCACCCCATAGGTTCTGGGCAACCCATAAGATTGACCAAAGCCAACCGTGGAGGTCAGGACCTGTGTGCGATACACTTCATCGGCGATGTTCTTACCCCACAGGTGTACTCCCCACTCCCCGTCGGCGGCACTCACCCCAAGACGAAAATTGGTCAACCAATAGCCTTCCTCCTTCGCTTCTTCGGGTGCGCGAACGATGTCGTAGGTGACGTCGTCTTTATAGCTGGTATCGAACAAGATGTCAGCGTGGAGGTTGTCTCCGATCACCCAGGTGTACTTGATATTGGCATTGAAGTTTAGTTCGGGCGAGTTCGGCAGTTCACTGCCTTCGGCCACACCAGGCAGCACCGAATCGGTCACCTCTGTGTCCAACAGGCCCAACCCCATACGGATGTCGAGAGATTCCGTGGCACGCCACAGAAAGTCGATTTCCGCACCCATCACCTCAGCGTCACCCGCATTGTCGATGCCAAACAACGGGCCAACCACCGAGTCAAACAGTGGGCCGTAGATTTGAATGCCCTCGTAATCATACATGAACGCCGCACCGTTCAGTTGCAGGCTATTGTCCAGCAACAGGCTCTTGAACCCAACCTCGTAGGCAATCACGTTTTCCTCGTCAAAGCCGGTCAGGTTGCTGGGATCAAACGCTAATTGGCCTTGGAAGTTACCGGATTTGAATCCCTTACTGATGGAGGCGTAGACCAGTGTTTCTTCAAAACCGGTGTAGTCGAGACCAATTTTCCCAGACACATCCGTGACTTCGTAGTTGTTGGTGACCGGTGCAAAGGCCGCGGTTTCCGTACCCCCTTGGGAGGGCAGTGCATCAAAATAGAAAAAGGTGTAGGCATCTCTGAATTCTTTTTCTTCGTCGGTATAACGCAACCCCGCCGTCAGGTTCCAGCTGTCTTCGAACTGCCATTCCGTATGCAGGAACAGCGCTGCTGAATCGGCCTCTTGTGTATACTCATTACCCACAGAGTGAAAACCAAAGGGTAAATCAGAGGTATCAAATCGATCTCGAGTGCTCACTTCGTCGTTTTCATAGAAGGCTCCGGCGATGACAACCAGATTGTCTCCTGTGTAGGTCAAGCGAAATTCCTGGGAAATCTGATTGATGTCATTAAAGTATTCCGCATCCAGTTGAATAAGTGCGGAGCCGTCTCGATCCTCTACATGTTGACGCGAATAGTCTTCATAGCCGGTCACTGAAGTGAGGGTCAAATTATCGGAGATATCCCAGTTCACCGTCAACGCGGCACCTTCGCTTTCGATATCCATAAAATTGTCGTCGCGACCCGCCGAGCTCATCGGATCGCCGGGGAAGAATGCATCATCCTCTTCGGTGAAGGCATTATCGACTTTCAATAGCCAGGTATCGGATTTATCTTTACCGCTGTGAACATTGAATAGCACATCCACATCGTCGGAAGGCTGCCAGTTCAGCATAGCGCGCCATGAGGTGCGGTCCACCTCACCAACGTGCTTACCGGTTGCACGGTTGTATTGCTGGCCCTCACCCTGCTGGGTTGTCTGAAGGGCAAATCTGCCCGTGAGGCCCGGGGCGATTTCACCACTCACCGCCCCCTCAAAGGCGATTAAATCGAAATTCCCATAGTCGATAGAGCCATAACCTTCAAATTCCTCTGACGGCTTTTTACTCACAAAATTAACCGTTCCGGCAGTTGTGTTACGCCCGTACAGAGTCCCTTGGGGACCCTTCAAAACTTCAACGCGTTCGACATCAAATAGCTGAAAAGTCAGCATAGCTGGAGAAACCAAATAGACTTCGTCGATATAGATGCCCGCTGCCGGATTGTTGTTAACCGCGTAATCGTTGAGACCAATGCCGCGGATGCTCACATTGGGTATGCTGTTTTGAAAGGTATTGTTGATATTCAAGTTTGGGGTTTGGGCCGCGAGGTCCACGGGCTGGGTCAGTCCCAGCTCACTGATGTCATCACCCGTAAATGCAGTAACCGATATACCTACGTCGTTGAGGTTTTGTTCCCGTTTTTGTGCAGTAATGACAATTTCTTCGATTTCTAAGGCCTGGCTGGCTACCGGAGCCAAGGTGGCGGCCAAGATCGAGGCATGACAAATTGATCTGCATAGAATTGATTTTTTCACGACTTCTTCCTCATTGTTCTGTTGTTATGATCGAATAGAAATTTATAGGCAGAGGCCTGGAAAGTCGTATCCGACAATCCTCTTTGCACCAGGCCGTGGGTAAATACTTTTGCTGTGACTTAGCTGAGTTTTGACTAGGGCGTCAGCCACGTGCAGTGCCAGCGGAATGGGGTCGATGACCGGAACGTCTATGTTGTCTTTAAGCAGAGCCGCTCTGATCGCTTCCGCGCATCCAAGAAATCCCGTACAACCCAGGATGATCGCGCCTGCGTGATTTTGTTTAACCGCCTTATGGGCTTTGTCTGATAACGCGTTGGACAAACTGCCCAGATCATGATGGATGTCCAGAACTGGCACGTCGACGGCTTCAAAGGAGGCGTAGTTTTCTTGTAACCCGTATGCGGCCACCATATGAGCGATCATCGGCCTAAGACGCTCCAGAACGGTCAGGAAGCTGAAACGGTGCCCGAGCATACTCGCTACGTGCATTGCAGTCTGGCAGGGACCCAATACCGGTATAGAAACCACTTCTCGGCAAGCATTGAGACCGGGATCCCCCATGCAGTCTATGATGATGGCATCGGCTCCCGCCTTTTCCGCGTCGATCGCCTTGCGGATGGTATCGGGAATACTCAATGCTTCATCAAATTCTGACTCAATGGAGGCAGGCCCTTCGTCAAGCAAGCTATGAGTCACCTTTAGGTCTTCGCGTTCAAACGGTATCACATCATCCAGGCTACGAACGCCTTGGGTGATGATCGGCGTTAAGATGTGGATCTTCGAAACAGTCATCTGCAATATCCTCTCGTTATTGTGTTTTACAGATCTTCTATGGGTACGAATTCTTCGCCGAGCCCGAAGGCTTTCGGCCCGAAGACCTCCAGCGATTGCGGTGTTCGCATAATGGGTGCCGCACTCACGCCCATCACCTTGATGCGCTGCCCGTATTTCAGTGCCTCTACTGGAATCGGTTCGGCTGTCTCTCTGTCCACCATACAGATCAGGTCAGGCACAATAGCGCGAAGTTCTCCATTCTCCCTGGCCACCAGATGTTCATTCTGAAACGCCACCTCCATGGTTCTGCCGGAGCCATCCAGGGCGGTTAAATGGCAGTGACCAATGGAGAAACCCTTGGTGGTTTCCCGTCGTAAATCGGTCACCTTGCCGTCGAAGATGACCTTGCACTGATTGTAGTAAGGGGTTGTCTGCAGGTAGTCGACCAACGCTTCTACCGGGTCACCTTCTTTACGGCCGCGATTAATCGCCCGGCCGATTTCCAGCGCCAAGGTCATGGTGCCATGCACAGCGTAATCTTTTACTTGCTTACCGTTCATCGGGTAGCTCGACATGATCACACTGCAGCCCAACTCAATTGAGCTGACTCTAACGAGGTCTTCGGCTCGCTTGGCGGACCCGGTCTCGATCACCAGTGCATTGAGATGATCATCAGTGACCGCCAGCGGTGTGCAAGAGACCCCGTAAACATTGAAGGTGACCATCTGTATCTCCGGGAAGGCCCTACCCATCCCATCGGCATCCACAAGCGGTATTCCCAGTCGCGCTGCCGCCATGATCGGCAGCATGGAATTCACACCTCCGATTTCAATGGGAATCAACGCATCAGCTTTGCGACCCAGTTTTTCTTCCATGCGTTTGATGGCCAGATCAACGTCATCGCCACAGGCGGCTTTTTCGGTCAGTACGGTGGGTGCACCCAGCATGGCAATGGTCAATACTGTGGCATCATCATCCAGTTGATCGGGCTCAATGATCTCGGGCATTCCGAATTCTTGAATAGCGCTGGTGGCCAACATTCGTCCGATATAGGGGTCTCCGCCACCTCCGGTTCCCAGAAAGGCTGCACCACGTCCGATATTTACCAAATCTTCTACTGTTAACTTCATAGTCACTCAACTGTATGTCTAAGGGAGTTTGCTGTTATTGCTTGCTGATCAAGAGATCACCGGCAACCTTCACGCGCAGTCTGACAGCACCATCCGGGGCGTAGGCCAAGGGGGTTTCTTCAATATCCAGTACCTCTACGGTGGTTTCATCCGCCCCTGATGTGACGGCTCGGTCGATAGCGTCCTGCTTCGCCTGCGCCAGCGCTGCTTCCCTGCCGACCTTGTCGTAGGAGATAACGCTGTCGACTTCGCCCCCGACTTGGGCGATGGATGCTCCTATAGCGTTTGCGACACCTGCGTTCTCTGGGATGATCACCTCCGAAGTACCTTCGATATCGCGATTAATCAGCACGGAGCCGCCCCCCACCAGCACCAAGGGAATCGGGTCGGCACTGGTCTTCATGCGATCAACACCCTCGGTAACAATTCTGTGGATTTCATCCACGCTGCTCTGAACGAACTTCTCGGACAAATGACTGACCCGTGATTTATCGCCAAAGTCGGCATAACCCGCCGATACCGCAATGTCACTGGTGGTCAGGGTATCGCCTCCAAATACCAAGCCCTTTTCCAGCAACCGGTAGCCCACCGACTGAGGGCCGATTCTCACTCGGCTATGTTCAAGGCTGACCAAAGAGCCACCCCCCAAACCCATTGCCAGTACATCGGGCATTCGAAAGTTGGTACGTACGCCACCAATGTCCACCGTCACCGAGGACTCTCTGGGAAAACCATTGGTCAGCATGCCAATGTCAGTGGTTGTTCCGCCGATATCTGCGACCAGTGCATTTTTGTAACCCGACAAGTACGCCGCGCCTCGCATGCTATTGGTGGGGCCGGAGGCGAAAGTCAACACAGGGTACTTCTCTACGAAGTCGGCACTCATTAAGGTCCCGTCATTTTGACTGATGTAGAAGGGCGCTTTGATGTCCAGGGCTTTCAGTGCCGAGCGAAACGAGTCCACCACATGTCTGGACAATTGCGCCAAAGAGGCATTCATAACCGTGGCATTTTCCCGCTCCAGCAGCCCTGCGCGGCCAACCTTGTGGGAAAGTGTGACAGAGACATCACCCATTTCGTTGCGAATGATGTTTTCTGCACGTCTCTCCATCTCGCCATTGACACAGGAAAAAACGGACGAAACAGCCACCGCCTTCACCCCTCGCCGTTTCAGTTCTCTGGCGGCTCTGGCGACGTTCAGTTCGTCCAACTCTGTATTGAGTCGACCATCGAACTGATAGCCACCCCTGATCATAAAACGGTGATCACCCACCGCTGATAAGATGTCTTCGGGCCAGTCAATCAGCGGTGGAATGCCGCGCGCTGAGGGTAAACAAATGCGTATGATACCCACATCAAGCAGGTGCCTGCGCTCAACAAACGCGTTGGTAAAATGGGTTGTGCCAATCATCACGCATTGGATTTGGGAGGAGCTAACGTCTGACTCAACCAATACCTTTTTGATCGCGCTGACTATGCCATCGCTGACATTTTGGGTCGTCGGCATCTTACAAGAGGCCATGACTTTGTCGCCGTTCATCAAGGCAGCGTCTGTATTGGTACCACCTACATCTACACCTATTCTCATCGTAATTCGTCTTCCGCTGTTGGTTGAGAATTCAGTCTACGTTCTGATTTACTCCACTCTCAACGACCTTGAGGTGTGGGAATGGGGCTAAATCGGGCGGGTACAGCGACCTGGCGAGACAATTGAGACCTACCCGTTTGAGTAGTTCATAAAAGACTGATTGTTTATTGTTCTGAGTTATAAACCCTTGCGTCTTTGATCATCTGAGGGCTACTATCAGCGAGGAGAAATGGGTCGATTCGAAAGTGGCTTATGAACAAGAACACACACCCGCACTACCAGAACCTGTTCCCCGTTTGGTTGATGAAATCAAAAGTTCATCCGATTCGACAGCGAGTGGATATTGTCGAACGCCCCTCGCTGCTTCGAAAATTGGACCGATTCCTGGATGCGAAACTGACTCTGATCCATGCCCCGGCAGGCTATGGAAAAAGCACACTGCTATCGAGCTGGCGCCATCAACTTGGTCTCTCGGGTGCCACCGTCTGTTGGTTGTCGCTCGATCAGGAAGACAACGATATCCTCCAGATATTGACCTACATCGCATTTTCGCTGTCCGAAGCAGGGGTGAATTTCTTTGAACCACAGATCGGTGACGATTTGTATTCAAAAGACCTTTCAACACGAAATTTCCTCAGCATCATTACCCACATTGTCGATATTCAACCCTATAAAGTCGTACTGATTCTTGACGACTTTGAGTGTCTTAGCGATGAGGCGATCGACGGTGTAATCAAACCGCTGCTGGATTACGCCCCTGAGAACTTCCATCTTGCCATTGCCAGTCGGGATGACCGCCGATTAAAAATCACCGATCTCGAGGCCCAAGGCATGGCGATGCGAATAAAATCTGAAGATCTTCGGTTTACCTTGGACGATGTAGACAGCGTATTTGGTGAGCAGTTGAATAAGCGAACCCTGCAAAAGGTCTACCATGTCACCGAGGGTTGGCCGGTCGCCGTACAAATGCTAAAAAACACCATAGGCTGTGAGCAGGATATTGATCACTTACTGGAAGAATTGGGGTCCAGCGACAGCCTAATCACCACCTATTTGTCTGAGCAGGTGTTTGAGAATCTGGATCAGGATCTACAAGCGTTCTTGATGAACATTTCTGTTGTTGATCTAGTCAGTTGTGAACTTGCCGATCACTTGCGTGAAATGGATAACAGCAGAACATTGTTCGATGCCGTCTACCCGGTGCGTTCTCTGGTGTTGCCAGTGGACCAGGTCGAGTCGACCTATCGGTTGCATCCCATATTCAGGGAATACTTGAGTAGTTTGCTGCATTCAACATGCCCTGATCGCGCGAGCAAGTTGCACTTGCAGGCCGCTTCCTGGTTTTCAAACGAAGGCGATATTGTCAAAGCCGTTACCCACTGTGTTCGGGCGGGTTGTCCCCAGCAGGGGGTGAATATTGTCGAACAGGCGGGCGGCCTCACCATCTGGCTGCGTGAAGGCCTGACACGGTTGCGATCGGTCTTGCGGCTGCTAGACGAAGCGACGATTTCAAACAATCCACGCATGGTCATCATTCAATGCGTATTGGATATCAAGGATGCCAACCTGTGTCGCGCGCGAAATGGTTATGATTCAATGATTGAGCAATATGAGGCAACAAAGTCTCAGTATTGCCAAAGTGATCAGGACTTAATCAACCATGAGTGTATCTTGCTGGAATCACTGCTCGCCTTCTACGAAGGCAAGACTCTCTCGGACGAGTTTTGTCAACGATTACTCGATACTATCTCAAAAGTTGATTCGCACGAATACATGACCATTGGTGTTCAATACAATCTGCTTTGTGCAACCTCGGTTTTAAGGGGGCTCTATCTGGAGGCTCTTGATTTTGGGAACAGGGCACTGGAGGCATTCCGACAACTTCGCTCCATTTATGGCGAAGCCTATATTAATTTTCATTTCGGAGAAATCAGCTTCGCGAAAGGGAGAAGCCGCGAGGCAGAGAATTACTACCAGGCTGCCGTTAGCCTGACACGTAAACACTTTGCCGATGATAAAAGTATGAAACTGATTTCCAGTGTACTCATCGCAGAGCTGAAGTATGAACTGAATCAGCTCAATGCAATGCCCACACTGATCGGTTCGATACCCAAACAATTAGAAGAACATGAAGCCTGGTTTGACATATTCGTCGCGGGATATACCACCGCGAGCAACCTGGAATTCAACCAATACGGAATCGAACAGGCACTCAAGCTCCTCGATCGTGCCGGAGTGTATATCCAGTCGCAGAACCTCAGAAGTGTCATGAATGTGTTGACCTGTCAGCGCATCGACTTGTTGCTTCGGGCGAAGAGAGATCAGGAAGCTCGCGATCTGGTGCACAATCTCGGGTTAACACTGGACATGTACACAGACCCTCAAAGCAAGAATATCGCCTGGCGTGAGACGGATGCCGCAGCGTGTGTGTTCGCACGTTTGCAGATCAGAAATAACGAATTTGACACTGCCATTGCCACGATATCTCACTTCCATCAGCATGCGATTTCGCTTGGCAGCGTCAGATCTCAGCTTCGTTACGAACTTCTGTATTCACTCGCCTACCGAGGTAAGGGGGACATTCGAAGTTCCCTTGAACATCTAAGTCTAGCACTTTCTCTGTCAAGGCAATCGGGCTTCCTCAGGTCGTTTCTCGATGAAGGAGACGAATTGGCTGATATACTTAGCATCCTAGTAGATCGTGTTGAAACTGGCGCTGACGCTCGCGACAATGTGGATCGAGCCAAGGAAATCCTGCGCGGCTTTAGCGGCGCCTGTAGTCAGGATGAACAACCCCCTCTGCTCAGTAGCCGGGAATTGGAAGTCATGCAACAGCTGGTACACGGGTCTTCGAATAAAGTTATCGCCAAGAAAATCGACATTTCAGAGAATACGGTTCGGTTTCATTTGAAGAATATATTCGCGAAACTACATGTTAAGAATCGATTGCAGGCGGTTTCGGAAGCGAGAAAACAAAACCTTATCCCTTAACACGGCCAGAGATAGGGTATGAGTCGACTATAACAGGCCTTCTATTCGACTGCAGCCGTTTGATAAGTTTACAACTATCTCAAGAGAAGCTGCAGCCAACGCGATATTTCCTGAATTTGCGGCAAGCAGACTTCATGCTGCATCGGGTAGACTTTATAATCAGGTTTAAGCCCTTTCTCCTGCAGACTCTTGATCGCACGCTGCCCCAATATCTCCGGCACCACCGGATCTTGGGTGCCGTGGGAGACAAACACCGGCAACGACTGATTGGCGGTGTTAACTTCAATGCTGTCGCTGGTGGCAAAGTAGGTGGAGAGCGTCATTAGCCCGGCCAGTGGCGCCGGGTAGCCTAAGGCGGCCTGATAAGCAACTGCACCACCCTGGGAAAAACCCGCCACGATAATACGCCGGCTCTCGACACCCCGCGCAAGCTCCCGATCAATCAAGTCTGTCACCGCGGCTGCCGACTGCAGAATTTGTTGCGTATCGATTTTGCGGTCGATATCCATACTCAAAATGTCGTACCAGGCCGGCATCACCATGCCGCCATTGATGGTGACGGGAATGGCAGGCGCGTGCGGAAAGATAAACCGCACTGCCATGTCCTCGGGCAAGTTTAACTCTGGCACTATGGGCGCAAAGTCATCGCCGCTGGCTCCGAGGCCATGCAACCAGATAACAGCCGCATTCGCAGGGGTTTGTGGTTCGATTTCAATACAAGGGAGATAATTCATTTGTTGTCACTTTACCAGGGTAATATTTCGCCATCGGCGTGCCGCAGGGTGCCGCTGCTCTTGAGCGAATGTAGATCGATTCGTTGCACCAGCGAGCTCGAATACCATGGTACCGCCGAAAGTTCATGCGGCCAGCTGGCAGCTCGAACCTGCTGTCGTATGGGAACAACCAAGTGATAAATCAACACCGCCGCTTTACTATACGTTGAGTATACATCAAAGTGGAAATTACACCCCAACCGTTGCCAACTCATCGTTATGAATCGCAGCAGTAAGCAGCCGGCCACCATTTTAAGATTTCACAAGGCCTTAATTAAGAGAAAGTACCGGATACTCTTTTCCGCGAAATCAAGGAGCAAGCCAGGCCCAAAAGGACCAGACGACGAATTGATTCGCCTAGTCGTCTCTATCATGCGTATTCTGGCCCAATTCGATCATTAATTCTGAGACTTACCGATCATGGATTCTGGTTTTATTCGATCACTTTTTCTGGATTTCCAGAATCAGTGATCATATTCCAGAACTGATGATCAGATATTCCCAGTATCCCTCCTAACGCGTTAATTTTACTTGAATTTTGCCAGTCTTCTTGCCTTGACTTGGGGAAAGGAGAACTGGCAATGGCTAAGAGACGAATAGACATTGAGGAAGTTAAGGCCGTCCCTTTTGTGCCAACTTCACATCCCTTTATTGAACGAGCCATTGGCACTGTCAGGAGAGAGTTTCTCGACCACACACTGTTCTGGAATGCGAGGGATCTATCCCGAAAGCTAAAGCAGTACAATCGGTATTTTAATGAAGTACGTGGTCACCTATCTCTCAACGGCGTGACTCCGTTGCAAAAGTCTGAAAAAATCCAAATTCCAGAGAAGGATATCCGCAATTATGAGTGGGTTACTCACTGCAACGGGTTATTTCGATTACCAATAACTTGCTGAAATACGAACTCGCACTCCACAGGGCCTTGCCATTACTGAGGGTGAGCGAGGCCGCCTTCAACAGGATTTGGGAACTTCACGCTTCATGATTTTGCGAAACCACGGCTTACTTGTCACGGCCGAAACGGTTCCAGATGCCTTCTTGCAGTTGTTTATGTTGCAACGCGCCTGCGAGATCCAGGTCTTAGCTCAAAGTGGTGGCGAAGCTACGATTGCGGTCAATCAACAGGTAGTCGAAGGTATTGATGCCCAGAGCGAAATTGTTCTAGAGGGGATGGGCGGTGACATTGCGTGGCCTGCCTTAATGCGAAAGATGGACCGCCTGGATTCTTCCTACAAAACGTAGGGTGTAAGCACGATGGATATTGATGCATGGCGAAACTCAGGCGACCTGTTCGATTTCGGTGACTATCGTATCTTCTACAAGACCGAAGGGAGCGGAGTGCCAATTCTGTTCATTCATGGCTTTCCGACGGCGAGCTGGGACTGGCATAAAGTTTGGCCAGACTTCGTGTCTGGCCACTAGTGTATATGTCTTGACTTACTGGGGTTTGGATTCAGCGACAAACCGAAGCTACCGTATACTATGATGCTTCAGGCCGATATTGTTGAGGCGCTAATGGCGAAACTGGGTGTCAAATCAGCGCATATGATATGCCATGATTATGGCGACACTGTAGGTCAGGAACTGTTGGCCCGTGATTTAGAAGGAAGCTTGGGGTTTCAGGTCAAGACGATAAATTTGCTGAATGGGGGGTTATTTCCAGAAACTCACCGAGCCCGTAGAATCCAAACCATGATGCTGAGCCCAATTGGCCCCGTTCTCAGCCGAGCAATGACACGGAATATACTGGCCAAAAGCCTCCGGCCTACTTTTGGTAAGAACACACAACCTGAAGACAGCGAGCTTGACGCTTTCTGGCAGCTAATGTCGATGAAAAAGGGTCAACGTGTTCAGCACAGGCTTTTAGACTATATTAATCAGCGCAAAACACACAGAACACGCTGGGTAGAGGCACTGAAGAAATCATCGAGTCCAATCCGGTTAACGGTTGGACTCGATGACCCCGTGTCTGGTGCTCATATGGCTAATCGCTATCGAGAACTGATTCCCAACCCTGACATTGTGGAACTAACGGGAATTGGACATTATCCGCAAATGGAAGCGCCATCCCCGGTCATAGATTCAATGCTTGCTCACATCAAGGCATTTGAAGCTGCGCATGCAGTCTGAACTGCGATCGGATATGTGCTCACGGGTTGGTGCTATCGTGCCAACCTTTTTTGTCTTCCGGACATAGCATGTGCGGGCACAGAAAATACAAGAACTCAGAAAATTTAGGACTTCTATGGATACTGTCTCAGTCGAGCTCTTGTTATTCGCGGCTGCCCTGCTAGGTACAGGGCTGATTGCCGGCCTATTGGCAGGACTGCTGGGCGTTGGTGGCGGTATCGTGATTGTGCCGGTCCTGTTTCACCTTTTTGCCGCTCTGGGTATAGATACGGGCATCAAGATGCAAATGGCAGTTGGTACCTCACTAGCCACTATCATCGCAACATCGCTTCGGTCTATAGACGGTCACAGACGAAAAGGAACTGTAGATTTAGGTATTCTGAAACTCTGGGCCGCGCCTATGATTATAGGTGTTACTCTAGCCTCTTATCTGTCCCGCTATATTTCAGGTGATGTTATGGTGGGGGTTTTCGGTAGTATTGCCTTGTTGGTATCGTTGAATATGGCTGTTGGCAGCAGCGCTCTCCAAATCGCCAGCGAGCTTCCAGGACGCATTGCCCAAACGAGCATATCCTTTGTATCCGGTTTTGTCTCAACAATCATGGGTATTGGCGGCGGTACGATCGGTGTTCCCATCTTGAGCCTATACGGCGTTCCTATTCACCGGGCTGTCGGGACCTCTTCAGGGTTTGGCATATTGATTGCCGTACCTGGAACAATTGGTTTTATCGTGGCCGGACTGGATGCGGAGAATCTACCCGTCGGCAGTATTGGATATGTCAATATGATCGGTGTCTTGTTAATTATTCCATCTTCGATGTTGGTCGCGCCCTATGGAGCAACCTTGGCTCACAGGATTAGTTCTGTGACGCTGGCCCGAGCTTTTTCCGTGTTCCTGGGTCTCACCGCTGTCCAGATGTTGGTTTCGCTCCTTTTTTGAGCGCTGTCTGAATTTTACCGCCTACCTACGTTCTTTGTATCCTAATCGGGAGCAAACGCCGCTAAGTGACAGACAGGAGAGACGCCTATGTCACTCTACAAACCCGGCAACACGTGGTGGGTGCGATTTACCGCCCCCAACGGCCAGCAAGTACGCTGGTTAACGCATGAGGAAGCTGATCGCTTGCTCGAGGAATTGCCCGATCATTTGGCGGAGATGGTGCGTTTCACCCTGGCCACCGGCTTGCGTGAAGCCAATGTCACACAGCTCCAGTGGTCACAGGTGGATATGAACCGGTCTTGTTCAAATCTCGATTGGTGATTAGCACAAATCTAGCACAGTCGAAGATTTTGGGTGGTTTAGGGGCTGTCGTATTTGTAGCTGGAACTACTATGGTGTGCCGTTGAAAGCCGGTGTAAAGGTTCGTGCCTTTGTTTATACGGAGTGCCACACCCGCACTCGGAAGGATGGACTCAGAACAGCCTTTGGGCTGTTCTGACCGCTGCGCGGCTCCCTTCGGTCGGTCCCGGCAGCTGTGCTGCCGGTCGAACCTTCGACCGCTCGGTTCGTAGACTAGCATGTTTTCCCGATATTTCAGGCACTTAGATGACATTATTTTCACCCATATACCCTTTGTAAGCCCCAATTTCACTGGATTACAAAGCGTGTTTTCACCCAGAATTCGTCGCACTCAAAACGTAGCAACGTACCTATAAGGTTGAAAAGCTGAACTCCTCGTAGTAATGTACCTACAACGCACGAAAACGGGGAATATCATGACCATTACTACAGTCTCCAGTCGCGAATTCAATCAAGATGTGAGCAAGGTGAAGCGAGCTGCTGCCGCTGGGCCTGTATTTATTACTGATCGAGGCCAGGCCGCGCACGTGTTACTCACTATCGAAGAATATCGTAAGATCACCGACAGAGAAGAGAGTATTGTTGATTTGTTGGCAATGCCAGACACAGCTGACATCGATTTCGAGCCGCCGCGCAGGGATAAAGAGCTCTACCGTCCGGCAGATTTTTCATAATGTTTCTGCTCGATACCAATGTTGTTTCAGAGCTGCGAAAAGCAAAATCTGGCAAAGCAGATAAAAATGTCGTCGGGTGGGCCAACGGTGTTTCTGCCACTCGTCTTTATTTGTCAGCGATCACTGTTTTGGAGCTCGAGACAGGAATTTTGCTAGTAGAGCGGCGTGATCCAGAACAAGGCGCCATCCTCCGGTCCTGGCTCACCTCTCATGTTTTACCTGCTTTTTCAGATCGAATTCTAGCAGTAGACACCGCAGTCGCGCAGTACTGTGCCAAACTTCATGTCCCAGATCCTCGTTCAGATCGCGATGCACTTATTGCTGCAACCGCATTAGTTCATGACATGACTGTGGTGACCCGAAATGTCGGTGACTTTGAACCCACGGGCGTTAAAATCTTGAATCCGTGGGAACAAGCTTTGGGCGAATAGCACGAGGCACGGCCGAAATTGCCGCGCCGCTTGAGCTGAATGGCTTATCAATGTCGGGGGTGATGCCTATTCTGTACGTGCCTTTGTTCGTTTGAGGTGCCACACCCGCACTCGGAAGGATGGACTCAGACCATATCAATTCTTTAATTTTCAACAACTTACGGCGTTTGCTCATTCATTGCCGTACTTGAATTATCAATGACTTACGACTCACTGATATCCTGATTTAGCACAAATCTAGCACAGTCCTGATTTCCCAACCCAGCCTTAGCACCCTCACCCTATCGCCATACACATACCTTTGAGATTGACTGAAGACCCGTATTCGGACTATATTTGGTCCCCCGGGGAGGTGCTTATGAAATTATCAGATCACATTAAACCAATCAGTTACTTAAAGGCACACGCCGCAGAAGTCATACGCAACCTATCTGCTCAGAGGGAGCCGATGGTCATCACCCAAAATGGTGAGGCCAAAGCGGTGATACAGGATGTTAAGAGCTATGAACAAACGCAGGAAACTATGGCACTGCTGAAAATACTGGCGCTGGGCACACGCCAGATCGAAGAAGGTAAGGTTCAGCCTGCCAATGATGCTGTAGCGCGGCTTCGCAACCGAAGCAAAAAACGCTGATGAGTTACCAAGTATTTCTGACCGATGACGCCGCCTATGATCTAGAGGAATTATACGACTATATCGAATATCATGACGCCTCCGAAAAGGCTGATTACGTTCTCGACAGAATTGAGGAGGCCTTTTTGAGTCTGTCTGAAAATCCGGATCGAGGCGCTTTCCCCGAGGAACTCTTGGCAGTTGGTTTACGTGAATACCGGGAAATCTATTTCAAACCCTACCGCATTATTTACCGTGTAATTACCGACAACGTTTATGTAATGGTGGTTGCCGATGGTCGCCGTGATATGCAAACACTGCTACAGCGCCGCTTGCTGAAAGCCTAAATTTTGTAAATACTTAATAAATCCCGTCCAGTGCGAAATTTAATGCGGAAGCAATCTTTCTAACTCATGCCATAATTGCCATATGAGTGACTTAGCCAGACTCCTGTTTTACCTGATTAGATCTGTTGTTATTTTACTGCACCCGGGTGGACTGAAGTCGATTGCCGCCGAGAATCCTATGCTGAGACAACAGCTCATCGTTATGACTCGCAGCCGTAAGCGATCGCCGACATTAACGGTTCCAGATCGCACTGTTTTAGCTGCGCTCTCACAGTTGATATCGAGGCGCCGCTTCTCCAAACTGGCTATTGTTGTGCAGCCGGCCACCATTTTAAGATTTCACAAGGCCTTAATTAAGAGAAAGTACCGGATACTCTTTTCCGCGAAATCAAGGAGCAAGCCAGGGCCAAAAGGACCGGACGACGAATTGATTCGCCTAGTCGTCGCTATCAAACAGAAGAACCCAAGAATGGGCTATGACCGAATTACCATGCAAGTACTCCAAGCGTTCGGAGTCAAAATAGATAAGCATGTTGTGCGCCGAACTTTGGCCAAATATTACAAGCCACCCAATGACAATGGTCCCTCGTGGCTCACTTTTCTAGCGCAGACCAAGGACAGCTTATGGAGCCTCGATCTCTTTCGCTGCGAATCCATCAATTTGAAATCTCATTGGGTAATGGTTGCGATAGATGTCCACACCAGACAGCTCATAGGATTTGTGATTCATATGGGAGATGTCGATGGCACCACTGCATGTCGTATGTTTAAGCAGATACTTGGAAATCATCCTCCACCCGCCAGGATCAGCACCGACCACGATCCGGTCTTCACTTATCACCAATGGAGAGCAAACCTCCGGATTCTAGACATTGAGGAAGTTAAGACCGTCCCTTTTGTGCCAACTTCGCATCCTTTTATTGAACGAGCCATTGGCACTATCAGGAGAGAATTCCTCGACCACACACTGTTCTGGAATGCGAAAGATCTATCCCGAAAGCTAAAGCAGTACAAACATTACTTTAATGAAGTGCGTGGTCACTTATCTCTCGACGGCATGACTCCGTTGCAGAAGTCAGAGAAAACCCAAATTCCTGAGACGGATATCCGCGATTATGAGTGGGTTACTCACTGCAACGGCTTATTTCAATTGCCAGTAGCTTGCTGAAATACCAATTCGCACTCCACAGGCTGGATACTCGGATTCAGACCATAAATTTGCTGGCCACAGATCACGCGCAATGCACGATGTGTACATGCGTAAATTGGAAGAAGTGAACGCTACAAAGTGATTTTTTTGGGCCAGAGTTTTGGGCCAAGCACAAAAAAGGGCCTACGCACTACACGTAAGCCCTTGATATATGGCGCACTCGGAAGGATTCGAACCTTCGACCGCTCGGTTCGTAGCCGAGTACTCTATCCAGCTGAGCTACGAGTGCGAAGAGGCGCGTATTCTAGTGATCCGGGCCTTATACGTCAAGGCTTGTTTTACAGAGCGCCGAAAACCCAATAACTCATTTATATTCAATGGGTTACCCTACCCGTTAGCCCTTTTCATCTTCGTATATTGTAATCAGCGTCGAAAGATCTCTGTCAGCATTCCCGGCAATCGCGTGGTCTTTAAGCAATTCCACTCCCCTCAAGCTCATCGGTACCCGTTGCTCCTCTCCGTCCGCCAGGTCCACCCCCAGATTCAGGTCTTTTAGCAAGGTGGCGACTTTCCATTTAAGAGTGAAGTCATGATCCGCCATTTGCGGCGCAAGTATTTGGAATGGGATGGAGTCAGCAAAACCACCAGCAAGAGCTTCGGGCAGTTTGGCAACGTCAACACCCGCAGAGCGCCCAAGTGCCATCATCTCCGCAATGACAAGCGCATTGTTGGCCACCACCATCTGGTTACAGACCTTGGTCATTTGACCGGAGCCCGGGCCTCCCATATGAGTCAGGCGTTGGCACAGTGGATCAAATACCGGGCGAATGTTTTTTAGCGTTTTCTCATCTCCGCCCGCCATAATAATCAGGCTGCCGTTCTCTGCACCCGCCGTACCACCTGACACGGGTGCGTCGATCCATTGCATGCCACATTGTTGCTGTAAGTGCTCAGCAAAGTCTTTGCTTTTTTGGGGATGAATGCTGGAAAAGTCTACAAGTACTTTACCCGGTGTCCCGTAGTGGACGATGCCATTTTCGCCAAATGCCATGGTTTCCACCGCGTCAGTCTCGCTCAGGCAGAGCATCACGACGTCAGAGCCTGTGACCAGCTCTTCGACGTCCTTAGCGGATACTGCTCCTTCCGCCACCAGGGCTTTGGCCTTTTCCGGTGTGCGGTTCCAGACGTGAACGGTATAGCCTGCCCCCAGTAACCGCGACACCATTCGCGACCCCATTAGGCCAATGCCAATAAATCCGATTCTGTGAGTGGCCACGCTTTTCTCCTGCAAATACATCGTCGCTGGATTATAGCGCAAAAGAAAAAACGGGGCCGAAGCCCCGGAATGTACACTGAGAGAGTGTAGTGAGAGTAACTAAGCGGTTAGCATTTCCACTCTTGCCGGTACGAACTTGTGAAACGGGGTACCGATAAATTTGTCGCGATGCTCTGTTGCTGTAAGTTCGTTGGCGTATACGCCTGTGTCCATGGCATTGCCATCTTCACCTTCGAAGTACATACCCTGGCCATTTGGAACAGAGAGGGTGCCGGGTTGCATGCGGTCGTCATATGCCAGATCCACTTCGGTTTGTCCGTGCTCGGTTTGCAACCGAACCCTGGCACCATCGGGAATTTGCAAGCGCTGCGCATCGTCCGGATGTATGGTCAACGCCATCGCGGTTTTTCCTTTAACCCAGCGGGGGTCGCGTATGGCACAGTTGGCGGTATAGGCGCGACGGGAACCGGCGGTAAGCGCAAACGGGTAATCTGGCGAGGTGTCCACCAACGG
This sequence comes from Pseudomaricurvus alkylphenolicus, assembly GCF_011683955.1. Lineage (GTDB taxonomy): Bacteria > Pseudomonadota > Gammaproteobacteria > Pseudomonadales > Cellvibrionaceae > Pseudomaricurvus > Pseudomaricurvus alkylphenolicus. The sequence goes on from NZ_JAAQPI010000004.1 coordinate 548,325, forward strand.
CTTGAGTTCGCTCAGGCTTTCCAATTCTTCCAGCAGTTCACCAATAACCAGACGTATCTTTTTATCCTCGAAGGGAATACGTTCGAACGCTTCTTCATGGGAACCTACAGCAATGATCGCGCCTGAAGGGGAGTCCAGCAGTTTGTAAAACAGTTCAGTACCGGCCATCGGACCTTCGAATCCGGCTCTTGCCGCATACTTGGGGTTTTTCATAACAAACATTTGGCAAAGACCCCAGATAGCCGCAGTGGTTTCTGTACCCGGAGGCAAGCTTGGCCCCAGGGTTCGATAAAGCACATAGGACAGTGACTTTTTCACCTTCGAGTTGCTCATCAGAGCCTCAAAGAATGCCGCCTGATATTGCTCTATGCCTTGCTGCGCGGCTTCGGTCAATGAGTCCAGTTCGCCGTCTTCAAAAACGCCCAAGGCCTCTACCAAACGAGCGTGAATTTCAGCTTCAGGCAGTGTTCCTTCTGTGGGTTCAAACAGGGGGGCACGCAGGTGAAAGTAATTATCCGGGAAGTTGCGAGGGAAGAAAGTCGCCTCCCACTTTTCGTATTGCGATGCTGCCGGGAGAACGTAGTCCGCTTCTCGAGCGGTTTCCGTCATGGCTACGTCGATAACAACACTGCACTCCAACCTGCGCATGGCGCGGCGAAGTTTGTTGGCTTCTGCCAAGGAGTGCACCGGGTTGGCGCTTTCAACGATAAGGGCTCTTGCACGCTGATCACTATCGCTGAGTATTTCTTCCGCCAAAAAGTTACCGGGGAAAATATTGCTGTGAATTGGAGCCCCAGTTGCGGGCAAACGATTGCGGCTCATCTCCTTTTCGTTTTCGTCCAACGCGCCAAATCGATCGGGCGGCAGCAGGTCAACCAGCATGGCCGGCAACGCCAAGGCGCCGTCTTTCCCAAAGTTGCCGGTCGCCAACATTAGCAGCAGATTTAGATAGGATACTAGCGTGGAATGGGGAGCCATTTGCACACCGATGTCCTCTTCCAAAGCGAAAGAATCAGCTGAGGCGATCAGCTTTGCGGCTTCCATCACCTGTATCGGATCGATGCCTGCGAATTTGGCGTATTGCGCGACGGGAATTTGGGTGAAGGTCTCGATAATTTTTTGGTAGCCATTCGCATGTTGCTGCAACCATTCGATCGGCAGCATGTTGTTTTGCACAATGCGCCCCAAAATGGCCGCCAGCGCCCAGGCGTCTCTTCCGGGTTTTACCGCCAGATGAAGGTCCGCGTAGTCGGCGGTTTCCGTGCGGCGCGGGTCCATCACGATGAGTTTGCGGGACTCGTCTTTACCAATATGACGAAGGAAGTTGCGGGCCTGATCCATGCCGTTGCTCATAAACGGGTTTTTGCCCACCAGCATTACCACTTGTGCTTCGTGTACTTCAGGGTGAATGGTGTGGCCCAGCATGCGGCCAAACACCCAGGACAACCCGGTTTTCTCCTGGGAGAGCGCGCTGCCTTTGTACTTCACCCCCAACGCACTGAGTACAGATGGCGCATAGCCACCGCCCAAGTGATTGCCCTGGCCGCCACCGCCGTAATAGAGGATGCGTTCGCCACCGTGCTCGTCTCGAACCGCCTTCATTTTGGCGGCAATTTCGGTAATAGCGGTATCCCAGTCGATGGGCTCATAGCTGCCATCGTCCTGGCGTCGCAGGGGCTGGGTCAGGCGATCTCGGCTGTTTTGGTAGTAGTTGATTCGTGTCGCTTTGTTGCAGATGTACCCTTGGGAGGCCGGATGATTTTTGTCACCCCGCACCTTGATAATTTCGCGGTCGTTTTCGCCCCCGGTCTGAACTTCCAGGCCGCAGTTCACAAAGCAGAGATTGCAGGCGGTGCTCTTCCAGTCAGTGGCTGCCGTACTCATTGTTGTGCTCTCCTGTTTGCTTGAGCTTTTGCCAGAACTATCGATGTTTACAGTTTTTGAATATTGAATTGAGTACCATTTCGGTACCTTAAGGGTTATGGTAAGGTTCAATTTTGGTACCTGTCAATATACAATGCAGCCTAATTAGGACTCACCAGTCAGAACCGCAGCCTATTTGCACAATTAGAGGCCCCAAATATGCGCCGCCAAGACACCGTCGCCCAAGTCTGCTCCGTTGCCCGTACGGTTGGGTTTCTGGGGGATATCTGGACGATTTTGATTTTGAGGGACTGTTTTTTTGGTTTGACCACGTTTTCCGCGATCCAGAAGTCGCTGGATATCAATAAGAATCGCCTGGCTGAAAGACTTAACCGTCTGGTGGATGAGGGCATCCTGCGCAAAAACCTCTATGACGAGAGCCGCAATCGTTACGAATATAAATTGACCCGCAAAGGCGTGGATCTGTATCCGATCCTGATGAGCATTGTAAATTGGGGCGATAAATACAAAGCGGACGACGATGGTCCTCCTCTGCAGTATCGGCACCGAAGCTGCGGACATGTGATGACGCCGACGCTTTGTTGCAGTGAATGCGGCGAAGCCTTGGATGCCAGACAGGTTCAACCTGTATTAGGTGAAGGCATCACACGTAAACTTGAACGGGGCGAACTCACCGGATTTGGTGGTGAGCACTTCAAACAGTTGTTTGGAGGTTCATAGCACCAATACCTCATTTGCCTCGCCAGCCCCGCTTTCGAGCAGGTTGGCGCGGGAATCCTGGCCTCAAAGTCGTACCACTAATGGGCAGACTGCCCGTTCCTTTTCGGGATCAAAGAATAGATATCCCTCAATCTATGCATATTTATTATTTGTGTCCGTGAGGATAGATACATATACTCTCTCGCACATAAAAAAATACTCCTGTAATAACTGTTCCCTATATAAGGTTATTACTTGAACAAAAATTGCGTGAATTATTGCTTTACTGATTTGAGGAATTTAGCCATGAAAAAACTGACTGCTCTGATGCTGGCCACCACTCTGTACTCTGGCGCCACCCTGGCTTGCACCAAGCCCTCCGCTCCTGTACTGCCTGACGTAAACACTGCTGTAACGGCGCAGATGGTTAAGGCCAAGAACGAAGTTAAAGCCTACATGGCTGCTGCACAGGATTACCTGTCTTGCGTTAAGAGCACTGCGGATCACAACGCCATGGTTGATGACATGCAGAAGCTGGCCGACTCGTTCAACAGCATCGTACGTCAGTACAAGGCCCGTATGGCCGCCGCTTAATGCATCGTGCATAAGTGCAATCTGCTTCGGCAGTATTAAAAAAAGGGCCTTTTGGCCCTTTTTTGTTGCCTTTAAGAATATTTTTAACGTTTAAGTTGTGGTGCATCAGCCAGGCTGGATTTCAGAAAGTCCACAAAAGCTCTGGTTTTGGCGGGAATATTTTGCCGCTTTGGATAGAGCAGACTGATAGGAAAAGACGGGAGTTGGTATTCGGGTAATAACGATATCAAGCGTCCGCAATTGAGTTCATTCTCGATCGCGTAGGTGGGAAGTATTGTTATTCCCCCTCCTTCCAATGTCATTTCTTTTATGGCCTGGTGATCATTAGTGATAACTGATGATGGAACTCTTACCTCAATGACCTGTTGATCCCGAGTAAACGTCCAGTCAAGTTTGGGCGTACTCTGTGTCGGTTGCCAGACCAGACATTGGTGTTGCCGCAAATCTTGTGGCGTTTGCGGCGAGGATGTGCGGTTGATGTATTGTGGCGATGCGCAGCAGACCGCTTGAATGTGGCACAGCTGACGTTGCACCAACTCTGAATCCTGTAGTTTGCCCATTCTTAGGGACACGTCGTAGCCCTCACCGATAATCTCGCTGTATTGCTCAGTCAGGAACAGCTCTATGGTCACATCCGGACAATCCTGTTGAAACTGCGGTAGCAGTGACGCCAGACAACACCGGCCAAACAAGGGCGGCGCTGTGATCCTGAGCTTGCCGGTGGGGCGATCCTGAAATCTGGCCGCGACCTGCTGCGCCTGTTCATATTCCTCCAGCATTCGCTTGCTGTGTTCATAGATGTGCCAACCCTCATCGGTGACTTTGAGCTGACGAGTCGATCGCTGCACCAGAATCACCCCCAGCTGCCGTTCCAGGGCGCTGATTTTCTTGCTGACGGATGATTTAGCGATATTCAGGCGCTCCGCCGCCCGGCTAAAGCTGCCGGTTTCGATCACCTTATTAAAGATCAGCATGGCATCCAGGCTGCGCATATCGTTTCCTCAAAGAAACAAAGATATTCATTTTGACCCATAGGTTTCCAATGCGCCAGCAATTAAGCTGGAGTCACTCAGCACCTTTAGGATTGAATTCATGCCATCAGCAACCGTCACCGAAGCGATTCTCAATCGTAAGTCCGTCCGTGTCTTTAAAGACGCCCCTGTTAGCAAAGCGCTAATGACCGAGATCCTGCAATTGGCCGCGAAATCGGCCTCTGGCAGTAACCTGCAGCCCTGGAAAATCTATGCTCTGACAGGGAGCGATAAAGATCAGTTGATCCAACTCGTCCAGGAACGAGCCATGAGCAATCCATTGGGAGAAGAGGCGGATATTCCGATCTATCCGGAGGTTTTGGAAGATCCATGGAATAGCCGCCGCAAAGCCTGCGGTGAGGTGATGTATGAGGCTCTGGGTATTACCAGAGAGGATAAAATGGGCCGGCTGGGCCAGGTTTTTAAGAATTTTGAGTTTTTTGGTGCGCCGGTGGGGTTGATCGTCACCATGGACCGCAGCCTCTCACAAACCCAGCTTATCGATGTGGGGATGATTCTCCAGAATATTCAACTGTTGGCTCGCGAACGGGGTTTGGATACCTGTGTACAGGCCAGTTGGACAATGTGGCCCAAAACCGTGCGCGAAGTGCTGGCCATTGGGGATAATGAAATGGTGGTGGCTGGCGCTTCCCTCGGCTACGCCGATACCAACGCAAAGGTGAACCATATCGTTCAGGCGCGGATGGAAGATGAGGAGTGCTTTTACTTGCGAGGTTTTTCTATATAGAGGCTGTAAATTGCCGCCGACACTATTGTTCGGTACATTTGAAATATGCCTTTTCAAGTGTACGAACTGGGTCGCCGTATAGAGACCCCCTGGCAATCCATCTTTCCGCCCCGCTCTGTGGATCAGTTACAAGAGCCGGCGGCGGCGGTACCTTTGTCTGCCAATGACCAGCTCAAGGAAAGCCAGCTGCCCCACGGCTCGGCGGGTGGAGGTAACGCGGAAGCGATAGAGGTGCTACGCGGGATTCAATCTTCGGCCGAAAAAGAGCGACGGCCGGTGTACCAGGCCGGCCAGATAATGTCGAAACCCGTCGTCACCTTGCCTTTGAGTGCAAGCCTGCGCCTGGCTCAGGATATGTTCCAGCGCCACGGCTTTCGTCATTTTCCCGTAGCGGACTCTCATCAGCGGGTGCATGGTTTGGTGTCTGATCGCGATTTGTTGGCGGCCACTTCTGAACTCTCTGCAGCTGGGCGGCAGTATCCCACCTCCGCTAAGGTCACCGCTGTGATGCACGGGCAAGTGCTGACGGCGTCGGCGGATACCAATTTACGCTATCTGGCGGAAGTGATGTTAGCTCACCACGTTGGATCCATGCCGATTCTGGATGAAGATGGACGACTGCAGGGCATGGTAACCCGCTCAGATATTTTGCGTACCATTACCCATCAGGTACCCATCGAGCTGTGGTCATAGGAGAAATAGAGAAAAAGGAGACTGCAGGGCGACTAAGAAGCCAAGCAGTCCCAAGAGGGTTTAGACACCCGTAGAGATGTAGAAAAATTGGCGCTTAGCTGGCCTTCTTCTTCAGATCGCGGCTGATCACGTCCAGCTTGCGATTTACATCGTCAATTTTTTCGTTCATTTCGTTGTTGGAGGAGAAGGTAGCGTACTTCTTCAGCTTCTCGATGCGGCCTTCCAGAGTAGTGCGGCCGTCTTTCAGACGAGATTCAGCGTCATCCTGCAGCTTCTCGCCGCGCTTAACCAGCTCTTCGAAAAACTTCTGGCTGTCGGCGTTAGCCTTTTCGTAGCGGTTCTGTACTTCGTCGAAGGAACGACCGTAAGCACCCAGACCAGCCAGCCAGATCTTCTTGGCCAGTGCTTCGATGTTGTCAGCGCCCAGTTTGCTCAGCAGAGTTTCTTTTGTTTCTTCTTTAGCAGTTGCCATGTCGTAAGTCCTCAAAATAGTTTGGATTGGATGTTGGATAGCGTGTTGAGTCTGTTGCCAAGTTGCGTTCTGCGGACGCATTCTTGTCTTTCTGGTGAGCATGATAGGTACCGCAATTAGAATCCGCGCCCTAATTAGAGTGGTCTTTCTAAATTAGAAACCGGACTCTAAATTAGAAGATTGACTCTAATTAACCTGTCGACGGTTGCATTCGCTGGTGATTTCTACTTAAGTGTTGAAATGAAATAGGTTCGCAACAATTAACGGGAGAAACGCGCAGCAATGGATATTCTGATGGGTCTGGTGGTGCTGGTAACCCTGATGTGGCTGTTTTGCTACCTGATTTGGTGGCTGGTGGACCAAAGGGAAAAACTGCATCGATTCGATCAGCCGGTGGGCCGGCATTTTGGTGGGGAGCAAGCGCCTCACGACGAACTTGAGCCGATCCGGGAGTTTTTGCGTGAGGGGTTGGATTCCATTCATCGCAAGCCCAAGCGGGAACGGCTGCAAAGCATGCGCGACTTTATTGATAATTTTAGTGAAGGCATTGAGATCGATGCCAGTATTACCGCCACCAGCGCCGATGGCGTACCCGCTGAGTGGGTGATAGCTGAAGGCGCCGATCCCTCGCGTCGTATGTTATACCTCCACGGCGGTGCCTTTATGATCGGCAGCCCCCGCAGTCACCGGGTGATTACCGAACAGTTCTCCAGAATCATCGGTGGCGCGGTGCTCGCGATTGATTATCGCCTGATGCCGGAAAACCCCCGTATGGCCGGTGTTGAAGATTGCCGTACCGCTTACCGCTGGATCTTGAATAACGGCCCGGAAGGGCCGTCCCCAGCAAACTTTGTTGCTGTTGCCGGGGATTCCGCCGGTGGTAATTTAAGCCTTTCGCTCAGCAGTTGGGTCCGCGACCAACCACTGCGTAAACCGGATGCCGTGGTGGCGTTTTCTCCTGCCACCGACAGCACACTGAGTTCCCCTGCGCTGATTCAAAATGTCGACACCGATCCCTTGTTAGGGCCACAGTTTGGCTATCTGGGCAAGGTACCTAAGTGGTTGCTGTTTATGACCAGCTGGGCGGCGTCTCGCCTGCGTCCTGATAATCCGGCGATATCCCCCATCCACGACCATTTGCGTGATTTGCCGCCGACGCTGTTGCAGGCGAGTGAGTGCGAAATGCTTTACGACGACTCCCGCCGATATGTCAACAAGGCAAAGGCTGCAGGCTCGCCGGTGGAGCTGCACACCTGGAAGCATATGGTGCACGTGTGGCAGATCTTCCACCCCCAGCTCACACATGCACGGGAGGCGTGGGATGAAATCCGCCACTTTTTCAATGAACTCGAAGGCGAACGTTCGAATGCGGCTTAAGGGTCAGTGCCGATTTTTATAGCAACACATTTGCCATCCAGGCGATAACGGACGATACCCACCCCCACAGGGTTTCTTTAACGCTGACCCACCAGGACGATTGGTGCTGCAATTCCCAGTCGTCGTTCGCCTCGTCGAGAATATAAGCTTTAAGGTCGTCGGCATCCTGTTGGCTGAGAACATCCTTAAAGCCAACCATACCGAGTTTTTTCATCGCACCGTCGAGTACGATTTGGTCGAAGATATTGTAAAAACCCACCGGGAGACGGCGCAGATCAGGAATGCGCCCATTGCTGACCGCCTCGGGGCCATGGCATCCATAGCAGTAACGGCTGTATAACTCAGCGCCCCTGGCAAGGCGCGCTTCGTCGGTGGTGGTACGAGCAGGCGGTTGCTCTCGCTCTGGCCAGGGCTGGCGCGGTGGCAACGCCGCTTCGCCATTAAGTTTGAACGTCAGGATACGACTCGGTGGCGGCGAAGTGACCGCATCAACACCCGACATCAGCGCGCCTCCTCCACCCCATCCGGCGGCGATAGTGACATACTGTTCGCCGTCAACGCTAAAGGTAACGGGCGAGCCGATCACACCAGTATGAGCATCAAAGCTCCACAGTTCTTCGCCGGTTTTGGCGTTAACCGCCACCACCTCTTCGCCCGAGGTGCCCTGAAACACCAGATTGCCTCCGGTCGCCAACAGGCCGCCGTTCCAGGCCAGGTCTCGCCTGATCTTCCAGGCGGCTTGTTGCCTGGCGGGATCCCAGGCCAGCAAAAAACCCTTTTGCAATTTCGGTAACAGCGTTTTATTCAGCAGATCAATGCCTGTCGTCATCACATGTTCATTGGTACCCGTATTCCACTGACCCCACTCGTGGATATAGTCCTCCACTTCTTTGTACTCATAAGGAGCTTCCATGGTCGGGATGTACACCAGCCCTGTACCGGGGTGATGAGCCATGGGCGGCCAGTTGTGTGCGCCAAACGGGAAGGGGTAGATCAGGGCAGAGCCATCCGAGTAGTCAGCGCCGGGGTTTTCGACCGGACGACCGGTTTCCATATCGTAGTGACTGGCCCAGGTGACCCGCGCAAAAGGCTCGGCGGAGAGCAGTTCACCATTGCTTCGGTCAATGATAAAAAAGAAACCGTTTTTGGGGGCGTGCCAGATCACCTTGCGCTGCTCACCCTTCCAGTTCATATCCGCCAGCATGATGTGTTGAGTGGCGGTGTAGTCCCAGGTCTCGGCCGGTGTTTCCTGATAGTGCCAGATGTATTTGCCGGTATCCGGATTGAGCGCCACGATGGAAGACAGGAACAGATTGTCGCCGCCTTCGGGGCTGCGAATACGCCGATTCCAGGGCGAACCGTTGCCGACGCCAATGTAGAGTTGGTCAAGTTCGCTGTCGTAGACAATAGAGTCCCATACGGTGCCACCGCCGCCATGCTTCCACCATTCGCCGCTCCAGGTCTTTGCGGCCATGATTTCAGCCTCGGTGCCCTGTCCCTCTCCAGGCTTGCCCGGCACCGTGTAAAAGCGCCAGATACGCTCTCCTGAATTGGCATCGTAAGCACTTACAAAACCACGAACTCCATATTCGGCACCACCATTACCAATAAATACCTTACCCTTGGCAACCCGGGGAGCCCCGGTAATGGTATAGGGGTACTGCTGGGTATCGGCGGTTTGCACCGACCAGATCACCTTGCCACTGCTGGCATCCAGCGCCACCAACCGCGCATCCAACGTGCCCACAAAAACCTTGCCTTCATAGAGAGCCACGCCCCGATTCACCACATCACAACAGGCCATCTTGGCCCATTCTTTGGGCACTTGGGGATCGTACTTCCAGATCTGTTCACCGGTGCGGGCATCCAGCGCGTAAACCACACTCCAGTTGCCCGTCACGTACATGACGCCGTCCACAATCAAGGGGGTGGCTTCCAGACCTCGCTTGTACTCGGTATCGAAGGACCACGCCAGACCCAACTGCGAAACATTGCCGGTGTTAATGGTGTCGAGGGGGCTAAAACGCTGCTCACGATAATCGCGACCATGGCTGAGCCAGTTGCTGTCAGACTGAGCCGGTATGGTTTCGGTATTGACTGCCTGGGTTGCCGCCTGAATAGATGCCGGTTCCGGAATGCCGTACGCAAACAAAGGGACCAGCAGTAGCGTTATCACCGATGCCACGGCAAGAGATCGAATACGGGAAAGGTGGGCGGTCAAGGTCATAGTTCGTTATCAATTTGTAAATTTGAGGCGAGTCTAGCACGTCGCTTTCTATAGATTAGTACAGAGACATGGCGTCATTTGACATTTAGCGCCATAGGAGACCTGGCCGCAGATTTATGAGAGGATTCCCGCTTTATTTAGGCACCTGGCCGGGAGAACCCCATTAATGACCCAATTACCATCTTATGACTGGCTGAATACTTTTTGCGTAATTTGGTTTCTGTTGTGTTGGGTCAGCTACAGCCAGTTTGCCAAAGCCATGGCCAAAAAAACTCACAGCCTGTCGTCGCTGCTGCATTTCTACCGCATCGACTGGATGCGCCGTATGCTGGACCGGGATCAGCGCGTCAGTGATGCGTCACTGATCAGTAATCTGGAGCGCAACGTTAACTTCTTTGCCTCCACCACCCTGCTGATTCTTGCCGGTATCGTCACTGTGCTCAGTTCCACCGATGATGCCTTTACCATACTGGAGCGGTTGCCGTTTGCCATCGGTGTAAGCGCGACTGCGTTACAACTCAAGCTGCTGCTATTAACCGGTGTGTTTGTCTACGCTTTTTTCACCTTCACCTGGTCCATGCGCCAGTATAATTTTTGTTCCTCTCTGCTCGGTGCCGCACCAATGCCCGATGACGCATCAGTGTCCGATGAAGAGCGCGACCGCTACGCACTCTACAGCGCCAAAGTCATCGACCAGGCAGCCCATGCATACAACTATGGGTTGCGAGCCTACTATTTTGGGATGTCGATTCTCGCCTGGTTTATCAACCCCTGGTTTTTTATCGCCGCCGTTGCGTTTGTGGTCGCGGTACTTTACTGGCGGGAATTTCACTCGAAACCGCTGAAGTCCATGCTGAAGATTTACAACCACCAGAAGTAAGGGGTTAGCACCCCGTCATCCAGCCGGTCAGGCGACGTCGGACAAACCAGGGCAGGAGTTTATCCACACTGCCCCATAGATTGGCTTTCCAGCCCAGCCAGTAACCAACCTTTTTGCCTTCGGCTGCCACCAGAATCGCATCGGCAACATCCTCTGCAACCAGCTCCACTTTCATCACCGAGGTGAGGCGTTCGGGGATCGAGCTTCCCATGCTGGTGTTGACAATGGGCGGTTTAACACAGGTAACACGAATGTCGTGCGAGGCCCACTCCAGGTTAAGCGCTTCGGTCAAACCATTTACGTAGAATTTGGTGGCGCTGTACACGCCCAACAGGGGTACACCGTGAATGCTCGATGCGGAACACAGATTGACCATGACCGCGCCCGAGGTCTGTTTCAACAATGGGAAGGCCAACTGCGCCACCTGTGTGAGCCCTTTCACGTTGATATCGATCATCAGGTCATGTGCTTTTGGAGCCACTTCGTGAAAGTGCCCACCAGTCAGTACACCGGCGTTGTTCACCAGCAGATGCAATCGCCCACCGGAGTGCTCAGCAAAGTGTTGCAACGCGCTGTGGATGGATTTAGATTTTGTCACGTCGCAATAGCCCCCGCAGGCACTGGAAAATTCGGGTGCCACAAGCAGTTCGTCAATGCCTTTTTGATTGATATCGTAGAGGCCAACCCTCCAACCTTGCGAGGCAAGTTTCCTGGCGGTAGCCAAACCGATTCCCGAGGCGGCGCCGGTAATAAAGGCGGTTTTCATAAATGCTCTCTCTATTTTTCTCTGTTTCTGTGTTTGTGCTTACGCCTTACTGTAAAAAATCATCGGCACTATTCGAATGTGACCCAGGGCCAATTTGTTTGTGAATTTCGGCCAAGCCTGTGTGAATCAGTGGTCACAGATAATTAACAATCGGCGCCATGGTGTCCGGCTTTTTCCGGTACACTGCGCGGCGATTTGCTGTGAGGAGCCCGCTATGTTGTCTTTTGATCTGGCCACGTCCCTGATGTCCACCGGTCTGCGTTCGGCCTACGGCATAGGCGCCAAACCTGCCGGCCGTAAGCCGGAAAAGAATTTGCGCTTGATCAGCGTTGAAAATGATCCCTACAGCCGACTGGTACGAGAAGCGGCGACCGAGTTGGATCTGGACTTGGAGATTCTCCCACCCACGCCCATGGGCAGCGCCGATTATCCGCGTTTGGAGGATCCGAACACGGACGAGAAACTTCGCGGCACTGAAGCCATCATCGTTTACCTGTTTCAGCAGTACGATGGGCGCGACCTGCCGCTGAAGTGGCGCTTTCAGCGTTTACAGGCGCTGAGCTCCCGCCTGGCCAGCCTACCCAGGCTGTGCTTTCAGCAACAATCAAAGCAGGCCCGCCAGCCGCAACAGATGCTGGAGCTCTACAGTTTTGAATCCAGCCCCTATGCCCGTCCGGTTCGTGAATTGCTGGACCAGATGCGAATTCCCTATCTGTTGCGCAATTGTGGCCGTACCAAGCCGCAGGAATGGATTTTGCCGTCGGTCCGTAAAGCGCTGAATATTCAAACCCGTAGCAGCCTGGCGAATCGCCGCGCGCTGGAAGAAAAAGAGGGCCGGGTCTCCATTCCCTACCTTTATGATCCCAATACCGGCGCTGGCCTGTTCGAATCCGGTGAAATCATCGCTTACCTGAAGAACACCTACGGAGTGGCCGACGCCGAGAGCTGATTAAAGCAAGGACACCGGCAGATAGAGGGTCAGGTCAAACCGCCCCTCTTTGTCGAGAAACTGATTGCGGCGATAGTGGACGTAAGCCGGCACGGTCTCCAGTTTGAGCCCTGACGCCGGCAGCCACTGCTCCAGAATTCTGGAAAGCCAGGGCAACAGCTCCCCATAAATCCCCCGCAGTTCAAACGCCGCCCGCAGGCCGCCGGGAATGACCATGCTGTTGATCTTTCCGCGTCGGTGAATCGGTCGGTCAATGGCCAGACAAGCCACATAACGACAATCCTCCAAGGGCACCCAGGCCGGATTGGAGTGATGCAGCCCAAACTGCCCGTCAAAAGGTCGCCCTTCGGACTCAGCCCAGGCGCGCAGCAGTTGCCAGCTGGTGCGAATGCTCCGGTTGTAGCCTCGATGGCGAATGTATGCCACCGGTTGGTCTGGAGTGTTGACCAATTGCGGCTCCGGTATCGACTGGTTCTCGATACGGCGATACCCCATAGCGATTTCAGCGTCCATCAAGAATGGTGGCGCTTCCTGTTCCACCTCTTCCGCTCGCCATTGGCCGGGCGTTACCCCAAAGTGAGCCTTAAAGGCATGGGTATAGGAAGACAGTGACTGGAATCCACATTTGGTCGCAATTTCCAGAACCGTACTCTCTCGGTCGAACATCAGCTGATTGGCACTGTGTTCCAAGCGCACGCGGCGCACATACTGGGCCAGGGTTTCTCCCACCACTCGATGAAACACCCGATGAAAATGCTGCTCTGAATAAAGAGCCACCGCGGACAGGCGTCGGGCGGAGCAATCGGCGCTGATGTCCCGATGAATTTCATGCAGAACGTCATTGATGCGGGAATCCTGTTGTGCCTGGCTCATGAGTGACCGTGTATTGTTTGGACGATAAGAGCATATTTCGACAAACTGTAGCGCATATTCCGACAATCCGAAACCGCTGAACCCCTTTAGAATATTTGCAGCCACACTCGGAGCTCCTTACCCATGCAGCCAGCCAGTTTTCTCAAGTCCGTTCGCCCGTCGTATATCCGTCAGATTTTAGAAGTCGCCACCAGTACCAATGTGATTTCCCTCGCCGGAGGATTACCCGCCACCGAGCTGTTCCCAATGGATTTGATTCAGGAGGCCAGTGCGCATCTGGTAGATACCCCTTCCGTGTTTCAATATGGCGATACCCGTGGCTACAAGCCTCTGTTGCAGCAGTTTGGCGAATTGCTGGAAAGACACCACAGCCATGAGTCGATGATTTGTAACGGCTCCCAGCAGGGTCTCGATCTCATTGCTCGGGCCTTCGTGCAACCCGGTGACCTGGTTGTGATGGAAGCACCCGGTTACCTGGGCGCCTTGCAGGTGTTTGAACTGGCCCAGGCGCAGATTCGGGTCGTCCCCCAACTGAACGACGGGCCTGATTTGCAGGCATTGGAAACCCTGTTCAAACAAGAGAAGGTGACGCTGTTTTATGGTGTACCGGACTTCCACAACCCTACCGGCGTCTGTTGGTCACTTCCGGTTCGTCAACGGGTGGCGCAGCTCTGCGAGCAGTATGGCGTCGCCTTGGTGGAGGATACGCCCTATCGCCAACTCCGATTCAGCGGCGAACCGCTGCCGCTGGTCTCTTCGCTGTGCCCTGATAATGCCCTGGTGCTGCAGTCTTTCTCCAAGATTCTTGTGCCCGGCGTTCGATTGGGGGCCGTGAGTGGGCCAGAGACTTGGTTGAAACCCCTGCTGACGATCAAGGAAGCCGCCGATTTGCACACCAACGTGCCAATGCAGGCACTGGTACTGGCACTCCTCAACCACAGCCAATATCCGCAGCATTTGGTGCGTGTACGTTCGGCATACGCGGCTCGCTATCAAGCGTTAAACCATGCTTTGCAAAAAGAATTGGAGGGAGGTTTTGAGGCGCTTGAAGTACAGGGGGGAATGTTTATGTGGTTAACGCTGCCGGGTTGCGACGCCAGACAATTGGCTCAAATTGCCCTGCAAACCGGCGTCGCCATTGTGCCGGGCGATGAGTTCTTCCCGGCGGATTACGAAACCCCGAACTGTATTCGCTTGAACTTCAGCCACAGTACGCCAGAGGTGCTCGCGCAGGCTGCTGAACGACTGAAACTGGCGATCGACCAGACCCGCGCTATTGCTCAGCAAGAATCATAATATTGCGGGGCGTAAGGCTGTGCTCACAGAAGGTTCCCACTGTCACCTGGGCGCCCTGCTCTTCCAGGTAGTGTGCACGATCCAGCACCAGCCAGGTTTCCAGAGGCCGGCGAAACAGGTGGGTCACCAACTCCATGCGGCGCAGTGCCCAAAGCCTCTTGCGCCCCTGTTCGAGCCAGTATTCGGGCTCGAATCCGGTCTGCCAGGGCACTTGCTTGAAGTGCGCCTGCTTGCGACAGAAATCCTCGAAACGACCCGACAGGTCACTGTTTCGAATGCTGGGCGTAGGTAAGTACTCATTAACTCCTCTTTGCATACGCTGCCACTCATCAAACGACAACCGCCACATCAATTCCCGTTGGCGGCGGCGGCGGTCGCCGGCGCTGGCCGTCACTGTTTCCTGCAGCGCCAGCTTGAGATCGTCGCGCGAGAGGCAAACCTTGGCACCCTGTCCCATTTGGGACAACGCCCGATAGTCCGGTGTACGAATCAAGTGATAACAACAGGGCGATAGTGCCAGATAACGACCACCCCGCTGCACCCAGTGGTGCATCAATTCTACGTGTAAATCGCCACAGGCATGCAGGGCTATTGCTCGCCCCGCAGTATGCAAGTGCTCACCCACCTTGTTGTCGAAGGCGTCCGCACAAACAAACTGTTGTGTCGCTCCGGTCTTGTCCGCCAGTTGTTGCCCGTGTTCGCAGAGCTGCTCCTGCCACTCGAGGCTGATGACGTGACAGCCGTCCACCTTGGCCAGCAAGCGGCCGAGATGCCCCTTACCTGCACACCACTCCAGTGCCGTCAATGTGGAGGGTGGCTGAGCCGCGGCAAATTCCTGAATCTGTCGCCACTTGCGCCCGGGAACGGAGACATCCAGGCGATCAAGGGTCTCAACCTGTCTTTTGGGTAATGACGGCAGATCGCACAATTGCCGTAGTTGGTTCGCTTCCGGCACCCAGGGTGTCATCCAACTCACAAGGTCATCAGCATGAGATTCGAACTGATGCAAGGACGCCTCATCCAGTTCGCCCAAGGCTCTGCACAAATCTTTATGGGTCTGCTGCCAGACAAGGTGACGATGATGGAATGGCCTCACCTGCCAAAGCGGCCGATATCGATCCAGGAGTGTGTCCAGTTGTTGAAATTTTTTTTGCCACATATTCGACGGGATTAACGCGCGTTTTTCAAACCAAATAGAAAAGTGGGTGGTGTCAAAGCGGATGGCGTACTGAAATCAACCCCAAAATGTTAGTCATTTAGCTAACATCTGCCAAAGCTACTGCCGCCCAGGCCCTCCGAATCATAGTCAGCCGCATTCAAGCTCGAGGTTTTGACCACCCTTTTCGGGGTTTTGAACACAACTACGGGGTTTTAACCACTGATATCGGGGTTGTGACCACCCGTTTTTGGTCGTGGTTTTAAACACCATATTTCCGTTGAAATCACCCCACTCGATCACTATTGTTAGCCTCAAGACTAATAAATGTCATCTAATTGCAACTTGCAGGAATGACTCGGGAATGAACGGACACACCGCCATGTAAGCGATTTGAACCACCCTTTAAACACGAAACCCCTGATTGCTCCATCCGCCAAGACAATGCAACCAGGGGTTTTCCATACCTAACCGGTTCGGGCCGGTAGGGATCTAGAGAGTATACCCTCCGGGTTTATGCTTCAAGTCCCTCTGTGCCTGTTCCCTGGAGAAAAGGCCATCGGCTGTGGGACACCCCATTCAGCGCAGGACTGCGCTCGACCGTTTTTTGGAGGCACTGGCGTATAAACCCTGGTGCGGCGACGATAAAGCCGCGCTGCTGGTACGCCCCAAAGTTTCTGCCATTAAAAAGTCCTACATCGCCCCCAATCCACCGACTCACGTGTACTGGTTGGTATTCGATCTCGATCATCGTGATCTGTTTATCTGGCACGACCGAGGCCTGCCGGAGCCGAACCTGGTGGTCAAAAACCCGAGCAATGGCCACGCACATCTGTACTACGCGATTTCTCCGGTCTGCATTACCGAAAATGCCCGACCCGGCCCTATTCGCTACATGCAGGCGGTTGCCCGAGGGTTGGCCATGGCACTGAATGCCGATTTGAGCTACACCGGGCGCATTGCCAAAAACCCTCTCTGCGCACACTGGCACACCCTGGAGATTCACACTCATCAATACGACCTCGATGAGCTCGCCCGTGAAGTCGACCCAATTGCCAAACCCTTTCGCAGCCTGGACGAAGATGAACTTCCGGAAAGTCGCAACTGTGCCCTGTTCCACCAATTACGCTATTGGGCCTATGCCCAGGTGAAGTACTACCGTGGCATTAAAAGCGAAGCAATCTGGAATGACGCTGTGCTCTCGCAAGCGTTGGCTATCGGGCACATCGAGCCAGACTTTACCTACAACGAGATCCGGCATATTGCCAAGAGCGTTTCGAAGTGGGTTTGGCACAAATACACCGGGGCTGGTGTTGATCGAGGCGTAATGGGCCTGGGAGACGAGCAAATCTCTCTACAGGAGAAACAACGCCTGGCAGCCACCCGTACTCACAATCTGCGCGCGAACGCCACTGAACAGCGCGTTCGCAAGGCCATTTTGAAACTCGTCGTCGATAACAAGCTGCCCTCAAAAGCGGACGTTGCCCTCGAAGTCGGGCTTTCCCGTCAACAGATCACCCGTCGCTATGCGCACCTGTTTGTTCTTCCCTCCAAGCCGCATAAAGAAACACGTAAGGAGGCATTGAACAACAAAAAATTTGTAACATTTGCTGCTCATCAGATAACAGCGCCTTTACGACTGGTTTGGTCTGTTCAAGATTCTGATCAGGTTTGTGTTACTCATGACAATATAGATCAGGTTGAGAAAAAGGATGAGGGTGATTAATCGGATGATTATCTAAACGTTATTTTGTTATTGATACCAAGAAGGTGCAGCGATCGTCCGCAGCCAGGTGGGCGCTGTGGGTTGATTGAATTAGTGTGGGTAAGTTGTTTGCGTTTATCGCAAATGACTTATCCAGACGGCCGCAGGCAATTCAAACAATCCATCAGCATGCTGGAGTTGGGGAGCAATCGGACATAAAAAACCCCCGATGGCACGGGGGTAAAAGAAGAGAGTACTACAAACAGAAGAGTTTAAAAGTTATAGAAAACGTCAAGGCCGATGGTTCTTGGACGATTCACATAAGAGGTTAACTCACGACCATGCTGCCAGGACGGTCGCGTATGGGTATCACCCAGCCAATCTTCCAAAACCGTTTTACCCAAACCAGCACGACCAGCGGTGCCGTAGGTAACGTGTTCGTCGAAAAGATTTTCGGCGAACAAGGTTACTCCCCAGTTCTCTGCCGCGAGTGACACCGTCATATCCCAGAGGCTGTGTGATGGGTCTATGGAGAAAGACTGATCATCTTCGTTAATCGCGTTTCTGATCTCATCCACGTAAGCACCGGACAAGCTGGCCGTCAGCTCCATGCCATTAAAGACTTCGGTGGCGTAATTAATTGAAATATTGGCGGTATTGGTTGGAACACCAGGCAGTTCGTCACCATCCACTCCTTCGAAAGAGCCGTCTCCATCAACGTCGAATGACTCGGTGAGTTCCGCTTGGGTATAAGCATACCCAACAGTTACTTCGAGGTTTTCTGTAAGCAGATAAGTGGCTTCAATTTCGAGCCCCATACTTTCTGCGGTTTCCCCATTAACGATTGCCGGATAAGCCAACGTTGGGGTAGCGATATTTTGCTGAACGTCTTCCCACTCAATTAAGAATAAAGCTGTGGAGAAACGCATACGTTCGTCAAACAAACGACCTTTCAGCCCTACTTCCCAATTGGTTGCCATATCAGAATCATAGGTACGATATTCAGCCGGTTCCGCAACTGCAAAACTGTCTACGATATCCAGTGTCGGAAAGCCGTTAACACCACCATGACGGAAACCTTCGGCCCAAGTGAAGTAGGCCATGACATTAGGCGTGATATCGTAAGAAGTGTTGATCTTAAAGATATGGTCGCTAAAGTCCTCTTCGGAAGACGAAGGCGCCAGCCCACGAATATCGCCGATTGGAGACAGGAATTCGCCACCTTCAGGGAAGTATATATCGTTACTGGCCTCGAACGTTTGCTCGAAAACCCGGAAGCCCCCGGTTATCTGCCATACATCTGAAATGTGGTAAGTGACCTCTCCAAACAGTGCAGTATCTTTAAACGTGTTGTCTATATCCTGGAGATAAATATCGTCTGTTTCAAGCGGCGCAGGACGGTTTTCGGCGTTAAATACTTGGGTTTTGTTGATACCATCAACAATATCCCAATAACCCATCAATTTGTCGTGCTGGATTGCCTGGTAGTTTTGCTCGAGGTAAAAAGCACCTACAACATAGTCGAATTGCCCTTCACCGTTTGAAGCAAGACGGATTTCTATGGTCTTGCCCGTATTCTGTTCATCGTAGTCAGCCAGGAACTGGGGGCGTTTGGTAATAGTGTTAATACCGTAGCCATCGCTTGGCAACATATAAGAGAAAGCAGCATTGTGATAGATACCGTTAGCATCGCCAATGGATTGCGAGTCACTATCGTAGTACGAAACGGTACTGCTTAAGGTCGCGAAACCCAGATCCGTTTCCAGGTCCCAACTGTACACGTTCAGTTCTGTATCCATCGGCTCAAGCAATGCCTGGGTATTGGCATCATCACCACCGGCTGGATGCGCCGGCGTGATCACTTGCCGACCATCGTAGCTATCGCGTTGATGGTGATAACTCAACTGTGTAGTTGTGTCGTCGCTAATATCCCACAAAGCGCTGATACGGATATGGTTAGCCTGATGGCTGTTGGCGTCTTTCTTGCCGTGATACAACGGCGGTGTATCCGCTGAATCAGCAGGTCCCACACTGGTATCCGCGATCACGTTGCGGGTTTCGTCAAAACTGACAAGAGAGTTTTGATCGATGAAGCCCTGGTTTTCGACATAGCCAAAAACAGTGCGGATTGCGACGCTGTCGGACAGTGGCATGTTCAGCATAACGTGGGTATCAGTGTTGATGCCTGAGCTGCCTTCGGTTTGCCCGAGCCGAGAGGCAATTTCCCCTTCAAACGCTTCTGTATTGGGTTTGTTATGCATATAGCGAATAGTGCCCCCAAGAGAGCCGGAACCATACAGAGTTCCCTGGGGTCCGCGCAGAATTTCAACGCGCTCGATGTCTTTCAGATGCAGGTTATAGAATACGGGCACATCATCGACATAGGTCGATACCGTAGCCGGCGCAATGGCTTGGCCATCGCCGGTACCGTTACCGCTGGCATCAGCGTTTAAACCACGCATGATCAGGCCGCTACCCTGACTGTTGTCCCTTCCGCCACTGTCGACCAGAACCAGACCAGTGGTATTGCGGGCCAGTTTGGCGAAATCTGTAATACCTTTTTGAACCAAAGAATCTCCGCTTACAGCAGAGATGTTATAGGGGATTTCTTCTGTACTTTGAGCTCGCCGGGTTGCAGTAACCACTATTTCTTCCAGTTCAAATCCGTCGAGCGCAAATCCAGCCAGGGGCAGCTGGCTTGCCATCATTGCAACGGCAAGGGTCAGAGCACGTTTGCGAAATACAATCATTGTTGAGAACTCCTCGGGCAATATCGTTATGAGTTGTCATAAAAAATTAGCACTGCGCCGGAGTTACTCACAAATGAAAAAATTGCTCGTATTAGATGAATAGATTTAATGGAAAACAAACCTTATTCTCCAGATAAAGGTCTTTAATGGCCAAATTGGCTTTTCATTAGTCACGGTCTACACAGATTTTTATAACAATTATGAATTCATCTCATCCTATTCAGTAATTAATTTCAGCGCTAGCTGATTCGACAGTGCTTAAGATGGAATACCCACTATAAAGCAGCGTGAATTTAATGAGTCAGCGAACGTTCTATTACAACATCACTTTTGTTTTGCACCTGGTGTCACTGAGCCTGGTAGCTGGCAGTGCAACGGCTGTAGCAGCAGCTGCTGATCAGGTGCTCTATAACGCAAATGTATACACCGTCAATGAAAAGCAACCCTGGGCCCAAGCCATAGCCATTCGAAAAGGCAAAATTGTCTTTGTTGGCAGCGATGCAGGAGCCAGAGGCTATGTTAACGAGCATACTCAGGTAAGGGATATGCAGAAAAGGCTGATTATGCCCGGTTTTCAGGATGCACATGTTCATCCCATGGAAGGCATGAGCCTCGGCTCCTTTATGGGTTGTGATCTGTTACCGCTGCGCCAGGAGTCCAATGATCCCGAAGACTGGATTGAAGGGCTGAAAGCCTGTAACGAGATTGATTTTCCACACGATTGGATCTTGGGCGGAGGGCATGACAATGGTGATTTGGAAACCCTGGAGCGTTTACCCAGGGAGCTTCTGGATGAGGTGTTTCCCGATAAGCCTGCAGCATTTATGGAGAAATCCTCGCATTCAATGTGGGTTAACAGCAAAGCACTGGAACGACTCGGTATAAACAGCGCCAGTGCCAATCCACAGGGTGGCAAGTTTTTCAAAGACCCGGTCACCGGGCAACTAACCGGTGTCCTGTCAGACAGCGCCGGCGATGAACTGATGCACAAAGCCTTGGCGAAGACAGCAAAACTGCAGGAAGCACGCTTCGATGCTGTTTTGGGGGCTCAAGCGTTAATGGCGAGCTATGGTATTACATCAGCGGCCAATGCCAGGGTTTACTGGACCAGAGGTAATCTGGAGCCCTGGCAGCGGGCTGAGCGCGAGGGCGGACTAAAAATACGCAATGTCATGTCTCTCTGGGTATACCCGCACCTTGAAGATGAGTATCAACTCCAACAGTTGAAAAACATGTATCGGGAAGATCCATCCTCACTTTTGCGGGTCACCCAGGTTAAGTTTTATTCCGATGGTGTTCCCGACCTTAACTCTGCCGCTGTTCTCAAACCCTATGGACACTTGATCCACCCGGATGCGGATCCTACAGGGGGCAACTACTTTACCGAATCAAGATTGGCTCGATATCTGGCAGAACTGCAGAAGGTGGGTTTCGGGGGCATTATCCACGCCATTGGGGATCGAGGTGCACACGAGGCATTAAATGCCATCGAACAGGCACAGAGGGCCATGGGTGATTTAGGCGTGAATACTCCTCGGCACTATGTTACCCACGTAAACTGGGTGAGTGCGCAGGACATCCCGCGTTTTAAGCAGTTAAATGTTCCGGCGGATTCGCAAGTGAATTACCTGGAGTATGAGGACTACGTTAATGGATATGGGAACTACTATGAGCCCTACTCCAGGGATACCGCGGACGAACCCATGTCACGCCTGTTGATCAATAATGAATCCGATACGATGGCAATGCCGGATATTATCTCCACCGGTGCACGATTGGTGATTAGCAGTGATTGGGACGTCGCAGAACTGAACCCCCTTTTCAGTATTCAGAACGCCACTCAGGAATATCAGGGGGCTCGTGTAGATGGTCGAATTTTGACGGAAAGGGAGCTATTGGCACTGGCGGTTAAAGCCTATACCTACAATGCGGCCTATGCGCTTCGTCACGAACAATACACCGGTTCGCTCGAAGTGGGAAAGTTCGCAGATCTGGTTGTATTGGACAGAAACATCTTTGAAGTGGCGATTCCGACGATACGAGACACAAATGTGCTGTTAACAATGGTCGGCGGTAAGCCTGTTTATCGGTCTCCAGGATTTCGAATGCAGCGGGGGCGACTGTGAACAAGATGTTTGTAGTACTGTTATTGTTTATGGCTCCGATGACCACCATTGCGCATGGGTTACCAGAAGCTATGGACGGACCGCGCGGAGTCGTCATGCTCGACTGGCACAGAGAGAATATCAGCCGAACCCTAACGGCGGGTTACCCCGAATCCTTTGGGTTGTCGTCATTCTTCGGGCGTGTAAAACCCACTATCAAAACGGTTGGCGGTAAACGCTGTGTCCACGCCAACTTTATTGGGTTTGATGTGGATGACAATTTTGCATTTGATATTGATGAACCTGTGGAGCTGGAATTATTGCTGCACCAGCCCAATCAAACCACTTTGGTGTATGGCTATGATGCCAACGGCAAAGCCAATGCGACTGGCAGCCAAGTGTTATCTCCAAAAGCTGAAGAGGGAACATGGCAAACCGTAAAATTCACTTTGGATCGCGCACGTTTTGCCAATCGTGGTATGCGCGGTACCGATTTTGCCGTCACCACGCTGTCAACAATTGCGCCGGGGAGCGAACACGAAGACAGTACCCTGACGCTGTGTGACTTAACCTTAACCCGCAGTGGTCAAAACCCCGAAGGCGTATCCAATCCTGAAGGTTCACTACAAGAAGCCAGTTTGGAGCTGCGCATTGTTGAGTCTGGTAGCCGCCACCCTACTCCTGTTCGTATGGGAATTTACGACGCGTCGGGGCGCGCTTTGTTACCCAGTGAGGATGCACTGCCACTGCAATATTACGAAACAGAAATTCGGCAATATGCGCTCAAATCATTTAACGAACGCTCTCAACCCTGGCCGCATACTAACCGGTACGTATTTTACAGTGACGGCAGTTACCGGACGTCTTTGCCTGCCGGAGATTATTGGATAGTTGCATCAAAAGGTCCGGAGTACCGATGGCTTCTACAACGAATTCAGGTGAAACCGGGGGAGCAGGTTGTTAAACAATTTACTATTACGCGGTGGGAGGATATGCCACAGAAAGGCTGGCAATCCGGAGATGTACATATTCACATGCGCCGTGACCATCAGGACAATCCAGATATAGCTAGAGTAATGGCGGCGGAAGATGTGCACATTGCCAACTTATTGCTCATGAATAACCCCGGTGGAAGTCACTACCCTCAGTACGCCTATGGTGGCGAAGGCTTCTATCAGCAAGGGATACACGCGTTGGTGCCGGGGATTGAGGGCCCCAGAACCGCGCAGCGGGGTCACACCATTTCCCTCAACATCGAAAAGCCGCTGATCAATCCTGACCGCTACTTTTACTACCATGAATTCTTCGAAGGTTATCGAAGACAGAACGCCATCAGCGGTTACGCTCACGTTGGTTCTGAAGAGTTCAATGGTTCCTGGGGGCTGGCTCTAGATGCACCCTTCGGTTTGGTGGACTTTGTTGAAATCATGCAAAACAGTCAGCTGCGGACGGAGCTGTGGTATGAATTTCTCGACCTGGGCTTCCGAGTTGCGCCAGCGGCGGGTTCCGATTTTCCTTACTTTGATCAGCCTGGGGCGGTTCGCAGTTATGCCAGAGTCACATTAAGTGATAACACCCATAAGTGGTTTGAATCGGTAAAGTCTGGGGAGACATTTGTTTCCAACGGGCTCTTGATAGATCTTGAGGTGAATGGCCAAGCTATGGGCTCTACCCTTCCCGTGGATGAGTCCGGCGTATTGGATATTCTGGCAGACGCCTGGGTCAACCCGGATTGGGATTCCCTGGAGCGCCTTGAATTGGTGTATTGCGGCGATGTGATTGCCAGCAGGAACGGCGGCACAGAACCAACAACGCGTTTGAGATTGGAGAAATCCCTGTCACCCGGCGCCAGTGGCTGGCTGGCGTTGCGAGGGTTTGGCAAGAATTTCGCGATGGCCCATTCGGCTCCGATTTACCTGGTGGATAGGTCAGGCAATAGTGCCTGTAAAGACAGAGTGCCACAACGGGTTGCTGCCATGAAGCATCGGCTTAAACAGTTAAGCGAGGCACCGCTGAATGTTCAACGGGAGCTGGAATATTGGCAGACCCAGCAATTACAGGAGCAGTACCAGCGCCAACGATCGGGTTTGGAGAGCAGAATTGAGAAGGCGCTCGAAGTTTATGAAAGGATTCTGAATAGGAAGTAGCACCCTACATCCTGTATACAAAAAAAGGGGCAGAGCTTTCGCTCTGCCCCTTTTAAGAGACTGCGGACTAGGTCAGTCTAAAATCAGACGTTGGCCAGGATACTGTTCAGAGTCTCACTTGGACGCATCGCCTTTTCAACCTTGCTGGTGTCAGGGTGGAAGTAGCCGCCCATATCAACCGGCTTGCCCTGGCAATCGGTCAGTTCCTGAATAATCTTTTCCTCGTTTTCACTCAGCACTTTGGCAAGAGGTGCAAATTTGGCAGCCAGGTCAGCGTCTTCATCCTGTGCGGCCAGGGCTTCTGCCCAGTAGCTGGCCAGGTAGAAGTGGCTGCCGCGGTTGTCCAGCTCTTTCACCTTACGGGAAGGAGACTGACCATTTTCCAGCAATTTACCGGTGGCCTGATCCAGGGTCTTGGCCAGAATCTGTGCTTTGGGGTTAGAGGTCTTGGTGGCAACGTCTTCAATAGACACGGCCAGGGCCAGGAACTCACCCAGTGAATCCCAACGCAGGTGATCTTCTTCTTCAAACTGCTGAACGTGCTTGGGTGCGGAGCCACCGGCGCCGGTTTCGAACAGGCCGCCGCCGTTCATCAGAGGCACGATAGACAGCATCTTGGCACTGGTACCCAGCTCCAGAATCGGGAACAGATCGGTCAGGTAGTCGCGCAGAACATTACCGGTAACAGCGATGGTGTCGAGGCCCAGCTTCAGGCGCTCCATGGTGTAACGGATAGCGCGATCAGGGTTGAGGATGTGAATCTTCAGACCTTCAGTGTCATGGTCTTGCAGGTAGGTATTGACCTTCTTGATCATCTCGGCATCGTGACCACGACGATCATCCAGCCAGAAGAGGGCAGGCATGCCACTCAGGCGAGAGCGGGTAACGGCCAGCTTAACCCAATCCTGAATAGGAGCATCCTTGGCGGTGAACATACGCCAAACATCACCTTGCTCAACATTGTCGTGTTGCAGTACCACCTCGCCGTTGCTATCAACAATGCGCATAGTGCCGTCTGCGGGGGCTTCAAAAGTCTTGTCGTGAGAGCCGTATTCTTCGGCTTTCTTAGCCATCAGACCTACGTTAGGAACGGTACCCATCTTGGTAGGATCGAAGGCATCGTGGTGCTTACAGAAGTTGATGACCTCCTGGTACATGGTGGCGTAGCAGCTGTCAGGGATCACGGCCTTGGTGTCCTGCAGCTTGCCGTCGGCACTCCACATCTTACCGCCATTGCGGATCATTGCCGGCATAGAGGCATCGACGATGATGTCGCTGGGCACGTGCAGGTTGGTGATGCCCTTATCGGAGTCAACCATCGCCATCTCAGGACGGGTTTCGTAGCACTTGCGCAGATCGTATTCGATTTCGGCACGCTTGGAGTAGGGCAGGCTGTCGATCTTGCGCAGCACGCTGCCGAGGCCGTCGTTAGGCTGTACACCCAGTTCTACCAGCGTGTCGTGGTGCTTTTCCCAGGCTTCTTTAAAGTAAACGGTTACCGCATGGCCAAACACGATAGGGTCAGAGACCTTCATCATGGTGGCTTTCATGTGCAGGGAGAACAGCAGGCCGGAGCGGCGTGCGCCTTCCATCTCTTCGTCCAGGAACTTACGCAGCAGGCGAGTGCTCATAAACTGGGCGGAGACCACTTCTTTGTCTTCAACAGGTACGTCTTTCAGCTTCTTGACTTCGCCACTCTTGGTGACCAGTTCAATGGTCAGGGTGTCAGCCTTGTCCATGGTTGTGGAGATGTCGCTGGAATAGAAGTCACCCTCACGCATATGAGCAACGTGTGTGCGGGATGCCTGGCTCCACTTGCCCATGGAGTGGGGGTTGTTTCTGGCGTACTGCTTAACAGCTGCAGGAGCACGGCGGTCAGAGTTACCTTCACGCAGAACGGGGTTAACGGCGCTGCCCAGCACTTTGGCGTAGCGAGATTTGATCTCTTCTTCTTCCGCATTTTCTGGATTTTCGGGGTAGGCCGGGAGGTCATAGCCCTGCTGCTGCAGTTCAGCGATGGCTGCAACCAACTGAGGAATAGATGCTGAGATGTTGGGCAGCTTGATGATGTTGGTTTCTGGATTCTGGGTCAGCTCGCCCAGGTGAGCCAGAGCATCCGGCAGCTGCTGTTCTTCAGTAAGCTTCTCAGGGAAGGCGGAGATGATGCGGGCGGCCAGTGAGATATCGCTGGTGGTAACTTCGATATCGGCGGCGGCGGAGAAGGTATTGACGATCGGGAGGAGTGAGTAGGTGGCCAGTGCTGGCGCTTCATCGGTTAGTGTATAAATAATCTTCGATTTCGAATCTGTCATACTGCCCCCTAGGCGTCATTTTGTTAGCACTAATATGAGCGGCTTGTGGCTGCTCTTAGTCTGGTTGTGGCGAAATTTGGGTGCGCATTCTACAGAAAAATGCGCTGCTTTTACAGATCGTTGTAAAAAAACAACAGGATTATATCTGTTAGACATTAGTCTTAAGACCACTAGCTTGATATCCATAAGTTGGAATTTGTCTGCACAATTACGGATTTTCCCTTATAAATCGCAACTAAATTAAGGTTGAGATGCATTTCAGACCAGCATTTTCCAGCACCTGTGGATGTCAGTTTTGTAGTCTGGATTGGCCAAAATTCATTTTTGCTACAAACCATGTAGTTTTTATTACCAAGCTTTGGTTTGCAGTCAAATAATTTCGCGCTGGCTCCCGACCTTTGCCGTAATTCTTGTGTTTCAGGTTTTAAATATAGGCACAATCTGTACAGAGTTCCTGTTGGTGGTTAAAACCACGAATGACATATCTCTGTAGTGGTTAAAACCTCGAAGCGGTGTTTACAACAGTGGTTGAAACCCCGAAAGCTCTGTTAATTCAATAACATACAGTAATTAGAGGGTTCAACCGTTGCATACCGTATGTTATTGGTGTTTCACAGTGTTCCATGGGGCAATAGGAGGGGGCTGGAGAAGGCCTGGGTGGTTAAAACCACGAAGCGGGGTGGTTAAAACCCCGCTGAAAGGTGGAATTATGTGCCTACCAGAGCAGTATATTCGCTATTTTGGCGAACAATCAGCCAATCCGGGCTGCTTTTTGAGGCTGCGGCCTCATATTCGAGTTCATAATCAGGGACAAGCTGCTTTTTAATACAGTCTTTGATCTTTCGGCGAAACTCTTTCAGTGGTGATTTCACACCAAAGATGTGCCAGATTTCCTCAATCGGGACACGCCACTCAGCGGAGCCTCCACAGTTGCGGCGGCAGAGTTCATAAAGGCGCCGGTCATAGGGAGAGCGTAAAGAGAAATAGTCGCGGTTGTAATTGAGAATCTCGTTGTTGGCGACAGCGGTAAACAGCTGTTCAGAAATAACTACTTCGAAATACTCCAAACGTCCCTTTTGATCCGTCACGGCCGACCCGTAGTCGATCAGACCAAAGACTTCAGCCTTCTTGGATACCTTGTCCGCGCCAATCATATTGGACCGGACCACTGTACCTCTCAGCCGGGCAAGGGTATCGCCAATGGCTTTGTAAGATTTGCCATCGGTACCCCGCTTGGTCACGGTCAGGTAATCATAGGCGGTAATGCGAACGCGGCGGCTGATATCTCGGCCCAGCTTGGCTGCTTCTGCAATATGTCCGAAAGCATAGATAAGCAGGTCTTTATCGTGGATGGTAGCTCGTCCATCGGCGGAAGGAATAATCTCCAGCCAGCTGCCGGTTACCTTGTTCTCGTAGCGGTATTTCTCTGAGTCAGGTTTGCTGCTGATTGCAAAAATGGGGTACTCCATGGATTGGGTGTCACCCTTTGGAGCCACATCTACAATGTCTGCAACAAACATATCAATTTGGTCGGTGTTCACCAGATTCACGATTCACCCTCTTCAACGTTCTTGAGGCTGGCGAGACCCTTCTCTGACAGCTGCATATTCTGATTGGCCAGCATTCGCTGGATGATAGCGGTGCGGAGAAGGGCGCTGCGATCTTTGCTGATGCCTTCCTGGTCTTCAATGGTGGTTAGAGCGGTATTGATCTGGTCATTCAGAGATCCCGACAGGGTCAGGGGGATTGGCACGGTAGAGCCGGCCTGAATAAATTCTTCGGCAACCAGGTTTGGAAAGTCAGAACGTTGTAGCAGGGACTCAATCGCTTCGGTGATCCAGATATTTCGCTGCTTCTGGTTGTAACCTTCGGTCTCCATATGTTGGTGCAGCTTGTCGCGCATCAACGCTGGAATCCGCAAGCTGGTGCGAATGGTGGGAACGGTTTTTTTGGGCAGTGTGAATTTTGCCATGGTTGGTTACATTTCTTGTTTCTTATATAGGTATCTAGGTCACTAAAGTTTTGGTCCTGCAGCTATACCTTGCGGACCAGCGCCTCTAGCGCCGCGGCTAAACCGGCTGGCTTATTCAGATCAAATTCGCTGAGAGCGGTGCTTTCCCCCAGGTTCTGTGCAGCAGCTTCGAGTACTTTGCGCAGACCATCAGTATTGATGTCGCGGCTGAACCGAACAGATGGCTTGGGAGGAGTAGGGCGGCTTTCTCCTTCCAGACTGCCCCGAATATCCTGCTCGGACAGTTGGGCCAGTGCTGCTGCTTTTTTGAGATCAGTGATTTTGCCTTGCTCAATGGCCTCAATCAGGATTTTGTGAGGGTAACGAAGCACGGCCAGATAACGCTGCGCCTCTGCACGGCCCCGACCGATTCGCTTGCTCAATTTGGTGACACTGGTGCTTTCGAAGCCATCGGTGGCTTCGATAATTTTCCGAACCCGGTCTACCTTTTCCCACAGAGTCATATTTTCTCGGTGGACGTTCTCTTCCCACTGTAGGGTGTCGATTTCCACTCTGTCCATGGTACGGCTTTGAATGGTGGCAGAAATATGCGTTTCACCCAAAAGGATATGGGCAAACAGACGCCGTTCACCTGCAATCAGATGGAAGGTAGTTTCGTCTTTTAGTACTGAAATTGGGTGCACCAACCTTTCGGCGCTTTTCAGAGCTGCTGCAAACTCTATTATGGAAATAATGTCACCCAGCTTTTTGCCGGTGAAACCACAGGTTTTTGTAACGTCTTCTATATAGTGCTCAATCCAGACATCGGCGTTATCTGCTGAAATCGACTTTTTGCTGAAAGGGTATTTTTGAGCAAATTTCGTGACTTCTTCTTTGCTGATGGCAAGCTTTCTTGGGTTATCTGGGTCGGTCAGCACATAGTCGATAGGAATGGACTTGGACAGTGGCGCGGTTGATGTACTGGCGACACTCAGCTGGGACTTTATGCTCTGAGTCCACTTTTCGCTGCTTTTTTGCTCTTGGGCTGAGACCTTGCCAGTGCCCGCACGACCCAGTCCTAGTTTCTTGGCTGCCATTGCCGTCTCCTGTTATGTCACCGATTGGTGGTTGTTTTGTGCTGTTTGGTGATTTTGCCGTCTCCTGAGGAGACACTTTTCAGTTTTGGTCTTAGAGTGCTGCCATTACATATTCCCCCACGACCTCGCTTTTCTTGCGGGCAGTGTGGCTGGGGGGGATTTCGTAAATACTCTTCGGTGTGATTCCCTTCAAGTCCCTTTCTGGAAACGCAGTTGATTGAGGCAGATATATATCCTCAGGGAACATGGCGTTGCCCAGTTCTTCATGAAGCATGTTCAAAGTGCCTTTATGGATCTTGGTGTTCGAGCGCACTTTGTTGGGGCACAGTCCGACCAGCTTCAGTTGATCTTCGTCTGTTCGGGAGAAGTTCTCGGAATGGAGAACCTGGAGCATGGCGTTGATCCCCTGGATACTCTTTTCCTCGGGCTCAAACGGGATAATGGCGTGGGTCGCGGCACGTACTGCAGCCCGGAAGATTGGGTTTCGGCTGGGTCCGGTGTCCAGAATGATCAGGTCGTAAGTCTCAGCCACTTCCGGCATATGCAGGAATTCGCCCAAACGATTGATAATCTCTGACGCGATTTTGCCGCTGGCGTTGTCAAATTCGGTGTTTACCCGCTCTAGCAGAGCCGGGTGGCCGACCATCACATCGACGCTGAATTTAAAGCCGTTATCTTCATTGATGTAAGTAGAGTGAGGGAGTACGGCTTTGCCGAAAAAGATGTCTGCGATGCTGGAGCGTTCTTCGAGATCGGGGTCGCCATCAAATTCGGGATGTGCCGGAGGAAGCTGACCACCAGTTGCCTGTGGTGCGGTCTCCATGCCAACCCAGTAGTCCGATGAGTTGCACTGCATATCCAAATCGACAACCAGAACGTGGCGTTTTGAATAGAGTGCTGCGTATTCTGCGATGATGCTGGCGACGGTGGTTTTTCCGACACCACCCTTTTGATTGAGCACAGCGAGAACGGTGCTGTTGTAATCAAACATCGGAGATCTCCCTGAAAAATATACAGCAGATAATATACGTGCGTAATATGCCGGGTCAACCGATATATGTGTTAATTCAGAGAGTGTTTCAGAGGGTGATTATAAGCTGAGTTCTTTTCTGAGTATGTTGAGATGATGTGATTTCGAGAAGTTGGACAGTACTCGAAATGCAGTTTCACCCTAAAGTGCGATTTCGCAGAGTGGGTGCCGGGCGGTGCAGAATCTGGAAGAGTAAAACTCCAAAATGAACACTATGGAATTCTTTGTATTCCTGTGCCTGGGTTTTTATTTATGGATAGAAATGACGGTGAGCGGTGTCGACTGATTACCGCTACGATTACTGGATTAGGAAGCGGGAATCTGATCGTTATAGTCCGCTGCGGTTGTTTACGCTGGTTAAAGTGCTCTTTGTGTACCCCGTGAATATTTGTAGATACCGTTTATAGGCAGATGCCTGGCGGGTCTAACCTGGGCTTTCCGCATGAAGTCAGTTTTGGGGTCACAAGGGAAGTGTGGTTTATAAGGTAGCCTCCTGTATTTCTCAAATTCGATAGCAGGGGCTATATATAGGTGTTTTTGCCTGTTCGGTTTGTGGCGCATCGCTCGCTTCCACTCTGGTCTTCTTGGCGGCGGCCCTCAGTGTCTGAATTTAAAGGCGTGTTGTTGTCCGCTAGAGACCTGTCCGGTTGTTTCGATGTAAACGGATTACAGCAGATTGCTCGCCTGACATGACCCCAAATGACGGGAGTAGGCAAGAAGCACACGACTGCATTAGTTGCTCTCGTAGGGTAAATAGCAATTTGCAGGTCTTGTCATTTGATGAGGTTGCTGCCGGTAGTGTCTCCTCGGGAGACACCAGGGATCAACAACCGGAAAGTAATGCCTGTCTCCTTAGGAGACAGGGCGCTGATTCAAGTTGCACTGAGCGGTAGAAATCGAGAGGGATGAAAAACGCCATGCAAAGATGAGACAAAGCCGAATAATGTTATTGGGGTGACTCAATGGGTTTGTCTCATATGGAGGATATTAAAACAATATCCCTTCAGCTTTCTTTGTGCCGTGCGCTTCCATCGGACTTGGGCATGTTGCCCGGCTTTTTCTTCGCAGAGAGGACGAAAGGGACTGGTGATTATGTGCCACAACGAACACCCAGCCACCCTTTAGACCGAGCTAGGCCGACTGTTTCGCTCTGAACTTCGCAGTTTTGAACCGGTAATATGGAGAAGTATCCGACAGAACTCAGTGGTCAGGCCCGAAGGGGCACCTCACCGGGCAGGGCGTAGCACAAGAGTTGTTGGAATAGCCCTCCACTAGCCTACAAACAAGGCACCCGTTAAAGGCCGCTCACGGCCTCAAAACTCTGTAAACCTGATCGCATTCTGATGGGGAATCCGACAGCTGAAAGCATAGGTCTTTTTGTGCAACTTAAAGTAAATTGTTAATAGCTGTAGTGTGTGCCATGAAAACTACCAATCTATCGCAAGCTTTTCTTCTTGTTAAAATGTTTAACGTGAAACATTTTTGCCATCAGGGTGTGAAAGAAATGAAATCTCACGCGTACCTGACATAAGTCATCAGGTGTCTCCTTAGGAGACTCTTAAATTATGCTGTGGTTTTTTATTCCAACGGGAACCAAGAGCAATGGAAAACCCACTGAGGGAGTGTATCTCTTCAAGGCTTTGTCAAAATTGGCTAAGATGGCCTGCGTTTACCAATCTCCCGAAAGGACTCCCGTGACAGACTCTCAATCGTCCCTGGATAGATATCAGTCCGATTTCAGACGTGAAGAATCGAAAATCGAACCCATTGTGGGAGTGCCAGGATTCAGTCAGCGTTTCCACGATTTTCTGGATTGCGTACAAGGTATGGGTATTCCCGGCCGACAGCAACGCGGTCGACTGGCGTTCCTGAGTAAACTCACTGGTAAGGCCAGTCCTTCTGTACGAGTCTGGCTGTTAAAAGATAGGCCTCCTCAGGAAGAAACCTTGGTCGC
Source organism: Pseudomaricurvus alkylphenolicus (assembly GCF_011683955.1). Classification (GTDB taxonomy): domain Bacteria; phylum Pseudomonadota; class Gammaproteobacteria; order Pseudomonadales; family Cellvibrionaceae; genus Pseudomaricurvus; species Pseudomaricurvus alkylphenolicus. The sequence continues at coordinate 581,021 of NZ_JAAQPI010000004.1, forward strand.
GCTTGTCAGGTTTTTTCTGCAGCACATCCCTGTAGAACTGGAGGAGAAAAAAGTTTTGGCCTGGCTCCGTTTTGGTGATGAAGCCACCGGGCCACTGCTGGAAAATGCCCCCCTGCGAGATCAGGACTATCGCGATTCTCTAAAGCCCCTGGCGATGAATTTACTGATGGAAAGTAGCAAAAGCTTGGGTGCTCCGGCAAAAAGTTTTGATTTGAGCGCGACGTTAAACGACTGCATCGACATGCTTATTGCTTTTGAGGTGACTACTGAAGAAGAGGTTCAGACCCCGATGAAGGATCAGATAAAAGCATTTATCAAGAAACATAAACACAGCTGACTGACGCTGTTTAATGGCTTTCCTGTCTTTAAGTAAGCTTTTCACAAAAGCGCTCCAAAAACACTACGATGAATCATCGTTATCCATTCCCAAAGCGTGACCAAAGTATTTCTGATCTGATCTCCAACGCGGTTTCTGGTTATTTGAAAACAAGGCTGAACCCGAAAGCTTTAGATAATAAAGATGAGGGGAATCTAATGATTTCCAGGTGCAAAACCAGAAACGTTGCCGAATTGTTTTACTGCCGCTTGCCTAACTTAAAAAATTGGCATAGGATTGCGGTATTCAACGTCGCCAGGACGGCGAGAGGAGAATGGAAAAGGGGCTGCAAAGCCCCTTTTTTCTTTTTAGAGTTTCCTTTTTCCTTGTGGTGCTTCTTCGCATTCTCACAAGCTGATTACTTCTTTTCTATCAAATCCGCGATTGTTTCAATCAAAGCTTTTCCAGTTGCAGGGTGTCGCGAATTCGATCCAAAGCAGCTTCAAAATCAACGGCATTGTAAAAGTTAATTCGAAACTCACCTTTGCCGGTTCGTTTGTCCAATCGAATGCGGAATGGGTGGCCCAACTGCTGGCTGACTTCATCTTCCAGCGCTTTAATATCAAAGTCTTCGTTACTTGGAGGAAGATCCTCTTTGGGTGAATTCAATTCTCGAATATAAGTTTCGAGTTTGCGCACGGACCACTCATTGCGACGTGCTTTATTGGCAACCGCGACCTGATCGCGAGGGTCGAGACCTAACAGAGTTCTGCCGTGTCCCTCACTTAAAGTACCCCGCTTAAGCATGTCGCGGACGCCCAGGGAGAGAGACAACAGCCGCAAAGAGTTTGAAATCGCGACGCGGGACTTGCCCACCGATTCGGCAATCTCTTTGTGGGTAAGATCAAACTCCTGGCTCATTCGTTGGTAGCCCTGAGCTTGTTCGATTGGGTTGAGATCTTCACGCTGTAGGTTTTCGGATACGGTGATACTGGCAGCCTGACGATCCGAAAAATCGCCCACCAAACACAACAGCTTGTCGAGACCGGCAATCTGGGCAGCACGCCAACGGCGTTCACCGGCGATGATTTCGAATTTATCCTTGCCGCGAGGGCGCACATTTAATGGCGAAATATTTCCGCCACAGCTGATCAGGCTTTGGGCCAATTCCTGTAGCGCTTTTTCATCAAAGTGCTCACGGTTCTGATAAATACCCGGTGAGAGCTTATCGACATCGATGGCCTGCAAAGTCACTTCGACATTGGCAAACAATTCGGTCTGTAAGAGAGGCTGCGCTTTGAGAATATCGCGCGTTTCAACGCTCATGGTTTTTGATTATCCATTGTAGTGTCAGGGGGGAGAATTCGTCTGCGGGCAATCCTCAAGTATACCGGAGGGGGCAGATGCTGGCACTGGGCATTCAATAGACCGCCGACGGCGCTCAAAGCGCCGCCAGTGCTTGGCGAGTCATTCGCTGGCTGAATTCGTTGTTCTTGTGGTGATTTGGAGACCAGCCTTCGATAAAGCGCTGAAAGTCCGCCCAGGCAAACACCGTCAGTTCGCGCCATTGGGCAACAAGCTCGTCGGCGTCCAATTTCGGATTACAGCTGATCAGTCCTTTATGCAGATGGCGGAAGTAATAATCCAACAATTCGCTCTGATGTTGTTGGCAGTCATGTTCACTGAGGCAGCTGCCCAGGAAATACACCACATCTTTCATGCCACAGCCACCACCGACGTATTGAAAGTCCACGGCGGCGACTTGATCCATAGCCTTACCAAAGCAGAAATTGGCCACCTTGGCATCTCCGTGAACCAGTGTCAGGTAGTCGGATTGAGACAATCGCTGGTCAATGGCTCGAGCGGCGTCCTTGAGTGGGCCGGGGGCCATGGCACTCCATTCGTCTGGTCGGGTATCCAAATGCCAGTAGGTACCCACGGGCCACAAGCCATCGGGCCAATCGATGCTTTGATGATCAGCGGCGCTGCGGTGGGCAAAACGGGCGTGAAACTTGGCCAGCCAAGACAGGCAACCGAGTGTTTGATTTGAGTGCAGCCGGGTATGCCGCCCGGCGAACCCGGCGGCATCCAGGTCACTGAGGAGTAAAACGGTGGTGCCAGCCTGTTGCGTGTAGCCAAGCAGTTGGGCAACCATTGCCGGGCACTGATGAGCCCATGACTGATACCAGTTCGCCTCGACCTGATAGGAGCGCAACTTGCGCCGGTGTGACAAATCCGTGTTCCAGCCGCGAGGGTGGTCGCGTTCATCGGGTGGGCGGATAGCTTTGGCAATGACGGTTTTTGGAGCCCCGGAGGACGGGGAATCATATTCCAAGTGGTACCGAACAATATTCCCATAGCCGCTCCATAACTGCTGGAGTTCAGCAGCCGGTTCGGCTCGCTGAGCGCCCAGGGTTCGGCAGATCCAATCGGCAAGGCTAGACAAAACGGCAGTACTCCCTGGGGGACAATCCAGTCCAGTGCCTGAATGCCCGGGTAAAAGATCGGGGTTCCGAAAACCCCACCAGGGCCGAAACTTCATTAACCGGGAGCTTGTCTCTGACCAGTTTGGTCAAGGCGAGGTCTCGACGGATATTGTCCTTGATACGTTGATAGCTGGTACCTTCCTGCTGCAGACGTCGGTGGAGTGTCTGTGGGGAGATATTCAGCCGCCCCGCGAGGTCTGCGATACCAGGAAATTCCAGAGGTAAGGCTTGAGAGCCGGTAATCAAGTGGGTGATGTGGTGGCGTAAGCTCTTGTCATCACCCGGTATGGTCAATAGATCAAAGGGGGAATGAATCAGAAATTGGTCCACATCACTCTTGCTGCGTACCAATGGCAGCTGCAGGAATTCCGCCGGAAACACCAGTTGGTTGCGTTCTTGTCCAAAGTGTCGCAAACCCGGAAACAGATAGTTGAGTTCAGTGGCATGGCCGGGTTCGTTGTAAGAAAGACGGGTATAGAGTAGCGGAATACGAACCCCTGTTATCCAGCTGGCAAGGCGGTGCCAGATCACCATCCAGAACTCCAGGTAAAAGTGGTCAGGATCCAGTTCCGGTTGAGAGAAGCGTATAGTGATGCTCGCTTCGTCACCTTCGGCTCGTAAATCGGTGCGTATGTCTTCAGTAAACAGATTATAGAATCGGGTACCCATGCGCAGGGCTTCCCGCAGATTAGAGCACTGGCGGATGGCATGGGTCATAAAGCTGAATGCACCGGATTTACAGGGTGTGGCGGTAAACCCCATAAATTCGTCTTCCAGGGTATCCCAAATCAGCTGAATCAACTGGGTCATCTGGTGCTCACCCACTCGCGCATGAGGGATATCCAGCAGCTTGGGGTTGATACCTACACGTCGATATAAGGAGTCACTGTCAAAGCCTTTCGCCACCAGGCCTCGGGTGGCGGCTGCAGCGTGATGACGAGAGATAGTAGCCATGATTTAGTGGGCAGAATTCAGCTGATCGAATGGATTCGATTGTAGACTGCCTGCGTATGGCTGGCAAAATTTGTGAGTTTTGAGGCGGTTAGGGTGTGGTTGCTATAGCTATTAATTGATTTGTCAACTAATAGCTATAGCGAGACAGCTCATAAAAGGACTGAAGGTCTAACGGTTTCAGCCATTGGCAGCAGGACGCCGCCGGGGACGACGGCGACGCGGTGGGCGGCTGTCCTTGATGTCTGAGACGCCGGTAGTTGCTGAGCCGCGAGTTTTTTGACCTGTTGGTTTGCTCCGACGGCGTTGGTTCTGCGTCTTTTCACCAGTACCACTGGCGTTGCCAGCAGCACCCCGTTTATTTGAATGTTGAGAATTCTGTGAGTCTTTGGGTTTCTTTGGCTTTTTAGGCTTACGGGGTGGTAGTAGCCGTGACTCGGGTAACGGCTCGCCTGGCTCAAAGCCCACCAGCGTTTCACGTGGTAACAGCTTTTGAATCAAGCGCTCGATGTCGTTGAGCAGTTTGAATTCCTCAGCACAGACCAGCGATACGGCTTTGCCGGAGGCTCCGGCACGCCCCGTGCGGCCGATCCGATGCACATAATCCTCCGATACATTGGGAAGATCGAAATTCACCACCTGAGGCAATTGGTCAATATCCAAGCCTCGCGCGGCGATGTCAGTAGCCACCAACACGCGGATATCCCCACTCTTGAATTCGGCCAGCGCGCGGGTACGAGCGCCCTGGCTTTTATTGCCGTGAATGGCCGCCGCCGTAATACCGCGACCATCGAGCTGTTTGGTGAGTCGGTTGGCGCCGTGTTTGGTCTTGGTAAACACCAACACTTGCTGCCACTGATTGTCATGAATCAGCTGTGTCAGCAGCTTTGATTTCTGGCTTTTATCGACCGGATAAACCATTTGTTCCACCGTTTTGGCGGTGGAATTACGCGGGGTTACTGAAATCTCCACAGGATCAGTGACAAGGCCTTTCGCAAGATCGCGAATCTCCTCGGAAAAGGTAGCTGAGAACAACAAGTTTTGGCGTTTTTGGGGTAACAGCGCAAGAATCTTGCGAATATCCCGAATAAAGCCCATATCCAGCATGCGATCGGCTTCATCCAACACCAGAATTTCCAGCTGATCAAATGCCACAGCGTTCTGTTGGTGCAAGTCCAGCAGGCGGCCTGGTGTGGCCACCAGAACATCACTGCCCCGGCGCAGCTTCATCATCTGTGGATTGATTTTGACTCCACCAAACACCACATTGGCCTTCACTGGCAGGCGGCTTCCGTAGGTCTCGACGCTGTCGTGTACCTGTGCGGCCAGCTCTCGGGTCGGCGTCAACACCAGGGCTCTGACGCGATTAGAGCCGGCGGGCTTGCCTGCGCTCAATCGCTGCAGCAGTGGCAGTGTAAAACCGGCGGTTTTGCCGGTACCGGTCTGGGCGGCAGCCATGACATCGCGACCTTCAAGAACCGCAGGAATCGCCTGGGCCTGAATGGGGGATGGTGTGGTATAACCCTGGGCGGCGACGGCCTCCAGGATGTGGGCGGACAGGCCCAGGGAATCAAAACTCATACATCAATCTCAGTAAAACCCACCTCACGGGAGGGGCGTGAAGCTTACAGGAGTTACAGGTTAACTACTACGCTTTGTAAGGGATTGTTTCATTATGTTTTGTTAATTTGGTTGATTGGCCGGCTTGAACTAGGATAAAACAGCGGCTGGCCAAAATAGCGCGATATGCCACTAAGAAAGAAAGCAGTAAGGAACCTCTAATCTCCCCATGAAACGTGCGTCTTTATTTCCTCTGATGTTTTCGCTCGGCTCTGGATTAAGCGGTGCGGCATCTATGGCGGAGGAAAGTGACGATCTCTACGCCATGAGCTTGGAAAAGCTGCTCGCTGTAGAGGTGAGTGTTGCATCCACCCGTGAAGAAAAAATTCTGAGTACGCCTGCGGTTGTGTCGAGAATCAGTGTCGCTCAGTTGCGGAGCATGGGCATTCACCGCCTTGAGGACATGATCTCAATGTTGCCGGGTGTTCAGGTGCAGGATACCGCCATAGGTACCAAAGCCATCGTTATGCGTGGCATCTTTGAGGCGTTTAATCAGAAGGTTTTGTTTCAGCTGGATGGCGTACCCTATTGGCAGCCGGCTCATGGTGATATTCCACTTTCCGGCATTTCTCTGGAGAGTATAAGCCACATCGAAGTGATTCGAGGTCCAGGCACGGTTTTCCATGGTTCCAATGCCTCAGCCGGTGTAATTAATCTGGTCAGCAAGGATTCCAAAGAAACCAGTGTGTTCGGAAGTGTCAGCTCCAATGAAGAGAATCTAATGGAATTCTATACCGGCACGGATCTTGGTGAAGGACGGCTGACGATTTCCGGCCATTGGCGTGACGGTGAGAGCTATGACGCGTTTTTTAACCGTCGGCCGGTACCGCCATTCTATCCGCCAGGTACACCCAGCGACGGGGAAATCGAAAAGCAGGATCAAAGCAAGTCCATTCAGGTACGCTGGCAGTGGCGGGATTTTACTGCGCAATATCACGAGTTTCGCTCATCCAACTCCGGATTGGCAGCGGTAGCGGCTATCACCAATCAAAGCAAAATGGAACAAACAGGCCGGTTGCTCCATCTTAATCAGCATTGGCGTCTGAACGGCGGCGAGCTGGATGTCTATGGCGACTACAACAACTACTATTTGGAGATCCCCACTGATAACCTGTTCGGTGGTGTAGATGACGGTATTCAGAATTTTGGCTCCGGCTCCGATAATCATCGTATGCGATTCGGGGCCAAGTGGGTCGGTACCTTGCCTGCCGGCTCTGAGTACGTACTGGGAACAGAAGTCGAAGAACGCAGTACGGGCGACTATCGCAATACCGACGCTGGGACTGGCGAAACGCGTGCTATCACCCTGGCAGCAGACGAAACCGGTGAATGGTCGGTGTATGGGCAATGGCTAAAGGATTTCGATCGCTATCGATTGAATGTGGGTTTTCGTTATGTGGATAACGAAAAAGCGGGCAGCAATTTTTTGCCTCGCATCAGTGGCGTATACAGTCTGTCTTCCACCAGCTCTCTGAAATTGATTTATTCGACGGGATTCAATTCGCCCAACCTGATTCAACAGGGCATTGATATCCCACCAAATGTCATCATGGGCGATCCGGATCTCAAAGCTGAAACGGTTGAAACCGTGGATCTGGCTTACACCTTTAACAAAGACAACCAGCTACTGATTGTAAATGCCTATTACCTGAACGCCGAGAACTTTATTCAGCGACAGGCAACGGACTTTGCGGTGAAATTTGCCAACGCGGGAGATTTTGATCGTTACGGATTGGAAGTGGATTATCAATACGCCACAGATCGACTTCGGCTGATCTCCAATCTCGCGTATCACTTCGACGACGACAGCAGTAACAGCAAAGATCTGGGACGGGGATTTGTGCCTCGTTGGATGGCATCGATGGGTTTGCACTGGGTGATCGCTGGACCTCACTCCATAGGTACCAGTTACCAGTATCAAAGTGATCGAGCCGCAGTCGATAAATCCCATTACTTTAGTGCACAGTATAAATACACCGGCGAGCAGCTGGAAATTATGGCTGGTGTAGAGAATCTTCTGGAAGACGATTATGAAGTTGCGGATATTCAGGATTTTAATCTGCAACGATTGATCGGCGGCGGAGACCAGGATCAGGTATACCGGGTTTCGGCCCGCTGGCACTGGTAACCAGCCAGCCGAAACCTGTTCGGTAAACCCTTATTCTTGAAAATTAATGCAATTCGACTTCAATTAACTCAACCCGTTCATCGTCCTCCGGTGCTTCCTCCGCGATCATGCCGACACCCGGCGCATAGTATTTAAACTCATCCGTGCCCGGTTCCAGGGGGGTAAAGTCTCGGGTCACCAGGCAATTGCCATCGCAGGAGGCGGCTGGAGCTTCCTGGGTACCGGTTACATCGACAATCTCAATCACATCTTCTGCTTCTCCCCAGGCCACTTCCTGGCGGATAAACATGCCGACCTCCGGCACAGCAGGTAACAGAATACCGGCCTTGGCACCTTCTTCTCCGGACTTCCAGGAACCATCGATATCCACCAATTGCGCTTCTTCGGGGTCATCGCCGTCAAAGGTTTCGTAGTTGAGAGAGATTTCACCGCAATACCAGACGTTGCCAAAAATGTCCTGAGCAAACCAGTCGTCCGTGTCTTCGATCAATTCACCCTCCTCCTCGACAACATCTTTGACCACCACGCAGGGAATACCATCGATCATCTTGATTTTGTCGGTGACGGTAACCGTAATGGTCTCAGTGACCTCTTCTCCATCATCATCTTCAAAGGTGCCTTCGTACACCCAGCGGTTACCGTTCACAAGCGGGAGATAGGGGTGTGGATTTACCGTGACACCAATGTCTCTGGGGTCGACAAAATTGCTGGCAAAGTCCGGCCCGAAATCGGGAGCGTAGGCCTCCTCTCCGATTTCGTCACACAAATCCTTGCGGGCTTCACGAATGTCCCGGCATTCCGAGATGACTTCGCGTCGTTCATCTTTGACCTCATTCTCGCATTCACCGAGTTCGCTTCTATCGTTTTCGTTCAAACAAATGGCGATGGACTCGTAATAGTCATCGTAAGCATCGTGCAGACAGCTGCGCCATAGGGTATCAGCCGTACTTGAGCATACACTGATGCCACGCAGGAATGGATGGTTCGCGAAGCTACTGCTGCTACCAGCAGTAGCCACAGCAATCAGTATCGGAACTAAAGGTAAAGTGCAAATTCGAGTATTCATGGTCTTGCCTCTCTGCTGTGTTAAGTAAGAGGTGAGACCCGTATCGAGAGAAGAATCAATCGTTGTTACCGTGAAACTTCCAGATAAATCCGACAGACGGCACCAGCGGCATCAGTGTTTCTTCTTCGCCACTGATATCAAATCCATCGTTGTCGTTTTCTTCGAGCTCGTAATCCACAGCACCAATGTTTTTACGATTCAACAGATTGGTAATTTCGATAAACAACTCCAGTGAATCTTTTCCCCACTGCCAGGTATGGCTGGCGCGAACATCCAATGAGGCAAAGTGAGGTAGCTGCTTACGGTTACGTTCGAGTGCCAAGGGCTCGATAGTTTCAACATTATCCGGCAGCCCCGATGTCTGCCAACCGGAGTGCCAACGAAAGGCAGCGCTTAATGTCCAGGGATGTTGTTGCCAGATTATGCCGGTGGACAGAGTGTGAGTCTGGTCCCAGGTCCGGGGCTGCCAATCACCGGACGGGTTTTCCTGATGTGGAATAAAATCATCCGCCGAAGAATGGGAATAACTTGCCCAAATCGATAATTGATTGCCGGGCTGATATCTGAGCGAGGCTTCTACCCCTTGGGCGCGAGCCTTTGTCGGTTTCAACTCAATACGATCAGGAGCGGCTTCCGGGAGGAGTACCAGCGAGTTAAAAAGATTCTCGTACCTTCGCTTTGGATCGTGTATGTCCTTGTAAAAAGCCTCCAGACGCCAATACCAATTGCCGCGTTGGTGATCCAGGCCCAGAATGACGCCATCGGTATATTGGGGACTTTGAAACTCGTCAATACCGTCGGCAATTTGTAATTCATTTATGGATTCCGGTTGATAGAAGCGTCCCAAAGACGCCCTCAGAGCGGTGTCATCATTGAGGCGAACACGAGCGCTGACACGAGGACTGAGTTGATTCCAGGTCTTGCTGTCATCGCGCGGTTCATCATCATCAAGACGAAAGTGATGACTATAATGTTGAACGTCCCAACGCAGGCCCGCTTCCAGGGACAACCAATGAACGGGCAAAAATTTAACCGAGCCGTAGAGCCCCAGCGTTGAGAGCTCCGGACTGAGCGCCAGGTCTTCTTCCAGTTCGGTATCAACTCCCAGGAGTTCAGCCAGTTCGTCGCGCTCCATCTCCGCAAGCAATCGGTAGTCACCTTTTTGATACTGAATCTTGCCCCCCAGATCCATCCCCAATTCGGGGGTAATATCGCGATGCCAGTGATAACTGAGACTCCAGACATCAAAGTGATTGTCTTCGGTCAGAAGGCTGTCGCCTTCTTCCGGATCAACAATGGCGCCATCTCGCTGGTGTTCAATCCTTCCGTGGGACAGCGTCGCGACGCCATGGGTGGTTTCGTCAGCTTCATGACTCAATTGGAACCATGCATAGGTATTGCGATAACGGGAATGGGTAATCTCGCCTTCGTTCAATGGCGCCTCTTCCAGATCATTGAGTTTAACGTCGTCGTTGTAAAGCAACAGGCCGGTTTCTATTTCAACACTTTCTGAAAGACGCCAACTCACCTGGCCGTAGGCATCCGAATACGAAGGCTTGCCGAGTGTCGGGTTCACATAATCCGTCACCAGATCCAGATTGCCTCGCCTCGCCGAGATCAGCCAGCGACCTCGGCCTTCACCGAAGTGGCCGTAGCCCGCAAAAGAGGCATTTAAAAAGCTGATGTTGATCTCACCGCCCAGCTCCGGCAGCGGCTGCACAGGAGAGATGTCCATGACACCGCTCATACGGTCGCCATAGCGAGCCGGGAATCCACCGGTGTAAACTTCGATTGATTCAATCAGGCTGGGATTCAAACTTGAGAAAACACTCTGAAAGTCCTTGAGATGAAAGGGTTCCAGCAATTCGATCTGATTAAACAGCACCAGTGTTTCGTCCTGCAGGCCACCACGAATATTGGGCTGTGCCGAGAGGCCCACGGAGGCTGTTCCGGGCAGGTGATTGGCCGCTCGCAGCGCATCATCACCCAACTCCGGAAGATTTACCAGGTCATTGGTGCTGAGCTGATGAGTGGACAGTGGCCGTGCCGACTGCAAATCATAACGACTTGCGGTAACTACGATTTCCTCTAGCCCGACGGCGGGTTGCAAGGGAATATTCAACTCGCGTTCTCTTACCTGGCGGGAACCAATAGCGGTGGGTGTATAGCCGCTATGGGACAATGACAACTGCGAAGGTCTTTCCGGCAGATAAAGCTCGAAGTACCCCTGTTGGTTGGTAAACACGGTGGCGATGATATTTGGGTCCACCAATTGAATACGTACGCCAGATAGCGGCTTGTCGGTATCGGCATCTGTAATGCGACCGCTGACGCGCCTGCCAAGTTGAGGGTCACGAATAATCATCCAGCGGGTCGGCCCGGGTGCGGTTGCCGGTGTCGGCGAAACCATCAGCCCCAACGGCCGCAGGGCCTGATTCAGACGCTCGATGGCGTCTGTTCCCGTGGGAATGTGTTCCACTCTCAATTCAGGTCGAATCAGGTCGCTGCTGTAAATCAGCGGATAACCGGCTGCCTCATAGTCCGCCAGCACCTCTGCCAGGGGGCGTTGATGAAATGGAATCTGCAGGTTCCCGGCATAGGCTAAGGGACTGATAGCTGCCAGGGACAACAGCAAACGGGCCTTGGTTTTTGCAATCATCGTTTGAAATCCACGAGCAACTCGTGAGGTCGGCTGTCGAGTCTGACAAAGTCTGTTGTGGCCAGTACCACACTGACAGCATCCATAGCAGACAGTCCTCGAATATCGCCATGCAACCGGGTATGGCTGGCGGCCATTCGAACGGCGTCATTGGTAAAGTGTAACTCCAGCCCCGCCTCGCGCGACGCCCAGACCAAAAAGTCGTGCAGGTTGCTGCTGCTCAGATCAAATTCTTTGGTGGCCAGCTGAATCCACTGCCAGCTCTGATCGGTCGAGGGCAGGGGGCTTTGATCGACGACTTGGCTGCCACGCACACTGATCAATCCCCCTTGGCCCTCTGCGGCTTCCATCAGCAGATCGTCTTTCGGTAAAGCGACTTGCACCAATCCTTCGCGCACGGCCACGGTCAGGGTGTCGGCGGCTATGGCCACAGAAAACTGAGTGCCGACATCGGTAATTGCGCCCAGCGCGGTAATCACCTCCAGGGACTCTGATTCTCCGGGAGAATCCACATAGATTCTGCCTTGATCTAACCTCAGTTGTCGCTGGGAATCGACAACGACGCTGGTGTCATGATCCAACCGGATGCGGGTGGTGCTGCCGAGCCCAAACATCAGGTACCCGTCATCTTCTGTCTGTAAACGGCTACCGACAATAATGGGTTGGTTATCACCTTGGGAGGTCTCAACCCGATAGCTGCCGGAGGCGAATACCAGATGGCCTATGGCTGTACGAGGAGCATCTTTGGGGGCATAGGCGATGAGCAGACCGAAAAATCCGATCAACACAACGGCTGCCGCCGCCAGCCAAGGCTGGCGCCAAATTGCCATTGTTGCAACCTTCGCCTCAGGGGCGGCACTGCTGATGTTGGGCGAAGGGTCCTGAGCCTCACCCACTTGCGGCAGCGCCTCCCAGGCTTTAAGCGCCGCTTGATAAGTACGTTCTCTGACGGCTTGCGGCGGTTTGGGGCGGGGACCGGCCAGGTTCAGCAGCTGCCGTACATCCCGATCGTCCCCATGGGATGAAATCGGTGTTTGTTTCTCATTCATGGGGTTATGGCCTCCCATTCAACTGGCGCATGGCCAGCACGGCTTGTGTTGACAGGTCTTGGGGCAAATCGTATTGCAGGTCTCGAAAAGCCTGCCGAAAGGCACCGCGCGCACGGGCCAGCAGTGACTGCACCGCTGTTTTTCCTATCGCCAGATGCTCATCAATCTCCTTCACCGATAAACCCTCCAGGTATTTCCACTCCAGCACTCGACCGTAATTGTCCGGGAGATAATCCAGCGTCAGCTGCACCAGGTTCTGTAACACCAGCTTCTCTGTTTCAGTGAGCCCCTGTTCAATCTGTAGACTCTCAAGCACCGCCCGAATGTGCGGGTCGTCATCGAGGCTGACCGTAGTGGGTTGCCGCCGCTGGTGGCGTCGGTACCAGTTGGCGATTTCATGACGGCAGATCTGGCACAACCAGGTAAACAGGCTGGCTTCTCCCCGGTAGCTGTCGAGATGGCGAATCGCTTTGATCAGCGTTTCCTGAACGATGTCTTCACAGGAGTCTGCGGCGCTGATCCGGCTTGAGCAAAAACGGTGCAGACGCGCAAAATAGACGTCGAAAAAGTGGTCAAACGCCACCCGATCCTTCGCCAGGATTTTCGCCACCAGTTGTCTATCTTCTTGATTTTGCATGACTAATTGTTTATCTCTGCAAATTGGGAAGTGGTTGTTGTTCTGGGACGTCGATACCGACGGAAATCAATCGCACCGCGACATATAAATTGTAGATCAGACAACAACTGGTCAGATGTCGCTGCTGATATAGACTAAGGAAGAGTCGATATCCCCATAGAGAGAGGCCAGGACGTGATGAACGAACCCAAACGAGCGGCGGATTCACCCTTTGCGGTGGAGGTGGAAGCGGGCAAATCTTACTTTTGGTGTGCTTGCGGGCAGAGTAACAAACAACCCTTTTGTGATGGCTCCCATAAAGGATCTGAGTTTACGCCGCTAAAATTTGATGCCACGGAGTCCAAGAAAGTGTTCTTCTGTTGCTGTAAGGCCACGCAAAACCAGCCCTTGTGTGACGGGAGCCATAACAAAAAATAACATGCGAAACACAGGAATTGCTCTTTGTATTCTCGGGTCGCTGATCATGACTGTCAGCTTTATTCTCGGGTTGCCCCAATTGGTTGGCAGTGACTTTACGGATTCTCGAACCTTTCCGCTGCCAATTTCTCAAACCCCGGTCAGCGTTTCGACCGACGAAATCTCAATTCCACCGGCATCCGATATTGCGGCTTGGATTCAGGTTCCAGGCCGTGCCATCGAAACCAAAGATATTTCAGTTAGTGTGCATTTCCTAACTTCGAGTGGTTTGCTACAGGCGTCCTTGAGCAAAGAGTTCGGATTCTTTCACACCCGCTCCAGCTCCCCTCAAGGGCAAAACTACAAGATCGGTTCACACGCCTTTAAGGATGGGTTTAACGGGGCGCTGAAGTTGGAATCCGCTGGCTCATGGCGGCCGGGGTACGACGCAACTATCGTGCTGGCGCGGGGAGCCGCCAATCGCAGTGACAGCATCATGCTCTGGTCTGCGGTCTTCAGCCTCGGTACAGTGGTACTTGCCCTTGGCATACGAGTGCTGGCAAGATCGGGTCAAAAGGCTAACTGAGTCTTATTTCTTTTAACTGACCGATTCTCTTCATGTTATTACTGATTATTTACGTAGTTGTCGCCCTGGGGTTCTCGTTTCTGTGCTCGGTTGCCGAGGCCGTGATTCTTAGTGTGACCTCACCCTACATCGCACTGAAAGAACAAGAGGGTAAGCCCTCGGGGGCTCTGCTGCGCAAGCTTTGCGACGACATTCACAGCCCATTGGCGGCGATTCTGACGCTCAACACCATTGCCCACACTGTGGGTGCCGCCGGTGCAGGTGCTCAGGCAGCAGCAGTCTTCGGTAACGCTTACGTTGGTGTAATCTCAGCGGTATTAACCCTGCTGATCCTGATTCTGTCCGAAATCATTCCCAAAACCCTGGGCGCGCACTACTGGCGGCAGTTGGCGCCGCCTACTGCCTACTGTCTCAAGTATCTCATCAAGTTGCTGTACCCATTTGTGTTAATGGCGGAGAGACTGACCCGCGGACTGGCCCACGGCCCCACGCTACGAGGGTTCAGTCGCGACGAGTTTGCCGTCATGGCGGAGTTGTCCGCCGAAGAAGGTGCACTGGCCCAGCGGGAAAAGCGCATTCTGCAAAACCTTCTGTTGTTGCGGGAAACACGGGTAAAGGACGCCATGACTCCCCGCACGGTGGTGTATTCCGTACCGGAAGAGACCACACTGGAGGCGTTGGCCCATGATCTTGAACAGCGCCGCTTTTCACGTATTCCGGTTTACCGGGGCGATTCCGAGCAGATCACCGGATTTGTGTTGAGAAGCGACGTCCTGTTGGCAGTTGCCAGAGGGCATGGACAAGAAACACTGATCAGTCAGAGACGTGATCTGCCGGCACTTTTATCCTCCATGTCGCTATCCCAGGCATTTGACGAATTTCAACGGCAACACAGTCATATCCTGTTGATTGTGGACGAGTATGGCGGTATGGAAGGCATACTCACCATGGAGGATTTGATCGAAACTCTGTTAGGTCTTGAGATTACCGACGAGAGCGACAACACGACAGATATGCAAAGGCTGGCCCGCCAACTTTGGAAGCAGCGGGCGCGTAAAAAGAATCTCAATATTGACGAGCTCAGCAACGCCACAGTCGATAAACAAAACACCGACAAAACCTAACTCTGCCGTGGGGTAAATCCACCCCACGTGTAACAGCCTCGTTGTATGACGTTACATACTTTGCTCGTCAATTTTCGTCCCCAGTATTGTCACGCTTTCCATCGCGGTCTCAATCACATTGGCTTGATGGAGCTGCAAAGCCTGGTACTTCAGTTTCTCAATGCGGTCCTTAAAGGGGTCGGTAATATTGCTTCGATGCCCGCACAGTTGCTCCAAAACAGCCAACGCACAAAAGGGTACATACTCTGCTGAATACCCTCCTTCGTGCACCACCAATAAACGGCTGTCACAAACCGCCGCGGCGAGTTGCATAAGTTGCTGCGTCATATATCGGTAGGCTTCACTGCTCAACAACATACGTCCAAGTGGATCAAACTTTGAAGCATCGAAACCACTGGCCACGATAATCATCTCGGGCTGATAGGTTTGCAGCGCGGGCGCAACAATGGAACTGAACGTTTTCTGATAAGCCCCAAACCCGGATCCGGGTGGCAGAGGAACATTAATGTTAAACCCCTCTCCATCGCCTTTGCCTCGGTCTGAATTGGCTCCGGTGTCTTCGGGGTAATTGCCATCTTCATGAATGGAGATGGTCAGCACCGAGGGATCATCATAAAAAATGGACTCCGTTCCGTTACCGTGGTGAACATCCCAATCGATGACGGCGATTCGCTTCAAACCATAGCGTGCCTGCAGATGACGAATGGTGATAGGAATATTGGCGAGCAGGCAAAACCCTCGCGCCTGGTCAGCTTCGGCGTGATGGCCAGGCGGGCGCACCAGCGTATAGGCATTGGTGACTTGTTGTTCCATTATCGCATCGGCGGCAGCCATAACGCCACCGGTAGACAACTTGGCGATGTCGTAGCTGCCGCGACCAAATTGAACATGCTCGCCGGTAACGCCACCATGGTTATCACTCAGAGATTTCAGTTCTTCGATATATTCGCGTGTGTGCACACGAGCGATGGCGTCATCACTGGCAGCCTCAGGTTGTAGAACTTCCAGTTTCGGCAGCAGCTCCGAAACTTCCACCAGATTTCTAACCCGACGTTTGGACTCCGCTGACTCCGGGTGTGCCATTGGCTGCATATGATCACCGATGGGTGTGCCCAGCAATGCCGAGCCGGTATCGTGCCAAAAATAGAATTCGTGGGTTAAAAAACCAGTTTTCATTTCGCTCTCCCGCTGTGTAGTCGGTAAAATATAGAGCGTTAAAGAGAGCCGGACTATTCCCCCGGGTAGGTATTTACCCGAATGATTTTGCTGGAATACCTTAGGGAATTGCTTTACTGAGCTTCGGGCAGGGCTTCGGTACCGGTGGACCCCGCGAGATGATTAATAAACAGCGTAAAGAGTTGCGCATGCGAGGAAACACCCAACTTATTATTGATGTGCTTGCGATGGACCTTAACCGTTTCCAGACTGATATTGAGCATTCGGGCAATGGATTTTCCGGAGTGACCCTTGAGAATTTCTCTGGCAATTTCCCGCTCACGGCTGGTGAGTTCTTCACTGCCAAAACTGTCGAATGCCTTACTCAGTTGATCCACCTGAGAGCGGTACCGCAATTTTTGCGGGTGCTTTTCCAGCGCCATGCTCCAGTGCATACGCCCGGCGGAAATCAATACCGGCGCCACCTTTTTAAGCCGTTGTAAATCTCTGGAGGAAATCTTGCCCTGATCCGCGTGTCGGTGGCCAATAGAGAGTGTGACGTAGTAACCTGGCTCCAACATAATTAAGACAACACTCTCATCGCGCAGCCCGATCTGCTGATAGTAACGTTTATAGTACTCGCTCTGGCGAAAGTGATCCGGAGCCAGCTCTCCCAAATGATACACACCGGATGAAATTCCCCGCGCACAGGCCTGGGTGATGGGATCCAACAAGTAAGGGCCATCCACATAATTCGTCAGCGTTACGTCCACCAACGCCTCTGGAATATTATGGAAGAGCATTTTGGGCTTAACACCTTCCAGATAAGTGTAAACGGCGATACTGTCGTAAGGCGTGAGGGAGAAGAGCATATTGCTGAGGAGCGTCGGGAACTCCGACTCGCCGACATTTTCAAACAGATTGGCCAATGCCGAA
Source organism: Pseudomaricurvus alkylphenolicus (assembly GCF_011683955.1). Taxonomy (GTDB): domain Bacteria; phylum Pseudomonadota; class Gammaproteobacteria; order Pseudomonadales; family Cellvibrionaceae; genus Pseudomaricurvus; species Pseudomaricurvus alkylphenolicus. The sequence goes on from NZ_JAAQPI010000004.1 coordinate 598,130, forward strand.
TGCCATTCCAGGGAGTCCAGTTGTAGCTTCGGCATAGTGCTGTTTTGTCCCATGAATTCCCTGAATACTGCCTTTATAGCGCAAAATGGAATTTGGCGCCATCCGCTGAACCAACCACTATAACTGCAGCCAGACAGACTTGGTTTCCAGGAAGTGCTCCAACTGTTCCCGACCCTGTTCACGGCCAAAGCCCGAGGCTTTAAAACCGCCAAAAGGCAAGCAGGGGTCGACCGGGTTATGAGTATTGACCCACACAACCCCCGCCTGAATTCGGGGTATCATCTGGTGAACCTGAGACAGATTGTTGGACCAGATACTGGCACCCAAGCCATAGGGGGTGTCGTTGGCGCTGTTGATGACCGACTCGATGGAATCAAACGGTTGCGCGCAGACGACGGGGCCGAAAATCTCCTCCTGCACGACCCGCATACTGTTATTGGTGTCCGCCAAGACCGTCGGTTTGACAAAGTAGCCGGTGCCTTGAGAGTTATGCCCTCCTGTTACTAACTCTGCGCCCTCCTCGACACCGAGATCAATGTAGCTGGAGACTTTCTCGAACTGCTGGCGGGACACCAGCGGACCCATTTCACAGGCGGGATCCAAACCCGGCGCCTGATGAATATTGTCCGCGATGCGAGCCAATTCGGTGACCACCTGATCGTAAATCTTACGGTGGATGTACAGGCGCGAGCCGGCACAACACACCTGTCCCTGATTGAAAAAGATGGCGTCGGCGGCCCCCTGCGCCGCGACTTGCACGTCGCAGTCTTGCAGCACAATGACCGGTGATTTGCCGCCCAGCTCCAAGCTGGTTCGAGTCATATTCTCCACCGCGGCGTGGCCAACCATTTTGCCCACGGCGGTAGAGCCCGTGAAGGCAATCTTATCGACGAGGGGGTGATTACTCAGGGCACTGCCGGCGACACTGCCATTGCCGGTAACCACATTAAACACACCGGGCGGAAACCCCGTCTGCTCGATCAACTCGGCTAACAGCAAGGCAGAGAGCGGCGTAAATTCCGCCGGTTTCAACACCAGGGTACAGCCACAGGCCAGCGCTGGAGCCACCTTCCAGGCGGCCATCGAAAATGGGAAGTTCCAGGGCACTATGGCGCCCACCACACCCACCGGCTCGCGAAGGGTATAAGCCATGGATGAGCCCGGAGCGGAGAGCGTTTTGGTGCTGCCCTCCAGCTTAGTGGCCCAGCCGGCCATATACCGAAAGAAGCGAATCGCCCCTTCGACATCGGCTTCCCGTGCCGCCACCACGGACTTACCATTATCCAGTGATTCCAGCTGAGCAAAGGCGTCGGCATTGGCTTCGATCAGATCGGCGAGTTTGAGCAGTAGTTGCTGCCGGTCGTAGGGCTTTAGAGTGGACCAGGGGCCCTGAGTAAATGCCCGGCGGGCGGCGACTACAGCGCGATCCACATCTTCCATGGTTGCCTCGGGCACAGAGGCGAGCACCTCTCCGGTTGAGGGTTCTATAATAGGGCGGGTATCACCGTTAGAGGCTCCCACCCATTCGCCATCGATATACATCTTTCGCTTCTGCGTGACGAAATCATAGGTTCTTGGTAGGACGGGGTATTGGCTCAGAATACTGGCGGCTGACTGCATAACGTTAAACGGCCTGATAAAAAAGAGTTACATCATCATTGTTCATGGCGCCGACCAAGTCTGTATATACTCCCTAGACGTTATTCTGTGCCCCGCCGCTGAGACCACTGCCGCACAATATACCCACTCGGGGGGGTATTTTTGCCGCTCGACGATTGATTAGATTATTTCATCCAATTCATTGAATTCCGTCATATACCAATACCCCCTGGACGTTATGGATTGGATTCGCGAGGCATGATTATATGAAGCCATAATAATTTAATGATGCCAGGTAGTAACAAAATCTTTGGAGAGCATGAATGGTTATAAAAAATAAATTCAAACTGGCCGCTGCAATATCCTGTGTTCTGGCAAACTCCGCGGTTTACGCCGACGGCTCACTGATCGAAGAGGTGATTGTCACAGCACAAAAACGAGCTCAGAGCGCTCAGGACGTACCTATCGCCATAACCTCCATCAGCGGCGAGGATATGAAAGAACTCGGCTTCGAATCCGCCGCCGATGTTCAGTATCAAACCCCGGGACTGGTGGTGTCTTACTCCTCCACCAATGCGATTCCCAACTTTGCCTTGCGTGGCATCGGCCTCAACGACTTTACCGCCATTCAGAGTTCGCCCGTGGCCATTCACGTGGACGAGGTCTACTACGGCAACTCCACCCTGTTGAACTTTGCGCTGTTTGATGTTGAGCGCGTTGAAGTATTGAAAGGTCCACAGGGCACTCTGTATGGTCGTAACTCCACTGGCGGTGCGGTGAACTTCTTTTCCAACAAGCCTACCGACGAGTTCGAGGCGGGTGTGGACTTCGGCATTGCCCGTTACGAAGCGGTATCTGTGGAAGGCTACGTCAGTGGTCCGTTAAGCGACAATGTTTCAGGCCGCTTATCTGTAAGCACGGTCAATCAAAATGGCGGCCCTTTCGAGCATCCCACGCTGGGTGAAGTGGGCGAAAAAGAAAAGTACGCTGTTCGCGGCCAGCTGCTGTGGGATGTCTCTGACCAAATGACGGCTCACCTCACTGTGTTTGGTGGTAAAGACGAATCCGATGGTAATCAGTACCAAGGGTTTCCGACGTTTACCAATGACGGCTCACTCTCCATTTGCCCCTCAATCGCCGCCGGTGTTCTCAGGCCCAATGCCGAATGTTCCTATGACGGTTCCGGCGCGGCGCAGATTGATGACGATGACCCCTACACACTGCAAAACGGCGTAATCAACCGCGATGAAATTGAAGCCTTTGGCAGTACACTGTCGCTGTCGTACGATCTGGGGGATATTTCAATAACATCGATCACCGGCTACAACACTGCGGATCGAAAGTCCCAGGAAGATGCTGACGGCTCTCTGCAGCGCAATATCGATGTGGGCTATGAAACCGATTTTGAGCAGTTTACCGAAGAGTTGCGTTTCGCTTACAGCGACGACGAATTCTGGACGACGACTCTGGGTTTCTTCTACTCGATTGACACACTGGATACGCCGCGCACCGAGACGGATCTGGGCGACTTGTTTGGCGGATTCCGGCAGAACCACGCTTACGAATTGGAAACTGAATCTTTCGCTGTTTTCTGGCACAACGAATTTCAAGTCAGAGATGACCTGACACTGATTGCCGGTATTCGTTACACCGACGAAGAGCGCTCTTTTAAAGGCGGAACCATCACCGTTGATGCGGGCGTTGGCCCCAACGCCGATGGTGATTTTATTGCCTCGCCCGGCCCTCTGCCTGGAAACTACTCCGATCCGTCAGTCTTTGATTCCGCCTACTACAGCGATGAAATCAGTTTTCAGAAAGTTTCCTGGCGCCTGGGTTTTAACTACGACCTGAACGCCACTACCATGCTGTACGCGAGTATCGCCAACGGCTTTAAGAGCGGCGGTTTTGTCGGCGACATTACCGTAACGGATATTCTGCAGGAGCCCTACGACGAAGAAACGCTGACTTCCTATGAGATCGGCATCAAATCAGATCTGTTGGACGGTTCACTGCGTTGGAATGCTTCCGCTTTTTACTATGACTATGAAGACCTGATCCTGGCGTTGACCATTACCGACAACCCGGCTCTTGATCTGTTGCTGATAAACGACAATGGCTCAGACGCTGAGGTCTATGGGTTCGAGTCCGACATGTGGTGGGCTCCCAACGAAAATCTGGACATCAAGTTCGGTTTCACCTACCTGAACACTGAACAAACCGCTTTGGAAACCAGCCCCTTCCAGGTAGCTGAAGATCTGGATGGCAGCAGCTTACCCTACGCGCCGGAGCTCAGTGCCAATGGTCTGATCCGCTATGAAAACACCTTAATGGACAGCCTGGTGGGCACCTTCCAGCTGGATTTTACCACCCGCAGCCATCACTACGGTGAGGCTCAGAACAGCGATATTGCCCGGCTCAGCGGTTATACCCTGTTTAATGCCCGGGTGGGTGTCAAGCCCGATGATGGCAACTGGTCTGCAGCGGTTTGGGTAAAAAACCTGACGGACAAGCAATACTACCAATACGTCAACGACCTCCAGGGGCTGGGCACCGTGCTTAGAACACCCGGTACTCCCCGCACCTTCGGTTTGGATATATCCTACACTTTCTAGGCCTTGCTCTACAGAGCTAACACGAGATTTCTTCTATGGTAGATCCCGGCCTCTTGAGCATATTGCCAACCCTGATCGTGGTGATTACCGCAGTACTGATGAAACGCGCACTGGAAGCGCTGGTATTGGGCGCCATGGTGGGCTTCGCCATGTTGTCGGGGCAGACTTTTATGTCAGACTTTCTCGACGGCGTGCTCAAAGTGATGGGGGATGCTACGGTTCGATGGATCGTGCTTACGGTAGCTTTGTTTGGAAGCATTGTGGCATTACTGGTGCGATCCGGTGGCGCCACGGCCTTTGCCAAAGCCTTATCCAATCGTATTCGTTCCGGCCCGCAGGCCCTGGTCGTGACCTGGCTAATGGGGTTAGCGATTTTCATCGATGATTACCTGAACGCCCTGGCTGTGGGTAACGCCATGCGTCGAGTCACCGACAAATTTAAAGTCTCCAGAGAAATGCTGGCGTATGTGGTGGATACCACGGCGGCCCCGGTATGCATTCTGTTACCGTTTTCCACTTGGGCGATCTACGTTGCCGGATTGCTGGAGTCCAACCAAATCGCAGAGACAGGGCAGGGGCTCAGCGCCTACCTGAATGTCATCCCCTATATGCTCTATGCCTGGGTTGCTGTGATCATGCCGCCGCTGGTGGCGACGGGTGTCATTCCTTTATTGGGCAGTATGCGCAAGGCAGAACGTCTCGCCCAACAAAGTGTGGATGTCTCCGTAGATCAGGTCTCTACGAACAAGGTTGAGCCCGATCAACAACAAAAGGAGGCTCTTGAACAAAAGGGGACCTTCGCCCATTTTCTGATACCCATGGTGGCTTTGGTGTTTTTTACCTGGCTGTTCGATGTGGACATTCTGAAAGGTGCCTTTACCACCTTGCTGCTGACGATCGTATTTTACAAGGCGCAGGGGCTGATGGAATTGTCAGCCATTATTGAAACTTGCCTGGAGGGCATGAAAGATATGTTCGAAGTCATTGCCATCCTGATCATGGCGTTTGTCCTAAAAGACGTTAATGATCAACTGCAACTGACTGAATACATGATCGGTATCGTCGGCTCTTTGGTAAATCCGGCGCTGTTACCCATGCTGGCGTTTCTGGTGCTCTCAACCATCGCCTTTGCCACCGGCAGTTTTTGGGGCTTGTATGCGATAGCGCTGCCAATAGTGATTCCCATTGCTCAGGCCACGGACATTAACATCTATCTGATGGTGGGGGCGGTGATTTCCGCGGGTGCCTTTGGCAGCCATACCTGCTTTTACAGTGATTCGACCCTGTTGTCCGCCCAGGGCAGTGGTTGTACGCCGATGCAGCATGCGCTAACGCAGTTGCCCTACGCTGTGCTGGCGGCTCTGGTGACAGCGGGAGGGTATCTGGTGTTGGCAGTCATTATCTAGGGCGGCGTTTGCAGAGTACTTGGGAATACTTCAGAGAGGAGTAATCGGTGGCCCGTTACCGCTCAGGAACGACGACTTCCAAAACGTTGTTTCAACCATTGTTTGGGAGTGACGCCAAAGCGTTTTTTGAATACCCGGGCCAATGAAGAGGCGTCTTCGTAACCGACTTCATTAGCGACCAATGCTACGGGTTTATCCGTTGTCAGTAAGTTCTGCGCCTTGCTAAGGCGCAGGTCGGTTAAATATTCCATAGGCGCCTGTCCCACAGAGTCCTTAAACAGGGCGGCAAATTTTGAGCGTGACATGGCCACCGATTCCGCCATGGTGTCTACCGTCCAGGTTTTCTCCGGGTTAGCCGTCAACGCTTTCATCAGCTTCGACAACTGCGGATGAGAGCTGGCGGCAAATGTGCCCATCTCAACGATGCCATTGCGAATCACGTAACGCAGTATCTGCATCACAAACACATCACACAGGCGATCAATCATAATCTGGCGGCCGTGTTCGGCGCCAAAAGCTTCTTCAAATATCCAGCGGGCCACGTCGCTGATCATTTCATCCTGGTCGATATCGATACAGAGAAACTTCGGCAGGTTATCGACCAGCACCGTTTTTTGGCGGGGTTGGAATTGGATATTGGCGCAAACCAGCTCGGCTTCGTTGAACTCCTTGATCTGAATGCGATGATGGCTGCCGCTGGGCATAAATATGACCGAGGCCTTCTCCAGCTTCAGTTCGTGGTCCTGGTCAGTAATCAGCGTCATGGAGCCGGACTTCAGAAAGTGCAGCAAACCGGAGTTTTCGTGTTCTTCGAACGCCTGCAGCCCACACAGGCTGCCGCTGAAGAACACCTCGGCGTTAAAGTCCAGATCCTGTAACAAAGCGCTTAACGCATCCATGGCGGTTCCTCTCTGAGCTGACCAACCCCTAATTCCGGCATTGCTGGACGATCTGCAGTTTTTTGTGGACGCCCTGCCGCCTTTGCGGGGTCAACTCCCCCTATTCTAGTCACCGTTGGCAGGACAAACAAACACCTCATGTCCTCCACCCTTAAACACTGATGAGTAACTTGGAAAAGGACAAAAGCATGAACCTCAAACAGACCCTGAAACTGGCTGGTGCCGCAGGCGCCCTGATCTTTAGCAGCCTGGGCTTTGCCTCTGCTGTGAATATCGGTACCAACGATCTGGCCATCCACGGCTACGACCCCGTGGCCTACTTTACCAAGAGCAAAGCGGTGGAAGGCTCGGCAAAGTACACCGCCACTCACGACGGCGCGATTTATCGCTTTTCCAGCAAGAAGAATCGCGATCTGTTTAAGTCAGACGCTGACCGCTACGCCCCGCAGTTTGGTGGCTATTGCGCCATGGGTGTGGCCCTGAACAAAAAGCTGGATGTGGATCCCCAGGCGTTCTATATCGAGGACAACAAGCTGTACCTCAATTTGAACAAGGCGGTTCAGAAAAAGTGGCTGACTGATGTGGATGGTCATGTGAAATCCGCTGATCGCATCTGGTCTGGTATCGAACACCTGTCAGTGGCTGCCGCCAATGAAGAGGACTGATACAGAGACGACTTCACCGCCACTGACGCTGCTGTGGTTCAGCGCTCAGTGGTGCGGGCCCTGCCAACAGATGGCACCCGTCGCGGAACGGGTGGCGGAGATGTATCGGGACCAGGTGCACCTGGTGAAGATCGACGTCGACAAGCACCCACACATGGCCGCCGAATTTAACATCCGCGGTGTGCCGACACTGGTACTGACCGGTGAGAAACAGGTGATTGACCGGCAGGTCGGGGCGGCACATCTTCCCGCCCTGACTCAATGGCTGGACCAACACCTGACTGCAAACACAAACGAAGGAAGTTGATATGAACCAGAAACAACGCATAGCCAGTGCGGCTCTGATGGTTGCACTCGGCACCATCGCGACGCTGCCGGCTCACGCCGCCGGCAAAGAAAAATGTTATGGCGTCGCCAAGGCGGGTCAAAACGATTGCGGAAACCTGGCGGGTACACATTCCTGTGCAGGGCAATCCACCGTCGACAACGACCCGGGCGAATGGAAACTGGTGGTCAAAGGCACTTGCGAGAGCATCGGTGGCATGCTTAAAGCAGAGGCCAAGCGTCGCTACGCCGAACAGAAAAAATCCTAAATCTCAACGGGAGAAGTTGAATGTCTCGCTCAATGGCAACCACAGATCATAACCCTAGGGAGGCCCTGGGCTGGGTCGGTGTGGGACTCCGCCACCCACACTATCGCGACGCGTTGAGCGAGACATCTGACGTCAATATCGATACCCGGATTGACTTTGTCGAGGTTCACGCGGAGAACTTCTTTGCCGCCGGCGGTATGAGCGCTGCCATATTGCAAGAGGTCTCGGAACGCTACGCGCTTAGCCTGCACTCTACTTCATTGGGCTTGGGTTCCGCTGCAGGTGTCAACGACGCCTATCTCAGCAAGCTCAACGCATTGATTGAGAGAACCAATCCGGTGTTAATCTCAGATCACGCCTGCTTTACCTGGAGCCACTTTGACGGTCATTCCGTACATGCCGGTGACCTCCTGCCGCTGGAATACACCCGCCAAAATCTGCAACTTATGGTGGACAACGTGGATCGAGCCCAGCAGTGCTTGGGGCGACGGATTTTGGTGGAAAACGTATCGGCCTATCTGGAGTTTGAGCGTACCAGCCTGAGCGAAACCGAGTTTCTGGTGGAGCTGGCGGAGCGTAGCCAATGTGGTCTGTTGGTGGATCTCAATAATCTCCTGGTAAACGCCCACAATTTTTCTGCCGTCGATCCGCTCAATGCCGCAAAACAATGGTTGGAGAAAATACCATCTTGCTTGATCGGTGAATTTCACCTCGCGGGCTATGCGCCTGTGCAAGCGCCTGATCTGATTATCGACGATCACAGCCGGGCAGTGTCAGAAGCCTGCTGGCAACTTTACGAGTACGCCATTTGGCGCAATGGCCCGATGGCGACACTTATTGAGTGGGACAACGACCTGCCCAGTTGGAACGAGCTGGTGGCGGAGGCGGCAAAAGCGCGTCGAATCATCGATGCCAAGCAAAACTCACTGGAGGTAACCACCCATGTTTGATGACCAAACGGTGTCTGTTGAGCATCACATGTCACGTGAAAAACAAACACTGGCCTACCGGCAACAAGAGCTGGTAGCCATGATCTACGGCCTGCAAAAAGCCCACCCCAAATACAGTGAGGGGTTCGCCAGGGGCCTAAGAGTCTATCAAAACAACTTGCTGGCAACGGCGGCCAGGGCGCTGAGCGTGACCTATCCTGTGGTCGACCAACTGCTGGGTGATGAGGCGATGCGTGTGCTGACGCGAGGATTATTGAGAGAATCCCCTCCTTCTACTGGCGATTGGGCGGACTGGGGCTCTGATCTCGGCGAATTGATTTTGACAACACCACTGGCACAGGAACACCCCTTTCTGTTTGATGTTGCTACCCTGGAATGGCAGTTGCACGAAGCCTCCAGGTCGCTGGATCAAGCATTGGAGGTGGGCAGCCTGTCGCTATTGGCGGATTCCCCCATAGAAAAACTGCACATTCAACTGGCATCCAGTATTCACGTCATGGCCAGTGACTACCCCGTGGATATTATCTGGCGGGCTCACCAGGACAATGACCTGAACACACATAATCTTGCGGATGAACTGCAAGCACACCAGGGCAGATGTTATCTGATCATCCATCAGCAAGATGATCGTCCCCGCCTGCAACGGATGACCGCCGCAGAATATCTGTGGCTGGCCGACATTCGCGAGGGGCTAAGTCTTGGCGAACTGCTGGACGTACACTCGGATTTTGACTTTCCCCAATGGCTGTCCACGGCGCTGGAAAACCAGTGGATTGAACGGCTGACTGAAACCCATTAATGGAGGATACACCCATGACTCAACTGGCTCATCAATTCTTTGATTATTATCGACTGGCCTCACGCGGCCTGGACAAACTTCACTCGATAGCCGTATTGGCCATTCGCCTCTATATCGCCAAGGTGTTCTTCTATGCGGGACTAACCAAACTGCAGGATTGGGATACCACACTGTTTCTGTTTGAAGAGGAGTACCAGGTTCCTTTTCTGCCGTTTGAACTGGCCGCTTATTTGGGTACTTTTGGCGAGATTGTCTTTCCGGTGTTATTGGTAGCAGGGCTGTTATCCCGCTTCGCCGCGCTGGCGTTGTCAGTAGTAAACGTTGTAGCGGTTATCAGTCTCGCGGAAATTGCTCCAGCGGCCATGTATCTTCACGTGCTCTGGGGAGTACTTTTGGCACAGGTTGTGGTGTATGGGGGAGGGTTGCTTTCGCTGGATCACTGGCTGAACAAACTCTGGTTTTCAAAATCGTAGCTTGTAGCTTGGTGTCTCTTTTCCTGGACTGACGTAGGGTGGATTAGGCGAAGCCGTAATCCACCAATGTTCAGAAATTTGCCACAACCAAGGTGGATTCTAACAGTAGGCGCTCTAGACGACGGCTTCGCCTAATCCCTACGCTCGGAAAAATTTCAGGGTGGCAATGTAGATCTAACCAGGATTGCGAAGCTCCGTAACCGTCTTACCGGATACACCCCAATTATCCGTAGGCACAACGTCGATCACAACATGAGTGGTGGCGGGGTTCTTATCGAGAATTTCCACTAACATCTGAGTTGTGTTCTCAATCAGCCGCTGCTTTTGCTCCCGAGTCACTTCTTCGTCGGTAATTTTAATATTTACGTAAGGCATGGTTCTGTTGTCTCCATTTAGCAATGTGTTTCAAGGCTTTAACGCGTACATCTTGTTAACGATTTTCCAACCGGATTCTTCTCGCAAAAATCCCAGATAATCCAAAAAATGACCAGAGGGCAGTGAGCACTCCACTTTCGCCATGGCCTGGTCCCCCTCGATATCGAGAGCTATCACTCCTTCCTGGCGTGAATGTCCGATATCTTTTGGTTTAGATCGGGTGGCCACATCCTGCAACCAAGCCGTCATGGTTCTTCTCACACCGGGAGTCTTGAGAACACATTCGGCACTGAATAAAACGTTGAGCATCTCCGTATCACCGCGATAGAGTCCTTCGAGATACTGCTCAATCATTTGGGTGATGTAAGTTCTATCATCCATTCCGCCAATCCTTACGCCGCGGCCTTATAGTCGGCTTCCCATTGCAAGGCTTTCTGGAAACTGTCACGGGCAATCACACGTTTGATCATGGCGCTGGTGTTTGGGCCAATTTGTATATTGACCTGAAACGCCTCACCCCAACGGGAATAAACCGCCAGCATAAAGTCCGCTGGTGACGGGTGATCACCACCCAGGTATGGCTGGTTGTCGAGCTTGGTTTCCACCACCGCCCACAACTTGTTAATGGCGTTGGCCGCTTGCATAAACACCTGTCGTCTGGCTTCCGGCTCCGATAACTGATGCTCCGCAAAAAAGAGCCGACCATAGGCCGGGTGCATGGTGGCGTTGGCGAAGGCCATATTTTCAATCGCCCTCTGTCGCGCAATCCCATTGGCCGGGAGCAGGTCGTTTTCGTGTTTACTCAGAATATGCAACAGAATGGCAACACCTTCACGCAGGGAGGTTGGGTCGTTACCCGCCAACTGCTGATCGACTGGCTCTTTTTCTACCAATACGGGTACGGTTCCAACCGGGTTGAGAGTGGTGAAATCCTCGACGTCCTGCTTGTTAATCAAGGTAATGGGCAAATCCAGCTCGTGAAGTATGGCGTGGGTCGCTAAGGAACAGGCATCGGGCAGAAAATACAGGGTGTACATGGGCTAACCTCGCAGTGGGGCTTAGGGTGGGTGATTCCGCGGATGACGTTAGTCTCGCGCAAATCCAGTGTTTAAGTAATGGCAATAATGTTGATACACTGTGAACAATTTGGAAAAAATAAAAGAGGCAGGCAGCAACGATGGACAAACTGCGAGCCATGAAACTGTTTGTCAGATTGGCAGATGCCGGCAGCTTCACCGCGGTTGCCGATGAATTCAATGTCACTACTTCCATGGTCAGCAAAGAAATTCGGCGCCTGGAGGACGACCTCGGTACCCGTTTGATGCACCGCTCCACCCGAGGCCAACAACTCACATCCATTGGTGAGGGTTACCTGCAACGCTGCCGGGAGATCCTCAGTCAATTGGATGGCGCCGATGCCTATGTTCAGCACATGCAATCCAATCCCAGTGGCAAACTGCGCATCAATGCCCCTATGGCGCTGGGGATCATTGAGCTGTCGAAAATGTTCTCCAGTTATATGCGGGCTTATCCAGACATCGAACTGGACATCCAACTGGGGGACGAAAGCCTTGATCTGGTGGAGCACGGCTTCGATCTGGGCTTCAGAGCCTCAAGCCAGCCCTTTGACTCCAGTTATATCGGCAAAGAACTCACGAAATTTCAGTATCAGGTGTGCGCTTCCCCGGAATATCTGGCGTCAAATCCTAAGATTCGCACAGTGGAGGATCTGAATAAGCACAATTGTTTCGTGTACAGCTATTTTCGCGGAGGCAGTCATTGGCCGTTGGGTAAAGGGATTGATGTATCGGGCACCCTCAAGGTCAACAATACCCTATTCATGCGCCAGACTATTGAAGACGGGCTTGGTATCGGGTTTCTGCCCAGCTTTATCGCGCGACAAGGGCTTAAGACAGGGACGCTCCAGGAAATTCTGCCCAAAGCTGAGCGTCCCTCGCTAACCCTTTACGCGCTGTACCCCAACCGCAAATTCGTGCAACCCAAACTGGTTCACTGCATTGAGTTCCTGCAAGACTGGTTTGAGCGGCACTACGATTAATCCAAATCGTTACTCGGTTAAGGTCGGATAACCATCTATAAATACCCAATCGGTATCTTGGGCCGGCAAATGACAGCCTTTACAGGTAGTCTCAAAGCCGCCGGAAACATCGGTCATCATTCCAGCACTGGTCATGCTCTTGCTTTCAAACAGTGCCCAGCCCCAGCGTTCGGCCCAATCCGCGTTGCCCTTGAACCTTCCTTGTGTATCGCGAACCATCACAAACCAGATATTGGTTTCACCCGCCCACTGAGCCAGTCCGGTTGTTTGAGCACCCTCTTTGACTTTTCGAACCTCCTTGATAATCACAGCGCCATCCAGAAACTGCTTGGTCTTACGATAGTGTTCTGCCGCCAGAGGCTGCATATACACATCATGAAATCCGTGGCCGGGGGACTTGGGGTCCGCCACCAACCAGGAGCCCAAATGAGTCCAGGAGGCGCGATAATTCCGGGGCAGCGTAATATTGCCCGCCTTATCCACAAATTGAGAGTAGGTTGCTTTTTTCAAGGCTTTGGCGTCGGCGAAGGAACAAGCCGTACCTAAGGCCAATAACAAAGTAATTAAGAATCTCATGGGAGGCTCCAATTATCAGCGGCCGGGCTCCAGTGATGGAGCCCGGTGCAATAAGGTTAAAAACACCTAAAAGAGGTGTTAGAGATTGGGATCAACCGGAGGAAAATCGATATCCGTGTCCGCCAGGTGATTGGTGTAATTGGTCAAAAGGTTCAAAGTGACAACCGCAGTAATTTCAACCAACAGCTCGTCATCAAACCCGGCGGATTTTGCCAGTTTGATTTCCTCATCCGCCAGAGCACCGCGCCGTTCAACGATCGATCGAGCCAACAGTGCCAGCGGATCATTGCTGTACTTCTTGCGCGCTTCCATCATTTGCTCTGAAGACAGGCCCGCACCTTTGCCCACCAGCGTGTGGGCCGATAAGCAATAGTGGCACTCATTGGTCTGCGCCACGGCAAGCGCGATTATTTCCCGTTGGGCGGCATTCAAGCGACCGCCAGTAAGTGCTTCACCAAACCCCAGAAATGCCTGCAGGACGGCGGGGGATTGAGCAAAGGTGGCGTATAGATTGGGTACCATTCCGATCTTGGCCTTGACCCCTTCCAGGGTGGCGCGGGTTTGAGGGTCGGTGGTTTGCAGGTTTACCGGAGAAATACGGGGCATTTTGTGCTCCTATCATTCGTAGACTTTCAGGGTTTGTAAGCATTGAGGCTAATAAGGCCCCGGCATCGCTGCTGCGATCTGCTCAGGGCGTGGAAGAATATTGACAGAACGGTAGAGACTTTTGGTATCCTAATGTCTAAATATTTATACCAGGAGTCTCGTTGTGGCTGATCGATTGGTGGATATCCTTAAACGCTTTCAATTGCAGGCCAGGGTGTTTCAATCCGGCAGCGTGTGTGAGACCGCAGACTTTGTAGACCCGCAGGGCATGGGCTACCTGCACATCCTGCAGCGCGGTCAAATTGAGGTGACGTCTGAATCCCACGACCCCTTGACCCTCAATGCCCCCGCGATGTTCTTTTACATGCATTCCACCGAGCACCAGATTCTGCCCCGCAGCGACGACGTCAATATGGTTTGTGCCTCCTTCCAACTGGGTGCCGGCGTGATCAATCCATTGGTGTTGTCGCTGCCCTCCGTAGTGACCATGGACTTGCAGGAACATAACGACCTGGAAGACTTGCTGAACCTTTTGTTTGCAGAGGCATTCGACAACCATTGTGGTCGCCAGGCCATTCTTGACCGATTGATGGAGGTGGTGTGGATTCGAGCCTTGCGCGCACTGATGGACCAAGGGCAGCTCTCGACAGGCCTTCTCGCAGGCCTTGCGGACGACAAGCTGGCCAAGGCCATCAATGCCATTCACAAAAATCCGGAGCGACCCTGGAGTCTGGAGGAATTGGCGTCCATGGCAACCATGTCGAGAGCGAGATTTGCCGCCCGATTTCACGAGGTGGTGGGGGTAACCCCTGGCGCTTATCTGAGTCATTGGCGACTGAGTATCGCCCAGACGCTGCTAAAAGAAGGCAAGCCCACTCCGATTATTGCCGATACCGTGGGATATGGCAGTGCCAGTGCTTTTGCCCGCGCGTTTAAAGCGCAGTTCGGCATGAGCCCGACTCAGTGGTTGCAGCAGTAATACTACCTTTCATTCATACCTTTTTGGGCTGGGCAGCGTCACCGGAGCGGAGTATGCTTGTCCTGGCAACGAGCCAAGGCTTGACAAAGATCGTAGGAAAATCGATAGATTGAGGGAGAACAAGGTAATGGAAAATATCGCCACTGGGGCGGATGGCAAACCTCGCTGTCGTTGGTGTATCGCCACAGACGAGTATATTGACTACCACGACACAGAGTGGGGTTTCCCCGTCTCGGACGATCAACGTCTGTTTGAAAAAATCTGCCTCGAAGGTTTTCAGTCCGGCCTGAGCTGGCGCACAATTTTGGCCAAGCGAGAGAACTTCCGCAAAGCTTTTCACCAATTTGATTTTCACAAGGTGGCGAAGTTCAAACAGAAGGACGTGGAACGAATGCTCAAGGACGAAGGCATTGTCCGCCACCGGGGCAAGATCGAGGCGGTGATCAACAACGCTCAACGGGCGCTGGAAATGGTGGCGCAGGAGGGCTCGCTGGCGGCCTATTTTTGGAGTTACGAGCCTGAAACGGTAGCTGAGCCGCAAACGGCGTCAACGTCAGTTGAATCCAAGGTGATGTCTAAAGATCTTAAAAAGCGCGGCTGGAAATTTGTCGGCCCGACCACCTGCTACAGAGCCGGCCCCGGAAATATGGACAGCTCCATAAGTGGAATCTTCGCCTGATTTAGGGCACGGTAGTGCCCATGAACAGGAGATTTACCATGGCTAGACGACCACGTCGTAACCACTCACCCGAATT
>NZ_JAAQPI010000052.1 GCF_011683955.1 Pseudomaricurvus alkylphenolicus
GCCTTGACCGGAAAACACCGGATGAGGTTTACTTCAATACAACGCCGCTTTCCCTGGTGGCTTAAACCTTGGCGTGGATCCACTTATAGAATGGGGATGAGCTGTTCAAAGGAAGGGGGCCAGCTCTATGGTTGATAAACTTGTTAAGCACTATCTGCAATCTCAAAAGTATATTTATATTGCACGTCATAAACCTCAATTGCCTGGCAAGCGATGATTCTTGGTAAAAACTCCATTTTACTGGCTGCTTTTATGGAGACTATATCAAATATGGCTTTAGGCTCAGCATCAATTACTCGTATGTCCTTGGTACTGCCATCCGTTGTGATAGTGACTGAAACAACTGACCAGCCTTCGACACCTTGAGAATATGCTTCGCGAGGATATTTGGGCTCAGGGTTTTCAATGAGTAGATAATCCCGATGCTTAGGGTTGCAGCTGTTGTCTAAAGACTGGCAACCTAAAAGAACGAAACTTATCAATAGAACTAGTATGACTTTCATGGTTTAAGTGCTTAACGCCGGCAGCAAAGGCGAGCGATTAGCGAGTCCAGCCCGCGTCTTTTGCGGGCGATTTTGCCTGCCCTTGTTAGGCTAAAAAGCCAGTTCACCGAGCCAAACATAGTACGCCACCAATAAAATTATTCCTAAGGGAGCTAGCGCAGCAGATATTTTGCTGAATGGAGCCACCTCAAGATAAGCTAGATTTGGCTCATTAGGATGAACCTTTAAATTGACCACCTCACCTTTGGGGTACTTCTTTACCAATCCATGTTCATAATCAAATGAAGGGAAGAAGTCATAGCCTCTCAATGCTGGAGTATTAGACTCATACTCTTTGCCTCTGAAGTTGTACTTAAAGTAGATTATGGCTTCAAGTACATTCTTTCCTTCCGCATCCATTTGATTAAGTAAACGTGAATGAGTAATTTCTCCCGCAACTGTAGGCCAACGATTAAACGTTTTCTTAAGCCGCAGGTAGACAATTGTCTGAAACAACCCTACCCCAATCAATAAAAGCGAAAATACTAGCTTCAATTAAAACTCCAATACTAGGACAGCCTAACGCCCGGCTTAGGGGCGGACTTGGAGCTGCGAAGCAGCGGAAAGGCCGTCCCAGCCATGCGCTTGCGCATGGCGACTACAGCCGCTTGTTAAAACCCTGCCCATTTATAGGCATCGAATACTAATGTTGAATATTTTTCAGGCAAGCTTCTGTAAAGACTTTCATTAGCTTCCAGCTGTGCCGCCAGATTATTGGCCCCGAAAACACCGCGATTAATAATATACAACAGTAAGCAGATGCAGAATTCTCGCTCATGTCCATATTCAGGGTAGCTGGAACAAAGAGCAATAACCTCTCCAGGGCTATAGTGCTGTTCCAGCGTCATGATACATGATTGATTAAATATAACCTTTTTAAGAAGGTCACGATATTCATCAGCACTATCACCATAGTCACGATTTGCGATGTAGAGAATTTCCTTTTCAGTGACGCTTTGGATGAAGTCGATCATGGTGCTTTTTAACGCCCGTAGCAGGGGCGACCTTGGAGTAGTTTGGTTTGCGCAAAAATGGCGAAGCCATGCGCAAACCAAACTGCGGAAAGGGCGTCCAGCGCGCAACGCGCGCGTGCCTGGCTACGTTTGTTATGCACAGCACTGTAATTCACTACAAAGCCCTACTCTCGCGGTTGGCACTGATGAATGCGGACCGCAATGATTAATGTTCAATGACAGGTGATGCGTGCCCTGGAAAGCGGACGGAAGGAGGTAATTCTGACGACGGACCTTCCGCTGGTACCACGTTGTCACAATGCTCTTGAGTGTACCCTATTTTGGGGCTGGTAAGAACCCGGAAAGGTTAGAATGGCGCATGATTTGTTAGTGGATACCAACCAGAATTACGTCAGTTCATAACGCCCGTAGCAGGGGCGGCCTTGGAGCTGGCTGCTTTGCGCGATAATGGCGAAGCCATGCGCAAAGGAGACGGCGGAAAGGACGTCCAGCGCGCAACGCGCGCGTGCCTGCGATTGTTATGCACAACACTGCCCCTCACTACAAAGCCCTACTCTCGCGGTTGGCACTGATGAATACGGACCGCAATGGTTAATAATCAATGACAGGTGGTACGTGCCCTGGAGAGCGGACGGAAGGAGATGGTTTTGACGACGGACCTTCCGCTGGTGCCACGTTGTCACAATGCTGTTGAGTGTACCCTATTTTGGGGCTGGTACGAACCCAGAAAGCCGAGAATCGCGCAATTTTGTTAGTGATTACCAACTAGAGCTGCGGTATTGCATAACGCCCGTAGCAGGGGCGGCCTTGGAGCTGGCTGCTTTGCGCAATAATGGCGAAGCCATGCGCAAAGGAGACAGCGGAAAGGACGTCCAGCGCGCAACGCGCGCGTGCCTGCCTACGATTGTTAT
>NZ_JAAQPI010000053.1 GCF_011683955.1 Pseudomaricurvus alkylphenolicus
GCCTTGACCGGAAAACACCGGATGAGGTTTACTTCAATACAACGCCGCTTTCCCTGGTGGCTTAAACCTTGGCGTGGATCCACTTATAGAATGGGGATGAGCTGTTCAAAGGAAGGGGGCCAGCTCTGCCGCAATTGCTGCCGACACACTTATCGACAAGTTTTATCTTGGTAGAAACGGGTGGGAAATTAATTGGATAACAGTCGGCTTTATCATGGTCATATCCTTCGTTTCGCTTTTGCGATACCACGAAGTTCTTAATGAAGTTGAATTAGATGAAATTAAAAATCCATAACAAGCTGCGGCACAATCGCCCGCAGGCGGGCTGGACTCGCTGCTGCGCACGGCGTTATGACAGTCGAGTAACGAGATGAGAATCATTCTTATAATTCTATTCCCATTTCTCTCTTACGGCGCTTTTGCGGATACATGGTATTTTCCTAAGGCTATAGAATCAGAAGATTTTCACTTTGGCGACTTGACGATAGTCAAAACGGTAGACACAACAGAAAATCAACATTATCCCCTATATTCGGTAAAGGTATTACGTAAGGGAATAGAGCTGGCAAACTATAGGAATCTAACGTTTGATGTTATTAAGCCGTTTGCTGAGGGCAGTATGATCTTTGCGGGTAGCAACTCCGGTTTGTCCAGATTCGCATACTTCGTATTGGACAAAGACGGGGGGCTGTTACAAACAAAAAATCACAGCAATGAAATCGACTATTGCGATAGAAGCGTTACTGTAACGAGAAGGTGGTTGCCGAAGGAAATCGAAATAAGGGAAGAGTATGGGTCTGAGAAATACGAGAAAAAGTGGTTGGTTAACGTATCTGCCAAAACATGCGATGACGCTTGGTATGAACTATTTCGCTAGTAGTCATAACAATCGCAGGCAGGCACGAGAGCGATGCGCGCTGGACTTCTTTTCCGCTGTCTCCTTTGCGCACGGCTTCGCCATTATCGCGCAAAGCAGTTGGCTCCAAGGCCACCCCTGCTAAGGGGGTCATGAGTAGAAAATGAATACGAAGCTACCCAAGTACATTGGAATAATTTTAGGTGTCCTATACGGCCTTTCTATTAGAGTTTTATGGGAACTAGATGTCTTACGTAATCTTGGTGGAGTCGTAACCGTTTCTTTTATGTTTTTCGTTCCCTTTGTTATTGGATTCATACGTGTACACTTTGAATGTAAGGTTCAACCGAGTCTCACTTTAGGGAAAATGATAACCGTTTCATGGCAGCCAATTTTCTTCTTCTTACTAGCGACCGTTGTAACTTTAATGGAAGGAAGTATCTGTGTGGCAATGGCTTTACCTGCATTTATGCTTTGCTCTAGCTTGGGTGGGGTAACCGCTGGTTATCTATATCAATATTTCGAAAAACGGAATTCGACATTGCTGTCAGTAGCGCTATTTCCTCTCCTTATCGCTCCTATCGAAGTCAACTTTATTCAATTATCAAGTACTTATACTGTTGAAAATAGAATTACCATTCATGCGCCTCCGAATGTAGTTTGGCAGCAGCTCGGGAGGGTGGCATATATAAAACCTGATGAAATGGGGATATCTCTGACTTCTTTAATTGGGGTGCCCCAACCAATTAAAGCGAGTATGAATGCGGATGGAATTGGCGCTGTTAGAACAAGTGAATGGGAAAAGGGTGTGGTATTTAAAGAAGTTATTACTTCTTGGGAGCCAAATGGAGAAATGACTTACTCGTTTGATATTGATCCTGGCATAATTCCGGATCACGCATTAGATAAGCACGTAAAACTAGGTGGTGAATACTTTTCACCTCTTACAGGCGGGTACTTTATTTCCGAAAACCCGGATGGAAATACCGTTTTAACTTTAAAGACGACTCTAGTAGATAATACGAATTTCGGTATATATTCAAGAATTTGGGGCGAGCTGATCTCCCCCTGTGTCAGGATAGATGTCACCCCCTAAATTGTTGAAAACTTGAACAGGGGGCTGATGAGGAATGAGTGAAACACTATTCACCAGAAAGGAAAGAAGCGGTACTTAAGAAGCTGTTGCCACCA
>NZ_JAAQPI010000054.1 GCF_011683955.1 Pseudomaricurvus alkylphenolicus
TTATTTATGTGTCATAATTATTTATGTGTCATAATTGTTTATGCTTTTCTTTGGAGGTTGTTATGGTTGTTGATGGTAAGGGTAAGGGTGGTGTTCGGGTCTCGGTATCGTTGGATGATTACATGTGGCGTCTGTTTGTGGCTTCTCTGGGGGATGAGTCTAAAGCTCGTGCTTCTATCAGATCTGCGATCCGTGAAGGGCTTGTTGCTAAAAGTGCTGATGCTCGGTTGCTGGTTCTTAGGAAGATTGCTAGGCCTAGTCTTGTCAGTAAGGTTGATGATTTGTGATAGCAAAAGCTTGACCTGGTCTAGGTGGTTCAGGTCGGTTTGATAGCAAATTGCTTTCTCACTCGGTTGTTCTTGCGGTGTCCTTGATAGCTGGATAGGATTGTCACGGAACTTAAATAACAAACCCCCGGAGACGGCAATCTCCGAGGGTTTTAGGAATACCACAAGGTTGATAAGGAACCTGTGATATGAATGGAATTATACCCTGTTTGGGGGCTGGTTCTAGTGGGCTCGGAGAGCCCCTAGGTATAAACACGAAATCTTCTTCACCCCAGGCCACTACTGAACACCCTGAAAGCCACGTCTCACGCGGCCTCCGGGCAGATCGATACTCTCTTCAAAACGTCATTCGCAAGCTGATTATTGCTAAATCTGACTTTGATCCTGATAACCCCAATTTCGAGGTTTATAACAAGCTTCGTAGGGTGGTGAAATGCCATAGGGTTAGGGTTAAGCCTACCGTCGATGTTATGAGGGATGTTGTCCACTTAAAGGCTTTCTATCGCAATGTGACGTCCTGTGGCAGCGTTTGGGACTGTCCGGTGTGCTCGGTCAAGATTATGGAGAAAAGGCGTCAGGAGATCTCTCAGGGCGTTTCCTGGGCATATAGCAGCGGGTTTAAGGTGGTCATGGTTTCCTTCACCACTCCCCATTATGCCTATCAAACCTGCTCTGACCTTCTAGGCAGCTTCGCAAAGGCTCTTAAGTACCTCAGGTCTGGCAAGGTTTGGCAGAGGATTAAGTCAGACTACAGTCTTCAGGGGGTTATCAGGGCACTCGAGACCCTTTATGGATCCAACGGATGGCATAACCACACTCATGAACTTTGGATCGTAGACGCCTGTGCCGATGCAGCGGCGCTAAAGCACGAAGTGCTGCGTCGATGGGAGGCGGCTTGCCGTAAATATGGGCTTCTTCCCAGGGGGAAAGTTAGGTCTTTCAGAATTCACGCTGTAGACGTTAAAGACAACGCTACTACTTCGGATTATTTGGCCAAGCAGGATGATAAAAAATATTTGGGCTGGGGTGTGGATAGGGAGCTTACCAATCCACTTTCTAAGGCTTCAAAAGAGCTTTTGCATCCGTTTCAGCTGGCGTCTTTATACGGAAGTGGAGATAGGAAAGCCGGAGAATTATTCAATGAATATTCTCTTGCTTTCAAGGGTAGAGCTTCGGTTTTTTGGTCGCAAGGACTGAAAAAACGTTGTCTTTGCGAGGAAGAAAGCGATGAGCAGATTGCTGAGTCTGATGCTGAAGAATCGGAGCTGGTGATTAGTTTGGAGCATTTTGCTTGGTCGAGAATTGTAGAGTTGGATGCAAGGTCTTACATTCTAGATCTTGCTGAAACTGAAGGTTTTGATGGTGTTGAGTCCTGGCTTCGTGATAGAGGTCTTAATTCTGTGGTCAGCTTTTTGATGCAAAAAAAAGGAGGTTTTTTATGATGATTAACGATTGTGGTTTGGATTCTCTATTGGGGCTTCAGTTTATTTTTAAAACTGATAATCCTGTCCCTGGTGCTGAGGATAAGTACTATTGGAAGAAGGGTGATTTAACACAGATTGTTGGTGTTAGAGCTGATTTTCATGATCATTACGTTAGTGTTTCGTATCAATTGCACGGTAGCAAAAGTGGTGTTCATGATCAGGAAGAAATACCGGT
>NZ_JAAQPI010000055.1 GCF_011683955.1 Pseudomaricurvus alkylphenolicus
TCCGGTTTAATGCAGGATCTGGGGGCGTTTATTACCGAGATTTCCCACTACAGTGACCAGCAGACCAACACCTTCTTCTCCCGCACTGTGTTTGATGACCGCGACATGAAGGTCACCATTGTTGAGTTTAAGCAGGCTCTGGCGGAGCTGGCCTCGGCGTTGGAGATGGACTACACCATCCGGCCGACGACCTATAAGCCGCGCGTCTTACTGGCCGTGTCTAAGTACGATCACTGCCTGAATGTGTTGCTGACCAAGTGGAAATCGGGCGCGCTGGAAATTGATATTGCTGGAGTGATCTCCAATCACGACGATTGTCGTGCCATGGCGGAGTTTTACGGCCTGCCTTATCACCACTTGCCCATCAGTAAGGACACCAAGCCTCAGCAGGAGGCCCAGATCTTGGATCTGATGGACACCTACAAGGTCGATCTGCTGGTGTTGGCGCGCTATATGCAGATTCTGTCCGATGACCTGTGTGCAAAACTGGAAGGCCGGGCGATCAATATCCACCACTCCTTCCTGCCCAGCTTCAAGGGGGCCAAGCCCTATCACCAGGCCCATGAGCGCGGCGTGAAGGTGATTGGTGCCACCGCCCACTATGTCACGGCAGATCTGGACGAAGGACCTATTATTGTTCAGGAGGTCAAGCCCATCGATCACCGCATGACCGCCGAGGAGATGGTGCATGCCGGTCACGATATCGAGGCCACCGCCTTGTCCCACGCTGTCAAACTGCACTGCCAGGAGCGGGTGCTGATGAACGGCCATCGCACGGTGATTCTGTAACAGTGGTCAGTGTCGGATTACGGCGCTTCGCACCTAATCCGACCTACGTTGACCAGCGGTTTCTAGAAGAGCGAATCCAATTCAAAGGCAGAACAATGGAAAAGTACTCACTGCTCCAACTGGTGAAACACGCGTTCAGTGGCCACAAGCACTGGCCACAGGCGTGGCGCAGTCCGGAGCCCAAAAAGAAATACGATGTAGTGATCATCGGTGGCGGCGGTCACGGCCTGGCAACCGCCTATAACCTGGCCAAACAGCATGGCATCACCAATGTGGCGGTGCTGGAGAAGGGCTGGATCGGCGGCGGCAATACCGGTCGTAACACCACCGTGGTGCGATCCAACTACTTTTATCCGGAGAGTACTGATTTTTTCGAGCACTCCCTCAAGCTCTATGAGCGAATGTCGCTGGATCTCAACTACAACGTCATGTTGAGCCAGGGGGGGATTCTGACACTGGGCCACAGTCGCCACGATATGGAGATGCTGGAGCGCTGGTCCAATTCCATGCAGCTGCAGGGTGTCGATGCGGAGATGATGACGGCCGATCAGGTCAAGGAACATATGCCGCTGATCGATACTTCCCGCAATGCCCGCTACCCGATCTGGGGCGGGTTTATACAACGCCGCGGCGGCGTCGCCCGTCACGATGCGGTGGCCTGGGGCTTTGCCCGGGGCGCGGACGATCTTGGCGTCGACATTATCCAGGGCTGTGAGGTAAAAGGCTTCAGGCAGTCGGGCAACCGTATCCAGGGGGTGGAAACCAATCTGGGTTACATCAAGGCCGACAAAGTGGCCATGACGGTGGCCGGCCACACCAGTGTTCTGGGCGCAATGGCGGGATTGAATCTACCGATCACCAGCCAGCCCCTGCAGGCCATGGTCAGCGAGCCGGTGAAACCCTGCCTCGACGGCGTCGTGCTTTCCGGCGCTGCCCACGCCTATGTCAGCCAGTCGGATCGCGGCGAAATCCTCATCGGCGGAGGCGCCGATCGCCATCCCTCCTACGGACAGCGAGGCAACTTGCCGATTGTCGAAGAAACCCTGGCGGCGACCCTCAGCCTGTTCCCCAGTTTCAGCCGCCTCAA
>NZ_JAAQPI010000056.1 GCF_011683955.1 Pseudomaricurvus alkylphenolicus
TCAGTTATATGGTCAAGCCTCACGGGCAATTAGTACTGGTTAGCTCAACGCCTCACAACGCTTCCACACCCAGCCTATCAACGTCGTAGTCTTCAACGGCCCTTCAGGGGACTCAAAGTCCCAGGGAAAGCTTATCTTGAAGGAGGCTTCCCGCTTAGATGCTTTCAGCGGTTATCCCGTCCGAACGTAGCTACCGGGCAATGCGATTGGCATCACAACCCGAACACCAGTGGTTCGTTCACTCCGGTCCTCTCGTACTAGGAGCAACTCTTCTCAACTTTCCAACGCCCACGGCAGATAGGGACCGAACTGTCTCACGACGTTCTAAACCCAGCTCGCGTACCACTTTAAATGGCGAACAGCCATACCCTTGGGACCGGCTTCAGCCCCAGGATGTGATGAGCCGACATCGAGGTGCCAAACACCGCCGTCGATGTGAACTCTTGGGCGGTATCAGCCTGTTATCCCCGGAGTACCTTTTATCCGTTGAGCGACGACCCTTCCATTCAGAATCGCCGGATCACTATGACCTACTTTCGTACCTGCTCGACGTGTCAGTCTCGCAGTCAAGCACGCTTATGCCATTGCACTAAACTCATGATTTCCGACCATGATTAGCGTACCTTCGTGCTCCTCCGTTACTCTTTGGGAGGAGACCGCCCCAGTCAAACTACCCACCATACACTGTCCTCGATCCGGATAACGGACCTGAGTTAGAACCCCAAACATACCAGGCTGGTATTTCAAGGACGGCTCCACGATGGCTGGCGCCACCGCTTCAAAGCCTCCCAGCTATCCTACACAAATAGGCTCAGAGTTCAGTGCAAAGCTGTAGTAAAGGTTCACGGGGTCTTTCCGTCTAGCCGCGGGAACACGGCATCTTAACCGCGATTTCAATTTCACTGAGTCTCGGGTGGAGACAGCGTGGCCATCATTACGCCATTCGTGCAGGTCGGAACTTACCCGACAAGGAATTTCGCTACCTTAGGACCGTTATAGTTACGGCCGCCGTTTACCGGGGCTTCGATCAAGAGCTTCGCCGAAGCTAACCCCATCAATTAACCTTCCGGCACCGGGCAGGCGTCACACCCTATACGTCCACTTACGTGTTTGCAGAGTGCTATGTTTTTAATAAACAGTTGCAGCCACCTGGTCACTTCGACCAGCCTCAGCTTAGGGAGCAAGTCCCATCACCAAAGCCGGCGCACCTTCTCCCGAAGTTACGGTGCTATTTTGCCTAGTTCCTTCACCCGAGTTCTCTCAAGCGCCTTGGTATTCTCTACCTGACCACCTGTGTCGGTTTGGAGTACGGTTCTGTGTAACCTGAAGCTTAGAAGATTTTCTTGGAAGTATGGCATCAACCACTCCAACTCTCATAAGAGAGTCTCGTCATCACGTCTCAGTCTTAAGATCCCGGATTTGCCTAAGATCTCAACCTACGCGCTTAAACGCGGACAACCAACGCCGCGCTGGCCTAGCCTGCTCCGTCCCTCCATCGCAGTTACACAAAGTGCAGGAATATTAACCTGCTTCCCATCGACTACGCATTTCTGCCTCGCCTTAGGGGCCGACTAACCCTGTCCCGATTAGCGTTGGACAGGAAACCTTGGTCTTCCGGCGGGGGAGTTTTTCACTCCCCTTATCGTTACTCATGTCAGCATTCGCACTTCTGATACCTCCAGCAAACCTCACAGTTCACCTTCAGCGGCTTACAGAACGCTCCCCTACCATGCA
>NZ_JAAQPI010000057.1 GCF_011683955.1 Pseudomaricurvus alkylphenolicus
GCCGGTTCAAGTCCGGCCTCCGGTACCATCACCCTTTTCGGCTAAATCTCTACTTCTCGCAAAGCCCCATTTCACGCGGGTTTCAGCGTAATTTTGGCGTTTCAAAAAACCCAGCTTCCCACTAAAAACCCTATAATATCTGCGACGCGCGCGACAAAATCGCGACAAAAAAGCGACTTTAGAGGGATTTTGAATTATGGCGACTGTACGGAAGCGGGGCGACAAGTGGCAGGTGCAAATCACTTTGAATGGCCACCGCAAAAGTAAAACCTTTCAAACCAAATCACAGGCCAGCGCCTGGGCCAGAGAAACCGAGCAGGAATTGTCATTGCTTGGCGATAACGTGGACCTGCGCGCTACGTTCGATCAGCTACTCAACCGATACGCCAAAGAAATTTCGCCGACTAAAGGTGGGGCCGATTGGGAACAGGGTCGAATCGACAAGTTCCGGGAATTACCGATCGCTGAAAAACGATTGGTCGATCTCAAGCGAGAGGATTTCGAAGACTATATTGAGGACAGGCTCAAAACGGTTCAGTCCTCAACGGTGAATCGCGAGCTGAATCTACTGCGCCACACGATGACGCAAGCTCGTCGTTGGAATCTAATGGAGCACAATTCGGTCTAGATTTGAAGTGCCCCTCGAACCCACCGCATCGTGAGCGCTTGTTCGAACCAGAGGAAATCGAGGCGTTGCTGATTCCGCTTAGCTATAGCGAGGATTGGGCGGTGACCATGCAGTGCCAGCGTGTCGCGGTAGCGCTGTTGTTTGCGTTTGAAACTGCAATGCGCGCGGGAGAGATCTGCTCTATTCGGGCGGCAGATATAGATTTCAAAAAGCGGACCGTGTTTCTGCCGAAAACCAAGAACGGCCACCCCCGAACCGTTCCGCTGTCGACAGAGGCTGTTCGGTTGTTGAAGCGGTTGGAGCCGTTCCCTAACGATGATCCAGTGTTCCGACTTTCTTCGGGTACACTCAGTACGCTCTTTCGTAAAGCCAGGGAACAGGCAGGCCTCGATGACTTGACGTTTCATGATTCACGCCACGAGGGGACGACTCGTTTGGCTCAGAAGTTGGAGGTAATGGATCTGGCTCGTGTTACAGGACACAAAGACATTCGCCAGCTGATGACCTACTACAACAAAAAAGCGCATCACATTGCCGAATTGTTGGATTGAAGCAGTGAATGGCGGGTTTCATTGATGGTGATGGAGCCCGCTACAACTATCGTTTCTTGACCCAGGCTATCACTTCGGATTTTAACCATTTGCTCCCGCAGTTCAGTGGCATAGGAAAACCAGGTTTCTTCGATATTCGATCGATGAACTGCCTGCGTTTCACCCTGAGGTACTCGGCGCAGTCATCAGCGTTCCATATCACGTCTTTATCAAGCGGAGTTTTTCGCAGTTTCTGGACGATTAGATCCGCTAGCTGATCGTAATCAACGGATACATGTAGTTCGCTCGAAGACACGGCTGTGTCGCTGGGGAGGTTCATTCCTAAGCTCCTTATAGACGGATTCAACATATCGGTTCAATAAAGCACTTACAGTGGGGAATAGTGTAGATAAGCGACGAAAAAGTTGAACTGGAAGCTACTACAGAGGGAGTAGAGATTACTCTTTCTTTTCCGAACGACGGGGAGACCATTATTTTTATTTGAAGGCTAGTTCCTCGGTGCCACTGTAACC
>NZ_JAAQPI010000058.1 GCF_011683955.1 Pseudomaricurvus alkylphenolicus
CGGCGTTTTTCAAGACAGATGTCACCATTAGTTCATTTTTTACGCTGCTTTCTCACACTCATGGTCCGAGTTATCCGGGTTTAGTTCGACCTCTTTGATGTAATCCCACTTCCTAGCCTCTCCAGACCAACGGTGTGGGTTCTTACTCTTTGCCCTCGCATAAACCTCCTGCCGATTCTTAAGGATCAGTTCATCCTGAGAGCGGTGGCGTTGTGCAGGCGTTACAAAGCCGATTCGACTGTGACAGTGCTCTTCGTTATACCAATGTACAAATCCATTTACCCAGTCCCGGGCAGTCTCCAAGCTTTCGAACCCTTCTGATGGCCATCGAGGACAGTACTTCATTGTACGAAACAGGGACTCAGAAAACGGATTGTCATTGCTAACCCGCGGACGGCTATGAGATCCTGTAATGCACAATTCTTCCATCTTGGCTTTCAATGTCATCGACTTCATGGGAGCACCGTTGTCCGAGTGCAAAACGATGGGCTTCTTAAAGCACTGCTCCCGCATGACTGTACGCTGCAATAGCTGCGCAGCTAATTCACCACATTCCCGATCGTGTACTTCCCACCCAACAATTTTACGACTGAAGACATCCATGATCATGTACAGGTAGAAATAATTACCCCGTACATTCGCGGCACAATACGTGATGTCCCAACTCCAAACCTGATTTGGAGCAGTGGCCTTATAGCTCGTCGGCGCCGCTCGTTTCTCCTGCGCTCGACTTCGGCCTCGGTGGTGCACCTGATTATGCAAGTGCAGCACCCTATAGAAGCTCGACTCACTGGCGATATAAACGTCCTTGTCGGCCAGTTTTGGTACAATCTGAGACGGCGGCAAACTGGAGTACTCGGGCTGATTGCAGACCTCCAATATCTGCTGAACCTCCTCCGGTGTTAACTTATTGCTCGGCTCTGGCCGCATTGCCAGCGGCCTCTGATCAGCTTGCACCGGACTGTCAGATTTCACCCATCTTCGATAGGTTCGTAAACAGATACCGGCCTCTTTGCACGCCGGAGCCAAACGGGAGCCAGCTTTTGTCGCCTCTCTTATCAGTTCGACGAGTTGCTGTCGTTCGTCATGCGGGGTTAGTCGTCCTCTGGCTCCTCCCCGTACAAAGCATTGAGCTTTTTTCTAAGCACCAGTAGCGCTGCGGCCTCCGCCAGGGCTTTCTCTTTACGTTGAAGCTCTTTTTCCAGCTGCCTAACCCGCTTTTTGTCCGCTTTCGCCTGTTTCTGCTCTTCACGCTTACGTTCAGGGCTGGTGTTGAGGCTGTCAATGAAGCCTTGTTTCCAGGACTTTACTTGTTCGGGATACAACCCCTTCTCACGGCAATACTGGCTTAGTTCAGCTTCACTCAAGGGCGCCGTCTCAACAACAACGGCAAACTTCGCTTCACTTGACCATTCTTCTGATGACTTACTCGGTCCTGGCACTGGTGTTCCACTCAATCTGGCTTTCTTTCGCCAATTATACAGGGCTCCGAGAGATATTCCTTCCTGCGCTGACACCTCTGCTACAGTCATATTGTATGGTGGCAACAGCTTCTTAAGTACCGCTTCTTTCCTTTCTGGTGAATAGTGTTTCACTCATTCCTCATCAGCCCCCTGTTCAAGTTTTCAACAATTTAGGGGGTGACATCTATCCTGACACAGGGGG
>NZ_JAAQPI010000059.1 GCF_011683955.1 Pseudomaricurvus alkylphenolicus
GGCGAGTTGCTGAGAGCGTCGGGTAATCTGGACATCAACGTCGCTGATTTTTTCAGTGTTAATGGCGGTTTTGCTTTCGAGAAGGCCAGCGAACAGATCACGCTGGACGATGGTTCACAGGTAAGCGTTGATCTTATTACCTTGGGTGCCGAGGGCGTCAATGCCTTTGCCGGTCTTAATGCGGGCACCGATGAAGCCCTGGGCTTTGCCCTGGAAGATGTGGATCTGGCCCTGGCGTTGATGAGCGACCAGGCCGACAGCACTCGTCAATGGCACAGTCTGAAAGCCGACGCCGGCAGCGCAGGCTTCTTGGGGGGTGGCGACGATCTGGTGATCGAAGCGAGTACCTTGGAAGTAGTGATCAACCAGGCGGGCAGCGACGGTTCGCTGGTGGACTACGCCGCTCAGGCGCTGACGGTGGCCATCGGGCCCGATGAGAGTCTGCAGTTTGATATGGACGCCGCCGCCGGCGAGCTGTTGCAGGCCAGTGGCGAGCTGAACGTCAACATCGCTAATTTCTTCAGCGTCAGTGGTGGTTTTGCGTTGCTCAAATCGAGCCGCCAGATGACCTTGTCGGATGGCGCCCAGGTGGACACCGATCTGCTGACCTTGGGAGCCAATGACGCGGCCGCGTTTGTGGGTGTCAACGGGGGCAGCGAGGACGCCACCGGTTTTGAGCTCAGTGGCGTGGATCTGGCGGTGGCTCTGATCACTGATCAAAACGATGGTGCGCGCCAGTGGGCAAGCGTGCAGGCCGAGGCGGATAGTGCGGCTTTTGTCGGGGTTGAGGATCTCACCATCGGCGGTGACACCATGAGCGTAAGTCTTAACCTGGCGTCGAACGATGGTGTGGTGGTGGACTACGCGGCCCAGAGTCTGGAAGTCTCCACCGGTCCGGACAGCAGCATCACACTGACGATGGACGGCAGCGATGGCGAGTTGCTGAGAGCGTCGGGTAATCTGGACATCAACGTCGCTGATTTTTTCAGTGTTAATGGCGGTTTTGCTTTCGAGAAGGCCAGCGAACAGATCACGCTGGACGATGGTTCACAGGTAAGCGTTGATCTTATTACCTTGGGTGCCGAGGGCGTCAATGCCTTTGCCGGTCTTAATGCGGGCACCGATGAAGCCCTGGGCTTTGCCCTGGAAGATGTGGATCTGGCCCTGGCGTTGATGAGCGACCAGGCCGACAGCACTCGTCAATGGCACAGTCTGAAAGCCGACGCCGGCAGCGCAGGCTTCTTGGGGGGTGGCGACGATCTGGTGATCGAAGCGAGTACCTTGGAAGTAGTGATCAACCAGGCGGGCAGCGACGGTTCGCTGGTGGACTACGCCGCTCAGGCGCTGACGGTGGCCATCGGGCCCGATGAGAGTCTGCAGTTTGATATGGACGCCGCCGCCGGCGAGCTGTTGCAGGCCAGTGGCGAGCTGAACGTCAACATCGCTAATTTCTTCAGCGTCAGTGGTGGTTTTGCGTTGCTCAAATCGAGCCGCCAGATGACCTTGTCGGATGGCGCCCAGGTGGACACCGATCTGCTGACCTTGGGAGCCAATGACGCGGCCGCGTTTGTGGGCGTCAATGGGGGCAG
>NZ_JAAQPI010000060.1 GCF_011683955.1 Pseudomaricurvus alkylphenolicus
TGTTAATGCAAGTTAGAAATGTCCTAACTGTCTGCAACTTAGAAATGTCCTGTATTTCAGAATGCTACTTTGCCTGTGTGACAGCTGGATTGCTCGGTCGTTCTCGCTGCGATTGTTGTTGGGCCCGCCTCGAAGGTGCTTTCTTACTGCGCTTTAATCCTTTCTCTTTCTGTTCTTCCTTGATGAAACTCAACACCGCACCAAGACGTTTGTTGGATACGATTGCCCCCTGATCGACCTGCCGAACCTTGTCGAAAATAGAGAAGGGGAGGGATTGCCCTTCGTAGCGGATATCTACCGTTCCGTCCGGATAATCATAGACTGTGACTTTCTTGCGCTTCAGTTCTACCGTCTGATCGTTGGGTTCGATCAAATAGGTTACCCGGTCGTACTGAATCGTTAGGCTATTGCTGACGGTTCGCGGCTCTTGCCAGGTGAATACATCCTCCATATCCTCGTGTTCGAGAAGTGGTCGATGCATGTTGATTAAGTTGTACGGTTCCTTCCCAAAACGCTTGTTAAAGGCCTCTAGAAACTCCGGTAAGAACTGATTGGCTTGATCAATGCCATCGATCCCCCTGAGCCTCAACTCCTTTACAAGGCGATCCTGAAGCGTTTTGTTCGCACGTTCAACACGGCCTTTTGCTTGAGAAGTGTTAGCGCAAATAATGTCTATATTGAGGTCGTTGAGTGCGCGACTAAACTGCGTCATATTGTTTCCGGTCGTCGCACCTTGCTTGTTTACCCGAAAAACACTGTGTTTATCACTGTAGAACGCCACTGGCTTGCCGTGTTTTTCCAGGTAACGCCTGGTGGACAAAAAGTAGTCGAACGTGGTTTCAGATTCGCAGAAACGAAGCTCCATCAGTCTGCCAGTCGCATCATCGATGTACACCAACAATGTGCATCTCAGGCCTCGATCTTCGAACCAGTGGTGATCGGATCCATCAATCTGTATGAGTTCACCATAGCGCTCACGTCTGTACCGTGGCTGATGAACCTTTTTCTTACGTTCCTTGCGCGTTAACCAGTGCCCATCGGCAATCAGCCATTTGCGAATGGTTTCTCGGGAAACTTGAATGCCATGCGCTTCCTGAAGTTTCTCGCAGATCAACGTCGGACCAAAATCGTGGTACTGAGATTTGACGAGCTTAAGAACACGCTTCCTGAGCGCTTCTGGATACGCTCGGTTGCTTGTACGACCGTAGTGTTTGGAAACCAACGCTTGAGCGCCTTGGTCGCTGTAGGCGCTATAAAGCCGTCTCACTTGACGATCACTGATGCCCAGCAATCTGGCGGCCTCTGATTGAGTTAATCGACGGTCTTTAACACGCTCCAGGATCGTGAGTCTGTCCAGTTGTTTCTGTCCCATAGTCAGCAAACTTCCCATCGAAAATGGCTCCTAATGCGTCGATCTGTCCGGTAAAGGGCCGAATATCATACGCAAAAGCGGACATTTCTAAATTGCTCAAATAGGACATTACTATATTGCGCCTACAA
>NZ_JAAQPI010000005.1 GCF_011683955.1 Pseudomaricurvus alkylphenolicus
GCTTGCAATATGATGTCCTTCTTAAAGTGTCGTCCTGTAAACTTCATCCTGGTTCGCTCGGTATCTAATCAGCTTAGGCAATTGGGTAACGTATTCTGTCTGAATTCACCGGAATTGCAACAGAGCCGGTATCAGGCCGCCAAAGAAGCCTTAACATCAAAGCAGCGACCGGAAGTGCTTTTGTGCATGAGTGATCGCATCGCGTTGGCAGCGTTACAGGCGGCTCGGCATCTGAATCTCAGAGTTCCGGAAGATGTGAAGATTACCGGCTTTGATGATATTCCGGAATCCCATACCCAACATCCCACCCTGACAACAGTTCACCAGCAAAGCAAAGATAAAGGTACGGTGGCTGCCGAAATCTTTTTGGGCATGCGGGAGGAAAAAAGTATCGTGATTCCCACCGAATTAATGATTCGGGAAAGTTGCCCTTAATCGTAAAGCAATCAACTTATCGCGGTACCCGATAAAGCGGGGCAGGCCCTCAGAGCCCGCTGCTACAGATTGGAGCGGTTTTTGTAGCAGCCCGCTCCGAGGGCGACTGGTTCTGGTGCCTTTACTACAGTTTTCTCACCATGCTGAACAAAGCGAGGCAGCTCCAAAAAATTCTGTTACTGGAATTTTACTTAATATTTGGGTTTGTATTTCGTTGGGTTTTTTAGCGTGGTTGGTCTATTTCCATTCGGTTATTAAAACGAAATTAAGAAAAAATTAAGACCCTTCGACGCTTGAGATAGAACGCCAATTCGGCAAAGATTAACTCAGGGTTCTTAATCGGTTAAGAAGAAAGTCGGGATGAGCTCCCCGACGGCCTCTAGCAGTCATCTTGATCACAACAGTGCCCACCTTCAAGCGCTTGAAACCATCTCTGACAAACTGCCCGATTGCAGTTTTTGAAAACAACATAATTAGTGAGAGAAAAGCATGAACATAAGAGCGAACAAACTCTACGAGCACATCAGAATCGTGACCCTGGGCGGCGTTCTCTTGCCCTTGGGTGGTTACCTGATTCCGCTGAATGCCCAGGCCCAGGGTGAACTCGACGGCAAGTCCGAAGCGGAAATGATGGCGGAGCTTGAGGAGATTCAGGTGACCGGCATTCGCGGCAGCCTGCAGAACGCAGCCAGCATCAAAGAAGACGCCGCCGGCGTGATGGACGCCATTACTTCTGAGGATCTGGGTAAATTCCCGGATACCAACATTGCCGAATCACTGCAGCGTGTACCCGGTCTGGCAATTGCACGCAGCCGTGGCGGTGAAGGCCGCTTTGTGACCATTCGCGGTTTGGGTGAAGAGTTTAATGCAGTCACCTATAACGGACGCCTGCTGGCCACCGAGAACCCCGGCCGTGAATTCAGCTTCGATAATGTGGCCTCTGAGCTGGTTTCTCGCGCGGATGTTTATAAAACCTCTCAGGCCTCCTTGGGGGATGGCAGTATCGGCGGACTGGTTGACATTATTACGGCACGCCCGCTTGATAAACCGGAGTTTCATGGCGCCTGGTCTCTGGGCGGCAGCTATGATGACCTGATTGAAGATGAAGGTGAGCGCTTCTCCGGTGTTATCAGTAACTCGTTCCTGGATGATACTGTTGGTGTGATCGCATCGGTTGCCTTTCAGCGTCGAGATTTCCGTGTCGACAGCGTCGAGAGTATCGATACCTTTACCATGGATGTCGCCACAGACGGAACCCGCTTTGGTTCCCAGCCCGGGCAGACATTGGCCCACGAAAACGCCCGCTGGACCTCACTTGCCTTCAGTTCCACCGAGGAAGAGCGTGAGCGCATCAGCGGCACCCTGGCGCTTCAGTTCCAGCCCAACGACCAGATCGACATGGTTGTGGATATGCTCTACACCCAGCTGGAAAGTCCTGGCTTTGGAGTTGTGCAAACCAACTATACCTGTGATCCGGGTTGTGCCAGCCTCAGCAATATCGAGGTGGCGGAAAACGGTGTCATCACCGCATTCGATGCAGACTACACGGCGGAATTTCTGGCCCGCGAGCAGTCGGCGGACTCCGAAACCTTTCAGATCGGTTGGAACCTGGATTGGCAGGTCAATGACAGCCTCAATCTGCAGGCGGACTTGTCTTACTCCAAGGCCGAGGCAAAGCGTGACAACATTGGCTCCGACAGCGGCAGTGGATCTTTTTACGTGGTGGGTATTCCCGCTTCTCGCGCTGAATATCGCTATCGCGGTGGAGAAGTCCCCAACTGGAATGTCTTTGTTCCCAACTATGATCCTGTGATTGCTTCAGGTGTTGGTCCCGCTGTGGTGCCTATTGCCAATGCAGACCCCCGCTTGCTCGGTGCGCACTTTACCCGCGAGTCTAACAACACCGTGGAAGACGAAGTGCTGACGTTCCATTTTGATGGCGAATGGGTATTTGATAATGAGACCTCCATTCAGTTTGGTGGGGACTACACGGACCGTAACAAAAAGAACGAACTAAGGGATAACCGCGATAACTGGTGTAACTACTTCTGTGGTTACGGCTTCTCGGTTCGCGGCCTGAATCCACAATTGTTCGATAGCGCCTTTGTTCAATCCATTCCCGTCAGTAACCTTCTGGATGGCTCCAGTCAGCAGTTGCCCCGCGACTTCCTGGCCTTCTCAACCGATGCCTTGCGTGACATTTACGCCAGCGTTAACCAGGGTGACCCGGTACTGGATGCTGAAGGTAACCCCACCGGTGCGATTCATGACTTTACAGGAAATCCCGCCTTGAGCGATGGTAGCGAGATCCTGGCACCGGTACTTAACCTCACTGGCTCCACCGACATTACCGAAAAGGTTCTCGGCGTCTACGGCCAATTGAACCTGTCGGGTGATCTTGGCGATATGCACTGGACCGGTAACATAGGCCTGCGTATTGCTCACACCAAATTGGAATCCCGTGGTCACTCCAACGAGATCACATCGATTACCGATGCCGGTGCAGGTAACCAGGTTTTTACCTTCTCCAGTGATACGCCACGCAATATCGATAACAGCTATACCGATGTGCTGCCGTCCCTGAATCTCACCCTGGAGTTGGATGATGGACTGCTGCTGCGTACGGCCTTTTCCAAGACCATTACCCGGCCAACCCTGACGGACCTGTCCACCGCCCGCGACGTAACCGGCACCAACGTGGGTACCGAGGCAATTACTGCCGGTAACCCCGAGTTGGAGCCCACCCGTGCCAATAATGTGGATCTGTCTCTGGAGTGGTATGGCGAGAACAACAACGCTGCCGTAGCCTTGTTCTACAAGGATATCAAGGGCTTTGTCGCCAACCAGGTGGGTCCCGAGTTTGTGTTTGATCGCACATTCGAAGTCACCAAGCCGGTTAACGGTGAAAACGCCGAAGTCACGGGCGTTGAGCTGGCATATACCCATTACTTTGAAAACGGTTTTGGTTTCCAGGCTAACTACACCTTTGTCGACAGTGATGCAGAGCAGGAAGGCCAGACCTCCACGCTTGAAAATGTCTCCGAAAGTTCTTACAACCTGTCCGGGTTCTATGAGAACGACAACTTCAGCGCTCGTCTCTCCTTTAACAATCGGGGCGACTACATCCGAACCACCAACGGCAAGCAGGGGCTGGCCGAGCGGGTTGACGATTACAACCAACTCGACTTTACCACCAGCTATACTTTCAATGACTTCCTGACGGTGTACTTTGAAGGGGTAAACCTGCTGGACGAAACAGAGTTTGTGCACTTTGACGCAGCCTCAAATCTGATTCGTTACTACGAAGAGCGTGGCCGTCGTTTTAACCTGGGCCTTAGAGGATCGTTCTAAGTTGCAGGTGGCAGTGTCGAACGGCACTCCTCAACTTTAACGTCAATGATTGAACTCACTGCAGCGGCGGGCTCTGAGAGCCTGCCCCGCTTTAACGGGTACCGCGACAAATACAAAAGTCAGGGTCGCCCTCGGAGCGGACTGCTACAGAGAATTGGGCAAATTGGGTTAAACTATGGAAATGCAGACCATACAATTAACGGTCTTTGTCTTCATCTCAGTCGCTATCGGCGTGGCGACGTTTCTCAAATGTCACGCGGCCAAAAAGTCTGAAGATCATTCCGTCAGCGGTGAAAACAAAGAGGTCTTTCTGGCGGGCGGTGGCCTCTCCTGGATCTTCGTTGCCGGCTCCATCACCTTAACCAACCTCAGTGCCGACCAGCTGGTAGGCATGAACGGCAACCAGATGGCGCTGTTGGTCTGGTGGGAATTTGCCGCGGTTGCCGGGCTGATTGTTTTGGCTAAGGTATTCCTGCCGGTTTACTACCGTTACCGCTGTACCACCACCACGGAACTGCTGGAAAAACGCTACCATGACCACCGCATTCGCACATTGGTCAGCGTGTTATTTTTATTTACCTGCCGGTCATGCTCTATGGCGGTTCCCTGTTTATGAAAACCATGTTTAACGTGGAGCTGCCAATTATGGTGCTGGCCGCGGGATTCGCGCTGGTGGGTGCGGCCTATGCGGTATTGGGAGGTTTGCGAGCTGTCGCCATATCGGACACCTACAGTGGCGTATTGTTGCTGGGGTTAGGGCTTCTTGTTGTCTATCTTGCGCTGGACAGCATCAGTTTCGATTTTACGGGTATTCCCGCAGAGCGCCTGACGTTGATTGGGGGCAGTGATTCCCCCATACCCTGGACTACCCTGTTTACAGGTATGATTTTTATCCAAACCTAC
Source organism: Pseudomaricurvus alkylphenolicus (assembly GCF_011683955.1). Taxonomy (GTDB): domain Bacteria; phylum Pseudomonadota; class Gammaproteobacteria; order Pseudomonadales; family Cellvibrionaceae; genus Pseudomaricurvus; species Pseudomaricurvus alkylphenolicus. Next base: position 4,690 of record NZ_JAAQPI010000005.1, read on the forward strand.
TATTGGAGCACCAACCAGACCATCACCCAAAGGGCCATGGCCTCGCCAACATTGGAAGAAGGGCAGAAGGGGGTTTATGTAGCCGCGATTATTCGTTTGATGATCGTGCCGCCGATGATTGTGATTCCGGGTATTGTCTCTTACAAACTCTATGGCGATATCGGCGATGCCGCCTATGGTCGAATAGTCGGTGATGTATTACCTTTCTGGTTATCGGGAGCCTTTGCAGCCGCCATAGCTGCAGCGGTGCTTACCAGCTTTAACAGTGTACTCAACTCCTCAACAGCATTGTATGTATGTGTGCGATATTCACGAAAAATACATTGGTAAGGCCCCCAATGTCGCTCGCCTGAACGGCATTATCACTCTGGTATTTGTGGTGTTGGCACTGTCTTTGGTTCCGATCTACAGCGGCGCTGTCAGCATTATCAATCTGTTGCAACAACTCAATGGGCTCCTGAGTATGCCAATCTTGTCAGCGTTTATCGTGGGCTTACTGTTCAGAAACGTGGACGCACGGGCGGCAATAGCGGCGGTGGTTATCGGCGTGTCTCTGTACGGGATATTTACCTTTGTCTGGACTCCTGCTCACTATATCCACTTGATGTTTGTGACTCTGGTCGTGTGCATAGCTTCAGCGTTGTTGATTAACCGCTGGGTTTATGGCGAGCGGGAGCAATGGGAGTGGGGCATGTTGTCGGCGAAACCCGCCAGTGGGGACTGTTAGTTTGCGGAGGATGTTCACTTTTTATGGGAAGCATAGGGGGTCATAAAACTGCTTGACCCCTTGTTTATGACCCCCTATGCTTCCCATATGAGGCACTTAACCCTTCAAACCTACCGCAACGGACAATGGACGGACGCGGCCCAAATTGGCTTCTCAAATGCAGAGGAAGGCCATCGTTCACCCTCCAGGCTTGATTATGATTACGCCTATGTTGTACAGGAGTTGGGCAGTGACTGCGTTGGGGGTGCCGTGGTCAGTTGTCGATATCCAGTTGATTTCAGTTCCCACAGCAGTGACCACTGGCCCGCATTCTTGTTGGATATTCTTCCTGGCGGAGAAGGTCGACGCCGGTGGGCCGAAAGACTCAACGTTGAAACCGGACTGTCCGGCGAATTTGCTTTGCTGCAACATGCCACGGCCAATCCACCGGGAAACCTGAGAATCAAGGAAGCCGTGGATTCTCCCTTTAGGGAGGCCGGCTCACTGCCGAATGCCGAAGGGCAATTGGTCCCTCGCGCGGATCACCCTGGGTTTTCTCAGCAAGATATTGTCAGCAAACAAGAAAACTTTATCGAATATGCCTACCAGCAGGGTGCGGCAGTTGCCGGTGCTACGGATGTGCAAGGCGAGGCCCCCAAATTCTTGCTGGTCCAAGACCTTGAGGGTCGATGGCATGCTGAAGGGGCATTGTCCGATGAGCAGGTCAGCAAGCATTGGATCGTAAAATTTCCGCGGGGATCGACTGCGGCGGATAGGGAGGTTTTGATTAACGAGGCCTCCTATCTAGAGGTGGCGCGTCGCTGTAACCTCTATGTTGGTGAACCTCTGTGTCGGAAAGGCAATGCCTTGTTTATTCCACGTTTTGATCGCCTGGTACAAGGAGGGACGGTAACCCGGCAGGGAATGGAATCTCTATATTCAATTGCCGGCGTGAGTGAATTTGGTGCAGCCAAAACACATGAGTTTCTCTGCACTGAGCTGCTGAATTATCTGCCCAGACGGACTTGCTTTAAAAATATTGTTGAGTACTTGAAGCGTGATGTATTGAACGTAGCCTTGGGGAATACCGATAATCACGGTCGCAACACTGCGGTTCTTCGTAACGAAACAGGCGAGATCGCGCTTAGCCCGCTATTCGATTTCGCGCCTATGTATCTCGACCCGGAGGGGATTGCCCGGGTTACTCGCTGGGAGCCATCGCGAGAACAAGCCGGTCGCCCGATCTGGGCAAAGGTTTGTGAATTTTTCGAACCTTGGTTAGAGGCAAAATCCTTGAAAGATGAGATGCGGGCGTTTGGTGAAGAGCTAAGCCAGCTGCCTGACTACATGTCGGCGGCGGGTGTCGATGCATCTATTATTGAACGGCGCCGGACGGCCATCGAAAATAACATCCTATCATTGAGCGAGTGTTGAGATGCCCAGAGTAAAAATAGAAAAGGTCGATCCAGCGACTTTTAACACCCGTAAACATGAACTGCTGGAAAAGATTCCAATCGGCGAACTCACCATCGGGCAGGCGACGCGGGCCATGCGGCTGTTGCTCGGGATGACGCAGGAGGAATACGGCGAGAAGATCGTTGGGCTCAGCCGAAAAGTCGTCAGTGCCATTGAAAATGATCAGCATAACCCGGAGCTGGAAACACTCAAAAAGATAGGCAAACCGTTCGGGTTTTCTATTGGGTTTGTGCAGCGTTAGTTTGCAGCGCCGCTCAAACCAAATGATGACAATACAGCAAATCCTGAATAAACGTCTCCACTGCAAACGGCTGTAACACGCCGCGCTTGGTAATGGTATGAAACGCCACGCTGCCACTGCTCTGTTCGGAGAGCAGTGCGCGCATTTCTCCCCGTTCCACCCAGGTTCTGGCGAAATGCTCCGGCAGATAACCCAGGTAATGCCCGGATAACAACAGCAACGCCATAGCGTCCATGTTTTCTGCCAGGGCGTGCGCCTGGGGATTAAAATCGCGGTCTTGTTGTACGGTTTTTTGCAGCAGCCCGGTGCTGGCGAATCGATGCTTGGTCAATTCCTCCAGAGTAATGTTGCGGTTATCGTCGGCAAATAGCGGATGACCCTTCGCGCAGTATAAAACCACTCGCTCATCGAACAGTTTGTGATAGGTCAGCCCCGGCAAACGTTGGTGGAAAATACCGATGGCCAAGTTGTAACGCCCCTCAAGGGTTCTCGACTCCTGCTCGCTGGAGGCGGCTTCTTCCAACCGGAACAACACGCTGTTGCTGCGCTGATGAAAGCGATCCAGTGTTTTCGCCAACTTGAAATCCGGATTGGTGGAAACGTTATCCTGCAGGCCAATACGAATCTCGCCGCTGAGCTCGCTGCGGATATTGGCGATCTCCAGATTAAAGTTGTCCATGGAGGCGAACAGGCCTCTGGTGGCCTCGTAGACTGCGAGGCCCCTTTCGGTCACCTTAAACCCCGTACGACCCCTCTCGCACAGAATCATCCCCAGCTGTTCCTCCAGCTCCTTCATCTGCACGCTGATGGAGGCAGCGCTGATGTTCAGCTCCGCCTGAGCCGACGAAAAGCCCTGGTTCTCGACCACAGACTTAAAAATCTTCAATTGCCGCAGGGAGGCATCTAACGGGCGTATGGGCACGGTGCTGTCTCAATACGTAATAAAAGCTAAAGTAGACTTTATAAACATTTGGTTTAATAAAGTAAAGCGCATCAGTAGTCTAACTCGTGGAGTCTCCGTGAACTTATCAGCCAACACAATAACCGGCCAGAACCCATGCGGCGACTGGCGAAGAGGAAGAGATAATGACACAGAAAACCGGCAGATCATTTACCGGCCATCCACTTGCGGTGGGCCTGATGATGGCGTCTCTGGCATGGAATGCCACGGCTTTTCAACTGGAAGAGGTAGTGGTTACTGCCCAAAAGCGTGCGCAAAACCTCAACGATGTGGGTATTGCGGTGACGGCATTTACCGGCTCGGATATTACCGCGTTCGGCATGGAGCAGCCTTCAGACCTGGCCGCACAGACCCCCAGCCTGACGGTCAAAAATGCCTCGGGCAATACCGCACCGGTATTTACCGTGCGTGGGGTGGGGCTTAATGCATTTGTCTCGAATGTGAATCCCTCTGTCGCGGTATACCTGGATGAGGTTTACCAGGTCAATACCTCGATGATGAGCTTCGGCCTGTTTGATCTGGAACGAGTGGAGGTGTTGAAAGGCCCTCAGGGTACCTTGTTTGGCCGCAATACCACCGGTGGGGCGGTCAGCTTTGTCACCAATAAGCCCAGTGACGAGTTCGAAGCCTATGTGGCAGCAGGTATTGGCGACTACCAGCTGACGACTCTGGAAGGGGCCGTGGGTGGTGCGATTACCGAAACCCTCAATGGTCGCCTGTCTGCTACCAGCACTCGTCAAAAGGAAGGGTTTTTTACCAATCGCACCACCGGCAAAGACCACGGTCAGGTTGAACGACAATCCTGGCGCGCGCAGCTGGCGTGGGAGCCCACGGATTCCTTCAGTGGTTTGCTGAATGTACACGGCGGCAAAGACCGCAGCGACCAGTGGATGCTGGTGCATCGAGGTCTGAGAGACGAACAAGGCAATCCCTGTCCAACGGTAGTGGGGCCGTCCTGTTACGATGCTCTGGGCTATCGCGACAATGACGGAGATTTTTATCGGGGTGACTACAATCGCGAACCCTCCATTGATAATCAAGGGCTGGGTGCCACTCTGACCATGGAGTGGGATCTGGGGGATCTGACCTTTACGGCGGTCACCAATCACGAAGACTTTGAATATTATCGGGAAGAAGAGTTCGATGCCTCACCCAATACTCTTGTGCATACCAGTTTTGACGGGGAGGTGGAACAGTTCTCACAGGAACTCCGCGTGAGCACCGACCGCTGGGATCACGTCACCCTGATTGCAGGGCTGTTTTACAGCCAGGACACTCTGCATGAGCACGACTTTTATAACCTTAACAACAATCCCCTGTTTGCCACTTCCTACGATGTGGACTTTGAGCAGGAGACCACCACCACTGCTGCGTTTATACACACCGAGTGGCAAATCAATGATGAATACAAGCTGACGCTGGGGGCTCGGGTAACCGATGAGGAAGTCACCTTTGACGGAGGCACGGTAGATCTGTTCCCGCAAACCAGTGGCTTGGGGCAATTCGGGTTGACCGGTGGGCAGCTGAATGACAAAACCATCAGCGTCACCGAACCCACCGGAAAAATCGCGCTGGACTGGACGCCCAACAATGATTGGCTTTTTTACGCCAGTTACAGTCGCGGATTTAAATCCGGCGGTTTTAACGGCTCTTTTACTTTAAGCGTGGAAGAGGCGGGCCCCTTCGACAAAGAAACCATTGATGCCTATGAACTCGGCTTCAAGGCAACCCTGGCTGATAACCGTTTGCAGTTCAATGGTGCCTTCTACCACTACGATTATCAGGATCTGCAGATCTTTGATACTGACGTAATCACCAGCGCCTTTCTGCTGGACAACGCCGGCAACGCGGAGGTCAGGGGATTTGAACTGGAAGTCCGCTGGCTGGCAACCGAAGCCCTGGACATTCGTTTGGGCCTGGGTTTTTCTGACACGGAAATCGTGGAATACAAAACCAATCTGGGCACCGACGCTGAAGGCAATCGACTGGCCAATACTCCTGAGCTGACGGTGAACAGTGTGATCAGCTACCGCTGGCAGTTGCCGCAAAATTACTTGCTTAAAGCGGCATTGGATATGTCCTGGCAGGACGATATCTACTTCAGCATTGCCAATGATCCCAGAGCCAGCGAAGACAGTTATCTGATTACCAATGCCAGTCTTACGCTCAGCCCGGAGGATGAGCAATGGCAGGCGCGGGCCTGGGTCAAAAACCTCAATGAAGAAGAGTACTTTACCGAGCAGTTTATCGGCGGCCCGGCGGGGCTGGCCTCCGGCACTATTGGGGCTCCAAGAACCTTCGGTGTTGAACTCACTTACCACTGGAACTAACGATGAATTCGCAACAGCTAGAACAACTGCGCAAACTTGCCGAACGCCTGGACTTTCGCGATCAGCGACTGAATGACTATTACGCTGCAAAGGAGCAGGACGGCTCCAGCGTTAAACCTTTTGTGGGGCATTCCAGCCTGTTGCGGGCGCCCATCGAATCCGCGTTTGATGACATCGACATAGGGCTCATTGGTGTGCCCTTCGATCTCGGTGTGACCAATCGCCCGGGGGCCCGTTTCGGGCCTCAGCAAATTCGCCAGCTTTCGGCGATGACGGATGGGCCGATGCACCATGAAAGCAGAATTATCCCGGCTCAACTGTGCCGCTATGCTGACCTGGGTGATATCGATTTGGAGCACTGCTATCACCTGGACCAGGGAATCGAGGAAATCGAAGCCTACTACCATCGCGTGGTGAACGCAGGGGTGGTGCCGATCACGGCCGGTGGCGATCACTCCATCAGCTATCCTATTCTTAAGGCGGTGGGTGCTGAGCAGCCGGTGGCATTGATACATATTGATGCCCACGCCGATACCGGTGGCCCCTTTAACGGTTCCAAGTTTCACCACGGCGGCCCGTTTCGCAATGCGGCACTGGCCGGTGTGATCGAGCCGGAAAAGACGATACAGATCGGTATACGGGGCCGCGCAGAGCCGCACTGGGATTTTTCCTATGACAGCGGTATGCGTGTGGTGCATATCGAGGAGTTTTATCGATTGGGTGTTGAGGCAGTGATTAACGAGGTCAGAAGGATTGTGGGGGACCATCCCGTCTATCTCTCCTTTGACGTGGACGCTATTGATCCCGCCTTTACGCCGGGTACCGGAACGCCGGAAGTCGGTGGACTTAACCCAAGGGAGGTACAACAATTGATTCGCGGATGTCGTGGACTCAATCTGGTGGGGGCGGACGTTGTGGAAGTTGCGCCTCCGTTTGATCCGAGCGGCAATACAGCCCTGGTGGCGGCCACCATGATGTGGGAGATGTTGTGCGTTGTGGCAGAAGCTGTTTACCGTCGTAAGGGTTAGGGAGCAAGCCTATGACTGCCTCCAGATCGCTTCAAGCGACAGTTAAAGCGAACCAGGGTCACAACCGACTCAACATTATCGCGTTGGTGTTATTGGGTGTATTGAGTGTTGCCGTGCTTTTTGTCTCGCCGGTGCTGGTGGGTGCCATGGTTACCCAACTGGGATTTACCGAGGCACAAGCCGGTGGGGTGATCTCAGCGGAACTGTTGGGCATGTCGGTGGCCACCTTCGCCGCGATCGTCCTGGCGGCAAGATGGCCCTGGCAGCGACTGGTGGCAACTTCCTTGATACTTATGCTGATGGGCAATCTGCTGAGCTCTCAAGTCAGCCATTATGGCACCTTGCTGGTATTGCGTTTTGCCATTGGTTTGGCCGCAGGTGTGTCCATGTCCACCTGCATCGCGATGATCGCAGGCAACGCCAATCCGGACCGGGTTTATGGGCTTTGGGTTAGCGGGCAATTGATATTTGGAGCCCTTGGCCTGTATCTGTTGCCCAAGCTCCTGATTCAATTTGGGTTCGGGTTTTTCTATTTGCTGGTGGCGATTTTTATCGGCCTGTTTCTCACCATGGTTCGCCATCTGCCCGAGGGCGCACAAACGGGTGTCGATCACAGGGTTGCAGCACTCTCCTGGCGGCAGCCCGGGCAACGATTGGCACTCTTGGGCATAGTGGCAATATTCGTTTTTTATATCGGGCAATACAGCGTCTGGGTGTACCTTGAGCGTATAGGCGTTGCGGCCGGACTGCCGTCGACCACAATCGCCGAAGGTCTGTCTGTGGCCGCCTTGATCGGTATAGCCGGCGCTTTGGGGGCAGCCGTTCTGCATATTCGCTACGGTCGCCTTGGGCCGGTACTGCTGGCGCTGATAGTATCGCTAATGGCAATGGGGTGGTTATCACAGACGGGCGCTGCCGGTGTTTACGTTTTGTCTGTGTCTGCTTTCAGTTTCAGTTTCAATTTTATTCTGCCTTACCTGATGGCGGGTGTCGCCCAGGCGGACTCTTCAGGGCGCCTGATTATGTTGACCAATCTGGCCAGTGGCGGCGGTCTGGCGGTGGGGCCTCTGATCGGAGGCAATTTGTTGCAGTCAAGCGGCGTATTGTCGTTAGTGACTCTGGCAGTGGTCTTAACCCTGATCAGTATTGTAATGGCCGCTCCGGTATTGAATGCCAAGACTGAGAGGCCTGCGCATTAATCCCTCTCTCCTGATGCCGGGGCACACTGGAAACTATTGGCCCCGGCTCTTTTTCCCATTGTTCATCTATTCTGAGGATGCTGGAGCGGAAATTCAGCTGATAAACTCAGTTGCAAATAACCAAGAGGAATATCCAGGATGCCAAAGCTCCTGCTGTCGTTATTGTTTGTGACCTTTTCCAATCTGGCCTTGGCCATGGCATCGACTTCAGCGGTCAAACCACCCAATATCCTGCTGGTGGTGCTCGACGACCTGGGCTATACCGACCTTGGCAGTTACGGCAGCGAGATCGCGACCCCCAATCTCGATAAGCTCGCCATGGGGGGCACCCGTTATACCAACTTCTATACCGCACCCACCTGCTCGCCAACCCGCGCCATGCTGCTGACCGGGGCCGATAGTCATCTGGTGGGCCTGGGCAATATGCACGAAGAATTGTCCCCTAACCAAAAGGGCAAACCCGGCTATGAAGGCCATCTCAACACCCGCGCCGCCAACCTTGCCGAGGTACTCAAGCGGTCCGGTTACAACACTTACATGACCGGCAAATGGCACCTGGGTTTAAAGGAAGAACACAGCCCCAAGGCCAGAGGCTTTGAAAAATCCTACGCCCTGCTGCAGGGGGGGGCAGGCCACTTTGACGACCTGGGGTTGTTTGGGGGGCCGGCCAAGTACCGCGAAGACGGCAAATCGGTCACACTGCCCGAGGATTTCTATTCCACCCGCTTCTTTACCGAAAAAATGATGAACTATATCGAAGCGGACCGCGCCCAAGACAAACCCTTTTTCGCCTACCTGGCCTATACCGCCGTGCACTGGCCCATTCAGGCACCAAAGGCTTCCATCGACAAATACCGGGGTCGCTATGATAAGGGCTATGACCAGCTTCTGACTGACCGTATCCATGGTGCGATTGCCAAGGGCGTTCTGCCCGAGGGCAGCGAACCTGTGCCGGGCGCACCGGAGAGCCGCCCCTGGTCACAACTGACCGCGCAGGAGCGTAAGGTCGAAGCCCGCAAGATGGAGATCTACTCGGCCATGATGGACGATGTCGATATCTACATGGGCAAGCTGGTGGACTACCTCAAATCCATCGGCGAATACGACAATACCATCATCTTTTTTATGAGTGATAACGGTGCGGAAGGCCATGATCTGGACCACGGTCTCACGGAAGTCAAACCCTGGGTCGAGGAGTGCTGTAATAACAGTTATGACAATATGGGCAAGGCGGACTCCTACCTGCTGGTAGGTGCCAACTGGGCCCGTGCCAGCGCCGGAGCGGTCAAACACTACAAGGGGTTTACCACCGAAGGCGGTATCAAGGCTCCAGCGTTTCTGGCTTATCCGGGCCTAAAGGCAAAGTCCAAGGTGGATTCACGCTTTATTCAAGCGATTGACGTGATGCCGACGTTGCTGGAGCTGGCCGGTATTCCCGTGCCGGGCCCCCGTTTTGCCGGCAGAGAGGTACTGCCGATGACGGGCCAATCGTTCCTGTCCGAATCATCGAGTCAGACCATAGACGCCGGCTGGGAGTTGATGGGGAAGCGTGGTTACCGCTACGGCGACTGGAAGCTTGTGCATCTGCCCAAACCTTACGGCAACGGCAAATGGCAGCTGTATAACCTCGCCCAGGACCCCGGTGAGCAAACCGATCTCGCCGCCTCCAACCCCAGTATTCTGAGCGACATGATTGGCCGTTGGCAGGCCTATGCCGATAAAAACGGTGTGATTTTGCCCGATTGGGTCAGTGGCTACTAGAATCTGTAACGCATTCTTGTCTGTTCTGGTGTTCTTCGTCGAGGTTTAACCGGGACTTCTCCTTTATCCCCGCTTATGAACAGTTCATAAGCGGGGATTTTTTTATGTGTTTCGGTGAAATTTCATCAATAAAAATAACATGTTAACTACTTTCATCAGTTTAGATGATACCCACTCAGGGGTAGTCAGGGTACCTTGAGTCAGGCTTGAGGAAACCAATAATTCCACAAGCTAGGGTAGGGCGGTTATTCCAGTGGCCGGACCTGCCAGACCGTTCATTTCAGGAGAGAGAAATGTCTAAAGAGAATAAGACTGTACTTAGCCGTGCCATTCGCGGCGTGATCGCTGCGTCACTGTTTACTCCCTTATTGCCATTGCAGGCAAACGTGCTCGAGGAGGTAGTGGTAACCGCTCAGAAGCGTGAGCAGAGCATGCAGGATGTGGGTATTTCCGTATCCGCATTTTCCGGCGATCAAATGAAAGCCTTAGGTGTGACCAATACTGTAGAAATTACTCAGCAAGTCCCCGGTTTGCAGGTGAATAGCTGGTCCCCGACCCTGACTACCTTCAATCTGCGGGGTATTTCCCAGAACAACTTCACCGATAATCTGGAAGCGCCGGTCGCAGTCTATAGTGACGACGTCTACGTTGCCAGTATGAACGCCATCAGCGGCCAGCTGTTTGACGTTGAGCGTGTGGAAGTCTTGCGTGGCCCCCAGGGCACCCTGTTTGGCCGTAACGCCACCGGTGGTCTGATTCACTATGTGAGCCGCGATGCTTCCGAAGAGGAGCTCAATGGTTATATCGAAGGTTCCTACTCTGACTTTAACAAGCGTACGGTGGAAGGTGCCGTGGGTGGTTCGCTGAGCGAAACCGCGCGTTTCCGTTTGTCCGCCCGTTGGGAAAAGGCGGACGGCTATATCGAGTCTCAGGATGGCCCCAGCCCTCTGTACGAATTGACTGAGGGCGCGATCGGTAACCCCGGCAAGGCAGCACGTGATCTGCAGGGGGCTGACGGCTACGCGCTGCGCGCAGCGTTCCAGTTTGACCTCAGTCCGGTGGCGCAATTGGATCTGACCTTCAAATATACTGAAGACACCGATGTGGCCACCGGTGGTTATATTTTCCTGGACACCGGCGGTGATCCGGATACTGGTTTGGGTACCGACATTATCGGTGGTTCGCCCCTGACCGGTGAATCCGACGAGCACTACAACAACACTGAGGGTTACTTTGACCGCGAGGTGTTCAGTGGTACCGCCAAACTCACCTGGGAGCTGGAGAACGGCATCGAGTTTGTCTCCATCACCAACTACACCAAGATGGAAAAGGATTACCTGGAAGACGGCGATGGCCTGGGTATTCCCGCCATTGATTTCCAGAATACCGTAGACCCTTTCACTCAGTGGTCTCAGGAGATCCGCTTCTCCGGCTCCGGTGACAATTCCCGTTGGCAGGTGGGCGCCTATTACCTGGACATGGATCTGGACCTGCTGCAAACCGTTTCCGGCGAACTGTTCTTTGGATCCGCCACGGCCAGCCGCGAGGTCTCCGTGGATCTGGAGGCCACCAACTGGTCCATCTTCGGTCAGTACGAGTACGATCTGACCGAAGACCTGACGGTGATTGCCGGTTATCGCTGGTCTCAGGACGACAAGGAAATCGACTTCACCAACGACTTTAAAGACCCGGCAGATCCCGGTCGCGTAGAGCCAGAGTTGTTCGATTTCAAACAGGCCCTGATTGACGACGGTCTGGGCGCGGACATGGCGGAGATCGATTACGGTGATTATGCTCTGCGTCTGCAGTTGGATTATCGCCTCAACGAAGACACGCTGGTGTTTGCTTCCTATAACCGTGGTATCAAGGGCGGCAACTGGTCACCCAACCAGAACGTCTATGCCGGTCAGCTGGAGCTGGCGAATATTCGTCACGACGAAGAAACGCTGCATTCTTACGAGCTTGGTATCAAAACCGAGTTTGGCGATGGTCTGGCCCGCTTTAATGCAACGGCTTTCTACTACGACTACGAGGATTATCAATCCTTCTCGTTTACCGGATTTACGCCTTCTGTCGCCAACAAAGATGCCACCGCTCAAGGGGCGGAGTTTGAGCTGTTCCTGACGCCCGGCGACTCCTGGGACTTTATCTTTGGTCTGTCGGTGATGGATTCGGACGTCGAGGATGTGGACACGGCAATTGATGGTGTGACCATCGATGCCGAGTTGCCCAGCGCACCGGGTTACAGCTTTAACTTCCTGGGCCGCAAAGCCTGGGATTTATCCGTCGGTGAGTTGGCGCTGCAGGTGGATGGTGTGGCCTACGATGAACAGTATCTCGAAGGTCACAATTCTGCAGCGTCTACCGAGGATTCCTATTCAGTCTGGAACTCGAGTCTGACGTTTACCACCGAGAACTGGCGTCTCAGCGGTTGGGTCAAGAACCTGACGGACGAGGAGTATCGGGTTTACAATCTGGACTTCGGTTCCGGTGGTTCCACCGCGATGTACGCACCGCCTCGCTGGTACGGCGTGACGGCTGAATACAGCTTCTGATCTGATAGTAAAGCGGTAGGGCGGGTTAGGCGAAGGCGTAACCCGCCAACATTTGCCGACGACGGCAGCAGATACTTTCAAAGAAACTGCCACAAGGTATCAAACGAAATCTTCATCGCCAGGGCAATACTCTCAGACTCGATAACCACTGCCGTCGGGTATTGCTCAGACGTCAATGAAATCATGGCGCACTTGGGCGGGTATATGGCCACATAACTCGCTCCTGCCTGGCTGTCATCTGCGCTTATCCATTTTCTTTCCGCCAGTGGTGCTTCTTCACCACCTTCGCCAATGGCAATCACCCGAACACCAATTCCCCGTTGCACCCGTTGGCGGGTATACGTTGGGAAAGGGCGGTACAGATGTTTTCGAATCAGCCGCGATGAATAGACGCAGTAGGTTTTCTGTTCCGAGGCTCCGACGGTATTCAAAATATCTTTGAGGACATGTTCAATGCCGTCATCCCCTTCGTAATAGCGTACGTGGGTGGCATCTTTGTCGGTGCGGATCATGCGCAGATCCGGCACGATATCCTGCTTCAGGTGTTCTACCGCGGTGGACATCTGTTGCTGCTGATCCGTTGCCAGCCGAATCAATTGCTCCGGGGGCTCGGCGCAAAAGAAGCGACGCTTGCCTTTGGGGTGATAGCTCACCAAGCCCTTTTTTTGCAAACCTTTTAGCAGCTCGTAGGTGGTTCCGCGATTAATTCCCGCCGCTTCGGCAATATCTCGAATGGAGGCCGGGCCCAGTTTGGTCAGGGCAAGAAAGAGGTCAGTCTCCCGGCTCTCAAGCCCGAAGCGTTGTAAGGTTTGATGGATGGTCATTGCCTATTTGTCAATTATTTGGTGACAAGTTCTATTGTGACAGATAAATACCTTTATATACAGTTTACAGGGTAACCAAAATGTCAAACTGGGGATGACAAATGTGTGGAATAGTTGCCTGTTGGGGTGCCAGTAATGCGACCAAGCGAGTTGTACAAGGGTTAAAGCGACTGGAGTACCGGGGATATGATTCTTGGGGGGTTGCCGTACCCATGGAGGCACAGATCGGCGTGTATAAGAATCTGGGACCCGTTTCTGAGGTCGACGATGAGAGCTTGTTGCCCACGGCCCAGGACGCCCTCGGTCATACACGCTGGGCCACACATGGGGCTGTCGACCTGAGCAACTGTCATCCCCATGTGGCCCGAGACGGTTCATTCGCTTTGGTACACAATGGCATCATTGAAAATTACCAGGCCTTAAAATCAAAACTGGAAGCGCAGGGAGTGAACTTTCGAACAGACACCGATACGGAAGTCGTACTCAGGCTGATTGAGCGTATTTATGATTCCGGCGACTCCGGCTCAGAGGCTTTCGAAGAGTCTGTGCGAATGGCTTTTTTAGCGTTGCAAGGGCGCAATACGCTGGCGGTCTACCATGTTCTCAACCGGCGGCTTGTGGCGATAAAAAACGGTTCTCCACTGGTGGTTGGGTGTCCATTGGAGAGCGGCGCAGACGCGCCTGACTACATGCTGGCATCAGACCCCCTTGCTTTTGCGGACCATGCAGACCAGATATTGGCTCTTCAGAATGGCGAATTAATCAGCTGTGGGGGTGGCCAGCCGTTGTCTCTGCGGGACGTCGCAAGCGGAGGCATTAAACCTCTGTCCTGGGAGCCCTTTAAACCGATAGATTCACCCGTCGACAAGGGTGATTACCCGCACCATATGCTCAAGGAAATTGGCGAGCAGTGGCGCACGATTGCCAGAGCTGCTCGAATTCCCGAGCAACAATTGAAACGCCTGGCGCAGCGTCTGGAGAGTACAGATTGTGTGTATTTGACGGGAGCCGGGGGCGCTTTCTTTACGGCGGAGCAGATTGCCTTTTTGCTGCGGTCGCAAGCGAATATCAAAGCCGCTGCCGTTCCCGCTTACGAATTTTCCAGTTACCTGCCGCTGATGACCCCTGATGATCTGGTGATCGCGGTAAGCCAAAGTGGGGAAACCGCAGACACCTTGGAGGCGGTGGAAGCCTGTCAGGCGAAGCATATTTTCTGCGTCGCCCTGGTCAATGCCGAGGCAACAAGTCTCGCCCGTTTGAGCGATATGACGCTAACCAACCGGTCTGGTCCGGAGATCTGTGTACTATCGACCAAGAGCGCAACGGCCCAAATTACCTTTGGATATGTCTTGTCCAGATACCTGGTCGATGGCGCAGATGCCAGTCGTCAGATCGATCGCTTGTGTCAGGAACTCTGCAAGGCCCTGGAGTCCTCCTACATCAATACACTGCGGAGTGTCGCCACCAGTCTGAAAGCAGCCCGTCAACTGTTTATTCTGGGGCGGGATTGTTTCTACAACACAGCCCGTATTGCGGCACTGAATATCAAGGAGGCGAGTTATGTTCACGCCGAGGCCTTCTCCGGTGGAGAGCTAAAACACGGTGTGATCGCGTTGATTGAGCCGGGTACGCCGGTTTTATTGTATGTTGATGATTGCGATGCTGAATCAGTTGCAGCGGCCGCGGAGCTGAAAGCCAGAGGCGCCAGAATTCTCGCTGTCGGATACCGGAATAACGAGCTATTTGATGAGTTTATTCCTTTCCCCACCGGGTCCAGAGAGATGGAGAAAACCATAGCAAGTCTGATACCGGGTCAATTGTTGGCGTACTTTCTGGCCGTAGGCAGGGGGCATAATCCAGATCGCCCGCGCAATTTGGCAAAAAGTGTCACCGTCAAATAGTCTACTGGCGAAACTGAATCATGCGATGAGAGTATCTGTGCAATTAATAGGCAGGTTTCTTCAGGCCCTGGCAACACGTGGGCCTGAACACTTGTCCGGAGTTAATCCAAGGTGTTATCCACAGGATCTGTGGGTAACTCGATACCCAGCGTTGTTGTTTACCTTTCGGCCGTGTGGGTGGATCGCACCAGTGGCCTGGCGCGATCCAGAAACTGCCTTCACCGATCAAACCGATCCAACGTCATCACCTTGACCCAGGCGTCGACAAAGTCATTAACAAACTTTTGCCCGGCATCGCGGGAGGCATACACCTCCGCCACAGCGCGCAATTCAGAGTTGGAGCCGAAAATCAGATCTACCGGTGTCGCTGTGTATTTCACCTTGCCGGTGGTACGGTCCTTCCCTTGGTATAGGCCCTTGGAGGCCTTGGACCATTTGTTTGACATATCCAGCAAGTTGACAAAAAAGTCGTTACTCAGGGTACCCGGCTTGTCCGTAAACACACCATGGCTGCTGCCGCCTGCATTGGCACCCAGAGCACGCATACCGCCGATCAGTACGGTCATTTCCGGAACCGTAAGGGTCAGCAGATCCGCTTTTTCCACCAGCATCTCGGTGGGTGAGCCATAGGCGCCCTGAGCGTAGTAATTACGAAATGCATCGGCTCTGGGTTCCAGTCTGGAAAATGACTTCACGTCGGTCATCTCCTGAATGGCATCGCCCCGGCCGGAAGAGAAGGGCACCTTCACTTTGTAGCCGGCAGCTTTTGCCGCTTTTTCGATAGCGGCGGCGCCACCCAATACGATCAGATCAGCCAGGGAGACGTCCTTGCGACTCTTCTTTTGAATCTCGCGGAGGCTATCCAGTACCTTTGCCAACTCGGCGGGGTCATTCGCCGCCCAGTTATTTTGTGGCACCAGCTGGATGCGTGCGCCGTTAGCGCCGCCACGCATATCCGAACCGCGATAGGTCGATGCTGAGGCCCAGGCAGTACGCACCAACTCCGACACAGTTAAACCCGATTTCAAAATGGCTTTTTTCAGTTTCTCTGCATCCCTGTCGCTGATGACGTTGCCTTTGGGGACCGGGTCCTGCCAGATATAGGTCTCTTCGGGTACCTCGGTGGCCACATAGCGGGCGCGCGGGCCAAGGTCTCGATGGGTCAGCTTAAACCAGGCGCGGGCGAAAGCTTCGTCGAAGGCTTTGGGATTCTTCCAGAACTTCTCCGCAACCTGGCGAAAGCCGGGATCTTCTTTCAGCGCGATATCGGTGGTAAACATTACCGGCGGATTGCGTTTGCCTTGCACATGCGCATCCGGCACCAACTGATGCAGGGATTTATCCGCCGGGCGCCATTGGTGGGCACCGGCGGGACTCTGGTGTTGCTCCCACTCCATACGGAAAAGATTGTCGAGATAAAGAATGGACCAAGCGGTGGGTGTCTGTGTCCAGGCGCCCTCCAGGCCGCTGGTGGTGGTATCCTCAGAGTGACCTTTGCCGCACTTGTTGTTCCAGCCCAGCCCCTGGTTTTCAATGGGAGCCGCGCCGGGTTCCACGCCTATGCACTTTGCTTTGCGGGCACCGTGAGCTTTGCCGAGAGTGTGTCCGCCGGCTACCAGAGCGACAATCTCTTCATCGTTCATGGCCATACGGCCAAAGGACTCTCGCATATCCGCAGCCGCGGCCAGCGGGTCCATATTGCCATTGGGGCCTTCGGGATTTACATAGATCAAACCCATCTGCACGGCCGCCAGAGGCTTTTCCAGCTCACCGTCTTTATAGCGATCTTCATTACCCAGCCAGCGGGTTTCCTTACCCCAGTAGACTTCGTCGGCCTCCCAGTCATCGGCGCGACCGCCGGCAAATCCCAGCGTCTCAAACCCCATGGATTCAAGTGCAACATTACCGGCAAGGATCATCAGGTCCGCCCAAGACACCGCGCGCCCATACTTTTGCTTTACCGGCCACAGCAGGCGGCGGGCTTTATCGAGGCTGACGTTGTCGGGCCAGCTGTTCAGCGGGTCAAAACGCTGTTGCCCGCCATCGGCACCACCGCGACCATCGTGCACACGGTAGGTGCCGGCGCTGTGCCACGCCATGCGAATCATCAGGCCGCCATAGTGACCCCAGTCAGCGGGCCACCAATCCTGGGAGTCCGTCAGGGTTTTCTCGATATCGGACTTCAACTGGTCATAGTCCACCTTGGCGAATTCAGCCGCGTAGTCGAAGTCGGCCCCGTACGGATTGGAACGGGTGTCGTGGGCGCGCAGGGCATCCAGATCCAACTGTTGCGGCCACCAGAACTTATTGGTGGGAGCGGTTTTTGCCGGCATTCCAATGGGCGTTGCAAGGGCAGAACCGGTGGTAAGAACAGTGGTAAATACAGCAGCCGTAATCGCTGAGGCGATATTGGACTTTTTAAACATGGCGGAGTCCTCTCTTGAGTCTTATTTATCTTGTTCAGCTTAAGGCCTCAAAAACAAGATCAACAATTCAAAAAATCGAACGTTACCTTTACCTTTTCTGAATCAATCTATGTTGCCAGTGCAGATCTGAATAACGCCATCAAAAGCTCAATGCTCTTAACGTCAACAAAGTTCGGGCGAGTGACAAAAGCCACTCGGCGATGGGGGCCCGGTTCATCGAGATGCACCGCCTGAATCGGTATATCCACACCGAGCAACTGATCCAACGCCATTTGCGGCACCAGCGTACTACCCATCTTGCCGGCCACCATCTGGATCAAGGTGGTTAAACTGGTGGAGTTAAAAGTGATGGATGAGGACTGGTCCGACAGTTGGCACGCGGAAAGCGTGTGGTCTTTTAAGCAGTGGCCGTCTTTCAGCAGCATCAATTTGCGTTGCTGAATTTCATCGTTACTGATCTGTTGCCGCCTTCCCAAGGGATCATCGATATCCGTCACCCAGTAGAAATCCTCATGCCAGAATTCAAATGTCAGCAGGCCGTCACAGTCAAAGGGTAATGCCAGGATGGCGGTATCCAGCTCACCCTTTCTGACCATATCCACTAATACATGAGACTGCTCCTCCACCAGCGTCAGCTCCAGCTTGGGGTATTCACGGTTAAGCGAGGGCAAGACTCTTGGCAGCAGATAGGGGCCAATGGTGGGAATAACGCCAATGCTCAGCGGGTAGGATAGGGGCTCCTTATTGGCATTGGCCATCTGGTAGAGGTCATCGATATCCAACCGGATCTTAAGTGCTTTCTCTAAAAGCTTCTTTCCCAGAGGCGTGACGAGCACCTTCTTGTTGTCGCGTTCAAAGATCTGAAACCCCAGCTGTTTCTCCAGCTCAGACAACGCTGTACTGAGGGCGGATTGTGATACCGCACAAGCCTCGGCGGCTTTCTTAAAGTGCAGGGTTTTCTCTACGGCGAGGGCGTAGGTGAGTTGTTTTAAGGAGATCATAGAGTCGGCCGTCATTGGACTGGTTGGCAAGGGGTAAGCCGGATGATAAATAGCTTAGATCCATTGATGGGTGTTATCCAATTGATGTGAGCTATCGTAGCTATTGCCAGCTCTAATCAGAACCCATTGCTGTTACCATAGCTCCCCTAATAAGCCAAAGTTCGGAGTGCTTTACCTCTCGTATGATTCACGCAAACCCATCCCAGTACATCGCTACTCTGGATCCGGATGACGACTATGAAGAAATCGTGCGACTGCTGCAGACTGTTGTCTTCCCCTGGGACACTGAACGGGCGTTGGAGTTCGCCCTGTTTCGCACCTACGCCGTGCCTTCCATATCCGGCTTACTGGCCGCCACCGGCCAGTTTACTCAGTACACTCGAAAGCGTTATGACGATACGGAATTGCTGCTGGCCGAGGCGGTGGAACACGGGCTCGACAGTGAGCGGGGCGGTGCGGCGATTGCTCGCATGAACGACATGCACGGGCGTTACAAAATATCCAATGACAACTACCTCTATGTTCTCTCCAGCTTTGTTTTCCAGCCAATCCGCTGGATGGAGCAATATGCCTGGCGCCCGATGACGGATTTGGAAAAACGGGCATGGTTCAACTACTACCGTGCGCTGGGTCAGAGAATGAAAATTCAGGAGCTGCCGGACTCTTTTGAGGCGTTTGAGCAGTTCAACCTGCGCTATGAGCGAAAAGTGTTTCGGTATTCTCGGAGCAATGGTGACATCGCGCATGCTACCAAAATGCTGTTTTTGAGCTTCTACCTTCCGAAGCGATTGTATGGACTGGCGTCGCCGTTTTTTGATGCATTACTCGACCCGCCGCTGTTGGCGGCGCTGGGATTTAAACAACCCTCGAGCATTTTTCGGTGCATTGTGCATGCAGGACTGAAGTTTCGAGCTTTGTGTTTAAAGTGCTTACCCAAGAACCGGACGCCGGTTTCCTTTACTGGCAGGCAGCGGCCTACGTATCCGATGGGGTATGCGATTGATAGGTTGGGGACGTTTGAGGGGGGAATTACTGCAACACCAACCAATAAAAGTTAATCGGGTGTAGTTGATAATATCTGGTTTGAAATGCAATTAGTAAATGGCTGATATCATCTGCCAGCTATTAATAACTACAGCTAATTTAGAAATTGTCCTTCAAAGTGATGGCCCTGGACGAGTCCAGGGCTTCAGGTGCAAAATGGAACTACAGTACCCATTCACCCGGGCTAATCTCGCTCAGTCCGCTTAGTTGAATTTCGGTGTTAATCTTGTTTTCCAGCGATTCTGAGAATGACACCATTACGTCATAACGTTCCATTCCGTTTTCCAGGTCATTAACCCAATAATCTAATCCGGCCTGTTGGGGCTCGCGATCGAGCACGTTCTCGTACAGAAGCTCGACAAACTGCGCATCAGTTAGCTCGGTACCATATGTCTCAACGAACTCCGCTGACTCAGTGAAAGATTGCGCGATGTTTCTAAATGAGAAGGTACCGCTTTCCCACCTGTCAATCCAGTAGTTAAGTCCCTCGAGTTCCGGCATGCGATCAAAAGCTGTCTGGTAAAGCCGAGCAATGGAGAGAGCTGTTTCGTGGCCAGCCTCTCTAAATAGCTCAATGACGGTTGAGAGCCTGGCTGCTTCAGACATTTCCTGTGTAAGGTCATTCATGGTCGGGCGACTGACTCCCAACTGTTCAGCACTGAAGCTGCCTAACCAGAAGTCACCCGTCTTCACATGTGAAATAAATTCGTTAAATTCATAGTGTTCATTGAGGCCATCAGAATTGAAGTCGAACCAGAAGTTCTCAATCTTAGCATCGGAAGAATTGTAGCTCCAAAAAACGACCATCTCGGAGTGTGTGCTATTTGTGAGAACGAGATGCTGCCCATCTAGTTCAAACGCACAGGCCCAATCATTCTGATAGCTGATGACTGTATCATTATCGTCGCCACCGTGTTCGAAGATCTGAACGAACATCGCATTTCCATCGATTTGCTCATCTTCGAGTATGTAGGTGTCGTCACCCGTACCGCCCATCAGCATAGGATTATTTATATTCTCAGAGTACAGAACGTCATCCCCGGAGAATCCCATAAATGCACCGGTGATGTTTCTTTCACCACTGTCTAAGGTAAACGTGTAATCTCTGTTTCGAAGGTGGTCGCTGTCATTACTCCCGCCGATCGCGAGAAACAAATCAGCTTCAACATCTACAATACGAATCCTGTTTCCGGCCTCGTCTGTAGCGTATATAGGTTCGCCGTTTTCATCTTCTGCGGGTTCGCCAGTCTGAGGGTCAATCAGTTGATAGAATTCGGGATCATCTGTCGCAGCTCTTGGCACAAACACAGATATGATCCCAAGGTCTTCATTGTAGGCGGCCGGGTAATGGTTTGGGTTCACCGCGTATAGGCCGCTACTGGGACGATAACTAGCCAATGTTGTCCAGCTAATGTTCTGCCAGTTTATTTGATTTGTGTTGATACCTTCTTGAAAATTTGAAGCCAGTACAGCAAGAGAAATTTGGGGCGTTTCTGGTGCTGGCTCGTTCTTCTCATCATCGACTACACCTTCATCGTCAACAACGTCTACGTCTTGGTCATTATTTGAATCAGGCGTTACGGGTGTGTTGTCGCCGGAGGATGAGGTAGGAAAAGATATTGTTCCCATATTGAGTTCCCTTCAATGTCTTCTGTGATCTATTTCTGTCCTAAATGCTTTCCAACTCACCGCCGCCATCGCCAGAGATAGTTGTGACTGTAAAAATTCAAACTTGGCTACTGTTGGCAAATTAGTTACCAACCTTCAGTCTGAAAATATCGGTTATTGGCAGTGAGTGGCAATCGTAACAGAAAAGAAAGGCTCTTCCGATACATTGGTGGGTGAATAATGTGCCAATTAGAGTTGAATTTTGGGCGTGGTTCAGACTAAGACACTAGCGTTTGCTTGTTTGGCGGCCAATACGGTCGGTATTTGATCTTTTGGTCTGGTTTCATCGCAAGTATCTCGAGCGAACACCAAACCGCCAGAAGTGTATCTAGGTTAATTTGCTAGACCATAGAAAATCTCAGCGGGAGATATAGAGCCTCCCGCTTTGGATTGTAACCTGAATTTCCTCCTGATCACATTTCACACTTCGGAGTGGCCGCTTTGGAGAACCAGTCAATTGCCAAAAAAAGAACAGGTATTCAGCTATCCACGTGCGATGATATGTATTTCCCTAGAGCCAGATCTTGTCCCAAACCGCTTCAATCCTTGAACAACCAATACCATCGCAATGACAGCCCCAAAAATCCAACTGCCCGCAAAAACTGGATCATTCAAAAAACTCCCAATCTGATAAATCACACTGGCGCACCAGTAGGCCAAAAAGCTGGACCACCCAATCACCAGGCTGGCCCAAAACGGGCCGGATTCCCGATTCATCGCACCCATGACCGCCACACAGGGCGTATAGAGCAAAATCAACACCAGATAGCAAAACGCGGCAAAAGGGCTGCCAAACAAATCCTGCATCGCCTTGAGCCCGGTATTGGAAACCCCCTGATCATCCAGCGAATCCTTAACCGCGCTTAACCCCAGGGGATCTGTCAGGTTGCGGCTGAGATCGACAAGGTTATTACCGATAGAGGCGAACGCCTCCTGAATATTCTCTGCAATATTCAGTTCGCTGCCATTTTTGGAATCGTCACCGGCAACGTCTTGATAGAGTGCATCCAGCGTGCCCACTACGGCCTCTTTGGCGAATATGCCGGTAAACACGCCGACAGTCGCCGGCCAGTTGTCTTCTTGTACACCGATGGGCGCGAGCGCCGGGGTCAAGCTTTTGCCGATGGCGCTGAGCAATGAGTCTTTGCTGTCCTGATTGCCGAAGCTGCCGTCCACACCTATTGAGTTGATCAGGGTGAGCAGAGTGACCACTTTAATGATGGTCACCCCGGCGCGACGGATAAATCCGTACAGACGGTGCCAGGTGGTGATCAATGTGTTACGCAGCAGAGGCAAGTGATAGGTGGGCATCTCCTGGAAGGAGGGGGAGGCCTGGCCTTTAAACAGGGTTTTGCGAAACAGCCAGCCAGTGAGTACGGCGACGGTGATGCCGAAAAGGTAGAGCGCGAAGACGATAAGAGAGCTGTACTCGGTAAAGAAGGCGGTGGTGAACAAGGCGTACACCGTCAGGCGGGCGCCGCAGGACATAAACGGGGCCATGGCAATGGTGAGCAGCCGATCTTGTTCGCGGGTGAGTGAGCGGGAGGCCATCACGGCTGGTACGTTACAGCCAAAGCCGACAATCAGCGGCACAAAAGCGTTGCCGGGTAAACCGATGCGGGCCATGAGGCGATCGACGACGAAGGCGGCTCGGGCCATGTAGCCAGAGTCTTCCAGCAGGCTCAGGCACAGATACAGAAAACCAATTACGGGTATAAAGGTGCCTACCAGTTGTATGCCGCCGCCCAAGCCATCAGCCAGTATTGTGACCACCCATGCCGGTGCGCCGATGGAGTTCAGTGCGTGACCCAGCCCGTCGATCAACAGGGTGCCGAGCAGGATATCAAAGAAGTCGATAAAAACGGCACCAAGGTTAATGGCGAGCATAAACATCAGGTACATCATGCCCAAAAAGATGGGGATGCCGAACCAGCGGTTGAGAACGATATTGTCGATACTTTGGGTCAGGGAGCGCTTGTCGGGTTGCATCACCATCACACCCTGGGTCTGTTGCCGCACCCATTGGTAGCGGTGGGTGATGGCTTCTTCCTCGCACAGCAGGTCTTGTTTGGGTTTGGGGGCGTGTTCCGGGTGTCGGTTGAGGTGTTGCAGGGTCTGTGTCAGTTGTTCGAGGCCGTCGCCTTTGCTGGCCACTATCGGGATGACTGGTACTCCGAGGTTGCGCTGCAGGGCATCCACGTCGATGTGGGTGCCCTGTTTTTCTGCCACGTCGAGCATGTTAAGTGCAATCAGGGTCGGACAGCCCAATTCCAACAGTTCGTGGGTGAGCAGCAGGTTACGGTTAAGGTTGGACGCATCAACAAGGTTGACGATCAGATCTGGCTTTTGTTCCGTGATAAAGCGCCGGGCGATTTGTTCATCAACGCCTTGATCGGTCTGGTTGAGGGAGTAGACGCCGGGTAGGTCTACCACTTGGATGTCAGCGCCGTCGAGCCGCAGTTGGCCGGTTTTTTTTTCAACGGTAACACCCGCCCAATTACCCACCTTTTGGCGCGAGCCGGTAAGGGCGTTAAAGAGGGTGGTTTTGCCACAGTTGGGGTTGCCCGCGAGGGCTATGGTAAAGGGGTCTGCAGGCGTAGCGGGTTTCACAGGAGTTCTATTCGAATTTGTTGGGCGTCGTGTTTACGGATGCTGAGCAGGGTGCCTTCGATGCGGATTTGCATAGGGTCGCCCAGGGGGGCGGTGCGCAGTAGGGTGGCCTCGGCGCCGGGGATCACGCCCATCGCATGCAGGCGGCTGAGGCTCTCGCCCTGTTCGGTAAAGCCGGTGATGCGGCTGGTGTGTTCCTGGGTCAGGTCGGCTAATGTCATGGTTATGGTAAATGAAAATAATTCGCGTTAATGGTATGGGCGTGGGCGCGCAAATGCCAGTGAAAAGTGGCTGTTGCGGCAAAACGACGCAGTAAAGTTGATCTGGCTCAACAATGCCGTTAGCGTAATGACGTCATTTTTGAAGAGAGCGGATGCTGGGGCGACTATGAATCCGGATGTAATTACTGGTTTGGTTGCCAACCTGGGTAGTGAATCATTTACCGAATGCTTCTTCGATTTTTGGGATGAGCTGGTGGGCGTTGACCAATGCACTGCCTGGCGCCTGCACCCGGACACGCCACCGGTAACACTGGTGTCGGAGCGACCGGGTGAGGATCAAAAGATTCGTACCCTTTGCCAGATCTATTCTGAGGGGCTTTTCCACCAGGACCCGCAGATCGAGCAGGACGAGGGTGATGCCGGTTATCAGCAGGGGGTTATGAAGGTCTCTGCACAGAACATGGCCGCCGATGATTATCGGCGGGTGTTTTTTGAGGAAGCCGACCTGCAAGAGAAGCTGTTGGTTTTTTGTCCGGTGGGAGAATCTGTTTATTATCTGAATTTATATCGTCGCAATGGTCGGGCAGCCTTCTCAGACCAGGAACAGGTGGTTACGGAGCGCTATTCTCAGTTAGCGGCGACGCTGCTGGATAAGCAGTTTCAGTGGTTGCCACCGCAGCTTGCCAGTGCGTCTCAGGCCGGTCGCTTAAGTCAGCAATTGGAACCGTTTTTTGCAACGCATCCTGCGGGGCTGTCTGCTCGGGAGGCATCCACCTGCGCCCATATAGTGGCGGGGCACAGTAATGAGTCGATTGCTCTGAATCTGGATGTGAGTGTGAATACCGTGCGGACGTTTCGACGTCGGGCTTATGCCAAGTTGAATATCGCTACACAGAATGAGTTGTTTGCGCTGTGTTTGGAGGGGGTGGAGCGGTAGGTCGCCTCTCAAACCAGGTTGTTTGAGTCTGAGTTTCTGTTATTCCCGGAGATAAACTTTCGTTGCATGGTGGCCGGAGAGATACCGAGAATTTCCGCCGCTTTGGTTTTATCGCCATCTGCCTGCTGCATTGCCTGGTAGACCATAATCTTTTCGGTCATCAACTTGGCCTGCTCCAGTGTGACGTCCGGAGACCAGAGTCTCCGCATTCCCTTTAAGTACTGATGCTCGTTGGTCAGGGGTATTCTGGAGACCAGGTTAAACAACCCCTGCTCGGTTTCGGCGTAGATCAACACCGCCAATATTATAGTGATCGCCAGCGGTACAGTGACGGCTGCATTTATCTTCACGCCATAGTGCATGGCGGCGACGGTGATCAATATCGCAATAACGAACGGCAGGGTGGCAACCAGCAGTACCAGTGCTCGCTTCTGTTCGATGCGGTTTTTGGCAAACAGAGTGGCACTGAACAAAACCCCCACCGAGCCAACCAGGGTGACGAGCATAGTCGCCTGTATGATCCAATAGCGCGGGCCTGCGATTCTTGTTACGGCATAACCGATAGATTCGGCGCCGAGCAGGGCGGCGTTGGGAATAAATATCGCAGCGGTGCAGGCCAGGCAGACCGCCAGCAGCAGGGTGTCAATGAAAGGACTGTCTACCCCGTGAATATTCAGAGACAGCCCAAGCATGGAGGCGCAGGCGCAGATCGCCGCGACGTAATAGGCTTGCAGCAGTGTTAGACCTTGCTCGGGTTTGTCGACGTAGGCAAACCCCATCAGTTCAACAAGGTTTGCCGCAAACAGGGCTGCCAGGAACGCCAGCAGCCAATGGTTCATGGATAAAAGAGATTTGCGCGCGCTGATGATCAGAACGATTTTAATCAATAACGCCAGCGCGCTGGGGATGGCATAGGGGGTTAGTATTGTCAGTACGTCATTCCAGTTTGACATATGGATATTCCCGATCCAGAGCCCAAAAACAGGACCTTATCGCCCCTGCATGGGCGATTAATATACATATTGACCGGGATTGTGGCGGACGTCAAATTACCCATGTGGCTATAGGTGATTGGGGCCTTTTCTTCCTGGGTGTGGGCTGCCAGCGCCAGCTTCTTGTGCGGGTCCCGCCCCACCTGGTGACAAACAAAACTGTTTATGTTGGCCGGATTCCACCCTATGTCCCGGTAGGTTTGGTCGATGTGTTCTCCGTGAAGTTTGATCACTTCCTCACTGATGGCGCCCATCATCATTTGCCCCACCATGCCCTGCGAGGTTTGCTTGAGGTAGCACAGCTGATTCTTTTCGCCTTGTGACCAGAACCTGAACTGCCCAAATCCCGAGCGTCCGTCAGAGCGCTGAATCACCATGGCACCGCCGGCATCGCCAACGGTTAAGGCTCCGACGTGGGTTTTGAAGAACGCCTTTTCGTTCGAGCGTTGAATATGGCCCATCATTTCGAGAACCATTTCGCTTTGTTTTTCCCCAGTGCAGACCAGAACATTATCGGCCATGCCACTGGTGATATAAGCGTCTGCCAGAGCCAGGCCATTCATAAAACCCAGGCAGGCGTTGGAGATATCCAGGCAGGCAGCATTGGAGGCGCCCAACAGTTGCTGAACCCGGCAGGCCGTTGCCGGTTCTTTCCAGTCTCTGTCGATACCACAAAAGATGATCCAGTCGATGTGTGTCGGATCTATGCCAGATTCTTCAATGGCGCCGATGGAGGCCCGGTACGCCATGTCGGAAGGTTGTAAGGCGTCTTCGGAAAAGCGTCGTTCGATGATGCCGATGTATCTCGAGATAAAGTTTTCCGGCACACCAAACCGTCGCGATTTGATCTCTGTCATCAGATCAATGCTACTGACTTTCTGGGAGGGGAGGTAGGCGCCGATGCCGGCTATGCGTGAGTGAGTACGAAAGTCCATGATATGTCATCCTTTTTCGGTTTTGGGGTTGCGTGGTTAAACGCAATTTTCAGCATAACCAAAACTGGATGGGGGACTAGGGTACCGACCGATACTGACACGTGGATGGTTGTGTCGTAACTTTTTGTTTTTATTTGGTTTTTATTTGGTTTCTGTTGAAGTGAAGAGGTGCTGAATGATAAGCCTGCAACTCTTGTAGCACGCTGGGGTGACAGACAACCACCGCTCTGAAAACTATCCTTATTCATACAACTTAAAGAGAACTGAGTGAAGAGGACAGCGCTCCATGCATCAACCTGAAACCCAACCTCGATTCAGTACCTGGTACCCGTACCGGGTCTATCCCTATCAGCGCCAATCATTCACCGGCGACGAACCCGCCCGAGTGGTGATCGTGGGCGCCGGTCCCATTGGTATGGCCACGGCGCTGGATCTGGCGCGCTTTGGGGTACCCTCACTGATTATTGAATCCGAGCGCCAGGTCAGCCATGGCAGCCGGGCGATTTGCCTGACACGTCGATCAATGGAGATTCTGCAGATGATCGGTTGTCACCAGCCATTTATGGATAAGGGCCTGGGTTGGAATCTGGGGCGTTCGTTTTATCGCGGCAAGGAAGTGTTCCAAATGCAGTTGCCGGACAGCGACGAGAATCGTTTTCCGCCGATTTTGAATATTCAGCAGCAGTATATTGAGCAGTACCTGATTGAGGCGATAGAGGCGAACCCGCTGACTCGAATTCAATGGGGCAGCAGTGTAACAGGTATTCGGCAGGATCAGGAGGTGGCGACCCTATCCATCGATACCGCAGAAGGCGATTATGATCTGGCGGCGGATTGGGTAATCGCCGCCGACGGAGGCCGTTCAACCATTCGCAAATTGATGAAGCTGCGCATGGAGGGCAAGGCATACAGCGGTAACTTTGTGATTGCCGATATTCAGGCAGATATCGATTTGCCTACCGAGCGTCGTTGTTACTTCGATCCCGAGTGGAACCCCGGTAATAATGTTCTTGTGCATCGCGAACCCGATGGCATTTGGCGGTTGGATTTCCGCCTGCCCGATGGCGAAACACCGGAGCAGGCATTGGAAAAACAAGTGCTGACCCAGCGCATCAATTCGATTTTGCAAATGATCGGACAACGGGTGAAGTGGTCGTTGGATTGGGCCACGGTGTATAGTGCCAGTACCAAAACCTTGCCGGATTTTGTTCACGATCGCGTCCTGTTTGTGGGCGATGCGGCGCACTTATTACCGATCTTTGGTGTACGTGGGGCCAACACCGGTTTTCAGGACAGCAACAATCTGGCCTGGAAGCTGGCTGCGGTTATTCATGGTGGTTCCGACAAAAAACTGTTGTATTCCTATTCCAGCGAACGTGTTCAAGCCGCCCGTGAAATCTGCGATGAGGGCGGAAAGTCGACCCGCTTTATGACGCCGCCGACGGCCGGTTATCGACGCTTGCGTGATGCGGTTTTATCGCTGTCGCTAAGCCAGGATTTTGTTAAGAACCTGATGCACTGGCGCACCTCGAGGCCACATACCTATGCAAACAGCAGCCTTAACGCAACCGATGACGGCGGCGAAGCTTTCACAGCCGGTCCGGCTATTGGCGAAGTCGCCCATAGCCATCGTCTCGCGGATAACGACTTTCTGTTGGATTACTTGCAAGGTGCGCTAACCTTGTTGGTGTTTGCAACCGAGGCCAACGGCCCTGTTTTTGAGATGCAGTCTTCCTTTCCGTTGCGACGTATTGTTGTAAATCGAAACGGCAGTCCCGTGCCTGGGGCGGACTTGGTGATTCGCGACAGAAACGATGAACTGTCGCAAGCTTATGGTGCCGAGGTGGGCACGGTGTATTTGATCCGCCCGGATCAGCACGTGTGTGGTCGTTGGAAACACGTCGCCGCGGAGTCGTTGCAGGCAGCGATTAACCGGGCAGTTTGTGCGGAGGAGTTTTAAGATGAGTCAATTGGGATTATCGCAGCAGGATATTGAGTCTATCTACGATGCATTGGCTGAAGCCATTGATGAGGTGGGTGAAAAGAAGGAACCGCTGTTGCTGGCCAAGCTGGTGTTACTCCTGGCTAACCGGCTGGGAGATCAACGGGCAGTCATGGAAGCGCTGGCGATTGCGGGGAAAGATCTGTAACCTTTAGGCGATGATGCACTCGAAGCCAATCGCAGCAACCACCACTGAAGACGCCACCCTACTCGCCAACTGGGTGGAGCTGGCTTACCGTTGCCTGGTCAGCCGGGGGCTGGACGCGGCGGATATATTTGCGGGCCTGGACATCGATCCGGTGCGGGCCCAGCAGTCGGACAGCCGCATAGATTCCTTCAAGATCAAACAGATCTGGGATATGGCGGCTGCTCGTACGGGTGACTTGGCATTTGGTCTGACGGCCGCAGAAGTGGCCTTCCCGGCGATGTTTAATTCGCTCAGCGTCAGTATGAGTGCCAGCGAGTCGCTGCTGGATGCCTTGCAGCGGTTTATGCGCTTTCGGCGCATCATCGACAGCACCTGTGTGAATACGCTGGAGGAGACCGAAGAGGGCTATAAGTTCACCTGGGCACCGGTGCAGGGGTGTGAATCCAACGTGGGGGCCGAGGCTTTTGTGGCGGCGTTGATGACCCTGTGTCGTTGGGGCAGCGGTCCGGATTTTGGGCCGACTCGGGTGACACTCAGTCATGATCTTCCTGATGAACTGGAGCGCTATCAACAGTTTTTCAATGCGCCGGTTCAGTTGCAAACCGCTGAGAATGCTCTGTATTTCAGTCGTGAATCCCTCGAAAGTCCTATCGTAACCGCAAACCAGCAATTGGCGTTGGTCAGTGATCAGATTACCGCCGACTATCTGGCCCGCACCAGTCACGCGGATATTGTCGACCAGGTTCACAGCAAGTTGCTGGACTTCCTGCCCCAGCGAATTGTGTCGGAGGAATTGATTGCCGAGGAGCTGAACCTGAGCCTGCGATCCCTGCAGCGCAAGCTGCAGGAGAAGGGCACCTCATACGACTCGCTGTTCCAGAATGTGCGCAGGGAGTTGGCCGTGCAGTTGCTGAATGATCAGCAACTTTCAATCGAAGAAATCAGCCGGTTTTTGGGCTTCTCCAGTCGCAGTAACTTTGGCCGGGCGTTTAAACGCTGGACCGGCGCCACGCCGCGGGAGTTTCGCCAGCGGTGCAGTGAATAACCTGCTCAAGGGTTTGGCACTTCGGACCGGTCGCGCTCAGAGCGCGCTGCTACAGTGCGTTCAAGCATCACCTCTGCACCATGCAAGCAATGTTGGCGTGAACTGAATATTCCCCTGACGTCCTTTGAATACCCCCACTGGGTAATATCACTCTCACCCATTCCAGATGTGAGAGGAAAACCCAATGGTATTGGAAGTCGGCAGTTTACCCCTGCTACAGGACGCCCTGGCGGTTCTGGAGGAATCGTTCCAGGTGATGCCCGAATACACTCCCGAGGCGGTTAAACCCGAAGTCAGCCAGGTGTTGCTGGAGGCGGCAACCCGTATGCAGGACAACTACCCATACGCGCATCCTCTGTACGCCGGGCAAATGCTTAAACCTCCCCACCCGGTGGCGCGGCTGGCCTACATGATGTCTCTCTGGATCAACCCCAATAACCACGCGCTGGATGGTGGCCGTGCCAGCTCGGCACTGGAGAAAGAGGCCGTGACCGAAATCGCCGCCATGTTTGGTTGGAGTGAGTTTTTGGGGCACCTGTGTGGTGGTGGCACCATGGCCAATATGGAGGCGCTGTGGGTTGCCGGACGCCTGCATCCGGGCAAGAAAATTGTCGCCTCGAAGATGGCCCATTACACCCACGGTCGTATTTCTGAAGTTCTACAGCTGGAATTTGAAGCCATCGCTACAGATGCCCGGGCGAGAATGGACATGGAGGCGTTGGAAGCGGTGCTTAAACGAGGTGAGGTGGGCACTGTGGTGGTGACTCTGGGAACCACCGGTGTGGGTTCTGTGGATCCTTTGCCTCGCGTTCTGGAGCTGCAAAAGCAATATGGCTTCCGCATCCATGTGGATTCCGCCTACGGTGGTTATTTTGGTTTGGTGGACAACCTGGCGGACGAGGCTCGTGCCGCTTACGACCTGCTCGATCAGGTGGATTCCATTGTGATCGATCCACACAAACATGGTTTGCAGCCCTATGGCTGTGGCTGTGTGCTGTTCCGCGATGCCGGTGTGGGCCGCTTCTACCAACATGATTCACCTTATACCTATTTCAGCTCCGATGAACTGCATCTGGGTGAGATTACCTTGGAATGCTCGCGTGCGGGTGCATCCGCCGTTGCGCTCTGGGCTACTCAGCGTTTGTTGCCATTGCAAAAGGGCGGTGAGTTTGCTCAGGGTCTGGGCCAAGGTCGCGAGGCGGCATTGCGTCTGTATCAGCAACTCAAACACGACCAGCAATACCTGACGGTGATGGCGCCGGAGCTGGATATTGTTATCTGGGCTCCGAAGGGTGAAAGCGCCTCTGAAATCAGCCGGCTGTCTCAGCAGTGTTTTGATGAAGCGGAAAAACGGCATCTGCATTTGGCGTTGTTCGAACTTTCCGCCGATGTGGCCGCCGAGTATTGGGACGAACAAGTGGAATTTGATCAGCCCACGGTTACCTGCCTGCGTTCCACCCTGATGAAACCGGAGCATTTACAGTGGTTGCCGCAGATCAAAGGCATTTTGGATCAATCCATGGGTTGATGAGAAATCATTAACCGGGAATTTAACAATCAATTTGAATGGCATTTATTTTGGGGCGCGGTACCCAATAAAGCGGGGCTCGAGGTCGGAGCTGTCGCGGTCGGAGCCCGCTGCTACAGGTGTGTGTGTATCAGCCCGCTGAGGGTGACTGGCCGGGTAAGTGCGATTCAGACCAAATACCTAAATCCGTATACCTATAACAACAGCAGTGAGAGGAACTATGAATCATTATACAACCGCCAATAAACAAGTCTGGAAGAAAACCATATTGAGCAGCGTCATCGGCATGCTGGCGATGAGCACACAGGCAGAGCAAAAGAAGGAGGTGCCGTCCTTCGAACTGGAAGAGATTGTCACCATCGGTACCCGTGTTGCCGGCCGCACGGCCGCCGATGCTGCAGTGCCTATTGATGTTATCGATAGCGAGGCGTTGACCAAAAATGGTTTTACCGAGCTGGGGCAGTCTCTGCAGTCTTCAGCACCATCCTTTAACTTTTCCCGCACTCAGGTGTCAGACGGTTCAGACCTGTTCCGTCCGGCCACCCTGCGCGGCTTGCAGCCGGACCAAACACTGGTATTGGTAAACGGCAAACGTCGTCATACCCAATCCATCTTTGGCAACCAGGGCACCGTTGGTGGCGGTTCAGCCGGTACTGATATGAACGCCATTCCGCTCACCGCGCTGGAGGCGGTTGAAGTCTTGCGAGACGGTGCAGCGGCGCAATATGGCTCCGATGCGATTGCCGGCGTGATCAACCTGAAGCTTAAAGACAGTGTGGACGAAACCACCGGTTTTCTGCAGTGGGGTTCCACCGGTGAGGGGGATGGAGACACTGCTACGCTGGGCCTAAACACCGGTTTTGAATTGGGCGGTGACGGCGGTTTTATTAACCTCTCGGGCGAATTCCGCGACTTCGATCGCACCAATCGAGCGGACAATCCGCTCTGGCATCAGGGCGATGCCGAGGGCGAATTTACCTCGCTGTTTTACAACGCCATGCTGCCGCTGGCCGGCGGTGAGTTGTATTCGTTTGGGGGCTATTCCAAGCGTACGGCGTTGGGTTCCGGCTTCCGTCGTCGCGCTACCTCGGCTGCACAGAATATACCCCAGGTCTACCCGGACGGCTTTACCCCGAATATTGACAACGAGGCGGAGGATACCTCTTTTGCCATCGGCTACCGCCGCGAGCTGAGCTCTGGCTGGCAGTTGGATTCTTCGGTGGCTTACGGCATCAACGAGTATTCCTTTGCATCGGCCAACACCATTAACCCGTCGATTGCTGCGGAGTACCTATTCAACAACCCGGATGCCACGGATGACGAGATTGCTGCAAATGCGGGTCCTCGCTCCGGGCATTCTGCCGATTTTGAGTTTGAGCAGACCACCTTTAATCTGGATCTGAATGGCGAAGTTGCCATGGGTGACAATCCTCTCTATGTGGCCTTTGGTCTGGAGTACCGCGACGAAGCCTATGGGATTGGCCAGGGCGTTCCCGCGTCCTATAGCTGTGGCAGCAGCAACGCGGACAACTCCTTCCCGTCGGTGATTGATCCTTCGGTATTTGCCTCCTGCGGCTTTGAAGCCTATCCCGGTATCAGCCCGGAAGCGGAAACCGATATCAGTCGCGACAGCTACGCGTTGTATGTGGACTTCGAGCGCAATATGACCGAAGACTGGCTGTTGGGTGCGGCGCTGCGTTACGAGGACTACCAGGGCATTGGTGATGAGACGGTGGGCAAGTTGTCTTCCCGTTACCAGCTGAGTGAAAATCTGGCCATTCGCGGCGCCCTGGCCACCGGCTTTCGGGCACCGTCTCTGCCTCAAAGTGGTTATCAGGCCTTTGCCACTAACCTCAACAACGATGGTACCTTGGCTCGTTCCTATACAGCCGCTGCTGGCAGTGCACTGCCGGTGGCGCTGGGTATCGACAACCTGGAGATCGAAACCTCGCAAAGTGTCAGCCTCGGTTTTGTGCTCGACCTGGATGCTGTGACCATCACTGTTGATGCCTACAGCGTGGAGATCGATGATCGCATTGGCCTGGGTTCCAATATCAGTGCCACTGATCTGCAAGGCAACCAGGAAGCGCTGGATGCTCTGGAAGCCACCGGCGTGGCTGAAGCGCGGTTCTTTTCCAATGCCATTAATACCACCACCCAGGGTGTAGACCTGATTGTGAGCTACGATACGGAGCTTGCCGGTGGTGATCTCAATATGGTGTTGGCGGCCAACTATAACGAGACTGAAATCGACAGTCTCAATATCCCAGAGGGTACGACAGAAAATCAGATTTTTTCTTCTATCAGTCAGTCCTTTGTTACCGGCGGTCAGCCTAACGAGCGGGGCACCTTAACACTCAATTGGAGCCGTGACCGCCTGACCGGATTGCTGCGAGTGAACTACTTTGGTGAAACCGAGGTGGATTTCTTCGCGGGTAATCATATTGGTATTCCCAACACTCAGCCTACCAGTGTGGTGGAGTCGGCAGTGCTGGTGGATATCGATTTCTCCTATGACCTGACGGAGAATGTGACGCTGTCGGTAGGTGGTAACAACATTTTTGATGAACGCCCCGATGAGCTGGATAACGATGAGGTGCTGGATATCATCAGTGGTGGTGCCTTCCGTTATCCATTGCGGGCGGTGCCCTATGGCTTTAATGGGGCTTCGTATTATTTGAAAGCGTCGTTTGCTTTCTAACTCCGTTTTGTCGCGGTACCCGATAAAGCGGGGCATCGCGGTCGGAGCCCGCTGCTACAGGTAAGGTGGGTTTGTAGCAGCCCGCTCTGAGAGCGACATTTGCGTTCCACACGGACCCCTCAAAGTGAGGCAGGCTCTCAGAGTTTGCTGCTAAGGATTGAGCCGATACGTGATTGTGAAAAATACAAAAGGTAAACCATTTTGATGAAACCTATCGCCAGAACGCCGTTTTTGTCATTGCTGCTGACGATTATGACGTCGATGCTTGTTTCGCTCCCTGCTCAAGGCAGCGAAACGGTGTCTAAACCCAATATTATCCTGATACTCGCAGACGATCTGGGGTACGGGGATATTGGCGCCTTTGGTGGCGAGATCGATACTCCTAATTTGGATGCTTTGGCAGATAACGGAATCCGCCTGACCAACTTTCATACCCAGGCCAGTTGTTCTCCGGCACGCTCCATGATTCTGAGCGGCGTGGATAACCACCTGAATGGCATGGGCACCATGGCGGAAGATCTTCTGCCTCATCATGAAGGCTTGCCGGGCTATGTGGGTTACCTGAACCACCGTGTCAAAACTATTGCTACGGTGTTAAAGCAATCGGGCTACCATACCTATTTGTCCGGTAAGTGGCACTTGGGTTATGAGCAGGATCAGCGTCCGTTTGCGAGGGGGTTCGAAAAAACCTTTGCCTTGCTCAACGGCACAGCTGCCCATTTTGACAGCACCGGCGCCAATGCACTTCAGCCGAAGGGCACTTACACTCGCAACGGTAAAATTACCGAGCGGCCGCAGGGCTATTCCAGCGATCTGTTTACCGATGAACTTATCAAACAGATTGACGGCGAACGAGAGGACGGAAAACCATTCTTCGCTTATCTTTCGTTTACCGCCCCCCACTGGCCGTTGCAGGCACCGGCCCCATTGATTGAGAAATATCGCGATACTTATCAATCAGGTTGGGACAGGCTACGTCGCACACGCTTTGAACGGATGCAAAGCAAAAAGCTGATAGGGCCGGATGTGACTTATCCGCAACGTCTGCAAGAGGTACCCGCCTGGAACAGTCTGTCCGCCAGCGAACAGCAGGTGGAAGCTCGCAAAATGGCGGTGTATGCGGCTATGGTGGATAACCTGGACGCCAATATCGGTCGCCTGGTGACTTATCTCAAAAAATATAACCTTTACGATAACAGCGTGATAGTGTTCTTTTCCGATAATGGCACAGATCCCTATGACCGAAGCGAACGAGCCATCTACAAAGATTGGATTGCTGCCAACTTTGACAACCGTTTGGAAAATATTGGCCACCAGAACTCCTACACCTTCTACGGCCCGGGCTGGGCACAGGCGGGCGGCGTACACCTGCGCCACCATAAATTTCTACCAGGCGAGGGGGGCACTCGTACTCCAACCATTGTGCGATTACCATCCACAACGGGGGGACAGGTCAAACGCGAGTTTGCTTCCATACTGGACCTGGTGCCGACATTTCTGTCGATGGCGAAAGTGACTTTGCCTGACGACTCTTATGCACAACACCACGCTCCCCAGGGCCGCTCACTGTTGCCATGGTTACAGGGAAAACACACTCGGGTTTATGGCGAGGATGAATCGGTAAGCTTTGAACTGTTTGGCCACGGTGCGGTGTACCGGGGGCCCTGGAAGGCCGTTAAGGTGCGTGCGCCCTGGGGGGATTCCCGCTGGTCACTGTATCACCTTGAAAATGACCCGACCGAGAGTCAGCCGCTTAACCAAACGCATCCTGATGTTCTCAAGCAGCTGATCTCGGATCATCGCGCCTATCGCAAGCGCAACCAGGTGATTACTGAGCCGGACAACGCCACCGCTTATCCAAACAAACCCACTTACATTAAGTTTCAGCCGCGAGAGGGACTGGTCCGTGAGTCCCGCTGAGTCGCCGGCCTCCGTCGCTACGACGGAGCAGCCGCAAACCGCTCACAAGGCAAAAGGTTCGCTGGCGGGAGGGACGGTCATTGTCACCGGCACGGCGGTCGGGGCGGGCATGTTCAGCCTGCCGTTTGTCTCTTCCGGCATGTGGTTCGGCTGGTCTTTGCCAGTGGCATTGTTGACCTGGTTTTGCATGCTGCAGGTGTCCCTGTTTATTCTGCGGGTTAACCTTCATTACCGGGCCGGGGCCAGCTTCTCGACCTTCGTAAACGACATTCTGGGAGTGCGCTGGAATCTGGTGAACACCGCGTTGTTAGGGTTCGTGTTCTACATACTGCTTTACGCCTACATCAGCGGCGGCAGTTCAATAGTGACCCTGACGCTGAATCAATCCTTCGGTTGGTCGAGCGAACCTTGGATGTCCGGCCTGCTGTTTACGCTGGTGTTGGGCGCAGTGGTCTGGTTAAGCACCTCGGCGGTGGACCGGGTGACCAGCGTGTTGCTGCTGGCTATGCTGCTGACGTTTATCCTGTCGATGGCAGAGTTGGCACCTGCAGCGCGTGTGGAGCAGATACTGCTGAGCGCAGATAAGCAGTGGATACTCTATCCGTTTGCCTTTGCAGCCTTGCCGTTCTACCTGACCTCTTTTGGATTTCAGACCAGCGTGCCGAGTCTGGTCAAATACTATGGCCACCACCCGATCAAAATCCGCCGCAGCTTGTGGGTCGGGTCTCTGTTGGTGTTGGGGGTTTATCTGGTCTGGCTGCTGTTGGTGTTTGGCCAGATTCCACGCCCGGGCTTTCGCGCCCTAATGGAGGACGGCGGCAATGTGGGTGCGTTGGTGGCGGCGCTGTCGGGGGCGGTGGAGTCGGATCAGCTATCGCGCTGGCTCGGAGGTTTCGCCAACTTTGCCCTGGCCACATCTTTCCTGGGAGTGAGCCTGGCGCTGTTCGATTTTATTGCTGACCGCTTTAAGTGGACGGATGACAGAAGCGGACGATTAAAAACCGCGAGCCTGACGTATATACCTCCGCTGGTGATGGCGACGGCTTTTCCCAATGGGTTTATTCACGCCATCGGCTACGCCGGACTGGCGTTATCGGTGGCGGCGATCATTATCCCGGCGCTGATGATTCTGCGCTGCCGTCGAGTTAAAGACTTTAATATCCCGGTGGGCAGAGGGTCGGCGGCGGTGGCGGCTTTGGTGCTGCTGCTCGGCATTTTCTACATCCTTGCCGATCTGCTCACCATGCTGGAATTCCTGCCGGTTTACGGCAGGTAATTGAATTCCCCAAGGCAATCGGTCTCTCCTGAAACCGGTGCCGTCCCTAACGGGGCGCATCGGTTTTTTTTGGATACGCACATGGCGCGCGATGAATAGCCCTTGTCGCAGTGAGATCAGGTCATTCTGGTAGCCTGTGGCCGGGCTCATTGTTTTAGATGATATCCCGTTGTCAGTCCCGCCAGTAAGGTAAGACTCATAGTTCCGCAGGCGGCGGAACCGACTCAGAGAGTGAACAGGTGAACACATGATCAACTACGAAGCCATTATCGGTGGTAGAAAAGCAACCTCAGAACAGCGTATCGATGTCATAAACCCAGCCACGGAAGCGGTCGTGGGCACGGTACCCCAGTGCACCGCCGAGCAAGTCGACAATGCGGTAGCCTCGGCTCGCGAGGCGTTTAAGAGCTGGTCCAAAACCTCGGACGAAACCCGTGTCAATGCCCTCAATGCCATGGCGGACTTTGTGGAAGCCAATGCCGCAGAGCTGGCAAGGCTGCTGACGCAGGAGCAGGGTAAGCCCCTCAAGGGCCTGGGTTCGGAGTTTGAGATCGAAGGATGCATCGGTTGGTTACGTGCCACGGCCGGCATGAGCCTGGAGACCAAAACACTGGAAGACAGCGACGAGCGCGAAGCGCTGCTGTTGCGTAAGCCTGTTGGTGTGGTTGCCTCCATCACTCCATGGAACTGGCCTCTGATGATTGCCATCTGGCACCTGGCACCCGCCGTGCGTACCGGTTGTACGGTGGTGATCAAGCCCGCTTCAAACACACCGCTGAGTACAGTGCGGATGGTGGAGATTCTCAATGAGGCGCTGCCGCCGGGCGTTTTAAACATAGTAACGGGCGACGCCGGCCACGGGCTGCCGGATCACCCGGGTATTGATAAAGTGGTGTTTACCGGATCAACGCCGGTTGGCAAACATGTGATGGCGGCTGCCTCTCAGACACTGAAGCGACTGACCCTTGAGCTGGGTGGCAATGATGCCGGTATTGTGCTGCCGGACGCCAATATCGCCGATATGGCCGAGGGCATTTTCTGGGGCGGCTTTATCAACAACGGTCAGACCTGCGCAGCTCTGAAGCGTCTCTATGTCCACGAGTCACAGTACGATGAGCTGTGCGAGGCGCTGACCGCCATCGCCAGTAACATGCCAATGGGCAATGGCCTGGATGAGAACAATATTTTTGGTCCGGTGCAGAATCGCAAGCAGTACAACTATGTCTGCGAACTGGTGGACGATGCCAGGGAGCAGGGTGGCCGTGTGCTCTGTGGCGGCCAACCCCTGGAGGGCGATGGCTTCTTCTACCCACTGACGCTGGTGGCGGATGTGAGCGCTGGTACGCGTCTGGTGGATGAAGAGCAGTTCGGTCCTGTGCTGCCGATCATCAAATACACTGACGTCGACGATGTGATTGAACGGGCCAACGCCTCTGAGTTTGGTCTGGGCGGTTCTGTCTGGTCTACCGATATCGACAAAGCGAAGCAAGTGGCCGCGCAGATCGACAGCGGCAGCGTCTGGATCAACGGCCATGGCCAGGTCTTGCCCCACATTCCGTTTGGCGGGGTCAAGAACTCCGGTATCGGCGTCGAGTTCGGTATTGAAGGTCTGGAGGAATACACCACCACCCAGTCCATGCATATTCCCAAATAAAAGGGGCCGATCTTTGGTATGATGCCTCGGTTTTTTCGCGGTAAGCAGTCGAGGCACCATTCATGTCCAACACCTCCCGGGGGCATATTCCGTTCGCTGAATTCGTAACGCTGATGGCGATCATGACATCGCTGGTGGCGTTGACGATCGATGCCATGCTGCCGGCACTGCCGGATATGGGGAGGGAACTGGGTGCCCGGGACCCCAACGATGTTCAGCTGATTGTCTCGGTGATTTTTATCGGTCTGGCGGTGGGGCAGCTGTTCTATGGCCCTCTGTCTGACAGCATCGGTCGCAAACCGGCCGCCAACATCGGAATCATATTATTTATGTTGGGCTGTGTCTGCAGTCTGTTGGCGACAGACTTCGACACCATGTTGCTGGGACGCCTGCTGCAGGGACTGGGACTAGGCGCTCCCCGAGTCATCACCATCGCCCTCATTCGCGACGAATATCAAGGCCGGGAAATGGCCAGGGTCATGTCATTTATCATGAGCGTTTTTATTCTGGTGCCCATGGTGGCTCCTGCTTTGGGGCAGGGAATTCTGCTGATTGCCGACTGGCGTGCCATTTTCACCGTATTCCTGGCCGTCGGTCTGTTGGTCTTGGTCTGGTTTAATTGGCGTCAGCCGGAAACCCTGAGCTCTTCCAAGCGGCGCCCGTTTTCCGTGGGGCTGATATTCAGAGCAGCCCATGAAGTCTTGACCAACCCGATTTCTGTTGCCTACACCTTGATGGCCGGACTTTGCTCCGGTGCATTTATCGCTTACCTGAGTACGTCGCAGCAGATATTGGCCGGGCAGTACGGATTGGCTGAGTTGTTTCCCCTGATCTTTGCCCTGCTTGCGCTGGCCATCGGCAGTGCCTCCTACGTGAATGCGCGACTGGTGATGAAGTGCGGTATGCAAACGCTCATGCGCCGGTCGTCTCGGGTGATGATTGTGGTAGGGGGCTGCTACGGTCTCTACGCGCTATATACCGCCGGTCATCCGCCACTATGGACGCTGCTGGTGTACTTCACCATTACGCTGTTCTGCACGGGGTTAATGTTTGGCAATATGAACGCGGCAGCGATGGAGCCCCTGGGGCACATTGCGGGTGTGGGAGCGTCTATCGTGGGCTCGGTGTCCACCATTATTTCCGTGCCCGTGGCTATTGGTATCGGGCGTGTCTACGACAACAGTGTGACGCCGCTGGTCATGGGTTTTCTGTTAACGTCGCTATTGGCAATGTTGTTATTGGCCTGGGCCGAATCGCGTAGGGTGGAATAGCGAAGCGTAATCCACCAATAAGCTTGGATATTGCACGTCCTGGATTCCAAAAGTAGGCGCTCGCCTAGTCCACCCTACAGGTTAACCACCCAGACTGAGTCAGTGATTCAGCTCGCGCAAAATTTTTGCGATCAACTCACTGGTGGAGTGCACGCCGACCTTCTGATAAATATGTTGCAGGTGAGTTCTTAACGTCGGCAGACTCATGTCCAGATGTTTGATCATGGTTTTGTTGTCGGCACCGGTCAGTGCATACTCCAATACATCCAGCTCGCGGTTGGTGAGGTCGTAGGTTTCCCGCACATATTCCCGCTCTGAAATTCGCGCCGGCATGTAAATGCTGTTGAGCGAATACTCCAGAAACGGCTGCACCTTGCGCAACATATTGAGATCTTCGCTTGAAAATTCCGGCATGGATTCGTCCCTCAGGACGGTCAGGATCGCAATAATTTTGCCGTGGTTACGGAAGAAGGTGTCGGCCACATGTACATAGCCGTAGGGCTTGAGAAAATCCTGGTAAAAAATAGTCTTCAGCCAGTTTTTGTGAGGCATAACGGTGTTGCTGCTGATCACCGTTTCGTCTGTGTTTTCAAAATTTGACTGATGCATCGGGTCAAGATGCTCCAGCTCCTTGTGGTATTGCTCCTCCATTTTCTTTTCCACATTGAATCCCACAAACCCCTTTTTGTGCATATGGGGGTCAATAATCAGAAAACGCGCCGCCTTGATGTCGATCAGCTTCTTCACCATGGCTATGCATTGGTTTTGAAATTCGTTGGGAAATTCCATTAGGGCTCCGCAGGAGTTCGCAATTTGACTAGTTTTATCACGATATCCCCTTGAAATAAAGGCGCTTTCCCATCAGTTGGTATGGCAACAGACTGCTGTCCCATCCTCATCTTTTTGAATGATACCCGGCTATCGGCAAACCCCTTAGTCTGTACCTCGAACTGGATAGAACATCCGATAACAACACCTGATACATACCCCTACTGAAACAGCGGAGACACCCTATGGCGGAGTACTCAAAGGACTTCTGGCACCCCATGCTGCACCCCAATGAGATGAAGCAGCGTGAGCCCATCCACATTGTAAGCGGCGACGGCGTCTACATTAAAGACGACAATGGCAAGCAGCTGCTGGACGGCGTGGCCGGGCTCTGGTGCGTCAATGTAGGCCACAATCGTCCGGAGATGAAGCAGGCCATTATGAACCAGCTGGACGAGCTGGAGTACTTCCAACTGTTCGACGGCATCTCTCATCCACGTGCGACCGAGATGGCCGCCAAGCTGGTGGGCATGACGGTTCAGGAGAACATGAAGCGCGCCTTCTTTACTTCCGGTGGCTCCGATTCTGTTGAAACCGCGATGAAACTGGCGCGCCAGTACCACATCCTTAATGGCGAGGCCGACCGCAAGAAATTTATCTCTCTCAAGAACGCTTACCACGGTGTTCACTTTGGTGGCGCCTCCGTCAACGGCCTCAATGTTTTCCGTCGTAACTACGAGCCATTGCTCAATGGTGCGATTCATGTTGACGCTCCTTGGCTGTACCGCAATCCGTGGAACTGCGAAGACCCCGATCAGTTGGCTCAGCTCTGTGCCGATCAGTTGATCCGGGAAATTGAACACCAGATGCCGGATACCATCGCCGCCTTTATTGCCGAGCCCATTATGGGCGCTGGTGGTGTGATTGTTCCGCCCGAAAAATACTGGCCACTGGTCCGCGAAATCTGTGACCAATACGGTATTCTGCTGATTGCTGACGAAGTGGTAACCGGGTTTGGTCGCTCCGGCAATATGTTCGGCAGCCGTGGCTGGGGTGTGGCACCGGACATGATGTGTCTGGCGAAGGGTATCTCTTCCGGTTATATCCCACTGGGCGCTGTTATGATCAATGAGCGTATGGAACAAGCCTGGGACGCCAATGCGGATTTTAACGGCGTGATCATGACTGGCTATACTTATTCTGGCCACCCGGTTGCCTGTGCGGCCGGTTTGGCGGCACTGGATATTGTCGAGAAAGAGAACCTGCCTGAAAACGCCAAGGTACAGGGTGCTTATCTGCAGGATAAACTCCAGCCTTTCGCCGAGAGGTTTAAATCTGTAGGTGAAGTACGCGGCAAGGGTTTGATGATCGCCATTGATCTGGTCACTGACAAGCAGACCCGCCAGCCCATTGACCCCACGGACGGCTTTGCCAACCAGGTGGCTGCTGTGGCACGCAGTGAAGGTGTTCTGGTTCGCCCGGTGGGAACCAAAATCATCCTGTCGCCACCGCTGGTTTATACGCAGGAGCACTGTGATGAACTGGTGTCTGCATTGGATAAAGCCTTTACCGAAGTCGACGTTTAAAAGGCGGATATTGGGCCAATTATCAATTGGCCTTTTTCTGTAGCAGCCCGCTCCGAGGGCGATGTTAGCCTAAGTCGCGGTACCCGCTAATGCGGGCCAGGCTCTCAGAGCCTGCTGCTACAGGGAAGCGTGCCAAATTGACTTAAGTAAGTGTCACAACAATTTTAATAATTATTTTAAAAAATGGGGCAAAGACAATGTCAGAGCATTCCGAGGGTTTTTTAAAGGGGTATTTGGGTGATCGATCCACCCGCACGGACGTTAACAGCACCGGTTCCATCATCGCCATCGTGTTTCTGGCCGTCATTGGACCTTGCATGTTTATCCTCCAACCTGCTTATGTGCAGGGTCTGGTGGAATATATGAAATTCAGCGAAGAACAGGCCGGTTTGATCGCTTCGGCTGAAATGTTTGGACTTGCTACGACCGCCATCGGCCTCAACTTTGTACTGAACCGCTTTAACTGGCGTACCATGGCGGCGCTGTTTCTCATCATCTCCGCAGTGGGTAACTTTCTCTCCCTGACGTTGGTCGACGCCACACAACTGTCGGCCATGCGTTACCTGACCGGCCTTGGTTCCGGTGGCCTGATCGGCATTACCTTTGTAATGATGGGGTTGACCCAACGTGCCGAACGCAATATGGGTTATATCATTGCCGGTGTGCTGACTTATGGCGCCATTGGCCTGCTTGTCATGCCGTCTGCATTTCACTGGGTGGGTGTTGCCGGTGTGCTTTTCTTCTTCGGGGTATTCTGCGCGTCGGGGCTGCTCTTTGTTTCTCAGTTGCCCTGCTCTGACCAAACCCACCACGAAGATGCCGTTGTTGATGAAGTCACTATCTCCCCATTCAATAAATGGACGGCGCTGGGTGGCGTGCTTGCCTATAACCTCGCCATTGGCATTGTCTGGGTTTATATGTTCCTCGTCGGTGTGGAAGCCGGAATCTCCGAACAAACCGTTGCCAATGCCCTTACTGTGTCACAATTCCTTGGTATTGCCGGAGCGATGCTGGCTGTGTTTCTTGAAGTTCGTTTTGGCAGGCTTCTGCCACTGTTGTTTGGCATTATCGGAGGCGCTTTTGGTATCGCGCTGATACTCGGCACTCCCACCGTGTTCCTGTACGCCGCAGGCGTCTGTGTATTTAACTTCCTGTGGAACTTCACCATGCCGTATCTGATGGCCACGCTCGCCAGTTATGATGTTCGCGGACGGGTAGTGGCGATAGGCGTCGCACTGCAGATGTTGGGCTATGCCGTCGGGCCTGCAGTGGCGGCATCACTGCTGGGTGCGGGTGGTTACGACCTGATCAATAGCATAGCCATTGCCTTGTTTATGGTCGCGGCAGTTATGTTGGTACCGGGGTTGCGCGCTTACGCCCGCAGCCACCCGACCGGCACAGCAAGTTCACTGGCATAAAACAGCAAACATTGTAGAGCACCGCCACATAGGGGCATAATGACCAGCTCGCCGGTTAGAAACCCCTAAACAGGCTTGCTCACAATATGAACGATAATAAACCAAGCAAAACCAAAACCAGCTTTTACCGCAGACTCTATCTGGCCTATTTGATTGAGCGAGGGATCAACACGGTGCCCAAGATCATCGCCGTGACGGATATGCCACGGCGTACCGCCCAGGAC
This sequence comes from Pseudomaricurvus alkylphenolicus, assembly GCF_011683955.1. Lineage (GTDB taxonomy): Bacteria > Pseudomonadota > Gammaproteobacteria > Pseudomonadales > Cellvibrionaceae > Pseudomaricurvus > Pseudomaricurvus alkylphenolicus. The sequence continues at coordinate 49,047 of NZ_JAAQPI010000005.1, forward strand.
ACGATCAGCGCCCTGCACGAATTGGATATCCAGTGCCGATTCGAGGGAGCAAACAAAGATGGTTGTTATCGCATACTCGACTGGGGGGCGGTGAACCCCCAGTGGATTCAAGACAACATCAGGCGTATCTGCGAATTGTTGGACTACCCTCTGGACTCAATCACCTGATCCATCAATGGTAATGCAGCTCCGTGGTTTTACCCCGGAAGACCCAGTAGGAAAAGGCGGTATAGAGCAGGATCGCCGGTATTACCACCAAAGCGCCTATCAAAATAAATTGCAGGGACTCCGCCGCACTGGCCGCTTCCCAAATGGTCATTTGTCCTGGTACCACCTCAGGAAAGAAACTGAAGGCGAGGCCACTGAAGCAACACACGAACACCAAAATAACCAGCGCAAAAGGCACACCACAGTGTCGGTCGCCGGCCTTGGGCAGTCGCTTGAGCAGCATGTCATTTCCAAGAAGAGCCAAAAAGCAGAGCATTGGTATCAACAATACGAACATGGCCAAGGGCATTTGCAACCAGCGATCAAAGACATGAGGATTAACCCAAAGATTGGTCAGGCAGACACTGACCACGCCCAGAAAGGTGATGCGTCCGGCGCTGCGTGCCCACTGCACGGCTCGTCTTTGCAGATCGGCTTCTGTTTTTAATACCAGCCAGGTGGCACCGATATAGCTGTAAGCGACGCTCACTCCCAGTGCAGCTATGAGGGCAAACAATTGGTTGGCCCAGTTCCATTGAAAGCCGGTGACGTAGATGCCCAGCATATAACCCTGACTCAAGGTGGTGATGAGGGACCCGGCTTTGAACGTGCGGTCCCAGGCGAGCTTGTGGTCCAGGGCGGCCTTGGCCCGAAAATCAAAGGCGACACCACGGAGGATCAAACCCGCCAGCATGACCGCGACCGGGAGGTACAGCTGAGTCAGGATTAAACTGTGGGCACTGGGAAAGGCGATCAGCAGTATGCCCACGGCCAGCACCAGCCAGGTTTCGTTGGCGTCCCAGAAGGGACCGATCGAGGCGATCATGGTGTCTCGATCAGCTTCCTGATCAGCACGGACAGGCAACAATATACCCACCCCCAAATCGTAGCCATCCAGGATGGCGTAAACCAGAATCGCCAGGCCCATCAGGCCCACAAAAACAGTCGCCAGGACATCGGCATCGAGATTCATGCTTTGGCTCCTTCGGTAAAGTGCACAATTTCAGCGGTCTCAAATTCTTCCACCTGTACGGCCTTGCGCGCCATCAGGCGAATGGTGTGCAGATAGGCGAGAAGCAGAAAGGCGTAGAGCGCCAGGTACATCAGCAATGACAATCCAACGTTGGCCGGTGCCACGGGAGTAACGGCGTCGGCGGTGGTCAGTACACCGGTAACCAGCCACGGCTGACGGCCCACTTCGCTCACGTACCAACCAGCCAATGTGGCTATCCATCCAGAAAAAGTCATGGCAACCACGGTTTTTAACATCCAGGGGCTTGATACCCGGTTGCGCCAGAGGTGCCAACTGCCCACCCAGGCACAGGCCAACATCAATAGGCCGATGCCAACCATCACTCTGAAGGCAAAGAACACCGGCGCGACCGGAGGGTGGTTGCCCTCGAATTCATTGAGACCGCGAATCTCACCATCCGGGTTGTGAGTGAGAATCAGGCTGGCCAGTTTGGGCACCGGGATTTCCAGGTGGTTACGGCGCTGTGCTTCGTCGGGCAGCGCAAACAGCAATAGCGGCGCGCCGTTTTCAGTTTCCCATACGCCCTCCATGGCAGCCACTTTCTGAGGCTGGTGCTCGAAGGTATTGAGACCGTGAAGATCTCCAACAAATACCTGCAGCGGCGTCAGCACGGCGGCTATTGCCAGCCCAGTGCGCAGCGCCACTCTGGGTGCCTGTTTGGGATCGCCTTTTAGGATTCGATAGGCAGAAATTCCCGCCATCAGAAAACTGGCAGTCAAACCGGAGGCGATTAGCATGTGCGCCAATCGGTAGGGAAAGGACGGATTAAAAACTATCGCCCACCAATCAGTGGGATAGGCAACACCATCGCGCATCTCAAAACCGGTGGGGGTCTGCATCCAGGAGTTCAGTGACAGAATCCAAAAGGCAGAGAGGCTGGTGCCAATGGCGACCATAAGTGCGGCAAAGGTATGCACCCGGTTGGGTACCCGCTTGATGCCAAACAGCATAATGCCGAGGAAGGTGGCTTCGAGAAAAAATGCGGTCAGCACTTCGTAGCCGAGTAGGGGGCCGGCAATATTGCCCACGGTTTCCATATAACCCGGCCAATTGGTGCCAAACTGAAACGACATGGTAATACCACTGACGACGCCGAGCGCGAACGTCAGGGCGAACACCTTGACCCAAAAGCGGTAGGCGCGCATCCATACCGGGTTGCCGCTGAGGTCAAATCGCACTTTGAAGTACAGCAGTATCCAGCAGAGTGCGATGGTGATGGTGGGAAAGAGAATATGAAAGCTGATGTTGGCCGCAAATTGAATGCGGGACAGCATCAATGTGTCAGACAGTAAATTGCTGAACAGCAGTGTTTCGAGCATGGCTACCTCTCATTGGTGTTACTCCTCCCCGTTTTTCTTGTCGTCGCTTTTTTTAAGTGGATTCTTAAAGTCCAGTAGTTTTGTTATGCCCGCACCCAACGACATCAAGACCTTGAGTTGTTGCGGCGGGAGGTTATTAAGGCTGTTGGCGAAGGCGTTCATCTGCTCCAGCAGTTCATAGATCTCCTGCATTTTTTCCTGGGCGTAGGCTTCCTGCTTGTCCTGGGGGGCTTCAAGCAGCTGGGAGCGCAGCAAGGTCAAGGTAGGGTCCAGTTCGCGTTTACGCCGTTCTTCAAACACCACCCGGGCCAGGTCCCAGATATCGCCAGAGGTGGTGAAATATTCCTTACGGTCACCGGGAATATGCTGCCGCTCCACCAGGCGCCAGGCCTGCAGTTCCTTAAGGCCCATGCTAACGTTGCCCCGGCTGATGGTCAGGGCTTCGGCCAGTTGATCGGCGTTCAGGGGCTCAGGATGGATGGTTAGCAGGGCGAACATCTGGCCAACGGTACGGTTAAAGCCCCAGCGGCTGCCCATTTCACCAAAGTGCAGGACAAAGGCCTGGCTCTTGGGGGATATATTCATTCAGTGTTAATTTAATTTTGAATTTTCAGAAATTTCTGAAAATAATAAAGATTATTTGAGGTATGTCAATGATTTTAAGAGTTAAGCCCGAGATTACGGGCTTTTTCATCAGCTTTGGCAGGGCGTATGAACGGTTTGTACGCCTCAGGGGTGATAAACGGGCTTCACCTCTGTCACCGGGGCCCAATCTTCGCCGTAGAGTGCCTGGAAGGTCTCCGGTCGTGCCACCGAACCCTTGGCGACACCACCGCGCCACAGATCGTATTGTTCGTCACTGTAACGCTGGAAGAATTCCACCAGCTGTTGATCGAGCTGACGGACCTGTCTGGCAAACTGCGGATCGCCAATGACATTGCGTTGTTGCTGGGGGTCATTGGCAAGGTGATAGAGTTCGGGTTGTCCGGTTCCGTCCAGACGCTTCCAGTAGGAGAAACGTTGAGTACGGATTCCGCGGGTTTCTTCCTGCTCGAAGAAGACGGCTTCACGCCCGCGGTGTTGCTGTCCCCGCAACGTCTCAACAAAGCTTTGGCCCGGGCTGTTCTGAAGCGGTACCTTTCCAAGGCCAACATAGTCCAGCAGAGTGCGGGGAATATCGTATTGGCCGATCATGGCGGCCTCTTCGATACCGGCCGCCAGTTCGCCCTTATGCCAGAAAATCAGCGGCACTCGCATGGCGGTGTCGTACAGGTTTGACGGCGTGGTGATCACGGTGTGAGTCCAGAGCCCGTGCTGGCCATAGAAATTGCCCTGGTCGGTAGAGAACACCACCAGCGTGTTTTCATCCAGTCCATTGCGTCTCAGGGCTTCCATGACGCGGCCAACACCATCGTCCACCAGAGTGTTTTGCGAAGCGATGTTGGCGCGGGTGGTCTGGTCGCCGTGCATTTGACGAGACATCTTAATAATTTTATTCAGAAACGCGGATTCCTGGCCCTGCGCTTTAAAGTCCTTTTCTTGCTGCTCAAGGTTGGGGTGAAAGTCCGATTCAGGAAAGGACTTAAAATCCTGCTCAAGGTATTGGGAGTAAAAACGATTGCGCGCCGGACCCATATTGGTAGGGGGATTCACGTAGGGGCCATCGTAGTTAAGCTGGAGATAGAAGGGTTGGTCACCCTGATAATCGTCCAGATATTCAACCGCCTTGTCGGTGAAGTAGTCAACGATGTGGCGGTCTCTTACGCGGTATTGGCGTTGGTTGTCGATCACCTGGTTGTCCCAGAAGTCGGTGGTGTGACCGTCGGCAAAGGTAACCCAGTGCTGGTAGCCAATGGAGGGCTTCCAGGGCTGACCCAGATGCCATTTACCAATCATAGCCGTCTGATAGCCGCTTTCCTGCAACGTCCAGGGCAGCGTGCGGTACTCGGCCACGGCCGACCAGTCTCGCGGCCATTGTTTCAGCATGGCGTCGTCGAGCCAGTTATGCACGCCGTGTTGCGAGGGCATCAGCCCGGTCATCAAAGTGGCGCGGGTGGCCGAGCACATGCCGTTCACGGCAAAGGCATTGGTAAATTTCACCCCCTCGGCTGCCAGACGATCAATATTTGGGGTGTTGATATCGCGGTTGCCATAGGCGCCAATCAGGGAGGCCGCCTGGTTATCAGTGAGAATAAACAGGATGTTGGGGCGGCGTTTTGCCTCGCCACCTGCGGCCGCGCTGAACGCGGCAAACAGGCAGACAAATAGAGGCAGAAACACAACCGAAGAAAAAGTTGCTGGCTTCTTGAGCCGGGCCAAAACCATCATAACCGGGACACCCATTACCGAATTATAGTTTGAAAAAAAGGCTCCGGGGTATTCCCGGAGCCAAACGAGGTTCACTCGTTGTCAAGAATGCAAAGACGTTAACAACCGTCTAAAAGGACAAACTGCCCTGGATACCCAAAGTACGAGGCGGATCAATAAAGCCAAAGAAGGCTCCCCGGGCGACGGGAACGTCATTGATCCAGGTGGAGGTGCGTCGGTCCGTCAGGTTCTTACCCACCAGTGCCAGACTCCAGTTGCCGTCTTCTGCCAGGGCAATACGCGCATTGACTTTGGCGTAGCCGCCTTGTTCGGCAATGGGGTCCAGATCCAGTGCTGTGTGGAAGCCGCTGGTAAAGTTAATGTCCAGATTGGCGCTCAGCTCCAGGCTATTACCCACACTGCGAACGTACTCCAGATTCAGGTTGCCGGCCACATCGGGGCTGTATTGCAGGGGTTCACCGGAGAGGTCCTGAATACAGCCTCCACCCAGTCCGCTTGAGGTCTGCAAGGCCGCGGTGCAGGAGGCGTTATCGAAGCTGTCATACTCGGCATCGAGCCAGGCGATAGCGCCGCCCAGAGTCAGGCTTTCGCTCAAGCGCCACTGGCCATCGAGTTCGAGACCCCGCGTTACGGATTCAGCGGCGTTGCCCACAGTAAATGTCAGGCCGTTAAATGCGGCGACCTGAAGATCGGAAAACGTGGACTGGAATAACGCCATATTAAGTGTGGCGGCACCACCGGCCAGTGTGGTTTTGGCGCCGAGCTCAAACGAGGTAACGGTTTCTTCCTCGAATTCGGCGCTGGCCAGCGAACCTGAGGCGTTTTCGAAATCAAAGCCGCCTGCTTTAAAACCTTCGGCGTAGGAGGCGTAGACCATGACATCTTCGTTAACGTGATACTGAATGTTCAACGTTGGCGAGACATCACTGTCTGTGCGATCAATGTTGTAGGCATGGGGTGACCAGGGCAGGGCGGCATTGGGATTGCGGTCCATGGTGCCAAAGTCCACCAGATACTGCTCCTTGTCCAGATCTTTTTGGTCGGAGGTATAACGCAGACCAAGCGTGGCTTGCAGGTTTTCAGTCAGGTGCCAGGTGCCCTGGGCAAACAAAGCGATGCTGTCGGTGTCTTGAGTCAAGTCGGTGACACGGCCGCCGGAAAAGGGCGGCAGGGGCATACCCAGCGCACGGGCGCCTGCGGTTTCAAAATCAAAGTTCTGTAGTACCTGTAACTCTTCGGTTTGATAATAGAGCCCGACGATATAGTCAAAGTCGCCGCCGATGGGAGACTGCAGACGAATTTCCTGCGACCACTGGCTGTGCTCCTGTTCATTTCGTTGGGTCACGTAATCAAATGCAGCAAAGTCGCCGGAGATATTGTTGTCGTACTCAAAACCCACGTAGGAGGTGATTGCTGTTAGCTCATATTCCCCAAGGCTGTAATTCAGCGTGAGGGTGAAATTGCTGGTGTCGGTATTGTCGTAATCGTCGCCAAAGGCGCCCGAACCGCCCGCCGATTTGGTGTAATCCAGCTCATCTTCAAATGCGGGGTCCACGGAACGGTAGATATCCTCGTAGGGGCCAGCTTCGACAATCTGGGATTGGCGGCCTTCTACGTCAAAAGAGGCGGTCTCGGCTTTGAAGGTTACTTGGAGGTCTTCGCTGGCATCCCATACCAGGGTAGCGCGAACAACGCTTTCTTCGGTTTCAGGCTCATCGTTACCGGTAAAGGTGTTCTCCATATAACCGTCCATGCCAGCGACTCTGCCGACCACGCGACCATAGAGGTTGTCCCCCAGTGCACCGGACATCAAGGCGGTTACGCCATACTCGCCGGCTTCGTCGAAATATTCGCCGGCAATGGAGGCTTCAAATTCGTCGGTGGGTTTGCGGCTGGTAATATTCAGGGCTCCGGCAATGGTGTTCTTGCCAAACAATACGCCCTGCGGCCCCTTGAGCACCTCAACACGTTCGATATCCAAAAAAGGAGAACGGGTGGAGCGACCCCGGCCAAAGTAGACGCCGTCAATAAACGTGCCCACGGACTGCTCAAAGCCATGGTTGGCACCGGAGCCAATACCGCGGATAAAGACAGTCTGTTGCGTGGCAGCCTCATTGATCTGAACATTGGGTGCAAAAGCGGACAGTTCCTCCAGATTGGCAACACCCATTTTATCAATCTTGTCGCCGCCCATAACCGAGACGGCGATAGGGACTTCTTGCAGACTCTGCGCACGCTTCTGTGCGGTAACCACAACCTCTTCCAGGGCGAACTCGGCAGCGCCGGCGGCCCCGGTAAGGCAGGCTACAGCCAGTGCCAACAGGGTACGGTGATGGTTGTGCTTCATGATTCAACTCTCCAGTGGATATTGTTATGGGGTATCTCGATCGGAGGATTGAGTATGAACAGACCTGCCGGTCGTGACTTTGCCCCAGACGACAGCCCTGATGCCCTATGCGACAAAGTGTCGTCTAAAGCAAAGCAGGCTCTAAACAGAACCGGTTAAAATACGAAAAACGAATAAAAACAGATGGGCTAAGCTGGAAGTATGGCAACTACCTCTTCGAACAACACCTTGTCTTCGGAAGACTCGGCCTATGGCTCGTCCATATCCGGTTGGGCGCTGGCGGTCGCCAGGGCTTTGGATACCTACGGTATAGACAGCAAGAGCGTGTTTCGGGAAGCGGGCATTGAATTGGAGCGAGTGTTCAGTTCTCAATCCAGGGTGCCCGTCGCCAGAATGCAAAACGTCTGGAAGCACGCGGCCGAGCGATTGGAACAGGACGACTTCGGCTACAGTGTTGCCGCCAATCTTACTCCCGCCTCCTTTCATGGTCTCAGCTTTGGGCTCTATGCCAGTCAGACGCTGCTGGAACTGCTGGAACGTTTGATCCGCTACCGGCGTGTGATCAGCTGTTCTTACAATCTCCGCCTGGATGATAGAAACGATTCCATTATCCTGACCTTTGACGATCAGCGGCAGGTGAAATCCGCCGGTCCTTCGGTGACCGTGATTCTCTATTTGCTGCGTATCTGCCGGGAGATCTACGGCCCCGGTTTTGCCCCGCTCAAGGTATTTTTTCAGCTGCCCGCCAGCGCGGCTTCCCAGCAATTACAGGATTTTGTCAATGCTCCGATTGACTATGATGCGCCCTGTAATGGCCTGGTGCTGAGCAAAGAGGTGGCGCTGAGACCGCTGCCGGGAGCCAACGCTGAACTGGGTCAGCATCAGGACAGGCTGGTGGAGCAGTACCTGGCTCGCAGCGGTCTTGAGGATACCTTGCGGGCCAGGGTCAAGCTCAAAGTGTTGGATGCGCTGGCCAACGGCGGTGCGCGTCTGGAGGATCTGGCAGAGGCCTTCCATATGACCCCTCGCACCCTGCAGCGAAAACTGAAAAAGGAGGAATGTTCCTACCATGACTTGCTGGATGAAAGTCGAAAACAGCTGGCGCTGGAGTTTGCTGAAGATCCTCACATGAGCGCGACGCAGATCGCTCTGTCGCTGGGGTTCGCCGATACGGCGACTTTTGCCCGCGCCTTTAAGCGCTGGACCGGGGAGTCTCTGACGGCTTACAGGCAGCAAAGCGAACCATCTGGTTAATAATTATACATATCGGCGGAGCGCCCATAGCTATGGGCACTGACGGTGTTTTCCGAGGCTCTTCCAAAGACTTATCCACAGATATTGTGGATCACCAGCGTCTATAATACAGAGACCTATTGGCGTATCATTGTCCACTAGTCCAAGGTCGAGGTATCCCCAGTTAACATGGACCGTCTTCAGCGTTGTTCGGCTGCTTTTATCTTCCTCTTTTGTTGTTCCCTTCCGGTCAATAGCGCCGAAAAGGTTGTGTTGCAACTGAAGTGGTTGCATCAGTTCCAGTTCGCAGGTTTCTACGCGGCTAAAGAAAAGGGCTTCTACAGCGAGGCCGGCTTTGATGTGGAAATTCGCGAACGGGACCCGGCCTTGGCACCTATGGACGAAGTTCTGAGTGGCAAGGCCGATTTTGGTGTGTCGGACTCCAGCCTGATTCTGCATCGTATGCGTGGTAAACCGGTGGTGGTACTGGGGGCGATCTTCCAACATAGCCCGTTGGTGCTGTTGACCCGGGCGCAGGATAATTTGTTGGGCCCCTTTGAGCTCAAAGGCAAACGGATTATGTTTCAGAAAGGCATCGACGATGCCACTCTGACGGCGATGTTTCACCAGTTGGGTATTGCTGATGATGACTTTGTCCATGTTCCCCATAACTTTGATGATAACGCGCTCTTAAATGGCGAGGTGGATGCAATGTCTGCCTATCTCACCGATCAGCCCTATTTCTACCAGCAGCAGGGCATGGCGGTACACGTAATCAATCCGCTCAATTACGGCATTGATTTTTACGGCGATATGCTGTTCACCAGCGAGGAAGTGGTACGCAGCGATCCCCATCGTGCCGAGCGCTTTCTTCAGGCCAGCGTGCGCGGCTGGCAGTATGCACTGGAGCATCCGCAGGAAGTCATTGAATGGATCCAGAGCAAATACAGTGAGCGCAGGACCCGTGAACGTCTGCAATTCGAAGCGGAGCAAACCAAAAAGATGATCCTGCCGGGTCTGGTGGAGGTGGGGCATACCCATGAAGGTCGTTTTCGACGTATTGCGGACATCTATCAACAGCAGAATCTGGTTCCCCTAAACGCCAGTTATGACGGTGTTATCCTCGATGATTACCTCAATCAGGAGTACCGTCTGCCGCTTTGGTTCAAGGTGATGACCTGGGCGGCGGGAATCTTACTGTTGGCGGCGTTGATGCTGCTGGGCAGCGCCCATCGGCTCAAGACTCTGGTGCGCAATCGCACCAGAGAGCTGGATCAGGCCAATGCCCAGTTGGCCCGTCACGTGGGAATAGTCGATCAGCATGTGATTTCCACGCAATCTGATCTGGACTATAAGTTTACGGCCGTATCCAGCGCTTTCTGTCGCCTGTCAGGGTATACCGAGGAGGAACTGATCGGCACGCACAGCAGCCTGCACCATCATCCTCAGTTGGGCACAGAAACCTTGGAGGCGATGAAAAACGAGCTCAAAAAGGGGCGCTCCTGGTCCGGGATACTACAGTGTCAGGCGAAGGACAAAAGTACCTACTGGCTGGATTCTCATGTTGATCCGGTTTTGGATGAATGGGGTGAGGTCTGTGGCTTTGTGTCGGTGAGCCAGGATATTACCGACAAAAAACGCATTGAATTGCTGTCTAAGACCGATAAGCTCACCGGACTGTTTAACCGGCTGCATTTGGATGATGTTCTGGATCATGAATTCAGACGGGCAAAGCGTTACGGTGTGGAATTTTCCGTGGTGCTGTGTGATCTGGACAATTTCAAGTCGGTAAATGACTCCTATGGCCATTTGGTTGGTGACCAGGTGCTGACCAGTATCGCCCATTTACTGCGTCACAATAGCCGTGAAATCGACGCGGTGGGCCGTTGGGGAGGTGAGGAATTTCTGCTTATCTGCCCGAATACGGCTGCCGAAGGAGCAGGGCAGATGGCTGACAAACTGCGTCAGGCCATCGAGGTACTGGAATTGGGAGAAGTCGGCCACACCACCGCGAGTTTTGGGGTTGCAGGCTCGCAGGGCAAAGCATCAGTGACCGATCTGGTTCGGGCGGCGGATGAAGCCCTCTACCGCGCCAAAAAAACCGGAAAAAACAAAGTCGAGGGCGAAGAGCCATTAAAGATGGCTTAAATCCACAAAGATTCTCACGCTCGAAATTTTTTCCCTGTGTAATTCCACCACGCTGAAAGCGGGAACCGAAAGCACCGTCCCATTGCCACGGGTATAGGTAACCCGGGATTCCAGCAGCGTTGTACCGCTCGTTTCCCATTCGCTGACGAAGTCGTGCTTCATCGATTTGATGGTGCCATAGAATTGAGAGAATACCTCCCGGACCTGTTGTCGACCTTTAATTAAAGGTGAATTGGAGAACTGAAGCTCTACGTCTTCATCCAGACAGAGGCAGACACCCTCAGTGTCGAGAGCGTCTGCATGCCCATAGAATTCGGCTATGGTTCTGTGCATCCGGGCTGCCCTTTACAGGTCAATCGAAAATTCGATACCCCAGCTGCGCAGGGCACCGGGATGGGCAAATCCGTAGGGGCCATCTCGTTCGGCGTTATATTGGGTATCATTCAGGTTCTTACCCCAAGCCGACAACACCCATGAGCCGTCTTCACTTTCGATGGCCAGCCGGCCGTTAAGGAGATTGACGGGATCACGACTGGAGAGTTCCTCAGGCTCCCAATAGGTCTTGCCTATACGTTGATAATCCAGGCGGGCTACCAGATTCACGCCTTCGATAAAGGTCGGCACCGTGTATTGGGCTCCCAGGTTGCCGGTGTAAACAGGAACATAGGGGGCGTGGCTGCCATCGGTTAAGTGGGCCGCGTCGGCATTGGCAGTATATTCGTCGATCTCGCTCTTAATGTGACCGTAAGCGCCAAAGACATCCAGTCCCTCAATGGGGGTTCTGTAGTAAAAATCCATCTCCAGACCGGTCAGTGTGACTTCATCAATGTTGAGCAGCGTCTGGGCGGACAAACCACTATCGGTCAGGGCGAAGATAAAAAATTGCTTGTCCTGGACTTCCGTATTAAAGATTGAAGCATTCAGGCGCATGCTGCCGTCGAGCAATTTCGCTTTAAACCCGATTTCAATATCTTCAGTTTCCTCCTGTTCGTATTGGTCACTGAGGTTTTCGGGCAGTTGTATTTTACGGGCGTCGCTGATGCTGTCGTAGCCATCGAGCATGGCGGTGGCGATACCGGTTTGGTTAAAGCCACCCGCCCTAAATCCAACTCCCCATGAGGTATAGAACGTCCAGTCGCCGTTTGGTTGCCAACGGGCGCTGATTTTGGGCTGCAGTTTGTCGAAGACCTGGGTCGAATCTTTGCCTTCAAACTGACCTTCCGCCGCGGCAATTGGATGAATGAACTGCGCCGGTGTCAGCGTGGTAATGGTTCTCTCGTCCTCGTCATAGCGCATTGCCACGGCCAGTTCAATTTCATCGCTGACGTCGTAAGCCAGCTGCCCGAATACCGCCCAGGCTTCGATTTGTTGTTTGTCTTTGGCGAATCCCAGTGTTGGGTTTACTTTGGTAAAGTCGAACCCTCCGGGGATTGGATAAAAACCGTTGTCCACCACATAGCCGTGAGTATCGAGTCCAAAAGTGGATGCCACCGCACGGTCGTTATTCACATAGTAGGCCCCAACGATCCAGCGTAGCGACTCTTCATCGGCACCGGTCAGGCGTAATTCCTGGGAATACGCTTGGCTGGTGGACCACTGGGAGTTGGTAAACTGGCGCTCGGGTCCATAGGGGGTATCGGCCCCAGGGAAGAATACGGCAGGGGTATCGCCGGCCCAATAAACATCCACTTCGTCCCAGGCTGAGGTACTGGTCAGCGTCGCCCAGCCCAGATCCCAGTCCAGTTTAACGGAGGCACCCTGGAGGTCTTTGGTGCTGAGCCCAAGAATATTACTGTCCAGTTTGTTGTCATCTACCGTCAGATTGGCATCGCCCACGATATCACAGGGCCTGGGATCGGCTGTGGAGGGTGAACAATTGGCGGGTATACCATCGTGAAAGCGTGACGTGACTTTGAAGTTAATGGCGCCTGACTTCATTCTGCTTTTGTTGTAGCGCACGTCCATAGCAAAGGTGTCACTGGGTTGCCACATTAACTGAACCCTGCCTGACTCGTCTTTGAAGAAATCCACCTCTTCATTCAGGGTGACGTTAGTGTGATAACCATTGTGATCAAGAAAAGACCCCGCTACACGATAAAACAATTCATCTTCTATGATCGCGCCGGAATAGGCCCCCTGGACCTTGATTCTGTCGGCATTACCGGCGCCGATGGTAAATTTACCCTCGCCCTCATTAGTGGGTTGCTTGGTGGTAATCAATATGGCACCGCCTATCGCATTGCGACCATAGAGCGCACCTTGAGGGCCCTTGAGCACTTCAATCTGCTGCACGTCAAAAAGTTCCTGCGTGAGCGCATTGGGGCTAGTGGTAAGTACACCATCGTAAACCACGGCAACCGATTGTTCCGTATTGCGATTGGATGTCATTCCCCGTATGGTCAGGAAGGCCGAGCCGGCGTCTTGAATGTCTAAAAACATGACGTTAGGCGTCAGGCTCAGGAAGTCTGACGCTCGTTCAACATGAGCATCCTGCAGCATGGTTTCACTGAAGGCCTGCACGGCGGCGGGAACATCGGTTAGGGACTCCTCCCGTTTACGTGATGTGACAACTATTTCCTCCAAAACCAGATTGCTGGCATGAACCGTCGTTGTTGGCATGGTTGCCGCAGCAGCCAAAGCGCAGGCGATTGCGAGTGTTTTTTTGATAGGCATTGATTGAACCATGAATTTCTCCGCTAGTGGGTCTGTTATTATTTTTGAGTCAAAGGGCACTTATTTTTATAAAAATATATAACAACAAATAATCGATTTAATTGTTGTATATCCATCATACTATTCCTGTGAAGCAGCCGTCGGTAGGGCGATTCCTGAGACTTTGTGTTCTATATTTACAACAAGCGGTTGGGCGATGACGGATACGCAGCAAAGTGCGAGGAGCTGCCCTTCGAATCGGCAGGAATTTACTCCCGCGTAGGTTGGATTAGCTCCGCTTCGCGGAGCGTAATCCGACGGTTCCACACGTGTTGTTCGTTGGCTGCGGCCCGATTTTTAACACCCTGGGATGTTGCTGTAACAGGCGGTTTATAGGCGGCCGCCGCCAACTTAATCCTTCGGCGGATCGCCGGATTCCAACTGTAGGCGCTTTAGGCGACGAAGCGCAAAGCGCTTCTAATCCGGCCTACATTCGTGCGGTCGTTGCAGGCATTTTCGAACACCCATGGTGCCCTGAACCCAGAATATGAAAGGCCGGTTATGGCACTTTACCTCCATAGCTTAAACCAAAACAGCCCACAAACTCTCCTGAAGATCCAAAAAAGAACCCCGAAACGCCGAGGCGTCGGGGTTGCCAAACGAGAGAGATCAGAAATATGTGGCGGCAATAAACGATTCAGAGTTTACCCAGAGCGGGAATGATCAGGTCTTCTTCATCGTGAAAATGGCGTGGAAACACGGCCGCCAATTGAGAGACTTCGGCATGCAAACGCGCCAACTGTTCGTATCGATTGGAAGGTTTAAGTCTTGTCAGATCGAAGCTCTCGATCCTATCCAGCAACAGCAGCAATTCTTTGTGGTCGTTGTCGAGTAGATCAATGCCCCTTTTAATCTGGGGAAATTGACGTTTGAGTCGTGGAAAATAGAGCTGGTCTTCTATGTTGTGATGATGGTGTGTGTGGTGGAGAAGGTTCTTGAGATTTTGGTCCAGATTCAGGCAGGTCTGCTCATTAACAAAGAACAGGTTGCCGTAATCCAACAAAGATATCAGCTCTTGAGTCAATCGTTGTGATTCCTCAGAGAGTAACCGATGGTAATCAAAAAAGATCTGGCTCCTCGCTAACATTGACTGGTGTCGGCCCCACTGTTCTCGCCGCGGGGACAGCAGCGTCGAAACGATTTCCGGTGGTAGCGCTTCGCGACTGTACAGCGAAAGACTATCGCAGTTGACATTGGTTTTCATCACTGGGAACACACAATGATTTTACTGTCGGAAAGCGCTTCCATCACCAGGTTCTTACCTTTGATCAGGTCTCCATCGGTGGCCTCTGAACCGTGAATTTTGACGGTGCCATTGGTAACGTATGCCATGTACTCTCCGGTTACTTCAACCGTCTGGCCTGCGTTCATCAAAGCGATGTCGACTTTGGTTGAGCTGGCAAAGGTGTCGTCGTTGCGGCCACCGTACACGCGAGTGAGTTCACCCTGTTTTGGAGAGTAGTGCCTGTAGCCGGCGGATTCACCTTTCTTTTGCGGCATAAACCAGAGTTGGATCATGCGGTTTTCCTCGCCATCGGGGTTCACTTCATTGTGTTCAAAACCTTCACCGCCAGCTCGCTGTACCTGCACATCGTTTCCTTCGAGCCCTTTGCCATGCTCAAGTGAGCCTTCGTGGGATATTCGCCCCTCCACCATCACGGATAACACATCGACTTCCCGGTGGCCGTGCATTTTTGTTTCACCGTGGGGGAGGAACCTGGCGTCGGCAAGGTAGACAAAGTTATCCAGGCCATTCCAGGTGCCGGGGTTGGCGCGTTTCCCAAACACTCTTGAGTCCATAACCACTCGGGTTTCCCGGAGTCCGGCAAAACCACCACGTTTCAGTGTGTCCCTTTTTAAAATCTTCATGCTATCGCCACTCCGACGGCGGTGGGGCGCAATCCCCACCGCAGGTTGATTAGTTTTGATTGGCATTCTGTGCGAGATAGCTCGCGTAAACCCAACCGTAGGAAGTGATGTGGCCCCCGAGGACGCCGCCGAGTTCCATGCCTTTTTCGCTGCGCCAGTCGTCCATAATTTCTGCCAGCACGCCTGACCAGTTAGCCACCTTGACTCCGGCCTGACTCAGTCTGTGCAGGGTGATTTCCTGAATATTTTTGTTCCAGGTTCCGGAGGCGTCAATCACGGCGTATACGTCATAGCCTTCCGCGACTGCCGAAAGAGCCGGGAATGCCAGGCAAACATCAGTGACAATACCGGCCATGATGATTTTTTTGCGTCCGGTTTTCTCAATAAACCCTTTGAAGTCGGCGTTTTTCCAGGCATTGATTTCGCCTGGACGTTCTATGACGGGAGCATCGGGCAGAATCTGTTGAATCTCGGGCATTACGGGGCCGTTGGGACCCTCTGGCATACTGGAAGTTACAACCGTCGGCAGCTCCAATACCTTGGCCATGTTCAACAGACCATTAAGATTGTTCTGCAATTCTTTGGGAGAGTGGTCGCGTACGCCGCTAAGCAGTCCAGTCTGGTGATCTATCAGTGCCAGGACGGCATTGTCAGGGGTCAGTGTTTCACCAAAATGGTTGCCGGTGGGGTGGCTCATCGTTGAGTCCTCTTTCGTGTTGAGTTCTGAAAAAATCCAATAGGTCCTGAGACCTGCGCTTGAGTGATCAATATAGTCTTGCGCCCAATCGAAGATAAGTGGTAAAAATGTCTAACTCTGTTCTAATTCAGGAACAATCACATGCAGGACTTGAATGACATGGCACTGTTTGCCAAAGTGGTTGAGCATGGCGGCTTTTCCGCGGCGGCCACAGCACTGGGGTTGCAGAAGTCTTTCGTTAGCCGTCGCATAGGCAAGCTGGAAGAGAGTTTGGGGCTACGGCTGGTGGAACGCACAACCCGCCACTTTCGACTCACCGAGATTGGCGAACTCTATACACCGCACTGCAACCGGTTACTGGAGGAGGCCGCGAGTGCTGAAATAACGGTCGCGCAGATGCAGGACCACCCGCAAGGGGTACTGAAGGTCAGTGCCTCGGTTGCGGTGGGGCAAATGTTGATATCGCCGTTGCTGCCGACATTCCTGCAGGAAAACCCGGATGTTGATATCGATCTCGAACTCACCAATCGTCGGGTGGAGATCATCGACGAAGCCTGTGACCTGGTTATTCGAGTGGGTAAACTTCAGGATTCCACATTGGTCGCCAGAAAAATATGGCATGCAGAATTACACTTGTATGCCAGCCCGGGCTATGTCAAGGCAAAGGGAGCACCAAGCAATCCTGAAGAACTGGTTCATTATGATTGCATCCAAATGGGGGATCTCGTTAACCCCGGCCGGTGGGAATTCAATTCAGGCGGTGATTTGAGTATCGTCAAAATCAAACCCAGGGTAATGCTTAATGATTTTGTGGCTATCAAACGCATTGCTATGAATGGGTTTGGAATTGCCATCCTTCCAAACTATATCGGTGCAGTGGAGGAACGTGCGGGGACCTTGGTGAGAGTGTTGCCCGAGTGGCATCTGCCCTCACCGGATATCTATGCGCTTTATACCAATCGAACCGGATTGACAAAAAAGGTTAAGGCGTTTCTCGATTATCTTATCCAAACCTGTAACCTGTAACTGGATAGCACTTGCTAGGCTGAGGCGCTGGGGCGACTACGCATTTTGGTGAGCCATTCAGAAAGTGAGCTACACTCGGAGGGTTGTTCAATGCCGTTGGAAAGTGCCAGGTCGATGGCCACGAAGGCGGTAATGTCCGCAACCGAGAATTCCGTTCCCGCCAAGAATTTCTCCTCTGATAAGCGATGGTTTATGTCAAGCATAAAGGTCCTCATTCTCTGTTGGCCTCGTTCTGCCAACGCCGGAATCTGATCAAAACTGTGTGCGCCCAATAGGGCGCGCCCTTCAAACACAGGCATGCTGTTTCGGGCGACTTCCGCAATGGCCTGCATCCCATTGATAAAAGCGATGTGGTTCCACATCTCTACTTGTGCCTGCTCCTGTGCGGTAGTGCCGAAGAGAGGAGGTGTCGGATAAAGCGTCTCAAGGTAGCGGCAAATGGCATTAACTTGGGTGATGCATTGCCCGTTATCCAGCTCCAATAACGGAATATCCCACAGGGGGCTTTTGTTTTTAAATTCGGGGGAAAACTGTCCACCAGAGAAGATGTCAATATCGATGGTATCCAGAGTCAGTTCCTTCTCTGCCAGGAACATTCGTACTCTGCGTGGATTGGACTGAATGTCGCTGTTGTACAGTTTCATTGTGCAATGACTCCTTCGGTATCGTCAAATCACCCATACTAGCGCGAAGTACTGTTCTATTTTTGGGACTGTGTTTTGTTGCAGATGGGTCCGCAATGAGAAGGAATCGCTCGTTATACTGCTCGTCCCTTTCATAATTAGCGACAGAAAGATGGCCAAGAAAGAAGTGTTCGATGTCTGTGTTGTCGGAACGGGCGCAGGTGGTGGCGTCATGATCGATGAATTGACCTCCGCCGGATTCAAAGTGGTGGCGCTAGAGCGCGGAAAAATGTGGAACAACGCCGAATTTATGGAGCATGACGAACTGTCCAGCATGGTGCGCAAACATCAGGTGTGGGCACCGGATCTTCTGGAAACGTTACGGGAAACCGATGGGGAAAAGGCGATACCCGGTCAATACAGCATGCTGGCGCACGGTGTTGGTGGCAGCTCGGTACATTGGCACGGTGCGGCTTGGCGTTTTCGTCCGGACGAAATGAAAGTCCTGTCCACAGAGGGCTCGTTAAAAGGGGCTAATCTGGCCGATTGGCCTATCAGCTATGAAGAGCTTGAGCCTTTTTACGACAAGGCTGAGCAGGCCTACGGGGTGGCTGGAAACTCGGGTAGTAACCCGTGGGGGGCTCCCAGGAGTGTCGATTATCCGAATCCCCCGCATCCTTATCGCAGTGGCTCACTGGCGATCATAGACGCTGCCAAGAAGTTGGGGTTGGACCCGTTTTCGACGCCAACTGCCATTAATTCCCGTCACTTTGGCGGGCGTCCCGCCTGCATGAATGGTGGTATGTGTGGTTATTTCGGCTGCCCAATCAATGCCAAAGCGTCGTCTTTTTCCGTGTCCATTCCCAGGGCGCAGGCAACCGGCAACCTGGATCTGCGAACCCACTGTTATGCCTATGAGATCGGTGTGGACAGTCGGGGGCGGGCGCGGAGTGTGGTTTACTTTGACCAAAATGGCGATAGCCAGGAGGTGCACGCACGGCAGATTATCGTGGCCTGTCATGCCATTGGCTCGGCTCATCTTCTGCAACTGTCCCAATCCGGCAAGTACCCCGGTGGTATTGCCAACAGCAACGGTCAGGTGGGGCGTAACATCATGTTTCATATGGATTCGCTGGTGCAGTTTGAAATGGACTCCCCCCAACGCGGGACACTCGGCCCGGCGGGTATGATCTCCATCGACAATTTTCACCCCAGTGATTCCAGCCGCGGCTTTATTCGAGGAGCGTCGATTCTGGAGTTGCCAGCCAATTCGCCTATCGTCAGCGCCTTCAGTGCAACGGCCTACTATGGTTCGGATCACGGTGTTTGGGGAAAACCGCTAAAGGACTACATCGAGCGCTTTCCTTACATGAATGGACTCATTGCGTTCTGTGAAGACTTGCCGGTTTATAGTAATCGGGTTGATCTGGATCCGGACGTCAAAGATCGGTTCGGTATTCCGGCTCCCAGAATTACTCATAAGAATCATGAAAATGACATCAAACAGAGAGATTACTTTGATGACAAACTGATGATGATCGCCGAGGCCGCCGGCGCCAAACACGCCTGGAAACTGGATTTGAGTCAGCACAAAAGCGGATCTGCTCATATTATGGGTACCTGCCGGATGGGGGATGACCCGGATACATCGGTATTAAACCGTTGGTGTCAGACACACGAAGTGGACAATCTCTGGGTGGTGGACTCCAGCTTTTTTCCCACCTCGGGTGGCTATAATCCGACGTTGACGATTGTCGCTAACGCCTATCGGATTGCGGATCATTTTATTCGTCAGGCCAAGAACAACAATCTTTCTTAAAGGGGATATTGATGGAACTTTCTCGCAGAAAGCTGTTAGCCGGGGTTGGTGCCGGTGTTATTGGAGGCTCACCGGTGATCTTGGCTTCAGATGCCATGTTTTCCGGTGACGACAAAGATACGCCTAAAGTCCTCAGCTATTCGCAATGGCAAACGGTTCAAGCGATCACCGCTCGGCTGATCCCTTCCGACGAAAAGCCCGGGGCGCTGGAAGCCCATTGTGTGAACTTTATTGACAAAGCCTTGGCTGCAGAGGAAAAGCCATTGGCGGGAATGTACCGACAGTCGCTGGAGGAAATTGATCGAATCGTTGCCCTTCGTTACCGGGTTTCCTTATGGAAATTGCCTGATCAGCAGCAAGACGAGTTTCTGCTTGAGCTGCAAACCGGAAAATTGGTGGAGTGGCAATTGGACAATGTCAGCCAGAACGCCTTCTTTGAAACGCTGTTAGCGCATACCGTTATGGGCTTTCTGAGTGATCCCAAATACGGTGGCAATCGTGATCACGTGGGCTGGAAGCTGGCGGGCTTCCCGGGTCATGTGCACATGCTGGGAGGGGCCTCCCATGAACATATGCAGGGTCGCAAGCCATTTCGAACGCAGTGGGGTCAGAAGTTGTAATATACACAGCTCCTGTCTGTCGTTTCATGGAAACCCGCCTATTCAATCCGTTTGCTTACTTTAATTCAGGTGCCTGAAAGGGATGTATCCAGCACGGATCGCTGCCAGCGGGTCTTTGAAAACAGGTAGTCCCGAGAGTTTCGCGCCAGGTCGGTTACTCTTTCAATATCGATATCGAGCATTTTACCATCCCACTTTCTGGCTTTGCCAGCCACAAATACGGCGTCTACGTTGCTGCTATCCATGGTGCTGACAATAGAGCCATAGGCATTGTTCATGGGCATCACATTCAGTGCGTCCGTTGTCAGCATGATGATGTCCGCCTCTTTCCCGGGAGTGAGGGTTCCTATTTTGTTTTCCAGTCCATTAGCCTTCGAGCCGTTCACGGTTGCAAGCTCTATTGTTTCACGGGTGGTCAGAAGTTCGGGCAGTTTCTCTTCACCTTGCAGGGAACGCTGGTTAATTAGCATGCGCTGTAACGTAAAGATACTGCGCATCATCGCAAATGGACTTTGAGTCATGGTTCCGTCTACATCGCTGCTCAAACTCGGTCGAATTCCCAAATCCAGTGCTTTCTGGATGGGAGGCATGCCGTGTCTCATCACCATTTCAATCGGGCTGGCAATAGAGACGTGAACGCCGTGATCAGCAATGGTTTTCCAGGCCGCATCGGTGAGTTCGGTGCAATGAATGAAAGTAATGTCCGGGCCCAGCAGTCCCTTCTTACCAAGAGAAACGACAATATTCGAGAATTCCGGATTGAACCAAGGAACAACGTGCGAGACGATCGGCACTCCCGCTTCACGGGCGAAATGAATGTCACTTTCCGTCAAGTAGGTATTGAATCCCAGGGACAGAAGCCCATCATTATTGCTGAAATGCGTTTTGTTCAAACGCTCAAAGTCTTGACGACCGTGACAAAAGACCGCGCGAACCCCCGATTCGTGTAAACCCTTTATGCTCGCATCGTTGTTTTCAATGGTGGGCTCTACGGAGGATAAATCCACTACGGTAGTGATGCCGTGATTCAACGCGCTTAATCCGGATAATAATTGTCCAATATAAGCGTCCTCCGCTCGAAAAAACTGGTTGACACCTATATCTGTGTAGATATCCCGAACATAGTCAGAAAGGAGTGCATTGCTCATTTGGTTAATGAGTACGCGTTGATAGTTATGGTGGTGGGTATCAATGAAACCGGGCATGATGATGTGATTGGACGCATCAATCATTTCTACGCCGTCCGATGCGGGCAGATTCTTTCCAACAGCGGCAATCTTGGATCCCCGAATCAGAACATCCGCTTTGTCAAAGTCGCCGAGTTTGGAGTCCATGGTTAGCACGACGCCGTCTTTCAATAGTATATGACGCCCTTGAGGGAAGTGGCTGGCGGTTGCGCTCGTGTTGGTTGAGGAGCCAACCGCAGCGCCGGACAGAGATGCCCCTGCAATAGTCCCAACCATTGCACCCCTAGTCGTTGATCGGATGAAGTTTCGGCGGGACATGTCTTTACTTTCCAGGCGTTCTCCACCAGGTTGATTTGTCTGTGAATTATCACAGTTGAGTTCTTTTTTACGCATATCATTCTCTTTTTCGGTTTACAGCTGGTCATCTGT
Source organism: Pseudomaricurvus alkylphenolicus (assembly GCF_011683955.1). Taxonomy (GTDB): domain Bacteria; phylum Pseudomonadota; class Gammaproteobacteria; order Pseudomonadales; family Cellvibrionaceae; genus Pseudomaricurvus; species Pseudomaricurvus alkylphenolicus. Next base: position 70,644 of record NZ_JAAQPI010000005.1, read on the forward strand.
CAGCGACAAAGTCATCGGTTATTCAAAAAAGGGGTGGCCATTGGACCACCCTAAGAGGAGAAACTGCAACCAAATCCAAAGTTGCAGTTTTTAGACAACCGTAACAACTCCCTAGAAACGATAGGTCAAGTCGATACCGGATGTGCGATGGCTTCCCGGGTGAACAAAACCACCAGGGCCATCGTACTCGGCGTTGTATATTTCGTTGGTTAGATTTTTAACCCATGCTGCCAGCCTCCAGGTTCCGTCTTCGGTTTCCAGTGCCAGGCTGGCGTTGACCAGGTTGACAGGGTCGCGGCTGGAGAATTCCTCCGGAGACCAATAGGTGCGCCCCAGACGTTGGTAATCCAGGCGTGTGATGGCATTGACGCCCTCGATGTAGATTGGAGTCGTGTACTGAAAGCCAAAATTTGATGTGTATACGGGCACGTATGGAGCGTGGTTCCCCTTGGTGGGGAAATCCTCATTGGCGGTGTATTTATCGATTTCGCTTTTTATGCGACCGTAGGCACCAAAAACGTCCAAACCTTCCAGGGGCGTGCGCCAGAGGAAGTCAAGCTCAACGCCCGACATGGTGACTTCGTCAATATTAAGCAGCGTCTGCGCATTGATCGACTGGGTAGAAACAAAGATAAAAAACTGCTTGTTCTTTACTTCAGTATTGAATATGGCACCATTCAGGCGCAGACTGCCATCGAGTAAAACTGACTTGAAACCTAGCTCAATATCCTTGGTTTCCTCTTGTTTAAACACATCAGTGATATTTTCAGGAATCTGAATCTGGCGCTGGTAATCAAAGCTGGCATGGTCCGCCGCTACGGCCGAGGCAATGCCCGTTTGGTTAAAACCTCCCGCGCGAAAGCCGGTTCCCCAGGAACCGTAAACCGTCAGCTCCTCTGAGGGTTGCCAGCGCAGGTTCAGTTTTGGCTGCAATTTATCAAAGGTTTCCTCTTGTTTTTGCCCAAAAAACTGACCCGTGGCTTGAGCGGGAATGAATGCAGTCGGTGTTAACGATGTGATTTCGCGGACATCTTCGTCGTAGCGGAGGGCAAACGAGAGCTCCAGAGTGTCGCTCAAATCGTAGGCGAGCTGCCCGAAGAGCGCCCAGGCTTCGATGTCTGTTTTGTCTCGAACATAACCGCTCGAGGGGTTTACCTCGCGCCCTCCAAATGGAAAAGCGGAGGGTGCTCTAATAACGATATCATCAGTGTCTATACCATTGATAATGGATTTATCGCGCTGATTGCTGACATAGTAGGCGCCGGCGATCCAGCGCAGACTGTCTTCAGCGGGAGAGGTCAGTTTGATCTCCTGGGAAATGGCTTGGCTGCTCTCAATGGCGGCTTGGGTAAAGCCACGGCCAGGGCCGTAAGGCGTATCCAGCTGGCCGTCGGGCAGGCCATTGAACGCAGTGAGACCAAGAACAGCGCTATCTCCGTAGCTGTTGACATCGACTTCGTCCCATGCGGTAACAGCGGTTAACTCGGCCCAACCCAGATCCCAATCCAGTTTGAAGGACGCAACGGCCAGGTCTTTGACACTTTTCCCTTTAACATTGTTATCGGCTTTCAGATCTTCGACCGTGATGTTGGCATCTCCGATCAAATCACATGTACGTGGAGCGGCGCCACAGTCCGGTCCAAGTCCGGCTTCATTGCCGATATTAAAGTTTGGACGAAAGAAACTTGAAGATACGTCAAAGTTAAAGGCGCCGCCCTCGGTACGTGCTTGGTTATAACGAAGGTCCATGCTCATTGCGTCGCTGACATCCCAACGTAGCTTGATCCGACCGGAGGAATCCTTATAAGGGTCGACGTAGCCATTAAGGACTCTGTTTTTGATACGACCATCCGAGTCAGTGAAATTTCCGGCGATACGGAAAAATAGCTTGTCTTCAATAAGAGAGCCGGAATAGGCAGCCGATATTTTAGAGCGGTCACCGCTACCGCTACCAATACTGACCTTACCTTCCGCTTCATTGCTGGCTTCTTTTGAGGTTACCAAAATTGCGCCACCGATGGCATTTCGACCGTAGAGTGCACCTTGTGGGCCCTTTAGCACTTCAATTTGCTGAATATCAAATAGTTCCTGGGTCAGGGCAGTGGGGCTGGTCGTCAGGACACCGTCGTAAACAACAGCAACGGATTGTTCTGTATTTCTATTTGAGGTGATGCCCCGGATGGTTAGAAACGCTGAACCTGCATCCTGAATGTCCAGCATCATTACGTTGGGTGTCAAGTTGAGGAAATCGGATGCGCGTTCAATCGCTGCGTCTTCAATCATACTTTCCGAAAAAGCCTGCACGGTCGCTGGTACATCCTGTAAGCTCTCAGCACGTTTTCGAGACGTAACAACAATTTCTTCCAGCACAAAGTCATTTGCAGATTCCTCTGTCGCTGAAACCATTTGGTTCAACACCCCTCCAAGAAGGAATGAAGTTATCGCTATTGACAACGGGTTCTTTGATGCTCTCGTTTTTTTCACTTTCTCTCTCCTCGTAGTGTTATTGGCTCAGTAGGCTGACTTTGTGAAGCCATTCTCCTTAGCCGTCACTTGCTGTAACTGTCCGCACCCCTGAAGGTAAATCGAATAAAAATCGAATAATATTCAATAATGGTCAAAAAAAAGCCTACGCGGCGTTCTCTGATTCTCCCAAATTAACAATATCGCTGTTCGCGAGACTGGCTTCTATCCGCTTGACGACCGCAGGCGTATCCTCGTGTGACCAGCCCCATCCTTTCAAAAGCCGAACAATGTTGCAGATGTACGCCTGCTTCCATTCATGCACAAATGATTCGGTTTGTTGGTCGAAGTCAGAATAAGCCAAAGTGTCGGCTCCAATCGCCAGCGACCAAACCCCTAGGCCCATGGTTGTGGCGGAGGCCTCTGGTTCAGGCTCCTCTTGCTCATTCAGCTCAGATCGCGTCTGTTTGTAAAGTTGGAGGAAAAATTCCCACACTTCATTTAGCAAAGCCTGGTGTCGCTGGCAGAGTGCTGGCGTTGCACGCTTCCAAATTGAGGGAGACATGGCCAAATTTGAAATCTCCGCCAACGATGGATTCTTGTCTGCGTAATTTGCTCCAACAAGACAAGTTGCGATTAATTTCTCAGCGCCGGTTTCTCCAACTTTTACACCTTCTTGAAAGTCTTTATAGCGACGCTCCATACTCTGGATGCCCAAAGCGATGAGAAGATCCTCTTTACAGGGATAATGGCTATAGAGTGTGCCAGTGGAAATTCCACAACGTTTTCCGAGTTCAGATATTTTCATATCAAAGTAACCGGATTCCTCAATTAACAGCTTTGCCTGCTTGAGGATTTCCAATTCTCGTTGTTGCCGTTTCCTTTGCATCAAATCTGTCTCTGGCGCTCATACATGGCAATGAACATTAATCGAATATAGTTCATTCTCAGCTGAGGTGCAACGTTTATGAACGTTATTTCACTTTGATAGCTTAGATTTAAACGGACTATCGCTTCGGCGATGTGTTCTTGTGTAGCCAAGGGGCCATCACGCGATTGGCCCAGGGCAAGATCGGGTGAGTCAGTGAGGAGGCCAGCAGCACCACAATCACGAATATGGCGAGTGCCTGCGGAAGATCTCCGATCAGTGGATCCAGTGACAATGTCAGCAACATGATCATGGGATACACGCAGCTAATGGTCAGCAGAGCACGTTTCCAATAGGGCGGCAGCGGTACGGCCTGGGGCGAAGGCTGCACAAACCAGCCGTGATTGTCGCACTTTTCCAGCGGCGTTGATTGGTCCCAAAGCAGATCATTGATCTGTTCAAACCATGCGTCGTGGGTCTCTGAGTGAGTTGTCTTAATAACGATAAGATACCGATTCATTGCCGTTTCCTTCAGCTCAATCACGTCAATCGAGGCGCAACTGCCTGTATCGAGCAGTTGGTGAATAACTTCCCGCATACAACGTTCATAGGCTTCTTTGTTGCCCGGCCTGATTCGATGGGTCGCTAGATAGGTGGTCGTGTTTGGAGCTGTTTGGTCAATTTGGGTCATCTTGAGTCCGGATATCGTTACATTTGACGATTATTTCAAAAATCCAATGAAGTCGTGGTTTTGAAATCCACCGTTGCAATTATCGATAAACTATATAAAATCGATATTAATAAAACAAATATATATTGTGACTGGAATGGCAAAGATTACACGCCGGGATTTTCTAAAGTTTAAGGCCGCAGGTATTGCGGTCAGTGTGGTGCCTTATGGCAGTCGTGCATTTGCGGCGTTGTTTGAGGACAAGCCACTGTCGCCCATTGAGTGGAGGCAGGACAATGGTGAGGCTCGCTTTCGAATTGACGGCATCGCCAAGGTCACGGGAAGTAAAGTCTTTGCTCGGGACATTCGGGCTAAGGACATGCCTCAATGGCCTGATAACCAGTCTCACGCCATGGTGTTAAGGGTGACACGCGCGGACCGTATTTTCGAAGGAATCAACTTGAGCAGACTGGCAAATGGGTTGATGCCGGATCGCCTGGTGACCGCCGAGGATCTGACCCGCGATGGTTTGATGCAGCTGCCCCGGTTCTTCGATGACACCCTGATGGCGAGAGCAGGAGAGACCGCGGCTCACCTTGGTGCCGCGGTTGCCGTTTTGATCTTTCACGACTTTGCCCGCTTCCGCCTGGCCAAGCAGGCGCTGCAATTCAGGCAAGACGTGATTCAATACGGGGCGGAGACTGGTCCCATCGAACGGCCTCCCTGGGGCAGCTACCGTTATGTGCGGGTAGGGGGCGATAGTCCCTACGATGAAGATGTTTTTTCCAGTCTCAAGGACAGCCCAATTTTTCCGGGCTACAAGAAGCAGGAGCTCGAATGGCCGGAGGCGGATCTCCGTGGAGACGTCGGTGAGCGCGGTATGTACTACGCAGAGGAAATCGGTCGCGAGATCGAACGTCCCGGGCGGGATGTGATGGTCCTGAGCCGGGATTATTTTTCCCAATCCACCGATATGGCGGCATTGGAGCCCGACAGCGTCAACACCTGGTATAACGAGCAGGAACACAGCCTCCACATGGTCATTCCGACGCAATCGCCACAGGATGCCGCCAGGCACGTCGCGGAAATCTGTGCCCGGGGAAAAGCGCCGGTAAAACAGCTCTATATCCATCCTTGCCACACTGTGGGTTATGGCACCAAAGACCGCCAGACGCTTCCATACCTTGGATTGGCGGCGGCCTTCTATGCCGGCGGCCGACCTCTCAGGATATCTCATGACCGCTTCGAGCACTTTCAGACATCCCACAAGCGCCATAGCTTTAAGATGCATTACAACATTGCGGTCAACAAGAATAACCATCGATTCGAAGCGCTGCAGGCCGACATGCAAGTCAATGGAGGAGGGCGTCGAACCTATTCTCCGTCAGTTGCCAGAGCGGGTATTGTCCAGGCCCAATCCATCTACTATTTTCCCAAATCAGATCTCCAGGCCACGTCCATTGCCTCGCGAGCCGTCGACGCCGGTTCAGCGAGAGGCTACGGTGCGCTGCAAACCTTGTCTGCAACCGAAATGCTGGTTGATGAAGTTGCGCAAGAATTAGGTACCGATGCGATCGATCTTCGTCTCAAGAATGTGCTCAAGTCGGGAATGAAAGCCTCTCATGGCGCGGTGCCGACCTGGGCGCTTCGCGCTGAAGAAATTCTGCAAAAAGCGCGTAAACACCCACTTTGGGAAAACAGATCTGAGCGCAAGAGCCGCTACGAGCAGAAGCATCCCGGGTATCGATATGGGGTGGGTTTTGCCTGCATTCACAAAGACTTTGGTATGGGCGTCGATGCCGCCTTTGCTGGTGTGGAGCTCAGTGCCGACGGGCGTATACATCTGCGTCATACCGGGGCGGAAATCGGTACCGGTACAGCCACCAGTCAGGCAATTGTATGTTCTGAGTGGCTGGGACGGGCAGCGGACAAAGTGACCATGGCGGTGATCGACTGGGCAGACCTGCCAATGGTCAGCGGCGGCAACCCCTTTGTACCGCGTCAGGACGAGCAGGATCGAAACGCAGAGAACCCATTTTGGACTCCGCATTTGGCCTCTCCCTCCAGCGCAACCAACTCGGCCTACTTTTTCTCTCACGCCACTCGTGAAGCGGCTCGAATTATTTTTGATTTTGGACTTTGGCCAGCGGCTTTAGCCATTTGGATGCGGGGTATTGGCGGAGGGCAGGTGACGGGCTCTACATTAAAGCGTGAACACGCACAGTGGATCGACGGACACCTGACGGTAGGAGGCATGCAACCTCTGTCACTGCCAACCCTGGCAGCCAAAGCCCACAAACTTGGGTTGGTGACTGGCGCGGTTACTCATGTGTTTGATCGATGGCAGTGGGCAGAAGCTGAGTTTTCGATTGATGGTCAAACGGATCGTCGGCCCATTGATGGATTGTCTGTGCGTTATGGTGAGGGTGCGCCTGAACGCAAGAAATCACAGCAGACAACGCCCGGGGGATTTCACCCGTTGCCGCGCCTGAAAGCCTATTTTCCCCCTGCCGCCAGGGCAAAGGCTTACAAAACCTATTACAGCGGACTGGGAATGCTGGTGGAGCTGGCGGTGAATACCGGCACGGGCAAAGTCTCCGTTCTCTCCCATCACTCGATCATGGAATGTGGAAAAATGCTGGTGCCGGAATTGGTATCGGGGCAATTACAGGGCGGTATTGCCATGGGTATCGGCCATGCCTTGCACGAATACTTACCGCTCTACGAAGACGGTCCCGGCAATGGCACCTGGAACTTCAATCGCTATCATGTTCCAAGAGCCAGGGATGTTGCTGTCTGGCATCAAAGCGCTGACGTTCTGCCGCCGCTTTCCGACTCCGACCCCAATAAGGGGGTTGCCGAAGGTGTCACCATTCCGGTGATTCCCGCTATTGCCAACGCCTTGGCTCATGCTACCGGACATCGATTCCGGGAGTTGCCCGTCACGCCAGAAAAGATTCGCGAGGTGCTGTTGTGAGCAAATCCGCTGTTGCTACCCGACCCCTGACCATCATGATCAATGGCAAACTTCAAGGTCCTTTCGAGGTGCCTGAAGGACTGATGTTGATTGACTTTTTGCACGAGTATATGAACCTGACCGGCACTCACTTTGGATGTGGACAGGGAATGTGTCGTGCCTGCACAGTGATTTACGATAAAGACGACGGTACTTCAGAAGAACGGAGGGCCTGTATTACCGGCGTGCATTACTTTAATGGCAAACGTATTCGAACCATTGAAGGTCATGCCAGCCACAATGATGCCGGCGAGGTCGTATCGCTTTCACCCGTACAACAGGCCTTTTTGGATCATTACTCTTTTCAATGTGGTTACTGTACCCCCGGTTTTGTCAATGCGGCGACGCTTTTGGTGGAAAAGCTCAGCACCAATCCGATATCCCGAGATCAACTGGAGACGGTCATTGAAGAGGCGCTGGGGGAGCATATCTGCCGCTGCACGGGTTATGTGCGCTACTACCAAGCGGTGAAGGCAACACTGCTGGACATACCCGGGTTAGTGGTCTGAGAGAAGCAAGCAACGATGAAAACAGGAAATAAAATACTGGCCATATTCAGTCTGCTGGCCGTGGGCATCGTCGGCCTGGTGCTAGCCTATGATGACGTCCGAAGCCGAGTGATGGACAGAGCAGATGCGGCGGTTAGCCAGGACGCTGACACCATTCGCAGGGGCGCCTATCTTGCGGCGGCGGCCGATTGTGTGGCCTGCCATACCAGTGACGACGGTCTGGCTTTTGCCGGAGGAACGCCCCTGCACACGCCGTTTGGTACCATCTATGGGACCAACATAACGCCCGACAAGCGCCACGGTATCGGGTTCTACGATGCCGATGAGTTCTTTCGGGCCGTAGTCCACGGCCGGGCCCGAGACGGACGTCACCTGTACCCGGCCATGCCCTATACCAGTTATCGGGATCTGACTCGGGAGGACGTCGATGCTATTTATGCCTATCTGATGGATCTGGCTCCGATTAACTTGCCCAATAAGCCCCACGAATTGAGTTGGCCGTTCAGCATGACGTGGACACTGGCATTCTGGAACTCGTTGTTTGTGCCCAATCAGTCGTTGTTTATGAAGTCGGAGGAATTTCAGGCGCCGTCCTCCCAGTGGCGCAGAGGAGAATATCTATCCACGGCACTGGGTCATTGCGGAGAGTGTCACACACCGAGGAATCTTATGGGAGCCGTGGACCCGGGAAATGCTTTAAATGGCGCGTTCCTGGAGGGATTTGAGGCGCCGGATATCAGCACGGCCGGCCTGATCGAACGGGGCTGGAGTTCTCCGGATTTGTTGCAGTTTCTCAAAACCGGAATTTCCCGCCAGGGAACCATGACCGATGAGATGTTCCCGGTTCTGAAGCACAGCACGCAGTATCTGAAGGACGTTGACGCGCAGGCGATGGTCGCCTACCTGATTGGGGATCAACCAAGGAGAATTGAACAGGAGTTGGGATTTGACCCGAGTCTTGAGAACGGTAGACAAACCTATCTTGACCTTTGCTCCGGTTGTCACGCACCGGATGGAGAGGGAATTCCCCACGTTGCCGTGGCAATGACGACCAATACCTCCCTGAGGTTTGAAAATCCAAGAAACCTGATTCTCGTGATTCTGAAGGGGATAGAAGAACAGGACTTTCCTGGCCTGGAACATATGCAGGCGATGCCCGGTTATCAATCTTCGCTCAATGATCAAGAGGTTGCTGAACTGGGCAACTACCTTCGTGTCACTTGGGGAGGAAAGTCCGCCTCCATTACCGCATCCGATATTCGTGAGCTGCGATAAATCAACGTCTTTTGAACTGCCAACACTGTTGACTGCACTTTGGCCCCGGCTCCAGTCCCAGTTACTGGTTCCGGGGCCTCTTTTTTGGGGCGTGGCAAGCCCTTTTAGATTTCAGGGTCTTCAGGAAAATTGTGGGCTAGCTGGGACCAGGCTTTAGTGGAGATGTGCCAAAAGCTGAACTTCGGCGTGGCACAAATTATCTTCGTGTGTAGCAGCGCGCTCCGAGCGCGACCGGGTTGGCACCGTCTCTTTGCACCATAACCGACCATTGGAATTAGGTGTTTTTCCCAGACATTTTCCTTGCTGGAAGGACGAAAGGGGCTAGTGATTTTGTGCCACAACGAACACCCAGCCACCCTTTAGACCGAGGTACCCGATCTTTATCGTTCTGAACGTCGCAACTTCAAACCGTTGATATGGAGAAAACCCATCGCGCTCAGAGCGCGCTCCTACAGGTGGTTGGAGAATCCTGTAGGAGCCGGCTCTGAGAGCCTGCCCCGCCTTATCGGGTACGGCGATTGCGCTCGAAGAGCGCACACATCTATTTCAGGTTATGGCACATTGCTGCCTATCGGATCCCCTCTGAGGCTTGTTACAAATAGAGCTCAAATAGAAAGACTCGATCCGCAACATAATCCTTTCGAATTTCAACAAGCTAGTCATCTTTCCGGGCATTTTTTTCCCACGAATTCTTAGGAGGAATCATATTCCCAAACGTTCTGAGCAGCTCATGGCGTCATAACCTCAGTTTCATAGCATGGTATCAATATATGGATATTAAAAATTATAATCGGTATATTGGTTGAAAATCGATTTTAATACCCTATACTGATTTGTAGATCCTGCAGCCAGGTTGCGCTTGCCGACTGTGGATCTTCTACCCGATTGAGGAGAGACAAACGTGAATCTGACAAAAATCCAAAAAGCAATTATCAATTACAACGCCCTGTTGGCAATTGGGGCAACCAGTCTACTGGCTTCGCCCGGTGTAACCCTTGCCGAAAGCCTCGCCCTGGAAGAGGTGGTCGTTACAGCGCGAAAGCGGGAAGAGAATCTTCAAGAGGTACCGGACTCGATTACGGTACTGAACAACGAAAGCCTGGAAAACGCCGGGGTGGGCAATCTCGAAGACGTGGGTGCCATTGTGCCCAATATGAGCGTTCGTCGAGCCAATAACGCCGCCTCGATGCTGATTGCGATGCGTGGTATCAACCCCTCCCGTAACACTGAACCTTCGGTGGCAGTGGTTGTCGACGGTGTACAGCAAAGTAACTTTCTGCAGTTTTCTCAGGCGTTGTCCGACGTGGCACAAATAGAAGTGCTCAAAGGGCCACAGGGTTCACTGTATGGCCGCAATGCATTGGGTGGAGCGATCAACATCGTGACTCAGCAACCGGGTGATGAGTTTGAAGCCAAGCTTGCAATGGGGCTGGGTAATGGTGAGAAAAGTGAAATCAGTGCCATACTTAGTGGTCCCCTGGTTCAAGACAAACTCTATTACCGATTGAGCACTCGGTATAGCAATTTCGATGGCGTGATCCATAATCCCACCGTCAACGATGAAGTGGATTTTGAAGAATCCCGTTCAGGTAAACTGCAGTTGAGTTATCGGGGTATTGACGCACTGGAACTTGAGGTCTATTTGTCTTATCAGGATGTCGATGCGTCGGTGTTTAACTGGATTCGTTTTGATGAACCGAATTCCCATCGCAAAACGGATGCTGAACCTAGAGGTAACCGCGTAGGCGTGGATAACTACAGTTTTGCAGACGCCACGCTCAAGGCTTCCTACGATTTTGGAGAGGTAACACTATCTTCGGTAACCAGCTATTCGGAGACGCGGGACTCCTGGCGGGGAGACGACGGTGGCCCCACAGATTTGGATTTTGGACCGTTTGACTTCGCAGGCTGTGTTTGTCGTATTCAGGACTACGATGGCTTCACCCAGGAGTTGCGCCTTGAAAACAGTAATCCGGAGAACCTTTCCTGGCTGGCTGGCGTCTATTACCTTAAACAGGAAGCTCATTTCGAACAACAGATAGTCTTTGGAGTTAACCCCTTTGACCCCAACAATAGTGAGTTTAATGCAGGTGGCAAGAGCAGTTCGGATTTTGACAATGAGACCCTGGCTGTTTTCGGACAGTTGAACTACGATTTGAGCGATGATCTGGCGCTTACTCTTGGATTGCGCTATGACCGCGATGAACGGGAACAGCATGATCTGATTTCCGGTCGCAAGGACGACGAAACCTTTTCTCTGCTGCAACCCAAAGTATCACTGTCCTACCAATTAACCGATGACGTTATGGTGTACGGAACGGCTTCTCGGGGGTTCCGCTCCGGTGGCTTTAACCCAGGTGCGGAAAATGGGTTGTTTGGTGCCTTATTCGAATCCGAAGAGATCTGGAACTACGAACTGGGCGCCAAAACCACGCTTGCTGATGGGCGGGTTACCTTGAACGGTGCCTTGTTTTATCAGCAGCTGGATGATCACCACGAATTTGTTTTTGACAGAACAGTCGGTTCTTCCGTGGTCTATAACGTTCCCGAGTCTACCATTTCAGGTATCGAACTTGAGCTTACCGCAAGACCTATCGAAAATCTGGATATCGTCGCCGGTTTAGGGCTGATGGATTCGGAGATCGAAGAGTTTGATGCCGCCGCGATTGGTTTCGACCCGGATCTGTTGCCGGGGGTTCCAGAGAACCTTCAAGGTGAGGGCAACAAACTGCCGCTGATCGCCCATCAGACCTTTAATTTGTCGGCTCAATACACGATTACCACCGAAGACTGGGAAATTATTCCCCGGGTGGATTATTCCTGGGAGGATCGCAAGTGGTGGTTCCTCGACAATACACAAGAAGCAGGCAAGCTCAGTCTGGTTAACGCCTCTGTCACCGTGCGCTACCAGGATAATCTGACCTTCCGCTTGTGGAGTGACAACCTGATGGATGAAGACTATTTCTATGAATATCTTCGTAACTTTCAGGTGGGAGCGCCATTTCCGGCTGAAGCTTATCCCGCGGCGGGACGTACCTACGGTCTTAACGTCACTTATGATTTTTAGCAAAGGAACGCAGGTGTTTATCTGAAACCAGGGGACCCCAGGGTCCCCCGCAGGTATAGAGTTTAGTAAAGAATTCGACAACAAAAATTGGAGCGAAGAATTATGTTTGATGTCGGCGGAGTGAGTCTTCCGCGCCCTTTTAAAGTCAGGAGATTGGGACATTTCGGTTTCAATGTCAGCGATGTGGATAAATCCCTGGATTTCTACTGCGGGTTACTGGGATTTATGATCTCCGACGATATTGATTTCGCCGAGCCAGGTCGCTATCCAAACCCTGAGGTTTTTGAGGGAGTCGGCAGCACCATTGGAGCATTCTTGCGTCACGGAACGGATCATCACTCCTTCGCTATTTTTCCGAGAAAAGCGTTGGATGCGATGAGTGGCGGAGAAGTGGAAGCGGACAATTCCATTAATCAAGTGACCTGGCAACTCAACAGCATGGATGAAGTTTTTCGTGGTAACCAATGGCTGGCGGAACAGGGTTACTTTATTCCCAGAATTGGCAGGGATACTCCGGGTTCCAATTGGCATACCTATCCTGTGGGTCCGGAGGGTGTGCTCAATGAGCTCTATTGCGGCATGGAGCAAATTGGATGGCAAGGTAAAAGCAAACCCGCCGACATGTATCACAGTTTTACCAGTCCGCCCGAGTTACCCCACATTCCTGAATACCAGGAGGTTCAAGGCGATGAAGAGAAGGGCAGGGATTCCAGTGAAGGTTATCGACATCGGGAACGCAGAGAAACTGCTTTTGATGTCGACGGCATTTTGCTGCCCCAGCCATTCAAGATCGTCAGGGTGGGGCCGGTACGTCTGTTTGTTCACAATATGGCGGAGACACTGGACTACTATCAAAACACTCTGGGCTTGACCTTGACCGAGTCGATTGATTTCGAGGGACATAGCTGTCATTTCCTTCGTGCAAATACCGAGCATCACTCCATTGCACTTTATCCCATCGAACTGCGAGAGCGCTTGGGGCTTAACCCACTATCGAGAACGCTGTCGTTTGGAGTGCAGCTGGCTAATTACCGACAGTTGCGCGATGCCGTAGACTTCCTCGAAAGCGAGGGCGCAACCGTTATATACCTGCCGGCGGAGTTGTCAGCGGGTATTGATTATTCCGCTTTTGTTTTAGACCCCGATGGTCATGCCATTGAGCTTTATTGCTATATGGAGCAGATCGGTTGGAACGGGGAGCCCCGTCCACAAGAGCAGCGGCGACTGATCTCCGGGGTGGTTCCAAAAAACCAATGGCCGCAAACGCTTGAGCCTGTGTCCGATGAATTTCACGGGGAACCCTTTTTGGGGCCCTGGCGCTGAACGCGCGACAAACCGAACTAACTATACTCACAATGCTTGGAGGAATCATGTCCTACAAACTCGTCAACTATTCGACAAAACAGGTGTCAGCTCCACGGTCGGGTCTGGTACTGGACGGCCGGGTGTTCGACACCGCGACTCTATTACAAAATCTGGGTGCAGAGGTCGAACCAAATCTTTCCAATATGGATATGCTTTCTGAGTGGGATCGGTTCCGTTCGATTCTGGAGGAGGCTTCTCCTGCTGCCGATGTATCCGTCGACAGCTATTCCCTCGATGAAGTTCGGTTGCATGCACCGCTGCTATACCCAAAGGCGATCTTCTGTACTGCTGCCAACTATATTGATCACGTTCGCGAGATGGCCCACGAAGACGTCAATATCGACAAAAGCGTATATCGCCCTTACTTCTTCCTGAAGGCGCCTCCAGAGCGAGCCATCGTTGGTCCGGATGTGGCGGTTAAGATGCCCGATCATTCGGAAAAATTGGATTGGGAAGCTGAGTTCGCTGTGGTCATCGGTAAAACCGCGAAGAACATCCGCAAGGAGGAGGCCATGGACTATGTGGCGGGTTATACAATCATTAACGATCTATCCGCGCGTGACCATCTTTTCCGGGAAGATTGGAAACAATTCAAGACAGACTGGTTTGGCCAGAAGTGTTTCGACCAAAGTGTGCCTATGGGGCCATGGATAATTCCAGCCAGTTCCGTAGAGAATCCCAACGATCTCAAAATTCAACTCTGGTTAAACGATACATTGACACAGGACACGGGCACGGAATATATGATTTTTGATGTGGCAGAACAAATTGAGGCACTGAGCCGGCAAATTACACTGAATCCTGGCGACGTTGTTGCTACGGGTACAGGTTCTGGCGTTGGTGGGGCATTGGGCAGCGCAGAGAAGGTGTACTTGAAGTCCGGAGACCACATCAAAATCACAATCGAAGATATTGGTACTCTGGAGAATACCATCGCATAAGGCCGGCAGCTATTGCAGGTCGATAACAGGCAATCGAAACAAAACATCGCAAGAAGGTTCACAATGACTAGTGCATTAGTAATTAACGAAACCGGTGGCCCTGAAGTTCTGCAGTGGCAGGACATCGAACTGGAATCACCGAAAGCGGGTGAAGTACGCATTAAGCATACCGCAGCCGGGCTCAACTATATTGATACCTATTTCCGCCAGGGAATATTCCCGCTCCCGAATATGCCAGGAATCCTTGGGGCCGAAGGCGTCGGCGTGATCACCGAACTTGGTGATGGCGTATCTGACCTTAGCGTTGGTGATCGGGTGGTTTACTCGGCGGGATTTGGTTCCTATTGTCTGGAACGCAATATTCTAGCCGAGAAGTTGGTCAAAGTTCCCGATGATATCGACGATATCACCGCCGCCGGCTGTTTCAGCAAGGGCACTACAGCTGAGTTTCTCCTGCTGAGGGCCTATCCACGGGATATTCAACCGGGGGACTATATTCTTGTTCATGCGGCAGCGGGTGGAGTCGGTCAGATTCTGTGCCAGTGGGCCAACCATTTGGGTGCAAACGTCATAGGTACTGTTGGCAGCGAAGAAAAGGCCGAAGTCGCACGCAACCATGGTTGTCGTGATGTCATCAACTATTCAACTGAAGACTTCGTTGAACGGGTCAGTGACATCACCGATGGCAAGGGCGTTTGTGTCGTCTTTGATGCCGTTGGCAAGAGTACTTTTGAGGGGTCTCTTGATTGCCTGCAACCCCGTGGATTTCTGATCAATTTTGGAACGGCGTCCGGGCCTCCTCCCAAGGTTGATCCTACAGATTTGATGCATAAGGGCTCCGTCTATGTCACTCGCGCGAGTCTCTTTCATTACAACGCAACGCCAGCCGACTTGTCTGCCAGCGCAGAAAAGCTTTTTGCGGTTATCCGTGAGGGGGGTGTCAAAGTCAATGTTAACCAGACCTATCCGCTACAGGACGCCGCCCAGGCGCACCAGGATTTGGCTGATAGAAAACTGATTGGTTCTACTGTGCTGATCCCCTGATCGGCACCTTCAGAAAAACAGGAGAGAAAAATGGTTAAAGCAATGGTAGTCCGTGAAACAGGCGGACCCGAAGTTTTCAGTTGGGAAGATATTGAAATCGCAGACCCAGGTGCCGGGGAAGCGCTGATCAAGCATTCGGCAATTGGTTTGAATTATATCGATGTCTATCACCGCAATGGTGAGTTCCCCGTTCCCAGCTATCCGGCTGTTGTGGGTATCGAAGGCGCAGGGGTTGTTGAAGCCGTGGGCCCGGGCGTGAACGACGTTGCCGTGGGTGATCGTGTGGCCTACACGGCAGGTATTGGTTCCTACGCGGAAAAACGATTGATCGCCGCCGACAGGCTGGTGAAAATTCCGGAGGGCATCAGTGATGTTGATGCGGCGGGCATCATCAGTAAAGGCATGACGGCCGAATCCATGATCCGTCGTTGTTATCGTGTTAAAGAGGGTGATACTGTACTGATCCATGCCGCAGCGGGCGGTATGGGTCTGATTATGAGCCAGTGGTGTAAACATCTAGGTGCACGTGTGATTGGTACCGTTAGCACCGAAAAGAAAGCTGAAATGGCCAGGGAAGCAGGGTGCGACGATGTAATCCTGTATTCCAAAGAGGACTTCGTGGCGCGGGTTAAGGAGCTGACAAATGGTGAACTCTGCGACGTTGTGTACGATTCCGTCGGTGCTACTACCTTCCTGCCTTCTATTCAATGTGTCAAGCGCAGGGGTACCTTGGTGAACTTCGGCACCTCCTCCGGTTTGGTTCCGGACTTGGACATGAGCTTGCCTTATCGTGCGGGATCCATTTACGTCACCCGAGCCAGTGTGATCGACTACACCGTTACCCGGGAGGAGGTTGTCGAGAGCGCAAATGCGGTGTGGGATGTTATCAAGGCCGGCGGTCTTACAGTAAATGTTAACCAAACCTATTCGCTGAAGGATGCCGCCAAGGCGCATGCCGATCTGGAAGCCCGCAAAACCACGGGTTCCACCGTTCTCATTCCCTGATACTCACCACTTTCACAGGGTCAAATCGTTGAACGGTCTGGCCCTGTGCTTTTTCCTGATTTATTGGTCCCTCTGTTCAGCCTCCTTTCCAATCGGTTTTCTTGGTAAACGGGAATAGTAGGCAGCGATGTCTTCGATATCTTCATCACTCATAAAGAACGTTATGCTTCGCATCGCCGGGTCAACGAAGATCTGCTCACGATAGGCCCTGAGCGCGGATTTGATATAGCCTTCGTTTTCCCCTTCGATGAGATAGCTGTCGGGGATGCTGCGATTATGGCATGCCGCGCAGGTCTTCGACTTGGCTTTGCCTTGATCCACATTACCTTTGGCATGGATTTCGGTGGCCGTCAAGCCGGATGTCAGCAGAGCCGTTGTTAGTGTCAACAGGGTTGGTAATCTCAGTGTCTTGATAGTCATTGTTGGTTTCCGGGCAAAAAAAGAGCAGCCCTGAGGCTGCTCTGTCGAAAAGATGGTAGCGGGTTATTGTGCGGCGACTTGCTTTTGAGTGGCCATAAAGCTGTTGTAAGCCCAGCCGTAGGAGGTATGCTCGCCCAGAATGGCTCCCAGTTCCATCGCCTTGGGGCTGCGCCAATCGTCCATTAACTCGGCCAGCACGGAACCCCAAGTGGTCACTTTTACACCGGCTTGAGTCATACGCATCATGGCGGCTTCCTGTACGGTTTTGTTCCAGGTGCCGGAGGCGTCGATCACAGCGTAAACGTCGTAACCTTCTGCAGCGGCTGCGATGGCGGGGAACATCAGGCAAACGTCAGTGACAATA
The DNA here is from genome assembly GCF_011683955.1 of Pseudomaricurvus alkylphenolicus. Taxonomy (GTDB): domain Bacteria; phylum Pseudomonadota; class Gammaproteobacteria; order Pseudomonadales; family Cellvibrionaceae; genus Pseudomaricurvus; species Pseudomaricurvus alkylphenolicus. Next base: position 87,651 of record NZ_JAAQPI010000005.1, read on the forward strand.
CCCGCCATAATAATTTTCTTGCGTCCGGTTTTCTTGATGGCCTTGCGGAATTCTTCGGAGTTCCAAGCATTGATCTCTCCAGAACGATTAATGATCTCGGCATCGGGAAGGTTGTTGGAAACTTCCGGCATGATCGGGCCGTTGGGACCGGAAGGGTAGCTGGCGGTAATGACGCTGGGCAGGTCCAGTGTCTTTGCCATTTTGGTGAGGCCTTTGATGTTATTCTTCAGCAATGTGGGATTCAGGTCTCTGACACCCACCAGCAGTCCGGTTTGGTGGTCGATCATTGCAAGAACAGCGTTGTCAGGGGTCAGCGTTTCTGCAAACTGCTTGGATCCTCCCAGTGCCAGCGTGGAAGTAAACAGCAGGGAGGTGAGTCCGAGCAGTGAAATCAATTTAGTCAGTTGCTTCATAATGATTGTGTCTCTAGATGGATTGGTACTTCAGATTAAAGCCTCCGGTGTCTTCAATAGAATCTCAAGAACACCAAAAGTAGCGCTAAAATATCATGGTGATGTGTGACTGATTAGCCCCGTGTTTGCTTATATGAGTTCCAGAATTAGAACAATTCTCTGGTTATTGGTTTGAGAAATAGGCCGAAAGATCTCTAATGTCCTGATCACTGAGAGAAGCGGCCACGGGACTCATTGTCGGGCTGAACCAGAATTTGCTTCGAAAGTGCCTAAGCGCTTTCTCAAGAAACAACTGTTGTTGACCTTTCAGGTTCGGGTGTTCGTCATAGCTTGCATTGTGACAGCTCCGACAAGCTTCACTCTTCAGTCTGCCCGCTTCGATGTCGCCGGAAGCAAGGGCATGTGCGCCAATGAAAATCACGGGTATTACCAAGGCATGTCTAATCATTATAGGTTCTCCTGCGTTTTAGGGTTTGATGGCGGTAGCAGCCCCGCCTTTTTCTCGTATCGGTTCCAGAGCGAGATTAACTCGGAAGTGATTTTCGGATACTTTTGGGAGAGATCTCGCCGCTCAGATATATCCTTCGAAAGATCATAGAGTGACCAGCTTTGACGATTACCCGCTGTGCCAATGGACAATAACTTCCAATCTCCCCTGCGTATCGCTCGGTGACCAAAAAGCTCCCAGCCCATGGCATAGCCAGGGGAATGAATATCGGTGGTCCGGCCCATAAGATAGGGGAGCATGGAAGTCCCCATAGGTTCGTGTATCATTCGACCGCGATAGCGGGACCCCGGATGAGAGACTTGCGCCAGATCGAGCAAGGTCGGTGTAATATCAAGAACAGAGGCAAACTCGTGACTGACCCCGGGAGCTTTGAGAGCGCCAGGAAAGCTGATAAACGCTGGAACTCGTGTGCCTCCCTCCGTTGGATAACCTTTGTAGAGGCGAAAAGGAGTGGCCACCGCCTGGGCCCAGTCGCTGCCCTGATCGATAAATGACGTGGGTCGTCCCATATTCTCCAAACGGTTGTCAAATTGCTTCATCCACTCTCCGACGCCAGGTCTGACACTGGCATTCACGCCTTCTGGTCCGTTGTCAGAGAGAAAAATGATCAACGTATTTTCATATTGGCCGCTTAACTTCAGCTGTCGAACAAGGCGGCCGATATGATGATCCATCGAGTCCACCATTGCGGCGTAAACCGCCATGCGTTTTGCCTCTATTTGCTGCTGTCGACTGTCTAGCGCGTTCCACCTTTGCTCCATCAAATCAGCTTCGTGGATTTTTACGTCGTTCGGGATCAGCTCAAGTCGTTTCAGTTTTTTCAGTCGCCGTGTCGCGATAGGCAGATAACCTGTAATGTATCGATCTTTATATTTCTCGATCAGATCATCCGGAGCTTGCAGAGGCCAGTGCGGGGCAGTATATGCCAAGTAAGCGAAAAACGGTTGTTGATCGCGGTCATCTGACGATATGAATTCGATCATTTTGTCGGTATAAAACTCTGACGAATAGAAGTTGCCTGGAAGCTCGACAGTATGATTGCCTTCACGATAACTGGCGATTGGTTGGTATACAGAGTGACCCCGAACATCAAAGTGTGAAGCAGCTCCATGAAGCAGCGCAAACGATCGATCAAATCCTCGCTCGGCGGGAGATTGCATCGGATCTAAACCCAGGTGCCACTTGCCCGCCATATAAGTGTGATAGCCAGCGTTTCTGAGCAGTGTGGCAACGGTGACAACCTGTTGGTTCAGATATCCTTCGTAGCCGGGTTTACCTCGTCTGGAATCTTGAGTGGCCTTCATTACCTCTGCCATATTGCCAAGCCCGGCTTGATGATTGTCGGTGCCTGTCAGGAGCATGGATCGTGTTGGTGAGCAGGTGGGAGCCGCGTAAAAGTTGCTGAATTTTGTGCCTCTGTTCGCCAGAGCATCGAGATTGGGTGTGTCGATTTCCCCACCAAATGATCCAATGTCTGAGAATCCCAGATCATCTGCGAGTATCACTAATATGTTTGGCCTGCCGGTGTCGGCCATAGTGGCGACATGAACAAACAGGACAAGAATAAACAGAAGTAGCGGAGCGTGTCTGTTAACAAGCCATGCATAAGTCATCATAACAATCTGTATCTAGGGGTTAGCCGAGTGTTCATCAATGGGCCATTGATTTGAACTGAATTCGCCTCCCCTGTCTGAGGAGGCGTTTTAAGAGGACGGTCCGGAATTTATTGACCAAAGTGGTATTGAAACTTCAAATATAATTCCCGGGGTCTTGAAACGTTGGCGGTATTACTGCCGGCTACCGTGGTGATTCCACCAGCTGTGGAGTAATCCTTATCGGTTAAATTCCTAACGCCCAGTGTGAGATCCCATCGGTCCATGGGCTCCAGGTAGGTGACACTGGCGTTAAGTCTGCTATAGGCCTGCTGCATCATGTCCTCGGTGTTTTCAATGCGGAAGTACTGATCGTCCGTCCATATCCAATCCAGTCTGGAACGTAATGCACCACCTCCCGTAAACGACTTAAAGTGTGACAACCCCAGGTTGAAGTTCCACTTGGGTGTGTTAGGTAGCTCAGAGCTGGTGTCTATGAAAAAGGTCGTATTTCCACCTCCCGTGGTGAGTCTGTCGCCCACAACCGATTCAATGGTGTCGTCCAGGTAACCTCCGGCAAATTCCAACTTAAGGTTCTCCGTCACAATGGCAGTCACTTCCAGCTCCAACCCTCTAAGGGTTGCCTCCGCGAGATTGGTGATAGCCGGTGCGCCGGACAGAGCCGGACTACTGGCGGTTACCTGAATATCTTCATAGTTGGTCTGAAAAACCGCGGCATTTAGACGCAGTCTGTCGTCGAGCCAGCTACTCTTGATGCCCATTTCTATAGCCGACACATATTCCGGATCGTATGACGGTAGCGCATCTGGCATTCCACCAGGGAAGCGACCCGGAAACCCTCCGTCTCGAAATCCCTCTGTGTAGCTGGCGTAGACCATAGTATCGTGGGACAGGTTGTAGGAAAGGCTCAGCAAGGGGGTCAGTTCATGGGCGGACTGCAGGCCTGTGCTCTGCTGCAACTGGTTATTCATCATAAGGGCATAGTCGTAGTACTTATCGTCTTCTGTGTAACGGAGCCCAAGCGTGAACTGGAGGGCCTCGGTGGCTTGCCAGGTCAGCTGGCCGAAAACCGCTTTTGACGTATTCTCGATATTCCGAAAATCCGTTTGCGCCAGAGGAAGAGTGTCAAAATTGAAAGCGGGAGGGAGCAGAGGCGCGACCAGGGATACCGATTGCAGGCCTGTTTCCCTGAAGTAGTAGATTCCAGCTATATAGGTAACAGAGTCCGATAGCGAGCCCAGCAATTGAACCTCCTGGGAAAACTGCTCTTGCTCGAAAGTATCATTGATGTTGTGGAAGATAACGTAGGGCGTGTAGTCGAGATCGTTGTAGAAGTTTGCATCGAACTTTCTGAATCCGCTGATTGACGTTACCGTGCCCAAATTGGACTCCCAGGAAATCGCCAGACTGCCTCCAAGGCTGTTCAGTCGGTTAACCGGCTCGATAGGCATACCCTGCGAATCGGTCCAGACAGAGTTTACAGCGTGGCGGTCGCTTGGAATCCAGATGTTCCCATAACAGGCGCGGTTGCTTTGCCGTCCAACGGCAGTGCTGCAACTGGTAAAGTCGCTGGAGATGTAACCCTGGGGCAACGGGGGTGGAAACGGGGTGCCTGAGTTAAAGCGAGAGGCAATAGGTGCGCCAGAGGCATTCAGGCTGTTGTCTGCAACATTACCCAGATTGGTGGGCACGGTAGGCGATGGCGATTCGGCAACTTCTGAGTAGTCCAATGCGAAGTCAATGGTCAGGTCCGATGTCGGTTCATAGCGAAATGTTGCACTGACGCCCCAGACGTCGTCTTCTCCCAGGTAGAGGTCATCGTACTGTAACGCTTTGACATAACCGTCTCGTTGGCGGCTGAAGGTGGCGAATCGAGCGGCAAGATCTTCGCTTAATGGCAAGTTTGCTTTGGCTTTGGCCTCAATGTACCCGTCGTTGCCGATGCTGACGGAAATGTCTGCGGAAGTATTCTCCGTTTCCGGTTTGGTAGTGACCAGATTAATCGCACCACCAATCGAGTTCCTACCAAACAGCGTTCCCTGGGGGCCTCTGAGAACCTCAGCGCGCTCAATGTCCAGGAGATCCACCAGACTGCCCAGTGATCTACCCATATAAATGCCGTCCACATAAACACCAACGGCGGGATCGCTGTTGATGGTGAAGTCCGCCTGACCAATGCCTCTGATAAATACCGTGGGCGCACTTTTCATTCCTCCCACCGCTGCCGACCCTTCGAAGCTGACATTAGGGGCTGCCGCGCCGATATCTGTCAGGTCGGTGGTGCCGCGATTCTCCAGATCGGCAGCGCTGAAGGCGCTAACGGCAATGGGTGTATCCTGGAGAGATTCTTCCATCTTTCTGGCGGTAACGACGAGCTCTTCGATAGCAAGTGTATTTTGTGGAAGAGCCAGCGTCACTGGACTCCCCAGCATTCCGATGGCCAATGCCAGAGTATTTAATCTCGCGAAATTTGAGTACATAAAGCTCTCCTGTTTATTTTAATAGGTCGTTTGGAATTCTTGCGTCTACGCCAGGAAATCCTATCAGTGGAGCTTTCTGTTTGTTTAACACATATGCGCAGCGGCTAGCGTTCCAGTGCACAATTTGTTCATCTATTAGTAGCAGTGTGTGGTTCTGTCGCCAAGAGGAAGGGCCATTCAAAATTAGAACACTCTGTTCCAATTGGGGAACATCAGTCGACTTGTGTGGTTTGATGGCATTCCATACTATCTATTAACGATAAGATGACATATTCACCAGATGCTTTCATGGAACTAAAGATGAACCTCTTGGCACTCCTGGACGTACACAGTGGGCTTCCGTTTGAGAACAATATCATTGTCAATACAAACTCTTTTGATGAGTTTCAGGATAGGTTGAACCAGAGAGTCGCGCTGGAAAGTCGATACTTTGACTCCATGGATTCCAGTCGGGGGGAGAGCTTTAAGGTGACAGCGCAAAGGGTCAACACGACTCGGATCAGTGCCTGTTATCATAGTGCTTCCTTTCATGTAACGTCGCCACCGCTGGAGACTTACCACGTGATTATCCCTATTAATGGGGTAGTTACATCAAATCACCATCACCGGGAAGTGGTAGCAGGGCAAAGTCTGTTTTTCACGCCCAATGACACGGTTGATGTGGTTTGGGGCAGAGACTCTATGGCTCTGGTGCTTACTGTGGAGATGGAGTCTTTTCTGAGTTATGTCAAGCAACAGTACTCCGTGATCGGGGAGATTACCGAACCGTCTCTGAGTGGTGTCGTGGATCTGAGTCAAGGGGGCGGCAGTCTGGTTAATATCCTGGCGACCATCAGTCGGGAAAGTCAGGTACCATCTTCCAGTTTAAATCGCAGTAACGTTTCCAGACATCTTGAACACTTACTGTTTGAGGGATTGATTTTTAGCCACCAAGGCATGAAGAAAATGATCGACCTTGATGACCGGATTAAGCCAGCTTGTGTGAAAAGGGCCATCGATTATATCGTCGATAATATCCATCGGGACATTTCACTAGCGGATTTAGTGAAAGAGACCCATGTGAGTAAAAGAACCCTTGAGAAGGGGTTCTCGAGCTCTTGCCAAACGAGTCCGATGGCGTATATTAGGCGATTAAAGCTCTCAAGAATTCGTCAGGAGCTTATGGGGTCTTCACCAGAAAAGACAACCGTCAGCGCAATCGCAGAGAATTACGGATTTTATCATGCCAGTAATTTTACTGCTCGTTACTATCAACTTTTTGCAGAGAACCCTTCCGAAACTCTGAAGAAGTAATTTCTAAAAAACTCTGAATCCGTACAGCTAATCAATATCGCTCTATTGCATAGAAAAAATAATGAGATCGCAGTTGGTAATGGATTCGATCACGATTTCCTCCCCTGTCAATGTTGACCCAGCGCCAAAGTACTTTCCATTAATACGGATAGAGCCATTGACCAGATATAGAAGACACTTTCCCGAAACCTGGTGATGGCTGTTTCGAGTCATCAAAGCACTATCCATGTTGATACGCGTGGATTGCAATGATGCCTTTTTGTAGATAATACGCTTGAATAACACGGGGGGCGAAAACACACCATTCATAAACTACCTTTTGTCTACTATTATTGAAAGCATGCAGAGAGTAAGTTGATTCAAGTCAATCTTAAAATCGATATTATATTGTAATATGCATTTAGTGTCATTTTTAAGTGACTCATTAATTCCCATTCTCTAGATCAAAAAAAGGAACAATACTATGAAAAGACTTGGCCACGTTGCTGTTTATGTGTCCGATATTGAGAAATCTCGACGCTTTTACGAAGAGGTTGTCGGACTCAAGCATTCGGAGACCCGAGGCGGTGAAGATCATAATGCGCTTAAGGATCTAAATATCACACTGTGTTTCTTGAGCTGTGGCCATTTACACCACGATTTCGTTCTTGTGGAGAAAAAAGATGGCAGAGGTGATCCTGTGGAAGTGGGTGGTTATTCACTGATGCACTTGGCATTTGAATTGGAAGCGGAAAAAACGATTGAAGAATTTTCAGAATACGTCAGGAAACAGGGTATCGAAATCGCAATGGGGCCTGTGATGCATGATCGTGAACCTGTCGGAGATGGTACATGGGGTGGTAACCATTCCGTCTATTTTCGCGATCCGGATGGACATGATATTGAAGTCTACCAGGGCATGGATGACTTCGTTGAAAACATTATTCGGTAGAGCCGGAAAAAAGACCCCCTCACCCAAGAGGATAGTGAGGGGGATGGAACTATTCCGATGCCTGCACGATTTGCATGTGCATACCCCATGGCGTCCGAAAATAGAAAAAGCCGTATTCACTGATGGCGTATACTTCCACGCCTGGCTGCTTTGCCAGATAGCGAGCGGCTTTATTCAGGTCTGGCACAGAAAAAGCAATGTGACGGGCATGGATGTGACTCAGATCGATGTTCTCGCATCGCTGATCAGGCCCTGACCACTCTGTCAGCTCTACTTTTTGCCCATTGTTGGCGATTAAAAAGGCGCCACAGTAGCCCGCTCGGGGGTGTACGCCGAAAACGTCTGACATAGTATTTCCGGTTTCGTCCGAAACCGGATTAAACATCTGTAGCAACTCAAATCCGAGAACCTCTTTGAAAAACTGTATAGCGGCATCCAGGTCAGGGACAACAAAACCCACGTGATCGATGGTAACCGTTTCAGCCAATGCGTTGAAATTGGTCAAGATACAGGACTCCTATGCTTGCAGTTGTTCGATATTCTCAAACAACGCCAAAGATCCCGGATTTGCCAGTGAGTCTCGGTTCTTCACCTCCACACCGTGGATAACATTGCGTACCGCAACTTCCACAATCTTGCCGGTAGTCGTTCTCGGAATATCCTGAACCTGAACCACAACCGCCGGAACATGGCGAGGCGTCGCGTTCTGTCGAATCTGCAATTTGATGCTGGCTTCCAGCTGTTCATCCAGCTCCAGTCCGTCTTTTAATATGACGAACAATACCACTCGGGTGTCGTCATCCCATTCCTGGCCTATCACACATGAATCAGTGATTTCCTCCATCTGTTCCACCTGGCGGTAGATCTCGGCCGTGCCGATGCGAACACCTCCGGGATTGAGTACGGTGTCGGAGCGGCCATAGATGATCAAGCCACCCTGCGCACTGATCTCTGCAAAGTCGCCATGGCACCATACGCCCGGGAACTTTTCGAAATACGCTGAGTGATATTTTTCGTCGTTAACATCGCCCCAAAAGGCTACTGGCATGGACGGAAAAGTCGCGGTGCAGACCAGTTCACCTTTCTCTTGCGTCACAGGGTAACCGTTGTCGTTGTATACCTCTACCTTCATCCCTAATGCGATACAGGCGGATTCGCCACGATAGACCGGCAAATTCGAGCTCCCCATCGCAAAACAGCCACAGATGTCGGTACCACCGGTGACCGATGACAGCCTGAAATCCGATTTGATCTCCTCATAAACATAGTCATAACACTCCGGAGCCAGAACCGAACCGGTACTGTGCAATGCTTTCAGGGACGACAAATCGTGTGTCACTCTGGGTTTTAGTCCTTCCTTTTTAACGGCGTCAATAAATTTGGCTCCCGTCTGCCAGACGTTGATCTTCGTTTCATCCACCAGGTCAAACATCGCACTGTTGGTGGGATAAAAGGGTGAGCCGTCGTATTGGACCACACTGATACCGCTGGCCAGGGCGGATATCATCCAGTTCCACATCATCCACCCGGTGGTTGTGAATCCAAACACACGTTCGCCGCTACTGAGATCGCCATGGAGAACATGCTCTCGTATGTGCGTAAGCAGTGTTCCACCGGCTCCATGAACGATGCATTTCGGTTTTCCGGTGGTGCCGGAGGAAAATAGAATAAACAGCGGGTGATCAAATGGAAAACGTTCGAACTGAATGTCCGTAGGGCTGTAATCTCGGAGAAAATCGTCCCAGACAAGCGTCCGTTCATCCAGGCTCGTGGAGTGGGGGCCGAGGCTCAGGTATTGGACCACAACGATTTTTTCAACGGAGTCCAATGAGTCTACGATGTCTTTGGCCTTTGTTCGTACATCGAAGCTCTTACCGTTGTAGTGATAGCCGTCGACAACAAACAACACCTTCGGATTCACCTGACCAAAACGATCCACAACCCCTTGGGTTCCAAAATCCGGTGAACAGGACGACCAGATGGCGCCCAGACTGGTGGTGGCGATCATGGCGATTGTCGCCTCGGGCATATTGGGCAGGTAGCCGGCCACTCGATCGCCCGCTCCAACGCCAGCATCTCGCAGGGCCTGCATCACCCGCGAAACCTGGTCGTATAATTGGTTATAGCTGATTTCGACCTTGACTTTGTCTTCTCCTCTGAAAATCAGAGCCGCAGTATCGTCGCGGCGCTTTAAGAGGTTCTCGCCGTAATTGATTTGAGCGTTTGGAAACCACTTGGCCCCGAACATTTCTTCAGCGCCGACGAGGTAGGGTTGGCACCCAAGATCACCGACACACTGATTGTAGTTCCAGAGCGCTGCCCAGAAGTCTGCAGACTGTTCCACCGACCAGCGGTAGAGTTGATGATAATCTTGCAGCGCCAGTCCGAATGACTCATTGACGTAGTGAGTGAACCGGGTCATGTTGCAGTTTGCCGCGAGTGCGGGAGAAGGGGTCCATAGGGGGGCGTCGCTCATAGAATGCTCTCAGTGCTTTTCTATAAAATTGAAGTTATGGAGTTGTGGCAGTTACGCTGATGCGGCCGAGCGCCGCTCAACGCCAGGGATCAAAATTGGGCTTACGTTTTTCGAGAAACGCGCTGGCTCCTTCGTGCTGTTCACCAGTTTCGAAATAACCCGGAGCCACACGATTAACCACGGTTGCCATGTCCTGATCCATAATGTTATCGATCTTGTGGCGGAAGGAGGCTTTGATGATTTTCAGGCAAGTGGGGCTGAGAGAGAGCATTTCGTCCGCCCACCGACGAACTTCGGCATCCAGGTATTGCTTGGGAACCACGGTGTTCACCAAGCCCCAGTCCAGCATTTGGTGAGCCGTATACTGGCGACACATTAACCACAACTCCATGGCTCGTTTGTGGCCAAGGATATTGGCGGAATGGGAAACCATATAACCTGCGGCGGGTGAACCAACGCGAGGGCCGGCCTGGCCAAAGCGTGAATTGTCCGATGCGATGGTAACATCACAGAAGTAAGCCAGGTGGTGACCTCCGCCAATACACCAGCCATTGACTCTCGCAATGACGGGTTTGGGACACTCGCTGATGGCATGCGCGAGATTATAGGTGTATTCCTTGTCTGCCAGGCCACCTTCTCTTTCCCAGTTAACATCCCCGCCGACGCAAAAGGCTTTATCCCCGGTTCCCGTTAATACAACAACGCCGACTTTACTGTCGCTGCCAGCGGTTTTCAGGGCATCTTCTATTTCGTGAAGTGTCAATTGCGTCCAGGCGTTGAGGACTTCGGGGCGGTTTATCGTGATGGTTGCTACAAGGTTATCTACAGAATAGAGCAGGTGTTGATAGTTTTGCATAACGGGCCTCTTTAACAGAAATGTTTCAGTCCACAATATCGACAAGATTAGAATAAATCGATTTTCAAGTCAAATATGTGTTTTGAGGTGTTGGGCGAACGAATTCACACACTCGAATAAAGGGTGTTTTTGAAAGAATCTATGCGAATAAGGGATGTCAAGCCGCCTGACTGCTAGTGACAGTCAGGCGACGGGGAAGAAAGAGGAGGGGGATCGGGTATTTAGGAAAGGGCTTCTTCGGCGAACGCTGATTTTTCTGCCAGCACGATTTCCACGGTTTTACTAAAGTGCTTTTCGATTAATTTACACGCTTTTTCCGAATCCCTTGCCAGGGCCGCGTCCAATATTTTTTTGTGATCCAATTCAAATGGATCCGCGTCTTTTTTACTATGGGCCTTTGCATAGCTTCGTTTTCGAGCAGTGAAACCATAGGAGAGGTTGCGGAACCTTTCCATCTCATCGGAAAGCGTCTCCCGAAAACGCAGTATCCAAAAGGACTGGCAGGCGGCAACGAGACTGTCATGAAACTCTTTATGGTAAGTCGTCCATAAGGTTGAGGTGGAACTCGGGTCTTCGGGGTCGAGATAAGATGTTGATGCGAGTCGGTGAAAGGCTGCGATCATGTTGGCTTCCCAGTCGGTATCGCCGTTCTCAATTGACTCTGTGACAGCCATGCATTCCAGCGTGGTGCGTATGCGGTTGGTATCAATCAGGTGTTCTTCAGACATGGGCGCCACGGTAAATCCACGTTGACCTTCCGCAATCACAAATCCAACGGCTGCGAGACGGGACAGGGCTTCTCGCAAGGGACTGAGAGAGACATCATACACATCGCGAAGATCACCGATCGGCAATTTGGTGCCGGGCATCCAGACACCTGAAACAATATCGCGTTTCAGGTTTTCATAGACATCTGCCGTTTTTGTCTTGCCTTGCTCTTTCTTTGCCGCTGTGGATGCTCTGGCCACGTTCCCCCCTGGTTCAACCTACGAACGGTTATCTGCTTCTGAGTGTCATTGTAGCCGATGGTATGGAGCAAAAAAACTATTAATGACTGAATGAAGATATTCAGACCTTCAAATAGGTTTTGGGCCTTATTATCGATATTGGTTTAAAAATCAACGAATTGGATGGTTATATCGTCATTTGAATTCAGGTCGATCTGACCAAAACTGACCTTAAAAATCATTTATTTATAAAAAATATATTGTTGTCTATAAAATCGATTATATGTTAGTTTGAAAATGTCAGCGAAACCTGTTCGGGAGAAACCTGCCTATGGGCGATGTACAAAGCGTCAATGTGACAAAAGTAATCGATGAGCGACCCTTAAGTCGCTTTCAGAAGACTGTCATTGCACTGTGTGGAATTGTTGCGATGCTGGATGGTTTCGACACTTTGTCGATCAGTTTCGTGGCCCCGGTGATTGCAGAGCAATGGGGTGTGGAGCGTTCCCAGTTTGGCCCCATTTTTTCGTCAGCATTGGTCGGTTTGTTGGTGGGTGCATTAACGCTGGGGGCGTTGGCGGATCGGGTGGGGCGTCGCTGGGTGATTATCCTCTCGACGGGCGGCTTCGGATTCTTCGCGTTTCTGACCGCCTACGCCGAAACTCTGAATGAGTTGATGATTCTAAGGTTCCTTACGGGGCTTGGCCTTGGTGGTGCCATGCCCAATATCATTGCGATGACGTCGGAATACTCCCCCAAACGTGTCAAAACCCTGGCCGTTGTGGTCATGTTTTCAGGCTTTCCTCTGGGGGCCATGTTAGGTGGACTGGTAAGTGCGCAGCTCATCGGCGCTTTTGGATGGGAGAGCGTGTTTATTTTTGGTGGCATGTTGCCTATTGTTATGGTGCCTGTACTCTACTTTTGGCTCCCTGAGTCAATTCCCTATCTGGTACTCAAGAATGCCCAGACCAGTCACGGTGGCCGTATTGCTGCCTATCTCGCCAGGATTGACTCGAAACAGGTTTTCAATGCAGACGATAACTTCTATATGCCGGAACCTCCGGCTGCAGACTCATCGGTAAAAAGTCTGTTTGATCAAAACCGCGCGCAAGTGACAGTCATGCTGTGGGCGGTTTTCTTTACCAATTTGTTGATGTTCTATTTCTTATCGCAATGGTTGCCGATTGTTCTCTCCGGCGCCGGACTGCCTGTACACCTGGCCATTGTGGCATCGGTGCTGCTGAGTTTCGGCAATATCTTCGGTGGTATCTTTCTCGGTCGTATGGCGGACAAGTTCGGTCCATTCCGTGTCCTGGGCTTTAATTACATTGCCGCTGGCGTTTTCGCCGCTCTGATCGGTGTAGCCAGTTCAAATTTGTATCTGGTCTCGGCCATGGTCTTTTTGGCTGGCTTTTCGGTCGGGGGAGGGCAGCTCGTCGCCAACAGTCTGGCGGCGATTCTTTATCCGGTTGCGATTCGATCCACGGGTATCGGCTGGGCCGTCGGCTGGGGGCGTATAGGGGCAATTTGTGGTCCTCTGTTAGCCGGTGGGCTCATTGCTCTGGGCTTGTCTATTGAGATGCTGTTTGTTGCTTGCGGTGTTCCGGCGCTGCTGGCCTCTTATGCGGTATTTTCTATGGGAAACATGAAAACTGAGTCGTTGGGCGTGCAACGGGAGAGCTGCAGTTTATGACGGATGCCATTCCCACGGAAACAGTCTATGTCAATTCCGAAGGGTTTCTGCGCATGAAGCTCTATGTTATTCAGACTGCGCCTGCTGAGGACATAGAGTCGCTTGCCGTACACCTGAAGGCCCACTTGGAGTACCAGGTCATGTTGGAAAAGAGGGGCATTCTGTTTGCCGCCGGCCCAATTTGGGGCGATGATGAAGACAATTGGCACGGTGAGGGGTTAGTGATTATCAGAGCGGAGTCGCTGTTGCAGGCCCAAGCCATTGCCGCCGAGGACCCGATGCATAGCAGTGGCGCACGCCACTTTCAGGTTAAGCCGTGGCTGCTCAACGAGGGCAGCCTGGAGGTGAATCTTAGCTTTTCTGACTGTAGTATGCGTCTCAGGTAACGCCAGGGGGATGAACATGGAAATCGCCTTTCGAAGCGCCAGCGAGCTGGCCAACCTGATCAGGCAAAAAGAACTTGGTTGTGAAGAGTTATTGGAGATATATCTGCAGCGGGTTAGCCGCCACAACCCGAAGTTAAACGCCGTCGTTGTTCTTGACCAAAAGAGGGCGCGTAAACGAGCCAGGGAAGCGGATGCAGCCCTGGCGCGCGGAGAAATCTGGGGGCCGTTGCACGGCGTTCCCATGACCTGCAAGGAATCCTTTGATGTCAGGGAGTTGCCCACCACCCGTGGAAACCCTGATCTGAGAGCCAATATTCCCGCCATTGACGCACTGGCAATCCAGCGGTTGCAGAACGCGGGAGCCATTATTTTTGGCAAAACCAATGTGCCTCTCAATTTGGTCGATATCCAGAGCTACAATGACATCTATGGCACTACGAATAACCCCTGGGATGTCGACAGGGGAGCAGGCGGATCTTCCGGCGGATCAGCCGCTGCGCTGGCGGCGGGGCTCACCGGGTTTGAGATTGGATCTGACATCGGTGGATCCATTCGCAATCCGGCTCACTATTGTGGTGTCTTTGGTCACAAATCGACCTGGGGCATAATCCCTCCCCGCGGACACGCGGCTCCCGGATTGTTGGCGCAATCGGATCTTGGCGTGCTTGGCCCGATGGGCCGAAGTGCCAATGATTTGCAGCTTGGTATTGAGGTGCTTGCCGGGCCGGATGAAATCCAGTCACAAGGGTATCAGCTCCAATTATCAAAACCGGGCAAAAGCTCCCTGGCTGACTTGAAGGTGGCGGTCTGGAATTATGATTCCCGGGCGCCAGTGACGCGCTCGGTCAGATCAGCGGTGGACAGGGTGGCTCACGCTATTTCAAGCGCCGGAGGTCAGGTTGAACCCGATGCCCGGCCTGATTTCGATCCCCAAGAGCAACACGATGTGTTCCAGACGCTAATGCAAGCGGTATCCAATGCGGGATTGAACGATAGCCAATATGAAAAGTTGACAGACACTGTTGCCGGGCTTGAAGCCGGAGACCACAGCGCCAGGGCCAAGACTCTCCGAAACCAGGCGGCCAGCTTCAGGGATTATGCCCGTGCCAATGAGCGACGCACGCATTTTCGTTGGGCCTGGCATGAATTCTTCAAATCATTTGATGTACTGATTTGTCCGGTAGTGGCGACCAGTGCCTTTTTGCATGATCATCGACGGTTCGGTGAGCGTAGTATTGAAGTGGATGGGGTGAAGCAACCCTATTTTCAACAGTTATTCTGGCCAGGCATGGCGGTTTGCTCACTCTTGCCTGCTACCGCCATGCCGGTCTGTCAGGACGAAAATGGCTTGCCCATCGGCGTGCAGATAATTGGTCCCGAGTTTGGTGACCTCAAGACCATTCAGGTGGCAAGGCTGTTGGAAGAGAGCGGTTTCGCATTCCGTCAGCCACCCGGTTATGAATAACCCGACTCAGGCTCCGGAAAAGTACCAGAAGGTTGCCAGTAACGCACAGAGGGCGGCGGCGAGTTTCCAGATTATCGTCAGGGAGGCTGAGCGTTCTTTAGCGGATGCCGGTTTAAGATCTTCTCCGACAATATTGGCGGAGAAGGTTTCAAAAAAGTCGTTGGCGAGTTTGCGGGCAGAGCTTTCGACCAGGCGACTGCCAATCTGTGCCAATTTCCCGGACACCTCCGCAGTGAACTCATAGGTGAGTAATGTCTCGTCGCCGTCAGCCTTCAGATTCACGGCGGCTTTACACCTGCCCATGCTGGCGGCCCCTTTGCCCTCACCGGTCAGCAGGTAACTCTGCGGGGGAATGACGTTGGAAAGTGTACAGCTGCCGCTGAAAGGGGCCTTGACCGGACCGACTCTGGCAATGACGGTGGCCTCCATCTCTGTGTCGGATACTTTGACCAGGCGCTCACAACCAGGAATGGCGTGTTTTAAGGCGTCGGGACTGTTGAGCGCGGAGAATACCACCTCTCTGGCGGCGGCGATACGGTGTTCACCTTCAAATTTCATGACCATACCTCTTTGTTACTACTGGTGAGTTTGCTTTAACGCATCCAGAATGACTTCCGGTGTAAAGGGTTGTTCTTTAACCTGTGCTCCGAGTGGACGCAGTGCATCGTTGATGGCACACCACATAACCCCAATAGCGCCAATGGTTCCTGCTTCTCCTACGCCTTTGGCGCCAAGTTGTGTATAGCGGGTCGGGGTTTCGACGTGTTCGACATGGATATCCGGCATCTCGCTGGCCATGGGCACCAGATAGTCCGCCATACTGGCATTGAGCATTTGCCCCTGTAGATCGTAGTGGCATTTTTCCAGCAGTGCCCCGCCGATACCCTGTACAATCCCGCCTCGCACCTGTTCATCAACAATCATGGGATTGAGAATGCGTCCACAATCGTCCACCGCCCAGTGCCTTAACAGACGAATGATGCCGGTATGGGTATCGACTTCCAGATAAGATGCCTGTACGCCATTGGCGACGTAGTAGGGGGGAACATCGTTGCGCGGTACGTGGCTGCGGGTTACCGCGAATTCCGGTTGCAGGTCGGCGGGTAATTGGTCCTGTCTGAAATGGCCGATCTTAGCCACCTCCTCCAGCTCCATACAGCTTTGACCATTGTGTTTCAGGCAGATCCGGGAGCGGCTAAGGGTAAGCTCCTGAGGCGCAAGGTCGAGCAGCGCAGCGGCCACTTCCAGAATATTGCTTTGCAGCTGACGAGCTGCTTTTAACGCGGCTTCGCCAGCCATGGCAGCGCCTCGTGACGCCCAGGAGCCGCCTCCATAGGGTGTGGTACCGCTGTCCCCATGAATCACGCTGATGTCGTCGACACCAATGCCAAGTTCCTCCGCTACGATTTGCGCAATGCCTGCGGTGGTGCCCTGGCCTTGTTCCGTTGCGCTGGTCAGGCAGCGAACCTTTCCGGTGGGCTCAAGTTTGAGTGTGCAGCCTTCCTGAACCGACACTCTCGCTTCTGTAGGACCATAATAACGGGAACCGTAGGCGGTCTGCTCGATAAAGGTGGCAATACCAATACCGCGATAAATACCGCGTTCTCTCTGTTGTTGCTGTTCCTGCCTGAGTTCGTCGTAGTTCATCAACGCCTTGAGCTGCGTCAGACACTGGTGCAAAGAAAGCTGTTCAAAGTGAATGCCCGTTGCGGTGGTGTGGGGGTACATATCATCGTCAATATAGTTCTGTCGACGAAACTCCAGAGGATCCATATGCACGGCAGCGGCGGCCAGGTCTACCATCTGTTCGCCAACGGCACAGGCAATAGGAAGACCCACTCCGCGATACATGCCGATCATATTTTTATTCTGGTAGACAATTCGTGTGCGTCCGCGATAGTGCTTGAACTTATAGGGCGCGGCCGCGCTGGTGATGGTTTGCAAGCCTTCGACAATACTGAAACGTCTGGCGTGGCCATAAGGTCCAACGGCGGACAGATCGTCAACCTCGAAGGCCTGAATCCGGCCATTGGCGGAGACTGCCATTCTCGCTTTGACTCGGTGATCCCGGGCATGGGTATCAGAGACAAAGGACTCCATCCGATCGGCGACAAATTTTACTGGCCTGCCTGTCAGAACACTGGAGGCCACTGCGGCGACCTCGTCCCCGTAGATGTGCAGCTTGACCCCAAAAGCCCCTCCCACATCAGGGCAAATCACTCTGACGTTATTTTCATCGATGGCCAGATTCTGTGCATAGAGGTCTTGCATCTGGAATGGGGACTGGTGAGATTGGTATACGGTCAATGATCGGCTGCCTGAGTTGTAATCAGCGATAACCGACCGGGGTTCCAGCGTGACACCGGTTTGGCGCCCAAAAGTGAAATCCGCCTCCACGACATGGAGGGCTTTATTGAATGCCTCGTCGGGTGAACCGGCCTCAATCAATTGTTCGTCTGCCAGATTGGTACCCAGATCCGGGTGAATCAGCGGTGCGGAAGCTTCCAGGGCTCCGTGAGGATCGACGACAGCCGGCAGCTCTTCAAAATCGATAAAAACATGGTCAATGGCATCTTCCGCCTGCGCGCGGGTCTCAGCGAGAATGGCAACAATGGGCTCCCCCTGCCAGGTTACCTGTTCCATCGCCAATGGGTACTGAGGCGCAGATTTAAGATTGGGACGATGCGCGGCTTCTCCGTTCCAGGGCTTGCAAATTTCCGCGATGTCAGCACCGGTAAAAATATGTGCTATGCCCGGCTGCCGAAGTGCGTCGTCAATATTTATGTTAACGATTTTGGCGTGGGCGAGTGGGCTGCGAACAAACACCAGCTCCAACATCCTCGGCAATTGGATATCGTCGGTATAACGTCCCCGGCCGTGTACCAGTTGTCGCAAGGCGCTGCGGGGAACGCTTTTGCCAATAATACTCTCTCGATCACTCGGACGCTGATTATCCATGATGCGGGTTGCTCTTGTCGGATGCCAAACGTTTATTCAGTGTCGACTCGATGGCGTCGACGATGGCGTGATAGCCCGTGCAGCGGCAGTAGTTACCGGATATATGATCACGGATCGCGTCCCGGCTGACGGGTTCTTTACCGCCGATCAGATCCGCCGCGGTCATTAACATGCCTGGTGTGCAGAAGGCGCATTGGGCGGCGTTGCGTTGAATAAATTCGTGTTGCAGATCTGCGATTTCCCCACTTTGAGAAATGCCCTCAATAGTTTCGACAACACATCCGTCGGCTTGAACTGCCAGCATCAGACAGCTTCGCGCCGAGCGCCCATTCACCCTGATTGTGCAGGCGCCACATACGCCTTGTTCGCAGCCAATATGGGTGCCGGTCAAGCCCAGTTCATGTCTCAGGAAATCGGCTAGGTGTTGACGAACGGGAACCCGGTGAGACACCTCTTCGCCGTTAAGTGTAAAAGCTATTTCTCGCGTGTTTTGCATATCAATCTCTGGTTTTGTCAATCGATTGTTCCGATATCACGTGCCAGAGAGAGAAGGGCTCTCTCCAGCAGAACCGTCGCCAGATGTAACTTGGTATCCGCCCGTCCCTCCAGATTGGCAGTCGGGTTCAGTTCCTGCTCAAGTTTCTGCTTGGCGGCGGTGATCGTATTTTTGTCGATAGATGTGCCGATCAAGTGCAGGCAGGTTTGAGCAAGTCTGGTGGGTTTATCTTCACAGCCAAAAATAACCACATCCAGCGCTTTCAAGCTGCGTTTGGAAGACATAAGACCTTTCTTGACAGCAGCCGTACAAGCCAGGCCGACAATGGCAAAGTCGCCTTGACGCCGGTTGATTTCTTCAAAATAGTGGAGTTGCTGAGGAGCGCATTTGGGAATAGTAATCTGTGTCAGAATTTCATTATCCTGACGCTCCGTGGTGTAGAGCCCGGAAAAAAAGTCTCTCGCTTTCACCACGCGTTGCCCTGAACGGCTGCTGAGTTCAAAGGTCGCGTCAAGGGCAACGCAGCAGGCCGGTAATTCTGCAGCGGGGTCTGCCATCGACAGACTGCCACCAATGGTGCCTCTATTACGAATGGCGACATGCGCGACATGGGGCATGGCGCTGGCGATCAACGGCAGGTGTTCCTTTACTATGTCGGACTCAAGCAGTTCCATATGGCGAGTCAAGGCGCCGATACGAATGTCTTTGCGGGTCTCGCGAACTCCGCTCAGCCCCTGGATGCTATTGATATCGATCAGGACCTGCGGCTGGGACAAGCGCATGTTTAACGTCGCCATCAGGCTTTGACCTCCGGCGATAATCCGAGCCTCTTCTCCATATTGATCCAGGAGCCCCAGTGCTTGATCCAAACTGGTGGCGTTTACATAGTCGAAAAGTGGAGCTTTCATTGGGGGCGTCTCTGTACACCATGTTATAAAATACGATTATAGGTTATAAAATCGATAAAAATACAAAAAATAGATTAGTGAGGTGTCAGAGAAAAGGTTGGCGGCTGTTGATGTCCAGCAATCCTTGAGATGACGCGGGTGTTCTATCTGGGGAAATTTGTGTTCCCATTGTGTGGCTTTTTCTACAGTCCTGGTTTACTTAAGCTGGTCATTCTTTTTCAACACTTCGGATTCAGGGCACTCGATGTGACCCAGGAGAAAACTATGATTAGAGTCAGCCGGAATATTCCCATCAATTCACCGGATGAAGCTATAGTGCTAAGCCGTTCCCAGGTGTGGCAGGGGTTACAGATGAAGGCCTCCAATGCGGTGCCCTTCGTGCCGTCCATTACGGAGTGTCGAGTTGTCGAGCAGTGGGACGGTGGTATTCTTCGCGAAGTGGTTCACGCGGGTGAGCGTTTGCAGGAAGCGATCACACAGATCCCTGAGCGAGTGATTCATTTTCGGCGTATCAGTGACAAAACGCCGGGCGATATCTTTAACGAGCTTTACTATAATGACGACGGCGAGTTGACGATGACTTTTACATTTGCTTTGGACATTGCGGATGTAGAGCCCGGCAGTCCGGAGGCACAAAAGCTGTCGCAGGAGCTGGAACAATCCTATCTTCAGTCTGTTCAGGCGACTCTAAAACACCTGCGTGTCCTGGCGAAACAGGGAGAAATATGAGCCCCCGCCATACCAAGGGGGGGCAAAAGCTGTCTTTACAGGGCTGCTGCCAGCCGACACCCCTGATCAATCGCCCGTTTAGCATCGATCTCCATCGCCAGTTCCGCACCACCGATCAGATGCAAATTGGACACTGAATCTTTAAGCCTGTTATACAGCACGTTATCGGATTCCTGACCCGCACAAATAATCACAGTGTCAACATCGAGCGTTTTGGGCTCACCATGAATGGTGGTATGCAATCCTTCATCATCAATGCGCTCATACTGTACCCCGTTCAGCATTTTGACGTCCTTGCGTTGCAAGCTGAGCTTGTGGGTCCAGCCGGTGGTGCGCCCCAAACCTTTACCCACAGCCGTTGCCTTGCGTTGTAACAGATAGATTTCACGATCCGATTTTTCCACCCGGGGGACAACACCGGCAACACCGCCACGAGGATGGTTTTCAAAATCAATGCCCCATTCTCTGGCAAACACATCGATATCCAAACTGGCGGATTTGCCCTTGTGGCTGATCAACTCCGCGACGTCAAACCCAATGCCACCGGCGCCAACAATCGCCACCTTGTGGCCAATGGGTTTGTTGCCCAGAATGGCGTCGGTATAGCTGACCACCTTCGAATGCTCAATACCGTCTATGGCGGGTATACGGGGAGTAATACCGGTGGCGATAACCACTTCATCCCAGTCTGCGCCGCTGAGTTCTTCAGCACTCACACGGTGATTGAGTTTGAGCTCGACCTTGTGCAGATCCAGCTGTTTACGGTAGTAGCGCAGGGTTTCGTAAAATTCCTCTTTGCCCGGAATCACCTTGGCCAGATTAAAGTGGCCGCCAATGTCACCGTCCGCTTCGAACAGGGTGACCTGATGCCCGCGTTCGGCAGCGGTAACCGCAAAAGCCAAGCCCGCGGGGCCGGCGCCGACAACGGCAATTTTCTTGGTCTGTGTGGCTGGCAGGTAGTTGAGATTGGTTTCGTTACAGGCGCGGGGATTCACCAGACAGCTGACCTCTTTGCCGTTAAACGCATGATCCAAACAGGCCTGATTGCAACCGATACAGGTGTTGATCTCGTCTTCCCGACCATCGTTGGCTTTGTTGACCAGCTCCGGGTCCGCCAGCATGGGGCGACCCATGGATACAATATCGGCGTGGCCCGCTTCCAGCACGCTTTCGGCGACGTCGGGCATGTTGATGCGGTTACTGGTGATCAGAGGGATGTTCAGCTCTTTACGCAGCTTGCCGGTCACCCGGGTAAAGGCGGCGCGTGGCACGCGGGTGGAGATGGTGGGCACCTGAGCCTCGTGCCAGACAAAGTGGGTACTGATAATACTGGCGCCGGCCGCTTCAATGCGCTTTGCCAGGGTGACAACTTCTTCCCAGCTGCTGCCGTCTTCCATCATCTCCATGGCGGCGATTCGATAGATCAGAATAAAGTCCTCACCGACAGCCTCGCGAACCCGTCGAATTACCTCCAGGGCAAAGCGCATACGGTTTTCGTAGCTGCCACCCCATTCGTCGGTGCGTTTGTTGGTTTTCTCCAGCAGGAAGGAGCTGAGCAGATAGCCGGCGGAGCCAATGATCTCTACACCGGAGTAGCCTGCTTCTTTGGCCAATTGAGCACAATTGACAAAGTCCTGAAGGGTTCGCTCGATATCTTCGGCGTTCATTTCCCGTGGGGTAAATGGATTTATGTACGACTTGACCGGTGAAGGCGCCACTTGATTCGGAGTCATGGCGTAGCGGCCGGCGTGGAGGATCTGCAGGCAGATTTTACAGTCCGGTGCTGCGGCGTAAACGGCGTCAGTCACGGTTTTATGCCAGGGCAGGCGGTCTGCGGAATTAAACACCTCATGGGTATCGTCGCCAACCGTACTGTCGGCGTTGGGGGCGGTGCCGCCGGTGATGATCATCCCCACGCCGCCTTTGGCGCGTTCGGCGAAATAGGCCGCCTGGCGCTCAGCGTCGTCGTCATTCTCCAGCCCGGTGTGCATGGAACCCATCAGAACACGGTTTTTGACGGTGGTAAAACCCAGGTCCAGGGGCTCAAACAGAAGGGGATACTTGGGGTGGGCGCTCATGCCATGGTCTCCAGTGAATTGATTCTGGAGACAGCTTAAGCCAGGGGCTGCACTGACGTCGTTAAACTAGTTTAACCGAGGTTAACTCTCCTCCAGCCACTGTTTTTTGTACTTGGACAAGGCAACGGGGGTAATCCCCAAATAGGAAGCGATATGATACTGGGGAATCCGCTCCAGATAATCCGGGAAATTACGCACCAGTTGCCTGAATCGCTGTTGTGCCGTCATGGTTAACAGCTCCGCCTCGCGGCGCTCATTGCGGATCAGCATCATTTCCACGCTGTGTTGGTACAGGCGCTGCCAGGCGGGGCTTTGTTCGGTAAAGCCCCGCAATCCCGCCAGGTTAATCTCCACCAGAACACTGGGCTCAAGAGTCTCTACCGCAAAGCGGCAGGGTTCATCCAGGATGCTGGCGCTGAGGCTGCCAACGATATGATTCTTGCCGTAAAACCCCTTGTTGAGTTCCTTGCCATCGGGAGTGATGTAATAAAACCGGACCAGCCCATCAGCCACAAAGTAATTATGTGTGGATTTTTCACCAATGGCCTGTAGCAGATGTTTGCTGCCCACCTGGCAAACCTTGAGATTGGGCAGCATCCGCTCCCATTCGTCCCGGGGGAATCCCACCAGCTGGTCATAGTGTTGATGCATTGTCTCCAGGGGAGAGCCATGGATGGGAGAGGAGGACATAGGTAGTTGTCAGCTTACGGGTTATTTCGGGTAGTTCAGAATCAATGGCAATAAGCTTTATTGCAGCTAATTTTCAGCGGTATAAACAAGCTACATGAAAGTTCAATCATTTTGCAAGGGTACCAGTTTCAGGTTGTGACGTTTCAATCAGATAAGATTCTACTGGACAAGCCCGTTTTCAGTCGCCCAATATGGACAACCTGAAACCCATTGCGTGGCAACAGCATCATGAAGAAATACGGAATTTTCGAAACCGGCAACGTTAAGTCCCATCTGCGGCAAAAGTATGGTTCTTACCCGGAAATGGTAAAGGACCTGATCGGTGATCAACTGCCCGGCTCCCGGTTCGATACCATAAGCGTTGTGAACGGGGATGACCTGCCCGTTATGACTGATTATGACGGCTTTATTTATATGGGGTCACGATTCAGTGTTTACGACGATCTCACCTGGATTGCGCCCGTGAAACAATTTATCCGCGACGCTGCCGAGCGCTCTATTCCCCAGGTGGGGATCTGCTTTGGTCATCAGCTGATGGCGGAGGCTCTGGGGGGCAAGGTCGAGCCCAAGGGATGGATCGTTGGTGCTCAGCTGTATTCGAGGGATGATTGTTCGGAGGATTCCGTCACCGCGTATGCCTACCACCGCGATCAGGTGACCCGATTGCCAGACAATGTCGAGGTGATTCTGACTCATCAGCACTGCCCTTATGCGGGTTTGAGGTATCGGGATATTCCGGCTTATTCTGTGCAGTTTCACCCGGAATTCGGGCCGGGGTTTATGGGCGAGCTGATCGAAATGACGGCTGGAAATCCCGTGGATGAGGATGTGGCCGCAAGCGCTTTGGCATCTTTGGAGCGGCCACTTGATCGGGGTGTCATCGCCGAGAAAATTGCCCGGGCGTTGCTTCCGCTAGCTGACCAGTGAGCGGCCAATAATCAGTTTCATGATTTCATTGGTGCCACCAAAGATGCGCTGAACGCGGGCGTCGGCGTAGGCGCGGGTCACCGGGTATTCCCACATAAAGCCGTAGCCGCCGTGCAGTTGCAGGCATTCGTCGATAACTTTGCCTTGCAGGTCGGTGGTCAGCATCTTGGCCTTGGCCGCAGTGACGGCATCGAGTTTGCCCTCAATATGCAGTTCCAGGCAGCGATCCAGAAAGACACGCTGGGCGGTGACTTCACTGTCCAGCTCGGCCAACTTAAATTGGGTATTCTGAAAGCTGGCGATGTTTTTGCCGAACGCCTTGCGCTCTTTCACGTAGTCAATGGTGTAGCTGAGCACGGACTCCATGCTGGCAACCGCGACCAGGGCAATTTGCAAGCGCTCCTGAGGCAGTTCCTGCATCAGGTAAACAAATCCCTGTCCTTCCTCGCCCAGCAGGTTTTCTGCGGGGATGCGGGCGTCGTTAAAGAAAAGCTCTGAGGTATCCTGGGCTTTCATGCCCAGTTTTTCCAGATTGGTGCCTTTTTCAAAACCGGGGGTTCCAGCCTCTAGCAGAAACAGACTGATGCCAGCCGCACCCTGTTGCGGGTCGGTCTTGGCGACCAGAATAACGACGTCAGCGTGCTGGCCATTGGTGATAAAGGTCTTGGAGCCATTTATCACGTAGTGGTCCCCATCGCGAACCGCAGTGGTTTTGATGCCCTGCAGATCAGAACCCGCGCCGGGCTCAGTCATGGCAATAGCGGTTACAATCTCACCGGAAATACAGCCCGGTACATACTTCTGCTTTTGTTCTTCTGTGCCGAAATTCAAGATATAGGGTACGGCGATATCACTGTGCAGCGGCCAACCGATCCCACTGAGTCCCAGGGCGGCGCACTCTTCACTGATGATCGCATTGTAGCGAAAGTCCACACCCACGCCGCTGTATTCTTCAGGAGCGGTGGGTACCAGGAATCCCTGCTCACCGGCTTTGTTCCACAGGGCGCGGTCCACCTGGCCATCTTTCTCCCACTGTAAGTGGTGGGGCACAGCCTCGGCCTGAAGGAATTTGCGCACGCTTTCGCGAAACATATCGTGTTCGGGTTCAAAAACCGTTCTTGGGATCATCCTGTACTCCTGAATATCGAAATCGTTGGTATTATTACTGGCTCAGCGACAATATGTAGCCGGCACTCGGACTTTGGTCGCCGGCCAATACGGTTTGATAAATATTGGCGACGGCTTTTGGATCGCTGATATTCTCCACTTCAATCCAGCCCTGGGCGAAAGCGGTAAAGGCCAGCCAGAGGTCTGCGAGTCGTTGCTGAAAAACTGAACCGCCCCATTCGTTCAATCGTTTTTCTGCCTGAGTGGGGGCAAAAAACATAATGGGATGGGGGCCATCAAGATCTTTCTTGGTTTTACCGCGCTGGTCCCAGTGGGAGGCTCCCACCAGACAGCTGTACTGAAGCTGCGGCGCCAACTGAGCGTGCAGTCGTTTCAGTACATCGCCGTTGCCGGCAAAGTCTACTATGGCGCTGGGTTGCGTGGCGTCGAGCTGTTCGATCTGGTCATAGGTGATGACCTCATCGTAACAGCCGAGCTTTTCGACAAACACCTTGTTGCTCGCGGAGGTCAGACCGATGATCTTGTAATCATGATCGCGTTTGCTGCGATTGCGGTGCAGGGCATAGGCCATACCGGCGGCCGTTTTACTGGAGGCGCTGGTCAGTATCAGATTGCTGGCACCGAAGAATTGATTGTCGTCGAAGAAATCGTCCAGCAGGAATGAGGTGGTGAACAAAGGGCGCAGCAACATCTGCATTTCTTCAGTGTCAGCCTGATACAGCGGGTCCTTGCTGCAATTAACATATTGATTATAAATCACTGACAGGGGCTGGCGGTGGGCAGCCTGGTCGATAAAACCCGTGGGTTTAATGTTGCCTGGCTCTGCCAGTAAATGGCTGCCCATTGGGTAGTAGCCATAGAATCGCTCACCGACTTCAACGCCTTCGCATTGTGAAGCAGTGACTTCGGCGAAGCCCCATACCGGCGTGATGCCGAAACCTTCTTCGGCAGGGAAAAATTCCCAATAGCGCAGAACGTCTCCCGTGGCGGCGTAGCTGATGTTATTGGCCGTGTAGGAAAAGCGCTCAACTTTCATCAGAATCTGCCCGGGACCGGGTTCCGGCAGGGCATCTGTGGTTTGGTACTTGGTCTGGGAAAAGTCTTTACGATGCACAAGAAATGAACGGGTGGCGGCCATGGCTAACTCCTCTGGTTTGCGCAATAATATAGCGAGCGCTCGCTCGTTATTCAACGAAAATGTGACTGAAGTGCGACCGTTTAGTCACGCGTGCTGGCCGGCTATAATGCGCAGCCCTGGATCCAGGGGAATATTGATTCAATCAGGTGACAATCGAAAGCACAACCACTATGGAAAACACAGCAAACTGGCCTCAAGACGTATCCCTCACTGCCTTCTGTCGTTCTCTGCCAATTTGTCGGGAGTCGGTGTATGGGCACTTCTTTGATGCTTTTTCTGATCGGATCAAGGTTCGCAAACGTGAGATTGCCGAGTCCAAACTGAGCATTATTCTTCCGGCCACCTTCCGTATTTCTGCCCGTAAGGGTTTTCATGCGATGTCATTGCGGGATCTCTGCCAGGAGACCGGACTGAGCATGGGAGGAATTTACAACTACTTTGGCAGCAAGGAAGAACTGTCGGAGATGATCAACCGCTTTGTGGGTGAGGCGTTTGCCGAAGCAGGTTTTCGGATGTTACCGGATGAAGCGGACTGTCGCGCGCGGATGGACGCTATGATTCGCAGCCATATTTATATGGCTGAGCAATTTCAGCCCTGGTACTACTTTATGTTTATGGAAGCCAAGAGTCTGCCAGAAAAGCAGCGCAAGCGGGCGATTGAAAACGAGCAGCGCAGCGTGGATGAGTTTGCCAGCTTGATTGAGACCGGCATTACCCGTGGCCTCTTTCGGGATAACAACCCCAGCCTGACCGCGTCTTCTATCTTGGCACTGACCCAGGAGTGGTATCTGAAGCGCGGCTACTTCAGGCATCAGGGTATTGAGACTGAGGCCTATGCTGACTATGTGGTTGAGGCGGCCGCCCGGCTGATGTCGGCCTAACGTCCGTTCAAGGTCCATTTTCGTCGTCGCCCAGGGGGCACGGCGCAATCCCGCTTGTGTGGCGTTCAGTCCCGTTCTCGGTCGATGTGCATCTCTTCAAAATGGCGTTAAATGTCCCTTTATTATAACTCGACTACAGTTGAGTTTTTGGACTGCTTGAATTAGTATTGTTTCAATTGTTCGACAAGAGTCGAGTTTTAGTGGTCGTTTCAAGCCATGACCGATGGTGCGGCCGTGCGCGGGTTATAGAGAGATCGGAGGCTGGAAAGATGAGTGATAAGGCTTTAGGTGGTTTTGGGGGCCTGGCCCACGTCAACCTGGACGGGGAATATGCCGCAGCTACTGCCCGGCAACTTGATCTGATCGAACGCCGCAAGCGCCATTTTGCCGGCAGCTTCCTGTTTTATCAGGACCCGGTTGAACTGGTTCGAGGCGAAGGCGCGCACCTGTATGATTCTGACTACCGCCGCTACATCGATTTTTACAATAATGTTCCCGTGGTAGGCCACGCCAATCCGCGAGTGGTTCGGGCAATGACTGAGCAGGCCGCCAAGTTAAATACTCATACCCGATATTTGCATGAAAATGTGATCAGACTGGCCGAAACGGTAGCGTCGACATTACCGGGAAAACTCGACGTCTGTCTGTTTACCTGTACGGGCACGGAGGCGGCCGAGTTGGCCATGCGCATCGCGAGGGTGGTGACGGGGCAGCGGGGCATAATAGTGATGGAGAACAGCTATCACGGTAATTCCAAGCTGGTGGGTGAGATGTCTACGGCGACTTATGCGCCCTCAGACCGACCGCCACACATTGAAGCGGTGGCGGCCCCCAATACCTATCGTGGGGTGTTTCGTGGCGACAGAGAGGATGAATCCCTGTCGCAAGATTATGCGGATTTGATGGATCCGGCGTTAGAGAGGCTGCAGGCCAATGGTGAGGGGGTAGCGGCCTTTGTCTGCGATTCAATTTTTGACAGTCAGGGTGCATTGGACGCGCCGCCCGGCTATTTCAAACGTGTCTACGAAAAGGTGCGCGCTGCCGGAGGCCTTTGTGTGGCTGATGAGGTTCAGGCCGGGGTGGGGCGCACGGGTACCTATTGGGGCTTCGAGCATCACGATGTGGTTCCGGATATCGTATTTACGGGCAAGCCGTTTGGTAACGGGCATCCGGTGGCGGCCGTTTTTACCACACGAGAGATTGCGGACCGTTGGGCACAGAGCGATATTTATTTTAATACGTTTGGGGGGAATCCGGTTTCTGCGGCGGCGGCCCAGGCCGTGTTTGATGTTTTGCGTGAGGATAATCTGCTCGAACATGTCAAGGAGCTGAGCCACTATCTCTTCCAGAGATTGGAGACTCTGCAGCAAAAGCACTCGGTGATCGGCAGGATTCAGGGGCGCGGGTTGTTTGTGGGTGTGGATTTGGTGAAGGATCGCGACTCTCGCGAACCGGCGTCTGAGCTGGCTCGCCGGTTGCCGGATTTGATGAAGCAGCAGGGGGTGTTGATTGGATTGTCCGGGCCGTTAGGGAATGTATTGAAGTTTCGGCCGCCTTTAGTGGTGACTCGGGAGGATGTTGACAGAGCCTTAGCCGTGTTCGATGACGTCTTATCCCGGCAAGCGTCGTGAGACTCACGACGCAGACTAAATCGTCTGCGCCTGATACCCCATTCTAAAACCACCCCAATGACGGCCTCGCACAAAAATCGGCACAGAAATATCGTGCAGCACCTCACCGGTATCACGCTTATAAGTTTGCAATAAAAACGTCTCCGTGTTGCTGCCGCAACGACTCCCGGTACGGTCATCAAAAATACGCTTGGTGCGATTTTTCACGATGTCTGTTTCGTAGTCGCCGGTCAGGGGCTGGCAATAACGTGTGTTATGCGTTGGAAAATAACCCCGATCATCCACCGCACCGGCATACAATAACTGCGGATACTGCTGTAACAGTGGCTCCTGAATACGCGGCAACATCCGATCCGTAAACTCATCAAAACGCGTGTGATACTTGAGAGGATCTGTTCCCTGAATGGGTTGATAATCCCGATCAAACAGATCACTCAAGGTCAGCTCACCCTCCAGCAGGGCTCGCTCAAAAATATCACCGACCTCCCGTGCCGCCTCGACGGCAATATGACGCATGCGGTCGTTTTCCGTATCCAGTTCGTATTGAGCCAGACTGGCAACAATATTCTCGGCCAGCTCCGAGAGATTAATGGCATCTGTAGATGCCGTATTGGCGTCAGATTCTGTGTCGCACAAAGAGTGGCTTAGATGCTGCAAAGAGGCGGAAATTTCCTCGCTGGCCTTAACGTGTTCACCCATTGCCATTACGATCTGCTGAATCTGCTGGTCCGATTCATTGGCATGCTGATAAATCCTCTCCAGCGATTCCCGAGTATCACCGGCCGTGGAAACGATGTCCTGGACATCCACCTCCAACTGCTGCATCACCTCGGCGGTCTGGATCGACTGCTCGCGATTTCGGCTCAACATCACATCGATCTCTGCTGTCGCCGCCGTGGTCTTCTTCGCCAGCTCCCGCACTTCATCCGCCACCACTGCAAAACCGCGACCGTACTCTCCCGCTCGGGCCGCTTCGATGGCGGCATTGAGTGCCAGCAGATTTGTCTGGCTGGCGACGCCATTAATCACTTCGGTGATGCCATGAATATCCCCCGACTGCTGCTGCAGCGCCTGCAGCTGTTCCGCGACGGAGGCAACTTGCGCATTCACCATGTCCAGTCGATGCATCAACTTGTCGACTGCCTCCTGTCCGCTGGCGCTGGACTCGCGGGTACTCGCGGCACTCGCTGCCGCCTGCCCGGCGCTTTCTGCGATCACAGACGTAGTTGTGGCCACTTCCTCCGCCGCAACACCAATCTGCTCCACCCGTTTGTTTTGTTCGGCAATGTTTTTGCGCAGGCCATCGATAAAGAAAGAGATTTCTGCAGCACCCACACTTAACTTGTCACTCATCAGCGATAATTTTCTCAGGCAATCGATCACTTCCTGCTGATAGCGGTGAACTCGTCGAATGAGCGATTGAAAGCATCGACTCATTCGATGCAGGGAGCCAGAGATAATCAATTCCAATTGTTTGCCTGACGTTTTTCGGTCGAGCAAGCAATGGATATGGGTATTCAGCGTGCCGTTAGGGGCGACAAAATACAAGTAGATAACGGGTGACATCACCAGAAGGGTAAGAAAGCTGATACCCATGGACTTGACCCAAAAAGGGACTTCGGTGACGGGCAACACCATTTCGGTGGTGGCCGCCATGGCGGGAATCGCCAGGGTTGCAAACACTATGGCTATAGGACGTTTCATGATTCTGCACCTTCACGCTAACTGAGCCCCAATGGTCTCGGAACGCTTTCCATGCTTTTTATGATGTAGCTTCAGCATAGATCCTGGCACAAATGCGAACAATTGGACGTTGGTCGTATCACTCTACTACTAAAGTCTTAGAGTAGGGGGGGAGAGTTTATCAGAGTGATAGTGAGCGGGTCGGCAGGGTGCCGACCCGCGGATGGGTTGATGTTTGCCGTCAACTCGTTGAAGCGTTAACCGGTATTGCGCAATCCGGCAGCGATACCGGCAATAGAGACCATTAACGCCTGTTCCAACACCGGCTCCTGGCCTTCCTCCAGTTTGCGCAGCCGACGCATCAATTCCACCTGAGTGATGTGCAGCGGATCGATATAGGGGTTGCGCACATCGATGGAACGGCGCAGGAAGGGTAGTTTTTCCAGCAGCGGATGGCCGCTGATCTGCTGTAGCACTTCGGTGGCCTGAGTCAGTCCCTCGCGCAGTTCCTCGCCAAGTTCAGCCAGGTCGTTGTCTTCCAACAAGCGCTGTTCGTAGTAGGCCGCCACTTTGTTTTCAGCCTTGGCCTGTACCATTTCCTGCATATCCAACAACATACGGAAGAAAGTCCAGTCTTGAGCCATATCCTTGATCAGGGTTTCCTGTTCACCGCCGTCCAGTGTGGCGGCCAGCGCCTTGCCGGTGCCCAGCCAGGCGGACAGCATCAGCCGCATCTGCGTCCAGGCAAACACCCAGGGGATGGCGCGCAGGCTTTCCACACCACCGCTGGCGCGACGTTTGGCAGGGCGGCTGCCAAGGGCCAGGCGACGCAGCTCCTGTTCAGGGGTGACGCAGCGGAAGTAGGGTACAAAGCGCGGATCTTTATGTACGATGCGGCGATACTCGGCGACCGAGAGATCGGACAGTTGCTGCATCATTTGTCGCCATTCGGGCTTGGGTGCCGGTGGCGGTGCCAAGGTGGCTTCCAGGGTGCCGCTGGCGTAGAGCTCCAGGTTCTGTTCGGCAATGCCGTGCAATCCGAATTTAAATTGAATCATTTCGCCCTGCTCGGTAACACGCACAGAGCCTTTGATGGTGCCCGGCGGTTGTGACAGGAGTGCGGCGTGAGCGGGACCACCGCCACGGCTGGCAGAGCCGCCGCGGCCATGGAACAGGGTCAGGTGCACATCGTGGCGGGCACAGGTTTCGCTAAGCGCTTCCTGCGCACGGTACTGGGCCCAGGAGGCGGCGAAAAAGCCAGCGTCCTTGGCTGAATCCGAGTAGCCGATCATCACTTCCTGATGACCGTTGATGTCGTCGCGGTACCAATCGACGGACAGCAGTCGGTCAATGGTGTTGGCCGCACCTTCCAAATCATCCAGGGTTTCGAACAGCGGAACAATGCGCTGTGGCTCACGACAGCCGGTTTCTTTCTGCAGTAGTCGGACTGCCAACACATCGGAGGGATGGGTGGCCATGGAGATAATGTAAGCGCCTAAAGCGGAAGCGGGTTGACGGGAAAGCACCCGGAAGGTATCGATAACTTCACGAGTCTCCGGCGTGGGCTCAAAGTCACCGCTGAAATCATGGGGCAATAGCGGACGCGGGCTGGCCAGTTCGGTCAGCAGGAATGCTTGTTTGTCTTCCTCGCTCCAATCCAGATAACCCTTGCCATCCTGTTCCAGCCCCAAGTATTGGGTGATTTCGTGGATCGCTTCGGCGTGGCGGGTGGATTCCTGGCGCACGTCCAGACGCATCAGGGTCAGGCCAAAACAGGCAATGCGGCGCAGGATATTGGCCAGGCTGCCTTCGGCGATGGCTTCCATGCCACAATTGATCAGTGAACGACGGATCAGCTGCAGTGGCTCCAGCAGTTCTTCGTCATTGAGATAAATGGGCTTGGGATAAGGCTTGTGTCGCAGGCTCTTATCGTTCAAACAGGCCTCTGCCCAGTCGCGGGTATTCTCCAGTTTTTGGCGTACATCACGCAGCAGTTCGCGATAGGGTTCGCGGTGTTCACCCACATGCTCGCGAACCCCCTGGGTGCAATCACCGATGGACAGGTCTTCACGCAATTCGTGAATGTCCCGGCGCAACAATTCGGCCGCTTCCCAGCGTGCCAGCAGTAACACTTCCTCTGTCAGTTCGGCGGTGACATTGGGATTGCCGTCACGATCGCCACCCATCCAGCTGGCGAAACGCAGCGGTGCGGCGTCCAGGGGCAGGCGTTTACCGGTGTGTTGCTCGAGCTGGCGATCGAATTCGCGCAGAAAGTCTGGCAGCGCCTCCCACAAGGTGTTTTCGATCGCCGCAAAGCCCCATTTGGCTTCGTCTATGGGGGTGGGGCGGTGGCGTCGGATTTCGTCCGTATGCCAACCGGCGATGATGCGGCGCCTGAGTCGTGCATGCTGATCTTGCTGCTCAACCGGTGTCAGATCCGGGTGATCCAGAGTCTTCAGAATCTCGCTGATATCGTTGTATTTGCGCAGCAAGGTGCGACGGGCGATTTCCGTGGGGTGAGCCGTCAGGACCAGTTCGGTCTGCATATTGACTGCAGTCTCCCAGATTTCGTCCCTGGATTTGCCCTGTTCGATCAGTCGCGGTAAGAGTTCATTGAGCGTGCCCAATTGCGGTGCGGCTTCGGTGTCGCTCTGACGCTGGCGGCGCCGACGTACACGGTGGTGCTGCTCGGCGATATTGGCGTAGTTCAAAAAGTGGGTAAAAGCGCGGGCCACGGGTACCAGCTCGTTGTCGGGCTGGTCGCTCATCAGTTCCAGCAGTGGTTGCCAGTCGCCACTGGCGCGCGCCTGTTTGGCGAGGGAGCGGATCTGCTCTACTTTTTCGTAGACCTTGTCCCCCACCTGTTCGCGAATGGTATTGCCGAGCAGGTCCCCCAGCAGACGGACGTTGTCGCGCAAGGGGGCATCGATATCTTGACTCATAGGTTGGCTCGCTGGCTGTCGTTAAAACTCAAAAGTTACCGAATGCCAACTCTACCAGAAAACCAAGGGTGGTTGTGGCCATCAGCCGGGGGCTAACCGGCGATGCCACCAAAACGTTATTCCATAAGTATTAAACCACTGGGCAGACTGTCGCCAAGCACCACTTTGCTTTCCTGATCACTGAGTTCAGTGACTTCGGTGACCATGCGCACCCACAGCTCGGGCACCTTGATGCCCTTGAGCCGCTGCGCCACTTCGCCGCGCAGTTTCACATCCACATCTCGACCGCGATCGCCCGTGCATCGGGCCAGCATAATGGCGGCCTGGGCCGCCTCCGGTGTCTTGCTCCAGTTTTGTTCCAGCACGGCTTGTAGCCAGCGTGATGCCACCTCCAGCGGTACCAGGTTTTCCAGATGCCCGTAGAAGGGCTCACGGCTTCCCACCCGGCCCAGTGCCCACCAACTGGTGAGAGTCTCTCCGCGCTGTTTAAGCCGTTCGAGCAGCCAGTCCCCCAATTCCACCTTGGTGGCGACCGGCAGGTGCTCCAGAGAGGCGGCCAGACGAATCATGTCTTCCACCGACAGGTCTTTCAGCTCCGCCATGATCTGGCGTTTGCTGAGGTTGGCCGGGTCGAGAAAATGACGGAAGACGTCGTAGATCATTTCTTGCACATCGCCGGGAAAGCCGCCGCCAATGCGTCGCAAAAACGTCCACCAGGCCGCCCAGCTTTGGTGATCTTCGTATTGCAGTCCCGCCTCGATAATCGGCCAGATTTGTTCGATCCGCCATTCGTCGGCGGGGAAACCCAGACCGGGTCTCAATGTAAATCCAGCCAGCACTAACC
The DNA here is from genome assembly GCF_011683955.1 of Pseudomaricurvus alkylphenolicus. Classification (GTDB taxonomy): domain Bacteria; phylum Pseudomonadota; class Gammaproteobacteria; order Pseudomonadales; family Cellvibrionaceae; genus Pseudomaricurvus; species Pseudomaricurvus alkylphenolicus. The sequence goes on from NZ_JAAQPI010000005.1 coordinate 121,745, forward strand.
AATTGCGTTCGTGCTGGGCGGAGCGACGTCGGCGTTTGGCACTATCAAGCAAAGCATCAAACAGCGCGCGCAGTGTTTCAGAGTTCCATTGATCCCGGGGGCCCAACAATCTGTCCAGGTCGGCGCGCAGGGTTTTAATCGCCTTGGGATTACCTTCCTTGTCGCTCTGACCATAGACGGTCTCGATTTTTTCCAGGGCTTCATCAAAGCGCTCAGGCAGTGCACCGAGGCGGGTGCGCGGTTTGCCGGACTTGCGGATCTGGAATTCCAGCAGCCAGCGTTGTTCAGAATCTCGGGTGTTCACACACTCCAAAGCCAGGGTGCCAACTTCACTTAAGGTGGCTTGCAGTTCAACTTCCAGCGTTTCCTGTTGGTTGCCTCGTTGTTCCAGTGCCGCAATCACGGGGGGCAGTAATTGCAGTTGGGATTGATCGGTTTCGCTGACCAGTTCGCCGGCTTTGTAGGGCAGGTCACCGCTGCTGGCCAATAGGTTGAAGCTGACTGGCTGGCCCAAATTCAGCTGAAAGCGCCGGCTGCTTAACGGCACCGCCTCTTCGGTGTCCGTACCTTTGGGCAAGACACAGATGGCCAGCTTTTCTTGGTTTTTTCCGGGGACTTCCAGAAAGAAACTGCGAGCTGATCCGCCGCCAATGACAAGGCCGCGATTGCGTTTGGCCTGGCCGAACGCCACCGCGCCAAAGGCAACGGCGTCGTTGGGACGATGATTGACCAATAACTCTGCGGCGGGTTGACCCTGTTGTTGACGCCAATGGTTCAGCAGCTCGACACAGCGCTGGGCCAAGATCGGGCTGTTAAAAAAGCCGCCGTTCAGTAGAACCACATCAGGGAGTGCCAATTGATCGCCATCGATTGATCGTCCCAGTGCTTCGGTACAGACCGTCTGGTGTCGATGGATAAATTCAGCGATGTGTTTACTGATAGCGGGCTCGGCCGCGTAGGGCAGACCGAGTTCCACAATCGCGCTGCGTTGGCGGTCTGGTTGCTCGTGGCGATCTGTAAGTGGCAGAAAACCGTCCAGCGCCAGCTGCTGAATATCGTCCCGGGCCAGGGCAGCAGAGCGGGCACCGCCGATCAGTCGCGAACCGGAGCCCAGAACCGTAACACTTGCGGTATCCGGCGCGGGTTCATTCAACAGCGTTTCTTTGGCGATGCGTGTCTGCTGGGTCAGCTGCGCCAACTGCGCGGTAGAGAGTTTTTTACTGGCATTACCGGCAATCTGCTGTTCGGCAATATGAGCCATGGCCAGGTCGATATTATCGCCGCCCAGCATCAGGTGGTCGCCCACCCCAATACGCTTGAGTTCCGGTAGTGGTTTCGACGCATCGGTACTGATTTGCACCAGACTGAGGTCGGTGGTGCCGCCACCCACGTCCACAATCAACATCAACTGCCGTTGTTCCAGGGTTTGCCGCGACAATTGTTGCTGGCACAGACTATACCAGTCGTAGCAGGCGGCCTGGGGTTCCTCCAACAGTTTAACGCGATGGACGCCGGCCAGGGCGGCGGCTTCCAGTGTCAGCGAGCGGGCCATTTCATCAAACGAAGCAGGGATGGTGATGACCACATCCTGCAGTTCCATGGGCGCTTCGGGGTGCTGGTGATTCCAGGCGCAGCGCAGATAGAAGAGGTAACTGGCGCTGGCGTGCAGGGGCGAGACTTTGTCGACATCGTCAGCTTCAGCGCCCCAGGGCAGAATGGCGGCGGTGCGGTCAACCTGATTGTGTGAGAGCCAGCTTTTGGCACTGAACACCGAGCGGCTGTCGGTCTTGGAACCCAGTTCACGAGCCCATTCACCAATAACGACACGTTCAATTTCATCGTCCAGCGTTTGGTTCCAGGGCAAGACCACATCGGTCTCCGCCAATTCCCCGGCCGCCGGATGGTAACGAAACGAAGGCAAGTAGGGGCGCTTGCCGATCTCGCCGGCCGCCACCAGCTGCTCGATCTCAAAGATCTGCGATTCGCCTCCGGCAACTGCTGCATAGGCGACCACCGTGTGGGTGGTACCCAGGTCAATACCGATATGAAATTTGGGCTGGCTCATGAAGCTTCTGCCTTACTAATCCCTGACGTTGAATTCGACGTTCCAGCGTTCCTCGCCATTTACGCTAATGGCTTCAAGCTGCAATATACCCATTTCGGTCACACGGGAAGCCAGCTGTACGGGTACCACTTCGCCTTGTTGGCGACCCTCGGCCGGAAGGTTAATGTGGATTTCCGGCAGTTCTTCCAACTCGGTTTCGTTCCAGTCGTCCAACAGCTCTCCAGCCTGATCGTCCCGGCGTACCGTGGAACCCAGGAAGCGGAAGTGCACGGGTTCGCCGACAACCAGCCCCAGAGGCTGACCGGGCACCGATACTTCCGAACCTTCTTCCATACCAAACGGAGCGACACACAATGCTTCCAGCGGTGGCGCCATGCCGGGAATCGCAGGCATAGCGCTTTCAATACCGACGTAGTAAGCCGAGGCGATACCGCCACGAATGCGAACCCCCTTGCCGTGAGTTGCGAGACCGTGGCGCACAAACCCATAGTAGGAGGCACCACGGGCAACCGCCAGGTCCAGATCCACGCCGGTCAACAAACGGGCAGCGGGGGTGGCGGATTCACTCAACCATTGATTCAAGGTGTCCATAACACGGGAGGACAACATGGGTGCCTTGAGCACACCGCCGTTAAAGATCACGGCGCTGGGCTTGATAAAGTCCAGTGCCGCGGGCGCCCCGGGCATAAAGGGATTGACGTCTTCATCGTCCGAGCCTTCACCGTGCTTGCACAAGAACGCGGCCAAGTGGCGGGTAATTCCGGCGTCCTGGGCGTAGGGCAGGCCCACCTGAGTCAGCGCCGAGCGCGTGTGCTGGCGCGGATGTTCGTCCACGGCAACGCGGGGGAAGAAGCCATCCACCAGCGCATTCAACACGTCGTCGCGGGTCAGTTCCGTTCTGATGGAACCGCCGATCAGGCTGGAGCCGCGAGAGGGCACAACAATCGGTACGGCCTCGACGTCACTATCACCCAGTAATGCCTCTTTGGCGTCACGACAGCCATGAGCCAGGGCCTGAATTTGCCAGGGAGCCAATTTGGTACCCTGTTGTTTGAGCTTGGTGCTGAGCCCGTAGGCCAGCGCCAGATCCATATTGTCGCCACCGAGCAGAATATGGTCGCCCACCGCCACGCGGTTGAGCACCAGTTCGCCCTGTTCTTCGGCAACGCTGATCAGCGACAAGTCGGTGGTGCCTCCCCCGATATCCACCACCAGAATGGTATCGCCGACATTGACCTGGTCGCGCCAGTTTTCGTTATTGCCAAGCCAGCTATAGACCGCCGCCTGAGGTTCTTCCAGCAGCGTCAGCTGCGCAATACCGAGCGACTGTGCCGCCTCGGCGGTTAATTCCCGGGCACCGGGATCAAACGAGGCAGGCAGGGTAACCGTCACCTGTTGTTTGACCAAGGGATGATCCGGGAACTGATGATCCCAGGCGGATTGCAGGTGACGCAGGTAAACACGGGTGGCTTCCACCGGCGAAATTTTAGCCACTTCTTCCGGGCTGCCCTGAGGCAAGAAAGCTTCGTGGCTGTTACTGCCGGTATGACAGAGCCAACTCTTGGCGCTGCCGACCAGTCTGATGGGGGTTTTATTTCCCAATTCCCGGGCAATACCGCCTACCAGGTGTTCGGCGCTGGCGCTCCAGGGCAGTGCCCGGTCGCTGCCACCCAGTTCCGCCTCGTGAGCCTGATAAACAAAGGAGGGCAGTTGCGAACGGTTTTCCACCTGACCCGGCCGCACCAACTGGGGAATTTCCAGGGTGAGCTGCTGGGGTTCTTCTGTGTTCAGTTCGGTGTAGGACACCACACAATTGGTGGTGCCTAGGTCAATGCCGACAGAGTAGCGGCATTCAGTATTCTGTACCTCTTCCATGTGTTACCTCTCAGAGTTCGATCTCTGCCGGTGCCAGTACCCGGGCATTGTGCCCGGGGGCCAGCTTGGGCAGATTTACCTCTTCGGCCTTCCAGCCTTTGTGGACCAGGGTGCCGGTAAAGGGGGCCTCGCCAACTACATTTCCGGTCAGGCGGTTTTCACTGGCATTGAATCCGGGCTCCAGGGTGACTCGGGATTCTTCCTGTTGGCTGGAGACGGGAGAGAGTTCAAAGTAATTATCCAGCACCTTTTTGGCACCGGTATGAACGACACGGGCGGCAGCGCCCACGTCAGCATCGCCAAAGTTGCTCAGATCTTCCTGGACGAAATCGATAAAACGGCTTTCCTGTTGCAGCAGGGACAGCAGCTGCAGGGCGGAGGTGGGATTGGTGTCCAGCAACTCAACCGGTTTGTCGGCGGTTTTGGGCTGAGGGGCAGGGGCTTGCGGAGTGGGTTCCGTAGCTTCGGGCTCTGTACTGTCGGACTGCCCGCGCAATATGGCGGAGACCAGGAGTACGCCGGCGAATACGGCCAGAATCAGATGCAGGGCGTCCAGGCTCTGCGGGAAGCTGGTGAGATCAACTTGCATGGGATACCTCGAAAAGGGCTGGATGGTGCGAGCCGGGTCGGTGCGTTTGTGCTTGCTCCGGCAAAAACGCCTGGCCCGGTAAAATTTGCCGCGATTCTAGCACGGTGAAAAGGCTAATTCCTTATTATGATAGTGCTGCTGTCGCAAATCCCGAAGTCGTCTGGCCGGACAAGGGGGTGGCCCCGTTTTTTTGATCTGAGTCAAAGCAATATGAACTAGCGGTCACTGAGTCCTATATAGGGGTCGCAAAAATCGCAAAAAACGGTCATATTTCGCGAAATTCTCAGAAGTCGCAAAAAACGCAAGAGACTCCTCGCGCACTATAAAACCGAAGCGATAAAACAGGTGGATACACCCGGGTAACCGGGGATTGTGGGTGTTACAACAATTTCACTGGCCAGGGCCACGCCGGGAGCTATAGTTTTCTGGGGGGCATCTATTGCAGAGGTTTAGGGATTATGAGGAACAACGGACCAGTTACTCAGCAGGAAAGATCATACGATAGCCATCAGCGCATCGTCAGTACGACCACCACTGCAGGTATTATTACCGGCGTCAATGATCACTTTATCGACATCAGCGGCTACAGCGAGGAAGAGTTGCTGGGCCAGCCCCACAACCTCGTACGTCATCCGGATATGCCCAGCGCGGCCTTTGAAGGCCTTTGGAACACCGTCAAGGCGGACCGGCCCTGGATGGGATTGGTCAAAAATCGCTGCAAAAACGGCGATCACTATTGGGTTAATGCTTTTGTAACGCCCATGGTGTCGAATGGGCAGACGATTGGCTATCAGTCAGTACGCTGTAAACCGAAGCCCACGGTGGTGCAGAGAGCCACAAATTGCTATCACGACCTGCTGAAAGGGGCTACCTATCAACCATTGTTGCAGCGATGCATGGGCGGCTTGACCAGACAGCTCCTGTTGTTGGGTGTTTTGGCGTTGGGCCTTGGGATCGGTATAGGTCTCGCCGTTGCCAATGAGGCAATGGATATCACCGCAGTCAGTGCTGTCCTGGCGCTGGCAGTTATTCTTGGTGCAGGCCGGGTTATTGCCCGACCCTGGATCAGTGCTGCGGCGTCGGCAAAGAAGATCTTTGAGGACCCGGTGGCCCAGCACATTTATACCGGTCGCAGTGACGAACTGGGTCAGCTGCAACTGGCGATAGAGTTTCTTAAGGCGCAACAGCAGACCATCATTCATAGATCCTCCGAGGCGGTAGATGAACTCGGTCAGGTGGCTGCCGAAGCCGGCGAGGTGACTCAGGCTACCCAGGGTAATATGCACGCTCTCAACGGAGAGGTGGACCTGGTGGTATCCGCCATGACGGAAATGACCGCCACCGTGCAGGAGGTGGCCCGCAACGCCACCGAGGCGGCCAGCGCCAATCAGGAAGCCTTTACCAACGTGGAGCAGGGACGTGAGGTTGTGCGTCACACAAAAGACATCATTGGCAGTCTTGCCGAACGAATAGAAGCGGCCTCCTCGGTCATTCAGCGACTGGCTCAGGATACGGAAACCATAGGTGCAGTTGTGGACGTCATTAACAGCGTTGCTGAACAGACCAATCTGTTGGCTTTGAACGCTGCCATCGAGGCGGCCCGCGCCGGTGAGCAGGGGCGAGGATTTGCCGTGGTGGCGGACGAAGTTCGCTCACTGGCGGGTAAGACCCAGGCTTCCACCGGCGAAATCACTCAGATGATTAACACATTACAGGAGGCGGCACGTTCGGCGGTGTCGGCCATGGAAGAGAGCAGCGCGGCGGTGGAACAGAGTGTGAGCCATTCGGAACAGGCCGAAGCGAGCCTCGATGTCATTACCCGCAACGTCAATACCATCACGGATATGAGTGCCCAGATTGCCACAGCCGCGGAGCAACAGAGCGCGGTGTCAGAAGAGATCAACCGTAACATCGTCAATATCAACGATAGTGCCAGTAACACTTTGGATGGCTGCCAGCGGGTGAACAAAAGCAATGGTGAGCTGATAGAGAGTATTGAGAAACTCAACAATATGATCAATCAATTTGGCGGCAGTCGTTAACAAAGGAAGGGATTACGGATGATGTGTGCAACCATGGAAATCGAGCCGCAGCAACTTATTCATGAGCTGAGTGCCTACAGCGGTGAGGAATACTTTGCGAAATTGGTAGAAAAATTATCCCGACAATTGGGATTGGACTATGTGATCGTGGGGCAATTCCTCCAGAGTACGACTCGAGTGCGTACGCTGGCGGTGTGGAACGAAGCGGGGCGTCAGGAAAATTTTGAATACGAACTCGCCGGTACCCCCTGCCGCGATCTGAGCCAAAGAGGGATCTGCTGTTTTGCCGAGGGAATCACCAAGCTTTACCCCGCCGACAAGATGTTGGTCGATCTCGATATGGAATCCTATATCGGTGTGGTGTTGCGGGGTAAATCGGGCGAACCCCTGGGGTTATTGGTGGCATTGGGGCACAAACCCATTGAGCATCAGGAATGGTTGGTATCCGCATTTGAACTGTTCGCACTAAGGGCCTCGGCTGAACTGGAACGGTTCAATTACGAGACCCGTCTAACCGCCAAGATTTCCGAGCTCGAAGATAAAAACGAGCGCTTGAGAGTCGCACATCAGGTTTACGACTTTACGACAGACGGCATTATTGTCACCGATGCCGATAATCGTATCGTCTACGTGAATCGTTCATTGGAACGTATCAGCGGTTACAGTGAACAGGAATTGCTGGGAGGTGACCCCAGCATACTTAACTCCGGTTTACAGAGCCGAGAGTTTTACCGCAGTCTGTGGCAAGACCTGCAGACCAAAGGCTGGTGGAAAGGTGAATTCTGGAATCGCCACAAAAATGGCAAGACTTATCCGGTACTGACCTCGATCTCAACAGTTCCCGGTAAAGACGGACAAACCGCCAGTCATGTGGCCATTCATCGTGACATCAGCGATCAAAAAGAAGCCCAGCAACTGATTTCCTATCAAGCCGCCCACGATCAACTGACTGGGCTCTTCAACCGCTACGAATTCAACGCGCGGCTGGAGCATCAGCTTGCGGCGCTTCGCGATCAGGATACCGTTGCCGCACTGTTGCTGATGGATATCGATCACTTTAAATCCATCAATGACAGTATGGGCCATCACGTGGGTGATGAATTGGTGAAGCAGGTGGCTGATCGGGTCAGTTATCGATTGCGCAACGACGACCTGTTTGCGCGTTTAGGGGGGGATGAGTTTGCGATTTTTGCCACCTTTGACTCTGTCAATAATATCGAAACCCTGGCCAATAAGATCCTGTCATTGTTTGAAGAACCTTTTATTCTCAAGAGCGGCAGTCACCTCAAGGCCTCCACTTCTATCGGTATCAGCCTGTTCCGCACCGATGCCCTGGAAGCCAAGAACCTGATCAGCTGTGCCGATCAGGCTCTCTATCGGGCCAAAGGTGATGGTCGCGATACCTTTGCATTCTTCTCGGAGGAGCTGCGGGTGCAAGCATTGCGGCATCTGCAGGTCCGGCAGCGATTGGAGCGGGCCCTGGATGCTGATGCCATCGAGCCCTGGTTCCAACCTATTGTGCATATTGAAAGTGGCCGGGTCAGCCACTTTGAAGCGCTTGCACGCTGGCGGGACGAGGAGTTGGGTACCGTCTATCCCGACGAATTTATTGCCGTGGCGGAGCAAAGTGGGCTCATACAACGACTGGGCCAGCAGTTGTCGATCAAGGCCATGCGATATATCCATCAGCTTAATCAGCAGCTGGAGCAGCCAGTGGGGGTAGCCATCAATCGCTCACCCCAAGAGTTTATGAACGCCGGTAAAACTCCGGATCCTGTGGCCAGTCAGGCGCAGGAAATCGGGCTGTCACCCGAATTGGTCTGTATCGAACTGACTGAAAGCCTGATGGTGAAAAATCCGACCTTGGCCGGCGAATACCTGCGTAAACTCAAACAGCAGGGGATTACTCTGTCGATGGATGATTTTGGTACCGGTTTTTCGTCTCTGGCCTACCTGAAGATGTTTCCCTTCGATATTCTCAAGATCGACAAAAGTTTTGTTATGGAGATCGATCAGAATCCGGGGGATTTCAATCTGGTCAAGACTATTATTGAAATGGCGAACAACTTTGGCATGAAAACCGTTGCTGAGGGCGTGGAGACGCCCAGGCATCTGGAACTCTTACGCGAATTGGGTTGTAGCTATGCGCAGGGTTACCACTACAGTCCGGCGTTGGAATTCAGGGATTTGCCTTCCTATCTGAGCACTTTTCTCAATCACTAATATGCACCAAAAGAGATCGGGCTGCACTGTCCTGGGCTCCTTTTGGCGCAATATAGTTGACTAGACATCAATAAAAGACTGCAAGATCATCGCTATAACGCACATAGTTGGTGCTTTATCGTCTTGAATAGCCTGATTTTTGATCTTCCTGTCTCTATTTTGTGCTTGGCATTGTTTTTGCTAAAGCAGCGTATCTGTACCCATTTTGAGGTAGCCGCTAGACGGCGCCCACAGGATTTAAACGCTACTTCGAGCAGGACGTTTTATGTTATTTGGCCGCAAAAATCGCAAACCCATTGTGATTCCGGAAAAGAAAGTCGCGGAGTGGAAATACACCACCTGTAACTATTGCTCCACCGGTTGTTCCATTGAGATTGGTCTCAGCGAAGAAGGCAAAGTGGTCACCAGCCGCGGCCACGCCGGAGCGGACGTTAACCGGGGTAAGTTGTGTATCAAGGGTCTGCTGGAACACGAGCTGTTTGAATCGCCGGGACGTGGTACCCGCCCATTGATACGAGATAAATTTCACGAAGCCTTTCAGCCCACCAGCTGGGACGCCGCCATGGACCGCACTGCCGACAAGATCAAAGAGATCCAAAGCAAATATGGCCGCGACTCGTTTGCCATTGTATCTACCGGCCAGCTGCTGACAGAAGAATTCTACACACTGGGCAAACTGGTGCGTGGCTGCATTGGCACCAATAATTATGATGGCAACACTACCCTGTGCATGGCATCCGCCGTGTCCGGCTACAAGCGCTCCTTCGGTTCTGACGGTGCACCGGGCTGTTACGAAGATTTTGAACATACTGAATGCCTGATGGCGTTTGGATCCAACCTGCCGGAGCAACACCCGATCATCTACTGGCGTTTAAAAGAGGCTAAGGAAAAGCGTAACTTCCCGCTGATCGTTGTAGACCCTAGAGTTACCATGCTGGCCCAGTTTGCCGATGTGCACCTGCCCATTACACCGGGCACGGACTGCGTCCTGATCAACTCCATGTTACATGTGATCTTTAAAGAAGGTCTGGAAGATCGTGCTTACCTGGAAGCACACACCAACAACCTGGCGGAATTGGAGGCGCTGGTGACCCAGGACAAGTGGGCGCCGGAAAATGCCCAGAAAGAATGTGGCATCGATGAGGACCGCATCCGCATGGTGGCGCGCCTATACGCCAAGGCCGGTTCCGCCATGTCTATCTGGACCATGGGCATTAACCAGAGTACTCACGGCTCCGATGGCGTGGCTAACATTAACAACCTTAATCTGGTCACCGGCAACATGGGTAAGCCTGGCGGCACCAGTCTGTCCATTACCGGGCAGTGCAATGCCATGGGTACCAGGGAGTGGTCTTCCTGCTCGGGTCTGCCGGGTTATCGCATGCTGGAAAAGCCGGAACACCGTGATGAGATCGCAAATTACTGGGGCGTTGATCCGGAATTCTTCCCTAAGCAGCGCGGTCTCACAGAAACCGACATCTTCCCCGCCATTGAAACCGGCGAAATCAAGGGACTTTGGTTGGTGGCCACCAACCCTATGACCTCCATGCCGAACACGCCGCGTATTCGCAAGGCGATGGAGAAACTGGAGTTTCTGGTGGTGCAGGATTGCTACGAAGACGTGGAGACAAACCAGTACTCACACGTGTACTTTCCGGCAGCGGTTTGGGCTGAGAAGGAAGGCTGCCACACCAATACTGAACGTCGCGTCAATCTGGTGCGCAACGCGCTGCCTGCCTACGCTGAATCCAAGCCGGACTTCTGGATCTTTAACCAGATGGCCAAGCGCTTCGACCACGGCAAGGTGATCAAATTTCCAGAGACACCGGAAGGTGCATTCGAAGAAATGAAGGAGCTCTCCGTGGGTACCAGCCGCACGTTGGACATCTCCGGTATGAGCTATGAAAAAATCGAACAGGCCCGCGGTATTCAATGGCCTTACCGTGCCAGTGAAGACGGGCGCAAAGGTCAAGAAGGTTTAAGGGGAGACCCGCGACTCTATACCGATGGCGTCTTTCAGACACCCAATGGCAAGGCCAACCTGATCTGCGTGGACTTCGTCAACAATAACGAACAGCCCTGCGACGAGTATCCGTTCTGGCTCAACAGCGGCCGGGTGGTGGAACATTTTCACACCCGTACCCGTACCGGCAAGATCGGTAACTGTAACAAGTTCAGCCCCACGCCCTATATGGAAATGAACCCGGATGCGGCCGAAGAGCTGGGCATCAAGCATTCCGAGTACGTCCGTTTGACCTCCCGCCGCGGTGATGCTGTGGTTATGGTACAACTGACCCATCGCGTTGCCCGCAATGCGGTATTTATTCCGTTCCACTTCCACGACTGTGTTAACCGACTCACCTTGGGGCTTCTGGATCCATACTCGCGCCAGCCGGCCTTTAAACAATGCTCGGCACGTATCGAGAAAATAGACCAGAAGGAAGCTGCACGCCTGAACGCTGATCGTCGCGCGTTCTGATTGGGGGATAAAAAGATGAACTCTGAATTTAAACCGGAAAACCTGAAAGACGTCGAAATCTTTGACCCCCGCGATATGACTCCCGTTGTGCCGCTGGAAAAAGCGGAAAGCGCCAGCCATTGGGAAGTGCGTACCCAGGAGCAACCCTACGCCTTCCTGAGTGACAAAAAGGTCGATGAAAAGAATCGCTACGGCCAGTTGATCGACCTGGTGGACCTGACGGGATTGCCCGCCGAACGCTCCATGTACATCAACGAAAATCCGGACGTGGGGGTGAATCCCAACCGCAACAAACAGCACGGTTTTTTCTTTACCGCCGACAATTGTATCGGTTGCCACGCCTGTGAAGCGGCCTGTTCGGAGAAAAACGAAAACCCGGCACATCTGGCGTTTCGTTCGGTAGGTTATGTGGAAGGGGGCAGTTACCCTGACTACAAGCGCATGAATATATCCATGGCCTGTAACCACTGTGACAACCCGGTGTGTCTGAAGGGCTGCCCGACCCGCGCTTATACCAAACACGCTGAATACGGTGCGGTCTTGCAGGACCCGGAGACCTGTTTTGGTTGCGGTTACTGTACATGGGTTTGCCCTTACAATGCGCCGCAGTTGGATCCGGTGAAGGGGCAGGTGTCCAAATGTAATATGTGTGTGGACCGGCTCGAAGTCGGACTTAAACCCGCCTGCGTGTCTGCCTGTGTTGGCAATGCGCTGGACTTTGGTGTAGTTGAGAATGTTCCCGAAAACCGCGAGCAGGCCAAGTGTTCGATTCCCGGTTTCCCGACACCGGAGATTACTCACCCGAATATTCGTTTCCAGCAGACCAAAACTCTGCCCAATGAAATGATGCGTACTGATTCCATGCCGGTAAAATACCGTAAGGAAGAGGACGGTTCGTTTATTCCGATGGTGGATCAGAAGAAGGGTAAGGAGAAACACTGGAACTTTGCAAAACTGAGTTCCCGTGAGAATCCGTTGGTGCTGTTTACTCTGGCCATGCAGGGTGTGATGGGGGCGTTTGCGTTAACGTTCCTGGGCAGTTTGCTGGGTGTGGGATTCCTGGAAGCCTTCAGAGCGAGCAGCGTTTATGTCCCCTTGTTGATCGTGTGCCTGGTGATCGGTGCTGCCGGTAACTTTATGTCGGCGATGCATCTGGGTAAACCGCATCGTTTTTATCGCGGTTTTAACAACCTGCGTCATTCGCCGATGTCTCGTGAGATTTTGGGTGTTGCCGGGTTTATGGCCACTCTGGGATTCCATACCTTGTTTTCGCTGCCGGCCAATGGGGTGTTTCAGTCGCTGTATTCCGGGTTGATAGGTGCTGATATCAGTGCATTGATCAGTGTTGAGACGGCCACGTCAATTGCCGATGGTTTTGGTGTGTTGTGTCTGGCGTTTATTGCCTTTGGTCTCTACTACATGACTCGCTGTTACCGCATTGAGGCGCGTCCGTTCTGGAATCACTATCAGGTGAATACCGCGTTTGTGGGCAATCTTATTTCTCTGGGTGGTTTGCTCGGGGGTGGTACGTTGGTGGTGTCGCTGGTGATTGCCGGGGTGGATTATCAGGCGGCGTTGGTTAGCTGTGGTGCTCTGGTGTGCCTGGGTATTGCTCTGGAAGGGCTTGGGTTATTGGGGCACCATCGTGACATGAGCAGTGCCAATCATGAGGGGGCGGCCTCTCATTACATTCAGTGTACGACCTTTGGTAAGACTTATATTCTGCGTAATGTCTTGCTGATGGTTAATCTGGTTCTGGCTTCTGCGCTGACCTTGAGTGCCGCGACTGGCGTAGTTGCTCTGGCGGGTTGGTTGATGGTTGCTCTGGTTTTGGTGATGACTTGTCTGATTGGTCGTGCTCTGTTTTATGTATTGGTGATTCCGACCACTATGCCTGGGGCGTTCTTCTGGAAGAACAAGGGCTTTGAGGAGCATGCTCGCGATATCGGTTTGGCTGAGATGCCGCAGGTTGGGGTAGTGCCGCACGTTCATTGATTTTAGGGATTGTTCGGGCTGCGGAGTTAGGTCGTAGCTCCTCTTGGTCGTCGGGTTTTGTGCCACAACGGCGACTGGGGGAGTCATTTCCGAAGCTCTTCGGCGCCCCTCCGGGGTTCCCTCAGTCCCCAAAGAGCCCGGCAAAAAACGCCGGTCTCTTTTGCTCCTTCGGCGCTCTCGTTTTACGCTTCGGAAATAACTCCCCCAGCCACCTTTTACTTTTGTGGTTCGTCGAATGTGGTGCCTCAACCCAAAAAACCAGGAAAAACCATGACCCTGCTGGACCTGATCAACAAAACCTGCCTTATCGGCCTAAGCTACTTCGACCTGGACGGCGAACTCCTCAAACAATCTCAACTCTGCGGCACTGTGATTGGAGCGGACGAAGAGCAGGGTATCTCCGTGCAGCTGCAGGGCCAACCCGTTGCCGAAGGCGAAAAGCCCCCGGTCTTTATCCTGCCACCAAACCTGTCTCCCTGGTTTATCGCCCCTGAGGGCCACTACAAAAATGCCGAATCTGGGGTGGATATCCAAAACCCTGACTATCTGGTCACCTGGGATATCTACAAAACCGTCAAAGACACACCGGAAGGCGAGCACGAGTGGTGGGAATGGGTGCCTCGGACCGCGCCGCCACAGGTTGGCGCTTGATATCGCTGTAATTGGTATAGGGTAAGCACTGGTCGATCGCAAAGCGATCAAAAAGTCTATGGTTTGTCCTGCCAAGAGTCGCTCAAAAAAATTTGATAAAAAATTGAGAAAATTTTTATAAATTTGTGAACTTTTCCGGAGAGCCCCAGTCTGAGTTAACAGATTGTAGTGACTCTCTCCTCGCTTTGCCCCGACCTGGTTCGGGGCTTTTTATTTTCTGACCCCCAAAAATTCGCTCCCCGCGTCGCCCCGCACTGGCTCTCAACGCCATCCCATCTCCCAGTGACAGTCAGATTCCCGGCGATGTACTACTTTAAGTATCACAGCGGCGGGTGAATGGGTATATATAACTATTTGATATTTAAGGATTAGTTTCTATTTCCTGTGCTCCAAAATAGTTATTGCATCTCAATATGACACAAAAAACCAGTTTAAAAATAAAATCACGTGTCATACAATCGTCGGCTACCAAAACACAAAGAAGGGCTCATAAGTCATATTGGGCCAGATTAACCAAAGAGGTCATTGCGGATGAAAGTTCAGAGCTATGTGTCTGGCCAGTGGGTTGAAGGTCAGTCCTCAGGTGTCGAGGTCTACAACGCGGTAAATGGCGAGGCCGTTGGTGTCGTCTCCAGCGACGGAATCGACTTTAAGGCTGTCGTGGAATACGGTCGCGAAAAGGGCGGTGCGGCCCTGCGTGCCATGACCTTCCACGAACGGGCCAACATGCTCAAAGCCATGGCCAAACACCTGATGGAAAAGAAAGAAGACTTCTATCGGGTATCCGCCTGGACCGGTGCCACCCGTTCCGACAGCTGGGTGGATATCGAGGGTGGTATCGGCACTGTCTTTACCTATGCCAGCCTGGTGCGTCGCGAGCTGGCCAACGAAACCTTCCTGGTCGAGGGGCCGGCCGAAGGCCTGTCCCGCAATGGCACCTTTATCGGTCGCCATATCCTGGTGCCCAAAGAAGGCGTCGCGGTTCACATCAATGCTTTTAACTTCCCCTGCTGGGGCATGCTCGAAAAGATCGCCCCCTGCCTGGCCGCCGGTATGCCGGTGATCGTCAAGCCGGGTACGGCGTCCGGCTATCTGACCGAAGTGATGGTGAAAGAAATTATCGCCTCCGGCATTTTGCCTGAAGGCGCCATGCAGCTGATCAGCGGCAGCGTGGGCGACCTGTTGGATCATCTCAACGAACAGGATGTGGTGACCTTTACCGGCTCCGCTTCCACCGGCCAGAAGCTCAAGACCCACCCCAATATCGTTGCCAACTCCATTCCCTTCACGATGGAAGCGGACTCACTGAACTGCAGTATTCTGGGCACTGATGTTGAGCCGGGCTCTCCGGAATTTGATCTGTTTGTGAAAGGCGTTGCCACGGAAATGACCGTCAAGGCCGGTCAGAAGTGTACCGCCATTCGCCGTGCCATCGTGCCCCAGAATCGCGTTGAAGCTGTGTCCGAAGCACTTCAGGCCCGTCTCGCCAAGGCCACTTTGGGTGATCCATCCGTCGAGGGTGTGCGCATGGGGCCTCTGGTAGGGCGTTCGCAGATGGAAGACGTGTGGCAGAAAGTTGAGGAACTGAAACAGTCCTCCGAAATCATTTACGGCGGCAGCCGTGATTTTGAAATCGTCGGAGGCGATGCCGACAAGGGCGCTTTCTTCCCGGCGACGCTGATGTACTGCGACAAGCCCTTGACCGAAGAAACTCCTCATGCGGTAGAGGCCTTTGGTCCCGTTTCCACACTGATGCCTTACGACAGCACCGAGGACGCCATCGCCATTGCCAAACTGGGCAAGGGTTCACTGGCTGGATCTCTGGTTACGGCTGATAATGATATCGCTGCCAAGGTCATTCTGGGCACTGCGGCTTATCATGGCCGTATGCTGGTATTGAACCAGGAGTGTGCCAAGGAATCCACCGGTCACGGTTCTCCGCTGGCGACACTGGTTCACGGGGGTCCCGGTCGCGCCGGTGGTGGCGAGGAGCTGGGCGGCCTGCGCGCAGTGAAGCACTATATGCAGCGTACGGCAATCCAGGGCAGCCCAACCACCCTGACCGCTATTACCAAGGAATTCAATCCGGGCTCCGAGCAGCTGACTTCCGACGTGCATCCGTTCCGTCGCAAGTTTGAAGACCTGCGTATCGGTGAAACCCTGGTTACCCACCGTCGCACGATCACCGAAGCCGATATTGTTAACTTCGGTTGTGTTTCCGGCGATCACTTTTACGCGCACTTTGACGAAATGGCAGCCAAGGACTCCTTCTTTGGCAAGCGTGTGGCGCACGGCTATCTGATTATTTCCGCTGCAGCCGGTATGTTTGTGGATCCCGCACCTGGTCCCGTTATTGCCAACTACGGTCTTGAAAACCTGCGCTTTATCGAGCCTGTGGGTATTGGTGACACTATCCAGACACGCATTACCTGTAAGCGTAAGATCCTTAAGGACAAGCGTCCGGATGAAGATCTGCGCACCGGTGTGGTGGAGTGGGACATCGAGGTGAAGAATCAGAATGATGAACCCGTCGCCATCTACAGCATCATGACGTTGGTGGAATCCAAACAACAGTAAAAGGAAGTTATGACGATGTTCAGTCTCACAGTGACTTATCCCGCCGTTGAAGGCGCCAGGTTTGACATGGACTACTACACCGGCAGTCATCTGGCATTGGTGCAAGAAAAGTTTGGTCCTCACGGGCTTAAACAGATCGTTCTGCGCACCGGCGCCGCCAATAAACCCATGGGTGATGCCAGGGAGTTTGCCTCGGTGGATTTGGTGTTTGAAAGTCTTGATGCCTTCAAAGCCGCCACCGGCGCCGAAGGCAAAACCATCAATGCGGACATTCCCAACTACACCGATGCCGAAGCCGTCTACAGCTTCTCCGAGATTGAGATTCTTTGACGAGTGGTACTGGCATTGTCTGAACGGTAATAGCCGGTACCGACCAGACTGGCGGTCGAAATGCCCGCCAGTCAATTCCCTCCTTTTCTTCCTCTCTATAGTCCTCGACCTGCGCTCGTGATTCTATGCTGGTTCTCCTGTCGCGCCTGGGCTATATTGCCCTTGGCCGTGAAAAAGGAGACGCAGCTAGATGACATTGAGGTTCGGCACCCTGAGTACCTTTGACGACGATGCCCTGGGAACCTTAGATGCCGTTGGCATTGCCAAGGCCATCGCCGACAAAGAGGTGACGGCTCGCGAAGTCATGGAAGCGGCGATGGACCGGGCGGCGAAAATCAACCCCAGGCTCAATGCCATTGTGGCAGATTGCCCAGTTCAGGCAAGGAACAAAGTCGGTCAATTGTCTCCCGGCGTTTTTAGTGGGGTGCCGACGTATGTCAAGGATAACCACCCCTTCAAAGGCCTGCCGACCCGGCAGGGGTCTTTATCGATTCCCATCAAATACGAAATCGAATCGTCCGAGTTTGTGCGTCAGTATGAATCCACCGGCGTGGTGGTGTTGGGTAAAAGCTCCATGCCCGAGTTTGGGCTGACTGGCACTACGGAGCCACTGTTGGGCGGCGCCACCCGCAACCCATGGAATCCGGATTATTCTGCCGGCGGATCATCGGGCGGTTCGGCCGCATTGGTGGCCTCCGGAGTGGTACCCATCGCCCACGCCAACGACGGTGGCGGCTCGATTCGAATACCGGCATCCTGCTGCGGATTGGTGGGGCTTAAACCCTCCCGAGGTCGGTTGTTAAGTACAACCTCCATGGAAACCCTGCCGCTTCGAGTGACGGTCGAAGGTGTACTGACGCGAACGGTCAGGGACACGGCCGCTTTTTTCTATGGGGCGGAACAGCATTTTACCAACTCTGCATTGCCGGCCATCGGCGAGGTACGTCATCCTGTCAAAGAACGCCTCAGGGTCGGGGTTTTTGTCAACAAGTTTGATGGCAGCCGCTGCGAGCACGAAGTCGAAAACGCGACCTTGTCTGTGGCAGAGCTTTGCCAGAATCTGGGACATTTTGTGGAGGAGATTGATTGCCCGTTTTCCCCAAGATTGGTTGACGATTTTACCCATTACTGGGCCTTCTTGGGATTTGCTATTTATTGGTTTGGCAAAACTTCACTGGGTGACGAATACCTGCGTAAATACACAGAGCCCTGGACTCGGGCGCTGGCGAAACGCGCGACTCGCCAGTTGTGGAAACTGCCCCTGGTGCTTTCACGGTTGAGGAAATTCGAAGCGCAATATCAGCAGATTTTCCAGAAGTACGATGTATTGCTGAGCCCAACGCTCGGCACTACACCGCCTGTGCTCGGACATCTCGGTCCCGACGTGGAGTTTGAGACTGCCTACGAGCGACTGCAGAATTTTGCCCCTTTTACGTTGTTTCAAAACGCTGCCGGTGCGCCGGCGATCTCACTGCCTCTGGCGAGG
This sequence comes from Pseudomaricurvus alkylphenolicus, assembly GCF_011683955.1. Taxonomy (GTDB): domain Bacteria; phylum Pseudomonadota; class Gammaproteobacteria; order Pseudomonadales; family Cellvibrionaceae; genus Pseudomaricurvus; species Pseudomaricurvus alkylphenolicus. Next base: position 140,057 of record NZ_JAAQPI010000005.1, read on the forward strand.
AGTCAAGCCGGCCTGCCCATAGGAGTCCAATTCGCCTCAGGGGTAGGGCGAGAGCGAATGCTTCTGGAACTGGCCTACGAGCTGGAACAGGCAAGTCCCTGGGATCACCTCAGTATGAATTTGTAACCGGCCTGAATTTGACCCTCGTAATCGTACCTCCTATTATGATCGTCTAATTAAAACTGGTCTTATGGTCGAGTTTTAGGTGTCTGATCAAATGGGAGTATCCGCGCGAAAGCAAACGGCGGAAAATCAAATGAGCGAACAACAGCTAACCCCCAAACGAACCCGCCGATCCGGTACCCAGGCCCGAGGCAGGGCCAGACGCGATTTATTGCTGAACGCGGCCGCGGAGTTATTGGCAGAGAAGGAACTGGAGGAGATCACTTTTAACGAAGTGGCCCTGCACGCCGGTGTGCCTAAGGGCTCGGCCTATCATTTTTATGCCAATATTTCTGACGTCTACTCAGCTCTTACCAAGCGTATAGGCGAAGAGCTGCTCGAATGTCTGGCGCAGCCTCTGGAAGGGCATTCTCTGAAGCGGTGGGAAGACGCCATCGAAGTCTTCTGTGATCGCGCTGTCACCTTCTATGCCGAGCGCCCGGATGCGCGGCAGTTGCTGATCGGTGGCAAGACACCGCCGCAATATAAACGCACAGATCGGGAAAACGACCGCCGTATCGGTGAGCTGATGCTCAATTATCTTGATCTGTTTTTCGATGTTCCCAAGATGCCAAATCGGGAAGACATTCTATTCTTTACCGTTGAAATCATTGACCTGATGTATTGCTTGTCGATGATTCACCATAATCACATCACCCCGTCCATGGCGGCGGAGGCGAAGCGTGCAGGTATCGCTTATTTGCGCTCGTATCTGCCGGCGGAGCTCGCCTTGCGTGATTGTTAAAAACCTGACGAGGAATGGTCATCATGAAAGTGTTTGGAGTACCCCAAAGCCGTTCAACCCGCGTTACCTGGATGATGGAAGAGGTAGGGCAGGACTATGAATTTGATCCTATCGATTTTTATGCGGGGGAAAACCGCTCGGAGCAGTACCTGGCGGTGAATCCGTCAGGAAAGGTGCCGGCTCTGCAGGATGGTGACCTGGTGTTGCTGGAATCCGGTGCCATTGTGACCTACTTGGGAGATAAACACCCGCACAGCGGCCTGGTGCCAAAGGCGGGTACCCAAGATCGCGCCCGTCACGACCAGTGGTGCTATTTCGCACTGACCGAACTGGAGCAGCCGCTCTGGACCTTGGGTAAACACCGCTTCGCCCTACCCGAAGAGCATCGTGTGCCGGCCATCTTTGATTGTGCTGCCTGGGAGTACCAAAAGGCGCTGAAACTGCTTTCCGGTGGTCTCGGCGACAATCCCTACATTCTTGGCAGCCAGTTCAGCGCGGCGGATATCCTGCTGGGGCATACCCTCAATTGGGGTGTCTCTTTCAATCAACCTTTGGAATTCGACAATCTCGCAGCCTACCGCGACCGCCTCAATGAACGGCCCGCTCTGGCCCGGGCCCGGGCCAAAGAGGAGGCGGCCAAGGAGCGAAAAGCCAAAGATTGACGGGGGCCTAAGCAGACGCGGCGGGGGATTGCTGTCAACTTTGGGTTGACGCCTGCCGCAGGTTTTATCGGGTAGACTAGGGCGGCAACCCCACGGGTGTTGCCGAAAACTAAAAAGTTGTAAGACCAATTATCATATTAAGGTCACAGAAAAGCAGCAAATTGATAACAAAGTGCGTTCAGGTCGCGCATTTTTGGTTCAAATGTTGATTTACGCGCCGTATAATGTGCGCCGCTTTGTTTGAGCCAACCCACGATAACAACGAATTTCACAAGGCCGCATGATCCCAACTTCCCCCATCCCAAGGTCTCTCTCAGGTCGCATTGCTCTTGCGGGCCTGGCGATTCTGGTGGGTGTATCTGTGGGTTGGTTAAAAACGATTGCGGCAGATAGAGCCCCTCAGGCGACTCCGCAAAAGAATGCCGTCATTCATGATCACTCAGCATCAGCCGCGTCGCCAGAGACACCTCTGACCTTTGTCTGTCTGAGTTCGGATGATATGCCCGATTATCAGTACCTGTTGGAGATTCTTCAGCAGGCCTTGAAGGGTACTGGATATTCACCAAGCTTGACGACGGTCGACCACGCAGCCGGTATCGAGGCGTTGCGCCGTGGCGAAGTGGCTGGTGATTGCGGTCGCACAGAGGCGTTTGGAGAGTCCATGCAGGACACCGGTCTGATTCAGGTGAAACCGGCCTTTCGCAGTGCCCGTTTTGCCCTCTGGGGGGAGGGTGAGCAACCCGGTGATCCCAGTCAGCTGCGAGTGGGTGTCATGGCTACCGTGATGCCGCTCAAGGAACTGGCGGTTAATCTTGGCTATACCAACACTCGAGTTTATCCATCGCTGGAGGAGATGTTGAGGGCATACAACCGACGTGAGCTGGACCTGATCGGGGTCTACGAAGCTACACTCAGTCACTACCATCTGCATCATCGCAGACCGCTGCAACCTCAGCAGCAACTCACCAGTGTTCCGGTATACGTATTTCTGCACCCCTCACAAAAACCGCTGGAGACAATGATCAGTGCCGCGGTGCAGCAGCGTATCAACGAGGCGCCTTATCGACCTTTCCAACACGAAGAGTTGCCGCGGCTGACGCAGAATACCATTGTTATGTCCTGCTCGCTTCCACCGGCATCGCCCTTGTACCAGCGCGCCACACGCTACTACAAGCGGGCGTTCGAAGCATTGGGCTACCGCTTGAAGATAGTTGCGCTGCCGCGTGCGAGAGAAAACGCAGAGCTGCTCGCCGGTCGCATCGATGCAACTTGTGGCCGACGTCAGGCTCTGGAGCGGGTGGCGCCCGGTCGCGTGGTGCGCATTGATCTGCCGGTTGCCGGTGTGCAAAGTGAGTTGTGGTCCCGCCAGCCCGGATTGCAGTTTTCGGGGCTGGAGCAGTTGCCCGCGAATACGCCCATTGCCTATGTTCGAGGGACCATTGAAGAGAGGGCACTGCTGGAGCGCTTGCCGCACCTTAAAGTCAGTGCCATTACCGATACGGCAATTGGGCTTAAGATGTTGTCGGCGGGGCGCATCGATTTCTTTCTCGGGGAGTCTACCAGCATCAGCTCGGCAATGGATAACCTCACCCTGGAGACTCCCTTGTTCGCTGTGAATTCACTGCTGAAAACGGATGCGTTTCCCTATCTTCACGTGCGCCATCAATCGTTGGCTCCGGCATTTACCGAACAATTGAAGCTGGTGCTGGAGGATGAAGCCCGCTCAGCCAATACCTATTGAGGCTTATTGAACCGCAGCGATTTTACCGGGTTGATTTTCCTGGGCCAGCTCCACTCGATTGCGGCCACCTTGTTTGGCTCGATAGAGCGCATCGTCGATGCGCTTGATAAAGGTCGCCTTATCATTGTTTACCACAGGCCGGGTAGAACCTACGCCAGCGCTTAGCGTGAGCGAGAGTTCAAATTCATCAAACAACAGGGGGTTGGACTCCAGGCTTTCACGGATAGACTCAGCAATATGATGTGCGCCAGATTGATCCGTATCCGGCAAGAGAATGACAAACTCTTCACCGCCATAGCGGGCGACCAAATCCGTCGGGCGGCGCACGGTTTGCTCCAATCGTAACGCCAAGCGCATCAAACACTGATCGCCCACCGGATGACCAAAGCCGTCATTGATCTGTTTGAAGTTATCGATATCGACAAAGATCAGACCCAGATTCTTGCCGGTACGGCGGGCGCGATTCCACTCGCGATCCAGTTCTGTTTCAAAACAGCCCCGGTTGGCGATGCCTGTCAGGGGATCGCGCTCGCTCATGGTCTTGAAGCGCTCGACGTGTTGTTCCAGCAGAAAGCGGTCTGTCAGGTTTTTATGGTGTTGCCTGCCCTTTTGAATCGACATGTTACACATCTGCAACCAGAAGATAACCGTCGTCACCGCCAATACGTTGATCCCCTCTACATCACTTGCCCAAACCATAACACCGATGGGGGCCAGCATGACTGTCAGAAACACAATCGCCAGCGCGGGCACAATGCCCATATAGGCCAGACCCCCGCTGATAATGCCGGCATTGGCAAACAACCAGGCGACCGCCGTAATGGACTCTCCCTCATGCAGCAGGACCAGTGAGCTCAGCGCGGCCCAAAGGGTGACGTTGGTCATGCCCAGGACCACGTGCCAGCGCAACCAGAGTTCCTGAGTGCTGTCCCCCAATTGACGGCATTGCCAGACGCGTATTATTGCAATGGCGCTAAACAGCAGCAATACACCGAGGCTTTCCGCCGGGAATGCGTTAAAGTAACCGGCAAATAATGCAATGACAGCCCACAGGGCCGGATAAGCAATGGCAACTCTGGCTGTATGCAGAGCAAGCAGCTTGTTGGTAGGGGCGAGATACGCCGACGGCGGGATATCGTGGTTCTGCAAATCGAGACTTTGCAATGTGGCACCTGCTAATAATATGCGCGAGCCTTTGTGTCGGGTTCCCGAAGGTGCAGCGGTCAGAGTCCATTCTCAGCAGACGCAAATGAGGTCGCTTAAATCGTTATTATCGTTTGATGTTCTTTTAATTGATGCTTTTATGAACAATCTGCTTATGACTTCATGGTCTATTGAATTGCGCCCAGAGTCAATGGGCAATTAAAGGTCATATAAGGCCGCCAGTATAGCCAATCTGAGCAGGGCGGTCACGCCCATGCACGCTCACGGTGCAGACGGCTTGCAAAAGTGGTACCGTAACTCAACTATAATAAATCGGGATCAAAGAGATTCCGGGCAGTAAAAGCAGAGAGAAGAAATATGCAGCCACTGAACCCACAGTGGGACGTCGCCAATCCTTTGAGCAAGTTTCCCCTGTTTCAGTCCTCCGATATCGAAGAGGCGGAGGATCTGGTTTCGCGCAATTTCAGTCGCCATTCCATGGATATTGTGGCCAGCGGGCACGACATGGCGACCCAATACGATGGCCTGTTCTTTAACGAAATGGCGCTTATCTGTGGTTGCTACGGTGCCGATGTTAAGGTCAATCCGGAATCCGATCGTTATTTCTTTACCCAAACCACACTGCGTGGCCACACAGAAATCACCCTGGGACGTGATCAGGTCCAAACCAGCGAAGGCAGCACTGTGGTGGTGTCCCCCGCCACGGACTATCGAATGTTCCTGCACAGCGGCAGCAATCGCCTGATTGTTATGATCGAGCGGGACAAAATGGAGCGCAAACTCAGCCAGCTGCTCAACCGCGAAGTGATTGAGCCCCTGCGCTTTGATCTGGAGATGAACCGCGATTCTCAACAGAGCAGCGCTGATGCCTGGTGGCGTACCTTATCCTACCTGACCAGTCAGCTGTCTTTGACCGACCCTTTGGCCCGCAGCGAACCCTTTCTGGCCCACGCCAGCGATATGCTGGTTTCCCAGCTGCTAACCACTCAGCCCCATAACTACAGCGATTTACTCAATCAGGATGTCACGGTGACCGGTCCGCGACATGTGCGCCGAGCCATCGCCTATATCGAAGAGCACATGGACCAGAGCATTAGTCTCGCAGACATGGCCTCCGCGGTGGGGGTCACGGCCCGAACCCTGCAAAAAGGCTTTCTGCGCTACCTGGATACCACACCCAGCGAATACATTCGTGTGCAGCGGCTGCGTCGGGTTCATGAAGCCCTGAAGCATGCGGGAGACGGCCAACAAGTGAGTCAGATCCTGCTCAACCACGGAGTCGCCAGTTTTGGCCACTTCTCACGCCTTTATAAGCAGCAATACGGCTGTACTCCCTCAGAGACTCTCGCGCGCTCGAAATAGCGTTGCCGAGGAAACCGCACATCCTCCCTGACCCAAAAGGGGGAGCAGCGCTCGTTTCCAGCCCTCCTGTTCCGATATTTCATACAGTGTTCGCCAAACGAATAGCGATGTTCGCCTGACGAATAGCGCCAATATCGCCGATGGAGGATAGTGCTCTACAGAGGCTCCAACTTCCATAACCACGGCCAACAAGAGCCGGGAACCCTATATAAACAACAACGGAGCCTGTAACCACTGATGCTCTTTAAGGGAGAGACGAATGAACGCGAAGCACAATGCCAACGTTTGGATAAAAACCTTGCTGGCCACGTCTGTGGCTGTCAGCTCCATTGCCCAGGCGGAGAGTCGGCTCGGCAGCCTGATTGAAGAAGTCAAAGTTATGGCGCAGAAGAAATCCGCCGCTGAGGCGGTGCAGGATGTGCCCATTTCCATTACGGCCTACTCAGGTGACAAGGTGGATGCTATGTTCGCCGTTAATCTGACCGACATTGGCCTCAACACACCCAACGCCAACCTGACGCCCATGGCGACTTCACCGGGTGTGGCGAACTTCGCCATTCGCGGAATGGGTACGGTGGGACAGAGTATCCCGTCCGCCGACCCGGCTGTGGGTGTGGTGATGGACGGTATTTCCTACGGTACCATTTATGGCGTGGTGACCGATCTTTTTGACCTGGAATCTATTGAGGTACTTCGCGGCCCGCAGGGAACCCTGTTTGGTCGCAACGTGACCGGTGGCGCCATCTCCATGCGTTCAACCCGCCCGGGCGATGAATTCGAAGGACGTTTACGTGCAACTGTCGGCAGTCATGAGCGCAAGGACTTTTCGGTAGTGGTCAGCGGTCCGCTCAACGACAACTGGGGTGCAAAGCTCGCCGTTCTGTCCAAAGATCACGAAGGCTACTGGGATAACAAAGCCATTGGCGGCAAGCAGGGCGCTGCGGAGTCTTTGCTGGTTCGTCCCGCGCTGACTTATCAGGGAGAAAACTTTGATGCTGCGCTGATTGCAGAATACGGCGATATGGAAGGTGACGCGCTGGGTACTCGTCTGTTCTGGACGGCTGACGACGGTTATTTCGCCGACCCCTACAAAGACGATTCCACCTTGCAGGGTGACAAAGGCAGCAGTGATCTGGAGTGGGTCAACCTGATGCTGGAAACCAATTGGGAACTGTGGGATGGTCAGCTGACCACCGTTTTGGGATACCGGGATCTGGAGCAACGAGTCGTTACTGATATCGATGGCCATGTGGATACTTTGTTTCACTTTGCCGACGGTACCGGCATCGACCAGGACCAACTGAGCCTGGAAGTTCGCTGGGCCGGTAGCCTGACCGATAATGTATCACTCACCGCCGGCGTTTATCTGTTCGAACAGGAATACACCTACGCGGAACGACGCCTGCTGCTGGACGTTGTTGACCGCCGGGGCGTTTCCACCATTGATCATTCAACGGCCGGAATTTTTGCGCAGTCCGATATCAATTTGACCGATTCCCTGGTGCTGACTTTGGGCGGGCGTTTCAGCACCGAAACCAAAGATGCAGAAGTGGGTGTTATCGGTGATCCCAATGCGACGGGAAACTGTGCAACACAACTGGCGCCTTTCGAGGTCAAAGCCAGCCTCAGTGATTGTGAGCCAGCGTTTTTCGACGATGAAAAGTGGAACAACTTCTCCCCCAAGGTGGGCCTGACCTGGGACGTGAATGAAGACATCATGGCGTTTGCCAGCTACAGCCGTGGTTTCCGCAGCGGCGGCTACAATGTTCGCTTTACCGACCTGACCTTCGGTACACCTGATCAGGCGTCGGCGCCCGGACCCTACAATGAAGAAGTGGTAGACGCTCTGGAAATCGGCGTAAAGTCCACCCTGATGGACGGTAAGGCCCACGTTAATTTCTCACTGTTCCAAAACGAATACGACGATCTGCAGCGCACCGTATTGAACACTTCCGGTGGTCAGCAGATTCTTAATGCGGCAACGGCAACTATTCAAGGGGTCGAGTTCGACGCTGTATTGATGCTGACCGACCAATTGGTTCTGGAAGGCTCCGTCGGCTGGATCAATGCCGAATACGATGAGTATGACTACGCCACTGCCCGCACCGGTAAAGATGCCAGCGCCATCAACTTTAACATGGTGCCTGAGATGACCACCAACGCTGCGGTGACTTACGATATGGAACTGGGCGATAAGGGGGCATTGACCTGGCGTCTTTCGTACTCCTTTGTGAACCAGACGTTTGCCGACGATCTCAACACCTTGCCGGTTGACCAGTACGAGCTGTTTGATGCCAGTGTGGTGTTTACCAACCCGGATGAAAACCTCAAGGTGTCTCTGTTTGGCCGCAATCTGAAGGACGAGATTTACTATGACTTCGGTATTAACGTCAGTGCCATTGGAGTGAGAAACTACTACCAGACGCCACCGAGAACCTATGGTCTGGAGTTGACTTACGATTTTTAGTACGACTATTGAAGCCCGCTTTCTTTTCCAGACAACTGCCTGAGGGGGTACCTGAGTGCCCCTGTGTAGGATCTCGCAAGAGCAGGCAGTCTTATACCCGGCCGTTTTTTCAATGGCTAAAAAACACTGGCCGGGCCTTTTTCCACGGTACCGAAAATGAAAAAGGAGTTTACGATGATTGGAAAAGAATATTTAGAACATACAACTTAACTGAAAAACAATTCGAAACTACTGTCTGGAAGACGTATCAATATGAGGTCTACTGAGATGACTGAGTCAAGTCCGGGGTTGTACCAAAGTTACATGTGTGGCGACGCCACCGAAGCGCTGCTTTACGAAACCATTGGCAACTACTTTGATCGTGTGGTGAAGCAACACCCTGATAGTGAAGCACTGGTGGTTTCGCACCAGAATATTCGTTGGACTTACCGGGAATTCCAACAGCAAATTGATCGACTGGCGACAGGTCTGCTAAAGCTCGGTATCAAGCCGGGAGACCGAGTGGGTATCTGGGGGCCCAACAGTTTTGAATGGTGCCTGACCCAATTCGCAACCGCCAAGATTGGCGCGATAATGGTGTGTATCAATCCGGCCTATCGTATCTATGAACTGGAGTACGCGCTCAATAAAGTGGAGTGCAAAGCCATTATCGCGGCGGAGAGTTTTAAGACCAGCATGTATCTGGACATGTTGCAGGAGTTGGCGCCTGAACTCAACGAGGCCGATCCCCGCCAGCTACAGCTGCAAAAGTTACCCCATATGCGCATGATTATTCGCATGGGTGAGGCCCATACGCCCGGGATGCTTAATTTTGGCGCCGTGTGTGAGATGGGTGGCGACACCGAAGCGCAGCGATTGCTGGAGTTGTCGACGGAACTAAAACCGGATGACCCCATCAATATTCAATTTACCAGCGGTACCACGGGTAGACCCAAGGGTGCCACGCTGACCCACTGCAATATCCTTAACAATGGCTACTTTACTGCCAAGACCATGGGTTTCACCCCGGATGATCGGCTCTGTATTCCCGTGCCGCTGTATCATTGTTTTGGCATGGTACTGGCAGCCCTGGCGTGTATCAGTACGGCATCGGCGGCGGTGTATCCCAGTGATGCTTTCGATCCCCTCACCACCTTGCAGGTGATTGAGAAAGAGCGCTGCACGGCATTGCACGGTGTGCCGACCATGTTTATTGCCGAACTGGATCACCCGGAGTTTGCCAGTTTCGATCTCAGCAGCTTGCGCACTGGCGTCATGGCCGGCGCTCCCTGTCCTGAAGAAGTGATGAAGCGGGTGATGGGCGATATGCATATGGAGCATATTCTGATTGGCTACGGGCAGACCGAAGTGAGTCCGCTAAATCACCTCACCAAACCACAGGACCCAGTGGCTAAACGTATTGAAACGGTAGGCAAGGCGTTTCCACGGGTGGAAGTGAAAGTCGCCGATGCAGAGGGCAGACCCGTTGCCATCGGTGAAAAGGGTGAGATTTGCACGCGCGGCTATTCGGTGATGCTGGGCTACTGGAACGACGAGGAAAAAACCGCTGAGACTATCGACTCTGCCGGCTGGTTGCATTCCGGTGATATCGGCATTATGGACGCCGAGGGTTATGTACGTGTGGTCGGTCGCACCAAGGATATGGTGATTCGTGGAGGGGAAAATGTGTACCCGCGTGAGGTGGAGGAGTTTCTATACGGGCACCCCGCCATTCAGGAAGTGCAGGTTTTCGGAGTTCCCGATGAGCGAATGGGAGAAGAAGTGTGTGCCTGGATTAAGTTAATGCCCGACATGGAGCTTACCGACGCTGAGGTGAAAGCCTACTGCAAAGGCAATATCACCCACTTCAAGATTCCCCGTTATATTGAATTTGTGGATGATTACCCTATGACCGTGACAGGAAAAATCCAGAAGTTTAAAATGCGCGAGGCCATGTCCGAGCGACTGGGGCAGGAGGCCTAAGATCGCCCCAAGGCGGCCTCGATGATGGTGCAATATTGAAGCAGTTTCTTTGCCAGCCGTTCTTCGTTCTTGTAAAAGCGCACGGCAGGTACGGGAATAGACAACGCAATATTGCGCCCATAAGGGTCATCGACGGCTGCGCCCACAGCGCAGATACCCTCTAAATGTTCTTCGCGGTCAAAGGCTACACCGGAAGCCCGAATCGATTCCAGTTCATCCAGCAGTGGTTGCATTGGACGACCTGTGGATTGTTGATCTCCCGGTAATGACAACAGTTGAATGGCTTGTTCCTTTGGCAAGTTGGCCAACACGGCCTTGCCGTTGGCACAGCGGCCGATTGGAAAGGCGTTGCCTACTGCGGATACCGCGCGCAAGCGTTGGGTTTGTGCAGTGACCTGATCTATAAAAATCATCATGTCGCCGTCTTGCACGGACAGGTCGACTGTTTCTTCCACCTCTTCTGACAGTCGTTTCATATGGGGCAAAATCACCCGGTCAATATCGGCCTTGGCGGCAGAGCCCAGTGATACCAACCCGGGCCCGAGTCTCACGCGTCCTCCGGGTGAGGCGGCAATCACAAATCCCTCTGTTTCCAGCGCGTAGATAATGCGTTGCACGGTGGAGCGTGCCAGCCCGGTTTCTTTAGCGATGGCGCCCAGACTCAGTCCCTGCGTATGCCGCTCCAGCGTTCTCAGAATACTGGCGGCGCGGGAGATGACCTGTACCCCCTGGCGGGATGAGTTGGAATCAGACATTTAACTTCGACTTCTGTATATGGAACGTCACTATCTTAACACACCTATACCGCATTGCGATATAGGTGTACCGTATTTGATTATTGTTCTACGAACATATTCCCAGGATCAAAAGTTGTAGCGAGCCTGGAGCTTGATAGTGCGTTGTGCATTCAGAGTTTCAGAAGTAATCCCCTGGTCACCGGTCGGGGCACCAAACAGCGCGCCCACGGGTCCGGCTGGAGGTCCACTGAAATCGCTGGCTCGGGAGTTGGCCAGGTTTTGCATAATCAAATTCACAGACCAGGTTTCCTCGGGAGAGCGCAACCCCAGCGTCAGATCCCAAGTGGTGAGGCTGTCTGATGGAAAGGTCTCGTTGATCTGGCTGACCATATCGTCGCGATAACGCACAAAACTGTTGGCGCTAAAGTCCAGTCCCAGGGCGGGTAGGGGAGCTTCGTAAAGAAAGCCCAGGCTGCCGGTCAGTTTTGGTGCCTGTGCCAGCGTTGAGCCATCATCGGCATTGATGCTGTCTGCGTAGGTAACACCGCCACTGAGTAACAGGGCTTCGGTGACTTGCCACTGTCCATCAATTTCCATACCCTCGGATTCCACATCGATATTACGGGTCAGGAAGGCGGCGGATCCACCACTGACCTGGAACGAGGTTTCCTGAAAGTCAGTGATGTCGGTACTGAACAGGGCCACATTTAAATTCATGCTGCCGTCGAGCAGTGTCATTTTGGCGCCCAGCTCCCAGGTGCTGGCCTCTTCGGATTTCACCGCAGAGCCACCTTCTGACACGTCCAGTGACGGATCGGCAGTAGGAACTTCGGCGGACTCAGCGAACCCACCGGTCTTGGTGCCGAGTCCATAGGAGGCATACAACATCACGTCTTCATTGAGGTCGTACTGCAGATTGAAATTGCCGTTAACGAAATCATCTTCGAATGAGAGAGGGGCATCAAACGGAGGATTAATCACACTGTTCCACAGTGTCGCCAAGGAGCCCTGCACACGCTCAAACACCACGTCTTTTTCTTCGGTGGTATAGCGTAAACCCAGTGAGGCACGGAAGGTTTCTGAAATGTTGTAGGTCGCCTGGCCGAACAGGGACCAGGTTTCAGTTTTCTGGGCAAAGTTATTGGTAAATGAGCCGTTAAAGATCTGCCCGGTGGGGCCAACCGGCGGGAAGTTCGGCGTATTGAAGTGCTGGGCTTCGGATGATTCCCAATCGCTCTTGAAGTAAAACAGGCCCGCAACATAGTCGATGGTTTCTCCGCCGGGAGAGGTCAGTCGCAGCTCCTGGGAAAACTGGTCGTATTCTTCCTCGCGGTAGAAGTAGGTACTGTAGGGGACCACTTCACCCGTTTGCACGTAGGTAACTTCATCAAATGCGGCACCAAAATCGAAGTCGTCATAGAACTCCATATCGTAGGTGGCAAAAGAACTTACAGATGTAAAGGTTAAGCTGTCGAAGTCCTTTTCAATGGTCAGGTTAAATGAGTCCACATTGGTTTCATGAAAACTCTCGTTGGAGGGGCACTCGGGACAAATTGCGGTTTTGGTATCGTCCAGATCCGCTTCACCAATAATGGCCAGTACGTCGTCGGTAAAGTAACCGTCGTTGTCCACGTACTGATATCCGTTGCCTAGACGTTCGCTGTCGGAATATTGGTAAGTCGCAGTAATGGTTAGGCTGTCCGAAGGTGAATACACAGCAGTGGCGCGAAAGCCCAGGTCTTCGTCGGCGGGTAAATCATGACCGGTGGCCAGGTTTTCTACCCAGCCATCCTGGTCAACGGCGTGAGCGGCGAGGCGCACACTCAAGTCATCGCTGACGGGTATATCGATGGCGCCATCAAGGCTCCAGCCACCGTTTTCAAACTCGCGACTGACTTGCGCAAAACCGCCCAGAGTATCTCCGGGTTTCTGGGTCACAATGCTGATGGCCCCAAGACTGGTGTTTTTACCCAGCAGTGTACTTTGGGTACCTTTGATCACTTCCATTCGTTCGACATCAAAAAACGCTGACGAGTACATGCGGCCTTTGCCCACAAACATACCATCGAGAAACAGTGCCACGGACTGGTCAAAAGATTGGGTGCGCGCAGGAGTACCCAGGCCTCGTAGCGTCAACGCCAGACCATCATCAGGAGCGCGGGAGAAAACCATACCCGGAACCAGATTGGCGACTTCGAACAAGTCATCCACCCCAAATTTGTCCAGGGCCTCTCCATCCAGGGCAGAGACAGTGACGGGTACGTCCTGCAACGACTGGGCTCGCTTTTGTGCGGTGACTACAATTTCCTCAAGTTCGGCGGCACAGATGTTCACACTGGCGGTCGCAACGGCCGTTGCCAGCAGGCAAGGCAAGAAAGCTTTCGGGGAAGGATTTTTCATCCGCAGATTCTCCTCAAACAGTATCGTTATTGTGATTTGGGTATTGCTGCCGTCCCGTCGCCGGTCAAATGCGCTCAATTTCGCTGAGCTGCAACTGATCTTTATGACCGTATTGTGGTACAGGAAAACCGCAATAAGGTTAAGTTACTCCCGTAGTTTGGAAGTGTCAACCGATGAAACCCAGATTTACCGCCACAGATAGAGTTTCTGGTAGCGAGAAAATGACGAGTTATAGCGCAAGGAGATAAAAACCCCGAAGCAGGTGTCGGGGCTGGTACAGGAAAATCAGATTTTCAGATTAGCGGTGTGGTACTTGCTTTAGAATGGCGGGGAAATGCAGGAGACTCTAATCTTGAATCGCTTTAATCATATTGCGGGCAATGACCAATTGTTGAATTTGAGATGTTCCTTCGTATAGACGGAACAAACGCACATCCCGGTAAAAACGCTCGACGGCGTACTCAGACATATAACCGGCACCACCATGAATTTGCACCGCTCGATCGGCAACCCGGCCAACCATTTCCGTTGCAAACAGTTTGCAGCAGGACGCTTCAGTGGTGATATTAACGCCTTCATCCCGTTGGCGGGCTGCGTCCAATACCATACACTTTGCGGCATAGCTTTCTGTTTTGCTGTCGGCCAGCATAGCCTGAATCATTTGATGTTCCGCTATAGGTTTTCCAAACTGCTTTCGGTCCACTGCATATTGCAGCGCATCTTCGATCAAACGTTCGGAGACACCGACACTGACAGCGGCGATATGCAGTCGACCACGGTCCAGCACTTTCATTGATGTGATAAATCCTTCACCCTCTTTGCCGCCAATCAGGTGGGCTGCCGGGACTCTTACGTCTTCGAAAATAACGTCGGCGGTATGTGATCCGGCCTGGCCCATTTTTTTGTCCTTGGGACCCACGGTGATGCCTGCAGTATCCGCATCAACAATAAATGCCGAAACCCCTCTTGCGCCTTTGATCTCCGGGTTGGTTCTTGCCATAACGGTGAAGGTGCCGGCACGGGTGGCGTTGGTGATAAACCGCTTGGTGCCGTTTAATACATAGTGATCGCCTTGTTTTCGAGCGCTGGTTCGAACCGAGGCCGCATCCGATCCGACATCAGGTTCGGTCAGGCAAAATGACCCAATCAGCTCCCCACTGGCATAGCGACTCAGGTATTTTGCTTTCTGCTCTTCGGTACCATCGAACACGATCGAGGCGGAACCAATACCGTTATTGGTTCCGAGAATCGAGCGAAACGCCGGTGATGTGCGGCCCAGTTCCATGGCCACCAGGGCTTCCTCTTCCATCGTCAGACCGAGACCGCCGTATTCCTCCGGGATGGTCAGGCCAAACAGTCCCATGGCTTTCATTTCCTCAACGATATCACCGGGGATATCGTCTTCTTCAGCAACCTGAGCTTCGGCCGGCATGAGGCGGTTGCGCACAAAGCGCGCCAGGGTGTCGATGAGTTGCTGCAGAATAGCTGGGTCGCGAATCATGGGGGAACCCTCTGATTGTGAAACTTTGAAAGACTGTTGTCTCTCAATAGTAGCACTCAGTTCCGCAGAGTGGAATTGGATATTTTAAGACCAGGCCTGATATTTCTGGCTAAAGATCGATTTTGATAAGCTAGGCTTCGCCTCCCAGTGCCTTTTCAATGGTCCGACAATACTGAATCAGCTTCTTGGCAAGTCTGTTTTCATTGCCATAGAAGCGAACCGAGGGCACCGGAACCGATAACGCAAACACCTGCCCATCAGGCGCGGAGATCTGGGCGCCCACCGCGCAAATACCTTCCTGGTGTTCTTCCGCATCGATGGCGAAGCCCGCTTCGCGAATGGAAGCCAGTTCTTTCTTCAGCTTCTGTTTGCTGGCAATGGTGGTTTTCGTGAATGCCTTCAGTGGGCGTGTCAGCAAGGCGTCGAGCTTATCCTCGTCCATGCCTGCCAATACGGCCTTGCCATTGGCACAGGTGTGAATCGGGAAGGCGTGACCAGCGGCGGAAATGGCCATCAGGCGTTGATTTTCAGCGGCAATCTGATCAATAAAAACCATCATGTCTCCATCCCGAACTGACAGGTCCACTGTTTCACCAATCTCTTCAGACAGTTGTTTCATGTAAGGCAGGATCAAACGGTCAATATCCAATTTGGCCGCTGAACCTAGAGAGACAAGGCCCGGGCCCAATCTCACTCGACCGGTGGGCGAGGCCGCAATCACAAATCGCTCCTCATCAAGGGCATAGACAATGCGCTGTACGGTAGAGCGCGCCAGCCCCAGTTCTTTGGCAATTGCACCCAGACTTAATCCTTCGGGTTTATTTTCCAGAACCCTCAAAATCGATGCCGCTCGGGAAATCACCTGAACTCCCTGACGTGAACTGCTTTCTTTTTCCATACGGGGCTCTCTTCTTCCTGTTGCCTTAACAGATGGTTCCTATTGGTCGGCAGTATAACCCCAGCGGTAAGAATTTGTGTACCGCTATGCGGGCAGCCTGCGTGTGCCGCAAATTTTACATGTACTGCAATATGGTACTCAGTGATTGACATGCGGTACAAATAGGTATTATTGTATTTGCATGCGGTTGGCGGTGACCATATTGCGGTACAAGTAATTGATGCCAAGCGTGGTAATAAATCAAAGAGGAAACTTTCATGACTAGTTGGGAACAAGGCGATTGGCGCGACGAAGGTCTGTGTGTATTTGAAGAATCCAATCTGAACAACCGCATGGGACTGGAGATGTACGATCTCAGTCATCCATGGGGATTGGGTCAGCCCTGCTGGCCGTATTTTGAAGATGTAAAAATCGAGCGTCTTCATAACATGGCCAAGAGCGGTGTATTAACGCAACGCATCACCACGGTGATGCATTCGGGTACCCACATTGATGCACCGGCCCATGTGGTACCCGGAACACCCTTTATGGACGAAGTTCCCTTGCCATACTTCTTCGGTACCGGTGTTGTTCTGGACATCCCCAAGAAAAAGTGGGAGTTGATTACGGCGGAAGATCTCGAAAGGGCGACTCCCACCGTGCGCGAAGGCGACATCGTGATCGTGAACACCGGTTGGCACAAATACTACGGTGACAATCTTCACTACTACGGTTATGCACCGGGTTTTGGCAAAGAGGCCGGTGAATGGTTTGTGGAGAAAAAAGTCAAAATGGTGGGCAACGACACCCAAGCTTTGGACCACCCGCTGGCCACCGCAATTGGACCTCACGGTCCCAGTGCTCCTCATGGTCTTCTGCCCCAGGTCTGCGCGGAGTACAAAGCCGAAACCGGTCGCGATGTACTGGAAGATTTTCCAGAGTGGGAGCCCTGCCACAACGCGATTCTTTCGAACGGCATTTGTGGTTTCGAAAATATTGGTGGTGATATTGATAAAGTCACCGGCAAGCGCGTGACTTTTGCGGCGTTTCCGTGGCGCTGGAAGAAAGGCGACGGTTGTATTGTTCGCCTGGTTGCAATGATTGACCCCACCGGTAATTACCGCATCGAAACCGGTTCCACCGAGTGAGGTAAGTGCAGTGCAGGTAACGCGATTTGAAGACGCCAAGCCTTACGAGGCTCCCAAGCACTACGATATGCGGGGCCTGCGATTGCAGGGCTGGGACGCTAGCGACAGCAGCAAATTCTGGGTCGGACTGTCCCAGTTTCTTCCTGGCGGGGGGGCGCAAATGGACGCCTCTCCACTGGAAAAGATCTACGTAGTGCAGTCCGGCGAAGTCACTATTGTCTTGGAAGACGGCGAAGAAACCGTACTCAAACAAAACGACAGCTGCTATATCGGCCCCAATGAAATGCGGGAAATCATCAATCGAGGTAACAGTACCGCATGGATGCTGGTGATCATGAATTATCCGGAAGGTGCAAGATGAGCGAATTGTTAAAAAATCCACAGCAGCTTTTTGATATCAGTGGTAAGTCCGCCATTGTGGTGGGAGCGACGGGTTCATTCGGAAAAGTCGTTGCACAGACATTAGGAAATTCAGGCGCGCGTCTGGTCATTACAGCTGGCAATGCCGACACCCTCGCAGAGCTGGCCACAGAACTGGGCAGCGAGGGTATTGAATCGATTCAGGTTGCCCGTCGTCCGGATTCGGAAGAGAACTGCGAAGCGATCGTCAACGCCGCCGTGCAGGCTTATGGCGGCGTTGACATTTTAGTGTTCGCCGCCGGTCTGAATGATGTCGCGCCGATTGTTGATATGGATAAAGAACGCTTCGACAAAGTCATGACGGCTAACGTTGACGGTTCCTGGTTGATGGCGAGAGCAGCAGGGCGAAGAATGATCGAACAGGGGCGGGGTGGCAAAGTCGTGTTTACCTCGTCGGCGCGAGGCAAGCTCGGTCATCCGGCGGGCTACACTGCGTATTGTGCTTCCAAAGCGGCGACGGACGGTCTAACGAAATCGCTGGGTTGTGAATGGGGCAAATACGGCATCACCGTAAATGCCATCGCGCCTACGGTTTTTCGTTCTCCTTTGACGGCCTGGATGTTTGAAGATAACGACGAAGCAACCAAAGTGCGCGAGGGCTTCCTGGCTCGGGTGCCTATTGGCAGACTCGGTGAACCGGAGGACCTCGCGGGACCACTGCTGTTTCTGTGTTCCAGGGCATCGGATTTCCATACCGGCCATATCATTTACGCGGATGGCGGATATACGGCCGGATAAGTGGGAGCAGGTACCATGCAATACGGAATTATCATTGCCGTTTTCGTCTATGAAATAGCGGTTATCGCCGGTGTTGGCTGGTATCTCGCTCGCAAAGAAGCCGGTCACGCGCATCAGGAAGGTGATTTTGCGCTGGGGGGGCGTTCCCTGCCCGTGAGTGTTGTGGCAGTCACCATGGCACTCACGGTGTTGGGCACTGCCCATATTCTCGGCGTGTTCGAAATGGCCTGGACGCTAGGTGCATCCGCGGTCTGGTTTAGCATCGCCCATGTCATCCTGCTGGTGGTGGTTTGCGCCAGTACCGGGCTTTGGGTTCGACGTATGGGTGTCAGCACCGTTCCGGAAATTCTGGAAACGTTTTTTGGACGCAACACTCGACTGTTGGTTTCCTGCGTCATGGCTGGTGTGATCTTTGGCATTCTTACCATCGAAACCCAGGGCATTGGCATCATTATCGCTTCCATGACCGGTTGGGAGATCAGTAACGGCGCTGTCATTGGTGGTATTGTCGGGATCTTCTATGTGGTTCTTGCCGGTATCAAGGAAGTCGGATGGGTTAACCTCGTTAACGCGGTGGTCATGTATATCGGTTTAATACTGGCCACCGTCTTTTTAGCTTTTAAGTTACCCGGTGGCAGTTACGAATCGGTTGCCAACTACTACACCGATACGGGCAATGACTTTATGTTAAGTATCTACGGTACGCCCGAGATACTGCTGACATTTGGTCTGGGAACAGTGATTGCCGTGGTGTTCAGCCAGGGTATTAACCAGATGTTGTTGCAACCAACGATGGCGGCAAAAGACGAAAAGACCATCAAAAAAGCGCTCTGGATTGCCGCACCCGTGAATGGTCTGTTCGGGGTCTTTGCCGTAGTGATCGGTCTGGCGGCCAAGTCCATGCCGGAGTTCGAAGCCCTGGGGCCAAAGGTTGCGGCCACCACGATGCTGGTTAACCTGTTGCCGGGCTGGCTGGCGGCGCTATTGCTGGCGTCTTTTCTGGCGGCGATTCTGTCTACCTTTGCCATGACCAGCCTGTCGCCGGCCACGATCTTCACCATGGATATTTACAAACGGCTTTATCGGCCGGATGCTGACGAAGCGGAATGTACCCGGGTTATTCGTATCACCATCGTGGTTCTGGCAGCGATCGCCATGGCAGTGGCCGCGTATCTGCCACCGATTCTGGCGGCCATGAACTGGCTGTTTTCCTGGCTGGTACCCATTTTCTGGGTAGTGGTGTTCGGGTTTATATGGAAGCGCAGTGCCGCGGCGGCAATTCTCACGCTGATATCTGCCTGGTTGACCAATTCGGCCTGGTCTTTCACATCCTTGCCGGAAGTTCTGGGCATGGCCTCTGTCGCCAATGCCTACGTGACTCTCGGTGTCACTCTCGTGGTCGGGGTTGTTGCCAATCTGATGTTTCCGGGACAAGCCGGCTACTTTCGATCTGACGAGTACCATCAAAAGTTCAACGCAGAGCTGGCTGTCGGTGGCAACAGTTAAGGAGAAGGGCGTTATGTTCTGGGACATCTTTTTAAGCAGCGCGTTGTTGATTCTGATCATTATTGTGGTGGGGCAGGGCATTGCCCATTTTCTCTCCAAAGGAGATTGATGATGGAAGAACTGGCAGTAACCCGCCTGTGGATGGGTGGCGTAGTGGTGATGATGTTGGTATTTGCCGGCATCGCCTTTGTTGGCGTACTTCTGGAGAAGCAGGAAGAAAAGCATGACTAGTAAGAGTGAAAGTGAATCCCGTTATCTCTCAGCCAAGATCGTGGTGGTCGGCGCGGGTTTGATGGGGTGCGGAATCGCGCAAGTGTTTGCACAAAAGGGCATCTCAACGGTGATCTGTGACCCGGTTGAAGAGGCGCGAAACACTGCACTGGACAAAATCAGAGCCAACCTCGACCTGCAAGGGCTCAATCACGCCTGCCTGGAATGCATCAGAATTGCGGATGATCTTGCCAGTGAAGTAAGCAACGCTAATTTTGTTATCGAGGCGGCACCAGAAAAACTTCCGATCAAGCAAAAAATATTTGCGGAGCTGGTGGTCGCCGCGCCGTCTTCCTGCATTCTTGCCAGCAATACCTCCGTTATTCCGATTCGGGATATTGCCGCTGGTTTGAAGACGGCTGAGCGAATTATCGGCACCCACTGGTGGAATCCACCCTATTTGGTTCCCCTGGTCGAAGTAGTGCAGTCGGATCGCTCCTCGGAAACCTGTGTGTTGAATATGATGGCGCTGCTCGACTATGTCGGCAAGAAGCCTATTCATGTCAAGAAAGACGTGACCGGTTTCGTGGCCAATCGCATGCAACATGCTTTGTGGCGGGAAGCTGTCGCTCTTATTAACGATGGGGTCTGCGATCCGGTGACTATCGATGTTGCCGTCAAAAACAGTTTCGGTATGCGATTACCCGTTTTGGGTCCGATTGAAAACGCTGACTTGGTGGGTCTTGATCTGACCCAGGACATACACAGTGTTGTGCTTGAAGATCTTAATGCCGACCGGGGACCGGCACGGGTACTGATAAATAAGGTAGATGCCGGCGAGCTCGGTATGAAGACCGGTAGCGGCTTTAGAAACTGGACGCCGGAGCAGGCGGACAGCGTTCGCAAGAACTTGATCCAGTACCTGCTAAAAGTCACTGAATCTCCTTTTCCACACTCTGATAACTAAGACGAGGTTGAATATGTCACTCGACGATAAAGTACTGCTGACGGTCGCTTGTACGGGCGCCTGGCCTACTAAAGAACATACACCCTATATTCCGCTGACACCGCAGGAAGAGGCGGATGAAATTGTACGTTGCTGGGAAGCTGGAGCTTCGATTGCGCACATACATGTTCGCGACGATGAATTCAATGCGTCGATGGATTTCGATAAGTTCAAGGAAACGGTGGATCTGGTTCGCAGCCGTTGTGACATTGTGATCAACCTGACCACTTCGGGTGGATTGGGGTTGGATGATGAGATAAGGATGAAACCCTTCCAGGAGCTGCGACCGGAAATTGCGTCTTACGATTGCGGTACCATGAACTGGGCTCACAGCACAGTGTTTGAAAACAGTCCCAAGTTTCTGGAAAAGCTGGCGGTTACCATGGTGGAGTGCAAGGTTAAGCCGGAGATTGAGATCTTTGATGGTGGCATGGTTTATAACATGCTGCATTATCTGAAAAAGGGTCTGCTGCAGGAGCGACCGCATTTGCAGTTTGTGCTGGGGGCGCCTGGGGGTATGACGGCGGAGGTGAAGAATCTGATGTTCCTGTTGGATATTTGCCGTGAAAACCTGGGGCATAATTTTACCTGGGGGGCTTTGGGTATTGGCCGTGGGCATCTGCCGATCAAGTATGCGGCTCTGGCTTTGGGAGGGCATCTTCGTGTCGGTATGGAGGACAATATCTTCTATCGCAAGGGACAGCTGGCCAAGTCTAATGTGGAGTTTGTTGAGCGCAGTAAACGGATGGTGTCGGAAATCGACAAGTCCATTGCAACGCCTGAGGAAGCCAGACAGATTCTGAATCTTCAGAATTGTCCGGGTTAGTCTCTTACGGCTTCATTGACAATAGTGAATTATATTAACACTGAAAGCCGCAGACTTTTTCTGCTTGGTGCCAAAACCGGAAGTTCAGTACCGGCAGGATTTATCTACGTACGTAGCAGCGGGCTCCGACCGCGACTGGGTCGGCAATGTCTCTGTTGTGCCAGAGGACATTGAATGGTGTTCTGTTCGTGCACTAGCTGGATCGTGGTGGGCCGCTTCGAAGGGAGCCGTTTTCTTTTATAGTTCGGGAACGGTCCGCTTCGGGGTATAACCATCTGGGACACGCATGAATACATCCCTGTAGCTCTGCTTCGCCATCCATGGCGAAGACGGTCCCATATGGTTATACCCCGAATCGGCCCTTTTGATCGACAATTGGTTTCTTAATTAGACCTCTGTGCTCCCTTCGAAGCGGCCCTTAGCTTCACGTTTTTGCCTTCTTTTGCATGGTGCGGGATGCCGTAAATGTCTGCAACGGCCGCACGACGTAGGGTGGATTAGAAGCGCTTTGCGCTTCGTAATCCACCGATCCGCCGAAGGTTTAAATTGGCGGCGGCCATTTATAGAACGCCTGTTGCAGCAACATCCCAAGGTGTTAAAAACCAGGCCGCAGCTAACGAACATCGCCGGCGGAACCGTCGGATTACGCTCCGCGAAGCGAAGCTAATCCAACCTACGCGAGAGCAAAACCCTGCCGATTCGAACGGCAGCTTATGGCAACAAAAAAGCCGGTACCCATCAGAGCACCGGCCAAGCGTACTGCGACATGCAGTGAGAAGCGATCAGAACTCGTAGCTGGCGCTGAATACGTAGGAGCGGCCCAGAATGGTGCGACCGTTGCCAGCGGCGTTGCCGGTGATACGCGGGTCACCCTCGGTCAAACCTTCTTCGTCGGTTATATTGTCGCCCACCAGTTGCAGGGTAACCTGCTCGTTAACCCGCAGGATGACACCAAGGTCGACTTTTTCGTAACCGGGCAGGTCCTGGGAGTTACCGTTATCACCAAAGCGGTCGTCCACAGCGGTCAGAGTACCGTACAAAGTACCTTCCATTCCAGCCATGTGGAAGTCGTAGCTGGGAGAGATGCGGATCTGCCAGTCCGGCTGACGAGGTGCAGAGTTGCCTTCGTTTTCCGCCACGGTGTCGGTCAGTTCGGTGCTTTGCAGTGTGGCGTTGACAGATACTCGGAAGTTCTCGCCGTTGTCGTACTGCGCATCCAGTTCAACCCCGTAAGCCTCGGCACCGGATTGCTGGGTGGGTGCACCGGGGAAGGGGGTGAAGTTCAGGCCGGTAAAATCGTTGTAAAAGAAGGTGGCAAACAGACCGAAGGTGTCACCGGAAAATTTGTAACCCAGCTCGTACTGATCGATTTCCTGGACCACTTCCTGGCCTTCGCGAATCATGTCAAAGGTTGGGAAGCGGAAGCCTCGGCCAATGCGGCCGAAAATGCCGGAGTCTTCATTCAGGGTGTAGTTAACGCCCAGGGTGCCGGAGGTTTTGGAATCGCTCAGGCTTCGGTCGGTATCGATACTGCCGTCGGCGTAGCCGGGGCCGGAGTCAACACGATAATCGGTATCTGCTGTTTCACGGCGAATGCCGGCGTCAATGCGCCAGTCGTCATTGATCTGCCATTCGTCCGCAATGTAAAAGGCTTTGGTTTCGGTTTCGCCGGTCGCGTCAATTCCGTAGGCCCAGCATCCCGCCCCGGGAATATCGCTACAGCCGATGCCGGTTAACGGCTCTCCATTGGCCCTGACTTCAAACGCCACCTGATTGCCCAGTGACCAAACCTCGTCAGCGCTGTACTTGGACCAGTAGTAACCGGCGGTAATCGTGTGGTCATCCAAGGTCTTGCTGACGCTGAAGTCGTTGCTCTTGGATTCGATGTCTTTTTCCACCACCCAGAAGCCCACAGCCTGAACCCAATCGTCGCCATCCAGCGTGCGGTCTGAGAATTCCGTCGTCGCAGTCAAACCGGCGGCCAGTTCGGACATGGGTACGGCACCGCCGGAGGGCACCAATCCGTAGGTGTTGGCATCGCCGGAGGTGATGTTGAAGCGGTTGCGAACCGTCCAGCCGTTGGCAAAGTCGTGTTCGATATTGAAGCCGGTAACGCTACCGTCCCAGCCGCGGCCCTGGGAAAAGTCGTACACAATCTGGTCACCATTAGCGTTTACGGTTACGGCGCGCTTTTTGGTGGTATTGCCGACATAGGTGAAGGTACCGGCGTCTACCCCCGGAGCTTCCAGCGGCACGGGCAAATACCAGGTGCCGTGGTCGTCGGTGTTGCGATGATAGAAGTTGGCTTTACCGGAACCCCATTCTTTGGTCAGGTTGATAGTGAGCTGGTGGCCTTCTTCGGAATCGAATTCCGCGTCGCGAATACCGGGAGAGCGAGTCACATAGCCGCCCACCATATAGTAAAACTCGGGGGCGATCTTGCCGCTGATCATCCCGTCGACACGCTGCAGGTCGTAGTCCGAGGTGCTGTACTTGAGAATGCCCTCGGTTTCTTCACCGCCCTGCTTGAGACGGAAGTTGGTGGTCAGCCCCGGCTGGCCGTTGGAGAACACGGGGTTGGGGCCACCGCGCAGCGCTTCCATGCCATCGATGGTCTCATCAATGCGGAACAGGGTTGAGTTTTCCAGGAACGAGAGGGTAGAGGGGGGATAGATGGGCGCACCTTCCACCTGCACGGTGACAAAGTCTGCATCACCGGTGCTGGGGAATCCACGCACGAAAATATTGGCGCCGCTGACGCCACCGGAGCTTTCGACCCAAACACCGGGAATGGTCTTAAACAGATCCGCGGTGCTCTTTGGGGAAAACTGTTTGATGGCTTCTTCGTCAACGGTAGTGATAGCGAAGCTGGCGTCGAGTTTACGTACGCCGGCCCCACCCGGAGTGCCGGTGACTACAACCTCTTCCAGGTCCAGCAGTTTGATTTCGCCGACCTCTTTCTTGGACTCCTCGGCGCCGGCAGTCATGGCGCCAAGCAGCATTGGCAGGGCCAGCCAGCGGCCAATAGATTTGCCGCCCAGGCGGGCGTGGGTCGAAACGGCGGATGCCAGTGCATTTTTCTTCATCGTTATCTCCCTCTCAGGGTTTATTGTAGTAATTACTCAGGCTGCCAGCGATAGCTGGAAATACCTTTGCATTGGAAACTCTTCTAAATCGTTATAAACATCGTCGGCGTCATTCAATTCACGGGGACAGCCGACGCCAATGGCTGCCATTCCGGCCCGTTTGATGGCTTCGACGCCGGCAATGGCGTCTTCAAAGGCGAGGCAATGCTCGGCGGTGACACCCAAACCCCTGGCAGCAGTCAGGAATATTTCCGGATGGGGTTTGGGGTTGGCGATCAGATTGGCATCGGCGATATAATCGAACAGTGCGCTTATGCCCAAACCGCTTAAAACCACTTTCGCATTCTTGCTGGCGGAGGCCAGGCCGACGGGAATACCCGCCGCCACCAGACTGGCCAGAAGCGTGCGCACACCGGGTAATAAATCGTCGCTGGTCAGCTGGCGGATCTCTTGCAGGTAGTACTCGTTTTTGCGGGTTGCAAATTCCATTTTCTGTTCGTCGTTGAACTCATGGACGCGGGCCCCCAGCACTAGGTTCAATGAGGCCATGCGATCAATGCCTTTCAGCTGTTCTTCCAGGCTGTCTTCAATATCCATTTCCAACTCGTTGGCCAGTTGTTTCCAGGCTTGAAAGTGCAGATGAGCGGTATCGGCAATCACTCCGTCGAGGTCAAAAATGGCAGCTTGGTAATCACAGCGCATGGGCGGCTCCTGTCGTTTGGGGGGTAAGCGGTACCAGGTCAAATTGTTGTTGAGGGTTGAGGGTGTTCAGGGTGATGTTGTTTCCCGCGTGTTTAAACTGCAGAGAGTCCCCCTCCAGCAATCGGTACTGAACATTGGCAGCATCCACTTTTATCTCAACACGGCTGCCTCCGTAGAGCAGCGAGAAACGATAACCGTCGAGGTCCTGTGGGAGTCGGGGATGAAAGCTCAAGCCCTCACTGAGGACGCGCATGCCGGCGAAACCATTGACGACGGACATCCAGGCTCCCCCCATGCAGGCGGTGTGGACTCCGTACTCGGTGTTGTGATGATGGTTGTCCAGATCCATGCGCATTACATCGCGCATATAGTCCATGGCTTTGTCCGCGTATCCCAGTTCGCAGGCAAGAATACCGTGCATACAGGCGGAAAGCGTGGAGTCGTGGGTGGTGATCGACTCGTAGTAATCAAAATCCCGGCGCTTTTGTTCGATACTGAATTGCTCCGACAGAAGGAACAAGGCCAGAACCACGTCAGCCTGTTTGCAAACCTGATGACGATAAATGACCAGTGGATGGTAATGCAGTAACAGGGGATAGTTTTCTTTCGGCGTGTTGGCAAAGTCCCAGACTTTCTTATCGAAGAAAGCATCATCCTGGGCATGAACGCCGGTTTTAGCATCCTCTGGCAACCTCATTTTCTCCGCCGCCAGTGCCCACTGTTGAATTTCCTCGGTCTGAAGTTGTAGCTGTAAACGCAACTGTTCGTATCGCTCCGGATACTCCTGCTGTAGCCATTGGCACAGTTCAACCGCATATTGAAGGTGGTTCTGTGCCATGCAATTGGTAAAGAAGTTGTTATTGACCACCGCCGTGTATTCGTCGGGGCCGGTAACGCCATCAATACAGAATTCGCCATCACGACGGGCATTGAAGTGACCAAGTTCCATCCAGATACGAACAGATTCCAGTACAATCTCAGCGCCTTGCTGCAGCATAAACTCGTCGTCTCCGGTGACCTGGTGATAACGTTTCACCGCGTAGGCGATGTCGGCATTGATATGAAACTGCGCTGTTCCGGCGGGGTAGTAAGCGGAGCATTCTTCACCGGCGATGGTGCGCCAGGGAAACAGCGCTCCCTTGCTGATCGCCATCTGCCGAGCGCGTTGACGCGCGGCATCGAGAATACTGTGGCGATAACTTAAAAGGTTACGAGCCAGCTCCGGTTGGGAGTGCAGGAAGAAGGGCAGGATATAAATCTCGGTATCCCAAAAATAATGTCCATCGTAGCCGTCTCCGCTGAGGCCCTTGGCTGCAATATTGGTTTTGCCGTCGCGGCCGACCGACTGGAGAAGGTGAAACTGGCTAAAGCGCATGCCCTGTTGCATGTCCGGATTACCATCAAGCTGAACATCGGCGTTATGCCAGAATTCGCTTAATGGGGCTTGGTGGCGACGGGCCTGTTCGGAGTAGTTCAATCCTTGCTGCTTTTGAAGACAATCCACTACAGACTGCTCCAGTTCCGAAGCAGATCTTTCCCTTGAAGCGACGTAAACCAAGGTTTTTGTCAAGGAAACGCGATCACCTGATGAAACTTGAAACATAAAGTGACGATAGAGATTGTCGTCCTGACGTTCGTTTTTTGCGTTCCAGTCACACTGGGTCTTGACCTGATGTTGAGCCTTTGCCACTACGGTGAAACCGCTGGTCTGTATTTGTTGGCAAAGTGACAGCAAGCCTTCTTCGGTGGTTGCCGTCAGCGTCTGGTAATCACTTGAGTCGACGGCATTGGCCGCTCGGGGGTCGTGAATTTCGTCGCTTTCGTGTTCGATAGATTGAGGATTGCGGCGGCGTGCACAGAGTCCTGATGTCACTTCTATTGTGCCGTCGAAATCAAGTGCGGTGATCTCGCACTCAAGCATCGCCAGGTTGCTTTGATGCTGGCAAACCATACGGCGGAAGCACAATTCAATGGTTTCGCCATTGGGCGAGCGCCATTGAATCTCTCGCACCAGTTGCCCGGTTGCCATGGACAACTGCCGGCGATACCCGAGAACCTCACCCTGGTCGAGCGAGAATTCAGAACCGTTAACGCGAATCGTCATCAGGCGCCCGTTGGCAACGGAGGCAAGACTCTGATTTTTTTCAGCATAGCCAAAGGCTTTTTCACCATAAGTAATGGCGGCGGCGGTAAAAACACCATTGAGAAAGGTGCCTTGGGCGAGGTGATTACAACGGCATTCCTCAAAATCGCCGCGAATGCCGATATAACCGTTACCCAGTGCAAACAGCGTCGCGTTCAGTTCGCTGTTGTCTGAGCGATAAGGGGTTTCGGTAATAGCCCACTCATTGTCGGCTGTATTCAAATAAGGGGTATGAGTCATAAGTCAAAGGGCAACCGTTGTTTGAAACATCGTCTTTTGCAGATTCGACCGCGATTTCAGAAAGTATTGCAATCGATTGCATTGAGGTTAATTTAGCATTGGTTTTTGGATCATGCAATCGATTGCAAAAAAATAATGCAATGCTATGATGAAAGACATCCGGATATCAGTGAAATGCGGTTAGATGAGGAGTGTCAGCCTTATCCTATTGAAAAATAAGGATTATTTTTTGGTAGATAAGGCGCCGGAAACCTGACACATATTGTTGTTTACTGGCGAAGGGCACACATGGAAATGCTTGCATTCCTGGTTATAACAAAACGATATTAATTTTGGTTTAACATGAGACCTGTCTATGACTGATCGACGTATTTTGTTCTCCCTGCTGTTAACCTATTTTGTATTCGCCATATTGTTGAACAGTGTGGGTACCGTCATTCTGCAAGTGATTGGCAATTATGAAGTGAGCAAGCAGAGTGCGAGTGTGCTGGAGGGATTCAAAGATCTGCCGATCGCCGTGGTGTCGTTTGTTGTAGCGTCTTTTTTACCGCGACTGGGGTTCCGAAATGCGATGATGGTGGGGCTGTTTATTGTCACGATCGCCTGTCTGTCCATGCCATTGTTTCCGTCATTTCTGACGACTAAATTGTTATTCATGTGTGCGGGCATTTCTTTCGCTTTGGTAAAAGTGTCGGTTTATTCCTCGGTGGGTTTATTGTCCCGTTCCAGCCAACATCACGCCAGCATTCTCAATACGGTGGAAGGTACTTTTATGGTGGGTGTGTTGGCCGGTTACTGGTTGTTCAGCGCATTTATTGATTCAGCAGATCCATCTTCACAGAGCTGGTTGCAGGTGTATTGGTGGCTCGCGGGGCTGTGTGTGGTGAATATCGGGTTGTTACTGAGTACGCCCTTTGACGAATCGGAAGCCCGTTCACGTGATCAGGATTCGGGGCGAGCCAGGGGATTGCGTCAGGACTTTGTCGATATGCTGAAGCTGACGGCCAAACCCATGGTGTGCATTTTTGTCTTGAGTGCCTTCCTGTATGTATTGATTGAGCAAGGCATAGGTACCTGGCTGCCGACCTTTAATAACGAAATACTGAAGCTGCCCGCCGCCATGAGTGTGCAGGCCACCAGTATTTTTGCCGCTTGCCTGGCAATCGGACGCCTAAGCGCGGGTGTGGTTATGCGCCGCTTTGACTGGTATCCGGTATTGAACGTGTGCATTCTTGCCATGGGGGCATTGATCATTCTCACTCTGCCATTAACCCGGGGCATTGAGGCAGCGGCCAATATTGGCTGGTTTAACGCGCCGCTCGCTGCTTATGTCTTTCCTTTGATCGGTTTGTTTATGGCGCCGATCTATCCCGCCATCAACTCTGTCATGCTGAGCTCTCTGCCCAAGTATCAACATTCCGCTATGACTGGCCTTATCGTGATCTTTTCGTCACTGGGTGGCACCACCGGTTCTATCATTACAGGCGTCGTATTTGGACGTTTCGACGGGCAGACGGCTTTTTATCTGTCGCTGTTGCCGCTAAGCATCATCCTGGTCGCCTTGTACTTTTTCCGCCGCCAGGTCCTTCGGCTTGGCGGGGGGGAAGAGCCTTCAGCTCTAATGACCTAGCCATCAACGGTGATGATTCAGCCTTCTACAGCGGCGATATAAGGCTCGGGTTTTACAAGCCTCGGGCTTTTACCTAAGATGTGGGCAATTGCCGATCTGAGTTGTAAACACCTATGCCCAAAGATTCCCCTTCCGCCGTTTCCATGTCCGATATTGCCCGGCAGGCGGGGGTATCGGAGTCGACGGTTTCCAGGGCGTTAAACAACAGTAGCCTCATCAGTCAAAAGACTCGCGATCGCATTCAGGGGATCGCACGCGATCTGAATTACAAGATCAACGAAAGTGCGCGTAATCTGCGTCTGCAGCAAAGCCGAACCATCTCGGTGGTGATCAATTCGGAGTTAGAGGGCGGTCAATCGTTCTCCGATCCGTTTATGATGGATATGATTGGTGCGATAGCCGACGAGCTTAGTCGCCATCAGTACGATCTGTTGTTTTCCAGCCGTATTATTGCCAGTCAGGATTGGCATGCCTACCTGCTTGACGCCCGCCGTGCGGATGGCGTGATTGTGATTGGTCAGGGCAAAGATGATCAGCCGCTGCGTGACCTGCAGTTGCGGGGTGATCCGGTGGTGGTTTGGGGGTGTGCCAGGCCAGGTGCAGAGTATTGCACAGTCGGCAGTGACAATATTCTGGGTGGCCGGTTGGCGACGGAACATCTGATTGAGCTGGGGCGACAGCGCATTGTATTTCTGGGCGATATCGAACACGCGGAAATCGAAGATCGTTTTCAAGGCTATCTGCAAGCGTTGCAGGGGGCCCATATGGAAACCACGGAGCGGCACATCAAAGCGGCCTTTTCCATCCCTTCGGGTTATGCCCTTGTCAGAGAGCTTATCGAGCATGAGATTGATTTCGACGCGGTGTTTGCTGCGTCAGACAACATTGCCATGGGGGCGATTCAGGCGCTTCAAGAGCATGGTCGGCAGGTTCCTGTGGATGTGTCCGTGGTGGGGTTCGACGATGTGCCCGTGGCGGGGTTCTTTAATCCGCCCCTGACCACCATTCGCCAACCCATACATGCCGGCGGCGAACTGATGGTGTCCAAAATGATGGCGCGGCTGAAAGGCGAATTGGTGGAGTCAGAAGTGTTGGAGCCACAGTTGGTTGTGCGAGCCTCCTGCGGAGCCGACCCCGACTATACTCCGCTGCAGGGACTTAATCCCTCCTGACATCTACTGACAGAATCTGTCAGGATGCCTTGGTCATAATCCAGTCGACACTTTAGCGATCCAGGAAGATCCGCCCATATGCCTGAAGCCCTCAAAAACAGCTACAACATCGACTATGTTTCTAACCTCGCGAAGGTGGTTGGCCAGCACCGTAAGCGTTTCCCCGCCAAGCGATTTATCGAGTCCGTTATTGATTCTGATTGGGAGGAGCGTGAGCTCAAGCAGCGAATGTCTCATATTCGCGTTTGTCTGCACGAGGCGCTGAAATTACCCTTTGACCAGGCGCTGAATGTTCTGATTCCAGCGGCCGAACATTTTGGCGGTTACGAAGCCATGTTTTTTCCGGAGTATGTAGAAGCCTATGGATTAGACCATTGGGATCGTTCCATGCAGGCATTGGAAACCCTGACTCAATATTCCAGTAGCGAGTTTGCTGTGAGGCCTTTTATACTCAGAGACAGCGAGCGCATGATGAAACAAATGGTGACTTGGTCACGGCATGACAATCCCCATGTCCGACGGCTGGCCAGCGAAGGTTGCCGGCCGCGCTTGCCGTGGGCACAGGCCTTGCCAGTGTTCAAAAAACAACCTGAGCCCATTTTGCCGATACTGGACAATCTAAAAGCCGACGACTCGCTGTATGTGCGGCGCAGTGTGGCAAACAACCTCAATGATATTTCCAAGGACAATCCTCAAGTCACACTGAAGTGGGCAAAGGCCAATATTGGTAAACACTCTGATACGGACTGGATCATAAAGCACGCATCCCGAACTCTGCTTAAGCAGGGGCATCCTAAGGCGCTGGGTCTGTTTGGCTATCGTGCGGCCGATCATGTGAAGATTGCAGGGCTTTCTATAGAGAACCCCAACCCGAAAATCGGCGATACCATGGCGTTTTCTTTTGAGGTGTCCGGCAAGCGTGGCAGAGCACCACTAGGCAAATTGAGGGTGGAATACGCGATTGATTACCTCAAAGCCAACGGCAGCCATTCCCGCAAGGTGTTCAAGGTTGCGGAAGGGGACTATCGGGACCCAAACCTGAGTTTCCAACGGCAGCAGAGTTTCCGTCAGATGAGTACCCGCAAACACTATGCCGGCGAGCATCGTCTGGCCATTATTGTCAATGGCGTCGAGCGGGCGCTAGCCACATTTGACCTTAAACGGTGATTTTTCCGCTTTTTACATCTAAGTCTCTGAAAGGCATGGCCAAAAGGTTTGCTGATGAGAGATTGTGAACAGCTTTAAATGTTGATTTAAGCGACAGGTTGCCCTAAGATCCAGGCATAAGGTCAATAACACAAGCTATAACATTAGAAGCGACCCTAGATAAGGAGATTGCCTTCAATGGCAGAAGACGGTAAAAGCTCACTAAGAAGTGTGTCTTCCAACCCGTCCGGAAGAAGCGGCTCAGAGATGCGTCGTCACCGCCGGGTTGCAACCGCATTCCAGGCTCAGGCCTCGACCAAAGATGGCAGTCAAGTCATCGGTACCATCCGGGATATTTCATTCAGCGGCTTGCGCCTCGAAGGGGATCGCGCGCTGTTAAATGCCCTGATGCCCAATATCGAACGCCATAATCAGCATATTCCCGCCCCCATCACCATAGAGTTCGATCTGCCGGACAGGCAGGAAAAGGCGAGGGCCAGAGTGGTCAGCGGCGCTGCTTACACACGTCGCAGTGACAATGATACCTACCAGATAGGAATGCAGCTGATTGACGTGGAGGACGGAGCTGAGGCCCTGACGGGCTTTCTGGTCTCTCAGGGTGCTGCCCCCAGCGGTTCAGGGGCCTGGCTAAATTAAGCAGTACGGCTCTTTTTTAAATATTATGGTGGAGCCAGGTCCGCTTGCGAAAGCGCAGGCTGATCATGATGGCCTTGACCAACAGATCCACCACGAATACGCCGAAAATCCATTGCACCGGCAGATGGAATTCGGTCACGAGGGCCGCGAGCGGCAGGCGCACACCGAGAATGGTAATCAGGCCCGCTATCAGCGGATAGCCCGTATAACCGGCACCACGCATCGCCCCGCCGAAGACAAAATCCACTGCCAGCATAGGCTGCATCAGCGCAACGACGATGACAAACTGTGCCGTGAGCGCTGCAACTTCAGGGTCGTCCACCATCAGGTGAGCCAGCTCTTCAGCAAACGTGCCCGCCAATATCCCTGAGATCACCATGGTTGTCAGTGCCAATCGCAAGGCCTGGTAGACGCTGTCCAGAGCGGCCTGGTGATCACCGGCTCCCAGGCATTGCCCAACCAGAGCCGAGGCGGCAATTGAGAACCCCAATCCGATCACCATGGTGACCGCAAACAGGTTCATGCCCACGCCGTAAGCGGCAAAGGCAGGAGTGCCGTAGGCGGCCACAAACCCCACGAACAGGAGCATGGCACCCTGCATCACTACTTGTTCCATGGTGGCAGGCAGGCAAATGGTCAGGAAGCGATTGAGGCTGATACGTTGAACCGTCTCGGCGCACCCCGCCAGATCCGGCAGTTCGTCGATTCGGGCAGGTTTTGGTTCAGGGATACTGAAAGGCAAGGGCAGCCGCCCGGAAAGCCAAAGTCCCAGGTAAGCCAACGCCGCAAACGCAAACGATAGGCCCCATCCAATAGCGGCGCCATTGACCCCCATTGCGGGCATGCCCAACTCACCATAGGCAAAAACATAAGCGCCCGCGATGCTGATACCATTGGCCAGGATCCCGACAAACATGGGGGTCTTGGCGTCTCCGATTGCACGGAACGCCGTGCTGAGGATCATCACAATGCCTTGGGCCGGACCAAACAGACACAGCAGGCGAATATAGTCTACCGCCAGAGGGTAGCTCTCGTCATCCAGCTGGAAGAAGTGGGCGAGTGGTTGAGCCAGCGAAATGGCGCTGATGGAGACCAGAATGCAGACTCCCAGGCCCACTTTTAGCGATAATCGCGTGGCCTCGGTGGCTCTGCGTTTGTCTCCGCTGCCCCAGGCACGGGATACCATAGCGGTGGTGGCGGAACCCATACCCATCAGTAGCGCCACCATGACAAAATTGATCCGTTGCCCGGCGGTAACAGCGGCCACCGCCGGCGTGCCCAGGCTGGATACAATTTTAATGATCACAACACCGGCCAGGGTTGCCATCAAAAACAGGGTGATGGAAGGCGCGGCAATGGACCAGACGCTGGGACGGGCGAACTCGTCTGTGGTTGGAGACATCCGGAGACTCTACTTCAAATTGAATGGCCCATGCTGGAGATACACCGGGCCCTGACAGTAACCGCGAACTGCGGCCGCGCGCATTGTAGCAGATTGAACCCTTTTGGCCTATGCGGACAGATGTCTTAGTCAATGCGGACGATGCTGATTGTTGCTATCGCCCATACTGTATTGAGCAATACCATCAATTCAGGGGAAGCTAATGACAAACACATTTGCCATGACGGGGGGCGCCACCGGTATCGGTGCGGCGGTAAAAGAGAAGCTCCGTGCTGAAGGCCACCGGGTGATAGTGATTGATCTCAAGGACGCGGACGTAGTGGCGGATCTCTCCAAACCCCAGGCGCGTGGGAAAGCGCTCGAACAGGTCGCCGACTTGGCTCCGGAGGGCCTTGATGGTTTTATTGCCTGTGCTGGGTTAGGCCCCCACGTTCAGCCGGCATCGCTGATAGATCGGGTGAATTTCTTTGGCGCTGTTGCGACCATCGAAGCGGCGATGGATCTGCTCAAGAAGAAAAACGGTGTCGTGGTGGCGGTAGGCTCAAATTCATCCGTGTTGCCGGGGCTGGATCAAAACCATGTGCAGGCGCTGTTGGATGGCGATGAAGAAAGAGCCTGCGAACTTGTCGATACGCTGGATGGCCAGAACGCTTATGGTGGCTCAAAAAATGCGCTTACCCGATGGGTCAGACAGCAGGCTCCGGCTCTCATGAAACAGGGCGTTCGCATGAATGCGGTTGCTCCCGGTATGACAACGACGCCGTTGACCGACAGGGTGTTTGAGGACGAGACCTATGGTCAGGCTATGCGGGATTTCAGCCAGATGATTCCCTGCGGAGAAATTGCTTCACCGGATATGATTGCCGATGCCATCTTATTTTTATTGTCGCCGGCATCGCGCTATGTCTGTGGCTCGGTACTGTTTGTCGACGGTGGTCAGGACGCATTGATACGGCCGGATTGCTATTGATTTATTCCTCATCTGACTACGGTCCAGCCTGGCTGGTGTGTGCCATAACCGGTCTTTCGTAGTTCGCAGTTTGTGCACTAGAGGGATCGAAGCGGCCCTTACCTTCACGTTTTTGCCTTCTTTTGCAAGGTGCGGGATGCCGCAGATGCCTGCAACGGCCGCACGAATGTAGGTCGGATTAGAAGCGCTTCGCGCTTCGTAATCCGACGTTCCGCCGAAGGTTTAAATTGGCGGCGGCCGTGTATAAAACACCTCTCGCAGCAACATCCCAAGGTGCTAAAAACCGGGCCGCAGCCAACGAACATCGCCGGCGGAACCGTCGGATTACGCTCCGCGAAGCGGAGCTAATCCAACCTACGCGAGAGCAAAACCCTGCCGATTCGAACGGCAGCTTATGGCACTCAGCGGACTGTCAATCCCTGGTCAAGCTCCATTGAGCTAACATGAAAAATCGAGTCCAAATTTATACGCGTTAAGACATCAATCGTTTTTGGTTTGATACTTTGGTTTCACGGAATCAATCTCAATCCGGGCACGATCCGGCTCCACCTCGGTCAAAGGCTCTACACGGGTCATGGTTGCAAGGCTTCGGCGAGCCAATTCCTGATACTCTTCAGTTCCCTTGGTCTTCCAGCCAATCTCCTGATCACTTACCTGGCGAATCACCTTCGCCGGGCTGCCCACCACCATGGACCGCTCCGGACACTCGAACTTTGCCTTCACAAAGGCACAGGCGGCGACGATGCATTCGGGGCCAATCTCTGCCCCGTCCATGACCACCGCATTCATGCCCACCAATGAATTACGGCCGATATGGCACCCATGCAACACGGCTCCGTGTCCGATGTGGCCATACTCCTCAACCACCGTGTCGGTGCCTGGAAAACCGTGCATGACGCAGGTGTCCTGTAGGTTGGCGCCGGCCTTCAAGATCAGTCGCCCAAAATCCCCCCGCAGAGCCGCATTGGGTCCCACGTAACAGTTCGGACCCACAATCACATCTCCGATCAACACCGCCGTGGGGTGAACATAGGCGCTTGGATCCACAACCGGGGTGATCCCATCGATACTGTATACCTGCATGTTTACTTCCTCTTGTGTCTCTAAGCTTATGAAATCCAAAGCAAATTAGTCGAATAAACTGCCATTGTCCATGTCCATTTGGATCAGTAGGCGTGTTGCTTTCCTACAAAGTGATACATAAATAATAACAATAAGTGACTAAATGTGTCTCTTTTGTGGTAGACTTTTGCCCCTGATAAAAACGCAAACCCATCTATCACCTATACAGGACGCAGACATCATGAGCTACAACACCATTACATTCGAGATCGACGAAGGTGTGGCGGTTTTGACTCTGAATCGCCCGGATAAATTCAACAGCTTTAATACCGAGATGCATGAGGAAGTGCGTGATGCGCTGAAGGTGGCCCGTACCGATGATTCCATCCGTTGTTTACTGCTCACGGGTAACGGCCGAGCGTTCTGTGCCGGTCAGGACCTGGGTGATCGTAGTGTTGCTGCCGGAGAGGAGATGCCGGATCTCGGTGAGTCGGTTGAGAAGAACTATAACCCACTGATTCGTGCCATCAATAATCTGGATATGCCCGTGATTTGTGCGGTCAATGGTATTGCCGCCGGTGCCGGTTCCAGTGTTGCACTGGCCTGTGACATTGTTTTGGCAGCCCGTTCCGCCAGTTTCCTGCAGGCGTTCTGTAAAATTGGTGTGATCCCGGATTCCGGCAGTACCTGGATGTTGCCTCGCCTGGTGGGGATGGCCCGTGCCAAAGGTCTGGCCCTGTTGGGTGATAAGCTGCCCGCCGAGAAAGCCGAGGAGTGGGGTTTGATCTGGCAGTGTGTCGATGACGACAAGCTGCAGGAGGAGAGCCTGGCGATGGCCAAGCATTTTGCCACTCAACCGACCAAAGGCCTGTCTCTGATCAAGCGTGCGCTTAAGGCATCCACCGCTAACTCTCTCGATGAGCAGCTGGAGCTGGAAAAGGAGTTTATGCGTATCGCTGGTTGTACAGACGATTACCGCGAAGGTGTTGCTGCGTTTATGGAAAAGCGTCCGGCCAATTTTAAAGGGAAGTAACGTCCCGTCACATCTACAAATCGCGTGATCTGAATGGCGTTCCCTTGGGGGTGTTACTAACATTGGTCGCGCGATTGTCGATTCACTGAGTTTAGAAGTGAGGATCTTCCTATGGCAGTTCTGCCTCAGGACAAAATCGTCGCCGTGATCGGCGCTGGAACCATGGGCGCCGGCATTGCCCAGGTGGCCGCCAAAGCAGGCCACCAGGTATTACTGTTTGATGCGGTTGAAGGCGCGGCACAGGTAGGTATTGAGCGTACCGCCAAAGGTTTGGATAAATTGGTACAACGCAGCAAGATGAGCGAGCAAGATCGCGACGCTTTGATTTCCCGGCTGCAGCCCTGCAACAGTATAGAAGACCTGGCACCTGCCGGCCTGGTGATCGAGGCCATTGTGGAACGTTTGGACATCAAGCAGCAGGTGTTTTCCCGGCTGGAGGAACTTTGCGCGGACGACGTTATTCTTGCCACCAACACTTCGTCCATTTCGGTCACCAGCATTGGCGCAGCACTGCAACGCCCTGAGCGTTTGGTGGGGATGCACTTCTTTAACCCGGCACCGGTGATGAAGCTGGTTGAAGTGATCAGTGGCGTCGCAACTGATGCTGAGGTGGCTCAAACTGTGTTCGAAACGGCTGCCGGTTGGGGTAAATTGCCGGTGATGGCTCGTTCGACGCCTGGTTTTATTGTGAACCGAGTGGCTCGCCCGTATTACGCCGAAGGCCTGCGGGTTTTGCAGGAGGGTGGTGCTGACGTGGCAACCATTGATGCCATTGCCCGTGATTGTGGCGGTTTTCGTATGGGGCCGTTTGAGTTGATGGATCTGATCGGTCATGACGTTAACTACGCGGTAACGCGATCCGTGTTTGATGCTTATTTCCAGGATCCCCGTTTTACTCCATCACTGATTCAACAGGAGCTGACCAACGCCGGTTACCTTGGTCGTAAGAGTGGCCGGGGGTTTTACTCCTACGCCGAAGATGCGCCGAAGCCTGAAGTAATGACCGCCAGTTCCGGGCAAATGCCTGAGAAGATCCAGGTGCGTGGTAATCTCGGCGTTGCTGAGCCTCTGGTGGCATTGGCTCGGGAGCAGGGTATTGAGGTGGATCGCAGTAATCACCAGAAAGTAGGTTCCATACAGCTTGATGGGTTGTTGATTGCCCTCACTGACGGCCGTAGTGCCACTCAAATCAGTGCTGAGCAACAGCAGCCCAATGTGGTGCTGTTTGATTTGGCGCTCGATTTTGCCAGCTGCAACCGAATTGCATTGGCTAAGTCGGATCAGTGTAGTGCGGAGGCCTTT
Source organism: Pseudomaricurvus alkylphenolicus (assembly GCF_011683955.1). Lineage (GTDB taxonomy): Bacteria > Pseudomonadota > Gammaproteobacteria > Pseudomonadales > Cellvibrionaceae > Pseudomaricurvus > Pseudomaricurvus alkylphenolicus. The sequence goes on from NZ_JAAQPI010000005.1 coordinate 178,236, forward strand.
GATAAAGCTGTCGGTCTGTTCCAGGCTTTAGGCAAGCAGGTAACGGTCATTGATGATGTGCCCGGAATGGTGATGATGCGCACCGTTGCCATGCTCGCCAATGAGGGTGCGGATGCGGTTAACCAGCAGGTGTGTGATGCTGAGGCGGTGGATATCGCCATGCAGGCCGGCGTTAATTACCCCCGTGGGCCGCTGGCGTGGGCTGAAGCGATTGGCCTGGAGTGGGTGGTAAATACGCTGGAAAATCTTGCTGCTGGTTATGGCGAAGATCGCTACCGGGTGTCGCCGCTATTGCAACGCAAGGTATTTTCCGGCCAGGGTTTCGAATTCAACAACGCTTAATCAGTAGGGGTTCCAATTATGAGTGAATTACCGAACGATCCCCTGGCGCTGGCACAAGCCTGTGCCGAGGCGATGTACGAACGCGATATCGCGGCGCGTGAGTTGGGCATTGGCATTACCGCGGTGGGTCCGGGAGCGGCGGAACTGACCATGCGGGTTCGTCAGGATATGTTGAATGGCCATGGTATGTGCCACGGCGGATTTATTTTTGCCCTGGCGGATACGGCGTTTGCCTATGCTTGTAACAGCCGTAATAACAACACAGTGGCACAGGGTTGCAGCATTGATTATGTGGCGCCGGGTTTGCCTGATGCTTTGTTGACCGCGACTGCCGAAGAGCGTAATCAGGCCGGCCGTACTGGCGTTTACGATGTCACTGTCACGGACGATAAGGGGCAGGTGATCGCGCTGTTCCGGGGTAAATCCTATCGAATCAAAGGCGAGGTGTTGGGCTGAAGCTTTCCGTTCACCGAGCTAATAAAACCGTAGAGATAGCAAAAGGTAGAGATGATGACTGAATTAAAAGACGCGTTTATTTGTGACGCCATCCGCACTCCCATCGGCCGCTACGGTGGCGCGCTGTCGGCGGTTCGTGCCGATGATCTCGGCGCTGTGCCTCTGAAGGCGCTGCAGCAGCGCAACCCGGGTGTTGCCTGGGGTGAGGTGGATGATGTGATTTACGGTTGTGCCAATCAGGCGGGTGAGGACAACCGTAACGTTGCTCGTATGAGTTCTCTGTTGGCGGGTTTGCCGACGACCGTTCCCGGCACGACTGTGAACCGACTGTGTGGCAGTGGCATGGATGCGGTGGGTTACGCCGCTCGTGCGATTAAATCTGGCGAAACTGAGTTGATGATTGCCGGTGGTGTGGAGTCTATGTCGCGCGCGCCGATGGTGATGCCGAAGGCGGATACGGCGTTTAGCCGCAACGCCGAGATTTACGATACGACCATTGGCTGGCGTTTTGTGAATAAGGTGTTGAAGTCGCAGTATGGCATCGATTCTATGCCGGAGACGGCGGAGAATGTGGCGGCAGATTTTAATATTTCCCGCGCCGACCAGGATGCGTTTGCGTTGGTGAGCCAGCAGCGTGCGGGTAAAGCCCAGGCGGACGGTATTTTTGACGACGAGATTTGTTCCGTGACGATTCCACGTCGTAAGGGTGATCCTGTGGTTGTGTCCAAGGATGAGCATCCTCGGGCGGATACCACTATCGAAGCCCTGGCCAAATTGCGGGCGCCGTTCCGTGAGGATGGTTCGGTAACGGCGGGTAACGCTTCGGGGGTTAACGATGGGGCTTGTGCATTGTTGTTGGCGTCCAAGGATGCCGCCAGCAAGTATGGTCTGACGCCCAAGGCGCGTGTGGTGGCGATGGCGACCGCGGGTGTCGAGCCGCGCATCATGGGAATCGGGCCTGCGCCTGCAACTCAGAAGGTGTTGGAAAAAGCAGGCCTGAGCTTGTCCGATATGGATGTGATTGAGCTAAACGAGGCTTTTGCTGCACAAGGGCTGGCGGTTTTGCGTGAGCTTGGTTTGCCCGATGATGCCGCCCATGTTAATCCTAATGGCGGTGCAATTGCCCTTGGTCATCCGCTGGGGATGAGTGGTGCACGTTTGGTGACCACTGCAATGTATCAACTGCATCGTACTGGGGGGCGTTATGCGCTTTGTACCATGTGTATTGGTGTGGGGCAGGGGATCGCTTTGATTATCGAACGGGTTTGATCGTTTGATTTGAGCATCCGGGGATGTTGGGTCCTGTGCCTCAGCGGCGGTTGGGGGCAGCATTTTCGGAGCTGTCGGACGGCCCTCCGGGCTACCCTCAGTCACCAAAATGCCCGGCAAAAAACGCCGGTCATTTTGGCTCTTTCGGCGTTCCTCTTTAACGCTCCGAAAACACTGCCCCCAACCACCTTTAACACCGTGCCGTGCGGATTTGGGTGCCTTATCTAAAAAATAGCCGTGAACGCGGTTTTCCCTTGCTTGAACTCTGAACTTCGTATTTCGCTTCCTCGCTGGCAGGATTTCACCGCTGGCCATTTTTACCACGAACTGACAAAACCACCATACTACGAGTACTGCGGTGTTAAGGTGGTCGGGGGTTTCGTTTTCAGAGCATTAAAGAGGGCGCCGAAGGAGTAAATGAGACCGGCGCTTTTTGCCGGGCTCATTTGGGACTGAGGGAAGGCCGGAGGGCCGCCCGACAGCTCTGAAAACGGAACCCCCGACCGCCGCTGTGGCACCTAACCCGACGCCCCATCCCTCCCAACCTGAGGTCCTGTGGCACTCAAGTTGATGGCCGTTCCTCCTAGGGGGGAAGCGATACATTAACCAGAAGAAACCTGAAAGCAATAAATCGCTTTTAAGAATCCTCCAATCTAGAGCAAAAGATTATTAAAACATCAATACTACCCTCATACATACCCATGAAGTGATACACAAATATTGATTTATTAAAAATAAAGCGTATCATTACAGTCCGTTGGGTGATGAGCATCAAACAGACAAAAACGGACACTTTACCGAGAAGCCTGAAATGACAGCTAAAGATCAAACCACCGATATCTCCGCCCTGGAAGGAAAGTTCCAGCAGCGCATTGACGCCGAGCAGAAGATTGAACCCAAGGACTGGATGCCGGAGAAATACCGCAAGACACTGATTCGCCAGATCTCCCAGCATGCCCACTCCGAAGTGATCGGCATGCAGCCCGAGGGTAACTGGATCACCCGTGCCCCCAGCCTGCGCCGCAAGGCAGTGCTGCTGGCCAAGGTTCAGGATGAAGCCGGTCACGGCCTCTACCTGTACAGCGCGGCCGAGACCTTGGGTGTGTCCCGCGCTGAGCTGATCGAAGCTCTGCAGAACGGCACGGCCAAGTATTCCTCGATCTTTAACTATCCCACCCAGACCTGGGGCGACATCGGCGCCATCGGTTGGTTGGTGGATGGCGCGGCCATCTGTAATCAGGTTTCCCTGCAGCGTACCTCCTACGGTCCTTATTCACGCGGCATGATCCGTATCTGTAAGGAGGAGAGTTTCCACCAGCGTCAGGGTTACCAGATCATGATGGAGCTGGCCAAGGGCTCGCCGGAGCAAAAGGCCATGGCTCAGGATTCTTTGAATCGCTTTTACTGGCCCGCGCTGATGATGTTTGGTCCACACGATGCGGAGTCCGCTCACTCTTCGCAGAATATGGAGTGGAAGATCAAACGCGAAACCAACGATGATCTGCGTCAGAAGTTTGTTGATCAGACTGTTCCCCAGATCGAGTACCTTGGTCTGGAGCATCCGGACAAGGATCTGAAGTGGAACGAGGAGCGCGGTCACTACGATTTTGGCGAGTTGAATTGGGAAGAGTTTATCGCGGTGATCAATGGTAATGGCCACTGCAACCGTCAGCGCATTCAGCACCACATTCGTGCCCATGAGGAAGGCGCCTGGGTACGCGATGCCCAGAACGCATTTGAACAGAAACGCAAAGCCCGCAAGGCGCAGTCCGCTGCTTAACGGCAGACGACAGGAGAGAAAAAATGACTTTGGAAAACCTCGAACTGTTTGAAGTATTTGTCCGTTCCGCCCGCGGTCTGGATCACAAGCACGTGGGCAGTCTGCATGCTGTGGACGCCGAGCATGCGCTGGAGTATGCCCGCGATTGTTACACCCGCCGTAGCGAAGGTCTGAGCATTTGGGTGGTTAAGTCTCGCGATATTACTGCCTCTCAGGAAGACGACAGCGACAGCTTCTTCGATCCTTCTGACGACAAGCCTTACCGTCACGCCACTTATTACCCGCTTCCCAAAGAAGTGGGCAATATGTAATCAGGCTTGGTATCGGGAGATAGAGCAATGAGTGATCTGAAACAGGACACGATTAACTACACGGTGCGACTGGGCGACGACGCCCTGATCCTCGGTCACCGTATTTCTGAATGGGTGAGTAATGGCCCATTCCTGGAAGAAGACATTGCCCTGGGCAATGTCTCTCTGGACTTTATTGGCCGCGCGCGCATGTTCTACACCTATGCAGCGGACCTGTCCGGTGAAGGCAAAACTGAAGACCATTTTGCCTATATGCGTAATGAGCGCGAGTTCCAGAACTACTTGATCAACGAACTGCCTCGCGGCGATTTTGCTTACACCATCGCGCGTCAGCTGTTTGTGGATACCTACAATCATTACTTCTTGACGGCGCTGACCAAATCCAGCGACGAAAACCTGGCTGCCATTGCCGCCAAGGCCGTTAAGGAGACCAAATACCATTTGCGCCGCAGCACCGACTGGACTTTGCGTCTGGGTGACGGTACGGAAGAGAGCCACAAGCGCATGCAGGCCGGTATCGATGATGTCTGGGGTTACACCAAAGAGTTGTTCGAGCACGATGAGCTGGAGCAACGTTTGATCGACGCCGGTATCGCCGTTGACGCCACCCGGTTTAAAGACCAGTGGTTGGCAGATATCGCTGCGGTGATCAAGGAAGCCACTCTGGAAATGCCTGATGGCGAGTGGGCGGTACGCGGCGGACGTGAGGGTTACCACACCGAGAATCTCGGTCATATTCTCACCGAATTGCAGTATTTGCACCGCTGCTACCCCAATAGCGAGTGGTGATCTGATGGAGCGCATTCCAACCTTGTCTGAGGAGCAGTACCAGCACCAGCTGTTGCGCATCAACTCTGAGTGCGAGGATCTCTGGAGTCTGCTGGACAACGTTAAGGATCCGGAGATTCCGGTGTTGTCGCTGTGGGATATGGGCATTCTGCGCGATGTGCAGCGTCAAGGCGAGAAGGTGGTGGTTACCATTACTCCCACCTATTCTGGCTGCCCGGCAATGGATGTAATGCGTGAAGATATCGAATTGGCTCTGCAGGCAGAAGGCATTGATCAGTTCCAGGTGGTGACCAAACTGGCACCGGCATGGACCACGGACTGGATGACGGAGAAGGGGCGCGAGCAATTGCGCGGCTATGGCATTGCGCCACCCGACGACGCTCCGGACAGCGCCAACCGCGAGACTCCCGCGGACGGCGTTCTGTGCCCCCACTGCAAGTCTGACCACACGCGGCGTGTGAGCGAGTTCGGCTCCACGGCCTGCAAGGCGCTGTTTCAGTGCGACGATTGTGGTGAGCCGTTTGATTATTTTAAACATATTTAAAAATAGATAGGTGGCATTATGCCCGAGACCAAGTTTCACAAACTGACGATTGCCGATGTTCAGCCGGAGACCGATAGCGCCGTTTGCATCAGCTTTGCCGTACCAGAGGCTTTGGAACAGACTTTTGCCTTTAAGCAGGGCCAGTATCTGACGTTGCGCGCGACGATTGATGGTGAAGAGGTGCGCCGTTCTTATTCTATTTGTTCCGGCGTTAACGACGGCCACTTGCGCGTGGGTATCAAGCGTGTGAAGGATGGAGTCTTCTCCAACTACGCCAATGACAACTTTAAGGCGGGCACCGAAGTTGAGGTGATGCCGCCGCAGGGTAAGTTCTACACCGAACTGGATCCTGCCAACGCCAAACGCTATATGTGCCTGGCGGTGGGCAGTGGCATTACTCCGATTCTGTCGATCATCAAGTCCGTGTTGAGTATTGAGCCAGATAGCCAGGTCACTTTGATTTACGGCAATACCCGCAGTAATACGGTAATGTTCAAGGAAGAGTTGAGCTTCCTTAAGAACCGTTATCTGGACCGCCTGCACTGGGTTAATATCATGAGCAAGGAAGACCAGGGCGCGGATTTGCTCAGCGGTCGTATTGATAACAAGAAGGGCTATATGCTGCAGAAGCAAAAGCTGATTGATATCAATAATACCGACGATGCGTTTATCTGTGGTCCTGAGTCGATGATGTCTGAGGTGTCCCGCGGTTTTCGTATCGAAGGCTTGAAGGAAGAACAGATACACTACGAGCTGTTTGCCAGTTCCTCCGAAGATTCCGAAGCCCGCTTGAAAAAGGCCCAGCAGCGTGTGCACGAGTACGGTGAGGAGAAGACTTCTGCGGTCACCGTTAAGGCCGACGGGCGCGCCATTGAGTTTGATCTGGCAACCGTGGGTGAGAATATTCTCGATGCCGGTATGCGTAATGGTATGGAGCTGCCGTACTCCTGTAAGGCCGGTGTTTGCTCCACCTGTAAGGCCAAGCTGGTAGAAGGCCAGGTGGATATGGATATCTCTCACGGTCTGGAGCAGGAAGAAATTGACGCAGGCTACGTGCTTTGCTGTCAGGCCCACCCCATTACTGACAAGGTGGTGGTGGACTTTGATCAACGCTGAGTTATAGCGTTGGTTTGACCGTTCGGCATTAGGGGGCTGAGCGGTTTGTTCTCTTGTCAAATTCTGCAATCTGAATAGAAGCTCTCTTGGAGTTTCACGTTTCGCACTATAGCCGCGGTCAGGCAGGTCCTGATTGCGGCTTTTTTTTGAATGTCTCCAGCAGGATGCGATACAAAAACACGCAAATGTCAATCATTTCGAGTGTCTATTGACAGACCCCGGAATAAGTACCACCATCAGGGTACTGGTGCGACAAAAATCAAAGCCACCCACCACAATCGGATAGCCTATGGTCATTAGTAGTCCCTCCAGCAAAATGCCCGCCAAGGAGCAGTTTGACTCGTTTCTGAGCGCCGTTAACGACACCTTTAGTCCGGTAACCTGCGAGCGTGCAGGCGGCTCTGTAGAGAGCTTTGGTGGCCATCTGGAGGCCAGTCGGCTGGAGAGCATGCATTTGGCCCAGGTCCACAGCGCTCCTATTGACGTATTTCGTCGCAAGGCCCATATCGCTGAGGTAAGTGACGATTTCTATCTTGTTAAATTCCAGGTGGAAGGGCAGGGTTTCTTCTCCCAAAGGGGGCGTGAGGCCGAGCTGGTGCCAGGGGATTTTGTGCTGGCCAGTACCACTGAACCTTATGAATTGCACTTTCCCAAGCACTACCGCCAGGCGGTTCTGGCCATTCCCCACTCAATTCTCAACCAGCAACTGCGTAATCCAGAGCAGTATCTTGGACAGCGTATGGCGGCGGATCAGGGCAGCAATGGGTTATTGAGCCAGTTTGTATTGTCCCTGCTGCAGCGGATCGACGGCTTTGAGCCGGCGTTAGCCCAGCGTCTGGAGGCCAATATCCTGGATCTGCTGGTGACATCGCTCAGCTTCAGCACGCCCACACAGCGCCTGGAGCGTGATTCCCGCGTGGAGCATATCTACCGGGTTAAGAATTTTATCTATAAGCATCTGGCGGACCCACAGCTAACGCCGGATATGATCGCCCAGTCCCAGGGCATCAGCACCCGTTATCTGCACATGCTGTTCAAGCCTGAGGGGCTGTCGGTGGGCCGCTATATTCAGCTGCAGCGCCTGGAGGGCTGTAAGGGCAATCTGGAAAATCCGGAGATGAACTCCTTCAGCGCTACCGAGATCGCCTTCCGGTGGGGGTTTAATGATGCTTCTCACTTCGGGCGATGCTTTAAAGCACAATATGGTGTGACCCCCAGCCAATATCGCAAGCGCGCTCAGGGTTGAGTTTGATCTGACGCCAACGTGCCAGTAAAATCGCTCTCTATCGACGATTTGATGGGGAGCTGTCCCAATTCATGGCCAGACTGAAAAGCATTGACAATCTGCTGACGGAATTTCAGCAACAACGTCCTATTCGAGGGGGTTCCCTGATTGTCAGTGTCTTTGGTGATTCCATCTCCCAGCACGGCGGCTCCGTCTGGTTGGGGAGCCTTATTGATGCTCTGGAGCCCTTTGGGCTGAACCAGCGTCTGGTGCGTACCTCCGTTTACCGTCTTATCCAGGAAAACTGGCTCGCTTCCAATCAGATTGGTCGCCGTAGCTACTATAGTTTTACCGACCATGGTTTGCGCCAGTATCAAAAGACCGCCCGTCGTATTTATGCCTCATCCCGCAGCGAGTGGGATGGTCAGTGGACTCTGGTGATTCCCGCCTATGTGGAAGACGAGCGCGACGAGCTGCGCAAGGAGCTGCGTTGGTTGGGTTACGGAGCACTGGCCACAGGGATCCTGGCCCGCCCCGGTGCAGATCGCCGTTCATTGGATGAAACCCTGCAGGAACTGGGGGTGGTGGACAAGGTGGTGGTGATGAACGCGCACACCGAAGAGGTCGCCTCCCAAAAGGTATTGAGGGAGCTGTCTCAGAGCTGCTGGAATCTGAATGAGCTGGAGGAGCGCTATAACGCGTTTCTGGAACGTTATCGACCCGTTCTCAAGGCGGTGAGCAAATCCAAACAGCTGGAGCCGGACCAGTGTTTTCAGCTTCGCACCCTCCTGATCCACGACTATCGCCGCATTCTGTTGAAGGATACGGACCTGCCGGATGCACTTTTGCCCAGTGACTGGGCAGGACGCGCGGCACTGAATCTGACCGCCAATATCTATAAATCCACCTATCGTGGTGCCGAGCAGTTCCTGCTGGAGCATATGGAAACCGCGGACGGCCGCCTGCCTTCGGCGGATGCCAGCTTCTACCAGCGTTTCGGTGGGTTGGAATAATCCAGGCCTTCGACCGTTCTTTTGCGCGATGCCGCAAAACTTATGCGATCTACCAGCAGTGGTTATTCAGGCTTCCATTGTTGTTGCTATAGTTTCATATTATTGACCGTGTCCTCTGAGAAGAACCCCGAGGTATGGCAGAAGAATACCTGAATTTGCCTTATACCGACTTAAGTCGCTTTGACTTGAAGTCCGGTCAGAAATCCATCCACCACACCCACGGCGACGGGGCAGGTGATGAGATTCTGTTCCAGTTTCAGCCGGGTATGATGGTCCGGATCTTGGATCTTCACGATGTCGCAGCCGGGGAGGATTCTCTGCGTATGCCCGGCGGCAAAGTCATGATCGTGTGCAAGCTGGAGGGGGATTCCACGCTTAGCAGGGCCGATGAAGAGGAAATGGCTCTACATGCCGGTAGCTTGTGGGTGTGCTATAGCGATCATGACTTGGATATCGTGGAGACTTCCGACGGTCAGGGGCGTTATTTACTGGTGATGCTGGTGTGTGAACCTGAGGTGTTTACCCAGGAACCGTTTGATTTGGACATCGTTCAATTACCGGAAAGTCTGCAACGTGCGATCGCAGGCGAAGAGTCAGTGGCAGAGCGATATTCCATCAGCTCCGGACTGGCGCGATCATTGCGGAACCTGCTGGAGGGCTTGGGGCACTCCGTGTGGAACCGGGCTTTTCTGCAGGCCAAAACGGTGGAAATTGCCTGCGTCGCTGTACGCAATATCCTCGACGAAGAGTTGCAAAAACAGCGTGCTCATATTTCTGCACGAGAAATAAAAATTATCAATCGGGCGGCCCAGGTATTGCAGGAACAGTGGCAGCGACCTCCGTCACTGGATGACTTGGTCAAATTGTTGGGGATAGGGAAAAGTCGCCTGACCTGCTGCTTCAAGATGATTCATGGATGCACCATTGGCGGCTTCATTCTAAATGTCAAAATGCTGCATGCCCAGGCATTATTGGCAGAAGGCCAATTGAATATCACCCAGGTTGCCCTGGAAGTGGGTTATGAGCACGCCAGCAATTTTGCGTCGGCCTTTAAGCGTCATACGGGCATGACCCCCAAACTCTATCAAAAGAGTGTTCTTAATCTTCTGCCTAATCACTGAAACTACACAATACCGCATAAGTTCTGCGTAATTTCGCATCAATTTTAGATCTCCCACTTTGGTAATCTGAATGGGTTCTCGGTTTTTGAGATCTGCAAACTGAGGGACACATACCATAAATAGAAACTAAAGAGAGTGGAGAGTATCTGTGACCAAGAGTTCACTTAATACGGCAGTCAGTGTATTGGCTGCAGCCGTTTCCCTGTCGGTTCATACTAATGCATCCGAACAAATCCATGCCCTGGAAGAAATAGTCGTAACTGCAGAAAAGCGTAGCGAAAGTATTCAGGACGTCGGCTTGGCTATATCTGCATTTGGAGGTGAGCAGCTTAGGGAATTGGGTGTTAACGACCTGACGGACCTGCCCAAGTCTATTCCCAATGTCGATCTTTATGATGCCTATGGTGGTGGCATGTTGCCGGTTTGGGAGATCCGGGGCGTCGGCCTGCGGGATTTTAACGCCAATAATACGCCTGCCTCTGCAGTCTATGTGGATGAGGTGTATCAGGTTTCCTCCGCGCAAGGCTCAAAGTCACTTTTTGATATCGAACGCATCGAGGTTCTGAAAGGTCCGCAGGGCGGTCTCTATGGACGTAATACCAGTGGTGGTGCAGTTTTGTTGCATACCAATCGCCCCAATCTGGATGAGTTCTCGGGCGATATTCAGTTGTCTTACGGTAAATACGATCGCACGGAAATCAAAGCCGCTGTTAACCTGCCGCTGAACGAAATGGCTGCATTAAGACTGTCAGCTCAGAAGGTCGACAGTGATGATAAGTGGCAAACCAGCCTTTCAGCAAGTAACGACCACGGTGAAGAGGATGTCCAGAATTTTCGTGCCCAATTACTGCTTGCGCCAAATGACGATCTTGAGGTCCTGATCAAAGCCGAGAATAACGAGAATAATTCCGAGGTGTCGTTGGTACGCGCAGTACCCACCTTTGCGGCAGGTGGAGCCTTCGGCGGCCCTTGCGGTGCCTTTATAAGTGGCTCGTCTGATCTAAGTCAATGCTTCTTTGCCAACGGCATTTCCGCTTCGGCGTTGGACAATGACGAAGATGAAGTGATCGGTGATACTGACAGCGTTATGGACAACAAAGCACAGGACTACCTGATTCATATCACCATGAATTTGGAGGGTATGGTTTTTAACGCTATCTCCAGTTACACCGATTTCGACTATGGGCTCCGTTATGACTGGACCGGCTTGCCCGGCGACTGGGTAAAGTATTCCTCTGATAACAATATCGAAGTGTTCTCTCAAGAATTTCGTCTCAGTTCCGATGAAGGTGAAAGGTTAACCTGGGTCGCAGGTATCTCCTATTCGGAGGATTCCTACACCGAAGCGCGACAGTTACTGGCGGAAGATGTATTCGGCCCGGTGGGCGCTTCTATTCCGTTGAACTACGTGCAGGACACTGAAACCTTCTCTGTCTACGGTCAGGCGGATTACTACCTGACGGATTCCGTAAAACTGATTGGCTCACTGCGTTACACCGACGAAGAGAAACAGCTCAATGTCAAAACAGAAGATCTGTTTGCTATTGGATTTCCGACCGGAAGACTGCCGGAGTACGACCTGGATGTGACTTCCGGGAAATTGAGCCTGGAGTGGATTCCCAGCGAAGATATGTTGATTTACACCAGTTTTTCCAAGGGATTTAAAGCTGGCGGCTACTTTGGTGGTTTTCCGACGACGCCCAATGCCATTACTCAGTATGACGAAGAAATAAACTATGCCTACGAACTGGGTTTTAAATCAGAGTGGCTGGATAACACACTGCGGGTAAATGGCGCCGTGTTCTACTACGACTACCGTGACGGGCAGGCCAGCGGCAACTTCGGCCGTGCCGTGACCACTCTGGGTGTGGTGGATGATCTTCGTCTGGTGAATATCGGTGACTACGAGTATAGCGGCGCTGAGCTGGAAGTGACATGGTCGCCAGTTGCCGGGTTGACTCTGCAAGCCGGGGCCGGCTACCTGACTTCTGAAATTGTCGATGCTCATGTTCAATCCGCCGATGGTGTTACTGGCGAGCTGATCGATCTGGAAGGCCGCGAGCTGAGTAATGTGCCCGAGTGGACATACAATTTACTGGCCCGGTATGAGATGCAGCTGGCCGATCAGCTCAGTCTGGCTGTCCAGTTGGACTATAGCTTTACCGATGAAAAAGCCACGGAGATATCCAGCAGTGCGGCAGCCAAACAGTTCTTCGCACTGGACCAGCAGAAGACAGCCAACGCACGGATCAGCCTTTTATCAGATGAAGGCTGGCAATTGAATGGTTTCGTGAGAAATCTGACAGACGAACGCTTTCAGACGGTCAGGAGCTTCGACGCGGTCATCGGGTTTTCTGAAATCTGGAACGCACCAAGAAGCTGGGGTTTTGAGGCAAGCTATTCCTGGTAATCCGATCTTATGAGGTGTGGCCCGGCATCAAGCATCATTGGTGCCGGGCCGCGGAATTTTCGAAACTATGAGGTTTGTTGTGAAAAAAATCTATATCGGAGTGGCTGCCATAGCATTGGCAGGAGTAACGGGTCTATACGCAAAAGACAAGGTGGACAGAGTGAATTTCGCATCAACGTTGTTTACCGGGGAGGAGCAGTACGAGAAGTTTCATCGCATTCGGGACTTTATGCCGGTCAGTACTATGAAAGCGCCAGAAGAGGCCTTTCAATTCAAGGAAGGTAAACCCATCGACTTACCGAAGAACTTTCAGTTTGAGGGGCGCACGGTAGATGCAACGCGTTTTCTTGAAGAAACTGATACCAGTGGTTTGCTGGTGATCAAGGATGGTGAGGTTCGATACGAAAATTATTGGCTGACCGGAGGCCGAGAGGTCAAATGGCTGTCCATGTCAGTGGCCAAAAGTGTAATCGCAACAGCGATTGGTATTGCGGTTGATGAGCGGCTTATTGATATTGAAAAAACCATGACCCACTATGTGCCATCGTTAAAAGGTTCTGCGTACGATGGTGTCAGGGTTAAGGACGTTCTGCAAATGTCATCAGGGGCAGCCTGGAGTGAAGATTACAGCAACCCGGAATCCGATGTGTTGCGTATGGGCAAGATTATGGCACTGGGCGGTTCCCTCGACGAATTTGTAGAGGGTATGACGCGAGAATGGACGCCGGGAACCCGCAACCGCTATAACTCCGGGGACACTCAAGCGCTGGGTATGCTGTTAACCGAGGCGACCGGAAAAAGCATTACCCGCTATCTGCAAGAAAAAATCTGGCAGCCCCTGGGCATGGAGTCGGATGCCCACTGGATTGTGGATGACCACAATATGGAGATGGCATTTGGTGGCTTGAATGCAACGGCTCGTGATTACGCCAAAATTGGGGAGCTGTACCGGTTAAAAGGGCAGTGGCAGGGCAAGCAGCTGGTGTCAGAGTCCTGGGTGAACGAAGCCACCACCCCAGACGCACCTCATATTATGCCGGGAGTGCACAAGGAATTCCCCGTTGGTTATGGCTACCAGTGGTGGGTTCCCGAGTCCAGAGAGAACGAGTATACGGCCATTGGGGTTTACAATCAGTTCGTGTTTGTGAACCCTGAGCGTGGGTTGGTGATCGTCAAGTTGTCGGCCAATTCCAACTATGGCACCACCAACGATGAAGCCTCAAATCGTGAGCTGGAGACTATTGAGTTCTTTAGAGAAGTAGGACGAGGTTTTAAGGGCTGACCGGTGAGGGCAGCCCCACCATTGGAGTCAGAACCATGAGTTCTGACTCCTCCGCACAACAGCGCTCACTAATCCCAGTTATATCGGAAACTGATCCCAGCCCAGCGGGGACGGCCGTAGTTCGCTGATCGACTCATCGACATAAATGGGGCGTCCAGGGCAAATGCCGACACTCGATACTCCTTATCAGAGACATTCTCCACAAATGCCGTAACGGACCATTTGTCATCGACCTTATAGCTGGCACGGATGTTTGTCAGGGTATAGGCCTCTTCCTCCAACGCGGGCTGATTTAGAATATCAAAGAACGCCTCTGATTGATAATTGGTCTCAAGTTGAATCGCAGCAGTTCCGTCTAAGAGATCCCATGAGTATCGAACCAATGCGGCACCGGTAAGTGCAGGAATTTTGGTGGGTTCGCGATCAACGGTACCACTACTCAACTGAACATCAAATACGGTAGCATCGACATAAGCAGCACTGAGCACAATGTCCCAGCCTTCAGCCGGAAACAACAGCAACTCGGCATCAATGCCCGACATTTCCGCATCCTGATTAAAGACGTTCTGAGCTATTCCGGGAATCAGCTGGTAGGCCTGATAATCGGTGTAGTCGTAGTAATACACTGATCCGTTAAAACGTGCGATACCGCCGAGTTCCGATTTGATGCCCAGTTCATAGGCGTTGAGCACTTCCGGATCAAATGTATAGAAGTCATCCACGTACTGGACCGGTGGCAGAGGATGGTTAAAGCCACCGCCTTTAACTCCGCGGTTCCAGCTCAGGTATATCAGATTATCTTCGTTGGGTTTCCAGTCGAGCTCGACCTTAGCAGTGACCAACCCATCGCTCTCGGCGCCTTCAAAGGTGGCGGCATTTGGTACCAGGGTAACCCGATTGTCTCCATTGGTTCCGTCGAGGTAGGCCTGAACACTGTTGCTGAAGCTGACTTCCTTGTCGTCATCGGTGTAGCGGGCACCCACGATTAAAGTCAATGTTTCGGACAGATCCAATTCAGTTTGACCAAACAGCGCCCAGGTCTTGGTCTCCTGGTCGGCGATGGGATTACCTCCGATCATGTAGGGCGTATCCGGTGAAAAACCCACATATTGTTCATAGCGACCGTCAATTTCCAGGTAATAGGCTCCCACCATCCAACGCCCTTCATCCCAGCTGCCATCGATACGCAATTCCTGTGACCATTGATCGGCTTCGGTGTCGTTGCCATAGTGCATCTGACCGACACCGCCGGATCCGGTCGCCGTCATAGTCAGAGGATCGAAAGCCGGAATATTGTTGGTTGATGATCGATCAGGCCCGCCATCGGTATCACCGATAAACTCCTTATCCATGGTCTGTGCGTTGGTAACCGACACGAAATTAAAATTCTCGAACTCCCAGGTCAATGTGGCCGTCAGTCCCTTATGCTCGGTGAAGTAACCTCCCTTGGCATCCCAGGCCCCCTCAAACGGATCGCCGTCTCTGTCTTGATAACCGAAGTTGTCCGGTCCCACTGGAGCATTTATCGGCAAACCGTCTGATCCTGGCATAACGTTTCCATCCCACTGCCAATAGAAGGGCGTAGGTGTTTCAAATCGGCCACCGTGGGCGTTTAAAAGCAGATTGCCGGAGCCCCCCAAGTCGAAAGCCAGCTGGGCGCGCAGTGCCCAGGTTTCCTTTTCACCGCCGTCTTTGCCGGAGTTATTCTTGATCCATGCAGCATTCTCCTCCCATAGGCCGGAGAGTCTGGCTCGAATACCGTCAGTCAATGGGGCGCCAACTGCGCCTTCATAACGTCTGGACTGTTCCGAACCCAAACCGACATCAAGATAGGCTTCAAATTCTTCGCTCGGCCGTTTGGTGATAAAGTGCAAAAGCCCACCGGTGGCGTTTCGCCCGAACAAGGTGCCTTGCGGTCCGCGCAGCACTTCGACTCGATCAATGTCAAACATGGCGAAGCCCGTCGCCGGGTTTTGGCTGATGTAGACTTCATCAACATAAACCGCTACCGGCGATTCCTGGTGATCTGCAAAATCACTTTGATTCACACCTCGAATGCTAAATGAGTATCCCGAGTCGCCTGTGGTTTGGTTGTATTGAACACCGGGCGTCATCGCTACTACGTCGGTGGTTTGGGTAAACCCGAGTTCTTTGATCTGATCTCCGGTGAAGGCGCTAATGGCAATGCCCACGTCTTGAGTGGACTGTTCGCGCTTTTGTGCGGTGACAACAACCTCTTCGATTACAGCGGCAGATGACTCCGTCGTGCTGATAATCAAAGCTGTCGCCAGCAGAGATTTGGTTGTCCAGGTTTGACCTTGTCTCATGGCTCTCTCCTCAAAAATGTTTGGCTGAGAAAATCGTTATTGTTTATCGCTCGGATGATTCGGATAAGTTGCCAAGCGAGTTTTTGTAGAATATACAAAAAATATATTTTGATCAAATTATTTGTAAGGTATACAAAAATGAGGCGTGAGAACAGGGGTTCTTGTTTCGCACTTAACCCTTTGAATTAAATGGGGAATTTTAGTTATGGAGAGAGTGTTTTTATCGAGAAATAAACAGGGCTAGTTATATTCCAAATTCAACTAGCCGTTCTAGAGCCTAATGAACAGGCAAGGATGGGAGTCTTTGTGGCTCCAGGGTGTGTATCTTGAGAGTGACTCAGAGGGCTTCGTGAATTACCTTGTCAAACATGGACTTGATTTCTTTCTCAAGTCCCTTGAATCTTGCCGGGTGGGGTTTTCCCTCGCCGAGGAAGCGCTGAGCATTGTCCATCAAAACCGAAATGATTGCGGCAAGACGATAGCTGCGATTACGTTTAATGTTAGGGTTGATCTGACGGATAATCGTGGCCACATTATCGGTGTACCACTCCACCCAGGCTTCGTGGTATTGCTTGGTGATAGGGTTACGAGCCCCCCAAGCTTGAGTTTCCCAGATGATAACATCATTTTCATATTCCTTAATGATGCTCATATGGGTGTCGAACAGGCGCTCAAGAACGCGCTCGGGCGGTTCTTTGCCCATGTAGTCAAAGGCTCCCTCCATGATCGACGTCTTGTACATATCGAGATACTCTTTTTGTAGCTCGACGATCAAGTCATCAATGGTGGAAAAGTAATACTGAAAATGACTGGCGGAGATGCCTGCTTGTTTGGCCACACGAGTCATCGTGATGGCACTGTAACCTTCCTCAATCAGCAGCTCCTGCGCTGCTTCAATGATAAGCTCCCTGCGCAGTTTACTCTTTGGAGATTTTGCCCCCCGAGGGGTTGATTTGGTCAAGCTGCCTCCCGTTATCACTTTTGATCTTTTCAACTCTGCTGCTGTAATCGTAATGATCCTCAGAAGCGCAGTGAAACTCTGTAACCTGGTGACGATTATAGGGTGTGACGGGAAGCAAGTGAACTCCTTTTGACCGGTGTTTTTTGCAGGCTTGCTCGTCAGTAGCCCACGGAGCGTGTTATCTTGGGTATATCGGCAAAGGTGGTCTGGTAGACGGTTCGAGCACGGCTCTCATCATAACCAAACAGCGCTGCCAGCTCTTGTTGGTTTTTAAAGTCAAACAGAAATGACAGCTGTATCGGGGCGGATTTTTCGTTCCAGGCAACCAGATAGAGGTCATCGGATACTTTAAAGGAATGGAATCGTTCGGTGTCTGCGACACCCTGTGAGGTACCTTTGTGGCAGAGCCAGGTGACATAATTGTCATTCAGGTAAATATGCTCATAGACCGCTGCTTCATTGGGATAGACGACGGTAAAGCGGCTGCCGATCAGGTCTTTCGCTGACGGGAAGGGTTGTTGACTGCTTGAGTTACCTGCCTCCAGGATAGGCCCCTGAATCGGGAAGAGGTCCATGGTTCCCTCAGGCTGCTCAATCAGGTAACGTCCAAGAAAACCTGCTGCCCAACCGCGATTGTGGTCGATCACTAGCGCTACAGACTCGCTGGTTCGGGGTTGGGCCATAATAAATACAATGCCAGGGCGTATATCGAATGCCTGATAGGAGACCGTTCCCCGTCGACCGGCGATCTCTCCGGTTAGTACTTCCCAGGTCATCTTATCCTCTTCAGCGTGAAACTGGTGTTGCATACGAAATTCACCATGTTGGAAATCCACAGTAAGCGTTTTTCCATACAATGAACGGCTGCTTTGCATGCTGCTATCGCGAAAGTTGCCTGTATTTTTAAGAAACAGTCGACCCGCCTGAGCCGGAGTCATGACTTCTTGCGTCAAGCTGTCTGCTGTGGGTGCTCCGTGGCAGAGTACAGCGAGTAAAAGGCTTAAAACGCTCCACAGAAATCGATACTGAAATACAAATTTAGTCATGACGCCACCTCCCGGGTTATTGATTGCCTGCAGATCATTGCGCTGACGCGCATAACAAACGGCACGTTTTGTAATTTATACAAAAAATAGCATCAAATCAATAAGTTTGTATAAAATACAAAAATATGGTTTCATGAAAATAATTGGGGGTAGTGCGGGCTTTGGCGGAAAAGTGCCATAACCGGCCATTGGTTGGTGTACTGTTCGTGCGTTAGATGGATCGTGGCGGGCCGCTGCGAAGGGAGCCGTTTTCTTTTATAGTTCGGGAACGGTCCGCTTCGGGGTGCATCCATCTGGAACACGCTCGAGCCGTCCATGGTCGCTAATAGTTCCGCCACAGCCCAGGCTGCCCTCTCTTCGAGCTTTGCTCGAATTCACCTTGTCCATGGCGGAACATTGTCCCATATGGATGCACCCCGAATCGGCCCTTTGCATCGATAATTGGTTTCTTAATTAGAGCTCTGTGCTCCCTTCGAAGCGGCCCTTACCTTCACGTTTTTGCCTTCTTTTGCAAGGTGCGGGATGCCGCAGATGCCTGCAACGGCCGCACGAATGTAGGTCGGATTAGAAGCGCTTCGCGCTTCGTAATCCGACGTTCCGCCGAAGGTTTAAATTGGCGGCGGCCGTGTATAAAACACCTGTCGCAGCAACATCCCAAGGTGTTAAAAACCAGGCCGCAGCCAACGAACATCGCCGGCGGAACCGTCGGATTACGCTCCGCGAAGCGGAGCTAATCCAACCTACGCGGGAGCAAAACCCTGCCGATTCGAACGGCAGCTCCTGGCACTCTTCCGACTATCCAATCCCGCCTAGTGATTGTTGTACATAAAACTAAATGTGAAGAGCTCGAATATCAGCAAGTTAACCATCTTTCCAGATAAATCATACCCACGAATTCTTCGGAGAAACCGTTATTAGAAAGGCGCACTCTGCGGCACCCGTGGGAAAGGAATCGCATCGCGGATATTGTCCATGCCGCTGATATAGGTCAGCAACCTTTCAAAACCCAAGCCAAACCCGGCATGAGGCACGGTACCGTAGCGGCGCAGGTCGCGGTACCACCAAAGCGTTTCCTTCAGGGCTTCGTCCATGCGGGTGTCGAGCACATCCAATCGCTCTTCGCGCTGGGAACCGCCGATTATCTCTCCGATGCCCGGGGCCAGTACGTCCATGGCGGCGACGGTTTTGCCGTCGTCGTTCAGGCGCATGTAAAATGCTTTAATGTCCTTAGGGTAGTTCTTAACGATCACCGGGCCGTTGACATGCTCCTCGCAGAGAAAGCGCTCGTGCTCGGATTGCAGATCCAGCCCCCATCGCACCGGGTACTCGAACGACTTGCCGGACTTTTGCAGGATATCGATGGCCTCGCCATAGTCCATGTGCGTAAATTCACTGTTCACCACTTGTTCCAGTCGATTAATGGCATTTTTGTCGATACGCTGGGCAAAAAATGCCATATCGTCTTCGCGCTGTTCCAGCACTTCTCGAAAACAGTGTTTGAGAAAGTCCTCCGCCAGGGCCGCGTCGTCCTCCAGATCGGCAAAGGCAATTTCCGGTTCCACCATCCAGAACTCTGCCAGATGGCGCGAGGTATTGGAGTTTTCCGCGCGGAAGGTGGGGCCGAAGGTATAGACCTTGGACATGGCCAGACAATGGGATTCTACATTGAGTTGGCCGGACACGGTGAGATAGCTCTCCTGCCCGAAAAAGTCCTCACTATAATCAACCTGACCCTTGTCATCGCGTGGCAGGTTGTTCATGTCCAGAGCAGACACGCGGAACAGTTCGCCGGCGCCCTCGCAGTCGCTGCTGGTGATAATAGGGGTATTCACCCAGCAAAAACCATTCTGGTAGAAATAGTTGTGGATGGCGTTGGCCAGGGTATTGCGCAGACGGGTCATGGCTCCGAAAGCATTGGTGCGCGGACGCAGGTGCGCCTGGGTGCGCAGATATTCAAACGTGTGGCGTTTCTTGGCGATGGGGTAGGTTTCCGGGTCATCCACTTGTCCTATTACTTCGATGCTCTCCGCCTGGATCTCGACGGATTGTCCCTGGCCTTCGGATTCCACCAGTTTGCCGCCGACCACCACCGCGCAACCGGCGCCCAAGTGCGTCACTTCGTCGTAGTTGTCCAGAGTCTCCGGCACCACCGCCTGGATGGAATCGAAACAGGAACCATCGTTGAGGGCAACAAAGGAGATGCCGGCCTTAGAGGTACGGCGGGTTCGCACCCAGCCTTTGACGGTGACGGTGTCGTTCAGGGGCACGCCGCCACTAAAGAGGGTTTTGACTGATTGATGTGTGTGTTTATTCATCGAGCTCATTCACGCAGTTTGTAGTTGATGACCGGCAGCTCATTATGAGGTTTCTGACCCGGTTGATTTCGCTGTAATCATAGTCCCGAATTCACCGGTCTGCAGCATCTTTTGTCACGGGCGGGCCGGGATTGGTCCGGGAAAGTTGGTAGGTACCTGAAGAGCTGACCAGAGGGTGGTTTCTCTGTGCATTCCAATACTGCTTTTCTATACTGGGAGAATCGCACAGGGATCATCCCGGGAGGGAACCATGCCGCGTTTAATGACGCCATTTCTCCTACTTTGGATTTGCTTGCTCGCTTCAGTGGTGCGCGCCGGACAACCTGAGGCCCGGCAATTGCTGGGACAATGGCAGGGGGTGGATCCCTTCAGCCGACCTGGAGAACATTTCAGGCTGGATCTGGAGATACGGTCTGTCAATGAGATACCGCTATCCGACAACGACCTGCTTGCCTACCGGGTGGAAGGGCAGATTCAGGTACAGGCCCTGAGTCCTGAGGGTGGCCAGAATCCACTGGTGATAAGCGTCGCTTTTATGGGGCGGTATCAGCCTGTGACGGGGATTTTGAGCTACGAGATAAAGGGCACTCCGGCCTATGCGGGCGTCAAAAAAACGGCTGTCCTCAATGATGTCGGCGATACCCTTGCGGTGGTGGGGCACAGTGCCGGGGCGTCCCGGCATCCGGCGTTTGTGTTAACCCAAAACGCGAGCCTGGCCGCAGAGGTCCTGAGGCTGGCGGAGCCGAGAAGCAATCAAAGGCCGAATCTCAAAACCAATAAGCCCGCCGCGGATGTGGTTCAACAGCGAGCAGCCTCTGTATCAAGAAGAGGTGTCACTGCCAGTGTCGAGGCGCCCGCAGGGCAAAAACGATCCAAAAATCCGGCCAGAGCCGAGTATCAGCAGCGTCAAAAGGCGCTGCAGCAACAGATTCAGGAAGCGGTCAGAGCACGGGATAAAGAGTTAACCGCGCAGCTCAGGCAAGAACTGAAACAGTTACGTAAAGACTATCGTGAGAAAAAGGTGGCCGGGACGTCCGGGAAAACCACTCGTACCCAAGCCGTGCAGCGTATGAAGGAGCCTTGCCCAGAGCCCATTGTGAACTGGACGAATCATCTGATTGCCAATGGAGATTCAAACCTGGGCTATCGGGGCGATGTTCAGCTCAGCAACCTGTTTCGCCCCCAGGTTTATGCTTCGGTATTTGGCAAACGCTTTTCGCAGACCGGTGCAGACGAGCTAAAGCAATTGCTCGAAGACCTGCAATTGCCTTGCAAGAATGACGGCAGCGCCCTGGCCAAGAGCATGGTTCGTCAACCGTTGAGCTATGTCATTTCAGATCGCAAGGGATTTGGATGGACAGAAGCCGGAATTGGTGGCGTTGCGGCTGAGGTGGTCGCCGAGTGGCAACAACGGCTTATAGAGAGCCTGCAAGGCGCCGGGGCGGTCGAGGTGGAGGAGTATGTTCACACTACGAAAACCTTATTATCACTGTTGTGGCCAATTGAGCGGGACTCCACAGGTTCGGCGATTTTGGCCCGACGTAACAATTTGGCGGTGACCGGGATTGATCGTCATCTTGGGCAGCTGGGCCAACGCATAGCCAACGGTGAGGTAGACGCGTTGACAGAGCTTTATCACTTTCCGGAAAGCAAGCTGTTCAAGAGGCTGCTACCCGAAGAGCTGGATCGGCAGAAGCAACGGTTCTTCGAGGCAGTGGATCAAGGAGTCAATGATTTCGTGGCGCCAATTCGCAGCCAACTGGCCAAGCTTAAATCGCCAACGCAGCGACTGGCGCAGGGTCGGGCGTGGTATTTCCCCGCCGCCACCGCTTTGGAACGCTTTAATGATCGGCATACCTTTCAGCAATTCGAAAACTGGTTCTACAGCGATCGGGATCGGGATTTCAAGGCCGGTAAGAGTGAGCTGTTAGGGGAAATCGATGCTCTTGCAGAGTTGCTGGAGTCCTTGCAATGGAGCTTTCAATACAAACTCCCCAGAGATAGTGACTTTTCCCAGACCTGGCTTGAGGTGGAAGCGCACCTGTTCGCCAAGCAGGAAAAATTGGAACACGAACACTATCTGGCTCGCGTGGGGGAGGGGCCCTTTGGCCCTCATGATCCCGGTGCGATCTACCTTAACGCTGTGATTCGAATGGACCGGGAACAAATCAAGGCGGAAGACAGGCTGTTCGCATTGGCTTATCAGGACGTAGTTCCCTTTGCCTCAGGATATAGTTCTCGAAGCAGTCTGGTGCAGCCACTGTTGGTGTTTATCGCGGCCAGTTGGGGGCATGTCTATCAGGGTTGTATGGACAAGAACTACACAAAGTACACCCGCACAACGCAATACGAAAATGTGGTAACCAATGGATGGGGGGCTGAAATCAGTCGCTACCCCACCTACAGCACCACGACTACCTGGCGAATCAATGATCGCCACAAACCCATGTTTCGCATGTCTGACGGTAATATTCCGGGTGTGGGGTCTATGAAAATGGCGGCCGCGTTTTTAGGCGGTGATAAACAGAAGTGGAAGATTGTCGACGATCTGTTAGAGGGATCGCTAAAACAGCTACGAAAAATCATGCAGACTAAACCCTGCAACGATGTGGTTTTGCAAACCATTGACGAAAACCTGATCACCCTCTGGCATGAAAAGTACGGCGGGTAGGGGTTTTGTGCGTTACTTGAATTGGTAGCTGAGCGTGAGGCCGTAAGTCCGTGGCGGTTGGTAGATCGCATCGAACCCCTCCGGAGTGATAAATGTCCCGGAGGAGGTTTTAATCGCTTCGTCGGTCAGGTTATTCACAAACGCTTCCACCGACCAGCTTCCCTTATCCGGGCTGTAGAACAAACTCAAGTCATAGGTTTGGTAGGCGTCCTGCACGGCCAGGCCGTTCACGCCATCGGGGGCGCTGTCGAATACGCCGGGCGCTAGTTTGTCGCGATTGTAAATGTCCAAAAAGTACTGGTCAGAGAAGGTGGCTTTTAATCTGGAAGTCAGTATACCGGCTGCCACTTGGAAGTCGTGCTCGTAAATCAGTGTCAGCTTCCAGTCCGGTGTTCTAACCGGGGCGTTGCCGGAGAGGTCTACAATATCCTGTTGTGCGGCTTCATCTCCCGCTGCGTAGTCATTAAACAGATTGCCAAAAAGCGTATCCGGAGTCTGAAAATTGTCGAATTCCGCATCCATTAGCGATACGGCCATTTGCACAAAATCCACGTCGCTAATGGCCCAATCCATTTCCACCTCCAGCCCGTTGACCCTGGCCTTGGCGGCGTTGCGCACGATAGTACTGGTCACGCGATCCACAATGCCATCGCCGTCGTTATCAAAGTGATCGCGGTCTGAAAACTGCAGGTCTTTGTAGTGGGCGGAAAAGAGCGCCGCGTTTAAGCGCATATGGCCATTGAGAAGTTTGGACTTCAGCCCCAACTCGTAGTTGATGACTTCTTCCGGGTCGGCTTCATTGCCCCGGTCCTGAATATGCCCCGATTTGAATCCTGTGGTGGCGGAGGCGTAGAGCATAATATCTTCATCGACATCGTATTCATACCTCAGGAGACCACTGGTATTGCGCCAAGTGGCCGAATAGTCGTTGACCTGCCTTACCCAGCAAGCCTCATCACCGATGCCCTCGCTGGTGCCATTATCGTAGGGTTGGCCGGCATCGATGGCCGCCTGAGCGCCGGGGTCGGCGTATATCTGGTCGGGACTCGGAGCCCCGGGACCAATAGAACCCGGCTCCAGGTAAGGGCCGACTGCAGTCACTCGGCAATTGAGGCTGCGGCCCCTGTTGTCTGATTTGGTATCTTCGGTAAAACGTACACCTCCAGTCAGACGGCTGCTGGCGTTAAGATCGTAGGTGCCCTGAGCATAGAAGGCCTTGGCCTCCACCTGTCGATCAGGCTGCACAAAAAAGGCTACGCCGGCGCCCGGGTCATCACTGATATAGCTGGTGGTGTTGGTCAAGTCTCCGCCACCATCGTTGTCGGCCTGGTCGATGGTAAAGACAATGTCATTTTTTTCACGAGAGTAAAATGCACCGACAATCCAGCGCAGTTGTTCGCTATCGCTGTTGACCAGCTGCAACTCATGGGAATGCACTTTAAAGGTTGAACTGACCGTGCGGCGCTGTTCGTAATTACCGCTACGCCCGCGATCCACATCGAAAGCCTGTTCCCGGGTCATTTTTGCCGTGCCCAGCATGTAGCTGAGGGTGAGGTCGTTGGCGAAGGTGTAGTCGACCCTTGAACGAATAACGTCGTTGGTCAAGTCGATAAAACCCGGTGTGTCTGAGACCGTTATCCAGTGACCCTTTTCTACCAGCGAGGGATCGAGTTCGGTCACGCTGGTGCCTCGGTCCGTATAGCGTTCAGCGCTGATAAAGGCGGTTAAACGTTCATGAGGTTGCCACTGCAGCGACAGGCGGCGTGAATACTGGTCCTCCGCGTAGGGTGCCCGGGCATCGGCAGTAGCTTGTTGATAAACACTGAGATCAGCATCATCGGTTGGATACTGTGGGCCGAGGCCCGCGTAATCCGTCACCAGATCTGCGTAGGGATCATGCTGGTCGAAGGCAACGGCGGCACGCACCGCCAGAGTTTCAGAGATCGGCAGGTTGAGCATGCCACGAGCCGCCCGACGCTGGAAATTGCCCATGGATACTGAGGTGTGGGCGTTGAATTCGTCAAACTGAGGTCGCCGGGTCAGAATGTTAATGCTTCCCGAGGTGGCGTTGCGGCCGTAGAGTGTGCCCTGCGGCCCCCGCAGCACTTCGACTCGGTCAACATCGTAAAGCAAGGCCGCAGCCCCCTGGGCGCGGGGTGAATAGATGCCATCTACATGAAAGGCGACCGGTCCGTCGGCGATCTCGGTAATGTTCGTTTGGCCGATGCCTCGTAGTTGCACCAATAATGCGGATTGAACGCCGGTATTGGTCATTTCCAGGCTTGGTACGATGTCGGTGACATCGCGAATGTCTTTGGCCTGATGGCGATCCAGCATGGTCTGGCTGATGGCGGTGACGGCAATAGGGGTGTCCTGCAGGTCGGTGGATCGACGGGTCGAGGTAACAACGATTTCCTCAATGATTCGGGGCTGGCGCCGTTCCGGCTCCTGTTTGTGGGCCTTCTTCTCTACCGGCGGCAGAATGGTGATTCCCAGGTCGGGGGTAATTCGAAACCGCAGTCCGGTACCGTCCAGCAGTTGTTCCATGGCCTGGTGCAGGCCGAGTTCACCGGAGATAGCGGGGCTGGTAAAACGGGTCAGCTGTTCGGAGATACCGAAGATATTTGTATCTGCCTGTTCGGACAGCTGCAGCAGCGCTGCGTCCAGGGGCTGGGCAGGCAAATCAATTTGAATAACGGTTTCCTGAATGTCAGGTTGGGCCACCACCAGACTCGAACTCAGGCCGAGCAACGCGGCAAACAGCGGTGAACGAAGGCGGTGAAGTGTTGGGTGCATTGGCTTTCTGTTTTGGTCTTATAAAATGAATGAAAGCACTTTTTTGCGGTATATGGAAGCGTTGCGCCCTAAGGCCACAGGATCTTACGTGTGTTGGCAGAGAGGGTCTCAGGCAAATAATATGCATATATTTCAATGGGTTACGTTGTTTTCGGGAGTTGTTGTTGAAAACATGGTCGAAAAACTCAAAAAAACTGAAAATAAAGGAGCGGATTGGGAGGGGGTCTCCGTCTAATGTCAGATGCGTGCGAATCGCCGTCGAAGTCTCCGCCGTGGCAGTGGGGATGGGCGCTATTCGAGCTATTATCATAATAACAAGTCCGGTTGTTATCTCGTGGGAGTACAAGCCGGGCCTGAGGTTAAAAGTGTCCAATGAGACCATCGCCAGGTTGCAGGGTTGCTCCAGTGAGCCACGATGACAAAGGTGGGTTTGTGCGTGATGTGTATTTGCTCCATCGCGAGGAACTTTGCCGCAATATCGTCAGGAAGTTTGGTTTCGGCTTTAGCGAGGCTGAGGATATTGTGCAATCTGCTTTTGTGCGTTTTGCGGCCATGGAGTCGCCGGAGTCGGTGGAGAACCCCAGGGCGTTTCTCTACACCGCCAGCCAGAATATCGCGATTGACCTGAAGCGACATAATCAGGTTGCGCATAAGTATACGCAATACGTTGCCGGCAACGATGCCGAGATAACCGACAGCCCGGGACCGGAGCGTCTGGAGGAAGGCCGCCAGCGGCTTGGCATTATCTCGCGGGCGCTCTGGGGTATGCCCAAGAAGCGTCGCCAGTTATTAATGATGAGTCGTTTTGATGGCTTGTCCTATGCCGAGATCGGTCGCCGGGTGGGGCTGTCGGAATCGGTGGTAAGAAAACATGTGAGCAACGCCCTGGCGGATTGTCACCGGGCGCTGGAGGCTCGAAGTTAGTGATAACGGAAG
The DNA here is from genome assembly GCF_011683955.1 of Pseudomaricurvus alkylphenolicus. GTDB lineage: Bacteria > Pseudomonadota > Gammaproteobacteria > Pseudomonadales > Cellvibrionaceae > Pseudomaricurvus > Pseudomaricurvus alkylphenolicus. Next base: position 204,946 of record NZ_JAAQPI010000005.1, read on the forward strand.
TGAAGATGCAAACAGAACAACTCAATGCGCAGGCTCGCGATTGGTTTACGTTGATGCAGTCCGGCGCCGTGACTGATGTACAGCGGCAACAGCTGCAACAATGGCTGAGTGAAAGCCCGGCTCACGCGCAGGCGTATCGGGAGTATGAGGCGATCTGGAATGATCTGGGGAATTTGGCAGCGAGTGAAGAGGGGGAGGCGTTGCGGCATTCAGTGGCTCCAGGGATTTTCGCTCGGGTGTTTTCGAGCCTGGCCGCTAACACCGGCAAGCTCTTTGCGAGTATGACACCCACCGCTGGGGCAGGCGCGGCGGTGGCCGCTACTTTGGTCGTGGCGCTGTTGGTGCTGAGTTTAAGACCTCAGCCGGTTGAACGGCAGAGCTTTGTGACGGCCACGAGTGAGGTTAGGGCGTTAACGCTTGAGGATGGCAGTTTGGTGACGCTGGGGGCGAAGTCGGAATTGAATGTCTGGTTTTCGGATGTGGGCCGGCACATTGAGTTGATTCGAGGGCAGGCTTTTTTTGACGTGAGCAAAGATCCGGCGCGGCCGTTTTGGGTGCAGTCAGGTGACAGCCTGGTGAAGGTGGTCGGGACGCAGTTTGATGTGAGGCGTGGCAGTAATCGCACACGGGTGGCGGTGGCGGAGGGCATTGTGAATGTGTTTGCCGCGGTCGTACAGGGAGAGGATTCTAAACCCACCGGAGATCCGGTGGTGCTTACGGCCGGAAAATCGGTGCAGAAGCCGATGTATCGAGAGTTCGATGAAGTCAGTGATGTCGCTGTTAAGGATGTGGCCACCTGGCGGCAGGGACGACTGGTTTATCGCAAGGCGAGTCTTGCTGAGGTGGTGGCGGATGCGAATCGCTATTCCGAGGGGACGATTGCGCTGGGTACGGGGGCATTGAAGGATCTTGAGGTGACGGCGGCATTTAAAACGGATCAGATGGATGTACTGCCGGAGATGTTGGCGCAGATATTACCGATTGTGGCTTATCGGGAAGAAGGGAATCGGATTTTGATTATGCCTCGGTCTGGGGGTTCTGATTGATTGTTGTTGCATTTTCCGGTTTAAAAAATCGCACTTTTCAGTGCGATTTTTTTTGCCTGCATTTTTATGATTATGTGGAAGGAGCACTGAAACCACTGTAGCAGCGGGCTCAGACCGCGACCGATGCAAAGAGCCGGATTGGGACTAATTTGACTTAATCCAACGCCATTCGGGAAAGTCCGATATCATCGAGTTCAAACTTTTTTCAAAAAAATGGAGCGGATTTCTACCGGCTCTCCGTCTTTAGGGAACGTACCAGCAGCATGCTACAGATCCGGATCCTGTACGTAACCAAAGTTGTTCAAATTTGTTGATCAAATTGCTCAAGGAGAGTTATTGAATATGTATAAGAAACACAAGCTTTCCAGTGCTGTACTGGCTGCGGTTACCGCTATGGCCAGTGCACAATATACAGCCGCACAAAGTGGCGAGGTTACAGAGTCTGACAAGGCTTTTGCCAATACCCTTGAAGAAGTGGTTGTACAAGGGATTCGTGGCAGTCTGCAGCGGTCTATGGATGTAAAGCGCGATAGCAGCGGTGTTGTCGATGCGATTTCTTCGGAGGATATCGGTAAGTTCCCCGATCAGAATCTGGCGGAATCTCTGCAGCGTATTACCGGTGTTTCAATCGATCGCGCCGGTGGTGAGGGTCAGTTGATTACAGTTCGCGGGTTTGGACCGCAGTTTAATACGGTGCTGGTGAATGGCCGTCAAATGGCGTCGGAGAATCAGACTCGCGCCTTTAGTTTTGACACCATTTCCGCGGATATGGTGAGCAGCATTAATGTTCACAAAACCTCTACTGCGACTCAGCAATCCGGTGGTATTGGTTCTACGGTGAATATTGCTACCGCCAGACCCCTGCAGCTTGATGGTATGAAGCTGGTGGGTAGCGTCAAGGCGTTATACGATGAAAACAGCGAGGAAACGACACCCGAATTCTCCGGTTTGTTCAGCAATACCTTCGCTGACGACCGCGTTGGTGTGTTGGTGGCGGTATCACACAAGGAGAGTGAAACCCGTTTGAATCAGGCTCAAGCCGATGGTTGGTTGGAAAATGTGGGAATACCGCAGGAGCAGTTGAATGGCGGGGCGGGGCACGACGGTAATATCTTTTCTCCCCGTAACTACGATACCAAGGTGACGTTTGAAGAGCGCAGCCGTACCAATGCCAATCTGGTTCTGCAGTTTGCCCCTACGGATGAGTTGGAGTTGACGTTTGATGCGTTGTATTCCGATTTTGATATCGAAGCGGATGCCACGTCCTACGGCCACTGGTTTACGGGTCCGAACATCGAAAATGCGGTGACTGACGAAAATGGTACTGTGATCGATTTGTACCAGGAAGTAGGTCTGGCGACGGATTTTCACGCCAAGCAGTTCGACCGTCTGACCGAAACCAAATCTTTCGGTTTTAACGCGGATTGGCACTTCAGTGATAATCTGAACCTGAAGTTTGACGCTTTCGTGTCCAAGGCCGAGCGCGAGGCCAACAACGGCGGCGGTAATCAGTTGTCTTTGATCGGATACGCCAACCGGGTGCGTTTTCAATCCGACGATGCCATTCTGCCTTGGGTGAGCGGCTTCCAGGATCCGGCGGATAATATTGTCGATGGCGAGGGTATTTCCCGTCCGGTGTCTGACTATCTCGATCCGGCCAATGGTCGTGCTCATGTGATGTTGCGCCGGGGTTGGGAGGTTGAAGATGATGTGCAGCAATTCCGGATGGACGGCCTCTGGAATGAGGGCAATGATACCGGTCTGGTGGAGGCACGATTCGGTCTGATGTTCTCCAATGAGACCAAATCGCTGACCCGGTGGGACAACGAGGGTGTGGGGATTCACTGTACTTTCTGTGGTTACCCTAATTCGCCGGATGTGCCGGATGAGTTTCAGACATTGTTTGATGCCGGCAGCGACTTTCTCGATGGTATCAGTGGTTCCGGGCGTACCCCTACCGTTTGGTTACAGCACAACGGTGAGCAGCAGTTTTCCTTTCTGGAGGATATCAGCGGAGTCAGCTTTGACGCCGTTCGCCGTGATAATTCTTTTGAGGTCGAAGAGGAAACCCTGTCTGCCTACATGGAGATGGATTTCGCCGGTGAGATCGCCGGAATGCGAATTTCCGCCACTGCCGGTGTCCGCTACGAAAGTACGGATGTAAGGGTCGATGGTACCGAGTCTCCGATCGAGGGTCTGAGTATTCTGGACCAGACGGAAATGGTGGCCTCCTTTGGTGCAGCGTCGCCCATCAGTGCAACCTCTGACTATACGGCTTTGTTGCCTAATCTGAGCGTCAATCTGGAGATAACGGAAAATCTGGTAGCCCGCTTTGCCGCCTCTCGTACTCTGACCCGCCCGACGCTGGAAAATATGGCGCCGGTGACCAATATCGGTACGACTCGCCAGGGCGGCAACCTGACCGCTACCGCCGGGAACCCCGAGTTGCAGCCGTTCGAATCGGATAACGTGGACTTGTCCCTGGAGTGGTACTACGACGAATCCAGCTATGTGTCTGTGGGTTACTTCCAGAAGGACGTCAATAACTTCATTATCAACGGTACCACCGACCAGACGTTTGTTATCAGCGATGGCAGCTTTCTGACTGACCCATCAACGGGTGATGATGTCAACGCACCGGATGCCAATGATCAGGTGGCTGTATTTACCACCACACTGCCCAATAACGGCGAAGCGGCCACGGTGGATGGCGTGGAGCTGGCGCTGCAGCATACGTTTGGTGAAACCGGTTTTGGTGTGATTGTTAACGCCACCCTGGTGGACAGCGACGCCGAGTTGGATGCCGCCGACATTAACCAGAAGTTTGCCGTTACCGGTCTGAGTGACTCTATGAATCTGGTGGGCTTTTATGAGAAGGGGCCTTTCCAGTTCCGCTTGGCCTATAACTGGCGTGACAAGTTCCTGCAGTCTCTGACTCAGACCAACGGCGATGGTGTGACTCATGTGGATGAATATGAGCAGTGGGATATGAGTGGCAGTTACGAGATTAACGATAACCTGATGGTGGTGTTTGAAATTACCAACCTGACGGAAGAGATTGTGACCAAACACGGTCGTTTCGACAATCACTTTCTGTTGGCTGAAGACGCCGGTCGTCGTTTCGCTCTGGGGCTGAACGCCAAGTTCTGACAGCCCTACACCTTGTGGCCGCCTATGGCGGCCCTTTTTTCCACGAACACAGGAGAGATGAATAGTTTTCAATTCATCCCATTTAGCACTATCCACTGTAGCAGCCCGCTCCGAGGGCGACTGACTTTGGCAGCATTGCTTAGGCATCAGGAGATTGACCAAATATAAATTGAATTAAGAAAAACAGAGCGAAGAAATACAAACAGATAATAAGAGGTACTAACATGAATAAACCCGTAAAGTCTGTAATCGTCGTCGGCGGTGGCACCGCCGGATGGATTACTGCCGGCCGTATTGCCGCCAAACATCGCTGCAGCTCTGAGTCTGCAGTGCAGGTGACGCTTATTGAGTCGCCAAACATTAATATCATCGGCGTGGGTGAGGGCACCTGGCCGACCATGCGCAATACCCTGATGAAGTTGGGAATCTCCGAAACGGATTTTATGCGCGCCTGCGATGCCACCTTTAAACAGGGCGCCAAGTTCGCCCGCTGGGTGGACGGCAGTCGTGACGATTTTTACTACCACCCATTAATGCTGCCCCAGGGCTTTGGTCGTGTTGACCTGTGCAGCTATTGGCAGGCGCAGCAGGGGAGGGAGTCTTTTTCCAATGCCGTTTGTTTCCAGGAACAGGTGTGTGAGCGGGGGTTGGCCCCCAAGCTGATCACCACACCGGAGTTTGGATCCGTCGCAAACTATGCGTACCATTTGGACGCTGGAAAATTTGCGCGATTTTTGCAAAATCACTGCGTTAACCAACTGGGTGTTCGCCACATACTCGACGATGTCGTCGGTGTGCAAAAAGCGAAGAATGGCGATATCGAATCCCTTAAGACTGCACATCATGGTGACCTCAGCGGTGACCTGTTTGTGGATTGCACCGGTTTTCGATCCCGGCTATTGGGTGACGAAATGGACGTGCCGTTAGTGGATCGCAGTGACGTACTCTTTATCGACACCGCCATTGCGGTGCAGGTGCCCTACGAACAAGCGGACGATCCGATCGCGTCTCATACCATCTCGACCGGCCAGGAAGCAGGCTGGATCTGGGATATCGGATTGACCCGACGTCGTGGTGTGGGGTACGTATATTCCAGTAAACATACGTCTGAGGAAAACGCCCAGGATACGCTGGCCCAATATGTGGGGCCGGCAATTGAGCAGCTGGATGTGAGGAAGATTCCCATACGCTCCGGTCATCGTCAGCTATTCTGGAAAAACAACTGCGTGGCCGTTGGCCTATCAGCCGGTTTTCTGGAACCCCTGGAGGCTTCTGCACTGGTATTGGTGGAGCTATCAGCGGAGATGTTGGCCGAACAGTTGCCGGCCACTCGCGGGGTGATGGATATCTGCGCACAGCGGTTTAACGATACCTTTCAATATCGGTGGGACCGCATTATCGACTTCCTCAAGTTGCACTATATTCTCAGCAAACGCACGGATAACGATTTCTGGAATGACAATCGCGATCCGACCTCTATTCCCGACAGCCTTCAAGCGCTGATGAGTTTGTGGCAATACCGCTCGCCGGGAGATCAGGATTTTACCAGCAACAACGAGGTCTTCCCGGCGGCCAGCTATCAGTACGTGCTCTATGGTATGGGTTTTAAAACAGAGACCGCCGCATATGCCCACACTCTGATAGAGCAGGAACTGGCGCGAGAGCAGTTTGGCAAAAACCGTATGGCAACCGAAAGAGCATTGGCGGGTTTGCCCCGGCACCGCGATCTGATTAACAAGATTCACGAGTACGGCTTCGCAGCGGTTTGATTAGCCAACTCCCCGTGAGCTCAATTTGGGGCAATCCCTGTAGCAGCCCGCTCCGAGGGCGACCGATATCCGGTTGAGTTCAAACATTGAAATTTTGCTTAAGTAAGCGCATACAATACAGAGAGAAGACTATTATGACTTGCCTGGTCTCACTACATCATAAGCAGCATCGGAATCTTCGGATTAACCCTCAGGCCGTTGAAACTCAAAACGCCAACCTGCATATGGTACCAGTAGTACTCAGCGAATTTCTAAAACTGGCGGTCCAGTACCCCATTGCGTTCACTAAAAACCGAGACACCGGCCGCTTTGTCTGTGTCGCCATGCTTGGATTGGAGCCGGGCGAAAACCTGTTTGTGCAAGAGGGAAACTGGGATGCTCTTTACGTACCGCTTCAGGTTTCCAGGCAGCCCTTTTTTGTCGGGCAGGAATCGGGCAACGACTCCAATCAGGAAAAACTGGTGGTCTGTGTCGATACTGATCATCCGGGCGTGAGTGAACAGGGCAGCGAGAGACTGTTTGATGACCAGGGAAGCGACAGTCCATATCTCTCCAGTGCCAAATCGAAGCTGGCAGAACTGTTTCGTGGCGAGACTGAGATACAAGCATTTACCGATGCGCTGCTGGAGCTAAAACTGCTGCAGCCGATGCGCTTGGAAATCACATTGGAAAACCGGCAATCCCTGACACTGCAAGGGATGTACACTATTGACGAAGAGCAGTTCAAACGACTGCCGGACGAGCAACTGTTGGATTTGCGCCATCGGGATTATCTGGCACCGATCCATACCATGATCACATCCCTGGGGCAGATCTACGCCCTGGTTCGACGCAAGAACGCGACAAAACCAGTCGCTCTCGGAGCGGGCTGCTAAAGAGAATAATGCCAAGTTAGCGGAAATATGTGTCATTGAATAGAGGTGGTAACAGGTATGGACGGGTATAGCATCAGCGAGCATGCTGAGGTTCAATCCTTTCACGTGGGTCATGGCAAAGAGCCGGTGGTCGTTATCGACAATCTGCTGGAACATCCGCAAGACCTGGTGCAATACGCACTGGAGGGGCCTTGCTTTGAGCAGCAGTCCCAGGACTTTTACCCCGGAATACGACAAGCGGGGCCGCAGAAGTATGCTCAGAAAGTCAGACGGAGTTTAGAGGAAAACCGTTATTTTGCCGTATTTGAGGCGAGCAAGGTAGATACCATCTCCTGTGTGCTCTCCATCGCCACCGTACCGCCAGCGAAGCTGCGCCCGATCCAAACGGTGCCGCATTTCGACAGCTGTTGCAACGATTCCTATGCCATGGTGCACTATCTTTGCGCGCAACATCATGGTGGCACCTCGTTTTATCGTCACAAGAGTACCGGCTTGGAAAAAGTCCAACAACATCAATTGGGCGGCTATATGCGTACCCTTAAAGCTGAGTTGATGGCGGATACATCCCACGCACCAGCATATATCCACGGCGATACCAATCAATTCGAACGCATAGGAACGGTGCCGGCGAAATTCAACCGGGCAGTGATTTACCGCTGCAGTTTATTGCATTCGGGCGATATTCAACCAGACTTGGGGTTGGCGCGTGACCCTCGCAAAGGTCGGCTAACCGCCAACCTGCTATTCACGGCTGCCGATCCCAGTTCAACCCACTGATGACCAGGGTATTTACTATGACAAATAACAAGGCCCCCGATTTGAACAGCCATACACACCACCGACGAACAGTTCTCAGAATCACGGTGGTGGTAGCGCTGGCCGGATTATTGTTCGGCTACGACACGGGTGTTATTGGCGGCAGCCAGCTGTATTTTACAGAGTACTTCCAGTTGACGCCGGGACAGCAGGGTTGGGCGGTCAGCAGTGCCCTCTACGGTTGCCTGTTTGGTGCCATGGCTGCCGGATTCCTGACCAAGAGCATTGGTCGCAAATACACGCTGATTCTCTCAGGATTCCTGTTTTCACTCTCCGCCTGGGGCTCGGGAATTGCCGACTCTCTGCCGCAACTGGTGATCTACCGCATTATCGGTGGGTTGGGCGTGGGCATGGCATCCATGGCGGCACCCATGTATATCGCGGAAATCTCTCCTCCAAAGGAGCGGGGCCGTATGGTGTCTTACTACCAGCTGGCTGTGGTCGTGGGTTTTTTTATCGTTTTCCTGGCAACCTATTTTATCGGTGGCGGCAACGTTGCGGGGATGTCCGCTGAAGCCATTAAGGAGCTGCATCACCACAATGTCACGCAAGGCTGGAGAGTGATGCTCTGGTCAGAGCTGTTGCCTGCGGTGTCTTTCTTTATATTGTTGTTTTTTGTCCCGCATAGCCCCCGCTGGTTAATGATCAAGGGGCGGGAAGAAGAGGCGCGCAAGGTGCTGCTGACGATTACGGCAGACGACGCGGAGGCGGACAGCGAACTAGAGGATATTCGCCGTTCTCTCTCGCAGCACCAGTCCGCTGGTTTCGCCAGTCTGTTATCGGGCCCCTTGCTGTTTGTGTTGTTTCTCGGAGTGATGTTGTCAGTGTTTCAGCAGGTTACCGGAATCAATGCGATTCTTTATTACGGTGCGGAAATTTTCGCCAACGCCTTGGGATATGGCCCCGAGGATGCGCTTAAGCAACAGTTGTGGCTGGGTGCGGTTAACCTTGTGTTTACCTTTGTGGCCATCTATACGGTTGACCGCTGGGGCAGAAAACCATTGTTGCTGACGGGCACATTGGGCATGTTTTTGGGGTTGTCCGTTCTTGGCTTGACGATTTATACCGGCCAGATGGGCATGCTGTCACTGTTGGCCATTTTGGTGTTTATCGGTTCTTTTGCGCTGTCCATGGGGCCGGTGGTCTGGGTCATGTTGTCCGAGATTTTCCCCAACCGGGTACGCAGCGTGGCTATGTCTGTGGCGGTGGCGGCACAGTGGTTGTTCAATGGCATTGTGGCCAGTACCTTTCCACTGGTTAACAATAGTGCGTTTAACAGCCAGCAGTTTAACGGTGCCTTGCCGTATTTTGTCTTTGCGGGCTTCTGCCTGGTGACTATGGCCTTTGTCTGGAAGCTGGTGCCGGAAACCAAGGGTAAGACCCTGGAGGAAATGGAAGCACTGTTTGAGCGCAACAGGCTGCCTGGCAATGCTGCTGAGGCCACGGGCTAGCACGGTGAAGACAGGAGGCTATTCCTTCCAGTCCAATTTGTGAAGCGGATAGCCCAGCATCCATTTGGCCCGTTCAAGGATAATGCGGATGTTGGTTTTTACGATACCCAACTCTTCAATCGCACAGAATTCGTCGACCGCGCGGTTTAGGTCGGCGATATCTCTAGAGCAAGTGAAGCAGATATAGTCATAATCGCCGGTGACTCGCACGCAGTCCATAAACTCGGGCACATCAGCGATTTCCTTTTCCAGGCGCCGTCGAACCGGGGCGGTATTGTTTTCCAGTTTGAACTCCAAATAGGCGATCACGTTCTCGCAGATCTCATCCAGGTCCAGTTCCACCACAAACCCCTTGAAATATCCCGCCTCCTTCAGGGCCTTGGTCCGCTGCAGGCAAGCACTGGGCGAGAGGCCAACCCGCTCGGCCAGGTCCACATTGGAGAGATCCGCCTCCTTGTGCAGTACCGTGAGTATCTTGCGGTTGTAAGCGTCCAGTTTTGTCTTTTTCATAGTGCCTTCTGCTTTATGGGAACTAGCTATTGAACAAATGGAATATCCAGTACTCGGTTTAGCTCTTATTCTACTAAGATTAGAAGCCAAATCAGGCTCATTCAAGGGCTATTGCCCCATAATCAAGATTATGAAGCGCTCACCCCGAAATTACGTGGAATATTTTGCCAATTCCTCTGCCTCGAAAATTTAAATTTCTGCCAGCTGGGCATACTGAATTTCCAACCCGGTATCACCCAAAGCGGTCGATACTTATAAATGCAATAAAGATCGGAGCAGGAAATGGCAATCTCAAACAAAACAGCAATAGCCGCGGCGTTAGCGCTGGCAGCCACCGGCGGTGTTGCTACCCCTACCTGGGCAGAAGTCATCGCCCTGGAAGAAATTGTGGTATCGGCCCGAAAGCGCGACGAAAACCTCCAGGATCTACCGGACTCGATCACCGTATTTTCCTCCCAGACCATCGAAGACGCCCGTATTACTGAAATCGCGGATTTCGCCGAGCTGACGCCTAATCTCGACGTATTTGGCAATTTCAGGCCCAATCTGGCTTTTGTCAGCGTTCGTGGCCTGATTACACCCCAGGTGGGTGAACCACCCCTGGCGTTTGTGGTGGACGGTGTGACCGTACCCAACCTGGAGTTTATCAACCAGGGGCTACACGACATCGAACGCATTGAGGTGCTGCGGGGCCCCCAGGGCGCTCTCTATGGGAAAAACGCCATTGGTGGCGCGATTAATATTGTCACCAAACAGCCCTCGGATGAGACTGAGGGGTCGCTGCAGGCCACCTTTGCCGAGGGTGACGATATGCGCCTTGCTGCAAATATCTCTGGCGCCCTGGTGGAGGATGCAGTCTACTACCGGCTTTCCGGCTTCTATCGCGACAGCGATGGTCTGATCGACGACAAGTTTCTGAATGAGGGCGTTGATTATATCGACCAGACCGTGATGCAGGGCATGCTGCGCTTCCAGATCTCCGATCAGACCACTCTGGACCTGCGCGGCAGCTACAGCGATGGCGACTACGGCGTAGGCTACTACACGGTGGTGACTCCCGAAACCCAGGAGGATTTCTCCATCGAGCCTGCCCACAATGTGTACCCCGAGGATGTGAACAGCCTGACCGCATTTTCCATAAAACTGGAGCACGATACCGACTACGGGCTCTGGTCTGTGGTTGCCGGTTACAATAAATCTGATGATGACAACTTTTTGGATGCGGACTTTACACCGTTGCCGGCAGATCCGGACAATTTCTTCTTCCCTGCCGCACAACGGAATGTAGTGGAGGACGAAGCCACCAGCATGGAAGTGCGCTTTGTTTCGCCGGGAGATGAAAAACTTCGTTGGTTGGTGGGGGGCTTTTACCAACAACGTGATCGTACCAGCCTGTTCAGCTTTTACGACGATCTGATCGGCGATCAGCGCCGCGAGCGTGAGGATTTTACAGATGCCGACCTGTTATTCGCAATCAATGATGAGCAGGAAAGCGAAGCCTGGGCAGCCTTTGGCCAGCTGAACTATGACCTCAGCGATACTTTAGAATTGACCGCAGCGCTGCGTTATGACGAGGAAACGCGCGAGTCTTTTACCCCCGGCGACAAGGCTTTGACCTTTGCTGAAGAGACCTTTAGCGAGCTGCAACCGAAATTCTCACTGGCCTGGCAGGCCACGGAAAACCTGCTGACCTATGTGACCTATTCGCACGGTTTCCGCTCCGGTGGTTTTAACGAATTCCACCCGGACATTGTTCGTACCTTTAACGAAGAGATCTCTGATACCTACGAGATCGGTATCAAGTCCGAATGGTTCGACGGTCGTATGACCCTGAACGCGGCACTGTTCCAGGTGGCTCAGGACGATGCCCAGTTTACCGGCTTTAACCCGATTACCTTTACCCTGGAAAACCTCAGCGTGGATGAGGTGGAGGTACGTGGATTCGAGCTGGAACTGAATGCTCGCCCAACTGAAGGTCTGAGTCTCACCGCCGGCGCCGGCTTTGTGGACAACGAAATCAACAGGTTCGAACGTGACCTCTCGCTGGAAGGCAACACCATGCCATTTGTGCCTGAGGTGACTCTCAATGCCGCTATCAGCTATGAGCATCAGTGGGGAGACGGTCTGACGGTTGTGTACCGGGCCTCCGCCAACTACAAGGGCGAGACGGACTATGTGCTGGAAAACATTTTCCCCACCGACTCCTATACGTTTGTTGATCTGAGCGTAAAGGTGGGAGCGCAGCAGTGGAGTGCGACTTTGTTTGTGGACAATGCCACCGATGAAGACGCCATAGGCTCCATCAGTAACTTCGGTCTGCCCTATGGTATTCGCTTCCGCAATACCCCGCAGCAGGCTGGCGTTCAGCTCCGTTACAATTTTTGATCGCTAACACCTGTCTGGAGCAATGCTGATGACGGCAAACACGCAACAACCCAGTGACGACTGGCTGGACGATTACCCGACTACGCCAGTGCCCGAGTCGCGCTTTACCTCGGGCTTTCGCATCTGCCTGATTATTTCGGCGGTGTCTTTTGCGCTGCCCAATCTGGTGGCAGGGCTGGAGCTGGGATCGAGGTTGGGAGTCGGCACCAGCCTGGCCGCGTTTCTAACCGGTGGCCTGGTGCTGGCGCTGATCAGTTTCGTAACGGGGCTGGTGGGTACACTGAACCGTTTGTCGTCCTACATGATCATCCAGTTTGTGTTTGGTCGCCAGGGGGCCAAGCTGGTGAATCTGATGTTCGCCGTGGCCATGCTTGGCTGGTTCGGTATTAACATCGATTTGCTCAGTCAGGCCCTGATCTCGATCTTTGAGGCTGGTGAGAAATCTGTTTGGTTGTTTGAAGTGACGGGTGGCGCAATCATTACCATCACCACACTGTTTGGTGTGCGTCTGATCAATGGCTTGTCCACGTTGTTTGTGCCGGTATTGGTCGCGGTGTGCCTGTATCTGCTGAGCCAGGTACTGGGAGCCGGTAATGATCCCGTCGTGCCGTCGACAGCGCAGGAGCCCCTGACCTACGGCGAGGCGGTCTCAGCCGTGGTGGGTGGATTGATTGTGGGTTCCGTGCTGTTACCGGACTTTACCCGTTTTATTCGTAAACCCTCTCACATGTGGCTGGTGGCGGCGGTACCGTTTCTGATCGTCGAACCGTTTGTTCTCACCATAGCCGCGATTTCCGGTGAGGTTACTGGCGAGAGCGATGCACTGACCATGATGTTGGCCATGGGATTGGGCTGGGGCGCATTCCTGTTGGTGATTATGTCCAGCTGGATTCTTAACAGCATGAACCTGTACAGCTGCTCGCTGAGTGTGGCCAGTGTATTTCCAAGGGGTACCGAGTGGAAGCAAGTAGTGATACTCGGCATTGCCGGCACCCTGGCGGCTTCGTTCAATCTGTTGGATTATTTGGTCACCTTCCTGTTTTACCTGGCCATCACCTTTGCGCCTGTGGCGGGCATTTACGTGGTGGATTTCTTCCTGCTGAGGCGCTGCCGGCCCTACGATGTCTCCCGCTTGTCGTCCATCGATTCCGTAAATTGGGCAGCGATTGTGGCCTGGGGCTTCGGCATCTGGGCGTCCATTCTGTCAGCGGAAATGGGCATTAGCCTGACCACCATTGAAGCCTGCGATGCGGTGCTGTCATCCATGGTGGTGTACGGGGTGATGAGTGAATTGATGAAAAAAGTCAGTGGAAAAGAGTTAAGCGTATGAAAATTGGTATTGATGTGGGCGGTACCCACACCGACGCTGTCGTGGTAGACGGCAACAATATTATTGCGGCCGTCAAGTCGCTGACGACAGAAGATATCAGCAGCGGCATTACTCATGCGCTGGAGTCCGTTCTGAATGAAGAGGGTGTCGAGTCGTCAAATATTCAGGCAGTGATGATTGGCACCACCCAGTTTACCAACGCCGTGGTTGAACGCCGCCATATGAACCCGGTAGCGGCAATTCGTATCGGTCGTCAGTCCTCAGCCGCAGTTCCGCCCAAAGTGGGTTGGCCCGTGGACATAGACGCTTGCCTCGGTAGCGAGGTGTTTATGCTGGAGGGTGGCTATGAATATCATGGTGGCCCCATCTGCCCGCTCGATGACAGGGAAGTGGATGCATTGATCAAGAGCTTACGGGCTCGCCAAATCGGCGCTGTGGCGTTGTGTGGTGTTTACGCGCCGGTTAATGCCGAGCAGGAAAACGCGGTGGCCGATCGCATCAAGGCGGAACTGCCAGAGGTGGATATTACGCTTTCGCACCAGGTGGGTCGTATTGGCCTGTTGCAGCGGGAAAACGCCGCGCTCTTGAACGCTTCGTTGATGGGATTGTCGAAAAAAGTTATTCGCGCGTTTCAATCTGCGCTCAAATCCCAGGCGATTCAGGCTCCCCTATTTATCAGCCAGAACGACGGTACGGTAATGACCGCCAGCTACGCGGAGCACTTTCCGGTACTGACTTTTTCCTCCGGCCCCACCAATTCCATGCGCGGCGCCGCCTTTCTCTCTGGTCTGCGCGACGCGATTGTCATCGATGTGGGCGGCACCACCGCGGATGTGGGTATGCTGGTGCACGGTTATCCCCGTGAGTCCAATGTTGCCATTGAGGTGGGCGGCGTTTCCACCAACTTTCGAATGCCGGATATTCTGCCCCTGGCGCTTGGTGGTGGCAGCATTGTGCAAGAGGACGGCAAAACCATTGGTCCCATTTCCGTGGGGCACGATTTGGTTTCCCGGGGTCGTATATTTGGTGGCGATACACTGACGGCAACGGATATTGCCGTTGCTGCAGGCGTGGCGGAAATTGGCGAACCCGCACGAGTGTCAGCACTTTCAGAACAGACGGTGCAAACCGCCATGGCACGCATGCGCGAAATGCTGGCCGATACCGTGGATCGCATTAAAACCGGTGATCAACCCCTTTCTGTTATTGCCGTTGGCGGAGGGGCATTTCTGGTACCCGAGGATTTGCCCGGAGCAGAATCCGTGTTGAGACCCGGCAATGCCGGTGTTGCCAATGCCGTGGGTGCCGCATTGGCAGAGATTGGCGGTGAAGTGGAAATGCTCTATGTGCCAGGCAAGACCAGCCGCGGTGACGCCATTGCCGAAGCCACACGCCTGGCGACCGTCAAGGCCGTAGAGGCAGGCGCCTGTAGCGACACCACCCGTGTCACCGATATTGAAGAAACCACCCTGGCCTATATGGCCGAGGACACCGAGCGCCTGCGCGTAAAAGTCGTTGGCCAGCTGAAGGCGGCATAGGAGACCTGGTATGAGCAGAACTGGAATAAGCAATGCACCAAAAATCATTAATGCCGAAGATATTCAAGACATTGCCGTCGGCAGTAGTTTTCTTGCCACGGGTGGTGGTGGTGATCCTTACATCGCCCAGCTTACCACGGAGCAAATTCTCAAGCAGTCCGGAGGTGTTGAGCTGCTCTCCCTCGATGCGGTGCCTGACGACGCCCTGGTGGTGGCCATCGGTGGCATTGGCGCGCCGATGGTATCGTTGGAAAAACTCGGTAATGGCCAGGAGCCTCTGTGGGCATTGGAAGCCTTGGAAGCTCACGTCGGACGCAAGGCGGATGCCTTGATTTCATTTGAGGTGGGTGGTGCCAATTCCCTGATACCTATTGCCGCTGCCGCCCAGCGCAATTTGCCGGTCATTGATGCCGACGGCATGGGGCGGGCTCTGCCGGAAATGCAAATGGTCACCTTCAGCATCTATGGTGTCAAAGGAACTCCCATGGCCGTGGTGGATGAATTTGGCGATAGTGTTGTCATTAACGCTCGCAACAGCAGCGCCGCAGAGCGACTGGTGAGAAACGTGAGCCAAGCCATGGGCGGTGCCTGTGTATCCGCCGAGCATATGATGGATGGTGCCACTGCCAAACAAGTTTCGGTACCGGGCACCCTGGATCTGTGTCGTCAGGTAGGCGCCGCCATACATCGTCATCGCGGTAATCCGAGCGCTTTTCTGCAGGATCTGGAAGGCATTATGGGCGGCTCTATCTATGGCACAACCCGAGTACTTTCCGAAGGCAAAGTCGTCGATGTGCGTCGGAAGATCGAGGGCGGGTTTAATATCGGCGAAATCGTTCTGGAGCCCTTCGGCGATCCCGAAAACCCGGTGGTGATTCAATTCCGCAATGAATACCTGACGGCGGAGCAGGGTGGCCGCCAATTGGCCATGGTGCCGGATTTGATCTGTGCCATTGATGCCGATACGGCGTTGCCGGTGACCGCCGAAAGTGTTCGTTTTGGGCAGCGGATGATATTTGTGGGTGTGGGTGCGCCGGAGATTATGCGCCGGGAGCAGGCGCTGGAGTTTGTGGGGCCGCGGGCGTTTGATATGGCGTTTGATTTTACGCCGTTGGAGGAGATTGCCTGAGTGGGGGGCTATCAAGCCCCCTTAGACATCTACCTCCTGGAGAAATCCTGGAAAAGCCCATCCAGCGTCTCGGGGGACAGGGATGGGTTATAGAGTTTCCTGGATCCTACACACAATGCAGCCGCAGCCGATCCGTATAGCATGCAGTTCTGAACGCTTGCGTTTTGGAAATGAGCGAACAGGAATCCGCTGAAGTAAGCGTCTCCCGCACCGTTGCTATCCACTAGCGGAAAGTCCGGCAGGATATCCTGCTGGTACCATCTTCCCTCGGAGGTCAGCGCCGTCGATCCTTCTTTACCGTGGGTGCAAACCACCAGCTCTTTACCCGCGTTGATCTGCTGAGCCATAAAGCTCTCATAGTCCGGGAGGTTATCACTGGAGACAAAGATAACGTCTGCCATATCGATAAATTCCCGGTGGTAGCTGTCTTTGCCGTCGTAGTCGTGAAGATCGATCCACAGGGGCTTGTTATGAGCTTTGGCGATGGCCAGTGTCGGTCGGGTATAGTCCAGAATACTGATGGCCGCGATATCGGTTTTCGCCATAGCCTTGGAAATTGATTCGACATCGATTTCCTTGGGGCAATCGGGCGGGTGAGTAAAGATGGATATTCTTTCGCCGGAGGGCGACATCAAGTTGGTATGCTGCTCTGTTGGCGCTTGGGTTAGCTCAACCAGTAGCTCGATGTTAGGGTGTTGCAATTCGCCCAGAACAAAGTCTGCCTGGGAATCCTGCCCTACGATGGTGTGCAGCGTCGTATCTATTCCCAGCCTCGACAGATTCAAGGCTTTACCCGCACCGGTGCAGCCGACTCCCTGGTAGCTCTCTTTGGCCCAGATAGTCTGTGGCCCCGGTTCCATTGGCGAGGGAAGGTGAATGATGGTATCAAGGGAAGTACCCCCGACCAGCAGTACGTGTTTTTTCTTCATTAGAAATTCCCTCTTTAATTGAACTGCAAGGGTTGGCATGACGTCAGGCATCAAAAATCCTACCCAAAACGGGACTCAATTCAATCCAATTCCTGCTATTGACGGCTGGTCCGTACATGAATACGTATGCACTTTCGATAAAGTGGACCCCGGGTGCGATAAAGCGGAATCCTGTCTTCTACAAAAGGCAAATACCCCTTGTAGAATGCCGGACTTTTCCTGCTGGCGGGTCACGGCCTCATGATGTCTTCTTTTCGCTCGCGACGTTTTCTTCCTGAGTTTCGCCAAATTGCCTTGCCGGTGATGGCGCTCGCCGTTCTCAACGCCACCCTCGGTATTGCCGATGTCATGATGGTGGGGTCTCTCAGCAGCGATGCGGTGGCCGGTGTAGGGCTCGCCGCTAAACTGCACTTTATCACCATCCTGGTGATTCTTGGATTTGCCACTGCCGGCCGCGTGCTTGTGGCTCAGTACTACGGTGCGCGGCAATCCGGCAAGATCAAGGAAAGCCTGGTACTGACGCTGTTTACCAGCGTCTGGATGATCTCGCCCTTTGCGCTATTGTTTGGCTTTTCGCCCGAATCCTGGCTGCGCTATATCAGCGACGATGTGGGTATTGTTGAGGTGGCCGGTCGTTATCTTGAGATTACCGCAGTGATTGTGATCTTTTCGGCGATCAATCTCAGTTTCGAGATCTCGCTGCGCGCTGTGGGTTACGTCAAGCTACCCCTGTATCTGGGGGGCGCGGCTGCTGTGACCAATATTGTGCTGAACTACATGCTGATCTTTGGCCGTTTTGGGGCTCCGGAACTTGGTGTGGAGGGGGCCGCCTGGGGTTCTTTTTGGGCTCGCACGTTGCAGTTGGGCGTTCTTATGGCCGTGCTCTACGTCAGCCGAAATCCGCTGGCGCCCAGACTACGGGACCTGAAAATCTTGCGGGATAAATCCCGTTGGCAGGCCTATATGAGCTATGCGCTGCCGGTGGTGGGTACCTTTATCCTGTTTGGCGTGGGCAGCTCACTCTACTATGTGATTGCGGGCCGTATGGGGGAAGACGCCCTCAAGGTCATCAGCATTATTTCTCCGATTGAGTCGCTGATGATGGCCGTGTTCGCTGGATATGGCGAGGCGGTGGCCATACTGGTAGGCCGGGCGCTGGGCGCACGCAAATATCAGTTTGCCTGGTTGTTACGTCAGTTTACAGCTCGCTGGGGTATCGCATTGGCAGCCTTGACCGGCGTGCTGCTCTGGCTCAGCCATCCGCTGATTCTGGCGCCCTTCAGGGGCCTGGAGGGTGAGACTCGTCAGCTTGTTCTCAACAGTTACCTGATTCTGTGCCTGCTGATCTGGGTCCGTGTGCAGAACATGATCATCATCGTTGGCGTTTTACGGGCAGGGGGCGATAACCGCTGGTGCCTGAATCTGGAAATTATCACACTCTGGCTAGTTGGCCTGCCGTTCAGTGCGGTTGTCGGGTTGTTTCTGCAGTGGTCGTTCGAATGGGTGTATCTGATGATGTTTCTGGAGGCGATCATCAAATGGCTGGCTTCAGAGTGGCGTATTCGGCAGAAAGTCTGGTTGAATAATCTCACCCATGTTCTGGCCTGACGCCGTGCCTTTATGGTGCAGTGGACCTTGATCGGTATAGTGCCTCAAGGGACTCGATAGCGTCGTTGAGTTGGCGTTCTCCAGCACTGGCATCAATCCAGAGATCTTTGAGGTCGGCTCCATAACCACCATATTGCATAGCTTCTCTGGTTGGCACATATCCCAGTGAGCCGTTGGTATAACCCACAAAGAAGGTATGTTTGACAGGACTTTTCTGTTTAAGCCTGACACCGAATTGATTGAAAAACTCACCGGAGAAACTGGCGAGTGCGATAGTGTCGGTGAGGATCAGCGTATTGACTTCGGCTGGGGCAACGTCGAGATCAGACGCTTTGACCACCGGCAAAGAGTAGCCCTGGTTGCTGAAACTGAAGCGCCCGCGCGCCTGGTATTGAGTAATGTCCGCCAGGGTTTTCATGACTTCATCAGCCAGCTTTTCACCGAGTTCGTTGGATTTTTTCAAAGCCACAGCCGTGGGTTTGGTGTCCGCTTCATAGGGGTTAACGTCACCGGCAGCACCGAGCAGGAACAATGTTTCTCCTTCACCGCGTCGCTTGAGGCTACTGGCCAACTGGCCGGGATAGTCCGCCGAAATCACCACATTGTTCAGGTCCATGGTAACGACCGGGTGCGCACTGTAGTTCACAATATTGGCCAGGGTGTCTCCGTTCTGCTTCTTGATATTGATAACCCCCACGGATTGATCAACGCGTCGATTGGATACTCGCTGAGGATTCGTCCATAACATTTCGGCACTACCGCCCGGTTTACGGATAATGCGGTTATAGGCTTCATCCAATTGCCCCTCGGATGCGCCGATCTTTACTGGCTCCATAGTCGTTAGCGCCGCCTCGGTAGCTGAGACGATTTTCTCCTTCAGTGCCTTATAGTCGTAGTTGCCCACATAACCGGAGTGGGTATGGGTGATACTGAGAAAAACCTGATCAAAGGAAAACTGCGACCGAAGAGCGGCCAACAACTCTGCATAGGCCGTGGGGTGAATATACCCCAGATCCAGTGCGATCAGCGCGATTCGGCTGTTGTCGTCGGACAGGATAAGTGATTTGGCGTAGAGGGGGTCCGAGATATCACCCACGGTTTTGGAACCCGAGGCCAGGGTTTCAACGACATCGTTGTGAGCCACGGGGGTAATGACGGCCGATGATACGCCTGCACTAAAGTTCCCTGTCTTTATTTCCGCCACTTTGGATTCTGCCGCAGCGGTGAAGGAGGTATTCATCAGAATCAATACCCACAGCCATATTCGCTTCATATTCTCGTCCCGATGTGTTGCCGGTGTTACTTCCGTGATAGAAGCGTTTGCTTTTATCATCCTGGCCGCAGGGCGACTAGAGGAATGCGCCGAGAAGGACTCACGCTGCGATTAATTGGTCCCCAATCCACCCGCCAGTGCCACTGTTTCGTGGAACGGGGATAGGTGCAAGCGGCATCCACTCTTAAGGATTATATTGAAGTTGAAGCCATCGGCGGCCAAATACAGATCAGTGTCACCTTACCAGTACTTGGGGTCGTCCAGTGCTGCGACACATATCGTTTTACCCTCCATGGACGGAATCGGGTCACCATTAAGCGACTGTGCAAGCCAGCCTTGCGGTTGGCTTAATGGCTGGGGTGCCTCTACTGCGGTTTCGTTGATGTGGCAAAAGCCTACCTTCGAATAGTAATTTGGGTCGCCATAAGTAAAAGCTAAATTCACCTGTAAGGATTTTAGGTGGTCTAGTCCAAACTTAATAATCTTTTGGCCAATACCTGTTCCTTGCAGGCTTGTGCAGACTGCCACTGGTGAGAGTATAAACGCCAACTGGCCTTTGGGTACGTTAAGCCTGCTAAAGAATATGCTGGCAACAATACGATCATCATCGATTGCAATGAAACCGATCAAATCTTCGGGCTCCGTAGTGGCAATCAGCTCAGAGACCAGATTGCCTATAATCTGTCCTTCGGATTCACCCTCGGAATCCGCGAAAACGTCAGTGAACAATTTAATGACCTCTTCTGTATCTGATTTCCTAAATTGTTCCAGTTTCATAGCCATGGCTCGCGAATACATGTCTAATCTCTCTCAGGTAAATACCGGCCAAGAAAAGCAGTAACTCCATTAGTGATCTAATTCCCAATAAGCGCAACCCAGTACAGTTGTTGGCGAATTTGAATCGACACAAAAATGAAAAGGGGGCCGAACACCCCCTCAAAGAAATCATCTGAATACCGGACTCAGCTAATCCCACACCCCTTCAAAACCATCCTCACCAAGTTATCCGCAATCCGTTCAAAATCCTCATCATCCAACTGCTCCTTATTCATCGCCGCCAGCACCTGCACGCCGAAATCCGCATAGTGCTGGGTCGAGCCCCAGATAAAGAACAACAAATGAATCGGGTCGATGGGGTCCATCTTGCCCTGGTCGATCCAGGATTGGATGGCCTCCACCTTGCGGCCGATCCATTCCCGGAAGTCGGTTTTCAGGTATTCGCTCAGGTGGGGGGCACCGTGGATGATTTCGCTGGCGAAGATCCTTGAGGCGGCGGGGTTGGTTTTGGAGTACATCACCTTGGCGCGGATGTAGGCGGTGAGGGCTTGCTTGGGGTCGTCTTCCGCTCGAATGGTATCGAAGGTGGTGTTCCAGATCTCGACGATGTCGCCCAGGACGGCGGCGTAGAGGTCGAGTTTGTTTTTGTAGTAGTAGTGGATGTTGGCCCGGGGCAGGTCGGCCCGTTCGGCCACGCGCTTCATGGAGGCGCCTTTGAAGCCGTAGGTCAGGAACTCTTCTTCGGCAGCCGCCAGGATGACCCCTTGGTTTTTCTGGCGAATGCGGCCGGCGGGTTCCTTACGCCGGTTTTTGATGATATCGGTCATGGTGCTGTGGGTACCGCTCTCTTAAATCCAGTCACTTGATTATAGGGAAAGAGGGCGGCAGCGACCAGAGCCCAGCGCCCGTAGTTGGTGGATTCCCGCCCCTTTTTGTATGGGGGCGGGGATAATGCTGAGCCCAAGGTTACCGCCATGCTGACGGGCTGGGATCAGAGGTTTTTGTAGGCCCTGCGGCGGCGGTGCAGGGCGGGTTCGGTGTAGCCGCTGGGTTGCTGCGTGCCTTCGAAGATGAGGTCTCGGGCAGCAGCCATGGCGACCGTATTGTTCGGATTTTCGCCAAATGGGCGGTAGTCCGGGTCGTTGCTGTTTTGTTGGTCCACGAGTTTGGCCATGCGCTGCAGGCTGGCCTCGACTTGTTCCTGGCTGCAAATGCCGTGGTGCAGCCAGTTGGCCAGGTGTTGGCTGGAGATGCGTAAGGTGGCGCGGTCTTCCATCAGGCCGACGTTGTTGATGTCCGGTACTTTGGAGCAGCCCACGCCTTGGTGGACCCAACGCACGACGTAGCCGAGGATGCCCTGGATATTGTTGTCCACTTCTCGTTCGA
Source organism: Pseudomaricurvus alkylphenolicus (assembly GCF_011683955.1). Classification (GTDB taxonomy): domain Bacteria; phylum Pseudomonadota; class Gammaproteobacteria; order Pseudomonadales; family Cellvibrionaceae; genus Pseudomaricurvus; species Pseudomaricurvus alkylphenolicus. The sequence continues at coordinate 226,918 of NZ_JAAQPI010000005.1, forward strand.
TGGCTTCGGGGGCCAGGGTTTCTTTGAGGAGTGGAACAGTCAGCAGTTTTTCCACTGATGCCAGCGGTTGTGTTGCAAGGGTTTTGCGACGCTCGCTGACATCCACCTGATGGTAGTGCAGGGCGTGCAGGGTGGCGGCGGTGGGGGAGGGCACCCAGGCGCAGTTAGCCCCGGCGGTTGGGTGGCTGATTTTTTCGTTCAACATTTGGGCCATGGCGTCCGGTATGGGCCACATGCCTTTGCCGATCTGGGCGCGGCCGTTGAGCCCGCATTGCAGGCCGATGGCGACGTTGCGAGTTTCATAGGCGTTGATCCAGGCTTGCTGTTTCATGGCTTCTTTAGTCACCATGGGGCCGGCGTCCATCACGGAGTGGATTTCGTCGCCGGTGCGGTCCATAAAGCCTGTGTTGATAAACACCACCCGCTCCCGCGCGGCGTGGATGCATTGTTTCAGGTTAACGGAGGTACGGCGTTCTTCGTCCATCAGGCCCAGTTTGAGGGTGTTGCGTGGTAGCTGCAAGGCTTGCTCAATGCGTTCAAACAGGGTGACGGCAACGGCCACTTCTTCGGGGCCGTGCATTTTTGGTTTGACGATGTAGATGCTGCCCGTGCGGGAGTTACGCAGGGGGCCGGTACGCTTGAGGTCGTGGATGGCGGTCAGACTGGTGATCATGCCATCGAGAAACCCTTCAGGGATTTCTTTGCCGTCGGCGGTGAGTACGGCGTCGGTGGTCATCAGGTGGCCGACGTTACGCACGAACATGAGGCTGCGGCTGGGCAGGGTCAGAGTTGAGCCGTCGGTGGCGGTGTAGGTGCGGTCCGGATTGAGGCGGCGGGTGATGGTCTTGCCATTTTTGCCGACTTGCTCCTGCAGGTCGCCTTTCATCAGACCCAGCCAGTTTTTGTAGACTTGCACTTTATCATCGGCATCGACGGCGGCGACGGAGTCTTCGCAGTCCTGAATGGTGGTGAGGGCGGCTTCCAGCAGCAGGTCTTTGACGCCGGCACGGTCGGTCTGGCCGACGGTATGGGTGCGATCGATCTGGATTTCGACATGCAAGCCGTGGTGTTTTAACAGTACCGATTCCGGTTGCCGGGGCATGCCGAGGTAGCCTATCAGTTGCTGAGGTTGCTCCAAGCGGGTGATCTGGCCATCACCCAGGGTTACCTGCAGTTCGCCATCTTCAATGGCATAGGCCGCCGCTTCGCGATGGGAACCGGTCTGCAACGGAAAGTTCTGGTCGAGAAAACGCTTGGCAAAGGCGATCACCTTGTCGCCACGCACGGGGTTGTAGCCCGGTGTTTTGTCTGCGCAGTCGTCGTCTTCAATAATGTCGCTGCCGTACAGGGCATCGTAGAGGCTGCCCCAGCGGGCATTGGCCGCATTGAGGGCGTAGCGGGCGTTCATTACGGGCACCACCAGTTGCGGGCCTGCCAGTTGTGCAATTTCCGCGTCCACGTTGGCGGTGGTGATCTGGAAGTCGTCAACGTCCGGGGCGATGTAGCCGATGTTTTGCAGGTATTGTTGGTAGTTTGCCAGATAGGCTTTATCGTCCGATTGCGCCGGGTGATCTCTGTGCCATTGCCCAAGTTGTTGCTGCAGCTGTTGGCGTTTTTTCAACAATGCCTGGTTTACGGGTGTCAGGTCTTTGCAGATGTCTTCCAGGGATTTCCAGAAGGCTTCGGCATTGATACCGGTGCCGGGGATGATGTCGTGGTTGACCAGTTGGTATAAGGGTTCGGCGATTTTCAGTCCGCCGATATTGATCCTGCTGTTTGTCATAGTTTGTTTTACTTCCAGTCTTACATACGTACAAAAAACAACAGGCTTTTGGAGCGCTGTTGTTTGGATATTGCCACGTCTTTGGTGGATTACGGTTTCGCCTAATCCACCCTACGCGGAGCACATCTTTAGTGTGGCAAATTGGATTCAGGTTGGACCAAAACCCAGATACAAAAAATCCAGTTACCCGCCTGTAGTCGGGTAACTGGCAAAAGCCATAGAGGATTAGAACTCTATAGGTGTGACACTCGGTAATACTGCGTTAGTGTTCTGGCGCCCCCTGCGCGACCCAAAGGGCAATGTACTGGCGCTCTTCGTCGGTCATGTGGGTTTTGTTCATAAACGGCATGTCGGTGGAGTCTACGGTGCGGGCTTTAATGCGTGGTGCCCACTGCTTCATGGCGGTCATATTGTCAAAGGTGACGCCGCCCGGTGGTGTGGTAAACATATCGTCGGTGGGTGCGCTGGAGTGGCAGGTACCACAACGGGCCGTTAGGATGGTTTCTACCTTGGTTACGTCCACATTGCTGACGGAATGTTCGTGTCCGGCAGGTGGCGTGACAGATTTAGGCGCAATCATGACCGCCAGAGCAATGGTGGCGAGGCCGGCACCTACCAGTAGAGCGGGGTTTTGCTTACCGGTGTGGCGAGCCACAAAGAACACACGGATGGCGGCGGTGATGGCAAAGATAATCATCAGTACCAGCCAGTTGTAGCCGTGGTTGTAAGTCATTGGGTAGTGGTTGCTGATCATAATAAAAATCAGCGGCAATGTGGTGTAGGTATTATGGGTAGAGCGCAGCTTGGCTTTCATGGCCCAGGAGGAATCCGGCGCTTCGCCTTTTTCTACCGCCTCTACCAGTGCACGCTGGCCGGGCATAATTGTGCTGAAGACGTTACCGGCCATGATGGTACCAATAACCGCACCCATATGGATGTAGGCACCGCGGGCGCTGAAGACTTCGGTCAGGAACCAGGCGAGGCCGGTGGCCAGTGCCAGCAGAATCAGACCCAATGCCAGACCGTGGTCCGCCAGTTTGGTGCGGCACAGACCGTCGTAGACAAACCAGCCACCGATGATGGAACCCAGACCAATGGCAATGGCTTCCATCTGGCTCAACTCGGCAATGCGCGGGTCGATAAGGTAGGCTTCGGCGCCCACGTAGTACATCAGGGTCAGCAGCAGGAAGCCGGTAATCCAAGTGGTGTAGGCTTCCCACTTAAACCAGTGCAGGTGCTGGGGCATGGCGGGCGGGGCCAGTTTGTATTTGGCCACCTCGTAAAAACCACCGCCGTGGATGGCCCAGAGATCACCGCGAATACCTTTGTCCGCTTTCTCCTTGGGGGGAGTTTCGAGGCTGTTGTCCAGCCAGACGAAGTAAAAGGATGCTCCGATCCAGGCAATGCCCGTAATCACATGGGCAAAGCGTAAAATCAGGTTTAACCATTCTGTCAGATAGGGATCCACGGTGAATACCTCCAGCCTATTTCATTATTTTAAATTTAATCGCACGAGTTATTTTTCGTCGCGCTGATGGGCCTGTTCACCCATCACGTAAGTTGCTCGAATGGCGCGGTCGTCGCCGAGAATGCTCAGCACAAATAAACGCTCCATCAAATCGCGGCACTGCTGCATGCGCAGGTCCATCAATGGTGTGGCTTTGTAATCCAGCACCACAAAATCCGCTTCTTTGCCCACGGTGAAGTTACCGATCTTGTCGTCCAGATCCAGCGCGCGGGCACCGCCCAGGGTCGCCAGGTAGAAAGACTTCAGTGGGGTGAGTTTTTCACCACGCAGCTGTTGGGTCTTGTAGGCCTCGTTCAGCGTTTGCAGGATGGAAAAACTGGTGCCGGCGCCGACGTCGGTGCCCAGGCCCACTTTGATGTTGTATTGCTCTGCCTGTTTGAGGTTGAACAGGCCGCTGCCCAAAAACAGGTTTGAAGTGGGGCAGAAGGACAGAGCGGATTGGCTTTCCGCCAGACGCTGACATTCGTCTTCACACAGGTGAATGCCGTGGGCGAATACGCTGCGTTTGCCCAGCAGGCCGTGTTGGTCGTAGGCGTCCAGGTAGTGTTTGCTGTCCGGGAACAGTTCCGATACCCACACCACCTCGTTGGCGTTTTCGGAAAGGTGGGTGTGCATATACACATCCGGGTATTCCTTCAGTAGCTCGGCGGCGCGGTGCATCTGCTCGCTGCTGCAGGTGGGTGCGAAACGCGGGGTAACGGCGTATTGCAGTCGGTCGCGGCCGTGCCACTTTTCGATCAGGGCCTTGCTTTGTTCGTAGCCGCTGTCGGCGCAGTCGGTGAGTTCTTCCGGGGCGTTGCGGTCCATCAGCACTTTACCGCAGATCATGCGCAAGTTTTTGGCCTGGGCGTGTTCGAAGAAGGCGTCCACGGATTCCGGGTGAACGGTGCCGAATACCAAAGCGGTGGTGGTACCGTTGCTCAGCAGCTGGTCGAGGAAGAACTCGGCACGCTGGCTGGCGTATTCGCGGTCTTTAAACTGAGTTTCCGTGGGGAATGTGTAGGTGTCCAACCATTCCAGCAGTTGCTCCCCGTAGGAGCCGATCATCTCGGTCTGCGGGTAGTGAATATGGGTATCGATAAAGCCGGGGGCGATCAGGCCGTCGGTGTGGTGAATCACCTCGGTGCCTGCGGGCAGGTCGGCGAGCATCTCTTCCGCTTTGCCCAGCGCCTCGATGCGGCCGTTGTGTACCAGCATCAGACCGTCTTCCAGGTACTGGTATGATTTCTCTGACGGCATTTGGGCCGGGTCGCCCAAAAAGTGGAGAATGTCGCCGCGAAATGCCTTTAGTGTATCGCTCATGGTTTTGTTCTCTTGAACTTTCGTTTTTTCGTTTCTTCGTTCTTTCGTAGGGTGGATTAGGCGCTTGCGCCGTAATCCACCATTTGCCTCGCCCTATGCATTGTCTGATAGGTTAACGCGCAGTTGCTGCTCTGGGGTCAGCTCTATTTCATCGCAATTGTGACCATCGCCACCGCGGTCTACCACCAAAAAGTCACTCTGTTCATTAAGCGCCAGGCAGAAGTGGTGCCAGGTGCCTTTGTGGTAGTTAACACCCTGGTCGCTGCGGGCCAGAAACACCTGCAGCTGCGACTCATCGAAATCGCCCGCCGGCGCCACTACCACCAGGTAGGGTTGTTGGCCCATGGGGATAAACGCCTGGCTCGATAATGGATGGCGCTCCATCATTTTGATGGCAATGGGTTGCTGCAGTGGCGTGGAGCGAAAAATGCTCACAATGGCGCGGCCGCCTTCGGCGTCCACATCGATGTCGGCCAGGTTGTGGTATCGCTCGGTGTAACCCTGGTTAATGCCGAAGTGGTGCGCTTGGTCGCTCACTTCAATCACATCGCCGAAGGGCGCAAAGGCTTCGCGGGTCAAGGGTTGTGGCTGCACGGTGTTGATGGTGTCGCTCATGGTTCAGCTGCCCCGGTAGGTGGAATAGCCGTAGGCGGTCAGCAACAGCGGAATATGATAGTGAGCACCACTGCCGTCGATGGTAAAGACGATATCCACGTAGGGATAAAAGCCGGCTTCTTCGTTGCGATCAAAATAGGCCTGGGTGTCAAAGTGCACGCGGTAGCAGCCACCGTCCAGTACCCGGTCCTGGTCCAGCAAATTGGGGATGCGACCGTCGCTGTTGGTGGTGCCGGAGGCCAGTTGCTGCCAGTCGCCGTTGACCTGCTGATACAGGGTAATGGCTAGGTCGGCGGCGGGCAGGCCACGGGTGGTATCCAGAACGTGGGTGGTAATTTGGCTCACGATTGGGCTCCTTTGTTTTCCCTTGTCGTCGAATCAGCTTAGCTGCTTCAGACCAACTTATTCAGGCGGATATGGAAGATCTTGCGCTGTTCTTCCGCCGCGTTTTTCAGTTCGGCCTCCCGGTCGTTGGGGAGACGGGCATTGAGCAACGCCAGCATTTCTACAGCGCTCTTGCCAGTAGCACAGACGATAAAGATAAAACCAAACTTCTCTTCGTATTCGCTGTTACCGGCGGCCAGGGCATCGATCACTTCGTCGCTGGCTTCGTTTACCGAGGATTGCTCGCCGCTGGCCAACTCCTTGGTGTTGGCGTACTTGGCCTTGAGGCTGCTGACGTCGCCGATTTTGGGGTGACCGTCAAAGGCTTCCAGGTAGTCGCCCTCCGCCAGGTCGAGCCAGTTTTCATTGGCTGCGGTGTACAGAGCATCGGCATCGGCAAAAGGGCGCGCCTCGACCATGCGGGCAACCCAAGTGCTGCTGGTGCAGCACTGCATAAACGCGTGGGTCGCCTGGTCGGCGCTCATGGCATTGAGATCCGCGAGGCTCATTTCAGGTCTTCCTTACGGTAACCGAAGACGCGCATGCGCGATACACCACCATCCGGGAAGATGTTCAGACGCACGTGGGTAAAGGTCTGCTGCGCTGACTCGATCTCTTGCATAAACAGGTGCTCGCGGTGGGCGTAGAGCTTCTGTTCGCCAATCACGGTTTGCCACTCGGTGTTGCCGGCCAGTACATCGCTGTCGCTGCCGTTGGTACCTTCCAGGGAGAAACGGTCCGGGAAGTTACCTTTAAAGTGGGCCGTGTCCACGAGAACTTTGTTGACGGAACCTTCGGTGGCCAGCTTGACGATGGACCAGTCGGGGCCTGGGTCACGGCGGCGCTTGGTTTCCCAGCCGTCACCCATGTTAACGCCACGGCCGGGCATGATCAGGTTGTTCTTGTCGCTGAAGAACATGTCGGAGCACAGCAGTGCACGACCGCCGTTTTTGATGGAGGCCAGGTCGATCAGCTCACCGGGCAGGAACTGGGAGGCATCGATGCTGGGGTCGCCGTACACGCGGAAGCGGGCCACACCACCGTCCGGGAAGATGTTGAGGCGGATGTGGGTCCAGATCTGGTCGCTGTCGATGCTGAACAGGTTCTGGCTGTGGGCGTCTACCGGGGTCTGGGGCAGCAGGGTGGTCCACTCGGTGTTGTCATCCAGCTGACCGTTGCAAACGCAGGCTTCGATGGAGACGGACTGAGGGGCGTTACCGCGGAAGTGGTTGGTGTCCACATCAAAGCCGCGGATCACACCGGGAATGCCCAGGCGAATGGTGCACCAGTCAAACTCGCGACCGTTGTCGCGACCGTAGCTGCGGCGCGATTCCCAACCGTCCATCCACTTGCCGCGATCGGTGTATTTGTCATCGATAAAAACGCCGCGACCGGGTTTGAGCAGATTTTCCATGCCCGCGAAGAAGTCATCGCTGCAGGCCAGGGTTTCGCCGCCAAGGCGCTCAGAGGCCATGTCGATCAGCTGTTGGGTAAAGTAGGTGTTCAGTTCTTCGTTGTTCATTGTCGGTCCATTCGTAGGTTGGCGTTTCGCGATGTCGTCCAATCCCTTCTGAGGCTGGGTTCTCGCGATATCGTTCAATCGTTTTGTAGGTTGGATTAGCGCAGCGTAATCCAACGGGTTTTTGGTTTAATTTTAAATAATGTCGGATTACGCTGCGCTAATCCGACCTACGTTTTTGCGGTTTTAATTACTTCAAATTTCCCTTAAGCAGGGGTTGTCCGGCCGGGCCGGTCACAAACTGGTCGTTTTCAAACACTTTGGTGCCGCGCAGGTAAGTCGCCATCACCTCGCCCACAACGGCTTTGCCTTCATAGGGGGTGATCTTGTGGCGGTGTTTGATCATGTCGTTGCTGATCAGGTATTCGGCACCGTCGTTAAATACCAGCAGATCGGCGTGGTAGCTCTCGGCGATGCGGCCCTTAATATGGCCCAATCCGGCAAAGTCGGCGGTGGCGGCGGACATCAGTCGCGAAACCTCTTCCAGTTCAAAGCCGCGATCCAGTGCGTCGGTCCAGATCAGGGGCAGTCCGAACTGCAGCGCCGAGATACCGCCCCAGGCTTTTTCCACGTCACCACTGTCGATGTGTTTGAGCTGTGGTGTGCAGGGGGAGTGATCGGAGACGATAAAGTCGATCACGCCATCTTTAATCGCCTGCCACAGTTGTTCGCGGTTGCTGTTTTCGCGAATCGGCGGGCAGCACTTAAACAGCGTCTTGCCGTCCGGGATGTTTTCTGAAAACAGGGTCAAATAGTGGGGGCAGGTTTCTGCACTCACGCCCAGTCCTTCGCTGCGGGCGGCACTGATGTTTTCCAGCGCCTCGGCGGAGGAAAGGTGCACGATGTGGGTTTTGCAATGGTGACCTTCTTGCTTGAGTTCGCGGGTCAGTTTGATCATCAGATCAATGGCGTCGTTTTCCCACTGCTTGGGGCGCGACTCCAGAAACGTCTGGTAGCTGTCGCCGATCACCGGTGGTTCGGTGTCTTCACTATCCAGCTCTGCGTGAATCAGGTAGGGGGCGTTGTGCTTGGCCAGAATCGGCATGGCCTTGCGCAGGTCCTCCTCGGTCATATTGGGGAATTCTTCGATGCCGGAGTCGATCAGGAAGGATTTTACACCGAGCACACCGGCGCTCAGGAGTTCGTCCAGATCGTCGACGCTGTCCGGGATAACGCCACCCCAGAAGCCGACATCGACCCAGAGTTTGTCGACAACCGCTTCCATCTTTTCGTGCAGTGCCTGCTTGTTGATGGTGACGGGGATGCAGTTCAACGGCATGTCCACCAGGGTGGTAATTCCGCCGGCGGCAGCGGCCTGGGTGGCGGTGTTAAAGCCTTCCCAGTCGGTGCGGCCGGGTTCGTTGATGTGCACGTGGGTGTCCACCAGACCGGGCATTAATACTTGGTTGCCCAGGTCTTCCACTGTGCAGCCGGGGTTCTCGTTATGGGGCAGTACGGCTTCAATAACACCGTCGTTGATTTTGACGGTGGCCGCGCGGATTCCTTCTGGGGTAATAACCCGCTGGCTGCGTAAGGCAAACTGACTCAATGTCGGTTACTCCGTGTTTTTGTGGAGAACAGCAGATAGTCTTTTCTCAACCGGCAGATTAGGGCTGCCGGGCGCACGCAATTTGGGAAAAGACTATCGGCTGTCCTCCGTGTGAAATGGGTTTAGGCGCTGGCGACGGTGTCTTCGCTCAACATGGTTTTCAATTCTTTCCAGTGCAAACCCTGTTGCGTGGGTTTGGCCGGTTCGTCCCGTTGGTACAAGCCGATGATCTCACCGGCTATCGACACGGCGACTTCCATCGGGCGTTTGCCCGGCACGGCGCTCAAGCCCACCGGGCAGTTGATGCGTTGCACCAGTTCCGGGGCGATGCCGCGGTGGTCAAAGCGCTGCTGGAAGCGCTTCCACTTGGTGTCAGAACCGATCAGACCCAGGTAGCCAAAATCTTCGCGCTTCAGCACACGGCGACAGATTTCGTAATCCAGCTGGTGGTTGTGAGTCATAACAATGTAATAGCTGTTGGCCGGCATGGTATCGACTTCGTCGGCCGGGGTGTCACTGACGACTTTGACAACATTGCTGCTGTTGGTGGCGTTTGCCGGGAACAGTTCCTCGCGGGTGTCCACCCAGCTCAGGCGACAAGGCAGGCCTGAGAGGATAGGGGCCAATGCCTGACCAACGTGCCCGGCACCAAACAACATAATGTTGATACGACTGGCGGCAAAGGGCTCGAACAGCAGGCTGGTGCTACCGCCACAGCATTGACCGAGGGAAGGACCCAGCGGAAAGTGCTCAATGTGCTGTTGGGTATCGCCACCGGCGAGAATACGATGGGCAATCTCGACGGCTTTGTATTCCAGATGGCCGCCACCAATGGTGTCGTAGCTGCGATCGGCGGTAACCACCATCTTGGTGCCACTGTCGCGGGGGGCAGACCCCCTCACGCCGAGTATTGTCACCAAAACATAAGCTTCACCTTGTGCCGTTAAGTCATTGACCGCGTCGACCCAGCGAGTATTGGCTGTCATTGTCATGATCCTGACCTCTCGTTAGCGCTTTTGCAGGTTAGCGACGGCTGCCAGCACACGCTCGGGCGTGGCCGGGGTATGCAGCTCCGGGCTGACCTGGTAATCGGCGACACTGGCAACGGCGTCGCGTAGGGCGGACCAAACGGAAATCGCCAGCATAAAGGGGGGTTCACCCACTGCCTTGGAGTTGTAGATGGTGGCTTCGCGGTTGGGCTCGTCCGGCATCAACTCCACGTTAAACACTTCGGGCATATCCGCTACGGCCGGGATCTTGTAGGTGGCCGGACCGGTGGTGAGCAGACGCCCTTGGTCGTTCCACATCAGTTCTTCTGTGGTGAGCCAACCCATGCCCTGGACAAAGCCGCCTTCAATCTGGCCGATATCGATGGCCGGGTTCAGCGAGTGACCCACGTCGTGGAGAATATCCACACGGGTGACCTTGTATTCCCCAGTTAAGGTATCGATCAATACCTCGGAGCAAGCAGCACCGTTGGCGTAGTAGAAGAACGGGCGACCGGCGGCTTTTTCACGATCGTAGTGAATTTTAGGGGTTTTGTAGTAGCCGGTGGACGACAGCGAAATACGGTTGGTGTAAGCCAACTGCGCCAGTTCACCAAAGCTCATCACTTTTTCGCCGATAGTGACTTGGTTATCGGCAAATACTACTTGAGAAGCATCGACATTAAAGTGCTCGCAGGCGAAATCGATAAAGCGCTGCTTAATGGTGCGCGCCGCGTTTTGAGCGGCCTTACCGTTCAAGTCAGTGCCGGAAGAGGCAGCGGTGGGCGATGTATTAGGCACCTTGTCCGTGCGGGTGGAGGTGACGTTAATGGTGTCCACATCCACCTGGAATTCTTCAGCGACAACCTGGGCGACTTTGGTAAACAGGCCTTGGCCCATTTCGGTGCCACCGTGATTGAGCTGAATGCTGCCGTCGGTATAAACATGAATCAAGGCACCGGCCTGGTTCAGGTGTTGTACGGTAAAGGAGATACCGAACTTAACGGGAGTCAGAGCAATACCTTTCTTCAACAGAGGGTTGGCGGCGTTAAATTCCAGAATTTCTTCGCGGCGCTGCTGGTAGTTGCTGCTGGTTTCCAGCTTTTCGATGATTTCCGGCAGCAGGTTGTGTTCGACGGTCTGATGGTAATGGGTAACATTGCGATCATCGGTGCCGTACAAATTGGTCTTGCGCACTTCCAGTGGGTCCTTGCCCAGCTCGCGTGCGATATCGTCCATGACACCTTCGATGGTCATCATACCCTGAGGGCCACCAAAGCCACGGAAGGCGGTGTGAGAAACGGTGTTGGTTTTACAGCGGTTACCGGTGACGCGCGCCTGGTTCAGGTAGTAGGCGTTGTCGGAGTGGAACATGGCCCGGTCGACAATGGCGTCGGACAAGTCCGGTGAGTAACCACAGTTGCCGTTAACGGTGACTTCGATACCTTCGATGCGGCCGTCGCTGTCAAAACCAACGCGGTAGTTGTTTTCGAAGGGGTGACGCTTACCGGTCAGTACCATATCGTCGCTGCGGCTCAGGCGCAGTTTGACGGGCTGACCGCTCTTGCGTGCCAGCAGGGCGGAAACACAGGCCCAGGGTGCGGCGTGGGTTTCTTTACCCCCAAAACCGCCGCCCATACGACGCATGTCGACGGTTACCAGGTTAAAGGGAATGCCCAGTACCTCGGCCACCAGCATCTGTACTTCGGACGGATGTTGGCTGGAAGTATAAATGGTCATGCCGCCGTCTTCGGTGGGTTCAGCGGTGGAGATTTGACCTTCCAGATAAAAGTGTTCCTGACCACCGATCTGTACTTCACCTTCGAGCACATGGGCGGCTTTGGCAATCGCCGCGTTGGCATCTCCACGCTGCTGGGTGTGAGGTGGGCGAACAAAGTTTTCCTGTTCCAGGGCTTTCTTAACGCTGAGCACAGGTTCCAGTTCTTCGTATTCCACAACGGCCAGTTTGGTGGCCTTGCGGGCCAGGTCGTGGCTGGTGGCGGCGACGGCAAAAATGGTCTGGCCAAGGAATTCAACTTTTTCTTTGGCAATCACCGGATCACCGGGAAATACCGGTCCGATATCGATGTGTCCGGGGACGTCGTCGGCGGTGATCACCGCTACCACACCTTCGGCTTCGCGAACCTTGGAGAGGTCCAGGCTTTTGATCAGTCCGTGGGCAATGGTGCTTTGACCGATGGCTGCGTGCAATTGGTTGGCCAGTTCGGGGCGATCATCTATATAGACGGCTTCGCCGCTGACGTGTTTGTCGGCGCTCTCGTGTTTGCGTGACTTGCCTATGCCTCCTTTAATGGCGGAGGACTGAGCCGGATTGATTTCGGGGAGATTACGCATGGCTGGTCGCTCCTTTCTGACTGATAAATCCTCCATCAAAGTAATTCACTACGCGGGAGTTGGCTTGCGGCTGATCCAACTCCAGGTAGCATTTCTTGAGAAGGTTTTTGGCAACCTGCATGCGGTAGTCTGCAGAGGCGCGAACATCGCTCAGTGGTGAGAAGTCGTTTTCCAGCGCCTGCATGGCATTTTCAATGGTGGCGGTGTTCCAGGCTTGGCCTTTCAAGGCGGCTTCGCAGTTAGAAGCACGCTTGGGAATGGCCGCCATGCCACCGTAGGCCACGTCGGAAGTTTCGATGACTCCGTCTTTCACGTTGATGTGAAATACGCCGAGTACGGCGGAGATATCGTCGTCCAGTCGCTTGGAGATCTTATAAATCTTGAGGGCGTGATCGGCTTTGGCTTTAGGGATAAAGACGCTGCGAATAAATTCGTGTTCGCGCTGGTCTGTGACTTTGTAATCGACAAAGTAGTCTTCAGCTGGGATGGTGCGTTCCTGCTGACCACGACGCAATGTGATGGTGGCGCCCAGGGCGATCAGCACCGGAGGGGTGTCTCCGATGGGGGAGGCGTTGCCGATATTGCCGCCGAGTGTGCCGTGGTTACGAATTTGCAGTGAGCCGAGCCGCTCTATCATGTCGCCAAAGTCGGGGTATTCCGCAGCAAGGCGTGGCGTGAACTCACTGTAGGGCAGGGCGGCACCAATGGTGAAGCCTTGGTCCGTTTCTTCGAATATCTGCAGTTCTTCAACGTTGCCGACGTAAATCAGCGTTTCGAGCTGCTTAAGCTGCTGGGTGATTTCCAAGGCCAGGTCGGTACCACCGGCCAACAAACGCGCCTGGGGGTGTTGCTGGAGCAGGCTAGCGAGTTCTTCAACCGTGTTGGGGGCGAAGGCGCTGTGTTCACCGTCAGTCAGCTCACGGATGCTATCAGCGTGGATAGCCTGCAGGGTTGCGGTGGTGTAGGCCTTGTTGCGATCGAACTGGTCGGGCCCATGGTTTGCCGCGGCCTTGGCGGCATCCAGAATGGCTCGGTAGCCAGTGCAGCGGCAGAGGTTGCCGGCCAGGGCTTCCAGTGTCTGGTGTTGGTCGGGGTTGGGGAAGTTTTTGTGCAACGCAAACAGCGACATGACAAAACCGGGGGTACAAAAGCCGCACTGGGAGCCGTGGTGGTCGACCATGGCCTGCTGCACCGGGTGCAGTCTGTCGCCGTCTTTCAGGTCTTCGACGGTAATCAGTTGCTTGCCGTGCAGGCTCGGCATGAGGCCGATGCAGGCATTGAGGCTCTTGTAACGCAGGTCGCCGTTTACCAGCTCCGCTATGACAACGGTGCAGGCACCACAGTCGCCGGAGCAGCAGCCTTCTTTAGTACCGCTGCGCTTCTCCTCGGCACGCAGGAACTGGAGGATGCTGGTATTGGGGTTGCAATCAGTCAGGGTTCTCACGGTGTTGTTCAATAAGAACCGGATGGATTTGTCCGCCATATTTCTCGATCCAGATTTATTGTGATTTGGGGCCAAACGGTTTTTCTCAAAACCTGACACATGTGACAGGTTTTCTAATCTAAACGAAACACCAGGCCGGGTCAACTTAGTTTTAGCTTGTTTTGGCGACTGTTTCTGACTGTTGTGGCAAGTTTTGGTCAAATACTCTAAGCCGTTGTTTTTATAGGAGGAAAAGTAATGAAAATGACATTTATATGACTGTGAGAGGGGTTTGGTTGACAGATACCGGGCCCCGGACTTGACTTTGAAAAGGCGCCAGGAGCGGCTGATTAATAACGAATTGGGAGTAAGTGTGTATGATTTTTAACCAGAAAAGGTCATTTCCGGCTTTTGTGACGGTTTTGTTAAGTCTTTTTTCACTGGGAGCGGTAGGGGCGCAATGGAGTTCAACGGAGTTGCATTTGCAGTATGGGAATTTGCAGAAGGCGTTTCAGGGGGGCGACGGAGGTGCTGAGACGGGGGGCACGACGATTTTGACCCTGCAGCATGCCAGTGGTTGGAAGTATGGGGATAACTTCTTTTTTATTGATCATTTGAATTATGGCCGTACGGATCTGGAGAAGCTTGCGGGTATAGAGCCGACTGATGAGTTGTATGGGGAGTGGTATTCGAATTTCAGTCTCGGGAAGATGACGGGTAAGGAGTGGTCGTTTGGTCCGGTGTCGGATGTGGGGTTGATTGCCGGGTTTAATTTCGCGCAGGAGGTGGACACGCTGTTTTATCTGCCGGGGGTGAGGTTTTCTTTGAAGTTGCCCGGGTTTGCCTTTGCGAATGTGGATGTGACGGGGTATTTCCAGGATGGTCCGGATAAGTTTGGGGTGGATGCGGATGATGATGGCTTTATGGTGGATTTTAATTGGGCGTTTCCGTTTAAGTTGGGGGAGACGCTTTGGAGTCTTGAGGGGCATGTTGAGTATATCGGTGGTGCGGATTTGACGATTGATGGTTTTGATGTGGGGGCTGAGCGGGAGAGTTGGATTTTGGCGCAGCCGCAGTTGCGGTTGGATGTGGGGCATTTGTTGTTTGGTACTAAGGATCAGTTGTTTGCGGGGGTTGAGTATCAGTATTGGAGCAATAAGTTGGGGGATAAGGATACGGATGAGAGTATGGCGCAGGCTTTGTTGGTGTGGCGGTTTTGATCTTTTTGTGCCTCAAAGGGAGGTTGTACCAAATTCGTGGATTTACCCCAAAGGGGCACAAGAGCCGCGAAGCGGTGTAATCCGCCGGTCTGGTTCTGTGCCTCAAAAGGCGGTCGGGCGGTTGTTTTCGGAGCTGTCGGTCGGCCCTCCAGGCTACCCTCAGTCCAGAAAAAGCCCGGCAAAAAACGCCGGTCTTTTTCACTCCTTCGGCTCCCTCTTTAACGCTCCGAAAACAACCGCCCGACCACCTCTCACACCGCGGTATGCTGACTCGGGTGCCTTAATGAAAAAATATCTCCAAATTGATCAATTTCTTACCTTCTCTAACTCTCTGATTTAAATAAACTGAAACGTTTAACCTAATCACTAAGGTAATTAAAAACCTGTCTTGAGTGTCAAAAATATTCTTGACACATGTGCCAGGATTCTGTTTTTCTTGGTCTCGCAATAACACTGACTAATTGTTTCGTGGAGAGACGAGAATGATAAAAACCAAAACCACCTTGACCGCTTTGACTCTGATGACTTGCGCCAGCGCATTGCAGGCCGCTGACTGGAGCAGTACCGAAGTCCATTTCCAGCACGGTAATCTGCAGAAGGCCTTCCAGGGTGGCGGCAGTGAGTCCGAGACTGGTGGCACTAACATTTTGACGCTGCAGCATGCCAGTGGCTGGAAGTACGGCGACAACTTTTTCTTTATCGACCACCTTAACTACGGCCGCACCGATGCCGAGAAGGCTTCCGGTTCTGGTACTGACGATGAGCTTTACGGTGAGTGGTATTCGAACTTCAGTCTTGGCAAGATCACTGGTAAGGATTTGAGTTTTGGTCCTGTCAAGGATATTGGTCTGATCGCCGGTTTTAACTTTGCGCAGGAAGTCGACACGTTGTACTACCTGCCCGGCGTGCGCTTTGCTCTGAATCTACCCGGTTTTGCCTTTGCTAACCTCGATGTGACTTCCTATATTCAGGACGGCGAGGATAAGTTCGGCGTTGACGCCGAAAGCAACACTTATATGATCGATTTTAACTGGGCCTATCCGTTCAAGATTGGTAACACCAGTTGGAGTCTGGAGGGGCATGTGGAATATATCGCCGGTTCCGATATCACTATCAATGGCGCAGATTTTGGTGCCGAGCGTGAGAGCTGGATTCTGGCGCAGCCACAGTTGCGTCTGGATCTTGGGGAGGTGCTTTTCGACAACAAGGGTAAGTTGTTTGTCGGCCTGGAGTACCAATACTGGAACAACAAACTCGGTGATGCAAATACCGACGAGAGCGAAGTGCAGGCATTGGTCGTCTGGAATCTGTAACAGTCTGACGATCGAGGTCGAACACCTCTCGAAAAAGGATCTTTCAAGCCCGGTTGCCGGGCTTCTCATGGGGTAAAGGTCACTGTAGCTATCCAAAGAGGGTGGCACAGCTATGATTTACCGCCTGATGTTCATAGTGGCCTTTATGGCCCTGGCAAATCCGCTTAAGGCTCAACAGACGCACTTTGTGTTTGGCGTTGAGGACTTGGATTATCTTCCTCACTACGGTTACGCAGAAGGGAAGGACTACGGTGGATTTTCCCGGGCGGTGTTCGATCGCTTCGCCGATTGGGCCGGAATCACAATCAGCTACAGACCCTTGCCCATCAAACGGCTCTACAAGGAGTTTCTGTTTGAGGATGAGCTGGACTTTAAGTACCCGGATCATCCTCAGTGGCAAAGCGAGCTTAAGGATGAGTTAAGGATTCACTATAGCCGTTCGGTGGTGAGTTATGTGGATGGCATTATGGTGCCCCCTGCTAAATTGCAGACATCGGCCGGGACCATGAAAACGCTCGGGGTTCCCAGAGGTTTTACTCCGACGGGTTATCTGCAGCAGATTCGTGATGGCGGCCTGGTGGCAGTGGAGCAGCCTAATCTGAACGCATTGCTGAAGATGGTAATGACGCGACGTGTGGATGCTGCCTTGATCAACGTCGATGTGGCCCGCCACCGTCTGCTTAACGATTTGGATAATCCTGGTGGTCTGGTGTTCGATCCAAGCCGCCCACATTTTAAGAGTTCGTACTTTCTATCGACTCGAAAGCACCCCGAGCTGTTGCGAAAATTCAATCAGTTTCTGCAATTGCATCAGCGCGAGATTCAACAATTCAAGGACAAGTTTCAGATTCACGAGGGATGACATTTGACTGACAGGTAACCCACTATGAAGTCACTGCTCAATCTGCGTCTTAAACACAAATTGATTATCAGTATGGCTGCGGCGTTGTTGTTGCCGCTGATTATCAGTACCACTTTCTTTGCTCACAGTATCCGTAGCCTGATGGACGAGCGTATGACCGCCTCGGAATTGCCGACGGCATTGCGTGAAGTTCGTAACAGTATGGAACTGGAGCTGCAAAAGCCTGTACTCATTTCCAAGGGTATTGCTGAGAACCGGTTTGTTCAGCGTTGGTTGGAATCAGGCGAGTCGCCGGAGCAATTGGGCGATATCAAGGACTACCTGAGTCACTTGAAGGAACAGAATCAGGCAATATCAGCCTTTGTTGTTTCTGGCACCACCGGGTCTTACTATAACAACGGTGGTCTGTTCAAAACCCTGTCCAGGGATTCCGCCAAAGACGGTTGGTTTTACGATTTTATCGACAGCGGCCAGCCAGTAGGTTTAAGTATTGATGTGGACGAAGCCTCTGGCCAGACCACGGTATTTATCAACTACGGTATCACACTTAATGGCAGTGTAAACGCCGTTGGGGGGATTGGTGTTTCCCTCAGCCGTATGTCAGAGATCGTTCGCGAATACAGCGTTGGTCAAACCGGACAGATTTTTGTGGTGGACGCCAAGGGACAGATCAAGCTGCATCGCAACGCCGCATACAGTGGCAAGGATATTACTGAGGTTATCGAAGGTGAACAGATTCATCGCAAGTTATTGAGCGATGGAGGTTTTGCCAGCCTGGAATTTGAACGGCAGGGGGAGTCGTTTATTGGCGCCGCTATACCGTTGGTTTCCAGTGACTGGATTCTGGTTGCCGAGATTCCGAAGGCGGAGCTTTACTCAGGGCTCAACGATACGATTGTCAGCAGTATATTGATCAGTCTGGTGATTGCGGTTGTATTTTTGGTCTTTATCGCAATGCTTGCGCGCAATATTATTAATCCGATTGAAACCATCTCGGAGTCGCTGGAGGATATCGGTAAACGCGGGGGTGACTTGACATCGCGCCTGCCCGAAGATCGAGCCGATGAAATCGGCGATCTCGCCCGAGGTGTGAACCAGTTTATCGAGCAGCTGCAGGAGATGTGTCGCAAAATACTGGAGGCATCCATAGCGTTGGATGGTGCCACTTCTGATGTGAATCGCAATATTGAAATCGCTTCGGATTGCACGCAACAGCAGCAGCAAAATACAGATATGGTGGCTACGGCTGTCAACGAGATGGGCTCTACGGTATTGGAGATTGCCCGCAATGCCAGTGAGGCCGCGGACGTGTCTCGTATGGCTCAGGAGGCGTCTGCGCAGGGGCAGGAGTTTGTGGAGCAGAGCATCCAGGATATGGGCCAGTTGACAATGGCGATGGACAGCTCAGTGGAATCGGTGCAGGCGCTGGCCCATGAGATCCAGTCCATTACCAGTGTGTTGGAAGTGATCCGCGGTATTTCCGAGCAGACCAATCTGCTGGCTCTCAATGCCGCCATTGAAGCGGCACGGGCGGGAGAGCAGGGCAGGGGCTTTGCCGTTGTTGCTGATGAGGTTCGGACACTGGCGCAACGCACCGCCCAATCTACGGAAGAAATCAATGAGATGATTCAGCGGCTCGACCAACGTGCACACGATACGGTAACCGCTATTCAGATGGGGCATTCCCAAACGGAAACCAGCGTCAAAGGGGTGGAGGAAACCGGAGAGCGGCTGCGCAGCATCGCGGAACGTATTACTCGTATCTCGGATATGAATTATCAGGTGGCGGCGGCTACGGAGGAGCAGAGCCAGACCACCGAGGAGATTAATCGCAATGTGACGCTGATTGCGGATCATTCGCGCACCACGGGTGAAGCGGTGGTGCAGTGTAATGAGCTGTGCACGAGGCTTAATCAGCAGGCGCAATTGCTGAATGGATTAATGGGGCGGTTTACGTTGTAAATGTAATCATGGCAAGGCGTTGGGTGGATTTACCCAAAAAACGGGCACAAGAGCCGAAGGCGTCGCCTAGCCAACAGTAGGCGCTTTAGGCGAGCGCCTACTGTTGGAATCCACCAATTGCCGGCAAAGTGCCAAATCCAAGGTGGATTACGCTACGCTAATCCACCCTACGCAGGTACGCAGTGCGATTGAGCTTTAGGGTAATCGCGATTACTGCTCCGACGCTACCTCAAGCGCCTGGTCTAGCACACCTGCTTCTCCAATATGATTGGCCAACACCAAAATCAGCTTGGCGTTCATCAGTTGGATTTCGTCTTCCGATAAATCCCGCTGAGCATCGATCAGCTTCTGGTAAAAATCGTCCGGGTTTTTAATATTGGCTTTCAGATTTAATGACATTTTTTGCTCCTTTATTCTATCTTATTTAGTGCTGGCAAGTGGCTTTGGCGATGGCGGCCTGAATGGCGTCGGCATCGAATTCACGCCAGCGGGCGGCAACGTGCTGATCGGGGCGCAGCAGATACACGGCACCTTGTTGCCCGTCGAAGCGCTCTGTCAGTAGGCCTTCTTTATCCTCCAAATCGCGTCCGACTACGGTTACCTTGGCATTAATACCGTTAAAAGAAACGGTGTTGGTCGCAGGAGCATCACCAAATACCAGTACTTCAAATTCACCGCCGATCTGGTTCAGGAACCAGCCGTCTTTGCCGTCTTTAACGATGGGAGAGTCTGCGCAGTTGCTACCGGGCTTCATGCAACCGGCAAACTCGGTACCGTCATCGGTATTCAGTGATGACTGCACATAAGGCGTCGGCATGGACAGGCGTCCACTGTTGACAAGAGGCCTGGCAAATTCGTGTTTTTCCGCTAACCTCAGCACAGCGTCGCGAAAGAATCGACTGCTTTTGCTCTTGGGGGTAATAAAGTCGGTGGAGCGAGTGGAATTCAGCAGGTTGTCATCGGCCGCGAAAACGCGCTCCTCGGAGTAGGTGTCCAGCAGTTCCAATCCGGCTTTGCCGTCCAGTACAAGCTTGAGCTTCCAGCCCAGATTGTCGATATCCTGCACACCGGTGTTGGCGCCGCGGGCACCAAAGGGGGAAACCTGGTGGGCGGCATCGCCGGCAAACAGCACACGACCGTAGCGGAACTTGTCCATGCGGCGACAGGCAAATTGATAAACTGAAACCCACTCCAATTCAAATTCCGCATCGTCACCGAGCATCTGTTTCAGTAGAGGAATAACATTTTCGGGTTTCTTGGCTTCTTCGGGGTCGGCATCCCAACCTAATTGGAAGTCGATGCGCCAGACATCGTCAGACTGTTTGTGAAGTAGAGCGGATTGATTCTTATGGAACACCGGATCGAACCAGAACCAGCGTTCAGTCGGGAAATCGCTCTTCATAACGACGTCAGCAATCAGGAAGCGGTCCTGGAAGAACTGACCGGAGAATTCGCCGTCCACCATTTTGCGCGTATCGCTGTTAGCACCATCGCAGGCGATGATCCAGCCCGCCTCCATGGTAAAGACACCGTCGGGAGTCTCAATTACCAGCGATGCATGGTCGTCGTGCTGTGTGATGTTCAGCAATTTGTGTTTCCAGCGCAGATCAACGTTCTCTTCACTTGCGCACTTGGCAACCATATATTCTTCCAGGTAGTACTGCTGCAGATTGATCATGGCCGGCATCTTGTGGCCTTCCTCCGGCAGCAAATCAAATTCGTAGGCCAGTTTTTCCTTGAAAAACACCTTGCCCACCTTCCAGCTTACGCCTTTTTCAACCATAGGGGCGGCGACACCGAGACGGTCCCAGACTTCCAGCGGACGTTTGGCGTAACAGACGGCCCGCGAGCCGATACTGACGGTGTTGTTGTCATCCAGCACTACGGTGGGTATGCCCTGAGCGGCGCATTCCAGTGCGGCGGTCAGGCCGATGGGGCCGGCTCCGATAATGACGACGGGATGACGCTTGATAACGCCTTGCTCTTGCTCTCGCGATTGCTGGTATTCAAATTCCGGGTAGGTGTAGGTGTTTAGCATTGTTATAGGTCTCCATTAATGGCATGCCTTGGTGATAAGGCAGTAGTTACCGTTGAAACCAATAGTAGTTACATGTGAAACTAAAATCAAGAGATATCACCACAGAAATTCAGGTTATTTTAGGTTTTTGGCGGTCTGAATGGACGATAAAGTTTGTAAAACAAGGAGGGATCATCAAATAAAAGAAGGAATAGGTTTAATGTGGCCAAAATAAAACCGTGGCAGTCTTACATATGGTTGCATATGAGAGTATATGAAGGGTTGGGTGGCGTTGTTGGGTGCTCGAGTAACCAATCCTTTATTTGATTTGAGCGGAGCGCCAGCCGTTTGGGTTCGCCGGGACAGTGTGTTAGAGGTCATATGAAGATAAGTCATAGATAGATGGCGAATGTCGTGCTATAACCTCTTGTGCTCATAGGGAATTGGGTCTTGATTCACCAAAAAGGAATTTTCCTTCCTGAAGTCAATCCTCTCCCTTGTGTACTTGTTTGTCAGGCGACGTGTTCAATTGTAAAAAGGGAGTTAACCATAATGACGGAAAATATTTACGAAAGCCCCAACTCGCAGATCTTGAACGAATCTGACGAGGTTGTGTCCCACACTGTGAAGGAAATCCTCTTTTCTTTTCGGGGTCGTATTCGCCGATCTACTTACTGGAAGTCAATGCTGGGGATGATGGGGGTCTTTCTGATACTTTTTCTTGTCGTCGGTGCATTAAATGTCAGCGAAGGTGCTATTTCACTGGCAATGCTGATTTTGTATTTGCCATTAATGTGGATTTCTTTCGCAATCCAAGTGAAACGTTGGCATGATCGGGACAAATCCGGGTGGTGGGTACTTATTTCTTTTGTTCCTATCATTGGTCCGATCTGGGCATTTGTTGAAAACGGTTGTCTGGCCGGTACAGAAACCGCGAATCGTTTTGGCCCACCGGAAATCTAAAATCTGTCGTCGCGCTGACCTGGGCCACCCCTTTGAGGTGGCCATCTGGTGGTGAGAGTGGTTAAGGGAATGTTTTCTGGTTTAGAAAGCTTTGTTTAGTGTGACGCCGAAGGTACGGGGATTACCGGTGCATCGAAGGTGCTGCCTTTGTAGGATTTATCCAGAACGTTGCGTCCCCACAGCGTCAGTTGCAGATCACCTGATCGGATAGGAATTCATAGTCACAGTAGACTTAGCCATCAATGCCTTCTGTAAGAGATAAGGACTGCTTAATCCCGAGGCTGACAACATTTTCCGGATCAATCACCAAACGATCTCCCGAGCGGTCACGGCTGCCGTTGCCGTTCTGGTTAGGATCGCCCCGTGCGTCAAATGCCAGAGCAAGCCGGTGGGGATAGCTTGGCAATCCGGGCCCCAAATTGATAATTTGTGCCATGCTTGGGCTAGTGCATAAGGGAAGGATTATGACTGAGCCTCAGTTAAAACGTTCTATCTCATTGCCGCTCCTTGTATTTTACGGATTGGGGACCATCGTTGGTGCGGGGATATATCTGTTGGTCGGGAAGGTCTCCAGTGAGGCAGGCACAGCAACCGCTTATGCTTTTCTGTTGTCAGGACTGGTCGCTTCTTTTTCAGCACTCAGTCACGGGGAGTTGGCAGCCAGGCTGCCGCGCTCTGCCGGTGCCAGTGTTTATGTCGATCGGGCCTTTAGGCGCAGGTGGCTTGCAGGGCTTGTGGGCTGGGCGGTTGTCGCAACCGGCATTGTCTCTAGCGCTGCTATGGTGCGGGGCAGCGTGGGATATCTGGATGTATTTATCACATTGCCACCAGCCCTTGTGATGGGAATTTTTACCCTGTTGCTGGTTGGGATTGCGATATGGGGAATGAAGGAAAGTGCCCTATTGATCACTCTCATAACCTTGCTTGAAGTTGGGGGGCTGATCGTCGCGATTTACATCAGCAGTGACTTGGCCCCAGTATTGTCGTGGTCTGAAATTTTGATGCCCCCAATTGATACGGGTGCCTGGCTGGGGATCAGCATAGGAGCCTATCTGGCTTTTTATGCCTTTATTGGCTTTGAAGATATGGTCACCGTCGCAGAAGAGGTGACAGATGTGGAACGTGCCATGCCCCGGGCCATCATAATCGTAATGGTCCTCGCGACAGTACTTTATGTCGGTGTTGGCATCGCCGCACTGCGGGTTATGCCTGTCGCGGATCTGGCTGCCAGCTCCGCCCCATTTGCCGACCTCATCAGTCGTGCCGGGCAATCCCCTGTTTTTATCACCCTTATTAGCCTGATCGCCATCATTAACGGCGCGTTAGTGCAGATCATCATGGCTTCCCGGATGCTCTATGGAATGGGGCAGGAAGCATTGGCTCCCAAATTTCTGTCGGTAGTGCACCACAAGAGACAAACGCCCCATGTCGCCAGCTTGATGGCGGGTGTGGTCGTGCTGGCTTTTGCGCTTTTTTTACCCCTCGTTACGCTGGCGAAACTCACAAGCAGTATTATTCTGATGGTGTTTACCCTGGTGAATCTGGCATTGGTTCGCCTGCGACTACGGGACGGTGTACCGGATGACGCTTTCAATCTTCCCCTGCTTGTTCCTATCATTGGTGCGCTTCTTTCGCTAACACTTTTTCTTTGGCCGTTCATTGGTGAGGTTGTTGGTGTCGGACATTAACGGTTTCATATTTGGCGCAATATGTACTCATGTTGCGAAGTGTATTGCAGTACACAAGCGCCACCGTACCGGCTGAACAGTAGGTCACGATACCGGGGTTGCCAGAGGCTGGCGTTGTTTGTATATTTCAAAAAATACAAATAAGTGACAAGTGGTGTAATATGTCTGAGCAAGACTCAATATTAACCGAACGCCAGGGCGACATTCTGATTGTGACCCTCAATCGCCCACACGCTAAAAACGCCGTCGATCCGGAGACTGCTCGTAAATTGGCGGAGACCTTTGTGGCCTTCGACAGGGACGAAAACACCAAAGTGGCTGTATTTATGGGTGCACACGGGACCTTCTGTGCCGGGGCCGATCTTAAGGCGGTGGGTTCAGGCAACTTTGGCGAACTGCCCGACCCGCAAACACCCATTGATCCCTATGACGGCTCTGCGCCTATGGGACCAAGTTATCTTCGGTTGTCCAAACCTGTGATTGGCGCAATATCCGGTTATGCGGTGGCCGGAGGGCTGGAGTTGTCGCTCTGGTGTGATATGCGGGTGGTAGAAGAGGATACCGTGTTTGGGGTGTTCTGCCGTCGTTGGGGGGTGCCTTTGATTGATGGTGGCACGGTACGATTACCTCGGTTGATCGGTCACTCCAACGCCATGGATCTGATACTGACCGGCAGACCCGTCCATGCCGACGAGGCTAAGTTGATGGGCCTGGCGAATCGGGTTGTGCCAAACGGTAGTGCCAGGGAAGCGGCGATTGCGCTCGCCGAGCAGATTACCCG
The DNA here is from genome assembly GCF_011683955.1 of Pseudomaricurvus alkylphenolicus. Classification (GTDB taxonomy): domain Bacteria; phylum Pseudomonadota; class Gammaproteobacteria; order Pseudomonadales; family Cellvibrionaceae; genus Pseudomaricurvus; species Pseudomaricurvus alkylphenolicus. The sequence continues at coordinate 251,168 of NZ_JAAQPI010000005.1, forward strand.
CTTCCCACAGCAGTGCATGCTCAATGATCGCCGTTCCGCCTACGAACAGTGGGATCTGTCTTTTGATAAAGCGATGGCCAACGAGGCGCGACTTGGGCGCATGACGCTGGAAAGTGGGGAAACCGTGGCTGGTGCGCAACGATTTGCCTCCGGCAGGGGGCGCGGGGGCTCCTTCGACGATCTTTAGCCTGGTTTAGGGGGCGGCACCAGGCTAATCACCTACCGCCATTAGATTAGTCATTGGCGGCAAATGATTGCTATGCTGGGGTAGGGTGGACAGTGACCATCCAAGGAGCGCCCATGACCAGCATGATCATCAAAAAATCCATCGAACGTCCAATGCCCAGTGAAATTGGCAGGCAATCGACGCTTCTGGCCGCCTGGGCAGTCGTTATTCATCGATTATTGGAGCATCGGGGCATTGATGCCAACGCGCTGTTTACCGAGTGCGGGATCGACCGTGAGTTGCTGCTCAATCCTGCTAACCGAATTCCGCATCACCAGATTGGTAAAGTCTGGCAGCGTGCCGGTGAGATCACTAACGACCCCAGCCTCGGGCTTGATGCCGCTGAAGTGATTTTTCCTGGCATGTACCACACCTTAAGTGCCGCCATTTATGCGGCGCCCAATATTCTGACCATGCTGGAATATCTCTCGCGTTATCGACGTATCTTTCATCCTTTGTCGCGTATGGAGCTGCAGCGGGATGGTCGCTGCTTTCGATTTCACTGGGGCCCCAAAGAGCCTTATGTATCTCACTTTGGAGCGGAGGCGGTCGTTGCAGCATTTATTGGTTTGTGTCGACAGTTAGGGGGCGCAGATTTTGCGCCCAGTGAAATCCACATCAAGCGCCAACTCAACCCATCGGCACAGCGTCGCTACAAGGCGTTTTATCGGGCACCGCTGTATTGCAGCCAGCCTGAAAACACTCTTGTGTTTGCTCCCGGACCACTGGAAAAACCACTGCTGACCTCGAATTCAGTAATTGAAAAGCTGAGCGTACAGGCTACACGGGAATATATCGCAACCCTGGATGAAGAGGATATCTGCAATACGGTGTATTGCAAAATCATCGAAGCCTTGCCAGCCCGCGCTTACGGCGAAGAGATGATTGCTCAGGATCTCCACCTCAGCGTGCGTACCATGCAGCGCAGACTCAAAGACGCTGGCACCAGCTATGATCGTCTGTTGCAGGATACCCGGCGAGAGCTGGCGCTCAGCTACATTCGCAATCAGGATTTGAGTCTACAGGAAATCAGTTACCTGGTTGGATTTACCAAACCCACCAATTTTACCCGAGCCTTTAAGCGCTGGACCGGGCAGACACCCGGCGCATATCGAGAAGGGCGATAGTTAGAGGAGCCCTCAGCGAGTAAAAAGAGCCCTCAGCGAGTAAAAAGAGCCCTCAGCGAGTAAAAAAAGCCCTCAGCGGTTAATAAATGTCCTCAGCGAGAAAAAGAACTTCAGCTTGCTGGCAACAGTTTAAATACGTCCTACAATCAAAAAAATAGGACGTTCGATCAATTTTAATAATCGTACAGAATCTGTCAAAGCGCGTTAAATAACGAATTGATCTAGGCTGTTTTTGAAAATAGGACGGTAGATCTATTTTATATCGGGCGCGGCTCTGCTAGTATTTTCTGAAAATAGATCGGGCGTCCTAATGATTGGGTGTCCCATTAATGTCATCAATGATCTAACGGAGAAATGAGAACGCGAAGAGCAATCCTGTTACCGGTGATCCACCGGTAGCGTTAGAAGAGCACATCTTATTGAGAGGAGAGAGTGCAATGAAAACAATAAAATCAATAAATTCAAGAACAAAAGTCTTAACACCATTATTGTTGGCGACCGCCATTGCCAGCGGTAATGCCAGTGCTGCGGTACTGGAAGAAATTGTGGTTACGGCGCAAAAGCGTGAGCAAAGTTTACAGGATGTGGGTATCGCTGTTTCCGCGTTCACCGGTGACCAGATGAGTCAACTGGGTTGGGATACCGCGGATGACGTGGTTTCTCAAGCCCCGGGCGTGACACTGGTTCAGCCCAACGGGCCGGGCTCGTTTTACATTAATATCCGCGGTGTCGCGCAGAACGATTTCTCCGGGGATAACCAGGAATCACCCGTCGCAATCTATGTGGATGATGTCTATGTGGCGTCACCGACAGGAGCGGCATTCCAGTTGTTTGACTTTGAGAGAGTGGAAATTCTCCGTGGTCCTCAGGGCACTCTCTTCGGTCGTAATGCTACCGGTGGTTTGGTGCACTATGTCACCAAACGCCCGGAACAGGAAGCCAGCGGCTACGTTAAGGCGACTTTGGGTGACTATGACCAGGTGGATATAGAAGGGGCCATTGGCGGCGGACTGACAGACTCGGTGTCAGGACGACTATCTTTTAGCTCCAATACCCACGATGGCATTATCAAAAACAATGCCGGTTCCGATTTGGGCGACAATGACAGCTGGGGGGCTCGTGGACAATTGCTGATTGAGCTTGGCGAATCTTCAGAGCTGCTGTTGAATGTTCGCGCCGGTGAGCTGGACAACAGCAATGCGCCGTTTGATCACAGCTCCGCAAGACCCGGCCCCCTGGGTCTTGGTGTCCACTTTGATGGCAGCGATTTATCAGACGACGGAGGCTATAACGGTTGGGGTAACTACGCCGACCCGGATGGTGGTGAGATTCTTGAGGGCGAATACGACGCAGACGCGTATGTCAAAATCGAAACACAGGGTTACACCGCAACATTTAAAACCGATGTCGGCGAGGGCTTGGAGTTCGTTAGTATAACAGACTACAACGAGCTCGAACGCGATTACCGTGAGGATTCGGATGCGAGTCCCAACCCCTTTTTCCACTTCACGCTTACGTCGGATATGGAGCAGTTCTCTCAGGAATTTCGCTTGAGCGGAGAAACGGATAATACCAGTTGGGTGACCGGTGCCTACTACATGAAGTACGAAGGTGACCTCTACACTGGTGGTACCGCCGGTGGCTTCGCACGAGCGGCATTTGGCCCGCTGATTGGCGACCAGGCGACACTGGACGCTTTATTTCCCGATGAGTTTGGCTTCGACAGCCCCTTCAGTACCCAGACGGAATCAACCGCTATCTTCGGTCAGCTTGAATATAGCCTGTCCGATTCACTGACGTTGACTGCGGGTCTGCGTTGGTCAAAAGAAGAAAAAGAGACGGAGTTTATTCAGTATTTTTCTCTGTTTGAGTCAACTACATCTAACGAGATTGCCACTCGGGATTCTCTTGGAATCGGTCCTTACTGGAGATACAGCGACGGTACCTACTCAAACCTGGGGGCTTACGTCTTCGAAGGTGGCGAGGGTAACCCTGTTGTTCCTCTGATTGAAGGCGAAGCTGATACCGAAATTGACGACGAATTCTTCACTTGGAAGCTGGGTCTGGATTGGCAGGCGACGGAAGACACACTGTTGTATCTGAGTTATAACCGTGGCATCAAGGCGGGTGGATTTAACGCACCTCTGGACGCGACTTTGTTCTCTTATGGCGCTTTGACTCCAGATGAGTTCAACTTCGACAAAGAGACTCTGGATGCCTATGAGTTCGGTTTCAAAACTGAGTTGTGGGACGGTCGTGCACGACTGAACGGTGCCATCTACTACTACGATTATCAGGACTACCAGGCGTTTAACCTGGAAAGCCTGACCCTGTTTGTGTTTAACACTGACGCGGTCAATCAGGGCTTTGAGCTGGAATTGCAGGCCTCACCGGTTGAAGGTATGGATGTACTGCTGGGTATGGCCTACACCGATACCAAAGTGGAGGACGCCTATAGTCCGGACGGCGGTGCGACACTGCTGGATCGCGAAATGATTATGACACCCGAACTGACCTTTAACGGCATGTTTCGTTATGAGTGGGAGCTGGGCGGCGGTAGTCTTGCGGCGCAGTATGACTTCAGCTATATGGATGAGCACTTTTTCCAGTTAAAAAATTCTCCGGTGGTTGAAGAAGATGCCTATGTCATTTCCAATATTCGTTTTACTTACACCACTGATGAAGGCGACTGGATGGCAACCGCGTTTGTGAATAACGTGACTGACGAAGAGTATCGTCAGATGGCACTGGATCTTTCCGGAGCGCCCTCTGCCGGTGGATTTGGCATGACGGAAAGTGCCTATGGCAAACCTCGTTGGTGGGGCTTTAGCGTTACCTACAACTGGAACTGATTTAAGTTCAGCGGCGGCTTCGGTCGCCGCACCTCGTCAACCTCTCTTGGGCTCCGTATGCGGAGCCATTTTTCTTCCGCTGCGCAGTTCCAGGGAACACAAAAGACACAAAACGGCGCAGATCATCAGGGCAATGGCCAGCGCCAATGGTGTACCCTGAAAAATGCGACCACAAATGGCGCCCGCGCCGGCACCGACTAATAATCCCACTGCGTTATGCAATGACGATGCGGCTCCCGCCGCTTTGGGAAAACGTTTAATACAACCACTGTTGGCGTTAATTCTGATGATGATAATGGGCATCAGACTTGCCAACATCAGCACCGCAACGATCATGGAATTACCCCAAGGCCAAATGATCAGCAACAGAAATACAATGCTGATCACGGTCAGTGGGATACTGGTCAGCAACATCATGTTGTCCAATCCAGCTTTGCTCACCCAGCGGTTGTTCAAAAAGGCGGCTGCCATCATCAAGGCCGTACCGGTCGCGTAAATGTAACTGAATTGATGTTGGGCGAATCCCACGTATTCCACCATCAGATTTGAGGCAGCGGCCAGATAACAGAACAAACCTATGGAGGTGGCAATCTCAGCACCGATATAGAGTTGGATAAACCGGTCCGCCAATACTTGTCGGCAATCACGTTGTACCTGTGATAGCGAGAAGGGACGGGGCTTAAACGGAGCCCTGATCAGTTTTGACTCTCGCCGAAAGTAAATGATCAGAAGTATCGTCAGTGAGAGAAAGGTGACAAATAACCAAGACCAACCCCAATGGCTCGATAAGGAAAAGCCCGCGATCGGGGTGACCACCCTGACGGCCATAGCCACCACAAATGTTGAAGAGATTAAGCGAGCGGTCTGTTCAAGGTCGAATCGATCACCGATCAGTAAAGCCGCCTGGGCACTGGCGGCACCTGCCCCAAGGCCTTGAATTGCACGCATGACCAGCATGCTGCTGAGACTGTCAGATAGAGCGCATCCAACGGTTGCCACAGCAAAAAGACCCAGACCCCATAGTAAAATTCGCGAGCGGCCATAGGCATCGGAAAGAGGACCGGCGAGAAATTCCCCGGTGGCCATACCGACGACAAAGGCACTGATGATCAAACTGCCGTCTTCGGCCGTAGTACCAAGCCCTTGAGTGATCAGCCCCAGGGAGGGGACGATACCATCAATGCCGAGCGCGGCGATGGAAAAAAGCAGTCCATAGAGGATGATTTGGAATTTGGTCATGGCGATCGATTATTGCATGGGCTGATAACTGGCGCCAGCGGATACCATTGTGGCGGCAGGGGATTAGCGTGGGTCGTTACAATCAGTGTTAATCCTTTTTTGATCCGGAGTTTTCAGATGACCGATTCCAATACTTCCATCTGTGGTGGAGAAGCCATTATTCGAGCTGCCATGGCCAACGGTGTAGACACCATTTTTGGCATCCCTGGCGCACAAATTTATCCGATGTTTGATGCTATGCAGCGTCTCGGTGTCAATACGATTACCGCACGCCATGAGCAGGGTGCGGCCTATATGGCGATGGGTTACGCCAAAGCAACCGGTAAACCCGGAACCTTCGCGGTGGTGCCCGGTCCCGGGGTACTGAATACGACGGCTGCATTGTGCACCGCCATGGGGGGCAACAGTCCTGTGTTGTGCTTGACCGGGCAAGTGCCTTCCGCGTTTATGGGCAGTGGCCGCGGGCATCTGCATGAGCTGAGCGATCAGACCGGAACCTTGAAAACTCTGATCAAAGACGCGATTCACATCAGTGATCCAGCACAAACCTCCAGGCTGATGAACGATGCATTCAGCACCATGCTGAGTGGTCGACCCGGGCCGGTTTCTGTGGAGATGTGCTGGGACACTATGGCCAAACCCCAAAAGGGTATTCATATTGACGCCGGTATTGAATCGGTTCAGCAACCGGCGTTGAATCCGGATCAGATCGAAGCGGCCGTCAAGGCGTTGTCCGCTGCCAGGTTCCCGATGATTATGTGCGGGGGCGGTGCTCAGCACGCCTGCGAAGAAGTGTTGACACTGGCGGAGATGTTACAGGCTCCGGTCACCGCCTTTCGCAGTGGTCGTGGAGTGGTATCAGAGGATCATCCACTGGGAGTGTCATCGGTGGCCGCCAGGGAGCTGTTTGACAAGGTGGATGTCCTCGTGGGTGTCGGTTCTCGCCTCGAAATGATCTATATGCGTTGGCGGGATATGGGCTTTTATGAGCGGAAACCTGAAGGTGGTCCCACCCTGATTCGCATTGATATCGACCCCTTGGAAATGCAGCGCTTTGAGCCCGATATTCCTGTAGTTGCCGATGCGGCGACGGCTTGCCGGGCATTGGCGAACGCGCTTCAATCCCGCGTGTCTGTGGATAGCCATCGAGTCGAGGTCATCGCTGCGGCCAAAGCCAAAACCAGAGCCGCCATTGAAAAGGTGCAGCCCCAAATGGCGTACCTGGATGTCATACGCGAGGTTTTGCCCCGCGATGGATTTTTTGTGCCGGAGCTTTCCCAGATGGGTTTTACCTCTTATTTCGGCATGCCCATTTACGAACCCAGAACCTATGTCACCGAGGGTTACCAGGGTACCTTGGGGTATGGTTTCCAGACGGCATTGGGGGTTAAGGTGGCGTGCCCGGATCGCGCGGTGGTCTCTGTTAACGGCGATGGCGGTTTTATGTTCGGTGTGCAGGAGCTGGCGACAGCAGCGGCGCACAACATCGGATTGATCACCCTGGTATTCAATAATAATGCCTATGGCAATGTACGCAGGGACCAGATGCAAGGCTATGGTGGGCGACTCAACGGCTCTGATCTGGTTAACCCGGATATGGTTAAATTGGCAGAGAGCTTTGGAGTCGATGCCTATCGGGTGAATACACCGAATGCGCTCAAGGCGACACTGGCCAAAGCGATCGACAATGACCGTCCGGCGTTAATCGAAATTCCCGTTGAGCGCGGCAGCGAAATCGCGCCTTGGGAGTTTATTCATATGTCGGATAAGCCCTGGAGCCAGTGACCTTTACGGCGAATTCTTCAGAAGCTGCCGAGCGAAGGAGGGTGTACAGACCATAAAATCCGGGCTGGTGAGTTGAATCATTTCCACGACTTTGGCACTGCCCACCAGACCGCCCACCGGTATGACATTGGCGCCATAGGATTGCAGAGCATCCACTGTGGGTATGCCTGCGACCCACAACCGCTTTTTTGATAGTGAATTCACTCACCAAATTCCCGTACGAGAAAATCAATAAAACACCGGACCTTGCGCGATAAATACCTCCGATGGGGGTATATGGCATACATGCCAAATTCCAGGGTGGTGTACTTGGGAAGCACTTGTTTTACCAAGCCCTCCTGTAACGCGTCTTCGATAATAAATCTGGGAATCAGTCCGATACCACCTCCTGCTATCGTAATCTCTCGTACGGCTCTTGGGCTGTTTACCGCGACCCGGGATTGAACCTCCACCGTTTGCATGGTGCCATCGGCCTTTACCAGTGGCCATTGGCGTGCGATGCGAAAGTTGCTGTCGATGATACAGTGGTGATCAGGCAGTTGCCGGGGCGAGTGAGGTGTGCCGTTTTTTTTGAGGTACTCGGGAGAGGCACACAGGATTAACGGGTAGGTTTTAATGTGACGGGCGACGAGATTGGAGTCGTCGACACTGCCAATCCGAACGACGACGTCGATGCCTTCTTCAAGCATGTCGATCATGCGGTCTGTGAGTTGCAGGTCTACATTGAGGTCTGGGTGTTTCTGTAAGAATCCGGGTAGCCGTGGTGACAGTTCCATTTCGCCGAAGGTTACGGGTGTACTGATTCGCAGTATCCCACGAGGCTGGGATTGTTCGCCTGCCACGTCATCGAGCATGGAGTGGTATTCGTCCAGTAGTGGCAGTACACGATCGTAGTAGTTTTGGCCGGCTTCGGTCAGCGCCAGGCGGCGGGTGGAGCGGTTAAATAGCCGAACTCCCAGACGCTTCTCTACTTCTCCCACGTATTTGCTTACCAGGGCCTTGGACAGGCCCAGACGCTCGCTGGCGGCGGTAAAGGAGCCCGTCTCCACCACTGCAATCACGGTATTCATGCCATCGATTGTGTCCATAATTGTCAATATAGCATTGACAATATTTCAATGATAGCAATGTTTATCAATATATCATTTACGGCGATACTGAACTCCGTCGGTCTGATTTGGTAGTGCCAGGGGCGAGGAACTTCGGAGCAAGGCTATGAAGAGTACTTTTGAATCGTCACCCTTTCATCGGGGTGAACAGCAGCTACAGCACCGGATGGGTGTGCGCGAGCGTATGGAGCAGTTTGGCCGTCGCGTGATTCGCGATCATATGCCGGATCAACACCGGGCGTTCTATCAGCAGTTGCCGTTTGTTATGGTGGGGCACGCGGATGAAGGCGGGCGGCCCTGGGCTTCTATGCTTTTGGGTGAGCCGGGTTTTATTCAGTCGCCCAATGAGAAGGTATTGAGTATTGAGGCACAACCGGTGAAGGGTGATCCACTGGCGTGCAGTTGGAAGGTGGGTCAAAAATTTGGTTTATTGGGGATTGAGTTACACAGCCGGCGGCGTAATCGTCTGAATGCTACGGTTGAGGAATCGTCCGAAGCAAATGTTGTCTTGAGTGTGGATCAGTCGTTTGGAAACTGCCCAAAGTACATTCAAAACCGCTCTCTGCAAATGTTGGATGGTGTTAAATTGCCGGAACCTGAGGTGGAAGTGATTCAGGCGTTGGATGATCGTGCCCGCGATTTAATTCGCAATAGTGATACGTTTTTTGTTGCCAGCCACGTGAATACCGGCAGTGGTGAGGCCAGTGATGGTGCCGACGTCTCCCATCGGGGTGGTCGCTCCGGGTTTGTGCGGGTGGATGAAGACGGGACCCTGGTGATTCCGGATTATTCGGGCAATAACCATTTCAATACGCTGGGTAATTTTGTCGAGAATCCCCGAGCGGGACTGCTCTTCGCGGATTTTGAGAATGGTCATTTGCTGACCCTTACCGGGGCAGTGGAGATTATCTGGGATTCTCCAGAGGCCGAGCACTTTGCCGGGGCTGAGCGACTGTGGACGTTTAGGGTCGAAGAGGGACGTTGGCTGAATCACAGTCTGCCTTGGCGTTGGCAGTTGCAGGAGTATTCTCCGTTCAGTTTAAAGACGGGGACCTGGCAAGCGGCGATGTGAACCATTCCGGCTGTCACTCAGGGATTTGCGTATTCCTCCCGCTCAAATCCAAATTCCCGCGACAACAGGCGCAGCTCCTCGCTGGGGCGGCGGGCATCGGCCCAACCCCTGGCGAGCATGCACTGTTTGTGCACTTCGGTTTTGCTTTCTTTTGAGCGCTGAGTGGATACCGGACGAGGTTCAGTACGGGAGGGGGTCCGGCCCAGGTCGCAATCCACGTCCCTGGACATGCCCGCCGATGCACTGACACCGCCACCAGCGACTGTAGAGCTGTTGCCGGAGTGAAAACAGCCGGAGCCTTGACCGGTTACTTTCATGGCGTGTTCTTCACACTGGTTGCGATCTTCGCGGTGTTTGGCCATCAGCGCCTTTCGCTCCTTCAGATATTGGTAGCGGTGTTTGAGGCAGCCGCGGTAATCGTCCGGGGAGTTTTTCATGCAGTAGTTTTGCGCCTGTTTGGAGATGTCCGGCCCGCTACAGCCACTCAACAGCAGCAGGAACAGTGTGATGGGTAATACCGTTGCACCAATGCGCATGACCTGAAGCCTCCCTTTGCTGATGCCAGGTAACTTCAGTGTAGCAGTTAGCGGGCGGTTAGCGACTGAACGCGTGTCCCGCGAAACAGGTTTCCAGTTTGCGGGCCAGGGCCGGGTCGGCGGCTTTGCTCTGTTGAATCAACTGCAGTGAGCTGTCGATAGAGTGGTGGCCGTGTTCAAGGATGGCGGTTCGGTAGCTGTCCCGGGATTTCAGTGCCTCCCAATAGCGGCTGATGTTGGGGTATTGATTGTCCCGCAGGTAGTAGTCCAGCCAGTCAGCCTCGCGCAGACGTTCAAACACGGTGAGCCAGCTTACATCGGCCAGGGTGAATTGTTCGCCCATGATCCAGGCGCCATTGATCTCCAGCTGTTGTTCAAGATCCGACAGATGTTTGTGCATGTAGTCGCGGCCGGCGGCCATCTTTTTCAACAGCGGGTTGAGTTTGGCAAAGCCTCCCAGGCCAGTCAGTTTCAAGAGTGTAAAGAGGACGGCTCGAATCTTCAGGCGATGAAACAGTAAACCAACCAGCGGATAACGCAGCGGAATAAAGGTCATGCCGGCGGCGAACAAGGGCAGGCTCAACATTCCGGAACAGTAGCCAGCGCTGATCTTGATACCCTCGTCAGCGTTTTCGCCGATGACGGAGGCCTTATCCACCCAGTACTGCATTTCCTGTTGCGCCTTTTCAAATTTCGGGACCAGGAGGTACGGGGTATCTGAGTGGGACGCTGCATAGGTCAGGATGTCGTGGGATTCGTACACGGGGTGACCGTTATGAACCAGCACGGGCAAGATGCCGGCGGGATTGACCTTGAGAAAGTGTCTGCTCAGGGTTTCGTAATAGCCGGTTTCGATCAAGTGAATATGGTGACCTTTGTAGGGAATGCCAAGCTCGTCGAGGCAGACTCTGACTTTCTTGGAACACAACGACAAGGCGTTGTGGTAGAGCTCGAACTCCTGTTCATGGCGCAGGGTGATGTCCTTGTGCACACCTCCGGCCATGGCGTGGGTTTTGCGGTGGCGTTTCTCCCACAGGAACCAACAGATAGACAGGCCCACTGCCAAACAAAATAACCCAAACAACATAGTTACTGCCTTTGCACTCTGTAATGGTGAAAGCGGGTTGGACGTACCCCGCTCTCTAGTAATTGAGGTTCTGACATAATATCTAAAAATGACAATATGTCAATTGAATATGATCCAATAGGCGTTTGTTTGATTTTACGCGGGCTGGTCAGCCACTCCATTGACCAGAGTTCCGACACCACTGACTTCCACTTCGACCTGGTCTCCAGCTTCGAGCTTCACCATAGGTTGACGTAGAGCACCCACACCCTCGGCGGCGCCGGTAACTATGACATCACCAGGCTCCAGCCAGGCAAATTCTGAGATATAGCTGATCAGCTCAGCGAACCCAAAAATCAGATCGTCCAGGGCCATGCGCTGCATTTCCTGGCCGTTAACGCGACAGACCAGAGTCATGGTGTCCAGATCCACTTCGTCCGCAGTGGCCAGGCAGGGGCCAAAGCCACCGCTGCGATGAGCATTTTTACCGGCGGTAATTTGGTTGGAAGCAATCTGATACATACGCGCAGATGCATCGTTAAACGGGGTGTAGCCGGCTACATAGTCGAGTGCTTTCTCAACCTCAATATTGCGCCCGCGTTTGCCGATGACCAGGGCAATTTCTCCCTCGTAGTCAAACACGGGTTCAAGGCGGGGTTTTTCAAGGTCGTCGCCTGATGCGACCAGGGTAGCGGGGCTGCGCAGGAACAAGACTGGCTTTTTGGGTTTTTCCTGCAGGTGCATATGGTCTTTGGCTTCTTCGTAATGGGAGTGGGTATTCATACCTGCACACCAGATGGTGCCGGGGTTGGGGATAACTGGCAGCTGCTGTATCTGACTGAGTTCAAGATCTCCGTCGGTTGCGTTGACTATTTCCCGCGCTTCTTCCAGGCCGGATGCCAAAAGTGATTTCAGGTCTGGATATCGGTTGCCCAAACGTGCTTTTAGTTCAATAACCCGGTTACCTTTTAAAGCACCGAAAGAGGGGATCTGCTGGTTCAGGTAGCTGATCAGTTTCATGGTCTATACCTTGGTTAATGTCTTAACTTGTAATCTAGTTCATTAATGAATATTATGTCAATTAATAACCGAAGACAAAGTATTACGGGAGCTGTTATGACCACGATTGAACTCTTATTGCCGGCACTTATCGTGGCGAGCGGTTTTTGGATTTACTACCGCTTGCCGGTATCGGACAAGCCATGGTCCATTCTGCTGAACGGCTTAAGTGGATTTCTGGTATCCCGTGAACATAAAGGCAGACCTACTCCGATCCCGCAATTTACGACGGACATGCGCTATCAGGGCACGACGCCACCGCCAAACACCTCCAATAAACATGGGGAGATTGAATACCTGGATGGCGATATACCTGTGATTCACTGGTATGAAGAGGTCAGGGGCAGTGTTTTTCATTTTGTCACGGCCGGAAATCCTGCCAATGAGGCGGTGGTGATTGTGCCTGGCCTGCCGGAGTCATGGTGGGCGTTTCATCACCAGATCGTGGATCTGTCGTCGGATTACTATGTGATTGCCGTGGATTCAAAGGGCTACGGTCAATCCGATAAGCGGCTTTATCTCGACTACACTAATCCGGGTATGGCGGAGGATATGGCGGCGTTGGTGGATAAGTTGGGCATTAAGCAATTTAATATGATGGGGCATGATCGCGGTGCCGTGGTTACGGATCATATGACCAATGTGGCATCCCTGAAGGGGCGGATACTGCGTTATGTGCGTATGCAGCAGTCTTTTAATGAGCCCCATGGCAAGCCCGTTCCGCCACACCATATTATGAAAACCAAATTTGGTGAGGCACTGTTTCGGTCGAGGAATTTTGTGTCGTTTATTTATCGGGCCTGGTTTCCGTCGAATCTCAGTGAGTCCACGTTACAACGGCTTGAGTACGAGTTTTCGTTTAAAGGTACCGCTGCTGCGATGCGAAAATATTTTGAGACGACGGATTTTGGCGTAGAGCTTAACGACAGGCACAACACGTTGTTTAATGCCATGACCATGCCGATGTTGTTGTTGCAGGGGCAGTACGATAAAGGCCAGCACCCGGAAGAGTATGGCCAGTCGCCGGCGTTTGTGACGGACGCGAGGGTTCAATTTATTCATGCGAATCATTTCTTGCACCTGGAGAATCCGGTAGCCACTAATCGGGCGATTCGGAAGTTTTTTACCGAGGTTAAGGTGGCAGACAAACCGGAGTCCAAGCGAAATCGGGTTAAGGCAAAGGAGCAGGCCGCTGAGGCGAGTTAGTCGCGAAAAGTGAGTCGACAACAGCAGAACGGCGGCAATCGCGGTTAGCGTAACGTCAGGGCTCTGGACTGTTCTGCTGTTAAACGGATTTTTTCTGGTAAGAAATCAGAGTAGTGAATTCAAAGTTTGTTGAAAAGTGCCTTCGCCAAAATTGGATAACTGCGTTGGCTAACTATGATGTAGCACCACTATGCCAGCGTCCAGGCGCCTTATTCTCCTAATTTTGGCTTTGAAATTATTTCAAAGAACTTCGGATTTCCGACACTAATTTTCCAGTCCGCTGCATTCCTGGGTGATTTTTTGTGCTTTCTTATCTGTGACGCCCAGTACTCGAAGATAGATCAGGGTCAGATCGTGGGTGTACTGAGCCAAGTGGTCCGGTTTACGAACCGCTTCATAGAGTACGCCGGTAAATCCCCAGATTAAAAAATCCCGCAGGGCATCCAATTCGCAGGGTATTTTGAAGGCACCGCTTTCCACTCCCAGCCGAATATCATCCATCGCATCTTCTGCGATCAGACGTGCGATCTCGTCTGCCATGATGTGTGGTTTTTGGGTGAGCCATTGAATGGCGGCGTCCATCATGACTTTTTTGAAAAGCAGGTTGATGCCGATGGCGATTCGGGTTACCGGATCGTCGTATTGTTGCTGGAGTTCTTTGATGTCTTCGTTGTTTTTCTTCAGTAGTGCTTCGGCGACGACAGGTACGACGTCGCCGACGGAGTCGAAGTAGTTGTAGAAGGTACCGTAAGCGACGTCAGCGGCGTTGGTGATGTCGGTGACTGTGGTGTTTTCGATGCCTTTGTCGAGGAAGACTTCGCTGGCAGCCTCGAGCAATTTGATACGGGTTTTCTGTTTGCGTCGGGTTTGACGGTTGGCGGTTGGCGCAGTGGTCGAGCTCATGGGTTTCCGATGCCATAAATCAGGGTGTTTCGGAAAAATCTACCACAGTATCAGTATTGATACAATGTCAAAATTGTGGGAGTGATTGTCGGCAGTGTACCATAACCGGAAGTTCATAATCCTGGTTCAGGGCACCATGGGCGTTCGATAATGTCTGCAACGACCGCACGACGTAGGGTGGATTAGAAGCGCTTTGCGCTTCGTAATCCACCGATCCGCCGAAGGTTTAAATTGGCGGCGGCCGTGTACAAATCACCTGTTACAGGCACATTCAAGGGTGTTAAAAACCGGGCCGAAGCCAACGAACATCTCCGGCAGAACCGGCGGATTACGGCGCAAGCGCCTAATCCGCCCTACGCATAAACAACGCCGTCAGAGTACCAATCCTGCGAGTTTCTAAGACCGGTTATGGCACAGTGAAGACTTCGCCATTGAAAGAGTGGCCGTGGATCAGAAGTTGCTAAGCCGTTGTTGGACCAGCTCGATAAAGGTGTTGATTTCTTCTGATGATAATTGACCATTTCTGTGGGCAACGACAATTCCGCGGGCATCCACCAAAGTGATACTGGCGCCTTTGTTTGGTAGCCCCCATGCTTTTCGGACACTTGCTTCTTTATCCAGCACGAATTCAGCGTCACTATTGGAACGTTGCATATCCTCAATTTGCAGGCGCGCCATTTTTTGCAGAAACGACGAGACGTCCGCTACGTTTAATATCGTTAGGGTGGCAAATCGCTCGTTGTCAAGTTGCAGGTTGTCCAGTTGCTCGAACAATTCCCTATTGATGGTGTCCACCCCCAGCGCCGCATTGAGGTGATTGACGATACGTAGCTTGTTGGTTAAGTTTCGGGCTTGCCAGTTCTTGTAGTGTATGTCATTACCTTCCTGAACCAGTTGCTCGGCTGTGGCAATAGTTGCGGGTACCATTTGGCCGCTGACCGGATCGGCGGCAACATTGACAGCGGCAAATGCCAAGGTCGTCGCCAGGCTCAGGCGGGTCAGCGACTTTAATGTTTTGGTTAGAGTCATTAAGTGAAATCTCTATGACAGCCGAAACAGTTTTTCAGCATTGAGGTGGTAGATCTTTTCTTTGTCCGCGGTGCTGATCGGTGCGGCGTCCATCATACGAACGGGTTCTTCGGCTTCTTCGGCGGGGTAATCCACCGCAAAGAGGATGCGGTCAGGGCCTACGACGCTGTGTGACAGCATGAGTGGGTGTTCGTAGTTCATTCCGCTGGTGGTGATATAGAAGTTGTCCAGGAAGTATTCGCTCGGTTTTTTGTGTAGTGACCGCTGTGGCGGTTGCAGGCTGTGGAACAGCGCCATTTTGTGGTCGATGCGAGGCAACCAGAAGGGGATGCCTTCGCCCATATGGCCCAGGACTATTTTCAGTTTTGGGAATTCTTCAAAAACGCCGCCGAGTATCAAACGCAGAGCGTGGAGGCTGGTATCTATGTTAAAGCCAAAGGCGGCGGCTTCCAGGCCAAAGTATTTCTGAAAGGGTTTGACCATATCGGGCGCAGGTGTACGGGGATGGATGTAAATTGGTACGTCCAGCTGTTGTGCTTTTTCCAGGATTACCCAGTATTTTTCCTCATCCAGAAATTCGCCTTTGGTATGGGAGTTGATCATCAGGCCTTTCATGCCGAGTTTGGTTACGGCGCGTTCCAGTTCCTTTGCGGCACCTGAAGGGTCTTGAGGCGCGACGGTGGCCAGTCCGGCAAAACGGTCCGGATGGCGTTGTACCGCACTGGCCAGCTGTTCGTTAACGGTCTGGGCAAGATCACTTCCCTGGCGGGCATCGTAAACCTGCACGCCGGGAGACATTAGCGACAGCAGTTGCATATCGATGCCGTCGCGGTCCATCGCGGCCAGGCGCAGCTCGCCGATATCCATCATCCGTTCCATGTTACCTTCTGCGCCTTTGGCGGCCAGGCTCTTCATGGTGGTGCCGAAGAATTGGGTAAAACCCGGTTCGTCGGCGGGCTTTTGAGCCAGTAACTTTTGCTGGGCGAATGCCAGTTCGGGGGTGATAAAAAATTCTTCAACGGTAATGCGTTTGAAGGTTTTGCCGCCGGCGACGGAGCCCGCTTCGCGCCTGGCCTGACCCGCTAGCGGACTGTGACTGAGTGTGGTCGCACCGAGTAGGGCTGAGGTGGAGAGTGCTCCCTTGATCAGTGTTCGCCGGTTAATGCTCATAGATAAGTGCTCCAGTATTGTCTATGCGAATTGGTGGTTATTTAGAAAGTGTAGGTCAATTCCAGCCCGTAGCGGCGTGGTGTGGCCCAGCTTTGTCGGCCGCCGCCGCCGATTACATCGGGGAAAATAGCTACATTGTTAAGGTAGTCCTCGTCACCGCAGTTATTGCAGAAGGCTCTGATGCGGGTTTTACCGTCGGCAAGATCCCACCACGCGGCCAGGTTGATAACGCCATAGCTTTCCTGCAGGGCATCCGGGGAGTTGTCGAAGTCGAAGTAGTAGTCGTCTTTCCAGGCGTAGTTACCTTGAAAAGAGAGTTCGCCACCGGATTCGAGAGAGAGGGTGTAGTTAAAACCGACGCTGACGGCATGTTCAGGTGCGTAGGCCATTTTGTTGCCTGCCCGATCACCGTCGATGGAGTCAAACTCATCGAACTCTGCATCCTGAAAGGTATAGCTGAAGTTTACCGTTAAACCCGGGGCCAGCAGCGCGATCACATCGGCTTCAAAGCCGTTCATGGTGCTTTCGCCGGCGTTTTGAGTGAGTCCGGTCGGGGAGCCATTGATTGCGATAATGGATTGAACTTGCTGGTCTTCGTAGTTGTATCGATACAGTGCTGCGTTGAATTGCAGGCGTTGGTGCCACCATTGTGATTTGAGTCCGACTTCCAGCATGGTCAGGGTTTCTTCATCAAAACTCTGACGGGCAGCTTCGGGAGTGGTGACCTGAAATTGTACGCCACCACTTTTAAAGCCGGTGGCGTAGGAAGCGTAGACCATGACGTCATCGGCCAGCTGGTAGTCCAGTGTGATTTTGGGGTCGGTTGATGAATAGTTGAGGGTATCTCCGACGCTAAAGGGTATCTCCAGTGGTGGAAACAGTGGGGTATTGGTAATGCCGCCGTAGGTGTATTCCTTTTCGTCGTCTGTGTAACGCAATCCCAGGGTGAGACTCAGATCCGGCGTTATGGCGTAGGTGGCCTGGCCGTAGATAGCGTAGCTCTGGGTTTCGATTTCCACATCACTGCCACTGGCGTTGTATTCCAGACCGGGGAAGCTCAGTAAACCGCCCGAAAAAATCGGCGCCAGTGAGGGGGCAAGGCGACTGTCGGGGCCAAACGGAAGAACGTCTATGCGGCTGGCGTCGTCACTAAAGTAGTAGATACCTGTGACCCATTGCAGACGGTCGTCGAAGGTAAAAGCGCCGCCCTCGACGGAGTTGAACCGAAATTCCTGACTGTATTGGGTGGAGGCTTGTTCGATACTGTGGTTCCAGATGTCCAGTACGGTGGCGTCCAGGTCTCGACTTTCTTGGTAGTCTTCGTCACTGCGGCTGGTGATGGAGGTGAAGTCGACGGTTTCTCCCATCCATTTGACTTTGAGGGCCAGCAAGTTGCTGTCGCGTTCGAGAAAACCGGGGTCGGTAAAGGCGTTGCTGTAGCGGTTTTTTTGGTTGTCGGCAACCGCGGCGGCGACGCTACCGTTCATGATTAGCATGGGTGACGCCGCGGTAATGCCGGAGGCTGCTTGCAGGGGTTCAGCCAATTGGGCATCGGAATCCACTTGGTTGACTTCAGCGGTAAAACTGACTTCAAGGTTGTTGGGTGTGGCCAGCAGTGTCAGGCGAGCGCTTTGATTGTGGTTGTTGTCATCTTTACCGCTAACCGTGTCTTTGTAGATACCGTCGGCATCAGTGGTGGCGAGGCTCAGGCGCGCGAGCAGTTTTTCTTCCAGCAATGCACCGGAGAAGGAGCCGCTGGCGAGGTAGTAGCCGTCATTGCCGATGGCGCCTTTGAGTTTGCCTTCGAATTCGTTAGCTGGCTTGCGGGTGATCATGTTGATGGCACCACCGATGGTGTTACGGCCGTAGAGGGTGCCTTGTGGGCCTTTAAGAACTTCGACGCGTTCGAGGTCGAGGATACCGGTCAGGGTGTTGCTGAAGCGGGCGTTGTAGATTTCGTCGACGAAGACGCCGATGGAGCCGTCGGTGCCTATGTCGAATTTGCGCGTGCCGATACCACGGATAAAGACGTAGGGGCGGGCGAGACTTTCGCCGCCGACGGCGACGCTGGGCATCGCGTGCTGGAGTTGGTCAATGTCACCCCAGCCGGCGTTTTCAATGTCTTCGGCACCGAAGGCCGAAATCGAGGAGGGGACTTCCTGCAAGCTTTCGGCGCGTTTTTGCGCGGTAACGATTACTTCTTCCAGGGCAAAGGATGTCTGTTCCTGGGTCAAGCCCGTCGTTGGCAGTGTTATCGCCAGGGCAGCCGCCAGGGGCATGAGTTGTGGCTTACGCATTGGTCTCTCCTAAAAACGCCGGTTTTTATGTCTATTAGTGATAATCAATATAATAATGACTATATGTCAGAACTGATATTGAATTCATTTTAAGTGGTTGTCAATAGTTTGTGTTTTTGCTGCGTTAGTTGGAGGGGAGTCAATTGATGGAATTAGGGTTATATGGAGGGGCCTGAGGAGCCCTGCCTCAAGCGAAAGCCGGGGGTTCCGCTGAATCCGTGGTTGGTTTAGTTTGGTACCTTATTCGACAGGTTTTTTGTCAGACTTTGACTGGATCAAGGTGATGAGCTGATTACCAGGAGGGGGCGCAGGGGCCGCGAGAGATTGGAATACTTGATAAGCGTTAAAACAGGCTCCCGTCCAGGCGGGAGCCTCGGGAAATGGCAAATTAACCCGGCTGTTTAACCTTGCGAAGATAGGGCTTAACGGTTTCCCAGCCTTCGGGAAACATACCTTTGGCCTCCTCATTGCTTACCGCAGGTACAATAATCACGTCTTCTCCCTGCTGCCAGTTTACAGGTGTGGCCACTTTGTGAGCCGCCGTCAGTTGCATGGAGTCAATGACCCGCAGGATTTCGTCAAAGTTGCGCCCCGTGGTCATGGGGTAGGTGATCATCAGTTTGATGTTTTTATCCGGGCCAACGACGAAGACGGAGCGTACGGTGGCGTTGGTCAGTGCGGTGCGGCCTTCGGCAGTACCGGTCTCATCGGCCGGAAACATGTTGTAGAGCTTGGCGACATTGAGGTCGGTGTCGGCGATAACGGGGTAGTTAATCGTTGAACCCCCGACTTCTTCGACGTCCTGCAGCCATTTTTCGTGATCCTCCACGGGATCGATACTAAGGCCGATGATTTTGGTGTTGCGTTTTTCAAATTCAGGCTGGATTTTTGCCATATAGCCCAGTTCGGTGGTACAGACCGGGGTGAAGTCCTTGGGGTGGGAGAAGAGGACGGCCCAGCCGTTGCCGATCCATTCGTGAAAATCGATGTTTCCCTGAGTCGTCTGTGCCTGGAAGTTCGGTGCTTGATCGTTGATACGCAGTGACATGGTGGCCTCCGTGAATTGATGTGCGATGCGCTCTTTAAATCTAGCAGGCTTTTGGGGCGGCGAGATGTCAGCGGCGCCAACAATTCACGGAGTTGAAATCGCCCCTGGGTTACAGGGGGTTTCTTAAGCGTTAGTCCAAGTCGCTGGCGTCGTGGCGTTCTTTGACCTGCAGTTCTTCGGGGCCCCAGACGCGGTTGACCCGGCGACCGCGTTTAACTGCGGGGCGCTCGTGAATTTCACTGGCCCAGCGTTTTACGTGTTCGTAGGAGTTTACGTCCAGGAATTCCTGGGCCTCGTAAATATTGCCTACAACCAGGATGCCGTACCAGGGATAGGTGGCCATGTCGGCGATGGTGTACTCGTCACCGCTAAGGTAAGGTCTTTCAGCCAGGTTTCTGTTCAGCACGTCTAACTGGCGTTTGACTTCCATGGCGTAGCGGTTGATGGGGTATTCGTATTTTTCGGGCGCGTAGGCATAGAAGTGGCCGAAACCGCCGCCCAGGAAGGGGGCACTGCCCATTTGCCAGAACAGCCAGGATAGACACTCAGCGCGCGCTGCCGCTTCGTTGGGTAGGAATTCACCAAATTTCTCTGCCAGATGCATGAGGATGGCGCCGGATTCGAACACGCGAACGGGTGTTTCTCCACTGCGATCCACCAGGGCGGGGATTTTCGAGTTGGGGTTGATTTCAACAAAGCCACTGCCGAATTGGTCACCTTCACCAATGTCGATCAGGTAAGCGTCGTATTCTGCGCCGCGGTGGCCCAGGGCCAGCAGTTCTTCCAGCATAATGGTGACTTTGACGCCGTTGGGCGTGGCCAGCGAATGCAGTTGAAACGGGTGTTTGCCCACGGGTAGTTCGTGAGTATGGGTTGCTCCGGAGATGGGGCGGTTGATGTTGGCAAAACGTCCGCCGCTGGCGTGGTCCCAGGTCCAGACGCGGGGTGGGGTGTATCCGTTGGTATCACTCATGGCAGTTCCTTGGGTGTGTTGCGGCGAGGGGTTAGATTCTCAGCAGGCGACGCCAGAGGGCATCGCCCGAGCGGTTCTGCTCGCGCAGTACCAGCAGCTCGCCAATCATGGTCTCAATGGAATGGGCAACCTTGCTGCGGGTTGCGCGCATTTTCTGTGGGCTCAGTTTTTGATCTTTGAGGTTCGAAAGATCAATGGCATCGCCAAACTTGATGTAGCAGTGTTGAGGTTTTGGCAGCCAGGATCCGAGTGCCCCGGAAGGGACCGGCGGCAGCATATCAGTACGGGTATCCTGGTTGAGCAGACCCATCTGGGTCATTAGCCGACCTATTGGGGTATTGGGAAGATCTTCGCCTTCAAGCAGGTGCCCGTAGAATTCATCCGGCCCTACCAGAGCGGTGGGAACAATGGTGTAGCCATGTTTGGCCGCCAGTTTGACGAAGCCGTAACGTTGCTTCCACTGCAATGTGTATTTTTGCGCAGCGGTTTTGGTGGCTTCGTGAGCTCCGCCAGGAAAGACCAGAATGTCGCTGCCGTTCTCCATCAATGCGCTGCACACTGTTGGGTCGCCGATCACGGCTCCCTGGCCGAGTAGGAAGTCTTCGCTGAAACGATTCCAAAGAAATTTGTCTCCCATGGCGCGCAAAAAGCGGCCGTGTTCCATATAGAGCTTGGGGCCAAGAATCATGCCGTCGAGGGCGAACAGGGAGTGGTTGCCAATAAACAGACAGGGTCGGTTGGGAATTTTGTCGGCGTCGATCAGAGTGGTCTGAAAGATCCAGTCCAGCGCCTGGAATACTCGTCGAAATCGGGAAAATGCTGGATAAGAGACCCGCAGTGCCTTTTCAATGTGCCGCTCTATACCGGCTTGGTCGTAGGGTAGGTTGTGTTTGCTGGTGATGTCCATACTGCTTCCTTGGCTCATTTCCTCGTGGCGTGGTTTTCAGGCGCCAGCGCAGAAGCAATATAGCCTATTTGTATGGATGCGTCGCGGGTTAACGACCGGGCGAGCGTGACGGTCCAGTCACGCTCGCCTGTAGATCAGAGGAGTGTATTTGTTATCAGTGACCGCCCGGTGCTCCGTTGCTGCCGGTGACCAACTGCAGCAATGCACCGGAATATCCACTGTGCATTCCACCATCCACGCTGATCGCCTGACCGGTGATATAGCGACTGGCGTCGGAGCCCAGGAACAAAAACACAGGCGCAATATCCTCGGCGGGATCGGCGTGTCGAGCCAATGCTGTCAACATTTGGGTTGTCCGGCGCTCTTCGGGGCTGTTGCCCAGCGCTGTATCCACATATCCCGGGCAGACACTGTTGACCCGAATGCCCCGCTGACCCAATTCCATCGCAGCCATGGAAACCATACTGTTCACGGCGGCTTTGGCCGCGGAATAAACACCACTGCCCGGCATGCTGAGCTTACTGGCCATCGAAGAGGTGGCAATAATGGCGCCGCCATCGTTCAGATGTTCTGGGGCGTACTTCAAGCCGTAGAGTACACCCCACTGGTTAATACTGGTGATCTTCTCAATAAGGGCTTGGTCGGTTTGTTCAAAGGTTGGGCCGATGTCGCCGACACCGGCGTTAAGCACCACAATATCCAGCTTGCCGTTCAGTGCATCTTCTGCGCCGGCGAGGGCGTTGGCCACGCTGGTTTCGTCGGCGACATTACAGGGTAGATAGTGGGCGCCGATTTGGTCGGCGATTGCGGTAGCGTCGACAATATCGGCAATGACTACCCGGGCGCCGTTTGCAATGAAGAGTTCCGCTATGGCGCGCCCAATGCCAGATGATCCTCCGGTAATAAATGCCTTTTTGTTTTCTAAGTCAAACATCGTTGGGTATCCTGCTCAGTGTTGAAGGTGGTATCCGATCTTATTGAGACCCGGTAAACCGATCGAGTCGATCCACGCCCGCTAGCCGAGTTGGATTTTCGTCAGCACTGGGAATTTCGCAAAGCTCCAGAATATTGCCGAACGGGTCCCGGCAATAAACCACATAACAGTCATTGACGCCCGCCACTGGCTCACCAAGGGCAGATCCGCCGAGGGCAAGTAAACGGTCAAATTCCGATTTGCAGTCGTCCACGTAAAAGGCCAGGTGCCGGATACCGGGTTCGTGAGGGCCGAGTGTGCCGGGGGCATCGCCGCGGGCACAGGGCGACTGGTATTGCCAGAGTTCCAAGTGGCAATTGTGACCCGCCAGCAGGTGTCCGCGACAGGCACTGCCTTTGGCGCCTATGGCCCGGTCAGCCTCAGGGCTGTTTTCCCAGCCTTCATTGGTCATGACTTCGAAGCCAAACATCTTGTGGTAAAACTCAACGGCGGCTTCCAAATCCGGGACCACCAGCCCCGGGTGGGCAAATGCTAGAATCATTTTGACCTCAGAAGGTTTTGGCGGGTGCGTAGTGTTCCAACAGCAGCAATACGTTGCCACCACAGGGTTCCAGCACTCGCGCACAAAGTAGCCCGGTTAATGGGTCTCTTTCGGGGGCATGCAGGCTTTCCATGCCAGCCCACAGAGCGTCGTCATAGGCGCGCTGTACGTCTTTGGCCTGGTAAACGATTTCACTGATATAGGCACCGTGTTGCTCCTTATGCGTTTTCTGTTGTTCGGTACGGGCGTTTTGTAAAATAAAGAAACTGCGCCGGGCTATTGGATCGTAGTTCTGATCGGTCATAACCACCCACTTGTCGCCATCGTTTTCAAAGGTTTCCAGAACCCGCAAATCCATGACCTTGCCATACCATTCCGTCATGGCATCCACGTCGTTGCAAACCGATGTCGTACCGACCATTTCCAGACCACATTCCCCCGAAGGCGCATGGGTAAACTCCTGCACCCGAAAGGTCTCGTTGGTGTATTCCATAATCTCAATCCAGCGCCCCTCGGGGTCGTGCACCACAAAACCGTCGTAGGTGGGGAATTCTTCAAACGGCATCACTTCCCGGGCGCCGTGATTCAGCAAATGGTCCATAGAGGCACGGGCATTACTCGTAATCCAGCAAATATGATTGTAGCCATGGCCGTGCTGACTCCACCAATTGCGTTCATACTCAAACTGAAAGGGAGGTGCTTCGATCTGAATCTGATAGGCGCGGCCACCACAGCCCATAAAGGTGTAGTCCGAGTGTCCCTCACCGGTCACGTGAAATACGGCTCCGGAGAAATAGTTGGTAATACCATGGTGCCAGCGCAGGTAGGGCATCATGTTTTCTCTGGGCTTATCGTCGTATATGCAGAGGTGGTGCAGGGTGTAGTTCAGCTCGGTAACGCCGGTCATATCTGGACTCCTGGGTGTTTACTGTGTCGCGGGAACAACTAGATTAACTCCAGAGGAGAAGGTAATAAGTGGCTTTTAAGGTCTGTTGTGGTGGCTTTTTAGGACAAAGTGTGAAGGTGAGGTCTAGGCCTTAAAAGATACTGAGGTAGTCCTTAAAAGATATTCGAAAATTCGCGGGTACTGCTAGTCTGTTCCCAGGCAGTAAGTGTTGAGAGAGCGATCTCATTTGAGAGCGAAATCTCATCTAATGATAAAAGCCCCGAATGAGGAGAGTTGGACAATGACTTTTAACTATAGACCCCTGACCCTGGCGTTAGCCGTTTTGATGCAACCGAGCCTGGGAATGGCGCAGCAGTTTGAGCTTGAGGAAATTGTCGTTACCGCGCAAAAACGTGCTCAGAGTACGCAGGACGTGCCACTGGCAATCAGTGCGTTTAATGGTGAAGATCTAAAGGCTATGGGGGCAGTGGATTCCAGTTCCATTGTTGCCCGCACACCGGGAATGAACGGTGGCAAGGACTCGGATACCCAATCCGTTATCTCTATTCGTGGAATTGGTACATCGGCGTTTTCTCCCGGTACCGATAATTCCGTGGGTACCTACTATAACGAAGTGCCGGTCAGTCGCACTATTGGTGGCCACGGTTTCCTCGATGTCGAGCGGATCGAGGTGGTGAAGGGCCCGCAAGGCACTTTGTTCGGACGCAATACTTCTTCTGGTGCCATTAGCGTTACTAACAATGCTGCCGAGCTCGAAGCGGATAATTTGGACGTCACCCTGGGTGTAGGCACCGAGAGCTATTCCATGGTGGAAATCGTGGCCAACAAGTCTCTCGGTGACAATGCTGCGATTCGTTTTGCGGGCAAGCACGATGAGCGTGACGGAACCTATTCCGATGTGGATGGAACCGAATTAAACAATCGCGATCACGATCAATATCGAGTATCACTGCAGTGGAACCCTACCGATACCCTTAACGTTAAATGGTTTTACGAACGCTTTGAGAGTGATACGGACTGGGGGCCGGTCGCACGGGACCAGGCGTTTAACAGCAAAGTGGATATCGAAGTACCGCCGTCGGGTTTTGTGGAATCCGACCTGGCTGTATTGAATATCGGCGTTGATCTGGGCGAAGACTATACCTTGACGGCCATCACCGGTTACTACGATAACGAAACCCGTTTTAGTGCCGATATCGATGCCGCTGAAGCCGGCGAAGGCTTTGATATTGGCGAGCTGGCGGAACTCTGGGATATGGAACAGTTCAGTCAGGATTTTCGTATTAATTATAGTGGTGATCGTTTCGATTGGTTTGTCGGCGCCAGCTACTATAACGAAAAAGTTTCCGTTGGCAGTTTTGCGGAGTTGCGCGGGCTGGATATAGGCTTTGGTCCTTTCCCTGATGAAAACGGATTTGGCAGCAACGAAACCGATAGTGTCGCTGTTTATGGTGACCTGATATACCGCCCGACTGACGAGCTGACCTTAACGCTCGGTGCGCGCTATACCCGCGAAGAGAAGGACGCAAGGGTCGATAACGCCGGCATTGTTGTGTTCCCCGCGCAGGCCACAGGCCAACCTCTGCAGGCGAGCGAAGACTGGACCTCTTTCGACCCGCGCTTCGCCATTGACTACGCGTTGAACGAAAACACGCTGATCTATTTTAACTTCGCCCAGGGGTTTAAGTCTGGTGGATTCAATCGTCAGCCCAATGCCTTGCTCACCGGTGTGGACGCAGTGGACCCGGAAGAGAACAACGCGTACGAGATAGGTATCAAAGCCGACTTGCTGGAAAACCGCGCCCGTATTAACGCCGCTTACTTTTTCTACGACTACACTGATTTTCAGAGCGAAGTGCAGCAAAATGGCGTACTCAATATCTTTAACGTAGGCAACCTGGAAACTCAGGGTATTGAGATCGATGCCACCTTCTTGGTGACTCAAAACCTGGATTTGCGATTGGCTTACGCCTGGCTGGACAGCGAAGTGCAAGACGGCTTTGTCGACGACCCTGCCTCCGGAGTGCCAGTTTCCCTGAAGGGTAACGATGGTTTGCGCTCACCGGAAAGCTCCTGGTCTTTGGCGGCCACCCACAGTTACCCCATGGCGCAGGGTGAGCTGGTGTCCCGGCTGGAGTACACCTACACGGATGATATGTTCTACACGGTCACCAACGACCTGCAGGCGGAAGATTATGGTCTGTTGAATCTGCGTCTGGCTTACGTCTCTGGCGACGATACCTGGAGTTTGGCACTGATCGGTGAGAACCTGACTGACGAGGAATATGAGTCTTCGGTTGTGGCGCTGTTTGATGCGCTTTCGGTACCCGGTATGAAGCGTACTGTGCGCGCCGAGGTTCGTTACAGCTTCTTCTAAAGTCTGTGTCGGTACAAGGAAGTACCGGCAATGCACATATTCCGCCAGGTTTGGGCGCCTTCGTAGCAGCGGGCTCAGACCGCGACAAAACCCGATCAATGATACAAACTTAAACTGTACAAAACAGCGGTTATAGGCTTTGTGAGCGATTTACCTATGCAGACTTACCCTACTGATGACTACCTTAATCGTGGCTCAGCCATTACTGCAGCGTTGGTTATCGCCGTTGTGGGGGCGATTTTTTACAATATTTTGCCTTTGACGATTGGTACTTTGCAGGAATATCGACAGTTGTCCGGAGCCCACAGCGGGTTGGTGGGGTCATTGTTTTATGTGGGTTTTAACCTGACCGCCGCCAGCGCGTTTTTTTGGATTCGTCGTATTGACTGGCGGCTGGCCTGTGGCATTGCCATTGTGATTACGGCGTCCTCGCTATTGGTCAACGGCGTCTTCAGCCGCTATTGGGTTCTGTTGACCAGCATTGTTATCGCCGGCGGCGGCTTCGGTGTTCTCTATGCGATCTCCACCACGCTAATCGGCGATACAGAGAACATGAGCCGTTGGTACGGCATTAAAATTGCTCTGGAGGCAGGTGCGGGTGCGCTTTTGTTTCTGGTGCTGCCTTCTACGGTCATCAGCCTTTGGGGGTTTGAGGGCTTGATTATCGTACTGACGGCTATGGTCATTGCGGCAGTTCCGGTGTTACCGTTTTTACCCAGAGGCGGCGTTAAACAGGCCTCGGTAGAGCCGTCGACCAAGGCGACAGTAAACACCACCAATCGTGCGGCAGTAGTCCTTGGTCTGGTGGCGTTGATGGTGTTTTTTACCGGTGAGACCGCCGCCTGGGCATTCGTGGAACGGATTGGAAACTCTGCAGGCATGGACGGCGTTCTGGTCGGACAGATTCTTTCGCTGGCGTTGCTGTTTACCCTGTCTGGCTCGTTTCTGGCAGCGGCGCTGGGGGCACGGTTGGGGTATTGGGTGCCTATGTTATTGGTGACGGGAATCTTCCTGCTGGGACTGACGGGTTTGTTCTTTGCCGCTCACACAGTCATCTATGCAGCCAGTGCCTGCCTGGTGATGTTCTCAGTAGGCTATGGCGTGCCCGTGATGCTTGCCTCCATTGCCAGCCTGGATTTGGATGGCCGTTTTGTGGTGCTTACTGTGCCGGCAGTGGGCCTGGGGGCAATGTTGGCACCGGGGCTGGCGGGGCTAATCAGCGATTGGGCAGGTACCCTGCCTGTGCTGCTGTTCTGCGCAAGCTGTGCCCTGGTGGCCCTGATGCTGCAGTTTTTCTGTTTACGCCAGAGCAAAAACTCTGAATCACATCTCACTTCCGTTCCTCTCCCCATGTAAACCCTACATTGGTTGTTGCAATATGGCTTCGCTCTTCCTAAAGTCAGAAGGAACCAGGGGAAGGCGGATACCACCATGCGCACAACAGACCAGGTTGACGTGATCACCAATAATACCAACGCACTCTACGCCATTAAGCTGCTGGATGAAGCGGTGGCACTCGGTCTTGACCGAGGGGAGTTGCTGGCAGATGCGGGGGTGCATCGCAGCGAAGTCGACAACCCGGAAGCGCACCTGGCCATGGAAAAGTACCTGCGCCTGGTTGAGATTACCATGGACCGGTGCGAGGCTCCGGATCTGGGTTTTCGCGTAGGGGAACATACCTCGCTGATGGAGCATGGTGTACTCGGTTACGCCATGTTGAACAGTGCCAACTTTGCCGAATGTCTGCAGCGTTATTGCCGTTACCAACGCTTGGTCGGGCCTCTGTTTGAAGTGGAAGTGGTCACCGAGGGAGATGTCGCGATGATGTGTACCCGGCCGTTGCCTGGCGGTTGGCAACTTTCCCCCAGTGTTATCCGCTATTACACCCAGGAATGGTTGGCAACAGGTGTGATCTGGGCGTCGTTGATTGGACGCGACTATCTGTTTACCGAGGTGGAGATCGCCCATAGCGCTGAAGGTGGGGAGCAGGCCTACGAGAATCACCTCAAGCTTATGCCTCGTTTTGGTCAATCGGGAACCCGGGCAAAGTTTCCGGCGGAGTGGTTGTCTTTACCACTGCAGGTAGCCAATGAGAGCATCGGCGCAATGTGCGCCCAGCAGTGCGAACGCTTGCTTGATGAACTTTCACACTACCGTGGCTGGGCGGCGGAGGTCTACCGGCAATTATCGCTTTCCCCCGGCGAGATACCCAATATGAATGCCATGGCGGACCGTCTGCATATGGCATCACGAACCTTGCGGCGTCGTTTGGATTCCGAAGGATTGACGTACCAGCAGCTGGTGATTGATTTTCGACTGGCGATGGCCAGGCAATACCTGCGAGAGAGTCAGTTGCCCGTCAATGAGGTCGCAGAGCTGGTGGGTTACGCGAATCCCGCCAATTTTTATCGTACCTTCCTGCGTGCCGAGGGTATGACTCCCCAGAAGTTCAGAACTGTTATTTGAAGGTTCAGAAATGTCATTAAGCGTCGGGGCGGGACTGCCTAGAATAAAACTCATCGATGGTTAATCAGTGAGGAGCCCCAGATGCCAAAGACCAATACCGTGCTTACCATCCCCGAACCCAAGCGCGTCGCCCTGAAGCAGAAACCTTTTCCCAAAATCGCACCGGGTTATTCCCTGATGAAGGTGGAGATAGCGCCAGTATGCATCGAACATCAGGTGTATCTGGAACACCGCATGGAGTGGCACTCCGACGAAGAGCACCAGGGGCATGAGGGTGTGGGCACTATTTGCGAAGTATTGCCGGGTTCGCGTTTTAAAGTGGGTGACCGTGTGATTATGTATCAGGGTAACCCCTGCCAAGAGTGTTTTGTTTGTACCCGTGGACTCAGCCCCACCCATTGCATGGAGATCCCCTACGAGCTGTTTGCCGAAGCCGGTACCCAGGATCCTCGCGCTAACCTGGATATTCTCCAACAGCTGGGAGTGGAATCACCTTTGGATGTACCCGGTGGTCTGAAGGACATCGAAAACAAATGTGGCAGCGAATCCGGTGGCTTTGGCTTCAGTCAGTATCGCATCGGTCCGGATCATATGATCCAGAAGATCCCCGACGATTTGCCGTTTCGTTACGCGGCACTGGCCAACTGCTCTCTTGGTTGTACCTATACGGGCATTGAAGAGATGGGGGTGAAAAAGGACGACTGGGTTATTGTTGCCGGTGTGGGTTTTATCGGCTTTGGTTCCATCATCAACGCCAAGTATCGGGGTGCCAGGGTTATCGTGCTCGGTCGTAATCCGTTCCGAATGGAACAGGCGAAGAAAATGGGCGCCGACTATATTGTCAATCCGGATGATGAGGACTGGCTGGAACAAATCCACGCACTCACGGGTGATCTAAAGGGGGCCGATCATGTGATCGAAGCTTCCGGTTATCCCTATTACCAGAAAAAATGTCTGAAGGCTGTTCGACGATTTGGCAATATGTGGCTGTACGGATTCCTGGTGGAGAACAATGAGCCACTACCCATCCATTTGCTGGATGAGATCCATAACCGTGGCGTTAAACTGAGCGGCAACCACGATGTGCATGTTAAACATCGCGAAGGCCTGCTACGCATGCTCTGTAATCCGGAAGTGCAGAGGATGGCCGATCACCTGATCACCCATGAATACAATATGTCGGAAGGGGCAGAAGCCTTTGAAGCGGCATTGTCAAAAAAAGCCGGCAAGATTTTTCTGTATCCACAGGAGAACTGCCCGAATTCCGGGCCCTCGGCGAGTCTGAGGGAGTTAGAGTCCGCGGTGAGGTAAATCAGTCCGCCAGAGCCTGTTCCCGACAGTGAATAGGTGGAAAACCGTAATACGCCTTAAACGCCCGGCTAAAAGGGCCGGGTTGGGAATAATCCAGTAAATAGGCGATCTCCTGTATCGATATGCGGGTGGCTTCCAGATATTGCCGGGCCAACGTCATTCGCACTTCCAGCACAATTTGTTTGTAACTGGTGTCGGCGCGGTACAGGCGTTTGCGTAACTGTGCGGTGGACAGTCGCAGTGACTCTGCGGCTTCCTCTAACCGTAACATACGCCGGCCGGGACGGCTCAGCAGCAGTTGACGCACAGAATGAGTGGTGTTGGCAATGGGCTCGCCAGGCCCCAGAATCCGTTCGCACATCACATTGCAAACATCAGACATGGCCCAGTTGGCGGTAGCCACGGGCATTTCCAACCAATGGGCTGGAAAGCGGATTTCCGAACGTTCCTGGTCAAACTCATGAGCGCAACAGAATGCCTGCCGGTAGAGCTCTGAGTAGCTTGGGGGAGCAAAGGCAAAGCTGATTTTTGCCTCGGAGAAATCCACCTCGTTGCCCAGCAGCTGGGTGAGCAGATTCCAGTTTCCGGCAAGGCTGTCCTCGATCACATCCTGAAAGTCCCCCATATGGGCCATATAGGGCACTGGGCGCAATACCACCGTATCACCTTCAACTTCGATGATGTCATCGAAGCGATCGGTGGTCAGTTCGTGGTAGCGCATCAGAATATCAATGGCCTTGCCGACGGTGCCGCTGCTGGCCCCGGCATAACCGATCATCCCCAGATCAAGTAAGGACAACTTAGAGAACAAATGTACGGTGATGCCCGGTATTTTTTCGCGGATATGTCTGAGAACTCGCCCCAGCTTTTCATGACTCAGGTTGTGATTATCATCAATGTCGCTGTCGCTGATGCCGGCATGGAGCAAGCCGGCTCTATAGGCAAAATCCTGATCCTGGCCCAGGCACTCCTGCAGCCGCCGCAAGGTATTGGCAAGTATGCGATTTTCCTCGGCTTGGCGTGAAAATGCAGGCTCATGGGCGGTCGATGACATATAGCTCTACGGGATCTGTTGTGGGTGTTCACAAGTGTAAAACGATGGGTCAGAAATGTCATTAAGCACGGCCTGGGGGTGCTCTAAAATATTTCTCAATCAACTGAGTGGGAGGAAACACAGCATGCACACACTGGATAATAAAATTGCGGTGATTACGGGCGGTACCAGCGGAATTGGTCTGGCGGTTGCCAGGAATTTTGTCGCCGCCGGAGCCAGGGTGGTGATCTGTGGCCGACGCGATGCTGCCAAGATAGCACAGGAGATCGGTGCTACTGCCAAAGTTCTGGATGTGACTCAAGAAGCACAGGTTGAAACTCTGCTGCAGGAAGTGAGCGCTGAAGTTGGCAAGATCGATATTCTGGTCAACAACGCGGGTATTGCCGAAGACGGCGATGTTGAAAGTTTCGACTCCGATGCGATGAAGCGCATTATTGATATCAATCTGTTCGGTCCCTGGTATCTCCTCAAACATGCTCCCTGCCACATGAATGACGGTGGCTCTATTATCAATACCGGTTCAGTGGCCGGTTCGGGCATAACGCACGCCGGTTCCGGTGCCTATTCCGCCAGCAAGGCGGGGCTGTCTTACCTGGCTCGTACCAGCGCTATTGAACTCGCCCCCCGAGGTATTCGGGTTAATACCGTCTGCCCGGCTGTCATTGCCGGTACCGGCATGATGGGTGAAGACGACGGCGGTGCCGAGGCTCAGTTTATGGGTGCGCTGACCGCGCTTGGCCGCATGGGACGGCAGGATGAGGTCGTGGGCATTTATAACTTTCTGGCCAGCGATGCCTCCACCTTTATTACCGGCCAGGACGTTCGTGTTGATGGCGGCATGACGGCGGGAATCGGCTTGCCGATTTTCGCCGCCCTCTCTGGCGAATCTCTCTAAGTCGTGCAACGGATCCAAGCAGGAAGTGACATTGTGAACACCGCATTAAAAACCACCACGCTCAGTCATGAACAAAAGGTCAAACTCTTTACCAATCTGGTGAGGGGCAACCACTACGACAAGATGATGTATCGCCGCATGATGCAGGGCAAGTTGATCGGCTTTTACCATCCTGCAGAGGGTGGTGTGGCACCAGGGGTCGGCGCCTGCAGCTTTCTCAATCAGGACGACAACCTCAATCCCCATCATCGCGGTCACGGAATCATCCATATGATCAGCAAGGGAGTGGACGTTCGAACCTTCCTGGCTGAGCACACCGGTAAGGACACTGGTTGTTGTAAGGGGCGTTCCGCCTGGCACTTTTCTTACCCCGAACACAAGGTATACCAGCAGTCGGGCTTTATCGGTCACAACTTTGCTCCCACCGTGGGCTGGGGCTGGGCAGCCAAACGTCGTGGCAAAGGGCAGGTGGTGATGAACTGCTCCGGCGATGGTTCTTACGGAGAAGGCCGTGCCCATGAGTCTTTGTTAATGGCACAAAACTGGAAGCTTCCAGTGATTTTCTTCTGTGAAAACAACTCCATGGCGATCTTTGCGTCCGCAGAAGAAATGCACCCTCTGCCGGATATCTCCTCCCTGGCGCAGGGATTTGGTATGCCCGCCATGGTGGTTGATGGCCAGGATGTGTTCGCCGTGGCTGAGGCTGCTCTAGTTGCCATCGATCGGGCGCGACGCGGCGAAGGACCGACGTTTGTCGAATGTAAGACACAGCGCTTTAAAGAACACGATATTGGCACCCCTGACCTGCGTGGCTGGGAAGAGCGCAGTGACGAAGAACATCAGCAAATGCGCAACCGCGAGCCGGTAACTCTGGCCACGGAAAAGGTGCTGGCAGACGACGTGTTAACCCAATTGCAAATCGAGGACATCCACGAAGCGGCGCTAAGAGAAATCGAAGAGGTCGAAGCCTTTGCCGACAACAGTGAGATCGCTAATCCCACCGAAGAAGAATTGATGGCAGCCGTTTTTGCTGACTGACCCGCTGCCAACCGGAGAATAAATCATGAGAACTTTGACGCTGATTGATGCCATCAAAGAGGCTTACCAGGAAGAGCTGCGCCGGGACGATGACGTCTTTATGGTGGGCCAGGATATTCGCGGTGGGATTTTTCCGCATACCAAGGGACTGGTGGAAGAATTCGGATCTGATCGTATCCTGGATACACCCATCGCCGAGTCCGGTATGTATGGCGTGGCACTGGGAGCGGCCCAGGAAGGTATGCGGCCAATCGTTGATTTTATGTTTGGCGGATTTTCCTATGTAACTTTTTCTGAATGCTCGGTGACCACCGGTCAATATCATTTCTTGCACGGCTCCCAGAGAGCCCTGCCGATCACCATGACGGCGGGCGTGGGCACCGGCCAGCGCCTGGCCAACGATCACGCCATGAGCATACACGGCACTTTTGCCCATCATCCGGGCATCAAGGTTGCCATGCCTTCGACGCCCTATGATGCCAAAGGCATGTTCAAGGCGGCCATTCGGGATAACAATCCGGTGATGATTCCCTGGCATATGGGCATCATGATGCTGAAGGGTGAGGTGCCGGAGGAGGATTATGTGGTGCCCCTGGGGGTAGCCGATATCAAACGAGAGGGAACCGACGTTACGGTGCTGGCCAACAGCCTGCAGCTGCAAAATGCACTAAAAGTCGCGGACAAATTGCACGGCGAGGGCATCAGTTGTGAGGTAATCGATCCGCGCTCGTTTGTGCCCTTTGATTTGGAAACGGTGCTACGTTCGCTGGAAAAAACCAACCGACTGGTTGTGGTTGACGAGGACTGGGAGTCGGGCTCGTTTGCCAATACCGTATCCGCCAAGGTGATGGAGCAGGGATTTGATTTGCTCGATGCCCCGGTAACGCGAGTCACTTTGCCGGATATGCCTGTGCCGGGTGGATATATGGAGGATTATATTGCTCCCAACGTCAACAAAATTGAAGCGGCCATTCGTAGCGTGTTGGCCCGTATTGCGGCTTGAGGAGAAAAATCATGGGAATTGCTTACACCATGCCCAAGCTGGCAATGGCGATGAATGAGGGCACTATCAACGAGTGGTTGGTTCAGCATGGCGCCAAGGTGCAGAAGGGCCAGCAGATTATGAATGTGGAAACCGAGAAGGTATCCTACGAATGCGAATCGCCTGAAGAAGGGTTCTTGTGCATTGTGGTGCCCGAAGGAGAAACAGTGCCCTGTGATACCACCATTGCTCATTTCTGTGCCAGTGAGGAAGAGGTTAACAACCTGCTGGGTGAAAACGACTCATCCGCGCCGTCGCCAGAGACTGATGCGCAAACTTCAGAATCGACTGTGGATGAATCTGCGGACGCAAGCGCAACCAGAACGCCGCTCGAATCCGTTGTTGACAAAGGCTACGAAGCAGGTCGAGTGAAGTCTTCACCCGTGGCACGCAAGCTGGCCCGTGAAAATAATCTGGATATTACCCGGATTGAGGGAACCGGCCCCGGTGGTCGCATCATAAAATGCGATGTGCTTGCAGCCGTAGAGAATCGCATTGAGCCTTCTCAGGCGACCTCTGCATCGCCATTGGCAGTTCCCCCTACGGAAGGGACCAACGTCAAAGCCCGAATTCCCATCAAAGGCATGCGTAAGACCATCGCCGACCGTATGCAACAGAGTTTGCAAACAACGGCGCAGCTGTCGTCCAACTGGGAATCCGACGTTACCGACCTGTTGGCCCTGAGGCAACGATTTGTGCAACGGCAGGAACAGCTGGGTACCAAGGTTTCGGTAAACGCCTTTTTAATCAAAGCTATTTGTTGCGCCATAAAACAGGTACCCATTGCCAATGCCTGCCGGGAAGGTGATGAAGTTGTGATCTATGATTCGGTCAATATGGGAATCGCTATTGCGGTGCCCGGTACCACTGAATTTGACAGCGGTCTTATGGTTGCTGTGTTGCATGGGGTGGAGCGTATGGGCGTGGCGGAAATTGATCTTGAGATGAAAGCGTTAATCGGTCGGGTCAGAAACGGCGAGGCCCGCCCGGAGGATTTGTCCGGCTCGACCATTACAATGTCTTCCACAGCGGGTATTGCACCTCCGGGTATGACGGCAACTCCAGTATTGAATCTGCCCAATGTCGGCCTGGTTGGCCCTTCCACACCGCAGCAGAAACCGGTGATTTATAATGGAGAAATGGTGGCGCGCACTATGTTGCCCATGAGTTTTACCTTTGATCACAGTGCAATGGATGGAGAGCCCGCAGCGCGATTTATGTCTGCATTGCATGAAGTCCTGGAGACGCCCGAACTGATGTTGGCCTAAGGGGTATTATTGTGGATTCATTGATTCAAAAATTACTGTGCAAGTACGGAGCAACCGGAGAAACCCATCGATTCTTTGGTCAGCATCACAAAATGTATATCAACGGTGAGTTTACTGACGCCAGTGATGGTTCGATGTCTGAGGTGTTGGAGCCCTGTACTGAAGCACTGCTTGCCAGAGTTCCTGCGGCCAGCACCGAGGACGTCGATCGCGCGGTGGCCGCCGCTCGTTATGCATTTGATCAGGGCGAGTGGTCTAACTGGAAGCCGGCTCAACGTGAACGGCTGCTCAATTGTTTGGCGGATCTGGTTGAAGAAAACGCCCAGACGATAGCCGAAATCGAATCCCTGGATGCCGGCAAAGCCATCGAGGGTTGCAAGGCGGTAGACATCGCCGGCTCCGTTGACCTGCTGCGCTATATGGCAGGTTGGGCACGCAATATTGAGGGCAGTACTCGCCAGGTATCTGCTCCCGGTGAACATTTTGCTTGTACTTTAAAGCAACCGATCGGTGTGGTCGCGGCTATTGTACCCTGGAACTGGCCATTTAATATGGCCATTTGGAAGTTGGCGGCGCCGCTGGCGACGGGTTGTACCCTTGTGCTTAAGCCTGCACAAATTACACCGTTGAGCATGTTGTTTTTTGCCGGGCTGTGTGAACAAGCCGGCGTTCCCAAAGGGGTGATTAATATCATTACGGGTAAAGGCAGCAGTGTCGGCAATGCACTGGTGGCGCACCCCAACGTAAACAAAGTATCTTTCACGGGTTCGACGCCCGTGGGTAAAACCGTGGCAAAAGCAGCAATGGACAATATTAACCCGGTCACTCTGGAGCTGGGCGGTAAGTCACCCATGGTGGTTTTTGAGGATGCCGACATTGATCAGGTGGTTGAAGCCACCCAGCAGAGTATCTTTTTTAATACCGGTCAGGTTTGCAGCGGCGGTTCTCGGTTGTACGTGCATCGTTCCATTTATGAAGAGGTGATTGAGGCGGTAGCAGATCGTGCAGAGGTGATGAAAATCGGTTTTTCCCTTGACCCGTCAACGGAGATGGGTCCGGCTATTTCGGCGGATCAGCAAAGCACGGTTCTGGACTATATCGAAGTGGGGCGTGAAGAAGGGGCTCGTCTGGTGTGTGGTGGGCACCGCCCGGATGACGCCGGTTACTTTGTGCAGCCAACGATCTTCGCAGACTGTAACAACAATATGCGTATTGTGCAGGAGGAGATTTTTGGTCCCGTATTGGCGGTGATCCCCTTCGATACCGAGGAGGAGGCGCTTGAGCTGGCCAATGACAATATCTATGGTCTGGCGGCGAGCGTGTTTACCAGGGATTTTTCCCGTGCGATGCGATGTGTGCAAAGGCTTGAGGCTGGGACTGTCTGGGTAAACACCCACGATATGATTGACAGCAATACCCCGTTTGGCGGGGTAAAACAGTCGGGTTTTGGTAAAGACTTGGGGCCTGAGCAATTGGAGCATTTTCTTGAGACCAAATCTGTTTGGATGACGTTATAACCCCCCGATAGAAAATTATTGGCAATAAAATGGACACATCAGGTAATCGGGTGCTTGCTGCAGTCTGTTAAGCTGGTTATTCCGTCAATAGCTGCTTCAAGGCAGGGTTATCTATGCATGCACTTCTGTGGATTCTCGGTGCTCTGCTGCTGTTAAGTGGTTCTGCGAGCACCGGAGCTGACAATCAGGGTCTCAGGTTACACATGGCGGGGGTTGAATACCGTAAACCATTCGAATATCTGGAGGGCGGTGAAGTCAAGGGTGTCAGCATTGATATCGCCCGTGCCGTCTTTGCTGATATGGGGGTTGATGTGTCTATTGAACTGCTGCCCCTCAGACGGTTAATTCGGGATCTCAAGACTGGCCGCATCGACGGCAGTGTAATCTGGGTGCCGGAACTTGACGCGATGGTGGACGGTGTTATTCGCACAGGTGTACCTCACTACTATTCACGAACCAGCTTTTTTGCGCTCAAGAATATCCCGCTAAACTTGGATCGAGCGTTTGGCAGCTACCGGCTAGGAATTATGGGGCCGACCGAGAACGTCCGCGTGCGCTTTCCCGACTCTCACATCGTGTCCTACAAAGACGACTACCTTCTTGTCAAAGCGCTTAAACGCGGTCGCGTTGATATCATCGCACTTGAAGATGCTGTTATCGACGAAGTGGCGAAAACGCTGAAGATTGCAGACCAGATCACCCATGTGGCGCTGGAGACTTATCTGCGATCATACGCGGCGTTTTCGTTCAATGCGCTGGGGCTGAGAGCAGAAAATTATCGACGGCGCTATGAACGCAGTCTTCTCAAATTGAAGCGCTCCGGCGTGATCAGAAATATCCTTGATCGGTACAGTGACCTTAGTCACTACAGTCACTATGGCGAGACAATGACAGAAACCCTGATCGCCACACACCTGAAATAGCAGGTATTCGATAGGCTGGTGGTTCTATTATCCTATGCGGCCAAACGATTAACATCGCCATTTATCGCCATTGTGCGATGGTCTTCATCTTCAGTACGCTGGTGCAAGCGTTCGATAACACTTCAGGAGATTCAGTCCATGGCTCGTATACCCGCACAGCGACTACAAACATACCGAAAATTTCCGGCCGGCGTGGTAAATGTGCTGGCGGAAAATTATGGCCGCCGGTGCTGATAGTCTTAAACAGCTGACACTGGAGCTCGGTGGCAATGACGCGGGTATTGTATTGGACGATGCTGATCCGAAAGAGGTGGCACCGGGGATTTTTGCTACCGCGTTTATGAATAGTGGCCAGGTGTGCGCGGCCCTCAAGCGCCTCTATGTACACGACAGTATTTACGACGCCGTGTGCGATGAGGTTGCCAGTCTGGCCAAGGCCGCAGTTGTTGGAGACGGTGCAGATCCTCGAACCCAGTTTGGCCCGGTACAAAACCGGGCGCAATATGAAAAGGTCTGTGCCTATATCAACGATGCCAAAGCTAACGGTAAGGTGATTGCCGGTGGAATGATTCCGGAGGGGCCTGGATTCGTGTTGCCACTGACGGTGGTACGCGATATTGAGGATGGAACTGCGGTGGTGGATGAAGAGCCTTTTGGGCCTATTTTGCCGATTCTTCGCTATAGTGATCTTGATGATGCCATCAGACGAGCCAATGGGTCTGAGTTCGGGTTGGGTGGGTCCGTGTGGTCTTCCAATGTTCAGCGGGCGCAGGCATTGGCGTCGAGGCTCGAGTGTGGTTCTGCCTGGGTAAACCAGCACGCTGCCTTCGCGCCTAATATACCTTTTCCAACCTGCAAACAGTCGGGCATTGGCGTGGAGTGGGGAATGGAAGGGTTGGAGCAATTTACCCGCCTGCAGGTTATTAATATCTCCAAACAGTAAACGAGGAAAAAGTTTTATCCTCGTTTATATTCAACAATTGCCTCGGCCAGCAGGCGTGCCGGCAGCGTTAACTGGTCAGGGTGGTGATGGACAAGATGGACGGACTGCTGAACCGCCATGGGCGGTTCAAGAAGAGTGATCAAACGCCCTTCGCGTAGGTCTTTTCCTACTTCGCTGCCATCAGCCAGGACAATACCCAACCCCAGCTTCGCTGCGTGAATGGCCTGAAACCCATAGTCCATGTAGAGGTTTTGCTGGTTGCGGTCCGGTTGCAGATGATTTAGCTGAAACCAGCGCTGCCATTGGCTGATGCGATCGTGAATTAAGGGATAGGCCAACAGATCCTCGGCATTTTGTACAGGCGTATCCGCCCGTACCAGTTTGGGGCTGCAAACTGGAATGTAGGACTCTTGATATAGCGGGGTCACCATGCGCAGGGTTTCCACCGGTTCGCCCAAGCATACTGCCACATCAAATTCTGCGGGCAGGGTTTGCTGTCGTGGCGTCAGCGTGATCAGACGCAGCGTTATTTCGGGGAAGCGCTGGTGAAACCCGCCCAGCACTTCCATCAGCCAGCCCATGGCGATGGTGGAGGTGGAGGCTACCACCAGCTCTCCGCTCATGCTTTCGGGATCGAGATAGGCTAACCCATCGGTCAATTCGGCAAAGGCGCTTTGTACGCTCCTCAAAAGTCGATTACCAGCGGTGGTCAGGCTCAGGCGGTTGTGCTGGCGGTGAAACAGCGCCACTCCTAATTGTTCCTCCAGTTGGCGAACATGACGACTCAGGGCCGTGTGGGAGATGTTCATCTCCTCGGCGGCGCGGCGGACGTGGCAGTGACGCCCGACGGCTTCAAAGGCCTTGAGAGCGCTGAGGGGTAGGTTACGGAGGGTGAGGGAGGCAGGGCTGGATGGTTTCATGGTGCTTTTTTGTTACCAACTTGGTCTAATATGGCTGCTTTCTGGAAAGCATAGCATTCCATATACTCTTGTCTTGTGGCAACGATAAAATATTCTGATTTAGTTTGCTCCATTCACTGTTTCAACATTGATCCGAGATAGAGGACCCACCCATGACAACACTTAACATTGCGGTAATTCCTGGAGACGGCATCGGCAAGGAGGTTATTCCCGAGGGAATACGGGTGTTGGAGGCCGCCGGAGCAATTCATGGTATCGAGTTTCAATGGACGGAGTTTGACTGGTCTTGCGAAACCTACCATAAAACCGGCCGTATGATGCCGGAGGGTGGCATTGATCAGCTGCGGGGCTTTGATGCTGTTTATCTCGGGGCTGTGGGTTTTCCCGGAGTGCCTGATCATATTTCCCTTTGGGGGCTGTTGATTCCTATTCGTCGCGAGTTCGATCAGTATATAAATTTGCGACCGGTACGACTGTTCGATGGCGTTCCTTGTCCATTGGCTGGCAAGAAACCGGGCGATATCGATATGTATGTGGTGCGTGAGAATGTTGAGGGTGAATACTCGAATATTGGTGGTATTCAGTACGAGGGTACAGATCAGGAGCTGGTGGTTCAGCAGAGTGTGTTTACCCGTCGTGGTACGGATAGGGTGATGCGGTATGCGTTTGAGTTGGCGAATCGGCGCCCCGGCAAGCATATCAGTTCTGCCACCAAGTCTAACGGTATTATTCATTCGATGCCGTTTTGGGACGGTCGTTTTGCAGAGATGGCGAAGGCATTCCCAGATGTGAAAACCGATCAGTTTCATATCGATATTATGACGGCGAATTTTGTGCGCATGCCGGAGTTTTATGATGTGGTCGTGGGGTCGAATCTGTTTGGGGATATTCTGTCTGATCTTGGGCCGGCGGTGACAGGTACTATTGCTATTGCACCTTCGGCGAATATTAACCCGGAAAGAAATTTTCCGTCTATGTTTGAGCCGGTGCATGGCTCTGCGCCTGATATTGCAGGGCAGAATATTGCCAACCCTATTGGTACGATTTGGGCTGGTGCGATGATGTTGGAACATCTCGGGTACCGTGAGGTTCATGATACGGTGATGGAGGCTGTGGAGCGCGTATTGAAAGAGGGCGCCGGACTTACCCGTGATATGGGAGGGACGGCGAGTACTCAGGAGCTGGGGCGTGCTATAGAAATGGCAGTTGGTTAGGTTTATTGATTTCTCTTCACTACTTTTGGGGCATTTTGGTTTGTGCCCCTGTTTTTTTAGTGTGGATTTGTTATTTGCTGTCTACGATCACATCGCCATTCCAACGGCGCATGTCTGGTGGCGAATTTCGATAGGTTTGCAGAATCTTGAGATAGTACTGGGAGGGGCCATCGCCGCCGCGTTGCGTCTGGCATTGCTCAAACCCCTGCCGCGCTTCTTCAAAATCACCCGCCTGAAAGGCGTCCAGCCCCAGGGAAAAACTCTCAATCCAGGGTTCGCCTTCCCGGCAGTCTACCAGTACCTCGTAAAGGGGTACTGAGTCCTTTTTGCCCAACAGTTGAAAGCGTCCTACCGGACGATGATTGAAGGATTCGCTGGTCTGATCCAGGGTGTCCTGATCAATCAGAATACTGGTGCCGAGATACTTGTTAAAACCCTCAATGCGCGAAGACAGGTTAACCGCATCGCCAAGGGCGGTGTAATCGAAACGATAGGTGGAACCCAGATTTCCGACCAGGCACTCCCCGCTGCTAATGCCGACCCGCGTCGTGAGTGTATGGCCGTAGATTTTCTGCGAGCGAATCGTATGGATCATGGTACTGGCGGCGTGGACAGCGTGGTCTGCTTTGTTCTCGTCCTCCAGGGGAGCTCCCCAGATAGCAAACACGGCGTCGCCGATATATTTAATTACCGTACCGTGAGTTTCCAGCACATCCTTGGTCATCATTTCAAAATAGGCATTTAATACGCGACCCAGTTCTTCAGGATTGGTGTGCTCTGATAGCGAGGTGTACCCCTGCAAATCCGTGAACATCACAGTGATGGGTTTCATTTCACCCCCGGGCGTGAGATCAAAACCGCTTTTGGCCACTTTTTCGGCAATGACAGGAGAGATGTAGGAGGAGAAGGCCGAAATCAACTTGCGTTCTTTGCTGGCGGCCACATAGTAACGCTGGATGGTGGAAATCAATAGTGCCAGCGGCAATTGAATCGTCAAAGGCATCAGCCAGTTAAAGAATATCAGCTGTTGCCAACAGATCCAGATGCTCAGTGAACCGAACACCAGTGCGTACAGCAGGGCCAGAAAAATTGTGACTTTCAAGGGGATGTAGTAAAAGGAGGCGACGAACGCTGCTGCCAGTATCACTACCACCAACAAGTCAAAGAAAGCACCTGTTCGAACCAACCAATCTCCCTTGACTAAATTGGAGAGCACGTTGGCGTGCACCTCGACCCCGGGTGCAAACGGGTGGCCACGCAGGGAGTAGGGGGTCAGAAAACTGTCTCGCATATCACCACTGAAGCCCGTTGCGTATTTGCCGCCAATCAGAACAGTTTTACCGGTAAAATAATCTTCAGGTACTCCCTCGTCGTCCAGCGCCTGAGAGAAGCTGATAGAATCCACGGTGCCGGGAGGCCCCAGGTAGTTAATCCAGAGTTCCCGGTCGGGAATTTCGCTGGCGGACTGGCCCTTTTGTCGTCGGAGCTCCTCTGCAGCTAACCAGCTGGCGTTCTTGATGGGTATATCGCCAGAGCCCAGGTTCATGCGCCTGACACCGAAGTCCGGGTCTACGGGGTCCAATGTCAGTAATCCCCAGCCAAAGGTGGGTTCTCTAAGTGTTAATAAAGGCGCGGCCACGGCTCGCTCGATGACCCCCATATTGCGCTGAGCCTTGACGCTCGCTCCAAGAATCACCCGACCGCTACGCTTGATGGCCGCCTCAAAGGCCGCATCTGCCTTTTTGTCTGAACTGGCGACATCAAACAGAATATCGTAGATCACCAGGTTGGCTTTCTGGCGAGTGAACTTGTCAAGCAGGCTGGCGTGCAAGCGTCGGTCCCAGATTCGATCCAGAGGTTGCTTGAGTTGTTTGTGGGCGGTCTCGTCGAGATACACAATGACGATTTCCTCGGTCTGAGCCAAGGGGCGAAACACAAACAGAAGATCGAAGCTGAGACGCTCCAGGCCATTGCCCAGGCGGCTGAAATTCACCAGAATGCCGGCCAAAATCACCATGGTGATGCTGATAAGCAGAGAGCGGGTGTGTTGGGTCAGCATACCTTGCCCGGGGCTTCCTAGAGGTTGAGGTTGAGTGTGATCCTGGCGGTGCGCCGGGATTGGATTTCAGCGCGGGGAATCAGACTGTTGATGCGGGGCTCCTCGTCCTCCAGGTTGTCCACGCGCAGCTCCACTTGCCAACGTTGGCGCTGGCTGCGATAGCCGAGGCGAAAGTCGCTGGAGCTGAAATCATCTTGCTGTTCAACACCATAAAAGCCGCTGTCCTGGGGCCAATAAAATGTCGAGTCCAGTCGTGCAAAGATTCCCAGTGGATGATTGTAGGCGGCCATGACACCGAAGCTTTGAAGGCGGGCGCGGGTATCGGTGGACGTGAGCCCGGTGATCAAGGGATCGGTAACGACAGCGTCTACACCCAGCAGACCGGTTTCCAGATCCGACTGCACAAATTCGTAACGCGCGCCCACCGACCAGTATTGAGACAACAATTGATTGGCACTCAGAGATATATTTTGTTCTCGATATTCAAGCCGATTGGTCAGTGCCTGTGGAGTCGTTTGTCGGGTTAAAAGATCGTAATCAAAAGCCCCGAGCCGCTCATTACCCCGCTGCTGTATCCACTGGTATTGCGCATCCAGGAACAGATCGGCGGAAGGGCTGTATTGCAAACCGATGCCAGCAACATCAAAACGCGATCCGGAAACATCCGGTGCGATCGGGATAAGTGAACGATAAGTCTGAACAAAACCGGCTAACAATGAGGGTTCCAGGCGCAGGCTTTGGTCCGCAGCAAAACCGCCCAACGAGCCGCTGTAAGCTGCACGTAAACGCCATTGCGGTGCCGGACTCCAGTTTAATCCGAGTTTTGGTGACCAGCGTTGCTCCCGAAAGCTGCCC
The DNA here is from genome assembly GCF_011683955.1 of Pseudomaricurvus alkylphenolicus. GTDB lineage: Bacteria > Pseudomonadota > Gammaproteobacteria > Pseudomonadales > Cellvibrionaceae > Pseudomaricurvus > Pseudomaricurvus alkylphenolicus. The sequence goes on from NZ_JAAQPI010000005.1 coordinate 295,036, forward strand.
CCTGTCGCCGGTGGCGAATCAATATGTCGCGGTGCTTCGAGCCACTCATAGGCCAGGCCCAAGGTCAAATCCAGTTGCGACTCCAGTCCCAATGTCAGGTAGGTGTAGGCACTGGTGCGTTCCAGGTCTTCGCTCAGTCGCGTGACCGATACCGGATCTGCAAAAAAGGGTCGGGTGGCACCGGTGAGGTGGTCCAATTGTTCATCTAAGGTAATATCGCCGCGTTGCAACCGCAGGCCGCTGATCCACAATCGTTCGGCGTTCTGCTGTATATGATTAAGTTCCAGTGAGGTCAGTTTTTCTTCGGCCATGCCGGAGGATTGGAAAGGTAAATTGAGGCCGGAGGTGGTTTCTCCCTCAGCGCCCTGTGTAAATATCATAGGTACAGACGGTGTTTCAAAACGGGTTTCGGCATCGTAGCGGCTGATGAGCAACAGCGTATCACTTCCCGGCCGATGGCGGTGGTGAAAGCCCAGTGTATAAACATCAATATCCGCGTCGATATCGCCGTCAATTTCGCCGCCAAAAAAACCTGCATCGACATCTGTGCTGCTGTCTTCGAGTTGCAGATACACGCTGGTTTGCTCAGTGAGATGGTGTTTGATCTGCAGGCTCAAGAGCCCGGTATCAAAATCCGTCTCCACCGAGTCGGCTTCGAAGAAGTTCAGGGAACCCCCAATACTTGCATCCAAAACCACGCTGGTGCGGTGACTATTCAGGTAAGCACTGATCTCACTCAGGCTTTCATGGTCTTCATCGAGATAGGCATTGACGTCCAAGCCGTAACGCTTGTTGTTAAAAAACGCGGAGTATTCCTGATTGCTGACAAACCGCGAAAGTGTACCGGTTTGCGCAGGGGCTAACAGATTCGCCAGCAGCAGTTCACTGGCAATCGCCGCCTCAGTACGCAACAGATCCGTGCCGGTTTGTCGGGTCAGGCTGTCCGCCATATAACGATGGGCGGAATAATTGCTGTAATCGTCTTCGATAGCCTGGCTGGCGTAGCGGACAGCTCGAGTGGACATGCCCAGGCTTTCATAAATGGCTGCCAGATTGGTTTTGCGTACCGACAGGTCCTGATCAAGCAATAACCGCGATCGAAACAGATTACGATTGTCGTTCAGTTCGATGGCCCGGTGCATGGAACGGGCTGCATCAGAGTATCGATTCTGTTGTTTGTCCAACAAGGCGCGATAAAACAGCGGGGTGGGGTCCTGAGTATCCAGCGCCTGCGCCAATACCAGCTCTTGACGGGCCTTATCCTGAAGTTCATTTTCCGCCAGGGCTTTACCGAGATAGCTGCGCAATAGCGAGCGATTGGGTTCCATAGCAGCCGCCAGTTTGATGGATTCCAGCCCCTCATTGGCTTGCCCTTGCCGAAATGCCTGCAGACCGTCTCCCAGCCAGCTTTGGGCAAAGTCCGCGTCCAGTGCCAACGCCTGTTGAAAATAGGGCAGAGATTCCTCTGTCGCTGCTGCCGATAAAAAACCCTGCAGCGAGATTGACATGGGATTATTAGGGGAAAGCTCCAAGCTACGGCTGAGAGATTCTCTCGCATCCCGAAGTTCACCGCTACTGAATTGGAGTTCCGCCAGTCTTGCCAAGATTGGGCCAAAACTGTCGCTTCTCTGCAGCGCTTGTTGGGCCGCCGCCAGCGCACCGGGAATGTCTCCACGAGACTGTTTCCAATAGGAATAGGCCAGCCATTCAGAAGCATTGTTTGTGGGAGCAACTTGCTCGTGGGAGGCAAAGGTGACCGCATCAAACATCTTGCGCAATGACTGTAGCAGGGGGCTTTTGTCAGCGGCGTCCATCAAGGCCTTTGCGTCGTCCAATTGTCCTGCCATGAGCTTGAGGTTGGCCCGGTAAAGCTGGGCATCATTGCCGGTCAAGGTCTGTTGGGCCAAACCGGTGGCAACGGCGGCTTTGAGATTGCCCTGTTGATAGTGTTGGAGTGATTCCTGCAGCCGCCTGCGATCCTGATCATTGAGCTGTAATTCTGAAGGCACCAGTACCGGGGGATAATAGAGCCATTGGTGCAGCTCCCGGTAGTTGTTGCTCAGCGACGATGTCTGAATCTCTCGACTCGGTCCCAGCATGGCAACTTCACCGCCTGCCAGACTGACGGAATGTCCCTCGCTGGTAATGTCCACGCCCCCCTCGACCATGGCGTAGGTTGTCGCGCCCTGGCGACTGACGCTGAGATTAAACTCCGTGCCCCGTATGGCCCCGGTGGCGGAGGGAGTCAGGATTTCCACGGCTTCGGGTGTGCTGCGACTAAAGAAATAAAACAGACCCTCTATGATGCTGAGTGCTACAGAGTTGTCGGGTTGGGAGGGAGGAACAAGATCAACCAGGCTGAGTTCATCAATCCTCAGAATGGCTCCGGTGGAAAGTTTGATGGCGGCGCGGCTGTCATCCCCGGTACGCAGTCGTGTGTTTGCGCCCACCTGTTGTCCCTTGGCGGCGTCGTGCCAGATTTTTCCGTCCACAGAATAATCAACGTCGCCACGAACCGAAACGATTGTCGCGCTGAAAGGTACCTCGCCAAAAACAGTGGACGTCGCCAATAGAGCGATCAAGCAATACAATCCCAGCCTCATTATCCCTTCCGTTATTATTCGTTCTGCAACAGACCGTTTGTTCAGGCCTCCCAAAAGGAATCCCACAGCGCTTGGTCCTCGACCACACCGGTGAGTGTGATATCGTTGGTAAAGACATAATCGATAATTTCCTTGGCGGTATCTGCGGTGGCGCTGTCACTGGTTACCGCACTGATCAAGGTGTTGACGTTTTGATCAAAGCCTTCATCAGGGTATAGCATGGTGCGCTCAGCATAGTAAACCGAGACCTCATGCTTATTAATCAATATTGCCCTGTCGCTTTCTCCACCGGTGGGCGCGTAGGCGCCGTTAATAACAGCCAGAATAAATACGTCTCTAGGCATGCCTGCATCGAGTTGCTCCTGCCAGTAAATAAGTCCACCCTCCGCAGGAGAGCGATTGAACATGTTCTGGTAAATTGACTCGATAAATTCCAAATTGCTGGTGCCCTGGGGATAGGTATTCTGGTATTCCTCTTGGACGGAGAAGCTTTGAGCGGCCTCATAAAAAGTTAATGCACCTGAATAAATTTGCCCAAACCAATAGGTAAGTCCGGTGGCCTGGGGTGCACGGCCGAAATAGGCGATATAAAGATCACTGAGGGCGTCGAGCTGAGTGGCGGCATTGGATTTGAGTGCACCCGCGCCATCTGGATCCTGCAGGTCTTCTAGCGCGACCTCAACCTGGAAGACATCATTGCCCATGCCATAGCCGAAACCCACCGACTCGATACTGGTGATGGTATCGCGATCTTCATCACCATCGAGAATGCCGTCAGCATAGACATACTGGCTCGGCAGGTAATCGGCCAACAGAATATCATTGCCCTCGCCGCCATCAATAATATCGTTACCCAGCCCGCCTGACAGTTGATCGTCGCCTTCTTCGCCGTAGATTTCGTCGTTACCGGACTCGCCAAACAGCTGGTCGTCACCTTCGCCGCCGATCAGACTGTCATCGCCAAAGCCCAGGCTTAGAAAGTCATTACCGGCGCCCGCATCGACCACGTCTGCAATCACATTGGTGCTGGTAATCTGAATGGCATTATCGCCCTCGAGGAAGTCACCTTGCCAGTTGTCCAGTACTTCGTCTACTTCGCGAGATTCCGCGTAGGCCATCTGGCTGACCGGAGAATAGCCTTCGACAAAGGTGACCGAATTAACGTTACCTTTAATATCTTCACTGGTTTCGGGCTCATCTTTTGCGAAGACACCCTCCAGCTGAATCCGCAGGCCGGTATCGTCATCCAGAAAGCTGATTGCATTCTCATCGGCTGACAACACTGAGCCGCTGAGCTTTGACGGAACCGCTTGAGGGGTGGCCGCCACCGAGGAAAGATCAAGGGGACCACCCACGTTATCGCCTTCGCTGAGGGCTACGGTCGCTGAACCGTCGTCGGCGTTTTCGCTTAAAGGCAACAAATAAAGCGGTTTTTGATTGAAATAGTGGAAGCCTGATTCCGACTGAGTGTCTTCCAACACCGATGACAAGACACTTCCAGGACCAGGTTCTTCCGTCTGTAGACCTCCGTTGTCCTGAATCACCAATTCCGGGCTGATAAATGTGAAGTCGTCAGCGCTGTTGTAATTCACTTCATAACCGAGGTCCTGCATGGCTCCCACGGTCACAATGCTCAACGGCATGGGGGGACTGTTTTCGGCAAATCCGGTCATCAGTTCAGTGTCGAATAAGCTCTCAGTCCAATGACTGCGTGCGGTGCCTGGTCCACCCTGGGTTTCCAGCGGAACGGAAGTGGCGGTGGTGTTGTTAATCAGTTGCCCATAGGCTGTGGCGGCATTGGTTCCGGTAAAATTAAAGCCTTGCGCAAGACCAAGTTGGTCAAAAAACCAACCGGAAAACCCCAGCACATGCCCCATCTCGTGAATGATTACGTCCTGCAATATGCCTTTGGCTTCCATGGCGAAAACATCTGCGGAGTCAAATGACATAATGCCGTGAATAGGCAGAAAACTGGAAGTGCGAATCCAGTCAGCTCCCGCTTGCGCGAGTATACCTCCGGGGCCATCAATGGAGGTCACAGAGGCATCAATCAGCAGATCGTCCACAAATCCCCATGACTCTGTTTGTACGCCGGGCAGATTCCCGACAATAATCTCCTCCCATCGCTGAGCTGCGGCTTCGAACAACGGCAGATAACTGGCGTCGCCGCTAAAGTTAACGACAATATCGAAATCACCAGGGTTAGAGGACTGCACCTCGGAGACACTAAGCGTGTAGGTACCCAGGCTGTTTTCTTTACCCGAAGCTTCTATGTAATAGGTACCGCTGGCATCGGGGGTAAACAGTAGTTGGCTGTCAAAACCGACACCGCTGTCGTCGTCGCTGGTGGCGTCGAGCAGGGTGGTTTGATAGATACCGGATAGAAATGGATCTGTGAGTGTGCCGCCGTCGCTGTTGGTACCATTGAGATTAAAGCGATAGGTGATTCCTGCCTGCAATTCCACGGCGAACCAATCCCGATCACCAAAACCTTCGATTACACCGCTACTGGAGCCATTAACGGTCACGCTGCCTGCCGTTGCCGCCTCATTGCCAAAGTCGTCTTCGATGACGGGTTCCGTAGCGTCCAGCACCGACACTTCATAGCCGCCAGTGGCTCCGGCATAACCGCTTGCCGCTATGTAAAAAACGCCAGTTTCACCGGGGGAAAAATCCAAATAGCTGTTGCGGCCGAAACCGCTGTCATCGTCGCTGGTGCCGTCGATCAGAGCCCCGGTGGCATCGTATAGACCGCTGAGGAAGGGGTCATCGAGATCGCCTTTGTCTGTGGCCGCGCCTTCGAGACTGATCTGATAATGTCGCCCGGATTCCAGTTCGACAGCAAACCAGTCTATATCACCGGCGCTTTCCAGTTCGCCGTTTGTTGCCTCACCGATGACAACGGCTCCGGTATTGTCGATACTGTCTCCGAAGTCGTCACTGGCGATGGCTCCGAGATCGGTCAAAGAGAGTTTATAGCTGCCGCGGTCATCTCCGAAGGCCGCTGCTGCCACAAAATGGGTACCCGATTCCCGTGGTGAAAAAATCAGCTGACTGTTTAGGTCAACGCCGCTATCGTCGTTGCTGGTGGCTTCGATAAACAATCCAGTTTCTGCATAGATACCGGCAAGGAAAGGGTCCGAGAGGTCTCCCGCTCCGGTTGGCAATCCCTCAAGGTCAATTTGATATCGATTGCCCTGTTGCAGTTGTACAGAAAACCAGTCCTCGTCTCCCTCGCGTTCGATCGTCCCCCTGACGGAGCTGTCAATGTTGAGCTGGCCTCGAGTGTCAGCGTCGGAGGCAAAATCGTCTTCAAGAGCAAAGAGGTTGAGCGATAGCTGATAAGAACCTACCGATTCACCGTAGCCACCCGTGGCGATATAGTGAATGCCGCTGTTGACGGCGGTAAAGAACAGACGGCTGTTGGTATCCGTGCCGCCATCGTCATCTTCACTGTTAGCCAGCAGACTCGAGGACGCATCGTAGATACCGCGCAAGTAGGTATCGTTGAGTGTTCCACGCCCGCTAGGGGATCCCTCCAGATCGATCTGATAAGTTTGCCCGGCGGTCAAGGTAACCGCAAACCAGTCTTGGTCCCCGGCTTTTTCGATAAGGCCGCTAACAGATTCAGCGATTGTTAAAGTGCCTTCGGTACTGGCGTCATCGGTAAAGTCGTCGTCCCCTCCCAGTGCATTGACGCTGAGGCGATAGCTGCCGGTGTTATCTCCATAACCCGAGGCGGCAACAAAGTAAAGGCCGGTTGTTGCAACACTAAGTTCGATCTGGCTGTTAAAGCTCTCTCCACCATCGTCATCGCTGGTGCCAACCAAAGCCTCGCCGTTGCTGTCAAATACACCAGTGAGAAACGGATCGGCGAGCGTGCCTGCCATGGTAGCATTGCCTTCGAGATCGATCTGATAGGAGGTATCGGCATTGAGCACCAGAGCAAACCAATCCTGGTCGCCGACTTGTTCAATCTCGCCTCCGGCGCTGTCACCGACCAGCAGTTCACCCAGGGTGTTAATATCAGAACCAAAGTCATCGTTAGAGACAGGGTCTGTAACGCTGAGTCTGTAACCGCCGGTTTCGCTGCCAAACGCCGCGGCCGCAATGTAATAAGTGGCGGTTGTGTCGGGCTGGAAGCGCAACTGGCTATAGAGTCCCTCACCGCTGTCGTCGTCGCTGGTGAAGTCGATAAAGTTGCCGGATGTGTCGTAAATGCCGTCCAGATAGGTATCTGAGAGCGCTCCATTGTCGATTTGGAACCCTTGAAGATCGATCGTGTAGGTCTGCCCGCTCTGCAACTCAATAGCAAACCAGTCTCTGTCACCGGCGGTTTCGATAGTTCCCGTTACCTCCGAACCGGGCAGCAATTGTCCAAGAGTGCTGACATCTGCACCAAAGTCGTCTTCGATACTGGCATCGTCGTTGAGGATGGTGGCCTCAGCCCAGGTCAGTAGCAGGTCACCACTGTAGAGATCTAACCAGAGGTTCTCGTCACCCTCGCTTTGCAGGTCTCCTTTGATGTCCAGAGTGATATTCCGACTGGTTTCTCCGCTGGCAAATATCAGGCTTCCCGAGGGTAAAACACCACCGATAAAATCATCGCCGTCGACATCAAGGCCGTTGTACACCTCCCAGCGCAATACTGATTCCTGATCCAGATCTCCGCTGCGCACCACCTGAAAATTCATTGAGGTGCTGCCGGTGTTGCCCTCCAACACCGACGGGTCAAGCGCTTCTATGGTAAATTCGACGTCGGGTGGGGTAACGTCGTCCAGGCTCAGGTTGTAGGTGCCAACCGTATCTCCGAAAGCGCCAGCCGACAGGAAGTAAACGGCCGTGGTCTCGGGGGTAAAGAAGACCTGGCTATTGGTATCTATGCCGCCATCGTCGTTATCAGTCCCCGGGACCAAATTTCCAGAGGCGTCGTACAGCCCTCGAAAAAAGGGATCCGTGAGTGTTCCGGCTGCTGTTGGGGTGCCCTCCAGGTCTATGAGGTAATTGTGGCTGGCTTCCAGTGAGGCAGCGAACCAATCCTCATCACCCGATGACTCTATGGTGCCCGTTACTGATTCGCCGATAAGCAGTGAACCAAGCGTATTGATATCCTGAGTGTAATCGTCGAGATCGTCGTCGTTGAGAATGGCACCTTCTGACCAGGTCACCAGTTCGCCATCCACGTAGAGATCAAGATAGAAAAACTCGTCCTGCTCCGGAGTGATATCTCCCTGAACTTCAATAAACAGGGTTGCGTTGGTTTGATCGGGTGCGAATTCAAATTCTCCGAAGGGCAGTCGACCACCGACAAAATCACTGCCATCGATGCCTTCGCCAGCAAATACCTCCCATTGGAAACTGGAGGCCAGTTCGGTATCGCCTGTGCGCAGGATTTCGAAACTTAACTGCGCGCCGGTTTCATTCCCCTCCAGCTGGGAGGCATTGAGAGGAGCCAGCGAGTATTGCCAGTCTGCCTGAGTGATATCCTCTACGGACAGCTGATAGGTGCCAGTATGAGTACCAAACGCTCCGGCAGCAATGTAGTAGGTGCCCTGAACTTCAGAGGTGAAGGACAGCTGACTGTTGGTGTCTGTGCCGCCATCATCGTCCGTGCTGCCGGGCAGTAAGTTTCCTACGCTATCGTAGATGCCGCGAATATAGGTGTCATTGAGCGTACCCATTGCTGTCGGCGCGCCTTCCAGATTAATCAGATAGTCGCGATCCAAGGCCAGTTCAATCGCAAACCAATCGTTGTCTCCGGATTGTTCAATGGCGCCGATGACGGGCGTACCCGGGAAAACGACGCCTGCGGTCTGCGCGTCTTCACCATAATCGTCCTCAGCGGCAAGGTCATCATTTAAGATTACCCCCCAGTCGTAAGCGATGGTTTCGTCGCCAGCGATCAGAGTCACGTATAGTGTTTCGTCACCCTCTGGTAAGGTGTCCCCTTGAATCTGCAGGGTCAGCGTCTGGGAACTTTCTCCCTCCAGAAAATCCACTCTGCCAGAGGGCAGTTCCCCACCGACAAAGTCATCCGCTTGCGGATCGCCAAAAGGATCGAGCTGCCAGTCGACGCTGGACGGTAAGCTTAAATCACCTTCGCGCACCACCTCAAAACTGAATTCGGTAACACCGTCATCGCCTTCCTCCTTGCGGGCGTCGAGAGCTGAGACGCTATAGTTCCATTGCGGTTCACGCGCTACCTCTTCAACCGATAATCGGTAGGTACCTGTGCTATCGCCGTAGCCGCCTGCGGCGATAAAGAATGTGGCGCTCACCGTGGGTGAATAAAACAGACGGCTGTTGAGGCCTTCGCCGCCATCGTCGTTGGCGCTGTCTTCCAGCCAAACGCCGTCTGCGCTATATATCCCGCGGATGTAGGTGTCTGGCAATGTGCCCTGTTCTGTTGCCGAGCCTTCCAAGTCAATTTGATAGTCAGTGCCGGCTACCAGTTCAACAGCAAACCAATCCTGGTCATACGCAATTTCGATCTCGCCGGTGACACTACTGGCGGGGACTATTTGTCCGCTGGTATTGATGTCCTGGGAATAATCATCCGGGCTGTCGTCGTTGAGAACGGTAACTTCGTCATAAGCGATAAAGGCACCATCGCTGTATAGGTCGAGAAAGAAAGATTCGTCGGATTCGGGGTCGTCGTCGCCCTGGATATCAACAAAGACAGTCGCGGTGATCTGTCCCGCCTCAAACTCCACCTGCCCGAAAGGAAAGAAACCTCCGGCAAAGTCGAGAGTGTCCATGTTTTCCGTAAAGACTTCCCACTGAATAGTGGAAGGGAGATGGACATCACCGCTGCGATGAATATCGAATAGTATGGTCGTCGAGCCGGTGTTGCCTTCCTGAACACTGGGCAAAAGTGCCTCGACAGCATATCCCCAGCCCACTTGATCCAAGGTTAACTGATAACTGCCGATGTTGGCCCCAAAGGCTCCGGCGGATAAATAATAGATTCCGCTGAGGTTGGGACTGAACAGGAGTCGGCTGTTTAGCCCATCGCCCGAATCATCGTCACTAGTGCCTTCGAGAAAGACGCCGTCAGCGTCGTAAATGCCATCAAACAGAGGATCCGTCAGTGTGCCCTGGCCGGTGGGGGCTCCCTGTAAATCGATGGCGTAAGTGCTGCCCGCCACCAGCTCGGCGGCAAACCAGTCGAGATCTCCAATCTCCTCTATTTCACCTAAAACGCTACTTTCGACCTCAATAAGGCCTGGTTCCGTGCTTGGCGAGTTGCCAAAGTCATCGGCCATTTTACGTCCCCTGTATGAGGGCTGATTATGGCCCTTTTCCTATCCAGACTAGTTGAGTATGGCTGTTTCAAATAGACCAAAGTGGTATCTGAACGCCATAGTGATATGAACTATTGTCATAAACCGACTGTCACTTCTGACATATTAATTGACACTGGTTCCGGTTTTCTCTTTTGAGAGTTGCAGAATGGAACTCACTGTGTGACATTAACACCAATACTCACAGAGAGAGTTCAAAAGCATGAATCAGAACAACAGCGGTTCCGTATTGGTCGTCGGTGCCGGCGATGCCATTGGCAGTGCGATAGTGCGCAGATTTGCCCGCGAAGGCTATAGTGTTATTGGGGTTCGCCGCAAGGGTGAACAACTACAGCCTTTAGTTGACGAATTAAATGCCAAGGGACTGAAGACTTACGGCTGGACTTGTGATGCCCGTAAAGAGGAAGAGGTGGTCGAGTTGATGGAACGCATCGAATCGGAGATCGCACCACTGGATACGGTGATCTTTAACGTTGGTGCTAACGTACCTCTTAAAGTGCTGGAGACCACCAGCCGTAAGTTTCAGAAGATTTGGGAAATGGCCTGCTACGCAGGTTTTTTGACCGGGCGTGAAGCCGCCCGACATATGTTGCCGAGAGGGAAGGGAACGATTCTGTTTACCGGAGCAACGGCCAGTGTTCGTGGTGCAGCGGGCTTTGGTGCATTCGCCATGGCCAAGCACGGGCTGAGAGCATGGGTTCAGAGCATGGCTCGGGAATTGGGACCTCAGAATATTCATGTCGGGCATTTGATTATCGATGCCGCGGTGGATACCCCTTGGATTCAGGAAAACGTTTTGAAAGGAGTCTCGGATCGTAAATCTGACGATATAGTTAATCCCGATTCCATTGCGGAAGTTTTCTGGCAAATGAAGGAGCAAAAGCGCGATGCCTGGACGTTTGAGCAGGATTTAAGACCCTGGGTGGAGCGCTGGTGATAGATATCAAGGAGTAGAAAGATGACTAAACGGGTTGAATTGTATTTTGATTTTGGCAGTCCCACGACTTATCTGGCGTATCATCGTTTGCTATGGATTGAGCAGAATTATGATATTAAGCTGCACCCCATTCCGGTATTGCTTGGGGGGATTTTCAAAGCCACCGGGAATCATTCGCCGGTGACGATACCTCTTAAGGCCGCCTGGATGAATGGGGATTTACAGCGCTACGCGAATCTCTATGGCGTGCCGATGGAGTTCAATCCCCACTTTCCGATTAACACATTGTATTTGATGCGCGGTGCCATTGCGGCTCAACACTTGGGGGTTTTTGACAATTATCTGAATACTGTTTTCCATGCAATGTGGGCTGAGCCTGTTGATATGGGGGATCTAAAAGTGGTGGAGGAAGTGTTAACACGGGCAGGTATTAATGCCGGTGAGATACTTGAAATGATGCAAACCACCGAGGTTAAGGAGCAGCTTAAGGCTAATACGGAGCTGGCCGTAGCAAGGGGGGTGTTTGGTTGCCCGGCGACCTATTATGAGGAAGAGTTGTATTTTGGTCAGGATCGCTTGTTTTTTGTCGAACAGCAACTGGAGACGGATGGCTTGAAACGACCTGCACAGCTCAGAGCTTAACCGCCCATTGTTATGGGGAAGTTTGATATTGAACGGGTGGCATCTTCGACGGTAGTGAAACTGTATTCCCCTTCGGCGTTGACTCCTTCGCTGCTACCGTCTGGGTAACTGACCGTCCAGGAACCATCGGGACGATATTTTTCAGTAGTGCCATCCAGGGCAATGACGGAAGTTGAGCCGTCAGGGTGGGTACGGAAAACAGTGCCGTCAGCGTCGGTGGTTTCTGTACTGCCGTCCTGGCGTCGAATCACCTGTTTTTGTGATCGCTGTTGATGAAATGTCTCCAGCTCGGCCAGTTCCGTAGAGATCTTTTTGGATGTTGCAATATTATAAATGATCATGTTGCGCCGCCCAGTGTTGATTGGATAGTCGGAAATCTAGGTTATAACCGCGAGGTATATGCCTCTTTATAAATATTCGAAAGATGAATAGTACGCCATTAATAGTAGCGATCTGCTTTTTTGAGGCAATGCCAGAAGAGGAAAATTGAGACAAGGTTCATGTTGCAACCGCAGGAAAACCGGAGTTGCGGACGGGCGGTAGCGGTTCAGGGATAAAGGGCGTATGGGGACTGGTGAATCTGTAGGTTCACGGTTGTTAACCTCTGGCTTTACCGCAAAAATCCGGCAATGGCATTTTGTTCCAATGCAGTCTGATAGAGTGAGACGTGCCCACCAGGCCGATTGATGACCCGGCAGCGTGCACCTGTGGTTTGCATGCGCTTGACGTCATTGTCGGTCATCATCTTTGTTTTTTCCCCGCGGATCAGAAGTGTACTGGCGGTAATCTGCTCATAGCAATCCCACAGTTCGTAGTCACGGGGATCATAGATCAGCATATTCCACAGCTCGGGGGTGTGGTGGTAGGTGTAGGTGTCCTTCTCAGTACGACGGGACCAGATGCGAGCTAACCAACGCCATTCGGCATCCTTCAGCTGCAGGTGATCCCTGGACAAGCCGGCACGCAACAATTTCTCGAAACCCTCCAGGGAGTCTGCCTCGGGCAGTGTCTGCAGATTCCTGGCGAGCGCAAGACGAAATTTTTCCGGGAGCTGCGGAGCGGAGTCATTAATCACCAAATGCGTAATGTCGATTCCGGTGATATGGGCGCAGGCGTAAATTCCCAATGAGCCACCTCGTGAGGCACCGATCCATCGGACTCTTTCCACGCCAAGTTGTTCCAGCAGGGATTGAGCAACTTCACACTGGGATGCCATCACCATGTCCCGGGTTGGGTCCTGAGGCCACTCCGATTTGCCGCAACCGATTGAGTCGGGGCAGAGGACGTGGTACTCGGTTGCCAAATGCCTTGCCAGCAGTTCACCTTCAGCGGCGTTGCCGGCGACACCGTGCCATATAAGCACAGTGTCGTGGTTCGGGTCGCCCCATTCGAGAAAGTGTATGCGGTGCCCCGCACAGTGCAGCTCACGCGAGCGCGGCACCAGGGTGAGTCGGCTTTCCAGTGTGGTCACACTCGTTAATCCTTATAGCTCAGCGCCTAATTCTGTACGGGGTCCAGATCTTTGGCGATGGCCATGGCTTCGCTCAAAATACGATTATCGCCAATGTGATTGGCGAGTAACAGAATCAGTCTGGCGTTGACCCGCTCACTGTCGGCAGTTTGCAGGTCCCGGTGCAGGTCGGTGAGCTCCGCGTAGAAGGCATCGGCGTCGTTAAGATTGGCTTCGGTATTCAGGTGCATGTCGTAATCCTCAGAGATCGTAGCCCAGGGCTCGGCGGTGAGCGGCGTGAATGTCGGCAGCGGTAGGTTGTTGCCAGCGGCCACAAACCACTTGGTCCGGTCTGAACAGGTAGGCACTACCGGGTCGCAAAGCCAGACGTTGGGCGACCAATCCCTGCGGATCGGAGATAGCTTGAACAGCAGCTTGCGACAGCTGTCTGGCCAGCGTTTGGGCTTTGTTGGCATCTTTGCTGAGAAGTATCCAGGCCAGATCTGGGTTCTCGGTGACGAGGTTGGGTACTACTTCGCCGTTCGCGTCAATGTCCACCATGGCGACAAAGCGGTTGCCCAATTGGTTCATCAGCCAGGCGTCTTCGCCATTGATTTTGATTGGCGCGTCTTTGCACACGGCACCGGGCACTACACCGCCGTTAAAGTCCTCACTGTCTGCTGTGTTAAGGGGTGATCCTTCGTAAGTGCAGGGCAGCGACAGTCGACCGCTGTTGACCAGGCTGCGGGCAAAGGGCTGATCTTTTGCCAGACGCAGGGTTTCGTCTCTAAAGACCCGGCTGATGTGATTTTTGGGGGTGATAAAGTCAGTGGCGCGGGTGGAGTTCAGAATGTTCTCGGCTGCTCCGTGCTGGCGCTCGGTATTGTAGGTTTCCAACAGTGCCAGTGGTGCCTCTCCCTTGAGGATGGCGCTGACTTTCCAGGCCAGGTTCTCTACAGACTGCACACCACCGTTTGCTCCGCGTGCACCGAAGGGCGATACCTGATGGGCCGCGTCGCCCATAAAGATCACCCGATCTTTGATGTAGTCATCCATCTTGCGGCACTGGAAGGTGTATACGCTGGCCCACTCCAGTTCAAACTCCACATCTTCACCCAACATGGCTTGCAGGCGGGGGCGGATATTTTCTTCTTTCTTTTCCTCTTCCGGATCGGCGTCCCAGCCCAGCTGCAGGTCGATACGCCATACATCGTCTGCCTGACGGTGAAGCAGGGCAGATTGGTTGCGGTGGAAGGGGGGATCAAACCAGAACCAGCGCTCGGTGGGGAAGTCAGCCTTCATCACCACATCGGCAATCAGGAAGCGGTCCTGGAACACCTGGCCCTTGCTCTCAAGGCCCAGTTGGGTACGTATCTTACTATTGGCACCGTCCGCCACCAGCAGAAAATCACAGCTTAGTTGGTAGGTACCATCTTTGGTCTCAACTGTGATATGGGTGCCTTCCGGGTTGGTTTCCAATTCGGTGACCTTGTGCAGCCAGCGCAAGTCAATGCTGTTCTCTTCGGCGATACGATCGACCAGATATTCTTCAAAGTAGTATTGCTGGAGGTTGATAAAGGCCGGCAGCTTGTGTTGGTCTTCGGGCAGCAGGTTGAATTCGTATACCTGTTCGTCCTGGAAGAACACTTTGCCCAGCTGCCAGGTCACACCTTTGTCCACCATGCGCTCGGCGGCGCCGTAGCGGTCCATAATTTCGAGTGTGCGCTTGGCAAAGCATATGGCTCTGGAGCCTACGCTGACGGTGTTGTTATCGTCGAGAACAACGGTGGGGATGCCCTGAAGGGCAAAATCCAGGGCGGCAGCCAGTCCACAGGGACCTCCACCCACAATGATGACCGGATGATGCGTCCGGCCTGACGAGTCCTGATCCGGGCTGCGAACATAGTCGTAGACCGGGTTCTTATAGGTTTTTTGCATATCGGCTATCCAGATTTATGTAGGTTTGGTTCTGAGAGGCTTTTCAATAGTTATCCCAATAGCTATTTAGTCTCTTCTGAACTCTTATTTTGTTTCTTATGAAACTATATATCAGGTGAGGCGTGTTTGTTAAGTGGTTTTTTATAGCGATATTTGCGGGAAAACGTTGTGTGATATGGATAAATAAGTTACATTGGCAACTAATCTGGATGTGGAAAGCCCCCGATCCGATAGCCAAACGTTTCAAAAACAACTTTTAACGACAATTCGATTAAATAGATTCAGGAGCTTGTAATGGCCAAGAAACCCTTCGCCTCTTCGGCAGATCTGGGAGAAAAGAAAGAAACCCTGGAAGTCCTGGCAGACGGCGTTTACGCCCTGACCGCTGAAGGTGACCCCAATGTCGGCGCCATCGAAGCCGAAGACTTTGTGATTGCCTTTGAAGCCCGTGCAACCCCTAAAGCTGCCAACGATTGGCTGGAGCAGCTACGGGAGCACACCGACAAGCCGGTCAAGTATCTGGTGCTCTCTCATTATCATGCCGTACGTGTTCTGGGGGCTTCTGCTTTCAATGCGGAGTCCATCATCGCCCATGAAAAAACCAAATTCCTGATAGAAGAGCGCGGTATGCAGGATTGGGCCAGTGAATATGGCCGTATGCCCCGCTTGTTCCGTGAGCCGGATGGTATCCCGGGACTGACTCACCCGGACATCGTGTTTAATGACCGTTTGGAAATTCCTCTGGGTGGTGATCGTGGCAGTCTGATTCTGGAGTACTGTGGTCGCGGCCATACCGCCGGAGATATTTGCGCCTGGTTGCCCAAGCAGAAGGTCTTGTTTGCGGGTGATCTGGTCGAGGCTGCGGCAGCACTGTACACCGGTGACGCCTTCCACTTCGATTGGTCCAGCAACACCCTGGATAAGGTCAAGGCTTATGAAGCCGAGGTTCTGGTCGGTGGTCGTGGTGCCGTCGCCCGAGGACGCGATGAGGTGGATGCAGCCATTGAGCAGACCCGTGGTTTCCTGTTGGGTATGATTGAGAAGGTGGGCGAAGTCCACCGCGCTGGGGGTACTCTGAAAGAGGCTTTTGAGAAGACCCGTGATCACTTGGCACCGAAGTTCGGAATGTGGCCGATCTTTGAGCACTGCCTGCCGTTTGATGTTCAGCGTCTGTGGGATGAAATGGAAGGGGTTGATTGGCCTCGCATCTGGACCGACGAACGTGACCAGGAAGTTTGGGATCAGCTGCAGGACTGATCTTCTAACGCATTGTTACTCTGCAACAGGGCGGTCGCGTGACGGCCGTTCCTGCGTGTCTTTGAGCAGGTCGGGGTTATTCCGCGATCTGCTTTTTTTTGCTTTGAATTTATAGTCTTGTCAGCTTGTTTTAATTCCGGTCTTCTCCCCCTGTAAGAAAATGGTTACACTGGTAACTAAAATTTCAGTTAAGTGCAGTTCATGACTTCCAATACCGACCGTACCTTGATTCTCGATCGTTTTATTGCTTACCGCATGGTGAATTTGGCCAAATGGATGAGTGATTCCTGTTCTGAGATTTATACCGATGAATTTGGCCTGACGATTGCCGAGTGGCGTATTTTGGCTCGGTTGGCGGAGCATGAGCAGCTGAATGCCCGCGACATTGGTGAAATTACATTTATGGATAAGACCAAGGTATCCAGGGGGGTGAAGCTACTCGATTCCAAAGGGTATCTGAATAAGGAAAAGAGTGAGGAGGACAGTCGAGTCACTTTCTTGTCGTTGACGGATTCCGGGCGGGAGGTTTATCACGAGATTGTTCCCAAGGCGTTGAATTGGGAGAGTCGGTTATTGAAGGCACTGGACGTAACTGAATATCGGGATCTGGTGATGATTCTTGATAAATTGGAAAAACAACTGTCGGTTATTGATGACGGGTGAGCTAAATTGATAGGCGTTAAGACCTGGAAGTTTAATAAGGTCTCCTGGTTAAAAATTAACCAATGCGCTGAACCAAAGACTATGACAGGGCTGTAACATTTTTTCCGAAAGTCGTCCAAAGACTTATCCACAGAAGTTGTGAATAGATTCCCATCTCATTCGAGTAAAACTTCGGTTTCACATCTAGGTTCCACGGCAGAATTGACCTAATCCGCCGAAACAACACGATTGCGCCCTTCGGTTTTGGCTTGATATAACCGTTGGTCTGCCAACTTAAAAAAGCTCTCAACACTCTCGCTTATATCGGGAATTTGCTCCACCATGCCGGCGGAAATCGTTACAAAATCACCTATGTCGCTGCCGAGATTGGGAATCTCTAATGCCGCAATCTTGCGACGAATGCGATCGGCGGTATTGCTGCCATCAATGAACTCAGGGTCAGTAATCAATACTCCAAACTCTTCTCCTCCGAGTCGAAAGACAAAGTCTCCTGGACGCCGGAACAGGCGGTTTAACTCATTGCCGATAGTCGCTAGTGCCTGGTCTCCGGCGGCATGCCCATGCAGATCATTGAGGCGCTTAAAATAATCGATATCGAGCATGATGAATACGAGATTGCTGGAAACCCGCTGTGCTCTGCGCAGTTCGCGGCTGAAAATTTCATCGAAGCTGCGGCGATTAAGAAGGCCCGTCAGTTGGTCGGTTGTTGCGAGCTTTTCAAGTTCACGGTTTAGGCTCTTCAACCGGTCTTGTGCCTCCTGGCGCTGAAGACGCTCGCGCATCAGATCCAGGGTGCGTGACGACAGGGCGTCGTACATAATCAGGACGGCGTCGATTAACAGGCGTGCTGCGCTCTGCATTTGTTCACTAGCGCTGCGTTTGGCATCATCTATTTCCAAGCCGGCCTGGCTCAACTTGACGACCAGTGCCATACGCATGTCTCCGTCCACAATATGTGTAGCCAGCCAGCGCATCAAGTATTTAAGAATCTGTTCAAGCTCCTCACGCGAGGGGTGCTCGCTGGCGCTCGTTTTGAGCTTCATGGCATCGGGCAGAAACTTCCGATGTTCCTGGCAGTGGCGTTGAGTCCATTCGTCGTCGGCCAGATTTTTCTTCCAGATCGCTTCTTCCGTTTCAAAATGGTATTCGGCGTAAGCGGTAAGCTCATCGAAAATACGGCGGTGTTCCAGAACGTCATCGTGCACGATTGCGTTGGCGAGTTGGTTCAGCAGTTGCACCAGGCGCTGATGTTGCTTATCGATAATATCGATCCCGGTTTCGAACTTACTGCTCCAGGGAAAAACCTCAAAATAGTCCAGGGACTGTGTTTCGCTCATTACACCTCTGTATTTCTGCGGATGTCACTTTCAGTATAAGCTTCAGTCCGTTGAATACAGTGCCAAGTGTTTGATCTATATCATAAATTCTGCTTGTGTGCAGGTAAATGTGTCTAGCGGCCATAGCGGTGGTAATCATGGCTGGGTTTCTCGTCTTGAGAGGATCACCTCACTCTGGCTTAAGTTTAGTTTATATGGCTGATCCATGAAGACTCTATGCGGCGCTAGCTGAGTTTATCTCCAAGACCGGTGTGGATCAGAACCGCCAGGTCTTCCGCCAGGCGGGGAATACTACTCTTGATATCGCCTGTGATAACCGCTTCCAATACACCATTGACGGCGGCGCCGTAAAATACGGCATAGAGGTTGATTTCCCGCGCCGTAAGTTTGGCATCGGCAGCGCGGGAACGGGCTCGCAGCATTTCTACATTGTGTTTGCGAATGGTCTGCATGGCCGCATCGCCGGCGCGTCCCGTCAGGGCCAGCCGCAGTATGGGGTCATCGCGATTGATACTGCCGAGCCAATGTTTGAGAAACTCTGTCAGGCGATCCAGGGGGCAAAGGCTTTCGTCTTCATGGTATTGGTCAGAGACCGCCTTCATTTCCAGCAGCCATTCGCCAATATGCTCCACTACGATGGATTGACGATCTTTATAGTTTGAATAGAACGTCGGACGGGTGACGCCAGCTTCATCTGTGATTTGTTCGATGGTGATTTCTTCGAGGACTTGATGCTCGAGCAGGCGGCCAAGTGCGTCTTTGAGTTTTTGTCGGCTTTTGGCTCGGCGTAGATCCATAGTACAGCGTCCGGGCAGTGTTCTTATTGCTTTACTCTACGTGGGTTCAGCACATTTCTAGCAAATAGGGGGTAACCCGCTGAATTTATTAAAAAAATTGCCAGATGATTCGAATATAACACTGGCTTTGCCAAAACACAATTAGCGCATGGTCGGGAAACAGGACAGGAAGTTGAGTTGGGCTTCAAGTAAGAGAAGGGGCACCTTGGAGTTGTGCCCCTGATATGGCCGCCTGCCTCAGAATTGGTAGGCGATATCGAGACCGTAGGTACGGGGATTACCCAGATAGTTCACCCCGACGCCTGCCTGAACATTGGGTACGCCATTGATGTAGTAATCTTCGTCGGTGAGATTCTTGCCCCAGATGGACAGCTTAAACGCACCGGTTTCTCCGACTTTGATGTCAGACCATGTCAGTCGCGCGTTGAGCAGAGAGTAGTCATCGACGGCGGTAAGCGCAGCCGAAGGCGCGTCGAAGTAGAGCACATGATCATCTACATAGCTGTAGTCCAGGCGCAGGTTCAGCTCTCCCACGGGAAGCGGGGTATTGTAGTTAACACCGAGACTATAGGTGGTTTCGGGCGAATAGGGGAAGAGTGCAGTGTCTTTGGCGTCGGTACCATAGAGGACAAATTCATCGTATTCGGCATCCAAATAGCCGTAATTGGCGTTGAACGTCAGGCTGTCGGTAATTGCCGCTACTATTTCCAATTCAAAGCCATTGACACTGGTCTCACCGGCATTGGTGGTCTGTGAGTAACCGTAAAAACCGAGGAACTCATTGAGCTGCAGGTCCTCGGTATTATTTTGGAACAGTGCCGCATTTAACTGGATGCGGTTATCGAACAGGCGAGACTTGAGACCCAATTCGTAAGTTGTCACTGTTTCTCCGTCATAAGGGGTGGAGGCCACTGTCGCGTTTTCGGCTTCACCGTTGAAACCGCCTGACTTCCAGCCTTGGGCGACTTTAAGGTAGGTGTTCACCTCTTCGCTCCACTGGTAGCTGGCGACAAACGCCGGCGAGACATTGCTCCAGGTATCGGAAGATTTGGAACTGTATACCGGGTCACCGGGCAGCCGGAAACCCAAGTGTTCGACGTAAAACTCTTTTTCTTCTTCGGTCCAGCGCAATCCGGCGGTTAGTGTCAAGGCTTCGGTGACTTGGTATTCCACTTGCCCATAGGCAGCGTAGGAGGTGGCATCGACACCGTAGGTGTTAGAGACTACGAAGGGCCCCGGGAAGATGTAAGGGTTATTGGCGTCTGCCTGTTCCTGAAAATAAAACAAACCAGCGACATAATCGAGATCGCCGATGGAACCAACAAACTGGAATTCCTGGGACAGCTGCTCGTGCTCCACTTCTCGAACGGTATGAAAGAAAGTCAGTGCAGTGGCATCAAAGTCAAAGGTATCGTCGAAGCTCATTTCGCGATAGGCGGTAATAGATTTAATGGTGAGATCACCAAAGTCTGCGGTTACATGCAGTGCATGGCCTTCACCGGTGGAGCGGTCATAGATGGCGCCGTTGGCCCCGGCATTGTCCAAGCGCTCGTATACCGGTTGCGGAGTGGCTTGCGGCATGGACGGGGTATTGTTTTTCTCAGACCAGTCGAAACTGTATTGAAGCTCCAGGTTGTCGGTGAGGTTGGCAAGTACGGAAAAGCGGCCGGCCTCGGAGTCCAGTTCTTTGTATTTATCACCGGTTGCCGGATTATCGTCAAAGCCGTCGCGGTCTTGTTTCAGGTAGGAGAGGCTGGCACTGACGCGATCTTCAATGATTGAGCCGGTGATGCTCGCGCCCAGTTTGCGAGCGCCGTAGTTACCGATACCAACGTCGATCTTACCGCTGAGCTCTTCGCTGGGCTGGCGGGTGATCAGATTGATGGCACCACCGACAGTATTCTTGCCATAGAGGGTTCCCTGGGGACCGCGGAGAACTTCGATGCGTTCGAGTTCAGCGACGTCAAATATGCCGCCGACGTTTTTCCCGATAAACACGCCATCAAGGTAGATTCCGACGGTCGGTTCCCAGGTAACGGCGGGGTTGATGGTCACAGAGCCGCGTATGGAGATGGTGGCGCTGGTGCTGCCGGCGGGGGATTCGGCAATTTGTACATTGGGTACGTATTGGCTGACGTCTTCAATGTCGCCAATGCCCTGGTGTTCCAGTGCTTCTGCGTTAAAAGCGGAGATCGCTACCGGTACGTCCTGGAGATCCTGGGCGCGTTTTTGTGCCGTAACGAGCACCTCTTCAAGCACGGCAGCTTGGGTCATGGAGGTGGCGCTCATGCATACCAGCGTCGCCAGTAGACGTCGGGAATAGGGAATCATGTTGTCTCTCCGAAATTTTAGAGTTGTTATCGACTTCGTCCTCTTGGGGTGCGGTTGCATCCACCTCGAAAAGTCTAAAACCGGAGGAGTACTTGATATACCTACAAATGTAGTAGGGCGACTCAGCCCTGTGCCAGTGCCAGCGCGTCTTCTGCCATTTTCAGAAAGCTTGGGGGTTCTCCACCGCCGTAGACTTCCAGCGCGGCGCCGCTGACATAGGCCGAGCTGTCAGCTGCCAGGAACAGACAGGCGTTGGCGATGTCTTCGGGGGTGGCCATGCGGCGCATGGGCAGTGAGTGTTCGATCAGTTCGATACCGGCCTTGCCGCCGTAGTGGTCTTCGGCCGCAGAGGTACGGATTAGGCCGGCGATAATGGCGTTGACGCGAACCTGTTCGGGGCCCCACTCCTGGGCCAGAGACCGGCTGAGGTTGATAAGGCCGGCTTTGGCGGCGCCATAGGCGGCGGTTCCCGGGGAGGGGCGTGCGCCGGAGACGCTGGCTATGTTAATGATGCTGCCACCTCCATTTTTAACCATTGCGTTGTGGGCCTGTTGGGCGAGTATGAGCGGTGCAATGAGGTTGAGGCGGATGATGGATTCGCTGAGGCGGTAGGGGGCATCGGCGGCAACTACGGGGGGGCTGCCGCCGGCGTTGTTAATGAGAACGTCCAGGCGACCGGTGTGTTCGAGTGCGGTGTTGATGAGTGTTTGTGAGGCTTCGGGGTCCCTGACGTCTACGGGAATAAATATGGCTTTTTGTCCGTTGGCTTGGGGCAGTTGTTCGGGTTCGCGGCGGCCGCAGATGTAGACTTGGGCGCCGGCCTGGAGGAAGGCTTCGCTGATGCCGTAGCCGACGCCTTTGCCGCCGCCGGTGACGATGACTGTTTTTCCGGTGCCTTGGAAGTGTGGGGTGTTGGGCATGGCGCTTTAGACCTTGTTTCGCTGCTTTTTACGATAGCTTTGATGATGGCAATTTGGGGGAGTGGGTACAATCGTTATTGGGTTGTGTGGAGGAAGGGATGGATTTTTTTACTCTGTTTAGACTATGAGTTTGGCGGTTTCGGGTTGAGTACCTCTATTGGTAGTTGAAGGTTCTGTGTCGGATCGATCCTCCTGTGGTGGTAATTAGCTGTGTCAGGGTCGGTGCCTCAATCGGTGGCTGGGGGGGCGCGTTTTCAGAGCTGTCGGGCGGCCCTCCGGCCTTCCCTCAGTCGCGAAAAAGCCTAGTACTCCTTCAAGGTGATATTGCCTAATGCAGCGTCAATCAGGGCGTTTTCTGCAAGGCGCGCTGGTGAAGGCATAGTGGGCCTATGTCAAGCCAGGGCAACACAGCAGAAGGCGCCCTGATTGGCGCCCTTCGGGTCAAAATCTAAGCGGCCCATTGCGTTGTTGTTCCCTCTCGACGTAGAACCACTACGCCTTCGAGGAAACGCCTAGCACTGAGCCGCTTAGATTTTGACTGCATTAGGCAATATCACCTTGAAGGAGTACTAATAGAAAACGCCAGTCTTTTTCACTCTTTCGGCGCCCTCTTTAATGCTCTGAAAACGCGCCCCCCCAGCCACCTTGGTCTGTGGTAGGTCTGAGTTGAGCGTCTTAATTGAAGGTGGTTTCAACAAAAATATTGAAATTGAATTCAAAATCGAGTTTACTGAAATAAGTGGCCAGTATTTGCATGGGAATTTTGATGTTATGACGAGTGAAGCAATCGATTTTGACTGCCAGGAAAGTTTTGAACAGGCGATCCATGCCTATGTGGGTCAAGAAGTGGCGCCCAGAACCCGGGGGCTGGATCCGGTCAATGCGACGATGATCCGCCATTGGTGCGAGGTGATGGGGGATACGAATCCGGTATATACGGATGAGGTATTGGCGCGGGATTCCGTGAAAGGTGGCCTGATTGCACCGCCGAGCATGTTGCAGGTGTGGAGTATGGAAGGGTACCCGATGGCCTTTGATGCGCTTGAGGGGACGCCGCTTGATTTGCAGAAGGAGCTGCATGATGTGTTCAACCGCGGCGGTTATCCGTCAGTGGTGGGCACGAATTGTATCCAGACATATGAGCGGGATTTGCGCCCCGGTGATGAGGTCTATTTCCGTACCGTCATCGACAGTATTTCTGAGCAGAAAACCACGGCATTGGGTACCGGTTATTTTATTGAGACGAAAACGGAGTTTACGGACGCTCAAGGTGGGGCGGTTGGCTCAATGATTTTCCGGGTGCTTAAGTTTCGTCCGCATGGGCAGAGTGAGGGCGCAGCTGCACCGGTGAGTGCTCCTGTGGATGTTGCGGCTGTTGCGATTGCGGCTGAGCCTCAGGGATTAAAACGTCTGGACTTTGGCAGTGTTGGCGTCGGTGATCAGCTACCATCGTTTGAGATTCCCGTTACTGCCGGTTTGATTGTGGGCGGTGCCGTCGCGTCGCGGGATTTTACGCCGGTGCATCACAATAAGGCGGCAGCAGAGGCGCAGGGAATGCAGGATGTGTTTATGAATATTCTGACCAGCGGTGGTTTGCTAGGGCGTTATGTAAGTGATTGGGCTGGCTCGGAAGCTCGGGTGAAGTCGATGAATTTGAAGTTGGGTGCGCCTAATTTCCCCGGTTTTACCATGACAGTGAGCGGTGAAGTGACGGAGTTGGATGCCACCACTGGTGAGCTGAGCCTGAAGGTGGTGGGCACGAATGCCTGGGGTATGCATGCCCAGGCGAATATGGTGCTTGAGTTGCCTGTTGCGTAGTCCGAAGCGCTGTTTTCCAGAATCCTCATCCATCGTGCAGGTTTGACCGAAACACACTGCATACCTGCGGTGTAATCTTTTCAGGAAAGTGAATATGTCCGATTTTCAATTGACCATCAATGGCAAGGGCGTGGATGCCGAACGTTATTTTGAAGTGATTAACCCGGCCACCGAAACACTGGTGGCGCAGGCCCCCGATGCCGGTCGTACGCAACTGGAAGCCACTGTGGCTGCTGCCAATGCGGCATTTGTCAGCTGGGGCCAAAGCGCCAGAAGCGAGCGCAATAGTCACGTGCAGCAGTTGATGGGGCTACTGCAGAAAAATCTGGAGTCGCTCGCGCAGTTGTTGACACAGGAACAAGGCAAGCCATTGCAGGATGCCCGTGATGAAGTGGGGGCTTGTCTGATGTGGTGTGAGGCGTTTGTTCATACCAGGTTGACCAATAAAATCCTGCAGGATACTCCGGAAAATCGCATTGAGCTGCAGCATCGTCCTCTGGGTGTGGTCGCCGCCATAGTGCCATGGAATGCCCCGCTGATGGTTGCTGTTTGGAAGCTGTTGCAGGCTGTTTTGAGCGGCAACACGATCATCATAAAACCGTCTCCTTATACCCCTTTGACGGCCTTGAAGCTCGGTGAATTCTGCCGGCAGGCGTTTCCGCCCGGTGTGGTTAACGTGTTGTCCGGTGGCAATGAACTCGGTCAATGGATGACATCTCATGAGGGCATTCACAAGGTGTCATTTACCGGCTCCACCAACACCGGTAAACAGATTATGGCCAGCGCATCCGGCAACCTGAAGCGGTTGACCCTGGAACTGGGTGGCAATGACGCAGCGATTGTTTTGAATGACGTTGATGTAGCCGCCGTGACTGAAAAGCTGTTCTGGAGCGCGTTTTACAACGCCGGCCAGATCTGCGCTGCACTCAAGCGTTTGTATGTTCACGAGGATATCTACGAGGCGCTTTGTCAGGCCTTGGTCTCCTATGCGGGCTACATTAAACAGGGCAACGGCCTGGAAGAGGGCGTGGCCATGGGACCGGTGCAAAACCGAATGCAGTTTGAAAAACTCTGTGAACTGAGCCGTTCGGTGCAAGAAGAGGGTGGACGCTTCCTCTGTGGCGGTGTGGTCACGGCACAGCAGGGCTATTTCTTCCCGATTACTCTGGTGGCTGACCTGGCTGACGATTCCCGCTTGGTGTCCGAGGAGCAGTTTGGCCCCATTTTGCCCATTCTCAAGTTTAGCGATGTTGATGAAGTCATCGAACGGGCGAACAACACGCCCTATGGATTGGGTGGTTCGATCTGGACAAACAATTTGGAATTAGGGGCTGAACTGGCTAATCGCTTGGAGAGCGGATCCGCGTGGGTGAATCAGCACGCAGCGGTGCGGCCGGATGTACCTTTTGGGGGGGCCAAACAGTCGGGTATCGGTGTTGAAAACACGGAACTCGGTCTGGCCGAATTTACCCGGGTTCAAGTGATCAATGTCGCTTCTCCAGCAGCAGTAAGTGCGAATTAGGGCATAAGAAATATTGAAACCGAATTCAACTAATCGTATTATTGAAATTGAAACCAAATTCAATAGGTGCAAACAGTACTAGATTCAAAAGCAGGTATTCAGTATGGGATTAAAAGGTAACGCGGCGATCGTGGGGTTTGCCCAGTACAAGCCGGAAAAGTACGCCACGGCGCCGCGGGCGTTTCATTTGGATCAGGTGGCGGAGCTAACCCGTCTGGCTATTGCCGATGCCGGGCTGGAGGCCAAGGATATTAACGGCCTGGCCGTCAATGGCCCCTGGTTTAATGAGGCCGCGAGTTTTGTACCGGCTTCTGTAGCTGAGTATCTGGGCACCGAGCTGAACTTTGCCGAGGTGGTTGACCTGGGGGGCGCTGGCTCTGTGGCTATGGCCTGGCGGGCCGCAGCCGCGATCGAACTGGGACTGGCTGACGTGGTGGTGTGTACGATTCCCCAGCGGATGGCGCCCATGGCTCCTGACGCCGACCCTTTGGCTGCCGCCGCCAGCATGAGATACGGCGGACACAGTACCTTATATGGCGCGCCGGAAGCGGAATTCGACATCCCCTATGGCCATATGGCCCAAAATACCGGTTATGCCATGATCGCCAAACGCTATGCCGATCAGTATGGCTATGACGAGCGGGCTATGGCCAAGATTGCGGTGGATCAACGCATCAACGCCCTGGCCAACCCCGACGCCTTGTTCTTTGGCCAGCCCATTAGCATTGAAGATGTATTGGCCAGCAAAATGGTCGCCGACCCATTGCATATGCTGGAGATTGTTATGCCGGTTGCCGGTGGGGGTGCTTTTGTCGTTGCCAGTCGCGAGGTGGCACAGAGATTGAACAAACGCCCTGCCTGGATTACCGGGTGCGGTGAAAGACTGACCACCAAATCCCCCAGCTATACCACTAACATGCTGGCAACCCCCATTGGGCCAGCATCGGAAAAAGCCTTCAATATGGCCTCCGTGCGACCCTCCGATGTGGATCTGGCCTGTATCTACGATTGCTACACCATCACGGTGCTGCTGAGCCTGGAAGATGCCGGTTTTTGTGGCAAAGGGGAGGGTATGGGTTTTGTCGCCGACAACGACCTGACCTACAAGGGCAACTTCCCGGTAAATACACACGGCGGTCAGCTCAGCTTTGGCCAGGCCGGCACCGCCGGTGGCATGTCGCAATTGATCGAAGGGGCGACCCAGATCATGGGCTCGGCCGGCGAACGCCAACTGCAAACCTGCAATACCGTTTATGTCTCAGGCACCGGCGGGGTGATGAGTGAACAGACGGCACTGATTCTTCAAGGGGACTGATTGATGAACAAACCTGCACCCGTCGCAACTGACACCTCCGCTCACTATTGGAAAACCCTGCGTGAACATCGCGTGGATATCCAACAGTGTAACTCCTGCGATCATTGGATCTTCTATCCACGCAACCACTGCCCCAAGTGTCTGTCGGCAGATTTGGCATGGAAAACGGTTTCTGGAGAGGGAACGCTCTACAGCTACACCCTCAGCAGAGTGCCAACAGCGCCCGAATTCGGGGGGGAGTTGCCCCAAAAGCTGGCAGTGGTACAGCTGGACGAAGGGCCGCGACTTAATACTACGCTGTTGTACCTGGATGAAGACCGGATTGAAATCGGCATGCGACTCAAGCCCGTGTTTGAAGATCGGGAAGACTGCACGCTATTGCACTATACGGCAACCAGTGTCGAACCGCCCCAATGTGAACCCAAGGTCGCTGAACAATCTGTTGTTGAAGCTGAAGCCCCTATGCGTCAGATTGCCCATAACGATATCGAGGGGCTCAAGAGCCTGATCAGCGACGAGTTCAGTCCTTGGAGTAACCCGGTAGTAGTCACGCAAGAACTGATTGACCGGTTTGCCGAGCTGAGTGGTGACGACTATTGGATCCACACCGATGTCGAAAAAGCCAAAAAGCTCAGTCCCTTCGGCGGTACCATAGCCCAGGGTGCATTGGTACAGGTTCTGCAATCTCGCTTCACGGTGCCGCAGCATTACGAAGTCACCGGCTATACCAACATGGTGAATTATGGCTCCGACAAGCTGCGATTCCCAAGCCCCGTATTGGCTGGCAATCGGATCCATATGCGCAACCGCGTCAAGGCCGTCGAAGCCTCCTCCAGCGGCACCCGTATCACCCTGGAAATGCACACCCACGTAGTAGGCCAGGACAAGCCGGCGGTGATCAACGAGATTGTGATAGGCTATATGTAAACTTGAAGCTGAATTCAAACCCAACGTATACTTGCCCCAGATCCAGACAAACCCCGGATTCGACGGGGCAAGAGAGAAGGGAAGTAAGCGAAGTATGGCAGCCAAACGCAAAGCCCCGGCCAAAAAGGTCAGCATCAAAGACGCAAAACCCCGTGAGACACGCAGTGCCCGCGGTGCCGCGGCCCGTGAAAAGCTCAAAAAAGCAGCGGCTCGGGTACTGGAGAATGTCGGCTACCACCAAATGAAAGTCGGTGATGTTACCAAAGAGGCCGGTGTCGCCATGGGGTTGTTTTACCATTACTTCTCTGATCTAAGGTCCCTGACCGAAGAAGTCCTGGAAGACTTTCTCGACAGCTTTGAGCAACTCGAAGAAATTGAAAAAGACGTTCCCAAAGGCGACTGGTATCTGCGAATGTACGCCCACAACAAGTTTGTGGTCGACTATTACACCCAACACGCCGGTTTGATGCGTTGCCTGTTCCAATTTGCTGACGAAAACCAGGAATTCAAGGAGCTCTACCGTCAATCCACTCTCAGACAATTGCACTGGCTCGCCGATTTGCTGCCACAACTTTTCCCTGATGCCGGGTTGAATGAAGACGAATCCCTGATGATTGTCTACGGGTTGGCGGGTAGTGGCGTGTCGCTTCTGCGCGAATACTATATAGATCAGAATCCGGCGCTGCGCACCAGCAAGCTCACTGGTGAAGAAATGGCTGAATTGATCACCGTTATTCTCTACCGCGGGCTGTTCCTGGAAAACCCACCCGCTGAACACCTGAAATACGCTGGCAAGTTGTCTCACATGAAAGGGATTCATCGATTGATGGTGTCTTCGCACTAATTATTGTGAACGCCTGATGTCGTACGGCCGCAAGATAAGATTCATTTTCTTTGGTGCGGCGCCTTATTTTGGGAATTTGAAACTGTCAGAGCCCAATGCAATACTTGTCCATCGTGGAACATCCACTTGTACAGAGAGCCACATCGGGACAAGAGGTGACAAGGGAAGAATGGTCCCGACAGCCCCTCATCGCCCCCCATCTGGCAGAATACATGAAAGATAGGCTGGTGATGTTCAAGGGCAATGAAGCTTCCAGGATTGAGTGTGATAACTATTC
This sequence comes from Pseudomaricurvus alkylphenolicus, assembly GCF_011683955.1. Lineage (GTDB taxonomy): Bacteria > Pseudomonadota > Gammaproteobacteria > Pseudomonadales > Cellvibrionaceae > Pseudomaricurvus > Pseudomaricurvus alkylphenolicus. Next base: position 323,918 of record NZ_JAAQPI010000005.1, read on the forward strand.
CGTGATAAAGGAAGTGCATAAAAAATCGGACTTTATTTCACCGCCTATGGTTCTGACCAGCTTCGTGCTTTGAAGATGCGTGACTTAACCAGCATGTCGGTGGCAATGCCCAACGTCGCTCTGGATGATGCCGGCACCACCAAGGGCAGTGCAAATTTTTCGATCCTTGGGCTAGGCATCAATAGTAATATTCCCTCCAGCGAGTTCGAGGCAACTGTCAAGGCAGCTGTAACGATCACTTTGATAGGCTGATTGCGCTTCATCGCTCTTGTTCGGGCTTTCTGAAATGTCCTTATAAGGTGCTATGGCGTGTTCGTAGACAGTGGTCTTTGTCATGAGGCTGTTACCAGTGGGTTTCCATTAGCGATAGATGGTCAGATTCTTCTCTCTCGATAACTGAGAGAATTATCTCCGCTGGTCTGAGGCTTGGGAAATTCCGCTTTTTCCCCTCGCGATAGAATCGTTTCATGACAGGTGGGGACTGATTGATGCGCTTCAATAGTAAAAAAAGGCATTTACGGCCAATGTTGATCTGTTTACAGGGAAATAACCGGTAAGTTAGCCAATTCCCCGTTGTTTAATTAAGTTAAGTGAAATATCATTAAAACCACTTAGTCATTTAATTCAATTAAATTTGAAAAAAGGGCTGAATGAGTTGACAGGCTCTGGATTGCTGCGATCATGTGGCGAGGTTTGTCTTGGGAGTCGCGGGCTATTGCCGTGGCTGATGTGGTCTGCTGGTAACTGACACCCTGCATGAGCAATCTTGACAAATTGTTGTACCTGACCGGGGTGGCGGCGGACTACCTTGATTACTCCGGGCACAGGCAGCAACTGCCATGGGAACGGCGGCTGGAGGTCCTGCGCGTTGCAGGATACCGGCCTGAAGACTCTGCGGCCGTCGATTCGGCGGCGTTTGAACTGGACGCTCGTCCCTGGCTCCAGTGGTTGCAGCCGTTCAATGTCGTTGACCAAGCTACCCCTGAACTTTGGATTCGCCTCCATCCTGACCAACTCGGCCAAAGCCTCGACTGGCAACTGTGCTGTGAAGACGGTACGGAGTTTAAGGGCACAGTCCTGCCGGCTGAACTGGTTGAAGCGGGTGATTATTATATTGATCAGGTACGCTACAGCGCCCGTAATTGGACGCTCCCCGGTGATATACCCAGCGGCTACCACCAATTGACGCTGACTAACGGCGAAACATTCGCCCAGGCGACCGTGGCGGTGTGCCCTCAAAGGGGCTATAGCCAGATTGACGACGCGTCGGAAAAGATCTGGGGCATAGCCTGTCAGCTATATACTCTGAGATCGGAACGCAATTGGGGCGTTGGCGATTTTAGAGATCTGTCGGAGCTGATCGATCTGGTTGTCGGGCAAGGCGCAGACATGATCGGCCTCAATCCGCTGCATGCGCCATTAAGTGACAACGCCGACACTCCAAGCCCCTACAGCCCTTCTGACCGGCGTTTGCTGAGTCCGCTCTATATCGACCCCGAGCAGGTGCCTGAATATCGCGCCAGCGCTGACATCAGCAGACTGGAACGGGACCCCGCTTTTGTTCAGGAACTGGCCGATCTCCGAACTCTGGAACTGGTGGACTATGACCGCGTGCTACGGTGCAAATACAAAGTCTTCGAACTGATGTACAGCCAGCTGCTCAAGGCCGGTCAAAAGACCTCAGAGCGCTGGCAGGCACTGCGGCAATTTGTCGCCAAGCAAGGTGAATTGCTGCAACAGTTTTGCGAATATGAGATCCAGCACAATCGATATGCAAGGGCGTACCAAAAGGATGCCGGCTTCTACCAGTACCTGCAGTGGCTGGCGAGCGACCAGCTAAGGCAATGCCAACAGCAAGCGACACGGCGCGGTATGCGTATCGGTCTGCTGGGGGATTTGGCTGTAGGTTCCGTGGCCGAGGGCTGCGAGGTGCAAGCGAATCCGAGGCTTTACCATAGGGACGTCACCATCGGTGCGCCACCCGATCCCTTTTCCGAAACCGGTCAAAACTGGAATCTTCCAGTGCTTAATCCGGTGCAGCTTCGGCAGAGCGGTTACGCCCACTTCATTGGTTTATTGAGGACCAATATGCGTAATGTCGGCGCGCTGCGCATTGATCACATTATGGCGTTGATGCGTCTGTGGTGGTGCCTGCCGGGTGAGGAGGGCAGCGATGCCCGCAACGGCATATACGTTTACTACCCATTACGCGAGTTGATGGCGTTGTTGCGGTTGGAAAGCCATCGCAACCGTTGCCTGGTGGTGGGCGAAGATCTGGGCGTCGTTCCTGTTGAGCTGCGTGAACAGATGACGCAGAGTCGGATTTACAGCAATAATCTGTTGTATTTCGAGCAGGATTACGAGGGCAGGTTCTTTGCGCCCGGGCACCAGCAGGCAGATGCATTGCTGATGATCACCAATCATGATGTTCCGTCTCTGGCTGATTGGTGGAGTGGGGAGGATTTACGCCGTCGTGACCAGCTGGGGTTATTCAGCCCGGAAGTATTTGAGCAGGAGCAATCACAGCGCGCTCATCATCGCTATACGTTGTTGCAGTGGTTGCAGCACCACCATGTTCTTCCTGCCGGCTGGGGGCCAAACGATGTTGATCACCCTTTTGATTTTGATCTGAGCGAAGCCATCCATCGCCTCTGCGGACGCAGCCAGTCGCAGCTACTGCTGGTGCAACTGGAAGACCTGCAAATGGATTTACCGCCGGTGAATATTCCCGGCACCCATTTGCAATACCCCAATTGGCGTCGCAAACAATCCATTGATACAGCTGAGCTGTTTGAGACTGAACAGGCTCAGAGAATTTTTTCCGCGGTTAACAAGGAACGCAAACATTGAACAGCAAGGCAACCACCAAGGCCAGTAGCAAAGTCAGTCGCAGCGAAAACCGCAAGTCGGCCAAATCGACCCGATTGACCAAAGTAGCGCCGACCCTGACTCAAGACGAAATCCAATCCCTGTTACAAGCCCGCCACGCCGATGCGTTTGGCGTACTGGGCTTACATGACAACCCCAATGGCAAAGGGCTGGTGGCCCGCGCCCTGTTTCCTGGAGCCGACAGCGTTGAATTGATTGCCAGAACCTCCGGCAAAAAGATTGCCAGCCTTAAACCCATTCACCCGGATGGTGTGTTCGAGGCGACCATGGGTAATCGCAAGAATCGCTTCGAATATTTTTACCGGGTGAGCTGGGGGGAGGTGACGCGTGATCAGGAAGATCTCTACCGCTTTCCGTCGTTGCTCAGCGAGGACGATGCCTATCTGTTCTGTCAGGGCAGTCACGAGCAGGCCTATCGCTTTTTGGGGGCTAACCCAGCAACCTGCGAAGGCGTCGAAGGGGTTCTGTTTACCGTGTGGGCGCCGGCGGCCAGTCGTGTGTCCGTGGTGGCGGATTTTAATCACTGGGATGGGCGTACCCATGTGATGCGCAAACATCCCGGCTGCGGCATCTGGGAGCTGTTTGTTCCCGAGGTGGCGCAGCATGCGCTGTACAAGTATGAAGTGATCGATGCCGAAGGCAATCTCCTGCCCCTTAAAGCCGATCCCTATGCCCGCTCCATGCAGCACCCACCGGAGACGGCCTCGCGCGTGATTCTGGATCAGGATTACCAATGGAACGATGGCGACTGGATGCAACAGCGCGCCGAGCAAACCCACTTGGACCAGCCGGTGTCCATCTATGAAATCCATGCGGGCTCCTGGCGACGCAAGCCGGAAGAAGGCAACCGCTATCTCAGTTACCGTGAACTGGCGGACGAACTGATTCCCTACGTGCTGGATATGGGGTTTACACACGTGCAGCTGATGCCGGTCAGCGAGTTTCCGTTTGACGGTTCATGGGGTTACCAGCCCATTGGCATGTACGCACCGAGTATCCGCTTTGGCACGCCGGATGAGTTTAAGTATTTCGTGGACGCATGCCATCGCAACAATATCGGCGTATTGCTCGATTGGGTGCCGGGGCACTTTCCCACAGATCAGCATGGTCTGGGCCGCTTTGACGGCACCTGCCTGTACGAGCACGAAGATCTGCGCCAGGGTTTTCATCCGGATTGGAATACGCTGGTGTATAACTACGGCCGCTGTGAGGTCATGAGTTACCTGATCAGCAATGCCAATTACTGGCTCGACGAATTCCACCTGGATGGTCTCCGTGTAGACGCTGTTGCCTCCATGCTCTACCTGGACTACAGCCGCGAAGAGGGCGAGTGGATTCCCAACGAGCACGGCGGCCGCGAGAACCTGGAGGCCATCTCACTGCTGCAGGCGGTCAATTCCCGTATGTACAAGAACCACCCCGGCATAATGATGATTGCCGAGGAATCCACCGCCTGGCCGGGTGTTTCCAAACCCGTCGATGGCGGCGGTTTGGGCTTCGGTTACAAGTGGAATATGGGTTGGATGAACGATTCACTTCGCTATATGGAGAAAGACCCGATCCATCGCCAGTATCATCACAACGAAATGACCTTCAGTACGGTTTACGCCTGGGACGAAAATTTTGTCCTGCCCATCAGCCACGACGAGGTGGTACACGGCAAGGGTTCTTTGCTGAACAAGATGCCCGGAGACGAATGGCAGCGTTTTGCCAACCTGCGGGCTTACCTGGGCTTTATGTGGACGCATCCCGGTAAAAAACTGTTGTTCCAGGGGTGTGAATTTGCCCAGGGGGACGAGTGGAATCATGATGAGAGTCTGCAATGGCATTTGCTGCAGTACGACTTTCATCGTGGTGTGCAGGAATTGGTCCGTGATCTCAATAAGACCTATCGGCAATTACCTTCTCTGCATCAGCTGGATGCCGATGGCAGTGGTTTCGAATGGCTGCAGCTTAACAGCCAGGAAAACTCTATTTTTGCCTGGTTGCGCAAAGGTGGTGACGAGCATCTGCCGGCGGTTGTGATCAGTAATATGACCCCCCAGACCCACTTTGATTACCAGTTGGGTGTTCCCCATGCCGGTGCTTATAGCGAGCGTCTGAATACGGATGATCCGCGTTACGGTGGCAGTGGTCAGGCCAACGGCGAGTTACACACTACTGACATAGCCTGGGACAACCAGCCGCATTCCCTCTTTATCACAGTGCCACCTCTGGCGACGGTGATACTGCAGTTCGATCGGGGCTAATACACCACCATGCGAATGGAACCCGGCCAAGCGATGCCTCTGGGTGCTACCCTGGATCAAGAAGGGTGCAACTTTGCGCTCTTTTCCGAGCATGGGACGGCGGTTGAGTTGTTTCTATACGATCCCAGCGGTGAGCGGGAACTTGCCCGGCACTGGCTGGCGGAGAGAACCGGCGATGTGTGGCACGGTTACCTGCCGGGAGTGGAAGCGGGGTTGTGCTATGGCTATCGGGTCCATGGGCCCTATGAGCCCGAGGCCGGGCACCGGTTTAATCACCATAAATTATTGCTCGATCCTTACGCGCGACAGTTGCGCGGTACCTATCGGCATCATGCCAGTTGTTATGGGTATGACAGCGACAGCGAAGATAAAGATCTCAGTTTTGACCGTCGCGACAACGCTGATTGTGTTCCCAAGGCGGTTGTCACGGCAGACAGTACAGACGTGCATGGGATAGATCATCCTCGGACCTCCTGGGCGTCCACGGTGATCTACGAAGCCCACGTGCGCGGCTTTAGTCGTTTGAACGAAGCCTTGCCGCAGCCACTGCGGGGAACTTTTGCCGGGCTTGCAGAGAGCGTGGATTACTTTAAATCGCTCGGCATCAGCGCCGTGGAACTGATGCCCGTGCAGGGTTTTATCAACGAACCTTTCTTAACGAAAAAAGGCCTGAGTAACTATTGGGGCTACAGCACGCTGGCGTTTTTTGCGCCGCATCGCAGTTATATGAACAGTGCGGACATCATGGAATTCCGGCGCATGGTGGATAAGTTTCACGATGCCGGTATCGAAGTGATTCTGGATGTAGTGTATAACCACACCTGTGAAGTCGATGAGCTGGGCCCGACATTAAGTTTCCGGGGCATCGATAATGCCAGCTACTATCAATTGCAGATTGATGAGCCGCGCTATTACGTGAACCATTCAGGGTGCGGAAATAGCCTTAATATCCAGCATCCGCACGTCCTGCAGATGGTAATGGACAGCCTTCGTTATTGGGCGGGTACCATGGGGGTTGATGGTTTTCGTTTTGATCTGGCCTCCAGTTTGGGGCGTGGCTCCGAGGGCTTCGACCCTCACTCCACTTTCTTCCAGGCCATTGCCCAAGACCCACTGTTGTCGCGCTTGAAAATGATTGCCGAACCCTGGGATCTCGGTCCCCACGGTTATCAGCTGGGTCACTACCCACAGCCCTGGAGCGAGTGGAATGATCGCTATCGCGACAGTGTTCGACGTTTCTGGCATGGAGAAGGCGGCGAAATGCCAGAGCTGGCGAAACGGCTGCATGGCTCTAGCGATATTTACGAAGCCGGTCACCGTCGCCCCCATTCCAGCATTAATTTTGTCACCAGTCACGACGGCTTTACGCTTCATGATTTGGTGAGCTATGACCATAAACACAACCAGGCCAACGGCGAAGACAACCGCGATGGTCACCACCACAACCTGAGTGCCAATCATGGTGTCGAGGGCGACACCAATGATGAAAAGGTCAACTGTCTACGCCGCCGCCAGCAGCGCAATTTCCTGGCGACGCTGATGATGTCTCAGGGTGTCCCCATGTTGTTGGCTGGAGACGAGCGGGGGCACAGCCAGGGTGGTAACAATAACGCCTACTGCCAGGATAATGAAATCACCTGGCTGGACTGGAATCTGGATCAACATCAACAAAAGCAGTTGGCGTTTACGCAACGATTGCTGCGGATAAGGCGATCGATTCCCTTGTTACTGGCGGACCGTTACCGACACGGGCCCGGCGAGCTGGCAGCTGACGAAAATATTACCTGGGTCAACGCCAATGGCGAACACATGCAGGATCACCACTGGCATCAACAGGATGCCGGCCTGCTCGGCTACTTGTTGACCCAGACTCACCAGACAAAAAGACAATGGCTGGTGATTCTCAATGCAGAAGAAAAGGCACGAGCATTTCGACTCCCGACAAGCCCCAGCGGATGTTGGTGGGTCCTGGCTGATACCGAAAAAGACAGCGGTGAATCGATTTCGGAATCTCATGATTCGGCCACTGTGATCGAACTGACGGCTAAGTCTGTGCGGATCTTTTCCTCGCAACCGGAACACACCGATACAGAGGTGCAATAACCATGACAAAAGAACCAAATACCATTGGAGTAAACCGCGGTTCGCTGCAAGACGAACTGCAGAACCATTTTGAACTGACCCTGGGCCGAGACGGCCTGGATGGTTCTCATCATTATCTGTACAACGCTCTGGCCCTGACCGTACGCGACCAGCTGGTAGCCAAATGGCGTCAGACCCGTGCCCGCTATAAAGCGGAAAAACCACGCCGGGTTAACTATTTGTCGCTGGAGTTTTTGATGGGGCGCAGCCTCAATAACGCAGTCCTGAATCTTGATCTCGAAGACAAAGTGCGTGAGGCACTGAAGCAATACGCCTGTGATTTGGAAGAAGTCGAAGCGGCTGAAATGGACGCGGGTTTGGGCAACGGTGGCCTGGGGCGCCTCGCAGCTTGTTTCCTCGACAGTTGTGCCAGTCTGGAATTGCCGGTGACCGGTTACGGTATTCGCTACCAGTATGGTATGTTTCACCAGAAAATAAAAAATGGCTATCAAGTGGAGACACCGGACCACTGGCTGCGCAATGGCAACCCCTGGGAATTCGAAAGCCCGGAAAACACCCGTCGGGTCCAGTTTTTTGGTCGAAGCGAATATTACAAAGATGAAAAGGGTCGCCAGAAAGTGCGTTGGGTGGACAGCCACGATGTACTCGCGGTGCCTTACGATATGCCTGTTCCCGGTTATCGCAACGATACCGTCAATACGTTGCGCCTTTGGAAGGCAGAAGCGACGGATGAATTTGACCTGGAAGAATTCAACGCCGGTAGTTATACCGATGCCGTGGCAGAAAAGAACCAGGCTGAACAGATCACCATGGTGCTTTACCCCAATGATGTCAGCGAGCAGGGTAAAGTCCTGCGCCTGCGCCAGCAGTACTTTCTGGCCAGTGCCAGCTTGCAGGATGTGATTTGCCGCTGGGTCAACCGCAATGGCAAGGACTTTACTGAATTCGCCGAACAAAATGCCTTTCAACTCAATGACACCCACCCGACCGTGGCCGTGCCGGAGTTGATGCGCCTGTTAATGGACGAATACGGCTTTGGCTGGGAACAGGCCTGGGCTATTACCACCAAAACCATGGCCTATACCAACCATACGTTGCTGCCCGAAGCGCTGGAAACCTGGTCGGTGGATTTGTTCAGCGAACTATTGCCACGATTGTTGGATATTATCTACGAAATCAATGCACGCTTTCTGACAGAGGTCGCTGAACGTTGGCCCGGTGATTACGACCGCCAGCAGCGCATGTCGATTATCGAAGAGGGGCACGGCCGACGTATCCGCATGGCACACCTGGCTATTGTTGGCAGTTATTCCGTCAATGGGGTGGCGGCGCTGCATACAGATCTATTGAAGCGTGGTCTGTTCGCTGATTTTTTCCAGCTCTGGCCCGAAAAATTCAATAACAAAACCAACGGCGTGACTCCGCGCCGTTGGTTGGCTCACTGCAACCCGGAATTGAAAGATCTGATCAATGAATCGATCGGCGACGAGTGGGTGCATGATCACCAGCAATTGTCCAAACTAAGGGCTTTTGCCGATGATTCGGCCTTTGCCAAGAAATTCCTGACCATTAAGACGCGCAACAAGAAAAGGCTCGCCCAGATGGTGAGCGAGAAGTGTGATGTGAGTTTCGATACCAGCATGATGTTCGATGTGCAGGTGAAGCGTATCCATGAATACAAACGCCAATTATTGAACGTTCTGCATGTCATTCACCTCTATGACCGTGTGCGCCGCGGCGATACCGAGGGCATGCAGCCCCGCTGTGTGCTGTTCGGCGGTAAAGCCGCTCCTGGTTACGCCCTGGCCAAAACCTTTATCAAATTGATCAACAATGTGGCGCAAGTGGTTAACCGCGACCCACAGTTGCAGGATTGGTTGAAGGTGGCATTTCTCCCGGACTATTGCGTGACAGCCATGGAAACCATATGCGCAGGTACGGATCTCTCCGAGCAGATCTCTACCGCCGGTAAGGAAGCTTCGGGTACCGGTAATATGAAGTTTATGATGAACGGCGCTGTGACCATCGGCACACTCGATGGTGCCAACATTGAAATTCGTGAACAGGTCGGTGACGACAATTTCTTCTTGTTTGGGTTAACCGCCGACGGGGTCGAGGCGATGAAAGGAGACTACGATCCCAATCGCATTATCGACGAAGACCCGGATTTGTCCCGGGTGATGAATTTGCTGGAGGGTGGCCATTTCAACCTGTTTGAAAATGGTATCTTCGATCCGGTGTCCGCGAGTATTCGCAGCGCCACCGACCCCTGGATGACAGCCGCGGATTTTCGCAGCTACATTGAGGCGCAGCAGCAAGTGGCCGAGGCTTACCAGAACAAGCAAGCCTGGGCTCGCATGAGTATTCTCAACACTGCATGCAGCGGACACTTTTCCAGTGACCGTACCATCAGTGAGTACCGAGACGATATCTGGCACAAACAAGCTTAGGTCCAAGAGTTTCGCTTGCGCCAGTCGTACTAAAACCTAATAAAAAGGTAAACTGCTATGGAAGATCAAAATCCACGCTACGTCAGCCGCCTGACCAAAAAAACCTTTGCCTTGATTCTGGCGGGGGGACGAGGGTCGAGGCTTTATGAACTGACCGACTGGCGCGCAAAGCCGGCATTGTATTTTGGCGGCAAATACCGAATCATCGACTTTCCCTTGTCGAACTGTATCAATTCGGGAGTGAGGCGAGTGGGCGTTCTCACTCAGTACAAAGCGCACTCCCTGGTTCGTCACATTGTTCGCGGCTGGAGTCACTTTAAGAAAGAGCTTGGCGAGTTTGTGGAAATTCTGCCAGCTTCACAGCGCTATTCCGATGACTGGTATCAGGGCACCGCGGACGCCATTTATCAGAATCTGGATATTATCCGCGCGGAAAAACCGGACTATGTGCTGGTGCTTTCCGGCGACCACGTCTACAAGATGGACTACGGTGCCATGCTGGTGGAGCACGTGGAAAGCGGTGCGGATATGTCCGTCTGTTGTCTGGAGGTTCCCGTCGAGGAAGCCGCCAATGCCTTTGGTGTGATGCAGGTAAACGAAGACAGCCGTGTGATTGGCTTTCAGGAAAAGCCGGCCGAACCCGCCCAGGTCCCCGGTAAACCCGGTCTGACCCTGGCCTCCATGGGTAACTATATTTTTAATACGGAATTCCTGTTTGATCAATTGATCCGGGATGCGGGGGATGGTTCGTCTTCTCACGACTTTGGGAACGACATTATTCCGGCCATTATCGATAAGAACCATGTGCACGCCTATCCCTTCCGTGATGAGAAAACCGGTGACCGAGCCTATTGGCGCGATGTCGGCACCCTGGATTCCTTCTGGCAGGCCAATATGGAGCTGATCGACACGGAGCCGAAGTTTGATATGTACGACGGCGACTGGCCGCTGTGGACCTATCAGGAGCAGCTGCCGCCGGCGAAATTCGTGTTTGACGCTGAGGATCGCTGTGGCAGCGCGGTGGAATCGATGGTGTCCGGAGGTTGCATTATCAGCGGCGCAGAGGTCAAGCGTTCGGTGCTCTTCTCCAACGTGCGCATCGAGTGTTACTCCCAGGTGGAACGCTCAGTGATTCTGCCCGAGGTCACCGTTGGCCAGAATGTGAAAATTCGCAATGCCATTATCGACCGGGGGGTGACGGTACCCGATGGCATGATAATCGGCCATAATGCGGAGCAGGATAAGGCCAATGGCTTGAGGGTAACTGATAAGGGTGTGGTACTGGTGACAAGGGGGATGTTGGGCCAGCCCGAGGGCTTCGCATAACAGAAAGCGTGATGCAAAAGCCTGATGGAGACCAATGGGAGTGAGAAACCATTAGCCAAAGTGGCGCGACCCGGACCGGTCGGGCCACCATACGTATAAAGAGAGAAGATTATGGCAGTTAAGACCGTAACGACGAGTCCCTTTGAAGGGCAAAAGCCGGGCACCTCCGGCTTGAGAAAAAAGGTTCGGGAGTTTTCCCAGCCTGGCTATTTGGAGAATTTTGTTCAGTGTATTTTTAATGTGATTGGCGATTGCCAGGGCAAGTCCCTGGTGATCGGGGGCGATGGCCGCTACTTTAACCGCCAGGCGATTCAGACCATTATCAAGATGGCCGTGGCCAACGGCTTCGGCAAACTGATCATCGGCCAGGGCGGAATCCTATCAACCCCCGCCGCCTCCTGTGTGATCCGCAAGCACCGCACTGAGGGCGGCATTATCCTTTCCGCCAGCCACAATCCCGCCGGGCCCGAAGAAGACTTCGGCATCAAGTACAACGGCGTCAATGGTGGCCCGGCTACAGAGACGGTCACCAATGCGATCTATGAAGCCACCACCACTATCGATCAATACTTGATTGCGGAAGCCGGGGATCTGGATCTCGACCGGATTGGCGTCAGTCAGATCGAGGATACCCAAATTGAAATCATTGATCCGGTGGCTGACTACGCCGATCTGATGGCGGAGATTTTTGACTTCGAAAAAATCCGCTCCCTGTTAACCCACAACCGTTTTCACATGTGCTTCGACGCCATGCACGCGGTAACCGGCCCCTACGCGGTAGAGATACTGGAAAAACGCCTCGGTGCCGAGCCAGGCACCGTTATCAATGCCGTACCCCTGGAGGATTTCGGCGGAGGCCATCCGGACCCCAATTTGGTTCACGCCAAAGAGTTGGTCGCCAAGATGAATAGCGATGCCCCACTGGCGTTTGGGGCTGCATCTGACGGCGATGGCGACCGAAACATGGTTTTGGGCAGCGGCATGTATATCAATCCGTGCGATTCTCTGGCGGTGCTGGCAGCCAATGCTCATCTGGTACCCGGCTACTCGGAAGGTATCGCCGGAGTGGCCCGCTCCATGCCCACCAGCCGTGCGGTGGATCGTGTCGCCAGAGCTTTGGATGTTCCCTGTTTTGAGACGCCAACGGGCTGGAAGTTTTTTGGTAACCTGATGGATGCCGGCAAGATATCCCTGTGCGGTGAGGAAAGTTTTGGTACCGGCTCAGATCATGTTCGTGAGAAAGACGGCCTATGGGCAGTTCTGTTCTGGCTGAATATTATTGCCACCTTGGGACAACCGGCCCGATCACTGGTGCGGTTGCACTGGGAACGCTATGGTCGCGATTACTTTAGTCGCCACGATTATGAAGCGGTCGACGCCGAAAACGCAGCGAAATTGGTGCAACAATTGCGCGCAAGTCTGAGTGACTTACCGGGTAAGAGTTTTGCCGGCCTGACGGTGGAAAGTGCCAACGATTTTCACTACGTGGATCCCGTTGACGGCAGCGAAAGTGCTAACCAGGGGGTAAGAATCTATTTTGAAGGCGGTGCGCGGGTAGTGTTCCGCCTTTCCGGTACCGGCACGGCGGGAGCAACATTGCGGGTTTACTATGATCGCTACGAAGGCGACCGCGCGATGATGAACATGGATGCGCAACGGGCACTGGCAGATGTGATTGCGGCGGCAGATGCCTTGGCAGGCATCGAAGAATTCACGGGCCGCACGGCGCCGGATGTGATTACCTGATCAAACTGCCAACCCTGGAGGCATAGCAACAACATGAAGATACTAATGGTTGCCGCTGAAAACGGCGCCTTGGGCGGCGGCAAAGTGGGTGGTATGGGGGATGTGATTCGCGATATTCCCCGCGCCCTGAGCCGCTTGGATCACCAGGTGGATGTGGTGATGCCGGGATACCAGAAGTTCTCCCGCCTTCCGGGCACGCAAGTGGTGGCAGAGTTGGTGGTGAACTTTCGTGGCGAAGACCAGGCATTGACTCTGTCTCGCCTGCCCAGCGATGAGAATTATCCGAATCTGTGCACCTGGGTGGTCGACCACCCGATGCTGGCCCCCTTGGGTGATGGCCGTATTTATTGTGATGATGAACCCGGTAAGCCGTTCGCCACCGATGCGTCCAAGTTCGCCTTGTTCTGTATCGGTGTTGCCCAGGCGCTGATAGAAAAGCATCTCGGTGAGCCTGAGGTTATCCATTTGCACGACTGGCATACGGCATTGCTGGCGGTATTGGCGCATTATCACCCGCGCTATCATTCGCTGGGGGATACGCGGATGGTTTATACCATTCACAATCTTTCGCTGCAGGGTATTCGTCCGTTCAGTTGGGACGATTCAGCGTTGGAGAATTGGTATCGTCAGTTGGCGTTTGATTACGAGGCGATTCGCGATCCCCGTTATGAAAATTGTTATAACCCGATGCGAGCGGCCATCAATTTATGCCACAAGGTGCATGGGGTATCGCCGACCTATATTGGAGAGATTCAGAAGCCCAGTCAGCCTGAGTTGGGCTTTGTTGGTGGCGAGGGACTGGAGGATGACTTGCGCCGGGCAGCCGAGGAGGGACGCCTGGTTGGGATTCTCAATGGTTGCGAATATGGGCCTGAATTTACCGATGTCGGCGGGCTAGATGACTGTTTGGTGCTGATGGAAGAGATGCTGCGTAAATGGCGGTTGTCTGGTGACACGCCTGAGCGGCATGATACTGCGTTGGCGAGGGTTGCCCGCTGGAGAGGTCAGCGAGAGGCCGGTGACTGCAGTGGACTGGTGTTGACGTCTATCGGACGTATCAGCGATCAGAAGGTACGCTTGTTGCAACAGCCGATGCAGGACGGTCGCAGTGCCTTGGAGCATTTGTTGGATCGATTGGATGAGGCTGATCGTCTTGTCCTGCTGGGCAGTGGTGATAAGGGACAAGAGGCGTTTTTCGCTTCCATCGCCGAGGCCCGCGCGAATCTGATTTTCTTGTGCGGTTATTCCGAACCCCTGTCATTGTCGATCTACGCCAATGGCGATTTGTTCCTGATGCCGAGTTCGTTTGAACCTTGCGGCATTAGCCAAATGCTGGCAATGCGGGCGGGGCAGCCTTGTCTGGTACACCACGTTGGGGGACTGGTGGATACGGTTGCGGATGGTATCAACGGGTTTGCGTTTACTGGGGATTCGCCTTTGCAGCAGGCTGAGAATATGGTGCGGCGTTTGGAATCGTGTTTAGCCTTAAGTAAGGACGATCCGGACGCTTGGGGTCAAATTGGCAATGCCGCAGAGAAAGTCCGATTTCTGTGGTCCGGTGTAGCCGAACAGTATATTGCAGAGCTATACCACTAAGCGCCAGTTTCGATTAGCTTTGGCTGGCGCTTGGGAGTTTGTGAACCATCCAGTAACCTATGCTCATGGCGACCACGACGACACCAATTGCGTAGACGTACGACGGCTCCAGCTGTTCAAAGTCCATAATGATCACCTTTTGGGCGATTGCCATAAGGGCGGTGGCCATGACGATCTTGACGTGAATAACATCTTCCCGCAGATATATGGTGATGTTGATCAGGATTTCGATCGCGATTAACACCGCCATAAAAGCGCCAAAAGTTGCCAGCATGTCGGAGATAGTCAAGATAAACTTGGGTGCTGACATCAGCTTTTGCCAGATAGTCCAGCCTACATCGACGACACCCATAATGATGACGAACACCATAAAAATCGATAAGAGTCGCACGCAAAATTTTACGATAGCGTAGAGTTTCAGCGTGAGGATGTCATCCGAGTCTATCTTCACGTCAGACCCTCTCCAGCTTGGATGATTCAAATTGAATCGGTGAGGCAAAGTCTGAGGGTTTTACAGTCAGAACGTTACAGGATACAGAGTCAATAACCGTTTCAGCAGTATTACCAATAAACAGACCAGGCAATCCTGTGCGACACACACTTCCCATGATCAAAAGCCCGGATTCAACGGTATTGAGATAATCGGAGATACAGGACTTTGGTGGACCCTCGATAAATTTAAGCTGTATCCGACTCATATCGAATTGTTCAATGGTTTTTAGAATCTGTTTTCGACGTGCGTTAAATTCCTGTTCCGCCAATCGGGCAATACACAAGTCATCTTTTTTAGACCAGTATTTGAGGAATTCTTTACCGTAAAGCTGCCAGGCATGAAGCACAGTAATCGGGCACTTAAGTGCGGTGGAGATCGCAAATGCTTGTTTTAGAAGCTGGTGGTTCAATCTGTCACAGGCCACTTGATCGTCACCAAATTGGACGTCCAGGGCGACAACTATAGACTCCAGTCGAGCACTGGTTTGCTCAGCGGCTGCCCAGACTAAAATGGGGGATTTGCGCATCAAGTGCTTAGTGGTGCTGCTAAAATAAGATCTGTTTTGCGGACGATTCTTGCGGCACCCGTTACGATGATGTCGACCTGATGGGATGTACAATAACGGAGGATTTCCCGATAGGCAGTTCCCTTTAACACTTGGTAGTCGAATCGAATGTTTGGGTAGCCGCTCTGGCAGGTTTGGATGGCTCCCCGCAGTTGCTCCGACAGGTTTCTTTCGGCAATCGCGAGGAGCTCCATCGGTGAGTAGGCCTCCTGGACTACCGCCGGGCTGTTTTTTAGGGAATCGATGACGGTTAGCAGGGTGACGCGACTCTGCGTGGCTTCCGCGTAGTCCATAACGTTGCAATGCTGCTCGCTGAGCCTTTCATGAGGTGAAATGGCCAGAGCCAAATGGGGTCTGTGCATCATTTGCTGACTCCTTTCTGTGTGTCTGACGAAACGGTAATCAATTGACAGCATCAGTGTTGCATGTTTTCTATATAGACAAAAATAGATATTATCTAATATTGAAATAAATAATTATCTATATATTTGTTTGACTTTCATCTTTGCCAGGCTTTGAACTTTTTACTTGGGTCAGCATCCATTGATATGCCGTGTGGCAGGGTTTAACCTTATTGCCAATTTTTATTCTTACCGGAAACCCGGTTATTGCAGGGGCAGTGAGTCATGAGCGATAAAATCATTATTAATGGTAAAGAGCAGACTGTAGACGTGGATGGCAATATGCCGCTGCTGTGGTATCTGCGAGACGAGCTGAATCTTACCGGTACCAAGTTTGGGTGTGGGATGGCATTGTGCGGTGCTTGTACGGTTCATATCAATGGTGAAGCCGTCAGATCTTGTGTTACACCTGTTAACCAGGCGGTTGGTAAGCAGGTGACGACCATTGAAGGACTGTCCGATAGTGGTGACCATCCCTTACAGAGGGCCTGGATAGAACACAAGGTGCCGCAATGCGGATATTGTCAGGCAGGTCAAATTATGAACGCTGCAAGTTTACTGGCGCAAAACCCAACACCCACTCAGGAAGAAATCGAGCAGGGGATGCAGGGCAATATCTGCCGTTGCGGTACCTACAACCGTATCAAGAACGCCATCGCTTCTGCAGCTGTGCAGATGCAGGAGGTGAAGTCATGAGCGTATTCAAATTATCGCGTCGCGATTTTTTAAGAGTCTCCGGAACGGCAGCGGGTGGGGTCGCGCTTGGTGTGATGTTGCCCGCTGGTAATGCGACCGCAGGTCACTCGGAACATTTTGAACCCAATGCGTTTGTCTTAATCGATTCTGAGGGCAATACTACTATTCATTGTGGCCGCTGCGAAATGGGGCAGGGGATTTCAACAGCGCTGCCAGCAGCGGTAGCCGATGAGTTGGAAGCGGATTGGTCCAGAGTGACGGTATTACAGGCTGATGGCGACAGTGACAAGTATGGCCCTCAGGCGACTGGTGGGTCACGCAGCATTAATACCATGTATGTGCCCATGCGTGAAGCGGGAGCTTCTGCTCGCATGATGCTGGTTACTGCAGCCGCCAAAATCTGGCAGGCGGAGGTGGACGATTGCTATGCGGAGAACCATTTTGTTTATAACCGTAAATTGAAAGCTCGACTGAGTTACGGGGAGTTGGCTGCCATCGCAGCGGAGTTACCGGTTCCGGAAAAGCCTGCGCTCAAGACAAAGGATCAGTATCGTTATATCGGAAAACCATTGCCCCGCCACGATCTGGGTAAGGTGGTGGTTGGAGAGCGCACTTACGGTATTGATACGCGTATCCCCGGAATGAAGTTTGCCGCAATTAAACACGTGCCTGTTTACGGTGGTTCGGTTAAATCTTTTGATGCCTCTGAAGCTGAGGCGATGAAGGGTGTTGAAAAGGTGGTTAACATCCCGCGTTTCCAAGCACCTTACGGTTCACTGGGTGGCATAGCGGTGGTAGCCAATAATACCTGGACGGCGCAGCAGGCGCTGGCAAAGGTGAAGATTGAGTGGGACCGTGGGCCTCATGGCGGCTATAACACCAATGCCTATAAAGCAGCGATGGTGGAGCAGGTGGAAAAGCCAGCAAAGCCGGTGTTCAAAAGAGGGGACCTTAAAGCGGCGTTTGACGCAGCCAAGGTGACACACTCAGCGACTTATGTGCAGGGTCATTTGTCCCATTCGCCCATGGAGCCCATGGTGAGTTTGGTTTCAGTCACCGAGGATGCCTGTGAGGTATGGGCATCGACACAGGATCCGGAAGGTATTCAGCGTACCTTGGGTGCTTATTTGGGCAGGGCTCCAAAGGATATTTTGGTGCACGTGATGATTTCGGGCGGAGCTTTTGGGCGTAAGTTTAAGTGTGACTACGTTCAGGAGGCGGCAGCACTATCGCAGGCCGTTGGGGCACCGGTGCAGCTGGCTTGGTCACGGGAGGAGGATACCAAGACGGGCTATTATCATTCCACCAGTGTACAGCATCTCGAAGGGGCAGTGGACTCGGAGGGCAATGTCACTGGTTGGTTGCATCGCAGTGCGTTTCCTACCATTGCTTCTACGTTTGATCCGTCGATTGAGTGGCCCCGGGAGCAGGAGTTGGGCGCGGTCATTAATCATCCGTACGGAATTAGGAATTTGGAGGTGGAGTCCGGGCACGCGCCGGCGCATACACGCATTGG
Organism: Pseudomaricurvus alkylphenolicus; assembly: GCF_011683955.1. Classification (GTDB taxonomy): domain Bacteria; phylum Pseudomonadota; class Gammaproteobacteria; order Pseudomonadales; family Cellvibrionaceae; genus Pseudomaricurvus; species Pseudomaricurvus alkylphenolicus. The sequence continues at coordinate 341,948 of NZ_JAAQPI010000005.1, forward strand.
CTGGTATCGTGCGGTGAGGGCATTGTTTGAGGGGTTTGCGTTTAACTCTTTTACGGATGAGTTGGCTTATCAGTCCGGGATGGATTCTTTGGAGTTCTTTCGCAAACTTTATCATAACAATAAGGACCCGGATCAGGCTGAGCAGGTGGAGAGGTCTTTGGCGGTTCTTGAGCTGGCCGCTGAAAAAGGGGGTTGGGGCAAGGAGTTACCGCAAAACCAGGGCTTGGGTATTGCGGTTCACTACAGCTTTGAGAGTTATTTGGCGATGGTGGTCCAGGTCGAGGTTATCGGTGATGATATTAAGGTGCATCGTGTGGATTGTGCGGTCGATTGTGGGGAGGTGCTGAATACGGACGGGGCTACGGCGCAGATGGAGGGGGCTGTGGTGATGGGGATGTCTCTGGCTTTGTATACGGAGATCAGTTTTCGGGACGGGGAGGTTGTTAACAGCAATTTCCATGATTATCCGGTGTTGAGAACCAGTGAAGTTCCTCCGATTATCAATGTTCATTTTGCCGAAAATGATTATAAGGCGACGGGGCTGGGTGAGCCGGGTGTGCCGACGTTTGCGCCGGCCTTGACGAATGCGATTTTTGCGGCGACCGGTAAGCGGTATCGGTCTTTACCGATTAAGCCGGTTTATTCGTAGTGTCTGTTGAGACTGGGCGCAGTTCAGTGCCTCAACGGGCGGCTGGGCGTTCCTTTTTCGGAGCAGTCGGGCGCCCCTCTTTAAGCTCCGAAAAAGGAACCCCCAGCCACCCTTTACACCGCGGTATCCGATGTTGGGTGCTTCAATATTTTAGAGTTGGATTTCAATGTCCTCCAGTGGAAACGCCACGCAGGAGTGACACCAGCCGTATTGTTGGTCGGTTGTTCTCAGGTGCGCTTCAGATGGGTTGAAGACTTTGCCTTTGGTGATTTTTACTCGGCAGAGGCTGCACTCTCCAGAGCGGCAGGCGTTTTCGGTTCCGTAGCCGTTGCGTTCCAGGGCATTTAGCAGCGGTTCGTTGACCGGTGTTTTAAAGCTCCCGCCACCTTGTACTGTTACTGTGATTTCTTGTGTCGGAATGATTTGCTGCGGCCATCCCGGTTGTTGCTCCGGGTGTTTGGGGGGACCATTGGCTTCGATTCTTACGTGCCTGGGTTTTACGGCCAGGGTGCTTAGCTGTTGCGCGCAGTATTCGTTAAAGGGTGTGGGGCCACAGATATAGAACATTTTGTTTTCTATTGTTTCGAGGCGCTGTTGGATAAATTCTGCACTCAGGTGTCCGGTCAAACCCTCATAGTGCTTGGTGGGGCGGGAGATCACTTTATCCAGAATCAGATTTGGCAGTTGCTCAGACAGTTGTTTCAATTCTTGATCAAAAATAATGTCATTTTCATAGCTTGAGGCGTAGATCAGATGAAAGCGATACGGGTGTTGCCGGTCTGCGATTTCTCGAATCATACTGATGGCGGGGGCAATGCCGGAGCCTCCCGCCAGGAATACCAGATCTTCTCCGTGGAATAGGGGGTTGTGGTAGAAGGTGCCCATTGGGCCAGTACTCTGGAATCTGTCGCCGACTTTAACCCGGTCTAATAGGAAGTGGGTAACATAACCGGGTGTTACGCGCTTGATGGTCAGGTCGTAGTGAGTTCGAGTCAATGGTGCTGAGGAGATGGCGTAAGGTCTGGCGGTTTCAACTCCGTCGATGTTGACGAACAGGTTGATATACTGCCCCGCCTGGAAGGGAGGCAGTTGACGGTCATCGCTCGAGACCAGCCTCAGAGTTTTAGTGGACGCGGTATCGTCAATGATTTCTGCCACGGTCAGGTCGAGGCGTTTGGGGTGCAGGGTGGCAATGGTGTTGGCGACTTTACCTCGGTGATCTGCGAAATCTGAGCCACAGCTTTCCAGTTCTTGTTTGTGTTTAATCCCTTCCTGGTAGCCGTGCAGTTGGTTGAGGAAGGCTTGTTTTTCAGTGGTTTGTTCAGGCATTTTCAGCAGCCTCCTCGTGGGCGATTTGCGGTTCTATCTGTTGTAGATGTTTTAGTACGGCTCTGGCGGTACTTTCTCCCGCCATATAGGTTGGCTGAAAGCCACCCATGCCATTCCAGCAGCCCGCCAGGTACAGGCCTTTGATGGCGTCCATGCGTTCGCGAAACAGGGGGCCGTCCTGAATATTTTGGTCGAAGCCGTAGATGGCACCGCCGGGGGTATTGAGGTACCGCATCATGGTCAGTGGGGTGGCGGCTTCGATTTCCTCAATGTGCTCACGAATACCGGGGAAGACTCTTTCTGCCTGGTCGAGCAGGTGTTGGGCGAATTGGTATTTGGTCTGTGCATAATCTCGCGGCGGCACGGATTCCCAGGGCTGACCGTACTGCAGGCACAGGATCGACAGGGCGCTTTTGCCGGGTGGGGCAAAGCTGGGATCGTCGTGGTTGTAGCAGGTCATCATGATATTGGGCGGCGGCGCCAGGCTTTTCATGGCTTCAAAGGCATGTTCTTCGTCGCGCTCGTCGATAATAAAGTTTGAAGCTGCGGTCACGCCGATGTCTTGCGGTGAGCAGTCGAGTCCTACGTAGAGGACAAAAGCGGAGGTTCCCAGGCGTCGGGATTTCATATCCTCGGCAACCGTCGGTAGTGGGTTGTCGGTGTCCAGCAGTTCATTATAGGTGTGGATAGGGCTGGTGTTGGAGACCACCGTGGCGGTGCGGTACTCTTGACCATCTTCGGCGCTTACGCCGATAACTTTTCCATTTTTCGTGAGTATTTTGTGTGCCCCACAATTAAAGCGAACTTGCCCACCGGCTTGCTGGAAGGATTCCAGCAGCGCGCTGGAGATCGCCTGGGAGCCACCCCGTACATGGCAGGGTTTAAAGGCGGCGTAGGCGTAGATCATCATCGCAAGATCAACAAAGGGAAGATCTTTGGTGGGCATGCCGATATAGCACCAGTAGGCCGCCAGTACGGTTTTCAAATCCTGATCCTGAAAGAACTCGTCCAGTACTTGTTTGGCGGGTACCAAACCGTATTTGACATAGTTGGGGCAAGAGCTGTGCAGCAGCTCGGTATTCAACTGTTTTTGCGCGTGAGGAAAGGCCATAAAGGCCTCGATGGTGATGGTTTCCGCGAGGATCATGAAACGGTGGATGGCCTCGGCCTCATCAGGATAGGTCTCGATCAACAGTTTCTGTATCTCGCCCCAGTCGGCGGGAAGTGTGACGTCCAGTTCGCCCGGCAGTACGATACGGTAGAGCTCTTTTTCTTCAACTACTTCGAGCTTATCCATGATGCCCAGCTGTTCGAACATCTGGCGCAGTACAAAGGGTTGTTCCTCCGTGCCCATGCCACTCAGCTGGTGCAGGGCGACTTCAAACTCAAACTGGCCCCGAACAAAAGAGGTTGCGCAGCCGCCAGGGATATTATGCCGCTCCAGCAACAGGGTTTTGGCTCCACCCCGTTGGAGCGCGGTGGCTGCAGTGAGGCCGGCATTTCCGGCTCCAATGACTATTGCATCAAAATAAGAGTCTTCAACCGTATCAAAACAAGAGTCATCAACTGGTTCAAAATAAGAGTCATCAATTTGAGTCATGCTGGGTCCTCGTTGTCCCTGTATGCAATCTTTACAGTGTAAATTACAAGGCAGCATTACTCCTGTCAATCTTTACGTTGTAAATATTTGGTGGCATTTGTGGCTGCAGACTCTGGTAGGGTGGTATAGTGGCGCGGTTTTGGGTTGTTTGGCGGGATTTGCCAAGGTCGTAAATGGGCTCCAATAAGAAAATCAATAAAGCTGAGGGCAGCTATCACCACGGTGATCTCAAGAGTTCATTGATCGACGCCGCCTATGAGATTCTCAACCGCGTGGGCGCCGATGGGCTGTCCTTGAGGGCGATCGCAGCAGAGGTAGGGGTGTCGCATATGGCACCTTACGCACACTTCAAGAACAAGAAAGAGCTGTTCCAAGCGGTGATTGAGACGGGTTTCGACCGTCTGGCCGATGCCATGGACAGTAAAGGAAAGAGCTGCGAAACGCCCCGTGAACAGATTCTTGTCTATGGCTCGGCCTATCTGGAATTCGCCACTGGAAACCCTGAGCTGTATCGGTTGATGCTTGGGCAGATTCAGGGGCTGGGGCTTAAGAAGCAAGCACCCGATGCCGCCAGCCCGGTTTCCAAATCTGAGGAGTTGATCATCAGCAGCAAACGCCCCTTTGTGCTGCTGGTGCAGGCGTTCTCCAAGATCCACAGTGACCCGGAAAAAGGCAAGAACCAGGCGCTGGGGGCATGGTCGCTGGTACATGGAATCGCTGCGCTGGTGATTGAGGGGTATATCCAGGTTCCGGAAGGGGTGGATATGCGTGATTTCTTGGTCGCCGTGACACCTCAGGGATTGTAGCCTTTTCGTATAAGGTTTATACAGTTTCGCTCGACACAAACACAGTAAATCCCTATAGTAGCGCCCGTTTATTCACACCCTTTTGATAGCTTCCACTCAGGATATGCCCCTTGATTACCACCGCTAATATCACCATGCAATTTGGCGCCAAGCCGCTGTTTGAAAATATCTCCGTCAAATTCGGTGGCGGCAACCGCTATGGCCTGATTGGCGCCAACGGCTGTGGTAAATCCACCTTTATGAAGATCCTGGACGGTAGCCTGGCGCCCAGCGCGGGCAACGTGACGATCACACCCAATGAGCGCATTGGCAAATTGCATCAGGATCAGTTTGCGTTTGAGCAGTACAGTGTTATCGATACAGTGATTATGGGGCACACCGAGCTGTGGACGGTGAAACAGGAGCGTGATCGTATCTATTCTCTGCCTGAGATGTCCGAAGAAGAGGGCATGAAGGTGGCTGATCTGGAAGTGAAATTTGCGGAAATGGACGGCTACAGTGCCGAAAGTCGCGCCGGCGAGATTCTGTTGGGTGCCGGTATCGAGGAGAGTTTGCACTTTGGTCCCATGAGCGAAGTGGCTCCTGGCTGGAAACTGCGGGTACTGCTGGCACAAGCGCTGTTCTCTGACCCGGATATTCTATTGTTGGACGAGCCGACCAACAACCTGGATATTGACACGATTCGCTGGTTGGAAGAGGTGCTCAACGAACGCAAGAGCACTATGGTAATTATTTCTCACGATCGGCATTTCCTGAATTCCGTCTGCACCCATATGGCGGATATTGACTACGGTGAGTTACGGATCTATCCGGGTAACTATGATGACTTTATGACCGCCTCAACCCAGGCCCGTGAACGCTTGCAGTCGGAAAATGCTAAAAAGAAAGCTCAAATCGCCGAGCTGCAACAGTTTGTCAGCCGTTTTTCAGCCAATGCATCGAAAGCAAAGCAAGCCACTTCACGGGCGAAACTGATTGACAAAATCAAATTGGAAGACATTCAGCCTTCCAGCCGGGTCAGCCCCTACATTCGCTTTAAGCAAGAAAAGAAGCTGCATCGTCAGGCACTGATTCTGGAAACGCTTGGCCATGGCTTTGATGGTCAGCCCTTATTTAATGACGGTAATTTTATTTTGGAAGCCGGTACTCGTCTTGCGGTAATCGGCGACAACGGCGCAGGCAAGACAACGTTCTTGCGCTGCTTGATGAATGAATTGACACCTGATCATGGCAAGATTCAGTGGGCGGAAAATGCCACTCTGGGCTACTGCCCACAGGACAGTGCCGCGGATTTTGACTGCGATCTAAACCTGTTTGATTGGATGAGCCAGTGGCGCAAGCCCAGTCATGATGATCAAATTGTGCGTGCAACTCTGGGGCGATTGCTGTTTTCGTCGGATGAATTTAAAAAGCAGGTCAAGGTTTGCTCAGGTGGTGAAAAGAACCGGCTCCTGTTTGGTAAACTCATGATGCAGGAAACCAATGTCCTGCTGATGGATGAGCCGACCAACCATCTGGACATGGAGTCCATTGAAGCACTTAATCTGGCCCTTGAGCACTACGAAGGCACACTGATTTTTGTCAGCCACGACCGTGAGTTTGTTTCCTCCCTGGCCACTCGGGTGATCGAGATCAAGGATCAGCAGTTGATCGATTTTCAGGGGACCTACGAAGAGTATCTGGCCAGTCAGGAAATTAGCTGACCGGCTTCCAGTCTGTGCCTGCTTATTATTTCATCTTTAGTAGCCGTTAAGTGTCGCGAAGCGGCTGCGGTGAAAACCGGTGTTGCCAAAGCTTTGTTCCGCCACTCGCAGCCGTTTCAGGAAAAAACCGATTTCCAATTCGTCGGTGACTCCGATACCGCCATGGAGCTGAATGGCTTCGTTGCTGATCAGCTGACACACTTCGCCGACCTTGGCCTTTGCCAGGCTCGCCAGTGTAGCAACTTCCTCAGTGGTGGCCTCTTTGCTATCCAGCGCTTCCAGCGCCGCCATCACCGTGGAGCGGGCCAGTTCCAGTTCGGCAAACATTATGGCGGCTCGGTGTTGCAGCGCCTGGAAGGAGCCGATGGGCACGCCAAACTGGTTACGTTCTTTTAAATAGGCAACGGTTCGGTCCAATAATTCCTGGGCACTACCCAGCATCTCAGCGGATACGCAAATACGCGCGCGGTCCAAAGCCTGATCCAATACTGGAAAGGCGCCTCCCGCGGAACCTAGCAGAGCGTTTTCGGATACAGTTACCTGATCAAAAGTCAGGTTCGCGCAGTTGCGACTGTCGATGCGAGTGCTGGCCTGTTTTTGGATATCGTTGGCAGAAACCAAAAACAGACTCAATCCGGCTTGATCGCCGGGCTCGCCTGAGGTACGCGCAACCACAATCAAGTGCTCGGCATTGCCGCCGTTGGCGACATATCGTTTTTGTCCGTTTAACTCGTAGTTGTTGTCACGGGGAGAGGCTCGCAACGCCGTTGTTGCAGGGTTGTGATGCGAGTCTTCGTCCAAAGCCAGAGCAATCCTCAAGCGGCCCTCAATCAACGCTGGGATCAATTCCCGTCGCTGTTGGTCGTTGCCTGCCAATAGCACAACGGAGCCCGCCAATACCACACTGTCCAACAGTGGTGAGCTATTCAGAGTATGGCCCGCTTGTTCGAGTACCGCACCCAGCCCCATAAAACCAAAGTCCAATCCCCCAAGCTCCTCGGGGAAGATCATGCCGTTCCAACCAAGTTCCACGATTTGCTGCCAGACGTCCCCATCGTAGCCTTTGGCATCGCGGGTATCACGCAATTGGCGCAGTGCGGATACCGGCGATTGCTGCTGAAAAAACTCCCTTGCCGTGTCCTGTAAAAATCGCTGTTCTTCTGACAGTACCAGAGCCATTGTGTTTACCTTTTACTAAGTGCGGGTCAAGCGGGAAGACCGAGTACGCGTTTGGCGATAATATTGAGTTGGATTTCCGAGGTGCCGCCGCCGATAGACAGCGTTTTGGATTGTAGCCAGTCGCGGGTGATTGCCAGCTCTTGGTCGCTATAGTCGTCACCCTCCCAGCCCAAAGCACGGTTGCCCAGGATCTTTAGAAGCAGCTCACCTTTCTGTTTCTGTTGTTCCGTACTGCAGTATTTAAAGATGGACGTTGCCGCACCATTACCGGCGCCTTGTTTGGCTTCTTCCATGGTTCTTCTCAGAGTCAGCGCAAAGGCCTTTTCATTAATGTCGATGCTCACCACTTGGTCGCGTATTACCGGGTCAGCGATACGCCCCTGGTGTTCGCCGATATACTCCTTGGCCAGCTGGTGAAGTACATAGGGGCTTTCCGACTCGCCACCAAAGTTGGCAATAGCAGCGCGTTCGTGTTGCATCAGGCGTTTGGCGACGCTCCAGCCTCCATTGACCTCACCCACGAGGTTGGCTTTTGGAACCCGAACGTTTTCAAAAAAGACTTCGCAGAAGTGCGACTCACCGCTAATCAGTTCAATCGGTTTGGCCTCAATGCCGGGGGAGGTCATATCGATCAGCAAAAGGCTGATGCCATCGTGTTTCGCAGCTTTTGGATCGGTACGTACCAGCGCATAAATCCAGTCAGATTTATTGGCGTAGGAGGTCCAGATTTTGGCGCCGTTAACAATGTAGTCGTCACCATCGGACTCCGCCTTCATCTGTAAGCCGGCAAGATCAGAACCGGCGTTGGGCTCACTAAAACCCTGACACCAACGGATTTCCCCGCGTGCCATCCTCGGCAGGTGCTCTTGCTTTTGCGCCTCGCTGCCAAACTCCAGCAGCACCGGCCCCAACATCCAGATCCCCAGATTCAGCTGCGGTGGTCGGCACTGCAGACGCGTCATTTCCTGATTGAGTATGGCGGCTTGTTTTCGGTCCAGACCTCCGCCGCCATATTCGATGGGCCAATCCGGGGCAAACCAGCCTTTGTCGCGCATGCGTTCAAACCATTGTTGCTGTTCCCGACTTTGAAATTCGATATGGCGACCACCCCAGATCTGTTCGTCTTCGGCGGCGGGGGTACGCATACTGACCGGGCAGTTATCCCGTAGCCACTGGCGTACTTGCTGGCGAAATTCTTGATGCTTATCCAACGGAGTCTCCTGCTGTTCAGTCATACTGTTATCGCGCCGCCATGGGCATGCCCAGACCGAATGCTGCTACCAGATCACGTTGGACCTCGTTAACGCCGCCACCAAAAGTGGTGATCTGGCATTTGCGGTATTCTTCTTCAAGATCACCCAGCAGTTCGGTGCCGATCACATCGTGAGGCAACAGGGCGCTGCTGCCCACAATGTCCATCAGCTTGCGATATACCTCAATCAAACATTCTGTGCTGTAAACCTTGGCGCCCGAGGCCAATGCCGGGCTCATGCGATTTTGCTCCAGATCCCAGGCCATACGCAGATTGATCAGGCGCATGGCCTCAAGACGGCCGTAGCTTTCCGCCAGTGCGGTTTGAACCCAAGGCTCATCGATCAGCATATTGGTGTCGCTCAACCCCGGCGCCTTGCTCGCCCAGGCATGAACACGGTCATACAAGCCAAGCCCATAGACATTGAAAGCAGCCAGGCCAACACGCTCGTGATTAAGCTGTGAGGTAATCAGCTGCCAGCCTTTGTTAAGTTCGCCGACCAAGGCGCTGGCAGGAACCCGAACATTTTCGTAGTAGGTCATATTGGTGGTGACTTCACCCACGGTATGGATGGGTGAGTGGGAAAAACCCGGGCTGTTGGTGGGTACAATAAAAATACTGATGCCCTTATGCTTGGGAGCCTGGGGATCAGTGCGTACCGCCAGCCAGATGTAATCGGCGCCCCCGGCACCACTGGTAAACACCTTGGTACCATTGATCACATAATCGTCACCGTCGCGTTCAGCACTGGTGGACAAAGAGGCCAGATCAGTACCGGCGCCCGGTTCACTGTAGCCAATGGCGAAGTGGATTTCTCCCGCGGCAATTTTGGGCAGGTACTTCGCTTTGTGTTCTTCGGAGCCATGCTCCATTAGCGCCGGGCCGACGGTATTGAGTGTAACGAACGGAATCGGTGCGTCTGCAAGGCGCAGTTCTTCAAAAAAGATCAGCTGCTCGACCGCTCCAAGCCCTTGACCGCCGTATTGTTTGGGCCAACCCAGAGCCAGCTTTCCGTCGACGCCCATTTGGCGGACCACCTTGCGAAAGACCTCGCCACCTTCGCCTTCACCCTCGTTACCACGCACGGCTTGGCGAATTTCGGGAGTGATCAATTGTCGAAAGTACTCGCGTAATTCCTCGCGCAGGGCCTGTTGCTCTGGAGTGAATTCAAATTGCATAGGAGTTTCCTGATAAAGTCATTCGGTGTAGGCCGTGGTTGGTTTTCAGGCGCTGATAAATGCAGGTAATTGCTGCTCTGCCAGGCTTTGTTCGTCGAGCGGGACATAACGTTGATTCGCATCGCTGATAACATAAAGAGGATCGCTCACCAGCTCAGGTGAGTAGCCCTGCTTTTGCAAGTCCACTTTGCGTAGCTTAAACGTGGTGGTCAGCTCGGCCTGTTGGCACAACCTGACGAACAGAGGTACAGCGTAGGGTGGCAGTCGATCTTTGCAGTGTGCATAGAAGGCAACCGGATCGAATTCGGCCTCCGATTGCATCACCAGAGCCGCCATACCCGCACGGCCTTCTGTATTGGGTACGGCAACGCCGTAGATGTTCAGGCTCTCGAGTCCATCAAAATCCGAAATGGCATCGGCAGCTTCGCTGGCGGATACATTTTCGCTTTTCCAGCGGAAGGTATCCCCGACACGGTCGACAAAGTAATAGTAATCGTCTTCATCCCGTTTCAGCAGGTCGCCGGATCGGAACCAGGCGTCACCGTCGGCAAATACATCGTGCAGGATTTTTTTCTCCGTGGCTTGCTCATCGGTGTAGCCTTCGAAACGCCCGGCGCCGCTGCCGGGAATATCCAGAATCATGGCGATAAGCTCGCCCACTTCATCCGCTTCGCACTCTATATAGTGACCATTGGCATCACGGGGGTGGCTGTCGGTTTCAGCGTCGTATCGAACCAGGCGGGCATTGGAACGCTCTTTAAAAGGAATGCGACCACATGAACCCACTTTGTTGTCGAGATTCATAATGCCGGAGTTGGCTTCGGTGGCGCCCCAACCCTCGTAGATATTCTCGATGCCGAAACGCTGCTGAAACGCTTCCCATATGTCACTGCGAAGACCGGCGCCAATAATCGATCTCAATGGGTTGTCGGCGTCATTGATTTGAGGAGGGCGGTTCATCAGGTAGCGGCATATTTCACCAATGTACTGACAAGTGGTGACGCCGTGACGACGAACATCCTCCCAAAAGCGACTGACACTGAAACGTCTACGTAAAACAATAGTGGCTCCGCGGGCCAAAGCAGCGCTGACCAGCGACATGCCTGCTGCTCCGTGGTAGAGGGGAAGAAAACAGTAAAAAACGTCATCGGGGCCCGTGTCTAAAACGGCGGCGTTGCTCTCGCCGGTATTCATCCAGCGCATGTGTGACATATGAGCGGCTTTGGGCAAGCCCGTGGTTCCAGACGTAAAGACATGAAAAAGGTCGTCCCGGCCCATTAATCCGGAACGTGATTCTTTTGGCGGGTCAATGGTTGGTGACGACTCGGCCAGCGTGGAGAAATCGACCATTGCTTCGGGAATGTCAACCTGGTTGAGTGGATCGGCAATCACATAGCAGGGCAGGTCGCCCGTTACATCCGCCGCAGAGGCAAAGCCTTGAAGGCATTCAGCACCCAAAAACACCATACGGCTTGCGGTGGTCGACAAGGCGTGACGCAGGGCTTTGTCCTGGGCGTGAGTATTGATCAAGGCCGTGGTGACCCCGAGTTTTGCCAGCCCCACGTAAACAAAAAAGAACTCCGGGCGGTTATCCATCATCAGGGCCGCAACATCACCCTGCCGCAGGCCCAGCTTGGCGGCCGCATTGGCGACGCGGTTGGCCTCAAGATTCAACTGTCCGAAGGTGACAGGCTTATCCTCGTAGATAAGAAAGGCTTTATTGGGGAAACGCCGGGCCTGTTCTTCATAGCGGTCGGCCACGGTATAGGTCTGGTCCGGGGTATGGGTCGCCGCGGCGGCTGCCTGAATATTGAGCTTGCGCTGGGTTTCCTCACGGCTGATGGTCATTGTGTTCCTCATGCCTGTTTATCGCTGTTTTTAAACACTGAAATCGATCCTACTTGAGATTGAATTCATATTCAATATGCCGGCTTACACGACTAGTCTTTTTGTATTAGCTTATAGTGTAGATGCCGTTTGGTGGTTTGCTAAAAATTATCTAACCTATTGTATTTTAAAGGTTAAACTCAGTTTCTAAATGGTAAATTGAAATTGAAACCAAAATCAACTTATACTGTAGATACCGACTTGAACAGTGACCGGTTTCCACCTGAAATCCGGGTCACCCATGGGAGATAAGCATGAGTGAAGCCAAGCGGGCGCGAGTACCGCGCCGTCCACGCCCCGGAATCAACCGGGACAACAGTTTCTTTTGGGAGGGTTTGAAAGAAGACAAGCTTCTTATTCAGCGCTGCCAAACCTGTGGAGAGTTACGCCATCCACCGGGTCCAATGTGCCCCCATTGTCACTCCCTGGAATGGGATACGCTTAAGGCCTGTGGCAGGGGCACCATCTACAGCTATGTGAATCTGCACCATCCCGCGGTACCGCCATTTGCCAATCCCAATCCCATTGGTCTCATTGAATTGGAAGAGGGCACACGCCTGGTCGCCGGATTGCTCGATATAGAGGCTGACGAGGTGCGTATTGGGCAGCCTGTAGAGGTAGTGTTCTACCGCGAGCAGGAAGATGACGATCACGCTATCGCGCTATTTCGGGTGACGGACAAAAGCGCCGAAGCCGCATAAAGAGAGGCCAAAAAACAATCATGGATTTCGCGTTTACTGAAGACCAGCTGATGATACAGGAGCTGGCTGAGAAAATTATTGCTGACCGTTGTCACGATGAGTTTCAGAGGGAGTTTGCTCAACAACCGCAGCGCTATGACCCGGTGCTTTGGTCGCGACTGGCCGAAGCTGGATTGTTGGGGCTTAACCTGCCGGAAAATTGTGGCGGTATGGCATTGGGTTTTGCGGAATTGTGCCTGCTATTGCAGGCGCAGGGTAAACACCTGGGGCCGGCACCTTTGTATGCGACGCTGGTTCTGGGAGCCTTGCCAATAGCGAAATTTGGCAGTACGTCATTGCAGCAGCGTTACTTGCCGGAAGTGGCAACGGGCAAGTGCCTGTTGTCGGCTTTGGTTGATGCCCGCAATCTCCAGCGCCCAAAATTTCAGGCTGAAGTAACCGATGATGGGTGGAATCTGAATGGTATCTGTGATGCTGTTCCCTTTGGTGTTGATGCCCATTGTTTTGTCGTCCCGGTCAGTACCCCTCAGGGTATCGAAGTCCTTGTGGTAGACGCGGATGTGCAAGGCATATCTCGTTGGGATCAGCGCGGTGCACAGGCGCAAGCTCGTGTTCAGTTGGAGAATGTGCACGTTGGTAAAGACGCACGTATCAATGAAGAAGGCAAGGCCGCTGATGTGTTGGCCTGGTGGCAACCGAGAATACTGACTGCGCTGAGTGCCATTCAGGTGGGCGTTGCCACCGAGGCATTGCGTCGTACTGCAGAATACACTGGTGAGCGCAAGCAGTTCGGTAAACCGGTAGCATCGTTCCAGGCTGTGGCTCATCGGGCGGCTGATGCCTATATGGATATTGAAGCCATGAGTGCCACTTTATGGCAGGCGGTATGGCGGCTGGATCAGGAGCTGGAGGCAGCTCGCGAAGTTCACACCGCCAAGTGGTGGGCCTGTGAGGGAGGGCATCGTATTGCTCATACTGCACAGCACTTACACGGTGGCATGGGAGCGGATGTGGACTATCCCATTCATCGCTTTTTTCTTTGGGCCAAGCAGCTGGAGTTCAACGGCGGCGGCGCCAGTGTGCAGTTATCGAATTTAGGATGCGAGATCGCCAATCGTCCTGCGGATTTCACTTGAGGTAAATTTATGAGCAAGAAAACACTGGCCAACCAGGCTGCTATCGTTGGCATTGGTGCGACTGAATTTTCCAAGGATTCCGGCCGCAGTGAAATGCAGTTGGCGGTGGAATGTGTAACGATGGCATTGGCTGATGCGGGTATTGATCCATCTGAGGTGGATGGTCTTTGTACTTACACCATGGACCATAATCCGGAGATTGAGGTGCACCGGCTGATTGGTGCCAAAGAGCTGACGTTTTTCAGTCGTGTTCACTACGGTGGCGGTGCGGCTTGCGCGCCAATCCATCAGGCAGCGATGGCAATTGCCACGGGTATTGCCGATGTGGTGGTCTGCTACCGCGCCATGAATGAGCGTTCCAATTATCGCTTTGGTACGGGTATGCAGGACACGCTACCGGACCCAACGTTTGAGACGGCTCACTACGGTTGGTATATCCCGCACGGGTTGATCAGTCCGGCATCCTGGGTGGCGATGAGTGCACGTCGTTATATGCACGAGACAGGAGCCACCAGTGAGGATTTTGGTCGGGTATCGGTGGCGAGTCGTGATTTTGCGGCCACCAATCCGGCGGCGTTTTTCTACGACAAGCCGATCACATTGGAGGAGCATCAGAATTCACGTTGGATTGTGGACCCACTGCGTTTGCTGGATTGTTGTCAGGAGAGTGATGGCGGTGTCGCCATTGTGTTGACGTCACCTGAGCGGGCTCGGGATCTGAAGCAGAAACCGGTGATTGTTCGCGGTGCGGCCCAGGGCGCCTGTGATGATCAGCAGATGATGACGTCTTACTATCGTAAGGAGATGAGTCGTTTGCCGGAAATGGGGCTGGTGGCCAAGCAGTTGTATCAGCAGTCAGGAATTACTCCCGAGGATATTCAGACGGCGGTGATTTATGACCACTTTACGCCGTTTGTGTTGCCGCAGTTGGAGGAGTTTGGTTTTTGTGATCGCGGTGAGGCGAAAGATTTTGTTCGAGATGGACATCACGCCCGTGGGGGGCGTTTGCCGATTAATACTCACGGTGGTCAGTTGGGTGAGGCCTATATTCACGGTTTGAATGGTGTTGCAGAGGCTGTTCGCCAGGTTCGTGGTACGAGTGTGAATCAGGTAAATAATGTGGAGCATGCGTTGGTCACAGCGGGTACGGGTGTTCCTACCAGTGGTTTGATTTTAGGGGTCGATGTGTGAGTGATTCCGGGCAGTTGCAGCGGTTGTTGGATATCGAGGCGATCAAGCAATTGAAGTATCGGTATTTTCGGTTTCTGGACCAGAAGCGGTTGGTTGATTTGCAAGCGCTGTTGTTGCCTGAGTGCACGGCGTCTTATCATGACGGTGCCTATCGTTTTGATGACCGCGATGGAATTATGGCGTTTCTGCGCTTAAGTGTTGGCAATGATACGCTCTTGACGCTGCATCAGGGGCATCATCCGGAGATTGAGTTTATTGCTGATGACGAGGCGTTAGGTTATTGGTATCTGCAGGATGTTGTTATCAATAAGGAGAAGCTGACTCGCATGGAGGGCAACGGCTTTTATGAAGATCGGTATCGCAGGGTAAACGGGGAATGGAAGTTTGCTCACACCGGTTACAGGCGCACCTATGATATTCGTCAGCCCCTTGGGGAGTTGATTGAGTTTTATGATGGTTTTGAATGTGGGGCTTATACCATTCCTGAAGCTTGAGCTCGATCCTGGCTTTAATGGATTTGGTGTGTCTTACCAGCCTGGAAGAGATCGAGAGGATCTGACAGTCTTCTTAGTGCCATAACCGGAAGTTCGAAACGGCAGGATTTTCTTCCCGCGTAGGTCGGATTAGCTCCGCTTCGCGGAGCGTAATCCGACGGTTCCGCTGGAGCTGTTCGTTGGCTTCGGCCCGGTTTTTAACACCCTTGAATGTGCCTGCAACAGGTGATTTGTACACGGCCGCCGCCAATTTAAACCTTCGGCGGATCGGTGGATTACGAAGCGCAAAGCGCTTCTAATCCACCCTACCTCGTGCGGCCGTTGCGGACATTATCGAACGCCCATGGTGCCCTGAACCAGGATTATGAACTTCCGGTTATGGCACACAGCCGTCAAATCGAATCCAATTCTACTGGGTTGAAGCCAACCCGGTTAATACCAACGACACCAGCATCGATTGCTGAGTTACACCGGTTTTGGCAAACACCGAGCGCAGGTGCGCCCTGACGGTGTTTTTTCTGACTCCCAGCTCTTCTGCCACGCCATCAGTGGTGTGGCCTTCTGCCAGCAGGATCGCGATGGTCGCCTCTGAGAGTGTGAGCCGGTAGAGGTCCATCAGCATGCGTACGGAGATTTCGAGATTTTTGTCAGGGTCTTGTATAAAGACGGTGAGGTAGGGGGTGACTTTTGAGGCATCTTTTTGGTCAACCGGCAGGGGTTTGATCACCAGTTGGTAATCGGGTTTTCCGGAGCCACGAGGCACGGCAATAGCGTGCACGGGCGCCCGGACGATATCTCTCGGTTTACCGTGAACATCGTCCAGCGCCTGTTGGATGTGATCCTGGAGGTTGTCATTGAGTCCGGTGTTGTCGATACGGATCTGATTCTGGACTTGCATGAGCCCGTCGTGATCTTGCAGGTATTGTTTGGCGGTTGTGTTGAGCTGCAGGATATTGCCGTTTCGATCGAGCGTCACCATGCCGATAGACCGTTTGGAGATAGTATCGGCGTAAATTTGCCGTTCAGCGTCCAGTTGTCGCAATTGGATGCCCAGGCTGACGGATTGATGCAAGTGTGGGATCAGCAGTTCGAAGAAAGCTCTTTCTTCGTCGCTGAATGGTCCCTGTTCTTTTTCGCGAACAAAGCGAATCGACATGCGTGAGCTTTGTTGGTAGAGCCAGTCAATGCCCGCGATATAGTAGATGCCGAGTGGTTCCAGAATGAGCTGGTAGTATTCACTTTCGAGCAGTTGTGTCCTGGGCATGAGGTCCTCGATGGTGACCACGGTGTCCAGGGAAAGATTGACCAGAGGGTCCTGGGCGTAGAGGCTTGCGTAGGCTCCTTCTTCCGTGCCATCCATTGCCACATCGGCTTCATTGCCACTGGTGTAGATAAGGCCACTGTCAGTGGCTGTCGGTGGCCGCGTGATGAGGGTGGCGTGTTGCAGATTCAGCAGTTCTTTGAGCTGAGTCAGGAAGAATTTATTGGTATTGGAGGTGGTGGCCGCGCCGTAGAGGGAGTGGAGCAGGTTGGATAGGGTTTGATTGTCGATCGCTAGTGGCATGGCAGTCCTGTTCTCTGTGTCATTCTCTGGTTTTAGCGCAGGCTGTCAGATTATAGGGGGTTTGGTTAACAAGTGGGAGTCATTGTTTCTGAACCTGGCCGGTGGCAGGGAAGAAAAATTGATTGAGATCAAATACTTAGTTCGTAGATGCTCCAGGGCGTTTGTCTTAGACCGAATGGACTAGGACGTTATCGAGCCGGGGGGGATAGTATCCTTGTCAAGAGGTCCATTCACCCATTATTGCAATACGGAAACTACCATGGCACGCACTGCAGACTATCAATTCGGCGAATATACCTTTCCTCGAGGCTGGTTTATGATCGCCGTCTCCAAGGAGGTGGAACAGACCCCTCAGGCGATTCGTTACTTTGGGCAGGATATGGTGATCTATCGCGGCGAGAGCGGCCGGGTGGTGGTAATTGATGCCTATTGCCCTCACATGGGTGCGCATTTTGCCAAGAACTCCACGTCCTATGTGGTGCTTGATGGTGAGCGGATTCAAGGAGATTCGATCCGTTGTCCTTACCATGGCTGGAAGTTTTCGCCCGAAGGTCAATGTGAGGAGATTCCCTATTCTCCTTCACCTATTCCCAAGAAGGCTTGTGTGAAATCCTGGCCGGTACAGGAGTTGGGTGGTTGTGTATTTATGTGGCATGACCCGGAGGGAGGTGATCCGGACTATGATCTGCCTGCTTTGGATGAGTGGGACGACCCGGCCTGGGTGCGGTGGGAAGTTGATCACCTGGGTGAGATGGATACTCATCCCATTGAGATCGTCGACAATATGGTGGATAAGGCGCATTTCACGCCAATCCATGGCAGTGCGGAGGCGGAGTACTTCGAGAATGTCTTTAAGGATCACGTGGTTGTACAGGATTTCGCCGCGGGGCATCGTACGCTCGCTGAGCAAGCCTTGTTGACGTACACCTGGTACACGGGCCCTGCGATTTTGCGTTCACGGATGGACGGAGATCACCCCTCTATTATTCAGATTACTCATACGCCGATTGACGACGGCAGAATTCGTGCCTGGCATGCATTGTTAGTTAAATCAGCTGATCCTGAGAATCCTGAGCAGGGCGTTGCAATGGCCAGGGAGTATCAGGAGCAGAGCCGCCTGTCATTGATGCAGGATTATGAAATCTGGGCTCATAAGCGGCCGACTTTCCAGCATCTTAAAGTGATGGGTGATGGTCCCTTTGGTCAGCTGCGTCGTTGGTATCAGCAATTCTATGTGCCGCGGAAAAAGGCCGCTGAAATCCAGCAGAAGGTTAATGGAACCATCATCACCAAGGGTACCAAGCGGGATCCGTGGCCTGAGAAGAAACAAGAGGTTGCCGTTGAAGAGTAACCTAAGTCTGCGGTGGGCGATTCTTCTGCGCCTGCCAGGCTTCCATCAGATCCATCGGTAACGGAAACACAATGGTGGAACTTTTGTCGCCGGCAATTTCAGTCAGGGTCTGGAGGTAACGCAGTTGCAGTGCCTGTGGTTGTTCGGACAGTGTGGTGGCGGCGTGAAGGAGTTTTTCCGCCGCTTCGAATTCGCCCTGTGAATGAATGACTTTAGCGCGGCGTTCGCGTTCTGCCTCAGCTTGTTTGGCAATCGCACGAATCATGCTTTCGTCGAGATCCACGTGTTTGATTTCAACGTTGGAAACCTTGATGCCCCAGGCGTCGGTTTGTTTGTCGAGACTGTCCTGAATGTCGGCGTTAAGCGTTTCCCGTTCTGCTAACATTTCATCCAGTTCGTGTTGTCCCAACACGGAGCGCAGAGTGGTCTGTGAGAGCTGACTGGTAGCTTCCAGATAGTTTTCCACCTGGATGATCGCCCGTTGTGGATCCAGGACCCGAAAGTACACCACGGCGTTGACTTTGACAGAGACATTGTCACGGGAGATTACGTCCTGGGTGGGAACATCCATCACCACGGTGCGTAGGTCGACCCGCACCATTTGTTGCAATACGGGTATGACAATGATGAGTCCGGGACCTTTGACTTTATAAAAGCGCCCCAGCAAAAAGATTACACCCCGCTCGTATTCGCGCAGGATGCGGAACATGGACATCAACAGCAGCACACCCATCAGCGCCAGGGTGACGTAAAAATAAAGTAGTTCACCGATCATGGTGGAGTCTCCTTGCGGGCTTTCAGGAATACGCCTTCGGCTTCAACGATGGTGACGCGGTCGCCGGGTTGCAGGGGTTGGTCGCAGCTGATTTGCCAGAGTTCGCCTTCGAGCCTGACCATTGGATCTTCTCCGTGCAGGCATTCGACCATAGTCTGGATTCCTTCCAATGCGGAAACCCCGCTGACGGTGACTTGTTGTCGCGAGCGTGCCAGCATACCCAGTACCACGACGAGTAACAGGCCGCTGAATACCGAAACAGCGAGTATGACCGGCAGGGCGATTTGGTAGGCGGGTAAACGGGTGTCCATCAGGATGATGGAACCGATCACAAACGCGACTATGCCGCCGAGTCCAAGCGCACCGAAACTGGGGGCAAACGCTTCCGCTACCATCAGGGCGATACCGAGGATAATCAAACCCAGTCCGGCGTAACTGACCGGTAATACCTGGAAGGCGTAGAGGGCCAATAAAATGCACACGGCGCCCACAATACCAGGCACGCCCATACCGGGATTTGAAAATTCAAAAATCAAACCGTAGATGCCCAGCAGCATCAGTACATAGGCAACGTTTGGATCGGTGATGACAGACAGGAATTCGTTGCGCCAATCAGGCGCGTAGTGGGTTATGGCTGTGCTGGCAGTTTGCAGGAGGACGGTATTGGCGCCCACCTTAACTTCTCGACCGTCCATTTGTTGCAGTAATGCCTGCAGGTCAGTCGCGACTATGTCTATCACGTTTTGTTCCAGCGCTTCGCTGGCGGGTAGACTGGCGGCGTTGCGTACCGCGTCTACGGCCCAGTCTTTGTTACGCCCTCGCAGTTCCGCCAGACCCTGAATGTAAGCAACAGCGTCGTTGAGTATTTTGCGCTCCATGGCTGTGGCGGGTTGAGTCGGCTGTTCTTGTTGCTCTTGCTTGTCCTGTTCATCCGGCAGTGTCGGCATTTTAGGAGCGCCTATTTGAACCGGTGTGGCGGCCCCCAGGTTGGTGGCCGGCGACATGGCGGCGATGTGGCTGGCGTAGAGTATATAAGTACCGGCGCTGGCAGCACGGGCGCCTTCGGGAGCGACGTAGGTGGCAACGGGGATACTGGAGTTGAGTATGGTCTGAATAATCTGCCGCATGGATTTGTCGAGGCCACCCGGGGTGTCCATTCGCAGGACCAGCAGGTGTGCGTCAGCGCTAATGGCGTCGTTTAAACCCCGTTGGATATAGTCAGCTGCGGCGGGGCCAATGGCGCCCTTGATATCCAGGACCCAAATGCGGGAGGGTGTTTTATCCTGAGCCTGTGTGCTGACGGTGGCGACCGTGCATAGCAGGATTTTGAGAGTGAGTAAAAGACCGCGCCACACCATGCCTGGGGTGCTCCGACTGTCCAGATACTATTCAGTATAGTGGGGAATCAGCCGGGAGCGCGGTATATGGAGCCTATTGAGCGTCCACCTGGTTGGCCGGAGCCGCCTTTTGGAAAGCGTCCAGCTGGTTGCAGGCTTCATAGGCCGCCATGATCTTCGGGTAGGGGGTCATATCCACCTCGAATCTCAAGGCATTGAATACCTGAGGGATCAGGTAAACATCGGCCAGGGTCACCTGGTCGCCGTTGCAGTATGGGCCTTCCCCCAGCTGTGCTTCCAGGGCGTCGAACCCCAGACCCATCCAGTGATGCAGCCAGGCTTTTTTGCCCTCGTCTCCACCGCCAAGATCACCGGCAACGTACTTCAGCACGCGCAGGTTGCAGATGGGATGGATATCACAGCCAATCTGATAGCACCAGCTGCGCACCTTGGCCCGCTCGACAGAATCCACCGGCAATAGCGGTGTTTGAGGATGGTTTTCTTCCAGCCATTCCAAAATGGCCGGTGACTGGGTCAGTACCTCGCCATCATCAGTTTTAAAGCTGGGTACCAGCCCCTGGCTGTTAATGGCCAAGTATTCGGGCGAACGGTGTTCTCCCTTGAGCAGGTTAACTGCTGTCATCTGCGCATCCAACCCTTTCAGATTGAGAGCGATGCGCAGGCGATAGGCGGCGGAGGAACGAAAGTAGGTAAAGAGTTCCATATCTATTGCTCCCAACGCGCTTACGATTTGGCAGGCAGAACCGTACTGGCCACTTCACCAAAGCCAATACGACGGGCGCCGTCGCGCTGACAGAAGCCGCGCATGATTATGGTGTCACCATCCTGGACGAAGGTGCGGGTCTCGCCGTTGGCCAGGGTGATTGCTTCTTTGCCGCCGCGGGTCAGCTCAAGCAAGGAGCCGGCTTCCTCGTGCTCAGGGCCCGACTGGGTACCACTGCCCAGCAGGTCACCGGATTGCAGGTTACAGCCGTTAATGGTGTGATGTGTCACCATCTGCGCGACTGTCCAGTAGGAGTATTTGAAGTTTGAGGTGGAGAGATGATTTTCCTCTGCAGAACCTTCAGTCTTGATCAAGCAGTCCAGGGAGATATCAAACTGGCCATTGGCGCTGTTGGCATCACTGGTCAGGTACTCCATGGGTTGTGGATCGGCGGCATCTCTTTCAAATGCAGCCCGGAAAGGCGCCAACGCTTCGGTGGTAACAATCCAGGGGGACACCGTCGAAGCAAAGTTCTTAGCCAGGAATGGCCCCAGTGGCTGGTATTCCCACGCCTGAATATCCCGTGCGGACCAATCGTTGAACAGGCACATGCCAAAGACATGATCTTCAGCGTTTTCAATGCTGATGGGCTCGCCCAGCTCGTTACCGTTACCGACATAGATGCCCATTTCCACTTCGTAATCCAGGCGCTTACAGGGACCAAACGAAGGCTCAGTGGCGTCGGGGGCTTTGGTCTGGCCGCAGGGACGACGGAAATTCTGGCCAGAGACATCGATGCTGGAAGCACGGCCATGGTAACCGATCGGAACCCACTTGTAGTTGGGCAGCAGCGGATTGTCGGGGCGGAACAGTTTGCCGACTGCGGTGGCGTGGTGAACCGAAGTGTAGAAGTCGGTGTAGTCGCGTATCTGGCAGGGCAGTTTGTACTCGGCATCGGCCTGGGCAACCAGACAGGATTGCAGCGCAGTCTGAGCGGTAGCACCTTCGCGCAGGGTTTCGGACAGCGCCAAGCGCAGCGAAGACCAGGCTTGTTTGCCCATATCCATAAACGGGTTCAGGTCCTCACCGCTGCAGGCCTCCAGCGCCTGTTGGGCCAGATCCGTATAAACGCCGCTTTTGGCGGCCGCGGCGAGATCCAGAATCTGGTCGCCGATGGCGACGCCACCGCGAAAAGCTTCGTTTGTACCGCTGCGGCGAAACGCAGCAAATGGCAGGTTCTGAATCGGAAAGTCGGTATCGGTGGTATTGGCGGAGGTAACCCAGCTGGTCAACTCCGGAGCGTGTGTTTGGTTCAACATGGTTTTGGTCACCTTGTGCGTTGTTGAAAGTATCAGTTTAGTCTTTGCTGCCGTTATAGTATTTCTTCAGTCCGTCCCAGCACTTTAGATAGTTTTGTTGACGGGCATTGGTATTGAGTGCAAATTCCGTTGGGGCAATGACATAGCGGGATTCAAACATAAAGGCCAGGGTATCTTCGTAGCGGTGGGGCTCCAGCTCAGCGTTGGAGGCCGCTTCGAAAACCGCCGCTTCCGGTCCGTGAGGTGTCATGCAATTGTGCAGGCTCATGCCACCGGGTTCGAAGCCGGCTTCTTTAGCGTCGTATACGCCGTGAATCAGGCCCATAAACTCGCTCATGATATTGCGATGGTAATAGGGCGGGCGGAAGGTGCCTTCGGCCACCATCCAGCGTGGAGGGAAGATCACAAAATCCACATTGGCCGTCCCCTCGGTTTCGGATTGGGAGGTCAGCACGGTAAAGATGGACGGATCGGGGTGGTCGTAGCTCACTGTGTTCATGGTGTTAAAACGGGCCAGATCGTATTTGTAGGGTGCGGAATTACCCACCCAGGCAACCACGTCCAGGGGAGAGTGGCCCAGCGCTGCTGCAAACAGATTGCCGGAAAACTTTGCGATCAGGGTGAAGTTATCCTCCACATCTTCAAACCAGGCGGTGGGGTACTGGAAGTCGCGATCATTGGCATAGCCATTGGCGCCGACGGGACCGCGTTCAGCCAGCTCCAGCGGTGCACCGTAGTTTTCGCAGATATAACCGCGGGCACTGCCTTCAGGCAGATCAATGCGGAACTTGACGCCGCGGGGGATCACCATAATCTCGCCCGGTTTGACATGCAGTATGCCCATTTCGGTGTATGCGAGCAGGGTTCCCTGCTGGGGGACAAACAGCATTTCACCGTCGGCGTTGTAGAAAAAGCGTTTTTCCATATTGGCGGTGGCAGTGTAAACATGGATACCGATACCGGTCTGACTGGCGGCGTCGCCATTGGCGGCAACCGTGGTGAGTCCATCGACAAAGTCCACATTGCCTCCGGGCAGTGGCAGGGGATCCCAGCGCATCACATTGGGTGGTGCAGGAACTTCCGTGATTGGACCTGTGCGCAGCAGTCCGCGATCAATGGCTTCAAAATCGCCCATGGCAATCGATGGCCGAATGCGATACGTCCAGGTGCGCCGGTTCTGGTGCCGTGGCGCGGTAAAGGCAGTGCTGCTGAATTGTTCAGCGTAGAGGCCGTAGTTGACCTTTTGCGGACTGAACTGGCCGACGGGTAGTGCTCCCTCCAGTGCCTCGGTTTCGTGTTCATTGCCGAAACCATTAAGGTATTGGAGTTCCTTGGGATCTATCGATGCTGTACTCACCATGGTGATCGAGACCTTTTTTGTTGGCTATTAACGTTATGGCCGCCTAGGGGCAGCTCTGTGTTTTCTGCTTTAAAACTTGGTAACAAATGTTACCGAATGGGCAAATAAAGGCCCTGTGGTCCTTGTGTCAATCCAGAGAAAGCGTATTGGGCAAAGTCTTTACGTGTTTGAGCAATTTGTCTGTCATCTTGATCAATGACGCCCTTTCTTCCTCGTTCAGTCCCAGCAATACTTCTTCCTGCTGTTCCAACACATTAGGAACAATGTCTTCGTAGGCCTCCAGGCCCTTTTCAGTTAGCTCGAGGCGAATCAGTCGACGGTCTTCGAGGTCAGTTTTTTGAGCCACAAATTCCATCGCTTTCAGTTCTTTGATGGCGCGACTGATGGGCATCTTCTCCAATTGGACAAATTGCCCTATTTCCTTGGCCGACATGCCTCCCCGCAGCGCCAGGGCGGCCATGACCCGCCAGGCATTTCGAGTCATACCATAGGTCTGACGGTAGTAGCGCCCGACAATATCGCTGACGTGCCCCTGCAGGATGGATAGCTGGTAGGGGAAGAACGACGGCAGATGCAACGGGCGTTGGGGTTTGACCATAAGTTTCGACGAACTATACCTGGAGTTAACTTTCTTTGATTTGGGTCAGTATAACGCGACTTGACATTGGTAACAACGGTTACTATTATGGCTGCAGTTAGTAACAAATGTTACCAAATGTGTAGAATACATAACAATCGAGGACATCAACATGATCGAACTACAGCAGATTCACCACGTCGCATACCGTTGCAATGACGCCAAGGAAACCGTGGAGTGGTACCAGGACAAGCTCAACATGGAGTTTCTGGTAGCCATTGCCGAAGATCAGGTGCCTTCCACCAAAGAGCCTGATCCTTATATGCATTTGTTCCTCGATGCCGGTAACGGCAATATACTGGCCTTCTTTGAGCTGCCCAACTCACCGGAAATGGGGAAAGATCCCAATACACCGGAATGGGTCCAGCACATTGCGTTTGAACTCAAGGATCGTGACGCGCTGATTGCCGCCAAGGAGGAACTGGAGGCCAAAGGGGTGGAGGTGTTGGGAGTCACCAATCATGAGATTATTCACTCCATATACTTCTTTGATCCCAATGGTCATCGCCTGGAGCTGACTTTCCGCGATGGTACCGCCGAGCAAATGGCAGAGCTCAAGCGCGTGGCTCCGGCGATGTTGGAGGAGTGGTCCGTGACCAAGAAAGCACCAAAGCATGCGGCCTGGTTGCACGAAAAAGAATTTTCGGAACACTGACAGAACTCAGTACCCGTTAATTTAAATGGGCATCCTGTGGCAGCCAGACGTCAAACTGGCTGCCCTGGTCCATGTCACTTTCAAGCTGCACAAAGCCGCCGTGCATTTCGGAAAACTCTTTCACCAATACCAGACCCAGTCCGGTTCCCTCAATGGTATTTACTTCCGTATTGCTGATTTGGCTGAAGCGTTGGAACAGTCGCTTCTGGTCATCTGTACTGATGCCGATTCCTGTGTCCTTCACCGAAAATAAAACTCCACTGCGATCTTTATAGTCCATACCTTTGGCACTCAGTGTGATCTTTCCTTCGGGCGTGAATTTGATTGAGTTGGAAAGCAAATTCAGCAAAATTTGCTGTAGGCGGCGGCTGTCAGCTTGAATCAGAATGTCCGGTTGGGGCGTTTGCGTGACTATCATAAGATGTTTGTCCAATGCCAGCGGCCGGACCTTGTTAGATAGCTCCTGCATTAAATGGCAGACGCTGACTTTTTCCAGGTTCAACGTCATTTCACCAGCTTCAATTTTGGCAACATCCAAAACATCATTAATCAGCTCCAACAACTGCTCACCGTTACGTTTTATGATATCCAGCGAGTCCATCAACTTGGTATCGCGACGTTGTTCGTCGTTAGCGGTGCGAATCAGGCGCCGCGTAAAACCAATAATGGAATTGAGCGGAGTGCGAAGCTCGTGAGACATACTGGCCAGGAATTGGCTTTTGGCGTGGTTGGCGGATTCAGCCTGGGAGAGTGCCTTGCGCAATTGCGAGGTTTTTTCAATTACCTGCTGTCGAACCTGCATTTCCCGGCCGGTAATGAGCAACAATAATGCACCGGTAACCCATACGAATAACATGGCACCGATCAGAGTCCACCAGGTGCTCCAGTCCTGATGATCCTTCAGATAGCGAGCGGTGGGTGTGATTTTAATGATCCACTGGCGGCCGGCGAAATCCAACGGTTTCTGCCAGGTAAATGCCGAGCGTTGTTGATTGTGGTTGCCATATAAGGTCACCGGGTGGTTTTTGTCGGTGACATCCGTAACAAGAATATTCAGATCCGAGCGGATCTGTTCCGTCAGATTCTCCTCCAGTAGCGTGCCGACATGAAATAGACCCGCTACCAATCCGGCGAGTTCATTCGATTCCGCGTTGTCAACGCTGGGGAGATCTCTAGAGAAAACCGGTTGAAATACAACAATAGCGTTTTCACGGTCTCTGTTTCGAGCCAGCGTCAAGGGCGCGCTGGCGGAGATGGCACCCAGACGTCGGGAGCGCTCGATAGCGGCTGCACGACGCGGTTCGGTTCCCGGGTTAAAACCAATGATGGGGTTGTTGTAGCCTGCTCCGGTTGAGTTATAACGAATCGCCAGATATTCATCGCGTGGAGCCGCAGACACCAGTTCCCCGTGGAACAGCTCTCGAATATAGGGGAGTGGTGCACCGTTTTGCCTGAGCTCTTCTTCAAATGCCCGGCGTTGATCATGGGGTACCCGCTCAATCCAGGAGATGATTTCCAGGCCTGGAAAATTGTGATTCAGTTGCCGATAAAAGCGTTCGAATTCATCAACGGTGACCTCTTCGCTGGCGATAAACAGACCTTTTACGGCACTTAATCCGGACAACACGTAGCCCAACTGACGTTCAAAAATTTGCGTTTCAATCAAGGCCAGCCGGGTAAAATCGTCGCCGATACGCTCCTGGGCGGAATCCCTCGTCCACGCGAACAGTGCGACCGCAATGGTGAAAACAAACGCCAGGGGCAGGGCAATCTGAATTCGACGGGAGGAGAGCTCTTGCGGTTGTTTCTGGGACAGGATCAACAGAAGCGGCGTGAACACCAATACCCCTATAACATCTCCCACCCACCAGGTAATCCAGCTCAGTCCCAGGGTTTCTTGACTGATCAGGCCAACTCCATAGAGATTCAAACTGCCGCCGCTGGCTCCAACCAGGCAGGCGACCGGGCCGCCCAGCAGCGAAAACACTGCAATTTCGCGGATTTCTACAAACGCGGTGGGAAAGCCCACGTAGCGCCTTACCAGCCAGGTACCCAACAGGGCCTGGAGAGATGCGCCCAGGCCAATGGGCAAGGCAATTCGCGCGCTGTGAAGCAATTGATGCATTTCAATGCCACTCAGGCTTTGCATCGTATTGAGCAGGGCTGAGCCGAGGAATACACCGGGTACTGCCCGGTACCCCCAGAGCAACACCGCCGCCAGCGCAATCCCGGATGGAGGCCAGACCGCTGAGGCAAAGCCCGGGGGGATGGCCAGCAGCAGTCCCAGCTTGCCGGTCAGAAAATACGCCAGTGCAACCAATAGTATGATGGCCAGCGCAGGTGTCTGGCGAGCTTGAATGTCAGTGCTGATCACTAAGGTCTCTCTGGCCGGTCCCAGGGTTATGCCTGCAAATTATAGCAGCGGCTGGGGATAGTCACCCTTAAACTATGGACATCCGGCTTGACCTCGATAACACTGAAACTTAGTATGGTTAACTTCGCTTAAACGTTTAACTTGAATAAAAGGGGTAACCCCAGCTGTGATTGGTCTGATTGGCATTTTTGCCCTGTTATCTCTTGCGTTCCTCCTGTCTGAAAACCGCGGCGCTATCAACTGGCGCACCGTGATTGGTGCCTTTGCCATACAGGCCAGTCTGGCGGCGCTGGTACTTTATGTGCCTGTAGGAAAGGACATCCTTGCCGGAGCGGCCAATGGCGTCCAGCACGTGATTGACTACGCGGATGTGGGCGTAACCTTTATGTTTGGTGAACTAGCCGGTGATTCATTGGGTTTTATCTTTGCGGTCAAGGTGTTGCCCATCATCGTATTCCTCTCAGCACTGATGTCGGTGCTCTATTTTTTGGGCTTAATGCAAAAAATCGTCGGCTTTATCGGCGGTCTGATCCGCACAGCGCTGGGCACCAGTAAGGCGGAATCACTGTCGGCCACCGCCAATATCTTTGTCGGCCAAACTGAAGCCCCGCTGGTGGTCAAGCCCTACATCAAACAGATGACGGACTCTGAGCTGTTTGCGGTAATGTCCGGCGGTCTGGCCTCCATCGCCGGGGCGGTAATGGCCGGATATGCCAGTATGGGGGTAGAGCTGAAATACCTGATTGCAGCCAGTTTTATGGCCGCGCCGGGAGGGTTGTTAATGGCCAAAATCATCAAGCCTGAGGTGGACACTCCCCGCGACGATATGAGCCACGCCGAGTTTGATGAGGGTGAGGCCCCGGCCAATGTCATTCACGCCGCCGCCAACGGCGCCCTGACCGGTATGCAACTGGCCATGAACATTGGTGCCATGCTGGTTGCGTTTATCGCTCTGATCGCACTATTGAACGGTATGATCGGTGGAATCTGCGCTCTGTTTGGCTTCGAGGGCGTTACTTTGCAGCAATTGTTCGGCTACATGTTATCGCCGCTGGCGTTTGTCCTGGGCGTCCCCTGGGAGGATGCGCGGGACATTGGCAGTCTCATCGGTCAGAAGCTGGTCCTTAACGAGTTTGTGGCCTATGTGGATTTTCTCAATATGCGCGAAGGGCTTTCAAAGGAGGCCCAAATCATTGCCACCTTTGCCCTGTGTGGCTTCGCCAATCTCTCATCCATCGCCATTTTGCTGGGGGGACTGGGTGGCCTGGCGCCTGAGCGGCGCAGCGATATCGCAAGATTGGGACCCAAAGCAGTAGCCGCCGGCACATTGTCCAACCTCATGAGCGCCACCCTGGCCGGGCTGTTCATCAGCCTGGGCTGATCGGCCGTACAGCAAATACTTCTGTAGAACAAAAACTGCTCGATTCAGGTCGAGAGCGGCGGGGGATAATGGTACTATTCGCGCCTCAAAAATTGTGAACTGTAAAACTGGAGACAAGTGTGGAAAAGGTGTTTATCAGCTCCCAGCAACTGCTGGAAGATTCCTTCAATCTGGCCCTGAGCGTCTATGAAAGTGGATTCAGGCCCAACTATATCGTCGGTGTATGGCGTGGTGGGGCTCCAGTCGGCATCGCCGTCCAGGAAGTGCTGGATGTAATGGGAGTGGAGTCTGATCATATCGCCATCCGCACTTCGTCCTACACCGGTATTGGCGAGCGGGATAAGAGAGTACGGGTTCACGGCCTGACTTATCTGATCAAACGCCTGGAGTCTGAAGATTCGCTGCTGATTGTCGATGATGTGCACGATACTGGCTTGAGTATCGAGCAAACGATTATGGACCTGCGCGAGGCCTGTAAGAAGAACACTCCGGAAATCCGTATCGCGACCCCTTACTACAAGCCCGGCAACAATCAGGCGCGCCAGGTACCTGATTACTATATACACGAGACCGACAAGTGGCTGGTATTCCCACACGAGCTGCACGGTTTGAGTCTGGATGAAATCCGCGAGCATAAGCCTGAACTGGCGAAAGTGGCGGACAAGCTGATCAAGCTGAAGAATAACTGAGTTTTCGGCAGCTCAGATCGATGTGAAACTCTTCGCATCATCGACTAAGGTTTTGATAGGACAACAGAAAACCTGTCAGGACTTGATGGAGTGCTCGCCCCATGCCCCAGCTTCTGCTCGAAATGGTACCACCGACCCGTAATGAAGGCGTCGCAGGACTCGAACAGAAGCTGGCTTATATCCAAGAGGTGGCATCGGCGTCGCCTCTGGAAGCCGTCAATATTCCCGAAATTCACCCGGAAAGCAGTCACGACAAGGGGGCGGTGCGCCAGAACCGGTTTGAAGATCGGATGGAGCCCAGGCAGTTTGCCCGTCATATCCGGGAAACCTGTGGTCTTGAGTGCATTGTTAACCACGTGGTGGTGCATACGCCCGAATTACAATTTAAGGATTGGCTGCGCCAGACCCGGGAAGAATTTGGTATCGGTCAAGTGGTGTTTGTCGGGGGTGAACACCATGATGTGAGTTATCCCGGGCCGGATGTCTGCAAAGCCAACCAAATCGCACGTGAGCTGTTGCCGGAGTTGCGAATTGGCAACATTTGTATCCCCAGCAGGAAGGATGAGGCTCGTCGGGTTAAGCAAAAATGTCATTCCGATGTGGATTTCTTTACCACCCAAATCATCTATGAATTTGAGGGCTTGTGGGCATTTTTTGAAAATCTACAGAGCGCGGGTTCCATCAGCCAAACCTTCTATATCAGCTTTTGCCCTCTAAGCAGCGAGCGCAACCTGGAGTTTCTTCGATGGCTGGGAGTGGTCTTCAGTCCTCAACTAAGCGAACGGTTGCAAGCGGACACCGGGAAAATGCAGCAAAGGTCCTGTGAACAAATCCTCGCCATATGGCAGCAATTGAAGGGTCACCTGGAGCAATCAGAGCTGGATCTTTGCATAAATCTTTGTCCGATAGGAAAGGTTTCGTCTGCCTTATGTCGACAGCTGGCTTTCCAATTGCTAAAAGAATATGAGGCATCCGATTCTGTCTAGCGGAGGTAGCTATGCCAGACAATAAACGCCAGTATTTTCGCCATCAGACTGATATTCCCATTGCGGTCAATGTTGCCCGGGAGAGTGCACTGCCCCATACACCGTTGATCAATATTAGTGTTGGTGGGCTTTGTTGCGAAGCGGATGGTTACATCTCAGAGGGCACGCCTATCGATATCGCAATTACTTCAGACAAGCCACTCTACCGCGGCAGCGGAATCGTCAGCTGGTGTCGGGAGAAGACCAATCACCGCTTTGAAATTGGCGTGAGTTTCAGCAACATGGAGGAGGTGTTTCGGGCCCGGATGGTGGAACAGGTCTGTCGTATCGAGCAATACAAGCTGGACGTATTGGCGGCTGAGGGGCGGGAGCTGAGCATAGAGGAGGCGGCTAACGAGTGGATTGATAAGTTTGCCGCTACCTTTGCCAGCGACTTTCAGCAGATGTAATCCCTCATACCCCTATTTCTTCACTGCATTCACAATACCACTTCGTTGCCCCTTCACATTAATGATCAACCCGAGTCATCATAAATGATGCTTGGCGCATAATTCATCTTTTGACCTGTGTCAATCAAAGTCCCGAAAACAGAAAAAGCGCTTAAAGCGCAACTTGGGACCTGAGTACAATGCCTCAGTAGCAAAAACACACGGCATCGCTCCCTGTCCTTTATGCGACAGTGCGAGCGTGAGGGTAAGAGCGTGAAGGACAATTCATCCGAGCGGGTGTATCTCACTCCACAGCAGGTTGCCGACCGGCTCATGGTATCGACCGCCTCCGTACGTCTGTGGGCCAGTAATGGGCTTTTGCCGGCCGTGACCACGGCCGGCGGACATCGCCGTTTCCTGGCGGAGGATATAGGTGCATTTGAGCAGGCCCGCCGGGAGAGAACAGAGGAAAGACGCGGATTGGATCTGCTGGTGATCACCGGTGATGATCAGCTGAGCCGACTGGTACAGACCCTACTTTGTGAGCACCCGGAGGTGGCCTCGGTTGCTGTCGCGGGCGGGCTCTTTGATGCGGGCAGAGAATTTGAGCGTCGGCATCCATCGGTGTTGATGCTGGATCTGCCCATCCCGGGATTAGACGTCATTGAGCTGAGCAAAGCTCTCAATTCCACATCTGCCACGGTCAATTTGCGCCTGGTGGGGGTCGGCTCCCCGGATTTCCTTGAAACAGCTACAGACGAAGCGGCTGCTTTCGACGCCTTCGTCAGCAAGCCATTCGACGAGGCGACCCTGCTGGAAATTCTTTCTCTGGATCTTGAGCCCGTCTGATTGCCAACCTTTAACCCGATATAAAACCTTGAGCCGGTTCGATTAACCACCAGACTGGGATTTTCACCTGTTTTGGGGGCCAAACCAACGAGTTAACGAGTGTCCAGAGACTGTGGTAAGGTGTGGCCGTGCCGCTCTCCCACGTGGATTGGGGGTTGTCCGTAGGGAGCGAGGAATTCGAAAATTCGATTTCAGATCTTTTGGGTCCGGCCGATCTATTGAAAACACAATAAATAAGTCAAAGGGGAACCACTGACAAAGGATTGTGACAGGTGCCATGTAAGATACGCTCCGGCCCTGAGGATTGTGAGTGAAACCAGAGAACAAAAACTATGTTTGTAAAGGCTAAACAATTTCGTGAAGTCGACGCCCAGCGTGTTCAGCTGGAGCGCACCTGTCAACGTCAGGAAGACGAGCTGCAAGCCGCTAATCAGCGCATTGCCGAACTTGAGGCACAATTGCAGGAGCAATCCAGCCAGCCCAGTGATCTCGGGGTTATGCGGGTAGCAGTGAAAGGGCTGCAACCGGTAAATAATATCCGAGAGCGTATTGCGGATATGGCGAATAACCTGTTGGATGAGCGTGACAATATCATAAATTCTGCCACCATCTACGATCAGTCAACGAGTAATATGCGTTCGTTGATCGCCGGGCTGAGTGATATCAGCGGCGAGATCACGGTGACCCGCGAGGGGGTGGCGGGGCTTCGCGGTGCGACGGAAGAGATTACTCAGTTTGTGGGAATTATCGACAATATTTCCGAGCAGACGAATTTGTTGGCCCTCAATGCGGCGATCGAGGCGGCCCGTGCAGGCGAGCAGGGCCGTGGCTTCGCGGTGGTGGCCGATGAGGTACGGAATCTGGCGAAGCGTGCCGGTGAGGCGAGTGCCGAGATTGCCAAGTTGGTGGCGGATATCAATAAGAAGACACAAGACGCGGACTCGAGTATCACCTCGACTCAGAGCAGCTGCGATACCATGCTGGAAAGCGCCAAAGTCACCAACGATTCGTTGGATAAGTTGATTGATTTTTCCCGCTCCATGCACGAAACCATTACCAATGAAGCGATGGCGAGCTTTATCGAGACGGTGAAGATTGATCATATGGCCTGGAAGCAGGATGTCTATCAGCGTTGGCTGAACCGTGAGGGTGGTAACAATGAGGTGGCCGATCACCGTCAGTGTCGCTTGGGCCGCTGGTATTATGAGGGTGAGGGAGCAGCAAACTACAAGGGGCTGCCGAGTTACTCGCAGCTGGAGATACCTCATGCAAGTGTCCACAAAAATGGTATGGAGTCTCTGGATCTGTTGAAAGCCGGCGATCTGGAGGGGTCTGTGGGCGCGCTGGCCAATATGGAGCGGGCCAGTGATGAGACCATTTCTTTGCTGACTCGGTTGGGGAATGAGATCGGGAATTGATCTCCGTAGGATAGGCCGACTTGGGTCGGCCGCTTTCATACCTCAATTGGCGGCAGAGATGGCCGCCCGACAGCTGCGCAAACGCCTCCTCCCCAGACATCGTTAACACCGCGGTTCTTCTAATTTCCAGGTAAAACCCTTCTAATCAATTTGGACCATGCCTGTGTCTCGATCTGTTTTTATAGTTTAACTATAAAAACCATGATCCACTTCTTATCCAAGGTAGCTCTATGTCTTTTAAGCGTTGTTGTATGCTCGCCGCCTCCCTGATTCTGGCAGGCTGCGAGTTCTCACAAGTCGCCCGCAATATTGAAAGCGAACCTGCACAAGCCCCCGAGTTTATTGGGTCTCCGGCTGTTGCCAGGCCACTTGCGGGTGAAGTGCCTGATTATCCTCATATGGCTCCGCAGGGTCTGAATACAATGCACGGTGACAGCTATAGCTCGGATGTACATCATGCCAGTGGTCCGCTCGGTCATAATCCCGCGATTCAGTCGCGTACTGGTTCGCCTTACCCTGGAGGGCAGTGTGCGACGGTGACCTTCGACCGTGGCGGGCGTCTGGTGGCATTGTGCGCGTCTGTGGTGGGCTTTGAGCTGCATTTACTGGCTCCCCGGTCTCTACAGCTATTGGCGCGTTATCGATTGTCGATGCGCCCTTCGACGTTTGAGGCGCTGGTAAAGCGGGACCAGAGTGTGGTGATGACGGATACGTCAGGCGGTGCCTACTTTTATTTGGACGATGAGGACCGTGCGGTGTTGGTGGATAGCCGGCAGCGGTTAATGCGAGTTGGACATCGCCAAACGGCCGAAGGCGGTTGGGAGTTTTTTCTGGCGGACAGTTGGCAATTGGGGGGTGACTTTGTGCCCCAGGATTGTATGAATTGGAATAACTGGTTTCCGTCCGGTGAGTGTGATCCTGCTACAGCGGTCATGCCGGACCTGGAGGGCAACATCTGGTGGGTGACTCGCAGGGGACGTATCGGTACCTTGGAGCCAGAGTCTGGCCGTATCAAGATGATTCGGT
This sequence comes from Pseudomaricurvus alkylphenolicus, assembly GCF_011683955.1. GTDB lineage: Bacteria > Pseudomonadota > Gammaproteobacteria > Pseudomonadales > Cellvibrionaceae > Pseudomaricurvus > Pseudomaricurvus alkylphenolicus. The sequence continues at coordinate 375,926 of NZ_JAAQPI010000005.1, forward strand.
TGCCCGGAGAAGAGATTCAAAATGGTTTTTCGGTTGCACACGATGGTGTCTATATCGTTTCGGATCATGCACTCTATGCCATGAAAGCTGACGCAGAAGGTCTGCCCAGGGTGATTTGGCGCGAGCAATATGATCGCGGCAGTGCTAAAAAGGTGGGTTCGATTAATCAGGGTTCTGGAACGACCCCGACCTTGTTGGGTGAGGACTATATCACCGTGACGGATAATGCTGACGAGCGTATGAATCTGTTGGTTTACCGTCGCGCACCGAAATTTGAGGGTGAACGCCTGGTGTGCAAGGTGCCTTTATTTGAGTCCGGCGCATCTGCGACGGATAATTCCATGGTAGCCTGGGGGCGTTCCATTTTTCTGGAGAATAATCACGGCTACAGCAACGCCATGCAACAGGAGGACTGGGGAGCTGTCACAGGTGGAATCAGCCGTATTGATGTACGGGAAGACGAATCGGGTTGTGACACTGTTTGGACGTCTGCGGAAAAGTCACCATCAGTAGTACCAAAGCTATCGTCGGGCAACGGCCTCTTGTATTTTTATACGTTTGAACCTCAGGCCGACGGCCAGAACGCCTGGTATCTGTTGGCGCTGGATGCGCAAAGCGGAGAAACCGCCTTTAAGATTCGCACGGGAGTGGGCATGAATTACGATAATAATTGGGCACCGATCAGCATTGGTCCAGACGGCACTTTGTACGTGGGGACTTTTAAAGGACTGGTCGCTATCTGGGATCAAGAGTAATGGCGAGACCCAGGTTGCGAACACAAATACTGTCAGCGGCCAAATCCCTGGTGCAGTCGCAGGGAAGCTTTGCTTTCACCATGAGAGCGGTTGCGGATGCCGCCGGTGTAACAGAAGCCAGTGTGTTTAATAACTTTGGCGATAAAGCCGGTTTGGTGCAGGCGCTGATTCGGGAGTCAATGCCACAGTACCAAACATTGATTCAAGTTATTGAAGAACCTGAGGTCCAGAGTTTGGAAGTGTGGTTCAAGGAACTGCTGGCCGCTGCAATCGCCTATTTTGAAATGGTACTGCCCCTTAGTTCACAGAACATGGGGGCAGGGACCAAGACCCAGGCATCTCCCCGCGCCGAGGGGTTTTATTCACCCCGCCGTCGGCTTGAGCAGCAGCTTGAATCTTTAGAGCAACGAGGCAGCGTGCTGCTGCCTGGTGGCGCCGATGCAGCAGCCCTGATGATCATGGGAGCGGCCATGCACTCGGCCACCACTCGATTAAGCCTGGGGCAGAGCGATGCTCAGCCCGATTTGATCGGATCCAAAATCGCCGCGTTTTTTCTCAGGCCTGGCTAGACATAATGTATTGACCTGCCCAATATTGCAAAAGCGTGTCTAAAGCCGCATGTCTTCCTCATAGCGACGGTGAAACTCTGTCAGCGCAGATTCGAAGCGGCCGAAGTGGATTTCCTTGACGATGCCACTTTCCATATTCGCCTGAATGGTTTCGCCCAACACCCAGTCTTCCGTGAGAATATGATTGACCAGATAGTGGTTTTTCTCATGTATTTTGCGCTCTTCTTCTGACCAGTCATCGCTGCCGTTCTTCGGCGGGTTCACCAGCAGTACTTCCTCAATACGGGTTTCACCGGGCGCCAAGGGCACCATTTTAATCAGAGAAATATTGTCCGGCTGCGCGAGCAGCAGCATCCCGGGCGGCAGGTTGTAGATCACATTGGCCATTTGACGCATATCCCACTGGTCTTCATTCAGGTCCCTCGCCTCCAATAGAGGTTTTTTGGGCAGGATCATCCGCATGTAGGGACCCCAGCTTTCCCAGGTGGACAGATTGCCCAGAAAGAAGGGCGCCAGGGTATCTTTATGCGCGACATTAAAGTGGTAGGCCTCAATGCCGCCTTCCGCCAAAATTTTCCAGTTAGCCTTAATCACGTAATCCCGACGTGCATAGACCCGCTGATTTTCCAAATCCAGATACTTAAAGCCGAGCGCCATTTCTTCGTGCAAGAAATCATCCGGCAGTTTTTGTTCGGGATCGGGGTGTATAAACACCATTCCGTTGATAACGCGGCTATCAAACTCAATCAAATTCAGTTCGTCTTTATTCAAGTCGGAGAAACCGCTTTCAAATTCCGGTGCGGCTATAAGCTTGCCCTCAGAACTGTAGGTCCAGGCATGGTAGGGGCAGCTGAAGCGGCGTTTACAGCCGCTGCTGCCTGTTGCCACCAAACGTGCATTGCGGTGTCGGCAGACATTGGCGTAGACCCGAACCTGATCGTCCTTGTCCCGTACCATCAACAGCGGTAAACCATTGATCCAGTCCAAAGAAACATAATCACCGATATTAGGCACTTCGTTAGCCGTCGCGATAGCAGCAGGCATTTGTTGAAAAATCAGCTGGGTCTCGCGCTTAAACCAATCCTCTGAAACATATCGATCAATGGTATGGGTCTCGGTGGAATCGTGAAATTGCTTGTCTCCGTTTTCATGAAGTTCCACCACTTCCTTGATCAGCCGGATTTCAGTCTGTCGATCCATAGTTGGGTCCTCTCTCTGAGATGATGTTTGAGCCTGATCTGCCAGAGCCGTATAGGGGTACTTTATCAATGTATAATCAACTAAAAATGACTATAATTGACAAATATACAACCATTTAAGACAAGCAGGAGAGCCATGGCCTTGACACAACAGCGAGCGGTTAAAATCGCCTATCTAATCCCAGATCAATTCTGGAGCGGTACTGTGGTGGGTGCTGTCGAGATCTTTCACGGTATGGCACTGAATGCCAAAGCGTTTCAAAGCAAGCAATATCGAGGTTTTGACGTATCTCTGCTGAGTACGACGGAAAAGAAACCCCTTGGATTTTCAGGGCTCACCCTCGATACCCGCTATTTTGGTGCTCCGGAGTTCATTAACGAAAGATTTGATGCGATAGTCGTTCCCTCTGTCTGGAATCTGTCGATGGATAACCTGAGGGAATCCGACAATGCGTTGGCCTGGTTACGGCGGCAGCATCAGCAGGGCTGCATTGTCGCGGGATTGGTGACCGGTGTGTTCTATCTGGCAGAGGCCGGTCTTCTCGATGGCCGGGAGGCGACCATACACTGGGCCTCGGTGAATATTTTCCAACAGCGTTATCCCAACATCAAAATCACGCCGCAAGTGCAACTCATTGAATCAGACAATATTATTTCCACCTCGACGACACCGGCGACGTTTCATGTGACGCTATTGTTGATTCAGCGGTTTCTGGGGGATAGGGCCGCAGAATTTGCTTCCCATTATTTTGCCATTCGGGATAAGGAAGCACCGCTTCCCGAGTTTCTGGAACCGTCCAGTCTCGATACTCTGGTCGATGCCGTTCGTGACAAAATACGCATGAATTACACGGAAGATATCTCGCTCGAAGGCCTGGCATCAGAGTTCAATGTGACCTCTCGAACACTTTCCCGCCGTTTTGTCGCCACTACCGGCATCACTCCCATTCACTACTTGACCAAACAGCGCCTCAATATTGCCCGGCGTTTACTGCAATCAACCGATTTTCAGATTCAGCGTATTGCAGAGCAATCCGGGTTTGCATCAGCGACCGTGTTTGGCCGCAGCTTTAAGCAGGAGTTTGGGCAGACACCCCGGGAATTTCGACAATCGCTGCCCAATACTTGACGATTTCCAGAGTTAAAGCACCACCTTCTGGCAGGAGCGTATAAGATTGATTTTGCTGAAGTTATAACCGGACAGTCTGCTCATCAGATTCTCTTTGCCCAGTAACTGCAAAGTGATCGCTTTTTGGCTGTATCCCTGTTGATGCAATTGCTGGACCTCTGCAGCCAGATTGACGATGTAATCATACTTTTCCTGCAGCCGTTGCTTGCCGTCTTTAACGATACCGCGATGGGGGCAGATGATGGTATCGAATTCCAGCGCCAGAACACGTTTGGTGCTCTCAAGAATGGTGGCGATATCTTCGTCGACGCGAAGCAGCTTCAAATGGTTGGCGATATACAGGTCTGCACTGAATAGCCAGCCGCGTTCCGGTAACAGATAGCAGGTCATATCCTTGGCATGGCCCGGTGTAAAGATGCTTTCGACACGCTCACCATCAGCCAGGCACAGGTCCTGCGGGATCACAGCAGCCTCCACTCGATCAGCTGCTCCCCATAGAATTCGCTGCGTAATCGGAATCCGAAAACCCCGCTTGAGTTTCTGTACTGTTAATTCCGGCGCCAGGGGTGTGATGTTGGTCAGGGTTTTGATCCGGCCGGCATTTCCGCTGTGGTCTTCATGGTGATGGGTCAGAATCAACTGCTGCAGTGGTTTCTCTTCGACAAAGGGCTTAACGTAGCGCCACTGGTTGGTCGGACCGGTGTCAATCAGGGTATTGCCCAGTCGGTACAGAATGAATGAACTGTTGATGCCTAAATTGAAACGACCTACCCGGATGGCATCAATGCCCTGATATTGAAACTTATCTAATACTGCCATCGATGAATCAACTGCTGCTATAAATCGCCGAAATGCACTTATCTTGCATAACAGGTTGCCGCCAGGCAATGACATTTCCAGCCTTTAGGATTGTCCGATTCAATGAATTTGCGTCTGAAATCCATGAGCTTTGAAGTCACACTGAAAGGCCATTGACAGACTCCACCATCAACTCATGCTGCAGAATCGTCATGAGTGTCCAGCGGCATTGGACTGGTTTACTGAGTCCACCGACATCGGCGACGATCCGCAGGGCCTCGATCATGCCGCTCAGCGACAGCAGGGTGAACTGAGGCTGCAATAGAAACCCTACATGAAGCTTGGTGGAGTCAGTGGTCGTCAAGATAATCGCCTGTGCCAACGGTGGTGTTGCTACTCTGAAATATCTGTCTGTTATTTGCAAGTTTTTGTCGGAATATTCCTAGCCGCCCATTCCCGCCAGAAGCTAGGATACGACCACACTGTCAGCCTGTGGCTTTGAGTCGATCGTTGAGGAAGATAAATCCCGTGCAAAAAACACTGATTATTGGCGCTGGCCTGCTCGGATTGAGTACCGCCAAAGCCCTGCATGACCTTGGCCGCGAGGTGGAGGTGCTGGATGCTGCCGAAGAGGTTGGACTGGGCGCCAGCTACGCCAACGGGGGTATGCTGACGGCGTCCATGTCGGACCCTTGGAATTCACCGGGTGTGCACCGGCATCTGGCGTCGTCATTGTTTGATCCCACTTCGCCTATGAAGCTTCATCTTAAGGCGATTCCTACACTGTTCTGTTGGGGGTTGAAGTTCCTGCGCAATTCCACTTCGCGCCGCCACACCCACGCCGTGCAGTCAAATTATGCACTGGCCAGCTACTCGATAGGGCAAACCCGCGCCTGGCGTGAGCAGCTTGATCTTGACTACAACGCCGCGGCGGCGGGTTCCATGAAAATCTTTCGCAATCCGTCGGCGGCTCAGGGGCCTCTGGCCCTGGCCAAAGCGCTGCATCCGGCCGGGCTTCGATTTCACCAGCTGGATGTAGACGGAGTTCTTGAATACGAACCCATGCTGCATGACATTCGAGACCAGATCACCGGCGCACTGTACTTCCCTGGCGACGAAAGTGGAGATGCCCACTTGTTTTGCCGTGCGCTCAAACGTTATCTGCAAAATCAGGGAGTTATGGTTAATACGGGCGTCCCTGTTGAGAGCCTGATGATCGCCAAGGGTAGAATCCGCGGTGTTCGTACCCAATCGAAAGAGTATATTGCAGACTGCGTCGTCGTAGCAGCGGGCACCCAGACCCCGGCATTGCTAAAGGGAACTGGAATATCGCTTTCGATCGCACCGGCCAAGGGCTATAGCGTGACCTTTTGTGGAGAAGACGCAGGCCCTCTGCCGACCATTCCGGTGATAGACGATGCGATGCACGCCGCCATTTCTCCTCTGGGCAATCAATTACGGGCAGTAGGTACCGCAGAGTTCACAGGTTTTGATAAGCGCCTGAGTCAGGTACGTATCGACAATCTGGTTAACCTGTTAAAGGCACTTTATCCAAGGATTGCTGCACAGATTGACCTCAATAAGGCCGAGCCCTGGACCGATTTTCGCCCCATGAGCAGTGACGGCAAACCCTTTATAGGGGAGAGCTGCGTCAAAGGGCTTTATATCAATAGCGGTCACGGTCATTTGGGCTGGACCAAGGCTGCCGGCTCCGCCTGTTTGCTGGCGGACCTGATGACCGCTAGAACGCCGGCAATTAACGATAAGCCTTTTGCGGTTCACCGATAACCCAATTCATTTAGTTAAATACGAGGCACCTACTATGTCACTCACTATCATTAACGCTGCGCAAGTTCGCGAGTTACTGTCCATGGACGAATGCATTGACGTCATGGTGCCCGCAATGATTGCGGCGTCCTCAGGCACGGTGTCGATTCCCCCACGAATGATCACTCCCCTGATCGATAACAGCGGCTTTTTTGCGCTGATGCCGGGCTCTTCAGCTGATCTTGCTACCTATGGTGCGAAGGTGGTGAGTCTGCACCCTCAAAACCCCGCTAAGGGGCTGCCGGCCATTCAGGGGTTTGTGACCTTGTTTGACCACCATTCCGGTGCGCCGGTTGCGATTATCGAGGGTGCTGAAGTGACGGGAATTCGCACGGCTGCTGCCTCTGGCCTGGCGACGCGGCTGTTGGCTCGTGAAGATGCGACCACCTGCGCCATTTTCGGGACCGGTGTTCAGGCGGTCACCCATATCGACGCGATGAGTGCGGTCCGGCCGCTGACTGAAGTACTGATCTGGGGGCGTGATCTGTCCAAAGCTGAGGCGTTGGCATCGGAGCAGGCTGAGCGAACCGGACTTAATATTCGCGCGACTGATGATCCTCAAGCTGCTGCTGGCTGTGACATCATCTGTACCGTGACGGGCTCAGCCGAACCGATTCTCAAAGGTGAATGGGTGCAACCGGGAAGTCACGTGAATCTGGTAGGCGCCCATTCATTGGACAAACGCGAGGCAGATACTGATCTGATTGCCAAGTCGGCAGTGTATACCGATCTGATGGAATCACTGCGGAATGAAGGGGGAGATGTGATGATCCCTGTGCAGGAGGGGCTTATCAAAGAAACACATGTCGTTGGTGAACTGGGGCAGCTGGCCAACGGCGATATTGCGGGCCGTCAGGACCGGCAACAGATTACTGTGTACAACTCCCTTGGTGTAACGGCTCAAGACCTCTACGCCGCCCGTTATGTTTATGACCGGGCTCTCTCGCGAAACGCCGGTGTGAGCGTGGCCTGGTAGGCTTACTCTAGCGCTGGTATGGGGGACGAGGGTTTGATTTCCTTGATCACCACACAGGAAGCAATGTCCTTTACGCTGGGATAGCGCAAGATCCCCCGCATTGTCAGATCTCCCAGATCGTCAATATCTTTCGCGACCACTCGCAGCATCAGGTCATTGGGGCCGGTAATGGCCAGGCATTCGATGATCCGCGCTTCGCTCTGTACCGCATCAAAAAAGGCGGTAGTGTCGGTTTCTGAGCGCTGATCCAGATTCACCAGAATTACCGCAGAGATATGGCAACCCAATAATTTTGGGTCCACCTCTGCGCGATAACCTCGAATGATGCCAGATTCCTCCAAGGCCTTGGTCTTGCGTAAGCAGGGTGATTCGGAAAGGTGTACACGCTTGGCCAGCTCCACATTGGACAGTCTGCCATCCTGCTGCAAAACGGCAAGGATGGCTTTTTCGTCATTTTTGATTGTCACGGCAGGAATCCACCCATCTTTTGCTAATCAGGGGCAGATTATGTCTATTCCTGGCAAAAGATAAAAGTAATTGGACAGAAAAAGTCCCAATAGCCTGGTTAGAATATTCCTCTGTCAACACAGTGCCCCGAACCCTGTCCTGAGGAGAAACCAGACGGTGACTATGGCTGAAACCAACCACTTTCCACTGGGTGCCCGCTTATCGGTCGCCAGTTTATCAAAAGACCCCTACCCACAACTGCTGGAACTACAGCATCAAGAGCCCATAAGCTGGATTGCAGAACTGAATATGTATTATGTACTGCGACACAGCGACGTTGAGTACATTCTGAAAGACGCCGAACACTTTATTACCGGAACAGAGTCATCCCTGGTTTATGATACTTTCGGCGAACATATGATGACGGTAGAGGGCAAGCAACACCAACGCTACAAAGGCAAAGTACGCAAGCCATTTATGCCCAAATTTATTCGCGAAAATATCGAGACAGAGATCACTTGCCTGGTGGATTCCTTGATCGATGGCTTTCAAAACAAAGGCCAGATAGAGCTTCGTTCCGCGTTTGCCAGTCGTATTCCGGTACAGACAATGTTGCAACTGTTTGGGCTACCTCAGCAGGATGAAAAGTACCTGCGCTGTTGGTACAACGATTTCGAACGGGCGCTGGCCAACTTCCAGTGGGATGAAGCGATACGCAGTAAAGCGAAAACCAGCGTCGAGGAGTTTCATCAACACCTGCAGCAAAGCATCGGGCATTTGCGTGAACATCCCAACGCCTCGTTGCTCAGCTCCCTGGCCAATGCACCCGAAGCAGAACGGCTAACGGATGAAGAAATCCGTCACAATGCGTTGATCATCTTTTTCGGTGGTATCTCCACTGTCGAGGCCTTGATCCTTAATGCACTCTACGCGCTGTCCACCCATGCGGATGTTTTTGAACGGGTGCGCAAGGATCTCAGCTTGTTACCGAAAGTCCTTGAGGAAACCGTTCGCTGGGCGGCGCCGGTTCAGTCTGCCACCCGACATGTCGTCAAAGACTGTGAATACGGTGGTGTTAAATTCAAAAAGGGCGACACGGTTAACTGTATGTTGAATGCAGCCAATCGGGACCCCGAAGTATTTTCCGATGCCAATCGCTTTGACATTGACCGCCCGGACCTCCGTCGTCATATTGGTTTTGCCACAGGCGGCCACTCGTGTCTCGGCTCTCATCTCGCCCGTGCCGAAGCTCGAATTGCACTGGAGCGGCTGATCACGCGGCTGCCAAATTGCCGTATGGACCCCGGTCGGGCATCGGCCCCGGAGGGTTATGAATTTCGCCAGCCGCTATCGCTGCAACTGATTTGGAATCACTAAGGGAACACCGCCATGGTTGAACTGGTTTTTATTGACAGCAATGATCAACGTTACCAAGTAGAAGGGGAGGTGGGCCGCAGTTTGATGGAAGTGGCAATGGATAATATGGTGCCTCATATCCTCGCCGATTGCGGCGGCTGTATCTCCTGTGGCACTTGCCGGGTGGATGTGGTTGAGACCTGGCAATCGGTGGTCGGACAGGCGACGGCTTCAGAAGCAGACCTGATCGAAGGGCTGGATCAGCCAACCCCGGCAAGCCGTTTGGCCTGCCAGGTGACTGTTACCGAAGAAATGCAGGGTGCTGAGTTTTTGCTGTCGGATGAGTTCTGCTAGTGGAGTGTATCAAATAGATTGCTGAAATCGACAATCTATTTGATACACTTCACTAGTCACTCCGCAGCGTCAAGTCAGAATTGAAAATGTTCCGCCGACAGCGTCATTAGGCTTTCGGCGCCGGCGTTAATCACCTGGACGCAGGTACGGGTGCGCGGCAGCAGGTGGTTGAAATAAAACTGAGCCGTGAGGATTTTGGAACGATAGAATTCGGGCTCTGCGGTGCCCGATTCCAACTTCCGAGCCGCCACCGCCGCACTTTGTGCCCACAAGTAGGCAAGACAAACATAGCCGCAGTACATCAAATAATTGACGGAGGCAGCGCCGACCTCTTCAGGGTTACTCCGCGCGCGCTCCCCGATGTTGAGTGTCATCGTTTGCCATTCAGTCGTCAGCTCTCTGAGTTTGGCCAGCAGTGGCCCAAGCGTCTGGTGCTCCGCTTCCAGATCGCAGAATACGTCGATTTGATTGATAAATGTTTGCAGCGTGATCAGCCCAGCCCCCAGTACCTTGCGGCCCAGTAAATCCAAAGCCTGAACACCTGTGGTACCTTCATACAGCATGGCAATACGGGCGTCGCGCACGTTTTGCTCCATGCCCCATTCGCGTATGTAGCCGTGTCCGCCAAAACACTGCAGGCCCTGGTTGGCTGCTTCAAAGCCGGTTTCACTGGCAAAGGCCTTGGCAATAGGCGTCAGAAAATCCAGCTGACTTTTGGCCGCGTTGCGAGTTGCCTCATCGTTGCCGCGCTCAGCCAGGTCCAGCTGTTGGGACAAGTAGTAAATCAGCAACCGGTTACCTTCGGCGAACGCCTTTTGGGTCAATAGCATACGCCGAACGTCGGGGTGCACGATAATCGGGTCAGCGGGTCCGTTAGGGTTTTGGGGGCCGGTGGGCGCGCGCATCTGCAAGCGTTCACGGGCATAGGCCAGGGATTTCTGGAAGCCGAGTTCGGCGTGAGCAACACCCTGAGTGGCTGCAGCAATGCGAGAGGCGTTCATAAAAGTGAACATGGCCATCAAACCACGATTGGACTCACCCAGCAAATAGCCTTTGGCGCCATCGAAGTTCATCACACAGGTGGCACTGGCTTTAATACCCATCTTATGCTCAATAGAGCCACAGCGAACAGAATTGCGCTCTCTAAGGTTGCCGTCATCACAGAGGTACTTGGGCACAATAAACAGTGAAATACCCTTGGTACCCTCAGGCGCGTCCGGAAGTCGTGCCAGCACAATGTGAACAATATTCTCGGTCAGGTCGTGTTCACCGCCGGTAATAAATATCTTGGTACCAGTGATGTTGTAGGAGCCATCCTGGTTGGGTTCAGCTTTGGTGCGCAACAGACCCAGATCGGTACCGCAATGAGGTTCCGTGAGGCACATCGTCGCATTCCAGCTCCCGTCGATTAATTTGCGTTCATATAAACTTCGCTGCTCGTGAGTGCCAAATTCCGCCAGAGTCTCAATGGCCCCTGATTGCCCAGCGGTATAAAGGGCGAAGCCTGTGTTCGCGGCGGTCAGCATTTCACTCAGAACCCGACCCAGAGAAGAGGGCAGCCCCTGACCACCATAGTCGGCAGCTCCCGTTACAGAAGCCCAACCACCGTCGGCGTAGAGTCGATAGGCCTCTTTAAAGCCATGAGGGGTGTTCACTACCCCGTCGTTCCAATGGCAGCCTTCTTCATCACCACTGCGATTGATTGGAACCAGAGCGTTCTCACAAAATTTGGCAAATTCGTCGAGGATGGCATCCACCATTTCCGGGCTGGCGTCTTCTCCACCGGGAAGGGAGGCGTAGTGGGTATCGAAGCCGAGAACTTCTTTCATGGCAAAACGGATATCCCGCATTGGTGCTTTGTAATTTGTCATGGTTCTGATTCGTCTGTGTTGTCTCCATTGGCAATATGCCATAATTTATTTGTTTATCGCAAGCAAATATATTTCAGGATTTTGTTGCCGCTCTATTGGGGTCCGCCTTGACCGGGTCCAACCAATACGGTTTACTGACGCCTTTCCAGCCTGGTCCCTTAATCCATCAATGCCAAAAACAACCGCCCCCGATACCTCTGCATCAACCACTGCCAAACACCAGCGCAGGACTCACCTGGAACGAACAGAACTGTCCGATCGCCGAATGTTTGAGGCAACGGAATCACTGATTCTGGAGGTGGGGACACAAAAGACCACGCTTAAGGAAGTGGGCGAGAGAGCCGGTTACAGCCGAGGACTGGCCAATGCTCGCTTTGGCAACAAGGAAACCCTATTCCTCAAGTTGGCCGACCGATGCCGGCGGCTGTGGCTGGATGAGCTGAATCAGGCGGCGGGTGACAAGCGCGGCCTGGCGGCCTTTTTATCCCGTTTTGATGCGATAGCCTCCTACAGCAGTAATTCTCCGGAAGATGCCAGGGTTATGTATATTCTCTGGTTCGAGTCAGTCGGCTCCAATTCGGACATGAAAGAGAGCCTGGCCCGCTTTCATCAACAGGCTCGGGACGATATCCGCAATCTGATTATTGATGCCAAGGCGGCCGGGGAGATCGCCCAGGATATCAGCCCCGAATGCTTTGCGGCGCACTTTACCTCCACCTTGTTTGGCCTCTGCTACCAATGGGTGGTTAATCCCTACGCGATCGACGTTGCTCAGCTCATGGCCGATATCAAGCAGCAGATGCTGCTGGTGTTAAGACCTACCTCCAGTGTCCACCCTGAATAGCCGATTGGTTTAGCCCAATCATCATCACCGACTATAGATCTGTATTTTTACAGGGCAGTCCCTCAAGTCTCAGGTTGACATCAAATGTACTCGCCTATATATTTGTTTGAAACAAGCAAATTGCTTGCGACAAACAAACGCCTAGAGCGCAGGTTCAGTGCCAATACAAACATCATAGATCTGAGTAGATTTGAATAAACCCTAACCAGTGGCCCAATAACGACTATCAGAGAGCAGGTAACCCTATGTTTATTAACAATATTCCAGGAAAAAATGTCCTCAAAACCCTTCCCGCAGCCATCGCCCTGGGCCTGTGCGGCACAGCCGCTGCCGAGGAAGATGAGGCACTAAAACGAAGCGCTGCAAGCATTATGCTGGAAGAGGTAGTAGTCACCGCCACAAAGAAAGCCTCTGCCGAACAGTTGCAGGACATTCCCATAGCAGCCACCGCCTACAGTGAGGATCAGCTGTTGATTTTGAATGTTCGGGATCTGAAAGGCCTGTCTCACACCATGCCGAATGTGTCCATGGATGAATCCGGTACCACCAAAGGCGTCGCCAATTTCTCGTTTCGGGGGCTCGGGGTTAACAGCTCTATTCCTTCCGTTGACCCAACGGTGGGTGTGTTTATTGATGGCGTTTATCTGGGCACCAATTACGGGGTGGTGTTCGACCAGTTTGATCTGGCGGGCATCGAAGTCTTGAGAGGTCCTCAGGGATTGCTGTTCGGCCGTAATGTTACCGGTGGCGCCGTAGTGGTCAACACCAAGAATCCGACTAGCGAGTTTGAAGGTTCGATAAGAACGGCCATCGAATCCGGGCTCAACAAGTATGTTATGGCTTCCGTCTCCGGTCCCGTGATTGAAGACAAACTGCTGGCCAAGCTCGCTGTCTATATGAATGACGACGATGGTTATTTCGACAACAAATTCAATGGTAATAATGACTTTGGTGAATCCCGAACCGAATTGATTCGCGGCGGCATGACCTGGTTAGGCGACGAGAGCGCCGAGTTGACCGTCAAATACGAACACGGGAAGTCTGATGGCGATGGACCTGCGTCCCAAAATCATGCGCTGTTCCAGCGTGACTCTCTGGATTTTTCCATTGACGAGGAAGGCTTCTATGACACGGAGTGGGATTTTGTTTCCGCCAAATACACGGTCGATCTGGGTGCCGGTGTATTAACCAATATCATTGGCTGGCGAGATATGGAGCACGCCACTCTAATCGACGCAGATGCCACTCCAATTTTTGGCTTTCACGCCAGCTCTGTTACTCAAGCTGAACAGTTCAGTGAAGAATTGCGTTACAACATCACCCTCGATGATTGGGTGGATGTGACCGCAGGATTCTATTATTTCACTCAAGACCTCACCTATGTGGAACATCGCAGTATTGCTGGTGGCGCTCTCAATCTCAATGGCGGAGGCACACTGGATCAAACCACCGTTGGAATCTTTGCCTCGGCAGACTGGCGCTTGAGCGATACAGTGACGTTAAATACCGGTGTTCGCTATACCATCGAAGAAAAGTCCGCAAAGCTTGCCACATTCAGTCCGTTGTTACCTTGCCGCGTTGACTCCGCCAGCTGCCTGGACCACGACTTTGACGATGATGAAGAATGGGCAAATGTGACTCCCAAGATCGGCGTGCAGTGGTTCGTCGATGAGAATACCCAGGTGTATGCCAGCTACAGTAAAGGTTTTCGTTCCGGCGGTTACAACATGCGCAACGTATCGCCCACGGTTGAACCGGGACCATTCGATGAAGAAGAACAGGATTCCTTTGAAATCGGTGTCAAACTGGACACACTGGAGGGCAGGTTGCGTTTGAACGCAGCAGCGTTCTACAACACGATCACGGATATGCAGCGAGAAGTGCTGGTGCCCGATGAAACGGCCGGTACCGCGCAAACCATCCAGAACACCGCAGATGCAACGATCAGCGGCGTAGAACTGGAACTGACGGCGGTTCTGACAGAACAGCTCTTGCTGGGGGTCAACCTTGGAATTCTGGATGGAGACTACGACAAGGTGGAGTACGACATCAGTGGCGACGGTTTGGTTGACGATACCGATGAGGGTTTAAGCCTGCCACGTCTGGCGCCGCTCAGCGCCGGTATAAGCCTCACCTGGCAAGATGAAATATTCTCAGGCCATTCCTTGTTAGCACGCGTTTCCTTTAATCACCGTGACGAAGCTGCATACAACGACAATAATGTGGGCTATCTCAATGCCGCGGATATTGTGGATGCCAATATCTCCTTTACCACCGCCGACGAATCAATCACTGTCTCCGTATTCGGCCGCAACTTGAAGGATGAGGTGTCCCACGGCGGCAATACGCCGTTGCCCAGTGCTCCGTTATTTGGTTACTCCGGGGGCTCGGCACCTTCTTTCTCGCCATTAACCAAAGGCAGGATTTACGGCGCGGAATTCGCCTATCGATTTTAACAAACAGCGGGGGTTACTCATGTTGGAAACCAAAGAATATCGTCGTCTGTCGCTTACGCGAAATGGTGGGGTTTTGATAGTGACCCTGAACTCAGGTCACAAAGCCAACGCTTTTTGCCTGGAGTCCATGCAGGAATTGAACGATGTGGCTAACACTGTCGCGGAGGACATGGATGTGTCCGCAGTCATTCTGACCGGTCAGTCTCAGATATTCAGTGGGGGCATGAACCTGAGTGACTCCAGTGTACTTGAACCCGCCGGCCGCAATTTACAAGAGTTGCGTCGCGGCGCTGCGCTTGGGGCAAAAATGTGCCGCGCCTGGGAGTCCATTGAAGCACTGACCATTGCCGCTATTGAGGGCGGTTGCGTGGGGGCGGGTGTGGCTCTGTCCCTTGCCCTGGATTTGAGAGTTTGTGCTGAAAACAGCCTGCTGTATGTCCCGGAGATTGAACGCGGCATGAACATGAGCTGGCAGAGTGTGCCCCGCAGCGTCAGTCTGATTGGTCCCGCGAAAACCAAGCGTATGTTTATGCTGGCGGAGAAGGTGACTGCCGCACAGGCGTTAGACTGGGGCTGGGCGGACTATTTATCAGCTTCCGGCACGACCGTCGATCAAGCCTTGCAGCTGGCCAAACAAATGGAAAAACTCCCTCCCATTTCAGTGCGCATGTGCAAACAGTCCATTAACGTCGCGGCTAATGCCCTTAATCACGCCGTCAGCTATATGGATGCTGATCAACTGGTATTGACGCAACACAGCGAAGACTACCGCGAAGGGATTGATTCATTTCTGGAAAAACGGGAACCCAGTTATCGGGGGTGTTGAAATTTCACTGCTGTTCTCCCAAATTGACTGTTGACAAGATAGAACATTGGTTTCACCATAAAGGCAATCAGTGAAAAACTAATCGTATCTAACGACAAAGCACCTATGAACAGACGCGCACCCCAGCGCTGCTCAGATACCCACTATCTGAGCGAGTGGTTTGACGAATAAGACACCCACCCGGTGACTCCGGGTGGGTGATCTTGCGTTCGTGCTCTGTCTACCCCGCCAAAGCATCCTTGTCTAGATCATCACAGCCAATACTTTCTGGCTGACTACAATTTAGAAATACACGGTTTTAGGAAATCCGCCTGCGGTTTTGTGCTGCTATTTCCTGGAATCATCATCCCGGTTTGCCCGTGTTTCGAGCAAACCGACGCTATCTTCTGCGCATATGCCGGGGATATTTATCGAATTCTGCGGGGTAGAGGAGAAAATTATGTTCTATAAGAAACATCCACTCGCCCGTGCCGTTGCTTTGAGTGGCATCGCGCTCAGCTCGACGACATTTTTAGCACAAGCAGCAGATCAGCAGCTGACTGAGAATGATCTGCTGGAAGAAATTGTAATTACTGGTACCCATATCAAGGGACTGGATATGGACGGCGCCATGCAGGCGGTGCAACTCGATCGCGAAGATATTGCCGAGTCAGGCGCAGCCAGCGCTGCTGAGATCTTACGTGACCTGACTCAGACCGGTGGTGGCAGCGGCACCTTTTCCACCTCCACGGGGGGCCCACTTTCCGGCCAGACTCCGGTGGGTGCAGGCGGAGTTTCTCTGCGGGGACTCGGCACCGCCTCCACTCTGACGCTGGTCAATGGGCGGCGTATGTCAGTCAGTTCGTTTGCCAACGGCACAGAGTCATTTATCGATGTAAACTCGATACCCTCTGCCGCCATCGAGCGAGTAGAGGTTTTGCCCAGCGGGGCATCGGCCACTTATGGAGCTGATGCTGTTGCCGGAGTGGTGAATATTATTCTTCGTGAAGACTTTGAAGGCAGCGAGTTGTCAATCTCCGGAGGCAACTCAGCCGAGTCCACTGATGAAGGACGCTACAACCTGAACTGGGTATGGGGCGGGAACACCGAAAACTCCAACACCATGGTGTTGGTGGACTACTATAGCCGCAGCGGTTTCTATGATCGCGACCGCTCTATTTCGGAAAATTCTGTTAGACCCAGTCAGCAAGGTATCTATCCGAGCTTTAACGATCTGTTTTTCAACTTCTACGATGTGATCCAGAAGCAAGCCGATGGTGGCTGTCCGGTCGATCAGGCAGGCTTTAGCGGTTTTGGTGAATATTGTGAATTGGATGCCAACCAGTTTGCCTCTATTGATGATGAGTACGAAAGCCTCGGTGTGGTGGCCACTCATGAATGGGATATTTCCGACAGGCTCTCACTGTTTACAGAGTTAATGTACCAAACCTATAAAACCCAGGGGGTCAGTTCGCCGGCGAAATTTAATGGCGCTCCCGTGGACCCTGAAAGTCCGCTCTGGCCCGCCAGTGTGATTGCAGATATGGAAACCGAAGGCTCCTTTAACGAAGACTTTGGACAATTCTCCGACTACTTTGGGTTCCCCATTTTTGCCTGGGGTGCGTTGCCGGAGCCTCGCGCCGTTGAAGTCGAAAGTGAGTCTTTTCGTCTGGTGACTGGATTTAAAGGTCAGTGGGATCGTTTCGATTGGGAGCTTGCGGCGACTTACGGGCGCTCGGAATCGGAACAGAGAGGACTTTCCGGACTGGTCAAGAAAGCGGAACTTTACGATGCGCTTTTAGGCAATATCTGTGATGACGGTACGCGAATTGATCGCTGGGAGGTGGATCTGGTGGATGATGGCGCCTCCTATAATGGCGGTAGCTGTGAAGATCTGGGTAAATCCACACTCTGGTATGATCCATTCAACGGTCAAACTGAACAGATGCAAGGAGTCCGTGAACTAATCGAGACTCAGGCCAGCCGTGAAGGCGAGAGTTCGGTCTGGTCCCTTGACGCCGTGATCTCAGGGCAGCTGTTCAGTCTGCAGGGGCGGGATGTCTATGGTGCTTTGGGGGCAGAGTTTCGGCGCGAAGAGGTTGAGGACACCCCCTCGGCTGATGCTACCGCAACCTCAGACAATCCTGAGCCTATCCTCGGGTTCAGCTCTACCGGTGCAGACTATGAACGGGATCAATTCGCCCTGTTTGGAGAAATGTTCATTCCCCTAAGCGAAAACTTCGAACTGCAGTTGGCGGCCCGCTATGATGACTACGACGATTTCGGCTCCGATATCAATCCCAAAATAGGATTTCGCTATCAGCCGATCGAAGCGTTGATCCTGCGTGGTAACTGGTCTACCTCGTTCCGGGCGCCATCTCTTGCCCAGGCTGGTGCCAGCACACTCTTGTCCAGCTACAGCATTGACTGCCTCGATACGCCGATTGCCTGTAACGGAGACAGCAGCGCTGACGGCGCTTCTTTGTTATCGGAAGACTTGGGCAACCCGGATTTGGAACCGGAAGAGGCGACAACCTGGGGCTTTGGTTTCGTATTCAAGCCAACTGAAGATATTGATGTCAGTGTCGATTACTGGAATATTGAACACGAGAACCTGATCGGTATTGATGAGGATGATTTTATCCGTAAAGCCTTCGCCGGTGAGTATGCCGTCACCACCGAGAGTTTGCCGACGGGTCAGCCAGGGCTCCAGGTTAATCCCGGTGGGTTTGTGGTTGATGCTCACTTCCCTCTGGCAAACCTTGGGGAGCAAACCACCAGCGGCGTGGACTTTGCCTATACTCAGTACATTGATACCAATAATCTGGGCAGCTTTACCATCAAGTTCGATGCCACCTACCTTGACGAGTTTGATCGTGATTCCTCTGATTTTTCTGAAATAGAAAGTCTTGCGGGTGACTACAAGTATCCGCGCTGGCTGGTTAACGCCAAGGTGCGCTGGCGCTACGACAGTTGGAGAGCTTCGCTATCCGCCAACTACACTCACGATTACCAGGACGACCCCAGTAATCAGGTGCGCGATGCTCTGGGTCTTGGAGATGACGATGAGGTGGATGTGAGCTCCTGGACGGTTTGGGACTTGAGCCTGAGTTACGACTTGCCCAGCGAAAGTTATGTCACCTTAAAGGTGGACAATCTTTTTGATCGCGAACCGCCTCTGGTATTGGGTACCGGTGCTAATGTGGATCATACCAACCACTCCTCCATGGGGCGCTTTGTCACTCTCAACTACACTCACGTATTTTGATCAAAATGACAGACAGCAATCCAGCACTCACATCGCGCATGCCGGATACCTACCTGATACTTATCGGGGTGGCCCTGCTTGCCTTTGCGATGACTTACCTGATCACACCGGGCTCCTTTGGTCTGGTGGAACAGGTGCAGAGCAATGGCGAGGTTCGACAACTGCTGGACCCGGACAGTTTTACCCCGGCGCCAGACGGTCCGCAAGGGTTACCACTGTTCGCGGAAGGCGGAAAGATCGGCTTGCTCAATCTGCCCTTCGAAGGTCTGGTCTCCGGTGATAAATGGGGAGCGGCGATCGGGGTGTTTGCCTTTATCCTGATCACCGGCGGTGCCTTCGGTGTGATCCTGGCCACCGGTGCTGTGCACCGTGGCCTGCTGGCGTTGATCCATCGCAGTCGTTCACTGGATATCCTGGCCGTACCCGTGTTGTTTGTGGCGTTTTCCCTGGGCGGAGCCGTGTTCGGCATGGGCGAGGAAGTGATTCCCTTTGTTTTGATTGTGGTGCCGGTGTTTTTGGTGATGGGCTACGACAGCTTAACGGCTCTGCTGGTTACCTATGTAGCCACCCAGATCGGTTTCGCCTGTTCATGGATGAATCCGTTTTCGGTCAGTGTGGCACAAGGCATTGCGCAGTTGCCACTGATGTCCGGGCTTGGTTTTCGGGCAACCTTGTGGGTGCTGTTTACGGCTCTCGGTACCGGCTTTGCCGTTGTTTATGCCCTGCGTGTCAAGCGCGATCCTCAGAGATCCCTGACTTATCATTGTGATCAGCAAGTGAAACGGGAAAAGGCGTCGGCGTCTCACACTGGTCTCACCGTCGCCGATTGGGGAGTGCTCTTGACTTTGTTCAGTGGTATTGCCTGGATGGTCTGGGGCGTTACCCAGAGAGGCTATTATCTGCCGGAAATCGCCAGTCAGTTTTTTACCATGGGTGTGGTGGCTGCGGTTATCGGTTGCTGCGGGCGCCTTGACGGTATGACTGCCAACGGTGCAGTCGAGGCTTTTCGCCATGGTGCCGCGCAGTTATTACCGGCAGCGCTGGTGGTGGCTTTTGCCAAAGGCATAGTGCTGGTGCTTGGTGGTGCCGGGCCGGGTCAACCCAGTGTGCTTAATACGCTCCTGCATCATGCCTCCCAGTCTCTCTCGGGGTTACCGGAGATGGTGGCGGCCTGCGCCATGTTCCTATTTCAGAGTGTGTTTAACTTCTTTGTCACTTCCGGCTCGGGGCAGGCGGCGTTGACCATGCCCATTATGGCTCCGCTGTCAGATCTGATTGGTGTCAGCAGACAGGTAGCGGTTCTCGCTTTTCAGTTGGGTGACGGCTTTACCAATATCATCGTACCCACTTCCGCTGCGCTGATGGGTTGCCTGGGAGCAGCTCGCGTAGACTGGGGAGTCTGGATTCGGTTTATGGCCTGGCCGATTGCGGCAATATTCTTGCTTTCCTGCGCCGTCATGGCGGTGGCTGTAGTGATTCAATTTTAGGTGTTTCATGTTAACTCTTATTAAAAATGCGCAGTTGTTTGCGCCCCGCAATCTTGGGGAGTGCGATCTGCTGGTGGCCGATGGGCGTATTGCACTGATCGAACGGCATATTGATATCGGCGGAGCGTCTTTGCCATTAAAAGTGATCGATGCAAAGGGAAAACTGTTGGTTCCCGGCTACGTTGATACTCTGGTACACATCACCGGTGGTGGTGGCGAAGGCGGCTTTAACAGCCGCACACCGGAGCTGACCCTTGCTGAAGCGGTCGGGGCAGGTGTCACCACACTGGTGGGCGCACTTGGTACCGACGCCGATACTCGCTCTATCGAGGATTTGTTCGGCAAGACCAAGGCGCTCACTGAAGATGGGCTGTCCTGCTATATGTATACCGGCTCCTACGAGGTTCCAGTCAGGACCCTGACCGGAAACGTTCGCAGTGACCTGATCTTTCTGGACCCGGTGATTGGCGTAGGAGAGATCGCCATTGCCGATCATCGAGGATCGCAACCCACTGTTCAGGAGCTGGCTCGAATCGCATCGGACGCCAACGTCGGGGGTATGATTTCCGGCAAATCCGGTATTGTGATGATCCATGTGGGAGCTGGCAGGGAACAACTGGAATTACTGCATCAAGTACATCGGGATTTCGAGCTGCGTCTGTCTCTGTTTTATCCCACCCATATCAATCGCAGTCGCGCCTTGCTGGAGGCCGGTATTGAGTTTGCACGCAAAGGTGGCAGCATCGATTTTACGGCATCCACCACGGAGCATATTCTGGCGATGGGTGAGCTGCGGGCAAGCGAGGCGCTGGCACTGGCACTGGAAGCAGGCGTATCGGAAAACCAAATCACCATTTCCTCCGATGCCCAGGGTTCACTGCCGCATTTCGACCAAGCCGGACGACTCGACGGGCTGGAGATTGGTCGCATTGGCTCCTTGCACGAGGAATGGACCAGAGCGGTGCGGGAGCATCAAGTATCTTTCAGCACCGCACTGGCGACCGTCACCCGTAACCCCGCCAAAGTGACCGGATTACACCGTAAAGGCGAAATCGCTGTAGGTAAGGATGCCGACTTTAATTTGCTGGAGCCCGATAGCCTGACTATCGATAGCGTTATGTGTCGGGGGCGGTGGCTACAGCACAATGGCAAACGCGTCGCCAAAACCGCGTTTGAACATGTGGAGGTAGAAGCCTGATGTATCGATTTACAGTGCGATTGAGAGCTTTGTGTCTGTTGTTAGTATTAAGCTGGTCAGCTGGTTTACTGGCAGCGCCGGGGAAGTTGTTGATTGTCGGTGGAGCCCTCAGCGAAGAGACCGCGGATATACATAGAGCACTCCTGCAAGCCCAACCCGGTGAGTTACCGAAAATCGCCATTGTGCCCCTGGCGTCCTCCAGCCCGGTACAAAGCGCTGACAAGTTTCGCCGCTCACTCATTCGCTATGGCGCCCGTGCCGAACAGATTATGGTACTGCCGTTGGCGGTAAAAGATGATCGATCAACGGAGTATGACGAGCGCAACTGGCGTGCAAACGCCGATAAAGAGGCTCTTGCTTCCATTCTGGAGCAAGTAGGCGCCTTCTGGTTTGTCGGTGGTGATCAGATGCGTATTATTGAAACCCTGTTGCCGGAGGCCGACAAACCCACTCCGGTGCTGCGAGCGATTCGTGAACAGCTCAATCGCGGTGCGGTTATCGGTGGCACCAGCGCCGGGGCAGCCATGATGAGTCACACCATGATTACCGCTGGAGACAGTTATAATGCGCTGATCAAACCGTCGGCTGATCGCTACGCAGGCACCGAAACCCAGGAACAAGGGCAGCTACACCTGCACCATGGGCTTGGTTTTTTTGCGCCGGGTATTATCGACCAGCATTTCGATCGCAAGGCCCGCTTGGGTCGACTGGTCAAGGCCATGCATGACAGCGGTGAATCGACTGGAATTGGAATCGATGAAGACACCGGCATTCTGGTGGACTTGCAACAGCAACAGCTAACCGTGCTCGGCAGTGGCAGTGTGACTTTGTTGAACACCAGCTCCAGTCGCTTTGAGCAACGGCCGTTTCAGGCACGAGATGTCAGACTCAGTTTGCTGGCGGCGGGAGACCGATTTGATTTGCACAAATGGCAAGTCAGTCATTTAAACGGCAAGCCAACGGTGGGTAATGAGTACGCCGATGAGCCGCCGTTACAGGGCGCGGGCCCGGCCTTGGCCAATGGCCGCATCAATCATCTGCTGGGCTATCAGTTACTGGACAACGCCGGCGCCGATGAGATACGTCGCTATACCTTTACCGAGCAGGGTGGAGGATTTGTTTACCGTTTTCGTCAGCTGGGCGACAGTCAGGGTTATTGGTCGGCGGATAATGGCTCAGTGGATCGTTACAGTATAATCGATCTACGGTTTGATATTGAGCCGGTAAAAATCCGTATTGGCAGTCAGGTGACCGATATAGGTCATCGCCAGCAGGCCAGACATTAAAACACAGGGGCATTGGCCTGTCGGACATTTGATACCATCCGACAGGCCACCATTATTAGAAGCTTTTCAAGACGTCCTGCAATAGTTGCCAGAACGGCTCTACGGTTTCAATTTCCAAGCGCTCGGACGGAGAATGAGCGCCGCGAATCGTAGGCCCAAAGGAAATTGCGTGTGTGCCGGGCATTTTGTCAATCAAAATGCCGCATTCCAAGCCTGCATGAATGGCCTTAACAGCGGGAGTTTCTCCATAACGTTCCCGATAACATTGCTTGACCCGATCCAGCAGAGGATTGGAAAAGTCCGGTAGCCAGGAGGGGTAACTGCTGCCCTCCTCAATCTCCAGATCAAAGGCCTCTGCCGTGGATAACAGGGTCTGGGTTAGTCCCTCTGCTTCACAGGCATTAAAAAAACGCAGGCTGGTTTCCACCTCCAGACCGTCTTTATTGATTTGTGCACGAGCCAGGTTAACGCTGAGATCCACCAGGTCGGCTGGCTGGTCGGCATTGTACGTCAGTGCACCGTGCGGTAACGCCAGCAGTAATTGGCGTACACGGCGGTGATCACCGGCTTCCAAAACCTGATCCAGATCACAGGGCTCCAGAGTTACGGTCAGATTCTGGTCCGCTTCCGGGAGATAGCTCTGCCACCGCTGCAGCAGGATCTGCGTTAACTCTTGTAGTTGAGTCTGAGCTTCGCTCGGGCAGGCTAGATGACAGGTAAGGGCACGGGGAATAACATTGTGGGCTACACCTGCGTTCAGATCGCCGAGACGTACGCCAAATTCTTCGGCCGTGTAGAGCCACTGCGCCGCCAGTTTGATGGCGTTGCCCAATTGCTGATGAATCTGAATTCCCGAATGGCCTCCAGACAAACCATTGATGTTGAGTTTAAGGCCCAGGTAGCCCGCAGGCAGAGATTCCCGTTGAAGCGCTTTGCGGAAACGCCAGTCTCGACCCCCGGCGCAACCGATAAAGATCTCGCCCCAGTCCTCTGTATCCAGGTTCAACATCACTTTGCCGGTAAGCAGTGACGCATCCAGATTCAGAGCCCCACCCAGCCCGGTCTCCTCGTCTACCGTAAACAGGAGTTCCAGTGGTGGGTGCTCTACCTCGGGGTCGGTCATTACCGCAAGCGCTGCGGCACACCCTAAACCATTGTCGGCACCCAGGGTGGTGCGATCCGCCTTGAGCCATCCATCCTTAACCTGCAACTGCAAAGGATCAGTAGCAAAGTTGTGATCTTTGTCGTCGGTTTTGACGGTCACCATATCAACGTGGTTCTGAATAACCACCACGGGACGGTCCTCGCGGCCCGGCGTAGCCGGTACACGAATCACGATATTGCCGATGTCGTCCTGTGCCCACTGCAAGTCATGTTGTTGGGCTTGCTCAATCAGATAGGCCCGTATCTGCTGTTCCTGCTTGGAAGGGCGAGGTCTCTGGGTGAATTGGTAGAAGTGCTCCCAGAGGTGGGCTGGGGCGGTGGGGTAGTTATCCGGTTTCGTCTGAGTCATGGCCTTGGGGGCTTTCCTCTGTAAGGGCAGGTGGCATAAAAAGGGTCCATTATAAAAGATTATTTTCTTGCATCAAGGAATAGTTACATCTACTATGCTGGAATTCTTTCCGATATCCAGTGTATTCAGATTGGTATTTAAACAATTCTATAGCCAAAAGAGGTAGATATATGAAGGCGTTGGTCAAGCAGCATGCCGATACGGGGCTTTGGTTACAGGAGGTACCCGTACCGGAGATGGGCATCAATGATGTCCTGATCAAAGTCAAGCGTACCGCTATCTGTGGCACCGATATGCATATCTACAACTGGGACAGTTGGGCCCGGAAGACCATCCCTGTGCCCATGACTATTGGTCACGAATTTGTCGGCGAGATTGTTGACGTAGGTTCCAATGTGAATGACTTCAGACCAGGGCAGTTGGTGTCGGGAGAGGGCCATGTGGTCTGTGGTCGCTGCCGCAACTGTCTGGCGGGCCGCCGTCACCTCTGTGCCCACACCAGCGGTATCGGCGTTGATCGCCCCGGAGCTTTCGCAGAGTATCTGGTGTTGCCCATGTCCAACGTCTGGGAACACCGGCCGGGTATCGATCTGGATGTCGCGGCGCTGTTTGATCCCCTTGGCAATGCCGTTCACACCGCTCTGCAATACGATCTGCTGGGGGAGGATGTGTTGATTACGGGAGCCGGTCCCATAGGCGCAATGGCGGCAGCAGTGTGTCGGCACGCCGGTGCCCGCCATGTGGTCATCACCGATATCAATCCGCAGCGACTGGAACTGGCTGCCACCCTCGGTGCCACCCGAACGGTGGACGTTACGCGGGAGAGCATCGAAGATGTTCAAACACAACTGGGCATGAGCGAAGGCTTTGATATTGGTCTGGAAATGTCCGGCAATGCGTCCGCGTTTAAATCGCTGTTGGCCAATATGTGCCACGGCGGCAAGGTTTCCATCCTGGGAATTCCCGGAGACGATGTGGCCATCGACTGGAATACCGTCATATTTAATATGCTGACCCTCAAAGGCATCTACGGCCGGGAAATGTACGAAACCTGGTACAAGATGTCTGTGATGGTGGAGTCCGGCCTGGATATTTCACCGGTGATTACCCATCGTTTGTCCTATCGGGATTTTCAGCAGGGTTTTGAGGCCATGAACAACGGCGAGGCCAGTAAGGTTATTTTGGACTGGGAAAGTTGATTTTTCCATCCCATGCTTAACGCATTCTTTTCGATATTTATGTCAGGAGTAACACCGTGACCGATCAATTCCAGGAGTTTGTCTCCAGTGAACTGGCAGCCATTAAAAATGCCGGACTGCTCAAGGGCGAGCGGGAAATTACCACTCGTCAGAGCGCTCATGTAGAGGTGGCCAACAATGGCGATCTGCTGAACCTCTGTGCCAATAATTACCTCGGATTGGCCCAGCATCCGGCGGTTAACGCCGCCGCCAAAGAAGGGCTGGAGCGCTGGGGATATGGCATGGCGTCCGTGCGCTTTATTTGCGGTACGCAGACATTGCACAAACAATTAGAGAGCAAGCTGAGTGAGTTCCTGGGTACCGAAGATACCATTTTGTATCCCTCCTGCTTTGATGCCAATGGCGGCCTGTTTGAAACCCTGTTGGGCGCCGAGGACGCGGTGATTTCTGATGAACTCAATCATGCCAGCATTATCGATGGCGTTCGCCTCAGCAAGGCTCAACGTTTCCGCTATCGCAACAACGATATGGCAGACCTTGAGGCTCAACTCCAGGCGGCCGATACCGCCGGAGCCCGATTTAAACTGATCACCACCGATGGCGTTTTCTCCATGGACGGCTATATCGCCCGTCTGGACGAAATCTGCGACCTGGCTGACAAATACAACGCACTGGTTCACTTTGACGATTGCCACGCAACCGGCTTTATTGGTAACGGTGGCCGTGGTACCCACGAGCTGCGTGGCTGCATCGACCGGGTGGATATTATCACCGGAACACTGGGTAAAGCCCTGGGGGGCGGCAGTGGTGGTTATACCGCGGCCAGCGCCAGTGTGGTGGAATTACTACGCCAGCGTTCCCGCCCCTATTTGTTTTCCAATTCAGTGGCACCCACTATCGTTGCCGGCGCCATCAAGGCTCTGGAACTGGTCACCGGCAGCAGTGAGCTTCGTGATCGCCTCCACGATAACACCGCTTATTTTCGCGAGGGCCTGGAGAAACACGGCTTTGAATTATTGCCTGGTGAGCATCCCATCGTGCCGGTAATGCTGCACGATGCGAAACTGGCCGGGGAGTTTGCGGCCAATATGCTACAGCAGGGCGTTTATGTGGTCGCGTTTTCCTATCCGGTGGTGCCCAAGGGGCGGGCCCGGATCCGCACCCAGATGTCGGCGGCGTTGACTCGTGACGATCTGGATTTTGCCATAGAAGCTTTTGGCCGGGTGAAACAGTCCATGGGCATTTAAGCTCGACCTCACGGTCATCAATAATCGCCCGCAACGCTGTGATTTCGTTGCGGGGCGATTATACTCTCTGCTGATTCGATGCTTGATAAAGCACAAATAATAAGTTTGCAGAGACCAGCTCATGACCGTTTGGATGCGTCGTTTTCTTATTTTGATCCCCCAGGCGGCTCTGCTCATAGCCGTCGTGTTCTACTTCGCGTTTAAAGCCAGTCTGCCGGCCTTGGATGGGGAAATGCCCGTCGGCCAAAACCTGTCCGCCGCAGCGAGCATTTCCCGCGATGCCCTGGGCATTGCTACGATCGATGCCGACAACCGACTCGATGCCGCCTTTGCTCTGGGCTTTGCCCACGGCCAGGATCGCTTCTTCCAGATGGACATCCAACGTCGCTATGCTGCCGGTGAGATGTCTGCCTTATTGGGAGACAAAACACTGAAGCGGGATAAGTCCATGCGGCTTAACCAGTTCCGGCAACGAGCGCTGCAAACCCTGTCGCTGTTGACGGCTGACAGCCTTCAGTTATTGGAACACTATGTGGCCGGTGTTAACAGGGGGTTGAGTTCGCTCGGCAATTCACCTTGGGAATACCTGTTGCTAGGCCAGGAACCACAGCGCTGGCGCCCTGAAGACAGCCTGCTGGTGAGCGCCTTTATGTTCAGTCGCATGACAGCGCGAATTCCCCAGAATGAATATGCCCGTGAACTGCTGCTGCGCAGTGGCGGAGAGGAGCTGCTGAGCTTTCTGCAGCCCCCGGGGACCCAATGGGACACCGCCATTGACGGAACCACCATGGCGGCAAATGCAATTCCTGCAGCCGAGGTGTGGTCGCTCAGTGATACCTCGTCATTGGCTGAAGAGTTGGCGGCAACAACTTCTGCCGGTTTGCCCCCCATGATCGGCTCCAACAGCTGGGCCGTATCCCGCCTTATGAGCGAGCACGGTGGCGGGATTCTGGCCAACGATCCCCATTTGGGATTTAACCTGCCTCATATCTGGTATCGAGCCCAAATTAACTACAGGGATCAGAACCGACAAGCAGTGCAACTGAACGGTGTTTCTTTTCCGGGCTTGCCATCCATCGCCATTGGGACCAACGGCAAAGTGGCCTGGGGCATGACCAATTCAGCGGGAGATTGGGCGGATTTGATTGCGGTGGAGATAAAGGATGATCAGTATAAAACCGCCGACGGCTGGAAACCCCTGATCAGCCACGTGGAAATTATCGAAGTGGCGGGCGAGGAGCCCATCGAATGGGTAGTGCAGCGCACCGAGTGGGGGCCGGTTGTGGAATTCAACGGCGAAAAACTGGCGCATCGCTGGTTGGCCCATTTCCCGCAGGCGCTGGACGCTTTCGCCTTACTGTAGCTGGACAGTGCAAAAACGACGGCAGAGGCACTGGCACTGGGTCAACGCGCTGGCGTCAGCCCTTTTAATATGCTGGTGGCGGATGCGGCAGGGGATATCGGCTGGAGCTTGACCGGTCGCTTGCCGCAACGTGGCCAAACCCGGTCGGACCGGGTGATCTCCTGGCAGAATGCCGACGAAAGCTGGCAGGGCTGGCTGGCTCCCGAAGACTACCCGGTGCTGCAACAGCAGGATCGCCGTTATCTTTGGACGGCTAACAATCGCATTATCGGTGGCGACGATTTACAAAAAATTGGAGTGGGGCAATACGAGCTTGGCGCACGTGGCTGGTTGATTGAGCAAGACCTAAAGCAGATGCAGACCGTCGACGAACAGCAATTGATCAAGCCGGTGTTCAACAACAAGGCAGTGATGCTGGAGAGTTGGTATCACCATCTTAGCGATTTTCTCACTCAGTTACCGAATCCCGATGACGATCTCGATGAAGCCAAACAGGTATTGGATGGTTGGACGGGCAGAGCACAGACCGATGACGCCGCTTATACCCTGGTAAAAACCTACCGAAAACAATTTCGCAAACACCTTAATAACGCCCTGATTGCACGCATGCTGGAACAGGTAATCGTCAAACCACAAACCGATCTGGATAGGATCTGGCTCTTGAACCGACAAAGCGAGGGCGCATTGCTGCAACTTCGGGATCAGCACCCGGAACACTGGTTGCCCGCTGATATCGAATCCTGGAAATCCTGGCAGTTGGCGATGTTAAAGGCGGCTGTCGACGAGCTTAAGGAGCGACATGGAAACCTTGCCGACGCGCGCTGGGGAAGTGAAAACCGCCTGAAGATGCACCACCCGGTGGCAGCGGCTCTGCCAACGTTTTTGGCGCAACGATTGAATATGCGTGACGACGAACTGGCTGGTGATGCGGATATGCCTCTGGCTCAGCACCCCCATCAAGGGCAGTCTATGCGGTTTATTGTTGCGCCCGGCCGTGAGGAACAGGGATTGCTGACCATGCCCGGTGGGCAGAGCGGGCATCCGTTGTCACCCTTCTATAATAGTGGGCATGAAGACTGGATCGCGTTTAAACATACACCGTTACTGCCGGGTAAACCTATTCATCGGCTGAGGCTTAATCCCCAGAGTGTTAGCCCCTAGCCGCCGCTTCAGGCGCGCGGCTGGATTGCAGTAACAAGGTCCGAAAGCGTTCGACAATAGGGTTGTTCTGGGACTGGCGCCGGGTAATCAACTGGTAGGTATTGCTGTAACTAAAGCGCTCGGCGAACAGTTGGTATAGCTGATCACGCCACATGGGCAGGGCGGCTATTTGCTGGGGCAGATATCCTACATAACGCCCGCTGAGCAGCAGGGCCAATCGAGCCTCCTGTTGCAGCGCTGAAGCCTGTCGATTCCAGCGGTCGATGACCGGATTGACCTGCTGATCCGAGCGCATGATAGGAGACTCTACAAATTCACACTGGTTCAGGTGCTGCAAATTGGCAGCGTTCTCCTCACAGCCAAAAAGCGCATGGGCCCGACCGCAATAGAGTGCCATACGTTCTTCAAACAGAGGGTCGCAACGAAGATTGGCTGGAGGATGTGCACAAAGCGAAATGCCCATTTGAGTCTGGCCGCTGGCCACCGCCTGGGGGATGTCGTCAGCCGTCAAGCTGGCAAGATGCAGGCGAACACCCGGTGCTTCCTCTCCAAACAGCGCTATGACCTTGACCAGGGCATTACCCTCCGTCAGCAAAGTCTGCTCTGCAAAAGCAATATGCAGGTCTCCCAGCAAGGTGTCGTGCGCGGCATTGACCCGGCTGCGAAACTGCTCGAGTGCCCCTAACAGCTCTTCCGTGGCCTGGTAGACAACCTTGCCGTGCTCCGTCACGGAAAACCCGCCGCGACCGCGGTTGCACAGGCGCATATCCAGGCGCCCCTCCAGATCGCTCATATGGTTGGAAATGGTGGATGTAGCAATGTTGAGTTCGGTTTCTGCCGCCGAAAAGCCACCGCAATCGACCACGGTTTTAAAGATGCGCAACAATTTCAGATCAATATCCGCCAGCTGCCGGGAGAGAGGGGTTTTCTGCTTGCCCATTGGGGGCTTCCGCCTTTACTTAGACATTTGCAAAAGTATAGCGTCGGATAATTTTATTTAAAGCCAAAGTGAGCCCCGGTATAACAGGTAATTATCAGCAACACTGATCAATAACAGAACAATTGATGCCCAGAGGAGGCTCACCGTGGATTTGGACAAGCTCAATCGCCTGCGCGAAACCTATCAGGACAAAGATGGTTCCGAGTATATGACGGAAGACTTCCAGCATATTACGGAAAAAATGGCTAACCGCCCCCACAGCAAGAATAAGTCCTATTCGGGTGTGCCCACTTTTTTGGATCTGCCCCATCAGGAAGACTATACGGATCTGGATGTGGCCCTGATTGGCGTGCCAATGGATCTGGGGGTGACCAACCGCAGTGGCGCTCGCTTCGGGCCTCGTGCGTTGCGCACCATTGAGCGTATTGGTCCCTATAACCACGCACTGGACGAAATTCCTTCCGCCGTGTTGAAAGCCGCAGACGTCGGCGATGTGCCTCTGCGTACGCGCTTCGACCTGGGCAAAAGCCATGAAGATATCTACGAGTACTACCGGGGTGTGGTAGCGGCCGGCGTCAAGCCCCTTTCTGTGGGCGGCGATCATTCCATTACCCATCCGATCATGAAAGCCCTTGGAGCCGATCGTCCTGTCGCCATGCTCCACATCGATGCGCATACCGATACCGGCGGTCCCTACGACGGCGAAAAATTTCACCACGGTGGTCCCTTCCGCCAGGCAGTGTTGGATGGGGTGCTGGATCCGGATCATTGTGTTCAGATCGGTATTCGGGGCTCCGCCTGTATTAGCGGTGAATTTTCTTTTGACTCCGGCATGACAGTGATTCATGCGGAAGAAGTAGAGCAAATGGGTATCGACGCGGTGATTGCCAAGGCTCAGGAGGTATTGAAAGACCAGCCGGTGTATATCACCGTGGATGTGGACGGAATCGACCCCGCCTACACTCCAGGCACAGGCACCCCCGAAGTCGGCGGCATGACACCGTTGCAGGTGCAGATGATTATCCGCAGCCTGCAGGGCTTTAACATCATTGGCGGAGATGTGGTAGAAGTAGCGCCCCAGTACGACGCCACCACCAACACTGCCCAGGTGGGCGCTCAGATGCTGTTTGAAATTTTCAGCGTTATGTCGTTTGATCGCTAACGGTCAGACGATCCACTAACGCTTGCAGGTTCAAGGGGGCGGTGGTGTCAATCACAATGGCATCCTCGCGCTCTGACTGCGTCAGTGGCTCCTGGTGGGCCACCTGATCCAGCATCACTGCCGTAGTGGCTTCAGACGCATCGTTACCAGCCTGTTCTCGGGCGTCCAGACGACGGCGCAACTCCTCCTCACTCGCCTCGCAGGAAAGGATCACAAAGGGTTGACCCAATTGCTGTGCTTGAGCCTTAAATACCCCTCGCAGTTTTTCATGCAGGAAAGTAGCGTCCACAATGCAAGGCAGACCCGCTTCGCTGACAATTTGCATCAGAGTAGCAAGCTTCTCGAAAGTCTTGCGTGAAGCCTCGTTGGTATAAATACTCTTATCGCTTGCCTCATCGGGCCCCAGTTCGAATAAACGCTTGCGTTCCACATCGGATCGCAGTCGGATGGCACCCGTGGCGCTTGCAATCCGGGCAGCGACAGTGGATTTTCCGCTGCCGGAAACGCCATGGGTGATGGCGGCAAAAGTGACAACCGGCCGGGTGTATTCCAGCGCCAACCGGGCATACTTTTGGTAGGTGGCATAGCATTCCTGCTGCTGAATTTCCTGCGGTGAAAGGCTGGCCACGGCCAATAGAGTCACCTTGGCCCGAACCACAGCAAAGTATACTTTGTAGAAGTTGAGCAACTGCAGTGCCTGATAGTCGCCACTGTATTCCAGATAGGTATTCAGAACCCGATTAGCTGCCTCGGGCATGTTTCGGGCTTCCAGGTCCATCACCGTAAAGGCCAGTTCACAGGCCACATCTATGCGGCGAAAGCTGGTATTGAATTCGATACAGTCGAAAAACAGCACCTCGCCGTCTTCCATCTTCACCATATTGCCCAGGTGCAGGTCTCCGTGGCACTCCCGTACAAAACCATTGGCGTAGCGCTCGCCGATCAAGCCTTCCAGACGTTTAAAGTGCTCGGTGGACCATTGGTCCAGCTGCTGCAATACCTTTAGGTCAGGCTCATGGCAGAGCAAGGGACGGATCTGGTCGAAGTTCTGCTCAATGGGGTGCCAGACAGCGGCAGGGGTGCCGGGCTGTGGTTCAAAGTCTGTGCGAGGAGGCGGGGTATCGGCAATGGCTTGATGGAAAAGCGCCAAATTGCGGCCAATTGCGGCAAAGTCAGTATCCGGCAACTCACCGGCAGCAGCAAGCTTATCCAGGGTACGGTTGACGTCAAACTGCTTCATCTTAACCGCGTAATCGATGATTTCGCCTTTACCCCCAATGGAAATCTCACCATTGTTGTCATTAATGCTGACCACCTCCAGGTACAGCTCCGGGGCAAAGCGATGATTCAGCCTCAGCTCCTCCTCGCAGAAGAACTTGCGTTGCTCCAGAGTAGAAAAGTTGAGAAAACCAAAATCCATGGGTTTTTTGACTTTGTAGGCGTATTCACCGGTGAGCAACACCCAGGAAATGTGGGTTTGCAGCATCTCAACGGCGATAGCGGGGTGGGGGTAGACACTGGCCTGTTGCAGCGCCTCGATCATATGTGGGCTGTCCATAAGTCCTCGGATCAGAAAAAGCTATTTAATGCAGAAATATAACATAATTTACAAATATTGAGTCGGCCGTAAGAATCAAAGCCTTTGATTTTAAAAACAATTCCCTAAAGTGGCCGATCAATGTCTATAAAAAAGTTGCAATCCTACCTCAGCGCCGCGGCGCGTCTCAACACCAGTGGCAACGCTGATATTGACCATGCACGACTACTATTAAAGTCGGAACAATGGGGTCTTGCATTGCAGTCGATCCAAACAGGACTGAATAAAGGTCAGCTTGAACAGCCTGGTGAAGCTTACGAGTTGCTGGCGGAGGTTTATCGAAAGCTGGGCAAGGCTCATCTGGCTCAGCAGGCGCTCAGCGACCGGGCCCTTTGTCTGTAAAACCGTCTTGAAACCTGCTTTGAAAGCTGCCTTAAAGCTCCAGCATAGGAAAAGCTGATGCAAAACAAAGAATAATAAGATTTTAACTTTTCCCTGACCTGGCCCAGTCTTATGGCTGGCGTGGTGATTTAACTAAATTGACTATCGGCTTCATTAACTTTCTTTTTTGCTTCAGGACTTTAACAACGTAAATTTACGTAGTACGGGAGATATTCAAGACGATGAAAACCTATCAGCAGTGGCAGGAAATGGCACTAAACCTGACCTTGCCCAATCAGGCCTATATCGACGGCAGGTTTGTCGATGCGGTTGGCGGTGCCCAATTTGACACGGTTAATCCTGCCACCGGAAAGGTGATCACATCGGTTGCTGCTTGTGACGAACGGGATGTGGATATCGCCGTTACGTCCGCTCGAAAGGCCTATGACAGTGGAGTCTGGTCTCGTATGGCGCCCGCTGACCGTAAAACGGTGCTTTGCCGCCTTGCTGATCTGGTATCCGAACATGGGGAAGAGCTCGCATTGATGGATAGCCTGGACATGGGCAAACCCATCAGCGATGCGTTCAATCTGGATGTGCCGGGCTCTGCAGCCTGCATCCGCTGGTTTGGTGAGGC
The DNA here is from genome assembly GCF_011683955.1 of Pseudomaricurvus alkylphenolicus. Taxonomy (GTDB): domain Bacteria; phylum Pseudomonadota; class Gammaproteobacteria; order Pseudomonadales; family Cellvibrionaceae; genus Pseudomaricurvus; species Pseudomaricurvus alkylphenolicus. The sequence goes on from NZ_JAAQPI010000005.1 coordinate 409,691, forward strand.
CATAGACAAGATCTATGGAGAAGTGGCGCCAACAGGAGGCGGCGCCCTGGCAACGGTGACCCGCGAACCCCTTGGGGTGATTGCAGCGGTGGTGCCATGGAACTATCCGCTGGATATGGCCGCCTGGAAGCTGGCACCGGCCCTGGCCGCGGGCAATAGCGTGGTCCTGAAACCCGCGGAACAATCGCCCCTGTCCGCGTTGCGCCTGGCGCAGCTGGCCACTGAAGCGGGGATTCCGGACGGTGTTTTCAATGTGGTGACGGGTGATGGACCCGGGCCGGGCCAGGCTTTGGGGCTGCATATGGACGTCGACTGCGTGACCTTTACCGGTTCAACCTCCGTTGGCAAGCGCTTTATGAGCTACGCCGCCGAATCCAATTTGAAGCAGGTATGGCTGGAGTGCGGAGGTAAGAGCCCAAATCTGGTATTCGAAGACGCCGATTTGGACCTTGCGGTGGATTTTGCCATCACTGGTTGTTTCTTTAATCAGGGCGAGGTCTGCACAGCAAACTCACGTCTGCTGCTGCAGAGCAGTATTAAAGAGCAGTTTGTGGAAAAACTGCTGGCGCGCCTGGGCAGTCGCCAGCCGGCGGATCCATTGGATCCAGACACCCAGATGGGAGCCCTGGTAGATGCACAGCACACTGAAAATGTACTCACCTATATTCGCAAGGGTCAGGAAGAGGGTGCACAACTGCTCTGCGGCGGCGAAAAGGTAGAGGTGAATGGTGCGGGCAGCTATATCGCTCCAACGGTTTTTGACCAAGTAACCGAAGATATGACTATTGCCCGGGAGGAAATTTTCGGACCGGTGCTAAGCATACTCACCTTTGAGAATGAAGATGAAGCAATCCGCATGGCCAACGGCACTATTTACGGCCTGGCAGCTTCGGTATGGACCGAAAATGTGAATCGGGCCTATCGCGTGTCTCAGCGGCTTAACGTAGGCACTGTTTCTATCAACACCGTGGACGCTTTCAGTGTGATGACGCCCTTTGGCGGCACCAAGCAGTCGGGTTTTGGTCGCGACTTGAGCCTACACGCACTGGACAAGTTTTCAAACCTGAAGACCACCTGGTTGGCACTGCGTTAGCGGAGCCGGATCAAGGCCCGTGTGAGTTAATAAAAAGCATTGGAGAGCAGGGGGTACTCCCTGCTTTTTTTTGCCTCCTGCATTAACAAAACCTATTCTATAAACATAAGACCCAGGAATTTACGATGCGATATACTCTGAAACAGCTGCGCTACTGCCTTGCGGCCGCCCAATCCAATAGTGTCACGCGGGCGGCTGAACAGATGAACGTGTCCCAACCCTCGATTTCGGCGGCCATCTCGCACCTGGAAGATACTTTTAATATCCAGATCTTTATTCGCCATCACGCCCAGGGCCTCTCGTTAACCCCGGCGGGGCGTCGGTTGATCCAGGAAGCAACACGCTTTATGAATCAGGCCGAGAGCCTGGAGTCTTACGCCAAAGAGCTGGGCGACTCGGTCACGGGAAATCTGGATGTGGGCTGCATCAGTACCGTGGCGGCTATCGCCATGCCTAATCTGATGCGGACCTTCTATTTTAAGTTCCCCGGTGCATCCATCAATTGCCTCGACGGCAATCAGGAGCAATTGTTTGAAGGCTTGCAGGATGGACGTTTTGAGCTGGCCATGACCTATGATCTTCAACTGGATAACTGTTACCGGTTTGAACCCTTGGTACAATTGCCAGCCTACGCGATTTTGCCATTGGATCACCCGTTGGCTGAGTCTGAGCAGCTGTCTCTGACGGAGCTGGCGGGCCACCCAATGGTGATGTTGGATTTACCCCTGAGCCGCGAATACTTCCGTTCGCTGTTTTTGAGCGTTGGCAAAGAACCGAAGATTGCCTACCGGGCAAAATCCCTGGAGATGGTGCGAAGTCTGGTGGGAAATGGTTTCGGTTATTCGTTGGCAAATGTGCATCTGCACCATTCCATGGCCCGTCAGGAAAGTTATGCCGGGGTATCAGCGGTGGACGGTACCCGCTACCGTAGTATCCCACTGAGCGATGAATTGCTGCCACTGCGATTCGGGATGATTATGCTGAAGGACGTGCAGTTAACCCGATTGGCCGATTGTTTTGCGGACTATTGTCGAGGTTACTGGAAAGATCAACATTAATAAAAAGGGGGCAGGGACCTGAAATCGCCTGCCCGAAAGGGTACCCGACTATTGGCTTACACTGAAGAGCCGATTTAAGGCGTCCAGAGACCTTCTTCTTTGAGATCTGCCATGGTCGCTACAATGCTCTCGCGCAGTATGCTTGCCAAAGTATCGACCTGATCACGACTCATAATCAGAGGCGGAGACAAGACATTCATATGAGCCAGTGGCCTGACGATCAAGCCCCGTGCCTGACAATGGTCGGCGATGCGGTTGCCTACTTTGGCTTCCGCCGGAAGCAGCTCCTTGGTTTCTTTATTGGCAACGTTTTCCAAACAAATCATAAATTTACGACCGCGAACCTGTCCCACAATTGGCAGGTCGGACAATTCGCGAATCTTCTGCTCAAAGTAATCGCCGACATCCTGAACGTGTTCGCAAAGGTTTTCCTGTTCAATGATTTCGATATTCTTGAGTGCGGCCGCACAAGACACAGGATGACCGGAGTAGGTGAATCCATGGGTAAACAGGGCACCTTCTTCTTGAGGCACACTGATCACGTCATAAATCTTATCGGACAGAATCGTTGCCCCCAGTGGCACGTAACCCGACGTTAAACCTTTGGCGCAGGTAATCATATCAGGCACGATGCCAAACTCGTCTTCCGAAGCAAAGAAGTGGCCCAGACGGCCGAACGCGGTAACCACTTCGTCGGACACATAAAGCACATCGTACTTGCGACAAACCTCCAGGGTACGGCGATGATAACCTTCGGGCGGCACAATAACACCGCCGGCGCCGAGAATCGGTTCAGCAAAGAACAGAGCGACGTTATCCGGACCCAATTCCACAATCTTGTCTTCGAGTTCCTGCACCAGCTGATCACAGAACTCCGCCTCAGTCATGCCTTGCGGCCGGCGATAGGGATTGGGGCAGGAGATGTTGTGTACCAGGTCTTCGTGGATGTCGAACCCAATATGGTCGAACTTTACACCGGTGATCGACATGGCCATATAGGTACTGCCATGGTAGCCATCAATACGAGAGATGATTTTTTTCTTGTTCTTTTTGCCCAGCTGATTGAAATAAAAGTGCGCGATACGAACTGCGGTATCGTTGGCTACGGAGCCGCCGCAACCATAGAACACATGATTGAGGTTGCCCGGGGCCAACTGTGCCAGTTTGGCGGAAAGCTCTGCCGCAGGGGGAGTGGTATGGTGACCAAAGCAAGAGTAATAGCACATTTCCTTGGCCTGCTCAGCCATGGCTTCGGCGATTTCGGTACGACCATAGCCGATATTCACACACCAAAGGCCGCCTATGCCGTCCAGATAACGGTTACCGTCAGAGTCGGTTACGTAAATATTATCGGACTCGGCTACAACCAGGGAACCCTCTTCATGAAAAGTGGAAAAATCCGTCCAGGGGTGAATATAGTGATCCTTATCCTTCTGGCGCAAGTCCTGGGTGTCGTATTTTTGCTCTGTCAATTTCGATTGCTCCTGGGTTGATGTCAACAGTCTCGACCATGCTCCTCCAAATGCGGCAAAAAGAAAATATGGTTTTCTTCCCTTCTGCATCAAAAAAACTGAACCAACAACCATCATTACTTTTTTTGATGCAGATCCCATAAATATAATATTTAACAAAAGCAGACCGCCTCTCTAAGCTGGACCCATCTCGAACATCTTCATGATCAGCAACCCTGACAACCTGCAGGCTCACTGATCAGTACCACAAAACCAAAAGAGGACTCCAACGTGACCGTTGAAAAAACCGATACGCTGGTTATAGGCGCCGGCCAAGCCGGTGTGGCCATGAGCGAACACCTGAGCAACCTTGATGTACCCCACATTGTTCTGGAGCGCAATCGTATCGCAGAACGCTGGCGTTCCGAGCGCTGGGATTCACTGGTCGCCAATGGTCCGGCCTGGCATGACCGTTTTCCCGGCATGGAATTTGACGACGTCGACCCTGACGCTTTCGCGGCAAAGGATCGAATCGCTGACTACTTTGTCGCCTATGCTGAGAAATTCAACGCACCCATTCGCACCGGTGTCGAAGTGAAGAGCGTCAAGCGTAACTCAGACCGTGCCGGTTTCACCGTTGAAACGTCTGCGGGAACCATAGAAGCCAATCGCGTGGTGGCGGCAACCGGCCCATTCCAAAAGCCGGTGATTCCTGCTATCGCGCCAGACAACAGCAAAATTACACAGATTCACTCGGCACAGTACCGCAACCCGGAACAGCTGCCGGAAGGTGGCGTACTTGTGGTTGGAGCGGGATCGTCGGGGGTACAGATAGCCGACGAATTGCAGCGCGCCGGTAAACAGGTATTCCTGTCGGTAGGTCCACATGACCGTCCACCACGGGCCTACCGCAACCGTGACTTTTGCTGGTGGTTAGGCGTTCTGGGTGAGTGGGATGCGGAAGCTATGAAGCCCGGTACCGAACACGTCACCATTGCAGTCAGCGGCGCCCATGGTGGAAACACAGTGGACTTTCGGCGCCTGGCCCATCAGGGCATTACTCTGGTCGGCCGGACCAGTGGTTTCGACAATGGCGTAGTGGGTTTTGATGGCGATCTGGCGGAAAATATCGCCAATGGCGATGAAAACTACCTGGCGCTGTTGGATGCGGCCGATGCGTATATCGAACGCAACAATCTTGATCTGCCAGAAGAGCCTGAGGCACGTGAAAAATTATCTGACCCGGATTGTGTCACCAATCCCATTTCGGAGCTGAATCTGGCGCAAGCGGGTATTACTTCTATTGTCTGGGCGACGGGGTTCTCCGTTGACTACAGCTGGTTACAGGTCAACGCCTTTGACGAAAACGGCAAGCCTGCTCACCAGCGTGGGGTCTCCACAGAGCCTGGCGTTTACTTTGTCGGCTTACCCTGGTTGTCCCGTCGCGGTTCCACCTTTATCTGGGGAGTGTGGCACGACGCCAAGCATATTGCTGACCATATCGCGACCCAACGAAAGTACCTGGCTTATCGCGATGCCACTCAGCGAACAGGAGAAGCTTGATGCCCACGCACACGCGAATCCGAATGTTCAACACCAAAGAAACCTACCCTAACCAGAGCTTGGACAACGACCTGTGCCAGGCAGTACGAGCCGGGAACACCGTATATGTACGAGGCCAGGTGGGTACGGACTTCGAGGGGCAACTGGTGGGGTTGGGAGACCCTGCCGCCCAGGCGGAGCAGGCTATGAAGAATGTTAAACAACTGTTGGAGGAGTCAGGCAGTGACCTGAGCCATATCGTCAAGACCACAACGTTTATTACAGATCCCCGTTTTCGCGAACCGGTTTACCGTGAGGTAGGGAAGTGGCTGAAAGGCGTATTCCCGATCTCAACCGGCTTGGTGGTCTCTGCTCTGGCCCAGCCGGAGTGGTTAATGGAAATTGACGTGATTGCAGTAATACCGGAGTAATCCGGTATTACTTTTGGAGCTTTATTATGACCTTTTCTATTGCAGCACGCTGCCCTGATTCCGGTCTGTTGGGTATTGCCGTCACTTCTTCCAGCATTTGCGTCGCCAGTCGTTGCGGATTTGCCAGAGCGGGTGCTGGTGCCGCTCTGAGTCAGAACATTACTGACCCTCAATTAGGCACTGAACTTCTATCACTTTGCAGCCGCGGTTTAGAGGCACCGGCCGCTCTGGACCAGCTCTGCTCACAGGCAAAAGACATACAGTGGCGTCAGCTGGCGCTGGTGGATATGCAGGGTAATACGGCCCACTTCAGTGGTGATCAGGTACTAGGGATACATGGCTCGGCTTCGGGTCCGGCCTGTGTTTCTGTAGGCAATCTGCTAGAACACGCCGAGGTACCGAACGCGGTCATTGAGGGTTTTCAAAAAGCGACAGGACACTTTGCTTCGAGATTGATTGCCGGATTGGAAGCGGGGTTGGCGTCAGGAGGGGAAGCCGGTCCCATTCACTCCGCGGGTGTCATGGTGGTGGATAAGCTATCCTGGCCAGTTGTGGACTTGCGAGTGGACTGGGAAGAACAGGCCGATCAGGCAATTGGCCGCTTGAGAAGCGTCTGGCAGGAGTACGAACCGCAACTGCAGGCGTATGTCGTGCGAGCTCTCGATCCCGCCAATTCCCAGTCTTACGGAGTTCCTGGTGATGAGTAGAGCCGACAGCATTTCGCTGCTGCAACAACTGGTTGCCTTTGACACCACCAGTCATCTTTCCAATTTGGCCCTGATTGATTTTATCGTTGATTACCTCAAGGGTTTCGGTGTAGAGAGTCAACGAGTATTTAGTGAAAACAAGTCCAAGGCAAACCTATACGCGACCATCGGTCCTAAAGACATTCCCGGCGTCATGCTGTCTGGCCATACTGACGTGGTCCCGGTAAAAGGGCAGTCCTGGGATACCAATCCTTTTACGGTAGTGGAAAAGGACGGAGCTTTGTTCGGCCGCGGTACTGCCGATATGAAGGGCTTTATCGCTGTGGTGTTATCGCGGGTTCCGCAGATGGTTGAAGCGGATCTGAAGACACCGATTCATCTGGCGTTTTCTTACGACGAGGAAATTGGGTGTGTCGGTGTACGACGCCTGCTGCATATGATGGAAGGCTTGCCGGTAAAACCGGCGATGTGCATTATCGGTGAACCCACCGAGATGTCTGTCGGAGTGGCTCACAAGGGCAAAATTGCGGCTCGGGTGAAGGTGCGGGGAGTGGAGTCTCATTCGAGCTTGCCCCAAAATGGCGTTAATGCCATTGAATACGCGGCGGAACTCATCGCCTATATTCGACGTTACGCTCGTCAACTGGCGCAAAAGGGACCTTTTGATTCCAGTTTTGAGACACCCTATAGCACACTGCAGACTGGAGTTATCCAGGGTGGTTCGGCGGTTAATATTGTTCCCAATTCTTGCGAATTTGATTTCGAGATACGCAATATACCTTTGCAGAATATTGAAGAGCTCTTTCATAAAGTTGAGGCCTTTGCCCGCGACGAACTTCAACCGACCATGCGATCGGAACACAAACAATCTGGGATCACCATCGAAAGGTTATCGAGCTATCCAGGCCTGTTAACACCTGCAAACGCGGAAATTGTAAGGTTTGTGAAAAAACTGGCGAATCAGGACAAAGTTGGGACTATCGCTTTTGGAACAGAAGGCGGGTTATTTAGCGAGACGCTGGGGATACCAACAGTAGTCTGCGGACCGGGCAGCATAGTTCAAGCCCACAAGCCCAATGAGTACATCAGAGTTCCACAACTAAGGAGGGCAGAACAGATGATTGACAGACTGATCAGCTCACTCTCTATTGATGAAAATGCATAATTAAAAAAAGCGATGCAGTAAGAATAAAAATACGAATTTACACCCGCTCGCTGCGGGAACAGAATGAAATAAAGAGATAACAACAGCTATAGCAGGAGAGGTCTCCAACAATGTTCAAACAAAATAACCGTAAAATCACTTCATCAGCACGCCTGGCCCTTGCCATTGCAAGCCTTGCGGGGACGGAAGCGCTGTTAATGCCTGTCGCTTACGCTCTCGAAATCGAGGAAGTGATTGTTCAAGCTCGAAAACGAGAAGAGTCACTGCAAGATGTACCCATTGCCGTAAGCGCTTTCTCCGGTGATATGCTGAATGATCTTGGGGTCAAGAACGCAGGCGATATTGCTACCTTTACCCCCAATTTTACTTGGCATACTGAATTTGGAATGGCCTCTCCGCAACCCTATCTGCGCGGAATCGGAACCAATAATTTCGCCCCTATAAACAATGGGCCTATTGCGGTCTACCAGGATAACGTATTCATAGGCCCCAATATCGCCCAGGGCTTTGCAACCTTCGATTCCGAACGTGCAGAAGTTCTGAAGGGGCCGCAAGGCACGCTCTACGGTCGGAATTCCACCGGTGGGCTAATTAACTTCATTTCACGCAAACCAGAAGTGGGCGGTGGCAACAGCGGCTACATCAAAACCGAGATCGGTAGTTTTCAAACAACCAATATTGAAGGCGCCTATGGTTTTGAACTCGGTGACAACTCCGCTGCCCGGTTCGCCTTTGTACGTAACCTGAATCAAGGAGCGGTTGACAATATCAACCCCAATGCCGATGAAGACCGGACCGGTGCAATCGATGATATGGCCGCTCGCTTCCAGATTGCCATTGAACCGAATGATGACCTTGCAGTCTTGATCAATACGCACTACGGAAAATCAGAGCCGGATACTTCTCCATTCAAGAATATTGGTCTTCAGGCAGTAAACCCTAATTTTTCTGAGGATGGTATCAACCCGGATCCTTGTCCCAATCCCGGTCTGGGTTCGGGTTGTACCGACTTGTTTACCGGATTCGTAGATGATTCCGACATGCATACAACCAGTCGTTCAGACGACTTCGAGAATGTTAAGGCTTATGGAGCCTTCCTTCAGTTGGACTATGACATTAGCTCAGAAATGTCTCTTCACTCATTGACCTCCTATGACTACGCGGAGATTCGCCGTTGGGACGATGTGGATGATGGCAGTATTGCTATCGAAGACGACTTCTATGCCGATGATTTTCACTTCTGGAGTCAAGAGCTGCGTTTATCTGGAATGGGAGATAGTGCCAATTGGCATTTAGGGCTCTACTACTACAACGAAACCGCAGAAGGGGTTCAAATCTGGACCAACCCCATATGGGGAACGGGTGAAGGCAATGAGCACGAGGTTGAGACCACCAGTTACGCGGTATTTGGTCAGTATGATTTCAATGTAACGGATAAGCTCCGCATGGGCCTGGGCCTGCGTTGGACATACGAAGAGAAAGACGTTCAGAAATATAATGGCTTCTTACCTTTGGTTGCTGTCGGTGACGGTTTTCTGGAAGACCTGGGAGATGTCAATGTGTCGTCCGACTACGGGGTTACCGTGGGTACTCCCAACAAGAAGGACTGGGACGAAATTACAGGACGAATCTCACTGGATTACACCACTGATGACCAAAACCTCATTTATGCGGCCTTGTCTCGAGGCTTTAAAGGGGGAGATGTTAACGGTGCGGCATTTCTCGACGATTATGTAACCGCTGCTGATCGAGGACCCTGTGCTTCCGGTGACGAAGGCCCGAATGGACCACAGGATCGCTGTCAATCCACCATTGATGCTTTCCAGGGAAAAATTATACCCGTTGATCCAGAAATACTGGATGCGTTTGAAATCGGTTTTAAAGGCGACTTTCTCGACGGAAATCTGCGCCTAAATGCGGCAGCTTTCTATTACATCTATAAGGAACAGCAGAATACGATTCTGCAGCCAAACCCGGCTGCAGTGTCCGGCCCAGGAATCACCACTTTGAGTAACGCTGGACGCTCTGAAATTCCAGGTGTTGAGATGGAATTGATTTATACTCCAACAGACGCTTGGTATCTTCAGCTGAATCTCGGTCTGCTGGATCCCGAGTATGAAGAGTTTCGCAGTCCTATTGAAGGTGGCAGTGACTTTAGCGGCAATCAGATATCTCTGACACCGGAGCGTTCGGCATCTGCATTGGTACGTTATGATCAACGTCTTGATTCCGGTGCTGTGATTGCCTGGCAGACCGACGTGACATACCAGAGTTCCACTTTTTTCCAGCCCAGCAATACCCCGCTGTTGAGCGAAGGCGGCTACTCCATTTGGGGCGCCCGCGTCAGCTATACTGAGCCGGACGATCAATGGACGCTCGCTCTTCACGCAAAAAACCTTGGCGACAAGGAATACTTCGGGTCGGGTTTTGATGTATCGGCCCTTGGTTGGATGGCTATGAAACCGGGGCAACAGCGCTATATTGGTTTGTCGTTCGACTACCAATTCGGTCAATAAACCTCTCGTCCGCGCCCGATTTCAATCGGGCGCGTCACTATCAAGTTTACCCCTGGAAACCATAAAATGAATAACGCCGCGCAAAACGCTACAGGCGGGTTTAGAACTGAGCACGATCTTCTTGGCGAAGCCAAGGTGCCTGTGAGCGCGTACTACGGCATCCAAACCCAGCGCGCCAAGGACAATTTTGACATAGCCGGTGTGCCAATCAGCCATTATCCGGAACTAATCAATGCTCTGGCAATGGTCAAACTCGCTGCCGCACGAGCCAATCACCAGTTGGGGCTTCTGGAAGACAGGGTTGCCGGTGCCATTGATAGCAGCTGCGCGGACATCATGGAAGGTCAGCTACATGACCAGTTTGTGGTGGATATCATCCAGGGGGGTGCAGGCACCTCTACCAACATGAATGCCAATGAGGTGATTGCCAACCTCGCCCTGGAAAAACTGGGACATGCCAAAGGGGAATATCAGTATCTGCATCCCAACAACCACGTTAATCTGTCCCAATCCACCAATGACGCATATCCGACAGCGTTGCGGCTTGCCATTATTTTGGCAACCATGCCGCTACAGCAAACCATTGCCAAATTACAAGAGAGTTTTGATCAGAAGGCACAGGATTTTTCCGGGATTTTGAAAATGGGCCGCACGCAGCTTCAGGATGCGGTTCCGATGAGTCTGGGGCAAGAATTCAGGGCCTATTCCGTCACCTTAACCGAAGACCACGACCGAATTGGCGAACTGGCAGGTCTATTGGCGGAGGTCAATTTGGGTGGAACGGCTATAGGTACTGGACTCAACACCCATCCGGACTATGCCAGGATCGCCGTCGAACACCTTAACGCAATCAGTGGTCAACCGATGAAACTGGCAGGCTGTTTGGTTGAAGCGACATCCGATATGGGCGCCTTTGTGCTCTTTTCCAGCATGCTGAAACGACTAGCGGTAAAGTTATCCAAGATCTGCAATGATTTGCGTCTGTTGAGTAGCGGTCCCCGTGCGGGCTTGAATGAAATCAATTTACCACCGATGCAACCTGGCTCCTCGATTATGCCCGGTAAAGTGAATCCGGTTATTCCTGAAGCCGTCAACCAGATGGCTTTCGAGGTAATCGGCAATGATGTCGCGGTAACATTGGCAGCAGAAGCCGGGCAGCTTCAACTCAATGCGATGGAGCCACTGATTGGTGGTAATATCCTGCAATCCATGAAAATGTTGCAGCGAGCCATGGTGATGCTAACAGAACGTTGTGTTGACGGCATCACTGCCAACCCCAGTATTTGCCAGGGCTATATCAATAACAGCATCGGCGTGGTGGCAGCCTTGAATCCGGTGATTGGATACGAGCATGCCTCTCGTATTGCCAAACGGGCCTTGGCCGAAGATCGCGGCATTATTGAACTGGTGCTGGAGGAACGGCTGATGGACGAGAAACATCTGAACAGCATTCTTAAACCTGAAAATATGTTGGCGCCAAGTCTATAGGGGAGAGTTACAATGACCGAATCGATAGGAGCGGCGGTAGGCACTGAAGTGAAAGCGAATACTGGCAACGGTACACTCAAACAAGTGTTAGGGTTCCGTTCACTTGTTGCAGTTGCCATTGGCCTCGTGGTTTCCCAAGGGGTGATGGTGATGATCCTGCAGGGAATCGGTCTTGGAGGGCTTGGCTTTTTAATACCTCTGACAATCGCTTTTTTGTTGGCCATTGCCTATGCATTTTCCTTTTCTGAGCTGGCATTGATGCTGCCAAAGGCTGGCAGCCTCAGCACCTATACAGAAGTGGCGATAGGGCACTTTCCGGCCATGGTAGCGACCTTTGCCGGGTATGTGGTGGTAGCGATGTTCGCGCTGTCGGCGGAGTTATTGCTGGTGGATTTAATTCTGTCGGAACTGTTTCCCGGTTATTTCTCTCCAATGGTGGTGGCAATTGGCATTCTTGTGCTGTTTACCGCACTGAATATTATCGGGGTCGATATCTTTGCCAGGTTGCAATCATTGTTGGCTTTTACCATGATCACTATACTGGTGCTGCTAGGCTGCGTTGCGGTGACAGGCTCAGGGAGCAACCCGACGCTGGATATTCAATTGTTTGAGAATTGGAACCCGGCAGGATCGGAAGTACTTTCACTGATCGCCATTGCTATCTGGGGATTTGTGGGAGCTGAATTTGTCTGCCCCATGGTCGAAGAGACCCGAAATCCCAGTCGCAACATACCCCGCTCCATGATTACCGGTATTTGCATCATTATGGGTGTTTATCTGTTGTATTGTCTGGGAGCGCTCCTATACGTACCTACAGAACAATTGGCATCGGATTCTCTGCCACACAAGACTTTTGTATTCGCTGTGTTTGGCGAAAATGGGCGAGTTTTCTTAGCGGCGGTAGCCATAACTGCGACTTGCAGTACGGTAAATACCTCCATGGCGGCTATTCCCCGGATGCTTTATGGAATGGCCAAAAACGGGCAGGCGCTTCCGGTTTTCAAACAGATCAATCGCCAATTCCAAACACCCTGGGTGGCCATTGTATTTATCGCTCTGATCACTGGCCTGCCGCTGGTGTTGCTGGCCAATGATGCAGAGTCAGTTACACTGCTGTTGATTTCAGCGTCTTTGGCCTGGCTGCTGGCCTATATTATTGCCCATGTGGATGTGATTGTACTGCGCAGAAGACTGCCTGACCTGCATCGCCCCTTCAAGACCCCTTTCTATCCGTTGCCGCAGATCCTGGGCATACTCGGTATGGGTTACGCCTGTTTTCACACCTCTCCATCTCCGGAGTTGACTCAAAAGGTCTATTTGATGTCCGGTGCGGTGCTGGGGTTGGTCTGCATAGCTGCTGCATTGTGGGTTCGCTTGGTCATGAAAAAGAGGCTGTTCCAGCCGGAACCCATAGAGTCGGTATTCTCTTAAGTTTTCGAACTCAGCTGGCAAGTCTGTCGACGCCGTGGGGATGATGCTCCTGCGGTGGAGCCAGATACTCCTGGACCCGTCGTTTTTCGTCGTCACTTAAAAACAGCCCGAGCTTGGAACGGCGCCATAGGACATCCTCGGCGTCCACAGCCCATTCCTTCTCCACCAGATAGTCAATTTCCTGTTGGTAGAGTCCATGGCCAAAGTCTTCGCCCATATCTGCCAGACCTTTGCAGCCTTCTAACATCTGGTGAGTCAAGGTGCCGTAAGATCGCGTGTAGCGATTGATCAGATGAATCGACAACCAGGGGTAGAGCTGCATCAACTCATGGGACAACTCTTCCCGGCTGTCAAAGACACCACCGGGCAGTGGTTCATGGGCTGTCCAGGCATTGCCCATGTTCGGGAACCACGGGGTGAGTTGGTCGACTGCCGCCTCCGACAGTTTTCGGTAAGTTGTGATCTTTCCACCGAAGATCGACAGTAAAGGTGCGAAACCATTGTCGTCATCAAGCTCCATGGTGTAATCGCGAGTCACGGCATCGGGTGAATCGGATTCATCCTCCAGCAGAGGTCGTACACCGGAATAACTGGAGACAATGTCCTTGCGGGCAATCTGATGTTTAAAGTGTCGATTCACCACAGAGATCAGATAATCGGTTTCGTCTTCAGAGATACTGACCTGTGAAGGATCTCCACTGTATTCCACATCTGTTGTGCCTACCAGAGAGAAGCGCTCTTCATAAGGAATGACAAAAACGATGCGGTTGTCTTCGTTTTGAAGAATATAGGCCTCAGGTTCCCAGTGTATTCGGGGAACGATAATGTGGCTGCCTTTTACGAGTCGAACCTGTTTGGGGGCGGGCTTCTCCATCGTGTCGTCAAAGAAGCTGCTTACCCATGGGCCGGCGGCATTAACCAGCCCCTTTGCCGTAACCTGCCGGCGATCTCCAGCGGTTGTATCTTCCAATTCCACTTGCCACAGTTTGTCGATACGCCTGGCCTGAACACAACGGGTACGGGAGAGGATATTAGCGCCTTTGTCACGAGCCCCCACCGCATTGAGCACCACGAGGCGCGCATCGTCTACCCAACCATCGGAATATTCAAAACCACGCCGAATATCGTCGATCACCGGACTGTTCTTATAAAAACGAATACCGTGAGAAGCGGGCAGAGTCGCCCGTTTAGCCAAATTGTCATAGAGGAACAAACCCGCCCTAATCATCCAGGCTGGCCGCAGGTGGGGGCGGTGGGGCAGACGGAAGCGCAGCGGATTCATGATATGAGGAGCTTTTTTAAGCAGCACCTCACGTTCGGCCAGCGCTTCGCGTACCAATCGGAATTCGTTGTGCTCCAGATATCGCAATCCGCCGTGTATGAGTTTGCTGCTGTTAGAGGAGGTTGCTGAGGCCAGGTCATTCATTTCACAGAGCAACACCTTGAGGCCCCGCCCGGCTGCGTCCAAAGCGATTCCGGTACCATTCACACCTCCGCCGACCACTAACAGGTCGTAGTGATTATCCGCAGAGCTGGACGTTGTTTTGCCACTGTTTGTCATGTTCGCCTCACGATGGTAGATCGGGGTGAAAGCCATCACCCTTCTCTAAGATTAGCAGAGTGGAGACACTCTAACATTCGATAACGAAAATAAAAAGACATAAACGAACACAAACCAACATGTGAACTCGAAACTAATTGAATTTACTGAGCCAACCTGTTGAATTTATTAAGCGAGCTTCGGAGTCATGACACCAAGTGCAGGTGAACCTTATGCTCATGGAGAAGACGGGCGATCTCAATGGGTGGATCTTCGTCGGTGAAAAAGTGGTCCGCCTGACTGATATTACCCAGCCTGACCATGGCGCTGCGACCAAATTTGGAATGATCGGCGGCCAACAACACCTGACGGGAGTTGGCGATAATGGCTTGGGCAACTCGCACTTCCCGATAGTCGAAGTCGAGCAGTGAACCCTCGTCGTCAATGCCGCTAATACCAATCACGCCAAAGTCCATACGGAAGTTATGAATAAAGTCCTCGGTGGCTTCCCCAATCACCCCTCCATCCCTATGGCGAACCTCGCCACCGGCAATAACCACCGAGAAATCCTCCTTGCTGCCCAAAATCATGGCGACGTGAAGATTGTTGGTAACGACTTGCAGGCCTTTTTTCTCCAATAAGGCTCGTGCAATGGTCTCGGTTGTGGTGCCGATATTGATGAACAGGGAGGAACCATCGGGAATCATCCGCACCAGCTCGGCGGCTATCTTCTCTTTCGCCTCCAGATTCATTATTTTTCGGGTCTGATAGGCCGTATTGACCGTGCTGGATTCCAGGCTGGCGCCGCCATGATAGCGTCGGATCTTGCCTTCATTGGCCAGATCGGTCAGGTCTCGACGAATCGTCTGGGGAGTCACCTTAAAGTGAGCCACCAGCTCATCAATTCGGGTAAAGCCGTTTTTGCTGATGTGGTCCAGGATTTTCTCCTGGCGATGCTGTTGTGCCATATCACCTGACTGCCGAAAATAAGGGAAGAATTTTCACTCAACCCGGGATAGATAAGGAAGTTTATCCCGTTTTGAGCCAGAATAACTACCACATGAGAACAAAATGCCGGACCGCGACTGGGGCTGAATCGGTAGAAAACAGTTTGTGACTTGAATGTAATGTGTTAAAACGAACAAAAACGAAAATATTGACTCACCAAGGGTATTCGCCATGACGGATTACATCCTGTCCATCGACCAGGGAACCACCAGTTCTCGCGCTATTTTGTTCACCGGCAACGCTGAGATCGCCAATATCGCCCAAGAGGAATTTCCCCAGCACTTCCCGGACGACGGCTGGGTCGAACACGACCCTGAAGACATCTGGTCCACGGTGCTGAAGACCTGCCAGGAAGTGGCAGGGGGGTTAAACCCGGAACAGGATCTGATACGCGCCATCGGTATTACCAACCAGCGGGAAACCACCCTGGTCTGGGACCGCACAACCGGCGAGCCTGTTTATCGCGCTATCGTCTGGCAAGACCGAAGGACCAGTGAATATTGCGCTCAACTTAAGAAAAAAGGGCTGGAAGAGAAAATCCGTCAAACCACCGGCCTGTTGATCGACCCCTATTTTTCCGCCACCAAGATTCGCTGGATTCTCAATGAAGTCCCTGGTGCGCGAGAAAAAGCGGAGGCGGGAGAACTGGCGTTCGGGACTGTCGATACCTATCTGCTGTGGAAACTCACTGGCGGGCGTGAACACAGAACCGATGCCACCAATGCTTCCCGCACCATGCTGTTTAATATTCATACGCAACGGTGGGATTCCGAACTGCTGGAGTTGTTTGAAATCCCCGAAGCCATGCTGCCGGAAGTCATGGACTGTGCCGCTGAATTTGGCACAACCGATGCCACAATATTCGGCTCTGAAGTGCCGATTCTCGGTATGGTTGGTGACCAACAGGGGGCCTTATTCGGTCAAACCTGCTTTGCAAGCGGTATGGCCAAAAGTACCTACGGAACCGGCTGTTTTATGATCGCCAACACCGGTGATCAGGCGCTGTTATCGGAGCACCGACTGCTGACCACTGTGGGCTACCGATTGGATGGCAAAACCACCTATGCTCTGGAGGGCAGCATTTTTGTCGCCGGAGCCGCCATTCAGTGGCTTCGGGACGGCATAAAGCTAGTAGAAGACGCTCGCGAAACCGAGGCCCTGGCGAGGCAGACTCCGATAGATCATGGCGTTTATATGGTGCCAGCGTTCACAGGACTGGGTGCACCTTATTGGGATCCTGAAGCCCGAGGCGGTATTTTCGGTTTGACGCGGGACACCGGAATTAAGGAAATTGTCACCGCCGGGTTACAGTCTGTTTGCTACCAGACCAAGGATCTTCAAAAAGCCATGCAGAGCGATGGCCAGCGGCCTACCGAGATCCGAGTCGATGGTGGCATGGTGGTAAATGACTGGGTCATGCAATTCCTTGCGGATGTACTCGGGGCACCGGTACTGCGACCCCAGGTCACGGAAACCACCGCTCTGGGTGCGGCCTATCTCGCTGGCCTGAAAGCCGGTATATTTGAGTCCTTGGAGGCCCTGGAGCAACAGTGGCAATGCGAACACCGATTTGAACCCGCCATGAGCAAGGAGCAGAGAGACCAATTATATGAGGGTTGGCAAACGGCGGTGAAGCGGGTTCGATAAACCCATTTTTTAAAGCGGAGGAGATCCTGGCGTGAGCGAGGACGAGTTTTTCGAAGACGATTACATGGACGATGACGGCGAAGACAGAAGTAAGAACAGCCGTCGTAACACCTTCTCCGCCTGGGAGTCCCTGTTAAAGGGTGGCGCAGGTCTGGCGGGGCAGGTCATCTCCCGAGCTACCGGTCAGTCCAAGAACCTGTTGGAAATGACTATGAAAGCTCCCGAGTATCTGGAGCTGATGGGCAAGGCAGGCCGGCGGCTCAAGGATCTACGGGAGGTTTCCAAGCTCACCGTCGAAGATTTGGCCAAGGCCATCGACCTGGATAATCCCGATCTGCTGCGCGCGGTGGAGGAGGGCCGGTCACCCATCACACTGGACATTCTGTTAAGGCTGGCCTCGTTTTATTCCCGCAATGATCCGCTGTCGTTTGTTCTGTCTTTCAGTAAGGAATATGCTCCCTGGCTATGGTACGTTCTCCGCGTCACCGGGATGGAAAAGATACTGATCACCGTTGAAAGGGAGCTCAAGTTCATCAATATTTACCGTAGTCGTGATATGGCCCGTGAGCTCAGCGATGAAGACTTTGATCGAGTACTGGGCTTTACCCGAAAATCGTTTGATACGGCACTGGAGTTTATCGCTGATGTCGACAGCAGCCGAAACGACCACAAAAAAGAGAGTTCACCTGAGCAAGCGCCGGAGCCTGATTCTCAGCCTTGATTTCCCTGCATCTAAGATCTACATTTTTTATGTAGCCTGCTGCTGAACAACGACTGCTGGTGTTTTTGGGGTATTTATCTAGCTCATTCAGTCTTGGGGAATACTATGCAAATCAAATCTGTTGTCCTGCTACTCGCCGCGATAACCGGCTTTTCCATTTTAACTTCTGCCAACGCCGCTCCGGTTAGATACGGACTGAGCGGAACCACGATAGATACTTTATCTTTTAAGGATCAAAACCAATTGCAACGACAGGTGGATTTGATCACGGAGATTGCCAGGGTGGATCTTGGCATGTTGATCGCTGGCAACCGAAACGACCTGCGCCTGTTGCAGACAATGGTTGACCGCGAACTGATCAATCAGGATGAAGTCTTTAAATTGCAATCCATGGGGGCGGTTCTGGGTAACGTTTACGTAAGAGAGCTCGGCCTACAATGGCGCGTCTATGAAGACCGTCAAGGCCGCAGCCGCGCAATTTGTGTGCCCAAAACCGACCACTGCCTGTTCCCGATTACCATGTTGTCGAGACGGATGGAGGCCGGACTGAAACCCGATGTTATGAAGATCTATAAAGAAGGGCAGCGCATGATCGCACCACACCTTCCTCGATCGCCTTACGACTCTTCTATCTAAGTCAAGTGCTCTCCAATCAGAGTAGAGATCAACACCGACAAAAAGGCCCGGATCAACTTCAACGCTGATCTGGGCCTGAGGTAGTTTTCTAACTATTGTTATTCAATGACTTGACAAGTGCCTATGGGTGACGATGATGAGCCGGGTGGGTCAGTCGCCAATGCAGATAGAACTGATGACCGAGATACCAGCCAACGCCAAACAGAATCGTCAGCAGGGTAATGACGGTATGAACGCCGGGTGCGGCGTCAATCAGAAACAAAAAGCCCATCATAATGATGAACACCGAGAACGCGGAATGCAGGTCTATCTTTTCGCCATTCTTAAAATTGGGGTTCAGCATGGGATACCTCCTGGGTCATGCCCAAAGTGACCTTATTTTCAGTATAGTTCCGTCTGTTCATTTACCGATATAAAGTTGAAAACTAATGGGATTGCTGGTTACAACTGTAAGCTCTAAACCTGGCAGTAGCTGTGTTATTCTGCTTCATATCTTCATTTAAGTCTTGACCGGAACTACCCATGCTCTGTCATTACCAGAATTTCCACCGCGGAGCCTTTGTCGTATTCAGCGTGCTTGCGCTGCTATTACTAACATCTTGCACTGAGCTTATTCGGCAAAACCACAAAATCGATCTAAAAACCCTGGAAGGCGGCAGTTACCGTTTGGATTCCAGTCATTCAACACTTCTTTTCAAAGTGGATCACTTTGGCCTAAGTACCTATGTTGGCCGTTTCAACAAAATCTCTGCAACACTGGAGTTCGACCCTGACAATATTCAGGAAACCTCGTTAATGGCCATCGTCGAAACCAGCAGTATAGATGTCAATAACCCGGAATTCTCCGAGACATTGACGGGAGAGGACTGGTTCGACAGCCAGAACTTCCCCCAGGCGGTCTATGAAACCCAGGGTGTTAAATCTATCAATGGGAACAACATAGTCTATGAGGGCACATTAACAATGCTGGGAAAAGTCGTCCCAGTGGATCTTCAGGTTCATTTCCGTGGAGGCGCCAATAATATGCTCACTGGCTACTACACCATTGGCTTTTCCGCCAAATCAGTGCTGAAACGCTCCGACTTTGGCCTTGACCGTTATCTTGGTTTGGTAGGAGATGAGGTTGCATTAGAGGTGTTCGCCGAGTTCGTGAGGTAAGCAATCAGAATCTCTGATCGCCGCCATCAAAAAAAACTGTTGTTGTTTATTTCTCAATAGAGCCAATATGAGCTTCTTTCCCAATTTGGGAGTTGGTTCTTTTGCCCAGGTGTAACTCAGTACAGACAAGGCCTCAAACGCTCCTTTGCAGCTTGGCAATAGTTGTTAGCAGCCTATTATTTACAGTTCAGAGTCAGGCGGAGTCTGTACTTCGATACGCCTTCGCAGAATACCCGCCCTGGGCATATCGCGAAAACGACAAGATTAAAGGGTTGGAATATGAACTGGTGAAAGCGGTCGTTCTGGAAATGGGGCTCGAACTTGAGGCAACACTGGTCCCAAATCGACGATCATACCTTGGCCTTTTACAGCAGAGTTCGGATTTCAAGAGCGGGCCAGCCACTCCATCGATGCTGGCTGAGAATCGGAAAAACAACCTGTATACAACAGGTGTACAGCTATATCGCGTTAAAATCTGTCTGGCGTCACTACGGGGCAAATCGTCTCCAGGTAGGCGAGTTGGTCACGTTCGCATTCATAGCGCCGTGGAGAAAGACGTATCCTCACCAAATACTTCCAATGTGAAGTTTACAAATTCCACAGCACTGCTTAAAGCGTTGCTAAGTGGCCGGATCGATTATGCTTTTGATGGCATGGTTTCACTTATGTACGGCGCAAAGGTGCTTAATTTGCGTCGAAATCAGCTGGTTTTGAAAAAGGTCAGATCAGTACCTATCACCATGTATTGGTCAAAGTCGGCGCTTGGTTCAAGGTATATCTCCCTCAGCCGGAATTTCGATCAAAATCTCGAAAATCTGAAACAAAGTGGGGTAGTAGCAGAGATCTTAGTGAAATATGGCAAGCTGGAATACTTTAGCGACTACGGGGAAACGGTTGCAAAACAAACGGTCTACTAATCTACGCGATGGGGAAGTATGGGAATTTTAACTGAGAGAGATATATACACCAAGGATGTATTAAACTGGAAAGGCGTTCACCTTTTTCACTATCAAGGTTCAGCGTGTTCCCAGAAAGTCCGAATCTTCTTAAATATGAAGGGCATTAACTGGCAGTCACATCCTATCAATCTGGCTCGAAGGGAAAACACCAGTGAGTGGTATATGGGAATCAACCCCCGCGGATTGGTCCCGGCGCTTGTTCACGACGGGCTTGTTATCATCGAAAGCAACGACATATTGTCCTACATCGAAGAGAGGCTTCCAGGTCCGAAGCTGATGCCGACAGATAGAGAATCAGAATTAATGGAATGGCTGAGGATAGAGGACGAGTTGCACTACGACCTTCGTAACCTAACAATGCGATTTATTGCGCCATCACAAGTGTTTAAACGCAATAAATCAAAACTGGAACACTATCGCCGAACCGGCTCCGGCACGGTTAACGGGGTCGCAGACCAAGCAAAGGCGGTCGAACTTAAGTTCTGGGAGAGCTTTTTACGCAATGACGGCATAACAAACGAGCAAATTCGAAACTCAGTTGGCCGCTTTCGCGAGTCTCTCGATCGTTTAGACTCAGTACTTGCAGACCAAGATTTTATCCTTGGGGATTCCATTACCGCAGCAGATATCGCTTGGTTTATCTATGTCTACCGTATTCAGCTAGCGGGCTATCCCGTATCTAAACTGCATACACAGGTAGGGCGCTGGCGAGATCTCCTGTTAAAGACTGACGGCATTCAGCAAGAGCCTAAGATGCCTATAGCCAATCTGGTGATTATGGCTGCGTGGAAGTTAAAAAATCGATTGATGAGATCCAGCCTTTGTGACATAGCCCATTTGCCAGTAACCGAAGTTATCACTACATAAGCGTCGTACTTCAGGTAGCGTTGAATTATTCCAGTGAGGCGATACCTGATTCGCCCAGCCGTTGCCCCCGATCGGGGGCCCGCCTATCCAGAAAAACGAACATATTCTCCTTTCATCTGGTCTCAGCTGTCTTTCAAGGTGAGTAGCCGACCTGGTTGATGTGGAAATCAATGTTGAAGTAGACAGATAACAGGGAATTTGCCAAATCACTGAGCATTTCACCAAATTTTCATCGACGAGGTGGTTTCATTTCCCTAGAGAATTACTATACTGCTAGCCGGGACTTATGAGGTAAAAATAACCTGCAAGGAGCTTTTATATGAGAAATATCTTTTTTATCTGTCTATTCGGCCTACTTTCGATACCTGCCCACGCCGTTAAGATTCTAGAAAACCAACTCCCCTTTATTCACTACCTGAGCCTGCCGATTCAAAGCGCCGGGCAAGATTTGACATTGTCTGGTGAATTCAGATTGCCACGTGACCCGGAAGTTGAACAATTTCCGGCCGTTATCGTTCTGCACAGTTCCGGTGGCGTCGACAGCACAGGTCGTCTCTATATCAAGGCCTTGAATAACGCTGGAATAGCCACCTTCGAGCTAGATATGTGGGGCGCGCGTGGCCTGTCAGGTGGTACTGCAGATCGGCCGGCCACAGTACAAGAGACACTGGCTGATGCCTTTGCCGCCTTGGAGTTTCTGGCTCAACGGGAGGATATCGATGCTGACCGAATCGGAGTTCTTGGATTTTCGTGGGGCGGCGTACTGTCACTTTTAACCGCAACGGAAGCCTACAATGCAATAAGCGGCACGGACGTCAGGTTTGCCGGGCATGTAGCCCATTATCCGGTTTGCTGGGCCTACAATGTGCTTCCTGGATTTGAATTTTCAAACCTGACGGGTTCTCCGGTAATGATTCAATCGGGAGAACTCGATGATTACGACGTTCCTGGCATTTGCGAGGGAATGGTTGCCGGGCTGGCGGCTTCGGATCAGGAGCTGGTTGATCTTAAAATGTACGAAAATGCCTATCATGCGTGGGACCGTCTCGAACCAGCCTTGGTGGTAGAAGATCCATTTGCCCACTTGGGGCAAGGCGGTATTGTAAATCTGGTACCCGATCAAAAACTGGCAAAAAAATCTCGCAAGCGAGTCGTCAGATTTTTTAAGACTTTGTTTGATTTGGACTAACGCTTCATATGGCCCCGGCTGTAATGCAGCTTGGGGCTTTCTCAGAGATGACAGTGTTATTGGTTTTATAAATTGTATTCAAGGAATGTAAGAGGAGGATAGTGCGGGTTATTGCATGAGTGATATCTACGTATTTTGTGCGCCGACCTTATTTTAACATAATCTTTATTATGCGAAATGAATTGTAGGCGCAATATAGTAATGTCCTATTTGAGCAATTTAGAAATGTCCGCTTTTGCGTATGATATTCGGCCCTTTACCGGACCGATCGACGCATTAGGAGCCATTTTCGATGGGAAGTTTGCTGACTATGGGACAGAAACAACTGGACAGACTCACGATCCTGGAGCGTGTTAAAGATCGTCGATTAACTCAATCAGAGGCCGCCAGATTGCTGGGCATCAGTGATCGTCAAGTGAGACGGCTTTATAGCGCCTACAGCGACCAAGGCGCTCAAGCGTTGGTTTCCAAACACTACGGTCGTACAA
>NZ_JAAQPI010000061.1 GCF_011683955.1 Pseudomaricurvus alkylphenolicus
GCTTGCAATATGATGTCCTTCTTAAAGTGTCGTCCTGTAAACTTCATCCTGGTTCGCTCGGTATCTAATCAGCTTAGGCAATTGGGTAACGTATTCTGTCTGAATTCACCGGAATTGCAACAGAGCCATGCAACCCTCCCAGCCGAAAAATACATTCGCCTGCATGAAGAAATTTTACAGCAAACGGGCAATGCCGAAATGGGCCTGTTGATAGGCCGGGTCAGCTATCTGGAAAGCTTCCATCTCTATATGTCGCTGGCTTCTGCCAGCAACACCTTTCGGGACTGGATTAATCTGATACCAGGCATGTCACCCGCCTGGGGTGATCTCATGAAAACCTCAATCAGGCGCAAGGGCGATTACTTTATTTTAGAAATGTGTTTTGAAGGGCTATCCAACTCGAAGCGTTGTTTGGTAACGGATAGTTTTTTGACATCCTCAGTGATGTTGATGGACGGGTTTTGCGTATTGCCGGTCAGGCCGGTACGGGTGGATTTCACCTACCCCCAACCCAAGGACACCAAAGGGCTACAAGAAGCTTTCCAGGCACCTCTGCATTTCGATCAGCCGACCAGCGGGATGTATTACCACAAAAGTGTTTTAGACTTGCCCCAGGTACATGTATCGACATC
This sequence comes from Pseudomaricurvus alkylphenolicus, assembly GCF_011683955.1. Lineage (GTDB taxonomy): Bacteria > Pseudomonadota > Gammaproteobacteria > Pseudomonadales > Cellvibrionaceae > Pseudomaricurvus > Pseudomaricurvus alkylphenolicus. The sequence continues at coordinate 633 of NZ_JAAQPI010000061.1, forward strand.
CATTTATGACAATGTAAAAGAAGAGTTGGAAGAGTTCTTAAGCTTTACATCCTGGGCGGGAGATTCTTTTACGACTAACTTATACACCATAATTCGCCGTCAACTGCCCACGGGTAATTGTACGGTTAAAAGTGTGGCCGCAGCGTTGAATATGTCGAGCCGCACCCTGCAGTTGCGCTTAAAGGAGCGCGATACGCAATTCCGTTATTTTGTACAACAGGTCAGGTCCACACTGGCGGTCAAATACCTGCAGGACAAAAACTTCAGCATCATTAATATCGCGCTATTGCTTGGATATGGTGATCCCACGTCTTTTTCAGCGGCCTTTAAATCCTGGCACGGCTGTTCGCCCCGGGAGTACCGTAAAGGTTAATACCTAGCTCCTTCAACCAGGCTATTAGGTCTACGGGAGGCAAATATTAGCTCACGTATCGATCATAGAAATCCGCAAAACTGTCAAAGGTAAAATCGCGCGCATCTTCACTGACCTTGGCATTCGGACCCAGGAAATCAAAACCGTGAAAGCAGCCGTCATAGAGCTTAAAAGCAACATCCACGCTTTCTTGCTTAAGTGCCTCTACGTAGTCGAGCGTCTCCTGGTAGAAGGGCTCCAGCGAACCGACAAAGGTAATGGTGGGAGGCAATCCGCGATAATCCGTATTCCGGGCTGGTGCCGCGTAGGCGGGAATGTCAACGCCCTGCTTGTGAAGGTCCGACAGGTAGGCACCCCACCCCATTTTATTCATCGCGGTATCCCACACCGGAGTCTTGATATAACGATCCGGGTCTGCGGGTTGAAGGTCGTCGATCA
>NZ_JAAQPI010000062.1 GCF_011683955.1 Pseudomaricurvus alkylphenolicus
GGGACTGTTAAAAATTCTGTGTCATTCCTATAATCACGACCCAAAAGGAACGACACATGTCCAACGAGTTCGACTTTAACAAAGCACTGGAAGCCCTACAATCTGGTCAATCTTTGACCGGGAAAGACGGTGTACTGGCACCGCTCGTTAAGCAATTAACTGAAGCTGCCCTGGGCGCTGAACTGGAAGCTCATCTGGCTGAAGAGACAGCGCCGAACCGCAAGAATGGGAAGGGTAAAAAGACCCTGAAGACCACTTCTGGCAATGTCCAGATCGACACACCACGAGATCGCGCTGGCACCTTCGAGCCCCAGCTGGTAAAGAAGAATCAGACCAGCCTCAGCAGCGAGATTGAGACTAAAATCCTTTCCATGTACGGCCGCGGGTTGAGCTATCAAGATATTTGCGAGCATGTCCAGGAAATGTACGGTATCGACGTCTCTAAAGCCACCATCACAGCCGTTACCGACAAGGTCATAGATGAGGTCAAACAGTGGCAACAGCGGCCCCTGGAGAGCCATTATCCGTTCGTCTGGCTGGATGCTATCCACTACAAAGTGAAGGAAAGCAGTCGCTACGTGAGTAAAGCCGTCTATACGGTTTTGGGTCTGAAAATGGACGGCAAAAAGGAGGTGTTGGGCCTGTACCTCTCGGAATCAGAAGGGGCCAATTTCTGGCTGTCGGTGCTAACTGATCTGCAAAACCGGGGCGTGAAAGACATTCTGATCGCCTCTGTCGATGGTCTCACCGGCTTCCCAGAAGCGATCAACACCATCTTCCCGCAGACCGAAGTTCAGCTTTGTATCGTCCATCAAATCCGCAACTCATTGAAGTACGTAGCCTCGAAGAATCACAGGGCATTTATGGCCGACCTGAAGCCTGTGTACAGGGCCGTGTCGAAAGCAGCCGCAGAAGACGCCCTGGACACACTGGAGGCCGTCTGGGGCGAACGCTACCCAATTGTCATCAAGTCCTGGCGCAACAAGTGGGAGACCCTCTCGGCTTATTTCAAGTACCCTGAGGAAATTCGCCGAGTAATCTACACGACCAACTCCATTGAATCGGTACATCGGCAGTTCCGCAAGCTCACCAAAACCAAGGGCGCTTTCCCGAATGAAAACAGTCTACTGAAACTGCTGTATCTCGGCATCCAAAATGCCAGCAAAAAGTGGACAATGCCGATACAAAACTGGGGGCTCACCCTGTCGCAGCTCGCCATATTCTTTGAAGGCCGGCTTGATGAAGTTATTGAATTATGATGTTATGCGGGAACGCCTAAACCCGGCCTGACACAGAATTTTAGACGCTCCC
>NZ_JAAQPI010000063.1 GCF_011683955.1 Pseudomaricurvus alkylphenolicus
AGAGCCGGCCCCGGAAATATGGACAGCTCCATAAGTGGAATCTTCGCCTGATTTAGGGCACGGTAGTGCCCATGAACAGGAGATTTACCATGGCTAGACGACCACGTCGTAACCACTCACCCGAATTCAAGGCCAAAGTGGCTATTGCCGCCCTCAAGGGCGAACAGACGGTTGCCGAGTTGGCACAGCGCTTCGATGTCCATCCCAACCAGATTACCCAGTGGAAGACGCAGTTGCTGGAGCGTTCGGCAGATGCTTTCGGTGGCGGTGAGCCCAAGGAGCCGCCGGTTGACGTCAAGACCCTACATGCCAAGATAGGTCAGTTGACCCTCGAAAATGATTTTTTAGAAAGCGCGCTCACCAAGGCGGGGTTGCTGAGCGAAAAAGGATGATCGACCGCGACCATAAACTCTCCATTACTCAGCAGGCCAAGTTGTTGTCGATTAGCCGCGGCAGCGTGTACTACAAGCCACAGGCGGTTAGTCCAGCCACGCTCAAGCTGATGAATCGGATTGATCGCTTGCATCTGGACTACCCTTTTGCCGGTAGCCGTATGCTGCGTGATCTATTGCGACGTGAAGGTCATCAGGTCGGGCGAAAACGGGTGGCTAGCCTGATGAAGCGGATGGGTATTGAGGCGCTGTATCGCAAACCAAAGACCACTCGTCGCAACCCTGGCCATAAAGTCTATCCGTATCTGCTTCGCAAACTGGCCATCACGCGCCCGAATCAAGCTTGGGCCATGGACATCACCTATTTGCCGATGGCACGTGGCTTCGTGTATCTGACCGCTGTGGTGGACTGGCATACGCGCAGGGTGTTGAGCTGGAAGCTTTCTACCACCATGGACGTACACTTCTGCATCGACGCGGTGGAGGAGGCTATCGCCAGATATGGTGTACCAGAAATAATGAACACGGACCAGGGCAGCCAGTTCACCAGCACGGCTTTTACTCAAATGCTGAAGGACAACAATATTCGTATCAGCATGGACGGCAAGGGCTGCTGGCGGGATAACGTGTTCGTAGAGCGGCTATGGCGTTCTGTGAAATACGAAGAGGTTTACCTACACGCCTACGATACAGTCTCGGATGCTCGTGCAGGACTGGATCGCTACTTTCGTTTCTACAACGGCCGCAGACCTCATTCAAGCCTTGACCGGAAAACACCGGATGAGGTTTACTTCAATACAACGCCGCTTTCCCTGGTGGCTTAAACCTTGGCGTGGATCCACTTATAGAATGGGGATGAGCTGTTCAAAGGAAGGGGGCCAGCTCT
>NZ_JAAQPI010000064.1 GCF_011683955.1 Pseudomaricurvus alkylphenolicus
GCCAGGTTGCGGGTGCGGGAGTGGCACACGGTGACCGTGCAGCTTTCCTGCAACAGCAGCATGGACACCGGCTTGCCGACGATATTGGAGCGCCCGATGACCACCGCGTGTTTGCCGGAAAGGTTGTCGCCCAGATGCTGTTTGGCCAGCATCACACACCCCTGGGGGGTACAGGGCACCAGGGCCCCCTGCTCGCCGTTCATCAGCTTGCCGGAGTTAACCGCGTGGAAGCCGTCCACGTCTTTTTCCGGGGCGATAGCTTCGATGATCGCTGTTTCGTTAATGTGATCAGGCAGCGGCAGTTGCACCAGGATGCCGTTGACGGACGGGTCGGCATTGAGTTCGCCGATTCTTGTCAGCAGCTCGGACTCGCTGGTTTCAGCGGGCAGTTTGAATTCCAGGCTGTTCATGCCCACTTCCAGGGTTTGGCGGCCTTTGTTGCGCACATACACCTGGCTGGCCGGGTCTTCGCCCACCAGCACTACCGCCAGCCCCGGCTGCAGGTTGTGTTGTTGTTTCAATGTGTCTATCGCTGCGGCAATATTATCGCGCAGCTGTTGGGCAGTTGCTTTACCATCAATAATCATAGGGACCTCTTGAAAAAACGGCCGGTTGAAACGCACAGGAGGACAAACGCGCACGCCGGCCACAAGCAGAGAGAAAGTGAGATAGAGAGAAACTAAAGTTATTCGCTCACGCCCAGCACAAACACCAAAAATACGGCTACCGGTACGACGTAGCGAATCAGAAAATACCAGAGTTTGAACAACAGGCCATCGCCCATGCCCAGCTCTTCACAGGATGTCTTGCGGCTGACGAACCAGCCCACAAAAATGGCGATCAGCAATCCGCCAAGTGGCAACAGAATCTGGTTGGAGAAATAATCCATTGCGCCATTGATGTCCTTGCCCGCCAGTTTGATATCCGCCAGCAGGTTATAGCCAAGGATGCTGAAAACACTCAGGGCCGCGATCACGCCGATGATGACCAGCGCGCTTTTATGCCGGGCAAACCCCTTGTGCTCTTCCAACCAGCGTGTCTGTGGCTCGATCAGGCCCACCATGGAAGTAATGGCGGCGACCGACAGCAGCAGGAAAAACAGCACACTGACCACATG
>NZ_JAAQPI010000065.1 GCF_011683955.1 Pseudomaricurvus alkylphenolicus
GTCTGGAGAGGCTAGGAAGTGGGATTACATCAAAGAGGTCGAACTAAACCCGGATAACTCGGACCATGAGTGTGAGAAAGCAGCGTAAAAAATGAACTAATGGTGACATCTGTCTTGAAAAACGCCGATCTTTCGTGACTTCCATAATTCCTTGCTAAAGTTGATAAAATCCAGGGCCGAGAAAGCTACTCCTAACAAGCAAGGCCAGCAGGACTCGCATTGCGACTCGCCTCTGCTTTGAGCGTTATGGCACCCAAGAACGGAAACGATGAAGAATCTAATATTGAAGTGGCTTAATGGAGCCTTGGGCCAAAGTGAAGAATTTGAACCAATTCCATTGGAGCAACAAGAGTTTCCCGAAGAGGGAATGATATATGCACCAGGTGCTTTGCAAACAAATGAGGTTTCGGTTGGAGGCTTATATCTTGGTCCCGAGTGCAACTTACTGGTTCAGGCAGGCTCAGAAGTCATTGGGGGGCAACCAATCGCGGAAGTCTGCACTTCTACTCATATATTGGAGGTCTCGGCTCCATGCAATGCAGTCATAGAAGAGCTTCTAGTAGAAAATGGTCAAGTTGTTGAGGCAGAGCAACCATTAGTCAGGCTGAGAAAGCCATAACAATTTTAGGCAGTATAGCGCCTACGGCGCTGGGCTTCCTCTCTGCAGCTTCTAAAGGCGTTATATGCCATGAGAGTCAGTACACTGATTTTGGTTTTGGTACTTATTTCGGGAAACGTTTTCGCCAAATGTGCGCAATATCCACCAGATATGGATGCTGCATACAGCGAGGCGGAAGAAACCCCCTGTGTCAGGATAGATGTCACCCCCTAAATTGTTGAAAACTTGAACAGGGGGCTGATGAGGAATGAGTGAAACACTATTCACCAGAAAGGAAAGAAGCGGTACTTAAGAAGCTGTTGCCACCA
>NZ_JAAQPI010000066.1 GCF_011683955.1 Pseudomaricurvus alkylphenolicus
TTGGCTCATTCGCTTGAACAAATTACTTCACATAATGAATTAATGAGTTACTTACGAATGATAATTTTGTGTTCGCACTATCATCTCGCAAGCACCCACACGCATTGCTTGATTAACTTTTTAAACAGCTAACGAGGCGCTCGGCTCTCGTTGTCTTTGCTTCGTGTGACTCGCCGTTTGGCTGTCTCCCCGAAGCAGGAGGCGCATTATACAGTGCGCTTTCTGTTTGGCAAGCCCTAATTTTCAGCTTTTTTCATGAGCTTGGCTGCACGTTAAAGCGAGGGACTTACCGGCAGTCTCGATCAAAATCGTAGGCCTGCACTAATAGCAAAAAACCCCAGCCTCTTTCGAAACTGGGGTTTTAGGGAGCCCTGCTGTTCAGAGCAGCGACTCGGTGTTTGAAGGCTGACGATGACCTACTCTCACATGGGGAAACCCCACACTACCATCGGCGATGCTTCTTTTCACTTCTGAGTTCGGGATGGGATCAGGTGGTTCAAAAGCTCTATGGTCGTCAGCCAAACTGGCTTGGTTCGTGGTTGGTCTTAGGGCTTGTCTTAAGCCGGCCGCACGAGGACCAAATAGGGTGGTGGATGCCCTCCAGGGATGGAGGGTACATCGATTTTGCAGGAGCAAAAATCGATCTATAAAGTTGTCTGATGATCGTGTGTATTCTATCGATTGCTTACCCATCCGCAACATCCAGTTGCATCAGTTATATGGTCAAGCCTCACGGGCAATTAGTACTGGTTAGCTCAACGCCTCACAACGCTTCCACACCCAGCCTATCAACGTCGTAGTCTTCAACGGCCCTTCAGGGGACTCAAAGTCCCAGGGA
>NZ_JAAQPI010000067.1 GCF_011683955.1 Pseudomaricurvus alkylphenolicus
GACAGGTATGTAATCAAAATAAAGAATACACACTTGGATTCATCAGCATTCGCCAAACATCCCGCGAAGAATGTTCAACAAATTGTATTAACAACTTTACTTTCCACCTTGTTAAAGAACTTCTGATAGCAAATATCAGAAAGTTGCTGTCTTGGACATCATGATTGGCACTTACCTCCTCCAATCAACTCAAAACAACAAGTTTCTGAGATCTACGATTTGCAGTGAATTTTATCTAACCACTTATGAGAAGTGGTGGAGCTATGCGGGATCGAACCGCAGACCTCCTGCGTGCAAAGCAGGCGCTCTCCCAGCTGAGCTATAGCCCCAGTGCTCGATCTTTTCCGCTTTGACTTCGTTGCTTTTCTCGCTCACTCGGTCACATACTGATGTATGCTCCCTCCTTCACTCCAAAAGCGCCTTGCCAAACCGCAAAATCTCTTCGCCCTGGCTTCCTTGTCAAAGCCAGAACAATAAGCCAATTTTCTTCTGATCGAGGCGGATTCGAGCGAAGCATAGCCTGCTATGCGAGTTCGGATCCAACGAAGAGCAGGAGGAAATTGGTAGGCCTGGGCAGACTTGAACTGCCGACCTCACCCTTATCAGGGGTGCGCTCTAACCAGCTGAGCTACAGGCCTATAACCTTTCTAAGCTGTAAGCCTTAAGCTAGCAGCTTATGTTTCACTGCAATCAGACTAATCAAGCAATGCGTGTGAGCACTTACGAGACATGAGACTCGGGATGATACCCTCGCCTCGGCGATATCGTTTAAGGAGGTGATCCAGCCCCAGGTTCCCCTAGGGCTACCTTGTTACGACTTCACCC
>NZ_JAAQPI010000068.1 GCF_011683955.1 Pseudomaricurvus alkylphenolicus
GGCTCTGTTGCAATTCCGGTGAATTCAGACAGAATACGTTACCCAATTGCCTAAGCTGATTAGATACCGAGCGAACCAGGATGAAGTTTACAGGACGACACTTTAAGAAGGACATCATATTGCAAGCGGTTCGCTGGTATTTGGCATACTCACTCAGTTACCGTGAAATCGAAGAGCTTATGCTGGAACGGGGTGTGGAGGTTGACCATACGACCGTCTACCGATGGGTGGTACACTACAGTCCAAAACTGGAGCAGGCGTTTCAGAAAAGGAAGCTTACCACAGGTGACAGACTTCGAATGGATGAGACCTACATTAAGGTCAAAGGTCAGTGGAAGTACCTTTATCGTGCTGTCGATAAAGAGGGGCGCACAGTTGATTTTCTACTCACCGCGAAACGTGATATGAAAGCTGCAAAGCGGTTTTTCGAAAAATTGATCTCACGTCAAGGTGCGCCAACACTGATTAACATTGATAAAAGTGGATCCAATAAAGCAGCAATTAATCAGATCAACAACGAAAGCGAAGATCAAATAGAGATCCGCCAGTGCAAGTACCTGAACAATATCATTGAGCAAGATCACAGGCATATTAAGAAGTTATACCGAGCCACACTCGGTTTCAAGAATTTCCATAGTGCACAGAAAACCTTAGCCGGATTCGAACTTTATCGGATGATCAAAAAAGGTCAGCTCTGTCAAAATTCTGTGACGACGGCCTCCGATATTGACCAGTTTTACTCTCTCGCGGCATA
>NZ_JAAQPI010000069.1 GCF_011683955.1 Pseudomaricurvus alkylphenolicus
GACCATATAACTGACGCAATTGGATGTTAAGCGCATCGACAGTTGCAGGACAGGCAAGAGTCAAAGAGAATACGCACCGATCATCAGTGCGAGATTGTGTTAACTGAAGTAACTTTACTGACCGCCAACCTATTTGGATCTCGTGCGGCCGGCTTAAGACAAGCCCTAAGACCAACCACGAACCAAGCCAGTTTGGCTGACGACCATAGAGCTTTTGAACCACCTGATCCCATCCCGAACTCAGAAGTGAAAAGAAGCATCGCCGATGGTAGTGTGGGGTTTCCCCATGTGAGAGTAGGTCATCGTCAGCCTTCAAACACCGAGCCGCTGCTCTGAACAGCAGGGCTCCCTAAAACCCCAGTTTCGAAAGAGGCTGGGGTTTTTTGCTATTAGTGTAAGCCTAAGTATTTGAATCAAGTTTTTAAAAGCCGATTTGAAAATCTTCAGCGTTTACGGCAACCGAAAGCATCGACAAGTTGTTCAAACTTAACGAAAAAAAACGGTTGCCAAGCAGGAAACAGGCTGTATAATGCGCCTCCTGCTTCGGGCAAGACCCCGAGTGAAACAACACAGTAAGGCAGACATTACCAAAAAAGTAATGCTGCAAGTGTTGAAAAAATAACGAGAGCCGAGCGCCTCGTTAGCTGTTTAAAAAGTTAATCAAGCAATGCGTGTGGGTGCTTGCGAGATGATAGTGCGAACACAAAATTATCATTCGTAAGTAACTCATTAATTCATT
>NZ_JAAQPI010000070.1 GCF_011683955.1 Pseudomaricurvus alkylphenolicus
CAGATGCTGCACGAAGACCTGCGTGCGTATTTTAGACCGTTAAGTGCGTTTGCTGCCATTGGCAAATACAAACCGACAATACAGCTGATGAACGCATTAAGCAGGTTGTCGAAAGGTAAAAATATCGAAAGCCTTGACTGCGATGAATACTCTGTTCCCAGTAGTGATGGGGATTGGAATATACGCACCCGAGTCTACCGGCCGAAGCATGCTACCGAAAAGCTGCCGGTGATGCTCTACATACACGGTGGGGGGTATATGACGGGTAACCCTGAGGGGTTTGGGGTTGTTATCGAGCGTTTTATCAAAACCAGGCCCTGTGTGGTTGTCGCTCCAGACTATCGTAAAGCCTATACACAACCTTTTCCTGCCGGCTTTAACGACTGCTACGATACCTTATTGTGGGCAAAAAACAACGCTGAGAAATTGGCTATTGATAGCGACAAGGTCATTGTCGCCGGGCACAGTGCCGGTGGCGGATTAACCGCTGCGGTCACCCTTAAGGCCCGGGATACCCAGGATGTTGATATCGCTTTTCAGATGCCGATTTATCCCATGATCGACGACCTTCAACCCGCAGACCCGGATCGTTATATCAAGACTCCGGTGTGGGATACCGCGATGAATAAAATGGGGTGGGGTGCCTACCTGTCGGACCTTCACAAGCAGGGCGTTGACATTCC
>NZ_JAAQPI010000006.1 GCF_011683955.1 Pseudomaricurvus alkylphenolicus
GGGCCGCAGCCAACGAACATCTCCGGCAGAACCGGCGGATTACGGCGCAAGCGCCTAATCCGCCCTACGCATAAACAACGCCGTCAGAGTACCAATCCTGCGAATTTCTAAGACCGGTTATGGCACTTTCCAGACTCCCATCTGCTAACAGACTGCGACAAGGTCCCGGCGGGAGAGAACAACAAGTCAACGACGAAATTGGGTCGGCTTCTCTATTTCGTAAAACCCATCCGTGATAGTCTCAAGCTTCTCTTCCACAATTTTCTGAGCATCGTAAATCCCGCGATTGTAAAAAAAAGGCCCCACTTCCTCAGTAAAAAAATCCAACAGAAACTCAGCGTCAAACTGCTTGATATCCTGATCCAACTCTTCGCTGAAATACAGTTTGATCTTCTTGACCAGAATATCCTTTTCATCCCGACTGAATTCGATATCAGACATAACGGTAAACTCCCGTACCCAACAAATTAGTCCAAGATCACATGTGGCAAAAAGCGGGACAAATCCTGCGTAATCAAACTGCGATCCTCCCGTACAGAAAGACCCGCCGCTTCACCATCCACCAACCAGGAACCAATCAACGTATGACTACCCTCGAACTCCGGCAACGGCGAGTATGCCTGCACCACATAACCCTCCTCGCCATAGGGACCGTCAGATACCTCTACCTCACGACCGTCGATATGGATACTGACATTGGCACCCTCCCGCGCAAAAATCGGCTTCTTCACATACCGAGTTAGGCCACTGCCCTGCAACTCATCCTCGAAAAAGGCGGGCAACAAATTGGGATGATTGGGAAACATCTGCCAGAGCATCGGCAACAGCGCCTTGTTGGAAACGATCGCCTTCCACGCCGGCTCAATCCAATCCACACCGGCCCGGCTCAAAGCATCGCTGTAATTCTCCCGCAGCATAAACTCCCAGGGATAAAGCTTAAACATCCAGCCAATCAACTGATCATCCAGATCCGTAAACTGACCCGACTCAGTTTGACCAATGTCCTCAATGTAAACGAAGCGGGTATCAATGCCTGCCTCACGGGCACAATCCTCCAGATACTGAACCGTACCACGATCTTCCTCGGTATCTTTGCAACAGGAGATATGCAGAACATCACCCAACGCATGGGCGCCGGCCAGAGCTTTAAAGCGTTCAATCAGTTTTTCCTGCAGCGAATTAAACTGATCCACATGCGATGGCAAAGAGCCATCAGCAATCTTGTCTTCCAACCACAGCCACTGCCAAAAACCCGTCTCATAGAGACTGGTAGGCGTATCCGCATTGTTTTCCAGCAGCTTCGCGGGGCCGTGGCCGTTATAGGCCAGGTCCAGACGGGAATAGAGAGTTTTATCGCCTCTTTTCCAGGACTGCTGAATCCAGTCCCAGTGATTTTCAGGGATCTGGAAGCGGCGCATCAACACTTCGTCACCAATCACCCGGTCGACCACCTGAAGACACATCTGGTGCAACTCCTCGGTGGGTTCCTCAAGATCCTTTTCAATTTGCTCCAGCGTAAATTGATAGTAGGCAGACTCGTCCCAATAGGGTTCACCATACATGGTGTGAAAGTGGAAGCCGAATTCCTGCGCTTGCTGCTGCCAGCTATCCCTCTCTCGGGTGACTTTACGCTGCATAACTAGCCCCCGAAGCTGCCCTTGGAGAAACCGCCGCTGCTGCTTCTCGCTTTCGACGCCACCATACTCCCAAATCCACCTCTGGAGATTGTGCGCTTAACGGTGGGTTTGGGGGCAAACGCCGACTTGCTGACTTTGGTGCGGCCAAAGCGATGGCTGCCATAAAGCCGGCCATCGGCACCCGCCCACTTACGATAGAGCGGAGAACGTCGGGAATAGGAGGTGTACAGCGGAGCGACGAGATAGTCATCGTCGTCATCAAATTCGGTACCAAACAAAAAACCACCCATAGCGGGCATATACCAGTCGTCCCCTTCGGGGGATTGATAGGGTACGCAGTTATCCACGCCGAATTCTGCTTCGCAGGAGTATTCACGTCGGTATTTCGGCGAGGTTCGGGCGGACTGCTCCAAGGCTCGATAGTATGCCCCCTCGCAAGCGCTTTCGAAAACAGGGTTATCTGCCACGCATTGGGCCACATCGCGATAGATTTGGGCCTCTCGGCCGCCGCTGCAGCCCACCATGGTCGCCGCCACAACCGCCAAGGCAAGAGGCTTAAGCCCCCTGCCCGGCCCGATTTTGCGCATGCGCTGAAGATTGATGGATCGAGTTCGTTTCACGGGCGATCCCTCCTCAGTAAGTCATACAGGCGGCATTAAGCAGCCCCACAGCGATGGATGTACCACCTAGCACAATACCGGCAGAAACCTCATTGTTATTAATACGCTCCACCAGCTGAGGCATAAACAGCAATCGAACCATGGCGAACGCCAGAATCTGAGCGACCAGTGCAATGCCTCCCCAAATGGCGAAATCCACCAGAGACACCGAGTTGGCTGCCGCGCTGGCCAGCGCCAGGGCGAAACCGATCACCGCACCGATAAATCCGGTAGCCGCCGCCACGTTCTGTTCATCCCTGACCAGTTTCCATTCGTCATGGGGGGTCACCAGTGCATAGATAAACTTGAACACCAGTAACAGCGCGATAGCAACGGCAAAGTGAAGGGCGAAGCTGGTAAAACCCAGCAGGGATTCCCGGATCATGTCCATATGAGTTACCTTTCTGTGGAATAAACGGTTGTAGAGGAAAACATTGCAGCGGAATCAGGCACCGGACAGTCGATTCCAATCCACGTGGTTGATTCGTTCATCGGCGATATAGTACAGCGTACTGCCGGGTTTGATCAGCGTATTCAAACGCGGATTGAGTTCGATATTGAAGTGACCGTCTTCAGATACGCCAATCAGAGTGGCATCATAGTGACGCTTGAGACTCTCGAAAATCGTTTCCACCGACATTTCGCCCGCGCCTTCGTAGCGCACGGAATACTGGGTCATTCCCACATCCACGTTCAAGAGCTGGTGGTGCAATTCGCTGGAGCCTGGATCCATAGCGGATTTGGCCAGCATCTCGACAGCAACGGAGGGCATACACTCTACATTGGGGCAATGTTGCTTCAACAGCTTGCCCAGTTTTTCGTCTTCGAAGTAAGCAATGATATGAGCGTCAGGGTTGCGACTGGCCACGTACAACGCCGTGGTCATGGTGACGTCGTCTTCCGGGTTATCGATAATGATACATCCCGCTTTTTCAATGGCTGCACGATCCATTTCTTCATCGTTACTGAAGCTGGTCACTTTGACGAAACCGATGATATCAGGCATGGGGTTTTCAATCTCGGCCCGCACACAGAGGGCCACCTTCTGGTCCTCCTCGTAGTACTCGATTTCTCGCAGCAGCAGACGTAGCAATTGCAGTGTACGCCCGTCATTCCAACCGATCACCAGAATGTGGTTGTTGTAATTCAGGCTTTTCAAACCCTGCACCCCCTTGCGCCATTGAAAAGAAACATAAGCGGCCAGCCGCCCCACAGCGAGACCAAACAGCCCTAACCCAACCGGAATGACAAACAGGCCCGTCACCAGTCTGCCTTCAGGTGTCACCGGCGACAGGTCTCCGTATCCGACGGTCGAGGCCGTGACGACTATCCAATACAGAAAATCCGGGCTGTCCACCAGCGCGGACTCACCGCACAGACTCAGCAGACTCCAGCTGCCAATCAAATAGATCAGCAGCGCCAGCACAATAGTGTGCCAACGCATATCCATAAAATGTTTCAGTAGCAGTTTGCGGAGCTTATTAAAAACAGGCATGTCGATGGCCAGCAGCGGGAATACCGGAGACTGTCTGGCAAAGTTGATCTCCCTTCGGACGTGCCGGCAATATACAATAATTTGCCGGTTCCTTTCATCCCTAAAGGTTCAACAAGAGCAAGTTAGGAGGACGTGTGACGCGCTGGATTGATAGGACAGGCGGAGATGGAGGGCTCCACCTCAGTCCACACAGCACTCAATCTTCCAGCTGAAAACTGAGACCGGCGTTTGCCTGGAGACGATCAATCAAAGCGTCCCCCAGCGCCGACGCCGGCGTCCAGATACCACCACTGGCCAGGTCTGGATTCTTAAGCAGACACACCGCGCTTTCGGCGATCATCTTGCAGGTAGAGCCGTAGCCCGGATCCCGATCACCTTTGACGCTGGCCAGGAGAGTTTCCCCTGCGGCCGTTGAGCCGGCAAACAGCACATCGTAGAAGCCGGTTTCCCGTTCTTCTTTGCTGGGTCCTTCACCCGGCTTGCGGCTACTTTCACTGAAGGATTTGTCTTCCATCACCGCCTTGGCCATGGCTTCGCCCTTTTCACCCGGACCGGTCAGCATCATTTCGTCGTAGACAAATTCCTCACCGTACTGGTGCTTAAGCAGATAATTGGAACGATGAATATTCTTGGTATTGATGGTGGCCATCATAAAGGGCGCTGACCAGCTGCCCAGATCGTCATCATGGACCGGCTCCATACCTGAAGGTTGCTCGGGTCCCTTGAAGGATTGTGTCAGCGAAAACGGGTTCATCAGGCGTTCGACCAAACCGGGAGTTTTGGCCGCGGCGGCCATGGTGGCCTGAAAGCTGGCCAGGGTACCCCCGGAGAAGGTGCCCTTCATGCCGCGCACCCGCCCTTTCACCCGTGTTACAGGCTTGCCGATCTTTTCCTGAGCGGCCCGTTGCAGGTAGTAGACACCAAGGTCAAACGGCACTGAATCAAAACCACAGGAGAAGACAATGCGCGCCCCGGTTGCCGCTGCCCGATCGCTATAGGCGGCGATCATTTCGTACATCCAGCCGGGTTCACCGCAGAGATCCACGTAGTCCGTGCCTTCCTCAGCACAAGCCCTGACCAGATCAGTACCATACAGCTGATAGGGGCCGACGGTGGTTAAAACAACCTCAGCACTGGCTGCCAGAGCGTCAATTGAGGCCGGATCGCCTGCATCGGCGACAACCAGTGGAACATTGGCTGCAATGCCCATCTCATCACGTACCGCCTCCAGCTTTTCTTGACTGCGGCCGGCCATGGCCCACCTGACGTCACCTTCAACGCCGTATTGGTTGTTCAGGTACTCACAAACCAGGCGACCGGTGTATCCGGTCGCACCGTAAACGATAATTCCATATTCACGGGACATAATCGGGACTCTCCATTGGTCTCAGGACAAAGCACAAAATACGCGTTTACCCCTATGTCGTCCAGACTCAGAATCGACTCGGCAGTCACAGACTGCAGACGACATGGACGTAAACACCGCAGCTTCGGCTTTGATTACTGTAGCAGCTCCTTCAGATACTCCCCGGTGCGGGAACGTTTTCGCTTGCAGATCGTTTCAGGTTTACCCTGAGCCACAACCTTGCCGCCGCCTTTACCGCCTTCCGGCCCCATATCGATAACCCAGTCGGCCTCGGCGACCACGTCCAGATTATGCTCGATCACGATTACGGAGTGGCCGGCATCCACCAAGCGGTGTAGCACCCTAAGCAGCTTCTCGACATCCGCCATATGCAGCCCGACGGTCGGCTCATCCAGCACGTAAAGATTGTGCTGCAGCGGCGCGCGTTCATCTTCCACCAACTGGTCTACCCGAGCCTTGGCCAGTTCGGATACCAGCTTGATGCGCTGAGCTTCTCCTCCGCTGAGCGTGGGGCTTTGCTGTCCCAACGTCAGGTAACCCAAGCCCACATCCTGCAGCAACTTCAAGGGGTGATGGATCTTACTGACGGATTCGAAGAACTCCGTGGCTTCGTCCACGTCCATCGCCAGCACTTCACCAATGTGCTTCTCTTTGTAGCGGACCGTGAGTGTCTCTGAGTTAAAACGCCAACCATGGCACTCCTCGCACTCCACCCGTACATCGGGCAAAAAGCTCATTTCCACCTTGCGCATGCCGTGACCACCACAGGCTTCGCAGCGCCCTTCACCCGTATTAAAGGAGAATCGGCCGGGTTTGTAGCCGCGCAGGCGGGCGTCCACCGTTGCGGCAAAGAGTTTACGAATCTCATCCCAGATACCGATGTAAGTCGCCGGACAGGAACGAGGGGTTTTTCCAATCGGTGTCTGGTCCACCTGCAACACCCGGCGAATGGAATCCCAGCCACTGATTTCCTCACACCCCTGCCACTGCACCTTTTTGCGTGATTTCTTGCCCTCGCCAATGACGTTTTTCAGATTGTTCTGCAACACCCGGTTGATCAGTGTGCTCTTGCCACTGCCGCTGACACCGGACACGACCACCAGCTGACGCAGGGGCACATTCACATCAATGGCTGCCAGATTATTCTCGGACGCCCCGACAATTTGCAATTGCTCCGGTTGCAGGCGCGCCCGCATTTTTTCGTGGCGCAGATCAGGCATGGGATGACGTATAGGCTTGGCGATAAACTGGCCGGTGAGCGACTTCTTGTTATTGGTCAGCTTGCTGAGAGAACCGGTACAGATCACTTCACCTCCATTAACACCCGCCCTGGGACCCATATCGATAATATGGTCCGCTTCGCGAATAGTGTCTTCATCGTGTTCCACCACCAGCACCGTATTGCCCTGCTGCTGCAGTTCGCGCAGTGTATTTATCAAGCGACGATTGTCCCGAGCGTGCAAACCGATGGTGGGCTCATCGAGAATGTAACAAACCCCCTGCAGGTTGGAACCCAACTGCGAAGCCAGGCGAATACGCTGGGATTCACCGCCACTCAAGGTCGGCGCAGAGCGGTCCAGTGTCAGGTAGTTCAGCCCTACCTTGTTGAGAAACGACAGTCTTCCCTGCAGTTCTGTCATCAAATCCCGGGCAATTTCCTGCTCCTGGGGTTTGAGCTTGAGTTTGTTAAACCACTGGCCCGCATCCTCCACCGACATAGCCGCCAGGTCAGCAATGGAGTGATCCCGAAAGGTCACAGCCAGGGCGGTATCGTTAAGCCGCTTGCCTTCACAGTGGCGGCAGCTCTTGTCATCTGCGCCGTCTTCCTGCGGCTGCCATTCCAGCTCTTCGCCGGTCTGCTCTTCGTCAAATCCTTTAATGGTAATACCCGTACCATAGCAACCACCACACCAACCGTGTTTGGAGTTGTAGGAAAACAGCCGCGGATCCAGTTCTTCGAAGCCTGTACCACAACTGGGGCAGGATCGTTCCGTAGAAAACAGGGCATCTTTCGGTTTGCGTCGGCCTTTTGCACTGGTTTCTACAATCACAACACCGTTGCCAAGATCCAGTGCCTGCTCCAGTAACTCCAGCAGCTCGGATTCGTTTTTGCTGCTCACCTGCAGACCGCCGACGGGCAATTCGATACTGTGCTCTTTATAGCGATCAAGCTTGGGCCAGGGATCGGTCGGTAAATAGCTGCCATCCACCCGCAGTTGACCGTAGCCCCGATCCGCCGCCCATTTGGCCAACTCTTTGTATATCCCCTTGCGCGCCACAACCATGGGCGCAAGCAACACGACCTGTTGATTGCGATAGTCCTTCAGCAATCGCGCCAAAATGCCTTCTTTGGTTTGAGGTTCGATAGGAACCTCGCAACCCGGGCAGTGCGCGACGCCAAGCTTTACATAAAGCAGGCGCAGATAGTGATAAATCTCCGTCAGTGTCGCCACCGTACTCTTGCGCCCACCGCGGCTGGTGCGCTGTTCGATCGCTACCGTGGGGGGAATACCATAAATGGTATCCACATCGGGTCGCGAGGCCGGTTGCACAAACTGGCGAGCATAGGCGTTCAGGGATTCCAGATAACGACGCTGTCCCTCACCGAAAACGATATCGAATGCCACGGTACTCTTGCCACTGCCGCTGACGCCGGAAATCACCGTAAACTTATTGCGCGGAATGCTGATGTCGACATTCTTGAGATTGTGCTCCCGGGCGTGGTGCACCGTGATCTGGTTTTTATTGCGGCGAAGGGGTTCCGGCAACTCAAGCCTGGCACTGTGGGCGGTATAACTGGCGGCGGCTTCTCGAACTTCGTTGGTTGCTGCCAGATGCTGGCCCAGTTTCTTGGCCTCACCCTGGCTCAACTGATAGTCGTAAAGCGCATGGGCGGTGTGACCGGCCTCGCCAGTCCTGGCTTGCCTGATCAACTCTGCCGGCGTGCCCTCTGCCACCAGTTGCCCCCCCTGATCGCCCCCCTCCGGGCCCATATCGATAATCCAGTCGGCGGCACTGATGACATCCAAGTTATGCTCAATCACCAGCAGTGAATGCCCGGCGGCAATCAACTGTTTAAAAGCGCCCATCAGGGTGGCGATGTCGTCAAAGTGCAGTCCGGTGGTGGGTTCGTCAAACAGGAACAGGGTTTTATCACCGGATTGCTTGTTCTTGTTGGTATTGTTCTTGGCCAGATGCCCGGCCAGCTTCAGTCGCTGAGCCTCTCCGCCGCTGAGCGTGGGCACGGCCTGCCCCAGCTGAACATATTCCAGCCCCACATCGGACAGCGGCTGCAGGGTCTTGATCACTTCCGGTTGATCGGCAAAAAAGGCCAGCGCTTCAGAAACCGTCATCTCCAGCACATCGGCGATGGACTTGCCCACCTTGGTGCCTGTTCCAAAGACTTTGATCTCAAGGATTTCAGTCCGGTAGCGTTTGCCGTCACAGTCCGGACAGCGCAGGTACACATCGCTGAGGAATTGCATCTCCACATGCTCGAAGCCATTACCGGAACAGGTCGGGCAACGCCCCTTGCCGGAGTTAAAACTGAAAGTGCCCGGCGTGTATTTGCGCTCCTTGGCAACCCGATCCGCCACAAACAGTTTGCGAATCGCATCAAAAGCCCCCACATAGGTGGCGGGGACTGAGCGCGTGGTTTTACCGATAGGACTCTGGTCCACCAGTACCAGATCGTCTATCTGTTTATGCCCCAGTACCGCTTTATGTGCACCCGGCGTTTCTGTGGTTTTGCCTTTGTGTTTGCAGAGGGCCGGATACAATACATCGCGCATCAGGGTGGACTTGCCTGAACCACTCACCCCGGTAATACAAACCAGCTGCCCCAGTGGGATGGAAACATCCACCTGCTTGAGGTTGTGCTCCGCCGCGCCCTGGATTTCGATAACCCCTTGAGGTGCCGTATCGATCTCTCCCTCTGGCGGTGCCACCAGCTTACGACCACTGAGATAATCAGCGGTGAGAGATTTGCGATGACGCAGCAGCGCCTTTGGCGTGCCATAAAAACGGATCTCTCCGCCCAGCTTGCCCGGGCCGGGGCCGATATCCAGCACCCGGTCGGCGGCGAGAATCACCTGGGGATCATGCTCCACCACCAGCAGAGTGTTACCAGCGTCACGCAGCCGGTGCAGGACTTTAATAAGGCGTTCAATATCCCGGGGATGCAGACCGATGCTGGGTTCATCCAGAACAAACAGCGTATTCACCAATGAGGTGCCGAGCGCCGTGGTCAGGTTGATGCGCTGAACTTCGCCGCCGCTCAATGTGCGCGACTGACGATCCAGAGTGAGGTAGCCCAGCCCCACATCCAGCAGAAAGCCCAGTCGCGATCGAATTTCCGTCAATAATAGCTGCGCAGCCTCGTCAAGTGATCCGGGCAGATGCAGCGTTTCAAAAAACGCGGCACATTGCTCCAGTGGCAGCTGCATCAGTTGATGAATGTTGTATCCCGGCAGATGAGATGCTTCGACGGGTTGCCGGCCAAGACGCCACAGCAACGCATCCGGCTTTAGACGGGCACCGTGGCAATCCTGACAGGGCGTGTAGGAACGGTATTTGGAGAGCAGTACCCGCACGTGCATTTTGTACGCCTTGCTTTCCAGCCACTCGAAGAAGCGATTGGCACCAAACCAGACCCCATCGTCCCAATCGCCCTCACCTTCGATTACCCAGCGCTTGTGTTTCTGACTCAGGGATTTCCAGGGTTTATCAATCGGCACTCCACGCTTTTTGGCATATTTGATAAGCGCCTGCTGAATCTCAGCATTAGTAGGTGTCTGCCAGGGTTTGATCGCCCCATCGGCAAGTGATTTACTTTCATCAGGTATCACCAGACCCCAGTCGACGCCAATCACCCGACCAAAACCACGGCAAGTTTCACAGGCGCCAATGGGAGAATTAAAGGAGAACACACTAGGGGTGGGCTCACTGTACTCAATATCACAGCTGGCACAGTGGTGGTGACTCGAAAACCTCAACGCTTCACCCGCTTGCATGGATTCATCCAGGGGGTAAACCAGTACATGTCCATTGCCGTGATGCAGGGCGATCTCCACCGCTTCACTGAGTCGCTCCCGCACCTCTGGCTTGAGCTTAAGACGATCCTGCACCGCCTCGACCCGGGATCGGTCACGCTTGTGAATGCGGGTGTATCCCTGCTGGTTGAGCAGCTGTACCACCTCTTCATCGGTAAAGTTTTCCGGCACTTTGATCGGCAGACACACCATCAGGCGTTGCCCGGTGTGCAGGGTTTCATAGAGATGATTGACGATTCCCTGGGGAGTATCGCTGCGCACCTCTTCATCACAGCCGCGACAGTGCAGGTGCGACAGGCGTGCAAACAGCAACTTCAGGTAGTCATTGAGCTCCGTCATTGTGCCCACGGTGGAGCGGGAGGTCCTCACCGGATTGGTCTGATCAATCGCGATGGCCGGCGGAATACCCAGAATATTGTCCACCGCCGGTTTGTCCATACGGTCAAGGAACTGACGGGCATAGGCTGAAAAGGTCTCGACGTAGCGTCGTTGGCCCTCGGCGTAGATAGTATCGAATGCCAATGTGGACTTGCCCGAGCCACTTACCCCGGTCACCACGATCAGCTCGTTGGTGGGCAATTCTAGATCGAGGTTTTTGAGATTGTTCTGGCGAGCGCCCTTAATGACAATGGATTCCTGGCTCATAACGTCCCTAAAACAAAAGAGTGAAAATCGAGGGTGTAGATTGGTACAGAAGCATTAAAGCTGTACGAATATACAGGAATATCCGCTAAGTTAAAGCCCAATCTTGACCCCAGATCAATAAAGCTCCTGGGGGTGGCCGGCGACGAATTAGAAAGCGGACTCTAATTAGGGGGCGGATTCTAGTTTACTCCCCTATCATGGCCACCAATTCTCCCGACACACTGTCTCAAAACCATCACGAGGACCGGCACCATGGCCACCAAGAAAGCCGCAGAACAGAAAGAAGACACCAAAGAAACCATCTTTGATCGCCTGAACTCCGGCACCGATAAGCTGGAGAACATTGCCAAGCAAATCTGGCTTGCCGGCCTGGGCGCCTATGGACGCTCGTTCGACGAGGTTCAGAACCGTTTCGAGAAGATGAACGATGAAAGCCAGCGCCTGTTTGAAGAACTGGTTGCCCGTGGTGAGAAGTTGCAGGCGGATGCCGAAAAGCGCCTGGACGAAGGCAAGACCGATCTCGATTCCCGTATCGAGAAGCTGAAGCAGTACGCCAAGATGCCCGGTAAGACCGCAGTCAATGACCAGCTGGATGACATCAACAGCAAGCTTGATGACATCAACAAAGAAATCAAGAAAAAGGCGTAAGCTGGCCGCAATTTATTGATTTTTATCGGGGTCGCCAACCTTTCCACATAGCACCCCGATACCCCTGCCCTTTACCCATGCTGAACATGTGGGTACAGTTTCTCCCAGGCTCCAGTCCAGACCTTTTGCATGGCAAGAATAAAAACCAAAGACCTGATACTCGAAGTGGCCCTGCTCCTGTTTAACGAACGGGGGGAACGCCTGGTCACCAGCGTCGATCTGGCCAATGAAATGAACATCAGCCCGGGTAATCTCTATTACCACTTCAAGGGCAAAGAGGAGATTGTCGAGGAACTCTATGCGCGCTTTCACACCAGTCTGGTACTGGTGATCGACAATATGTCCAGCGTCGAGCAGATCACAGCCAAGAGCCTGCTCTCGTACCTTAGCCTGGTGGCCGATATCTTCACACAATATCGCTTTATCACCCAGGATCTGCGCGGCTTGGGAGCCCATTACCCCAATGTCGAGCCTCAAGTGACCAAAGCCTTCAGCCGCCTGCATCGCCAGATCCAGGCCCTGGTGGAACAGCTGCCCAGTCGCGAAGCGACGGCAAGTATCGAAAATTCGGCCAGACTGCTGACCGATAACCTGATCAACACACTGTTGCATGCGGACGTCAGAGAGGTTTTTGCCCCTTCTGAGCCATCTGAAGCAGTCGAATCACCAATCGACATGCACGATCGCCTGCTACTTCAACTGTTGCCGTTTCTGCCACCACAGGACGCGTCCGATAACGCCGCCTGAACAACAACCTACTGATTTTTAAGTAAATTTTCTATTTCCAGGGAAGCCCCCCAATTCCCTAAGGGTTTTATTGTGCTATAGTCCCCAGAACATAAGTAAAACCGCCGAGAATTTCTTCGTATGCGCAAGCTTCAGCGTCAGTTTCTGCTTTCACTGGCGGCCGCGGGACTGTTGAGCATCACTCAGCTGGCCCCCGCCAAATCCATCGATTTCAGTTTCACCAAAGATCAGTCGAAAACCGCCGTCGACATCATCGATAAATTGTCCACCAGGCACTATCGCAATCAGGAGTTTAATGACGAACTGTCCGAGGCGATGCTGGACAAATTCATCTCCAACCTGGACCCCAGCAAGTATTTCTTTTTGCAGAGCGACATCGACCTGTTCGAGAAACGCTACGCCCGCAAGCTGGACGACACTCTAAGTTCGGGGGATTTGGAGCCTGGTCGCCACATCTTTACCACCTATTACGAGCGTGCCCACGAGCGCTTGACCTGGGCCATAGCGCTACTGGAGGGCAACGGCGCCAGCGAGTTTGATTTCAGCCGCCAGGAATCCATTCCCCTGGGAGAGGATAACCAGCGCTGGGCACAGAGCGAACCCGACGCCGACGAGAAATGGCGCAAGCGCATCAAATCCAGCATTCTCAGCCTCAAACTGGCTGACGAAAGCATAGAAGATGCCCAAAAGACTCTCCTGCGGCGCTATAAGAACCAGCTGACCCGCCTGGAACAACAGGATGCGGACGATGTGTTTGAGATCATGATCAACGCCCTGACGTTGCTCTATGATCCCCACACCAGCTATTTGTCTCCACGCACTCTGGAGAACTTTAATATCTCCATGTCTCTTTCCCTGGAGGGAATTGGCGCCGTTTTACAGACCGAGGACGAATTTACCAAGGTAGTGCGCCTGATTACCGCTGGCCCCGCCTCCAAGCAGGGTGAGCTGAAACCGGCTGATAAGATCGTTTCAGTGGGCCAGGGGCCTGAAGGCGAGATGGTTGACGTGATCGGATGGCGCCTCGACGAGGTGGTCAAACTGATCCGAGGCCCCAAAAACACCGTTGTGCGCCTGAGTGTGATTCCCGCGGATTCCGGAGATAACAGCATACGCAAGGAAATCCGCATCAATCGAGGCAAGGTCAAGCTTGAAGAGCAGGCCGCCAAAAAAGGCATTATCGAACTCAGTGATGGCGAAGAAGTGTTCAAGCTGGGCGTGATTAACGTACCTGCTTTCTACATCGACTTTGAAGCCTATCGACGCCGGGATCCCAACTTCAAGAGCACCACAACTGATGTTCTGCGCCTTTTGAAAGAACTGGAGCAGGAAAACATTGATGGCCTTATCGTCGATTTGCGCAATAACGGCGGCGGTTCGCTGCAGGAAGCCACTACCCTGACGGACCTGTTTATCGACCAGGGGCCGGTGGTACAGATACGCCAGACCAGCCAGACCATCTCCCGCAATTACCGATCCCGCCGTCGTGCCGCCTATCGTGGGCCCCTGGTGGTGCTGACCAACCGCTTGAGCGCCTCGGCCTCGGAGATTTTTGCGGGTGCTATACAGGATTACAAACGTGGCCTGATCGTAGGCACCCAATCGTTCGGCAAGGGCACGGTGCAGTCCCTGACCCCGGTCTATTCCGGGCAACTGAAGATTACCGAGTCCAAGTTCTATCGCGTCTCCGGCGACAGCACCCAGCACCGTGGTGTCATTCCCGATGTGAACTTCCCATTCCTGGTGGACGCTGAAGAAGTGGGCGAAAGCTCTTACGACACCGCCCTGCCCTGGGACCAGATTCATCCGGTACCACACGAAGCCTACTTTAATTTTGAGGGTATCCTGAAGGAAGTGAAGCGTCGCCACGAAGGACGAAAGGCAGAAGACCCGGACTTTGTCTACCTCAATCAACAGGTGACCCACTTGCGCAGCACCAAGGATCAAACCGAGCTGTCACTCAATGAGAAGGTTCGCCGGGAACAGCAGGTTGACCGCCGCTCTCGCGCACTGGCTATTGAGAATTCCCGTCGTGAAGCCAAGGGGCTGGAACCCTTTCTGACCTCCGAAGCCTGGGAAAAGGATTCCTCGGATCGCAGTGCGGAACAGTCCGCGGCGCCGCCAAGCGAAGACCTGGATACCGACAACGACGCCCTGTTGGCGGAAGCAGGCTATATCCTGATCGACATGCTGAATCTGCTGGAAAAACAGCCACCTGATCAAGTGGCTGATTTCTAAAAGCGATTCAGCCCACCGAAAAGGCCAGCCCACGCTGGCCTTTTTTGTGACCTTTTCTTATGCTACGCGGCTTCCATCTTCAAAGGGAATTTCCATGGTCGTCGTCTCTTTTAACGTCAACAGTTTGCGCATGCGCCTTCACCAACTGCAGCAAGTCATCGATACCCACCAGCCGGACTTTATCGGCCTGCAGGAAACCAAGGTTCAGGATCAGGACTTTCCACTGGAAGAAGTGGAAGCCATGGGGTATCACGTGATCTACCATGGGCAGAAAACCCACTATGGGGTTGCTACACTCAGCAAGCACCCTATTTTATCCAGCCAAAAAGGTTTTCCCAATGATGATGATGAGGCCCAGAAACGCTTTATCGCCGTCACCTGTGAATCGCCTCTGGGCGGGGAAATCACCGTGATCAACGGCTATTTTCCCCAGGGCGAGGCCATTGATCACCCCACCAAGTTCCCAAACAAGCGTGATTTTTATGCCTCGCTGCAGGATTACCTGAACGACAATCACGATCCCAGCGAGCAGATCGTGGTACTTGGCGATATGAATATCTCACCCACCGATCTCGATATCGGCATTGGTGAGGACAACCGCAAACGCTGGTTGCGCACCGGCAAATGCAGCTTCCAGCCTGAGGAGCGGGAGTGGTTGCAGCGGCTGGAAGGCTGGGGCCTGACGGACAGTTTCCGGGCCCTGAATCCGGACACCGATGACCTGTACAGCTGGTTCGACTATCGCAGCAAGGGTTTTGATCGCGAGCCAAAGCGCGGGCTGCGTATTGACTTGATCATGCTGACGCAGTCGCTAATGCAACGCTGCTCTGACGCCGGTGTCGATTACGACGTGCGGGCGATGGAGAAACCTTCTGATCACGCCCCTATCTGGAGCCGTCTGGATTAAGGCCTGTTTCACTAGTGTCGTGAGTCTGAAGTTCTTTGAATTAATTTCAAAGCCAAAAATTAGAGAACAAGGCGGCTGGACGCAGGCGTAGTGGTGCTACGTCAAGTTCAGCCAACACCGTTATCTGATTTTTTGGCGAAGGAATTTTTCAACGAACTTCGGATTCACGACACTAGACAGGGCCTTCCGCGGTGCTGATCTTGTTGTTGATAACGACAGGTTCAGCGCCATCTTCCTCAGCACCACCCAGCCACCGCAACAACAGCGTCTCCAACACCTCATAGCGGACCGGTTTGGCCAGATAGTCATCCATACCGGAGGCAAAACACAGGGACTGATCACCGTCATTGGTGTGAGCCGTCATGGCAATAACGGGAATATGCTCATCCTCGCCGGCTTCCTGTTCCAGCTGCCGAAGCTGACGTGTGGCTTCAAATCCATCCATTTCCGGCATCTGACAGTCCATCAGAATCAGATCCACGCCGCCTTTCTTCACTTCGCACAAGGCCTCCATGCCATTGCCCGCAATACGCACGCTATAGCCCAGTTTCTTCAGCATGCCCTCGGCCACCATTTGATTTACCCGATGATCATCAACCAGCAGCACCTCGCGCTGTTGATCACAGACGCCAATGCCTTCGCTGTCACTGCCGCCCTTCAGCATGGGCTTACCCAGCACGGCATGGGTAATCAGGTCGTGCATGCTCTGGCGAATAAACGGCCGATAGTGATGCACAATGTGGCTGTTGCCATCAATCAGTTGCTG
This sequence comes from Pseudomaricurvus alkylphenolicus, assembly GCF_011683955.1. Taxonomy (GTDB): domain Bacteria; phylum Pseudomonadota; class Gammaproteobacteria; order Pseudomonadales; family Cellvibrionaceae; genus Pseudomaricurvus; species Pseudomaricurvus alkylphenolicus. The sequence continues at coordinate 16,160 of NZ_JAAQPI010000006.1, forward strand.
CAATTGGGGGTGGTTGAGGTGATTGTGTGAGAGCAACAGCAATTGAGGAATATCGCGGAACAACTCGTGATCCAGCAGGCTCCTGGAAAAGTCGAGGCAGGTGTCACAATCCTTGGCCAGATTAATCAGAATCAGGTCAGGCCTGTCACCTTTTGCGGCCAATCTCTCCAATGTCTCTTGAGTATCATCGATTGAGCCACCCCGGATCAGATCCAGCCCCCAGTCCTCCATCTCCCGGAAGTGCTGCGGCGCCAGCTCCAATCCAAAATCGACCATCAATACACGCTTACCGCGCAGCTTGGGGTGTGCATTCAGGCTGGACGCCTGCTGGCCCGCCACCTTCAATGGCAGCCACAATTGATACTGGGTTTCCCGCCCTGGTACCGTCTCGATCTCAATGCTGCCACCCATACACTCTGCCAACCCCTTACAGATGGTCAACCACAGACCCGTAGCCCGGGTGGTTACGTCGTCTTCCGTCTCTTCAGAGCCGTTGGGTGCCGACTGAGCGGAGCTGTGGCGATCCACCAGATTGATCTCCAGCAGCCCTCCTTTATCACTGTCTTTCTTAAAGTCGATATCGGCAAATACCATGCCCTGTTCCGAAAACTGGATGGCATTGCCCAACATGTTTTTGACAATCTGGCCCATCCGACCCGCATCGCCTCTGGCACGCAGCGGGAAACCTGCCGCAATTCGATAGTCAAGCTCCACCCCTTGCTGATGGGCATCTACCGACATATCGGACAACCAGGCCTCAATCTGGGAACGCAGATTGAACACGCTGTGATCCAGTACCAGCTTGCGATTGCTGATACGGGAGAAATCCACAATATTGTTCACCAGGTCCAGCTGGCGTTCACCGGCGGTCTGGGCAAGTTTTAGCAGCTCTTGCTGGTGACTCTCGAGTTTGCTGTCTGTCAGCAACGACAGTCCGCCAAGAATGTCGTTGAGTGAGGTTCGGAACTCATGCCCCAGATTGATCAGAAACTGGGAACTCAGATCCACTGAGGCATCGCTGTCGCGTTTCTCAACCTCTAGGGCCCGCGCTTTCTGCGTCAGCGCATAATTGGCTTCCAGGCGCTGCCAGTAGGTGCTGCAGAGTACCTCCACCTGGTGGAACATCATGATCACGAATACCAGCATCATTAGGCTGTACATATAGCCTTCGAAGCCACCGACATAGGCCCCGGCAATGACTGGGGGCAGCAGGGTAATAGAGAGGTAAACCTGGCTAAAACGTTTATAGGGGGCCGTGACCTGCACCGTGGAGGCAAAGAAAATGACGGTGTAAAACCAGAGAATCGGGGTTTCCGCAACAATACCCAGAACCAGGGTGAAGGACACCAGGATCACACTCCACCAGGCCGCCCCCAGCAAGGTCACAACAAAAAAGCGGTTGCGCCACCGGCACGGCCCACTGGCGTAGAGCGTATCAAAGCGAACCAGAAAATAGCCCCGCAGAAGCGCAAACAGGATCAGCCCGACGGTCAGCGCCACTGCCACATTGGGAGCCATTACGCTCATATAACCGGTAGACAGGCAAAGCAGATAGGCCAGGACGTTGACGATGACCCCGCGGCGGCTGTACTTTGCCATGCGTTCGTCGGTTTCACGCATGATGGTCCGATCTTTCTGTACCTTGCCCTGGGCCTCAAATAGCTTCACACGTCACCTGCCTGCTGTGGGGTTATATCCATACTTTTCTAAGGATTATAGTCCTTTCAATGTCAATAGAAAGCACTTGAGGTTATCCATAATTATTTAATAGAAACAATAGATTACGGAATAATAGTGATGTGAATTCTAGCTATTTGTTGACCACTTCCACCAGCACGGTCTTGATCAGGAACCCCAGCAGCCCCAAACCCAGCGCAGTAAACAGGATAAACGTGCCAAAGCGGCCGGCTTTGGACTGCTTGGCGAGATCCCACATGATAAAGGTCATATAGGCAATCAAGCCGCCCACGCCCAGGATCAGCGACCAGTTTTCAAAGGTTTCAATATCCACAGCTACCTCAGGGAATACATAAGATTGTGCCTACAGAAGGAGCACCGCTCCCGCCACTTGTACTCTTATTAGAGTATCCTTGGCTCTCGCGGAATACCGTACGTCCTGTACATAAAAAAGCCGGCAATTATGCCGGCTTTTCAGACATCGATCAAAGATCGATTTACAGCTGGCCTTCCAGCTCAGGAACCGCGTCAAACAGGTCAGCAACCAGACCATAGTCTGCAACCTGGAAGATAGGTGCCTCTTCGTCTTTGTTGATGGCTACAATGACTTTACTGTCCTTCATACCCGCCAAGTGCTGGATAGCACCGGAGATGCCCACAGCGATGTACAGATCAGGGGCCACGATCTTGCCCGTCTGCCCTACCTGCATGTCATTGGGCACGAAGCCGGCGTCAACAGCAGCACGGGAAGCGCCAACGGCGGCACCCAGCTTGTCTGCCACCTTGTACAGCATCTCGAAGTTGTCGCCGTTCTGCATGCCGCGACCACCGGAGATAACGATGCCGGCAGCGGTCAGTTCAGGACGATCGCTGACAGCCAGCTCTTCACCCACAAAACTGGAGATGGCGGCGTCAGTGGCGGAGCCCAGTGCCTCAACAGCAGCGGAACCGCCTTCAGCGGCAACGGCGTCAAAGGCAGTACCACGAACGGTGATCACCTTGATCGCATCGGAGCTCTGCACCGTGGCGATGACGTTACCCGCGTATACAGGACGCTTAAAGGTGTCAGCGCTTTCAACAGAAATGATGTCAGAGATGGCCTGAACATCCAGCAATGCCGCAGCGCGAGGGGCAATGTTCTTACCGTTGGAAGTAGCGGGAGCCAGGATATGGGTATAGCTCTTGCCGATTTCAGCCACCAGCAGAGCCACGTTTTCGGCCAGCTGGTTAGTGTAAGCAGCGTTGTCGGCAACCAGAACCTTGGCTACGCCATCGATTTTGGCGGCAGCTTCGCCAGCAGCGGCGCAGTCAGCACCCGCAACCAGAACGTCAACATCGCCGCCGATGGCCTTGGCGGCCGCAACGGTGTTCAGGGTAGCGCCTTTGATGGAGGCGTTATCGTGTTCAGCAATGACCAGAATGCTCATGAGATTACCTTCGCCTCGTTCTTCAGTTTGTCGACCAGTTCAGCAACGTCAGCTACCTTGATGCCAGCTTGACGCTCGGCAGGCGGCTCAACCTTGAGGGTCTGGACGCGAGGAGCGGCATCCACACCCAGCTCTTCGGGAGTGGTGGTATCCAGAGGCTTCTTCTTCGCCTTCATAATGTTCGGCAGAGACGCATAGCGTGGCTCGTTCAAACGCAGGTCAGTGGTTACAATGGCTGGCAGGTTCAGCTCAACAGTCTGCAGACCGCCGTCGATTTCACGGGTTACCTTGACTTTGCCGTCGCCCATTTCAACCTCAGAGGCGAAAGTACCCTGAGCCATGCCAGTCAGTGCACCCAGCATCTGGCCAGTCTGGTTGTTGTCACCGTCGATAGACTGTTTGCCCATAATGATCAGATCGGGGCTTTCTTTGTCAACAATGGCCTTGAGGCACTTAGCGACAGCCAGTGGCTGCAGCTCAGCGTCGGTCTCAACCAGGATACCGCGATCGGCGCCCAGAGCCATGGCTGTGCGGATTTGCTCCTGAGACTGCTTGGGCCCCATGGAAACAGCCAGAATTTCGGTAGCAACGCCCTTTTCCTTCAGTCGAACGGCTTCTTCGACAGCAATTTCACAAAAGGGGTTGATGGACATTTTGGCGTTGGCGATATCAACGTCGGTGCCGTCGGACTTGGGACGCACTTTGACGTTGTAATCAACGACACGTTTAACTGCAACAAGAATCTTCATGGATTTCCCATTCGCTTATCTGTTAAGGATTGAACCGGAAAAAGCCCGGCATTCCATGGCTCGAAAGCCTGACCCGGCCCCTTTGACAAGGCTCTAACGGTCGTTTTGAGCGGGCCGATATACTGACTCTTTCACCCCCCGAAATCAACCGATTGGCAAATTCGGCGGCGAAGGTCACTGACGCATAGGGCTCGCCAAACGGCGGAATAACTGGCATCCCGACCATTTATCAGTAAACAGCTTAAACCGCCTTAGGGTGAGCCGGATCACCCCCGAGGGTGAAATTGGGGTGAAATTAAGACTAGCCGAGCTATCTGGAATTGCAAAACCACCTAAATTTGCCCGAGCCGAAACCAGCTGCCGGCACTGTGAACGCGCATCCATTCGCGGCCCTGCTCGTCGGTCTCCAGCTCGCTGAGTTCCACCAGCTCATAGAACACATTGCGATTGAGTAATCCCGGCAAGTTTCGATATACAGTCGCCATTGGCCGGGGCTCGCCGCTGTCAGCGTGGGAAACCTCCAGCGGGTTGGCCTCGCTCAGCAACACCTCATGACCGGTGTTGGTTGTTAACACCAGGCCCTGGTGCTCTCCCTGCTGCTCCAGCCTGAGCCCCACAAACACAAAAGGGGCTTGGTCCACTTGAATCCGCCATTTTTCCACCGGCGTCACCAGGAAATAGTCGTCACCCTCGCGCTTGAGAATGGAGGAAAACATTTTCACCATGGACTGGCGCTCAATTTTGCCGCCCTGGTAATACCACTGCCCTTCCCGATCGATACGCATATCGAGGTCGCCATTGCAGTCAGGGGTCCACTTTTCAACGGGAGGCAGTTTGTTTTCGTAGTCGCGTTGCAGCTGCTGAATGGAATCCAGCAAAGAATCGGGGGGGGTACTCATGAACACCTTCTCAAAATAAGGGACGGACTCTAATCAGGAATCAAGGCCTGGCCGCCTGATTGGCCCTTAAAGAACGGGCATAGAGTTCAAAGCCCGCGCTCAGCAGCGATTCGGGTCGTTGGCCGCTCATATTGAGCCAGCTGCCTTTGGCGCTGATAATGGACACATCCATCACATCGCCGCTCATCACATCATAAACGACGATCTTCAGCTCTGCGCGATCACCGCCCATGCCAGCCAGGGACTCCAGATCATCTTCCAGATCGAGCCAGGAATCCAGCCGATTCTCCATATCCAGCAAGGTGGGTACAAGCAGGAAATCGGCTTGCCGCTCCCTGGCCAGGCGCAGATTGTCAGCGAGAGAATGGGGATCCAATGCAACCTCCACCCCTGCAAAATGACGCTCAAGGGAACCGCTAAAATGAGACTGCAATCGGGTGCGCAGTGATCTGGAATAAGTCAGTTGCGCCGGATAGGCCAAATAGAGGTGGGAGTGATCAGATAACGTCCAGTAACGACGGGTATGGAGCTGAAATTGATCCGCCAATCCCAGCGACGGGCCTTTGGAAAAACCGGGAGCTACACAGCCTGTCATTATCGGCACCAACAACGAAAGCCCAATACCTGCGAATACCGCCCGAATGCCCATACCCGAACCTCTGATTTATTCAACCTTGGGTGGAGCACCCTGTGGCTGCTTTTCTGACTCCCTTCCTTCTCCAATGACACCCATGTGGACACCAACATCCATGATAAATTTCAGCAAACCCGCCTTGTCTTCAATCACATCCTGAAATGAGTGATTGTGATAGAGCTCCACCGCGCCGTGGGTGAGGGCCCAATATGCCAGATAATAATAGTAGGGCGGCACTTCTTTCAGCCTTCCCTCGCCAATACGCTGGGCAAAACTGTCATTCAATTTGGACAGCATCTGCTGGCGCAGGGCTTCCATCTGACTGAGTTTTTCCGGCTCTTCACCGTTGGCAACCATCTTCTCTTCAAGCCGCTGGAACAACCTGGCGCGCACCGGATCCGACATACGTTTGGAAAAATAGGCGCGCGCCGGCGCACTGTAATCACCCTGCTCTGCCGCAACCAGCGCCTGCTCCATGTCGGTCTTGAGCCCGTTCTCATAATCAAACAACAGTCGAACGTAGATTTCGGATTTGGAGGCAAAGTGCTTGTAAATCGTGCCCTTGCCAATATCGACCCTGGCGGCGATCTGTTCAACGGTCACCTTATCGTCGCCGTATTCAATCAGCAGTTCCAGCGCCGCATCCAGGATTGCCTGTTCGCGCTGGCGAAATTGTTTGACTTTGAGTTTCGCCTTGTCCTGCTTTGCTGTGTCCTGATTTACTGTATCCATCATTGGCCCTGCTCCGGGATAGAAAGCGGTGTGAAAGAGTATAGTGTGAATGACTGTATTGTGAATGAAAAAAGGGTTTCAGTCATATTTCCTGTAGATTAACACTTAATCATAGTGCTGGCCCAGCACCGAGTCGCTATACTGTTAGGATCAAAAACTTATAAGACACCGCATCCTGATTCAATTCAGGGCGCTCAACACCATTTGCACTGCCCGAGGAGACATCGATGTCCAGCACCAGTATCGCCGAGGCCATCAGCACCCTGACCGAACTGCTTCAAACCCTGGAGGATGCCTATTGGGAGGCGTCCACGATCCGGGACAAAGACACCTTCTTTGACCTTATCAGTGCGATTAACCAGGAACAGACTGAGTTGGCCAAGTTGAGTATCCAGGATCATCACCTGGACTATGAAATGATCAGCCTTGACTTCCGCCGCTGCCAGAACAAGCTCGGCAACCTGCGCAAGCGGCTGGACGATTGCGTCACCCGTTCCAGCACCGCGGTCAGACTGGATACGGTTATCGGGCAGGCCACTGCCCTGATGGGCCATTAATTTGCGGATTCACTATCAATCCGGCCTCCAATTGTCAGTTTGCGGAGGCCAGATTGCTCTGTAATAAACGCGAGAACTCGACAGCAGACAACGGCGGCGAAAAATAATATCCCTGAAAGCTGTCCACCCCGATCGAACGCAGGAATCGATACTGGGACTCGCTCTCCACGCCCTCCGCTACCACAGTCATTCCGAATTTGTGGGCCAGATCCACCATCACTCGTACCAGGGTTTCGCCTTCGGAGTCCTTGAGCACATCCCCCACAAAGCTGCGATCAATCTTGAGTCGGTTAAACGGGAAAGTTTTTAAATAGCTCAAAGACGAATAACCGGTACCAAAGTCATCGATCGCCAGCTGAATACCCTCTGCGGACAAATCCGACAAATAGGCCAAGGCAGCGTCCACATTGTCAACCAACACCCCTTCTGTGACTTCGAGCATCAGGTGGTGGCAATCCACCTGGTGGTCCTGCATCGCCGTTTTCAGCGAGCGCTTCAAAATGCTGTCGCGCAGTTGCCTGGGTGAAATATTGATAGCCATTAAGAATTCAGGAGTGACCTCAAGCCACTGTTGGCAGCTGGCTGCAGCCTCCTGGATAATCCAGTCGCCAATATCGACGATCAACCCCAACTCTTCCGCCAGCGGAATAAAGTCTACCGGGCTCACCACTCCCAACCGCCCATTGGTCCAGCGGGCCAGAGCTTCAGCGCCAATGATGCGCTTGGTGTCCATTTCCACGATGGGCTGGTACACCAACTGAATTTCATCCCGTGCCAACGCCCGACGCAACTCCGTTTCCACCTCCAATCGACGCTGGCTTTCGTCGTTCATGGCTTGGGTGTAAAAACGAAACGTATTTTTGCCAGAAGCTTTGGCTTTGTACATGGCGGCATCAGCATTGCGCATCAACACCTCCGGCGTTTCTCCATCGGCTGGGTATTGTGTAATACCTATACTGGCGGTAGTGACCAATTCCCGGCTGTCGATACTCATCGGCGCCGCCAGAACCTGTTTGATACGCTTGGCACCCAACTCCGCCGCGTTGGCATTGGCAGACTCCAGAATAACCAAAAATTCGTCCCCGCCGAGACGCGCAACCGTGTCGCCGTCCCGCAAGGTGGACTGCAAGCGCCTTGCCACCTTCACTAATAATTGATCACCTGCATCGTGTCCCAGACTGTCGTTGACCTGCTTAAAATTGTCCAGATCGATAAACAGCAGTGACAGCTGATGATTGAATCTTCTGGAATGTTTCAAACTCAGGCTGAGACGATCAAACGCCAGCAATCGATTGGGAAGATCCGTCAAAGTATCGTGATGCGCCTGATGCAGCAGCCTCTCTTCCTGTTGTTTGCGCACGGAAATATCTTCTTGCACCGACAGGTAATTACACACCCGGCCATCGGTATCACGTAGCGGTGATATGAGCGTATTGGCCCAATAAAGATCACCGTTCTTGCGGCGATTGTTCAGCTCACCATGCCAGGCCCGACCACTGGTAACATTGCTCCACAATTGCTGATAAGTAGCCAGAGGCGTCAGACCTGATTTCAAGATAGAGGTCTGCTGACCGATAGCTTCTGCGGTGGAGAAACCGGTCATCTCTGTAAATGTGGGGTTGACATAAATAATGGTGCCGTCCAAATCCGTAATACTGATGGCATTGGAGCTTTGGGCAACCGCTTCCGTCAATAATCGCAACTGCTGTTGGCTGGCCCGCTCGTCGGAAATATCTTTAACGACCCCGGAAACCCGGGTCAGCTCACCGGTCAGTACATCTGTTTCCGCGCTGGCAATGACCTGAAACCAACGGATTGCCGAATGCTCCAGTTGTAGCGGAAATGTGATTGTGGTGGAGTCCCCGCCCTGCATCAGCGATTCCCAGAACTGTTGCAAAGGCGTTTGATACTCTTGCGGCAGATATTGCAAAACGTCCTGTGGCTGGGCAATCTGCTTCGCGGTTAACGGCAACAGTTGCCGAGCCACTTCGGACAACATTAACTCATCGTTGTGTATATCGTAACGCCAGGCACCAAACCCCGTTATTTTTTGAGCTTGCTCAAGCGTACGACGTTCCTGGCGAAGCTTTTCCTCCACGCCCAGTCGCTCCAGTTCCGCGGCGGCACGTTCGGCAATCAATGCAAAAGCGTCGAGAAGATGTGCCGTTTTTGGCAACGGCTGGCGACTCATGCACACCAACAGCCCGACCACATCGCCGGTACGGGAATGCAAGGGACTGGCCAGGTAGCTTTCCACCTGCAATCGAATCAGATGTTCGTCCTTGGGGAAGTGCTCGGCGACACCCTCGGTGTACATACACATTTCGCTGTAGACAGCTTTTGAACAAGGTGTGTGTTCAAGCTCATAGAGAAAATTGTCACGCCAGTCGCCATCACTCCAGAACGACAGGGTTTCCACTTTGTCCAGGCTTTCTCCAAACAGACGCCCCACAAATACATGGTCCATTTCCAGAATATTGGCCAGGGCCTTGACCAATTGATGGAAGTACTCCATGCCCAGCTTGTCGGCAAGCTCCTGCTCAAAACTCTCTAAAATCACGCCCGCCGCAGCTTGCGGTGGCATGCGAGTGGCAATTCCCCGGTAACCAACGTACTTGCCGAGTTCATCGAAGCGGGGAGCGGCGTTGATTGAATAGAGCAGAGAATGGCCGTCACTATGATTGGCTTCAAGGAACATCACCCGCACACGTTTCAAATGACGAAAACGCTCTTGCAACACCTCTGGCCCCGAGGCCGGCAGCAGGCTTGCGCGGGGAAGGTTTAACAGCTGGTGACCCAAGACATCTGTGTCTTGCCATCCCAATTGTTGATAAATTCCTTCACTGATGGCGGTAATATTCAGGTGGGTATCGGCTTCCCAAGCCCAGTCGGCCAGTTCGGCCATGTGATCCAGGGTGCAATCCGGCTTTTCAAAGGAATCCGCTAGGGTCATTCCAGGGTGACTCGTATTTCGTCATTAAAAACATCTATAAAAGTATATACTGTTTGTTTCGGTTCGGCATAACGATTCATGCGCCAACTGCGATGTCATTATCCACCAAAAAAAACCCCTAGCGCTGGGGGAGCAAACTAGGGGCAAGACCATTAGGAGTGAAACATTAAGGATACAATCCTTAAAAGCGGGCCTTCCGTTCATCGTCCAGCCCAACCGGTGTCTACTAACACTTGGGGGATGTGCATCACCAGTTATACTTAAGTATTGGCCAGGGTTGGCAAACTTCCAGTAACGAAACTGACTTGCTTAAACAGATTTGCAATATCCTTACCGATTATCGGTAGGATTGGCTATAAACTATTCACTCCAACAACTCTTGCCGCTCACGAATTGAGCGGTACCAAGCCGGTGCATCGATGATTTCCCCCTCATCATCCAGGGGCGGATAGTCCAACCCCCGCTCATCGCAATAGCGAGTAACTATGGGTTGGCACCACTGAAATAACTTGCGCTCATAGATGTCAGCCGGCAAGCGACTGCGGTTGTAGAGCCCCGCCAACTGCCGTTGACGTTGAGCCTCGGTGAGTATAATGGCGCAGGCGACAGACACATTGAACGATTCCACCATACCCATCATGGGGATAATCACTTCGTCATCGGCGGCGGCCAAAGCCGCGTCACTGACGCCTTCCTTCTCAGTGCCCATAAGCAGTGCTGTCGGCTGGGTATAATCAATATTGCGGAAATCCACGGCTCGATCGGAGAGATTGGCTGCGACAATGCGAAACCCTTGATCTTTGAGATGGCCAACACCTGTTTCAATAGTCGGGTGTAACTGCGTCTCGACCCACTTGTGACTGCCCAGGGCCGTGCCGCGGAACGCCCGGAAACCTTTGCTGGGCTGGACACAGTGAAACTGATCGATTCCCACCGCATCGCAGGTTCTGATAATAGCGGAGAGATTCCGACCCTTATGGACCTCGTCGGTAATCACGGTGAGATCCGGCTGTCGTTGATCAAGGACGCGACGAATAATCTGATAACGTTCTGGAGTCATATAGATAGATATTGTGTGGACAGAGCACTGAATATCAGTGTCAGGTTGACTTGACGCCTGTTGGATTCCTGCTTGCTGTTGCCCTGTGAATAAAATGGAGGGAGGAAAGCCGAAAAAGTGGTACCAACCCGTTACTAATGGGAACGCATTATAACGATTGGAGACACTTTAGACCTCTTTTGCCAGTAACAAAATATTAATCGGAATGTCATTTTATTTTTCCACAGAACCTGTGGATATCTCTGTCAATAAGTCCCCCTAAAAGGCCTAAACCCCCCTAACTTGGGCCTTCCTGTCAAATTGTTCACTTTATAACCTAAGCTATTTTTTCCAATAAATTCAGTAGCTTACAAAAGTCAAATGGATAACATTGGTTTTTGGCGCCTCAATCAACCGCTCAAAAAGCCTGCAATTTGATTTGTGTATAACACGTAAGTGCCCCTTAACCGTGAAACCTTTGTCGTCACAAAAGATTCACTGCACAAATATAATTTCGTCATAAACGGAAGCTTGATTGGGTCAAAATTTTATAGAAACAGCACACCTAAACAAAAAACCCGGCCAGTGGCCGGGTTCTCGATAGTCGAATGTGACTAACTCATAAGTACTGCATCACAAGAGACTTTTCTACAGGGCTTTGCGCTCAATACGGTAAGCGTGCAGCAGGGGCTCAGTATAACCCGCAGGCTGTTCCTTGCCTTTGAACACCAGATCACAGGCCGCCTTGAAGGCCACGCCATCGAAGCCCGGCGCCATATTGTTGTACAGCGGATCACCGGCATTCTGCTCATCCACAATAGTCGCCATACGTTTCATGGCTTCCATTACCTGCTCTTCGGTACAAACCCCATGCTCCAGCCAGTTGGCCAGGTGCTGGGAGGAAATACGCAGCGTGGCGCGGTCTTCCATCAGGCCCACATTGTTGATGTCAGGCACTTTGGAGCAGCCCACGCCCTGGTCGATCCAGCGCACCACGTAACCGAGGATACCCTGGGCGTTGTTGTCCAGTTCGAACTTGATCTGCTCGTCGCTGAGCGTGGAAGCATCTTCCATCACCGGGATGGTCAGAATATCGTCCAGACTGGCGCGGCCACGGCTGGACAGCTCTTCCTGACGATCAAACACATTGATCTGGTGGTAATGAGTGCTGTGAAGGGTGGCGCCATTGGGCGACGGCACCCAGGCGGTGTTGGCACCGGACTTCGGATGGCCGATTTTCTGCTCCAGCATCGCCGCCATTTCATCCGGCATGGCCCACATACCCTTACCGATCTGGCTCTTGCCGGGCAGGCCGCACTCGATGCCCACATCCACGTTCCAATCTTCGTAAGCGCTGATCCAGGGCTGCTGCTTCATGATGCTCTTGGGAATCATGGGACCGGCCAGCATGGAGGTATGGATCTCGTCACCGGTGCGGTCGAGGAAGCCGGTGTTGATAAACACCACGCGCTCGGAGGCAACGCGGATACACTCCTTCAGATTAACGGTGGTGCGACGCTCCTCGTCCATGATGCCGACTTTCAATGTATTGCGCTCAAGGCCCAGGGCGTCCTCGATGCGAGCGAACAATTCAACGGTAAAGGCCACTTCTTCAGGGCCGTGCATTTTCGGCTTTACGATATTGACGCTGCCGGCGCGACTGTTGCGACGCTCGGTGTTGCCCTGCAAGTCGTGCATGGCGGCCAACACAGTGATCATGCCGTCCATGATGCCCTCAGGTACTTCGTTGCCATCTTTATCCAGAATGGCCGGATTGGTCATCAAATGACCCACGTTGCGAACAAACAGCAAGCTGCGGCCATGCAGGCTCAGGTCGGAACCGTCGGCGGCTTTATAGGTGCGGTCAGGGTTCATGGCGCGGGTAATGGTGTTGCCACCCTTCTCCAGGGTTTCTTCCAGGGTGCCTTTCATCAGGCCAACCCAGTTGCTGTAAACCTCAACCTTGTCCTCGGCATCAACGGCGGCAACCGAGTCCTCGCAATCCATAATGGTGGTCACGGCCGCTTCCACCAGCAGGTCCTGTACGCCGGCGGCGTCCGTTTTACCAATGCCACCATCGCGATCGATCTGAATTTCGATATGCAGGGCGTTGTTCTTGACCAGGACCGCCGTCGGTGCAGCTTCGTCTCCGTTGTAACCGACAAATTTCTCTGGCTGAGCCAGCGCTGTCTCGGAGCCGTCCTTCAGACTCACGGCCAGCTGACCATCCTTAACGCTGTACAGAGTGGCGTCGGCGTGGGAACCGCTGGCCAGGGGCACAGCGGTGTCCAGGTGATTGCGGGCAAAAGCGATAACCTTTTCACCGCGAACAGGGTTGTAACCCTTGCCTTTCTCGGCGCCACCCTCTTCGCTGATGGCGTCAGTACCGTAAAGCGCGTCGTAGAGGCTGCCCCAACGGGCATTGGCAGCGTTCAGGGCAAAGCGGGCATTCTTAACCGGCACCACCAACTGAGGACCGGCCTGCTCGGCAATTTCCTGATCCACATTTTGCGTAGTGACTTTAAAGTCGTGGCCCTCGGGTAACAGATAGCCGATTTCCTGGAGAAAGCTTTTATAAGCCGCGGCGTCGTGGGACTGGCCGGCACGTTCTTGGTGCCAGGCATCGATCTGCGCCTGGAGGTCGTCACGCTTGGTCAGAAGGGCTTTGTTCTTCGGTGCCAGATCGTTCAGGATGGACTCAAAGTCCGTCCAGAATTGGTCAGTCTCCACCCCGGTGCCCGGAGCAATCTGCTTCTCGACCAGGTTATAGAGTGCTTCTGCGATCTGGAGACCGCCTTTCTGGATACGTGCTGTCATAAACAATCCGCCTTAGATTCATGCTTACAGGTGGTTGAGGTGCGCTCCCTTCCAAGGGACGCAGGAATGCCGAAAAGTGTAGCTCAGAGGGGGAGAATTCTGCCAATTTATCGTTTTTATGCCCGCTATTCATAAGATAAATATCTATCAGCAATGGCACAAGCTTTAATCAGCGCTCCCATAAGCTGATCAAACATTGTCCAGGGTTTCTGCTGTTTCAGACAATAAATTGCGCATCCACTGATGCTCTGGATTATTTTGCAGTAATGGGCTCCACGCCATCTTGAGCTCAAAAGGCGGAATATCAAACGGTGGCGGCATAATGCTGACACGATTATTGCTCAGCTGCAGTCGCGCCAACTTGCTGGGTACCGTAGCTATCAGATCCTTTTGTTCCGCCAACAGCGCAGCAGCCTGATAATGACGGGTAAAGACAGTGATATGCCTTTTCTTGCCCATTTTCTTAAGGGATTCGTCCACCCAGCCCAACCGCTGTACATCAGAAGGATTGACACCCACGCCGACCCCCATACCGGTCTTACTCACCCAAACGTGCTGAGACTCCAGATAACTGTCGAGATTAAACTTGCCCAGCACTGGATTATCCTTACTGAGAATACAGCTGAAGTGGTCCTTCCAAAGCGTCTTTTGATGGAAAGACTGAGGCATATCGTCAAATCGGTTGATCACCATATCCACCCGGCCCTGCTCCACATCCAGAAAACTCACATCGCTGGGTGTCATTATGTCCAGGGTGATATTGGGCGCCAGGTTACGCAGCCGCCCCAGCAGCGCCGGTATCAATGTACATTCCGCGTAATCGCTGGCCATGATTCGGAACACCCGGCTGCTCTCGTAGGCCTTGAATTCCGAGCGCGGCTGTACCGTTTTCTCCAAGTCCACCAGAATCGATCGGATTTGCGGTTTCAATTCCTGGGCCCTTTCCGTGGGCGTCATCCCCTCGCTGGTGCGAATCAACAGCGGATCGTCGAACAAATCCCGCAGCCTCTTAAGGCCGTTACTCATAGCCGGTTGGCTGATTCCCAGCTGATTCGCAGCTTTGGTGACGTTGCGTTCGCGCAGCAATACATCCAGATACACCAGCAGATTAAGATCGATTCGAGCAATATTCATTGAACAAATACCGAATATAGAAAGTATAAATTAGGCTAATTCTGACAGAGTCTCTACACTTTGCAAGGTAACAAAACCATCCACTCGCTCAGAAAAGGATCGATCATGTCTACTCTGAACCAAGACATCGAAGCTGTAGCAGCTCTGAAACAAGCCGCTGGTAGCCCCTGGGATGCCATCAACCCTGAGTCTGCCGCTCGCATGCGTGCTCAGAACAAATTCAAAACCGGCCTGGACGTTGCCAAGTACACCGCCTCCGTGATGCGCGCTGACATGGCCGCGTTTGACGGTGACAAGACCAAGTACACCCAGTCCCTGGGTTGCTGGCACGGTTTTATCGGTCAGCAGAAGATGATCTCCATCAAGAAGCACTTCGGTGGCAGCACTGAGCGCCGCTACCTGTACCTGTCCGGCTGGATGGTTGCTGCTCTGCGTTCCGACTTCGGTCCTCTGCCTGATCAGTCCATGCATGAGAAAACTGCCGTTGCCGGTCTGGTAGAAGAGCTGTACACCTTCCTGCGCCAGGCTGATGCCCGTGAGCTGGGTGGCCTGTTCCGCGAACTGGACGCCGCTCGCGAAGCCGGCGACAGCGCCAAGGAAGCCGAAGTCCAGGACAAGATCGACAACCACCAGACTCACGTTGTGCCCATCATTGCTGACATCGACGCCGGTTTCGGTAACGAAGAAGCCACCTACCTGATGGCCAAGCAGATGATCGAAGCCGGTGCCTGCTGCCTGCAGATCGAAAACCAGGTTGCGGACGAGAAGCAGTGTGGCCACCAGGACGGTAAAGTAACCGTTCCCCACGAAGATTTCCACGCCAAGCTGCGCGCTCTGCGTTACGCCTTCCTGGAGCTGGGCGTAGATGACGGTGTGATCGTTGCCCGTACTGACTCCGAAGGTGCCGGCCTGACCAAAGAAATCGCTGTGGTTAAAGAGAAAGGCGACCAGGGTGACGTCTACAACTCTTACCTGGATTGCGAAGAAGTGGCTCCAGAAGACACCGCCGAAGGTGATGTTCTGATCAGCCGCGACGGCAAGCTGGTTCGTCCCAAGCGCCTGCCTTCCGGTCTCTACCAGTTCCGCTCCGGCACCGGTGAAGAGCGTTGTGTATTTGACTGTATCGAAGCCATCAACGCCGGTGCTGACCTGCTGTGGATCGAAACCGCCACTCCAAACGTTGCCGACATCGCCGGCATGATGAACGAAGTTCGCAAGGTTCACCCCGATGCCAAGCTGGTTTACAACAACAGCCCATCGTTCAACTGGACCCTGAACTTCCGTCAGCAGGCTTACGATGCCATGGTAGCCGCTGGTGAAGACGTATCCGCCTACGACCGCGCCAACCTGATGAGCGCTGAGTACGACGAGTCCGAGCTGTCTGCCCGTGCCGATGACAAGATCCGCACCTTCCAGGCTGACTCCTCTCGTGAAGCGAACATCTTCCACCACCTGATCACTCTGCCGACATACCACACTGCGGCCCTGTCTACCGACAACCTGGCCAAAGAGTACTTCGGTGAGCAAGGTATGCTGGGCTACGTTGCCGGCGTACAGCGCAAAGAGATCCGTCAGGGCATCGCCTGTGTTAAGCACCAGAACATGTCTGGTTCCGACATCGGTGACGACCACAAAGAATACTTTGCTGGTGAGAACGCCCTGAAAGCCGGTGGCGCGAAAAACACCTCTAACCAGTTCAGCTAAGAACCGGTTCGGAGGCACCCAACCCGGGTGCAGACCAGGCTTGAGAACGCGGGGACCTTCCATCCCCCTCGCTGATCGCCAAGTCGGATTCCCGGGTCAGGTGCCACTGCGTGAAAAAGGCGACCTCTGGTCGCCTTTTCTGTCTCTGCACCCTAGTGTAGCGTATTAAATAGATTGCCGTTTCAGTGGCCCTCAAGTTCGTCACAGCTAGGAGCCGTTTGCAGGAAATGTCGCCAACCTTTTCAAAAACGGCGACAACGCTGTGGCGAATTTGAGGGCCACCCTTCGGGCAAGCCGCTAAGGGGCCATCTCCGTTGTTACATTTGTTCGAAAGATCACCAATATTCCTTCACAAATGCGCCTAGGAGCTGGCCCCTTAGCGACTTGCTGAAATCGGCAATCTATTTAATACACTACACTCCCCTTTTGCTAGAATCCGCCTTTTGACGTTAACGATTGAGAGATTGCCATGACCGCAGCACCGCAAGCCCTGCAAGATGCCCAAACCCTCCTGAGCGACGCCGGTTTCGCCACCGGAGACGTCTGGTACCACGGCACCTCCTCGGCCCTGCTGGCATCCATTGAGGACAACGGCCTTAAGCGTTCCGGTGACAAAGCCATGAAACAGGCCGCAAAACAGACCATGGCCACCATCGGCAACAGCTACACCGAATCCATCGAGCCCGTGTTTCTGACCCAGAGCAAAGAGCTGGCACATTACTGGGCCGAACAAACCGTCCGCGACCGCAGTGTCCGCTTTGAGGGCACAGAACAACCGGTTGTTATCGCCGTACAACTGCCCCAAGAACTGGCCAAAGGCGTCAAACCCGACGTTGGCGCGGCGAGCCTGTTGATGACCAAAGAAGGTGAACACTACCTGGCACATATCACCGGCGTCTACGACCGCTGCGGAGTCCAGGCCCCCAGTATCGACCTGATGAAAGCCGATCGTATGGATTACCTCAATAAGTTGGGCATGGCTTATTACGACAAAGACATCGAGGCTGAATACGTGTCTGTTGTGTCCTGAGCATCCATCCCCCTATGCTCTATTCCATCGGTTATGCCACCAAACCGATAGAGACCTTTACCGAGCAACTGCGGCACTACCAGATAACCGCAGTTGCCGACGTTCGCTCCGTTCCCTTCAGCAATGCCTTTTTCGATTATCACCAGGATGCCATTCAATCCCACCTGGCTCGTGCCGGAATTCGGTATGTGTATTTAGGCAAGGAACTTGGCCCCAGATCCAAAGACAAAAGTCACTACGATGACTGCGGGCAGGTTCAATTTGATCAATTAATGAACTCCAAACTGTTTTTACAGGGAGTCCGTCGGCTGCAGATGGGATTGGAAAAGGGCTATCGCATTGCACTTATGTGTGCCGAGAAAGACCCCGCCACCTGCCATCGAAGCCTGCTGATTGGATATGCCTTAAAACGGCAGTTGGGGATGGAATTGCAGCATATTGATCATCTGGGAGATCTCGAAACCCAGGATCATCTCGAACACCGCCTTCCGGAAATGCACGGGCTGGTTGAGGATTTGTTTCTTTCTGAGCAGGAGAAACTCGACCAGGCCTACGACCGACAGCTTAAAAAAACGTCTTACCGACTTCCGGACTCCTGAACGGCTCCTGTGCCTACTGATTACTACCGAGATCCCTGGCGGACCGCCAGGCAACGGCCGCCTTGAGCCGGACCATTGCGCACCAGCTTGGGGACACCGTCATCCAAAATACAAAACCCAACCCCCAAAAACAAAAAAGGCAGAGAAACTAATCTCTGCCTTTTTCATCACTAAGCCTGGGAGGCTTAAGAGAAATTGTTGACTCTCAGATTACAGAGCAACAATGTTCTCAGCTTGAGGGCCCTTCTGGCCGTCAACGATCTTGAACTCTACCTGCTGACCTTCAGCCAGAGTACGGAAACCGTTACCCTGAATAGCGCTGAAGTGCGCGAATACGTCAGGACCATTCTCCTGCTCGATAAAGCCAAAACCCTTGGATTCGTTGAACCACTTAACGGTGCCTTTTACGGTGTCAGACATTGCTACAACCTTTCTGTTTAATAGTAGTTTTGCGCCCCTTCCGCCTAACACGGTCAGGACAATTGGGCTGGAAATGAAGCTGATACTTATAAACTACAGGACGAGACGCTAAACAGGCTGACATCGATACGAGCAGATTAAAAATAAAGACTTTCTTTCAGCGAGATCCAGTATACACAGCGCCCCTGACCTGTCAACGGCGTGACCGACGAGTTTTCACCGGTCCACCCGCCGCAGGGCCAACAGAGCCCTCAAAATCACTCCTTCAGAGACTTGCTCACCACCTCAAACACGTCTTTGGACAATTCCGGCTCCTTCAGAATCCGCTGCAGCGCCGACTTCATCAAACCCTGACGCTGTGGATCATATTTGCGCCACTTGGTCAGAGGTGTCAGCAAACGGGACGCCACCGACGGGTTCAGGCCGTTGAGCGTCAGAATCTGGTCCGCCAGGAACTCGTAGCCGGCACCGTCCGGACGATGAAAATTAATCGCATTACCATTGCAGAATGCCCCTATCAGAGACCTCACCTTATTCGGGTTCTTGAGGGTAAATGCCTCGTGCTGCATCAACTGCTGCACACGCTCCAGCCCCCCCGGTAAATGACAACCCGCCTGCACAACAAACCACTGGTTTACCACCAGTGCCTCGTGCTGCCAGCGGGTATAGAAATCCTTCAGCGCCTCATCCCGAACCGAGTCTGCCCCTTCTTGATCGGCATTGACCAGCACCGCCAGCGCTGCCATTTCATCTGTCATATTGGTCGCCTGGGCAAACTGTTGCCTGGCAAGATCAATAGACTGTTTTTCTGACAACAGAGACAGGTATCCCAGCGCGGTATTCTTGAGGCTGCGCTCAGCGATCGCTGCAGCCGTCACTGAAAACTCCCCCTCCTGCAGGCAACGATCGTAGGCGGCACGCCATTCCTCACGCAATTGCTCCGCCAGATAGCGACGCACATGCTTGCGAGCAAAGTGAATCGCTTCCACGTGAGCGGTCTCGGCAATCTCTGTCAGGTAAGCTTCCGTTGGCAGCTGCAACATTAACGCCACCATCGCCGGGTCCAGTGACTCGTCATTCAAGACAGCACGAAAGGCCTCAACCAACAGAGCATCTACCGGATGATCACCTTCGCCCTTCTCGATATAGGCACCCTGAACATCACCAATCACCGCCACGGCCAACTTCTGACTGGCATCCCAGCGGCTGAAGCCGTCGCTGTCGCGACTCATTATGGCAACCAGTTGCTGGCGACTATAATCGAATTGCAACCTCACCGGCGCGGAAAAACCGCGAAATAAAACCGGCGTCGGCTTCTCCGGCAGGTTTTCAAAGACAAAGGTCTGACTCACCTCAGTCAGCTCAAGCACTCTATGGGTATTGTCCTCAGTCTCCGCATCCGGAGTCTCACCTTTCAGTTTGAGGGCCAGATTACCGGCATCGCCCAACAGCCCCATGGCCACCGGAATATGAAATGGCAGTTTCTCTTCGCTCGATGCCTCCGGTGTTGAGGGACAGGACTGACTCAACGTCAACCGGTACTCACCACTGTTTTGGTCGTACTCGTCTGCAACAGCGATTTCCGGTGTACCGGCCTGACGGTACCAGCGAGTGAATTGATCCAGACTGGTGCCTGAGGCCTCTTCCATCGCCGTCACAAAATCTTCAATGGTGGCAGCACTGCCGTCATGGCGTTCAAAATACAGATCACTGCCTCGACGAAACGCCTCAGCACCGATCAACGTGTGGATCATGCGAACAATTTCCGCGCCCTTTTCGTAGACCGTGAGAGTGTAGAAGTTCGAAATTTCGATAAACGACGGCGGCCGCACCGGGTGCGACATGGGGCCCGCATCCTCCGCAAATTGCAATGTACGAAGCAGACTGACGTCTTCAACCCGCTTGACCGTACGAGAATTCATATCGGCGGAAAACTCGGCATCCCGAAAGACGGTAAAACCTTCCTTGAGGCTCAGCTGAAACCAATCGCGACAGGTAACGCGGTTACCGGACCAATTGTGAAAATATTCGTGGGCAACAATCGCCTCAACCCGCTGAAAGCCTGCGTCAGTGGTGGTCTTGGGGTTGGCCAGAACGGCAGAGGTATTGAAGATATTCAACCCCTTGTTCTCCATCGCCCCCATATTGAAATCATCGACGGCCACGATCATAAAAATATCCAGATCGTACTCACGGCCATACACCTCTTCGTCCCAGCGCATGGACTTTTTCAAAGAGCACATGGCGTGATCGCACTTATCGAGATCCTTGGCTTCCACAAAGATTCGCAATGTCACATCACGCCCACTGCAGGTGGTGAACTGATCTTCCACACACTCCAGGGTACCGGCGACCAGAGCAAACAAATAGGCAGGCTTGCGGAACGGATCATGCCAGACAGCAAAGTGTTTACCGTCCTCCATGTCACCACAGCGAACCGGGTTACCATTAGACAGCAATACCGGGAATTCCTGCTTATCCGCCACAATGGTGGTAGTGAATTCACTCAGTACATCGGGGCGGTCCAGGTAGTAGGTGATTTTACGAAAGCCCTCGGCCTCGCACTGGGTACAATACATGGTGCGGGATTTGTAGAGTCCCTCCAGACTGGTATTGGCCTGTGGATCAATTTCAACCCGAGTCATCAACTCAAAGCGGTCGCCGACCTTATGTATGGTTAACTGCTCGCTGCTCAGCGCATAGCCATCTTCCGTCAAGGTCGTGCCGTCGACGGCCACCTCCAATAAACGCATTTCCTGTCCATGCAGGACCAGGGGCGCATCGGTGGATGCGGAGTCCGGATTACGACGCATCTGCAGACGTGACTCCACCACTGTGGCACTCGCCTCAAGTGTGAAGTGCAGATCGGTCTGATCGATAAGAAAATCCGGCGCCTTGTAATCCTTAAGGTAAATGGTCTTGGGTTGTGCGTCTTTCATGGCAAATCCATTCTTTATTCAGGTCTAATCCGCCAGGCGGGAAACTTCCACATGGTAAGCGCCAAACTTGCGGATATTGATAGCGCCGGTGTCGAGCAACAGGTATTGCCCGCGGATACCCTTGAGGCATCCCTCCACGACGGGATTTTTGTCTAAATTATGTGTGACGGCTTTCTTGGCGTATTCCTCAACCGGATATTCAAACTCGTACAAGTCCGCATCGTCCAATACCTGAATGGCATTGATGCCAAAGCGCTTTTGCAACGCCACAATACCGTTCCAGGCATTGTCCAGCAGCTGATCCCGCATCGACACCAGATCCACATATTCCACTTCGCCCTTGAGCAGCTTGCGCCAGTTGGTCTTGTCGGGCACTTGTTCGCGCAGCAGGTCTTCAACCAGACCGGATTGCTGCCGCGTCGCCACTCTCAGTATAGGCAAGGCCGCCACGGCCCCTTGATCCATCCATCGGGTGGGCACCTGATTGATGCGAGTGATGCCCACCTTGATGCCCGATGAGTTGGCCAGGTAAACAATATGGTCGGTCATACAGAATTGTTCTGCCCACTCAGGTTCGCGGCAGGTACCGGCATCATAGTGGCAACGCTCGGGGCTCATGATGCAGCTGTCACAGCGAGCCAGCTTTTGGAAACAGGGGTAACAAAACCCCTGGTTAAAACTCTTTTTGGTCTTGCGACCACAGTGACAACAGTGAATCTGGCCGGTGTAGGCGATACGCAGTGTTTGCCCCACCAGATCATTGAGTTGGATAATCTCGTCGTCCAGCGGCAGGCCATAGGCCACCGGCTGAGCGTGTTCGGTGCGCATCTTGTCGAGATGGCCCTGCCCAAGCAGCTCCCAATCCATGAATGACCCCTATTGCCACTTAATGGGTTTTTCTTCGGGTTCCGCCACCTCGCCCTCACCGCCGCAATGACTGTGAGGTTTGGGAGGGACATAGCCGGTTCTTTCCTCTGCCGACACGTGCTGGTGCTCATAGGCAATAACCGCCTGCATACAGTGTTGGCGCTGCTCGTCCGTCAACACCCTGCCATCCGGCCACTTGCCAATTTCGATGGCCCGCTTGAGGTTTTCATAGATTTCCGGGGTGATGCTCCCCAGCAGCTCTTCAAAATTCATGTTGTTAATGCTCGTGATGATTTTCCAGTGAGTTATGGGCGACACCGGTCGGTACCAGCGCCCCCAACAGCATTCCGGCCACCAGGCCACCAAAGTGGGCGGCGTTGGCGACACTGCCGGCGATAAAGACATCCACAACGCCAAACATGCCCATCGCCATCCATAGCAACATAAAACCGATGATGCCGGGTTGCACAAATAACCCGGGGTGGGGATTACGGCGGTGATAAATCCAGAGGAATCCCAGCAATCCATAAACGACGCCTGAAAGCCCGCCAAACAGGGAAGGGCCCTGCCATATATACTGGACCAGGTTGCTGAGCACACCTATAAAGAGGAAGTACCACACCAATCTGGGGCTGCCGAACACCAATTCGATGCGGCGGCCAAACTCCCAGATCCAAAGGCTGTTGAAGAGAATGTGAAATAACCCGAAGTGCAGAAATACCGGTGTTAACAACCGCCACCATTGCCCCTCTTGCAGGCCATAACCCAATGAAGCTGCCGTGACACTGCCCATCACCACCTGAATCGGCTGAAAGGTCAAT
Source organism: Pseudomaricurvus alkylphenolicus (assembly GCF_011683955.1). Taxonomy (GTDB): domain Bacteria; phylum Pseudomonadota; class Gammaproteobacteria; order Pseudomonadales; family Cellvibrionaceae; genus Pseudomaricurvus; species Pseudomaricurvus alkylphenolicus. The sequence goes on from NZ_JAAQPI010000006.1 coordinate 39,158, forward strand.
AAGCCTACCCATTGCAGCTGCCGATCAAACTCCATCAATAAGGCACCGGCACAGCCGAGCAAAATCAGAACCACGGTCACGGGCAAGCGCTGCAACAGGCCGGCAAAGCGGATTAAACGGATCAGCAGGAAATCCCCGCTCGCCTCCAAACTGCCGGAATCCCGCTCGCCGCGTGTCAGATTCAGCTGTGCAAACTGCTCTGAGTGAACAAAGTCCCGCACCTGCCCAGCGACCTGGCTATCCGCCACCCAAAGGCATTGTTGCCCGCGTTCTTCGGTGACGCGATACACCACTCCCCGGCTTTGCAGCAGCCTTAACAGAGGGGTCAGGTTCAAATCCAGCGCGAAACCGTGCACTCGGTGCCAATTAACATCTTTCATGGTCACTATTCTGCCCTACTCCGGGTCCACATACACCCAGGTAAAATTCTCTTCTCGCAGTACCTTTTCACCGTGATAGCGATAGGCGGTCAGACGGCCAAAATTGACAGCGCTGTAATCCAGGCAGGCGACGTTGTCTTGCAGCGGGCGTGGACGCCCCTTGAGCCAATAATGACCGAAAAAAACCGGCAGGGCATGATCGGGGTAATGCAGGAGATCCTCCCGGTGATGGCTCTTGATGGGGTGTTCGGCCAAGTCGTAGGGCAGCGGATCTGGCTGGAATACCACATCACCATAGGTCTTGGGGCTGGTGGCCCAGAATTTGGTGCGGAAAAAGCGCCGGATAAAACCATCCTTGCTCTGCAGCTGCATGCCATCGGGCAAGGGCATACTGGTACCACGGGTCAGTCGATCCACCACCCTGCTCTCAAAACTTCCCCTCTCCTTGGAGCGGGTCACAAACTCGTCATTGATGCCCTCAACGCTGTACCTCTGCCGATATTCGCTGATCAGGTTCTTATCCCAGCAGGCGTGGACGATACGGTAACCGTCCCCCTCGAGAAATAAAGGCAGGCTGCCAAACCAGCGACAGAAATGCTCCCATTCATCAGGATAATTGGCAAATTGGTCGAGGGTGGCGTCCATCAGCTTCAGCAGCCGCAGGGGCAAGTCGCCCTCATCACCATTCACCAGGAAAGTCAGCAGTTGATCGCTATAGCGCACCGCGTTGTATTCGTGATTGCCCAGTATCACTAAGGCTGTACCGGCCTGATGCATGCGTTCAACCAGGTGGAGGGTTTCCCGGATACCGGGGCCTCGATCGATCAAGTCCCCCACAAACACCGCCAGACGCCGGGGGTGGCGCATAACACCATCCATTTCTTTGTAACCCAGGCGCGTTAACAAACGCAACAACGCATCGTGGCAACCATGAACGTCACCAATGATGTCAATTTCCGATTTTCCCGCTAACGCCGGATGCACTGCCTTACCTCTAGCCTCTCAGTTTCTGCTCTTGCGCCCTTGATTACTCTCCCAGGTGACTGCCCCATCCAAGCTTACTGCGGCAGGTCTCGTAGAAATTATGATTTAACGGATGCAACAGCTGCAGCTTGTGGGGTTTCTTGTGAATATGGATTTCGTCGCCCGGATTGGTCACCACGTGGTTTTGACCATCACAGGTCACATGTGGGTAGGCGGAATTGTGCTCGCCGATCAAAATACGAATCTCGCTGTTACCGTCAACAACGATAGGCCGGCTGCTCAAGGTATGTGGATTCATCGGAACGATCACAATCGCATCAAGTTTCGGATGCATGATCGGCCCGCCGCCACTGAGGGCATAGGCCGTTGAGCCTGTAGGCGTGGACACGATTAATCCGTCCGAGCGCTGACTGTATACAAATTGACCATCGATATAGAGTTCAAATTCGATCATGCGGATAAAGCGCCCCGGGTGCACCACCACGTCATTGAGCGCATCACCACCGCCGATCAAGGCCCCCTTGCGGATTACCGAGGTATCGAGCAGGAAGCGGGTTTCCATCATGTATTTGCCGTCCAGCACCTCACCCACTTTGTTTTCGATGTCATTGGGCGTAATGTCGGTGAGAAAACCCAGGCGCCCGCGGTTAACCCCCAGCAGAGGTACCTTGTACTTGGCCAGCGAACGCGCCGCCCCCAACAGGCTGCCGTCGCCACCGACGACAATAACCAGATCACAGGCTTTGCCGAGAGCCTCGTAGCTGCACACCTCCATGGTATGCCCCGGCAACGCGGTGGCCGTACTTTCTTCCAGGACCACATTGGTGCCGCAACTGTGCAGATAGCGGATCAGCCGTTTGAGAGTGTGTAGGGCTCGCTCACTCCCGGGACGTCCGATCAGACCTACATGCTTGAAATCCGCCATAAATTGGGCTCTTTGTACTGTCAAAGTCAGCTATTATAGCCATTTGTCACCCGGGCGTCAGGAATTCCCCATGAGCCATCCTACACCACCCGCCACCCCCTGGCAGAGATTGCAGCATCCGCTGGTCCGGGATCTGGCCTGGTGTTGCTTTAGCCAACCGCTGGTAACAACCGACCAAGCTATAGCATCTGCCAGCGCCGATATAACAGCACTGAATGCATCGGATTGGACATTCTTGCAGCAGCTTGAGCAAGACCCCACCCCTCTCCAACAATGGATGGATAAATGCCCCAGTCCAAGGCTGGGATTTCTGTTTGAGCGATACTGGCAATTCTGGTGGCTTAATGGCCCGACATCAGATCACCGCGCCTACCTGTTTAACCGCCAGATACAAAAGAATGGCCGCACATTGGGCGAAATCGATTGCCTGGAGCTGGACACATCCTTGCGCAAATTGGTGCACACCGAATTGGCGGTCAAATTTTATCTGGGCATCGACAGCCAGCTGCTGCCGGCCCGCATCAGCGCGTCATCCGACAGCAGCTGGGTTGGCCCCAATATCCGGGATCGCCTGGATCTGAAGCTCTCCCAAATGCGAAACCACCAATTGCGACTGCTCGATGACAAAGAACATCAACAGGTGATTCCGGAGAAGTGGTCATGGCAGAGCCTGGAATCCCGGCTGCTGGTTCGCGGCCGACTGTTTTACCCCTGCGCTGAAAACTTTGGCGATACGCCGCTGCGGGCTCCAGCCGAAGCCGCTACGAAACACCAGCGGGGTTACTGGTTGCATCGCCAATACTGGAATCGATTACCTCAACAAGTGTGGCTGCCACTGCTACGTCGCCAATGGTTTGCGCCGCTGCAGTTTGAAAAAAGTTGGTGCCCAGAGGGATTTCTCAATAAAGATTTGCCGAAGCATCTGCAACACCACTTCGGGCACTACAGGCAGCCCATTCAGCTGGCGGGATTGCATCTTACCGACCATGGCTGGATAGAAAATCACCGGGTGTTTATTGTACCTGACGGCTGGCCCGGCAATACCTGACCGTTCTTCAACACGTATTCGTCGTCGGTCCAACGATCCACAGTGGATTTGTCCATCGCGAAAACACCATCACGCAACGACTCTGCATCGATACCCAATTGCCCCAGCAGAAAGGTGGCGGCGCGGCTGCGGCGGCCCGTGCTGCAGAAAACCAGACAAGGTTTACCCTTTGGTAATAAACGGCTTTTTAGCCGCAACAGGTTCAGCGGTATGTTAACCGCGCGGTCGAAGTGGCCGGACGCGTATTCGCCCTCGGTACGGACATCAATAATGGTAAGATCGTCCAGCAGGCGTTTTGAGAACGCTGTGAAGGGAAGTTCCGGGACTTTCGGTTGCTGCAACAGACGAAGAAAATCGTGTTTTTGCAGAACCTGCAAGACACCATCCGTCAGCATGGTGACAGTGGCATTGCGAACCGTTTCCTGCAGCAACGCATCTTCGCCAAAGCAACGCCCTACGCCGACATCGGCAAGATGCTCTGTACCACCCTCGTCATCAGAATGATGACGTGTCACTCGCGCCTGGCCTTCTTTCAGAAAATAACAGCAATCTCCCAACTCTCCTTGTCGGATCACCACTTCACCGGCACTGACCCAGCGACTGGTGAGCTTTTGGAAAATACCCTGTACATTGGTCGGAGGCATTTTTAGAAACAGATTGGAACGCAAAATTTCCTCCACCCAGGCCGCGTCTTCGTCCAGATCCCGTTGCGCGGCAAGATCCACCAGCAGATACTCTGCCACCTGACTCCAGGTCAACAGCTTATCCAACCGTTCACGCTCAATGGCAACCACAACGCAGTCTCCTGCGGCTTTCGCGTTACCCGGCCTCGGTTGCTGGTCCCAAAGTGCCTCCAGCGAGTCTTGGGCCCTGACCACATCCGGGCCCTCATCCTGGTCCGAACAATGCATCTCGCCAGACAACAGGAAATAGTGGTAGGGATCGAACTGTCCTTTGGAAAATAACCGATCCCCTGCGCAAAGCAATTGGGTCTGGCAATGATCCAGTGCTTCGTTCAGATGGCTGTCAAGCAATCCGCAAAAGGGTATCAGCGGTCTCAGCTGTTCGGCGGTGACTAATCGCGAAGCAACAAAATCCATTTCAGGCCCACTGAATGTGTTGAGGGAGTGTCGATGCCGTGGTCATCACAGAATGGTTTCCTTGCATAGCGTTAATTCAGATCATCCGTTATTCCGGGGCTTCTTCTTCCCTGTAAACCACCGGTATGAATAGCAATAATTCGTTGTCCGGGGTTCCAGCGACCCTGCGAAGCCAACTGTACAATGCCAAACATCATTTTGGCGGTATACACGGGGTCCAGCGCAATGTCCGTACTTTCTTCAAAGTCTTGACTGAAGGCGAGCAATTCCGGGGTCTGGCGAGCAAAGCCACCGCAGTGAAAATCTGCATTGATCGACCATCGGCCAAAGCTGTCAAACCCCTCCATCATGCAAGCGATCTCATCGCAATATTGCTGATAGCGTTCACCCAGTTTCAGTGCGCTGAAGCCAAGCAAGGTTTCACCCGCGATACTGACCGAAGCCATACCCGCCAGGGTTGTACCGGTTCCACAGGGAAGGCAAATCGTTGCATTTTGCAAATCGATTTGTGTTCGCAAACGGGACATCAAACCACTGCAACCGAGCATACCCCAACGATCCGCACCGCCCTCCGGAATGATGTAGGCCCGTGGAAACTCTTCGGACAACTGCGCCAGCCATTGAGGGTCAAGCTTATCGCGGTACCGTTGTCGACTGACAAACTTCAGTGTCATACCCAGCGCCCTGCAATCTTCCAGAGTCGGCGTTAACCGTTCCGGTTCATGCCCGCGAATTATGCCAACCGTATTCACACCAACGCTGGCGCCAAAATTGGCAAGCGCATGCAGATGATTGGAGTAGTAACCGCCAAAACTCAGCAAACAGGATGCGTTTTGGGCATTAGCCTGCTGCCAATGGCCAAGCAGTTTATAGGCTTTGTTACCAGACACCTGGGGATGTAATCGATCTTCCCGCTTCATCCAAAGGTCAATACCCTTTTGCTTCAAAGGCGCGTACTCTACAGGCTCAGGCGGATTTCTCGCCGCCCACTCATCCGCAGACAACGCCAACATCTGGACCACAGAGAGCGGTGTTTGAGTCTGAGCAGAGAGGTTCATCAGGGACTCGCCATACGTTGGGTCAGCTCCTCTGTGCTATGACGATGCTGTTCACATCGATCACTTTCACCCAGCAAAAAGTCTCTGGGCTGGTCCACCCGGTCGACACCGGCACCGCACTGCTCACCTCCACTGACCAGTGCACAGCAAACCGGATTGCGATAGTGACTGAGCCAGTTTTGGTACAGATCATCACCGACGCCACAAACCTTGGCAATGTAACCTTGTTGGTCTTCCAGATAACCTGCGATATCCGCAACGGGAATCGTCATATGCCCGGCACCGGGCTGGTAAGTCACAAAACTGACGCCTTGCTGATGCAACTGTTCCAGCAGTCGATTGCCGCTGTTATTCAGCAAATCCTCCCGCTCACCGCGTAACCTCGCGATTTCCTCCTGCAGGCCTGCCGTTTGCGTCTGTTGGTACATAGTTTCAATTTCCCGCATTTGCAACTGTTCCTGCAATGGTGCGGTAGCGGCTTCAATTTCTGCCTCGCGCTCGTTCTCGTAGTGTTCTCGCAGAGAATCCAGAGCGGCCTGATCGACATTCTTGATACTGTTGAGTTTGTGCTCGAAATACTCGCGCAGGCCTTCGATTTTCTTTTCGAGCATCTCATTCTGCTGCTGCAACTGCTGCCGTTGTTGATCCGCCTGCTGGCGAGACTTCAGACTGTCCTCGATCTCTGCCTGTTGCAATTGTAAGCGCTGCTGATGGGATTGTTTTAACCCCGACAACTCCTGTCGGTGCTGCTCCTGCAGCGCAGAAACCCGAAGTTTCTGCTCCTTTAGTTGTTGCTCCAGACGTTGCTTTTCCTTTTGTAGCTGAGGCGACGGCGCGCCGCCAGTGCCTTCCGCAGGAGGCGCTTCCGTCACCTCCTCTGGCTGGTAGAAAGACAGCTGCAGGCGGTTTCTGCTTATGGCCGCGCGAATCTGCTCCAATTGATTGTGCTCTGGCTCCATCACGGGATCCCAAAGCTGCTGTTGATGCCAGGCGATGGAGCACTGGCTGCGACAAGACAGGCGAATCGGCCCTCCACCGAGATCGGGCCCCCGCTCCGCAGACTCCACCAACTGCTCAAGTGGCACATTCCAGCTGCGATCCGGGAAGCCATCTTTATCGAAATTGATCAGAAAGAATACGGCACCTTTGACCACAGGCCCGTCATCACCGCCGATAATACGCAGATAGACTGCGTGAACCTCGGTGGACGCCTGTTCGGGCAGGGGAATAAAACCATCCAGCACGGCCTCAAATTCCGGATAAAGCATCTCCCTGCTGAGCTCATTTTCAGAGAAAATAAGCACTGCAACGGCTTCATCCTGCACGTAAGTCATAATTTCATCCCAAGGCGGCTAACACAGGTCTGTTTGGCTAATAACCTGAACTAATGCTAGTCGATTATGCGCTGAACTGCCCTGACTATCTGTGATTAGGTCAGCAAATGCAACTATTGCATTGAGGGAAGGAAATAAAGAGAAAAGCTTCTTTGGCACCGGGCAAAGTGGCGAACGCCTTAAGGAGCCCGGTGCACGAGAGTTCTGGTTGGATACCAGATATTTACATATCGACGCCGTCTTCTACCCATTCGTCGTCGTCGAAGTCCTGGAAAGACTCTTCCAGCAGCTCTTCGAGATAATCTTGCATAATGCCTCCTTACGCTATTAGCTCCCTGGTGATTGGTTATTCTGCTCTTGCACTGGGCTAGAGTGATCTGCAGCTCCCTCTGTGATCGATTCCGATACTAGGCAGTGTAGATGACATTTCGATGAACGTTCTTAGACAGAAAGCTTATAATTGCAGCCGATATTCAGACTAACACGAGTGTGGATAAGCTGAGAGCCAAATGTGGATAATCTGTGAAATCAGACTGGATAAGAGAAGTACATCCAGAGAAGAGGATAAGTTAATTGGCGGACCGGACGGGACTCGAACCCGCGACCTCCGGCGTGACAGGCCGGCATTCTAACCAACTGAACTACCGGTCCGCTGCTTAACCTACTACCTGGAAAACCCAACTTTTGCCGGGAAACCCAGATTCCTGCTTGGTGGGTGGTGAGGGGATCGAACCCCCGACCCTCGCCTTGTAAGGGCGATGCTCTCCCAGCTGAGCTAACCACCCCCTGTGCAAGAGCTGCGCATTCTACCGAAATCCGATGAGGTGTCAAACGTTTTTGACAAATTCTCGTAATACTTGCTAACTTGCTGATTTAGTAAACAAAATATCCTTCCTCCAGGGGAAATTTGAGGAGCGCCAATGACCCGTAACTGCGTTCGTGACGCCAAGCTCGTCCCAGCGACCTGGCTCTTTGCTAGCTTGAGCCTGTTGTCACCCGCATGCCTGGCGCAACAAACAACATCCACCGATCTCTATCTGGCCTGGGGCATTGTGTTTGTACAGATGTTGATCATTGTGATCATTCAACTGAGCCGTAAAAAGTACAAACGCAAACGCAATAACCTTAAAAACGCCCAGAAAGATCTGGAGCAACGAGTGATTGAGCGCACCAACAAGCTGCGCAATATCAATAACCAGCTCTATGACGAAATTGCCAAACACGAAATTACTGAGGAGCTGCTGCGGGAAACTCAGGATTATCTCAATAGCATCATTAACTCCATGCCCTCAGTGTTAATCGGCATCACCCGCCAGGGTGTTGTTACCCACTGGAACGCCGCGGCCAGTCGGGCGACTGATATCGAATCTACCGAAGCCCTGGGGCGTCATCTGTTCGATGTCTATCCGGACTTACCGGTGACCACCACAATGATCGAAGAGACTATCGATAACGGCGTGCCCCAGATCAGCGAAAACATCCAACATGGTGAAGGCAGTCATTCCCAGCACAGTGACCTCACCATTTACCCCCTGCTTTCCTCTGAAGTCACCGGCGCCGTCATCCGACTCGACGATGTCACCATGCGGGTGCGCATGGAGAATATGATGATCCAGAACGAAAAGATGATGTCGCTGGGTGAACTGGCCGCCGGCATGGCCCATGAGATCAATAACCCGCTAAGTGCCATATTGCACGGCATCCAAAACATTTACCGCAGAACTTCCACCGAGCTGGAACCCAATCACCACACAGCACAAGAGCTGGGCATTGAGGTCGCCAAGGTCCGGGCCTATCTGGAGGCCCGGGATATCTTTAAATTCCTGGATGGTATTCGCGAGGCCGGAGATCGCTCAGCACGAATCGTTACCAATATGCTGGAGTTTTCGCGCAGCAACACCCGCAATCACAAACTGACCGACATTGCCAATCTACTGGAACATAGCCTGGAACTGGCCGCCAATTCCTTTGAGCTGACCACACCGGATGGATCTGAGCAGTTGCAGGTCGTCAGGGAATTCGAGCAGGGTTTACCGCCGGTGCTCTGCTCCGCCACAGAGATGCAGCAGGTCATTCTGAATTTACTGCGCAACGCCTGTCAGGCTTTTCGCGATGAAGAGTACGGTGCGCCATTAAATCCCAGCATAACCTTACGCACTCGACGTCAGGGAGAATCGATCCGCATTGAAGTGGAAGACAATGGTCCCGGCATGGCGGAATCGGTACGGCGGCATATTTTCGAGCCGTTTTTTACCACCAAGGATGTTGGCAAAGGCACCGGGCTGGGATTATCCGTGACTTACTTTATCGTCACTGAACATCACGACGGCACCATCGAAGTGGAATCCAACCCCGGCAAGGGCACGGTGTTTATTATTACCCTGCCACTGGCGAACCGCACCGAATCTCTGGCAACGATTCCTTCTCCGTAGTTCGTTCGGAGAAATCTCACCGGTTTACTTTTCTAACAAGAACGCAGGAGTAATGGATTAAGGACGGACGAGTGGACTTGTCTAAGACTCTGGCCCTTTTTCGGTTTCCAAATGCGAAATAGTCACTGGCTTCACGGGTGGTTCGTCTTTTTCAGAAACGCCCTGCGAAGGCGCTGGTTCAACAGCCAAGCGACGAATGGGTTCAAGCTCTTTCGGAAATCCCATATCCGCCAACTCGTAGTCACAAACCCCATCGGGGAATATTCGTTCGAGCCGGGCGACGTAAGCCCCCATATCCAGCTTGCCGTATACCCCCTTCTCTACCGCTGTTTTTACCGGTTGTAAATGACATTTAAAAATGTCCCCGTTGATTGGCGCACCGGCAATCTCACGAGATGTGGGATAACTCGGAAAAACTTTGCTGCAGCGACCTTCTTGCCGCCCATTCCATTCACCGTCCCAGACCCCCTCGCCACGGGCAATCACATTCCCCCGCCGACCAAAACAGGTATCCCCCGCCTCGACAGGGCGATTACCGGCTACACCTTTATCGGGATTCGCCTTTAGATTCAGCAACCATTCGTCCATCACCGTAAAAGCATCATTAACCGGATTGAACTTGCGATGACTGATCCAAATCGCCTGATGATCCGAACGCCCCATACGCTTGTTCAGTCGCGCCCGCGTCATAAAAGAGGCCGAGGCATGATGCATGTCCAGCTTGCGATCCAGATAATGTCGCACATCCAGAATGGGCAGATCAATGTCACCAAGAAAAACATGTCCGGAACGATAAGCCGCCTCGATCGCCTCCAGACTGGCCTGAGTTCGTGGTGCCGGATTTTTCTCGGAATCCGACAAATTCAGATTCTGGTGACTCCAGGCTGAGAACTCTACCGGGAACCACTGCCCCTGCAAAAACCAGTAGCGTTCCGGTTGCATTTGTTCAGCCGTTTTCCAGCCACCGACACGGGCGTTGAGTTCGAGAAATTCTTCTATTTCCAGGCGACCTTGCACCAGCGCCGCCAGCCCGTACTGAACGCCCACATTATCCCAGGTGGAGCGGGCAAAGCCGGACTGGTCACGCCCATAAAACATATGCAGATCTTCCCAGTGAGTCCACTGTGTCAGTCGCTGCACCTCTTTTGAAAAATAGCGTTGAAAGTGCACAAAACGCGGATTGTGAATCAACGGCGTAAGGCCACGCCAGGATTGAACACACTCACTGCCGCCTTCAAAGTTTCGGCTGATTCTGTCGAAGTCCCCGCGAGCCAGTGACGCCAGCGTGTCGAGCACATTAAAGTAGTTGACCTTGGCATCTGCAGAACTCAACCCTTCCACCGCCACTCGCTCAGACCAGTCCCGCCAGCGATGATTGTGCCGATCCTGTACATCAAAATAATATTCCAGAGGTTCGCAATCCAACACATAAATGGTCTGGCTGATCATATCAGGGTAGGAATAAAGCGGAATAATACCGTCGAGCAAACCGGGATGATTCTGAGCCAATAGATATTGCTGAATCGCACCACCGGAACCGCCAACACCGACCGTGTATTCCGGTTCGCCATAGAGAGCGATGAATTGGCGTTTGACCCGCAGCGCGGTATCTTCCGCCAGCCAGATATTGTAATGATTACTGGTCTGGTTTGCGGAGGAATACACCACAGCATACCCCTCCCGCAACTGATCACGACGGCGCGCGAGCACATCGCCGGGTTTGATATTACCCTGGCGTTTACCAATGCCAACCCCACCCCGAAACTGATAAATCAGCTTTCCATTCCATCGATTTGCAGTGGGTTGTGACAGGGTTTCCCCTTCCCCACGCAACACCGCAATGGCGTAAAAATAGCGATTGATAGTGCCGGTTTCCATCCGCACCACAAAGTCCGTGGATTTACCTTCAACCTCTATTTGTTCGATGGGGTGATCAATACTGCCCAAGAGGTAGAAACGGCCATCCGTCGCGCTTTTAAAATAGTACCCCGCCACCGTTGGATGAGTGCAGTCTCGACTGTACCCGAGGAGCCTTCCCCTGCCTTCACCGGATTCATGCGGTTCATGTACCGGCACACCTACACCATCGTGATTATCAACCAGCGGTGCCTCGTTGGTAACAAGGTTTTGTCCACACCAGAACGGGTAACTGGGCGGCCCGGCAAACAGGGTTTGCTGTGGTCCTGTTTCACCTGGGCGGATGGGAAAAGTAAAGGTTTCCTGAGGCCTTAGGGTTTGCGATGGGTGCAGACCGCGATAGGAGGCCCGGGGTTTGCTGATTCGAGCCAGCCAGCTGTCTGGTAGCGTTTCAATAATTCCGTCAGGAGCCTGATGAAAGGTGGGCAACTGCTGATAGATGTACAAGCCACCCGCCACTGACACAATCGCCAGAATCAGGGCGCAGCCTGCGGCCAGCCATTTGAATACTCGCAACATAACGACCTCCGTCCTTTGAGTATAGATAGCGACCGACTCTGGCAACGAATGGAATGCGACCGGATGTTCACAGTGCGCTCATGGTTCTGCCGGGGTTAGTAGCCGCTTGCCGTACAGCTGTGAGATTTTCTAATTGGTTGTTACAGCGTCAAATACCGCTTATAGCGAGGGACCGAGTCTTGCCAAGCCGGAAACAACAAAATCGTCTTAACAATGGATTAGATTCAGCCCTCGTCGACACCCGCCAGCAACTGATAGCCGCCATTGAGGTACATGAGAGGATCAATAACATCGTTTTCACTGACCAGCACCCTGTTAATGGTCCCGATCACAATTGTGTGGGTGCCATAGGGTACCAGCTTATCCTGCTGGCAGAAGAATGCCGCAAGTCCGTCCGACAGATAAGGTAACCCCTCATCCAGCACCCAATTACCCACCTCAAAGCGACTCTCGCCCTGGTCTCCACCAGCACAGCGGTTGGACACTTCCTGCTGGGACTGGTGCAGGAGGTTGATGCAGAAATCAGCGCCTTCCGTAATTGCCTGGTGGATGCGGGCACTTTTATTGACACAGACCAGCAAGGAGGCGGGCTCGTCAGAGACCGAGGTAACAGAGGTTGCCGTCATGGCCAAAGGATGCTGCTGCGTATCCCGGGTGGATAATACACACACTCCGGACGCCAGACGCCGCATGCCTTCTCTCATCGCCTGAGCCAGATCCACATTTTTCATACAATTGCCTTATAACGAGTAGGCTTATAGCCCATTGAGTGCGTCGCGCATTGTAACCTATCTATTGGATATATAGCAGTTGGTCAGCGGGGATACAAAACCGTATAATCGCCTCCCTTTGCCAGATGTCCGCACTCGAAATGAGCATTAACAGCGTCTTTCCTGAACAATACGAGCAGCAACTTGAAGAAAAGCGTGCCCGTATTGACACCCAGTTCGCCCGCTTCCAGATCCCCGAACTGAAGGTTTTCCGCTCCCCCGAGAGCCACTTCCGCATGCGTGCGGAATTTAAGATCTGGCATGAAAAGGGGCAGGCCCACTATGCCATGTACCAACCCGGCGAGTATAAGAAGCCCTTTATCATTGAGGACTTTCCCGTCGGCAGCGAACTGATCAACAGCCTGATGCCCAGATTGCTGGGTGCCGTCAACGCCAGTGAGCCGCTCTCGCGCAAGCTGTTCCAGGCGGAATTCCTCACCACATTGAGTGGTGAGGCGGTGATCACACTGATCTATCACAAGCCTCTGGACGATGCCTGGCAGGCCGAAGCGGAAGCTCTGTCCACATCTCTGGGGTGCAGTCTTATCGGCCGCAGCCGCAAGCAAAAGCGGGTAATCGGTCAGGACAGCGTGACAGAATGCCTGCAGGTGAAGGAAAGGACCTTTTCATACCAACAGGTCGAGAGCGGGTTTACCCAACCCAACGCCCGGGTCTGTGAAAAGATGCTGGCCTGGGCGGTCGAGTCCGCGGCCCCCCTGTCTGGCGACCTATTAGAGCTTTACTGTGGCAATGGTAACTTTACCCTGCCGCTGTCGCAGCAGTTCGATCGTGTGCTGGCCACCGAAATTTCCAAGACCTCTGTCCACTCCGCCCTCCACAATCTGGCCCAAAATCAGATCGACAATGTGCAAATCGTGCGTATGTCGAGCGAGGAGTTTTCACAGGCGATGGACGGAGTACGCAGCTTTCGCCGCTTAAGAGATATCGACCTGGGGAGTTATCGCTTTTCCACGGTATTTGTGGATCCGCCTCGTGCAGGGCTTGATGACCACACCACCGATGTGGTCAAACGCTTCGATCATATACTGTACATTTCCTGCAACCCCGACACACTGGCGCGTAATCTGGAATCCATCTGCGAGACCCACGATATCAAGCGCTTTGCCCTGTTTGATCAGTTCCCATACACCCATCACATTGAATGCGGTGCACTGCTGAGCCGCCGCCCTTAATAAAGTCCTTAAAACTGCTGTTGCAGGATGCGTTTACAGGCGTCCACCACAAACTCACGGTGGTCGCTTTCCAGCTGGGTTCTCTGCTTGTCGAACACCAATTTTTGTTTGGTGCTGAGTTTCTTCCAAGCTTCCAGTATGGGAATGTGGTCCGTGGCGGCCGCCAGGTGATAAAACGCCTGATAGGATTCACGTAACTGATCGTCCACGTCCAGACCATCCAGCAGCACCTTAATACGAATGGCACCTTCGGTCATGGTCAACTGATCGTCCAGCACCCCTTGGGCAATAATGTAAATGCTCTTAATAACACGCTTGCGCTGGGCTTTGCCCTCGGCCGCCAGCGCCTGTCGCTGCTCCTCTTGATGACGACGCATCTCACGCAGGCGCAACTGGTAATAAATCGCAACCCCGGCAAGAATCACGACTACGACAAAAGCCCCGATGAGCAAACCCATTTCCAAACCCACTACTACAACCTCTTTACTTTGCTAAACATGCCGGCTCAACTTCAATCAATTAAACTCACATCAACCCAAAGAAGCTGAGCATGAACACACCGGCGCTGATACTGACCAAAGATAATACCGTTGTAAATACCACTATGTTGGCGGCCAGGGCAGCATCCCCACCGTATGCGCGGGCGACCACGTAACTGGCGGCGGCGGTGGGTGAGGCACATAGCAAAAATGCGGTACCCAGCGACTGCCCATGAACCCCCAGTAGCAGCAAAATCCCCACCGCCACGACCGGCATCAATACCAATTTAAACGCCGACACCTGCCACAGAAGAGCCAACCCTTCTCGAACATCACGATAATTCATGCTGGCTCCGATACAAACCAGCGCCAACGGCAAAGACACGCTGATGACGGTTTCACTGCTAACCACAAACCAATCGGGAAGCGACAAGCGCGCCAGCGATATGGGAAGACCTGCAACGATCGCGACAATCAGAGGGTTGGAGAAGATCTGTTTGAACAATTGCCCGATGGAAACGGGATCATCACTCATCCCGCGCACGAATAACACCACAGACAAAACGTTATAGAGGACCGTCACCAGCGCCATCAGCACCGACACAGTTGCCAGCGCGTCACTGCCGTAGGCGTTCAGGCAAAGGGACAGACCCACAATGCCCAAATTGCCCCGCAGTGCACCCTGCTGAAATACCGTTGCCTGATTTGGCATCATCTGTTGCCGTCGACTCCAGACCTTTGCCAGCCAGTACACCATTAGGGTGCACCCCAACAGCACCAGCGTCAGCCGTGGCTGCACTGCATCCAGGAGCGGCTGCCTGGAGATACTGGTAAACATCAGCAACGGCAGGGAAATATGGAAGACAAACCAGGTGCCCATAGCGCTCAGGCGCTGGGGCAACCAACCGGCAAAGTTAAGGCCTATTCCCAGGCACAACCACACAAAGATGGGAGTGGTTACCGACAGGCTGAACAGTAGAACTTCGAAAAACATCAGCGCTCGGCGATCCCACCTTCTTGTTCACTGTCCACCTCTTGCAGATCATTGGCCAACCAGCGTTGAGGAATCTGTTTGCCGGTCTTGGCCCCCAATTGGCGCAGATCATCAACACGCTTGAGCAGGTTGCCACGGCCATGGCTTAAGCGTTTACAGCTTAATTGCCAGGCTTCCTGGGCGCGCTGAATGTGTCGACCAGTATCATCCAGGGCTTCCAGCAGCAACACAAACTGGTCATGCAAGCCGCCAGCCTGGCGAGCAATACTTTCGGCATTGCGGTTTTGCTTTTCGGTGCGCCAAATGTTTTCAACGGTGCGCAGGCTGGCCAGCAGCGTGGTGGGGCTGACCAGGAAGATACCCTTTTCCGAGGCCTCTTGATAAAGCGAGGGAGCGGACTGCAGCGCCGACATAAAGGCCGATTCCACCGGAACAAACATAAACACAAAATCCAGGCTGCGAAGGCCCTGCAGCTGTTCGTAGTTTTTGGCGCCGAGCTGTTGAATATGAGTGCGAACGGAATTAACGTGGCTGGCAAGAAAGCTTGAGCGCTCGGCTTCGGAGTCCGCGTTCACCGCCCGCTCGTGGTCCACCAGCGACACTTTCGAATCAATAACAATATCTTTGCCGTGCGGCAGCCTCACCACCACATCCGGATTACGGCGTTGGCCCTCTTCGGTTTTCAGCGCTGCTTGGATTAGGTACTCGCGGCCCCGCTCTAACCCGGACTGCTCCAACAGCCGCTCCAGAATCATTTCTCCCCAATTTCCCTGGGCCTTGTTGTCGCCCTTGAGCGCATTGGTGAGATTGATAGCATCCTCTCCCATTTGACGGGTTTGCTTTTGCAACTCCTGCACCTGCCCCAACAGTTGGTTTCGCTCAGCACTCTCTTTTTCGTAGGCATCCTCCACCTTGCGCCGAAATGCCTGCAGCTGTTCCCGAAGCGGTTCGACGCTGGCATTGAGGGCGTTGCGGCTCTGTTCCTGAAAGCGGGCCTGCTTATCATCGAAAATACGGTTGGCCAGCATTTGAAATTCCGTACCCATCTGTTCACGGGTTCGTTGCAGCAATTGCAGCTGGGTACTGAGCCCCTCCTGTTCAGCCCGATATTGCGACTGCATGGCGGCAAACTCTGCCTGCAACTCACGATACCGGGACTGCCAACTATCCAGTTCTTCCCGCTGTTGCTCCTTTTGTTGATACATCTGGTCCAGATTTTGGTCCCGAAACTCGATTTCCTGACGCGCCAGCGCCAGCTCGGTGGCCCTGCTGCGCCCTCTTAACAGGACCAATACCAGTGCAACTCCTATCCCCAGAGCGAACGCGGCGAGGCACAGCCACCAGCTGACAGCAGTTAAATCTTCAAGAGATTGGAGCATGGCATTTCCGTTTACGGCCACATCAGGCCTTTGTTACTATCCATTGCGTTTTTAATTTTTGGACTTTTTGCCGTTCTCGAAGGATCGCAGCAGGGACCATTCGTGTTCAATATGACCAAACACTCATCCCCAATCAACAAAACACTGGCAGAGGGCATCTCTAAAACGATAAAAAGCCAGTGTGCAGATGCCTACGCAAATTACGACAACGGCGATTTCAAAAAAGCGCTGCGACAATTCTACCAAGCCTGGTTGCTGCTTCCCAAGCCCCAGGTCAACTATGCAGAGGCGGGCTGGGTACTGACCGGCATTGGCGATACCTATTTCCGACTGCAACAATACCAGCCTGCCTGCGAAGCTCTGCGCTCTGCTCAGCACTGTGGCAGCGTCAAAGACAACCCTTTTGTGGAACTGCGCCTGGGACAGTGCCTATGTGAAATGGAGGGGCTCCCCAGTGGCCGTCACCATCTGCACCGCGCCTGGCGCCTGGGAGGCCAGAAGCTGTTTGATACAGAAGACCCGCGCTATCTCGACGCCATCAAAGACCTGCTCAGTTGATCATCATCTACCTATTCTTGCGTATTGCTCCTGTCGCATTTTTCATTCTTCGCATAAAAATCGAACACTTAGAAACCAAACTGCATAAGCACAACTTTAAATGCCATATGTTTTGCTATAAGGGGTTACATTCCGAAAAGGGCTTATGCTAGATTAGTTCCAGGCAGTCTGGGGTTAGTGCCCCAGGCAAGGCTGAATATAAATCACAATAAAAGACGAAAATTGAGGATACACCTTCCATGAAACTGACTAAGCAATTTCTGGCGGCCCTCCTTTTGGCAACTTGCACCTCGGCCGCTATGGCCTGCTCCAAGCCCGAGGCCCCGGCCCTGCCGGACCCTGACACGGCGGTTACTCCGCAAATGGTCAAGGCCAAGAACGATGTCAAAGCCTTCCTGGCGGATGCAGAAGCCTACCTCAAGTGCAACATTTCCACCAAGCAGCACAACAACATGGTCGACAAAATGAAGTCCGTGGCTGCCGATTTCAACAAAATCGTACGCGCCTACAAGTCCCGTATGGCGGGCTGAGACCAGGCACCACAGCATCTCTGTTGGCGGAGTACCCGGCGTACTCCGCCAGCGATACAGACCTGCCCGTCTTAACGTTGTAACGCGTGCAAAATCAAACGTTAAAGCCCAGCCGATTCCACCCCTCTACGCTTTCCAATAGCTTTACTTAATACCCTGTGAGATCATCCGCCAGCAACACGGATGGAGAAATTTCGCACCCTTATGTCGGCCAGACTCTTTGATATCAAGCCCCTGCTGCCGGATATTCAAGCCGGTTACCTGATTCTCACCCCCAACAGCCGCCTGCGCAACAAACTACAGGAGGCCTACAACCATCATTGCCAGCTACAGCAGCTCACGACCTGGCCGGGCGCCAGGGTGCATCCTCTGAGCGAATGGATTCGGGAAAATTACCTGATTCTGCTGGACCAGGCCGCCGTGGAACAGCCACGGGTTCTGGCCTCGGAATTTCAGCAGCGACAACTGTGGCTGGATATTATCCGCGCTGACAGCGAAGGTGCAGAACTGATCAATCCCCTGCGGCTGGCCACTGACGCACAGAGCGCCTACCGCAGCCTGTTGCGCTGGAGTCTGACCATCGGGGATGTCCAACGCCAGTATGGCGAGAACGAAGACCTCCCCCTGTTGCGCTGGGCTACGGAATTCGAAAACAAACTGGATGAACTGGGCCTGCAGACGTTTGAGCATATGCAGCGGGAGGTACTGAAGGCATGCCGGCAAGGCCTCGTCCCGGGCGAACAAGCCCTCACACTGGTGGGCTTCGATGACCTGCCACCGCTGACACGAACCACCCTCGATGCCATCAGCCTGAGGCAGCGCCGCTGCGATGCGCTGAGCCGCCGGGATCCACAACTGTTTCAGCAACCCCTTCAACAACCGCACTGTTTCAGAGTCCGCACGGATAACGACGAGGACGAAATTCGCCAGGCAGCACGCTGGGCACATCAGCTGATTGAATCGGACCCCACCAGCACCGTGGCAATCATCAGCCCCAATCTCGGCCAGGTTCGCAATCAGGTCCAGCAAATATTTATCGAAGAATTCGAGCCTCACTATGCACTGCCGGAAACGCCCAGGTATACCCTGCCCTTTAACTTTTCCGCCGGTATTCCACTGGGCAGCACTCCCTTAATCAGTGACGCATTGAATCTGTTAAGGCTCAACCTCAGCAGCCGTCCGCTGGAAGATCTTGTGCACCTGATGAATTCACCGTTTTGGGGAGCCGGCACCGATGTGGCCCATTGCGCCCGGGTGAGTCAGCGTCTACGTTCGCGTTTGCGCCCCAACCTTCGCGTCAGTACCTTGCGACAGATTTGCCATCAGCTTGCCGGCGGTGAAGCATCCGGCGAGCTGAATTATCCCCATTGGCTGGATCGCACCCTTCAGGATTTCGAAAGCCTGAAGCGTCGCCATAGTGGTCAACGCCCCCCCAGCCAATGGGCCGACTTTTTCCTGGAACAGCTGAATTTACTCAACTGGCCCGGAGAACGGCGCCTCGACAGTAACGAGTACCAACAGGTCACCCGCTGGTACGAATTATTGGAGGAATTCTGTCGACTGGACCTTACGGGAACAAAGTTATCACTCAGCGAAGCGCTGGATTGTCTTGGCCAACTGGCGGCAGGTGAACACTTTCAGGCGCAGACTCCGGACTCACCGATTCAGATTCTCGGAATATTGGAGGGATCGGGGCTGGTGTTCTCCCACTGTTGGGTGTTGGGCATGAACCAGCGGGACTGGCCGCCGGTACCCCAACCCAATCCTCTTCTGCCGCTTGAATTGCAACGTGCCCATGGCATGCCTCACGCCGATGCGGAACGGGAATTAAATTACGCCGAAACCCTGACCCGGGGATACGAAAACAGTGCCGACGAGGTAATCTTCAGCTATGCCGCCAGCGAGGGCGACACGCCGCTGCATCACAGCGCATTGATTGCCCACCTCCCGGAAAAACATCCGCATTTTGAAGCCCACAGCGAACACTGGCAGGAATATCTCAAGAGCTGTGCCCGCAGTGGCCAGTGGCAATGGGTGAATTGTTTAAATGCACCACCGGTTTCAAAAGACGAACTGGAACAAATCAAGGGCGGCAGTCAAATCTTTCGCAACCAGGCGATCTCCCCTCTGGCGGCATTCTGCATTCACCGGCTGGGCGCCAGCCTGCCCCTTGAACCCTCATTGGGATTGAGTGCCATTGACCGCGGCCAGATACTGCACAATGCCCTTGCCGATCTCTGGGAAAAGCTCAAGCACCAAAAGGCATTGCTGGAGCTTGCGCAAACCGAATTGCAATCCCTGGTGGATACCTGCCTCGACCGTCATCTGCAAGCCTATCGGTTGAAACAACCGGATCAGCTTGGGGAGCGGTATCTGCAGCTGGAAAAACGCCGCCAACAACAATTGATTCTGCAATGGCTGGAGCTGGAAAAACAACGCCCCGCCTTTACCGTGCAGTCCTATGAAGAGTCTATCCAAACGGAATTTGCCGGATTACCACTGCGGTTAAGGCTGGACCGTCTTGATCGCCTCGACAGCGGCGAGCTGATCCTGATCGATTACAAAACCGGCAATCCCTCGCCTCGCAGCTGGGGCAGTGATCGGCCGGAAGAACCTCAACTTCCACTCTATAGCCTCTGTTACAAGGCTGATGTGGAGGCGGTAGTTTTTGCTCAAATCAATGCCCGCGAAGTAGCGATCAAGGGCTTGGGTGAATTACCCGGCGAGCACGACGGCATCATTCCGACGGCCCGAGGTGGCGAACTGGATCTGCCGGAAAACTGGCCCGACATTCTCAATCATTGGCGTACCACGTTAGGACAATTGGGTGAGGACTTTCTCCAAGGCAACGCCGATCCTGGGTTCAAATCGCCGCAACTGCAACGTTTCTATGAGGCACTGTCACCGATTTTTCGCTGGCAGGAGCAGGAACCGTTAAAACAAGCCTTTAAGCAGGGAGCGGATCATGCAGCCAGCTGATTACGAAGCCAGACAGCGGGCACTGGACCCCGGCAACTCTTTTGCCGTGACCGCACCGGCGGGTTCGGGAAAGACCGGATTGCTGACCCAAAGAGTGCTCACGTTACTGCCCTTATGTAACCAGCCCGAAGAGGTGGTGTGTATCACCTTTACCCGCAAGGCCGCAGCCGAAATGCGCGAACGTATTGTGGAAGCGATTACCCGGGGTGCCAATACCGAACGGCCGGAACAGCCCCACGAGCAATTGTCCTGGGACCTGGCCCAGGCGGTTATCGCCAGGGACCGGGAGAAAAACTGGCAGCTGCTGCGCAACCCCAACCGACTCCGAATCCAGACCATTGATGGCCTTTGCCGCTCACTGACGCAGTTCAATCCCGTCAGCAGCGGCATCGGTGGCACCACGCAATTACTGGAACACCCCTCCACAGCCTACCGTCAGGCTGTGGAAATGACACTGTCGGACCTGGAACAGGAAGGACCGCTGCGCGAAGATCTGGCAGCGCTGCTGACGCACCTGGACAACAATCTGGATGCCGTCAGCAATCTTTTGATCGGCCTGCTGGCAAAGCGCGATCAGTGGTTGCTGCCACTGCTGAGTGCAAGAGACGCCAAGGATTATCTCGAAGGCGTTCTGAATGAAATGATTGGCGAAAGTCTGCAACAGGTCTCCGAACATCTGCTGCCCTGGGAAAGTGATCTGTGCCTGCTGGCTGACTATGCCGGCAATAACTGCCTGAAAGACAAACCCGACAGCGACATTTGCCGGCTCGCAGGAATGGTCGGGTTGCCGGAGGATTCCCCCGCAGCACTTACCCCCTGGCGCCATGTCGCAGAGCTGCTGCTCACTCAGAAAGGTGACTGGCGTTCGCCACGGGGCCTCAACAAAAATTGCGGTTTCCCTGCCGGTACTGATAAAGCCGGCAAGGAGGCCGCCAAAGCCCGCAAAGAGGCCATGGCGGCACTGCTGGCAGAGCTATCTGAACAGACTGGATTGTTATCGGCGCTGCAGTTTATCCGCCTGTTGCCACCGCCGCGCTATCACCATCAACAATGGCGGCTGCTGGACAGCCTGACCCGCCTTATGCCCCATGTGGTGGGGCAACTCAAGTTAGTATTCCGCCAGCTCAACGCCACGGACTTCAGCGAAATCACCCAGGGCGCGCTCTATGCTCTGGGCAGTGCTGACGAACCCACCGATCTCAGCCTGATTCTGGACCACCAGATTCGTCACATTCTCGTCGATGAATTCCAGGATACCGCCTCGCCGCAACTGCAATTGCTGGAAAAACTGACCGCCGGTTGGCAACCCGACGATGGCCGCACACTGTTTATCGTGGGCGATGGCATGCAGTCCTGTTATGGCTTCCGGGATGCCAATGTGGGTATCTTTCTGGATGCGCGTAAAGCAGGTATCGGCGACGTGCCACTGCAGCCCCTGAATCTGACCGTCAATTTCCGCTCTCAAACCGGCGTGGTGGACTGGGTCAACCACACCTTTGAACAGGCGTTTCCGGAAAGCGACGATATCTCCCGCGGCGCGGTGTGCTATTCCGGCTCAATCGCCTTCAAGCCGGAGCTGGAGGGTCCCGCAGTTCAGGCACAGTTATTTGTCGATCACCCGGACCGCAACGCTGAAGCCGAGGCCGTCGTCGAATTGGCCAAACAGGCGCGGATTGAAGACCCGCAAGGCAGCATCGCCATACTGGTGCGTAGCAGGCCCCATTTACAGGCCGTGATTCCGACCTTGCAGGCGGCCGGATTACCCTGGCAGGCCACCGATATCGAGCCCCTGGCCAATCGCATGGCCGTTGTGGATCTGATAAGTCTGACCAGAGCCCAGCTGGATCCGAGCGATCGCAACGCCTGGCTGGCACTGCTGCGCAGCCCCTGGATTGGCCTCGACC
Organism: Pseudomaricurvus alkylphenolicus; assembly: GCF_011683955.1. Lineage (GTDB taxonomy): Bacteria > Pseudomonadota > Gammaproteobacteria > Pseudomonadales > Cellvibrionaceae > Pseudomaricurvus > Pseudomaricurvus alkylphenolicus. The sequence goes on from NZ_JAAQPI010000006.1 coordinate 61,641, forward strand.
ATGCGGATTTGCTGGTGGTGGCTACCCACATCGAAGACAGCGGTGAAGACACCAGGCAACAGCCTTTAATCATTCAGCAGTTAGAAAAATCGCTGCTGCCCGCTGCCAACAATCCGTTTGATGGCATCATCAGCGCTGACGGCCAGGCTATTCTTAATCGCGCTGCCCCGCAGTTGATCCAGACCTGGAAACAGCGCTCGCGCAAAAGCTTGAGACATAGAATCGAAGGGCTATGGCTGGCTCTGGGCGGACCGGCAGCACTGTTTGATCATATCGATCTCGACAACGCTCGGGACTTTTTTGCGCTGCTGGAGCGCTACGACAGTGGCGGTCGTATCGAGCGCTGGCAGGAGTTCCAATTGGCGGTGAATCAACTCTATGCGCGCCCGGCGACCGAAGCCGGTCCGCAGATTCAGGTAATGACCATCCACAAGTCCAAGGGCCTGGAATTCGACACCGTCATCATCCCCGGCCTGGATAAAGGCCAGCGCGCTGACGATAAACCTCTGCTGATCTGGCAGGAGCGCATCAACCGCGGGCACCAAAAACAGTTGTTGCTCAGCCCATTGTCGGCCACGGGTGACGATCCCGATCCTTTGTACCAGTTCCTGCGTCACGAACAAAAGGTCAAGAACCAGCTGGAGTCCACCAGGCTGCTCTATGTCGGCTGCACCAGAGCCATCAAGCGGCTGCACTTACTGGCCCTGGTCAATAGCGACAACAAAAAGGATGGCTGCAAGGCACCGGCGAGCGGCAGCCTGCTGTATTCACTTTGGCCACAACTGGAACATCAGGCGCAACTCCACAGACAATCGGGTGAGCAATCCCGAACAGAGGCAGAAGAACCTTTGGCGTATCTTCGTCGCTTAAGCCCTCACTGGCGTCGACCGGTGTCTGTGCCGGGCAGTCTGCTTGCCGCCTACCGCGGGCGGGAAACCGACGACGAAGACAACCAGGTCTCCGATGAGGGTTATCGCCACCGTGCCGCACGACATACCGGCACTGTCTTACACCGCTGCCTGGCTCAGATCGCCGGAACCGATCTGTTGCTTTGGGACAGCGCCAGGATTGAGCGTCAGAAAGATTTTTGGCGGGTTCAGCTGCGGGAGCTGGGCGTCAACGGCAAGGATCTGCCCCAGGCGCTGGACCGTCTGGAGCTGGGCCTGCGCCGCACCCTGGAAGACCCCGCCGGCCGTTGGATTCTGGGAAATCACCGCCATGGAGAGGCCGAACTCTCTCTCTGGAGTGGAACCACAAAAGCTCGAAACCTGATCATTGATCGCACTTTTGTCGATGAAAAGAACCAGCGGTGGGTGGTCGACTATAAGAGCAGCGAACCCTCGGCAAACCAGACATTGGAGGAATTTCTGGAGGTGGAAGTACGGCAGTACCAAAACCAGCTGCGACGTTACTGCCAGCTATTTGTCCAAGACCCGGGGCCACCCCCCAAAGCGGCGCTCTATTTCCCAATGTTGGGCCGCCTGCAGGAAGTTAACTGGAGCGACGATAAAATGCCCTGACAGGAAAAACCCCTACAGTTGGCCCCTGGTTTTCAGTAGAATAAGCGCCTTTTTATAATGATTGATGGACCTATCCATGACCGAATTCGCCGTAGACGATCTCAATATTGTCTCCCAGGAAATTCTGATTTCCCCAACTGAGCTGAAAAATGAGATGCCGCTTTCCGAGGCGGCCCGCAAGACTGTAACTGAAGGACGCGAAACGGTTCGCAATATCCTCACTGGCGAGGATCACCGTCTGATGGTGGTGGTGGGCCCCTGTTCTATTCACGATGTGAAAGCCGCCAAGGATTATGCCCAGCGCCTTAAGAAGCTGGCTGATGCCGTCAGCGACACCCTTTATGTTGTCATGCGTGTCTATTTTGAAAAACCCCGCACAACCGTGGGCTGGAAAGGTCTGATCAACGATCCTTACCTGGACGACTCCTTTAAGATCCAGGACGGTCTGCACACTGCCCGCCAGCTGCTGCTGGATGTTTCGGAAATGGGGCTGCCCACCGCCACCGAGGCTCTGGACCCCATCTCACCGCAGTATGTTCAAGATCTGATTTCCTGGTCCGCGATTGGCGCCCGTACCACCGAGTCCCAGACTCATCGCGAAATGGCCAGTGGCCTGTCTTCTGCGGTGGGTTTCAAGAATGGCACCGACGGTGGCCTGACCGTAGCCATCAATGCACTGGAATCCGTTTCCAGCCCGCACCGCTTCCTCGGTATAAACCACGAGGGCCAGGTGGCTATTACTCATACCCGCGGTAACCCATACGGCCATGTGGTGCTGCGCGGCGGCGCCGGCAAGCCTAACTATGATTCTGTTTCAATCGCACTGTGTGAGCAGGAACTGCAAAAAGCAGGCGTTTCCACCAACATCATGGTGGACTGCAGCCACGCGAACTCCAACAAGAACCACGAACTGCAGCCGCTGGTCATGGACAACATTGCCAATCAGATCATTGAGGGTAACGAAACCATCATTGGTATCATGATTGAAAGTAATATCGGGCCAGGTAACCAGAAAATCTCCTCCAACCTGGACGATCTGCAGTACGGCGTCTCTGTAACCGATGCCTGTATCGACTGGGAAACCACCGAACGAACTCTCACTGAGATGGCAACAAAACTGGCAACACCGCTCAAGCAGCGCAAGAGTTCTAAAAAGAACGCCTGACGCCGACCTTCCCTGTTGCCGGCAACACCTCAAAACGGGCCTTAGGGCCCGTTTTTATTTTCCTAGACTAAAGTCCCATTTACAGTGGTATTTCTTCAATAATTCTGTAATATCCGTAGACTGGCTCGCGCAATAGGGCATTCCCTCTTTTGCCTCGTTGTTGACCCGAAAGTCACACAAGAACATGGAAAGGCGCGAGAAAAAAGGCAGAAAGCTATAACAATATAGGTACCGGGAAGTTCAAACTCCCCAGCATAAACAGGTACCATGCCGGAGAATAATAAATAATGAGCGCACTAAGCTCGGCCGATTTTCGGCCAGAAGTGACTGAACTTAAGACCAGCATCCGGTCGTTGGCCCAGCCCATCGAACCACAAAAGAACTCGATCGACGTCTATCTTTCGCAGATGATGGGGATTGATTATGTGTTTCTGTGCTCCCAAAAGAACCCCGAACAGCAGGAATGCGTTCGCATGGCGGCACAGCTGATGAACGCTCGCAACCTCAGCTCCAGTCGTTGTATGTTCCTGATTGCCACCGGCAAGGGCAAGCAGCGCAAGTTCCGACAGTGCCTGATTCACTGGGTTGACAATCACCCGGTAGAGGTCACCTGCACCGAGGTTACCTCACCGTCGCAGCTGGAGCATTACCAAACCATTCTCGGTCATGGCCGACTGATCAAGTAATCCCCCTCCCCGGATTTAATCCCACCACGGATAAAAATCTGGCAAGTCCTTCGGCGCCGTTTGCCTGAACTGCGGCGCCCGTTTCTCCAAAAAGGAATTCACCCCTTCGCGACCATCTGCCAGGCTCTGGTAGAAAATTGCCAGCGAATCAACTTTGTGGGCATCACGCGGGTGCGGCATGGCAGCGTTGCGGTACATCATTTGCCGGGTCATGGCGATAGCAACCGGTGAGGCATTATCCGCAATATGGCGCGCCATGGCATAGGCTTTATCCAGCAATTGATCCGCGCTCACCACCTCTTTCACCAAACCGCCCTCGCAGGCCTGTTCTGCACTTAGAATCTCGGCGCTGTAGGTCCACTCCAATGCCTTCGAGATCCCCACAATCCTGGGCAGAAACCAAGTGGAGCAGGCTTCCGGGGTAATACCGATCTTATTGAATACAAAGCCGATGCGGGCCTTTTCCGACATCAGGCGAATATCCATGGCCAATGTCATGGTAGCCCCAATGCCCACAGCAGCCCCGTTGATAGCGCCGATCACTGGCTTGGTGCAATCGTAGATAGCCAGGGTTACCAGTCCGCCGGTATCGCGCACGGCAGACACAAAGTCCGGATCGTCAAACCGGTTTTCCATATCCTCCATGGTGGGACGCAGGGTTTCGTCGAGCCCGAACACGTTGCCGTCGACACTCAGATCCATGCCCGCGCAAAATGCCTTACCTGCCCCAGTGACCACTACCGCCCGAACCTCGTCGTCGGCGCTTGCCCGCTTAAAGGCGTCCACCAGCTCATCCGCCATGGTTACGGTAAAGGCGTTCATCTGTTCGGGGCGATTAAGGGTGATGGTCAGAACATGATTGTCAAGCGCATAGTTAATGGTGCTGTAAGCCATGATTATCTCCACAAGCGTTGAATATTGCGAAGAGCTTACTAGGGGTTAACCCCTGGTCACAGGGTCAATAGGGACAGGAAACCCGCGGTCAGCGACAACCGCGGGATCTGGTTACATATAGGCGTGAGATGCGTCGGTATGGTCTGTGCCATCACGCACACCGGCCAATTCCGGGATTTTCTCCATCAGAGTCTTTTCAACACCTTCCTTCAAGGTGACGTCCACCGCACTGCAGCCCTGGCAACCACCGCCAAACATCAGTACGGCATATTTGTCTTCAGTGAACTCCACCAAAGAGACGTTGCCCCCATGGGAAGCCAGACCGGGGTTGATATCATTGTAGAGGACGTAATTAATTCGATCTTCGATCGGACTGTCATCGTTGACTTGAGGCATTTTGGAATTGGGTGCCCGAATCGTCAGCTGGCCACCCATGCGGTCGGGAGAATAATCGACCTTGGCGTCCTCCAGGAACGGCAGACTACGCTCTTCGAAGTAGGCCTTGAAGCCCTTGAGAGGCATCTCCAGGTCTCCTTCCTGCTCTTCACCGGGGCGGCAATAGGCGATGCAGGTCTCTGCCTGAGGGGTGCCGGGATTGGCGACGAACATACGAATGGAAATACCTTCGCAGTCCTGTTTGCTGAGCAGCTCCGCCAGATACTCCTGGGCAGATTCAGTAATATTCACGTTGACCATTCGAATGGGTACCTCTGACTCCTGAAAGCTCTCTTAGGGAGAGTAGCGCTATTTTAGGGGAAAGACCCTTTTATAAAAACCAGAAATCCATTGTGGCTATAGGTAATGATCTATCTTTCATTTGGGTCTGCCGGAGGGATTCTGCTAGAATGCCGACCTACATCAAAATATTTTGATATAGATTTATCCATCACCACCCGAATCTTTCGAATACAGGTTTACCCATGTCTGACAGAAACCATCGCATCGACGCCCTGAAAAGTGCCATTCAGCAACGCATCCTGATCCTCGACGGCGGCATGGGAACCATGATCCAGGGTTATAAACTGCAAGAGGCCGACTATCGAGGCAAGCGTTTTGCGGATTACCACATGGATATTGCTGGCAATAACGATCTGCTGTCGATCACCCAGCCAGGCATCATCCGGGACATCCATACCGCGTACCTGGAAGCCGGTGCCGACATTATCGAGACCAACACCTTCAACGGTACCCGTGTCTCCATGGCGGACTACGACATGGAAGATCTTGCCCACGAGATCAATCTGGCCTCGGCCCGCGTCGCCCGTGAGGCCGCCGATTCAGTGACCGCCAAAAACCCTGACAAGCCCAGGTTTGTTGCCGGTGTGATTGGCCCCACCAGCCGCACCTGCTCCATTTCTCCGAACGTCAACGACCCGGGCGCCCGCAACGTCACCTTTGATGAGCTGGTGGAAAACTATATTGAATCCTGCGATGGTCTGGTCAAGGGCGGTGTCGATATCATTCTGATCGAAACCATCTTCGACACACTCAACGCCAAGGCAGCGATCTATGCGGTACAGGAGTATTTCGAGCGGGAGAATGTCGAGCTGCCTATCATGATCTCCGGCACCATTACCGATGCCTCCGGCCGCACTCTGTCCGGTCAGACCACCGAAGCCTTCTATAACTCGCTGGCACACGCCAAGCCTCTCTCCATCGGTTTGAACTGTGCTTTGGGCGCTGAAGAGCTGCGCCAGTATGTGCAGGAGCTGTCCCGGGTTGCCGGCTGTTACGTCTCCGCGCACCCCAACGCTGGCCTGCCGAATGAATTCGGAGAATATGATCAGGAGCCCGCAGCCATGGCACCTATCGTGGAGGAATTTGCCTCCAGTGGTTTCCTCAACATCGTCGGCGGTTGCTGTGGTACCACACCCGGCCATATCAAGGCTATTGCCGACGCGGTAGCCAAACATCCGCCGCGCCAGATTCCCGAGATCGAGCCCGCCTGCCGCCTGTCCGGGTTGGAGCCTTTTAACATTACCGCCGATTCCCTGTTTGTAAATGTGGGTGAACGCTGCAACGTGACTGGTTCAGCTCGCTTCAAGCGCCTGATTATCGAAGAGGATTACGATACCGCGCTGGAGGTCGCTCAGCAGCAGGTGGAAGACGGCGCCCAGGTGATCGATATCAATATGGATGAGGGCATGCTGGATGCCGAAGCGGCCATGGTCCGTTTCTGCAACCTGATCGCCAGCGAACCGGAAATTGCACGCGTGCCTATTATGGTCGACTCCTCCAAGTGGGAAGTTATCGAAGCCGGCCTCAAATGCATCCAGGGCAAGCCCGTCGTCAACTCCATCAGCCTCAAGGAAGGCGAGCAGGAGTTTATCGACAAGGCGCGCCTGTGCCAGCGCTATGGCGCCGCCGTTGTGGTCATGGCCTTTGATGAACAGGGTCAGGCCGACACCCAGCAGCGCAAAATCGAAATCTGCGAACGCTCCTATCGGGTGCTGGTGGACAAGGTCGGTTTTAATCCCGCCGACATTATTTTCGACCCCAACGTATTTGCGGTTGCCACCGGTATTGACGAGCACAACAATTACGCCGTCGACTTTATTGAAGCCACCCGCTGGATTCGCAAAAATCTGCCCCATGCCGGAGTATCGGGCGGCATCTCCAACGTGTCCTTCTCCTTCCGTGGCAATAACCCCGTACGTGAAGCCATTCACTCCGTATTCCTGTACCACGCCATCAAGGCCGGGCTCAATATGGGCATCGTCAACGCCGGTCAACTGGCGGTTTACGACGATCTGCCCGCAGATTTGCGCGATAAGGTCGAAGACGTGGTCAATAACCGCAACTCTAATGCCACTGAAGCACTGCTGGAGATCGCCGATCAATTCCGTGGCGACGGCAGTGGCGGACGCCAGGAAGAAGACCAGGAATGGCGTGGTTGGCCCACCAAAAAACGCCTTGAGCACGCACTGGTCAAAGGAATTACCACCCATATTATCGAAGACACCGAAGCCGCCAGGCTTGAAACCAGTCGCCCCCTGGACGTGATCGAAGGTCCCTTGATGGATGGCATGAATGTGGTTGGCGATCTGTTTGGCGAGGGTAAAATGTTTCTGCCTCAGGTGGTTAAATCCGCCCGGGTCATGAAACAGGCGGTCGCTCATCTGCAGCCCTTTATCGAGGATGAGAAAGAAGAAGGCGCCGAGAGTAACGGCAAGATCCTGATGGCCACCGTAAAAGGCGATGTACACGATATCGGCAAGAATATTGTGGGTGTGGTACTGCAGTGCAACAATTTTGAGGTGGTGGACCTGGGCGTGATGGTGCCTTGCGAGAAAATCCTGCAAGTGGCCGTCGAGGAAAACTGCGACATCATCGGCCTGTCTGGTCTGATCACCCCATCCCTGGATGAAATGGTGACAGTGGCCAAAGAGATGGAACGCCAGGGCATCAACAAACCCCTGTTGATCGGCGGCGCCACCACATCCAAGGCCCACACTGCAGTTAAAATCGACCCCAACCTGAATATCAACCAGGTAGCTTATGTGGCGGACGCCTCCCGGGCAGTGGGGGTGGCCACCAGCCTGCTGTCGGACGAACTGCGGGACAAGTTCCTGAGTGACACTCGCGAAGAATACGAGAAGGTGCGCGAACGCAATGCCGGCCGCAAGGCCCGCGGTGTGGTCCGCACCTACGCAGAGGCCATCCAGAGTGGACCGAAGTTTGACTGGGGCAACTATACACCCGCCAAACCCCGCTTTACTGGCGTCAAAGTGTTTGATGGTTATCCGTTGGAAGAGTTGGTGGAGCGTATCGACTGGACCCCATTTTTTATCTCCTGGGACCTGGTGGGCAAATTCCCCCGCATCCTGGAAGACGATGTGGTGGGCGAGGCGGCAACCAACCTGTACAACGACGCTCAGGCACTGCTCAAGAAGATCATCGATGAGAAATTACTGACCGCCCGAGCGGTTGTCGGTTTTTGGCCTGCCAACAGCGTTAATGCCGACGATATTGCGGTCTACGCCGATGATTCACGCGGCAGCGAACTGGCTCGGCTGCATCATATTCGCCAACAGGTGCAGAAACCTGGCAATACCAGACCCAACACGTCGCTGGCGGACTTTATTGCTCCCGATGATACGGGTGTGGAGGACTACATTGGAGGCTTTGTCACGACTGCGGGCATAGGCGCCGAAGCCCTGGCCAAATCCTATGAAGATGCTCACGATGACTACAGCAGCATTATGGTTAAAGCACTGGCTGATCGCCTGGCGGAAGCCTTTGCGGAACATATGCACGAAAAAGTACGTCGCGAACTCTGGGGTTACGCACCGGATGAGCAGTTCAGCAATGAGGAGCTAATCAAAGAGGCCTACACCGGCATCCGCCCGGCTCCCGGCTATCCGGCCTGTCCTGACCACAGTGAGAAAGCCACCCTGTTCAAACTCCTGGACGCGGAGGCGCGCATTGGTGTGGAACTGACCGAGCACTTTGCCATGTATCCAGCAGCGGCCGTCAGCGGCTGGTACTTCTCTCACCCGGAGTCGCGTTACTTCAACACTGGCAAGATCCAGAAGGATCAGGTGGAGTCGCTGGCACAACGCAAAGGCATGAGCGTCACAGAGCTGGAGCGCTGGTTACAACCGGTGCTCGATTACTGAATCAGCCCGGGTTACCAGGATTAAACCCACTTCGCGACGCAATCGGGGCCGTTCGGCCCCGAACACATAGCAATTGACTATTAATTAAACAGCTGCAATTGATCTAATCTGCTGTTGATCATTCCCAGGGAGCTATACTCTAGAAGGATTCAGAGGAGCTCCACTATGGAAGTCAACGTTCTTTCCGGCACAGCCCCCACACCACCGGTGCCCCGCAATGAGCGCCTGAGCACGCCCGAACCCGAACCGGTGCAAACGCCTGAGCCAGTGGCCACCCCAACAGAACCACCTCCCTCTGAACCCCCTCCGAGCAACAGCGTTCAGCCGAGCATCGAAACGACGGACCTCAATCAGCTGCTATTGCGCAATACTGGCAGCAATACCGATACAGATAACAATACCGAGACCGTCAATGACATCGTTGAACCAACACAGGATGAACTCGCCCAGCAGGCTATTGATGGCCAGAACACCAACCAGGAGCAGCGCAATCAACTGCAGGATCGATTTGACGCTATCAACAACGACGCTCCAACGCCTAATATTGATGTATCAGCCTGAGAGACTGACATCCTGATCCCGTAAGAAAATTGTCATCTAAAGTCTCTAGAATGAGCGTCTCTGTTCCCTGCCGGTTAAGGGAGACACCCACGTGTTCCGCGCTTTAGCTCTTGCTTTGCTTCTCACTACCTGCCCGGCGACCAGCCTCGCCGCGCAAACCAAACCCAGCCAGGCAGAAATTGAGCTGGCCATCAGCATAGTCAATGAGTACCGCAAGCTGCGCAGCAGCTGCAACGATATACCCGTCGAGCAGCGCAAAATGTGCTATTACCGATTGCGTATTGGCCTTTGGGACTACCGCCAGGCCCGGGAAACACTGAAGAAGAACAACATCAAGTCCTCCTCAGCCCAGCAGCTTGCCAACCATTGATACTCCCCTACCGCAACCGTTTGGGGACTGGTACTCTTGAACTCAGGAGTTTCCGGAAATGGCAATGGGAGTATCAGGAATGGACGACGAACAACAACCGGGGCTACTGGCCGTGATCGCCAGTACCTTTGCCGCCGCCTTTGGGGTGCAAAGCCAACATAACCGCGAACGGGATTTTAAACACGGCAACATCTGGGTGTTTATTATCGCCGGTATTATTTTCACATTGGCCTTTATTGCCGCTGTCTACGGAGTGGTGCAAGCCGTACTACCGAGCTGAACGCCAGGATTTCCAGGTATCTCTGGATTCCACGCCCAACTCTCTTAACAGCCGGGACAATTGCAGCTTGAGCATTTGTTGCTCCGATTCCGGCAAGGTTGCGAGTATGTCCCGCTGATGGCGTTCAGCGGCCTCATCCATATGCTCAACCATAAGCGCGCCGCCGGGGGTCATACTCAAAGTCACTGAACGTCTGTCCTGCTGACTGTGCTGGCGTTGCAACAGCCCCTTTTTCTCCAGGCGGTCCAGCAGTCGTGTGACAGCAGATCGGTCAACGCCCAACTGCCGGGCCACCTCGGCCGGAGTATCCGCCACCCCCCGGGAAACAGTATTGACCACCATCCACTGGGGCCAGGTCACATCCAGGGTTTGAAGCTCCCGGTTGAAACTTTCCTGCAGCAGATTCGCAAGCCGGGAAATCCAATAGGTATAGCTTTGATTAAGGGCAAAGGTCATCGGAGGATCACAAGCAACGTTTATATGATTTCAATATCAATAATAGACCAGTCAATCATATACTCAGGAAAAACGCCAGGATGAGACACCCTGCCGTTTTATGAATTCGATCATTGCCTCTTCGCTGACCGCACCGGCTCAGCAAAGAAGGAAACTGAATCAGCGACGATTACTGGCCGCTGACCCAGAATACACAAGTGGCAACAAAAATGGCGATCAGTGCCACTGCCGCAATGGCATCGGCTGTGCTATCACCGGGTTCCTGCATCTCAAATTCATCGTGCATTATTGTTATTCTCCGCTAACGTATGAACAGAAGTCGCTAGACAAGCTCTAGCTTTACGATTCTAAACATATAAGAATTTAGTCTATCAAGCGAAAAAATCAGCTTATTCATAAATTGTCTTAAATTGCCCATAGCTTCAACAACTTACACATAAGGGGTAACTTTTGGCGTTACTTTTCGCCCCATTTTCGCCACTCGCGGTAATACACGATTTGGTGTATCCTTCGCGCCTCTTTTAGTGGACAAGTCACTGATCTTAAACAATTAGTTGTCCCAACCGTGATCGAAGCCGATGTCTTGGCCATCTGTTTCGAATAACCACAGAAAAACCAGGTGTACTTTTTATATGTACCAATACGACGAGTATGATCACAAGATCATCGGCGAACGTGTGGCCCAGTTCAGAGGCCAGACCGAGCGATATCTTGCCGGCGAACTCAAAGAAGAAGAGTTCCTCCCCTTGCGCTTGCAAAACGGCCTCTATGTTCAGCGCCTGGCCCCCATGCTGCGGATCAACGTCCCCTACGGCATGCTCAGCTCCAAGCAACTGCGCAAGCTGGCCTATGTAGCCCGCCATTACGACAAAGGTTACTGCCACATCAGTACTCGTCAGAACATCCAGTTCAACTGGCCGGATCTCGCCGAAGTGCCTGATATTCTCAGCGAACTGGCTGAAGTGGAAATGCACGCGACCCAGTCCAGCGGAAACTGTATCCGTAACACCACCTCCGATCAGTTTGCCGGTATTGCCAAGGACGAAGTGGTCGACCCCCGTCCTTATTGCGAAATTATTCGCCAGTGGTCGTCCTTCCACCCCGAATTCGCTTTCTTGCCGCGCAAGTTCAAGATTGCCGTGACGGGGGCCGCTGAAGACCGCGCTGCCATCCAGGTGCACGACATTGGCCTGCAGGTACTGCGCAACGACGCTGGCGAAGTGGGCTTCAAAGTGCTTGTAGGCGGCGGCCTGGGCCGTACGCCGATTCTCGGCTCCGTCATCAACGAATTCCTGCCCGAAGAAAACCTGCTGTCCTACCTGGACGCGATTGTACGCGTCTACAATCAGCTCGGACGCAGGGACAACAAGTACAAGGCGCGCATCAAGATTCTGGTCAAGGCCATGGGCCCCGAGCAGTTTGCAGCCAAAGTGGAAGAGGAATTCCAGCGTCTGAAAGAAGGGCCGACCGCCCTGACCAGCGAAGAAATCCAACGCGCCACCCGCTTCTTCCCGCAGCCGGACTACGCCCAATTGGACGATACTGCTGCCGATAGCGATCTGCAGAAACTCAGCGACGACAATCCCGCGTTTGCCAAATGGCTGCAGCGCAACGTTCGCGAACACCGCCAGCCCGGCTACGCGGCCGTATCACTGTCCCTGAAGCCTACCGGCGTCGCCCCCGGCGATATCACCGACAGCCAGCTGGAAGCCATCGCAGAGCTGGCCGACAAATTCAGCTTCGGTGAGGTACGCACCACTCACGAACAAAACATCGTGCTGGGTGACGTACGCAAGGAGCAACTGTTCGAACTCTGGCAAGCTGCCAGGAGCGGCGGATTCGCCACTCCCAACATTGGCACACTGACCGACCTGATCTGCTGCCCGGGCGGCGATTTCTGCTCCCTGGCCAATGCCAAGTCCCTGCCCATTGCTGAGTCTATTCAGCGTCAATTCGACGACCTGGATTACCTCTACGACCTGGGCGATCTAGACCTCAACATCTCCGGCTGTATGAACGCTTGTGGTCACCACCACGTGGGCCATATTGGCATTTTGGGTGTGGACAAAAAAGGCGAAGAATTCTATCAGGTCCAGCTCGGCGGAAACGCCGGCACCGACGCCAGCCTCGGCAAAGTGCTCGGCCCTGCCTTCGGCGCCGAAGAGATGGCCGCTGTGGTACAGAAACTGATTGATGTCTACGTGGGTCAACGCGTAGACGGCGAGCAATTTATCGACACTTACCGCCGTATTGGTCTGGCCCCGTTCAAGGAGAAGGTCTATGCCAAAGCTGATTAAAGACAGCGCCATTGCTGAAGATAACTGGCAACTGCTGGCCGCCTCCGATGACGCCAGCACCGAAGTCCCGGCCGGCCAGGTGATTGTGCCGCTGAACGTCTGGCACGCACAAAAAGAAACCCTGTCACAGCGGGCTGATGAAATCGGCGTATGGCTGGACAGCGACCAACTGGCAGACGAAATAGGTGACGACGCCTCCAAGCTGCCCCTGATCGCGGTCAACTTTCCCGGCTTTATGGACGGACGCGGATTCTCCACCGCTCGTCTGCTGCGCGAACGCCACGGCTTCACCGGCGAACTGCGCGCAATCGGGGGTGTTATCCGTGACCAACTCTGCTACCTCAAGCGTTGCGGATTCAACAGCTTTGATCTGGATGACTCCATTGACCTTGCAGCAGCGATCGAGTCCTTGAACGACTTTACCGAAGGCTACCAGGCCAGCGTCGACCAGCCCCTGCCGCTGTTCCGCCGCAGGGCTTAATCAAACGCCAGGTTTAAGTCGACAACCAAACAGTCGATGCAAAAAATACGGCCGCAGGCTTCAACACCTTGCGGCCGTACTTTTTTCCACGCTCGTAACTCCGCCCCGGTCACTTTCTCCCATATACTCATCAATCTTTAGAGAGCGCCTCGCAAAGGCGACCAAATTAAGGTACAAAGACCCTTTACACTGCGGAACAAGCGCAAGGACATGCACGATTCGATTTTCCAGTCGTTCTTTTTGATATTCACCGGCGCCGCCGTCATTGCCTCACTGGCGCTCTACACACGCCAACCGCTTTTGGTTGCTTACATCGCACTGGGGGCGCTGCTCGGCCCCTATGGACTGGGCTTTATTACCGATCTGTCGCTGGTTACCGACATGTCCCACATCGGTATTATCTTTCTGCTGTTTCTGCTCGGCCTGGACATGCAGCCCAAAGCCCTCTTTGCCGTTCTCAAAAAAGCCACCAGTGTCGGCCTCATCAGCTCCGCGGTTTTCGCTCTGGGCGGCTACGGCGTGGGTTATGCTTTCGGTTTTTCCCACATGGAAAACCTCGTCATTGGCATGGCCATGATGTTCTCCAGTACCATTATCGGCATCAAGCTCCTGCCCACCACTGTGCTGCACCACAAACACACCGGTGAACTCATGGTGGGACTTCTGTTGATGCAGGACTTCCTCGCCATCCTCTGCCTGATGATCCTGCTCAGCGGTGACGTCGGTGAAGTCGACCTCTCCCAGCTCGGTACCACACTCATCGCCCTGCCCTTACTGGGACTGTTTGCCTTCGTCTTCGTAAAATACGTGCTGCTAAAGCTCATCCACAAATTCGATCGCTTCCACGAATATATCTTCCTGCTCGCCATCGGCTGGTGCCTCGGCTTCGCCGAACTCGCCGCCTACGCCGGCCTCTCTGCAGAAATCGGCGCCTTTATCGCCGGCATTTCCATTGCCACCAGCCCCATCGCCCAATACATCGCCATTAATCTCAAACCCCTGCGCGACTTTTTTCTTATCCTCTTCTTCTTTTCAATTGGAGCGCAATTCAACCTCTCCCTGCTGCCCGATATCATCGTCGCCGCCTCGCTCCTGGCCACCGCCATACTCGTCATCAAACCGATGACCTTCCGCTTCCTGCTCGGACGTCTTAGCGAAAAAACCAGCCTTGCCTGGGATATCGGTTTCCGATTGGGTCAAATCAGTGAATTTTCGCTGCTGATCGCGTTCGTCGCATCAAACGCCGCGCTGATTGGAGAAAAAGCATCGGTACTGATCCAGGCGACCGCCATCATAACCTTCCTGGTATCGAGCTACATTGTCATTTTCAACTACCCCAACCCCATCGCCGTTAGCGACCGACTGCGACGGGACTAAAGCATAGACAGAGAGAGAACACCGAATAAACACTACTCGGTTTCGTCGAGAATACAAAAAGAAAGAAATGTGGTGAACAACAATAGTGCAATCACCACATGGGGCTGGGGAAACGCCAGCATCACTACTCCCGCACTGAACCAGACACTGCGGACAATGCGCTGCTTTTCACGATACTTGTGGGTGAAACGACGCCGATGAAAATGCTCTGCGTCCGGGTCGCGGCTGTTCAACCAGTGTGGCTGCCAGGACATCTGCGCCCACAGCGACCAATAAAAACGAACAAGATCCTTGAACATAGGCACCTCTGGAGGAACTCCGATAAAGGCACCAGAAAAGGCACGGCACCCAATTCCAGTATAGACACTTTATCAGCACCGACCGTGACGAACCCAAGTATTGGGTGGCAAAGGGGGGAATCTGAAGGAAGCCGGAACGACCTGACAGTCAGCAGTGTGCCATAACCGGTCTTAGAAATTCGCAGGATTGGTACTCTGACGGCGTTGTTTATGCGTAGGGCGGATTAGGCGCTTGCGCCGTAATCCGCCGGTTCTGCCGGAGATGTTCGTTGGCTTCGGCCCGGTTTTTAACACCCTTGAATGTGCCTGCAACAGGTGATTTGTACACGGCCGCCGCCAATTTAAACCTTCGGCGGATCGGTGGATTACGAAGCGCAAAGCGCTTCTAATCCACCCTACGTCGTGCGGCCGTTGCGGACATTATCGAACGCCCATGGTGCCCTGAACCAGGATTATGAACTTCCGGTTATGGCACAGAGCAGTCAACAACACGGCGGTCGGTTCCTCTGGGCGCTAACCCACCACAGGGAACTGCCGAGTCAGACTCTGCAATTCAACCGATTACACGGGAAGGCTCCCTCATAGTCACAAACTCTTCAGCTGCTGTAGGATGAATTCCGATTGTCTGGTCAAAATCAGACTTGGTCGCCCCGGCCTTAATCGCAATCGCAATGCCCTGAATAATCTCACCGGCATCCTGCCCCACCATATGACAGCCGATGACCTTGTCTGAAGCATCATCTACCAAAATCTTCATAAACGTCCGCTCAGCCAACCCCGACAAGGTGTGCTTCATATGCTTAAAATCGGCCGTATAAACACGCGCGCGGATACCGCGCTCCAATACTTGCTCCTCAGTCAACCCGACCGTCGCAATATTAGGCTGACAAAACACCGCTGTAGCAATATTCTCATAATCCACCGACGTCGGTTCGCCCAAATACAAACTCTTGGCCAGCGCCATACCTTCAGCCAAAGCCACAGGCGTCAGCTCCATGCGCCCAATCACATCGCCCAGCGCATAAATACTCGGTTCACTTGTCTGAAAATCCTCATTCACCTCGACGGCACCATTACGACCCGTTGTCACCGCCGTATTCTCCAGCCCCAGCCCCTCAATCTTGGGTGCCCGACCCGTCGCCGCCATGACGCAATCCACAATACGCTCAGTGCCATCCGTCAACGTCGCCTTCAACTCGCCGGAATCCAGCTTTTCAACAGATACCAAATTCGTCTCGAAAGTCAACTTGACCCCCTTCTCCGCCACCTGCCCGGCGACAAAACGACGTACCTCCTCATCAAACCCGCGCAGGAACAGCGGACCGCGATACAACAACTCTGTCTCCGCTCCCAAGCCATTAAAAATACCGGCAAACTCTACGGCGATATAACCACCGCCCAACACCAGTACCCGACGCGGGAACTCCTGAAGATAAAAGGCTTCATTGGAACTGATAATATGCTCGCGGCCAGGAATCTCGGGAATCTTCGGCCAGCCACCCGTAGCAATCAGAATTCTCTCGGCACTGTACTGCTTGCCGGCCACCTCCACCGTATGAGCGTCCAGCAATCGGGCACGCCCCTCAATCAACTCCACTCCGGCACTGGCAAGAATATTTCGGTAAACTCCATTGAGACGCTGAATTTCCCGGGTTTTGTTATCCCGCAGAGTCGGCCAGTCAAACTGTGGCTCAGACACTCTCCAGCCAAAACCAGCCGCGGCTTCAACCTCTTCGGGCACATGAGAACCGTAAACAAACAGTTTTTTAGGTACACAGCCGACATTGACACAGGTACCACCCAAGTAGGTATCCTCCGCCACAGCCACCTTGGCACCATACTGGGAGGCCATACGACTGGCTCGGACGCCGCCGGAACCGGCGCCAATGACAAACAGATCAAAATCAAATTCGGACACGAACAATCCCCTCTGAAGGTTCAGACAATGGCGTCATTCTAAAGCAAGAAACCGCCAAAAGGGATGATTGATCGAAGTAATTATTTATATAGTTCTAATAGCTAACACCAATGGAAATGGTCTGCTTCAAGCCGTCACGTCCACTCCCCCTGAATCTTCACTGCGACGCCTGTCCTGCCCGGAACGCAGATCCATCAGCGGTCGACGTCCCTGACCCGGAGCGCGACGCTCACCATTCTTGCGACGATCCTTCTTGGCTGGCGGCGGCTGATGCTGAGGCAAATGCCGGGACACCGACACCTCGGAAGTTCCGGTCTGTGATTTCGGACGAGCAGGCCTAGCCGGATTATTGGGTACGGTGGGACCGATAATCTGCACCATAATTAGCACCTCCTATTGGATTGAATCGCGGAGCCATCACCGGATAAGGCATCAATGGTTATGCCCGTTCTTCACTACACGGGTCTTTTCCTAAGCATAGTCCAGGACAACAATCATCAAGTAAAGCTGGGAAATTGTTCATATTGACCAATAAAACAGCTCTCCTAATTATTATCGACCAGATGCCAAAAGGCTTTACAAGGGGGCTACCAAACAGTGGTCATAAGAGGCCACATGGAAAGAAGGATCAGAGCCAAAGGCTGAGAGAAAATCAGGGATGAAACCAGGATAATTGGGATTGCAGTTGCACCACTTCACCGACAATCAGCAACGTAGGTGCTTTAACCTTCTGACCGGCAACAATTTCAGGGAGACTTTCAAGTGTACCCGTCAGCACCCGTTGATCAGGCGTGGTGCCTCTTTCCACAATGGCGGCCGGTGTCTCTGCCTGTCGGCCATACTGCTGCAACGCCTGGCATATGGCGGGTAAACCGCTTAACCCCATATAAAACACCAGGGTCTGGCCGCCTCGTGCCAGCTCCGGCCATTCGAGGTTAGTCTCGTTGTTTTGAAGGTGTCCGGTCACAAACCGCACGGATTGCGCGTAGTCGCGATGTGTTAACGGGATCCCGGCATAACTGGCACAGCCAGAGGCGGCGGTAATACCCGGAACCACCTGGAAAGGGACACCCTGCCCCGCCAGTTTTTCGATTTCCTCGCCCCCGCGACCAAAGATAAAAGGGTCTCCACCCTTAAGCCTCAACACATTACGGCCCTGGCGCGCCAGATCCACCAACAGTTGGTTGATATCCTGCTGGGGTACCGCGTGGTCGGCCTGGCGTTTACCCACGTAAATTCGTTCGCATTCCTTTGGCAGCAGCGACATGATTGGTTCGGAAACCAGGCGGTCATACAACACCACATCAGCTTGCTGGATGAGTCGCAGAGCTTTGAGAGTCAGCAAGTCCGGGTCACCGGGACCAGCGCCGACCAGAAAGACCTCTCCGTCCAGCACGCCACGCTCTGCTTCGCCAAGGTGTTGCTCAATAATGTTGTCAGCGGCCTGCTGATTCCCATAACTGACGTAGCTGGCTGCCAGACCGGACAACACTCGGTCCCAGAGTCGCCGCCGCAGTTTTATATCAGACAGTCGCTGTTTGACGCGGGAACGCCACTGCTCCGCCCAGAGCGCCACCTGACCCAATCTGGCCGGAAGAAACGCTTCCAATTGTCGTTTGAGGTATCGAGTCACAGTGGGGGAAGCACCACCACTGTTCAAAGCCACAACCACAGGGCTTCGATCAATAATGGCCGGCAACACCAGATCACCCGCTGCGGCATCACTGGCCACATTGCAATGGACTCCCAGACGCTCACATTGTTCGGCGATGGCGTGATTGCAGGCGTCATCGTCTGTCGCAGCGACCACCAGAAAAGCGCCCCGAATGAGCTCGGACTCATCCGCGTCAGGATGAAACGAACGCGGCAGATGGGTCACCCCGTCGGCTTGAATCAGCTCCTGGAGGGGATCACAGAGTGTCGGCGCCAGCAGCGTCAGGCGCGCGCCCGAGCGCTGCAGTGCGTGCACCTTGCGCAGGGCAACCTGGCCACCACCGACGACCAGGCAAGAGCGCTCCGTCAGGCGGATAAACAGAGGAAAGTGTTCCATGTTTACCAGACTAGCCGATTTTTTCGAGACCTCCCATGTAGGGTCTCAGTACTTCCGGAATCAACACACTGCCATCAGCCTGCTGGTAATTCTCCAACACGGCAATCAGCGTACGGCCGACGGCCAGGCCAGAGCCATTGAGGGTATGCAGCAATTCAGGTTTACCGGTCTCTGGATTGCGGTAGCGGGCCTTCATGCGACGGGCCTGGAAATCTCGCATATTACTGCAGGAGGAAATCTCGCGGTATTTACCCTGGGAAGGTACCCAAACTTCAATGTCATAAGTCTTGGCCGATGAAAAACCGAGGTCCCCACCACACAAAATAACGGTGCGATACGGCAATTCCAGAGCCTGCAGAATCGCTTCGGCGTGACCGGTCAACTCCTCCAGAGCCTCGTCCGACTGCTCGGGGCGGGTAAACTGCAACAGTTCCACTTTCTCAAACTGGTGCTGACGGATCATGCCACGGGTATCACGACCGTGGCTGCCGGCCTCAGAACGGAAGCAAGGCGTGTGGCAAGTAAACTTCATTGGCAGCTGTGCGGCGTCCTGCACGATTTCGTTGCGGACGATATTGGTCACCGGCACTTCCGCCGTCGGAATCAGGTAAAACTCGCGATCGTCATTCAGTTTGAAGAGATCATCCTCGAACTTCGGCAGCTGCCCGGTGCCATAGAGGGAATCGCGATTGACAATGTAGGGAACGTAGATTTCTTCGTAACCGTGGGTACCGGTATGGGTGTTGAGCATGTACTGAGTCAGTGCCCGGTGCAAACGGGCAACGCCGCCCTGCATCACGGCAAAGCGGGAACCGGTCAATTTGGACGCGGTGTCGAAATCCAACCCACTCAGGCTTGCTCCCAGGTCCACGTGGTCCTTGACCTCGAAGTCAAATTCACGGGGAGTGCCCCAGCGGCGCACCTCGACGTTATCGTCTTCGTCTTCGCCCGCTGGCACTTCTTCTGCGGGTACGTTGGGAATGCTGCTGAGCTGCTCCTCCATCCGCGCCTGCACGTCTTTCAGCTGCGATTCGGCCTCAGCCAATTGGGATTTAAGCTCATCCACTTCCTTCAGCAGTGGCGCGATGTCCTCGCCGGCTGCCTTGGCTTTGCCAATATTCTTGGCGCGACTGTTGCGTTCCTGCTGCAAGGTCTCGGTCTTGACCTGTATGGCTTTACGCTCTTCTTCCAGGCCCGTCAGCAGCGCCACGTCCAGCTCAAAGCCCTTTTTGACCAGTGCCTGTGCGACTTCCTGTGGGTTGGTACGAATAAATTTGGGATCCAACATAGTTAATTTTCGCTTAAATGCCGTTCAATAATTCTTCAATAAAACCGCAATGTCAGGTGTATGCCGGCGGCGACTGCCAGCAGGCATGCCACCAGACTCACCACCACATAAAACGCGGCGGTTTGTGCGTGCCCGTTTTGCCACAGATTCACCGCATCCAGGGCAAAAGTGGAAAACGTGGTCAGGGCGCCAAGGAACCCCGCCATCAGCCAGTTGCGCCATTCCGGCGCCAGGCTGCCCTTCTCAATAATCAGCACGTAACAGATACCGATCAGCAGCGACCCCAGTACATTGGCAGTCAGAGTCCCCAGGGGAAACCGGTTAGCCAACAAGGGAAAGGTATAGATGGTGATGGCGTATCGCCCCATCGCCCCCAGAGCGCCGCCAATTGCTACCGCCAGCCACTGCATTGTGGATCCTTGTCTGATTGCCGAGGCTATTCCTGCCCGTGGTTATTCTTGATAGCGACGCCAGTCGCTGAGTTCGTCCAGCTCTCCGAGATGCTTTAGTTTCGCCCCGATCTTCTGCTCCAGCCCCCGGTCCGTGGGACGATAGTACCGGCGCGGCTCCAGCTCCTCGGGGAAATAAACCTCACCCGCGGCATAGGCGCCCGGCTCATCATGGGCATAGCGATATTCCCGGCCATAGTCCAGGTTCTTCATCAACTGAGTGGGAGCGTTGCGAAGGTGAATGGGCACATCAAAACTGGGCTGGGATTTTACATCCGCCATTGCTTCGTTGAAAGCCTTATATACCGCATTGCTCTTGGGCGCAGCTGCCAAATACACCACCGCCTGTGCAATGGCCAGCTCGCCCTCGGGGCTGCCCAGTCTCTCCTGGGTTTCCCAGGCGTTGAGACAGAGCTGTAAAGCCCTGGGATCGGCATTGCCAATATCCTCACTGGCCATCCTCACCACTCGTCGAGCAATGTAGAGGGGATCGCAGCCGCCATCGAGCATCCGCGCCAGCCAATACAGTGCACCATCGACGTTCGAGCCGCGCACTGACTTGTGCAGAGCCGAGATCTGCTCGTAAAACACATCGCCGCCATTATCAAAACGGCGCACGTCATTGGCGAGGATTTCCTGCACTACCGCCTCAGTGATTTCGGGTCCGTCAGTTCCCTCTTCCGCCAGGTCGAAGGCAACTTCCAACAAATTCAGCGCCTTGCGCCCATCGCCATCAGCGGCGTGCGCCAATGTGCTCAGCAATTGCTGAGATATTTTGGGGGGCTGCTCCCCCAACCCGCGTTTGGAGTCTGACAGGGCACGGCGCAGCATTTCCATCAAGTGCTCGTGCTCAAGCCCCCGCAATAGGTAAACCCGGCAACGCGACAACAGCGCGTTATTGAGTGAAAACGAAGGGTTTTCAGTGGTGGCGCCAATAAAGATCACGGTGCCATCCTCAACAAACGGCAGGAAGGCATCCTGCTGGGATTTGTTGAACCTGTGTACCTCATCCACAAACAGAATCGTACGACGACCGGACTGAGCCTGCAGTTGCTGTGCGGTGGCCACCGCAGCGCGAATTTCCTTAACACCCGCAAGGACAGCCGATACAGTCTCAAAATGGGCATCGGAAATCTCTGCGATCATTCTCGCCATGGAGGTTTTGCCCACTCCCGGCGGCCCCCATAGCACCATGGAATGAAGCTGCTGGCGCACAATCGCCTCGCGCAGAGGTTTGCCTTCTGCAAACAGGTGCTCCTGCCCAACATAATCGTCGGGATGGCGCGGCCGCATGCGGGCCGCCAGAGGCTGCACGGGCTCGGAGGTAAAGAGATCACTCATTGAATCAGCACGTCGATCCCCTCGGGGGGATCAAAGGTAAAATAGGCGGGTGATTGCATACGGTCAGTTTGCATGGCCGTGAAGCTGAACTCTGTCTCCTGGCCAAAGCCATCCAGGATCCACATGGAGACCAGGGTTTGCTCCTCGAAAAAGAGGTCCAACTGCTGAAACTGACTGCCTGTTTGTCGAGGTCGCAACGAGAATCCGCCACTTTTGTTGTAACTGACCTCAAAGCGAGCCTCAATACGGGCCGGGTCTCCGGAGAAAATCACTGCTGGAGTCTGATCGAGCTGATTGGTAAGCGTACTGATCGTAACCTGTTCCAAATCCGGATCAAACATCCACAAAGTCTTGCCATTGGTAACTAACAATTGCGGAAACGGTTCCACGGTTTCCCAGCGCAGCATGCCCGGACGCTGGACTTGGAAACTGCCCTCGGACTCACTGAGCACCTCTCCTTCGGAATCCTTCATGACCTGACTGAATTTTCCTGAGATGGCTTGCAGTGGTTTAAGGCGCTCTGCGAGATCGTGACCGGCAGCAGTCGAGGTGCCGGTCGCCAATACGCAAGAACTCATAATCAGCGTCAACCACAGGGCCAGCAGCTGATTTCGTATCATTGTCATTTTGGATTCTGTCCTTAACTCTAAGTCACCTGACCGCGGAGCTTATTTCGGTGGCGGCGGTGCCAACACCTCGCGGTTACCGTTGGCCCCCATCGGACTGACAACTCCCGCCATTTCCATAGTTTCAATAAGGCGCGCGGCGCGGTTGTAACCCACGCGCAGCTTACGTTGCACAGAGGAGATGGAGGCTTTTCGCGTCTCGGTCACGAATTCGACCGCCTCATCATAAAGCGGATCAGTCTCTTCATTGCCCTCTTCATCACCTTCAGTTGCCAATCCCGGCACCGGAATACTGTTGGCACTGTCATCAATGACCCCTTCCAGGTAATCCGGTTCCCCGCGTCGCTTCCAATCCTCTACCACCTTGTGCACCTCGTGGTCATCCACAAAAGCACCGTGAACCCGCTGAGGCACGCTGGTACCCGGAGGCAGGTAAAGCATGTCACCGTGGCCCAGCAACTGCTCTGCTCCGCCCTGGTCCAGGATAGTGCGGGAATCCACTTTAGAAGACACCTGGAAAGCAATGCGGGAGGGAACATTGGCCTTGATCAGGCCCGTTATCACATCGACAGAGGGGCGCTGGGTCGCCAGAATCAGATGGATTCCCGCCGCCCTGGCCTTCTGCGCAATGCGGGCGATAAGCTGCTCCACCTTCTTGCCAACAATCATCATCATGTCGGCAAATTCGTCGATCACCACCACAATGGACGGTAAAGTTTCCAAATTGGGGGCGGGCGCCTCTTCCATTCCCGGCTCAAAGTGTTCTTCGGGCTTCCAAAGTGGGTCGGCAATCGGCTCTCCCTTCTTAATCGCCTCTTCCACCTTGCGATTAAAGCCCGCCAGATTGCGCACACCCAGGGCCGCCATCAACTTGTAGCGGCGCTCCATCTCTCCCACACTCCAACGCAGGCCGTTGGCCGCGTCCTTCATATCGGTGATCACGGGGGTCAACAGGTGGGGAATTCCCTCGTAGATGGACAACTCCAACATCTTCGGGTCCACCAGGATCAATCGCACTTCCTTGGGGGTGGACTTGTACAACAAGCTCAACAGCATGACGTTGACCCCCACAGACTTACCTGAACCGGTAGTACCGGCCACCAACAAGTGTGGCATTTTGGCAAGATCGGCGACCACAGGCTCGCCTTCGATATCGTGGCCCAGAGCCATGGTCAGGTTGGACTTGGAGTTATCGTAGACATCGGACTGCAGTACTTCACTGAGTCGAACCATCTCGCGGTGTTCGTTGGGAATCTCGATACCCACCACCGATTTGCCCGGAATGACTTCGACCACACGCACGCTGATCACTGCCAGCGAACGTGCCAGGTCTTTGGCCAGATTGGTGATGCGGCTGGCCTTCACTCCCGGTGCCGGCTGCAATTCAAAGCGGGTTACCACCGGCCCCGGCAGTACCGAGACCACCTCGGCCTCGACATTAAAGTCCTTGAGTTTCAGCTCCAACAGCCGCGACATGGCTTCCAGGGACTCCTTGCTGAAACCTTTGTCGCCGCTTTTATCGGCGGGATCCAGGAGATTCAGGGGGGGCAGATCGCCTTCCACCGGAGCCGCAAACAGGTTGGTCTGCTTCTCCTTTTCAGCGCGAGGGCTGGGTTTGGCCTTCTTCACCGGTGGAGTGATCTTGGGAGGCGTACGTTTCTGCTCTTTTTCGACCTGTTTTTCGATGGCAATACGGCGAGCCTTCTGGGCCTCCTCCACCTTTTGCTTTTCTTCCTGCTGCTGGCGCTTCTGCTGCCACTTGTCCTTCAGCGTGCGCACAAAATCGAGAGTCAAGCGGCCGATATTGTCCATCAGGGCCAACCAGGACAGATCCGTAAACACCGTCAGCCCAAACAGAAATATTGAAAGCAACAACAGGGTTGCGCCCGTATAGCTAAAGGCCGACTCCATGGCGTCGGCAACGCTGGCCCCCAGAATCCCTCCGTTGGAAAACGGCAGACTGGTGGACTCCAGGCCATAGTACAGGCTGGCCATGGCGGTGGCGCTCAGCATCACCAGCACAAAACCCACCAGACGCAAGCCGAAGATGACCGAATCAAACTGGCCGGATTTACTGCGCTCGCGAAAAACCAGCCAGGCACGATAGCCGATCAACATCGGGAATAGATAGGACATATAGCCAAACAACGACAAGAACGCGTCCGCCAACCAGGCGCCGAAACGCCCCCCGGCATTGATGATTTCACTACCTGCCGCTGTTCGGGACCAACCGGGATCAGTACTGGAGTAGGTTACCAGAGCCATCAACAGATAAAGGCAGAGCGCTACCAGGCCGATCAGGGCCCCTTCTCTCAATATTCGCAAAGGCAAGGCCGGTGCATTGTCACCGCTGGCAGAGGGGGTGGAATTCGGGGTTTTCAAGCACTCACCTGGAGGATCACCGCAGTTATGGTTATATCTGGCCCGTATTCTAATCACCCCGCGCGCAAATGTCGCGACTGGTAACACAGAATTGGAGATCTCACCGAGCAGATTCCACTCAAGCGGCACAAGAAGCGCCCAATCCTATAAATGATAAGTGTCCGATAGCCTGACCCAATGACTTTTATTGAGACTGACTTCTGGATAGCCCCAGCAGTTTTCCCTATCATTACCCGACTTTTTAACATTGTAATGACAGGACAAATCCATGAGTGAAGCCCAGCACCACCAGATCATTATTCTTGGCTCCGGCCCGGCGGGATACACTGCGGCAATTTACGCCGCCCGTGCCAACCTAAAGCCGGTGGTGATTACGGGGATGCAACAGGGCGGGCAGCTCACGACTACCACAGAAGTTGAGAACTGGCCTGGCGGCGTTGCCGACCTGCAGGGTCCTGACCTGATGGTACAAATGCAGCAGCACGCCGAGCGCTTTGATACTGAAGTTATCTTTGATCACATTCACGAAGCAGATTTGTCCAAGCGCCCTTTCACTCTCAAGGGAAGTAACACCTATACCTGTGACGCGCTGGTTATTGCAACAGGCGCCTCTGCGCAGTACCTGGGCCTGCCTTCTGAAGAAGCCTTTATGGGTAAAGGCGTCAGCGCCTGTGCCACCTGTGACGGTTTCTTCTACCGCAACCAGAAAGTCGCGGTGGTTGGCGGCGGTAACACTGCCGTTGAAGAGGCTCTTTACCTTTCCAACATCGCCTCTGAAGTCACTCTGATCCACCGCCGCGATGCCCTTCGCTCCGAAAAAGTACTGCAGGATCGCCTGCTGGAAAAGGCCAAGAACGGCAACGTCAAGATCCTCTGGAACAACACCCTGGATGAGGTTCTTGGCGATGACGCAGGAGTGACCGGATTGCGCATCAAGAGTACCCAAGACGGCAGCACCCAGGACATCGATGTAGCGGGTGTGTTTATCGCCATCGGGCACAAACCCAATACTGATATCTTTGCCGGCCAGCTGGAAATGAAAGACGGCTATATCATCATCAAGAGCGGTCTGGACGGAGAAGCTACCAGCACCAGTGTACCTGGTGTGTTTGCAGCCGGAGATGTTTCCGACCACATTTATCGCCAGGCCATCACCTCTGCCGGCGCCGGCTGTATGGCTGCCCTGGATGCCGAGAAATTCCTCGACAACCAGTAAATACGAACTGGAGATAAGCACCACCCGGGAGAGTTAATCCGACCTCATGTCCATGTTGCCCTGGATGCCTCCCGGCGGTACTGAATTCCCCCCGACGTCCGCTGCCCTTGATGAACCCAATGGGTTGCTTGCGGCCGGAGGCGATTTGAGCCCCACGCAGTTGTTGGCCGCCTATCGTCGAGGGATTTTCCCCTGGTTTGATGATTCCCAACCCATTCTTTGGTGGAGTCCAAGCCCCAGACTGGTGCTGCCCCCGGAACAACTCCATGTCTCCCGCAGCATGAAGAAGCTGCTGAGACGAAACCCGTTTGAAGTCACTGCCGATCAGTG
Organism: Pseudomaricurvus alkylphenolicus; assembly: GCF_011683955.1. Lineage (GTDB taxonomy): Bacteria > Pseudomonadota > Gammaproteobacteria > Pseudomonadales > Cellvibrionaceae > Pseudomaricurvus > Pseudomaricurvus alkylphenolicus. Next base: position 88,246 of record NZ_JAAQPI010000006.1, read on the forward strand.
CTTCAGCGATGTCATGGAGGCTTGTTCGGAACCCAGGCCCGACCAGCCGGGCACCTGGATCACCGATGAAATGCTGGACGCCTACGCCCGGTTGCATGACCTGGGCTACGCTCACTCCGTAGAGGTCTGGGAGAATCAAACCCTGGTGGGAGGACTGTACGGCATTGCATTGGGCCGGGTGTTTTTCGGTGAATCCATGTTTAGCCGTCGCAGCAATGCCTCCAAAGTTGGTTTTATCGCCCTTGTGCAGAATTTGGAGCAACAGGGGTATCAACTCATTGACTGCCAGGTGCATACCGATCACTTGTTCAGCCTGGGGGCGCGGGAAATTCCCAGAACGCAGTTCGAACAATACCTGTTAGACTGTATAGATGAGTCCTCCTTAAGAGGTAACTGGCCCTCCGAGCTAGAGACGGTCGCCATATAGGGCTTTTGCATGACAGATTTGGGCACCATACGCCTGTTTGCCACCCATCCACACGCCTGCAGCTATCTTCCCGAGGAAGAAGCCACCACGGTGTTTGTGGACCCGACATACCCCGTAGAAAAGAATCTATACAGCCAGCTCTCTGAATCCGGCTTCCGGCGCAGTGGCAGCCACCTCTATCGACCCCATTGCAGCCACTGCAAGGCCTGTGTTCCCGCTCGAATTCCTGTCTCGGCGTTCCAGATGAACCGTCAACAGAGACGCTGCTGGAAACGCAATCAGGATCTCGACATTCGTCAGGTTGAGCAGATCGATACCGAAACCCACTACCAGCTCTACGCCCGTTACATTGAACTCCGCCACAACGATGGAGACATGTACCCGCCTTCGCCGGAACAATATCGCTCCTTTTTGACTTCAGAATGGGGAGTGACGGAATACCTGGAATTCTGGCTGGAAGAACGGCTGCTGGGTGTCGCTGTCTGTGATCGCATGACCAACGGTTACTCGGCAGTCTATACGTTCTTTGAACCCGCAGAGCACCGACGCAGCCTTGGGGCTTTTGCCATCCTGTACCAGATTGAGCTGGCCAAGGCCGCACACTTGCCGAGCGTTTATCTGGGTTACTGGATCAAGCAATGCCCCAAAATGAGCTATAAAACCAACTATCGTCCGCTGGAACTCTACATCGATAACCGCTGGGTGCGAATAAACTGACACAAGCGCTTGGCTCACTTGGTGTTTTCAGGCACAATTCACGCCTGCTCGAATCCGGGCTCATTATCGAAGCAATTGAGGACCTTGCCGGATGGCAAAAGAAGACAATTTTGAAATGGAAGGCGAGGTGATTGACACCCTTCCTAATACCACTTTTCGTGTAAAGCTGGAAAACGGTCACGTGGTGACTGCACATATCTCAGGCAAAATGCGCAAAAATTACATTCGCATCCTGACCGGCGACAAGGTTAAGGTTGAGCTGACTCCTTACGACCTGAGCAAAGGCCGCATCACCTACCGCGCCCGCTAATCGCTCACCGGACACCCTGCCCCGCCTTGGTCTAAACCGAAATAACCAGCGGGGAGGTCGTGCCGCCCTCAGGCGGCTTCTACTCCTATCTTCAGTTCGTCATCTTCCACGGTAACGTGCACAACACCACCACCATCGGATAACTCACCAAACAGCACTTCTTCTGCCAGAGGTTTCTTGAGTTTTTCCTGGATCAGACGAGCCATGGGACGTGCGCCCATTTTTTCGTCGTAGCCGCGTATGGCGAGCCATTCCCGTGCCTCTTCTTCCACATCCAGTGTCACACGCTTGTCATCCAACTGCGACTGCAGTTGCACCAGGAATTTGTCCACCACCGTTTTGATCACATCCAGGCTAAGACTGCTGAACTGAATGATAGAATCAAGGCGGTTGCGGAACTCAGGCGTGAACATTTTCTTGATTATTTCCATGCCATCCGTGGAGTGATCCTGGCGGGTAAAGCCAATGGATGCCCGGCTCATTTCTTCGGCACCGGCGTTGGTGGTCATAATCAATATTACGTTGCGAAAATCCGCTTTGCGGCCATTGTTATCCGTCAAAGTGCCGTGATCCATCACCTGCAACAGCAGATTAAACACCTCTGGATGGGCCTTCTCGATTTCATCCAGCAGCACCACACTGTGAGGGTGCTTGGTGACGGCATCGGTGAGCAATCCGCCCTGATCAAATCCCACATACCCCGGAGGCGCACCAATAAGCCGAGATACCGTATGACGCTCCATATACTCTGACATATCAAAGCGAATCAGCTCCACACCCATGGAAGTGGCCAGTTGCTTGCAAAGCTCGGTCTTACCAACACCCGTGGGCCCGGCAAACAGGAAAGATCCTATCGGTTTGTCCGCAACGTTGAGCCCCGCCCTGGACAATTTGATCGACGTGGACAACGCATCAATGGCTTCGTTTTGGCCGAACACGGTCAATTTGAGATTTTCATCCAACTGCTTCAGCTGCTCTCGATCCGAAGACGAAACACTCTTCGGCGGAATCCGGGCGATTTTGGCAACCACGGCTTCAACGTCCGTCACGCCAATGACCTTTTTGCGCTTGGAAGCCACCTGTAGCTGCTGAAACGCGCCGGCTTCATCGATCACATCAATGGCCTTATCCGGCATAAAGCGCTCTGGAATGTAGCGCTCGGACAATTCTGCGGCCGCTTTCAGAGCGGTATCCGTATAGCGTAGCTTGTGATGTTCTTCGAAACGGCTCTTGAGCCCCTTCAGAATCATGTACGTATCTTCGACACTGGGCTCGTTGATATCCACTTTCTGGAAACGACGGGAAAGCGCGCGGTCTTTTTCAAAAATGCCGCGATATTCCTGGAACGTGGTCGAACCGACACAGCGTAAATCCCCGGATGTCAGCAGCGGCTTTAACAGGTTGGAGGCATCCATAACGCCGCCAGAGGCCGCGCCCGCACCAATAATCGTGTGGATTTCATCGATAAAGAGAATGGCGTGATCCTGCTTTTTGAGATCCGCCAGCAAACCCTTAAAGCGCTTCTCAAAATCGCCTCGATACTTGGTGCCCGCCAGCAACGAGCCGAGATCCAACGAATAGACCACACTGCTCGAAAGCACTTCCGGCACATCGCCATCGACGATGCGCTTGGCCAGACCTTCAGCAATAGCGGTTTTACCTACGCCGGACTCACCCACCAACAGTGGATTGTTTTTGCGGCGGCGCGTCAGGATCTGACTGACACGCTCCAGTTCCAGCGAGCGCCCCACCAGGGGATCAATGCGGCCCAGCATGGCCTCTTCATTGAGGTTGGTGGCGTAGGCCTCCAGCGGGCTCTGAGAGGGCGAATCCGTGCCGATCGGGTTCTCTTCACTGATCTCGTGGGACGGATCGTCGTGGTGGTCATCGTGACCGGCCACCTTGGAAATTCCGTGGGTAATAAAGTTGACCACATCAATCCTGGCCACACTCTGTTGTTTCAGGTAGTAAACTGCCTGACTCTCCTGCTCGCTGAAAATAGCGACCAGTACATTGGCTCCAGTCACCTCTTTCTTGCCCGAAGACTGGACGTGAAAGACGGCTCTCTGCAGCACCCGCTGGAAACCCAGCGTGGGTTGCGTTTCCCGCTCCGTGTCGTTTTCCGGAATCAGCGGTGTGGTGGAATCCACAAACTCGATCAGGTCCTTTCTCAGGATATTGAGATCGGCACCGCAGGCCCGTAACACATTGGCGGCAGAATCGTTATCAATCAGCGCAAGCAACAAGTGCTCCACCGTCATAAATTCATGACGCTTGGATCGGGCGCCTTTAAAGGCAAGATTTAAGGTAACTTCTAAATCCTTGCTCAGCATCGGTTATCACCCCTAAAGCAAAAGTTCCCTAAGACTAGGCTATTCATCATCCTCAACCGCCTCTATTTCACACAGCAAAGGATGTTCGTTCTCCCTGGCGAACTGATTGACCTGTGCCGCCTTGGTCTCAGCAATATCGCGGGTAAATACGCCGCAAACCGCCTTGCCCTGGGTGTGCACGGTCAACATGATCCGTGTCGCCTGTTCCCGATTCATACTGAAGAAAATCTCCAGTGTCTCAACGACGAACTCCATAGGAGTATAGTCATCATTCAGAAGTACCACCTTGTACATCGGTGGCCGCTTCAACAGCGGTTTTGACTCCTGAACGACAACACCCAAATCGTCGCCGTACTCCTCATCGGGGTCATCCACACTTAATCTTAGTAAAAGATTTCTCAGATTACCCATTTGATCTCACTTTCGAGCCTTCGTTCCGCGTTTAAAAATACGCCAAACTGGGCGGTTTAACAGCAAATTGATCAGTAATTTGCTTGACTTGAAAAAACTAGTTCGTTATAAGAAGACAACTTTCTGGAAGAACGAGTCTTAAATCGCTGTTTCCAGAAGACAGATAATAAGGACGATTGCCAGCTTTTCCAGCCCCCATGGGCAGAAATTAGCATGGCCGCTTGCTAGAACTTGGCAACCACCAACCGACATAAAATTACAATAAATCATCGACGCGACTGTCGCCACCGGCTTATCGTAAGGAATCCGCCATGCCAACAGGTACAGTGAAGTGGTTCAACAATGCAAAGGGTTACGGTTTTATTCTCCCCGATGAGGCGGGAGAGGACCTGTTTGCTCACTATTCTTCAATCATGATGGAAGGCTACAAGACGCTGAAAGCGGGCCAAATGGTCAGCTTTGATGTCGTTGAGGGTGCCAAAGGCCTGCACGCAACCAATATCCAGTTGCCCAGCCGCATGCCCGCGGCCGATCCCGCCCCCATCCCGGTCAAATCCGACAGCGCCGAAGAAACCGCCATTATCAGCTGAGTCCCGCCTGGCAGTTTTGTGCCAGGCCACCTTCAGTCCCCTAAGCCACCTGTAACCTGGAGGACCGCTTCCGCACGCGTCGAATTCAGGCTATGATCCGCCCCCGATTCCAGCGGCACAGATGCCACCACCCCCCAATTACTGACGTGTCCATATGAGCCGAATTATCCTGTTCAACAAGCCGTTCCAGGTTCTGAGCCAGTTCACGGACCAGGAGGGGCGCGCGACACTGAAACAATATCTGGATGACTATCGGGGTTTTTACCCGGCAGGTCGTCTTGATTACGACTCTGAGGGTTTGATGCTGCTGACGGATAATGGCGATCTGCAGCACCAAATCAGCCATCCCCGCCACAAACAGCCCAAAACCTATTGGGCACAGGTAGAAGGGATCCCCGATGCCTCATCGGTGCAACAATTGCGCCAGGGAGTCACCCTGAACGATGGCCCCACACGCCCCGCCAAAGTCCAGCTGATTGAGAAACCCGAAGCCCTGTGGCCGCGCCGGCCACCCATCCGCGAACGTCAGTCGATCCCTACAGCCTGGCTACAATTAACGATAACTGAGGGCCGCAACCGCCAGGTCAGGCGCATGACGGCTGCGGTCGGGCACCCCACCCTGCGTCTGATACGTCAATCGATCGGTGCATGGACGCTCAAGGGTTTGCAACCCGGCGAGTTCAGGGTTGAGACAGTCCACCTGCCTCAGTCCGCCCGTAAGCAGTCGTCTCGCAGCGCAGCAGCCAGAAAGCCCAGAGCTAACCGTCCGCCTAGATAGGAACAGGTCCATGTCCGAAATGCCCCATGCCACAGTCGCAACCGTGGTTGAAAAAGACGGCCGCTACCTGCTGGTCAAGGAAATTGCTGGAGATAAGACGGTTTATAATCAACCCGCCGGGCACATAGAAAATGGTGAATCCATTATCGCGGCCGCTATTCGGGAAACGTTTGAGGAAACCGGCTGGCACATCCACCCGATCCGCGTCGGCGGCATCTGCGTTTTTCATGCTCCCAATGGCATCTCCTACATCCGCACGACGCTGATCGCGGAAGCGATAGATTGTGACCCTGATGCCAGCCTGGACAGCGGTATACTGGAAGCCGTATGGCTGACCTATGAAGAAATTGCCTTGCTGGAGACGGAACTGCGCAGCCCGGTGGTTCTGAAGGTGATTGAGGACTACCGTCTGGGAATCTCCTATCCCTTGGACCTGATCCACGAGCAAGGGTAGAATACGCCCCCTTTTTACCAACGGATTCGAAGATGTCCCCCCCTTCCCACAAAAAAGTGATTGTCGGTATGTCCGGCGGCGTAGACTCCTCTGTCTCCGCCCTGCTTCTGCAGCAACAGGGCTACCAGGTGGAAGGGCTGTTCATGAAGAACTGGGACGAGGATGACGGCACCGAATATTGCACCGCCAAAGATGACCTGGCAGACGCCCAGATCGTCTGTGACAAACTGGGCATGCGGCTGCACACAGCCAACTTTGCCGCCGAGTACTGGGACAACGTTTTTGAGCACTTTCTGGAGGAATACCAGGCGGGCCGAACGCCTAACCCCGATATTTTGTGCAACCGGGAAATCAAATTCAAAGTGTTCCTGGATTATGCGGAAGTTTTGGGCGCCGATCTGATTGCCACAGGGCATTATGTGCGCCGGGGCGAGCAGAATGGGCGCACCGTGCTGCTCAAAGGGCTGGATAACAACAAAGACCAGAGTTACTTCCTGCATGCGGTGGGTGAGGCAGAATTTGCCCGTACACTTTTCCCGGTGGGAGAACTGGACAAATCTGAGGTGCGACGCCTGGCGGAAGCCCATGATCTGGTTACCCACGATAAAAAGGACAGCACTGGCATCTGCTTTATTGGCGAACGCCGCTTTAAGGACTTTCTGCAGCAGTATCTGCCCGCCCAACCCGGCAAGATTGTGACGCCTGACGGAGCGGTGATTGGCGAGCATTCCGGCCTCATGTATCACACCATCGGTCAGCGCCAGGGGCTGGGTATTGGCGGACTCAAGGGAGCCAGTGAAGAACCCTGGTACGTGGCCCAGAAAGACTTGGTTAATAATGAGCTGGTCGCCGTCCAGGGCAAGAACCATCCATTGCTTCTGAGCGATACTCTCAAGGCCAGCCAGGCCCACTGGATCAACGCCTGCCCCGACACCACGACTTTCCGATGCGCTGCCAAGACCCGCTACCGCCAACCGGACCAGGAATGCGAGGTCACGATCATGGACAATGGCGGGCTACTGGTTCGCTTTGATGAACAACAACGCGCCGTTACGCCCGGCCAGTCAGTGGTATTTTATCAGCAGGACCGTTGCCTCGGCGGCGCCGTGATCGACCAGGCACTGCCCGGAACCCCTTAGCCCACAGTCAGGACAGGAACCCCACGAGTGAGCAAACACTGGAACGATATTACGCTGGCACTGGCGGGCGTATTTCAGGCAGCGGCTCTGGTTGAGCAGCTGGCCAAAACCGGATATATCCCCTCAGAGCCACAGCAGTCCTCCATCAGCAGCCTGTTTGTGCAGAATCCGGAGAACACTCTGGCAGTCTATGGTGGCAGCCAGCAGGGCGTAGAGCTTGGGCTGAAGGTGATGAGCGATCTGTTGCATCATCACCAGAATCGCGACTACCCGGACACTTTGCGTTACGTCTTGGGCATTTTGCATCTGCAGAAAAAAATGATGGCCCGAAAAGACATGCTCGAAGTCATCAGTCAGCGCCTTCAGCAGAGCGCTCACCAGGCCGAGCATTTCGGCATCACCCATGAAAATGTGCTGGCCAGCATTGGGGGCCTCTATGGCGATACCATAAGCACATTCAAATTTCGCATTCAGGTGATGGGTGACTTCACCTACCTGCAACAGACCCGTGTGGCCAACCAGATCCGCGCCCTGCTGTTTGCCGGAATTCGCTCAGCCACCCTGTGGCGTCAGGTGGGCGGATCGCGCATGCAGGTGATCCTCAAGCGCAAAAAGCTGTCCCAGACCGCTGATCAGCTGCTCAGGCAAATGAATGCCCACTAGATAACCCTTTTCGGGTATCATGCCCGCCTTCGTCGACACCCAACTGCATGGTTTGAACATTATGGACCTTTCCGCACTTACCGCTGTATCTCCAATTGACGGCCGATATGGCAGCAAAACTACCGACTATCGCCGCATTTTCAGCGAATTTGGCCTCATTCGCTGCCGAGTTGAGGTGGAAATCCGTTGGCTGCAACAGCTGTCCAAGCACCCGGATATCAATGAGGTACCAACGTTCAGCGAAGACACCAACCGCCAGTTGGACAATATCGTCGCCAACTTCAGTGAGGAAGATGCCGGTCGCATCAAGGAAATCGAAAGCACCACCAACCATGATGTGAAAGCGGTTGAGTACTTTATCAAGGAGCAATTCGCCGGCAACGAAGAGCTGCAAAAAGTCACCGAGTTTGTGCACTTTGCCTGCACCTCGGAAGACATCAACAACCTGTCCCACGCGCTGATGCTGCGTGAGGGCCGCAATGCGGTCCTGGTGCCACAGGCCAAGGCAATTGTCGACGCCATCGCTCAACTGGCCAGTGACTATGCGGCCGACCCCATGCTGTCCCGCACCCACGGCCAGACCGCCTCTCCCACCACCGTGGGTAAAGAGATGGCCAACGTAGTGGCACGCCTGCGTCGTCAGCTGGCGCAAATTGAGAAGGTTGAACTGCTGGGCAAGATCAACGGTGCCGTGGGCAACTACAACGCCCATTTGTCTGCGTATCCCAATGTAGATTGGCAGGCCAACGCCGAGGCGTTTGTGCAAAGTCTGGGGCTGACCTGGAACCCCTACACCACGCAGATTGAGCCCCACGACTACATCGCCGAGCTGTTTGACGCGGTAGCCCGTTTCAACACCATCTTGATTGACTTTGATCGCGATGTCTGGGGCTATATTTCTCTGGGTTACTTCAAACAGAAGACAATTGCCGGTGAGGTGGGTTCTTCCACCATGCCGCACAAGGTCAACCCAATCGACTTTGAAAATTCTGAGGGCAATCTTGGCATCGCCAATGCCGTATTTGGTCATCTGGCCGCAAAGCTGCCCGTGTCCCGCTGGCAGAGGGATCTGACTGACTCTACCGTTCTGCGCAATATGGGCGTTGGTTTTGGTTACAGTGCTATCGCCTATGCATCCACACTCAAAGGAATCGGCAAGCTGGAAATCAACCGCGCACGCCTAGCCGAAGACCTGGACAACAGCTGGGAAGTACTGGCGGAGCCTATCCAGACCATCATGCGTCGCTACGATGTACCCGAGCCCTATGAGAAACTCAAAGCATTGACCCGCGGCCAGGCGATTGACCGGGAGGTACTGGCCAACTTTGTGGAAACCCTCGAGATCCCTGAAGAAGCCAAACAGGCTATGCGTGATCTGACCCCTGCCAACTATATTGGCAACGCCGTGGCTCAGGCCAAAGATCTGTAAGCCCCCTCATGCCGGCTCCTGTCCTTCAGCAATTGGGCGACTTACCTGTCGCCCGCTTCCTCAGCGATTATTGGCAAAAAAAGCCGTTGCTCATTCGTCAGGCGCTACCAGGTTATACCAGCCCGATCAGCGCCGATGAACTGGCGGGGCTTGCGCTGGAAGAAGATGTGGAGTCGCGCATAATTGTCGAACAGGGAAAGTCCCCCTGGGAGTTACGCTGCGGCCCCTTCTCAGAACAGGACTTTCAGCAACTTCCGGCTGACAAATGGACACTGCTGGTGCAGGCCGTTGACCACTGGGTTCCGGAAGTCGCCGATCTGCTGGATAGGTTCCGCTTTATCCCCAGCTGGCGTCTGGACGACATTATGGTCAGTTATGCGGCGAACGGCGGCAGCGTCGGGCCCCACTACGACCAGTACGACGTCTTTCTGCTGCAGGCCCAGGGACATCGCGAGTGGCAATTGGGACAGAAGTGCACCAGCCTCTCGCCTTGTCGGGAAGACACGGAACTCCATATTCTGAAAGAATTCCATAGCAGTGAACGCTGGGTACTGGAACCGGGCGACGTCTTGTACCTGCCCCCTCAATGGGCCCATTGGGGCAAGGCGGTTGGAGACGATTGCCTCACCTTCTCAGTAGGATTTCGCGCTCCCAGCCAGGCCGAGATCATCGGCGACTTTGTTCAGGAACGCCTGTCCGAGCTCAGTGAGGATGATCGATATACCGACGCGAACCTCTCGCCCACCGATCAACCCGCAGCTATTGATGACAAGGCCCTGGCACGCGTCGAATCCATTTTGCGATCGGCACTTGAGCAACCACAGGCCATAGCGGACTGGCTCGGGGGCTACATGACTCGTCCCAAGTACGAACAACAATGGCCCCACGTCCCGGAGACTGAAAATTCGCCAGACCTGGACGCGCTTGGCAGCTTCAACTGGTTCCGCAACCCCACTACCCGAATCGCCTATCACTGCAAAGGTGACACGCATTGTCGTCTCTACGTAAACGGGACGGGCCATGATTGCTCACAACAACTGGCCAGGATGCTGGGCAACCAGTCCGAATACGACGGCCCGGGCTTGATGCAGGCATTGCAAAATGACCTTGATCGCGAATTGATAGCACAACTGCTGGCCGCAGAAGATATACTTCCGGAACTCGACGAAGGCGAGTGAGATAACAGGTAATTCCCATCACTTCGTGCCATCATTAATTGGTAAGGAGATCGATATGGAAACGCCCTCTGAAGTCTGCCCCACCTTGTTTTTACTGCACGGACCGGAAACCTTTCGCTCCCGCCTGGAAAGCCTGTTGAACTCGGCGGAACGCAGCCTGGATATACTCAGCGAACACCTCGACCCTCACCTGTTCTCCAATGAGGCAATCTGCAGCGCCATCAGTGCGCTGGCGCGGCGCCATCGCCTGGCCGAAATCCGGGTTATGGTCAAAAATCCCCGCCAACTGGTTGGCTATAACCACCAGCTGGTTCGGCTTCAACAGCGGCTTCCCAGCCGCATCCAGTTGCGACACCTCACCACCGCCCCCCAGGACAATGATCGCTGTTATGTGATTGCGGATGGGCGTCAACTGTTGTTACAGCATAAGGATGGCGACTACGAAGGCTTTTATAACAGCGACGCCGCACCGGAGGCACAGGCTTTGCTTGAGGAATACCATGAACTCTGGGATCGCCAAACCATTGACATCCCCGAACTGAGAAGACTTTCGCTCTAGTGGAGCTGTTACATTGAAGATCCAGCAATGGCTGTTGGCCCTGTTCCTGGTGCTTTCCACCTCCACGGCATTGGCGCAACGGCAACATCTCGAAATCATTCCCCTGCAACACCGAAGCGTCGCGGAGATTCTTCCGGCTCTGCAATCGCTGGCACCGGCGAAAGCGAGTGTGACCGCCAGCGGGCAGAAACTGCTGATTCGTGCTGACTCCCGGGATATCAATGTGTTGCGTCTGGCCGTGGAGGAACTCGACCAGCCCAGACAGTCTCTTCTGGTAAGTATTCGCTTTGAACACACCGAACCATCCAATCCGGAGACTCCGGATAAACGTCGCTACAGCAGCCACTCGCCAGAGAGATTCACGTCTCAGCAAGTGTTGGATGGACATGAACTGATTGTTCGGGACTGGACCACCAAACCCGTTTTGGTCGCAGGGGCCAGGCGCCAGCGTGGCGGTCATGGAACCGAAGGTCTGACACTGGCTGAACAGAGCCAGGGGACTTACCTGCAGCTACGCCCTACCCTGCTGGGCAATAACAGGCTGCAACTTCAGATGGCCTGGGAGAGTACGGAAACAGCACCCGGCTACGGTGATACCACTAGCCGGGGACTCGTTGCAACACGCAACATTCCCCTGGACCGATGGGTGCCTATAGTTACGGACAAATCGCAATTGGCGGTAAAACCGGGCGTGCGTCGCTATGGCGTCAGTGATGTCAACACATTAATGATTCGCGTTTCCCTGAATCCGCAGTAGCTATGCCGGACTTTAAGCCAGGGATAAAATGGATGACATCTCCGACACACACATCAGCGGGTCATAGGCCTTCAAACGGCTGACATGATGGGCCCCATAATCCACAGCCACCCTCGGAACATCTGCCCGGCGCGCCATTTCCATGTCGAACTCTGTGTCGCCCACCATAACAGCGTCAGTCGCTGCCGCCTTGAGTTCATGCAGTAACTCAAACAGCATGCGGGGGTGCGGTTTTGAAGCGGTTTCGTCGGCACAGCGAGAGCTGTGAAACACGCCCTCCAGCCCCATATTCGACCACACGCGGTTCAGCCCTGCCCTGCTCTTGCCGGTGGCAACGGCAATCTGGTGACCGCGGGACACCAATTCGTCCAGCGTTTGTGACACGCCTGGGAACAGTTCGCAGGGAATCTGGTCCGCCTCTCGAAAATGCAGACCGTAGGCCTCACACATATGTCCGATCCCCCTCTCATCGAGTTCGGGGTACAAACGGGCAAGTGCCTCTGGCAATGACAGGCCAATAATGTCCCGAACCTCGTCGTCAGAGCAGGGAGTTAATCCCTGAGCTTCAGAGGCGCGATGCATACAGGCGATGATCTTGGCGGCGGAGTCGCACAAGGTGCCGTCCCAATCAAAGATGTACAACATGGAATCAATCCATCTCCTCAAGATTATCCAGGCCTGCCGCCAGTCCGTCATCAAGGGCAGCCTCAACCTTCAGGCGCCCACCATCATTCGGCAGCACTAAGGACAGCGCAGCAGCATGTAAAAACAAACGGGTAATCCCCCTTTGCTTCATTTCCCGATTGACATCGTCGCTGCCATATTTTGTATCCCCCACCAACGCATGGCCCTGGCACTGTGCGTGGACCCGAATCTGATGGGTACGACCAGTAATGGGTTTGGCCTCCACCAGGGTGCTGTCCCGAAAACGGCGCAATATCTTGAAAGCAGTGCGTGACGGCTTACCCTCAGGGTCCACCCTCACCATACGTTCCCCACTGCTGAGTTCATTTTTCTTCAGCGGGGCATTCACTTCCCGACAGTGATCCGGCCAGCGCCCTTTAACCAGGGCATGGTAGTACTTTTGCACGTGACCATCACGAAGCTGCTGGTGCAAGTAACGTAACATCGAGCGCTTTTTGGCCACCATAATACAACCGGAAGTATCCCGATCAAGACGGTGCACCAGCTCGAGGAAATGCTCCTCCGGTCGCATCTGCCTCAGGGTTTCGATCAAGCCCAGCTGAATGCCACTGCCGCCATGAACTGCCAACCCTGAAGGCTTATTGATAATTAGTAACCCTTTGTTCTCGAAAAGAATTGAGCGTGACAGCAGTTCCCTTAACTGGTCACTGGCCCTGGGTGGCGTCTTGCTGTCGGGCAATCTTACCGGTGGAACTCGAATCTGATCGCCTGGCTGCAACTTATAGTCCGCCTTGATACGCCCCTTGTTGACACGAACTTCACCTTTGCGAAGAATCCTGTAGATCAAGGTGCGCGGCACGCCCTTTAATTCGGCCATGAGAAAGTTGTCAATCCTTTGCCCGGCGCGATCGGGGTCAACCTCCAGAAACCTGACCTTGGTAGGCAGGGGATCGGCAGCCCTGTCCGACCCGGAATGGCGACCAGGAGACTGTTGTAACGCCCTTTCTTCAGTAGTTTTTAGGGAGGACTTGCTCTGTGACGGCTGGCTGCCAGCCACCTTGGCAGGTCGATTACGGCCACGCGCATGCCCAGAGGCAGCCGCCCGGGCACCGGGTCTGGGTCTTTTTTTTGCGCCTCGCGACGACGACTGGGAGTTTTTTCTGCTCATTGCGGGATTATACCGATTCAGGGCCAATATACCTGCAAAAATGCTTTAAATATCAGACAACTACCTGACAAATTTGAAGCTTCTGTGGAATGTTGCTATAGTCCGCTGGTCTGCTCAGGCAGGTTTCCGGACATTGCATGATAAATGAGGCGTGTTGCTAGGAAATACCGCTGACCAGCCGGGCTGCGAGAAAGAAATAAACGCTTTCACGCCGCCAAAAAATAGAGGGTACCCGAGCCTTGAACTTTGAGACAAGCATAGAGAGAAAGCCGGGTACCGATGACAACCGCACCAGTATGGCGGGTCATCTGCAAAGAATGTGAATTGAGATGCTCATTTGAGCCCAGAGCAAGCTCCAGGAGTTTAGCCAGACACGCACCACGGTCGCTTATCGATGGTGCCCCGCCTGACCCATGGCCGCATCGGGTAGATCCCATCGCCGCCAGGGGGCCTTCCGACAGGGATCCGGAGATCACTGACGCTACCCGCCCCCTCTGAGTCAGGCCCCATTGCTGAGCTGACTATCGTGCCAACCGGGCCTGCGCTGTTAGGCGCCCCCATGGCATGAATCCCTGAAGAACTTGTGCTGAGCCAGCAACGTCGGCCTGACCCTGCGGGCGGTAAACCCAAAGGCTGAAAGCCGGCGTAACGAAAGAGTCGATGGTAACGAACAACAGCACTGGACACAGCCCCGTGCGCTTTGATCTGCGGATCATGGCGTGGCTGCTACTGCCCAGCTGACGTATACCGAACAGCCGCCCGTGCGAGCCCCGAAGGCCTCTGGCCCCAAACTGGCAGCGCATGGTTAGCCGCGAGGCTGATCTCCACATTCTTTTCCTGTGCCCCACCTGCCGGTGTCAACCACTGATTAGGTAACCCATGAAAAGAATGCTCATCAACGCAACTCAACCTGAAGAGTTGCGCGTAGCACTGGTCGACGGCCAATGGCTCTACGACCTCGATATCGAAAATCGCACCCGCGAGCAGAAAAAAGCCAACATCTACAAAGGTAAAATCACCCGTGTAGAACCCAGCCTGGAAGCAGCATTTGTCGACTACGGCGCTGAGCGACACGGCTTCCTGCCCCTGAAGGAAATCTCCCGCGAATACTTTTCCAAGTCTCCAGGCGAGATCGAAGGCCGTGTACGCATCAAGGATGTGGTCAAGGAAGGCCAGGAAATCGTTGTCCAGGTGGACAAAGAAGAGCGCGGCAACAAAGGGGCGGCCCTCACCACCTTTATCAGCCTTGCCGGTCGCTACCTGGTGCTGATGCCCAACAACCCCCGCGCAGGCGGCATTTCGCGCCGCATCGACGGCGAAGACCGCGCAGAATTGCGCGAAGCTCTCTCCAAAATCGAAGTCCCGAGCGGCATGGGTGTTATCGTGCGCACGGCCGGTGTCGGACGCAGCGCCGAGGAGCTGCAGTGGGACCTGGACAACCTGCTCAAACTATGGGATTCGATTGCCCAGGCGGCAGACGCCCAGTCCGCCCCGAATTTCCTGTTCCAGGAAAGCAACGTGCTCTATCGCGCCATTCGCGATTACCTGCGCCTCGATGTAGGCGAAATTATCGTCGACCGCAAGGAATCTTACGATCTGGTACAGGCACTGATTGCCCAGATGATGCCGGGCAACACCAACAAGGTGAAGCTGTACGAAGACGACACCCCGCTGTTCAACCGCTACCAGATCGAGAGCCAGATCGAAACCGCATTTGAACGGGAAGTAAAACTGCCTTCCGGCGGCTCCATTGTGATCGACGTTACTGAAGCGCTGATCTCGATTGATATTAACTCAGCGCGCGCCACTAAAGGCAGCGACATTGAGGAGACCGCCCTACGCACCAATCTGGAAGCGGCCGATGAAATTGCGCGCCAGCTGCGACTGCGTGATATGGGCGGCCTGGTGGTTATCGACTTTATCGATATGCAACCGGTTCGCAACCAGCGTGAAGTTGAGAATCGCATGCGCGATGCACTCAATATGGACCGCGCCAGGGTACAGGTTGGCCGCATTTCCCGCTTCGGCCTGTTGGAAATGTCCCGACAACGCCTGCGCCCTTCCCTGGGTGAAACCACCTCCAAAGTCTGCCCCCGCTGTAGCGGACAGGGCACTATCCGCTCCACCAAATCCATTGCCCTGTCAATTTTGCGTCTGGTGGAGGAAGAAGCACAGAAAGAGCGCAGCGCAGAGATCCGTGCGATTACGCCGGTGCCCGTGGCCACCTATCTCCTCAACGAGAAGCGCAA
This sequence comes from Pseudomaricurvus alkylphenolicus, assembly GCF_011683955.1. Taxonomy (GTDB): domain Bacteria; phylum Pseudomonadota; class Gammaproteobacteria; order Pseudomonadales; family Cellvibrionaceae; genus Pseudomaricurvus; species Pseudomaricurvus alkylphenolicus. Next base: position 104,053 of record NZ_JAAQPI010000006.1, read on the forward strand.
GGCGATTTCCAATATTGAGAACCGCAATGACACCCGCGTACTCATTATCCCCAATGAACAAATGGTGACTCCGCACTTTGAGGTCCAGCGCCTCAGAGATGACGAAGCCAATACCGTTGAAACCAGCTACAAGATAGTCACCGCCACAGAAGAACAGGTTCCGGAAGAGGTCAGTCCCAAGGCGGATACCACGCCAGCCCCGCAGCCGGCAGTGCAGCAGCTGACCCCCACTGACATGGCCCCCGCTCCGACTCCCGAACCGAAACCAGAGCCCGAGGAACCCAAGAAGCCTGGCCTGTTCACCCGCATGATGCATGCACTGTTTGGCGACCCGGAAGAGAAAGCCCGCCTCGAAAAAGAAGAGGAAGAGCGCCAGAAGAAGGCCCAACGCAACCGCAACCGACGGGGTAGCGGCCGCAATCGTCGCGGCGGCCAACAGCAGGGCAACCGCGGTGACAAACGTCGCGGTGATAATCGTGGTGAACGCGGCGACAAGCGTCAGGAAGCGCGCGATGGCGATAACCGTCGTCGCGACAGACGTGGCGACCAGGAAGAGAGACGCGGCGAAGGGCAATCCCGGCGCCGTGATGGTCGCAAGGGCCGCGACGAGCGCAAACCTCAGGACGACCGCAGAACCCAGGACACTGTCAGCGATAGCAGCCAGAATCTTGCTACCGAAGATCGCCCTGCCAAGCGCCCCGCCAACAAGCGTGGCAAACCGCAGCCTCGCCGCCGCGGTCGTCGCGATGGCGGTGAGAATGTGGAGAGCAGTGCAGAAGTTGAAAACCTGAACAGCCAGGTGAGCGACGCGATCGACACCAAAGCGATGCAGGACAGCGAGAACACTGCCCGCGCTGAAGACGGTGGTGATCAAGGCCAGTCCGAACCACGCCGCCGCCGCTCACGCAACCGCTCTGAGCGCAAGCCTGCAGACGGCCAGACCGCTGACAAGCGCGCCAGCAACCCGCAGAATGCTGATAGCCAGCCGAAAGAAACGGCCGACAGCCAACCGAAAGAAAAAGAACAGGCTGAAAAGCCCAGAAAAGCGACTGCCCGCAAACCACAGGGCGAAAAGTCCGGTGAAATGACTGACGGCAAGCGTCAGAAAAAGGCCGTTCAAGAAAAGCCGGCTGAAACCAGGCAAGCTGCCAAAAGGTCAGACAGGCCAGTAAACGCGAGCGAGAGCAAGGCACAGAGCAACGCTGAGCAGCGTCCGGCCAGGCCAGAGGCTCAAGTCTCGACTGAAAAGCAGGCACCTGCCCCTGAAGTGGAGGCCAAGCCCGAGACTGAGTCCGTACCCAAGCAACCGGCAAAGGCAAAAACCGAGGCGCCTGCCAAGGCAGACGCGATCGCAGAAAAGCCTGCACCTGCCACAGATAGCGACGCCGGAGCCCAGGTGGAGCTGCCACTGGAAAGCACACCCGTGCAGGAACAGAGGGCTTCCGAAGCGGATGTCAGTATCCCGAGCGCTGCAACAGCGCCTGTGGCTGAAACCACACAGCAGGAACCTGCGGCAGAGGCCGCAATTGCCGAACAAGCAATCGAGCCTGAGGCAGAGAAGCCACAAGCCCCTGCGGAGGTAGAACCTCAGCCTGAGGTGGAGTCTCAGTCTGCAACAGAGCCTCAGCCTGTGATAGAGCCTCAGCCCGTGATAGAGCCTCAGGCAGAAGCTGCGGAATCGGCACCTGAAGTCGCTCCTGTGGCGTCAGTGGAGACACAGGAAACCGCCTCGGAGACCAAGGCTGCTGAGGCCACAGAAACTGAAGCATCTGCACCGGAACAGGAGCCGCCTCAAGCGGCCACTGAAGAAGTTGCCGAGCCCCCTGTTGCTGAAGTCGCGCCGACGGAGAAACCACGCTATGCGCGTGCAGGTAACGACCCGCGGAATAATCCCCGCCCGGTCACCAGCCTGAGTATCCAGACGGTAGAATCCAGTGTTCAGGTCAGCCTGCCACTGGATACCGCCACCCCGGCGGCGGTGGAGCACAATCCACGCCCGCTGGCACGACCCGATAACGACCCGAGGGTGAGTGCTTCAAGCGGCGAGTAATCGCCGCCTCACACCCATCCCTGAAAAGGCTCTGGATTAATCCCCAGAGCCTTTTTTCTATCTACTTTCGACTCCGCAACGGCAAATCCAGGCGACCACGTTTTTTCTTTAAAAATAACGGCTTAGCGGGTTGCCGTGGGCGCAAACCTATGTATAATGCCCTTCGTTCCGGTGGGGTGGCTGAGTGGTCGAAAGCGGCGGTCTTGAAAACCGTTGAGTGTAACAGCTCCCAGGGTTCGAATCCCTGCCCCACCGCCATCCTTCCTCTTCTTTTTCGCCCCTCCCCTGCTGTTATCGACAAGCTCATCATCGCCATTGATGACGACAATTGGTTTTCATTTTTCGCTGTCGCTGAATACCCTCACTTTTCACGAGTGTATCCGCCATATTTTTGTAACTAAAATCAACTACTTAAGCCGCACATTTAGAAGCGTTAAGCATCTTGATTTTGCCCCAATGGTTTGTATTATGGCAGCATAACGTTTTGGAACAGCTCTCAACGGAGATTGATCATGCAACAGGTATACTCTCAGACGCAGACCCAGTCTGCTGTCTCCACCAATAAAGTTCTGAAGAACACTTACATGCTGCTCGCTTTGACCATGGGCGTCAGCGCCATTGCCTGTGGCATTGCCATGGCTGTAGGCCTGGGTCGCGGTGCCGCACTGGTCATGAACCTGGCCGCCCTCGCCCTGGTCTGGTTCGTTCTGCCCAGAACCGCGAATTCAAGCTCAGGTATCTACGTTGTCTTCGGATTCACCGCTCTACTCGGTGCCTCCCTTGGCCCCACCTTGAATTATTATCTGGCCATGAGCAATGGCTCCCAGATTGTTCTGCAGGCTCTGGCCGGCACGGCAATGGTCTTCTTTGGTCTGTCCGGTTACGTTCTGACCACCAAGAAAGACTTTAGCTTTATGCGAGGCTTCCTGGTAACCGGCCTGATTGTTGTCCTGCTGTGTGCCCTCGGCCTGATGGTCGCCGGCTTCTTCGGGGTTCACATAGCTGGCGCCTCTCTGGCGATCAGTGCAGCCATCGTGTTCCTGATGTCCGGGTTCATCCTGTTTGATACCAGCCGCATTGTAAATGGTGGCGAGACCAACTACATCATGGCCACCGTTTCACTCTACCTGAACATATACAACCTGTTCGTTGCCCTGCTGCACCTGATCGGTGCCAGCGACGACTAAATTGCTATCCGCGCCCCTATTAAAAAGGGGCGCATCTTATCTTTTGATCCCACAATGAAGTTCGCCCTGGTGGTTCAGTCTCCACCGACCGCCCCCTACAGCGAAAGCGCTTTGCGTTTTGCCCACAGCCTCCTGCAACAAGGGCACCAGCTCTATCGGGTGTTTTTTTCCGGTGATGGCACACTTAACGGCTCCGCCCTGCATAGCGAACCGGAATCAGCTATTCAGCAACGCTGGCAGCAACTTCACCAGGTTCACGGCGTTGATCTGGTGGTCTGCATTTCCGCAGCCTTAAAACGTGGTATTGTCGATGCCTCAAATGCCAGAAGACTCGGTCTCAACGGTGAGAACCTGTTGCCGGGATTTGAACTCTCGGGGCTGGGGCAGCTGGCTGATGCCGGGGTTTCGGCGGACCGGGTGATCAGCTTTGGCTAAACGTAAAATGCTGTTTGTCATCAGTGCCTGCGGCGAAAACCCCGCCGTAAGAGAAGGCCTGGATGCCGCACTGGCCAGCGCTGTTTTTGATCAACAAATCAACTTACTGCTACTCGGGGATGCCGTCACCCTGCTCGCCCCCACCCGGCCCGTAGACAACAGCAAAAGTCCTGGTGAATTACTGCAAATGGCCGCCATGTTTGGCATTGAGGGAGTTTATGCTGATCGTCAGGCTATAGACCAACTGTCACTGACATCGCCTTTCGTTGTCGATGCCAGCCCACTGGCTTTGGATGAGATAGGCCAGCTATTGACTGACCAAGACACGGTTTTTCACTTTTGACGCCACCATGACTTTGCATATTATTCAACACAGTCGGTCAGAGCGCCCGAACTTCGATACCTGTACCGCTGTGGCTGCTTCCGGTGATGCGCTCATCCTGATTCAGAATGGTGTTCTTGAGGCTTGCAAAGTGCACGATTCACTTCCCCAAGAGGTGGAGTTCTGGGTTCTCGAAGATGACCTGGCTGGACGAGGAATGGAGAGTCAGCTGCAATCGCCATTCAAACCACTGAGTTACGATGGTTTTGTAGAGCTCTGCACCCGGCACAAGCCCGTTCATACTTGGCGTTAGCTTATATGCACGGCGTCAGCTTAGGCGAGGTGAATGAGTATCTGTCGCTCATGCGCCCGATGCCGATGTTCCCAAAGAAAAATACCTTGCCAGGTTCCCAGTGCTAATTTACCGGCAAGCACCGGAATAGACAGCGACGTCGCCGTCAGCGCAGCCTTGATATGGGCCGGCATATCGTCCGGCCCCTCAAGGGTATGGGTATAAATCGGGTCGGACTCGGGCACCAGTCGGTTGAGCCAATGCTCCAGATCCACACGAGCGCTGGGATCATAATTTTCCTGGATCAATAGGCTGGCCGAAGTATGCTGAATATAGAGCGTACATAGCCCCTCATTCATCCCACAGCCCGATACCAGATCACAGACCGACCGGGTCACATCGTGCAATCCCTGGCCCGGTGTCTTTACATCCAGGACTTTGATCACAACACTCTCTCCCTAGCCTTCATTCATACGCCCGGCATACTCAAAGGTTGTGCAGAAACGATAACGCCATTGTTATCCGCGTAAACATACTCACCGGGGCTAAAAGTCACTCCCCCAAAGGTCACGGCCACATTGAGATCACCAATGCCTTTTTTCTCAGTCTTCATCGGATGGGTGTTCAACGCCTGCACTCCAAGATCAAGAGCACCAATGGCATCAACGTCACGAATGCAACCGTACATCAGTATGCCCTCCCAACCGTTATTGACCGCCTTTTCCGCCAACATGTCGCCCAGGCAGGCACGGCGCAGTGATCCACCGGCATCGACCACTAACACCTTGCCCTGACCGGGCTCCGCCACTTGCTCACGCACCAGCGAATTATCTTCAAAGCACTTAATGGTTACGATTTCCCCATCAAATGAGCGGCGACCGCCGTAGTTGTTGAACATGGGCTCAACAACACGCACAAGCTCTGGGTAGGCATCACATAGATCCGGAGTGAGGTATTCCATAACGTCTCCTATCAGCTAAAGGCGACGTTATATCACAATACCGATAGTGTTGCCTTCGTAAACAGGTGTATAAGACTTGAGAGGCTGGAGGCAGCCAGGCGCACGCCCTTGCCCACTATCGAGGTTAAACTCAATACCATGCATCGGACAACGGATGACCCCATCGCGAATGCTAGCGTAGGTCAATGGGGCATCCATATGAGGACAGCGGTTTTCAATCAGGTAAGTGCGCTGCTGGTCCTGAATCAGCAACAGCTCCAGCCCCTGAACACGGAACGCGCGCTGATAACCATCATAGAGCTGGTGCAGCTTCTCCAGTGGATAATAGGTCATCTTCAGTCGCTCCCCTGGCGTACTGAGCAATGAGTGTTTCCTGCAGACTGGCGACTTTCGTCGCATTCGTCAAGGTATTCGCTATCGACTCGGCAGACCAGGCCTGGGATTCTATGTGTGAGTTAAGCGTTGTCATCTGACCCGAAGCATTGAGTTGTGCCAAACCGGGATCCCAGCCCTCGAGATCCGGTGAATCGCCCAGCCACTGAATGGGTGTTTCAATCTCTTGCAGGGCCCGCCACAAGTCCAACCCCAGCGCCTCACCGCGGTTACGCAGCCACTGACTCTCCCTCTGCATTTGCAGCAACAGGCTGGAGGGCTCCGTTTCCGGACCTAACTCGGATTGCGACTGCAGGCGCCCCCTGGTCAGCGAGCGCCCCAGATTGAGACCGGGAATACGTGACCAGGTGGCTCGATAAAACGGTACCCCGATGCCTGTCACGGAGGATATGGTTTCGCGAGCAGCGGATTGAGATGCCAGTGCCATGAGCAATGCACCGGCTCCGGCACCGTGGCCGAGCCAGTGAACCGCCCTCTCGCATTGTTCGTGAATAAACAGATTCGCGGCCGGAATGTCATACCTGGCGTAGTCCACCAGCGTCCCCTGTTCAAACTCCTGATTGATTGGCGACAGACCATGCCCACGAGCTTCCATCAACCAGACATCAACACCTGCCTGGACAAGACCGCGGGCGAGCCCGCCGCCACATTCCGGCAGCCACAGGCGACGATTTTGAAAACTGCCGTGCAACAGGGCAACCGTGAGCCCCAGAGGGCGAGGCTGTTCGATCTCCGACTCGTCCGGAACCGATAAATGCGTCAATGCCAACTCGACAGATTTATCCGGACTGGTATTGGGTTTGATCAGATACACATCTTCGGCAATACCGCATTGCACATCGGCACCCATCAGACGTGCAGGAAAAAAACGACTGCTACTTTTCACCGAACTCGCTCGCTACAACTTTTGACGGATTCTAAACTTTGATCTGATCGTGATCGCTAATTATGCATTGTTCGATACATGACTGAGATGCAACCAGGTTTCAACCAGTGAGTCCGGATTAAGAGAAATACTGTCGATTCCCTGCTCCATCAACCAAACGGCAAAGTCCAAATGGTCCGATGGTCCCTGACCGCAAATACCGACGTACTTGCCGGCTTTTTTGCAGCTGCCTATTGCCATTTGTAACAGTTTTTTTACCGCTGGGTTACGCTCATCGAATTGCTGAGCGACCAAACCTGAATCCCGATCCAACCCTAAGGTTAGCTGGGTTAAATCGTTTGAGCCAATAGAAAAACCATCAAAATAGTGTAAAAACTCGTCGGCCATTAATGCATTGGCCGGCAGCTCGCACATCATAATCACTCTCAACCCCTGCTCTCCGCGCACAAGACCGTTATCGGCCAATACGTCATTGACCTGCTGCGCTTCCGCCAGAGTTCTGACAAACGGGACCATAATTTCGACGTTGGTTAAACCGATTTCTTCGCGTACCCATTTGATCGCCCGACACTCCAGAGCGAAGCTCTCCGCAAATGAGCGGGAAGTAAATCGCGCCGAGCCCCGAAACCCCAACATGGGATTTTCCTCCAGAGGTTCGAATTGATCACCACCGATCAGATGGGCATATTCATTGGATTTGAAATCCGATAAACGGACAACCACCTTGTGCGGTGCAAACGCCGCAGCCAGCATGGCAATGCCTTCCGCCAGCTTCTGCACAAAGAATTCAACGGGACTGGCATAGCCCGCCATTTGACGATCTATTTGTGCTCGAATGCTCGGTGGCATGGACGAATATTGCAACAGTGCATTGGGATGAACGCCCACCATCCGATTGATGATAAATTCCAGACGCGCCAGACCCACACCGGCATGAGGCAAACGCTGAAAGTCAAAAGCTCTGTCGGGGTTGCCCACATTCAACATCAACTGGAAAGGCAGATCCGGCATGCTGCCTATGTTACGACGCTCGACCTCATACGGCAGTTGTCCATCATAGACATATCCGGTATCACCCTCGGCACAGGAAACCGTCACCAACTGACCAGTGGACAGCAACTCGGTTGCGTCACCGCAACCAACAACTGCGGGGATGCCGAACTCCCTGGCAATGATTGCGGCGTGACAGGTGCGTCCGCCACGATTAGTCACAATCGCACTGGCACGCTTGATCGCCGGTTCCCAATCAGGATCTGTGTGATCGGCCACCAACACTTCTCCATCCCGCAACGACGAAATGTCTTCCGTACGGGCAACGATTCGAACCACGCCACTGCCAATGCGCTGGCCAATGCTACGGCCCTGCGCAAGTACTGAACTACCGCCCTTCAACTGATATCGCTCATAGGACTGAGCGCGGGTTTCCACCCTTGCCGGGTTCGCCTGCAGAATATAGAGTTTCTCGGTCAGCCCGTCCTTTGCCCACTCCACATCAACCGGCGTGCCAAAATATTTTTCGATACACAATGCCAATTTGCCCAGCGCCTCCGCCTCACCGTCAGTCAAACTGAACAAACGCGCATCTTCATCATCCACAGGTTGGGCCTCAACGCCGCTGCCATCACTGGCGTAGATCAACCTTTGGGTCTTGCTACCCAATTTGCGGCGGAGCACTGGCGATTTGCCTTGTTCCAATGCAGTTTTGTACAAACAGAGCTCGTCAGGATTAACCATCCCTTTCGTCACCGCTTCGCCCAACCCGTATGTGGCATTAAGGAGCACCACCTGATCAAAACCGGTCTGGCAATCCAATGTGGACATTACGCCACTGATCGACAGATCGCTTCTAACCATCGCCTGCACGGTGACCGCCAGAGACACCTCTCTATGGCTGTTACCCTGGTAGGCACGGTAGCTTATCGACCGCTCAGAAAACAAAGCCACATACAGGCTCTTGATCGCGTCGATAACCCCTTCTCCACCGTGAACATTCAACTTGCTCTCCAGCTGACTCACCGGCGATCCATAAAGGGAAGCGCGTACCGAGAAGGAGCACTCCGGCGACCGCGTTTCAAGCGCTTCCACCGCCTGACAAACCTGCTGCACGAACGAGTGAGAGAACGGCGCTTTAGCAATGCGGTCCCGAAACTCGACAGAAACTCTGGCCAGAGCATCAGGGTCACTGACATCAACCGTTTCCAGCACCTCAAACAGGTCTTCGTTCAGGTCATTGCTCGCCAGAAATTCCCGGAAGCTGTGGACCGTCACCACGAATCCGTCTGGAACACTGACGCCGCCCCCCGACAAGGCCTCCATCATTTCTCCCAGCCACGCGTTTTTGTCTCCCACCTGCGGACGATCGGCCAGTCGCACTTGCGCGAGTGAAATGACATAGGCTGGGTCAGTCATTGAGAGAGTCCTTCTTTCGGGGATGGCGTCGAGCAGTAAAGGCTGGCATTTACCGGAGGTTATAAACTCCGGCATTATACGCACAGATCGGCTATTAATCTTCCCGACATGGCAACGCCGATTTTCACGTCCACCAGCCACTCGTCACACAAGAATTGTTATGAAGAATCGCCAGGTCTTTATCATCTCCGACAGTACGGGCATCACTGCGGAAAATCTGGGTCACAGCCTGTTGGCCCAATTCCCGGATGTCCCGTTTGACGTTCACACCCTGCCCTATATCGATACGGAAGCCCGAGCGGCGGAAGCCTTGGACACCATCAATCAGACCGCCAGCGACGGCGAGCCACCGCTGGTGCTCAGCACAATCGTTAATCCGGAAATCAGGGCACTGCTGGCATCGGCAGATGCATTCAACCTGGATCTGTTCGAGGCTTTCCTGCCACGACTGAGCCAGTGGCTGAAGACATCCGCCAGCCAGATAGTCGGGGTGTCCCACTCGATCAGTGGGGACCCGGGTTACAGTGACCGCATCGAGGCCGTAAATTTCGCTCTCGACAACGACGACGGCAGCCGCCTGACAGAATATGAGAACGCCGACATCATCCTGGTCGGTGTTTCTCGCTGCGGCAAGACACCCACGTGTTTGTACCTGGCGCTTCATTACGGAGTGCGGGCCGCCAACTACCCGATTACAGAGGAGGACATCGACCAGGGAGGACTTCCCAGGGCCCTGCTACCGCATCGGGACAAGCTGTTTGGCCTCACCATCGATCCCGATCGACTGGCCTCTATTCGCCACCAGCGGCGGGCCAACAGCCATTACGCCTCATTTGAACAGTGCAGTTTCGAAGTCCGGTACGCAGAAAATCTCTTCAATAGGCACGGTATTTCCTATTTACACTCCACAGAGCTGTCAATTGAAGAAATTTCGGCCAAAATTCTCAAAGAAACCCGGATTGAACGCAGCATGCGATAGCCAAACTGACGTTGAACTTCTACAATGCCGCGCTTTTCATAAACCTGACACAATTGCGCTGCCACGTTGACCATGAGCCACTCCTCCCAAGCCATCCAACGCCTGCCGCTTCCCTATTTCGAGGACAGCGGTCGCTATTTTTGCGCAGTGCGGGATCAGGGTTGGGGCATATGGCTGGACAGTGGTCGTCCGCGCCAGACGAGGGGTCGGTTTGACATTATCAGCGCGGGCCCCAAGAAACAATTGATCAGCCGCGACGGCTTGACCCAATGTCACCAAGCCTCGGGGCAATTCAGTCAATACAGCGACCCCTGGCAAGCAATTAAGCAGGAGCTGGCACAACAGCCACTGGCCTTTGATAGTGACCTGCCCTTTATCGGCGGTGCCATGGGTTACCTGGCCTATGATTTGGGCCGGCAGCAAGAACACCTCTGCGATCAAACTGAAGAAGACTGTGGGTTACCGGATCTTCTGATGGGAATCTATGAATGGGCGGTCATTCAGGATCATCAACAACAACAGAGTTGGCTGGTAGCGGTGCCGGGGGTTTGCGAAACCTTTCTCCAAACGCTGCAGCAGAACCTGATCCAACCCCCAAGAAAACAAGAAAAACACTTTAATTTCAATAGCTTGAAACCAAACCTCAGCCGCAATGATTACTTGCAGAAGATCGGCTCAATCAAAGAATATATTGTTTCAGGCGACTGCTATCAGGTGAATTTTGCACAGCGTTTTGAAGCCGCTTACCAGGGTGATTCACTGGTTGCCTATGAGCAATTAAGGCAAGCGTTGCCCTCTCAATTTTCCAGCTACTTTGAAACCCCCTACGGCGCCATTCTGAGCCTGTCGCCGGAACGCTTTCTGAGCTGTCGCGATGGTCAGGTTTTGACCCAGCCGATCAAGGGGACGGCGCCCAGAGGCGTCAACATGGTCGAAGATGAACACCTGGCACGGGAGCTGCGCCAGAGTGAAAAGAATCAGGCGGAAAACCTGATGATTGTCGATCTGCTCCGCAACGACATCAGTAAGGTGTGCGTGCCTAACAGTGTGAGAGTTCCCAAGCTGTTTGAGCTGGAGAGCTACGCCAACGTTCACCATTTGGTCAGCTCCGTCACCGGGCAGCTCGACGACGGTGAAAATGCCGTTGATTTGTTGGCCGCATGCTTTCCAGGCGGTTCGATCACCGGAGCCCCCAAAATTCGAGCCATGGAAGTCATTGAGGAGCTGGAAAACCGACGCCGTTCCGTTTATTGCGGCAGCCTGGGCTACTTCAGTTTTGATGGCCAGATGGATACCAATATCGCCATACGTACCGTGGTGGCCAACGGCGAGAAAATGTACGTGTGGGGCGGTGGTGGAATCGTGGCCGACTCAGATGCAGAGAGTGAATACCAAGAGTCTCTTACCAAAATCGGCCTGATTCTGGAAACACTCAAGCAGCTCTGAACGCCTGCAGCGACACCCCAAACGGGTGCCACTGGCTGAAGCCGGCTTACAGGCTCAGATCGCGAATACTGGCCTTGATAAACTCTTGCTTGAGATCTTCATAGGTGTGGACCGCGGGATACTGCGGAAACTCGTCTATTACGTTTTGCGGTGACTTAAATAGAATACCGGCATCTGCTTCCGCCAGCATGGTGGTGTCATTGTAAGAATCGCCCGCCGCGATAGTGCGATAATACAGGGATTTAAAGGCAACGATGGACTGGCGCTTAGGATTGGCCTGACGGATGTTGTAATCAGTCACCCGACCGCTGCCATCAACAGTGAGCTTGTGGCACAGCAGCGTTGGGTAACCCAGCTGCTTCATCAGAGGGCCGGCAAACTCATAAAAGGTGTCAGACAGGATGATGACCTGAAAACGTTCCCGCAACCAGTCGATAAATTCCCCGGCACCTTCCAGGGGGCTCAGAGTGGAGATCACATCCTGGATTTCATTCAATCCCAATTTGTGTTTGTCGAGCTCAGCCAGACGCATGGTCATCAGCTCATCATAATCCGGGATGTCCCGGGTAGTGGCTTTGAGGGCTTCGATGCCGGTTTTCTCAGCAAACTTAATCCATATTTCCGGGATCAACACCCCTTCAAGATCCAAACATGCCAGTTCCACAAGTGACTCCTGTTGATTGCACAAGGTTTACTTTATCGCAAAGCGGGCAATCTACCTGTTTCGCCGCAGCTAGGCAATTTCAGATCGAGACAGTTTTAGGCAGGTTTAACGGTTTTCACGTGAAACACTTAATATATTACTTTAAGTCTTCATCATAAGCTTACAGTTTATAATTTACACAAATCAATGAGATCCCCTTTATTAGATAAAGCAATATGGTTAGCATATACTGACATGCTAGAGATAAAACGACGGATATGCCGGCAACATGACCAAACATCAATCGATGTTTCACATAAGCAATCCGCCACTGGATAACAGCGTCAGTGACAACATCTGCGCAAGTCTTCCGGGCGTCGAGCTTTGGTTATAAGACTATTGCCCTAGATTATTTTTAAGTTATGAAAGCCTCTGGTATCCTTCGCCGCCATTCCAATGCCAAAACAGATTAGCCCGAATTTCAGGAAGTACCACATGTCAAACCTGCTCGACACTGTTGACCTGGACCAGCAACTGCAACAGCAGTCACCCCAGGAAATCCTTCAGTTCGCCATCGAACAACATGGCAACATTGCCATCTCCTTCAGTGGCGCCGAAGATGTGGTCCTGATCGATATGGCCCACAAGATCGACCCCGACGTTGAGGTGTTTTGCCTGGATACCGGTCGCCTGCATCCGGAGACTTACCGGTTTATCGAGCGTGTGCGCGAGCACTATGGCATCTATATTGACGTCCGCTACCCCGACGGTGAAGCCGTGCGCGAACTGGTCCAGGAAAAAGGCCTGTTCAGCTTCTATCAGGATAATCACCAGGAGTGCTGCAGTATCCGCAAAATTGCACCGCTGCGCGCCAAGCTGCTGGAAGTGGACGCCTGGGTCACCGGTCAACGCAGGGACCAAAGCCCCGGTACCCGTGCACAGATCCCGGTGATACAGGAAGACAAGGTGTTTGCCAGGGAAAATGACACGCTGACCAAGTTCAACCCACTGGCAAACTGGACCTCAAAACAGGTGTGGAACTACATTCGCACCTATGACGTCCCCTACAATGAACTGCATGACCGCGGTTTCGTCTCCATCGGCTGCGAACCCTGCACCCGCCCTATTGGCCCTGGACAACACGAGCGCGAAGGTCGCTGGTGGTGGGAAGAAGCCACCAAGAAAGAATGCGGGCTTCATGCCACCAATATTGAACAATAATCAATATTGATCAACAGAAACGGCAGTCTTGCCCCAGTCGGGACGAGACAGAGCCAAGAGTACGAAAGGAGCTACAGGTGAAAATCACCCTGGTTAAGAAAATAATGGCTGATGGCTCACCCTGCAAAAAGTGCGGTGATGTACTTCAAAAGCTTGAACAGAACAATCAGATGCAATACATCGACGAAGTTCTGGTGGCTGACGAGCGCGACAGCAACAGCGACGGCATGCTGCTGGCAGCCGAGCACAACGTAAACCGCGCGCCCTTTTTCGTTGTCGAGGAAGAGGGTCAGCCTGTCAAGATTCACACTGTCTATTTTAAGTTTGCCAAGGAAGTTCTGGCCCAAAAGACCAGCGAGAAGGAAGAACTGAAGGAAATCATGAACGACAACCCGGATCTGGACTTTATCTGATCCGGAACTCGGGACTCTAAATCAGGGAGGCTGTTGAAGGCCTCCCCTATTCACGCTGCCAAGATCAATAGGTTGGCAACTCAATACTGGAGAACAGCTCCTCCACTTCCACCTTTGAATGACGGTTGTAGGCCTCAGTCACAATATCCTTGTGCAGATGCGGCGCAAACAACTCGATAAATTCGTACATATAACCCCGCAGGAATGTACCTCTACGGAAGCCAATCTTGGTCACACTGGACTGGAACAGATGGCTGGCATCCAGTGCCACCAGATCCTCATCCAAGGTCTCGTCATAGGCCATTTTGGCGATAATTCCCACACCCAGCCCCAGTCGCACATAGGTCTTGATCACGTCGGCGTCGGCAGCAGTGAACACCACCTTGGGTGCCAGCCCCTTCTCAATAAAGGCCTCATCGAGCTTGGAGCGCCCGGTAAAACCGAACACATAGGTAACAATTGGGTGCTTGGCCACCTCCTCCAGCGTCAGCTCAGACAATTGACACAGAGGGTGATTACGGGGCACCACGATACAGCGGTTCCAGCGATAGCACGGCATCATAATCAGATCACTGAACAGCTCCAGAGCCTCAGTAGCCACGGCAAAATCAACAGTGCCATCGGCGGCCATTTCAGAAATCTGCATAGGGGTGCCCTGATGCATGTGCAGGGATACGTCGGGGTAACGGTTAATGAAGGTCTCAATCACGCTGGGTAACGCATAGCGAGCCTGGGTATGAGTCGTGGCCAGAGACAGGCTGCCTTTCTTCTCGTTGCTGAACTCCTGGGCAACCTGCTTGATGCTCTCCACCTTGCGGAGAATTTCGCCTGCGGTTTTCAGAATGGCCTCACCGGCCGGGGTAATTCTTGTCAGATGTTTGCCGCTGCGGGAGAAGACCTCCACACCCAGCTCATCTTCCAGTAATCGAATCTGCTTGCTGATACCTGGTTGCGAGGTGTACAAGCTTTGGGCAGTCGCGGAAACATTGAGATCGTGATGAGCCACTTCCCAAATGTAGCGCAGTTGCTGCAGTTTCATAAGCCCTCCAAATGGCCCAATTCTGTCGATCGATTATAAAAATATAAAAAAATATTCTTTTCCAGAATAGTAACAAATGGATATATTTGCCAACCAATTTTTACGAAAGCTTATAGCAAGCATCGTTATACATAACCATAGCCTATATATTGATGGAAATCTTACTTTATATTTTTGCAGGAGCAGCCGTTGGATTGGCCGTGGGTGTGACCGGTGTGGGCGGTGGTTCGCTAATGACTCCGCTGCTGATTCTGTTTGGATTTCCCTACCATGTGGCGATAGGCACCGACCTCCTCTACGCCGCAGTTACCAAGGCCGGCGGAGTGGTCGCGCACCATAAGCACGGCACCATTAACTGGCGAATTGTGGGTTTGCTCGGGGCCGGCAGCATCCCCGCCTCCATCGCTACTGCCATGCTGCTGGATTCCGTTTTTAATGGTGCGGCCGACTATAAGCCACTGCTGACCACCAGTCTCGGTGTGATGCTGATTCTGACTTCCGCGGTTCTGCTGTTTAAGTCGCGACTGCAGGCACCGCAAACTACGGCATCCACCAGCTGGCTGAGACGTCAGGCGGCACCGGTAACGGTGGTAATGGGGCTGTTGCTGGGAATCTTCGTCACCTTGAGTTCGGTGGGCGCCGGCGCCATCGGCACCGCAATTCTATTGGTACTCTTTCCGGCGCTAAAAGCCAAACAGATTGTGGGCACTGATATCGCCCACGCTGTCCCGCTGACTCTGATCGCGGGGCTGGGGCACCTGATTTTCCTTGGGAACGTAGACTTTGTACTGCTGGCCTGCCTGTTGATTGGCTCTCTGCCCGCCGTCAGCCTGGGAACCAAACTGGGTGCCAATCTGCCCAACCGGGTGCTGCAGCCAATTCTCGCCATTATTCTGATGTTACTGGGTGTAAAATTCGCGCTGTTCTAACCCCTGCCGGCATTCCGGGGCACAGAAGCTCAGGCCCCTCGATGATATACCCCTTCATCAGACAACTTGCACCAGTTGCGGGGACTGATCATGGGCACCATATAGACCGGAACTTTGGACAACTGCAATACGCGGGAAGTCACCGATCCCAGCATATTATTGCCCATGGCCTCCGGGCCATGGCTGCCCATGACAATCAAGTCTGCCCCTACCCTGTTTGCCTCTCTGAGGATCACTTCTGCAGGCCGTCCCTGGACCACACACACATCCGAGAAATATTCAAAACTGAGATCCGAATCGGAACACTCATCTGCCAGGGACCGCAAGATACGGGATTTGATGGAAGCGAGCAGAGGCGCTGAGCCGTCTCCCGGCGAGGTGGTTTCGTCCAGATAGGTGGATACCATAGCCTGAGCAAAGCTGTTGAGAGGTTCGACGGCGTGTACTACGACCACCCTGGCCCGATGACTGACCGCCAGATCCACCGTATGCTCCATAGCATGTGCCGAAAACGGCCCCAGATCAGTTGCGAACAGTATTGTCTGAATCATCCTAACGCTCCCATACCTCAGCGCCAATTGACCTTCAGTTAGTCACTCTTAACTAGAAGAATAGCATCCTATGGGAGTTTTCAAGGTGGAAATTACAAAAAAGCGAAAACAGGCGGTGAATTAAACTTCAGATTCAGAGGCAGAGGGCTGGATATTGGGAACTGAAGGCTGGTCATTGCGAGCTGAGGGCTGGTCATTGCGAGCTGAGGGCTCATTTGCCACACCATGGGGGACGTGGCCGGTGGCGACATGGCCTCGGGCTGACTCGCAGTGGCTATGCTGGTCATCAAAAAATACGTCGGCGCCGTAGGCTTTCAGGAATGCGCCCTTGTCCAGCCCGCCCAGGAACAGGGATTCATCAATGCGGATGTCCCACGCTCGCAAGGTTCGAATCACTCGCTCGTGAGCAGGTGCTGAGCGCGCCGTGACCAGCGCCGTTCTGATCGGCATTGGCTCATCTCTGAATTCCTTTTGCAGCCCCTGCAAGGCAGACAGGAACGGCTTAAAAGGCCCCCCCATCAGCGGGTTTTTGGCCTGTTCTTTTTCCTGTTGGGCGAAGGCCTGCAAGCCCTGCTGTTTGTAGACTCGTTCCGCTTCGTCTGAGAACAGCACCGCATCGCCATCGAAAGCAAAGCGCAGCTGATCCTTTTGCTCAGTGTCCACGTTGGAGGCCATCAAAGTTGCTGCCGCCACACCATTTTCGAGGGCGTGGCGCACGTCGATCGCATCCGTCGAAAGAAAAAGATGGCAGCCAAAGGCGGACATATAGCGATAGGGGCTTTCTCCACCACAGAAAGCGGCGCGGGAAATGTCCAGACCATAATGCTCAATGGAATTAAAGACCCTTAACCCCGTGTCGGCACTGTTTCGAGACAGTAAAATCACCTCTACCCGGGGTTCACCATCAAGCAAACTATTGAGATTCAGCAGCTTCTGGACAATAAAAAACGCATCGCCGGGCTTGAGAACATCGTTTTCATGACTGACTTGATACTGGGAGTATGAAGCCAGACCCTCGCTCTCATATACCTCGTGACTCTCCCGCAGATCAAATAGCGCCCGTGAGGAGATCGCAATAACCAGCTTAGAACCAAATACAGCCGACATAGCCGCCCTACTCCTCCAGCGTCAGCACCGTTGAGCCGGTGGTCTTGCGTGCCTGCAACGCGTCCTGGGCTGCGGCAGCCTCTCGCAAGGGATACGTTTGCCCAATCTGGACCTTCACCACCCCCTGCTCTACGGCAGTAAACAACGTTCTCGACAACTCCAGCAGTTCGTCCCGATCAGCAACAAAATCCGCCAGACTCGGTCGAGTCAGGACAATGGACCCTTTTTGCAAGAGGGTCAGCGGTGCGATTGCAGGTGCCGGACCCGAGGCGTTGCCATAACTGACCAGCCACCCTCGCCGCGCAACACAATCCAAAGACTGTTCAAAGGTATCCGCACCCACAGAGTCATAAACCACTTCGACACCTTTACCTTGTGTCAACTGCCTGACCTGCTGAGCAATATCATCTTTCGCCAGGACAACATCGGTGCAGCCGGCAGCCAGCGCCTGCTGTTGCTTTAACTCTGAGCTGGTGACGCCAATAACACGCAGCCCCAAATGATTGCCCCACTGACACAGAATCTGCCCCACTCCACCGGCCGCAGCAAATACCAGAATATCCTCCCCCTTCTGCATGGGACGAAGACTCTGCAACAGGAAGGCGGCGGTCAGACCTTTCAAGGTAATCGCCGCCGCCTGCTCAAAGCTGACGGCATCCGGTAGCGGCACCAGACATCGGGCCGGCACCACGTGAGCTTCCGCATAGGCTCCAAGTGGCGACATGCAATAGCTCACCCGTTGACCGATTTTGACCTCGGTTACACCTTCGCCGACAGCCTCGACCACGCCGGCCGCTTCAAGCCCCAGGCGTCCGGGCAAATCCATAGGGTAAAGCCCCTGACGGAAGTAGATGTCGATGAAATTAACGCCGACCGCGCGGTGCTGAACCCTGACTTCACCAGGCCCAGGCGCAGGTACCGTAACGTCCCCCCAGCACAACACCTGCGATGTTCCATGTTCATTCAGTGTAAATCCCTGTACCGACATCATCTGCCTTCCTCTGTTTGAAATTGATGCTTTTGGGGGAAAATGCCAAACACGCCCCCGGTGTGCACGAACACCACATCCCTGGCACCGGCCAATGCGCCAGTTTTTATCTCTTGCACCAGTCCATAGAAGGCTTTGCCGGTATACACCGGGTCCAGCACAATCCCTTCGGTGCGTGCCAACCAGCCAATCGTTTCAAAAACTTCGGGGTCCGCCTTGGCGTAGCCGGGGCCAATGTACCCATCGTGGACGTGAATTTCGCAAGCTTCCACGTCTTCATGTCGATCGTAACCCCGTTTCCAGGCTCGCATATCCGCCCGGACCTTGTTTTGAAAATAGTCTTCATCATCGCACACGGCAATACCCAAGACC
The DNA here is from genome assembly GCF_011683955.1 of Pseudomaricurvus alkylphenolicus. Lineage (GTDB taxonomy): Bacteria > Pseudomonadota > Gammaproteobacteria > Pseudomonadales > Cellvibrionaceae > Pseudomaricurvus > Pseudomaricurvus alkylphenolicus. The sequence continues at coordinate 122,676 of NZ_JAAQPI010000006.1, forward strand.
TGAGAGTCCCAACCATGGAGATAGGCACCGAGAGTCAACCCGGCCTGGGTACCGCCAGATCCCGTCGCGCACACGACGTGCGAAGGCACAATTCGATGGCGGTGAAAATCAACCTGCAGCTCCTCGGTAGCAGCAATGTAACCCCAGATCCCGACACCATCACTGGCACCCGTTGGTATAATCATTGCGTTCACACCCTTGAGCTTCAGTTCACGCTGTTTTTGCAGCAGCAAATCCTGAAGTTCGCTCGCAAACTGACGCACAGGGTAGGCATTGATATGAGCCCCCGCCAAATAGTCGAGCAGTAAATTGCCGTCGGCCGGACCTTCTGGCTCGCCTCTCAATACGAGATGCACCTCTAATCCCAACTGCGCCCCCAACAGTGCTGTGGCCCGACAATGATTGGACTGCAGGCCACCGCAGGTGATAACGGCATCGCACCCTTGGCGCATCGCTTCTGCAAAGCTGAATTCCAGCTTACGGACTTTGTTGCCACTCAGGACACTTCCGGTAAGGTCATCCCGCTTTATCCAGAGGTTCACACCCAGCTCAGCAGAGACTCTTTCCAGTTTCTGCAAGGGTGTGGGCGTCTGCGCGAGCGACAGACGTGGCGGAAATTCGATCATGGCTACCCCCAAAAACACAAAAGGCAGCTTATCGCTGCCTTCCGGTGTTGATCAACTGCGATATGCGCTTCAAATGGACTTGATAGTGCCCTTCGGAAGCACAGCGTGAACCGCCACCTTTTGGAACTTGAGCTCAACATTATTACCGGTTTCGATCACCATATAATTGTCATCCACCTTGGTGACCTTACCCAGCATGCCGCTGTTCATGACCACCTCGTCGCCCTTGCTCAGGTTCGACACCAACTCGGAGTGCTCTTTTTGGCGCTTGCGCTGTGGGCGGATCATAAAGAAGTACATAAAAACAAACAGGCCACCAAACATCACCAGAGTGATCATGGGGTTGCCCTGAGGGGCTGGAGCCTGGGCTTGTGCCATGGCGGCAGGAATAAAGAATTCCATCAAGGTTCCTCAATTGCTACGGAATGGTTATAAAAAAGGTGATCGCTCAAAGGGTTGAAACTCTACCGGTTTTGCGGAACTCAGGCAATCTGAATTGACCGGAATTGACGTTATGACGGACTCACAACAGGAAAACCCACCGCGGCATAGCCGGGGTGGGTTCAAAATGTTTACCGGCGCGACCTTGGATCCCTGGTCGCTGCTCGAGTATGTCAGGCGTAGTCGCGGAACAGCTTGCGGAAAGTGCTGGGGGACAGACCTGTCCAGCGCTTGAACGCATTGGTAAAGCTGGTGCGGTCAGAGAAATCCAGAGACGCCGAAATGCTGTCAATGCTCATAGTGTGCTCAATCAACAGGTTGATCGAGTGATGAAAGCGCACTTGATCACGCAATTGAGCAAAGCTGATGCACTGCTGCTGCAAACGACGCTGCAACGTGCGCTTGGAGAGATTCATCTCCTCAGCGATAAAATCAATAGACAGCGAAGACTTGCCGATGCGCTTCTGAAGCACCTCTACAACTCTACCTGGGACGCCGTAGACCTCTGGTAAACGAGCCTGCTGAACATACTCCTCGAACGATTTGATACCCTCGGTGGCGAAACCACCGCGCATCTTATCCGGTTCAATGGGCTGAACTTTTTGTAGCTCGATCATCTTGGCCACTCCTTTTGCCATGTAGTCAATGGTTTCTTCATCTTCTCTGGTAAAGAAACTTTGATTGGCCTCCGCTTTGAAGAAGCACAAAACCCCATATATTTGACCTCCAACAAAGACAGGCGAACAAAGATATCCTCGAATAGCAAACCCATTATAGGCCATGGCGCGCAATTTCACAGAGAAATTATTCTGCACAATGGTCTTTTTTTGCTCGATGATACTGGCACACCACTCAACATCCTGGTCAAATGTGGCAATTTGTTCGCCAAGGGGCCCCTCACGCGCCTCAATCACGGCATCATCGTGAAGAAACCGGAGTCTCAACAACATGCCGGAGTCCGCACCAAACATGCTCATACCGGCCTTGAGGTAGGCGCTGGCATGCAGATCAAAGCTGTCAAACCGGTCGGTTAGCAAATCGTGAAGGTTACGCAGGCGCTCGACCAGGATGGCTTCACGGGTTAAGGGGGATTGGGCGGAGCGCACCGCTGCCGGACCGTCCATTAACGCTTCGGAATTATCTGTCATAGCTGCCGCTGCTGTCCTTTTCTGACTTCTTTTACGATTGAATTCATCGGGGGTGGAAAACTATTCCTTATATGCGGAATACGCCAGCCTGATTCACGCCAGGAGGTTGATTTAGGCGACAATACTTGCTTCCAGCCACTTTCTTCACCGAATTTCTGGGAATTACAGCAAGTCTCCTTTCAATTCCGATGATTCCGGCCAAGAGCACACCTTAATCAAGCAGGCCAGTAGGATGCTAACCGCTGGGAAATATTACGAAAGTCACTGATGAGAGATTTGTGACAGAGATTACAAACTGAAGGGATTATGGCGCCTTAAACGACGCCACAGTGGATTCTGAGGCCTGTTTTACAAATCAAGTTCGCCCAGCTGCTCCAGCACATCGTCGTGGTGAGACTTGGTTTTAAACTTGTCCATCACCGCCTTGAGACGGCCATCTTTGCCGATGATGAAAGTGGTGCGCAGGATGCCCATGAATTCCTTACCCATGAACTTTTTCAGCCCCCAGACACCGTACTTTTCAGCGATGGCATGATCTTCGTCAGACAGCAGGTCGAAATTCAATTCCTGCTTGTCGATAAACTTCTGCAACCTGGGATAGGCATCCGGGCTGACTCCCAGTACCACGGTATCCAGATCATCCAGCTCCGCCTTGGTATCCCTCAGACCACAAGCCTGGGTGGTGCATCCCGGTGTCATTGCCTTGGGGTAAAAGTAGAGAACCACATTGCTGGTACCACGAAAGTCTTTGAGACTGACCTTGGTGCCATCCTGCTTTTGCAGAGTGAATGCCGGAGCCATATTGCCGATTTTGGGGTAAGCCATATCCGTGAGCCTGTTGTGATAGTTCTAAGAGCAGCGGATTATATAACCGACGGACAGAGATAGGCTAGCAAGCAAGATAACCCCAGCGGCCGTCCCTGCGGGTGTATAGCCCCTTCTCCCGCAGCTGCTGCAGCAGCAACTGCAGGTCTTCAGCAGACAAGAAGTCGCCCAGCTCCACCAAGCCACTGTCACCGCACAGGGTCAGATGGTGAATTTCATCCATATCGTCCAGGCTGATCATTAAAGAGACCTTCTCGCGATCAAAGCGCCAGTCCCAGTGTCTGCCCGCGAACAGTTTGTGCACCTTGACCTGGGAACCGCTGATGCTCACCTCTTCACGTGCCCGGCCTCTTGCCTGCACCAGGCCCAACACCATGATAATCAGGAACAGCTCCAGCGCGATAAAGGGCACCACAAGCCAGGCACCCAACACCACGAACAGGACGCTAAGTACAATAAACAAACCCGTCATGCAGACAAGTAACAGATGATGAACCTCCGGTGAGAGGGAGTGATTGGGTTCCAGCACCAGCGAGGTGATGTTGGAAGGGTCTTCTGTGACAGTAACCATGGTCGTGCACCGCTGCCTTTTCCCTTAAGGCTAGCAGCCCCCATGCCGCCTAACAGTTCAATTGTGAATATGAACCATCGCCGCCATCGCTGAATTTGCCATAAGCGCAATCACAGCCCCGGAAATGAAAAACGCGGCCTGGGCCGCGTTTTTCATACTGTACAGATAGCCTGGAAACTATCAGGAAGGCAGCAGATCCTTAACGGCGTCGCGCTCTTCTTTCAGCTCGGTTTCAGTCGCGGTCATCTTCTCGCGAGAGAACTCATTGATGTCCACTCCCTGAACGATTTCCCAATCACCGCCCTTGCAGACGCATGGGAAGGAGTAGATCAGACCTTCTTCGATACCATAGCTGCCATCGCTGAATACGCCCATGGAAACCCAGTCACCCTCTTCGGTGCCCAGAGCCCAGTCACGCATGTGGAAGATAGCGGCATTCGCGGCAGATGCAGCGGAAGAAGCGCCACGAGCTTCAATAATAGCAGCACCACGCTGCTGAACAGTGGGGATAAAATCGTTCTCGTACCAGTCCTGCTCGATCAGGCCCATGGCATTAGCACCGTCGACCTCGGTCTGGTGGATGTCAGGGTACTGGGTGGAAGAGTGGTTACCCCAGATGGTCAGTTTGTTAACATCGTTGATGCTCTTGCCGGTCTTCTGAGCCAGCTGAGTCAGGGCACGGTTGTGGTCCAGACGAGTCATGGCAGTGAACTGACGCGGATTGATGTCAGGGGCATTGCGCTGGGCGATCAAAGCGTTGGTGTTGGCAGGATTACCCACAACCAGCACCTTGATATCACGAGAAGCATGGTCGTTGATTGCCTTGCCCTGAACGGAGAAGATGGCTGCATTGGCTTCCAGCAGGTCTTTACGCTCCATACCCGGACCACGAGGACGAGCGCCTACCAGCAGAGCGTAGTCAGCATCCTTGAATGCGACATTGGCGTCATCGGTGGTCACCATACCCGCCAGCAGAGGGAAAGCACAGTCATCCAGCTCCATGGCAACACCTTTGAGGGCGTTCAGAGCGGGAGTGATTTCCAGCATTTGCAGGATGACGGGCTGGTCTTTACCCAGCATTTCACCGGCAGCAATGCGGAACAAGAGGGAGTAACTGATTTGACCGGCGGCGCCGGTCACTGCAACACGTACGGGTGCTTTCACGATAAATCTCCGTTTAGGCTCTATTTTTTGAAGGGAACCTGTCGACGGGCCGTTTGTGGGCCAGATTTGTTGCTCGCCGAAACACCCGCCAGGCGGTGGGCCATTATAGGGATTTTGCGGGAAATTGCACGTCAATCCGGTGCGCCTACGACTAAAGGTGAGTGTCAGGTCACAGGCACACCCGCGGTGCACTCATCTCATCAGACTGACAAGCGCGCACCATTAGCTGGCAGATGTTGATTCAGGCCTGAACTGCCTGATAGCGCTGGCTCAGGGCCCGATACAGCTGGTCCTGAAAATCCGGTTCGGCGGCATCGAGGGCCTGGCTTGCCTCAACAAGGTGCTCGTTATCTTCCCGACCATCCCAGATCTTGGTGTAGGTTCCGTCCTGGTAGCCGTGATCCTGGCGGAAAAAATTCAGCACGTTCTTACCCACATAACCCTTAAACAGCATTTCGAAATCCATATCGATGCCCGCCATCAGACGACCAAAGCTGGCTACGGAAAAGCTGCGAGTGGTCAAAACTTCACCGGCAAAGCGCTCAAGATCCAGACGAAAATCCTCTTCATCGGTTGCCAGAACCAGCTCTTTCTCAATAGTGGTGGCGATCGCTTCTGAAGACTGGCCAGACTGCAGCAGAATACTCAGGCCAAAGTGCCAGATATCGATCAGCTCCAGTTGCACCTGCTCAACATCCGGGGTCTGCTTTTTCCACCACTTCCAGCCATAGTGATCCAACAACTCACCGCACTCAATCCAGATAGCCCGGTACCACTCAAACCCCTGCGACCGCCATTCACTGTTGACCTTGGTGTTCATGCTGTCCTGTAGCTCGAGCATGGTTTGGATCTGCTGCTGCATGTAACTAAGACTCCGATTGATAAGAGATAAGAAAGCTGGCAAGTCTACCAAGAAATGACCTCCCATTGGCACTTTTGCGAACAGAAAAATCCTGCGCTGAAATCAAACTGTCAAGATAATCTCACATAGCTGTCATATGCGGTGCCTAGGCTGATCACATCAAGGCGAGGTTTAAGCAAAATCACCAGAGAGCCGCAAGATACCACTATGAAACTGCTGCAAAGTCTCCACAACTACGATTTGAGCACATTTGACTGGTGTCTGCGCCGGCGACACCGCCAGCAGCTGGTGGAGATCAGCCGCTGGATATCCAAAAGTGCCGATGGCCACCTGTATGCAGTTGCCGCACTGGTCTTTCTCATCACCCGGGACTACCCACTGCTGACGTTACTGCTCATCGCCTTTGCCATAGAGCGCAGCATCTATTTTGTCGCCAAGAAGTACTTCCGTCGCAATCGCCCTCCTCAGGCGATTCCCGGATTCCAGAGTATTGTCCAGCCCAGCGACCAATTCAGTTTTCCGTCCGGCCACACGTCAGCCGCCTTTTTGATGGCAACGCTGGTATCGACGCTGATTCCAACCGCGGGGTGGATTCTGTTTCCTTGGGCCGTGATGGTGGGCATGTCCCGCGTGCTGCTCGGCGTCCATTTTCCCACCGATACGGTCGCCGGCGCCTTGCTCGGCCACAGTATCGCCCTCTTCGCCCTCACTACGCTGGGCTATTTGGCAAGTCCTCTATGAAAATACTTTACGGTGTCCAGGGCACCGGCAACGGTCACATCAGCCGTGCGCGCGCCATCTCCAAACACCTCTGCAATACCGACGCCCAAGTCGACTATTTGTTCAGCGGTCGAGACCGGGAAGCCTACTTTGACATGGAGGGGTTTGGTGACTGGCAGTGCCGCAGCGGCCTCAGCTTTGTATCGAAGGCCGGCAAGATCAGCACCTTGGCCACCATTCGCAGCAACAACCTATGGCAGTTATACCGGGATATCTGTGAACTGGATTTGAGTGCCTACGATCTGGTGATCTCCGACTTTGAACCCGTTACCGCCTGGGCGGCCCGGCGCCAGAAAAAAAACTGCATTACCCTCGGCCACCAGTATGCGTTTCAGCACGACATCCCCATTACCGGAGATTCGTTCAGCTCCAGGCTGATCATTCGCCATTTTGCCCCCGGCCAACAGCAATTGGGGTTGCACTGGCATCACTTCGGCGCTCCCATTCTGCCACCGATCATCGACCACAGTGAGGACGATCTGCCATCAATCCCCAACAAAATCCTGGTGTATCTGGGCTTTGAGGCACCGGCTCAGGTAATACCTTTGCTGCAGCAATTTCCATCCACCCAGTTCGTTTACTATGGCGAATTTGATCAACCCAGCGAACAGGGGAATGTGTCATTACGACCCTTATCTGTGGACGGATTCAAACGCGATCTGGCGGATTGCAGTGGTGTTATCTGCAACGCCGGCTTTGAACTGGCCAGTGAAGCGCTGCATATTGGCAAACGCCTGTTGGTGAAACCCCTGCACGGGCAAATGGAACAACTTTCCAACGCACTGGCCCTGGAGCAGTTACGCTTGGGCAGCAGCATGCAAAATCTCAGTGCTGCCGCCATCGGCAGTTGGTTGAAACAGCATGAATCACCACGCTGTCACTATCCGGATGTCGCCAAAGCCATCGTTGACTGGTTGCTGGAAGAGCAACGCTGCCCGATCGACGAACTGTCGCGCCAACTGTGGTCGCAGGTAAAATTAAGTGGTGTCGACTGGAGCCAGCCGCAGCTTCGACTGGCTATAAGCTGATGCTCAGCAGCGCCTGAGATCAGGCTTTGGGAAACAGCCGCTGGAAGTTTTCTCCGGTGGCCTGTACCAACGTCTCATAATCCAGCCCTTTCACCTCGGCGACAAATTCCGCCACTTCGCGAACAAAGGCCGGCTCGTTGGGTTTGCCACGATAAGGAACCGGCGCCAGATAGGGTGAATCCGTCTCCACCAGCAGGCGATCCAACGGCATCTTGCGAGCCACATCCCGCAGCTCCTCGGCATTGCGGAAGGTGACAATACCGGAGAGTGAAATATAGTAGTTCATGTCCAGCGCCGCGGACGCCATCTCCCAACTCTCGGTAAAACAATGCAACACACCGGCGTGTTCAAGGTTGCCATGCTCCCGTATCAGGTCCAATGTATCCTGTCTGGCGTCGCGGGTGTGCACAATGACCGGCAGGCCCGCTTCCCCGGCAGCCCGCAAATGTACGCCAAAGCTCTCGTGCTGCAACGCCTTATCATCGGTTGAATAGTAGTAGTCCAGCCCGGTCTCACCCAATGCAACTACACTGGGATTCGCGCCCCAGGCTACCAGCTGCTCCTCAGTAGCCAGTCCGCTGGCGACATCCAGGGGATGAACCCCCACCGAAGCCACCACGTCATCGTAGCGCTCCGCCAGGTTGACCACCGCCTCGCGGTTGTCGAGACTGATGCCCACGCACAACATTTTCTCGACGCCGCGTTGCCGGGCGTGCTCCAGTGCCGCATCCAGGTTGCCGTCATATTTATCCAGTTTGAGCCTGTCCAGATGGCAATGAGAATCCACCAACATGGTTTTTACCTTTTTTAACCTGTGTACAAAAAAAGCCAGGCATAGTGCCTGGCCTTTGGGGTTTATAACACTGTGGAATAATCTACATCGTATGTGTCGGTCGATCCGACTCCAGTGAACCTGCCAGATAGGTTTCTATTTTTTTGGCCGCGGTATCATCCTGATCACTGAACTGTACGCCCACACCTGCCGCCCGATTGCCTTGGGCCCCCTTCGGAGTCACCCACACAACCTTGCCGGCTACTGGAATTTTCTCGGGTTCGTCCATCAGGTTAAGCAGCATAAACACTTCGTCGCCCAAACCATAATTCTTATTGGTGGGGATAAACAAACCACCGTTCTGCACAAATGGCATATAAGCCGCGTAGAGCACGGCCTTATCTTTGATCGTCAGCGAAAGAATGCCATTGCGTGCGCCGCCACCCAGACCTTGCATCTTTGATATCTCCCCGGTTACTACCTCTAAATTAATCCATTAACCAGACGCTGTCTACTCTCTGACGCCTGGGAGGACTGACGGGCCAAAGCTTGCCAATCCATCATCAGCTCCTCCAGCAGCAGCTGTTTATTGGGATTGGCTGCACTTAGCAACTGTCGCTTTAGCGAGACCAGCTTATCCCAAAAACGGAATAGAATCTGGGAGGGCACTGAGGCCAGTAGTTGCTGCAATTGGTTATCTTGTTCGGATACTTGCTCAGTGGGCTGATCTTGAGCCTGCCCCTGAATGCGCAGCCCCTGTTGCAACCAGTGCATCACGCTCTCGACGACAGTCAGCGGATCGCCGGATTGCAGCTTTGCCGCCAGTTCCAGCGCCGAAATATGATGGCCTGCCAACGCCAGCAGGCCCTTTGCCAACAGTTCCCGCTGCTCCAGCGCGTCACCTTCCAGCAACTCCAGTGCCTTCAAGGGAGCCCCACCACTGCAGGCCAATAGGTATCCGGCATCCTGGCCAACCGACAGAGGCGTGAGCCAGGACAGACTCTGCTCCTGGTCCGGCATGGGGAATTCAAGCTGCTGGCAGCGACTGCGAATAGTGGCCATCACCTGGCTGGGCATATGGCTCACCAGCAGCAACAGGCTATCTCCCGACGGCTCTTCCAGGCTCTTCAGCAGCGCATTGGCCGCGTTGATGTTCAAGGCTTCCACCGGCTCGATCACAGCCACCTTGCGGCCACCCTGCTGTGACGTTTTGGCAATAAAGTCGGTCAGGCGTCGCACCTGATCGATCTTAATCACGCGACTGCCGTCCTCAGGGGCCAGCACGAACAGATCCGGATGGGTTTCGGCGCGATTCAGCTCACAGCCTTTACAGCTGCCGCAGGGCACCTGGTTTACTGGAGACAAACACAACATCAGGTAGCCAACCGCCTGTGCAAAGTGGCGCTTGCCAATCCCCTTGGGACCGGCCAACAGCAGAGCATGGGGCAACTGGTGATTAGCGCTCAACTGACACACCCGCTGCCACTGTTGCTGCTGCCAGGCATAGGGAATGGCCAGGCTGGCGGTTTGGTGTTGATCGGTCATGGCTTTCCTGTATCAGAGATTGAGAGCTGCAATAAATTCGGCCTGCAGCTTACCAACAACCCGGTAGTTTTGCGATAATCCCGCCCCGGTTTTCCACCGACCTGCAATCTTTAAACAATCAAGACCGAAATCCCACCTTATGGCTCCACTCGCTGCCCCTATAGATGTTTTGTATCAGGACGCTCATCTGTTAGCCGCCAACAAACCGCCCGGCCTCTTGAGTGTTCCCGGCAGAGGACCCGAGAACCAGGACTGCCTGATCAATCGTCTGCTGGATTCCTTTCCGGACTGTCGCACGGTGCACCGTTTGGACATGGCAACTTCCGGCATTGTGCTCTTGGCCCGCAACCTGGACAGCCTGCGGTCCCTCAGCCGCCAGTTTGAACAGCGCAAGGTAGAGAAGGAATATGTGGCGGTGACCGAAGGTGTTCTCGCTAATGACGAGGGGGAAGTGAGTTTACCGCTGATCTGCGACTGGCCCAATCGACCTCGCCAAAAGGTTTGCCACATTGAAGGTAAGACAGCCCTCACCCGCTACAAGGTGATGCAACGGGACGCGGTCAGCAATTGTACCCGGGTACTGTTAATGCCGGTGACGGGACGCTCCCACCAACTGCGGGTACATATGATGGCAATGGGCCACTCTATTCTGGGAGACGAATTTTACGCGCAGGGCGACGCCAGATCGGCGTCCTCCAGGCTACTGCTGCATGCCTCGCGAATTCGCTTTACCCACCCGATCACCGGTGATGCTATTACGCTGGAATCAGCCCCCGAGTTTTGACCCCAGCAGCTGCTCTAAAATCTGGCCGATATCCTCTTGCACCTGTTCCAACGGCTGCCCGGCATCCACAAGGCGATATCGCTGCGGTGCGGCCTCAGCCCTGGCTCGGTAACCGCCCCTGACCCGCTCGAAAAACGCCACCTGCTCAGACTCAAACCGATCCAGGTCAGCTCTGGCGCGAGCTCGGGCCAGACCAACTTCAACGTCAATATCCAAAACCAGGGTCAGATCGGGACGCAGCTCCTGTTGTACCAGCTGCTCCAGCGACTCAATCATACTCAAAGACAGGCCACGTCCTGCTCCCTGGTAGGCGTAGGTGGCGTCGGTAAAACGATCACAGAGTACCCAAGTGCCCTGCTCCAGCGCCGGGCGTATAACAGTGTTTAAATGTTGGGCCCTGGCGGCAAACACCATTAGCAGTTCAGAGACGGGATCCACTTTTTCGTCGCGTTTGCACAACAACAACTCTCGGAGTTGTTCGGCCAAAGGGGTGCCTCCGGGCTCGCGGGTAACCAGCAGTGGCACGTCGCGGTCCTGCAACCAATCCCGAATAAACTCCAGGTTGGTGGTTTTACCGACACCTTCTGTGCCTTCCAGGGTCAGGAATTTGCCTGTAGCGGTAACTGTGCCTTCTGAATGCTGGGCCAAGAGAATCTCCATTCGGTGAATATTATTATGAGTGCCTGAGTTCAGCCGTTTGGCGCCGAGCGGTAATCTTCCGCCCGTCTCAGCTGGTAACGGCGAACCGCTGCCTGGTGCTCTGCCAATGTCTCTGAAAACTGGTGGCTGCCATCACCTCTGGCGACAAAATACAGTGCTCTTCCAGGCGCGGGATGCAATGCCGCAACAATGGCCTCCCGCCCGGGCAATGCAATGGGCGTCGGAGGCAGCCCTTTAATCACATAGGTATTGTACGGGGTTTTCTGGCGCAGGTGTTTGCGCTTGATGTCGCCCCGATAGGAATCGCCCATCCCATAGATGACGGTAGGATCGGTCTGCAGCCGCATGCCCTTTTGCAGGCGCCTCACAAAGACACCGGCGATTCGCTCACGCTCCGAGGCCACTCCGGTTTCCTTCTCGATGATGGAAGCCATTATCAGCGCTTCGTAGGGGCTTGCGTAAGGCAAGTTCGGCGAACGCTGCTGCCACTCTTGCTCCAACACTTGTCGCATGCGCTTGTGGGATTGTTCAAGCAATGTCCAAGCCGACGTTTGACGGGTAAATTGATAGGTATCCGGAAACAGCCAGCCTTCCGGGTTGCTCTGTTCAATACCGAAGACGCTGGCCAGGTTTTGCACGTTGAGTTCTGTAGCGTCCGCAGCGAGATTCCTTTCAGATTTCAGTAGGGACAATACATCACTGACGCGGGTACCCTCCACAAAGGTGATACTGCGATGCAGGACCTGACCATTTACCAAGGTTTTTAATACAGACACCGGCGACTGTTCAGGCCTGAGCAAAAACTCGCCAAATTTAATGTTATTTAATCCAGTGAGACGTGCGTAGTTAATCAATAGACGCGGGTATTGCAATCCGGTTTCGCGCTTTAACCGGTAGGCCGTTCTCGCCAGGGAATCACCGGAGCGAACTTCAAAAATAATCTCATTAGCTGAATTTGCAGGTGCCACCATAAAGGGCACATGCAACCAGCGCCAGGCGAGGCAACCTACAGCGGTGATTAACAGCACCAGCAGCAAGCACAGCAATCGCAACTGTCGCGACGCCAGGATGCTTTTCAAACGCCCTCGAATCACGAAACTATCCCCAGGTGTTTTGCAAAACTCCGACTGAGTGCTTCACATAACGAAGAAGTGGGCCAGACAACAGGTTGCGACTGCATTGCAAACACGTTTGCAATGGGTGTGATGCCTCGAACACTGTTGCAAACAAATGCCGAATCAAACGATTTCAAACTCGCCAAGGGTAGAGACTCTTGCCTGACCGTTATCCCGAGCGATGGAGCCAAGGTATCGATAATCAGGCGTCGACCAACACCTCGAACCCCACACGCGTCCAGCGCTGGTGTCATCAACTCGCCTTCACGCTCGAAAAAAATATTACGACTGGTGGTTTCAATCATGTTGCCCTGAATATCCAGAGCAAGACCATCCTCAACTCCGGCATTCTGGCACTCCAATTTAAGCAGCACATTATCCAGACGATTGAGATGCTTAATGCCCGCCAGCGCAGGATTGTGGGGCAATCGATGTTGGCAAACCAACAGCTCCAGGGCCGCCTCTTGGGGCAACGTCTGGGGAAAAAATGCGCATATCACCGTGGCTTCGGCAGTACCATCGACCGCGTAGCCCCGGCCTCCCACGCCACGAGTCAGTACCAGCTTGAAAATACCCGACGAATGCTGATCGAGCTTGTTCAGCAATTGCTCGCGCCACGCATTAACGCTATCGAGACAAAACGGGATGCTGAGGCGGCTGGCTCCCTCTTCCAAACGCTGTTCATGAAGAGCCCAAAGAGGAATCCGTCCTGAGACAACCCGGGTTGTCTCAAACACACCATCGCCAAATGCCAGCCCTCGATCCAACGCTGATACAGCGTCCGAAAATTGGCCGTTAACAGTAACTAAAGGAGAAGCGGCAGCAGACATGATAAAAATCACCCGACTTGGCCGGGTGATTATTCGCAGGGAATCAGGACAGTTTGCGGAAGATCAACGAACCGTTGGTTCCGCCAAATCCAAAGGAGTTGGTCAGCACGGCGTCAATAGTACGCTCTTGTGCGGTGTGTGGAACGAGGTTGATATCGCAGCCTTCGTCCGGATTGTCCAGATTGATGGTCGGTGGGGCAACCTGGTCGCGAATCGCCAACACACTGAAGATAGCCTCAACGCTGCCAGCCGCGCCCAATAAGTGGCCGATCATCGACTTGGTTGAACTGACGGCCACCTGATCGACCGCGGACCCCATAACGGATTTCACCGCCTTACACTCGGCGATATCGCCAGCTGGCGTGGAAGTTCCGTGGGCGTTGATGTAATTGATATGGGCAACATCAATCTGCGCATCGTTAATGGCGTTTTGCATAGACATGGCCGCACCTTCACCATTTTCAGGCGGTGATGTCATGTGGTAGGCATCGCCACTCATGCCAAATCCAACCAGCTCGGCGTAGATTTTGGCTCCCCGGGCCTTGGCGGTTTCGTACTCTTCAAGCACCAGTACACCAGCGCCATCACCCAGTACAAATCCGTCGCGATCCTTATCCCAGGGGCGACTTGCCGCCTGTGGATCATCATTGCGAGTGGAGAGTGCGCGAGCGGCAGCAAAGCCACCCAGACCCACTGGTGTACAAGCCATCTCGGCGCCACCGGCTATCATCGCATCAACTTCGCCATGTTGGATCATGCGAGCCGCAAGACCAATATTGTGAGTGCCGGTTGTACAAGCGGTCACCACGGAAATATTGGGGCCTTTAAAGCCGTACTTGATGCTCAGGTTACCGGCGATCATGTTGATAATGGCGCCCGGTACAAAGAACGGAGAAATACGACGAGGTCCCTTGGTAGCGATGGTTTTTGCTCCATCTTCAATAGAGCCGATGCCACCAATACCGGCGCCGATGGCCGCACCAATTCGAGGCGCGTTTTCTTCAGTGATTTCCAGGCCGGAGTCCCGCATGGCCTGGATACCGGCCACCATACCGTATTGGATAAACGGGTCCATCTTGCGCGCATCTTTAACGGGCAAATAGGGTTCAACGTCAAACCCTTTAACCGGCGCACTGAACTGGGTGGTGAAGGGCGAGGCATCAAAGGTATCAATGGTGGCAGCGCCACTGCGCCCCGCCACAATACCTTCCCAGGTAGAAGTGACATCATTACCCAGGGGACTGACCATCCCCAGACCGGTTACTACAACTCTACGACGCGACACAGGGCCTCCTTAATCGCATAGTGGTCCTCGCCACCCCACTCAGGCCAAAAGTGATTAAAAAGTCACCAAAACAACCAGGGCGGCATTAAAAATATACAGGGGTATTAAACCAGAAAAGCCGCTCTATTTTTCAATAGTGCGGCTTTTCAGAAACGCTGTCGTCCCAGACGAGGATCTCTGTTTGACAGAGACTTCGGCTTTCGCTCAGCCGCTAACGGGAATTAACCCAGGTTAGCGTTGACGTAGTCGATGGCCAGCTGAACCGTGGTGATCTTTTCAGCTTCTTCGTCAGGAATCTCGGTTTCAAATTCTTCTTCCAGAGCCATTACCAGCTCTACGGTGTCCAGGGAGTCAGCGCCCAGATCTTCAACAAAAGAAGCTTCGTTTTTTACTTCTTCTTCTTTAACGCCCAGTTGTTCAGCAACGATCTTTTTTACGCGCTCTTCAATGCTGCTCATGTTGTTTTCAACTCCTAGTAGAAATAAATAGTTAGCAGTTTGAGCCGATTTCCCTTAACCCCAAGATACCGGCTCATTTGGGGTACGGCCAACTCGAAGGCGCATTCTACATCGAAAAAACCCGAGTTGTAACCGATCCAACTAAAAATCTTTATTACCCATTCAAAATGGCATGAATAACAAAGACTTAGGACATATACATACCACCATTTACATGCAGGGTATCACCCGTGACGTAACTGGCTGCGTCGCTGGCCAGGAAGGCCACCACGCCGGCGATTTCCTCGGGTTGCCCCAGACGACCCAATGCAATCTGCGACTGCATCAGTTCTTTCTGCTCGTCGCTGAGTTCTTTAGTCATGTCGGTATCGATAAAACCGGGGGCAACCGTGTTAACGGTAATTCCGCGCGAGCCCACTTCTTTGGCCAGAGCGCGGGCAAAGCCACCGACACCAGCCTTGGTGGCCGCATAGTTGGACTGCCCGGCATTACCCATAGAGCCCACTACGGAGCTGATGTTGATGATGCGCCCCCAACGGGCCTTCATCATGCCTCGCAGGCAGGCCTTACTGAGACGGTAGATGGCACTCAGATTGGTGTTGATCACGTCAAACCACTCGTCGTCGCTCATACGCATCAGCAGGTTGTCTTTGGTGATGCCGGCGTTGTTGACCAGAATGGCCGGCGCGCCGAATTCACCCTGGATATCCTTCAGCAGTGCCGCGACGGAGTCTGCATCGGTCACGTTCAATACCTTGCCCACACCCTGTATGCCCTTCTCGGCAAATCGCTCACTGATTTTGGCTGCACCGCCCTCACTGGTGGCGGTACCAATAACAATGGCACCTTCGGCACCCAGCTTGTCGGCAATGGCTGCGCCAATGCCACGACTGGCGCCGGTTACCAGCGCCACTTTATCTTTAATGCTCATAATCACCCTTAGTTTTGCGATAGAGGCTTAAATTGTGATAGAGGATCAACCCAGCTCCGCCAGCGCCTTATCCAGATCTGCCGGAGTTTCAGTAGCGAAGGCCGACAGACTTTTCTGGATTCGACGACAGAGGCCGGACAGTACCTTGCCGGGACCACACTCAACCACCTGGGTCACTCCGACATCCACCAGCGCGCGGGTGCAATCGACCCACAACACCGGGGTATAGATCTGCTCGATCATCAACTCCTGAATACGGGCCGGATCGGTTTCGGTCTTGGCATTAACGTTGTGAACAACGGGCACATTCGGGGTGGAAAACTCAGTCGCGCGAATCTGCTCGGCCAGATTATCGGCGGCAGGCTGCATCAGAGAAGTATGGAAAGGGGCACTCACGGGCAGCGGCATGGCGCGCTTGGCACCCGCTTCTTTACAGGCCGCAATAGCACGCTCAACCGCACCGGCGTGACCGGCGATGACCACCTGACCGGGTGAGTTGAAGTTAACCGCGGAAACCACTTCATCCCCGGCAGCCGCTTCGCAGGCCGCATTGATGGCGTCGTCGTCCAACCCGATAATGGCCGCCATGGCGCCAACGCCAGCGGGAACCGCCTGCTGCATATACTTGCCACGCAACTGCACCAGCTTGACGGCATCGGCAAAGGCAACCACTCCGGAACACACCAAAGCAGACCACTCTCCCAGGCTGTGACCCGCCATCAGCGACGGCTGAGCGCCACCCTTCTGCTGCCAAACCTTCCATAGAGCCACACTGGCAGTGAGCAACATGGGTTGAGTACGCTCGGTAAGATTCAATTCTTCCTGGGGGCCTTCCTGGATCAACGCCCAGAGATCGTATCCCAAAACGGTTGACGCTTCGGCGAAGGTCTCCTGAATAACCGGATAATCGGCGGCCAGCTCTGCCAGCATGCCGACCTTTTGGGAACCCTGACCGGGAAATACAAATGCGAGTTGCTCACTTGCCATAGAGGTATTGATTCCATATTGGACAGACAGCCATCATCAAACAAGCTCAGCTATCTGTTGATTGATTTTTTGCGGGACACCGTGGATCGCCTGCTCCCTTGCGACCTGAAGTGCGTGGCCAAAACCCCGCTCATCAGCGCTGCCATGACTTTTCACGACAATTCCCTGCAAACCTAGAAAACTCGCGCCATTATAGCGAGCAGGGTCAAATTTTGTATGCCATTTTCGCAACAGGGGACTGGCAATTTGGCCAGCCAGCCGTCCCAACCAGTGACTTTGCAGCTGTTCTTGCAGCTGTTCACCCAGAAGACGGGCCGCGCCCTCCCCTACCTTAAGTGCCACATTGCCGGCAAAACCGTCGGTGACCACCACATCAAACTCACCGGAAAAGATGCCGTCCCCCTCCACAAAGCCGCCGTAACGGATACGCGGGTTGGCGGTTAAGGAATTGGCCGCCAGGCGAATCTGTTCGTGTCCTTTTATGTGTTCAGAGCCCACATTAAGCAGCCCCACGACCGGATGCCGGATGCCGTCTGACTCCGCCAGAATGCTGCCCATCAGTGCAAACTGCTCCAATTGCTCCGAAGTACAATCCAGGTTTGCCCCCAGATCCAGCATATAACAGTGGCCGCCTCGACAGGGCACGGCCTTGCAGATAGCCGGCCGATCAATCCCGGGATAGGTTTTGAGCATAAATTTGCCCATGGCCATCAGCGCACCGGTGTTACCGGCGCTGACGCAGGCGCTGGCGCGCTCATCCGCCACTGTCTCAATGGCCTGCCACATCGACGACTGCTGTTTTTGGCGCAGTGCCAGCGCGGGCTTGTCGTCCATGGCGACCGTATCGGGAGAATGAACAAAGGTGACATTGGCGGGCAAATCGGGCAGCTGCAGCTGCTGTTCATCGCCAAACAGGGTGAGATTAAGCTCGGGGAAGCTACCGGCGAAGACAAGGGATGCCGGTAACGTAGAACGGGGACCTAAGTCCCCGCCCATCAGATCAACGGCGATCGTCAATCCGGCTGACAAACGAAAGATTCGCTGTCTTAGCTATAGTCGATATCGACGATTATTCGTCGTTACCGGTCTCAACGACCTTGCGGCCCTTGTAGAAGCCATCAGCAGTAACATGGTGACGCAGGTGCTTTTCACCAGTGGTTGGATCTACGGACAGGGTTGGTCCGGACAGGGCATCGTGAGAACGACGCATGCCACGTCTGGAACGGGTTTTCTTACTTTTCTGAACAGCCATGTTGTGCTCCTATTACTCAAAGTTCGCCGGAACCGGGGCGCCTCAGGATTTCGGCGAGCCCTTAAGTTGTTCCAGCACTTGAAACGGGTTACTGGTTTGAGAGGCCTCTTCTTCGACCTCCTCACCAAAGCTGGTCTGCTCTATGCACTCCTCTTCGTGGTAGGACACCATGGGCAGATTCAGCAATAATTCGTCTTCGATAATGGTATAGAGATCCGCCTGGCCTTCTCCGAGGATCAACCCATCCAACGCCCGCGGCAGCTGTTTGGCTCGCTCTTCGTCCCAGACAATCGCCAGATTCAGCTCCGCCGCGAGGTTAATCTCGACAGGTTCCAGGCAGCGCTGGCAGGCTACTTTCAGCCGACACTGGGCGCTACCGGTAATCAGGCGATGCTTCTCTTCGTCCACACCGAACTCAAGTGCCACCTCTACATCTGTGCTCGGATCCACCGAGGCCTCGGCCAGTCGGCTGAGCTCGCTGACGGCGACATTGCCGTTCAGACTCAGGCCCTGCTGGGCGAACTTGCGCGGGTCTATCAGACGCGGCAAATGCTTGTTAGAGGGGGTACTTGACATAAGCGCGCAATTCTATGGATCAGACCGGCCCCTGTCAAAGGAAAATAGGCGTCTAACGGCCTGATTTTGCGATTATTTGGGCAATTCTGGCCGTAAGTCTATAAAATCCCCGCTGACCCCACTTGAATGGACGCAAAAGCCCCTTATGCAACCTATTGTTCTGGCCTCAAGCTCCCCCTATCGCCGTCAATTATTGAGCAAATTGGGATTGGAATTTTCCGCCGCCTCGCCGGATATCGATGAATCACGCCTGCCCAAAGAAACACCCCTGCAGCTGGTGGAACGGCTGGCCAAAGAAAAAGCACAGGCACTGGCACAGACATTCCCAAATCATCTGATTATCGGCTCAGACCAGGTGGCCGCTCTGGACAGAGAGGTGGTCACCAAACCGGGCACCCACGAGGCAGCTGTGGCACAGTTGCGTCGAGCCAGCGGCCGCAGCCTGACTTTTTTAACCGGAGTCTGTCTGCTCAATAGCCACACCGACAACTTTCATGTGCGTATCGCCAGCTACGAGGTGTTATTTCGGAAGCTGAGTGACCAGCAAATAGAAAGATATCTGCAGGTCGAGCAACCCTATGACTGTGCCGGCAGCTTCAAGTCGGAGGGGCTGGGCATCAGTCTGTTTCAGTATATCCGGGGAGATGATCCCAACACACTGGTCGGACTACCACTGATTGAACTGACCGATATGCTTCTGAACGAAGGCGTAGATGTCTTAGCCGGCACCTAGTGTAGTGTATTAGGTAGATTGTCGATTTCAGCAAGTCGCTAAGGGGCCAGCTCCTAGGCGCGTTTGTGAAGGAATATTGGTGATCTTTCGAACAAATGCAACAACGGAGATGGCCCCTTAGCGGCTTGCCCGCAGGGTGACCCTCAAATTCGCCACAGCGTTGTCGCAGTTTTTGAAAAGGTTGACGACATTTCCTGCAAACTGCTCCTAACTGTGACGAATTTGAGGGCCACTGAAACGGCAATCTACTTAATACACTACACTAGATTCATCAGGTCAATCTTGATTTCCAGGGCATCGAGCATTTCAAAGGGCGCGCTTTTGCCGTGGCGCAGTATATGGGTCATACGGAACACCCGATCAACACCTCGGGTGGCCACACACTCACAGCGAAGCTTGACCAGTGGCTTGTCAGGCGCCGTCTTCAGCCCCACCAGCAGGAAGTCCTTTTTACCAAACTCCGGCCACTCTTCGCCCTCGGTATCCAAAGCCAGGCGCATAGCCTCCTCGGAGAAGTCCAGCAGATAAGCCGTGGTCACAGTCTCCTTGCCGTTCTTGCAGACAGTTACCACCAGACTGGTCTCCACCCGCGAATGGCGCCTGGGCTCATGGGTATCCAAAGTGCCCAGCATCACCTCCAGCAGAGCGACGGCCAGACCGCTGTGAACCCCTTCTATCAACTTTTGATTGCGAGTGACCACCGCTTCAAACTTCAGGTGCTCACTGTTGTAGCTGTGAGACATCACCATCAGGTGTGAATGGGGAGCAAATGGCCCACGGCGCCCCAGATTGGCGCGGGAATCGTAGTCGAGTTTGCGCTCCTCGCCAATACCACCCGGGACCACCAGCTGCAGATCCTCTACAACCGTGATGTCCTCCTGCCCCTTACCGGTATTGACAATCAAGCGGGGTGAGTGCTCATCATCATCGAAGACAACATCGTTCTGACGAAAGATAAAGGTTTTGTTGATGCGATATCCCACCACCAGGCTTTCAAGGATGGTGCTTTCTTCATATTCCTGGTGGTAGCGTATACGGCTGCCGATTTTGGCCGCGCTCAGCAGTCGAAAAACCTGGCGCAGGTGCTTTTGGGCGGCGCGGGACATACCTGCGCTCTGCTTGGGCTTTTCAACCGTTGTCTTGACCTTCTTTTTGCCGCCAAACGAAATCATGCCATCCCCTGCAATGCTCTTCATCTATATCGGATAATAACCGAAAAAATTGAGCCCGGCAGAATCTCACAGGGGGATAACGCGTTTAATGTGACTCAGACACGCCTGATCGGGCTCTGAACAGCGGCAACCAATAAAGAAAGCCGAACAGCAGGGTTTGCAGAAAGTGCCCGAAACCACCTCCCGGCAGCCCTTCAAATCGCTTCCGCACCACCAGAAACTCAAGCATATGCGCCACCGCGAGCACCAACACCACCTTCAAAAACAGGTCCTGATATGCGGACAGCACATCAACCCACGGACTGATAGCCGCCACCGCATAGAAAGCCAGCAGCTGCACTTTAAATAGAACACCAACAGTTTTGTTCAAACCTCTCTCCTCCGGACCGAATTGGATTTCCATAAATCAGAAACCAAGATGGTAGGTGCTCAACCCCAATCAACCAATTACACAAAGCGACAAATTTCTTGTGAAATAAGGACATTCCTGCATCATCTGGCCTGATGGAATAAAAACAACTGGCCTGTCGCCAGCGAGCAATTTTCGAGTAGGGTTATTCAAGCAACCACAATTCCAGAGGAAACGGATGAAAACTCTGCTTAAGACCAGCCTCGTTATCATTGTAATCACGACACTGGGTATCTATCTGGCCATCTCACCCGAAGACCCTCCTGCCAGCCAGCTGTTTATCAACGCACACGTGCTGACGATGAATGCAGATACTCCGCTCGCTGAAGCCGTGGCGGTTGAGGGCGACCGCATTCTGGCAGTGGGCAGCAACGAGGCCATCCTCGCCCTCAAGAACGGCTCCAGCATAATTCACGACCTCAAGGGCAAAACCCTGATACCGGGCATTATCGATGCGCACGGACACTTCCCCGGCTCTGGCCTGGTCGCCCTGACAACGGACCTGAGCAGTCCACCGGTCGGCCAGGTCACCAACATCCCACAACTGCAGGAAAAGCTGCGCCAACAGGCTGCCAACACACCGCCCGGCGAGTGGGTCATCGGATTTGCCTATGACGACACCTTGCTGTCAGAAAAGCAACATCCCACCCGCGCGCAGCTGGATGCGGTTTCCACCGAGCACCCAGTGCTGGCAATACACGTGTCCGGCCACATGAGCGTGGCCAATAGCCTCGGGCTGGAAATGGCCGGCTACGACGAAAACACGCCCAACCCAGCGGGCGGAATCATCGTCAAAGACAGCAATGGTCAGCTCACCGGCCTGCTGGAAGAAAAGGCGCACCAGGAGCTGGCCTACCATGCCATGGACCTGTCACTGATTGATTTCTACCACATCCTGAATTTCGCCACCGAAGAGTATGCCTCAATGGGCGTGACCACCGCCCAGAGCGGAGCGGCCGACACAAGCACCATTCAAGGTCTGTCGATGGCAAGTAAACTGGGGCTGATCCCCTTCCGGCTGGAACTCTGGCCCTATTACGACATGTTGGGTGAGGACATACTGTCAGGCGAATTTGACCTGGAAGATTTCAATAGCGACCGGGTTCGCACCCGCACCATCAAAATTGGCGCGGACGGCAGCATTCAAGGCTTTACCGGTTATCTCAGTCACCCCTACCACACCCCCTTCCGCGGAGACGAGGACTATCGCGGCTACCCCATCATGAGCCGCGAAAAACTGACCGATTGGGTCACCCGCTTTCATCAAGCTGGATTTCAAATGGCGATTCACGGCAATGGTGACGCCGCCATTGATGATATTCTCTACGCCTTCGAGCAGGCACAAATTGAGCACCCGGCAGAAGATCCACGCTTGATTTTGATCCACTCCCAAATGGCCCGGGACGACCAGCTGGATAAAATGAAGCAGCTTGGCGTCACCCCCAGTTTCTTCTCCGCCCATACCTATTACTGGGGTGATCGTCACCGGGATATTTTTATGGGCCCGGAGCGAGCCATGCGCATGAGCCCGGCGCACTCCGCCGAAGAGCGACAACTGCGCTACAGCGTGCATCTGGACACGCCCGTGGTACCTATGAATCCTATGTTGCTGGTGTGGAGTACCGTCAATCGCCTGTCCAGTGGTGATCAGGTAATTGGAGAGGAACAACGGGTGCCCCCCATGAGCGCGCTACGGGCTATTACCATAGACGCTGCCTGGCAGATCTTTAAGGAAGAGGAACTGGGCTCTATTGAAGTGGGCAAACTGGCGGATCTGGTGGTGCTTGATGGCGATCCCCTGGTTAACCCCGAGGCCATTCGCGAGATTCAGGTACTGCAGACCTTTGTCGGTGGCGTGAGTATTTTTAAACGAACATCAGACCAAGGATACTGAAACAAAAAAACCCGGCTCTTGCGAGCCGGGTTTTCAAATAGTGGAGGCGCGGGTCGGAATCGAACCGGCGTACACGGAGTTGCAGTCCGCTGCATGACCACTCTGCCACCGCGCCAAAGTGGGAGGCATTGTACGGATATCTCTTTATGAGTCAAGGACTTATTAGCCCCGCTTTTTCTCCTCGATCCATCCGCGGATGTTTGCCTCCAGCACCGGAAGTGGCACCGCCCCTTTGATCAGAATCTGGTCGTTAAACTCACGCAGATCAAACTCTTCACCCAACGCTTGTTCAGCCATATCCCTCAGCTCAAACAGACGAATCTGCCCCAGCTTGTACGAGGTCGCCTGACCTGGCCAGACACTGTAACGCTCAATCTCACGAGTGACTGCGGCCTTGCTCTCACCGGTGTTGCTGTACATCCACTCGATAGCCTGTTCACGAGTCCAACGCTTGTGGTGCAGGCCGGTGTCCACCACCAGGCGGGCTGCGCGGAACAGCTCAGACTGCAGACGTCCCAGGTCGCCCAGCGGGTCGCTCTCGTAGAGCCCCAGCTCTTTGGCCAGACGCTCCGCATACAGCGCCCAACCTTCGCCATACTGGCTGAACCAAAGCATATTGCGGATCATAGGCATATCTTCGATTTCCTGAGCGATGGTCACCTGAAGGTGATGCCCGGGGCTGGCCTCGTGGTAGGTCAGCGTCGGCAGCGTAAAGGCTGGCCAGTCGCCGGTATCCTTAAGATTGATCCAATAGATTCCCGGGCGTGAGCCGTCCAGGGATGGGCCGGTGTAGTAACCGCCCGGTGCACTGTCCTGCTCGTACTCCGCAATACGGCGTACCTCTACCGGCGCCTTGGGCAGGGTCACCAGAATTTTGGGCAGCAGACCGGTAACTTCGTCCATCTGTTTGTTCAGATCGTCCAACAGCTGCTGACGACCCGAGTCAGTATTGGGATAAAGGTGTTTCGGATCTTCCGTCAGGGCGATATAGCGTTCAATAATGCCACCTTCGGTATAGCCCTGCCCCTTCAAAATCTCATCCATTTCCGCCTGAATGCGGGCAACCTCGTCCAGCCCCAGCTGGTGCACCTGCTCGGCGGTCTTGCCGGCCGCTCCGTAGTTTTGCAGGGCAAGCTCATACAGTCGCGTGCCGTTTTCCAACGCCCATATGCCTGCATCCCCCTGAGCCTTTTCAGCGGCCTGTTCCAATGCCTGCTTCAGGGCGGCGTAACCGGGATAGACTTTTTCGGCCACCAGCTTGGTCGCGCGCTCAGCGTAATGCTGACGCTGCTCCTCAGTAATGCTCTCCACCGACTTGAGCCGTTGAACCATGGAGTTCACCAGCGGGTGTTGGCTGGCCTCCACTGCGGTCATCTCGGTAATCACATTGATGGCACCCTGCAGGGCAAACTGGGGAGGAGTCAGTCCCTTGTCCGCCTCCAGCGTCACCACTTGAGCGGTATCGGCCAGAGCCTGGTAAACGGCCTCCAGCCGCGCAAAGTAATCCTCCACATCGTCACTGTTGGTCAAAGGATGTTCTGTCTGCAAAGACCGGGGCAGATCGATATGCGGCCCCGAGAGCTGAGTCACGGTATAAGGAGAAAATACCCCCAAGGCAAAATAAGCTCCGAAAACATAGGGTTTGAACTCGGCCGCCAGATCCAGTGTGGTTTGCATCACGTCATAAGTGGTGGCGGCAGTGCCGGAAAGACTGGTGCGATCAATAGCCGCCAGCCCCTGGCGCAATTCGTCGGTATGGGCCTTGGCCCTTTCAATGGACGCCACCGAAAAATCCGGCAGGCGGTCATTAAATTTCTGCCCAAGGTAGTCTTCAGACACCCCCAAACTGGTGGCAAAGGTGGGCTGCTCGCGCAGAATACGCTTGGCCTGCTCCTCGGTAAAAGCCAGGAATGCTGCCGATGGGGTTTCGGCAGAGGCGCTTTTTGCCGTGCTCTGGATTTGATTTTGTGCATCGACTGCCTGGCCAGCGGCCTGGTCGGCAGTATCGGAATTATTGGCCTGGCAAGCGGCCAACAGTGTCAGAACGCTGGCGCTGGCCAAAAGAGTGAGTTTTTTCATTAGGGTTATTCCTCCGTGTACCAGTGTATGACGAACCCGAGTGAATAACCCGCAATGATTTGACGCCACACCATTAACCAGCGTTTGGCCTGCAGTCGCGCAAGTGCTGCCACATGGCTGCCGGTTACAATAATTGATATGGTAGAAACGTTAACTCAACAAAGCGAGATCCCACTTTGGTCACTTCAAGCAATACACAGTCAGCCTCTGAATCTTATCGAGGCCTTCAGTACCCTCTGGGTCGGGGCTTCTTCCCTGAACCCCAGAAGCCCTATGAGATCGCCGAAGGTGTATATTGGGTGTGCATGCCTATGCCGGGCAACCCGGACCATATCAATTTGTGGTTATTGGAAGACGGCGATGGCTGGACAGTGGTCGACACAGGCATGAATATCCCCTCCATGCGCGACATCTGGGAGCAGCTGTTTGAAGGCTTTATGAAGGGCAAGCCGGTGAAGCGGGTGATTGTCACCCACCTGCATCCTGATCATATTGGCTTGGCCGGATGGATGACCCGTCGTTTCGACTGCCGTCTGTGGATCTCCCGCGAAGAGTACATGATGTGCAAGGCGATGGTGACCGATACCGGCAAGCCGGCACCAGACGTGGCGATCAATTTTTATAAAGCGGCCGGTGTCGGCGAAGAGGTACTGGAGCGATACCGGCAGCGCTTTGGCCATTTTGGCGAAATGATTTCTCCACTGCCCGACAGTTATCGTCGACTCAAGAACGGCGAGACCATTGAGATCAATGACCGCTACTGGCAGGTGATTGTGGGCAGCGGCCATTCTCCGGAACATGTGCTGCTCTATTGCCCGGCCTTGAAAATCCTGATTTCCGGTGATCAGATCCTGCCACGGGAAACCTCCAACGTCAGCGTAATGCCACCCGAGCCGGACAGCGACCCACTGGATGAATGGATGGCGTCCTGTGCCAATATTCGCGAACAGATGCCGGGCAATGTACTGGTGTTACCCGCCCACGAGGAGCCTTTCAAAGGTGTCGGGGTGCGTTTGACCCAACTGATTGAATTCCACAAGGACAAACTTTCCCAATTGTTCAACCTGGTAGATGAGCCCAAGCAAGTGGTCGAGTGTTTTCCGGCAGTATTCCGCCGCGAAATCAGCGGTGGCGCCACGCTCCCCGCCGTGGGGGAAACCCTGGCGCACCTTAACAGCCTGATTCAGCGGCGAATGGTGATGCGCCAGGAAAACCCCGATGGCGTCGACACCTACTTGCAGCTGCCGGACGCCTGCAAATTTGAGTAACGGCCTACCAGGGTAATTCCTGACCGTTCGAATGCCAAAAGGTCCCTGAATTATCCAGATTCAATTCGTCGATACGCTGGGCCAAACGCTCAGCCGCCTGATCGGGCGTGATATCACCGCGCCCACCAATCATGTCCGTGCCGACCAGGCCCGGATGCAAGATGGCTACCGCCACACCCTGGGAACTGAGGTCATGAGCCAGGGACACGCCGGCCATATTTAACGCGGCTTTTGACATACGGTAGCCATAGCGGCTACCGCTGGTATTATCAGCAATGGAGCCCATTCGGCTGGTGATTAACGCAATCTTGCCTCCAGATGACAAGTTATCTCGCAGGGCTTCGCACACCATCAACGGCCCCAGTGCATTGACTTCAAACTGACGCCGAATGGAATCTGCATCAATGCCGCCCAAAGCATCGTAATGCAACACACCGGCATTATTGATCAACACATCAACACTAGCGCCCTTAAGCGCGTTGACTAACTGGGTGATACCCTCTGGATCGGCAACATCAGCACCTTCTATCACATTGACCATTAAGCCATTCAGCTCAGAGCTGCTTTGCCGACAGCCTGCGTACACGGTCCAGCCTAGGTCAGAATAGTAACGCGCAAATGATAAGCCGATACCCCGGTTGGCGCCGGTAATCACAACTGTTTTTGACATCTCAATATCCTCTGCTCTTGCCTTTTAATCTCTGCCTTTGGGCAGCCATTTTCCAACACGGGATTTAATGCCGCTGCCCAGTTTTCGAGTTCCCCCTCCCGTCGCTTTGATGCCTGCCAGCAAGAGTCCGGCCCCTTTCTTTCCACTCTGAGCAACCATACTGGAACTGCGATTGAGTACACGGGAAAATTTGAATCGCCCCACTTCTTCAAAAGTTCGAGCCACCCGTTCAATAGCCAGTTCTTCGCGCTCATCCATGGCACCATCCACTTTGGCAATGCACTCCAGAAAAGCCAGCAGCTCTTTGCTCATGGATTCGTAATTACAGTCGGGGTTTTCGCGTTTAAATTCCGCCAGCGCCTGAGCGATTTCCTTAATGGAATTGTGCGCCCCCTTCTGCTCGATAAAAGTCAACCCGGATTCAACAAACTGCGAATCAAACCCCCACTCATCGATAAAGTA
Organism: Pseudomaricurvus alkylphenolicus; assembly: GCF_011683955.1. Lineage (GTDB taxonomy): Bacteria > Pseudomonadota > Gammaproteobacteria > Pseudomonadales > Cellvibrionaceae > Pseudomaricurvus > Pseudomaricurvus alkylphenolicus. The sequence continues at coordinate 150,003 of NZ_JAAQPI010000006.1, forward strand.
GCTCTCGATCAATGCCCGCTCGTCAGCCTGAACCTCGCCATCGATCGCCGCAACTTTTAACGCCAGGATGCCCATAAAATCAAACAAGGTTAACGCCAATACATCCATTGGCGTATTGATAAATTCGGGTATTACTTTGACACGATCGGCGCTCTGCTTTTTAAGGTATTTTGTCACGCCGACCCATGCCCCGGCGGAAACGATACCTGCGGCAGCCACCCAGCCAACAGGTGTTGCCGCCGTTCCCAGCCCAATAGCACCCAGAATACCTTTGGGAGCAAAAAAAGTCGTGGCCACCAGCGACGATTTGGCAACCCCGGCGCCGGTGGCCGCCACCCCCAGGGTATCCCATGCGTCGGTCAGATGTTTTTTGACCCTCAGGCTTTGGTACGCTTCCTCACCAATATCAAGCTTGAGCTTGAATCGCAGCGGCTCACGAACCACGGCGTCAACATCCTTAAACCACTCGCACTGCTCGAATTGAGACATCGTTTTCTCCACATCAACACAGGTTAATGGTGGCCAACTGTAAATTTGCTGTTAACACTGCTTACCCTCGTTAAGCCAGTCCCGAAATTCAGTGTTAGACTGCCACTACAAACCTCCTTCGACGGACTGAAGCGAACACCGGGGAACCATGAAAGGACTGCTGATCTGCGCGTCAATTGCCGGCGCCGCCCTCATCTACCAGATGATACAACAAGAATGGACGGGGTATGCCTATGTCGGTGGCTACCAGCCCGACAACCGAGTTGTACTGGGTACCTACCCCACCTTAGAAAGCTGCCGAGAAGCCGCCAAATGGAAACTTTCTCTCCAGAACGGAATGGACGGGTTCTACGAATGCGGATTGAATTGCAAAAGCGGTAACTGCGATGAGGTAACGCAATAGCTTTGGAGGCCACTGTTTAGGGGACTCTCAACCATTCAGATTGGTGATGCAGAACCACCTGGCTTACATCGCCCTCTTTTCACTGACCCCAGCAGCCCGATAATTAAAACCTCCCTTCGAGACCTGCCTCACAGAATGTTGAATCGCGCGCCATTATAATCTGCTCCCAGAGCAATCAGAGAGAAGCGGATTCTAATGACCCCACAAGAAGAAATGACTGCACCCTACTCTGGCGACCTGCATTCGTTGCTGGAAGACATTGAATTTTTGACAGCCAGGATTCAGGCACTTCAAGACCGTCCTTTTGCTTTTGCGTCCCTTCGAGAGGCCAAAAAGCAGCTGAGCGGAAAGAGGAAACTGCTCGTTGCCAACCTCAGAGAGCCAGGCTTCTGAAAACACCGAAACCCAAGCAAAAGGCGATTGAGTTTTGCGCCTAACTCTCTGCAGAGAATTAGCCGGATGTCTTCGTTCACCAGCTTGTAAGATATATCTCACAACAGATAGAGAAATTTGCCACTACTTTGGCACGCAATATCTCTTATCATTTATTTCGATGGTTACCTGTCTGAACCCTGTAAGAATGGAGAATCTAGGTGTACAACCGATCAACATCTATAGAATCCTCGCTCCAGGAAGACATCGAATATCTGCAGGCCAGAGTTCAAGTATTGCTAAACCATCCTTCTGCCTACGAGTCATTGGCTAAGGCGAAGCAAGAGCTTGTAATGAAGCAGCAGAATTTGGCAATTCTGCGAGACCGGCAAGGTGCCTTAGTTACGCCATAGTATCTGGCTGAAGTGAAGACCAGCACTAGTCATAAAGACTGCTACACTGAAATAAACCCCAAGGACATTCGAGCCTACCTCGATTGCGAAGACGGATCTTCACCGCAAACACAAACACACCGTAAACAGATTTATCCAGGGAAGTAGCCTGGGCACGGAGCCGTTATGTTTGAGTGTCGACGCAAGAACTGTGACAACAGCGATCATTGCGACCAAGATGGAAATCCCCTTCCAGATCGCCGGAAAAACCGAGGACTGTTTGATGTGAAGGAGCAGTGGTGGCTGAAGGTACAGACGCTAGACAACCATCAGAATCAGGGCTCGCTAGAGCTGGCCCGAGAAGTCATGTCACTGTCACAGAAACGGGCTTGATTTATTGCAGGCAAAATTACCGAGGTGCCGGTATTCTCCTGAAATATGGTGCCCGAGGCCGGACTTGAACCGGCACGACCGTGAAGTCGGGAGATTTTAAGTCTCCTGTGTCTACCAATTCCACCACTCGGGCTATGAGCATCGGCAGGCCAGCAATGAGGGGCCACCGATTAAAGGCGGAGTCGCTTCAGAAACCCTGGCGGCCTCCGAGCGGACGCAAATCCTACCCCACAGGCCGGGACAAATCAATCTAAAATCAACACCTTAGCGATACAAGCCAAAGCTTCGGTCAAGTTTTACTCAGATGGGGATACAGTGGTTTCCGCCATCAGCTCCGGCCAGGCTGCACGAAGGTAGATAACCATGGACCAGAGGGTTAAAAGCGCGGCGATATAGAGCATCACGTAACCCAGAATCAGCCAGTCCGCATGGCTGTCCGGGCTGACCGATAAGAGCGCGATAATGGCCAGCATCTGGAAGGTGGTTTTTACCTTGCCCACATAGCTCACCGCGACGCTGGCCCGTTTGCCCAGCTCTGCCATCCATTCTCTCAGTGCGGATATCACTATCTCTCGCCCGACAATGACCAGAGCAGGTATCGCCAGCCAGGCATTGGCGTGAGCGCCGACAAGCAGCACCAGGGCCACCGCCACCATCAGCTTGTCTGCCACCGGATCAAGAAAAGCACCAAATGGCGTGGACTGGTTGTATCGACGAGCGACGTAGCCATCCAGCCAGTCGGTGATGGCTGCAATCGTGAATATCATGGCCGCCACCGGGTAACTCCAGGCAAAGGGCAGGTAAAACACGATGACCAGTAGCGGAATCAGGACGATGCGGAACAGGGTCAACTGGTTGGCGAGGGTCATGGCGGCCTATTTGTTTGAAATTTATACAACTGTGGGCGGCGTGGCGCGCCCGCGCTGTGCAACTTACTCGCTGTTCAGGGCAGTGTAAATATCCTCGGCGATTTTTTTGCTGATGAGCGGCACTTTGGCCAGATCCTCTATGCTGGCTTTCTGTATTCCCTGCAGACCGCCAAAGTGTCGTAACAACTCCCTTCGGCGCTTGGCACCGACACCGGGAATGTCCTCCAAGCGGGAAGTGCGACGCTTTTTATCACGACGCTGTTTATGCCCGGTGATCGCAAAACGGTGAGATTCGTCGCGAATATGTTGGATAAGATGCAGAGCCGGAGAGTCACCATCGAGTGTCATTTCGCTGGTACCGTCGGGCAGAATCAGGGTTTCGAAGCCCGCCTTGCGGGTGGTGCCTTTGGCAACACCGATCATCAGTACGTCCGTCACGGCCAATTCCGCCAGCACCTCTCGGGCTCTGTTAAGCTGCCCCTTGCCACCATCGATCAGCAGGATATCGGGCATCACGCCCTCCCCCTTCTGGAGCCGGGTATAGCGACGACGCAGCGCCTGCTCCATGGCGGCATAGTCGTCGCCACCGGTAATGCCATCGATATTGAACTTTCGATAGTCGCTCTTCAGAGGACCATTGGTGTCAAACACCACACAGGAGGCGACGGTAAGTTCGCCGTGGCTGTGGCTGATATCAAAACACTCCAGCCGCTCCGGCATGGATTCCAGCCTCAGGGCATCCTGTAAAGCCTCGAATCGCTGTAACGTATTCTGTTTGTTAGCCAGTTGCGCCTGCAGGTTTTCCTTGGCAGCGGTCAGTGCCATCTGCATCCATCGATTGCGCTGACCACGCAAATCAGACTGGAAGGCAATCTGGCGGCCACACTGCTGCTGAATGGCTTCACTGATGACCTCGTGATCACTGACTTCGTGACTCAGCAATGTCACTCTCGGATAATCCCGCTCTGCCCCTTGCAGGTAAAACTGGGCCAAAAATGACGCCAATAATTCACCGCCCACTTCCAGCAGCTGCCCCTTGGGAAAATGACTCTTACTGCCGAGGATTCTACCCTGGCGAATATAGAGCAGATGAACACAGACCATACCGGCCTGCTGATGCAGGGCGATCACATCAATATCAGCGCTGCCGCTTTCGACAATATTCTGGGCCTGGACACGCTTGAGAGCGGCAATCTGATCGCGATAAACCGCCGCTTTTTCGAACTCCAGATTGATGGAAGCCGCTTCCATCTGATCGGCCAGCTCCCTGACCAGCTCATCGCTTTTGCCACGCAGAAACATCTCCGCATGGCGTATGTCTTCTCGATATTCTTCTGCCTTGATCAGACCGACACAGGGCGCAGTGCAGCGATTGATCTGATGTTGCAAACACGGCCGTTGGCGGTTATTAAAAATGCTGTCTTCGCAATTGCGCAGGCGGAAGGTTTTTTGCAGGAAGCCGAGACTCGACTTGACCGCTCCCACATTCGGGAAAGGCCCAAAATAACTGACGCCTTTTTTTTTGCCCCCCCGATGCATGGCCAGACGCGGAAATTCATCGCCGCTGGTAAACATAATATAGGGGTAAGACTTGTCGTCCCGCAGCAGAATATTGTACGGCGGACGCTGCTGTTTGATCAGGTTTTGTTCAAGCACCAGGGCTTCCGCCTCAGTGGGTGTCACCGTAACCTGAATATTGCGAATCCTTGAGACCAGAGCGCGGGTCTTGGGCGACAGGCCTGACGAAGATTGAAAGTAGCTGGTCAGCCGGTTCTTGAGGTTCTTGGCCTTGCCCACGTACAGAATGTTGCCGTCACCGCCATACATCTGGTAAACGCCCGCCTGGCGAGTCACCTGCTTGAGAAAACCGGCAGCATCAAAATGGTCTATGCCGGAGGCGGACGTTTCCTCTGCAGGCTCATTGGGAGCGTCAGGGGTGGTGTCAGACGTTGGTGTGGAATCGATCACAGAGAAAGCTTACTGGGTACAGGTCAAGCGTGACAGTTTACACCCGGGGCACCACCGAGGTCCAAAGCCACCCCGTCCGGGAGAGATGGGTGTTCAACTTGCAGGCAGCCAGTTGAAAAAGCAATCAGACCAGGGCTTCTACATCCAGAATATTGTGCTTGATGCATAGCAGAGTCAGCTCAACGTCACTGTTGATACTGAGCTTGTCGAAGATTCGATACCGATAGCTGTTGACGGTTTTTGGGCTGACACAAAAGGTATCGGCAATATCCTGGGCTTTCTTGCCACGGGCAATCAACATGGCCGTTTGCAATTCCCGCTCGGACAGTTTCTGGAAGGGGGACTCTTCCTGTTTGCCGCCAAAATTCTTCAGCGCCAGCTGCTGCGCCACACTGTTGCTCATGTAGAGATCGCCACCGCAGACGGCGCGAATGGCCTTGATCATCTCGTCAAGGTCTGCACCCTTGGTGACATAACCCATGGCACCAGCCTGCAGCAAGCGGGTCGGAAACAGATCATCGTCACAGGCGGTGACGGCAATGATTTTCACGTAGTCGTGAATGGCCAGAAGCTTCTTGGTGGCTTCGATACCCCCAATGCCGGGCATCTTAACATCCATCAGGACAACATCGGGTGCCAGGGAACGTGTCAGCTGCAAGGCCTCCTCGCCAGTGCTGGCTTCGCCCACCACCTCGAATTCATCCACATCTGACAACATGCGAACCAGGTCATGATCATCAACCACCAGAATCTTTGTCAAAATACGTTCCCCAAGACGCCGCCGACAGTTGGCCGGGGCTTATTGTACGGTTGGAATTGTTGTTGCCTCTTGATTACGAATCCCTTTATCCCGCAATGGATACCGACGCCAATTCATTTCCCAAAGTCCCTGCCGATATCACAACGAATGTACCACCTGCGGACCGGGTTACCCAAGAGAATTCTGTTAATTTCGTCACAAAAACCGGAATTTTATAGCGATTGCGAATAACACAAAATGACATCGCTCAGTTCGCCTTCATTATAGTCTCGGAATCAACGACAGATGAGCCTAAACGTAAGATTTATTCGTTCACCCACCGCCTGGCGGGTTTTCGGCAAGGCATGGAGCCATTGGTGTTGTGTCTCTCCTGCCATCACCAACAGGGCACCGTGATTTAAAGTAATAGTCACAGGGTCAATATCTTTGCGGCGCCTGTGTTTGAGAACAAAACGGCGACTGGCCCCAAGGCTGATGGAGGCGATCACAGGGCGGGGGCCCAGCTCCGGTTCATTGTCGGCATGCCATGCCACGCTGTCATGGCCATTGCGATAGCAATTGGCCAACACCGAGTTAAAGCTGATCCCCAATAATTGATGCAGCTGAGCCCTGAGCGCCAGCAAATCCTCCGTCCAGGGATGCAGCGGTAATTGATATCCTGAGTAGCTGTAATCGCAGTGCGGATCCCCATACCAGGCATTGAGACGGGGAATGGGCGTTGGTTTGCCATAGATCTGTATGACAGACTGTTCCCAGGCCAATTGTTGGCGCAAAATCTGAAAATAGTGATTGGCGTCGTGCAACGGCAGCCAGTGCTCGATCAGGCGAATGTCCGCATCCGGCAGATCCAATCGCTGTTCTGTGCCGTTGCCCGAGCCTTGATCAAACAGCGAGCCCTGGCGCATCAGCTTCTATTCCGCAGCATTCGGCCGCCCAAGATACACCCGAGGTTCTATTTCCAGCTCTACGCCGTAACGCTCATAGATATCGGACTTGATGTCGTCGGCCAGTGCCAATAGGTCCGCACCGGTGCCGCAGCCATCGTGTGTCAGCACCAGCGCCTGTCGCTCGTGCACCCCCACGGCTCCCTGCTGACGACCTCGCCAGCCTGCCTGATCGATCAGCCAGCCAGCCGCCAGCTTTACTTTGCCACCCGCTTGGGGATAGGCAACCATATCCGGGTAGCGCTGCTGCAATTGTTGGTACTGAGCATCAGATATCACCGGATTTTTGAAAAAGCTGCCGGCATTGGCAATCTCTGCCGGATTCGGTAATTTACTGCGCCGAACCTCACACACAGCTGCAAAGATATCCAGCGGCGTCTCGGGCTCGGTCTCCCGCTCCGCAAAATACTGCTGCAGGGCCGGGTAATGCCAACACAGATCCGCTTCCTTGCGCAATTTCAGCGTCACGGAAGTGATGATGTAGCGATCCCGTAAACGCTGTTTGAACACACTGTCCCTGTACCCGAAGTGGCAGGCATCACGATCAAAGGTAACGCTGACCCCGCTGCTGATCTCCACGGCCGTGAGCTCAGCAAACAGCTCACAAAGCTCCACCCCATAAGCACCGATATTCTGAATGGGGGCCGCCCCCACATTGCCGGGAATCAAGGCCAGGTTTTCCAACCCCCAGAGATGAAAATCCATACAATGCCGGACAAGATCATGCCAGTTCTCACCCGCTCCGATCCTGAGCCACACAAATTGATCGTCTTCCTGGACTTCTTCCCGCCCCTGGATATCAACCTTTATCACCAGCCTTTGAATGTCGCCCGCCAACACCAGATTGCTGCCTCCTCCCAATGCCATCACCGGCAAGGATGTCCTTTGAGACTTCCACCACTTGAGAGTTTCCTGCAATTGCGCCACCGAATCCACAGAGGCGAAATAAGCCGCCTGGGAAGGCAGTGCCAGGGTATTCATCGTCGTCAGATCCGCATGGGGAATGACCGAGGACAGACTCACTGATTTGCCTCCAACTGTCGCTGGATACGGCTCAACAGCTCCTGTGAGGCGGATTCGATCAGATCTACCACCAATTGGAACCCGTCTGCTCCGCCATAGTAAGGGTCAGGTACCTCCACCTCCCGGGTACCTTCATCCAATCGTAAAAACAGCTCAAGAACCCCATCGTAGTGGGCCGGCGCCAGCGAACGCAAATCCGACAAATTGTCTTTATCCATGGCCAGAATGTAGTCGAATTGATCAAAGTCGGCGCGCTTGACCTGCCTGGCCCGCTGACTGCTCAGATCAACCCCACGCTCCAGCGCCGCCGCTTGAGACCTGGGATCCGGGGGATTACCCACATGCCAGGCTCCAGTGCCGGCAGAATCGACCCGCACGCAATCATTGAGGCCGGCGTTCTGAACGGCGGCGGCAAAAATACCGTGAGCAGTTGGGGAGCGACAGATATTACCGAGACAAACAAACAGAACGGAAACAGTTCCGTGCTTTTTCAATTGAGGAAACTCCTTGATCAGTACACCATCATGGCGCCGGGATAGAGTATGCAGCAGACCTCCAGACAACCGAGATTTACCTCGGAAATCACCGCTTCCAGATCCGCCTCTTCGGCCCCGGCAGCCCGCAGCAGCTCTGAATCCATCTGCAAGGTCGAGAGAGTCGCACTGTCGTGGCGCTTGCTGTCTGGCTCCGAGCAATCGTCCAGCCGTTTGGCGAGATTCAGGATGGAGGCATAACGCTGATGTTCACCAGCCTGATCCGGATGGTGAATATGTTGCACCGGCTTCCACAAAGACTCCGCCAACTTCCAGCGCTGCATCAGTGCCGCAGAGATGTCAGTACAGGTATAGCCCAACACCTCTTTTTCCACTTCGAAAACGGGTCTGCCCGTATCGGTCGCGGTTTGACGAATTCTCGCCGAGGTTTCGCGGCACTGACTGGCAAGCACGATGATGCCAAGATTGTGCATCAGACCCATCAGGAACAGCTGCTCTGACATCTTGCGGTCGTCAAGAATGTGTTTTGCCGCCAGCCCCACAAAAACGCTGTGTAGCCAGAAATCGTTCATATCGAGCGAATCCGGAGCAATACGCTCTATTGCATCAACTGCTGAAGCGGAGAAAATCAGAGATCGGAGCTCCGTCAAACCAATCAGAGTGATCGCTCGACTGATGGTATCGATTTTTGCCGGAAACCCATAAAAAGGGCTGTTGACCAGCTTTAGCAGCTTGGCACTCAACGAAGGGTCGAGTGACACCAACTCGGCAATATCGTCGATCGTGGAGGTACCGGAATTGATCAACTCGTTGGCTTTGATCACCACCTCGGGCAGTGAGATCAGATTTTCTACGTCGTCAACGAGTCCTTTGAGCTGGGGGGTGTGCGCCATAATTCGCCTCTAATCCATGACAGAATTCAGGTGACAGAATCCGGATAACAACAGCAGTTTACGTTCAAATTCCAGCATTCGCCAATCGGATGTTCAGCTCAGTAATCTGCAAACCCGATCCAGGTCTTCCTGTGTGTCCACTCCACCTGGCACCTTCTCTTGCGCCTCTGCCACATGGATACGCTGACCGTTCCAGAGTACCCGCAGTTGCTCCAGGCATTCGAGCGTTTCCAGAGGCGCCTGGGGCCAAGTTACAAACTCGTTGAGCAACCGAACCCGGTAGGCATAGATGCCGATATGACGCTGGAACAGGTTTGCGGCGGGCAACTGCGGTGGATTTTCCAAGTCCATGCCGGCAAACGAGTCCCGTGGCCAGGGAATGCTGGCACGGCTGAAATACAATGCCAGGCCGCTTTTGTCCGCCACGACTTTGACAATATTGGGATTGAGGTAATCCTCGGCATCCTCAATCGGCTCGCTCAGTGTAGCGACACTGGCATCGGCATTTGCCGCCAAATTGGCGGCCACCTGATCGATTACCGCCGGTGGAATCAGCGGCTCATCACCCTGCACATTAACGACAATGTCGTCGTCTGCAAGTGCCAACTGTTGAGCCACTTCCTGCAATCGATCCGTGCCGGATTCGTGTCGGTCCGAGGTCATGCAAACTTCTGCGCCAAATGAACGCACCTGCTGTTCGATACGCTGATCATCGGTGGCGATGACCACTCGATCCGCCCCACTTTGAGTGGCCTGTTCATAGACTCTCTGCACCATGGTCTTTCCAGCGATGTCTTTAAGCGGCTTACCCGGCAGGCGGGTCGATGCGTAGCGGGCCGGAATTACGACCGTGTAGTTCATGACTGTAACTCTCTTTGTACGGTTGAAACTCTGGGTTAGCTGGAAGACCTCAGCAGCCCATGTCGTTGAAGCAATTGATCCAATCGCTGGTAAAAAGCCTTGGGCAGCTCCGCTGAAACCACCAGATACCACCAGTCTTGTGCCGCAAAGGGCTGACATTTTACCGCGTCCTTGGCCGTCATCAGCAGGGGCTTGTTCAGGGCAAACGCCAGATCCTGGCTAACGAAGGGATGATGATCGGGAAACGCCATTCCGCGCACCTTCACCCCCATCCCGGTCAGTGTTTGAAAAAATCTCTCAGGATTGCCGATGCCCGTGACTGCATCCACCGTATCTACCGAACCCCAGGGCTGAGGATGCAATGACCGGGATTCACCATCAACCACCCGTCGCCAGTACCGCGGCTGCAGTTGCATGGCGTGGGCATCAACCTCTTGGATCTGAGCGTCTGCCCCCAATTCAACTGAGGCGCCATTAATCAGCACGCAGTCAACCTGCTGCAGCCTTGACGGTGTTTCTCTCAAGGGGCCCGCCGGCAGGCATTTGCCATTGCCCAAACCCCGGGCGGCGTCCAATACACAAATCTCCCACTGCCGGGATAAGCGATAGTGCTGCAAACCATCATCACTGAGCAACACATTGCATCCGTGCTCGGTAATCAGTTTTTCAACAGAGCCGACACGATCAGGTCCAACCATGACCGGGCAACCGGTTTCCCTGGCTATCAACAGGGGTTCATCGCCGCTTACCCCGGGCGGCGTCTCCGCAGTAACCAGCCAGGGATACTCGGACGCGCTGCCGCCATATCCGCGGCTGACGATGCCCGGATTGAGGCCCTTGTCTCGAAGGTATTGGCACAGTGCGATGATCACCGGCGTTTTGCCGGTTCCCCCAAGGGTGATATTACCGACAACAATGACCGGGGCTGAAAAGGGTTTGGCCAGCGCTTGCTGTCGCTGACGGCGCCAGCCCGCCAGGGCTCTGAACAACAGGCTCAATGGCCACAGCAGCCACAGCCACCAGCGGCCCTGGTACCAGGCATTGAGCCAGAAATCTTCGCTTTTCAAGGTTGTTCGTCAGCCGGTTTGCGGGTGGTGATACTCAAGTGCACGTAGCCCAATTGCCCGGCCGCGTCCATGGCGGTAACCACCGACTGATGGGGGGTTTTGGCATCCGCCGTAATTGTCATGGGCCACTGATTATCGCCGCCACTGACTTTGTCGATGGCGGTCATCAAGGTGTCGATTTTCTGGTTAACCAGCCCCCGGCCGTTGATGGAATAACTGCCATCGGCAGCGATAAGGATATCCACCACCTGATCCGGTTCCAGTGCGGGCTCGCCATTCGCTTCGGGGAGATCGACACTGAGATGGGTCTCTTTGGTAAAAGTGGTGGAGACCATAAAGAATATGAGTAGCAAAAACACCACGTCGATCAACGGCGTCAGGTTAACCGAATCTTCGACCTGGGTTTGTCGTCTGAATTTCACCCGTTCTGATTCCCTGCCGCCGCGTTATCCTTGAGAATTCTTGACGTCGACCCGACGCTCGCTGTGGAGTGCATCGACCAGCTTGACCGCTTCTTGCTCCATGGTGACCACCAGGCCATCCACCTTGCGGGCAAAAAAGCGGTGAACGATCATGGCCGGAATCGCCACGCACAGTCCCGCCGCTGTCGTCACCAGCGCTTCCGAAATACCACCGGCGAGAACACCGGCGTTACCGGTGCCTTCCACCATAATGGCCGTAAACACCTTGATCATGCCCAACACCGTGCCCAACAGCCCCAACAAAGGTGCGATGGCCGCAATGGTTCCCAGAGCACCAAGATAACGCTCCAGGTCATGCACCACCTGATTCGCGGTCTCTTCGATACTGTCCTTCATGACCTCGCGGCCATGACGGCTGTTGCTGAGCCCCGCAGCCAGGATCTTGCCCAGTTCCGAAGACTGCTTGAGCTCTTTGAGTTTCGCTGCATCAAGCTGATTATTGCGAATCCAACCCCACACCTGTGCCAATAATTGCTTGGGTGCGATCTTGTTTGGATCCAGGGTCCAGTAGCGTTCGATGCTAATGGCAATCACCGCAATCGAACACAAGATGATGGGCAGCATCAGCCAACCACCCGCCGTAACTATTTCGAGCACATCCCCTCCGACATCTCTTTTATTTGTTCACCGCGACCCGCGACGGCTGGGAGGACTTTACCACACTCAAGCCCCATTTAAAGCCGCCGCTGCCAATGCCAATAATGCCGGTCGGTTTCACGAAAGGCTGTGATCTGTGGCCCGGAATCGACGTCCCGGTCGCTCCAGTGAAATCTCAGGGCTCCCATTTCAGCGGTTTCAAACACTACCGCCCCGGCCTCGCGGTAACGTTGCACCACTTTGGGGTGCGGATGGCGGTATCGATTGCGGTAACCCGCGCTGACAACGACTTGCCCGGGTTGCAGCTGTTTGACAAAAGTCCTGGTTGAAGACGTCAGACTGCCGTGATGAGGAGCCACAATCACCTGAACCGGCTCTTGCAAGAGCGGGTGCCGCAACAATTGGTACTCGCGACCGGACTCGATGTCACCGGGCAGCAGAATGCGCGTTCCTCTGACTTCCATGAGTATCACGCAGGAATAGTCGTTGGATGAAGCCTCCCTCTTGCTCTGCCTGGGCAGCCGCCAAAGCCGGACTTCCCCCAATCGGAAGTGTGTTTGAGTGTCGCAGTTTTCACCGCGCTGAACCTGCGGCAATGGTTGGCCTAACCACCATTCCTTAACAAGCATGGCCTCTTCAATGGCGGACACGCCACCGCTGTGATCCGTGTCAGCGTGGCTGACGACCCCCAGCGTCAAGCTGCTTACACCCTGATCGCGCAGAAACGGCAGGATGACAGACTGGGCGGCGTTAAAACCGCCTTTGAAGCTCGGGCCGGTATCATAGAGAAGGGTTTGTCCCTGACTTTGCACCACTACTGCCAGTCCCTGCCCCACATCCAGCACCCAAAGTTGAGTGTCCCTGTTGCCGGAGCCCAGGGGAAACAACACCGGCAATAGGGCCAATGCCGCCAACAGTCGAGTCGGTACCGCGACTGGTAATATGGCCATCCCAATTCCGACGAGCGCGAGCACACTGAACAGCGGTGATACTGACCATTCGGGCAACCATTGATTGGGTATCCAGGTGTCCAGTTGCGACAAGGCTTCCAACCCCCACCAGAATCCATCCAGTAACCAGGCCGACAGTCGCCAGAGTGGCTCTGCCAGAGGAACACCCAGCAGATCTGCGAGCGCCCCCACCAACAGCGGCGGCACTACGGCAAAACTGACATAGGGAATTGCCAGCAGATTGGCGAGCGGTGACACGGGATTCAATCCGATACCCCAGGAAATCTGTACCACTGAGAGCACGGCAAACACCACTATCTGCAGCAACAACAGTCGAGCGACAGCAGCGGGCACTTCTCTGATACTGAACCAGATTCTCTTGCCGGTTCTCTCCTCATGGTTCCGGGCCAGATCACTATCCGCAACCACTATGTGAGTCCGTTCACTTCTACCAACGGTCAACAAAGCCGCCACAGCGGCAAAGGAAAACCAAAATCCCGCATCTCTCAGCGCCAGGGGTTGCCAGAAAAGTACCAGCACCATAGACAGCCACCAGGAAAGCCAGGGACTGTAGCGACGACCGATAAGATACCAAAGGCTCCAGACAGCGAGCATGATCAGAGCCCTTTGAGTCGGCAGCGACAGGCCTGCCAACAGCGCGTAAAAAAGCGCCGCCATCCATGCCGCCTGAACCGCCACCCTGGGACTGAACAAAACCCCCGAATTCAACAACACCAAAAAACGGCCGCACGCTCTTCCCAGCAAGAGCCCTAAACCGGCTGCCAGGCCGATATGCAATCCGGAAATCGCCAGCAGATGACTCAAGCCCATTTGCCGAACCTGATCCCGGGTAACCGAGTCCATCAGGCTCTTATCACCGACCATCAGCGCCGTCAAAACACCGAGACTGCGGGGTGCCAAAGACAGCGCTTGAAGACGCTCGCGCAGGTGTTCACGCAGGCCCGATATTGAAACAGAAGCAGGTTTCAAGCGAATATTGTCGGTCGAATTGGCGACATATCCCGTTGCGCTCAAGCGACGGCTGAACAGCCAGAGTTCATAATCAAAACCACCCGGGTTCCAGAAACCGTGGGGGCGCTTAAGCCTCACCGCCAGCTGCCAGCGCTCCCCACTGGCGACTCGCTCGAGTCCATACCAACTCAAGCGCAATCGGCCCTTGAGCTTCACATGCACGCCATCGAGCCGGGCCCGGTTCGGAACAAGCTCAAACCGCTGTAACTCTCCCAGGTCGGCGGGAAGCCCACTGACCTTCCCCTCTACCAGCAGCAACCTGCCCTCAAGTTCGGACGGCAATTGGTGCTGCCACTGCCAGTGACCCCAGACAACCGCGGACGAAAAAGCTACGGCAACAGCAATGAAAATGACCGCCGATCGAAAAACCAGTGGCTGCCGGGTTATCATTTTTTGGAATAGAAGCCGAAGCAGAAACAGGAGTAAAACCAGGGCTAACCAACCCAGCCCCAGATGTCCGAGTGGTGGTAAAACAGGTAACTGGGCAGCGAGGGCAAAACCCACCACCATCGCGATCAGCACTGACATAGCCGTCATCCTTGAAGGCAAAGTACCGGGCAGGAATTCCTGACAGGGTGATTTATTAGAATATGCCAAACGCCAGGCCACAGGCCAGCGTTTGCCCCATTTCCCTGGCGAGTTGTCGATGCCCCTCGGTAATCTCACCTCGCGCGATCACCGGTTCAAGCACCTTTTTCATGGGATAGCCCGTGAGGATGCGGTCACATTCCCTGACAGCACCCTCCCCGTCATTACCCGCAGAGATAAACAGGCCGTAAGGGCGATTGAGCTCGTAGGGTTCTGCGGGATAATAGGTTCGATCAAAAAAATCCTTGAGCATACCGCTCATATAACCGAAGTTTTCCGGCGTGCCGAATAACACAGCGTCACACCAGAGCAGATCCTCCAGCCCGGCCTGCGAGGCTTTCAGCAGGCGGGTCTCCACCTCAGTTTCTTCCTGTGCCCCCGCATATACCGCTGCCGCCAGTTGACCGGTGTTGCCGGACTGGGTGTGGTAAACAATCAAAAGATGCTTCATGGCGCCATTGTCGCCCTGGCGCTAGAAAAGATCCACTGCTCCGGATTTCATCGACTCCTGATCCCGGTGCACGCGGATATGCTTAAAATCTTCCAGTTCATGGATTAATTGCACCACGGATTCCATCTCTTCAGGTTTGCCATCAGTCAGCTTCAGGGCCTGCTGCATCAGGTTTTTCATGGTGCCCAGTCGCCGATTCAACTGCTGCAACTGCTGTGCGGTAATATCCTCGAACTGCAGCTGCACAATACTGTCACCCACCAATTGGTCAATGTTCTCTGCCACCGAAGATACCCTGGTGGAGCGGGACTGAGCGTCGTTGGCCAGATACTCTACGTCCTTCCACATATCCGCAATTTGTTGTTGCGCGGCTGCCTGGGTATCAATATCAAAATTAGTCACCGTGGTCATATGCGTTTTGACAGACTGAATGGCATCCCCCAGATCCTCGACCTTATCGCGAATCTGGCCGCTGAACTCCTCTGTACGGCGGGACAGATTTCGCACCTCATCGGCCACCACCGCAAAACCACGTCCGGCCTCGCCTGCTCTGGCCGCTTCAATAGCGGCATTGAGTGCCAGCAGATTGGTCTGTGAGTTTATGGTCACAATATCTGACAACAACTCTTCGATGACGTCGATCACTTCCAGCATGGTGTTAAAACGGTTGCTGGCCTCAACACTGGCGTGATGGATGTCGTGCAGCGACTGCAACAGACTGGACACGACCCTTTCAGAGACATCCGAGTACTGTTCCAACTCCTCTGAGCCCGGCCCCTGGTGGGCCAACTGCACCAATTCCTGCACCAGTCCCGCCAAAATATCCTGCTGATTTTTAGACGCATCGCGGAGACCGTGCAGGCTGTTATTCAAACTGCGGCTGGCGTTACCCACCACATCCTTGACGTGACCCACATCGTCGAGCGCTTCGCTGATTTGCAGATAAGTGACGTTAAAAACATCGCGGAGATAGGAATCGTCGTCTTGCGGGGCCACCTCAATTGAAGTCGCAGCTGCTGTACCCTCCGACCATTGCCGCCAAACCACTGTTGCCGCCAATCCGAATAACATCAA
Organism: Pseudomaricurvus alkylphenolicus; assembly: GCF_011683955.1. Classification (GTDB taxonomy): domain Bacteria; phylum Pseudomonadota; class Gammaproteobacteria; order Pseudomonadales; family Cellvibrionaceae; genus Pseudomaricurvus; species Pseudomaricurvus alkylphenolicus. The sequence goes on from NZ_JAAQPI010000006.1 coordinate 166,105, forward strand.
CAGAAGCAGCCAAGTGAGCTCTATCCAGACACAGACAGCTGCCGTCACTATCAGCAACAATTGCAGTAGAGAACTGAGCGAAAACAACGAAGGTTGTGTCGCTTGATCATCCATAATAAATACCACTCTTCCAATTTTATTTGGCCCGGGACAACAGCCAAAACATCAATCCATAGATTTAACTCTAGACCACGCTGTTCAACAAATAACCCGACACGTGGAATAGCGCGACAATAATCCTTACTTTTTAAAGGGTTACTTTCACTATAAAACTCGCAGTGGCGATACTTTACCTACAGATTCGACAAAAGCGAAGTCCGCTGGCTTCCCTGGCACCAATTTGGGGCGTGATTCATGGCGCAGCAGTCCCACGGTTTTTGACCGCATCCGAATTTGCTAAGCTGCCACCGAACAACACGTGCAGGCAGATATGGCCACTATTGGTACCCACTACATCAAAACCGCCCTGGGCGGCGCCATAGCTCGGGGGCTGGACCCTAAAGCCCTGTTAAGGCAGGCGCGCATTCCCGAAAAACCGCTTCGCGATCCCAAGGCCCGTATCCACGTGGATTTGGTGGCCAAACTTTACGACGGTATCGCCAAGGCGCTGAATGACGAGTTTATGGGGTTCACCGAAAGGCCTTTGAAGGTTGGCACTTTTGATCTAATGGCTGAATGGGTTTCCAGTGCGGAAACGCTTGAGGAGCTGCTTCAAAAGGGGATTCGCTTTTATAACCAGATCACCGATGAGCTGCATGTGACACTGGAGTACGAAGGCGATCATGTATACTTCACCACGGAATTACGCCGCCCTGAGTTGGATTTCGAGCACTTTTATATCGAATACTGGCATGTTATCTGGCACAGGTTCGCCAGTTGGTATATCGGTAAGCCCATTAAGTTGCTGGGTGCATACATCAACTATGTGCCGCTCGACGCCGAGGAATTCCAGGTTCTCTACCGCTGCCCTACTCATTTGAAAGCCAAATACAACCGCTTCGTCTTTCATCGCAAGTACCTGCATGAACCCTTGGTGAAAAGCCAGCGCGAGTTGCAGATCTTCCTGCATCGGGCGCCGATCGACCTGCTGACGATTCCCGGTGAGGACACCAGCCTCAGCGCCCGTATCAACCAGATGCTGGACCCCAAACCCAACACCGTTCTGGAGTTGCCTAACTCACAGGAAATCGCCCGTCGCCTGGATATCAGCGAGCAGACACTGCGGCGACGATTGGGGGCAGAGGGCACCAGTTACCAGCAGATCAAAGACAACCTGCGCAGTGATCTGGCGGCCAAGTTATTGGCCAATCGCAGTCTTAGTATCTCTGAAGTCGCTCGTTTACTGAATTTCAGTGAGCCGCGGGCGTTTACTCGGGCGTTCAAGCAATGGCAAGGGGTTACCCCACGAGCATTTCGAGCACAGCGACAGGCTCGCAGTAGTTTAGTGCGGTAAACGCACCAACTTGCCGCACCAAACATCCATTTCTGCACTATGCTTGAGCCGTAGACGCCAACACCAACCATCCAGAAATAGACTTAATCCGCCACAGAAAATCACTTTAGAGGACACGTCGTGAGCGGATTTGTCACGTTTATATATATTTTTTTGTCAAAAAACAAACCTTTGTAAATATATTAATTTCATATATTTCAATAACTTAAATCACAATCAACGAATATTGCACATTTTTTAAACTATTCACACAATAGACATTAGTCATTATCATTTCATCATCTTGATTGGTTCCTTCGGAGGAACCCAAAGGTACTAAAACAGAACAGCAAGACAAGAACACACTACTACAAAACCCAGTTGGAACTTCACTAGCATGAGCAAAGCAAACAAGCCGCAAGCGTCACTGGTCAACCCGTTTGACGACGCCAAAGAAGTTGAATTCAGCGTACCCGGCCAGGCCTCCTACTCCCCCGGTCTCTACGAAGAAAACCTTAAAAAAGGCTATGAGCTGATCCAGCGCCCACGCAAAGCCGCTGGCGTGCGCAACATTGAGCGCCAGCACGCCAAAAAGCGCATGACCATCTGGGAACGCCTGTCCGTGCTGACCGATGAAGACCCTACGGTACTGTTCCAGAACTGGGGTAAAAACCTCGACGGCGCCTCCATCGTCACCGCCATCGTCAAGATCAACGGTCGCGATGTCGCCGTCTACGGCCACGACTTCACCGTTCGCGCCGGCTCCATGGACGCCACCAACGGCAAAAAACTCGCCCGCCTGTTCGAACTGGCCGGCAAGCGCCGCATTCCTCTGGTAGGCATGAACGACTCCGCTGGCGCCTTTGTACCCGCCGGTGTGGGTGGCCTCGACGGCTACGCCGAAGCCTTTACCGCCCTGCGCAAGATCAGCGGCGTAGTGCCTTCCATCATGTGTATGTTTGGCTTTAACGCCGGCGGTGGTTCCTACCTGCCGCGCCAGGGCAGCTTCCTGATTCAGCCCAATGAAACCTTCTTCGGCCTCACTGGCCCAGGTGTGGTCAAATCCGTGCTGGGTGAAGACGTCACCGCCGACGAGTTGGGCGGCCCCGGCGTACACAGCCAGAGTGGCGTCACCGATTTTGTCGTCCCTGACGAAGTCTCTGCGCTGCGCAAGGTGAAGGAACTGCTGAACTACATCCCGGACAACAATGCCACCCTGGCACCGTTCCAGGAGACCTCCGATCCGGTGGATCGCAAGACCTGGGACATCGATATTCTGCTGAAGAAAGCCTTTAACTCCCCCAGTGGCTTTAACACCCCGCTGGATATTTCCATCATGATCCAGCAGCTGTGCGACCACGGTGACTTCCTGGAGATCCAGCCGGACCGCGCCCGTAACACCGTTACCGCCCTGGGCCGTATGGGCGGCAACGTGGTCGGCTTTGTCGCCAACAACTCTGCCGTGGGCTCCGGCCAGATCGACATCGACGCTGCCCTCAAGAACGCGCGCTTTATCCGCTTCTGTAACCTCTACAACATCCCGGTGATCTTTATGGAAGACACCACCGGCTTCCGTCCCGGCAAGGATCAGGAAAGCGGCGGTATCGTCCAGGCCGGTCGCGCCATGCTTGATGCGATTATCGATCTGCGCACCCCCCGCTTCCTGGTGATCGTGCGTAACGCCTACGGCGGTGCCTATGCCTCCTACAACAACTACCCCACCGGTGCCGACTTTGTCTGCGCCCTGCCCTCGACCCGTGCTGCGGTCATGGGTCCGGCCGGCGTTGAGTTTGTGTACAAGCGTGAACTGCAGGAAATCCGTGCCACCGTTAAGCAAAAATTGACGGCCGGAGAAAGCCAAGCCGACGTAGCCGCCTGGCAGGCGGGCGAAGAGGCCAAGCTCAAAGATCGCTACGAAGAAGAATTGATGAACCCCAATGAGGCGCTGAGCCTGGGATCCATTTCCCAGATCGTGATGCCTTCAGACTTGCGCGAAGTACTGTGCAAAAACATGGAATTCCACTTGAAACACTACACGCCAGAGCCGTTTGCCGGCCCCCAGCGTGAGTTTCATTAATTGAATTCCACACAGTAACGCGAACCGAATTAACAAGAGACTGAAGCCGTGTCTAACAGCAACGATTATTACCTGCACAACCCACTGATCCACGCCGATCGTCGCCTGGGCAATGCCACCAGCGAATGGGTCAAGAGCTTTGACTGCACTCACATGCGCCCCCTGATCATCTGCCGTGGCCCCATCCGCAAGGAAGCCATGGACGTGTTTGACGAGATGGGCGTTAACACCTACGGCATTCTGTTGTCCGAGAAGGACTCCATCACCTACCAGAATGCCCTGGCCCCCGAACTGCGCAAGTTGACCGATCCCTCCCGCGTTCACCGCGTGCCCGACTACACCGGTGCCGACAAGGAAGAGCGTGCCCAGCGTATCAAACAGATCGTTAACATCGCCCTGACCAATGGCTATAACTCCATCTTTGCCGGCTATGGCTTTATGTCAGAAGACGCCGAGATGGTGCAGGCCATGGAACAGGCCGGCCTCAACTTTATCGGCCCCTGCTCCTTTACCCAGGGCGCCGCCGGCATGAAAGACCAGGCCAAGCGCACCGCGCTGGAAACCGGTGTCTCCGTCACCCCGGGCGTCAACAACGCCACCAGCCTGGCGCTGTTTGCCAAGTACGGCAAAGACGGCCTGGAAAAATGTGCCCAGGACAATGATCTTGACGTCAACTTCGCCGCCTGCAAGGACGATGAAGAAAAAGCCCTGGCGCTGCTGGCTGCCTCCTACGCTGCCGCCATAGACATCATCGACGCCGCCGACATCGGCGCCGCCCTGCAGGTCGAAGCCAAGCGCATGCTGGCCGAGAAGCCCAACAACCGCTTCCGCCTCAAGGCCATCGCCGGCGGCGGCGGCAAGGGTCAGCGTATCCTGCAGTCCGCCAACTCCTACGAGGGCGATACCCTGGAAGAGCGTGTCGAAAAGGCCGCTGAAAATGTTCCCTCGCTGGTACTGGAGTGCCTGATCGAGCTCAAGACCAACGGTGTCGGTGACAACAAGAACGTTCTGATCGAAATGAACATCGACACCACCCGCCACCAGGAAATCCAGGTGGTGGGTAATGGCGAGTGGTGCATGACCATGGGCGGTCGTGACTGCTCCCTGCAGATGCACGAGCAGAAGCTGCTGGAAGTGTCCGTCACCCAGGAAGAACTGAAGGAAGCCATCGAGGTTGCCGAACAAGCCGGTAAGGGCGCCGAAGCCGAGCAGCTGAAGAAAGACCTGGTGATCCTGGAGCGCATGGAGCACGAAGGCGCCGTCTTCGGTGAAGCCGTTAAACTCGACTCTGTCGGCACCTTCGAGTGTATCGTTGACGGTGAATCCCACTACTTTATGGAGATGAACACCCGTATCCAGGTGGAGCACCGTGTCACTGAGCTGTGCTACAAGCTCAAATTCACCAACCCGGAGAACCCCAACGATTCCTTTATCGTGGAGTCCCTGGTTGAAACCATGTTACTGCTGGCCGCCCACGGCCCGCGCCTGCCCAAGCCTGAGCGCATCCTGCGCAGCAACGCCTCCGTAGAAGCTCGCATGAACGCCACCAACCAGGCTCTGCAGCCCCACGCCGGCGGTGTGATCGATAACTGGTCCGACGCCATCGAAGGCGAGATCCGCGACGACCAGGGCATCAGCATGCACAACCCGGACACCGACGTGTTCATGAAGTACCACCTGGCCGGCGCCTACGATTCCAATATCGCCCTGCTGCTGACCATTGGTCAGGACCGCACCACCACCTACGAGGCCATGGCCGAGGTTCTGCGTGTCACCGAACTGCGCGGCAAGGACCTGGCCACCAACCTGGAATTCCACTACGGGCTGGTGAACTGGTTCCTGGGCAACAACATCAACGCCCGTCCCACCACCCGTTTTATTGTGCCTTACCTGACCGCTGTGGGTCTGCTCAAGCAGTCCGCCAACAGCCTGGACCTGGCCTATGCCTACAAGCAGGTTTGCCAGAACGCCATTAACGCGGCAGCAGACAAAGAGGCCAAGCTGGCACTGAAGGAAGTTCTGGAGCGCAAACAGATCCTGCTGACCCGACCGCTGGAAATGCTGCTGGCCGAGCCGCACGTACTGGCGGGCTGGCTGTCCATCAACCAGGCCAATTTCTCTGTCGAAGGCGGCAAGGTCAGCTGGAACGCCAACCTGGTTCGTGTATTGGCCGAGACCTACCACTTCCTCAACATGGATTACTGCGAGAGCAAACCGGCGGCCAACATGATCTGGGATCACGACAACGAGATCCTGTCCCAGGCCGTGGCCTTCTACGACGCCCTCGAAGCCAAGCTGGGTACCAGTGACTATGCCGCTGTCGAAGCCGCTCTGGCGGGCGCTGCGCCGGCCGGCATCGATGCCGAGCAGTGGGCCGCCGCCCAGGCCGCACACGCCGGTTACCAGGCGGGCACCGAGATCCTGAGCCTGCTGCCCTACATTGCCGGTGCCACCAACTTCTTCGACCTGAAGGTGAATGAAGACCTGAGCATCCATATCCCGGACAACCTCACCGACGAAGAGCTGCAGAAGGCCATGGCCAAGGTTCTGGTGCCGCCTCCGGTGGCCAAGTCCGATGAGATCCTGGCGCCCACCGGTGGCATGTTCTACTCCTGCGAAGCTCCGGGCATGCCTCCGTTTGTTGAGGTCGGCACTCACTTCGACGCCGGTCAGCCGCTCTACATCATCGAAGTCATGAAGATGTTCAACAAGGTTAACGCCCCCTTCTCCGGCACCATCGACGAGATCCTGATCGAAACAGACGGCACCATCATCAAGAAGGGCCAACCGCTGTTCAAGATCACACCGGATGAAAAAGTGGTGGAGGAAACCCCCGAAGAGATCAAGGCCCGTCGCCAGGCCAGCACCAATGAATTCCTGGCCTCCCTGAGCGCCGGCACCACCAACACCCCCGAGCTGGCAGAAGCCTGAGCCTGGAGACACAACATGATTGTTGCACTGGACCACATCGCCATCGCCGTCCCCGATCTGGAAAAGGCGATCAAGCGATTTATGGAAGACTTTGGCCTGCCTTACAAAGGCCAGGAAGACGTTGAAGCCGCCAAAACCAGTACCGCCTTCTTCCCGTTGCCGGAGACCAGCATCGAGCTGGTCCATCCGCTCAATGGCGAAGGCCCGATCGCCGGTTACCTGGAAAAGAAAGGCGGCGGTCTGCACCACCTGTGCTTCCGCAGCGATGACATTGAGGCTGATGTGGCCCGTCTGAAGGAAAAGGGTTACCGCTTCCTGTCGGACGAACCCAGCCTGGGCGCCCACAACAGCAAGGTGATCTTTATTCATCCCAAAAGCTGCGACGGCGTGCTGATTGAGCTTAATCAGCCCATGGGCGATCACTGATCGCCCCGCCCTGCGGGGCAAAGGAAAACCTATAGACAGCAAGATAGTCCATCACAACGGCAAGACTCTCAATTCCTTAAACCCTGGGAATTGTGGTGTCATAACGGGCTATCACCAACAGATGCACAAAGACGAGAACACGCTTTATGTCTGACAAGAAACCGACAATCGCCGATTGGGAAGCCCTGGCCACCAAGCAGACCAAGGGCCTGACTCCCGACGAGTTGACCTGGAACACCCCCGAAGGCATCGACATCAAGCCCCTGTACACCAGCGCCGACCTCGAAGGCCTGGAGCACGCCGACACCTTCCCGGGCATGGCTCCCTACGTGCGCGGCCCCATGGCCACCATGTACGCCGGTCGTCCCTGGACCATTCGCCAGTACGCCGGTTTCTCCACGGCCGAAGAATCCAACGCTTTCTACCGCAAGAACCTGGCCGCCGGTGCCCAGGGCGTGTCGGTGGCCTTCGACCTGGCCACCCACCGCGGTTATGACTCCGATCACCCCCGGGTATCTGGTGACGTCGGCAAGGCCGGTGTGGCCATTGACTCTGTTGAGGACATGAAAATCCTGTTCGACGGCATCCCGCTGGACAAAGTCTCCGTCTCCATGACCATGAACGGCGCCGTACTGCCGATTCTGGCTAACTACATCGTCGCGGCCGAAGAACAGGGTGTGAGCCAGGACAAACTCGCGGGCACCATTCAGAACGACATTCTGAAAGAATTCATGGTGCGCAACACCTACATCTACCCGCCCGCGCCATCCATGAAGATCATTGGCGACATCATCGCCTACGCTTCGGACAACATGCCGAAGTTCAACACCATTTCCATCTCCGGCTACCACATCCAGGAAGCCGGTGCCGATGCCGCACTGGAGCTGGCCTACACCCTGTCCGACGGTCGCGAATACGTGCGTACCGCCCTGGCCGCCGGCCTGGATGTGGACGCCTTCGCACCGCGCCTGTCGTTCTTCTGGGGCATTTCCATGAATTTCTACATGGAAATCGCCAAGATGCGCGCCGGTCGCCTGCTCTGGAACCGCATCATGGCGGAATTCGAGCCCAAGAACCCCAAGTCTTCCATGCTGCGTACCCACTCCCAGACCTCCGGATGGTCCCTGACCGAGCAGGACCCCTACAACAACGTGGTGCGCACCACCATTGAGGCCATGGCTGCCGTATTTGGCGGCACCCAGTCCCTGCACACTAATGCTCTGGACGAAGCGGTGGCCCTGCCGACCGAATTCTCGGCTCGTATCGCCCGTAACACCCAGATCATCATTCAGGAAGAAACCGGCATTACCCAGGTAGCCGATCCCTGGGGCGGCTCCTACATGATGGAGTCCCTGACCCAGCAGATCGCCGACCGCGCCTGGGAGCTGATCGAAGAGATCGAGGAAAACGGCGGCATGGCGAAGGCCATCGAAGCTGGTATTCCGAAACTGCGCATTGAAGAGTCCGCCGCCAAGAAACAGGCTCGCATCGACCGTGGCGAAGACGTGATCGTAGGTGTGAACAAGTACACCCTCGAGGAAGAGGAAGATCTCGACATCCTCGAGGTGGACAACGTCGCCGTGCGCGAATCCCAGATCAAGCGCATCAACGACATCCGCGCCGAGCGCAACAACGAAATGGTCAACCAGGCCCTGGCCGACCTCACCGCCGCTGCCGAAACCGGCGAAGGCAACCTGCTGGACCTGTCCGTGAAAGCCGCCCGCCTGCGTGCCACCGTTGGTGAAATTTCCGATGCCCTGGAAGCCAAGTTCGGCCGCTACAACGCCCAGGCCCGCACCATCTCCGGTGTCTACGGTGCGCCTTACGAGGACGACAGCGACTGGCAGGCGATCAAATCCGACATCGAAGCCTTTGAATCCGAGGAAGGCCGTCGCCCCCGTATGCTGGTGTGCAAAATGGGCCAGGACGGACACGATCGCGGTGCCAAGGTCATCGCCACCGCCTTTGCCGACGTCGGCTTCGACATCGACCTGTCGCCCATGTTCTCCACCCCGGAAGAAGTTGCCAAGCAGGCCATCGAAAACGATGTGCACGTGGTCGGTGTATCTTCCCAGGCGGCCGGACACAAGACCCTGGTACCTGAGTTGATTGCCGAACTGAGCAAGCAGGGTGCCGACGATATTATCGTGGTTGCCGGCGGTGTGATTCCGAAGCAGGACTACGACTACCTGTATGAGTCCGGTGTTAAAGGCATCTTTGGTCCCGGTACCAAGATCCCTGTATCGGCTCGCCAGGTATTGGATGAGGTTCGCAAGGCTCACGCATAACACTGAGTCTTTTGAACACAACGATTGCTGTACTATAGTTTGCCCCCTTAATGGGGGCATTTTTTTAGCTGTTATAGTTTCGATCAGGTTCAGTAGTAACCTGGCCGGCGACCTACCGGCGGGTCTGCATTTTACGCTCCGAATGGGCCATCCATGGCCCGGTCCCGCGCCATCCCTGGCGCTAGTCGCGAAAATGCAGACCCGCCGGTAGGTCGCCTAGTTCTGTGCCACAAGAATGTATATCAAAGGGTCAGACTCCTTGAAAACACTTGGATGGAATCAGGACTTTGGAGACAACTTGATTGCTGATCAAGGGGTCTACCCCTTGATATGCTCAATATTGAACAAAACACGGTCACGAAGGAATAAATTTTTAGGGAACATTATGCCCAGCATCAATCTGGAATTACTTCGCCAGGGCAACCGCCGCGCCCTGGCCAAAGCCATCACACTGGTGGAAAGCAAGCTGGACAAACACCGCAGCGAATCCCAGCAGGTGCTGGAAGACATCCTGCCCGACACCGGTAAAAGCATTCGCATCGGTATCAGCGGCATTCCCGGCGTGGGCAAGTCCACCTTTATCGAAGCCTTTGGCAAACACCTGATCGACCAGGGCAAAAAAGTCGCCGTCCTCGCCGTCGACCCCAGCTCCCCCCTGCGCGGCGGCAGCATCCTCGGTGACAAAACCCGCATGGAAGAACTGTCGCGGGAAGACAACGCCTTTATCCGCCCCTCCCCCTCCGAAGGCGCCCTCGGCGGTGTGGCCCAAAAAACCCGCGAAACCATGCTGTTGTGCGAAGCCGCCGGCTACGACGTTATCCTGGTGGAAACCGTAGGTGTGGGCCAGTCCGAATACGAAGTCGCCGCCATGGTCGACTTCTTCCTGGTGCTGATGATCCCCAACGCCGGCGACGAGCTTCAGGGCATCAAGCGCGGCATTATGGAACTGGCCGACGCCCTGGTCATCAACAAGGCCGATGGTGAAAGTATTAACCTGGCCCAGCGCACCAAGTCCCACTACCAGAACGCCTTCCACCTGATCAAACACGGCTCCTTCTGGAACCCGAGGGTGGAAACCTGCTCCGCGCTGCAGAAAGAGCGCATTGGCGACATCTGGGAAATGATCTGCGACTACCAGAAAGCCGCCTTGGAAAACGACGCCTTCTTCGAAAAACGGGCCCTGCAAAATTCCGAATGGCTCAATAAGCTGATCCACGAAATGCTGGAAATGCGCCTGAACCAGAACCCCCAGGTTCAATCCAAAATGCCAGGACTGCAAAAGGCCGTGGAAGACAACACCACAACACCCTATAACGCCGCCAAGCAGATCGTTGACCTTCTCTAAAAATTGGAGATTTAAAAGGACCCACCACCTGTAATTTCCACCCCCAAAACGGCGGATTACGCCGCTGCGCGACTAATCCGCCCTTCTACGAATCCGGCACGACTGGCTAAGACAAGTGACATTTCAATCTGGCCCGTCTTTTCAGAATATCCGCCCACCACCAAGCCCACCTATTAATGAGGCACAAAACCAGACGAACCGCGGTGTGAAAGGCGGCTGGGGGCTGGTTTCCGGAGCATTAAAGAGGGAGCCGAAAGAGCAAAAAAGACCGGCGTTTTCTGCCGGGCTTTTTTGGGACTGAGGGAAGCCCGGAGGGCCGCACGACCGCTCCGGAAACCAGCCCCCAGCCACCACTTGAGGCACATGACTACGGGCCATTACCGCCACCCAACCGCTCCACAAAGCAAGACACCAGCCGCCACTTGAGGCACAACACCGTCATACAAGTGAGCCCCACCTGATCGGAAAACCATATCCCAATCAACAACTTCCTGTAACAAACAATACGCTAGAGTTACCCCTTCATTCAGGGCATAATGTTGCGCCCTGCAGTCTGGCCTGTGACCCCTTCGAATGGCACGAAAGATACTCAAGCGCTGGTTACCCAACCCCCACGAAATCAAGGAACACCCCACCTTGAATTTCATGAGTCATCTACTGCATGACCCCAACCTGTTCCACCTGAACCGCCACTCCGTCTCCGGCGCCTTCTTCGTCGGTCTGTTTGTCGCTCTTATGCCAACCCTGGGCCAAATGCCCATCGCTGCCCTCGTGGCCCTGATGTTCCGCGTTAACATGCCCATTGCCGTCGCCCTGGTCTGGATCTCCAACCCCCTGACCATGCCGGCCATCTTCTACGCCACCTACGAATTCGGCCGCTGGATACTCGACAGTCCCGCCCTCGAATTCACAATGGAACTGTCCTGGGAATGGTTTAGCACCGAATTCACCAAACTCTGGCAGCCACTGGTTGTGGGATCACTATTGGCAGGCCTGGTAGTGGGATGCCTGGGCTACATCAGCATGCAACTGTTCTGGCGCTGGCACGTGGTAAGGAACTGGGAAAAACGTAAAGCCCGTCGCCAGGCGCAAGAATCTTCCGAGGATATCTAGGGAACCAACTCTACTCAAACCTCAACGCTTCCGCCGGTTCTACCCGACTGGCACGCCAAGCCGGATACAGTGTCGCTAGCAGACTCATTAGCAGCGACACCATCGACACCAGCACAAAATCAGCCAACTGAATCTCAGACGGTAAATAACTGACCGGATACACCTCCGAGTCGAGAAATCGAAATCCGATTATCCCCTCCAGAAATGCCACCAGCGGTTGCACATAGGCAGAACCCAACAACCCCAGCAATCCGCCCAACAACGTACCCGTCGCCCCGATTACCGCACCCTGGACCATAAACACCCCCATCACCTCGCGGCGGCTGGCACCCAGGGTCTTCAGAATCGCAATATCCGTCTGCTTGTCCACCACCACCATCACCAGTGTGGACACCACATTAAATGCTGCAATGGCGACAATCAAAAACAACAACAACCCCACCAGATTCTTCGACATCTGTACCGCGTGATACAAATTGCCGTGAGTGCGGGTCCAATCAGTACCGTAATAGCCATAAGCCATACTGCGTACTTGTCTATAAATGATCTCGGGCGCATCAAACAGGCTGCTGGCTTTAATTCGCAAACCGGAAACGGCACCGGGATTTTCAGACAGGTCACTGGCAGCATCCAAACGCACCAACGCCAGAGAATGGTCCAACTCCGTCCCCGAACGAATAATACCCATCAGCGTCAGCGGTTTGACCTTGGGCAAGGCACGGCTGTCACTGCTGGAAGGCACCAGCACTGTAATCTTGCCGCCTTCCTTCACTCTCAGACTGCGAGCAAGCCCCTGCCCCAGAATGATGCCACTGGCACCGGAGCCACTTTGCAATTGCTGCAGTACCTCTGGCTCAATAAAGTCCTGTACCACGGACACGCGGGCTTCCTGCTCCACATCGATGCCATAGAGCCCGGCGGGCTCAACCCGGCGACCAACACTCAACATCACCTGCAGTTCCACAAAAGGGGCCGCTTCAAGAATATTCGGATTGGCATCAACCACATCGCTGCGCAACTTTTGCCAATCTTCAATACCGTGCCGGTGATAGATTGCGCCATGGGGCAAAATGCCCAGAATTCGGTCCCGCAGCTCCCGTTCGAATCCATTCATCACCGACAACACCGTCAGTAACAAACCCACGCCCAGCGTCAGCCCGGCAATGGACAGCCCGGAAATAAAAGAGACCAACTGGGTTCGACGCCGGGCTCCCGCGTAACGCAGGCCGACAAAACGACTGAAGTAACCCGGCAACATCGACTTAGCTAACCCTTGGATGCAAAGAACCGTCGCGCAGTTCCAGCACCCTATCCATCGATTGCGCCAGGCGTTCGTCATGGGTAACAATCACAAAGCTGGTCGCACACTCGTTGCTCAACTGATGCAACAGCGCCTCGATGCTGTTGGCCGTCTGGCGATCGAGATTTCCCGTAGGTTCATCCATCAACACACACGCCGGCTGATTAACCAGTGCGCGAGCAATGGCAACCCTCTGGCGTTCACCGCCCGACAACTCCGCAGGTTTGTGTTGAAGACGCTGGCCGAGCCCGACCTGTTGCAGCAAATCCGCGGCGGCAGCCAGCGCCCCGGACTTTGTCACGCCCGCGATCAATTGAGGCATGGCCACATTTTCCAGTGCGCTGAATTCCCCTAAAAGGTGATGAAATTGATACACAAAACCCAGATGCTGATTTCTCAGACGACCGCGCACATTGTCATTACATGCGGAAAATGGTTTGCCCAACAGTTCCACTGCGCCGGCATCCGGCGTATCGAGCCCGCCCATCAGATTCAGCAGCGTGGATTTGCCGGAACCGGACGCCCCGATAATCGCCAGGCGCTCACCGCGTACCAGTTCCAGATCGACGCCGGTCAGCACCTCCACTCTGGCGGGGCCTTCCGCATAACTTTTTTGCAGTCCGCTGCAACGCAGAGATGTTTCGGTTCTGACTAGAGTGACTGCAGTGGCCTCTGGTATCCGGCTGTCCTGGCTCAAATTCTTTCCTATAGCAAAATCTGATTTGGATTATTCGTAGCGCAAGGCTTCGGCGGGCTCCACCGTCGAGGCCCGGTAGGCGGGGTAAAGTGTCGACAACAGACTCAGACTGGCCCCCACAACTGCAACTACCAAAACGTCGCCCAGCATCAATTGCGAAGGCATATGACTGATAAAATACACCTGGGGATCAAACACCTGCAGTCCTGTGAGCTGTTCCCAAAACGAGACAATAGCTCCGACGTTAACGGCGATAATGGCACCCAACACACAGCCCATCAGTACGCCCAACCAACCGGTAATGGCTCCCTGAACAACAAAGGTCGCCATCACCTGTCCCCGGCTCAGCCCCAATGTTCTGAGCACCGCAATATCAAAGCGTTTGTCCGCAACCATCAGTACCAAACTGGAAATAATATTAAACGCCGCTACCGCAATTATGATCATCAGCAACACCGACACGACCGTTTTTTCCATCTTGACCGCCGAAAACAGACTGCCCTGGGTCTTGCTCCAGTCACGAACGGTCAACGGGCTGCTGTTGGCCGATGCAAGTTGTGATAACTGACCCTCAAGGTGCTTGGCCAACTCTCCCGCTTCGTACATGTCGCGGGTGCGCAGCTCGACTCCACTCACCCGCTTGCCCGTTCGCAGCAGTTTTTGAGCGTCGGCAAGATGCAGGATGACAAGCTGCTGATCCACCTGCGCACCCACCTCGAACACACCACTGACCGTAAAACGTTTGATGCGAGGGTAAATACCCGCCGGGGTCACGCTCAACTGCGGCAAAGTCAGGGTCACCTTGTCACCGGGCATCACCCCCAGATAACGCGCTAACAATCGACCAATAATAATGTTGTATTCGCCTTGAGCGAGGCTGCTGGTATCGCCGAGCACCATATGTTCTGAAAGCGAAGAGATTCGAGGCAAGTCTTGCGGAAGGACACCTCGCAGCTGAACACCTTGCATACCTCTTTCATAACTTACCATGGCGTCGCCATCGACGTAGGGCGCTGCCGCCAGAATACCGTTTTGAGACTCCACCTGTTGCCGTAATTTCGCCCAATCCCCGATACCGTCCTCGCCAATGACCTCGATATGGGGAATAACCTGCAACAATCGCTGCTTGATCTCTCGATCAAAGCCATTCATTACGGACATCACAACAATCAACGCCAGGGTACCCAGCGTCATTCCCAGCAGGGAAAACCCACTGACGAAGGAAATAAACTGATTGCGGCGCTTGGATCGGGTGTATCGGGCGCCAATAAACAGGGGCAGCGGCAAATTCATAGCCGTCATTAAACCCAATGCCCCGACGGACCACAAGGGTTGAACCAAACTATTAATCAAATGCCCCAACTGCTTGATTCAACAGGCGAATCGCGCCAAAGTCACAGCGGTGACTTCGCAGACACCCGGCGCCGGTGGTGGTACACTCATGGTAATGGCCAACCACCAGACCCACAGCTTATGACCGACTCCGAACGCCGCAGCTTTTTCCGTATCAATAGCGAAATCGCGCTGGATTTCCACAGTGTCAGTACCCAGACCCTGGAACAGGGCAATGTGGAAGAAGAATTCCCCCTGGACCAACAGGCACTGGATCTGTTCAACCAGTTTCGTCGCCTCGACAAGGAAGCGGCCCCTCTACTCAGCGGAATCGCCGAATTCAATCGCGGCGTGGCCGACTACCTGAGTCTGCTGAACAAAAAGATGGACTTGTTGGCTCAGCAATCGCTGGCGGGCGACTATCTGAACAAGGATGTGCGCCCTACCCACGTCAATCTGAGCGAAGGTGGCCTGGCATTTAACTGCGGAAAAGCGCTGTATAAGGGGTCCAGTGTTGCCCTGCGTATGATGTTTTTACCGGACTATACCGCCGTTGCCAGCTTCGCCACCGTCATACGCTGCGACAGTAATGAACAGGGAGGCTATAAGGTGGCCTGCAAGTTTGTGCAACTGACATCGGCCAAGCAGGAAATCCTGGCCAAACAGATTTTACAGGCGCAAATGGCGAAACGCCGCAAACATCGGGAAACATCGGAGGACGATCACCAATGAACCCGGTCAAATTGACACTGGCGGCGCTGCTGTCCCTGGTGTTTGGGGCAGGTGTCGTCGCGGAAACCATCCGGATTCCCATCGGCCAGCAGGGATCTCAACAGACAATCGAAAAACCCGCTCTGGGTATGTCTATGGCTGAAGTCCGGGCGGCTTTTGGTGAACCCGTCGAGCAGCGGGAACCTCGTGGAGAGCCACCCATCTCCCGCTGGGAGTATGAGCGTTTTGTGGTCTACTTCGAATCCGACATCGTCATCCACAGCGTTATCAAACATGTGCGGCGCGATGTCGGTGAAACGAAGAATCCTTAGAAGCGATTGACGCGGTTCAAACCGTCCAGGGCAGCAATGCGATAGGCTTCTGCCATCGTCGGGTAGTTAAAGGTGTTCTTCACAAAGAACTTGATACTGTTGCCCTCACCCGGCTGACTCATAATCGCCTGGCCAATGTGGATAATCTCGGACGCTTCCGCACCAAAGCAGTGAATACCCAGAATTTCAAGATTGTCGATGCGAAACAGCAGCTTCAACATGCCCACATCTTCGCCTGAAATCTGCGCCCTGGCAGTGTTTTTGAAGAACGCACAGCCCACTTCGTAAGGGACTTTAGCGTCCGTCAATTCCCGCTCGGTTTTACCAATCGAGCTGATCTCCGGCAGTGTATAAATGCCGGTAGGCGCGTCAGACACAAACCGTACCGTCAGCCCCGCTATACCGCGGGCACAGGCACGCCCCTGGTCAAAGGAAGCGCTTGCCAGACTGGGCCAGCCAATAACATCACCGGCGGCGTAAATGCCGTCAATATCGGTCTGATAACGTTCATTCACAGACAACTGGCCGCGATGATTTGCCTCAAGACCGATGGCTTCGAGATTAAGGGTGTCTGTATTACCGGTACGTCCGTTACACCACAACAGTGCATCGGCGCGCAGGCGTTTACCTGACTGCAGATGCATGGTCACACTGTGGGCATCCGCTTCCACCGCTTCATATTCCTCGCAGTGACGTACCGTCACACCGCCATCACGCAAGTGGTAGCTGAGGGCATCGGAGATTTCATCGTCGAGAAAAGACAGCAGCTGTTCGCGGCTGTTGATCAGATCCACCTTGATACCAAGGTTGGAGAAGATGGAAGCGTATTCGCAACCAATCACGCCAGCACCGTAAATAATCATGGTTCTAGGCGTATGCTGCATACTGAGAATGGTGTCGCTGTCGTAAATACGCGGATGGTTAAAGTTGACGTTTTGCGGACGGTACGGACGTGAGCCAGTAGAGATCAGGATATTTTTGGCGTTGATGATTTCTTTGGCACCATCTTCTACAACCACTTCGACTTTCTTGTCATCAACGAACGAAGCCTCGCCCACGTGAGTCTGAACGCGGTTGCGGGCCGCCGCCGTCGTAATGCGATCAACCTGCATGGGAATAACTTTGCTGGCCGCCTTAAGCACTTCAGGAAAGGTCAGCAGCCTTGGTTCGCCGATGACCCGGAACAGGTTGTGAGTGTTATAACGGATCAGCTGCTTGACAGCATGACGCAGCGACTTGGAGGGAATCGTACCTTTGTGAGCACAGTTGCCGCCGAGCATATCGGCGCGTTCTACCATGCCCACCTTCATACCGGCCTTGGCCGCGGACATCGCCGCTCCCTCACCCGCCGGTCCCGAACCTATCACCAGTAAATCGTAGGTGTACTCCGCCATCTCCCGCTAAACTCCTCACTCCAGGTTGTGTACTGCGGCGAACAGCTATCCACCGCACTATTGTCTTTATTTATTTGCCAGAGGCATCGTAGGCAAGCTCTGCCGGAGCCTGCTGCTTTTGCTGCTGCTTTTCTTGTTCTTCTTCACACTTGTTGGGATCTCCCCCGCACAGATCACACACATAGTCCTCTTCCTTGAGCGCCGCACCGACACCGCCACAGGAACCTTTTAGTGGTTTACGTCCCATCAGCACACCAACTGACATGGCGATGACAAACAACAACAAGACCGCGAGAGTTACAAAGAACATCTGCATAGTTACCTCCTGGCCCTACGGACCATTGGCCAAATAGGGTTTAAATGTATCAGAGGCCACCTCTTCAAAGGTCGCCCCCTGCCTGATTATAAATAAGGCCGGAATGCCCTCGCCATTAGCCAATGGTAGAGCCTGTTCCAGTCCCAACACACTGAACGCAGTCGCCAGGGCATCCGCCCGGGCCGCCGATTTGTCCAGCACCGTCACCGAAGCCAGATGATGGGTAATCGGTCTGCCGGTTCGGGGATCAATGGTATGACTGTAGCGAACCCCGTTCCGTTCAAAATAATTTCGATAGTCGCCAGAGGTGGCCATGGCCATATCGCTGAGTTCGATCGCCCTCTGAACGGTTTGGGTAAGCCCAGCCGAGGGTGTCTCCACCGCGATACGCCAGGGGGTTCCCCTTCGACTGACGCCCTTCAGGCGGATTTCGCCGCCAATTTCCACCAGATAGTTATGGTAGCCCCCTGCTTCCAGCAATTGTGCCACCCTGTCGACGCCATAACCCTTGGCCACTGCGCTCAGGTCGACGTTGATCGGCTTGTGCCGACGGACACGACCCTGATTCAACTCCAGGTTTTGGTAACCCACATTGACAGAGGCCGCTGCGATTTCCCCGTCGCTGGGCACTCTATCCTTTGCCGGATCGGGCCCAAATCCCCACAGATCAATCAACGGCCTCAGGGTCACATCAAAGGCCCCTTTGGACAGTTGGCTGACCGACTCACTGATCGCCAGCACCTCCATCAGTGGCGCGGACACCGCCTGCCATTGTCCTGTCTCTACCCCATTGAGACGATTGAGCTCCGAATCAGGAATATAGGTGGACATTGCCTGATTGATATCCTGCAGCAACGCATCAATGTCCCGCTGCAGAGCTTCCACATCTTTAGGTGCCCGCTCCGCAACAATCGAAATATTGTAGCTGGTACCCATGGTTGCCCCGGACAGGCGCGTCTGCACCAATTCCGGACGCGGACTGCACGCACTCAGTGCAAAAGCCCAGAGGCAAAACCAAAACGAGGCCAGCATTGCTGACCTCGTCATGAGGAAATTGTCCTTCAAAATTCCCCGTTCCTTCCGCTTAGCCGCCGAAATCATCCAGCAAGATGTTTTCGTCTTCAACGCCCAGATCCTTGAGCATTTTGATCACAGCTGCGGTCATCATTGGGGGCCCACACATGTAGTATTCACAGTCTTCAGGGGCCGGATGGTCCTTCAGGTACTCTTCATACAGAACATTGTGGATAAAACCGGTGAGGCCGTCCCAGTTGTCTTCAGGCTGAGGATCGGACAGGGCCACGTGCCACTCGAAGTTGCTGTTCTCATTGGCCAGCATATCGTACTCGTCCTGGTAGAACATCTCGCGCAGAGATCGAGCACCATACCAGTAAGACATCTTGCGGCTGGACTTCAGACGCTTGAGCTGGTCGAAGATGTGAGAACGCATTGGCGCCATGCCAGCACCACCGCCCACAAAAACCATCTCAGCGTCGGTATCCTTGGCAAAGAACTCACCGAACGGACCGTATACGGTCACTTTGTCGCCAGGCTTGAGGCTGAACACATAAGAAGACATCTGTCCGGCGGGAATACCCTGGGAGCCGGGAGGTGGAGTGGCAACACGAATGTTGAACTTCACGATACCCTTCTCTTCGGGGTAATTGGCCATGGAGTAAGCGCGGATCACCGGCTCATCCACTTTGGACTCGATGTTAAAGAAGCCAAAGCGCTCCCAGTCACCGCGGTACTCTTCTTCGATATCAAAGTCGGCGTACTTGACGTGGTGAGCGGGCGCTTCCAGCTGAACGTAACCACCGGCGCGGAAGTCAACGTTCTCGCCTTCAGGCAGCTTCAGCGTCAGCTCCTTAATAAAGGTGGCCACATTGGGGTTGGACTCAACAGTACACTCCCACTGCTTGACACCAAACACGTCTTCTTCAACGTGAATTTTCATGTCCTGCTTAACAGGCACCTGACAAGACAAGCGCCAGCCTTCGGCTGCATCGCGCTTGGTGAAGTGGGATTCTTCGGTAGGCAGCATGGAGCCGCCGCCACTGTTAACCACACACTTACACTGGGCGCAGCTGCCGCCACCGCCACAGGCGGAAGGCAGGAACAGACCGCCTTCGGCCAGGGTTTGCAGCAACTTGCCGCCCGCAGGAACAGTGAGGGTTTTCTCACCGTTGATTTCGATGTTGACGTCGCCGCTGTTAACCAGCTTCGCACGCGCACTGAGGATAACCGCCACCAGCGCAAGCACGATGCCGGTGAACATCACGACACCTAATACGATTGTAATATCCATACTTCGTAATACCTCGCTGATTACAGGTCAATGCCGCCGAAGGACATAAAGCCAAGAGACATCAGACCCACGGTGATAAAGGTGATACCCAGGCCACGCAGACCGTCGGGTACATCGCTGTACTTCATCTTTTCGCGGATACCGGCCAGAGCGGTAATCGCCAGAGCCCAGCCAACACCGGAGCCGATGCCGAACACGGCGGATTCCGCCAGATCGTAGTCACGCTCTACCATAAACAGTGAGGCACCCATGATGGCACAGTTCACGGTAATCAGTGGCAGGAAAACACCCAGGGCGTTGTACAGCGCAGGTACGTACTTATCCAGAACCATTTCCAGGATCTGTACCAGTGCCGCGATCACACCAATGTAGGTAATCAGGCCGAGGAAGCTCAGGTCCACTTCCGGGAACCCGGCCCAGGCCAGGGCGCCGTCAGCCAGCAGGTAGGTGTACAGCAGGTTGTTCACCGGTACGGTAATACCCAGTACCACCACAACGGCAATACCCAGACCCAGGGCCGCGTCCACCTTCTTGGAGATCGCCAGGAAGGTACACATTCCCAGGAAAAAGCTCAGGGCCATGTTTTCGATAAAAATCGCCCGCACAAACAGGCTAAGATAATGTTCCATCGCTTAAGCCTCCTTAATGGTGTTGGGACAGATCTTGAACTCTTCCTCTTCTACCTGATCAGGCTTGTAGGCACGAATGCCCCAAATGATCAGACCAATCAGGAAGAACGCACTGGGTGGCAACAACAGCATGCCGTTGGAGACGTACCAGCCGCCTTCAGTGGCCAGCGGCAGAATCTCATAACCCAGCAACTTGCCGGAACCGAACAGCTCACGAATCGTACCCAGGGCAATCAGCAGCGCACTGTAGCCAAAACCGTTACCGATGCCGTCCAAGAAGCTTGGCAGTGGTGGGTTTTTCATGGCGAAGGCTTCCGCGCGACCCATCACGATACAGTTGGTAATGATCAGACCCACAAATACCGACAGTTGCTTACTGACATCGTAAGCCACCGCCTTCAGTACCTGATCCACCACGATTACCAGTGAGGCAATAATGGTCATCTGGATGATGATGCGGATGTTGCCCGGGGCGTGGTTACGCACCAGAGACACAAACAGGTTGGAGAAGGCGCACACCACGGTCAGTGCAACACACATCACCAGGGTCACCTTCAAGGAGCTGGTGACCGCCAGCGCCGAACAGATACCGAGAATCTGCAGGGCGATGGGGTTGTTTTCAAGAATTGGCTTTAGCAGTAGCTCTTTCACTTTCATGATTAAGCCTCCCCATTCTTCAGATTGGTCAGGAAGCCGGCGAAGCCTTGCTCGCCCAACCAGAACTTGATCAGGTTATCGACGCCCTTACCAGTGAGCGTAGCGCCCGACAAGCCATCGACCTCGTGTTCAGAACCCACAGTGGCCGGTCCCTTTTTGACGGTCAGGCCCACGGTGCCGTCAGCCTTGTAGGCTTTCTTGCCCGGGAACAGTCCTTTCCAGTTGGGATTATCCACCTCTCCGCCGAGGCCCGGCGTTTCGGCGTGCTCGTAGAAGCCCATACCAACCACAGTATTGAAATCAGACCCCAAAGCCAGGAAGCCGTAGAGCGTGGACCAGAGACCGTAGCCCTTAATGGGCAGGATCACGGTTTCAACACCATTGGCACCCTCCACCAGGTAGACCTTGGCAACATCAGCGCGGCTGGAAATCTTGGCGATATCCTCGTCACCGGACAGCTCCTTGGAGCGGGCCGGATCCTTGGAAGCCTTGCGCTGATCGTACTTGTCAGTGCCCTCTTCCACCTCGGTGAATTTACCGGTATCCAGGTCAACCAGTTTGGTGGTGATCTGCTTGAACTGTTCTTCAACACTCTTGCCGTCTTCCAGCAGGCCTGCGGCCAGCAGGATATTGCGCTTGAAGTCCAGTGACTTGTTAGCGATCTGCGCGGGCTTGAGCATCACTGCTGCGGTGGAGACCACCACGGAGCAGACGATACACAGCGCCAGCGCGACGCCGATAGTTTTTCCAATAGTATCGTTAGACACGTGCCAACCTCCGCTTAATGTTCGACTGAACCACAAAGTGGTCGATGAGCGGGGCAAACAGGTTGGCAAACAGAATTGCCAACATCATACCTTCCGGGAAGGCCGGGTTAGCCACGCGAATCACAACCACCATAAATCCGATCAGGGCGCCAAACCACCACTTGCCAGCGTTGGTCATGGAAGCCGATACCGGGTCGGTGGCCATAAAGATCATGCCGAAGGCAAAGCCACCAATCACCAGGTGCCAATGCCAGGGCATTGCCATCATCGGGTTGGAGGACGGGTCACCAACGAGGTTGAACAGGCTTGAGGTCAGGAACATACCTAACATAACGCCGAGAATGATGCGCAGCGATGCGATTTTCATCGCCACCAGCACCACACCACCGAGCAGGATGGCCAGGGTGGAGGTCTCACCAATCGAACCCTGCATATGGCCGAAGAACGCGTCCATCCAGGTCAGTTGGCCCTCAAGGGCTTGCATACCGTCTGCGGCAGCCACAGACAGCGCAGTTGCGCCGGTGAAACCGTCCACGGCTGTCCACACCGCGTCGCCGGACATTTCCGCCGGATAGGCGAAGAACAGGAAGGCGCGACCCGCCAGTGCCGGGTTAAGGAAGTTTTTACCGGTTCCGCCGAAGACTTCCTTGGCGATAACCACACCAAAACTGATACCCAGGGCCGCCTGCCACAGGGGCACATCGGGCGGGCAAATCAGGGCAAACAGCACCGAGGTTACGAAGAAACCTTCGTTGACTTCGTGACCACGCTTGGCAGCGAACAGCACTTCCCAGAAACCACCGACGATAAAGGTCACCGCGTAGATGGGCAGAAAGTAAAGGGCGCCGTGCAGGATATTGTCGAACCAGCTGTTGGCGTCAAATGAGGCGATAAATACATCGCGCCAGTTGCCAATCTCGGTCAGGCCCAGATCCGCCATGGCGGTGTTGGCCTGCCAGCCGACGTTGTACATACCGAAGAACATCGCCGGGAAAGTACAGACCCAGACGGTGATCATAATGCGCTTGAGGTCGATACCGTCACGAACGTGGGAGCTGGTCTTGGTCACATCGTTGGGACGGAACAGACCGGTATCCACGGCTTCGTAGAGTGCGTACCACTTCTCGTATTTACCACCCTTGTGAAAGTGCGGCTCCATATTGTCTAGAATTGTGCGTAAACCCATGCCTTAACCCTCCTTCTCAATACGGGTCAGGTTATTGCGAAGGATGGGGCCGTACTCGTATTTGCCGGGGCAAACAAAAGTACAAAGGGCCAGATCCTCTTCGTCCAGTTCGAGGCATCCCAGTTTCTGGGCCATATCAGTGTCGCCCACAATCAGGGAGCGGAGCAGCTGGGTTGGCAGGATGTCGAGCGGCATAATGCGTTCGTAGGCGCCGATGGGCACCATGGCACGCTCTGAGCCATTGGTGGAGGTAGTCATATCAAACTTCTTGCCGGAGAAAAGGCTCGACACGTAGATGCTCAGCGCGGAGAAGTTGTCAAAACCGGCGCGCAGGTAATGCAGGAACGGACGGTCGCGCCCCTCTTCCAACGCGCAGATCTGCTGGTGATAACGACCCACGAACGCAAAAGCGCCGGAAGCGGTACGGCCACCAAACACAGAACCGGAAACCACGCGGTTGTCGCCGGATTTCAGCTGACCCGCGGTAAGCTCATCGATGCTGGCACCGACTCGGGTACGAACCAGACGGGGCAACTCAACCTGAGGGCCGCCCAGGGCGATAATGCGCTCAGTAGGCAATACACCCGTGGTGAACAGCTGGCCAAAGGCGATCACATCCTGATAGCCGATAGTCCAGACCGTCTTGCTGACGCTGACAGGATCGAGGTGGTGGATGTGGGTACCGGCGTTGCCGGCTGGGTGCAGACCACCGAACTCGTGTGAGGAAACGCGGCTGTTATTGCCAGTGAAGACGTCGGCGCCTTCGGCTTTGCACACGTATACCTGACCGGCGGTCAGCTTGCTCAGCACAGTCAGGCCGTTGACGAAATCATCGCGGTTTTCGCGGATGATCAACTCCGGATTGGCCGCCAGCGGATTGGTATCCGTGGCGGTCACAAAGATGGAGTTGGGCGTGGTGGCCGGAGCCGGCACCTTGCTGTACGGACGGGTGCGCAAGGCGGTCCAGAGTCCGGAATTCACCAGATTCTCTTTCACCTGCTCCTCAGACAACGAGGCCAATTGGTCCACGCTGTACTGGGCGAAGCTCTCGGCTTCATCACCCTCGACATCGATAACGACAGACTGCAGTACACGCTGAGCACCGCGATTGATCGCGGCCACGGTACCGGCGGCAGGCGCCGTGTAGCGCACCCCCTCAGTCTTCTTATCGGTAAATAGTAGCTGCCCTAGCTTCACTTTGTCGCCGACCTGAACGGCCATGGTAGGCTTCATACCGTGGTAATCAGCACCAATTACGGCGACAGAGCGAATCCGCGGGCCATCGACAATGGCCTGCTCGGGAGCCCCGGATATGGGTAGATCCAATCCCCGACGGATATTAATCATACGTCTCTGCCTAATCACTCGTTTGAAAGTTGTGTCGGCGCTGCGAGTGCAACGCCAAAATATTCTTCTCCAGCCGCTGGACACCGCGATTTATTAACGACACACCTTGAGAAGCCGATCAATTTGCACTCAGAACGGGCAAATAGGATTCAAATTCGGCGATTCAAGTGTAGTCGATCGCAGTCAACTTGCACTCGGCTGTTTGGAGTTTCCTGTCGGGATACGGCTTTGGGACGCTGTCGCTCACTTGTCATCAATACAGCTTTTAATGCTGCTTTATCGCCGTTTTGTTCTCTCTGCTGCAAAGCCCTGTGACGATCTAAACGCCATCTCAGGAGCGCTGGAGCAATAACCCTAGTCTGTTTGCAGGTTCCCCAAAATAAACGGGCGCAATTATAAAGATCAGTGGCGTCACTTGCCAGTGATAAAGTGTGTTTTCAGCGCTTTTTCTGTCGGAAAAAGCCTGATTTCTCAAGATGTTAGGCCTGGAAGGGAATTTTGGACGATTTAGCAGTCAGAATTGATTAAGGAGGCTGATCAGGGTGGAGGGGAAAGGGAAGCAGCAACCGCAGCTACTGCTTCCTTTTATATAGCTACTGAAATCAACCCTTGGGGTAGATATCGTAGGAAACACCGCACATGTCTTCGAGGCAGCGAACCACCTGACAGCTGTAGCCGTATTCGTTGTCATACCAGCAGTAAAGAACGGCGCTGCTACCCTCGACGATGGTGGCGCGGGAGTCAAATACACAGGCGTGACGGGAGCCGACAAAGTCGCTGGACACCACTTCCGGAGAGTTGGTGTAGTCGATCTGCTGCTGCAGCTTGGAGTACAGGGCAGTCTCACGCATGTAGGTATTGAGTTCCTCTGCCGTCGTCTCGCGACCCAGCTGCAGGTTCAAAATGGCCATAGAGACGTTAGGGGTGGGTACGCGAATGGCGTTGCCGGTCAGCTTACCCTTCAGCTCAGGCAGAGCCTTGGCAACCGCCTTGGCTGCACCGGTTTCGGTGATCACCATGTTCAGTGGCGCACTGCGACCCCGACGCTCACCTTTGTGGTAGTTGTCGATGAGATTTTGGTCGTTGGTGTACGCATGCACCGTCTCCACGTGACCGTGGTTGACGCCGTACTCGTCCATCATCGCCTTGAGAACAGGCGTAATAGCATTGGTGGTACAGGATGCTGCGGAGAGGATATTGTCCTCAGCGGTAATATCACCATTGTTGATGCCGTAAACGATATTCTTGATGTCGCCCTTACCGGGCGCCGTCAGGATTACCTTGGAGGCGCCAGGGCATTCCAGGTGCTGACCAAGGCCGGCTTCATCGCGCCACACACCGGTATTGTCGACGATGATCGCGTTGTTGATGCCGTATTCGGTATAGTCAACTTCAGCGGGAGAATTGGCGTAGATCACGCGAACTTCGTTGCCGTTCAGCACCAGGGTATTGGTCTCTTCGTCGACTCGGATAGTGCCCTTGAAAGAGCCATGTACGGAGTCACGACGTAGCAGGCTGGCGCGCTTCACCAGATCATCCGCAGCTTTGCCCTTGCGCACAACAATGGCGCGCAGGCGCAGCACATCACCGCTGCCGGCTTTTTCCACCAGCAGGCGGGCGACCAGGCGGCCGATACGGCCAAAACCGTACAAAACGACATCCTGAGGCTCAGGCAGAGGCTTGCTGGCGCTGCCGACGGCGTCGCCTACTTCAGCCTGGATAAATTCACTGACGCTGGCACCGTTGCCGCTTTTCATGAATTTAACGGCGATCTTGCCCAGATCAATATGGGCAGGTCCCAGATCCAGCTTGGACAGCTCTTCCAGCAGCGGATAGGTTTCAAACTCGGACAGTTCGTTCTCTTCCACCTGACGTACGCGACGATGCGCCTTCATCAGCTCGATCACAGAGAGGTTGACGAGGGAGCGGCCATACATATACAGCTTGACGTTGCGCTCACGGTTCAGCTTACCAATGAGAGGGATCATCGCCTCAGCGAGGGCTTCACGCTCTTTCCAGTCCTTGAAAAAATCGTCTGGCTTGGGTCGGTTCACGAGTTGTCACCTTCAAAATAGTTGGTCGTGGTTTGGCGCTAAAAACACAGTAATTTCAACACCATGCCTCCATCAGGAGGAGCGCTATTATCGTGATTCCAAATGGCCGGCGCAAGCAACTAAGCGAAATCTAAGTGAATTACAAGTCCTTTGGGAGGTTTTGTCCCAGCAATTTAATTCAGTTACAAAATAATGAACAAAAACCGTGTATTTCCGCCAACTGATGGGCCGAAATAGCCACTGCAAAATCAGCTCTTTAAAGCAAATCCGGACAATCCCGGCTACAATACCCCGGCATTTTATTATCGAGTTACTATCGAGCCCTTAAATCGGGACCTTTCTGTCGAGCCAATCGAATGACCATAAGCAACACCGCCACCAGTGCCACCCCTCTTAACCCTGCCCTTAACACCAAATCGGGCAATAAACAGCAGTGGGGCAACTTACCTGGCAGCGCCAAAGCACTCGCCATTCACTCCGCGGCACGGCAACACGACAGCCTGACACTGGTTATTGCGCCCGATACAGAATCGGCCCGACTGCTTGAATCCGAACTGCGTTTCTTTAATCATGCGGATGACCCATTACCTATCCTGCATCTGCCAGACTGGGAGACCCTCCCCTACGACAGCTTTTCCCCGCACCAGGACATTATTTCCGAACGCCTGCTGACGCTGTATCAATTACCGCGCACCGAAACCGGTATTCTGGTGGTTCCGGTAAGCACATTGATGCACCGGCTGGCTCCGGCATCGTTTCTGGCCGGCAACAGCTTAGTGCTCAAACCCGGACAGAAATTTGTCATTGAACATATGCGCCTGCAGCTGGAAAACGCCGGCTACCACTGTGTGGAAACCGTGTACGAACACGGTGAATTCGCTATTCGTGGCTCCCTGATCGACATCTATCCCATGGGCAGTGAAACCCCATTCCGCATCGATCTGTTTGATGACGAAGTGGAAACCCTGCGTACGTTCGATCCGGAAAGTCAGCGCTCTGTCAATCAGGTCGATGCCATCGAGTTGTTACCGGCAAAAGAATACCCGCTCGACAAAGCCGGCATCGCCCGCTTTCGCAATCGCTGGCATCAACGCTTTGATGTCGACCACAAGGCTTGCCCGGTTTATCAGGACATCAGTTCCGGGATCAGTCCGGCCGGAATCGAGTATTACCTGCCGCTGTTCTTTGAGGTGTGCAGCACGCTGTTTGATTACCTGCCTCAAAGCAGCCAGGTATTTTTGCTGGAGCGCATCGACGAATCCACTGAGCAGTTCTGGCGCGACCTGACTGAGCGCTATGAAAGCCGCTGCGGAGATCTTCAACGCCCGATCCTCAAACCCGCAGAGATGTTTTTGTCCGCAGGCGAACTATTTGGGTATCTCAACACCTACCCGCGCAACACGCTGGACAATGCCATATTGGATCCGGGCGCAGGGCGTCGCAACTTTAACTGCCGCCCTTTGCCGAATATCAGCGTCAATTCCCGCTCCGACACGCCACTGGCGGAGCTGGAAAACTATCTGTTGAGCACCAGCCAGAGGGTGCTGTTTTGCGCGGAGTCCGCCGGTCGCCGTGAGGGCCTGCTGGAATTGCTGAACAGAATTGATGTGCAGCCCGCGCAGTTGGATCAATGGCAGGATTTTGTCGATAGCGACGAACCCATTGCCATTACTATTGCGCCCATTGATCGAGGTCTGAGCCTAGAAGAGCCCAATATCACCTTGATCACGGAAACTCAATTGCTGGGTGAGCGGGTGCAGCAGCGACGACGCCGTCGCCAACAGCAAGATGCCGGAGAGTTGGCCATTCGCAATCTGACGGAACTGCGCATCGGTGCACCGGTGGTTCACATTGACCATGGCGTCGGCCGTTACCTGGGCATGGAAACCATAGCGGTCGACGGCCAGACCAATGAGTTTTTAACGCTGGAGTACGCCAACAAAGCCAAACTCTATGTGCCGGTTGCCAGCCTTGATCTGATCAGTCGCTATTCCGGGGCGGACGATCAAATGGCGCCGCTGCACAAACTGGGCAGCGAACAATGGAGCAAGGCCAAGAAAAAAGCCGCTGAGCAGGTGCGTGACGCCGCGGCAGAATTACTCGATATTTACGCTCGCCGTGCTGCTCGCCAAGGCTTTGCCTTCGAAGACCCCAAAGAAGCCTACGAACGCTTTGCGGCGGGTTTTCCGTTTGAAGAAACCGCTGACCAGGAAAATGCCATCGAAGCGGTGTGGAACGATATGATTTCCAAGCAGCCGATGGATCGGCTGGTGTGCGGCGACGTTGGCTTCGGCAAAACAGAAGTCGCCATGAGAGCAGCGTTTATCGCCACTCATTCCGGCAAGCAGGTCGCTATGTTGGTGCCCACAACCCTGTTGGCGCAGCAGCACTTCGAGAATTTCCGCGACCGATTTGCCGACTGGCCCATTCAGGTGGATGTGATGTCGCGCTTCCGCTCGGGCAAAGAAGTGGAAGGTGTTCAGGGCAAACTGGCCGAGGGAAAAATCGACATTGTTATCGGTACCCACAAGCTGCTGCAGTCGGACCTCGACTACAAGAACCTTGGACTGTTGATCATCGATGAAGAGCATCGCTTTGGTGTGCGTCAAAAAGAAAAACTGAAATCTTTGCGCTCGGAAGTCGACATTCTGACTCTCACGGCGACGCCCATACCACGTACCCTGAATATGGCCATGTCCGGCATTCGCGACTTGTCGATTATTGCCACGCCACCCGCGAAGCGACTCTCCGTTAAAACCTTTGTTCGCCAGAATGATCCGGCCATGACCAAAGAGGCAGTATTGCGGGAAATTCTCCGTGGTGGGCAGGTGTATTATCTGCACAACGAAGTAAAGACCATTGAAAAAACCGCAAGAGAACTACAGGAACTGGTTCCAGAGGCGCGAATTGCGATTGGCCATGGCCAGATGCGTGAACGCCAGCTTGAACAGGTGATGAGTGATTTCTACCATAAACGTTTTAATGTGTTGGTGTGTACGACTATTATTGAAACCGGTATCGATGTCCCCAATGCCAACACCATCATTATCGATCGTGCCGACAAATTTGGGCTGGCACAGCTCCATCAATTGCGTGGCCGCGTGGGTCGCTCCCATCACCAGGCCTACGCTTATTTGTTGACGCCCCACCCCAAGGCCATGACCGCTGATGCTCAGAAACGCCTGGAAGCCATTGCCCAAACCACTGATCTCGGTGCCGGTTTTACCCTCGCCACCCACGACCTGGAGATTCGCGGCGCCGGAGAATTGCTGGGGGATGAACAGAGCGGACAAATGGCAAGCGTTGGTTTCACCCTTTACATGGATATGCTCGATCGCGCCGTGAAGGCCATCAAGGATGGTAAAACCGAGAACATTGAAGAGGCACTGGATACGGGTATCGATATCAATCTGCGACTGCCCGCTCTGATTCCGGACGATTATCTGCCCGATGTGCACTCGCGCCTGATGATGTATAAGCGCATTTCCGGCGCCGCTGACGACGATGCCCTGCGCGAACTGCAGGTGGAAATGATTGATCGCTTCGGACTTCTGCCGGATGCCTGCAAGAACCTGTTTAAGATCAGCAGCCTCAAACTGCGCGCCCAGACGCTGGGCATCCGCAAACTGGAAGCCAGCCCCACCGGAGGACGCATCGAATTCGGAAAAGTCACGGAGGTGGACCCGTTAACCATTGTAAAAATGGTGCAAAACCAACCGCAGAAATACCGCCTGGAAGGTGGCAGCCATTTAAAATTCACCCTTGATATGGATAATAGCGATACACGCATCAAGCGGGTGGATGATCTGTTGCAACAACTTGGCGGCAATGCCGCCTGAAACCGCCCTTACTGATCGTTTCCCGGAGTAATATGGCTCGCAGCAATATGGACTGGACATTAACCATGTCATCTCGCCTTCGCCGCACAGGGTTGTCTGCACTTCTCTCTGCGCTATCGGCGGTGGCCATGGCACAGGAGCCGCGCTGGTACGAGGTGGAAATCATCATCTTCGCGCATCCGGAAACACCACACCAGGAAGTCTGGCGGGAGAATCTTGAGCTGGCTTATCCTCCCAATTGGGTGCAGTTGCAAGACCCTGTTGAAGTGGAAAAAGCCATGCAGGAGGCCGCCGACAAACTGGCTCAGGAGTTGGCGGAAGCGGAAAAAGCCGCTGAGGAGCAGGCACGGCTTGAAGCGGAACAGCTGCAAGCACACATCCTGGAGCCGCAGCGATACCGGGACGGTACAGTTAGCCCGGAAACCTTTCCCGATCATTCCAAAGCATCACAACCGGAGATGAGCGCAAACGCTGAGACCGACCCGACCGCCTCCGCCCCCTTGGAGGCGCAGGAAAACAGCGCAGTCACAGAGCCGATGCAGGTGGAACCCGAGGAATCGGAGCCCATATTGCCCCCTCAATTGCCGCTGACGGTTGACCTGGAACGCGAACCCTACTTTTGGCTGCCCAGGGCATCTCGACAGCTCAATCGTCAGGCTTCGGCCATTCGCCGTTCCCGGGACTACCGTCTGCTGTTTCATCAAGCCTGGCGACAGCCGGTGGTCGAACAATCCTTGGCGCCGGAAATACTGATTGCCGCCGGCAACCCGTTTGGTCGACACCGGGAGGTGGAAGGCACTGTATCCTTGAGCGTCTCCCGCTACCTGCACCTGAAGACCAATCTCTGGTTTACCCGGTTCAACCACAACTTCGGCCAGGAACAGGGTGACTGGCCTGAGCTGCCTGTTGCGCCGAATTTACTTCCCGATCCCGCCGATGAGGACTTGCTCGGGGAATTCACTGACTCTCTTCACTGGAGCGAGAATGGCACCAAGCCACCCCATTCTCCCTGGGACAATACACCGGCAATCAGCGACGAGTACGACCAGATTCTCACCAGACCCTTCGTGCCCGGTGAAATCTCGATCATGAAGCAGAAACGGCGTATGCGCAGTACAGAGATGCACTACCTGGATCATCCCAAATTTGGAATTCTGGTACTGACGACACCCTACGAGCTACCCCCGCCCGAGGCCCCTGAAGAACAAACAGATGAATCAAACGAGCGAGAGGCTCTTTAGGATTAAAACACAGTAATCTGAAGAACATAGCGGCCCGAACACATGATCGCGACCAACAATGGCACTCGCATTCGGGTGTACATGCCTCCCGCGACACTTGCACTCGTATTCGGGTGTACATTACATCCTTGTAAATCGTCGCTCCCGGCATCCATGCCTCCCGCGACACTTGCACTCGTATTCGGGTGTACATTACATCCTTGTAAATAAAAAGCCGGCAATTTGAGCCGGCTTTTTGTTGATGTCTTGTTATTGGTGTCTGGATCTGGTTTGGTACAGTTTCAGTTTTCTAGACGGCGCTCACGTTTTCGGCCTGCAGACCTTTATCACCCTCAAGAATGTCAAATTCTACGGACTGACCTTCCGCCAGGGATCGATACCCCTCGCCTTGAATATTGCGATAGTGAACAAACACGTCATCGCTGTTTTCGCCTCGAGTGATAAAACCATAGCCACGAGCATTGTTAAACCACTTGACCGTGCCAACTTCGCGAGCTGCCATACTGAATTACCTCGTTTATTATAATATGAATATTGTTGTTTACCCTAAGAGCGATACCCTTCGCACATTATTCGTGCGAACATCATACGCACGATTCACTCCTGCCCCCCACTTACCCCGAACACGCTATCAACCAGATAACAGTCAATTCGATATCCAGCTCGATATCATTACCGTGACAGCGTGACGGCTCCCGTCAAGGCGAAGCGAATTCACTCTTTTTAAGGTAAAATCCGGCCGCTGTCCAGCAAAAGATTTCACTTTCTTGATATTTTGGAGTAAGGCGGGGTATTTCAGGGAAGCGGGCGGGCTGTCGCGTAAAATCGCAACAGTGACGCCCCAATCAGGTTTCTTACCTGAGCCATTCCACTGTTCACCACCCTCTCAATATCGGCCATGGTGATAATGTCACGGGTAAGTCCAGCGCCCCGATTTACCACCAGGCAAATACTGGCGTAAGACATATCCAATTCCCGGGCCAGACTGGCCTCTGGCATTGCCGTCATACCCACCAGATCGCAGCCATCGTTCATCAGCCTGCGAACCTCCGCCGCCGTTTCCAGCCTAGGCCCTTGAGTACAGCCATAGACCCCTTCTGCCACCACTTCAATCTGACGGTCGTTTGCCGCGCTGATTAAGGTCTGACGCAAGCGCTCACAATAGGGGTGGGTAAAATCAATATGCCGCAACTCACTCCCATCGCGGCCATCAAAGAAGGTGGATTCGCGACTGTGGCTATAATCTATCAGTTGATCCGGTATCGCCAGAACCTCGGTATCCATGGCCGCCGTCAGTCCGCCTACGGCATTTACGGCAATGATGTGAGTGGCGCCCGCTGCCTTCAAAGCGGCGACATTGGCCCGGTAATTTATCAGGTGGGGAGCAATCGTGTGCCCTTGCCCGTGCCGTGGCAAGAACAAAAACTCATGACTCTCGCCCCCCTGGGTTAATTTTCCGACCCGCACCGGGGCAGAAGGCTGCCCCCATGTCGTCTTGGGGCGGGACTCTGAGAGCCACTCGACACCTGCAAAATCCGCCAGACCAGTGCCGCCGACCACCGCCAGCCTCATGGTTGCTCTCCCATAACCGGCGCTGACGTATGCAATGCAATCGGATCCGGCATATGCACCGTGGAAGTTGGGAACGCGCACTCTGCTCCATGCCGCTCAATGATCCCCAGAATATCGAGCAGAATTTCCTGTTTGATTTCGTGGAAACGAATCCAGTCCGTGGTTTTGGTAAACGTATAGATAAAGAAATCCAGCGAACAGGCCGCAAAACTGTTGAAGTTGACGATCAGGGTCTGTCGTTGATCGATCTCCGGGTGATTGCGCAGATAGGCCTTTACGGCCTCGATAATTTCTGGCAATTTGCCGGAATCCTCGTAGCGCACGCCTATCGTTTCGTAGATACGGCGATTGCTCATCCGCGAAGGGTTTTCCAGCGAGATATGGGCAAAAGTGGAGTTGGGAATATACAGCGGCCGCTTGTCAAAGGTACGAATGCGAGTCAGCCGCCAGCCAATATCTTCCACCGTGCCTTCGATCTCTTTGTCAGGCGAGCGAATCCAATCACCCACGCTAAAGGGACGATCAAGGTAGATCATCAACCCACCGAAAAAATTCGCCAGTAAATCCTTTGCGGCAAAACCAACAGCGATTCCACCAATTCCCCCGAAAGCCAGAACACCGGAAATGCTGTAACCCATTGACTGTAAAACCACCAATACCGCAGTAATCAGCACCGACATGCGCAGCAGCTTGCCTATGGCCTTAACGGTGGTGGCATCCATTGGTTTTTCAGAAAACTGTGGATCCATCAGGTTGTCTTCCGAATGCCGGATCAGACGTACCAGAAACCAGGTCAACAGTCCCACCACACCAATTTTACGAAGTGGCTGGATCAACTGGGCCAGCTGATTCTCAGACACTTCGGCGGCCATCTGCGCCGCCAGGGTTAATCCGATCAACCAGATCAACCAACGCAGCGGCCGCCTCGCTGCCCCGACAAACGCGTCATCCCACAAATTGTGGGTTTGCTCGGCTTTGAGCAGCAGGCGATCCAGTGAAACTTTTGCCAGCATGGCCGCCAACAGTGTCAACAGAACAATGGCAAAAACCTGGACGATCCAGTAGTTGCCTTCACCCACCCAGGTCACCAGTCGATTGGCAATGTCCATTAAACGGCCTCCGCGCCAGACTGAGAAACTCGTTGATTCAGGGTCGTAATAACCTGCTGCACCTGTTGCCAGCGCTCACTTTGCCTCAGCTCTCCGTCCCATTGCCCGGGACGGGCGCGCATACGATGACGATCGCCCTGATTGACGTGGTAGAGCGAACTCGGCAATTGTTCAAGCACCTCGCGCGCGCCGTCCCGGTGATTACAAACCAGCACCATATCGCACCCGGCCTGCAATGCGAGTTCTGCGCGCTGTGCAAAGCTGCCCACGCCCGTTGCACCCGCCATGGCCAGATCATCGCTAAACACCACGCCTTCAAAGCCCAGCTGCTGGCGCAAAATCGTCTGCAACCATACAGCGGAAAAACCCACCGGCTTGTCCGCATCGATCTTGGGAAACAAAATATGGGCAGGCATTACCGCATCGAGTTGTTTCGACAAACGCTCGAAGGGCACCAGATCACGGTTACAGATCTCCGTAAGTTCACGATCGTCCACAGGAAGCAGCAAATGACTGTCCCCTCTGACACTGCCATGACCGGGAAAATGCTTTCCTGTCATTGCCATGCCTGCTGTGCGGGAACCTTCAATAAACGCCGCCCCCAGTTTTGCAACCGCTTGCGCATCGGCCGAGAACGCACGATCGCCAATAACGCTGCAGAAGTTGTCGTCAACATCCAGAACCGGCGCAAAGCTGAGATCGAAACCGATATCAATCACCTCTGCAGCCATCAGCCAACCACAGTCCCGCGCCAACGTTAATGCCTGCGCCGGATCCTGATGATAGAGCCGATCAAACACTTGCATGGGCGGTAGGCGGGTAAAACCATCGCGGCAACGCTGTACCCTTCCCCCCTCCTGATCCACGCACAACAACAGCTCTGATCGCAACTCACGCACCGAAGCCAACAATTGCTGCAACTGCGCATAGCCATCGATGTTGCGGCTAAATATGATCACACCACCCACGGCAGGGTGTTGCAGCAAGTCCTTTTCTTCCTCGGTAAGAGAGGTGCCTTCCAAATCCAGAATTACGGGGCCGATTGTCATAGGTTTACGTCTTTGTTGTCAGAGTAATCAGTCATCTTCGCGGTTCAGCATGCCGGTGATCGCAGGTACCAGCAGATTCACAGCGTCTTCGACGCTGCTGTCTTTATCGAAATCCGCCTTGAGGATATTGCGGATGGAATCGAAGCTGGACAAGGTGAACACCGATGCCCCGAGCATAAAATAAAGGCGCCAGTAAAACACCTCTGGCTTTACCTCTGGCATGGCTTCTCGCAACAGCCCCGTAAAGCGTGAATAATGCTGGCCATACTCGGCAATAATGAAGTGACGCAAGTGCTCCTGGGACTGCGTGTAGGCGAGCATCAACAGGCGCATAAACTGGTCCTGGTTTTCCCCCAGGTCCCGGGTCGTGGCCAACAGAGAGCTGAAGAGAGCATCAATCAACTCATCTACACAGAGCGCTTCTTCGCCTTTGGCCGCGATCCGCTTATCCAGCGCTTTCTCCAGGTGATCCGCCAGAGGCGTCAGGAAGCGCGCAAACACAGCCTGAATCAACGCTTTTTTTGAACCAAAGTGATAATTGACTGCGGCGAGATTGACGTTAGCCGTGCTGGTTATGGTCCGCAATGAGGTTTCTGTATAGCCGCGCTCGGCAAACAGTGCACTGGCGGCACCCAAAATCCGCTCGATCGTGTCGGACTGTCCCATGCTTTTTATTCTCCCGCAGTAAAGCGATTGGAACATAAGGTCAGCGACTGGTCATGTCAAGGCGACAAACGAGAGCGGTTGCAATAGACGGATTTTTTATGAACCCGCGAAGCCAAATAACCCCCGGGAGCAAGCAGCCTCAGCCAGACCAAGCCTCTCAATAAAAAACATCCAGAAATTAACGACTTGCACACCCACACGCCGACCTGTGCATATTTCGACCAGCCCACTCCCTGAACATCACGCTTTAAAGGCTATCCAATAGACGGTATGTTGCAATCAAAAGCATGATAAATGACCGAATGCTTATGCCGGACTTTCAATCACCTAAAAAGGAATGAATCCATGGCAAGACTAGACAACTCACCGGCACCCGCCATCGGCGACTGGTATCAGGACGTGGTGGACAACCAGTATTTTGAAGTCGTGGCCGTCGACTCCGCCAGTGGTTCTATCGAAATTCAGTATATTGACGGCGCGGTTAGCGAAGTTGACCGCGACAGCTGGAGCGAAATGAACCTGACCCCGGCCCAGCCTCCGGAAGACGCCAGTGCCGCCTATGAAATGCCCGTCGACGATACCAGTTGGAGCAACGATTCTGTCCTCAATCCCAACAGTTGGAACAATCCCCTCAACCAGATTGAACCTGATCTGTTCCAAGGTTCAGAGGACTTTTAAGGTCCCAGCCGCCGTATGAGGCAGAGTTTGGCGGTTACTCGGTCGCCAGACTGACGAGATGCCGGGTAAATATGTCACAGGCTTCGGCGGGTGTATCAACCACGCTGAACAGTGACAGTTCTTCCTGATCGATACAGCCATTGGCCAGTATCGACTCCTCCATCCATTTCAATAATCCCTGCCAATAATCCTTGCCTAGCAGCACGATTGGAAATGGCTCGACCTTCTCAGTCTGAACCAGAGTCAAGGCTTCAAACAGTTCATCCAGTGTGCCGAATCCCCCTGGCAATATGGCAAACCCTACCGCATTCTTAATAAACAGGAATTTGCGTACAAAAAAGTAGCGAAATGACAAGCTGATACTCTGGTAGGGATTGGCGTCCTGTTCCCTGGGCAGGGTGATATTCAAGCCAACTGAAGCGCCTTCCCGCTCATAAGCACCGCGGTTGGCCCCCTCCATAATGCCGGGGCCTCCGCCGGTTATAACCGGAACACCGGCCTCTGCCAGCAACCCGCCGAGTTCCCTCGCCATTTCATAATAGCGGCTGCCCACCTCAAACCTGGCGCCGCCAAATACAGTCACCGCCCCCTTTAACTTGATAAGTTGCTCTATACCATCGACCAACTCTGACTGGATCCGCAGTACCCGCCAGGCTTCAGGCATTTTTGCATCAAGCATAAACCCTCCTTAAAACAACAACTTAGGACGCACTTTAGTTTAAGTATAGTCACACAGCGGGAAAATCTGCCTAAAAATACTTGCGCGACCCAAATCACTGTATATAATCACAGACACTGTATAAAAACACAGACACCCATACGGAAAGCCAAAGAACAATCGGAGCCCACCATGCACAAGCTCACGGCCAGGCAAGAAGAAGTCCTCAACCTGATCAAACGGTACATCGACGATACCGGCTATCCCCCCACCCGTGCGGAAATCGCCAAGGAGCTGGGGTTCCGGTCAGCCAACGCCGCCGAAGAACATCTCAAGGCTCTGGCCCGTAAGGGCGCCATCGAAATGGTCTCGGGGGCATCCAGAGGCATTCGCCTGCCAGAAGCCGTCACCGGCATTCCCATTGTTGGCCGCGTCGCCGCCGGCAATCCCGTTCTCGCCGCAGAGAACATCGAAGACTATTGCAGCATCCCCAACAGTTTCTTCAGCCCTCCAGCCGACTACTTCCTCAGGGTGACCGGTGAGAGTATGAAGAACATCGGCATTATGGATGGTGACTTGCTGGCAGTGCACAAAACCGAGCAGGTGCGTAACGGAGATGTCGTCGTCGCCCGCATTGACGACGAAGTCACCGTGAAACGCATCCAACACCAAAGCAACAGTCCTATGGTTGAACTCTGGCCGGAAAATGAAGAGTTCGACGTAATCAAGGTTGACCTGGAGCAATCCAG
Organism: Pseudomaricurvus alkylphenolicus; assembly: GCF_011683955.1. Lineage (GTDB taxonomy): Bacteria > Pseudomonadota > Gammaproteobacteria > Pseudomonadales > Cellvibrionaceae > Pseudomaricurvus > Pseudomaricurvus alkylphenolicus. The sequence continues at coordinate 204,308 of NZ_JAAQPI010000006.1, forward strand.
CTTTGCCATTGAAGGTCTGAGTGTCGGCGTCCTGAGAAGAGACTGAGTGTCGACCATCGCGCTGATACGACGATGACCATTTAAATACCCATATAGCGAGCAGGCTAGAGAGGGCAAGCAACATGAATGCACATCAAACTGTTCAACAACCTAATATGGCTCATGCGTTGGCAGGGGCGCAGCTGCACGACATGCCGCTGCAGACAACCAAAACAGCCCCTCGCAAAGAAAGCAGCATTACAGAGCTTGTGCTGACCAAACACAGCCCCGACGAAGTCATGCTGCTATTGCCAGTGATTGCCCACCTGAGCCGAATCAGCGATCGCTGGATTACCTGGGTAGTCGACAGCAAGATTGATCGCAAATTGCTCGATAGCTATGGCGTACAAAGCGAGAAAATTCGATTGATTTATTCTTCCGAGGAGGAAGACAACCGCTGGCTGGTATGGGAAGCCTTAAATGCAGGCACCAGTCACACTGTTATTGCCAATAATGATGTTCGCGATGAAGCCACTATGGCTTACATGGAGGAGGCCGCCACCAACGGTAACAGCCGGGGGCTTTTTCTGCGATACCGCTAAATTTAATTAAGACGATTTGGAGAAAACAACAGTAGCTTAGAACTCGGCTGGGGATATAGCGGTCAGACCGCTGAAGAGTATCGATTAACGAACAGTCAGTGCAGTGTTCTCTGTTCGGATTCCAGTTCGAACGCCGTGTAGTCCTGTTCTGCCAACTCACCCACAGTTTCCAACCCCGCCTCGATCATCGCCTTTACCACTTCGAACCGGGCATCATTCAGATAGCTCTCGGCTTCGCTGGAGAATTTGATCGTCACCAAAGGCTCACTATCGTCGTCCCCTGCCCGGCGCAGGCCGATACAGCCATCCGGCAGCTCTACAATTTCAAACAGGGAAGAGGACATAATGACTCCAGTGACTGACGCACCCGTCTACCGCAATGTGGGCCAGGCAAAGTCAATATTGAAAGGTATTGGGGAATAAAGAAGGCCCAATGATAACACTGACCGGGGTCAATATTCCACCAGGCCCTGACGATGCCGCTCTGAAAGCTCGCGCAACTGCTCCAGCCATTGGCGGACCAGCCCTTTTGTAAGCTCAACCTCAACATGCCCCGCAATCATGGGACCACTGGCCTTTACCACCGGATTGAGAATCGTGCGTTCTGCATCCTGCAGCTGTCGACATCCTGAGTGCTGCGTCAGCTCCTGAACACAGCCGATTTGCCGAAAGGGATTAACATCGAGGTCTGAAATTTCATACACTCGCTCCGGCTCCTGTGACCCCAGCAAGCTGGCCAGCTCACGGCAATACAACTTGAGGGCGATGCCCAGGTGCAGGGTCGCCGCTTGCAACATGGCCAATTGCTGTTGCTTCTCCGGGGCAGAAGCCCCGGAGAGTTGATCGAGGCACATTTGAGCGTGCAACAACTTTTGTTGTACCCGCGCAGTGTATGGATTACTCATGGCCGCAGATCAAACCCACTCAAGCATCCGTTTTTGCCGGCTTGCTAGTCTTTTTGGTACTACTCTTGGCCGCTTTCTTGATGGGCTTGGGAGTAACCACCCAGGCACCATTTTGATAGAAAGCCTTCCAACCTGTCGCTTTGCCGTCAATTTCAGACTGCACATATTGCTCTTTGGTTTTACGACTGAATCGTACCAAGGTGGGATTGCCGTCATCATCCTCTACCGGTGCCGAAAACAGGAAGGTGTACTTGGGGTCAATCTCTTTCTTGTGAGGCAGCAGTTCCGATACCAGTGGAGCTCGGGTTTCCCGGTTTTTGGGAAACTGGCTGGCTGCCAGAAACAGTCCTGAAGCACCATCACGCAGAATATAGTGGTCCTCTACTTTCTGGCAGGCCAATTCCGGCATGGGTACGGGATCCATTTTCGGAGGTGCGGCCTCGCCGTTTTTGAGCAGCTTGCGGGTGTTTTTGCAATCTTCAGACATACAGCCAAAGTACTTGCCAAAACGCCCGGTTTTAAGCTGCATTTCACTGCCACACTTGTCGCACTCAATAACCGGTCCGTCGTAACCTTTGAGCTTGAAACTGCCCTTTTCCACTTCAAAACCGGAACAGTCCGGGTTATTACCGCAAATGTGCAACTTGCGGGTCTCATCCAGCAGATAGCTGTCCATCGCCGTGTTACAAATTTTGCAACGATGCTTTGTACGCAACTGTTTGGATTCCGCCTCGTCATCTTCGTCGACGTTTACCGCTTCGTCTCCGGAAACAAGATTCATCGTAGACTTGCAGCGTTCCTTGGGCGGCAGAGAGTAACCGGAACAACCCAGGAATACGCCGGTGGTTCCCGTCCGAATCTGCATAGGACGACCACAGGTGGCGCAGGGAATATCGGTTTCCGTGGGCTCGTTGGGTCGCATGCCACCTTCGTCGTTTTGGGCATTCAACAGCGTGCTGGAGAAATCATCGTAGAAGCTGTCGAGCAGGTGATGCCACTCTCGCTTGCCTTCTGCAACATCATCAAGTGACTCTTCCATGCTGGCGGTAAAGCCGTAATCCATCAACTCCGTGAAGCTTTCTGTCAGACGCTCAGTGACGATATCGCCCATCTTGTCAGCATAGAATCGACGCTTATCTACATGGGCATAACCGCGATCCTGAATGGTGGAGATAATTGAAGCGTAGGTGGATGGGCGTCCAATGCCTCGCTTTTCCAGCTCTTTCACCAAACTGGCTTCAGTGTACCTTGCAGGTGGTTTGGTAAAGTGTTGATTGGGTTCCAGCTTGATCAGATCCAGATTGTCCCCCACCGCCAACTCCGGCAAGACCACATCTTCGTCCTTCTTGCCCGCGGGCGGCTGAACTTTCATAAAACCGTCAAAGCGGATAACACGACCACGAGTACGCAGCTCGTAGTCACCTGCCGTTACCGTCAGGGAGGTGGACGTAAATTCAGCAGGCGTCATCTGGCAGGCAACGAATTGTTGCCAAATTAGCGTATAGAGGCGTTCAGCATCCCGCTCCATACCCTTGACCTGAGTGGGTTTGGTAGTGACAGAAGAGGGGCGAATAGCCTCGTGAGCTTCCTGAGCCCCTTCCTTGCTGGAGTAGGAATTGGGCTGGGCGGGAAGATACGGTTTACCGTAATTTTCCTCGATAAACTCGCGGCAAGTATCCACCGCTTCTTTGCTCAAATTGGTGGAGTCCGTACGCATATAGGTGATGTAGCCGGCCTCATAGAGGCGCTGTGCCAACATCATGGTTTTCTTGACGCTGAAGCCCAGCCGGGTACTTGCCGCCTGCTGCAATGTCGAGGTGATATAAGGCGCACCGGGCTTTGACTTGGTTGGTTTGTCTTCACGGTTGCTGATACTGAATGCGGATTGCTTAAGCGCATCCACAGCCGCGGTCGCCTGGGCTTCGTTCAAAGGCTTGAAGGCTTCACCGCCCTGCTTCTTCACCTCAAAGCGAACTTCATCGCCCTGCTGGGAACGCAGGTTGGCAAAAACATCCCAATACTCTTCCGGGATAAATGCGCGGATTTCCCGCTCCCGCTCAACCACCAGGCGCACCGCCACCGACTGCACACGACCGGCAGAGAGTCCGCGGGCAACTTTTTCCCAAAGCAATGGTGACACCATGTAGCCGACCACACGGTCAAGGAATCGCCTGGCCTGCTGGGCATTCACCCGATTCTGATCGATGGGACCAGGCTGCTTAAAGGCCTCCTGGATTGCGGATTTGGTAATTTCGTTGAACACAACACGGCGATAACGGCTCTCGTCGCCGCCTATGGCCTGTTGCAAGTGCCAGGCAATGGCCTCTCCCTCGCGATCCAAGTCCGTCGCGAGGTAGATGGTGTCTGCGTTTTCCGCCAGTTTACGTAATTCGTCCACCACTTTTTCTTTGCCCGGCAGCACCTCGTAATGGGCCTTCCAACCATTCTCGGGGTCAATGCCCATGCGGTTGATCAGCTGCTCCTTGGCCTTCTTGCGCTTGTGGACCACTTTTTCTTCGGGCGACATTTTGCGGGTAATGGCCGCCTGACGAGCTCTTTCCTTGGGATCCACCGGCTTTTTCGTACCACCGCTGGTGGGCAAATCCCGGATATGACCAACACTGGACTTCACAACGTACTCGCTGCCGAGGTACTTGTTGATGGTTTTTGCCTTGGCCGGGGATTCGACGATTACTAGGGACTTACCCATATATTCCTTCTGTATACTTACTCAATTCTGTTGTGCCGTGCCGCTGGCCGTTACTACCGGTAAGCGGATGCGCATATATAAGACCTTGCTCCTGGCGGGTCAAGCAATCTCTGAGGATTTAAGTGTAATCTGCGAAATTTTCCAGTTTCATTGGGCCACAGACCTTTTTTACAGATAGCACAGATAACCTCCACTTGAAAACCCCACTACCTAAAGGTTCACATCCCGGGGCCGCTACATTAGTCTGTAATTCATCGATCTTCGGGCAACGTCTTTCAACATGTCTGCATTCGCCAGCTTGGTCATTTTCTGCGCTTTAGCGGTGCTTTCCCTGGTCACCGTCAGTGTGATTAATGAGCGGGAAAAGCGCCAGAAAGCGCTCATGCAGAAAATCAAACGCCTCAAGCATCGTGCCCGAGAGCTTGAAGAACTGGTGGTTGAGGTGGATCTTCTGGTCGAAAGTCGTGCCATCGCCCGACTGATCAATGAGGAAATTCTTGAGTTGATTCTGGCCATGAAGGCGGCCGATGAGAGTGCCACCTACCTGGATGCCAGTTACCAGGCCGCTATTGCCAGAAGCGAAAATCTGGCCGATGAGGGCCAGGTGGTAACGATCGACCGCCTCAAGGGCAGTGACGCCCAAATCGCCCGCAGTCAACGTTCCCTGGAAGAAGCGGCAGGTGTTATTCGCAAACAGCAGCGTTCGGGGAAAATCAGTCTGGAGGAGATGAATATCTTTCTCTCTGAATTGAGCTGGGCTCATCTCATGGTGGACGTTATCTCGCACGTCGCCCAGGGACACAGGGCCATTAATCGCAACGACGTATTGTCGGGTCACGCCTTCTACAAAAAGGCCCAGCAACTGCTGATGCAATCGGCCCACAGCGATAAGCGACGACACAGGATGATTAAAGAACTGGCGGAGATTCTATCCAATCGACGCCGAGCCTTGTCCGAGGACTTGATGCCCGAGACCCGCATCAATCCCGAAGAGAGTGCTCCTCAGTCGTCCTGATCACTTGAATCCACCAACGCCCCGGCAGTCTGCTGCAACCATTGGGCGAGCTCTCTAACCACCGCTTCATCCCCCAGCTCTGACCAATAGCAGCAAAGCCCCTGGGGGCCACTGGCGACGGCAAAAACCGGTGCCGGGAGCCGCTTGAGGCGATCGGCCATCATGGCCATAGATACTGAGCCCGCACCCTCACCCTGCCAATCCCAGCGCCCAAAGGCATGGAGTTCGTGCTCATAAGCCCGGCGCACCAGGACCCAGACGTTGCGAGCGTCCTTGGCACGCTTCCAGGGCAGGCAATACATCGCTGAAGAGTTCAGCTTCTCAGTACCATCGGCCCCCTCCGGAGGGGGCTGCAGGTGCACTCTCAAGCCGTTGTCAGCGGCGCACTGCCGCAGCGCCGCCTGCCGGCGCTGCCCAGCGGTGGGTTGCATCAGCATTATCGGGCCAAGTAACAACGCGACCGCGCAACCGACAATGAGAATCGTTAACCACATATCCAGTCTCTATTGCTCCCCATGGGTTATACCCAGCACCCTCTCAGTACCTGTTCAAAATCGGGGACAGTTTGATCTGGATCTAGGCAATATTTTCAAAGCGGTCTAGTATGCCTTCTAAAGGCTAAGGCGAAAAGGAGGCTCTGATGGCAAATTATTCACACATTTTGGTCGGATTGGACCTGAGCGAGGAATCCAACCAAGTACTCAACCGCGCGGTTGCTCTGGCCAGGGCGAATGCCGCCACCCTGTCACTTGTGCATGTGGTGGAGCCGTTAACGTTTGCCTATGGCGGCGATATTCCGGTGGATCTCAGCGAAATTCAGGAACAACTGCAACAACAGGCTCATCAGCAACTCAAGGAATTGTCACAGCCTGCTGACATTGGCCAGGAAAACCAGCATGTTGTCGTAGGCCAACCGGTAGCCGAAATTCACGACCTTGCCGAACAGCTCAACGTCGATCTGATTGTTGTGGGAAGCCACGGCCGCCGGGGGCTTGCACTGCTGCTCGGGTCCACCGCCAACGGCGTTCTGCATGGTGCCAAAACCGACGTGCTGGCCGTCAGGGTCAAGGATTAACCTAGGTTACATAGCTTCCAGTTCATCCCAGCGGGCGTACTTTTCTTCCAGAGACTGCTGCAGTTCGCCCAGCTGGGACAGAACCTCCGAGACTTTCTCGTGATCCTGCTGGTAAAAATCCGGTGAGGCAATATCGGCTTCCAGCGCTGAAACCCGGTTTTCCAATGCCTCGATTTCGGCTGGCAGGGCATCCAACTCCCGCTGCAATTTGTAACTGAGCTTTTTGGCAGCTTTGGGTGACACCGAATTGGAATCAATTGATTGGGCGTCGGCAGCTTGCACATTTGCCGCCTGCTTGACGACTTCGGGAGCAGTGGAAGCGCTTTCCTCCATAGCGGGCCAGTGCCCTCCCTGACGAATCCAGTCCTCGTATCCTCCAACGTATTCTCGAACCCTGCCCTGACCTTCAAAGGCTATGGTGCTGGTCACTACATTATCCAGGAACTGACGGTCATGGCTGACCAGCAGGATGGTGCCGTCAAAACCGGCCAGTATTTCCTCCAACAGCTCCAGGGTTTCAACATCCAGATCGTTGGTGGGTTCATCCAGCACTAACATATTGGCCGGCTGGCTGAACAGCTTGGCCAGCAGTACCCGGTTGCGCTCTCCCCCGCTAAGGGCTTTTAAAGGCGTCCTGGCCCGAGCTCCGGTAAACAGAAAGTCTCCCAAATAGCTGATGATATGGCGGTCTTTACCGCCAATCGTGATGCTGTCCCGTCCCAACGACACGTTATCGATGGCGTTTTTCTCCAGGTCCAACTGGTCCCGAAGCTGATCAAAATAGGCCACCTCCAGGTTGGTGCCGCAGCGAACCTTACCTTCAGAGGGCTGCAACTGGCCCAACACGATCTTCAGCAGCGTGCTCTTGCCCGCCCCATTGGGGCCAATCAAGCCGATGCGATCACCCCGAATAACTGTGGAGGTAAAATTGCTAATCACTGTGCGCTCGCCAAATTTCTGGGTCACACCCTCGAGCTCGGCAACCAGCTTACCCGACAGTCCGCCCGTATTGAGTTCAATGCGCGCAGTGCCTTGTCGTTCACGTCGCTGAGATCGCTCATCCCGCATTGCCTTCAAGGCCCGCACTCGACCCTCGTTACGAGTACGACGAGCCTTGATGCCCTGCCGAATCCACTTCTCTTCTTCCGCCAGGCGTTTGTCGAACAGCGCGTTATGACGTTCCTCTTCCGCCAGTTGCTGTTCCCGGAATTCCAGAAAACTGCGGTAGTCTCCCTCCCAGCTGCGCAGATGCCCACGATCCAATTCCACAATGTGGGTGGCCAGGGCCTGCAACAATGCCCGATCGTGGGTGATAAACACCACCGCACCCCGAAATTCGAGCACCTGCTTTTCCAGCCATTCGATGGCCATAACGTCCAGATGGTTAGTGGGTTCGTCGAGCAACAGCAGGTCCGGCTCAACCACCAGGGCCTTGGCCAGAGCTACTCGACGGCGCCATCCACCGGAGAGTTCAGCCATGGTCTTGTCCATGGGCAGCTGCAGGCGGCTGATGACCGTCTCGACCTTTTGCTGGAGGCTCCAGCCGTCATGGCTGTCAATTTCCTGCTGAACCTGAGCCAGTTGTTGCAGAGCTTTATCGTCATGAGCCTCGCTGAGCAGGTGATGATAGCGGGCCAGCAGCTGCCCCACCTCTTGCAGACCGCTCGCCACCACATCGTAAACAGACAAATTCTCTGCCTCCGGCAGATCCTGTTCAAGACGGGCGATGCGCAGAGTCGGTTGCCGCCAGACACTGCCGTCATCGGGCAGCACGTCGCCCGACAGCACCTTCAACAGACTCGACTTCCCGGCGCCATTGCGACCAATCAGGCAGACCCTTTGTCCACGCTCGATGCTCAGATCCACACCCTCGAGCAATACCTGGGTACCGTAGTGCAGGCTTGCCTTCTTCAGTTCGATCAGCGCCATAATATTTCGTCTCGCCAGCTAACTTTCAAAATGGGGCGCCATGGTACCCTTATCCTCTCAAATGGCCCAGAGCTACAGGCGTAAACGGTGACAGGGGAGGCTGAAACAGATTCCCTGAGGTTTTAAAAAAGCCGCTGACTCCCAACAATTTGAGCTGTGCCAGCGCCGTGATTTTACCCTACAATAGTTATCAAACGATTACGCGCCACAATGCCCCAGCCAGCTGTAGAGTGTATATGGCCCCAGACAGAACACACGCCGGTTCGCGACGCCCTTTTCCCCCAATGGCCCCATGGCTCTGCCTGTTGTTTGCGCTTGTCTTGCCCTGCCGGGCACTTGCGGATACAACTCAACTGCTGAGTAACAACCCCGCAGGTGCCACCACGCTGCTTGACGAGCAGCGCAAACATTATCTGCGAGCCAGGCAGGCGCTGCGCCAGGGGCACATGGTGACTTTTCGCAAACACCGTGACCGGTTGCATGGCTATTCGCTCAAAATTTATCTGGATTATTACGAACTCAATCGTCGCCTGCGCCGCCTGCCCTACCAGGATGTGGACACCTTTCTGGGGCGCTATGCCGACAGCCATCTCGGCCACAAATTACGCACCCGTTGGTTGTACCAACTGGGCCAGCACAAGCAGTGGCGGCAATTCCTGAATTATTATCAGCCGCAAACCGGTAATACCCGCCTCCAGTGCCTGTTTCTTCAGGCCCGGTTGGAACAGGGCGATGCGGCCGCGCTGGAGGAGGTGGAAACACTTTGGAACGTCGAGCATTCCCAACCCAACGAATGTACTCCACTGTTTAAACGCTGGATCAGGGAGGGCGGTCTGACCCAGGAGATTGCCTGGGAGCGCTTCAACAAAGCTATCGAGACTCGCAACCGGGGCCTCGCCGGTTATGTTCTCAAGCAACTGGAAGGCGACAAAAAGAAACTGGCCGAACTCTATCTGGAGGTAGACAGAAAACCCATTCGTATCCGCCAACATCAGCGCTTTCTAGCCCAGACTGAGGATATGCAAAACATTATCCTTCACGGACTCAATCGCTATGCTCGCCGGGATCCGTTAACAGCGCTGTACGAGTGGAGTCGCTATGACGCCCAGCAGCTGTTCGACAACCGCAAACGCCTACAGACGCAACAACAGCTGATTGTGCAATTAATGCGCAAAGGATATCGGGAGGCCGCTCAGGGGCTTGCCAACCAAGTCCCGCAGCTGGACAACAACAAACTCACTGAAATACTGATCCGGGACGCTCTCAAGCAACTGGACTGGGCCAAGGTCTATGCCTACCTGCGCCAGCTGCCCCCGGCCGAACAACAGTCCGACCGCTGGCTCTATTGGCGAGCGAGAGCCATGGACATTCTCGGTATTGACGACCCGGCCTACCCCACCCCGCGTCAGATTTACGCACAATTGGCCCTTGAGCGGAGTTTCTACGCTTTCCTCGCTGCCGATATTTTGGGCAGCAACTACCGACTGGGAGACAGACCGGCAAATCCGGGCAATGCTGAGATACTGTATGTCTCCAGCCTGCCCGCCAGTCAACGGGCAAGGGAACTGCTGGCCGTGGGCGACACGCTCAATGCCAACCGCGAATGGCTGCATATGAGCACCCGCTTCACCCGGGAATCCCAACATATTGCCGCTGCCAAACTCGCGCACCGCTGGGGCTGGCACCACAAAACCATCACCTCTCTGGCCAGTGCTCGCTCCTGGGACGACCTGCAGATGCGTTTTCCTCTCGCCTACAACAAACATATGTTTGCCGCGGCGCAGCGGCATCAGGTTTCGCCCCTGTTACTCTTCGCCATTGCCCGGCAGGAGAGTGCCTTTGCCGCCAATGCCCGCTCACCGGCCGGCGCCCTTGGCCTGATGCAACTCATGCCGGGAACGGCCAGGCAGACCGCCCGCAAGGTCGGGGTACGCTATCGAAAGAGCGATTTGCTGAAACCGGAGCACAATATCAAGCTCGGCAGCTACTACATCACGGAGCTGCTGCAACAGTTCAACAACAACCGCATTCTCGCAACGGCTGCCTACAACGCTGGTCCCCACCGGGTTACCCGCTGGCTGAAAGAGACCGAAAGCAACCTTCCGGCGGATGTATGGGTAGAGGTTATTCCTTTCCGTGAAACCCGTAAATATGTACAGAATGTGCTGGCTTACTCGGTAATCTATGGCTATCGTACCGGTACAACACCCGAGATGCTGACGCCCCTGGAGGCAAAGGAAACGCTCTGACCGGCACAAATACACACGCTCGGCTTGATAAAGAATCAAAAGGGAACTCTGACAGTATCAACTGCATAAAGGACGTAATGTGACTGACAACGCCCAAGAAACCCACAGCGAACTGCTCCATATCCGGGAGACCATTACGATGTTGTATCTGGCCGTTTGCCAGATAGAAACCTCGGTCAATGAAAGCAATTCCTCGATTGACGACCTGACGACCTCTTTTACCGATCTTGCCCAACACTCCCAGGAAGTGGACGAGCACGTTCAGGCCATGACAGACCTCAGCGAACTCACGGATATCAAGCGTCAGGTCAATGAGACCTCCATGGAAATGCAGTCAAAAATCAAACAGGCCATCACCGCCTTTCAATTCTATGATCGCATCAGTCAGCGACTGGACCACGTGGCTCGCAGCCTGGAGCGCGTCAGTGATGTTATTGGCGATTCCGATCGGGTAAACGATCCGGAGACCTGGACGGCCATCCAGGAACAGGTCAAAAGCAGCTATTCCATGGAATCTGAGCGCATCATGTTTGAGCACATCATGCGAGGAGCCAGCGTTAAAGAAGCGCTGGAGATCTACCGCCACCACTTTTCCCAGGAGGAAACCGGCGAGGTGGACGGAGACGAAATCGAGCTGTTTTAAGGCTTAGGGACTATTGCTTTTGCATTGCAATGCGCAGCCGTTCCTGCACTTTGCCGGCCAGCTCATCTGGCTGGAACTTGGACAGAAAGTCGTCACACCCCACCTTTTTCACCATCGCCTGATTGAAACTGCCCGATAGCGAGGTGTGCAATATGACGTATAGATCCCTGAGATTGGGATCAGAACGAACTTCGTGGGTGAGACGGTAACCGTCCATTTCGGGCATTTCAGCGTCGGTAATCAGCATCAGGTATTCGCTGCAGATGTCCACTCCCTCAGCGGCCTGACGTTTCAGCAGCTTCAGTGCCTTCAAACCGTCCTGGCAATAGACGGTCTCAACCCCAAGGTTTTGTAAGGTCGAGCTGGCCTGGTGATAAGCCGTGGTCGAATCGTCTGCCATCAGTACCTTAATCCGATTGGCCTGCGCAAATGCCAGAAGATCTTTGTCCAGCACTTCATCAGAGACACCTGTCTCATAGGGGACAATGTCCGCCAGAACCCGTTCCACATCCAGAATTTCCACAATTTCATCGTCGAGCTGGGTGATCGCTGTCAAAAAGTGACTGCGTCCGGACCCCTTGGGTGGCGGCAGAATCAGCTCCCAGTTCAAGTTGACGATACGATCCACCGCCCCCACCAGAAACGCCTGAACCGTGCGATTGTATTCGGTCACGATCAAATTACAGTTTTCACGCCCCTTGAGGGGCCTGCCGCCAATGGCAGCACTGAGATCGATGACCGAGATGGTCTGGTTACGCAGATGGGTGACGCCACAAATGACGGGGTTGCTGTGTGGCAAGGCCGTAAGATTGGGGACCTGCAGGACCTCCTGGATCTTGAACACATTCAAGGCAAACAGCTGACGCCCCGCCAGTCTGAAGGTTAACAGTTCGAGTCGATTTTCCCCTACCAACTGAGTGCGCTGGTCGACTGAATCCAGAAGTTTGGACATATAGAACAATCCCGGTCTGAGCTTGTTAAGTGTAGTGCATCGACGCTTCCCGCGTCTGACTCTCAGGTCTTCGGCGGCGCTTTGCAAATATTTAGTGCGTAATTATTCCTCTGAACTCGGCCTCTGCCGCAGCGTCTGCCGTAAATAGTGGTTAAGCTGGGATCCATCGAACGGCCAGCCCAGGTCCTGCATCGATCCGGCCAACCTTACGACCGGGATTCTGACGCCATATCGTTGCAAAAGCGCATCATCATCGGCGATCTCAACCTCCTCCAAACGACACTCCAGAGGCTCTAGCACTGGCCAGCAGACCATCTTGGCCTGATCACATAGGTGACACCCCAAGGTGGTGTACAGGTATAGCGTGCGCATAGAACTGCATATCTCTCAGCAACTGTGAGCGCATGGTAGCAATGATGTGGCGACAAGGGGAACTAATAAAAGGGAGGCTGTAAAAAAAGCCCGACCACGCGACTTGGGGGACTCGCTGTAGCCAGCCGCGGTGTGAGTTGGCTGGCAGTGGTCGGGCAGAGAGTCACTAATGGAGGAGAGGGTCATCAATGACAGTGAGCCGATTGCTCCGGGGCTGGGCTGCTTATCTGTGCTCATCCCCGGAACGTGAGACCATAGTAATCGTCGTTCGTGTAAATTGGGGATAACAGTCGTTAACTACTGTAAAGAAAAGAACCCTGCGGTAAAGCGGCGGCAAACCACTTCAACAGCCGTGATTCAGGGGGTTAAGAAGGGTAATAGCAATGGCAAATAAGGTGACAGCGCCCGGAGACTGATGCAAACTTCGTATCAATGGAATCAATATTCCTCCCAATAACTGACCGCCACATAGAACAAAAATACCATGAGTAAACTTTTGCTTGTCGATGACGACCAGGAACTGTGCCTACTGCTAAAAGAATATCTTCAGACAGAAGGGTTTCAGGTAACCCTGGCCCATGACGGGGCTGCAGGCCTGGAGGCCGCACTGACGGGGCAATACGAGGTGATCGTCCTGGATGTTATGATGCCTGTGATGAGTGGACTCGATGCGCTTCGCAAGATTCGGGACAATATTCGTACCCCGGTTATTATGCTGACCGCGAAGGGAGAAACCGTGGATCGCATCGTCGGCCTGGAAATGGGCGCCGATGACTACCTGCCCAAACCCTGTAACCCCCGTGAATTGGTGGCCCGTGTACGGGCGATATTGAGACGAGCGGAAGACAACGAAACTAAATCCCCTATTTCCGACGAAATCCGGGTGGATGAGCTGTTTATCCAGATCAAGAGCCATGCCGCCTTCTATCAGGAACAGCCCGTGCCACTGACTGGTGCCGAGTTCACAGTTCTGGAGCTACTGATGCGCGAAGCCGGTGAAGTGATCAGCAAAGAAACACTGACCGAAAAAGCCCTCAACCGTAAACTCACCCCCTACGATCGCAGCATTGATGTGCATGTCAGTAATATCCGCAAAAAACTGGCGGCCCTCGGAGCCAGCAAGGAGCTGATCATTAATATCCGTGGCGCCGGCTATATGCTGACCCGCCAGTAACACCAAGACCAGATCGCCAATATGAAACGAACGCCACGACTCCCGATGAGCCGAATCTACGTCAAGATATTCCTCGGCTTTTGGCTCGTCACCATTTTGATGCTGTTTGGCTCCAACGTCATTGTTCACTTTTTTAACCTGAGCCCGGACAAGCATATTTCCCAACAGGATGAAAACGACCCCTTTGACGGCCCCGGCAGCCGCCTGCTCAGAGAAGTGGTCAGCGATGCGATCAATTACAACTACGAGCAGGTGTCGATGGGCATGAAAAGCATGCCACCCTGGGCCACCCGCCACTTTTACCTGATCAACGAACAGGGCCACGATATTCTCGAAAGAGAAATCCCGGAGCATATTGAGGGCTTTCTCCAATATATTTCCAAAGACACCCCCTTCTATCGCAAGCGTGTTGGGGAACAAAACCTCTATGGGCGCCAGTTCAGCCTCAGCGACGGTGCCATACTGCGCCTGGTGGTGTTTTCGTCCAAGGATTATTCGCTGGGCTGGCAGCTGTTCTTTTTCAACTTTTGGCATGTGATGCTGCTGTATATCCTGATCAGCGGAGCCGCCTGTTTCTATATGGCTCGCTATATCACCCGCGATATACAAGTCCTTAAGCTGGCGACGCAGCGCATCGCTCAAGGGGACTGGGATACCCGTATAGGACAGGAGTTCTGTGATCGTCCCGGCGAAATGGCTGAACTCGGCAGGGCCTTCGACAATATGATGGTCAAGCTTCAGAAAGCCATGCTGGAGCAGAAGCGACTGGTCAAAGACGTTTCCCATGAACTGCGCTCGCCCCTGGCAAGATTGCAGGTAGCTCTGGCCATTGCCCAACAGCGCGCCAACAGCGAAATTACTGACGAACTCGACCGTATCAAAGAGGCCGCCGATTACCTGAATGACGTCATTTCCGACATCCTGTCACTACCAGTCACAGAACAAGGCAGCTGGGAACTGAACGATGTGGTGGAATTGAGCAGTCTGGTACACACGATTGCCGATGCCTGTCGGGATGAGGCGGGTCATAAATCGGTCACCCTGGAGGTGCGGGACAATTTGGAGGAATCCCTGGTACAGACAAGGGGCAACACGCTGGTCGGCGTATTTGATAACATCATTCGCAACGCCATCAAATACACCGTGGAAGATTCGCCTGTGACCGTTCTGCTGGACAGGGACGAACAGAGCAACCCGCGAATCACAGTGAGCGATTGCGGTCCGGGGGTGTCCGACGAGCACCTGGAAGATATTTTCGAACCCTTCTTCCGTACCGATGAAGCCCGTGACCGCAAGAGCGGTGGCTACGGACTAGGACTGGCGATTGCCAAGCGCACGGTGGAGCTGCACGGAGGCAGCATCAAAGCCAGGAACAATCCGATTCGCGGACTGTCCATAGCGATAACACTGACGGAATGTGAAACCTGAGTCCGCTCCCTGACCGATCTGGATGGTCTAATGACCGTCCAGATAGTGATGGTCATCGTAGGTTCTGACCAATTCCGGACGAAACACCGTCAGCATGCTGACTAATGCTCCATTGATAAAGCCCTCGGGGAACATCATCAGCAGAGTCAAATAATAGTGACTGGCGACGTCCACCAACAGCGGCGCAGGCCCCAGCACCCTCACATAACACCAAGTTGCCAGAGCCATGGCCTGAACGGTCACCATGGCCCCAAGGAATCCCCCGCCCAGCATATACACGAACAGATTCCGTCCAGGCACTCTTTCAACCACCTTCAATACCCCCTGGGCGGCCAGGGCAGGCACCACAACTGTCAGCAACATTTGCGGCCCCAAAGGCAGCCAGGGAGCTCCTGCCAACAGAGTCGCCAACCCCAAGGCCAGCGCACCCGTGATCATGCCCAACGAAGGGCCGAACACCATCACCACCGTCATCATCACCAATGGATGCAATGCCAGCAGACCGCTGATCGACACCTTTAACTGCCAGAACAGCGCCAGCCCTAAAACGGCAGCAAACAAGGCGTGTTGACGCTCTGGCCGGCTGCGCCATTGAGCCCAGGGTGCTTTGACCACAGCCACCAACAGCGCAACGGTGCTCATTACTGCTCCCGTCGCCCATAACATCGGGGGGCCAGCCTGCAGCAGAATCACTCTAATTTACCTGCGCCCGGTTAACGTCAATGCCCCGACAGCGGCAAGATCCTGCCCCTAGGGTTGCCGCCAGAATCGTCGCAATTTTGTCACTTTGGGCAGGCAAAAATATGTAACCCACTGAATTTATTAAACTTTTAATTTCTGGAAAAAATGGCATGAATTTCGCTGAATGTCCTGCAAAGCCAGTGTTCCTGCCATCGGCAGCTGCACCGGCGCCATTTAATTGAGTATGCAGGATCCTACTATGGCTATATCTGTTGGCACCGGCAATAACGCGGTTTCCTCCAAGGAAAGCACCGTGCGCCTGCGAGTCCCGGTAAAACATGAGGATTTGCACGAGCAATATGCCCAGAGCCGTGCCCGGCTTACCCAGGCCCTGCAAACCAGTTTGGAGCTGACCATTGTACTGGAAATATTCTTCGAACATATCCAGAAGCTGGTACCCATACAGGGCTTTCATTACGGCCACCCCGGCAAGAATTGCCAATTGCAGCTGGGACGTGATGGGCTGCACCGCCTGAACTATCGCCTGAACACGCCCAAGGATAATTTGGGGGCCATTACCTTCAGCCGTGGCAAACGCTTCACTGAAGTCGAAATGGCGACTCTAGAGAGTGTGATTTCCACTTTGGTGTATCCCTTGCGCAATGCACTGCAGTACCGTGACGCGGTGCAAAGCGCTCTGAGGGATCCGCTCACCGGCACCGGTAATCGGGTGGCGCTTGAGCAGACCCTCGAACGAGAGCTGTCCCTGGCGCAGCGGAACTGCCAGCCGCTGTCCTTGCTGGCCATCGATATCGATCATTTTAAACGCGTCAACGACAGTCACGGCCATGCCAGCGGCGACGAGGTATTGCGGGAGGTCGCTCAGGGGATAGTGGCTGTCACTCGTCAGACCGATCTGACCTTCCGCTACGGTGGCGAGGAGTTCGTGGTGGTGCTGAACAAAACCGACGCTGAAGGTGCACGGGTAATCGCTGAGCGTATTCGCCTGTTTGTCGAGAAGCTTCGGGTTGAAACCCACAATGAGCTGTTGCAGGTGACTATCAGCATTGGAGTCAGTAGCCTGCAGGCAGAGGAAGAAAAGAATTCACTGTTCCAGCGCGCGGACAAGGCCCTCTACAACGCCAAACGCAATGGCCGCAATCGTGTCGAAGTTGCCAAAGCGGACCAGATTTCTTAGTAAATCCGGTCCGCATCAACACAATCCTTCACTAGCGATCTAACGCTTCCCCGTGGGCCTGCGGCCTTTTCCGGATCGCAGCCGTTTCATGTGTCGCTCCCGATCTGCGGTTTTTTGGCGCGATGAGGGTGACGGCCGGGGCGCCTGGACACCGGCGGTTTGACAGAGTTCCGCAATTTCACTGTCGTTCAACTCAATCCACTGCCCAACCCTGACATGGGATGGGATAAAGATGTTGCCGTAGCGAACCCGCTTAAGGCGACTGACTTTAACACCCTGTGATTCCCACAGACGTCGCACCTCTCGGTTACGCCCCTCCATCACCACACAGTAGAACCACCGATTGCGGCCCTCACCGGCGCCGTCAACGATATCGGTAAACCGGGCCATACCGTCATCCAGCAGGACACCTTCGCGCAGACGATCCTTCATGTCATCATCCACTTCACCCTGAATCCGCACCAGATACTCCCGGTCGATCATGGATGACGGGTGCATCAGCTTGTTGGCCAATTCACCTTCGTTGGTAAACAGCAGCAGACCACTGGTATTGAAATCGAGACGACCAACCGAAATCCAGCGCTCGCCGGTAAGCGCCGGCAAGCGGTCATAAACAGTGCGACGCCCCTCCGGATCAGAACGGGAACAGATTTCACCTTCAGGCTTGTTGTACAGCAGCACCCGCACAGGATTTTGCTGAGGTGCCACCAACTTTAATCGACGTCCATCCACACTGACCTTGTCTTGGAGCGAAACACGGTCACCCAGCTGGGCAACCTTGCCATTCACTTGCACTCGACCGGCGGCAATGGCCCTTTCCATTTCGCGTCGTGAACCGACACCGGCTCGCGCCAATACTTTTTGCAGCTTTTCGTCCGGCAAATTTTGTTCTTTATGCATAAATCTCTTAAAACCTAGTGTTCATCGAACACCGAGGCCACACTGGACGCGGGAAACAGGCTTCCTTTGTCATCTTTTTTCAAACCGCTTTCCTGGTTTGGCTCATCTTCTTCAGACCCTGGCTCGTCGCGCTCTTTAGGCTCAAGCTCAGTTTCATTGCTCTCTTCAATTTCAGGCAGCGCGGAATCCTCCTCGGCCTGCTCATCGGGTACCAGGGCAAACACTGGTGCACTGTCAGCTGAGGGCTCTTCATTGGCTGAGGGCTCTTCATTGGCTGAGGGCTCTTCATTGGCTGAGAGCTCTTCATTGGCTGAGGGCTCTACACCGGCTGAGGGCTCTTCTTCCGTGGCCTGCCCTGAGGTTTCTTGCGATACCTGCTGTAATTCCTGAGGTAATTCAGTGTCGAACAGCGGACCGATTTGCGCCTCACTCTGATCAGAATCAGGGACGTTTGCCGCCTCGTCATCGTTCAGATCAAGCTCGGGGTTCAGGTTGTCCAGATCCTGCAGCTCACCAAGGCTGGGCAGCTCTTCCAGGCTCTTAAGATTAAAATAGTCCAGAAACTGACGGGTGGTCGCGTAGAGAGAAGGCCTTCCGGGAACATCCCGATGGCCCACCACCTTAATCCACTCGCGCTCAGAGAGTGTTTTAATAATGTGGGAACTCACCGCCACACCACGAATCTCTTCAATATCGCCCCGCGTAATTGGCTGGCGATAGGCAATCAGCGCCAGGGTTTCGAGCAGTGCCCGAGAGTACTTCTGTGGCTTTTCTTCCCACATTAGGTTAACCCAGGGGGCCGTCTCCTTGCGCACCTGAAAGCGCCAGCCCGATGCCAACTCTCGCAACTCAAACCCACGCCCCTCACAGCTATCGGCGATGTTGTTCAATGCCTCCAGTACCGCCTCTTTTGAAGGCGGCTCATCTTCATTGACGAAAAGGCTTAACAGCCGGTCGGTGTTGAGCGGTTGCCCCGCAGCCATTAACGCGCCTTCAAGAATTTGCTGCAGTTGTTGCGTTTCTATCCCCATGGATCACTCTACCTGGAATGCGATACTCGCTATCATTATGATTGTTGCCCAACGATCTTTTATTGAGCTCTGGCCTTAACGTGAATGGCTCCAAAGCTCTCCGTTTGCACAATTTCCACCAGCTGTTCCTTTACCAGCTCCATCACCGCCAGAAACGTCACCACAACCCCGAGACGCCCCTCTTCTACAGAAAACAGACTCACAAATGGTTTAAAGTGATTGCCGCCCAGTCGGTCAAGCACCTGGGTCATACGCTCACGGGTGGAGAGCTTTTCTTTCTCGACATGATGGCTTTCAAACATGTCCGCGCGCCGCAAAACCTCTGACAACGCCAGCAGTAATTCCTTCATATCCACCTCGGGTTCAGGTCGCGTCAGATTGCGATCCGGTGCCTGGGCATTGGCCTGGTGGATTTCCCGCCCCATACGCGGCAATTCATCGATATCCTCGGCAGCCTGTTTGAAGCGCTCGTACTCCTGCAGTCGGCGAATCAACTGTGCCCGCGGATCGTCCTCTTCCTCATCCTCTTCCTGACTTCGAGGCAGCAACATACGTGATTTGATTTCCGCCAACATGGCCGCCATCACCAGGTACTCTGCCGCTAACTCGAAGTGCATGGCCTCCATCATCTCTACGTACTTGACGTATTGATGGGTAATGTCAGCCACGTCGATGTCCAAAATGTCAATATTCTGGCGACGAATAAGATACAACAGCAGATCCAATGGCCCTTCAAACGCCTCCAGAATCACTTCCAGCGCATCGGGCGGAATGTAGAGGTCCTTGGGCAGCTGGGTAAACGCCTCACCCTGCACAATGGCAAAGGGCATTTCCGCCTGCTCAGGGGCGGACTTATCCAGGTTGTCCTGCTCCGCAACAGTTTTGGTATTTGACTCAGCCTCAGGCGCGGTCACCTCCGCGGGTTTTTCATCGGCAGATTCAGGCAGGGGCTTATCCGGTGCTTCCCCAGACGTTATCTCTGCCACGTCTTCGGCCAAATCCACATCACTGCTCACAGAATCACCCTAATGTTTATTGTGCTTGTAGGAATCGTCATTGCTCCCCGGAGCCGGCCGCTCCCCAGCTTACTTGGCGAGCGACAGAAAGCCGGCCATTATAGCGACTTCTCCAGTCCAGGGCACGCGGCTTCTCAAGCTGGAGATTGTGGCTCCTGAAGAAGCCCCGCCAACGCAATTCAGCTGGACTGTCAGGCAATAAAGTCCTGAGCGTCACCGCAACCCTGACGAATCAACTGAGGCTCCTCGCCACTCAGATCAATAACCGTGGTCGCCTCCATACCGCAGAAACCACCGTCGATAACCAACTCCAACTGGTGCTCCAGAGTCTGGCGAATATCATAGGGGTCCGTCAACGGGTACTCCTCGCCCGGCAACAGCAGCGAACTGGTCATCAGCGGCTCGCCCAGCTCCTCCAGTAGTGCAAGCGCAATGGCATTGTCCGGTACCCGCATGCCGATGGTCTTGCGCTTGGGATGCATCAATCGCTTGGGCACCTCCGATGTCGCCTCCAGAATAAATGTAAAGGGCCCTGGCGTGTGACTGCGCAGCGCCCGAAATGTCTGATTATCCACTCTGGCATAGGTCGCCAACTCGGACAGATCCCGACACATCAGTGTAAAGTTGTGGTGTTTGTCCAGCTGCCTGACCGCGCGGATGCGATCGAGGGCCATTTTATCGCCAATATGGCAACCCAGTGCGTAAGCGGAATCGGTGGGGTAGGCCACCAGTCCGCCACTGCGGATAATCTCCACGGCCTGCCGGATCAGACGGACTTGAGGGTTTTCGGGATGAATTTGAAAAAACTGAGCCACAGAACTCCCCTTTCCTGGCTATTCAAAGAACGTCGCCCAGGGGTTCCAGTGTTGGGCAGTAGTACCAAACTGCGCGGGAGTCATATAGGTACACTTAATTCCCGGATGCTGGTAGACGACGGTTGGCTAACTCGCGACCATACCGGATCGTGACCAGAGTTGCCAGACTGGTTGGCAGTTATCAGGCAACGGGCTGTAGCCTCCCAACTCCTGCCAGGGTTGATCAGGCACATGAAAATCGCTGCCACAGGAGGCGTAAAGTTCAAAGCGATTGGCGATCAGCGCCATGTCTCTGGTGGTATTGGGAGACTGCTGACCACTGACCACTTCCATGGCCTCGCCACCCGCCTCCACAAACTCCTGCAACAAACGCCCGAGCTTTGTGCGCGTCATTTTATACTTGTCGGGGTGCGCCAGTACCGCGATACCGCCGGCAGCGCGAATCCAATCCACGGCCTCTCCCACCGAGGGCCAAAGCTGCTTGACGTCTCCCGGCTTGCCCGCACCCAGATAGCGCTTGAAAGCGGCATTGATGCTTTTGCAATGGCCCTCGGCCACCAGAAATTTGGCAAAGTGGGGACGGCCGAGAACAGCCCCTTCCCCGGCTACCTGTCTCGCTCCGTCCAGGGCTCCGGCAATACCGGCTTTTTCCAGCTTCGCGGCAATGGTCTCGGCGCGACGCTCCCGGGCCTGGTGTTGGCTGGTTACGGCTTCCTGCATCACCCGGCTGTCGGGATCCACCTGCAGGCCCACTACATGGATGCCTATGCCATTCCACAGGCAGGAGAACTCAATGCCGGCAATCAATTCGATCCCCTGCACCAGGGCTTCCTGGCGTGCCTCGGCCAATCCGCCCAGGGTATCGTGGTCTGTTAACGCCAACGCGGTCACACCTTGCGTTTTAGCTCTCGACACCACCGCCTGAGGACGTAAAATACCATCTGAGTAATTGCTGTGTGCGTGTAAATCGTACAATCCGCTGGTTCCTGGTGGTTGATTCTGGGTGATGATGTATAGTGCCCGTGGCAACGGTCAGACCATCGCTTTTGACGCCGCAGCCAAGGCCCTATTATCTCTGAGCTTTATAATGACGCAAGCCACAAATTCTCCGGACACTCCTGCCAAAAAAGAAAGCCTGCTTTTCAATCTGCTCCTCAATATCATTATCCCGACGCTGATTCTGACCAAACTCAGCGGGGAGGAGCATCTGGGCACGCAATGGGCCATTGTGGTCGCTCTGGCCTTCCCGGTTGCCTACGGCCTCAATGACTTTCGGTCTTCCGGCAAGGTCAATCTGTTTTCAGCCCTGGGGGTGATCAGCATATTTCTCACCGGCGGTATCAGCCTGCTGCAGCTGGACCCCAAGTATATTGCGATTAAGGAGGCCGCCATTCCCGGACTGTTTGGCCTCGCCACTCTGATTTCAGTGAAGACACCCTACCCGCTGGTGAAGACCTTTCTCTACAACGACAAGGTGCTGCAGGTGGATAAAGTGGCTGCTGCTCTGCAAAAAGAAGGCAATGAAAACGCCTTCAGCGCCGCCCTCACCAACGCCTCTTACCTGGTGGCCATGTCGTTTTTCCTCTCCTCAGTGCTCAACTATGGACTGGCCAAGTATCTGCTGGTCAGCGCTCCAGGAACGGAAGCCTTTAACGCGGAGCTGGGCAAAATGACCGCGCTCAGCTTCCCCGTGATAGCCGTACCGGCAACCATGGTAATGATGGCTGCCCTGTTTTATCTGTTTAAACGCATCAAGACCCTGACTCATCTGGACCTAGAGGACATTCTGGTGCACCAGTAAGGGCAGACCAAGCCCTGTTTGCCATCCGGCATTTCATCCAAACCAAGAAGAACGCTATGTTTTACGCCATTATCAGTGAAGATATCCCCAATAGCCTGCCCCTGCGTGCCAAGTCCCGAGCCGCCCACCTGGCCAGGCTGAATGACCTCAAGACCCAGGGAAGACTGCTGATCGCCGGTCCTCACCCCGCGATCGACAGCGAGGAACCCGGCGAAGCAGGCTTTACCGGCAGCCTGGTGGTAGCGGAATTTGATTCCCTGGAAGATGCCCAGGCCTGGGCGGACGCCGATCCCTATATCGACGCAGGCGTCTACGCCAAGGTAATCGTCAAGCCGTACAAAAAAGTACTGCCCTGAGAGTCAAACCATGAACAAATCCATAGCCTCACGCCTCATGGCCGTGGCACTGTCCGCGGGCGCCCTGTTCACAAGCCTGCCCGCCACCAGTGCGGACGAGTACCGCTGGATAGGCGATACCCTCTATGTTCCCATGCGCAGCGGCAAGGGCAACCAGTTCAGAATCATCAACAAAGGGCTCAAGACTGGCACCCGCTTGACGTTGGTTAGTGCCGACAGCGGAGACGGCTGGACCGAGGTCAGAACCAACGGTGGCGTCACTGGGTTTATTCCCAGCCACTACCTTATGGATCAGCCCACGGCGGCGCAGAGACTCAAGAGCGCTGAAACCAAGCTGCAAACCCTGCAACAGGAACATCGGGAACTGCAACAGCGCCTGGGTGAAAGTCAGCAGGACAACCAGACCAACCAAAGCGAACTGCAGCGAACTCAGCAGAACGCACAGCAATTGCAGCAGGAGCTGACCGAAGTCCGGCAGATTTCCGCCGCTGCGATTGATCTGCACCAACAGCATCAGCAGCTTATGCAGGATCACCAACTGCTGCAGACCGAGATGGATGTGCTGAAAGCTGAAAATCTGCGCCTGCAGAGTGACACTCGCAACACCTTCTTCCTGTATGGAGCAGGGGCTGTTCTGCTGGGAGTTCTGATTGCGGTGATCGCTCCCAACCTCAAGCCCAAGAAACGATATTCCGAGTGGGCCAACTGACGGAGAACAGATTTGACCATCTTCCGACTGATAAGCACCGGGCTGCTTTGCTTGCTGTTGGCAGCATCGGCCTGGGCTGCCAAGGACAACACCAGCAACCCTGTGGTGGAGCTGAAAACGGATCTGGGACCCATTACCCTGGAGCTGTTTGCCGATAAAGCCCCGGCCACGGTGGCTAATTTTCTGCAGTATTGCAGGGATGGCTTTTACAACGGCACTATATTTCATCGGGTGATCCCCGGATTTGTGGTCCAAGGCGGGGGGTTGACCTTCGATTTTGTCAAAAAGGAAACCCGGGATCCGGTGATCAATGAGTCCAGCAACGGTCTGCGCAACCGGCGCGGAACGGTTTCCATGGCAAGACTGCCGGACCCTGACAGTGCCACCTCCCAGTTTTTTATCAATCTCGGCAACAACACTCATCTAGACGCCGCCAAGGATAAACCCGGTTACACCGTCTTCGGCCGCGTGACCAGCGGCATGAACGTGGTTACCGATATTACCCGAGAACCCCAGGGCAAAATGCGGGAACAGGCACCTGACCTTCCAGTGCGCATACTCAAGGTCAAAATCCTGTCACCCGCCTCCTGAGAGAACACAACTATGAGCCAAGCAACCGCACTTAGCGTCAACCTGAACAAAATCGCCCTCCTGCGCAATTCCAGAGAAGGCAGCTACCCCAGTGTTGTGGCCCATGCCCAGGTCTGCCTGGACGCTGGAGCCGACGGCATTACCGTGCACCCCAGACCCGATCAGCGCCATATCCGCCCCTCCGATGTCATGGATCTGACCAGCCTTGTTGCCCCTCTGGATGGCATCGAATTCAACGTGGAAGGCAACCCGTTTGCCGGCCCCCAGGGCAGCTATCCCGGCTTTATGGAGCTGGTGGCACAGAGCCAGCCCGACCAATGCACCCTGGTTCCAGACAGCGACGACCAGTTGACGTCAGATCATGGTTTTAACCTGAAGCAGTCCGGCGCGCGCCTGGAACCCATTATCCAGCGCTTGAAGGACCAGGGCTGTCGCATCAGCCTGTTTATGGATCCCGACCCCGAGCAGATTCGCCTGGCCAAGAACGTCGGTGCCGACCGTATTGAACTCTATACCGGCCCCTATGCAGAAGCTTTCGGCCAACAGAGCGACAATCTCGACAACCTCTTTCAAACCTATGTGGAGGCCGCGGAAACAGCCGCAGAACAGGGCCTCGGGCTCAATGCAGGCCACGACCTGAACCTGGAAAACCTGCCCCGCTTCCGGCAGGTGAAAGACTTGCTGGAGGTTTCTATTGGCCACGCCTTGACCGTAGACTCCATCGCCATGGGCATGGCGGAAGCGGTAAAGCGGTATAGGGCAATTTGCCAGGCCTGAGCCAGCCATTCCTTGTGATGGGCAGTTTTGAACTAAACTTAGGTGAAAGCCGATTTGGACACTGCCCTCACAAGAGCTGGAAACAGGAGCTGGAAATGCATTCGATTCTGGTCAAAGACTACATGCAGCACAATGCACACGCGATTCCCATCGACACCAATATCAAGGATGCGGTTGAGAGTCTGCTCAACGATGGTGTCATCGGCGCTCCGGTGATCGATGGCAACGATCACCTGGTCGGATACGTATCGGAGCAGGATTGCATCAAAGAGATGCTCAATGACGCCTTCTTCTGTGAAGAACCCGCTTCCGTCAGAACAGTAATGAAGACCGAAGTGGTATCAGTGACGCCCGATACCTCTATCGTTGAAATCGCACAAAGCATGCTGGATCGGCGGCCAAAAAACTATCCCGTGGTGGACTCCGGGAAATTGGTGGGGATCATCAATCGCTCTCATATCCTCAGAGCATTACTGGAAAACGAGCAGGATTGTTACATTCGCCACTGATTCACCCCCCCCAGCCCCATTGCAACCTAAGGACGCCCTGCCTACTCCATGCAAACACTCAATATTCTCGGCTGCGGCAAGCTGGGCCGGACCCTTGCACACCTGTGGCACCGGAGCCGGCAATTTGATATCCGACAGATACTGAATCGACACTCGGAAAGTGCCCACAAGGCCTGTGAGTTTATTGGTTCCGGGCGGGCAGTCGGGCAATGGCAGCAATTACAACCTGCCGACGTGTGGCTGATTGGAGCCAATGATGGCAGCATATCCGAGCTGGCCCGGCAGCTGGCTGAAACCGGGCTGGTCAGACAGGACGATGTGGTTTTCCATTGCAGTGGTGCCCTGGGCAGTAATGTTTTGTCGCCACTGAGCCAAGGTACTGCCCTGCTCGCCAGCATCCATCCTGTGCACAGCTTTGCCTGCGCCAACAATTCCCTTACGCACTTTGCCGGCAGCTATTGTGCTTGCGAAGGAAATACTGAGGCGCTGGCCAGACTGCGTCCGGCATTCGACGCCATCGGCGCACGCACGCTGGATATCGACAGCCATAACAAACCCCTATACCACGCAGCGTCAGTGATGGCCTGCAACTACCTGGTGGCGTTGATGGACGCGAGCCTGGAGTGTTTTGAAAGCGCCGGAATAGAAGCCGACCAAGCCAGTAAGTTGCTCCTGCCCCTGGTCAGTCAGACGCTCACCAATTGCCTTTCCAGCTCCCCCCGGGAAGCGCTCACCGGTCCCATTGCACGAGGCGACCATGCTACTGTTGCCAGGCAACTGGAGGCACTGCAACGACACAACACCCACCTGGCAGAGCTCTATCAGACCCTGGGAAGACGCACATTGACTCTGGCCAGGCCGAAGCTGGATGACGAACGTCATACTGCTCTGAAACAATTGCTGGATCCGCTATAATCGCGCTCCTCCATCACCTGACACCGTCCCGGAACATTGAGCTTGAACAAAGGCAAAACAGAACCCGACTCTCCCCTCCGCGATAGCGACGACTATCAACGCAAGAAGGCGTTTTTTGATCAGCTGCTGACCGTTTATGGCCGCAAACCCGTACTGGAAGCACTTCAGGACTCCAGCACCCGCGTTTTCCGCCTGCATCTTGCCGATTCCAATCGCCCGGCATCGATCCTCGATGACATCAGGCAACTGGCAGAAACCAAAGGTGCCGAGGTGGTGTTTCACGACCGCCAGTCGCTTTCGCGTATCTCACGCAACAGCAAACAGGATCAGGGGGTCGCGGTGGATCTGGTTTGCTCGGGCTATCAGGACCATGGGGCATTTTTGGATCAGATTGAGCAGAACGAAGCGCCGTTTATGGATGTTATCGCGCTGGACCGCATCACCAATCCGCAGAATCTGGGCATGATCATTCGCTCCGTGTGCGCAGGCGGTGCGCGCGCCCTGTTGCTTCCCGAAAAAGGCTGCGCTCGCCTCGACGCTCTGGTCATAAAAGCCAGTGCCGGCACCCTGTTCCGCGCGCCGATTTTACGCTGTAAAAGCCTGCCCCAGGCTCTGCAAGCCTTTCGACAGCAGGGTTTTGATATTTATGGTCTGTCTTCCCACGCCGACGCGACATTGAGCGAAGTCGGCACAATGGGAAAGAACGTCTTTGTGCTCGGCAACGAAACCGAGGGCGTTAGCCGTGAAGTCAGCAATCTGTGTAATCGCCTGGTTTCTATCCCCATGAACAACGGGGTGGAATCACTCAATGTGGCGGTGACTGCCAGCCTCCTGTCTTATCGCAGTATGCTGGGGCAGTCGTAACGGTCAGCGTTGCTGGTGGCGGCACTGGCTATTGGACTGTCTATTGGACCGTCTATTGGACTACAGGAGCAATTTTCCATAGCGGACGCACACCGAGATAAACAACAAACAATAGCAGCGTCGCCAGGCCTCCATACTGAAACAGCTGCAGGGCTCCGAACAAATCCACCGCATATCCGCAGACCAGGGCCCCCAGGGGCGCGGCCCCAAACAGCGCCAACTGATACAGCGACAGAGCCCGCCCCCGGTAGGCGTCGTCAGTTTGCTGTTGCAACAGACTCTTGCCCATACTGGCAGACACTCCTGCTACCACACCCCAGGCAAACACCAACATAAACAAACCCTGCTGCGTCGGTTTGGCGGAGATGGCAAGCATGATTAATCCGGCGTAGAGCAGGCAGAACAGCACCGAGCGGCCGGGTTGCTCCACGCCCCCGCGGCGCAGCAGTCCCAGCGTCGCCGCCACGTTGCCACACACAAACACCAGTTGCAGCGCCGAGAAGTACGCGGCTCCCTGGCCGTAAACATCCCGGGCCAATAGAGGCAGTGCCACCACAAACACCCCCAAGTGAACGAAACCGTTAAAACCCACTAATAGTGTCAGGTGCCGAAGAACATGGTGACGCCAGACAAATGCCAACCCCTGCAGGATTGTCACCTGCTTGGAGGCGTCACTGGTTTTGGGTGCAGGCAGAGGACCATTGGTCATCAACAGCGCCGCAGTGCCCAACAGCGCCAGGCATTGAATCGCGAGCAGCCAATGCACCCCCAGCCATTGCATCTGTCCGGCCAAAGCCACTCCCAATGCCTGAGCGACATAGACACAGAGACTGATCTGCACAACCGGCCGCTGCAGACCCTGCTCTTGCCCCAACACCCCCGGCAGGGCTCGATCTCGTAAAGGCTGGATAAAGGCATTGCTGCTGCCCAGAGCCAGACCGTAGACCATCAGCAACCCCAGACTCAACAAGCCACTGAGATTGACGCTGATCATCAGCCCATGACTCAATGCCAGCAACAGGTAAAACCAGGGCAGAACCCGCAGTGCACCGGGTCGATCCGCGTAAGCTCCACCTAGCAACATCAACAACATGGCTGGCAATAACGCCGCGGATTGAACCCAACCCAGTTGCTGGGGTGTCGCCTGCAGCTGGCCGGCCGCCATCCAGGGCAGAAGCACTATCTGTATGCCCATGGCCAACGCGGCCAAGGCTACCGCCAACAGGTAGCGAAGGTATCGAGGGTTCAAATGAGGTTCCGGGCTGTGTATCGGGCCCGCTATTCTAGCGAAGTTTGAGGCGAGAGATGACAGTTAGTGACAACAAAAAGGCCGCCGGGCAATTTATCCGACGGCCTTATCGAGAGTAAGCCTAGAGAACAACTTAGAACTTGTATCCGGATTCCTCATGGGAGACGAGATCCAGACCCGCGGTCTCGTCCTCAGCGCTGACGCGAATACCTTTGGTCAGAACACCGGTCACCTTCAACAGCACCCAGGTCACGATGGCGGTATACACAAATGTTGCCACAACACCCACCAATTGAACGGTGAATTGTGAGCCGATAGAGTAACCGCTGCCTGGCTCCGCGCCGAAGCCGCTGAACAGGCCAAGATCCGGAGAAGCGAATACCGCAACCAGCAGGCTGCCCAGAATGCCACCGATACCGTGAACCGGGAACACGTCCAGAGAATCGTCGATCTTCCAGGTACGCTTGACCATCTGGGTCATATAGAAACAGATCACACCAGCGCTGATACCTATTACCAGTGCACCGGCAGGCCCTACAAAACCGGAGGCCGGTGTAATCGTACCCAAGCCAGCCACCATACCGGTGACAATACCCAGCACACTGGGCTTGCCGAATTTAATCCACTCCATGGTGACCCAGGCCAGCGAACCCGCTGCAGCGGAGATATGCGTGACTGTCATGGCCATGGCGGCATCACCGTTGGCCGCCAGGGCACTGCCCGCGTTAAAACCAAACCAGCCAACCCAAAGCATGCCGGCACCGGTCACTGTCATGGTCATATTGTGTGGAGGCATGGCAGTTGTGGGGAAACCGTTGCGGTTACCCAGAACGATAGCGGCAACCAGAGCCGCCACACCGGCGGTGATATGAACAACGATACCACCGGCAAAATCCATCACACCCATTTCGGCGAGCCAGCCTCCGCCCCATACCCAGTGGCAGACCGGGAAGTAAACAGCCAACAGCCAGAAGGCACTGAACACCAGTACCGAGGAAAACTTCATCCGCTCGGCAAACGCACCCACGATCAGAGCCGGGGTGATAATCGCGAAGGTCATTTGGAACATAAAGAACAGGGATTCAGGGATATCTCCGGAGAGTGATTCACGCCCCATTCCCGACATGAACAGGCGACTGAAGTCCCCGACCCAGGCATTACCCTCGCCAAAACTGAGGCTGTAACCGGCAATCAACCAGATGATAGAGGCAATACAGGCAATGGAAAAACACTGCATTAAAACCGACAACACGTTCTTGGTGCGTACCAGGCCACCATAGAAAAGAGACAGTCCCGGCAGGGTCATAAACAGTACCAGAGCCGTGGAAGTGAGAATCCAGGCGGTATTTGCGCCGCTTAGTGCTTCCTCAGCGGAAGCCATGGCGGGCAGGCAGGCCAGCGCCAAAAAACCAAAGAGTTTGTTCATTGGAATTCCTATGTCTTCGTTATTGTCGGTGCTTTTGAACCCGGGTGCCGGGCCATCCACTTCCCCATCAGTGGCGCACCAAATTGACAATCAAGGCACCAAGATAAACCCTTATATATCAACAGGTTATAAAAGAGCGCACCGTTATGACGCCTTAATTTGCCCAATATTGTGCACAGACAAATTTCTTTTCTCAAGACATCAACAGGGGTTTATCAGTGGTTTCAAGCAAAAAATTCGGTTTTGCACAAGCATGGCGCAAAAATATATGGCGAGCACCAAAATAGACCACTAGATAGACCGCTAAAAGTAGCGGTCTACGACCCTGACACCCCAAGAAATCTCCGGGTAATTCGGGCTATTGTCGTGAGTCCGGGCGGTTCACTTGCTGGCCTTTCAGACTTTGCTTGAATTGCGCCAGCGCGTGCTGCAATGGCAACACGGACGAAGTATCCGGTGCATACTCCAGGGTTTCGAAGCTTTGGTTGAGACGCAGTATGTCGCTTTGCAAGGTGGGGTTTTTCTCCGCTACCCGACGAGCAAACTGGCCAGGCGTTTCTCCGGGCTGACGCTTCCAGCCGTAACGGGCCAGCTGCCTCTCAAAGCGGGCATACAAGCGATGGGCCTGTGAGCGCTTGGGGGGGCGAGTGCGCCACCAGAGGTGCAACGAGCTGATGCCCAATACGGCAAAGCCGGCGAACAGGACAAAAAGCACCATTTTGAGCGGGCTGACATCGCCCATCAGTTTCTGAAAAAAGCGATTTTGGCTATTGCTGTCAAAGGCTATCACGGTGCGATGCCAACGGTAATTAATCGCATCCCATTGCAACCGCAGGTTGGCGATAATGACATTGGCCCGATAACGACCCAGCGACCAGGTGCCCTCGACATCGCCGGCACGCATTTCCCCAAGGCTTTGCTCAATACGCTGTGGTGCGACCGCCGCCGTTGGATCCACCCGTACCCAGCCCTCACCAGGCAACCAGACTTCTGACCAGGCATGGGCATCATATTGGTGAACGACCAGATAGTTTTCCAGGGCGTTGTATTCCCCCCCCTGATAACCGACCACAACCCTGGCGGGAATTCCGGCGGCACGCATCATCACCACAAAGCTACTGGCAAAATGTTCACAGAAGCCGCGCCGCGTGCGCTCCAGAAAGTCATCCACGGTATCCCTGCCCAGGGCGGGAGGCTCCAGGGTATAGGTAAATTCGCGGTTGTAGAGCGTCAATACCCGTTGAATGTACGCACGATCCGAGCCCTCCTCCGCACGCCAGCGCTGAGCCTTCTCGATCGAACGCGGATTGAAGCCTTCCGGCAGCTGCAACTCCATGCGTCGCCGCCAGTGAGGCAAATCCTCGCTTTCCAATTGGTATTTGAGGTCCGAGGATACTCGGTACTGCAACCGCTGATACAGAGGATCAGAACTTATCAACCGAAAGTCCCGGGCCATGCCAATTTCAAACCCGCCATCGGCGGAGTACCATACGGGCAACCCCAAACTGTACATCCAGGGCTGTTGACTGGGTTCGATAATGACACTGTAAGAAATCCGGTCGCCCTGCGGTTTCATCAGACGGTGCCATGGAGGCAATGGCCGTCGCGGCCAACTGATAACATCGCCATCGCGATATTGCCAGAGATGAGCCTGTTGCCAACGTCGACCATCGAATCGCGAAAACACCAGTCCGCGCCAATACAGCTGTTCCCGGGCAGGCACTGGTCCATCAAATGTCACCCGAAACGCTACTCCGCCTGAGCGCGACAGGCGCGTAAAGTCTCCGGGGGACATACTGTCACTCACCCCCGTGCGGGCACCACTATTGGGCAATGGCATGCTCCACAGGGAACCCAAGCGGGGTACCACCAAGAACAGCAACACCATAAGTGGCAGACTGTGCAGCAATAAACGCCCCGCTAAACGCAGACTGCGCCCAGGCAGGCGATGCCCTTGGGGTTGATGAATAGCCAACAGGGCCGACGTCGCCATCCACAGGCAAAGTATTGCGTAGAGTGACGCCTCCAGTGCCGTAGAAAACAGAAATTGCACGCCGATCAGAAAAAATGTCATCAACAGCAGCAACAGCGCGTCCCGATGGCGGACGACTTCCAGCTGCTTTAACAACACCGCACTGACCAGCATTGCCACCATGGGTTCCAGCCCCAAAAATCGCCCGAAAGACAGAAATAATCCAGCACAGCAAACAGCCACCAAAGCAACTTTTGTCAATTGCCTGGGGCGCTGCCATCGACCTCGAAATTCCTGCAGGCGCCACACCATAACGCAGATCCATACCGCCGGCAGCCACAGCGGCAAATGCCACATCAGTGGCGCCATGGCCAGGGTCTGTGAGCCCAGCAACCAAAGCAGGCTGTTGCGAGGCAGCAGATAACGTTTATCCGTGGACTTCATGCTGCAGGCTCTCCAACGGATTTGGCAAACAGTCCTTTATCCGCTTGTGGTTTTTTATACGGGTCCTGTGTGCCGGCCTGTGCCTGCCATTGATACAGCGCCAAGGCTTTGAGTATCTGTTGCTTGTGTTCGGTGCCTGTACCCGGTGCTATTTCCTGACCGGGCAAACGCAATCCATAGGGTTGCTGGGTAGCGCTGATCTTCAATACCCAATGGCACAGGCGCGATAACCTGGCCTCACGCCCCATCCCCTGCAGGGCGTCCCAATCCAGCCACAGTTTAGGCTCGCGATAACTGGCATATTCCTTACTGTGTAAACCCTGACCGCGGGCATAGTGTTTCCAGGCGATATGTCGAGGGGACATGCCCGGTTGGTATGCTTTGAATCCATGAAAGTCTTCCGCGCCCTGTTCGTCCAGACGATCCCCTTCAGAGTCGCCGCCCTGGCTGAGTGGCATTTCTCCACCTGCCACCGGTTTGGGATACACCAATAACCTCGCGTCCATATCAAGCCAACTCCAACAACGCACCAACCCCAGTGGATAGTGGCTTTCCACCAACAGCCGACCTGGATCGTACCAACCTCGTCGTTGGCCCCCTATAAACAGCTTAACCTTGGTGCTGCGAGTGTCGATCAGATCCACCTCTTGAGGCAATTCCCGATCATAAGCCAGCATGACGGCTTCTTTGCCCTCCCCGCTACGACGCTGCAGTTGCATCTCCAGTTCACCTTCCTCGCCGAGGAAACAGGGGGCCGAACGCAGATATTCAATCTCCAGCCCGGACAGATTAAAAAAAGTGTGATGGATGCAGACAATGAACAAGGAGAGCAGGAAAAACGCGAGCGACAGCACCAGATTGTTTTCGTAGTTGGTGCCGATCAACCACAGCAGTAATGTGACCAACAGATACGCAAAACCCGCCCGCGACGGAAAGATAAACAGACGACGGTTATTGAGTTGCTGTCGGCTGGCAGGTTGCAACCGACGTTGAACCCAGCGCTGAAAACGCTGTTGGAAATATCCGCTCAGACGTTCATAGGCGTTCATGGTTTTTTGAATTCCTCGACGATCGGGCTGTGAGAGAACCGTATCAATTGTTATCATGGCGGCCAGATTTACCAGCTGCAAGGGAAACGCAATGACCGCCACCCTGTCGGAACACTGGCAAAAGATCGCCTTTATCGCCGCACTCTGCGAGCGCCACTACCCCAACTATGTCCTGTACTGTGAAGCACTCGATCAAGAAGCGGACAGCGCGGTCTACCGTAAAGTGCTGGGCAAGATATGGGAATACCTGGCCGGGCAGTTAACCTCCCATAAAAACCTGGAAAAAGCCCTCCTGAAAGTACAGGAAATCACCCCCCACGAGCCCACCGAAGAAGATGGCTACGGAATTTATCCGGCGCTGGATGCCTGCCTGCTGTTGACCAGCGCTCTGCAGATGACGCTCGATGACAGCATTGATGACTCTGAGACCGCCGCCGGATTATCACAATCCACCGTCGCTCAGTTTATCGCCATGCTCAATGACCGCGACAGCTTTGACCCTGCAATGGAGCAACATGAACTCTACGAACAGGAACTGCAGTGCCAGCAATGGTTGCTGGAATCGCTGTCCTGCGCCAGCAGTGCCCCGTCCGCCGTCAAATCCCTGCGACGCGAATTAAGGGAATTTGACTGTAGCAACCTGGGCATTGCATTGCCGGATTAGAGATCCGGAAACGGGTTATCCTCGTCCTGATCCTCTTCGATTTCCTCCAGGCTCAGGTTCAGGCCACCGCCCTCTTTGTCCCCGTCGACATCCTCCGCACTGAGTTTGCCGCCCTGTTCATCGAGCTTGATCCTCAAGCGCAGGTTGTTGGCAGAGTCGGCATTCTTTAGCGCCTCCTCCATGCTGATCCTGCCTTCTTTGTAAAGGTGGAAGAGTGCGGAATCAAAG
Organism: Pseudomaricurvus alkylphenolicus; assembly: GCF_011683955.1. GTDB lineage: Bacteria > Pseudomonadota > Gammaproteobacteria > Pseudomonadales > Cellvibrionaceae > Pseudomaricurvus > Pseudomaricurvus alkylphenolicus. The sequence continues at coordinate 238,536 of NZ_JAAQPI010000006.1, forward strand.
GTTCTCATACCCAGATTTTCCGACTTTTCCATGATTTCCTTAATGTTCTCGAATTCACCCTTAATGACCAGTTCTTCAATGGTCTTGGTACCGAGCAGGACCTCCACCGCGGCGCATCGTTTGCCATCCACGGTTGGAATCAAGCGCTGGGAGACAAAGGCGCGCAGATTTTGCCCCAGGCCGAGCAGCAATTGTGGCCGCCTCTCCTCCGGGAACAGGTTGACGATACGCTCCAGCGCCTGGTTGGCGTTGTTGGCGTGCAGCGTCGATATTGCCAGGTGCCCTGTTTCCGCAAACGCCAGGGCATGCTCCATGGTCTCTCTATCCCGAATCTCACCGATCAAAATCACGTCCGGGGCCTGACGTAAGGTATTAATCAGCGCGTTGTGGAAGCTGCGGGTGTCCACACCCACTTCGCGCTGATTGACGATACACTTTTTGTGCTTGTGCACATACTCAACCGGGTCTTCAATAGTGATGATATGACCACCGCTGGATGAGTTGCGATGATCAATCAGCGCCGCCAGTGACGTGGATTTACCCGAGCCGGTGCCTCCGACAAACAGAATCAGGCCTCGCTTGGACTCCACTACGTCTTTGAGGATTGGAGGAAGCTTCAAGTCTTCAAACTTGGGGATATCGGTATTAATGTTACGGGCAACAATGGAAACCTCGTTACGCTGTTTGAAAATATTGATTCGGAAACGCCCGGTATTGGCCAGCGAAATCGCGAGATTCATTTCCAGGTCTTTTTCAAACTGCTCCCGCTGTTCAGCATCCATAATGGCATCGGCGATTTCCGCTATCTGACCCGTCTTAAGCGGCTCTTTGCCAAGAGGTTTTAAAGTGCCCTGAAATTTGGCGCAAGGCGGTGCACCGGTACTGAGGTAGAGATCCGAGCCATCATTCTTGGCAAGAATCCGCAGGTAATCTTCGATATTCATGCAATCTCCTTGGGATGTCCCCTACTTACGTCCACTTGCTTAAGTGATAGCACACCAGCGGCACTAATGGTTTATGCCGCCAGTACATCCACGCTATTTAGCACTTTTTCCACGAGAGCATAGCCGCTTTGATCACCATAGTCGGCGGCGTCTCGCAATCTGTGAGCCACCACCGCTGGCATGACCTGTTGCAGATCCTCCGGCAATACATGGTCTCGTCCGTGTACCAGAGCCCAGGTTCGGGCGCAGTGCAGCAGCGCCAGAGCGCCGCGGGGAGAGATTCCATAGGCAAAATCGGATGATGTACGGGTGTATTGCACCAGGCGCTGCAGATAACCCAACAGGCTGTCGCTGGCATGAACCTGCTCAACACTGGCCTGAATCTTGGCCAACTGCTCCAAGGTGATGCGGGGTTTGATTTCTCCCAGGCGACGCGAGGGATCCTGCCCTTTAAACATCGCCAACTCAGCATCGGCGTCGGGATAACCGAGCTCAATCCGCATCAGGAATCGGTCCAGCTGGGATTCGGGGAGAGGAAAGGTACCCGACTGGCTGACCGGGTTTTGAGTGGCGATGACAAAGAACGGCTCGGGTAAATCCCGGGTCTCGCCGTCCACGGTCACCTGGTGCTCCGCCATCGCTTCCAGCAATGCGCTTTGGGTCTTGGGTGTGGTGCGGTTGATTTCATCCGCCAACAGCACCTGGGTGAACACCGGCCCCGGGTGGAAGTTAAAGGCATTACTGGTGCGATCAAATACCGACACACCCAGAATATCGGCCGGCAGCAGGTCGCTGGTAAACTGTACACGGTTGTACTGCAGGCCCATCACATTGGCCAGCGCATGGGCCAGTGTGGTTTTGCCCATGCCCGGTAAATCTTCCAGCAACAAATGGCCGCGGGCGAATAAACAGGTCAGTGCCATTTTGACCTGCTCTTCTTTGCCCAACAACACCTGGCCGATATCCTTTACCAGTGTCTGGATCAGTTTTTCCATAGACTGCTTTTCCGTTAGAGCGCGTCGATACCCCGCTGCAAATCCGTCTTGAGATCATTGACATCCTCCAGCCCCACCGCAACCCGAATCAGATTATCGGTAATGCCGGCCTCGGCCTTCTCCTCGTCCGACAAGCGGCCATGGGTGGTGGTACCCGGATGCACGATCGTGGTCTTGGCATCACCAAGATTGGCGGTTAACGACATCACCCGAGTGGCGTCAATAAAACGCCAGGCGGCGGCCTTATCGCCTTTGACCCTGAATGACAGAACCCCGCCGAAACCTCGCTGTTGCTCCACAGCCAACTGATGACCGGGATGATCGGGCAGGCCGGCGTAGAACACCTTTTCTATCTGAGGCTGCTGATCCAGCCATTGCGCCAGTTCCAGCGCATTGGCGGAGTGCGCGTCCATCCGTAAACGCAGGGTTTCCAGCCCCTTCAGGAATACCCAGGCATTAAACGGGCTCATGGTGGGCCCGGCGGTGCGCAGGAAAATCAGCACATCTTCCATCAAGTCAGCGGGACCAACCACAACACCACCGACACAGCGGCCCTGGCCATCAAGGTATTTGGTGGCCGAGTGCACAACAATATCAGCTCCCAGCTCCAAGGGCTTTTGCAAAGCTGGAGTGCAGAAACAGTTATCCACCACCAACAGACTGTCCGATTGCTTCGCCAGTGCCGACAACGCCTTCAGATCCACCACATCACACAGGGGGTTGGAGGGGGTTTCCAAGAATAACAGGCGAGTGCTGTCGGTGATCGCATCCTGCCACTGCGTCATATCGGTTGGGTCCACAAACGTGGTGTTGACCCCGAATTTTTTCATGTACCGGTTAAACAGAGCTGTGGTGGTACCGAAGACACTGCGCGAACATACCACGTGATCACCCGCCTGCAACAGAGCCATGCAAGTGCTGAGAATCGCCGCCATGCCCGATGAAGTGGCAACGGCCGCCTCGCCACCTTCCAGCGCTGCAATACGCTCCTGGAACATGCGTACGGTGGGGTTGGTGTAACGGGAATACACATTGCCCGCTTCTTCGCCACTGAAACGCGCGGCCGCCGCCGCGGCCGAATCAAACACATAACTGGAGGTGGTAAAGATGGGCTCACCATGCTCCCCCTCCGCAGTGCGCACTTGTCCTGCCCTGACGGCCAGGGTATCCAGCCCGACTTGTTTCAGGAGGTCTTGGTCAAAATCTGTCATTGTGTGTCCTTGCAAATCGTTGGATGCCAGAAACAAAAACGGCAGCCAATAGCGCTGCCGTTGTTTCAATGCCGTCCAGCTTTAACTGGCCTCCGCTGCATCATTGTCGTTATGGAGACCGATGACCGCATTGTCGCCTTGATCTATGGAATTGTCACTCTCGGATTTCACACTGTCATTGCGAGCTGCGTCCAGTTTTTCGAAGTAACCGGCATCGACATCAGCAGTAACATACTCACCGGTAAACACCGAGCAATCAAACTGTTCAATGGATTCGTTACCCTCGCGGGAAGCCTCGATCAGATCCTCGAGATCCTGATAGATGAGCCAATCAGCGCCAATTTCCTCGCAAACCTCTTCATCGGTCCGACCGTGGGCAATCAGCTCTTTGGCCGTGGGCATATCGATCCCGTAGACATTCGGGTACTTCACCGCAGGAGCGGCAGAAGCAAAGTAAACCTTGGCGGCACCGGCATCGCGAGCCATCTGAATAATCTGCTGGCAGGTGGTTCCCCGTACAATGGAGTCATCCACCAACATAACATTCTTGCCTTCAAACTCCAGACGAATGGGGTTCAGCTTCTGACGCACCGATTTCTTGCGCTGCTGCTGCCCCGGCATGATGAAAGTGCGGCCAATATAGCGATTCTTGACCAGTCCCTCGCGGAACTTCACCCCCAGCGAATGGGCCAGCGCCTGGCCCGCCACACGACTACTGTCGGGAATGGGTATCACCACATCAATATCGTGATTGGGACGCTCCTTGAGAATCTTCTCCGCCAGCCGTTCTCCCTGTCGCAGACGGGACTTATAAACGGAAATACCATCCATAATGGAATCCGGGCGGGCAAAATAGACATGTTCAAAGATGCAAGGGGTCAGCTTGGCAACGTCAGAACACTGCTGCGTGTGCAACTCTCCCTCGGCAGTAATAAACACCGCCTCACCAGGGGCCACATCGCGCATCAGTTCATACCCCAATACATCCAGCGCCACACTTTCAGACGCGACCATGTACTCAGTGCCCTTTTTCGTTTCGCGCTTGCCGAACACCAGTGGGCGAATACCGCTGGGATCCCGGAATGCCACCAAACCATAGTCCGCAATCAGAGCGACGCAGGCATACCCCCCCCGAACACGTTTGTGCATACCCGCAATGGCCGTGAACACATCCGCTGGTGCTGGCTGTAACTTATTGATCTTCAACAGTTCCTGGGCGAAGACATTGAGCAGCACCTCCGAGTCCGAGTCGGTATTCACATGGCGAAGGTCGGTTCGATACAGATCATCGCTGACTTCGGCGGTGTTGGTCAGGTTACCGTTGTGGGCCAGGGCAATGCCGTAGGGGGAGTTAACATAGAAGGGCTGGGCAAGCGCGGGGCCGGAACTGCCCGCAGTGGGGTAGCGTACATGGCCAATGCCTGCCTTACCGACCAGCCGCTGCATGTGACGGGTGCGGAACACGTCGCGCACCAGCCCCAGGGCCTTCTGCTGGGCAAATCGCCCCTGATGACAGGTGAGGATGCCCGCAGCGTCCTGCCCGCGATGCTGCAGCATCGTCAGGGCATCATACAACTGCAAATTGACATCACTTTTACCGACAACACCAACAATGCCGCACATATCTGGCTAACCTCACCTCAAACAGGAATATTTTAGAATAACGATAGAATCTTCGCCGACAAATTTGCCGCCAATTGGCGCGCTCCGTCTTCCATGGTCAGAAAGTGGGGTATCACTTTCGAATGTTGCCACCAGGGGTCCTGATCAATGGGGACCAACAGCGGCACCAACAGTAACAGGGCCAGAACCACCACCACTCCGCGGCCCATCCCAAATACCATGCCCAACAGACGGTCGGTGCCGGACAAACCGGTCATACGCACCAACTCGGAAATCAGATAATTCACCATGGCTCCTACAACCAGGGTGGCGACAAAGAGCAGACCAAATGCCGCCAATTGGCGCACGGAGGGCAGATCGATAGTGTCCTGCAGCAATACAGACATGGGTTCTCTGAAGGTCACGGCGACAAAAAACGCGGCGACCCAGCACGCCAGGGACAAGGCCTCTTTGATAAGTCCGCGTCTGAGGCCGATCAGGCTGGAAACCGCCAGAATGCCAATGATTGTCCAGTCTGCCCAGTTCACGATAAGTGTTTCACGATTGCTGTTTCACAATGGTGCACGCATGCCCTTCTGCATTGCCCTTTGATGGGGCGGCATTCTAACAAAGCTCGGGGGACGATATCCACGACGGATTATTTCGACGACGCCGAGGGTGAAAATTTGACCACCAGAGTTTCAAGCGACAGGGCCTTATCCAGCTCCCGTTTCAGTTGCCCGGCCTTGTCACGGTTGATTTTGGGACCGACGTACACTCTCGTCACCACACCCTTGCTGGTCTTAAGTGTACGACTAAAAGCGGGGTAATCGTCCGCCAAAAGCTGATCCCGCAGTACATTGGCGCGCTCCGGGGTCTTATAACTGGCAACCTGCACCGCCCAGGCCTTGGGTACCCCCTGCTCATCCAGCACCGCTTTTTTACCAGTCGATGATGGCGGTTTGATTGCCTCAGGCACTGCCGCGGGCTTGCTTTCGCCCAAGGGTCTGGATTCAGCGACCGGACCAGCCTCCTCAGGTAACAGCTGATACATCTCTGCCGCGGGCTTGACCGGTTCGATATCGTCGCGACGGGTGGGCGGTTTTATCTCCAGGGGAGCAATGGTGGGCGCGGGTGGTATCTGACTGGTGCGATCCACCGTGCGGCGTTGTTCATTGTCAAACAACACCGGTATGAAAATGATTCCGAGCGCCCCCAGCACGGCGGCCCCGACAAGCCGCTGTTTCAGTCCGTCATCCACTAACCTGCCCTCCAAGCACAGCCATTGCCTCAGCCACGGTAAAAAAGGAGCCCATAATCACCACCCGATCGCCGGCAACAGCGTTGGTATTCGCGATCGCAGAGGCGACATCGCCATGGCGCCCGGCGTCAACGCCAAGTTCCGTGAAATCGCCCAGCAGCTGGTCAGCGGTGGCCGCCCTGGGAATATGAGACAACTCGGCAACATGCCAGTGCGTCACTTGAGAAAGCAAGGGTTTGAGAACACCCTGTCGGTCTTTGTCTGCCATGATAGCGGTGATGGCGTGGGTCGTGGCCGGCTCCAGGCTGCCGAGGTGTTCCGCCAGCAAGGCGGCGGCGGCGGGGTTATGAGCCACGTCCAAAATATACTCAACCCCATGGACGTTGATATGCTGAGCCCTACCGGGCAATTCCAGCTGAGTCATCACCTTAGCCACCTCATCATCCAGGTGCCCGTCCAGCAGTGCGAACGCCTGCAGGGCTGCGGCCACGCTGACCAGTGGCAATCGGGGAAGTGGTAAATGATACAGCTCCAGTGGCTCACCCTCCGACGTCACACCGCTGAAGTCCCAATGCCCTGAGTGCTGCTCCATATTCATGGACATGCCCATAGCGACCCACAAGGCGCCAATCTCGTGTGCATAGTCCGCCACAGTCTCAGGTGCCCCAAGGTCTGCGCAGATAGCCCAGCGGTTCGGGCGGTAGATACCGGCTTTTTCCCGCCCGATAACATTGATATCCGAACCCAGCCAGTCCTGATGGTCGAGATCGATCGAGGTCACCACAGCCACATCGGCATCCAGGATATTAACGGCATCCAATCGTCCACCCAACCCGACTTCCAGCAACATAACGTCGACATTCAGTTGCTGGAAAATATCGATGGCTGCAAGGGTACCGAACTCAAAATAGGTCAGCGAGATATCGCCGCGAGCCTGGTCAATGCGCTCAAAAGATTCACAAATCAACGCATCCTCTACCGATTGCCCGTCGACCCGGATGCGCTCGTTGTAATGCAGCAGATGGGGAGATGTAAAGGCTCCAACTTTGTCGCCGCGCTGACGACACAAGAGCTCAAGCGTGGCCACACAGGACCCTTTGCCGTTGGTTCCGGCAACAGAGACCACCTTGGCCTCAGGCTGCAGCAACCCCATGCGTTCGGCAACGGCTCTTACCCGTTCAAGCCCCATATCTATCTCTGAGCTGTGCAGTGTCTCCTGCCAGCTCAGCCAGTCCTGCAATTGGGAAAATCTCATCGGCTATATGACCTTGCTGTTTGCCCTTGTCGTCAGCGTAGGAGTCAGTCAGTGGGTTGGATCATATCTCGTCCCCAAAATAAAAAAGCCCCGTCACGGGGCTTTTTTATTTTGGGGTCCGGCTGGGCTGCATTGTAGCAGCGAAGCCGAGCCAGATCACGCCGCAGGGCGTTCTGTGAATTTGGCCAACAACCCAGAGATGCGATCGCGCATTTCCGCACGGGGAATGATCATATCGATCGCACCGTGGTCCAACAGGAACTCCGCTCGCTGAAATCCGGCGGGCAGTTTCTGGCGAATGGTCTGCTCAATGATATTAGGGCCTGCAAAACCGGCGCGGGCACCCGGCTCCGCCGCGTTAATATCCCCGAGCAGGGCCAGACTGGCGGATACACCGCCATAAACGGGGTCGGTCATGATTGAGATGTAGGGCGTGCCCTGTTGCTTCAAACGCTCAATCACAGCGCTGGTCTTGGCCATCTGCATCAGGGAGATCAGGGCCTCCTGCATGCGTGCGCCGCCTGTGGCGGAAAAACAGATCAGGGGAATGTCCTCTTCCAGGGCCACCTGAGCGGCACGGGTGAACTTCTCTCCCACCACGTAACCCATAGAGCCACCATGAAAAGCAAATTCAAAGGCAACCGCCACGACAGGCTTGCCGTTTAACTCCCCGCGCATTGCCACCAGCGCGTCTTTTTCGCCGGTAGCCTTTTGGGCAGCGCTCAGGCGATCTTTGTACTTCTTCAGATCCTTGAACTTGAGGCGGTCGATAGGCTCCACCTCGACCGCCAGTTCCTGGCGATTGCCCTCATCGAGGAACACATCCAAACGGCGACGTGCGCCAATGCGCATATGGTGGTCACACTTTGGACAAACGTCCAAGTTACGCTCCAGTTCAGGGCGGTAGAGCACCGCACTGCACTTGACGCATTTCTTCCACAGCCCTTCGGGCACTTTGCTTTGCCCGCGACCACGCTGGGTGCGCACAGCGGAGGGGACAATCTTGTCAATCCAACTCATAAGATCACGTCTCTGTGATAGGTGGTTAATCTTTCAGTTCATCCAGACCGGCACGGATCGGCTGCAACAGATCACACACCGCCTTGGCAATATCCTCCGCCGACTGATCGGCGGCCTTGCCCATCGCGTCGACCAGCACGCTGCCCACCACGGCGCCATCGGCGGTTCGGGCAATGGCTTTGGCGGTATCGGCGTCTTTGATGCCAAATCCCACGCAGATGGGCAGTTCAGTCCGGCCTCGCCAGGCCGCCAGCTTCTCTTCCACGGAGGTGACATCCAGGTGCCCCGCTCCAGTCACACCCTTGAGGGAGACATAATAGAGGAAGCCACTGGCCACACCCATGATCGTGTCCGCGCGTTCCGGTGTCGTCGTTGGAGCCAGCAGGAAGATATTTTCAATACCTACCTTTTTCAGCTCCTGGTTGAGCGGTCCAGCCTCTTCTGCAGGCAGATCCACCGTCAGCAATCCGTCTACACCTGCGTCGCCCGCATTTTGTGCAAAGGTTTGGTATCCCATGCGTTCGACCGGGTTTGCATAGCCCATCAGCACTACTGGTGTGTGATTATTGGTTTGGCGAAATTCCTTGACCACGGCCATTGTGGACTTCAATGAGGTCTTATTGGCCAGCGCACGTTCGTGCCCCAAGGCAATCACCGGCCCTTCTGCCATGGGATCGGAAAAAGGCACACCCAACTCGATAATATCGACACCGGTTTCCACCATCGCGTGCATGGTGGTCAGCGTCGCCTCAGGCACGGGATCACCGTTAACGATGTAGGCCACCAGTGCCTTGCGGCCGTCTTGCCGGGCTTGATTTAAACAGGATTCAATTCGATTCATGGGGCTTAGACCTCGATTCCATCAATGGCTGCTACGGTGAGGATATCCTTGTCACCGCGCCCCGACAGGTTGACCACAATGGTCTCGTCTTTTGACATGGTCTTGGCCAGTTTAGCGGCGTAGGCCAACGCATGGCTGGATTCCAGTGCCGGCATAATACCTTCTACCCGAGTGAGGGTACGGAACGCGTCCATGGCTTCGTCGTCGTTGATAGCCACATATTCCGCGCGTCCAATATCCTTTAACCAGGAATGCTCCGGTCCAACTCCGGGATAATCGAGTCCCGCAGAAACTGAGTGGGTTTCTATGATCTGGCCGTCTTCATCTTCCATCAGGTAGGTGCGATTACCGTGCAGAACGCCGGGAATACCATCGTTCAACGGAGCCGCATGCTGCCCTGTCTCAACCCCGTATCCGCCGGCTTCCACCCCGTAAATCCTGACACTGTCATCGGACAGGAATGGATGAAACAAGCCGATAGCATTGGAACCACCACCCACACAGGCCACAAGGGCATCGGGCAGACGCCCCGTCATATCCAGACACTGTTGGCGTGCCTCGCGGCCGATTACGCACTGGAAGTCACGTACCAGCTGCGGATAGGGATGTGGTCCGGCGACAGTACCAATAATGTAGAAGGTGTCATCGACGTTGGTGACCCAGTCACGCATGGCTTCGTTCATGGCGTCTTTTAACGTCCGGGAACCGGATTCAACAGCGTGTACCTCCGCACCCAGCAATTTCATGCGATAAACATTCAATGCCTGACGTTGAACGTCTTCGGCGCCCATGTAAACTTCGCACTTCAACCCCAATCGCGCGGCCACGGTGGCAGACGCCACACCATGTTGACCAGCACCGGTCTCGGCAATAATGCGGGACTTGCCACTGTATTTTGCCAACAGAGCCTGGCCGATTGTGTTGTTAACCTTGTGCGCGCCAGTGTGGTTGAGATCCTCACGCTTGAGATAAATCTGCGCTCCACCCAGCTGCTCGCTCCATCGCTCCGCATGATAGAGCGGCGAAGGCCGGCCAACGTAATGGGCCAGATCCTTATCGAATTCAGCCTGGAAGGCCGGGTCGTCCTTCAGGCGAGTGTACATCTGCTCAAGCTCTTCCAGAGCCGGCATCAGCGTTTCGGACACAAACTTGCCCCCGTAAGGACCAAAGTGGCCCCGGCTGTCCGGGAATTGGGAATAATCCACGGCTGCCTGCTTTTCTACTTCACTCACTGTTTTCTCCGGTTTTGGCGCGACGCACAAAGGTCGCTATCTTTTCGGCATCTTTTTGGCCTGGGCTGGATTCAACGCCACCGCTGACATCCACCCCGTAGACGCCAGTCGCTTGCACGGCGACGGCAACGTTTTCAGGGTTCAGACCTCCCGCCAACACCAGAGGGCGCGGAGGATTGCGAGGGACTCGCTGCCAGTCAAAAGTCTCTCCTGTGCCCCCCGGCACACCGGGGCGATAGGCATCCAGCAGAATACCAGCGGCACTGGGATACTGGTTGATCAAGGGAGCCACGTCCAGCTCTGGTTTCATACGCAGCGCTTTCATATAGGGTTGCCCAAAATGGCGACAATATTGCTCATCTTCATCGCCATGAAACTGCAGCAGGTGCAGGCCCACCTCATCGCAGAGTTGCTTGACCTGAGTCGCCGACTCATTGACAAACAAACCCACAACGGTGACAAATGGCCCCACGATTCTGGCGATAGCCGCCGCCTGCTGTGGCTCAACATAGCGAGGGCTCTTGGAGTAAAACACCAGGCCGATGGCATCCGCACCCGCCGCAACGGCCGCCTCTGCATCGGCCTCAGAGGTGATACCGCAAATTTTGACTCTGACAGGGGAATTCATGAATAACTAAAAGGACTGTGTAAAACAAGAGCGCGATACTAGCAGATTTGTGCGGGAAATGCTTCCGCTCAATCACCGCTATCGCCCGTGGTCAAAGGCATTCATCGATTATGTTCATCACCGAATGCGCCCAGAGACTCGGCAAAAAATACCGGTCCGGGACTGGCGCTCGGCAGCTGAAAGGACACAGGGTAATCCACCGCCACCAGATGCAGGCCATTGGGCTTGGCGGTCACCCCACCTTTACGGCGATCACGATGCTCCAGCACCTCGCTCACCCACTCAGAAGGCTGCTCTCCCTTGCCCACCGCCAGCAACACGCCCATGATGTTGCGCACCATGTGATGAAGAAACGCATTGGCCTGAATCTCAACCACTACCAGCTCACCGCGCCTCGCAATATGCAGATAGTGGATCTCCCGCACCGGACTGCGCGCCTGACACTGGGAGGCCCGAAAGGAACTGAAGTCGTGCCGCCCGATCAGCACAGCAGCACCTTGACGCATGGCTTCCAGATCCAGTGAATGGCGAACCCAGGTTAACTGCTCAAACCCCAAGGCCGGACGACTGGGTCCATTGTATATCACATAGCGATAGGTACGATTGCGAGCGCTAAAGCGCGCATGAAACCGGGGGGAGACCTCTTTCGCCCATTTGACGCTGACGGTGTCGGGTATAAGTGCATTCACCCCCATGGTCCAGGCCTTGGATGGCCGGCAAGACAGGGTATCAAAATGCACGATCTGATTAGTGCCGTGAACACCAGTATCTGTGCGACCGGCGCAGACCAGTGTCAGCGATTCATCCGCCACCTTGGAAAGTGCCGTTTCCAAACGCTGCTGCACGGTATCCACGCCGCTGGGCTGTTTTTGAAAGCCGTGAAAGGCCGCCCCATTGTATTCCACCCCCAGAGCAATCCGATGCATCTGTTCAGGGAATACCCCTTCTTCCAGGATTTCAACGTTACGGCTGTAGGGCTTTTGGGTGGGAGGATAAATATCGGACATAGGATAGGGAACAGTCAAAGAAAGGGGTTATCATGGGGTCAGACTGCTTGTTTTCAAATTGAAGCGTCTGACCTCATGATACCCTGACCCCTGATTCCGAGGGGGAAATAAAAAGTGATTAGCCTATACGGGAAAGCAGCTCCTCGGCCTCCTGTTTTTGCTCGTCGCTGCCTTCCTGAACCACTTCATCGAGAATGTCTTTGGCGCCATCCTGATCACCCATATCAATATAGGCTCTTGCGAGATCCAACTTGGTCGCCGCCTCATCAGTATCTGCCAGAAAATCCAGCTCGGCGTCCAGGTCTTCATCCGTGAGGTCATCGTCGCCCGCGAGTGCATCTTCTGGTTCGGGTAACTCGGACAGTGCCTCACTGAAAACATCATCCTGCGCACTTTCAGCCGCCGGCAGTTCCGTCTCAACTTCCGGCTCACGCATCAGCGTGTCATCCAGGTCGTCAGACATATCAGTGACTGCTTCAACCGTTTCCGCACGCACCAAAGTGACATCATCGTCAACGGGTGCTTCTGCCAGCGTAGGAATATCGGTGCCTTCTTCCTCCGTTTCGACATCCAGCACCGCATCCAAATCCAGATCACCTGACAGATCGGTGTCCAGGCTGAATTCCTCCAAATCAGCAGTCTGGTCGCCTTCGTCTTCGGAAGTGAGATCCATATCGGATGCCAGGGCATCAACCTCATCATCCAGTGCCGAGAGATCAATATCGGCCTCAATTTTGTCATCATCGAGATCAAAAGCTTCGCCGAGCTGATCATCCTCAGCGCTGAGATCCAACTCCGCTTCCAGGCTCTCAGACTCAAGCGCGTCGTCATCGCTGTCATCGGGAAACTCGAGGTCAAAGTCCGCCTCTGCGGGCTGCAGATCCGCCTCTGACTCTGTCTCCGTTTCCAGGTCCATGGCTTCGAGTTCAGCGTTAATGGCGTCGGCGTCGATGGCTTCGGTTGCCTCATCGTCGAGTTCTAGAGCATCCTCGCTATCAAACTCTGCCGCCAACTCTTGCAGGTCGGCATCCAGGTCAGCGGAGGGCTCTTCATCGGCTGAGGGCTCTTCATCGGCTGAGGGCTCTTCATCGGCCGGGGGCTCCTCATCGGCTGAGGGCTCCTCAAATTCCGTGGCAAATTCTTCAAATTCCGCTGAGGGCTCTTGATCGGCTGAGGGCTCTTCAACAGCTGAGGGCTCCTCAAAAGAGAGATCCTCGTCAAGCAAAGCGGATTCTTCTTCGAAGAACGCCGAAGGTTCTTCTTCGGACTCCGGTTCGGGTGGTTGCTCCTCAAATTCGGCAGACAGATCGAATTCGGCTTCAGGTTCCTCGTCGACTGAGAGCTCTTCCGATTCCTCAAGTGCTGGAGCTTCTGCGTCAAAATCCGCGTCGAGCGCGTTGTCCAACTCGTTCAGCTCTGCAGATAAATCCATCTCCGCACTGTCGGATTCCGAGGTTTCGACATCCCAGTCCAGAGAGAATTCCTCTTCAGCCGCAGAGCCTTCTTCTACAGCCCCCTCATCGCCTTGAACATCCAGATCAGCGCTGTCTTCCAGCTCTCCAAGATCTAATTCGAGGGAAGTGTCTGCCGCCAGTTCCGACTCCGCCGATTCAGTTTCAGTGGCGAAGTCGTCTTCCAGATTAAGATCGAACGAAACCTCTGAACCATCCTCTTCGGTTTCCACATCACCCAAATCGAGATCGAGATCGAGAGCTTCTGAAGAATCCACCTCCAGATCGGTGAGATCAAGATCCAGCTCTTCGTCCTGAGCAGCTTCCACCCCGTCGTCGCCGAGATCAAAATCCATGGCGAAATCTTCGGACTGATCATCTGTCGCTGAGGGCTGATCTTCCAACGCTGAAGGCTGATCTTCCAACGCTGAGGGCTGATCTTCCAAAGCTGAAGGCTCTTCCCCCAACAGGGCGTCATCAAATGCGGGGGCATCCTCGAACTGCATGCGCAGATCTTCGGCCCTGGCAGTGGCACCTGAATCATTAGCGGCCACAACCCGAGCGTATTGCTGATCAAACTTGTCCAGCTCTTTGGTCTCGGTGTAGACCTCCATCAATTTCAAGCGAGCGGACAAATCATTTTCATCTGCTTCCAAAGACTTCAGCAGCATTTCCTCTGCCTGGTCCAATTTGCCGTAGGCGATATAGATATCCGCTTCGCCAACCGCGTCGCCGGTCTGAGACTCGGTAGACAACGAAGGTTCGGCTTCGGCCTCTGTTTCCTGCTCTTCAAACAGAGCGTCGGCATCCGCGTCCAATTCAGACAAAATGTCCTCATCAACAGCCGCTTCTTCAACCAGCTCTTCAGTGGTCTCTGCCTCTGGCTCCTCAAACACCGGCTGCTCCGGCTCAGCAACTGGCGCTGGCACCAGTTCTGTTTCCTCCTCCTCAGACTGTCGTCGTCTCAGCAGTAACAATACCCCCACAACCACCGCGAGCAACCCCCCGCCGATGTACAGCAGGTTATCCATCAGCCTATCCATCAACGACGGCGGCTTCGGCTGGGACCGGACAACACTGGTTGGATCGGGCGTCGAAGGAGGTTTAGTGGCTGGAGGAGGTGTGGGAGTCGCTGTAACCGGCGGTGCCGCCGGCGTCGCACTGACAAGGGTATCGTCTTGTGTGGGAGCGGTAGCACCTTCAGAAACCGCCAGATCCCGTTCAGATTGCTGACTGGCCAATTGCAGGGCGCGCAGCTCCTGACTGGACACCTCAAGCAACCGCTCCATGGTACCTATCTGCTCTTCGAGCTCCCTCACCCGATCAGTAAGTTCAGCGTTTTCCCTGCGAGACTTGTCAAGCTCCTCCAATGCGGAACTGAGCTCACCCTGAAGGCCCTCAGTATCGCCACCTGTCTCACCGGCGGCGCGTCCAGATTCGGAATCATACGAAGACGAGCTGCCCGCCACCTTCAGGCGACCTGACACCTCTTCATTACTCTCAGCCCTGGTCGCGCGGCGTTTGCCCCCCGCCAGCTGCGCGCCGAGATTACCGCTGCTCCACTGCTCATTCTGGTAAGCCACTTCACTGACGGCCTGGCGGCTGTTGACACCGGCGATATCGTCCGCACTGGGCACCCGGAGCACTTGCCCTTTGCGCAGCAGGTTGATATTGCCATTGATAAACGCCTCAGGATTAAGGCTCTGAATCGCCAGCATCGTCTGATGGACACTGAACTCCCGGCTGGGGCGTACATTCAGGGCAATCTCCCACAAAGTATCGCTGGAACTGACGGGCCCATAGACATTGCCACCACGGGCGTCAGATCTGGCAACCTGACGGGGAGTGCTTTGACGCTCGGCTGCCGGCTCACGGCGGGAAACAGTCGCCGGCTGCTGAGAACGGGGCTGCACCTCGCGGCGCGGCTCACCCACAGGCGCTTGCGGTGCTGTGCGGGCGCTCTGCACCGGACGGACGTTGTCGTCGGAAAAGACGGGCAAATCCATCAACAGCGTATATTCACGCAAGATACGGCCGCTGGGCCATTGGGTTTCGAGCAGAAAATTCAGGTAGGGTTCACGAACCGGCTTGCGGCTGGTCACTCGTACAAACGGCGCTGACGGCCCTTCGAGCACCACCTCAAAACGCAGCTCAGTCAGGAAAAACAGACGATCAATACCCGCTCGCTGGAAATCCTCACGGGACGCAATCGCGACCAGAATCTCATCTTTCGAGAGATCCCTCGCCTGAAGCAGCTTAATTTCTGCTTCCAGCGGCTGATTCAAAGTGGAATTGAGTTTTATTTCTCCAAGCCCCAGGGCACTGGCTAACTCTGCCCCCAAGGCTCCCGCCAAACCCACGGCTAACGCCAGCTTACGAAGACGCATAGAACGTTCCTTTTGTTATCCCCTCGCCCCACAGAGCCATCATGACTGTAAACGACGATTGCGGTCGAAACGTGCTACTCCGACGCGATCATCGGTCTGGCTGCGAAGAATACCACCCGAAGTTGAAGAACAAACCTCGAATGATTCTCCAGTAATGGCCGTAAGTATTCATTATAAATAGCTTTTTAGCAACAACAGGGCCATTCAGAACAGGTTGGGGGACTCCCCGGTCGCATAAAATTAGACCCAATGCACAAAACTCGGTTTTTTTCGCCGACCGATATCTATTGAGGATAGATCACTCGGAGCCATGCACAAGCACCGAAAACCGTGAGAATAGGGATATTTTGAGAAGTGCTCAAAGAGCGGCAGAAAAGCAAGAGAAGACTGGCCGCGACAGCGGCCAGCCCAGGCACAATCAGGCCTCGCGCAAGATACGCAACATGCGGCGCAGAGGTTCAGCCGCGCCCCACAGCAACTGATCACCCACAGTGAAGGCGTTCAGATACTCAGGTCCCATATTCATTTTACGGATACGGCCCACAGGAATGGACAAGGTACCGGTCACCTTGGTCGGGGTCAGATCAGACATAGTCAGGTCACGATCATTGGGAACAACCGTCGCCCACTCATTGGCCTCAGCCAGGATAGACTCCACATCGGAAACAGGAACATCCCTGGTCAACTTGATGGTCAACGCCTGACTATGACAACGCATGGCCCCGATACGCACACAGGTACCATCAATTGCGATCGGATTGCCGCTTCGACCCAGGATCTTGTTGGTCTCCGTCTGTCCCTTCCACTCTTCACGGCTCTGGCCGTTTTCCAACTGAGTGTCGATAAACGGCAGCAGACTGCCAGCCAGAGGATGACCAAATTGATCCGTGGGGAATTCACCACTGCGCATGGTTTCAGCAATCTTGCGATCGATATCCAGAATCGCGCTGGCGGGATCCGCCAACTCGGTCGCCACACTGTCACGCAGAGCCCCCATCTGACTGATCAACTCACGCATATTCTGAGCACCGGCGCCACTGGCGGCCTGATAGGTCATGGCAGACACCCACTCCACCAGACCTTCCTGAAAGAGTCCGCCCAAGCCCATCAGCATCAAACTCACGGTGCAGTTGCCACCGATGTAGTTTTTAACGCCATTTGCGAGACCGTCTTTCACTACATTGGCATTAACCGGGTCCAGCACGATGATTGCGTCATCTGACATACGCAGACTGGAAGCCGCATCGATCCAGTAGCCCTGCCAGCCGGAAGCCCTGAGATCACCAAACACAGACTTGGTGTAATCACCGCCCTGACAGGACACAATGGCGTCCATCGTCGCCAATTCTTTAATATCACGCGCGTCTTTCAATGTCGGAATGTCTTTACCAATCGTAGGGCCCTGACCCCCCACATTAGAAGTGGTAAAGAAAATCGGCTCGATATCCGCGAAATCATTCTCCGCCAACATCCGCTCCATCAAAACGGAGCCCACCATGCCACGCCAACCAACAAAACCTACACGCATTTTTTCAATCTCTAAAAGTCAGGGTTAAAAATAAATTCCCAAACTGCCGCCGGGGCAGAAAATTGGGGGCGAAATAATAGCACAGATTAGAGGGGCTGTGGGCTTGAGGATTGGCACATGGGACAACATACCCAATACCCGATGTTTCTCCATATTAACTATTTGAAGTTAAGACGTTCAGAACCATAAAGGCAGGGTACCTCGGTCCAAAGGGTGGCTGGGTGTCCCCTGGAGGGGCATTTTAAGCGAACGCCGAAAGAGCCAATGAGACAAGCGTTTCTCAGCTTGGCTCATTGGGGACTGAGGGAAGCCCGGAGGGCCGGTAGCGTGCCCCTCCAGGGGATTCCCAGCCGCCCGTTGTGGCACAAAATTATCAGTCCCTTTCGCCCTTTCCGCAAAGACAAAAGTGGGTCAAAGCGCCGCTACAACCGCATCACCCATCGCAGAAGTAGAAACCTGAGTCATACCATCAGACATAATATCCCCGGTACGCAACCCCTGATCCAACACCTTACTCACAGCCGCCTCAATACGATCCGCAGACTCACTGGCATTCAACGAATAACGCAACATCATCGCCGCCGACATAATCGTCGCCAGCGGATTGGCGACACCCTGCCCGGCAATATCCGGCGCACTGCCATGAGAAGGCTCATAGAACCCCTTATTGCCCTCATTCAGAGAAGCCGATGGCAACATACCGATAGAGCCGGTCAACATAGACGCCTCATCCGACAGAATATCCCCAAACAGATTACCGGTGACAATCACATCAAACTGCTTCGGATTCACCACCAACTGCATCGCCGCGTTGTCCACATACATATGGCTCAACTCAACCTCCGGATAATCCTTGGCGACCTCCTCCATGATCTCACGCCACAGCACCGTCACTTCCAGCACATTCGCCTTATCGACAGAACACACCTTCTTGCCGCGTTTCTGTGCCGCATCAAAAGCCACCCTGGCAATACGACGAATCTCAGACTCGCTGTAAATATCCGTGTTATAACCCTGACGCTCACCGTTCTCCAGCGTGCGAATACCACGTGGCTCACCAAAGTAAATGCCACCGGTCAACTCACGCACAATCAGAATATCCAAACCGGCAACCAACTCCGGCTTCAGAGGTGAGGCATCCGCCAACTGAGCGAATGTAATCGCCGGACGCAGATTGGCAAACAAATCCAGATCCGAACGAATATCCAACAGACCCGCCTCCGGACGCAGATGACGTTCGGTTTTGCCGTCCCACTTGGGGCCACCAACCGCACCAAACAAAATAGCGTCCGCAGCACGCGCTTTCTCACGGGTATCTTCGGGATAAGGATGCCCATGCTCGTCGTAAGCACGACCACCCAGCATACCCTCAATAAAATTCAGACCCAGCTGGTCTTTCTCATTCACCGCCTCCAACACCTTGCGAGCTTCGGCGATGATCTCAGGACCGATACCGTCCCCTTCCATAATCAGTACATTGCGTGACATAGCATAAATTCCAAATTGTTATTCGGGCTGAATCGCACCAAACAGCCAGGGCGCCTGCTGCTTGCGACGGACTTCGTATTCGCGGATAGCATCGGCTTCCTGCAACGTAAGACCGATATCATCCAAACCGTTCAGCAAACAGTGCTTGCGAAACTCATCCACCTCAAAGCCAAAACTCTCACCACTTGGAGTCGTCACAGTTTGGGCCTCAAGATCGATATCCAGCTCGTAGCCTTCTGTGGCGTACATTTCCTGGAACAACTGTTCAACAATCTCAGCGGACAAAATGATCGGTAACAGTCCGTTCTTAAACGAGTTATTGAAGAAAATATCCGCATAACTCGGCGCGATAACGGCGCGAAAGCCATAATCGTCCAGCGCCCAGGGCGCATGCTCACGACTGGAGCCGCAACCAAAGTTTTCGCGAGCCAACAAGATACTGGCGCCCTGGTAACGAGGGAAATTCAGCGGAAACTCCTCGTTCAGCGGGCGACCACTGCAATCCTGATCGGGCAAACCCTCATCCAGATAACGCAGCTCATCGAACAGGTTTTTGCCAAAACCGGTACGCTTGATGGACTTTAAAAAATTCTTGGGAATGATCATATCGGTATCAACGTTGGCGCGATCCATAGGCGCCGCGATACCTTTTACCTGAGTAAAGCTTTTCATATGCGCAATCCTTACAAATCTCTAACGTCGACAAAATGACCGGCAATCGCTGCCGCCGCGGCCATAGCGGGACTCACCAGATGAGTGCGGCCACCGTAGCCCTGACGACCTTCAAAGTTGCGGTTGGACGTTGAAGCACAATGCTCGCCATTGCCCAACTTGTCGGCATTCATCGCCAGACACATGGAACAACCCGGCTCGCGCCACTCGAAACCGGCCTCCAACAGAATCTTGTCCAGACCTTCGGCTTCCGCCTGAGCCTTCACCTGGCCGGAACCCGGAACCACCATCGCCTGAATCACAGAGTCAGCCACCTGGCGACCTTTGGCAACTTCGGCTGCCGCACGAACATCCTCAATTCGAGAGTTAGTGCAAGAACCGATAAAGACACGATCAACACTAATGTCGGTAATCTTCTGTCCCGCCTCAAGCCCCATATACTCCAGCGCACGCTCAATGCCGGACTTCTTCACCGGATCATTTTCCTCGGCGGGATTGGGCACAGCGGCATCCACCGGCAACACCATCTCCGGAGACGTGCCCCAACTCACCTGCGGCTTGATACTGGCGCCGTCGATCTCGACAACCTTATCAAACACCGCATCATCATCACTGACCAACTGCTTCCAATCGGCAACAGCGGCCTCCCACTGGTCGCCGGAAGGCGCGTAAGTGCGGCCTTTCACATACTCAATGGTGGTATCGTCCACCGCCACCATACCGGCGCGGGCGCCCGCTTCGATCGCCATGTTACAGACCGTCATACGGCCCTCCATGGACATATCACGGAACACCTGACCACCGAACTCCATGGCGTAACCGGTACCACCGGCAGTACCGATCTCACCAATAATCGCCAGGACCACGTCTTTAGAGGTCACACCCTCGCCCAACTCGCCGTCCACCTTGATCAGCAGATTCTTCATCTTCTTGGCCACCAGACACTGGGTCGCCATCACATGCTCAACCTCAGATGTACCGATACCGTGAGCCAAAGCCCCCAGCGCACCATTGGTGGCGGTATGAGAATCACCACAAACAATGGTCATGCCCGGCAGGCAGGCACCTGTTTCGGGCCCAATCACATGGACAATACCCTGGCGCTTGTCGTTGATCTTAAATTCAACAATGCCAAACTCGTCGCAGTTATCATCCAGGGTCTGCACCTGAATCTTGGACACCGGATCCTCAATACCATCTACACCGGAAGCGCGCTCCTTCTGGGTCGTGGGCACATTGTGATCAGGCGTGGCCAGAATACTGTCCACACGCCAGGGCTTGCGGCCCGCCATTCGCAGCCCCTCAAAGGCCTGAGGCGTGGTCACTTCATGAATAATATGGCGATCGATATAAATCAACGCCGAGCCGTCATCCCGCTCTTTAACGAGATGGGCATCCCAGAGTTTGTCGTACAGGGTCTTGCCTGCCATTGGAAACCTCACAGGTGGCTAATGTCCGGTTGCTGGACGTTATTTTGGATACCGGGAGTCTGGTCACGGCTCCCTATGGTGGTGAATTCTAGGCCTCCACAACCAATAAGACAAATTCATCTTTTTTATAAATTACATTCCATTTGGGAATGCAATAATCTAACCTTATTCCTCGTGGAGGTCTGTGTTCTCGCCTCTGATCTCACCTCAAAAAGGAGCCAACTTGAATGGATACCCAGCACCTCAAGGCCTTCCTGACCGTTGCGCAACTGAGCTCATTCACCCTGGCTGCGGAACAACTGCACCTGACCCAACCCGCCATCAGCAAACGCATTGCCTCCCTGGAACAACAGCTCAATTGCAAGCTATTTGATCGTATCGGGCGGGACATCCACCTGACCGAAGCCGGCCGTGCCCTACTGCCTAGAGCGCGGACCATTCTGCAAACCGTCAAGGATACCGAACAGGCCCTATCCAACCTCAGTGGCCATATCAGCGGCACCCTGAAACTCGCCACCAGTCACCATATCGGCCTGCACCACCTGCCTCAGGTCCTCAAATACTTTACCCGCGAACACCCGGAAGTCGTGCTGGAACTCGAATTCCTGGACTCAGAGAAAGCCTATTCAGCCGTGCAGCGAGGTGAAGTGGAACTGGCCATGATCACCCTATCGCCCGAAGACACAGACAACACCACAGCCACCGTTCTCTGGCCCGACCCCTTGGCGTTTGTGGCCGCACCGGATCACCCTCTGACGAATGAACCCAATTGCGAACTCAAGAACCTGAGCCAATATCCGGCTATCCTGCCCGATCCGCTGACCTACACCACCCAACTGATCCGAAAACGCTTCGACGCCAAGCGCCTGCCGTTGCAAACCACCATGGCCACCAACTACCTGGAGACCATCAAAATGCTGGTCTCAATCGGTTTGGGCTGGAGTGCCCTGCCCCGCACCATGCTGGATGAACAATTGCGGGAACTGAAAATCCCGGGGCAATCTTTGCAACGCAATCTCGGCAGCATCCACCACAGCGCTCGCACATTAAGCAATGCCGCCGAAGCGTTTCTGGGGGCTTTGAAGCAACAGCCGGCGACTTTGGCCGGCTAGTGTAGTGCATCCGAAGTTGGTTTCAGAGTTGGTGCCAACACCCGTCGCGCTCAGAGCGCGCTGCTACAGCGTGAAATACGCACCAGTGCAAATTACCACCGAAACGAAATAACAATGAGGCACCACAATTGACGCACCGCGTTGTAAAAGGTGGCTGGGGTGCGGTTTCCGGAGCATTAAAGAGGGTGCCGAAGGAGTCAAAAAGACCGGCGTTTTTTGTCGGGCTTTTTGGTGACTGAGGGAAGCCCGGAGGGCCACCCGACTGCTCCGGAAACCGCACCCCAGCCGCCGCTTGAGGCACCAGACCTGCAGCCGCCTGAGCTCCGAACCTGCCACCGCTAGAGAACCAAACCTACCACCGTCTGAGCTCCGAACCTGCAATCGCTAGAGAACCAACCTGCAGCCTCCTGAACAACGATCAGCCCCAAAAAGTAACCCGATGAAGACTCGAATTGGTACAGAAAACCAAGATATGTGGCACAGATTCAAACAAAACGAACACCAAACAACCTTCGCGAAAAAATAACGAACCAGTTAACAGCTTTGTCAGAAAAGATTAACTACAATCCCGCCACGTCTTCAAAGAAAGACGAACAAAACAACAAGGAGAACACCATGAAAACACATCAGACATTACTACTGGCGGCCGCACTCACCGCGACCACCGGACTCACACAAGCCGACACTGTATTGGGCGTCTACGCCGGCGTCGGTATCTGGCAACCCGACATCAGCGGAAAACTGGGCGAAGTCCCCATCAGCGCCAGCGACCTGGACATCGACGACGATAACGCCAACTTCCTCTACGTCGCACTGGAACACCCCGTCCCGCTGCTGCCCAACATCCGCCTGCAACAGACCAGCATCGACAACAGCGGCAACTCCGCCATCAGCTCCGACTTCCGCCTCGGCGACATCAGCTTTGACAGCGGCGAGCAAGTCAGCACCAAACTCGACCTGACCCACCAGGACGCAGTCCTCTACTACGAAATCCTCGACAACTGGGTCAACCTCGACCTGGGCCTTAACATCCGCCGCTATGATGGTCATATGAGCGTCACCAGCGCCAACGAAAGTGAACGCGTCAGCCTCGACGGTGTCATTCCCATGATATACGGCAAGGCCCAATTCGATCTGCCCTTTACCGGCTGGTCTGTGGCTGGGGAAGCCAACGTCATCAGCTACAGTGGCGACGGCATCACCGACTACACCGTTAAAATCGCCTATGCCAGTGACATCATCCCCCTGTTCGACGTCGGTTTTGAAGTGGGTTACCGCGATATGAGCCTCGACCTCGAAGACCTGGATGACCTCGTTGCCGACGTCAGCATCGACGGCCCCTACGCCGCGCTGACAGTTCACTTCTGAGACTGATCGTGGGGATCAACCGTAAACCGGGAAATCCCCACACAGCGCCTTCACTCGCTCACGCACCTGATCCACCACCTGCTGATCACCACGCGCATCAATCACATCACACATCCAACCCGCCAGCTCGGCAACCTGCTGCTCCTTCATACCACGAGTCGTCACTGCTGGCGTACCGACGCGAATACCACTGGTGACAAACGGCGACTGAGGGTCATTGGGCACCGTGTTTTTATTCACGGTGATAAAGGCATCACCCAACCAGGCATCTACCTCCTTACCGGTCAACTGCTGCTCAATAAAATCCACCAAAAACAAATGATTGCTGGTACCACCGGCAACCACCTTATACCCGCGTGCCTGGAATACTTCAGCCATCGCCTGAGCATTTAAGATCACCTGCTTTTGATACTCTTTAAACTCAGGCTGAAGCGCCTCCTGCAAGGCCACTGCCTTGGCAGCGATCACATGCATCAGCGGGCCGCCCTGGATACCCGGAAAAATCAGGGAATTAAACTTCTTCGCCAGCTCCTCACGATTGGTCAGAATCAGACCGCCGCGGGGTCCCCGCAACGTCTTGTGAGTCGTGGTGGTAACCACATCGGCAAACGGGACCGGATTCGGGTATAACCCGGCAGCCACCAGGCCCGCCACGTGAGCCATATCCACAAACAGATAAGCACCGACACTGTCGGCAATATCGCGGAAGCGCTGCCAATCCATCACTCGGGAGTAAGCCGAAAATCCAGCCACAATCATCTTAGGCTGATGCTCTTTGGCCAGCGCCTCGATCTGGTCGTAATCCAACTCACCGGTCTCGGGCACCACCCCGTACTGAACCGCCTGATAAATCTTGCCGGAAAAATTTGGCTTGGCACCGTGAGTCAGATGACCGCCATGGTCGAGAGACAACCCCAAA
Source organism: Pseudomaricurvus alkylphenolicus (assembly GCF_011683955.1). Classification (GTDB taxonomy): domain Bacteria; phylum Pseudomonadota; class Gammaproteobacteria; order Pseudomonadales; family Cellvibrionaceae; genus Pseudomaricurvus; species Pseudomaricurvus alkylphenolicus. The sequence continues at coordinate 262,887 of NZ_JAAQPI010000006.1, forward strand.
AAGCAGTCACCCGGCTGCAACAGCGCCATGTAAACTGCGGCATTGGCCTGAGAACCGGAATGAGGCTGCAAGTTGGCAAACTCGGCAGAAAACAGTTCTTTCGCGCGATCAATAGCCAACTGCTCAACGGTGTCCGCGTGCTCACAGCCGCCGTAGTAACGCTTGCCGGGATAACCCTCGGCATACTTGTTGGTGAGCTTCGAGCCCTGGGCCTGTAGCACCCGCGCGCTGGCATAGTTTTCCGAGGCGATCAGCTCAATGTGCTGCTCCTGCCTGATATCCTCCGCCGCCATGGCCTGCCACAGATCACTGTCAAAATCCTGAATGGTATCGCTGAGCTTAAACATAGATCGCCTCGTCTGCTGGAATGATGAAAACCAGCCAAAATCATACGAGCACCAATCAAATAAAGATAATTAATAGTTGAAATCCGGTAATAAAATAAACTAATGGAGAAGAGGTCACGGGTTTGCGGACAAAGGCCCCCGCATCCCCCACCACACCAGCCCAAGGGCCAGTGCGGATGCAAAGCAACTGACAGCAAACGACAACACCGGGCTGCTTGACCACAGATAACCGCTGATCAGCGCCCCCAACGCCCCGCCGGCACCAAAACTCGCAGCGCTGTACAGCGCCTGGCCCTGTCCCTGGATACGACCGGGAAAGTACCTGCGTACCAACTCGATAGCCACCGAATGGGCGCTACCGAAAGTGAACGCATGCAACACCTGGGCAAACACCATCAGAAGCAAGTGCTCAGGAAAGCAACCGATCAGAAACCACCGCAGCACAGCCATCGCCAGACTGAACTGAAAAATGGCCCGGGGGCCAATGTGTTTCATTACATGGTGCATGTACCAGAACACCAGCACCTCGGCCACCACGCCCAATGCCCAAAGCACGCCGATGGACGTGCGGCTGTAATTGAGCGATTCCAGAAACACACTGTAAAAGGTGTAATAGCTGCCGTGACTGAGCTGCAACAGCAGAGACGCCATCAAAAAACACAGCACAGGCTTTTGCAGCGCGACTGATAGAAATCCTTCCCCCTGATGCTGTTCATGTTGCGAGGACTGTGGCTCATCCAGCGCCAGTGCGCTAAGCCAGATGGCGATTAAAAACGCCATTCCCACCCAGGGCAATGCAGCCACCGAGTATAGATCAAAGAGAACTCCCAGCAGTACCACTACCAGAATAAAGCCCACCGACCCCCAAAGCCGGATGCGGCTATAGAAATGGGGACGCCCGCCCAGGTAATTCAGCGTAATCACCTCAAACTGAGCCAACACGGCATTCCAGAAAAAACTGAAGACCACAAATACGACAGCTACCCACCAGAAATCCTGGCGCCAGAACAGGAAGCCAAAGCAGATTGCCGCCATCAGACTGCCCAGACGAATCACCCACAACCGGCGACCACTGCGATCCGCCAGCCAGCCCCAGACATTGGGCGCCACCAGGCGGGTCAGCATCAAAGTCGATGCGACAATACCGATTTGTTCAGGGGAGAAATCCAGGGACTGCAGCCACAGCCCCAGAAAAGGCACCATGGTTCCCACCATGGCAAAGTAAAACGCGTAGAAGCCGGACAGTCGCCAGTATGGCAGCTGACCCGGATTCATCAGGCTTCGGGGGCCTGTCCGGGAATCACAGGAATATTGTGCTCAACGCCGCCATTTTGACCTCGGTGGCGCAGCAGATGATCCAGAACCACCAGCGCCATCATAGCCTCCGCAATAGGTGTCGCGCGGATACCCACACAGGGATCATGGCGGCCCTTGGTCACCACCTCAACCGACTCTCCCTGGACATTCACGCTGCGACCGGGCAAATGCAGGCTGGAGGTAGGCTTGAGCGCTATGCTGGCCACCAGATCCTGCCCCGTGGAAATGCCGCCGAGAACACCACCAGCCTGGTTGGAGAGAAAACCTTCAGGGACAATCTCGTCCCGGTGCTCGGTACCCTTCTGTTCAACACAGTCAAAGCCGGCACCGATTTCCACGCCTTTCACCGCATTGATACTCATCAGAGCATGGGCCAGATCCGCATCCAGGCGATCGAAGATCGGCTCACCCAATCCCGGTATCATACCGGTAGCCGTCACGGTGATGCGGGCACCAACGGAGTTACCCTCCTTGTTGAGCGCCTGCATATAGGTTTCCATCTCCGCCACCTTACTGGCATCGGGGCAGAAAAACGGATTATTGTCCACCTCGTTCCAATCCACGCTGTCGATTTTGATGGGCCCCAGTTGTGACAGGTAACCCTTCACTTCAATACCGTGAAATTGCTTGAGGAATTTTTTGGCAATGGCTCCGGCTGCAACCCGCATGGCGGTTTCTCGGGCTGAAGAGCGGCCACCGCCCCGATAATCCCGCACACCATACTTCTGCATGTACGGGTAATCAGCATGGGCGGGACGATAGAGATCTTTGATATTGGAGTAGTCCTTGGAGCGCTGATCGGTGTTTTCGATCAACAGCCCGATTGGGGTACCCGTGGTCTTGCCTTCAAACACGCCGGAGAGAATCTTCACCATATCGGCTTCCCGGCGCTGAGTGGTGTAACGGGACTGCCCGGGCTTACGGCGGTCCAGGTCGCGCTGCAGATCCTCCTCGCACAGTTCCATCCCGGGAGGGCAGCCATCGACGATACAGCCCAATGCCAGACCGTGACTCTCGCCAAAGGTGGTTACAGTAAACAGCTTGCCAAAGGTATTACCGGACATATCTCTCTCGTGAGCAGCAACTAGTGAATCATTGAAAGCGGCGCATTATACGCACATTACGCCAACTCTGCTCGGTGCAGATCCAACTGCTCCGCGGTCAGCACAAAAATCCCGTGGCCGCCCTGCTCAAATTCCAGCCAGGTAAAGGGGACTCCGGGAAAGGTCGCTTCCAGCGCCGGCCAGCTGTTGCCCACTTCCACCACCAGCAGGCCATTGTCGGAAAGGTGCTGGCGGGCTTCGCTCAGCAGGCGGCGGGTAAAGTCCAGACCATCTGCTCCGCTGCCCAGTGCCAGGGCCGGCTCCGCCTGGAATTCCGCCGGCATACTGGCGAGGTCTTCAGCGTTGACATAGGGCGGATTGCTAACGATGAGATCAAACACCTCACCCTGCAACCCGGCAAACAGATCCGACTCCACTGCCCTCACCTGATCCTCCAGGTGATGGCGTTCGATATTGGACTGCGCCACCTCAATGGCATCGGCGGAGATATCACTCAGCACCACCTCCGCATCTGTAAAGGTGTGCGCGCAGGCTATCCCAATGCAACCACTGCCCGTGCACAGGTCGAGAATCCGGTGCGGATAGCTCGCCAGCCAGGGCTGAAACTCCTGCGCAATGGTTTCCGCCAGAGGGGAACGCGGTACCAACACCCTGTTGTCGACGTGGAATGCCAACCCCGCAAACCACGCCGTGCCGGTAATGTATGGGGCCGGGATGCGCTCATTAATCCGGCGCTCGATGACATGCACCAGGTGCCGACGCTCGTCCGAGGTCAGGCGCGCATTGAGCAGATCAGGAGGACTGTCCCAGGGCAGATGCAAACTGAGCATAATCAACTGCACCGCTTCATCCCAGGCATTGTCTGTACCGTGACCAAAAAACAGGCCCTCGGAGTTAAAGCGGCTGGTGGCCCAGCGCAGATAATCGCGAATGCTCAACAGCTCATGAACCGGCGATTCCCGCTTTTCGATCATGCTGGTGTTCTCCCATTGATTAAATTCGTAAGCCAGATAACGCCGCAGCGATTACCAGAACAACGCCGCAGCACTGGCGCACAGGGTCATCACAAACAAAAACCACTTCAGCGCCCTCTGGCTCACCTTCAGCGCCAGACGAACGCCAAGTTTGGCGCCGGTCATGGTACCCGCCGCCAGGATCAGTCCCGGCACCCACTCCACCTGGCCGTTCCAGATAAATACGGCCAGCGCCACGGCGGTAAACGCCGCCGTGCACAACATCTTTAAGGCATTGGCCCTGACCAAATCGTAGCGTAAAACGCCGGCCAGCGCGGCGATAAGGATAAATCCGACACCTGCCTGTACAAATCCGCCATAGAATCCGGCCAGCATCAGCGCCCACCAGGCGCTGGTGTTCCCGCTGGCGCTCTTGGGATGTTCGTCAGGCCCGGGCATAACCGTGGCAGGACGCAGCAGGATAATCAATGACATGCCCACCATGGTTCCCAGCAACAAAGGCTTGAGCAGCACGTTAGGCAACAGCGACGCACACAGTCCGCCAGCCAGTCCACCCATCAGGGTAGGCCAGAGGATGGCAGCCACGCCGCCAGTATCGAGTTTACCGTGACGGTCAAAATCCCTGACCCCCACCAGACACTGCAAGAAAACGCCCACCCGATTGGTGGCATTGGCAACATCGGCGGGCAGCCCCATCATCATCAGGGCCGGCAGCGTCAGGTTTGATCCGCCTCCGGCCAGGGTATTGATCACCCCCGCGATCAGCCCCGTCACCAGCAAAAGTGCAATAAAAGCAAAACTGATATCCAGCATTGAAGAAATCCAACCGAATTGAGGGCGCCCAGTCTACTGATTTGGCAATAAATGACCACCCGACATGGTCATTCGGGAGGTTCCAATGGCCGTTATTGAAACAAAAACCACTTTACCGGGGCCTGACCTTGTCGTAGGGTACGCCCCGAAGTTCCCATAGACAGTCTAAATCCCTTGTTTTACTGGGGTTAAGGGGGAACTGGTGACCTGCTCGCCGGGGCTTGAACAGCAAACCGCGACCAAGGCAGCAAACCAAACGGCGGCGATTTGCGTACATCAGAAGCAAACGCTGACAACCATGCCGAAGGAATTACCCATGAAAGAACAGTACGCCGACATTATCCGCGCGATTGGAGAAGATCTTGATCGCCCCGGGCTCCAGGACACTCCGGAACGGGCCGCCAAGGCCATGAAATTCTTGACTCGGGGTTACCAGCAGACCGTCGAGGATGTCGTCAACGGTGCGCTGTTTCCTTCAGACTCCAGTGAGATGATTATCGTCAAAGACATCGAGCTTTACTCCATGTGTGAACACCACATGTTGCCATTTATTGGCAAGGCACATGTGGCTTACATTCCCACTGGCCAAGTGGTGGGACTGTCCAAGATTGCACGGATTGTGGACATGTTTGCCCGTCGCCTTCAGATCCAGGAACAGCTGACCGTTCAAATCGCCGAAACGATTCAGAGCGTAACCGGTGCAGAAGGGGTCGGCGTGATTATCGAAGCCAAGCACATGTGCATGATGATGCGCGGGGTGGAAAAGCAGAACTCAGCAATGAAGACCTCCTCCATGCTCGGCAGCTTTCGGGACAATATGGCCACCCGAAGTGAATTTTTGTCGCTGATTCGCTGAACCGTCCCGGCAGGGCTCCCAGATCTGACGGGAGCTCATTTTAGTCTCACCAGGACCACCTCTACACTCACCTGCCCCCGGCTCTTCGCCCCAGGTACCAGACTACCCAAGCCTCTTGCCACCACGCGCCCTTCCGCCACACCGGCGTCAAGCAGCTGTTGCCGCACCGTCTTCGCCAGCTGCAAAGAGCGCTGTTGCTGCTGCTCAAGCGTACCGTCTTCAAAGTCGTGCGCCACCAGGGCCAGGTTCCAGCCTCTGTCACTGCGCAATGCCGCAACCAGTGCCGGTAAATGCGCCTCAGCCAGGGCGCGCTGATCGACAGCAATGCCCGGCAGCACAAAACTGCGGCCATCCCTCAGGCGCTGCGCAATCACCTCCGGACTGCTGGATACCGCCAACTGCTCAGCGGTGCTGATGGTATCGATCTGAACATAGGAACGCTTGTTGCCACGCTGGACCGCATAAAGAGCGACGTAGCTGCGGTCACCGGCCGCCCCCACCTCAATGGCAGAATAAAACTGGTGTTGATCCAATCCATAGAGCTGTTTGATACCAAAGCGGATGTTGGCCCAGCTGTTACTGCTGCCACAGCGGCGGGACTGGCAGGCGAACAGTTCACGTCCGCCCATTTGCAGCAACTGCTGGCGAAAATAGTCAAACACCTCTCCCACGTCATACCCCTTTTCCAACTCCAGGGTCTTGCGCTGCAGTTCACCGGTGAGGCGCTGTTCGCGTTCGGGGCGCCACTGATTGTTGACCTTTTTCATCTCACCCAAGGTCAAACGATAGTCATCGGTGCTGGTAGTATTCAATTCAAATACCACTTTGGCGTGGGGATACGGGGCCAGGGGTAAGGCCGCCGCAATCGGGGACAGCAGCCACGTCACGAGCAGCAGGCCCATGCCCGCTATTGCGCTGCAAAAGATAGGATCATTCTGTAATTTCGCCATAGCTACCGAACTAATATCCGTATTTCGAGTAGGTGTGTAGGCTGCCAATTACGCTGCCCGTCTAGCCAGCGTAAAACTGATTGAGGATCTCTGCAAGTTCAGCGCAGCTATCCGCCTCCATATGAAAGTGATGGCTGCCAGTAACAACGACCGGTTGTGGAGCACTCAAGCCGGATGTGCGCTGTTCAAACGCCTTGGCCATGCCCTCGCTTGCCAGGATCAGCTTGGTCTCAGCTGTGATGCGATCCATAAAGGCCGCAATGTGTTCGCGGGTCAGTTTAATGGCCGAAGCCGCCTTGAGGTGGGGATCGGAACTCCAGCAATAGCCGCCATCCACCGCTTTAACACCGCGCTCCACCAGTGTCTCTGCGGCCAGGCGTGACAGAGACCAGAAACCCTCCATCCGCACCTCAATCATGGGCTCCAGCGAATCATAGGTGCGGAGGCGTCGTTCGCGGCGGGTATCCTGGATGGATCGCGCCAGCTGTTCAGGTGCCTTTTGCGGATCCACCGGTTCCGGATACATGCCGTCGAGCAATGCCAGCTTGCGGATGCGTTGCGGAAATGTGCCTGCGGAGAGCATGGCAATCACCGCCCCGCGGGAATGTCCCATCAGGGAGAATTGTCCCCAACCCAGGGCATCAGCAATACCAAAGACCTCTCCGATATCGGCCCAGATATTGTAGGGTTCCACACCCGGGCGGTGGTCACTCAGGCCGTGCCCCGCCATATCCAGCGCCACGACATAAAATTCTTTGGCCAGTAGCGGCGCCAGTCGAAAAAAGCTGGCGCTGTTGTCGAACCAGCCGTGCAGAGCCAAAATCGGTGGTTTGGAGGCTTGCCCCCAGGCCTGGGCAGCAAAGGTCATGCCCTGCAGATCAAACTGCAGTTGGGTCGGGGAAGTCACGGTTTACATTCTCAATAGATTAATAATCCGGCTGGTGCAGCCACAACAGCTCTCCGCAGGAGCCCGCCATCACATCTGCTTCCACATAGGCCAATGCGCTGGTACCCATGATATGGCGCCCTGGCGCCAGGCCACAGAGCCAATCGACAAAACTTCCCACCAAAGGCTGGTGGGTCACCAGTAAGGGAATATCGTCCTGAAGAGATTCCACAAATTCACCCAGCGGCATCAGGCGGGAATCCGGAGTCAGAAGATCAGAGGTCTCGACGGGTAACTCCAGCTGCTCAGCCGCCAGCTGCGCCGTCTGCTGGGCCCGGATGTAAGGGCTGGCAATAATCCGGGTCACCCTGGACAAATCCCCGGCGGAGCGGGAAAGAATATCCAGTGTCTGCTGGTGCCCCAGAGAGGTGAGAGCTCGTTCACGGTCGGTTTCCGCAAACAACTGGGCCTCACCGTGACGCAATAGAAAAGCCTGCATAATGTATTTACTTCTACTCTGCTTCTACTGTCAGTTCCCTACCGCGCTTGATTACGGTTGCTATTCACTCTGGTCAGGCCAGTCCATAAACGGATAGGGCTTTTCCTCACTATTGTAGGTCATAAAGCGCCAGATCTGGAAAATATAGGTCGCCAGACTCTGTCCGAATCCGCGCAGCTTGTCATTGTCACTGCCCGCCAGCAGAGAGAACAGGAACTGCACCACTACCACCACCCACATAACGGCCACCGCCACCTGCACAGCAATGGCAAACAGCAGCATAAAAATCAGCCGAATCCAGTGGCGGCTATTGGTGAGGTTGGTGCTCGATTGTGTCGTTTCCATCAGGACTTCCTTGAATATTCAACGTCGTAGTTTTGTTCACCCATCATCAGCCCTGTAGCCACTTCCGCCAAGGGCTTACTATCAAACAAAATAGCATACATGCCCGTCACCAGCGGCATATACACTCCCATTTCGTCAGCTTTTTGTTTGACAATGCGGACTGTGTTCACCCCTTCCGCCACCTGTCCGATCTCCGCAACGGCCTGCTCCAGAGTCTTGCCCTGACCGATCGCCTGGCCCACCCGGTAGTTGCGACTGAGGTCTGAGGTGCAGGTGAGAATCAGATCCCCAACGCCCGCCAGGCCGAGGAATGTCATCGGGTCCGCCCCCAACTCTCGGGCAAAGCGCCCCATCTCCGCCAGACTGCGGGTCAAAAGCATGGCGTGGGTGTTGTGCCCGCAGCCAACGGCGGTGGCAAGCCCGGAAACAATGGCATAGATATTTTTCAGTGCACCACCCAGCTCCACACCGTAGCGGTCACGGTTGGCATAAACCCTGAACGTCGGTGAACTCAGGGCAGTTTGAATACTCTTGATGACAGTTTCGTCGTCGCTGGCGATTACCGTACCCGTTTGTTGCTGTTGAACAATTTCCCGCGCGAAGTTGGGGCCACTGAGCACGCCGATACGAGCATCGCTCAGTTCCTGTTCCAGAATCTGGCTCATCAAGGTGAAGCCTTCCGGCTCAATGCCCTTGGTGGTACTGATAACAATAGTGTCGGGCCGTAATAACGGCGCCACCTGGCGGGTAACCTCGCGAAAGGACTTACTCGGAACTGATATAAACACCACATCACTGGCACAGACCGCCTGCTCCAGGTCGGCACTGATGCGAAGGTTATCGTGCAGTGCATAGCCGGGAAGATATTCGGGGTTTTCGCGCTGCATCTGGCAGCGTGCTGCCCGCTCGGCGTCACGCATCCATAACCAGGTGTGATGACCATTGACCGCCAGGATATTGGCAACGGCCGTACCAAAACTACCGCCACCCAGGACAGCGATGGTGAGCTCTTTCGACATAGGGAAGCGCAGCAACAAATGAGGAGCCGCAAGTGTATCGGGAAATGAGAGGGGGGAAAAGTGGTTGCAGATATTGCCTCAGCACCTATCTGCACTTATACCGAATTCAGGCTGAAGAACAATGACACCCTTCTTCAGCCTGCAATCAATCAGTTGCTCAGTTCAAGCAACAGCTTGTTGAGTTTGGCAACGTATGCGGCCGGATCGTCCAGACTGCCACCCTCTGCAAGACTGGCTTGATCAAACAGAATGCTGGCCAGATCGGCAAAGCGGTCCTCGTCGGCTTCCTGATCCAGCTTTACCACCAGTGGGTGTTCAGGGTTAATCTCAAAGATGGGCTTGGACTCCGGTACATCCTGCCCGGCCTGCTCCAGAATACGGCGCATTTGAGCGCCCATATCGTGCTCGCCCACTACCAGACACGCCGGTGAGCCAGTCAGACGATTGGTGACGCGAACATCTTCAACCTGTGCCTCAAGCACGTCCTTAACCCGCTTGACCAGATCTTCGTGCTGCTTGGCACTCTCTTCCTGAGCCTTCTTATCCTCTTCGGTATCCAGCTCGCCCAGATCCAACTGACCTTTGCCCACGTCCTGGAACTGCTTTTCCTTATAGTCCATCAAGTGGCCCATCAGCCACTCATCAACCCGGTCTGAAAGCAACAGAACTTCGATATTCTTTTTGCGCAGCGCCTCCAGGTGAGGGCTGTTCTTGGCAGTGTTGAAGTTCTCGGCTGCCACGTAGTAGATCTTGTCCTGGCCTTCCTGCATCCGTTCGATGTATTCATCGAGAGACTGATCCTGATCGGCCTTGTCGGTATGAGTCGAGGCAAAACGCAGCAGCGAGCCAATTTTTTCGCGATTGGCGAAATCTTCGGCAGGCCCCTCCTTCAATACTTGGCCAAACGCCGACCAGAAAGTCGCGTACTGCTCGGGATCATTTTTCGCCAGTTTTGACAGCATATCCAACACACGTTTGGTCAGTGCACTGCGCATGGCATCGATGTTGGGATCCTTCTGCAGAATTTCGCGCGATACGTTCAGGGACAGATCATTGGAGTCCACAATACCCTTCACAAAACGCAGGTACAGCGGCAGAAACTGTTCGGCGTCATCCATGATAAAGGTACGCTGAACATAAAGCTTCAGACCCCGAGAGGCGTCGCGGTTGTACAAATCAAATGGCGCTTTGCCGGGGATGTACAGCAAACTGGTGTAGTCTAGCTTGCCCTCGACCCGATTGTGGCTCCACTTCAGTGGATCTTCAAAGTCGTGGGAAACGTGCTTGTAGAATTCCTTGTACTCATCTTCGCTGATCTCGCTGCGAGAACGAGTCCAGAGTGCGGTAGCACTGTTAATGGTCTCATCTTCCGGCTGGGCGGGCTCCTCGCCTTCCGCAGGTGGCAGCGGATCTTTCTTCATGATTACCGGCAGAGAGATGTGATCGGAGTACTTTTTGATCACTGAGCGTAAACGCCAGCCATCGGCAAATTCTTCGGCATCGGACTTCAGGTGCAAGACGATGCTGGTACCCCGCTTCTCTTTTTCAACCGTCTCAACCGTAAATTCGGCTTCTCCTGTGCACTCCCAGTGCACGCCCTCTTCAACGGCTGCGCCGGCGCGACGGGTAAAGACTTCAACGCGGTCGGCGACGATAAAGGCGGAGTAGAAACCCACACCAAACTGACCGATCAGCTGGGAATCTTTTTGCTCATCACCGGAGAGATTCTGCAGGAACTGGGCGGTACCGGATTTGGCGATGGTGCCCAGATGCTCGACAACTTCATCACGGTTCATACCGATGCCGTTGTCGCTGATGGTGATGGTCTTGGCTTCTTTATCGAATTCGACGCGGATGGCCAGCTCGGAATCATCTTCGTAGAGGCTGCCATCGGAGAGGGCTTCGAAGCGCAGTTTGTCGGCGGCGTCTGAGGCGTTGGAAACCAGCTCTCGCAGGAAGATCTCCTTGTTGGAGTACAGCGAGTGAATCATCAAATGCAGCAGTTGCTTGGCTTCGGTCTGAAAGCCACGGGTTTCTTTATGCGCTTCCACAGTCATGTTGGGCTCCTGAACGTCTTTGCGGAGGATTTATCGGTTAGTGACAGGGAGATGGGGTTGGGATTGGGGATTTCAAGGGCTTTTGTTTGGTTGGTTTGGGGATATTGTGGTTTGTGACTGTTTTTTGTTCTGGGTTCATTTTTGGTAAGTGCTAATGTCGGTTCGTGGCTGCTTGTTCTTGGCGTCACGCTGGGTGCCTCATAGCGACGATGAGAACACCCGGGTCCCCTGCCGCAGCACTGAGCTTCGTGGCATCCAAGTCGCTAGCAGAATTGCATTGTTCTTTGAATGGTTGGCCCCGCGAGCTTGGTGGTTCTAGCGCGCCCTTGAAATGGGTGGAGGTGGCGAGGGTGGTGGACGCTGCGTCGAACTTGCGGAGTATCCCCCACCAAAATAACCGAAATGGCCCGCGGAGCAATCCTGCCAGCGATACAGTGAAATACGAAGTCAGAAATTCCAGCAAGGGAAACAAGCCTTCACAGCCATTTTGGTATGTAAGGCACCACCCCACGAGAACCGCGGTGTTGGAGGTGGTTGGGGGCAGTGTTTTCGGAGCGTTAAAGAGGAGCACCGAAGGAGCCAAAATGACCGGCGTTTTTTGCCGGGCATTTTGGTGACTGAGGGTAGCCCGGAGGGCCGCCCGACAGCTCCGAAAATGCTGCCGCCAACCGCCTTTGAGGCACAAAACCAGACCTGCCCAATCTCAACCTACTACATGAACTACAGGGTACCCAAAAATCAATCAACCAACATCTGCGCCCGAGCCTTGGCAATCGGCTTAGCCTCATCCTCCTGCCAGGCCTCAACACTCAAATTGACCAACTTGCGCCCAAATCGAACAATCTCGCAGCGGGCAAAAGTATCCTGATAGCGACCAGCCCGAACATAATCGATGGAAAAATCCACCACCTTGGGTACCGCCACCGCATCCATGGATAACATCACATGGATAATCCCACACATTTCCATAAACCCGCCCAAGGCCCCACCGTGCAGCGCCGGCAGCGTGGGATTACCGATATTGCTCTTCTTGGGCGGCAGGTGAAAACACCCCCGCTCCTTATCCACCCTTACGCCCAGCATCTTGGCGTAAGGGATATATTCAATAAACTCGTTGGGATCGCCACACTCGCGGGCTTTCGACAACATCTCGGCGATATTGGGCATATGTGTCATGCCGCACCTCCCTGCTCTGCCACCATTTTGGCATAAGCGCTCAGTACCCCTTCACGGAAATTGTCGAAGGTTCCCGGCTCCAGCGCCACAAAATTGCCCACCGCGTGGGCTACAGGCCGAGACTCATCATCCTGAAACGCCACACCCCGGGTAAAAATCACATTCTTGGTCGTACGATAGACCTCGGCCTTGCCAATGATCGGCTTATGAGGTTCCGCCGCCCCCATATAATCGATGCGCAAATCAATCGTCGGCGTCAATCCCAGTTCATCCAGCACCGTACTGGCAGCAAATCCACAGCAACTGTCCAACAACGCCGTAATCGCCCCGCCATGCACAACTCCCGTCGCCGGATCGCCCACCAGATCTTCATGGTATTCCAGCTTCATGGATGCACCGCCGCGAAAAATCTCCAGCACTTCTATACCCAGCGCATGGAAATGGTCACCGCGGTTGGCCTGGGTCATCAGCTCACAGAGCTTGCGTACATCGTCGAGATCGACTGCCATCGAGAGTCCTTAAACAAGAGTCAGGTCGGCCCAACATAATAACGAAAGTCGCGCCAAAGATCCCGACCAGCCTGGCCAACCTGGTCAAGTGGATGTTCGCCCTACGGATACAGAGCCATTCAGAATGTGCACAGACAGAAAGCGGAGCGCGGCCTTTATTTGGCTCTTAAACGAAAAAGGGCTGCAGACGCAGCCCTTTTTTAACACTTAAGTCCGTCCCCAGCTTACCAGCCAGTGATTTCCTTCAGTGCATCACCGATACCGGCCAGAGAACGCACGGTCTTAACACCCGCGTCTTCCAGAGCAGCGAACTTCTCGTCCGCAGTACCCTTACCACCGGAGATGATGGCACCGGCGTGGCCCATACGCTTACCCGGAGGTGCAGTAACACCAGCAATGTAAGAAACCACAGGCTTGGTTACATTCTCTTTAATGTAAGCCGCCGCTTCTTCTTCCGCGGAACCACCGATCTCACCGATCATAACGATGGCCTCGGTCTGAGGATCGTTCTGGAACATTTCCAGAATGTCGATGAAGTTGGAGCCGGGGATTGGGTCACCACCGATACCAACACAGGTGGACTGACCGAAACCGTAGTCAGTAGTCTGCTTAACGGCTTCGTAAGTCAGAGTACCGGAACGGGAAACGATACCCACTTTGCCAGGCAGGTGGATATGGCCAGGCATAATGCCGATCTTACACTCACCCGGAGTGATTACACCTGGGCAGTTAGGGCCAATCAGGCGAACACCCAACTCGTCACACTTAACCTTACACTCCAGCATGTCCATCACAGGAATGTGCTCGGTGATACAAACGATCAGCTTGATACCGCCGTTGGCCGCTTCCAGGATAGAGTCCTTACAGAAAGGCGCAGGTACGTAGATAACGGAAGCTTCAGCGCCAGTAGCCTCTACCGCTTCAGCAACAGTGTTGAAAACTGGCAGACCCAGGTGAGTGGTGCCACCCTTGCCTGGAGTTACACCGCCGACCATCTTTGTACCATACTCGATGGCCTGCTCGGAGTGGAAAGTACCTTGACCGCCAGTAAAGCCCTGGCAGATCACTTTAGTGTCTTTGTTAATCAATACGCTCATTGTGCTAGCCCCTTATTCACCCTTAGCCGCTTTAACAACCTGCTCAGCAGCGTCGGTCAAGCTAGTTGCAGCAATAATGTTCAGACCGCTGTCGGACAGAACCTTGGCACCCAGGTCGGCGTTGTTACCTTCCAGGCGAACAACAACAGGCACCTTAACGCCCACTTCTTCTACCGCGCCCACAACGCCCTCAGCGATCAGGTCACAGCGAACGATACCACCGAAGATGTTGATCAGAACGGCTTCAACCTTGTCGTCGGCCAAGATGATCTTGAAGGCTTCGATCACACGCTCTTTGGTCGCACCGCCACCTACGTCGAGGAAGTTGGCAGGAGAACCACCGTGCAGATTAACGATATCCATGGTACCCATGGCCAGACCGGCACCGTTTACCATGCAGCCGATGTTTCCATCCAGTGCAACGTAGTTGAGGTCCCACTGGGCCGCATGAGCTTCACGCTCGTCTTCCTGGGTGGGGTCGTGCATTTCTTTCAGGTCAGGGTGACGATACAGCGCGTTGCTGTCCAGAACCACCTTGGCGTCCAGGCAGTGCAGATCGTCGGAAGGCGTGATCACCAGCGGGTTGATTTCCAGCAGGGCCAGGTCCTTTTCCTGGAACATTTTGGCCAGACCCAGGAAAATCTGGGTGAACTGCTTAACCTGCTTGCCGCTCAGGCCCAGTTGAAAGGCCAGGTCGCGAGCCTGGTAAGGCTGGGCGCCAGTCAGGGGATCAACGGTGGCTTTCAGGATCTTCTCAGGAGTTTCTTCCGCAACCTTCTCGATTTCCACGCCACCCTCGGTGGAGGCCATGAAAACGATGCGACGGGTGGAGCGATCTACAACCGCACCCAGGTACAGCTCCTGAGCGATGTCGGTGCAGGGCTCAACCAGAATACGGCTAACGGGCTGACCGTTGGCGTCTGTCTGGTAAGTCACCAGGTTGTTACCCAGCCAGCTCTTGGCGAAATCCTCGATTTCAGCCTTGGAGCTGACCAGCTTTACACCACCGGCCTTACCACGGCCACCAGCGTGTACCTGGGCTTTCACAACAAATTTATCACCACCGATAATGTCGGCAGCAGCGGCAGCTTCCTGGGCAGTTTCCGCAGCGATACCCTTGGAAACAGGCAGGCCATACTGGGCGAACAGCTGCTTGCCCTGATACTCATGCAAGTTCATGTCTACTTTCCATCCACTCGCGCCTTTGGCGCTCGATTATTCAATGACAACCCGATCGAAATCGGGCCATCGGGTTTGAGACACACCTGAACTCTGTGGTCCTCGGCGTGTCCCCCGTGGTGCGCTGTAATATTATTTTTTGCGCCTTTTGCGGTTCGGCATGTGAATGGCATGACCATTCACCGCCAAGGCAGCTTCCTTTACGGCTTCCGAGAAAGTCGGATGACCGAAAACGGTCATGCCAATATCCTCGGCAGTGGAGCCAAATTCCATGGCAATAGCTACCTGCTGCACTAAATCAGAAGCGTTGGGGCCAACAACATGGGCACCCAGCACGCGATCGGTTTTGGCGTCGGCAATCATTTTCACCATACCCTGGGCCTCGTCAGAGGCTACCGCGCGGCCGATGGCCACAAACGGGAAGGTGCCGACATTATAGTCTTCCCCGTCCGCCTTCACCTGCTCTTCGGTACGACCGACGGAGGCAACTTCGGGGTGGGTGTAAATAACGTTGGGGATAATATCATAGTTCACCAGCGGCTTCTGCCCGGCAATACGCTCGGCCACCATAACGCCCTCTTCGGAGCCTTTGTGAGCCAGCATGGGGCCGCGAACCACGTCACCGATGGCCCAAACGCCCGGGGCGCTGGTGGAGCACAGATCGTTGACGTAGATAGAGCCTCGCTCATCCAGGTTAACACCGGAGTCGCCGGACAACAGGCCTTCAGTGTAGGGACGACGACCGACACAGACGATCAGCTTGTCGAAGGTTTGCTTCTGCTCGTTGCCGTCTTTGTCGGTGTAGGTAACTTCAACTTCGTCACCCTTCACGTCGCTACCGGTAACACGGCAGCTCAAGCGGATGTCCAGCCCCTGCTTGGTCAGAATCTTTTTGGTTTCCTTGGCGATATCCTGGTCCATCATGGCCAGGAAGTCGTCCAGCGCCTCCAGGCAGACCACGTCGGAGCCCAGACGGGACCAGACGCTGCCCAGTTCCAGGCCGATCACACCGGCACCAATCACACCGAGACGCTTGGGCACTTCCTGGAACTCCAGGGCGCCAGTGGAATCAACGATCACTTTTCCATCGACGGGGGCAACAGGAATGTTTACGGGTACAGAACCGGAGGCCAAAATCACGTTCTCGGCTTCCAGTACCTGCACGTTACCATCGTTGTCGGTAAGCTCGACCTTGCGACCGGCCAACAGCTTGCCGCTGCCGTACAGTGGGGTCACTTTGTTGGCCTGGAACAGGCCGGCGATGCCACCGGACATCTGCTTAACCACTTTGTCCTTGCGGGCGATCATGGCGGGCACGTCAATGCTGACGTCGCCGGTGTTGATGCCGTGTGTGGCGTAATCCGCCTTGGCAGCGTGATACTTGTGAGAGCTATCGAGCAGCGCCTTGGACGGGATACAACCCACGTTCAGACAGGTGCCGCCATTGACACCCTTGCCCTTATCGTCCTTCCACTTCTCGATACAGGCGGTTTTCAGGCCCAGCTGAGCTGCGCGAATGGCAGCCACATAACCGGCAGGGCCCGAACCAATAACAATCACATCGTATTTATCCGACATACTGGTGTCCTAGCTTAGTGAGGTTTGAATACTGTCTTAGCGACTTATGATGACATGCAGATGAATCGTCAGCATAAGTCACTTTGGAAATCCCTATAGGGGATATAAGCCGCTTACAATTCCAACAGGATGCGAGCGGGATCTTCGATCATGTCCTTGATGGCCACCAGGAACTGTACAGCGTCCTTACCGTCAATCAGGCGGTGGTCGTAGGACAGCGCCAGGTACATCATCGGCAGGATTTTCACTTCACCGTCAACGGCAACCGGGCGGTCCTTAATAGCGTGCATGCCCAGAATCGCGGTCTGCGGCGGGTTGATAATCGGAGTGGACATCAGTGAACCAAAACCACCACCGTTGGTGATGGAGAAAGTGCCACCGGTCATTTCTTCCATGGTCAACTTGCCCGCCTGGGCACGGATCGCGTAGTCCTTGATGGTGTTCTCCACCGCGGCCAGACTCTTGTGCTCAGCATCGCGAATCACAGGAACTACCAGACCACGATCGGTGGAAACCGCCACACTGATGTCCTGGTAACCGTGGTATACGATATCGTCGCCGTCGATAGAAGCATTGACCGCGGGGAAACGACGCAGCGCTTCAACGGCAGCCTTCACAAAAAAGCCCATAAAGCCCAGACGGGTACCGTTGTGAGATTTCTCGAACTGATCTTTGTACTTTTTGCGCAATGCCATCACAGGTGCCATGTTCACCTCGTTGAAGGTGGTCAGCATGGCGGTGCCCTGGGAAGTTTCCATCAGGCGCTCTGCAATACGCTTGCGCATGCGGGTCATGGGTACACGCTTTTCAACACGCTCGCCGACAATCGCAGGCTCGGCAGCGGCAGGAGCGGCAGCCGGCGCAGCGGCTGGTGCCGGAGCGGGCACAGCAGCCGGTGCGGCGGCAGGCGTCTGAGCATTGGCGACGTCTTCTTTAGTGATACGGCCGTCTTTGCCCGTACCGGCAACAGACGCCAGATCGACGCCTTTTTCCTGAGCCAGTTTGCGGGCGGAAGGACTCGCAGCAGCAGCGCCTTCCGAGGTAGCCACCTCTTCGGCGACGGTTTCAGCAACCGCCGGAGCGGCGGCGCTCGCTTCGCCGGCGGCAAATTGAGCAATTACCTCGTTACTCAGAATGGTGTCACCCTCTGCTTTGATGATTTCAGCGATGCTGCCATCCGCCGGTGCAACGACTTCCAAAACAACCTTGTCGGTTTCGATATCAACAATCAGCTCGTCGCGCGAAACAGGTTCGCCGGGCTGCTTGTGCCAGGTTGCTACAGTGCCGTCCTGTACGGATTCCGGAAAAGTGGGTGCCTTGATTTCGATAGTCATTCTTCTGATCCTTTAGCCTTACGCTAATAAATTTTGCCTTAGCTGGCCCGCCTGGCGGGCCATAATGTTGTTGGGTTTTGCTCAGTCAGTTCAACCGATGGTCAACGCCTCGTTGATAAAGCGATTCTGCTCTTCCACATGGATCGACATGTAGCCGGCCGCCGGAGCAGCAGAGGCTTCACGCCCGACAAAATTGAGATAGAGCTTCGGATTAATGTCGTGAATCACACGACGCATGTGGTGCTGACTGCTGTACCAGGCACCCTGGTTCATGGGTTCTTCCTGACACCAAACCACTTCCTGAAGATTGGTAAACGGCTCCAATGCCGCTTTCAGTTCCACTTCAGGGAATGGGTAGAGCTGCTCGAGACGTACCAGGGCGACATCGTCCTGCCCCTGCTCCATTCGTGCCTCCAGCAGGTGGTAGTACACCTTGCCGCTGCACAATACGACGCGCTTAACGTTCTCGGGTTTGAGCTCGTGCTCACCAATAACATTGTGGAACTTGCCCTGTGCCAACTCTTCCAGCGAGGAGGTGGCCAGCTTGTGACGCAAAATCCACTTCGGACTCATAACCACCAGCGGACGACGCATGGGGCGCACCGCCTGGCGACGCAACATATGGAACACCTGCGCCGGCGTGGTGGGGATACAGACTTGGATGTTGTGCTCGGCACACAACTGCAGGTAGCGCTCCAGACGTGCAGAAGAGTGCTCGGGCCCCTGCCCTTCATATCCGTGCGGCAGCAGCATCGTCAGGCCGCACAGGCGTCCCCACTTGTGCTCTCCACTGGTAATAAACTGATCGATCACCACCTGGGCACCGTTGGCAAAATCACCAAACTGAGCTTCCCAGATCACCAGAGCATTTGGCGTAGTAGTGGCATAGCCGTATTCAAATGCCAACACCGCCTCTTCCGACAGGAACGAATCGTAGATGTCGAACTCAGGCTGATCCTCGCGCAGGTGACGTAGCGGCTGGTAGCTGCTACCGTCCTTCTGATTGTGAATCACCGCGTGACGGTGAGAGAAGGTACCGCGGCCAACGTCCTGTCCGGTCAATCGCACACGGGTGCCTTCATCCAGAATTGTGGCATAAGCCAGGGTTTCCGCCATGCCCCAATTAATAGGCTGGGCACCACCGGCCATTTTGCGGCGGTCATCATAGATTTTTTGCACCTGGCGCTGTACCTGAACACCGTCTGGTACTTCGCACATCTTCTGGGCCAGCTCCTGCAGACGCTTGAGCTCGAAGCCGGTGTTTGCCGGGGTGGTCCAGTCGTGGCCGATAAAGGGCGTCCAATCCACAAACAGGGATTTGTCCGGCTCACTGACCAGCCCCTGGGCCACGTGTTCGCCCGCATCCAACGCATCACGATAGGCGTTGGACATTTGATCGGCCTCCGCCTTGCTCACCACGCCCTGGGCTACCAGATAGTCAGCATACAGCGTGCGGGTGGTCTTGTGCTTGCGAATGGTCTTGTACATCAACGGCTGAGTGGACGAAGGCTCGTCGGTTTCATTGTGACCGCGACGACGGTAACAGACCAGATCAATAACCACGTCTTTCTTAAACTCGTAGCGGTAGTCCATCGCCAGCAGAGTCACAAACAGAACCGCTTCGGGATCGTCCGCGTTGACGTGGAAGATCGGCGCTTCAATAACCTTGGCCACGTCGGTGCAGTACTCGGTGGAGCGGGCATCTTCACGACGGCTGGTGGTAAAGCCAACCTGATTATTGATCACAATGTGCAAGGTACCGCCCGTGCTGTAGGCGCGGGTCTGGGACATCTGGAAGGTTTCCATCACCACACCCTGACCGGCAAAGGCCGCGTCACCGTGTACGGAGATTGGAACCACCTTATTGCCGAGCGGATCGTCACGGCGATCCTGGCGGGCACGGACCGAACCTTCCACCACCGGCGAAACGATCTCCAGGTGAGAGGGGTTAAAGGACATCGCCAGATGCACTTCACCGCCGGGGGTCATCACGTTGGAAGAGAAACCCTGGTGGTATTTCACATCACCGGAGCTGTCGATGATGCGCTTGCCCTCGAACTCGTCAAACAGGTCGGCTGGATTCTTACCCAGGGTGTTAACCAGGGTATTGAGGCGACCACGGTGGGCCATACCCAGAACAATCTCCTTGGCACCGTGCTCGCCGGCGCGACGAATCAAGCCGTCGAGCAATGGAATAAAGCTCTCGCCACCTTCGAGACCGAAACGTTTGGTACCCGGATACTTGCTGTCCAGGTGACGTTCAAGGCCTTCGGCCGCCGTCAGACGCTCAAGGATACGCTTGCGAAAATCCGGTTCGTAATGGGGGTTGGAGCGAACACTTTCGAGGCGCTGCTGCAGCCACTGTTTCTCGGCGAAGTTGGTGATGTGCATGATCTCCGGGCCAACAGAACCGCAGTAGGTCTGCTCCAGAGAATCGATGATTTCACGCAATGTGGCTTCTTCTTTGCCGAAGAAGGTATTACCGGTCTGGAAAGTGGTATCCAGGTCGGCGGGTGTGAGGCCGTGAAACGACAGCTCCAGGTCGGGCACCTTTTCACGCTGCATCAAACCCAGCGGATCAAGGCTGGCCTTTTGGTGACCGCGGAAACGGTAGGAGCTCATCAACTGAACGACTTTAACCTGCTTGCGTTCATGTTCGATGTTGGCGCCGCCGGAACCAGGTGCCGCCAGAGGACGTGCACGGTTTTTACCCAGCAGTTCAAAGTGCTCTCGAATTACAGAATGGGGTGTATCCTGGGACACGACGCCTTCGACACGGGGAAGCTGGTCGAAGTAATTACGCCATTCTTCAGGAACGCCGTTGGGATCGTATAAATAGGTATCGTAGAGTTCCTCGACATAGGCCGCATTCCCACCGGATATATGGGAGGTCGCCCACAGTCGCTCCATGATGCTTTCTTGCATTTGTGCCCACCTTTAAACAGGGCATCGCTTCCTGCATGAGCAAATACAACGTGTCTATCAGCTCTGACACGGCTTCACCGTCTGCAACTCATCACACCGCTTCTATGCCAATGAGACCTCGATATTGGCAGCGCGAGTTGCTTCAGCCAGCACAGACGTCGGCAAGTTTCACCAAACGCCACATAAGTGCGTGAACCCCGTGAGAAACAAGCAGACTTGCTTATCTACCTCACACAGTTAGCCCGGGACTCGATTTTATCAAGCGACCCGAAATACCCCTGCTATTACTAGCAATTAGCTAACAGTTAAAACCAAATCTTTTGGATCGGTTTCGTTCTTTGTCGGATCGTCACCCCAACCAGGGTGCGCCCAAATCTATAATTCTTATTGAGCAAGCCGGTCGCTAGTCTGTATCGATGTCACGGCCGGCCGGCTGGGTCTCTGCACTAAATACGGTACCTGATAAAGAGGCCACCTCTGTGGGCGGCCTTCTTTGACAGCGCTATTAGGTTCCGCTTTGAATCAACATGTTACGGATATGCCCGATAGCGCGAGTGGGGTTCAACCCCTTCGGGCACACGGAAACACAGTTCTGGATGCCGTGGCAGCGGAATACGCTGAACGGATCATCCAGATTGGCCAGTCGGGCTTCAGTCGCTGTGTCACGGCTGTCCGCGAGGAAGCGGTATGCCTGCAACAGGCCGGCCGGGCCAATAAATTTATCTGGGTTCCACCAGAACGACGGACAGCTGGTAGAACAGCAAGCGCAGAGAATACACTCGTACAATCCATCCAGTTTAGCCCGGTCTTCGGGAGACTGCAGGCGCTCGATCGCCGGAGCCGGCGTGTCGTTCTGCAGGTAAGGCTCGATCTTCTTGTACTGGGCGTAGAACTGGCTCATGTCGATCACCAGGTCGCGAATCACCGGCAGGCCGGGCAGCGGACGCAGGATCAGCGTGTTGCCTTCAACACACTCGGACAGGGGTTTAATACAGGCCAGGCCGTTCTTGCCGTTGATGTTCATGCCGTCGGAGCCGCACACGCCTTCACGGCAGGAGCGACGAAACGCCAGTGAAGGGTCCTGGGCCTTGAGCAACTCCAGCACATCCAGCACCATCAGGTCTTTACCCTGCGTGTCCACCTCATAGCTTTGCATGTAAGGGGCGGAATCCGTCTCAGGGTTATAACGATAAACTTCTACTTTCAACATTGTCTGCAATCCCCCGGTTTAGTAGGTACGAACCTTAGGTTCGAACGCTTCCATGGTCTTCGGTGCGAAGTTAACTGCACGTTTGCCAACGCGCTTCTCGCCCGGGAAGTACATGGAGTGGCACAACCAGTTTTCGTCGTCACGATCCTGGAAGTCTTCACGGGCGTGAGCACCGCGGGACTCTTTGCGCTCTTCAGCGGCGATAGCAGTTGCCTCGGCCACTTCCAGCAGGTTTTGCAGTTCCAGCGCTTCAACACGTGCGGTGTTGTAGGCGTTGGATTTGTCAGCCAGCTTGACGTTCTCAATGCGCTCGCGCAGATCGGCCAGCTTCTTGATGCCTTCCTGCATGAACTCGCCCTTACGGAACACACCGAAGTGATTCTGCATGGTGTTCTGCAGTTCTTTACGCAGCTCAGCAGCGCCTTCACCGTTGTTGGTGTTGTTAACGCGGTTGAGGCGATCCATGGCGGCTTCCAGGTCGGACTCGGAAGCTTCGCGGTGCTCGATACCTTCGCGCAGGGCCTTCTCGATAAACAGGCCGGAGGCGCGACCGAATACCACCAGGTCAAGCAGCGAGTTACCACCCAGGCGGTTGGCACCGTGTACGGATACACAGGCAACTTCACCACAGGCGTAGAAACCGTCGATCACCTTGTCGTTACCGTCGGCATCTGTGGTCAGAGCCTGGCCGTCAACGTTGGTGGGGATACCCCCCATCATGTAGTGACAGGTTGGAACAACAGGAATCGGCTCTTTAACCGGATCAGCGTGAGCGAAGGTACGGGACAGTTCCAGAATGCCAGGCAGTTTGGCGTTCAGGGTCTCTTCACCCAGGTGGTCCAGCTTCAGGAATACGTGGTCGCCTTCCTCACCACAGCCACGGCCGTCGAGGATTTCCAGAACCATGGATCGGGCCACAACATCACGGCCGGCCAGGTCTTTGGCGTTAGGCGCATAACGCTCCATAAAGCGCTCGCCATCTTTGTTGATCAGGTAGCCACCTTCACCGCGACAACCTTCGGTGACCAGTACACCGGCGCCGGCAATACCGGTCGGGTGGAACTGCCACATTTCGATGTCCTGCACCGGGAAGCCGGCACGCAGGGCCATACCGACACCGTCGCCGGTGTTGATGTGGGCATTGGTGGTGGACGCGTAGATGCGGCCGGCGCCGCCGGTGGCGAATACAGTGGCTTTGGACTTGACGTAAACCACTTCACCATCTTCGATGTTCATGGCGATCACGCCGGTCACCACACCGTCCTGGTTCTTGACGATGTCGATGGCGAACCACTCATTCAGGAACACGGTGTCGTTCTTAACATTCCCCTGGTACAGGGTGTGCAACAGAGCGTGGCCGGTACGGTCGGCTGCTGCACAGGTACGGGCTGCCTGGCCACCGCGGCCAAAGTCTTTGGACTGACCACCGAAAGGACGCTGGTAGATGCGACCATTTTCCTTACGGGAGAACGGCAGGCCCATATGGTCCAGCTCGAATACAGCCTCGGGGCCTACGGAACACATGTACTCAATCGCGTCCTGGTCACCGATGTAATCGGAACCCTTGACGGTGTCGTACATGTGCCAGCGCCAATCGTCGTTGGGATCTTCAGAGGCGATTGCACAGGTGATACCGCCCTGGGCGGAAACCGTGTGAGACCGGGTTGGAAACACCTTGGTAATTACAGCGGTCTTGTAGCCGGACTGGGCCAGCTGCAGTGCGGCGCGCATACCAGCGCCACCGCCACCAATCACAATACCGTCAAAAGAAATCGTTCGCATATTAGCCATTACTTAAAACCCCCACAGAATTTCGATACCCCAGACGGTGTAAGTCACAGTGACTACACCCAGCGCCATTTGCGCCAATACTCGCAGCACAGTGGCCTTGGAGCCCATCATGCGAGTGGTGAGGTAATCGGTCAGAACGGCCCACAAACCAATCCAGGCGTGTGCGGCCAGGGAGATCAGGGTGACCAGGCTAAAGACGCGCATCCACAGGTGGCTGTAGAGTTCTTGCCAGGCTGTGTAAGTCACTTCAGGTGTGCTGAGAATAAAACCTACAATAAAGAAGGTGTAAGCGGCCATTACCACGGCGCTTACGCGCTGAATCATCCAGTCGTAGAGGCCACTACGACCAAAGCTTGTTACTGCGGTTACCATACCCAAACCCCCGCTAATGCAATCAATACGACGGCAACAACCAGGGCGATCTTCGCGCCGGACTGTCCACCCTCAAGAGTTTCTCCGATGCCCATATCCATAATCAGGTGACGAATACCGGCTACCATGTGGTAGGCCAGCGCCGCCAGGGTTCCCCAGATGAAGAACTGATAGATTGGATTCTGCAGCCCTTCCTTCAAAGCGGCGAAGCTTTCTGGCGACTCCAGGCTGGCGTCGAGCATGCACAGCAGAATCGCCACACCGGCAAACAGGATGACACCTGAAACACGGTGAAGGATGGATACATAGGCGGTTATGGGAAGTTTTATCGTGGCAATGTCAAGATTGACAGGTCTGTTCTTGTTCACGGTCGAGTCACACCTTTTTTCGCCCAATAGACAGGCATTTGTAGTCTGCAGCCGACCCAGGGCCGAACCGCACATCCCCCAGCATAGGTAGTAAACACAAACCGTGCCCAATGGTTAACACGCCTTGTGAAAATTAGCCCCATGAAAGACGCGCGAAATTATAGAGATCCCCCTGTAAAAAAACAACAAATACACACAATTTCAGCCACTTAGTTCGACTAAAGTCCCATTCCCCGGTCTTTGTTGAGGTGTAAAAATCCACGATGTGACCAACAATCCACCGACTGCACCAGTTTGACCCGCCCCGCACCAATTGTGACCAACAAATTACAAACCTGCGCGAAGCCACCAGAATACGGCGTTTTCGGGGAAAACAAGGGGAATATCTCGATTTTTACAGACTGATTTCAATTGACAATCCCAATGGGCGCCTTATAGTGTGCCCCGCCTCACAGTCCTTATAAACGGCTCAAAAGGCCGGTACTATAGAGGGCTTGTACACACATTTCTTACAACAGGAGTCCGTAATGACTGATAAGAAAGCGCACCTTTCGGTCGACGGTTTGGATGAATCCATCGAATTACCGATTTACTCTGGTTCCACAGGCCCGGACGTCATCGACGTTACCAGCCTGACCAGTAAAGGCTACTTCACCTACGACCCCGGATTCATGTCCACCGGGTCTTGCGAGTCCAAGCTGACCTACATCGACGGCGCCAAGGGCGTTCTGTTGCACGGCGGCTACCCTATCGAAGAGCTGGCGGCCAAGTCGGACTACCTGGAAACCTGCTACCTGCTGCTCAACGGCGAACTGCCCAACGCCGAGCAAAAGAAAGAATTCGTTGACATCATCACCAACCACACCATGGTGCACGAGAACATCGCCCGCTTCTTCCGCGGCTTCCGCAGCGATGCACACCCCATGGCCATCATGTGTGGCGTGGTTGGCGCCCTGTCTTCCTTCTACCACGACTCTCTGGACATCAACAATCCCGAGCACCGCAAGATCTCCGCTCACCGCCTGATTGCCAAGATGCCCACCCTGGCCGCCATGTGCTACAAGCACCACGTGGGCCAGCCGTTCATGTACCCCAACAACAAGCTGGGTTACGCAGAAAACTTCCTGCACATGATGTTCGGCACCCCCTGTGACGATCCTGAAGTGAACCCTGTTCTGGCCCGTGCCATGGACAAGATCTTCCTGCTGCACGCCGATCACGAACAGAACGCCTCCACTTCAACTGTGCGTCTGGCTGGCTCTTCCGGTGCCAACCCCTTCGCCTGTATCGCAGCCGGCATCGCCACCCTGTGGGGCCCCTCTCACGGCGGCGCCAACGAAGCGGTTCTGGCCATGCTGGAAGAGATTGGCTCTGTCGACCGTATCGATGAATACGTCGCCAAGGCCAAGGACAAGAACGATCCGTTCCGCCTGATGGGCTTCGGCCACCGCGTCTACAAGAACTTCGACCCGCGTGCCAAGGTCATGAAGGAGTCCTGCGACGAGGTTCTGCAGGAACTGGGCCTGGAGAACGATCCTCTGCTCGCCATCGCCAAGCGTCTGGAGCAGATCGCCCTGGAAGACGAATACTTTATCGAGAAGAAGCTGTACCCCAACGTCGACTTCTACTCCGGCATCATCATGAAGGCCATCGGTATCCCCACCGATATGTTCACCGTGATCTTTGCTACCGGCCGCACCGTAGGCTGGATTGCCCACTGGCACGAGATGATCTCCAATCCCTACAAGATTGGTCGTCCCCGCCAGCTGTACACCGGCTACACCCCGCGCACATTTGTGCCTGTGGAAGAGCGTTAATTCGCTTAAAAATGGGGTTTACCCCTCACAAAAAAGGCCGCTTACGCGGCCTTTTTTTGTGTTTTATTGATTATCTTTCTCTGAAAAATCAACTGCTTAGCAAGCATTCACCATTCTTCAACTGAGCCCATGTAGTGAAACTACCAAAAGGGCAATTAATCCCACCAGCAGCATCCCCGCCTCCCAGAGAAACTGACGTTGCCGACGATTGAGGGCAGCAATGATTTCTTCCTGATCACAGGCCCGCGCCTGCGGATTTCTCAAGATCTCCTGGCAACGCAGCCGGGCATATTCCAGGCGCTGTCGCGTACCTTTGCTTCTGGCCAGCACTTTGGCCTGCGCCCAGATATCGAGCTTAAAACGCTGCAGGCGAATCTCCTCCGCCGCCACCTTCACCGCTTTTCTGCGAGAAACCCTAGTCATAAGCCTTAAACCCATCGCCTCTAGAGAGTCTTCAACCTGTCTCTTCTAATTCTAAAGAGTCTTCAACCTGTCTCTTCTAATTCTAAAGAGTCTTCAACCGGTCTCTTCTAAAGAGTCTTCAACCTGTTTTTTCTAAAGAGCCGTCAAAATTCCGTCGAATTGCATTTATTTTAACCGCCCATCGTGTTTGTGCAAAATTTACACCCACTGATCTCAAACTATACTTTGATTGCCGGATGCCGGCGAAAATTGGGATGAGGAAAAGACAACCATGAAAGTCGACGGTCACAGCCTGCAAATAAAACTGATTCTTCTGGTCATGGGAGGCCTGATTTGTCTCCTGGCGGTCTCTCTCGGTGCAATGATCGCACTCAATGGCAGTCTGGGTGACTATCGAACGCTGCTGAAGGAACACGTGCGTATAGAAAACGCGATCAACCATATGAACTTCAGTTTTAAAGTGCAGGTACAGGAATGGAAAAACACATTGCTGCGCGGCTACGACGACGGCAACCGGGAAAAATACTGGGGGCGTTTCAACAAGCATCAGGTGGACATTCAAAATCAGGGAGAAGCACTGATCGCCAGTATCGATTCGGCGGAGAAAAGAGATAAGGTGGAAGGCTTTATCAGTGCGCATCGCGAAATGGGTCTGAAATACGCCCAGGGCTATGAAGCATTTGTAGCCGCCAGCTACGACTCCAAGGCGGGCGATCAAGCCGTTAAAGGCATTGACCGGGCTCCTTCCAAGCTACTGACACAGGCTGCCGAAGAATTCACCAATGAACGCCAGGCATTCAGCCGGGAGGTCGAAGAACAAAGCCAGACCGTCAGCCGTTGGTCCACGATTGCCGTATTTTGTGTGACAGCCCTGGTCATTATCTTTTTATGGCTGGTCCTGAAGAACACCTTTTTAACGCCCTTGCGCCGGGTTATGGAAAAGATCAGTGAACTCTCAGATGGCAACTTTACAACCTCCATAGATACCACAAGGCGCGACGAGCTTGGCCAACTGTCCGAAAACCTAAGCCATATGCAATCGGAAATTGTCGCCATTTTACGCAAGGTCCGGGATACATCGACCGAACTCCAGGACGCTTCCCGTTCCATTAACCACACCGCCAGTAATATCGCCGAACACACAGGGGCCACCGAGAAATACACCGATCAGGTATCCACGGCCATCCAGGAAATGTCGGATACCGTGCAGGATGTGGCCTCCAACGCCGCCGGTGCGGCGGATGCCGCCTCCCAGGCAGACAGCAACGCCCAAAGCGGTCTTAAAGTCATGGACGAAACCATCCACTCCATCAGTCACCTCTCCAGCGAGGTGGACCAGGTAGCGACAGCCATGGATCAGCTCGAACAAGACACTGCCAGCGTTGGTGCCGTGTTGGATGTGATCAAGGGCATCGCCGAACAAACCAACCTGTTAGCCCTTAATGCTGCCATCGAAGCCGCCCGCGCCGGAGAACAGGGCCGAGGCTTCGCCGTTGTGGCCGATGAGGTCCGTGCGCTGGCTCAACGCACCCAGGAATCCACAGAGGAAATTCAGCACATCATTGAAACGGTACAAAACGGCGCCTCACAGGCGGTGCGTGCCATGCACAGCAGCCGGGAGCAAACTCGCAACACCGTGGAACTGGCCACCAATGCCGGAGGCTCCATCGAGGAAATCACCGGTTCGGTCAGCAGCATTCGCGACATGAACACTCAAATCGCCACGGCTGCCGAAGAGCAAAGCTATGCGGCTGCGGAAATCCGCAAGAACGTGGTGAGCATGGCGGAATTGGCCCGTGAAGCCCACAGCAGCGCGCAGGACTCCACCGCTGTGGCCAATCGACTGGATGTCGCTTCCCAGGACCTCAATTCGCTGATTTCGCGCTTTAAGATGTAGTCAAGGGGTTACTGGACCTCGGCCTCCGGCGTTTGTCGAACTTCCAGCTCCTTGAGCATGCGCTCATTCACCTGCCGCCACTGGGGCAAGCTCTGCTGAGAGTTGCCCTTGAGTTTGCGCCCCCGGGCTTTCGCCAGCCACAAGCCTTCACCGTTAAAACTGTAAATCGGCAGCAAATCCGTTCTCTGGGAGGCCGGCAAAATCGTCTTGTTGATATTGTCGAGAATCAGGGGTTCGGCGTCGGGTGATGGATAATAAGCCAGCACCATATGCGCCTGGTTGTACTCCAGCGCCTTGACGTAGGTGATACGGATTTTCTCATTGTCCACACCGGTTTCATTCAGGGTGAAATACTTGCCGATGGAAAAGTCCTCGCAGTCACCGCCATTGGTGGCCAGGGTTTCTATCGGTGTGGCCCAGTAATCCTCCACCTGCCAATGCTCCAGATCGCTGATCCAGCGAACCTGATTAAAGAAATCATTGGCGGCCCGGGTTTTTTCCGCGTCGGTGAGTTGCGGTTGCAGATTGGTTTCCTGCATCAGCGATTGCCAGTTTTCCACCCGTTCCCGGGCCGGCCTGTCGTATTTTTCTTCAATATACTGATAGACCCGCTCATCCAGCCCTAGAAATTGGGCCGAGGCAACGGCAACGGCAAAGCTCAACACCACACCTCCGGGCCATCGCAGCCTCGCTCCCCATGATGTGTTGTATCCGCTGCGCAGCAAAGCGACCTTCCTGGACTGATGTGGAAAAGAACGTCATGGCATTATAGACGTGTCAGCCCATTATAGAAGATCCGAATAAACGAAAAAGAACTGAGTCGCAAATTGGCCAAACCCTTCAACTTTGATGACCAATTCAATCAATCGCCCCTATCCCTTTGCATTCCCCCCGACGAGTCTCTAGTGTCCTGTCTGGTTAATTCGATGAATTAGCCTGATAGGACACTAAAGTCCAGTCAAGCTGTTGATTTATGAGGAATTCCCATGACCACCACCGTTGAACTGCAGATCCGTGATGGTATAGCGCAGGTCACCCTGAATCGCCCCGATAAAATGAACGCCCTGAGCCGCGAGTTGTTTAAGGATTTGCTGACTGTGGGTGCGCAACTGAAGAATGACACTCATATTCGAGCTGTGGTCCTGCACGGTGCCGGTAACGCCTTCTGTGCGGGCCTGGATATGGGCTTCTTCGGCGACCCCGAATCCATGAACACGGATTTAACGCAACGCAGCTATGACATCACCAATGATTTTCAGCAGGTGGCCTGGGTCTGGCACGAAATTCCCGTGCCTGTTATCGCCGCTGTGCACGGCACCTGCTTTGGTGGTGGTCTGCAGATTATGTGTGGAGCGGACATGCGCTATGTTCACCCCGAGACCCGTCTGAGCATCCTGGAAATAAAATGGGGCCTGGTACCAGATATGGCAGGCACCCAGTTATGGAAAACCTTTGTCCGTGAAGACATTATTCGCGAATTGACCTACACCGGGCGTATTTTCAGTGGTGAGGAAGCCCAACAGCTGGGCTTTGCCACTCGACTTTGCAACCAACCACTGGAGGCCGCCCTGGAAACGGCGGCTGTTATCGCCGCAAAGAGCCCCGACGCCATTCGCGCCGCAAAGCGCCTGATCAATCAACAGAGTGAACTTGATGTGCCTGCGGGCATGATGGCCGAAAGCGTTGAACAACAGGCGCTCATGGGCAGCCGCAATCAGATAGAAGCCATCATGGCCAATATGGAAAAGCGCTCCCCCAGATTCAGCGATCCGCAATCCTGACGGCGCAAATGCTCCTTCCAGGGGATCGGGTGGGATATAATGCCGGGCTTTTGTCCGGTATTCCCTGATGAGCAGACCCCAGGTCATGAACACTGCCGAGGCCGAACCCTCCGTTGCAGCTGTCGACAACGTCAAACTCGGCGTAATTTTCGCACTGGCCACCGCGCTGGTGGGCAGTAGCGCCGCAGCAGCAGGCAAGCTGGCTACCGAACAACTGCCTATCGGTTTGATCGTCTTTATCCAGTTTGGTATCTGTCTGCTGGTTATGCTGCCGAGGTTGCTGCATAAGGGTGTGCGTGCGCTGGCCACTCAACGAGTCGGCACGCATTTGATTCGAGGCGCTGGGGGGTGGGTCAGCTTTTTCGCCTTCTACCATGCTCTCGGCCATATTCCCTTGGTGGATGCCAATCTGTTGCGCAACACGGCGCCGCTGTTTGTACCTCTGGTGGTGTGGCTCTGGGCCGCCATTCTGATTCCCAAAAACCGATGGCTGCCCATTGTCATAGGCTTTATTGGTGTGGCGATTATTTTGCGACCCCAGGCTTCCAACGGTGGCGGGTTTAACCTGGCTTATCTCTCAGGCCTCGCCTCCGGGGCGCTGCTGGCAATTTCCATGGTAGGCACTCGTCTGCTTTCCCGAACTGAAAGCAGTTTCACCATCATGTTCTATTATTTCCTGCTGTCTTTTGTTCTGAGTGTGCCTCTGGCGATACAGCAATGGCAACCCATCTCCATCGAGAGTTGGCCCTCGCTGATTTACATCGGCTTGTCGATCTTTCTGGCGATGTGGCTCTACACCAAAGCCTACAGTCATGCCAAACCGAGCGTCGTATCGCCCATCAGCTATTTTTCCGTAGTGTTCTCCGGATTATTGGGGTGGGTATTGTGGGGCCACATCCCCTCCCCGTTGTCCTTTGCTGGCATTGCCATGGTAGTGGCCGCCGGCGTCTGCACTGTGTATCTGGGCAACCGGGAGGAGAGTTGAGTTCCGCTTAGCGCAGCAACTCGGACACTTTGAAGGCCATCTCAAGAACCTGATCAGCATTCAGACGAGGATCACATTGAGTACGATAACAATTGGCCAGGTCCTCTTCAGAGACCCGATAGGCACCGCCCACACACTCCGTAACCTGCTGACCGGTCATTTCCAGATGTACGCCACCCGGGTGAGCGCCTTCGCTGCGCAGCACTGAGAAGAACTGTTGGATTTCCGTAAGGATTCGATCAAATGAGCGGGTCTTGAAGCCGCTGCTGGCTTTGACCGTGTTACCGTGCATCGGGTCACTGGACCAAACCACATGGCGACCTTCACTGGTGACAGCCTTCGCGAGAGCGGGCAGTTTTTCAGCCAGGGTATCGGCACCCATACGGGTGATCAAAGTAAGGCGGCCGGGATCGTTATCGGGGTTCAGGGCATCGATCAGCTTCAGCAACTCATCGCTGCTGATGCTCGGCCCCACCTTGACGCCCACTGGATTGTGAATGCCACGCATAAACTCAATGTGAGCGCCGTCGAGCTGACGGGTTCGTTCACCGATCCAGAGCATGTGCGCCGCACAGTTGTACCACTGCCCGCTCAGGCTGTCGCGCCGGGTCAGCGCCTCTTCATAATTCAGCAGCAACGCCTCGTGCGAGGTATACAGATCAGTTTCACGCAGCACCGGTGTGTTCTCGCTGTTGATCCCCATGACTTCCATAAACGAGAGCGCATCCTGGAGATCGTGCGCCAGGCGCTGATACTGTTCGCACTGAGGGTGACCGGAAACGAACCCCAGATTCCAGCGGTGAACCTGATGCAAATCCGCCAGACCGCCGTGGGCAAATGCCCGCAACAGGTTCAGCGTGGCAGTAGACTGATGATAGGCTTTCAGCATACGCTGGGGATCGGGGACCCGAGCGTCGGCAGTGAATTCCGAGCCATTGATGATATCGCCGCGAAAGCTAGGCAGCTCCTCACCGTCACGCTGCTCTATATCCGCTGAACGCGGCTTGGCAAACTGCCCGGCGATACGCCCCACCTTCACCACCGGCTTGCGGCCGGCGTAGGTGAGTACCACCGCCATCTGCAGAATCACCTTAAAGGTGTCGCGAATGTTGTTTGCGGAGAAGTCGACAAAGCTTTCGGCGCAATCCCCACCTTGCAACAAAAATGCCTCGCCTTTGGCGACGGCGGCCAGCTGTTTACGCAACTGGCGGGTTTCCTCGGCAAAAACCAGCGGCGGCAATGCAGCGAGTTCGTTTTCGGCATCCGCCAGTGCCAGGGTGTCGGTGTAGCGCGGTTGTTGCAATGCTGTTTTGTCGCGCCAGGAGTCGGGGGTCCAGGAGGTCATAGGAGTATCTCGGAACTTGATTTAATTCGTTATTGCCAAGCAGCGGATCATACAGAATCCAGCGCACCACGAACAGTTTAGCACCCGGAGTTAGGGTTACACGGGCGGTTTTTGCTGGCTATACTCAGACAAATTGCAACGAACGGACACGCCATGGCTCACATCTGTCTGGACTGCAGCTATAAAGGCACGCGCTTCCCCCAGGGGGCCTGTCCCGCCTGTGGCTCGAGAAATATCAGTAGCGGAGAAAAAGACACGCAAGCAAAACCTCCTTCTCGCTGGTCACTGTTTGTGCTGTTTGCCCTCTGGGCCTACCTGTTTTATGCCATCGCGATGAAACTGCTGGTCGACTGATTGCGGACAGTAAAAACAGATTGCAGACAGGGTAAAAGCAGACAGCATGGCCCTTGCCCAACGGCTCCAGTGGGGTAGAATCAAAGAGATGTTTTTACAGAGGATGTATCATGGCACACCCCCGCCCACCGCGGCTGATGTTTATTCGCCACGCCGAAACCTTCGCCAATATCAACCGCGTCTGGCACGGTCAAACCGATACCGCGCTCACCGATAAGGGCCATCGACAGGCCGATAAGCTGGGTCGGCATTTTCCTCAGGTGATGCGCCCCCACGCTCTCTACGCCAGCCCCTTGCAGCGCACGCGCCACACCGCAGAAGCCATTGCCCGGCAACAGGGCTTGAAGCTCAATCTGGACGAACGCCTGATGGAATTCCACTTAGGAGACTGGGAGAACACCTCCTTCGATGAACTGCGCGATAAAATGGATATTCCCCGCCGACTGAGAGATGAACCCGATTTTGCGGCCCCCAACGGGGAATCCCAGGCCATGGTGCGGCGACGCATGGTGGAGGCCATAGAGGAAATCATCCAACAGCACCCGGGAGAAGACATTGCCATTGTCTCCCACGGCGTTGCCATTGGAGTGGCCCTCGCCCATTACCTGCACGACGATACTACCCGCTGGGTCAACTACAATATGAACAACACTGCTTTTTCGGAGCTGTGCCTGGAAACCCGCTCCCTGAAGGCCTTTAACGAGACGCCACACCTGGACGACGAATCGGAGTAACGTTTGCATGCCAATCGATTCCCCTCCTGATGCCGACGTCGAAGCGTTGGCGATCAGAGATATCCTCCGAGGTCACACCCAAAGCCTGCACCAAGCCCTGCGCCTGTTGCATGAGCACGATCCCAGTGCAACTGCTCAGGGCATCAAGGGGGATATTACCCTTCCGATTCTAAACCAGTTAATTCAGGAAACACCGGTAACTGACGAGAAACTGTTGCTGACGGGGTTGTTAAAACAACACCCCAAACGACGGCTGGTGGAAGAGCTGAGACCGGCATTGCCATTTGTTGATCTATTGATCTCCCAATTGTGGGCCCAGGCCAAAGTCCATAACCAGGTGAAACCCCAGGCGCTCCAATTCAGCCTGCTGCTCACCGCCCGTTTACTGCAGCGCCCCGACATTGCCATTGATGGCGGCCATCCCCTGACGCAGCTGGCGTTCGCTCTGTTTCGCCACTTCAGTATCTGGGAACCCGGCAGCGGTCGCAGTGGCAAGGTGTTTCCGCAATGGCTGCAGGCGTTCAACCTCACACTACCGGATCTGGACATCAGTTCGAGCCCCACAATGCAGCAGGCTGTGGACAATTTTCGGCAATATCGCAATCGCGAACGCGAGAGAACCCACCGCTTTGAAGAACGTCTGAAACAGAGCGAAGCCGGTTCCGTGGATCTGGAGCAAGTCAGAAGCACCGTGGTGGACTTCGTTGGCCGTCGCCTCAGCGGTCAGCTGTTGCCCGAATCCATAAGTGCCTTCATTCAGACCCAACTGTTAGGGGACCTGCAATATCTGGTGATTCACGAGGGTGTGGGCTGCCCGACCTGGAAAAAATGGCAACGCTTGTTGCAGGTATTATCCTGGGCCTTCAGTCCTGACAACACGCCAGCCCATCGCCGCAAGGTGATGACGCTGCTGCCTCCTCAGATCGAACAACTTAACGAGAGCTATTGGCAATCCTTTACGGATCCGGACAAATATCAACCTTTTCTCCAGGACCTGCACGAGGCTTTTGTTGCCGTTCTTCAGTCCCTGCCCCTGGAGCTGGAGGCCTTTCCGGCACTGGTCGGTGCCCGTCAGGAAGCGGGGGAAAACCGCATAGAAGCCGGCCACCTGGAGGATCTCGATGCACATCAGGAAGGTGACTGGTACCTGTTTCAAGATATGGAAAACCGTGAAGTCGCCGGCAAATTGTTGCTCAAGAGCCCACAAAAGGATCTCCTGCTGTTCACCAACTACGCGGGTAAAACCCTGGCCCGCTACGGTTTTGAGGAATTCGGTCTGGCGCTGATCTCCAAGATCGTGCGACCGCTGAAATTGGATCTGCTCTATCCGGGTTGCCTGAGGGCAACCTGGCAACACCTCAATAATCGACATCTCTATAACCTGAAGATTCACCAACGACTTCAGGAATCCAATGCCCGAGAACAGGCTGCTCAAAAAGCCCGGGAGGAAGCTCAGGTGCTGGCGGCTCAGCAGCAAAAGCCTGTCGCTGCGCCACTGGAGGTCGGTCAGGCGCGCGAATTGCAGCAGTCGATCGACTCCCTGCAGGTGGGGGCCTGGCTGGCGGTGAGCAAAGAAGATGGCGCTTCCCAACATATCAAGCTTTCAGTAAAACTCCAGGAGGCCGACAAATACATCTTCACCGATCGTGTCGGACAACGGGCAGCGGAATTTAACCGCGCTAAATTGATGGAACTCATGGCAAGCCGCCAGCTGAAAATTCTCAGTCGCGGTGAAAACTTCGACAGCAGCCTGGAAAAGGTCGTGCGCGGACTCAGGAAGAAACAACATGAATGAACAGGACAATCGCCAGGAATACCGCCTGACCAGCAACGAAACCGTGTTTATTGAAGTGGCCGCCGCCAGCCCGGATGGCTTGCAGCCGGCCGAGATTTTGGTAAGCAACAGCCTCGATATTTCCGCCAACGGACTGCAGGTAAAGGTCAATCAACCCATTGAACTCAACACACTCCTGCAAGTGGCCATCCAGTTGCAGGACCAACCCAGGCGTATTCATCTAACCACCGAAGTTAAATGGGTGGGACAAATCTCGCAAAAGCAAGAGTGGATGTTGGGGTTACAGGTTTTGGCGTCAGACGACACGGGGTTGGCGGAATGGAAAAACCTGGTCGCAGACCGTCTTAGTCCAGAATTCTAAGACAATGCACACCGACCAGCGCTAGTGGGCCTCAGGGCGCCGTATCTGACTCCAGAAAACTGAGTATTTGCTGAGCCTGCTCGCGACTGTCACCACAGAAGGCCCGTTCGGGCTGAAAGCCTCGGCAGAATTCGGGGTAGGCATCCGTACCCCAAATGCGACAGGCATCGGTGCCCTCTTCCAGATTGACACAACGCTGACCCGCGGCCTTGCCATTGGGCATGCCTGGTAACGACTGAGAGATTGAAGGGGCGATGCAGCACATACCGCATTGGGATCGACATTCCATAGGGGCTATTGTGCGCAATGGGCATTTGTCACGCAAACAATTATCATAGTGGCCAAATATCCAGTATCCAGGAAGTGGGAATCCGCTATCATGAGCGAAAACGGTAAAAACCAGATCGACCCCGCCAGTCAGGCGCTGTGCCACCGGGTGACAGAACTGCGCAAGAAAAACAAGCAGACCCTGGACCAACTGGCCGCCGCCTCAGGCGTCAGCCGCTCCATGTTAAGCCAGATTGAACGCGGGCAGGCCAACCCCACCCTGGCGGTCACCTTTCGTATCGCTCAGGCGTTTGGTATCACCATCGGCGAGCTGGTGGACCAACCCTGGGCCAGCTCCACCATTGAGATCGTACACGGTGACGACGCCAACAATCTCTTCCGCTCAGACGATGAAGTGCAGATCCGCACTCTGTCACCGCTGCACATGGAGAAAAACATCGAGTTCTATGAGATTCGTATTGCCCCCAATGCCAGTCTCGACAGCGCACCCCACTATGAAGGCACCAAAGAGCTGCTGACCGTCACCGCCGGCAGTTGCGTGGTTCATTCCGGCGACAGCCAATGCAAGCTCAGCGCAGGTGATTCTGCCCATTATCGTGGCGACCTCAATCACACCATCGCCAATAGCGGCGATGGTGAACTGTTGTGTTATCTGGTGGTAACAAGCACTTGATTCGCCGTTAGGCCACCACGGCCACCTGGCTGCGGCGATCCAGACCGTCCAGCGCTCGCTGAATATCCTCCTGAATATCGTCGAGTGTTTCCAGCCCAACTGACAGCCGCACCAATCCATCGCTGATACCAAACTCAGCGCGTTCCTGCGCTGAATAGGGCGAGTGAGTCATGGAAGCCGGGTGTTGCACCAGGGTCTCCGCATCGCCCAAACTCACGGCGCGAGTCGCCAGCTTTAGCGCATCCATAAAGTGCACACCGGCTTCCATACCGCCCACCAGCTCAAACGCGATCATGCCGCCAAAGTTTCGCATCTGTCGGCACGCCAGCTCGTGTTGATCAAAACTGTCCAAGCCGGGGTAGTGAATGCGCTCAACCAGCGGATGCATTTGCAGCTGTTGTGCCACCGCCATGGCACTGGCGCAATGCCGATCCATACGCAACTCCAGAGTTTTTAAACCCCGCATGATCAGAAAGGCATCCAGCGGCGAAATCACCGCGCCAGTCATGTCCTTGAGTCCTTCCAGGCGAATCTGGTCGATGTCTTGCTGAGATCCCACCACGGCTCCGGCTACCAGATCTCCATGACCGCCCAGGTATTTGGTGGCCGAGTGGACAACCAGGTCGGCTCCCAACGAGATCGGCTGCTGCAAATAGGGTGTGCAATAGGTGTTGTCGACAATCACTTTTAGGTCGCGACTGTGCGCTATATCCACGAGAGCCTGAATATCCACCAGGCGGTTGTTGGGGTTTGAGGGGGTTTCGAAGTATACCACGCGGGTCTTATCAGTGATTGCGGCGGCGAGCGCCTCGGGCTGGGTCATATCCACATAACGGACGTTGACACCAAATTTGCTCATACCGTGCTGCAAAAAGGCGAAGGTACAGCCATAGAGGGTTTTGTCCGCGATAATCTCATCTCCCGCCTTAACCAGAGACCAAAGTGCCGAGGTGATGGCCCCCATGCCCGAGGCGGTGGCCAGTGCGGCTTCGCCGCCTTCCAGCGAGGCCATGCGTTCCTCCAGCAACGTCTGGGTCGGGTTGCCCAGGCGCCCGTATATATAACCCTCCTGTTCGCCGGCAAAGCGGTTGCCGCCGTTGGCGATATCCGGAAAAGCAAAGGTCGACGTCATGTACACCGGAGGCGCCAGAGCTCCCTGATGGTCCAACGGGTCATAGCCCTGGTGGATGGCGCGGGTGGCAAAACCCTGGTTTGAATTGGATGTCATTTCCTTCATGGTAACCGTCCTGTCTCAAGTCAGATAATGACCCATCTCTTTTCAAGCTTCGCGCCAGACCTCAAATCTCCTTTTAAATCAACAAGTTAACAGACTATCATTTAATTCACATCGACTTGTCGTAAGATATTTCTTACATTAAGAGCAAACTGACTGGTCACTACCCTACAAGATAAGGCGTTACAGAGATGTAAGATATTTTGTACACTGTAAGATAAACCTGACAAGCGGAAATCCACTCTTCCATGAGAATTGAACTGATCGGCGAAAACCGCGTTGGCATTACCCAGGAAGTACTGGCGTGCCTGAGCCAGCACAATCTTGATCTGGCAGCTGTCGAAGTCGTGGCAGGATACATTTATCTCAATATTCCTCAGTTGGAGACCGACCGGCAACAAGCGCTGTTCTCCCTGCTGATGAACGTACCCGGTATCAGCCAGATCCGCCGTATTGAATGGCTACCCAACGAGCGTCGAAGACTGCATCTGGATGCTCTGCTTTCCAGCCTTCCCGATCCGGTATTTGCCGTGGATTCCAGCGGCAGGGTTCTTTCCGCTAATCGCGCGGCCACCATAGCGCTCGACACCTCTGAGTCCAATTTGATCAGTACTCACATTGAAGGCTGGGTGAAGAGCGGCAACGGCGGTCTGCTGGAGAGCTCGATGCTCGAAAAAGAAGTGACCCTCGCAGGGCAACCCTATTGGCTGGAACAAATTGCCATGGTTGGCCCCACGCAGAGCGACCGCATGCTGATATTGCAAGCTCCCAATCGATTGGGACATCAGGTATCGCGTGTTCATATGGGAGAACGCAGTGGCTTTAATGCCATCATCGGGCAGTCGGAAGCTCTGAACCGGGTAAAGGAGCAAGCTCGCCGTTTTGCCGCGATTCCAGCGCCGCTGCTTATTCAAGGGGAAACCGGCACCGGCAAGGAACTGTTTGCTCGCGCGGTTCACTTAAGCAGCCCATGGCATGAGGCTCCCTTTCTGGCCCTGAACTGCGCGGCACTGCCGGAGAACCTGGTGGAAAGCGAACTGTTTGGATACGCGCCCGGTGCGTTCAGTGGCGCCAGTCGCGGCGGCAAGCCCGGGCTGCTGGAACTGGCCGACGGCGGCACCGCCTTTCTCGACGAGATCGGAGAAATGTCACCCTATGTGCAGGCCAAATTATTGCGATTTATTCAGGATGGCAGCTTCCGGAGGGTTGGCGGTAAAGAGGAACGACGGGTAAACGTTCGCGTCGTCTGCGCCACTCATCGTAATCTTCAGCAGTCTGTCAAGGCCGGTCACTTCCGCGAAGATCTGATGTATCGGCTCAATGTATTGAATCTGGAGCTGCCTTCGCTGCGGGAAAGACCGGCAGATATCGCACCACTATCCGACTTGTTTGTCACCCGTGCCCGCGAACAGATTGGTTGTCCTCCCACCAGCTTGACCCGGGAAGCCCGCACGTTGTTGAGTCGACACCCCTGGCCTGGCAATGTTCGACAGCTGGAAAATCTGCTGTTTCGAACCGTGGCCCTGCATCCCGGCAAGACGCTGGGCACGGAAGAACTGCAACAGTCAGGGCTCGACACTGAGGAGCTGAATCAGGATAACGAACCCGAAAATTGGAAGACCGCCCAGGCAACATTTGAAAAAGACTTGCTAAGCCGCATGATCAAGTCCTACCCCAGCACCCGCAAGCTCGCCAGACGACTGGGGGTGTCCCATACCACCATCGCCGACAAGCTCAGAGCTTACGACATCAAGACGGACGCATGATTCAAACCAACCCCACTTTAAGATTTGCAGGTACGGCAATATCCATCTGTTTGGGTCGCGCAAGGTTCAGCGAATGCATAAGCCTGGCATATTCTTCCGCGCTACTGACCTGCAGTCGCGGATTACAACGCTTCTCCTCACCGATTGATGAAACCGTCATACCGCTATAATCGTGACCCGGATAAACCAGCGTATGCTCCGGCAGCGTCAGCAGTCGGCTGAAAATACTGTGGTACTGTTGAGTGGCATTGCCATGCTGAAAATCCGTGCGACCGGTGCCGCGAATTAACAAGGTATCACCGCTAAACAAAAACTGTCGATCTTCATGTTTCAACAGGTAACAGTAGGAATCGTCGGTATGACCTGGTGTGTGCAGGGTTTCCAGAGATAAACCACCCAACTTAAGTACTTCGCCGTCTCTCAGATAACGGGTAACTCCCGTCGCTTTTGAACACTCTCCATGAACCGTTTCGCACCCAAACACTTCTCTCAGCTTACCCAGTGCGGTGATATGATCGGCGTGTACATGAGTATCCAACGCATAGACCAGGGTAAGATCCAGCTCTTGCAATAAACGTTGATAGAGAGGTATTTTCTCCAGCACGGGATCAATCAGAAGCGCCCTGCCACCGTCGTGCTCAGCAATCAAATAGGTATAGGTCCAGGAGCTTTCATCGAACAATTGTCGAAACAGCATACTTTCTTCTCCAATGGGGCTACGTCAAATTCAGCCAACGCCGTTATCCAATTTTTGGCGAAGGAATTTTTCAAGAAACTTCGGATTCACGACACTAGATCCAGGAACGGGTTAAGGTCAGCGCCATCAGACTGATAACACTGAATGCAAATATTTTTTGTAACCGAGCTCCGGCTACACGGGTGGCAACCAAAGTCCCGACTAAAATGCCGGCGGTGCTTCCCACTGCTGTTTCAAACAACATCATGGGAGCAACTGTCGACGCCTGATGAATATGAAACGCAAAACCGGAAGCACTCACCAGAGCAATCACAAACAAAGAGGTCGCCACGGCCTGATGAATTCGCAAACCGGCAAACAGCGTTAACACTGGCACCACCACAAAGCCACCGCCGACACCAAACAACCCCGACAACAATCCGCAGACCCAACCGGCGACAGCCATAGGAATGGGCTTAGGCACCCTGTTTTCGATCTCGTGACCATCGTCCTGCGCCAGCGACGCTCGCACCACCTCGGTGTCCGCCTGTCGCCACATACGCAGGGCCAGAGTCGTTGCCATGACCACAAACCCGACAAGCAACAGCTGTTCCGGCAACTGGGCTGCCATCCAGCGTCCAACGGGCGCGCTGCTCATACCGGCCAGAGCCAGCAACAAGGCCGGCAACCACGCCAGATCACGTCCGGGCAACCTTAACAAGACGCCAACAAAAGCGGCAACACAGACCGCACCCAGGCTGATGCCCGTTGCCTCATTGATCGGCAGCCCCAACAGCAGCATCAGCAGTGGCACGGCAAAAATAGAGCCGCCGGCGCCGGTCAGCCCCAGGACCAGACCGATGCACAAGCCAACCAAAAGCGTCACCCGATTGCCACCTTAGACAAGTCACCATTGGTTTCTTGAGCGGGCATAACCTCTTGCGGTAACACAAACCAACGCAAGGCTTCTGCGGCCGGCGGCAACTGCAAATGATAGACACTGTTCTCGGATCTCTCTCTCGTGAGTTCCTTTTCGGCCAGGGCCGTGAGAGCATTCAGATCAACTGTCGCGTCTGTCTCGCAAACGCTTGCATCGGATTCAGCGAAGCGGATATCTGTCAACCGGGTCGCCAGCCGGCGCTCGGAATCCTGATAACGCCACACTCCTGCTGCGGGATCAAAACGATAATACGGCAGCAATTTCCATCCGTGCTGTGCCACCAGTTCGATGGCACGCAGGAGGTACTCAAACGTATCTTCATCGATAAAATAATTAAAATTCAGTCGCACCCAACCCGGGCGCAGAATCATCTGACCCTCAAGCATCTGAGTTTCCAAGGCTTTACTGTAGGCCATGTCCATGCCCAGCAGACTGTGCCCATAGGGTCCGGCACAGGAACAGCCGCCACGGGCCTGAATACCAAACAAGTCATTGAGCAAGGCCACCACAAACCCATAGTGCAGATCCTTCCCGTGGTGCCTGATACGCAGTGATGTGATGGAAAGCCGAGGCACATCCGGATTACCCAAAACTTCAATATTTTCGCAGAGCCCCCAGCGTTCGGTGGCACGGCGTACAAACTCCTCCTCCCGCCGCTCGATCTCATCAGTACCCACATCCTGCTGCAGCTTAAACACCAAACCGGCGCGAATTGACTCAACGATGGCCGGCGTACCCCCCTCCTCGCGACGTTCGGCAGCGTCGATATAACGGTGATCTTCGGGAGTAACGTAAACCACAGTGCCGCCACCGGGAACGGCGGGCACCCGATTGTTCAGCAAGGCTTTCTTGACCACCAGAACGCCCGGAGTGCCGGGACCGCCAATAAATTTATGCGGTGAAATAAACACCGCATCCTTGCTGGTGTCCCCCTGTTCATTCTGGACACCGGTCATATCAATGCTCACATAAGGAGCCGCTGCCGCATAATCCCAAAACGAGAGCGCCTCGTGCTGATGCAGCAAACGGGCGACCGCTTGCACATCGGTTTTCACACCGGTGACATTGGACGCCGCCGAAAAACTGCCAATTTTCAGCGGGCGCTGACGATAACGTTTCAATTGCTGTTCCAGAACAACCGTATCCAGCTGACCTTGGGCATTTAACGGAATCGTTACCAAGTCTGCGATACTTTCCCGCCAGGGCAACTCATTGGAGTGGTGCTCATAGGGGCCGATAAAAACCACCGGCCTTTCTGCTTCCGCAATCCGCTGCCTGAACTGATGGCGTTGATCCAGATCCGCCGGCAGACGCAGATTCAGAATATCAATCAGTTTGTGAATGGCGGCGGTCGCACCGGAGCCACAAAAAATCACCGCATCCTGCTCCCCCGCATTCACTGCCGTGCGAATCATGTCGCGGGCCTGCTCGCGCAGGGCGGTTGTCTGAGCGCCAGTGTATGAGGTCTCGGTATGGGTATTGGCGTAATACGGCAACACCTGGTTGCGAATAAAGTCTTCGATCTGCGTGAGACTGCGACCAGAGGCCGTATAGTCGGCATATACAAGGGGCTTGCGGCCAAAGGGCGTATCAATGGGTTGACGCTCGCCAATAACGGAACGTCGGATACTGCGGATAAGAGCGCTGTTTGCTGGTGTCTGCTCGGACATATTCCCGGATCCTCAAAGTTGTCCTGTACGCTGTCGGCACAAGACCATGGCAATGACGGGAAAAATTGTAGGCGTGTCAGAGGAGCACAATGTTCCTATTTGGACCGGAAATACAAGAAAAATCGGTACGCTGTTTCGAAATAGAGAGCTGAAGCTAGAAAAGCACCCGCTGCATGGACCTCAAATGGTCCACCGCGGGATAAAGGGCACCACAGAGAGCACCCAAGAACAGACAAAACGTCAATCCG
This sequence comes from Pseudomaricurvus alkylphenolicus, assembly GCF_011683955.1. Classification (GTDB taxonomy): domain Bacteria; phylum Pseudomonadota; class Gammaproteobacteria; order Pseudomonadales; family Cellvibrionaceae; genus Pseudomaricurvus; species Pseudomaricurvus alkylphenolicus. The sequence continues at coordinate 306,540 of NZ_JAAQPI010000006.1, forward strand.
TAAGACGCAATCAGAGACTGCCGATGGCCGCCACTGCGTGCTCAAAATTCAGATCATTAAAGCCGGACAGATTTACCCGCCCGTTATCCACGATATAAAGCCCGTGCTCACTGCGCAGATAGCGAATTTCGCTCACGGACAGTGGGAACAGAGCAAACATACCCTTGCCCTTGAGCAGGAACTCCCATTTGCGCCCACCGGCCGCTTCAGAAAGCGAGTGAAACAGTCGGCGACGCACCCCACGAATGCGATCACCGATGGACTCCAACTCACCTTGCCATTCCAGGCGCAACTGTTCGTGATTGAGGATGCGTCGCACAAGGCTGGCGCCATGGGCCGGGGGTGTAAAGTAATGGCGGGTCGCCAGCTGCATCCACTGCTTTTCCACAATGCCGCGCTGTGTCTCTCCCGCGGTCATCGCCATCACCATGCCCGTGCGGTCCCGATAGAGACCAAAATTCTTAGAGCAGGTATAGCAAAGCAGCAATTCGGGCATACGCTCAGCCATAATCCGCAAACCCTGACGGTCGGCGTCCAGGCCGTCGCCAAGGCCGTGATAGGCCATATCAATCAGCGGCAACAGCCCGTGCTGCAAGCAGAAATCCGCGAGCCGCCCCCACTCTTCAAGATTCAAGTCCAACCCCGTCGGATTGTGGCAACTGACCTGAAGCAGAACCGCATCGCCGGCCTTGGCAGCTCGCAGACTTTCCAGCATCGCCTCAAAGCCCAGTGGACCCAGTTCGGGATCATAATAGGCGTAATTTTGCTGCCGCAGACCCGCCGCAGACGCAATCGGGCGGTGAACCTGCCAAGTGGTGTCACTTAACCACAGGGTGGTATCGGCATTGTTTTCAGCAAGCAGTTCGAACGCCAGACGCAGTGCCCCAACGCCGCCGGGCGTCTGAGCGCAGGCCAGACGGCCCCTGACCTCACTGGCCAGGTCTTCACCCATGGCCAGCCCTGTGATCGCCTCGCAAAATGCCAGATCCCCGAGAGGGCCGATATAAGCCTTATCTTCTTCAGTATCCACCCGCCATTGCTCCGCGTGCTTGACCGCGCTGAACACCGGTGAACGGTTAAGGTGATCGCGATAAACACCGATCCCCAGATCAATCTTGTTATCGCGGGGATCCTGGCGAAACTGCTGCAACAATTCAAAAATCGGATCTTCGCCGACCTGGGCGCTGCTCGCTCCCAACAGCGGCGCCTGAGTGACAGCCTGTGAAATATTCATAAATGAATTCACAACTCAGCTCGCCTTTTTGTCGCCGATGACGCCACGCTCCAGCTGGTCGCGCTCGATTGATTCAAACAGGGCTTTAAAATTACCTTCGCCGAAACCTTCGTCGTGCTTGCGCTGGATAAACTCAAAGAACACAGGCCCTACCAGGGTATCGGAGAAAATCTGCAGCAACAGACGCGGTTGACCACCTTCGGTGGTACCGTCTAACAGAATACCGCGGCTTTCGAGTTCGGAAACCGGCTCACCATGACCGGGCAAACGCTCTTCCAGCATTTGGTAATAGGTGGCGGGCGGTGCCGGCATAAACTTCATGCCCTGAGCCTTCAACTTATCGTAGGCTAGCAGCAGATCGTCACAGGCAAAGGCGATGTGCTGAATGCCCTCGCCGTTGTAGGCCATCAGAAACTCTTCAATTTGGCCGCCGTGGGAGGCCTCTTCGTTCAACGGAATACGAATGCGGCCATCAGGCGCGGTCATGGCCTTGGACAGCAAACCGGTGTATTCGCCTTTGATATCGAAATACCGGATTTCCTTGAAGTTAAAGATCCGCTCGTAGAAGTTAGCCCAAAACTCCATACGACCGCGATAAACATTGTGGGTCAGATGATCGATCACCTTAAAGCCACACCCCTCGGGCTTGCGATCCACGCCGTCAAGAAAGACAAAATCAATGTCATAGATAGAGGAGCCTTCCCGGTAGCGATCAATCAGGTACAGCGGCGCTCCACCAATACCTTTGATGGCCGGCAATCGCAGTTCCATGGGACCCGTGGGGACGTCGATGGGCTGGGCACCCAGCTCCAGGGCTCGCTTGTAGGCCGCCTGGGCGTCTTTGACCCGAAACGCCATGCCACAGGCGGATGGACCGTGTTCTTCGGCGAAGTAGCTGGCGTTGCTGTTGGGCTCGTAGTTGAGGATGAAGTTGATGTCACCCTGACGATAGAGCACGGTATCTTTGGAGCGGTGCTTGGCGACCAGGGTGAAACCCAGGGCCTCGAAGATAGGCTCCAAAACGCCCCTTTCCGTCGATGCGAATTCCACAAATTCGAAACCATCCAATCCCATTGGGTTTTCAAACAAGTCAGCCATAGTCTCCTCCCGGACAAAGTCAGATGATAAGTATGAGGTACTTATCAATGATTAGTTGCTATGCCAACAATTATCAGTTGGGAGAGCAACTAATGTCAAGCATTGTGGTTATCTGTACGTGAACGGAGTGGCAAGTCTGGTCATTTTACCCCATTCAAAGAATAACAATGGGGCACAAAACTCGACCTGCTGCTGTGTAGAAGGTGGCCGGGGTGTTGTTTTCGGTGCGTAAAAGAGGAGCGCTGAATGAGCAAAAGAGACCAGCGCTTTTTGCTGGGCTCTTTTGGGAATGAAGGAACCCCGGAGGGGCGCCCGACAGCACCGAAAACAACACCCCTGCCGCCGCTTGAGGCACAAAACCAGAAGCCACGAACACCAAAAACCTACTTGGCAAACGGCTGCTGACTCAAAAGCTCCTTGATAGGATACCCGGAAAACACCTTACTCTGCTTCATAATCACATGCGTCACTACATTGGAAATCTCCGGACACTCCTGAATCAGCGAATTGGTCAAGGTCATATAATGACTCATATGGGTACAGGCAAAACGCACTATAAAATCGCAGCCACCACTCACCGTAAACGCCTCCAGCGCCTCCGGCATTGCCTCCACCCGCTTCTCCAAAAACCGAAAGGCATCCGGCGCATGAGTGCCCAGGGAAATTGTGGCGATACACTGTACCGGCGCGCACAAACGCTCGATATTCACCATCCCCATAAACCCCATCAGCCAGCCATCATCCTGCAGCTTCTGCAACCGCTGATGACAGGCACTGGCCGACAGATTCACCTGCTCCGCCAACTCTTTGTTGGTCATACGCCCGTTGTCCTGCAAAGTCTGCAAGATCTTCAAATCCAGGCGATCAAGGGATTGTGCCGTATTATTCATAAAGGGTTTTCCAGTCAAAATCATCCGGGATGCTGCCATCCCACAAAGAAGTATAGTGAATACGCCGCCATAATTGATCAGTTTCGATCAACATAAATGACAGTTTTCCCTGCCAGTCTATGCCCTGTTGATGCCACCGCCTCGGCTTCGCTGGACTTCGCCACCGGCCAAAACCGGGCAGTGTGCATCAACCTTGCTATGCTTAAGTTCAAACAACAGGGGCACTCCTTCCAGCAAGGAGCACGAGTTAGGATGACAAAAAAACAACGCAAACAACCCGGTTGGTGGTCGCTGATCTTCGGGGTCATCTTCCCCGCCGCCGTCATACTGTTGGAACTCGTTTTCAAACTTTGCGCCGAAGCCTTCTTCGACCCCATTCCCACGCTGTTGCATAAACTTATCGTCTTTATCGTGCCCCTCGCCAACCTGATGTTGTGGTTGCGGCTGCGCAAAATCCACATAGGTGATACCCGCCTGCTGGGGTTGCTCGCCAGTGTGTCATTGGGGGTCTCCGGCTTTTACGCATTAATCTTCCTGCCATTATCACCACTCGCCGTTATCGCCATCCTGGTCTACGGTATGGGGTTGTTACCTCTTGCACCTCTGATCTCCTTCGGCATCAACAGCAACCTCTATCGCCGCTTTCGTGCCGCCCAGGAAGCTGACTCCCCGAGCTACCTGTGGCACGGCATCGGTCTGGCCCTGCTGGTTCTGATCGCCCTGGATATTCCCGGCACTGCCACCCAGCTGGGTATGCAGTGGGCCGCCGAACACGACAGCGACGTCAGCCGCAGAGGCATTAAAATGCTGCGCCTGATCGGTGACGAAGACATCCTTCTGCGCCACTGCTATGTGGGAACCCGGCAGATCACCGGCCCCCTCGGGATCGCCATGCTGTTAACCCAACGCAAGCACATTCCCGAATCCAAATCCCGGGAGATTTTTTACCGGGTTACCGGCGAACACTTTAATACCCGCCCCGTCCCCTACCGCGGCCGCCAGTGGGCCCGCTTCGGCGATCTGCGCTTTGATACCGACCAGGGCGGCTCCCGGGTGGGTGGTCGCGTCAAAGATTTGAATCTATTGTCCTCCCGACTCGACGGCTCTTTAAGCGCCGAACACGGCGTTGCCTATATGGAGTGGACGTTTGAGTTCGGCAATGACTCACGTCGCCAGCAGGAGGCGCGCCTGCAGTTGGCTCTGCCTCCCGGAGCCGTTGTCTCCCGCGCTACCCTCTGGATCGAGGGCGAGGAACGGGAGGCGGCCTTTGCCGGTCGCGGTCAGGCCCGGCAGGCCTACCAAAGCATCGTGCGCGCCCGAAGAGACCCACTACTGGTAACCAATGCCGGCCCCGACCGAATTCTGGCGCAGGCGTTTCCTATTGCCCCCAACGGCGGTCGTATCAAATTTCGTCTCGGTATCACTGCCCCTCTGGGCCTGCAACAACAGGGTAACGCCCGCCTGGTGCTGCCGGCCATTGTCAATCGCAATTTCAATATCAATCGATCATTGCGTCACGCCATCTGGTTCGAAAGCGAAACACCAGTGAGCAGCAGTGTGCGCGACATCCAGTTACATCGCCCTGATGGGAAACAGCATCGCCTGACCGCCGAGCTGACCGATGCCGCGATGACGTTTCCCAGGGTGACCCTCTCCAGTGTTCGTGACACCACCAACAGTAAATGGCTCAGTCGCTTCAAAGGCGGCGCAACCGTTAAACAAGTGGCGACAGAAATTCCCAATCAAGTTCCCGACGCATTAATGCTGGTGGTGGACGGCTCAAAAACCACCGCTGCCGCCAGAGGCCAAATCCAGGATGCACTTAAGGCGATCCCGGTCGGAACCCGTGTCGGCCTGCATATCGCCGGCGAGCACCCGGTGGCACTGCCTCCGCAACCCTGGGCGGACATCCATCGCGATCGGGTGTTAGACCATATCGCTGCAGCCGAATTTGTCGGCGGGCAGGATAACGGCGAAGCACTGGCCAACGGCATTTTGGCGCTGGAGCCATACCCGAATGCCCTGCTGCTTTGGATCCATGGTCCGCAGCCCGTTCGTTTCAGCCACAGCCAGGCAAAACTCACGCAGTTAATGGACCGTTTACATCGATTCCCACGTATCGCCCTATACAGTTTGCAGCCCGGCCCCAACCTCCTTGTGGAAGACCCCCAATGGAGCCTGTGGGCTGGTAACTGGCCCAGGCTCTCCACACCCGATAGCGACCTTGCCTATTACCTGAAACAGACCTTCAGCGCTTTGCCGAAACTGACGATGACCCTGTCGGTTGCCGGCAATAACGACACAGGCGCGCCTGGCTCAACTCATATGGCCCGTCTCTGGGCACTGAATATGGTCAACAATCTCTTGCGCCAAGATTTCAGCGGTCACCAAAAGCGAGCCATTGCACTTTCCGTGCAATATCAACTGGTCACTCCCGTCAGCGGCGCGGTGGTTCTCGAAAACGCGCAACAGTACGAGCGCAATAACCTGCAACCGGTGGACGCCAATACCGTGCCCACCATTCCCGAAGCCCGCCAGTGGATACTGGCTCTGATGATTCTGGCCCTATTGTTATGGATGCTGCGTCGACACTCACCCAGCTTCAATTCCACCGTCTGAGCCAGCTGGCGGCCTTACTCACGCTTCAGGTGCTGTCCTGTTGGAATTCGTGGCTGTGGTACTGGCAGCGCATGGCGGCGTCACCCCAGGAAGGCATGGTGATGTTCGGTTTGCTCATTTTACTGCTGATCGCCCTCGTAAAAAATCTCCCCGCGCAAAGCAGTCGTGATCCTATTTCGTTTTACCCACTGACGACGTTGCTTCTTTGCTATGGCATCGCACATTTGCTAGGTGCTCCGGCCTTAATCCGTGCAGCTCTGGCCATTCTTCCCATTTTGTATACGCTGTATGTTGCCGCGTTTGGTCGTCGGCCACCGCTCTCCTTTTGGAGTCTGGCCGTTCTTGCGCTACCGGTCTTGCCCTCGCTGCAGTTCTACCTCGGTTATCCGGCCCGCCTGGTTTCCGCCAGCCTAACGGTGCCGCTGCTCAACATCAACGGCTTTGACGTTCAGCGCCAGGGTACTTATCTAATGTGGCAGGGCGACATGTTGCAGTTTGACGCACCCTGCAGTGGCATCACTATGCTCTGGGGCGGCTGGTTTCTCTGTTCGGCGCTGGCATTTGGACTGCGCCTTAACACCTGGCTGACGATATTGGCTCTGTGTCTTGCCCCCTTGTTAGTGCTGTTCGCCAATGTACTGCGAGCCAGCAGTTTGTTTTATATCGAGTTTAATCCTGCTATCTCATTACCTGCCTGGAGCCACGAAGGGGTCGGGGCAGCCGCCTTTGTTTTTGTCGCCCTGCCTTTGGCCTGGACTTTACATCGGAGTGAACGATGGCTACATCAATAAGCTCACACACGGGCATCGCGATCTTTTGTTTCGCGGCCCTGTTCGCTACCCTCGCGCCCTTTGTATCCGGAGTAGTGGCTCCCGGTAATCCATCACCCGCCACCTTCCACGGCTGGCCCAGCCATTTCCAGGGCCGGCCTCTGAGACCACTGCAATTAACCCCGCGAGAACGTCAATTTGCTCGTCAGTTTCCCGGCCATATTGGCCGCTTCAGCGACGGCCAGCGAGAAATTATTATCCGCTGGGTAAATCGCCCGACCCGGCGTTTGCATCCTGCCGCCGACTGCTTTCGGGGCATCGGTTATGCAGTGACGCCGCTCGCTATTGGTCACAGCCCCCAGGGCACCCCCATGGGGTGTATGACGGCAACACAGGGCGCTGAGCGATTAAAGGTCTGCGAGTACCTGGAGGATAGCAACGGCAACAGCTGGTCCGATATTTCCTCCTGGTACTGGGATGCCTCACTGGGCTCGGACAACGATGGCTGGTATTCCTACGTCATTGCCGAACGCCTGATGAACTGAGCCTACTGCCCTGTCTGGCCCCCCACAACTTCGTCGATCGATTCGCCCAGTGCGGTCACCAACAGATCAATTTCCTCGCGGGAGATGGTCAGCGGTGGCGAAATTGCCAAGGTCGCAACGCTGGGCAGCGGCCTGATAATTACGCCTTTTTTGCGGGCCGCCTGACTCACTTTCAGCGGCCATTTTTCGGCCGTATCGGGCATGGTCCGATTATCTTTATCCAATACCAATTGGACACCGGCCAACAGACCTCGACCCCGAATCTCTCCCACATGGGCATGGTCTTCAAAGCGTTGCGCCAACTGGCGGTGCAGATAGGCTCCGTTTTCCTTCGCCTTTTCAACCAGACCTTCGTTCTCCAACAACTGCAAATTGGCCAAGGCCACCGCGCATCCCACCGGATGGCCGCTGTAGGTATATCCGTGGGAGAAAGCACCCAGTTGTTCAGAACCCTGCTTCAACACCTCCCAGATGGCGTCAGTCATAAAGGCCGCGGACATGGGGAAGTAGCCGCTGGTCAGGCCTTTGGCTGTACTGATCATGTCCGGCTCAAAGTCCAGCAGAGTGGAGCCAAACCAGCTGCCTGTACGGCCATAACCACACACCACTTCATCGGCCACCAACAGGATATCGTGCTGTTGCAGCAGTGCTTTCAACTTGGGGTAGTAGTCAGCCGGTGGCTCAATAATGCCCCCGGCGGCGTGGATGGGTTCCGCAAAGAACGCAGCAATATTATTCGCGCCCTCCCGCTCAATCAGTTGACGCACCTCATCGATCAATCGATCACAGAACTGGGCCTCGCTCTCACCAGCCAGGCCCCGTGTGTAAAAGTGCGGGCACTCGACCCGCAGGACAAAATCCAGCGGCAATGGAAACTCCCTGTGAAAACCACCCAGCCCGGTAAGACTGGCGGTACTGATGGAGGTACCATGGTAGGCTTGCTGGCGAGCAATCACCTTGGTTTTCCCGTGGTTGCCACGCAGCGCGTGATAGTGCCAGGCAATTTTCACCAGGGTGTCGTTAGCATCGCTGCCGCCGTTGCCGAAAAACACTTTGCCCATAACCGCCGGCGCGATTTGCAGGAGCTTCTGCGCCAGCTGCACCTGCCAGGGGTTAGAGGCATTGGAGAAGGTGTGATAATAACCCAGCTGTTCGGCCGCCTCTTTCATCACCTGAGCCAGTTCCTGACGACCATAGCCGGCGTTGACACACCAGAGTCCGCCCACGGCATCGAGCAGACGCCGGCCGTCCACATCTTCGACAAAGCAACCATTGCCGGAAACGATCATATCGGGACCGTTTTGCAGCAGTGCAGTAATGGATGAGGCCGGGTGCAGCAGCACATCGGCGTCCTGGCTGACAAGGGATTGAAGCTCTGTAGTCATAAGCGGTTCACTTCTACCGATACACAAATCACATCAGCATGGATGTGCTTATGCAGATGGGTTTTAACCGTCCCGGAGTGGGGCGATCCGATAGAATTTATTGTAGGTGTTCCCGGCAAAATGAAATCCTGAATTGCCCAAAAACGGCCGGATTAAATCCGCCCGTAGCGGTGCCACGAGGCTTGGCAGCCGTCTGTGACAGACACATAACGTCCCGACCGAAGAATGTTCGTCAATTGCGAACAACTTCAAAATCAAGTTCGTGCCCTGCGCAGGCAAACTGTTTCTCGTTATCTGGCGAGAATCGTTATGCAAAAGAACATTACCAATCAAGAACTGGAACTGCTGCAGCAGATCGACAGCCGACTGTCATTCATGCTCGATACGACAGTGGCCCTTTGTGACCTGAACTCCGGCAGTTACCACAAGGCGGGTATCGAAGCCGTGCAGACGCGCTTTCAGTCGCTGTTCAACGGCATCAGTGACAGCTATGAAGAACGGGAGCTGGCGCCAATTAAATGTATCGATGACAAAGGCGGTATCAGCTGGTATCAACCGGCGCCTATGCAGATCTTTCGCGCCCGTCCCCAGGCCCCGCTGCAGATTCTCTGCACCGGGCACAGCGATACGGTATTCCCGCAAGGCAGCTCCTTTGACCATTGCTGGACTGAGGATAACCGTCTGCGCGGCCCCGGCACGGCGGATATGAAAGGCGGCCTGGTCGCCCTGCACGAATGCCTGCGAGCCCTGCATCACTCCCCCTATCGGGATCGGTTTGGGTTTACCCTGGCGATCTCGCCCGATGAAGAAATCGGGTCACCCAGCTCCGCCCCCATATTGGCTGAGCTGGCCCAGAGCGCGGATTTCGGCCTCACCTTTGAACCCGCCCTCGCCGATGGCACCCTCGCCGGCGCCCGCAAAGGCAGCGGCAATTTTGTGCTGACGGCCAAGGGCCACAGTACCCATGCCGGGCGCGATTATTTTTCCGGTCGCAATGCAGTGGTAGCGATCGCCGAGGCGGCAGTTCGCCTCAGTCGTTTAAGTGATGAGCAGAGCGGCATCACCGTCAATATCGGCGCCATCGAAGGCGGAGGCCCGGTGAATATCGTTCCCGATAATTGCGTCTGTCGTTTTAATGTGCGCGTCTCCGAACCCGAGCAACAGCAGCAGATGCTGCAGGCCATTGACGCCATCAAAATGGACGTTGCACAGCACAGTGGCACAGAGCTGGAACTGCACGGCCACTTTAACCGCCCTCCAAAGCCCATGACTGCAGAGCAACAGGAAATGTTTGAGCTGTTGCAGCGCTGCGGTCAGCGCTTGGGCACCGATGTGCAGTGGCGCGCAACGGGTGGCTGCTGTGAGGGCAACAACCTTGCCGCGGCGGGCCTCCTCAATATCGACACCCTGGGCGTACGTGGCGCCAATATTCACAGCCACGACGAATACGCCTGCATCGACAGCTTTGTCGAGCGCGCTCAGCTCAGCGCCTTGTTTATCACTCAGCTGATCGAATTCAAGCAGCAGGACTGCACCGTCCAATCCTCAACCGAACAAGGAGCTTAACCATGTTGGTGATCCGACCCGTCGAAACACGCGATCTGGACGATCTGTTGGAACTGGCTCACAAAGCCGGCAAGGGACTTACCTCCCTGCCCGCCAACCCTGAGGCTCTGGAGAAAAGCGTGCACTTGTCCCAGCAAAGCTTCGCCCGCGACACCCCTCACGCGGATGATTACTTTTTGCTGGTGATGGAGGATCTGCAACGGGAGAAAGTTGTCGGCACCTCCGGCGTTTATTCCCAAACCGGCGCCCGTCAGGCGTTTTACGCCTATCGCTTGATGTCAGTAACTCACTACTCACATTCTTTGACTAAAGAGACCCGCAGCGAGATGCTGCACCTGACCAACGACTACACCGATTGCTCCGAGGTGGGCACTCTGTTTCTGGACCCGGACTATCGCGGTAACGGCCACTGGTTGTCCCGGGCACGTTATTTGTTGATGGGACAATTCCAGCAGCGTTTTCAGAGCCATGTGATTGCCGAATTGCGCGGTTGCGTCGATGACAATGGCCGCAGTCCCTTCTGGGACGCCATTGGCCAGCACTTCTTCGATATGGATTTCGACACGGCTGATCAACTTTGCGGCACCGGTTCCAACCAGTTTATTACCGAATTGATGCCCAAACACCCCATCTATACTTGCATGCTGCCGGCCGCCGCTCGTGAAGTGATCGGCAAACCCAACGCCGCCGGTAGTCGCGCCCTGGAGCTGTTGGAACAGGAAGGCTTTGAATACGACAAGGTAGTGGACATTTTTGACGGCGGTCCTCTGGTCAAAGCTCGCATCAGTCGCTTGAAAAGCGTACGTCGCATTGAACAGGGCAGCGCCGCCAGCACTTCCGAAAAGCTACTGACTGAACCCACCCTGATTGCCACCAGTGAGCTGGAGAACTTTCGTGTGATCCACAGTCGTCTGACACGCAATGGCGACGGCGTGGTGAAACTCAAGTCTGCGGATCTGGAAGCGCTGAACGCCGATCCCGGAACTTTGCTGCGCTTTATTCAGCGCTGAGGAGTCATAATGAATAACAACGCACAATTTATTGATGGCAAGTGGCTGACGGGGAATGGTGAGCCACTGAGTTCAATTGACCCGGCCAGCGGAGATCACGTCTGGCAAAAAAACGCGGCCGATGGAGAGCAAGTACAACTCGCTGTAGTCGCTGCCAAGAAAGCGCAATCGACCTGGGCACTCACGCCGCTGCAACAGCGCATTGAAATTGTCGAACGTTTCGCCCGCTTGCTCAGAGACAATAGCGAGTCACTGGTCCGGAGCATTTCTCTGGAAACCGGCAAACCCGACTGGGAAGCCGCTACCGAAGTGGGCGCCATGGCCAACAAGGCAGCCATCAGTGTCCGTGCTCAGCAGGAGCGTGCCGGTGAAATCGATAAACAACACTTGCGCCTGCGCCACCGCCCCCATGGTGTAATGGCGGTATTCGGTCCCTATAATTTTCCCGGCCATTTGCCCAACGGACACATTATTCCCGCACTGCTGGCGGGCAATACCGTAGTGTTCAAACCCAGCGAACAGACTCCCTGGGTGGCCGAAAAGACGGTTGAGTTATGGCACCAGGCCGGCCTGCCCGCTGGCGTGCTCAATCTGGTCCAGGGCGCTCGCGCAGTGGGCCAAGCCTTAAGCCAGTCCCCCATCGACGGCTTACTGTTTACCGGTTCCTCCAGCACCGGCAAATTGCTGCACCAGCAGATGGCCGAACGCCCCGAAGTGCTGCTGGCCCTGGAAATGGGCGGTAATAATCCATTGATTGTGGACGCGGATATCAATATCGACGCCGCCGTCAATATCATTCTGCAGAGCGCTTACCTGAGTGCCGGCCAGCGCTGTACCTGTGCACGCCGACTGGTGGTGATAGAAAACGCTCAGACCGAGGCATTGATTGAACAGCTTCGCTCCGCCGCCACCCGCATCATTGTGGACCGCCACGACGCCTCACCGGAGCCGTTTATGGGGCCGGTGATTAACCAACAAACTGCGACGGCGTTGCTGGCAAAAGAGGCAAACCTGCGTGAGGCCGGAGCCCGGGTATTGGCATCGATGCAGCCGCAACGGGCAAACAGCAATTTACTGCAGCCGGGTTTAATTGATGTGACCACCCTGGCCCAGCGCGAGGACGAAGAATGGTTTGGGCCTCTGCTGCAAGTGATCCGGGTTGCTGACTTCGACACCGCCATCACCGAGGCCAATAACACCCGCTTTGGATTGGCCGCCGGGCTGATCAGTGACAACGCCGAACACCAACAGCGGTTTTGCGCGCTCATCCGCGCCGGTGTGGTCAGCGTCAATCAGCCCACCGCCGGCGCCTCCAGTGAAATGCCCTTTGGCGGCGTGGGTGCCAGCGGCAATCATCGCCCCAGCGCCTACTACGCCGCCGACTACTGTGCCTGGCCTCAAGCCCAAAGCCATGGCACCAACACCACCGCACAACACACCCCACTGGTTCGAGGAATCCGTGTATGACCGCTTACGAAGTCAATTTTGACGGCCTGATCGGCCCCAACCATAACTACAGTGGCCTGGCCTTTGGCAACCTGGCCTCATCGCGCAACGCCCGCAATACCTCCAGCCCCCGCCAGGCAGCACTGCAGGGGCTGGAGAAAATGCGGACGCTGCATCACCTGGGCTATCGGCAGGGGTTCTTGCTGCCACAACTGCGTCCGGACGTCGCCACCTTAAGGCGCCTGGGTTTCAGCGGCGGCGATCGCAGCATTATCAACAAAGCCGCACGCCAGGCGCCGCAACTGTTGTCGATGATCTACTCCGCCTCCAGCATGTGGGCCGCCAACGCCGCGACTGTCACGCCATCGGCCGACAGCGCTGACGGCCGCCTGCACTTTACCCCGGCCAATCTGGTGACGACCTCGCACCGGGCGATCGAACACCCACAGACGCAACGCTGTCTGGAAACCGTGTTCGCAGATCCGGATAAATTTGCAGTGCATCAGGCGCTGCCATCGCAAAATCGTTTTGCCGACGAAGGCGCTGCCAATCATACCCGTCTGAGTGCGGGCTATGGCGAACGCGGTGTGGGGTTGTTTGTTTATGGTCGCGACAATCGCACCAATCTTTCCTCGTTACATTTTCCCGCCCGCCAAACGCTGGAAGCCAGCGAAGCCGTAGCACGCCAGCATGGCATTAGCGAGCGGGCCGTGTTTCTGCAACAAAGTGCCGAAGCCATTAATGCCGGTGCGTTTCATAACGACGTTGTGGCCGTGGGCAATGGAACCGTGCTGTTCTTCCACGAACAGGCGTTCGAGGCACAATCCCAGGCTGACGCCTTTGCGGACCTTAGCGAGCGGCTGCCCCTGCAACCGGTTTGTGTACCGCGGGACCAAGTCTCCCTGGAAGATGCCATCAGCAGTTACCTGTTCAACAGTCAGCTGTTAGCCGATGCCGACGGCAACCTGGAACGCATGCGCCTGATCGCTCCGACGGAATGCCGGGATAACCCGGCAGTCAACGCGTATCTCGCGCAGCTGGCGGAAGACAACAGCCAACCAATTGGCGATGTGGAATTTGTGGACGTACGCCAGAGCATGAGCAACGGCGGCGGCCCCGCGTGCCTGCGTTTGCGTGTGGTACTGACGGAAGAAGAATTGGCGGCCGTTAACCCCGCCTTTATGTTGGACGACACCCGCATCGATCAGTTGCAGGCCTGGGTCAATGACTACTACCGCGATGAGCTGGACCCCTCAGAACTGAAAGACCCGGACTTTCTCAACGAGTGTTACACCGCTTACGATGCGCTGACCCAAGTATTGGGCATTGGCAGCTACTACGACTTCCAACACGCCTGATCGAAAAACGTTGACTCCACCACCCTGTGCCAACTCCTCTCTGCTGGAGAACGGGGTGGGCTTTTTGATCACTTCTCTCGACGACCCAACAACACCTCGGTATCGCGAATAGTCCGGCGCAAGGCATGGCGTGTCCGATTCAGCGCCGACATGCATTCTGAACGGGACAAATGCGTGCCCATCTTATTGGAGTTACCCAAATTGGTTCGCGACTGACGGTACGCAGCCCGTGTCCGTCTCAGCGCGCGTCTGGCCCTGGCCAGTTGCAAACGCCGCAATACACGGGGCGGAACAGTGATAGGAGCGTACTGATTGGCGGGCTGTTCCGCGATCGTTTGTTGCGGGATAAATTGTTCAATATCTATCCGGTGAGGCGGAATCGGCTGAGGAGACGCAGTGTAGCTGTACAACATATAACCTACTGACCAGGGGCCTGCTCAAGAGTGACACCAACGACTCAATAGTCAGCCCCAAAAAAGGCGGCGATTATACGCACAAGCCGAGTCCAACTACAAATTCCGGGGCAATATGGTAGAGTAGCCCGCTTGCGAATACAGGACGACCCCATAGATGTCACAGAGCTTTCAAACCCAGGGTGAAATTCACTCCATTGGCGAAACCACCGAATACGGCAAGAACGGCTTCACCAAGCGTGAATTCGTGATCAAACTGACCGGCCCCGACGAAAACAGCAGTTACCCCAACTACATTGCACTGGAGCTGATCAAAGACAAATGTGCCCTGCTGGACAGCTACAACATAGGCGACGAGATCCAGGTGCACTTCAATCTCTCCGGCCGCCTTTGGTCCGGCGGTGGCAAGGGTGAAAAATGCTTTACCAGCCTGCAGGCCTGGCGTATCGAAGGTGTATCGGCTGGGGCCAATGCAGGCATGCCGGACTACGGCAACGAGCCCGCTCCCGACTACGGCAATCTGCCTCCCGCTGGCAGCGCCTACGACGATGACGTGCCATTCTGAAATGGCTAATCAAGGGCCTGGCGCAGTGCCAGGCCATATTGAGGAAACACTGAGATATTGTTGTGGCCAGCCCCGGTCACTGACACCACCCTAGGCGCCCGACCATCAAATGCCTGCACCAGACTCAGGGTACGGACTTCAGGAATCACCTCATCGCGCTCGGCATAAATGACGGTAGTGCTGGCACTGATGTCAGCGACACGCTCCAGAGATCGATACTTATCCCACAGCAACCAACGGACCGGAAACATCCAATAAATAGACTGGGCCAGATTCTCAATACTGTCATAGGGTGTCACCAGCACCAGCCTTGTCACCTCTCTGCGGCTGGCCACAAAGGTTGCCACACCAGAGCCCAGACTGCGCCCCATTAACGCCACCTCGGCGTACTGCCCCTGAACCGCGTCGTAAACCTGCAGCGCATCGGTATAGAGCTTTTTCTCGCTGGGCGAACCGCTGCTTGGGCCATAGCCCCTATAGGGAATCAGATAAACACTGTAGTCCGGCAACAGTGATCGAAACTGGTCCAAGTTGTATTCCACGCTTTCGGCGTTGCCACCGTAGTACAGCAGGGCTTTTGTCTGCCCGCCATTCAGCAGCCAGCCCTGCAGTCTCGCCCCGTCCGCATCAAAACCGATATCCACCACTCCCGGCTCCACGCCCGCAGGTATGGATATTGCCGATGGCGGCATATAAAGGAACTTGCGCTGCAGCACAAACAGCATCAGGCAGCAGACGGTGTAGATCAGCGCAATGGATATCAGAGTGCTTTTCATCCTATTGACAGTAGCAAGGTTCGCCGGATCTGAACAGCAACTGCGGTGGGCCAACAGTTATTAACCAAAATCCCATTGCCTGGAACAGCGCCTGGGCTATGATCGACAACACTGATCGACAACTGAAAGGACACTCCCATGGGCAAGTGGTACGGCGGCAACGACATTGACCCCAACGATGAACATCGCGACTGGCGCATGATCGACAAAATCATCGGCGAAACCTTTACCGAACAGAAGCGGGCCCGCCGCTGGGGGGTTTTCTTTAAAGCCGCCACCCTGGCCTATCTGGTGGTGATTTTGATTCTGGCCTACTCGGCCGGCCCCGGTGGTGCGGACCGCTCTGAAGATCACACCGCGCTTATCCGCATTGAAGGCCCCATTGCGGCTGACACAGAGGCCAATGCCAACGCCGTTGCGGGAGCGTTGCGTGACGCGTTTGATACTGAGGCCGTGCAGGGCATTATCCTGGCCATCAATACGCCCGGGGGCAGCCCTGTGCAGTCGGGTTATATCTACGATGAGATCAAACGTCTGCGCCAACAGCATCCGCACACCAAAGTATACGCAGTGATCAGCGATCTCGGCGCCTCCGGGGGGTATTACGTCGCCGCCGCGGCTGACGAGATCTACGCCGACAAGGCCAGCCTGGTGGGCTCCATCGGCGTCACGGCGTCCAGCTTTGGCTTTGTCGAAACCATTGAGAAACTGGGCATCGAACGGCGTCACTTTACCGCCGGCGAGCACAAGGCGTTCCTGGATCCCTTTAGCGATCTGAAGGAATCGGAAAAAGTCTTCTGGCAGGCGGTCCTGAATAGCACCCACCAACAGTTTATCAAGGCGGTAAAAGACGGCCGCGGCGAGCGTCTGAAAGAGAACGACCAGCTGTTCAGCGGCCTTATCTGGAATGGTGAACAGGCTCTGGAGCTGGGCCTGATCGACGGACTGGGCAGTGCCGGCCACGTGGCCCGCGAGGTGATCGGCACCGAGGACATAATCCTTTATGGCGGTCACAAACCCCTTTTGAAACGATTGACGGAGCAGCTGGGCGCTTCCATTGGCAACAGTTTCGGTCAGGGCGCTGCCAAGGCTCTGGGGTTGGAGCAGAGCTATCCGGTACAGTTTTGAGGCTTAATGGTCAATCGGGACTGGAAACCCTTCAAACCTATATTACACTTTTATGACAAACCATCGATGAGATAACCACCCCGGAAGGAAGCCACACTGACAGAGGGAACTGACATGAACCTGACCATCAAGGAAAAGATGTACCTGCTCGCCGCTGCCGTCGCCCTGGTCTCCCTGACCATTCTGGGCGTCGCGCTCTACGGCATTAAATCCTTCAACGATATTGCCCATACCCGGGACCTCGCCCGCGAAACCGAGTCCCGCATGCTGATGTTACGGCGGCACGAAAAGGACTTCTTTGCCCGCAAGGACCTCAAGTATCAGGGAAAGTTTAATGAACAGCTGGCGACCCTGAAGCAACGCTTGCAGGAACTCCAGGCCATGTCGATGACCATCGGCACTGCCAGCGGGGATGCGGAACAGTTGCAAACCGTCTTCTCCACCTATGGTCAGAAATTTGAGCAGGTCGTCAATGTCATGGTGCGTATCGGGCTGGACCATAAGAGCGGTCTGCATGGGGACCTGCGGCGAGCCGTACATCAGGCCGAATCGATGATTCGGGAATCCGGCAGCGATACGCTTCTCAGCGCCAATTTGATGTTGCGCCGCCATGAGAAGGATTTTTTTCAGCGTCACGATCTAAAATACGCCGAATCCTTTGATGCGACCCACCAGGCCTTTAAAGAGGCCTTGCTCGCCGATGGTCTGGCTTCGGACAGTCAGCGGGCCATCCTCTCGCAGATGGAAACCTACCAGTCTCTTTTCCATCAGACTGTAGATGCCTATGTCCAGCTGGGATTGGACCCCCGTTCAGGTTTGCACGGGGAAATGCGGCGGGCAGTACATGAGTCTGAAACCCTGTTGGATAGCACCATTGCCCATACAGTCACCGCGATTGAACGGGAACAACGTCGTGTGGAAAAGACCATAACCACCACGGCCCTGACTCTGTCGCTGGCACTCATCGCCGTGATCATTGTGCTGGTTCGCAATATCGTGCGTTCGCTACAGCGCCTGTTGCACGAAATGAACGAAATTGCCGAAGGCGATGCAGACCTCCGGGTTCGATTGCCCGACCAGGGTCGCGACGAAATGGCACATATGGCCACCGCGTTTAATCGCTTTGTGGAGCGCATCCAGGGCGTCGTCAGAGAAGTGACCGATGTCTCCCAGAATCTGGCCAGCGCTGCGGACCAGACGGCAGTCTCTATTGAACACACTGCGCAAATGCTGAACCGCCAACATCGGGAGACCGAACAGGTGGCCACCGCCATGAACCAGATGAGTGCCACCATCAATGAAGTGGCCAACAATGCCGCTACTGCTGCGGACGCCACCCAATGCGCCAACTCGGACAGCCAGCGCGGCAAAAACATCGTCAACTACAGCGTCGAGTCAATCCGGGGGGTTGGCCACCGACGTAGTCAAGGCCTCGGAGATGATCGATCAACTCTCCCAGCGGGCCGAGTCCATCGGCTGTATCCTCGATGCCATTAACGCCATTGCAGATCAAACCAACCTATTGGCCTTGAACGCCGCCATCGAAGCCGCCCGCGCCGGTGAACAGGGTCGCGGATTTGCCGTGGTGGCGGACGAGGTGCGTACCCTCGCCCAGCGCACCCAGGAATCCACCAATGAAATCCAGATCATGATTGAGGACCTTCGCAGTGGCACCCGCAACGCCACTCAGGTGATGGACAGTGGTCGCCAATCCGCGGAATCTGTCGTGGCCCAAGCCGCAGATGCGGGCCAGGCCCTGGAATCCATTGCCAACGGTGTGGATGCCATCAACGACCTCAATACACAAATTGCCAGCGCCGCCGAACAGCAGGCAGTGGTCTCCGACGAGATCAACCGCAACATTGTCAATATTAACGACTATGCCGAACAGACGTCGTGCAGCGCCGATCAAATACGGAGTGCCAGTGGTGAGCTGGCCAAATTAACCCAGCAGCTGTTTGGGCTGACCCGGCAGTTCAAGGTCTAAAAAATCAAACCGTCAGCCTCAACCTCTACCATGTGAAAGTCCGATTTTCCCATGCCACAATCCGGGCACAGCCAATCTTCCGGCACCTGATCCCAAGGGGTGCCGGGCTCAATACCCTCTTCCGGCAGCCCCGCCTCTTCCGAATACACAAAACCACAGGTTTCACATTGAAGAACTTTCATTGATTAACTCCAAACGCTTCGGGTAACCTTCAAACCGGGTTGCCCGTGTTCATCATCTTTTCCATTTGTTCGTTATCCATCTGTAAGACATCCTCACCCGACGAATAGAACTTGCGCCAGGAAATGGCAATTGGACTCTGCGTCGTGCTGCACATCGGGTGGTTTCTGGGGTGGTAGTTTTTCCCCAGCGTGGGCAGTGCTGATTTGGCCAGTTGATAGGAGAAGTTGCAAAAGAACCCAAACGCCTTTGCCGCCTTCCAGGGACTCTTCAGGTAACCCTCTTTCTTAATCATAGTGACATACCCCGGTATGGTTTCTGCCGCGATATGGAAGAAAGCCTTAATGATCATTGCTCTGCGGTACCCGTGGTCTTGCGGGTAGAAATAACGAAAGACATCAAACGCCACGGAACCGTGTTCGACCTCTTCTACCTGGTGCCACACCCAGGCGGAACGGAGAACCGGGTCAGCGTCTTGCATCCACTGATCGTAGTTATTCAGAATGATCATGCCCGCCATATAGGTAAAAGTCTCATAGCCGGCGATAATGCCAAGGATTTTCTTGATGTCGTCATTTTTCAGAGACGCCTCAAAATAGTCTTTGGCCTGCCCATCCAGCTTCACTACCTCGGGATAACGTTTGGCCAGAAACTTGTTGATCGCAATAAAATTCTTGGCGTGGTGGGCTTCCTGGCCAATGATGCGTGAAATATCCTGTCTGAGCCGTTCGTTTTTAACCTGATCTTTGACGGATCTCAGACCCTTGACCAAATAGCGCTCAAAATAAGGCACGTGAATGGCCAGAGCGTTAATATAAATCGAAAATAAGGGATGGGATCGGCTCCACACCGGGTTCTGTCCTTCGATTTTATCGACATCAAAGTTCAATGGCCGAACCTCAATATTGTCCATAGCATTGCTGACTGTACTCATCGGGTAACCCTCGGTGTTGTGATCTGTTTTTATGTAGAGCCCACACTCTTGGTGTGATCAACGGTAACGACTCTATTCTCGACCCAAAAACGCCGACCAACCCCATCCCCGAGTATGGTTTTTGAAGTATTGAAGGGGCGGCGAAGCGCTGCAAAAGTACCCCAATGACCCGTTTTGCCTGGATTTATCACACTTTGGAGTGGGCTTCCCGCTTCACACCCCTGATAAAAACCATCCTTTGGTATGGTACGGAAACCCACCTTTTCAATAATCCTTTCTACCCATACCAACGGGATGGATAACCCACCCGCCAATAACCATAAATGAGGTCACTTATTTTGAACCGCTCAAACTCCAAACACATCAAGGTCCTAGCCGCTGTTTCGCTGGCCCTGACAGCGGCTGGCAGCAGTCTTGTACTGGCTGACAAAAACGCATCCAAATGGTCCCAAGAGGTCGGCTACTACAAGATCACCCCTGACGAAGACAGCTCCGCGATTTCCGGTCCGGGTATGCCTCCAGGCACCGCTGTAGACGTGAAAGAAGGCAGTTCTTACCTGTTTTCAACCACCTACCACCACAACAATAACCTGAGTCTTGAATTCTTCTACGGCGGATGGAATGAACTGGACGCGGCTGCGGATGGTTCCATCTCCGCTCTGGGCAATATCGGCACCTTCGAGTACCTGGCCCCCACCGTTACCGTCAACTGGACCTTCGGCAACGACGCCTGGGCGCTTCGCCCGCACCTTGGGCTGGGTATCAACCGTATGATCTACGGACAGGAAAAGGCCAATGCGGTGTTGGAAGGCGCGCTGGGCGGCGCCACCGAGATTGAGGTGGACGACACTTGGGGTGCGGTTTTTACCGCCGGGCTGACTTGGCACTTCACCAAGCGACTCTATGCGACGGCGTCTTATGTGGTGATTAACAGCGACACCAGCGCCACATTGACCACAGAGGCAGTAGGTACTGTGAGAACCGTGGATCTGGATACCGATTTGAAGATCAGCTATCTGAATGTCGGTTACCGCTTTTAGCACTGGACGCTGTTTTCCCCCTGAACTCACTAAATCAATAGGCCAGGTTATGAACAATACAAACGAGCGGCACCAACACTTAGTAAGACGCTATCAAACATTGCTCTTTGCCCACGGCAGCGCTGTACTGCTGATCGGCCTGATTGCCGCACTGCTGTTGGTATTCTCTATGGCCGGCGGAGTCATCGCCTGGCCTTTGCTTGATATACCCACTGATATTCCCGGCACCGTAAGGGGCTGGAAATCCACCCACGTGGGCGGACTCACCAATGGACTGTTAATGATTGCCATGGCGATCATTCTGACCCAGGTACCGATGTCCGCCAGACTGACACAGTTCGTATACTGGTCCTTTGTCCTCACCGGCTGGGGTAACACGGTATTCTATTGGGCTGCTAACTTTTCCGCCAATCGTGGTGTATCCTTTCACAGTAACCAGTACGGCGAATCCGACCTGGCGGGTATTTTGGCGTACCTGAGCGGTGGTTCGGTCATGCTACTCACGATTTTCGCCACCGCCGTGGTGATGGTAGCGTCATTCCGAAAAGCCAGGAATTTGTCGATATCGGGATGTGCTGATTAAATCGCAGATGTGATATGCAACCATGGCCAGAGCCCAGCATCGAAAAGACATTCTGACGGCCAAGCTCCAACCACAGCGGATCGTCGGCTCGCTGATTCCCCGCACGGATATTGTGCGCGAACTCAATAACCAGGGTAAACACGCCAAGCTCACCCTGCTGGCAGCACCCGCGGGTTACGGCAAGTCCACCCTTATGAACCAGTTAATGGAAAGCCGTGAAAGTTACGGTGAGATCGTCAGCTGGCTGAGCCTGGATACCAATGACAACAATCTGGATACCTTTTCCAACTACCTGCTGTGCAGCTATAACGAGGCCATCTCCCGACGGGATGATTTGTTTGAATTATCGCCTTTGGAATTGCATGTCAACGCCAGCCCCAAAGAACATCTGACAATTCTCTTTAACGAGATTACCGCCAGTGATCGTCTGGTTACCATGATGCTGGACGACTTCCATGTTATCACCGACAACAAGCTGCTCGACTTTGTTGGTTGGATGCTCGAAATGATGCCGAATAATATGGCGCTGATTATTGGTGGCAGAACGATACCGGAAATAGAAAGCATCCACGCTCTGAGAGCAAAATCCAGCCTCGTGGAGATCAGCTCCAGCCGCATCAGATTCACCCTCGCTGAATGCAAAGACTACATCCTAAGCGGCAGAACGCCTCAACTCAACGAGCTGTCGATCGAGCTACTCTATCAAAAGACCGAAGGTTGGATCGCCGCCCTGCAACTGGCGTTGCTGGCGATACGGGAGGAAGATGATCCGAATCAATTTGTCAGGGAGTTCTCCGGTACGGACCGAGACATTGTCAATTACCTGGGCGGCTGCGTTATAGCAAGCCTGGACGACCGGGAAAAAAATATTATGCTGCGTACCTCTGTCCTGGAACGGATCAACGGGGAGCTGTGCACTTTACTCACAGACGATCTCGAGGCAGCCGCTATTATCTCTGAACAGCAAAAAACTGGCTCCTTTGTCTTCGCATTGGATCGCGCCGGCCACTGGTTTCGCTACCACCATCTGTTTCGAGAACTGTTGACCCACGAGCTCAAGGCTCTCAACCCGGAACTCTACCCGCAGCTCTGCCAAAAATCGGCGCAATGGTTTGAGGACAAGGGCCATACGGTTGAAGCCATTGACTACTACCTAAAAGCGAAAAACTACAGGTGCGCAACACGGCTGATCAGCCGGCACGCCAGCGCCCAGGTTCAGAATCAGGGGCAGCACGAAATCCTGTTCAGTTGGATACGGGATCTCCCGCAGGAATACCTCTATGGAAATCCCGCCATTCTGGTGTGTTATATTTGGTCTCTCACCTTTACTCATCAATTCAGCCTCGCGGAAGAAACCGCCAACCAGTTTCGCCAATTTCAGAGATGCAATGCCGAAGACCTGTTTAGCCGCGAAGACCAGAAATACATCGATTACAGCCTGGAAATGCTCGATGCGGTCAAGGACGTTTCATCTGGCCGAATCACCGAG
This sequence comes from Pseudomaricurvus alkylphenolicus, assembly GCF_011683955.1. Classification (GTDB taxonomy): domain Bacteria; phylum Pseudomonadota; class Gammaproteobacteria; order Pseudomonadales; family Cellvibrionaceae; genus Pseudomaricurvus; species Pseudomaricurvus alkylphenolicus. The sequence goes on from NZ_JAAQPI010000006.1 coordinate 329,556, forward strand.
GCTCGGCGAAAAAGCACGAACTGGCTGGAAAAATGGAGAGATGCACCTAAATTTGAGCGGGGCACAGTACTTGGCGCTCTCGGCGCCGCCTGCCTTCACACCCTGGAGTTTGGACTCTGCCGACAAGCTGTCACCGAAGCCAACAAGGAATTCCACCTCTGCCAATCGGAATACGGCGTGTCCTGGATGGAGTGCATCTACGCCCTGGTTTGCATGCGCCAGGGGTACCAGAAAGAAGCCCGAGAGGTTTTGGAGAAATCGCTGCAACAGGCCATCACCAGCATGGGCGAACACAGCTATGCCAGGGCCATGCTCAGCGTCGGACTTGCCCAGGTTTATTATGATCTCAATGAGATAGAACAGGCGAACCAACTGCTGGACAAAGGCTTCCTCTATATCGAGGACCATGGCCTGGCGGACACGCTGATCGCGGGCTACACCATCAAGGCACGCCTGTTGGAAAGAAGCGGGAAGGCTGATCAGGCAATAGCAGTCCTGATCGACGGAGAACGTTTCGGACGCAAGATGGGTATCAACAACATAGAACCCGCCCTGGCTATGGAGCGAGGCCGGCTACTGCTGCAACGACACAACATCGATGCGGCGAAGTCGCTCCTCAGCAACTTCGATTTCTTCGATGAACATGGTGAAATTCAGAATGCATCACCTTATGAGTCCATACTCATCGAAACCTTTATCATACGCCTGCAGATTGCTCAGGGGCAGTCGGAAAAAACCCTGGAAGCGACCAAGAAACTTATCAGTAAATGCCGGGCAAACGAAGTCAATGGGGTGTTGATCACCTTATTGATATTAAATGCCAAAATACTCTGCGACTGCGATCAGGAATTAAGGGCACTGCGAAGCCTGGAGCAGGCCGTGGAAATGGCGGCCAAAGAAGATAACATCAGTGTTTTTATTGACGAATATCAACACCTTGAATCGCTTCTACCCAAACTCATCAAGGGACACCAGACGCTCAGAAAGACTGACTCCCGTGATATATCTGAGTTTCTCAATCGACTAAGCGACGTCGCAGGAATTGAAGATAACGGTCGCAAAGACCTGGAGAACACGGCCCTGAGTGAGAATCAACTCTTCGAAAAACTGACTAAACGAGAGAAGGCCATTTTGCAGCAATTGGAAAAGGGAATGACCAACAAAGAGCTGGCTGAATCCATGTTTATATCCCTTCCCACCTTAAAGTGGCATCTTTCTAATATATACGGAAAACTGTGTGTCAAAAACAGAATTCAAGCGATCGCCTTTGCACAGAAACTTAACTAGAGAACATTGTATCCTGTTCAAATGGATTACAAATGTTGGGGCTTAAGGAACCAATTGGGAGCCACAAGGATGTACTTGTACATATCATGGTGGCTCCCAATATGAATCAGGAAGTTCAGAAATTCTTCCGGACTCTCAGTCCATAGGTACGCGGCTGGTTGGGATAGCCATTAAAGCTGCCCTCCTGAGCCGGTGTCGGAAACGCGGTTAACAAGTAGTCCTCATCGGTCAGATTTTTGCCCCAGACAGAAAAGTCCCAGCCATCCGGTGTTGTCATGCCGGCGCTCATATTGAACAACTTCACCTCACGGGAAGCCAGACTCGCAGCCACATTATCCACTGCCTGGACTTCATCCTCATACTGGTAGTCTCCCCTGATATAGGCCTCACTGCTGCCGAGCGGGAATGAGTAGGTTGCTGATAGAGAAAGACTGACTTCGTGAATACCCGCCGGCTGCTCACCACTTAAATCAGGCACACCCTCGGCGTTGGTTCCCGTCTTAAAGGAGTCGTACACAGGATCCAGCAGAATCCCTGAAAAGGTGAGCTTTAATGGATCGACAGGATAGTAAACCACATCGAACTCAACCCCCTCCGTGGATTGTTTACCCGCATTCAGCAAATCATAGCCGGTACCATTAAAAATGGCGGACTGAAACCCTTCAATCTCCTGATCAAAAATCGCAATATTGACAGAAACACGCTCAAATTGGGCTTTCAAGCCAATTTCATAGACCGTTGACTCTTCCGGGCCGGCAAACCTCTGCCCCGTTTGCAAATTGACACAGCAGGCTGTTAAACCGGCGGCGGTTAACGCCGCGAGGTCCGCTTCATTGGGCAATGTATCGCGCGACAGGTTCCAGGAGCTCGCCTTAAAGCCCGTGTTGGTACTGATGTATACATTGATCTCTTCGGTCAGATTGTAGGCCAGCCTCAGTGTATAGGTAATGTCATCATCATCGGTGGTGTTGTCCTCAACAGAGTTAGGCAAGGCAACGATTGGGGGTAATAACTGCAACGGTGCAAGCGCACCCAGTAATTCCGTAGGCAAAAAGGCAAACGTATTGGTATTGATCTGAGAAATTTCTACCTCTTTCTCCGCCTGTGTGTAATTCAGTCCCATGGTAACGGTCAGATCCTCGCTGAGGTGAAAATCCACCTGACCAAAGAACGAATAGGATTCATCATCCTGTGTCATCGCATCCAGCAGTCCGGTTCCCGACGCAAAGAAGGTTCCCGCGGGAAATCCAAAGCCGGCTTCTGCTGCGCTGAGTGCGCCTGGTGCCCCCAGGCCGGCAACCAATGCATCAAAATAACCACGCGCGTCGTCACCCCAGATTACATTGTCGGTAAACTCCAGATCTTCCTGAAAATAGAAGGCACCAATCATCCAGTCGATACTTCCTTCCCCGTTCGAGGTTAGGCGAAACTCCTGGGTAAAGGTGTCCAGCTCAAGGTCCTGCTGCCCGTCGGAAGACAAATCGGCGCTTGTATAATCAATATCCACGTCTTTAAAGACGTCACTCATACGCTGCGCTGTTATGGAGGTAAACGTAAAATCGTCAAACTCAATATCCAACTGAACGGAGATGCCGCCGTTTTCGATTTCGTTAAATGGGGTTACGTCCAGATAGGAATCACGAGAATACGGATCGTTGGGCACCAACTGCCCCCCGACAAATCTGACCGCGCCCTCAGTAGGGCCACTTAACAGATTGGTGGTGCCGCAACACACCTCATCGATTTCGTCGTAATCGGCAATGACCCGAATGCTGGTGGACTCTGTGGGTGTAAAGTACAACTGCCCACGAATGCCCCAGCGATCACGCTCATTCTGTTCGCTGCCATCAAAGGAGTTATCAAAGTAACCGTCCCGAACGTTCGTATGCGCGGAGATGTCGAAACTGAGATCGTCGGAAATAGCACTCTCGAACAACCCCGAAGCGCTGTAGCCGCTATAGTTTGATATCCCCGCACTAATATATCCCCCCGTTTCACCGGATGGAGCGGGTGTCACAACGCTGATCACGCCAGCCGAGGCGTTCTTGCCAAACAGCGTACTTTGCGGGCCACTTAGCACCTCAACCCGTTCAAGACGCGGCAGATCTGAGATGGCGGCACCGCCTCGGGAACGATAAACACCGTCGATAAATATGCCCACCGAGGATTCGATACCTTGATTATTGGTACCGTTGGCAAAGCCCCGTATGGCAAAGCTGGTATTATTGGATGACTGCAACTGAGTCACCCGCAGCGAGGGAACAACCGATTGCAGATCGTTGATATCCACAATGGCGGCCTGCTCTATCGTCTCCGCAGAGGTTACCGATACGGCAATGGGAATATCCTGGAGAGTTTGCTGCCGTTTGGCGGCGGTAACGACAACCTCCTCTGTAAAACCCTGGGCCAGAGATCCAGGCGCAGCGTTGAGACAGCCAGCGGCAATGGCGATAGCGAGATAGCGGCGTTTGTACAGAATATGCATAAGACATCTCCCCTGGTTGAAAACCTGTTTATCATGGGGGTATTGACTCCGAAAACAGAGAAAGTCTGCACCTCATCCGTCCCGGACCTATCCTTTGAGGATAGACCTATTCCGGCAAGTCGTCAGGTATACGCGGGAAATTGGAGTTTGGATGGGTACAGGGAACCCAGAGAGAGGTGAGATACGGCCAAAAATTGGCCGTATAACGGGCCAGCCACAGAGTCCGCCCTGTGCGCGGCTGGCCCCAAGCGATTACAGCACTTCGAACAGGCCAGCAGCCCCCATACCACCGCCGACACACATGGTAATCACCACGTATTTGACGCCGCGACGCTTACCTTCCATCAGCGCGTGCATGACCATACGGGTGCCGCTCATGCCATAGGGATGGCCGATGGAGATGGCGCCGCCGTTGACGTTGTATTTGTCCGGATCGATTCCGAGCTTGTCACGGCAGTAAATGGCCTGGCAGGCAAAGGCTTCATTCAGTTCCCACAGGCCAATGTCGTCCATCTTCAAGCCGGTGCGCTGCAGCAGCTTGGGGATGGCGAACACAGGGCCAATGCCCATTTCGTCGGGCTCACAGCCGGCTACCGCCATACCACGATAGGCACCCAGAGGTTCCAGATTGCGCTGCTCGGCCAGTTTGCCGTCCATCATCACAACCGCCGCGGCACCATCAGATAACTGAGAAGCATTGCCACCGGTAATACAGCCGCCTTCACGAACCGCCTTCAAGCCCGCCAGACCTTCCAGGGTGGTGTTAGGGCGGTTGCCTTCATCCTGGGTCAGGGTCACTTCCTGCTCGCTGGTTGCGCCGGTTTCCTTGTCCATCACCAGTTTGGTGGCGGTGACCGGTACAATTTCATCGTCGAACTTACCCGCTTCCTGGGCGGCAGCGGTGCGCATTTGCGATTGCAGAGAGTATTCATCCTGGGCTTCGCGAGTGATGTTGTAGCGGTTGGCCACCACTTCGGCGGTATCCAGCATGGGCATATGAATATTGGGCGCATGGGCAACCGCCTTGGGGTCAACCAGGCGATGAATATTCATATGCTCGTTCTGCACCAGACTGATGGACTCACAGCCGCCGGCAACCACAATGGGCGCACCGTCCTGAGTAATTTGTTTGGCTCCGGTGGCAACGGTCATCAGGCCGGAAGAACACTGGCGATCGATGGTCATACCGGCAACACTGACGGGCAACCCGGAAGCCATGGCCACCTGACGCCCCAGGTTGGCAAACTGGGTGCCCTGTTGAATGGAGGCACCAAAAATACAATCGTCGATTTCCGCCGGGTCAACACCGGCGCGCTCGATCGCGGCGTTCACCGCCACGGAAGACAGAGAAGGCGCTTCCAGATTGTTGAATGCGCCGCGGTAAGCTTTTCCGATTGGTGTACGAGCCGCTGAAACAATAACTGCGTCTTTCATAGTAAAACCCTAAACTGATTGAAAAAAGCCCGGCTTAGGACAAACGAATAAAATTCCTGGCCGGACGGGATCAAGAGCAATAACCAGTTACTGCTGGGACTGAACGTAGGCCATGGCCTTGGTCAGGAATTTTTCGGTTTGCTTGGAACCGGCTTCCAGTTCCGCCTGCTGGGTGGTGTCGCAAATACCGTCCCACTTGGCCAGTACATCTTCAGGTGTTTGTTGCTCCACAGGCAGGAACACGCCGTCAGTTTCAAACAGGCGTGTACTGGCATAACCTCCGGCACCGGCGCATAGAATCATGCGGTTGGGGGCATCCTGGTGACACAGCGTCAGCGCACCGGCGGTCACGGACTCCGCCGTCATCATGTTAAAGATTTCCTCGGGAATCAGGTCTTCGGTCATACGGGTACCGGCGGATGGCGACAGCGCATTCACACGAATATCGTTCTTGGCGCCTTCCAAAACCAGAGTATTCATCAAACCCAATACCGCCATCTTGGCCGCACCGTAGTTGGATTGGCCGAAGTTTCCGTACATACCGCTTGAGGAAGTCGTCATGACGATACGACCATAGTTCTGCTCGCGCATGATATCCCACACGGCCTTGGTGCAGTTTACCGAGCCCATCAAATGCACATCCATCACCAGCTGGAAATCCGCCAGATCCATTTTTGCAAAAGACTTATCGCGCAGGATGCCGGCGTTGTTGATCAGGATGTCGACGCGGCCCCACTTATCCATGGCCTGCAGCACCATGTCCTGGACTTCGTCAAACTTGGCAACGTTGGCACCGTGAGCGAAAGCTTCACCGCCACCCGCTTCGATGATACGAACCACTTCTTGCGCGGCTTCGGATGAAGCGCCGCTGCCGTCGCGGGCACCGCCCAGATCGTTGACCACCACCTTGGCGCCGCGCTTGGCCAGCTCCAGTGCGTGAGCACGGCCCAGGCCATTACCTGCACCAGTAACAATGGCCACCTGGCCTTCAAATGAAATAGACATGGTATTAATCTCTTAAATTAGCGGTAAATAACGTTTACTTGGCCATCTGCATGCCGATCCACTCGGCTTTGAGAGCGGGTTTGTCGCTGCCTTCAATTTCCACTTCAACGTCGGTTGTCATCATAAATTGGCCGGGATTCTTCTCGACCACATCGATGACCTTGGCGTGGCAACGAATACGGCTATTGACTTTAACCGGGGCGATAAAACGCACCTTGTCAAAGCCGTAGTTAACGCCCATATACACGCCCTCCACCACCAGGTTAAAGGACTCGGCAAAGTAGGACAGCATGGACAGGCTCAGAAAGCCGTGGGCAATGGTAGAACCGAACGGGGTTGCCTTGGCCTTCTCGGGATCAACGTGGATAAACTGGTGATCGTGGGTACACTCGGCAAACTGGTCAATTTGATCCTGGGTAACGGTAAACCAATCGGAGCTTTCCAACTGCTGACCGGCACTGTTCAAAAACTCTTCGCGGGATACGATTTTCATCTTAGAACCACTCCTCTTGCATATCGTAACTGGTGGTATCCAGGTCGGAGATAACCTTGGCCCAGTGGTTAATTTCGGGTAACTCAATACGGAAGAAATACTGCAACGCCTGCAGCTTGCCGCGATAAAAGTGTTCGTCCGCCTCGTGTGGCTGCCTGGCCAGCGCGTTGTTAGCAACGATGCCCTGCTTCAGCCACAGCCAGGCAATCACCACATGACCAAACATATCCAGGTACTTCACGGAGTTGGAGAAGGCCGCATCGATATTCATGGACTGGGTGGCACCCAGCACAGTTTTGGTGGTGTCCTTAAGGGTGGCAATTGCCACTGCCAACTGTTCGGCATAGCCGGCAAGAGCATCCGATTTTTTGGCAATCTCAATGGTGTTTTGCATCTCGGCCAGGCACGCGGTGTAACCGGCAAAGTTGTTCATCGGCACCTTGCGTCCCAGCAGATCCAGCGACTGAATACCCGTGGTACCTTCGTGAATCGGATTCAATCGGTTATCACGGTAGAACATTTCCACCGGGTGCTCGTTGATATAGCCGTGTCCGCCCAATACCTGAATGGCATGGTAGTTGGCCTTGGGACCAAACTCGGAAGGCCAGCTTTTGATAATCGGGGTCAAGAAGTCCAGCAGGGTGTGCGCGGCTTTGCGTTCTTCTTCAGTTTCTGCGGTTTTTTCATCGTCGGCCAATTGGCTGCCCAGCAGACACAGGGCATAGGCACCTTCTGCATACGCCTTCTGGGTCAGCAGCATGCGGCGAACATCCGGGTGTTGGATAATATTTACGGCTGGGGATTGTGGATCTTTTTCCGACAACAAACGACCCTGCGGACGTTCTTTGGCGTAATCCAGTGAGTACTGATAACCGGCATTGGCAATCACTGCGGCTCCGGTACCCACCATGATCCGAGCTTCGTTCATCATATGAAACATATAGCTCAGGCCTTTGTTTTCCTCACCGACCAAATAGCCGATAGCACCGTCTTTTTCACCGAAGCTCAAGGCCGTCGAGGTCTGGGCGCGGCCGCCCATTTTATGGAACAAACCCGCCAGGGCAACGTCGTTGCGAGGCCCCAGGGAGCCGTCTTCGTTCACCAGAAACTTGGGCACAATAAACAGGGAAATACCCTTCACACCTTTGGGTGCACCTTTCACGCGGGCGAGCACCAGGTGCACGATATTATCATTCAGTTCATGATCGCCGCCGGAGATAAAAATTTTGCTACCGCTGATACGGTAGTTGCCATCGGCGTCTTTCTCTGCGGTGGTGGTCAAGTCCGCCAGGCCGGAACCCGCACCGGGTTCGGTCATGGCCATGGTACCGGCAAAGCGGCCCTCGCGCATGGGCACCACCCATTGCTGAATCTGCTCAGCCGTGCCATGAGCTTCAATCAGGTTGGCATTGGCGTTGGTCAGGCCAGTATAGCCCAAAGCCACACCACCGGCAGCCGTCAGAAAGGAACTGGCAGCACTGGCCACGATTCCTGGCAGCTGCATGCCGCCAAGTTCGTAGTCAGCGGTTGAAGATGCCAGGCCTGCCTCGATAACGGCATCAATACCTTGCTTGATCTCGGGGATCATGTGGACCTTTTCGCCATCAAACGTAGGCTGCTCGTTGTCGGCCTTCTGACGGAATGGCAGGAAAACCTTCTCGGCGACGGTTTTTGCGGTATTCATCGCCGCGGTAAACGTCTCGCGACTGTGATCGGCATAGCGCTCACGCTGGGTCAGGGACTCGGCATCAAACAGCTCGTAGAGCATAAATTCCAAGTCGCGTTCACTCATCAGGGGTGCGGCCATTATTTCACCTCGTAGTAATAGATTTGTTCTTGCTCTGATTGGTATTCTTTAGCCGGCGTTGGCGAGAACGCCGCCATCCAATAGCAGGGTGTGCCCCGTCACCCACGCAGATGCTCTGGAGCACAAGTAAATGGCGGTGCCAGCCGCGTCCTCCGGAGTACCAATACGGCCACGGGGTATGGCGGCTCCCATTCCCTCTTCGTCAGCCTCCAAAGCAAAAGCAGTCATCTTGCTGGGGAACAGCCCCGGGGCTATGCCGTTGACGTTAATATGATCTTTAACCAGATCCGCGGCCAGATGACGGGTCATCTGAACCACCGCCGCTTTACTGGCGGAGTAGGAGTAGTTGGTCATGCCGGGGTTGGCATAGGCATTAATCGAGGAGATATTGATAACCCGGGCCGGATCCTGCGGATCACCCGCCTCTCTGAGCGCTGGTAGCAGTTGCTGAACCAGGAAAAACGGTGATTTCACGTTCAGATCCATCACCTTGTCCCAGCCGCTCTCCGGGAAATCGTCGATCTTTTCTCCCCAGGTGGCACCGGCGTTGTTCACCAGAATATCAATCCGTGACTCCCGCTCCTGCAGCTCTGCGGTGAATGCTTTGATCCCCTCGAGCGTGGAAAGATCTGACGGGATGGCGATGCACTCCCCCAGTTCAGACAATTGACCAGCCGTCGCCTGCAGCTCCTCGAGCTTGCGAGCCGTGATGTAGGTTTTAGCCCCATTCTCCACAAATCCCCGGGCAATCATGGCCCCGATCCCCCGTGAACCACCGGTCACCACCGCCACTTTGCCGCTGACGGAAAACAGATCTTTCATAACTACTCCTGCGTCTAAATCCACGACTCATATCGTTATAGCCAGATTGTCGCCGCAGCAGCGCTGGGATAACATGACCTCCCAGGTCAAGTTCAGGTTTAATCAAGGAGTCCCCTGAGACACATGCCCAGCGATGATACCGACCCCAAACACGAGCTCCCTTTCGGCCGTCTGCTCAAATTCTGGCGCGGGGTACGCGGGCTCAGCCAGGAAGATCTGGCCTACAGCGTTGAATCCTCTCCCCGTCATATCAGCCGCATGGAGAATGGTCGGGTATTTCCCAGCAAAGCGATGGTGCAGAAGATTGCCCAGGAAATGTCATTGGGAGAGCGCGACAGCAACCACCTGTTGATATCCGCCGGATTTACACCCATCGTAAAGAACGTGGACTTCCACGACCCGGAACTGAAATGGCTGCGCAAGGCCATGACCTTGACCCTTAGGGCACTGGACCCCTACCCCGCCACCCTGATGGACGGCTCCAGCAATATCCTAATGGTTAACCGGGGCTGGGTGGGTTTCTACCGTAATATTATTCCCGAGGAAACGCTCAACGAGGTCAGCAACCATTTCGACTTTCTGTTCAGTCGTCAGGGGGCCGGCAATGTTATCAGTGGCTGGGAAGATACTCTTTCAGTGATTTTGATGTCTCTGCAGCAGGGCGTGCTGATGAGTGGTAATGAGAAAGATCAGGAGATGCTGGATAGATTAATGGCATCACCCAACGTGCCCGAGGACTGGCGTCAGCGCGGTGCCAGCCTCGAACCCATGGCCAGCTTCCGGGTTCAGGTTGAGTATGACGGCGCACTGCGCCGGTTTTTCAGTGTCAGTCAGACCGTTGGGGCCTTGGGGCCCAATGCCTATGTTTCCGAACCGCAGCTGACTGTGAATACACTTTACCCCGAAGATGAGAGCTTGGATTTATCGCCGTTGATTGAGGGAGAGTTAAAGCACCCCCTATTGTTTTACTGATCTACCAGAGTGCCCCTACCAGTCTCTCCTCAAAGGTGATTATCTCCTCAATCACAGCCTCATTTTGCTCGCCTGCAATGCATCGCTTCAGGATAAAGAATTGTTCTCTGAAGATAATAGCGCTCTGCTGATTCAAGCAATAATAACTTCCTCCGAAACGACGACCATGCAGGCGGGATAACCCTGCCTCAAACCATCTACGGATCAGTAATTCTTCGAGATCATTATGTCTACAGCAGAGAACAGAGATACCCCAGAACAAGCCGAGTTCCGCGCCTACTGCCGCCAGTGGCTCAAACACAATCACCCGGGCGAACCGCCGGTATCTCTGCCACAAAGCGAGCTGGAGCTGAGCGATCCCCATGCACTGGAATGGCTGCAGGCCTGGCAACGATCAGCGTATGAGGCAGGACTGATAGGATCAGACTTCGCCACAGAACATGGCGGCGGAGGCCGTACGGATTGCCAGCGTATCGCCAACCAGGAGATGCAGGCCGCTAAAACCCCATTTTTCCCCAACCTGATCGGTCTGCGGATGTCCGCACCACCGATCCTTCTACACGGCAAGGAAGAAGTGAAACGTGAACTCTTGCCCAAATTGCTCTCTGGTGAGGAAATCTGGTGTCAGGGTTTCAGTGAGCCCGGTGCCGGCTCTGACCTCGCCAATCAACAGACCTTCGCCGAACGCAAAGGCGACGAATGGATCATCAATGGCCATAAGGTCTGGACCACCATGGCACACTTCGCCAGCTGGATGATCCTGCTGTGTCGCACCAGCAAGGACGACAAGTACAAAGGCCTGTCTTATTTTGTCGTGCCCATGAAATCCGAAGGCGTGAGCGTGCGCCCGCTGATCAAGATGACGGGCGAAACCGGCTTTAACGAAGTGTTTTTTGAAAATGTGGTGTTGGATGACCGCTACCGCCTGGGCGAGGTGGGGGATGGCTGGCAAGTGGCCATGACCACATTGGCTCACGAACGCGGTGCCGGCCCCATCGTCATCCCCCAGGCCGGCGGCATGGACACCGAAGAAAAGCTGGATGTGTACAATACCGAGCCTCTGATTGCTCTGGCGAAGAAGAGCTATCGCAACGGTGAGCCGGCCGCGGACGACCCTGGTGTGCGCGATCGCCTGGTGCAGCTGATAATCCGTGAACAGGCCATAAAAGAAAATGATCGGCGCCAGCGTGTTCCGGAATTGAACGACCACCCTGCCCGTTTGGCTTTGCAACACAAACTGCTGGGCTCGGAGTTTGCGCAGGATCTGGCCCAACTGAGCTATGACATTGAGGGTATCGGCAGCAGTCTCTACACCAACGACCCCAATGCTTTGGATGGCGGCCAGTGGCCACTGGCGTACATGAACAGTTTTGGCATGACCATTGCCGCAGGCACCAACGAAATCCAGCGCAACATTTTGGGCGAGCGGGTTCTCGGCCTGCCGAAAACCAAGTAAAAGGTATTCACATGACTCAATCAAAGAACTTCGGTTTCGGCGAAGATGAAATGATGCTGCGAGACGCAGCGCGCAAGTTTTTTGCCGATAATTGTCCACCCGATCAATTGCACCGCCTGGTGGCCAACAATCCCGATATACATCGCCCCATTGAAAACAAATGGCAACCGGAACTGTGGCAGGCCATCTGCGAACTCGGCTGGCACCTGGTCTGTATTCCCGAAGACTGTGGCGGAATTGGCATGCCATTGGTTGCCGCAGTGGCTCTGGCTGAAGAAGTCGGTAAAGCCGCCTTCCCCTCTCCTCTGCTTTCCACTTTCAACAGTACTTTTGTACTCAATGCCTGTGGCACCAATACCGCTAAACAAACACTGGAATCCATTGCCAACGGTAGGGCCGCCACACTGGCAATCACCAATCAGAAAGGCTCCTGGGAACCCCTAGACACTGATGTTCGCATCGACAACGGCAAACTCACTGGCAGCGCCTGGTTTGTACAGGATGCTTCCAAAGCGGACTTACTGGTGGTCTCTGCTGCATCCAACGATGGTGTGGGATTGTATGTTGTCAACACCAGCGCAACCGGCGTTAACATTATCGCTGACGGCATTATCGACCTGACCCGCGATCAGGCCCATATCGAATTCAATCATGTGGATGCCGTGGAAGTGTCCGCTCCCGGCAAAGGTGGCGAAGCTATAAGCCAGGCAATGCCGGCCATTCTGGCAGTAACCTCCGCCGATATGGTAGGAGCCGGCGAATGGTTATTGCAGACCACCACCGAGTACGCCACCACCCGCGTTCAGTTTGAACGCCCTATCGGTTTTTTCCAGGCGGTCAAACACCCCTTGGTTAACGTTATGATAGAGATTGATCAGGCTAAATCCTTGACCTATGCCGCCGCCAGCGCCTATCACGAAGAGCCTGAGCGGGCTGATATACTCGCCCGTATGGCCAAGTCCCGGGCCAGTGATATGGCAGCATTTTCCGCCAATCGTGCGGTACAGCTGCACGGCGGTATCGGTTTTACCTGGGAGTGTTTCGTACACCTCTATTTCAAACGGCAGATGCATAACCGCTCATTGTTTGGCGACGGTGAATATCAACGTGAGCAGTTAGCCAACAGCTTGATCGCGCCCCTTTAGCGAAAAAATGACCGCGGAAAATTCACTTCTGCGGTCTCTAACCCTTAGTGTTTTCTTTGCTTTTTCTATATTCGCCGGGTGCATCACCCGTCCAGCGACGAAAGGCGCGATGGAACGCCGCCGGCGAGGAAAACCCTAACATATAAGCGATTTCTGAAAAGCTGTGGATGCTGTCGCTGACGTAGCTTAGCGCCAGATCCTGCCGGGTTTTATCCAACAGATCCTGAAAGCGGGTATTTTCTTTTTTAAGTCGTCGACGCAGAGTCCAGGAAGTGATGCCAAGCTGGTCCGCGACCTCATCGACGCTGGGCGGACTGGCGGTCAGCATGGTCATAATGGCGTCGGTGACACGCTCACTAAAGAGATTATCTCCCCTCAGCACTGCCAGCTCCCTTTCAGCTAACTCCCTAGCCTGGTTGTGACTGTTAACGTTGGCATATTGCGAACGCAGTTGCATGATCGAATCTCTATACACTACCGCGTTTCTGTCCGCAGAGAACACCACCGGACACTGAAAATAGGCTTCCATTTCAGCTCCGTAGCCCATATCAGGGTATTCAATATCGACACGCTGCATCACTGCCTGCTGTCCAGTCACCAGATAAACCAGATGCTGGCAGGTACCCAGAAAGTGATCGATGCTGAAACAGTTATAATCATTGTAAGGTGCCATCGAATACAACTCGCAGACCAAGTGATTGGCTTTTGGTTGACGATACAGTCGAGAGCGGCCTCGCACATTGCGACTGACCAGGTCCTGGTACTCAATATAAGTGGCTATTACCTGCTCTGCGGTCTCGGCGGTTATCGCCGTCCAACCCGGCAACCCCAAATTACCAATATGTTGTTGCCGGGCCATCAGCAATCCCAACCAGGGTTTACCAATCAGCTCAATGGCCTCGTGGCAGATATACATCAGGCGCGACAGACTGACTCGCCCTCGAGGATTTTCGAGCAGGGAGTCAGACAGTTCGTATTTTTTAAACAGTGGTACCGGATCCACACCTTCCGCAATCAATACGTCTTTCAGGACCAGTAAGTAGCGGGTGTAAATGTATCCCAGCTTCATGGTAATAAACTGAGAAAATTGGACTCAAGACTGGACGACAATGTCATAAGAAACGGGCGTCAGGCAACTAGCCGTACAGCCTAGCAAAGCAGTCGCTAAATATCCATAAACGGGGTACCCATACTAACGCCCATATTCGAAGCTTGTAATGCAATACATAACATGGCTCCTGGGGCGGTTGTCGTTAAGGACGATCTGAAGTAGGATATACAAAACCTGACACAAATGACAACTTTTATCCGGAAAGCCAACATGTCCGATCGACCCAATGCATTTAATGGCCTGCGGCATCTGGCCCTGGTAGTACCCAATCTGGAAGAGTGCGAACGCTTCTACGTGGATGTGATGGGGATGAAAGTACTTCGCCGGGCCAGTAAAGATCTCGTATACCTCACCTGCGGCAACGACAACCTGTCACTGGGGCGGCTCAAGAGCGGCGAAAAAGCGGGTTGCCAGTATCTGGACCACTTTGGTTTTATCGTCGACTGCAAGGAGGATTTGGAGGCCTGGTATCAGTTTATGCAAGACTCCGGCGTTCCTCTGATGGATCAACCCCACGATCACAGTGACGGTGCCCGCAGTTTTCACTGCCAAGATCCGGCGGGAAATGTGGTGCAACCATTGTACCACCCGGCGATTTCAGGACGGCAGATGATCATCGCGTGAGGCTGTTCCCTCGCCAGGCCCCTGTCACAAAAATGACATCATTCGGTAGCAAAATGGCAAATATCGACCTTTGTAACTACCGACTATGGAAAACCCCCTACCCTTCAGTTTTGCCCGCCAGCACCAGCTTTTGTTGGACCAGCAGCACTCTGTTATCTACAGCGGCCCGGACACCAGCGCCAGCGCGCTGATGCAGCTGCGCCGGCAGCTGCAAAGTGTGCCTCAAGTGGAATCCCTGACCAAGGACGAGTTTGAGGGCAAGCTGCGGGAGTTTTATGGCAGCAACCACCAGGGCTCCGCATCAGTCATGGCCGACCTGGGCGATTTCGCCGACATGGAGTCGGCGGCTAGGGAGGTGGAACGCGACGCCGATCTGCTGGACGGTACGGACGATGCGCCCGTTATCAAGCTGTTGAACGCCATCTTTCTGGAGGCCCTGTCAGAAAAAGCCTCGGACATCCATATCGAGCCCTACGAAGATTCCGCCGCGGTTCGCTTCCGCCTGGACGGGGTTTTGCGCAGTGTGCTCAACCCGTCGGTTCACATTGCTCCATTACTGGTATCGCGCATTAAGGTGATGGCAAAACTGGATATCGCCGAAAAGCGCTTGCCCCAGGACGGTCGCATGAGTGTCCGCCTTGGCGGACGTGCGGTGGATATGCGGGTCTCTACCCTGCCCTCCAGTTACGGCGAACGGGTGGTGATGCGACTATTGGACAAGGATGCAACCCATCTGGATCTTAATGACCTGGGTATGGATCAAACCATTCGCAGCGATATGGAAGAGCTGGTCAAACGCCCCCACGGTATCATCCTGGTGACGGGCCCTACCGGTTCCGGTAAGACCACCACCCTCTATGCCGCTCTGGAACGTATGGACCGACAGTTGCTCAACATCATGACGGTTGAGGATCCCATTGAGTATGATCTCAAGGGCATCAGCCAGACCCAGGTCAATACGCGCTCGGGCATGACCTTTGCCAAAGGTCTGCGGGCGCTGTTGCGACAGGACCCGGATGTGATTCTGATCGGCGAAATTCGAGACAAGGAAACGGCAGAAATCGCTACCCAGGCGAGCCTTACCGGGCACCTGGTACTGTCAACCCTGCACACCAATACTGCGTTGGGTGCGATTACGCGACTGCAGGATTTGGGCGTGGACAGCTTCCTATTATCTTCGACCATCCGCGGTATTCTGGCGCAGCGACTGGTGAGAAAACTGTGCGACGATTGCAAGGAACCGATCTCCCCTTCATCTCTGGTACAGGAAAAACTGGGCATCAAAGTCGACGATGTGATCTACTCGGCCAAAGGCTGCAAGTCCTGCAACCAGACGGGTTACACCGGCAGATTGGGTTTGTTTGAGCTGGTACAAGTGGACGACAGCTTGCAGCAGATGATTCATGACAAGACCAGCGAAGGCGAAATGGAACGCTACATTCGCCAGCAAACCCCAAGCATTATCGAGTCGGGCTACGCGCTGGTGCGCCAGGGAAAAACCTCTTTTGAGGAAGTACTGCGCGTTACCAGCATTTAAATGCCGTCCCATTTAAAAAGCTACCATGCCTACGTTTGACTATATCGCCTACGATCACAGCGGCTCTGCCACTAAGGGCTCGGTGGTTGCCGACAGCGGGCAGGCGGCTCGCAAAAAACTCAAATCGCAGGGACTGCTGGTGTCCGAGATCAGCGACGTTGCTGAGTCGATTGCGGGGAACGGATCCACTGGCCTGTCGTGGCGTCGGGGTATTTCCCCCGCAGAGCTGGCGCTGGTGCTGCAGCAACTGGGGGTTTTGATTCAATCCGGGCTGCCACTGGAGGAAAGCCTGCAACTGTTGACAGATCAAGCCGAGGGAGGCAAAGCCCGACGCATGATCGCCTCCTGGCACAGGCAAATTCTCGAAGGCCAGAGCCTCTCGCAAGCGATGAACCGCGGCGACATCAATATTCCCGAACACGTCATGGCGGCCGTTCATGTGGGTGAGGAAACCGGGCATCTCGACAGCATTTTGATTCGCTCGGCGGAAGAGTTGGAGCTGTCCACCGAGAATCGCCAGGCGTTCAAGCGCGGTATCGCTTACCCCCTGACCTTGTTGGTATTCTCTGCCGTGGTAGTCGCGGTAATGATGATCTTCGTGGTTCCCAAGATCACCAAAGTGTTTGTTCACAGTCAACGTGAACTGCCCTTTATCACCCGGGCGGTTATTTCCACCAGCGAATTTTTTGCATTTTTTGGTCCCTGGCTGTTGCTGGCTTTTCTCGCTATGGCAGCGTTCAGCTGGCAGCAACTGAGAGACGAAAACAATCGGCGACTGTTCCACCGATGGCTATTGAAGCTTCCCGTCATGGGACGCTGGATCATGATCGCCAACCTGGCCGACTGGTCTAGAAGTTTAGGGACTTTATTAGGCAGCGGTGTTCCCGCTTTGGCGGCTCTGCGGATTGCGACTTCCACCATGACCAACCTGCATCTGCGCTCGCAAATGCTCGCAGTGAATGAACAGGTTCGTCAGGGCTCCCGTATACACAGCGCGCTGGTAAAACAAGGCGTGGGAATAGGCTTTTTGCAACATATGGTGGGCAGTGGAGAAGCTTCCAGTGAATTGGACACCATGCTCACCAAAGTGGCCGAATACTACACACATCGCCTCAAGAACAGCACGGAGTCGTTCCTCAAGTTTCTGGGCCCTATTCTGATTGTTTTACTTGGCTGCATCGTGATGACCATTGTCGCGGCGGTTATGTTGCCCATCCTCGACATGAACAAAATGATCTAGGGCATCGACGGCACCACGATCATAAAAGCTTCACAAAACTGTAGTATTAATGCGTGCTCATGATCAAAAGTGAATATCACGCAGGACTACAATGACTCGTCAACAACACAGAGCACCCAAGCACAACCCGCACAAAAGCCGTGGCTTTACCCTGATTGAGATTATGGTCGTGATCATCGTTATCGGCCTGCTGGCCGCAATCGTTGTGCCCAATGTCATTCAGCGTGCCGACGACGCCGCCATCTCCAAGGCCCGTGTGGATATTTCAGGCCTGATGGGCGCCCTGAAGATGTACCGCCTGGACAACTACCGCTATCCCAGCAGCGCAGAAGGTCTCCAGGCCCTGGTGAGCAAACCCGCCAGCGCCAAGCGCTGGAGAGGCCCCTACATTGACGTGCTGCCCCTGGACCCCTGGGAAAAAGACTACCGCTACTCCAACCCCGGCTCCCATGGTTTCCCGGTTGAAGTCTTCACCTACGGGGCGGACGACCAACAGGGTGGAGAAGACGTCAACGCCGATATCGGCAACTGGGATATCCGATAATTGAACACGCCCGCTCAAACCAGCCGGGGCTTCACCCTTGTTGAAGTCATGGTTGTCATGATTATCGTATCGCTGTTTGCCGCCGCTGCAGTGGCGGGCATTCGATCGGTAACGTCGCGTCAGTTACACAACAGCGCCGAAACGCTGGCGGTCTGGTTGGCGGCCGCTGCGGACGATGCTCAACTGGGGAGTTCCTTCCGCGGCATTGCACGGACGGACGACGCTCTGGTGGCAATCGCGCCCCTGAACGGCAACTGGTACCGAGTCGCGCACTTAGACCCCTGGCAGGTGGCCGATCACCTGCAGCTCAGGCTGAAGGCGAGAGAAAACCAAGCACCGTCAGTGTCGGTCTCCGGCGATAGTGACCTTCAGCCTTTTTTGATGTTAAGCCCCATGGGGGTGATAGATCCCGTTGGAAGCATAGAGCTTCATGATGACAGCCAATTGGCAATCATCAATTGGACCAGCGGAGAATTCTCAATAGTTGAGGAACTCCAGTGACATCGGCCAAGGGATTCACACTGATTGAGGCATTGGTGGCCTTGTTGATTGTCAGTCTGGTGCTGACCAGTGCATCCATGGCGATTGGTGGATTTGTGGATCAGCGTACGACATTGCAAAGTCGGTTTTTGGCTCAGTCGGTTGCCTGGAACCAAATTATGGAGATTCACCGTTATCACCAGGGGTGGACATCTTTTCAGGACGGCGAACTCTCAAGCAAAGGGCAAGAGGAGCTGCTACAGGGAAACTGGAACTGGGAATATCGGGAAGAACCCACAAGCGGTCAAAACATGTATCGGCAAACGATTGAAGTCTACGGTGAACAGGCAACACCGGAAGCCGCATTAACGATGTTCCAGGTGAAATAGTTAGCGATGAAGAGCTTGGTCACAAAAACAAAACAACAGTCAAACAGAGGCTTCACATTGGTTGAAGTCCTGATGGTGATGATGATCTTCACTGTGCTGGCCGTGTTGACCTATCAGGGCTTTTCCAATTTGCTCGACACGGATACCCGCAGTCGCACACAAATGGAAGAACAAGCCCAGTGGCAGAAAACCTGGGCACTGCTGCTGCAGGACTTTATCCATATCCGTCCCCGCCCCACTCGCGATCAACTGGGTGACTACCAGCGCGCCTATCGCGCCGGCGATCAAGACTTTAATGTGGTGTTTACCCGTGGCGGTTATCCGTCATTGCCAGGCAACTCCAATATGCGCCGTGTTGCCTACAGTGTTTCCCGTGACCAGGAGCTGATCCGCTGGAGCTGGCCCGTTTTGGACGGCGCGCCACTGGCTGAAACTGACCGGCACGTGGTGATGAATGGTGTGCGCTCCCTGAACGTTGAACAATTGAATCTGATCAGCGAGTTTGAACCCAATTGGCCCCCCCTGAATACCGAGCTGGCATACGATGCAGTGCCGCGAATGATTCGAGTCACCATCGAGCTGGAGAGTGGTGAAACTTTTCAGCGCACGATACCCGGTCTGGAGCACTCCCCCAAGAGCACTTCCGATGGCGATTTGCAAACCACCTTGAGTCAGCGTTTTCCTGCTCTTGCCGATCCGAACAACCCCGGAGGAGCGAGCTGATGAAGAGCCCTCAGCTTTTAAATAAGAGCCCTCAGCTTATGAACAAAGGCCCTCAGCTTGTAAACAAAAGCCCTCAATCGGGTTTTGCACTCCTGGGGGTTCTGTTCCTGATCACGGTTATTTTATTGACCCTGGGCTCGCTGTTTTATCGGCACCAGCTCGATATTTCCAGAACCGCGCGAGCACTCACCAGCGAACAGGCAATTCTACTGGCATTAAGCGGAGAAAACTGGGCAAAGCAGGTTTTACTGGACGATATTATAGCCAATGGCATCGATCATCTGGAGGAGAACTGGGCGCAACCAACACCTGTACTGCCGGTAGAAGGTGGCACTCTGTCCGGTTGCCTGAAAGATCTTCAAGGGCATATCAATGTCAATAACCTATTGCGCTACGCCCTTGACAGCCAGTATCAAAAGGCCCTCAATCTGGAGGAGGTGGGTGCAGGCGCGCAATTGCTGCGTCTGTTTAACCAGCTACAGCTCGAAGAACCAAAACAACGTATCGATTCGATCAAAGATTGGGTTGATGCGGATAGCCAGCCCGGTCGTTATGGTGGGGCGGAAGACGGCACCTACCAGCTTCAGAGCAACTCCAGACGCACTGGAAACTGGCCACTGCTCAGCACCGAAGAGCTAAACGGGCTGGTCGGGTTCGCACCTGGAGAAAACCGCTTCTTGCACACTTGGTTAAGCGCGCTTCCGGAAGCCACGCCGATCAATATCAATACGGCTTCAAAAGAGGTGCTGGCATCGCTGCTCAACGAATTTCCCGAGCGGGCCCTGGACGACGTCATCGCCTATCGACCCTTTGCCGATCTCGATGCCTTTTATCAGCGTCTTTTGAATCTGCAGCTGGCTGCCTCCGATCAAAAGCTGAAAGAAAGAATTCCTACCGATTCCGTCGCTATCAACTCGAAGTACTTTCAACTTGACAGCGTCATCACACTGGGGGATCAAACCATTCACGCCAGATCGCTGCTGCATCGGAGCTCGGCAGAAGCCGTTAGCATCCTGCAACGCAACCTGGTTTTCCTGCCCGACCTGATTGACGGCGAGGGAAACCCTGTGGTTCGACCTCACGTGTGCCTTTCCACCGACTCTAGTAACCGCTCATGACAGATACCGCTCATCTCAACCAACTGACCAGCGGGGTCAAGGGAAACGCCTTCAATGCGTCTCCTATTGCCCTTTGGGTTCCATCGGCAGAGATTCTCTGTTTTACCCTGCCGCCGCTCACCGCGCCCAAAAAGAAATGGGATCAGTTAATTCCCTGGCAGCTGGAGGACGAGCTGCTTCAGACACCGGACCAATACCATTTTGTCTGGAATCAGCCTACAGCGGAGGAGGACATTCAAATCCTGGCGGTGCCCAAGTCCGTCATCCAGAATTGGCGGTTGCTGGCAGAATCCAGTGAGCAGACACCCATTCAGATGGCTCCGGACTTTCTGGCCCTGCCGGAGCAAGAAGATGACTGGACCGCTTACATCGACGGCAACGATGTTACCATACGCACCGGCGCAGCATCGGGCTTTGCCTGTGACCTGCCCTTCTTTTGGCAATTGCTGTCCCGTGAGTTGGCACAGAAACCGGAGTTTCGTGCCTGGCTGTGGAGCAATGAGTCACTCGACCTGCCCGAAGCCCTGGCTGAATCTGACAGGGTTGAGGTACAAGTCCGCGAATTGAAGTGGGATTACCTGGAGTTACCCCACGACTGGAACCTGTTGTCCGCTGAACACGCCCGCACCAAATCCACTCCCCGGCTGCCGGTTACCGCGTTGACACTGGCGCTGAGTGCTGCGGTAGGGGTGCTGTTTTTTGGCTACCTGTGGTTGGCAGCAAACGTTTACAAAAGCAATGCCGACAAACTCGAACAAGCCATCGTGGCTGAATTTGCGGCGCGTTTTGAAGTGCAGGTGACGGATGCTGTCATCGCCCGCTCCCAGGCACAACAGATACTGGAATCCAGAAAGACGACCGATCGATTGATCGCCCATTCCCAGCTGGCCACCTTACTGGATGCGGACTCCGCACTGAGCGCATGCTCAAGCTGTGAGCTGCAATCCGCCATTCTTGAAGATGATGCGCTGATACTGACACTTGCCGACAAGGCCGGCCTGGAATCTGAGCTCGCGGTGCTCAACAAAGACTTTCAGATGCAGTGGGGAGTCAGTAACAGCAAGGGCGAAAACCCCGTTCGCATTTTGAGTCTCTTCGCAAGAGCAGAAGGTAATCATCAATGAGCCCGATATTGACCTGGTGGCAGCAGCGCACTGACAGCGAACAAAGAACCCTGAAAATCGCCTCACCGATCATCCTGTCGGCGGTATTCTATTTGCTGGTGTTTGCCCCCTTGTACGGAAGCTACGCGTCCGAAAAGAAACGCCTTGAGCAACTCAAATCAACCTACCTGTGGTTGGCCGAGAACAGCGGAGATTTGGCAGCCCCCTATATTTGTCAGTCCGTTGACACCACCTCTGCCCCCAAAGAAGCACTGGAGCGCCTGTCACGTGCAGAGGGCATTGCACAATCGAGCTGGACCCAAACGCACGAAGGCTGGAGTGTGGCCATCAAGTCGGCCCAGGGGCGATCCGTTTTGCGTTGGCTGGAAGCCTCTGCCTGCGTCGGCGCCTCGATAACCCATGTCGACATTCAGCGGGTAAACAACCATTCACCGCTGGTAAACGCCAATGTGGGGATGTTGCTGCTGTGAAACCGTTACACTGGACACTTTACAGTGCTGCCGCATTGACGGCGATTCTGGTTGCCCTGCTTAATCTCCCGTTAAACCGGATCTTGGCATCCTCGCAAGCACCGGTAACGATCGTGGATACCGTTACACTTGCGTCGGGAACGGTTTATGTAAAACCGAGCCAGGCGCCGGTATGGCGCATCCGTTACCGCTGGTGCCCCGGCCAGGGCCTGACAAGCTGGTGCATTGATGGCCGCAGTGGTGAGTCTTTTTTGCAAGGCATTGCCCACTGGCAAGGCGGAACCGCGCTGGCCCTGGCGAACATCGAGGTGTCAGCACACAGTGACCAGCTACCCGGCATTGCTGCGCCGGCCAGCTTTACGTTAACTGCCAGAGCCTCGCATGTGGCCGTAGCGTCACTGGCCTGCGGGCAACAGCAAATTGCCGTCGGCGACGCTCTGGTTACCTTGTCGAATCTGAAGGTGCTCGGCAACAGCCTGATGGATTCTCAGGTAAGCCTGCACGGCAGCCAGCCGGTGCGCCTCTCCCTGACGGGTTCATTCTCCGGCTCGGGACAAATCGCAAATGGCAAACTGTCACTGCAGGCGCAGCCTTCGGCGAACCTCGATACCCCACACACTCACTCCGGCTGGTCATTCAGGGCCAAGCTGCCTTGTTTAGCTTGAGGCGGAAATGAAAAATTTACCGAGCATACACCCCGTCCACATAATCAATGCGCTTCTGCTGGTGGCGCTGGCCGCACTGGCTTGGAATGTCATCTCTTTGTCACAAAGCACGGTTAACGTCACAGCGGCGGCTGATTCATCGTCCTCAAACTACAAAGCCGGGGGTTCCTGGCAATGGTTTGACAAAGACGAAAACCGACGCGCCGATAACATTGTCCGCAAGTCGCTGGGGCGAACGTCGATCACGGCCACATTAAACGGGGTCATCAACAGCGGCGGCGTTTCGGTGGCCTCCATCCGCGTTCGCGGCCGCGAAAGCGCGGTATACGCCCCTGGAGAAGAGATCTCGCGTGGTGTCACTGTTCACCGCATAGAAAACACACGCGTGATTCTGAGGGAACACGGCGCGTTGAGGGAACTTCCCCTGGCCAGCCTGGATGACAACCTTGCCGGTGGCGATACAAGCGGCAGAAGCCAGCCGCTGCTGGACCTGAATGAGTCGCACCACGCCGAAGGCCTGGAAATAACGGCGGTAAACGGAACCACGGGCGTTACCCTCAAGGGCTTGTCCAGTCGCGCTGCCAGCGTGACCGGCTTGCGTTCTGACGACACAGTGATCTCCATCGATGGGCGCCCTATCGTGGACTATATGCAGTCGGGGGAACTACAGACCCTGGCAAGCCTTGAACAGGCCAATGTCATCGTGGTCAGGGATGGTAATGAACTGCCACTGACCATAGACACCAAAGATTTTGCACAGGATCTGATTAGGCAGATACATAAGTGATGATACAACCGCAGAGCAATCGAATGATGAAAAACTGGTCTCCCTTTATATTGTTGTTGTCCCTGATCTGCCTGTTGCCGACGGCAAGCGCCGACGACCACACTGTCAGCATCAACTTTCGCGATGCGGAAATACGCTCGGTGATTGAAAGTGTCGCCGAAGTCACTGGCAAATCGTTTGTACTGGACCCACGCGTCAAAGGCAAGCTGTCAATCATTTCACCACAGCCCATCGAAAAAGACCTGTTTTACGAAGTCTTTCTTTCCGCGCTTCAGGTTCAAGGCTTCCAGGCCGCTGACGACGGCGCTGTGGTAAGGATTGTCCCCTTTACCAAAGCTTTTGACGTACCGGGCGGTGATGCCGGCAACCAGATCGAAACCCACGTGATTCCCGTAGAACATTCACGCGCTCCCGACCTGCTGCCGTCGTTGCGTCCACTGATGAGCAAGGGCGCGCGCATTCAGGCGCATGAATTCAGCAACCACATTATCGCCACCGATACCCGCGCGCAGCTGCGTAGAATCGGCGAAGTTCTCAAAGAGATCGATACACCGGACCAGTCGGCCATGGAGATCATTGAACTCGACCACCTGTCTACCGGCGAAGCACTCTACATCATCAGCCAGATGAAAGTCATCGATCAGCAAAAAATCAGCATTGTTGAAGATGAACTCAACAACCGCATCATTATCAGCGGCCCCAGCATCGATCGCCGCCGCTTTGGCAACCTGCTGGCGTCTCTGGACGTACCGACAAGAAGCCAGGACTCAGGCGTGGAAGTGATTTACCTGAACTACTCCTCGGCGGAGGACTTGAAGGCGATTCTCACTAATATGCTGCAATCCAGCACCTTTCAATTTATCAGCGGTGCCGACGCCAAAGCGCCGACCTCCAAGTACAAAATTGAAGCCGACAAAGGCAATAATGCCCTGATCGTAGCCGCCCCGCAAGCCGTCACCAGCAAACTGAAATCCATCGTTCGCAAACTGGACCGCCCCCGTGAACAGGTATTGATCGAAGCTGTGGTAGCCGAGATCTCCGAAGATAAAGCCCGCGAACTGAGCGTGCAGTTGGCGTCGGTCAGCGAGAATGGCGGCTACCTTACCAACTACAGCACTATTCTACCGGTACTGAGCGCGCTCGCCACAGAGGACCGGGAGGACGCCGTCGCAAAGCTGGGCACCACCCTGCAAAACCAGACCGGGCTTAACGCGGCCGGCGGCAATCTGGACTCCGACGGCCACGGCATTGCCGCATTGATTCGGGCGCTACAGTCTGACAGCGACACCAACATACTTTCCACCCCTTCGGTGGTCACCCTGGACAACGAAGAGGCGGAACTGAGTGTCGGCCAGCAGGTGCCGTTTATAACCGGCAGCTTCACCAGCTCCAACAACTCCGTTGACAACCCCTTCCAGACCATTCAACGGGAAGATGTGGGCGTGCAATTGAAAGTCACCCCCCAGATCAATGAAGACGACTCCGTCAAGCTGGCCATTGAGCAGGAATCCTCCAACCTGCTCGCCTCCGCCGAAACCCTGGGAACCGCCGACGTGGTGACCGCCAGACGCTCCATTTCAACCAACGTGGTAGTGGGCAACAATCAACTGCTGGTACTCGGCGGTTTGATCGGCGACGACTTCAGCATCAGCGAAAGCAAAGTACCACTGCTGGGCGATATTCCTGTGCTGGGCCACCTGTTTAAGAGCAAGAGTCGCCAGGCCACCTCTCGAGTACTGATGATCTTTATCCGCCCCACCGTCATTACCGACACGCAAACGGCTCGCAATGTCACCAACAAACGCTATCGCTACATCCGCGAAAGACAATTGGAACAGCGCGATGGCACCACCAGCAGCATCCCTTACACCGTGACCGAAAGCGATAAACAACTGGGAATTGAATAAACCCATGGCCAAGATAAAGAAGTCAATTTACTGTGATTATTTCGGGTTCTCTCGGGACCCTTTTTCAATCTCGCCGGACCCTGCGCTTCTTTATCCTACACTGCAGCACAAAAAAGCCCTCGCCTATCTCAAGTACGGCCTTGATCGCGAAGGCGGTTTTATTCTGCTGACGGGTGAGGTGGGCACCGGCAAGACCACCCTGACCCGGCTAATGCTGGATCAACTGCCTGGCAACATCCGGGTTGCCTATATCCTCAACGCCAATGCCGACAGCGACAGCGTACTGCGCAGCGTCTGCAAAGAGTTGGGGGTCGGCAGCGATGACACGGCAACCGACATCCAATCCGCCAATGCCGATGGTTTGATGGAGCTGCTCTATTCCGATTTGCTTAAAGCCCATGGTGAAAACAAGAAAACCCTGGTGGTTATCGAGGAAGCACAAAACCTCGACCCCGAAGTGTTGGAAACGCTGCGACTGCTGACCAACCTGGAAACCAACACCACCAAGCTGCTGCACATACTGCTGGTAGGTCAACCCGAACTGCTGGATACACTAGCCATCAAATCGCTGCGCCAGTTAAACCAGAGAGTCGTGTCCCGCCATCACCTGCAGCCTCTTCAGATCTCGGATCTTGAAAATTACCTCAACTATCGAATTCAGAAAGTGGGCGGGCAACCCACGCTGTTCAGCAAAAGCTCACTCAAGACTCTGTTTCAACACAGTGAAGGCATCCCCCGGCTGGTTAACCTGATCAGCGAGCGAGCCCTGCTGGGTGTGTTTTCCAATGGAGGAAAGCAAGTGACACCCGGTATCGTCAAAGCCGCTGCAGAAGAAGTGCTGGGACAGAAACCGGAGCCGACCAATGCCTGGCTCAAAACGGTGTTGATAGGCACCGCCGCCACAGCGCTTGTTGCTGTGCTTGGCGCTGGGGCCTATTTCTACGGCTTGAGTCAGACCACCCCCGAATCCACGCCTGTTGCATTAAAGCAGATGACGACACCTGATTTGACTCCGAAGCCAACTCCCGGCCCCTCGTCATCCCCTGTGACAATGGTCGATGCTGTAGGGCCTGAAGCAACACAGACAGGCCTGGTTAGCGCCAACGCCGCCCCGCAATATATGGCCATCAGTCCGATGGTCAGCTCGGCGAGCTTGCTGGCCAAACTATGGGGGCATGAAATTCCGGTAACCTCACCAAGGGAGCTCTGTCAGGCTGCTGGAGCCCTTGGGCTGCGCTGTGAAAGCTTTTCCCAAATGGCTTTGAACGATCTCTTCCAGTTTGATCGCCCGGGCCTGGTGACTCTCTCATCCGACTATGACCAACTGACCGTCTACCTGCTGGCAAAGATCGAGGGCGATTCAGCGCAGTTGGTCAGCGCCAAAGGCAACAGCCTTATCTCCCTTAAGGAACTCGAACGCCGCTGGCAGGGCGACTTTACTCTATTGTGGCAACCGCCTCCGGGATACCGACAGCCGCTAAAAGAGGGAGACTCCAACCTGGCAATCATGCGCTGGCTCACAGACCAGATGCAGCACTGGCAGATCACCGAAGAAAGACTCATTACCGGCAGAATGTACACCGGTGCTTTGGTTAAATTGGTACAACAGTTTCAGCAGTCATCGGGGCTTGAGGCCGATGGTATTTTGGGCGTGAGAACCATTATTCGCATGAACAGCGCCGGCGGAGACAATCCAAAGCTGCTTTCCGCCAATTCCGACGGAGAGGTTTAATCGTGTCTTACGTCCTGGATGCATTGAATCAAGTGGAAAAGCGGCGCAAGGAAGAACGGCCGGCGTCTGTGGAAGAGTTTTTGACTTCAGAACCCCGTAGCCACAACACCCCTCGTCGTACGCAGGTTCTAATTCCTATTGCCGCTACTGCTTTGACTATGGTGGTCGGTTTTTCTGCTTGGAAATTTGTCTCCGACGAAGAAATTCCAGTTTCGAGAGACGTGGCACCTAGTAGCACGATTGCACCGCTGGCTACCATAACAAATACTCAAAGTGCTCACGTAATGCAGACGGTAGTAACAACTGAACGCAAAACCCCTCCTCCGATAAATACTCAGAGCATTTCGCCACAGGTAAACCAGGAAAGCGAAGTTGCGAGACCAGACATTAAAGCAACAGGCTATCTTTTCCTTGGAACAAACAGTCCGTCGAATAAGGTCTTTGTCAATGGTAGGGGATACCGAAAAGGCAGTTCAATAAGCGGATATCAAGTCATAAGGATTGAGAGCAGTTCGTTTACCGTTAAAAAGAGCGGTCAAGAGTTTCAACTATCCTATTAAGGTAGGTTCGGTTTTCATGTCAAAGTCTCTTGTGTGCCATAACCGGAAGTTGGAATTAGCAGAAATTGCGTTCGAGCGTAGGTCGGATTAGGCGCATTGCGGCGTAATCCGACGGTTCCGCCGGCGTTGTTCGTTGGCTGCGGCCCGATTTTTAACCCCCTTGGATGTTGCTGCAACAGGCGGTTTATTCGCGGCCATCGCCAATTTAAACCTTCGGCGGAACGGCGGATTACGGCTTCGCCTAATCCGCCCTACATTCGTGCGGCCGTTGCTGACACTTGCAGTATCACGCACCTTGAAAAAGAAGGCAAAAACGTGAAGCTAAGGGCCGCTTCGAAGGGAGCACAGAGGTCTAATTTAGAAACCAATTGTCGATGAAAAGGGCCGATTCGGGGTATAACCATATGGGACCGTCTTCGCCATGGATGGCGAAGCAGAGCTACAGGGATGTATTCATGCGTGTCCCAGATGGTTATACCCCGAAGCGGACCGTTCCCGAACTATAAAAGAAAACGGCTCCCTTCGAAGCGGTCCGCCACGATCCAGCTAGTGCACGAACAGAACACCATTCAATGTCCTCTGGCACAACAGAGACATTGGCGACCCAGTCGCGGTCGGAGCCCGCTGCTACGTACGTAGATAAATCCTGCCGGTACTAAACTTCCGGTTATGGCACTTTTCTGCCTACCCAAACTCCCAGCCACTTCAGCTTAAAACTCATACCTCCTAAATCGGAAACAAAAAAAAGCCCGACATAATGCCGGGCTTTTTAAAGCGATCTCAACCTAACTTAGAAAGACCACTTATAATCAATCGAGAAAGAACTGCCAGGCGCATAACTAAACGTGGTTACACCATCCTGTTCAATCTCAACATCCTCATCCAGAATGTTCTTAATCCGCAGTCTCAGAGTTGACTCCTCGGTAGGATACCAGAAATAAGTCAGATCCAGAGAGTGGAAAGGCTGCTCATAGGCATCTGGCGTACCCAGACGACCAGCCAGAAACAGGCGTTCATCGAACACATTGTAAACCAACATCGCAGAATGCTGGCCATCGGTAGAATCGAAACCGAACTGAATGTTCGCCGTCAGATCAGAAGCACCGGTCAATGGACGAGTAGGATTGGTTGGGGAGTCAGCACGATCACCGGCAACAATCTCGGTATCCAGCGCTGTCAAGTTACCGGAAACAAAGAATGGGGAGAATGCCTCACCCAGGAAACCCAGCCCCTTCAACCACTCAAACTCCACACCATAGAGCTCAGCACTCTCCGCATTGATAATCTGCGCAGCAAGAGCATCCTCAAAGGCAGCCCGCTCAAACGATTCAATCGGATCGGTAATATCCTTATAGAACAAAGACGCCGTGAAATTATCACCGGTAGAGAAGAACCACTCACCACGAATATCGTAGTTCTTAACCGTCGCCGGAATCACATCCGTACCGCCTTTGACAATGGCGTCAGTCAGAGGGTCAATATAACTGGAAGGTGTGATTTCCCGCAGGTCAGGCCTGACGATCGTCTCAGAGTAGTTCACTCGGAACTGGAACGTCTCCGCACCAAAGTCAGAAGTACTGTAAGTGAAGGCTACAGATGGATAGTAATCATCCTCCGAGAATACAGACTCCGCGATGTCATCCCCGTCACAGCTGACCTGACAACCATCGTAATCCAGAGGATCCCATGGCAAACCCACCTGCTTGTAGTCTTCCCAGCGAAGACCGGCAGTAATTCTCCAGGCATCACCGATCCGTAAATCCACCTCACCGAATACCGCCTGATTGGTCACAGCGGCCAGATAACTCTCACCGTTGTTACCCACAACATCAATTTCGAAACCGTTGCCCGCGTCAAGGATATTGTCATCGCTGAAAATATCAGAAGGCAGACCGTCCGCGTTACCCGAGAACGCGAGATCACTGGTGCCCAAGGCAAACTCAGTCTGGCGATAGGTACGGGCCTTCTTGGCGTAATTATAACCACCGGACAGCGTCAGCTCGTAATTGTCGAAATAGAGAGGCAGAGAGATCTTGGAGCCGTAATTTTCAACTTCGTCCTGCAGATTGGTGAAACGGAAGTCACCAGCAGACGTTGAAGGCTGAAGATTCTGGGATACGAAATTTCCATCCCCATCCACATTCAGCTGATAAGTCACAGACACTTCGTTGGGGATATCAGTGGTGACTTCAGAGTCAGAGTAGAACCACTCAACTCGCAGGTCGTTCAGCCAGTCGAAACGGGTGGCCTCCATACCCAGAGTCTCGCGCACGACACCACCGAAACGATGATCACCATTGAACTGCAGAACCTGCAGCTCGCGTTCTTCGTAACGAACTTCGTAGTCACGGTTACCACGGCCTTCACTGAACGGAGTGGAAGACCCGAAGTAATCACGAACCGTGGTTTTATCGTCCGTATTGCGCAGCAACAGAGCGGTCATCTGTACAGAGTGATCATCATCCCAACGCCAGCCGACAGTGGCATTGGCGTTAGCACTCACGTTGTATGTGGAAACATCACGCTCGGAAAATGCATCATCCGGCAGACCAAATTCCGCATCGCGAATTTCGCGGTTGGTCCAGGAACTCTCGTAGGAACCACCCACCAGAAAACCCAGCTCCATGCCGTGATCCAAGTGGAAGTTGTTACCGACATTGAGTTCAAAAGCGCGATTTAGGTCAGGGCTTTCTTCTCGTACATTGATGTTTCGGTTCAGCGCCAGAGCCAGGTTTCTGTTGATGGCTTCCGCCTCTGCAACATCGGCGTTACCATTACCGGATAGATTCAGGTCATTCAGAATATCACCAACAGCCAGAGAACCCTGGTAAGTACTCAGCGCAGAACGTAATTCGCCTGGCATAGAACGCGTGCCGTCATCGCGGCCAAAGGCGTCATCACCGCCGCCGCTGTAGCTCAGCACATCGCCATCGGTTTCGGAATTTAAACTGGTACCGACTTCAACCGAGAAAGTGAAGTCATCCGGAATACCCTTGGTGCGAATATCAATCAGACCACCACTGAAAGCGGCCGGTATGTCAGAGGAATAACCCTTTTGTACAGATACCGACTTCAGAATAGAAGTTGGAAAAATATCCAGAGGAATAACATTTCTGGTCAGATCCGGAGAAGGAATCTGGGCGCCATTCAGTAGCGATGAGGAATATCGCTCACCAAGACCGCGAATAAACACGAAGCGATCATCGATTAGTGTCACCCCCGGAACACGTCGCAGCGCTGCAGCAAGGTTGGAATCACCGATTTTACCAATGATCTCGGCATCGATGATGTCGGATACGACGTCGCTTTCAAGACGCTCGACCACAACATCATCGGCTGCGGATCTGAGGTTACCGACAACGACGACTTCCTCTACCGCCTTGTCGTTTTGAGCAATGGCTGTCCCTGCTACTGCACTCATGGTAAGTGCTGCAATATGAGCACTCAATAACTTTTTTTTGGTTTGCATAATACGAACCCTACGCTCATCCACTAATTTTGGAATAGAAAGGGCGCCGCTCGGGCGCCCTTCCAGTCACACTATCGGCCATTCAACCGTGGTGGTTTTCGAGATTACTCGAACCACAGAGCCTGTGAGCGGTTACCTTCGCGCAGACCGAATGCCCAAGGAGCAGTCCAGTCGTTGTCAGCGGATACTGCGCCGATAATACTGGAGTCAACTGGAGTAGGAATGGTTGCGCCGGTAGCTACCATGCTGGCTACAGGTACAGAGTAGAAACCATCCAGAATCACCAGGTCGCCGTTAGAAGCAGAAGTTGGATCTTCACCGGCTTCCGCGGACTGATAAACAGCGTTGCCATTGTCGGTCAGCCACTGGGCGGTAGATTGACCTTCGAGGCTGCTGTCAACCAGGTCCTGACAAGCAACGATGGAAGAAGAGATAGTCAGGTTACCGTCCAGAGCCGCCTGCTGACCTTCGTTGTCGATGCGAACACAGTAGCTGAAGTCGTCATCGCCCAGAACATCGTCACCAGAGTAAGCAGTCGTCACAATAGCGTTGCTGATGGTTGGGAAGTGAGCTTCACGAATACGCATGCCCTGGCCTGGGTCATGAGTACCGGTTTCGTTGGCGGAAACGATACAGGTCAGGTTCTTCAGGGTCGCCGCAGAGTTCAGACCACGGGCGATAAAGTCATCGATGGTCGCCTGATCGCGAGAAGAGTAGCTGCCGATACCATCGGACTCTACGCAGCGGTTACCATCCAGACGAGACTGGATAACCAGAGCGTTTTCAATGGTGCCGATGTAACCTTCGTCGATATCGATGGAGTCGTCACGTACGTACAGGGCAACGTAGTTGGTCACATCTACGGCGCCACCAAAAAACTCAATACCATCATCAAAGGTGCTGTAAGCCTGCAGGTTTTCTACAACAGTGCCGGAACCAACAGCGTTGAATGCAATACCGTTCAGTTCGTTGCCAGGAGCAACTTCTGCACCGGTGTGCTTGACAACAACATAGCGCAGTACGCCGGAGTTATCGCCATCGTTGTCACCACCGTAGTGAGTTTCACCGTCACCTGCACGGCCTTCAGAAACAACATTACACTCACCGGTAAGAGCCAGGTCAACGCCACGGGTACCAGAGTAGGAACACTTGTTGGTCACACCAAAGCCGTTGATGATCATGCCGCCCCACTCGGATACGTCTTCAGCACCAACAGTGCCGCTGACTGCATCGTTTACGGAAGTGAAAGTAATTGGGGCAGCAGCAGTACCGTTGGCACGGATCTGAGAACCACGGTTAACAACGGCGTAGTCCAGAGTGGTATTGAAAGCCATGGTAACACCGGCTTCGATAGTAACGATCGCGCCGTCACCACCTTCTGAAATACCTGCCGCATCCAAGCCGGCCTGAGAAGCGTGGTTTTCGCCAATGGCCAGAGAACCGTCAAAGATGTGAACGCCTTCACCGATATTCGGGAAAGTCATGGATACAGTGATGGGGTTGTCTACATCAACGAAGCCAGTGGTGTAGGTGCAGTTGGTGCCATCGAAAGAACCTTCGTTAACAACACCGTCTTTGGTGTAAGTTGCACAGCTGAATTCTTCAACTGGGGTAGTTGGTACTTCAGTCACTGAATTGTCAACACTGTTGTCAACGTTGGAAGGAGAGATGCTCACATCTCCACCATCACAGGCGGCAAGCAATGCAGCTAAGATGCTTACGCCCAGAACTTTCTTTTGACCCATTTCGGTAGCTCCTCGATTGGTATGTAGGGGTTGTCTTAAATCAGATCGCTGCAAGCTACCAATTAATTCTTACAGATATATGAACGTCGATTTTCGAAACGAATTTAAATCAATTTAAGTTTATTTGTTGACCTTTTGGAGATCGAAAAAGCGCCAGTCGAATTTTTGCTACAGTTTTACTTCAAATTTACTGCATTTTTTATTCATATTTACTGCGATAATGTTTCGGGTTTACTTCACTTTTACTTCGGAAATGCGACAGCTCGCATAAGCTTTTCAAGACTTGTTTGAATTAAATACTGAGAAGAAAAAAATGGGGCCAAAGGCCCCCAATGATACTGTGTTCTTTTTATTCGTCGAATCTGTGGCTCACAGACAATCAATGTGTTTCCCACCCGTATTGGAAAACTCGGCATTCCGCTGAATCGATCTGCAAAAATCAGCTCCTCCAGGTGAACTCATTAGAGAGGAGATTTACTGCGGAAATATAACGGTTCGATAACAAGTTGATTACGAATTGGTGACGACTGTATATTTTTTGCACAAACCCCATTATTGCACCTTTTAATGTTATGTTATAACATTTGCCGAAAAAACACCCAGCCGGTTATTGAGGAAAACTGATGAGCACACTTGCCAGGAGTGATGATGTATTTGAGCTTAGTGATAGAACACGCTTCTCAGCGGAAGGGGCCGACCCCGGCGTTTTAGCGGACATCTACCAGGAAGACTGCAACATTGCTGTGTGGCAAAGAGAGCTGGCACCTGGATTAAAGCCACAGCTGGACCCCTTCCTGGCCTCCCATCGCCGTTTGCAAGCCTCTATGATCGTCTCGCCAGACAGCGTCTTTTCCAGCATCAGCCAGACCCTGGGAGACTGCGAAGCAGCTCATTCACTGAGCAAAGACATCGCAGAGCTGGTGGACATGTTCTGCTACCTGTTCGAACTCAAACAGACCGGCCTAAGGCTGACCACCCTGGATCGCGCCATGTGCCCCAAGTTCCATGTGGACCGAGTCCCCTGCCGCTTGGTCACCACCTATCAGGGCACGGCCACCGAGTGGCTGCCCCACGACGCCGTTGACCGCACCAAACTCGGCAGAGGCAGCGAGGGCAAAGCGGATGAAGAGTCCGGTCTCTTCCAGGACTCTGGCCAGATCCGACAGCTCAGCCAGGGCGACGTGGCATTGCTGAAAGGCGAGCTGTGGGAAGGCAACGAAGGCGCCGGCCTGGTGCACCGGTCACCCCAGGTGCCAACAGATGTACGGCGCTTGTTGTTAACACTCGACTTTGCCTAAATTCCATATTCTGTGATTCAAGAACCATTAGATTTATGAAAGCCAATACCAATAGCAAACTCCCCGTCACTGTACTTTCCGGTTTTCTCGGCGCCGGTAAAACCACGGTACTCAGCCATATTCTGAACAACCGACAGGGCAAGAAAGTCGCGGTTATTGTCAACGACATGAGCGAAATCAATATCGATTCGGCCATCATCCAGAACGACGTATCGCTGAACCGGAGCGAAGAGAAGCTGGTGGAGATGAGTAATGGCTGCATCTGCTGCACCTTGCGAGAGGATTTGCTGGAGGAAGTCACCAAGCTTGCCCGGGAAGGACGTTTTGACTACCTCGTGATTGAATCCACCGGTATATCCGAGCCTTTGCCAGTGGCTGAGACGTTCACCTTTGCGGATGAAGATGGGGTTTCTCTGTCGGATGTGGCCGACCTGGATACCATGGTGACCGTGGTTGATGCCATCAACTTCCTCAAGAACTACGAAGAGGCAAAGTACCTGACGGAAGTGGGTGAATCCCTGGGCGAAGATGACGAACGCAGTGTGGCGGATTTACTGGTGGACCAGGTGGAATTCGCCGATGTGATTCTTATCAGCAAGACCGATCTGGCTGCACCTGAGGATGTCGAACGCCTGACCGCCATTTTAAGAACACTGAATACGGATGCCCGAATCATTCCCATCACCCAGGGAAAAGTGGATATTGATGCCGTACTGAACACCGGGCTTTTCGATTTCGAACGCGCTCAGCAAGCGCCGGGCTGGCTGAAGGAAATGCGGGGTGAGCACGTTCCCGAAACGGAGGAATACAATATTGGCAGCTTCAGTTACATCGCCCGACGCCCATTCCATCCGGAAAAATTCTACCAGTTCCTGCACGGCACCGAAAAATACGGAAAATTAATTCGTTCAAAAGGTTATTTTTGGTTGGCAACCCGCCCGGAATTTGCCGGCCAGTGGAGCCAGGCCGGTGGTATTGCACACTATGGTTTTGGGGGCATGTTCTGGAAGGCCGTACCGAAACAACAATGGCCCACCGACGAAGAGTATCTCGCGTCGATTGAGAAACAATGGGTCGAACCCTTTGGGGATATGCGCCAGGAACTGGTGTTTATTGGTCAGGGGCTGGATCAAACCAAAGTCACGCAGGCACTTGATGATTGCTTGCTGAGCGAAGATGAAGTACTTCGTGGCAAGGAATACTGGGCCACATTGAGCGACCCGTTTCCCGAATGGCAACAGGGCGCATAACCTTCAGATATCCAGGGATTCACGCGCCACCAATGGAATGAACAAACGAGCGAAATGACAAACGTTAACGAAACAGTCGACTATGCTGAAAAACAGTGTAAGAACCGTGGATCTCGACTAACTGACAAAAGAAAACTGGTGCTCTCCGGTTTACTTAGGTCCGAAAAGCCTTTGTCTGCCTATGAACTCATCGAATTCTGCAAGGTCGAGCTGGGAGAAACCCTGCCCGCCATGACCATATACCGAGTACTGGACTTTCTTGAACGCGAGCAATTGGTACACAAGTTAAATCTACACAATAAGTATGTCGCCTGCGAACATATTACCTGCGATCACAGCCACTCTGTCTCTCAGTTTTTGATTTGTTGCCGATGTCAGAAAGTTGAAGAAGTTATTATCAGCAAATCAATGGTCAAAGAGCTTCAGGAAAATGTAGAAAGCGCTGGTTTTTTTCTCGAAAACCCGCAAATCGAAATAAACTGTATTTGCGAAGATTGCAGATAAGTCAGAAAAAATCAAGAAATGTTGCGGGAAAAACATGTAAACCCACAATTTTTAACCGAAGTTTGAAGATTATGAATGTGCAGACATCCGGCCAGGAGCCAGCACCACTCA
This sequence comes from Pseudomaricurvus alkylphenolicus, assembly GCF_011683955.1. Classification (GTDB taxonomy): domain Bacteria; phylum Pseudomonadota; class Gammaproteobacteria; order Pseudomonadales; family Cellvibrionaceae; genus Pseudomaricurvus; species Pseudomaricurvus alkylphenolicus. Next base: position 365,850 of record NZ_JAAQPI010000006.1, read on the forward strand.
CCAGGGAGCTGATTCTCACAGCACCGGAACAAGACTATATGAACGAAGCGCAGCTGGCGTTTTTTAGAAATCTGCTGCTGGAGCTACATGAATCCACACTGGTTCGCATCCGCGAAGCCAAACAGCAAATGATGCGGTCGTTCGATGCCAGTGATGACGGTGATCGCGCCGCCTGGGAAGAACAGTCCAGCCTCGCCCTTAGAATTGCTGATCGCGAACAAAAGCTATTACCGAAAATCAAGCAGGCGCTGGAACGTATCCACGATGAGGAGTTTGGGTATTGCTTGGAATCCGGTGTTCCCATCGGCATTCCGAGATTGCTGGCCAGGCCGACAGCGGAATACTGTGCAGAAGTGAAAGCCATTAAGGAAATGAAAGAGCATCACTATAAAGGCTAGAGAGCTTCTTCGCTTGACATGCTCCTGAAGCATTAGCATGATAAACTTTGTAGCCGTCACGCCGAGTTTTCACCCCAGTTATGAAACTCTTCTTCCGATATCCGAACATCCTGCTTTTGTCCATTGCAAGTCTCGCGCTTCAGGCCAAGGCCGCTTCCGATCATGGTCACAAACAGCATGAGGCTCATCTGCATGGATCCGCAGAATTGACGCTTGCGATCGAAGCTGATTCACTCGAGATCAGCCTGGAGTCACCGGCCGCCAATATTGTCGGCTTTGAGCACCGGGCTACCTCCCCAGAACAGGTTAACGCTGCCACGAAAGCCCAAGCCGCGCTGAATTCGGCGGAGAGATTGTTCTCCTTCACAGGCAGTTCATGCTACCTGCAGAAGGCCAGCATTGATATGTCGGCGATCATCGAGCCGGATCAGGCACACGATACACATGAAAAGCACCACGCCGGCGATGGCGACCATGAACATCACGATGACGAGGAAGATTCGCACAGCGAGTTATCAGCCGTTTACCACTATCAGTGCAAGAGCGGCGCAGACATAAGCGGCATCACAGTCAATCTGCATGATTACTTCCCTGCCATTGAAAACCTGAAGATCATGTGGCTCACAGATAGTGGTCAGGGAGCCGTTGAGCTGACCGGAGAAGCCAAATTTGTTCGACTAAGGTAACCCCTATGGCAAGCATACAAGCCATCATCAACCATGCAGAGAACAATTGCAGAGCACATGGAGCTCGCCTGACGCAGAAGCGCAAACGCGTATTAACAGGGTTACTGCAATCGGGTAAAGCCATGTCTGCTTACGAGCTGGCAGATTACTGCAAAGATGAATTTGGTGAAGCGCTCCCGCCCATGTCCGTGTATCGTATCCTCAGCTTCCTGGAAGAAGAGCATCTCATCCACAAGCTAAAGCTGATCAATAAATTCATCGCCTGCTCACACATCACTTGTACTCACAAGCATGAGGTACCCCAGTTTCTGATCTGTGGAAACTGTCAACGGGTCAAAGAAATTGCAGTGGACAAAGCTGTCATCGACACCCTTGATCGACACATCAAAGATGCCGACTTTCACCTGATGAGCCCCCAATTGGAACTCAGCTGTTTATGCCAACAATGCATGGACAAAGCCAGTTGAAGCACTACTCAGCATAGACTTCGTAACTTTGCATCTCTATAGCGTAGGCCGCCGTCGCCATATCGTTTTCGATAAGTGACGTTTTTAGAATCCCCGAAATCCAAAAGGGATCAAACAGCGCATCAAGCTTTAACCCTTTCGGGTAATTCACGTAGATAACCTGATTTGGCGGTGGTGGCGGAACGTGAATACAGGCCCCGAAGAACGGCACCAGAAAGAAATCGGTGATCACCTGATCATCATTGAATTCCAGAGGGACAATATAGCCGGGAATCCGAACTGGCTGCCCATCCAATTCTGGCTTGATCCTGGTGGAAACCAGAGCCTGCTGGTAGCGATCATTGGTTGCAGCCGAAATTGTGTTTTTAATTTGGCTGCTGATTTGATCCTCTGCGGAACCATCCTGAACCTCAGTGATATATTCAGGAGGGTTAAGCAGCGCGTCCAGATCTTCTTGTGGAATGAGGTCCGGCCATTCAATCGTTTTAAATTGAGCTGAAGCCTGGGCCACAACGCTCCCAGTGAAGCATAAGCCGATAAGGAACGGTAATAAAACGAAAAACTGTAACAGGGGCTTCGGACGCAAGTTTGTCACCGATGGGGCTGGACCTAAGGACTCAAAATGATACTATATATCATTTTTCGATGGCAAATCATTTTTCAGGGGCTTTTACGCAGAAATCTCAATGGCAATTCAACTCAAAGACGTCCACTTCTGTTATCCCGAGGCCCCGAACAAAACTGTGCTCTGCATCAAAAACTGGTCTGTACCCGAACAGGAACATGTGTTTATACACGGCCCCTCCGGTAGCGGGAAGTCGACCCTGCTCAATCTTCTCAGCGGTATGTTAAGAGCAACACAGGGAGAAGTATCCGTACTGGGCCAGCGCCTGGACCAGTTGAGCAACCGCCAGCGGGATAAGTTCAGGGCAAATCACATTGGCTATATTTTCCAACAGTTTAACCTTATCCCTTATCTTAACCCTATCGACAATATTCGTCTCGCGAACCGGTTTTCGGGGGGTAAGACCATAGCCTCTGACGTCGACAACCGGATTGAGACCTTGCTGGCGACATTCAATATTCCGCCCTCCGAATGGCAAAAGCCGGTAGCCCGGCTGAGTATTGGACAACAACAACGCATCGCCATTACGCGTGCCATGATCAACAAGCCGGAACTTCTGATCGCTGACGAGCCAACCTCCTCACTGGATCCGGATAACCGCGATAATTTTATGACGAAGCTTATGTCCCTCGCCAAGGAACACCGGATTACCCTGCTTTTTGTCAGCCACGATATGTCTTTGTCGCATTATTTTGATCGCATTGCGCCATTATCTGAAATTAACTCAGCGGGAGCTTCCCGCTAATGTTTATCCGACTCGCCTCAAAAAGCCTGCTGAACCGCAAGGGCTCTGTACTGCTGACCCTGATGGCCATGAGTGTCAGCATTTTTGTTTTGTTGGGGGTCGAGCACATCAGGCACCAAACCAAGGACAGTTTTAACAGCACCGTTTCCGGTGTTGATCTTATCGTCGGCGCCAGAACCGGAAGCCTTAACCTCCTTCTCTATTCCGTTTTCCGCATTGGCTCTCCCACCAACAATATTGGCTGGGAGACCTACCAAGCGGTGGCTTCGAACTCAAAGGTGGCATGGTCCGTGCCAATTGCCCTGGGTGACTCGCATAAGGGTTACCGGGTTATGGGCACCACCAGCGACTACTTCAAGCACTTTCGCTACGGCCAAAAACGCCAGCTCGAATTCTCTGCCGGCCAGCAGTTCAGTGGTATTTTCGATGTCGTGCTCGGCTCGGAGGTCGCCAGAAAACTGGGCTATACCCTGGGAGATCCTCTGGTGTTGGCCCACGGTATCGCCAAAACCAGCTTTAGCCTCCATGACGATATGCCATTCAAGGTTGTGGGAATATTGGAAACCACAGGTACGCCCGTGGATCAAACCCTGCATGTCAGCCTGCAGGGCATTGAAGCCATACACCTCAACTGGCAACAAGGGGTTAAATTGCCCGGGCGCAGGGTTGACCGCGAACAGCTGAATCCGCAGGCACTGGAGCCCGAGAGTATCACCGCGTTTATGCTGGGCTTAAGCTCCAGAATGGCAACTTTTCGAGTGCAACGCGACATTAACAACTACGCCAGAGAGCCGCTTTCGGCTATCTTGCCGGGTGTCGCCCTGTCGGAGCTTTGGCAGATGATGGGGTTGCTGGAAAACACGCTGCGCCTTATCGCCGGCCTGATCCTGATCGCTGCCCTGCTGGGTTTGAGCGCGATGATGCTGGCCTCCATTCGAGAACGCGAGCATGAAATCCATCTGCTCCGGGTAATTGGCGCACCGCCCTTGTACCTGTTTTTGCTTATTGAACTGGAAGCCATCCTGATTGCGCTTACCAGCATTATTTTAGGCTTGTCAGGTTTGTACATCTGTTTGCTCACCGCAGGTGATTTCCTGGCCTCCAGCTTTGGTTTGCATATAGGCACCAATATTTTCTCTGGCGACAACACCGTGTTTTTGCTGTTGATCATTGGCGCAACCATTATCGCGGCGATGATCCCTTCGTTCAGCGCTTACCGCAATGCCAAGGCCAGCCTGTGAAAAGCACTATCTATCAACTCCGTCCCTTAGATCCCGAGACTATTGGACGATACACCAACCATAGCTTAGAGTGCTAACGCACCCAAAGACATATTTGCAGGATCCGTGATAATGAAGAAAATTCCAGCTACCTATCTGGCCTTCGCCTTCTTGCTCCTGACGCAACAGGCCAGCGCCTGTGCCGGACACTTCTATGGCTTTGATCGGTCCAGCCTGCTGGACAGAAGCACATTGGCCGGGAGATCTTCTATTGAGCCGGTTTTCAAACTGAAACACCCGCCAATGACGAAAGTCGCCCCTGGCGAAGAACATGAAGTCGTTGTGGAATACAAGCGCCCCAAGCTCTCCGAAGGTGTGACCATAGCATTTACCAGCACCGGAGGTATTCAGCTGCAGGACAAGTCTCTGGTGCTGAAGGATTATGAGGGCGCTATCAAGGTCCGCTATACCCATAACCAGGGAAATTACAATTCCATCAACCTGAAAGTAACCGGCACTCATAACGGCGAGGTCGTCAACCGCTCGAGCGTGATTTACGTTCGCACGCAACGAGTCTCACCCACCGAAGGCACTCAGGTGAGCGCGCGCTAGGAAAATGGAAAGCGATTGGCCCAGTGTTGAGCGATAGCCTCTCGTTTGGCGAACCACACAGCGTCGTGGCTTTTGGCATAGTGAATAAAACGCTTCAGGGCCGCCAGCCTGGCAGGACGCCCCAGCAGTCGACAGTGAATGCCGATAGAAAGCATCTTGGGAGCAACCTCGCCCTCTTGGTATAAAACATCAAACGCGTCTTTCAGATAACTGAAAAACTGATCACCACTATTAAACCCCTGCGGGGTGGCGAATCGCATGTCATTGGTATCCAGCGTGTAAGGCACCATAAGCAAGGGTTTTGAATAGTGATTGTCCCAGTAGGGAAGGTCGTCAGCATAGCTGTCGGCACAATAGAGAAACCCACCCTCCTCCGCGACCAGGGCCAGAGTATTGGGGCTGGTTCTGCCCGTGTACCACCCCAACGGCCGCTGCCCTGTCAGGCGGGTCTGGATATCGATGGCCTTTTGCATATGCTCGCGCTCGATATCAATCGGCACGTCCTGATAGCTGATCCAGCGGTAACCGTGTGAACAGATTTCCCAATCAGCCTCCAGCATTGCGTCTACGGCTGCGGGGTTTCTCTCCATGGCCATGGCCACCCCAAATACAGTGACGGGTACCTGTTCACTGGTGAACAGCCGATGCAACCGCCAAAAGCCTGCCCGGCTGCCATATTCGTAGAGGGTTTCCATGCTTTGATGGCGGGCCTCGAAGGCCGCAGCACCCACGATTTCCGACAGGAACTGTTCAGAGGCCCGGTCACCATGGAGCACACAGTTTTCGCCGCCCTCTTCATAGTTGATGACAAACTGCAATGCGATTTTGGCGCCACCAGGCCAGGCCGCATGGGGTACATCGGCACCATAGCCAATAAGGTCTCTGGGATAAGGTTTATTCATAAAACGTCTACTCTACTTCTATAACCAATTTGCAACGTCATCCACGTCCAATTGTTCGGGCATCAATACCTGCTTGGCGTAGTTCTCCCAAACACGCTTCTCGACAAATAAACGATAGAGATCCGGATCTATGTGATCGCCCTTCTGCATATTGTTCAAAATCGAAAGAGCCTGGGAGATTTTCATCGGATCCTTGTAGGGGCGATCCTTTGCCGTCAACGCTTCAAAGATGTCGGCAATCGCCATCATGCGAGCCGGAATACTCATTTCATCGCGCGTTAGGCCTTTCGGAAATCCGCTGCCATCCATTTTCTCGTGATGTCCACCGGCATACTCCGGAACCCGGCGCAGCTTTTTCGGGAACGGCAGCGACTCCAGCATATCAATGGTCACCTGCATATGGTTGTTAATCACCTGTCGCTCTTCGTGGGTCAGGGTGCCGCGTTCGATGCACAGGTTGTAGACTTCTTCCTCCGTCAGCATGGGGCGCTGATTGCCAAAGGCATCTTCGAACGTCTGTGCAGCAATCTCTTTGACCCTGGCCTTTGATTCCTCAGCCATAAACTCTCCGCCCTTATTGGCGGTTTCAATAAAGGCCAGGTCCTGCTCAAGCTGGCTGATTACCGCACTGACATCTGCGCCATTGGCGGCGAGCAAAATCTGAGACTTCTTCGCTGCAAAACGGGTTGCAATGTCGTTGATGCGGTCCGTCATTAGATGCAACTTGGTTGATTTATCCAGCACCGAATCGGGCGTCGACAATTTGCCGCAGTCATGCATCCAGGCAGCGACCCGCAACTCGTACCACTCATCATCATTGAATCCAAAGTCCGCAAAGGTACCGGTATCCTGGCAGGCGGCGTCTGCGATCATCTCCGTCAGCAGAGGCACTCGCTGGCAGTGGCCGGAAGTATGAGGCGACTTTGCGTCAATCGCCTGAGCAATACATTTGATAAAGGCATCCAGCAGCGACTTTAAGTCACGCACCAGCAAACGATTATTCAACGCAATGGCGGCGTAGGTTGCCAACCCCTTTACAATGGGGACGATTCGCGCATCAAAAGGGATGACCTTGTCAGAAAGAGGGTCGCGCGCATTCAGCAGCTGCAGCACACCAATGACTTCATCGTCATGGTTCAGCAACGGCAGCGTCAGAAACGATTGCGAGCGGTAGCCCATCTTCTCGTCGAATGTTTTAGTACCGGAAAAGTCGAATTTCGGCTCCGTGTAGGCATCGGCAATGTTGACCACTTTCTTGGTGATGGCGCTGTAGCTCGCCACATTGCGGAAATTATCTTCGCCGTCAATCTTTAACATGATCGGTGGCAAATTGGCCTTCTCACCCGACGACCCCCCACGATAGATGTTCAGCGACTTATTGCGCATCAACGCAAAACTCAGGCTTGCATTCTCATCCTCGTCCTCCTCAAGCAGATACAGGGTACCGGCATCGGCGTAAGTCATCGCCTGCGCTTCTTCGAGGATTCTTTCCAGCATGCGCTCCGTATTCGGCTCGGCACTCAGCTCGGTCAAGATCGCCTTTTGCTCTCCGGCGACCAGTTGCTTGCTCAGGGCCACTGACGCAAACCGACAGAGTATCTCCAGCGCGGTTATGTGGTTTTTGTCAAACGCGGCAACCGCTGCCTGATCATCACGGGCGTTGATCAACTGAATAACCCCGACAACCGCACCCGTCTCAGCAATCAGCGGAATAGCCAGCACGGATTGAGTACGATAGTTGTGCTGTTCATCAAAATGCCTGGCACCGCTGAAGTCGTAGCCCTTTGCCTGATAGGCATCGTCAACACTGACCACCTGGCGGGAAAAAACCGCATGGGCGGCAATGTGGTGATGGTCGACACGGCCATGCATATCCCAAAGCGGCAGAGGTTCGATATCGATCAGATTACCGCTGGTACCGCCCTGCCACATGCCAAGGGAGTCGTTACGCAGGATCGCAAACTCCAGAAGCTGCCCCTCCTCCCTGGCCCTCATCAGGTAGAGGGTGCCGCCATCGGCGCCAGTCAGGCTCTGGGCCTCGGCCAGAATGGCTTCGCACAGTCGGGATACGTCCTGCTCGGCAAAGAGCTTTACAGCCCGCTCCAGGAGGCGGCGGTATAAATCTACATCAGTAGTGGCTTCAGGCATTAGATTGGAACCTTAATCAAGAGCATCAATCCTTACTATATTAGTACCTTCTGCCTTAGTAATGCGACCTTTCCAATGAGACGACCTAGAACCCAGAATTCGGCGAGATAGTGCCGGCAAGACTTGCCTCATCGCCACCACTGAATGGTTATCCTTGGCTATGATGCGCTGTCGAGAGAGTGAGTCCGTCAATTATCGACCAGAGCTTTGTTCATTAATTGGACAAGCATAAGATCTTCGATGTTATAACGTAACACTCACGGAGAAATCGATCAATCATCCGCTTTGCAGCGACAACCAAAAGTTACAGCCAAATAGAGAGCTCGAAGAGATACTCCCTATTAATGGCTGTTCGTTCAGCCCAGGCAAAAGCTGCGCGAGGTCTAACGTCATCGGGCTGACCAGGAGCTACACGCCGAGATCGCCTAAGGCTGGGAAGGTCTCGCCAGCAAGCGCAATATGACGGATATCGTCAAAGTCAAAACAGCTTAATCATCAAAAAACAACTGGGCATCACTCAAATTCGCTTTCACCAGGGAACGAATCAATTCGACCAGCTGCCGATAAAAGCTTCTATTTGGTGAATTTTTCCTCCACGCCAATACATGGGTGCGATGCAGTTGTAGTTCTTCTATCTGACTGACACTCAATCCCTGCGGCTGATGGATCTCGGAATGAATATAGAGCGACGGCAGAAAGGCCACCCCTACCCCCATCATGACCATCTGCCTGAGGGCATCCAGACTGGTACCTTCGTAATCACGGGCAATATTCGCACCCAGCTCTTCACACACGGCTTCTACCCGATGGTAACTGCTGTGCTGACTTTCTAACGTGAGTATGTTCTGCTCTCGCAGGTGCTCGGCCTTAATCTGCTTTAACTTACCCAACTGATGCCCTTCTGGAACAACCAGATGCAGAGGCTCATGGAATAATACCTCGGAGGTCAAACGCGAGGTACCAAAAGGCAGTGGTATCAACACAAGATCCAGCCGACCTTCCAACAGATCCAACTCAAGTGTTTTTGGCATATTTTCCCGGACATAAAGTTTGAGAGATGAGTAAGTCTGATGCAGCCCAGGGAGGATATGCGGTAGCAGATATGGTCCAACTGTCGGTGATACGCCGATACGGAATGTTCCTGAAGGCCCTTGATTGATTAACGCAGCTTGGTCCAAGAGGCCATGCATTTCCTCCATGACCTGACGGGCATTAGGGAGTAACTCACGGCCGGCTGGTGTTAACTCGGTGCCACTGCGACTGCGCTCCAGCAGGGTGAGTTGCAGGGCCTTTTCCAAACTGTAGATCTGTGCCGTTAATGTCGGCTGACTGATACCCAGGCGTTCGGCTGCACCGCGGAAAGTGCCGAATTCCGCCACGCAGACGAAGTACTTCAGCTGTTTAACCGTTGGCATTTTCTGGGCCATAGAGCCATGTCCGATTGAGAGGGTGCCGTGATCATATGCGTGATAGTAAAATACTATCACCAAAACTTATAGATTTCTATAGGGCTATCAGTCTTAAAGGCGCATAGTGGCCTATTATTTAGACTAGAACGCTTGAAGAGGTGATGAGAATGGTGCGCTGCCCATGGATACGCTTTCAGCGGCTCCTGATATGAAAGGTGGGTAGGAAAGGTAAAAATGAGCCCTCGGGTACGTGAGAGGCACCTAAGACTTAAATTCGGATGTTTATTTGGCTGCATAAATATTATCAAGAATCAATGTTGATACTTAATATCAGGACTAGCTATGGTTAAATCAATTTTAGTGATCTCCGATATACGTGAAACAGATCATTGTTCATTAAGGAAGGCACACGACATTGCAATCCCGTTGGGCGATAAAATAGATGTAGTACGTTTTATAAAAGCCGGAGGGACCAGTGACTCGGAAGATATCAACCTTAATCAGCAATCAGAAATATTGAGAACTTCTCTGGATGAAATCTTTGCCGATTATGAAAACAAGGACCGGATCAGTAGCCAAGTTGTCGCTACCGATGACATCGCACAATGGGTCACAAACTACTGTAAAGACAAAGACTTTGATTTTATCGTAAAAGCAGGCCATCGCTCAGAAAGCCTGTTCCATACCCCCTGTGACTGGGAGTTAATACGCAGCCTGCAAACTCCTGTACTCATTGCCAGCCAGCAACATTGGCACAGCAAACATACGGTCCTGGCGGCATTGAATCCCACCGCAAAAGATGAAGTCCATTGCGAATTAAATAACGACATACTCAAATGGGCCAAGAAATGGACACAAACTTTCGATTGCGAACTGCACATAGTTTACAACCTTCCTGTTTCTAACGTTTTAAAAGAACTCGACATTATCGACATAAAGGAACATGCACGATCTCACCGTGCAGAAGGCGAGGAACAGGTTTCCGTTCTGCTCAAAGAACATGACCTGTCAAAAGCCAAAGTACATATTGTTGCAGGAGCGCCGGAACAGACGATTCCTCAATGCGCAAATAAGCTAAAAGCTGAACTCGTCATCATGGGAAGCATGGGAAGAAGAGGTTTGAAGCGCGTTTTAAAATCCAATACTGCTGAGAAAGTGATGCATAACTTAAGAACAGATTCGCTAATTATTGAAAGCAAGAAATAGCTTGATATACGTTTAACTTAAAGAGGGACTTTTAGTGACGACAAAGAGCGGAAAGAAAACTGTTTACTTTGCAAGCTGGATTCTGGCATTAGCTGCATTCTGGCTACTGCTGTCCGGGTATTTGAAACCGCTGCTGCTTTGCTTTGGTGTAGCATCCGTGGCGCTGGTGGTATTACTTTTGCGGCACATGGACAACATAGACAAACAACCCCAAAAGCTTCCTTTAAGCTTCGCTTTTTTTCGCTATTCCTCCTGGCTTATGGGACAAATAGTACTGTCAAGCATAGAGGTTACTAAACTCATCTGGGGAAATAGCAAAAACCTGTCTCCGGCCATAGAAAAATTACCAGTGACTAGTTCCACAGGAAGAAAACGAGTGCTTTATGCCAACTCTATCACCCTGACGCCAGGAACACTGAGTGTAGATGTTGATGATGATCACGTCACCATCCACGCGCTCAATGAAAAATCTTTAGACGTTCTGCGAGCAGGCAAGATGGCCAAGAAAATCGCAACTGTACCCGTAGCGAAAAACTAATGTTGATACTGACAGCGACTGGCATCGCAATACTCGCCGTTATGGCACTGGCATTAGCCAGGGCGCTAAAAGCAGACACAGTCTACGACCGAATTCTGGGCGTTAATATGTTTGGAACCAAAACCTCGCTGTTTATTGCTGTGATAGGTTTTCTTGGCGGTCGTCCGGATTTTCTGGATATAGCCATTGTCTATGCGCTGATCAACTTTATCGGCATGATCGCTGTACTGCGCTTTTTTGAATACACAGCTACAGATGACGCTCTGAAAATAAATTCAACCAAACAAGAGCAGTTATAGTGATTTTAGAGTCCATTAGTACAATCCTGCTTATTTTGGGCGCTTTTTTCAGCCTTACGGGCGCAATTGGTTTATTCAGATTCCCCGATTTTTTTACCCGAGTTCACGCCGCCAGCGTAACGGATTCTATCGCTACCATACTGATAATCTTTGGCTTAATACTGCGTACAGACTTTGATTTGGTAACTGTCAAGCTGCTGTTGATACTGGTTTTCTTACTATTCACGAGTCCAACTGCATCACATGCACTGGCGAAATCAGCGAGACATGGAGGGCTGTTGACGTTACCGGAAATCCGGGCAACGAAAAAAGAGGACTGCAGTTCATGACAGAGTTAATAGACCTGGTGCTACTCGGCATGCTTGCTATCACTGCATTGAGGATCATCTTCCTAAAAGATCTTTTTGCAGTAGTCATGCTGTTCGGTATATATAGTTTTCTGTCTGCATTGATCTTCGTTAACCTTGATGCAGTTGATGTGGCGTTTACGGAAGCGTCAGTGGGTGCGGGTATTTCAACAGTTCTTATGCTGGGCACATTAGCACTGACTGGACGTAAGGAAAAAACGAATAATCACACAACATTTCTCCCACTATTAGTGGTAGTCATTACAGGCGCTGCTCTTATTTACGGCACTTTGGATATGCCACCTTTCGGCGATCCCGACAACCCTGCCCAGCAGCACGTAGCGCCCCGCTATATTCAGGATTCACCGCAAGAAATTGGTTTGCCTAATATGGTTACCTCAGTTTTAGCCAGCTATCGGGGGTTCGATACATTAGGCGAAACTGCAGTTGTGTTTGCAGCAGCAATTGGCGTATTAAGCTTATTGGGGTTGCCCAAACACGAAAAGGCAGCCATTGAATCCGGATTGAAATCGCACTTGGTTCTGAGAGTTGTGGCCAAACTTATCGTCCCATTAACCCTATTGTTTGCCCTCTATGTTCAGTTCCACGGTGACTATGGACCTGGAGGCGGATTTCAGGCGGGTGTCATTGCTGCAGCAGCGATTATTCTGTATGCCCTGGTGTTTGGGTTGCCGATGGCAACCCATGTCATACAGCCAACCTTACTGAAGGCACTTGCGGCAATAGGTGTATTAATTTATGCCGGCACCGGCTTTGCCAGCTTTTTCCTTGGCGGCAATTTTCTCGACTACAATGTGTTGGCGAGCGATCCAGTAGCGGGGCAACATATTGGCATAATACTCATCGAACTCGGCGTTGGAGTGACGGTATTTGCAGCGATGCTCAGTATCTTTTATGCCTTTGCCGGTCAAGCTGAACGGGCTAACATTCAATGAGCTTTATTGTCGATTATTACAATTACTGGATTGTCGTATTTTTAATGATGGCAGGATTTTATATCGTTATCTCTGCAAACAACCTGGTCAAAAAGATTGTAGGGCTCAACATTTTTCAGACATCTGTATTTATGTTGTATATATCCATCGGCAATGTATCAGGAGGAAGTGCCCCTATTGTTGCAGATGGAATAACCCGTTACTCAAACCCATTGCCACACGTTCTTATCCTTACCGCGATAGTCGTTGGAGTGGCAACAACGTCCGTAGGTCTTGCGCTGATTGTAAGAATCAAACGAGCCTACGGAACCGTTGAAGAGAACGAGTTCGAAGATAAGGATGATCTGATTTGATGTTTGAACAACATTCTCCGGTCTTGCCTATTATTCTTCCATTGATTGCTGCCCCTATTTGTATTTTGCTCGGCAGAAGTCAGTTGGCCTGGTTGTTCGCCACATTCATCAGCGCCCTCGGCTTTGGTATTTCAATTGGCTTAATGCTGACAACGTTGGATCAAGGTGTATTGAGTTACTCCTTGGGAGGCTGGGAGCCACCCTGGGGTATTGAAGTTAGGGTTGATGCCGCCAGCGCTTTGGTTCTTTGCGTGGTAACGGGTATTTCATCACTGGTATTAGTGTACGCAAAAGAAAGCATCGCCAAAGAAATTGACAGCAGCCAACACACCCTCTACTACACCGCACATCTACTCTGTTTGGCGGGATTGTCGGGGATTTTGAGTACCGGTGATGCATTTAACCTGTTTGTATTTCTGGAAATCTCTTCTCTGGCTACCTATACGCTTGTCAGTCTCGCGTCAGACAAACGCTGCCTGACCGCCGCCTTCCGTTATCTTATTATGGGAACGATAGGCGCGACCTTCATACTCATTGGCGTGGGTATGATGTATATGAAAACGGGCACCTTAAATATGCTGGATTTGGCGGCTCGGATTTCGGAATACGACAGCAGCCGCACCCTCAATACTGGCCTGGCTTTTATCCTGGTGGGTGTCAGCATTAAATTGGCGCTGTTTCCGTTGCACATGTGGTTACCACCTGCTTACACGCACGCCCCATCGGCCGTCAGCGCGTTTTTGGCCAGTACAGCCACAAAGGTTGCTGTTTATGTGATGGTGCGCTTTATATTTACCATCTACGGTGCAGAATATGTCTTCCACACCATGGGTATGGATACCATCTTACTGGTACTGGCGATTGTCGCCATCTTCAAATGTTCTTTCATGGCGACCGTTCAAAGCAACGTAAAAACCGTACTGGCATACAGTAGCGTGGCTCAAATCGGCTATATGATTCTCGGCATCAGTCTTGTTAGTACCCTGGGGCTGACGGCAGGTTTACTGCATATTTTTAACCATGCGTTAATGAAAGGTGCGCTGTTTATGGCAGTTGGCGCAGTACTGCTACGTACTGGTTCTGTGGATATCAAGGCGTTTCAGGGTTTAGGCAAACAAATGCCCCTGACAATGGCGGCTTTCACCATTGCGGGTCTGAGTATTATCGGAGTTCCTCTTACCGCCGGATTCGTGAGCAAATGGTATTTGGTAACCGCGGCACTGGAACAGCAGGAATGGACTGTCGCATTTCTGGTACTGGCGGGTTCACTGTTGGCAATCATTTATGTTGGCAGGATTTTAGAAGCGGCTTATTTCAAAAATCCCGCAGAAGGCACTACCTATAAAGAAGCCCCCTTACTGATGTTAATTCCCTTGTGGATACTGGTATTCGCCAATATCTACTTCGGTATTGACACCTCTATGAGTGTTGGCGCGGCAGATACCGCAGCACAATGGTTAACACAGCCATCCAGTTCCCCTGCTACTGCTCTTTCGGTCAATATGGGCGGGGCGACTCAATGAACATATGGTCGGCTCTTGAACCCTCACAGCTGATTAATCTCACGATTATTGTCCCGCTGGTAGGCGCTGCACTCGTGGTGCTCTTGGGTAAGAACCCTAATCTTCGAGAATCCATCTCCATTGCCACAGCGGTAATACTGTTTACGCTGGTACTGGGTATTACCGATAATACTTTTAACCAGCTCAACATGGCGACTAGCTGGGTGGATTTTTTGCCTGGATTGAATATCGCATTCTCAGTTGAGCCTTTAGGCGTTTTGTTTGCTTTGGTAGCAAGCTTCTTATGGATTATTACTACAATTTACGCCATCGGTTATATGCGTGGTCACAATGAAGAAAACCAGACCCGCTTCTACTGCTGTTTTGCGCTGGCGATAAGCAGTGTTATGGCCATCTGCTTTTCCTCGAACCTGTTAACTCTATTTATCTTTTACGAATTACTGACATTATCTACATATCCTCTGGTTACTCATGCAGGTAATAAAAATGCAAAACGTGGTGGACGAGTATATCTCGGCATTCTGCTCAGCACGTCGATTGCCTTTCTTTTATTTGCGATACTTGCCACCTGGGTTAGTACCGGCACCTTAGAATTTACTCCCGGTGGGATTTTCACTGACGCACAGTCGAGCAGCTTGGTTTCTCTCTTATTGGTTCTCTTCTGTTATGGGGTAGGTAAAGCGGCATTAATGCCGTTTCACCGCTGGTTACCTGCCGCCATGGTGGCACCAACGCCTGTAAGTGCTTTGTTACACGCAGTTGCAGTCGTCAAGGCGGGCGTATTCAGCATCCTTAAAATTGTCATTTATATTTTTGGTATTGATAACTTAAGTCAAATATCAACAACGGATGTCATGCTTTATATCGGTGCGGCTACAGTCTTATTTTCGTCCTTTGTCGCCATGACTAAGGACAATTTAAAAGCACGATTAGCCTACTCGACAGTGAGCCAGCTGAGCTACATTGTAGTGGGTGCGCTGCTGGCATCTTCAATCGCTTTTGCCGGAGCCAGCCTGCACATAGTGACCCATGCAGTCGGAAAAATTACCTTATTCTTTTGCGCAGGTTCCATTTTTGTTACAACACACAAGAAGAATATCAGTGAGATGGCTAGCCTCGGCCGTAAAATGCCGTTAACGATGATTGCCTTTACGATTGGCGCACTGAGTATTATCGGTTTACCTCCGATGGCAGGAACCTGGAGTAAATGGTATTTGGTTGTTGGTGCTTTAGAGGCAGACAAGCTTATTATTTTGATGGTGCTTACCATCAGTTCACTGCTAAACGTCGCCTACCTGCTACCCATTCCTATACGAGCGTTTTTTACGCCTGCTGATCAACGCTCGCAATCCTGGTCGTGGTCAGAAACAAGTGAAGCACCCTGGCCAAGTTTACTTGCAATCACCGTAACCTCAGTAATGTGTTTGGTCTTGTTCTTTTACCCCCAACCCATTATTGAGTTGGTCAACTTGATACCTGGCGTATCTACCGATATCAACGGTGGGACTTAAATGAATAAAGAGCAGAACAAAACGGATTTCTTCGACAAGCCGGAAAACATCCATAAGATACTAAAGGTGTTCTACATACTATGCGCATTGCTGGTAGCAACTGACTTTTTGGTGCACAGGCACATCTATCACGACTGGGAGAAGATTCCGGCATTCTATGCAATGTATGGATTTGGGGGTTGCGTACTTCTTGTACTTATTGCCAAAGCGATGCGAAAAGTCCTGATGAAAGGGGAAGACTACTATGATAAGTAGTCTGCCCCTATTACCGCCATTTCTTCCATTGTTAATCGGCTCAATGGCGGCCATTTTCCTTCGCGGTCATATCCGCAGTGCGATAATGCTGCTGGCGCCTGTTTGGGGAGCGTTGCAGCTATCCGGGCTGGAACCCGGCATCTACTGGGCCATGGAATTCATGGGCTATCAGTTGGAGCCTGTCCGGGTAGACAAACTCAGCATAATGTTTGGCTACCTCTTCCATTTGGCGGCTTTTATCGCCATTGTATATGCATTGCATATTAAAGATACCGTTCAGCATGTAGCCGGGCTAAGTTATGCGGCTTGCGCCGTTGGTGCAGTATTTTCGGGTGATTTACTGACGTTATTTGTATTCTGGGAATTACTGGCGTTAACCTCAGTGTTATTAATCTGGGCCAGGCGTACTGAACGCGCCTATGGCGCTGGAATGCGCTATTTCATGATTAAAGTGCTATCTGGAGTATTGCTGCTGGCAGGAACGCTAATATTCATTTCTCAAACAGGTAGCGCGGTGTTTGGTGAAATTGGCTTAAAACAAGAAGGAATTCTAAATCTTGGCGCCTGGCTAATTTTCCTCGCTTTTGGCATCAAATGCGCGTTTCCATTTGTGCATAACTGGCTGACGGATGCTTATCCGGAAGCAACACCAACAGGTACCGTTTTTCTTGCTTCATTTACTACCAAAGTTGCCGTTTATGCGCTGGCAAGGGGCTTTCCGGGGACCGAATTGCTGGTGTGGATTGGTGTGACTATGGCCTGCTTCCCGATTTTTTATGCCGTCATTGAAAACGACTTACGTCGGGTATTGGCTTACAGCATGATCAATCAGGTTGGCTTTATGGTGGTTGGTATTGGTATCGGTACCTCACTTGCGCTTAATGGCGCAGTTGCCCACGCCTTTAACGATGTTATTTTTAAAGGACTGCTGATGATGACCATGGGCGCAGTTCTGCACATGACGGGCAAAATCAACGGCTCTGAGTTAGGCGGCTTATACAAAAGCATGCCGAAAACCACCGTTCTCTGTATTGTCGGGGCAGCATCCATATCGGCATTCCCACTGTTCAGCGGCTTTGTATCCAAATCCATGGTTATGAGTGCGGCAGTCGCCGAAGGGTATGATTATGTTTGGTTGGCGCTGTTATTCGCAGCAGCGGGTGTGTTCCATCACGCGGGCATCAAGATCCCCTATTTTGCATTTTTTGCCCATGACTCTGGTATCCGCACCACAGAACCACCTAAAAATATGTTAATTGCCATGGGGATTGCTGCTGTACTTTGTATCGTCATCGGAGCCTTCCCGGCACAAACCGTTTACGCCCTATTGCCCTGGAATGCCGACTATCAACCATATGATGTTACGCACGTTCTGACTCAACTGCAGTTATTATTCTTCTCTGCATTAGCCTTTGTCTGGTTAAACCTGAAGAATATGTATCCTCCAGAACTACCTTCCACCAATCTGGATGCAGACTGGCTTTACCGAAAATTAGCACCGGCTTTTATGGTGCCTGTTTACTATTCGGTTACAGGGGCAATAAATAAGACAGAACAATTGGCCAAAGAGGGAATTAAGCGGGTGATCAACAACTCTTACGACCAAGAAAAAAATCAACCTAAAGGGTATTTTGCACAGTTCTGGCCAACAGAAACCATGGTCTTTTGGGTCGCCTTTTTGCTTGCCGGCATCCTGATACTTTATTACATATGACCTGTGTAGATGGCTGCCTAAAAGCCTCAGAAAACCTGATTGATAACGTTGTAACTACGGCAAACGCTCCTGCAGCCAGCGCGCTATGTCCCGAATCTGCGGCAAACAGACTTCATGTTGCATCGGGTAGACTTTGTAATCAGGCTCAAATCCTTTTTCCTGCAGATTCTCGACAGCACGTTGGCCCAGCATCTCCGGTACCACCGGGTCTTGAGTACCGTGGGAGACAAACATCGGTAACGACTGATTGGCGGCGTTAAGCTCGATGCTGTCGCTCGTGGCAAAGTAGGTGGAGAGCGCCATTAACCCGGCCAGTTGCGCTGGGTAGCTGAGGGCGGCCTGATAGGCGACTGCACCACCCTGGGAAAATCCCGCCACGATAATACGCTGGCTGTCGATACCCCGCTCGATTTCCCGATCAATCAAGTCTGTCACCGCAGCTGCCGACTGCAGAATTTGCTGACTGTCGATTTTGCGGTCGATATCCAAACTCAAAATGTCGTACCAAGCCGGCATCACCATGCCACCATTAATGGTGACGGGAATAGAGGGCGCGTGCGGAAAGACAAACCGCACCGCCAAATCTTCGGGCAAGTTCAGCTCCGGTACTATGGGGGCAAAGTCGTCGCCGCTGGCGCCAAGGCCATGCAGCCAGATAACAGCGGCGTTCGCCGGGGTTCGTGGTTCGATTTCAACGCAGGGCAGATAATTCATTTGTTGTCTCGATGGCAGGGGATAACATCTCCATTGGCCCAGATCAGTTCGAATCCCGTAACGTGATTTCTGTGCCACTGAAAGCAGATGCCATGGTACTGCTGAAGGGACAGGAACTCAAACTGCAGCCGAGAATTTGATACTGCGCCAGCAGCTCATCGTAATGAATCGCAACTGCAAGCGATCTCCGCAATTATGAGTGGGTTATTCACTGCAACGGGTTATTTCGATTGCCAATAGCTTGCTGAAATACGAATTCGCACTCCACACGCTTCCCGCACAAAAGAAGCTCAAATCACAGCCAATTTATTTTTGTTATTAGTATTGATTCGCTTTTTCATTACCTTTAGTATTTGCTTATAATTTGAGAATTGAAAAGAGTCAACACCATGCACAAGAAGAATGTCGTCCTGTTATCCACTGTGCTGTCATCAGCCTTGCTCGCCAACGCCGTCGCAGCGGAAAACGCCAGGTATTCGGAGGAAGTTCAGATTGAGGGCCAGCATCTCTCCATGGATAAAGTCAATTCCGTGAAAGCCCCTACACCTATTATTGATATCCCCCAGAGCCTGTCGATTTTCAGTGCTGCTCAGATTGAACAGCAAGGCATCAAAAGCCTGAGGGGCATTGTCGATTACACCGTTGGCGTCAACACCTCCCAAGGTGAAGGTCACCGTGACTCTGTGGTATTCCGCGGTGTTCGCTCAACCGCCGACTTCTTTATCGACGGTGTCCGCGATGACGTTCAATACTACCGCCCGCTGTACAATGTGGAGCAGGTTGAGATCCTGCGTGGTCCCAATGCGCTGTTGTTCGGTCGCGGCGGTACCGGCGGTGTTCTGAACCGCGTTTCCAAGAAAGGCCAGATCGGTGAAGACTTTACCGACTACAAGGCTTCCGTGGACACCCACGGTGAGTACGAAGTGCAGGTCGATTCCAATGTCGCTATCAGTGAAAATGTGGCGTTCCGACTGAATGCCTATTATGGAGATCTGGAAAACCACCGTGATTTCTTCGATGGCGACCAGTATGGCATCAACCCTACCCTGCGTATCCAACTGAGTCCCGAAACCACCCTGGATCTGTTCTACGAATATGTCGATCACGAGCGTTTTGTTGATCGCGGCATTCCGACCGGTGCCGATGGCAGGCCGGTAGACGCCCTGGACGATATTGTCTTCGGCGATGCCAAACTGAACAAGACCGATATTACAGCTCACGTATTTCGCGCGGCGCTGCAGCACGAATTTTCCGAAAGTCTGAAGGGAACTTTCAGTGCTTTCCATGGTGACTACGAGAAGTCCTACCAGAACTTTTACGCCTCTGCCTATAACGAGGCAAACTCGCCCGATGAAGTGACCCTGGATGGTTATCTCGACACCACTGATCGTCAAAACACGATCTTGTCGGCGAATCTGATCAAGGAATTTACCACTGGCGGTATGGAGCATACGCTGCTGTTTGGCGGTGAATACATTGACACTTCTTCAGATCAGGACCGATACAATGCCGTCTGGACTCCGGACAGCAACAACGACTCCGACACGGAGATCTTCCCCATCAGCAGCCGCATTATCAGCGGAGGCACTGCGGTCAATACCTCAGGCGTAGTTACCGGCAACAGCTTCGCCACTGATCTGAACGACGACACGCGCGTGGATATCGAAGTGCAGTCGCTCTATATCCAGGACCAGATCAAAGTCACCCCCTGGATGGATATTGTTTTGGGTGCGCGTTTTGACAGTTTTGAAATCGACGTATTCAATGTCAAGACCGACGAGAGACGCAGCCGCAAAGACGAAGAAGTGTCTCCCCGCGCCGGCGTTATCATTAAGCCCATGGACAACCTGTCCATCTACGCCAGCTACAGCGAGTCCTTCCTGCCTCGCAGTGGCGAGCAGTATGCGAACATCAATGGCGACAATGACAAGTTGGACCCGGACACCTTTGAAAGCACCGAGATTGGCGTCAAGTGGGACATCACTTCAACCCTGAGCCTGACGACCGCCTACTTCGAAAATGAGCAAACCCGCGCTGACCGTGATAACGACACCGGTGAACAGTTTGAAGTTCGTGGCTTGGAAGTTGAAGGATTTGAGATTCAGGTTCAGGGCCAGATTAACGACCGTCTGTATTTCACCGGTGGCTACAGTTACCTGGAGGGGGAAACCGGATCCGGACAGGAACCGCGAGAACTGCCGGAAAACATGGCATTTTTGTGGAGCAACTACGAGTTCACAGACCGCTTCGGTGCCGGCATCGGCATTACCTATCAGGACGAATCTTTGATCTCCGATGGTTCCCTTCAAAAACTGCCAAGCTACACCCGCGTCGATGTTGCCGCCTACTACGATTTGTCTGAAAAGGTACGTCTGCAGCTGAACATCGAAAACCTGACCGATGAGGACTACTACCCGAACGCGCATAGCAAGCACCAGGTGACTGTGGGCGCTCCCCTGACAGCCCTCTTCTCTGTGAACGGCAGCTTCTGAACCCCAGCGTTTGATCGGTCAGGAAGTTCGACCGCTGAAAGGCGCGAGAGAAATCTCGCGCCTTCTTATTGGATATTCCGGAAATGTGCAGACTATCAAGGCAAAGCTCGCAGAGGGTGTTAAGAACGCCACTGTGAATCGTTTGCTGGAAGTGATTCGAGCTATTTTGAAGAAGGCACGGACGGACTGGAAGTGGATCGACAAAGCCACCACCTACATTCCAATGCTGCCGGAACCCAAGCGGCGCGTACGCTGGTTAACGCATGAGGAAGCTGATCGCTTGCTCGAGGAATTACGTTTCACCCTGGCTACCGGCCTGCGTGAAGCCAATGTCACACAGCTCCAGTGGTCCCAGGTGGATATGAACCGGTCTTGTCCAAATCTCCATAGACGATTAGCACAAATCTAGTACAGTCCTGATTTCCCAACCCAGCCATAGCACCCTCACACTATCGCCATACACATACCTTTGATCTTGACTGAAGACCTGTATTCTGACTATATTTGGCTCCCCACGGAGATGCCTATGAAACTATCAGATCACATTAAACCAATCAGTTACTTGAAGGCACATGCCGCAGAAGTCATACGCAACCTATCTGTTCAGAGGGAACCCATGGTCATCACCCAAAATGGTGAGGCCAAAGCTGTGATACAGGATGTTAAGAGCTATGAACAGACGCAGGAAACTATGGCGCTGCTGAAAATACTGGCGCTGGGCACACGCCAGATCGAAGAAGGTAAGGTTCAGCCTGCCGATGATGCTGTTGAGCGGCTTCGCAACCGAAGCAAAAAACGCTGATGAGTTACCAAGCATTTCTGACCGATGACGCAGCCTTTGATCTAGGGGAATTATACGAATATATCGAATATCACGACGCACCCGATAAGGCTGATTACGTTCTCGAAAAATTGAGGAGGCCTTTTTGAGTCTGTCTGAAAATCCAGACCGAGGCGCTTTCCCCGAGGAACTCTTGGCAGTTGGTTTACGTGAATACCGGGAGATGTATTTCAAACCCTACCGCATTATTTACCGTGTAATTACCGACAACGTTTATGTAATGGTGGTTGCCGATGGTCGCCATGATATGCAAACACTGCTAGAGCGCCGCTTGCTGAAAGCATAAGCTTTGTAACCACTCAATAAATCCCGTCTTACAATTCATTGTCTCTCAAATAATTCCATCACCAGGTATGCATAAATTCGACCATGTGTGGTGCGAGATCCTAATATTTAAACAAGATCACCGCATTACAAATTTGGCGTGGTTCAGAAACAGGTGGCTTTGAGTTTCAATTGATGAGTTTTTACCCGCCTCTGCCGGCCTGGACACAAATGTCGATGAATATTCATCGATACGGTTTAGGCGGCGCGCTGAAACCGTTGGTAACCCAACATCTCTAGCCAATGCGGGTGAGGTTTGCCTGAAAAGATCTCAGCTGGTGACTTACCTCTTCTCTCGATTCTAGCACTGCGAACAAGCGGGCTGTGGTTCATAAAAAATCGAAGCAAATCCAGATACCCGAACCGATTTCCTAACGATGTCTGATATGTACTCGCACCCTGCCGTTAAAGTTCTCCACCATGGATCTGGTTCTTTCTGTTCTATCCATGGCCTCAACGACCGTGTCTTCGATCTCATCAAAGTAACCGCCCAACGATTCCTAAAGGGACAATGTGGCCGTTAGAAGTGGTACCCCGGTTTGAACCGCGTCAGCTTTCGAGACAGCAAGATTGGCTCAGAGATTTCCAAATTCACGTCATAAATATGCAGAAAACAAATAGTTGCCATTGATACTTTCCATTGGGTATTTGATTCAGCTTTGTCAGATAATACCGCTGGTAATACTCTCGATTATAACTTGGCACGTATGTCCGAAGCTCTTGAAAATGAGGTTCGAATTATCGATAGTCAAGAGGTGCCAGTAGGTATTGGTGAGTCGGGGCTACGCCAGTGGCTGTGGCAATTGGTAATACGGTGCTAAAACCGCGGAACGACGACAGCATCTACCTTTAAACCGATTGCCGCACCACTGAAAACCTCCGCAAATAGAGTTAAAAAGCGTATTATGCAAACTACCGAGTTAGAAGTCCTAACTGCCGCTCTCGCAGGTGTGGAGCGCGGTGCTCAAGTAACACTGGTGTCAGTGGTGCAAACCTGGGGCACCTCGCCTCGCCCAGTGGGCTCGTTGTTGGTTGCTAGTTCAGATGGTCATTTTGCCGGTTCCGTTTCCGGCGGTTGTGTGGAGGACGATCTTTTGCAGCAGCTATTCGAGAAGCCCCCAACAAAGATACAATTAGTCAAATACGGTGAGACAGCCGAGGAACGCAATCGTTTTGGCCTACCCTGTGGTGGCACCTTACAACTGTTATTGGAACCACTTACAGATGCCACCGAACTGCGACTAATCATCGAGGCCATTCATCAGCGTCAAACTTTAGTGCGCACTGTCTGTCTCAAATCCGGTCGAAGCGCTATTCAGGATCAGCGAGCCAGCGGCACACGTAATGCTGACACGCATAAACCAAGCCTAATTGTAGATCCAGATGGTAAACCTCATAGCTGGACTACCTACTTGGGACCACTCTGGCAACTGTTGATTGTCGGAGCCGGGCAAACCTCAAAGTATCTTGCGCAGATGGCTGCCGGTTTGGGCTACCGAGTGCTTATCAGCGATCCTCGACCGGAGTACCGCCAAGACTGGGACAACGAACACGGCGAACTGTTAGATGGATATCCTGACGACGTAGTGGCTGCGCTTAAACCCGATCCTCGCACAGCAATCGTCACTCTTACCCATGATCCCAAGTTAGATGATCTCGCCATTATGGAGGCAGTGCGTACCAACGCTTTCTATGTGGGTGCGCTCGGCTCGGTTCGTACCAGTCAAAATCGTCGCCAACGTCTGAAGCAGCATTTCTCTTACACGGACGATGAATTGAATCGGCTACACGCTCCAGTCGGCCTGACTATTGGAAGTAAAACTCCACCGGAAATTGCACTAGCAGTATTAGTAGAGCTGACGGCGATCAGAAATGGAGTAAAAAAAATCGCGTGGGAAGGACCTTGCTACACCCTACAATAGCACTTCTCTGACGACCCAATTTCCGTGGCAATGGGTAAACCATTCGCGGATTACCCGTTATTGGGTGCAACAATAGCTATCGCTATAAAATCCAACTCATGCTACACCGCGCATTGACCAGTACCCAGTTATTCGGCTCGGTTAATAGAAAATAGGCGTTAGTTCCAGTCGAATTACGGCCCTACTCCGGAAGAATGCTGACAAGAACCGTAGACAACTATCCGAATTTCCACATAACCGATATTGATGTGACGCATACTCAGACAGTTTCTACTCGATGTTCTGACAAGGTGTATTGACGACTATCCACAGCACCAATTTTGAGTATTGCAACTATCGCTTTCCCCTGCAATCCAGTTGGAAATAGAATTACGGTTAATAGATTTTCTACGATAATTAACTCATAGATCGATATTTCGATGTACTCTTGGATCAACGATGGCAGTGGAATACATAGTTTACGGCGCGGATCATTCCTATTACACCGGTAAAGTCCGTGCGTATATGCGCTATAAGGGACTGAATTGGGAAGAGCGCACCGCCACCCAGGAGGTTTATAAGTCGATAATTCTACCTAAAATTGGTGCGCCTATTGTACCGGTGTTAGAAACGGCTGATGGGGAATACATTCAAGATACTACCGACATCATTGACTTCCTTGAACCTCGCCATCCGGCTGGGAGCGTTTGCCCGGCGGGCCCGGTACAGCGTTTGGTAGCCCTTTTGTTTGAACTCTACGGAGATGAGTGGCTAGTTATTCCTGCCATGCACTACCGCTGGAGCGTTATTGACCAGCAGCGCGAGTTCATTTTGAAAGAGTTCGGCCGCATGAGTAATCCGAACGGCAGTGAGGAAGAACAAATCGCTATCGGCGAGAAAACTTCGAAGGGGTTTAGCAGGATGCTACCGGCGTTGGGAATTAGTGAAGCAACTATTCCCGCCATAGAAGCAGTGTACCTAGAGTTTCTAGACCAGCTCGACAAGCATTTTGAGCAACACAATTTCCTGTTGGGTTCCCGCCCAAGCATAGGTGATTTTGGTTTCATCGGACCCCTCTATGCCCATTTAGCGAGGGACCCGGTACCGAAAGCTATCATGCAAGAGCGCGCGCCGAATGTGTTCGCCTGGGTAGAGCGTATGAACAACCCGAATCCGTTGTCCGGTGAATTTCTGGCTGATGATGAGGTCCCAGAAACGCTACTGCCGATCCTGAAAACCCAAATGAAAGATCAACTACCCGATGTACTTGATGCGGTAGCTAAAAATGCTGCGTGGTTAGAGGCAAACCCCGGTGGCAATATCCCTCGCTTCCTGGGTATGCATTCATTCACTACGGGAGACGCCAGCGGCGAACGAGTAATTAGCAGCTTTGCACAATGGATGTATCAGAGGGCTTACATACATTATCAAAGCCTTCAGGGGCAAGATAGGGAGGCTGCTGATCAATTTCTAAAAGCCGTGGGGGGTTATGAGTCATTGAGTACACCTATGCCCAAAAGGTTAGAAAGAAAAGCAGGTCAATTGGAGTTGGTTGAGGCCGATTCTTAGGAGCTAGGAGCTTGCTTCCATGTGGCGCAATAATCCTTTTTGCTCGACTTGCCCTTAAGTTGTGCAGGCGCACCGAATGAGTTCGCTTAGATGCTATTTCAACTAAAGTAGTCTATTACGGGGTTGGGGCGCCGCGATACCGCCTGAGCTCAGCCAGCAGCCAGTGTTGTGAGGGAATTGCTCCAGTGCCCGGGCACTTAACCGTGTAGGGCTTTTTTGAAAACGTGCTCTGCGAGGCACTCAACGCGATAAAGGCCTCGGCAGTGTCAATGTCACGCTTATAGTAGTCGAACTTCTTTCGTATATGGCTGACGGCATCTTTTGCGGCGTGTTCACTGCCGTTTCTGATAAAGGTGCAATCGGAGGCAGCGACAAAGTCCAACAGATGAGCGATATCTCTTTTGGTATTGTCTGCTACCACCCCTTGCGTCAGCAACAAGGTGGCTATCAGCAGAATTGGTTTTATCTTTCCCAACAGCATTACTCCCCATCTGACAATAGATACAGCGCAAGATCTAGCCGTTGCATTTTATTGAGCAAGAACTCTGGCATGGTCGTATTGTGAGCATGGATAAAAATATCAGCCTCCAGTAAC
Organism: Pseudomaricurvus alkylphenolicus; assembly: GCF_011683955.1. Classification (GTDB taxonomy): domain Bacteria; phylum Pseudomonadota; class Gammaproteobacteria; order Pseudomonadales; family Cellvibrionaceae; genus Pseudomaricurvus; species Pseudomaricurvus alkylphenolicus. The sequence goes on from NZ_JAAQPI010000006.1 coordinate 392,200, forward strand.
CGACGCCAACACCGGCAGATATTCCCGCCACCAGGCATAGGTCTCGCCGGGGTTGGTAATCGACACCGCCTCGCCAAATACTGGTGTGATCAATTGTACCTTGTGCTGCTGCGCCAGTGTATCAATGGACTCCAAAGGGTCGAACCAGTTGTGCCGGGCCAGGTTAAAGGTACTATTGTGAATCGGCAGCATGGCTTTGCCCTGTAAATCCAGGTGCGCCTGCAAGCTCTCTTCCGGCATCATATGTAAATCAGCCCAGGCAGCATTATAAGCCCCGTTCTCAATCATTGTGATATCAAAAGGACCAAACCGCTCCCCAATTTCCTTGAAACCGTTAAAATAGCCAGTATCACCGCTGAAAAACAGTTTCCCCTGCTGCCCTTCGATTACCCAACTCGCCCACAAAGTCTGGTCTCGGTCTAACAAACCGCGGCCGGAAAAGTGCTGGGCCGGCGTGGCCGTGAGCGTGAGGCTACCCAGTTGTTTGTGCTGCCACCAGTCCAACTCGACAATTTTATTCTCCTCGATACCCCAGCGACGCAGATGATCGCCAACGCGCAGCGGGGTCAGGAAATACTCTATCTTGTCAGCCAGGGCTTTAATCGAGGCTTTATCCAAGTGATCATAGTGATCGTGGCTAATAATCACTGCCTTGATTGACGGTAAAGCGTCGATTTCAATAGGTGTTGGATGAAATCGTTTAGGGCCGATCCACTGCACCGGAGAAGCTCGCTCGCTGAATATCGGGTCGGTTAAGATGTAGTCACCGTCCAATCGTATCAGCATCGTGGAGTGTCCCAGGCGGTAAAGCACGGGCTGGAAGTTCTCGTGCAAATCTCTTATCGGAATAGGTCGCAAAGGCAAGGGCTCCTGGGGTACGGGTACGCGCTGTTCTGTGGTAAGCCAGGATCGGAGAATGCCACTGGATTCTTCTTTGTTCTTGATTTCAGTAATCACAAACCGAGGTTCCCGGTAAATGGTGCTACAGCCAACAGACAACAACACTGCGGCGATCAAGGTGCCAATAAGACCCCTGGTCAAGCGTTTGATCATTGGTTGTTTCCCCTTAGGCAGACACGTCCACTCACAGCTTCCAGTTACCTACCTCTTCCACGCTTCTTCGGTAAGCTGGTAAACAATACCAGAATAGAGCTGCCCCTAGTGGATAGAAGATTGCATTAACAGTAGCGATCGAATAGTTGAGTGACTGATCATCCTGAAATAAAAAGTCTGTAAACGCTGCTAAGATACTCGTGCCGACCGCCATTCCCAGTATGTTGGTTACAAAGATATAGATAGCTGTCGTTTGACCGCGTAGCTGATTTGGCGTAATGATCTGGAAGCTCACGGCAATTACACCAAGATAGGTCATCCCCAGGAACACCGTAGGCCATAGTAGGCCAATGGTGGCGTCGGCGCTCCCCAAAAGCGGCGCCACCGTCGAAGGCACTGCGGCTGCCAGTGAAGTATAGAGTATGGTACGCACGTAGGCATCCTTGTGCCCCCGACGTTCCAACTTGGCAGCTAACCATGGGCCAAACATCACGCCTAAGGTAGCCGCCACCAAATATATCATTCCGAAAGCAGATCCAGCTTCACTCTTGGACAATCCATAGTTTCTGGTCAACATCTCCGGATACCACGCCGCACTGCCATAGCTGGCAATTGAAATGCAGGAAGAGCCAATAAATAGCGGCCCATATACACGTTTCCGTTGCCACAAGAAGCCAAGAGCTTGCTTCAACGAGAATCCGGCTTCCATAGTAGAGGATACTTTCGATACCGCCACCCCCTTACGCTCGGGTTCAGGAATCAGACCTAGAAAAAGGCAGAGTAAGAATCCAGGAACACCCACCGCAACAAACGTCGCCTGCCATGGTTCCAAAGTACCCAAAAAGGGAACGGATAGCTGAGGCGTGCTATTGAAGTAATCGTAAAGAGCACCGCCGATGACCAACGCCAAACCACCTCCAACAGTGACGCCCACTTTATAAAAAGAAAGCGCGTAACCCAATAAATTCGGACGAAAGCTGTCCGTGATGATGGAATACGCTGAAGGAGTTAGTCCTGCTTCACCAACTCCCACCGCCATACGCGCCAAAAAGAGTTGAGAGTAGGATTTCGAAACACCGCAAATAACAGTAGCAAGACTCCAGCTGAAAACAGAACCCATAATAATCACCCGTCTCGAATACCGATCAGCCATACGTCCGAGCGGCAATCCGGCGATCGTGTAGATGACGGCGAATCCAGCCCCTTGCAATAGACTGAACTGAAAGTCGCTTATTCCAAATTGGTCACGAATGGGACCAACCAGCAATGACAAAACCTGCCGATCGAGAAAGGACAAAACATAGGCAGTGAATAATAGCCCTAGCGAAAGCCCTGCAACTCCTAACGGAGGGTAGCCGTCATTAGGGACGGTAATTTCTGATGTATCTGCGGTACAAGTCGTTACTTCCGACATAATTATTCGCTCTATTTCTATTGTTTTAAGCTAATGAAAACAATCCTATCAATTCTCAATCAGAGATGGGTTTAGCTGAATATTCAGCAATAAAAAGCTCCGGAAAGCCCCCACATCGGAAGAGGCTTATCGCTACCAAGACGATTACAGCTAACGTGAGTAACGGAGTATAGTACATCTATTTTCCTTCATAAATATTGGATGTCGAGTCGCTTACGGAACAATCCAGCACCGGACTAATGCGTGTGAATCAATTATATCGCCACCCACCGTTAATAGCAGAAATAGGCGTGATCACCCTCTCTCGCCGCTATAGCGCTACAAAATAACACCAAGGACAAAATAGTCGTTTGTCGGCTCCAGTTACTCGTTAACCGCGAAAAGAGTAGCATACGGTGTAGGCCAGTCCTGGCGACACCTCCAATTCTTCACCCGTCAGATACAGATTAAGCCTTATTGGCATGATCAACGTGTTTGATAATTTGACGATTCCACCGCATGACTATCCACGGTATTCATTAATTCCAAATTGTGGTGTTTATCGGTATCAATATCCTCCAATGCTCTGATTGAGTGCATCTAGAAAATGTTTGAACTCACTTTTTTCATGCCAGGTCGCAGCATCTGGCATTCATAAAACTGTCCGAATTTCACCTCGTAAGTCCTCCGTTATCAATTGAGAGAGCCAATTTACCCCTACCCTCTGGGAAGAAAAAATGTATTTCACGAATAACCTCTATCTATGACGTTAATATGCTGCACATAGTCCAGAGCATATTATCCAAAGAAAAGCAATTTGATTCAGTGGGCTCGTTCGCGTCTTCAGCGCCCACCAGCCCTACCCAGACAGATCCGGTCTTTCGCCGCAGTCATTGCCTTTCTCCTAGACTAGGCGCCACCGGGGCTTGGCATTTGTATAACACTCAAATCAATCATCTCCGAAACGATTGACTAATACGACAATAGATGATGGCCATTCGATTTATGGATAAACTGATTCTTAACTTAGGATCTGAAGTCCCTTCTTATCGGATATCCCTTGGTAGAAATAGCTGTCATCTACGAAATAGATATTCGATCGATTTTAATTGTTCTCAGTGTGCATTACTCTAACACCTGAGTACATAATTTCTCATCAGCGAGGTCGTTTTCGTGAACTATTGCAGTCAATGTGGAAATCCTGTCATTGAAAAAATACCTGCAGGTGACAATCGTGAGCGATTTGTTTGCTTGGGATGTGGAATAGTTCATTACAGCAATCCCAATATTATCACTGGCTGCCTGGTGACCCATGATGACAGCGTTTTGCTTTGCCAACGATCAATTAGTCCTCAGAAAGGATTGTGGACATTGCCCGCTGGCTTCATGGAAAACAATGAAACTGTTGCAGAGGGCGCGATCAGAGAAACATTGGAGGAAACCCGGGCAAACGTATCCATCGAAGGAATTTATAGCTTGTACGACATTCCACATATCTCACAGCTATACATATTCCATCGAGCAGAACTAGTAAGCCATTCATTCGAACCCGGAGAGGAAACATCAGATGTACGATTATTTAGAGAGTGTGAAGTCCCGTGGGACGAACTGGCCTTTTCCATCATTGGTGACACACTCAGACATTACTTCTCTGATCGTCACTCAAAAGAATTTCCAGTTAGAACAAAAACTTGTTTTGATCGATTATAGGACGGCCAGCTTAAGAAGAGTTGCTCCACCGAAAACAATCGATTAACCATAAAACTTGTTGGTGATTTGTATGATCAGCCTGATATCCAGAATGATAGTCCGTAGCGAGAAAGTAAGAGAATTCGAAGAGCTTTCCAAAAAGCAGATATCTATCGTAGAGAATAAGTCTTTCGGAATACTCCAATATACTCTTCATAGATCTCACAAAGATCCGTGTCAATACACCTCGATCCAGTGCTTTTCTGACAGAGCGGCTTTAAAGAATTACGCCAACTCTTCAGTGATCGATCAGAGGCGCAAACAGTTCGATGAGTTCTTCGTCGTTACTCCAGCAATTGAAATATGTGACTTGATAGTACGCCATAAATGATTTCGAGACTCTATCGCAATACCAGAAACGCCTTTATTGAGAATTCAGTCAACTATTGGAAGCGGGCTATTTTCCGGTTCTACGGCACAACCCCAGCGGAACCTGAATCTTCAAGGATCCGAGCCGTATTTTCTGTGCTAAGATACCGACTGATGGGTGTATAGCATAATCCAGAGGGGGTAACCTACTAACATCTAAGTAGACCTTCAGCGCCGCATTCTCAACAACATACTCTTCTCAACAAGGCCTTAATCGTTTCTACCCCTTCTGGTAAGTCTTCCATCATTCCAAGTGTTTCAGCGGCTACCACAATGTCGCTTGCAATAGCGTCCAATTCACTAATATCTCTACCGGCAGCAGAAATGGTCGTCGGCAGACCTAATTCCCAAGCCAACTTCTCCAGGAAGTCCCCGGCTCTAGTTATGTACTCAAGGGGGGTATCCGTATTATTCTTGATTCCCATCGCATTGTCGATTCGAACTTGAGCTTCGATAGTCGAAGTTGCCAGCAGCCTCATTATCGTTGGCAGCAAAACGCAGGACATAACTCCATGAGATATATCCAAAGCAGATTCAATTTGATGGCCAAGAAAGCGACTGAGACTCCTGCCCTTTGCGCCAATATCAGATGTCGACATCCAGGCGCTGATTTGGCATGCTGCCCGCGCTTCCAAGGAATTCTCCCCGCGGGCTCTAGGAAGCTCCCGAGTCAGGACAGAAATGGCTTCCAAAGCAAGCGTATCGACATAGGGGTGCGGTTGGTGCGACCAAACGGCCTCCATGGCATAAGCAAGCGCCTGAAAACCCGTCGCCAACCAGAGCTCATCAGGTGTATACAAGGTTAGGACAGGATCGAGAATAACCGCTTTAGGTGCTGCCCACATATCCGGCAACCATCGGATGGTATCCGTCGCCCCCTCCATGCGACCTACCTCCGGTGTAAACTCTCCCGCAGACAAAGTTGTTGGTAGGACTATTTGGGGAATCGGCTCTTTGGCGGAATCGATGTCTTGACGACCGGTAGCAAGTTTAACAGTGTCAAGAACGCTATTACCTCCAACTGCGATGATGCAATCAACTGCTGAAACAGTTAGCACCTCATTAAGGGCATTAATGTCATCTTCCGGTGAATACTGTCCACAACTGGAAAAAACTGTAATGTCATCGTAACCAATGGTTTTACTCAGGTGATCTACTAAGGGGGTTCTTGTCGCCACACTATTGGATGTTGCGATAATCGGCCGACTAACGCCAAGGTGCCTAAGAATCCGAGGAAGCTCTCCGGCGCTACCTACCCCGGAAACGATGCGTTCCGGCGAAACTGGCCGATAGATCTGTAGACCCCCATAGTATGTACGGTACAAGGTTAACCCCTCCTTCATGAAGCCAAGTAATCTTTTATTCCTCGTTTAACCTCAATCGCATCAATCCCTCTTGCACCGTGGATGCAACCAAATCACCACTTATATTGTAAAAGCTACCCCGACTAAGGCCACGGCCGCCACCAGACCAAGGACTATCCAATTGATACAGCAACCACTGATCGGCCCGACAGGGACCATGAAACCAGATGGCATGATCCAGGCTGGCGCCCTGCAAACGATCTGAATGAACACTCATGCCATGAGGTAGCAATGCAGTACTCATCAGAAACATGTCGGACACATAAGTCAGTAGCGTTCTGTGCAAGACCGGGTCTTCAGGCAGGGGCTCACAGAGTTTGATCCACAGCTGCCTTGTCGCTGATCGAGGGCCGGGTTGGAATATTCTCTCCAGTTCATTGGATCGGATATTCCACGCAGAGAAGAAATCTTTATGCTGAAAGCTTCGTTTCGGATAACGCTTTTTTAGCTCAGACCAGATGCTTTCCTGATCTTTTAGGGTATCAGGTGCAGGAGAATTCGGCATTGGTAGCTGGTGTTCAAGACCTTTCTCCATCGATTGAAATGAGAACGAAGAGTGAAAAATCACTTTTCCACTCTGTTTAGCAACAACTCGACGGGAGGAAAAACTACCACCATCTTGAATTAGATCTACTTCGAACAAAACCGGCTTATGCGGATCACCGGGCACCAGAAAATAGGAATGTAGTGAGTGAATTGTCCGATCAGACAACACTGTTCGCAGCGCCGCGTTAACCGCTTGCGCCATAAGTTGTCCGCCAAAGATTCTAGGTAACGTCGAATTTTCCGTAAATCCCCTAAAAAGATAGGTATCTAGCTGCTCCACTTGCAAGCTATTGATTAGTTTTTCCGTTGTCGATTTCACGTTTCTTTGCTACCCATTCTGTTCTTCCCTTTATGTTCGGCCCTGTTGCTTCAATTCCCCAAAAAGCGATTCACCACCTGCTGTTGGAGTTTCTTTCCGCTCGGATCAGCTTCCGTTTTTAGTTGGCAAATCTGCTCTGCCCAAGCTGAAGTACGCACTCTTACGGGTGGATCACTGCCGTCTAAACACTGGCAGGCCACCTTCGCTACTTCATCAGCCGTTTGATAAGTTACAGATTCGCCGGACTGACGGGAGTTGCTGCTTGCAAAATACTTCTGTAGTAACGGGAGATAAGCATCCTCTCGAAAACCGCCGGTACTTTGCATCTTGCTCAACACACTGTTGACAAACTCGGAATGTATACCGCCAGGCTCCACGACGGTAAATCTAATACCAAAGGCCGGAGTGATATAGCTAGCCAGCGACTCGGTGTAGCCTTCAACGGCAAATTTGGCGGCACAATAAAACTCGTTGAAGGGCATACCCACCAAACCGCCCACCGAAGAGATATTAATAATATGGCCACTCTCAGCACTACGCATAGCAGGCAAAACGGCCTTGGTGCACCTTACCACGCCCATATAGTTGACATCCGTAACCCAGCGAATTTCTTCTTCGCTTGCCTGCTCGGTCGTTCTGACAAACCCTGCACCCGCGTTGTTTACCAATACATCTATGCCACCATCTGCCTCTATAACTTCGGCGACACAGCGCTCCACGCTCTCTGTGTCGCAGACATCCAGCTGTTTGATATGGATAGTGACATTTCTCTCGTGCGCAAGATTACACACGCCGTCTTTTTTACTAGTGTCTCTCATCGTGGCGTAGACTTTGTAGCCTTTTTCAGCCAATAAAACGGCTATACTCGCACCCAACCCGGTTGATGTACCGGTCACAATCGCATTTTTACTCAAGGTAACTCCTCAGTAATAACCTTAACCATGTTGCTCTAATTTAACGCTTTACAAGCCTCGGTTATATATGCCGAGCTAACGATATTGGACATAGCCTTCATCTATCGAATGAATTATTCGAGAGAGCAGAAACTGATATATGGTGGGCTCATAGTGGCTCTCTCACAAAGCGCCATCTCGGTCAATTAGCAGACCGAAGCTTGGCAGTAGCAAACACTCAGAAATATGAGCAACAACTCATCATTTCAAGAGGATCAACCCATGTAGATAAAACCTGCCTACACCAGTCTGTATGAGATTTGGGAAGGCAGAATTGGATGGACAAGTGACAATTGGGATGTAAGTCTGTGGGGCAAGAATCTTACGGATGAGCACTATATGAGTTTTAGTACAGGGAATTTCATCTCAAATCTATTTGGGCCCGCAGATAATTACAATCAATGGATCAATGAACCGCGCTCGTTGGGAGCAACAATTCGCTATCGCTCTAAGTGATAGGAAAACGGAGCCGGCAATGGCGCCTTATCGGGCGCCCTGAAGGCTTCGGACAAGAGTTCAATTGAGAATAGATCTGTGTAAGATGATATTAAGACAATGCTTCGGCAAGAGAGTTGATTTGCATTTCATCGGCAATCAGTGTTGGGTTGTTGGGTAAATGTTCAGAAACCCGCTTGAGCCATGCCTTGACGGTTGTATGCATAGCGGCGCTTAGATTTTCCTCAAGACCAAACATATAACCCCATACGAGCTGTGGAAAAACAGCAAGGTCAAGCATTGTCGGTTGATCGATACCGCCCATGTAGGGGCCGTCACTGAGATGGGAAAGCAGCTCTGTGAAGACTCGCAGTCGCATATCGTCATAACTTTCGTTCAAATCCATGTGATTGGCCATTTGCTGTATAAACGGCGCTTCACGCAGGAGCTCAGGCCATTTATGGCGAACAGTTTCTGGCAATGGTGTGTGAGCACTGACTAGAGCAGCCAAGCGCCAGGCTCGAAACCGAAAGTCAAGGCCTATGGGATTTCCATCATTTATGGCAAACCTGAATATACTCGTTAAAAATTTATCACTTATCCAGCAGTCAATTTCATCAATTTTCTTTTGATGTGCTAATGGATACAGAGGGTTTTCTGGAAACAGTTCGTCAAGCCAATGTGCATGTTCAGAAGATTCGAGACGCCATTCATTATCAATTTCAAGTACGGGAACCTGCGTGCCTTTATCGTCTCCTAAAGCAGCCGTGGGATCCACAGGATTGACAGGTACATGAGTAAAATCAACGCCCTTATAGTAGAGAAAGCACGCGGTTTTACGCACGTAGGGGCTCGTAGCGTAGCCATACAATTTGATAGATCTCATCTTTACTCCTTTTAATCAGCCTTGGGCGGTTTGAGTAGAGTCATATTATTCAATATTTTTCTTGCTTGTTATTCGGATTTTATTAATATGTCAGTAAATTTTTCCAAGTCATTGTATTTACTCAGAAAATCGCCAGCACAAAGCCGGTCAAAAGCAACTGTCAATGCGGTTTAGAGGCCGGTATTCGGATTTTATTGGCTGAGGGTATTGGCTTCGAAGTGACCATATCCGGGCCAGGCCACGGACCCAATCCTCCATCGCCGTCAGCAGCGATGTGGAGCACTGGGTTCTATTTAATACGCATCCAGATATCCGCGCCCAGCTGGAATTCAAATGGTTCCGGTCTTGCGCTAACAGAATCCTTGGATTTCTATAACAACACCTGGAACCTAATCAAATTCGTCTTTTTTGCGTGTGCCACTACCTCAACAGATGGAACAATCGATTACTCATGTAGAATAACTTCAGTATACCGCTCTAGATTTTTCTGTTGTGATCAGCCCAATATTCGTCCCGCAAAAGCCGTTTGTACAACTTTCCAGTTTCGTGCCTGGGCAAAGATGCCCTGAAATCTATGGATCTCGGCGCCTTTAAATCCGAAAGATTATTCAAACAGAAGTCTATCAGCTCTCTCTCTAACTCCGGTCCACCAGCGTCTTTGTCCATAGGCTGAACCACAGCTTTCACCTCCTCGCCAAAGTCCTCATTGGGAACACCGAATACGGCAACGTCAAAAACTTTAGGGTGAGTGATCAGCAAATTTTCCGTCTCCTGCGGATAAATATTAACACCACCAGAAATAATCATATTTGACTTACGGTCGGTCAGATACAGATAGCCGTCTTTGTCAAGATAACCAATGTCTCCTGCCGTCGCCCATCCGTTTTTGAGTTTTACGCTATCGGTTTTTTCAGTGTCGTTCAGGTATTCGACTTTACGCGGATTTTCGAAATATATTGCCCCCACTTTGCCAGCGGGCAAAGATTCACCTGTCACCTCGTCGACAATATGTACCGGCCCCAGTATAGGTTTGCCGACGGATCCCTTGTGTTTAAGCCACTCCTCGGAGGTAATCGAGGTAGAACCAAAACCTTCCGTGCTTGCATAAGCTTCATAGACGACCGGCCCGAACCATTCGATGATCTTTTCCTTGACAGATATTGGGCAGGGAGCAGCCCCGTGCACCATGGCCTGCATGCTTGAAACATCGTAACTCTTTCGAATTTCTTCCGACAATTTTAGCAACCTAATAAACATGGTGGGCACCCAACTGGACTGAGTCACACCGTACTTTTCGATCACTTTTAGCGCCGTTTCCGGATCAAATTTATCGATTATCAGTACCGTTCCCCCATAATTCTGTGCCACCATGGCGTGGTGTATGGGCAGTGCGTGGTAAAGCGGTGAGGGGATATAGTGAACAGAGTCAAAATCAAAACCCATAATCGTATGGTAGTTTTTCCAACGTTCCGCCAGTGTTTCGATGGGACCCTCTGGTAACGGGAGTTTAACCCCCTTCGGGCGGCCCGTCGTACCCGAAGAATAAAGCATATCAATACCACAGGACTGATCAGATATGGGTTCAGCAGGGTAGCTATCCCTCGCCTGCTCATAACTTTGAAAACCTTCCCCTTCACCATCAACAACGTAACATGAAATTCTATCAGCCTTAAGTTGCGTAACATTTGATGCCGTGGACAGTAACTTGCTGGAGGTGAAAAACATCTTCGGTTTTGCATCTGCAACAATATAATCAATTTCAGATTCGGTTAATCGCGAACTAATGGGCGTATAATACAAACCGGAGCGTTGTGCCGCCCAGCACAGTTCTAGGAAACGGGCATGATTTTCCAGAAAAATAACAATACAATCTCCACGCTGAAGCCCCGCAGCCCGAAAAAGTTGAGCAGCCTGATTCGAACGTTGATCCAATTGCTCGTACGTAACAACTTCTCCTGTTTCCACCATGATATAGGCGGGATGTTGCGGGGCGTTTTTAGCGTGTATATAAGGGTGCATTGACAGTAATCCTTAAGTGTTCGTTATAACGAGGTATCATTAACCAATTCGGGCTGACTGACCACCGTCTACCGGTAATACTGCGCCAGTGATAAATTGGGCTTCGTCCGAGGCAAGAAATAGTGAGGCATAGGCGGTATCCCAAGCGGTGCCCATCTTGTTTCTCAGGGGCACATGCGCATCCCGCTCGCTTCGAAGACTCTCAAGGCTTACACCTCGCGCCGATGAATGGCTTTCTATGGCCATAGGTGTATCCAAAAGTCCCGGCATAACCACATTTGCTCGAATACCGTACTTGGCATTACCCATAGCGATAGTATGCGTTAACGAATTTACGCCCGCTTTAGAGACCTTATAGCCCACAAGGCCCACCGACATTACCGCAGCTCCGGAAGAAATATTGGTAATGCAGCCGTTGCCCTGTTTACGCATATAGGGAATCACGTGTTTACAACTGAAGAAAGTTCCTTTTAGGTTTACACCCATGATGTTATCCCAGGTCTCGCTTTCCAGCGAAGCCGGCCCTTTATCACCAGTACCGATGCCCACGTTATTTTGTAGTATGTCCACACATGAATAGCGTTCGATACAGACATCCGCAAAGCGCTTACAGTCCGCCTCGTTAGTGATGTCAGCTTCAATAGCACTGGCTACCCCACCTTCCTCGAGTATCATATCCCGAGTTAACTCTGCCGACTGCAAATCACGGTCAACCAACAAGACTCTAGCGCCTTCGCGAGCGAACAATATGGACGCTGCTCTACCATTGCCGACAGTTTCTCCAGTTGTTTGCCCAGCGCCAACAACAATTGCCACCTTACCTTCCAGTCTCATTAGCCATCTCCAATCAGATTCTATTAACAAACATCGATAAACCTACCATGCCGCTATTATCTGACAGAGCCTTGGCGATAGTGTAATCCAACCTACTCATACCGACTATTTGGCATATCAATAAGCTCCTTCTCAACTCAGCACGCCAACCAGCGTTGGAAATACCAAACCATCAATATCCATTATTAGCGAAATCCATTAGTAATCAACTAATACAGCGCTATCCTGTGACTCCAGCACACATACTATTCAGGAGATTGCCATCATGACCGAAATGCGCGTGCCGCCTTTAACCCCAGAAGAGTTGACCGATAAACAACAGGCCTTCCTCAAGCCCGTCACCGATAAAAACGGCGCTTACCCCAACATCTTCGGGACTTTAGTGAGAAATTTTGAACTCTTTGAATCCTGGTCGGTTTTTGGAAAATACACCATGATGGACTCTAGTCTCGACCCCCAACACCGGGAGCTACTGATCCTAAGAACTGCCGTAAACGTAGACTGTGAATACGAGTGGCACCACCACCATCACATTGGCTTACGGGTGGGGCTGGACCAAGACACCATTCAGAAAGTTAAGAACAATGAAACACTGGATGAAGATGAACACAATCTACTTATGCAGCTAGTCGATGATCTAAGCAATAATTTTACTGCAGGTGATCAAGCCTGGGCAGCCATGACGGAAAAGTTCGGCCTGAATTATACACTGGATGCAATTTTCACCGTGGGCTCCTATATGGCCCTCAGCATGGGATTAAAAAGCTGTGGCGTACAGGTGGAACGAACTTAGAATCTAGGCCATCGATGACGTAGTATCGCTCATGCTATGTCATCGTTTATTCGGATTGATTGCGTCAATATCTTGCGCTTGTTTTGGTTGTAATAATTACTCCAAGGCAATTTCGCAAATTGGTGGGCATGACAAGCATGCGTGTATTAATCCGCCTCCTATGAAAGTCCTATGATTGTTTAACTTTAAGCAGGAGCCAGTCGCTACTCATTCATGTACCGCTCTACCCACTGACATTATTTCATTGCGAACCCAGCTGAGCGCTGGGTCATCATCAGTACGAAGACTCCAAACTAATTCAACATCATATTCTGAAACGTTCAATTCTTTGGGCGGCAGCAAGAATGCCAGCTCATTAAACCTAGGCATGGCCTCTAGCGTACGCTTGGTACCCATACAGATGAGATCGCTGCTGTTAAGGACCTCTGGTGAAAGTGAAAGATTGGGAATAACCGCATCTACTTTTCGTTGAATACCATGCTTATTGAGAAATTTTGAAATCCATGCATCTTCCAGCATGTCATCTTGCGTAATGACCAAATGTGAATATTGTGTAAAGCATGCCATGGTCATATGGCCAGATTCCGCCAACTGAAGCGCCGGGTGATTCGCCCGCATGACGATAACCAGCGACTCGTGATAGAGCGGCTGACGACGAAAGCTCGAGTCCAGCTCTCCAAACCCTCCGATTGCTAACTCAATATCCCCATCCTCCAGCTGTTTGCGAACACTCTGTCGGCTGAACTTCACAATATTCAACTTCATCGTCCTTGCCTTGTTACTTACAGCTCCCCTGAGTAGCTTTGACATGGCGAGCAGCACATATTCTGGTGCAGCGATAGACACTTCCGCCTCCACTTCCATGCATTCAAAGGATGTCATTGTAGCTACCACCGCCGCGAGTGAGTCGAGATTATTCTTCAACGCCTCTTTGATCTGCCGTGCCTTCGGTGAAGGTTTCATTCTCTGACCATCGCGGACCAGAATAGGATCATCGAAGGTTTCTCGCAGCCGTTTCAACGCTGAGCTGGTGGCCGACTGCGACAAATGAACACGTTTGCTCGCCAGGGTAACGCACTCTTCCTCTAGAAGTGCATCCATTATCGGAAGTAAATTCAGATCGATATTTCTGAGATTGAGTTGTCTTTTCATTTCATCGCTCCGCCGTATCCGAGACTTCGATTCTTCACCTAGATATAACCGTCACTCGGCCTTTGCCATCCAAAATCCGTTTCCCTCACCGTATTCCACACCAGAGAACTATTGATGCTGTTAATATAGAGCCGGCCCCGGAAATATGGACAGCTCCATAAGTGGAATCTTCGCCTGATTTAGGGCACGGTAGTGCCCATGAACAGGAGATTTACCATGGCTAGACGACCACGTCGTAACCACTCACCCGAATT
>NZ_JAAQPI010000071.1 GCF_011683955.1 Pseudomaricurvus alkylphenolicus
AAAAACTACAGCGATGAGCAGGTGAAGGGCATTCTGGGTGGAAACTTTTTGCGTGTTTGTAGGCAGGTATGGAGGTAGCGTCGGCATGTCGAGACCCTGGGGTTTAATGAAATCGGGTGTCTGCTAAATTGGATACACTAATAGCTGCCGAAAATTTAGTCGCCATTCTTGCGGTATTGTTGCTGTTAGTTGCCCTGGGACTGTGGATGGAGACCCGCCCTAAACTTGGTCAATACGGCGTGCTTTCCATTATTTTGGGGGCGTCGCTGTTAAGTACGGCCGGTCTTATTCCCAGGTCTGCAGAGATATATTCGATTATCAGCAGCTACTTTGTGCCTTTATCAATCCCTATGCTGTTGTTTAAAGCGGACATACGTCGTATATGGAAGGAATCGGGCAGGGTTTTTGTGGCCTTTATGACTGCCGCCTTCGCAACGGTAGTAGGTGCTTTTGTGGCGGTTCGGATGGTTGATCTGGGGCCGGATGAAGGTGTTTTGGCCGGTATCATGACTGCAGGTTATATTGGCGGCAGTGCCAACACGGCAGC
>NZ_JAAQPI010000007.1 GCF_011683955.1 Pseudomaricurvus alkylphenolicus
TAACGCCCGTAGCAGGGGCGGCCTTGGAGCTGGCTGCTTTGCGCAATAATGGCGAAGCCATGCGCAAAGGAGACAGCGGAAAGGACGTCCAGCGCGCAACGCGCGCGTGCCTGCCTACGATTGTTATGCACAGCACTGCCCTTCACTACAAAGCCCTACTCTCGCGGTTGGCACTGATGAATGCGGACCGCTTTGATTAATGTTCAATGACAGGTGATGCGTGCCCTGGAGAGCGGACGGAAGGAGGTGGTTTTGACGACGGACCTTCCGCTGGTACCACGTTGTCACATTGCTGTTGAGTGTACCCTATTTTGGGGCTGGTACGAACCCAGAAAGCCGAGAACGGCGGGATTTTGTTAGTGATTACCAACTAGAGCTGCGGCAGTGCATAACGTCGTGTTAATGGGTTTGGGTAAGATGGCACCTTTTTGGGAACAAAAAAGGTGCCATCTTACCCAAACCCCAATTCAACACCTTGTTAGGCTACATACTTGGATAATAACTCACCTATATCAAGCGAGCTTTTTAATGTTGGTATTGCCTGGCATAGTGTTCCCCAAGCTAGCTCGATAATTGATTTTCTAGGAACTTCTCCATCTTTATCAATCTTTCCAAGTTCTTCCAAAATTCCAGACAACAGCTCTTCTAGTTCTGGATTGTTATGTGAATTTACTAGATTTGATACATCTTCTAATTCACGGCTATATATGTTTAAAACTGAGTTGTTATTGCTTACAACCTCACTCGACAGGTCAGATTTGCTTGTTGCTGAAGGAGAATTGTTGTTATAGATATGAATGTTTGATGGCTGGGATAGCAAGAGTTGAACGCTTTTTTCTAAGTTAGATATTCTAGTTTTTAGCTCTGAAACTACTGAATCGTCAGTACCAGAAAAATTGTTAATAGAGCTGCCTGCCTTTTGAACATACTTACTCTCTATATCTTTATGCGCACTAATTAGATAATTAGTTACCGCGCTATTTTCTGTCATCACTTACCCCTTTTGCAAGGCTTGAATAGCCCTAAGGACGTCAGCGTTATTAGTTCCAGCTTCATTGATGATATAAGCAAGAAGAACCGTTTTTCTCTTGATGTCATCAACACTACTCAGAACGTCCAGTAGATTACTCGCTTGTTGTGTTTTTTGTTTAAACTTTCGAGTAAGTAGAAATCTTACGTTCGCTTTTTCCGTAGCTATTGAAGCTGATATATCTCGAAATTCATCATCATTCATTTTCACGCCTTCAGAAACATTAAAATATGGAATTCTTTTATCCATTAGCATGTTATAAAGGACAAATGCGCGCTTTAACTCATTTGAAAAGAACGGATTAGATATTATTCCCCATAGCTCAGAGTAAAATTCCTCAGAAGATAAATTTCTATCAATAAGTGATGCCAGCATTTCATCAGAAATCTTCCCATAAGAAGCTTTTAGTTCTTCTTTATCCTTATCCGAAATTGATGCGACCTTTAAATCTACGGTATCGTTAGATGAAATCGACTCGAAGTTTATGCACGTATATTCTAGAAGATCAGCCACGTTTGAATCTGTTTCAGACTCTATAATAGACAGAATTGCTTGGCAGATATCAAATCTTGTTCCTTTTCCTGAAGACAAAGCAATGAATATGGCCTTGTGAGCATCCGATTTGAAACTATCGTTCATCAATATTTCTCCTAATTTTGACTAATTATTTTGTGCGCAGCTCGATCGCCTAACGCCCGTAGCAGGGGCGGCCTTGGAGCTGGCTGCTTTGCGCAATAATGGCGAAGCCATGCGCAAAGGAGACAGCGGAAAGGACGTCCAGCGCGCAACGCGCGCGTGCCTGCCTACGATTGTTATGCACAGCACTGCCCTTCACTACAAAGCCCTACTCTCGCGGTTGGCACTGATGAATGCGGACCGCTTTGATTAATGTTCAATGACAGGTGATGCGTGCCCTGGAGAGCGGACGGAAGGAGGTGGTTTTGACGACGGACCTTCCGCTGGTACCACGTTGTCACATTGCTGTTGAGTGTACCCTATTTTGGGGCTGGTACGAACCCAGAAAGCCGAGAACGGCGGGATTTTGTTAGTGATTACCAACTAGAGCTGCGGCAGTGCATAACGCCGGGCACAGCGGCGCCCTTGGAGGAGCGAAGCTTCGGAGAGGGCGTCCAGCGCACGTAGTGCGCGGTGCTGGTGCCCATGGTTATGCCAGAACTGCATTGTAAACCACTATCATCAAAAAGTAGCATGCTCCGTAAGCTGACAAGCTGCTCAAAAATGCTGTTGGAAAAGTTACAATGAGCACTCTCCTTAAGATTGCAGACATTAAAACTGTTGATATAAATATGCTTGCTATTACCGAGGTAGTTGCCCCTAAGTAACTCTTGATTAGCAACGCGGTATGGCCCACTACCTGACACCCAATATGCGCCAATCCCAAAAAGCTTCCCCGAATCAGAATGTACTCTTTTACTCCCAGATAACCCAATATCACGATATAAGCCGGAATCGTCATAAATGCCATTACAACCAGTCCAATGAAAAGAAAGAAAACTAACTCTAATTCCATTTTTTAACCGCGATGTTCGTTGCATAACGCCGCTATAAACGGACCGCGCTTTTCGCGGGTCCGGTGGAAGGCGCGCTTTTTGCGCCTGGAACGAATTTAATAGCCTTGTTAGCGTATGGATTACTTAACTTGCACATAGCTGCCGCCATCTCCATTCTCTACCAGTAACACATAATAGGGAAAAGATCTTTTACAACCAAAAACCATCCACCCCTCTTTGCTCCATACGTGGCCTTTCATACCAGTTAGCGGTTCCTCTTTGATAATCTTTTTATCAAGACGGAGTATTGAAGCGCAACCTTGATGACTCATTGAAATTTTAATAGCTTGCAGGGCGGAATCTTGTAGTTTCTCACTGACATTAGTATCCCCGCCCTGAGAGAAGCCATTTGCTAATACCTCTTCTGAGAAAAGGATAAGCAAAAGGATATTTATCCATACAATCAATTTTTCCATAAATCGATACTCAAGAACGCTAACGCCGCCAGCACAGGCCGGAGCAAGCGTAGCTTGCGGAGGTCCAGCCAGCCTGCTGGCGATTGTGCCTGGCTTTGTTATGGCCTTACTCCTCCACTCTGCAAAGATACTCTTTATAATCTTCGGCCATAGTAGAATAAAAGCAATTGCCTACAAATTGTAGTGAGCCACGAAAATCCTCGATATGCTCACTGTCTATCGATATAGTGACAGAATCTTCCGTCTTCGAGATTACCTCGTATTCATTATTCAACTGTGGAGATGAATCAGTTTCATTGAGATTTATAACCGCAAACCTGTTCTTTCTGAATTCAAACCCAATTTCACCAAGATGTTCTTCCAAGAACCTGATCTTTGCAGGAGAGAGTTTGCTTCTATCCAGTTCTTTGAACGTCATCTCTCTATTAGGCTTCCAAATTCCTTCTAGTCTTGGATCATAGGTTTTCACATCCGAGCCACAGCCAACTAAAATTAGAGCGGCAAGTAAGATTCCCGGAAATCTCATAGTGCCATAACGCCGCCAGCAGGGGCCGAAAAACCAGAGCGAAGCGGCGGTTTTTTGGTCCCTCTGGCTGGCCTTGTTAGGAGCGACGCTCATGCAGAATGCTCCGGTGGTGGATTGCTTGTAATGCTAACGCAGTCTTTATCGTCAATTGTTTCGATTATGGCCCAGGACGGCTCACCTGAGTGTGGGTAAGAAAAATAATCCGTTACGACGCCATTTATTACGAACTCACCAATGTGTTTTATATCCGAGGCTTTTACCGAATCTGGATCTTGGATATCTTCGCCATATTCGAGGCGGAGATAGTCGGCGACCCATTCCTCATCTGTTTCTTCCATGATGACTCCTAACGCCCGTAGCAGGGGCGGCCTTGGAGCTGGCTGCTTTGCGCGATAATGGCGAAGCCATGCGCAAAGGAGACAGCGGAAAGGACGTCCAGCGCGCAACGCGCGCGTGCCTGCCTACGATTGTTATGTGCTTCTCCGATTATTAATAACACCTGCGGTTCCTATTCCAAAAATCAGCAACCCAGTATTTAGACCATGAATTGCGATATACCATACTAGTACATTTTCATTGACTTCCGGTATTGGGTAGCTAAGCCACACAGAACGAATTTCTCCAGAGTATCGATGCACCAAATTCGCACCAAACACTAAACAAGCGCCAACTAATGATATGTATGCCCATAGATCTCTTTGAATTTTTATACATAAAGACGAGATCAGAAGAAACATTAATGGAAATGTAACGAAACCAACCTTTCTTATAAGGTCCGCCAAAAACCAAAGAGCTGAGCCTGAGTATACTTGCTCTTCCATATCTACGTTATCTCTCTGAAGTAACGCCGATGCTCAATGGCACATAACGCCTCAATAACCGGCGCAGCTTTGCTGCGTCCGGCGCCGTAGGCGCGTAGTTAATTGACTTGTTAGCAGCTTTTGTCCAAGTTTTTGCACTTTTTAATGTACCTGCATAGCCGATCATAATCTTTGTTGTATTGTTTCTCAGTCCAATCATATGCGCCTGGATGATAACTTGATTTAAACATTGAGAAATTAAGAAGTTTACACATGCAGATATCATCAGGATCAACCTCGTATATACGCCCTATTACTCTTCGAATATAGATCCGATCAGGATGAGGTTGATACTTGGAAGATGCTTCTAAGTACGAACTTTCACTCCCATACAATGCATAAGCTATTGGCGCATATCTTGTTTTGAAATTATATCGCCTAATGCTGTGATCAATCTGATTAGTAGTATAGGTTTTCTTAACACCATGATCTCTTGCCAAATAGAAAGGCAGGTATCGAACATATTTCAAATACTGAAAGCGATAGAACAGATTTCTGATTAATACTCTAATGTTCAATTTCGTGCCTGCTAACATTATATTCAACGTAACCAAGACGCGATTCTTCGCGTCAGCGTGACGTGTATCTGACAACTTCCAAAATAAATCAATCTCAAAACTCCCTTTCAAATCACAGAGCTAAGCCCTTCCTGGCTCAGTGACGCGTTTAACTACGTCTTGGGGACATGTATCCAGATCCACTACCGAATTCACCCGATCATCTCCCTCTAATCTCATACCTTTGGCCCAAATTCCTTAAAAAGGCGCCGAATCCAACTGAATTTTACGGCTACATTGTTGACCACATTCAACACCATCTCAATACTGGACAAATCAACAGGCAGGGACCGCATGAAATCTCCGTTCATCAGCAAAATCCGCGAGTGTATCCGTGGCAAGAACTACAGTATTCGAACTGAACGCACCTATGTCTATTGGGTCCTGGCTTACATCCGCTATCACAACAAAGCACACCCCAAGGACATGAATGAGACCCACATACGCGCATTCCTTGAGCACTTGGCCATATATGGAAACGTGTCACCCAACACTCAGAAAACGGCTCTGAATGCGCTGGTGTTTATGTACCGCCATGTGCTGCAACGGGAATTGGGTGATTTCAGCGATTTTTATAGGGCAAACGGTCCAAAGAAATTGCCCACCGTCCTGACCATTGAGGAAGTCACCGAACTATTCAAACACCTGCGTCATTACGCGTTTCTGTGTGCCGCACTGATGTACGGCTCCGGGCTGCGTGTGATGGAAACCGTCAGACTCCGGTGGCAGGACATCGACTTTGACAAGTTGTCTGTTCAGGTCAGGGAGGGTAAGGGCCGAAAGTCCCGAATTACGACGCTTGCTGAAGAACTGATCCAGCCTCTGAGGCTACACATGGAACATGTGAAAACCCAATACTACATTGATAAATCCGATCCTAGCTGGGACGGTGTATTTCTGCCTAACGCCCTGGAGCGTAAATATCCTGCTGCGCCCTTTGAACTGGGCTGGCAGTATCTCTTCCCCGCTCAAAACATCAGCACAGACCCGCGCTCTGGAAAGCGACGGCGGCATCACATTGGGGAGCAGGCTATTCAGAGGGCCGTCAAATCAGCTGTGCGTAAGGCAGGCATTCACAAACCGGCGAGTTGTCACGCGCTTCGGCACACTTTCGCGACCCATTTGCTGGAACGAGGGGCTGACCTCAGAACAATTCAGGAGCAGCTGGGGCATACCGACGTCAGGACCACCGAGATCTATACCCACGTGATCAATCGAGGCGGCAGAGCAGTAATTAGCCCATTCAGCAATATAGCAAAGGCAACCAGCAAGCCGTGGTAGTACAAATTTCCTCCAAACCTGGCATTCTTGCAACAATAACCCCCTATAATACAATCAGGACACCGCAGCACATTTTCTGCACAAACGTATGGATCTAAACGCAAACCTGAGGTAAAACTATATACACACCGCAACAAGGAGCCTCACACCCCACCCAGACACCAAAAGGCAGATGTCATAGCCCTGAAACAAATTTGATTGAAAGTGGTAAAGCGCCCTGCGCGCGACCCAGCAGTACAAAAAATAGACAGGAGGTTGGTAAACTGATGAAGACGACCTACGATGAAGAACTGCCTTGGGAGCTTGAAGAAGCTGAATTTCTACTCTACGACCTGGACGATAAGACTAAGCAGTTTTACCAGGCGCTGGCTGCCACCTCCAGCCACGAATATGAGCATATTTACCACGCAGTGGAGCGCTGGCTGGACCTGAGAGCCGCGTTGGAGCTGTGTTCTGACCAGATCCGCAATATTGAAGAAGAGGAGCTAAAGGCTCGATTGCCCGCCGATTGGGAGTATTGGGTAGAGATGGTCCTGCACCCGGAATGTCTGGACGTTAAGAATCGGACGATTCATTGATGCCGTAGCGATCCATAGCTGCTCCGCTCCCGGCTCCCCGCCTCCCGCGGAGTACCTTACATCCTGTACATAAAAAAACGGGGCGCTTGTGGCGCCCCCAGTGCAGAGAACAACTTAGTAAAGTGCTCGAGAAGGTCAAGCGGCCTGCAGTTGAACCTCACCACCTTCCAGGCGGATGGGGTAAGTCTTCAACGTATGCTCGGGTTCCTCCAGACATTCGCCGGTCTTGAGGTTAAAGTGTTGCTTGTACAGCGGTGACGCGACCACCACGTCTTCACCAATTGACCCCATAATGCCGCGGCTCAGCACATTGGCCTCACCGATGGGGTCGAAGTTGGATACGGCGTATACCTCTTTGTTTTTGCCGCAGAAGAAGATGGCTACCTGCTCACCCTCGTGCAGGGCGCAGATGCCGGTGCTTGGGGTCAGGTCGTTTTCGCTGCAAACGGTAATCCAGTTGCTCATGGGTTATCTCCTAGAATTCTGTCTTGCGTAATCTTTAGTCCACCAGCTCCACGGACTGGATGCGCTCTTCTTTGGTGGCCGGGCGGCGCTGTTCGCGCTCCACTACGTAAGCGAGGTTGCTGTCGGTGTCGTCGCTGTTGATAAAGTGCTGGAAGCGCTTGAGCTTCTCCGAGCTTTCAACCGTGGTCTTCCACTCACACTGGTAGTTACCGATGTTGGCGGCCATTTCGGCCTCCAGCTCCGCGCCCAGACCCAGCTTGTCATCGATAATGACTTCCTTCAGGTAATCCAGGCCGCCTTCGAGGTTTTCCAGCCAGACGGAGGTACGCTGCAAACGGTCAGCGGTGCGGATGTAGAACATCAGGAAGCGGTCGACGTATTTGATCAGGGTGTCGTCGTCCAGATCCGTGGCGAACAGGTCGGCGTGACGAGGGCGCATACCGCCGTTACCACACACGTACAGGTTCCAGCCGTTTTCGGTGGCGATGACACCCACATCCTTACACTGAGCTTCGGCGCACTCACGGGTACAACCGGATACCGCGAACTTGAGTTTGTGAGGTGAGCGCAGGCCCTTATAGCGGTCTTCGATATTGATGGCAAAGCCGACACTGTCGTTGACGCCGTAGCGGCACCAGGTGCTGCCCACACAGGACTTGACGGTACGAACCGACTTTCCATAGGCGTGACCGGTTTCAAATCCGGCATCCACCAATTTCTTCCAGATAATCGGCAGTTCGTGCAGCTGGGCACCGAACAGGTCAATACGCTGGCCGCCGGTGACCTTGGTGTAGAGGTTAAATTCTTTCGCCACTTCACCCAAAACGATCAGTTTGTCCGGAGTGATCTCGCCGCCGGCCACGCGAGGTACGATGGAGTAGGTACCGTCTTTCTGCATGTTTCCGAGGAAGATGTCGTTGGTGTCCTGCAGGCCCATGTGCTCTTCTTCCAGCACATAGTCGTTCCAGTAAGAGGCCAGGATGGAACCCACGGCAGGCTTACAAACATCACAGCCCAGACCTTTGCCGTGGCTGTCCAGCAGCTCGTCAAAGGTTTTGATTTTCTTGACGCGGATGATGTCGGCCAGCTCTTTACGGGAATAGGCAAAGTGCTCACAGATATCGTTCTTCACTTCGTAGCCCAGGTTGGCCAGTTCGGCGTCCAGAACCTGCTTGGTCAGCGCGGCACAACCACCACAACCGGTAGAGGCCTTGGTTTCACCCTTGATGGCCGCCATGTCGGTGCAGCCATTAGCCACCGCCGCCATAATGTCGCCCTTGGTGACGTCGTAACAGGAACAGATCTGTGCAGTTTCCGGCAGAGCGTCCACACCCAGCCCCATGGCTTCTTCGCCACCGGTGTTGGGCAGGATCAGACCGGCGGGGTTTTCCGGCAGGTCCATATCGTTGAGCATCATCTGCAGCAGGTTGCCGTAGGCGTCTACATCGCCAACCAGTACGGCACCCAGTACTTTCTTGCCGTCTTCGGAAACGATCAGGCGCTTGTAGACTTGCTCGATTTCATCGTTGTAAGTGTAAGACTGCGCACCGGGAGTGTTGCCGTGGGCGTCGCCGATGGAGGCTACATCCACACCCAGCAACTTCAGCTTGGTGCTCATGTCGGCGCCCAGGAATTTCTCTTCTCCACCAGTGATATGAGAAACCGCCACCTTGGCCATGGTGTAGCCGGGTGCAACCAGACCAAAGATACGACCGCCCCACAGGGCACATTCGCCGATGGCGTAAACATTGTCGACGTTGGTCTGGCAGAAGTCGTTAACCACAATGCCGCCACGTTCGCCGATTTCCAGATCGAACTGACGGGCCAGTTCGTCCTGTGGACGAATACCCGCCGAGAACAGGATCATGTCGGTTTCCAGGTGACTGCCGTCTGCGAAGTTCATGCGGTAGCGGCAGGTTTCACCGGCGACGATTTCAGTAGTCGCTTTTTCCGTGTGTACATTGACACCCAGGTCTTCAATCTTGCGACGCAGCAAGTTACCGCCGCCTTCGTCCAGCTGTACGGCCATCAAACGAGGCGCGAATTCAACCACGTGAGTTTCGAGACCGGCAGCCTTAAGTGCATTGGCTGCTTCCAGGCCCAGCAGACCACCACCCACAACCACACCCACTTTGCTCTGGGAGGCAGAGGCGTTGATGGCTTCGAGATCTTCGATGGTGCGATAAACCAGGCAGTGCTCCTGATCGTTGCCAGGGATCGGCGGAACGAACGGGAAAGAACCGGTGGCCAGCACCAGTTTGTCGTAACTTTCTTTGCGACCGCTGGCTGTGACGACGTAGTTATCACTGGTGTTGAGTTCGGTAACCTTGTCGTTCAGGACAAAGTTAACGCCATTGTCGTTGTAGTAACCTTCGTCGGTCAACGCCAGGTCGGCGGCGGTGGCGCCGGTGAAGTAGCTGCTCAACTGAACACGATCATAAGCCAGCCGGGGCTCTTCGGAAAAGGTGATAATTTCAAATTCGTCGGCTTTGGTGTCTTGCAGCAAGTTATCAATAAACTTGTGGCCGACCATTCCGTTACCAACAACAACAACACGTTGCTTACTCATGACAATTCCTCAAATATCAGGCTGACAATTTTTGAATAGATTTTTTAAATTCGGTTTGTGCGGCGGCGGCTTCGCTGAACCAGTCGAGCTGGTCGGCCAGGTTAACCACATCACCCACAACAATCAGGGCCGGAGACTGAACTTGTTCACGCTCTACCAGCTCGGCCAATTCGCTCAGATCACCGCGAATCACTCGCTGCTGTGGGCAGCAACCGTTTTCGATCAGGGCGGCAGGCGTTTCCATCGGCAGGCCTGCGGCGATCAGGTTGCTGCTGATCATCCCGGCTTTGCTCAGGCCCATGTAAAACACCAGAGTGTGCTTTAACTGAGCCAGTGCGTACCAATCCACGCCCAGCTCTTTCTCGGCATGTGCCGTGACGAAGGTGCAACCCTGAGACACACCGCGGTGAGTCAGTGGAATACCGGCATAACTGGTGCAACCGGCGGCGGCGGTAATGCCCGGCACCAACTCTACGATGATGTTGTTCTGCTTCAGGCGCAGCATCTCTTCACCACCGCGACCAAATACAAAAGAGTCGCCGCCTTTAATACGGCAAACGTTCAGACCCTGCTCGGCTTTCTCTACCAGCAGCTCATTGAGTTGGTCCTGAGGAATGGAGTGGTTATCCTTGATTTTGCCCACATAGAATGCGGGAGTAGATGCCGGGAACAGGTCGCGGATCTCCTGGCTGACCAGATTGTCATAAAGAATCAGGTCGGCCTGCTCAATAGCGCGCAGGGCTTTAAGAGTCAGCAGATCGGGGTCGCCCGGTCCGGCACCCACCAACCACACTTTGCCAGGCTTGATGCCGACCTTAGTGTCGGGGGTTTTCAGTTTGACGACTTCTGTCTTGGCTGTAGAGGGCATTGCGTGAGTCCCAGCTTCGATAAACGATGCCAGGGATAGAGCAAAGACAGTGCCAGGGTGTTATCAGAGCAAATATTTATTTTTAAATTCCTTAGAAAACAAAAGGTTACAATCCGAGCACTCCATTCGACCAGTCTCATTATTACGCCACCAAGCGCACTGAGGCACCCCAGGACAACCAACTTCCGCACCATGAATGAGCACTGCGCCCCAGTTCAGTCCACCTTCCGAGCACTAAAACACAATTCGCACTCTTTTTGATTGACTAAGCAACATTATTATTTTGCACCAAAATATTGCACCAGTTAGGGCAGGGCCCAATAAGTTAACTGTGCTGAGTATATGCATATAAGTGAGCAGCCCGAGGGCGACCGGTCGCGCTTAGAGCGCGCTGCTACGGGAGCCATTCGAGATGCAATTTCATTGTTGGCCCAATAGTTGCTGTGCCCAGATCAGTTTAGAATTTTCGGAGTTCAGATTGTGTCAGCAACTTCAGACAACACTTCAGGAAAGTCATCCGGCTGGATCAAGAGTACCTGCGCCTATTGCGGTGTTGGCTGCGGCATCGAAGCCCGCCCCAAAACCAACGGCCAGCTGGAGATTCGCGGTGATCACGAGCATCCGGCCAACTTCGGGCGCTTGTGCTCTAAAGGTCTGGCTTTGGGTGAAACGGTTATTCCCGACGGTCGCCTGCTGCATCCCAAAATAGGCGGTGTACGTACCGACTGGAATACCGCCCTCGACCACGTGGCCAAGAGTTTTGAAGACGTTATTAAAGAACACGGCCCCGAAGCAGTGGCCTTTTACGTCTCGGGTCAGCTACTGACCGAAGACTATTATGTCGCCAACAAGTTAATGAAAGGCTTTATCGGCTCGGGGAACATCGACACCAATTCACGTCTTTGCATGTCCTCCACGGTAGCCGGGCACAAGCGCGCCTTTGGCAGCGATACGGTACCCGGTTGCTACAGCGACCTGGAACAGGCCGATATGGTGGTGATAACCGGCTCCAATATGGCTTGGTGCCACCCGGTACTGTTTCAGCGCCTGAAGGCTGCCAAACAGCAGCGCCCTGAGTTGAAGATTGTTGTTATCGACCCGCGAGCAACCGATACCTGTGCCATTGCGGACCTGCATCTGCCGGTCAAGCCCGGCACGGATGTAGCCCTGTTTAACGGATTGCTCAGCCACTTGGCAACCAGCCAAAAGGTGGATGAGAGCTACGTGCGCCAACACACAGAGGGCTTTAACCAGGCCTTGATGTGCGCCATGGAAGACGGCAGTGATCCCGCGACACTGGCCAGAACGCTGGAAGTTGAACAACAGGATCTCAAGACCTTCTTCGATTGGTACGCCCGCACCGACAAGGTGGTCACTCTCTTTTCCCAGGGTGTTAATCAATCCACCAGTGGCGCGGATAAAGTCAACAGCATCATTAACTGCCACCTGGCCACCGGCCGTATCGGCAAGCCCGGCAGCGGTCCGTTTTCGCTCACTGGCCAACCCAATGCCATGGGCGGTCGCGAGGTGGGTGGCCTCGCCAATACCTTAGCCGCTCATATGGAATTGGATAACGAGCACCACCATGGCCTTGTCAGCGAATTCTGGAAGACCGACTCACTGACGACCAAATCGGGCTTAAAAGCGATCGATCTGTTTGATGCCATTGAGGATGGTCGCATCAAAGCGGTTTGGATTATGGCCACCAATCCGGTGGTCAGCCTGCCGGATGCCGACAAGATTCAGCGTGCGCTCCGCAATTGCCCCTTAGTGGTGGTGTCAGACTGCATTGCCGACACTGACACCACCCGCTGTGCCGACGTGCTCCTGCCTGCACAGGGATGGAGCGAAAAATCCGGCACTGTCACCAATTCTGAGCGTCGCATCAGCCGCCAGCGCCGCCTCTTGCCCACTCCTGGTGAGGGCAAACCCGATTGGTGGATCATGAGTGAAGTGGCCAAGCGCATGGGCTTCGGCCACGCTTTTGACTATCTGCACGAGGGCGATGTATTTAACGAATACGTACGCATGACCGGCTTGGATAACTCGATGGTCGCGGGCAAGACCCAACGGGATTTGGACCTGACGGGGCTCGCCGACATGAGCCATCGCGATTACGCCGGTATGGCACCGCAACAATGGCCGCTGGTACAAATGGATCGGAAGATTGAACATAAGCGGCTCTTCGCAGACGGTCGCTTTTTCACACCCTCCGGTAAAGCCCAATTTGTAGCCGTGCGTCATAGGCAGCCGGCGTCGCGACTGAGCAGTGACTACCCGTTGAGCCTCAACAGTGGCCGTATCCGCGATCAGTGGCATACCATGACCCGCACCGGACTGTCCGCACGTCTTGGAGCCCACTTGCCGGAGCCCTATGTTTCTGTGCATCCTGCCGATGCCGAGGTATTTGGTTTAACCCATGGCAAGGTGGCGGCGCTGTCCAACGAGTGGGGTTATGCCCGTATTCGCGTGGATGTTTCTGAGCGGGTTAATCCAGGCCAGCTTTTTATGCCCATCCACTGGACTGGCGTTATGGCCAGCGCCGGTCGAGTTTGCACACTGGTCAGCCCGGATACCGACGCCATCTCCGGCCAACCCGAGTTTAAGTTCACCCCGGTGGCCATCGGCCCCTGGGAATACCAGAGCGAAGCCCTGTTACTGTCTCCTGGCGTGATCGATACCAGCGACCTGGATTACTGGGTACGTCAAAAAGTGGCCGGTGGCTACCTCTACCGGATCGCCAGCTCTGAAACGCCTAAACAGTTGGAAGCCCGCCTCAAACCCCACTGCCTGGGATTGACGGCCAGCCAAGGCAAACAGCTCGATTTCGCCAGCCCCAGCAAGGGTCAGTTCCGCTTTGCGGTGATCGACGGCATTGAGCTCAAGGGCTGTTATCTGGTGGCCCCCAATCTACAGGAACAAGACCTCGACTGGGTTCAGAACCTGCTGCATGAGCCCGTTAACGAGATGGTGCAGCGCTCCATCCTAACCGGTATCGCCGAAGGCAAACTGGCCCGGGGTAAAACCGTGTGCGCCTGCAAACAAGTAGGCCGCAACACCATTGAACAGGCCATTCGCGAAGGTGACCTGGAATCCGTCAGCCAAATCAGTGAGTGTACCGGGGCTGGCACCGGCTGCGGCAGCTGCGTACCGGAATTGCAGGAAATTCTGGACGAATCTCTCGCCTATAGTCTCTAAACCATAAGTACCTCTTCTGGGGCAGTTGGAATACCCCCTCCTGCCCCGGCCTGCCTCCTGTTTGGCCAATGTCCTCGCCCCGTAAACCGGGTTATGCTGGCATTCAATTTATCCACAAACACAGAAATCATGAGTACCAATTTGGAACCGTGGTACACTTGAGCCTCTATTTGCGGCAGAATAGCTACTATGACTTCGACCAGACTTACTGATGCCTTTGGCCGCCAGATCACCTACCTCCGCCTTTCCGTCACGGATCGCTGCGATTATCGCTGCGTCTACTGCATGGCGGAGGACATGGTATTCCTGCCCCGAGCCCAGGTACTGAGCCTCGAAGAAAGCATCGAAATCTGCCAGGCCTTCGCCGAACTTGGGGTGACCAAGATCCGCATCACCGGTGGCGAACCCCTGGTTCGCAATGGCATCCAGACTCTGTTTAGCGAAGTCGGCGCCGTCGACAGCCTAAGAGAACTTACCCTCACCACCAATGGCTCTCGGCTCAGCCGCTTTGCTCCAGAGCTGGCCGCCGCAGGGGTTAAGCGCATCAACGTCAGCCTGGACACCCTCGACAGCGCCCAATTCACCGAACTGACCCGTTTCGGCAAGATGGAAGACGTGCTCCAGGGCATCGAAGACGCCAAGGCCGCCGGCATAGAACGCATCAAGCTCAATGCCGTGATTCTGCGCAACCGCAACCTCGACCAGGTGCTGCCGCTGGTCAACTACGCGCTCGACCACCAGCTGGACATCAGCTTTATCGAAGAAATGCCCCTGGGTGAGGTCACCCACCACGGCCGCGAAGACGAATTCTGCTCCAGCGCCGAATTGCGCGAGTTGATTGCCACACAGCACAGCCTCACCCCCAGTGACTACCAGACCGGCGGCCCCTCCCGCTACTGGCAAGTGGCCGGATCAGACTCCCAGATTGGCTTTATCTCCCCCCACAGCGACAATTTCTGCTCCAGCTGCAACCGCGTGCGGGTCACTGCCGAAGGCAAGCTGCTGCTGTGCCTGGGCAACGAAAATTCTGTAGATCTTAAAGCCGTGATCCGCCGCCACCCCGGAGATCGCGAAAGGCTTAAGCAGACCATTGTCGACGCCATGAGCAACAAGCCCGAAAAACATTACTTCTACGAAGACGATGCCCCCCAGATCGTACGCTTTATGAACACCACTGGCGGTTAACCGCCAACGGAATCTACCTCCATGAGCATAGACATCTCCCCCCACCGGGCCGTATTCGGCATCACCGGTTGGAAGAACAGCGGCAAGACTACCCTTGTCAGCGAACTGGTTACCTGGTTCACCGAGCAGGGGCTCAAGGTCTCCACCATCAAACATGCCCACTGCAATTTCGACATCGACAAACCCGGCACCGACAGTTACAAGCACCGCGAGGCAGGCGCCCAACAAGTGCTGCTCGCCTCCAGCAGCCGCTGGGCCCTGATGAACGAGCTGAGGCAAGACCGAGAGCCCGAACTGCAAGACCTACTGCCGCAGTTAGCGCCCACTGACTTAGTGCTGGTGGAAGGCTTTAAAATGGGCGATCAGCCCAAAATCCAAGTAGTACGCCCCGCCAACAACACCGAACGACTGAGCCAAGAAGCCCAACCGATCGTTGCGGTCGCCAGTGACGAAACCATCGACCCGGCTGACTATGGCTGCGACGGCCCACTGCTGCCGCTCAACGACATCGCCGCCATCGGCCGCTTTATCGCCGACTACTGTGGCCTGACGCTGCCGAATAGCTAGTACCCAATATCCAGACATTAAGAGACCAAACCATGGGACACGCCAACCCCAACCCAGAATTTATCTCCCTCAACCTGGCGGTGCTGACCGTCTCCGACACCCGCACTGAAGACACCGACACCTCCGGCCAACTGTTGCGGTGCGCGCTGGTAGAAGCGGGCCACAAAGACTACGACCACTGCATCGTCAAAGACGACATCTACCAGATTCGCGCCGTCACCTCCCGCTGGATTGCGGACCCCGAGATTAGCGCCATTGTCATCACCGGTGGCACCGGCTTCTCCGGCCGCGACAGCACCCCGGAGGCCATGCTGCCCCTGTTCGACAAAGTCATCGATGGATTTGGAGAACTTTTCCGCCAGGTCTCCCACGAACAAATTGGCAGCTCCACCATCCAGTCTCGCTGCATTGGAGGGCTGGCCAACGGCACCGTCATCTTCTGCCTGCCGGGCTCCAACAACGCCTGCAAGACCGGTTGGGAACAGATTATTCAGCCGCAGTTGGATAACCGAACCCGGCCTTGTAACTTTGTAGAATTGATTACACGAAAGTAAATCTCACCCAGCGACTCTCAGTGCCGACGTGACGGAATTCAAGGGGTCAGATCCTTGATTCTGAGGCACAGATATTGATGAACTACGGTGTAAAAGGCGGTCAGGGTGTTGTTTTCGGAGCATTAAAGAGGGCGCCGAAAACAACACCCTGACTGCCGCTTGAGGCACCCAACCGGAAGCCTTACTTCGCCCTGGGCCGCCTCAATAGTGAGGGATAAAATCAAGGAGTCCGGTCCCTTGATCTGTGGCACCCAACCTAAGACCGGCCAGCCAACCAAACCTCCAACCCCTGCGCATTCAACCCCATATCAAACGCAATATGCTCCCGCGCAGTCGCCTCCTCACACCCATGCGCCAACGCCCGAGCCAGCGTAAACTCCGTCAGCCGCTCCTGAATCAACGCCCCCCGCTCAAACCCCGCCTCAGGCATCTGCGCTAAAACCTCATCACAGATCGCCACATAACCATCAATCTGCTCATAAAGCTCCAATGCCAAAGCGGCGGGCTCCTCCACCATCCCATAGTGCGTTAGAAACATGCGCTCGGTACCAAACTCCAACATTCGCTGAATGGAAGCCTTCAGCGCCTCAGGATTAAACTGCACCGGCGTTGAGGACGGGAAAATAAAAGGCCGCCCCGCCACCAACAACTCACGGTAAGCAATCCCGAACGTATCCCCCGTAAAAAAGCCATTACTCACGGACTCATGCACACAAAAATGATGATTGGCGTGGCCCGGAGTATCCAAAAACGTCAGCGTCGAAGCGCCCAGCGTTAAAGTGGAACCATCCTCAGCGATATGCATCCGATCCTCCGACACCGGGATCAAATCCCCGTACATCTGCTGATAGGCCTCCTCGCCATAGACTGCCGTCGCCCCCGCCTGCAATTTAGCCGGCTGCGCCATATGCCGAGCCCCACGGGGATGAATCACCAAAGTTGCCCCCTCAATCTCCTGCATCAACAACCCCACACCACCGGCGTGATCCAAATGCACATGAGTTGCGATCACATAATCCACCTGATCACGGCCGTAGCTATTATCCGCCAGCCAGGCCAGAATACGAGGCACCGAGTTGCGTGTGCCGGTCTCGATAATCGCAATACGTCCATCGCGCTCCAGCGCGTAGCACGCCGCCAGGCCCTCACGAATCATACCGCTGTCGATCAGAGTAATGCCGTCCATCAAGGGTAAATTGCTCATTGGTACCGCTCCTACACAATTTTCTGTCCGGCAGCTACGATACACCCGGGCTCAAGATGCAACAATAGTCACGTGATGTGCTGCCGTTCGAAATCACCCCCCTCTTGAAACTCACTGAATTTCTTCTGCAACATCAGAATAACCATTTCGACCACAGGAGAAGCAATATTCCATAGGGCTGCCGGTCAAACAATGAGAGTTCATAATAGTCTTCAAGCAGATCCCAAAAGCAAACAACATTCTTCACTGGCTCGGTCATTGGGTCCATGCAAACGATGGTCATGTCTCCCCGCGCTGCCAGTTCTCGATAGTCACCCAATCGTGCCGTTTCCAGAAACACGACCTTGCGTTGTACCAACTCGATCTGCCGCAAGTGCTCCTCTACCGAGTCCCGGTAGTTTGTCCAGCAGGGCGTGGCCTCGCCTTTGAGCGATGTCCACAAGTGCAGCAGACTCAAGTTGTCGTTTTCCAAAATGCAAAAGTTGTATTTCACGGTTATCGCCCCACATACTTGGGTTGACGTTTTTCGGCAAAAGCTCTGGGGCCTTCCAGCGCATCCTGTGTGCGAAACACCGCTGCGCCCTCCTCGTCTTCCAGAGCAAAAGCCTCTTCCAAAGTCATGCCGCTGGTAGCAAGGGCTGTGCGTTTGATGGCCTGCATAGACAGTGGGGCGTTTCGCTTAAGTTGATCCACTAGACGTTCGACTTCATCGTAAAGATCCTGCGGTTCTACCACCGTATTGATCAGCCCCATCTCCAGGGCGCGCTCGGCGTTAATGGTCTCGCCGGTCAAGAGGAATTTCATGGCGTGGCACCATGGTAATTGTCTGGGTAAGCGAGAAGTTGAACCCCCGGCGGCAATCACGCCCACCTTCACTTCTGAAAGTGCGAAAGTTGCATTAGAAGCGGCGATACGAATGTCCGTTGCCAGCATCATTTCGATACCACCTGCCATGGCTGCTCCATTAATCGCAGCAATCACGGGTTTTGAAAAGGTGCGATTTCGCTGAAACACATGGTAGGGCCAATCGGGGGTATCCATATACCGGTGATCAAATTCGTTCTCGGGCTGACGAGCCCCCGTGAGTAAGGGAATGGTGAGTTTAAGATCGCCACCCGAGGAAAAGGCTTTGTCACCTGCACCGGTCAACACCACCAGCTTGACACTGTCATCTCTCTCCGCCATTTCCCACATATCCATGATGGCGCACATCATTTCCGGGCAGAAGCTGTTGAAAGCCTCGGGACGATTAAAGGTGACCCAGAGTGCGCCATCACGGTTTTCGACCAGTAGTACCGACATCGTTGTCTCCTCTTTTACAATGTGTAACGCCGGGCGATCTGCCCATTCAGCGCATTCAAACGTTTGCCCATGAAGAGCATCGCTGCAGAATCACGAACAAAGCGCTGAATGTCGTCTGGGGAGACACGGATATCCGCAACACCGGGTGTCGTACCTACACCGTCCAAACCGAACGTTCGGGAATCAGACATTCGAGTACCCCTCTCGATTCATCGAATTTGATTCTGAGAGGGTTTGCCGGGATACGGAATGTTCAAAAAAGTACTTTTGCTTACCCCAAACGGTCATCATCAGCTATAAGCGCATTGATTCAATGTCGTTTTGGAACAAGTCCCCACATCGGGAGTATCGCAGAATTTATACGGGGAAATTCAAGCCTACCCGCCCGAGAGACGGGTAATAACTTTGTACTTTTACATTTCTTCTGGAGGGAACAGGGTTGGCTGAGGCGCTTTGGTGCCTACCTTACCGCCAACAAGGCCAGGAATACTCATCGCATTGTGAGGAAGAAACGCCCCTCCGAAATAGAGTCTATGCTCCCCAAGGAGTTGCTGATTGCTTTTGTTCACAAACTCCAACGGCACCTGGTGCCCTTTATAGATGGAGTTTTCCTCTGGCATTGGTACAAAATCTGGAACCTGTTGATCGAAATAGACACCGAGGTCGCGATAACCTTCAAAGTCAAATGTGATGCGGTCTGGCATTAGGAAGAACAACGGATGCTTGGCTGAACTCCCCCGCTCCTCACCATTGAGAATTTTGGCATTCAGTGTAAAGTCTGGCTCCAGACTGAAGTTAACCACATCGGCAATGGAAGATAAGAATGAATCGGACAGTTGAATATCTCTGAACAACAGGTTGCG
Organism: Pseudomaricurvus alkylphenolicus; assembly: GCF_011683955.1. Classification (GTDB taxonomy): domain Bacteria; phylum Pseudomonadota; class Gammaproteobacteria; order Pseudomonadales; family Cellvibrionaceae; genus Pseudomaricurvus; species Pseudomaricurvus alkylphenolicus. The sequence goes on from NZ_JAAQPI010000007.1 coordinate 19,595, forward strand.
AGGCGCCAGTTGTGGATTTTCGATACGGAAGTTGATTTTATTGCTGAACCTTCCGCCTTGAACAAGGACATCACCTTGGGTTGGGACATCCATGCCGAGGCCAAATCCTTCGATTTCGAAATTTTCAAACTTCCAGGATACCAGATTGTGAAAATGCCCGGCATCTACACCAATCTTGTTGACGTCACCATCGCCCACCAAACGAACATTCTTAAGTTCAACGCCTTCGGAAGAATGAAAACCCACGCCATACTTTTTGACATTCCAGATCGTAAGATCTTCGAAAGTAGACCCCAGCTGCTCAACATACTCCTCGGTTACCCACTGCTGCTCAACCGTGAAATTGTGGTGCGCATGCAAATAGAACACCTCCAGTCCTTTGGTGGTATTGTAGGCTTTATTGTTTTTGAAGGAAGATATGGGCATATACCAAACGTCGATTTTCCCGTTGGTATCCAATAGATGGCTATTAGGGAATTGCGCGACGTCGATTTTTGTTAATCCGGTTTCTCCATCTAAGGTTTCAATGAGACCTTCCGTCCAATAGATATAAGCGTGCCCGGAAGCCCCTGCAACAACATTGCCTTCCATTCTCGGCATACCGCCATGCAGCCAGAAGCCGTCACCTTGAAACGCAAAGTCCTGACGATCTTCTCTGACATCAACGACGGCTTCAATACAATCGCAATTGAGAGGATCTTTGGGGTTGATGGTACGTAAAGCGATGTTGCCTATAAACGAGCCCCTTTCATCGCCGGCCTCCGTTTGATAAGCCCCTCCAACAACGTTATAAGAAACATTATCGACAAAGTCGACATTGCTGGAATGATTCACATAAGCCCAGCCGGGATTGTCCTCGACCACCGATCCACGAACTCTGGCGGGTATTGAGTCCAAGCCTGTTCCACCTCGATGAAAATGTATCGAGTAACGACCTCGAATATTGTTCCCTTCCAGTTGTTCTCTAACAAGCTCCTCCCCGGACCAGGTATAGTCATCGATGGGGATCGTCTTATCCGTTCTGCCCAGCTGGAAAAACCTGGCGTGATTCACATCGACGTTCAGGTTATGCATAAACATAACGTGTCCACGATGCTTTATATCGGCATTTTCAGAGAGGAACTCTACGTTGCGGGTCAAATTAGCCACATGAACCGCCAGATCATTTCTAAACGCGACATGATCTTTTTGCAAAGGGCTGGATAAATAAACCACATTTCCTTCTATGGCAGCAATCGTGACCACTTCGTCACTCGAAGGATCATCCACATCGGTGGCGGCTACGACCAATCTGTCACCCACTCGCCATCCGATGGGCTCTGAAGATAGCAACAATTCCATTTCATTTCTTTGTGGATGCCTGGCCAGCTCCAACCAAGAGGTCTTTTCCGCACCCCAGATTTCTACCGGCCCCATCAAGACGGCTCCACGATAGAGTTGCTGCGGATCAACATTTCGATCAATGGGGCCAAAATCAGCAAAAATAATTCGAGCGCTCACGTCATTATCAACGGGTTGATCTTCACTTCCGATCTCAAGCCGACCATGATGGTTGCTTATCAATGTGTCAACGGTAAGTTGGGTATTAACCTTCGTCGAAAATCGCAAATTGCCGTCGATGGTAATACGCTTTAACCGGCTTGGAATTTCACCATCAACGGTCAAGGTTATGCCAGAGGGAATGATTATCTCCGCACCGTCAGTCGGTAAGGCACCGTTTACCCAGATGCTTTCGTCTGTCCAGTTTCCCGAAGAAAGCAGCTGGGCAGGCTGATCTTGGCGCTGATCTACATTAGCGTCATCGTCACCGGCGACGGAATCGGATTCGACGTAGTCTACAATTGCAGACAGTGAGAACTGATCGTCTCTCTCCTCTATGAGATCAACGACGTAGGCCTCATCCTTATCTCCTCCCTCTATGACCAGTTTGGGTATGTGCAGAGTATCTGCTTGGGGATCATAGATGGCGATGTTTTTATCGATAAGCTCCGCACCTTCATATTCAGCAACATCGATGGCCGTGAAGACATAGTCGCCTTGATTGATCATGTCTACGGAATAGATTACATCCGGCGGGTCGCCCTCAATATGCAAGCTTGGGATATATAGCGTGCCGTTGGATGGGTCGTAGATTGATTCATTATCTGCACTGGCCATCATTGGAGTGAAAAAGATAATCAGCGTAAAGACGATATATTTCATGCGAATTCCAGCCTCTATTGATTAGGGGTTCATTCGTAAATCGATTTGGTTGAAACCATGCTAGCACCGAGTGCTCCTCCAACAGATCAGTGCTTTGTGGGAGGTTTTTTAGAGTTTTGTTGGAGTTTTGTAATCATGAGGAGTATTCGGGGCAGAGATCCGCAGAGTGAGCTATTAGACTGATTGAGTGCCAGGGAATGGCGATCTGAGGACCGGAAGTCCTCACAGCCCTTGAAATTGCCCCCACTCGCCTATATTGTCAATTCTGACAATTATCGAGGTCCCCATGTCTGACAGCACCAATCACGCCCTGCAGGGCGCCCCTTTCCAGAGCTTCCTGCGCTACGCCATCCCATCCGCTCTGGGGCTGCTGGCCATGTCTACGGCCTCCGTGGTGGACGGCATCTTTGTAGGGCGCTACGAGGGCAGTGAGGCGCTGGCGGCCATCAACCTGATCATCCCGGTGTTCTCCATTACCTTTGGCATGGCCTTTATGATGGCGGTAGGAGGCTCTGTGGCCGCCGGCAAATGCGTGGGCGAGAAGGACCATCGCGGCGCCAGCAATATCTTCAGTAAAACGCTGATGGCCACCCTCACCTATGCCTCCCTGCTGCTGGCGCTGGGGCTCTATGCCGCTGAACACCTCTACGCCCTGCTGGGAGCCGGCCCTGAGCTGTTTCCGCTGATGGCGGAGTACTTTGAAACCCTGATCTGGTTTCTGCCCGCCCAGCTGCTGACGGTGACCTATTACTTTTTCGTGCGTATTGCCGGCTACCCCAGCCTCGCCTCGGCGGGCCTGATCGTGGGCGCCGCAGCCAACCTGGTGCTGGACTGGCTGTTGATCGGCGTTTGGGGGCTGGGGCTGAGAGGCGCTGCTATGGCCACGGGACTTTCGAGCGTGATCACTATCCTTACCCTGTTGTTCTACCTGTTCAAACCCGGTCGCTGGATGCGCTTTTACTGGCGCCAGTCTCGCTGGATAGAGCTTGGACGCGCCTGCTTTAATGGTCTGTCGGAATTTATTAATGAGATATCCGCCGGCGTGGTTACCTTTATCCTCAACCTGGTGATCATTCAACGCTTGGGGGTTGATGGCGTGGCCGCTTTTACCGTGGTCAGCTACAGCCTGTTTATTGGTTTGCTGCTGGCCTTTAGCGTAGCGGACGCTTTGCAGGCCGTCTGCAGCCAATGCTTTGGCGCACGCAACGCCCAGCGCATGCAGCAATTTCTGGCCATCGCTACGACCACGGTGATCATCAACGCGGTGATCTTTATCGTGCTGCTTCTAAGCCAGGGCACACAAATGGTGAGTCTGTTTGTCACTGACGGAGATACCAGGCTGGTCAGCATCGCCGAAGACTTTATCCAGGTGCTCTGGCCCGTATTCGTGTTTAACGGCCTTAACGTGGTGGTCTCCGCCTACCTCACCTCCATCCACCATTCGGTAGCCTCAGCCAGTGTCGCCACTTTGCGCAGTCTGGCTTTGCCTCTGCTGCTGTTGGCAATACTGACTCAGTGGCTGCCAAACTGGCCTTTCCTGCTGGCACTGACCGGTGCCGAAGCGCTGACACTGCTGGTGGCCGCCATGCTGTTTTACCGCTTTCGGCCACAAAGGGTATTGGCAGAAACGCTGTAGCATGAATTCGGAGTTCACGTTGTCGTCAGGGAGGCACCCGGTTTAAGCATCAAAATACCTGGCATCCTTATTTCGTCCTCGTTCAGAAACCGCCATTGTCCCGCACTGAGACCCGGGTCAAGCTCTATAGCTCCAACAGCCTCGCGATGCAATTCCAATACTTCATTCTGAAAGCGACCAAACATGCGTTTTATCTGATGATATCGCCCCTCTTCCAGAATGACCTCGGCCTCGTGTGAAGACAGAATGCTCAACTTTGCCGGACGGGTGGTAATGCCTTCGTAAGGGAAATACATTCCTTCGGCAAATGCCCTTACACAGTGTTCGGTGATGGGCTTGGCCATGTGCACCCGGTAGCGTTTGGAGACCTTGGTTTCCGGCAATGTCAGCGTTCTTGACCACTGACCATCGTTCGTCAGCAGAACCAACCCCGTGCTGTTATAGTCCAGACGCCCCACCAGATGCAGATTCTCACGCAGGTGTTTTGGCAACAACTCAAGCACCGTTCGATGTTGTTCATCGCTAGTGGCGCTGACAATACCCGCCGGTTTATTGAGCATGATGTAGACAGGCCGAGCCGCGGATAATAACTCACCATCCACTTCAACTCGCGAGAATCGATCGATGACCTGGTGAATCTCCGTTGCCGGCTGTTGATCCACTCGAACACGGGCTTGGGCCAGCATCAGTCGAACATCACGACGATTGATCTTGAGTTGTGAACTCAGGTATCGGTCAAGGCGGGTACGGCTGGTAATCATAGCCACTATTCTAACACGCGTATTTATCATTTCTGCCTATACTTAAGACAGGTCTGCGGCTTATCAGGGGGAAGTTTGTACGAGAACGTGGTGACTGAACCGATTCTGCGTTTGTTGATTGCGGTTCTGATTGGCGGCCTGATTGGTTTGGATCGCGCCTACCGGGGGCGCGCTGCGGGATTTCGTACACATATATTGGTTTGCCTGGCGTCGGCATTGCTGATGCTGCTCATGGATTTTCAATGGGAGATGATTCCCAGCAAACACGCAGAGAGCGTTCGGGTGGACCCCACCCGCATGGCCCAGGGAATCATGACCGGCATCGGCTTCCTCGGTGCCGGTGTCATCATGCAAGACAAAATGATCGTACGGGGACTGACAACCGCGGCCTCCATTTGGATCACATCCGCCATAGGCATAGTGGTGGGGGCAGGATTTTATCTGGCCGCCGCATGGTGCACGGTGCTGGTTCTGGTCACTCTGACAGTCTTTAATCGCATGATCGACATGATGCCGACACGCCAGTATGCGCGACTGACGGTCAGCTTCAATCGCGATGAGAGCCTGTCCCCCAATCAAGTCGAATCCATGGTTCGGGAGTATCAAGCCACCGTCAGCAGTTTTTCTCATAAGCTGGAGAGTGAGGGCAAGGTCATCGCCTATCAGATGATCATCCATACCAAAGAAACCTCTAACTTCAGCGCCATTGCCCGACATTTTTTGGCGCTGCAACAGGTGAGAGGCTTTCACCTGTGGCCGCTGGGCGAGTGAGAGAAGCTCCGGCCATGTTTGAATCTTTAACCCAGTAAAAAACCTGGTTTATCTTCATCAACATCTACTCTGTTCGGGCTCATTTTACCTCAGGCCTGTAGGAATACTTGACCCTTTCAGCCTGAAAAAAGACCAATTCGGACAATTTGTGTCTTCGCTGACATTGAGAAACGATTATCCCGATCTGGAGATTGCTTTTATCAACGCCGGCATCGTGGAAATCGGCCCGCTTGCAGAAAGAGAGCCCAGTGCGATTGATCGCGAGACCGATGTCGATTGGCGGTACTTTTGCCTTACAGGGAAGCAGTGTCTATTCTGCCACCAAATTTGCCGAAAACATCAATATTCGGATAAATTGCAGATAAAATCCGCGTTCTTCGCCAAACTCGCAAGCCGCGACGAGCATCTCCAGAGCTCAGCCAGAAAAAAGTGATAAATTTGTGAGAATTTTGGGAACCTTTTGGGATGACCCCAGTCAGAGTATGCAAGAGATGGTGTTTTCTCTTGCTCTCCTCTTGCTTAGGCTCCGTTTATCGGGGCTTTTCTTTTTTTGGGACCACTAAAATTCGGTCGTTTGGCAGGCCTTGGCATGCTAACGAAATTTGCCCCTCTAAGCGCTTAACCTAACGTTGATGCCAGCAATCGGGCTGCTTCAGCCGACGCCTTCCCGTAACGACTGGGTAAGCCCAATGAGCCCATAGAGTCGTGGTTAAAAAAGATACTGACGATCCCCAAGGCCACCATCCAACAGCGATCCTTGTCAACATCCGGATAATCCGCAGATATTGCCGCCGCAAAGTAGCCTACCAGCCGGTCGTACCAATCACGAAGCTTCCCCTGCACAACCGGATAGCGTTCAGCACTGGCGATCAGGGCTTCGGCCACCAGTGTCGTGGAATCTTCCGGTTCATAGGGAGTAAACCAGTGATCGATCATGGCTCCTATGCGATTTTCTTCGGGAAGCTCGGCTTCCAACTCTCGAAAATACCCTTCGGTCCTGGCAATAAATCGATCAGCCAACGCCTCCACCATCTCGTCGCGGTTGCCGATGTAATAGCGCAGCAGGCTGCGCCGCAATCCCGACTCTTCCGCAATGCGCTCCAACGACGTCCCCTCTACCCCATAACGCGCCACACAGCGCTCAAAGGCATTCAATATTTCTTCGGTGCGCTCGGCTTTTACACTGGGTCTGCCCATGGTCTTTCCTGATACTTGTCAGATTTGACAATAAATCATATAAAAAGACCCGGCAACCCCTGAGACAAATGCTGACAATGCAGTGGTAGCCGCGTGCAGACATCCTCATCCGATTGACAACCGACGGCACCGAGTTCAGCGGCTCGCAATCCAGATGGGTGATTGGCTGTATGTTGGCCACTGTCTAAATTGTTACCTAGGCGACAGTTGGCATATCGATGTTGAGCTAAGCTGAAAACAACAATTCAACACCCAATAGCCTATTTCCAACAACTCAGGCAGCCTGGAGAACATCAATATGAGCACAGACGCAGCGGCCCCGAGAGCCAAATTCAAGCAAATGACAGAAGGGACTCAGGAAGACTGGGCCATCATCGGCGAGCAATACTTTGCCTTCGCTCAAGAACTGCCCAAACGTATTATCGACCACCTGATGCTGCTCAAAGGCGACTTTGGTGGTTTTCCCGTCGACCGCCTCGAACACTGCCTCCAGACCGCCACCCGTGCCCACCGCGATGGCCGTGACGAAGAATACGTGGTTTGCGCACTACTGCACGACATTGGCGACACCCTCGGCCCCACCAACCACGCCGACGTCGCCGCCGTCCTGCTGCAGCCCTACGTCAGCGAAGAAAACCACTGGATCATCAAACACCACGGCATCTTCCAGGGCTACTACTTCTTCCACTACCTCGGCCTCGACCGCAATGGCCGCGACGCCTTCAAAGACAGTCCCTACTATCAGGCCTGCGCCGAATTTTGCCACCGCTACGACCAAAACAGTTTTGACCCCGACTACGACAGCGAGCCGTTGGAATTTTTTATACCTATGATCGAAAAAGTGTTTGCTGAGCCCAAGCGCTCACTTTACAAAGAAGCGATGTAAACCATTAAGGCACAAGACTGCGCATACCTCGGTGTAAAGGGTGGTCGGGGTGTTGTTTTCGGAGCGTAAAGAGCGAGCGCCGATGGAGTCAAAAAGACCGGCGTTTTTTGCCGGGCTTTTTGGGGACTGAGGGCAGCCCGGAGGGCCGCCGATCAGCGCCGAAAACAACACCCCGACCGCCCGTTGAGGCACGGGACTAAAAGCCCATTCACGATGAAAATTTTACAGAACCTGAACATCTAAACGGTGGATTACGGCGCAAGCGCCTAATCCACCCTACGAGAGTTTTCGGGATTACATCCCGATCATAAGATTACGATTAAATTCCGGTCATGGAATTTCAAGACCAGATTGCTGTTGTCAATGCGCAGCCATGATATCGCAATTAATCTTTTGCCCAAGCCGATGAATATAAGCCCCCTCGCGCTTGCCCAAAGCCTTCGCCTTAATAATATCCACCGCCAATAAATCAATATCCCATTCGTCAATCAACTCCGGCACCACCTTCTCCGGCTCACCCCACCGAAACATCATATGCGTCGCTCGCACCGCATCCGAATCCTGCAACTTATCCGCCCCTTCCATCTTTTGGGACTCCGGATACACACAGAGATAAAACACCTCCAGTCCAAAAGACTCCAGCTGCTTGCCGCAGGCCGCCGTGCGCTGAATCACATCCATTACATTATCGTCTTTGTGCTTGCCGTTATCGCTCAACTCCGGCCCCATCAACATCAACGCACGGTGCTGCTGCCAATGCTCACGCTCTTTTACCATCAACACATCACAGGGGAACTGAAAAATAAACTTGTTAATCACCGCCGAGGGCAACCACTGCTGCCACAAATGCCGGTCCGGATAACTCGTCACCACCACCGGATTTTCCTGATTCTTCAGGATTGCCAGAAACGCCGACTCCCACAAGTGGCCATGACTTTGCGACGTTGTGGTGGTGATACCCAACTCCTGGGCGCGATGTTTGATATCCGACAATTGGCTGTCCATCATCAACAGTTCCTTGCCATTGCCACCGCTCTTTTCGCTGTAACCGCAGCTCAGGCCATGGAGATGCAAGGTCGCCCCCTGGTGAAGCGCCAAATCAAAAGCACGATCCAGCGTATGCTGATCCGTATGCGAAGTATCGACAATCGTGGTCACGGTATTCATCACTGGAACCTCGCGATGATGCGTTCAGAAAGAATCCCTGCCGCTGCTGCTCCCAATTGGCTAAAGTATAGTCGGTTTTATTAGAGGAAAACGATTTAACAAACGGGCTGCTAATGCCCGAAAAGAGAGGCATTAAACGCTATTCGCTGGAAAAATCTGCCCGCTCGCAGTATTTCTCCAGGGTTTGTTCCAGCGCATCGGCCTTCAATGGTTTGGCAAGATGGGCATCCATACCGGCATTAATCACCTGCTGGCGATGCTCATCCATCGCATGGGCGGTGAGCGCCACGATCGGCGTGTAATTCTCCGCGTTATCATGCTCGATTTCACGAATCCGGCGAGTCGCCTCGAGGCCATCCATCTCCGGCATTTCGCAATCCATCAAGATGATGTCGAAACCGTGGGGGACCGTCTCCAGACTTTCCTCATAACTGGTCAGCGCTTCTATGCCGTTGTTGGCAATCACCGGCGTAATGCCAAACTTCTTCAGCAAACCTTTGATAACCATCTGGTTAACCTGATTATCTTCGGCCACCAGAACTCTCAGGCTACCGAAACGGGCGGGCTTGTCTGCCACCGTTGCTTCGCTCGCCGCCGCAGTTTTGGGAATATTCAGGAACTGCTGCATCAAGACATTATGCAGACGGCTGGGCGCCAGTGGTGTCTCCATAACACCGGCGAGCCCGCTGTCCTTGAGCATTTGCGGTGACATCGGAGAAGAACTCAGCAGCATCAACGGCGGGCAGCTGACATGCTGACGCAGCGCGCGCGCCACCTCAAGCCCGCTTTGATCACCCACCTGCTCCGACAGCAGAATCAGGTGCATGGGGTGATTTTGCATACGGCTGACGGTATCGGCTGCATTGCGGGTAATCTCGGAATGCATACCCCAGGCATCCACGTGCTCCAGCAAAAGCTCATGCTCACCGGTGGGATCCAGCAGTAACAGATTGTGACCTTTGAGAGGCTGACTGAAGACCTCAGTGGCCTCCTCGACCTCAACCATGGGCAACGTCAGACTGAACGTCGACCCCTGCCCCAACTTGCTCTTAACATGCAACTCCCCACCCATCAGCGCTGCCAATCGCTGGCTGATCGCCAACCCCAGACCGGTGCCGCCATAACGACGGGTGGTACTGGTATCCGCCTGGGTAAAGGCGCTGAAGATATTGCGGCATTGTTCGGGCGAGAGACCGGTACCCGTATCCTTCACACTGATGTGGAAGCGGCTTTCGCCGTTCTCACACTCCACCTCTCCGGCAAACAGGCGGATCTCGCCGGATTCGGTAAATTTGAACGCGTTACTGAGCAAATTCAGCACCACCTGGCGAATGCGGGTGGGATCACCCTTCAGGCGCGTATTCAGCGAGGGAGGTATGTGCGTGGCAAAGGTCAGGTCATCATGGGTGCGCAGTGCAAAAATGTCGGCACAGCCATAAATCAGCTGTTCCAGATCGAACTCCACCTTCTCGATGGTCATCTTGCCGGCTTCGATCTTGGAGAAGTCCAGAATGTCGTTAATAACGCTGAGCAGCACTTCGCCTGAAGTGTGGATGGTTTCCAGATAGCGTCCCTGTTGAGCGGTGAGGGAGGTATCCTTGAGCAGCTCCACCATCCCCAGCACACCGTTGAGCGGGGTGCGGATTTCGTGGCTCATGGTGGAGAGGAACTGGCTCTTGGCCTCAGTCAGCTGCACCAGCTTCTCATTGGCCTCTTGCAGCTGAGCGGTGCGATTTCTGACCTTCTGCTCCAGCATCGAGTTCAGTTCATTGAGTTCGTGCTCCGCCTGCACCAGCTTTTTATGATCCTCCATCAGCGTACGGCTGGTATTGTTGATACCGTCGACGATGATCTGCAGCTCTTCATCGGTACTGGCCTCACCGGTATTGGCTTCCAGCGCCAGCGGGGTGTAGTTATCTTCAAAGTCCAGATTGCGGGCAAAATCAGCAATGCTGGACAGGTGTTTCGCCACCATCGCTTTACTTTCAAGCAGCTGGGACTGCGCCCGGCTCAGTTCACCCATGGTGTCCTGCAGCGCCTGGGTCTTGCGTTCGAGCATCAGGTTAGCGCGGTTCTTGGCCCGATAATTTCGATAAATCAGGCTCACCAATGCAATAACCAGCAAGATGACACCGCCGGCCGCCACCAGAATGAATTGCTGGTTGCGGATGACCCCGACCTGCTCATTCAGCACGGCGTTCTTTTCAGCGATGGACTGTTCCTGCATTTGCAGTTGCTGCAACTGCGCCGCCAACAGTGTCTGGTTTTGTTCGATCTTCTGGGAATAGCCCTCGATACTGGCTTCTTTTTCGGCGAGGATCGCTTCTTTTTCCTGCAGCAGAGCCTCTTTTGCTGACAATTTTGCAATATTTGTGGCCAGCCGCTGCTCACTCTGGTTCAGGTTGGACTGGATCTCACCCAGGTTTTTCTCCAGAGCGCCCAGCTCCCGCTCCTTGTCGACAATCTTTTTCTCCTGCTTGCCCAGCAGCTCCTGTTGAGCGCGCAGTTTTTCCTGCTGTTTGCGAGCCTGGGTCACCACCTTCTGCAGCTTGGCCTCAGTCTCGCGATAGAGCTCGGCCACATCCAGCTCGGTACCGCCAAACAGCAGGATTTCTTTCGAAAGTTGCAGCCCTTCATAAATCACATTGCTGCGGTTCAGTTCAAAGGAGAGTCGGTTGGAGGAGGGATAGACAAAGTTGATCATGACGCTGCCGCGGTCGTCGTGATCGTCCGTAATGATCAAGGTGCCGCTCTGGCGCAGCAGGCGGTTGGCATCAAACAGGCGGTCGTTCTTGCTGTTGCTCATCAGCAGCACGTGTGCTTCGCGTGCGGCGTAGAGCGACTGGTACTGTACAGCTCTCAGCCGCTTGCCCCGGACACTGTATTTGCCGAGGTCTCGCTGCAGAACCCGCATCAACTCCGGGTCGCGGCCATACATACCGACAATAAATTCACCAAATCGCTCTTCACCGGGCCAACGCATATTCATCATGATGGCATTGACCATCTGCACTTTGCCCTCGGGAATGGTCGTGGCGAAGGTCGACGGTGCGGCCAGATTCAGCAACAGGAGAAGGAGAGCGCCAAGACAAAAACGGCTCGGGAATTTGGGTTGAAATTGCAGCAATGCCATAAATATTTTGTAAGAGTTGGTATGGCGTGTATTCCCACCTAGTATAGACCACTCAGGCGCCAGTCCAGAATACGCCTGATTCTGGCCGCTAGCAACCGCAAACCGCCGTCCCACGGGCATTTGAGCGATTTTTCTCCATCTTGATGACAACATCTACCGATTTCGAGGTCGGGCAGCTGAAAGTGATTCAGGAAGTTATTCACAATATGATGGGTCAATGAGCAGCCACCGTTGCCAGACAAGCTGTCACGATAATGGTGATGGTATGGGATTCCCAGGGGTTAAGGTCCCTTTATAAAAGGCGTCCTTGATACTGCAGAAATATCCCACAAGTGTTTTATGAACCTGGGGCATATAGCGGCGTAAACCGCCTCAAGGGAGCATAGATAACAAATCCTGCAACCCGAAGACATCCGCACGGATGGCTTCGGGCACAGATATTCCAATCAGTGCGGAACGGTCTCAGAAAGCCTTTCGGCTTCCAGGGGCAGATCCCTGATGCCGGTGTAAGGTTTGCCCAGAGTAGGCTGGCGATTGGGGTATTGCTGCATCTGTTCCAGATGGCGGGTTTTCATATGGTCAAACGCTGCCCATGCCCACAGATAGGGAGGCATGTCTCCATGCTCTTCACGCACATCCTTATATAGGTCGTAAAAGTTTTCGCCGACCAGCCCAGGTCGCTCTCCCACCCACACCCGCTTGAATTGCTGTTTGATGCTGGCCGCCAATACGGGGCCGGTATACACATGGTAATAATCCCGACGGGACTCGCCATCGCCCAACAACAGCAACGCCGTCTGGTCTATGCCGTCGATGACTCTATCGGTGGGCACTCGCTTTTGCGCCTCTCCCAGGCGCGCGAAGGTGGTGAACAGGTCGTGCACAGAAATCATGTCTCCCACTACTTGTCCCGGCGCAATAGTTCCGGGCCACCAGGCGAATGCGGGCACACGGATGCCGCCTTCCAGATAATCGCCCTTGCCACCGCGAAACACCGCTTCGTGAGGACCCAGGGGTGCCAGCTCGTGCATGGGACCATTGTCCGCCATGGCGATGACCAGAGTATTCTCGGCGATACCGACCTGCCTTAACTGCGCCAGAATTTCCCCAACCTGGCGATCGAGGTCGACAATACTCTGGGCGTAAGGAGTACTGGCACTGGTGGTATATTCGCTGGGTTTACGGGCAAAGTCATAGACGTGAGGCCAGTAGGCCAGGTAAAAGGGCTTGTCGCCATCGGCGTGCTCGCGAATATAGGCCAGCGTTTTAGCCTGGTGATCGCGCAGAATCTGTTTGTAGTCCTTGCCACTCATGCCCAGATAGACCTCGGGCTTTTCGCCCTTGCGGCCTTCCAGCTGATTGAGATACCCCAGCGGGCGAAAGCGCTGATCCAGTGTGTAGCGTTTATCCTGTTGGAATGGAAACAGTCCCTGCACCATACCGGCAGCCGCCGCCGGCACCTGCCAGGTCATATAGGGAAACTGGTTGTACATGGAAAAATTGGCGTAGTCGAAGCCCTGATGGTTGAGGTAACTTTGTTCGATATCCCCCTGGTGCCCCTTACCAATAAATCCGGTGTGATAGCCCGCCTTGGACAGCACCTCGGCAATAGTGACCTCGTCCTTGTGCAATCCCATGCCGTCGGGCGGGAACCCCACTTTGGTCATGCCGGCGCGAACCGCCAGCCGACCGGTCAAGGCCGCAGTGCGGGTTGGGGTACACGAAGGTTCAGTGTACATGCGGGTAAAACTCATGCCCTCGGCGGCCATCTGATTGATATTGGGTGTGTCAAAGCCCAACACTTTGTTCATCAGTGGTACACCCACTTCCCCCAAACTGTTGTCGTCCCACAGAATATGGATGATATTCGGGGGTTTTCCATGTTCTTTCTTCATCGCCGCCAACAGGCGATCCAGTTGTTTATCCTGCTCACGCCAACGTGCCTGATGCTGTTGGCGAAGTTTTTTGAATTCCGCGTCGTATTGCACCGACCTGGCCTCAGTGCTGGTGGTTATCAGCACCACCAGCGTCAGCGTTAGCAGCTGCATAACGGGTTTTAGACTTGGCATTCATGGCTCCTTTGTCAAATTCTGATTTATGAGAGGGCTGTGTGAGTAAGAAACGAAGCAGACAGTTGTGCGGGGCTGGTGTTGAGCTGTTGCAACTCCTGCGCGACAAAATCAAACAGATTGGCGATCTGTTCACGCGCCTGCTCGTCCCGGCTGTGAAAGCCCTGATACAGGCCATCGCACAACGGCCACAGGTGGTGACTGAGAAAATCCCGCTGCGCCCGTCTGATGTCTGACGGGTTTTCGTTACGCACAAGGCACTGCTGCTCCAGATAGGTCAGGTAGTGCATAAAATCCAGCTCCACACTCAGGTGATCCGGCAATTCGGCATCGGCGGCCCGCTGCAATCCGAAAAAATCGTAAAATCGGGTCAGTTCCTCATAAATCAGGTCTTGTGTTTTGGAAGTATAGGCCGACTCATAGAGCGCGCTGGCCTGCTGGTAAACCGCCGGGTCGAAAGCCTCCATATACGCCTGCATGGCCTCGCTGCCGCAATCGGGCACCCGAAACAGCGCCGCAAATCGCTGGTAAAGGGAGGAGCGTTGAACCGGGCTCAAAGGTAGCGAGCCGGATTTGAGTGTTGCTTGGGGCATGTTTTGGTCCGTCCGTTCATTATAGTTATTGGGCCTTGGTGGGCAGGCGTTCGACTTCGACCAGCGTGTCCCGATCGAAAAAACCGATCTGCCCCCAGCCAAATGCGATCTTCAAGTGAGGATGGTCGCCGGCCAGCTCCACAGGGTTCAGCGGCGAAGGCGTCACATCGCGCATACTGCCCTTGCGGAACTGGTGGTCCTCCCAGGCATGGTAAATAATCACCTGCCCCGGACGGGTCGATGGCGCCAGTTTGGCCCGCACCTCGTAGCCCCCGACATCGTTGTATACCCGCAGCCAATCACCATCTTCTATGCCCCGGAGTTTGGCATCTTCGGTGCCGATACAGAGGAACGGTTGCCCGCGAGTCAGTTGCAACATCAGCGGATTATCCCGCCAGGTGGAATGGATGCTCTCGCGGGCGTGGCCGCTGCTCATCACCAGCGGGAACTTGCCTCCCACATTGGGCGCGTCTTTATGGCACGGCAGCTGCTCTTGCATTTCTTTATAAATAGGGTGATCCAGATAAAACTGCATGCGTCGGGTCTGGGTCGCCCAGGGAACCTTGTCGCGAGTGTGATGAGTGAATTGTGTAATGGTTTCCCCAGGTTCGATATCGGTCATATTACCCGCGGTAAAAGCGGCGTTGCCATAACCCGTGTAGCGGGCAAAACCCTTTTGCTTGAGTTCCTCCCAAGGCATCTGTTCCACATTCGACGACAGTTCGTAAAGAGCCTGGGCCACTTTTTCATCATCCTTGGGACCAAACATGCCGCCCATGCTGAACAGATCGTAGACTTTGTCCAGATGAATATCTTCTCCGTAGTCGTTGGTGATCCGTGTCAGCCCTCTTTGTCTGGCCTTCTGTTGAATCCGTTCGGCAATCAGCGCGCAGATTTCCCAGTCGGGTTTGGATTCCCCCAAGGGCTCGGTGGCTTTGGTGGTTAAGGTATAAAAAGGCGTTAACTGGGTAGACCAACGGCTGCTGGTGCGCTCATACCAGGCAGCCGACGGCAGTACATAGTCGGCGTAGCGCGTGGTGCTGTTCATGCGGAAATCCATCACCACATGCATCAGGTGCGGCCACATCTTTTTCACAATATGCTTGGAACCACGTAGCCGGCGCACCGTATTGGTGGAAATGCTAAACAGCAGTCGAGGCGTTTTTTCCTTTGGGGGATAGAGAGGCTGCCAACCTTTGTCCAAGGCCTCCGTCAGGTATTGGTCTGCATCTTTTTGCAGATAGGGGTCCCAATCTTTTTTGGACAGATCCGTCATGCCGCCATGGACCATCCAAAAAAGTGCACCGGAGGTATGAAACGGCAGACCTGAATTGGGGTAGAACGCCGAGGCGCCTATGTCATAACTGATCTGCTCTGCCAGGTCGCCCTGCTTCATGCGCTCAACAAAAATCGAGTGCATTTTATGGTGCAGCTCCTTTAAGCTGGCCAAATCAGGGGTTGCGGTAAAAGGCTCCAGACCGTCACCGAGAATAAACGGGAACGCGGAAAATCCGCTGCCCTTGTGACCGTATTGCCCCCGCAAGGCCCAAACCAACATCTGGGCGCGCTCAATCAGGTTGCCGTGGTACATCTTGGTCAGGGTACTCGAGGTTACATTGGAAAGCGCCTTACTGTTTGCAATCTCGTCGGTAAGACGGCGAATCATGCCTTCGGAGACACCCGTGATTTTCGAAACCTTGTCCAGAGAATATTCCCGCAGTGAACGTTTGAGCTGCTGGAATACCGACTGTACACGCACTTTCTCCCCCGTGTGCAGCACAACCTCGGTATCGGCGTCCAGGCGGGGAATGAAGCCGTCGAGCTTTAATGTTTCAAACGGCGCAAGAGTCAGTTTATCGGTCTTATCATCCATAAAGTAAAAACGATGATCGCGCCCACCTGCGATAACATCTGACTCCTTGAGGAAGTCTCCACTATCTGTACGTACCAGTAGCGGCATGTCGGTTTGTTCTCGCAGAAAATTTTTGTCGATTCGGCCGCTTTGCACCAACTGTTGGCAAATACCCATCGCCAGCGCTCCATCCGTGGTGGGTTTTATAGGCACCCACAGATCCGACTTAGTGGCCGAAGCGTTGTAGTCCGGGGCAATAGTAATGATCTTGGTGCCGTTGTATCGGGCTTCTGTAAAAAAGTGGGCGTTTGGGATTTGGGTGTAGACCGGGTTGGAGCCCCAGATCAGAATCAGGTCGGAATAGAAAAAGTCGTCCGCCGAGCGCTCGCCACCACAGGTGCCGATAGTTTCCGCCGCTCCCCGGTGGCTGTCTCCGGTTTCAGACACCATATCGAGAATAATCGCGCGAGTGAAATTGGCAAGACGCATAAACCCGGCCGAGGTAGTGCCCATATCCACGCCAGGACCCTGATCCCAGATCACGCAGTCGGAGCCGTCCTCCAATAGGGTATCGAGATATTTTTCGGCGATATCATCCAGGGCCTCATCCCAGCTGACCCGCTGCCATTGATTCGAGCCCCGCTCTCCCACCCGCTTCAGCGGGTAACGAATACGGGTGGGGTCGTAGATTCTCTGGGAAAACGAGCAACCCTTTTGACAGCCTCGGGGATTAAAATCGGGTACGTCGGCGTTGGTTTGAGGGTATTCCGCCGCCTGCTCTTCCCGGTACACCAGCCCATCGCGCACGTACACATCCCAGGAACAGGCCGCCTGGTACCAGCAATTGATCAGATGCGTACCCCGTACGACCTTGTCCCAACGCCATTGCTCCCGCCAGAGATCTTTATAGCTTTGATAGGCAGGTGCGCGTTTGTCAGCCAGGCTGGTCAAACTGCTGGCGGCTTGAGTGGTAAAGCTCGGGGCCGCCAGGGTGCCGCTGGCCATACCCAGCATTTTTAGAAAACCGCGACGTTTTATCTCCGCCGTCATTGTCGTTAACCTCGTTTCGATACTCTTTAAGGTTGTTAGGAATTAGCGGGATCGATCAAGCGTACAATCTGTGTCTCTTCTTCTACGGCGGTCGTCGCCAGTTGAGGATCAAACATCTTGATGGGGTCTGCCGCGTCAGTGATACGCAATCGCTCGGCGTCTCTGGGGTGTTTGCTGAAGGGGCCGAACAGATCCTGCCACTTGCGGGAAATCAGCAGATCCATCAGTTCCGACTCGCCACCCGTCTGGGTTATGGCCCGCTCGGATTTGAGTAAGTCCAGTGCCTCCTTAACCCCATCGCCAAACAACGATTCCAGATACGATAGAGGTATTCGATCCTGCCCTGTTGGATTGCCTTGGTCGTCAATCATTTCCGGTGACAGCGGCGGTACATAAAACACATTGGGGCCCGTTTCGTATTCAGGATGCAGAGGCAGTGCCACCTTGTATTTGTACACCAACTTGTGGATTGGCCCCTCTTCATCGTCCAGGTAGCCAACAAAGCGCACCCGCCCCGGGCACTGGCGTGCACAAGCGTTGGCAACCCCTTCGTCCAGGCGAGGAAAACAGAAAATGCATTTTTGCGAGACTCCCTTTTGTTCGTTGAAATAGATTTTTTTGTAGGGACAGGCCTCGGCGCAGAATTGATAACCGCGACAGCGGTCTTCATTAATCAATACCACGCCGTCTTCTTCGCGTTTTTCAATGGCCTTGCGAGGGCAGGCCGCCATGCAGGCGGGATGGGTACAGTGGTTGCAGATGCGGGGCAAATAGAAGTAATAGCTGTTGGGGTATTCTCCCGCGCCCACATCTTCATCCCAATTGGCGCTCCAATCGGGTTCGCCGGTTTTGGCGTTTAGTGGCATGTCTGATTCGCCGCCGTAGAATACCTCATCAAAGTTTAACTCGAATTTTTCTCCCCAGTCCGCCATAGTCGGCAGCTGGCCGGATTGCGCCTTACCGTTGCGAAATCCACCACCCATTTGTTCAAAATTGCGCGGGGTTCCTGCACCCGGTGCAGTGTTAACCGTATTGAACAACATGTGCTCCTGGCCTTCATTGCGAGTCCAAAGAGTCTTGCAGGCAACGGTGCAGGTCTGACAACCGATGCACTTGTTCAGATCCATCACCATGGCCACTTGACGTTGATTAACGCTCATAGTCTTTATCCCGGGGTATTACAGATGCAATTCTTTCCAGTCGATTGAAAACGCTTTGAGGCCGGCGCGCTCGTCGTTGGCTCCGTTCCAGATGGCAAACCCCACTTTGGTGGGTTGGCCGGGAATCAAGGGCGCAACCTCCGCGTCTCGCCCCAGAGCACGTGTGATCACCAAACGCCAGCGCCCATCGCTCCAGTGAGCTTCAGCACCCGGCAATACCTCGGCACCCGGGCGGGTACTGCCGATGCCCTCCGAAAAAGTGGAGCGGACCGGTTTGCCATCGTTGCGCCAGTGCAGAAAGTGAATGGGGTCTGTACGCGATCCCATCATCACCAGGATCGGATTTCCCTTAACCGGTAACGCGATGGCCGCCGCGTCTTTGCCGTGTTTACTGCCGCTAAACCAGCTTAGGTGAAAGGCGATTTCGCGTTCGTCGCGCACCACCTGAACGTCCACAGAAGGGGTTTGGCCGTAAGGCTTTTCCTTCCACTTTTCTCGGATATATTCCGTGGGCTGCATAGGCAGCGGGGTGGCCATCAGCGGCACCGATTCAACCTCTACGCCTCGCCATAAATCAGCTTTGGGGTCGCGCCAGGGGTCCAATTGTTTAATGGATTGAACTTGCATCACGTGCTCCCACTAGACAAACGCCTGCAACATGGCGGCAGTGTGGTTGTATTCCCGCACATAGACAATTTTGCCGTCGGTGATTTTGTAGAGATGCACCCAATGGATCTGATACTCCTTGCCAGTGGAACGAGCGGTACTGGACTCTCGCCCGACAACAACAACCGTATCGTCCTGAGCCACCATTTGATCGACCTCCATAGGGCCCATTTCCAGTGCCGCCATCAACTCTGTCCAATATGCGATGACGGCAGCCCTCCCCCGGTATTCTCCACCAAAGGGAATCTGCTCGGGCATAGGGTTATGCCACTCGATGTCTTCGGAAAGCAGATCGGCGGCAGCCTCAGCATTGCCGGACTCAAAGAGGTGATAAAAGCTGGTCACCAATTCGACCAATGCCTGTGGTGTCATAGGATTCTCCTTCGTTTAGATAGCGCAGCAAGAACGAGCCTTGGCAACGGCAGTGGTGCGATTCTTCACACCCAGTTTTGCGTAGACCTTATTCAGGTGCCACTTGACGGTTTGCTCTGAGATAAACAGTTTTTCAGCAATCTCCCGATTGGTATCGCCGTCGGAAATCAGCTGTAACAATTGCTGCTCACGGTTGGTCAGGGATTCCACCATGGGCCAGGATTCCGCTTGGGTGGCCTGCTGGCGATGATGGGAATCGAAATCCGCATAAATCACGCGATTGGGCTTGTCGTGATCACTAACCGTCGTTTCACTGGTACGGCGGTATTGAGCCTCCAGATTCAGAAACTCTTGAAACAGTGGCAGTAAATGACAATACGAACGATCACGGGCGATTTCTGTTGTTAACACCCCCTGAGACTCAATGGCCTCCATCATTCGAACGCCATCGCTGCGTATCTTGTCGATCTGGGCCAGGGAGATCAGGGGATTTTCGCAAAATGTGAGCAGGAATTGTTGCAGTTCAGTCCCCAGACGGGAAAACACGTTCTCGCGGAAATAGCTGACAAGCCCCCTGTCGCGCCCGCTGAATTGTTGCAGCGAAGACTTCGGTTCCTGTGCTTGTTGCAGGGCCTGCAGCGCAGCTGTCACGCCGGCACTCCAACCCATGGTCTTTTTCTGAATGCCATCAATCAACGTCGAATCCAGCTTATAACCCAGGATTCGGGCGCCCAACTCGCCCACTTCAGAATCTGACAGAGACAACTGCTGCAGAGTCGGTTCCAATAAACGTCCCTGCATTCGCAACTCACTCAGGGGCAGAGGCAGTTCAGTTCGCGACAGCAACATAAAGGTAACGGCTGCCGACGACGAAAAGATCATGCGACTGATAAACTCCTGGATCTCCCGACTGAGAATATGCTCCAAGCCATCGAGAACAATCACCAGGGTATCCTGACGGCAGTCCAACTGATCAATAATCAAGTTGCGAAAGCGAGTGAAGTTCTGGCGGCAAGTTTCCAGACGACAGGAATTGCGCTGCAACAAATCGACAAATGCTGCACGCTTGTTATGTTGCGCAGTCAAGCTCAGATAACGACAATCAACGCCCTGTTGTTCCAAAAGGCGCTGGCTCTGACGCGCCAGTGTGGTTTTCCCGTACCCGGCTGGCGCCCTCAGACTGACCACCTTAGTGCCGTGGGTCAAAGATTCCGAGATCTGCCGACAGAGTCGTCTTTCAATCTCTTGCAATGGGCCTTGCTCAAAATGACCGGTGGTAAGCAAATGTGGAACAACCATGACGCTTTCCTCTCATTGCCGGGGTTTGCCGGATCTCGCCGGGGATGTGTCTAAGGTAATCCAGGAAAAGCATCTGACGGTATCGAGTTTGCGCGCAGTCGCTATCGAGTTTGCGCAAATGCCCCAACTGCTTATTTCCATTGAGCATTAAGAATTGCAATGCTTCGAAGGCATTGATCTAAAGGCAGATACCCATGGGCTATCATTTGAATGAGGCCGTGCTGTCAGCGCAGATTCTGATACACTGAAACCTGCACCGGCTATTCGAAGCAAACAACAACCACCATGGACAGCCCTCACCTGCCTAAAACGGCTCAACCGCCCCAGACATACCCATTCGACAGCTATGAATACCTGTCGTCTACGGAGTTGTCCGAGGTGGAGTCTGCAGTTGCGCGAATATTTGAGCCGCGCCACTACAAAGCAAAAGGCCCGGGGCAGGTGCGGGGTTCACTGGTGCGTCTGCCTTGTCTGGATGTCGGCGGCGCCTGCTTTAGTGGCGACATTCACGAACGCTTTACCAGCCCTGCCGAGAACTACTTCCTCCTGGCCCCCCAATCCGGCGGTATCCTGGCCAATCACAGCCAACAAGATGCCAGGGCGCAGCATTCCGCTCTACTGTTGTCACCCGGTGACCCCGTGGACTTATACTGGAAAGATTGCAGCGTGGTACTGGTACGGATTCGTCCTGATGTGATCCAGGAATTTGCACAACAACATCAAGGCACGGATGGTCTGGCTCGCATCCAATTGCCCACCATGCTCGATATGCAACAAGGTACCGGGTTAAGTATCGCCAATTTACTGCGATCCATGGCAACAGAGATGGAAGATGAGCAGTCTCTGCTCAGTCGCGGCATCAGTGGTAGAGCCATGAATGAAATGCTGTTGACGGCACTGATGTACACCAACCTGGAAGAGGAACCTCAACTTCCCGGGCAGGTCGACAACAAGTTGAAATTGGCCGTGGAATATGTGATGGCGAATTTGCGACAGGACATCGCCATCAGTGATCTGGTTAAAGTGACCGGGGTCAGCGCCCGCAAGTTGCAATCCGATTTTTCCCGTCGCTATGGACTGGGCCCCATGTCGTTTATCAAAATGGAGCGATTAAAACGGGTTCGTGAAGAATTGTCCGTTCCCCACCGCACGGGAACCAATGTCGCCGATGTGGCATTTGCCTGGGGTTTTACCAACCCCAGTCACTTCACCCAGCTGTACAAGAAGCACTTTGGCGAGACGCCGTCGGAGACATTGAATCGGCGGCACTAGCACCCACTCTGTTAAGGTCTGTGTCTGAAAAATAATTCACCCACACGCACCAATAGAGCCCCGCCTTAACCGTCTCAACCCTTGGCAAACGGTTTTGAGGATTTTCATCTCCGTTGAGATTGCCCCAGAAATCAATACTGGACGCGGCTTGGCCGCTGGTGTTGTAGTAGACACCAATACTCTCCATCTGCGCATCGTAGGCCACCACAATATCGCGCCCACCAACCTCGGTATTAATCAGGTTGCCATTGTCGCGGATAAAACTCTCGGTATAGGCAACGCAGTCGCGGCCCACATTAAATCCCCACACGTATTCTTTGCGGCGCAGACGGGAGTCCTCGACATCCATGGTATTAAACAACAGCTTTTCGGTGCGGTCGTGGGGAATAGTACCCCACAGAAACACCTGCTCGACGATATTGTCCACCAGCCACAGAAACGGATTTCTGGTGAATTGGGGAATCTTGTTGAGAAACACCTTACCCTCGGGAAATGCCCGCTTAAAACCGCGATAGGTCATGCGATAGGTCGGCCACTCCTGCATCTTCTTATCCGAGTAGCGGCCGTCACATTCGCGCGTGCCGTAGACCTGCTGGATCGGTTCGCCGGTGGTCATGTCCTTCATGATCAAGTTGTTGCCGTGCTGGGCCAGGACTTCGAGATCCAGCTTTTTATGGTCAATCTCCGGTTTGTAGGCGTGACCAAGATGGGTCATGCAGCAATAGGTCATAATCACATTTTCCCCGGCCAGCCCTTCGGGAGTACCGGCCAAATGCGGGCGTTTGATATGATAGTCCGGATGCGCCCGGGCTTCGCCCTGATGATCAATCACAATCACGCTCTCTTCGGGTCTCACCCAGTGGTCGGCCTCCTCAATGGAGTAAAAAGTGGCGTGATCCTGCTGATTGCGAAGACCAATGTGCAGCCAACCCCAGACAAAACCCACCATGACGACATTGGCGCAGGCTAAACTGTAAAACACCCAATCCACCCCCGCATCCGACCAGACGTGCAACAGTGCGGCCACCCCGGTGCCTCCAAGAGCAGCCGTAATCAGGCGTGGTTCCTGTCGTATCGCCCGCATCATGTTTTTGCGTTCGACATGCATCAGTGCCTGGGTGACATCGCCCAGATCCCGAAAATAGATATACGCAAAGAACGTACCCACAGCGAGAGTCAGCCAGTGCAGACATTCAATGATCATCGATCCCATCATGGGCGACTCCAGCTAACGAGTATGGTTAGAGTATAGCCTTGTTGGTTGCAGGCGAACGGAAAGGGAAAGGGAAAGCACTTGAACATGAAAAGCTCCGCAATGTCTGACACAAGTTGTGGGAACATGATGTAACTTTCTCTTGCGTGTTTTCAATATGGCACCGGCCATAAGGCCTCAATGGGGTTTCGTTTTCTCGCTATCGATACCGGTGAAGCGGATATACCCTCATACTCCGTGCAGGGAAGGGTCAGACTTGAAGCTTTCGTTTTTTTGCTAGCCCCTGGCAAACCCATCTTTAGTTCGGTGCCTCCATCCTTCCATTCGGGCACAGTGGGAATCTCACTCTATCAGGAGATCCGCCCATGAGTCTGGATTCACTCTGCCAGTCCACCATTGGAGACATTGCACCACTACTGGCCAACAAGGATATTTCTCCTATTGAACTGACCCAAGCCATGCTTGAACGCATCGCACATTATGACGACCGACTTCACAGCTATGTCACGGTCACTCAGGAAAAGGCTTTGCAGCAGGCGAAAAGCGCGGAGAGAGAAATTCTTTCGGGTAACTACCGCAGTGCATTGCACGGCATTCCCCTGGCGGTAAAAGATCTGTTCAATGTGGAGAATGTGGAAACTGCCTGCGCCTCGACAATCCTTCGTGGCAACGTCCCCGACCAAGACGCCACCGCCGTGCGCCGTTTGCACGAAGCCGGTGCCATCAATCTCGGTAAACTGAGCATGACCGAGTTTGCCCAGGGGGGATACCACCCTAGCGTGGAGCCACCGATCAACCCCTGGAATCCCGAGCATTGGTCGGGGCTGTCATCCAGCGGTTCCGCGGTGGCCACGGCAGCATCCCTTTGCTTTGGCGCCTTGGGCACAGACACCGGCGGCTCGATTCGATTTCCCGCCGCCAGTTGTGGCGTGGTTGGCTTAAAACCCACTTACGGTCGCGTCAGCCGTCACGGCGCTTTTCCGCTGGCCGAAAGCCTCGACCATGTTGGGCCCATGACCCGCAGCGTCAAAGACGCCGCATTGATATTGCAAGCGATCGTCAGCGGTGATGAGAAAGATCCAAGCAGCCTTGATGCACCGGTGCCAGACTACTTCCAAGAGATCGACCGCGAGATCAAAGGTCTGCGGATCGGTGTGGATGAACACTATTGCACACACAACGTGGACCCACGGGTCAGTGCCGCCGTGTTTGCCGCCGTGGACCAACTGGTACACCTGGGCGCAGAGAGAGTGAACGTCGATTTAAGCGGTGTAATCGACATTTGTCACTACTGGTACCCGGTGACGGCAACACAAGCCGCTGCAACACATCGCGACTATTATCCTGCGCGTGCGCAGGATTACGGTCCAACCTTTCGTGCGCTACTTGAATGGGGCCACCGCTACAGCGCCCAGGATATCAGTCAGGCGCTACCGGCACTGAACAGCGCCTGGCAAAGCCTCAACGTCGCCTTTGGCAGGGCGGACATCATCGCCTGCCCCTCCATGGCCATGCCTGCTCCACCCGCCGCAGCCTTCCCGCCGGACATGGTGGCACCGCCGGAGACCATAGCCCCGTTGCTGCACTTTTGTGCCCCCTACAACTTCACCGGCCACCCAACCTTAAGTCTGCCCTGCGGATTCGCGGATGAACTGCCACTGAGTTTGCAACTCATTGGCCGCCATCAGCAAGAAGCCACCATTCTTCGCGCTGCTCACCATTACCAACAAGCCACCACTTGGCACCAACGTCGACCGACACTTTAAATACCAAAGGAGAGAATCAATGACCAACTCAGAGCTGTTACTGCGACTGCAACAACTGGAAGACGTCGAAGCCATTCGCCGCCTTAAAGCTGAATACTGCCTGGCCTGCGACGACAACTACAACCCAGAGCGATTAGCCCCGATGTTCTCCGAAGATGCCATCTGGGACGGCGGTGTCCTGGGTGTGGCCGAAGGTCGTGAAGGAATTCGAGAATTTTTTCGCGCCGCCTCCCGGCAAGTGCCCTTTGCCCTGCACTACGTCACCAACCCCATCATCAACGTCGATGGTCATGCGGCGACCGGCCACTGGTTGCTGTGGGAACCCATGACCTTCAATACGGAGAAAGGCAAGCAAGGAATCTGGCACAGCGCAAGCTACCAAGACCGCTATATCAAACAAGACGATCAGTGGTTGTTCCAGACTGTAAAAATAGACATCGAACTGCTGTCACCAGTGGGCAACAATTTTGGAGAAACTCCAATCCTGGTGCCTTAACACTGAAGGCCGTAATTTCAATGGCTTTGATCCTTTGACTCTTGAACCACCGCACCACTGCGAACGGAGGAAGGTGACAGGCCGCTGCATCTTTTGAAAGCCCGCCCAAAGTCAGAAGCGTTGCTGAACCCAAGTTCGTAGGCTATAGAAGAAATAGGCTCATCGGTTTCTTTGAGTAATTTGATGCCCATCTTAATACGAATGGAATCGAGTATTTTTTGGTAAGTGGTACCTGACTCCGCCAACTTTCTCCTCAACCCACGGTCGGAAATGCCCAGCATTTTTGCCACCTGGTTCAGTTTCGGCGGCGATGCAATCTGATCGATGAGAATCGACTTGACGGCACCGACGAGACTCATTTCCGCTTCGGCTTCCACCAATTGCCGCTCACTCATTTCGGTCAGCAATCGCACCGTCTGGGGGTCTGCCTGCCCCATAGGCCGATCCAAGAGTCCTTTGTAGAAGTAGACCCGATTGCGGGAATGATTAAACCTTACCGGGAAGGGAAACTCGGCACTGACCTCGGCAAAACCGGCTGGCTCTGGAACGGTCATTTCCACGCGCTCAATAAG
Source organism: Pseudomaricurvus alkylphenolicus (assembly GCF_011683955.1). Taxonomy (GTDB): domain Bacteria; phylum Pseudomonadota; class Gammaproteobacteria; order Pseudomonadales; family Cellvibrionaceae; genus Pseudomaricurvus; species Pseudomaricurvus alkylphenolicus. The sequence goes on from NZ_JAAQPI010000007.1 coordinate 45,728, forward strand.
ATGAGCATCCTTGAGCACTCGAACAAAGAAGTCGTCCAGAAACAGAACAAACGCACCCATGGCAAAGTAGAGAACGGCTTCGTGTTCCAAATGTGAATCAATGTCCATGAATGCATGGTCGTCAGTTTCGACTGTTCGAATTGAGAATACGCGCGTGAGTATTTCATTGTAGCGTACGATCATGCGCAATGCCTTGGCAATATTGCCGCTGTTGGCCGCCGTGAGTAATGCAAAATTGGCCTGCGAAAAATCCTGCATCTTCCCGATGCGGGTGGCCAAATGAGGATCGTCGGTGACTTCCAGTGCACGGAGGATAAAGCGTTCGTGCTGCTCTATGCTGAGGCGATAGTTTTCATCGTGCAGCTGCTCAGCAGACAGGTCCACACCACAAAACAGTTGTTCTTCGGGGTGCCCCAGGTCGAGCAGTGACAGAAACACGAGCCTGGGGTAGTAGGGCAGCAGAATCGGTTCGCTACGCGAGTAGAATTTTTTGTCCATCGCCTGACAGTGAAACTCAAGTGAAGTTAGCGATGGAAGTATAGCAGATCTAAACGCCCCCTCCGCGAGGGTGGCTTGTCACGCCTCGGCCAGCATGGCTTCTGTCAGCTGCCAAAGGCGCTCAGCACCCTGCTCATTGACCGCGTGCGGTGATACATCACCGATGGGCGAGGGATTGTCGAGCACCAAGTTGGCGACGTCGCAGTCCTCACAGTAGAGTCCGCCAATGTCATTCAACTGTGTGCTGGTGGCTGCCCACAACGTGGTGGCACAACCCTGCGACGGCGATTTGTACACCGCCTGCATCAGCTCCGACACGCCCCCGCTTTCATCCTCCCAACCCATGGCCCGCAGTTCTTCATGGGGCAAATGACGTTGCAGCGGCGTGCGGATAATACCGGGGTGCACGGAGAAAGCCCGTAACCCCTGGTCGCCAAACTTCATGTCCAGGGCCAATGCAAACAATGCATTGGCGGTTTTTGACTGTCCGTAGGCGCTCCACTTTTCGTAGTCATCGTGATCAAAGTGAATATCATGCCAGCGAATATCCGACATATGATGCGCCGACGACGACAGCACGATGACCCTCGACTTCTGAGCCGCAAGCAGGATTGGCAGCAGTGTAGTGGTCAATACAAAGTGACCGAGATGATTGATCGCAAATTGAGATTCCCAACCATTGCCAACCCTCGCTTCCGGGCAGGTCATAACCCCGGCGTTGTTGATCAATAGGTCCAGTCGCGATTCTCGGCTCAGCACCTTCTCGGCAAAACCGCGCACGCTGGCGAGATCTGCCAGATCCATGGATTCGAGGATAACGCCCTGCAAATCCGCCAGGTTGTCTCTCGCTGAAGCCATCGAGCGCGCCGGCACGTACACTCGTGCGCCGGCTTCAACCAATGCCCGCGTGGTTTCCAGACCAATGCCGGAATAGCCTCCGGTAACAACGGCAACCTTACCCGATAGATCAACTCCCTCCATGACTTCAGAGGCGTGCGACTGAGCGCCGAAGCCCGAGTTCATTTTTCGCTGCGTTCGTTGAGACATTTGGGTTTCCTTAGTCATAATATAAATTAGAATTCGTCGATGTGATTGGGCAGCACAGCGCCGCCCTCGCGGGTTTGCAGTTAATTCTGTGACCCGTACTCTGCCTTCATCTTCTGCGCCACGCGCTCGGCCACCATGACGCACCCCAGATAGGTGTTGCCGCTGGGGATCGTGGGCATCACTGAGGCGTCCGCCACACGCAGACCGTCAATGCCGTGCACGCGGCAATCGGCATCCAGCACCGTTCCCATCGGGCAGGTGCTGGTCATATGGAAATAGCTGAAAATGCCCTGTTCCAGCGCCGCCGTTACCGCCCCCGCAGCGGTAAGATCACGGGGCTCACCCAGTTGCCGCACGTCGATAGCTCTCGCGGCCGCCGACTGCTCCCAGGCCGCCAAGGCCCGAAATGCGTGCGACAGGCGCACTTCGGTATCATCGGGCATTGGTGGCGCGACAACATTCGGTTCGGCATCGATCGACTCCCCCAGCCGCACGCTGCCCCGCCCGGAAGAGCGCAGCAGGAAGGTCACGACCTGAAATTCCGTGCGCCCCTCATTCTCCGTCCAATGCAACGGCAAGCCGTGGTAGTCGACATTGGTACCGTTGGAGGCACCGACCAGAACAACCTGGGCCGGTCCCCCGTTACCTCCCTGCGCCCCTTCGTGACTGTAATAGACGGCCGGGCCAAGATGGTCACTCATGGTGGCGCCCACCGGCAGATCCGCCTGTACGGCAATGCCGTAATCGGCCAAATGTGCCCCCGGCCCCACACCGGAGCGTAACAGCAGAGTTGGCGAGTACAGCGCCCCCGCCGTGAGAACAACTTCATCGGCCTGCAGCTCCTCACCGGAGGTCAGAATCACACCGGTTGCACGGCCGTTCTCAATGCACACCCTGTGTACCTCGGCTTGAGTGCGAAGCGTGAAGTTTTGCCGCGAGCGTACCTCTTCAGTGAGATAGGCCAGGCTGGTGGTTACCCGACGTGATTGCTCATCGATGGTTGCGGGAAACACACCCACCCCCGGAAGCTGCGCCGGATCGTTAATATCGTTGGCGGCGTGCACCCCCACTTCGGCCATCCCATCCATAAAGGCCTTGTGTTTCACCGTGAACTCATCCCGACGCCAACGCCGCACCGGCAACGGACCGCTGTTGCCGTGCAATGGTGATGAACCAAAGTCGGCATCCCGTTCGGCGGCGATAAAGGTGTTTATCACGTCGTCCCATCCCCAACCGTCGAGCCCTGCGGATTTCCAGGCGTTATAGTCGGCCGGTTGTCCCCGCAGTGTTGCCGATGCGTTGAGCGCTGAGGTTCCGCCAAGAATCCGACCCTGGCGTGCGGGAATATCGCCCCATTCGCTGGCCATGTTGCAGGTTGCGGTGGGCAAGGTCCCGGCCCACACTTCGTAGGTCCGCCCCGGTTCGAGTACGGATGCATGGTAGGCCTCATCGCCGGGCCCCGCTTCCAGCAGGGTCACCGCTAACCCACTGTTCTCACTCAAGCGAGCCGCCAGTACGGCGCCCGCCGTGCCACCGCCCACCACCAGAATATTTTTTGTCGCACCTTTGCTCATATTTGTTTTCCGCCTGTGTCTATATTCGTTAAAACCGATAGCGCAGTGTCGCGCCGTAGGTGCGCGGTGCCTGCAGGAACTCGGCTTCGGTACCGGTAAACGCGAGCGGTGCCGCGGTAAGCGAGGCGTAAACCTCATCGGTGACGTTGTTCACCCAAAGGGCCGCGTCCCATCGGTCATCGCGCCATCCCAGGCGAATGTTCATCAGTTCCTTGTCCTGTTCGGCAGTGGCCGGCTGATAAGTGGGATTGTTAAAATGATCGCCCATAAAGGTGTAGTCGCCACGCAGATAAACTTCCCCTCCCGCAAGCGGCAGGGTCGTGGTCACGGCGATATTGCCACTCCATTTGGGTGCCTGAGGCACGCTTGCGCCCATCTCACTCAAGGCTCCCTCGCTGTATTCGGCGTCCAGGTACTGCAGGCCTCCGGATACCATAAGGAACGGCCAGGGCAAGGCAGAAAAGTCGACACTTAAGCCGGTGCTGGTGCCCTGTGCTGCGTTGCTGACAAAGAAGCCAACTCCATTGGGTAACTGGGCCTGAAACTGCAAGTCGTCAAATAGGGTATGGAACGCGGTCACGTTCAGTTGCAGTCGGTTATCAAACAGTTGTGATTTGATGCCCAACTCGTAGTTGGTCGTGTTTTCTTCATCGAAGTCGGGGGAGGCATCATCGGCCGAGACACCATTAAAACCTCCGGATTTGGTCCCCGTTGACACCGAGGCGAACAACATCACGCCGGTATCCCAGAAATAGGAAATACTCGCCAAACCTGTCACACCGGAAAAATCACGTTCCAGGTCAGCATCAATGGCGCTGTAGGCTTGCTCCACCAATGTCTGGCCAGTGCCAAACAGCGCCGCGCTGGAATAGGGCTGCGCATAGAGTCGCGCCTGTTTTGATTCCCTGGTATAACGCAACCCCAGTGTCGCCACCCAGTCTTCCGACATTTCATAAGTGGCTTGCCCGAATATCGCCAGATTCTCTGTCTCCCACTCTGCGTCGAAGGACACGTAGTCGCCAGGCTGGGCACCCAGCGCAAAGAGTGGACCCAGACCCGATTGCGCTCCCGCGACCGCAACCACATCATCGCCAATCACGATGGCGCGGTCCCCCGGGCCACCCCGTGTGCGCGTCTCTTGAGAGTAGTAGAATCCAGCCACATATTGCAGTGGCCCGGCGAGATCACTGGTGAGCCTGATTTCCTGTGACATCAATTCACCGGTGTAGCTGTCGTCCACCACGTGTATGACAAACAACTCTGAACGATCGCCGTCGTAGGAGGTGGCATAGCTGTAGTCATTCCAGGCTGTGATCGATGACAGGGTGGCATTGCCAAACTCGTAATCAACGGTGACATTGATGGCATCAGCACTGAGATCGAAGGCCGATTCCATATCGACATTGTTGCGATAATCAAATGCATCATTGGCGGGAACCGGGAGCCCCTGGGCAAGAAGTTCGTCCGTCACAGCACGGGTTTGTTTGGCATCGGCACCGCAGCAGTTGGTGTCGCGCTCTACCCGACTGGCGGTGAGTTTTACCGATAATTCATCGCTGACCTGCCATAGCAATTTACCTCGGAGGTTCCAGTCCTCCACCGCGTTGAGATCGTCTCCGCGGCCATTCTCCAGCCAACCGTCCTGTTGATTCCAACTGCCCGACAGCAAATAGGCCACTGAATCGGATACCGGCCCGGTAATTGAGGCCACGTATTTGCGTAGTCCGTAATTCCCGGCTGTGGCTTCGACATAGCCTTCGGTATTGATCAGACTGGGCGATTTGGTGATGACACTGACCACGCCGGCATTGCTGTTTTTTCCGTACAGAGTGCCCTGGGGTCCCTGCAAGACCTCAATACGTTCAATATCCGTAAGATCCGACATGCCGAGACCCGAGTTTCCCATGTAAACACCGTCCAATATGAAGGCCACGGAAGCTTCAAGAGCGGGATCGTTTTGGGAGGTACCAAAGCCGCGAATACTGATGGCTGTGGCGAATGGGTTGAGGTTGGACACCACCGTCAGGGACGGCACCTGCGAGGCAACATCATTGAGATTGCCGACACCGGCTTCCTGCAGTGTATCAGCGGACAGGGCCGTTACCGAGACCGGGATATCCTGCAGGCTTTCCGCGCGCTTGGTGGCGGTAACGATTATTTCTTCGAGCTGTACCCCTTGCGCACGAGGAACATTTGAGATTGTGGAAGCTGCGACTACAGATAAGATTATTGGGCTAAAACGCATCGATTTTCCTCTACATCGTGGGTTTCGTTGGGTAGTCCAAGCTCAAGGAGAAAGGCTACTGGCTTGCGAACAATGTTAGCGAAACCGATGCAAACGGGAGAAGCGCTCAGGCGGCCAGATGAGATGCAGATACGGCCAGCGGCGAGGAGGGTTCCAAGCCGGGACCGCTGGTGTTTGCACCAGCGGTTTTTATCGACGACTTCAGACTCACGACGCTAGAAAATGATCACGAAATCTCTGTTTCAAAGACAACTTATGAATCTTGCCGGTAGCCCCAAGGGGAAATTCCGACACAAAAACCACATCATCCGGAATCGCCCACTTGGCCAGCTTGCCCACATAGCTATCGCGAATCTCCTGCGCGGACAGGTGATTCCCCTCAACCGTTTTCACCACTAATAGGGGCCGTTCGTCCCACTTGGGATGCTCAACCGCAATCGCGCTGGCCATCTCAATCAGTGGGTGTTCCAACGCAATGTCCTCCAATTGCGCCGAACTGATCCACTCCCCTCCGGACTTGATCAAATCCTTAAGACGATCCGTCAGCTGCAAACTGCCCTCCGGTGTAATCATCCCGACATCACCGGTTGCCAGCCAACCCCCTTCGTCCACAGCGGTATCATGCCGGTTATGGTAGCTCTCACAGACCCAATGCCCCCGAACTTTCAATTCACCCACGCTTCCACTGTCGCGAGGCAGCTCCTGCCCCTCTTCGTTGACCACCTTCAAATCCACTCCCCACAACGGCGGCCCCTGCAGCGACATATGGTCGCAATAATCATTCATCGAAAGCCCTTTTTCCTCCGCCGTCTGCGTATTCAAGGTCACCACGGAACTGGTTTCCGTCATACCCCAACCATGCATCACCCGAATGCCATGTGTCTCGTGCAACTCCCGAATAATCGAACGCGGACAGGCAGAGCCGCCGGTTCCCACTTTCTTCAACTCCGGCAGTGACAGCGCATTGTCTTTCATATACTTCAACAACCCCATCCAAATGGTAGGAACCCCCGCCGACAGGGTCACCCCCTCCGTCTGCATTAATTCGAACAGACTTTCACCGTCCAACTGCGCACCCGGCAGCACCAACTTGGCCCCGCTCATGGCGCAGATATAGGGCAGTTCCCACGCGTTGATATGAAACAGCGGCACCACGGGCAACACACAATCACTGCGACTCACTCCCAACGCGTTAGCGCTGGCGGCAACCAAGGTATGCAGACAGGTAGAACGATGCGTATAGCCAACGCCCTTGGGGTTACCCGTGGTGCCCGAGGTATAACACAGAGACACCAAATTATTTTCATCCAATGGCGGCCAGTCATAAACATCAGAAACTTCTAATAATAGAGTTTCATAGCACATCAGGTTCTTTAAGGAGGATTGCGACGGCATGCGCGCTTTATCCTCCATCAAAACAAAACCCCGAATAGAATCACAGTGCGGCGCGACCGCCTCCACTATAGGCAGCAGATCTCGATCAAAGAACAGATAACTGTCCTTGGCGTCATTGATGATAAAGCGAATCTGGTCAGTCGTATAACGGGGGTTGATGGTATGAATCACCGCACCGCTACCGCCAATGCCATAATAAAGCTCGAAATGACGATGGCTATTCCAAGCCAGCGTCGCCACCCGCTCGCCGTTCTCCACTCCCCATTGCGCTAACAGGTTCGCCACCCGGCAGCTGCGCCGATAAGCATCGCGGTAACTATAGCGATGGATGCTGCCCTCAGACAGCCGCGACACGATTTCCTGATCACCGTGCCAGCGGTGGGCATGCTCTATAAAGGATGACGTCAGCAGCGGAATCTGTTGCATTGGACTGGACATAGGGGCTTTCTCCGTAATCTCGTGGTCGGTCACTATAGCAACCGCGCGAAGCGCAGAACCCCAACCAAGGTTGGGCTGCCGTGGCTGTCGCGGAGGCCATCCATCAAAAATCCCAACTAAAGTTAGTGTTATTGAGCAACGACAGTTTCTAGACTGAACTCACAACATGGGAAAACCCCTCAATTCCAATAACGTCACAGACACCAAGAGGAAGAGTTCACTATCATGAAGCGGATCAGCAACCCACACCGACTCGCCCTGGCCATCGGCCTCATCAGCGCCAGCCTCAACGCCCACTCGCTGGAAGACTTTGCGCTGGAAGAGGTGGTCGTTACCGCCCAGAAACGCAGCGAAAGCATGCAGGAAGTACCGGTGGCCGTCTCCGCCATTGGATCGGAGGATATCGAAGCACTGGGCTGGGACAACCCCACCGATGTCGCCTCACAAGTACCGAATATGCAGGTCAGCGCACCGCTTGGAGACGCCCAGCCAATCTTTGCCATCCGCGGTATTTCCATGGCCGATTACAACCCCAGTCAGGCCAGCCCCATTGGTGTCTACGCCGATGAAGCCTACCTGGGCTCCACCTACACCCATGGCCTGAGTATGTTCGACATTGAGCGTATTGAGGTCCTGCGTGGTCCACAGGGCACCCTTTACGGTAAAAACACCACCGGTGGGGCGATCAATATTATTACCCGCAATCCTGAACTGGACGGCTATACCACCGGCTACACAACCCTGGGGGTTGAAGACTACGACGGTCGCTCGGCCAGCATGGCCGTAGAATCTCCGCTCATCGATGGCGTTCTGGGAGCTCGTCTGGCCCTGAAGACCAAAAAAGATGAAGGCAAATGGGACAATCACAACGGTTCTGATATGGCCCAGACGGACTACCGGGCCGGACGTTTGACACTCAATTGGCAACCGACAGACGAACTGAACGCGCTGCTCAAAATCACCTCCGCCAAGAGCACACCGCGCTCCTCTGTACCACGTGCCGAAGGTACCTTACCGGGTGGCATGACGTTGGCTGGTGTCGTCACGGATGGCGAGCACTATGAAGGCGCCACCGATTATGTGGGCAAGACGGAGACAGAAATGACCTCCGTCAATCTCAAGGTCAGCTATGACTTTGAAAACTTTACTCTGGTCTCCGTCAGCTCTTTCTACGATGCCGACTACCTGGCTGAAACCGACACTGATGGTACCACTGCGAACCTGCTCTCTATCGATTGGCAATCCGATAGCGAAGCCTTCGGTCAAGATCTGCGTCTGGTCTCCAGCTTTGATGGTCCCTTTAACTTTATTGCCGGTCTCTATTACGGACACGAAGACATTAATACCGACATCGTCCATCACACTTTTTTCGCCGATCCGGTGGTTCCGGTGATGCTTAACAACCTCAGCAATGCCATGAACGCCATGGGCAATGTTCCCATGGCCGATCACTTTGCCGCACTCGCCGTTGCCGCCCCCAACATGGGGCAGGTACAACGAGGTTTCGATGTAGTCAAGGAATCCTATGCGGTTTACACCCATATGACCTACGACATTAATGACAACCTTGGTCTCACTGTCGGCCTGCGCTATACCGAAGACGAAAACCGTCGTAACTACATTAACTACTCACACCTTGACCACTCGGGTAACCCCATCGGCAGCTGGCTGCCCAATAACCTGCTGAGCACACCGTTTATCGCCATGGGAATCGATGCACCCTTTGTTACTTCGGGTCTTTCCGCACAAACCGGATTGCCGGCCGGCATGTTCCTCGACGGCCCCTACACCACCGCTTCCGGCGAAAAGCGCAGCGTAAAGGAAGACGCCTTTACCGGTAAGATTGCACTGGACTACCAACTCAATGCCGACGTTATGCTCTACGCCAGCTACTCCAAGGGATTCCGTTCCGGCAGTTTCAACAATGGACTGGTCTATGCCGACCAGACCAACGAAAACGGCGCTTATGCCGCTCCGGAATACGTAGACGCTTATGAGGTAGGCGTAAAGAGCGAATTTTTCGACAGTCGCGTGCGCCTCAACGCCAACTACTTCTTTTACGAGTACGAAGACCAGCAGTTTGTCAATCAGGTGGGTATCTCCGCCCAGTTGGTCAATGCCGGCGGTGCTGACATCCAGGGATTGGAAGTCGAATTGCTCGCCATGCCGATGGAAGGGTTAACCGTGCAGGCAGGACTGGGTCTGATCGACGCGGAATACACCGAGTTGAACTTGCCCCGACTGTCCACACCACTGGACCCGGCCGACACCATTGACCTGAAAGGCAACCAGCCGGTATCCAGCCCTGAGCTCAACTTTAACTTTGCGCTGGACTATGAATTCCAACCCAGCGACGCCATTATCGCTCGGGCCCACTTTGACGGTACCTATACCGATGAGCAATGGTTCAGTGCCTACAACGAACTGGACGGACACAGCAATATCCGCCAGGACAGTTACTGGATTTACAATGCCCGTGTGACGCTCTCTGACCTCGCGGAGAAATACGCGCTGTCCCTGTGGGTACAAAACCTGACTGAAGAAGAGTACGACGTATACGCCATCAACCTGCAGGGCGGATTCGGATACAACTACTTCCTCGAAGGTGCGCCACGAACCTACGGAGTCGATTTCACCGTGCGTTTTTGATTGCCCTTTTTCTTTCGAGGGTTGGGGGAAGTTCTCTTCCCCCCGCTTTTCCCCGAGGTTATACGTTATGGCTGAACTCTGCTTTGAACAAAACGCCTATGTCGTGGAAGATGGAGATACCGTCCTCAATTCTTTGCTCAGGCGCGGCCACGCCATTCCCAACTTCTGCCGTAGCGGCTACTGCCAATCCTGCCTGATGCGATGTGACCAGGGAACGCCGCTGCCCAGCGCCCAAGCAGGTCTCGAAGATTCTCTGATTGAAAGTAACCACTTTCTCGCCTGCCAATGCCCCGTGTTTATGCCCATGACCATCTCCCACCCGGCACCAGAAATTCGCACCCGTTTTGTGGCCATGGTACGTGGCAAACAGAAGATGGACGATAAGATACTTCGGCTGCAACTGAGTCCCGGCCATGCCTTTCACTACCACGCCGGGCAATACACCACTCTGATAGATATCAACGGTCACAGGGGCGAATACCCCATAGCCAGCCTGCACAACGACAGCGGGATGATGGAATTTCACATTTCCATTAGTGAGGCAGATCCCTTCAGTCAGATACTGGCGGAGCAACTGGAAGAAGGAGACGCGCTGGAAATCCAGACAGCGCTGGGCAAAAGCTATTACCGCCCCAAGTTGCTTGATTGCCATCTGTTGTTCATCGTGGAACAGGAAGGCCTGGGCGTCGCCACCGCCATCATCGAAGACGCCTTGCAACAGCAACACGCGGCGCCAATATCATTGATTGCGTTGGATACCGCGAGGCTCACTGACTATAGCCGTCAAACTCTGACTGATATCGACCCGATGGTAAACCTGTTGCAGTTGCCGCTGCTGCCTCAATCCTTTACTCCGTGCAGCGATCTGCAATGGAGCCGTTGTCACGCCTTTACCTACACCTATCAGGAATCGGTTCTTAGAAACCGTTTGTTGAGCCAGGGTATGGTTACCGCGCAGATCTCATCGCTGGTTCCACCAAAGGGTCCCAGCCAGTGAGTGAACGTCTGTTTGCCCTGCAGGACTTTAACTTTGTCGCCACTGACCGACTGGATGTGGTCCAGGACACCTTTAACCGCCTCTTCCAGACCAGGCGTATCTCCCAACTCAACCTTGAACAGTCTCCGGACATCAACATCTCACTGGCCAGACTGCCCTACTCCAATCTGTTTGTAGGCAGTTTTGGCTGCAACATCAATGCTGAACTTGATGAGGAACTCGAAGACTATCACTTGTTTGTTCCGCTCAGAGGCGAAATCCTGTACCGCGGTGCCAACAGCTATCGAGTAACACCGGGACAAGGGTTGATGGTCTCGCCCGGAAGCCAACTGAACATCAGCTGGAAACACGATTGCTACGGCATTAACCTGGTGACTGCCAAGGAACAAATGCAACGGGTCGCCAAAGAACAGGTGGGGGTTGACGAGGTACCGCCCCTACCACTGCTGATTGATCTGACCTCTGGGGTGGGGCTGAGCCTGGCCAATATTCTACAGACAATATTAACCGAGCTGGAAGACGAACAGTCGCTTCTCAGCCGCGGCATCACTACCCGCGCTCACAATGAACTGTTACTGAGCGCCCTGCTGCAAACTGCCGATCGCTCCCAGGAGATACCTGCCGGGTTACCGGCACCGGTCGATCTGGCCCTGAACTATATTGAACAGCATTTGCAAGAACCCATTACGCTCAAACAACTGGCCACTGCCAGCCACACCAGTTGTCGCAACCTGCAGTTGTTGTTTCGCAAATACCTGCAACAGTCACCCATGGCGGTGATCAAACGCGAGAAACTCAACCATATCCGCCGCCAATTGCTACAGGCGGATGCGGAGACCACCAGCGTAGCGGACCTGGCGGCCTCTCACGGGTTCTATCATGCCAGCAATTTTACCCGGCTTTATCGTCAGGCGTTTGGAGAGACACCAACCGAAACATTAAAATCCAAAAAGGAATAGCCGCGCAGCAATCAATCGCTTGCGACTCAGTCCGAATAAAGAAAAGCGCGCCCTCTCAGATTGTCATTGGCTCTGGCAATATTGATCGCTGCTTTGATCGCGCCGATGATGGCATTAGTCGCTGCCGATTGTGTTTCCTGCAACGAAGAGACTAGGCAAACCGTGCGCTCCATGGGCGGGTTAACTATTTTCCGCGCCGAAATCAGTTTTGTTCTCGTATAATCGTGAATCAGATCCCAGGGAGCAAAGCTGTGCGCCAGACCCGCCTCCACAATCTTCAGGCTGGCATGCGCTGACTGAAAGTCCAGGGAATAGTTGAGCTGTACACCATTATCAAAAGCGTATTTTTCTACCGTTCGCCGCATGGAATGGGTGCCTGGGCTGGAAACGATTGGCAGGTCTTCAATATCCTTTCCGTCGATAGATGTCACTTGATCGAGGATCGGATCGTAGGCGCTAACCAAATAGAGATGCTCGATATACAAGGGCACACACTTCTTGTCCATTTGTTCGGGCATGTCGTAAGTAATCATCACGTCAAGCAAATCGTTGTCGTAAGAGCGCTCCAGGCTGGTGGTATTACCCTCTTCAATAATCAGGTTAATATCGGGAAAGTTTTCCAATAGCAGTTTAAACAGCGGTGCCGCCAGGGCATTGTTGGCACCGTAGGGCAAACCCAGCCTGACGTTGCCACTCGGGCTTTTCTGAGTACCCTGCAATGAGGCCCTGAGATCATCAATCTGCCGCAGGATGGCATGAGCTCCGATCAGAAACTGCTCACCTGCATAGGTCATTGCCACGCCTTTTCTGCCCTTATTAAGCAGCTGAACCCCCAGATCCGTCTCCAGGTTCTTGATGCTCATACTCAGAGCCGGATGGCTGATATGGATATTTTCGCTGGCCTGGCGCAGATTACCGGCCTCCACAGCGGCGATAAAATGTCGTAACTGTCTGATTTCCATAGCTTTTATCTCACAGGCTATTATGGATAGAAGGTCCTTGTATCAACGCAAGCTTCTCGCTGCAGCCGTTAACTGACTTTTATTAAGAAAAACTTACCCTTTTTGTCAAAAAAAACAAATTTATTTAACCAACAGCAGAGCTTACAGTTTATCGACACATTGTGGTACATATAAACCACATTGCGGCAAGCGAACTATCATAACAACGAAAAAGCTCTCTGAGCAGGAGATAAAGACATGCAGAACACTGAGTTCAGTGGTAAATACGCTTTGAGAAGCGCCATTGCTCTCGCCACTTTGGCGACTTCAATGGAAAGTTTTACAGCATACGCAGAAAGCAGTTTCTCCATTGAAGAGGTCGTGGTTACCGCACGGAGGGTAGAAGAAGGACTGCAGAACGCTCCAATCGCCGTTTCTGCCTTCACCGGCAAGGATCTGGAAAACCGCGGCGCCATCGATGTTACTGACGTGGCAGCAGCCTCGCCCAATGTTCACTTCCAGACCGGGGGTTCCACCAGCGGTATGTCCGCTGCACCCACAGTGTTTATTCGAGGAATCGGGCAAAGCGATTTCAACATCAACAATGATCCTGCGGTGGGAATGTATATCGACGGAATATACCTGGGCCGCATGGTGGGCAGCTTGACCGATCTTATGGACCTGGAACGTGCAGAAGTCTTGCGTGGTCCCCAGGGCACGCTGTTTGGCCGTAACTCCATTGGCGGCGCAATCAATCTGATCACCAAAAAACCCAGCACTGATGAAGGTTTTAATGGGGATGTCATGGTTTCCCTCGGCGAGCGGGATCTGCGCTATGTCAAAGCCTCTGCCAATGTCCCCATATCCGATAAAGTGGCGGCCAGACTGGGGGCCTTCTACCGGGAACGCGATGGCTACGTCGATGCCGTCCAATATGATGACCTTAAGTTGGGCGGCGAGGATGTCTGGGGCGTGCGTGGCGCACTCAGGATGGATCTGAGTGAGAACGCCACGCTTGATCTTGCCGTTGACTGGTCAGAGAGGCGTGATCCCCCTGCCGCAGTCATTCCGCTGCAACTGGGTAATGTTTCCCTTAATCCCGGCTCGGGAAATGTCGCCGGAGATGATCGCTCCAGTTTTGCCAGCGGTTTTCGTTTTAATACCGGATTGAATCACTATGGTTCTGCGCCGCTGCCGCCACCCAACCCCGCCTGGGTTTCATCTGATACCACCACCTGTAGCAATCAGTCGCTGGTGAACGCCAGTCTCGCCTGTTACGGCAATGCGCATATACTGGGGGACGACAAAGTCAACTCAGTTTGGGTGGATAAGAATGGTAATAAAATAACGCCCGAACAGGTACTGGATGTGGGCGGCCTGTCGGCAGTATTGACCTGGGAGTTACCGTTCGGGACCTTGACCTCAACAACCGCCTATCGGGAAATGGATGCCAGCTTCAATAATGACAATGACTATACCCCCTATGTTATTTTCCAAAACCTCAACGATAATTTTGAGCAGGATCAATTCTCACAGGAAATCCAATTAACCGGTTCCTTCACCGAAGATCTGACCTACGTTGCCGGCTTGTACTATTTCAAGGAGGAAGGGCTGCAAGTGGTCTCCCTGGTGACCCCGCTGCTACCGCCTGCGGGAGCACCGCCGGCGGCGGCCACCCTGCCGTTCTTTCAGACCATTGATCGAGAAGTAGAAAACGAATCTAAAGCGATCTACGGACAGGTAGTCTACAACTTAAACCATGACCTGCGATTAACCTCTGGAGTCCGCTATACCGAAAACGAAAAAGACATTGGTCTGTTCCTGTTTCGGGGAGACGAAGCTGCTCCCTGGTTCACAGTGGAAGGTACCGATCAACAATCAGCGGCTGAAACCAATGTTCTGCTAAACCTCTCCTGGGATGTCAATGAAGACATGATGCTGTATGGGCAATACGCCAATGGATTTCGTGATGGCGGTTGGCCGGTACGATTCCCGGGTCTTCCGGCAGGCATTCCGCCATTGGACACTGTAGACTTTGGTCCTGAAACCGTCGACTCCTTTGAATTGGGGCTCAAATCAACCTGGCTGGATGGCGACTTGCGGTTGAACGCCGCGCTGTTCACCACCAAATACGATGATATGCAAATTGAGTTTTCCGATCCTGTGTTGAACGGCGCCCCCAACACTTCCAATGTCGGTGAAGCGACCATCTCCGGACTGGAAGCTGAACTCAATCTATTGGTCACCGACAATCTGCGTTTTGATATCTCCCTGGGGTATCTGGACGCTGGTCTGGACAAAATTGAAGGTGGCAACCTGAATTCCGGCGCAGACAACACCCGCACGGTACTGACCACCAACAACGAAATGCCCTACACCCCGGACTGGCAGATTTCCATCGGTGCAAATCACTCTATCAATCTTGATGGGGGGGCCTATATACGCACACGGATCGACTGGGTTTACACCGACGAACAGTTCTACACCATCGAAAACAGCCACCGCAATTTTCAGGACTCCTACTCTATCGTCAATGCCAACGCAACCTATGTGTCACCCGACGAAACCTGGGAAATCACACTGGGCGCCAAGAACCTGACCGACGAAGATTATCTGACGACCTCAAGAACCCAGGCTGACTCTTCAAGTGTGTTTGGCAGTGTCGCCCGCCCGCTGGAAGTATATATCCAGGCGCGCTACCGCTTTGGTAGCCAATAACCCCTCGCTCACAGCTCTCTTCCCCATTTCATCCCTCTGCTGGGCAAAAAAGGGGAAGAGCCACTAAGGCTCCAGAATTAGACTATGAAAAAAACAATTCAGTTGTTGGCCGCGATAACCACTGTTGTCCTGACCGCTTGCCGGACAGAACAAACCGCTGTAGTAACGGCGGCAGAAAACGAAGCCTCCAATCCCAGCCGACCCAATATCCTGCTTATCGTTGCCGACGACCTCGGTATGCTGGACATTGGTGCCTTTGGCAGCGAAATCCGAACCCCCAACATCGACAAACTGGCCCGCAGCGGCATCAGCTTCAACAACTTTTATACCTCCGCCACCTGCTCCCCGACCAGGGCCATGCTTCTCTCCGGTACAGACAGCCATACCGCCGGCCTGGGAAACATGGTTGAACATATGGCCCCCAACCAACGAGGGAAGAGCGGCTATGAAGGCCACCTGAGCTCAAACATCGTGTCGGTTGCCACCCTGCTCAGAGACAACGGCTACCGCACCTACATGGCCGGCAAATGGCATCTGGGGATGAAATAC
Organism: Pseudomaricurvus alkylphenolicus; assembly: GCF_011683955.1. Taxonomy (GTDB): domain Bacteria; phylum Pseudomonadota; class Gammaproteobacteria; order Pseudomonadales; family Cellvibrionaceae; genus Pseudomaricurvus; species Pseudomaricurvus alkylphenolicus. Next base: position 61,738 of record NZ_JAAQPI010000007.1, read on the forward strand.
GAACAACTCCCCTACAACCGCGGCTTTGATGAATCCTTCGCGTTAATGCAAGGAGGATCGAGCTACTTCAACGACATGATGGGGTTAACCTCCAAAGTGCCAAGAGCACACTATCGCCGCAATGGTGACATCGTCACCGAATTGCCATCCGACTTCTATTCTTCAGAGTACTACGCCTCGTTTATTATCGATCAACTGAAAGCAGACAAAGCAACCGGCAAACCCTTCTTCGCCTACCTTGCCTTTACCGCTCCTCACTGGCCCCTGCAAGTCAAAGATGAGCACCTGAACCTTTACCAGGGCCGTTACGACCAGGGTTATGACGCACTGTACGAAAAACGCGTGGCAGCAGCCAAGAAACATGGTGTATTTCCACCCGACGTCCACGACTCGCAGCCTCCGGCACACATCAAACCCTGGTCATCGCTAAGCGAACAAGAACAGCGCAGACAATCCCGCACTATGGAAATCTACGGCGCCGTGGTAGAAAGAATGGACCACCATCTGGGGCGCGTGATTGAACACCTGAAAGACAGCGGTGAGCTGAATAACACCCTGATCGTATTTATGTCAGACAACGGCGCAGACGGATCGGACAGATCAAAACTTCCGGGCAATGACACCTGGCTGCCACAAGCCTGGAATCTCAGCTACGAAAACATGGGAAGAATAGGCTCATACGTCTACCCCGGAGCCGCCTGGGCGCGCACCAGCGTCGGGCCTTACAGAATGTACAAATCATTTCTGTCCGAAGGCGGAATCAAATCTCCGGCCATCATCGTTCATCCGAACCTCAACGCCAGCAACACAATGACAAATGAATTTATTACCGTGAAAGATATCACGCCAACGATTCTGGACTATGCCGACGTTCGCCACCCGGGCACTCACTACCAAGGACGAGCCGTAAAGCCACCAACTGGAGTCTCACTATTACCGTTCCTCACCGGCAGGGACAATAACCCGCATCGACCCGATGAAATTATTGGTTGGGAGCTGTTCGGCCAAAAAGCCATCAGGAAAGACAACTGGAAACTGGTGCATCTCTCCTCCAAACCAAAGTGGCTGGTAAAACCCGATCTTTCCGATCAATGGGCCCTTTACAACCTCGCGGAAGACCCGACAGAACTCAACGACCTGTCAGCGGTAGAAGCCCAGATATTTTCAGAAATGAAAAAACACTGGCAAGAATACGCAACAAAACAAAAAGTGGTACTTCCAGAATGGAAATAACAATGAGGTACCACACAGCGGGTACCGCGGAGTAAAGGGTGGCTGGGTGTCCCCTGGAGGGGCATTTCAAGCGAACGCCGAAAGAGTCAATGAGACAAGCGTTTTTCAGCTTGGCTCATTGGGGACTGAGGGAAGCCCGGAGGGCCGGTAGCGTGCCCCTCCAGGGGATTCCCAGCCGCCCGATGTGGCACATGCCCTGCTGGCCCTTTCGCACTTCCCTGCCCGCGCAGCGATCACTTACCGGTAAACACCGGCTTTTCCTTCTTAAAGAAAGCGGCAACCGCATTCAGACTATCGGCGCTGGTAGAACACGCCACCTGATGGTGAGCCTCCATATCCAACACCTCCTCCATTGCCCTCTGCTGAGACGCCTTCAGACACTTCTTCCCCCAGCGATGAGCAAGAGGCGCACCTTCGGCCAGCACCTCAGCCCACTGCTGAGTCACTTCCCGCAACTGATCAGAAGGTACCACCTTATTGGCCAGACCATACTCCAAACAATCGTTAGCCTTAAGACGCCCAGCCTCCACAAACAACTGCAAGGCGCGCTTATACCCCATAGCCTTAACCACATGGAAACTCGCACCACCGTCCGGAACCAGACTGATACCCGCGAACGGAAGATAAATAAACGCATCCTCCGACATCACCGTCAAATCACAACCCATAGCCAGGGCACTACCGATACCGGCACAAGCCCCATGCACAGAAGAAATAAACAACTTACTGCTCTGATCGATCCCCATCAGAATTGGCTTATACTCTTCCTGGATTTGATCCTCAATCGTCTCAAACCCTGCCAGCCCCTCAGACAAATCCGTACCGGAAGAAAACCCGCGGCCTTCAGCGGCAATAACAGCAATACGGACACCCTCATCAGTCTCCACCTGCTGAACTGCTGCCAGCAGTTCATGACGCATCTTCTGACTGATCGCATTCATGGTGCCGGGCAGATTCAAGGTAATTGTGGCTACCCGATTGGTAACCTCATAGTTGATCGTTTCAAAATCGCTCATAATTCCATCCTCCCAAGGCAGCCCTTATTTGGGCTGCATACGGATACCGGCGTCCATACGAATACATTCGCCATTGGTGTAGTCATTTTCCACAATGTACTGGGAAAGATGGGCGATTTCGTCTGGCTTACCAAGGCGCTTGGGATACAAGGGACTCTTGGAAAGCGCCTCGTAGGCAGGCTCAGGCAAAGTATCAAACAGCGGAGTATGAATCAAACCCGGCACAATCGTATTCACACGAATACCATAGGAGGCCAGATCACGGGCGACCGGCAGAGTCATACCCACAACGCCACCTTTTGATGCACTGTAGGCCGCCTGACCGATTTGGCCCTCGTACGCCGCAATAGAAGCGGTGTTAATAATCACGCCTCGAGAACCATCATCGTTGACCGGCTCCTGCTCAGACATTTGCAGGGCAACCAGGCGCAGAACATTAAAAGTACCGATCAGGTTAACGTCGATCACTTTTTTGAACTTGTTCAGTGGGAAAGCGCCATCTTTACCAACTGTCTTGCAGGCATCACCGATACCCGCGTAGTTGTTGCAGATATGGATCGCACCAAACTTTTCAACAACCGCTTTGATGGAAGATTCCACCGCGGCTTCGTCGGCAACGTTGACATTGAAATAAGTGGTGGCATCACCCAGCTCGTTAACCAACGCGTTGCCGCGATCATCGTTCATGTCAAAAATCGCCACCTTGGCGCCGTTGGCGACGTAGCGGCGTACTGTTGCTTCACCCAAACCCGACGCACCGCCGGTGACTAGAGCGACTTTACCGTTGATTTCCATGTTTTGTTCCTCTCTGCTTAGTCTAATATACTGCTGTAATTGTCAGAAAATACATCACGACCGATGATCAACTTCATCACCTCGGAGCTGCCGGCCAAAATGCGATTGATGCGGGCGTCAGTAAACATATTGCAGATGGGGTATTCCTGCATATAACCGGCACCACCGTGCTGCTGGACTCCCAGATCCAACATGCGCCATTCGATCTCCGTGGCCTGCAGCTTCGCTTTGGCGGCCATGTTCACGGTTAACTTGCCCTCATTGTGAAGAGCCACGCAGTGGTCCACAAACACCTGCAACACTTCGATTTCCGCATCCATTTCCGCCATTTTGAACTGAGTGTTCTGGGTGTAAGACAATGGCTTGCCAAAAATCTTACGCTCCATGGCAAATTCGCGGGTAATATTGAATGCCTTACGGGCGTTGGCCGCCGCCATCACCGCCGCAATCAGTCGCTCTTCCGCCAGGCCCTGCATCAGGTAAAAGAAGCCGTGGCCCACCTCACCCAGAATATTTTCCTGGGGAATAATCACATTGCTGAAAAACAGCTCGGCCGTGTCCTGGGCCTTTAGCCCCATCTTGTCCAGATTGCGACCGCGTTCAAAACCCTCCATGCCCGCCTCGACCACACACAGGGTCATGGCATGCGGGTTGTTGTCCGGATCGGATTTACCGGCCACGACAATATAGTCGGCGTTAATGCCGTTGGAAATATAGGTCTTGGAGCCATTCAGGATAAAGTGATCACCCTCCTGCTTGAGGGTAGTGCGCATGCCGGCCAGATCGCTGCCCGCATCCGGCTCAGTCATGGCAATCGCCAGAATCTCATCGCCACTTGCGGCACCGGTTAGAAATTTCTGCTTTTGTTCGTCGGTGCCAAAGTGATCGATATAGGGCCCCACCAGACGGCTGTGCAGGGTGTTAAACCACTCGCCACAACCAGCACGACAGGTCTCTTCCATAATGATCTGCTCAAAACGAAAGTCGCGATCCCCCATACCACCGTACTGCTCGTCCGGCCAGATCATCAAAAAACCCTGATCTCCGGCCTTTTTGAAAATTTCGCGATCGACAATGCCCTGTTCGCGAAAACGCTCCATATGCGGAGCCACTTCCGTTTCGAGGAACTTGCGATAGGCTTCGCGCAGCATATTTTGTTCTTCGGTAAACTGTCTCATCATCTCATCCTAAATTATTGACCGGGGACGGTAGTCAATCGTGACCACCGCCCCAACCGGCTTCAGCCATTACTGGAAGGTTTCTCCAGCTGCGATCTTGTCGGCCACAATTTGTGGGCACTCGAAGCGTTCGCCGTACTTCTCGGCCAGCTCGCCACAACGGGCCTGGAACTTCTCCAGACCATAAGTATTAACGAACTGCAGGAAGCCGCCAGTCCAGACCGGCGCGCCGATTCCCATGATAGAGCCGATGTTGCCATCGGCCACAGTGCGCAGAACATTGGTCTGCAGACACTTGAGGGTTTCAATCACCTGGCGGAATAACAACCGGTCTTTGATATCCTCATCGCAGATATTCACATCGGCGTTGTAGTACTTCTCCAGCAACCCCGGCCAGATGGTTTTGCTGCCGTCGGCACCATACTCAAAGTAACCGCCACCGTGGTAACGACCACCGCGGCCGTTTTCACCGATCATAAACTGCACCATTTCATTCAGTGCTTTCTGCTCGCCCCACTTGTCAGTCACACCCATATCCGCCCAGGTTTCAGCCGCCTTGCGGGTCAGCTCCAGGCTCACTTCATCGTGAACGGTCAGTGGGCCAACGGGCATACCAATGGCCTTACCCAGATTATCGGTTTTCACCGGGTGTACCCCTTCGGTGACGATGCGCACACCTTCATCGAAGTAGGTACCGAAGGTACGAGAGGTAAAGAAGCCCAGGGAGTCATTTACGACGATAGGTGTCTTCTTGATCTGACGGGTATAGTCGAACGCCTTAGCCAGTGCCACATCACTGGTCTTATCTCCGCAGATAATTTCAATCAGCGGCATCTTATCGACCGGCGAGAAGAAGTGAATACCAATAAAGTTCTCCGGCTTGCTGGAGGCTTCTGCCAACTGGGTAATGGGCAAAGTCGAGGTGTTGGAGCCCCAGATACCGCCCTCGCACAGATACTGTTCCGTGGACTGAGTAATCTTGTTCTTGAGCTCAATATTTTCGAATACCGCCTCGATAATCAGATCACAGCCCTGCAGATCCGCATCGTCGGCAGTGGGTTTGATCAGGTTCAGAATTTCAGCCTTCTTCTCTTCGGTCATACGACCACGAGAGACTTTTTTCTCCAACAGCTTTTCGGTGTAAGCCTTGCCTTTTTCAGCCGCTTCCACACTGATGTCTTTCAGAATCACTTCAATGCCGGCAACGGCAGAGACATAGGCGATGCCCTGACCCATCATGCCGGCGCCCAATACGCCCACCTTTTTGGTCAACTGCGGTTCTACACCCTTGGGCCGCGAAGCGCCGCCATTCACCTTGTTCATCTGGAAAAAGAAGGTATTGATCATGTTTTTGGCTTGAGGCGTGGTTACCAGATAGGCCAGGCCGCGACTTTCAATACGCAGAGCAGTGTCCAGGTCAAGTCTTGCCGCTTCCACTGCACAATCCAGAATCTGTTCTGGTGCGGGCAGCAAGCCACGAGTTTTTTGTGCCAACATTGCCGGTGCACCCGTGAGTACCTGAGCCAGTTTCGGTGAATTGGCGTTGCCTCCCGGAATTCTGAAACCCTTTCGATCCCAAGGCTGTACGGCCGCTTCGGGATTGTCTTTTTGTTCAAGGATATAGGCCTTGGCACGAGGCAACAGTTCTTCAAGCGTCTCCACCGTTTCGTGGATCATGCCAGCTTTCATGGCTTTCTCAGGGGTTACTTTCTTGCCCTCGAGCAGGTAAGGCAGCGCGTCTTGAAGCCCTAGCAGGTTCACCAGACGCACTACGCCGCCACCGCCCGGCAACAGTCCCAACCCCACTTCAGGCAGCCCCAGTTGAACAGATTTGTGGTTGTAAGCAATACGATGGTTGGTTGCCAGGCACAGTTCATAGCCACCGCCCAATGCCGCTCCATTAATCGCGGACACAACGGGCACAGGCAGTTTTTCCAATTTACGGAAGTCGCTCTTGATGTTGGTGAGCATTTCCATAAATGCCGCTTCCTGACCTTGTTCAGCGGCGAGTAGATCGTTCAGATCACCGCCAGCGAAAAAAACTTTTTTGGCCGACGCAAAGATGACCCCCGTCAAGCCCTGCTCAGCTTCCAACTTGGCCACAGAGTCCGTCATCGCGGTTCGGAATTCTGCGTTCATTGCATTGACCGGACCGGTCATGTCCATGGTGATGGTTACGATACCGTCAGCGTCTTTTTCGTATTTAAATACACTCATGATGTTCTTCCCAAATTCTGTCGTTGATCGGTTCGTTTACACGCGTTCAATAATGGCGGAGATACCCATGCCACCACCCACACACAGAGACAGCATGGCGCGTTTGGCGTTGCGGCGTTCCAGCTCATCGAGCATAGTGCTGACCAGCATGGCACCGGTGGCACCCAGGGGGTGGCCCATGGCAATGGCACCGCCGTTAACGTTCGTCACCTCGTGATCGATATCCAGATCCTTCATGTAGCGCATGGCAACAGAGGCGAATGCTTCGTTGATTTCCCACAGATCAATGTCGGACTTTTTCAGACCGGCTTTTTGCAGGCACTTCTCGGCCGCCGGGCCAGGGCCTGTCAGCATAATGATGGGGCAGGTGGAGGTAACGGCGGTGGCAACGATACGACCGCGAGGCGTCAGGCCCAGGTCCTTGCCGGCTTTTTCGCTGCCGATAAGGACTGCTGACGCGCCATCAACAATACCGGAGGAGTTACCGGGGGTGTGAACGTGAGTCACTTTCTCCAGAGTGTTGTATTTTCTCAGGATCACGTCGTCGAAGCCGAAACCACCCATCATTTCAAAGGATGGCTTAAGCGCACCCAGCCCTTCCATCGTGGTATCCGGCTTGATGAAGTCGTCTTTTTCCAGAATCACCAAGCCGTTCTTGTCTTTTACGGGAAGTACAGACTTGCCGAAATAGCCATTGTCCCTTGCATGGGTAGCGCGCTTCTGGGATTCCAATGAATAGGCGTCAACATCTTCACGACTCCAACCTTCCAGATTGGCGATGACGTCAGCCCCGATGCCTTGCGGAACAAAACCGGTTTTCAATTGAAACGCGGCATCGCTGCCCATGGCGCCACCACTCGTGCCCATAGGCACACGGGACATGGATTCAACACCACCGGCAACCACCAGATCTTCCCACCCGGAGGCAATTTTCTGGGCGGCGATATTGACGGCTTCCAGACCGGAAGCGCAGAAGCGATCCAATTGAACGCCAGCAACGGATTCATCCCAGTCGGCATTCTGAACGATCATCTTGGCGACATCCGAACCCTGTTCACCCACAGGGCTCACGCAGCCCATCACCACATCGTCCACATAGGAGGTATCCAGATCATGGCGGGCCTGCAGCCCCTTTAGCAATCCAGCGCCCAGATCGATGGGTTTGACTTCGTGCAGGCTACCGTCCTTTTTACCCTTACTGCGGGGGGTACGTACGGCGTCGTAGATATATGCGTGATGGGTCATTGCGTGCCTCTCTAATGGGATTCTCGTTCAATGAAGCTCAGTCTGAGCCTTTGAGCCAATTTGAGCCATGGCGTAGACATACAGCGAAATAGGCATTATCTTCCAAAGCTGACTCTGTAGATTTTCAGGCCAGACCCTATGCAAGGCGCAACCATATCACCGATTTTTGTCAAAATGTTGCTGGAGGGCGCGTCACTCAAAGGCTACAGCCCTGAGGAGATACTCAGAGTGCAGGGATTACCCACGCAACTGCTGAGCAATAACAAGCTACGGATATCGACATTATCGTTTGCCGAGCTGTTTCATTCGGTCATTCAGCTGCTCAGGGACGAATCCTTCGGCCTGATGGAGAAGCCCCAGGTCAGGGGTACCTTCAAGTATGTCACCTACGCCTGTGCCCAGGCCCGTGACGTGAGGGAATCCCTGAAGATCTGGCGGGACGTGGTCAATATTATCGATGGCAGCCTGAAAGGATCTATCCATCTGGATGACAACGGCGGCTACGCGGCTTTGCACTGCCAGCGGCGCAAGGGGGTTCGCCATCAGTTTATTACGGAAACAAGCCTGACCACGCTGCATCGAGTACACTGCTGGTTAAGCAACGAGTTTCTGCCCATTGAAAAAGTGGAGCTGGCCTATCCGGAGCCCAGCTTCAGCGAGGAATATCGATTCCTGTTCTACGGCGCGCCGGTTCTATTCGGGCAAAAACGCAATGCTCTGCACTTTAGTCATGGCAGCCTGAACATGCCCGTGCGCCGCAGCCGCGACGAACTGGATGAACTGATTAAAAATGTGCATGTACGACTCATCACTCAACCGCGAAGAAGCACGTCGATTCCCATCAAAATTCGCCTGTGGATGGAAAATATATTTCGAGATGGCAGTAGCAGCCCTCACCTGGTTGAGGCGGCAAAACACGTGGGCATGAGCGAACAGACCCTGCGCCGCCACCTTAAGAAGGACGGCTATTCATTTCAGCAGCTGAAAGAGGACACACGCAGAGACATGGCCATTCATTTTATCAATGGCAAGCAATACAGCGTGGAGGAGATCGCATTTAAGTTGGGGTTTTCTGAAGCCAGTACGTTTATTCGCGCTTTTAAGAAGTGGACGGGGGTGACGCCGTTGGCCTATAGGAAGCTTTAATTTTATGGATCATTGTTCTATAGGCCATAGTTCCAGGAACTTCAGCCCCCAACGGCCATGACCATCGCTCCAACTTCCCCAGAGGCTCCCTGTAAACCTGTGGGAACAATATAGTCCGACGGATTGATGTCAGGAATCATATAGCCGTTCATCAATTCGACAAATCTGCGCCTGATTTTTGGAAACAAGTGTGCCTGATCCATCACGCCACCCCCTAGAATAATGATTTCAGGGGAGTAGGACAGAGTGATATTGACACACATTATTGCGAGATAGTGTGCCTGAAGATCCCATGCCTCATGATTTTCAGGTAACTCATGTCCCTTACAGCCCCAACGTGCCTCAATCGCTGGCCCGCAAGCCAGGGCTGAGAGACAGTCCGTATGGAACGGGCAGTGTCCTTTAAAAGTGTCTCCGGGATCTCGTGGAACGAGAATATGACCAAACTCAGTATGAGCGATTCCGTTGAGAGGTTTGCCGTCGACGAATACACCCGCGCCAATTCCTGTACCGACGGTTACATACACAAAATTCGGTCTCCCTCGGGCAGCACCGCAGTGGTATTCGCCCAAGGCGGCACAATTAACATCGGTGTCAAAGCTCACGGGCACATCCAGCGCCGAGGAAAAGAACCCCGCAATATCTGTCTGGGACCAATGGGGTTTGGGCGTTGCTGTAATGTATCCGTAGGTATTTGATCCGGGATTCAAATCGAGCGGGCCGAAACAGCCGATTCCAATACCTGCAAATTCACCGTGCTCTGAAGCCTGTGACAGAAAGAAGTCTTTCACCCTTCCGAGGGTTTCACTGGGAGTGGTGGTGGCAAATCGCTCACGGGCCAGAATAGTGAATGGGTCAGTTCCCACAACACAATTAAATTTGGTACCGCCTGCCTCAATACCTGCGTACAACGCGCTCACTAACGTCATCCCCCTTATGATGTAAACTTCTGTTTGCTGTTGATTGACACCAAAAAATTACACGGTCAGTTGCCCGTCGGGCGCGATATTGATACGCATAGGCTCTGAGAGCCCTCCAACAAAGTCGCCTTTTGTATCACGGTTCAGGAAACCCATCAGATACCAGTCCTTATCCGGACCCTGAATCACCTTACCAGAATACAGACTGAATTGTGCATCGGCATACAGGTAGCCTGATCCGACAGATTTATAGGGGCCCTCAAGGTTTTCTGACATATAGTAGATGACCCCGTTCAAAGGCTCTTCAGCCAACAGCGCTCTTTGTTGCTTGGAAGTAAACCGTTCTGATACAGAACAAAAGAGGTAATAGTGGCGGCCGATTTTTTCAACCTGTGGAACTTCCATCTCACCATAGCTTCCGGGTGCCAGGAATGGTTCCTTAACCTCCCAGTCAATCAGGTTTTTTGATTGGGCGTAACCAATCGCACCACGACCATCGTTCTCTCCCCGATTTGCACGACAAGTCACCAGCATATGGTAACGATCACTCGCAGGATCTTTCATCACCCATGGGTCACGCCAGGAAGCATCGTGCCAACGCTCCAGATTCAAACCGTCATACCAGCGCTCGTCCAACTCCACCAACGGATTGGCCGGATGTTTTTCCCAGGCCATCAAATCGTTGGACGTCGCCAGGCAGACCCGCTGCACTAACCCATCCTCCGCTTTGCTGGAACCGGTGTAATACATATACCAAGTACCGTCGTGCTGGATCACACACCCCGTCCAGGTGGTGCAGGAATCTGCGGGAATCATTCCTTGAGAGCCCTCCGGCACAGGTGAGGGCGCAATCGCATCAGGCAGGACCTTCCAGTCATTCAGATCTGTCGAGACCGCGTGACCAATACTCACATTCCAGTGCCGCAACTCCGGATCTTCGAGCGCACGATCCGCTTGCAAATAAAACAGGTGGTAATCCTCCCCATCCTTTGCAAACCAAAAATCCCAAACCCATTTATCTTTTAAGGAAAATCCCACGTAAACATCTCCTGGGGTAAAGAAGACCCGGGCACGGTTGATGCCCGGGTTCTCGATGACGAGAAAGGTCTCAGAAAGCGTATTTGAGACTCAGGGAGCTGGAGCGCCCATTGATCGAACGGGCGCGAATAATGCCGTTGTCAGGCACGGAACCCTCTTCGGCCTCGGTCAGTCCGGTTTCATCGAACAGATTGTTGACGTTGATGCTGATCGACAGGTCGGTCGTAAAGTAATAGTGTGCAAACAGATTCACCTGGGTATAAGCATCAAACTCCAGATCGTTGTTGTCCTGTGCATAGGCTTCGGTGGTACCAATGATGTTGGCACCGACACTGAATTGCTCGGTGTCGTAGGACGGCGTTACCGAATAAATCCAGTCCGCCTGACGACGCGGCGTATTGCCTACAACGGAAGGATTGAGCTGATCACCGGCGATTTCAGCATCGGTCCAAGTGGCACTGCCGGATACGTTGAAGTTGCCGATTTGATAAGACGCTTCGAATTCCAGGCCGTGAGCTTCATACTCTCTGGCAAAAAACGTTTGCGTCGTGGCTTCAAAGTTCTGCTCTTCCGTTTCCGCGTAGAAGGCAGTTACAAACAGCCCCAGATTGTCGCCGCGATACTTCACGCCCAGTTCAAACTGATCAACTTCATCGACTGCGGCATCGTCGTCAAGAACATCGCCATCGGCCAGGATATTGGGGCCAAACAGCAGGCGATCCGCGTTGGCACGACCACCGTGGCTGATTCTACCGAACACCGCCAGATCTTCTGACAACAGATAGTTGGCGCCCAATGAATAGGAGGTGTAGCTCCAGTCGTAATCGACAGGCATGGCGTTGCTGTTATCCACGAAGGAAACACTCTGCTCCGGCACAGAAATCACACCATCGCGATTCACATCCACATTGCTGGCCTGCACAGTACCGGCGTAAGAACCTGTGGCCTCACCGCTGTCATGTCTCACACTGAGATCCACGGTCAAATCACCGGTAACCCACTCAACGGACATATAGGGCGCTCGAATGTCATACTCAGCGTCGTAGTTGCGGGTACAGCAATTGCCCCAGAAAGGAACACCGTAGGCGATCAGCCCGTTGTCAGTCTGCGCATTGCCATTGGCATCCACCACATCCAGCAGAGCCGCTTTATCGCCCTTAACCTCCAGCAGGTAAGAGTTCCACAACCAGGACATATCGATGGTCTGCGAAGCCATGTAATAGCCGAAAGTAACGGTTACATCATCAAACTGCTTGCTGACTTTAAGGTCATTGGCGAAGCTGCCAAAGTCGTTGTATTCGGTATCAAACAGGTGCATGCGCATAGCCAGCCCATTACCGTTTAACGCACTGGGATCGGCAATCACTTCGCCCGCGTTGCCACCATTGGCGTAAACAAGACTGGCGCCTTCACCACCGATGGATTCGGCGATGGACTGCGCATCGTCAATCTGTGCCGGAAAGGGCGATACAAAACCACCGTCCACAAATGCCTTGCGAAAGCGATTGGTCACATTCCAGTCATCCGCCAGTTCAAACGAAAATTCCGCACCAATTGAGGTGTAGACCGGGTGCATGCCTTCAGTGATATCGCTCTTGCGCAAGCTGCCGTCATCGTCCACGCCAATATTGTTCTTCAGCAATGAAGTCTGCAGGGTGTCTTCAAGAATATCGTAGCCGGGAATCGAACTGCCACTGGCCGTCGTCGGCATGGGCATATAACTGATGCCCTGATCATCGAGATGCTTGAAGTAAACCCGCGCGTAGCCGTTTTCGAACTCGCGGGTCAAGTTGAATTTGACTTGGCCGCCGGAATTACCTTTATAGCCGGCATCACGAGGACCATCACCTTCACGGAAGTAACCACCGATATGAAAACGCCATTCGTCATTGATCGGACCGCCGTATTCAAAGTCGGTACGGAAGCTGTCGTAATCCATTCCCAGGGTAATGCCAACACTGCCGGCGGCTTCCTCACCGGTGTTACTGATAAAGTTGATCACGCCACCGGGGGAGTTGGAAGCAAAAGTGGAAGCAGAGCCACCCCGAATGGATTCGATTCTTTGCACGGTAGAATCGGCGCGTACAAAAATGTCGGCGTTACCAAAGGCAATATCACCAAACTGCATTACCGGCAGTCCGTCTTCCTGCAGCAACAGGAACTTGGCACCACCCGAAGCCACAGGCAAACCGCGCACCGCGATATTGGCGTTACCTTCACCGCCGGAGGATTCTGAGCGGATACCGGGGATATTGCGAAAGATCTCAGCGGTGGATCGGGGGGCGAAGTCAGCGATGTCATCCGTCCCCATGCTACTGACGGAAATACTGGATTCCAACTTGCTGACCGGGCGGGCGGTTGCGGTAACGATTATTTCTTCCAGGTTCAGCAGGTCTTCACCAAGGCTGGGTACAGCGAAGCTGGAGGCAATGGCAACAGCCAGGGTACTTGGGGCAAAAGCGCGAAGCTTGGGCATGCTCGTCTCTCCTCAGGTGTCTTTTTAGGCGTCTTTTCAAACGCCTTAGTGAATTATTAGTCATCCTCACTGACTCTGGATCCCATCCAGCGTTATTGAGGCGCATTTTTAAGTTACGACACATTACAACCGGTTGCAATCGTTTTTTGCAACCGGTTGTAATTTATTTTTATGAAGCCCCGTGCGGTCATAACTGTTCAGAATATGAGCCTCAATGGCCCTTTATGACCAATACAACCGGTTGCAACTATGGATGAGATGGCGTTTAATGATTTTGGGGCGCCAACGGCTAGAGAGGCGCTACGCTTTTTCTATGGCTCCCAAGATCTAATGACTCAGCAGGGTTGAAATCACAATGACAAACACACAGCACGCCGATCAGCACAATCTACTACTGATCAAGGGCCTGACCTTTTTAATGTTTTTGATGTTCGCCATGACCACGGACGCGGTAGGGGTCATTATTCCGGAGGTCATTCGTGAATTCGGCTTGAGCATGACTGCCGCGGGCGCCTTTCACTATGCGCCCATGATTGCCATCGCCCTCAGCGGTGTGCTGTTCGGTTTTCTGGCGGACAAACTGGGCCGCAAGACTACCATATTGATTGGGTTGATATTGTTCGCTGCTGCCTGTTTTTTGTTTGTGCTGGGCAATAGCTTTGAGTTTTTCCTGGGTTTGCTGGTGGTGTCCGGAGCCGCCATCGGCATATTCAAAACCGGCGCACTGGCATTAATTGGCGATATCTCCTCTTCGACACGCCAGCATACGTCCACCATGAATGCCGTCGAAGGGTTCTTTGGTGTAGGAGCTATCATTGGACCCGCCGTGGTGACCTATCTGCTGGCTGCCGGTTATTCCTGGAAGTACCTTTACGCCATCGCTGGCGGTATCTGTTTACTGCTGGTGGTTTCTGCACTGGCGGTTCGCTACCCGCAGACCAAAACCGTCGACAGCGAACCGGTAAGCCTGAAGCACACATTGACGATGATGAAGAATCCCTATGCCTTGGGCTTCTCCCTGGCGATTGCTTTGTACGTGGCGACAGAAGTGGCGATCTATGTCTGGATGCCAACCCTGTTGGCCGACTACAACGGCTCCGCCGTTTGGTTTGCCACCTACGCGTTAACGATCTTTTTTATTCTGCGCGCCGGCGGCCGGTTTTTGGGTGTTTGGATTTTATCCCGTTACAGCTGGACCATGGTGATGATGGTGTTCAGCCTGATTATCTTTCTGTGTTATTTGGGCACCATGATCTTCGGGGTTAACGCAGCGGTGTTTCTGTTGCCTGTTTCCGGGCTGTTTATGTCGATGATTTATCCCACGCTGAATTCCAAGGGCATCAGTTGTTTTCATAAATCAGAACACGGATCAGTGGCCGGAATAATTTTGTTTTTTACCGCAGTGGCGGCAGCAATAGGCCCATTAATGATGGGGGCAATCAGTGATCTGCTCGGGCATGTGATGTACGGTTTTGGTCTTGCCACCATTTTTGCCGGGCTGCTGTTTGTGGGGATGCTATACAACTGGATTAAAAATCCCGCGCAGTCCGTTTTGAATGAGCTGGAAGAAAGTGACTACGAAGGCGCAGCGGCCGCCACAAGTTAAAAGGGGGCCCTATCTCAGATGGGGTTTGGACATTTCTCCGCCTGAGGATTTACGCACAATCAGTTCCGTCTCCAGAATCCTGGATTCGGGCTCCCTGCCCTCCACCGCCGCCAGCAGGTTTTCCACCAGCAGGCGGCCGCCTTCCACCCGATCCTGTCGCACGCTGGTCAGGGGCGGATTGTAAAACGCCGAAATGGCAATATCATCGTAACCCACCACCGCTACGTCCTCGGGCACATTAATACCGGCCTCCTGGAGAGCTGTAATGGCAGCCATGGCGTAAAGGTCACTGACCGCAAAAATCGCGTCAAACGAAACACCTTCCTCAATCAACTGTTGAGTAGAAACGTAACCGGCGCTGCGACTGTGCCGGGCGGGGCGCTCCAGAGCCCCGTCAACTTTGATGCCCGCTTCTTCCAGTGCACGGCGATACCCGGCGTAACGAAGATTGATCTCCGGGACGCTGGTGTAACCCAGAAAAGCAATACGCTCGCGGCCCTGTTCGATCAGGTGTCGTGTCGCCTTGTAACCACCGAGTTCATTGTCGCTGCCCACTGTCGGATAGAGCTGTTGTTCATCAACTTTTGCGCCCCAAACCGATAGGGTTTTATAGCTTTTGGCAATCTCGTTGATCTTGTCATGCTGAGCGCCCTGACCAATCAGGATGACGCCGTCGGGGGAGTTGGAATCGATAAAGTCGGCGATCCAGTTGCCGCTCTGGGCATGGGTTTTTGCCAGCAACAGCTGGTGTCCTTCTTCGTTGATGGCTTCAGCAATACCACCCAAGAGCTCAAGAAAAAAGGGATCCGATATTTGCCAGTCACTGCGACCGGCGGCCGGCAGCAGCACCGCAATAGTCAGTGTGTTTTGCAGAAACAGATCCCGGGCCCGGGTATTGATACGATAGTTGTGTTCGGCAGCGAGCTGTTTGATCAGCTCGCGGGTTTCTTTATTGACCAGCTCACTGCCGGCGAGCGCGCGGGAGACCGTAGACTTGGAGACACCGGCCATCTTGGCCAGGTCAGACATTTTCAGCGCGGGTTTGCGGGAGCCTTTCATTCCTATCCGAGAAGCCTTGGCTATGGGTTGTTGCCGGCATTATAACCCACAACAACCCGGGCTGGCTGCCGCTGGCCGGGTTTAGTTCACTTGTCGGTCCCGGCCCTCCCAGTAGGGCTTGCGCAGCTCGGTTTTCAATACCTTGCCGGCACCGGACAATGGCAGTGGCTGCTCGCGGAAAGTCACCGACTTGGGCAGTTTATAACCGGCGATGCGCTCACGGCAGTGGGCAATCAATTGGTCTTCGGTTATTGACTTGCCCGGATGCAGTATCACGATTGCGTGCACCGCCTCACCCCATTCGTCGTGAGGAATACCGATCACCGCCACATCCTGAACAGCATCGTGGCTGATCACGGCACCCTCCACCTCGGTGGTAAATACATTTTCGCCACCACTGACGACCATGTCCTTTAGACGATCCACAATATAGAGATAGCCGTTTTCATCGAACAACCCTGCATCACCGGTAAATACCCAGCCGTTCTGCAGGGCCTTGGCGGTTTCTTCCGGTTTGTTCCAGTAGCCAATCATCGTGTGCGGCCCCCGTACCACCACTTCGCCGGATACCCCCAACGGACAATCGTTGCCTTCGTCATCAACAATGCGAACATCACTTACCGTCGTTGGCCTGCCGGCCGACTTCAAACGTTGCCCGCCGGCCAGATGATCTGCGGATGACAGCGTCGTCACCACCGGTGCCAGCTCCGTTTGACCATAGGCCTGGGCCAGACCAACACCGGGCCATTGAGCCATACACTGTTCCAGGGTCGCCGGCGGCATGGGCGAGGCGCCGTACATGATTTTTTCCAGTGCACTGACGTCAGTACCCGAGGCATCGGGGTGGTTGAGTACCATCTTGATCATGGCCGGCACCAGCAGCACATGGGAGATCTTCTCCTGAGCCAGGGTGCTGAGGACCTGGCCGGGCTCAAAGCTTTGCAAGAAAACGTGGGTGGTGCAACACATGGTGGTTACCATGGATGCGCAAAAGTCAGCCATATGGAACATCGGGGCCACGTGCAGATATAGGCTGTCACGGGTCATTTCAAAGTCGGGCAGGCAGCCGACGGTGCTGGCCCAGATGGCGCGGTGGGATTGCATCACCCCCTTCGGGAATCCGGTGGTGCCACCGGTGTAAAAAATGCCAGCCATGTCATCGCCGCCACGGCTGGAAGCATCAATAGGAGGATGGTTTTGTATCAGTTGTTCATAGGATGTTGCCCAACCAGGGCAGTCGCCGTTGCCCATGTAAATGGCAACGTCCAGGTCCTGTACCTGCTGTAATAGCTGCTCAGCCTGCCCGGCGAAGGCATCATCGAAAAACAGCACCCTGGTACCCGAATCGCTCACCGCGTATTGGTTTTCGGGCAGCGCCCAGCGGGTATTGAGCGGTACCACACAGTAGCCCGCCCAGGGCACCGCAAACAGAGACTCATAGTAGCGATCACTATTGAGACTTAAAATACCCACACGATCGCCTTCACTGAGCCCGAATTGCTGTAATCCGGAGGCGAGGCTGGCAATTCGGTCTCGAAGTTCAGTCCAGCTGTGTTCTCGGCGCTGGCCACCTTCCTCGTAGCGAGTACTTGTTCCGTTTGGATTCAGGCGCGCCGCCCGCTCGATCATACCTTGCAGGGAAATCATATCCACCTCTGTATTCGTTATTCTGACGTTGGACTGCTTTCAGTCTATTACAGAACTGCATAAACACAACGACAGAAACGAGCCCTAAGCTTGTCGAAAACGACCACGGTCGGCGCAGGGGGCCGCCCCCAGTCAACAGAACGGCTGGAGGCGGTTGAGATGGCGGGCGCCAAGGGTGTTAAGTGAAGAGCTCACCCTTTTCAGCCTTGTCCACCACAATGGCGGGTGGTTCAAAGCGATTGCCGAACTTGGCCTGCAATTCACGGGCCCGCTCAACAAACCGTTTGGCGCCATAAGTATTGATAAACTGCAGGTAGCCACCGGTCCAGATCGGTGCACCGATACCCATGATGGAGCCGATATTGCCATCGGCCACAGAGCGCAGAACACCTTCCTGAAGACACTTTAAAGTCTCGATGACGGAGCGGAACAGCAAGCGATCTTTCATATCCTGCTCTTCAATGCCGTGATCCGGTTTGTGGTACTTGTCTACCAGAGGCTGCCAGATGGTTTTGCTGCCATCTTCGCCATAGGTGTAGTAGCCGCCGCCGTGGTGACGACCACCGCGATTGTTCTCCACATAAATCCAGTCCACCATTTCACTCATGGCATCGCCGTCAACCGGCTCGACGAACAGGCCCATGTCTTTCTGGGTACCGACAACTTTGTGTGACAACTGCTGGCTGGTCTCATCGTGCACGGTAAGCGAACCGACCGGCATACCAATCGCCTTGCCCATGTTATCCACCTGGATGGGATGCACACCTTCCTGAGTGAGTCGAATACCTTCATCAATGTAGGTGCCGAAGGTGCGGGAGGTAAAGAAGCCGAGGGAATCGTTGACCACGATTGGCGTCTTCTTGATCTGGCGTACGTAGTCAAAAGCTCGGGCCAGGGTTTCATCGTTGGTTTTCTCGCCGCAGATGATTTCCACCAGAGGCATTTTGTCTACCGGCGAGAAGAAGTGAATACCGATAAAGTTGGCGGCGTTGGAAGAGGCATCCGCCAGCTGCGTAATAGGCAGGGTTGAAGTGTTGGAACCCCAGACGCCGTTCTCTGCCAGATAACCCTCGGTGGATTTGGTGATCTTGTGCTTGAGTTCCATATTCTCAAACACGGCCTCAATGATAAGGTCGCAACCCTGCAGATCCGCATCGGCGTCGGTAGCCTTGATCAGCGAGAGAATTTCCGCCTTTTTCTCTGCGCTCATGCGACCGCGGGATACTCGCTTGTCCAACAGCTTTTCGGTGTATGCCTTGCCTTTATCCGCCGCTTCCTGAGAGATATCCTTGAGCACCACTTCAATGCCGGCCATGGCAGATGAGTAGGCGATGCCCTGCCCCATCATGCCGGCACCCAGGATGCCCACTTTCTTGACTTTGGACGAGGCGATATCGGCGGGTCGGCTGGCGCCACCATTAACCTTGTTCAGACCAAAGAAAAAGGTGCTGATCATATTTTTGGCAACGTCCGAAGTTGCCAGGCGAGTAAAGTTGCGCGCCTCCACAATCTGGGCGTTATCAAAGTCCAAACGGGCCGCTTCGGTGGCCGCATCCAGAATCATTTCCGGGGCGGGCAGCAGTCCACGGGTTTTCTGCTGCAGCATTACCGGCGCCATCATCAGGGTCTGGGCGAGTTTGGGCGTACCGGCTTTGCCTCCGGGGATCTTAAAGCCTTTTTGATCCCAGGGCTGTACAGCAGCGGTTTCTGACTCCTTGTTTTCCAGAATCCAGGTTTTGGCGCGCGGCAGCAACTCATCCAGGGTGTCAACGGTTTCGTGGATCAGACCGGCAGCCAGTGCTTTTTCAGCATTGACCTTTTTGCCTTCCAGCAGATAGGGCAGCGCGGTTTCCAGCCCCAGCAGGTTAACCATACGCACAACACCACCACCCCCAGGCAGCAGTCCCAGGCCTACCTCAGGCAAACCAACCTGTACGGCTTTGCTGTTCCAGGCAACGCGATGGTTACAGGACAGACACAACTCAAAGCCACCACCCAATGCGGCACCGTTAATGGCAGCGACAACTGGAACCGGAAGCTTTTCCAGACGGCGCAGGCGCTCTTTGGTCTCGATAATACCTTCATAAAACTCTTCTGCCTGCTGCGGCTGGATGGACACCAGCATATTCAGGTCACCACCTGCAAAGAAGGTGTTTTTGGCGGACGCGAAGACCACACCGGTGAGGCCCTGCTCGGCTTCCAGTTTGTCGACAGTTTCGTTCATGGCGACGTTGTATTCGTCGTTCATGGCGTTAACGGGACCGGTCATGTCCATAGTGACGGTTACAATACCGTCGGCGTCTTTTTCGTACTTAAATACACTCATTGTTCTATCCCCTGGCTCCGTCTCTTACACACGCTCAATAATGGTGGAAATACCCATACCGCCACCCACACACAGGGACAGCATGGCGCGCTTGAGGCCGCGACGCTCCAGCTCATCCAACACAATGCTGACGAGCATGGCGCCGGTGGCGCCCAGCGGGTGACCCATGGCAATAGCGCCGCCGTTGACGTTGGTAATCTCGTGGTCGACGCCCAGATCTTTCATGTAGCGCATGGCCACAGAAGCGAATGCCTCATTGATTTCCCACAGGTCGATATCAGATTTGTTCAGGCCGGCTTTCTGCAGGCATTTCTCTGCAGCCGGACCAGGTCCGGTGAGCATGATGATTGGGTCGGTTGCCAGAATTGCGGTGGCAAGGATACGGCCGCGAGGAGTCAGGCCAAGATCCTTGCCCGCCTTTTCACTGCCGATCAGTACCGCACTGGAACCATCGACAATGCCGGAAGAGTTACCCGGTGTGTGTACGTGGTTGATCTTGTCGAGCGTGTTGTACTTGCGCAGGGCAATATCATCAAAACCGAATTGGCCCATCATCTCAAAAGATGGTTTCAGTTTACCCAAGCCCTCAAGGGTGGTATCGGGTTTGATAAAATCGTCTTTTTCCAAAACCGTAATGCCATTGCGGTCCAAAACAGGAACCACTGATTTGTCAAAGTAACCATTGGCCTGAGCGTGGCTGGCTCGTTTCTGGGATTCCAGTGCGTAGGCGTCCACATCTTCACGGCTCCAGCCCTCCAGAGTGGCGATCAAGTCGGCACCAATGCCCTGAGGTACAAAGCCGGTCTTCATGCTGAATTCGGGATCGCCACCCATAGCACCACCGTTGGAGCCCATAGGTACGCGAGACATGCATTCCACTCCCCCGGCCACAATCAGGTCTTCCCAACCGGAGGCCACGCGGGCGGCTGCGGTATTTACGGCTTCCAGGCCAGAGGCGCAGAATCGATCCAGCTGTACACCGGCGACAGACTCATCCCAGTCGGCGTTCTGGACAACCATCTTGGCAATATCGGAGCCCTGTTCGCCTACTGGCGTCACGCAGCCAAACACCACATCGTCGACGTAAGAGGTATCCAGATCATGGCGCGACTGCAGCTCGCGCAGCAGACCCGCCCCCAGATCGACCGGCTTTACCGTATGCAGCGAGCCATCTTTTTTCCCTTTACTGCGCGGTGTGCGCACCGCGTCATAAATAAAAGCTGAATTAGCCATGATGTTCCTCTCGAGTTAAGTTTCAGCCCCGGGCTGACTTATTGAAGTGGACGACAGTGTGAAATATAGATGCTGCACATGCATTGACCGCTGCGGCCACTCGTCTTGACATTCTCTGACACCGAAACCTGAGGTATCATGACCCCCTGTTCAGCCGCCCCTGCGCCCCCATAGGAACCAATGCCCCCCACAGCCACGCCAAGAGCCATCATGTTCGCCGACGTCAGCGGCAGCTCCAGCCTCTATAAGTTGATGGGCAACGAGGGCGCCAAAGCACGGGTGGACGCAACGCTGGTCTCCATGACACGCATTACCGAGGAGCATCGAGGGGTGCTGGTGAAAACCATCGGCGATGAGATCATGGTCTATTTTGCCGATGCCTCTCAGGCGGGTCAGGCCGCTCAGGTCATGCAACGCACGCTGTCAGACCCCAAGGGGCTTCTACCGGTTCGTATCGGTATGGCCTATGGCGATACTCTGCTGGAGAATGGCGACATTTTTGGCGAAACCGTCAACGACGCCGCCTACCTCACTCACATTGCACGAGCGGGCCAGATCCTGATTACCCAGGGGTTCTATGATGTCTGCTGCATGGACCTGCAGTTCGACTGCCACGAATTTGACCGTATCAGCCTCAAGGGGGAGGCCACTAAGCGGGTCATCTACCGTTTGGGCTGGGAGAACGAAACCAACACCAACTACGCCACCAAGGTAATGTCGATCGATGGCGTCACCTCAAGTGGGCTCAACCAGGCACTTACCCTGGTTTATGGAGACCACCAGCATCGCCTGACGCCGGAGCTGACGCCATTCGTGCTGGGCCGTGACCCCAGCCGCTCTGACCTGCATGTACAACATGGCCTCGCCTCCAGGGAACACTGCCAGATTCTGTTTCGCCGTGGCAAGTATGTACTGATCGATCACAGTACCAATGGCACCTATGTGACCAACCAGCACCAGCAGGAGATTTATCTGCGCCGGGAGGAGGTGCCCCTTCAGGGTGAAGGCACCATCTCGATTGGTCAGCCATTGGCTGGCGCCGACGATAACGTGATCCGCTTCTTTCACCCCGTCACCTGACGACTTTGATTCTGGTCAAGGCATTCCAAAAAAGTCTAAATTATTATTTTTAAATAAGATTTAAGAATAAGACCAGCCTAATGATTGGTTCTTTACTTAGATTATTTTGTGCTAATTCTTGGGGCTTCGATATTCCACTGTTTTAACAATGGCCCGAGAAGCCAGTCACAATCTGATCAAAAAACGCACAAGCCATTGGGAGTGGCCTTGACACAAGGCTTTCCAAGAAGTGTTCAGCAGGTATTGGGTTCAACCCAAAAGTTCAATAATTAACCATTCCATTTTGATCTAACCACGCCTATTCACAAACCCTTTAAAAATCACCAACATAGATAATACTCAGAGGTAAGAGGTGGCGAATTATGACGCGGTCCAAGGCATTAGTCATTGCAGCAGAGAGAACAGACTCCCGGTTTGTTGCCGGAGCCGTGTTTCTGATAGCCTGCCTGCTGGCGTTGCTGATCTGCGCCGGTGCCACCTCCGTCCATGCCGAGAAAATGATTGAGGCCGACAAACACGACGATCTGTTCGTGCCTGATCGCCTTAACTTTTATAACCCTCTCAAACACACCGGTAGTGAGCGTAAGCGCTACCAACCTCAAAACACCGCACTGACCAACAACCAGCTGGAAACCATTTGCGATCAGATTCGCAATAATGAGATGAGTGCCTCCCAACGCGCGCTCAACTATCAGTGGCTGGAGCAGGACGCCGAAGGCGCTGAACTGCATGTGGGGAGCAAAGTGGTCTCCAAATTGGTCAAGATGGGGCTGCGCACCTATTGGAATGGCGTCCACGGCAAACACTACGCCACCAGCTCTGTATTGCCTGACGGCAATGGCCACGGCAAGTTTACCGAAGAGGTGGACTATAAAATTCGCCTCTCAGGCAACAAACTCAAGCTGAGTGTGAAATACGAGTTTTAAGCGCAAAAGTCTCCTAAGTCCAATTGCTTTTGCTACAATCGCCCGCATTTTTTAATGCGGGCGTTTTTTATGGTTGACCTCCCCACTGCCAATCTCTGGCGCCGCCTGGCGGCCATGATCTACGACAGCCTGGTGCTCATGGCTGTGGCCATGGCCTATGGCGCGCTCTTCCTGAGTATCAAACACACTTTGCTGGGCATTGAGCTGGGTGAAGGCGAGAAAGCCAATTTAGGTGAAGCCGGATTTGTGGGACTGGTACTGGTCCTGGAAGGTTTTTACTGGTTCTTTTGGTGCCGGGGTGGCCAGACACTGGGCATGCGAGCCTGGCGCATACAAGTGCGCAATGTTGCCGGTGGCCCTGTGCAGATCACCCAGGCCCTGGTTCGTGGGCTGGTGGGGCCTTTCAGTTTCGCCCTGGCGGGTATGGGTTACTTCTGGGCGCTCATCGATAAAGAGGGGCGTAGCTGGCACGATGCCGCCAGCCAGACCCATGTGGTTCAATTGCCAAAGCCTGAGAAAAAGAAACCGTCAGTTCGCCCGCCGCAATAACAACAGTCCTATCAGCATACAGACCATGACCGGAAGGGCAACGGCGACCAACGGTGAGAAACCAAACACCAGGCTGGAGGGCCCCAGCAAATCCTGGGTGGTCCGGAAGACAATACCCACGATCACACCGGTGAAAATCCGGTAGCCCATGGTGACCTCTCGAAGAGGACCGAAGATAAACGACACGGCGATGATCACCAGACTGGCGGTGACCAGCGGCTGCAATACCTTCTTCCAGAAGGCGAGCCGATACTCCCGACTGTCCAGATTTTGCTCCTCCAGATAATTGGCGTAGGACCACAGATTGCGTATCGACAGTGCGTCCGGGGACAACACCAGTACGTTCAACAATTGCGGCGAAAGGTTGGTGTTCCAGCGGCGCCAGGTAAATTCATGCTTTTCGACCCCCTCCGTTGACAGCAGCGTCTCCCGGCCCATTTCCTCCAACCAGTGATCTCCCTGATATAACGCCGTTTCTGAGAAGCTTGCGGACACCAGCTGACCGTTGTCATCAAATCGATAACGGGTAACACCGTACAAGCGGCCATTGGGTTGCACCGCGTTAAAGTGCATAAACTCATTGCCTTCGCGGTTCCACAATCCGCGACGGGATTCCAGAGCCTTGCGGTCCCCCTGGGCAATGGCACGCCGGCTCTCCGAGATCTGATCCGTCAACGGTGTCACATACTCGCCGAGGCCAATGCTCAAAAGAATAAACAACATCGCCGGTTTCATAACCGCCCAGGTAATTTGCGAAACCGAGACTCCGGCCGCCCGCATCACCACCAATTCACTGGAACTGGCGAGAATTCCGAGACCCACCAGACAACCAATCAGCGAAGACAGCGGGATGTTGGTGTAAATGCGACCCGGCAAGGTCAAACCGACATACACCAAGGCTTCGGCGAAATCGTAATTGCCGCGGAGCTCTCCCACCTGATCCACCAATGCAGCAATCGCATCCAGTGAGACGATCACCAACAGCACCATGGACACGGCGCCGATCACCATCTTGGCGACATATTGATCGAGCTTACCCATGGACAGCCTCCCCCTTGCGAGAACGCAAATAGAGTCGCACATGGGGAATCAGGTACAAGATCAGGGCAATCAGTAAGAACACCCCGTGCACAGCCCAGATACTTTCCAGCGGTTCGGAATCACCTTCTTCCACCGCCCCCCGGGCCGCATTCAGGGAAACCAGATACACGATATAGAGCAGAATCGCGGGGATCATCTGCACATAGCGGCCTTGGCGAGGGTTGGTTTTACTCAGGGGAACGGCCAACAAGGTGACCACCAGCACCAGCACCGGCAGCGAAAAGCGCCAGTGCAATGCCGCAATATCCTCCGGCTTGCTGGATTCCATCAAGGTTTGGGTCGGCACCGCGTCGGCTTTGGTTGTGTAGTGTTTAAGGCGCTCGGTATCCGGCAAGTGCTGCCAGTAGGTCTCAAACTCCATAATCTGGTAGTTGGCCTCACCGGGGTTGCCGCTGTAACGGATACCATCATGCAGCTTCAAATAGCGCAGACCGGTCTCAGGATCCACCACCTGCTCACCCTTTTTGGCCATGACCACCGCCAGGTCGGTCTGATCACTGCCTTCGGAGCGCATCTCAGCCATAAACACCTGCTCCATGATCTTGCGGTCATCGCTCAGATCATCGGCATAGGTGATGCCCTTGTCACCACCGGTGCGCTGAAATCGCGCCGGCTTCATATGCTCAAACTCGCTGCGGTTTTTTTGTTGCTTGAGAATGGCTTCGGCCTTTTCGATACCCAGCGGGCTGACCACCAGACTCAGGGTTGCCACCAAACCGGCCACAAACAGGGCCGGAAACAGGCTGAACAGCATGATGCGTCGTTCACTGACGCCACAGGCACTGAGCACGGTCATTTCGCTGTCCATATAGAGTCGGCCATAGGCCAACAAAAAGGCGATAAATAACCCCAGAGGCAGTATCAATTCCAGGAATCCGGGCAGGCGGAAACCCATGATGGCAAAGAGAACCTCCGGCGCCAGTTTTCCAGCTGCGGCATCCGCGAGGTATTTCACAAAGCGACTGCTCATAATGATCAATAGCAGCACGGCGCTGACCGCAATCATGCTGACCATCACCTCGCGGGCCAGATACCTGAATACGATCATAGGGATGGGTACCGAACAATAATCACAAAAATTGGGAATCCGTGGTTGGAAATGTTTCGCTAGCTTCCGCCCTTGGCGTAAACTAGGCTGTTTTTATCGCGCTGTGGGTCTGAACGTTGTTTTCGTGTTCCCCTGCGAGCGCGCATTATCCCGTAAACCATCATTTTTGTCTTGGGGAAGGACTATGGATTTTCAGGCAAAAGCCGCCTCACCACTTACACAACGCACCGAATTGCTGGTGCTGCCCGTTTTCGAAGACGCCAAACTCGGTAGCGCCACCCGTCAACTCAGCAAGGCCGCCGGCGGCATTGTCGAAAAAATGTTCAAAAGGGGGGATCTCAATGGTAACTTGGCCACCACCCTGCTGCTTCCCCATGTAGACGGCTGTAAAGCGGAGCGTGTTCTGCTGGTGGGCTTTGGCAAATCCGGAGACGCACTCAATCCCGACAAGTTTGAAAAAGCCGTCAAAAAAATCGCCGCCGTGGCCAAATCCAGCAAAGCCACAGATGTCTGTTTGTGCCTGGAAGAAGTCGAGATTAAAAACCGCGACGAAGCCTGGAAAGCACGCCAGAGCGCCAAACTGATTGCGGACAGCGCCTACAAATTTGATCAATTCAAGAGCAAAGCCAAAAAGGGTAAGCATGACGGCCTGAAGAAAGGACTTTATATGTTGTCCGGTAAAGGGCAGCACAAAGCCATCAACCAGGCAGCGAAAGCGGGCGCGGCTATCGCCAAGGGCATGGCATTGACCAAAGACCTCGGCAACCTTCCGGGCAACGTTTGCACACCAACCTACCTGACCAAGGAAGCCCGCAAGCTCGCTCGCGGTAACGCCAAATTCTCCGCCAAAGCGCTGAATGAAAAACAAATGAACGAACTGGGAATGGGTTCGCTGCTGTCCGTCAGTGCCGGTAGTGACGAGCCTGCTCAGCTGATCATCATGGAATACAAGGGCGGCAAGAAGAGCCAGAAGCCCGTTGTGCTGGTAGGCAAGGGCATCACCTTTGACAGTGGTGGCATCAGCCTTAAGCCCGGTGCCGCTATGGATGAGATGAAGTACGACATGTGCGGCGCTGCCAGTGTTTTCGGCACAATGAAAGCAATCACTGAGATGCAACTGCCATTAAACGTGGTGGCCATTGTGGCGGCGGCGGAGAATATGCCGAGCGGCCGCGCCACCAAACCCGGTGATATCGTCACGTCCATGTCCGGTCAAACCATCGAAATCCTCAATACCGATGCCGAAGGTCGCCTGGTGCTGTGTGACGCACTGACTTATGCCGAGCGCTATAAGCCCAAGGCCGTTGTCGATGTCGCCACCCTGACGGGCGCCTGCGTCGTGGCACTGGGTAAACACGCCACCGGGCTCTACAGCAACAACGATGATCTGGCCCAGGAGCTGCTCCAGGCCGGCATCAACGCGGGTGATAAAGCCTGGCAAATGCCCCTGTGGGACGAGTATCAGCAACAGTTGGATAGCAATTTTGCCGATATGGCCAACATCGGTGGCCCCGGTGCCGGCAGCGTGACAGCCGCCTGCTTCCTGGCGCGCTATGCCAAGGCCTATGATTGGGCCCACCTGGACATCGCCGGCACTGCCTGGAACAGTGGCGCGGCGAAGGGCGCCACCGGTCGACCGGTCGCCATGCTGGTGGAATATCTGCAGCAGCAGGTGTAAGCGACACCATGACACGCGTGGATTTCTATGTCCTTAAAGATTCAGCCGCATCCAAGCGGCTGGATTTCGTCTGCCGCCTGACCCAGAAAGCCCATGCCAGTGGCAGCAAGGTGTACATTGCGGTAGACACCCGGGAGCAAGCCGAAGCCCTCGATCAGCGGCTTTGGAGTTTTAAACCGGAGAGTTTTGTCGCCCACGATTGCCAGGGCAATGAATTAACGGGTGCCCCGGTACATATCGGCTACAGCGATGAGGGTGCCGATCACCACGACCTGCTGATCAACCTGTGCCATGAGGTGCCGCCGTTTTTCAGCCGCTTCCAGCGACTGGCCGAAGTGGTGTGTCAGGAAGACAAGGTTTTATCCACCACCCGGGAACATTATACTTTCTACCGTCATCGGGGTTACCCCATCGAAACCCATAACCTTTGATTCAACTTTATGGCGAAACGCAAGGCGAAAAACAGACGGCCGGGGCCTCCACCGTCTAGTCCCGGCTCTAACCAACAGCCGGATGCAGGGAGCGAGCACACCAAGCAGGCACTGCTCGGTGAGCTGGAGTCCATCAAAGATCTTTTGAATGAAGAAGAATGGAGCGACATTCCCACTCTGAGTGACGAGGTTGACGCCAACCTGGCGGAGACCGAAGTCTATTCTCCCGAAGCGTCGCGGGACGCCACTGAGGTGTTCAGGCCCCAGCCTTCTGACGAAGAAACCGGGCGATTTAAGCCTGTTCCCTCACAAGAGGCCACCCAGGTTTTCACCCCGCCGCCGTCGCTGGAGGCAACCCAGGCATTCATACCGCCTCAATCCGAGGAAGCAACTCAGTTGCTGGACGCCGCTGCCCTCAATGGCGTTGAGGCTGAGATTACCGCCGATGATGCCTTTAGCAGTGAGGATCTGGAGGATCTTGACATCCCCTTACTGGATGACCCTCTCGCGATCAACACTGAGTCGGAACCGGATTTTGAAACCTTGAAGGAGGCACAGCTCGACCGTCTGGAGAAAAAGTTTTTTCATCATGACGAAAACAGCGCTGACACGGAGGTGCCAAAAGAGGACTTATCCGACCTGGAGGATCTGATCGATGACGCTCCTCGCGAGGGCCCGGTCAGCCCCGGGCGCGTCTCCCCCGGTACCATTGACGCTGTCGCACCTGCCGTTGCGACCGGGGAAAACCTTCCGAATGGAGTGCTGCCCGGTCAACAGAGCCTTTTCGACGCTGAGGAGCCGCCCGCGTCGCCGTCCAACGCTGCAGAAATTGAAGCTCCGCCCAACGCCCCTGAAGCAGCCGCCCCACACGCCGAATCACCCGAAGTGGCGGTCGACGACACAGATACCAACGCCGCCCGCCCCCAGGCAAAGGCCAGTGGTGAAAACCCCTTTCTGCCGAAACATATCCGGGATCGATTGCACACCGACAAGCCGCTGGTGGACATCATCAAGGATTCACCACTGCCACCCCCAGAGTCATCGAAGCCTCTGACCGAGCACCTTCACAGCGAAGTAAAGGCTAACTTACCAGAAGATATCCCCGAATCTCGCCTGCAATCTGTGGTGGATGAAGTGATCGCGATTTATCTGCCCAAAATCGAGGCGGAGTTACGGGAGCGGTTGCTGGATGAATTGAAGAAGTCGTGAATGCCCCCTGCCAGGGTAGGGTGCAGTTCCGGTTAAAGGGCCAACCTTGCCAGGTGGGCCCTGTGCATGAGGATCAGGAATGAAGCGGCTTACTCAGCGCTGCCCAATCCACCTCAGAGTCGTCCGGTAAATCCTCAAATTCCAGAATCCCCAGCTCCTCAAATTTGGGCCTGATCGCGTCCGTCAACAGGCCTATCCTGCGCAGGTTGGGCACCACTCTCTGAAACAGTAGCTTGCGGAATTGGGACATACCGCCACCGGCCAGGAACACTTGGCGAGCCTCTTCCTCATCCCAGCCAAAATGCCGGAATACGGTGGTTGGCACCAATCGCTCCCGGCTGACAAGACAGGCCTCATAGGCAAATTGTGCCCGCTCCTCGCGCTCTTCCTGAGAGAGCGTCTGAACATATTCGCTGAGGTAGTGAATACCAAACGCCACATGCCTGGCCTCGTCCCGAATGATCAATTCGAGCATGTCCTTCTTCAGCCCATTGGGCTCCACATAGTCGATGGTGGTATTGAAGGCCGCCAGGGCAAGCCCCTCGATGATGACCTGCATGCCGATGAATTTGAGATCCCAGCGAGGGTCCGTCAGGATCTTGTCGAGAATGCTCTTCAGGGCCCCGTCAATAGGGTACATGATGCCGGCTTTCTGCTGTAAAAAGCGATTAAACGTTTCGACGTGACGGGCTTCATCGAAGGTCTGTGAGGCCGCATAAAGTTTGGCGTTGTAGGTGGGGGCGCAGGAGACCAGTTGAGAGGCCACCAACAGCGCGCCCTGCTCGCCATGCAGGAACTGGGAATCCGTCCAGGCCTCCGTATGGAGCAGGAATTCCTCCTGTTGCTCCCGGCTCATATCCAGAAAGGGCTGATATTCCGAGAAGCCGCTGATGAATGCTCTGACGTCAAACGGGGCATTGCCAATGGGCTTGCTCCAGTCCAGGTCCAGATCAGCGTTCCAGTTCAGCTCCTTACCCAGTTTGTAGAGCTGCAGAATACGATCCTCATTGAGCTGGTAATCCCAATTGAAACTGCCGGTTAACGGCGTGTTGAAGATTTCCGCCACTTCGTTAACGGCGGAGCGGGTCAGATCCATATCAGTGTGGTCCACCTCTATGGCTTCGGCCCGTTCAAAAAAGCGAATATCGCTCGGTGCGTGCTCGACAAAATTGGCCGTCACGTTCATCCCTCCCTAGTATATTTATGCTTCTTGCCAAAACTGACTCAAATCCGTGCTGCACATCTCCAATAAACAGCTATTCTCTTAATGTAAGCGTAGACGCCTTTGCGGCATCTGGTTGGGCCAGTCAAGGCTTTGCCCCGTCAAAACAGGGCTTCCAGTTTTACTTGCAATGGCACCTCGCTCAAGGTTATCTTCAGCCATGGTGGCAGTCATTTCCGGCCAACACCGGAGGGATATCCCCAATGGGGGTTCCGGGACTGCCCCGGCTAACGACAAAATAAATTACAAGAATCGAGATAGGCAGGCTTGCCACGAGATTCAGGAAGGATGCCCATCTCACTAGCCAGAAGAGACTTTGCCATGCACAGTCGAGACTATCCAATTACTTACGCCGCCATCCTGTTGGATGAAGTACGCCAACTGGGGGCTTCCCGCCACGAACTGCTCCAGCGCACCGGCCTGGACCCAACCACCCTGAACAACCCCGAGAGTCGCATCAGCGACCAACAGTTCAAAACCATGTTTATAGCCGCCACAGAGCTGACGGGAGAACCCGCCATCGCACTGAGGTTTGGCCAGCATCTGACGCTCACCTCTCACGGGGTGTTTGGCTACGCGGTTATGAGCTGTCGCAATATCCGCCAGGTGATTGAGATCCTCACCAAGTATTATCGCCTGTTGCTTAACGAAGCATCGTTGAATGTCAGCATTGAAGGAGACGATGTGGCAATCGAGTACCGGCCGGCCCGACACCAGATGATTGACCGCATTCGAGACAGTGAGGTGTTCTTTTCAGGGGTAGTAAGCTCCATTAAACACCTCTTGCACCTTCACCACCTGGACGCCAGGTTGGAACTGTCGCATCAGCCGCCGGAGTACTCAGACAGCTACTCTCAGATTCTGGGCATTCCTGTGAGTTTCGGCGCCTCTTCCAATCGCATCGTGCTACCACTCGAATTGATGGAAGAGAAACCCGAGTACGCCAATCCGGTCATGCTGAAGCTGTATCAGCAGCAGTGCGATGAGCTGCTGTCTCGCATGGACAACAGTGGAGGCCTGCATTCGCGGGTGCGGGAATATCTGGTGGGGGCCAAGCAGCAATTTCCCAGCCTGGAGCAGAGCGCCAACCATTTCCATATGAGTCCCCGCACCTTCCGGCGGCGTTTGCGCGAGGAGCAGGTGTCCTTCCAGAAGATTTTGGATGAAGTGCGCCAGGAACTGGCAGAGACCTATCTGCGTAACCCGGCCATTTCGGTAAACAATACCGCCGACCTGCTGGGATTCCACGATGTCTCAAACTTCCGGCGGGCCTTTATACGCTGGAGCGGTCAGTCGCCTTCAGCCTATAAAAAAGCCAGTAGCGGCGGTGCACACGCTCGCATGTAGTGACTGCTTATTCTGGCGGTGACACCGAGTCCCGCAGGTGAAGCTGGCACTGAAAGGTGCTTTGGATATCGTCAGGGGGTTGTTTGCGCAACTCCCCGATTAACAATCGAGCCGCGCTGGAAACCATTTCGCTGATAGGCTGGCGAACTGTCGACAGCGCCGGCCAGCATTGCGCCGCCTGGGGAGAATCATCAAACCCGACCACGGACAATTGCCCCGGCAATTTCAGACCGCGTTCATGAGCCGCCACCAATGCCCCACAAGCCATATCGTCACTGCTGGCAAAAATCGCCGTGGGTGGCTGTGACAGATCCAACAGCTCCTCAGCACATTGCTTGCCGGAGACGAAGTCGAACCGGCCCTGCTGTATCAAGCTCCGGTCCACCTCAAAGCCTTGTGCCAATAGCGCCCGCTCATATCCCCTAAGCCGCTGCTGCGACACACTGTGGTCCGGGTGCCCCAAAATATGGCCAATCCGGCTGTGCCCCTGAGCCAGCAGATGTTCCGTTATCTGTTGTGCGGCCCTTTCATCATCGCAGCAGACGCTCAAGCCCCCCTGCTCACCGGTGCGTGGCGCCACGCAGACACAGGCAATATTCTCGTCGGCCAGACGTTGCTGCAACTGCGGGTTATCGGATAAGGGAGGCGTCAGGATCGCGCCGTCCACCCGCGACTCTTTCAAACGATGTAACAGCTCTCCAACCCTATCAGGCGATTGGTAGTCACAGGGCTGAATCAACAGTCCAAATCCCTCTGCGCCGCAGGCCTCCAAGGCGCCCTGCTGGGCTCGGGTGACGTAGCTGGAACTGGGGTTGGAATAGAGCAGAGCAATCAGAAAGGATTTACTGCCCGCCAGCCCGCGCGCCGATGGACTGGGCTGGTACTGCAGCTGCTCAATGGCCTTGTGAACCTTATCCCGGGTAGAGCCCCGAACATTGGGCTCTTTGTTGATGACCCTGGAAACCGTCTTCAGCGAGACTCCCGCCAGCTCGGCAACATCATAGATGGTCGCTTTGAGTTCTGACGACTTGGGCATTGACCGTTATCCGCTCTGGTTATCGTCAAGCCAGGCGGCGGCACCAATCAGCGCCGGATGGCTGTGCACGATCAGGTAAACGGGCAAATTGTCGAATAAACCCGACATTACGCCCTTATGGCGCAGTCGCTTTGCGAAACCACTGCTTTTCAAGAACTCAACCATTCTCGGCAAAATGCCCCCGCCCAGATAGAGCCCGCCCTTGGCAGCGTAGTTGACCACAGCATCACCGGCGACCGTTCCAAGACCGCAGCAAAACAGCTCCAGGGCTTCCAGCGCCAATGGCTGGCCGTCTTCCAAGGCTCGACGAGTCACCTCGGCTGGCTCCTCAGTGCGTTCCTCACGACCATCGACCTGCGCCAATGCGTTGAAGGTATTGACCAGGCCTATGCCAGACAACAGCTTCTCGGCGCAGACATAACCCTGTTCGCGCAGCACCTGCATCACGGCGACTTCACGGTCTGTCTGGGGGGGGTAGGCCACGTGCCCGCCTTCGCCGGGCACCGGCAGCCAGTGATTGCGATAGGGCATCAGTGCCGCCACGCCCAACCCGGTACCAGGCCCCACTATCGCTTTGGTCGCTGTCTGGGCCTGGCCGTCGACGATAGTCACCAGATCTTCATCACCCAGGTGAGTTACCGAACAGGCCAGGGCGGCAAAGTCATTTAATACCTCAAACCACTCAAAGCCCAGCTGTTGCTTGACGCCTTCACAGGAAAACACCCAGCCCACATTGGTCAGCTTCACCTCATCACCGGTAACGGGCCCGGCAACGGCGATACAGGCTCGGGTGGGTCTATCGCCCTCAATGTGGTCAAGGTAGGCCGTCACGCACTGCTCAAAGGTAGGATAATCACCCGTACGCAGATCCCGCGTCTGTGTCAGTTGGTAGCGACCATCGGTGCTGTCTGTTACCAGACTGAAACGGGCATTGGTCCCACCGATATCAGCGACAAGCCAAGGAAACATGATCAAACCTCTCTGAATGCGGCACTTAAACTATGAGCAAGAGGGCTATGCTATGACCAAATGACAGCGCTGTCAATTGATGATATTTTAGTCGCTCGATAAGTGCATACCAGCTAAGGGGTAAGCCGACGGTAGTGCCTGCCAGCCAAGCCCCGTAATCTGTCACTTTAAAGGCCCTACGCCATCCACGATCACTCAGCGCCTGTTGTTCAAATCCTATGATTCAAAATCCTTCCGTCGAAGCCTCCGAATTGCGCCAGTTTCGCCTCCAAAACCAACAGGGGGCTTCCGTTTGCGTTCTGAATTTCGGTGCCCGCCTGACCGAGCTCAATATCCCAACCCGACGATACGGTACCATCAATACGATTCTGGGCTTTGATCACCCGGAGACCTATCTGCAGGATGCCATGTTTCACGGCGCTATCGCCGGGCGCTACTGCAATCGCATAGGAGATGCGAGATTCACTCTCAATGGTAAAGTGTTTGAACTGCCAGCCAATAATGGCAAGCATCATTTGCACGGGGGCCACGGGTTTGCTGATCGCATCTGGCAACTGCAGGAGAAGGCAGAGCACTACGTTGTGCTGACGCTTTCCAGCGAGGACGGTGATCAGGGCTACCCGGGCAACCTGAGTGTGGAACTGCGCTACCTGTTAAACGACGATAACGGGCTTGAAGTCCAGTGGCGTGCCCGCAGTGATCAGGACACCATTGTCGGTCTGACCAACCACAGCTATTTCAATCTGGCCGGGCACGGCGATATCAGCAGTCACCAGCTGCGCATAGCTGCCGATCACTATACGCCGGTAGACGCCGAACTGATTCCAACCGGCGAGATCGCTCCCGTTGAGAATACGGTATTTGATTTGCGCCAGCTGCACTCACTGGCGCCCTGCCTGAATGGAGAAATAGCCGCACTGCAAGCCACCGATGGCTTTGATCACAACTGGGCCAGGGGTCGCAGCGGAGCGATGCTGCCAAGCGCTGAACTCTATTGCCCGGACAGCGAGCTGCGGCTGCTGGTGTCCAGCACCCTGCCTGGCATTCAGTGTTATACCGGTAACGCGTTGGGTAAAACCGGCTTTCACGGCAGCCATGAGGGCATCTGCCTGGAAACCCAGTTCTATCCGGATTCTCCCAACCAAACTGGATTTCCCAGTCCGGTATTAAAGGCTGGAGAAACCATGGCTCACACCACGCTCTTCCAATTTTCGGATTGATGATCGGCTACTCCTGAAACTTTTGTCCGGTAAGCTTGACCCTATGAGCCTGTTCGATAACATCGGCTTTTTTAAACACGATGTTATCTCCATGCTCAAGATCGCCTCACTGCATATGAACGCCGTCAACTCCTTTCTCGATGGCTGTCGGCGACGAGGTGTAGACCCAAAGGATATTGTCGCCTCGATAGGCATGAACCCGGCGATCCTCGAACAGCAGGAAAGTCGGTTTCCCGCTGAAAAAGCGGGAGAGTTGCTCACGGCCATCTCCCGTACACTCAATGATGAAACTCTGGGGTTCTTCCAGCGCTCGACCCTTCCCGGTGGCATTGAAATGTCCTTACATGTGGCCATCCATGCCTCAGATATCGAGGAAGCCATCAATCGTTGGGGGCGTTACTGGTGTCTGCTGCATGACGAGTGTCGGTTCAAACTTCACTATGAAAACAAACTGGGTGAAGATGAACTGGCGATCATTAACATCGATTTTACCGACCGCTATCTGCTTCAGTGCGCCAGCTTTATCACTTGGTTCGTGTTCTTCTTTGTACGCTGGGCCAGCTGGATGATGGACAAATCTCTGCTGCTGGAACGGCTCGATCTGCCCTTTCCTTTCTCGCACGTCGCGGAAGACTACCCGGATATGTTTCCGAGCCAGTTCTATTTCGATCAGCCCTGTATTCGATTGGTGTTTGCGCGCCGGTTTCTCACCCTGCCCATCGCCAAAAAACCCAAGGATATCCCGGAATTCGCGGCCGTCATTCCAAATCTGATGACCACGCACCGCGTTGACAGAAGCTACACCGGTCGCATTCGTCGCCTGTTGCGTCAGTCTGACAATGTGGATGCACTGCCTTTGAAAGCGATTGCCCATGAGTTCTCCCTCACTCCGGAAACCCTGCGACGCCGGTTAAAAAACGAGGGCAGCTCCTATGCCTCCATCAAAGAGGCCGTACGTCGGGACTTGGCTGTTTACCAGCTTTGCCAAACCGACCTGGCCATCAACCAAATTGCCATCAATACCGGTTTTTCAGAGCCCAGTGCATTTAATCGAGCATTCAAGCGCTGGACGGGGCAGACACCTGGTGACTATAGAAAGGGTTAACTGGAGTTATTCCGGCAGGTGCAGGGGAACGAAGGTATAACCATAGTGATCCCGCTCGTAATCGATTTGTCCAAAACCATCTTTGGCAATCTCCAGAATGCTGTTGCCGACGGGAATCACGAGCTTCCCGCCATCTCCCAGTTGATCCAGCAAGGCTGCCGGTAAAACCGGCGCCGCTGCACTGACCAGGATACGGTCAAAGGGTGCGAGCTGCGGCAAACCCAGTTCTTCTCCGGCCAGGTAGAAGGTCACGTTCGAACATCCGTAAGACAGGCAGTTGTTTTCGCCAAACACTTTCAGCTCCGCAATGCGCTCGACTGCCAGCACGGTACCCTCAGGCCCGACCAAATGCGATAGCAATGCCGTTGACCAGCCGGAGCCGGAGCCCACGTCGAGAATACGATCACCACGCTCAGGCGCCAACCATAGCAACATGTTTCTGACGGTATAGGGCTGACTGATGGTCTGGTCATAGCCAATGGGAATGGCGCCATCCACGTCCGCCATATGACGCACACTGGCCGGCATAAAGTGTGCTCGATCCGTTTCGCGAAGTGCACGGTCGACTCTGATATCCAGCAACTCAGAACTCATGGCAGAACACACCTCAAAGTCCGGCAAATTGCCTATAGTTAAGATGGGAATTACCCATCATTTCTAACATGCCCACAGGAGAGCTTAGATGGCCCACTTCTTAATTCAAGTCACCTACACCCCGGAAGCCTGGGCTTCCATGATGCACAACCCCCAGAGCCGACGCGACGCTATCCAGCCGGTGATCGAAAACCTGGGCGGCAGTATTACAGGTTCCTGGTTTGCACTGGGTGAATATGATGGCGTGGCTCTCCTGGAGTTGCCGGATAATGTCAGTGCCGCCGCTTTCTCCCTGGCCTGTTCCGCCTCCGGTGCCTTAAAGTCGTTTAAAACCACGCCACTGATTACCAACGAGGAGGCGATGGATGCTATGGGCAAAGCCAACGCATCGGGATACCGGCCGCCGAGCGAGTAAGATTCGAGCCAGACGCTGGCTCAGGTGGTTGCCGCCGCTATTGATAGGGGTCTGCTTGGGCCAGGCTTCTCCCACTTTTGCCATTGACTGGGACAGCCGCAGGGCAGAGATGCTGAACGCGGTGCGCGCCATGACACGCGATACCGCTGACTATATCGGTAAACCCTTTATCGACGCTCGCGTACTGATGGCGCTGGACAAAGTTCCGCGCCATCGTTTCGTGCCCATGCATCTCAAATTGTTTGCCTATCACAATCGTCCTCTGCCAATTGGCCACGGGCAGACCATATCGCAACCCTATATTGTAGCTTTGATGACCGACCTCCTCGATCCGCAACCGCAGCATGTGGTGCTGGAGGTAGGCACGGGCTCGGGTTATCAGGCAGCGGTGATGTCAGAGCTGGTGCGCCAGGTCTACACCATGGAAATCATTGCAGACCTCGCGGAAGAAGCCAGAGAAAGACTCAACACCCTGGGCTACGACAACATTAAAGTTCGCGCGGGCGACGGTTACTACGGCTGGCCGGACAAGGCACCGTTTGACAGCATTATTGTCACCGCCGCCGGCAATCAGATACCTCCGCCGCTGATCAAACAACTGAAGGTGGGCGGCAGGATGATTCTTCCCGTCGGCGATTTGTTTTCGGTGCAACACCTGGTATTGATTGAAAAACGGTCGGAAGGGGAAATTCAATCCCGCCAGATTCTACCGGTGCAGTTTGTTCCTTTGACCGGAAAGCACTGATATGGCGGTGGGGGAGCGCCAAATTGCCAGTATCGGCTCTGCCGTTACGCCTCCATGGCTGCTGATGTTCACGATCTCCGGTGCCACCATTGCCTACGAAATTTTGCTTATACGTTGGCTGTCTATCGTTCAGTGGTACCACTTCGCCTTTTTAGTGGTCAGCCTGGCATTACTGGCGCACGGAGTCAGTGGTAGCCTGATCACGATCTGGATTGACGCTTTCCAGCGTCACTACACAAGAGTGATTGCCACCGCCACGCTCGCCTTTGCGCTTGGCTGCCCCGTTTGCGCCTGGCTCTCCCAACATTTGGACTTTAACAGCCTGGAGATATTCTGGGATCCCTGGCAATGGCTGCGACTGCTGGGCATTTATTTGTGTTTGTTGATTCCGTTTTTTTTCGCAGCCACTGTTATCGCACTGACCTTACGACGGTTTCCGGCGCATATTAACAGTCTCTATGCGGCTGATCTTGTGGGTGCCGGTATTGGCGCCATTGCCGCTAGCCTGGCACTCTATTTCCTGGGACCGGGTGATCTGGTCTGGCTATTGGTGCTGTTTCTGATACCAGTTCTGGCCTTAACACAGTGGCACTGGAAGCTGGAACATTGCTATCGGCCACAAATCGTGAATGTCTCTGTCTGTATAATTCTCTTGGCATTGGCACCCCTAGTTACCAAACTGCAGCCGACGTCCTATAAACCTTTGACTCAGGCCCTGCGATTACCGGAAACCACAATCCGGGAACAAAGACACAGCCCTTTTGGTTGGCTGGCGTTGTTACAGAGCCCGGTCGTCCCCTTGCGAATCACACCCGGGTTGAGCTTTCACAATCAACACCCCATACCAAAGCAGTTGGGTTTATTTGTTGACGGCGACGGACCATTTGCCGTTAACCTCAGCGCTCAACAGAACCGCAGCTATGGTTTTTTGCGACATAGCCCTGACGCGCTTGCTTTCCAGTTGTCAGAGTCATCGAAATCTCCCCGAGTTCTGCTTATCGGATTCTACGGCAACGGCGATCTTCTCCAGACCAGAGAAATGGGGAGGAGTCGAATCGACATTGTGGAACCCAACCGACAACTATTGGAGTTAATGATCAACCACCTCCCCAAAGACGCGGGGACGCCGTCGTTAAACTATCATCATGCTACGGTACGCGGATATCTTTCCCGCAGTCCCGATCACGGCGACATTTCACTCACCTACGATCTGATAAAACTTCCCACGGTGTCTCGTTTCGGTCATGCACTGGTGCCGGAATACCGCTTAACCCGGGAAGCCTTCGAAACCTACTGGCGACACCTGAGTCCGGGTGGGTTTTTGGTCATCAACTCGGAAGTTCAACTGCCCACGAGAATGGCACCCAAACTACTCAACACCTTGTTGGACGCACTCAATAACCAATCGATCACTGCCGCCTCCAGACACCTGCTGATCTTGCGCAGCTGGAATCGGGTCAGTCTGTTTGTCAGCCGTTCGGAATTATCGCCTGCGCAAATTCAAACAACTCAGGCCTTTGCAAAGCATCAGGGTTTCGATGTCGTCTATTATCCCGGCATCCTTCCCGCAGAAACCAATCGTTTTAATCGCCTCTTGAAACCCGAATTTCACACCACAACAATGGCCCTGCTGAGCACGGATCGAGAGAATTTTGTTCAGGCCTACCCTTTCGATATCAGCGCGAGCACCGATGATCAGCCCTACTTTTTTCGATTTGTCCGATGGAAAACCCTAAAGCCACTATGGAATGCCAGGGAGTCCGGCGGCCTGACACTGATCAGCCGCGGTTACCCGGTGCTGATACTGGCATTGTTAATCGCTTCGTGTATGTCCATCATTCTGGTGCTGACCCCACTCAGCCGATTAGGCAGCTCCGGCACCAGCTTCCAGACCTTGTACTATTTTGGCGCTATCGGTTTGGGGTTTTTGATGGTGGAAATTGCATTGCTGCAGTGGCTGGTATTGTTTTTGAGTACGCCAACATTATCTGCCGCAGTGACAATGGGCAGCGTGCTGGTCTTCGCGGGATTGGGCAGTCTCAGTAGCAAGCGGGTTCTGCAACGTTGTCCGGACGCCATAAGCTGGGTACCGGCACTAACCAGCCTACTGGGGTTTGTCTATTGTCTGGCACTACCGGAATTGTTTGATCTGCTGGACCACTGGTCATTGATCGGGAAACTGACCGTATCCACACTGGTGGTGGCGCCACTGGCCTGGTTAATGGGTATGCCGATGCCCATGGGTCTGAGCCGCTTGGCCCAACTGGCGCCCGACCAGATACCCTGGGCCTGGGGTATAAATGGTTGTGCCTCTGTGATCAGTGCCATTATAACCGTCTTGCTGATACTGCACTGGGGACTTAAATGGACTCTGGCCGTTGCGTTTGGCTTCTACTTGCTTTTGAGCATCATCGAAGCCAGACGAACGGCCCTTACCCATTAGATTGGGAGCCCCCTGGACAGGCAAACAATAGGCATCAGAAGTGGAAACTTAACTCCAGACCATAATTCCTGGGCATCTGCCGGTAAACCACACGACCACCTTCAGGGCTGGTAAAAGAATAGGTGGTGGCGTTACGGTTTTCGAGATTGTCCACCCAGGCGGACAACTGCCACTGGCCGTCTTCTGGCTCAACCATTAACCGTAACCCCAGGTTTTCCACTTCGCCATATTTGGCTTGCGGATCTGCCAGAGCACCAAACTGCTCATCGGTCCAGCTATATTGCAGCTGTGCCTTGGTCAGGTAACCAGCTACCGGTTGCAACTCGTAACTCACCACTGCGTTGTAAGACCATTGAGGGGCTTGGGCCAAATCCACCCCCGCCTCAATCGGCTGAGCCAGCGAGAGGCCGCGAATATCCTCAACATCACCACTGACCTCACTGTCGATATAGGAAACCCCGGCACGAATATCCAACTGCTGCAGGGGCAACCAGCGGAATTCCAATTCGCCCCCGGAGATCTCTGACTCGGTAATGTTACCAAGCGTGGCGAAAATAAAACCGGGTATGGTAGGGCTATTGGCGATCACCAAAGACTGCCGATCATCGTACTCGTAACGATACCAGGCACCGGTGATCTGCATGGTATTGTCCAGCATCGCACCCTTAAAGCCCAACTCGTAGGACAGCACTTCTTCCGGTTCAACGTAGGATAATGCCTCTGAAGAGCCCGCTGGAGAGCCATAAAAAAGCCCCGCCTTGTAGCTGGTCGCCACATTGCCGTAGATCAACCAGTCCTGATCAATGGCGTAATCCAGGCCCACTTTTCCGGATACATTACGCTCCGTGCGGCTGTCATCAAGAGTCGCAATCGTCATGCCCGGTACCGGTGCGGGTGAACCGCCGAAGAGCGCATTCCAGCCGTCCAGATCGACAGAGTCACCATCAAATTCCCGTTTGTCTTGAGAATAACGAAGCCCCACCGTCAGCGTCATGGCTTCTGTCAAATCGGTTTCGGTATGAATATAGGCCCCCAGAGAGGTGGTGCTTTGCGTGTATTCTGAAAGGCTGCGGGCGTTGTCCACCACACCCGGGCCGATAATGCCATCAATGAGATCACCCGCATTGGCCATGGTGCGGGCATCAACCTCGTCGTAGGAAACAACAAGTCCGCCCACCCAGTGAAAGCCATCACTGTCACTGGAGGTTAAGCGCAGCTCCTGAGTATAAACGTCGAATTCGTCATCAAAATGAAAATCACCACTGCTCAGGGCCACTCCATCGTAGTTATCAACCACTGTGCGTTCATAAGTATCCATCGAAGTGATCGAGGTCAGGGAGAAATGATCAAAGTCCACGGTAAGCGTGGCCGCAGCGCCGTAGCCTTCCTCCGAGCGGCTCAGGTGCAGATCACCCGCGCGCACTTTGGTCGGATCATCATCACTTATACCAACCACTCCCGCCGGCAAACCAAAGACATCATCAATAGTGATATTTTGCGGCGAAACGGGTGTACTCTCGTCTTTGCTGTAGTGAATATTCAGTAGCAGTTCCGCAGACTCACCCAGATCGAATCGGGTCAGAGCGCGCACCGCCGAGCGATCGGCATCACCAAACTCACGGCCGTTGTCCAGATCTTTTTGCCATCCGTCCCCCTGGGCTGTTACAAAAGCCAGTCGGGTACTGACAGTATCACTGAGCGGTACACTGACGGCGCCTTCCAGTTGCACATGGTTCCAGCGAGAGAGTCCGGTACTGAGATAGCCTTCAAATTCCTCACCCGGCTTCACCGATACGTAGTTAATCGCGCCACCTGTCGTATTCTTTCCATAGAGGGTTCCCTGAGGCCCCTTGAGCACTTCAACCCGTTCCACATCGAACAGCTGGCCGTTCAGAAATACGGGATAAGCCGCCAGCACTTCGTCAATGTAGACCCCAACGCCGCTGGTGTTGTTGCTGTTAAAATCGTCCAGCCCGATGCCCCGAATGGCGAAAATCGGAGTGCCGCTGGATGTGGCATTGGCTGTGGACAGCCCTGGCGTTTGTGCAGCAACATCCGAGGGTTTTTCAAAGCCCAATTCTTTGATGTCGTTCTCTCCAAACGCAGTGACGGTAACACCGATATCCGCCACAGATTGCGCCCGCTTTTGGGCGGTTACCACAACCTCCTCAATGGAGAAGCCTTCGTCCAGCCCATGGGTGGTGAAGCTGGCGCTGATGGCGGCAGCAATAATGGCGGGTTTAAATACTCTCGCTTTTAGTAGTTTCATAGTGCGCTCCTCGTTGTTAGTAGAGTGTCTGTCGACTCTTGAATCGTTATTGTTCTGACTGCTGCGCCAGTGATGCCTGGCCACGTTGGTAAACCGCATCGCCGGCGATATAAGTCGTCTCCACCTGCAGTTGTAGCAGACGTTCATCCAGCGTTTGCGGCAGTGAACTGTCCAAAATGACAAAGTCTGCCCACTTACCGGTGCTGATGCTGCCCAGCTGGTTTCCCCAACCGCTCAGATCCGCACTTTGCTGTGTCATGGCATAAAGAGCTTCTTCAAAGTTCAAAGCTTGCTGTGGTTGCCAACCTCCCTTGGGTTGACCGGACAGATTTTGTCGATTGATAGCGGCGTGCAGTTGCGACAGAGGCGATGCGTCTGCGGTGGGCCAGTCGCTGCTCAGCGCCAGCCTGGCACCGCTGTTGAGTATGCTGCGCCAGGCGTAAGCCAAGTGCTCACGCTCGTCACCGATGCGTTGCACCACGTAGGGATCAATGGCCATGACAGCATGTTGCGGCTGCATGGACGCCACCACGTTCAGCTGCGCGAAGCGGGGCAGATCTTCCGGTTGCACCAGTTCAAGGTGTTCGATTCGGTTGGGCAGACTTGGTGTTTTGGGCGAGGCTTCGAAAGCGTCCAGCGCGGACCTTACCGCACCGTCACCCAGTGCATGCAGTGCCACCGGAATGTTTTCCCGGTTGGCCGCAGCCACAATGCCATTGACGGTGTCCTGAGAAATAAAGTACTTGCCCTTCTCACCCGGTGCATCGCTGTAATCGTCCAGCAGTACGGCGGTGCGGCTGGACATAACGCCGTCAACAACTGCCTTAATATAACCCAATGATAACCGGGGACCTTTGTCCTGTTGACGAACGGCACGGCGATTGATTCGTTCGCGCACCGGTAACAATGCGGCGACTTCTTCGCTAGAGTTA
Source organism: Pseudomaricurvus alkylphenolicus (assembly GCF_011683955.1). Classification (GTDB taxonomy): domain Bacteria; phylum Pseudomonadota; class Gammaproteobacteria; order Pseudomonadales; family Cellvibrionaceae; genus Pseudomaricurvus; species Pseudomaricurvus alkylphenolicus. The sequence goes on from NZ_JAAQPI010000007.1 coordinate 105,192, forward strand.
ACCACGCCGCCATACCACATACGCAGCGGAAAGCGGCCCTCCTCAACCAGTTTGATCAAATCATCCAGATCCCTCAGATCCCCCATATTATGAAGACCCGTGATACCCAGGCTATTCACATAAGACAGGGCTTCCTGCCAAACCTTGTCGCGCTCTTCGTCTGAGGGACGAAAGGCATCGGACATCCACACAACAAATGCGGCCGTCTCCTTGAGAATACCGGTTGGCTCACCGGTTTTCGGGTCTTTAACAATTTCACCACCCGGGGGGTTGGGGCTATCGGCTTGGATATCGAACATATCCATGACCTTGCTGTTGACCCACATGGTGTGGTGGTCAATATCCCCAAGGGCTACCAGGTGGTCGGGGGCTACGGCATCCAACTGGGCTGCGGTAGGGAATTCACCGCCAGCAGCGTTATGATCCCAGCCACCGCCGACAATCCATTCCCCCTTGGGCGTCACCGCCGCTTTTGCCGCTACCCGCTCGACCCAGGTATCTATATCGTTGGTATCGGTGAGGTTGACACCGCGGCTCAGCTCGTACCAGCTGAACAGATGAAAATGACCGTCGATAATGCCCGGAATAACGGTCTTACCATTGAGGTTGTGCACCTCGGTACGCTGATCAGCCAGCGCCCGGACCTCTTTGTTAGAACCCACCGCAACGAAGCGTCCATCTTCAAGGGCAAACGCCTCCGCCTGAGGAGCGCTCGGGTCTGCGGTGTGTACATCGCCGTTCAGCCAGATCTGGTCTGGTGCGGCCTGTAGCGATGAGCTGACCATGGCGGCAAGCAGCAGAGCGGTGAGTGTTCTGCGGGAGGGAAATACCATGAAAACGTCTCCTGTGCCGTTGCCGGCGCTATTGGGAGTTTTCAGGTTATCAGTGGTGGGGCGGGCGTTTCTTTTGCGCACAGCCGCAAAAGTTTTTGCAGCCGTTTGAGGAGCGAATCACTTGCCGATGCATACCCCTCTTCAGACTAGAGAGAATCAGGCTCTCTGGCGCTCGCGGCCCGCTTTTTGGAAGGCCTTGGGGGTCATTCCAAACTGCCTCTTAAAAGCAGTCACAAAGTTGCAGGGATGCTCATACCCTACCTCCCAGGCGACCTGACTCACATTCAGGTTACTTTCCGTCAACAGCTGCTGCGCCTGTTGCATTCGAATCCGCATCACATAGTCGGAAATGGAATAACCGAATAACCACTTAAAACACTCTTTAAGTCGGCTTTTACCAATGCCCAGTAGCTGCACCAGCTCATCCTGGCTGGGCGGGTTTTGCCATTGTTTCTGTAGCAGTCGGCGGGCTTCGCTCATTTTCTGCTGTTCGCGCTTGGAGATGTGCGCCTGACCCCGTTGGTTTTCCTGCTGAAGAATGTCTCGCAGAGCAAGACAAAGGATTTCCACCGATTTGGCCCTCAGGTAGGGGCGCCCCACACTGTCAGTGGTATCGCTGTCGAGTAACATACGCAAGGATTGAAGCAGCTCCGGTCCCATCGAAAATCCCTCGGTGACCAAACTTTGCCCTTCGAGCACTTTTTGCACCACTTCGGGCAGTTGAGCCGCTTCCAGTTCGAAGGGCGGCAGCATCAGAGTATCCGGTTCACACAACATGCTTACCAGTAGAAAAGGCTCTCCCGACTCGCAGATATCCAACATCTCTTGTTCTTCGTCGTTGTAATTGAACCAGAGACTCCCCTCGGTGATAGCGCCCATAGTACCATCGGGAAACTCAACCTGGTGGTCTCCCCGCACTTTGAAGTTGAACATCAATCGCTTTGCGGGGCTCAGCAGGGGTACCGGTTTGCCGGAGAGAATCGTCAGATCCATCACCCGCAACAAAACACCTGGTTGCAGCTGATAAATCGCCTCAAACCCCTGTTCCTGCTCATTATCACGACGAATGTGATAGCGTCCAGATCCAAGATGAAAGCGACTGGAGTCTGTAAATGGGAGATTATCCTTCGCGGTATTGGCTGCGTCGGCGCTGTGATCAGACATTTTTGTACGGACTCCGGACGGCTACTGTGAAGGGCACTCATTCTCGAACACCTTACTCTAAGCCTAGCCCAGAATCCGAGCCATCCCCCAAGCGAGTGATAGACGATATCTACCCTCTCGATCTATCTGCCTCTCCATTGGGGTTTGCGCTTCTGTGCAAAGGCCTGGCTGCCCTCGAAAAAGTCTTCACTATTGAGCAGATTATCAAATACTGAGTGGGGGTAGTTCACAGCATCATCCACGTTGGCGCAATGGGAGGTTTCATTGTGCAGCTGCAGGCTGCTGCGGACAGATACCGGCGAGGCATCGCAGATCTTGCCAGCCAGTGCCAGTGCTCGCTCCAACACCTGCTCCGCGGGCACGGCATGATTGATGAGTCCCAGCTCCAGAGCCCTTTTACAGTCTACCGGTTCTCCAGTCAGAATCATTTCCATGGCGCTCTTCAGGCCAATCTGACGAGTTAACCGCTGTACACCTCCCGCGCCGGCAAACAGACCCACTTTGACTTCCGGCAAACCAAACAAAGCCTCTTGCGATGCCACCACCAGATCGCACGCCATGGCGATTTCCAGACCACCACCCAGCGCGAGTCCATTGACCGCCGCAATAACCGGTTTGGTTCGATCCCGTCGGCTGGTCAGCCCCGCGAATCCGGTTTTGGGAATCCACATGGGCTGTCCGGACGCCAGATACTTCATGTCATTACCGGCAGAAAATGACTCGGAACCGGCACCCGTCAGAACAGCCGCCCAGAGATCCTTGTCTTTCTCATAGGCATTAAAAATGCCTTCGAGTTCTTCGTTAGCGGGCGGATGAAGTGCGTTTCTGGCTTGCGGACGGTCGATGGTCACGATCAGCACATGACCACGTCTCTCCACTTGGCAGAATTCGTAGGTATCTTTGAAGTGCTCCACTTTTTCCGGCGTGAATTTCTTCAGCTGACCCAAACTGAATGCAAACCGATTACCCTTCGGATCCGCTTCTACGTAAATGGTCTCGCCCATGCAATTGCCCGCCACCACCTTTTGCAGTGTCTCGGCGTCAAAGAATGCATTAACCGCGTAGAAGCGCTTGTTGCTGCTCTTTAATCTCCCAACTGCCACACAATTAAGCGGGTCGCCTTTGAAGTAATTGACCGTGTAGGTTTCCAGCACGGCTTCGCCTTGCGGTTGCTGCTCCACCTCTACGGCAGGCAGATTATCCACCTGCGCCTGCCAGGGGCGGCTATCACTGGGTGTCCAGGTTTCTCGGGGCGGTTGTGTTGAATAGATGCCGACCGAGTGTTTGGACATCCAACCGCCGTTGGCATAGGCGAGGCCAAGGCTGCCGCGATCCGCCCGCAGCGTATCTACCAGCGAAGCGATCGCGTGCATACTGTAGTTATTACCCGGACCACCAAAAAACGGCAGCCCTCCGGTTTGAGTCAGAGGACGAGGGTCATCCTTTGCAATATTTAAAATGTCCCGCGCTTCGTTCACGACAATGGGAAAGCAACTGTAGATATCCAGATGATTGATATCACTGTCATTGCAACCGGCTTTTTTCAATGCTGCCTCGAAAGCCAACTCCATGGCCAGGGAACGCGAAAGTCCGGGACGTTGCAACAACACCCGGTCACCCACATCCGCATAGCCATGCAAGAAAATCCAGCGACTTTCATCAATGCCCAATTCCCTGGCAGCGCCCACGGTGGTCAACAAAAGTGCCGCCGCCTGATTAACGCCATCTTTGGCCACCAGGTTTTTTGGATACGGCGACGTCAACATACGGTTTTTTTCAGTAACGGTAATCAGCTCTTCCTCCGTATAGGACTGAGGGAAGGCGGAATAGGGATTATCCGCAGCAACGCGGGACAGCCCCGCAAAAGTTTCTGCCATTTCCTGACCGTACTGTTCAAGCGTCTTACCCTGCTTGGCACGTCGCGCATTTTCCATCAGCCCATAGAACTGAATCGGCTGCAATAACTGATGCTCAAATTCCTGGCGCGTGATCAGGTGAAAGCCATCCGTTTTGCCTCGGTCCTCCAACTGACCACCAGGATCTTCGTTCCAATCCAGATTGGCTTTTTGCCTGACCGCTGCGCGGATATTGCCGACCACCTCGCCCCCCACCAGCAATACCAGCTTGCTGTCTCCGTTATGGAGCCGTTCGCTGAATTCGTTCACCAGTTTCTGGGGAGACTGACCGCCAACGGATTCGTAAATGGCCAACGCCGGGTCGGCACCGATACGGCCAGCTACCGAGCGGGGAAAGTTCCTGGAACCACCGAAGGGGCAATCTGAAAGCGGCGTGGAATCCGCAAAGGTTCGCTGCCCTACAACCGTGTCGATTTTAGCGGCAACATTCTGCACGCCGGTATCTTCCAAAGCTATTCTCGCCGCCTGGGCGGCAATCACAACATGAGAACTTGCCTCTTGAATGTTCTCCGGCACCCTTTCGGTAACCTGACCTACACCCACCAGAATCGGTGTGTTGTCTGCAAGCGTATTCATAATATCTGATATTTTTCCAATTTAATGATACGGAAAGTGTAGTGTATTAAATAGATTTAGAGTCCCAATTGACGCGCCGTCAAGTCGCGCATGATTTCTTCCGATCCACCACCGATAGCCATAACGCGCACCTCGCGATAGAGGCGTTCCGTCTTACAGCCGCGCATATAGGATATGCCACCCATAATCTGCATGGCTTCACGGGCGCAGAATTCCATCGTCTCCGTGGCCTGCACCTTAAGCATGGCAATGTCCTGCACCTGTAACTGCCCCTGCATCATTTGCCAGGCACACATATCCAAATAGGCCTGGGTGGCGTTAATGCGTTTTAACATCTCCGCAAACTTGTGCCGAATCACCTGATGTTTGGACAGGGGTTTGCCAAAGGTCTTGCGATCCACCGCCCATTGAGCTGCTTCTTCCATGCAGACTTTGGCAGCCCCCAGAGATAAGGACACAATACCGATTCGTTCATGGTTAAAGTTGTGAACAATGGGCAGAAAGCCCTGGTTTTCTTCACCAATCAGATTGGTGACGGGCACCTTTACATTATCCAGATAAATGGTCGCCGTATCCGAACACCACCAACCCTGTTTTTTATCCAATTTAGTACGGGATACACCCCCGGCGTTCATAGGAATCAGCAGCAACGAGATACCGCCAATGCCCTCACCCCCAGTGCGAACGGCCGTTGTCAGCCAGTCAGCACGCATGCCGCCGGATATAAACGTCTTGCTGCCGTTGACGACATAGTAGTCCCCTTCCCGGCGGGCACTGGAGCTGATATTGGCCACATCCGAACCTGCGCCCGGCTCCGTAATACCCAGGGAAATCCGTTTCTCACCCGCCAATACCTGGGGTACCACTTCCTCCTTCATGGCGTCAGTGCCGTAGTTAGCCACCGGAGGCAAACCGATACCATGAACCGTCAGGGATGAAGAAATTCCGGTGGCACCACAACGGGCCAACTCTTCGGAGCTGACAATAGTATGAAAGATATCGATACCCTCAGATACACCCCCGTAGCTTTCGTCGTACCCAAGTTGCAATAGACCGACTTCGGCCGCCTTGCGCCAAAGCTCCAGTGGCAGCTCACCCGCCTCCTCCCAGTCATCTATATGAGGTGAGATTTCCCGCTCAACAAATTTGCGCAATTGTTGCCGCCACTGCAGATGCGACTCCGTGTAAAAGGGACTGTTCAATTGCAGGCTGTCAAAGTCGATATTCATTATTGAACCTCAGAAATTCAGAGAAGCGCTCAGGGCCAGGGTACGGGGCGCGTTGTAATAACCAAAGTGGGCTCCACTCATCAGCGGTGTGTCCGCCGCGTAGTTAAGGGTTTCCTGGTCACCCAGATTTTTCCCGACCAGGGCCAGCTCCCAGGTATCCGCGAAGTTGCTCAGTGCCACACGCAAATTGACGGTGCTGCTGGCCGCTCTTTCTCCGTGGCGATCCAGATCATTGACCAGGTAGTAGTTGTCCATAAAGTTCACGTCGAGGCGAGTGCGCAGTTCCAGGCTGTCATTAAGCGTCGTGACGTGATCCAGTGCCAGGCTTGCGGACCACTCCGGTGAAAACACCAGCTCTTTATCGGTCAAGTCTTGAAAGCAGGCAAAATTCAAAGATGACTGGGCAATGGTACAGGGAGCGCCGTCGAACTCTTTGTAGTGTGCATCGAGGTAAGCGGCAGCGCCGGAGAGAGTCAGGCTTTCACTCATGCGCCACATGCCATCCACTTCAACGCCTTGTGAGATTGCCGTACCGGCGTTGCCGACAGTAAACCCGTCAGAGGTAAAGGTACTCACTTGAAGGTCGTCAAATTCGGTATAGAATACCGCGAAATTCAGGCGAGCGGCTCCATCGAGCAAAGTGGTCTTGCCTCCGACTTCAAATGACGTTGCCTTTTCTTCGGCAAAGCCAAACGGTTTACCACCTGCATTGGGGTCGTCGACACCGGCTTCATTAAAGCCGCCTCCCTTGTAACCTACCGAAGCGCTGGCATACAACATAACGTCCTGATTAACATCCCAGCTGACATTCAGGGATGGAGTCCATTGCTCTTCCCGCAGTTCATCGCTAGCGACGTGCTCTTCGGTGTTGGTAATGATTTTGTATACTGCGGATGTCAATCCATAGATAGGCGAAGTGGGGTCCAACACGGTATTTGTGCCGGGTACCACAAACGTCAGATCACGATAAGCTGCTTTTTCTTCGAGCGAATAACGCAATCCAAAGGTCATAGCGACACTTTCATTGAGGTGCCAGGTCAGCTGCCCAAAAGCGGCATAGGTGTCGGAGTCCTGGTCAAACCGTCGCACGTTGCTGATGCCGGGCAGGGACGCCAAGGTGTGCAGCGTCGGCACAACACCAAAAGGCGCACCAAAGTTAACCCCGCCTGCAAACAGACCGCGCTGTGCCAGCGCGGCGGCCATGGCAATATCCAATTCCTGGCGGTATCCCGCCAGAGGCGCAAGGTAGGCGTCCTGACGATTGGTGGTTTCCAATTCGCTGGTCTGGAAGTAAAGCCCTGCGATGTACTCCAGGGTTTCACCCACGGGTGATGCGATACGGAACTCCTGGCTGATCTGGTCAAACTTTTGCGTCGCGTAACGATCCAGAACCGTCGCTGGAGAAAAATCCACATCCTGCAGATCGTCAGCATCAAAGCTGGAATAGCCCGTAATTGACGTCAATGTGTAGTCTTGAATGTCGTGCTCGATACTCAAGACCCAGTTTTGATTGTCGGTGGTGGACTCATCTCGATCCAGTGACTGGCGGAAGGCGTCAGTTCTAAAGTCTGCATCGGACTGTCGCATCAGATCCGCGTAGTCTCCGGTAGCGGTGGGGCTGATCAAGCCGCCGTTGGCATTGGCCTGAGCCACCAGACCGGCAAGGCCGGTGTTATTGGGGAACATCAGCGCCGGTGCCAGAGGACCGCCAGCACTCAAGGCGCCCAGTGCGAGAGGATTAACCGCTACCACAGGCAAGGATTCGGTGATCCGTTGACGGGTATGAGCACCATCGACGTCAAAGCTGCCAAACTCTGCCTTGAGAGTCACTTCGGTATTTTCGTTGACGTCCCACACCAAGGTCCCGCGCACAACGGATTCGTCCTTGGCTGGCGCATCTTCACCGGTGAGACTGTTTTCAAAGAAGCCGTCCGATTGTCTATGAGATACGGCTAATCGACCAGAGAAATCTTCACTCAAAGGCCCGGAGATAACTCCGCTGAATCGATATTGGTTGTAGCGCGGCTCGACCTCAGCAGTAACCGACGCTTCAAACTCCTGAGTCGGTTTGGCAGTGGCAATATTAATTGCACCGGCAATGGTATTTTTGCCAAACAGAATACCCTGGGGACCACGCAACACCTCTACGCGCTCAATGTCGAGAAACGGTGCTCGGAACTGGCGATCACGGCCACCGTAAACACCGTCGATATACATTCCGACGGATTGCTCGAACCCGACATTGGCACCAGAGCCAAAACCGCGAATATAAATATTGGTAGACGTGGTACCCTCGCTGATACTGAGATTAGGCACATAGCTCGACAGATCATCAAGACCCGTCATGTTCATTTCGTTGATCAGCTCGCCACTGACGGCATTAACAGACAACGGAACGTCCTGCAGGCTCTGGGCGCGTTTTTGTGCGGTAACGATTATCTCTTCCAGCATCAAGCCGTCGGCACTGGAGCTCGCCGAAAATCCACTCAACGTGGTTAACGCAATTGCCCAGCAAAGTGTGGCTTTCTTATTGGTGTAACTTTTATTGAGAAGGTTGGTGTTCATGAGTCTCTCCATATCGTTATTGTCGGGCTCCGGTTGCACGGAACCTGGTCATGAGTCGTGAATCCACGTTACAGCGAACGGGAAATCAACTCCTTCATGATCTCGTTGGTACCACCATAGATTTTTTGTACTCGACTGTCCGCGTAGAACCGGGCAATGGGGTATTCCCACATGTATCCGTAGCCACCGTGCAGTTGCAGACATTCATCGACGATGTCGCACTGCTTTTGCGTACACCACCACTTGGCCATGGAAACCTTTTCGGCCGTCAGCTCGCCGCGCACCTGCTCCTCAATGCACTCATTGACAAAGGTACGCATGATCGTGGCCTCGGTCTGACACTCCGCCAATTTAAAACGGGTGTTCTGAAACGACATGACTGGTTTGCCAAAGGCTTCCCGCTCTTTGACGTACTTGACCGTTTCCCCGATCGCCATCTCCGCAACGGTGGCGGCTGTACAGGCAATGCTGAGTCGTTCCTGTGGCAGGTTTTGCATTAATTGATAAAACCCCTGCCCTTCCTCTTCGCCCAACAGGTTCTCGCTGGGAACCCGCACATTGTCAAAAAACAGTTCAGAGGTATCTGCCTCTTTCAATCCGATTTTTTCGAGATTACGGCCCCGCTCAAATCCCGACTCCACTTCTGTGGTATCCACCAGCACCAGAGACACCCCTTTGGCACCTTGTGCGGAGTCCGTCTTGCACACCACCACAATCAACTCCGCGTGCTGGCCATTACTGATAAAGGTTTTAGCGCCATTGAGGATATAGCTGTCACCTTCCTTGCGAGCCGTTGTTTTGATCCCCTGCAGATCGGAACCGGCGCCGGGTTCGGTCATCGCCACCGCCCCCACTCGCTCACCCGTGGCCATCAGTGGCAGCCACTTTTTCTTTTGGTCTTCGCGACCGCAGTTCAGTAAATAATGCGCCACAATCTGGCTGTGAACGGTATTGCCACCACCTACAGATGCGGCGGCTCCGCCGCGGATCATGGCATCCAGAATAACCGCCTCATGGTAATAGTTGCCGCCGGCACCACCGTACTGCTCGGGGATACTCGCGCACAGCAACCCGGCCGCCCCAGCCTGCTTCCAGGCTTCACGGTCACACAGGCCGGCCTTTTCCCAACGCTCGCGATGCGGGTCAAATTCAGTTTTGGTAAAGCCGTGGGCGGCATCGTGCAGAATCCGCAGCTCATCGTCGATCCAGCGGGCATTGAGAATACTCATGGGTGACTCCTTGATGTCTACAATAAGTTCATGGTGATGGATTAGTGGTCATATGCCACTGGCTTGGCTGAGCAGATTTTCTGGCAGAAGTGGTTTGGCGGGCGATTAGAGTGCTCTTTTGGCACTTACTCACTGGGATTTCATTGCTATAAAGAGTATGAGAACCTAACCCAAAGTGACTGGGGATGATCAAGATATGAAAATGAACTGGGCTGTTCTTGGCTTAACACATATTGCGGCTATCGCTGTGGGGTTCGCTGCCGGCATCTATGCGTTGCCGATACTGATTGCGCCTCCGGCACCAAGTGAAGGTGACATTCAGGCCATGTCGTCGCAATCCGTCTATTCGGCACAGTTCACCAGAGAACTGACCGGCAGCGACGCCTTTCATTGGGGAGAGGGCAAGGTGTCGCTCGGCAATGACTACATTACCTTTATGGGCGAACTGGCGCCCGGCCCGGACTACAAACTTTACCTGTCGCCACAGTTTGTGGAAACGGAAGCGGAATTTGAACACATAAAATCATCAATGCTGCGCATCGGGGATGTAAAGACCTTTGAGAACTTTATCGTGAAAGTAGACTCAGGCACAGACCTGGCCGCCTTCAATACAGTGGTGGTCTGGTGTGAGACCTTTGGTGAGTTTATTACCGCGGCGAAATACAGATAGTATTAGCGCCTGCTACGTGATGAGCAGCTGGTGGGATTTTCATCTATACTGCCTAATGAAACGGAATACACTTGGAGTCGCACAATGACCCATCTATTTGCACAGAGAACCCTGGTCAATCTACCTGCAACCATTGACGAGATTGCTGACAGAATAAACGATTCGAACGAAGAAATAACACTGTGCTACTCCAATAACCCCAACCACTCACCCAAGGTCTGGCTGGAAGCCCCCAACTGCTATATCGATCCGATCTATGAAACCCAGGTCGATGAGGCCATCGACCTGCTGGACCAGATGCTGGGAGAGCTGCGGGAATAGCTTACATAATTTCGTCCCGAATCTTGTAGAACATCATTCCCAATGCCATTAGCTGCTGCCCAAACATGCGCCCGCCGGGGAACGGCCAGTGTTTGACCTTAGCCATAATGTCAAACCGCTCCGCCTGATTCTGAATCAACTCCGAAATGATACGACCGGACATATGGGTCGGCGCCACCCCATGACCGGAATAGGCCTGCACGTAATAAACATTGTCACTTAAACGTCCGAACTGCGGCACGCGGTTAAGCCCGATGCCCATGTGCCCTCCCCACTCATATTCCACCTTGACGCCACGCAACTGCGGAAACACTTTGTGCATACTGGCACTCATGGTGGCCGTGATGGACTTGGGATCCCTGGCGCTGTAATTCGACATGCCACCAAACAGTAGGCGCTTGTCAGCACTCAGGCGAAAATAATCCAATGCGGTGCGTTGGTCACAGACCGCAAAATCTTCGCTTAACACTGACTGCGCCAGTGCGTCACCCAATGGTTCGGTTGCAATCACATAGCTGCTGGCGGGCAGAATTTTTGAAGACAGCTTGGGCGCCAAATCAGGCGACAGCTGGCTCAAGTAGGCATTGCCCGCCAGTACCACAAACTTTGCCTTCACACTGCCCTTGGCGGTTCGAACGCAGCAGGTGTCACCGTACTCCAACCCAGTTACCAACGACTGTTCATAGATCTGCGCGCCCTGTGACTGGGCCGCTCTGGCCTCACCTTTGCACAAATCCAGCACCTGTACGTGCCCATAACCCATGTTGACCAGACCGCCAGTGTAACGATCACTACCGACCACTCGGCGAGTTTCTGCGCGCTCCAACCAGCGCACCTCCTCCGAATAATGTTTGTCCCGCAGTTCCTGCTGCCAGGCTTTAAGGTTGTCTTCCTCGCGAGAGTTACGGGCAACATCCAGGTAGCCCCAACGCAGGTCACATTCAATGTCGTACTTGGCCACTCGTTCGCGAATGATATTCACGCACTCGAAACCCATGTCCCAAAGTGCCTTTGAAGCACCGCGACCGAACTGTTGCTCCACTTTGTCGTGGCTGCCGGCCAGTGCTTCGCCAAAACCGCCGATAATCTGGCCACCGTTGCGGCCACTGGCTCCCCAGCCGATGCATTGGGCCTCAAGCAGCGCGACCTTGTATCCCGCCTCACTTAGCTCCACGGCCGTGGCAACGCCGGAGAGGCCACCGCCAACGATGCACACATCAACGGAAATATCTTGCTCCAGGCAAGCAAACGGGGCTTTGTCCCGCTGTGACGCCGCATAGTAAGAACGGGCATGTTCAGCGCTGTGAATAGGGCTTTTGTCCAGAAAAGTCATGGTTCACCTCAGTGCTCATTCATTTGCAGCCATTGTGCGCGGGATTTTATTATGAGTAAAATAGAAGTATTGGATCTGAATTATCAAAATATTAGATAAAATGAAAACCTTCGGTAACAAGGCCCTGCTGTCCTACCTGCACTGCTTTTGGCAGGTTGCCTGCCACCAGAGCTTCACCCGCGCGGCACAAAGCCTGCACATCAGCCAGTCCGCCGTCAGCTACCAGGTAAAGTTGCTGGAGCAACAGCTGGATGTCGCGCTGCTGGATCGGGAAAAACGACGCCAGATCAAACTAACCCCCGCCGGGCAGCTGTTGGCGGATCATTGCCAGACGATGTTTACCCAACTGCAGGAAACACTGGATACGGTGCAGGGCAAGACCCTCAGCGGCGAGATTAATATTGCCTCCACCTCCTGCTTTGGTTCTGTGATTATGGGACCGGTGATTTCCGACATGAAGTCCAGCTACCCCAACCTGCAAGTCAATCTGCATATTTCCGATGACCATGTGAATTTGCGCAGGGAACACTTTGACCTTGCCATACGCACGCTGACCAGCGCGCCAGGGCTGCACACTCAGGCGCTGTTCCGATCTCCGATGCGGCTGGTGTGTGGTCAAGGGTATGCCGAAAACCACGGCCTGCCACAATCCCTTGAACAACTTCGACAGCACCAGATGTTGTTGACCGAGCCGGAAGATATCGATTGGCGCTCACTGTGCGAACAGAAACCGGAGGTTCCGGTGGAGCCGCCCAATGTCAGTTACATCAGCACCACCTGGGCACAGCTGCACGCCATTGGCTCTGGTCTGGGATTGGGTTACCTGCCACTCTACGCCATCTATCGCGAATTGGAAAACGGCAGTTTCCAGCAGGTTTTGCCCAAGGTGTTTGCCGATTGCCATGTGGTGTTTTATTCCTGCACACCTCACCGCATCGAGCATAATCCAAAAGTGGAAGCGGTGATTGAAGCCATTCGTCACCGCGTGGAAGCGCCCGAGTTTGCAGGCATGTTCGAATGGTTGGGCTGAGCGTGTTTACTTGCGCGAAGCCCCAAGCATGTCCCTCAGGCGATAATACCAACTGCCCATTACCACGGCAGGTACTTTTAAATACTTGCCGCCAGGGAACGGCACCTGTCGAATACGTGAAAAGTAATCAAACCTTTCCGCATTGCCGGCGAGCATTTCTGACAGCAAACGACCGACAATATGCGTGGTCGTAACGCCGTGCCCCGAATACCCATGGGCATAGAATACGTTGCTGTCGCGTAAGCGCCCAACGTCCGGCATGCGACTGTAGGTAATGGCAAAGTTGCCACCCCATGCATAATCAATTTTGACGTCGCTCAGTTGCGGAAACACTTTGAGCATATCCTGGCGCATAGCCTCGGCGAAGTTTGCCGGTTGCGCGCCGCCATAGTACGACTTGCCCCCAAACAGCAGGCGCTTGTCGGCACTCAGACGATAATAATCCAGCACATAACGCCAGTCCGTATAACCGTAATCCTTTTTCAGCAACGCCGCCGCCCTTTCTTCGCCCAACGGCTCAGTGGCGATTACGAATGAACTGACGGGAATCAATTTGGCCTCAATGCTGGGTATCAAATTACCCAGGTAGGCGTTGCCGGCCAAGAGCACATAGTCTGCATTAACGCGGCCTTCTTCAGTATGCACAACCGGTTTTTGGTGAACATCCACCTTCGTCACCGGGGAATGCTCGTGGATAACCCCACCCAGGGATTCCAGCGCCCTGGCTTCGCCCAGGGCAAGATTGAGAGGGTGCAGGTGAGCACTGTTGGGGTCAAAGAATCCACCCACATAGTTCGAGCTGGCCACCAGATCCTGAACGCCCGGGCGATCCGGAATCAACTCCAGATCATCACGACCGCAGCGCGCCCAGACTTGACGTTCTTTTTCCATGGCGTGCAGTTGTTTTTGATCTGTGGCGAGTCCCACATGGCCGGGTTTAAAATCACAGCTGATCTGAAACTCCTCGATGTGCTGGCGAATAATGTCGCAACCTTCCAGCGCCATACTCAGATAGTTTTTGGCAGCGTCGAGACCAAAGCGGGATTCCAGTGCACCAATGCCGGAGTTATAGCCGATAATCGCCTGGCCACCGTTGCGCCCTGAAGCTCCCCAGCCGATGCGGTTGGCTTCCAGCAGTACCACCTTGTAACCCGCCCTGGCCAGATGAATCCCGGCTGACAGCCCGGTAAAACCTCCCCCGACAATGCACACATCGGCCTTGACAGTGCCTTGCAGGCCGGCTCGTTCAGAGTCGTCGTTGCGGCTGGCGGCATAGTAGGAGTTGGTGTGTGCCCGGCGGGCCGGTGATACTTGAGCATTCATAGACGGAACCGAGAAATGGATAGCCTGTTTGCCTCTATTCTCGGTCATCCGTCCTGTGGTTAAAAATAGTAATTTTGGATGGGCGTTATCTAATTATTTGAGCTTACTTCCGCTCGGTAAAGCGAGCTACCCGCTCCGCCATATCCGCACAGGCACCTGGGCTGTTGGTGTACTCGTAATCCAGACCGTCGTGAATGCGCAGCCCGTCAGTGGCTTCCAGAATGGATTTGCATATGCGGTGACTGTCGCCGGAGTTCCGAACCACACTTTGAGCATAGGCCAGCACCTCATCCCCCAGTGATTCCGGCTTACAGACCCGGTCCACCAGCCCCATGGCCAGCGCCTCTGCGGCACCCACCTTGCGGCTGCTGAACATCATGTCCTTGGCCTTGGCCACGCCGATTCGGCGCGGCAGCCTTTGGGTCATCCCCCATACCGGGCTTAAACCCCATTGGCTATGGGTATCGGCCAGAACCGTATCGTCGCTGACAAAAATCAGGTCTGTGGCAAGCGCCAGCTCCAAAGCCCCTGTAAAGCAGTAACGATGCACCTGCGCGATGACCGGGACCGGCAAGCTTGCCAGCGCTTCGAGGGTGGTCGCTTCATAGTCTGAATGATCCAGCTCCGTTCCTGTGGCAATGTCTTTGAGATCGTGACCGGCGGAAAACGCCTTGCCGTTGCCTCGCAAAATCACACAGCCTATATCGTCTCCGGCACTGGCGATGTCGTCCACGGCCTTGCGCAGCTGCTGAAACAGCTCGTGGTTCAGGGCGTTCAAGGATTCGGGCCGGTTGAGGGTCAATGTGCAAATTCGATTTTGCTGCTCTACAAGCAGTGTTTGAGTCATGGCAAATTCTCCGTCGGTATAGCGACCATGGTAACAATGTAGGTGCCGGCGCCCGGACTGACAATGTCCTCAATGCGCAATATTTCTGGCTGTTGAGGACAGTACACAGATCCATGATGCAATTGGGCCAGAAAAGCTGCTCAACCGGGCCATGGCGAGCGAACTGGGCAGTCGCTAGAGTAAGGACTGTAACTCACGCTGTAACAGGATTGTTTTATGGGGATTCTCAAGACTTTTTCGCGTCGACTGGCCGCAGGCGTATGCCTTGTGGCAACGTTGGCAGCCTGTACGATCGCCCAGGCCAAGGACAAACAGCCCAATATCCTGGTGATCTGGGGCGATGATGTCGGCATGTGGAATATCAGCGCTTACCACCGGGGCATGCTGGGCAGCCGCACCCCCAATATCGATCGGATTGCCCAGGAAGGTGCGCTCTATACAGACTACTACGCTGAGCAAAGTTGCACCGCTGGTCGTTCGGCGTTTATCACCGGCCAACATCCCTTTCGCACTGGTTTACTAAAAGTCGGTATGCCGGGCTCAGATATCGGCATTCAGCCTGAGGATCCCACCATTGCCGAGTTGCTCAAACCCCTCGGGTATGTCACCGGGCAATTCGGCAAAAACCACCTGGGCGACAAAGATGAATTTTTGCCCAGCAATCATGGCTTTGACGAATTCTTTGGCAATCTTTACCACTTGAACGCAGAAGAAGAACCGGAAACCTATTTTTACCCGAAAGATCCCGCTTTTCATAAGCGCTTTGCGCCACGAGGTGTTATCCATTCATACGCCGACGGTCGGGTCGAAGACACGGGTCCCTTGAATCGCAAACGCATGGAGACGGTCGACCAGGAGTTCGCTAACGCGGCCATGGGTTTTATGGAAAAGTCACAAAAAGCCGGCAAACCTTTTTTCCTGTGGTTTAACGCCACACGCATGCACGTTTGGACACGGTTGGCCGAGCGCTGGCGCGGCAGCTCGGGTTACGGACTCTACGCCGACGGCATGATGGAGCACGATCACCACGTGGGCCAGTTACTGGACAAGCTCAAGGCGCTCGGTATTGATGACAATACCATCGTGGTTTACTCCACCGATAACGGTTCTCAAACCAACACTTACCCCGATGGTGGCATGGAGCCCTTTAAAGGTGAAAAAGGCACTACCTGGGAGGGCGGCTTTCGAGCGCCGGCAATGGTCCGCTGGCCTGGCGTGGTGAAGCCAGGCAGTGTGATTAACGATGTCACTCACCACATGGATTGGTTGCCGACATTCCTGACCGCAGCAGGAGAGCCAAACATCAAGAAAAAACTGATGAAGGGCCACCGCGCTGGTGATAAGACCTTTAAGGTTCACTTGGACGGCTTTGACCAAACCCAAAGACTGACCGGCAAAGGCCCCCATCTTCGGCAGTCCGTTTTCTTCTTTGATGACAACGCCAATCTCAACGCGGTGCGCTGGAACGACTGGAAGGTTCACTTCGCCATTATGCCTGACGGCTGGGGTGGAGAACGCCAGCAGCTCAATATCCCCATCGGCATGAATCTTCGCACCGATCCCTTTGAAGTTTCCATGGACTCGGGCATGTACACCCGCTGGATGGCAGACAATCTGTGGTTGTTTGTACCGCTGCAGCAGGTTATCGGCAAATGGTTGATGACTTACCGGGAATTCCCGCCACGCCAGCCATCCGGCAGCTTCGCCATCGACAAAGTTCTGCAGCGTATGCAGATGGCCAGCGAGCAGGCTGCGAGAGCCAGGGCCATGGGTCAGCAAGTACCGCGTTAATCAGAATCAGGAAAAATGGAGCTCAACACTATGACAGCCCTCGCCCAATCCACAGCCCAACTGGGCCAGCTCCCCACGCCGCTGGAACGCTTGTACCACCACGAACAACAGCGCGGTGGAGAAATCCGTTTTGTTCAGCCATACCCGGATGGTCATCTGGAGAACATCAGCTGGCGCGAAAGTGGTGACCAGATCCGTCGAATGGCAGCGTACCTCAAATCTCTGAAGTTGCCCGAAGGCAGCCGTATCGCATTGTTGTCCGCAAACTGTGCTCACTGGATTCTGGCCGATATGGCTATCTGGATGGCCGGCCATGTTTCCGTTCCTCTATATCCGGTATTAACCGCCGACAGTGTACGCAAGATCATGGATCACAGCGAAGCTCAGGTTATTTTTGTGGGCAAACTGGAAGACTGGGACAGCATGAAAGCAGGTATTCCTGAGGGCACACATACCATTTCTCTGCCGCTGTCCCCCGAAGGCATTCAAACCCGGCAGCAATGGCAGCGGGTGATGGAGCAGACGCCACCAATGAGCGACAGCCCTGTGCGCTCCAGGGACGATCTCGCAACGATTATCTACACCTCAGGTACCACGGGAATGCCGAAGGGCGTGATGCACTCCTTTGCCACCATGGCGACGGTCGGCTCGCTGACCGGTGAGCTCTATGGTAATCGACAATCGGATCGTATGTTGTCTTACCTGCCGCTGGCCCATGTTGCCGAGCGGGCGGCAATTGAAATCAATCAGCTCTATGCCGGGTTCCCCGTTTACTTTTCCAACTCGCTGGAAACCTTTGCCGACGACCTGCGTCGCGCCCGACCCACGTTGTTTTTTGCGGTGCCTCGCATCTGGACAAAACTGCAGCAACGTGTGCTGGAACAAGTACCTGAACAGAAACTGAAACGGCTGTTAAAATTGCCGCTGGTATCACGCTGGGTAAAACGCAAACTGACCCGTGCTTTGGGTATGGATCAGGTGCGCATCGGTGTCAGTGGCGCGGCGCCTCTGTCCACCTCGTTAATGGATTGGTACGAGTCCCTGGGCATTACCATTTTGGAAGGTTACGCCATGAGCGAGAACTTTGCCTACTCCCACAGCACCCGCCCCGGTCAATCCAAAATCGGTTTCGTTGGCGTGCCCAGCCCGTTTGTGGATTGTAAAATTTCATCGCAGGGCGAAATCCTGATCAAGTCCCCCACCAATATGCTGGGTTACTACCTTCAACCGGAGTTAACAGCAGAGACGATCGATACCGAGGGCTACTTGCATACCGGAGACAAGGGCGAAATCGATTCACAGAACCGCCTGAAAATCACCGGTCGCATCAAAGAGATTTTTAAAACCAGCAAGGGAAAATACGTGGCACCGGCCCCCATTGAGGATTTGTTGCTGCGCAATACCTGGTTGGAACAAATCTGCGTAACCGGCGATAACCTGCCACAACCCATCGCCCTGGCGACCCTCTCGGCAGCCGCGGTGGAACGCTGCAGTTGCCCGGATTTTCGGCAACAATTGCAGCAGGCTCTGCAGCAACTGTTAAAAGACACAAACAGCCGTCTGGATAAACACGAACATCTCAGCGCTCTGGTATTGTTCCGACAATTGTGGACAGTGGACAACAACTTTATGACGCCTACTCTTAAGGTAAAACGTGCCGTTTTGGAAGATGTCTACCGGCCACAGTTTGACCAATGGGGCCGGCAGGGGGGAGCCGTCGTCTGGGCAGATGCCATGTGAATGGCGGCGTGTTCGGTCAAACAAGGGTGGAATCGATGTTTGACAATGCGCCTGCCGCTGGGGTCTACTGAGGATAACAACAACGCCAGAAGTGAAGCCCAGAGAAGAGCATGGAAATCGCCACGGTCCCGGTTAATTATGTGAAAGCGATGCTGGCATCTGCGGTACGCAACGGCTGCGATGGCTCAAGCCTTCTTGATCAGGCCGGCATTGCCGAGGAGCTGCTGGCCACGGAAAAAGCGAGAGTGCCGGCCACCAAGTTTGTGCAGCTCTCCCATGATGTCATGGACCTGCTGCAGGACGAAAACCGTGGCTTTCTTGAGCGCACCTCGCGCCCGGGCACCTTTGACATGATGTGCTACGCCTGCATTCATCGGCCCACCTTGGGACAGTTCTTGCGCCGCGGCATCGACTTTTATCATATCGTCAGCGACTGCTATGACCTGCAGCTGACTGTGGATGGCGACCTCGCCACCTACACCCTCACCCCCAAAGCCGGCATGGTTGACCCCGACCATTTTATGCTGCTGTGCCTGCAGGCTATCGTCCACCGCTTGTCCTGCTGGCTGATCGGGCAAAATCTGGGGCTGCAGGTCGTTAACTTCACACACCCGCGCCCGGCCCATGCCAACGATTACAATTTGCTGTTCCGCTCACCAATTCGATTTGATCAGCCTGACAACAGCCTTGTGTTCAGTGCCAATAAACTGGATCTGCCCAACCTGCAAAATGAAGAAAGCCTGGAGAAATTTCTGACCCTGCCCTCGCTGGCATTGATGTCACTGCCGGACTACGAAACCAGCTTACTCGACCGCATTCGGTTAATGATAAAAGGCAATGTGGGTGGTGAGTTTCCGGAAATAGAAGCGATAGCCGAACGCCTGAACCTGACACCCGCCACCCTGCGCCGGCGGCTGCGGCATGAAGGCAGCTCCTACCAGAAGATCAAAGACGATATTCGCAGGGATACCGCGATTTACCTGCTCGGCAGCGGGGCGCGCAGCATCGAGCAGGTGGCGGAGGATATTGGGTTTAACGAGCCCACCTCATTTTACCGGGCCTTTCGGCGTTGGACGGGGGTAACGCCAAGGGATTATGTCAAACGAACCGCCGGATAGCGTTGCTTCGATACACCGGCATGCCCATCAAATTAGAGGCACACCGGTAATGGTGCCGTGGAAGTAGAACAGCAAACCGTAAACAGAGAGCCCCACAACAACCACAGCTACATCCCAACCGACATTGACCGGTTTTTTCTGTTTGCCGCGACCACTCATTGTCACCAGCATAAGATCCAGCACGGCAAATATCGCGAAACTTAAAAACAGAATGGTGCTGGCCAGATCTCCATTCGCCAGCAAATGAGTCCCGCCCCACAAGAACAGGCCGATCAACATCGGGTGGCGCACCCAGCGTTTAATGTTGTTGGGCATATCAGCCGCTACCAATAACAGAATGGCGATGGGCATGGTAACCATGGTTAGCGTTTTGCCCCACGGGAGAGGGCTCCACAAATGGATATAACTGGCTTGACCGAAGCCGTAGATAATCAATCCCAACCCAACCACTGAGGCGAGACTGAACAGTATTTTGTATTTGGCCAGCCCCAGGGACTCCACCATTTTGGTTCGCAAAGGTGTCGAGGGGACAAAGTGAATGCCAAAAAAAATCAGTGTTCCAAGAATAAGCAGTGTCATGGTAACCACCTCCGCTGATTGGGGTTTGGATACGATAAATTTACGGGTTCGCTCTTTGCAGGTTTTCGACAACCTGATTGAGCACTTTCGATGCGGTTTTCAGGTCGGCTTTGGAAATCCCCTGGATCATGTCACCTTCGACCCCCTCCAGTAAGGTATCAACCTGGCTGAATTTCTTATTCGGCGTTAATCTGAGGTAGTTCACCCGGCCATCCGTTGGACTGGGAACGCGCTTGACCAACCCCTGGGTTTCCAGTTTGGAAATTGCGACCGATAAGGTCGCCGCTCTAACAGCAAGCTTGTCAGCCAGATCCTTTTGGGTAATGTTGGTCTCCCCCATCAATAATCCGACAATGCGCATTTCCTGATAAGTAATGCCCAGAGGAACGAGCCGGGCTTCGATTACCCTGCTCATCAAGCGTCCAATCTGGCCAAAGCGGCTGACCATAAGCTTGTGGCTGTCTGAAATAAAGTTGGCCATTAGGTTAGCTCTCAATCTCGATATTAGTTAGTCTAACTAACTATAGTTCCGAAAACAACCCCCCAGCCCTGCCCCCCATAAATACAGTCAATTTCACCGATGCACCGCTCTGTCGCCCTCAGAGAATCAATGACTCAATGCTTACCGCAGCAGCGCCGTAATTTCCTGTATCACATTGCCCAGTACACCTGCATCCTGGGCTCCGCTCACCGAATATTGCTGATTAAAGATAAATGTCGGCACAGCGGTAATGCCCATGGAGCGATAGGCGTTTTCCTCAATGCGAACTGCCTGGGAAAGCGCCTCGTCTTCCAAAGCCGCCATCGCCTGCTCACGACTGAAGCCATTTTGCTCAGCAATGTCTACCAGCGTTTCGGCGTCCGAAATATTCCTGCGCTCCTCGAAGTAGGCACGAAACAACGCCAGCTTAAGGGCTGTCTGCGTCCCCATTGCTTCTGCCCGGAGCAATAGTTTGTGCGCCAGAAAAGTATTGTAGATACGCGATTCACTATCACTGGTAAAGGTCACCCCCTCCTCGGCTGCCACCGCCCGCAATTGCAGGCGGTTGTGCTCAATCGTGGGCACATCCAGACCATATTTTTCAGCAATATGCTCATTCACGTTCTGGCCTTCCGGGGGCATGGCGGGATTGAGCTCAAACGGCTTAAAGCTCAATTCCACTTTGAGATCCGGAAATTGAGAAAGTGCCTTCTGTAAGCGCTGGTATCCGATGGTGCACCAGGGGCACACCACATCGGAAACCATATCGATCCGCAGTACCGACTGTTCGTCAAAACTCATAGCTCGACCATTAATTTGCCGGTGTTACCACCGGTAAACAACAGATTGATGCCTTCAATTGCGCTTTCCAGCCCGTGTAGTGTGTGAGCACGGTATTTGAGCTTGCCGGTCATCAGATATTCCGCCAGCTTTTGTGACATCTCAGGAATCTTGTGCCAGTGATCCGGCATGGCAAACCCCTGAATAGTCAGTCGCTTGCGGACAATATTGATCCAGTTGGGGCCGGCGGAAGGCGAATCGGTGTTGTAGTCAGAAATCATACCGCAGACGATGATGCGCCCATGAGCATTCATACGCTCGAACACCGCGTGCTGAATCTCTCCGCCAGTGTTCTCAAAGTAAAGGTCCACGCCATCAGGGGTGGCATCTGCCAGTGCTTGCCGCAGGTTGGCTGACTTGTAGTTGATGGCTTTGTCGAAACCAAGCTCTTCCTCCAGCCAACGGCACTTGTCATCGCTGCCCGCAGTACCCACCACACGCAAACCTTCGGCCTTGGCCAGCTGCCCGACCAGGGAACCGACGGAGCCGGCCGCACCGGACACCACTATGGTCTCCCCAGTCTTGGGTTTGCCCATTTCCATCAGCCCCTGATAAGCCGTCAGCCCCGGCAGAGACAGCACGCAAAGAATAGCCTCTGCAGGG
Source organism: Pseudomaricurvus alkylphenolicus (assembly GCF_011683955.1). GTDB lineage: Bacteria > Pseudomonadota > Gammaproteobacteria > Pseudomonadales > Cellvibrionaceae > Pseudomaricurvus > Pseudomaricurvus alkylphenolicus. The sequence continues at coordinate 127,380 of NZ_JAAQPI010000007.1, forward strand.
ATCTCGGCTGGCACGATATTCAAACCTTCGCCATTGCTGACGGCGTATTCTGTCCAACCAATAAGGCCGACCACACGGCTGCCCACCGGGAAGTCAGCATTGCGCGATTCCACCACCTCGCCCAGACCACTGGAGCGCATGACCTCGCCCAGACCCACGGGTGGAATATAGCTGTCGGTATCCGGCATCATCCAACCCTTCATGGCCGGGTCCAGTGACATATGGGTTTGCTTGACCAGAATCTGGCCCTCCTCCAGCTCCGGGGTCTGCAGCTTGACCACCTCGAACAGGTCCGGGGTAATGTTCAGAACAGGGCGCTTAACCAGCTTAACGGCGGTATATTCCATGGGATTGGCTCTCGTGAATAGGGGTAAACGTTAATGTCAGGTGCCAGCGTACGCCTTTCCAGATTTGACGATAAGATGGCATAATCGCGAAACACTATTGCTGAATTTGCAAAAGCGAACTCGGCGAACCAAGCCACGTGAAACCAAGCCACGTGAAACCAAGCCACGTGAAAAAGTAGAGGCATCTTTGGATAAACTCGGCGCCATGCGCCATTTTTGCCGCATCAGCGAGATGGGCAGTTTTAGCGGAGTCGCCAGAGAGGCCCGGATTCCGGTTTCCAGCCTCTCGCGGGGCATCCAGGCCCTGGAAGCCGAACTGGGCACGGAGCTCCTTAAGCGCAGCACCCGCCACGTCGCCCTCACCGAGATTGGCCAGATATACCTGGAACATTGCCGCGATATTCTCTCCGCGGTGGACCGCGCGGAAAGCCAGATCGGCAGCTACCAGAGCTCACCCTCCGGTATTCTGCGCATCAGCTCCCTGCCCATGTACGCCGAAGTGCGATTATTGCCACTATTGGAAGAATTGCAGGCGTTATACCCGGAAATCACCCTGGACCTGGATTTGTCAGACCGGGTCACCGATCTGAGTCGTGACGGCGTAGACATTGCCTTCCGCGGTGGCGCACTGCCCGACGGCCGCGTGATTGCCCAGTACATCGACGACAACACCTCTGTACTCTGCGCATCCCCGGCGTATCTGGAACGATACGGCACTCCGACCCGGGCAGAAGAACTGGCCGGACACAAAGCCATTGTCTATCGCGCCCCGCAGCGGGTGCTCTACTGGCATCGAAAGATCGGAAAAGAATGGCAGCCAATCCCCATGGAAATCGCACTGATCAGCAACTCCGGCAATATTCTCAAGTGCGCACTGTTAAAGGGCAAAGGTATTGGCCTGTTCCCGCGTTGGACCATGGAACAGGAATTGGAGCGAGGTGAATTGCAGCTGTTGCCGATGGAGACGGAAGTGTCAGCCACCCAGGGGATGCGCTTGGGGATTTATATGTTATACCAGCGTTCTCAGTATGTGATTCCCAAGATCAACGTGGCGGTGGACTTCCTGAAGTCGCGACTTGGATCGGGAAGTCCTGTTCCTACCGTCTAGCCCGATTTTCGCTGTCTGCGGATCAGATCATAGGCTACCTGAATTTCCTTGGAGCGCTCGGTGGCCTCCTGGATCATATCTTCGGGCAGACCCTGGCCCATTAACTTGTCGGGATGGTACTGGCTCATGAGTTTTCGATAGGCCTTTTTCAGGTCCCGGTCACTGATTCCTGATTCCACCCCCAGCGCCTCGTAGGCCAGCTGCAGCTCATCGACCGCGGCTGGCCGCTGAGTCTGCCACTGCTGCCAGTGACCGCCAAACTGGTTCTGGGCATTGATCATGCGCATCAATTGTTCGAAGGCAGAGCCGGAATACCCCAAGCGTTCGCCCACCTGGCGCAGCAGTTGTTCCTCAGCCGCGTGTACCTGCCCATCGGCCAGTGCCAAATTGATCAGGTACACCAGCAGCATCTGTTTCAGGTTGGGGTGTCGGCCACAGTTACGCAGAAAACCGGAGAGCAGAGATTCCAGCTCCACGCCCTGGCGACTGCCCTGCTGAAACAGATCAATGGCACGGCGGCGGTGATCGGCACTGAGACCGAGCTTGTCCATCAGCTGCTCTGTCTGGGCGATCTCCTCCTCGGAGACGCGACCATCCACCTTGGCCATATGGCCCAACAGGGTGAACACCGTGGTGAAGAAGCTCTCCTGAGCCTCATGCAGCGCTTCACCGTTGAGTCCCAGAGAGGCGTTTCGCAGCCCCCGGTCGAACAGGTGTCCCAAGCCGAGCCCTATCAACAGGCCAATTGGACCGCCACTGAGAAAGCCCAGCAGGGCGCCGATTAATTTCCCCATATCTGTATTCCATAGTTGGTCAGCGCGCACTATAGCCTGTTCCGCGTTCGACGACGACGGCACAATACTGAAAACCGCGTCGTTGCTGACGGTGGTAACAATCAGACAGAAGCCAATTGACTATGCAGGCAAATACAAACAGGTCGGGCCCAGAGACAGGGACGTTTCGGCTCTGTGATGGGAAGGCGCTATGACATGCCAATGAGGTGTATACCGGCCAATGATCCCCCTCACCCCCCCAAACAGTGGATATTTCGTCCCACTTGAACAATAATTGAGCGCTTTGGTTCTTTTAGATATAAGTAGTGTTGTGAATAGATCAAAGCGAGCTTTCGTACGGGGCTGTCTTGGTGGCTTGGCAGCCCTCTCGTTACCGGGAATTGCCAGCGCCGCTAGCCGGAACAAACCCTTAAGTCGACAGTTGTCCATCTACAATGCCAACACCGGTGAACGCTGGTCCGGCGAGTATTGGCGCGCCGACCGTTGGAACGGCGTCTTTTGGGAGGGGGCCACCTACCATGCGGAGGGACTCGCCGGCCTCAACCATGTCCTGCGAGACCATCGCGACGATGAAGTCTTCGACATCAAACCGGCACTCTACGACGCACTGTTTGAATTGATTCACCGAACCGGTCACCGGGGCGATGTCATACTGCATTCCGGTTATCGCTCAAAGAAAACCAACGACATTCTCAAAAAGTACCTCACCGGCGTATCTCGCGACAGCCTGCATACCCAAGGGGTCGCACTCGACTTTAAACTCGACAACCAGGATTTGATGCAAACCTTTAAAGCTGCCCTGGATCTAAAAGCCGGGGGCGTGGGTTATTACCCGGAGAAGGACTTTCTGCACATTGATATCGGTAAAGTGCGCTACTGGTGGGACCAGTGGGACAATCAGGTAGTCTCACTGGTGAATAAGGCCAAGGGTGCCTCCTGAACTGTCAGATTCATTTCAGATCAATAACTTAGAGAACCGCGTTTGCGGTTCTCATAAAGCCTGTCTAACCTCTCAGTAGAACCTTGCTTTGCTCAAGGTGCCCCTCAAGATTAAAGAAAGCAATTTTAAAACAATGTAAGGCAAATGACATTCCCACGCCTTTTTCTTTGTCAGACTGGCTCTGGAAGCAAAACTCCAAAAGACAAGAGAGGAAGAGCCACAATGATAAAAACGTTATATAAAAAATCCTGCTTAGCGGCAGCTGTATCCAGTGCCGTTTTTACGGCATACAATCCTTCGGCGTTCGCCGAAACCACGGGATGGGAAATTGAAGAAGTTATCATTACTGCGCGCAAAAAGGAGGAAAGCCTTCAGGATATTCCAGTAACCGTTCAAGCTCTTGATGCTGACGCCCTGGAAGCTTACGCAACGCGAGAGTTTCACGACCTCAATGAGATGGTTTCCGGTCTGAGTTTATACAATACAGGATCAATATTTCCTAACGTCACCCTCCGAGGTATTCAAGGAGGCGCAACCAACCCGGCCGCTGACACCTCTACTTCGCTCGATATGGACGGTGTCCCGCACAGTACACCGCAATTACTCAGATTCAGCCTCTTCGACATTCAAACCGTGGAAGTTCTGAAAGGACCGCAAGCGCTGTATTTTGGAAAGAACTCTCCGGCAGGAGTTATCGCCGTCGGCACGAAAGACCCGACCGAAGAGTTCTTCAGTGAAATTCAAGTCGGCTACGAGGACACCGCTGAGAACGTGTTTGGTCATGTTATTCTATCCGGGCCTCTGAGCGAAAACTGGGGAGCCCGAATTGGCGTTCGTCATATGGACACCCAGGGAGACTTCAACAATATTTGGGGGAAGGGTGATCCAAGCGCGAATCAACCGCCACAAGACACCGGTACGCAGTTCGACGAAACGGTTATAGTCGGCACTCTGCAGGGTACATTCGAAGACAGCTCAGTCACTTTGAAAGCCTATAATGCTAAGCGCGAGGGCGGATACCATACTGTCAACCAATTAATCCATTGTGCTGAAGTGACACTCCGAGTTAACCCCTGGGACGATTGTAAACTCAGCGACAATTTCACTGTGGAAGGCTTTGTAAATAATAAGGTACTTGCCCCATCCCGATACGATGACGATGAACCCAGCCATTCCTATGAACTCAGCCAGTACACGCTGAAGATCGACCACGATCTCAACGACACTTGGTCCATTCGCAGTGTTACCGGCTACGTTGACATGGACAACCAATTTTTCGGCGGTACCTCTTCGACGCCGGCGGCTGACTTCTCCGCCACTTTTGGATTCGCAAGCGCGTTAACAACGGAGCAGCTTTCCCAGGAGTTCAGACTGTCCGGTGAGATCGGGGACGTCGATGTGATGGTCGGAGCCTACGCAGACGATCGAGAGGTTTCTAGCGCAGGTTCTGTCTGGATTCACCCGACCTTTAAAATCATTCCCGATTCCATAGCAACCGTTTACGGGGAATCCTGGTCGGTATTCTCACAGTTGAGTTACGGATTGACGGAAGACATCGAGCTTTCTATCGGCGCCCGTTATACCGAAGAAGAGCGTTCCATGGAAGGGGAAACCCAAGAGTCCTGTTGCTTCGTATCCCAGGGGGATTACCAGATTACCAACCCGGATCTGGAATACAGTAACTTATCACCTGAACTCTCACTGACATGGAATATGAGCGATGCGCTGACCCTCTATGGCAGCTACCGAGAGGGGTTTAAGTCTGGGGGATACGACGCCAGCTTACTGGATCTGGCACCCAGTGTGGACGGAGAGCCCGCTGCAATGGATTACGAAGAAGAGACCGTACGAGGTCTGGAATTTGGCGCAAAGATGATGCTGTTTGATAATAGCCTCAGATTAAACGCTGCTGCCTTTTTCTATGAGTATGAAGACTTGCAGCAGCCCACGGTATTCACCTTGGAAGACGGCACCGTCACCACCAGAACGATCAATGCGGCCGAAGCCGTGATTCGTGGTATTGAATTCGACGCACTGTGGCTCACTCCAATGGAAGGTTTAAGTGTGACCGGCAACGTCACGCTGTTGGACAATGAGTACAAGTCCTACATTTCCCAGTGTAATGAATATCAGAGGTTCATCGAGCCCGGCGATTGCAATGTGGATGTCGACAATGACCTGGCCACCGACGCCGGCGGATTGCTCACCGGCACAGGGATCGATGCACAAAACAGAGACGGACATCGACTTCGTAATGCTCCGGACTACTCTGGCAGCTTGGGCTTCAACTACGATAGATCGCTAACCGATGGGATTCGAATGAAGCTGAATATGATGGCCAGCTTTAGTGACGGTTACATGGCGGATCGACGGGATACTCCCTGGGGAGAGGCCGACGCGTACTGGACCCTGAATGCCGGGCTCGGTTTCTACAGCGAAGATAACGCCTGGTCCGTCGACATTATCACCAAGAATCTCACCGATGAGATTGTTTTGGTGAATTCCGGTGGAATTCCCCGCTCAGGCACTGAAGAAACGCCGGAATCGCAAGGGGGTGTCAGAAATTCACCTCGTCAAGTGATGATTCAATTTACCATGAGACCGGAGCTTCTGTTCAGATAATCCGGCAGCAGCATGGGAAAATCCTCCCATGCTGTGAGAGGTATTCACCTGACAACGGGTGAATACCTGTTCTACTGACTGATGGGGATTTTCAGATAATTTCCTGTCGTATCTCCGAAGCGAATCTTCCCTCATTTTCATGTCTATCCCCTGAGATACCGGGTAATCCTTGTCACTCTCTCAGCTCTGTAAACCCAGCGAACACAGTTAAATATTCTTGGAGTCGTAAATGAAAGAGGTTAAGACATTCTGCCGCATATGTGAGCCATCCTGCGCATTGGTTGCAGAAGTGGAAAATAGCGAAATTGTTTCAGTAAAGCCTGATCGGAACCACCCAATATCGAAGGGATTCGCCTGTCATAAAGGGCTGGCAACCCTGGACATTCACAGGGATACCGACAGACTATCTCATCCGTTATCAAAATCGTCTCAAGGCTTCGAGCGAGTCACATGGGACGAAGCCTCTGATGTGGCGCAGCGTCGACTGTCCGAAATAAGAAAAAAATACGGCAACGACGCCATCGCCAGTTTTGCAGGAAACCCTCTGGCGTTCAATACACTGGGGCAACCGGCGCTTATCGAGTTTCTGAAAAAAACTGGAATCACCAGAAACTTCAGCTCCGCCACGCAAGACTGCGCCAACAAATTCGCCTGTAGCGAAGCTATCTTTGGCTCAAACACAATCCACCCCATCCCCGATATTGAGCGAACCCATTTTTTGCTCGCTTTCGGCTGCAATCCAAGGGTATCGCACATGAGCTTTATGTCGATAGCCGACCCCTTAAAGAGCTTCAGAAACGCGAAGAAGCGCGGCGCCAAAATCCGTTTTGTTGATCCCAGAATCAATGAATCTTCTGCTGGAATAGGCGAAACCGTACTAGTAAACCCCGACACAGATGTTTACCTGATGGCCGCCATGCTGAATCACTTAGACGCCAAAAATAAATTTGATGAAGAATTTCTTAGCACCCATGGTAACAACGTTGAAGGGCTAAGACGATTTATTGCCAACTATCCTCCAGAACGGGTTGCCGCCGTCGTAGGTATAAGTAGGGAACAAATCATTGATCTTGCCGACGAATTCGCCGACGCCGAATCCGCAGCAGTCTATATGTCCACCGGTGTCAATATGGGTCGGCAGGGTACGTTGGCCTATTGGCTATTGTTTATGCTGAGTGCGGTTACAGGAAATTTCGATCAACCGGGAGGTAACTACTATTCCCGCGGGTTCTATCCCGCGGCCGGTGCCGGCAAGGCACGACAAGGGTTACCCTACTTCGACACTCCCTTCGGGGAAGTGCGGGATATTATGGGATTCCTACCCGGAAACTTAATGGCCGATATGATACTGGCCAAAGAGTCTCCGATAAAAGCCCTGGTGGTAACCGCCGGCAATCCATTGATTTCTGTGGGTGACAGTTCTCGGCTGCGAGAGGCATTCCAAAGCCTTGAGTTGTTGATCGTTATTGACCTTTATTCGTCGGAGACGGCAGAGCTGGCTGATCTGGTATTACCCGCAACGGACATGTACGAACGGCAAGACATCAATATTTGCGGACTGGGTATGCAAAACCGGCCCTACGTGCAATATACCGACATGGTGGTACCGCCGAAGTATGAAAGAAAACCTGAGTGGTGGATTTTCGCGAAACTTGCGCAGGCAATGGGGCTTGAATCAGTTCTCGATCACGATCTGTCTAGAATCTATCAAAGACCCAATTACATGCTGAGTAAATCAGGGTTATCGATTGAAAGTCTCGCTCAACGGCCAGACAAGACTGAGCTTCTGCCAAACCCCGGGCCTGGCATGTTTTTCGATGAATGGATTCAAACGGAATCCGGAAAAATCGACTGCTGCCCCGAGCTATTTCAGGAACCCATCGAAGCCTGTGAAGACTTGTTTCTATCAATGTCCCATGAGGTTGAAGATCAGTTGAAGCTGATTACACGTCGAACCAACTACATGATTAATAGTTGGTTTCACAATATACCTTCCTTAAAAAGGAAGAAACATTTGGATAATCCGTTATATATGAATCCGGATGATGCCGAGGCCAGACAGGTGCTGGAAGACAGTCTGGTTCGCATTTCGAGCCGACATGGCGAAATCGTCGCCAGAGTGTCGATCGATAGCGGCCTGAAACGTGGCACTGTCGCCATGACCCATGGATGGGGGCATACGTGCGCTAAAATGCAAGTTGCAAATAAATACCCTGGGGTGAATGTTAATGAGCTGCTGCCCTCGGGGCCCGGCAGCTACGAAAAAATAAGTAACCAATCATTTATGACCGGCATTCCCGTGAAAATCGAAGCCTGTGATTAAGGAATACGACAAGATGAGCATTAAACGATCGGCCATAGTGCTGACCATCGGAATACTAGTAATTTTGTTTTTCTCACTCGACATTAATCACTATCTCCACTTTGAAACTCTAAAAGCCAACCAAGTCAAACTGAACGATATCTTTACCCAAAACCCAGTAATAACGGGTGTCATCTTTTTTGTAGTCTATGTTGTCATCACCGGTCTCTCTCTGCCCGGTGCGGCCGTTATGACGATCGCTGCCGGAGCCATCTTTGGACTGACAACAGGTTTGGTTCTGGTTTCCTTTGCCAGCAGCATTGGGGCCACTCTTGCCTTTTTGGTCTCTCGATACCTTCTGCACGACGCAATCAATAGTCGATTTTCCAAACAGCTGGAGTCTGTCAACGAAGGAGTGCGGAAAGTCGGTGCATTTTATCTGTTTACACTGCGACTGGTCCCGCTATTCCCTTTCTTTGTCATCAACCTCGTTATGGCGTTGACGCCCATCCGTACCTTCACCTTTTACTGGGTAAGTCAGATCGGTATGCTGGCTGGTACAGCGGTATTTGTAAACGCAGGAACACAGCTCGCCAAGCTGGAATCCGCTGGAGGCATCCTGTCACCCACCATGATTCTGTCTTTGTCATTGTTAGGAATATTCCCGTTGTTGGCAAAATCGATTATCAACAAAATAAACCAATTTCGAATCTACAAAAGCCATCCCCGCCCTGACAATTTCTCAACCAATGTTGTTGTGATCGGAGCCGGAGCCGGAGGCTTGGTCAGTGCCTATATTGCCGCTGCGGTCAATGCCAAAGTAACACTGATCGAAAAGGAGAAAATGGGGGGTGATTGCCTCAACACCGGATGTGTGCCCTCCAAGGCGCTAGTACGGTCGGCCAAGTTTAAGGCCGGCATTGATGAATGCGAGAAATATGGCATTGCAAATGCTAGTGCGACGATTGACTTCAAGCAGGTCATGAGCAGAGTACGAAATGTCATTACCAACATTGAACCCCATGACTCCATCGAACGCTATACAGAATTGGGCGTGGACGTTATCCAGGGCGAAGCCAAAATTACGTCCCCTTATTGTGTTGACGTCAACGGAATTACATTAACCACCCGAAATATTATTGTTGCTACCGGCGGACGTCCTTTTGTGCCCCCTATCGAGGGACTGGAGAACATCGATTACCTGACATCAGACTCTATATGGGACCTGGAGGAACTGCCGCAACGCCTGGTCGTACTCGGGGGCGGACCAATTGGTTGCGAACTGGCACAGAGCTTCGCCCGGCTCGGAAGTCAGGTTTCACTGATCGAGATGCAGTCTGACGTCATGTTCAGGGAAGACAAAGAAGTCTCGGCATTGGTCAGGACCAGTCTGTTAAAGGACAATATTGCCATTCTTACTGGCACTGAAGTTATAAGAGTCGGTCACAACAGTGGTGCAAATTACGCGATCTGCCGCACATCGCAGGGACTTGAAGAAATCGGGTTCGACAAAATGTTGGTCGCAGTTGGCAGAGTGGCGAATACAAAGGGATTCGGGTTGGAAGAGCTCGGAATCCCCCTGAACCCGAATGGCACCATCGAAGTCAACGACTACCTGCAGACAAAATACCCCAATATCTATGCGGTCGGCGACGTTGCAGGCCCCTATCAGTTCACACACGCAGCGGCGCACCAGGCATGGTACGCTACCGTCAATTCGCTGTTCGGGTCACTATGGCGTTTTGGCGTGGACTATTCAGTGATACCGAGAGCCACCTTTGTCGACCCGGAAGTGGCTCGTGTCGGTTTAAATGAGAAAGAAGCCTCGGATGCTGGTGTCGAGTATGAACTCACTCGTTATGATATCTCCGACCTGGATCGAGCCATTGCGGACAGCGAGGCCGAAGGATTCGTGAAAGTGTTAACGGTTCCAGGAAAAGACAAAATTCTCGGGGTTAGCATCGTCGGTGCAAATGCGGCAGACATGATATCAGAATTCGTGCTGGCCATGCGGTACGGTATTGGGTTAAACAAGATTCTTGGAACCGTTCATATTTACCCGACGATGGCGGAAGCCAACAAGTACGCAGCAGGAGAGTGGAAAAAAGCCAACAAACCCACGCGAATACTGGCGTTGGCAGAGAGGTTTCATCGTTGGCGGCGGGGCTAATGACCCGCTGTATCGCCATAAATGTCTTCGCAACGTTTGCGATTCAGAGGAAACTGCCACATCGCCATGGTGACGATAAGTGCTAAAGCGGCCGGCAGAACCCCTACCATGGTTCGTATCACCCAGTGCGCAGAATCATCCATGCGAGCTGTAATCGGATCAAACCCGGCCACGGCCGCAATCAGATAGGTCACACCAACCCCCAGCCCCATGCCGAGTTTGAATGTTGTTGATAGAAATGCAAAATACAATCCGGTTTGGGCATCTCCAGAGCTCTGCCGGGTTTCATCCAGTACATCTGACATAATGGATCTGGGCAGCATTTGTGCGGCACCAATGGGTAAGCCGTAGAGCATGTAACAAGCCATAGCAAAATACAGAGAGCCGGCTGGAGCCTGGCTGGCGATAACAGCAACAATGGCCGTGCAGCATACGGCGATGGAGAGCAAGTCGTGCTTCTCCCATTTGCGGGCCAAGTGCAAAAACAGCGGTAAACCAATCACCGACATCACCAGTGTCAGCAGTTGCAAAATGGCCGCACGCCCCTGCAAGTTCAAGACGATTTCTACATAAAACACGATAATCGCGGTTTGTGTACCGAGTATCAAGCCTATGCACAGGTCCGCAAGAATCAGCCTGCGAAAGGATGGATTTGCGAACGCACCTTTTAGTGACGATAAAACTGACTCACCGGGCGCTTGCAGATGCCGATCCGGACGAGGTGCAAATAACCAGTTGATGATCAGCGCGATGGGCAACAACAGGAGTATGGCGAAACCCATGGCCCGAATCCTTAATAGCTGGACATCATCAGTATTGACAAAAAACTCAATCACGGCGGGTATCACCAACACAAGTACAGTGCCGGAGAGGTTAGCGATCTGTATCGCCCCCATCACCACTGAGCGTTCATGGTAGTTCCGGGCCACCTCACTGCCCCAACTGAATAGCCCGACACTCATTAACGTCCAGGCTGCGTAGAGTACCAGAATCCATATCATCAGCGTCGTCGGATCGCCCGGTGGCTCCGCGAAAAAGATGTTCCAGATGGCCAGACTGAGAGGAATAGCACCTAGCGTGATCCAGCCCTGTTTGGGAATAAATTTGCGGGTTTTGTCCATCAGCACGCCCGCAAAAGGATCAGTAACGACGTCGAACAAACGGCCCAAGGTGAATAGGGTACCGACCGTTGCCATGCCAAGCCCCATGTGCTCGGCATAATATGGCGGGATAAAAATGACCAGCGGCATCATCAGGGCAAACATCGGAACCCCAGGAGCACTGAGTGCCGCTAATGATCGTTTGTTTAATCCCATAGATCTTTCCTGTTGAAAAAGAAAGTATAGCTGGTCATACCGGTTAGAGCTCCCGAGCGCTTTCGCAGTCAGAGGTATAAGAACCACTGCTGAGGAAGAACGACAAACTCGCTACCGGTAAACCAATGGACACCAACACCAGTGCGGTCTGCAATCCCTCAGCGGAGCCTTCTGCACCAAACAGATCGCTCAATATGCCGATCAATGCGCCACCGACACCCCAGCCTAACAGACCCAGGGCCAGGGTTTTAATCGCAGTCGCGGTACCACGCATCTGAACCGGAGCGGCATTCTGTATCATGGAGTTATTAATGCCCATCATTGCCGCTCCCATCAGAGTCGCCAGCGCGTAGAAAACCAAAGATAGATAGTAACTATCAACAACGAGTGCGAAATAGATAAAAGGGAAGTTGAGCAACAATGTGACACTGATGATCCACGGGTGCCAGCGAAGATCCCGTTCGCCGAGCCTGTCCGCAATGTACGAAGAGACCAGCATACTGATCAGCATAAAAACGCCGATAATCGGTCCCAGCGTCGTGCCGACCTCACCCATGGACAGGTCAAACTTGCGCATATAGAACGCCGGTATCCATTGAATAATACCGTTAAAGGCAATGGCTTTTATCGCACCACCGGCCACCACAAAAACAAAGGACTTTGTCATCATCAATCGTTTCAGCGACGGCATAAACCCGATACCATTGCTCTGCTCGGTCAGGCCGTCCGCATGCCCGCGTTCAGGAGCACGAACGGTGTAGATCAACAAAGGCACCAGAATCAAACCGGGAATGCCGGCAATGATAAATGTCATTCTCCAGCCGACCGTATCCGCCAATACCCCGCCTGCGGCCAACGACAACGCCATACCGAGGGTAGTCCCGGACATACACAAGGCGATGGCAAACGAACGCCTTTTAACAGGCACTTTGTCCGAAATCAGAGAAAAAGCGGTTGGTGCGAAACCCGCCGTTCCACCGCCGACGCCCAATCTTGCCAACATCAGCTGCGCAAAGTTCTGCGCAAAACCACACAGGGTTGTCGCCAGGCTCCATACACCCAAACAGGCTGACAATACGGCTTTTCGCGGATACTGAGTGTCTGCCATCCGACCGATGGGCACCGCCATCAGCGCCTGAAAAATACCAAAGGTCAGGGCCAGCATACCGATCTGTGAATCCGTCAGGCTGAGATCAAGCTTGATCTCCTCCTGCAATATCGACAGTATTTGCCGATCCAGAATGTTAAATACCGATACCAGAAACATCAAAACCAAGAGATAATTTGGTGACTCGCTCAGTCTCGCCATCAATCCTTGGTTGCCGGACTCGACTAGTGCAGGTTTAGACATTGTGTTTTTACTCCAACAGAAATACCGCTGCTGCGGATATTTGTCCGATTAGTCAGTTGTTGGAAGTATGTCAATGAAAGAGATCCATGAATGTCATCTGCTTTGCATTGTTATCGGAAAAATCTTGGTAGATTGAGCTTATGGCCGAACTCCAAACTTTGACCATACAAAGCAATTTATCAATAGACTGAATTCTACAATCTGGGGATGACATAGAATGGCGACGACATCAGGCAATTCGAATACATCAGTGCTGATCGTAGGTGGGGGCCCGGTGGGGTTGAGCCTCGCGATCGAACTTTGTCGCTGGGGCATTAAACCCATCGTGGCTGAAAAGAGGCCCGCCGACGAGCTGATCTACCCGACCGCAAATCACCTCTCCGTTCGTGGTGGAGAAATACTTCGCCGCTGGGGGCTTGCCTCCAGGATACGGGAGACCGGTTTCGACCCCAACTGGGATGGCGGCGTTGGCGTGTTCACCCATGTAGGAGGACACGAACTCCGCCGTTATGTAAAAGAGTCCAATGGGGACAGTTATCGCCCTTCCTATTCGCCGGAAAGCGAAATGTGGCAACCGAAGCGATACGTCGACCCTGTACTACGCCAGGAAGCACTGGATCTGGGGGTAATCCTGCACTCACCCGCGCAGGTCACGTCGATTCACCAGGATGACACCGGTGTGACGGTGCAAGTCAAAGACTTGAACACAGAGCAGAGCGAGGAAATTCGCGCGGATTACGTGGTCGGTTGTGACGGCGCCAACAGCCTGGTTAGACACTCAATTGGCATGGAGCTTGAAGGCCTGCCACCGGAAGAACCCAAGATTGATTCCGTGTACTTCAGGTCAACGGGACTGGCCGGTCGCATACCCGCCCGGTGGCAGTATCGACTGCTCGGCAATGCATCAGGCCCACATGACTCCGGTTGGATGCTCGTGGCTATCGACGGCAACGAACTCTGGAGATTACACGGCCCTGGTGTGGTCGATCTGGAAAACGCCGAGCAAACCAAAGCAAACCTGCAAAGCATCGCCGGTTTTGATACGGACATCGACATCATCAGCATGGGTTCCTGGCAACTTCGACAGGCGCTGTGCCCGAGCTTCGGCAAGGGTCGTGTCTTCCTGGCCGGTGATGCCGCCGCGCGCGGAACCACTTTTGGTGGCCTGTGGATGAACCGTGGAATGGCGGATGCTCTGGATCTCGGATGGAAGCTGGCCGCAAGCATTCAGGGCTGGGGCGGCGCGAAGCTTCTTGACAGTTATACGATTGAACGGCGCGATGCCACACTGCAGCTACTGTTATTTCAGGGTGCCGATCTTTCCGGCCCGGAACCCGTTAAGGTGCTGGATCGCAAATTCGGACATGCAGATGCGGTTGTGAATCCTCCCCCGGCTCTTTGGGACGACGGCGAAGAAGGCGATACCATCCGTAACGCGGTTCGCGAGCACTTCGAATCCAATAACGCCAATACGTTTGACTTCTCAGCAGCGGACGTTGGCTACCGCTATGACGGATCGCCGATTATCGTCGATGATGGCAGCGAACTGCCCGAGGCTCAGGAGGGGGCCTATGTACAGTCCTCTAAACCTGGCGGGCGTGCACCTCATGCCTGGTTACCTGACGGCACCTCAACACTGGATTGGTTCAATCAGCACTTCACGCTCGTTAACCTGGGCGAACAAGACCCTCATACTCTATTAGAGGCCGCCCGGGAACGAGGCCTGCCGATCGAAGTCAAAAGTTCGGATGATTCACAATGTAGAGATCTCTATCAACAATCCTGTACCCTGGTGCGGCCCGATGGCTTCGTCGCCTGGAGGGGAGACATGCCGGACCTTGAAACCGCGTATCAAATTATCGATACCCTGCGTGGTGCGTGATTGATACTGCGATTATCGGCCTTCGGCAATTGACTCCAGTCGGGCCAAGTCATTAACAACCAAAGAGCGGTATTGGCTGCCGACAATACCCTCTTCTTCCCACGCTCTTAGAACCTTGTTGATGGATTGCCGGGTAGTACCGATAAGCTCGGCCAAGTCCTCTTGGGTACAGTCAAGCACGTGAGACTGGTCCATCGTTGCCTCGTCGACGCTTTTGTCTCTCATCAATAATCGACACAATCTTCCCGCGAGTCTGGCCTCCAAATCTTTGGTTGCCACCGATATCATGTAGTCATTCATCCAAATCAGCTTGTGACTGAAGTTCTGCAGCAAAACCTTATCGATCTCGGGATGCTTCTCGCGCATCTCATTAAAGCAAGCCGTACTCAAAAACCCCAAAAGCGTATCTCCCATCGCTTGAGCCGATTGTGCAAAGGGAGTATCCGTCAGCACATTCGCCTCCCCAAGCAGCACGCGAGGCGAAAAAATGTTGAGAGACACCTGCTTCCCATCCGAAGCGGTTACGTAGGCTTTGATCCGCCCCTCTTGCAGCTCATATATCCCTTCAGGGTGGCCGCCTTGCTGAAGCAGAATGTCTTTATCCTTCAGATGGAGGATTTTCATCTTTTTGCGTAGAGCTTGTTGCAGATGGGGTGGGAGCTTATCCATCCAGATGTGTCGGGCACGGGAAAAGTTGCCTATCATGGGTTACTCCACTCCTATCGATTCTATAGCCGACCTTGAATAGAATTATATCACGCCGACAGCGGCTGGTTACCTCGACGCCACTGGTCTTTCGTCCAGTAGGAATGTTCTTGGGGGCCATGCCCAGTGGAACACAGAGCATGGCCTGATTTAGGAAGGGGGAAAGTACTTATTACACCATTGTCAGGTTAGAATACCCAGCCCGGTGATATGATCCAAATAAATGACGGAGTCTCGTATATCAAAAAGGAATGACACTAAAAAGGTAAAAGTGACCGCACCGCTCCATACCCCATAGATATTGCGCTCTGTCATGAATGGACGCTTTATCAGGAGCACAATCAGTGCTGGTGTCCAGAAGATCAGATGCATGAGAGAGCTGTAGCCCACTAAAGCCTCCAGCTCCAATGTTTGGGCAATCCATGACCCCAACAATTGATCGGCCAATACCCCACCCACCACCCAGCGAGAGACGCCCCTTGTAAAGACAAAGCAGAGGCTCCACAAGATGACCACTTTCATGAAAATTAGCCAGCCCTTAAGTAAAGGTGGAACGCCGGCACGAGCACTGTCGTCCCAGACTCGAAGTGCGTGGTTGACGCTTTCTGGCTCGGCGGCAAACGCACTGCAGCCCAACATCAGCCCGATTACCGTCAATAGACTTTTGGTGAAGTGGTGGTTGTTCAAAGCTGTATAACTCCTGTCAAAACAGATTATTTAGAAACACGAAATTTCTGTACACGACTGTTTTTGTCCACTTCCGCCGTATAGAGATTTCCCTTTGAATCGCTGGCCATATGGTGCAATGCATGTAGCTGCCCCAACTCGTGTCCCTTGATACCGAAACCACCAAGGACCTCCAGAGACTGCCTGTCGAGGAACCAGACTTTGCCGTTCCCATAGTCGGGAGCAAGAATATGTTTTTGCCCCACATCCGGTGAGAAAACAATTCGGGCTACGCTTTTGGGCTTGGGCCCAGTGCGGTTGACAAACCCCTGCTTGACGTAGTCCCCATTCGTTGTAAATACCTGTATGCGACGATTATCCCGGTCGGCCACGTAAACGAGTCCATCCCGGGAAACCGCGATACCATGCACGGTACCCCACGCATCCGGCCCGGGGCCTTCCGTCGTCAGAACTTCCTCCACCGGGACTTCGTCGGGCAATGGCGCACCGGGCGCCCATACGTCTTTTGGCGCTTTGCCAAAGGCTCCCCACTGGCGTTTGAATGCACCGGTATCCGCATCCAACACCCAAATACGTCGGTTGACGTATCCGTCCGCGACAAAGGCTTCGTTAGTATCCGGATGAACAAAGACATCGGCCGGCATTCTCGGGTTTTTGGTGTCGGCATTACCACCACTCTCCTCTTTTCCTCCTTTTTGGAAAAGCAGTTTTCCGTTCGTAGTGAATTTCATTACCGTGCCGCCCTTACCATCAATGCCGGTAACCCAGACATTGCGTTTATGGTCAACATGAATGCCATGCTCGATGCGAGGCCAGATATAAGCATCATCCGGCCCACCCCAGCCCTGAACAAAGTTTCCGTTTTCATCAAACTCCATCACCGCCGGCGCAGCGCGAGAGCGCTGCTCGTCCGAAACCATCCACGGTCGAGACAGAATCCAAACGTGATCAAGGGCGTCAACGGCCACAGAGGAAGGACGCCCCATGACCCACCCATTCGGCAACTCGGGAGGGAAAGATTTGTCCAGGACGTAGGAAGGTAGTGCCGTAGAATCTGTCTGGTCGACAGCGGTTTGATTGCACGCGGTGATGCCAATCATTAGGGTTAATGCTGCGACAACAAGGCTTACCGCTTTGGGAAAGGTCATATCCGAAACTCCTTAGTGGATCAGGACTCTTAGAGGGTTTTGATGTAGGCGATCAAAGCCGCATATTCTTCATCGCTAAAACTATTGCGAAAACTGGGCATAAGGGTGGGATATCCGTTCATGATGGACGCTTTGACCGCTTCCGCTGAGCGCGAACGGGGCGGTTCAAACAGGCCCGTCAGATTTGAGGCCGCACTGGGCAGCCTTAACGGGCTCTTCAACTTAAATAGCCTTGGGTCGTGACACAGCCGACAGTTTTGATTGTAGAGTGCCATGCCCCTTAGTTCCTCTTCACTTTCCGGGGCTTTGAAGGGCTTGGCCTTGACCAGTTGACTTGGATCCAATTTTTTGGGTGCCAAAGGTTTGGCTGCGTATGCCCCTGTTGACATCAACCCCATCACTATTAAAAGACATATCAACTTCTTCTGTTGAATTCTCATCGTTTCTCCACCGTCGAATCGTTACACTATGACGTATAAAGATACCGGAAGAGCATCGAGAAGAATGTAAATTGCATGACTTTCTTCAAGGATTTTGAGCGGTAGGATTGTGTCCTGCTTTGATAAATCAAAGAACGAAATGAGGAAAGGTTATGTCTAGAATATCTCACGCAGTCGCCCCTCTATTGTTGAGTGCCGGACTGTCTGGTGTCGTCACTATGGCGTCAGCGTCGCCGGACGCTTTGAAAGGGAGCATTACCGGCACAATTAAGTCTGCCACTGGAGACGTCATGGAGGGCGTTGCGGTTACAGCAAAAGCAGAGTCTTCCTCCTTCAGGACTTCTGTCTTCACAGATGCCAATGGCCACTATTACTTCCCCGAACTTAACAGCGGCAACTACAAGGTCTGGGCGCAAGCCGTCGGATACAAAAAAGTAACGACACAGTTCAACTATTCGAGGGGACAAGCGTCGGAAAACAACTTTACATTAAAGAGCACCGATAATTTCTCCATGCAGTTGACCGGTGCGGAGTGGGTGGAGAGCCTTCCGGACAACACCGAGGAAGATGCTCGCAGAAAACATATTGTGCATAACACCTGCACCACTTGCCACACTGGGAACTACTTGCTCTCTAAGCGGCTTGACGAAGAGGGATGGAATATCATAATTGACTCCATGGTCAATCTTATGACCCACCCAGGTGCAAATAACCGTGCATTGATGCAGGCTTATAAAGCGGATATTTCCAATTACCTGGGTCTGGTGAGAGGTGACAATGACCTTATGAATTATACCCGATTCCCTCGAACGACTGGGGAAGCAAATGACATTGTAGTTACCGAGTATGACATCCCCAAGGGAGATGATCCCGGCTTTGTTCAAGTACCCGATGGAAGTGATTGGTCTCTTGGGGCACCCGGTCGAGGAGGTGAGAGTTTGCATGATGTTGTTCCAGGCGGCGACGGGTTTGCCTACTTCTCGGACAATGTTTACCCCGACCGAACTGTCGGTCGATTGAACCCCGAAACCGGTGAGGTAACGAATTTTGCCTTGCCTTATAAAAATGGACTTTCAAGTAGAACGCATGCTGTTATCAATGACCCTAGGGGCGGTATATGGGCAAATAACTATTCTGACGGGACGATAATCAAACTCGATACAGAGACCGAAGAGTTTGTAACCTACCCCAAACCTGAAGGCCTCCCTGCCGGAGGACACATCGAAATTGACTCAAAGGGTAATGTATTCACCATGTCGGTCAAGGGAGGGATTGTTAAATTAAATCCTGAAACGGGAAAGTATACAGATTATGTAGCTCCTACATTGGGAGGTAAACCCTATGGAGTAGCAGTTGACTCACTGGATAATTTGTGGATGTTTAATTTAGGCAACGACCGCTTAATGGTTGTCGATGGAAAAACCGGTGAAATTGACGAAGTCAGGCTACCTCCGCTTGAAGGGGTCAGCAAGAAGGATATAGACATAGGCAAACAGGCCAACCCCAATGGAGCCGACGGAAATGCCGCTCCGCTTTACATTCGAGGGCCTCGCAGAGGCGGCGGCGATCCGAAGGGTGACTACATTTGGATAGCTCTTTACTGGTCAGGAGAGTTGGCACGAGTGGACATTCGTACCCACGAGGTAAAAATCTACCCCGTTCCGGCGCGCTACTCGCACCCCTATGACGTACAGGTCGACAGAAACCAAATGGTGTGGGTATGCCAACACAACGGCGACCGCCTGACCAAGTTTGACCCGTTCACTGAAGAGTTTACTGAATACCCTCTACCATCAGTAGGGTCAGAATGCAGGCATCTCAGCGTTGACGACTCCACCGAAATACCCACCATCTGGATAGCTTACTCGGGAACCGCAAAAGTAGCCAGAGTGCAGTTTCGAACCGACACGTCCGGTTCCAATACGCCCACAAAGTCACTCAAGACAGTGAGCCAGAAATAATGACGCTTTCATCCGAACTTCCGCATCTGAAATTGTACGAACAGCTGGGCATAGCGATACCACCATTTGACGATCGGACACTGGGCCAACAAATAGCCGACCACGCCAGGGAACGGGGAAGCGCAATAGCGCTTTCTTTCGCGGGCACTAACATCAACTATTCGGAGTATGAACGCTACGCAAACCAACTGGCCAATGCCCTGGCAGCAAGAGGCCTCAAGAAAGGTGATGTGGTCGGCATTCATCTGCCAAATATTCCACAATACCCCATTGCTCTGGCCGCTATCAGCAAGTTGGGTTGTATTGGTTGCGGAATATCCCCTTTGCTCACGCCGTCAGAAATTGAGTTCCAAATTAAGGATGCGGAAATCCAGGTCATTCTGACGCTCAATGAATTTATGGCGGTATTCAACGGCATTGAGACATTGCCGGATTGCCTGAATACCCTGGTCGTGTGCTCCACAACCGATTTGGTTCTTGGTAAAGACATTGAAATTCCTGCGCTACGCGGCATAGACACCTGCGGCTACTTGGAGATCACCTGGGAGCAATCGAGTGAGTTTGCACAAGTACTGATGCATTGGAACGACACTTTTATGATTCAGTACACTGGCGGAACCACCGGACACCCCAAAGGTACACAGCTGTCTGTCCGCAGTTTGATGCATAACCCGGCACAAGTGGCTTCCGCCGCTCCCTGGGCCATTGGTGAAGAGGTTGTTGCTTCAGCCTTCCCTATGTTTCATGTTGCCGGACTGGCGATGGTGCTTTACAGCGCGAGAGCAGCGGCCCAGCTATTACTCATCCCGGACCCAAGGGATACCGCCTTTTTCTGTGCACAAATGAAAGCCGCAAATCCGACCGTGATCGCAGCGGTGCCCGCGTTATACGACATGCTGCTGCAAACACCCGGATTCCGTGATATAGACTTCAGCCGTCTGAGGGTTGCCCATACCGGCGCTGCCCCCCTGCCTGAACAGACACGAAAGGATCTGATTGATGCATTTGGCGAACACAAGCTCTCCGACCTGTTTGGCATGACGGAAAGCAGTCCCGCTTACGTAGTGCACCCACCCAAACGCTACAAGAACGGGGCTTTGGGAATCCCCGTTCCCGGTGCAGAAGTCCGTATTATTGATACCGAGCACAGCAAACGCCCGGTCCCTATTGGCGAATCCGGAGAGATCATAACCTGTGGCCCCCAGGTTATGAAGGGGTATCTCAATCTGCCCGTGGAAACACAAAATGTGTTGCAAGAAATCGACGGCAAAACCTGGCTTCGAACTGGCGACATCGGATATCTGGACGAAGAAGGGTACCTGTACCTGTGTGACCGTGCGAAAGACATGCTGATTGTGGGCGGCTACAAAGTGTTTTCAGTGGAAATTGAAGACAAACTGCAATCATTAGCCATGATTGAGTTGTCGGCTGTGGTCGGAAAAACAGCCCCTAAAAGGCCGGGCAATGAGATTGTTACCCTCTACGTGCAACGCAGTCGTAAATATAAATCCGCCGAGGAAGACACTCTCAAAAAGGAAATTCTGGACTACTGTAAGGTACATCTGGCGCCCTACAAGGTACCTAAAGAGGTGTACTTCATAGACCAGATTCCATTGACTGCTGTAGGAAAGATCGACAAGAAAGCGCTGCGAAAGTAAATATCAATCTTCAAAACAGGCCGGTACCGCCGGCCTCTAACGTCTATGCCTGGCCAAAATGACAACCAATATTCCACCAAGGATCATCATAGAAGACAGAACCAGGTGGTAAGAGATAACCTCGCCGGAGAATACCACACCGCCTGCCGCTGCAATGACCGGAACCAGTAATTGTACGACGGCCGCCTGAATTCCGCTAAGGCCTCCCAATGCGGTATACCAAATCGCATAACCGATTCCGGACGTTATCCCGCCAGACAGTACCGCCAGAAAAATCCCCTCAGGTGACAGGGAAACGTACGAAAAGGCAACCGCAAGCAGAATCAAGATACAAGGAAGTGTGCGTAGGAAATTATAGGTCGTATCACTCAACGGGTTCTTGGATTCCTTTCCCGACAGGGTATAAAAGGCCCAGGCAATACCGGCAATGGTCATAAGAATAAACCCGGTAAGCGACGGGGTCGTCAAGCCCGGTAAGACCAGATAGACAAACCCGGAGAACGCCAGAAATACGCCTAACCATTCCAAGTAATGTAATTTATTGCCCGTTAGCAGACCCACGAGGATCATAGCGGCCTGAACAGAACCAAACAGAATTAAGGCACCAGTCGCTGTATCCAGAGATATATAAGCGAATGAAAAGGTAACGGCATAGAGGAATAAATAGAAAGACGCCTTCCAGCTTCCTCTGCCGGCGCTAGCATCATTAGTCGATCCGATTTTCAGAATGATCGCCAAGACGACGATGCCGGACAACAGCCGGATTATCGTGAAACTCGCCGCGTCGATGGTATTTTCTCCCAGCGCCAGCCTACACAGCACCGAATTACCCGCAAAGGCAAATAGCGCGAGCGATGTCAGCATAAATGTTTTCATCTAAGCCTCGATTCCCAACAATACAACGCCATTACCACCAGACTTCAGAGACTTTGTGCAACGGCCGTAACGGTAACCTCAATAAGAACGTTACCTTCCAGAAATACCCCCAAACATGCCCTCTGCGGCCAATTCTCCGGGTTATCGCCAATCCACCTCTTCCACACGCCATCCATGATTGGCTTATCGTTCATATCAGCGATATAGACCTGAGCCGACAAAATCCGTGATTTATCTGAGCCTAGCTCAATAAGGTTATCCTGAATCGTGTCCAAGGTCATTTTTGTTTGGCCTTCTATATCCAAGGTAGTATCTGAACTGGTTGCCACCGTCCAGACCAGATCCTTGTAGGCGGAAGATTTGTTTCTTCCTTCATATATTCCGCGAGCTCTTCTGATCATCTGCCTTTCCGCCTGTGTTTATCGGAGCTATTCTCCAAAATTGTCCTTAAAAGAGTAAGAGTTTGGCTCCAGGACCGCAACTCAAAGTTCCTACCAGTCTCAGTAGCCAAACCTATCCCCTCTTGAGCGCATTCGCGCTATCATTACGGCCTGGCCAAGAACTGGATCCTCCTGAAGCATCTATGAGCAATCGCACCCATTTTATCCCCTTCCGAAAGCGCGACATCATCGAGATGTGCCTGCATAAATCGCCACTCGACGATGAACAACAGCGGCAATTTCGTGAATTGGCTCAACGCATTCAGGAACACTTCCATCGCGAATTCCACCAAACACTGGAAGACCTGAAAGACAGCTACGCGCCGCACAACCCCGATGCCGACACCCGTCGGCTCCCTTCAGCGCTGCAAGACGAGCAAACACAAGAGTTCTCCGTCTTATTGAGAGCGCTATTAAGGAAAGCCAACTTCGTACAACTGTCCGAACAGGACCTGCAGATGGCATTTGAGGAGTCATCGCTGTTCAACATCCAACTGAAGGTGGACTTCTCGCCCTTTGAAGAGGTGTTGTTATTTTGTCGGGGGGCTTCAGAGCGTGAGGAAACTCTGAGCAATTTATGGGGCTTGTACAAGAAAAAGGTCCACTTTACCAATTATGACCGCGTCGTCATTTTTATCCGTTTTAAAAACAACCTGGACAAATCTAGTCACGTTTCCTCAAATTATCGCCCCGGTGCGACACTGTTAAAGCTATTCCAGAATGTACCCAAGGCGGACCTGGAAATGCTCTTCCCGAATACGCGGATCGGCATGCGCTTGATCGATAAGCTGATGATCGGAGTTCCGGCTGCGATCAGCGGCGGTTTCGTCATTACGACCAAGCTTGGAACAACCTTGATTTTGATAGGCTCTTTGATAGGTTATTGGCTGGGCCTGCACCAGCAAAGTGTTGAGCTGGACAAGAGCACATTGATTGCGCTGGCGGCTGGGCTGGGCACACTCGGCGCCTATTTGTGGAAGCAGTTCTCCAGCTTCAAAAACCGGAAGCTGCGTTTTACACAAGCGTTGACTGAAAACCTCTATTTCAAGTCACTGGACAATAACGCAGGCGTCTTCCATCGCCTCATTGACGCAGCCGAGGAAGAGGAGTGTAAAGAAGCGATACTGGCCTACTATTTCCTTTCGATATCAGAAAATCCGCTTAGCCTGGCGCAGCTCGACAAGGTTATTGAAGATTGGTTTTCCCTAAAGTGGGAATGCAATTTGGACTTTGAGGTAGACGACGCTCTGCAAAAATTGGAGCGATTGGAGCTGGTGGAAAAATCAGGAGACCACTATTCTGCAAAGCCCCTGGGCGAAAATGGTTCAGATAGATTATTATTGGTTGATGATATAAACGGATAATTTTTTAGAAGTTCTTAGACGGGTAAAGTAGATTCACGTAATCGTCCCCCTTTGGCGGGTCAATGCATGGCTGAATTAGGCTATCTTCTTCACGGTCTCTGCAATCAAAATTGGTATTAGGAAATTCTTGACGGCCCCCGATATGGCAGCTCCATCCAGAATGGATATTATCCGGAAGAGCTTTCCTGTACGCGTATTACCAAGATCATCACACGTAACAGCAACGTCATTAAAAGCTGACTGTAATGAATAGGATGCCTCTCCAAAGCGGACAGTTCAAAACGGTAAATATGAAAAAGGGTAATACCGGTGTCTACCCATTCCTGTCTTTCGTTTATCCTAAAACTCCGTTCGTCCATTGGTTTACGAGGGACAACTGTATGCCAAAACGCAGTCTCTCCGAGAAAAGACAGGTAACAACCAGTAAGCAGTCATACACAACAACAAAAATTTTCGATCATTCGAGAGGATTCATGATCCACATGATCTATCACAGAAAGCCATCCTCACCTCAACTCATCCCCTTGAGCGGCGGCACAGTTCCATTGCGCCGAATCTTCTTTTGAGACTAAAAGATGGTGCTACACAAGCTTTAACGGGGTGAAATAGAAATTCACAATCCATTGCTATATATCGATCAAGTTACCTGAAGGAAAAATCTCCATTTCTACTGTGGCTTCAACACTAGGAATATGAATGTAAACGAATCTAAAATCAGCCAGGAGATCGAGTCTATCGACCTTATCTAACCCCGATTAGCGAAACTAGACTGACATTCAGACCCTTAACTGCATCACTAAGCTGAAAATTCTTGTACTAAAGCGAATTACCTAAGCTCATTGCGGATCAATCTGCCCTCTTTCATAATCAGTGGCATTTTTTCCGGCTTTTGGAATAGGGTTAAATCTGCAAGCGGATTGCCATCGAGAACGATCATGTCTGCAAAAGCACCAGCACTGATTTCACCAACTTCCCCTTTCATTTGCACGATTTCAGCATTGACAGAAGTCGCAGAGCGCAAAATATCGATGGCCGGCTGCACTTCCGAACGGTACTCAAATTCATTGCTCTGTAGCGGGTGATACTCAGGACCAAACAGATCGGTACCCATGCCCATTTTAGCACCAGCCCGGTGCATATTTTCAACGGAGGTGAGCACCTGATCCCACAGGGGTTTTATCTTTTCCAGGCTTTCAGGATACATGCCCAACTCCGGGCCATAGTCCAGAATCTGGCGCATCACACCCAAGGTGGGCACAGCGAACGTTTTTTCCGTAGCCGCCAGCATCTCGGCGGTATCTGGAAGTATTTCTGTGGCGTGATCAATGGAGCGTACGCCATTTTTGATGCTGCGTCTGGCACCTTCGTCGGTGTGACAGTGCACCACCACATACTTGCGGCGGGTTTCACACTCGTAAACCGCTGCCTGAATTTCTTCGTCGGTAAACTGCGGCATCCAGATGGGGTCTGTGGGTGATGCTACACCACCGGAGATAAACATCTTGATATGGTCGGCGCCTTTACGCAGTTCATTGCGCACCAGCTTGCGCACATCATCAACACCATCGACCACCTGGCAGATAGTGCCGGAATAGGCACAACCACAGGCCATCTCTTCCTCATCGTGACGACGCATATCCCCATGACCGCCGGTTTGCGAAAGCGCCTGGCCACCGTAAAGAAAACGCGGACCGTTGATCAACCCTGCTTCCGTTGCCAAACGCAGCCCCACATCACCGCCACCCGGATCCCTGACCGTAGTAAAGCCACGCTGCAAGGCACCTTCGAGTAGCTTGATCGAATGACTGACTTTCAGCGGCTTGGGCATGCTGTCGAGCTTGGCCATATTAAAGCTGATGGAATAGGCGTGAAAATGCAGGTCCAATAATCCCGGCATCAGAAACTTGCCGTTCAGATCGATCACCTCGGCACCGTCGATACTGACTGCTTTATCATTCACTTCGCGAATGCGATCACCTTCGATGACAACACAACCGCCATCGATCAACTCTTCATTAAAGCCGTCAAAGATCACGGCATTTTTCAATATTTTAGGTTGGCTCATTTCTTACCTTCTTTAAGGTTAACTCAGTTTTTAGAGACTCGCTTCTTCAGCGTTATCCATACGAGCATTCAGGCCTTCAGCAAAACCCAGGCCGGTGCCGTAGAGTTTTCTGATTCCGGTGGCAATCACATGGGGAATGACCGAGGCGTGGTCCTCGCCATCAAACACTTGAGTGCTAATATGGATACCCGGCAGATCTAAATCCCTCAAGCGATCAACCATTGGCAGGCCAATACCCGCACCGGCAAACGCAGGTTCTTCAAGCTCAGCACCCCCGACAGCGTGATACACCTTTTTAACCGCAACATCGGTTTTCGACTGTCGATTTTCGATAAAGGTCTTTTCTGCTGCATCAATGTCGTCCCACCATTCGGTACCAAAGGTACCAATGGCATAGCGTGAAAATACGGGACTATTTTCCAGGAGAGCGTAGACGGCAAAGGCTGCGGCGGCCGAATGACCGAACAGACCTATATCTTCCTGGTTTATGCTATACCGATCAGACAAGGCAGGTATCAGGCTCTTTTCGATAAAGGTTAAGAAGCTGTCAGCTCCCCCAAAGATATCATCAAAGCCCCAACCCAATTGGTCGATGGCCTCTTTATACATTTTAAGAATTGGCTGGATATTTGGGCCATTGTGGGGACAGCCTGGGGTTAGATAACGCAGTCGTTTGAGGCCGCGCATGGCATTACCCTCTTCCGGCGGAGTATCAACTCCGACCACGATCACTTCCTCGGCGCTGCCAGTACCGCTTTGCGCACGGAACGAATCAAAGGCAGTGGAGAAAGCTACGCCCCCATCCAAGACAATCATTACAGGGTACGTTTTGCCTTCCTGGCTAGCATATGAAGGGGGCAATCCGACAGTAATTTCAAAATTCATGTCACAGTTTTTATCAAAACCACTTTGCAACTGGAAACACTCAACGCCCGCTAACACTTTGTCGTAGACCTTCATTTTATATATCCCTTATTTCAGATAACGTGCAAACCAGTCCAACTGAGCTTCGTCCTGTTGGCGACGCAGCTTTGGATGGCCAACTTTAGTAGCCCCGTGAAAGCCCTTCATTCGCATAAACTCCACCTTACAACCAGCCTCTTTCATGACACGATAAAGCTGTTCAGCTTGCTCCATAGGGCAGCGTAAATCCTCTTCTCCTTGAATTAGCAAGGTGGGGGTTTTGATTTTGTGGCCGTGGGCAACCGGTGAGTATTTCCACAGGGTTTCGAAACCTTCAGTTGGCGTTGTATTGAAAATGGCCCCCACCAGATCCGGGCCGCCATCGGCAACCAGATACTGGGTAATCATGTTGTAGACCCCCTGTTCTGGTACGGATGCCACAAAACGATCCGTGTGACAGGTCAACCAGGCGCTCAAATGCCCACCTCCGGAAATCCCGCATACACCTAATCTTTCAGGATCCGCAACGCCTTTATGTTGGAGTAAGTCAAGTCCGGCCATAAAATCGTCAAACTCAGGCTCGCCCCAACAGTTTTGATTGCCGGTACCAAATTCATCTCCGTATCCCGTAGAGCCTCGGGGATTGATTATCGCAACGGCGTAACCTTGGCCGTACAAGCTATGGAATTCAGCGCTAAAGGTGTGACCCCAGGCCGCAAAAGGGCCGCCGTGAATGCAAAGTACCGTGGGCAGCGGCTCGTCAATCTGCGCCGGGCGCATGACCCAACCTTGCACAGAGGTACCGTCAGCACTCGGAAAACGCAATTCCTCAATTACAGGCAGGTCAAATCGCTCACTGAGTTCCGGGTTTAACATTGAAAGCTGTTTGATATTCTGCCCCTGCAGATCACTGATAAAGAGCTCTGGCGGCTGATTGAAATCGGTCTTGGCAAAAAGCAGCCCTTGCTGGTGTACATCCAGTAAGTAAACACAACAGCCGGGATCGATCAAAGGCTCCAACTTTTCTTCCCCATCGAGGGACAAGCGACAAATTAACGTGGCACCTTCCTTCTCCACGGTGATTAACGCCGAGTGAGGTGAAATATCCGCTCGGGGTGTACTGGTCGGCATAACCCCACTCGGGAAGTCCGTCACAATAACCGGACTTACCGGCAAATCGATCGACTCACTGCAGCATTGGACCTCGCCCCCGGCACCACTAATGGCGTACAGATTGAATTGACTACCCGCTACCTTGTCAGCCGGCATAGCGGCAAAGAATGCCTTGCTGCCATCCGCGTTCCATCTCACCGGCGGCACCCAGAAAACACTGGATATGGAAGTATCACGGAACAGCTCGGTAACTTCACCGTTAAGGTTAACGGAATAGGTAGTTGTTACCGCACGTGGATTGTTCTCAGAAAATTGAGCCGTAAAGAGTACACTCTGACTATCAGGTGACCAGCATGGATTGACGTTATTACTGTCATCAGAGGTCAGCTTTTGTATTTCTCCTCCTTCTGCGGGAAGCACACAAATGTCCTTCGCGACACGATCAAGAAAACCCATGCCATCAAACAGGTAATGCATTCGTGTCGTTCTCAGAGGTTCCATAGAGTCGTCTGGCATTTTCTCAGGGTCCACAGCAGAGAAAGCCAGATAACGGCCATCCGGCGACCATACCGGCGCGCCGCCCACCCCGTACTTCAAGTCCGTCATCGCTCGGTTGGTAGCGGTTTCCAGATCAAACACAAAAACCTGAGTGGCCTTATCTGCTTTGCCCATATAAGTCAGCTTTTTTCCATCGGGGGACCAAGCGATACCTACGACCATAGGAAGGTCGGCAATCAAGATCCTTTCTTCCTGACTGTCTCTGTTGACAAGGCGAATCGAATAAAGATCGCTGTCATTCTCCGTCATCGCTACCACGTAGACCACGAGCCTGCCACAGGGAGAGAACTTAGCATCCTGCAGGCGATTCAAGCGATAGAGATCATCCAATTCTAAGCGACTATTCCCCATTACTTAATCTCCAGTTGAGTGTTTTTCATTACGAATGCCAGGTATTCGGCGATTTGCTGCTTGGCCAGGCTTTCATCGTCAGAGAAATCGTGACCTGTATTGTCGTAAAAACGGGCAATTGCTGGCTTGTCAGACGCGACCGAAGAACCCGCCGCTTGCAGTTTTGCCACGATACGACGGCCGTTACTGGGCATACACAGGGGATCTTGCAAACCCAACATCAAAAATATGGCGGGGTATTGAATGCCGTCCTTAACGTTCTGGTATGGCGAATAGCTGGCAATAATTTCCGCAAATTCAGCTTCGTTGGCATCTCCGTACAGTGCCGGTACAAAAGCCGCAAATGCACCCACATCCAGTCCAAATGGGAAGGGTTCCAGCGCGTCCAATACCGGGAATCGAGGAACCACGGCCGCCCATAGATCGGGCCGCTGAGTCATGGCGGCACTGGAAGTCATGCCGCCGTTACTTTCGCCCGACAGGGCCAATTGTTGTGGTGTGGTAATGCCGGTCTTAATAGCGTGTTCGGCCATCACGTATAGATCTTCAAAGCAGCGTTGCTTATTTTCTCTGTTGCCCTGCGCGGCCCAAAGATTTCCGTATTCACCGCCGCCTCTGAGAACGGGGTGAATATAAACACCGCCGGCCTCAATAAAGGGCTGGTACTGCCACAAAAAAGTAGGCAACCAAGCAATATTTCCACCACCATAGACATGGGTTAATGCCGGAGCGGGCGATCCCGAATGGGCTGATTTTTTGCGCACCACAAAGTAAGGAATGTCCACATCATCGTCCGCTTTTGCAAAAAGCTGTTCGATCGAAATATCTGACAAGCACCGTGGTTCAGGGCCGACAACAGTTGTTGTTTGTGTCGATTCATCATAATGATAAGACGCTGACGACCTATCAAAGGTTTCTTGCTGAAAGATAAATTCGTCATTCAGATAAATGTGACGCCAGACAGACGATACAATCGATGACGCAAAAGGTGCTGAAGGCACACGGGCCATTCGCTCTCCATCGCGAGAATAGAGTTGATAAACCTGAGAGGCATCCTCCAACAGACAGACAAACAGACGATTCTTACAAACCGTTACCGCTCGCAAGACATTGGTGGATTCAGCCACAAGCTCTCGCCAGCTCGACGGGTCTGTACTGGTTGCTGCGGGGATCTCAACAATCCTGCCTCGCTCTGTCCCTTCAAAGCTTAGCGCAATAAAGTGATCATCGTCCGCCCACTCGCCGTAACAAACATCCAGATAACTGTCTGGCAGGAACGGGCGCTTATCTCCACTATGTGTATCAAATATCCAATAAGGTTTTCGAGGGGCAGGTGTAAAACTGGATACCAGCAAGTAGCGACCACTTGGTGAAAGTTGTCCCAACTTATTGAGGTTCGCATCCAGCTCCTTGGTTGTTAAAGAAAAAGGAAGCGCATTGGCTGTCACGCCAGGATTATCAGCATTGATAGCGCGAGGTTCAAAAGCGTGCAGTCCTTCTGCGGTACGAGTTGGCTGGTAAAAACCACTGGAATCGGAAAACCATATGGGCAGCTCAAACATAAAGTCTGCTGAATAACTGCTATCCAACAATTGACCGGTTTCCACATCGAGAAAATACCAGGTGCCATTGCGACCGCTACCATCGTCAACGGCAAAGCCCAAGATGGCGCCATTCGGTGAAGGTTCAAAAATAGCAATACGCGGTGCCACTGCCACGGACAACATCGCACAGAGCAATGTCGGATCCAGCAGGACCCGCCCCTGCCCTTGTTTCTTCTCAGAAATATAGAGCGTATCGCCTTCGTTAGTCTTTTCGAGTGAGAACCATTTGCCACCCCGACAGCGAACCGGCGCAAACACCCTGCTCGATTTGCCACCTGTAGCGTCCAAATTTTGGTGGACAAATTCAAACTCCGGACCGCGGTTAAGAACAGTACCAGCAAAGTCGTGTTGAGTTTGTTGCCACGCAAGTGTCTCTTCGGATTCTTGCTGTAGCCAAGCATAGTCATCGCTCCATTCAACTCCGCCGATGGATTTTTGACTCGCTTCTTTTCTGCTTTCAGGGTATATCACCGTTTATTCTCCTCCCATCACCGGCACTATGCGCGGCTAAGACAATTCGAAAAATGGAGCACCAGGTGCTCCACACCTTTAAATTCCATACAGGGTAACTACCGCACCCGCAACAAGGCCAATATTGTGCTGCAACGCCACACGGGCACCAGGCACCTGGCGCTGACCTGCATCGCCACGAAGTTGCCATACCAGCTCTGCACACTGAGCCAAACCGGTGGCGCCAATCGGGTGCCCTTTTGACATGAGCCCCCCCGATGGATTTACCACCCATTTTCCGCCATAGGTGTTATTACCATCCTCTACTAACTGGGTGGCACCACCATCGTCGCAGAGGCCCAGGTTTTCATAGCTGAGCACCTCATTCGGAGTAAAGCAATCGTGCAGTTCAATCACATCCACATCCTCCGGTCCAAGCCCGGTTTGCTCATAAGTCTGTTTCGCTGCACGGCGCACCATTTCTTTTCCGGTGGCATTCATGGCATCGCTCCAAGACTGTTCGGTATCGGTGGCCATAGTTTGCGCCAAGATGCTGACTCCCTTGCTGATGCCGTGTTTCCTGGCAAAGGCTTCGCTGACAATGATTGCAGCGGCAGCACCACAGGTAGGTGGGCACGCCATAAAGCGTGTCATATAGTCGCCATAGATCTTTGGCGCGCTCATCACTTCATCCAACGTCAGCGGTGAACGAAACACAGCATTGGGATTGGCCATGGCATGGGTACGGGATTTCACCGCCACCTTGCCAAACAACTCCGGTGAAGCATCAAAGGTTTCCATATACTGTTGACCGGCTGCACCAAACCAGCGAGGTGCAAAATATGAATTCGGGTAACCCCATTCGTCCATTTTGTGGGAAATACGGTCACCCACGAATTCACGGTCAGTCCAGGGGCTACTCAACGCCCCCGGTTGCATTTCTTCAAAACCAAAGGCCATTACGCATTGCTGCTGTCCAGACTCTACCGCCTGGCGCGCCAGATAAAGCGCAGTGGACCCGGAGCAACAGGCATTATTCACGTTAAACACCGGGATCCCGGTCTGAAACGCTTCATACATGGCGTGTTGCCCGCTGCCGGTATCTCCGTAGATATAACCGGCATAGGCTTGTTGTATTAACTTTGGATCTATGCCCGCATCTTTGACAGCCGCCTTGATGGCATCGGCCCCCATCACCCGATACGGCTGGTGCTGCCCGGGTTTAACGAACTTGTTCATGCCGACACCGGCGACGATTGCGCTAGTCATAATCTGGTCCTGCCTATGCCTTTGTGGTTAGATCGTGCGATCAGCACTCTGCCAAAATCGCTCGCGAATGCTTTTCTTCAGTACTTTACCCACCGGACTGCGAGGCAGGGTTTCCCACACCTCCACCGACTTGGGTGCTTTGACACTGCCCAACTTATCCTTACACAAACGCACAATTTCATCGCTATCAACGGTCTGTCCAGGTACCGGCTCCACCACAGCTTTGACTGCTTCGCCCCACTTTTCATCGGGCACGCCAATCACCGCACAATCCTGTACCGCAGGATGAGACCAGATAACTTGCTCCACCTCGGCGGGGTAAACGTTAAATCCGCCGGAGATAATCATGTCTTTTTTTCGGTCGACGATGTAAACGAAACCCTCTTCGTCGATATAGCCAATATCTCCGGTATGATGCCAACCGTGCTCGCTGGCTTCAGCGGTAGCTTCGGGGTTATCAAAATACCCCTCCATCACCAAGCCGCCACGTACTACCAATTCGCCTCTTTCCCCCTGAGCCAGAATGTTGCCTTGATCATCCATAACCTCCAGACGAGTAAAAGGGGTCACTTGACCGCAGGATTTAAGTCGCTGATGATTGCCGTCCTCCAGAGCGCGCTCATGATCCTGCGGGGAAAGGTAAGTACAGATCATAGGCGCTTCGGCCTGACCAAAGGTTTGCGCCATTACCGGGCCAAAAATGTCCAATGCCTGCTTCAGTTTTTCTGAAGACATGGGCGCAGCCGCATAAAGAAAATACTCCAGGCTACTGTAATCATAGTCTCTGGCCTTGGGGTGAGCCAACATCATGTAGATGACGGTTGGTGGCAGAAACAGGTGGGTCACCTTATGATGTTCAATCATCCGCATCACTTCTTGCGGATCAGCCTCCTCCATCACAACGGTAGTAGCCCCCTGACACAGTAACGGGAAACAGGTCATGCCGGCACCGTGGGTCATGGGCGCCACCAGCAAATGTACAGGCGGTTTGTCGGTAGGCGAGTTTCTCGGCACAGTCGAAAGATAGGTGGCCACCATAGTTTCCATGGATCTGTTGGTATGGATAATACCTTTAGGTTTTCCGGTGGTGCCGCCGGAAGCAATCAGAAATACCACCTCACCGGGGTCATCTGGACGGGACGGAAATTGCGTTTTCTCACTGTCGCCATTGTTCACAGACAACCAACTAGCAAACTCAGCCTGGACAAAGCGCTGGAACTGGTCTGATCCGGATTGTTCGATCTGATCAAGACAAACGACCTGCCTTAGCTGCGGCAGCTGCTCCGCCATCTGCGGCAGAGTATCGGTGAATTTTCTGTGGTAAAACAGAAAACTCGTGCTGGTTTGCTCAAGAAAATGAAGATTCTCATCCAATGCATTGCGGGCATTGATCGGCACCCAAACGGCTCCGTAACGGAAGATACCAAACATGGCCACAAACGCCATGGCATGGTTAGGACTGTACACCGCCACCCTGTCTCCGGGTTTTATGCCACTGGCCTGCAGCGCAAACGCGACCTGGTGGGTCAGCGCTTCCGCCTCCGTAAATGTCCAACGCTGCTTCCCCTGTACCAGACAATCGCGCTGCGGAAACAATCGGGCTCCGCGGTCCAAATAATCCACCAACCTCATTCGATCAAACTCCCGCTCAATTACATATGCCGTTGTTTAAAGATTAGCAGTGACTGTTCCAGTTTGTTCACCAGCTCGTCGACCTGCTCGGCATTGATAATTAACGGTGGTGTAACCATCAGCCATTCACCATAACGCCCACCACAGAGGCGGCGCGAGAGCAGCATCAGACCGTTGTCCATGCAGATCTTTTTGATGATATTGAGCGCGTTGGATTCTTCAGAAAATACCGCTTTGCTCTCCCGATCACTGACGATCTCGATCGCCAGGGCCAGGCCCCGACCGCGAACATCACCTACCAGACCAGTACTCTCCTTTAGACATTCCAGCCGCTTGCGCAGCTGAGTCCCCATGGCCTCAGCGTTGCCAAGGAGATTCTGGTCCCGCATCTCATCAAGCACTGCCACACCAATGGCGCAGCTCATGGGGTTACCCGCGTAGGTATGACCATGGAAGAAGCCCCCCATTTCACGCACCGGCTGCACCAGATCGTGATTGGTTAATATGCCACCCAGTGGCGCATAGCCACCACTTAAGCCCTTGGCCAAGGCAACTATGTCCGGGCGACAGTCAGGCCACTGCTGGGCGGCGAGGAAGGTGCCCGAGCGGCCGGAACCGGACAGAATTTCATCAAAAATCAGCAGCAAACCGTACTTGTCGCAGATCTGGCGAACACCGCTGTAGTAGAGATCCGGTGCAATCAGACAACCGGAGGAGGTGCCGCCAATGGGCTCCATAATAAAAGCCAGCACCGAATCTGCTCCCTCGGCAATAATGGTCTGTTCCAGCTCCACCAGACAGCGTTTGGCATTTTCTTCTGGCGAAAGACCATCGGGCGCCCGGTAAGTCAGCGGCGCACTCACCTTGGGCATCTGTACAAACATTTTTTCGAAAGGGCCGCCAAAGTCGGGATCGCCGGTAATGCCCAACAAACCCATAGTCGCACCGTGATAGGAGGGTGTTCGACTGATCACCTTCCATCGGGAGGTTTCGCCGCGGGCATAGGCTGCCTGTTTGGCAAATTTAACCGCCGTCTCTACCGCCTCAGAGCCTCCGGAGACGTAAAAGCAGGCGTCATAGCCCCAGTCGACAATGCCACATAGCCTTTCGGAGAGAGCCACACTGGCGTCGTTGTCCCAGACACGGCCGTAGGCGTGTACAACCTTGTCGAACTGGGCCAGCATGGCCTCACGAACCCGTGCATTACCGTGGCCAATATTGGCGGTGACAGCGCCGGAGGAACCATCCAGATACTGGCGACCCTGCTTGTCCCAAAGGTAGACGCCTTCCCCATGGGAAACATGGGGAAAGTCATTGACCTGGGCTGGAGAAACAAATTGTAGAATTCTATCCATACTGATACACCTATGGAGAAAGGGACTGATACACCTATGGAGAAAAGGCGCTTAGACAAGCCAAGATGGGATGCGAATGACGGGGCTCTGGTCTGAGCCCCGCTTACAAAACGCTAGAATTTAATAGCGATAAGACGCTTCCAAACCAATAGTGCGTGGCCGCATACGATTGGCCGGCACTCCGAGCGGAGCTGTTGACGCCAGCAGACTGATTTGCCCGTCTTCGTCTGTGAGGTTTTCACCGGTCAAGTAAACAGACCAGCTCTCTGCCTCCACACCCAAGCGAGCATTCAGCACCGCAAAGGAGTCTGACTCGGTACTGGCACCTAAAGTATAGTCAGGGCGACCATCTGTGTACTGGTAGGCCATATGGAAACGACCGTCGAGCCCTGAATCACTCAGTGCCCACTGATAAGCGGCTGAGGCCGAGAATGTGGTCTCAGGCACTTGCACGACGGTGTCGCCGTCGTCGACGTTCGCCAGCGGCAGAGCTTCGCCGTATTCAGTGCTATTGAAGTTACCGGATACCTGCAGAGTCAAACCTGGAATGCCTCGATAAAGAACACCCAGATCCAGCCCCACGCCTTCAGCTTCGCCCACGTTTTCAGCGTAGGCAATCGGCAACAGAGTCACCGAATCAATAGTAGTCAGCACCGTGATTATGTCATCCCACTGCAGATAGTAGACCGCCACCTCGAGCTGCAGTTTATCGTCCATAAAGCTCAGTTTTGTACCCAGCTCATAACTGATTAAATCTTCAGGATCTGAAAATTGAGGGGCCGAAACACTAGCGGCCGCAGCCGATAGCAGTGAAATACCCTGCTGAGCCACCCCACTGCGGAAACCTTGGGCCACATTCAGGTAATAAAGGCTGTCTTCGTTGGGGGTATAAGACACATTCACTCGGCTTGTGACCTTGTCAAACTCTTCACTGCGCTTAGCATCAATACCAAACAGAGCCAGGGTTGAAATAGTGGTCGCATCCAGGTCTTCCTCTTCCCGCTCATCTTCAAAATAGCGGGTACCCAAAGTCAGCTTCCACTCATCATTGAATTCGTAGTGCGCTTCGCCAAATACCGCCCATTGCTGTGAACGTTTTTGCTGATCAGCTGCGACTGCCATAACCGGATCGGGGACACCCGCCAATAACAGGCCTGTGGCCAGCTGTTGCTCCTGCTTGGCGTCCATATAGAACACGCCCGCCGTCCAGGAGAGATCGCTGTCACCGGTTGAGGCCAGGCGCAATTCCTGATTCAGGGTACGGTTTTCCACCGGCAGCAATGCCATGCTGCCCAACACATTACTGTCGAGCTGCTGCTCGGACTCGATCAGTGAGGTGGTGCTGTAAAGTGAGATATTTTCAAAATCATACTCCATCGTCATATTGTACAGATCGAACTCTGTCTGGCTCCTCAGGTCCTCCGCTGTTACTGGTCGAGCGCCAGCTGGGTCCAAAGCCGGTAGAGACAGAGGATCAAATTCCACATAGAGCGGCGAGAACTCGTAGTTGTCATCGCCGTAGGGGATAGCCGTGTCCACTTCGCTGTGCCAGGCGCTCAATTTCAAGGTAAAATTATCCCCCGGGGTGAACAACAGCTTGGCACGGTAGCTTTTATCCTCACCGTCATTGTAATCATCTTCGCCAGTCAGGGGCAGATCGATAAAACCATCCTCATCAACACGAGAAGCGACGAGGCGAGCCGAGAGAGTGTCCTCGATTAACGGCAGGTTAACCGCAGCCTGGACTTTCCAACTATCACCGTGACCAGACGTGGATGAGACACCCGCATTGGCTTTGAACTCGAACTCATTATGTTGAGGTTCGCGGGTAAGCACACGGACTGTGCCCCCCTGAGAGCTGGCGCCGTAGAGCGTGCCCTGAGGACCACGCAGCACTTCAATCCGTTCCAAGTCGTAGGGGTTGGTATCCGGCACAAACTGTTGTCCCACCTGGGTGTAGGGCAAGTCATCCAAGTAATAGCCCACGGTGGAGTCACCAAACAGGGAAGACACTCCACGGATTTGTAGAGCGTTATTACCGCCGCCGCCAACTTCCACACTGGACACGCCGGGATTCATTGCAATGGCGTCCGCGACGGAGGTAATACCCTGCTCCTCCAGCTTTTCACCGTTCATGGCACTGATCGAAAAAGAGGTATCCATAATGCTCTTGGCACCAATTTTCTCAGCAGTGACAATTATCTCCTCTAGCACAAAATCATCTAAATCCTCTGCCAGAGCCTGGGCGGAAAAGGCAGATATTGCCATGGCCAGCACTGCTCCCCCGGCCAATCCAACTTTATCAACGGTTTGGTCAGTAGCTGCATGTATTGTTTGGCAGCGGCCTTTGGTACTGGCCTGTTCTTTTATCGTTATCATCATCAAATCTCCTCAATTGGGAAGTGCATCGCTTCAAACATATACAATTGTATATATACTCTCAATATACGACTGTATATATCCCGTGTCAACGGGATTAACTTTGAAACCCATTCCAATTAGGTATTACTAAGCGGGCTGGATAGAAGAATTACAGATAAAGCAGGACACGCAGGCGCCAATAGTGCGCCCACTGGTGGAGACTCTTCAATAAGTTGGGAAATTCCCGGAGGTATAGAGGGCTATTAGCTTACTTGACCAAAAAACCGCGCGTCAGCATACGCGACAACATTTTATTCCGCGCCGCCACCATGGATGCATCATACATAGAGGCACCATACAATTGGTGGGAAAAAGGTTCGAGAATCAGCGGCCCCAATAAATCAAAGAACATCATTAACGCTGCTTGTTCTTTATCAACATCGGGCTGGAGATTGCCTTGCGCTTCACAGGTATCGATATAGCGACGAGTAATGTCGCGAATTTCCTGCATCATCGCCAGGCTGCCCTGATTTTTTTGCAACAACGCAGTGCGCAGGTACAACATCACATCTCGGTCGCGTTCGATAAATGCGACTATGTCGTCTGCCAGCCCCTCCAGGCCTGCTGCTTCACCGAGTTCGGCAATGCCCTCGTACATGGAGGCAAGTTCGCGGAGCACAAAGGCATCCAACTCCTGTCGTAACCCATCCTTGGAGCCAAAATGAATGCGGATCAATCCCAGGGAAACTTCCGCCTCAGCGGCAATTTCCCGCATACCCACCGCGTCAAAACCTCGCTCGGCAAACAACTTGAGGGAGACATCTAGCAAGCGCTGGCGCTTTTCTGTATTTTCATCCGGGCTTCTGGGTTTGGTGGTTGGCGCTGGCATGGTTCTTTGACGGTACAACGACTAATATTGTATGCGCAATATACAATCGTATATATCAGCAGTCAACCCCTCGTTTACTTACATATTAAGATCATTAATAGAAGGAAAGTGGCAAATCCACCCTAGCAGTGATCCCTACCACACCCGCTACCGAGAATATGTAGACTTTGATCATTTGCACTAGAGGATATCAAATCATCTGTTACTTAGGTTGCAGGGGAATGGGTTCGGCTTGCATGTACCCCTCTCCCTTTTTCTTTTGGCAGTCGCACTTTTGGTTTTCCCGAACGAAGAGTGATCATTTATTCAAGTAGGATCAATGCCCGAAGAAGTATTGAAACCGGACAAATGGGTCCCTCAAATTACTGCACCGTTACGACAGCTTTAGGCCAGATTTTTTCCGTTAGAGATTCATAGTTGTGAGAGTACGGCCACTACCGCTCATGGCTGTTAGCTGCGGTAGGGCAGAACTTCGGCTTTTTTGAACGATCAAAATTCCAGGGCGTAAAATTAACTCTCGAATGACAGCTTGCTGACGTCTCTTTCTATGGTATGAGCTGCACCGGCGAACCAGCCTAAAAGCACCGCTGTTAACGACAACAAAACCTCGACACATCGACGAGCAACGGTGAAGATGCGCAGGTTTTTCTTTTGCGTGAATGGAAAATGCCTCAATATAGTAACGGTATTCCACTTCCACCGTTAATTGGAAAACTGAAATGGGCCTGCGCATCGCCATTCTGTCTGACATCCACTCTGAGTTTCACCCCCAGGGATGGCTGCCACCCATGCTTCAGGAAACGGAGTGTGACGTGCTGGTACTGACCGGCGATATCGGCATGGGCGATGGCACTATCGAGTTCGTCACGAGAGTTGCCGAAATTAAGAGTGACACGTCGATCTTGTGGGTGGCAGGAAACCATGATTTCTATGGCCAGGATTATGATCGCCAGTTGAGTCAGTATCGGTCCGCCTTCTCGAATTTTGACAACGTCTATTTTCTTGAGTGTGACACCGTCACCATCCAGGGCGTCACGTTTCTGGGAGCGACCCTCTGGACTGGCTTTGATACTCTTGGCGAACACAGTATTGGTCCGGGGATGCAAGTCGCAGGTGCAGCCATTGCTGATTTCTTCCGCATTGAGAAACAGGATGGCAGGCGCTTATTCACACCTGCGGACGCTGCGGCGTTGTTTAAGACAAGCCGTCAATGGCTGGCACAGACCCTGGAAAGCTGTGAACCCGGCAAGACCGTGGTAGTGACGCACTTTCCGCCACTGCGGGTCGCAAGACACGCGGGCTTTCCCGAAGACTTGATGTCTACCTATTTCCAGGCCAACTGCGAATCACTGATTGAGCGCTACCAGCCCGCACTTTGGATCTATGGGCACAATCACTGGAGTGATGAGCACCAGGTAGGCCGTACTCGCCTTGTGAGTAACCAACTCGGGTATCCGGGCGAGGATGGTATTCCCGGAGCCCAAGTGGTTATCCTGGAGATATGATCGAAGTTCACCCGCTCGCTCGATCACATCCCTTTGATTCGCGGTTGGCGTAAACGAAGCCAAACTATGTTAGTGAGCGCCAACAACCACCCTATAACCAGCCAAAATCTGATAAAAACGGCAATTTTGGCTGATTATAAGCTATAAGTAGCCAAAATATATATTTTTGACTTGTTTTTGGCTACTTATAAGATTAGCCTACATCAATTGATGTAGCTCACTACAAGTGATTGGAATGGCAGATATTGTTGGTCGCTCGGCCGAAAAGGAGGTCTTACAGCGAACTCTGGACTCTAGAGAGGCCGAGTTTGTGGCTATTTATGGTCGCCGTCGCGTTGGCAAGACCTACCTGATTCGTGCTTTCTACGAAAACCACATGAGATTTGAGCTGACGGGCGAGTACAAGGCAAGCCTTGCAGATCAGCTGGAGAACTTCGCTTTCGCACTCGGAAGGGCTCAGAACCGTAACATTGAAGCTCCTGAGTCTTGGCGAAAAGCATTTCAGCTTCTGATCTCGTTTATCGACACACTGGACAAAAAACAGAAGCATGTATTGTTTTTTGATGAGCTGCCATGGCTTTGTTCTCCACGCTCTCAGTTCCTTTCTAATCTGGAGTATTTCTGGAACGCCTGGTGTGTGAAGTACCCCAATATTATCTTGGTTGTATGCGGTTCTGCCGCTTCCTGGATGATCCAAAAGATCATTAACAACAAGGGGGGGCTGCACAATCGCACGACTCGAAGAATTCAACTCGCACCGTTCTCACTGACGGAATCTCATAGCTACTTAAAATATCGAGGAATCAATCTCAGTCATCGCCAGGTATTGCAGCTTTATATGTCAATGGGGGGAATTCCATACTATTTGAAAGAGGTCGAACGAGGTCTTTCCGCCGCTCAGAATATCGCAAACACTTGCTTCTCAAAGACAGGATTATTAAAAAATGAGTTCCTGAATCTGTTCGCCTCCTTGTTTAAGCACTCTCACCGACATGAGAAAATTGTCAGAATTCTTGCCGCCAGCCGGATGGGACTCTCTCGGCAAGATATTCAAAATAAATCAAAGCAAAAATCAGGCGGAACCTTGACAACAACGCTTTCGGAGCTCGTGGAATCCGGGTTTATTGAAAAGCTGGCTCCTGGCAAAGGACATCGTAAGGTCGCACTTTATCGCTTGGTTGATGAATACACCTTGTTCTATTTACACTGGATAGAAAACTCAACAATTTCGAATGAAGAGGAGTGGCTCAAACGCCAGAACAGTCCGGCATGGTTGTCATGGAGTGGCTATGCATTTGAAACCATTTGCTTGAAGCATGTTGATCGACTGAAACAGGCACTCGGTATCGGATCGGTAGAGAGCGACATCTATAGCTGGCTGCATCGCTCTCCCTCTCCCGAGAACCCAGGAGCGCAAATTGACCTCGTGATTGATCGAAGAGATGATTGTATTAATCTCTGTGAAATGAAGTTTTCTCTGAACCCATTCGTGGTCGACAAAAAATATGCCTCAACGCTCCAACAGAAAAAAGAGGTGTTCAGAAATACTACTGGTACTCGAAAAAGTCTCTTCACGACGCTCATAACGGTTGAGGGGGTGAGAGTAAACGAGTATTTTGGCGAAGTTGTCGATCAATCCATCGACGCGGATGTACTCTTCAGCTGATTTCAGTGACTCTTCCGATAAGCCAAAGGCGACACTCCCTTCCAGCGCTTGAACGCATTACTGAATGCCGCCGCATCACTGTATCCCACTCGTGCAGCGATCTCTTCAATGGTGAGTTTGGTGGTGGTGAGGTACTCGGTTGAGACACTGATGCGCACATCGTCCAGTAACTCCTGAAAGCTTTTGCCCTCTTTTGCCAAGCGTCTTTGTATCGTGCGCGGTGTGGCATTCAAAATACTGGCTATCGAGTCAAGCGTCGGCGCCCGATCACGAAAATTCATTAAATGATAACGCACCAGTTCCGTAAAACTGTATTGACTGCTTAGCATTTGGGAAATTTTCTGGCACTGACCGGAGAAGACGCGCGAAGTCTCAGGGTCGGATTGTTGCAGGGGAGAGTTGATCCACTGTTTGTCAAAGGCAAAGCGGTTAAACGGCGCTGAGAACTTTGCTGGACATCGGAAGATCTCTTCGTAGGCTTCCGTCGATGTCGGCTTTGCGTGTTTGAATTCAACCTGGTGCAGGGGCAAGTGCTGGCCCAAAGCCTCCAGAGCAATACGATAGGCGGCACTGAGGTCGCGCTCTATCATAAACTGTACCGTCTCTCCGAGGTCGCGAACCGGGTCCATTTGTACAAAAGCCCAATCGCCTTCGTCATAAACACTGACTTTAAAATAGGTCCAGGTCAGTAAAATGTTGTCGAGAATGACCTCATAACACTGCTTCAGATTAATGCTGGTCATGGCCGCCAGGCCCAGCATGCCATAACTGGAGAGGTGGTAAAGCGGGCCTATTTTCAACCCCAACTGAGGTTGATTGAGGCTGTGAATGACGCTCTGGTAAAAACGCAGTTCCTGGGTGGGTGTAATGGAGAACTCAGGCTGGGACAGTGCATCGGTGGGAATCTCCGCCTGTCGCAGATGGGGTTCATAGTCTATGCCCTGCTCCTTCAGCCAACCGATAAACGGGTGTAACCCGTAGATCAGGTGGCGCAGCGCGTGGGGTTCACCGTGATTGCTTTCTATTCTCATCCTGTTCTCATCGCCTGCCTATCGCCCGCATGTTAGATGACGTCATTATTGTGTCGTTGATTGTAACCACCCCTGTCGTGATTTCGCAAATTCTTGTCGATCTACAGCATTAGAACCTGACTCGGGTCAATTTATAGTGATCTCACTGAAAACAACCCAGAGAGAGATGACGATGTCAGGAGATCCCCGCGTTTTAATTTACGGTGCCAGTGGCTATACCGGAAAGCTGATTGCCGAGTGCCTGGCCCAACGCCAAGTGCCATTCTATTTTGCCGGTCGTACTCGCAGCCGCCTGGAGGAAGCCTTGAGAATAGTCGAGGAGCGCCACGACGGTGCGGTACCGGCCACTATCGTCAGTGCCAATAATACCGTCGAGGAACTGCTGCCCTGGTTCGAAAAAGTCGATGTAGTGATCAACGTTGCCGGACCGTTTATGCAGGTTTCCTGGCCGGTGGTTGAGGCCTGTTTACAGGCGAACTGCCACTATTTGGACACCACCGGTGAGCAGGATTGGACGCTCGCCATTGCCGA
This sequence comes from Pseudomaricurvus alkylphenolicus, assembly GCF_011683955.1. Taxonomy (GTDB): domain Bacteria; phylum Pseudomonadota; class Gammaproteobacteria; order Pseudomonadales; family Cellvibrionaceae; genus Pseudomaricurvus; species Pseudomaricurvus alkylphenolicus. The sequence goes on from NZ_JAAQPI010000007.1 coordinate 170,774, forward strand.
AAAATATGGCGACGCCTTTGCCGAGAAAAACCTGCTGCTGTGCCCGGCGAACTCCTATATGTGGGCCGCAGGTGCCCTGGCCGCAGAGGTAGTGTTGGAAAGCCCCGGCGTTGATACGGTCGATCTCGTATACCAGATTGACAATGCACTGCCCTCCGAGGCTTCCACCAAGTCGTTTTTGCGTATGCAGGGCAACGCCGAAACCCAATACTACCTGGAGCAATTTGAGTTTAAGAGCTGGCCCCACGATGTCGCCTTTACCGTGACCGTACCCAACAAGGCGCAGCCATTACTGGCCCTGCCCTGGGGCGGTGCCTGCGAACCCATTTGGTTTTCCCGCGATGAGCGCGTGCGCAACTGTCGCGTACTGACCGCATTTGGTGACGAGATCGTCAATAACGTTGTGCAGGTGGTGAAGACATTCACCGAACAATCCAAGGGCATGACTCAGGAGGAAAAAGAGGAACTGACCAACAAGTTTGGCGAGGAGATGACCTCCGAGGAACCCCCTAAGGACAGCCGTGACCTGCACCGCACCGTAATCGTTTGCCGGGGCCAGGGTCGTCAGGTCACCACACAGTTCGATCTTTCACTCAACGCCCCCTACACCTTTACCGGTGAAATTTGCGCGGAGGGCGCCGAACGCCTGCTTGATGGCCGTCTGAAAGCGGCGGGGTTCCAATCTCCGGCTGTGGCGTTTGGTCACCGGGAGCTGCTCGAAGTCTTCCACGAGCTTGGCTACACCAACTTGCCCAAGTAAAGGCGTCGCAAGAGGAATACCCATATGAAGATGCACGCCTATGTGGCCGGGGTTGGTATGACCCCGTTTGGCAAACATCCGCAACGCAGCTTAAAGGGCCTGGCTGGCGAAGCCATAGTGGCTGCGCTGGAGGATGCCGGACTGCAACTCAACGACATCGACGTTGCCTATATGGGCAATGCTGCGGGCGGTGTTGTTCAGGGGCAGGAGATGATCAGTGGCCAGGTCGCCCTGCGCGAGCTGGGCCTCGGCAGAGTACCGGTGATCAATGTCGAGAACGCTTGCGCCACCTCTTCTACGGCTTTTCAACAAGCCAGCGCCATGGTCAGCAGCGGCGTTTACGAAGTCGCCCTGGTATGCGGCTTTGAAAAGCTGTTTCACGAAGACAAAGCCCGCAGCTTTGCCGCCTTTGACGGTGCCGTGGACACCGAAAACCCAGACGGAATGTCAGGCGCGCTGGAGGCCCTGGCGAAACGTGCGGGGGTTGAGGTGGATGCTGAGAACGCCGGCCAGACTCGCTCTGTGTTTATGGATATTTATTCATTGATGGCCCAGAGCCATATGAACAACTACGGCACCACCCAGGCGCAGTTTGCTGCGGTAACCGCCAAGAACGCTTTGCATGGGAGCTTGAATCCCAAGGCGCAGTTCCGACAGAAACTCAGTGTTGAGGAGGTATTGGCCGCTCGGGAGATTGTCTATCCATTGACGTTGCCCATGTGCTCTCCGATTGGTGACGGGGCTGCAGCGCTGGTGATTGTCAGCGAGCGTTTGGCCAAACGTCTCCACACGCCACGGGTTCGTGTCAGGGCCTCGGCACTGGTGTCCGGCTGGGACGATTCCACCGAAGTGGGCGCCTATGCCGCGCAGAGGGCCTATGAAGCTGCCGGTATTGGACCCACGGAGCTGGACCTGGTGGAGCTGCACGACGCCTCTGCCCCGTCGGAAATTCTGGCGTATGAATACCTCGGACTTTGCGACAAGGGTGAGGGCGGCGCCTGGGTGGAGCAAGGTTTTACCACCCTGGGTGGCCGCCTGCCCGTCAATACATCAGGCGGGTTGCTGCGCAAGGGCCACCCCATAGGGGCGTCCGGCGCCGGTCAAATCGTCGAGCTGACGCAACAACTTCGCGGCCGCGCCGGTGCCCGTCAGGTTGAGGGCGCCCGCACAGCGCTGGCTCATAACGGCGGCGGCATGATCGACCTGGACGCCGCCGCGACAGTCGTCAGCATTTTAACCCTGGAGAATTAATGTGAACGATTCAGCCTTAATCCTCGCCAACCTGGTTCGGCAATGGTGCGATAGAGACCCTGATCGCGATGTACTGACGTTTGTTGCCATTGGCAACAACGGTGAATTCCTCGACCAAATACGGACCTACCGACAACTCTGGGAAAACGGTCAGAAGCTTGCCCACTGGCTGCAACAACAGGGTATGGGTAAAGGCGACGCCTTTGCCATCATGATGCCGAACCATCCGGAGTTTGTGGAACTGATGGTGGCCTCCTCGATCCTGGGTACCGTATTCGTGCCCATCGATCCCCGCACCAAAGGTAACAAACTGCAATATATGCTGGACTACGCCCAGTGCAAGGGCGTTTTTGCCACTGATGCGACACTCGCGGAAATCGCCGCCGTATGGCCAGCGCGCTCCAAGACCAATGGGTCTGCAATTCAGCGATGGATCAGTCCCCTTAGCCAGAAACACCCTGAAGCCAATCGCCCTTGCGTTCGACAGATTCTTTCTGCATCTGTGCCTTCACCGAACCTGGATGTGCAAAGCACTGACCCGGATGCGCCTATGCAGATGCTTTATACCTCAGGCACGACCGGCGACCCCAAAGCCATCTTATCGTCTCACCGACGCTTCGGCGACGTAGCTCAACTGGGTGAGCTGCTGGGACTTAGAGATGGTGACCGGCCCTACACCGGCCTGTCCCTGACCCACGCAAACGCTCAGCTGGTTACATTGGGTAATACGCTGGGTATGGGGCTACGAGGCGTGATCAGTCGGCAGTTTACCAAGTCGCGCCTGTGGGACATTACCCGCTATTACGGGTGTACCTTTTTCAATTTGCTGGGTGGCATGACAACGGCGATTTATGCAGAGCCGGTAAAAGACAACGATGGGGATAACCCCGTTCGCTGTGTCTTGAGTGCAGGCATGCCCGCGGCAATCTGGGACAAGTTTTGCAAGCGTTTCGGCGTTGACGTGTATGAGTTTTATGGTGCCGCTGAAGGCGGCATGACGTTACATCCACCAGGAGAGGGGCCAATCGGCAGCTGCGGCAAAGCGATACCGTCTCTGCAGTTACAAATACTGGATGACAATGATCAGCCTTGCCCAGCCGGTGAAGCGGGAGAAATCTGTTTCCGACCCGCCAACGGCAGTGACCCCGTGGTGAAGTACTTTAACAATCCTGAAGCCTCCGAGAAAAAGACCGCCGGTGGCTGGCTGCGTATGGGCGATATCGGCCACGTGGATGAGGACGGTTGGCTGTTCTTTCACTATCGCAAAGGTGGTGGCATCCGTCGCAATGGTGATTTTATCAACCCCGCGTTTGTGGAAAAGACCCTATCCGAACACCCCCATATTGACGATGTATTCGTCTACGGCGTGCCCGCCAAAAACGGAGCACCCGGTGAAAAAGATGTGGTCGCGGCGATTGTTCCCGCCTGCCCCAATTCCTTTGATGCCAAGTCAGTGTATTCCCGTTGCCGTGAAGAGCTTGAAAGTAACTTTGTTCCCAGCTTTTTACATCTTGTTGAGGCGATACCCAAAACCGCGTCGGAAAAACCTCAAGAGCGATTTTTGTTAGAAGCCTTTGAGGAAGGCAAAGATCGAATTTTAACGGCAACGGAATGACAGCAGATTGTTTGGTGGATTACGGCTTCGCCTCTTGCGCCCCTTGTGGGTAAAACCACCCTGCATATGAAAAAAATCGCCTTGTTACCGGATGTTTAACATCTACGGAGAATAATGATGAGTCAATATCAAGAATTACCACTGTCCGGCCTGGAGCCGCCGTTATCCGAAATGGAAAAGGCCATCCAGGAAACCACCCACCGATTTGCCGTCGAGGTTATGCGACCCGCAGGCGTCGAACTCGATCGCCTGTCCGCCGAGGAGATGATTGCGCCCGGTTCGCGCCTGTGGGAGGTTTTGGACAAGGCTCAGGGGCTGGGGCTGAGCCTGACCGCGATGGCGGAGCTGGAACCCATCGAACGTGTGCGCCTGTTGGCGATTGCTTCAGAAGAACTGTCTTGGGGCGACGCCGGTTTGGCAGGCGCCATTCTGGTGAATCACTTTCCCGTCATGTATTCGCTGATTGCCGGCAACCAGGCAATGGCCGAGTACTGCGAAGGCAAACGCGGCTGTTGGGCCATTACCGAGCCGGACCACGGCAGCGATATGCTCGACCCCCAGGCTCACGTCGCTGCCAACGGCGGCCGTTATGGTCGCCCGAACTGCGTTGCGCGAATCGATGGCGACAAGGTGATTATCAACGGACAAAAATCGGCCTGGGTGTCGGGTGCCACCACCGCGGAGGTATGCGCACTCTATTGCCACGTCGAAGTCGACGGTGAGGTAAAACCGGGTATCAGTGTGATAGTTCCTTTGGATGCCCCGGGAGTCAGCCGCGGCAAACCGCTGGAAAAACTGGGCATCCGTTGTCTCAATCAGGGTGAGCTGTATTTCGACAATGTCGAGGTGCCCCTTTCACACCTGTTGGCCGGCCCGGAAACCTACGCCGATCTGGTGGAAAAAACCCTGGCGGAGGCTAACCCGCACGTAGGCCTGATGTTTGTGGGCGTAGCTCGCGCGGCCTATGAGCACGCCTTGGCATATGCACACGAACGCCGTCAGGGTGGCGTGGCGATTATTCAGCATCAGTCGGTCCGCCAGCGCCTGTTTCATATGTTCCGCAAAGTCGAGGCCGCCAGGGCGTTGGTGCGTCGCGCGATGGAATACAACGCCACAGCACCCCGCCCGGCCCTGCAAGGCTCCGCCGCCGCTAAAGTCACCGCCACTCAAACCGCATTGGAAGTCGCCAGCGACGCCCTGCAAATGTTCGGCGGCAATGGTATGACCCTGGAGTACCCCATGGAGAAACTGTTCCGCGATGCCCGCTCCGGTTTGATTGCCGACGGTTGCAACGAGCTGCTTGCGCTGAAGGGTGGAAGCTTACTGATTAATCCAGACCTGTTGGCTTAAACCAATGCTTCGATCAATGGGAGAAAGCTCAATGGCAACACTCTGCTCTCTTGAAGGAAAGGTTGTACTGATTACCGGCGCCGCCACCGGCATTGGATTGGCCTGCGCGCGTTTGCTGGCGCAACAGGGGGCCGCCGTGATGCTGAGTGATCTGGACGAAGCTCAGTGTCGCCGTCAAATCGAAAAACTGTACACGGACAACCAGATTCCGGAGTCTGCAAAAATGGCGGCTTGCGCGCTTGATGTGACTCGGGAAGATCAATGGCAGGCAGCGATAGAGCAAACGCTGCGACGGTTCGATGGCCTTGATGTGCTGGTCAATAACGCCGGTATCTATGTCGGCGGCACGCTGGTTGAGAACGCGTTGGAGGATGTTCAGCGCGTACAGCAGGTCAATGTGGATTCGATCTTTCTCGGCATGAAGTATGCCGCACGGGCGATGCAACCCGGTGGCCCTGCAGGCAAAGGCGGTTCCATTATCAATCTTTCTTCGGTTGCCGGGCTGGTGGGTGTACCTGGCCACAGTGCCTATGGCGCCAGCAAAGGCGCGGTGCGGCTATACAGTAAACACGCCGCCGTAGAGTTTGCCCGCCTCGGTTACAACATTCGCGTCAACAGCGTTCATCCGGGATTAATTGCCACCGCCATGGGCGACCAGGCGTTTCAGGATTTTGTGGATATCGGCCTGGCCGACACTCTGGAGCAGGCTCGTGCGTTGGTCCTGCAGATGACGCCGATGGGGCGGCTCGGCCAGCCCGAGGATATCGCCAGTATGGTGAGTTTTCTGGCCAGCGATGCCTCAGCGTATTGCACCGGCGCGGAGTTCAATGTGGATGGTGGCATGAGCGCCGCATGACAGGAGAATACAAGATGCGATTAACCAATAAAGTGGTCTTTGTGAGTGGTGCCGCTTCCGGCATCGGTCGTGCCATTTGCGAACGGCTGGCCGACGAGGGAGCGCGTGTCGCCGTGGCCGATATTAACGCCGATGCCGCTGAGAGTCTCGCCTTCGAGTTGCGAGCAGGCGGCCACTCGGCCATCGCCATAGAGCAGGACGTGACTGATGAACAACGCTGGGTAACGGCGTTGGAGCAATGTGCCGAACAACTGGGAAGCCTCAATGTGCTGATTAACAACGCCGGCATTGCCCTGATCGGCAATGTGGAAGACGCCAGTCTGGCGGACTGGCAAACAACCCACCGCGTTAACAACGACGCGGTCTTTCTCGGCACTCGCGAAGCGATCAAGCTTATGTCCCAGTCCGGTGGCGGCAGCATTATCAACGTGTCTTCGATAGAGGGCATTATCGGTGAACCCCTGCTGCCCGCCTACAACGCCAGCAAGGGAGCTGTGCGGGTCTTCACCAAATCGGCGGCCCTGCACTGTGCAAGTCGCGGTTATAACATTCGGGTGAATTCCCTGCACCCCGGATACATCAGTACCCCCATGGTGTCCTCAGCGATGGATTCCCTCAATGCCGCCGAAGCCCATGCCTTCCAGCAGCGAATTGTGCAGAACATCCCGCTGGGCGCCCTTGGTGAGCCCGTGGATATCGCCAATGCGGCGCTGTTCCTGGCCAGCGATGAATCCCGCTATATGACGGGTGCCGAGTTGATCATCGACGGCGGTTACACCGCCCGCTAGAGCGACACTTTTTCAACAACCTGAAGAGTGTCGCAAGTTAACAAATAAACGTCATCATCGATCATCAACGCCTGCCCCCCGGCTTGATAGAGTGATGTCATAAATCAATAACACCGTAAACAACGGAGAGACAGCGCCCATGAACCGGTTAACCCCCATGGCAAAACCCCTCAGTCTTCTTATCCCACTGGCTCCGCTGGCCGTATCAATGACCGCACTGGCGCAGGAGAGCACTTCCGGCCTCGCCCTGGAAGAGGTCGTGGTTACCGCACAGAAGCGTGCCGAGAGCGTGCAGGACATTCCCGTGGCCATCTCGGCCTTTACCGCCGAGAGTCTGGAAAATCGCAAGATGGAAACCGCCAACGATATCGCCGCCGGGGTACCAAATCTTCAGGTGTCCTCCCCCTACGGCGAGACCCAACCCATCTTTTCCATCCGCGGCCAGAGCATGTCGGACTACAACACCAACCAAGCCTCACCGGTGGGTGTCTATGTAGACGAAGCTTACATCGGCACCAATTATCTGCAGGGCATGGCGCTGTTCGATCTGGAGCGGGTGGAAGTGCTTCGTGGTCCCCAGGGAACTCTTTACGGCAAGAACACCACTGGCGGAGCCATTAATTTTATTACCCGTGCCCCGAGCCTGGAAGGGACTTCCGGCAAGGTCACGCTTACCGTAGGTGATTATGGCCGCGAGCATATCGACGCCGCTGCTGAAACCGTCCTGGTGGAAGATACCCTGGGCATACGCGCCGCTTACACTTATACCAAGACCGATGGCCATCACGACAACCACTTTCCCGGTGGCGACGACCTGACCTCCATCGACACCTGGGCCGGTCGCATCTCCCTGCGCTACAGTGGTGAGCAGGTGGACGCGGTTCTGCGTTATGCGGCCGGTGAGAGCGATGGTATGACGACCGCGGTTATCAACGAGGGACGTGTCCCCACCGGGGATGGATTCAGTGATGCGGTGGGCAGCCTGATTGGCCAGTTCCCCCGCGAGGACGGATGGGATCAGTGGGAGGGCAGCCACAATAAGTCCGAGCCCTACAGTACCGACTTCCAGAGTACAACGCTGACCGTAAACTGGGATCTGCAGGACTATACGCTGACGTCCATTACCTCCTACCTGGAAGGCACTGGCCTCAACCGTGCGGACACCGACGGCGCCGGCTGGCAACTGCTGCAGATTGATTGGGGTGCGGACGTTACCCAGTTTGCCCAGGATCTGCGTATCGCCAGTCAGTTCGACGGGCCGTTTAATTTTATTGCCGGCGTCTACTATGCGACGGACACCATGGACATCAAAAACGTTTTTGAAATGTTCCACGCCACGGGCGATCTTGGGATACCGTTCGACCTGATGAATAACTTTATTACCAATCCAACGCCGAACGCAGCGACTACCGGTTTTACATCCATCCAGACCTATACCCAGGAAAGGGATTCCATCGCTGTTTATCTGCACACCACCTACGACCTGACCGACCAGCTCAGCTTGACGGCAGGATTGCGCTACACCGAAGACGAGGGCAACGGTAAAGACCTGCACACTCAATTGGCAGACTATGACCGCAACCCGGTGCTGGACCTGATTACTCCTGCTACCTTTGACGCAGACGCCGCATCCTATGACGATAGCGAGTTTACCGGGAAACTCAGCTTGGATTACCAATACACCGAGGACACCCTGCTTTATGCCAGCTACAGCCGCGGCTACCGCAGCAGTGCGTTTAACGGCGGTGCCCAGTTTGCTCCCAACGAGGTCGGTGTGGCCGCACCGGAATTTGTTGATGCTTACGAGCTCGGGTTTAAAACGCTTGTGCGTGATGGCACGGTGCAGATTAACGGTGCCGCCTTTTACTATGACTACACCGACCAGCAGTTTGTGAATGTGATTGGTGTGCAGCAGTTTCTGCAGAACGGCGAAGATTCGTTTATTCAGGGGCTGGAGTTGGAAGTCATCGCACGACTGACCCACAACCTGACCCTCAATCTTGGTTTGGGTTATCTCGATACCGAGTTCGAATCGCTGACATTGTCAGACACCCTCAATGGCGGCACCATCGACCTCAGTGGCAATGAACTGTTTAACGCACCGGAACTGAACCTCAACCTGGCCATCGATTATATCCTCGCTGACAACGACTACGGCGTGTTTCGCATCAGTGCGGATACCGCCTACACGGCTGAGCAGTGGTTTTCCGCTTACAACGATGACCTTAACTACGATGAAATCAAGGGCGAAGCCGGCTGGATGAGCAATGCTAAAGTGTCCTGGGATTCCGCCGATGATCGCATGACCGTTGCGCTCTGGATTAAGAATATCGGCGATAACGACGACCCCACCTACGCCATCAACCTGCAGGGCGGATTCGGCTACGACTACTATACTGTGGGTTTGCCAAGACGCATGGGGCTGGATCTCAGCTATCGTTTTTAGACGAGAACCTACGGTGGATTAGCGATGCGTCGCCTAACCAACAGACCTCTTGGTGGATTACGCCTTTGGCTCTTGTGCCCCTTGTGGGTAAATCCACCCTACCCTATAAGCAATAGAATATTGACGGGACAACATTATGAAAGCTTGGACAATTCCACAAGGATGCACTGACGGATTCACACAATTGCAACTCAACGACTGTCCGGGACCAGACATGGGTCCCGGACAGGTCAGAGTCAAAATGAAAGCCTGGTCCACCAACTATCGGGATATTGTGGTTCCCATGGGCCTATACTTTAGCGGCCCTGTGTCCAAAGACACGGTTCCGCTGTCTGACGGCGCCGGGGAAGTGATCGAAGTGGGAGAAGGTGTTGACCAGTGGCGGATTGGTGATCGCGTGGCCGGAACCTTCTTCCAGAGCTGGCGCGATGGCCCCTTTAACGCGGGTGTATTCGGGTCTGACCTGGGTGGACCAACGGACGGCGTGCTCGCTGAGGAGGTCGTGCTGGATCAACAGGGGCTGGTGCGACTGCCCGATTCACTGAGCTTTGAGGAAGGCGCAACGCTGCCTTGCGCCGCCGTGACCGCCTGGAACAGCCTGTTTGAAATCGGCAATGTGCGAGCCGGCCAAACAGTGTTGGTGCTGGGTACAGGAGGTGTCTCTCTGTTTGCGCTGCAGTTTGCCAAGGCGGCGGGAGCCAAAGTGATTGCCACTTCCTCCAGTGATGACAAACTTCGCAGGCTTGAGGCAATGGGCGCTGACCAAACCATTAACTATCGCGATAACCCGCAGTGGGGTCAGGCGGTGCTCGAACTGACCAATCAGCAAGGCGCGGACCACGTGGTCGAGGTCGGCGGCGCCGGCACGCTGGAAAACTCGATGATCGCCGTCGCCCCCGGCGGATCGATCGGACTGATTGGAGTGTTATCCGGTGTCGACGGACAGGTTAATCCCTTACCCCTGGTCGCCAAAGCCGTGCGCCTGCAAGGCGTATACGTCGGTTCGAGATCCATGTTTGAAGCCATGAATCAGTTTATCGCGCAACATGATTTGAAACCCGTGATCGACACGCGCTTCGGCTTTGAGCAAGCGCCCGATGCCTACGCCCATCAGGCCAGCGGTGGCCATATGGGCAAGGTGGTTATCTCTGCGGAGCTCTGATCTTAATTAACCGCTTGGAGTTGGTCTGGTGTAGTGTATTAACGCTGCCAGACCAACTGATCGAGAAAGCCTTCCTGCTCTGCGGTCAGGATCAGGCAATCTTCTTCAAAGACAAAATCCCGCGTTAAGGTAACTCCCGGCCACTGGGGAATATTGCTGTCTTGCACCTGGTGCCTGACCTGATCGCCTTCCACCACATAGCGCCCCGTGTAACTTACGTAACCCATGGCGGCCAGCGCGTAACGGCGCACCAGCTCCTGGGCATCGGTTCCGGCCTCGGGCCATTCGTTCTTCAGCAGTTGGTTCTTCGCACCGATTAATTGGAAACGCTCCTGTTCGACGGGTTGCCGCTGAGTATCCATCAAGGTCGCACTGATCCAGCCATCGGCTGTGTAGATAATATGACCGGCGCAGTTTCCTGCAAAAGGATAGTGCTTTTGATCACTGGCCAAATGTGTGACGGACCACTCCTTCAGTGTCCAGATACCGATAAAGTTATCTTGCAGGGGCATGGGATTCCTCCGGTAGCGGTGTGCGGACACCGCTTCAGCATTAGGGTTATCCCTTATGTTAACTGAATGTTATTCAGTTTTGAACTATTTTTTTGTTCCCACCTCTGATTACCCGGAGGTGAGAAAAGGACTGGTCGGCACAACCGGGCAGTTCGTAGCCCCAAATCCGGCTCAGATCTGACGCCTTATGTGCCGCCACCTTGCAGCCTCCACCGCCGATATAGACACGTTCGCCGTCAAGAGAGGTATTGACGGCATAGTAGGTCGCCTCCAGGGGAACACGTTGCAGTGTGCGACCCGCTTCGCTGTCGATTTTGACCAGACTATTGTAGACACCAAAGACCTCCGGTCGTTTGGCACTGGTGGTGGTGGCGAAAATCAAGTGGGCGGTCGATTCAAAGTCGAAGACTTTCAGTTTGCCTGTGCGACGATCCAGCTGTGCGATGGAAGTCTGGTAGGCCTCCAGAGTACGAGGGTCGCGATCGGTATGTACTGAAAAAAGGGCCTGGGTATGCACGCCGGAATTCTCAAAACTGATCCAGTGCCCGCCCATATCCGCAGGAGAGCGATTTTTGATTTGCCAGCCGTTCACCGGCAGCGTTTCCAGTAATTCTCCGCTGACAGTATCAACTCGATAAAAGTCACGCCCCAATAAAAACAACGAGTGATCATCAGCAGAGGTCATCAGCCCCTGGATGCGGCGCGGGACTTTGAAACGTCGCAAAGGTTTGGCATTAAGGCCTGCGCCGGTATCAAATACCAGCACTTCATTATCGAGCACTTGAATCTGATCCCGCAGCCTGCGAACCGGGTTGACTTGTACGAACAGGCGGCTGCCGTCACTGTTAAGATCATGGCCATAAAAAGAACGCGCCTGCACCAGACCTTCGCCCAGCTCGGCGCGAAACACGGTATCCCCGGTGGCAAGATCCAAACCCAGAACAGTCTCGTGATTATCCGTTGTCAGATAAACTCTGCGATTGTCCGGAGACGGCAAGAGCGTCCAGGAACCGGTTGTCTGACCCGGTACCTTTAAAATGTTCAGCGTTTCGCCGGTTTGACCATCAATAGCGTACAGCAGATTGGGGCGTGTCGCCGTTAGCAGAACATCGGCCGCAAAAGCGGGTATCACCCACGAACAGATCAAGAACAGTAACACTCTGAGCGATCGTTGATTCGTTGAGAGAATGTTGAAAAACATAAGGAACTCCGCGAAAAGGGTTTTACTTACTGGGTTTTGGATAGACCTGATCGAGTTCACGCCATCCTTTTTCGGCCGAGTCAGTGCCTTTACCCCAGCCTTGATAGCTGCTCATCACATCGGGTACCTGTGCCGGCCACCAGCAGGGGTCTGCACAGCCATACAGGTCAGCTTCCATTGGCTGACACAGGCTTGCCACGCCACCGGTCGGATCCACTTCCCATCCGGGATCCGTGGTGGTGGTGCAGCCGCCCACCGCTTGCATTGCGAACACGGCCTCCATCTTCTGGTGCAGAGTGTTGTCCATTACCCGCGCTTTACGGTTCAGTGGCTTGAGTCGTTTCATGGGTTCACCCCTTGAATAATGTGTTGTTCCAGATAGTCCGGGGATTGATCGAGAATGCGGTGATACGCTCTGATGCCGAAGTCCGTCCAGTCCCGCAGGAGATCGCAGTATTGCCAGGTCGGCGAAAATAAATCCCCGTCAGTGGTGTAAGATTCGTGATAGCAACCACCGGCGCAGAGGTTGCGAATGGAACAGGTTGAACAACCGCGATCCGACTTATCCAGCGCGTTGGACAAGAGTTGACGCAACGCGGATTTGTCGACGCCTGCTGACACATTGCCAAAGGTTGGCAACGCCGAACCGGTAAAACGATGGCAGAGATTCAATTCGCCATTACCATCCACCGCCAGTAGCGACAGTCCGGCGGCACAGGGCAATGCTTTGCTGGATCCGTTGTGCAGATTGCTGATCAATTGATGCAGATTGCCAAAACCGATATTACCCCCGGCAATGGCTTGTTCGACATAGCGCTCTCCCAGCTGTCTCATCTCACCAAACACTTGCGCCAATTGCTCGGGTGGCAAATTATAGTTCGCCACATCGCCGGCTGTTACCGGTGCGAAACCCACTTCGAAGAAACCCAGCTCCTCTTTCAGGTGCCGGTGAATGCCTACCACATCCGTCACTCCCCGAGTCAGAGTCACACGCGCTCCTACCGGGCGTGAACGATAGCGGCTCAATAACTGCTCCACCTTTCTGCGTACAACGGCGTAGGTACCATTGCCGGTGCTGGTAATACGGTTCTTATCGTGGATCGCCTGCGGGCCATCCATGCTGATGGTCAAGCCAACTCTGTGGGTATCCAGATAATCCATGATCGATGGCGTCAGCATGGTGGCGTTGGTGGTCATGGAAAAGTTGACCGGTTTGCTGCGCTGGTCGCCTTCACGTTCGGCGTAATCAATGACGGATTTGATCAGCGGCAAATGTGTCAATGGCTCGCCGCCGAAAAACACAATATTGACCGGGCTGTCTCCCGGATTTTCGCGCATCAACAGATCAACTGCGGCAAACGCGGTGCCGACATCCATCTTCAATCCGTTTTTGGCATCCTCAAGATCTTCTTTGTAGCAATAGGTACAACTGAGATTACAGCCGGTATTGACGTTGAGTATCAGCGTCGACAACGGAAATTCGCCGGAATCCAACAGCAATTGTTGAACCCGATCGGATGAGTCCACCGGCTCTCCCTTTGCCGTAAGAATTCGCAATGCTCTGAGGTCGTCGATCAGTTCTTTATCGAGCTGATCCTGCTGAATCCATTCTCCGGCATTGAATTGGCCCAGCTGTTGAAGCTGCCTTTCCATGGCCGGATCCGATTGAAACAGCGCCAGCGTGGGAGGATGAAACAACAATGACTGAGCGCCCTGTTCAAGCCGATGCAGATTGTGCGGATGATATTGATACTGACTCATGAAACATCTCCAGCTAACGAATGGGGGGGTCAATAAAGCGCTGCACAGTTACCACCAAACGGGCATTGGCCGACAAGGTGTTATCGCCCTGGTCCAACTCAGCCTGGATATTGAGAACACCAATATTGTTGGTGGGAATGTAACGATCCGGATTAATGCCGGCCGCCGCCGGTTGGAACAACCCGTTCTGGTTGATTTGCCCCGCGTGGGTGGAATCCTGGAGCATTTTGGCAATATCGTCGAAGTCGCTGCTGCTCCAGTGCGCCGGAAAACGTCCCACAGTGATATCGTCCTCGGTACCGGCGAGGCCATCGGCTCCGTTGAGAAAACCTACCGCCTCGAACTGAACGGGTACCGGTGCAATCTTTCCACCACCATCACCGATGCGGGCAATGGCGTGGGCGGGTCTGACCTGGATGGAATCCAGTTTGCGGTAAACCGATAGCTGCGTGGATGCGATGTCGCCTACCTGAATCTCGCGCCTTCCCGCTTCCACATTGCGGTCGGCGACCACATCGATCACGATCTTGTCCTCCGAGCGCTGCTTAACGGTAACGGATATCCCCTTACCCAAGGACACAGGCCCTTTCAGTCCGGTACCGATCAATGTCATCTCCTGTCGACTGCCCGCCTTGAGATAATTGGGGTAGATCGCCAGAACCTGTGCCCTGGTTCCTACCCGAACCGCTGTCCAATCGCCGCCAGTTTCGTCATGGTCCTGAAAAAACCAGCGCCCCTGCAGTCGATTACCCTGGTCTGAAACCGCGAACACTTCACGTACAGTTTTATCACTCAGTTGTCGTTCACCTCGCCACTCATAACCGCTGTAAATCACTGCGGAAGACGTCGAGGAATGCTCCACTCCGGCTGCATCGGTCAGTGAATAGCTGGTCCGGTACTGGTCGGTGCCGGTTTTGCTAATCTCCGCGTAACCGTAATAGACACCACGACCAGGCTGACGGCCGACGATACGCCAGCGGCCGCTGAGGTTCGGTGATGGTTGCTGCTGCCAGTGCTTCCAACTGTCCATTTGCAGGCCGAGCTGCTGGGTGAGCTGAGTAACCAGCGGTCCGGTCGCTATACCCCACCAATCGCGATCGCGGGAACCCGCTGCATACTCCAGCGTTGGAAACTGGCCTACGTGAAAATGCACCAGACGACGCCATTCCTCCTCGCTGCGGCGCTGCAATTGAAAGCGGGCCTGGGTATGGCAACGGGCGCACATAGTCGCCAGCAGCGGATCCTCCGCCACGTCCGCCCTGTTGGGGCGTTTCTCCAAAGCGTGGCGAAAGGGTAACGCTTCCGTGGGTGTCAATCCGTAGTTATCGGAAAGATACTTAACAACACTGCGCCGTTCGTCTTGAGTAAGTTGAACACGTCCTTCCCGCTGCATGCGAACAACCGTCATAAACCAACCTTCCGGCGACTTGCGTTGTTCGCTGATGCGCGAAAATTGGCTGCCAGCAGCGTTGTTTCCGCTGGGGTGATGACAGCCGGCACAGCGCTCAGTGACCAAACGCTCCCCCAGCCGGTACATATCCTCACCCTGTACGGAAGCCACCCAGAGCATCCAACCGCACAAAACCCAAAGCAATTGTCTGCTCATGCCCTTACCCCGCTTCCACCATTAACGGTGCGAACTGCTCGCGGGTTTGCCGTAACCAATCGGCAAATCGACGTGGCTGCCGCCCCAGCAAACGCTCTACCGTATCCGTATGCGCCCGGTACTCTTTGACAATAGACTGCTCCCAACCAATGTATTTAAGCAAAGGGGCAGCACCCTCACCCAACAGTTGTTCAAACAATGAAATGCTGCCGGAGTAAGATATTTCCCGCTCCAAATGCTCACTGAATTGCTCGGCGAGTTCTTCAAAGCTGAAACAGTCGTCTTCGTGACCGGTCAGGGCCAACTCCTCGTTGACATACTTTTCCACCGGCTCCGTTAGCACCTTGGCCGCCACCTCTGAGATATCCCGAGTATCGATGTACGGCAAAGTGTGTGAAAACGGCAAACAGAATGTATCCTGCTCCACCACTCCACGCGCTGCCAGCCAGGGGAGACTTTGCATATACCAGGACCAAGGGTTGATAAAGGTTACCGGCAACCCACTCTGCCGCCACAGCTGCCGACCACGAAAGTGAACCCAACAGGGCATGGCAGGTTGTTGGCGAAAACTGAGGGGAATATCGTCTTCCTCAACCAGCGAGACTACCCCTAGCAAACGCACCACCTGCTTGATCGTCGGTGTATCCCGCACCGCTTGAATCATGGCAAGTGTGGATGCCTCCTCATCAAATTCGAAATCGGGATACATCACAAACACACGCTCGGCATCCTTAATCGCTGCCTGTATGGATTCCGGTGAGGAAAGATCCCCATACCGGGTGTCAGCATTTGGATAGCGTGCTGACAAGTCGCTTACGCCTTCCTGACTGCTGGAAATCAGACGAAGCTCTTGTCCCATTTGCGGATAAAGCGTCTCCACCAGGTGACCACCAATATTGCCCCTGGAACCAAATACAACGATTTTTGCCATGTGAAAATTCCTGAAAAGATCATCGAGTGTTATTTCAGGCTACGCGCCTGCCCAAAACATGTCAATGACATATTTTAGGCGCCTGTCTGATTCAAGCCTCCTAAACATTGAATATGACAAAGCTTTGATCGGGAGCTTATTGGGTGTTGGGACTAATTGGCGAGAAGAGAACCGGGAGGACGAAAGCGCGCAGAGTCAACCATCAGAAGGAATAGTCCGCCGCGCGCAGAAGCTCTAAGAAATGCCGTCTAATTGAGCACCAGCATCATGGCAGCGTCTTTGAGGTCACTGTGAAAACGGGTGGTTTGACGACGAACTTCATCCTCGCCACCAGAGTGCATTTGGAACATGGCTCCATCAAGCAGGGAAGTAAAGATCTTGGCTTTGCGCAACAGTTCTGGCCGCGATCTGTCGGGATGGATTTTTTTAAGCAACACGACCATTTCGTCGTAAAACTTGAAATAGATTCTCCGCTTCAATTCATAGAACCGCTGGTCGTGGAAGCTGCGAAGAGTGAGCACGAGGTATATTCTGCCTCGATCCCCCGCCCAACCAACCAACAAATTCGAAATGATGCTTTCCAGATCTTCTGCACTGGCGCCTTCATGGATTGTGGCTTCGTCGCCTTCCCAAGCCTCACAAAACAGCGCTTCGAGCAGATCATCACGGGTGGGGAAGTAGTATTGCAGATGGCCCAACTTGACGTTGGCGGCTGCGGCCACCTGTCGCAATACGACATTATCAACGCCCTCATTTAACAGTAAATCTCTGGCGACTGCCATCAATTCAGCGCGTCGCTGTAGCCCCTTGGCCCCCAGTTTATTCCTGGCGACCTCCGCCGCCGTTTCCAATCCTGGCATCGTTACTCCTGCATCAACATATTCATTCGATTTATATCCCAAGGCTAATAAAAAACTCTAAATATTTCAATGACCTAATTGTGAATGCCAGGCACAGGGCCTGGCAATACCAAAAGAACGCTTGACTGTACCTGAAAATTACTCCTAAACTGTTTTTAGGGTCAATGACATATTTTTGATAATAAACCCGTTGGTTAAGTCCGATGGATATATACAGACCGGCCCTCATGACAACACTGGAGCTATGCACCCATGAACAAGACAGATATATTGGCCGGCCTTGTCGCCGGTTCGTCGCTACTTCCGATGGTCGTAGCGGCTAGCGACTCTTTTTCGATCGAAGAGGTTATCGTTACCGCACAGAAAAAGGCGGAAAGCCTTCAGGACATCCCCTTATCCGTATCTGCATTGTCTGCCGGCGAACTGGGAGCCTTAAAACTTCACGACACCACTGAGATCGCCGCCCAGATTCCCAATGTACAGGTTTCGACACCCTACTCCGACAGCCAACCCTCCTTTTCGGTTCGCGGTGTTTCCATGTCCGATTTCAGCCAGAATCAATCCAGCCCAATCGCCATGTACGTGGATGAGGTATACAAAGGCGTAGGCGCTCTGCAGGCTTTGCAACTATTTGACCTTGAACGCATTGAAGTTCTGCGCGGTCCTCAAGGCACTCTGTATGGTAAAAATGCCACGGGCGGTGCGGTAAACATCATCAGCAGGCAGCCTTTGCTTGATGGCGTTACCCGAGGCGATATCGCCTTTGGCATTGGTAACTATAATCGTCGTGAAAGCCACGGCGCCGTAGAATTTTCTGACGTGGAAAGCGCAATGGGCGCGCGTGCTGCGTTCACCTATACTGAGGCTGACGGCTGGGTGGAAAATTCGCTGGCGGGCCATGACGACGCAAGTGCCTTTCGCGATTATGCTATTCGTCTGACTGGTCGTTATGAACCGACCGACAATCTGGACGTCGTTCTGAGACTCTCCAAAAGTCGCAGTAAACAAGAAGATGGACACGAAGTATTTGCCACGAATATTGGTGCAGGTGGTGTCGGATTCTTCACCGGCTACGACCGTTCGGGCCTGGACTATTTTGACAGCGACTTGGATCGACAAAGCTACACCGCCATCGACAATACCAGCGCGTCATTGACCCTCAACTGGGAAATCAACGAATACCTCAGCCTTACCAGTGTCACATCCTGGGATACGGGTGAGTGGATCACAGAAGAGGACGCCGATGGTTCGCCTTTTGATATTCTGCATTCTGACTACGGTTCAGACGTCACCTCTATTGCCCAGGATCTACGGCTGACCTCAAGCTTTGAGGGAGATTTTAACTTTTTGCTGGGCGTCTACGCCCATCGCGAAGATCTTGAAGCCGACGTCGCCATCAGAACCTACTATGAATATGCGGGTGACAACAACGGCAACGGCCTGCATGACTGCTTTGAAGACTTCGCTACCGGCTGTCGTCTGACCAACGAAATTGATCAGGTAAAGACGAGCCTGGCAGCGTACTTCCAGGGAACTTATGACCTCAGTGAAGACTTATCCTTTACTCTTGGGGTTCGTTTTACCGAAGACGAGACCGAAATCGACGACTACAACGCCTGGCTCGGCTACCTGGACCCAAACACTGGTAGAGAAGTAATCGGTGCCTTACCCACCATCAGTGGTTATCAGGAAGAGATTACTGATCGCAATTGGGGCTCGCGCTTTGCCCTGGACTATGCCATTGCCGACAACATCACCACTTATATCAGTTTTACAACCGGTTACCGCAATAGCGCCTTCAATGGACAGGCATTCTTTGACCTCACCGAAATTACCGTTGCCGACCCCGAAGAGGTTGATGCCTGGGAAGTCGGTTTTAAGTCAGACCTGTTGGATAATCGCCTGCGAGTTAACGGGGCTATTTTTTACTATAGCTATGAAAACCAACAGTTTCTGGACGTCACACCCAGCTTACTCCAGATACTCGTCAATGCCGATGAGTCAACCGTAAAAGGCGCGGAACTGGAAATCACTGCCATTCCGCATCCCGATGTGGATTTTCGAATGGGGCTCGGATTCCTGGACGCCGAATACGATGAGCTATTGTTACGCGGGCAGGACCTGTCAGGCAACGATCTGATAAATGCTCCCGAATTCAGTTTCAATGCACTGTTGAATTGGCGCTTCGCTGAACTCGATATTGGTAATCTGTATTTGACTCTGGACACCAGTTACACCGATGACCAGTACTTTGATGCTTTTAACAATGACAACACCCGCCAAGAGGGCTATTGGTTGTCGAATCTGCGCATCGGCTTCGAGTCCCAGGATGAGAATCTGGAGGTGGCTCTTTGGGTGAAGAATCTGGCTGACAAGGAGTACATTTCCTCAATGTTGGATCTTCAGGATTTCTTTAACTTTGACTACGCGCACCGGGGCCGCACCCGCACCTTCGGCCTGGACGCAAACTATCGCTTTTAATTCAAGAAACGGGAGATTTTTGTGATGCCTATTCCACTCATTTTCAAGAAAGGATGGATTTCCGGCGCCATCAGCATAGCGGCAATTTGCACGGCTAACACAACGTTAGCCGCCGATGCCAATAACACCTTTAGCCTGAACAAAGGTTTTGAAAGCGCCTACCAATATAACATGGCTTCAAAAGCCGGATGCCTGCTGTTCATCGGTGGCCTGGTCAGCATCGATAAGGAAGGCCGGGTTGTGGGCAAGGGCCAACCGGAAACCGAAGCGAAACAGATATATAGTCAGTTGGAAGAGACACTGGCTGCTCACCAATTAACCTTAAAACATGTGGTGCGTGAATCCTTTTACGCTACCGATCTGGATTCATTAGCCGCGGCTATTCCCGTTCGTAATCGCTACTACGAACAGGCAAGCGCAAGTTTTCCGTCGACAGTGGGCGCGGAGGTCAGCAAGCTGGGGCTCGAAGGAATTACGCTCGAAATGACAGCTATCGCCAACACTTGTACAGATCGGTCGTAACTCTTGTTTCTTAACCCAGGTTTCGTAAACCATGTTTTTTTATAACCTCATTTTAGGTCATTGACATATGAAACACTTGATTATCTACACCCACCCTAACCCCGAGAGTTTTAACCATGCGATTCTGGAAACCGTCGTGGAAACCCTGGATAAGCAAGGACACGAATTCCGAGTTGCCGATCTTTATCGAGATAAGTTCAATCCCGTTCTTGCAGCGGAGGACTTTATCGCGTTCAGTAAGGGGGAAACACCCCGGGACATTCAGGAGTATCAGGATCTGATTCAGTGGGCCGACAATCTGATTTTTATTTACCCCACCTGGTGGTTTGATCGCCCGGCGATGTTGCAAGGTTGGATAGACCGGGTACTCTCTCATGGCTTTGCGTTCCTCGAAGACGCCAATGGATTCGAAGGGCTGATGACTGACAAGAGTGCATCTGTCTACATAACCTTTGGCGGCAAAGAGGAGGACATAGCAACTCAGATCGGGCTGGAAACCATTACCGGCGCCATGACACTGGGCACCCTGGAGCTGGTAGGCATGAGTCCGGTGAGCGTCTATCCCTTCTATGAGGTACCAACCACCAGCGATGAAAACCGCAAGACCATGCTGGAATCGGTACGCCAATCCTTAACGCTCGACTAGTTCATCCTCTCTCCTTTGGGAAGCCAGCTGGTAGGGGCTTCCCCTTTTTCGAAGCGCCGGATAGTTCGTCCTCACTATTACCGGTGCGAATACTCTGCCATAAGCAGAATAAATTTCAGCCAATCTATCGGGGCTGATAGCCTCGGGTAAACCCCTATGGCCCATGAGAATTAACGACGTGACCACTGACACCTCCTTCGCCAAAGAAATGCTTGCCGAGCTTAACCCCGACGGCTACACCAGCCTGGTTGAGCGTTTTGTGGAAGCCTGCCGCACCTACGCCAATCAACCGGCCTTTAACTGCCTGGGCCAGGACCTGACTTTCGCCGAACTGGAGCAGAAAACCCGCGACTTTGCGGCCTGGCTGTTGAGCGATGGCGGTTTGCAAGCGGGTGATCGCTTGGCTGTACAACTGCCCAACCTTATTCAATATCCGGTGGTGGCTTGGGGCGCGATTCGTGCCGGGGTCATTTTGGTCAATACCAATCCCCTTTACACAGAGAGAGAATTGGTACATCAGTTCAATGATTCTGGCGCCAAGAAATTAGTGGTATTAGCCGATCTATTGCCCCTGGTGGAAAAAGTGATCCCGCAAACCGGGGTGGAACAGGTCATTGTTACCAACGCCCTGGATATGATTCAGCCGCAACCGGCGCCGGATTCCTCAATCGCCTCACTGGTCACCTTGCCTGAGGTGTTGGCCGCTGGCGCTGATAAGGCACTGCCGGACGTATCTCTCTCAATGGACAGCACCCTGGTACTGCAATACACCGGCGGTACCACCGGTGTTGCCAAAGGCGCCGTGCTCACCCACGCCAACTTTTTTGCCTGTGCCAAGCAGGTGGAACGGGCGGCGGACATTTGGGAAGAAGGCAAAGAGATCTTTATTGCTCCGCTACCGATCTATCACGTGTATGGTTTCAATACGTATTTAATGGGTATGATTTTCCGGGGCGGCATGTCGGTTCTGATCCCCAACCCCAGAGATCTGGACGCCATGATGACGTCGATGAAGCCCTACCGTTTTACCGGATTTGCGGGTATTAACACCCTGTTTGTCAGTATGCTCAATCATCCCATGATCGACGATATCGATTTCAGTGCATTAAAACTTACCATTTCCGGCGGCTCCGCCCTGATGATGGACGTAGCCAACAAATGGGAAGAAAAAACCGGCTGCCGCATCAGCGAAGGCTACGGATTGTCAGAAACCGCCGCCACGGTTTCCTTTAACCGCCCCGGCTTTCAGCAGGTGGGGACCATTGGAGAGCCCATACCCTGTACCCAGGTAAGAATCGTCGACGCCGAGGGCGAGGAAGTCAGCGAGGGCGAGGAAGGTGAACTGTTGGCACGCGGACCACAGATTATGCGCGGTTATTGGAATCGCCCGGAGGCTACCGCTGAAGCCATTGACGAACAGGGCTGGTTCAAGACTGGCGATATCGCCGTGCGCCAACCCGACGGTTATCTGAAAATCGTTGATCGCAAAAAAGACATGATCATCGTCTCCGGCTTTAATGTTTACCCCAATGAAATCGAAGACATCGCTTCCAGCCACGACGGCGTGCTGGAATGTGCGGCGGTGGGCGTTGATGATGAAAAATCCGGCGAGGCTGTGAAGCTGTTTGTGGTTAAGGCCAATCCTGATTTGACCGCCGACAACCTGCGCGCCCACTGCCGTCAGCAGCTTACCGCTTACAAAGTACCCAAGCACATTGAATTTCTGGAAGAGCTACCGAAATCCAACGTGGGTAAGATCTTGCGAAGGGAATTGCGGACGTAAATCCTTTTTCCGGGTAGGCCCGCAACCTGCTGAGGTAATGGGCACTATGCGCTACAATGATCATCCTTTTGCACCACGCCGCCGAGGTGGGTCCGTTACAACGACGGCGCGTCCGCCTCGTAGGTGATGCCCATATCCTTGGTCTGTTCCTTAACCGCACCAAATATCTGGTAATCCAACGAAGTTTCGGCCGTCTCCATTGCTTCCACCTTTTTCTTGATAAAATCCTTACGTTGTTTCGACAAGGTGCGGATTTCTTCCTTCAGCGCCTGACGCTTTTGGGCTTTTTCGGCGATAACTGCCTTCTGTTCCTCCGGGGACATCGCCTGCATAGGCGCGGGCAGCTCCGCTACGGCAACTTCCTCCAGCGCAATACGGCCGCTAGCGACATCATCCACCAATTCACCTTCACCGAGAAAATTCTTCTTGCCGCTGCCGGAAGCATTAAACCCGGCACGTTTGGCTTGTGCGGCAGCTGATGATTCACGGTGCAGCTTTTCGGTTGCCTTCAACTTGGCCATCTGTTTCTTTTTCTGTTCGGCGTTGCCATAGTACACACGGGTTTCATCCAAAGAGCGCGACAAAGCCGCAATGCGGTCATCAAACGGCGTGGCAACCGCCACCGCACTCCCGGACTGCTCCACCTGGAAGTAACGACCACCGGCGAGCTGAGCGATTTGCTGCCAGGGCAAAGTCGTATCCTGATGCTCACCGCACTGAATGGTATTGACAATAATGCCTTGTGCATTGGCAGCCTGCAGGCTCTGCGGGTACTTGACGTCGTCCTGATAATCCATATGAGGAGGGGCGTCACCTACGAGAAAAACCACTCGATAAGCATCTGAGTCCTGGCTCCAGGAAATTTTGTGAATGCTGTCATAGAGCGCCGCATTGACACTCTCCGGTCCGTCCCCGCCACCGGCGGCTTCAAAATCCATTAATGTGCTGTAGACGGAATCAAGATCCGAAGACAGGTCTATCACACGCGTAACGTAGGCATCACCGCGATCCCGATAGGCAACAAGGCCAATGGAGATTTCCGGCGCGGGATCCGCCTGGGCCATGGTTGTGGCAATAGACCAGATATTTTCCTTGGCCGCTTGAATCAGTCCGCCCATACTGCCAGTGGTGTCCAGAGCAAACACCACCTCGATTTTTGGGCGTTTTTGTACAATGGGAGCGGTGAGGGATTGCTCCGGATTGGTCGCTGTATGGGAAGCCGGCGGGTTGAATTTGGAAATTGCCGTTTCGGCTTCAGGGTACCAGGCGATAGTTGCTGCAGTGGCGCCTAGTAATGCAACGGCCAGCAATTTGGTCGGCACGGAAATGCGTGTTGAAGCGTTCATAGTCTTCTCCCGTATCAGGGTTGAGAGGATAAAAGCGCCCGCAGGGCGGACTGTGCTGAGCGGTGTGCTCGATGAAATCCGGACTCCAGGTCCGGGCTGTCTTTATCACTGCGATGTTGAAATTGTTGAATGAATACGAACAGGGCTTGGCAGAGGAAGAAGGTCCAAAGGGACAACCCCACGCTGCCGGTATATTGCAGCGCCCAAAGGGCTGCGACGAAGCTGGCGGCTTGTAAGATCGAGTCGGTCAACGCAGAAACCAGTCGAGGATAAAACCAGAGGCAGCGCGCCAACCACAGGGGGCCAAGGTAGAATGATGCGTGCCCCCAAAGATCGAAACCGATGACCCAAGGCAACAATAACGCCCCCGCAAGCAAGGTCACGAACAGCAGCGATACACTTTGGCCATTGCTTTGATGCCCAAGAAGCAGAAGGTAAGCGGCCGCTGAGAAGGTGATAACGAGCCGCCAGCTGATGTCGCTACCCAACAGGGGTTCAATGACGCTTTGCAGGACACCGCCAAATACGCTGATGAACAGAGCAAAGCCGACACCCGCACCGAATGAGAGCTTACCCATGGGGCTCACCCCCCAGTTGCTGCTCGCGCTGTTGTTTTGCCTGCAACAGCGCCAGCTCCACCTCGTCATTCCCGATCGAGATATTGCAGGGGCTTGGCTCCAACGGAGAAGAACCCGCCCCCAATAACAAGTCTGCTTTTTGGCGCACGCCCTCCAATTGGTGACGCTGGCGATTCAGCAGTTGTTGCCGTTCGCAGAGCAAGGCCTCCCGCTGCCGCGAACCCTGTTGGAGGCTGGCCATCAAACGCCGGGATTCCAACTGCCGCCGGACCAGGCTCCGCGCCAAGGCTTCATCGCCAGTGGCCAGACAGGCATCCAACTCGCTGTCCAGTTGCTGCAACAGTTGCTTAAGCTCTAGACTTCGCGCTGCAGCTGCGTCCTGCTCCTGTTGCAGCCGCCGCACCGCCTGCTCTGTGCGTTCCAGCTCTGCCTCCATCTCGCGAATCGCCTGTTTCAGCAGTATTTGCGGCTGTTCCAGATGATCGAGTAAATGGTGTAAGTCCGCCTGGCAAAGTCTCAGTAACCGTCTTACAAGGGCCATAGGTGCCTCCGCAACCAACCGTGTTTACTATCGGCTTCTCTATGGGTGCAGCTTAAGCCCGGACCACACTCGTCAGTAGGCCCGCTTTGGTAAACATGATGTCGGTGAGTTTACATAGCGTTTACATGCAAAGGCCGTGGCTGAGTGATAGGCTTGTAAGGGTATGAGAGCATGGGAATCGGGAAATGGAGAGGAAGCTGAACCTGCTGATTGTTGAAGACGAACCCGCCATCCGGACCGGGCTGGTGGATGTATTCGTCTTTCACGGATTTGAGGTAGAGTTCGCCGAAGATGGCAACACCGGGCTGACGAAAGCCCTGAGTGGCCGATTTGATATGATTTTGCTCGACATTATGCTGCCCGGCATCGATGGTTATGAGATCTGCCGACGGATTCGGGAACAGGACCGGGATCAACCCATCATTATGCTGACGGCCAAATCCAGCGACGAGGAAATCATTCAGGGTCTGACACTGGGCGCCGATGACTATGTCGCCAAGCCCTTTTCCGTGGCCCAGCTGGTATTGCGGGTGCAATCCGTATTGCGCCGTTCGCGTGCTCTGCAAGAGCAGCAAAACCGCCTGCAGCTGGGCGACACCAGCATTGATCTGGAAAACCTGAACGGTTGCTGCGGAGACAGGCCCCTGGCGTTTACCCGTCGGGAAATCGAAGTTCTCCAATACCTGCTGGCGCACTCTGAACGGCCGGTACCCCGAGAAGAGTTGCTCAACAAGGTGTGGGGCTACGACCGCACGATGGATATCGAAACACGTACCGTAGACATCCATATTGCCAAACTGCGGCGCAAGCTGGAAATGGATCCCAAACACCCAAAGCATCTGGTTACCGTGCGTGGCGCCGGTTATCGTCTGGTAGTGGACTGAGTGATGCGAGCCGGAACCAACCTCAGGCGGTTGCAGCTGCTGTTGGTGCTGTTTTTTCTCGCCATCGCTATACCCTCGGTGGTTCTGGTCCGGCACGCCTATAGTCAGTTGAAGTGGGAAGCTTTTTATCAGTTCCGTGCGCAAGCCGAGTCTCTGTCGGCTCGTATTGATGAACAGCTGCAGCGTTTTGTGAGTAAAGAAGAAGCCAGGCCCTCAACGGATTATCAGTTTTTGGTGATTGCTGAAAACACAAACTTCCTGCAACCCTCTCCGTTGTCCCGTTGGCCGCTGAGCTCCGATGTTCCCGGCCTGATCGGCTATTTTCAGCTCAATGCCCAGGGAGCTTTCAGCTCGCCAATATTGCCCCTGCTTGAGCGTGAGGCTACGCAATATGGAGTGACCGTGGATCAGCTCGCAGAACGCAAACGAGTGCGAGACCGGATCCTGAATATTCTGTTAGATAACCGGTTGGCGGAAAGCCCTTCATTGCCGGCACACTTGGCCGGCTCATCCATGGGAGCAACTGCCGCCGCTGTTGATTCCGAAGATGCCGCCGACATGAGTGCTGGAGCGGCCCTCGCTCCAGCACTTGAAGAAGAGGCGGGCACCATACTGCAAGAATCAGTGATGCAAGCAGCCGATCCTCCACAGGACTTTCGCGGATTTAAAGATCAGCTTACCAATCGCAAGATGAAAAAATCCAGCGGCGAATACACCCGGGTTGATGATCTCAGGCTGCAACGCAACTATCTGGAACCGCAGCAGGCGAAGGAAAAGCAACTCAAACTCGAACAAAAACAACACCTGGCCCCGGAACCCGAGTTAACGGTGGCCAGGTCATCCTTGCCGAAAAAACTGCGCAGCCCACGCAAGGAAAAAACCACGCTGGCCCCTGTAGAGGTCGCTGATGCTCAATCAGCAGAAGAGAGGGCGACCCCAAAACGCATTACCGTGTTTGAAAGCGAAGTCGATCCCTTTGACTTTGCGCTGTTGGACAGCGGCCACTTTGTGCTGTATCGCAATGTCTGGCGCGATGGTCAACGCAGTATCCAGGGGGGGCTTATCGAACAGTCCGCATTTCTGCAGGGGCTGACCCAATCCGTATTTCCTGATAACGAACTGTCCACCGTCGGGCAATTGCTGCTGGCGTTTCAGGGGAATGTCCTGTCCGTGGCCGGTGGCTATGCCAACGTTCCACAGGCAAGCGGGAGCGGCGAGCTGTTGCTGCAAACCCGCCTCTCCGCTCCTTTCAGCGATTTGGAGTTAATCTATAGCCTGCAACAGTTACCCACCGGACAGAGTGCCCGGGTCATCAGCTGGACTGCCCTGATACTGGCGCTGGTGCTAATAACAGGCATTGCATTGATATATTTGCTTGGCCGACGACAAATCGCTCTGTCTCAACAGCAACAGGATTTTGTCTCCTCCGTCAGTCACGAACTGAAAACACCACTGACATCCATTCGAATGTACAGTGAAATTCTTCGAGAAGGCTGGGCGGACGAAACCAAACGCAAGAGCTATTACGAATTTATATTTGATGAAAGCGAGCGTTTGTCTCGGTTGATCGCCAATGTATTGCAGTTGGCACGTATGAACCGCAATGACATTCAGCTGGACATCAAGGTCTACTCTGTAGCAGAACTGCTGGACCAAATGCGTTCCAAACTCAGCTCGCAGATCGACAGTGCGGATTTCGAGTTAAACCTCTCTATACCGGACCAAACGAGCCAGGTGATGGTCGACCGGGATGTGCTTGCCCAGGTATTGATCAATCTGGTAGACAACGCCCTTAAATTCTCTTCAAAGGCCGACAAAAAAGTCGTGGACGTTAGTGTACTCGATGGAGACAATAATCAAGTTGTCATTGCGGTAAGGGACTATGGCCCCGGTATCCCCAAGGCGCAAATAAAAAAGATATTCCGGCTGTTTTACCGGGCGGAAAATGAGCTGACGCGAGAAACCGTAGGCACTGGCATTGGTCTGGCCCTGGTAAATCAGTTGGTACACGCCCTCGGTGGCAAAGTGGATGTCATCAATCGGGAACCCGGCGCCGAGTTCAGGGTCACACTGCCTAGAGCCAAGGTACATCAATAGCCTAGAGCCCGACGGAGGCACCGGACAGGGAATGAACACAAACTGGCGAAGCCTGCTGATTCGCGTATCGGCCCTATTGCTGTTTCTGGCGGTGGTAGCCCTGTTGGCACTCTATGTCGCCCTCCAGAACCTGGCCCCGGTACTGCGCGCCACCCTGCAGGAGGAGTTTTCCGCCTACGGTGTCGAGCAGGTGGCTATCAGCCCTATCGAGTTGGATTGGGGAGGACTGCAGAGCCAATCCGTTCGACTGCAGGGTCAATCCGAGGCCTACCAATTCCAATTAGAGCTACAGGATCTGCATTTCCAGTACCGATGGCGGGGTCTGCAGCAACTCCAACTGCAGAAGCTCGCTGTTGGCAGCGGCGAATTGTTACTGCAGCTGACCGATAATGCCAGCCCACCCCCTTCCCAGGATTCAGCACCGATTCAGCTTCTGGCGGCTATGCTGCCCCAACAATGGTTGCAGGCCGTGCCGCTAAAGCACCTGCAACTGGAACAATTACAGCTGACAGTAAAGGGTGACAACTTGCCGGAATTACACACCAGCGCCCGCTTGCACAAAAGGGATGACCAGTTGTGGGTTCATCTGCTCGAAGCCACAGGTCAGGAGTTGACCCTGGAGTCGACACCGGAGCAACCGCTGCAGCTGGCTCTTAGCCTGGTGGGTGAGGAGCGAGCGCAGGCAGCAAAGCTGGATGCTTCCCTGGCGGCCGTTAATGATGCCGATGACGACCTTGAGTGGCTGATTTCCGGCTTGGTGGATTACACCGCTCTGCGCCAGTTGCTTGAACTGAAGCTGCCATCCACACTGCGAGAACAACTGCAGTCGGTTCCGCCTTTAGCGGGTTCTACAGAATTTGAGTTGACTCTCAAGCATGCCCCCCGATTAAACACCGATATTTCCACATTACCAACTCAGATCAATCTCAATGGTACCAGTCGTACTGCCCTGCAGTTATCTGAAGCTTATGAGGCCTTGCCCCCGTTTGCCTTAGATATACACCACAGCCTGGAGTGGCGGGATGCCCTGCTGACGTTGACGTTACTGGATACCGCAAACCTGAATACCACCATGGCAGCCTCCGAGCAGACCGGAAACCAGCCCCTGCCGGCTCAATTGCATCTGCCCGCTGACACGCAAGTACTGGCAGATGCTAAGGGTCTTAAGCAGCTGACTCTCAGCAATGGCTTTTTTTCTGTGGGTGACTATCAACTGGGCGCACAGGTAAACCTGGCTTCCGTGCAATTGCAACGTGGCTGGATACTGGAAGCCAGCACCAGCCTGTCTTTGCAATGGCATAGCCAGACAGTTCCCGAGCTGCAATCACAATGGCAGATTCAAGGTGAAGGTGACCGTTGGCAGCTCAATCTGCGGCAACAGATGGCGGCGATTGGCGCTGAGCAGGTGTTAAATGGGCAGTGGAACGCCTCCGAACAGACCGGTGAGCTTGAAACTCGCATTGAGATCGGGCGCCTTACGGATGCTATTGCGTTGGTGCGACAGTTAGCACCATTGCCGCTGGATGTTGAACTGGCCGATGGTCGGTTGCAACTGGACGCGAACATGACCGGTCAAGGGGCAGACCCCGGCTTCTGGAGCAAGCAGGTAAAGCTCCAGGCCCACAACCTCGAAGGATTGGCTGAGGGAATCGGTTTTAGCGGACTTGAGTTGACCGGCAGCTTTAAAGAACGTGATCATGACTGGTACAGTACCACTCCCATCAAGCTCAACCTGGCCAAGGTTCATCCCGGCGTACCCATGAGCGATACACAAATGGTCCTGAATTTGAAAAGCGCAACCCGGCCAGCCATGGAGGTAAAAGCCTATTCCAGCCGCTTGCTCGGCGGCAGCCTTTTCAGCCCCAAACCCTTTTACATTGATCTGACTAAAGAGAGCAACCCGTTTGTATTGCAATTAAAGGACTGGGATCTCTCCCAACTGGTTGCATTGCATCAACAGCCAGGGTTGGAAGCCAACGGCATACTCGATGGTGAACTGCCTCTGGACTATGGCAGCCAGGGGCTGACCATGAATCAGGGTCAGGTGAGTGCACGCAGCCCCGGCGGATTAATTCGCTACCAACCCGACACCGCCACGCAGGCACTGGTGGATACCCATCCCGAATTACAGCTGGCCACCAAGCTGTTGTCGAACTTGCGCTATCAGGAGTTGCAATGCGACGTGAACTACGAAACAGACGGCAAACTGTTGATGGGCTTAACCTTGGCCGGTAACAACCCCAATGAATTCGATGGTCGCGATGTGCGTTTCAATATCAATTTGGAACAAAACCTGCTCGACCTGTTTAAGAGCTTGCGCCTGACAGACACCTTTACCGATAATCTGGAAAAGAAACTCGCCCAATAAGGGCCTCAACACAATGAGCCAATGGTAATGCTATGAAACCAATGATCAACACTCTACCCGGCCTGTGGCGATTAATACCACTGGCACTGGTGGCCACACTCTGGGGCTGCACACCAACCGTGCAAGTGCAGGCCCCGGAGAAGCCGATCACCATTAACCTCAACATCAAAATTGAACATGAGATTCGCGTCAAAGTGGATAAAGAGCTGGACGAGCTCTTCTCCGAAGACAGCGAACTCTTCTAACTACAGGGACCAACACTATGATGAAATCCATTTCTGCCAAATTGGGTAAGCTTCCGCGTTTCCTGCAGCAGTTGATACTTATCGCCAGTATCGCTCTTTCACCTCTGGCATGGGCCATTGATCTGCAAAGCGCCAAGAGTCAGGGGCTGGTCGGCGAGACCGCAAATGGTTATCTGGAAGTGGTTAAACCCAAAAGTGCCCCGGAAATTCACCGGTTGGTTAACGACGTTAACGGCAAGCGCCGTCAGAAATACCAGGCCATCGCCACCAAGAACAAAATCAGCCTGCAGGCAGTGGAAGCGCGCGCCGGTGAGCGCGCCATCGCCAAAACCAAAGCCGGGCAGTTTATCAAACCCGCCGGGAGCAGCTGGAAAAAGAAATAGAGGGTTAGTGCCCTTTATTTCTTTTCACGACTTGCGTAAGCCTTGGGGGTACAACCCACTTCGTTTTTAAAGACCTTGGTAAAGTAAGACGCGCTGTCCATCTCCAGGCGGTGGGCAATTTCGGTCACAGACAAGCTGGATGAACGCAACAGATACTTGGCCGCGTCTATCTTGCGCTGAACCATAAACTGGTTAAAGGTGACCCCATAGGTCTTTTTAAACTTGCTCATAAAGTGAGAGCGCGACAGGTGGCACAACTCCGCTGCCTGCTCCACACTCAGCTGATATCGGTGATGAGCGTTGAGGTACTTGACCAGAGGCGCGAAAGCGCCGGCATTGGCCACCCCGGAGCTAATACCGCTGGCGGCAATTTTCTCAAAAAACAGGCAGAGAATCAGATCCAGAGCCCCATTCAGTGTGGTGGGACAGTGCTCCTCCCCTCCAGACTCCTCCAGACTCTGACACCACCGCAATAGCCCCAGTAAACACTCAAAATCCTGCGCCGTGGCATCTGCCAGCAAAGCGCCCTCCGGTAGAAGAAAGTCAGGATTGATGCGACTGACCTTCGACGCCTCGAAATGCAGAACGTGATAAATCTGGTGTCCTGGCTGGACCACAAAACTGTGAATCGTGTCGGGGGGCACAAACACCACCTGACCCCGACCGATTGTGCGGCTCTCGCCTCCGCAGAACATCTCCCCCTCAATCGCCTCATAAACCACCATCTCACAGATGTCATGAAAGTGATGATTGACCCGCCATTCCTGAGTGAGATCCCGTTCAATTCGGCTTAGATTGACACCCTGTTGTTCTGGAAACAGGATCTTCTGGTGGTAGGGTTCTTGGCTGCGAACTGAATTCGGCAAAGGCAAACTCCATACTATAGTTACATTTTATCGTCTAATTGAGCTATTTCGACGAGCATAGCAAGACTAATATAGCATCACAGTTGAATAATTTGGGAGGCACAAATGGTCAAAGAGCTTATAGATCCGGAATTGCTGGTCGAGCCCGAAGTCAACATGGACTTCGATCTATGGGCAGATCTGCCCACCACTCGAACGCTATACAATCAGATGATGCGCGATCGAATCGCCGATATCCCGGTCAGGGAAGACGTGCCCTTCCAGGACCAGGATATCAATGGGCTCGACGGCGACCCCCGTGTAAAGGTTAGAGTTTATCGACCCTCCCGCCTGCAGGGCCCTGCGCCTGCCATCCTCTGGATTCATGGTGGCGGCTACTTCCTGGGAGCCATCGACAGCGAAACCCCCATTATGCAGACCATGGCTGACGGCGTTGGCTGCACCATTGTATCGGTGGAATATCGTCTCGCCCCGGAACACCCCTTTCCGGCGCCGTTGAATGACTGTTACGCGACGCTCAAGTGGATGGTGGAAAACTCCGGCACTCTGGAAATCAATCCGAAAAAAATTGCGGTGGTCGGCATCAGCGCCGGCGGCGGCCTGGCGGCGGCTCTGGCACTGATGGTTCGTGAGCGGAAAGAATACTCGCTGGTCTACCAGCTGCTGTTTTGCCCAATGCTGGATGATCGCAACGACCAACCTTCCACACATTTTGAACTGACCGGTATTGCCTGGGATCGCGATTCCAACCGCAAGGGCTGGGATGCTTATCTGGGTGAAGGCGACCCGGAGTCACTGCCTTGTTACGCCGTACCTGCGCGAGCCGAGGACCTCAGTGGCTTGCCCCCCGCCTACATCGGCGTCGGCAGTCTGGATTTATTTTTGGATGAAAACATCCTCTATGCACGGCGCTTGCTGGAAGCGGGTGTTCCGGCGGAGCTGCACATCTTTCCCGGCGGCACCCACGCGTTTGAATTTAAAGTTCCCGGCGCACGGGTATCGAAACGAGCACATACCATCTATTTTGATGTGCTGAAGCACGCGTTTGATATTGACTGAACAACTGGATTATCCATTGAAGACAGCTCAGTCGTCTCAACCCATACACCATTTACCGCCAAATGGGTTAGAATCACTGCCCTGATTGCAACTTTGGGCAGTAGAGGATTCCCGCTATGAGCGACACTTGGGACGATTACGCTGACGACTGGGATACCAATGCGTCCGTTATTGCTTATGCAGACAACGCCTATCAATCCTTAATTGCAAAGCTCGACATCGATGGATTTCGCATCCTCGATTTCGGCTGTGGGACTGGCCTGCTCACCGAAAAACTGTCCCGACACGCCACATCAATCGTCGCTCTGGATCCCTCCTCAAAAATGATTGACGTTCTTGATGCAAAACGCATCGGCAACGTGAATACCATTTCATCTGAACTGTCTCAGAGTGAGATAGATGAAAACCCTCTGTTAGGAGAAGAATTTGAGCTTATCGTTGCCTCATCCTCACTGGCCTTTGTTCCGGACTTTGGCAACACCCTTAAATTACTCAAACAGCTGCTGAAAAGAGAGGGACGCTTGGTCCAGTGGGACTGGCTCAAGCAGGAAAATGAACCGGGAAGTGGTTTTTCAGAAAAAGAAATTAGGGAAGCCTACGAACGAGCTGGTTTCTCGAACTACTCAGTGACTCTTCCATTCTCTATGGAAAATGGCGAAGATTCCATCGAAGTCATAATGGCAGTCGCCAACAATCAGTAAAACTACAAATTGTCGGTACATACTCCAAAACACCCCATAAGGTTGAGGCATTAAACAACGAGAACTACAGAGTCAAGGGTGGCTGGTGCGTTGTTTTCGGAGCATAAAAGAGGAGCGCCGAAGGAGTGAAAAAGACCGGCGTTTTTTGCCGGGCTTTTTCGGGACTGAGGGTACCCCGGAGGGGCGCCCGACAGCTCCGAAAACAACGTACCAGCTGCCCGTTATGGCACCAAACCTGACGGCTCCTGCAACCTCAAACACCGAACCAGTAATGCCTGTTAAGCCTCTTCAGCATCATACTGTTTTTCCAAAGCATCAGCCTTCTGCGCCGCAGGGCGAGACTTAATCCTCTCCAGATACTCTGCCAACTTCGGGAAATGATCCAGCCCCACACTGGCAGCCACAGCCTCAAACACAAACGCATTTAAAATATCCGCAGCCGTAAACTGCTCACCCACCAAATAAGTCCGACTCTCCAACAACTGATTGACGTACCCCAGATTGGCAATCATATTGCGAGTGGAATACTCACCCAACTTACAGTCCTGGCTATTATCCGCGCTCAAAATAAACGTAGCGATCAACGGAAAGGCTGCCGTCCCCTCCGCAAAATGCAACCACTGAATATAATCCACATACTCAACCGTACCCGGCTGCGGCACCAGCGTATCCGCACCATAAGTCGCTGCCAGATACTCCGTAATCGCGCCCGACTCCGCCACCGTCAAATCGCCATCCTCAATCACCGGAGACTTGCCCAACGGATGAACCGCCCGCAACTCCGCCGGCGCCAAACGCGTCTGCGCATCCCGCTGGTACGACTTGATCTCATAATCAACACCCAGCTCCTCCAACAACCAGATGATACGCTTGGAACGCGACTTATTCAGATGGTGCAACCTAATCATAAAACTCTCTCTCCTTACTGGGATGTCATCGTATTGAAAGACGGCTAACTCGCATCCGCACCGCGATCAGCCAAGGAACCGTAAGAACGGGGCGCCGTAGCCGGCGCCGGCTTATCGCCACGCTGCCAACTGAAGAAACGCTCAACCCACGCCAACAACGCCTCGGGCTTACGAGCCCGCTTCCACTCGCCGGCTGCGTACTTGTTCATCTCAGCCAGAGTCGGATAAATATGGATCGTGCCGAGAATTTTATTGAGGCCGATATTGTGTTTCATCGCCATCACATACTCAGCGATCAAATCACCGGCCTGTTCCCCCACAATCGTCACACCCAGGATCTTATCCTTGCCGGGTACCGTCAGCACCTTCACAAAGCCATGAGCCTCCTCATCGGCGATAGCCCGATCCAACTCCGCCACATCAAAACAAGTGACCTCGTAATCAATCCCCTGCTCCTTCGCATCGAGCTCATTGAGCCCTACCCGAGCCACCTCAGGCTCGGTAAAAGTGGCCCAGGGAATTACCGAATAATCCACTTTGAAAGACTTAAAGCGCCCAAACAATGCGTTAACCGCCGCATACCAGGCTTGATGCGCAGAGGTGTGAGTAAACTGATAAGGCCCAATTACATCACCCACTGCATAAATATTGGGATAACGGGTCTGCAGGTACTCGTTTACAGCGATAGTGCCATTAGGATTGGTTTCTACACCCAGCTCCTGCAGCCCAAAGCCCTGACTGTTGGCGGCACGACCCACTGCCACCAGGACGCGATCAAATTCAATCTCTACCTTTTCGTCACCATGCTCGCAAATCAAAATCTGGCGACCATCGCGCTTCACAAACTCCACCGCCTTATGGTCGACCCTGACATCCACTCCCTCAGCGGCAAAACGCTGCTGCACGGCGGTGGAAACATCCTCGTCTTCACGAATCATCAGACGCGGCAACATCTCCACCTGAGTCACCTTACTGCCCAGACGGGCAAAACTCTGACTCAGTTCACACCCAATCGGACCGCCACCCAATACCAACAAACGCTCAGGCTGCTCCTGCAACTGCCACAAATTGTCCGAGGTCAGAATATCAATATCCTCCACCCCTTTAATCGGCGGAACAAACGGACGCGCACCGGTAGCCACCACAATATTACGCGTGGTAATGGTCTGGCCGTTGACTTCCACCGTCCAGGGAGACGTAATCCTGGCCTCACCCTGCACCACGTTTACGCCCAGGTTGGTATAGCGCTCGATGGAATCATGAGGTTCGATGTCTTTTATCACCCGCTGCACACGAGCCATAATATCGCCAAAGCTGAACTCCACATCCGCCTTGCGAAAACCCAGATCTGAAGCACGGCTGGCATCAGCCATAAATTTGCTCGAACGAATTAACGCTTTGGAAGGCACACAACCGGTGTTGAGACAGTCACCACCCATTTGGTGCCTTTCGATCAGCGTCACTCGCGCCTTCACCATCGCCGCGATATAAGCCGTTACCAAACCTCCGGAGCCCGCGCCGAGCACCACGATGTCCTCATCAAACTGCGTAGGCTTGGGATGGTTCTTGTAAACCTGACGACGTTTGACCAACGCCACCAAATGCCGGGCAAACCAGGGGAACAAACCCAGCAGCACAAATGACAGAATAATGGGCGCGGAGACAATGCCCTGCAGGGAATCGATATTGGCAATCTGAGTACCCGCGTTGACGTAGACCGCCGTTCCCGCCAGCATACCCACCTGGCTGACCCAGAAAAAGGTGCGCGCCGGCATCCGAGTCAGACCCATCGCCAGGTTGATGACAAAGAAAGGAACTACGGGCACAAGACGCAGTGTAAACAAATACAGCGCCCCCTCTTTTGCAACGCCGGTGTTGATGGTTTTGAGCTGCGAAGCAAAACGCTTTTGAACAACATCCCGCAGCAATAACCGCGACACTAACATCGCCAGTGTCGCCCCCAGCGTCGATGCAAAGGAAACAATAATCAGCCCTTCAAGCAAGCCAAATAGTGCACCGGCAATCAGTGTCATCAGCGCGGCACCGGGAATGGAGAGGGCGGTAACAGCCACATAGACGCCAAAGAAAATCACCACACTGAGCAGGTGTCGAGTGGCTACAAACTCATCCACGGCGGCCTGTTGTGACTTAAAGTACTCCAGACTCAGGAATCGGGTGGCATCAAAATAATAGACCGCCGCGAGGGCAGCGGCGATCACAATCAACAGCAAGACTTTGGTGCGGCTCATGCAAGAACTCCGGCTTCAAATAAATAACCCGCCCGACAATCACAAGGGCGGTAATACATTGAGCTTGTTGACATCACGCTCCGGTATACGTTCCCAATATTGCGTTGGATTATCGCAGATAGAGTTCGCGAAACTGCTCGTAGCGCTTACGGTTTACCCCCATATCCGAGTAACCGGCGCGGGATTGAGAGCGAAAATGCAGCACCCCGTTGGCTTCATCAATATAGAACTCCACATCATCGCGATAGCGCATCACAGGCGTGGTGAACACACTGTAGAGGTAGGGGCCATCCTGGCGCTGAATCTCGTTACCACCCATAGCCTCCAGCACAGCCACGACAGCAACCATGGTCGCCTCGCGGCTGCCCCTGGCGGGAAGCGGCTCGACTCGCTTGTCCGTCTGATCAGTCTGAGTGGATACCGCATTTGGTTTGTCCGGCATTGGCGCCAGCTGGCCGTTCTGGTGACCCAAGTGGGAGGGTGCGGTAAGGTTTTGAGCCAGCAGGGAACACCCCCCCAGAACGATCAAACCGCTTAGAACCAGAACAACCTTCTTAATGGATTTCATGGGACTGCCGCCTTAAGTTGTGCACAATTTAATTGCACCAAATTTATACAGACAAACCCCTAAAGTCAATAGTATCAGGGGCGGCAAGATTGACTGCCGAGTCACGCCCAGGGTTGGGAAATCGCTCGTTCCACTAAAGGGAAAATGGCCATTTGGTAGATCTTGATGGTCTCACTGCGATCCCGGCCGTGGGCGTGTGGCTGGTCGTAATAGATGCTGTTGGCGGTATGGTAGAGAAACCTGCCTGTATTCATCAGGGCATGGCGTGGCCAAGTGGAGCCGTAATTCTGCAGCAGATGCACGTAGAAGTCGGCGATGGCATCCGTATGCTGCCGCTCCATCTGCTGCAGCTCCTCGCTGGTAAAAATGGCGTGATCCAGCTCCCGCACCAGCTTGATATGCTCCTCACTGGCCAGAAAGTCATCGTCCATGCGTTTAAATAATTTCTTCCAGCCCAGAGTTTCACTGAGCTCGAGGTAGCGCTCGCAGCCCTCCAGCACCTCATCCAGCATCTTGCGGTTGATGGCGTATACCAGGGCTTCTTTGTTGGGAAAGTACTGGTACAGCGAAGCAATGCTGATATCTGCCTCTTTGGCGACACGATTGGTACTGAAGGAGTCATAGCCCTCGTCGATCAGCAGCTGCTCGGCCACCTCAAGCAACTTAGCGACCCGCTGTTTGGCGCGGGCCTGTTTGGGGGCTTTTCGTAACTGGACCAACGGGCTCTCCGGACTGGTTTGGTTCACATCCGTGAACTGGCTCCTGCCGGTTTCCGGACGACGCTGCAGCCAGCTATTGTAGTGGGTCCGGTGCAGTCAACCAAGCGATCAGTCTATCGAGCAATTGGAAACACCTGCCCTTCAAACACCGTTCCCCAAATCGAAATGTCTTTCAGCTGCGATAGGGGAATCCGGTAGGGGTCCGCTACCAGCACCGTAAAGTCTGCTTTTTTACCAACAGCGATGCTACCCACCTCCTGCTCCATTCGAATCGCATGGGCCGCGTCAATGGTCACCGCCCGAAGTGCCTGATCCAATGTCAATTTAAGGTCTGACGCCATCTCAGTCCCCGCGGCCGTTTTACGGTTGGCCGCGACCCAGGCCAGGGTCAGAGGCTCCACCGGAGCCATGGTAAAGTCGGAATGCAGAGATAAGGGCACACCATGCTTTACCAAAGAGCCGGCCCGAACAATTTCGGACGCCCGTTCCGCACCCAATCCAATCTCTGAGTACTTGTCCCCCAAGGCATACAGATAATAGGGATTGGCGGAAACCAATGCCCCCAACTCAGCCATGCGAGCGCTTTGCGCTTCGGTGGAGTAGCCGAGGTGATGCAGGGTTGTACGATGGTCATCCTTGGGATGCTCCTGTTGTAACTTTTCCAGGATATCCAAAACCACCTCAGTGCCTTTGTCACCATTGCTGTGAATATGAAGCTGGTAGCCGGCCTGCCAATAGGCCCGCGCGGCATTCTCCAGGAGTTCCGGTTCCATCAGCCACTCACCATGGTGTCCATCCAGATAACCGGGATCGTTCATTTGCATCAGCTGAGAAAAGAACGCACCATCGGCCAGTAATTTGACTTGTTTGACGAATTTCAGCTTCTCGCTGTTGCGCTCTGGCAATCCGCTGATTGTGTGCATTGACTGCTCGTCACCGGGCGCCCCACCGAAGCTGGCAGCAGATGGAATCATCAGTGTCCTAAACGGTGTTTGTTCGCTGTCGAGAACGGCCTTTAGATGGGGCCACTCCATGTTGAGGCCAAACATGCCTGCTGCCATGTCCGCAATAGTGGTGACGCCACCGCGATGTACTGCCTCACGCACGCTTTCGAGCCCGCCTCGAAACCAGTTGGGAGCTAGAATTTTTGGCCCCAGATGTGCGAATGCAAACGGCAGCGCAGTTTCGTAAAAATGGCCTTTGTCCCAATCAATATGTGGGTGTCCTGCCACCTTATCAGCGGTAATGTTCAGAGCTTTGAGGGCCGGCGTATTGATATAGATTTCATGAAAGGAGCGATGCCAGACAATAATCGGACGCCGGCTGGAAATCCCATCAAGATCTTGACGACTGATGCCTCCGTGGAAATAGTGGTGGTAGCCCCAGGTAAACAGCCATTCATCGCCCTTTGTTTCAGTTTCCTTTTGTTGCAATGCCTGGAGATAGGCTTCCCTTCCCTGCACACCCTTGACGCTTTGGCCAGGCACCTGCCAATCAAAGGGGGTGATAAAGGCCATCGGCAACAAAACAGCAGCCATAGATGGGTGCAGGTGATTGTCGATTAATCCCGGCATCAACACCTTGTCCGCGAAGCTGGAGTCCACCCGATACGGCCGCCCCCCCAGTTGCTGTTGAATTTCCGCCTGAGAACCCACAGCAACAATTCTTCCATCGGCAACTGCCACAGCTTCCGCCCGGGGGCGGTCCGATTCCATTGTGATGATTTCCGCTGCCGTGTAGATCGCTACGGGTTCACCCGCTTGAGTAGTGACACTCAGCAAGAGCGCCACCAGGGTTATGATTCTCATCGAACATTCGCCTTCGCTTGTTGCTGACTTGAGGCCTGATCGTGGAAACTGATTTGCTGATAACCTCCGCGCGTATCCATATCCGTGGTCAGTATACGATCTCCATCCAAATCCAGATCGTTCAAGTCCATATAGCGAATATTGTGATCCTCATAACTGCGGAAGTAAAAGCGTCGGTTGCTGATATCGGATACCGACACCCACTGGGTATGATCGTAGTGAGGGGTGCCCGTTACCGTTCCTCGTGCCGCCCCCTTGGGAATATCGATATTGTTGATCAGGTGCCAGGCGAGACTCACCCCCTCCTCGGCATTATTTGCGGGTATCGCTGAATGCAACAACGCAGCCGCCCGAACAAATCGTGATGGCGGCGTAAAGTCACCGGGCAGACCGATCATTCCTGAGCCCTCACCAAAGGGTTTTAACGTCATGGCATCACTCAGGTTAAGCTGCTTAACGTTATCTGCGTGCAAATTTACATAGTTCCGCAAATTGGTCAGATGCCAATCAAAGCTGGGGGCGTTGGTAAAAACCCCAACGGGGTTTTCATGCAATATCAATTCACCTTTGATAGGTTCAATGACCAAGGCCCGACCGGTTTCGTCCTGCACCATCCAATGCAGGGGAAACACAAAGTCCTCTCCCCAGGGCTTGTGGAAAGTTTCCACAATGTCGACGTCGGCTAGACCTTTGACCACAGCGTCGACTGAATCGAAGTTCCCCAACAGCCAGCCGGTGACATCCAGCGGACGCATTGCGCGCGACTGCTGCGAAGACTTAAGTTGAGCGTATTCGGCAAAGCCCGGGAAATAGAAGACACCGACATGCAGCCCCTTCTCGTTGAAACCCTCTCCCATATAGTTCTGTTCCAGGGCGCTGGCGCCGAGGTAAGCGTAACGGTTTTTCCATTCAGCCCCCGACTTGCCGTCGTTGAGCTGACTCTGAAAGCTTTGCTGTCTGGGCACAAACGTCAATTCTGACTCCAAGGGCAACCCAAATTCCAGAGTACGGGCAAAGATCACACTGCCATCCAAAGCCTTTACCTGAATACCGGTACAGGCCATTAGCGCTGGCGACCAGACCAACAGGATACTCAGGCACCAGACCAAACCAGATGATGTGCTAGTGTTATTTCTGTTCATAAGCAGACACTCCTTAGAAAAGATTCCAGGTTGCGGTGACGCCCACCGTACGAGGCATCGCGGGAATGTGAAACGCGCCAAAGGGAGCCAACGCGTAGTTGTGCAGGTAGTACTCCTCGTCAAATGCATTATTGATCCAGCCCGCCACTTCCCAATGCTCTTCAGGCGAGACATAGGTCAATCTCAAGTTGGTGACTCTGTAGGCGGGAATCGCGGCATAGTCGACGTTCTGTACATCCTGATAAGCTTGATCCTTGGCCACATATTCCGCCCGGGCATTAACGCTTCCACCACTCTCCAGATCCCAGTCATAGAGCGCCGCAAGGCTGTAAGCATGTTTCGGCGCGTTACGCAGTTTATTGCCTTCATGGGGTTCGAGGTTGCCATCCAGCTGGGTGTATTCAGTATCAAGATAGGCATAGGTGGCGGATAGCTGCAGGTTTTCGGTCAACGCCAATGTGGCTTCCAGTTCAATACCCTGGCTCACCGCCTCACCGGCATTTTTGGTTTGCAATGGAGGTACCGGGCTACCATTGGGAAAGGTCTGGAGAATCTGCAGGTCTTCGTATTGCGTATTAAACAGCGCTCCGTTTAAACGCAGGCGACGATCAAGCAGCATCGACTTGAAGCCCAGTTCCAGATTCAATGCCTGTTCTTCGTCGAATGGCGT
Organism: Pseudomaricurvus alkylphenolicus; assembly: GCF_011683955.1. Classification (GTDB taxonomy): domain Bacteria; phylum Pseudomonadota; class Gammaproteobacteria; order Pseudomonadales; family Cellvibrionaceae; genus Pseudomaricurvus; species Pseudomaricurvus alkylphenolicus. The sequence continues at coordinate 212,437 of NZ_JAAQPI010000007.1, forward strand.
CGCCGCTCCCTCTCCGGTGGACGCCGTGCCATCGAAGCCGCCGCTCTTGAATCCGCTGGCAGCGCTGAGGTATACCATGGTGTCGTCGTTGACATGGTAGTTGACCACCAACTTATAAGTTGGCGCCGTCCAGGTTTCGCTCACGGCGACGTCGTAACTCTCCAGCACATACAAACCCGCCCCCCCGGTGCCGACATTGGTAAAGTCTTTTTCTTCGCGGGTGTAGCGCACCCCCAAGGTCAGATCGAGATCCTCTGTCAGGGAGTAGGTACCCTGCCCAAATATTGCAACACTGGTGGTTTCGTTACCTTGAATGGAGAAGTCATCGGGCAGAGCTATGGTGGTGCCGAGAGGTACCACACCGCCCCCCGTAAACAGTGCACCGAGATCGACTGCTGTGGTAAAGGCGCCCCCCTCAGTCCGATTTGTCTTTTCGTTGTTGTAATAGATACCTGCCTGCCAATTCAGGTCGCCCTGTTCACCCGCCAAACGAAACTCCTGGCTGAGCATTTCGCTGTTTTCTTTCACGAAATTATCGATAGTGAGCACTGGAAACGCGGTAATGCCAGTCCCCAGGGAGATCTGGTTCATGGCAGTGGCGCTCTCCCGCCAAGCGGTCAGAGAGGTCAAGGTACCAAAATCATTATCCCAATCCACCTGAAGCGAAATGCCCTTAGCGTCAACATGAGTGCGGCCGGCATCTTCCAAGTAATTTTCGTGGAAGCCGGTTTGGGGCAACGCCGGCGATTGCAGGAACATTCCGACCAGCCCCTGATCGCCGGCAGGAACCACCGCCGAGCCGCTGCGCTCGTCGGTGCCGTAGTCAAGGGTCAGCAGCAATTCCAGATTGTCCTGAGGAGTAACCAACACCTGGGCACGAACATTGCCGCTATCGAGGTCTCCTGTTTCAATATCCGGATCAATGACGCTGTCCACATAGGCGTCGCGGTTTTTGCGGCTAAAGCTGATCTTGCCGTTTATATTTTCCGCCAGAGGGCCTGTGACCATGCCCCGATAGCTTTGCAGACCATAGTTTCCCGCGCCCACTTCCAGGGAGGCTTCCAGTTCCTCAGAAGGTCGCTTGCTGGTCAGGTTGATGGCGCCGGCGATGGCATTTTTGCCCCACAGAGTCCCCTGAGGACCACGTAACACCTCAATGCTTTCCAGGTCATAAAGTTCTGTGCCGGCGCCGGCACTGCGATTGATATACACACCGTCGAGAAACAGCGCCACAGACTGCTCGCCACCGCCGGCGCCATCGCCATTACTGCCGATGCCGCGAATAAACATTTGTGGCTGGGCCGGGTTAAAGCTGCCCATGCTAAACCCGGGCGTGCGTACGGCGATACCTTTCATATCGCTGATGCCAGCCTGCTTAATCATTTCGGCAGACATGGCCGTCACGGCGATAGGTACATCCTGCATATCCTGGGCGCGCTTCTGGGCGGTAACTACAACCTCCTCAAGGGCAAAACTGCCCGGCTCTTCGGCGATGGCTCCCAGAGAAACAGCAGCGGCAACCGCCAGGGAAGTGGTTTTTTTCATGGATACTCTCCTCGTCTCTTTGTTATGTTTTGAACGATAGATGGCCCTCTATTCTAGGCATTCCGCTCACTCGGCCCGTGCGAATTAGCGGCAAGTTGATTTCGAATTCGCGCCACCCTGTAGCTTTATAAGACGAGTTGGACGATGATAGATCAATCCAGACTACTCTTAAATTGTCTGCGCCCAACCAATAACCAATAAAAATCAATGACTTAGGATGATGTCATTGTGAAATGCCTCCATCTGACCAGGAGAAGGCCTTGCGAAACCACGACACCTTATCAATATCGCCAGAATGGAGCGTCGTGGGCTATTGGTTCAGAAACGTTCTGGACACGGCTCAGGGCCTCGGCTGTGATCGCGACTCATTGCTGCTGCAGGCGGGACTGTCGCCCGGCATTCTGGAGGATTTGGAGACTCACTATCCTCTCGCCGATTTATATCAACTGATCCGGTTGATACGAGGCCATTGTGGAATTGAGGATCTGGGGCTCCATTATGTGCTCAACGCCCATCCCTGCGGGATGGGTTTGGTCGGCATGGCAGCCTACACCGCTCCGACGGTCCGCGCCGCCTGGGAGCTGGTATTTCGTTATCGTCACCTGGTGATGAATACGGGCAATTCGCAACTGCTCAATGAAGGTGACACCTGCAGTATTCGCTGGTATCCCTACAGCCGAGACATTGTCTCCGACCGCTGCTTTGTAGATGCGGTGACCGCCGGCTGGATTTCCAACTCTCAGGCACTCAGCGGCAGAACCATCATCCCCACCAGTGTCGAGCTCACCTATACACGTCCTCGAATCACATCGCTGTTTAGCGAAACCTACGGCAATAATGTAAGCTTTGATCAGCCATACAACAGCATTACGTTTCGCCGAACAGATATCGACGCGCCGGTACGATATGCCAACGAACGTGTACATCGAGTGCTGTGCCGTGAAGCGGAAGAGGCGATTGCTCACTTGCGAGCAGCCTGCGCTTTTTCAGAGAAATTGGAATACCATATTCGCCAACAGCTGCCCCAGGGCGAAACCACCGTAGAGACATTGTCGGCGCTAATGCACGTAGCACCACGAACCCTGCAACGCCGTCTAAAGCGGGAAAACACCAGTTTTCACGAATTACTGGTCAATGTTCGCCATGAATTGGCTCTGCAGCACCTGCAAGAAGAAAAGCTATCAACATTGGATGTGGCTTTGAGGCTGGGTTACAACCAGGCAAGTTCCTTTTGCACCGCATTTAAGAGCTGGACGGGGCTAACCCCGTCCGAGTATCGCGGCGAGCAGGAAGCAAATTAGTTGTCGGTATTATTGATCAATTGGGATCTGCATATGGAAGGTGCTGCCCACCTCCACGTCGGAAGTTACCGCCATCTCGCCCTGATGGTGATCGCTGACAATAAAGTGAGAAAACGACAGTCGCTTACCAATGTCGTAATCGTCTTCTGACGCACCATCACCAAAGAAAGGCTCAAACAGATACTGTTGTTCTTCACTGGTCAACCCGATGCCATTGTGCTGTATCTGAATCCAGATCGCGTCGTAGCATTCAAGAATACGAATGGAAATCTTCGGTTCCCGGCCCGATCCAGGCATTTGCCCCAAGGCGTGTCGGAACAGACTGAGAAAGACCTGCTGCAATTCGAATACATAGCATTGGATCTGCGGCAGGCCTTCTTCGTAGTTACGCTCGATCTCGATGTCTTCGAATTTCAATTTGGAAGGTACCGACAGCATTTCACTGGCCAGCTTGAGCGAATGGTCCATCACCTCCGGTACATTGATCGCCTGCTTTTCGTCATTGCGACTGCGGGCAAAGGCGAGCAGATTGCCGATCACCGATGCCACATAGCGGCCCTGGTCCAACGCGTCGGCCAGTGATTCATCGAGCTTGTTGACCTCACTGTCATTGCCCTCACCATTGACCGTCAGGGCGCCACTGGCCAGCAGGTTGCGATAGACCTCCAGGTCCTTGAAGATCGCCTGCAGGGGGGTATCGATGTCCTGAGCCATGGTGGCGGCCAGCTCTCCCATGGAGGACATTTTATCGCGCTGAATCAGTCGGTTTTCGGTCTTCACCCGTTTGGTGACGTCGTCAACCAGAATCACCACACCGGCTTCCACCTGGCCCTGCAGCGGATAAATGGTGATGTCATAATGGTACCGGCCCCGCTGACTGTGCTTGATGGTAACCGCCTCGCCCTTCTCCATTGCCTGCTTGACCTGGTCCGGCGAAATGGTAATCACCGGGTAGGCTTCCCACAGGTTCTTGCCCATGACGTCATCGGAGGGATGGCCGGATACCTCTTCGGCGCGTTGGTTCCACTGAGTGATCTGGCCCTTTTCATCCAGCCCGATCAGCATCAGTGGCATCGAGGTCAGAATATTCTTGATATAGGACTCGGACGCGCGCAGCCTTTGGGAGGTAATCACGTGCTGGGAGACCTCATCTTCCAACAACTTGTTGGTATCTGTCAGCTTCTGGTTGGCTTCGTCCAGAGTCGCGGTGCGTTCCTGCACCCTCAGTTCCAAGTCATTACGGATTGCTTCCAGAGCCCGATTGGCCTGGTGGGCCTTGTTGCGAGTGATAAACAGGTTCACCACAACAATCGTTAACAGAATAATCAGAGTACCGCTGGTCCAGTTGGCCAGGTGCTGCCAGTTGGTGTTGCCCTCTTCGTCTTTGAAGATGTCGGTAATTCCGGCCAGGACAACTTGGCTATGGAGAAGAATCAGGGTGGAAAGGATGACTTGTTTCATTTTACCGCTCAAACGTGTGATCAGGTGCAATACTAGCATTAGATGCCAAAACCCGCCTCATTGCTGAGGGCATTTTGTAGGATCGAGCCCCTTTAATTGATTAAATTTTGCTCAATCCGGCACTGGCGTCCAATTTATCAACGCCATTGAAATCGAGTGCCAGTCGATAGACTAATGCGGGCACCGTTGACCTGGATCAATATCCCATGCCCAACCACCGATTAATGTGGCTGGACTATTAAAAGCGGAGGTGGTGATCCATGAGCGATAAAGCCCTCAGCGACCAGGATACCTGGCGCAATCTGCGAAACCTGATTCTGGTGTTTATCGGCCTGACCGTCGCCATGGCGCTGAGCGTCAACTACTTCACCGGCTGATCAATCCTCGATAACCGTGTCGGCACGATAGCGGAAGGGATGCGCCGGATAGGTGCCGATGTTGCGCACCTCCTTGGCGAAGAAGTTCAGTTCCTGCATGGCGAACTTCATGCTGTCCTGATCGGGGTGCCCCTCCACATCCAGGTGAAAGCTTGAGACCTGCATGGTGTCTGACGCCATATAACTCTCCAGCTTGATCATGTTGACGCCGTTGGTGGAGAAACCACCCAGAGCTTTGTAGAGCGCCGCAGGAATGTTGCGCACGGTGAACATCACCGATGTCACGAACTTTGTCTGGGGCTCATACTCAGGCATATGGCTGTCGCGCGATAGCACCATAAAACGGGTGGTATTACCGGTTTTATCCTGGAAGTTTTCTTTCAGGATATCGAGGTTATAGAGTTCCGCAGCCAGGCTGCTGGCGATGGCCGCATGGGTGCCATCGCCGCTTTCAGACAGCTCTTTGGCCGAGCCGGCGGTATCCAGCGCTGCGCTTTGCTCCAAGCCCAACTGTTTAATATGACCATCGCACTGCGCCAATGCCTGGGGATGAGAGGAGATCGTCTTCAGGTCCTCCAGTTTGGTGCCAGGCAGCGCTAATAAACAGTGATTTACCGGTTCAAAGTGCTCGCCAATAATATGCAGTTTGGTCTTTGGCATAAGCCGATAGATTTCTTCGACGCGACCCGCCGTCGAATTTTCCAGTGGGATCATCGCCAGATCCGCTTCGCCCCTTTCCACCATAAACATTGCCTGGGTAAAAGAATCGCACGCAAAAGCTTGCATGTCGGGGAATACCCGGTGGCAGGAAAGGTGGGAGTAGGCGCCGGGCTGCCCCTGATACGCGATGATACTGTCTGCTTTGTCCATAACTACAACACTGCTGTTACTATCAGAATCAATAAGAGGCGTAGTATGCCACAGGCAAGCGCGTCCACATAATAACGCAACTGTTTATAGCCAAATATTGCAAAGAGTGCATTTGAAATTAAGAGATTGGATACCATATTTCTATTGTCTACATAAACCTCAACTCATACGGGAGATATCACCATGAGTCTGATTCCACGTGATTCGCTGTTGAACTTTGAGCACATGTTCGACAATTTCTTTACCCCCTCGCGGTTTATGTCCGAGCAAGGAGAAGGGTTCTTTTCTCCACGGGTGGACATCCGTGAAAATGACAAGACCTATATGGTCAGCGCTGAGCTACCGGGCGTGAAAAAGGACGATCTTACAGTCACTCTGAGAGACGGAGTTCTGACTGTTGAGGCCGAACTGCACCAGGAAGACAAAGAAGAGAAGGATGGCAAGCTATTACGCCAGGAGCGCCGCTATGGCCGTTTTATGCGCAGTTTTAACCTGATGGGCGATGTCAAGGAAAAAGACATTGATGCCACCTTTAAGGATGGAATCCTGCACCTGACCGTGCCCAAGCGCGAGCCCAAGGCACCGCAAAGCCGCCGCATCGAAGTTCATTAGATTCAAGCCTGCTTATGGGGGACGCCACCAAAACGTCCCCCGACTTTCGCATAGAAAAGCCCTAGCTTTGACGTCCAGCGGTCCCAAATCACGTACAGACAGGGGACGAGAAACAGGGTCACCACCGAGGCAAACAGGACACCAAAACCCAGGGAGATCACCATTGGGATCAGGAATTTTGCCTGGCTGCTTTGTTCAAACAATATGGGCAGCAGACCAACAAACGTGGTCAGTGATGTTAACACGATGGGGCGAAAGCGGTCCTGTCCGGCCGTTAGCGCCGCCTTCACTATATCCACACCCTGGGATCTAAGATGATTGAGCCGGTCGAGCAATACCAGGTTATCGTTGACAACAACTCCCGCACAGGCAAGAAAGCCAAAGAATGACATCATACTGATGTCGTGTCCCAGTAGAAGATGTCCCACCAACCCACCAGTAAAGCCAAAAGGGACAGCGGTAAGAATGATAAAGGGCTGACCATAAGACTTAAATGCCACTGCCATCAGCGCATAAACGGCGAGCAGTGCCATCAGGAAGTTACGGGCCAGGCCTTCGCCAAATTGAGCCTGGGATCTTAGATTACCGTCGCTACTGAGATCAAAGCCGGGAAAACTGCGCTGCCACTGTAACGCGTTTTTTTCCATCATGTGATGGTAGATTGCCAATGCGTCTACCCCTTCGACGGTATCTGCGGTGATGCTGATATTACGCTTGCGAGAGGTTCGCTCAATAGCGCTGAAACCGGGCATTAAGTGAATATCTGCCACCGCACTCAATGGAATTTCTGTGCCATCCTCAGTCCGGATTCGCATACTATCCAGCATGCCAAGGTGGCTGCGATCAGCCTTGGGGTAGTGCAACATCACCCGCACATCTTCCTTGGCCCTGGGTATACGCTGCACTTCTTCTCCGTAAAGACCCTGCCTGAGCTGGCGGGCAACCGTTTCCGTGGTTATTCCAAGCGTGGTGGCGTGATCCCTGAGGCCAACAACCACTTCCACTCGCTCCGACTGTAAACTGCTGCGTACGTTCTCGACGCCAGGATAAGCCGCTAAAGTCTCTTTAACTGCGTTTACCGCCTGCAACTGGGACGGATAATCATTGGCAGCAACATTAAGATTCAACTGAATATCTGCGCTATTGTTACCAAACCCCGTAACCAGAGAAAAGCTTTTGGCTTCTGGCATTGGTCCTATCAATTTCCGAAGACGTGCGCTGACCTGGTCGATGTTAACGACCCGTTTCTCAGGCTGCATCAACCCAACGAATAAGTTAACCTCAGCAGCTCGCGCTGTTTTTTTGATTTCGGTGAGAAAGGGCTTGCCTTGATTTATTTTTATCAGTTTCTCGTCATCGCGCATATCAATGGCGATACGTTCAATGCGGTCGGCGATAGCTTGGGTATCCTCAAACGCAGTCCCCTCGGGTAAAGTGATGTTCACTGACAAGAAGCTTTGGGGCACATTGGGAAAGAACGAAGTACCCACCCAGCCTCCAATATAGAGCGCAACGGAGATCATAAAAACCAGAGTAAATCCGATCAGTGTCGCGCCGCGATTGCCGATGACGCTCTGTAACAGAGGCCGATATCGACGCTTGGCCACGCTCATGAGCCCGTCAGCAACGCGGCTCCGGGTGACACTTAGCTTACGGAGCAAGGAGAATCTGCTGGCACGCTCGGGCTTGAGGTGCGCGAGGTGACAAGGCAGGATCAACAGACATTCAATCAGAGAAAACACCAGACAGAAGGCCACCACATAAAATATGGAATGCGTAAATGGGGCTACCGCTGTTGGGACACCCAGCATTGGCAAAAAGAAAATGATGGTGCTGAGCACAGCCAGTATCACCGGCTTCATCACCCGTCTTGCACCTTCGCTGGCAGCATTGTGTGTACCCAACTGCTGGCAGGAATAGATGCTCTCCCCCACCACAATTGCATCATCCACCACAATACCCAGTACCATCAAAAACGCAAACAATGACAGCATATTCAGGCTGATACCTGCATAGGGCAATGACCAAAAGGCGCCGGCGAAGGCGGTAACGATACCCAGGCATACCCACGCCCCCAACAGAGGGCGTAGGAACAGCATCAAAATGGAAAACACCAACAGCAAACCACCGCCTGCGTTGCTGGTGAGTAGCACGACTCGACTGTCAAACAGCTCTCGCATTTCGTAATTGATGGTGACATCTAAACCAGGGGGAAGAATGGAGCGTAAGTCCTCGATATATTGGCGCGCAGCAGCCGTGCCGCCAAACAAATCCGGGTTATCACTGATGTGAACCGTAAAATCCAGCGCCGGTTTGCCATTGTAAGTCACCTCAAGGTCTTCCTCGGCGAAACCGTCTCGGATTTCGGCAATATCGCCCAGGGTCAACTGGGAGCCATCCCTATTGGAGAGAACCACAATTTCGGCAAAATCCTGCGCACTATACGCCTGTTCCCGGGTTTGCACCTGCACCCCCCCGGTAGGTGTTTGAATCATACCCGCCGGCAGGTTTACCGATGATTGCCGGATAGCCCTGGCCACTTGTTCGAACGTTAAACGGTATTTTCTGAGCGTATTCTCGGAGATTTCGATGCTGACCTCGTCCGCTCGTGCACCGTTGTAGGTTACATCGGAGATACCATCCAACAGCGGCATTTCGTCGCGAACCTGCTGACCGAGTCTCTTCAGAGTCGCCTCATCGGCGTCACCGTAAAGGGAAAAGAACATCAGTTGCGGCCGAAAATGTTCGTGGCTGACAATCGGGCGTTCGGCACGAGGCGGAAACGTATTGATGGCGTCCACCCTCGCCTTGATATCGTTCAGCAACTGCTTGATATCGAAGCCCTCGATCACTTCGATACGAACATTGCCTGAGCTTTGACGAGAACTGGAGGTTATCTGGAAAACTCCCGCCAGATCCGACACTGCCTCTTCAATTCGAACAACAATTTGCTGCTCTACCTCTTGGGGCCCCGCACCGGGATAGATCATGGTGACATTAATAACGTTCTGCTCGGTTGCAGGGAACACCTCTTTGTTAATCGTATTCAACCCGAGAAAACCACCCAACAGGATAGCCAACATCAACAGGTTGGCGGCCACCGGATTATCAATAAAAAAGTCTACCAGTCGGGTCATGGTTCACGTCTCCATAGCGGGCAACGCCTCAGCGGGTATCCTGGTTAACTGCAGGACTCAGCGCGAGTACTTCGGCACTGCGGGGTAACACCTGCTGTCCTGGGCTCACAAAGCTCTGCCGGGAGGCCATAACGCGAGCATTCCCATGCACGCTCGCTCGAATCCAAACAGTGGTTTCATCGCTCGACAGCACCTCAACCTCGACAGGAACAACCCGATCATTATTGTCCAAGGTGTATATTCGGTTACGTTGAAAAATTGCCCCTCTCGGCAACTCGATCACGTTTGCCAAAGGTTTGCTTTGGACTCTGGCCTCGACAAACATCCCCACCATCAGTGGAACATCGCCCTGGTTATTCACCTCGGCAATGGCGTAAATCATCCGGGAACGATTATCGACGCTGCCGGCAGTACGGAAAATCTTCCCCGCCCATTCGTGAGGCTCCCGCCCAATGACCCCCTCAATGGTCACCCGCGTCTCGTCGCCATCCTCGGCCCCTGTCATCGGCAGACTCAACAGTCCAAGTTGCTCATCGGAAAGCGGAAGTCGAATTTGCACCGTCGAGTTATCGTAAACTGACGCCAACTCAGTACCGGCGCTGACATATTGTCCCAAGTCCACATGGATACGGTCGATACGACCGGAAAACGGAACGCTGATTCGGGTGCGCTGCAGATCCTTTTGTGCTTTAGCCAAGTCCCCTTGCGCGGCTTTTAGTCGCGCCCGCGCAGCTGCAATATGAGGCTTTCGAAGAAACAGCTCGTTGGCATTGGCATTACCGAGATCCCGCCACTCCCTGCGAGCCTGGCGCGCTTGCCCCAACTCGGTGGCCAAAGCCTGCTGCGCTTCAGCAACTCTGGCCCGGGCTTGTAGAAGAGCGGCCTGATAATCACTGTCCTCAATGCGTATCAGAATCTGGCCCTGGTCAAAAAATCCGCCATCGACAAACTGCGCATCGACTTCGACAATCCGACCAGAGACCTCTGCTGCCAAAGTAATCCGACGACGAGGTTCTACAGTACCTTGGCTGAAAACACTGACTCTATGAGTGCTCGGTTTGGCCTCCACTACCGGGACGGTTTTCTTTTCCGGTACAGGGGGTGGACTATTGGGAATCGGGTCGGATTTACCGGTAGCAACCAGAAATACGATCAACAAGCCTGGAACGGCTATCTTGAGAGCCAGGGGAATTCTCTGCCAGAGTACCATACTGAATCCTGCATCCGTTCGTCGCCCGCTGATTCTGAGATACTAAACCAGCTGCGGCTCATGGTTGCGTTGAATACGTATGCAGGCGCTTGATTTGGGTAAACCCCGGGTTCACTGAAGAACCCGGGCGAGAGCTAGAACGCGTACTTGATATCCACCCCGTAGGTGCGGGGCACGCCGCGCATAACCTGATCAGCGCCTATCAGGTCAGTGAGCTCGAACATATAAGCCGCATATTCCTTGTCGGCCAAGTTCTTGCCCCAGAGTGCCAATTCCAACTGCTCGCTGGAATCGGTCCAGGACAGACGCGCGTTCCAGAGACTGTAGCTGTCTTGCCCCAATTCTTTGTTTCGAGTGTAGCTGGTGGGATCACCTACGACGGCTACGGTACCGTTGGAATAGTAGACTTCGCTCTGGTAGGAGCCGTCTACCTGTGCCGAGAGGCTGCCGTTATCGCCCAGTGACCAGGTGTAGTGAGCCAGCAGGTTGGCGCTCCATTCCGGCGTGTTCTGAGGTGTAACGCCATTGAGATCCGCAGTAGCAACACCTGTGGCTGTTGGCACGGTCAAGTCGAATTCATCAAATTCGGAGTGAGTATAACCCAGCCCCACCTGAATAAAGAGAGCCTCCAGCGGCTGCCAGGTGACGTCCATATCAAGGCCATATAGCTCAAGGGACTCGGCATTTTCAATCTGATTTTGTGGTAAACCCGTGTTCGGATCACCAATACTGTTAAACACTTGTGCGTCCTGATAGTCGTAGTAAAACAGGGCCGCGTTCAGTTGCATGGTGTCATCTAGCAGTGTGGATTTTATGCCAAGCTCGTAGGCCGTGAGAATCTCAGGGTCATACTCGGCGTTGGCCGGGTAATTCGCCAGATCAGTCACCACCCCACCGTTAAAGCCACCGCCTTTGAATCCCCGAGTGATGGAGCCATAGAGCATGTGATCCTCATTGGGGTAGAAATTCAAGGCGACTTTGCCCGAAAATTCTTCATTGCGAAGATCGTCGGAGTAGCTCATGGAAGCCAGTAAGGGCGTAAATGCGAAGTTAGGCACATCCGTGGCATAATCGAAGTCCACCTCAAGCTGTGTGTAACGCGCCCCCACAGTCAATACCCAGGACTCCGCCAATTCGTATTCCATCTGGCCGAATAACGCCTGAGTCGTCAGTTGCTGATGGCCTTCGGACCGGGAAGTTCCCAAATTCAGTAAACCGGGAATCAAGGGAAGATCTGCGTTGTCCACCTCTACATCCCAGTTAATGGTTTCAGACAGATAGTACAGACCCGCAATCCAGTGTAATTGGTCAGTATCGCCATTGAGCCGAAGCTCCTGAGTAAACGTATGAGTATCTACGCTGTACACAAACTCCACCAACGCCAGTGGTGTCATGTCTCCATCTTCTCCCTGGCGTTTATCCAGATCATCATAGGCCGTGATCGATGTAAGACTGATTTGATCGTTCAGGTCATAGCTGACGTTTACCGAAACGCCTTTGGTATCAGTATTGATACGATACTCTTTATCGCCATGAACGCCCTCGTAAAAATCGGAATCCAACGTAGTGCCGTACAGGTCGGAATCGCTGTCGTTGCGTGACGCATGAAGATTGAACAGGACTGACAGATCATCGGTTGGGAGATAGTTCAACAACGCACGACCGGCAAAGTTCTGCTTCTCCACTCTATCGCCATTGCTGAGGTTCTCTATATAGCCGTCTGACTCATACCCGACCAGAGCCAAGCGTCCATTTAGCGTTTCTGTCAAAGAGCCGGAGACCATGCTTTCGAGTTTGGTGTAACCATAGTTACCGGCACTGAGTTTCAGCGAGGCTTCGAATTCCTCCGTGGGCTTATTGGAAACAATATTCAGGGCACCACCAGTGGTGTTGCGACCAAACAGAGTCCCCTGCGGCCCCTTCAGAATCTCAACGCGTTCGATATCAAAGAGTGTGGTTAGCTGACCGTTGGACGAACCGATGGAGGCTTCGTCGATATAAAAACCTACCGGTCCGGTATTGTTCAACGCGAAATCATTCAGACCGATGCCGCGAATAAATACAGAAACCACCCCCCCTTCACCGGCTGGAGACATAATGTTCAAATTAGGGGTTTTGGCGGCGACCTCGTTGCTGTTGACAACGCCCATGGCCTCCATGGTTTCGCCGTCAAATGCACTAATGGCAATTCCCACCTCCTGCAAACTCTGCTCACGCTTTTGCGCAGTAATGACTATTTCTTCCAGGGTAAAAGCGCTGTCTGCCTGGGTTAAGGTCGCCTGCGAGGCCGTAGCCAGCGCGATAGCTGCAGCCAGCTGATGGCAAGAACGAAACTGCATATCGACTCTCCTCTTAAAGTCGGATGGTTATTATTGAAGAGGACCGTATCCGAATAAGAAACGACACCCCTTCGTTATTCCATCTCCTACATTAGCGCCGTAGAGTAAGACTGGCTTGACCTTTACGGCAGCAAAATTGACACATTCGGCCAACGTGATTTGCTATTCGGCGATTACCACCGGAGTATCGAAGTCAACGCAAGTGCCCAACCATCCCTGCCAGCGTTTCTGCCAGTACAGATTGTGAAGTTTGGTGGTTATCGCGCCCGGACCGACGGCGCCACCCAGCAGGGTGTCGTTAACGCTATTGATGGGCATGATGCCGCCGGCGGTGGACGTCATAAATGCTTCGTCCGCGTGAATCAACTCGTCCTTGTGAACCCGCTGTACATGGACAGGAATATCCAGTTCACGGGCCAGATCCAGCGTCGTCCGTCGCGTAATCCCTTCCAGGCAGCCGCTGTCCGGTGTATAGATTGCGCTGCCCTTAACCACAAAAATATTGGCTCCTGGAGCTTCGGCCAGATAACCTTCACTATCGAGTAAGACCGACCACTCTTTCTGGTTGTCACGGGCTTCAAACAAGGCCAGTTTCATATCCATCCAATGCAGATTCTTGGCGGTGGGATCGACGGAATTCGGCGGTATGCGGATATAATTCTTACTGATCATTACATCCAGCCCTCGGGTTCTTTGTTCATCGCTGGCAATGTACATATAGGGAATCACAAACGCGTAAAAACAGTTCTCAAACGCGTCCGCATCGGAGCGATCACCACCGCTCATGATGCCACGGGTCACACACCACCAGACGTAGGCCTCACGAGTACCAGCCAGCTTGACGAGATTGGTCAGGATCTCTGCCGTCTGCTGCTGGCTGTAAGGGTTGTTCAATCGAAACTTGGCGCAAGAGCTTTCGAAGCGATTGAGGTGGTCCTCCAGGCGGAAAAACTGCCCTTTGGAAACACTGACCACATCGTAAGCTGCATCGGCGTGCATAAAACCCATATCCACGATAGGTATGGCTGCCTCGTGAACGCCGCAGTAAACGCCGTTGATAAAAGCACTGCCAAAGGCATAGTTGTCATCGTGAGCGAGACGCGCGTGGGTGGGTTCCTGGAGCATGATTTGCTCGGCTTGGATAATCGTCATGGTGAATCCTTTATGAGTAAGTAGATGTATCAGGCGAGCATCAAGGCCGGGGACTCGATCAGGCGCTTCAGTTCACGCATAAACTCTGCGGCCTGGGCACCGTCAATCACTCGATGGTCGGAGGAAAGCGACAGCGTCATGACCGTGGCCACCTGAATGTCGCCTTCTCTTACAACCGCCCGCTGTTCTCCACCGCCCACAGCAAGGATGGCGCCCTGGGGAGGATTGATAATCGCATCGAATTGGCGCACCCCATACATTCCCAGGTTGGAAATGCAGAAGGTGCCGCCCTGAAATTCTTCGGCCGTCAGTTGCCCGGATTTTGCTCGGGCAGCGAGATCTCTCATTCGGTTTGATATTTCGCTCAAGGACTGTCGATTGGCCGTGTTAATGATAGGTGTTACCAACCCGCCCTCTATCGCTACTGCGACCGCTATATCCGCATTGGAGAACTGACGAATCGTTTGACTGGCTTCATCGAACTGAATATTTAGCTCCGGCACTTTAATCAACGCACAGGCGCAAGCCTTGATCAGAAAATCGTTCACCGAGACGTTTGTCTCCGGGTTACTCTGATTAACCTGATTGCGAATGGCCAACAGAGCATCGAGTTCTGCATCCACTGTCACGCGAAAATGCGGTGCAGTTTGTTTGGAACTCTGCAGGCGGTCTGCGATGGTTCGACGCATGGCGTTCATGGGAATCGCTTTGAATTCGGAATTCCCCAATGGTTGAATGTTCGGCGTTTGAGCAACGCCTTGTTGTTCAATCCGGACCTTGGGTTCAACATTCGAATTCTCTTCGGCTTCGGGTGTTGCAGAATCCTCCGGATGATCATTTGTGGTTTTCTGAATACGCGCCCAAGCCGCTTCAACGTCCGCCTTGCCAACACGTCCGCCGCGACCGGTTGCCTGACATTCGTGTAGATTCACACCCAGCTCTCTGGCGAGGCGGCGAGCAACCGGCGTGGTTTTTACATCGCTATCATCGAGTTCCTCGGGAGCTTCCAGGCTCGTTTCAGCCTGGTCAATTGCTACCTCCTTAGGAGCCGCGCTCGACTTGGCCATAACGTCGGTGCTGGCAACACCCTCAGGTACATAGTTGGCGATAAACGCCTCAACTTCATTATCGGGGACATCGTCGTCGGCCAATACCGCCAGCAGCGCAGCGATTTCCAGCGTTTCGCCGGGTTGGGCCACAATCCGCCTCAGCTTGCCAGAGACAATAGACTCGACGGTATTAACGATCTTGCTGGTTTCCATATCGACAACTTCGTCACCGATCTGAATAACAGCGCCTTCTTCAACCAGCCACTGACTGACTGTGCCTTCGGTCATGGTCAGCCCCCACTTGGGGACAGTAATTGCTTCTATCGCACTCATTTTCTACCTCCCTCAGGCCGCCGCACTCTTCGCCGCCATCACCGTGTCCATTGCGGTTTTGGCATCCAACCCCATGGTGACTTCGAGAACAGCCGCAGCAACGCGTTCACCACTGGGAATCCAAGCCTGCTCCAGCGGCGATGAAAACGGCACCGGAGTGTGCGGCGGAGTGACCAACTTTATCGGCGCCTTCAAACAGTCAAACGCCTGGCTGGCCACCAGTGCCGCGATATCGTGAGCAAAACCACAACGGGCGCTCGACTCATCTACAACGATCAATCGCCCGGTATTTTGTACGCTTTCCAGGATGGCTTCTTCATCCAGAGGCGAGGTCGTACGTGGATCAATCACATCACAACCGATACCCTGCTTGGCCAGCTCATCAGCGGCACCGGCCGCGAGATGAACCATCAGCCCCAGCGCTACGATCGTGACATCCTCACCTTCGCGAACAAAATTGGCTTCGCCAAACGGCACAGTGTAGCTTTCGTCCGGGACTTCGCTGGCTGCCAAGGGCAAATCGTAAAGCGCCTTGTGCTCGCAAAAGATAACCGGATCGTCATCCTGAATTGCCTGGATCAGCAGGCCCTTGGCATCGTAGGCGTTGGAGGGCACCACGCATTTCATCCCGGGCAGTGAGGTAAACACGTGGTAAGGGCTCTGGGAATGCTGCGCAGAAGCGGAGGCGCCGGCACCAATCATGGTACGTACCGTTAGCGGCGTCACTGCTTTACCGCCAAACATATAACGGAATTTGGCCGCCTGGTTGTAGAGCATGTCCCAGCAGCATCCGTAAAAGTCCGAAAACATCAGCTCTGCAATTGGGCGCAATCCACTGGCAGCAGCACCCACCGCCATGCCCATATAGCCCATTTCAGAAATTGGCGTATCGATAATTCGATCAGCGCCAAACTCCTGAATCAGACCTTTGGAAATGCCCAACACACCGCCATAGGCATCAAGTTCGCCTTCACACCCCTGGCCACCGGCGACGTCTTCGCCAATCAAAATTACGTTGTTGTCGCGACGCATTTCCGCGCGCATCGCCTCACCAATGGCGGTGCGAATACTTTTTTCTGCCATGTTCATGTTCCCCCGTTTAATAGGTGATGTAGACATCTTCGGTCAGAGCTTCGGGCCGCGGCCAGGCGGCCTGCTTGGCCTCAGCCACATAGCCTTTGTAGGCGGCAACCAAATCGCTGTCGATACTGTCGAATTCCTCGGTGGTGGCCAGGCCCTCTTCAATCACCCTGCTGCGAAACTTCTTCAGACAATCGCGGTGCAGTTTGGCGTTGTCGATTTCCTCCTTGAGACGGTATTTCTGCGGATCACCTTCAAAGTGCCCGTAAAACCGCACAGTTTCTGCCTCAACGAAGTAAGGTCCATTGCCAGCCCGACAGTGGGCAACCACCTCTTCCATCGCGTCATAGACTGAAAAGAAATCGGTACCATCGATTTTTTTGGCGGGCATACCAAACGCGGCAGCACGATCTGCGATAGAGTCAGCACCCACGGCGTAATCGACACCGGTACCCTCACCCACGCCGTTATTTTCGCAGTAGAAGATCACCGGCAGCTTCAGAATAACCGCCAGGTTCATCGCCTCGAAGACATAGCCCTCGTTACTGGCGCCATCACCAAAAAAGCACACCGACACATTGTCGCGCCCCTTCACTTTTTGAGTAAGTGCCGCGCCGGTAGCCAGTGGTGCACCGGCACCGACAATACCATTGGCACCGAGGCTGCCGCGATCCAGGTCGGCGATATGCATTGAGCCGCCCTTGCCGCCGCATAGCCCTTCGGCGCGGCCATAGAGCTCCATCACCATCAGCCGCGGGTCGGAGCCCTTGGCCACACAATGACCGTGTCCGCGGTGATTGCTGGCGATATAGTCGTCATCGCTCAAGTGGGCGCAGACACCAACCGCGTTGGCTTCTTCTCCACAGTACAAATGCAGGAAACCGGGAATCTCGCCGGTGGTGTTTTCGCGGTGAATGGTTTCTTCAAACTCGCGGATATTACGCATCTTGCGGTAGTAATCGAGCAGTTGTTCTTTCGTCAGACTCATCGTTGTTTCTCCTTCCGATTAACCGTCCCCAAATTCGCGTTTCAGCGCCTTAAAAGCTCCCTCAATGCGGTCAAGCGCCTCAACGATATCGGTGTCGTGCGCCGCACATACAAACATGTTGTGTACCGGGTGCAGATAAACACCGTTTTTAACGGCTTCATTGCAGAAGCTGATACCCTTGGCAAACTCGGGGTCGTCCTTAAACAGAAACAGAGGCATTTGCACGGGACCCGATTGCTCCAAAGCAAAGCCATAGCCGTGGGCCAGGTCTGCCAAGCCTTCGCGAAGCTGACGGCCGGCACTCTCCATTCGGGGAATTGCTTCCTCTTCTTCAATCGCTTCAATCGTTGCAAGTGAGGCAGCAAACGCTACCGATGAGAACCAATAGGAGCCTGTTGTAAAGCTCTCCGCCGCACCGCTGCGGAATTTGTTATTTCCGGTGACTGCCGAAAGCGCGTAGCCGTTGCCCAGGGTTTTTCCCATTGCACACAGATCCGGCAGTACGCCGATGGTCTGCCAGGTACAGCCCAGCGAAAACCGGTAGGAGCAGCGTACATCGTCCAGAATCAGAGCGGCGCCTTTGTCATCGCAAAGCTGCCTCGCTTTTTGTGCAAACTCCTGCTTGACGATTTGCTGGGGCACCAGGACTTCGTGCATGTTGGGTGTCAGGATTATCCCGGCCAGATCGTCCCCGGCATCGGCTACCGCTTGCTCCAGGCTTGTTACATCGTTGTAGGTAAAAGTAATAATGTTCGCCCGGGCACCTTCGGTAATGCCGACCTTGGACCAGCTGCACCAGGGGTCCACACCGTGATAGGTGCCTTCCGCCATCAAGATGGTGTTGCGGCCGGTCTGAGCACGGGCGATCATCAGACAGATAGTCGTGGCATCGGAGCCGTTCTTGCAAAACAGACTCCAATCCGCATGCTCACCTTTTTCAATCATTTTTTCGGCCAGCTCTACCATCACTGGCGAGGGGCCGGTGGTGCAATCGCCCTGCTCCATTTGCCTGCGCACCGCCGCCTCGACCTTGGGGTGCTTGTAGCCGAGAATATTGGGGCCATAGGCACACAAAAAATCGATATATTCGTAGCCGTCCACGCCCCACAAGCGGCCACCTTCAGCTTGGGCAATAAACTGCGGATAGTTATCCGGCAATACCTTAGTACTCATATGACCGTAAATTCCCGCCGGGAAAGCGGATTCCGCACGCATTCTCAGCGCCTTATCTTTATCAAGCGTGTAAGCCATTTCGAACTCCTGTTTGTTATTCACTACCAGTAGGATATGGCTTACCTTATCTCGAACCCCGACGCACGACTTGACCTTTGCGGCACGATAATTGACAATTTCGGCCAAGGCGATTGCGGGGTCTACATGAAAAAGGGCGCTATGCAGAACAACACGTTAAAAGCAGTCCGTAGTGGCCTGCCGGCGGAATGGTTGCTGAGCGCCTTGTCAAAACGTGGTGTCGGCCGCGACGAAATCTGCCAGTCGCTGGGGCTCCAAGACTCGATCTTCAACACGCCGGCCACAGTGCTGTCGCTCGAGATTTACAACCGACTCTTCGAGTGGGGAGCCGAGCGGGTTGGCGACAGCGCCTTGGGCATTCATATGGCTGAAGAGGTTGAATTCCACCAATTTGGTTTGTTGGGTTATTTGAGCAGCAATGCCGCGACTCTAAGAGATTGGAGCGAATTAATAGAGCGGTATCACTGTATATTTTCTCCAGAATTCAGCATCACATTTCGGCATCAGGCGAAGACCTGCTATTGCGTGTATCAGGAAGCGAAACTCCCGGACAGCGACACCCGTCAGGATATTGCTTTCAGCATGGCTCTGATGATACAGACGATTCGCAGAGTGCTGGAAATCGATTGGATACCGGAACGTTGCGACTTTACCTACTCGGCACCGCAAGATCTGGAGGAACACCATCGGTTTTTCGGCCCGAACCTGCACTTCGATCAAGCCCACAATACCATCAAGTTGGAAGAGGATTTATTGGAGACTCCTGTGGCGACAGCGGATCCCAACCTGCTGCTTATCCTGAAGCAACAGGCTAACCAGCTGTTTGATCAGATTGCAGGCACGCAGGATTTGGTGCGGCATGTACGCGTGTTGCTCACCACAGGTCTGGGCAACAAGGAGCTGACCACAGAAACCATGGCGCGGCAATTGAATATGTCTGTGCGGAATTTACACCGGCAGCTGCGTGAGAGAAATACATCTTTCAGTGAGCTGCGGGACGAGACTATATTGCAAGTCTCCAAGGAGGCGTTGCTGGAAACCGATGCCAGCATCACCGATATTGCCCTTAAGCTGGGTTACTCTGAGGCCAGTGCGTTTGTGAGAGTTTTTAAACGCCTGTCAGGTAGCAGCCCTTTGCAATTTCGTAAACACTCTTCGCAAAAAGCTCCTTAGATAATATTATGGCCTTCGGGATAAATTATGGGTTGTTTGGGTTCGGACCACGGCGGCAAAGTGCCATAACCGGTCTTAGAAATTCGCAGGATTGGTACTCTGACGGCGTTGTTTATGCGTAGGGCGGATTAGGCGCTTGCGCCGTAATCCGCCGGTTCTGCCGGAGATGTTCGTTGGCTGCGGCCCAGTTTTTAACACCCTTGAATGTGCCTGCAGCAGGTGATTTGTACACGGCCGCCGCCAATTTAAACCTTCGGCGGATCGGTGGATTACGAAGCGCAAAGCGCTTCTATTCCACCCTACGTCGTGCGGCCGTTGCGGACATTATCGAACGCCCATGGTGCCCTGAACCAGGATTATGAACTTCCGGTTATGGCACTTTGCAGCCTATCCGGTCCTGCCAGCGCTTGCTGAAAATAGTGCGCAAAGAGAAAGCTCGACCTTCAACGTCAAAGCCGTTATTCAGGTCATGGTCGTTACCGCACCCAACCACAATCAAATCCGGCCGCTTCGCTTGAGCTCTAGATATTTATTTACCAAAGCAATATGCAGCTGCGAGGGCATATCATCGAGCACAATAGCGCCAGATGAGACCAGACGCTTCAAACTGGCCTGACGCTTGAGCTGAAAATCCAGGGCACTGGAGTAGCTCAGCGCCCCCATAAAATCCTTCACCGGCGTTTCCAGCTGCTGATCAATTACATATTCGCGAAGACACGCAAACATCACCAAGTGATTTCGGGACAAGAGCGCGTAGGCAGACAGCAGGTCTTCGTTGTCCTGACCATTAACATTGGAAACGATGATGATCAGCGATCGCTTGCGATGCTTGTCCATCAGGTTTTGTGCCGCAGACAGGTAATCACTGGTGGCGACGCTACTGTGCAGATCATAAACCTGATGCAGCAGCGTGTTAAGGTTGTTTTTGCCCTTCACCGGATTCACCCATTTTTGGTCACTGCCGAAGATCTGGAGCCCTACGGCGTCACCTTGGCGCAGAGCCACATAGGCGGTCAGCAAAAACGCATTCAGGCAATGGTCAAAGTGGCTGAGTTCACCGTCTTTGGCACGCATGCGACGGCCGTTATCGAGCAGGAAGATAATGTCCTGGTCCCGTTCATCCTGAAACTCGCGGGAAATGGGTTTGTGAGTTCGGGAGGTAGCCTTCCAGTCAACCTGCCGGAGTGAGTCGCCCGGACGGTACTCTCGCAACTGATGAAAATCCAGCCCCTCACCACGACGTTGGTTCAGATGGATTCCCAGTTGTCCCGCCTGCTGGCCGTGTGCCAACAATTCAAAGTTGGAAATGGCGGTAAAGTTGGGAAAGACCTTGACCACAACCGCTTCCAGAAAGGTTTCGCGCCTGGCCCATAAACCCCAGCGGGATTCAATGAGTACATCCACGCCGCTGAAGTTGGTATCACCACGCCTCAAAGGATAGGCATGCGGTTTGACTTCAACGGTTTCTTCCGGTGCCAGGGTCAGAGCCAGTGGCAGACCTTCGATCTGCATATCGTCTTGCGTCAACTCGGTAACCCGTAGATTCACTGTATTGAGGGTGAGGTTACTCAACCGCAGTGTAAATTCATTGCGGGTGCCAACCGCCAACCCCTGAGGCAATTCTCGCTCAACATCAAGCGGCTGTGTCTTGCGCAGTACCAGTGCATCGATCGCGCCAACCACCAACAAAACAGCCATCAACCACCACCAACCACTAGTAGCCTGCTCCAGGGATCCGGCCACAGAATAGGCCGTGAGCCCGCCCAGCAAAAGGGCGACAACCCAGCCGGCCAGCAACAGATACAGCAGTTTTTTGGTCGGCCTCATAGGCGTGGCGCTTCGATTTTGTCCAACAGATTATGCAGCATTTCATCTGCGGTGACGCCATCAATTTCGGCATCCGCAGCCAGGGTGATTCTA
This sequence comes from Pseudomaricurvus alkylphenolicus, assembly GCF_011683955.1. Taxonomy (GTDB): domain Bacteria; phylum Pseudomonadota; class Gammaproteobacteria; order Pseudomonadales; family Cellvibrionaceae; genus Pseudomaricurvus; species Pseudomaricurvus alkylphenolicus. The sequence continues at coordinate 234,235 of NZ_JAAQPI010000007.1, forward strand.
TGGCGCATCACAGCAACCGCCACCGCCTTGATATCGTCCGGCAGCACAAACTCCCGCCCCTGTAGCACCGCATTGACCCGTGCGCAGCGCACCAGCGCAATAGAAGCACGGGGGCCAGCGCCCTGGCGAATAGCCGTGTTTTCACGGGTGGCGCGCACCAGACGAACCGCATAATCGACCACTTGCTCATCCAGTGTCACCTGGTTGATCGTATTTTGAAGCAGCTGAAATTGTTCGGTATTCAGCAACTGCGCGCCATTACCACTGTCGGGATCGTCGCTGGTGGTTTGGGTGATCATACGGGTCAGTTGCACTTCGTCGCTCTCATTGGGGTAATCGATGAGCACTTTCATCAGAAAACGGTCCAGCTCCGCCTCAGGCAACGGATAGGTTCCCTCTTGTTCCAGGGGATTCTGGGTTGCCAATACCATAAAGGGCAAGGGCACTGCCTGGCTCTTGCCTTCAATCGTCACCCGTCTCTCCTGCATAACCTCCAACAGCGCCGCTTGGGTTTTGGCAGGCGCGCGATTGATTTCATCCGCCAACAGCAAATTGGTAAACACCGGACCCTGGCGCACCCGAAACTTGCCCTCTTTCATGTCGAACAGCGCATGACCGGTGATGTCGGAGGGCATAAGATCCGGGGTAAACTGAATGCGTTTGAAGGTCCCGCCAAAGGTCTGGGCCAATACCCGCACCAACAACGTTTTGCCCAAACCGGGCACCCCTTCGAGCAGAACATGGCCACCTGCAAACATGGCGATCAGTACTTGCTCCACCACGGCCTGTTGCCCGATAAGTGACTTTCCGATCTGCTGAGTGAGTTTTTCCAGCAGCTCACTGGCCTCGGCAAAACTCGGCTCGGTAACCGAGCCCGGTGTGCTCATGTCGTTCATAGTGATTTCCTTAGGATTTGCAGTGCTTTCACCAGATTCAGGTATTGGGTTTCCTGAAAATTGATCTTGCTGTTCATGGCACTGTCGATAGTAATGGCGGGCAGTACACCGAGCGAAGCCAGGTTGCGGGTTTGCTCCGCCCGGTTGAGATTGGGAAAGTCCGGCCAGCGCCGGTGCGCACGGCGCTGAATATCCTCACGCATATGCGCTACCAGACCTTCATCGTCTTTGATCTTCCAGCGGTACTGGGCCAGCGCTGAAAAGTTTTGATGGCGGGAGCGACGCACGGCATCGCTCGCCCCCTGCACTGGACCAAAGCGTCGACCGAAGTAGAACAAGGCGCTAATGATCAGCATGGCACTGGCAACCAGCGCTTCGAAAAAATAACGATAAATCAGCGTGCCCAGGGAGGGCATGTCTTTGCCGTACAGAATCAGTACGTCGCTGTCTTCATGCACAAAGATATCCAGTAAATAAGCATGGTCGAAGTGGCCGATGCGGTAATTGTTCCAGATATTGGTGCTGCTCATTACCGTGATCAGCCCCTGACCGTATTCGAGTTGGGCGAAGTGTACGCCCCGTCCATCTCCCGTCCAGTACACCAGTTCATTGGTCTCTGGCTCCTCTTCCGATATCTCCGGGTGATCCAGTACCTGGCTGCCCCAGAAATGGGCCTTTAATTCTGCGTCTATACCATCAAAAGTCAGAACGGTGGTCTGACGTTCAGTAATTTCAGGTTCAGATCTTGGCTCGCACTGATTGAGTACCGTCGCACAGCGCGGCACATCCGGCCCGGCATCGGCAGGGTTTTGCTTTTGTTCAGCGCGGCGTTTGCGAATGCGTTCGTTCTCCTCCCGGAGTCGCTCTGCCAGGGACTTTTCTTTATCCTCGGTACGGTCTTTGTCTTTTTCCTGTTGTGGCGTTTCTTCGTCGCCGTGGCCCCTGACCTCAACACGATTATCAATGAAGGCTTCTTCATGCTCGTCGTCCTGAACATCACCAAAGGTGGTACTGAAACCCAAATCGGACACCAGGGTGTCGGGGTCGCCTTCATCAGCACCGATAATGAGTACTCCGCCTTCTTGAACCCATTGCAGAAGACGGCTTTTCTGTCGGTCAAAATTCAAGTGGCTGGCCTCGGATACCAACATCACGGAATAGCCGCTGAAATCTTCATCCCGCTCTACTTTCGGGGCACTGGTAACACGGTGAACCCGAGTTTGCAGATACTGTTCCGCTGCCAGATAAGGGTTACGCAGTGCTTCCACACTCCAACCCTTGTTGATGAGTTCATTGTAAAATTCGAGATTGCGATAAATCAGCCAGCCGCTTCCAACGACCAGCAACACCACCAGGCAGATTAGCAATCTAGGCATGGCGGAAAGCCTCCGTCCAGCCTTCGCACAGCGACTGGAACTGTTCCTGCTGGCAATCTTTGTGGGCATAGGCGATAGACAGCCACTGGCGGGTAAGCGCCTGAAAGTAACCGGCAATTTTCTGAATATCGCCCCCTGAAGGATCAACCAAACCGGCTTGATTCACAATCTGAGCGCATTCCAGTTCCGTATGCCCTTCCTGAAAAGGACAGCGATGGTCATGAATCAATTTGATGATCGATGAGCGTAGCAGTATTCCGATGGCCTGGCGCTGTTGACCGGATTGCCACTGCGACTGCGCTGCAGCGATAACATCTTTGGGTAAGCTGTCTTTGGTCACGTCCAGCCCGAACAGTACCTCCGGAGGCTCTACATCCAGGTGACCCTGATCTCTATCACTGCCCATAAATTGCCGCAGTTGCTGCCGATACCGGTACAGCACGTAGATCACAATACTGATGAACGATATCCAAAGCAGAAATTCGAGAATGGATGCACCTGATCGGAAAAAGTCTGCCAATGCCGAGAAGAAGCCGCCGTGTTTGTCCAACCATTCGGCGAATTCGATCAACCAGTCCGGTATTGTGGCTTCTTCTTCATCTTGCTTGTCCTTAAAGCGCCAGCCTTCTTCGGTTTCAATGCGGCGAAAATCTTCTCCCTCCAGCACCGCTTGAATATCTGCCTTGGCCCTTGTCTGTGCCGATGGGAACGCGCTTTCATCCTGCGCGTAGGCGATGTTAGTATCAAGGACGCCCATCAGCACGGCCAGTCCCAGACCGATGACGGCCAGACGAGGGCGCCCACCGCCGGCACTGCTGCGCCGCTTGGCCAGTTGACGGAAGTTGATTTCAATGTCCCAGCCTTCCAGATCGATCCGCCGTTGCAGATACAGGAAGAATCCACAGCAGACGTAAAAAGGCGCTATCAAAGCCATGGTCAGCACCCAGAAGGTGTTGTACAGATGCGAGCTCAGGGTCTCCTGCTCTGTCACCAGCTCGTTCCAGTTCAATTCCACACCCTGAGGCAACAAAAAGTACAACCCGGTTAGAAACCCGAACAGCAAGAAGCCTTCGATATGAAACAAGGTAATCAGCAACCAGGAGGCGCCGCTGCTAAAGCGTCGATGCAATAAACCAAGTCGCTTTTGTCGCTCCTTACCCTTTAGCCCTTCCAGCAAGGTCACCGGCATATCGAAGGCCCGGTAGATGGAGAATCGACGCAAACTGAGCCATAGAAACCAATCGGTTTTGATCATACTGAGGTATTGGCGAACCACCTGACGCGGACTGACTTGCTCATCAAATAACTGGCGGCTGGCGATAAACAGGATAGGGCGCTCCCACAGCGGTTTACACCACCAGATAATGAAAATCGAGATCCAGGTGCTGTCCCAGAAGAAAAGCAACAAGACACTATAGACCAATACAGCCGGCACCGCCCAAGCCACCAGCAACTTGAAATACCATGCCCGGGCCATCACGATACCCAGATCAATAGCCTGCCATTCGCTGCGGGGCCGGGCAATCGCTTTAAACTCACTCAGCTGCATTGCGAGAGCGCCCCGAGAACAGAATGTAGATGATAGTCAGTGCCCAAAAACCGGCACCCACGGAGTATTTGACTGAAATGGGCAGAGTCGAACTTGAGGACCAGAAAGCCTCGATAAATGCCGCCAATAACAACATCGCAGTGGTGCCATACACCATAATCACCGCATCCTTCGCCGCCAGTTTAAGTGCCATGAGACGCTTGTAGGGACCAGGGCTGATCAGCGCCCAGCCCAGTTTCAGTCCGGCAGCGCCGCTAAAGGCGATGGCGGTCAGTTCGAAAGCACCATGCCCCACCACAAACGGGAAGAAGGTGTCGGTGTAACCCACTTGAGTGATATGGCCGGCGGCGGCACCAATAAAAATGCCGTTGTAAATCAGAAAGAACAAACTGCCCAAACCAAAGAAGATGCCGCTGGCAAAGGTTTGAAAGCTGATGCCGATATTGTTGTAGATGTAAAAACAAAACATTTTCAGATCGGTATCCGACTCACGTGTTCTGCCCAAGGCCCGCGAACCGGGATCATACATGCGCTCGAAATCCCTGACCTGGTCATAGGACATCAGGCTGTAGATCAACTCGTCGGACGTCAGGCATAAAAAGAAGAAGATAAAGCCAGGAATAAAAAACAATGCCAGCCCGGCCCAAACGAAAGGTGCGTTGCTGCGAATTGCCCGTGGAAACCCCACATAGCATTGATAGAAAAAGTTGGCCCGAAAACGGGGCAGGTCACCGTAGAACCGTTTGTGCCCCTCGACTACCAAATGATTCAGTCGGTGAATCAGGTTGGTGCTATAGCGGCGCTGCTTTGAGATGGCCAAGTGGTGGCTCACTACCTGATAAAGATCCGGAAGGCGCTTGCGATCCAGGGTTTTATCATCGCCTTTCAGTAATTTACTGAATTCATCCCACAGGGGTTGGTGCTGTTGTTCAAAGTCGTTTTGTTTCATAGGTTATCGAGAACCCAGTAGCCAGGCGCCAATGCTGCGTAAGTAATTCAATGCGGAGTCCGGCTTTTTACCCATAGTTTCCGCAACGATGGCAGCCAATTCCTGTTGCCGGCTGTCAGTTAATGACTCATGTCGCAGTGACAGCTCCACAACTGCAGTTTGCTCGGATTCATGCAGCTCAAACGGGGGCGGAGCGGGTGTAGTGTCCGGCAGGCTCGGGGCACTGGTTTCGGCGGCTTTGTGAATAACCAGTGTGCCGGCGGCGATATCCCCCAGCCGCTGAAATTGCGGATGCATCGTCATGGAGATAAGGCCAAATGTATAAAACGACGGCAGAAAATCGGCGGCCCTGAGCAGGTTTCTGATCAGGGAACCTCCCAGAGTAACGGGCGTCAAATCATCGTTGACCACGGTAATGCCCATGGCTTTTTTCCCCGGGGTCTGGCCACCACGAAAGGTTTCAAACAGAACCGGATACCACCACTCCACTAGAAAGTAGAACAACAGCCAAACGGCCCAACCCACGTTTCCGCCCAGCAAGAGAGCGGCAATCATGATGATGAACATCGCCAGACAGCGAATGCTGAAGTCAATAACAAACGCCAGGGACCGAACCACCGGTCCGGCAAGATCAGCCTGCATATCCACCCCCTCGGGGGTTTCTACTGCATGACTGATGTCAAAAAGAGAGCGGGATGGGTTCAAGCAAAATCCTATGTGACGGCCGTTGCGGCCGCCGACCATTCTATCAATCTAAACGAGCAGTTATTCTGCCGCCAAAGTGTCCTGTTCGACGCCAAAGATAATACGGTAGGTGGTTCCAAAAGCGATCAATGCCCAGGGTAGTGTCCAGATGAGGCCGATCAACAGAGGAATCATGGAAATAACCACGGCCAACCAGGTGACAAAGACAATACCAAACACCGTGAACCAGTTTTTGGTGACCGCTTTTCTCGAAGCTTCCATGGCCTCCCAGGGCCCCAGATTCTTTTCGACCACCAGAGGGATGGCGAACATATAGGCAACAGACAGGTAAATGCCTGGAATAATCAGTAACAGAAAGCCGATCATAAGCATGACATAGACCAGGATCATGCAGATAAACAACGGCAATATCATACCGAAGTAATCAAACACGGAGCTGGAACGAATACTGGCATTGGAGGCACGACGAATACCGATAATCAGCATGCCGGCGGTCAACGGAGTGGTCAGCAGCGTAATCACCACCTGAGACAGGATGGCAGGAAAAAGCGCCGCTTCGGCACCGGAGGACATCATGCCGGCAACAAACTGGCAGACACCCGACACCACCATGGTGACGACGATCATGATAATACCCGCGACAAGAATGGTGGTCTTGGCGCCTTTGGTATTGTTCCAGGCTTCGCTGAGCACACTGCCCAGTCTAAGATCGTAATCGCCCGCAATCCCTTGCTCCAGCGAACCAAACTGGCTGCCTGCGTTCGATTCGGTCAGCTCGGACTCGGGGGCAGAATAGATATCACTCATACACCATTACTCCTTTATTGGCCGATTGATACACCCTGCCAGAATCATACGCCAACGGGATGCCAGAAAAAAGTGTCAAAAGCTCAGCTCGGTACGGTGATCTTCCAGAATGCGTTCCAACTGTTGGCAGCCCAGCTGTAATTGCTCTTCGTTGGAATGGGTAAATCCCATCATAAGCCCCTGGCGCGCCGGTAGCGTTCGGTAATAATGCGATAAATACCCGCAACCCAGCCCGGCTTTTGTAAGCGCCGGCGCCAGCTGTTGATCCTCCACGCAAGTAAACACAGGTACGTGCAGCCCCCCGGGATTGAGCTTCTGGCGGGCACCCCGTATACGCTGCAACTGCTCTTCGAGACATTGGCGTCTGGCGCCGTATAAATGACGCATGCGCTTGATATGATTGGAAAAATAACCTCGACTGATCATCTCTGCCAGCGCCGCCTGGGTGGCGACGCTGCTTTCATTGCCGAGCATCGGATAGACACGCCGAAAACCATCAATCAGCACCTCGGGCACAACGATATAACTGCACCGCAGAGTCGGCAAAAGGACCTTGCTGAAGGTCCCCATATAGAGAGTGCGTTGGTTTCCTTTCAACCCCGCCAGTGCCGGTATCGGACTGCCGTGATAGCGAAACTCACCGTCGTAGTCGTCTTCCAACACCCAGGCGTCATGGGCTTGTGCTAATGCCAACAGCTCCAATCGACGCGCCATCGACAGTGTGTGGCCGAGAGGATACTGATAAGAGCTGGTCACATAAATCAGGCGTGGGGGAGGCGCTTGTGCCTGACAGCCTGGCAGTATGCCCTGATCATCCACGGGCTTCGATTGCAGTTGCAGGTCGGCCATTGCCAGGCTGGTGCGCGCGACGTCGTAACAAGGGTCCTCAACCCAGGCCGTGTCACCGGGATCAGTCAATACCCGACTGGCGAGTAACAGCGATTGCGCCAGACCGGCGGTAATAAATATCTGCTCCGGCTGCGCGCTCACTCCCCGTGATACCTTCAGGTACTGGGACAACGCCAACCGCAATGGCAGATGACCGGCACACAGATCCAAATCGCTGAAGGCCTGCCCGATATGGCGATTATGCCGATTGTACAGTCGGCTCCAGACTTTGTAGGGAAATTCGTTTAAATCCGGCAAACCCGGCAAAAACGTCGCACCGCCAATGCCTCCCTGCAATAAAGGCAATGTTCGCACACGCTGCGCCAGCCGCGGGAGCGGCTCAGTCTGTTTCTCCTGATCACGCCCTGCCCCGCTGCCCGCCAATGGTTTCACCATATTTGCGGGCAGGGACGCAATGCGCGTGCCGGAACCCTGGCGGCTGACCAACAGTCCTTCCGCCTGTAACTGTTCATAAGCGGTAATAACGGTATTGCGGGAGACACCCAGTTGTTTGGCCAAATGGCGACTGGGCGGCAGGGGCGTATCCGCCGTCAGACGTCCGTCCAAAACGGCACTGCGGATGCGTCCATAGATTTGGCGGTGACGCGGTTGACCGGCATCGCCGGCGTCTTCGAACCCCAACAGGTCCTCCAGAAGGGTGTGAGCGGTCTTCATAATTGGACCCTTATATATTCCAAAAGCGGATCTTTTCTATAGGTCCATTTAATTTAGACTGATTTCTACCGGATCACAATCCAACTGATAAATACACACAGTCGACACTTGACGAGGAATCACCCATGACCATTGCCATCCGTTCCCTGACCGCAAACGATTATGCTCAGTGGGCCCCTTTGTTTGAGGGCTATTGCGCATTCTACGAGCAAGACTGCGATACCCAGAAAAAAGAAACCATGTGGGGCTGGCTGCAGGACCCTGAGCACATGCTCGAAGGGGTAGTCGCCGAAGATGAAAACGGTAACCTGCTGGGGTTGGCCCATTTTCATGAGTGGCCCATCAGCATCTACGGTTGTAACAGTTGTTATCTAAGTGACCTGTTTGTGAGCCCGGCTGCACGGGGCAAGAGCGTTGGAGAAACACTGTACCGCTGGTTGATGGGCGAGAGCGCTGAGCGCGGCTGGCCAGTGCTGACACTGTTAACCCAGGACGGCAACCGCGTGGCTCGTGGGCTCTATGACAAATATGGTGAGAAATCGGAGTTCGGGTTTTACATCACTCCAACCGTTGCTGATTAATTCTGGCGGGCATTGCAGCAGCAGGCTCAGAGAGCCTGCCCTTTATTACTGCTCCATTGAAACACCGGCTATAATCCCACCATCTACCTGATGGAATGAACCCGTCACATAAGAGGCCTGATCGGATGCCAGCCACACCACCAGATTGGCAACCTCCTGAGGTTCTGCACCTCGCTTACCGAGCGGCACCATATTGGCCAGTCCGTCCAGCTCCTCCCGGGCAAAACCACCGGCAGTCATATCGGTTTTGATATAGCCCGGTGCTACCGATACACAGCGGATATTGTCCTTGCCGTACTCCAGCGCCACCGTTTTGGTAAAGCCGATGACCGCGTGTTTGGTGGCAACATAAGGTGAGATACCGCCCATACCGATCAGACCATCTACTGAAGCGGTATTGATAATGACTCCTCCACCGGCGTTTTGCAGATGAGGCAGTGCTGCGCGGGTACCATAGAAAACACCGTTGAGGTTAATGTCGACCACGCGCTGCCAGTTTTGCAGGGATTGTTCGGCAGTGTAGGCACGATCTCCGGCGATACCGGCATTGTTAAAGATAACGTCCAGGCGACCAAATTTTTCCACCGCGAGTTCCACCATATCGCGGCAGGATTGCCAGTCGGCCACATCCACCTGGGTGGCGATAGCCTTGTCACCAATGATTGCAGCCGTTTCCCGCACACGGGTTTTATCAATATCCGCCACCAGAACCTTGGCGCCTTGCCCGGCAAAGGTGATTGCGGCCGCTCGACCGATGCCACCGGCGGCGCCTGTGACTATAACTGCTTTTTGATCAAATGAAGTCATCGCTGTTACCTCTTATTACCTTTGTCTCTGAATGATATTTACGAAGCCGGCGCTGCCCAGGCCGCCATTGTGTTGCAGAGCGGTGCGCGCACCCTGCACCTGGCGAACACCAGATTGACCGCGCAGTTGCTCCACCAGCTCTGTGATTTGAGCGAGCCCGGTGGCGCCCAGTGGATGACCTTTGGCGAGTAATCCACCGGACGGTCCAATCACGTAACGCCCGCCGTAGGTGTTTTGCTTTTCCAGAATAAATTTTTCGACTTCATCGTCTCTGCAAAGCCCCAGGGCTTCATAGGTAATGGCTTCATTGCTGGTAAAGCAGTCGTGCAGCTCGATCACATCGATAGCTTCCGGACCTATGCCGGCCTCTTCGTAGGCTTGATTGGCCGCCTCCCTGCTGAGCGCGCGGAACATAATGTCGAGTGGGTCACTCTCAAAATATTCCTGCTTATCGCTGCACCAACCGGAGCCAATCAATCGAATATCGCTACGAACACCATGACGCCTGGCAAAGCTTTCATTGCAGACGATAACCGCCGCCGCGCCACAGCTTGGCGGACAAGCATAGAGTTTGCGCAGGCCTCGATAGATGGGTTCGTCCGCTAGAATGTCATCTTCGGTCAGAGGCGAACGAAATATCGCATTGGAATTGTGTTGCGCGTGGCGACGGGCCTTGATGGAAATCTGAGCGAGTGCGCTGTCACTGAGGCCGTAGGTTTCTTTGGCCAATTCCACCTGGCAGCCGAACAACATCACCGCCGGCGGCAGTTTTTGTTCTTCTTCCGACAGGCCCAACAGCTCAGCCGTTGCTTGATTGTGACGATGCAAGGGACTGATGCGGTCGGGAAATACCATGTCCAGCGCACCGGGCATCATTTGTTCAAACCCCATAGCCAGCGCGCAATCCACCGCTCCGCTTGCCACCGCCTGAGATGCCAGAGCAAAAGCCGTAGATCCGCTGGCGCAATTGTTATTGACATTGACAATCGGCACGCCGGTAATGCCCAGGTTGTAGAGCGCGGCCTGACCGGCGCAACTGTCGCCATAGACGTAGCTCGCATAAGCCTGTTGGATTTTTTGATAGTCCAGCCCGGCATCCGCCAACGCCGCCCGGGTGGCCTTGCTACCCATCTGGTCGTAGCTATCGCTCTGACCGGGCTTTTTAAACGGGATCATACCGACCCCGGCGATCACGACTTTGTTTGTCATAAATAGATCCTTGGTGTGTCCAGGCAAAAACTGTCACTAATTCACTGCGCGTGCCTGGCCCTGCCAGTAACGCTTACGCAGTTCGGTTTTAAGCACTTTGCCCACCGGACTGCGTGGCAGATCATCAATAAAATCGATGCTTTTGGGGGCTTTAACGCTGCCGAGTTTATCCTTGGCAAGAGCAATCAGTTCCTGCCCGGAAATTAGCGCACCGGGTTTGAGTTGAATCACGCCCTTAACGGCCTCACCCCACTTTTCATCCGGCACTCCGATCACGGCACAGTCCTGCACAGCCGGATGATGGGTGAGCACCTGTTCGATTTCGTTGGGGAAGACATTAAAACCGCCGGAAATAATCATGTCTTTCTTGCGATCCACAATGGTGATGTAGCCATCCTCACTCATCACTCCGATGTCTCCGGTGTGGTGCCATCCAAATTCCCTGGCTTCGGCTGTGGCCTCGGGGTTTTGATAATAGCCGGGTGTCACCAGGTTTCCCTGCACGCAGATTTCGCCGGCCTCACCGCGAGGAACTTCAATGCCTTCGTCATTCAATATGGCGACTCGATTGAACACACAAGGGCGGCCAATGCTGTGCAGCCGCGACTCATTGATGGAACCGTCGGGATTGAGATAATCCCAGGGCGCCTTGGCGGTAATGGATGCCGGTGCCTCCGTCTGCCCAAAGGCTTCGGTCATGACCGGACCAAACACCTGCAGCGCTTCTTTCAGTTTTTGCAAAGACGTGGGGGCCGCACCGATAAAGATATGATGCAATGAGGAATAGTCGAATTCCCCCACGTTTGGCAGCGCCAGCATCATATAGAGCACCGTTGGTGGAATAAAAAAGTGGGTAATGCCGTAGCACTCGATCGCCTGGAGAATACCCTCGGGATCCGGGGCCGCCATCATGTAGTTGGTGCCACCACGAGCGAAATGGGCCATCCCCAGTATTCCCGCCGAGTGAGTCATCGGTGCCACCACCAAATGACGACTGTTGTCGTGGTAGTTAAAATGCGCCCAATAGTTGGCAAACATGGTTTCGAGATTTTTGTGGGCAATCATGACCCCTTTGGGTTTGCCCGTGGTGCCGCCGGTTGGAAACAGGGCGACAATGTCGTCCGGGTTTTCCGCTGTCATCTCAAAGCGATGTTGGTAGTCAGCCGTCCACTGTCTGAGATCAGAACCCGTTCCGCTGTCGCTATCCAGGCAAACAATCTCCCGAATACCCGGCACCTGTTGCGCGATGGAGACGGCCTCAGACTCGAAGCTGCTGTGATAGAACAGCAACTCACCACCAAAACGGTCCAGCAACTCGATATTATTATCGAGAGCGTTGCGCGGATTGATCGGCAACCAGGTGCATTCCGCGCGAAACAGTCCAAGCAGCGCCAGAAATGCCAGATTGGAGTTGGGCGCTAACACGCCCACCTTACTGTTTTTGCCAAACCCACGCCCGCGAATCGCGGACGCTATGTGGTGAGACTCAGTGTTCGCCTGAGCGTAGGTAATCTCCGAGCCAGGCTCAACAAACGCCAGGTTCTCGGGGTATAGTGCTACCCCCTGGTCAAAGAAATCGATAATACGCATGGCTTACTGAACCTCAACGTCCACCGGCAAGAAGGACTTCAGCGCACCCAACAGGTAATGGTGGCCAGCCGCCTGACAGGGTGAGGCAAAGCCGACTTTATCCGGTCCGGCGTGAATCAGTTTGTGGGCCATGGCCGCCTGGAACACACCGGTTTGTAGATAGCCGGGGCCGCTGCGAATCACACAGCGACGGGTACCCGCTGTTCCGCGCCCCAGTGCAAAATCGACACAGCGATGCTTAAGCATGTTTTCCCGTGGCGGCATGCCAGGCTGCATTTGATCCGCAATAGCACTCAATGCCTCCAGTTGCTCTTCCTTGGGCAGCTGCTTGAGGTTTTGTTCATAATGCGTCTGCAATTCGAGAATCTTTTCAAACATGGGGCGATTGTCGAATGCCGTCAGCTGGCGCAGATTTTTCACGCGGTAATCGTCCTGAAACCACGCCGGCAGGCTGCCGCCACCCCAGGGATGCGCCAATTGGGTCATCATTCGGCCGGGCACCTGCATCTCGAATCCACGAGCCTTTTGCCAGGGTACCAGCTGGTCATCTTGTAAATAGAAATGCTCACTCTGCAGCATATCAAAGATGGTTTGGGTCGAGCCGTAGGTGGGTACACCGGCCGCCAGCAGTCCCACATCCAGGCTATCGATGCCGCCCTCTTCCAGCACGATCTGGGCGGCGATTTCCGAGGTAACGTACATATAAGCGGTACTGGGTACCAGTGCCAGACCCGCCGCCTCATAGGCTTCACCGAACTTCTCTTTGGCGGCCAGCATATAAGCCTGTTCACCGGTGGTGTCGATATAGTGCACTCCGGCTTTCAATGCAGCTTCGATTGCGGTTTCGCCAAATTGTGAAAACGGCCCCACGGTATTGCACACGACCTTGGCACCACTGAACAGTTCGGCCAGCGCGTCGACATCGTGAGCCACTTCCTTCACTTCGTATTGGGCGGTTTCAATGCCGGGTACTTGAGCCATGGCTTCCTCAACCCGAGCCTGGTTACGGCCGGCGGCAATAAAGGGGATGTCGTATTCGCGCAGGTATTCAGCGACCAGTCGGCCAGTGTATCCGCTGGCGCCATAGATAATTGCAGGTTGCTTGCTCATTATTTTCTTCCTCTTTCGGTTGTCTCTTTGCAGGCTCTCGGAGTTCAGTGATTGGCTTTGTACCAGTGGCTCAGCCAGCTGCCACCTTTAAGCGACAGCACCGTGTTCTCGCCGTCTTCGACCAGGGCAGCACGCGCATCGCGCAGCAGCTTTTCCAGGGGGTATTCGCGGGTCAGGCCGTTGCCACCAAACAACTGCATGGCGTCGTTACAGACTTCGAAGCAGCTTTGGGTAACAAACGTCTTGCTGGTCAGGGAAGCCAACAGATGCGGACCCTTGGGGCCGTAGTTGTAATCAAACACCCGCTGACTCATTGCCCGGCTGCTTTCCACTTTGCGCCACAGATCGAACAGACGCAGGCGCACGCTTTGATGCTCGATCAATAACCCGCCGCCCTGTTTGCGCTCGTGCACGTAATCCAGTGCATGTTCAAACGCCGCCCGGGCAACACCGGTAAAGGTGGCGGCCATTTCCATATTGGCGAAGGTCAAAGCGCCGTAGAAACTGGGGTAGGCCAGCTCTTTGTCCGCAATCACATAATCCAGCGGAATGCGCACTTCATCGAAGTAGATTTCGCCCTGGGGCAATGCACGCTGGCCAATCTTGTCAAGCGCCTTGCCTTTGGAAACACCGGGCAAGTCGAAAGGCACCAGTGCCACTAAACTGTTTAGGCCGCCGTCTTCACGATAGATACCATTGCCATCGTAATCACAGGGGCAATTGAGGAGGCCACATTCTGCGATGGGAGCGCCGCTGACCCAGGCCGAGCTCTGGCCGTTGACAATGAGTTCGTTGCCTTCCACCCGAGCGTGCAGGTTGGGTTTATTGTGCCGACTGCCGACGACGGCCTCGCTCTTGTCGTAGTCAACCATGTCGCTGCCACGGTCTGGCTGGGTACCAATCCAGCAGCCTCTCAGGTGACCAAAGCGTTCAATCAACTCGGGGTTACCGGTGTTGTAGGCGGCAAAAGCAGGAAAAGCGCCCGCCAGCGCGCAGATGGTCAGACCGGAATCGCCCCAACCCAACTCTTCAAAAATAATGGGAACCAGGCGAGCTTTTTGCGCGTTGTCCATGGCGGCGATCGCCTCCAGATCAATTAATCCGGAGTCACGCAGCTGTTGCAGAAAACTCCACAGCGGAGATTCCGGAGCCGCCACTTGCTCGGGTGTCATTTTGTCCAGTTGCTCACCGATGGGTCGCATCACATCACGGGCAAAACGGTGGGCCACGTCCTGGATCGCCAGCTCCTCTTCGCTGAGGTTAACGGCCAGGCCGGTGAGCCCAAGATTGGGCATGGGAATCTGTTCAACGGTAAACATAAAGGCTCTCCCCTTCATCAGTGCATGAGAAGAGATTACCGCTGCCCCCAGGGGATGAATTCACTAGAAAGAACCAATTTGAGACTCACCCGAACGGGTGAGAAACGATTGGGTCAGTCGAAAATGGACAGTTCCTGCAGACGTCTGACCGCCTGAGTGCGGCGGCTGACGCCGAGCTTGGCGTAGGCGGACTGGAGATGGGTTTTGACCGTGTTGATAGAAACGTGCAACCGATCGGATATTTCTTTGTTGGAACAACCGGTCACCAGCAACTCCAGGGTTGCCAACTCACGCTTGGTCAGGGATTCGACCATCAGGCCATCGACTGGAATTTTGTCCGGGGCCGATAACCCTTGAGAGGATTGTGGTTTAAAAGCCTTGTCTTGCTCGAGAATACGTTGAATTTGTCGTTGCCAAAGCAAATGTTGTTCTTCACCCGTGGTCTGCTGCAGCTCTGTAAGCAAGGCCTGCAGCTCCTGCAACACAACGTCGCCCTCTTCCCGAAATAACTGGATGACACTGTTTTCGGTATCCAGCGCCAATGCCTGGGTCAATGCTTCATGAGCCGATGGTTGTTGACCCTGCAATGCGTAGCCCTTGGCCAGCAGTATCAGAACCTCCATCGCCCTAATATTGCGCCCATGTTCCAGAAACTGCGTCAGCAAGGCTTTCAGTAAGACGGCGGCGCGGTTGATATCTCGCTCTGCAATCGCCAGACGCGCTTCAGTCATGGCTTCCCACTCGTCCCCCTGACGAGTCAGGATCTGGTGGGCGCGGGGTTTGGGTGCCTGCGTTTGCTTCCACTGCCGGTAAAACGTTTGCGCCTGTTGTATTTCTCCAAGCGCGAGATATGAACGCACCCGCTCATGCATGACACAAGCCAGTAGTCGTTGCCAGCCTCTCTGCTCACCGACCTGCTGGGCTTCCTGTAAATAGGTGAGAGCTTCGTCAGTTCGCCGCAGATACAGCAGCATGCGTACGCTGGTGCGCAATACCACCACCATCAGGTCAGGGCTGGCATTATGGCGCTGGGCATCCAAGCCGTGTTCAAACAGGGGTTCGGCGACGCTGAGATCCCCCTGATAGTAGCGCATCACGGCCAACAGAGGTTCCATCAGCATAACCACTCGCGAATGTGTGCCAACCAGCGCTGTCAGGCGCTTGATTTCGCCGCTGAGATGAGTGTCAGCCTTAAGAAGATGTGCGCGGGTAAAGCTCAATAGCGCCGATAAACAGGCCGCATAGGCTTGCGAATAGGCCAGGTCGGCGTCCGCATCGTAATCGCGCATCCAACCAATTTCCGCTTCCGCCTCGGGATATTCAAGCGCGTTGAAATGTTGATAGGCTTTAATGGTTTTGAGCGTGGCCTTTATGTATACGCGTGATTCGGGCGCACGTGGCAACCAAACATCAATCAGTTTTCGCGCCGCCGTGTAGTCATCGGTAATAAAGTGCAGCATCACCTCAATGGTATAAACCTCAACAAGACGCTCTTGGGGAAGCTCTTCCTCTGAGCGATGCAAACGCGCCAGTAACTGTCGGGCTTCTGCCAGTTGATTGTTGAGGGAGTTGAGCCAGGCCATTTGAATCCAGATTTCACGACTCTGTTCCGTCAGTTCCGGCGGTAAACGTTTGAACAGGCTGAACATCAATGAGAAATGACCACAGGCCGTCAGGTGTATACCGTAATCCTCCAGCAGCTCCAGCGCACGACTGGCTTCACCGGCACTGAGCGCATGTTGAATGGCATCGCCGCCCAGCCCTTCGGTTTCGAACCAGTGGCTGGCACGCCGATGCAGGTCCGCCAGGTCTTGGCGATAGCGCCGCTGCAACAGTCTCAGGCAGTAGCCTCGGAACAGCGGATGCAGACGATACCAGCCATTTTCTCCCCCCAGGCGCTGCAACAGATAGCGCGCCTCGCACAAAGCCTGCAGTTGTTCTCCCGTATCAGCCTCGCCGGTGATTGCCTGGCAAAGCGGTGCGCATAAACGCTCTACAATGGATGACCGTATCAGCAGCCGCGCCTGTGGCTCCGGCATTTGACTGATAACCTCCTCGGCAAAAAAGTCGGTCACTGAATCCTGGTGCCCGAGGGACGCGGTCAGGAACTCCTGGGGATCACTGACGCTTTTGACAGAGAGTGTCGCCAGCTGCATAACCGCCGCCCAGCCCTCAGTACTGCCGTGCAACAGGTCAATGTCACTGTCCGACAGTTGCAGAGCATTGGTGTCCCGGATAAGAGCCCCGGCTTCCTCCCGATCAAATCGCAAGTCGTCCCGATCCAGGCTGACCAACCGGTTGTTGGCTCGTAGTTTCGCTAGGGCAAACGGCAGCGGATTTCGCGAACCGATCACCAGAGTGAAATGGGGCGGCATGTGCTTGAGTAAGAAAGCCAGTGTATTGTGGATGGATTCCTGCTCAATCACATGATAGTCATCCAGAAACAGCACCATGGGGCGCTCTGATCGCGCCATGGCCTGCAACACGGCTGAAATAAAGTGTTTTCCCTGTCTATCTCCCTCCAGACTCAGGCAATCTTCCGCCAGGCTTTGAGCAATATCCGGATGCAGTGTGTGGAAAGCTGCAGCGGCATAGTAGTAAAACTGTGCCTCTTCGTTGTCGTCCTCGTCCAGCGTCAGCCAGCTGACCGCTTGACCCGCCTCTTGCAACTGCCGATGGCATTGGGCCAATAGAGTGGACTTGCCATAGCCCGCGGGAGCCGATACCGCCAACAATGCTCCCCCCAGCTGCGCTCCCTCCACCAGCCTTTGCTGCAGACGGACACGCTCCAGGGTGCCAGCGGACAGCGTTGGCGGTATCAAACGGGTGGTAATCAACGGTACAGGCGAGATGAACGGCATGAAGTGTGTGTCAGGTCCCTGTTCAACAGATCAATCACTAATCCGGACTATAGACAAGGTACCCTTGCCCAGCCTCACCCAAAAGTATGACCCAAATCTCTGAACTCTGCGCGAAATCCCCCTCGGCAACAAGTTTTCTTTATATTTCAATCAGTTACAAATCAAAGCAGGAGCCGGTGTGTACGCTGGGAAATCGATGCCGGGCGCGACTAAAATATCGTAATAACGGGTGAGGTGATGGCCAGCGGGAATCGATAGCCTAATCAAACGATGAGCTAACGATACAGCCAGCCAATAACAAGCCTTACAGGAGAGACCCATGCAACGTTCACTACTCTGTGTTGCGATTGCCACAGCCGCCTTTTCACCCATCAGCCATGCGTTGGACGACGGACTAATGCTGGAAGAGGTGATTGTCACCGCTCAAAAACGCGCCGAAAGCATCCAGGATGTACCTCTGTCAGTTACTGCCATGAGCGGCGAAAAGATCGAAAAGTCTGGCATTTCTGATCTGTCTGAGCTGTCGGCCTATGTACCCAATCTGAATATCGCCGAGGGCACTGTTAGCACCAATATCTATATGCGCGGTATGGGCTCCGGCATTAACCGGGCCTTTGAGCAGTCCGTGGGGATGTTTATCGACGGCATTTACATGGGGCGCGGCCGTCAGTTTCGCTCACCCTTTCTCGATCTGGAACGGGCGGAAGTGCTTCGCGGCCCCCAGGGCATTCTGTTCGGCAAGAACACCATTGCCGGCACACTCAACCTGACCACCGCCAAGCCCGAAGTGGGGGAAGTGCTCAATGGCCAGGTAAGCCTCGAATACGAACCCGAATACAACACTCAAGTCATCAGTGGTTACGTTACTGGCAGCCTTAATGATGAATTTGCCCTGCGCCTGGCAATTAAGGACAGCCGCTCCGATGGCTATATCGAAAACACACGGGTGGACCGCGATGGGCCTGAGACGGAAGAACAGATTGCTCGCCTCACTTTTACCTGGGAGCCCAGTGACGAGCTGAAGTTTACCGGCAAACTGGAAAGAGATGAATTTGAAAGCCTGGGCACCAGTGTTCAGGTCACTCATTTTGACCCGCTGGATCCACTGGCGGGCTTTATGGCCAGTGTTATCCCCACTCTCGACCCCAACTTTGAGACCCGCGCGGATCACCGTAAATCCAGCGACGACGAGCTGGCAGACGATTCCCGTTGGACACAGGTGGACAACGCGGTGGTTACCATTGAATACGCTCTGGGCGAGCACACTCTGACATTGGTCAGCGGTTATTCCGCCTATGAGTCTTCTGATCGTCAGGAAGTGGATTTTGGTCCTGTGCCCTTCCTGGCCACCAATGATGATCACGACTACACCCAGTGGAGCCAGGAAATTCGCCTGACTTCTCCTGGCGGTGAGACTTTTGACTATATCACCGGCATCTATTGGCAGGGCAGCGACTTCCAGGCCGACTTTTGGTCTGATGTGGATATCGCCACCATCAATCCGGTTCTGCAGGCGGTTTACGGTAGCACCGGCGCTGTGGACCCCACTCAAGCGGTTGGCCCCGGTAATCCCAGCCTGAGCGATGTCGGGCTGGCACCCACACCCTTCTCGCGGGATACCGCGTTCGAGCAGGATGTGGAGACACTGTCGGCATTCTTTCAGGGTACCTGGTCGATCACCGAAAATGTGCGTTTGATTGGCGGTGTTCGCTATACCCATGAAACCAAAGAAGCCACTCGCCGCTCTGCCATTACCCGGTTTCAGGATTTGAATACTCCCGCCGGCATGCAGGAAGTGGTCATGGCCACGGCCCTGAAGGTCAATGTGACCCTGCCGCAATTCGAAGGTAAACGCACCGAGAAACAATTCACCCCCTCGCTCAAGCTGCAGTGGGATGTAAACGAGGACGTAATGGTCTATGCCTCGGCTGAAAAAGGTTTCAAGGGAGGCGGCTTTAACGCCAATCCGGACGCCACGCTGGAAAATCAGGAGTTTGAAGAAGAGAGTGCGCTGGGACTGGAAGTGGGTCTGAAATCGACGCTGCTGGACGGCCGGGCCCAGCTCAATGCCGCCCTGTTCCGTACCAACTACGAAGACCTGCAAGTCACCACCTGGAATGGTTTTGGGTTTGAAGTGGGTAATGCGGCGGAGTCCGTCACCCAGGGTGTCGAACTGGACGGTATGATCCGTCTCACCGAGGGCCTGACGCTGGGCGGCGCCATCGCCTATCTGGATGCCTATTACGAGAACTTTGACACCGCACCCTGCCCGGCGACCACGATTGCAGCCGGTACCTCCGTGTGTGATTTGTCGGACCAACCCACCACCTATGCCCCCGAGTGGTCCGGCAGCCTCTACGCTGACTACTTCACGCCCCTGGGCGACAAGCTGGAGTTGCGGGCTGGTCTGGATATCAACTACTCCAGCGAATTCTATTATGACTCGGATCTGGACCAGCACACCCGCCAGGACAGCTTTTACAAGCTCAATGCCCGTCTGGCCATCGCCGATATTGATGATCGCTGGGAGGTCGCCTTGGTGGGCAAAAACCTGAACGATGAGAGCACGATATCCTACGGCCTGGACATGCCATTGGTGGCCGGCGGTATTGTGGGATATGTGGAAGCCCCGAGAGAAATTTCAATTCAGCTCAAGGCCTCATTTTAATCTCAACCACCAAAACTCTGACCGGCACCAAGGTATACCCACTCGCACCACTTTGGTGCCGGCTCGATAATTTGCACCATCGTTCAAGCTCGCAGGTTACGGAGCGGTAAGAAAAAAGCTGACTAGTTCGCTGGAATTTTTGACGGAAAATTTAAGCAAGTGAATTACGGCCATAATCGACTTTTTCGATCACAAAAATATGCATAAATGATCAAGCGAAAATAAACGAAAAAAAATCTTTGGCATTTTGAAAATCGGATGTTAGCTTCTGCCTGACGTTGGTAGAGGACAGATGGATGAAGCAGTCCGAAGGTAAATTGGTCACTCAGGGTTTGGATGAGACCGACAGCTTCAATTGTCATTATCGGCAATGGTTGCCCGACAATTGTCCGAATGCGCTAATGCTGATTGTCCACGGAATGGGAGAACATTGCGCCCGCTATCAACACGTCGCTAAATATTTTGTCGAACGTGGCTTTGGCGTTTACGCGCTCGATCACAAAGGCCATGGCAAGTCCGAAGGCCGCCCCGGTCATATCGACCGCTTTTCAAATTATTCCGCCGGTGTGAATTCGCTGCTGCAAAAAATCAAGGCGGAATATCCAGAGCTGCCTCGCTTTTTGGTCGGACACAGTATGGGCGGATTGATCAGCGCCGACTTCCTGCTGCAACAACAGGATGAATTTGTCGGCTGTGTTCTCTCCGGCCCGGCGATGAAAGCCGTGGACGAACCTCCGGCATGGCTGTTAGCGATTAATCGATTGATCTCCCGTATTTTTCCAACGCTGGGAATGATGCAGCTGGATGCCAATGGCGTCAGTCGCGACCCGGCGGTGGTCCAGGCCTATCTCGATGATCCCTTGGTATATAAGGGCAAAATGTCGTCGCGCCTGGTACACGAACTGCTCAGCACCATGACCAGCCTGATGAATCAGGCTGCCAAAATACGTTTGCCCGTGCTGGTGCTTCACGGCGAAAGCGATACTCTCACCTCTGTGGATGGCTCCAGGCAATTTCACCAGAGTATCAGCTCAACAGACAAAGATTTGCGCATCTATCCCGGCCTGTATCACGAGATTTTTAACGAGCCGGAGCAGGAGCAGGTTCTCAATGATATGGCAACTTGGTTGAGGCAACGCCTCCCCCAATAAGTCTCAAAATAACTGGAAGCGTCGAAACAATTGGAAACCTCAAAACCATAAGAACAACGACGAGGCGTGGCACCTGGGGGAAAACTTCCAGGATGAAATTGCTGTAGTCTTTTCATCATCTTCGCCCAGTAGAATGCCGGGCTTTTGCCACTATTGACCCATACTCTGGCCGCCAAAGACTGCTAGTATTCAAGTAAGATCTCGCACCCTGGAGGCTGGCCCAATAATTGCTCACTGATGGCGTTATTAAATTGATTGGTGGCGTTACTTAGCTGACTGATAGCCAAATGCTCTGACTATGCTGTTTAGATATGCAGAAACACCTCACCACAGAATTCAAAAATTTTTGCTTTACTATCTCTGAGGGTTCAAACCATGAACGTACATGCTGATGTTATTAAAGGAATAGAACGCCAACCGGATGGCCCACACATTGGCGCCTTTTTCGATTTTGATGGAACCGTTATCGCCGGCTTCTCCGTCAAGGTGTTTTTGCAGGAACAATTGCGCCGTGGCGACCTGGGTCCGCGTGAGTTTGCGGAACTGATGGCCACATTTACCAACTTCTCGATGGGACGCCTGGGTTTCTCCGGTTTGATGGTGGCCAGCGCCCAGATCATGAAAGGCGTACCGGAGCAACAGTACATCGATTTTGGTGAAGAACTGTACGAAAAACACATCTCCCGTATGATTTACCCGGAATCCCGCGCGTTGATCGAAGCACACCTGCGCAAGGGGCACACGGTTGCACTGATTTCCTCCGCCACTCGTTATCAGGTGGAGGCCGCCGCTCAGGATCTCGGCTTTGACCACATTCTTTATACCGAGCTGGAAGTTGAGGATGGCGTTTTCACCGGTAACGTCATTCGTCCGACCTGCTACGGTGAAGGCAAGCTGACTGCCGCCCAAAAGCTGGCCAAAGAGGAAGGCATCGACCTGGATCAAAGCTTCTTTTATACCGACAGCCATGAAGACCTGCCTTTACTTGAAGGTGTGGGTCACCCACAGGTGCTTAACCCCAACAGCAAACTGGTGACCATAGCAGAGCGCCGCGGTTGGCCGATTCGCCGATTCGGCAGTCGTGGACGGCCCAAAGTGACTGATTATCTGCGCACGGCCGCAGCCACCTGGAGCCTCGTGCCCAGCTTCGCCGCCGGCCTTCCGATTCGTTATCTGACTGGCTCAAAGCGCGAATCCCTGAATTATTCCATGGCGCTGTTTGGCGATACCGCCGCCGCGCTGATTGGTATGCATGTGGAAGCCCGCGGAGAGGAACACCTGTGGTCCCAGCGCCCGGCGGTCTTTATCTTTAATCACCAGAGCCAGGCCGACGCCGTCATTATTGCGAAACTTCTGCGACGGGATTTCGCATCAGTGGGTAAGAAAGAAATCAAAGACGATAACTATATTATCGGCAAGATCTTTGAGTACGGCGGCACCGTGCTGATTGATCGCAAGAATGCACCCAGCGCCATTGAAGCCATGCAACCGCTGGTGGATACCCTGCAGAATGAGGGCCGATCCGTGGTGCTCTCACCGGAAGGAACGCGGACCATCGGCCCCAAACTGGCGCCGTTTAAAAAGGGTGCTTTCCACCTTGCGATCCAGGCAGGGGTACCCATTGTACCCATCGTGATTCACAACGCCGGCGACGTGCAGCCCAAGGGGGATTGGGTATTCCGCTCCGGCACAGTGGAAGTGGACGTACTGCCGCCGGTGGATACATCCAAATGGACCGTGGAAAACATCGATCAGCATGTGACAGACGTACGCAATATGTTCCTGGAAACCCTGGGACAGACCGAGGAGGAAACTGTCGATGCCTAACCATCAGCTTTCCGCCCAGGATGCCCAATTTCTGTTTTTGGAGACGGATAACAATCTGGGTTATGTCACCGGCATACAGGTTTTCGAGCCCACCAGAGGCAAGGCCAAGGCCAACTCTTTGGAAACATTCCTGGAACATGTTCAATCACGGCTGAATGTCTCTCCCATCTTTACCCAGCGTTTACAGAAAGTCCCCTTTGAGCTGGACTTTCCCTACTGGGTGACGGACGAATACTTTGACCTGAAATCCCATGTCTCGTCTATTTCACTGCCCAAGTCCGCCACCTGGTCGGACTTTCGCGAGATCGTGGGTCGCTTTCACAGCCGCCCGCTGAATATGCAACGCCCATTGTGGGAAATGCTGCTGATTGAAGGCGTAGGTCACATAGAAGGCTTTGCCGCCGGCAGCTTTGCCGTTGCGTCCAAATTCCATCACTGCGCCATTGATGGGACCTCCGGCGTCCGCGTGATGGCAGCCTTAACGGATATCGACGCCAAGGGAACTCCGGTATTCCCTGTACCGGAAAAGCCACCTGCGCCAATCAAGCCACTGTCCTGGAAGCAGATGATGAGCAACGCGGCGCGCAGCAACATCAGCTCGCCGGTGAAGCTGGCCAGCTCATTGCTGAGTGCCTACCCGATGGTGGTGCCCGCGCTGCGACGTGCCATTGCCGGTGGTGACGAGGAACATAGCTCGGAAGTGGCGGAAACACGCTTTAACGCCAACACCTCGCCGCACAAGGTTTTCGACGGTACGGCATTCGATCTGGCGGACTTTAAAAAGATTCGCACCCTGATCGAAGGCTCAACCATTAACGATGTGGTGCTGGCGATTTGCAGCGGCGGTTTGCGCAACTATCTCAAGCATCATAAGGAACTGCCCAAAGAGTCCCTGGCCGCCTGTGCTCCCATCAATGTTCGCGCTAAGACCGGAAAACAAAAAAACGCGAATGAGGTCAGCGGCAACAACATCACCGCTATGAACATTTCGCTCTTCACGCAGGAAAGCGACCCCGTCATACGCCTGGCGCGCATTCATCGCCTCGCCTCGGAGTCGAAAGCCGGAAAGGCCGGACTCTCGGCCCGACTGATGACGGATATCTCCAAGCACATCCCCGGTTTTACCTTGTCTATGGCGACCCGCATGCTGGTCCGCTCCGGCAATGTCAGCAAAATGGTCAACACTTTTATCTCCAATGTGCCCGGCCCACAGATGCCCGTGTATCTGAACGGCGCCAAGTGTACCCACAACTATGGCATGGCACCTCTCGCTGATGGCATGGGCCTGTTTATCGCCACGCCCAGCTATAACGGCAAAATGTATTTCTCAATAACTTCCACCAAAGAGATTCTGCCTGACATCGGTTTCTTTATTACCTGTCTGCAGGAGGCATTCAACGAATTGCTGAGTTTTGCGGAAAAGGCGGCTTCTCAAGAAAAGCCCAAAGCCAAAGCAGCGGCCAAGAAGGCGCCTGCGGCCAAAAAGACGGTGGCGAAAAAAACCACCCGTAGAACAGCCACCAAAACCACGGCAAAAGCGGTGAAAGACAGCGCTGCTCCGACCAAGAAGAAAGCACCAGCTCGCAAACCGACTGCCGGCAAAAAGAAACCCGAAACTGCAAAAGAAGAGGCGCCGCTCAAGCCCAAAGCCGATACCGAGCAAACCGCTGTGGAGACCGCTGCTGCTCAGACGCCCGAACCGGCTCAAGCTGAAGCCAACTCCAGGCCTGAAACCAACGCCGTTACCAACGAAGCAGCCGCCCCTGCCGAAGAAAAGGCCACCCCATAGGGTGGCCGCGGCAGAACATTTAACGCAAGACATGGAAGCACTGACGTTTAATAGAGGTATTCAATGTACTGGGTTCTGTATGCCCTCATAATAGCAATCGCCATCTTTGCCGGGCTCTATTTTTACAACCCGCGCGCGCTGTTTCATCACACCATCGACCTGATGCGGCGCCTCACAGGGTTTCAACGCAAAACGCTGAACGTAGACGGCGAGCAGTGGTACTACCTGGAAGGCGGTGCCAGTGATTCAGCGGTCATGGTTTTGGTGCATGGTTTTGGCGCCAATAAAGAAAGTTGGCTGCCCTACGCCCGGCTGCTGACCAGCAAGTATCGGGTTATCATTCCCGATGTGCCGGGTTTTGGTGAAAGCCCCCAGATCATGGACAAGGACTACCGCTCCAAAACTCAGGCCGATCGCCTCAACGCCTTTTTGAATCGGATTGGTATTGACCATTGTCATATTTCCGGCAATTCGATGGGTGGATTGATCGCCGCACGATACACCATTGCTTACCCTGAACAGGTGGACACGCTGACCCTGTTTAACAACGCCGGCATAGACGCGAAAAAGCAGACACCCTTTTATGAGCAAATGCTCGGCGGCGAAGCCACTCTGGTCATTCGTACCCGCGAAGAATTCCAGCAACTGTTGTCCGTTGTTTCCCATCGTCCCATGAAAGTACCGGCAAGATTCCTGGACGTGATCGCCGAAGAGTCGATCGAACGCGCGCCGCTGCTGGACCGGATTTTCGCGTCTCTCAAGGAAGAGATCATGGACGACTACCTCAATCAGTACCTGCCGGACATTCGGGTTCCGACTCTGGTACTCTGGGGCCGACAGGACAAAATTTTTGATTATGGGCTGGTCAATGTGATGGTGGAACAGATTCCCGACAGCCATGGCGTGATTCTCGAAAGTACCGGACACACCCCCATGATCGAGCGGCCGGCGGACACCGCCAGGCACCAGCTGCACTTTTTGGAGACCCGTGCACTGAGTGCAGGCAAGACTGATACATTGGCAGGGCTGACCAATGACGCATAACAAAATGACCGATAACCACAGGGCGTTAGGCACCACAACAACAATAACATCGGAGGTAGTTCAGTATGTATTCTCTTGAAACCGCGTGGCCCGATGAACAACATTCCAATGTGGTGTTTCTGATCGAAGGCAACAACCGACTGCAAACCCGGGTGCTAAAACGCTGGATCGATGCCACCAATAGCGATCAACGTGAATACGACGCCATTGTATTTACCAAGGGGTCGCGAACGCAGATGGCCAACAGCCTCAAGGCTCTGTACGACCTGCCCGATGATACCTACCTGGTACCATTGCGAACCCTGTGGTTTTCAAAAAAAGCCAGCCAACGTACGTCGCTGCAAGAGTCACTCAAGTGGCGTCATTTGATCTTTGGTGATCCGAGAACGCCTGGAAATTGGCGTCAGTCGATGATTCACATGCTCGATCCGCAACGCTGCAAACCGCTTTCCGCCGAGGGCGCTACCTTCAAGGATTTAAAGCAGCGCTTTGAGATGGCCCACCCGGAGGCTGGCAATGCCCCGGACCTGCTGGTTGATTACGTTGGCCGCCAGGCAATGCTCACGCTTGAGCGGGCCGAACGCCTGATTCGTGGTGTGCGTTACAAAATCCCGGCTCTGGTGGCGGAAGAAGTACTGTCCAAGCCCAATCTGGTAAAGAAATTGGTGGATGAATCCGAACGCTCACTGAAGCCCATGGACTCATTGATGACCTACGCGGGCAAATGTCTGACGGAAGTTGCCGCCCGCCCCACCTCCCTGGCGGTGGATACCCTCGCCAGTCTGGGTCGCTACCTCTATACCCGGGGATTTGACCCGGAAATTGAGATGCAGGAAGAAGACGTCAAACGTGTCCGGCAACTGGTGAGTGAGCGGCCGGTGGTATTTCTGATGACTCACCGCTCGCATCTGGACGGGTTCTTGATGACGACCCTGTTCTACGATATGAATCTGCCGCCGCTGCACACCTTTGGTGGCATTAACATGAATTTCTTTGGCTTCGGCACACTGTTTCGCCGAGGCGGCGCTATTTTTATCCGTCGCTCATTTGAAGGGGATCGGGTCTATAAGTCGGTCTTTTCCCAGTACATCGAATATCTGGTGGAAAAGCGCTTCCCATTGCTCTGGGCGCTGGAAGGAACCCGCTCGCGTACCGGCAAGATGATGCCTCCCCGCTATGGTCTGATCCGCTACGTGGTTGACGCCGCCAAGCGCAACGAAAATGCCGACGTGCTGTTTGTACCTGTTTCGATCGTTTACGACCAGGTACCTGAAGTCAAAGACTACGGCAATTTGCAGTCGGGTGGTAAAAAACGCCCCGAGTCCGCCAGCTGGTTTATGCAATATATCAGCGGTCTGAAAAACCCCTTCGGCAAGATACACGTGAAGTTCGGCCAGGGGGTAGCCATGTCTGACGTCACCCAGGGAACCAAGGAGATGTCGACACTGGAGATCCAGAAGTTGGCCTTCCAGTTGTCCGTCGATGCCAATAACGCCACGGCGGTGGCGCCGACATCCATCATTACCTATGTACTGCTGATTCAGGGCACCCGAGCGCTGACGCAAAATGAACTGGTTACTGAAATTTCCAGTTTGCTGGAACTGTTGCGACGCCTGAATTACCCGCTGACGGCTGACGCCGACCTCAGCCAGCCGGAAGTGCTGAGCAAGGTTCTGGACCAGCTCACCCAGACCGGCGTTATCGTGACTTACAAAGATGGCCCCGAGCCGGTTTACGCCGTGGCTCCTGAATCCGTCCGTACCGCCGCTTACTATCGCAACGGCATGATTCACTTCCTGGTTGTCGGTGCCATTGCAGACCTGGCGCTATTGCACTTGGCGGAACAGCCACAATTCAGCAGTCGTGATCAGGCCCTGGATGCCATGCGCGAAGAGGCGCTGCGCATTCGTGATTTGATGAAGTTTGAATTCTTCTTTGCGGAGAAGGAGGCCTTTATCGAACAACTGGAAGACGAATTGACGCGCCGCGTGGGTGAGACCGACTGGCGCAATCTACTCACCGCAGGCCGACAGGAAATACGCGCTCTGCTGTGGCGCATCAATCCCCTGCTGGCCCATGGGGCCTTGAGGCCGTTTGTTGAGTCTTACCACTTGGCCGCCGAAGCTGCGGTGACCGAATTACAGGCTGAACCCAACGAAGTGCCTGACAAAGGCACGATTGCCAACTCCGCTCTCTCGCTGGGTAAGCAACGCGTGTTGCAACAGCGTATCAACTGCGAAGAATCGGTCTCTCAGACCTACATCGACAATGGTCTGAAACTGCTGGAAAGCAAAGGGTGTTTGAATGGCAGCCGACTGCAGCAGCTGGAACACTGTAATGTGGCCCTGCAGGAGTTGAGTGCGCTGGTCCGCCGAATCGAGTTTGTCGCCTCGCTCGCCGAGAGCCGGCGCACCCGCAAGTCTCCAGAGTATCTCGATACTGCGGTGGCTACGGAAGCACATGATTACAACAATAATCAGCTGGATAAGGCTGTATAAGAGGTAGCAGATATGAAATTGAAAGTGGGCGTATTGGGCGGCGGCAGCTGGGGCACCACAGTGGCGTCACTGGCAGCCAGAAACACGGAAACCGTTATCTGGGCCAGAGACGAAGACACCGTTGCCGAGATTAATGACAACAACTCAAACGAAAAGTACCTGCCGGGAGCCAAGCTGTGCCCGCGTCTGACGGCCAACAGTGATATCGCCAAGGTGGTGTCTTCTGCCGATGTGTTGGTCGTCGGCATTCCCTCACAATCCTTTCGCGATGTACTGGAGAGCGTTAAGGAGCATGTGCGCCCCTGGATTCCGGTGGTCAGTCTGACCAAAGGCCTGGAGCGCAACACCAATAAGCGCATGACCGAGGTGATCAACGAGATATTACCCGGCCACCCCACCGGTGTACTGACCGGACCCAATCTGGCCCGCGAGGTTATGGCCGGGCACGCGGCGGCCAGTGTGATCGCCATGGAAGACCCCTTTATCCTTAAAGAGCTCCAGAAAGTGTTTAACTCTGGCCTGTTTCGCGTATACACCAACCGTGACGTGATCGGCTGTGAACTGGGCGGTGTGCTCAAAAATGTGATCGCCATTGCCGCCGGTATGGGAGACGGACAAGGTGCCGGAGTGAATACTCGCTCCGCCATTATCGCCCGTGGTTTGGCGGAAGTGACTCGCCTGGGCGTGGCAATGGGGGGAGAACCACAGACCTTTGCCGGCCTCGCCGGTCTGGGTGACCTGGTGGCCACCTGCACCAGTGAACAGAGCCGCAATCGCCATGTGGGTTTTCACCTGGGGGAAGGGCAGACCATCGAAGAGATCATCGAAGCCATGCATATGGTGGCGGAAGGGGTGAAAAGCGCCCCGACGGTGATCGAACTGGCGAAACAATACGACGTCAAGATGCCGATCGCCTACGAGGTGCACAAGGTTGTTACCGGTAAGGGTACCGCGCGGGATGCCTACCGGGGCCTGCTGCGCTCTACTGCGGGGGCAGAACGGGACGCCGGATGATCAGTCACGGCCACATCAATTTCACTGATAGCCCAATTTAGAAATTCTGATTTTGCAACTCACTGAGAGAAAAGGGCATAATTAAGGATAACTATTCAGGTTACACATCAGGGACGACACGTTACCAACGTACGCCGGGGGTTTAGACACCGATTTTAACCCGGCTGGCCCATTAAACAGCCTTGCAGAGAGCTGGGGTCACAGACCCGGGATGAGTGCATACACAAAAAACCGCACCTCCTGAGTCGCCGCTTGACTGAGAGTAACTTGTCAATGCTCGTATCTACAACTCGGAAATTTGAAAAGGCCATGGCCGCCGCCACGACCTACGATGAATGGCGCGATGCCGCTCTGGCCTTCGACAAAAAACAGGGGCTGGATCGCTGGAAGGCGATGGACCAATCCCGCCGGTACGATTACGTCTCCATCCGCACCCGCCTCGACCGTTTACGGGTGATGCGCGCCCGCCACGATGACCAGGGCCTGCTGTTTACCCTCAATGAAGGTATCCACGGCAATATGGGAGGCATGGGCAGCTCCAAGCTGTACCTCAAGGCCAAATTCGGCACCAAGCAATTGGTCGTTGATTACGTCAATGAGATCGTCGATGCCCTGGAGCATTTGGCCGACGACAAAACCGACAGCATTCCATTCGAACAAAAGCTGGACTTCTTCCGTCGTGCCCACCATTGCTTTGGCAGCAGCGCGTTTATGATGAGTGGCTCGGGAACCCTGCTCTACTTCCATATGGGTGTGGTCCGTACATTACTCGATCACGATCTGTTGCCGAACGTGCTGTCCGGCTCCAGTGGTGGCTCCCTGGTGGGTTCAATCGTCAGCTGCTACCCCAAGGATAAGCTGCAGGAAATGCTCAGCGTTGAAACCATGCTCAACGCCTATGAGCGGGACGAGGAGCGCGGTGGAGTCCTGGGCAATTTGTTGAATGAAATCATGCCCCGGCAAATGGGCGCAGAAGCTGTGCGTGAGACCATCAGCCGAATTCTGCCGGACCTGACCTTTCAGGAGGCATTCGAGCTCACCGGTCGCCACCTGAACGTCTCTATCGCGCCAGTGGAAACCCACCAGACTTCACGCCTCCTGAATGCGTTTACCTCACCCAATGTGTTTGTTCGCGAAGCCATCTTTGCGTCTACCGCGGTACCGGGTGTTTACCCACCGGTGACACTGGCGGCCAAGAACGATCACGGTGAGCGTCAGGCGTACCTGCCCTCAAGGCAGTGGGTAGACGGCTCGGTCAGTGACGATCTGCCGGCCAAGCGCCTGGCACGCCTTTACGGTGTGAACCACTATATCGTCAGCCAGACCAATCCCCATGTGATTCCGTTTGTTACCGACAGCAAGCGCGAAGGCGGCCCCATGTCGCAGATCAAGTACGCGGGAATGCAAACCGCTCGCACCTGGCTGAACACCAGTGCCGAGATTATGCGTAAACCCATGTCCCGCAGCCCCGCGCTCTCGCGGCTGTCCAACATGGCACTGTCCGTGGTGAATCAGGATTATATCGGTGACATCAATATTTTGCCGTCAACGAAGTTCTTTAATCCCGCCAAGCTGTTATCTCAATTGAACGAAAAGGATGTACGCAAGCTGGTATTGATGGGCGAGCGCGCCACCTGGCCGAAGTTGGAAATGATTCGGGTGCAGACGTTGATTGGCCGCACCCTGGATCGTATTTTGAGTGAGTACGAGGACAGGTATCTGGAAAAGTATCAGCCCTGTAAGAAAGCAGCCGAGAGCTGATCACCTCCCGCTCACATTGACCATAAATCACACGTCAACGATATCCAGCTTGCCTGCTGTTTGACCGCCTTCCCAAGCGACGTATAATCGCACGAAGTTAGCGCCCTCTGTGGGCGCTCTGACCAAGGACATTATATCCCAGGGAAAGGCGGAGCATGGCTTCTGAGCTAGAAAGCAACAACACCTACAACACTGCAACCCATACCTCTCTTGATACTCCCACCAGCGGACAACTTTCCGATAGCAGTGATCAGGACTTTTTCAGAATCGATCTGAAAAACTCCGGAATACTGAATATTGACTTGGACCTGCCAACCGATCATCAACATATCGATTCTTTTACCTTTTCTGTACTGGATGTCGAAGGAAACACGATAACGGAGCACCGTACCGGGGCGGGCGGAAATTACAGAGTGTTGGCACAATCCGCAGGAGCGTATTACGTTGGGATCTCGGTAGGCCATAGCTTCTACTACGACGATGGCATCTACGAGTTTACCGCAAGTCTCGATGATGTGCCGCTTGAACAAGAACCCAATGACACCTCCGGGAGTTCGACCTCAGTAGTCCTGGGCCAATCCATTGCTGGCCGCTTGTCATCAGGCACCGACGAAGACTATTTCGCTCTGGAGCTAGAAAGTGCTGGCATTGTTGACATCAGTCTGAACCAGGCCTCGGAAAACACTAACTATCCTTTTGCTATCACGCTACTACACAGCGACGGTACGCTCCTGGGGCGTTTTCTCAGCTCGGACGGGGGCGATTATCAAATCGCCAACCCGGAGTCAGGTACCTATTATGTAGGTGTATCAGCCGAAAGCCAGTACCGATTCAGCTCTGAACACTATGAGATTACGGTCAACCACGAGAATGGCTTTGCCCGGCAATTCGAAAGAGAGGGCAACGACTCGACGCTGGCAGCAAACAGCCTGACCATGGGTGAATCCATATCTGGTCAACTGGCCTTCTCAGATGACCTCGACTTCTACGTATTCAGTGTTGATGAAGCAGGAGCTGTAGATATAGAACTTGACCTGGCTACCAATTACGGTCAAGCCGAGTTCTTTAGTCTGTCGATACTGGACCAGCAAGGCCAGGAGATGGCCCGATACAATACCGGGCAAAATGGAACCTATCCGGTCGGGTTAGCCGAAGCCGGGATTTATTATCTAAGCATCGGTTCCAGTGAAGGCCGACATGACTCAGGCGTTTACAGTATTACTGTCAAGAACACCCAAGAGTCTTCCAACGCTTTTGAGTTCGAAAACAACAACACCATTGGTACTGCCAACCGACTTCCCCTCGAAGTAGCGACTACAGGTCAAGTATCTAGCAATAGCGATAGCGACTTTTTCTCAGTCGAAGTTACGTCAGCGGGATTCCTGACCATTGAACTGGACATCCCCGAGCTTACTCACAGCTACCGCAACTATTTTGCATTACGCCTGCGCAACTCCGAGGGTGAGTTGCTGCAACATGTAGAGACACGGCAGGACAGCACCTACAGCTTTCCCGTACATGCAACTGGCACCTACTTTGTAGAGATATCCGGCACTGACGAAGGTGGTTTTACATCCGGCGCTTATCAACTCTTTGCCTCCCTGACCAGCGGTGGTCTTGATGGCCTGGAAATTGAAAACAACAATTCCATGAACAGTGCCACCGCCATTCATCTCGACGAGAATATGAGTGGGCAGGTTGTCTCCAATACAGACCGGGATTACTTTTTCTTTACAGTCGAAGACGCTGGCACCCTCACAGCGGCGTTAGACGTGTCATCCAACAACCAATACTACGATTACCTTGAGTTTTCCATTTTGGATGCCGCTGGTACTCCCCTGGCCACCTACCCAACCGGGGCTGACAAGCCGGTTAAAGTCGCCTTGCCTGCTGCTGGAACCTATTTCGCCGAATGGTCTGCTGGTTTTAGTTACAACCATTTAGCGTACCGGGATTACGAGTTTTCCCTCAGTTTTTCTGAAGGTGATACGACTTCCGTAGAAAGTGAACCCAACCATACACAAAGTACCGCCGATGAACTCAGCATAGGCATTTCCATCAACGGACAACTGATTGACAAGGAAGATCAGGATTATTATTCCGTCAATATCGACGAACCGGGAATACTGGATGTCACATTGGACTTACCGACCATCTCCAGTTACGAGAAATACTTTAGCCTGGAGTTCCTTGATGAAACGGGAACCCTCCAGAGTCGGTTTATGGCAGGAATGAATGGAAACTACAAAGTAGCCGCTCCAGAGGCTGGAACCTACTATTTTCGGATCGCCACCGCCAACGATTACCTGCATGACTCCGGCAGTTATGAGTTAACCACCTCTATCAGCTCAGCGACTGCAGCAGGCTACGAAATCGAAAACAACGACAACCTGGCCGACGCAAATATTCTCATTGCCGGCAATAGCGTGATCGGTCAACTGCTGAGTACCGATGATCGAGACTATTATCGGCTCGAGTTCACCGAACCCGGTTTATTGAATATCGAATTTGATGCTCCCTCGGATCAATACCGTAACAACTTCAAACTCGCCTTTCACGATAATGAAGGCAACAACCTGGATGAGTTTGAAACCGGCAGGGATAGCAGTTTCCGATTGGCGGTACACTCTGCAGGAACCTATTTCGTGAGCCTCACCAGCGCCTCTTCGCACGACGACCGCAACTATCAACTGAACACTGGCTTTGTTGCCGCTCCGACTGATGGATATGAACAAGAAGTTAATGGCACCCCGGCCACGGCCTCTACCCTGACACTGAACACCGACATGATTGGGCATTTAACCAATGCAGATGATGTTGATTACTTCGCTGTTACCTTTGTTGAAGCTGGAGTCGTGGATATTGATCTGGATGTTCCCACCAACCGCACCTCAGACTATTTCAATCTTAACCTGAGCAACGATGAAGAAACCATACTCTCTCAATTTCAAACCGGCCGGGATGAGGTTTTCAGCACTTATATAGCGGAGCCAGGTACCTATTACATTGGCCTGTCTGCCACTGGGCGCTATTCGTTCGACTCAGGTGATTATCGGTTTAACGTCAGTATCACCAGTGACTCCAGCAGGGATTTTGAAAGAGAAGATAACGACAGCCTGATGGAGGCAAACACGATAATCCTTGACGGAACGATGAACGGGCAACTGGCGAGCAGTGACGATCAGGATTTCTATCAGGTTGACATAGACAGCGCCGGACTCATCACCATTGAGTTAGATGTACCTACTTCAAGTAATTCAGATATATTCCGGCTTTCTGTCCGAAATGCCGAGGGAGCCGAAATTGCCCGCTATCATACTGGACAAGACAGGACCTATCTAGTCGCTGCACCTGACGCCGGTCGCTACTATGTCGAAGTCGGGACCGCCATAACGAACGCTTTTGACTCAGGAACCTACGGTATTACTCTCAGCCATTCTTCCGGCAGCAATAATAACTATGAGCTGGAATCCAACAACACCCCCAATACTGCCAATCCAATAGAGCTTGGTCAGACTGTTACGGGGCAACTGGCCAGCGAGATCGACGAAGACCTTTATCGATTTTCCGTAGGCGAGAT
Organism: Pseudomaricurvus alkylphenolicus; assembly: GCF_011683955.1. Classification (GTDB taxonomy): domain Bacteria; phylum Pseudomonadota; class Gammaproteobacteria; order Pseudomonadales; family Cellvibrionaceae; genus Pseudomaricurvus; species Pseudomaricurvus alkylphenolicus. Next base: position 268,889 of record NZ_JAAQPI010000007.1, read on the forward strand.
AGGTCTGCTCGATATCAGCATGGCTGTTCCAACCGACAGCTGGCAAGCCTATTTTCGTTTAACACTGCTGGATGCAAACGGCTCTCCCCTTGCTCGACAAAGTATGGGGAGAGATCAAGTCGTCGAATTCTCCACCCCCTATGCCGGTGATTACTTCTTGCAGGTTTCGGGAGAGGAGCATTATCTGGAAACAGACAACTACACATTTACAGCTTCCCATACAGCCACTTCTCTGGAAGGCTTGGAGATAGAAGGTAACGACTCCATCGAAAACGCCAATTCACTTGCATTGGGGCAAAACATTGCGGGGCAATTGGTTACCATTGATGATGTAGACTTCTATGCCGTTGAAGTTGATACCAGTGGACACCTGCAAATCAATCTGAATGTGGTTTCTACTAACTATTATGACGATCACTTCGCGATAAAAGTTCTGAACAGTGAAGGCTTGCGCCTGGAACAATGGCAAAGTTGGCAGGATGACAGCTTCAGTGTCACTGTCCACAGTGCCGGTATCTATTATATTGCCATGTCAAACAATATGGATAGGTACAATTCCGGCGCCTATGAGATATCTGTCGATCACATTGCAGAACCCATCATTGGGCAGGAAGTAGAAAATAACGACTCTTTGCAAAATGCCACCCCTATAGACCCTGGCAACCCAATTACCGGATATTTGATTGATCGTGATGACAGGGATGTATTCTCATTTGATGTCGATTCCCCAAGCGCCCTGCAACTTAACCTGACGTCGTTGATTGGCAACAGCTCCCAGACCCGATACCTTATGCAGCTGTTGGATTCAGAAGGAAAAACGCTGGCAAATTTTCATGTGCAGGATAATTCCGTATTTTACGCTGCCGCTCCCGAGGCTGGTCTCTATTACTTAGAGGTGTCTCCCTACTCGTCGAACAACTACAGCCTTGAAGATTACGCACTCGAAGTCAATCTGACCGCCATGGGTTCTGAAAACTTCGAAATCGAAAACAACGATCTGATCGCTCAAGCTAATCCACTTGACCTGCACGCAAGTGTTATCGGGCAATTGTCCAACGCCGAAGATGTCGATTTATATGAAATAGAAACGGACAGTTCCGGTGTATTAAGTATCGACGTTGATGTTCCAACAGACAGCAGTAGTGATCACTACACGTTTAGCCTATTGGATAACGAAGGAACCGAGCTGGTGCAGTACCGTACAGGTAGAGATGAAGATTTTCGTTTCGCGGCACATGCAGCGGCAACCTATTACTTGAAGGTATCTACGGAATCTTCATATTACTTCCACTCCGGAAACTACACGCTTACAACCGGGTTTAGCGAAATCCCAGCAGATGCCTTCGAGCAAGAATCAAATGACGACCTTGCCAGTGCCAACGCTATCGCTATTGGTGGCACAAAAACCGGACAGCTTTCCAGAGGCGACAAGGACAGTTATAAAGTTGATATCGACTCCCCTGTTTTGTTGACGACTGGGGTAACGGTCGACGAGGAAGAAGTGGTTTCCATCGAGGTATTTACTCAGCAAGGTGAGCAAATCGCTTCGGCAAGAGCACAAGGTCAACAAGATTACAGCTTTTTACTGCCTGCTGCAGGCAGCTACTATTTTCGTCTCTCCTCCTACGACACTATCAACAGCTATCATTTTAGCGTTAATGAGGTGTCGAGCCCGCTGGATGACTTTGAGTCCGATCACAATGACCTTCTCGTTACCGCCCAAATAATTGAGCTGGGCCGCGATGTCATCGGCACCTTCGAACAATCCAACACTAGAGACGTATATCGGGTTGACATTGGCAGTGGCGGCATAATCGGCCTGGAAGTAGAGCCACCGGAAGGAGCAGTATCGTTCTCATTGACAGTCATGGATCAGGCCGGCAACGTCATTGTACGATTACCCTCCAGCTTCGACCGGCAGTACCAAATTGCACTCACCAATGCTGGCACCTACTTCTTCGAGTTCCAGTCCGATGGTAATCACTATGCCGGTACTTCTACTTACAAATTCAGTGTCAACCAAGAGCCCTTGCCAGACGGAGTATTTGAGTCAGAACCCAATAACAGCTTTGAAACCGCCGAACCGCTGATAATGGGAAGGGGAATAGAGGGAAATCTACTGCAGGGGGATGAACGGGATATTTACGCTCTGACACTGGATCGACCGGGGTTGCTGTCACTAGGGCTGGAATCGTTAATTCGCAACGGCTTCAGTAGATTCAGTGTCAAATTCTACGACAATGAAGGGGTATTGCAGGCCAAGGAATCTGGATGGGGAGAGCATGTTTTCACATTCGCGGCACACCAGGCAGGCATATACTATGTGGAATTGACCCCGGCTACCGGAACAACCCCGGTATCCGACGGCTATCGTCTGACACCACTGTCCCTGGATGATTTCACTCAGTCCTATGAGCAGGAGGATAACGACACAGCCGTCGGATCCACGGAGTTGATCCTGGGTGAACCGGTAGCTGCTCAGCTGATGGACAATTTCGACATCGATTTCTTTAGCGTTTCGGTCGCCGGCGAAGGCGTCCTCGATTTGGCATTTGATCTTCCAACTTTTGGCAACGATACCTCGCCTTATTCTATGGTTGTGAGTGACGCCTCAGGAAATGTCCTATCGACCTATCTTGTTCACGGAGTAGGCACTCGCAGTCTTCCACTCCATGAAGCGGGGACCTACCAGATTTCTGTGTCCTGGAGTGGTTATTATTACTTTTCCGGCTTTCATTATCAGCTGACGGCTGATTTTAACCAGGGTAGCACAGCTGCATTTGAACAAGAGAACAACGATAGCCGCAGTGAAGCCAACGAACTGAGTCTCGAACAGACACTGTCAGGACAATTGAGTTCTCAAGCAGACACCGACATTTATAGCATCGATGTCGATAATAGTGGTTTACTGACTATTGAACTCGAATATCCGGATAACCACTGGCACTACACCAATGTTTTCGTTTTCCATGAAGATGGAAGGGAATTGGCGTACTTTCAAGCACTGGACCAATCTGCCTTTCATGTCACTACTGAGAACGCAGGCCGCTATTACATTCAGTTATCCGCCGACCGATTTTATTACCGGCCTGAGGTCTACCGCCTCTCGGTGTCCCACGATACAGATCTGGCGGATGCTTTTGAATCCGAATCAAATGAAAACAGCACATCGGCCAACTCCCTCGCTCTGAATTCCACCATAGCCGGCCAAATCGCTAACGAACATGACACTGACCTGTATGAACTTGTGATCGATGAAGAAGGCGTACTGACACTGGATTTTAATGTACCCACCCATGACTTTTACGACGATGATTTCAGACTGTCTGTGCTGAATGAACAGGGTCTTCAGATCGTTCAGTTCCAGACGGGGGTCGATAGAGTCTATGAGGCAGCCATCAGGTCGGCAGGCACCTACTACCTTTCCGTCTCCGCGGGAGAGGAATTCAGTTACCCCCGGGATACCAGCGCCTATGTGTTGACCACCTCGCTTGCTGCAGGCGATACCGGCCATTTTGAGTTGGAAGACAATGATAATCCTGAACACGCGAACGTTATTGTTGCTGGTCAGACCATCAATGGTCAGATAGTGGACTCCTCCGATCAGGACCACTTCCGGTTCGAGACGAGCGACGCAGCAGTGCTAAACGTTCACTTCGATGCGCCATTTGAAAACTCAGAAGACTATTATTCACTTTCTCTACTAAACGGCGACGGCAACCTGATAAATACATTCGGAATCAGTGGCGACACTTCATTGCTCATGCCGATCGCCAACGCCGGTGTGTACACTCTAAGAGTGACCTCGGAGGGATATTGGACCCACTATGACTCTGACCCCTACGCGATTTCCACTGAGCTTCTGCCCAGTACCTTTGCGGTTTTTGAGGTTGATCACAATAACACTCTCGATCTTGCCACCGATATCGAGCTCAATCAGGCCATCAACGGGCAGCTGCTGGGCTACGACGACCAAGACTATTTTGCGGTCACCGTCGACTCTATCGGAATTTTGTCTGTTGAACTGGACTTGCCGACGGACGATCCAAACTACTCCACTTTCGTTTTCACGGTTCTCGACGGCAATGGGCAATTATTGGCCAGACATCTTACGGGTTCAGATGGCATTCACCGCGTCATAACAGAGGCCGCTGGAACTTATTATCTGGGGCTTTCTGGTGACAGCCACAATGATTTTGACTCAGGCCCCTATCGAATCACTGCCAGTCATGTAAGCGGTAGTGTGGAGGGGTTGGAGTTCGAACTAAACGACAGTCTCTCAAGCGCCAATATCATAGGGATGGACACTTCGATCAGTGGCCAAATCATTGCCCCACCTGATAAAGACTATTTTGCTTTCGATATAAGCTTGCCCGGCACACTGTCCGTTGATTTTGATACTTTCAGGGATCGCGACTGGAATGCATTTACGCTGACGCTATTGGATGAAAGTGGTAATCGATTGGCAGAATATCGAACAGGCGCCGATCAGGATTTCAAACTGTCGCTTGCTGAGTCGGGCCGCTATTTTCTTGGTATCTCTGCAACCAATGACTACGACTACAGCTCTGACACTTACCAGTTTACCCTCAGTCACGAGCATTTATCCTGGCAAGCCGAGATTGAAAAAAACGATTCCGCGGTCAATGCCACTCCGCTGCTGCTGGGACAAGAAATGACTGGTCAGTTGCTCGATGCTATTGACAACGATTTTTTTGCTGTAGAAGTTACCGAAGCGGGGATTGTGGGTATCGATTTCAATCTACCCGACAGGGAATATGGGGATTATTTCATCTTATCCTTGTTAGACGAGCAACAGGAAAGTCTGGCGTACTTTGAAACTGGAACCAGCGACTATTTCCAAGCCGCGATTCGCGAACCAGGTATCTACTATCTACGACTATCCACCAATAACGACCGGCACCAGAGCAGCGGAGTTTACCAAGTATCAGTCGAGTTTGATGCTGGAACCCAGAATCTGATCGAGCAGGAGGATAACAACAGCCTAGACACTGCTGAGTTCTTGAATCTCGGCTCCAACAAAACCGGTCAGATTGCAGGAGCGACAGACCAAGATTTTTACGCCATCGACCTGGATAACAGGGGAGTACTAAGCCTGTTCCTGGATACGCCCAGCACCAGTGGCACTAATTATTTCACCCTGTCATTGTTTGATAGCGAAGGGGTTGAAATCACGGAGTTTTCGACCGGCAACGACCGCAGTTATCATCTTGGCGTCGATAGCGGTGGACGCTACTACATTGGAATAGCGCCATTCGGCACGGACAGATATGATACCGGCAATTACCAATTAGCCGCCAATCTGGAAAAAATTCCCTTGGCACAGTTCGAAAGCGACGGCAACGACTCGCTGCGCAATGCCGACCGCCTCTCATTGGAAACCGCAACGAACGGTTGGCTCTCCAATCAGGATAAGGTTGATACCTACAGTTTAAACCTGGGGGGCGCCGGCAATTTGAACCTCGATCTGAATGTTCTTCCGGGTAACACTCTCGGCGACATTACCATCACAGTCTTTGATGAAAACCGGGAAAACTTGGTGCGCTATACCACTACCCACAGCGATAGTTTGACCTTGCAGACCCATTCTGAAGGACTGTATTACGTTGTTATCTCCGCCGAAGATAATAGCTCTTGGGAAAATTATGCAGCTTATCAATTGACGGTATCACACGACGGTCCTGAACCCCAGAGTTCAGTGAATACTCCCGTTGCCGGCTCCATTGAAATTCTGGGTGATACACGAGAGGGAGAAACTCTCACCGTTAATGCCGGGCTAAACGATCCGGACGGTTTGGGAGATCTCAACTATCAGTGGTACGCAGACGGCGACGAACTTGAGGGCGAGACGGGAGTTAATCTGAATCTGCGTCAAGAGCACACGGGCAAACAGATTCACGTTATTATTAATTTTACAGATGCTAAAGGACACGTTGAACGACTGGGCAGTGCCGCCACCGCGGCAGTCACCGATGTATCGGAATCACGATATGGAGATGAAGGTGACAACATCCTGATTGGGACCAAAGGGGACGATGACGTATTTGGAGGCGCTGGTACCGACATTTATGCCGTCCGCTACCTCCCCAGTCAATATATCTACCTTGACGGTGCCATCCAAAGTGATGAGGGTAATGACCAACTCTCCGATATTGAATACATTGGCTTCGGTCACGAACTCGGTGATGCATTTACTGTCAATGTCGAACTACAAGATCTTATTGACCCTGATGGCAGTGAAGGCGAATTGGAGTCGACCGTGTCGCAACAGCTAGACAAGCTCAGTGATCTCTATCTGGCCTATTTCGGCCGTGCTCCCAACACTACGGGTCTCAGTTATTGGTTTAAGGAACTTTACAGTGGATCAATGACCTTCGCGGATATCGCTACCAGTTTTTCTCAACAACCTGAGTACCAGTCCACCTATCCGGCGGGCTCCAGTAGTAGCGATTTTGTCAGTGCCATATACCAGAACCTGTTTAACCGCGCGCCCGCGCAGAAAGGCCATGATTATTGGGTGGCCGAACTTGACAGAGGTCTGCCCAAAGAGCTTTTTATTCTGGCAGTGATCAATGCGGCGTACAGCCCTACCGGAGGTGAACAGGATCGCGCCCTGCTTAGGAACAAACACGATGTCTCTATGTATTATGTTGAACAACTTATGCTGCATTCTGATAGAGAATTTGAATACGGTATCAGCGAGGTACTGTCGGCCGTTTCTTTCGACACCCGCACAGTGGAAGCCGCCAAGGAGGTAATCGATTATTCTATTGACAGTGACAACATGACTTTAGAAAACGTTATTGAAAATCAAGCACTCTGGAACTCCTTTTGGATTTCCTGAGCGCTGCTATTCGTCGACTACACCGCAATATTGATGTAGCCTCAGTGGTTTACTGCCCAATGCCAAGAATCTAATGGCGATCTCATCGGGGAAAAGCGCTCGTTCAGAATCATCGTAGCCGTGGCATCGGTAGGGAGTGTAGATCATCCCGTCGATTACGACATGACACCATACCCTTGATTTTGCTGCGTAAGATACCGATCGCGATCAGCACTTCTATCTTTTCGTGCTCTAGCATATTGGCCAGGACTTTGGAAGATGACCGAGGCCTATTCCTGAGTCAGCGAAGGCTTCCATTCATAGGGCTCACTGGGTCGATAGTCAAATTCCATATAACGATCGCCCATTATCTCTTTTAGGGTCCCATCCTCTTTCATATGCAGCAACGCGTATGAAATCTTCTCCGCAAAACGACGGCCTTTGGGATTGTTCCAGACGATAATATAGTCGTAGCCAACTTCTATCGGAAATTCGGGGTCATAGGACAGCGACTCCAGAAACGGGATCCAGTCAGGCAGAAAACCAACGATCGCATCGACACGTCCCGCATATAGTCTGTTAAATTGGTATTTCTCGTTGGAAAAGTGCTGTAAGTTTATTTGGTACTTGTCCCATTGAACGGAATTAAATTCGTAACCAAGCGTTATCCCCACGACCTTGCCATTAAGTTGGCTCATACTTGATATGGCCGGTTCGCCCTTCCTGGTAAAAATAAAAGCCTTGTACACGCTTAGAGGGTATGTGGCCACGATATTCTTGCTATCGACATTCCGCAGTATTTCAGAGGCCAAACCGACGACTGCCAGGCTTCGCCCCGACATGAAGGTCATAATTGCGCGTTTTATGGGATATACGTTCTCAGAAATTGAATAACCTGATCTCTTTGAAGCTTCGGCTAATATTTTCTGGTATGGGCCCGGTGCATCAGCCTGAATTAGGCCATATATTTCGGGCAAGGAGACTTTGACGTCTTCAGCAGCGCAAGAACCACTGTACCAACAAGAAAGGGTAATGGCCGACAAGTGAAGAAAAGTAGTCATCACCGATTTCATTTTGCCCACTTGTCGGCATGTTGTCACAAATGCAATAGTAGCATGTTTTTATGCTTTCATGGTTTTAGTCGATATGCTCAATGTCAATTGGAATCGCACCTTCCCTGTGCGTTTTCAGAGTGTAACTTAACGATTACGCCCCAACGCATCGTGACTGGTCACCCAGTCTCCGGCCAGCACTGCACTGCTGAGCGACAACTCACCAGCAAGCACCACACCACCAATAATTTCCGCCAGCTTGCGGGCCTTGCCGGCACCGTCACAGCCCAGCAATTTCAGGCACTCCTGCTGTGTCGGCAAACCGGTGCCACCGCCAAAGGTGGCGACAATCAGGGAAGGTATGGTGATGGCGATGTAGTAGTTGCCTTCGTCATCCACGTCGGCAAAGGTAACCGCTGCGGAAGATTCTGAAACATTGGCAACATCCTGCCCGGTGGCGATAAACATCGCGGTAATACCGTTGGCGGAGTGGGCACCGGTATTGGAGGAGCCGGCCATAAAGTTGCCGACCTGAGTAATGGAACGCTGTTTATAGAGCATGTCTGGCGTCACGCCCATAATAGATTGCAGCAAGTCACCCGGAATGGTGGCCTCGGCGATTACGCGCTTACCGCGGGTATGCAGGGTATTGAGTTGGGAATGCTTTTTGTCAGTATCCATAGCACCGCTCAACACATAGCGCTTGGCACCCGGATAGTTAGACATGATCCACTCGCAAGCCACAAAAGTCGCTTTGCCCACCATATTCTGCCCGGCGGCATCGCCGGTAGTGTAGTTAAAGCGCAGGTACTGCATGCGGGCAGCGGGGTACTGTTCAATATTGCGAAGCTTGCCGGATCGGGTGGTGGTTTCTGCCACTTCCTTGATCAAAGCAAAGTTCGCGGTTACCCATTCACTGAAATCGCGTGCTTCGCGAGCATCATCAAAAATAAAGACTGGGGCACGCTGCATGGCGTCATCCACCACGGAGACCTTTACGCCGCCGGCCTCACGCAGCAGGCGCATACCGCGATTGTAGCTGGCCACCAGAGTGCCCTCGGAGGTAGCCATGGGGATATAAAACTCGCCTTTGGCGTGCTCGCCATCGATCAACAGGGGCCCGGCCAGACCGACGGGGACTTGCGCCACCCCCATAAAGTTCTCTATGTTGCCGGCGGTGACCGCTGGGTCAAAAGCATAATTGCCGATATGCTCAAAGGCAACGCCGGATTTTTCCGTGGCGAAGTCACGCCGGGCCTGGGCGATTGCGTTGGTGTAGTCGTTGTTCTTGTCTCTGGGGATGCGATTTGACATGGGTCTCTCTGTCTCTGGTTCAGTCAATATTGAGAAGTGATGGAAACATAATAGGGATTTACCCCAATGAGACCGTTAAAAATGTTACATTCTTTGGCGATTACCGGACAGGACACCAGAGGGAGCCCAGACACTTGGCTATCACCATTCGACAGCAGCTGGACCAAAGTGGCCTGTTCCAGCACTTTCCAGCCGACGCCAAACAAAAGCTCGCCGGCTTCTGCCACACGCAGATATACGCTGATGGAGAGATGATCTACCTGAAGGGCGACGAACCTACGGCGCTGTACGGGGTTCTCGATGGCGCCATCAAACTGATCGGTGAAAATCCCAGCGGCAAGTTCTTCCTGTTTGGTCTGGAGGGCCCCGGCCGCTGGTTTGGTGAAAGCTCCGCCCTGGACGGTGAACGCCGGGGCCAGAGCGCCCAGGCAGTGGGAGAAGCGCGCATACTCTCGCTTCCCCGTGGCGATCTGATGAAACTGCTGGATGCAAAACCGGAGCTGTACCGGCATTTTGTCTCCGTATTCTGTCGCCGACTGCGACTGGCCGGTGAACGCTTTGAGGATACGGCCTTCCTGCCCGTCAATATCCGGCTGGCCAAGAACCTGCTGCAAATGCACAGGGTACGCGAACAACATGGGATCAAACTGCCCCAGGAAGAGCTGGCGGCGAGCCTGGGCGTGACCCGCCAGAGCATTTATCGTGTCATCAAGGAGTGGCAACAGAAGGGGTGGGTCAGTACCCACTACGGTGATGTGAGGGTTGAGTCTGTGGAGCAGTTGCAACTGCTGGTCAATAACTATGTAGGATAATGGTTCTCGGGATAATAGAATAACCGGCTGACACCGCATTGAGATTCATCCGTGACCGCCAACACCATCGAAATCAATCGCCTGATGGCCGACTTTGACCCGCACGAACCCGTGTGGGTGTTCGGCTATGGGTCCCTGATCTACAAAGTGGACTTTCCGTATCTGCAGCGACGTCCCGCCAGCATCCGCCACTATGCCCGGCGTTTCTGGCAGGGCTCCCATGATCACCGGGGCACCCCTGACTCTCCCGGTCGGGTCGTTACCTTAATCGAGGAGCAGGATGCCCACTGCGGCGGCGTGGCCTATCTGATCACCCCCGGGGAATTTGAGCATCTGGATTACCGGGAAAAAAACGGATATCTGCGGGTGGCCACCGAGCTGACTTTTGACGATGGCAACCATGCCACTGGCGTGGTGTATATAGCCCGGGAGGACAATGGCGCTTTTCTGGGGCCGGCTCCCGAACGGGATATCGCACAGCACATTGCCTCATCTCAGGGCCCCAGCGGCCACAATAGTGATTATCTTACCGAGCTGGCCCAGTCACTGCGGGAGCTGTGTTACGAGGACGAGCATGTGTTTCGGCTGGAGAAATATCTGGCAGAGATCAGTTGTTGATATTGCCGACACCTGCCCGCCATGGACGGAGGGCAGGTATCGGCTGCAGGCAATGCCTGGTTGGACCTCAAACCATCAGGTGGTCGACTCTACAGGAACCAGTGTGATTTCCACACGTCGGTTCAATTGTTTACCCTCAGCTGTCGAATTGCTGGCCACAGGCTGGCTTTCGCCAAAACCCACGGTTTCCAGTCTATCCTTCAGGATGCCCTGGCTACTGAGGTAACCCGTCACGGAACTCGCCCGACCTTCGGACAGGGTCTGATTATAGCTGGCGGCTCCATCGCTGTCGGTGTGGCCACCGACTACAACCAGCGTACGGTTGTATTCTTTCAACACCAATGCCACAGAATCCAGAATCGGGAAAAAGTCCGATGCGATATTGCTGCTGTCGGTGGCAAAGGTAATATTGCCTGGCATGATCAGATTGATGTTATCCCCAACCCGCTCAACACTGACGCCTGAACCACGTAGCTGTTTACGCAGTTTGGCTTCCTGTACATCCATGTAATAGCCGATACCACCGCCAATAGCGGCACCACCCGCGGCGGCGGCCAGAATGCGTTGATTGCGTTTGCGACTGTCATCGTCCCTGTTGTCCAGATAGGCCAGTACGGCAGCTACGCCGGCACCAACACCGGCACCAATGGCAGTATTGGTGGTTTTTTCTTCGCCGGTATAGGGGTCGAAGGTGGTGCATCCTGGCAGGGCGCCAAGGAGGCAAAGACCCGTGAGTATGCCCGTAAAGCGCTTGTTCATTGTATCTCCTGAAACTTCCGTTAAACCAATCTTGAGCCTAACAGTATAGTGATTGGCGGAAATCCGCGACGGGCGCCGTTGGCATTTTTCAAAGTTTTTACAGGTGGATGCCTGTCAAAATCAGTAGGCGTATGTGAGCCCAACCGCCAGCTGATCTCTGCGCGGCTCCTGCGGATTTCGCTCCTGTAAAATCGCAAGCGCCTCTACAAATACCGAAATACCTGCTATTGGCAATGACCAGGCTGCCTTGGCTTTGCCGTAGACAATGGGATCATAGGCAAAAGGGCCGTCTACGTAACTCAAACTTGCTTCCAGCTCGAGACCGCCTTCCAGGCGCCAATGCCCACCACCACCGAAAAGGTGGCCGTCATCAGCGCCGTCAGCCTCATAGTGAATTGCCTCCAGGTACCAACCTCCCCGGCTCAGCATGACCTTGGGGCTGAGAATATCACCGACAAAGTCCAGTACCCGAGGGTTTTGGATATCGAACAGAGTCAGCGATAAATCCCATTGCCAATCACCCAGTTGGCGGCGGTAACCGATACTTGGCTCAACTTCGAACGAGCGCCTGGGATTGCCGTCTTCGAGGGGAATATTCAGCCACAGGTAACCGTACCAGCCGTTGTCGTGGCTAGCCCCGATATAGGGTTGCAACACCGCGTGATCATCAACCGTGGTACCCAACTTGCCCAGATACTTGGTTTTTACGGAAACCTGGGCAGCGTAGGACACTTCTTGCGCCTGAAGGCCAAAACCCAAAAGAAATAACACAACAACCCAAATCATTGATTTCATCGTCAACCCTCCTGTTTCCTTGGTTGCGTTTCTGGAGGGATATTGTTGGTTAATTTACGACCGCCAGACACTGGCTTAAAAGACAATCTTCGTTAATAATGAGCCATGTGTAGCGATCCACCGCAGGAGACGAAATGATCAACGTCGCCATCCTTACCTACGACAACCTCGCCACCTTTGAATTTGGTTGTGCCGTCGAGATCTTTGCGATGGAGCGGCCGGAATTTAAGGACTGGTACCGGGCCGAAGTGGTGTGTTTTGATTCAGACCGAATCAGTGCGCGGGGCAATGTGGAAATCCAGGTCAAGAAAATCGAGAACCTGGACGACTACGACATGCTGATTATTCCCGGCTGGTGCATCGCTGATGTCGCCGTGGATTCTGACTGGGATGCATCGCCAAGCAACCTTACGCAGCAACTGCAACGGTTTTACACCAACGGCGGTCGCATTCTGTCATTTTGTACCGGTGCGTTTTTACTGGCCGAAGCGGGATTACTGAACGGCCGTGAGGTGACCACTCATTGGCGTTACGCCGAACGTTTTACCCATCTTTTTCCGCAAGTGACGTTTGTGAACAATGTTCTCTATGTGTACGACGGACGCATCGGTTGTTCCGCCGGCAGTGCGGCGGCACTGGATCTGGGGCTGGAGGTGGTGCGGCAGGATTTTGGACACGACAAAGCCAACAAGGTGGCTCGTCGGCTGGTGATTCCTCCCCATCGCAGCGGCGGCCAGGCGCAGTTTGTAGAAACACCAATGATTGCCACCCAAAGTCATTTTTCCTCGACCCTGGATTGGGCAATACAACGGCTTCGCAATCCCATCGACGTCAATATTCTCGCCGAAAAAGCCAATATGTCGCGCCGAACTTTTGACCGTCACTTCCGCGCTTCGCTGGGTATGAGCCCAAAGGAGTGGATAACCCGACAACGATTGAACCTGGCACAAAACCTGTTGGCCGCTGGAGACGAGTCGATGGAGACCATTGCTCAACGCGCTGGTTTCGAAACTGCAATGAATATGCGTCACCATTTTCGTAAAGTGTTTGGTATCTCACCGAGCCAATACCAGGCCCAGTTTGCTGAGCAAGGTCGTGCCGTGGGCTGAGCTATCGCTCAACGCTGGTAAGGCGATCGCCGTACAAATCGAGCAACTGATTAACCGAAAATTCCCCGCTGTTACCAAACTCCAAGGCCAAGTGACGCCTGAGATCCGCTTCCACATTTCGGTTGCGGGCGCCATCTCCCGCCAGGCTATAGGCGACCCAGTATTCAAACCGGTCTGAAGGAGAATCTGAACTGCGGGCGGCCAACAGGAAAGCCTCTCTGTGCTCCCGAACGGCTCCGCGTAAGATATCTGTAACGCGAGCACCGGCCTGCGCCTGTAACCGGTCGCGCAGAGTCTCATCGCTCAAACGCACACTCGCTTTCGCCGGCAGCTCAATAGTAGGGTGGTGGCCGTGTTCAAAATCGGTGTGTTCCACCGCGACTTGATTCGATCTTTCCACATCATTGAGGAGATAAACCAGATCAGCCGTCAGGATTTGACTGAGCAAGGTAACATCGTAGCGATAGGTTGAGAAAAGATCCCGTTCAACCGTAGGTGCGGTATAAGACAGGCGCTCGTAGTGATGCTCAAGATTGCGCTCGGCACGGCGGCAACGGCGTTGGTATTTATTGAGCTTTTTCTCACTATTGTTGAGCCTGTGTTGCAGCTCCGTCAGAGTCTCCCGCTGTTGTTCCAGCTGCGCTTCGTTACCTTCGAAATTGTCGAGTTCGGTCTGCGCCCGTTGCAGACGTCGCTCCAGTCGGCGATGACGCTTGCGATGTTTGCGGTAGGTTTGCCGACTGTTATATACATCCGAGCGCAGATGTTCAATGTCGTCCTGAAGGTGGACAAAGTCAGGATTGGCAATGACTTCCACCCCACTCAGATAATCTTGCTGACGGGTTTCGTCTGTGTAGGCGACGTTGCCGTTAAGGTTCTGTAGCGAAAACCGGTACTGATCTGCCGCGCCCGGGAGAACTTCCAGGCCGGCAACATGGTGGAAGCTATCGTCGAACAGCTCCGCATCGAACGCCTCAAAAGCAAGATCAACCTGAAGCCGATATTGTTGTTTAAGCTGGCTGTAGAGTTCGCGATAGCGCTCCAGTGAGGCTGAATCGCCACGTGCCTGTGCCAGCTTACCATAGAGCAACAGGGCTTTTCCCGGTTGATGATTGTCGTAGGCGTGGTCAGCGGCCTGCTGCAGGTTTTGCAGCCACGCGTCCAGGTGATGCTTTGCCGCCCGGTATCCCATCTGGCTCTTGGCGTGGTCGGGCTTTTCCCTGAGCGCTTGATCATACTCTCGCAGCGCCAATTCATAGCGCCCCTGATGCAGGTGGTCCTGAGCACTGTCCACCAGGCGTTGGTGCGCGCAACCCGCCAGGGTGCCAAGGGCAATCATCACCAACACCAGCTTGCTCCACATTGATCGATCCTCTCCCCAAAACGCATTTGTCATAGTGACATCGAAGCGAAGTATAGAAATTTCAATCTGAATCAGTACTGAATCGAACAAAGTCTTACAAAACTCTAACAACCTGATACTGTACAAAACAACAGTATCAGGGTATAAATAGCCACATCCTGTATTAGGCTTGCCAAGGAGGAAGTCAATGCGCAATTTGCTGGTATTTGTTGTGCTGCTGGGCAGCTGCCTGGCCACAAGCCGCGGCTGGAGTTGGATTGGCGGCATCGGGATGATCGCTGTCATCTTCCTGCTGGCTTCCGCCGATAATATGGCGATCAATAAGTCCGACTCTGATCTTGCCTGCAGGGACGAGTGCCACTGAGTTATGCCTTCGAACCGGCAGTTTTATCGCCGCAGTCCAATTGCGCGGCAGCAGCAGCGGGTGACCTTCGGCGATATTCGGCGCCGTTTCGATTTCCGCTCCGTCAGTATTGGCCGCTGGGTGACAGAGCCCGAACAGGAGCGCGCCGCCGGGCTCTTTTACGATGCCCTGGTGGACTTGATGGCCATACTCCAGGGCCCTGAGAACCTGATCTCGCTGCGAAGCACCCTGTCGTTTCAATACGGCATTGGTGGCCGCCCCGGTATCTCCGCTCACTACGATCTGTCACAGCGCAGTTTCTCACTGGCCAAGAACGCCGGACCCGGCAGTATCGCTCATGAGTGGTTTCACGCCCTGGATCATTACCTGGGTACCAAGGCCTTTAGTGATGCGCCCCAACAGATGTTTGCCTCGCAAGCCTGGCTCAAGGATGCAACCCCTGTCGCGCACCCACTCAACGATCTGCTGTTTAAATGCTTCCAGGCCATCATGCTGGATGAGGCGGGTGATCAGCCCAGCGAGCTGTTTCAGATATCCTCCCGGGTGGACCGAGACAACGGCATCGTTTATTACAGTCAGCCCGAAGAGCTGTGCGCCCGAGCCTTTGAAGCCTTTATCCAGGACGCAGCCATTCGCAATAATTTTCTGGTAAAAGGCACCAAGGAAAGCGAAGAAGCCAAAATGGGGCTCTACCCTCAAGGCGAGCACCGAGCCCGGATTGCCACCGCCTTTAACCAGTACTTCGCTGCCTTGGGCGGCGCCCTTCGCAGAGGCGCGTAACCACATCAGAGGCAGCCACCGTCCCCTGATTCACAAACTCCTCGTGGTTCTTTTCCACCGTCGGCAAGTCGTATTGATAGTTGACCAAAATGCCATAGGACTGAGCCAGGCCATTTTCTGACAGATCACCCTGCCAGTTAAGCCGCTCCAGTCGCGCACCGTTGCCTAAATGGAACCGGGCCACCGGATCTCTGGGTTGTTCAGCGCGTTTGGCCAGGCACAAATATTGTGCGCATAGGCGCATTAGCAGGCTCTGCATTTCTGACGATTGCTGGAGATACCATTGCGGATCGTTCAAGGCCTCAATTAGTGCTCTGTCGTCGGCGTTGATCAGAGGACTGGAGTCTTCCCCCAATTGCGCCCGCAGCCAGGTCCGGAACCCGGGAATGGGTGACAAGGTTGCGAACTGCTTGAGCTGGGGTAACTCCGCCTGAAGCTCCATCACCACCTGCTTGATCAGAAAGTTGCCAAAACTGATGCCTGTCAGGCCCTCCTGACAGTTGCTGATTGAGTAGAAAATGGCGGTGTCCACCTGATCGTCCAGTGGTCGTTCCGGGGCTTCCAATAGGGTTTGTACATTGTCTGCCAGGCCATTCACCAACGCCACTTCCACAAAGATCAGGGGCTCTTCCGGCAGTGCCGGGTGGAAGAATGCAAAGCAGCGTCGATCACTGGCCAGACGCCGACGCAGGTCATCCCATCCGTCCATTTCATGCACCGCCTCATAGGCAATCAGCTTTTCCAGGATCAGAGCGGGCGTTTTCCAGTCGATGGCCTGCAAACTCAGGAATCCGCGATTAAACCAGGAAGATAGCAAGTGCTTGAGGTCTTCATTGACCGGTTTGAAGGAGGCATCTTCTTTTAAGAGACCCAATAAATCCCGCCTCATCGCCACCAGCGTTGAGGTGCCTTCGGGGGCCATATTGATCCGCCGAAACAGATGCTGTCGCGGCGCCTCCAGCGCGCGGCTCAAGTCTGACAATGAAGCCGAATCGCGATTGAGCCGAAAACGTTCCGCGCTCTCAATGACACGATCCGCATTGACACTGTATTGCTCCAACAGCAGTTGAAAGAACTCGCGCTTTTGCTCCAAAGTCATCTGCTGGTAACGTTCAACCACCTGCCGGGCCAATGCCGTGCCCAGAGCTTCTCCTTTGCGGGAGTAGAGTTCCGAGCACAACTGCTTAAGTGATTTTTCAGGTTCCCGCTCTCGCCTGCGCAGCAGTTTGCTGCCGGCCTCTGCCACGGAATTCAGCCAAAGATTAAATCCCATAGTGACTAGTGAGAACCTCCGGACAGACAGTCCGCGTAGCATTCGCGCAAAACGTTTTTCTGCACCTTGCCCATGGTATTGCGCGGAAGTTCATCCACATAAAAGACTTTTTTGGGGACTTTAAAGTTCGCCAGATTCTGTTTAACCGCATCAATTAACTGCGCGGGTTCTGCTGAGCATCCACTCTGCGGCACAACAACCGCAACCACCGCCTCACCAAAGTCAGCGTGGGCAACTCCAATAACCGCGCTTTCCGAAACTCCATCCAGATCATCGATAAAGGCCTCGATTTCCTTCGGGTACACATTCAGCCCGCCACTGATAATCATGTCCTTGGCTCGGCCGACAATCGCCACATAGCCATCTTCGTCCACACGGCCTTTGTCCCCGGTATTGAAAAATCCGTCTTCCGTAAAATCCTCGGCGGTTTTCTCTGGCATACCCCAGTAGCCCTTAAATACGTTGCGCCCCCTGACTTGCAGATTGCCAATCTCACCTATCGGCAGAGGTTGATTCTGTACATCGGCAATACGGACCTCTACACCCGGCAGTGGCAAGCCTACTGTCCCCGCCTTACGCTCACCTTCCAGGGGATTGCTGGTGTTCATATTGGTTTCGGTCATGCCATAGCGCTCAAGAATGGTATGGCCAGTGCGCTCGCGGAAGGCATTGAAGACTTCCACCAACAAAGGTGCAGAGCCGGAAATGGCCAATCGCAGCGAGCGGCACTCTTCCCGACCGAACTGCGCTTCTTCCAGCAGTCGTGTGTAATAGGTCGGCACGCCCATCATCACTGTACAGTCAGGCAACGCCGCCATCACGGCTTTACTGTTGAACGAGGGTAGCCAACGCATGCGCGCACCACTCATTAGTACACAGCCAAGGGCGACAAATAAGCCGTGAACATGGAATATAGGCAAGGCGTGAAGCAAGCAATCATCCGCACTAAACCCCCAGGCTTCGACCAGCGTTTGCGCGTTGGCTGCCAGGTTTTCGTGAGTCAACATAATACCTTTGGGGCGACCCGTGGTGCCGGAGGAATACAGCAGAGCCGCCAGATCATCCGCTGCCCGGGCTACGGTGTCAAAATCAGCGGGGTAATTGGCTGAGCGTTCGGTCAAACTGCCCTGGCCGTCGGCATCCAGCGTCAATACCGGAATGCCTTGCTCCGCCACCAACTCACTCATGGTGTTCTCAGCATCACTGCCGCAAACCACCAGCGAAGGCGCGGCATTGCTGAGGAAGTACTCCAACTCACTGCGCTGGTAAGCGCTGTTAAGTGGATGGAACACCAGACCGGCTCGCAAACACGCCAGATATAACCACAACGCCGTCGGGCTCTTTGGCACCTGCACGGTAACGCGATCACCGGGCTTAAGGCCCAGGGAGACCATAAATCCGGCCAGGCGCGACGACTCCTGCTCCGCGTCACCATAGCAATAGATCACGCCTTCATCGGTCTCCATCAGAGGTTGGTTGAGGTCACTGGGAAAATGTTGCCGAAAACCGCTGTACAGATTGTGGTCCTGTTGCGTCATGTCCTGCCTGCCCTTTGTTGATCAGTTATGCATTAAACAAAAGATGAGTATAGTTGCCCACCGGGGATTTGGGCTTTGACATTAGCGGTCAAGCTCTTGACGCGATAACCGTTGACGCCCGGGGCGGGGCAAACATACACTGAGGACATGAAACTTTCACCCACACTCTCTTCTCGGCATGTCCTCTACGTCAGGGATCATCTGGTTGACCAGGGGGCTGATCCCAAGGCAGTCTTCCACAGTGCCGAACTGGATCTGGAGGCTCAGCTGGCACACAACACTCCCCTGCCGGTCGCCGACTTTGCACGGCTGCTGAGGGTCGGTGCAGCCGAGCTTAACGACGATTACTTTGGTATGCATGTCGCCCGCGGCTTCCATCATGAAAGCAGTGGCCTGATGATTTTGACCATTTTGTCGGCCCCCAGTGTGGAAGCGGGATTAAAGACTCTGGTTCGATATGACAAGTATATCGATCCCGGCATCGATACCCGCCTGGCCCTGAATCCCGATGGCTGTGAACTCTCGCTGACGCTGCTCGACCCGCTTAATACGGAACGCAGCCAACTCAATGAATACTTGATCACTCTACTGTTGCAACTGCTGAGAACCGCCACTCGCCTCGACATCAGTCCCAAAGAGGTACGACTGCAGCACGCTGCCACTCGCCCCAAAGGCGCCCTGGCCGATTTTTTTGATTCACCCATACACTTTAACTGTGAACGCAACGCGCTGGTGTTTGACAATGCCCTGCTAAAGGAAACCTTTGTCACTTCTCATCAGTTGCTCTACAGCTTGTTAACCAAGGCTCTGCAGAGCTATCTTTCCTCCACCGGAGAAGAACACGACTTTATCGATCTGGTGTGCCGGGAAATTATCAAGCAAACCGAAAAGGAAACACCCAATATCGAAACGGTGGCCAATAACCTGTCCATGTCGGTTCGCACACTGCGCCGTCATCTATCGGACGAAGGCTACAGTTTTCAGGATATCAAGCGGGTCGCGAAAGAGAATCAGGCAAAGTACTTCCTGACCCATACCAACATGGGCCAGGCAGAAATCGCCTATGAGTTGGGTTATTCCGAAGTCAGCGCATTTTCACGCGCTTTTCGCTCCTGGACGGGAGAAACGCCGCAAGTCTATCGGGAAAAGCACACCTCAGAGTGATGCAACCAGTAACAACCCGCCACCGAAAATAAAAAAGCAAAGCCCGAAGATGATAAACGTGTAACCCATAATGTGTTTGAGTTTCAGACCGGCGATGGCAAGCAACGGAATCATCGGCAGCGGCTGAATCATATTGGACCACTGGTCGCCATAAGCAACACCCATCACCACCAGAGAAATGTCCACCTCCAGAGCTTTGGCCGCCTCTACAAATACCGGCCCCTGCACCGCCCACTGTGCACCGCCGGAAGGAATAAAGATATTGACCACACCGGCGGATACGAACGCCCAAAACGGCAAGGTTACTTCTGTCGCCACGCTGGCGAACCAGTCAGACAGTGTATTCACGAGCCCACTGTCCATCATCACCCCCATGATTCCGGCGTAAAAGGGGTACAGCAAAAGAATGGGGCCCACGGTGCGAGCGCCATCGGTGATAAGATCAATGTAGTGCTTGGCACTGTTGCATAGCAGTAACCCGGCGCACAACAGACTCCAGTTAACAACGTCCAGCGTCAGGCTGAAACCGTTGCGGGTGAACCAGCTGATAAGGTAGGCACCGATCAATGCGGCCACCAGTAACGGTAAAACGCGAGTGTTCTCCAGCTTTGCTACCGGTCGATCGGTTGCAGGGTCGGCGCTTTCGGTTTGGGGTGACTCCGGGGAGGGCGTGTATTCAATCAAGCGATTTTTAGATGGGTGCATGCAGGCACAGATAATGGCGACTCCGGTGAGCGTCACCAATGCGATCAGCAGGTTCCAACCGGAGAATATTGTCTCCGTCACCGGTATCAGGCCGCCGATGGCGTCCTCCATTCCATTTCCGGGGGTGGCAACAAACAGCGCGGCACTGGATGAGTAGCCCATATGCCATATCACAAAGCCACCATAGGCACTCGCCACCAGCAGGGGATAATGCAACTTCAGCCCCCGCTCTGCACCACCGGCAGCGACGTTGCGAGCGATAATGGCCCCGGCGATTAAACCCAGGGGCCAGCAGATGTAGCTGAAGAGACCTGCGCACAGAACGACCGTGACATAAGCGCGAAAGGCGGTGGTCGGTACTCTGCCAATATAATGCAGAAGTTGTTGGATCAACGCGGTATGAGCCAGGGCAAATGCGGCAATCACCATAAACGCCATTTGCGAGCCGAAAGCTAACAGGGAAGACAGGGAATGTCCCCACGCGTCCAGAGCTTCCACGGGGGTGATCGCAGTGGTTCCCAACACCAATGCCAGCGTGAGAAAGCTCAACAGAATCGTAAAGACAAACACGTCCGGGTAGTACTTTTCCACCAACACAACCAGCGGCGAGACAATTCTGTCAAGCAGACTGACGGATTCCTGCTCCCGGGATACTCCCGCGCTGTACGCCATGATGTTCTCGGTTTTGGTTTCTCTCACAATGACTTCCTCACCTAATCAACATCACAGCGCGGGACGTTGACGGCCAAACTGAGTGGCCTGTTCAAACGCACTTGCCAGTTGTAGCACCTCCAAATCACTCTGGGGCTTGCCGACAATCTGTAGCCCCACCGGTAATCCTTCGGCCGTAAAACCGCAGGGCACGGAAATGGCCGGCAGCCCTGTTATGGATATCACACAGCAGATCTGCATCCAGTCCAGATATGTCTGCATCTGCACGCCTTCGATCTCCCGCACCCACTCAATGTCGCCATCAAACGGCGCCACCTGGGTCGCGGGCAGTACCAGAAAATCGTAACGCTTGAAAAAGTCCAGGAACTGATGATAGATCGCCGTGCGTTTAACATCTGCCGCAGTGATGTCTGCGCCAGACAGACTCAAACCCTGTTCAATATTCCATACCGCCGTGTCTTTGATATTAGCCCGTTGTTGCTCAAAAAAGGCGCGAGTCGACTGGGCAAAATAACTGGCCCGCAATACCTCAAATACTCCCATCGCGTCACGCAGGTCTGGGTGCTCCCGGTCCAGCTGACAACCCAGGTCTCTAAAGATGCTTAATGCGCCCTCGCAGCGTTCCGCCACCGAGCGTTCCACCGGCAAAAAACCCAGGTCAGCGCTCCAGCCAATTCGGGCTCCCGAGAAGTCCCTCTCCAGTGACTGCGTAAACGTCTCTGCAGAGTCTGGCAATGACAAAGGATCACGATTATCTGGCCCGGCCATCGCCGACAACAACAACGCGCAGTCTTTTACGGTGCGGGCCATCGGGCCCTCCACGGCGATGCGACTCTGCCAGGCCATATCCGTGGGCCACAGTGGCACGCGGCCCATGGACGGACGCAAGCCCACCACATTACAGAAGGCCGCGGGGTTACGCAGCGAGCCCCCCATGTCACTGCCATCGGCCAGGGGCACCATGCCCGCCGCCAAGGCAGCTGCCGCACCACCGCTACTGCCGCCGGCGGATTTGGACACATCGTAGGGGTTGTTGGTTTTACCGAACAAGGAGTTAAAGGTATGGGAGCCGGCGCCGAATTCCGGTGTATTGGTTTTTCCGATAATCAATGCACCCGCGGACTTTAAGCGCTCGACATAGAGCGTATCGAAGTCCGGCACAAAGTTCTCAAACACTCGCGAACCGCAGGTTGTGCGAATACCTTTGGTAAACGCAAGGTCTTTGACAGCCATGGGCAGCCCGTGCAGCGGCCCAATGCTTTCGCCCCTGGCTAGTGCGGCGTCGGCCTCATCCGCCTGTGTTAGCGCCTCCTCCGCCGGGATCAGGGTACAGATAGCGTTCACCGACGAATTGACCCGCTCGATTCGTTCCAGAAACGCGCTCATGACTTCGCGAGCGGATAGGGCGCGTGTCGACAGAAGATGCGACAGATCAACGGCGTCCATATAGCAGATATCATTCATCGTTTTACCCTACCTCTGGTTTATCGTCTCTAACAACCATAGTCGTGCGAACTCTATTTCACTAAAAAAGAGTGGGCTGACGCCCACATTAAGAGCTCTGAGAGGAGAGATTCAGAGCTTGCTCGTTTTGTCCAGGCCTCAAAAGTTCAGCGTCAGATCTACGCCAAATGTGCGCGGTTCGCCGTAGAGTCCGGTCCATTCACTAAAAGGCCCGTCACGAAGGAAGGTAAAGTACTCCTTATCCGCGAGATTTCGCCCCCACAGGAATAGGCTCCAGTGCTCGTCGGCAGACGTGTAGCCGATGCGGCCATTCAACAGAGAATAACTGGAACCGGTGATCAGGGGATCATTGGTTACGTCATAATAGGTGTCGTCTTTATAGGACCACTCACCGACCAATACCAGCTCACCCGTATCGGCAATAGGGTAGCGGTACTCTGCCACCAGATTCGCCGTTACCTCGGGTGCATTGCGCAGGGCATTGCCACTGTGATCCTGGACGGTTCCGCTGACATTCTGTAAGAATTTGTCGTATTTTGAATCGGTATAGCCAACTCCACCGGAAAGCAGTAGCCCCTCACTCGCCCTGAATTGGAAGTCCAATTCAATGCCCTGAAGCGTGGCTTCCGCTGCGTTTGCCCCGACAAATTGCAAGCCATTGAGGTCAATAGTCTGCAGATCTTCGTAGTCCATGCTAAAAACGGCGGCGTTCAGATGCAGGCGTCCATCCAGCAGTTTGGACTTGAGTCCGAGCTCGTAGTTGGTAACTGTTTCCGGATCCAGTACGAAACCGTCATTGCCAATCAGGTCCGTCATAAAGCCACCGCTTTTGAAACCCCGTGACACCTTACCGTAGACAGTCGCATCCTCATTGAGCGCATAGGTCAGCGCAATCGTGGGAGAAACCTCAGAAAAGGTTTCATCGCCGCTTTGTACCAGGGTTGGAAATCCAAAGGCGCCGCCCACCTGACTCCAAACGGCTTCCTTTTCATCCCGTGTGTAACGCAATCCCACATTAAGATCGAGATTCTCGGTCATGTGGTAATCGCCGCTAAAGTAAACCGCCGTCGATTGTGACTCCACATTACCATCGCCGGTGATGTTCACTGTCGCACCAAAGGCTTGGGTCAAACGGCTGGATTCCACCTCCTGATCGTAATAGAACACGCCCAGGATCCAACTGAAGTCTCCGTCGCCCGGAGACGTCAATCGCAGCTCCAGGGATTGCTGTTCGGCTTCGTCGGTAAAGTAACTGTTGAGAATATCCGCAGGCAGGTTATCGTCATCGAAAGTGGCATAGAGATCCATTTGCCTCCAGGCACCAATCGCCGTCAGGCTGTAGTTATTCTCCAGATCGTAGTCGACAGTAACGGCAAGGCCCTTGACCTCTTCCTGGTAAATCTGGGGGCCGTCTTCGTTCACTTCAAACGGGTCGGACTGGCCGGCAAACGCTTCCCCAGCACCGAGCCCGGAGGGCGTAAGAATTTGCGAAGCCACCACGTCGTTGTCTTTCTCCGAGTAATCCGCCGCAACCAAAACTCTGAGGGAATCACTGGGATTGAACTCCAGCTTGCCGGCGACTCCGTACTGGTCAACCGCCTGCAGTTCATCACCATTGAACAGGTTATCGATATAGCCGTCTGTTTGCTTGTTGGTGAATGACAGGCTACCACCCACCTGGTCGCTGAATTTACCGGATACAGAACCCTTAATATGCTGCAAGCCATAGTTACCCAGGCTGGCGGAGACCTTACCCTCCAGCTCCTCCGATACGCCCTTGGTAGTGATATTCAAAGCACCGGCGATAGTGTTCTTGCCAAACAGAGTTCCCTGGGGGCCCCGCAGGACCTCAATTTGAGCTACATCCGCCAGATCGATGTTGTAGAACATGGGGCGGCCAATATAAACCCCATCCACATAGATACCAACGCTGTCTTCCAGGCCGATATTCCGCACATTGGAGCTGATACCGCGAATGCCTATGGAGGTCTGGTGACCACCGGCGCGGTCCTGATAGGACAGGTTGGGCACCGAATGGGTGATATCGGCGACATCGGAGACACCCCGCATTTCCAGAGCGGCCGCGCCGAATACCGTGGCGGCCACCGGAATATCCTGCAGGCTTTCCTCCCGTTTACGGGCTGTGACCACCACCTCTTCCAGAGTCAGAACTGAGTTTTCTGCAAAAGTCGCCGTGGGGGCGAGCATCTGAGTGACTGGTACCAATAACATGGTCGCCAGCTTGGTGCGTGTGAATTGTCTCCGGTGCTTGTATCCCATCTCTCTCTACCCGTGTTATCTGATTGTTCGGTTGAGTGGATAGAGTAGAGAGTTGGTGGGGAAAGAGGATTGACATAAGGGGTCAGGTTATTGACACATCAGAGACCCTTGCTCCTTCTCGCCTATCGCCCCTGAAACACCGGGGTTCGTCTTTCCAGAAATGCGCCGATTCCTTCTTCAGCATCGGCGCTGTCTGCCACCACATTCTGTATTTTGCCCTCGATATCGATGGTGTCCGAGAGATCCATCAACAGCGCCATCTGCAACGCCTCTTTGGAATACCCCAGTGCCAAAGGCGCTTTCTTCGATAATCTTTGCCCCCAGTTTTGCGTGTATTCCAGCAGACTGTCAGCCGGCACGACAGCATTGGCCAGCCCTAATTGCAAACAGGTATCAGCGGGCATTTTTTCGCCTTCAATAACCATTTCATAGGCACGTCGGTAACCCAATTGCTGCACCAAATGCCAGCTTGCTCCACCGTCCGGGATAAGACCGACATTCACAAATGCCTGATAAATACAAGCGTCGTCGGCCATTACCGTCAGATCGCAGACCATCGCCAGGGCACTGCCCACTCCGGCAGCCACGCCATTAATCGCGCTGATAAATGGTTTTCTGGTGTTGTATATTGTCATCAACAGGGGCTTGACGACTTCATTCAAAATGTCGGAGGCCTTGCGTTCAGCGGTTTGCCTGGTGGAGGCCAAATCAGCACCGGCGCTGAAATTCTTTCCCTCGCCAGTAATGATCACAACCCGAACTTGGCTGTCGTCCGCAACCCTCTGAACAGCAGCCAATAATTCACGCTGCATTTGATCGTCGATAGCATTGGAGACATCGGGACGGTTTAGAACAATGGTTGCCACGCCATTGTTCAGGTCATATTTCAGGGTTTGATAGTTACTCATAATTACCTCTAACAGCGAAGGTATACTCCCGCTGATTTGTTAATGCCTTAGAGCCTTCTTGTCCACTTTACCCACGCTGGTCAGAGGAACCTGTTCACAGAACTCAATAATTTTAGGCACTTTGTAGGGTGCTAGTTTTTCCCGGCAATGTGCGGTGATTTTGTCCTTGAGATCGGCGTTGCCGATGCTCTTATCCGAGGCTTTCAACTGAATGACCGCTCTAACAATTTCACTGCCGGGGCGTTCTGGATTCGGTTTACCCACGATGGCGCAAAGTTCGACTTCCGGCAATTCATAAAGAACATCTTCGACCTGTTTGGAATAGACGTTGTAACCGCCAACCAGCAGCATGTCTTTGGTGCGGTCTACAATATACAGGAAGCCATCTTCGTCCATTCTGGCAACATCGCCGGTATAAAAGTATCTGTCGCCGTCGAATTCCCTGAACGATTCCTCGGTGGCCTTGGGGTTGTTGTGGTAACGCTCAAATACCTGCGGACCGCTAACAATCAGCTCGCCAGGCTCACCGACAGGCATTTCGGTTGTTTTGTCTTCAACGTCAACGATTTTTATTTTTGTGCTCTGTACCGGAACACCCACAGAGCCGATCTTCTTCTTGCCATTCACCGGATTCATAGAGGTAAAACATTCCGTCAACCCATACTTCTCTACAACCTTGCCCTGGCCCACAAAGGTCTCCAAGCGTTTGATGGAATCGACATCAAAAGGCGCTGCAGCGGACACACAGAATTTTACAGAAGAGAAGTCAATACCGGCGAACATCGGATTGTCCATTAACATTTGATAGAGCGTAGGCACATTACCCAGCTGTGTGGGTCGATACGATCTGATGTCTCTGCAAATCTGATCAGTGTCCCTGGGGTCCGGGATCAGGATTTGAGTGTTACCCATGGCCATATTGAACGATCCGTACCCGGTTCCCGCTGCATGGAACAAGGGAAAGGCCGCGCACATGATGTCCTGCTCCTTTTTGTTGTCCTTTATAGCGGCATTGGGGTCTTTGGCAATGCCCAGCCACTGGCCTATCTGACTCATACAGGTAACGAAGCCTTTTTGCGTCAGCACCACCCCTTTGGATGCCCCGGTGGTGCCTCCGGTATAGGACAATAAGCAGGTATCGTCTGGAGAAAGATCAACTTCGGGTTTATTCGCCGGATAACTGGAAACCAATTGGTGATAAGAAACAACCCGTTTTCCATCGATTTGCTCAGGAGAGCCCATAGGATCCCTTTCAGGCTCTCCATGTTGAGACACCCCCTGGCCGGACAAAAAGTCGACCATATTGGTAACCACTACATTTTTCAGGTTCGGGATCTGGTCAGCGATACCGATAATGCAATGAGTATAAAAGAGATCCAATGTTATCAACGACTTCGCGCCGGAGTCGTTTACCTGATGCACAAATTCGGTTGGGGTCAACAGCGGCGAGATACCCGTAACAACACATCCCGCCTTAACGGTACCCACCAAAGCAATGAGGTACTGGGGGAGGTTGGGTAAATGGATACCCACCACATCCCCTTTTTGACAGCCCTCATTAACGAGAAACCTGGCGAAACGATCGGAAAGATCGTTGAGCTGTTTATAGGTACAGGTGCTGCCAAGAAAGTGGAATGCCGCCTTTTCCTCGTCCGCGTACAGCCCCCTTTCAATAAATTCGAGAAACGTGGTGTCCTTGAGATCCAGCTCCGCGTCAACATGGTCGTCATACCATTTTAACCAGGGTTTATCGCTGTAGGTTGTCAACTTATTGCACCTCTATCCTTAACTAGTTGCTTAATTACCACTGAGCACTGTGACCTAAAATGAAATCCCTACATTTTTGAGTAAGGGTGTCAAAGACTCCGAGATATTGGTGGGGTTATCAAATTCCGAAAAGTTGCAGATTTCACCCCAGGACTCAGCTACATCTTCTGCGGAGAATCCCGCTTTCACATCGAAATTCACCCCCATGGAACGCTGCCAACGCACCTTGGCCATCCAACCGGCGCCAAGCTCAAACAATCCCCCGGATTCCTTGCAGCTTTCACTGCACAGATTCACCACCAGGGGTGTAATAAACTCGGGCTTTAGCGCAGAAACCACTTCCGTCGGGAAGACCGTCTCCGTCAAACGGGACCCCGCCGCAGGAGCAATAACATTTGCCTGGATACCCTTAGCAGCTCCCTCTACGGCCAGGGTATTGGTCAGCCCCACCAATGCCATCTTGACGGCGCTGTAGTTGGCCTGGCCAAAACTGCCATAAAGACCGGCACCGGATGCGGTATTAACGATACGTCCATAACCCTGCTCCAGCATATGTGGCCAGGCTGCTTTAGTCACCTTGTAGGAACCCAGTAAATGCACGCGATAGACAAGATCCCAATCCTTATCAGACATGTTTTTGAAGCTGCTATCGCGTAATATCCCTGCATTATTAACCAGGACATCCACACGGCCATAATGGTCTAACGCCGCCTGAATGATGGCATCACCATCCTCTACAGAGTCATAGCTGGCTAAGGCTTCGCCACCGGACGCCTTGATTTTCTGCACCACAGCATCGGCGGCGGCGGAACTTTTACCACCGCCAGTGACGTCACCGCCCAGATCATTGACAACCACCTTCGCTCCGCGGCGGGCGAACTCCAGTGCATAGCTTCGCCCCAGGCCGGAACCAGCCCCCGTGATCACAACAACTTTATCATCGAATCTTTGCTGCGTATCCACTACACCCTCCTGCAAACCACTTAACAAATATTGACTTCAGCAGGCTGCAAAACTCTTCATTTGTCGGCAGCCTGTCAGCCCTAACTTTGCCGACTTTGGATTTTGGAAGGAATGCTAGAAACGGTGATTTGGCTTAGCCAAAAAATTCACAAGAGAAGTGATGAATAACCAGGGCTCTGGATAACGAGACTATCCGTCGTTTCCTTTCTTATATTTGGCTCTGTAATCGGATGGGCTGAGACCCACCCAGCGATGAAAAGCTCGGGCAAAAGATGAGGGCTCAACAAACCCGATATGAAAACCAATATCGGCGACCGACTGCTCACTGTGTACGAGCTTGTCAATGGCAATGTCTCGACGAATCTCAGTCTTTATTTGTTGATAATTTGTGTTCTCTTTAATGAGCTTGCGCCGGATAGTCTGTTCGGTAAGGCTCAGCATCCTCGCTATGGCACTGAGTTCAGGAAAGCCATTGTCCTTTTTGTACTCTGAAATCAAAATGCCCTTCAATTTAGTGGTCATGCTATCGTCGCTACCAGGAATGGTAATAAACCCGGCGGGCGATTCACCCATAAAGGCCTTTGCTTCTTTCCAGTTTCTTACCACTTGGTAGTTAAGGCAATTTTTATCAAAGTAAAAGCCATTGGACTCACTATTGAAACTGCAGTCGCCTGGAAATAGATCAGCGTATGCACCCGCATATTCGGGTCGTGGATAGATAAACGTGCTTTCTATCAATGCTATGCGTCGATCTGTAATCCAACAGAATAACCGATGCATGGTTGTCATGACCAGTTCGGTTAGAAAATGATCGACATCCAACTCTGGCTCCGCCAATACAACAACAAACCCTACCCTGTCCTCGGTGTAGTCCAATTCGAAATGAAAGCCGGCGCCTACCGTTCTGTAAAAACGGCAGACCTCCCGCATAACGATTTCCAGGGTTTCGAATTGCAGCACATACCGAATCATCAGGTCAAAGAGCCCCACCTGACAGGGGTAGCGGGTCATACCAAAGCCTTCATCGCCGGAGATTTCCCACACCCGACGCACCAACTGAGAGTATTTATTGGTTGAAATTCGGACGCTGCTTCCTTCATTTAATACATCGATGGGAATACCGATTTCTTCCAGCAGCTCTTCTGAATTGATACCGAGTGCTTTATCGTGCCTTAAGAGTGCACGGATAAAATGGTTATCTGTTGAGACCATTGGCAAACCATTGAGATGTTTAAACAATAAAACGGCTATAACAGCTTGCTAACAGTCTAACGAGCCCATCACTCCAGTGTCAACGCGGATTCTGTGAAGACAATGGCAGCTAGACTGTAAGCCCGGTACGGACAAGTCGATGGAATGTTACCAACATTCCCTGTCACCCGCTGCTTCGGCAAACTCAATGGTTTAATCGAACGTATCATTGAGGATAACTTTATGGCAAACCCTGTTGTAGCCGGCGTTGACATGGTCAAATTCGTCAAACCCGGTACTCAAGATCCCTACCGCGTGATGGCATCAACAGCCATTAACAACGCCATGGCAATGGCTGGAATCGAGGCCGGGAATGTTGACCAGGCCTACGCCTCCTACGTCAATGGCGACAGTACCGCTGGCCAACACGCCCTGTACGATGCATTTCAAACCGGCATTCCGGTGATCAACGTCAATAATAACTGCGCTTCGGGATCCACTGCGCTGTTTCTGGCTCGGCAGGCCGTCGCCTCCGGAGCTGCCGACTGCGTTCTCGCCTTCGGTTTTGAAGAGATGCAACCGGGCGCACTGGGTTCATCATCAGAAGGTCTTGAGGACCCGATTTCACGTTTTGCTGAAGTGTTGCAAAAACTGGATTACCCCCCCGGCCCCCCTGCACTCCAATGCTTCGGTGCCGCCGGCAGTTACTACATGGACAAGTACGGTGCGAAAGCGGATATTTTTGCGAAGGTGGCCGTAAAGACTCGAAACCATGCCGTACGCAATCCCTACTCTTTGTTTTCAACGCCCTTGAGTGTTGAGGAGGTGGCATCGGCACCCGTCATTTGGGGGAACTACCTGACCCGTTTGATGGCATGCCCGCCCACTTGTGGTGCCGCGGCGGCCATCGTCGTCAGTCAGGCATTCGCCCAACGCCACGGGATAAAGCGGGGCGTGGAAATTATCGGCCAGGCCATGACCACCGACACCCCCACAACCTGGTCGGACCCGATGATGACCGTGGGCTACGACATGACCCGGCGCGCCGCGCAAGCGGCTTACGAACAGGCCGGCGTTGGCCCGGAATCCGTACAAGTGGTGGAACTGCACGACTGCTTTACCCCCAACGAAGTCATCACCTATGAAGCCTTGGGATTGTGTGATGAAGGGGAGGCGACGGCATTGATCGAACGGGGTGACAATACCTATGGCGGCAAATATGTTGTCAATCCATCAGGCGGTTTGATGTCGAAAGGCCATCCCGTCGGAGCCACCGGTCTCGCACAGTGTTTTGAGTTGTTTCATCAGCTTCAGCATAGCGCCGCCGACCGCCAAGTGGACAATGCCAATATCGCCCTGCAGCACAACGTCGGCCTGGGCGGCGCTGCGGTAGTGACCATGTATAAGAACTACAAAATATAAGCGTATAAAAAATCGCGCCTTATTTCTCGATAGAGGAACAAGGCGCGACAAAGGACTTATATTTTTGACGCTACAGGTATCAGAATCTGTAGGTGCCCCGCAGCCCCCAGACGCGGCCTTCATCAGCGTAACCGATGTAGGCGCCCGGTAGTAACGTCGCATCCTGAACGTGGGTTAAGGTTTGTTCATCGGTCACGTTATTGCCGTAGAGCATCACTTCCCACTTTTCATCAACCGAGGTGATTCCCGCGCGAAGATTGAACTTCCAGGTTGCTTCCTGAAGGCCCTTCTCATTGAGGTCATCATCGGCATAGTATTCGTCTTTGAAGTTGGCATCCGCTCCCAGCTTCAATTCCATGATGTCATTCAGGGATCGACTGTAGTCCGCGCTTATCCCGGCACTCCACTCAGGCGCAAATACGCCGGTTTCTCCTGACAGGTCGGTGGTACAGGCTCCGGCCTCCGCACTGGGGTCAGCCAGCACCAACTGCAATTGCTTTTGCGCACTGCATGCGGCTGTCTTGAAGTTATCGTAGGCATAGTCCAAATAGGCAATATTGGCTGCCAAACGCAGATTTTCCGAGGCCGCCCATTCCCAATCCGCCTCAAAACCTTCAATGGTTGTCGCTGCTGCGTTACCTACCGTAAAGTTGGTACCGCTATAGGACGTCACTTGCAAATTGGTGTACTTGGTATGAAAAAGTGCCCAGTTCAAACGCATACTGCGGTTGGCCAGAACAAACTTGCCACCGATCTCAAAGGTTTTAACCTCCTCATCTTCATATTCAAAGTCATCCAGCGGTGTTTCACCGATGCCGTCGCCGTCGGTATCAACAACACCTACGCTGGCGGCACCGTTAAACCCACCGCTTTTGTAGCCCTCCGAATAGCTGAAGTAAAGCATTGCGTCCTCCGCCACATCCCATTCGATATTCAAGGCCGGCGTCAGATTATCTGTTTTTCGGCTAAAGCCGCGGAGGTCGTGCCGCTGTGTACCAAAACCACCCCACATGGCATCCAGGAAAGGTTGAAAGGCGTAATTCTCAGGGTCGGCGTCTCCGGGCTCCAGTCCCAGATTGGAATCTGAGAACCACAATTGCTTGTCGACTTCTTTGCGCTCTTCGGCATAGCGGAGCCCGACAGTTGCCCGCAGAGTATCGCTGATCGACCAGGTCGCCTGCGCAAAAATAGAGGCCGATTGCGTCTCATCTTCACTGCTGCCATGGCGAACAATGGCGTCGACATCGTAAATCCCGCCAGTTAAAGCCCGGAATAAACTCGTATGCCCGATAATCGCGTTGAGAGTCTCGGGCTCGCCAAAGCTGGAGTTAATGACAACAGAGCCGTCGCTGTTGCGGTTTTGCCGCTCAACATAGGCTCCCGCCACCCACTCAATAGGCCCCTCAGTGTTGGAAGTGAGACGAATTTCCTGACTGATCTGGTCGAATTCCTCGTTACCGCCAGTCGGGATAAAATCCAGCGGACCAAAATCCCCGTCCAGCCCACGGGCAAATTCGTAGCCCGAGTAACCCGTGACGGAAGTCAGGGTATAACCGTCGAACAACCATTCGGCGTTGAGGGCGACACCTTTGGTTTCCAGATCCATTCCGGGCTTGTTTAACACCGAGCCGCTGTCTTTGTAGCCGCTAAAATCCTTGCCGGCAATCTCCAGCATCTCCGGGTGGGTGGACTGCAGTACAGCAAAAAGGGCCGGCGCCAGAGCCGATACCGCACCCAGCTCAGCCGGATTGTCCGATACCGGTGCATAATGAGGAAATACGATGGGGTTGCCTACTTTGGTCACGTCGGCCTGCGAGAGTTTCAGGGTTGCCCGAAAGTCGTCGTCAGGTGCCCAAGTCAAGGAAACACGCACACTGCTCTCATCGGATTGAGGTTCTGTCTCACCGAGGAGTTTATTATCCACCCAGCCATCAGTCTCACGGTACTTGAGCGCAACACGAGCCGCCAGTGTATCGCTCAGAGAGGTGTTAAACATGGCGCTATAAACCTGCGTATCCGCCTCCGGTTCGTAGGCCGCACTGACCTCACCATAGGTGTCGTCGCCCGGTTGTGGAGAGGCCGTGGTGATATTGACCACTCCGGCAACGGTATTCTTACCGAACAATACCCCCTGAGGTCCACGCAGGACTTCCACCCGTTCGACATCCATGAATGGAGTGCGGTACTGGTGGCTTCGGCCCATGTAGATGCCATCAATGTACATACCCACCGATTGCTCGAAGGAGGCATTGATGCCCGAGCCGATACCGCGAATATAGATATTGTCATTGATAGGACCGGCGCCAATCTGTAAGCCCGGTACGCGACTCGACAGTGCTTGCATATTGTTAATGCCGGCGTCCGCGATAGTCTCCCCGCTGATTGCTGCCATGGAGATAGGCACATCCTGCAGACTCTTCGCCACCTTTTGAGCGGTGACGATTATCTCCTCAAGCTCCACATGTTCG
Organism: Pseudomaricurvus alkylphenolicus; assembly: GCF_011683955.1. Taxonomy (GTDB): domain Bacteria; phylum Pseudomonadota; class Gammaproteobacteria; order Pseudomonadales; family Cellvibrionaceae; genus Pseudomaricurvus; species Pseudomaricurvus alkylphenolicus. The sequence goes on from NZ_JAAQPI010000007.1 coordinate 302,514, forward strand.
TTCATCCCTTGGGCCGCACCGAGATTCGCGTGTGCCCCCAGGGTGGGAATCAGTGCTATGGACAGAAGCAACCTGGAATTCTTATTAATTCTCACAAATTCATCCTCTCACAAAACCTGTTTATAGTAGTTTTAGATCAACCAATGCCAGAGCTATAACCTTTAGAAATATATAACCCCTAAGCTGTGAAATGTTGCAGATAAAATGTATGAACTTTTGTCCTTTGGCGGAATGTTATAAACAGTACTTCGACTTAGCCGAAACATTCGAGTGCTGAAGTGACCAAAACTTATCTGTAAATGACGATTTCTTGCCGCCGTCGCTGTGTATAGTCCAAAACCCATATTGTGCCTGCCGGCCTCTTAATTCACAGTGAGGAGTAACCATTATGATTAAAGCCTACGCCGTACAAGAGCGCGGAGCAAAACTGACCGCTTTTGAGTACGACCCCGGTGAGCTGGGTAATAACGAGGTGGAAATCGCTGTAGAACATTGCGGCATTTGCCAAAGTGACATCAGTATGATTGACAACGACTGGGGGTTTTCTCTGTATCCACTGGTTCCTGGCCATGAAGTCATCGGCACTATTGTTGCTGCTGGATCACAAGTCACTCATCTGAGCATTGGACAACGGGTGGGCCTGGGCTGGCAAGCCGGAGCCTGCATGGGTTGCGGCAGCTGCATGTCCGGCGACCACAACCTGTGCCCCTCTCGGCAACAGACCATTCTCGGTGGCCACCACGGAGGATTTGCCGATCGCGTGCGGACACAAAGCGAATTTGCCATCCCGCTGCCATCAACTCTTGACCCGGCAAGCGCCGGGCCGCTGCTCTGTGGTGGCATCACCGTCTTTAATCCCCTGTTGCAACTCAATGTGAAACCAACTGACCGCGTCGGTGTTATTGGTATTGGTGGACTGGGCCATTTGGCTTTGGGGTTTCTAAACGCCTGGGGCTGCGAAGTCACCGCCTTTTCTTCCAGCAGCGACAAAAAAGATGAAGCAATGCGGCTGGGGGCAACCCACTTTGTGGATTCCACAGACTCTGACGCTCTGAGCGCCATCAGCGGCACCCTGGACTTTATCCTGTCCACCGTTAATGTCGCACTTGACTGGAACAGCTATCTTGGTGCGCTTACGCCCAAGGGGCGGTTGCATATGGTAGGCGTCACCGCGGAACCCGTCTCCGTCAGTTCACCCCTACTGATGGCCAAGCAGAATTCGCTGTCTGCCTCCCCTGTAGGCAGTCCAGCAAACATCGCTACGATGCTGGAATTTGCGGCGCGTCACGACATTAAACCACTGGTGGAGAAATATAGCTTCAGTCAGATCAATGAAGCGATTGAACGTATGCGATCGGGCAAGGCAAGGTATCGTATTGTGCTATCTCACGACAATTGATGTAACGAAAGGGGGCGTCGCGCCCCCGGTCTGAAAGTGATTTAGATCTCGTATATAAACTCTAAACCCAGACGTCGGCCCTTTTTCATCGGACTGGCGTAGTGACCGATAACGGGAACAACTCCACCCACTACCGTCCTGTCCATCAGGTTTTTGGCGTAGAAATTGATTCTCCAATCCCCCTCTACCGGACGATAAGACAGCCCCAGATTGGCCTGCTTGTAAGACGGAAACCAGGTTCTGTTGCTGTCGGAATAAGGTGCCTTCGAGCGATAACTGTAATCCGCTCTCGCCGTCAGTGAGCCCGCGTCAGCGATTGCAATTTCATAGCTGATGCCAACAGTTGCCGTTCTCTCCGTCATGTACTTGATCACCAGATCCTCGTCCTCTGGGCCGGCAAAGGTTTCGGCCAGGCCAGTGTCAGCATCTATAGAGCCATCCAGGTTGGCACTCACGTTATCGTATTCACCGTCCAATAACCCTAACCCGGCATTAAGTACGAGATTCTCGTTCACCATGTAGGTCGCATCAAATTCGAATCCGTTGACGGTAGCATCTCCGGCATTGAGGAAGTCCTGCACCGGAAACTCGGTAATAGGATCCTGATACATAGCCTCAATAACAAATCCCTCTATCTGGTTTTGAAACAGCGCGGCGTTCAAGCGCAGACGCCCATCAAGCACGGTGGACTTTAGCCCAATTTCGATGGAATTGGTTTCTTCCACATCCGTCGCCCTGGGAGGACCTGATACCGGTGTACGCATGTTATACATGCCTGATCGGTAGGCTCTGCTCCAATGAGCGTAGAGCTTGGAATCCTCCTTCAACTGCCACTGTAGACCCAGCTTGGGGGCAACATTGCTCCAGGCATCACTGGTAAACGGCCGGTTATTCTCGCAGTATCCCTTTCCTCCCCCAGGGACCACACTGCATCCGGAAGTCGGTGTACGGGGCCAGACTTTGACTTTTTTGTCTTCCCGGGTGTAGCGAATACCAGCGCTTAGCGTTAGAAAATCAGTCAATGCGTAAACATTATTCACAAACAGGCCCTTGGTTTTCTGCTCTTGAAGCCCGCCACCGGCGGTTACGTTGCCAAAGGCGTTCATATCCGCATAGAGACGGAACGTCTGCTGGAAGTAATAGCCTCCTATCGTCAAATCCCACTGTTCATTGGGCGATACATTGTAGCGCAGCTCGTTGCTGACTTGATGCTGAAGGAGATTGCTGGAAGTGATAATGTCGAGACTGCGTGTGTCAGGATCAGCGCGGGACATACTGTCCAGCTCGTGATAACCCAGAATATTGGTAATGCGACCTCCACCGAGATCAAAACCACTTTCAAAGGTAACCTGACTCCACTCGTTGTCACTGAGGCCCGTGTAGTTCTGATCAGAATTGGAAGTATCCCCATGGTTGCGGGCATCCTGTGCTTCAATTTCAGGGCTCACCAGACCATCGCCATCCGTAGTGCCGTGCTCGTAAATCAGCGTAAGATCAACACGGTCATCGGGTGTGTAGACCAATGTCGCACGTTCCACTTGAGTTCGGTTTTCGCCCAGAGCGTCACCGGTAAGATTACTTTTAAAATACCCGCCATCATCCTTGTGATAGACCGAGAGTTTGGCAGCCAATGAATCTTCTACCAGGCTGCCCTGAACGGAAAAGGCCGTGGTGTATTGGCTTTCTTCTCCTCCGACCTCCATCCCTGTTTTGGCTTTAGCGCCAAACTTTCCGTCAGGACGGGCAGAACGGAGCAACACGGCTCCCGCGCTCACATTACGGCCGAAAAGAACACCTTGAGGCCCCTTGTGAACTTCAACGCTTTCCAGATCAAAAGTGTCGGTAACAACTCCGTAAGTGACGCCTTTATAGATACCGTCCACAAAGACGCCCACGCTGGGATCGATTGAGGGGATAGAACTGGCAATACCCTGCCCTCGTATAAAAAAGCTGGCGACGGTGGGATAGGTACCGAAACCGGAAAGGTTGGCATTGGGGTTAGAGAAAGCAAGGTCTTCGATGCTGACAACCTGGCGAGCCTCCAGTTGTGCCGCGTCAAAGGCGCCGACCTGGCCCGCCACGTCCTGGGCTGCCTGAGCAGTACTTTGCTTGGTACCGTAGACCATCACCTCCTGCAGTATAACGGCTTCGGAGGAAGAATCCCCCGGCTGCGAACCCTTATCCACCGCAACGGCCTGCAGGCTCGAAGTAACACCGATGGCGGCACTCACCGCTACGGCAATGGGATTGAAATGAACCTTTGCTATTATGGTTTTCATCATTCTCTCCTTGGCTAGTGCTTAGCCTTCGTTAAAAACTGTTGTGATTTACGGAGCACCCCTCCTGTGCTTTGGCGACGACGTCCTCAACGGAACAATACAGAACGAAAATCAGCGATCCTCCCAGACACATAATGGCCGCCACGATAAACGCCATATTGTAGCCACCTGTCCACTGTACAATCGCACCGGTAAGTGCCACTGAGATAAAACCGGCTACGGAAACAAAGGAAGTCAGGGGGCCGGACAATACGTCGGCGTATTGAGGAGATACTTCGATAATATTGGCGCTAAAGCTGGCAACCGTGAATGCCATAAACGAAAAGATAATGCACATCAGGGCAAACGCCGCATCGATGGACTGAACATAATTTAGTGAAATTATGCCTATGGCTGTGCCCATCTGCCCTAAGCCGAGCATCAGTTTGCGAACAAGGGCTTTACTCAATCCCCGCGCCACCAGCCAGTCCGCCACCCAGGCGTTGGCGTTCATCATCACAAACTTTACGCCCCAGCTGCCGGCGGCATACAAACCCGCGCTGGCGAGGGAAACCTGATAAACATCATTGAAATAGCTTGGCAACCAGGCGACAAAGGTATAGGACGTCCAGCCATAGGTAAAAGCCACGGCAAATACTGCGAGCACGGCGGGTTGAGTTAACATCAGCCTCCAGGGAATAGAGCCGTTGGCGTCTCGACTCTGCCTTTCCTGACTGGAAACCGTGCTCTGCTTCGGCACGAGCTTAAACCAGACGGGAACCCATAGAAGCCCCACAATACCAAATAGATAAAAGACGGATCGCCAGCCGTACTCGGTAATCAGCCAACCCGTTACCGTCAGTGCAAAGAGAGTTCCCAGAGAAGCGCTGGACATTAACAGGGCAATGGTGCGAGATCGCTCCGCGACCGGAGCCCATTGAACCGCAATATTAAAACTCGCAGGAAAAGCCGCACCTTCCCCCAGCCCCATCATCAATCGGGTTGTCAGCAGCACCAACAGTAAGGATGCCGCCGCCAAGGGTGTCACCAGCGTGAACAGCGACCACAACAACACCGATATGCCCAGCACCAGACGCCCCCCAAAGCGATTGGAAAGCACCCCTCCGAACGTCTGCATGACAAAGTAGCCGGCGAAGAAGGCTGAAAGCACGATACCCTTGGTGGCTTCGTCCCAACCAAACTCCTTTTGCATATCAATAATCGCTACCGAGATAATGACACGATCGATGTAGCAGATGCAGATCGCCAGTGCCGCGAGCAGGATCACCGTATAGCGTTTTTGCCATTGGTTTCCGGATTGTCGGCCAGACTCCATCGGAGGCTGCGTCATCGGATTTTTCTCCTCATTGATTCTTCCTCGCTCAACTGTACTCGGAAGGATGCATCCAGGGCCCCGGGACCGACAGGGGATCACAGGTACTGTCTGCAATCCATTTGCACATACGTCGAATAGGCTCAATGGCGTCTTGAGGCCCGGCGCCTGAGGCACGGGTGGCGTAACCCAATGAGGTAATCATTTGACCGCCACACAGAGCCGCGCGCGTCCTTATGCGTGTCTTTAGGCTGTCGGGATAAATACCGACGGTCTGTGTGTAGGCAGAAAAGTTGTCGAGTGCGTCGTCAATGGCATCCACTGGCACAATATTGCCCACCCGGCCACTGAGCAGCGCAGAAAAATCAACCGCCTCGCCTAACTGCGAGACTATCACTGCACCTTTCTCCAGACCTTGCTCATCCGCATAGACCCGATACCAGTCGGCGAGATCGATTACCGAGTTAATCTCTGCCTTTAACGCTGGATCAAACCGCTTGGGTCCGTTGCTGATGGTCGAAGGCAGTTGCTGCAATGCCTCATAGAGATATTTACCAAACTTGTTGGCTCTTTCGATCCCCTCCGCATCGGTGCCCGATTCCAGGTACATCACACGGGCGTTAAGGCAGGCCTCCTGATCGAGACCGCCCATATCAGCGGCTGCCCTGCGGGCGACTTCTCTCATGGTTGACTCGCTCGAAAACACTTCAGACCCAATCAGACTGGTACTGCTTTTGGGGTCGAGAGTTATCAGGTCAATACCGGGTTGCAGGTATTTGGTAATGTGTTTGACCGAGTTGAGCCCGCCCCAGGCCACAATTTTCTCGATAAATTGTGGCTGGTAGATTTTTTCCTCGACTTTTTCGTCCCCGCCCTTCCAATAGGCTGCCGAGAAGTGTTTGGTCAGCGGGTGGTCTGGAGCCATATCGATCATGGTTCTGACAATGGCCAATGCCGTCAGCGGATCGTTTGAGGGCAGTTTGATAATCGTGTCGCTGCGCGTTAGGGCCGAACGCATGACCGTGCTCATTGCCACACCAGGCAAATTGCCCGCGATCACGTGTATTGCACGCGCTCCCAGAGCCCTCAGCGACAGTGTTCGACCGTCGATAAGTTTGTGAGAAACCCAAGACTCCAGATACCGGCTGCCTCCGAGGCGGTTCTCAACGATTTCATCTATAGCCGCCTTATTGAAGACCCGCGTTGCGCCCCGGTAATAAAACTCCATGACAGCATCAGAAAGATTGGAGATGCGCTTGCTTTGCTCGAAAGCTTCTCGCCAGTAAGGATTATGATCCAGATCAAGGCGCTGTCCCAATGCACACAGAAACTCGACAATGTCATCGTAGGAAATATCATACAAGTCCATCAGAGACTGGGAGTTGTCACTGAGCAGTTGTGCGCTGTATTTGCTGACGTCCGGAGTCAACAAGGTACTTTCGCCACTACGGTCGCGATGCTCAATGTCATAATCTTCGATAATTTCCCCGCGTATAATCAGCGGAATCTTTACGTAGGTCGTCATCTTTGTACTCCATCAATAAAGTCGCAATGCATCTATCCCAGCAGCGCCTGTAAAGACGCATCGGTATTATCGACCGTGGCGGCGCAGGTAATCTTGTCGTCTCCGGTCACTTTCGAACTGTAGCGCTCGATTTGCCCCACTGCGTAGGCACCCTTGCGCCCGCAGGGGCAGGGGCTGTCCCACTCAATAGTCACCTCGTCACCTGTTATGAAACCACCCCAGTAGGTCTGGGGCATCAGGTCATAGAAGGCGAAACGACCGGTCCGGCGTCCATTCCTCGGCAGACATTCACCGCTGTTAGGATCAAGCAGAAAAGGAATATGTAAGGGTTGAATGTGATAATGGCCGAATTCACACATTGGCATAGTCCCGGTAATTTCGGTCATCGCGTACGAGGAAGCCCACTGGTTGATACCGGTAAAGGCACTCACTCTTTGTTTCCAGTCGTCCGGCAAGATAATGTCTTTGCCGCCACCACCGGCTGAACCAAAACTATCGGCGGAGAATATATTGGACATTCCCAGCTCTTCCGCCTTCAGCGTTGCTTTAAACAGATAGCTGGCCTGGGAAATAACAAAAACACGCTCACCTTGCAGTTCACGGGCCATACTTTCAAAAAACGCCGACATTTCTTCGGGCCTGCGTTCCAATTCTTCAAAATAGGCGCGCATCTTGGCTCGCATGGCGTCACTCAGGTGCAGGTTACTCAGCTCTCCCTTGGCCTGAGCAACGCGTATGCGACCGGCGAGGGAAGCCAGATCCGCGCTCAGCGAACCGCTGGACTGGGTATAAAGCTGATCCGGACTCGGCGCCACCTGTTCGGCCAACATGCCAATGAGTGTCTGGGCGATGTAGCGTCCGTGACGAACCGAGGGATAAATAACCGGCACTCGAACACCGTCTCCACCCAGTTTAAAACCCGGCTGCTCGCCAAAGCCTTCATAGTTTTTGGTGTAGGCTTTGAAGTAGAGATCACGCTCAAGGGTTGTTCTCGGGATAAACGACAGCTTTCCGGAAGTCCCTGTCGTATGGTTCGGACGTAATGCTGTGTGGCTTTCCAATGTATCTAACCACTCATCAATGCCTCCGCAGTGAGCCACGGAGATACCGGACAGGTCCACACTGGTAAGGTCATCAAACCAGCGGGTCAGAAGATCGAATCGATTTTTCTCCAGAAGTGAAAGCGGATACGACTTATACTCCGTATGATCGAATAGCAGTGGTACTACATCGGTCAGTGTATGAATCGAAGCTATTTTGGCCCGGTCAGCCTTCGACTTCAGCCGTTTCAGTCCTGGTGCCAGACTGTCAAAGCGAGTCTTGAGCGCTTGCAATTGAAAAGCTTCAATCTCCCCTCGCTCCATTCCGAAAAGTTCGTCCCAACTCTTATGGATATATGCGCTGATTGCGTCCTCTACCACGTTATTTTCCTCCCCGACTTCGAGTCTGAAATATTCGAACAAGGCGGGTTGAATGACAACGTCATCTGCTGTCAATCAGTCGTCATCTCGTGATAAGCAGTCATTAATGAGGAAAACGCTTATGGATTGGTGGTGCGTCTGTACTCACTCGGTGTTAATCCAGTCCAGCGTTTGAATGAGCGAGAGAAGTTGCTGTAGTCCGAGTAGCCAACCTGATAGGCGACTTCCTTGATGGACAACCTGTTTTGCTGGATATATCGTTTGGACAACTCCGCACGCGTATCGTCGAACACTTTCTGGAAACTGGTATTATTCTGCTTTAATCGAATATAGAGCATTCGAACACTGACACCGAGTTTGCCGGCGACAAGCTCAATTCTGATATCTTCTGACGGTAACAAATGCAGAATCTGTGCTCGGACCAATGCCACTACATCCGAACGGTCAACCTCAATCACCAGATCAGCGAGTATAGACTCCATTTTTGTCAGAAATTGAGCGTCCCCGCCAGGGAGTTCCTCGTCCAGCACGCTGCGATCGAAATATAGCGCGCTTTCCGGTGTATCAAACTGCGGTTTAACGCCAAACACTGCCAGGTACCTGTCTTTGTGTTCTCTCGGCTCCGGTCTGCTCACATCTACCCGCACCGGGTACAGATCCGGACGATACACCTGCTGCATATCGGTCAATAGCGCAGCGGCCCACCAGTCTGTTAACACTGGCTGATGGCTGACGCCGGGTTGGAGTTTTAACATCACCTTTGCCTGGTCACCTGTCTCCGTCAACTCCGAATGCCAGAAGGTGGACACCAGACTCGCGTACTTTCTTCGTAAGCAAAAATATTCTCTGAGATTGCGGCTGGCATACAGTGCCGAGCTCAGGGGCCCGTAACGTAGTGGATGTGTGCATTGGGCAATATAGAGCCCCAAAGTTGGATCGGACAACGTATTAGAAATGATATCAATGAGGCGGGTAATGGACTTTTGCGGAATGTGCTGATGGTCCGATTGGATAGTCCTGAGATCGAGACCCACTTGTGAAAACAGATGATCGGCGTCCAGGCCGACGCCGGTGATAGCCCTGGCGAGCGATAAAGTAACCCTGCCCAAGGTGGCTTTTTTGCTGTCATCTGTTTTCATCACATGTGTGCTATCGCCCAAGGTATCTGGGCTCGCGCTTTTCTGCGAACGCACGAGGCCCCATTGGTTAGTTCAGTAGTCCAGTTGAACAAGGGACTCACTGATCTTTTCCTTTAGATAGTCCAGGCTTTTCCCCGCTGAAAACAGGGAGGTGGAATCCCGTACATAGCGCTGTATATCGTACTCCATGGTATAGCCATAACCGCCCAGGATCTGAAGACCGTCCATGGCCGACTTAACGGCGACCTCTGCCCCAAGGCAGCGGGCCATATTGATCGCGTCAGAACAGCTTTTGCCCTGTTCCCTTAACCAGGCCGCCCGATAGACCATCAGGCGAGCCGCCTCTGTTTTTGCGGCAACATCAGACAGCATATGGCCAATCGCGGGATAGCGCGCAATCACTTGCCCGAACTGCACACGCTGCCTGGCATAGTCCAATGCGTATTCAAAAGCCCCCTGAGCCATGCCGACCGCACTGGCTGCGTACGCCAATTGTACCGTGTCGCTGATTGAGGCCAGCTGTTGTCGCCCTTTACCTGACTGGGCTTCGCCCCCCAAAATATCGGCCGCAGAAACTTCAACGTCGTTAAAACTGATGTCACAAGTATTGGCGCCCCATTGCCCCATTGTGTCGACACGACTGACCTCGACGCCTTCTGCCTTTGCATCGACACAGAAGAGCGTGACTTCATCATCGACTTTTGCCCCGTCGGTACGAGCCAGAACGATCAGCAGTTCCGCCTGATCCGCCAGAGAGACATAAGCCTTCTCCCCCCGAATGACGAACTGGTCACCTCGCTGCTTTGCTGTGGTCTCTGTAAACTCAACGTCCGCATCTTCCGGCTCGGCAAATGCCAGCGATGTCATCAGGGACTGCGCAGCAATCTTTTCCAGATAACGCTCTTTTTGAGATTCGCTGCCCAACTCGCTGATGACGGCACCACCAAAAAACGTTGGACCTATATAGCAGTTGGCTAATACCGGGTACGCTGAGGCCAGCTCTTCTACCACAATACAGGCGGCCAGAGTGTTTACACCTGCTCCTGCGAAACGTTCGGGAATCATCATGCCACTGAATCCCAATGTTCCCAGCTTATTGAAAAGCTCTTGGGGAAATTGCCCTTGCTCCTCCAGCTGGCCAACCACCTCCCGGGTACATTCTTTAGAGACCCAGTCCTTGACGGCATCCCGGATCATGGTATTTTCGAGGTTTAAATCAAAATCCATCGAAGCACTCCTCATACTGATTAATCTGTGTCAGAGCCCGCTATAACCCCAGCTGTTTGGCGATGACATTCTTTTGGATCTGAGAGGTGCCGCCGCCAATGGTGAGCAGGGAAATATCACGGAACAGGTGCTGCACACTGGACGCCATGGTGTAGCCGTCGGCGCCCATCACCTCCAATCCCATCAGCGATACTTTCTTGCCGGTTTCTGCGCAAAAGTACTTGCACATCGCGGTTTCCTTGATGCAGTTCACACCGTTCACCATCATTGACGCTGTGTTGTAGGCCAGCTGTCGGGCGGCTTCCAGCAGGGTCGCCATTTCTGCGATTTTGTGCTCCAGTTCCTGGAGACGAATGCTACTGCCCACCCGTTGTTTGCGTTTTCGTATGTGAACAACACATTCGTTTACAACAGTGTCCATAATACCGATGGTTGTGGCTGACAGACCCAATCGTTCACCATTGAGCAGGCGCATCATCTGCGGCCAGGCGGTGTTCACACACTCAGGTCCTCCAAGAATGTTGTCCCTGGATACTCGCACATTTTCATAATAAACCTCACAGGTATCCGAGCCTTTACTGCCCAGCTTTTTCAGCGGTGTGGCGCGGTAACCCGGCGAGCGGGTGTCAACCAAGAATGAGGTAATGCCCCCATAGCGATCCGATGCGGTTCGCGTATGGGTGATGGAGATATCGGCCACACTGGCACCCGAGGTAAAGATCTTGGCGCCGTTCAGCACGTAATCATTGCCGTCGGGAACAGCCGACATTCGAATATTACCGGCATCGGAACCCGAATCGGGTTCGGTCAGTCCGAAACAGAATTTCAACTCTCCTTTCGCCAGGCGTGGCAGATACTCGTCACGCTGCGCATCGTTGCCATTCACGATCAGAATATTGCTGCCATACAATTGCACATTGCCGGCGGCAAAGGTCAGCACCGGGAGCGCCTTGGCGATTTCTTCTGAGAAAATCATCATGTCGATGATATTGCCTTCATCGCCACCGTATTTTTTCGGAATGTTGATTTTCCAGAAGCCCTGCTCGCCCAGCTTCTTCATCAATTCGTGGGGGTATTCATCGCGACGGTCAACTTCTTGCGCGACCTCACGGGGAATTTCCCGGGCAACAAACGCCGCGGTTTTCTCTCGTAACTCTTGCTGCGATGGAGTGAAACGATAGCTCATAGCACCTTCCCTCAAACGTGGCAGCTAAAGAGGTCTGAATTTTGGCAGGGTAATGTCGTCGTTGATTTTTTCAAACACAACACTGACCGGCATACCAATCTTGATGTCTTCCAGCTCGCAGTCCACAAGATTACTGGCGATGCGGACGCCTTCCACACCATCCAGTTCGATCATCACCGTCGCATAGGGGTAGGTAAATCCCCGGGCCGGGAATTCGCCCACGGACGTGTTTCTGCAAATAATGTAGCTGTAAACCGTGCCCTTGCCCTCTACAGGATGCCATTCCATCGCCGTGGAATTACATTTCGCGCACATAGGCTGTGGCGGATGACAATAGGTTTCGCAGCAACTGCAACGCTGTATACGCAGCTCGTGATTTTTGCATCCATCCCAGTGCCCCTTGGTCATTTCGTTAACTTTTGGAATAGGCTTTTTGTATTCGCTCATGGTTTACTTCCTCAAAATCAATGCCGCTGTCGGCGCGGGAACCCCACCGGTGACCAATACCGTCTCCGCATCCTGCACTTGTGCTGTCGACGTCCCCCTTACCTGCCTGACGCCCTCGACGATGTGGTTAAAGCCGTGGATATAAGCCTCACTGAGGTGACCCCCATGAGTGTTCACCGGTAGCTCGCCGCCCAATTCGATGCGGCCGTTTTCCACGAAGGCTCCTCCCTCTCCCTTCTTACAGAAGCCGTAATCCTCCAATTGTGTCAGCAGGGTGTAGGTGTAGCAGTCGTAAATTTGCGCCACATCGATGTCCTGCGGCGTCATGTCAGCCATTTCAAACAAACGCGGGGCGACATAGGCCGACTGAGTCTCCGGAAAGTCGAACTTGAATGGCAGTTGCTCCCACCACAGTGTCGTCTTGGGAATACCCAATACCTGAGCACATGCCCGAATATACGCAGGGGTTTGTTTCAGATCTCTCGCCCGCTCGGCAGAGGTGACAATCACCGCCGCAGCGCCATCACAGGGGGAAATGGCTGAATCGAGCTCTCGCAATGGCTCCGTCGTAAAGGGTGAGTCGTAGTAATCCTCAAGGGTCAGGGGATCTCTTCTTATCGCATTGGGATTCATCGCGGCGTGCTTTCTGGCCGCCACCGCGATTGCCCCCAATTGGGCATTGGTGGTACCGTATTCATGCATGTGCCTTTGGGTCATCATCGAAAACACATCCATCATGGCCGTCCAGCCAAAGGGGCGAAGAAAATCACCTGACCCCGACGCCCTGGCCCACAGCGTGGTCGAGTTATGGACCGCTCCCTGCATAAAGTCATAGGGAGTAAAAGAACGGTAGACAACCACGCAGTTGGCCATACCGCTGGCAACCGCCATCACCGCCTGGGTTACGGCAGAGCAGCCAGAGCCACCACCAAAAAAGGTTTCGCCCCAATAGGTGACGTTGGGCAGCCCCAGATTGGCGGCAATCATTTCCACGGAGGAGGATGAATCGACGCTGTATTTCAGGATTCCATCAATGTCTTTGACATTGATGCCCGCATCTTCAACCGCGTTGGTAATCGCTTCCAGCGCCAGAGAAAAGGAATCCCTTCCGGAGTTGACCAGGTACTCCGTCTGTCCTATCCCTGCAATAGCGCATTTATCTCTCATTTGCTTCATTGTGTACTCCCCTAAATTCGTACGTTTCCCGCTTCTCAGTGATCCTCAGCCGGTTTGCACTGCATCAACAGGGTTTCGGTGCCCTCTACACACACTTCGCCCCTTTGGTTAACAATTTGGAATCGCGATTTCACCGTTCCGCGATCACCCCGACTGGTCAGCCGGGTTTCCATGACCTTAATGTTTGCGGTAATCGTATCTCCGATGACCGTGGGGCCGGGAATTTTGAGATCCATACCCAGAAATCCCACCGTCGTACCATCCACAATGCCGAGTTTCTGTTTGAGGCCTGAATACATGGAAACCACCAGCAGTCCCTGGGCAATGCGTTGACCGAAGGGTTGACCTTTAGCGTACTCTTCGTCCGTGTGCATGGATGCGTTATCCCAGGACAATGCACTGAAAAGCACGATGTCGGCTTCGGATACTGTGCGCGAAGGCGTTGTATATTCCTCTCCTTCGACAAATTCTTCAAAATACTTGGCAGCCATTGCTTTAGCTCTTTTTGATGTACTGTTCCGGCAAGTCGCGCTCACCAACGCCCGTGTATTGCTGCATATGCGGCGGAACGATACGCAGCGGCACACCGTCTCTCAGCTCTTCTGAAATATGAGCGACCAGCGCCGGTGTGTAGCCAAGAACAGCGATTCCGGTAATCTCCACCGGAGTAAAACCGAGCTCAGCGCCGATGCAGGCGACACGAGCGGGCCAGTTGAGAGAGATCTCCCGTCCGATTTTGACTTCTGCCGCCTTGCGAATGGCCTCATAAATCCCTGAGTACTCGCCAATCAGGCCCAGTTCGTCCTGAACTTTCAGCAAGCTTTCGGCTCGCAGATCAGCATCTCGATAGTAGGGATGCCCAAGACCGGGTACCGCTTCTCCACGGTCCAGATAGCTGCTCACCACTTTTTCCGCAACTTCTTCGGCGCTCAGGTTTTCAGCCTTCATTTGCTGGTAGGCACTTTCGAGCAGTTCCCCGGCGAATTGCGGCGATACATAGGTTCGGCCCAGTGACAAGATACCCGCCGCGATACCGGGTATGGGCGAATCGGGCGATGCCGAGACAATGGTCCGGCCGGGTACGGTTACCATGCTGTTAAAGCCATAGTCGCCAATAGAGCAAAGCAGTGCGTCAACCATCTTACGCTGCTTGTCATCCGGCAACTCGCCGCGTATCACAAGATAGACCATTTCCGCGAAGGACATTTTGCTTTCAATCATGTCACACAGGCGGTAACCCCTGACGACAGAATTTCCGGTATCCGGATTCACCTGGCTGATACTGGTGGACCAATATTCATTCCAGTTTTTATTTTTGATGAATGAAAACAGTGATTTGCGCTTTTTCTTCGCCATGCCTAATCCTCTAAGAATCTGTCGAGGCGTTTACTCTGCAAGTTTTGTGGAATTGGCGGAATGTCAGGAACAGTACTTCGGCTTACCCAAACAATTCACTGAAGGTTTTGGCTAAGTCAAAGTACGGTTCCTAACATTCCAAAACCCAGAAACACCCAGCAGGCTGGTACCTTTGGCATTTGCTCAGAGGTCATCTTATGCGCACAATCGCGGCATCTCGAACGCTGTTATTCCTGTTGATCAGCGTCGCGATAACCATCGCCGTAGTCTCAGGATTGAGTTGGTTGAATCATTACAAACATGATGGGGAACTTCGCTTATCCGGCTTGAAACAACCCGTCAGCGTGGTTCGCGATGAAAAGGGAATGGCGTATATCTATGCACAGAACCACTGGGACGCAACACGGGCACAAGGCTTTATCACCGCCCAGGACCGCCTGTTCAGCATGGAGATGACCCGTCGTATGGTAACCGGTCGCCTCGCAGAAATAATGGGGGATACGGCCCTGAAAGCGGATATTGAGCAGCGGACTGTCGGTATTCACCGCGCGGCAAAAAAACATTTTGATCTTTTGAACGATCGCGACAAACGTTACCTGCAGCATTATGTCGATGGTATTAATGCCTATATCCAAACGAGATCCGAAGAACACCCCATCAAGCTCAACCTGGCCGGTATTGAACTTGAGCCCTGGACACCCGCAGACTCGCTGGCCATTTTTTATCTCTTCGGTTGGGGGAGTTCCTCCAACTTAAAAACCGAAATCATTAATCAGCTCTTGGTGGACAAGGTTGGATTAGACAAAGCACAACAGATATTCGCCTTGAACATCAATCCCGATGACGAAAATAAAACTGGTGCTGGCCCTGAAATCTCCCATAACTCCAATATGAGCTCACTCAACCTGATGGAATCATCCAGCCTCAACAGTTTTCTGGAGCAACACCCGCTTCAGTTGGGCAGTAACAATTGGTCTGTATCCGGAGAGCTCTCTGAGGGCGGTAAACCCATTGTCGCAAACGACCCCCATTTGAAATCCAATATACTGCCCGGACCTGCTTATCCCATGGCCATTATCACCCCGGAATATCGAATCGTCGGTTCCGGCATCGCGGGAATGCCAACGATGCTGATCGGCCGTACCGAGCATGTAGCTATCGGTGCCACAAATGGGTATGGCGACACACAGGATCTCTATGTAGAAACCATCGACCCGCAAAATCCGAGTCACTATCTGGAAGGGACTAAATCACTCCCTCTTGAAATCATTGAAGAGACATTTCGCGTAAAGGACGATCGTGAAGCCAGCGGTTACAGAAAGGTAAATCACAACATAAGACTCACCAGAAGAGGTCCGCTGGTTAGTGGTATTTTCGATGGTCTGAACACCGACAAGGCTCTGTCTATGCGCTGGTCCATGCTCGAAGCAATGGAACCTTCGATTGCCCTGGATGGCATTTTGTTTGCCCAGTCCGTCGACGATGTCAGGACGACGCTAAGCAGCAAAACCATGATATCGGCGAACTGGGTGTTTGCCGACATTCACGGAAACATCGGCTATCAGGCCAGTGGCAGAATTCCAATTCGCCGTCAGGGAGAAAGCTGGCTGCCCTACCCCGTTACCAGTGACAAAGATAACTGGATCGGCTGGATTCCCACTGAACATATGCCCCAAAGCGAAAACCCCTCCAGGGGCTGGGTAGGCACCGCTAACCAGAAGGTCGTTGGCGATGATTATCCCTACTACTATTCCTCTTATTTTTCCCACTCTTACCGGTATCAGCGCATGCGCGAGCTGTTGGATTCCCGCCGAATAATGAGCATTGATGATCATTGGCAATATCAGCGCGACACCAAGAACATGATGGCTGTGACCATCGCTCCGAGAATGGCCGAAGCTCTGCTAAAGCATCAAGACACGCTTGTCATGGGAAAGGTCCTCGACGAATGGAACCACCATGATGATATTGACCTGGCCGCGCCGGCCATTTTTCACAGTACTTATCAAGAGTTAGCCAAGCTGGTGTTTGAAGATGAATTGGGCGAAGAACTCGCTGCTCAAATGTTGGAAATCAGGTATCTGTGGCAGGAGCGACTGGAAAAGATGATTATGGACGCTCAATCCCCCTGGTTTGATATCACAACCAGCCGGGCATCGGAGGAAACCCTCGACGACCTTCTGTATCAGGCCGCCATAGCTGCCAAAAACTCCTTACAGGAAAAGATGGGCGAAGACCCGATGCAGTGGCGCTGGGGTGAAATCCATACCATTGAATTCAACAGCCCATTGCGTTCCAAAGGCTTTGGTAAAAGTCTGCTCGGCGCTGGTACTCATCCGTTCCCGGGGTCAGGCGAAACCATTCATCGTGCCGCTTTTGGCTTTGCTCAGCCGTTCGACACGAGTTTTTCCGCTTCATTGCGCATGATCGCTGACTTGAGTGACACCGAGAAGGTGCTCGCGGTAATACCCGGTGGTACCTCGGGCCGTTTATTCAGCCCTCACCGAGACGACCAGGTGCAGGCTTTCGTCACCGGTGAAAAGCGATATTGGTGGTTCAGCGACGAGAAAATCAGCCAACACGCCGTCAGTCGACTGGAGCTGATACCCTAAGCAGGTTAACCGCCTCGCACGAGAATGATTCGGCTAAGTCGAAGGATTGTTAGCAACATTCCTTATGGCCTCACAAACCTGCACATTATTGACTGCAAACCCTAAGCAGCATATAGGAAGCCACATGCACACAAAATTTTCGTCGGAAGACATTCAGTTTCGCGACGAGGTCAGGGCCTTTATGCGCGATGCCTACACACCGGATCTCGCGCGCCGCATCGCCTCGGACAAAACCTTTAAAGATGCCCAGGTGGAATGGGAGAAAAAGCTCTACGAGAAGGGCTGGATCGCTCCCCACTGGCCCAAGGAATACGGTGGCGCCGGCTGGAGTATCGCCCAGAAGTTCATCTACGAAAGTGAGCGCTCAGCAGTCGGTGCACCAGATGTGATGCCCTTTGGCCTGAAAATGCTGTCGTCCGTGATTCTGAAATTTGGCAGCGAAGCCCAGAAGCAGCGTTTTCTGCCAAAAATTCTGAGCAGCGACGAATGGTGGTGCCAGGGTTATTCGGAGCCCGGCGCCGGCTCAGATCTGGCCGCCCTCAAAACCAGTGCAGCACTGGACGGCGACGAGTACGTCGTCAATGGCCACAAGATCTGGACCAGCTACGCACACAATGCCGACTGGATCTTTTGTCTGGTCAGAACCAGCAAAGAAGAAAAACGCCAGCAGGGCATCAGCTTTCTGCTGATTGACATCAACACCCCGGGTATCACCATTCGCCCCATTGTCTCCATTGACGGTCGCCACACCTTGAATGAGGTCTTCTTCGACGACGTGCGCGTACCCAAAGAAAATATGGTGGGTGAACCCGGTAAAGGCTGGACCTACGCCAAAGCCCTGCTCACCCACGAGCGCTCCATGGCCGGCGTTGCCGACTCCAAACGCGACCTTGAACAAATACGCCAGTGGGCCAGCGAGGAAGTCAATGGCGGGCAGGCCCTGCTTGACGACCCCACGTTCAGTAAGCGCCTGACCGATGTGGAGATTGACCTGATGGCGCTGGAATTTACCGAACTGCGTTCTGTGGCCAAAGCCATGAAAGGCGAAGGCCCCGGCACCGAATCTTCAGTACTGAAAATCAAAGGTACGGAGATTCAGCAGGCCGTTCAGGAGCTGCGCATGGATATTGCCGGCTACTACGGCGCCGTGGTTCAAGGTGAGCTCAGCAGTCACGAGGTTGGTCACGACTTCGGCAGTTCCGCCCGCGAAAAGTACATGTACGGCCGGGCCGCCTCCCTCTACGGCGGTTCCAATGAAATTCAAAGGAACATTATCGCCAAATTTGTTTTGGGCCTTTAAGCCGTTTTGCTTTGTCACGACGGGTTTGGTTGGCCCCTGTAGCAGCGGGCTGCTACGGAATTGGTCAGGCCCCACGTGACAATGTAGGCGTAAGAGCCTTTTTAATCCGGAGTAAAAACATGGATTTCGATTTGAGTCCGGAGCAGCGCATGCTCCAGGAAAGCGTCTCGCGTTTTGTGCAAGACGCCTACGACTTTGAAACACGCACCAAGGTGATTGCAGCAGACGCCGGTAGCGACGACAAGCTCTGGCAACAGTTTGCCAGGTTGGGCTGGTTGGCGGTGCCCTTTGCCGAGGATCTCGGTGGCATCGGCGGCTCTGCCGTCGACCTGATGGTCATCATGGAAGAGTTCGGCAAAGGTCTGGTGGCCGAGCCTTACGTGGTGAACACGTTGCTGTTTGGAGGTCTGCTCGGTCAGAGCCAAAACCACAGTATATTTTCTTCATTGATCGAACGTATCATTGCTGGTGAACTGCAGGGCGCCTTCGCCTTTCTCGAACGCCAGAGCCGCTTCGAACTGTTCGACGTTACCACCAGGGCGGAAAAAGATGACAATCGCTTTATTCTCAACGGAGAAAAAACCCTGGTGATGAACGGCGCCGCTGCCGAGCAGATCATCGTCCTGGCCCGCACAGGTGGCAAGCAATGTCATGAGCTGGGCACGACCCTGTTTGTCGTAGACGCCAATGCTGAAGGTATCGAAAAAACCGGCGTCCGCCTGATGGATGGCCAGAAGGTCGCCAATATTCAATTCAATAATGTGGTGGTCTCCGCGCAGAGCATTGTCGGTGCCGTTGACCACGCCGCTCCCCTGGTGCGAGAGGTTGTCGCCCGCGCCTCTTTGGCCCTTTGCGCCGAAGCCGTGGGCATTATGGAAAAGCTCTACACCACCACCGTGGAATACACCAAGGTTCGCAAGCAATTCGGTGTTGCCATCGGTTCCTTTCAGACCCTGCAGCACCGCATGGCAGACATGTTTATCGAGTACGAACAAGCCAAATCCCTGCTCTATCGCACCGTGTGCTCAATCGACGAACAGGCCGACGATATTGAAAAGAACATCCTGGCACTGAAAGTCATGGTTGGCAGGGCCGGCAAATTGATCGGTGGTGACGCCATCCAGCTGCACGGTGGTATGGGCCTGACCGACGAGCTGGATGTCGGCCACTATGTCAAACGCCTGATGATGATCAACACTATGTTCGGCGACGCCGACTACAGCCAGAAGAAATTCGCGCAGATTATGGCTGCGTGATAAGGACGAGAGCATGACCCTCAGTATCAAAAAAGAAGAGATCGAAAATTACATTGGCTACGAAGCCGAACCCACGCCCTGGCACACGGTTACTCAAGATCAAATAGACCAGTTTGCCGAATGCACCCTGGACCGACAGTACATCCATGTGGACCCGGAAAAAGCCAAAGGCTCGCCGTTTGGCTCCACCATCGCCCACGGCTTTTTAACCCTGTCGATGCTGTCTCATTTCGCCGCGAGCTACAGCATTCTGATTGAAGACATGGTCATGGCGGTAAATTCCGGCTTTGACAAGATTCGCTTTCTGGCGCCGGTCAAGGTCGACAGTCGCATTCGCGGACGCGCCAAGTTCGTCGATATTCAGGAGAACGCCCCGGGACAGTTTCGCATCAAAACCGAAGTGTCGGTGGAGATCGAAGGTGAAGACAAACCCGCACTGATCGCCGAATGGATCACCGTACAGATCATCAGCTGACTTCATCGTGGTCATAACAGAATTCTTGAGGTAACTATGAATATCCGAATTAAAGACAAGGTAGAGTACGTCAGGAGCTTTCAAGATGTATGAATATAGAGCTCCCCTGCGGGACATCCGTTTTGTTCTGGAAGAATTACTGGACTGCGACTCGCACTACCAGTCGCTGCCCGGAGGCTCCCAGGTCAATCGCGAGTTGCGTGATGCAATTTTCAATGAAGCGGCAAAATTCTCCGAGCAGATTCTGGCTCCACTGCGCCGAAGTGGTGACGAGGAGGGCTGTAGCTGGAGTGAGTCTGGCGTCAGTACCCCAAGTGGTTTTATCGACGCCTATCGCCAGTATGTGGATGGCGGCTGGCCCGGCTTGAGCATGCCGGAAGAACTTGGCGGCCAGGGCTTGCCCTTGTCAGTCGATCTGGTGTGTGGTGAGTTTACCGGCCAGGCCAACCAGGCGTGGGCCATGTACCCCGGCCTCTCCTCCGGTTGCCGCATGACCATCAGCGCTCACGGTACCGAACAACAGCGGCAGACCTATCTGCCGAATATGGTGTCCGGCAATTGGACCGGCACCATGTGCCTGACAGAGCCCCAGTGCGGCAGCGACCTGAGTTTTCTGAAAACCCGGGCCGCCCCCAACGACGACGGCAGCTACGCGATCACCGGCACCAAGATATTTATCAGTGCCGGTGAACATGACATGGCAGAGAACATCGTTCACCTGGTACTGGCTCGTGTGCCGGGCGCACCTGAAGGCACCCGTGGCATCTCGCTGTTTATCGTACCCAAATTCCTGCCCACCGCTGATGGCCATTGCGGAGAACGCAACGCCGTACACTGTGGATCCGTCGAACACAAGATGGGCATCCACGCCAACGCCACCTGTGTGATGAATTTCGACGCTGCCAAAGGTTTTTTGTTAGGAGAACTCAACCGCGGCCTCAACGCGATGTTCACCTTTATGAACACCGCTCGTATTGGCACCGCATCCCAGGGTATGAACCACGCCGAGGTCGCCCTGCAGGGTGCTCTCAACTACGCCAAAGAGCGCGAAGCCGGTCGTTCCCTCTCCGGTGTAAAAGCGCCTGACCGCCCGGCTGACCCACTGATCGTACACCCGGACGTGCGCCGCATGCTGCTGACCATTCGCGCCTTTGCCGAGGGTGGTCGCGCGTTTGCACACTATCTGGCGCAACTGAGCGATCACGAATGGCAATCGCACGGCGACACCCAGAAGAACGCCAAAGACTTACTGGCCTTCCTCACGCCCATTGCCAAGGGCTTTATGACAGAAACGGGCCTGGAGGCGGCCAACCTGGGTATGCAGGTATATGGCGGCCATGG
Organism: Pseudomaricurvus alkylphenolicus; assembly: GCF_011683955.1. GTDB lineage: Bacteria > Pseudomonadota > Gammaproteobacteria > Pseudomonadales > Cellvibrionaceae > Pseudomaricurvus > Pseudomaricurvus alkylphenolicus. The sequence continues at coordinate 323,965 of NZ_JAAQPI010000007.1, forward strand.
CTTTATCCGCGAGTGGGGCATGGAGCAAAACCTGCGCGATGCCAGAATCTCCACGCTCTACGAGGGCACCACCGGCATTCAATCCCTGGACCTGCTGGGTCGCAAAACCCTGGCCGATGGCGGAGCTTCGCTGCAGAACTTTATCGCCATTATCGAAGCGGACCTGCAAGATATGGACGAGCAGTTCTCACAACCCCTGACCGCACGGCTGCGTGAGTGGCAATCCCTGGCCAGCGTGATCGGCTCGCGGGTGCAGTCTGACCTGGACGAACTGGGCGCAGTGGCCGTAGACTACCTGATGTACAGCGGCTACGTGGTAATGGCCTGGTTTTGGGGTCGGATGGGAACCCTGGCTCTCGCCCGCCAGCAAGACGAAGCCTTCTACGCCATGAAACTGGCAACGGCGCAGTTTTACTTTGGCAAGCTGCTGCCGCGAACGCTGACCCATAAGGCCTGTATCGAAAGCGGTGTCAGCGCGATCATGAGCATTGACGATGAGCAATTCGCGCTTTTTTAACTCCGACGGGTAAATTCTCAACCCGGTGCCAGGGACATTCAGTCAAGCCGCCATAAGCGCTGGCGGCTTGACGACACATCCTCGAATGCCACACATTGCAGGTTATTAGACTAGTCTGATTGTTCGCGAATAAACTGTCGCAGTGCGTTCGGGAGACACCTGCCCAACGGCAACTCCGTCCCAATTACCCTGAGTACCCAAGGCATTGCACGTTTCCACGGGAACCAGCCAATCTCCATGGCGGATTCAGATGCTCTTTAGGATTCAGACCCTATCAAAGTGTTCAGTTAGGCGGTATCTCTTTGATTTAAGGAATAAATATCTCCTGCCTGCAAATGGTCATCGTAGAGGCTCTGGACGGATTATTCTACGGTATCAAGGCCGCGTACCCGACCGGAGTCGCAGAGGAGGGAACTGGCGTTGATGCCAGAAGAAAGCCCGTATGGGAGGGCAATAGTGGTCGTAATCTGGTTGATGAGGTTGCACGAGGGGGATAGCTTATTTCTGTCAGTAAATACTAACAGGCAGGTCATAACCCGAAGCGGAATGTTAGCTCTTTCTAATATAAAGCTGTCCCGCTGGACAAAATTTACACAAATTGTGACCTGAAACCCCAGGGCTGTAGAAACAGACCGCTGCAACGTGATATAACACCTCAAACTTATAGGGAATTAAGGTTTGACACTGATGCAAAGGGATTTCGCTTCCTGCCCCAAATTCCCATCTATTAATATTCGTCAGAGTGACATAGTTAATCGCGTCACGTGGACGTTGAATAAAATCGTTAGTTGCACATGAATAATCACATTAATCTCAGAGTCGAAGGATCGGAAGGCGGAACTCAACCCGTAGAGGTCGAGTCGATTTCGTCAAATGTATATCGCATCTTGTATTCTCCTGGGTTCGTGGAGGATGTGGCCGCTGGCGATATTATCCGGGTGACTGACGAGGAGACTGGTGCATTTGAAGTAATTGAATATGGCGGCAATGTTTCAGTAAAAATCTCTGATACTTCTCTAATCATTGAAAAGCTTTCTAAGATTGATCAGATATTGTCTAAAGTAAATGCGCGCCGAGATGGAAACCTAGAGCATGTCGCCGTCTGGACGATTCCCGCCGAGTCAGGGTTCGAGGCAATTGAGACATCAATAGCTAAAGCCTGTGAGCTACTAGAAGAGCCTGTTTGGTGGTATGGCAATGTATATGATTCGCAAAATAATCCAATTAACTGGTGGCGTTAGGTTCTTGTAACCTGAAATTATGAAATTCAATTGGAAAGAAAGTCGCGATTTTATTTATCTTCTGATAATGCTTGCTTCAGCCCCATACTGGTATACAGATAATGGCGGCGACCCTATTGATTCTGAAATTTGGTGGGGGCTATATTTAATAATCTTTGTTACCGCCTTCCCATTAGTGCTGGGTAAAGTGACTTTAAATTTATATCGCAGTGTTCGCTACTCAAGAAAAGAGCGGGAGACAATGAATAGCACGGGGTTTATTGCCACCTTAAGTGTTGGCTGGCTTATAATCATTCCTATAATTTTGTCCGTGTACAAGGATTTAACTCTGTGAACGTTAACAAGGCCAGCCAGAGGGGAAAAATAATCACTGCTTCGCTCTGGTTTTTCGGCCTCGGATGGCAGCGTTAATCTAAGTGTCTCCTTTTGGCACTATTGAGCCTCCTTGGTAAAGGAAAATTAAATTGAACGAATATGAAAAATCGGCAGGTAGACCACTAGAAATCATTGTTGGCATAATTTCGTTGGGTATTTCCATTATTCTTCTCCTGGCGTTTGGATTTCTTGTCTTAAAGGCCAATGTAGGATGGCCCATGCTCCTCGGTGGTCTTTTCCTGGGCCTGCTTTGCTATTGGTTTGGCAATATCGCCGTTCGCCTCTTTCTTAATAGGAAAAATTCTCAAGGAGGTCTCCTTTCATCTTCAGGACTTATGTTTTGGTGTGTATTTCTAGGATTGGGATCTGTAGGTATGGTAGTGATGGGAATTTGGGGGGGACAGTTAGGAACGGTACTAGGCGGGGCGGGCATGCTCATCGCATGCTGCTATGGTTGGCGTATAGGTTCGAATCGGAAAATGAAGGGAAAGAGCATTTAAATCAAACCGTCCGCTTGTGGCACAGTAGAGACTAACAAGTTTTTTAGAATATAGAATTATGAATATCGCATACCCATTCATACCAAAATCTACAAGCCGAATCGAACAGGGACAATTCTGGGCGGTTCCATTAGATAATGGCTATGGATGCGGAGTTGTTCTCGCCAAGCTATCGAACCAAGGAAAAATCGATACCAGACTATTCCTGGCAGGTCTACTTGATTGGTCCGGTACGGATGAGCCAACGCTGAGCAGTATAGAGAATGCGGTCGTTATAGAAAGAGGTTTTGCACACATAAAAAGTATCACTGAAACCGGCGGTAAAATCATAGATTCAGGCTATGTGGTATGTAATTTCTCTAAAGAGGTGGAAGACACGGACTCCATAAGCACCTGGGGTTACCATTTTATTTCAAAGTTGGCAGCTAAGAATGCAGAAGCCACTAAGTAAAACTAACCCGTTTCTCTGGATCAGAACACGGGATCTGACTGCTTATTTCGAGATTGTTCAGTGGCCGCTTCTGGCACATCAGAGGCGGAGCGATGGTTAAAGAAGGGATTTGTGAATGACAGAAATAGTAAATTGCAGTGAACACGGGCCAAATCAAGCTTGCATGATTTGCTGTCATCTAGCAAAAGAGAACGGAAAGGAGTTTGCACACGTACTCGTAGAGCCAGATGACGATGACATGGAAACTGCAATGTGCGTTGACTGTGAAGCTCACTTACTAAGCTCAGACGGATGGACCGAAGAACTAAACGAATTTGCAAAATGGAAGATTTATTGCAGACAATGCTTCGAACAAACTTTGAAAAATCATTACCTCGTAGCGGAAGGGTACATGAAGTAGATGTTCATCGCACATATGCCATCCGTACTGAGTACACAGTGTTGAAACTATCCGGTTTTGGCACTATACCGCCGTACTGGTTAGGCACCAATCATGAAATTTGAATCACACTTTCGTTATCAGAAGATGTTAGAACTCCCGTCAGGGGAAATTCGGCCTCTGTTGAGCGAGATCAAGAGTATAATCGAGACACGATTAAAACAGACATTATCCGAGTTTGACGATACAGCCAGCACTCCAAATCAGGGTGCGATAGATAACCAGTTTGTTCGAGATAGAAAGAAGCGTACAGCTTACTTCGACGCTATTGAGGCAATCGCAGAAGAACTCAATGAGTTGGGGCACCGATTGCTACCACTGGATCAAGATAATGACATCGATTTTGATTCAACTAGTGTATCTTGGGCTACAAACTGGATGAGCGACTCGCCTTTCGGGTTAGACTTAGAGATATCACCGAGCAAGGCTCAGGTTCTATGGGTGGTATCACCAAATCCTTAGTAAAGTCAGTCCTAGTCGAGAGCGCAACAGTGCGCACGGGCCATATTCGCATTGTGATGTACTGTCCGCAAATGGCACATTAAGGAATGCATAAGGCAAAAAAATCGGTTACCCCATATGAAAATCGTCGCTTTTTTCTTATTGCTTATATTTTTCTACAGCTCTGCTTATGCGTGCCCAATTGACCCTTGGTATCGTGTTGCAAACAACTATGAGAACTTCCTAGAAAATGCAGATGTTGTTTTCCTAGGAAAGCTTGATACCTACGAAATGGAAAGTGAACTCAAACAAATAGCAACGTTCATAATAATCAAGGGATTTAAAGGTGATCTTAAATTTGGCGAAAAGATTGTTGTTAAAAATCACCACAATACCAGTTGTTCGCGGCAGTTCCATCCACCGGGAGCCGCCTTTTATGTGTTCGCCAACAATGTGGATTCTGGTAGTTATATCATAGACGGCTATGCAACGTTCGTCCCAATGAGCGTTGCACTTGAAACAAATATGGGGCTAAAGTAAGAAGTATAATGATAGCAGGAAGTACTGAGAACAGAGTCCGATTTTGGCACCATTGAGACACTTTTTATCTGCTACTCCTAAAAAGGAAGCAGCATGAAATACACGTTCAATCTGTTAATCCTCATGGTTTCATTGATACCTCTCATGACAACTGCTTGTGAGCTTCATCTTGCTGGGAAATGGAAATTAAATTTTGAATACTATTTAGACTCTATTTCAGAAGGTGATCCAGATGTTAAGCAGAGATTGAGTGATATCTGGGATGGTCAGCCATTCATAAAGATTTCACTTGATGATACTAAAGGGAAATACGCTCAAAAATGGGCAGGCGGATGGAGCAGTTTCAATTTCGATTATCGAATATCTCCTGGTGAAAGTGATTCTTGTGAGTTTACATTTACCGCCTACACTGGCAACGAAGAAATAACGACCGAAGCCATGAAGATCTGGGTTACTCCCGAAGGATTTTGCCAACGCCCTTTGGTTAACGCTAAGATTACCGATTGCTATCTCAAAGACGGAGAACAGTGATTCGATTCAGTCCGATACCAGCACTACTGCAACAGCCGACATCGACGACAGGATACAACGGCAGCAATAAGTGGGCCTATGACAAGCGAATTCCTGTCGACTATCTAATGGAAATGGATTGTGATAAATAAAAATAAGGATTTATCAATATTTTTTGAAAGTTGAGGCTTTTATGTGGCTAGCTCGTAACTCATGGTTAGCATTATTTGGTTTAATGGCCGCTGATGCACCAGTTTCAAGTGATTCAGCTGCTCTGGCGTTGGTTAAATTGAATCCATCCACAAATGACATTGTAGTGACGCACTGATCGCGCAGCCCGTATAGCAATAAACAACATAAGAGGCAAAATGGATATCGCGCTAATACAGATAATTGCGATAGTTGCCGGCGGAGTAGCGATATTTGCCATCGCTAGGCTGTCCCGAAAGTCTCACGATAGGCAATACGGAAAACCTTCTTTCAAGGATAAGCTTAGATTTGCCTCAATCTTTGTCTGTACACTTGGGTTTATGCTTTCCGCAGTTGTATTCTTTCCCATGCTCGCGGCAATTCTGATTGCCGCAATCATCTCCTGCAGCTATTTAGGAATCATAGATGAGAAGCCTGGTGTCTATAGGGATGTTATGTATTCCGCGACAATTTGCTCTTTAATTTCAGGCTTTTTGGGCCTGGTAATCCATGCCAGGTGAAAGGGTGATATATGTATCCTTTTGTAAGTTGTTACTGAATGTGGAATCAGTGTTGGACGGCTGACGTGCTCGAGTAATTTGACTATACTTGTCGAGGTTGGAGTACAGTGGAGTGGAATGGTAGAGCCAAGCTTGATGACTGGGCATCCAAGCTTAAGGAGCAGAAATGAAAGTCTATGTGACAAGCGTATTTGTTGATGACCAGGCAAGGGCACTTGATTTTTACACCAACATCCTCGGCTTTGAGAAAAAAACCGATCTTCCTGTAGGTGATTTTAGATGGCTTACAGTGACAGGAAAGGACGACCCTAGCGGCACGGAGCTACTGCTGGAGCCCAGCAATCATAGGGCAGTTCCCGGGTTCAAGGCTGCGCTCGTTGCGGACGGCATACCGGCGGCATCGTTTAAAGTTGATGACCTGAGGGCGGAATATCGACGGCTTCATGGTCTGGGCGTTGAATTTGTTCAAGAGCCGATGGTAGCAGGAGATGTAACAATGGCTGTGTTCAATGATACCTGTGGCAATTTGATACAGATTATCGAGATGAAATCCGATAATTAATGGTCCAAGCGATGAGGTAAAGGTCAATATTGAATACATTTAATAATTTCGATAACAAATTTATATTAACGTCAAATTGACGCCAAAAACCACATTGTTAGAATAAGACGTATCAATTCTGTAAAAGGCAACCCCAATTGAAAAGATGGGGGCGCAAAGCTACCGGTCTAAGGGGTATCTACTCTATGACAGCGGGGTCGCCAGAAGTCATTATCCTTCGTTCGAAGGATAGGTCTTTGCCCCTGTTACAACCGAGTAGGTACGCACGAAGTTTTACTGAGGGCACAAGGATGGCAAAAATCATAATTGTAGACGACAGTGTCACTGTCCGGAATATGGTCTCTTCGATTTTAAAGCGTGACGGACACGAGGTATCTGAATCCCAGGATGGACGTCGAGCTTTCACCATTGCACGCAAGTCGCAGTTCGATCTCGTCTTGACCGATTTGATCATGCCGGGGTGCAGCGGTATCGATCTACTGCGGAAGTTAAAGCAACTCCAACGCTATACCCAGGTGCCGGTTTTATTGATGTCCACAGACAACCAGGAGAAAACCAAGGCAGAGGGAAGAGTGGCCGGTGCTGCAGGGTGGATTACCAAACCGTTTGATCCGGCGAAATTGCGCTCTACGGTCAACTATCTTCTACAGGATCAACCCGGGTAATTGACGTCAGACAGCCGGCCTGTTTAGGGTCAATATTGTGGCGACCTGCGCGCATATGCGTTTCTACTGTGACCTCTTGACCTGACTATAGCTTCACGGTTTACTGTTTAGGCCCTGACACCATGACAGAGGCTATATAGACAATGGCGATTACTGATGAGGTATTTCTGGAACAGTTTGAGAATCAAACACTGTCACCTGATCTATTTGACCATTATGGCCACCTTCGACTGGCTTGGTTGTATCTCAATCGATATTCATTGGATGAAGCCATAGAGAAAGTGACTGATGGTATTGCTTTATACGCCCGCAGTCTCGGAGCTGGCGATAAGTTTCAACGCACTCTGACTGAGGCGATCGTAAGAATAATGGCTCTTAGAAAAGAGAATGGAAACACGGATACGTTAAGGGCTTACCTCGCAGAAAACAGAGATCTGATTGAAGATATCCGAGCTGTGGTCGGGGCCCACTACAGTAGCGAACGACTTAACTCTGAAGCTGCTAGAACCCGCTTTGTCAGCCCTGACCTTCGACCTTTGGATTCCGTGAGCGTGCCATGACCTACTCCATAGGTGAGTTGGGTAAAGAATTTGGACTATCTCGCAGTACGTTACTTTACTATGACAAGTTGGGTCTGCTGAAACCATCCGGTCGTAGCGACGCCAACTATCGTCAATATACGGAGCGGGATCACCAACGGCTGGCGAAGATCATTACCTATCGAGATACGGGGATGTCATTGCAAGCCATTGGTGAGTTGCTGTCGCAATCCGAACACAATAGCCTGGTAGCGGTGTTGGAGGCTCAAGTCGAGCAGCTCAATCAAGAAATTCAGCGTTTACGTAGGCAACAACAGCTTACCATTGAGCTACTGCAGAGCAGCGGATTCGACCGCCCCGCTCGTTCAATGAATAAACAACAGTGGGTGCAGCTACTGGAATCCGCCGGTATGTCAGATGAAGATATGTGGCAGTGGCATCAGGAATTTGAGTCGCGTATGCCGGAGGCTCATCAGGACTTTTTGGAATCGCTGAATATGTCTGACACAGAAATCAAACAGATCCGCAGACAGTCCAGGCACGACAAGAAGTTCACGGGAAGTTAGCTCAACCTTGAATTGCTGAAGCAGGTGTATAAACTCACTGGCAAACTAACGGGATACGAAGGTGAAGAGGCCCTATGGAAAAACCTCGATTTCACATTTCTCTTCTACATCCTCGCTACAGCTTAACCTGGCTGTTGATTGCAGGCTGGTGGCTGATCGCCCAACTACCCTTTAGGGTGCAGCTAGTGATGGGAAGAGGCCTCGGTTGGTTTATGTACAAATTCGCCAAGCGCCGCTGCCTGATAGCCAGGCGTAATATAGAACTCTGCTTTCCAGAATTGAGCCCGGAACAGCGGGATAAGATGTTGCGCGGCACCATCAATTCTGCCGCAATCGCGCTTTTCGAAACAGGGATTAGTTGGTTTTGGCCCCAAACACGATTGAATAATCTCTTCCAGGTTGAGGGGCTTGATCATCTGGAGAAGCTGGAAGGTCAAGGGGCACTGCTGTTGGGATTGCATTTTACCACCCTTGAGATCGCCGGTGTGGCCATTAATCGGGCGATCTCTATCGATATGATGTATCGGCCCCATAAAAACCCTGTTTATGATTATGTTCAGCGCAGAGGCCGCGAACGCCACAATCCCGAGACTAATGTTATTCCACGCGATGATGTGCGCGGAACGATCCGAGCGCTAAAACGGGGTCGAATAATCTGGTATGCACCGGATCAGGATTATGGCCCCAAACAGAGCATCTTTGCGCCTTTTTTTGGGGTGGAGGCCGCATCGGTTACCGCCACCGTGCGTTTCGCCAAAATGGGCAAGGTACCAGTCATCCCCCTGACCCATACTCGGCTGCCGGGCGGTCAGGGCTACCGAGTCACGGTTCACCCCCCACTGGAGGAATTCCCAAGCGGAGATGATCTTACCGATGTTTGCCGTGTGAATGCCTTTTTCGAAGAGCAAATTCGAAAAAAACCCGAGCAATACCTTTGGGTGCATCGCCGCTTTAAAACCCGCCCACCGGGCGAAAATGATCTATATGGTATACCAAAACGCAAGCGAAAGCGCCGAAAGGCCAGGCAGGTGCAATCGCGGAGCTAGACCAGTAAATAGGTGGCCAGCATGATATTGAGCGCCATCATTACAAAGTCCGTGACGAAAATAAACAGCATAGTACCCTTCAATACCTGCCATACGCCTTCACCTTTGAGGTTTTGCAATGCAATGGGTACGTTGAATGCGAACTGGGTTCCGTGAGCGACGGCAAAGACCCACAGCAGCAACGCTCTTTGCTGGTCGCTCGGGAATACATCCAGATAGATCAGCAACAGGATATTGCAGAGCGCAAACGCCAGATTGAATCCCCCCAGAAATTTCCCGGAGGCAATCAAAGTATCAAAGACCGGCGTCTCTCTATGCTCGGGAGGAACCACCACCTTCGCGAAAATTTTGGAACGAACAGAAAACACGTTAAAGCCCATCAGAAACCAGAGCGCATTAAGTGCCAGTACGGTATACAGCATGATCTTTCCTTAAATTCTAGTGAACAAACTTTGTGGTAGACGCAAACGGCACTGGCCAGGCGGCTTCCAGATTCGTTTTCAGTGTCTTTAGTGCCTTGATGGATGCCGGCTGTACCTGTGAAGCCAGTTTTTTCAACGCGGGCTGCTCCTCGGCCTGTTTGATTACCGGAAAGTATTCCAGAGTTCGGGTTAATAATGTGCCTTCGATGGTTTCCAGCAATTGGTACTGAATGCTTCCGATGACCTTGTCTGACGAGTATTCAACCTTCCAGGCTATTGGCGCCTGTGTTTTGACCACAACATAGCTGAATGTTGTATCCACATGGCCGACAGTGACAACTTCTGAAAATTTTTGTCCAAGTGCCAAAGATCCGCCAGGCGTTTTTGCTGACTTTGAGCTGGGATACCACTCATGCCATTTGTCCGGCTGGGTAATGTATTGGTATACCGTGGTGATTGGGGCATGAATATGAACGTGATTGATGTTTTGTTCGGCGATTGCGGAAAAACTGATGATGATCAGTGGCACCATATATAGTGTTCGCAACAACATAGGGCTCTCCAAAGGGTTTTCAATATTGGCTGATAGTATCCAGACTCGTGCAAAAAAAGACGATTACACGAGTGACCAAAACGTGATACTTTCGGACATTATCGGTTTTTTGGTATTAAGGAAGCAGCGTTGATCAACTGGCAGAGACTGAGAGACACCACCGGTGTCTCGATCCTATTGGAGATAGGATCGGAACTCGGCATGAGTATCGATAGCTGCCTGGCCAGAACCCGGATTGACCCGAATAGGCTGGATGACCCTCTGGCCAGTATTCCTGTATGGCAGGAACTGGCTCTGATTCGCAATATCCAAGCCTTTCGCAGCAGCGACGAACAGCTTGGCCTGATGGTCGCCCGACGCTGCACCGCATCCACGATGGGTATGTTTGGCCAGGCGCTGGCGGCCAGCGACTCCTTACAGCAGGCACGGCAGCTGATGGAGCGCTATGAATTACTCGGTTTGGCTTTTAGCCGCTTTGAGTTTTCAACCACAAAACATCAGTTGTGTATGACGCTGCATGATTTTGAAGTCCCCGCTGATTGCCAGCGCTTTTGTGAGGAACGCGGTCTGGGCGGATGCCTGGTTTTGTTCTCTGACTTGCTGGGCGCGCCAGTGAAGGCGAAAACCGTCAGCATGCGCCTGCCACCGCCGGCAGATGCGGATGTCTACAGCGATTATTTTGGTGTCGATGTTCAATATGAAGCCCAAAGCACGCAAATCACCTTTGACCGAGCCATTGAGCAACAGGTATTACCCAACGCCAATCGAAAAATCCGACTCGCGAGCGAGCGTTACTGCGATGAGGTTATCGCCGCACACGCGTTACCGATGACGTTCGAAGCTCGGGTGCAGGAGCTGCTGCAAAACCACGATCTGGCGCTGGACCTCGAAGAAGTTGCTCAACACCTTGGGATGAGCAGCCGGCAACTGCGCCGCTATCTGACCGGGGAGTCCACTAACTTTCGGCAGATACTGCTGAAATTGAAATTTACTCGCGCTCAGGCACTGCTGGAAGCTGGAATGCCGGTAAGTCAGGTTGCCCTGCAACTCGGTTATACCAGTGCAGCAAGCTTTTCCCGGGCATTCAAGAAACAGACGGGCATTGCCCCCAAGTTTGTCAATAAGACGGGATAAACGAGACTTGCCGGCACAGATGATTAACAGTCTCGTCTACCGTTGGCAGCTGATTTTAAGCCGGTTCTGTCTCCTCGTTAGCCGGCGAAGATTCCTGAATCAAGTCATAGGCATCCCACCTGGGCGTCTCCATCTCTTCGACAAAGCGTTGATAATTCCAGGGCCAACTTGCCGGAATACCTTCGGCGTCCAGGTACCAGCTTTGGCAACCACCGGTGTACCAGATGGTTGTTTTGGCGGCCGCGGTTCGTTCAGCGTCGAACTGCTCCATCGCTGCGCGGGTGACGCAAACCTCGGTACAGTCATCGTTTCTGATCTTGTCCAAGAGCTGGGCTATGTAGTGCCATTGTTTCTCTGCAATATCCACGAGTGAAAAGTTACCCACCGGACCATTGGGACCATTCAACATAAAAAAGTTGGGAAAGTCAGGCATGTTGATCGCCATATAGGCCACCGGTTTTTTCTCCCACAGGGATTCCAGGTCTAATCCATTTCGACCCGTCATCTTGATGGAACGCATAAACTGATCGGTTTTGAACCCGGTTGCCACAGCGATAACATCCAGCTCGTGCAAGGCGCCGTCTTTGGTACGAATACCGCTCTTCTCAATGCATTCGATATCCTCTCTCACCAAGGTGGCACCCGGTTTTTGAATGGCTTGGTAATAGTCAGGAGAGAAGATCAGGCGTTTGCATAAGGGTTCATGATCCGGTCGAAGCTGTTCCCGCAGTTGTGGATCGGTAACGCTTTGCTCCAGATTATCGAAGCATGCCTGCCTCATAAACTGCGCACCATCCGACGTTGGCTGAGTCAGCGCGTGTGTATATCTCTCAACATTTGCGTTGTATTCTTCGACATTCATCTCTGCTTCCAGCAACGCTGGATCGGAGCGAAAGCCCGCTCTCTGTGCCTCGGAGTAATAGCCATTCTCTACCGGCATAATCCACTGCGGATTGCGGACAAAATGCGATACGTTTTCGGCACGCCCTACCAATGCGGAAATAATCTGTACGCCGGTTGATCCCATGCCGATCACGCCCACTCGTTTTCCGTCGAGGGGTACCGAATGATCCCAGCGTGCGGTGTGAAATATCGCCCCTTCAAAGTCATCCATACCGGGAATATTGGGGGTACTGGGGTGGTGCAATACTCCGGTGGCAGCAATAACAATATCGGCCAGGTCCGAGCTGCCGTCGCTCAGCTTCAGATGCCATTGACTGCCTCGAAAAGCGGCCTCCTTCACTTCGCAGTTGAAGCGGATTAATTCACCAACATTGTACTTTTCCACAGCACGTTCGAAGTACGCTTGAATTTCACTGCCCGGAGGCAAGTATCGACTCCAGTCCGGGTTGCGTTCGAACGTATAGGTATAGTGGTGAGAAGGGGTATCGCAGGTCAGACCAGGGTAGGTATTGTCTCGCCAGGTACCGCCGATCCGATTGGCTTTTTCATAGATGCAAACGTTATCGTAGCCATCTTCCTTGAGTTTGATACCGGCCAGGATGCCCGCCATCCCGGCGCCGATAACCACTACCCGCAGTTGTTTGTTGCCCATTACTAAAATCTCCGTCGATCAGCATTTGTGGCTAATCTACTAAAAGACTTTTGAGCCGAGACATCTGTACTGCTTGACCAACAGAACTTTAATGCTCAATTAGCGGTATGGTTTGCACGCCAATCTGAAGGTGAATACCCTGTCCAGCGCCTGAACGCCTGCCTGAATGTGGTGGTATTTCTGAAACCCAGCCGGTTTGCCAACTGCCCGACGGGCAGATCGGTTTGCGCCAGGTAATCGCAGGCGATATCCATCAAGCACTGATCGCGGATCTCGCGGTATGAGGTGTCCTGGTCGGCGAGTTGCCGACGGAAGGTGGAGCTGGGAATATCAACCGTTTTGGCAATTTGCACAAGACTGGGTATTGGTAGCGCCTGATGAACCGAGGCACTAATGAGTGCGGACACTTGTTGCACCAACTCCGACTTGGTGGGCTCGAACACTCCACAGGGGAAGACTTCGAAAAACGCCTGAAAATCACCCGGAGTCACGATGACAGCCTTATCGAGATCCCGCTTGTCGTACTCCAGGAAATTGACGTCGCCCCCCGTTAACACCGACGTATTGAAGAGTTGTAGAAACGGAAGAACGTCCTCACGACTGATCGAGCCGATACAGACTCGCATCGGTTGTACCAAACCATTGACCAGCCAATGGAACAACTGCTTAAAAGCAAACAGTCCGGTAATATCGACAAGATCGGCAGCGACAGTTCTTTCACCACGAACGGAATTTTGTGTGAATTTTACGGTCTCTTCGCCCTTGATAATGTGCAAGTCACCCGCCCTGGGATACAACATACTGGCAAAGTCGCAGACGAGCGCCATGGCTTCGCCTAAAGTAGAAGCAGAAAGCGTGCAGCGACACATCAGCTCTACCTCTTTGCGCGAATTGGGAGCATGGGAGTCGCTGCCTGCAACATGCTGCTCAAGTCGTTGCACCACCTCCAGATAACACTGGGAAAACTCGTGGGGCGACAGGGCGCGGGTAGGCAGATGGAGACTGTCGCCCACGGCTTCAAGCTCGTCTTGCAGTAGCTCCAACACCGGCCCAAAGGGAGTGTCAGCCATAGCGGCAAAGTGAGGTCCTGAATTCATTTCACCCATCCAACCCATCTTGTGAGCACTTTGATTGCCCATTATGAGCAATTTGATGCGGTCTAGCCACAAGAGATCCTTGTAATCTAACAACTCTGGTTAATTTCCGTACACAGAGCAAGCCTAATGATAACGTCAACACCGTGTGCGGCAGGATTTCGAATTGTCTTTGTTTATTGAGGAGCACAAGAGATGGGTACACACCGCCAGCCAAAGGTCGGAATACTTTCATCAACAATAGCCGCCCTTACCTGCTTGCAGGTTTATGCACAAGCATCAGAGCCGGGGCTGACCCTGGAGGAAATCGTGGTGGTTGCCGAGCGGCGCGAGTCGTCCCTGCAGGAGACACCCATCGCCATTTCGGCATTCAATGCCGAAACCCTCAAGGATATGGGGATCAAACGCATCTCTGATGTGACTGGGTTTGCCCCCAATGTGAATATTGAAACGCAGCCGGCGACCTCTTCCGGTTCCAGCATCGTTATTCGCGGTATTACCGAGGGGGAACCCAGCCTGACGGTAGATCCACCCACTGGCGTTTACCTCGATGGCGTCTACTTCGCCCGTTTGGTCGGCAATACCTTTGATGTTGTGGATCTTGAACGCATTGAGGTGCTACGCGGCCCCCAGGGCACCCTATACGGGCGCAATACCACAGCCGGGGCAATCAATCTGGTGCCTAAGAAACCCAGTGGCGAGCTGGGTTTCGTGCAGAAGATCACCCTGGGCAGCCACGACCGGTTTCGATCCTCCACCACCATAGACACCCCCAAAGTGGGCGATGTCAGTGCCAAATTTACCTATATGCACTACCAGCAGGACGGATGGATCGACAACGATACACCTAACGATCTGCGCATTAACGATAATGGTGATGCCGGTGATTTTGGGGAGCGCGACGAAAGTGCCTGGCGCCTGGCCCTGCGCTGGGAGCCCAATGAAAAGACTCTGATTGATTACGCCTACGATCAGTCCCAAATGGATAATATGCCGGCGTTGTTTCAGACACTGGTCACCGACGGCACCGGGCCCGGCCCGGTATTTGGCCCTAACGCGACGGGCGTGCCAAACTTTGGAACAGGTGCCAATGATCTGGGTATCGCGGACCGTGTGTTGCTGGGGGTTTATGCTGCCGCTGGTAATATGCCCGGCGCACAGCTGTGTTCTCTGGATCCCGCCTGCGTGAGTTTTGTCAACGCGCCTAACCCGGCCTTTGGTGGATTACCGCCCTCTGCCGGCATTCTGGCACAGTTGCAGGGTCAGTACGGCGTGGCGGCAAGCAGCGTCACCGATGCGGATGAGTTGTCCGACGGAGGGATTCAGGCCTACGCCCACAACGAACAGTTTGATCTGTCGGGCCACGCGTTGAACATCAGTTATGAGCTCAGCGACAATATCACCTTAAAGTCGATTACCTCCTATCGCGATTTTGAACGTGACCATCGCACAGAATTTGGATCCGCCAATCTCGACCTGCGGACGCTTGGCGGTGGCGTGCTTACCTTATTTGCCGGCGGTCAGCGCGGTGTAACCGGGTCCAAGGGCGAACAGTTTTCGCAAGAGTTGCAGGTTATCGGTGAGTTCGACCGCTGGCGATATGTTGCCGGCGCCTATTATTTTCAGGAGGAAAACCAGGAAACCAGCCAGGAACAAACCCCTTTCTCTTTCGGTGTGTTCGAATCACCGCGTGGCTACACCGCTGACAACAGCGCTTGGGCACTTTATGCGCAGGGCAGTTTCACTCCAAAAATTCTCGATGAGAAGCTGGAAGTCACCCTGGGCTTGCGCTATTCGGAAGACAGCCGGGAAATGTCGATTACTGAAACACCGCTCGGTAGCACAACCCCTATTAGCGCGGACTTTGAAGAGGATTTTGACAATGTCTCCGGCACTCTGATTCTCAACTATGCAGTGACCGATCAAACCAGTGTTTACGCCTCTGTCAGCACCGGCTACAAAACGGGAGGGTATTTGTCGAGAACCTCGATCGCCAATCAACGCCCTTATGATGAAGAAACGCTGATCAATTATGAGTTTGGCTGGAAATCGCAATTGTGGGATAACCGTGTGCGATTGAACGGCGCTGTTTTTCACAGTCTTTATGAAGATAAACAACTGTCGCAATTTGTTCCCACCACCTCGGGCGCCGAGACCATTATTTCCAACGCCGGTGAAGCCGAATACACAGGTGTGGAGATGGAACTGACGGTGTTGCTCACACAAGGTCTGACAACACATTTGAGTTACGGTTATCTGGACGCGCAATACAATCAATACACCTTTTTTGACCCCACTGGACAATTTTGTGGCTCTCCAGGCACAGTTTGCGACGTCCGCGATCGCGGCAACTTCCCGTGGACGTCAAAACACACCGGCTCCGCCAGCTTGGCTTATGAGTTCGAGCCCTTTGGTTTCGGTTCGCTGTCTGCCCGCATTGATGCCTCCTATCGATCGAACTACACCCCCGGCACGATTGAGGGACGTTTTGACGAGTTTGTGGAAACCGGCGATGTCACTCTGGTGAACGGCAGGCTCAGCCTGAAAGATATCCCCCTTTCCCGGGGTGCCATGGAGCTTTCCATATGGGGCAGAAACCTGACGGACAAAGTGTATCCCGCCAACGCCATCTCCGCTTTTGAGGCGGTGGGCTTCGCCGGCTCCGTTATGAATCAGGAGCGCAGCTGGGGGTTGGATTTTATTTACACTTACTGAAAGCCCGTTTCAAAACATAACCATGTAGAGACAGATGTTAAATGAATCAATGGAACAACAAAGTCGCCGTCATTACCGGCGCTGCCAGTGGTATCGGTTCCGGTCTGGCCCGATATGCTGCCAAACAGGGTATGCGAGTTATAGCCGCTGATGTGGACACTCAAGGGCTTGAAGCGCTGGAGAAAGAACTAAAGTCACAAGAACTGTCGATCATCACCACAGTGACCGATGTCTCCGATCCACGGGCCGTTGAAGAGTTAGCGGCGGCGGCTTTTGAGACTTATGGCAAGGTCAACTTTTTATTTAACAACGCCGGTGTACTTGTTGATGGCAAAAGCTGGGAACGCACTGTTAAGGATTGGCAGTGGTGTCTGAATGTGAATGTGATGGGTGTGGTCAATGGCATTCGCAGCTTTGTTCCCAGGATGCTGCAGCAACAAGCGCAAGGCCGTGTTATCAATACATCTTCCATCGGCGGATTGCTGAGGGGTGGCGCGTTTTTGGGCCCTTATCAAGGCACCAAACATTTTATTACCGCCATTACCGAAACGCTTTACAGCGAGCTGTCGCAAGAGAGCGCTCCTGTTACCGCGTCCGTGTTATGCCCTGCAGAGGTAGCAACCGGCATTTGGAATTCGGATCGCCTTCGCTCCGACGAGCAGAGCAATCCATTGGGCAGTGAGGCCGAACAACAGTTTCGCAACCTTATCGCGGAAGGCGTCGCCAAGGGCTTATCGACGGATGAGTTCGCGGCCAGAGTATTTGCCGGTATCGAAGCGGACAAATTCTGGCTGCTGCCACAGCCCGAATTCAAACCGGCATTTCAGCTACGTGCCGAGAGTATTCTGAATGAAAGCAACCCAATGTCGACCGATGAAATGGTTGCGCGCTTGATGAATACTGAGGGGTAAAATCGGTAGAGTCTGGGGATCACCAGACTCTAAACCGCACAATCAATCAGCAATCAAATCGTACTGCTGACGCAGGACTTCGATAATCTCCGCCTTGGGATCAGCGGACAGTTCGATCTTCTGGCCGGTGATTTTCTCGGCAATACCGGTATAGGTCTCAGACACCGCCATCAACGCACTCATGGGCAATTCATTATCGCGGGCCAACGCCGTACGCTCATCCATGCGCTCTTTGTTGAGCAGAATATCCGAGTCTTCAAAGTGGTTAAGCAGAAACTGGCGGAAACCCTCTTTGGAATTCTCAACGATCTTGCCGTCGCGGTAGCTTTCGCCATCCCAAATGCGGGAGGAATCCGGGGTACCCACCTCATCCATATAAATCAGTTTTTCCTGACCGGATTTATCCGTCACAAATCCGAATTCGAACTTGGTATCCACAAAGATCTGGTCGAGCTTTTCCAGCTCGGTGCTGATAACGTTAAAGCCTTCCTTCAGAAGCTTTTCGTAGGTATCAATATCGTCGCGAGAACGGAAGTTAAACGCTTCGAAATTGTCCTCGATATTGGTACGGGTGATGTTCACATCATCGGCTTCGGGCACGCCGGGAATCCCCTTCAGGATACCCTTGGTGGAGGGGGTAATCAGCAGCTCGGGCAGCTTCTGGTCTTTTTGCAGACCATCGGCGATTTCTATACCGCAGAACTCCCGCTCACCCTTGGCGTAGGAGCGCCACATGGAGCCGGTGATGTACTGGCGGCAGATGGCCTCGATCATGACCGGCTTGGCCTTTTGTACAATCCAGACAAAAGGATGTGGAATATCGAGGATATGACTGTCGGCCAAGCCCTGGTCACGAAAGAGCCTGAACCAGTGGTTGGAAATGGCGTTCAGCGCTGCCCCCTTGCCAGGCACCCCCTGGACGCCGCCTTCGCCGGTCCAGATGCAGTCAAACGCTGAGATGCGGTCGCTGATCACCATGATGGCCAGAGGTGCATCCGGGGCAACATCGTAGCCCTTTTCCTCGATCAAACGACGGCTGTCCGCCTCTGTGAGCCAGTAGACTGAACGTACCTTGCCACTGTGAACCGGCTTATCGGTACGGATCGGCAGGTCGTCGTTGACGGCCAATACGGATGCTTTCAGGGCTTGTTGTTCGGGTGTGAGGCTCATGGAGAGGGTCCTGTGTCTGACCTGGAATTCAAGGGGGCGCATTTTAACAGAATGTCGGCCCAGGAATGTAGCTCCACGGGCTCCCAACACTCCCAAAGCCATTGTATAATCTGGCCCCTTTGAATTCGCGAACCCGGCCCGGCGGCAAATAATGCCCTGATTGGGCCCCAACTGCGCCTTTTGACACAGATTGTTGAGACTTATGGACAAAACCTACCAGCCAGCGGCTATCGAAAAAAACTGGTACGAGACCTGGGAGAATAACGGCTACTTCAAGCCTTCCGGCGAGGGTGAGCCTTACTGCATCATGATCCCGCCGCCCAACGTTACGGGCAGCCTGCACATGGGCCACGGCTTCCAGGAATCCATTATGGATGCCTTGATCCGTTACCACCGCATGAAAGGCCACAATACCCTGTGGCAGGTGGGCACCGACCACGCTGGTATCGCCACCCAGATGGTGGTGGAACGCCAGCTGGATGCCGATGGCATCTCTCGCCATGACCTGGGTCGCGACAAGTTTATCGAGAAGGTCTGGGAGTGGAAGGAAGAGTCCGGCGGCACCATTACCCGCCAGCTGCGTCGCCTGGGCGCCAGCCCTGACTGGTCCACCGAACGTTTCACCATGGACGATGGCTTCTATAAAGCCGTGCAGGAAGTATTTATCCGCCTCTATGAAGACGGCCTGATTTACCGAGGCAAGCGCCTGGTGAACTGGGACCCGAAGCTGCACACCGCCGTTTCCGATCTGGAGGTGCTGTCTGAAGAGGAAGACGGCTTCCTGTGGCACTTCCGCTACCCGCTGACTGACGGCTCGGGACATCTGGTGGTCGCCACCACCCGTCCCGAGACCATGCTGGGCGACTCCGCGGTAGCGGTTCACCCGGAAGATGAGCGCTACAAGCACCTGATCGGCAAAACCATCACCCTGCCTCTGGTGGGCCGCGAGATTCCCATTATCGCCGACGACTATGTCGACATGGAGTTCGGAACCGGCTGTGTGAAGATCACCCCGGCGCACGACTTTAACGACTACGAGATGGGCCAGCGCCACGACCTGCCGCTGATTAACGTGTTTAACGACGATGCCCAGATCAACAAGAACGCCCCCGAGAAGTACCAGGGCATGGACCGCTTCGACGCCCGCAAGCTGATCGTCGAGGATTTTGAAGCGCTGGACCTGCTGGAGAAGATCGACGATCACAAACTGAAGGTGCCTCGCGGCGACCGTACCGGTGTGGTGATCGAGCCATACCTGACCGACCAGTGGTACGTTAAGACCCAGCCCCTGGCGGACGAGGCCATCAAGGCCGTTGAGGGTGGTGATATCGAGTTTGTACCCAAGCAGTACGAGAACATGTACTTCTCCTGGATGCGAGACATCCAGGACTGGTGCATCTCCCGCCAGCTGTGGTGGGGCCACCGCATTCCCGCCTGGTACGACGAAGACGGCAATGTCTACGTCGGCCGCAGCGAAGAAGAGGTACGCGAGAACAACAACATCGCCGCCGACGTTGCCCTGAAGCAGGACGACGACGTGCTGGACACCTGGTTCTCCTCCGGTCTTTGGACCTTCGGTACCCTGGGCTGGCCTGAGGAAACCGAGCTGCTGAAGACCTTTAACCCCACCAACGTGCTGGTGACGGGCTTCGATATCATCTTCTTCTGGGTCGCGCGCATGATCATGCTGACCCTGTACTTCCGCAAGCAGGTACCCTTCAGCACCGTCTATGTGCACGGCCTGGTGCGAGACAGCCATGGGCAGAAGATGTCCAAATCCAAGGGTAACGTGCTCGACCCCATCGACCTCATCGATGGCATCGACCTGGAATCCCTGGTGGCCAAGCGCACTGGCGGCATGATGGTGCCGCACCTGCGCCAGAAGATCGAAAAGCAGACCCGCAAGGAGTTCCCGGACGGCCTGGCCGCCTATGGTACCGATGCCCTGCGTTACACCTATTACTCTCTCGCCAGCACCGGTCGCGACATCAAGTTTGATGTGGGTCGTATCGAGGGCTTCCGCAACTTCTGTAACAAGATCTGGAACGCCTCACGTTATGTGTTAATGAACTGCGAGGTTCAGGACGATGAAGGCAATCGCGTCGATGCGCAGGATTGCGGACAGAATGGGTCTGACGATTATGAACTGTCCGTAGCGGATCGCTGGATTGTCTCCAAACTGCAGCAGGCCGAGAAGGCCGTTGCCGAAGGCGTTGAGTCCTACCGCTTCGATCTGGCCTCCCAGGCCCTGTACGACTTTATCTGGAACGAGTACTGCTCCTGGTATCTGGAGCTGTCCAAGCCGATCCTCAACAGCGACGATTTCTCCGCCGCGCAGAAGAAAGGCACTCGCCGCACCATGGTGCGGGTGCTGGAAACCACCCTGCGTCTGGCTCACCCGCTGATGCCCTTTATCACAGAAGAGATCTGGCAGCGGGTTAAAGATCTGGCAGGCGCTGAGGGTGACACCATTATGACTGCGGCGCTGCCCATCTGCGACGACAGCAAGATCGACGAACAGGCCATGACCGACGTGGAATGGCTCAAAGGCGTGATCGAGGGCGTGCGCAACATCCGTGGCGAGATGAACATCTCCCCGGCCAAGAGCATTCCGCTGTTCTTTGCCAACGGCTCCGACAACGATCAGCGCTGCCTGAACGAGAACACCCTGTTCCTGCAGAAGCTGGCCAGCCTCGAATCCGCCACTTGGTTGAATGCCGGTGACGAAGCACCTCTGTCTGCCACTGCGCTGGTTGGTGAAATGGAAATTCTGGTACCCATGGCTGGCCTGATCGATGTGGAAGCGGAAACCGCTCGCCTGAACAAAGAGATCGACAAGATCAAGAAGGACGTGGGCCGCGTTGAGGGCAAACTCAACAATCCCAAGTTTGTCGATAAGGCCCCTGCCGAAGTGGTGCAGAAGGAGAAAGACAAGCTGGCGGATATGCAGTCTGCGTTGGGCAAGCTGGAAGAGCAGATTGGGAAGTTGGCGGAGTTGTAATCCACCGTTTTCCGATCTTCACAAGAGGCCGCTTAAGCGGCCTTTTTTATGGCTATGCGATTTTCACCGGACGGTGGATGCCATAGCCCTGGGCGTAGTCGACGCCAATATCCTTGAGGCAAGCCAGCGTCTCTTTATTCTCTACCCACTCTGCGATGGTTTTTTTGCCCATGACCTGGGCAATTTCATTGATGGACTTGACCATAGCAAAATCAATTGGATCATCGATCATGTCTTTGATAAAGCCGCCATCGATTTTGATATAGTCTACTGCAAGGTTCTTAAGGTAACCGAAAGAAGAAACACCACTTCCGAAATCGTCCAATGCAAATTGAAAACCCATTGCACGTAGCTCTCCAATAAATGCGATGGCACTGGCCAGGTTAGCAATCGTTGCGGTTTCCGTTATTTCAAAGCAAATCTTTTCTGCAGAAACTTTCGAATTGCTGAGTTCGCTTTTGACAAATGCCAAAAAGCTGCCGTCGCCCAGCGAGAGACCTGACAAATTAATCGTACAGTATCGCATTTTCTCCAACGGTTGACTGTCGCTGCCCAGCCATTGAAATGCCCTGGCAACGACCCAGCGATCAATCTGCACGGACAGATCATAGCGCTCCGCTGCCGGCAAGAATGCGCCCGGTAAAATCAGTTCATCTTCTTCCTGCAAACGAACCAACAGTTCGTAGGCAGGGTATGCTGAATGATCGGACTGAAGGTCAACAATTTCTTGAGCAAATAACTGTAATCGGTTATCCGATATGGCATCTTTTATCCGATTGACCCAATTCATTTCTCCGCGCCGGCGGCGAATATCCTGATCATGATCCCGATAGATATGAATGCGATTTCGTCCTGAATCTTTGGCTACGTAGCAGGCGGCATCTACTGTGCTCATCACCTCGTCGATCGAAAGCGTGTTCGACGTTACCGCAGCAACCCCGATGCTGACACCCACAGAGTATTTTTTCTGCTCCCAGATAAAGTGAAATTCCTCAATCGATCGGCGCAGATTCTCGGCGACATGCTCGGCCTGTACGAGATCACAATTCTCCATAAGAACACCGAACTCGTCGCCTCCCAAACGCGCCAGAGAATCCCCCTTGCGCAGTTTTAGGGCCAGGAACGCCGCCAGATTTTTGAGCAGCGTATCACCAGCCAAATGACCGCAGGAGTCATTGATGACTTTGAACTGATCAAGGTCGAGATAACAAACCACATGCTCCATCGGCGTTCCCAGCGATTGCTCCAGCAACCGCTGCAAACGTCGTTCGAATTCGAATCGATTGATCAAACCAGTCAGAGAGTCGTGCGATGCCTGATAAGAGAGTTCCTGGGACAATTTGTGACGTTCAGAAATATCTTCAGAGACAATAAACAGGATCGGCTGCCGTTGATCGCCCTGAACCAGCCTCGCGGTTTCACGAACCCAAATAATGTCTCCGTTACGGTGCCGTTTTCGTAGCTCCCAGCTGTGAGCTTCGCCATTGGCCGCAAAACTGTCTGCCAAACCGGCCAGCAGCTTCGCCTTGTCTTCCTCGTGCACCAGATTTGAGAGCTTCGAATTGAGGAGATCATTGACGGTGTAACCCAGTTTTTGAGCCCCGAAGGCATTCACTGAAACTATGTTTGCGTCCGCGGAGACCGAAAAAAATATGGAGGGTGTATCGTCATACATTGACCTCAAACGTTGCTCGCTTTGGGACAGCGCTTGCTCCGCCAATTTCAGTTCCGTAATGTCTCGGGCACATACCACAACCCCTTCGACTTGACCCTCTGCTCCGTAGTAGGGATTGTGACGCCCCTGAATGCAGTGAGAGCTGCCGTCGGGAAGATCTCGCCAAAACTCAATGGTATTAACCTCTCCTCTCAACGATCTGTCCAATACCTCCTTTAGGCCCCCGTGGAATACCTCTTCACCGTGCAGATTAACCACGGTGTCGCCAATGATCTCATCTGCAGGGCGGGCGAATTTCTTAGAGTAGCTCTGATTGACAGCTCGGTAAACATAGTTGGCATCGACCAATGAGAGCAGGTCATCAGTTGATGCGAGAATCTCCGAGTATAACTTCCAGCGCCTTTCCGCTCGAACTCGTTCCAGTTCGCAGGAGGCGCGAACCGCATACACCTTCAATATCGCTTCGAGCTTTTCTGCCCGCTCAATGGGAGTCTGGTGCAGAATGCAAAGCAAGCCAATCGGGCGGCGGGCGGAATCCAGCAACGGAGCGGCGATAATACCCTCAGCACTGGTTTCCTGAAAGAGCCGGGAGTGTGGGTATTGAAGCAGGGCTTCTTTGACAATGGTCAGAACCGATGCTTGTCGTAAATCGAGGCTTAAGCCATCCAGAGTGAACTCGCTTGCCTCAAGCTGATGGCCTCTGTGATAAACCGCCAAAGTTGAAAAACGTTGATCTTCATACTCTTCCAGCTCGGCGATGACCGTATAGTCTGCTCTGAGAATCTCTCCCACCACTTTCGCCAGCTCAGCGAAGAAGTGCTCATCAGCAGGCAGGTGAAACCCCTTTTGAAGGGACTCGGACAAATGCGACGTGTTGGCTCTTTCGAGTTCAGCCCCACAGCGAGCAGCGTAAGATTGCAGCACGAAGGTCAACCAATCACGCCGATCAAGCGGTTTGGTATCGAGAATAACAATGTGACCAGAAACGACACCCGTCGAGTTAAAAACGGGCACAGCCATATAACCAACGGCTTCCAAATCCACCAGGTCCTGATCATAGGGGAAAAGACCCTGTATATTCTCAGGGTAATAGCAGAGATCTCCACCAATAACATCTTCGCAAGGAGTGTTTGCCAAGGGGTATTCCATGTTATCGAGCAGTTGATCATGATGGCAGAACGCGAGCATTCTGAGTCGCGTGGTGGGATAATCACAACACTCGGTAATAAAGGCGTAGCAAACTTCAGCTTCACGAGCTATATTCCTGGCGGCCTGACGAAAAAAATCTCCGCCATCAATAGCAACCAAATCATCAATCAAATGGCGGTGATCTGTGGTACCTTGCGACATATCGTTGACCGGTCTCCGAAGATCTCTTGATTCACAAGTATAAACTATCTCGCTTACACCATAGCTTCCATGCAATACACACAAAATGTATGGTTATTTTCCGAATCTGAACTTTGCGCTTTTGTGGCCGAGCTTGCCTTACTGAGGGCAAGGTCTATATTGAAGATACGTCGTTAAACGACCAACAATGGGAAAAAGGCCTGCAATGGATCGCGTGAACAACTATCAATACTGACTGATAACAACGCGATATGACTGACTTAAATGCCACTCCCAACAAGGTTCTGGTACTGGATCACGATGACGCATTCGTCTCCGCGATTGTAGACGCCCTGCACCCCACCGAAGTCAGCCATCACCCTGATGGTACCGCAGTGAGATCGGCTGACGGCTTTTCTGAATTCGACCTGATCATTTTAAATGACCAACTGAAGAGTGAAAGTGCCCGTGAGCTTTGCCGGATTATTCGAAAAAGCGATGAACACATTCCCGTTATATTCGCCTCCTATGAGAGTACCCTGGACTCCAAACTGGAAGCTTATGGTGCCGGTGGCAACGGCTTTTTCGATAAGGATGAAGAGTTTAAGGAACTGCCTCTGAAGGTCTCTACGCTGATCAGTCATCATCGCGCGCATCAATCGTTGTTGAAAAATCTGGAAACCAGTAACGAGCTTCTTTTTGCCTCCCAGCAAACCACCGCCCATATCCATGCGATCAATCGATTTATCAATAACAGTAACCAGTGCAAGAATGAGGAGTCGTTGTTTTGTGTTTTCTTCCATACACTCAAGGAGCTGGGCATAGACGGTGTACTGGAAATCTCCGACTTCGATCGTCGGCCGAGTTTTGGCAGCATCAGCCCACTTGAATCAGAAATTCTGCAGATGGCCGGACAACTTCCCCGAGTTCATTCCTTTGGGAAAAGCCGGGCTGTTTTTAACTGGTCCAGCTGCCGTTTTCTGGTTCGCCATGTGGGTGAGATGATGGATGTACTGGCCATGCTGATGGATGCTTTGGAATTTCGAATTCGTAAATCCAGGGAAGAAGCCCGCTTGCTCAAGCAGATTTCTGATATCGAGCAGCTTTGCGAAGTCAGCAAGGATTCCGTGGCGTCTTTAGTTCAGGAAATGTCTAATTCGATCAGTGCTGAACTGATGTCTCTCGGACTGGTTTCGTCCTTGTGTGAGGAGGAGGAGCAGCATCTGGAAGAAATTATCAGCCGCTACAATGATCAGATTCAAGGCATCCTGTCCCATCAGGATGACTACAACCAGCTGTTAAAAAGCACTGTGGATTCCATGCGCGAGGAAAACGAAGGCTTCCGCGCGTTCCTGGATAACATCAAACGCAGCGATGAGCAGCAGGATTCGATCGATCTGTTTTAATCTGGTTTGTCGATCAGGGACTTCAAGAGCAACATCGCGTTACTGTGGGCGGACACATTTTCCGGCCACACCGCATATACCGGTATCGGGTCCACGGACCAGTCCGGCAATAGTTCGACTAACTCTGACTCGGTGATTGCCTCATCAACCAGATAGTCCGGCGGTGTCGCCACACCCAGACCAAATCGACAAAACTGCGTCATCAACTCAACGCTATTCACGCTGACGCAATTCACAAACTGAACGGTGACTGGCTTACGCCCGGGTTTCTTTAGTGTTCGCTCCCTTGGCAGCATGGACAATCGAATCCACTGCCAATCGCTCAAGTCCCTGGGGGTTTTGGGTGGTGTATGACGGTGATAATAGTCTGCTGAACACACTAATTTTCTTTCGATGTTCCCCAGACGCCGTGACTTGATGGCGCTGTCCTCCATCGCGCCGATGCGAAAGGCCAGGTCAACCCCTTCCTGAACGATATTCTGGCGCTCGTCGGTGCTGCTGATCTGTAGCTCAATACCGGGATATTGATGGGCAAAGTCCGCCACTTTGCGTGCCCAAGGGGATCGAATCAACACGGAGGGCAGTGCCAGCTTGAGTCGGCCTGAGGGGACGTCCGCTTGAGGTTGCACCTTTGCCAGTCCCGTTCTTGCCAATTCCAGCATCTGCTCGGCCGATTCAAACAGCTGCTCGCCTTCATGAGTAAGTTTGAGAGAACGTGTCGAACGGTAGAGCAACGCGTTACCCAATCGCTGCTCCAGCTGGGAGATGTGGTAACTGACAACCGAGGGAGACAGGTCTAAAGACTGTGCAGCCGCCCGGAAAGAACCCAGTCGAACGGTTTCTGCAAATATCGCCATGGAACGTAGGTCGTCAATCATTGGGGAGCAATTTATTATGCAAATTTTTGGAACATAGAGATCTAATTAAACCATATTATAAATCAATAAGCATCAATCTAAACTGATGTCTCTACTCAAGGAGGCACCATGTTCACCGATATAACCACTACGATTATTGCCATCGGGCTATATGCCCTGTCCATGTCGATCAGTCCCGGACCCGTGAATATGCTTGCCCTGTCTTGCGGTGTCCGTCTGGGCCTGCGCAAGGCCATGGGTTTTGTATCTGGCGCGACGATTGGCTTTAGCCTTCTGTTGTTGGCCATCGGTTTGGGATTGAGCAATCTGGTTGATCCCAGCTCTGTGCTATTCAAGCTCTTGAAGTTTTCGGGGTTGGGGTTCATTGCCTGGATAGGCTTTCGCATCGCCACATCTGCGCCTGAGAATGGAGTTATTCAGCATCGAGACACTCAGAATGAACCAACAGGGGGAAGCACCGGTGCCTTCTGGCACGGATTTTTGCTTCAGTGGTTGAATCCCAAAGCCTGGCTGGCCTGCATAGCAGGGATAGCCGCGTTTGGGGTTTCATCGCTTCACGAACTGTGGGTGTTTAGCGGGATCTACTTCTGCATCTGTTATCCATCGATTGCAGCCTGGGCACTTTTGGGCAATCGCCTGCAACAATGGCTGCGGTCATCCCGCAATATGCGGCGTTTTAATCTCGTAATGGGCCTTTCATTGATACTCGTGGCCACAAGCATGATATGAGGGATAAAGTTGTCGTAACCGCAGGTGAAACAGTTCCCATCCAGGTTCAAGACGAGGATGGCAACCAGTCTTTGATATATATCCCCCGCGGGCCTATCGGAATTTGGGGCGGCAGCTTTTGGCTACCGCGAATTTTCAGAGTCAGAACTTGCGAACAACTTTACCGACCACGGAACGCGTCTCGCCGGGGAAGCAATCGCCGCGTACCAGACAGGTGCCGTAGTACTCTTCGTCGGTAAGGTTACGCAGGTTAAGGGTCAGATCCCAATCCTGGTTTTCGTAACCCACCATGGCATCAAACAGAGTCGCTCCCTCTGTGACAACCTGACCGTGAATCACAACGCCCGGAGCAACGGTGCTGAACTGATTGCTTTCGTTCTCTCCCGCATAGCGTACACCCAGTGCCGCCTTAAAGCCGAGCAGATCCCCTTCAGAAGGTTGGTACTGAACCCAGGCGGAGAATTGCTTTTCGGGGATACTGTCAAAGGCTACGCCTTCGGCGCTTTCAGTATCCATAATGGTGAGGTTGGCTTCGACACTGATGTCTTCGTGCACACGGGTATGGACTTCCAGTTCAAAACCTTTTGAAGTGCCGACACCTTCCTGCTGGCTGTTAGCCTCCGTGATGAGAGAGGCTGGGTTGGCCAGATTGGTTTCCTCGATATCGAAATAGGCAGCCGTGATGTAGGTCTGGCTCCCTTGCGGCTGGTACTTGATACCTGCTTCCCACTGTTCACCTTCGCGGGGTTTCAATGGCTGATTGGTCAGGCCGTCATTACCGACTACAGGCTCGAAGGACTCCGCATAGCTGATGTAGGGAGACAATCCCATGTCGAAAGCGTAGAGCACACCCGCACTGGCGGAAAGCGCATAGTCCCCCTGTTTGGGACTGCCCGCACTGCCAGATTTACTGTCGTCATAGCGAAGCCCCAGATTGACCTTCCACTTACCTACGGAAATCTGGTCATTAAGATAGATGCCGTGTTCTTCGGTGCGAGACTCCGGTGCGTCGTAGCCTGGCTGCAGACTGGCAAATGCTGCAGGCAGTTCACCATTGACGGGATTAAAAATATTGATGCTGTCGACACTGCGCAGATAGGTCAGGTTATTGTCCGTAATCACCTCCTGATAAGAAACTCCGGCAAATACCTCGTGCGCCAGATTGCCGGTCTCGAACTCGTAACGCATGCGCAGATCCACAGCCAGTTGCTCAGAGCTGGCATCACTCAGGTACCAGGTGCGCTGGCCATTGCCGTCGGCATCAACACGCGGTGAAGCACCGTTAAAATCGATCCAGGTCTGGAAATAATCCACATCGGCGTCCTTGTAGCGAATCACGCCTTCTAGGGAAAGTTGATCCGTAACTTCATGGTTGGCCAACAGACTCACCAAGGTGGAGTCTGTGTTGTAGCGGTTAAAGTCCGGGTGCCCCAGGTAGGCGGAGCTGTCGAGCTGTTGTTGGGTGGGCTGCGCGCACAAGAAATCCGGGGATACTTTGACGTCACTGCTCAGGCAGCCGCTGGCCTGCAGGGGCAAAAACTGATGCGCCGTATCGGTATCGCGATCCAGCACTTCGGCCATCAAAGTCACGCTGGTCGTCTCGTTTTGGTAGGTGATGGAGGGCATAAAGATCGCCGCATCATCCTGAACATTGTCAACCTGGGTGTCCGAGTCGCGATAGAGCCCAACCATACGGAAGTAGAGGTTGTTCGTCAGTTCCAGATTGATATCACCGGAAATCTGCTGGCGATTGTCCGAGCCATATTCCACAACGACCTCACCGTCTTTATCGGGGCCGGCGAGCTTGGAAATCGCGTTAACGATACCACCCGGAGTACCTTTACCGTAAAGCACAGAAGCAGGACCTTTCAGCACTTCCACCTGTTCCAGCATGTACACATCGGAGCGACTGTTGTTGTAAAAGCCAAACAGAACCTGTTGCCCGTCGCGGTACTCAGCAGCGTCAAACCCGCGGACCTTCGGAAAATCGCCGCGGGTTGAAAAGCCATAGGTGTCACCCATCACACCGGAGGTATAAGCCAGAATATCATCCAGGCTCAGAGCACCTTTATCGCGGAACATGTCTTCGCTTTCGATCGAAATTGAGCGAGCCGTTTCCAAAATGGGCACCGCTGACTTGGTGGCACCGTAGCGGGAAAGGTTGCCGACAACGTTGATCTCTTCAATTTCCCCCTCGCTCTGTGCAATGGTGCCTGGTGCAAAAGTTACGGCCTGTACTGCCGCAGCCAGTATGAGGGGTGAAAAACGTATCCTGCTCCGGTATTTCATGATTGCTCCCTTGGTCAGATTTTTTAATGAATGTTGCGGATTTGATTGGGTGCCGCGTAACGCTTGTTGATGCGGAAATCGGGATCAGTGGTAAGCGCTTCCACCAGCGGATTAATGAGCCCGTCCTTGGGCTGAGTTAAGGTCACGCCGTCCAACTCGCAATTCACCAATTGCAATAGAATATTGGCGTCACACTGGAAACCACGCCCACGCAGCAGAGCTCCGAACTCTACGGCCGTTCGCGCAAATCGCGTCTCAGCACGACTGCGATTGCTGTCGCGGTGCAGGAGTATGGTTGCCACCTCCATCGCGTTACCGAAGGTCACCAATGCTTTTTGCCAGTTGGCCTCCTGTGCCTTTTCACGCCCGGCAAGAATGGCTTCGGCCCAAAAGCGGCGAGCCTCTCGGGCGTCCCGCATCAACGCCTGGCGGTGGTGGTTACAGAGAAAATGAAAACTTCTCGCCTGTTTGTTGCCGCGGTTGTTGCTTGTGTCATTGCTCATGGTGATTCCTGTAGGTTCCCTGCACAGTCGAGACGCAAACATTAATACGAACCATTATCATTTGCAATAAGGAATTAGATGTTCCCTTCGACCAGACCTGGATGTCCTGTCTGGGTCTGCTTAATTCGATGAATTAGCATGGCAGGACAGCACCTTATCGGGGCAGTCCGAGCGTGGAGAAGCGGGCAAGAGAGCAGTATGGAAACCGGCGGCCTGAACGTCAGTCGCCGGGAAGCAGATTGGGCTCAGGTGAATCGATCACTGCTTGGCGACTCAGTAACCAGACTCCAGTCAGACCCACTAGCAACAGGATTAGATCTACTGCCAACCCAATCCCGGCCGTCGTGTGCGCCTCTGTGTACCAGAGATGGGCGAGCGCCAGCGTCACCAGACTCGCACTGAGCAGCCACTGTAATGATGCGCGCACTTTCGTTGCGCAATTGGTAACGATGCCGGCAACCAGCACCAGTGCAGTAATCCCCCAGAAAGTACCCGTTGCCAAAGTGGGTACAAACACCGACAGCAGCGCCGAACCGCTCAATCCGAGCGGAGTTCCCCAGACCAATGCTGCCCAGGCAGAATTGATCCGGGTCTCGCGCTTGCGCTTGGCCAGCCAGATATTGATGCCACCGGCACAAACCACGGTCAGAGCCAGACCGAAAACAACATAGAGTAGCTTCACGCCGAAACCGCCAAACTGGCCAAAGTGCAACCGATAAACGGAGTAAGCAACAACCCGGGCCACCGGCCCGTCCGACAAGCCCTGATGGTTGACGTAATCACCCGCACTGTTGAATCGATAGATCTCGGAGTAAGTCAGCCGGCCCGGAAGTGTTGCGGCAATTTCCAGAAACTGTTTGCGGCTACCGGGATGCTGGTAAGCCAGGTAAATGGGTTCGGCCTCGGGAGCAACACGCCGCAGCTCGTCCAATGCCCGCCGGGTATCAAAGGGACTGATTTCCCCATCCATAATCGGGTCGGCACCATAAACGGCGTCCATAATCGCAGTAAGATCATTGTTGTAGAGCAATGGCGCTGCGACGACCACCATAACACTGATCAGCCCGATATAAGCGCCTGTCAAGGCGATCATAAGAGAAAAGGGCAGGCTCCAGACACTCAGGCGATTGTGGATGTCTGTTTGCTGAAGGCGATAGGATTGCTCAAGGCGCAGCTTGAAGGCGTCTTTGATAATGGCAGGATGTGCCAACACGCCAGAAAGAGCCAACCCCAGCAGCATCACGCCAAAGATACCCACGATGATCATGCCAAAGTTCTCTGGCAGGTGAAGATAGTAGTGCAGGTGCCGCAACATGGCGGCAAAACCCGCTTCCTCTAGGGGAACCTCAGTGAGATTCCCTGCGGAGTCGGTAAACCATTCATGTTCTGCGGTCGCAACGTGGGCGCGGGGCATGCCATCAGTAGGCGGCATCACCCAAATGGTTTCCGGAGAGGTATCCGAACGCTGCAGGATTTGCTGCCGGGCGTTGTCTATCGCCCGCGGCGAAAGGGTGTCAAATTCATCGATGTGCGGTTGTTGCCAACGTTCAAACTCGTGCCCAAACACCAGCACCGTGCCGCTAAGGCAGATCAGGTAGAGTCCGGCTCCGAGTGAAACACCCATCCACTTGTGGGCATGAAGCATTTGTTTTATCAGCTGTTTCGATGCGTAAAGCATGAACGATTCCCAATCCGCATTCTCCGTAGCAGCCCGAGGGCGAGCGGTCGCGCTCAGAGCGCGCTGCTACGGTGAGTTCAAGCTTAACTAAGTGCCATTCGACCTTAGATATAAAGAGTTAATAAAGAACCAAGGCCAATTCCCATCAGAACAATGGGTGGACGCCAGGCTTTTGCATCGGCGCAGGCCCATACTGCCGCAATCGCCCAGATCGTCGGAAACAGAAATGCCATTAGCACCAAGCGCGTAGGTTCGGAAAAAGGCAACACCGGCAGCAGGGCGACACACAACATCACACTCCCAATACCCGCCAGGGGGCCTGCTGCTATAAACGCAGTCGCCTTAGCCCAAACTCGCCGATCTTTTGCAATGAATAGGGTCTTTTCCGCTTTATCTGATTTAGCGCGCGTGGCTTTGGTTGATTCTCTGCTCAACCGCAGCTGGCGCCAAAAAATCAACAGCCAGACGAACAGCGTGGTGAGCAGCAGAACAAAAACAGTCGCAAACTCCAACCCTACTGACGATGACCACAGTGCAACCGCTAATACCAGGCCCACCCAGGGAGCCAGTTTTCTCCAAAGAGGTCGCCGGGCGGAACCGGCCTGCCACAGACGCAGCAACTCCCAGGCGCAAATTCCGCATAATGCGGCAGAAATAAGATCGTTAATGACGCCCTCGTCCATAGACCTGTTTATTCCCTATTCTGGAGGATTCAACTGGAGAGTCCCGATTCATCGTGACTTGCATTCTGATGCCTTACCTACAACGGCCAGAGAAATTAACCCAAATACAAATAATTATCAACTGCAATTGGCTTTGAATCCACTAAAGACAAACCAAGGCAGTTGGGGCAGACTTCCACCTCTCTCAATCTGTTAAAGGAGCTAACCGTGGCACTGGTCTCGCGCACTATCGAATACACAGTTGAAGGTACCCTGTTGGAAGGCTATCTCGTTTGGGACGACAGCTGGGATGGCCCTCGTCCCGCAGTGGCTGTCGCCCACACCTGGGCCGGCCGGGGGGAGTTTGAGTGCGGCAAGGCTCGTAAACTGGCGGAACAGGGTTACGTGGGCTTCGCGCTGGATATGTATGGTAAGGGGATTCTCGGTACCGGTCCCGAGGAAAACGCGGCACTGATGAACCCACTGCTGGAAGACCGTGCGCTGCTGCAAAAGCGCATCAACGGTGCCATCGAGTGTCTACGCGAGCAACCGCAAGTAAATGCCGCGCAAGTGGCAGCTATGGGCTTCTGCTTTGGCGGTTTGTGCGCACTGGATCTGGCCCGCTCAGGCTCCGATGTCTGCGGTGTGGTGAGCTTTCACGGGCTGTTTACACCTGCCGCCAACCTGCCCAAGCCTCAGATTCAAACCAAAGTGCTTTGCCTGCACGGGTACGATGACCCCATGGCCAAACCCGACAGCATGGTTGCCCTGGCCGATGAGATGAACGCTGCCGGCGCCGATTGGCAGGTGCACGCCTATGGCGGCACCGTGCATGCGTTTACCAATCCAGTTGCTGCCGACCCCGATAATGGGTTGGCCTATAGCAAGAAGGCTGATCGCCGGTCCTGGCAGGCACTTATGAACTTTCTGGAAGAAGTATTCAGTGTCTAACGTCTCAACCACATAGGCACAAGATTAACAGGATAACCCTTTGAGCTGCAGCCGAATCAACGGGTCTGCAGCTCCAACAGCTGTTCTTGCAGTTCTTCAATTTGAGACTGCATCTGAGCCACCTGCTGCTCCAGCGCCAGAATTCGATCATTGTCTGCGCCGGCACCCGCACTGGGGCCAGAGGTGACTTGAGCAGAGGCAGCCTCCGCCATTGCCTCAACATCCACCTCCCCGCTAAACAAATGCGCGTAACGGGATTCCCGCTTGCCCGGCTCTCGGGGCAATCTCACCACATAGGCTTTTTCGGGGTCATGCGATAACCGCTGCAGGGTTGCCTCCACTTCTTTAACATCACTGAATTTGCACAGGCGATTGGTACGGGTGCGAAGCTCGCCCGGCGTTTGCGGCCCCCGCAACAAGAGCACACAAATGACACCCAGCTCCTGTTCATCAAACTGCAGTTTGGAAAACTCCGTATTACAAAAACGATGCTGGAGTTTGGTCACCCGGCTCCCGAATCCGCTGTTTTCTGTCACCAGATGTTGTTTGACCAGTTCATCGACCGTCTCCTGAACCACGCTCTCGTCGAGATCCAATACCGGCTCCCGGTTGCTCTTTTGATTGCAACCCGTCGTCAGGGAGTTCAGGGATAAGGGGTATTGGTCGGGCGTGGTGATCTGCTTTTCAATCAGCACGCCGATTACGCGGGTTTCTTCCAAGCTTAAATTCATTGCCTCTGCCATAGCAGCATCATCCTATCTGTTGATCCTCCTGGAGATCCGACCACACCGCAAATTCGTTGCCACTCGGTTCAAGAAAGTGAAAGCGCCGACCGCCAGGAAAAGAAAATATCGGTTTGCAAATGTTACCACCGGCGGCTTCCACACTCGCCCGGGTTTGTTCCAGATTTTTGCTGTAGAACACCATGAGAGCTGCGCCGTTTTGCGTTTGGGAACTCTGATCGGATTTGAAAAACCCGCCGTCCAGGCCTTGATCAGAGAATGCGGTGTATTCGTCACCAAAATCCTGGAAATTCCAGCCAAACGCCTTGGTAAAAAACGTCTTGGTCGCAGGGATATCACTTGCGGGAAATTCGACGTAGTTTAGTTTTTCGTGCTCGTTCATAGTCTCTCCTTAACTTCTTTCAACGTTAGCACATCACTGCCGTTACCGACATTTTGTATTAGCTAAAGGTCGTCTCGCCACCAGAAAGCAGGCGATGGATTTTCCCTCCGGCACAAATTGATACTCAATATCAAAGCCCGCGCCCTTCAAACTGTTTTGCAAATCGGCCCGACTGAAGACCCGAACCTCAGGAATCAGTCCCAGAAAACTGCCAACAGGACCAACGTACCGAAACCAGCCCATATTGTCACCCAGGCAGGCGGTGCTGCTGACAAATATTCCGCCCGGCTTCAGCAGCTCAAATACACGGGAGATGGCAGCTTGAGGATCTTCCAACAGATGCAGAATGCTCATGCCCAGAATCATATCAAAGGATTGCTTTTCGGCCTGAAAGTCTTCGAGAGCGGAGATCTCAAAGCTAAGGTTATCGATGGGGTTGGACGCCAGTTTGCGCTGGGCTATTTCAATCATCTTGGGAGAGACGTCAATGGCTTTATAGTCACCGGCCCCCGGTGCCAGCAGCAAGGCAGTGGAGCCCGTGCCACAACCGAATTCAAGCACCTTGTGGTCGGCGTTCAAGCAATCCCTGACCTTGTCCAGCTTGTGTTGGTAAGCATCTTCATCCGCGATGGGCTGCTTGGCATAGCGTTCGGCGATACGGTTCCAGAAGCGAACGGATGTTCCCATGGCAAATCTCCTTTAGATAACGAAAGCGGATAGTCATTATATTTATGCAAAAATTGGCTTAATATAGCCATTTTTGCAGCTGAGTTATTCATATTTGCATGGATTGGCGATCAATTAAATACGACTGGAATCGGGTACGGGCATTTTTGGTGACTGCCGAAGAGGGTTCCCTTTCTGCAGCCGCTCAGGCGTTGGGGGTCTCCCAGCCCACCCTGGGGCGGCAGGTGTCCGCCTTGGAAGCAGAGCTGGGCCTGGCACTGTTTGAGCGGGTGGGCAGAGGCCTGGAACTGACCCCAGGGGGCCTGGAGCTACTCGAACACGCCCGCTCCATGGCGGATGCCGCGACTCAACTATCGTTGGTGGCTACCGGTCAGTCTGACTCCCTGGAGGGGGACATCTGCATCAGTGCCTCTGAAGCAATGGCCACCTTTATGCTGCCTCCCATTCTTCACAGACTTCGCCTGGAGCAACCCCGTATTCACGTCACATTGCTGGCCACCAATGATCCCAGTGATTTGCGACGCCGGGAAGCGGACATCGCCGTGCGTTCCTTCCGCCCTACCCAGCCGGATTTGATCGCGCGAAGAGTCACGGAGTTTAAGGCTAACCTCTATGCCACTCCTGAGTATCTGGCGCTCTTGGGTAACCCCAATTCTACAGCAGACTTTTCTGGTGCCGACTTCCTGGGCTTTAATGATAACCATGAGCTGATGAAGGGACTTAACGAATGGGGTTTTCAGCTGACACCGGAAAACTTCCCGGTAATGACGGAAAACCACATTGCCCAGTGGGAGCTGGTTAAACAGGGCCTGGGGATTGGCGTGATGATGCAGCAGGTAGGAGACGCCGAGCCACGAGTGCAACGTATTTTGCAGAATTACGAACCCATGAGTGGCGAGATCTGGCTGGTGGCACATCGAGAGCTGCGAACCAGCCGGCGAGTCCGAATGGTTTTTGATTTTTTGGCGCAGGCACTGTCTCAGGCAAAGGTTTAGGATCGATGTAGGATTGCGCCAACCTCAGACGTCTACACTAGAACGACAACCAAGAAGGAGATGTCGCCATGCAATACTCCCTACTGATTTACGGCTCTGAAGGAATCTATGAACGCCTCTGCGAAGAGGAACAACAACAGATCATGCAGGGCCACTATGACCTGCAGGCCGTACTGGCCGAACGGGGTGAGTTCTCGTCGGCGAAACTCATGTCCACCACCAGTGCCGTCACGCTGCAACCCACCCAGGCCGTCGCCCAGCCGGCTCTGGTCAAAGACGGCCCTTTTGCAGAAACCAAGGAACGTCTGCTGGGCTTTTACACCTTTGAGTGCGATACCCTGGACGACGCTATCGAGCTGGCCAATAAGCTGTCGTCGCCTTACGTCAGGCTGGAGGTCCGCCCCGTGGATTGGGCTGGCGGTGTGCTGGCAGGCTTATGACCGACGAACACCAGTGGTTGCAGGCCAGATTTGCCGATATCCGGCCCAGGGCGCTGGCCGCCCTGGTAAGGCGTTTTCGCGATCTCGAATTGGCGCAGGATTGTTTTGCCACAGCCTGCGTTCGCGCCCTGGATAAATGGCCTGAGGAGGGTTTACCCAACGACCCGCTCGCCTGGTTGATTACGGTCGCCGGCAATGCCGGCATTGATACGCTCAGACGTCAGCAGCGGATTGCCGAGAAATCAATGCTACTGGATCAGGGGTCTGAACTCCTGGACGACGGGATTGAGGATCAACTGGACAATCAAGTATTCAGGGACGACATCCTGCGATTGCTGTTTATCTGCTGCCATCCTGACCTGTCACCGCAGGACCAATCGGCTCTTGCCCTGCGGGTGGTTGCCGGGCTGTCGGTCGCCGAGATCGCCAGTGCCTTTTTGGTGAAACGTAAAACCATGGAACAGCGTATCACCCGTGCCAAGCACACCGTCGCCAAAGCCGACGTCGCCTTCGCCCCCCCCGACCTGGAGCAACGCCACCGCCGCCTCAATACGGTGATGCTGATGTTGTACCTGCAATTTAACGAGGGTTGGTCGGCCAGCGGTGGGAACGCCGTTATTAAATTACCCCTGTGTGAAGAAGCCATTCGACTGGCACGCTTGCTCTTGGAGCTGTTCCCCGGCATCAGTGAACTGATGGGGTTACTGGCGTTGTTTTTGTTACAACACTCTCGCCGCAAGGCGCGTGTTTGCGATGGCAATTTAATTCCCTTAGCGGAACA
This sequence comes from Pseudomaricurvus alkylphenolicus, assembly GCF_011683955.1. Taxonomy (GTDB): domain Bacteria; phylum Pseudomonadota; class Gammaproteobacteria; order Pseudomonadales; family Cellvibrionaceae; genus Pseudomaricurvus; species Pseudomaricurvus alkylphenolicus. The sequence goes on from NZ_JAAQPI010000007.1 coordinate 361,750, forward strand.
GGATCGCTCTCAGTGGGATCAGATGCAAATTTCCGAAGCTTCCGCACTACTGGACAAAGCACTGCGACACAGAACGCCCGGCACCTACCAGATTCAGGCAGCCATTGCGGCCGTCCACAGCCATGCTGCTACGGACGATGCGACCGACTGGGAGGAAATCGAAAAGCTCTACCGGGCGCTTTACCTGCTGGAACCCACACCCGTGGTTAAACTCAACCATGCCTCCGCCGTGGCTCAAGTGGCCGGCCCCCAGGCTGCGCTGGATATGCTGGCACCACTGAGTGAATCCCTGGACAGCTACCGCTGGTTTCACACCGCCAAAGCCAGCTTTTTGATGGATCTCAGCCAACCGGCTAAAGCAAAGAGCGCCTACCAACAGGCCTTGGAGCTCAACCCCACCCCCGAAGAAAGACGCTTTATTGATGAAAAAATTCGAGCCTGCGAAAAAAGTTTGAATCCCTTGTAGGCATCGTCGAATGGGCAGCGTCCTTGTCGTGAAGCCAGCGCAAACACACTGGCGACTAATGACAGAGTTAATTCACAAGACGAGGAAATTCCTATGAGCATTACCATGACAACTCCAGGTGCCGCTGGTTGGATTCAATACACTGGCCCCGACACCGATGCCGCCAAGGCGTTCTACCGCGATGTGATGGGTTGGAACATCGCCGATATGCCCATGCAGGATGGCTCCAGTTACCCGGGCATTGTGGTTGAAGACACCCCCATTGGCGGCTTTTCTCCCGAGCCGGCAGAGCAGGGTACCTGGACCATCTTTATTACCGTGCCAGACGTCGACGCCAGCATTGGCCGAGCGCGGGAATCAGGCGCCGAGATTGTCAGCGAACCTGCGGACTATCCCGGTGTTGGCCGCATCGCTACCCTGCTCGATCCGCAAGGCGCCCGCATCGCGCTGGTCACCTACGAGAGCATGCAATGATACTCCCGGTGACCGCGCTGTTTGCGGCAATCATGGCCCTGATACAGTTCCCGATGACGATGGTGGTGGGTATTCGTCGCGCCCAAACCGGCATTCATTTTATGACGGGGGATGATGTGGTGCTGATGCGCCGCATGCGCGCCCACGGTAATTTTACCGAGACCGTGCCCATCATCCTGCTGGCCATGGCGGCGGCCGAATCGGTGGGTGCTTCATCCACGTTACTGTACGCTTGTGGCATTGCCTTACTGCTGGGGCGGTTGGTGCACTTCGTGAATCTGTGTCGCGATGGTGCGCCACAGATTCGTGCGTTGGGCATGATACTGACCCTCACCGCCATGGTGATATTGCCGGGGTTTACGCTGCTGCGATTAGCGGGCTGGGTTTAATACCTGAGCCTCGTTAGCGGGCAAGTGTTTTCACAGCGCTGAGCGTTCCGTCATGCTCTGCAGGGATGGAACGCTTCCAGGGCAATTCGAAAATTTATTCGTCGCCGTCGATGAAGTCCCCAAAGCCGCCCAGCACAGAGCCTTCGCCTTTGCGCTCACCGCCGGCGCGTGGAGCGTGGGCAAGGATATTATTGGCCAGACGCGAGAACGGCAGACTCTGGAGCCAGACCGTGCCGGTACCGGACAGTCGAGTCAGGAAGATACCTTCGCCACCGAAGATCATACTCTTCAGGCCACCCGCACGCTGGATATCGCAGTCGATGCCGCCGGTATATGCCACCAGACAACCGGTGTCCACCAACAGGTCTTCGCCGTTGAGTTCTTTCTTGATGATGCAGCCGCCAGCGTGAACAAAGGCCATATCATCGCCTTCGATTTTTTGCAGGATAAAGCCTTCGCCACCAAAAAAACCGGAACCGATTTTGGCATTCAGATGAATACCAATTTGGGTGCCGAGGGAGGCGCACAGGAAAGAATCTTTCTGGCAGATCACCATGCCGTCATATTGATCCATGTGCAGAGGAATAATCTTACCGGAGTATGGCGCAGCGAAAGACACACGCTTCTTGCCGGCGCCTTCGTTGGTAAAGTGGGTCATAAAGATCGACTCACCGGTCAGTACACGTTTGCCCACGCTGAGCAGCTTGCCCATGATGCCGGAGCTGGCCGCAGAGCCATCGCCCATCTTGGCCTCGAACTTAATGGAGGAATCCATATAGTTCATCATGCCCGCTTCGGCCACCACGGTCTCACCTGGGTCCAGTTCGACCTCCACCATCTGGATGTCGTCACCAAAAATTTCGTAATCTATTTCGTGGCACGTTTTGCTCATCGTCGTCTCCTGTAAATTCGATGGAAGTCCATGTGCTTTAGTGGTGCTATGAATAACACTAAAGCTCGGTGAATGAAAACCCAATTAGCGTTATAGCCAACCTTTTCACACCCCGGTTCAGTTTAAAACGATCATCCCCCGGCAATAGCGCCGACAATCAATAGCGGCTCCGCACCCTCGGCAATATTGCTGGGTAATTGCTGGTCGGGTGACTGATGGGACCAGTCTTCGCCATTGGCGAAAAATCTCACCATCGGCCGTCGCTGTTGCGTGACATGGTCGCGAACGGTGCCGGCCAGCATCGGGTAACACTGCTCCAAGCGATCGAGAATTCTGGCCAGAGTAACCGGCGCCGGCACATCGAGTTGCACCTCGGCGTCTGTATGAGCCAACAGCTGCAGGCCCTGTGGCAGAACCACGCGAATCATGGCAGTGTTTGCACCTCCACAGATAAAACGGCGGGCAGATCCCGGGCGATGGTTTGCCAGGTGTCACCACCATCGGGCGATACGTAAACTTGCCCGCCGGTAGTACCGAAGTAGATGCCGCAATCGTCCAGTCGATCCACCGCCATGGCATCCCGCAACACATTCACATAACAGTTTTGTTGTGGCAAACCATTGGTGAGAGGCTCCCAGTCATCGCCGCCGCTGCGGCTGCGATAAACTCGCAATTTGCCGTCGGGCGGATAGCGCTCCGAATCGCTTTTGATCGGTACCACGTAAACCGTGTCAGGGTCGTGGGCATGAACATCAATGGGGAAGCCGAAATCGCTGGGCAGGTTGCCGCTGACTTCGCGCCAGGAATCGCCGCCGTCATCGCTGCGCATCACATCCCAGTGTTTTTGCATATAGATCACCTCGGGCTTTGCCGGGTGCAAGGCCAATTTATGCACACAGTGGCCGACTTCCGCTTCCGGCTCTGGAATGTATTCTGACCGCAGTCCCTTATTGATGGGTTGCCAGGTAAGTCCTCCGTCATCGGTTCGAAATGCGCCTGCGGCGGATATCGCGGTGAATATTTTGTTGGGCTGATCGGGCACCAACACAATAGTGTGAAGACACATGCCCCCGGCGCCGGGCTGCCAGGAGGGGCCGGTACCATGGCCCCGCAGGCCGGCGACCTCCTGCCAGCTCTCGGCGCCGTCGCCACTGCGAAACAAGGCGGCGTCTTCGACACCGGCGTAGACTTCATCGGCATCTGTTAACGAAGGCTCCAGATGCCAGACACGCTTGAACTCCCACGGATGTTGGGTGCCGTCATACCATTGGTGCGTGGTCAGGGGTTTGCCGGTTTCGGCGGAGGTGTCGTAGGCGAATTTGTTGCTCTCGCCAATGGTAGGAGGTCCTTCTGGAGAGGGCTCTTTATTGTCAGCTGAGGGCTCTTTGTTTTCGGCCGAGGGCTCTTCACCAGCCGGGGTTCCGGGCTGCTCCCAGGTTTTGCCGCCATCGCTGGAGCGCTGTATCACCTGCCCGAACCAATCGCTGCATTGAGAGGCGTAGATGCGATCTGGATCAACCGGCGAGCCCTTCATATGAAAGATTTCCCAGCCTGCAAACAGTGGGCCTTCCACGGCCCAATCCGTGCGATTGCCATCCGCTGAGAGAATAAACGCGCCTTTGCGGGTACCGACCAAAACCCTGACACTGCTCATTGCTGCCTCCCTTTTCCTTGAGTGGTATTGCCGAACCCCAAGTGTAGTTCACCCGGAACTGTCTGCGGCGCCAACTCTGATATGGGAGGATTAGGCGCGCGTGCCGTGAAAATGATGGCGATAGATCCCTGGCGTCACTCCCAGGGTTTTCAGAAATACCCGGCGCAACCGCTCTTCGCGACCAAAGCCGGCGCTGACGGAAATCGCCTCGGAGCTCATCTGGGTGGACTCCAGCAGTTCACGTGCCCGCTCCAGCCGTAATCTCTCCAAGAATCGCGCCGGAGTCATGCCGGTTACGTGGTTAAATTGACGGGCGAAATGACGCGGGCTCATGCAGCAGAACGCCGCCATATCCTCCACCGACGCCGGGCGCTGTAAATCGCTCAGCAGCCAATCGTGCAGCGCACTGAAATCCGACCCGGCCCGCTGGCGCAATTCCAAAGGCGCACTGAATTGTGACTGACTACCGGGCCGACGCAGGTACAACACCAGATCGCGCGCCACTTCCAGCGCCAACTCCGCACCGTAGTCCTGCTCCACCAGCGCCAACGCAAGATCAATTCCGGCGGTCACCCCGGCACTGGTGCTGATGGAGCCGTCCTGAAGATAGATGGCGTCGGGGTGTACATTGAGGTCTGGATACTCCCGACCCAGCTGTTCCGTAAAACGCCAGTGAGTCGTGCATTGCCTGCCGTCCAGCAGCCCCGCTTCCGCCAGTAAAAAGGCGCCGGTGCAGACAGACGCCAAGCGCGAGGATCGCCCGGCACGCTCTTCCAACCGCTTGATCAGTGCCGCATCCCTGCGGGCAGAATCAAAACCCAAACCTCCGGCGACCATCAGATAGTCACTGCCATCGCCATCGCCCAGTTGTCGATGGGCATCCAGCGCGACGCCGGAGGAAGTCCTGACCAACCCTTTATTTGCAGCCGACAAAACCAACTGATAGGCACCGCCCTTGCCCTGGCTGCCGTGCACAATATTCGCGGCCGCAAACACATCCATCGGCCCGATAACATCCAACGCAGCGGCTTGGGGATAGATCAGCATTTCAACGGTCAGCATGGGCTCCTCGCGAATTTAGGCGTCGGTAATAAGCTTTAGTTTATACCTCAGCCAAGTATGGGGGCGCAGGCTCGTATTGCAGCAGTTTTCGTACCTGGCGGGAATGGTCGGGGTTGTGCAGCTGGCCCAGCAACCACAACGCCATATCAATACCGGCTGAGACGCCCTGGGAGGTGACCATATTACCGTCACGGACGTACCGCATTTCCGGCAGCACCTCAACGCTCTCATCCTTGGAAAGTTCGTCAATCAACATCCAGTGGGTGGTGGCTTTTTTGTCCTGCAGCAATCCCGCTTTTTGCAGAATCAGGCTGCCGGTACATACGGCGGTTACATATTGCACTTGAGCAGCCACAGTCTGCACCCAATCGATGGCACGCGAGCTGGAAAGCGCTGCTTGCAGTTCGTTAGCACCGGGGACCAAGAGAATATCCAGCGTGGGGTGATCGTCAAACGTAAATTGAGGAATCACCTGCATGCCATTGGCGCAGGTGATGGGCTCGTCGGTTTCGGCGATCGTGACAACCTGACCCGCGTTAAGCACATGGCGGGACAAATCGAAAGCCTCGTAAGGCCCTACAAAATCCAGGGAGGCAACGCCCTGATAAAGATAAATGCCGTAGGTGTAATTCATAGCGGTGGTGCTCCTAATGATTTCAACATCGAGGGTTAAACACTGCGCTTATGGCTAAGCTCAGCGATACCTTATGAAAACCATTGCGTGGCAGCCATGACATAATACCAGCAAATCCTGCCATTAGAACACCAACGTTAAAACCAGTAGGGCTGACTGGAACAGATATTGGCAGAATAGGGATGAAATCATCCACCAGAGTTGGGCTCGCAGGCTTCAACCCGGCAGCTCTTGGCGATATATCTTCAGCAATTGATGGTAAATGTCACCCAGCGGACAGTTCGATACTTGCCCGACGAGATAGAGTATGGTTTTACTCACACGGCCACAGGAATCCCGTATGAACGGTGCAGAAGCCCTACTCCAAACCTTAATCGACAGTGACGTCGAGGTCTGTTTCGCCAACCCCGGCACCTCGGAAATGCAGCTGGTGGCAGCGATCGATAAGATCCCCGGCATGCGCCCCATTCTGGGCCTGTTCGAGGGCGTGGTCACCGGTGCCGCTGACGGCTATGGCCGTATGGCCGATAAACCCGCCGCCACTCTGCTGCACTTGGGCTCCGGTTTTTCCAACGGTATGGCCAATCTGCACAATGCCAAACGCGCGTTTACCCCCATAGTGAATATCGTAGGTGACCACGCCAGCTATCACCTGGAGTTGGATGCTCCGCTCACCTCTGACGTGCCTGGACATGCCGCCCTGGCCAGCGACTGGTATCGCATCAGCGATTCGGCAGAAACCATGGCACAGGATGGCGCGGATGCCGTTGCCGCCTCGCTGGAAGGACGCTGTGCCAGCGTGATCGTACCCGCCAACTACGCCTGGACGGAGGGTGCGGAGCCTGTTGCACCCAAAGCGGCCTCCGAACGCCCAAAAGTGGCGGACGATCTGATCAGCCAGGCGGCCAACGCCCTGAAAAGCGGTGAAGCCAGTTGCTTGTTTCTGGGCGGCAAAGCGCTGCGGGAAGATGGCCTGAACGCCGCCGCCCGTATCGCCGCAGCCACTGGCGCACGGCTGATCAGTGAGGTTTTTCCAGCCCGCATCCAGCGAGGTCGTGGCCGCCCGAGCGTCGAGCGCCTGCCTTACCTGGGTGAGTTCGCAGCGGATGCTCTCAAGGATTTAAAACACATGGTGCTGGTCGGTGCCAAAGCGCCGGTTTCATTTTTTGCCTACCCCGATAAGCCCGGCAGGCTCTGGCCTGAGCAGTGCAACCTGATCGAGTTGGCTAACCAACTACAAGATCAGGTTGGTGCATTGGAAGCCCTCGCCGATGCACTCGAAGCTCCCGCTGAAGTTGTGTTGGAGGACACTCCACTGCCGGAGATTCCAACAGGCCCCATGACCGCAGAAACCGTCGGAGCCGTAATCGCCAATCTGATGCCGGAAAACGCAGTCGTTTCTGACGAGTCCAACACCAGCGGCATTTTTTCCTACGGCTATTACGACGGTGCCGCGCCCCACGATTGGATGACCCTGACCGGCGGCGCCATCGGCCAGGGCTTGCCGCTGGCGATGGGTGCTGCGGTTGCCTGCCCAAATCGCAAGGTCATTAATCTGCAGGCCGACGGCAGTGCCATGTACACCAATCAGGCGCTGTGGACCATGGTGCGGGAAGATCTCGACGTTTGCGTCGTCATCTATAACAACAGCAGCTACGCGATTCTCGATCTTGAGCTGATGCGCGTGGGCGTTGAGAACCCTGGCGAACGAGCGCGTTCTATGCTGGACCTCTCCAACCCGTCGCTGGACTGGACCAAACTCGCCGAAGGTATGGGCGTGCCCGCTACCCGAGCCTCCAGTACCGAAGAGTTTAAAGCTCAATTTGAAGAAGCCATGGCGAATAAAGGGCCCCGCCTGATCGAGGTGATGCTCTAAGTTTCCCATATTCCAATGACAAACATCCACGGCAGTCATTCAACGACGCTGCCGTGGTTAATCAACTGTTCTTTTTGCAGCCGCGGCTGCGCATCCCCGCTGCAACAGATAGCATTTGTGGTTCTGTTTGAGCGCTTTAGCACTCGCGATCGCTACCACCTATCCTGGCTACAGAAAGCTCATAGCGCCCGGAAATAGCCCCGAAAAGCCACTAAAAACTGCGATTCTTGCCCTTTCGACACGGTTATCAGAAGTATTTACCAGCCTTGCTGAGTACAATTAGGGGTTGCAAACCCACAAACATGATGGTTGAATCAGGTTTCATAAAGCGAGGCAGATATGACAGCGACTCCCAAAACCAAACGGGGCGAAATGACACGCCAGAAGATTCTGGCGGCGGCACAAAAGGAAATTGGCACCAAGGGGTTTGCGCTGGCGTCGGTCAGTAGCATTACCGCCGCCGCAGGGGTTGGGCAGGGTACGTTTTATATTTACTTCAAGAGCAAAGAAGAAGTGTTGCGTGCACTGGTGATCCAGTTGGGTCGGGATGTGCGTCACAGCCTCACCGCAGCGACTGAACAAGCCAGTTCGCGGTTGGAGGCGGAACGCCAGGGTATCTCGGCGTTTTTGGACTTTGTTCGCGAGAACAAAGAAATGTACAAGGTGGTGCACGAGGCCCAGTTTGTGGACCCGGAAATCCACCGGCAGTACTACACCGACTTTGCCGAAGCCTATTGCGAACGGCTGAAAAAGGCCAGCTCCGATGGCGAGATCAAGAGCATCGACCACGAAGCCTGCGCCTGGGCTTTGATGGGCATGAGTGAATTTTTGGGTATGCGCTACGGCTTTTGGGATGACTCCAAGTCGAGCAAGAAAATTGCCGACGCCGTATTTAATATGATTGAGACGGGATTGAAAAAATGACCGACGACGGGAGTGACTCGAGCAGCTTGGTCGAGTTCAGTGTTAACGCCGGCCAGGCAACCATTACATTGAATCGGCCAGAACGCCATAACAGTCTCACTCCCGCATTGACGTCTGAACTGCTCGAGGCACTGAATCGAGCACAAGTGCTAGGCCAGGATCAGGATATTCACAGTGTTGTCCTTCGGGCTGAGGGCAGTAACTTTTCCACCGGCGGTGACGTTGCCGCGTTTTTGGAAGCCGGTACGGAACGCGCTGACTATGCCAGACTGCTGGTGGGGCAGTTGAATCAAGCCATCCTGGCCATTCTGCACCTGTCGGTACCGGTCATCTGCCGCGTACAGGGCATTGTCACCGGCGGCTCACTGGGTTTTGTGCTGGCCAGCGATCTGGTGGTGGCGACCGATGAAACCTGGTTTGCTCCCTTTTACAGTGTTGTGGGCTTTGCTCCCGACGGTGGCTGGTCTGCTATTTTGCCGGATGTTATTGGCATCAACCGAACCCGGGAAATCCAGCTGCTGAACCGTAAAATCAGCGCCCAGCAAGCGCAAAGCTGGGGTTTGATTAACAGCGTCGTGCCACAAAATGGCCTGGATGATCAGGTACAACAATGGCAACACGAACTGGCGGGCAAGGTGCAAAGCTCTTTGGCGTGCACCAAACAAACCTTGCGCACAGAAAACGATCTGGCGCAGATCGAAGCCCGCCTGGAGTTGGAGCGACAAACCTTTGTCGAACAAATTGTGAAACCCGAAGTTGAACAGGGAATGCAACGGTTTTTAAATAGGAGCTGACCCATGGTTACCCCCACCGCCACCACCGACAGCTACCCAATCGTGGATTTGCTGGCCAATCGCGCACGCCTGACGCCGGATAATATTGCCTTTGTTCTGGCCAATGGCCAGGGTGCCATCACGTATCAGGTGTTTAACGACAACATCAATCGCTGTGCCAACCTGCTGGCGGAACACCAGATTCAATCCGGCGATACTGTTGCCATTCTGTGCCACAACTGCGTAGAGTTTTTTGAACTGTTATTTGCCTGTGCCCGTGTGGGTGCCGTATTGGTTCCGCTGAATTGGCGCCAAACGGCCAGCGAACTACAGCCGATTGTTGTGGAAAGTGGTGCCCAGCTGCTGTTCGCCGACGCCAACACCACGGAACTTGCCGCACAATTGCGCAAAGACTGCCCACAAATCAACTTACTGGCTCTGGACCCGGACACCGCGACAGCGCTCCAAGCCCCGCTCTACGAACAACTGAGGGATTATCAGGAGCCGACGTTTACCGAAGCCACCCGACAGCCCGGCGAACTCTGGTACCTGCTCTACACCTCCGGCACCACTGGCAAACCCAAAGCCGTGATACAGACCTTCGGCATGGCGCTGGCCAACTACGTCAATTCCAACCAGGCCATCGAACTGACTCCACGCGACACGACGTTGAACTTTTTGCCGTTGTTCCACACTGCGGGCATTAACCTCTATACACTGCCGATGCTGTTCGCCGGCGGTACCGTGATCCTGTTGCCAAAATTCGATGAAGATCGAGTGTGCGAACTGATCAACGACGGCCGTATATCCGTATTTTTTGGCGTACCGGCTATCTATCGCGCACTGAGCCTGCATCCCCGTTTTCCTGAGTTGGAGTTATCCGCCGTGCGCTCCTGGGGCTGTGGCGGCGCGCCAATTCAAACCGAAATTCTGGAACACTTTGCCAAACACAACGCACGCATCTGCAACGGTTTTGGCATGACCGAAACCGGCCCCATGACCTTTTTGATGGACCCGGACCGCGCTCTGGAAAAACTCGGTTCTATCGGTAAACCCCAGATACTCACCAGCGTAAAAATCGTTGATGAGAACGGCCAGAAAGTCCAACAGGGCGAAGCCGGCCAACTGCTATTAAAAGGCGCCAACATCACACCCGGCTACTGGAACAATCCGGAAGCAACCGCTCAGACCTTCGACGGCGAAGGCTGGTTGTGCTCCGGCGACGTGGCCCGCCAGGATAAGGACGGTTACTTTTTTATCGTCGACCGCATCAAAGACATGTACATCTCCGGCGGGGAAAACGTCTACCCAGCAGAGGTGCAGGCCGTTATTGAACAACACGATACCGTACTCGAATCTGCAGTTATCGGCATACCCGATGATCGCTGGGGCGAAGTGGGCTGCGCCTTTGTGATCGCCAAGCCCGGGGCGGATGTCAACCTGGATCAATTGGCGCAACACTGCAAGGCCCACCTGGCCACCTACAAAGTGCCCAAGCGGTTTGTTGTGTGTGACGACTTCCCCCGCACCGCAGCGGGTAAAGTACAGAAGAATTTACTACGTGAACCTGCATGAGGTACCCCCAATGTCGCCAGAGCCGGTAGCCATTTCGCTGAACACCCATAAAACCTTCACCCAGGAAGAGTTTGACCTGTTCGCGAAAATCAGCGGGGACAACAACCCCATCCACGTCGACCCGCAATACTCCGCCAACAGCCGATTTGGTCGCACCGTCTCCCACGGGATGTTGCTGTACAGCGTGATCTGGGGCCTGATCAAAAATCACTTCCCTACGGCACGGCAACAGCAACAATACCTGATGTTTCCCGCCCCCACCTACACCGACGAACCGATGACGGTGCAGCTCACCGGCACCCGATCGGGCAACCGCTGTGAAATAAAAGGCACCATGACGCGCGACCAGGACGGAGAAGTCACCTGCATTGCGGAAACCGTTATCGAATTGGAGGGGCAGTAAACATGTTTAACATCGGCGACCGCGCAGAAACCGAACGACGCTTTTCCAAAGCCGACCTGGAAGACTTTGGCCGCCTGAGCGGCTTTGCTCCGGAAAACGGTCAAGTGCCGGAACCTCTGCTGGCGGGAATGATTTCCGACTTGCTAGGTACCACCTTGCCCGGCGAAGGCACCATGTACATGAAGCAGAAAACCGACTTCAAAGCTCGCGGCCAGGCCGACGAAACTGTCGTTGCCAGCGTTGAAATCACCCGGATTCGCGAAGATAAGCAGCTCATCAACCTCAAGACCCGGTGTTTAAATTCCCGAGGCGATGTGCTGTCGGAGGGTGAAGCACTGGTGATTCACCCTGGGGTTGGAAACTAGATCTTAAAACCGTACCCGAGCGCCAACAGTGAGTGATTCCGTATCCAAAGATACGGGCTCCAGGCGGTAGGGGGGAAGGATTCCCACAAAGGGTTCATCTGGAAAGAAACCGAAAAAGGGGTCTTCCGAAAGTGCAGTCACCGGTTCGAATACTGGGATCATTTGATCGGTATCCACCTTCAGTTCCTCGTAGCTGACAAAAACAGCAAAAGCCGGAGTGACAAAGTACTCTACGCCGATCCGATAGGTGTCGGTATCGTCTGCCAGAGCCCTATCTCTGAAATTGACCTTCTCAAACCCCAATACAATCCGCGTGTTGCGGTTAGGGTATGCGGAGAACATAAAGGAATATTGATCGTTATCCTGCTCCCAGTGGTATTGCTCCTCAGTTTCTCGCGCATAGCCTACGTCCACGGCGTAGTGATAGTCTGAGTACTGTCCGAGGTGGCGGAATGCCACTGATGCCCTGTCAGTCTCACGATTGGGAGGATCAACGATGTCTGCACAACCAAACCCGGCACAATGAAAACTTCGGAAATCAATATCGATGTCCTCATCCTTGTGAGCGTAGCCCACCACAAGTGTTGTGGTGTCCCACAAGTATTTCCCGACACTCAGTGAGTATGCATCGGCTTCAATTTCTTCGGTCTGGTAATCAGATTCCTCACGACTGATACTACCAAAAATCAACCAACCCGATTCCGGATGCACATACCAGCCCGATAGAGCCAGGCCCTGTGCATCAGCGTCGCCGCTCAAGAAATTCGAAGGGGCATCTACCTGCTGTTCGTTCAAAAGAGCACTAATGCCGCTGGCACGGCTGACAAATGCGGCCTCACTCAGCGGGTACTCGCCAGCCTCTACTGGATTAAGATAGTAAGTTCCGTACAACTCCAAAGAACGACCGTCGCCAAAAAAGTCATTGGAAGAGACGTCAGTATATTCGGCACCGACCTCAGCTTGGTATGGGTTGGCCGCGGATAACGCATGTGGGAACAGAGCAGAGACAAATGCGGCGGAATAGAAAAATTCTTTGCGAAGCATAAATATCCTTATTGGGGTCTATATCCTTGTGAGCAACGATTCTACCGGATTTGCCAAGCAGATCGAACCATTTTTTTGCGAGCCAGCTTACAGGTAGTTCACATCATGCTTAATCTGGACAAAGTCGTTTGGAAATGCAGCCGCTTGTGCGTTTTCCAATCTGATCTGGTGGTCCAGTTTGCCAAATAACGGGATACCGGAACCAAGCAAAACCGGCGCTTTGGTAATGATCATCTCGTTGATCAACTTAAGATTCAAAAACGAAGTGATAACCGCTCCACCATCGACATAAGCGTGTTTGTGGCCGGCCTGTTCCAGCTTGGACATCAACGCAGGTATCTCACCAGAGTAAAGCTCCACCTTGCCCTTTAGATTCGCTGGAACATCTTTAACGCTTTTGCTGAGAGCAATAATACGAATGTTACCGTAGGGCCATTGCTCGGGCGTAAGATGAAAGCTGGCCAGCTTCTCCATACAACCGCGCCCCATAATCAGACAATCCACCGAGGCGATAAAGCTGTTGAACCCCATATCCGCATGCTCACCCAAATCGACGTTTGGCTTACCGGCGGTATCCAGCCACTCGACGCCACCGTCCGGGGTGGCAATATAGCCATCCGCACTGGTTGCGATAAATACGGTACACTTCACACCCACTTTCCTGAACACTCGCCCTGAAGCTGTCTTTGGCTTTCACCTGGTTTCATTTATTCAACAACCTCCACGCCACGCCAAAACGCTACCCTGCCCTCAATATGTTTGGCCTTCTCCGTGGTAGCGGGATAGTACCAGGCGGCATCCGCATTAACCGCCCCGTTAACACTTAGCGAGTAATAGCGCGCATCACCCTTCCAGGGGCAGTGGGATGTTGTGCTGCTTGCTTGAAAGTACTCTTTTTTGATTGAGCCTGCAGGGAAGTAATGGTTCGATTCGACGACAACTGTGTCATCGCTCTGCGCCACAATGACGCTATTCCAGATAGCTTTCATGATAGGGACTCCTGGCATACATCTCTTTTCGTTTCTGTTTCCCGCTCTTCACTTTGTAGTCACAAAAAGACGTGTATCCAGTTGACCGGTCTTTCGACGTAGTCGTGTTGTTCACAGGAAATCATTGCCGGTATGTGCTCTTTCGTTAGGACCTCAGTACAGCATAGCTCATAAACCGCTCTACACTTTCCACAAACCGCTCCGGCTCTTCAAGATGCGGCGCATGGCCTGACTCTGTGAACACCAAGTGCTTCGCATTAGGCATCGCATCCGCAAAGTACTGCCCCGACTCCGTCTCATACAGCTGACTTTTGGCGCCGGAGATAATCAATGCCGGGCACTGAATATCCGGCAAAAACTTTCGAAAATCCTGTTGCGACATCGATTCCCAAAACCGGGCCAGCAGTTGCGGATTGTTTTGCTGGGTTTCCTGGTTGACCCACTCCTGCCTGGGGTGGGGTTCATCGTCGTCATCCGCGCCGCCATTGGTGGCGAAAATCGCTTCTGCCGTGTATTGCGCTTTTTTGGGCCAGCTGGTTTCTATCGCCGCGATCAGCGACAGGTTGTTGGTGTGATTGAGACCGGACTTGAGGCCCAGAGTCCAGTTTTCGGTATTCAGAATCCTTGGGCTCATGTCTTCTATAACGATGCCTGCCACTTTGGCCAGGCCGTGGCGTTGCAGGTAGCTCAGCAAAACGTGAGCGCCCATGGACCAGCCGCAAAATACCGCTTTTTCGATGCTTTGGCGCTGTAGATAGTCGTGCAGCCAGTCGCCCAGGTATTCGATGGAGGCAGTTTCCGGTACGCAGGGCTGGCCGCGATGGCCGGGCAGGTCCGGTGTAAGTACCTGTCGTTGCTCGGAAAAACGCTCGGCCACCTCGGCAAAGTAACCGCTGTGTGCCGACCATCCGTGTATTAACACCAGAGGCAGATTGGGCTTGCTGATCGCGCTCTTCACCTTCGTTATCGCCTTTGTTTACCAAACGTTACCGACTCGGTCGCTTAAAAATATGGCCATTAAATGTGCAAAAGGGTTGACGACCATGGGATGCACTATATAATCAACTGAAACATGAATCAACTGTCATGTTGATCTCGAAGACGGCGCCACATTCTGTCCAGATCCAATCGATGGAAATATGCGCGCTACAGAGAAATGTGCCATTCTGCAGAAGTTGGGCAGCAGATCAGGCACAGGGAAAACTTAATGGTTATTAGAAAATTACTTTAAATAACGGGACCTTTATTCGAGCGGAAACAGCCGCCAGCAGAATAAAGCACGGGAGAAAACCATGAAGAAGCCAACACCTATCCACAGCAAGTTGTCGCTCGCCATCTCGGGCGTTTTGACGGCAGGCTTACTGGGCTCTGCACCAGTGATCCACGCCGAAAAAGCCTTTGTGATGGAAGAGATTGTCGTTTCGGCCCGTCGCCGCGACGAGTCGCAGCAGGACGTGCCAATTTCCATGACATCCTACAGCGGAGATGCCCTGAGCAAGAGCGGTGCCCCCGATATTGTGCAGGTGGCGGAGTCCGTACCCAACACCACCTTGAAGGTGTCGCGCGGTACCAATACCACCATTACCGCCTTTATCCGTGGCGTGGGCCAACAGGACCCTGTCGCCGGTTTTGAGGCGGGTGTCGGTATCTATATCGATGATGTTTACCTGAACCGCCCACAAGGTGCCGTGCTGGATGTGTATGAGGTCGAGCGCATCGAAGTATTGCGTGGCCCGCAGGGTACGCTGTATGGCCGCAACACCATCGGCGGCGCCATTAAATACGTGACCAAGCGGTTGTCTGACGAGCCCACCATGAAGATCAAAGGTTCTTTGGGCACACACAATCAGCGGGATCTGGTCATTAGCGGCAGCATGCCGTTGAGCGACAATGTGCGCGTCGGCGGCTCAGTAGCGTCCTTCCAGCGCGACGGATTTGGTGAAAATCAATTTACCGGTGACGAGCATTACGATAAGGATATTATGGCCTACCGTGGCAGCTTTGAATGGGACGTTACGGACAACTTCCAGATTCGCGCCAATGTTGACTACAGTGACGACGAGTCCAGCCCCAAGGGCGGCCACCGTCTGACCGCCGCGCCGGGCTATCCGATTCTATCGGACGTTTTTGATACCCGTGCCGGTATTACGGAAACCGGACTGGTTCGTAGTAACGACGTAGAGCAAAGCGGCGGCGCGCTGACCATGGAATGGCAGGTCAGCGAAGCAATCACCTTAAAGTCCGTCAGCTCCTATCGCGAAGATCGCACCGAATCGCCCATCGACTTCGATAGCCTGCCCGGTAATTCCTTTGATGTGCCGGTGGTGTACGACAACGAGCAGCTGAGCCAGGAATTTCAGATCGCGTTTGAAGGGGATAAGGTTCGTGGTATTGCCGGAGTTTACTATCTGGAGGCCAACGCGTTTAATGCCTTCGATGTGATTCTGGGGCAGTTCGGCATCACCTCCTTTACTCTGGGCGATGTGGATACCGAAACCTGGGCGGCGTTCGCCGATGTGGACATCGACCTGAGTGATACCCTGACTCTGTCACTGGGTGGCCGTTACACCGAAGACAAACGCGACGTTGAAGTGATTCGGACGGTTTATGGTGGTCTGTCTTCGCCTTACTTCAGTGGCGGCGACCTGGGTGTTGACCCGTTCGAGGGTTCACGCACTGACAGCGAGTTTACGCCTCGCGCCAGCATCAGCTGGCAGCCGGACCCCGACCTGCATTACTACGCCTCTTACAGCATGGGCTTTAAGGGCGGCGGTTTTGACCCACGGGGCGACTACTCCAACACCGAAGTACACGAAGGGTTTGACCCGGAAACCGTTGATGCCTATGAGCTTGGCATTAAAGCCAACCTGCTGGAAGGCCGCCTGATCACCAATGTGGCGCTGTTCTACAGCGATTACACGGATGTTCAGATCCCCGGTTCGGTTGCCATCGATAATGACGGCGACGGCGTGGACGACGATTTTGCCGGTACCGTAACCAACGCCGGCGAAGGCGAGATCAGCGGTGTGGAGCTGGAGTTGACGGCTTACGTGACGGAATCCCTGCGTTCCAATCTGGCGCTGGGTTACATCAATGCCGACTTTAAAGAATGGATTGTGGACGGAGATGATATCTCTGACGGTAAAGTGTTTCAAAACACACCGGAGTGGACCGCCGCCTTCTCACTGTCTTACAGCACCGACATGAACCTGGGCGATATGGGCGGTGAACTGAATCTGCTGGGCTCCGTCTCTTACCGCAGCGAAACCCATCAGTTTGAAGACCCCAACGAGCTGTTGGACCAGGACAGTTACAGCCTGGTGAATGCCAGCGTGACCTGGACTTCGGATGATGACCGCTGGCAGGTTGGCCTGCACGGTAAGAACCTGGGCGACAAAGAGTACAAGGTTGCCGGGTACAACTTCCCGACGCTGGGTGAAGGCGGCACAGTTACCGCGTTTTACGGTAACCCACGTACCGTTACCGGGTCAGTTACCTATTCGTTTTAATTGACGCTATTGGCTAGCGTTCCTCATTGCCCCCAGCGCTTAAGCGCTGGGGGCTTTTTTGTGCCTACCGGCGGTCGCTGAGACAGCTCTGTGCAGGCGGGAAAGACGCTGGAATAAGATTACTGGTTGGGCATAGTTAACAACAAGATGCTCGTCGCTTATCTTCGGCAGACGGAACTCTGGAACAGCAGCTATTGCCAGTTTGTATTGTCGCCGCAGGCATTACTTGCTCGATATTTGCCGGACTTGCAGAGCTTGCCGCACCGCTGCCTTCAACTATCGCTGCTTGCGCTGCTGCAGGTTCCGATGATTTGTTTTCACTAAAACGCTCTGTGAGGTAGTCACTGTGATCGCGCATTAGCACTGTGGTCTTAAACAGCTCTTCCAGCACATCAATCACACGATCGCGAAAGGCTGAATCCCTAAGCTTGCCGTTCTCATCAAACTCCTGCCAGGCTTTGGCAATCGACGATTGATTGGGGATCGTAAACATCCGCATCCAACGCCCCAAAACACGCAGGGCGTTCACCACGTTAAACGACTGCGACCCGCCGGAGATTTGCATCACGGCCAGCGTTTTGCCTTGAGTCGCTCTAACCGCCGACTGATCCAATGGCAGCCAATCGATCTGATTCTTGAACACGGCGGAAATATTGCCGTGAATCTCCGGGCTGATCCATACCTGCCCTTCTGACCAGGCCGACCACTCCCTCAGCTGAACCACCTTGGGATGATGCACCTGTTCCGCGTCGAACATTGGCAAACCTTCTGCGTCATACAAACGCACATCCGCACCGAAGTGCTTAAGTACCTCAACCACCTCATTGGCTAGCAGGCGGGTATAGGAGTCGGCTCTTAGTGAACCGAACAACACCAATATACGCGGTGCGTGTTGAGGCTTTTGATCGCTTTGGTCCAGGCGTTTGATAACGGCTTCAGTATTGAGATTTGGCAACATAATAATCCTATAGTTCTAGAAAGATGGAAATATTAAGTCAAAATAAAAGGCTCAATAATGAGCCCCTAGACATTTGGCCCTCGGTTATTGCCGAGGGTTAATCACAGCAGTCCTGATCGCGGCAACACTCCTCCAGCAGATAACCCACCAGACCGGTTAACGCCGGCAGGCACGCCTCACAACGCAATACACGGCCCTCGCGCTTTTGCACCATTAACCCTGCGCTGACCAACCGGGTAATGTGGTGAGACAACGTAGAACCAGGCACGCCCAGCTCCTTTTGAATCTCGCTGACGGCGAGCCCTTCCATACCGGCCTTAACCAGCAGGCGGTAAATCGCCAGGCGAGTACTGTGGCCGAGTTCAGCCAGCTTTTTTACTGCATCTTCGTGTTCCATGGGGGCACTATAGCGCCGTCCAAAAGTCATTGCAACTATATTTCTAAAATTATCGAAATATAAGATATTGCCAACTTCAACCGCTAGCTGTTGTCGTGGCGCCACTGCGCTGGAGTAACCCCCATTTCCTTTTTAAAACTTCGATAAAAACTGGAAAGATCCTGATAGCCGGCCAGCTCAGAGATGCTTTTGATGGGGGTATCAGAGTGACCGAGTAAGTCCATCGCCTTTCGCAATCGATGCCTGGAAAGCACTTCGCGGTAGGTAGTGCCCTCTTTACTGAGTTGGTATCGCAACTTTCGGGGCGAAAATATCAAAATGGTCGCCATCTCGTCGAGTGAAGGGTAGCTATCCACTTCATCCAACAGACTGAAGATTCTGTTTGTTAGCGCTTCCCTCGTAAACAGACTGTCTTGAATTGATTGGCAGGCACGAATAAAAGAAGTCTTTGAGATTTCATCTCTACTTTGCAGCTTGGTCTGCATCAGCGATTTGGGAATAATGAGCTTAGAGTGTTTCTGATCGAACGCGATATCCGCTGAAAGATACTCTTGATAGCTACGCAATAGACTGCAATCAGGTATCGAAAAATGAAAATGAACTGTTATGCCATCAGCACCAATGTGCAACAAATCCATTATGGATTGAACCAATACCATTGAAAATACTTGTAAATCAAACTGGCTAAAGGCTGCATGAGCTTCAGATACCGCCGGGCAAATATGAACCGAGTCGCCCTCTTCCCAAGTGTGGAATTCGTTGGGGAAAAAGCCATTTCTGTAGCATATCGCCAGTTCTAAAGACTCTGCCAGTGTATCACAGCTCATCATAGCAGCTCCCAAGGGGCCCATATTCGTGAGTGTTACATTCCGTCCGAACTTGAGTCCCAATACCGGGTCACTTGCATAATGAACAGCGAGCTTGCAGGCTGATTTGAAATCCTCTTCTGCAATAAACTCGGAGGGGTCTTTCGGTAAATTCACATCATGGTCTTGCCAAAACGTAATGGCATCAAGCCCGTGTTCTTGATCAATTAAATCAGCGAGTTTGTAGAGGTGTTTTACCGGTACAAAGTGTGTCATCGCAACAGCCATCGCCCTTCTTCAGCAACTTGATAGACAGAGATCCCCAGGTCCTTTTTGTCGCTAGCAAGCGATTCCACCTCAGCGGAGAACAAAGCCAGTTTGGCACATTATTCATTCTCTTTTTGCTCGCAAGACCCGGTTTTGTCAGAAATGCTAAAAGATTAGCCCATTCAGCAATAAATCTACAGTCCACTTCCAATTAAGCTTTCTCTCCATGCTCGATAAATACGCTCTGGCACGGAAAGATGCCACTTATATATTCAGTAAGGTGAATCGAATGTCCCAACCCTCATATAAACCCGATTTCTACTCCAGAGCCTTTATCAAGGATGCCATGCCGCATTATCGGCGCATGAGAGAGCTGGGCCCTGCCGTTTGGTTGCCTAGTAACAAGGTCTGGGCAGTAAGTCGCTATGAGGATGTAAAAAAATCTTTATTCAACGCGGAGTCGCTAATATCTGGAAAAGGTATTTCAGCTAACGGCTTTGCCAACCGCTTGATGAGCGGTGATAAAAAGATAACGTTGACATCCGATGGTGAAGATCATATGCGTAAACGTGGTGTTGTTGGTAAGCCGTTATCAAAAAAGGGAATGAAAGATCTGTCTCAACAAATACAGAATGAAGCGGATCGATTGGTTGAAAGTTTGTTAGCAAGGGGGCGGTTTGACGGCGTAAGAGATTTTGCTGAGCATCTGCCGGTTCAAATTGTTAGCAATTTGCTGGGTATTCCCGAGTCCGGGCGCGAGAACATGCTTAATTGGTCGACTCAGAGTTTTAATATTACGGGGTCGTATAACTGGCGTACTCTAAGGTCCATTCCAGCTGGCATACAAATGGCAAGATATGGCAAGCGAATCAATCGCGACAATATCGATCCAAACGGATGGGTCAATAACTTGTACGATGCCGTGGACAGTGGCGTTCTTGAAGAGGAGGACGTTCCTGCGATGGTCAACGATTACATGGGCCCTTCTCTGGATACAACCATCATAGCCAGTTCGTACATGCTTTATCTACTCGGTAGCAACCCTGAAGCCTGGGAGGCAGTGCGGTCGGCGCCGGAGCTTATTCCTAATGCCGTCAATGAAACCTTACGGATGGCGTCGCCAGTTCGAGGCTGGTGTCGATATGTAAAGGATGATGTGGATCTCAGTGGAACATTGATCCCCAAGGGGTCACGAGTTCTGGTAGTACTGGTCTCTGCCAATTATGACGAGCGCAAATGGAAGAACCCGGAAACTTTCGATATTCATCGCAATCCTCGTGATCATCTCGCTTTCGGTTTTGGTGTTCACAGTTGCCTTGGAAGGCATTTGGCTCAATTGGAAATGGAGTCATTGTTGCGATCAATGATTGGCCGGGTTTCACAAATTAACGTCAGTGAACCCAAGTTGGCCCTGAACAATACATTGCGGGGATTTTCTTCGATGCCCGTACAGTTCTCGTAGTGGAGCATAATCATGCCTAAAGTAACCTATCTGCTGCCAGATGGCAGCGAACACGAATTTTCCCTAAGTGTAGGCCAGAGCATTATGGAAGGTGCCGTCAGCAACGGCATTGAACAAGTGCTCGCGCAATGCGGCGGCTCGGCCATGTGCGCTACCTGCCATTGTTATGTTGAGGGCGGACCCGTGGAGGCCTTGCCACCGATCAGTGATCTGGAAAATGCCATGCTCGACGAAACGGAAGCCGAACGAAAAGATAACTCAAGACTATCTTGTCAGGTACGCGTGACGGAAGAATTGAGTGGCCTGCGCGTGGCGATTCCCGAGGAAATCTAACAGTCATGTCGTTGGTAAAAACCGCTATCAGGATCAACGCCCCGGCTTCTGTCGTATGGAGTATTCTGGACGAATCACATCGCTACCCTGATTGGAACAGTGTAGTGCAAGCTATGGCAGGAAGAACAACACTGGGGAAAGAACTGGCGCTGACTTTTTCACCCGCCGATAGAATCTTGAATATCAACGTTCGAGTTAGTCGCTTGGTCGCACTTCGAGAGTTTCGTTGGGGTGGAAAGTTGCCTCGTCGTATTTGGAAAGGAAGTTTTCTGGCGGTAAAGATCATTCCTTTGTTCATGCGTGGAGAACACTCGCTGATCATTAAACCGGAGTGCCACACAAGCTGTAGTTTAATTCACGAGGAGGCGTTTAGCGGATTGCTTCCCAGACTGACCTGGAAACTTATAGAGCCTATGTTTAGTAAAGCTTACGATCAAATGAATATCGAACTGAAATCCAGGGCAGAGCGCATATACAACAAAACCTGCGGCTTTAGTTTACACCCTGTCGTCGATAAGGGTCATTTTCGTGAAGCCGGAAGCAACATTGAGGCGGTTGGAAAATTACATTGTCACTGCGTGCGCGAGAAAATAGAAATCTCTGTTTCCGAGAGAAGTTCTCATAATCATTTATGCGGTTGCAGTATCTGCTGGAAACCTCAGGGCGCTCTATTCTCTCAAGTAGCGGTGGTGCCAACGGACAGTCTGGAGGTAACAGCCAACGGCCACAAGCTTGCTGTTGTTGATCCTGTCGCCACAATCAGACGATATGCTTGTCAGATGTGTGGGGTTCATATGTATGGCCGGGTAGATGATTCCAATAATCACTACTACGGTATGGACTTTGTCCATCTGGAATTGGCGGAAAATCAGTCTAACTCTCCTCCAGAGTTTGCAGGCTATGTCTCTTCTCTTATTGAGTCAGGAGTAAACCCGAGTGAAATGGCGTCGATAAGAAGGGCACTATCCGAAAAAGATATTGATTGCTATGACGTCTTGTCTCCGGAGCTGATGGACGTCATCTCCTTCCATAGAAGGAAAATCAATGGTTTGTAGTATAGGTATCGGCTCTGTTTTAGCTGTATCGATAGAGCGGCTATTGGAGTCCGGAATTATCAATCAATAATAATGAATATGCCTAGTTATTCCAAAAACCAACGGTCAAGAGGAAGAGAAAATGATAACGAAGAGAAAACCAGCCTTTACCAAAACCGCTATAATGTCTGCCATATCCATGGTTACAGCTACAGGCGTCATGGCTGAATCCGCACTGGTGTTGGAAGAGATAATCATTACGGCTCAAAAGCGCGAACAGAACTTACAGGGAGTCCCTGTCTCAGTGAGTGCAATCAGCGGTGATCAGATTTTAGAGTCGGGCATCAAGGACTTGACGGCACTTTCATCGTATGTGCCTAACCTGAAAATCAGTGAGGGCCCTGCCGAAAACGGCGTGTATATCCGCGGTTTGGGATCGGGTGAAAACCAGGGCTTTGAACAGTCTGTTGGTATGTTTGTTGACGGCGTTTATGCTGGTAAGGCTCGGCAGTTTCAGGCTCCCTTTCTTGATGTCGGCTCTGTCGAAGTACTGCGCGGCCCCCAGGGAACGCTATACGGTAAGAATACTATTGCGGGCTCCATTACCATTACCTCAGCTCGCCCAACTGATACGCTGGAAGCCAGTATTTTGACTGAGTATGAGTTTGAAGAGGGCAGCCAAACCACCGAAGCTGTTCTTTCTGGCCCTCTTGCAGAAAACTTGACCGGTCGTATCGCATTGCGTCACTCAGAAACTGACGGCTTTATAGATAATACCCTGCAAAATGACGAGGAAATGAATTCCAATGTCCAGACAGGACGCGTGAGTTTGTTGTGGACGCCACTCAATAAACTTGATGTATTTTTTAAATACGAAAATGGAGAAACTGAAACAGCTGGGAAAAACAATCGCGTGATTGATGCAACAGCGGCCCAAATGGTCGCATACACATTCTTCGATCCGGATTTTGATATTGATGAGTATCAACGCTCTACCTCCGATGCTGAAACCATGAAAATTGACAGCGAGAGCTTCACTCTCAATGTTACCTATGATTTTGGTTCTCATGAATTAACATCCAACCTGGCATATTCAACCTTTGAAGCAAACGACATCTTCGACACAGACTTCTCACCAGCGGATGTCATTAGCGTTGCATTGAATCAAGAATATCAACAGATTAGTCAAGAGTTGCGGCTGACCTCAGCGTTAGGCGAGAAATTTGACTACATCGCGGGCTTCTATTATCAGAAGAGTGAATTCAATACTGATCGTTTGCTGGGCGTGGGTACATCAACTGCAGCATTGGCACGCAACCCTGTGTTGGCTGGTCTTGGTTATACCGGTACATCCGCTGGCACAACGGGCTTTAATAGTCAGTTTTTTCAAGACTCCGAAACCTATGCGATATTCGGATCACTGAGCTGGCATCAAACCGAGGACATAACTTGGACCTTGGGGCTTAGATATAGCAGCGAAAACAAAGAGGCCAATCGCTCTCTATTGGTGTCTGAGTATCTAGGGACCTCTGCTCAGACGAACCCTGCCGCTATATTGGATATGAATATTCTTGGCATTTACACGCATTCCGTTAGTGGTGAACATACTGATAAAAATGTGTCACCGTCTTTAAAGCTGCAGTACGATGTTAGCGGCAATGTGATGTTATACGCCAGCCTGAGTAAAGCCTTCAAATCAGGCGGTTATAGCGAGCCGGGCTTAACGGGTGATGATGACGGTGAATATAGTCCGGCAGGTACTCCAACGACCTTCAGTTTTGATCAAGAAGAGGCACTGGCATTTGAACTGGGTGGTAAAACAACCTTACTGAATGGTTCTGCAGTTTTGAACTTTGCATTGTTTAATACTGAGTACGATGACCTTCAAGTATCCACCTACGATGGCCTGAGTTTTGTCGTGGGCAACGCGGCGAAAGCGATCAGTCGGGGGGTTGAGGTCGACGGTATGGTTCGACTGTCCGAGTCATTAACTATGAGCGGTTCAATGGCGTACTTGGATGCACGTTATGATGAATTTCCAGATACGAACTGTACTTATGAACAACTTTTGCTATCTCCCGTTGGCTGTACTCAAGACCTAGGAGGTGAAACACTGGCCAATGCACCTAAATGGACCGTCAACATGGCCATCGAGCACGTGACGCCCCTATCATCTAATCTGGAGCTGATGAGCCGTATCGACGTCAACTACACCGATGATCAATACTTGGCTTCTGACTTGGATGAACGCTCTTTGCAAGTTGATTTCACCCTGGTCAACGCGCGTTTGGCTCTAAGCAATGCCGAAGGTAGCTGGGAAGTAGCCCTATTGGGTAAGAACCTGACTGGCGAAGAGTACTTCACAATGGCGGGTGATTCCGGTTTTCAGGATGGGGCTTTCTTCGCATTCAGCGGCGCACCACGAACCCTGGCGATTCAGCTAAAACTGGCTATTTGATCCATCATTGATGACCATAGGCTTGAACTCCAGCACGTTCTGGAGGCAGGGCCTATGCGCATCAACTGAACATATTCGGTATACTTCCAATTGCAAATCAGGAAGATTGAATATGCTGACCGCCCTGGCCATCAATAACTACCGCTCCATTCTCAAACTGGTCATGCCCCTGGGCCCACTTAACGTTATCACCGGCCCCAACGGCAGCGGCAAATCCAACCTCTACAAAGCCCTGCGTCTACTCTCCGAAACCGCCCAGGGCGGTGTTACCAACTCACTCGCCGCCGAAGGCGGACTCCACTCCACCTTCTGGGCCGGCCCCGAAAAACTCTCCAAACGCATGCGTAGCGGCGAAGTCCCCGTACAAGGTGGTCCCCGCCAGGAAGACGTGCGCTTGCGCATGGGCTTTGCCACCGAGGAATTCAGCTACGCCATCTCGCTGGGTTTACCCAAACCTTCACCTTCGGCCTTCTCACTTGACCCGGAGATCAAACACGAGAGCATCTGGGCCGGGCCCATCTACCGGCCGGCGTCACAAATGATTGAGCGCAAAGGTCCACAAGTCAGAATCAAAGAAGGCCGCAGCTGGACCCCACTCCCCGGCTCCGTGCAAACCTTTAGCAGCATGTTTGACCAGCTCGCAGACCCGGCCGCGGCGCCGGAGGTATTCCAGGTGCGGGAAATGATTCGCAGCTGGCGTTTCTACGACCACTTTCGCACTGACAAGGACGCTCCCGCCCGACAACCGCAACTGGGCACCCGCACACCGGTTTTGCATCACGATGGCCGCGACTTGGCGGCGGCGATTCAGACCATTCGGGAAATCGGTGATCACGAAGCCCTGGAAGAAGCCATTAGCGATGCCTTTCCCGGGGCTCGACTGGATGTTATTCGCCACGAAGATGGGCGCTTTAGTTTGGAGTTTTACCAAAAAGGGTTGTTACGCCCCCTGACCGGAGCAGAACTATCCGACGGTACACTCAGATATGTCCTCTGGGTTGCTGCGCTGTTAACACCACGACCTCCAGGTTTGATGGTGCTGAACGAACCGGAGACCAGCCTCCATCCGGATCTGTTACCGGCACTGGCACGATTGATTGCCCGCGCGGCCGAGCAAACCCAAGTGTGGGTTATTTCTCACGCCAACCGATTGATTGCGGCGCTGAATCAGTTTGATGATTGTTGTGGGATTGAGTTGGAAAAAGTATTGGGCTCAACCGAAGTGAAAGGCCTTGGTATGCTCGATGAACCGCCATGGCATTGGCCGGATGGGTGAGTTCGCAGGTTAAGTGGGTGTTTATTGAGAAAGTAGCGAAGTGTAAATAATTGAGTTGCTGGATTGGTACCAAACCAGAGAGCTATAGGTGTCGGTTTGAATCTTGTGTGGTGGATGTGTGGGCTCAGAAAGTGGGCTTAGAAAGAATCGAATTAATCTGACAGCTGTTAACCCGAAGCGGAATGTTAGCAAATTCTAATATAATGCCGATCAAGCGGCGAAATTTTGATCAAAATGTAGACTGAAACCACAGAGTTGTAGAATCAGGCCGCTGCAACGTGATATAACACCTCAGGCTTATAGGGAATTAAGGCTTGTCATTGATTATGAAAGGATTTCGTTTCCTACCCCGTTCCCCCCATGCATATACGTCAGAATGACATATTTCAAAGTATCGTCTAGATGCTGAATATAGCGTTATGAGTAAAAGCATGAGTGACGACTTGCCCTGCCCATCATGTGGTTTCCTAACTTGTGAAGAAAACTATGGAAGCTACAATATTTGTGAGATTTGTGGCTGGGAAGATGATGGAGTCCAGCTTGCAAATCCATGTTCAGGTGGCGGGGCAAATGGTGAGTCATTGTCTGAGGCACAGGAAAAATCAATAACTGAATATCCGTTGTCGGTCGAAATAGCTGAGGGATTAAAGAGAAGCAAACGGTGGCGGCCTCTTACGAAAGCTGAAATCGAAACATACAATGAACAAAAGACGCGAGAGCATTGGCACAATAAAGCTGTTCTCTATGAGTCTGAAACCTACTGGAATCAAAACTCATAACAAGCCCAGCCAGAGGGACACAAAATCCGCCGCTTCGCTCTGGTTTTCTTGCCCCTGCTGGCGGCGTTACGTTGCAATATAAGCTATGAAGAAAGCATCAAGATTTATGCCTGAATACAGGCCAAAGAAAGCTAGTAAACTAGCTTTGATTGTTCTACTAGCCCTGGCTGGGGGCTTAGTAATCTATGAGCCGGTTATGCTTGCGGTCGTTATTGCCATTACCCTATTGGTAATTCGCTGGAGTAAATTTGAGCAACAAAAAATGGATGAGTATTTTCATAAGTTGTGCGAGGAGCGAAAGGGGCTTTCTATTTGTGAGTTTGCAAGAGAATTTGATGCTCGTGCGGTAGACACATGGATAATTCGAGCCACGTATGAGCAGCTTCAGGCAGCGTTACCGACAAAGCACGTAGTCCCTATCAAGGCTTCAGACAATCTGTTTGAAACGCTAAAACTCGATGAGGAAGATCTTGATTTGGATCTCGCTGAGATGATCGCACAAAGAACAGGCCGTAGCTTAAATGATTGTGAAGGCAATCCTTACTATGGCAAAGTAACCACTGCGGGTAAATTGGTATTATTTTTCAATCATCAGGCTGGCATTAATGCAACATGACAAGACGCTTCATGAATGCCAGCAAACTGGCAGCTACCTCAGCGTTGAAACTGTCTGCTGCTGGCACAACTCAGAAGGGGGAGTGATATTTTGGTGGAGATAGCACGGCTTCTAATGTTCCTGGCAATGCTCTTACTGAGCATTCCTACACTAGCGAATGATAGTGCACCTAAATGCTCTGCTGAAAAGAGATCGGAGTTGCATTTCAATTTGAGTATGTCTTTGAGAAATTATGGGTTCGTGAATGAGAAACATAGACGTCATAACGCTGAATGGGTGCCTCCTTCTTGCAAAGAATTCGAACTAATAGAGACTCGGCTGAAGAAAGTTAATAGTGTCGACAATATTTTGGCATACACATACAGCTGTGGAAGCCGAACCACTCTACTGATGTACACACCAAAACAAGTATATTTGGATACAGAAATACTGATAAACAAGATCGCTGAAGAGTATGACAGTTATGTTTGGCTGGGGTGCTTGCAGCTAGAGCTAACTACAACGAACCACCTACTAAGGCGTACATCGTTGGAGTGAAACTGTCAGCTATTGGCACCATTGAGACACTCTTGATTTGACTCCAAAAAAGGAAACGATATGAAATATTCGATCAATCTGTTGGTTTTCTTGACATCATTGATGCCGCTCATGTCGATCTCCTGTGAAATGTCTCTGACTGGGAAGTGGAAATTGGATTTTGAATACTATTTGAACTCTCTTTCGAAAGGTGATGCGGATGCCAGACAAAGGT
The DNA here is from genome assembly GCF_011683955.1 of Pseudomaricurvus alkylphenolicus. Classification (GTDB taxonomy): domain Bacteria; phylum Pseudomonadota; class Gammaproteobacteria; order Pseudomonadales; family Cellvibrionaceae; genus Pseudomaricurvus; species Pseudomaricurvus alkylphenolicus. Next base: position 389,916 of record NZ_JAAQPI010000007.1, read on the forward strand.
TGATCGAAATCTGGGATGGCCAGCCATTTATCAAAATCGAAATCGATCAAACAAAAGGAAAATTTTCTCAGAAGTGGGAAGGTGGATGGAGCAGCTTTGATTTTGATTATCAGATTTTGCCTGCTGATAAAAACTCTTGTGTATTTATAATTACCGCCTACGATGACAGCGAAACAGGAATGTCTGAATCCATGGAGATCTGGGGTACTCCCGAAGGATTTTGCTGGCGACCATTGATTAATGCTGAGGTAACCGATTGCTATGTCAAAGATCGGGAATGAAGACTCTGTACAGTCCGCTTATGGCATGAACCGCCGCTGCGTCGGGATATGGAGTATACGTGAAAATACTTGACGATTGGTTCGTAGCGCTGAATGAAGAAGAGTTAGTCGTGTCGCCCACTGATGTGGCCACCCTATTAGAAAATTCCGAATCTCTTCCTGAAGGAAAGCTATGGAGCGATCACAGTTTGAAACACAATCGGGCAATATGCAGTGTGCTGTGATTACAGCTTTTGGTATCTAAGCGCCTGTGAGTAGGCACTAACAGCTGGGGGTAACCCAATGCAGTCGGATCGAAACGACAAATGACTATGATGTTTACAAAGAACAGGTATGACCATAGAATGAAATTGTCGTGATTTTCGACAACCAAAAGCGATGTGCCTATAATCCAGAAAACAGGGATGTGAACAATGAATAGAGTTATTTTTGCCGTATTCTCGGCAATGCTACTTGGCGGATGTGCAGCAGCTACCGGTGTGAGCAAAACGGTACCCGAGTCGGCCCACTTAGTGGGTAGCGCAGACTTAACCGCAGAACAAATTCAAGTTTTTCATCAGTCGAGCCCACCAAACAAGCCCTATATCCCTGTTGCCAATGTCGCAGCGCATGGTAACGGATACGCAACCGAAGAAGTATTAGTCGGAACACTCAAAAAAGAGGCCGCTAAGGTAGGGGCTGAGCTAGTTATTTTAACTGGTAGTGAAATCACTAAAGACGAAACCGTGGGTTCATACGGTGGTGGAATGTACGTCGCCAGCCAGATTAGACGCCCACACCTTTATGGCGTGGCTGCTGTTTACTCGAAGGTAAGTATAGGGCTGCGTACAGAAAACACTGGAAAGATAAGATACGTTGCTTCCGGTTCAGCGGCAGAAAAAGCCGGTTTGAAGGAAGGAATGACCATTGTTGCAATCAATGGAATTTTCTATCGCGGAAGTGTTGTAATGGGAACAGAGGTTTCGATGAAAGATCCTGGTGAAACGGTCGAAATCGAAGTTCTAACCCACGAAAATACGAAAAAGAAATTCTTCGTTACACTGGAATCAAGTTAACGACATCAAGTTCTAATACCTAGTTGGCAGTTTGATGCTGCCAATCTTTTCGTGCTTTAGGCGTCTTCTATTCACTTGATCCAAGTAAATACACCGTATGGTTGACATTAATCAGTCCGTTCATGGCACTAAAGCGAAGTTAAATTTTGTATTGCTTTCTTCTGAGAAATGAGGTCTATACATGAAGTATGCGATAATGTCGATCCTGACTGTCTTGCTTCAGCTGTTTACTTCTTCGGCTACTGCTCAGCTGAAAATACATAGTGACGTTATAGAAGTGGGTGATTACATATTCGTATTGGCAGGGATTATTGGCTGCGGCAATAAGAGATATGTAGTTGAATACGTCAAAGCAGAAAGCGAAGTAACTGCAAATTTCCTGGATAGATATGACCTTCAGGTTGTCGGAACGACAGCGAGCAGAATCCAAGAGGTGATTACAAAAAGAATATTTGAGGATACTGGACGCGAACCCAAAACAATCACGATTGTTGCAGTTCCGGCCTCAAATGAGAATGATATCTTTCGGTTTTTACAGGCCGTCGTAGAATTCAGGAATACTGATCTAAATTGTAAGGACAGAAAAAACGAGGCTCCAATCAAGCCATACATAGACTGGCCAACATGGGATGATTACGCTAGTCGAGTTCTTCCAAACGAGAAATACTTCAAGCTTTTATTTTATGCCTGAATCAGAGCATCTCAAGTGTCCGCTCCTGGCACGCCATGGTCCCCGAAAGTATGGAGATACATCGTATTTGGCTGGCAAGCTCTTTACCTCTGGGTCGTCAAAGAAAATCTCAGGGCCAGAAAATTATACGAAAAACTGGGCTTCGTAGCAGATGGCAATGAAAAGACCGAAGTCCTTATTCCAGAATATGATCTGCATGAGTTGAGGTATGTCCGCTCGCTAAGTCCGAGTTAATCTTAGCAGGTACGGTTTGTGCACGTCATAGCACCTTTCGCAATGCGCAAGGTGTACGCTTCTGGTAAGCAGCTTTAAACCGGCCGTCTGAAACCCTTTCGCTTACGCTCCACATCCTTACGAATCGCGCAGCCCTCTGCGTGGTCGTTAAACAAACCCATCGCCTGCATAAAGGCGTAAGAGCTGGCCCCCTTCCTTTGAACAGCTCATCCCCATTCTATAAGTGGATCCACGCCAAGGTTTAAGCCACCAGGGAAAGCGGCGTTGTATTGAAGTAAACCTCATCCGGTGTTTTCCGGTCAAGGC
>NZ_JAAQPI010000008.1 GCF_011683955.1 Pseudomaricurvus alkylphenolicus
TCCCTGGGACTTTGAGTCCCCTGAAGGGCCGTTGAAGACTACGACGTTGATAGGCTGGGTGTGGAAGCGTTGTGAGGCGTTGAGCTAACCAGTACTAATTGCCCGTGAGGCTTGACCATATAACTGATGCAACTGGATGTTGCGGATGGGTAAGCAATCGATAGAATACATACGATCATCAAATAACTTTACTTACCACCACCCTATTTAAGTCAATCAAGGCGCTCTTCAGATAAGAGGTAAGACCTTCGAACTTAAGCCAGTTTGGCTGACGACCATAGAGCTTTTGAACCACCTGATCCCATCCCGAACTCAGAAGTGAAAAGAAGCATCGCCGATGGTAGTGTGGGGTTTCCCCATGTGAGAGTAGGTCATCGTCAGCCTCCAAACAAAATCCCTCGGCACGAAGTGTCGGGGGATTTTTTTTTGGATACTAGGATCTAGTCTCTACTACAAAAGGGCCCATGTGACCTCCCCTGTATCGCAGGTACGGGGAGGGGGCGCCGAAGGGCGTCGCGAATCGATTGGAAGCGAAGCTTTCAACCCACTGTAGGTCATCGCCCGTGGTGTTCAAAAGTATACTATCCCGATCGTGGCGCACAGCCATGGGGGAGGCCCCTCCAGGACATGCACAAGTACATGGCCCAGGCCACCCTCTCTTCGAGCTGCGCTCGAATTCACCTTGTCCCTGTAGCTCTGCTGCGGCATCCATGCCGCAGACGGTCCTGGATGGGCCTCCCACACGTCTGTCCTTCAGTCCACAATCGGGTGTTTAAACCAAAGACAAACAAAAAGGGCGAGGTATTTCTACCTCGCCCTTTTGCATTCGTAGGTCCTACCGCCAAATGCTAAGCAAACGAAACTGCTTTTAGCACCCCTTCAAGTTCGGTGAGACTTGCAGGATCATCAATAGTGGAAGGAATCACATACTCTTCACCATTGGCAATCTGGCGCAGTGCTTTGCGGAGGATTTTACCAGAACGGGTTTTGGGCAGACGTTTGACCACCATTGCTGTTCTAAAGCTCGCTACCGCACCGATTTGATCTCGTACACTCTGGATCAATTCATGGCTGAGGTTCACTTCCTCAATGTCGACGTTGTCTTTCAGTACAACCAGACCAATAGGCTGTTGTCCCTTCAGCTCACAGTTAGCCCCGATAACGGCACATTCTGCAACCGCAGGATGGGCTGCCAGAACCTCCTCCATTTCGCCAGTGGAAAGACGATGCCCGGCGACATTAATCACATCGTCGGTACGCCCCATGATAAAGACATAGCCGTCTTCATCCTTGTAGCCTCCGTCACCGGACACGTAGTAGCCATCGAAGGTGCTCAAGTAGCTCTCCTTGAATCGCTCGATATCGCCCCAGACGGTTGGCAGACAGGCGGGTGGTAGCGGCAGTTTGATGGCAACGTGACCCTGCTCGTTAGGGCCCAGCTCAGTGCCGTCGTCAGAAAGGATTTGCACATCGAAGCCCGGGCTGGGTAACGTAGCGGATCCGGCTTTGCAGGGCTTGGGGTCCACACCCATCAGGTTACTGCAAATCCCCCAACCGGTTTCAGTTTGCCACCAGTGGTCAATAACGGGTCGGCCCAGAAGCTGTCTCACCCAATCGTAGGTGGGTGGGTCCAGGCGTTCACCCGCCATAAAGACAGTCTCAAGGGCGGAGAGGTCATAGTTACTGGCAGCAGTGCCCTCGGGATCTTCTTTCTTGATGGCACGGAATGCTGTCGGAGCGGCAAATAGTGCTTTTACTTTGTAATCCGCACAAACGCGCCAAAAGGCGCCGGCATCCGGAGTTTTAACTGGTTTGCCCTCATACAACACGGTGGACAGGCCACTGAGTAAAGGGGCGTAAACAATATAAGAGTGACCCACGACCCATCCGACGTCTGAAGCGGCCCAGAAAACTTCGCCTGGATTCATATCGTAGATCGCTTTCATTGAATAACGCATTGCCACTGCGTGACCGCCATTGTCCCGAACGACGCCTTTGGGTTTACCGGTGGTGCCAGACGTATAAAGGATATAAAGGGGGTCGGTAGCCTTTACGGCAATACAGTCAACCGCCTGGGCCTCTGAAGTGGCTTGCTCCCAGTCCAGATCTCTGTCTCCCTGCATGTCTGCCTGGGCTTGTTCGCGCTGGTAGACAATACAGCGTTCGGGTTTGTGGGCGGACAGTTCAATCGCCTTGTCCAGTAGCGGCTTGTATTCAATAACACGACTGATCTCAATGCCACAGGACGCGGACACAACCACCTTTGGTTCAGCATCCTCAATGCGCACGGCCAGTTCGTTGGCCGCAAAGCCTCCAAATACCACCGAGTGGACAGCGCCCAGGCGCGCGCAAGCCAGCATAGCGACAACAGCCTGCGGGATCATGGGCATGTAGATAAGGACCCGATCGCCTTTCGTCACCCCCTGCTGCTGCAGGGCACCGGCAAATACGGCGACCGTATCGGTGAGCGTCTGATAGCTCCAGGATTCCTGCGTGCCGGTGACTGGAGAATCGTAGTAGATGGCCACCTGATCACCCCGACCGGCTTTCACGTGGGCATCCAGTGCCATATGGCAGGTATTCATCTCACCATCCACAAACCAGCGGTCGATACCGTTTTCGTCCTTTTCCAGCACCTGGGTGGGGAATTGGAACCAGTCCAGTTGTTCGGCTTTGGTTAGCCAGAACTTTTCCGGTTGCTCGATGGAAGCCTGATATTCTTGTTCGTAAGTCATGCACGCCCTCCTGTTGCGCGATCTTGCAGACGCAGTGCGCTAGTTATTAAGTCTGTTTCTGAGACTAGCACCAATCAGAGCGTAGATAACTTCGACATTAGTCGCAGGCCGTCGCTGGTGTGTTCTAACGCTTGATGTGGCGCAGCATAAAACTCGGGATGATGGCGGCCAGAACCGCTATGCCCGCTATCAGAAAGGTATCCTGAAAACCCAATGACAGCGCCTGGCGATAGAGCTCCCGGCTCAGAATCCAGGCTGCGAGGGGCTCTTGCAGGGCTTGCTCGACCCCGGAATCGTGCAGTGCCGGGGTCAGTTGAGTCAGCATGCTGGTGGTCTGGGGGTTGGCAGCGTGCTGGGTGCTGGTAATGTAATCCATATGGTAGCTGGTGCTTCTGTCGAGATAGACCGAGGTCAAATTCACGCCCAGAGCACCGCCCATTTGCCGGATAAAGTTGCTGGTGGCGGAGGCTTGTGTGAGTTGATGTTGTGGCAGGGTGGAAAACGCCGCCACACTGAGAGCGGGCATTGCCATCGCCATCCCCACCCGGCTCAGCACCAGCCACCAGCAGATTAGTACAAATCCGGTAAATTGATCGGCCTGTACCATAACCCCGGTGCCGTACGCCATTAGCAACATGCCACTGATTAGCATCCAGTGCGGGGGCAGTCGGTCGCTCAGGCGTCCACTGATCGGGAAGGCAATAGTGAGTAACAGGCCCGCTGGCAGCATCGCCAGACCGGCTTTCGTGGCCGTCAGGCCCTGTATGGATTGCAGGAACAGAGGCACAATGTACATGCCGCTGAAGAGCGCCCCCCCAAACAGCGCTGACACATAGGCGGCAAGCCGGAAGTTACGATCCTTAAAGAGGGACAAATCCATCAATGGAGAGGCACTGCGTTGCTGCTGGTAGACAAATCCGAGACCAGCGATGGTTGCGACGGTCAGGCAAAATACGACCAGATCGGAGTTCCAGCCATACTTCTGACCATTGCTGAGACCCACCAGGAAGTGAATAATGCAGACAGACAGCCACCCAATTCCCACCCAGTCCAGATTCTGCTTCGGACTGTCTGCATCGCGACCGGGTAGGTACAGTAGTGCCAAAGGCAGGCTCAGCAATGCCATGGGCAAGGGGATATAGAAGACTGAGCGCCAACCGAGGGCATCTACCGCAAGTCCGCCAATGTAGGGTCCAATCGCTGGTCCCATGACCGCCAGAATACCGAAAATACCCATGCCCGTGCCCTGTTTGTCAGGTGGAAAAATACGAGCCATCAGATACATTGCCAGGGGCAGGAAAAACCCGTAACAGAATCCCTGCAGTGCCCGCGCCAGTATCAACAATTCATTGGTGTTGCTCATACCGGCGAGCAGGGAGGTAAGGATAAAAAAGAGGGTGGCACTGAAGAAGGTATTCTGAACACCAAAACGGGTGAGACACCAGGACGACATCAACATACTGACGGTGGAGCTGGCGAGATAGCCTGTGGACAACCACTGGGCCTCGTTCTGTCCTATGCCAAAGGAGCCCATGATTTCCGGGATGGCCACGTTCACAATCGTAGACATCAGCAGAACAGAAAAAGTACCCAGCCCGATGGTGGCCACAGCCAGCCAGCGGTAACCCTCGCCGTAGCGTTCAAACAATGATTGTACCGAAGGCTGGGAGGTATCGGCGCTTTTTGGCGGGGTCTTAGCTGCGGGTGTCAATAATCACCTCAACCATCATGCCCGGTTTTAACAGATCCTGCTGCTGATCAATCGACAGCTTGATTCTCAACCGCTGAGTGACTTTGGTGAAATTGCCACTGGGGTTGGGGTTGGGCAAAAGTGCAAATTCGCTGGTGGTGGCATGGTCAATGCTCGTGACCGATGCCTGAAACTCAAGATCGGGGTAAGCGTCCACACTGATCGATGCCTTCATGCCCGGACGCACGTGACGCAGCTCAGTTTCACGAATGTTGGCGTTGATCCATATATCCCTTGGGTTATGCAGCATCACCAGCCTGCGCCCCGGCGAGATAAACTCGCTGGCATGACCAAAGGTTTTGTCCACCACAGCATCAATCGGGCTGCGCAGTTGCCGGTCGTTGACATCCAGCCCCAATTGTTGCCTTTTGACTTTCAGGCGCTCCAGATCCTGCTGCATGATGGCGATTTTCCTCTCCAGCAGTTCTACGGAGATCATCTGCGCCTTGACCTTGCGCAGCTCTGACGTTTGCTGTTGCAGTTCAGACTTGGCCTGTTCGTGATTTTCCAGGGCTTGGGTCAGCTTGAGCTGATCCTCTTCCCACTGCCGCTTCGATACCAATTGCTTTTGAAGTAGCTGGTTGGTGCGACTGAAATTGCTCTGAGCCAGCTGCAGGGAAGATTCGGCTTTGTTGGCATTGGATCTGGCGCTGGCCAATCGGGCTTGTTGAGAAATCAGTCGGCTGGCCTGCTCTTCGCTGACCATGTTGCGTTCGCTGCGGGCACGCTCAATCTCCGCCGCTTTGGTCAGCACTTGAATGTCGACTTCCTGTATTGCCAGCTTGGCGGCGCGGTCGTCTATCTGCACGAGCAGGTCGCCGGCTTTGACCTGGCTGCCGCTGCCGACGGCGAAGCGTTCAATCCAGCCCGAACGGTTACTGCTGATCACAATCACATTACTGGCGATGCGAGCATCGTTGATCACCACCGTGTGGCTGCGGTGATAAACCCAGAGGCTGATTGAAAAGGTCGCCACCAACAGTAGGGTCCACTTCAGGTTGTCTCTGTGTAGACTCCGGCCATGCTCGGTATCCCGAAACAGAAAGGGAAAGAGGAAGTGGAGGAGCTTGTATGCAGTTTTAGCCACGGGGCGGCTCCTTTGGCGTTGAATCGGGCTGATCACCCAGAGGGGCGCGCAAGTCCTTGAGGTTATTGCGGATCTGGGCAAGCAGGCGATACAGGTCAGCTTGTTCTTCCGAACTGATGCCCCTGAAGGATTCTTCAGTGAGAGCGAGAGCCGTATCGTTGATCATTGGTAGCAGAGGTTCTGTGGCCGGGGTCAGGAACACGCGTTTGACACGGCGGTCTGTTGGATCCTGGCGCCTTTCCACCAGGCCGGCATCTTCCAGCTTGTCGATCAGGGTGCCTGTGGGGGCCTTTTCCATGAGCAGGCGATCGGCCAGTTCGGACTGCGTCAGGCCGTCCTTCATTTTCATGATCGCAATCATGCGCCACTGGGCACGGGTCAGGCAGATGCCCTCCGCCTTTAGCTGGCGATAGAAGCAGGTGCTGAACATTCTCTGGATGTCGGCCATCAGGCTGGCGAAATTCAATTCAACGGGTGGGGCACTCATCAGTCCAGCCATTTAATAATGTTAGTGAAGGTAATGTATGTTACTACTTTTCGGGTGTTGTGGAATAGGCCGTTTAGACCAATTCGGCGTCAAAGACCAAACTAACGCTGACTGCACAGTCGCAGAGGCTGCTGCCAGGGATTGAGGCGTCAATTAAAGGCGGCAGCAGCCTGGGTTTGGGAGATTCCTCCAAAAAAGGGTAAAATCGCCGTCCTTTTGCCGATCAATGAGTAATCCAGTTTGAACCCCAATGCTGCGACCTTTGAGCGCCGAGCCGTTCTTTCCCTGGCCAGTCTCTACGCCTTTCGAATGCTGGGCTTGTTTATGGTGCTTCCCGTGTTGGCGCTTTATGGCACCGAATATGAGGGCAGTACCCCTCTTCTGCTGGGGCTTGCTTTGGGGGCCTATGGTTTTACCCAGGCGATTCTGCAGATTCCCTTCGGTATGCTGTCGGATCGATGGGGCCGCAAACCGGTCATTGCGCTGGGATTGATTATCTTCGCGATAGGCTCTGCTGTGGCTGCTTATGCCGACACTATTTACGAGCTGATCCTAGGACGCTGCCTGCAGGGCGGCGGGGCGATTGCCAGTGCGATTATGGCGCTGGTTGCAGATTTGACCAGCGAGGAGGGCAGGACCAAAGCCATGGCGACCATTGGCGCCTCTATTGGCTTGTCTTTCTCCGTGGCACTGGTGCTTGGCCCGGCGTTGGTGGCGATCGGCGGCATGTCTTTGATTTTTTCCAGCACGGTTCTGTTGGCCCTCCTGGGCCTGGTTGTACTGGTGAAAGTAATTCCCACTCCCAGCGTTAGCGGTGTCCGGCACCGGGAGGCCGGGGCCGTACCTGAATTGCTATTGCAGACCCTCTTCAATCGTGAGTTGATTCGGCTCAACCTTGGAGTCTTTGTGTTGCACGCGGTCTTGATGGCTGCGTTTCTGGTGATGCCTGGAATTCTGGAACAGCAGCTGGGCATTGAGGGCACTAACCACTGGATGGTGTACCTGCCCTTGCTGGTACTGGCGTTTGCCACAATGATTCCGTTTATTATCGTGGCGGAGAAAAAACGACGGATCAAACCGGTATTCCTCGGGGCAATCGCTCTGTTGGGGCTGGCAACGCTGGCGATGTGGCACTGGCATCAAGGCAGTCTGTTTTTGCTTATGCTGTTCCTGTATTTTGTCGCCTTTAACCTGCTGGAGGCCACATTGCCTTCGTTGATGAGTAAGGTGGCTCCAGCTGGCGGCAAGGGTACCGCCTCGGGTGTCTATGCCACCTGCCAGTTCCTGGGAGCATTCCTCGGAGGAGTTGGAGGCGGATGGCTGTTGCAGGATTATGGGGTTGGAGGTGTATTTGCGGGAGCTGTCGGCCTGATTCTGTGTTGGTTGCTGTTTGCGTTTTCCATGGCGACTCCGCGTTTTCTGACCGGGGTGCAGATACCTCTGGGAGGTCAGGACATTGAACAGGTCAGGGGCCGACTCGCCGCTCTCCCCGGGGTCGAGGAAGTGGTCCTGATCGCGGAAGAGAAAACCGCTTACCTTAAAGTGGATCCTAACCTGTTTAGCCGCGAAGGCGTTCAAGACCTGGAGTTGGAATAAACCCCAATTTTGGTACTTTTTTCGGCTGGTTGTTCGTCCGGCGCTGGTGTAAGCTCGGTCCCCTGGCTGGTTTAAAATCCAGGTCTTTTGGCCGTATTCAGGCGACAGGCTACGGTAATTTACGGCAAGTTACGAATAGAATTGATCATATCAGCGGCTCTGCGCCCAAGAGGCAGAGTCAGCTGCAGACTATTAGGAGAAAAGGGTTATGGCGCGAGGCGTGAACAAAGTCATCCTGGTTGGCAATGTCGGTCAGGATCCGGAAATGAAGTATATGCCCAGCGGCAATGCCGTGACCAATCTGAGTGTCGCCACTTCGGAGAGCTGGAAAGACAAGCAGACCGGCCAACAGCAGGAGCGGACCGAGTGGCACCGGGTGGTGTTTTTCAATCGTCTGGGAGAAATTGCCGGGGAATATCTGCGCAAGGGCTCCAAGGTATATATCGAGGGGTCTCTGCGCACGCGTAAGTGGCAGGATCAAAGTGGTCAGGACCGCTACACCACTGAGATTGTCGCCAGTGAAATGCAGATGCTGGATAGCCGTGCCGACAGCGGTATGAATCAAGGCTATGGCCAACAGGCCAACCCGGGAATGGCGCCTCAGCAACCGGCGGCCATGCCCAATCAACCGATGGCTCCCCAGCAACCCGCGCCGATGGCTCCTCAGGCAGCCTCGGCACAGCCAATGACACAGCAGCCTCCCGCTCATCAGCCCCAACAGCCTCCCCAGCAGCCTCAAAGCGCCCCTCAGCCCGCTCCGGGCTTTGACAGTTTTGATGACGACATCCCATTTTAAGGGGTTGGCGGAATTGGTCGGATACACCGACCGGATATACCAAACACGGAGCAGATAGTTTTTAGTGGCCAGCAAGTTGTTGATTACTGATGCCTTCAACCCGATTGGGCAAGTCATCCACAGTGCATTTGAACAGGGCAGTCATTCCGTATTGACGCCCACCTCTCTCGACTGGAATCGTCCGGAAGATCTGCAGACCATCATTGAAGATCAGGGTGTGTCTGTAGTGATCAATACGGCCGGCTGGAGTGAACATCCAGACGTGGGGCAACAGTTGGAACTAGTGAGTGCCGCCCGTGCTGTGGCCAAAGCCTGTGCTGCAACGAACTGCGTGGCCATTCATTTGTCCTGCTATCGGGTCTTTGGTGGAGAAAACAAATCCTCCTACGACGAGCAGGATACTCCGCTCCCATTAGGTCCCGCAGGCAGGGCCTTTCTCGAGGCTGAGCGGGCTTTCGAGGCAAGTCTTGAGCACTACATATTACTTCGTGTCAGCTGGGTGCTGGATATTATCGGGGAGTCCGTATTTCGGCGTTTGCTGCAGGATCTGGTCACCGAAGGTCCCACTCTGGAAGTCACCCATCAGCGCCGAGGTTCTCCGATCAGCAGTCAGGAAATATCCAAAGTTATTTCAGCCATGGTAAACCAGGTGCTCTGTGGTGCTGACAACTGGGGTGTTTTTCATCTGGCTTCCGGCGATCCCTGTTCTTCAGCGGAATTTACAGAAGCGGTGGCAGAAATTCTGGATCGCGAAGGTGCACTGACCAGGCAATGGCGGGTAGAGTCTCTGACAGACGAAGAGTTGGCGGCGCAGGGCGAACCCGATAGTGCGGCGCTCACTGTGCGCCGCTGTCGTGACAACTTTGGTTATCAGGTCCGTAGTTGGCGCCAGGGTTTGACCAGTCTTATTCGCAATTGGCTGGAGACGCAGGACATCTCCCGCGGTGAAAGCCGAGATGTCAACCTGGAGGCGCACTAGAGTTCTAAGCGCTCTCCGTAAATGTACCGATATTCTTCAGCCGGTAGCTTGCTGCAGACTCGGCCAGCGTGTGCTGGTAGTTTCGCATCCAGTTGCCGGCTTCCAATCGGGACCTTACGCCCAACTTTTTATAAGCGGTGTATAAGTGGCTTTTAACCGTGTGCTCGCTCAGCGCAAGCTGGTGTGCGATTGCCTGATTACTGTGCCCAGCATAGAGCCCTTCCAGAACCTGATGTTCCCTTCGTGTTAAGTGGATTGGTGGCAGTAAAAAGCTGCTGTGCTTGGGAGGGTGTCGGCGTCGATTAAACAGCGGTTGCCATAGCTTTCGTGGCAGCTTCAGTTCACCCGATATGACTCGCTGCAGCCCGTCACCGAGCTCCGAAAGGCTGATGCCTTTATAAAAGATGCCTTGTAAGCTGGGCCACTCCACCAGCCGCTCGTGCAAACTTCCTTCACTGGTGTTGATCAAGCAAAATAAACGACCACATTTTCTCGACTGGAGATGCTGTAAGTTGAGATGTATTTTTTGTGCAGAGAGTTCCTGGCAGTCGTAGAGCACCAGGCTGTTGGGTGGCATCTGTTGCAGATTGGATCGGAGTTCGCAGCCAAGGTTCAGGCGCTTGGGAAGCTCCAGGGTGAGAATGGTGTTCTCTACGCTGCGAACGGGAGAGCAGAGCGCGAGTTTACGTATGGTGTTTTTCATCGTTATTCATCCTTGAAATTTGAGAGATGCCATTAACCAATCTGGCGGTCTGGTTGCGGCTTCAAGCATCCATTGCATTGCCGCAACCCCTAAAATGAAGAATAGTGGGATTCGGATGAAGAAATCAAGCTCTGTCTGTAATCTCATAATCCCCAATAGATTAAAGTGTGCGGGGATTGAACAAGCTTCAGACTTTATTGGGAAAGAGAGTGGTGGCCGGAGGGGTGGTCAGAGTAATGCAGTGCGCTCACCACCATCAGAGAGCGCGCCTGCATAACAGCACATTGAGTCGTTGTCAGTCGCCGTAGCGTTCAAACACCAAACTGGCATTGGTGCCGCCAAAACCGAAGCTGTTCGACATGACTCGGTTGAGGGTCACATCATCGCGGCGCTCTGTGACAATGTCCATTGCCGCTGCCTTCTCGTCCAGTTCTTCCACGTTGGCGGATGCGCAGATAAAGTCATTTTCCATCATCAGCAGGCTGTAAATAGCTTCCTGAACGCCGGTCGCCCCCAGGGAGTGGCCAGTGAGGGACTTGGTGGAACTGATGGCGGGAGACTTGTCGCCGAAGACTTCGGTAATCGCCTTCAGTTCAGCAACATCACCCACAGGAGTGCTGGTGCCATGAGCGTTGATGTAATCCAATTCACCCTCGATGTCTTGCAGCGCCTGACGCATGCATCGAGCAGCGCCTTCGCCGGACGGGGCAACCATATCGTAGCCGTCTGATGTGGCGCCGTAGCCGACCACTTCAGCGTAGATCTTGGCTCCACGAGCTTTGGCGTGTTCCAGTTCTTCAAGAACCAGGCAGCCACCACCACCGGCGATAACAAAGCCATCTCGGTTGGCGTCATAGGCTCGAGAGGCCTTCTCAGGCGTGTCGTTATATTTGGTCGACAGTGCACCCATGGCGTCGAATAAAGAGGTGAGGGTCCAGTGTTCTTCCTCGCCGCCACCGGCAAAGACGACGTCCTGTTTGCCCAGCTGGATAAGCTCCATGGCATTGCCCACGCAGTGGGCGCTGGTCGCACAAGCGGACGAAATGCTGTAGTTCACGCCCTTGATTTTGAATGGGGTGGCCAGACAGGCCGAAACCGTACTGCCCATGGTTTGCGTAACGCGGTAGGGGCCGACACGTTTGATACCTTTTTCACGCAGGATGTCAGCGGATTCCACCAGATTTTCTGAGGAGGCGCCGCCAGAGCCCATAATGATACCGGCACGCTCATTGGATACCTGGTCGTCGCTCAGGCCGGAGTCTTCAATAGCCTGCTTCATGGCTATATAGGCATAGGCAGCAGCGTTGCCCATGAAACGAAGGGTTTTACGGTCAATATGCTCCTTGAGATCTATATCGACACTGCCCGCCAAGTGGCTGCGGAAACCCATATCTTTGTAGGTTTCCTGGAATTTGATACCGGAGCGACCCTCCTTCAGGGCATCCAGCACAGTATTCTTGTCATTGCCCAGGCAGGAAACGATACCCATACCTGTCACTACAACGCGTTTCATAAGCTACCTCGAAGGTGTCGTTATTTGGGGATCAGAAGTTATCAGTGCTCTGGAACAGGCCTACACGCAAGTCCTTGGCGGTGTAGATCTCACGGCCGTCGACGCTGACACTGCCATCGGCAATACCCATCACCAGTTTGCGCTCGATCACTCGCTTGAGGTTAATCCGATAGGTAACCTTTTTCGCCGTCGGCAGAATCTGGCCTGTGAACTTCACTTCGCCGGCGCCGAGGGCGCGGCCCTTGCCTTTATTGCCCTTCCAGGCCAGGAAGAAGCCGACCAGCTGCCACATAGCATCAAGGCCCAGGCAGCCAGGCATAACCGGGTCACCCGGGAAGTGGCAATCAAAGAACCACAGATCGGGTCTGATATCCAGCTCCGCTACGATTTCACCCTTGTCAAATTCACCTCCCTCTGCACTGATGTGGCTGATTCTGTCCAGCATCAACATATTGGGTACCGGCAGCTGGGCATTGCCCTCGCCAAACATACGACCATGGCCGCATTCCAGTAATTCATCACGATTATAGGTGTTCTTTCTAGTGGTTAAATCCATAGGGGTGGCTCTGACTGACTCTAACTTCGGGCGGTTTCTTCGACCGACCCACAAAGGGAGCCCATTCTACCGGTTGCGGGGGGCATGTCCAGACTGGGCCTCCATCTTTGATGGGGTATAACGGCCAAACTGGGCTCTCCATATCGTCAGTATGGCAGAAATGGTCAGAAATGGTTGCGAAGCACACCTGTTTGGCCGGGAAATTGCTAACTTAAATATGCAATTAATGGTTTTAACCCGGAGTGGCTGATACTCCGGTGGTGCATTGCAATATTGCTGTAGTATCCTGCGGTGATTCTGCATAGAAGCATGAATACACAGAAAAATATCAAGGAAACCTCGATATGATCAAAAAATGTCTTTTCCCTGTTGCCGGCTACGGCACTCGCTTTCTCCCGGCTACCAAGGCCATGCCCAAGGAAATGCTGCCAATTGTCAATAAACCTCTGGTGCAGTACGGGGTGGAAGAGGCGATCGAGGCCGGACTGGTGGATATCGGTATGGTGACGGGCCGCGGCAAAAGGGCGATTGCCGATCACTTTGATATGAACTACGAGCTTGAGCACCAAATCTCCGGTAGCAGCAAAGAGCAGTATCTGGAATCCATTCGCAGTGTGATGGGCAATGCCCATTTTTCCTTTACCCGCCAGGTGGAAATGCGTGGGCTGGGTGATGCCATCCTCAATGGGCGCCGCTTGATTGGTGATGAGCCATTTGGTGTGGTGCTGTCCGATGATCTGTGTCTGTGCGAAGACGACGGAGTGATGTCGCAAATGGTGCAACTTTACAAGCAGTTCCGCTGCAGCATTGTTGCTATTCAGGAAGTGCCTGACGAGCTGATCCACAAGTTTGGGGTCATCAAGGGAGAGCAAATGAAAGACGGCATCTATTCGGTGACCGACATGGTTGAAAAGCCCAGTTTGGAAGAGGCTCCCAGTAATCTGGCAATCATTGGTCGCTATATCCTGACGCCGGACATCTTTTCCATCATCGAGAATACCCCACCGGGTAAAAACGGGGAAGTTCAGTTGACCGATGCTCTGCTGGCCCAGGCCAAGAACGGATGTGTGCTGGCCTACAAATTTAAAGGCCGTCGATTTGATTGCGGCAGCGTAGAGGGGTTTGTGGAGGCCACTAACTACGTCTACGAAAACATTTACAAACCGGAATAATTTACGCCACTTAAGGAAGCTCCATGAGCCAATCCCTGACCTGTTTTAAGGCATATGACATACGTGGGCGACTGCCCGATGAACTTAACGAAGATGTGGCCTACCGCGTAGGTCGCGCATATGCGCAATTTCTGCAGCCCAAGCGGGTAGTGGTTGGACATGATATCCGTCTGACCAGTGCAGATCTGACAACAGCCCTTGCCAACGGTCTACTGGATGCCGGTGTGGATGTGATCCACATTGGTCAATGCGGCACCGAGGAGGTTTATTTTGCCACCTTTCATCTGGGAGTGGACGGCGGTATCTGTGTAACGGCCAGTCACAATCCCAAGGACTACAACGGTATGAAGCTGGTGCGCGAGGGTTCTCGCCCCATCAGTGGCGATACGGGTTTGAATGAAATCAAACGTTTGGCCGAGGAGAATCAGTTCGGACCTGTAGGGCAGCGGGGAACGCTGATTCAGCAGGATACTCGTCCGGCCTTTGTTGAGCATTTGCTGGGCTATGTTGATCGAGATGCACTCAAGCCCCTGAAGGTGGTGGTCAATGCCGGCAATGGCGGCGCGGGTCTGGCTTTGGATGCCCTGGAGTCTCATCTCCCCTTCGAGCTGGTCAAGGTCCATCACCAGCCGGACGGCAATTTCCCCAATGGCGTACCCAATCCCCTGCTGGAGGAGAACCGAGGATCGACGATGGAGGCGATCAAGGCGTCTGGCGCGGATTTGGGGTTGGCTTGGGACGGTGATTTTGACCGCTGTTTCTTCTTTGATGCCAGTGGTCGTTTTATCGAAGGCTATTACTTGGTAGGTTTGCTGGCCGAAACCTTTTTGCTGAAGAATCCGGGGGCCAAAATCGTGCATGACCCGCGCCTGACCTGGAATACCCGGGCATTGGTGGCAAAGATGGGGGGTGAAGCGATTATGAGCAAAACCGGGCACGCCTTTATCAAGGAGCGTATGCGTTCCGAAGATGCCGTTTACGGTGGGGAAATGAGCGCACATCACTATTTCCGTGATTTTGCTTACTGCGATAGCGGCATGATTCCCTGGCTGCTGGTGACAGAATTGATGTGCCACAGTGGCAAATCTCTGGCCCAATTGGTGGATGAGTGTATGGCGGCTTATCCATGCAGCGGCGAAATCAACAGCAAGATCGAGGATCCTCAGGCGGCACTAAAAGCCGTCGAGCAACATTACTCGGATGCTGGGGCGGAACTGGACTATACAGATGGGCTCAGTATGAGCTTTGACAGCTGGCGTTTTAATCTGCGTATGTCCAATACTGAGCCGGTGGTGCGCCTGAATGTGGAAACCCGAGGAGATCAGGCATTGATGGAGGCCAAAAGGGACGAGCTCTTGGGGCTGTTAAGAGGTTGAGCCTGCACCTGGCAAAATAAAAAAGGCCGCTTAAGCGGCCTTTTTTGGGCTGGCCTGTGATGAGCAGGCCAGAGTTTATGCGCAGTTTTAGTGGCCTGCAGCGGTCGCCGGCAGATCACCCAGGCCGGCAAACACTGAGGAGGCGACCATGGCTTCATCGTAGCCGGCGCCAACCGCCATATCCTGTACCGCAGCGGCCAACATCGGGCGCTCGGCAACAACAGCCATGATCAGGTCATTAGCTGTGTCGGCATCTTTACCGTCCAAAACCTGGTCTAATTCGGCCAGCATTTGCATGTCGCTGACGCCATTAATGGTTTCGCTGGCACTGGCCAATGCAATGCTGACCTCGGCACTGGCAACGCTGGCAGCCAGCATATTGATGGCTTCCTGACCCTGGCCAAAGCGAATGGCATCGCCCGCATCTGCCAAGGCGATGCTCAGCTCGGCGCCGGCAATGCTGGCGGCCAGCATATTAACGGCCGCCTGGGCCTGTACGCCGCGAATGGCATGTTCAGCCTCTACCACGGAAAGTGTGAGCTCAGCGCTGGCAACACTGGCGTTCAGTGCATTGAGGGCGTCCTGTGCATCGTTCTTGGACTCGGCTTGGGCGCCTGCAAAGGGAAGTGCTAGGCCCAATCCCAGGGCTATCAGGGGGGTCTTGATGAACTTTTTCATACTTTCCACTCTTTGAACCGGATTATTCTGATTTAGCTATGCTTCAAATTCTGTAAGTTGGCCCAGTCTAATCGCAGGGCGAAAATGTTGCAATACGCGCCAACTGTTTATTTTGTCTACATTCTAATCATTATGCCTGAATTGAATAATTGCACCAGTCAATTGGCTCGTTCTGTGACAGGGTTCCAGAAAAAGTGTGACTGGGTTGGCGGTAGAGGTCTTGCGCGACCGAAATGCCAGTGATATTGGCGACATCGTGTCTTGAAACTCAAATTTGAGTGTGTATATCGCCTTCAGGGGGAGGCAGGTGCTGACGGCCATTGCTCCAACATACCCGCATCACGCAATGATGGAACAATCAGCTGCGAGCTGGCGTCGTTATCGAGGAGAAATACCGGTGGCTGACCCATTTCGGGTGTTCTCCTCAGGGTGACTGCCTGGTCGTAGACGCTGATGGATTCACCGCTCCACAGGTCAATCCAGGTGCCGGGTGGCAGGAATACACGCCTTGATACTTTCTCGTTACGAGGGGTCAGCATCGGCGCAACCATGATGCTGTCACCGAGCATAAACTGCAGTTCGTGGGGAGCCATTTGTTCAAAAACCGTCTGCTCCGGAAAATGCAGCAGAGGATGACGCACCAGTGGCCAGCCGCGAACGCTGGCTTCATCGATTAGGGTGCGGCGGTAGGGGAACAGAGCTTTGTGCAGTTGAGCAAATTTCGCGAAATGATCGCGCACTTCCTGGTCATAAACCTGTACGTTGATACCTGGAGACAGGCCCTCGTGGCTGCGAAAAACAGGCGTGAAGGCACTGACCTCAATCCATCGTTTCAGCAGGTTGCTTCTGCGATGTAGCGAAAACGCCGGAGAAGGTATACCGTTTGCACCGGGGATGCTTCGCTCGACAAACTCGTCAGGCATCACCCACGCCGCCAGTTGCGGAATTTGCTGGCGAATGGAAGTGTAGCCACCAATGTCCGCGTGATTTAACGTCATTCCACTGAGGCCGCTGTTGATAAGGCCAACCACTGCGCTCTGTAAGCCGTCGTGTATATCCCAGCTAGTGTTTTGGTCACCGAGCCAGAAAAGGGGAGTGATTGCGGGGCTGCGAGTGAAACCGGAGCGCATAAAGAACACGGCGTCTCCGCGCAAACCCAGTTCGCGCACAACCTCTGCATTAAGCCGCGCCCATTCCTGGGGGAACTGGTTGTGGAAAGAGAGAGCATCCTGACCACTGTGAAGCTCCACATCTGTCGGAAAGGCTTCACCAAAATCCGCCATCCAGCCGGAAAACTGATTGACGCTCACTTGTTCCTTGATGACGGACTTAAGCCAGTTAAAGGCTTTAGGGTTGCTTAAATCCACCAGCGAGGCACTAAAGTCGGTGTTCTTGACTTGATAAATGTCGCCTTGGGCATCGCGTATAAGGAATCCCTGGGATTTGGCTTCCTGGTATAGGTTTCTTTGTCTGCTGAGGTGCTCCGAGGTGTCCACCAAAAAAGGGTTGAAGTAGCCCATAATGCGAACGCCGTCTCGGTTGAGGCGGTTGACCATGTTGTGCCAGTCCGGATAGAGATCCTGATCCCGTTCCCAGTGCCACCACAGCTGGCGCCCATGGCCGTTCAGCGTGATGCGTTGTCCCACCCAGTCCTGGATCCACAGGGCGCTGATAGGGGTGTTGGCGGCTTTTAGTTGATCGTAAATCTCCATGACTCGTTGACCGCCACCCTGCAGGGCAACCACTGCTCCATTGTGAATCCACTCCGGCAATCTTCGCATCGGACCATTGATACGGGCATTGCTGGTAATGCAGTCGAGCAGTCGTTCGCAACTGGTGAAGCGCAACCTGAGCACCGGTGAGTATGCATGGATTTGTGTATTGTCAGGTTGCAGGAAGTCGAACTCGGAAAACTCAGGGTTTTCCAGGGCAATGCTGTAGCGGTGGCTGCTAAGGAATTGAGGCAGGGGCATATAGCTGCTCAGCTCGTGACCGGCTGCGCCCTGTGCCTGGCTGTTTACCAAAGTCGAAAGGGGTTCACGGCCGCGACCAACCCCCTGTTCCTGTACCCATACGGGAACCCGCTCAGACTTGAAGTTGAGTCGGCTGGTCTGGGCGCCAAAGCCCATTATTATTTCGTCCGATGGTGCGGAAAAGCCTAGGCTCAAATGGTTGAACTGCGGATTGGAAGTGGACGCAATTATTCTCAATCCGTCCTGATTGACCGATATCCGTATCGCAAAACGCAGCGCGCTGCACTCGCCCGGGCTGTCGAAATTTCCGGCAATGAGAAGCGAATGGCGTTGGGATTCCGCTTTGTCGATGAGGGGCTGAGTGCAGGTTTCATGAACCGTGATCTGATGTTGGTATGAGCCGTGGGACTCTGTGAATCGCAAATCAGTTCGATGTGCCTGCAGCAGTTGATTCATGGAGCTGTTCCAGATCAATATTCCCCGCTGGTGATCATATACTGAGAACTGACTGTCACTGACCTGAACCCGATAGCGGTCACTATCGAACGCGGCCGACATTGTAGCGAGAGAGTGCTCTTCACAACCTGACAGAGCAAGCCCGGCAAGAACCGTCAATACCCGCAAAACGCCGCTGGCGATCGACAGTGAGGGCATTTTGTCAAGACAGTGCGCTGAGTCTTTAGTGGGGCTCACCAATGCGAAATCCGTTGAAAGTGCTAACATGGCCGGGTTAATACGAACCATGGCATTAACCGGGGAGACGATCAACCGGATCTTGCCTGATTGCATGGGGAAATATATGCAAAACAATGTGATGAAAGCGTGCGTGTTCTGGCTTTGCTGGATGCTGGCCAATTGGACTCTTGCAGACACGGCACCCATTATCCGCTATGACAGCATTCACCATCCGCTGATTGGTGAGCAGGGCATGGTGGTTTCACAGCATCATCTTGCCTCGCAGGTCGGTGCGGAAATCCTGGAGCAGGGAGGCAATGCGGTGGACGCTGCGGTCGCTGTTGGCTTCTCTCTGGCGGTGGTGCTGCCAAGGGCCGGAAACCTCGGAGGCGGCGGATTTATGCTGGTCCACCTGGCCGAAGAAAACAAAACCCTGGCACTGGACTATCGCGAGATGGCCCCTGCTGCCGCGCATCGGGATATGTTCCTCAATGCCGAGGGCGCAGTGGATAAAAACCGCGTTCGTTTCAGCCATTCTGCCGCCGGTGTTCCGGGAACCGTTGCCGGTCTGGTGCATGCTCAACAGCGCTATGGCAAGTTGAAATTGAAGCAGGTCATGGCACCTGCCATCAAACTTGCCGACAAAGGGTTTGCAGTCACACATGATCTCGCGGACAAGCTGGCGGCGTACAAACACCTCAAACGCAATCCGGCGACGCTGAAAGCCTATTACAAGCCCGATGGCAACAGCTATGCCGCAGGGGAGGTGCTACGGCAAAAAGATTTGGCTTGGTCATTACGACAAATCCAGCGATATGGAGAGAGCGCTTTTTACCGGGGCAAAATCGCTGACAAAATCGTTGCGGAAATGGAGCGTGCGGGTGGCCTGATCACCCGTGAAGATCTTCTGGCCTACCGCGTGGTGGAGCGTCAACCGGTGGCGGGGAATTATCGCGGTTTGGGGGTGGTCTCAATGCCGCCGCCCAGCTCCGGCGGTGTACATCTATTACAGATGCTCAATACGCTGGAAACCTTCCCCATGGAAGAGGCCGGTGTCGGCAGCAGCCGTTCCATCCATTGGATGGTCGAGGCCATGAAGTGGGCCTACGCAGACCGCAGCAAATATCTGGGAGACCCCGACTTTGTGGACGTACCGGTCAAGGAGCTGATTGCCAAGGGTTATGGTCAGGCCATTGCCAGGCGCATTCATGGGGATCGGGCCACACCCTCTGCGCAAATTTCTCCGGGCCTTAAGGGGTCGGACGAAAGTCGTGATACTACGCATTACTCTGTTATGGACGCCGATGGCAATGCGGTCTCAAATACTTACACCTTGAATTTCTCCTTTGGTTCAGGGATCACCGTGCCGGGTACCGGGATCTTGCTCAACAATGAAATGGACGATTTCTCCGCCAAGCCGGGTGCGCCCAATGCCTACGGGCTAATAGGCGCCGAAGCCAACAGTATACAGCCGAAAAAACGCCCTTTGAGCTCTATGACCCCTACGATGGTGTTCAAGGATGGCAAACCGTTCCTGGTCACTGGGAGTCCTGGCGGGAGTCGTATCATAACCACAGTCTTACAGGTGTTGGTCAACGTTATGGACCACGGATTGAACGTGGCTGAGGCAGTGCATACGCCGCGGTTTCATCACCAGTGGCAACCCGACAAACTGTTTATGGAGCCGGGATTCAGTGTCGATACTCAGACGTTATTGACGCAAAAAGGACATGAAGTGCAGCGGGTACGCACTATGGGGAGCGCTCAATCGATTCTCTGGCAGAACGGCCTGTTTTATGGGGCGGCGGATCCGCGGCGACCCGATTCCGGTGCCGTGGCACCGAAGTAGCGAGGTCTAATGCTTGTGGTCCAGATGCAAATCGTAGTCACAAACGTGATGTTGGTATTCTGATGCGGGTGCCGGAGGGGTAAAGCCATATCGTTTCCCCTCCACGGCCAGGAAGCATTGGGCTTCGATAAACACTCGTACCACCTGTGAGTCCAGCATTCCGTCTTTGGCCTCAAATTCAAGAATGGACAGTGCTCGCTCTCTGGGCATGGCGGGTTTGTAGGGGCGGTCAGAGGCCGTCAGCGCATCGTAGATGTCACACACAGTCATGATGCGGGACTGGAAAGGAATCTGCTCGGCGGGTAATTGATTGGGATAACCCTTGCCATCCAGTTTTTCGTGGTGAGCACCGGCGATTAAGGGTACATGTTTGAGCGAATCTGTCCATGGAATCAACCGCAGGAAATCGATGGTGTGATTCACATGTGACTCGATTTCCTTGCGTTCTGCGGTACTGAGGCTGCCCTTGGGGATGCTGAGTGCCTGGAACTCTTCTTCGCTGATCAGCCCCCGCAGATTGCCATGACAGTCTTGAACCAGATGAGCCTTGATACGTTCGAGGTGTTCAAATGTGCCTTCGGCCAGCATGGTAGGTTCGTTGGCGGTCAGAATGGCTTCCAGATATTCATCCAGCTGACCACACTCAGTATCCCGCTCGCGTTCAATCTGACTGCGCAGCTCCGGTGTCAGACCATGTTTGGAGATGGCCAGGTTTAACAGCTGTTCCAATGACTGATTGTGGAGTTTGGATTTCGCCAGTGCCACCCGATAGCGCAGCATCTCGCAGCCCGCGGTCGAGAGCTTTTTGGCTTTGGTGAGTACATGCTCCCGCACGCCGACTTTGCCAAAATCATGGAGCAATGCGGCAAAGCGCAGCTCGCGAATCTGTTCCTCCCGAAAGCGAATGTGTTTGAATTCACCAGAAGCGTCAAAGCTGGCCGCCACCGACTCGCACAAGTCTGCCACTCGGAAAGAATGACCACTGGTGGTTGGGTCCCTTTGTTCGATCGCGAACACTGACGCCTGCACAAAACCGTCAAACAGGTTATGGACATCATTGAGCAGGCGTCGATTCTCAATCGCGACGGCGGCCTGGCTGGCCAGCGCCTGCAACAGGGACAAGGCCTCCTGATCAAACGGGTAGACCATGGATTCTGTCAGGGCCGGGATGGTTAATTTGCTGTCGGCTTCGCGTTTACGATTGATAAATTCCAGCACACCTACGATTTTCTGTTGCTGGTCGATCATGGGCAGCACCGCCATATTTACGGTGCGATAGCCCATGGCCAGATCAAAAGAGCGGTTAAACTGATAGGGCAGATCGTCATCCAGTGTATAAGCGTCATCGATTTTCAGGGTTTCCCCGGTAATGGCGCTATAGCCGGCAATCGAGGATTTATCCATCGGCATCCGATGTTCTTTGAAGGGGACGTCAATGGAGGCGTTGCGTGTAAGCTTAAACAACAGGCTGGCGGGTTCTTCACTGTGGTCAATTAAGAATAGTGAGGCAGCGTCGCAATCCAGCAGGCGCTGCCCTTCAGCAAGTATTTTTTCCAGTAATTGTTCAAGATCCGATTCGCCGGAAAGTGCTATGCCTACTTCGACCAATCGCTCCAGTCCCTCGCCTTTATTCTTCAGCTGTCGGTTGAGAGATGCATTTTGTTGTCTCAGACGGGTGTGTTCGGCGGCAAATCCAATGGCTTTCAGGGTCAGTTGGGGATCGGCGCCCCGCGGCAGCACTATGGTTTGTTTGTGGTTCTGCTCAGCAACTTCGCCGCCGCAGAGGGATTCTGGCAACACCAGTGTGCAGGGTAACTCGGACCAGCTGGCCAGCGAGTGGTGTTGGAGCAAATGGTGGTCCAGCAGGATCACCTCAGCGCGGTGTTGCTCCCATTGGTCCGGGGAGGTGATGGTAATACCGGCGATATGGGGGTGCCCGAGTTCCAGTAACGATGTAATCGCAAACTCGTGGCTGTGCGCCAGGGTGATCGCGTGTGCGTCCATAGGCGTCCTCTCGACAGGTGTGACCATGTGTATCCACTTTGCGCGCCGCAGGGCCCGAGGTCAATGGTCCCGGTGTGATGCCGGCCGCAATCCGCTCTCATCATAGCGGTATTTGGCGTTTAATGGCACATCGGCACAAAAGCTAGTAGAGATGCGGGCGCAGAAACTTCACTCGCTCCCAGTTCAGATCATGCCGACGGTAGATATCATGAACTTCGCCGTTGCTGATTAAGGCCTCCAACCCTTCATCGTAAAGCTCACTGAGGGCGTGACCGGATGCCTTGTTCTGAAATAGGGGGTAGAGATTACGCACCAAAATCACCTCTCGACGAAACTTCAGTTCCCGAGCTCCCGGCCGCATCATGGCGATACGGACATCGTCAAGGTCATCGATAAAGGCATCCAGCTTGCCTGAACTCACCATGCGGATTCCCTTCCAGCTGCTGTCGACGGTATCGAAGGTGTGTTGGCGCAAGTCCAGATATTGGTGGTAATCGTAGCCTTCGACCCAGGCCAGGCGCATCCCGGCGTCAGCAAGCAGCTCTTCCCAGTGGTAGGAACTCTTGTGCGGCATGAGGACCACGACATACTCGGTATCAATAGGAAAGAAGGGCGCGGTCAGCAATTTGGCCTGGATGGAAGCGTCCTGCTGCAGGTGGCGGGGATGCCACTCGGCCAACATAAGGTCGATGTTGCCGCGGTAGAGTGACCCCAGTGCCTCATCAATACCCATGCTGCTGGGCTCAATGCGGTAACCGTGGGGCTCATATATGCGCTTTAGCAAATCGAAGTAGGCACCGCCGCCTCCAGCCTCACTCTTTGTTGGCCAGTCGAAGGCGCCCACCTTCAGGATTTTGTCGTCTGCTACAGAGGTGCAACACAGCAGCCAGAAGAAAAAAATAGTGAAAGTAAGCGGGCGCATGGAGGCCTTCCGTCTAACAGGTTTTCCCCATTATAGACGAAACGCATATCACCATGCCCATGGTGTGGAATTACACCCGAAAATTCTTTTTCAGCTTCTTTTCCGCCATCACTTTTTTCAAGCGTGCGTATTGCGGAATGCCGTTCTTATAAGGAGGGTAGTCTTCACCCTGGATCAGAGGTTCAAAGTAAGCCCGGCCTTTTTCGGTAATACCAAATCCGTCTCGGGAGATATAGTCGCGGGGCATCATCTTCTCGACGTTGGCGATCTGTTCAAGCGGTGCTTCTTCGATGCTCCAGCTGTAGCGTTTACCTTTACCCCGAACAATCGCGGGCATAACTGCGTTCTTGCCCGCCAGCGCCATTTCCACGGCGGCCTGGCCAACGGCGTAGGCCTGTTCCACGTCGGTGCCGGAGGCAATATGGCGAGCCGCTCTCTGTAGATAATCCGCGAGTGCCCAGTGGTACTTGTAGCCCAGCTCGCTCTTGATCATGTTGGCAAGTGTGGGCGCCACGCCACCCAGTTGAGTGTGGCCGAAGGCGTCTACACTGCCGGAGTCTGCCAGGAAGCGTCCGTCTTTGTACCGAGCACCCTCGGATGCCACTATGGCGCAGAAGCCGTGTTTGCGAACGGTGGATTTCACCTTGCGGAGAAACTTCTCCTGGTTAAAGGCCACTTCCGGGAACAGAATAATGTGTGGCGCTTCGCCTTCACTCTCCGCGGCCAGGCCACCGGCGCCGGCAATCCAGCCTGCATGACGTCCCATCACCTCGAGGATAAACACCTTGGTAGAGCTGTCGCACATGGACGCTACATCCATAGCCGCTTCTTTGATGGATACCGCCACATACTTTGCTACCGAACCAAAGCCCGGGCAGTTATCCGTCAAGGGCAGATCATTATCCACAGTCTTGGGCACGTGAATAGCCTGGATGGGGTAACCCATAGTTTCTGACAGCTGGGAGATTTTCAGGCAGGTGTCGGCAGAGTCGCCGCCGCCGTTGTAGAAAAAGTAACCAATGTTGTGGGCTTTAAACACTTCGATCAGGCGTTCATACTCGGCTCGGTTTTGCTCCAGGCTCTTGAGCTTATAGCGGCAGGACCCAAACGCGCCAGAAGGTGTGTGTTTCAGTGCGGCGATTGTTTTGGCGCTTTCTTTACTAGTGTCGATCAGCTCCTCGCGCAGGGCACCGACAATGCCATTGTGGCCGGCGAATACTTTGCCGATGTGCTTCTTGTGTTGCCGGGCGGTTTCGATGACGCCACAAGCCGAGGCATTAATCACAGCGGTGACGCCACCGGATTGGGCGTAAAACGCATTCTTTTTGGCCATTGGATGGAAAACCTTGTCTCGTAAAAGGCGCGCATCATACGCCAGTCTGGTCGAAAATTCACCGCTTCGGTGAAGAAAGTTGCCCTGCAGCGCTCTGCAATAGCGGGCTTCTCCCCGGCCGTGATAAGCTGGAGCCAAATCCAGTCATTGTTCTTCTCTATGCACATTCATATTCTTGGGATCTGCGGCACCTTTATGGGCAGTCTGGCCCAGCTGGCCAAGTCCCTGGGTCACAGGGTCACAGGCTCTGATGCCAATGTTTATCCTCCCATGAGCACTCAACTGCAGGCGGCGGGGATCGACCTTATTGAGGGCTTCGACGTTGCCCAATTAAAGCCGCAACCGGATCTGGTGGTAATCGGCAATGCCATGAGTCGCGGCAACCCTGTGGTGGAGGAAGTCCTGGACCGTGGGCTGGCCTATACTTCGGGGCCTCAGTGGCTGTGTGATTATCTGCTGCAGGATAAATGGGTATTGGCGGTGTCCGGTACCCACGGTAAAACCACGACGGCCAGTATGCTGACCTGGGTGCTGGAATTTGCGGACATGGAACCCGGTTATCTGATTGGAGGCGTTCCCAAAAACTTCGACACCTCGGCGCGTCTGGGTGGCAGCCCGTTCTTTGTGGTAGAAGCCGATGAATACGACAGTGCATTTTTCGATAAACGCTCGAAGTTTGTGCATTACCGACCGCGCACCCTGATCATCAATAATATGGAGTATGATCACGCAGATATATTTCCCGATCTTGCGGCCATTCAAACGCAATTTCATCACGTGGTGCGGACGGTGCCCGGCAACGGCCTGGTTGTCTGTCCCCAAGGCGATAAAGCGATTGCAGCAACACTGGAGCGAGGCTGTTGGACACCCCAGGAAACCCTCGGCATTGAGGGACAATGCGCCCAGGACACCACTTGGCAGGCACGGCTCAGCAGCGACGATGGTTCGGGATTTGAAATCCTGCATCGGGGACAATCTGCCGGGGAAGTGAGCTGGGGGCACACCGGCCTCCATAATGTCTGTAACGCACTGGCGGCAGTAGCGGCAGCTCGCAACGTGGGGGTGATTCCGGAGCTGTCGGTGCAGGCGCTTTGCGCCTTTGAAGGTGTGAAGCGGAGGATGGAATGTCTCGGTTCGGTGGGCGGTATTAAGGTATACGATGATTTTGCCCATCATCCCACTGCCATCGCCACCACTCTGGAGGGGTTGCGGGCAAAGGTGGGCGAAGAACCTATCCTGGCCTTGATTGAACCAAGGTCCAATACCATGCGGATGGGCATTCATCGAGAAACCCTGGCTCAGTCTACGGCAGCAGCGGATCAGGTGATCTGGTATCAACCTCCCGGTGTCAATTGGGATCTTGGCTACTTGCAAGAACAGTCCCCCGTGCCCGCTCAGGTTCTGGGCGATATGGAGCAGCTGCTAAGCGCTTGCCTTGGGTCGAGCGATCGAGGGAGCGAGAGTGTCGCCCATATCGTTATCATGTCCAATGGCGGTTTTGGAGGAGTACACCAAAAACTGCTGCAGGCGTTAAGAAGCCGAGCCGATAAAGGGGCACATCATGGCTGAATTTCCGCATACCATTTCTCTGGCCATTACGGGTGCTTCCGGAGCCCAGTATGGTTTGCGGCTGCTGCAGTGTTTGTTGGCGGCCGATTGCCGAGTCTACCTGATGATTTCCCGGGCGGCTGAGGTAGTGATTGCTACTGAGACTCATATGACGCTGCCGGAAGAGTTGGAAGATCAACAGGCCATGCTGGAGGCGACCTACGGTGCACAACCCGGGCAGCTGACCCTGTTGGGGCGGGAGGACTGGTTTTCCCCGGTGGCCTCGGGCTCCAGTTCACCGGCAAAAATGGTGATCTGCCCGGCAAGCGGTGGGACGCTCTCGGCAATCAGCTGCGGAGCCAGCAATAACCTGATCGAACGAGCGGCTGATGTGGCTCTGAAGGAGCGGCGCCCGCTGATCCTGGTACCACGTGAGGCACCCTATTCTGAAATTCATCTGGAGAATATGCTCAAATTAACTCGTCTGGGCGCGGTGGTCATCCCGGCCAGTCCCGGCTTTTACCACCAGCCGCGAACCATCGAAGACTTGGTGGATTTCGTGGTGGGCAGGATTCTGGATCAGTGCCAAATACCCCAGGACATCATGCCCCGCTGGGGAGAAGAATGAGCGCGTGACAAAAAGCTGTAAGAGATAGTTGGTTATGTTTGAAGAGTTAGAACAGCCGTCCCGGGTTGTGCCCCTGGAGGGGGGAGTCAATTTTCGTGATCTTGGCGGCTACAAAACTGAGGATGGCCGGGAAGTTCGCTGGCGCAAATTGTTCCGCTGTGGTCACTTGGGCGATCTGACATCCCGGGATATTGATGCCTTGGCCCACCTGGATGTTTCCCAAGTGCACGATTTTCGTCGTCGCGAAGAGCAGGAGCGCACACCCAGCCAGGCGTTGAGGGCAACCGTCTACGCCGACTACGAAATGTTTGTCGGAAGCATGTCCAAATTCTGGGAGTTCATCACCACCCACCAGCTGAGTGCCGAAACGGCCCATGACCTGGTGGTGGGCTCTTATCGTGAGTGTATCGACGATGTCGCTCCCCACTATCGTCGGCTGTTCACCAGCCTGGTGCAAAACCGTGAACGCGCCAGCTTGTTTCACTGCTCTGCCGGCAAGGACCGAACCGGCATCGCAGCAGCCTTGATTCTCTCTGCCCTTGGTGTTTCTCGCGAAGTGGTTGTCGAAGACTACATGCTGACGCGGGAGCATTTCGACAGCGAACGCTTATTGGGCGTTGTGGAGCAGCATCTGCGCAACGCCGAGATCAAACACTGGGAACGCAGCTGGCTCGAACCCTATTGCGGGGTCCACCAAGACAATATTGAGGCGTTTTTTGAAGGCGTTGACAGCCGTTATGGTTCTGTTGGCGGGTATCTTCGGGACGCCCTGGGATTGAATGGCGCAGATTTGGAAATGTTGCAGAAGTCCTATCTGGCGCAATAAAACTCAGATAAACACGTAAGCCAGAACCCCGACAATGGCAACGCAGAGTGCGAGGCTCAGGGCCAACATCCACTGGGAGCCGCGCGGAGTTTCGGGCTCGATGCGATTGCCCGGCGAGGTGGGCTTGGTTATCCATTGTTTGGGTTCGTCGCTTACGGTTTTTCTGGCTACGGTGGGAGCTGCAACGGCGCGTCGAATCTGCGTTTTGTTGGCGTCTTTTTCGGGTCCGATCAGGCGGAAGCTGTAGACATCCAATCGCAGACGATCCCCGGGTCGGGCAATCCCCTCCTCAACGCGCTCTTCATTGATGTAGGTGCCGTTGGACGAAGCCAGATCGCGCACGTGCAGCATATTGCCCTTAACGGTCAGCTGAGCATGCTGACGCGACATGTGGGTGCCGGGGATAATGATATCGCATTGGCTGCCGCGGCCGATGATGGCACTGCGCGGCGGAATCTCAAACTCCTGACCGGAAAGCCAGCTGCTGTCAGCCACCAACGACCAGCGCTGGGGAATGGCGTTGTCCTCCAGAACTGCCTGGGTCAGGGATTCACGGGGGTCGAGAATTTCCAGCTCCAGAGTGCCCAGGCGTATGGTGTCCCCGGGCAACAGTTGTTTTTCGGTAATTCTCTGGTCGTTGACATAGCAGCCCTCGCGACTGTTATTGTCCTTTAAAAACAGCTGGTTATTCTTGGTTAACAGGCGGGCGTGGTGGGCGTCCAGTTGCTCCACTACCAAGTGGTTGTCTTCGGCGCTACCAATGGTATAGCGTTTCTCGATGATCCAGATTGGATTCTGTCGCCGGTCCTTGAACTGAATCTTCAGCATGTAAGCGTGTGCCTGTCGCTGTCCTGTCGTGATTGAGTGGAATACACTATTTGCGGCAGTATACAGAAAAGCACCGCGAGAGCTCCAGTGGTGGAGGGGGTTGCCAGGAATGCTACATTAAAGGCAGGATCAACACAGGTACTGTGTTGCCAACAGCGAGCTTAAGGCCAACTTTCGCACTTACGGAGAACCAAACACCTTGCAGATAGCATTACCCGGTTACGAATTCACTCGCAAAATCGGTGAGGGGGGCATGGCCACGGTCTATCAGGGGCAGCAGTTGTCCCTGCAGCGTCCCGTGGCGATCAAGGTTTTGAACTCACAGATGCAGGATCACACCGAGGTGCGCCAGTCATTTGAGCGTGAAGCGGTGATCATTGCAGGCCTCTCCCATCCAAACATCATTCCCGTGATCGACCGGGGCCTGAGTGAGCAGGGCACCCCATTTTTTATCATGGAATATGTAGATGGCGTGGATCTGGCGCGAGTAATGAGAGACGGTCAGTTGGGGCTGACCCGCAAGCTGGAGATCGTCCTGCAAATCGCCCGGGCCCTTGCCTGTGCACACCGCAACGGGGTGGTGCACCGCGATATCAAACCCGCCAATGTCATTGTGGACCGGGATTGGCACGTCCGTGTTGTCGACTTCGGTATCGCACTCCTCTATGCAGATGATCCGACCCAGACCAAATCGATAATGGGAACTGAGGCCTATATGGCCCCCGAAACCAAGCACTCGGTGACCAGCGCTACGGCCAGCAGCGATATCTATTCCCTCGGCGTTATCCTGTTTCAGCTGCTCACAGGGCGATTGCCCAGTGAAGGGGTGTGCGCGCCGTCCAGTATCAACCCGGAAGTGACACCTTCGCTCGACAAGCTCACACTCAGCTGCCTGGCGCCGCGCCCGCAGCAGCGCCCTCAACGGGCCGAAGAGGTCTGCGACAGTCTGTTGGAGCTTTTGCACGGAGCTCATCTCGACAGTCACCAGGCCGCCCGCGCCCAGGCTGCCCTGGGTAAAAAGCACTTTGAGCTGCTCGATATCTGGCGTGAAACGGCGCACGAGGCGATTTATCTGTTTAGTGAGCAGAAAAGCCGACGGCGCTATGTGGTGAAGAAAGCCACCCGCGAACATGGTGGCTACACCATGGGGCGGCGCCTGGCGGGACTTCAGCATCCCAACCTTATCAAATTGCACGGGGTGTCCAAGAGCGAGAACGCCTTTATTACGGTGATGGATCACGCCGCCGGGGGTAATCTGCAGGAGCGGCTGAGTCGCGTTTACACGCTTGATGAGATGCTGCCCCTGGCACGCCAGATTGGCTTGGGGTTGGCGTTTGCTCACCGTAACAACGTGGTGCATGGCAACCTGAGGCCCTGCAATGTGCTGTTCGATCAGAGCGATATCATCAAGCTGAGTGACTTTGGCTGGCCCTCTCACCGAGCACAGTCAGCCCAGGTCCAGGCCTTGAACGAGCGCTCTGGGTGGTATCCGTTGCCGCAGGAGCCGCCTTCGGTGCGAAGCGATATCTACGCCTGCGGTGTTATTTTCTATCGGTTGCTTGTGGGCGGCTTGCCTCGCTACCACGAGGGTAAGCTGGCGGTTGGTCGGGCCTTTAAACGACTGCCGGTGGGCATGCGCAGGTTGCTGCAGGCGATGCTGTCCCAGAATCCCCAGAGCCGCCCTGGTTCCATGGAGGAGGTGCTGCAAAGCCTTGAGGGCTTTAATGACGCTATGCCTACTCAGGTCTGGCAGCCACAGGCAACCGAGGCCACGGAGCAGCCGGCCGGGCAAGATGAGCCCAATAAGCGTAAAAAGCAGCTGCTGTTACTGCTGCTACTGGTGATTTTGCTGTTGGTGTTAATGAACGCAGGTGTGGTGGCGCTGTTTGAGGGAGGACGGGGGGCCTTGTCTTTTCTGCTGGCCGGACCCATTAAATACCCTCCGGATACTGGTAGAAAGCGAGCTAAACCAGTACCCCAGTGGTTTGACGCCTGGAAAACCTGAGGAGATGTCCGAAAAGATGTCTGTATTCGCCAGTTTCTATTCTTGCCACTTTTCACCATAATAGCCGCACTTGCGCCGTGTGGCCGGGAGGGCCGCCATTTTGTGTGCACAGGTCTGTTCAAGGCGAGGATATGTTCGAAACACTGGTTACACTCTACCGAGCTCTGGTCATAGAGCGCCCTAAACTTGCTCTGTTTGCAGTTCTGGTATTGGCTGTCTTTATGGCAATGGGATTGCCAAACTTTAAGCTGGATGCCTCCTCCGATTCCCTCACTCTTGAACATGACACTGATCTTGATTATTTCAGGGAGGTCAGCCAGCGCTACCAAAGCGGCGATTTTCTGATCGTTACCTTTCGGCCTCACGACGACCTGTTCTCGGATGCCTCACTGCAATTAATGCAGCAGTTGCGGGCCGAACTGGTGAAGGTGCCGGGAGTGGTCAGTACCCTCTCGATGCTGGATGCCCCCCTGTTGTATAGCCCCAAGCTGTCACTTAGCGATATCACCGCTCCGCGCACGCTGCTGACTCCGGGTGTAGATCGCGACGCGGCCAAACAGGAATTCTGGAACAGTCCCATTTACCAGGAAATGTTGCTGGGACCGGATGGTCAGACCACTGCCATGATGTTGAACCTGGAGGTGGATGAGCATTATCTGAAACTCGTGCGCCAGCGCGATGCGCTGCGTCTGAAACGAACCCAGGTTGGTCTGAGCGAAGCGGAAAACGCGGAGTTGGAACGGGTCAGTCAGGAGTTCCTGGATTATCGCACCATGACGGAGGCGCGCGGTCACCAGCGGGTGCAGCAAGTCAGGGAGATCGTCGAAAAATACCGTGACAGGGCCCAGTTGTTTGTTGGCGGCGCCACCATGATTACCGCGGATATGATCGACTTTATTCGCAGCGATCTGCGCGTATTTGGCATAGGCGTACTTGTTTTCATGATCGTTATCATGGCCGTCATTTTCCGCCAGCTGCGATTCGTCGTGTTGCCGATCATGACCTGTTTGACCGCGGTACTGTTGATGCTGGGTTTTCTCAGTTGGATCGATTGGCGCCTGACGGTGATTTCATCGAATTTTGTAGCCTTGCTGTTGATTATTTCCCTCGCAATCACTATCCATCTGGTGGTCAGGTATCGGGAATTCCATGCGGCCACACCAGAGGCTCCTCAGGCAGAGCTGGTGATGAGCACCGTCGCTTATATGGCGCGGCCGTGTCTCTATACGACCCTGACCAGTATGGTGGCCTTTGTTTCGCTGGTGGTGAGCGACATTCGCCCGGTGATCGATTTTGGCTGGATGATGACCATTGGCCTGGGGGTGGCTCTGTGCCTGGCATTTATCGTAATTCCGGCTGGATTGATGGTGTTGCCTAAAGGGCAACCCAGGGACAAGGGGGACAATTCCGCCGCCTTCACCACCGTGTTTTCCCGTTTTACTGAACACAATCGTGCCCTGGTCTTGTGGCTGAGCATTGCGCTCGCACTGCTCAGCGCCTATGGGATACGGCAATTGGAAGTGGAAAACCGGTTTATTGACTACTTCCATGACAGTACCGAAATCTATCGAGGTATGTCGGTGATCGATAAAAACCTCGGTGGCACCATCACGCTCGATATCATCTTGGATGTGGATCCGGAAGAGCTGCAAATGGAAACCGGCGTTGCCAGTGAAGATGATCCCTTTGCCGAGGCCGATCCGTTTGATGAGCCGGACCCCTTCGCCGAACCTGATCCCTTTGCCGAGGAAGACCCCTTTGGAGAGGCCGATCCGTTCTCAGAACAAAATCCGCAGTCGGGCAGCTACTGGTTTACTGTTGGTGGTATAGAAGACATTAAAGGCCTGCACGATTACCTGGATTCCCTGCCCGAAATCGGCAAAGTGCAGTCTTTGGCCACGGCTTATCAAGTGGCCAGCGATCTGAATAATGCGCCGTTGAACGACTTTGAGCTGGCCCTGGTTAAAAAGGCTCTGCCGCCTGAAATCAACAGCGTGCTGGTGGACCCCTACTTATCAGAGCCAGACAACCAGACTCGGATCACCCTGCGTGCCATGGAGACTGACCCCAATCTGCGACGTGGGGAACTGCTCGAAAAAATTCATCGCTACGCGGTAGAGGAACTGGGATTCAAGCAAGAGCAAGTGCATTTCTCCGGCCTGCTGTTGCTCTATAACAATATGCTGCAGAGCCTCTACACTTCCCAGATTGTTACACTGGGTGCGGTATTTGTCGGCATCATGTTGATGTTTATGGTGCTGTTCCGCTCCTTGCCCTTGGCATTGATCGCCATTATTCCCAATCTGCTGGCGGCGGCTGTGGTGTTGGGCGGAATGGGTATTGCCGGTGTGCCTCTGGATATGATGACGATCACCATCGCGGCCATCACTGTGGGCATCGGGGTGGATAACGCCATTCACTACCTGACACGTTTCCGACGGGAGTTCGCGGTTGATGGTGATTATGTGGCGGCCATGCATCGCTCCCACGGCTCCATCGGCCGGGCTATGTTCTATACCTCCGTGATTATTATTATGGGCTTTTCGATTTTGTCCCTGTCGAAATTTATACCCACCATTTACTTCGGATTGCTCACTGGCGCGGCCATGTTGGCGGCGATTCTGGCGGCGCTGACGTTATTGCCCCGACTGATTCTGCTGGTGCAGCCATTGGGAAAGCCGCAAGTGATCAGTGACCGTCTGCAGGCTCAGGCGGACGCCAGCGCGTGATCACCTATTGTTCGGTGGGGGTCAGTGGTTGAGGGGGAGGCGGACGCTGAACTCCGCGCCTCCCAGCTGTTCGCTGGCATCGACGGATAAGCTGCCACCGTAGGCGCTGACGATATCGGTGCTGACGGCCAGTCCAATACCCTGGCCCGGCCTGGCGGTATCCGCTCGGGCGCCACGCTGGAGAATTGTCTGGCGCTGCGGGGGCGCCACGCCCTCGCCGTCATCGCTTACCTGCAAGCATAGCTGACGATCTTCCAATGCAGCACTCACGCCTATCTGTTTGCGACCATACTTACAGGCATTTTCAATCAGATTGCCAAGCAGCTCGAACAGATCCTGTGAGGCGATGGGGAAGCTGAGGTGCTGGGGGATTTGAATATCAAATTGCAGGCCTTTATCCCGGTAAACCTTATCCATAGCGTTGCACAACCGCTCGACAACGGGGCGCAGGGGCAGCGCCTTGTGCATCTGCGGATCGGACTGTAACACGGCGCGCTGCAGTTGGTGACGAATAATACTCTCCATACGCTGCAACTGCTCGTCAATCACTCCGTCATTGCTGGGCTGGGTCATCTCGCCGCGAACAATCGCCAGGGGTGTTTTGAGGCTGTGGGCCAAATCGCTGAGTGTATTGCGATAGCGTTCACGCTGTTGTTGCTCATTGTGCAGCACCTGATTCAGACTGTCGGTAACCGGTTCAATTTCCAACGGGTATTGTCCCTGTAGTTGCCGCACCGGCTGCTGTGGCAATTTTCTCAAATCTCTCACCAGGCGTTTGAGGGGCTGTAAACCCCAGCGCATGATTAAAACCTGCACCACCAACAGGCCCATGGCGAGAATGCTGAGGCCATACCAAAGCTGTTGTCGGTAACTCTTAAGCTGGGCGAGAAAGGCGTCCCGGCGGTGATGAATCAGAAAACGCAGGGGCAGGTGTTCATCGTCAGCGGTTTCCCAGGTCAGGTCAAAGCTCAACTCGAAAAAATCACCCCGCTGCCGGAAGCCTTCCTCAAATGCTTCAGCGGACAGAACGTTAAACGGTGAGGATTGGGTGGGAAGCGGGGTGGACAAAAGCGCCGCCGACGGCGACTGCCAAATCAACCGGCTCCCGCTGCCGGTACTTTCCTGATCACTGGATCGAAACAACAGGATACTCGCATACAGCCCAGAGTCTGCCAGCGAGTAGCGGGGCTCGGGCAGTTGCTCGGGCATCCATAAGGGCTGTTGGGGCTCCTGCTCCTGCAATTCCGCCGCACCCAAAAGGATATAAAACTGGCTCTGCAATTGCTGTTGCTCGGCGGCCAGCAAATTGTCTTTGAAGGCCGCTTCCAGCAAGTAGCCACTGGCTCCGATAAACAGCGGCAGACACAACAGACTGGCGGCAATAAAACGACCGTGCAGAGATTTCAGGGCACGCAGGCTGCCACTGAAGGATTGCGGTTCAGGGGCGGTGCTCAAATCGATAGCCCTGACCGCGCACCGTGTGGATAAACTTGTCTCCGTTTTCCAGCTTTTTACGCAGCCGGCCGACAAACACCTCAATGGTGTTGCTGTCGCGCTCAAAATCCTGTGCGTACAAATATTCTGTGAGTTCAGATTTGGAGATCACTTTACCCTGGTGTCGGGCGAGGTACTCCAGAGTATTGAACTCGTAACTGGTCAATTCAACGGGAGCCTCGTTCAGGCGTACCTGTTTTTCCTCAAAGAAGATCTGCAGAGGACCAAACTGCCAGTGATTGCTGGCCTGTCCGGCGGAGCGCCGCAAAAGCGCCTGCACTCTGGCCCGCAGCTCTTCCTGGTGGAAAGGCTTGGTGAGGTAATCATCAGCTCCGGCTTCCAGGCCTTCTACCTTATCCTGCCAGTCGCCCCGGGCAGTCAGGATCAAAACGGGAAAGTTGCGGTCGTTCTCGCGCAGGCGACGTATCAGTTCTATGCCGTCGATTTCTGGCAAACCCAGGTCGATGATAGCGAGATCAAAGCGGTACTCCTCGCCAAAGTACAGGCCTTCGCGGCCATCTGAGGCTTTTTCGACGCTATACCCCAGCGCCAGCATTTGTTCTGCAATCTGTTGTTGCAGGAGGTTCTCGTCTTCGACGATCAGAATATGCATGGAGTCTCCATTCTTCCCTGGGGGCAGTTCTTCTGGCCGCTATTCGGCCTTGATGCTGATGTAGCGCACCCGGCCCTCGTGCAGCATCTTGACCTGAAAGTGTTTGTTTTTGCGTTTGACGCCCAGCACCTTGCCCGGGTGCAGGCGGCGGGCCATGGCGGCGGCCTGCTGAGGGTTTTGCGCCCCCTGGGTATGCAGTTGCTGCTTATTGGCGACGGGGCGGTGGTCTTTGGCTGCGACACCCGGCGGCAATGCCAAGGTGGGAAAGATCAGCAGCAGGGCTAGCAGCCACCTTGGTTTCATGGTCCAGGTCTCCCGGGTTGTATCAACTTACCCTGCATCATACCCCCGGTCGAACCGGACTCATACCGTTAATTTACACGTCTCTGCGCCTCCTGACAGGGGGCTCGGGTTACCTCCTGACCGGGGTCTCGGGTTACCTCCTGACAGGGGTCACATTGACCGCCACCTTAAGGCGTTTGCCGGGGTGATCATCCATGCGGGTGTGGTAGGTTTTGCCCTGGTAGCGATAAGTAACATGGTATCCCACCAGTCGTTCCTCGTATTCCACCCGCTCTTTGACCTCGCAAACCTCTTCTTCCACCGCCACTTCTTCGCGATGACGACTGTCATGATGGTGCTTGCTGTGCTGCCAGTCTCTGGCTACGCTGGCGCCAAGGACGCCGCCCACCACCGCACCGACTTTCTTGTTGGTGCTGCTGTGGCCCAGCTCATTGCCGATGGCACCCCCGATCAAGGTGCCGAGAATGGTAGGAGTGTGGGATTTATAGTGGTGGCCACCGGAGTGGCGGGGCACGTATCGGGTTTCGGTCCAGCAGCTGCGTTCGGGTATGCGATGGGTAATGGTTTTGTAGATCGGTTCCACTTCCGTCACCTTGGCGAAGTCGGTGTGGCGGTTGTGATGCTGGGATTTATGACCCGCCACCGCAGGGACGCTGATCAATCCCATTAACAGCAGTGGCAGCAGTTTACGCGAAATGTTCATCGCTTATCTCCTTGTCTCATTAGGTGCGGTTTTCGCAATGATGGAGATAGCTTACGCCCCTGAATCTGAATCCCAGCTGAAGCAAACTCTGGTAGCATGTGACCACTTTGTTGGAATGATCAAACATCGCTGGATTCCATTATGTCCGAAGAAAATATTCCGCTTTTCCCTCTGTCGAATATGCTATTCCCACAGCAGCGACTGGAATTGCAGATTTTTGAGCAACGTTATCTCTCGTTGGTGAGCGAGTGTCTGCGCCATGGCACGGGTTTTGGCGTAGTGCAAATCCGGGAGGGCAGGGAAGTCGGGCCAGCCGCCCAGGTGTTCCAGGTGGGGGTGGAGGCGACCATTGTCGATTGGACACAACGCCCCAATGGTCTTCTCGGCATCACCATTGAAGGGGGACGCAAGTTTCGTCTGCTGAGTACTGAGGTGCAGCCCGATGAGCTTATGCGAGCCCGGGTGCAATGGCTCGCGGATGAACCACAGATTGAGGTGCCTGAGCAGTTTTTGGGCTTACAGGAGCTGTGCCAGCAACTCAAGCAGCACCCAGCGGTTCAGGCGTTCAAGCTGCCACCTTTAGTCTGCAGCCGGGATCTCGGTTGGCAGCTGTGCCAGCTGCTGCCATTGTCAGCGGCGGATAAGGTCAATCTGCTGTCGCTGGACGACCCCATGGAGCGGTTGCAGCGACTGGCAGAGCAGGTCGCGAATCTCAGCCAAGAATAACCCCTTAGCCAACACGAGGTCCCACCCCGGAAGACCTATCAGCCGCGAGAATGCCCTTAACTCAGGAACACGCCAGGATGGGGCGCCAAGCAGTCCATCATCAGGTATAATGCCGCCTCTTTGGCCCCGGGAAAGCGCAATAACCGCCCGGAGCCCTGCCAACCGATTTCCCAATGGAACCGTTTGCATGAACGTAAAAGCCTATATGGCCGAGCTGGGTCGCAATGCCCGCACCGCTTCCCGTCTGGTGGCCGCTGCCTCCACCGGCGACAAAAATCGTGCCCTGCTGGCCACGGCGGAGGCGCTGAACGCCTCTCGTGAGCAACTGTTGGCTGCCAACAGTAAAGACATGCAGGCTGGCCGCGAGCAGCAACTGGATGAAGCGCTGCTCGATCGGCTGGAGCTGACACCTGCCCGCATTGACGCAATGATCGAGGGCCTGCAGCAGGTTGCCGCTCTACCGGACCCTTGTGGTGAGATCACCGATATGAGCTACCGCCCGACGGGTATCCAGGTGGGGCGTATGCGTGTGCCGCTGGGTGTTATCGGAATTATTTACGAATCCCGCCCAAACGTGACCATCGATGCTGCCAGCCTGTGCCTGAAGTCCGGCAATGCGACAATTCTGCGAGGCGGGAAAGAGGCGCTGCATTCCAACCAGGCTATTGCGGCCTGTGTCCGCGAAGGTCTGAAAGCCGCGGGACTGCCAGAGACGGCTGTGCAGGTCATAGAAACCACGGATCGCGAAGCGGTGGGTGAGCTGATCACCATGCCCGACTATGTGGATGTGATCGTACCTCGCGGTGGTAAGGGCCTTATCGAACGTATCAGCACCGACGCACGTGTGCCTGTGATCAAGCATCTTGATGGTATCTGTCATGTCTATATCGACGATCAGGCGGATCTCGACAAGGCGTTCAATATCGCCGTCAATGCCAAAACCCACCGCTATGGCGTCTGTAATGCCATGGAGACGCTGTTGGTTCATGCCGGAGTTGCTGAGGTAATCCTGCCCAAGTTGGCGGCGGCGTATGGTGAAAAAGGAGTTGAGCTGAGAGGATGTGAACGTACCAGGGCGTTGATTGAGGCCGGTGCGGCCAGTGAAGAGGATTGGGGCACGGAGTATCTGGCTCCGGTGTTGTCCATTAAGGTGGTGGACGATATGCAGGGGGCAATGGATCATATTGCCACCTACAGTTCTGCCCACACTGAATCCATTGTGACTGAGAACTACACCCGAGCCCGTCAGTTTTTGGCCCAGGTGGATTCCAGTTCAGTGATGGTCAATGCCTCTACCCGATTCGCCGACGGCTTTGAGTATGGGTTGGGCGCGGAAATTGGAATTTCCACAGACAAGATCCATGCCCGGGGGCCGGTGGGGCTTGAAGGCCTGACATCCCAGAAGTACGTGGTGTTTGGTGACGGACATATTCGTGACTAAAACCACGGACACTCCGGCGGCGCTCGAAAGGCATTGCGTCGGACTGTTTGGCGGCACCTTTGACCCCATACATTATGGTCATCTGCGCATGGCATTGGAGCTGAAGCAGGAGCTGGGCTTCGACGACATGCGGCTGCTCCCCTGCCACCTGCCACCGCACCGCCAAATGCCGGGCCGCAGCAGCGCCCATCGCGCGGCAATGGTCCGCCTGGCGGTAGAGGGGTGCGAATCGCTGGCGGTGGATGCGAGAGAGCTGAATCGCGAGCGCCCCTCCTACACGGTCGATACGCTGGAGGAACTGCGCGAAGAGCTCGGCGCTGAGGTATCCATCAGCTGGTGCATGGGCATGGATTCATTGGTGAATCTGAGTAAATGGCATCGCTGGCGGGAGCTTTCCCGTTTCGCTCACCTGGTGGTGGTCAGTCGCCCTGGCTGGGAGATTCCCTCCGACGGGGAGCTGGGCGCATGGGTCAGGGATCATCACAAAGCGCCCCAGAGCCTCAAGCGTGAGCCCTCGGGAAGCCTGGTGATTGTGCCGCTGAGCCTGCTGGAAATTTCGGCCACCCAAATCAGGGAGCAAATCGAAAGCGGTCGTTCACCGCGATTTCTACTCCCGGACCCGG
Source organism: Pseudomaricurvus alkylphenolicus (assembly GCF_011683955.1). Taxonomy (GTDB): domain Bacteria; phylum Pseudomonadota; class Gammaproteobacteria; order Pseudomonadales; family Cellvibrionaceae; genus Pseudomaricurvus; species Pseudomaricurvus alkylphenolicus. Next base: position 38,652 of record NZ_JAAQPI010000008.1, read on the forward strand.
TTTGGCACTATATTGAAGAGAAACAACTGTATTTAACGAGGAATAACACAACTGATGAGTCGTGAACTAAACCAGATCATTACTGACGCCCTGGACGATTTAAAAGGCAAGGACATTGTCAGCCTGGACGTCAGCGAGTTGTCCGACGTTATGGATACTCTGATTATCGCCAGCGGGACCTCCAATCGCCATGTCAAGTCGCTGGCGGAAAACGCCGTACAGGATGCCAAGGACGAGGGTATTGCCGCTATCGGAGTCGAAGGCCTGGAAACGGGGGAGTGGGTGCTGGCCGACTTTGGCGATACGGTATTGCACGTGATGATGCCAGCCACTCGCGATTTCTACGATCTGGAGAAGCTCTGGAGCATGGAGCCAGCCGGCCGCCACCAGGACGAAGAGCAGGAACAATAGAGCTGGCAGCCAGCAGGCTAGCGGGTAAAGGATCGACACCATGCGTTTCAAAATCATCGCGGTGGGCACCCGTATGCCCGGATGGGTGGAAGAAGGCTATCTGGATTACGCCAAACGGCTGCCGCGGGACTTTTCCGTGGAAGTGGTAGAGTTGCCACTGGGCCCACGTGGCAAAAACGCCTCAATTGAAAAGGCCATCGCTCGCGAGGGCTCGCAAATGCTCGCCGCTATTCCCAAAGGCGATAAAGTGATTGCGCTGGATGTGAAAGGTAAACCCTGGAGTACTGAGAAATTGGCCGACAATCTGGCCGCCTGGTCCATGGAGTGCAGCAATTACAGTATTTTGATTGGTGGACCGGATGGGCTGGCTCCGGAGTGTCTGGCCAGGGCCGATGCCAAGTGGTCACTGTCGGCTCTGACGCTGCCACACCCCCTGGTCAGAATCGTTCTGATCGAACAGCTCTATCGGGCCTGGTCAATCCTCAACCGCCATCCCTACCATAAATAATCACCGCCACTGAACTTTCGCACTATCCACAAAGTCAATACAATCAAGCACTAACCTCTATTTTCTAATACCGGGCATGAGACCCGTCCCCCCAAATGGCCGATCATCAACATCTCAAGGATCACTACCAGGAAGCGAGGATATTTTCCCATCGCCTGGTGGTGGCTGCATTGGCCATTGTGGGGCTGATGGGAGTGCTGATTGCGCGCCTGTACAACCTGCAAGTCATCGATTACCAGGACTATGCCACTCAGTCCGACCGCAATCGCGTCCAGGTGCAACCACTGCCGCCAACGCGTGGGCTGATTTTCGACCGCCATGGTTCCCTGCTGGCGGACAATCGACCCAGCTATACCCTGACGGTGATTATGGAGCAGGTTAATGACCTCGACGCGACTCTGGCGTTGTTGCAGCGTTTGGCGGGTGTTCGTGATGAAGAACTGGAGCGTTTTCACAAGCGCCTGACACAGCGTCGACGCCCTTTTGAGCCGGTACCACTCAGCTACCGGCTGAGTGAAGAGGAGATTGCCCGGGTTGCCGTCAACGAATACCGCTTGCCCGGTGTTGAGGTGTCTGCGCAGTTGGTGCGCGACTATCCCTTGAATGAGTTGTTCGCTCACACGGTGGGATATGTCGGCCGTATCAACGAACGTGAATTATCCACATTTGATGAAGAAACGGATCGCCGCTACAGCGGTACTGACTCCATCGGCAAAATTGGGTTGGAGCGGCAATACGAGTCTCAAATGCTGGGCGAGGTGGGATACCAATATGTGGAGACCAACGCCCGTGGACGCGTATTGCGGGTACTGGAAAGCGTGGCGCCCAAACCCGGCCAAAACCTGCAGTTGTTTCTCGATGCTGAAGTGCAGCGCGAAGCGGTGGCGGCGTTGGGAGAGCGGCGCGGAGCGGTTGTGGCTATCGAGGTGGATACCGGCGGAGTCTTGGCTATGGCCAGTACGCCGAGTTACGACCCCAATCTGTTTGTGACAGGTATCAGCTACAAGGATTATAAGAGACTGAATGAGTCACTGGACCTGCCCCTGTTCAACCGCACCATTCAAGGACAGTATCCGCCGGGATCGACAGTGAAGCCGATGTTGGGATTGGGTGGTCTGCATCACCGGGTAGTGGATATGCGTTATAAGGTCCGCGACCCCGGCTACTACCAGCTGGAAGGCGAAGAGCGTCAATATCGCGACTGGAAGCGCAGAGGGCATGGACACCGTGTGGATCTGATGCAGGCGATCACTGAGTCCTGCGATACCTATTATTACGATATGGCTTATCGTATGGGCATTGATCTCATGCACGAGTTTGGTGTTCAGTTTGCACTGGGTGATCGTACCGGCATTGATATTCCCAGTGAACGCAAGGGTATCTGGCCATCGCGTGAGTGGAAGCGCGGTGCGCGTGGACTGGCCTGGTATCCCGGCGACAGTCTTAATGTGGGTATCGGTCAGGGGGCTGCCTTGGCGACACCGCTGCAGTTGGCGGCGATGACGGCCACCTTGGCGAGTCGAGGTCGGCAACTTCAACCGCGACTGGTACGGCGGATGGGTGAGCTGGAAACACCGATGAATGTCTCCGAAGTGGAGCCTGTGTCGCAGCAACACTGGGACAATATTCACGCCGCTATGGAAAATGTGGTGCACGGCACCCGGGGTACCGCCAAGAGCATCAGCCGTAACCTCAAGTACCGTATTGCCGGCAAGACCGGTACCGCCCAAGTGGTTGGTATTGCCCAGGGTGAGGAATATGATTCCGAAGCGCTGATTGAGCGGCAGCGGGACCACGCCCTGTTTGTGGCATTTGCGCCACTGGAGCAACCCAAGATCGCGGTGGCAGTCATCGTTGAAAACGGCGAGAAGAGTTCCAAGGCAGCCAAAGTGGCACGCCGGGTTATGGACAAGTACCTGGCCATTGAATCCGAATTAGTGAGCGCAGTGCCATGAGCGGAACCGCAGACTTCCAAAGACGTATGCCCGAGGCCAGTCACGATCTGCGCAGACCGGTGAGCCTGCTGCAACGCTGGCATGTGGACCTGCCGTTGTTGATTGGTCTGCTGGCGATTACCGTTTACGGATTGATCGTACTCTACAGTGCCAGCGGACAGGACTGGCACTACCTGAAGCGTCAGGGAGTGTTTTTTCTGCTGGCCTACGGGGTGATGTTTACCGTTGCGCAAGTGCGCCTGCAGACGATGGAATATTGGTCGCCATGGATTTTTGCCGGCGGTGTGGTGTTGTTGGTGCTGGTGTTATATATGGGAGTTGGAGCCAAGGGGGCCCAACGCTGGCTCAGCATCGGTGGTTTCCGATTTCAGCCTTCAGAGATTCTCAAGCTGGCGGTGCCCTTGATGGTGGCGACCTATCTGTCGCGCCGATTACTGCCTCCAAAATTGCACCATGTGATAGCGGTTCTGGCGTTAATTGCCATCCCGACGTTGTTAATCATGCGCCAGCCTGACCTGGGCACATCGCTGTTGATCGCGGCATCAGGCTTATTGGTACTTTTTTTTGCCGGTCTTCGCTGGCGTTACATACTTTCGGCAATCGGGATTTTGTTGGCGGCGTCCTGGCCCATATGGAACTTTGTGCTGCGGGGCTACCAGAAGCAGCGCATACTGACGCTGTTTAATCCGGAAGAAGACAAGTTGGGGGCCGGTTGGAATATTATCCAATCCAAGACGGCGATCGGTTCCGGGGGGCTGTACGGTAAGGGTTGGACCAACGGCACCCAGTCGCAACTGAACTTTCTTCCGGAAAGCCACACGGACTTTATTATTGCCGTCCTGGCGGAGGAATTCGGTCTGACGGGGGTTTTGCTGCTGCTGGCGCTCTATGCCTGGGTGATCGTTCGAGGGCTCTGGATTGCCGCCAACGCTCAGGACACCTTTGGTCGCTTGCTGGCCGGCAGTATCACCTTTACCTTCTTTGTGTATATTTTTGTGAATATCGGTATGGTGTCAGGATTGTTGCCTGTGGTGGGGGTGCCATTGCCATTGGTAAGTCATGGTGGTACCTCAATTGTGACCCTGATGATGGGTTTCGGGATTCTGATGGCCATTAGTACGGAACGTCGACGGGTCAGTATTGGCTGAGCCACCGATTTCGGAGTGAAAAAATGAATTTTCAAAGCCTTGGTCTTTCACGTCTTCTGAAATTGGAAGGTATGGTGGTCGCCTTTTTGCTGGGTGGTTTCTGTACCCAGTTGATGGCCGGTTCTCAAGATTCAGTCCAAAACCCCGCTCAAGGCTCAGTCCAAACCCCCGCTCAGGGCTCAGTCCAATACCCCGCTCAAGGCTATTCCCAACACGCCAAAGCGCAGCGGTTGATGGATGAAATGGTGGAGCAGCATCAGTTCAAGCGCGAGGAACTTGAAGCCTGGTTTGCTCAGGCTGAGAGAAAACAGAATATTCTTGATGCCATTTCCCGCCCGGCGGAAAAGACCCTGACTTGGGGGCAATACCGTAATATCTTTCTTAAGGACTCCCGCATCCAAAAAGGTGTGGAGTTCTGGCGCCAAAACCGTGAGGCGCTGGAAGCCGCCGAAAACAAATATGGTGTCCCGCCCGCAGTTGTGGTGGCAATTATTGGTGTGGAAACCCGATATGGGCAGCACAAGGGTAAGCATCGTGTGTTGGATGCGCTTTCCACTCTTGCATTTGATTATCCCCGTCGCAGTAAGTTCTTTACCAAAGAGCTCAAGCAATTCTTATTGCTGGCGCGTGAGCAACAACGTGATCCACTGTCGTTGAATGGCTCCTACGCGGGTGCGATGGGGTACGGGCAGTTTATGCCCTCCAGTTACCGCGCCTACGCCACAGATTTTGATGGCGACGGTTTTGTGGATATCTGGAACAACCCCGTGGATGCCATTGGCAGTGTCGCCAATTATTTTGCCCGCCACGGCTGGCGACGCGGTGAGTCGGTGGTGCATCGAGTGAATCCGGCGGAGGATTACGAAGCTTCGGTGCTTAATCGCTCTCTCAAACCCTCCGAGACCATTGCCAGCCTGGGACAAAAAGGTTTTCGTACCGAACAGATTTTGCCTCCGCAAGCCAGTGCCACGGCCATGCGCTTGCGTGGTGAACAGGGCGACGAGTACTGGGTGGGCTTGAAGAACTTTTATGTAATCACCCGCTACAATCACAGCCGTCTCTACGCCATGGCCGTTTACCAGCTCAGCCAGAAAATTGAGCAGGCCGCCAGCGAGATGCAGTCGCAGGTGTTGACCGCTGCTCCACTCAACCACTGACGGAGAAGGGCCTATGTCGAGGATCTGCCTGCTTGTTGCGATTTTGTTGCTGACAGCCTGTGGCGCACCCGATGTTCGTGATAGCGGTCCGAGTCAGCCGGTGGATGTTTCCCATATTCCGGATGCGGTGCCCCGTTATGAAGAGCGCAGCCGCGCCGGTAATCACAGCCCATATACGGTGCTTGGCAAAACCTATCATCTGTTGCCCGACAGTTCAGGTTATGATGAGCGGGGTATTGCTTCATGGTACGGCAATAAATTTCACGGTCGGCAAACATCCAACGGCGAACTTTACGATATGTACGGCATGACCGCTGCCCACAAGACCTTGCCGATTCCCAGTTATGTCCGGGTGACGAATCTGAACAATGGGCGGCAGGTCATTGTTCGGGTCAATGATCGCGGGCCTTTTCACGAAAAGCGCATTATTGATCTTACCTACGCTGCGGCCAGCAAGCTGGGATTTCTGCAGCAGGGTACCGCGCCCGTTAGAGTGCAGGTGGTGGAGCCAAAATCATCAGCGCCGGCATCTGGTGAGGTAAAGCCCAGCTCAGCCGGATTCCGTCTGCCGGACAATACCTATTTGCAGGCGGGCGCCTTTTCCAGCCAGGAGGGGGCAAGACGACTGCAGGCGCAGCTGACGAGATTGACCGGGTTGCCAGTCAGCATTCATCAGTCACGTCGAGATCAACTGTATCGGGTTCGCATAGGCCCTATCACCGACAACAGGATTATGTCCCGGCTGCGCAGTGATATACAGTCCCAGGGGTTGCCCGCCCCTCACGTTATCTACGAGTGACGTGACCATGGATAACCGGCACCAGGTCACATAGTGACCACGAGCAATCCCGTCGGCCGTTGGACAGGCGGGCCGCGGCTGATACACTAACCGCCAATTTATAACTTCCCTACCCATCATTCATTTTTAGTGAAACTCATGTCTACTGTTTCCTTTGTTCGGCCATTTCTTCTGCTTTTGATTGCATCCCTGGCTTTTGCCGCCCATGCGCGCCAGGTCATCATTCCCGCGCCACCGCAGCTGGCCGCCTCCGCCTATTTGCTGCTTGACGCGGATACGGGCAAGGTGCTGGTAGAACACGAGTCGGATACGCAATTGCCGCCGGCCAGTCTCACCAAAATGATGACCAGCTATATCGTGTCTTCCGAGATCGAGTCGGGCAGTGTCAGCGAGGACGATCAGGTCAATATCAGCGTCAGAGCCTGGAAGATGGGTGGCTCCAAAATGTTTATTCGCGAAGGCACTCAGGTTGCGGTCAAGGATCTGCTGCGCGGCGTGATTATTCAGTCCGGCAACGATGCCAGTGTGGCACTGGCCGAGCATGTTGCAGGCAGTGAAGACGCGTTTGTGGATGTGATGAATCAGCAGGCAGCGCTGTTGGGCATGGATAACACGCTGTTTATGAACGCCACTGGCTGGCCAGCGGATGGTCATCTGACCACGGCAAGGGATCTGGCCCTGCTGGCTCGGGCGTTGATCAATGATTACCCGGAGCACTACAAGATTTACGCGGAGAAGTACTTCAAGTACAACGGCATCAATCAGCCCAACCGCAATCGTCTCCTGTTCCGCGACAGCAGTGTCGACGGCCTCAAGACCGGCCATACCGAAGAGGCAGGCTATTGTCTGGTGTCCTCAGCGAAAAAGAACGGTATGCGTCTGGTGGCTGTGGTGATGGGAACCCGTTCCGACGAAGCCAGGGCGGCAGAGTCCCAGAAGCTGCTGGCCTATGGTTTCCGCTACTTCCAGACGCACAAGGTCTACAGCGCCGGGCAGGAGCTGGGAGAGTCCCGGGTTTGGTCTGGTACCAGCGAGCAGGTCAAGCTGGGTATTGCCGACGATATCTATCTGACGATCCCGCGAGGGTCGGTGGATGATCTGCAGGCCAATTTGCACGTCGACGAAGAGATTCACGCCCCCTTCGCCAAGGGGCATGAGCTGGGTAATCTGACGGTACATCTGAATGATGAGCTGTTGGTGGATACGCCTTTGGTGGCCTTGTCACCTGTGGAGGAGGCTGGATTCTTTGCCCGTCTGATCGATGCTATCAAGCTGTTCCTGCTCAGTCTCTTCAGCTGATTTCGGTTGATTGCCGGGGTATAATGGCGCTTTTGTGGTACCAAAGCGCCAAATATGTCTGACTCTCAAGCCGGTTCCGGTCAGGAACCCCCAAAAATCGAATTCCCCTGCGAAGATTATCCCATCAAGGTTATGGGGGACTCCGGTTCGGAGTTCCATCAGTTTGTGGTCCAGGTGATGGAGCGCCATGCCCCTGGCCTGGATACCGCCAAGATTACCGTTAAAGACAGCCGCAATGGGCGCTTCCAGTCCATTACCTTTATGATCACCGCCACCGGTGAGGATCAGCTGCAAGCCCTGCACCAAGAGCTGATTGCCAGCCCCATGACCAAAATGGTGCTCTAGTGGGGGAATCGCCCAGTAAAGGTGGCCAGCTGAGGGTCCGCTATCTGGGGCTGCAGGATTATGAGCCCGTCTGGAAGGCTATGGCCAACTATACCGATTCACGGGAGGCAGACGCGGTCGATGAGCTATGGCTGGTACAGCACCCGCGTGTTTTTACCCAGGGCCAGGCCGGTAAGGCGGAACACGTGCTGATGCCGGGCGACATTCCTGTGGTGCAGACGGATCGTGGCGGCCAGGTCACTTATCACGGGCCAGGCCAGCTGGTGGGCTATCCGCTCATTAATCTGCGAAAGCGCGGTATTGGTGTCCGTGATCTGGTGACATTCACGGAAAACACTATAGTGGCGACGCTGGCTGAGCTGGGTATAGACGCTTATCCGAAGCCCGATGCGCCCGGTGTTTATGTCAAGCGTGATGGTGTGGAATCCAAGATTGCGTCCTTGGGTTTTCGCATTCGAAGAGGTTGCAGCTTTCATGGCCTGAGCCTGAATGTCGATATGGACCTGGAGCCCTTCCTGCGCATCAATCCCTGTGGTTATCAGGGGTTGCAGATGCTGCAAACGTGTGACTTGAGTGATGACCCCAGGGCCGGCTCTGTGCAGGCGCTGGAGCCTATGGTGGCGGAGCAGTTTGCCGCCCAGCTGGGTTATGATGAAATTATCCCCGTCAGTGAGACTGACGACCGACTACTTTCTGACCAATAAACGGAAACATTATGACTTCCAACGACCAGAGCATGGAACCGGTAAAACGTACCCGCCGCCTCAAGCAGGGGGAGAAGCTGCGCGATGCCGATAAGGTGGAACGGATTCCGGTAAAGGTCATCGCAACCGATGAGATGCAGCGTAAGCCGGACTGGATCCGGGTGCGGATGGGCAATTCTCCCGAGGTGGATCGGATCAAGAAGATCCTGCGTAAGAACAAACTCGCCAGTGTCTGCGAGGAGGCCAATTGCCCGAACTTGGGCGAGTGTTTCAGCGGCGGCACGGCAACGTTTATGATCATGGGTGAGATCTGTACCCGCCGTTGTCCGTTCTGTGATGTGGGGCACGGCAAGCCCAATCCCCTGGATCCCAATGAGCCCACGCATCTGGCGGAGGCCATTGCGGATATGGGTTTGAAGTATGTGGTGATTACCTCGGTGGATCGGGACGATTTGCGTGATGGCGGAGCGCAGCATTTTGCCGATTGTATTCGTGAGTCCCGTTTGCGTTCGCCAAATTTGCAGGTTGAGGTGCTGACTCCGGATTTTCGCGGCCGTATGGATGTGGCGCTGGATATTCTGGAGGCGGAGGCACCGGATGTGTTTAATCACAATCTGGAGACGGTACCCCGTTTGTATCGGGAAGCGCGGCCGGGGGCGAATTATAAATGGTCGCTGAAGCTGCTGCAGGAGTATAAGAAGCGTCGCGCGGATGTGCTGACGAAGTCTGGTCTGATGGTGGGGTTGGGCGAGACTAAGGAGGAGATTTTCGAGGTGATGCAGGATATGCGTGACCACGATATCGATATGCTGACGATCGGTCAGTATCTGCAGCCTTCGAAGGATCATTTGCCGGTGCAGCGTTATGTGCATCCCGATGAGTTTGATGAGTATACGGCGAAGGCCAATGAGTTGGGCTTTAAGCACGCGGCTTGTGGTCCTTTGGTGCGGTCTTCTTATCACGCGGATCGTCAGGCGCACGGGGAAGAGGTAAAGTAGGCCTCGGTGGTCGGTGGTCATCCGTTTGCGGCTGAGCTGAGGTTGGTGCCACTGGGTGAGTGTGCTCAGTGGTTGCCGCAGTTGGCGCGCTGGCATCAGCGGGAGTGGCCGCAGGATAGTATCAGTTGCCGCGAACAGGGTTTGCGGCAACATTTGCAGGGTCCGGTCCCGGTAACCCTGGTGCTCGTTCGAGCGTGTCGTCCTATTGGTAGTGTGAGTCTGGTGCGTTATCAGCGCATCGGCGGTCTTTCGCCCAGTCATTGGGTGGCGAATGTGTTTCTTTTGCCTGAGCATCGGAATCTGGGGTTTGGCCGGGTTTTGATGGCCGGCGTTGAGCGTTATGCCGGTGAGCAGGGGGTCGGGGAATTGTTGCTCTATGCTACGGATCGGGCGGATTTTTATCGGCACTTGGGGTGGGAGTTGGTGCGGCGGAAGAAGGTTGGCGGTAAGCCCGCTTTTATTTTTCGGCGGCAGTTGGGTAGCTTGGAGTAGGCGGTTTCCAGTTTTTTGCCTCAATTGGCATCAGGTAATCCGCTCTCGGGGTTTAAGTAAAGGGTGGTTCAGCTGAAAGAAGCCGGTCGTTGGGTGCCTCAATCGGCGGCTGGGGGTTCCGTTCTCTGAGCGAGTCGGCGCCCCTCCGGGGTTCCCTCAGTCACAAAAGAGCCCGGCAAAAAACGCCGGTCTCTTTTGCTCCTTCGGCGCTCGCCTTTTATGCTCAGATAACGAAACCCCCAGCCACCTTGGCTCTGTAGTTCTTGGGGGGCTGGTGCCTCAACATTTGTGCAATGGGGCTGTTGCGGTATTTCACGTATCAAGGGATCGCTTGAACGTCACTTCGTTAAGCTGATTGGCACTATTCCCCGTAGCAGCCCGCTCTGAGGGCGACTGGCTTTAGCAGCATAATTCAGGCCTTTGATATTTCTTTGTTGAGGTCCAGTACTCTTTGGGGATAGTCGGTAAATACGCCATCGACGCCCATTTCCATCATCCACTGCAAATCATCTATTTCATTGACGGTGTAGACCCAGACTTGAAAACCTCGGCGGTGGGCATCGTCGACCAGCGCCTGGTTGATGAAGTCGATGTTGGGGTGGAAGGACCAGGCATGCAGGGCTTCTCCGCAGGCGGCATAGTCCAGGGGGATGCCGAGGGTGAGTACACCAATGCGGACTTCGGGCAGGTGACTTCTGAATTGGTAGAGTTGGCGGTGATCGAAGCTGGAGATAACGTAGCTGTCGTAGTTGAGGCCGTGGTCGCTACAGTAGGCTTGGAGTGCCTGGGCGACAGGCGTGGCGCACCCCGGGCCCTTGAGTTCGATATTGAGCGTGACCCGATCGCCGAGCAGGGTCAAGACTTCTTGTAAAGTGGCGACGCGGCTGCCGCAGTCGAGTTCGAGGTTGCGAAGGTGGTCCGGATGGTATTCCAGCAGTCGACCTTGGCCCGGCAGGGTGTTGCCCAGGCGGCGGTCGTGGGTGACCAGGAGTTGTCCGCCAACCAGCCATACGTCGATTTCGATGGCGTCGACGCCCAGGGCCAGGGATTCCTCGAAGGCGTTGAGTGTGTTTTCGGTGTGACGCTGGCTGCCTCCGCGGTGAGCGATGCAGAACAGGGGTTTTTGCGGGCGGTTTGGGTTCATTGATGGTCAGTTCATCAGTTGGCGCAGTTGCTGGCGCACCTGTTCCAGGTAGTGGCCTCCGAAGAGGTTGGCGTGATTGATGAGGTGGTAGAGCTGGTAAAGGGGGCGTCTTCGGGGGTAGTCCGGGTCGATGGGGAGCACGGAGTCGTAGCCTTGGTAAAAGGGTTTGGGAAAGGCGCCAAACAGTTCGCTCATGGCCAGATCGGTTTCTGGGTCGCCGACGTAGGTCGCAGGGTCGAAGATGACGGGCTGTTGGTTATGAAAGCCTATATTTCCGCTCCAGAGGTCGCCGTGAACCAGCGCTGGTGTGGGTTGGTGATCATGCAGGCGGTGGCGCACGCTGTCTATGATTGCCTGGATGTCAGGGTGGTTTTTTTGGTGGCAGTTGAGCAGGGTGAGTTGGTGGCCAATGCGCTGTTCGGCGAAGAATTCCGCCCAATTGTCATGCCAGTCGTTGGGCTGGTAGGTGGTGCCGCAGTAGCTGGGCTGGTCGAAACCGTAACGTCTGCCGGCGGGGCGTTTGTGCATGGCAGCCAGTTGTTGGCCCGCCTGGTACCATTCGCCTTGCCTCTCCAGTTGCAGGCCTTCCAGAATGAGGTAACTGTGGTTCTTGAAGTGACCACAGCACAGCGGTGCGCAGGTGCCGATGGTGCCGCTGTCGGCTATGGCCTGCAGGCCGTGGGCTTCTGCCTGAAATTGGGTCAGCATGGCGCTGTCGTTGAGTTTGACGAAGAAGCTCGGGCCGTCGGTGTAAAGCATAAAGGCGTGGCTGATGTCACCGCCACTGACGGGGTGAAAATCGCGTACTTGCCAGTCGGGGCCGGCACGGGCGGGCTCTTGGGTGAGGGCGTGCGCGAACAGGGTGTTGAGGCTGGCCAGGGTTGGTTGGAGCATAGCGGCGTATATTTCAACAGGGTCTTATAGCGATAATAGTCCTCCCGACGGCAAGCGCAAGTGTCGGCCGATGGGGTAAAGAGGTTATTAAGCCATTGGTGCTGTTGCCCTTTTTAGGGTATAACTCCAGCGGTCATTAGCGCCGATTTTCAAGTGTAATACCCCTTTATTTGTGGGGGAATTGCATGGCCGGATGATCTGCTTGGTACAGAACAATACGATTCACACCGGAGCCACAAATACAGCCATAATCCGGTAAAACAGACACGAGATGATTGGGGGAAACTTTGCCCCAGGTGCATCAGGAGTAATTATGAGCAAACCGGAAGATCTTCTGGAAAACAACAAATCATGGGCTGCGGATGTGGAATCCGCCAATCCCGGCTATTTTAATTCCCTCGCTCAACAGCAGACTCCGGAGTATCTCTGGATTGGCTGTTCAGACAGCCGCATTGCCGCCAACCAGATTGTCGGTATGGAGCCTGGATCCATTTTTGTTCACCGCAATATTGCCAATGTGGTCGTACACACGGATCTCAATTGCCTGTCGGTCATTCAATACGCTGTTGAAGTACTGAAGGTTAAGCATATTGTTGTCGTCGGCCACTACGGCTGTGGCGGTGTGCTGGCCGCTCTGGGTGAGGCTAATAATGGCTTGATCGACAACTGGTTAGAGCATATTCGCGATGTCTATCGCAAGCACCAGACCGCTGTGGACAGTGCGGTGACTGAGAAGGAACGCGCCAATCGTCTGTGCGAGCTGAATGTGATCGCGCAGGTTGGGAATGTCGCGGAAACGACCATTGTGCGCAATGCCTGGCGTGCTGGACAGGATCTGACCCTGCATGGCTGGATCTATGGCCTGGAGGATGGCATTGTGCGGGACCTTAAAGTGACTCGGGATCAGTCTTCGCTCACTTGATTGAAGCTCCAGAGAATATTAACCAGAAAGGATAGTTAACATGCGTTTGCTACTTGCCCTGCTGTTGCCCTGGCTGCAGTTTTTTACGATTGGTCGCCCGTTTGCCGGTATTATCTGCCTGATATTACAGGTGACTTTGATCGGGTGGATCCCGGCGGCCATCTGGTCAGTTTACGCGCTGAGTCAGTACAAGACCGATAAGAAAATCGAGGAAGCATTGGGCGACAAGTAAGCTGTCCCGAGTGGGGTGCCGGTCTCGGCACCCCTGGCATGTCTTCACCATGTTATCCGCACACCCGCCTGAAACCCGCGGCAATAAAGGGAATCATGCGGTCGTAGGCGGCCTGGAAATCATCTGAACGGCACAGGCCATGGGACATTCGGTCGATACGGCCGGTGTTGGCAAAGGTGAGGGACATGGCCCCCGACATGTAGTGGTAGCACCAGTAGATGTCTTCGTCTTTTGAGCCCGGCAGTGCATGTCGCAGGGCCTCCACAAACACATCCACCAGATCATTGTAGTGCTTGCTCATCAGCAGCGGCCCCCAAACGGCCGAGTTGTTGACGTACGCCAATAGTGCGCAGTAGTTGCGCCAGCCCTCATCCTGGCTTTCCTGGGCCACCTCCAGTGGTCTGAGAAATGCCTCAATAATCTTCTCCACGGTCACCGCTTCCGGTGCCGCTTCAGATTTGGCCTGTTCCAGGGCGCTCAAGCGTTCCTGGTTGAGTATTTTGGCGCGTCGTTGGAAAACGGTGTCGAACAGCTGTTGTTTGGGGCCAAAGTAGTAGTTGATCAGGGCGACATCGACGCCGGCAGCATTGGCCAGAGTGCGTAGAGTGACTCCGTCATAGCCGTGCAGGGCAAACAGCTCTTCGGCCGCGTTCAGGATGCGCTCACCCCGTTCGGTCTTTTCGCGGTCGTCGCTGCGGGGGCGCCCGACCTTGCCGGTGGGTCTGTTTTCTGCAGTTTTGTTGTCTGAGGTCGCCATATTGTCGGAGTCGGGCAGGATTTGAGGCGCAATTTTACGCAAGGCTTGACAATTCAACAAGCGATGAATTTAAATAAGTGGCCACGGAGATCGAGAGTGACCAAATCATGTCTGCTGAATTGTTCAAGTATCTGGTGGTGGGTTTTTATGTCGGCCTGACCTTGTGGCTGTCCTGGATTGGGATGCGCAAGACCCAGGACATCAAGGGTTTCTCAATTGGCAACAAGGATATGAGCGCCTGGGTGATCGGGGTGACGATGGCCGCGTCGATTTCGTCGACGGCCACCTTTGTGATCAATCCGGGCTTTGTCTATGTCCACGGCGTCTCGGCGTTTGTTCACTACGCCATTGCCGGCACCGCGGGCATCATGACGGCATTTCTGCTGCTGACCCGTCGCTTTCGCCAGCTGGGCGATGAAAGTGGCGCCATTACCATCCCCGACTGGATATATCAGCGCTATCGCAGTCGTTCACTGAGTGTGTTTTTTGCGGTGATCAATCTGCTGTCAGTTGCCTTCGTGGTACTGATTCTGGTGGGTTGCAGTCTGTTGCTCAGCGAGCTGTTTCCAATCTCGCAGACGCTGTCGCTGACTCTGATTCTCCTGTTCGTGTTTTCCTATGTGCTGATGGGCGGCAGTTATGCTCATGCCTATACCAATACCTTTCAGGGGATAATGATGATTGGTGTGTCCCTGTTTGTGTTTGTACAGGGATATCATCACTTTCAGGGGGATATAGGCGCCTCCTTGTCAGGCATTGGCGAGCAATACGCTAGTGTGTTTAACGCCGACAGCAATCTCTATCATGATTTTTTCTCGGTATTTCTTAGCGGCTTTGTGATTACCTTTGCGCTGATGATGCAGCCTCATATTCTGACCAAAATGCTGTATCTGAAAAACGACCGTGATGTGAATCGTTTTCTGGTGACCACCTTCCTGGCCGGTGCCTGCTTTATGTTGATGCTTGCGGTGGGATTCTACGCGCGACTGAAGGGGTTGGAGATTGAACGTCAGGACGGCGTGGTAGTGAGTTACATCGCTTCGGAATTCGCCGCTTTTGACTGGGGACCTTACGCCTTGGTGTTTATTTCCATCACGTTGTTGGCAGCGGGCATGAGTACCCTGGACGGTATTTTGGTGTCGCTGTCGGCCATGGTGGTTAAGGATCTGTATTTGCCATTCAGTGGCAAAGAAGGCTTCGAGCAGGGCAGTGGTTTGATGCTGTCGAGAGTGGTGCTGGTGCTGGTGGGGCTTCTGGCTTACCTCGTGGCCCTGGATCCGCCCAAGTTGGTTGGCCTGTTTGCACAGAAAGGCGTATATGGTTTGGCGGCGGCCTCTCTGGTGCCGATTGTGCTTGGCACATTGTTGCCTCGCCAGCCTCCCATCCTTGTGGCCTGGGGGTCGGCGGCCACGGGTCTGGTGACACACTTGCTGGGAATTCTGCTGTTCGGAATAGAAAACCCGGCGGTAGCTGCAACCTATGCAATTTTTGCCTCGGCACTGGTGGCTGCAGCGTTGATGTTGTTCGGCTCCCCGACACCGACTGAAAGCGACCAGGCCTGCGCGCGGCTGGAATGAGCCCTCAGCGAAAGCTTGATTTAACAGCCCTCAGCGAAAGTTTGATTTAACAGCCCTCAGCGCAGGCTTAAATGGAGAGCAGTGAATGCCAGATTATTCAGATATTTTCTACGAGGTGCAGGACGGTCTGAAGCTCTACGCCCGGGATTATCCTTGTCGCGAAACGTCTTCCGCCCCGCCCGTTTTGTGCATGCACGGACTGACGCGCAACAGTGCGGATTTTGAGGATCTCTGCCCCCGGCTCAGTCACCTCTACAGAGTGATTGCGGTCGATCAGCGCGGGCGCGGACGCTCGCAGTGGGACCAAGACAGTCGTCGCTACCAACTCCACACCTATGTGCAAGATATGTGGCAGTTATTGGATCAACTCGACATCGATAAAGTGGCGATTATCGGCACCTCCATGGGCGGACTGATTGGCATGCTGATGGCCGCGCAAAAACCGGAACGTATTGCTGGGTTGGTGATCAATGATGTGGGCCCTGAAGTGGACCCGGCCGGTCTCGCCAGAATCCTGAGTTATGTCGGTAAAACGCAGCCCCCCAGAAGCTGGGAGCAGGCGATTGCCTTAACGCGCGAACTTAACCAGGTTTGTTTTCCAGGTTACACCGATGCGCAGTGGCGGACGATGGCCGGGCGTTTGTATCGCCAGGATGCTGATGGTATTCCGGTAGCCGCCTACGATCCTGCCATCGCCACTCCTTTTGATGCACCGGAAGAAACGCCCCTGCCGCCGGATTTATGGCCCTTGTTTGCGAGTCTGAGTGGGACTCCGGTATTGGCCGTGCGCGGTGCACTGTCCGATCTTTTGTCCGTTGTCTGCCTTGAGCGTATGCAACGGGAATTACCGTCAATGCGCGCCGTTGAGGTCCCCGGCGTGGGTCATGCGCCCATGCTGGATGAGCCCGAAGCGTTGTGTGCCATTAACGATTTTTTGCTTTTGATCCAGGAAGAGACTCAAATCCATGAATGAATTGTTACGTTCGAAAGTGGCTCTGGTAACGGGTTCGACCAGTGGCATCGGTCTGGGGGTGGCTGAGTCGCTTGCCGCTCAAGGTTGTCATTTGCTGTTAAACGGCTTTGGTGATGAGGAGGAGATCCTTACGTTGCAAAAGCGACTGTCCGAACAGTACGGTGTGGAGGTGTGTTATCACCCCGCAGATGTATCGAAGCACGAACAGGTGCTGAGCATGGTGCAGTATGCAGAGGAAACCCTCGGCACTGTGGATATTCTTGTCAATAATGCAGGTGTTCAACACGTCAGTCCGGTTGAGGATTTTGCACTTGAGCAGTGGGATCGGTTGCTGAGCATCAATCTCAGTGGCGTATTCTATGGTATTCAGGCCGTGTTGCCGGGAATGAAAACGAGGGGCTGGGGACGTATTGTCAATATTGCCTCGATTCATGGGCTGGTAGCATCGCCCTACAAGTCCGCCTATGTTGCTGCCAAGCACGGCGTACTAGGGCTTACAAAAACCGTCGCACTGGAGTGTGCCCGCGATGGGGTCACCTGCAACGCGATCTGCCCCGGTTATGTGTTAACGCCGCTGGTGGAAAATCAGATTGCCGATACGGCGCGCGCACGTGGCATCACCGAACAGCAGGTGATGGAAGATGTCTTGCTCGGGACTCAACCGACCAAGCGTTTTACCGATATCGCTGACCTGGGAGCCATGGCAGTGTTTCTGTGCGGGCCGAACAGCGGCAACATTACCGGTAGCGTACAGGTGCTGGATGGTGGTTATACGGCTGCTTGACCGGCATTCTACGTCTCAGAAATCGTGTTGGATGTTAAGGCTGACGGTACGCCCAAAGGGTGTATGCAGCGAACTCTCATAGCGCAGATCATCTTTGACATCCGGCGGAGCGGTGTTGGTGAGGTTGTTAATTGAGAGGCTCAGCTGTGAATTGCTATCGCTCCATTGATAGCGATAGAACAGATCCCAAGTGCGAAAGCTGCCCACAGTCTCCCTGGGCAGTGTATCGAGATTGAGTACCACCAGACCTTCATCGCGGTATGAATCCACGTAGTTCCAGCGCAGTTGCAATTGCTGTTGTTCCCATTCCAGTGACAGCCAGGTGGAGCCCTTCCAGCGTGGCAGTGGCTGTAAAAATGTGCCGGTATTAGAGCGGCCAGCAGCATCAAACCCTGCCCTTAACTCGCTGTCGTCCACTTTAAAGCGGTTTGTAAAACTGGCATCAACACCAAGCGTGGCATGTACCGGGCCGAAGCCACGGCTGGCCTTAAGTGCCAGGTCCGTTCCCTGCAGGGAAAGATCGGGACCATTGATATAGTGAGTGATGACGTGGGAAACCCGCTGTGCGCTGTCAAAAATAACCTGATTGGCGAAGCGGGAATCAGGATTGGCGACTACCTCATTCACAATGTCGTTGGCGCTTTGCTGGATGATGGGATCATGCAACTGCATGGTCCACAGATCCAGCGAAGCTCTCGCCGACCATCGATCACTCAGTTGGTCCAGCTCGTACAGCAGCCCCAGGTTAAAGCTGTTAGCGGTTTCCGCTTCCAGGTCCGGGTTGCCAATACGATAAATGGCCTTGAACACACCGGCATCGCCGATAAACTCCTGGCTGGTGGTATTTTGCCCGGTCTGATTTAAGGACGGCGCCCTGAAAGAGCTGCTGCCCGAAAGCCGCAGGCTCCAATGGTCGTTCAAGCGCCACAGCATGGCGATTTTGGGATCAAAGTTATGTCCAACGGATCGGTGGTAGTTTTCAAATCGCAATGCAGCCTGCACTTCCAGATTTTCAGTCAGAGGCAGCAATAATTCACCGAACAATGCCAATGTGCTCTGTTGCAAGTTGTCATTTTCGCCACCGGCAAAAAAGATCAGAGCATTTTTCGGCGCCTCCCCGGTATTCAGTTCGATACCATCGAGGCGCGACAAGCGGTTAAAGTGAATGTTCAGCTGTTCGTGGCGCAATTGTGCGCCGACGGCATAGTCGATTTCGAGATTCGACCAGGTTAGCTGGCTGGTCCATAGAGCGTCGAGGGTTGCCAGTCGCATGGTGTTGGTCTGCCTCGATTTGCCCTCCAGCCACGCCATTAATTCAGCGCTGTTGGCAAGTTCAGGTACAAAGCCGCTGGTGCCGGGATGGCTGTTGGAAAATGGATTGAAGTACTGACAGCCGTTGCCCCCTGGAGTATCTCCGCTGCAATTTGGGCCGCCCAATCCTATCAGCGACGCCTGCCAGCGCGCTTTCAGCGTATCGGGGATAATGACCTGCGCCCGATTTACCGCGTAAAGTAAGGATAGATCCAGCGCGCCATGGTCGCGCCACAGTTGCATGCCCGCCAGCAATCGGGCCGTGCGATAGTCCAGTGATTCCCGCCGTGCCCTGGCCTCTGGCCCGCCGACGGCGCGACCAACGTATAGCGCCCCGCCGCCGAAATCAGCGGCTGCACCGGACAGGGTTTGTGCATCCGGATGTGCCTCTCGAAATTGTTCCAGGGCCGGATGCGTGGGAGGCACATAAAAAGTGCCATCCGCTTCCTGCAAAGGAGCGTAGGAAGCCGACGTTTTCCATTGTGGCACGCTGGAGCGGCTCAGTAGCAGCTCACCATACAATTTCCGGTGTTCATCGAGCTGCCAGTCGGCACTCGTAAACCAGCGCAGGTGCTGCTCTTTTTCCACCAGGTTATCGAACCTGATGTAGTTGTAGCCACAGCGATTTTCACTCAGGGGAGTGCCCAGGCTTTCGGAGCATCCGGGATCGGCAACACGGTTTGCGGTTTGTGCGATCGATGCCAGTTCGCTCTCGGTGATCCCGTCCGCGGCGACTGCGGCGCTGATCGGAAGGAAATAACCTGGATTACCCACAGAGGACAACCCAAACACCACCCGATCACTGTCTGGTAAATCCACCCGTGGATTGGTGATTTCCAGCCGATCCGTGGTCGCCAGTTCATTGCGCTGCAAATATTCCAGGCTGCTCAGAATTTCCAGCTTCTCCCCGGCTGAACCCCAGCTGGCCGCCAGGTTCCAGTCTCCCTCGGATTCGTCCACGTGTTTGAAATGGCCGTCAAAGCGCCAGCCGTTTTCCGGGGTTCGGGTAATAAAGTTGACGACCCCGGCAACGGCGTCGGAGCCATAGGTGGCTGCGGCGCCGTCTTTGAGCAGTTCAATACGGTCCAGGGCTTGCCAGGGCAATGAGTTCAGATCGACATAGCTCTGGCCATCGTTGTGGGGTAGCGCACTGCTGACACTGCGGCGGCCATTCAGTAGCACCAGCGTGCGGCTGACGCCCAGTCCCCGCAGATTGATATTGCTGGTGCCTGCGGCAAAGTTATTGTCAAATTGGTTGGTTTGATTTTCTGTCCCGGACACTGAAGGCAAATAGGCAACCAGGTCCGCGGCGCTGACGGAGCCGTAACTCTCAAAGCGGGGGGCATTGATTACCGCAATATTGCTGGCACTGGGAAACCTCTGTCCCTGGGTCCAGGAGCCGGTAACCACCACTTCTTCCAGCACCGGTGGGGGCGCATCGCTGACGACGGTATGGTCGCCGTTGCTGGGGTGAATAAGGAAGTAGCCCTCTTTGGCGCTGGCCGCGAGGCCTGTGCCCGACAGCAGCCGGTCCAGGACCTGGGCGCTGTTGAGGTAGCCGCGCACCGCATTGGTGGGTATGCGTTTGTCGACCCCATCGGCGATCACCACCCCGGTTCCGGTCTGGCTGACAAAATCGATCAGTGCTTGCTGCAAGGGGCGAGAAGGCAGGCGTACCGAGCGACGCTGCTGTACATCCAGAGTGGATCGGGCGGCGAGATCGATATTGGGGGTGTCTGCGCCGGTCGATCCCAGAGGGGCCAGTACCAGCAGCAGCGCGCTGAGGGTCTTGCGATTGAGCATCCGGCAGTCTTGCAGCTGTTATTGTTGTAGGCGCTGTGTGATACCGGCAATGGTAGCGGAATTTGCTGCAATGGAAAACGCCGGATTCGGCGGTTTTCGGGGCGCGGCGGAGCAATTACCGCCGCGTCTGGATGATAATTTGTTGGTCCTGGTGCAGGAGCTCGATGGGCAGTACGTCTTGCAGCGACAAGAGCATTTTCTTCTGGTCATCCGCCGGGAAGATCGCCGTCACCGGCAGCCGGGCCAGACCTGAATCCGACAGCTGCAAAGGCTTGGGGCTGTGTCGATTAAAATCGGAGACCACATCGCTGAGAGGTGCGTCAATATAGAGACGCAGGCCATTGCGCCAGGCGCCGGACTGGTCTGCCTGGATGGTATGAATGGGTGCCAGGCCGGTGGTTTGACTGTCGACCACCTGTCCCGGCGTCAGTTCAACTCTTTCCTGGCTTGTCTGGTTTTCGACGGCAACCCGGCCATGAGCAACACTGACACGAGAATGATGGTTAAATCGATTGACGTTGAAGCGGGTGCCCAAGACGGTGACTTGGGTGTCCCCGGCACCGACCACAAACGGGCGACTCTTGTCAGGATGGACATCAAAAAAAGCTTCTCCGCGTCTCAGCTCCACCCTGCGCTTGTCAGCGCTCAGGTGTAATACTACGCTGCTGTCGCCTCCCAGGGTGATCACCGAGCCTTCA
The DNA here is from genome assembly GCF_011683955.1 of Pseudomaricurvus alkylphenolicus. GTDB lineage: Bacteria > Pseudomonadota > Gammaproteobacteria > Pseudomonadales > Cellvibrionaceae > Pseudomaricurvus > Pseudomaricurvus alkylphenolicus. The sequence continues at coordinate 59,563 of NZ_JAAQPI010000008.1, forward strand.
GGCAGGTAGACATCTTTGGTCTCGCCGATGGTGGTTGCGTAGATAACGGCGCTGGAGCCTGGTGCAGGGGCCTGATTAAACCAGAGGACCACTGCAAACATAAGTACACCTGCCAGGGCTGTGGGCATCCACAGGCTGTTGTTGAACGCGTCGCGGGGTTGCAGCCAGCCGAGCAATTTCTTCACCAGACCACTCCCGCGATGGGTCGAGCGCAGTCGATCGCTGTCTATCTGAGTCGCCTGTTGCCAAATGATCTCTGTTTCCCGCCAGGCTTGGCGGTTGGCTTCATCAATGGCAAGCCAGCGCTGAAACCGCTGTCGGTCAAGTGCCGTGGCGTTATCGTCATTCAATCGAACCATCCACTGGTGAGCCTGCTCTCTTGGGCTCGGGATCATCTGGGGTTCGTATTCTTCGTTGTATTGGTTCATGGTGGCTATCACTATTTGCGTGCTCGGCCGCGGTCTGTATCCCGGCTCAGAAACTCATGGCAGGCGTCGAGGGCGCGCATTACGTGTTTTTTAACTCCTTCAGTGGAGATGTTCATTTCTTCAGCAATTTCCCGGTAACTCAGCTGGTGCACCCGGCTCAGCACAAATGCCTGCTGCCGCTTGGCCGGCAATCGCTCAATCGCCTCCTGCAAAAGCGTGAGCTGCTGGCGTTGCAACGCGCAGGACTCCGGCGAGCGAAGGTCTTCCTGCTGGCTGAGGGCATACAGCGTATCCTGGCGCTCCCGTTTCACCTTGTCCCGGCGGCATTCATCAATCAGCAGATTTCTGGCCAGCTGGAACAGGTAAGCCCGTGGTTTTTCCACCTGGCCAGGGTCCGGAAGGCACAGCAGTCGCTCAAACGCCTGGTGTGCAATATCCTGTGCCTCATCGTCGCTCCGCTGCCACTGGCCTTTGATATAGTTGACCAGCTCGGCTTTGTGAGCATTGTAGAGGTCTGTCCAGACCTTTTCCTGGTTGTGCAACTCGGTTACCGTGGCGGCTATAGTGCTCGTTGCCTCGATTGTGTGCCCGCGCTCACCAATTGGCAAGGTTTGCGGGGGCTCGCTGCGGTCAGACTCAGTCATGCCAGGGTAATCTCTCGCTGTCCCGGGGTTGTATTATTGCTTTGTATAGGTAGACGGTTGGCAGCGCCCAGGGGGGACAGGGAACTCTGATTTTTTTTATCGGTCAGATTGGCTAATCCGGTTAAATCAATACCGCCACAGATGCTAAGGATACCCACGTGAACAATGCACTGACCGCCGCTGCCGGCTTTTACGACAGAGCCTTGTCGATGACTAAGCGGCTGGAGCCCCTGGGGCCTCTGGCCATTCGCCTTTATCTCGCCCCCGTATTTATCATCGCCGGGTACAATAAGCTGCAGTTGAGCGATGACAGTCTGGGCTTTTGGGAGAGCCTGACGGCCAATCCCGGGGTGGTTTCCTGGTTTGGCAATCCGGACTGGGGGCTGGGTTTGCCCGCGCCCGAGCTACTGGCTTTCCTGGCGGGCTGGACAGAGCTGTTGGGGGGATTTCTGCTGCTGTTCGGGCTGGCGACGCGACTGATCAGTCTGCCGCTGATTTTTACCATGATCATTGCTGCCACCACGGCTCATTGGCACAACGGCTGGTTTGCCATTGCCCCCAGCAATCCGTCTTCCAGCGCAGCCCAGCCATTGGCCTGGATCGGCATTGAAGCGGCCGAAGAGAGTCTTGAAAACAGTGTCGAGGTCGGTCGCCGGGTGCGGGCAATGAAGTCGCTGCTGGAAACCCATGGCAATACGGATTGGCTCTATGCCAAAGGCAGCATCGCCGTGTTGAATAACGGTATCGAGTTCGCGGTGACCTATCTGATCATGTTGCTGGTACTGCTCTTCCATGGCCCAGGCCGCTGGGTCAGTGCCGATCACTGGATTCGGACGTTCCTGGCGCGTTAACTACCACTTTAAGGTGTGGGTGTTATACTGGCTCAGTTTTGAACCACCAGAATGAGACCCACCCTTGATTGGCAACCTGATCCGCAAGATGTCCGGCGCTAAACCCGCTGAATCCGCCGCCCCCGCGAAAACGCCCAAACCCAAATCCGGGGGTAAAAGCGCCAGCCGTGGCGACAACGCCGCCAAGAAGTCCGGAGGCAAGTCCCAGCATCCACACGGGGGCAAGCGCCATCATCAGCGCAAGCGCAAATCCCCGCAGGAGCAGGCCAAGCCCTGGTCTCTGGATCAATTCAAGGTGGGGCCCCAGGAGGGCAAGACCCGCTTTCATGATCTGGACCTCCCGTTAGAGCTGATGCACGCCATTGCCGATCTCGGCTTTGAGTATTGCTCCCCGATTCAGGCCCAGTCCTTACCTCATACCCTCAACGGCCACGATATGGTGGGTAAAGCCCAGACCGGTACCGGCAAAACGGCGGCTTTTCTGCTTTCGATTATTGATGACCTGATGAAGCACCCCATCGAGGCTGAACGCTATGCGGGCGAGGCCCGAGCGCTGATCATTGCGCCGACCCGTGAGCTGGTGATTCAAATTGCCGACGATGCCAAGGCGCTGACCAAGTATACGGACCTGAAGGTGCATACCCTGGTTGGCGGTATGGACTACGGTAAGCAGCAGAAGCACCTGCAAGAGTCTCTGGTGGATATTCTGGTGGCCACTCCGGGACGTCTGTTGGATTTCTGTGGCAATCGCGATGTCTATCTGGACCAGATCGAAGTTTTGGTAATTGACGAAGCCGATCGTATGTTGGATATGGGCTTTATCCCCCAGGTCAAACGCATCATCCGCCAGACACCCAAGAAGAGCCATCGACAGACGTTGCTGTTTTCCGCCACCTTCACCGACGATGTTCTCAATCTCGCCGAGCAGTGGACGGACGAGCCGCGTCGGGTGGAAATTGAGCCGGAAAGTGTCGCTACAGATACCGTCACCCAGCACGTGTATCTGGCATCGACCGACGAAAAGTACAAGCTCCTCTATAACATCCTCAAGCAAGACGAAGTCGATAGCCTGATCGTGTTTGCCAATCGGCGGGACGAATGCCGCCGTTTGCACGAAAAACTGGAACGCCACGGTTTCAGTGCCGGGTTGTTATCCGGTGAGATTGCCCAGAACAAGCGTGTTAAAACTCTGGACGGGTTCAAGAGCGGCAAGCTTAAGGTTCTGGTGGCAACTGACGTCGCCGGTCGTGGGATTCACATTGATGGTATCAGCCACGTGGTTAACTACACCCTGCCAGAGGAGCCCGAGGATTATGTACACCGCATCGGTCGTACCGGTCGCGCGGGTAAGTCCGGCACGTCTATCAGCTTTGCCTGTGAGGATGACGCCTTCCGCCTGATGCCTATCCAGGAGCTGGTGGGCAGCCACTTGCGCTGTGAGCAGCCTCCCGAAGAGCTGCTGTCCAGCACCCCTGCCATGGCGCCTCGCCCTCGTCGTGAAGAGAGCTCCTCCCGTGACAACCGCGGGCGCGGAGGGCGCCGTGATGGCGGACGTCGCGAAGGAGGGCGTCGCTGATCAATGATCTGCCCGGTGGTTACCGGGACCAGGGAGGGTGTGTAACGAAACAATAACAATTAACAAATTCGCTGAGCACGAGAGCACCCAACGATGAGCCACATAAAAAAAGTCCTGGTGGTGGAAGACAGTCACATAGTTACCAAGGTCCTGCGCCACGTCATCAAGACGGACCCGGGTATCGAAGCCGTGTACGCGGCGAGCTTTGCCGAGGCGCGGGAGCGTTACCAACAGCATGGTGAAACCCTGTTTGCCGCACTGGTGGATCTGAATCTGCCGGACGCCCCGGATGGCGAAGTGGTGGATTACACCCTGAGCAAAAATCTGCCCACCATTGTTTTGACCGGCAGCTTTGATGAAGAGCGACGGGAGAAACTGCTCAGCAAGGGTATTGTGGACTATGTCAGCAAAGAAGGGCGCTTTTCCTATTCTTACGCGATCAACCTGGTGAATCGGCTCTACAAAAACCAGGACATTAAAGTGCTTGTGGTGGATGACTCCGAAACATCGCGCAATCTGATCTGTGACATGCTGGAGCGACACAAGTACCAGGCGCTGGCCGCCGTCGATGGCGTCGACGCCGTTCGCGTCCTGCTCAAGAACCCGGACGTCAAGCTACTGATTACCGATTATCAGATGCCCAATATGGACGGCTTTGAGCTGGTGCAGAATATTCGCGTCAAATACGAAAAGTCCGATCTGGTGATCATTGGGCTTTCCGCAGAAGGTCAGGGCAGCCTCTCCGCCAAATTCATCAAAAATGGCGCCAACGACTTTTTGCCCAAGCCTTTTAATCACGAAGAGTTTTATTGCCGCGTGATGCACAACGTGGAATCTCTAGAGCTGATCGAACAGATTCGGGACTCCATTAATCGTGATAATTTGACGGGTCTGTTCAATCGCCGATACTTTTTCGATCGCGGCGAAGAGCTCTATCGTCACGCCAGAGAGAGTGGCTCACCGCTGGCGGCGGTGGTATTGGATGTGGACTACTTCAAGCAAATCAATGACCGCTATGGGCATGAAGTGGGTGATGCCGCTTTGCAACAGTTTGCCACCTTGCTTGATGATACTCTGGGTCGTTTTGTTCTCGCTCGTGCCAGTGGACAGGAGTTTTTTGTTCTCTTGCCCGGGCTCAATAATGAGCAGGCAATATCGGTCATCGATAAGGTGCGCACGATTTCAACGGCGACGCCGATCCAGGCGGGCGATCATCGATTTTCGCTGACCTTCAGTGCCGGCGTCACCAATCAACTTTGTGATGATCTCGATGCTCAGCTGAACCTGGCCAATACTTATCTGCTGCGCGCCAAGGATGCCGGACGTGAACTGGTTATTGGGGACGAAGAGGAAGAGTAGCTCCCATTAAGAAGCCCCTGTCCTGTTTGCTCAGGCAGGGTCACCCGGCTGCTCCAGCTCATCGATCCAGAACAGCGTGCTCGCCACCACGGCAATGGGCATCACAAAAATATTGGCGATGGGGATCATGGTGCCGAGCATCACCAGACTGCCCAGAGAAAGGCTCGAGTACTTCTGTTGCCCCAGTCGTGCGCGGGATTCTGTAAAGGCAAGCTGATGGTTGTCTGCCGGGTAGTCGGTGTACTGGATGGCCATGCTCCAGGCTCCCCAGATAAATCCGATCAGCGGTACCAGTACATTCACCAAAGGAATAAAGGACAGCACCAGCATCACCAGCGCAATGGCGAGACCACGGGTGATAAAGTACCAGAGCTTGATCAATTCCCGTCGGATGGTTCGGGGAATCATGCTGCTGAGGGCTTCCGGTGCCGGCCCTTCGCCACGTACCAGCAGCTCTGTTTTCTCCGCCAGAATGCCGTAAAAGGGAGCTGCCAGAAGGTTGGTGATGAGGCTGAAGCTGTAGCCGTAGATCAATAGTACCAATCCGGCGAAAATGACCCAGGCAATCCAGGCGAGAAACTCCAGCCAGCCGGGGAGCCAGTCCAGCAGCCATTCCATGGCCACGCCAAACTGCTGGATCAGAAAGCTGGTGGCGATAAAGAACAGCACCAGATTGATCATCAGTGGCACCAGTACAAACCAGCGCAACTGAGGCTTTACGATCAACTCTGCGCCACGGGTCAGGTAATTCAGTCCATTGAAGGCATTGTTCTTCCTGGGCATTCCTTGTCTCCTCTAGCGTGGCAGCTCCAACCTGGTACTTATTGCGCGCCGGCGTCCTTAAGAACCCGTGCGTACTCAGCTCCCTGGCGGTGTTCGCTGACGATCTGCAGCAGGGTCTTGCCATCGCTGTTGGTGGCATTGATATCGCGGCCGGCCTCCAGGAAGAATTTTACCAGCGTGGCGAAGTTGTCTGCCTTCATGCCGCGGTAGGCCTTTTCCAGAACGTGGAAGTCCGCGTTCATGTCACCGTAGGGCTCGATATCCAGAAACGTTTTGATGCGCTCGTCGCTGAAGGTTTCACCGAGTACTTTTTGCTTGTCTTTTTTCAGGGCCATTACGAGGTACCTCTATTAATTTGTTGTCTGTTTCGAATTACAGCATGTCGTTAAGTTTTTTGGACAGAATCTGGTTAACCATGCCCGGGTTAGCCTGTCCTTTGGTGGCTTTCATGATTGGCCCCATAAACCCACCCATCTTCTTCTTGCGTTTTTTCTCGTCGGATGCGAGCCAGTCTTCCACCATGGCGGGGTTGCCGGCGATGACTTCATCGACGATTTTTTCCAGCTCACCGGTGTCCGACATTTGCTTGAGACCTTTGGCCTCGATAATGGCATCGGCGTCACCTTCGCCATTCCACATGGCCTCGAACACCTGCTTGGCGATCTTGTTGGAAATGGTGTTGTCTTTGATGCGTGCAATCAGACCGGCCAGCTGCAGAGCCGTAACCGGGCTGTCCTTGATGCCTTTTTCTTCGTTGTTCAGATGCGCGGAAACTTCGCCCATCACCCAGTTGGCGGCCAGCTTGGCATCGCCACACTGCTCGGTGGCGGTTTCAAAAAACTGAGCGGTGGCGGCATCGGCGGCCAACATTCCAGCGTCGTAATCGGACAGGCCGTGCTGCTCAACGAAACGTGCCTGGCGTGCATCCGGCAGTTCCGGCAGTTGTTGGCGAATCGCGTCGATATAGTCATCGTCGAGCTCAACAGGCAGCAGATCGGGGCAGGGGAAGTAGCGGTAGTCGTTGGCTTCTTCTTTGCTGCGCATGGAGCGGGCGGTTTTGGTCTCGCCATTGTAGAGGCGGGTTTCCTGAACCACCTCGCCGCCTTCCTCGATCAGGTCGATTTGGCGTTCCACCTCCAGCTTGATGGCGTCTTCCATAAACTTGAAAGAGTTGAGGTTCTTGGTTTCGGTGCGGGTGCCTAATTCCTCAGTGCCCTTCAGGCGTACAGAGACGTTCACATCGAAACGCATGGAGCCCTGTGACATTTCGCCGTCGCAGATGCCCAGAGACGTCACAATGGAGTGCAGCTTGCGGGCAAAGGCCACGGCTTCTTCGGAGCTGCGCATGTCTGGCTCGGACACGATTTCAATCAACGGAGTGCCGGCGCGGTTCAGATCGATTCCGGACATGCCATGGAAGTCTTCATGCAGGGATTTACCGGCATCTTCTTCCAGGTGCGCGTGGTGAATGCGTATCGATTTGGTACTGCCGTCGGCCAGCTGGATTTCGACATGGCCGGGGCCTACGATCGGTGCATCCAACTGGGTGGTCTGGTAACCCTTGGGCAGATCCGGGTAAAAATAGTTTTTGCGTTCGAACACGGAGCACTTGCCGATCTCGGCGTCGATGGCCAAACCAAACATCACCGCGTAGCGAAACGCCTGCTCATTGGGCACGGGCAGGGTGCCGGGCATGGCCAGATCAATGGCGCAGGCTTGGGTGTTTGGCGCTGCTCCAAAGGCGGTACTGGCGCCGGAAAAAATCTTGGTTTTGGTGGCCAGCTGCACATGCACTTCCAGGCCGATTACTGTTTCCCATTCCATCATCAGAGCCCTTACTCAATACCCGGTGCGGTTAATGTGTGAAAGTCCGTCGCCAGCTGGAACTGGTGAGCGGCGTTTAACAGCTTGGCTTCGGCAAAGAAGTTACCAATCAGCTGCAGGCCCACGGGCTTGTTATCCACCAGCCCACAGGGGATGGACAGCCCCGGTAGTCCCGCCAGGTTGGTGGCGATGGTGTAGATATCTTCCAGATACATGGCGACCGGGTCATTGCTCTTGGCGCCAAACTCAAAGGCAGGCGCTGTGGCAGTTGGGCCCATAATCACATCCACGTCCTGGAAGGCATCGACAAAATCCTGCTTGATCAGGCGACGGACTTGCTGAGCCTTGCGGTAGTAGGCGTCGTAATAGCCGGCGGAGAGGGCATAGGCGCCCACCATAATCCGGCGTTTGACCTCTTCGCCGAATCCTTCACCGCGTGAGCGCTTGTACAGGTCCGCCAGATCTTTGGGATCTTCACAGCGATAGCCATAGCGAACCCCGTCAAATCGAGACAGGTTGGCGGAGCATTCCGCCGGCGCGATGACGTAGTAGGCGGGCACGGCCAGGTGGGTGTGAGGCAGGCTGATTTCCTGTACCTGAGCGCCCAGCTTCTCATATTCGGCGATGGCGGCTTGAATGCGTTCTGCGGTCTGGGGGTTGAGCCCCTCGCTGAAGTATTCCTTGGGTACACCGATCTTCAGACCGGCAATACTGTCGTTCAAGCTGGCCGTGTAATCGCTCAGCTCATGGTCCACACAGGTGGAATCCTTGGCATCGAAGCTTGCCATGCTGTTGAGCATGATGGCGGCATCTTCGGCCGTTCGAGTCATGGGGCCGCCCTGGTCGAGGCTGGAGGCAAATGCAATCATGCCCCAGCGGGAGACCCGGCCGTAGGTGGGTTTCAACCCGGTCAGGCCGCACAAGCTGGCGGGCTGACGAATGGAGCCGCCGGTATCGGTTGCCGTTGCAGCGGGGGCCAACCGGGCAGCCACGGCTGCCGCAGAGCCGCCGGATGAGCCGCCGGGAACGCAGTTGGTGTCCCATGGGTTCTTCACCGCGCCATAGAAGCTGGTTTCGTTGGAGGACCCCATGGCGAACTCATCCATGTTGACCTTGCCCAGCATCACCGCACCATCGTTACGGAAGTTTTCCACCACTGTGGCGTCGTAGGGTGGGACAAAGTTGTCCAGCATCTTCGAGCCGCAGCTGGTGCGTACGCCATTGGTACAAAAGATGTCTTTATGAGCGATGGGGACGCCGCAGAGCGCCGGGGCCTCGCCCGCTGCCAGTCGCTTGTCTGCGGCTTGAGCCTGCTCAAGCGCAATATCCTCGGTGACACTGATATAGCTGTTATAGTTGCCATCAAGGCGCTGAATTCGGTTGAGGTAATGCCGGGTCAGCTCTTCGCTGGAAAAGTCCTTGTTGCCGAGGCCTTTAATCAACTCGGCAATGGTCAGGTTATGCATGGGTTGGTTGTCCTAAAATTCTGAAAGCTCGGGAGCGTGGGCGGGAGGAGCCGCCTGCGCTAGTCGATGACTTTGGGTACCAGGTAAAGGCCTTGTTCGGCGGCTGGAGCCTGGGTTTGGAATTGCTCGCGGCGATTGTCCTCGCTGACCTGGTCGGCGCGCAGCCGCTGGGTGGCGTCCAAGGGGTGGGCCATGGGGGCGACGCCCTCGGTGTCGGCTGCCTGCAACTGGTCGACCAGTGCCAGCACGTCGGTGATGCTCTTGGCTACCTCGTCGACCGTGGCCTCCGAGACTTCAATTCGTGCCAATTCCGCCAGTTTGGCAATGTCGGAACGATCCACAGTTTTCTCCGCTGTTGGGGCCTGCTCACCGGTGTTTGGATGGAATTAACCGGATCCGGAGGTGGCAGGCGGACTTGAGTCAGTTGAAAGGCGGTAAAGTTACCATATTTGCGCCTTGCTCTAAATCCCCGCCGTTGATAGAGTTCACACCAATTAATGGACACTGTCGAGTCTTGCCCGTTTGCACTTACTTACCACCGGTAGTTTGGCCTCTGTGCGCCGCTTGTGCGTATAGGGAAATCAGAACCGTCAGCATGCCAGCCAACAGAAAAAGACCCTGAATAAGGTCAACACAAGGTACTGCAAATTCAATGTTAAAACGCTTGCGTGGGGTATTCTCCAACGATTTATCCATTGACCTGGGAACGGCAAATACACTCATTTATGTGCGGGAACGGGGCATTGTGCTGGATGAGCCCTCGGTGGTTGCCATTCGACAGCACAATGGTCAAAAAATAGTCGAGGCGGTTGGTGTTGAAGCCAAGCGCATGCTCGGCCGCACCCCTGGCAACATCACTGCCATTCGCCCCTTAAAAGACGGCGTGATCGCCGACTTCCAAGTCACCGAAAAAATGCTTCAGCACTTTATCAAGAAGGTGCATGAAAACAGCTGGTTTCAGCCCAGCCCCCGAGTTCTCGTCTGTGTACCCTGCCTGTCTACTGAAGTGGAAAAGCGTGCAATCCGCGAATCTGCCCTGGGTGCCGGTGCGCGCGAGGTGCGCCTGATCGAAGAGCCCATGGCAGCGGCCATCGGGGCAGGCCTCAAGGTGGAAGAAGCCAGTGGCTCCATGGTGGTGGATATCGGTGGGGGCACCACTGAAATTGCCATCATCTCTCTGAACGGGGTGGTCTATTCCGATTCCGTACGGGTTGGAGGTGACCGCTTTGATGAAGCCATTGTCAATTATGTACGTCGCAATTACGGCAGCGTGATTGGTGATGCGACTGCCGAACGTATCAAGCAGGAAATCGGTTGTGCCTATGCCGGCAGCGAACTGCGCGAAATCGACGTTCGTGGCCGCAATCTGGCCGAAGGGGTTCCGCGTAGTTTCACTCTCAACAGCGACGAAATTCTTGAAGCCCTGCAGGAGCCGCTTGCGGGTATTGTTCAGTCTGTCAAAAGTGCACTGGAGCAGTCACCGCCGGAATTGGCCTCCGATATCGCGGAGAGCGGTATAGTTCTCACCGGGGGCGGTGCCCTGTTGCGCGATATTGACCGACTGATTGCTGAAGAAACCGGCCTGCCCGTCATTGTGGCGGAAGACCCCCTGACCTGTGTTGCCAGGGGGGGTGGCCACGCGATGGAACTGATGGATCGACGCAGTATTGATCTGCTCTCCAGCTGATCGTCCGTGAACACCACAATTCGGTGAGTTTTATAGGCCCTGACTTCTCATAGATCGGGGCTTTAGCGCATGTGAGCCCGGCATCTATCCGGTGGGAAACAGGGAACAGGAGTTTTCACCATCAAACCGCTGTTTACACAGGGCCCTTCAGCGGCTTCCCGGGTAATGACGCTCGGAGCCATCGCCCTGACCCTGATTTTGCTCAACGTCTACACTGATCTGCTCGATCCGGTGCGAGCTCGACTGGCCAATATCACCACCCCCGTCTATTGGCTGGTGGATCTGCCTGGCCGTGGCGTGGATTGGGTGCAAGAGAGTCTGGCGACCCGCTCCCGACTGCAAGAAGAAAACGCCGCCATGAAGGCGGAACTTCTGATTCACAAGCGCAAGCTCCAGCAAATGGCATCCCTGGCTGCCGAAAACGTTCGCCTCAGGCGCTTGCTCAATTCCGCTGAGAAGGTTCCTCATCGGGTGCTGGTGGCAGAGCTGATCGGAGTTTCCTCTGACCCCCTGACTCACCGGGTTGTCGTTAACAAAGGTAGCCGTGATGGCGTGTTTCTTGGGCAGCCACTGTTGGACGCGCAAGGATTGATGGGGCAGGTTGTGGAAGTGAGTGATTACTCTGCGCAGGTGCTGCTGATCACGGATGCCAGCCATGCCCTGCCGGTTCAGATCAACCGCAATGGTGTAAGGGCTGTTGCCGAGGGTACCGGCGATCTCTATCGTCTGGATTTGCGCCATTTGGCCAATACGGTTGATGTGCGCCAGGGGGATCTGTTGGTCAGCTCCGGCCTGGGGCAACGCTTCCCGGTCGGTTATCCCGTGGCTGAGGTAGTGGCGGTGATTCGCGATCCGGGCAAACCTTTCTCACGGGTTGAGGCACGGCCAATGGCCCAACTTAACCGTAGTCGTCATGTTCTGCTGGTGTTCAGCGGAGAAGAGGCGGCCGTTCCCCCCGCGCCGGCAGAGATGCCCTGATGGCCCTGGTCAAGGCCCACAACCGCTGGGTGATTCTGATGTCATTTCTGGCGGCACTGGTAGCAATGAGCTACCCCATCAGCACCACCGGCATCTGGTTGCGTCCGGAACTTATCCCGATGCTGGTGATTTACTGGATTATGGTCCTGCCCCAGCAGAGCAGTATCCTGCAAATTTGGTGTGTCGGGTGTATTCAGGACCTGTTGCAGGGGACTCCCCTCGGTTTGCACGCCATGGCGCTGATGGTGGTGGCCTACGTCTGCCTCTTGTCTTACCAGCGAATGCGCAACTATACGATCTGGCACCAGACATTTTTCGTTTTTGTGATTGTCGGTCTTCATCAGTTGGTGGACAGCTGGGTGCACAGCCTGCAGGGCAGTGCCGCCCAGACACTGGTGTTCTTGTTGCCGGCATTTACCAGTGCCCTGCTATGGCCCTTGCTCTGGATGGTGCTGGAGCGGCTCAGGGTCGGTTATCGGATCACCTGAGACAGCGGGCGCCGGTCCGCTAAACTGTTAATTAGTCATTGTTTTCCGGTAAGTTCCGGTTTGGAAGTCACTTTCATGTCACCCAGTTTGTACCTAGCTTCCCAGTCCCCACGTCGTCGCGAATTACTGAGCCAGATTGGTGTCTTATATGATGTCATCTCCGTCAGCGTGCCCGAACAGCATGAACCCGGAGAGCCTCCTGAAGACTATGTATCACGGCTGGCGGCGTCAAAATCTTCCGCCGGTTGGGAGGCCAGCCGACGGGACGCTCCCGTGTTGGGGGCGGACACCATTGTGGTGGCCGATGAGCGGATACTGGAGAAACCCCGTGATCGCGAAGAGGCGATTGCCATGTTGCTGGAACTCTCCGGTCGTGAGCATCGCGTGTTGACGGCAGTGGCCGTGACCTCCAATCAGGGACAGAGCGGGGTCATTTCCCAGAGCAAGGTCCATTTTCGCGACATCAGTCGTGAAGAGGCCGAACGCTATTGGGACAGTGGCGAACCCGAGGATAAGGCCGGCGGATATGCCATCCAGGGATTCGGGGCTGTGTTTGTAGCTTCTCTCCAAGGCAGTTACAGTGGTGTCGTGGGGCTGCCGCTTATGGAGACTCAGGCTATCCTGGCGGAGCACGGGGTAGCAGTCTGGAATAGGCCAACTATTAATTAGTACCCGCAAGGGCAATCAGAATCCACAAGGGAGTTTTGCAATGAGTGAGGAATTGCTGGTCAACGCCTCCCCCACCGAGACACGCACAGCGTTGGTGGAAAACGGTATGCTGCAGGAAGTGTATATCGAGCGCACCCAGCGCAAGGGGTACGTGGGCAATATCTTCAAGGGCAAAGTGGTGCGGGTGCTGCCGGGTATGCAGGCGGCATTTGTCGACATCGGTCTGGAAAGGGCTGGTTTTATTCATGCCGATGATATCGCGCCTCTGGGCGAGGACGGTATGGAAGACCGCCAGGCCGAGGTCGAGGATATTCGCAATATCGTAAGGGAGGGGCAGCCACTGATTGTTCAGGTGGTCAAGGATCCCATCGGTACCAAAGGCGCTCGATTGACCACGCATTTGTCGGTCTCCGGGCGCTATCTGGTTTATATGCCACAGACCCGACATATTGGTATCTCCACCCGGATTGAGGATGAAGATGAGCGCGCTCGCTTGAAATCCCTGGTGGAGACAACCGTTGAGCAATTCTCCGGCGATAATCCAGAGATTAATGTCGATGGTGGCTTTATTGTCAGAACAGTGGCAGAAGGGGTGCAGGGTGACGAGCTCTGTGCCGATATTCCCTTCCTCTACCGACTTTGGCAGGACTTGCTCGACAAGATCAACAGCGCTCCGGTGCGCACGGTTATCCATGAGGATTTGCCGCTTTATATGCGCACGTTACGTGATCTGGTGAAACCGAATATTGAAAAAATCCGGGTGGATTCCCGTGAAGTGCACGGCAAGATGGTGAGTTTTGCCAATAAGTACGCCCCGGAAATTGCCGATATTATCGAGCATTACCCTGGTGAGCGGCCCCTGTTCGAGCTCTATGGCGTAGAAGATGAGATACAGAAAGCGCTGGGGCAAAAAGTGCAACTCAAGTCCGGCGGCTACTTGATTATTGAACAGACGGAAGCGATGACAACGGTCGATGTGAACACTGGCGCTTTCGTCGGGCATCGAAACCTGGAAGAAACGATCTTCAAGACCAACCTCGAAGCGGCCACCGCCATTGCCCGTCAATTACGTTTGCGCAACCTGGGCGGGATCATCATCCTCGATTTTATCGATATGAAGGATTCTGAGCATCAGAGGCAGGTGTTGCGAACCCTCGAAAAAATGATGGAACGGGACCATGCCAAGACCTCCATCACCGGTGTGTCTGAGCTTGGTCTGGTGGAAATGACCCGCAAGCGCACAAGGGAATCCCTCGGGCAGGTCATGTGTGAACCCTGTACTGTCTGCCAGGGGCGGGGTACGTTAAAGTCTGCCGAAACAGTGTGTTACGAGATTTTCCGCGAAATCTTGCGCGAAGAGCGAGCCTACAACAATGAAAAGTATCTGGTGTTGGCCTCCCAGGTAGTCATTGAGCGGCTGCTGGATGAAGAGTCTTCCAATGTCGCAGATCTGGAGGAATTTATTGATTCCACCATTCAGTTTCAGGTCGAGAATATATACAGCCAGGAGCAGTACGATATTATTCTGGTATAGCGGGCAATGAGACAACAGATGAAAAGGCACATGGGGTGGCTGGCGCGCAGGTTCTGGAGTGCGCTGGCACTGCTGTGTATTTTCACGGCGGTTGTTGTGCAGCTGGGCCGAGAATTGGCACCGGTAATCTCTGATCAGCGCCAGGCACTTGCCGGATATGTGTCCGGCCTGTTGGGTGCCGAGGCCAGCTTCGAGAGTATCGAAGCCAACTGGACCGGGTTGAGACCGGAGTTGGCCTTTACCGGTTTCCAGTTGCAATCCCCTGCCGGAGAGAAGGTTGTTGAGGTCCGGCAGGCCAGGGCCACCCTGGATCTGCTGCAATCGTTGCTGGATTGGCGGCTTCGGATCTGGCAGGTCGAGTTCTCCGGTGTCAATGTGCACCTTCACCAATCCGATGAGGGGAACTGGAATCTCAAAGGATTTACACGTCGCCAATCATCAAGTGATCTGGATATGGGTAAGGCGGAACCCGCAGAGCTGTTTCTGGCCGGCCGACTGATTCAGCTTAATGATATCGATCTCCACTTTACCTTTCGCAGCGGTCGTGAGCACCAGCTGAGCCTCAGTCGTATGCTGCTTCAAAACGATGATGAATTTCATCGCGTGCAGGCTGGGCTGGATTTGCCTGACCGGCCCAATGTGGTTTCTCTGGTCTATGAAGGCATGGGGGATCCCGGCGACTGGCGGCAGTTCCGCGGCAATGGATATCTGCAGATCGATGACTATCCTCTGTCAGCATCTGTGGCCTTTGCCTCTGAGCAGTTCGCCAATCGGGCCGGGATCAGTGATGCCACTGCCAGCACCAAGCTATGGCTGACGAACCGCAGCGATGCACATTTGGGGTTGAAAGGCTGGATCAGTTACCAGCGTGATGGTCAGCCAAATGGGCCTTGGCCAGAAGAGATGCAGGTAACCCTGGACGGCGACTGGCATCCACAGGAAGGATGGCAGCTCCAGTTGCAGCAACTTTACGCTGCCTGGCAAGGTAAGCACAGTCAGTCTATTGACCTGGAGTTGGTCGGCGGGTTTGAGCGCCCGGCTATAGATGTTCGAGTGAGTAACATCGATCTGCAGCCTCTGTTAAAGCGAGCGCGTGCTTTGCCGGAGTTTCCCAAGGAGGTATCCCGTATCCTGGGAGAGCTGGACCCCGCCGGGAGCTTGCAAAATCTCCACGTCAGCGTGCCGTTGAATAATCCCAAGGACTTTCTGCTCAAGGCCAATTTGAGCCAGGTATCTGTGAATGATTGGAAGGGCGCTCCCCAAATTGGGCGCCTTGACGGCTATATTGAGGCCGGTGCGGCTAAAGGGTTTGTGGAGATTGACAGTCGTCAGGGTTTCGATATGCACTTCCCCCAGGTGTATCGACAGGCGTTCTCTTTTGAACAGGCCAGTGGACAGGTTGGCTGGGAGGTGTTGCCGGACGAAAATCAGGTCTGGGTGAATAGCGGACGCTTGGAGCTGACGGGTGAGCTGGGGCGGGCTAATGGTTATTTTTATCTCGATGTACCACTCAAGCGTGATTCCCGTCCGAGTGAGCTGATACTGCAGATCGGGTTGCAGGAGGGGCAGGTTCGTTACCACGATAAGCTGGTTCCTTATGTTTTGCCGCAGACGCTGTTGGAGTGGCTGGACAAAGCCCTGGTTGGTGGTCAACTGGACAATGGTGGTTTTGTGATGCAGGGCTACTTCGGCAAGCAGGCCAGCCGGGCGCGTTCAGTGCAGTTGGGCCTCAATTTATCAAACGCAACGCTTGACTACGATTCGCGTTGGCCCAGTGTGGACGCCTTCGATGGCTATGTGGAGGTGGATACCGATGAGGTGGACGCCAGGGTCGAGCGCGGGCAGTTTTTGCAGGCATCACTAAAGCCAACTCAGGTAAAGGTCACTGACGCCGCCAGCCTGGTTCTGATTAACGGTGGACTGAATGGCGATGCGGGTACGGCTCTGGAACTGTTGACTGCGACTCCAATTCGAGAGGCGCTGGGCCCGGCATTTGACAGCTGGAAGTTGTCCGGGCGCCTGGATGCTGATGTGGATCTGGCGGTGCCACTAAAAGCGGGAGGTCGCCAAAGTCAGGAGGTGAGTGCTCGTCTTGATGACGCCAATTTGCAGCTGACGGATTTGGATCTGACGATTGAGGCTATAACGGGCGATCTCAGGTATTCGTCGGTTCAGGGGCTGACGGCCCCCAAACTTGACGCCAGTCTCTGGGACCAGGCCTTTGAGGTTGTGATTGAGTCTAAGCTGCAGCAGGGTGAAGCTGCGGGATTGAGCACGGCAGTCAATTTCGATGGCATGGTGGATTTTGCTGAGTTGGCCAAGTGGATCAAACGACCGGAGGCATTGTTTGTCGAGGGATTGGCACCGGTGGCGGGCAGTGTGGCGGTGAGTGTTGGTGAGAACGCAGGTGTTGTTGTGTCGGCCGAGAGTGATCTGTGGGGAGCTGAGATTGATCTGCCCGCGCCGTTTGGCAAGCAGGCTGAGGAAGGGCGGCAGTTGAGACTGCAGGTGCCAGTCAGTCAGGAGGGGGTTGAGTATCAACTGCAGCTCGATGACTTGGTGGATGTGCATCTGAGTCAAAGGGACGATGTTCTCAGGGGAGTGATCGATGTCAGAGCGACGGAACCCTGGGGGGATTGGCCCGATGAGGCCGAGCGGAATGCGACCGCCATTTTGTTAAAGGGGTATCTGGAAGCGACGGATGCGCAACTCTGGTGGACGGTGATTGAGCGTTATGAGGCCTTCTCGCAGCAGCTAAAGTCCGATAATCCATCGGTGGAGAATGGATCGCAGCAACCGTCGCTAAACCTCGATTTGCATACGCCGTCTCTGTATTGGGGGAGCTGGCAATTGCAGGACCTCCATTTGATTGGAGGCCAGATGCCCGATGGTTGGCAAATAGCGATGGCTGCAGAGAATGTGAAGGGAGATGTCCGATGGTTTGATAGTGACCGGCCTATGGAGATCGATCTGGATTACCTCAAACTGGATAACCCTCTGGCAATGGCTTCTGCGGAAGGTTCTGAGGCGGTAGAAGCAGAGGGTGTGATACCGGAGTCAGAAGACTCCTTACACACGGATGTCTCTTTACAGGTTGATGATGCCTTGACGACTGAAGGCTCCTTAACAGCTGAGGGTTCTCTGCCCGCTGAAGGCTCTTTATCAGCTGAAGGCTCTTTATCAGCTGAAGGCTCTTTATCAGCTGAAGGCTCTCTACCCGCTGAAGGCTCTCTATCAGCTGAAGGCTCTCTATCAGCTGAAGGCTCTCTATCAGCTGAAGGCTCTATGATGCCGGCGGAGCCGGTGGTGGTTGCGGACGGGGACCCGCTTCGGAATTATGATCCCGCGATTCTCCCTGCGATGAATATTTCAGTGGCTCAGCTGCAGTTGGAAGATGCGGATTACGGCAGTTGGTCCATGCAGGTTCGTCCGACGGCGACCGGTGTCAATGTGGGAGATATTCGCGGGGCGGTTCGGGGCGTGGAGGTGTTGGGACATCGGGCGGATTCGAGTGGTGCGCAGTTGACCTGGACGAAGACAGAGACTTTGCAGCAGACGCGTTTTCGCGGGCGTTTTCACAGTGAAAATCTGGTGAAGGTATCCAAGGCCTGGGAGCTGCCGAAGTTTCTGGAGACGGAGTCGATGGATCTTGATCTCGATTTTACCTGGCCAGGGTCACCCGCCACGGTGTCGCTGTCGGCGTTGGCGGGTGAGTTGGATGTTGCTGTGGATCAGGGGCGCTTTTTCCGCAGCAGTGGTCAGGCGAGTAATGCATTTTTGCGTTTGGTAGGGCTGTTCAATTTTGACAGTTGGGTGCGGCGCCTGCAGTTGGATTTTTCGGATTTGTATAAGGGCGGTATGGCGTTCGACGAGATTGAGGGAACCATGACGTTTGATCGCGGCAAGCTTTATATGATGGAGCCGATCGTGGTGAAGACACCGTCTTCGAAGTTGCGAATGGGGGGGCAGATTAATCTGCAGGAGGAAACGTTGGATGCCTCTTTGGTGGCAACTTTGCCGGTCGGGGGTAATGCGACTCTGATTGCGGCCCTGGCGGCGGGTCTGCCGGCGGCGGCGGGCGTTTATGCGGTGAGTAAGATTTTTGAGAAACAGGTGGAGAAGGTGTCGAGCCTGAGTTATCGGATGGAGGGGCAGTGGGATCAGCCCGATGTTCGGTTTGATCGCTTGTTTGATGATAAGGCGGCGAGTAAGGCGGGTAAGAGCAGTCGTGAGGAGTCTCAGCAGGGGGAGTCTGCACCGGCGTTGGAGACTGGACCCGCTCCTGGGTCTGAACCGGTGCCTTCCGGGGGTGAGGCTGAGCCGCTGGATTCCGGGCGGTAGTTTCATTCGGTGGCCGAGACGACTTGGTTTGGAACATTTTCTGGCTTTGCGTGTGGTTGTTTGTAGCTTCTGGTCTTGTGCCTTAAGCGGCGGCTGGGCAGTTGTTTTCAGCAAATTTCTGTAGCTTCTGGTTTTGTGCCTTAAGAAGGCGGCTGGGCAGTTGTTTTCAGAGCGGTCGGGTGGCCCTCCGGGCTTCCCTCAGTCCCCAAAAAGCTCGGCAAAAAACGCCGGTCTTTTTGACTCCATCGGCACCCTCTTTGATGCTCTGAAAACAACTGCCCAGCCACCTTTTACACCGCGGTGCGTCAAGTTGGGTGCCTCAATGTTATTTTTTTGGGAATTTTCTTGTTTTGGGGCGCTCTAAGCTCTTGATATCAGTGAGACGGAAAACCCGATGAAGTTTTCATTACTTAAATCTCTATCGCTACTCTTGTTGCTGTTGATTGGTTCTCTTGGATTGCAGGCATCTGAGGGGCTGACTGTGGAAGAGGCGAGGGCGCGGATTGCTAATGGGACTGATTTGGAGTCCATTCCCAAATCTGTCTGGCGTCAGTTGTTAACCCCTCAGCAGTACAAGATTATGTGGAAGGCCGGAACCGAGCGTCCGTTTACCGGTGCTTTGCTTAATGAGAAAAGAGAGGGGGTGTTTGTAACGGCCGGCTGTGAAATCCCGGTGTTCAGCTCGGCTCACAAGTTTAAATCCGGTACCGGCTGGCCCAGTTTCTGGGAGGTGGTGGACAAGGGCAATATTATTCTCAAGGACGATTACAGTTGGCTTGGTATTAAACGGGTAGAAGTGCTCTCGAAGTGTGGCGAGCATCTGGGCCATGTGTTTGAAGATGGGCCGCGTCCTACCGGTTTGCGCTACTGCATTAACTCCGCGGCGCTCAAGTTTATTCCCGCCAATCAGGAAAGCCCGAAGCACAGCCCGGTTGAAAACAAGCAGCCCTGAGCATGATGAGCCTGTCCTGAAGACAATAGAGTGGTCTAGAATGGCACCGATTTCAGTGCTGGTTCAACGGGTCGCACTCGGAGATTCTACGGCAATTTTCAATGGCTCAATGCTCACCGTAGCAGCGCGCTCTGAGCGCGACCGGTGCAAGGTGCCAAAACCAGTCGCCCTCGGGCTGCTACAGAGAATAGTGCCAACTTGGCTTAAATAGACGCTATCCGACCGGCCTCTAGCTTCAGGCTTCGATCAATTCGCGAATATACTTAAACAGCTTGCGTGCGCTGCTGGGTGGTTTTTGCTGGCTGCGTTCTTTCTGTGCGTTGCGAATCAGCTGGCGCAGGTGTTGAACGTTGGCGGCGGGGAAATCGTTGATAAATCCCTGCAGAGCACTGTTGCCGTCATCCATAAGTTTGTCGCGCCATTGCTCGCACTGGTGTTGGATTTTGGTGTGCTCCTGGCCAATGTTCACAATTTTCTGATAGGCGGCACGAATGTCGTCGATGTTTTCCGCTTTGCGCATGAGTTTGCCAATAAATTGCAGCTGGCGACGTCTGCCTTCTCTGTGCTTCATGCCCCGGGCCTGGTGTATGGCTTCGGCCAGTTGGCCTTCCAGGGGAATTCTGGAGATGTACTTTTCGCTCAGTTCCACGATTTTGGTGCCCAGCTCCTGCAGCTCGGCCATCTCACGTTTGATTTCGGTTTTGGATCTGACAAATTCTTCTTCGTCTTCGGGGTATATATCGTCAAAGTCGGACATGGGTATTTCCAGATAAGTTGGCACTGGCTTCAGGCATAAAAATAGGTGGCGAGGCCGAGAAAGGCAAAAAAACCAACCACGTCGGTAACGGTGGTCAGCGCGACACTGCCCGCCAGTGCGGGATCGATATTGAGGCTGCGCAGGGTGATGGGCAGCAGCGCGCCCGCGATGGCTGCGGTGAGCAGGTTGATAATCATGGCCGCCGCGATAATCAGGGAGATGGTGGGGTCGTTAAACCAGGCTCCGGCGACACCCGCCATCAGTGCGGCCCAGAGCATGCCGTTGAGTAATCCCACGCGGAATTCCCGCGACAGCAGCCAGCTGATGTTGCTGCGGCCAATTTGACCCAGGGCCATGCCGCGAATGACGACGGTCAGGGTCTGGCTGCCAGCAACACCCCCCATGCTGGCGACGATGGGCATAAGGACGGCCAGGGCCACCACTTTGTCGATGGTGTCTTCAAAGATGTTGATGACTGCTGAGGCGATGATGGCGGTCAGCAGATTGACACCGAGCCAGACGGCGCGACGGGGCGCGGTGCGCATAACCGGTGCGAAGGTGTCTTCTTCTTCGTCGAGGCCGGCCATGCTCATCAGTGAGTGGTCGGCGTCTTCCCGGATCACGTCTACGACGTCGTCGATGGTGATCCGGCCCAACACGATGCCGTTGTCGTCGGTGACCGGGGCCGATACCCAGTCGTTGCGCTCAAACAGACTGGCGACTTCATTGTCCGGCATGGCGGCGGGAATCGCTTCTACGTCTGTCAGCATGACTTCGCGCACGGTGATGTTAGGTGCGGAGGTCAGGAGTTTGGACAGGGGCAGCAGCCCCACAAATTGGCCGCGGCGATTGACGACAATGAGATTGTCGGTTGAGGGCGGCAGTTCGTCGTGGCGGCGCAGATAGCGCAGTACCACGTCCAGGGTCAGTCGCGGGCGGACAGTAATGGTGTCTGTGTCCATCAGGCCGCCGGCAGTGTCTTCGTCGTAGGAGAGCACTTGCTCGACCCGCTGACGATCCTGAGCACTCATGGCGGAAAGTACTTCGCGAATGACGCGGTCAGGAAGTTGTTGCAGGATGTCGGCCAGGTCGTCGGCGTCCATGCCTTCGGTGATTTCAACCACCTCGGCGGTATTCATGCCGCGCAGGAATTGTGCCTGGATGTCGTCTGACAGTTCCTGCAGGACATCACCTTCCATTTCTTTGTCAACCAATTGCCATAGCACGCGGCGTGACGGCGGTGGTGATGATTCGAGAAGGTGGGCAATTTCCGCAGCTTGCAGGCCATTGAACATGCGCCTGACCTGGCGGAAGGTACCGCTATTGAGGGCCTCGTTGATTTCGCCGAGCTGTGCCTGGGTCAGGTCGAGCAGTTCTTCGGCGTTGTGAGGCATAGGCAGTCGCTCGCATTTGGGTGGGGTGGCTCAGATGGCGTGTATTCTAATGGTGCAGCCTCCGGGATTCCAGCGTCGCCGGGTGGTTATCGTCTTCTCGCACGCTTTTTCATTCTTCTTCATTGAAGCGATTGTTGATCAGTTCAACAATGGCCTGCATGGCTTCTTCCTGGTCACTGCCGTCCACTTCGAGATGCACCTCGCAGCCTTTATTGGCCGCCAGCAGCATCAACGACATAACGCTCTTGGCATCGACGGATTTGCCGTTGAGGCCGACTTTGATCTGACTGGAGTAGCGCCCGGCAGTGCTGGCAAATAGGGCAGCAGCCCGGGCATGGAGGCCAAGCTTGTTGATGATGGTTACGGTTTCGGTCAGCATTCAGACTCTCCCTTTAAGGCCGCCGGTGATTATTTTCTTACGCCACCAGCGGTATCGCTCCAGGCTGAAATCTGGTGGGTCTGGCGATCCAGTTCGCGGTGGCGAACCTGGGTGTTGCCTATTTTTCCCCTGAAACGATGAAACAGTTGTTCGCAAAGGTATACCGAGCGATGCTGGCCACCGGTACAGCCAATGGCGACTGTAAAGTAACTCCGATTGTTGGCAATAAACCGTGGTAGCCAGCGATCCAGGTACTCACCGATGTCGTTGAGCATCTGTTGCACGTCTTCCTGTGCGGAAAGAAATTCAGCCACTTTGGGGTCGCGTCCGGAATAACCCCTCAGATGGGGTTTCCAGTAGGGATTGGGTAAACAGCGCACATCAAAGACGAGGTCGGCATCGACCGGGATGCCACGCTTAAATCCAAACGATTGAAACTGCAGGGCAATGCCGGGCGATCGATCGGGAACGACTCGTTGTTTAATCAGGTCCCGCAGCTGGTGCAGGTTGAGATCGGTGGTGTCTATGGTGAGGTCGGCTGAGCTGGAAATAGGCTCCAGCAGCTCGTGTTCCAGAGCGATGGCTTCTTTCAGATCTGTGGTCTGATCGCTGAGTGGGTGTCTGCGACGGGTTTCACTGAATCTCTGGATCAATGTCGAAGTGCGGGCATCCAGGAACAGGATTTCGCACTTGAGTCCGGGAATTTTTGCTTGCGACAGTAACGTCGGAAACTGCTGCAGCTCCTGCCAGGTGTTGCGGGCATCAATGCTTACGGCAAACGACTGGCTTTGAGGGTGCTGGTCCAGCTGCTGTACCAGCGCTGGCAGCAATGAGGCCGGCAGGTTGTCAATGCAGGTGAAACCGACATCCTCCAGCACGTGTAGCGCTGTACTCTTGCCCGATCCTGAGCGACCGCTGATGACCACAAGACGCATGCTTTACCTATACTGTCGAAAATTCCAGTGTCAAAGGTACCCTAAATCCCGGTAATTACAAACTAATGACGCAGGATTTCTGTTTATAGGGGTAAGCAAGAAACCTCATAGGTAAGCGAGTGTTCAGGGGGTGTCCAGTGACACTGCGGCCTCGTAGAGCTGCGAGTCGCTGCCCGCCAATCTCAGGGCCTCAAGGTAAGTGGGGTGGTTCAGGCGCTCCGCCAGTGACGCCAGAGTTTGCAGGTGGGCGTCGTGGGCCTCTTCTGGCACCAGCAGGGCAAAGAGAATATCAACCGGCTGATCGTCGATGGCTTCGAAGTCCACTGGTGTGCGCAGCTGGATCAGGGCTGCAATGGTCCCGGCGCAGTTTTTGATGCGGCAGTGGGGGATGGCGATTCCCTGGCCCAGGCCTGTGGAGCCGAGTTTTTCGCGGCCGATCAGGTTAAGAAATATATCATCTGGGTTGAGGCTGGGCTGGTCAGCGGCAATCAGTTGCGACAATGCTTGCAGTGCGCGCTTTTTGCTGCTGGCCTCAACACCGCAGGAGACGCGGTGTTGGGACAGAAATGATTGGACTTGCATGGATCAGCGGTGGTGATTTCGCGTCTTTTCTTTGTGTTTAATGAGCTGGCGATCGAGTTTGTCGGTCAGTAGATCAATGGCCGCATACAGGTCTTCGGATTCGCTGTCGGCGTAGAAGTCTTTGCCGCTCACATGAATATTGGCTTCCGCCTTTTGGCGTAGTTTATCAACAGATAGGATGACGTTGGTACTGGTAATTCGGTCATGGTGCCGTTCGAGTCGGTCGAACTTGGTATTGACGTAGTCTTTGATGGATGAGGTCAATTCAACGTGATGGCCACTGATGTTGATTTGCATGTGATGCTCCTTTGTTATGGATAGACCGCTTTGAGCCGAGGCTCGGCGGCAGTGAAAGCCGGCACCATGTCGGCTTTCGGTTAGTATCCTAGGGCAATGCCGGCCATCATCCATTGATTTGGATCAGACCAGGCGTTTGCGCTCATTGGATGCCGGAATTCCCAGAGATTCTCGATACTTGGCGATGGTACGCCGGGCGACCTTAATGCCCTGCTCGGCCAGCAGTGTGGTGATCTTGCTGTCGCTGAGGGGCTTTTTGGGGTTTTCTGCCGCCACCAGTTTTTTGATGATGGCCCGAATCGCCGTGGATGAGCATTCACCACCGGAGTCGGTGCTGACATGACTTGAGAAAAAGTACTTGAGCTCGAAAATACCCTGGGGAGTGTGCATAAACTTTTGCGTGGTGACGCGCGAGATGGTGGACTCGTGCATGCCGACCACTTCGGCCACATCATGCAGTACCAGCGGCTTCATGGCTTCTGCGCCAAAATCGAGGAAGCCTCGCTGCTTTTCTACAATACAGGTGGCCACCTTGAGAAGGGTCTCATTGCGGCTCTGCAGGCTTTTGAGGAACCATCGGGCCTCCTGCAGGTTGTCGCGCAAGAAGGTGTTGTCGCTGCTGGAATCCGCCCGCTTGACCATAGAGGCGTAAGTGTCATTAATACGCAGTTTGGGTGCAATGTCCGGATTCAGGTTCACAGTCCAGCGGTCATCCTGTTTGGTCACAAAAACATCGGGCACTACGTACTCGGTTTCGCCGCTGTCGATCTGGTCGCCAGGGCGGGGGTTGAGCGTCTGGATTAATACGATGGCATCTCGCAGCTGTGGTTCCTTAAGCTTGGCTTTTCGCATCAGCTGCTTGTAGTCACGGCTCCCCAAGAGTGGTAAGTGATCCCTGACTATCAGTTTAGCATCTCTCAGCGAAGGCGTATCCGCAGGTAACTGATTAAGCTGAATAAGCAGGCACTCGCTTAGATCCTGGCTCGCCACTCCGGCAGGGTCGAACTGCTGAATGCGATGGAGTACAGCGATGACTTCGTCCAGATCCAGTTCTTCCAGCTCGCTTTGCAGACCGTGGTGAATTTCATCCGCCGTCAGGCTCAGCATGCCGGAGTCCTGGATGGCATCGATAATCGCCATGGCAATGATCTGATCCCGTTCGGACATAGGTGTCAGGTTTAGCTGCCAGAACAGATGTTGATGCAGGGACTCGCCTCCGCCCCGCCTGGATTCGAAATCGCTATCATCGTTCTCAGGGGCTGCCAGGCCGGTTCCGGTGGGGGCGGACTGATAGACATCATCCCAGCTGGTGTCAACGGGCAGATCCTCTGGAATGGCATCGTTCCAGTCTCCATCGGCAGCCGCCACTTCTTCCCCCCCTTCGCTGGATTCTGCACTTGCCGTGACGTCAGAGGGTGTGGTTTCAATGTTCTCGGGACTGGTGTCTGCGGCGGATTCGTCTGCGGCAGGCGCTTCCTGCTGGGAGTTGGCTTCAGTTTTGGTCTCTTCCCGGGCCTCTTCTTCGGATACCTCCAGCATGGGGTTGGAGTCCAGTGCCTCCTGGATTTCGGCCTGAAGGTCCAGTGTGGAAAGCTGCAATAGGCGAATGGCCTGCTGCAGCTGGGGGGTCATGGTAAGTTGTTGGCCGAGTTTAAGTTGTAGTGATTGCTTCATGAATGGTACGACAGTTGACAGCTCTTGGTGGCGCTGGGGCTGGGCTCTCTCTCATTGACGTGACGAGCGTACTGAGTGCTGTCTGCGGAGGTGGTGCCAGGGTGCCCTGTGTTGATAGCGCCTCGTTTGACTTGAGTGTAGTCAGGTTAACCGAGGAGGGCAAATTTAACAAGCAAGAAATGTGCCTAAATCCTCAGGTGATTGAGGCAGGTCAACAAGGGGGGGAGTGGCTAACTATAAGCTGAATTGGTGGCCCAGGTAAACCTCTCTCACCTTGCGATTGGCGAGTACGGTCTCGGGGGTGCCTTCAGCAATGATATGACCTTCACTGACGATGTAGGCCTTTTCGCAGATGTCGAGGGTTTCCCGCACATTGTGGTCCGTGATCAATACACCAATGCCTCGCTCTTTGAGGTGCTGGATGATCTGTTTGATGTCGTTTACCGAAATGGGGTCGACGCCGGCAAAAGGTTCGTCCAGCAAGATAAAATCCGGGTCAGTTGCCAGGGCCCGGGCAATTTCCACACGACGGCGTTCACCGCCTGAGAGTGCCATTCCCAGGCTGTTGTGGATATGAGTGATGTGGAATTCCCGCAGTAACTTATCGAGCTTTTCCAGCCGCTGCTTGCGCTTCAGGTCCTTGCGGGTTTCCAGGATAGCCAGAATGTTCTCTGATACCGTCAGTTTGCGGAATACAGAGGCTTCTTGAGGCAGGTAGCCGATGCCAGCCCTGGCGCGTCCGTGCATTGGCAGGTGAGTAAGCACTTTGTCGCCTATTCTGACAGTGCCCTGGTCCGCCTCAATAAGCCCGGCAATCATATAAAAGCAGGTTGTCTTGCCCGCTCCATTAGGGCCCAGCAAACCGACAATCTGCCCGCTGCTGACAGACAGTGAAACGTCGATAACCACCTGGCGGCTCTTATAGCTTTTCGCCAGGTGCTGGGCTCGAAGTGTAGGCATGGCTGGATAAACTTCCGGTTGTGGCGGGTTAGGTAGGGCTGATAGTGGCCGGCTACTGGCGTTCGCTCTTGGCGGGAATCACCATATGGATGCGGTCAGGTTTGTTGTTGGCGGTGCTGTTGCTATCACCCTCGGCCTTCACCACCGATTCTTTAATATCGTAATTGATACGCTTGCCGGTCATGGTGGTGCCGTCGTCTTGACGCAGGGAGGCGTTTTCGATCAGATGGATCTTTTCACCGTCGATCATGTACTCAATAGTGTTGCCAGTGGCGATGACCAGTTGTTTTTCCTGAGAAGGCTGCTGCTGGTAGTGCGCCGGTTTTCCAGTGGCCACAATCTTGGAAACCTGATTGTCGATACTGTGGATGACCACCTTGTCGGCCAAAATGCGCAGGCTGCCCTGATCCATTTGTACTGAGCCTGAGTAGACGGTCATACCTTGCTTGTCATTGCGTTCGGCGCGATCGGAGCTGATGTGAATGGGTTGATCTTTATCGCTCGCCAATGCCGCAACGGTAGCGGAAAAAAAGCAGGTAAGCAAAGTGGTGACGGCAATGGCAAATTTAGTGGGGTTCATGGGTGCCTCTAACACGGGAGAGCAGCTGAATTCTGTCTTCTTTTAAGTATGCCTTCATGCCGACGGCCTGAGTGGTGCTGCCGGCGGACGTAATCATAACAGGTTTGTCGGTCTCCGCGTATTGTCTCTCCGGCTCTACAATCAGGAACGGCGTGGTGAATTCCGACAGTTTGTCCTGGTCTGTTTGCCAGATGCGAACTTTGCCCCATAACAGAATCCGGTCTCCCTGATCTTCGGCCTTGCCTTCTTCGGCAACAATATGCCAGGGGGGGGCATCTTCCCCGAACAGGGTCAGTTCCGGTTTGCTGAGTTCTGCATAGTCAGAGCTGGTTGGGCCGCGACGACTGATCTGGAAATATCGGGTTTCGCTGGCGGTAAACATGGACACAAGGCGCCCTTCTGCATTGAAACGCCGGTTGACGTTGTTAATCAGAATGTTATTGGGTACGAGAGCCTGGTTGTCGTTTGGCTGCTGAGAGCGGAAAGCATCCGGAGGGGATTCCCACAATAATAGAAACATCAATGTCAGGCCGATAATGGCCAGTGGGGGCAGCCAGTTGCGCATCGTTTTTTACATCACTCCGGCACGGAGAATGTCGTGCATGTGGATCACGCCGGCAGCACGGCCGCTATCATCCTGGACAATCAGGGCGGTGATTTTTCGGTCTTCCATAATGCCCAGTGCTTCTGCTGCCAGCATGCTGGCGCTGACTGTCTTGGGGTTTTCAGACATAACCTCGCCAATATTGGCGTTACTCAGATCCACTCCGTGATCGACGCTGCGACGCAAATCACCATCGGTAAATACCCCCAGGAGTTGATCCTCGTCTCCCACAATGGTGGTCATGCCAAAGCCTTTTTCAGTCATTTCAACCAGCGCCTGGCTAAGGGGTGTGCCAGGGCTGACGCGAGGCACTTCGCCGTCTTTGTGCATGATATCCTCCACCTTCAAGAGCAGCTTGCGGCCAAGCGCGCCTCCCGGATGCGAGAAGGCAAAGTCCTCAGCGGTAAATCCACGGGCCTCCAGCAGGGCAACAGCAAGCGCGTCTCCCATTGCCAGAGTCACGGTGGTGCTGGTGGTTGGGGCCAGATTGAGAGGGCAGGCTTCGGTTTCAATGCTGATGTCCAGGTGTACGGTGGCAGCTTGTGCCAGTGGGGAATCCGCATTGCCGGCCATACTGATCAGAGGAATGCCCATACGCTTGAGCAGTGGAAGCAGCGTCACCACCTCAGCTGAGGAGCCTGAATTGGAGATGCCGATCACGACATCGTTGCGAGTGATCATACCCAGGTCGCCATGGCTGGCTTCACCAGGGTGCACAAAGAAAGCAGGGGTGCCGGTACTGGCCAGGGTGGCGGCGATCTTATTGCCGATATGGCCGGATTTGCCCATGCCGGTCACGATAACCCTGCCTTTGCAGTTGAGCAACAGGCGGCAAGCCTCGACAAATTTGGCGTCAATCCGGGTTGCCAGGGCAGTTACTGCCTTGGCCTCGATCTCAATCGTGCGAGTGCCCGACTTGAGAAGTTGATCGGCAGGGATCTCGCTGGGTGTTTGTGTCATTCTTGGCCAACTCAATTAAACAGAAGGTAATAATAGGCGACATAGCCCGCCAGCAACAGGGTGCCTATGCGGCGTCCCAAGCGTGCCGACGGCGCGCTGCCATGGGATTGGCCGCGAAACCGGTAATCGACGATTATGGCAACGGCAAGTAACAGGGTGACACCGGACATGGCGGCGAAATCCCGCATGAACACCTCTGCCTCCATTGAAGGAGGGTTGATCAGCCCCGGCAGAGACATCACTGCCAGAATATTAAAGATGTTGGAGCCGATAATGTTGCCAAGGGCCATTTCATGGTGACCTTTAAGGGCACTCATGACTGAAGCGGCCAGCTCAGGCAGGCTGGTGCCTACGGCGATTACTGTCAGGCCGATGATCAGAGGGCTCACGCCAAAGGCGGTTGCAACCGTCTGGGCTCCCCAAACCAGCAATTCAGAGCTGCCCACGAGAATGCAGAGGCCTACCATAAACCAAAGGGTTGCATGTAGGTTACCCATGTTTGGAATGTCGGCTTCTTCCTCTTCTTCTGGATGCTCCACCCGGTTTTTGGTCATATAAAAGAGAAGGGGTACCAAGGCGCCGAGAAGAAACAAGCCTTCAAGGTTTGAGATTCTGGCATCGAAGAGTACTGCTCCGGCCGCCGCTGTCACCAGTAGCAGGATGGGGATTTCCTGTACGATCAGGTGGCGCTGGATGGGCATGGGGGCAATCAGGGCGGTAATTGCCAGTACCAGGCCGACGTTGGCCAGGTTGGAGCCCAGGGCATTGCCGACTGCCAGGTCGCCGCTGCCTTTTAGGGACGCGCTAATGGAGACCACGATTTCCGGCGCGGAGGTGCCGAGCGCGACGATGGTCATGCCAATCACAAGTCGGCTGACGCCCAGGTTTTTGGCAATGGCGGCGCTGCCTCCGACAAATCGATCGGCGCTCCAGATAAGGCCGACAAAGCCGCCGAGAATGGCTGCCCAGGCTAGCCAGAGTTCTGACATGGTATACCCCGAGGGTTGCGTTGGATGGTGCAGTTAAAAGCTGGCAGATGGTATAGTGACCGGCTTGGCTTGTCAGCTGCAAATTGCGATTTTTACTTTGACTGCCGTTTCGCCAGCGGTGAAGTAAAACCTTTTTCTCAATTTGTGATCAAAGTCACCGGCTGAAACAAGAAGTGCCACTAGAATGGCACCATTCAGAGAGACTCGAGAACAATGGCCGCAGTCTGGCCCTAAGGAAAGAAAACATGAACCAAGTCACATACCCAAGATCCCCCCTCGGATCATTTTTAGCTATTGCTTCAATGGCCTGGCTGATATTTTTTGGTGCTGCTGCCCAGGCGCAGCAGCTGGCGGCCTCCACTTCGGAGTCCCCCTAT
This sequence comes from Pseudomaricurvus alkylphenolicus, assembly GCF_011683955.1. Classification (GTDB taxonomy): domain Bacteria; phylum Pseudomonadota; class Gammaproteobacteria; order Pseudomonadales; family Cellvibrionaceae; genus Pseudomaricurvus; species Pseudomaricurvus alkylphenolicus. Next base: position 89,631 of record NZ_JAAQPI010000008.1, read on the forward strand.
GCTGTGGTGGAGCGGGTCACCGGCCAGGTATTGGAGGTGGTGACCGAAAAGAGACACCTGTTGGATGAGGAGCCGGAACTGTTTTATCAGGCCGTGGGTGACGTATTGTCTCCGGTAGTGGCCTTTGACTACATTGCCCGTGGTGTGATGGGTCGCTATGCCAAACAGGCATCAACCGATCAAAAGAAGCGCTTTGCTCAGGCCTTCCAGAGCAATTTGATCAGCACCTATGCCAAGGGTATGGCCGTTTACGGCAATCAGGAGGTTGTGGTCGTCCCTCCCGATGGTGATATCGGCAGCCGCAAGCGTGTCAGCGTCGTACAGAAGGTGCGCGGGGAGGATGGCGAGAACACCGTGGCATACACCATGGGCAAAAGCCCGAGTTCCGGCGAGTGGAAACTGCTGAACGTGGTTATTAATGGGGTCAATTTGGGCCACACCTTCCGTTCTCAATTTGCCCAGGCAATGAAGAAAAAGGTGATCTGGATCTGGTGATCGATACCTGGTCCGCCGGCTGAGCCCTAAGGCGCGATCCTCCCACCATTTAAAGGCTGGTTAAGCGCCCCAAGTAATGCGCTGACCGGCCTTTTTCATTAAACTATGCCGCCTTTCAAATGATGTCGCCCACGAACGAGGATTGGCTATGCAGCCCGAAGAAATCAAGGCCCTCTTGCAGGAACAGATCGCCGACAGCCAGGTGGAGGTCAATGTTGAGGGCAGCCACGTCAATGTGGTTGTGGTCAGCCCGGCCTTCGAGGGCCTGACACCCGTGAAGAAACAGCAACTTGTATACGGAGTGTTATCCGACCAGATCGCCAGCGGCGCCATCCACGCGGTTAATATGAAAACCTATACCCCGGAGCAGTGGGCGAAACAGGGCTGATTGCCAATCCATGGATAAATTACTCATAACCGGCGGGAATCCCCTGGCCGGTGAAGTCCGTATTTCCGGTTCCAAGAACTCCGGTTTGCCGATTCTGGCGGCAACACTGCTGGCGGATTCGCCCATGCACGTGTGTAATCTGCCCCATCTTAACGACATCACCACGATGCTGGCGTTGCTTCGCTGCATGGGGGTTGGCGTTACCATCGATGAAAAGATGTGCGTTGAGGTGGACCCCTCCAGTATTAATGACTATACGGCGCCCTATGATCTGGTTAAGACCATGCGCGCTTCGATTCTGGTGCTGGGACCCATTCTGGCGCGGCACGGTGTTGCCAATGTGTCGTTTCCCGGTGGTTGCGCCATCGGTTCGCGCCCGGTGGATATCCATTTGCGTGGCCTCGAAGCGATGGGTGCAGAGATCACTGTCGATGAGGGTTATATTCGAGCCCGCTCAGACGGTCGCCTGAAGGGTGCGCATATCTTTATGGACACCGTTACTGTAGGTGGCACCGAGAACCTGCTCATGGCAGCGGCGCTGGCTGACGGCAAAACCGTGCTGGAGAATGCCGCGCGGGAACCGGAGGTGGTGGATCTCGCCAATTGCCTGGTGGCCATGGGGGCCAATATCGAAGGTATTGGCACAGACACGCTGACCATTCACGGGGTTGAGCGCTTGCAGGGCTGTACCTTCTCAGTTATGCCCGATCGCATTGAAACGGGTACCTTCCTCACCGCTGCAGCGGCAGCCAGAGGTCGGGTGTTGTTAAAAGACACCGATGCTCACATGCTCGAGGCGGTGTTGCTGAAGCTTGAAGAGGCGGGAGCACATCTGAATACCGGGCCGGACTGGATTGAGCTTGATATGAAGGGCAATCGCCCCAGGGCCGTCAATCTGAAAACGGCGCCTTACCCGGCATTCCCCACGGACATGCAGGCACAGTTCACGGCCATGAATGCAGTGGCCGAAGGAACGGGCACAGTGATCGAAACGATCTTCGAGAACCGTCTGATTCAGATTCATGAACTCAATCGCATGGGTGCCGATATCAAGCTCGAGGGCAATACAGCGATTGTCACCGGTGTTGAGGTGCTCAAGGGTGCTCCGGTTATGGCCTCGGATCTGCGAGCGTCCGCCAGCCTGGTGATCGCCGGCATGGTGGCGCAGGGAGAGACGGTGGTGGACCGTATCTATCATATTGACCGCGGATATGAATGTATCGAGGAAAAACTGCAGTTAATCGGCGCCAACATTCGCCGTGTACCCAGCTGACAGTGAAACTTTCTGAACAAATTTGAGCCACAGGCAACCAAAACCTATGTCACAGATGTTGACCATTGCCCTGACCAAGGGCCGAATCCTGAAGGAAACCCTGCCCCTGCTGGCGGCAGCGGGCGTTGAGCCGGCTGAGGATATCAGCAAGAGCCGCAAACTGATTTTCGCCACCAATCAGGCGGATGTTCGCTTGCTGATTCTGCGCGGCAGTGACGTGCCGACCTATGTTAAATTCGGCTCTGCCGATATGGGCATTGCCGGCAAAGACACGCTGATGGAAAGCGGCAGTGAAGGTCTCTATGAGCCCGTTGATCTGGGCATCGCACGCTGCCGTTTGATGACGGCGGCGGTGAAGGGAGTGACAACCCCTCCCGGCCGTATCAAGGTGGCAACCAAGTATGTGAACGTGGCCAAGCGCTATTACGCCGCCCAGGGACGCCAAGCTGACATCATTAAGCTCTATGGTGCTATGGAGCTGGCACCAATTATGGATTTGGCTGATGAAATTGTGGATATTGTCGACACCGGCAATACACTGCTGGCCAATGGCCTTGAGCCGCGTGAGCACATTGCGGATATCAGCTCCCGTTTGATCGTCAACAAAGCCTCCATGAAGATGAAGCACGAACACATCCAGCGCGTGATCGAAGCCGTTAAGACTGCCCTGTAAATTTATCGTTAATACCCGTAAGAGCAAAACCCATGACTACAGCAACGCCCATCAAACAACTCAATGCCAGCAGCCCGGATTTTGAGTCCCGCTTGGAGCATCTGCTGGCTTGGGAATCGGTGTCGGATGATGCTGTCGCACAAACCGTCTCTGCCATTCTTGCGGAGGTAAAGTCTGAGGGGGATGCGGCGTTGCTGCGGTATACCAATCGCTTTGACCGACTTGACGCCGACAGTGTTGGGCAGTTGGTTGTGCCCCGGGAGCGGCTGCAGCAGGCGTTGCAACGTATCACAGAAGAGCAGCGTCAGTCGCTGGAAGTGGCGGCGCAGCGGGTACGCAGTTATCACGAGCACCAGAAGCAGTCCTCCTGGAGCTATACAGAAGAAGACGGTACCGTGCTTGGCCAGCAAGTCACTGCGATGGAGCGGGTGGGATTGTATGTGCCAGGGGGTAAAGCGTCTTATCCGTCGTCGGTACTGATGAACGCCCTGCCCGCCAAGGTGGCGGGTGTGGATGAAATTATCATGGTGGTACCCACGCCGGGCGGTGAAATCAATGAAATGGTGTTTGCTGCGGCAGCGATTGCCGGTGTGGACAAGGTGATCACCGTCGGTGGTGCGCAAGCTGTTGCGGCGCTGGCCTATGGTACCGAGACCGTGCCCAAGGTGGACAAGATCGTGGGGCCAGGCAACATTTTTGTGGCCACTGCCAAGCGTTCTGTGTTCGGTACTGTTGCTATCGACATGATTGCCGGCCCGTCCGAAATTCTGGTGGTCTGCGATGGAGGCACCGATCCGGACTGGATCGCCATGGATCTGTTTTCCCAGGCGGAGCACGACGAGCAGGCGCAATCTATCCTGGTGAGTCCCGATGCTGATTTTCTGCAAAAAGTACAAGCCAGTGTCGATAAGCTGCTGCCCACTTTGCAACGCGAGCAGATAGCCCGCCAGTCACTGACTGAGCGTGGGGCGTTTATCCTGGTCAAGGATCTGCAGCAGGCCGCCGAAGTGGCCAATCGAATCGCTCCGGAGCACCTGGAGTTGTCAGTGGAGGATCCGCAGGCTCTATTGCCCAGTATTCGTCATGCTGGCGCCATTTTTATGGGGCGTTACACAGCTGAGGCTTTGGGAGATTATTGTGCGGGGCCCAATCATGTGCTGCCGACTTCCGGCACTGCCCGTTTTTCATCGCCACTCGGGGTTTACGACTTCCAGAAGCGCAGTTCCATCATCAATTGTTCGCCGGCAGCGGCGTCCTCGCTGGGGCAGGTTGCTTCCGTACTGGCAAGAGGCGAGTCTTTGGAAGCTCACGCCCGTTCTGCGGAATATAGAGTTGTGGCAGAGGACTGATTAACCCGCTGAGGGGATTTAACTGTTGTTGGGCTTAACGCCCAGCACGCCCTGTACAACCAGCGGCTTGCCATTGCGCAGCACTTCAATCTCAATGGCGTCACCCGGACGACCCTGGGCAATCTGATTCATGCTCAAACGGCCATCACTTACCACGATATTGTTCATGCGGCGGATAATGTCACCCGGGCGCAAGCCGGCTTTGTGTGCCGGCCCATTGTTGTAGATGGCGGTGATGATGACGCCGTGAGGAGTGTCGAGGTTAAACGACTTGGCCAGCTCCTGAGTCATTTGTTGTGCCTCGATGCCGAGCCAGCCACGCACCACCTGGCCATAGCTGACGAGATCCTGCATCACCTTAACGGCGGTGTCGGCAGGGATGGCAAACCCAATACCGACGGAAAATCCGGTCTTGTCCAGAATGGCGGTATTAATGCCCAGCAGGTTGCCATGAACATCCACCAGCGCGCCTCCGGAATTGCCCGGGTTGATGGCGGCGTCTGTCTGTAGATAGTTCTCATATTTGTTGATGCCGAGGCCATAGCGCCCCGTCGCGCTGATAATGCCCTGGGTGACCGTCTGTCCCACGCCGAAGGGGTTGCCAATCGCGAGCACCACGTCCCCGATCTTCACGTTGGCGGGCTCGCCCACGTTGATAGCCGTCAGGTTGTCTAGCTCGACCTTTAACACTGCCAGATCGCTTTCGGGATCCGTACCCACCTGTATGGCCTTAGCCTCACGCCCGTCCTGCAGTAACACCAGAATTTCGTCGGCCCCTTCGATAACATGGTTGTTGGTCAGCAGATAGCCATCCGGACTGATAATCACTCCCGACCCCAGGGCGGATTCCATGCGTTCCTGTTGAGGGCGATCGGACAGATTAAAGAAGTGTCGAAACAGAGGGTCGTCCAGCAGAGGGTGGTGGCGGCGCTTGAGCTTCTTGCGGGTGTAGATGTTGACCACCGCGGGAGCGGCATTGGCAACGGCCTCTGAGTAGGAAGCAACGCCGTTGCCGCCATGATCCGGGCTGAGTTCTCCCAGCTGCAGATCGTTAGCGAGCGGGGAGGATTGTTTCGCCGTCTGGTTCTGGTTCCACAGGATGATGGTCATTCCCAGCAGCAAACCCGTAATCACGGGCCAGCCGGCAAATTGTGTCAGGCGTGCGAGAGACAAGAATTACCCCGTTTGGCGCTGTTGAAAACAAGGAATTATAGGGGGCAAAGGCAGGCTGTGAACAGGCCCACCGTTTTGAGGTTCACGGTGGGTGTCATCGAAAGTGTCAAAACAGGTTCTAGGGGGTGATCTTTTCTTCTTCCTGGTGATTGGGTTCGAGGCCAAAATCTTCACTCAGCTGGCCTTTCTCCCCCGGTGCTTTAGGGGCCCAGTCGCGAGGGGCTTCAGGAGTGCTCTCCTCAGCGGCTACGTTGGTGTCGTTAGCGATCAGCTTGCCGTCGCCGGCATCGATCAGTTGGCGGCTGATATCCGGGTTGGTCAATTTCAGTGCGCTGTTGGCCAGGTATTCGTGCACTTCCTTGTAGCTCTGGGTCAAATTGTTAACCAGCTGTGATGTTTCAGCGAAGTGTTCGGACACTTCCTGCTGATAGTCTGTCAGTTTGTTTTCGGCTTTTTGCAAACGGCTTTCCAGCTCCCGGTTCTGTTGTTCCTGAGGGGCAAGCGATTTAAACAGTAATGCACCAATGGCGCCGCCGGCGACCAGTGCAACAATGGCGGTGAGGATAAGAGTGCTGAGTTCAAACACAGTGATCTCCTGTACAAATGTTTGAATTGGGGGTGCTATATCGCTTTTTGGTATTATAAGCGCTTTCCATGTGCCTGTGCCCTTAATTTTAGGTCGAATTGGCCACTCAAGCCGGGTAATGTGAACAGGCGCAAATCCAGTCCGGCAGAGGTCAATTCCAGCTGTCGTAAATCCAGAGGAGATGTATGGCCACCCATATTGGTGAATTTACTGAACGAGAGAGCCGTATGCTGCTGTCGGGCCCGGCCGGTCATCTTGAGGCGGTGGCGGCCGCGCCGGCGCCGGGCGGCACCTTGGTGGCATCCGGTTTTGTTGCCGTGGTGTGTCATCCCCACCCCCTTCATGGCGGCACTATGGACAATAAGGTGGTGACAACCCTGGCCAGAACCTATCGTGATCTGGGAATTCCCGTGGTGCGATTCAACTTTCGCGGCGTCGGGCGCAGCGAAGGGCAGTTTGATGATACTGTCGGAGAGGTTCAGGATCTTCTCGCCGTCGTCGATTGGGCAAGGGCCTGTTATCCCGGCCGGCACCTTCTGCTGGCGGGTTTTTCTTTTGGGTCGTCCGTCGCCGCTCAGGCCAGTCATAAGCTTGCCGGTGATCTCCATCATCTGGTGCTGGTTGCACCTCCGGTGGAACGTTACTCCTACGATGTGGAGGGGAGCTTTCCCTGCCCGGTTGCCGTCATCATGGGCGAGCAAGATGAACTGGTCGATGTCGCTGGTGTTTTCCATTGGGCGCAAAATCTGAAGCGGCCTGCGGTGGTGTTGCGCTATCCGGAGGCGACCCACTTTTTCCACGGTGTTCTGGTAACGGTCAAGCAGGACTTGACCGATCATTTGAGGCGGGCGCTTGGCTGACCGGGTGTTGGCGTGCTTGCGCATCCCGGGGTGTGAGGCTACAGTGTGCGCCGATTTCGATCGCCGAGCCTGACGAGGATGCCTGATCATGAGTGGAACACCGCTGGAGCGTTACCAGAAAGACTTGCAGCGTGAAGGGTTTAACCATGATCCCGCTCAGGAGATGGCGGTTCGGCACTTGCAAGACCTCTATGACCGGCTGGTGGCCGACTGGCAGGTTGAGCAGCGACCCTCCGGCGGTCTGATCAGCCGCTTGAAACAGGCATTTTCCGGTCCTTCTCCACGCAAACTGCAAAAGGGTCTCTACTTCTGGGGTGGCGTCGGGCGTGGCAAGACCTACCTGATGGACAACTTCTATGAGAGTCTGCCCTTTAAGCAAAAGATGCGTGCGCATTTTCACCGCTTTATGCGGCGGGTTCATCAGGAGCTGAAATCCCTCGACGGGCAGAAAAATCCACTTGAAACCGTCGCCGATCGCCTGGCCAATGAGGCGCGGGTCATTTGCTTTGACGAATTCTTCGTCTCTGATATTACGGATGCCATGATTTTGGCCAATCTGATCCAGGCGCTGTTTGATCGTGGCGTTTCTCTGGTGGCCACCTCCAATATTGTCCCCGACGGCCTTTACAAGGACGGTCTGCAGCGGGCCAGGTTCCTGCCGGCCATCGATATGCTGAATCAGCACACTCTGGTGGTGAATGTGGATGGTGGAGTGGATTATCGTCTTCGTGCCCTTGAGCAGGCCGAGCTTTATCATTTTCCGCTGGATGATGCCGCTGACGCCAGTTTGCTGAAGAGCTTTGAAAGCCTGGTGCCCGATAAAGAGGAAATCAGGGCCAATGTGGATATCGAGGTGGAAGGGCGGCCCATACAGGCACGGTTTGAGGCGGAAGACGTTGCCTGGTTTGATTTTATGGCGCTCTGTGACGGACCGCGCTCTCAAAACGACTATATTGAGCTGGCCAAGGAGTTCCATGCTGTACTGGTGGCCAATGTGCCGGAGCTCAATCGGGACACCGATGATCAGGCCCGCCGCTTTATCAACATGGTGGACGAATTCTACGATCGTAACGTCAAGCTGATTATTTCGGCGCAAAAGCCTCTGGCAGAGATCTACGCCGGCGGCAAGCTGAACTTCGAGTTTGAGCGTACCACCAGTCGATTGCTGGAAATGCAGAGCCACGATTACCTGGCAGAACCCCATCGCCCCTGAGGCCCCTGGTTTTGGGGAGTGGACAGGCTTCAAGATTCGCTTGAAATCCTGGAATCGATTCTATAGACTTCGCGCTCCCGTTTTTCGGGGATGTATCTAACACGTCGAAGGCAAATACAACATGAAGACTATTAGTGCCAAACCGGAATCAGTCCAGCGCGACTGGTACGTAATCGACGCAGAAGGCAAGACTCTGGGCCGTATGGCCACCGAGATCGCCACCCGTCTGCGCGGTAAACACAAGCCTGAGTTCACCCCTCACGTTGATACTGGCGATTACATCGTCGTGATTAACGCTGAGAAAGTGCGCGTTACTGGCAACAAAGCCAAAGGTAAAATCTACCACAGCCACACCGGCTACCCTGGTGGTCTGAAGTCCATCAGCTTCGAAAAGCTGATTGAGAAGGCGCCTGAGCGCACCATCCAGAGCGCGGTTAAGGGCATGCTGCCCCGCGGTCCCCTGGGTCGTGCAATGTTCAAGAAGCTGAAAGTTTACGCCGGCACCGAGCATCCGCATGCTGCTCAACAGCCCAAAGAACTGAACATCTAATCAGGAGCGGATCATAATGGCTGCAACTCAATACTACGGTACTGGACGCCGTAAAACCTCCACCGCTCGTGTGTTCATCACCCAGGGCAGTGGTAACATCTCCATCAATGACAAAAGCCTGGACGACTACTTTGGTCGTGAAGTGGCTCGCATGATTGTGCGTCAGCCTCTGGAGCTGGTCGAGATGGTGGACAAGTTTGACATCAAGGTCACCGTTAAAGGTGGTGGTAGCTTCGGCCAGGCCGGTGCTATTCGTCACGGCCTGACCCGTGCTTTGATGGAATACGACGAGAGCCTGCGTCAGCCTCTGCGTGCTGCCGGTTACGTTACCCGCGATGCTCGTGAAGTTGAGCGTAAGAAAGTGGGTCTGCGTAAGGCGCGTAAGAAGCCTCAGTTCTCGAAGCGTTAATTCGCTTCAGCTGGCGTCCTTTATGGTGCGCCATGCGCAAATTGGCCCAGATTGGAATTCAGTCTGGGCTTTTTTTTGCCCAAAGCTTGCCAATAGCCCCATATGCCAAAAGGTTATGCCTTGAAAGGGGTATCCAACTTCTTTAATATGTGGCGATTTTTAGAATCTGTCTGAAGCAACCGTAAACCTTTAAAATTCAGTGAGTTACTGTCTGTTTTGTGTGCAATTTGAGCATGGGCGGCGGTGGCGCTGTTATGGGAGAAAAACGTCATGAGCAATGGCGGAGTAAATGAAGGAAGGCGCCGTTTTCTGACAGCCGCTACCTCCGTGGTAGGTGCTGCCGGTGTGGTAGGGGCCGCCGTTCCTTTTGTGGGTTCCTGGAACCCGAGTGCCAAGGCGAAAGCCGCTGGTGCCCCTGTTAAAGCCAATCTGGGCAAGATCGAGCCCGGTCAGATGATCATCGTCGAGTGGCGCGGCAAGCCTGTTTACGTTGTACGTCGCACCGCTGAAAGCATTGCCGATCTCGAAAAATTAAACGACCAGGTACGCGATCCCAATTCCGCCGAGCCGCAGCAACCGGAGTATGTGAAGGGTGTTGCCCGGACCATTCCCGGCAAGGAAGAGTTTCTGATCCTTCTGGGCCTTTGTACGCATCTGGGCTGTGCACCGATGTACCGCCCTGAAGTGGGTGCGGCAGATCTGGGTGGCGCTGACTGGCTGGGTGGCTTTTTCTGCCCCTGCCACGGTTCCAAATTCGATCTGGCCGGCCGCGTGATGAAGGGTGTACCTGCTCCCATTAATCTGGAAGTTCCCCCCCATTCATATGAAACCGACAGCGTGATCGTTATCGGTGTGGATCAGGAGGCTTGAACATGAAATGGATGACTGATCTGGTTGAGTGGGTAGATACCCGATTGCCTGTTGTGCGGGCGTGGGATACTCACATGGGCAAGTACTATGCCCCCAAGAATTTCAATTTCTGGTACTTCTTTGGTGTTCTGTCTCTGCTGGTTCTGGTTAATCAGCTGCTGACCGGCATCTGGCTGACCATGAACTATACCCCCAGCGCTGAAGAGGCCTTTGCCTCTGTAGAATACATCATGCGTGATGTGGACTACGGCTGGCTGCTTCGCTATATGCATTCAACGGGTGCATCGGCGTTCTTTGTGGTGGTCTACCTGCACATGTTCCGCGGTCTGATGTACGGCTCCTACAAGGCGCCTCGCGAGCTGGTGTGGATCTTTGGTATGACCATCTACCTGATCCTGATGGCAGAAGCCTTTATGGGTTATGTACTGCCCTGGGGCCAGATGTCCTACTGGGGTGCGCAGGTGATTGTATCCCTGGTGGGTGCGATACCCGTTGTGGGTGAAGATCTGGTGCAGTGGGTGCGTGGTGACTTCCTGATTTCAGGCGCGACCCTTAACCGCTTCTTTGCGCTGCATGTTGTGGCGCTGCCGATTGTCTTGCTGGCTCTGGTGGTTCTGCACATTCTGGCACTGCACGAAGTGGGCTCCAACAATCCTGACGGCGTTGAAATCAAGAAAAACAAGGATGAAAATGGCATTCCCAAAGACGGGGTTCCGTTCCACCCCTTCTACACTGTTCACGATCTGGTGGGTGTGACTGTCTTCCTGTTTGTCTTCTGCTTCGTGATGTTCTTTATGCCGGAGATGGGCGGTTTCTTCCTGGAGTACGCCAACTTTGAAGAGGCCAACGGCCTGAAGACTCCGCCGCATATTGCACCAGTCTGGTACTTCACGCCTTTCTACGCGATTCTGCGTGCGGTGACCTTCGATATTGGGCCCTTGAGCTCCAAGTTCCTTGGTCTGGTTGCCATGGGTGCCTCAATTGCCATCCTGTTCGTACTGCCGTGGCTGGACAAGAGTCCGGTTAAATCCATGCGTTACAAAGGTAACTTCAGCCGTATCGCCATGCTGGTGTTCGCTGCCTCCTTTGTGATCCTGGGTTACCTGGGTGTTAAATCACCGACTCCGGGTCGTACCATCCTGGCCCAGGTTTGTACCATTATCTACTTTGCCTACTTCCTCACCATGCCTTACTGGAGTGCCCGTGAGAAGTGTCAGCCTGAACCTGAGCGTACCCAGGACAAAGGTTTGCCGGCGACCATGGTGTGGGGTGGATTCATTTTGTTCGTCCTGTTGACCGTGATCCCCATCAAGGCGGTTGGTGCTGAAGGTGCTTTTAAGTGTGGCTCCATGCAGTGTGACGAGATGGTTCCGGACCTGCATGATAAAGAGTCTCTGCAGAGCGGCGCCAAATGGTTCGCCAACTACTGCATGGGCTGCCACTCCGCCAAGTTCTCCCGCTATGAGCGTGTGGCCGACGACTTGGATATTCCTCATGAGCTGATGATGGACAACATTGTCTTTGGCGACGAGAAAATCGGTGCTCTGATGGATATCCCCATGCAGCCGGACCAGTCCAAGGCCTGGTTTGGAGCCACGCCTCCGGACCTGACTCTGGTGGCTCGTTCCCGTTCTCCGGAATGGCTCTACACTTATCTGCGTAACTTCTACGTAGACGACACCCGCCCCACCGGTGTGAACAACAAGGTGTTCGACAAAGTCGCCATGCCCCATGTGATGATGGAGCTGCAGGGTCTGGCTGAATGTGCCCCCGGCCCGGTACTTGACAGCCATGGTAAAGTGGTTCGTGATCCTGTGACCGGCCAGGCTGTGGCGGAAGCCCCCTGTGGCAGCCTCAAGGTTGGTGACGTCAAAGGTTCCATGACCGAGGAAGAGTTCGACAAGGCCATTTATGACCTGGTGAACTTTATGGAGTACATGGCCGAGCCCATTGCCGTAGAGCGTGAGCGTATCGGTACTTATGTGCTGCTGTTTCTCTGTGTGCTGTTTGTATTTGTATATCTGCTGAACCGCGAGTACTGGAGAGATATCCACTAAGTCGCGCTGACGTTCAGCTGATCGGGCGGGCTGCCTTGGAAAGGGCAGCCCGCCCGTTTGTGTTTCTAAATTGCTATAGATTAAGGTGAAGCTGATGGGCGTAGTTGCCAAGCGATCTTCCATGACTTACTTTTCAGACGCGCGTGACCATTATAGTCACCGTGTGCGTATCGTCCTGGCCGAAAAGGGTGTGTCGGTCGATATCATCGACGTTGATCCGAAGAACAAGCCGGAAGAGCTTGCGGAACTGAATCCCTATAACAACCTGCCGACTCTGGTTGACCGCGAGCTTTCCCTGTACGAAACCAAGGTGATGATGGAGTATCTGGATGAGCGTTTCCCGCATCCTCCGCTGCTGCCGGTTTACCCTGTCGCCAGGGCGCAAAGCCGCCTGTGGATGCATCGCATCGAGAAGGACTGGAGTCCGCTTGTCGACATCATCCTTAATGGCAAGAATAAGGAAGAGGCGGCCAAGGCGCGCAAGGACCTGAAAGAGAGCCTGCTGACCATTGCCCCTATTTTTTCCGAGTTGCCTTTCTTTATGAGTGAGGAATTCACTATTGTCGACTGCTGCCTGGGTCCGATACTCTGGCGCTTGCAGGAGATGGAAATTGAACTGCCGAAAACCAAGCAGTCAAAACCTCTGCTGGATTATATGGATCGTCTGTTTGCACGAGAGTCTTTCCAGGAAAGCCTCACGGAAATGGAAAAAGAGATGCGCCTGTAGCGCCGGCCGGGAGAAGACACAACGATGGGCATGACTTCTAGTCGACCTTATATGATCCGGGCGCTGTATGACTGGATTGTAGACAATGACTGCACCCCCTATTTGCTCGTGGACGCGCACGCAGAGGGGGCTGAAGTGCCTCAGCAGTATGTCAACAAGGATGGTCAAATTGTGCTCAATATCGCCCCGACGGCGGTGGTTGGGCTATCCATCGAGAATGCCAGTATCAGCTTCAATGCGCGCTTTGGTGGTATTCCCACCAATATCTATGTGCCCAGCTCAGGTGTGCTGGGCATCTATGCTCGGGAAAATGGGCAGGGTATGATTTTTGAGCCCGAACCGGATCAGGATCCGGAGCCGCCCAAGCCCGGCCCTGCGGAAAAGCCAGAGAAAAAAGAAGAAGGCAAGCGCCCGAGCTTGAAGGTCGTTAAATAACAGCCCTGAGCGCGGTTAAATAAACAGCCCTGAGCGGGGTTAAATAACAGCCCTGAGCGGGGTTAAATAACAGCCCTGAGCGGGTAGATTGAACGCCCTGGCCTGTACAGATAACAGCCGTCTTCGGGGAGTCATTGGATCTGACTTCGACTCCCCTCGCTTATCTTTTACTGTTGTAGTTCTTTCTCGCCAAACTCACCGGCAAAGAGAATGCTGGACAAATAGCGTTCTCCGGAATCCGGCAATACCACCACGATATTCTTACCGGCATTCTCCGGCTTTTCGGCCAGGCGAATGGCCGCACACATGGCTGCGCCTGAAGAAATGCCGGCCAGGATGCCTTCTTCCTTCATCAGTCGGCGTGCCATTTCCACGGCGTCTTCGTTACTGACTTGCTCGGTGCCGTCTACCAGGCTCAGATCCAGGTTGGCAGGAACAAAGCCGGCACCGATACCCTGAATTTTGTGGGGAGATGGCGCAAGCTCTTCGCCGGCAATGGTCTGACTGATGACAGGAGAGGCCACGGGTTCTACCGCGATACACTGAACCGCCAGGCCCTTGGTGTTCTTCAGGTAGCGTGCAGTGCCGGTAATGGTGCCTCCTGTGCCTACTCCGGCGACAAAGATGTCGACCTTGCCTTCGGTGTCTTCAAAGATTTCCGGGCCAGTGGTCTTTTCATGGATTTCGGGATTGGCGGGATTGTCGAACTGGCGCGGCAAAAACGTATTGTCGGGATCGGCGGCGGCAATGGCTTCGGCCTTTTCAATGGCCCCCTTCATGCCTTTTTCGCCGGGGGTCAGCTCCAGTTCGGCCCCGAGCGCCTTGATCATCTGCCGGCGTTCCAGACTCATGGTGTTTGGCATGGTCAGGACCAGCCGATAGCCCTTGGCGGCACAGACAAAAGCCAGGGCAATACCGGTGTTGCCACTGGTGGGTTCGACCACGGTCATGCCCGGCTTGAGTACACCGCGCTTCTCTGCGTCCCAGATCATATTGGCGCCAATGCGGCATTTCACGGATGTGGCCGGGTTGCGAGCTTCCAGCTTGGCAAAAATATTGGCGTCACTGAGACGATTGATCTTTACCAGCGGCGTCTTGCCGATGGTTTGGGAGTTGTCTTCGAAGATGGCGCTCATCAAAAGCTCCTTGCTTTGGCGGGTCAAACTCCGCATTGAACCTCACAACGGTGGGGGCTTCAAGCCTATTCGCGGGATCTTCAGTGATTTTTTCTATATAGCTAATCAAAATTAACGGAAATTTCATAATTCCGAAATCTTATTGGTGCAGAGAGGTCAACTCAATAATACTGAGGGTGTAAACCGTACAAAACATAATGAAAAGAGTTAAAAAAGGAGTGAAGTATGGCCATTTTGGAACATACCCTCGGGATTCTTCTGCACCCAGATAGTGAGTGGAAAGCCATTCGAAATGAGCGCCATTCCTTTATGCAGGTGTTTTTCAGTCACGTGCCGTTTCTCGCACTGATACCAACCCTGGCGGCCTATTACGGCGTAACCCAGGTGGGTTGGACAATCGGTTCGGGGGATCCGGTTAAACTCACGTCAGCAAGCGCAATGAGCCTCTGCGCTATTACTTATGTGGCTCTGTTAGCCGGTGTCTTTATCCTCGGCGAATTTATCAACTGGATGGCCAAGACCTACGGTGTTGCCGACTCTGAAGAGAAGCGCCACTATGAGGGCACTGCTCTGGCCGTCTACGTGACCACCCCGGTATTTCTGGTGGGCATCTTCAGTCTCTACCCGGACATGTGGCTTAATGCCATAGCGACCATTGCCGCCGGCGCCTATGCCGTGTATCTGGTCTATGAAGGTATTCCCATCCTGATGAACATTCCCAAAGAGCGCGCCTTTATGTACGCCACCTCAGTGGTTACCGTTGGGCTGGTTCTGATGGTTGTGGTTCGAGTGGGTTCGGTTCTCGTATGGGGCATGGGCATGGGGCCCGTCTACGTGGATTGACGACGCTCAACTGACATCGCTGGATTCTTTTTACTCCCTTAATCGGGAGCTTCCTGAAGGCCGCTAAGCGGCCTTTCTTATTTTAAGACAATGGTGGTACCGGGCAGTCGAGGCAATCCGCCACAGCGCGGAACAACTCAAGCTCTGATCGACTCACAACACCGTCATGCTGAATGCAGGTCATCATCGCTTTGAGTAAAGCAGGTTTCTGCAGAGGCTTTAGTCGGTTTAGATCGCGTACCGCTCTGTCCAATATCTGAAACGATGGTTTTCCGCCGCTCAGGCCACCGTCTCCCAGCAGCGCCAGGTCTTTCAAACCGAGCTGGTTGATAGCGGCGTTATAGGCATCTTCGGCATCTTTGTATTGTGTATGACCCACCCAGGTCAGGGTGCTCAACAATTGCTGACAAGCCGAACCGAGATTGGTTAACGATTGATTGCCTGAAACCGGTTTTCGAGGTTCAAGGGCGTGAACCAGAATCCGATAAAGGGCCCATTCAAACACCTCCACCTCGCGGTCAGCCTTGATTAATTCCGTGAGGTTTTTCTTAAACAATCGGTATTGGGGCTCTGAAAGACTCTTTAACGCCGGCACGCTCAGCTCCAGCAGCGGCAGTTTTTGATCCGGAGACAGCTGCTGTATTTCCTGGTGAACGGTTTGCAAGTGTTTAAAGACAACCGGGTGTGCCCGTTGCTTAAGCTGTTGCCATTGTTTCTGCCCGTGCTCGTTGTCGTGAATCAAGAGGGCGTAGACCACCGCTCGGGCAGAAAAAGGATCTCGGGCGGCATCTTTAAGAAATTCCGGAATGACCTGCAGTAGGGCTCTGGCTTGTTGCAGATGTTGTGCAGAGGGATTTCCGATGCTGTCCATTAATTGGATAGCTTCGGCATTAAAGCTCTCATGCATCCCGGACGTAGATACAGGAGCCAGCCCGCTGATGGCTTCTGTTGAAGGTGCCTTGGTGTCAGGGGCTATGGTTTCAGGGGCTATGGTTTCAGGGGCTATGGTTTCAGGGTCAGGGGACTCTGAGGTCAGAGGCCCATCCGGTTCGGCGCTTATCCAGCCGCCACTCCAGCCAGGTTCAATGCGCTTGATTCGATCCTGCAGCGGCGGGTGTGTTGCCATCCATCCGCTCATGGCAGAACGAATTCCGGCGCCAAAATACATATGGCTGAACTCCGCCGCATTGCCGTGACCTAACCGTGAGCCATGACTATAGCCACCAATTTTTTGTAACGCCTGGCTGATGCCCCCCGGATTACGGGTAAATTGAACCGCCGAGGCGTCGGCCAGAAATTCACGCTGACGGCTGACGGCAGATTTGATCAGGTTACCAAAAAACGTTCCAACGTAACCGATTACCACCAGTCCAAGACCCAGCACCATATTACCGGCGGCATTTTTATCTCTGGAGCTGGCTGAATGGCGATGGTGGTGATGGCGGTGACTTCCGCTGCGAAGAATCATCTGTCCAATCAGACCAATGACCATGATTCCGTGCAACACGCCGATCAGACGAATATTGAGTCGCATATCGCCATGCAGGATATGGCTGAATTCGTGGGCAATCACACCTTGGAGCTGGTTTCGATCAAGTTGTTCCATGCAGCCTCTTGTAACCCCAATCACTGCATCACTGGGACTGTAACCGGCGGCAAATGCGTTGATGCCTTGTTCTTCCATGAGGTAAACCGGAGGTACCGGGGTTCCGGAAGCAATTGCCATTTCCTCGACCACGTTAAGCAACTTGCGTTCCTGCGGCTCTCTGCTGTCCGGAGAGACCAGTCGGCCACCCAAACTGGCCGCCACCCGATCTCCGCCACCCGATAGCTGCATCAGCTTATAGAAGCTGCCGATTGCCACCACCGCCAGGATGACGACAGCGATGGCGCCAACCAGTTCGGGTGTCAGCAGTTGCAGGATATTACTGGTCTGGCCGCCATCGACTCGATCGATCGCCACAAAACGCTGCTGGTTATGGTGCTCGAAATAGTAGATTAACCCTGCGATAAACGCTGTAGTTATAGCGATCAGAGCAACAATGGCGAGACTGAACAGTATCACCAGCTTGCGAGTGTTACTGCGTGCCTGGTCTTGGTGTTCGAAGAAATTCATAGGTGTCCTGGCAGCCGCGTCAGAAAGTCATTGGCAGGGCAATCACAAAAGACTCTGCTTTGTAGAGTGCCCTGAATAATTAGAATGAAACTTTGGGGGCGGCCTGGATCTGGGCGGAATCCTCGAATTCCAACAGGCTGGCATCGTCTCGATGGCCGAAGAATCCGGCAAAAAATACCGGTGGGAAGCTCTGTTTATAGGTGTTATAGGAGGTAACCGCATCATTAAACGCTTGTCGGGAAAACGCCACTTTGTTTTCCGTGCTGGTTAGCTCTTCGGAAACCTGCATCATATTCTGATTGGCCTTCAAGTCCGGATAGGCTTCCATCACAACGTTCAGCTTTCCCAGCGCGCCTGACAGCGCACCTTCCGCTCCACTAAGCTGTGCCATGGCGCCACCGTCGCCTGGCGCGCTGGCCGCGGCCTTTAATCCCGCCAAAGCCGTATTGCGAGCGCTGATAACCGCCTCAAGGGTTTCCCTCTCGTGCTTGAGATAGCCCTTGGCGGTTTCCACCAGGTTGGGGATCAGATCATAACGCCGCTTAAGTTGTACCTCGATTTGAGAAAAACCGTTTTGGTAGCGGTTTTTGAGGGTGACCAATTTGTTGTAGATGTTGATCACATAAAAGATTGCGCCAATGATGACGACCCAGGTAATAATGGATGAAATGTCCATGGATCAGAATCCTTTGAATTTGTCGGGAATTACCACTCGAAAATACTAGCACGGTTTAATCACGATGACTGCTGGGGACGATCTTTCGGTGTTTATGGTGCGAATCTTGAATGGCTTTGCCCAGGTTGCAAAAATCCGTACAATTCAACGCTTGTTGATTTGTGGTTGAAGGTTCAATCCGCTTTAGTGGGAGCAAAATATGTCAGATCCAGTGGTCATTGTAGGTATGGCGCGTACCGCCATGGGTGGTATGCAAGGTATGTTCAGCGGCCTTTCGGCGCCCCAATTGGGTGCCGAGGCCATCAAGGGCGCGTTGGCGGATGCCGGCTTGGATGCCGATACGGTTGACGAAGTGCTGATGGGATGTGTTCTTCCGGCCGGTACAGGGCAGGCTCCGGCTCGACAGGCGGCTCTGGCAGCCGGCGTCTCCAAAAACGTACCCTGCACCACTCTGAACAAGGTCTGCGGTTCCGGGATGAAGACGGTCATGATGGCACACGATGCCATTTTGGCGGGCAGCGCGGACATCATTGTGGCAGGTGGTATGGAAAGCATGACCAACGCCCCGTACCTGATGCCCCAAGGTCGTGCGGGCTACCGCTTTGGTCACGCAGAGATTTTTGACCACATGCTCTACGACGGACTTCAAGATGCCTATTCTGGCGGGCCTATGGGCAGCTTTGGTGAGGTGTGTGCCGAAAAATACGACTTTACCCGGGAGCAGCAGGACAATTATGCCATTGAGTCCCTGGCGCGAGCCAACAAGGCGATCGAAGAGGGCAAGTTTGAACGTGAAATCGTGCCGGTGACCATCAAGTCCCGCAAGGGTGAATCGGTGATTAACACCGATGAACAGCCTGGCAACGCGCGTCCGGACAAAATCCCGTCTCTGCGTCCGGCCTTTAAAAAGGATGGAACCATTACCGCGGCCAACGCCAGCTCCATCTCGGACGGCGCTGCGGCTCTGGTGCTGATGCGACAGTCCGAAGCCGAGAAACGGGGTCTCCAGGTGATCGCGACTATCAAAGGTCACTCCCAAAACGCCCAGGAGCCCGAGTGGTTTACCACGGCGCCGGTGGGGGCTATGCAAAAACTGTTGCAGCGTCTCGGCTGGAGCACCGAATCTGTTGACTTATATGAGGTCAACGAGGCGTTTGCGGTTGTCACCATGGCAGCCATGAAGGAATTGAACCTGCCCCATGAAAAAGTAAACGTGCACGGAGGCGCCTGCGCGCTGGGTCACCCATTGGGAGCTTCCGGTGCCCGCATTCTGGTCACATTGCTGGGGGCAATGCAAACCTATGGCAAACAGACGGGGGTAGCCAGTCTCTGCATCGGAGGTGGGGAGGCCACCGCCATTGCCGTTGAAATGTAACTGACTTGAGGTTGTTATTGGCAGCCGGCGTTGTTCACCGAGCCGGCTGCGTTACCCTTCTTCCTGCGCCACCACTTGACCTGGTACTACAACAGCTCCTTGTAATTGTCTTCCTGGACAGCGATGCTTGCGGTTGAGGCGAACTTGTACGTCTATATCAAAAGCATGGGACGATAACGATAATCCAGGAGAGCTCAGTGAGCAGCAATTCAGCCGAATCCGCCGATTTCATGGCACAACCCGACACCTCCATCTCTCTGTGGGTCGCCAGCCTGCCGTTGTTGTTAATGGTGTGCCTTCTGAGCCTGAATGTTTATATCTTTGGTGACGATGCCATCAGCGGCTCCAACCAGGTGATTCTGATGTTGAGCTGTGCCATTACCGCGGCACTGGCCGGTCTCCAGGGCATCTCCTGGCAGCGCATCCAGGAAGGCATCAGTCATAGCCTGAATATTGCCATTCCCGCCATGTTGATTTTGCTGATGGTCGGCGCCCTGTCGGGAACCTGGTTGTTGTCCGGCATTATCCCGACCATGATTTACTACGGACTCCATATCCTCGATGCCAGCTGGTTTCTTGCCTCGTCAGTCATTATCAGTGCCATCGTCGCGCTGTTTACCGGCAGTTCCTGGACCACATCGGCAACCATTGGTATTGCCTTGATGGGCATTGGACAGGTGATGGGTATCTCCCCGGGGCTTATCGCCGGTGCGGTTATCTCCGGTGCGTATTTTGGTGACAAGATGTCGCCTCTGTCCGACACCACAAATCTGGCAGCCGCGACTACGGGCACCGAGCTGTTTACTCACATCCGCTACATGATGGTCACCACTTTTCCGTCTATTACCATCGCGTTAATCATATTCGCAGTGCTGGGAGCAGGAGGTGCAACCGGTGGTGGTTCCACTGAAGAAATCGCACAAGTACTGCAAAACAGTATCAATATCACCCCCTGGTTATTACTGGTGCCTCTCGCGGTCGTGGTGATGATTATGAAGCGGGTGCCCGCCTTGCCGGCAATTTTTGGCGGATCATTGTTGGGTGGTCTGTTTGCCCTGGTGTTTCAACCCGAACTGGTGAGTAAGATTGGCGGCGGTGGGGAGTTCGCTATTTACAAAGGTCTGATGCAGGCGTGCTTTGGTGATATTGCCGTGGTAACGGGCCATCCCATGCTGGACGATTTGCTAACGGCGGGTGGGATCAGCGGCATGTTGGGAACCATTTGGTTGATTATTTCCGCGATGATGTTTGGCGGGGCCATGGAAGCTTCGGGATTCTTGCAACGCATTACACAAGCCCTGATGAGCCGAGCCAAGTCTGTGGTGGGTCTGGTCGGGACTACGGCGGGTACCTGTTTGTTCAGTAACGCCACCACGTCCGATCAGTATTTGTCGATTGTGGTTCCCGGCCGCATGTTTGCGGACAGTTTCAAGGAGCGGGGATTGCAGCCGCAGAATCTCAGCAGAACACTGGAGGATACGGGTACAGTGACGTCGGTTCTGGTGCCCTGGAATACCTGCGGTGCTTATCATGCTTCGGTGCTGGGTGTCGCCACTCTGGCCTATGCTCCGTTTGCGTTTTTCTGTTTGATTAGCCCGCTGATGACGCTGTTGGTTGCCGGAAGTGGCTATCGTTTGGCGAAAAAGTCTTAGCGCGCATGGTTAATAGTTATCCCAGTCGGTTCGAGGATCGGTGGGTTTAAGTTCAGCCGCTTTGAGCAGTTCTACCACCTCCAGCAGACTTTCCGAGTGCAGCGATGAGCTGCTGTAGCAGGCGTGTACGTCTCGACTGATGCTTTCCATATCTCCCACCTGGTGCAGTCGCGCCTCTTCAAGGTAAGGTTGTACCATTGCTTTTGGCAGGAACGCCACGCCGCCGCGGGATAACAAAAACTCCAGAGCGATCTGGCTTTGTGCCGTGTGCAGAACCGGTACGACTGCCTGTGGCAGCAGTTTTGCCTGCTGCAGATTAAAAGCCGTGCCCCAGTCCACGAACACGTGCCCGATCTTGGCGATATCTTCGAGCTGGGTGTGGGCTCCACTGCTGACCAGCACCAATTCAATTCTACCAATACGAGCGCTCGATACCTCTGCCAGCTGGGGAGGGTCCAGGAGAACCATCAAATCCAATCGACCGGCTAACAGGGCCCGGGTTAACTGTTGTGGCGAAGAGATTTCCGTGCGCAGGTAGAGCCCTGGAATATCGTTGGCCAGCTCCGGCAGCAGTGCTTGCAGAAAGGTGTCCCAAAGATTGGAGGTTCCGCCCAGCGCCAGTTGTGTCTGGTGCTGCTCCGATACGGCCACGTCCTGAATGGCAACCTGCCAGGATGCGAGAATGTTCTCGGCATGGGGCAGCAGGCGCTCCCCGGACGGGGTCAGCCGGATATTGTTGCGTTCGCGGGTCAGTAGAGGGACGCCAACGGTATCTTCCAGTTGCTTGATTCTGAAACTGACCGCGGACTGGGTCAGAAACAGGTTCTCTGCCGCCTGGCCAAAATGGCGGGTGCGTGACACCTCCAGGAAGGTTCTTAAGAGCTCGGTATTCATGACGATAAAATATTTTGATCGAAACCAGAAAAAAATGTCATTTTACAGGCAAGTCGGCCCTGATGATAATCGCCGAAATTGGGTATTCAGCCATTGGTGTCATCCGCGATGAGTGCAGATAACAACAGCTTTGACCAGCAGGGCCGCATATATTGGGGTACCGAGCACTTCCCCTACGGACTTGCCAAAAGTGGACAATTTACGCGCCAGCAGGTCGAGTTATTGGAGCGGCATGGCTACGCCTACGAGGCACTGGCTAGCGGCGAGCGCACCCCAATTACCCCTGAAGAGAAGTCTTTCCTACAATTTTGCCAAGGCGAGCAGGAGCCCGACAGCGCTCATGAAAAAGCCTGGGATCGCTATCTCAGGGAAGTGAGCAAAACCGGTATCGTGGTCACCTCTTCGGCCAGCCAGGCCGATGCGTCCTCAGGCTACAACGACGCCCTGGACCTGGACGAGCTCTGAGCCCAGACGGGCCCGTACCAGGCCCAGCTCCTGTATAAAATTATCTTATCAATGTTTCAAAACTGTTTCCGGAGGGTGCTGTTATGAAGCTGTGTTTTTTGATGTACCCCTGGGAACGTGTCGAGCCGGACGGTGATTCCACCCTTAGGCTGATTCACGAGGCGGCTTCCCGCGGGCTGACGGTTGCGATTACGACGCCCAACAACTTGACCGTTCGCGACAGTGTCGCTCATGCATTTTGCAACGTTTTGAAGAAAACACCCAAAGTGTCCTCGAATGTAGGCTCCTTTTACCAGCGGGCTGAGTTCAAAAGGTGCAAGCTACCGTTGGCCGGTTTTGATGCCATTATCCTGCGCACCAATCCGCCTCTGGATACTGTGGCACTGAATTTTCTTGATTCGGTGCGCAACGACACCTTTATCATGAACAGTCTGGATGGGCTGCGGGTCGCCAACAACAAGCTATATCCGGCTTCCTTTACTGGCGATGCCAGTCGTTATGTGCCGTCCACCCATGTTTCCAAAAGCCGCGAATACCTTGAGCAGGTGTTGCTTGATTCGCCCCGTGAAAAAATGATCTTGAAGCCTTTGAATGGCTTTGGTGGCCAGGGCGTCATTGTGGTCGAGAAAAATGCGCGTCAGAATTTCCGGTCTCTGCTGGATTTCTACATCGGAGCGGAAAACAGTTCTAACTACGTTATCCTGCAAGACTATGTCGACGGTGCCGACGAGGGGGATGTGCGCATCCTGATGCTCAATGGTGAACCGATTGGCGCCATGAGGCGGGTGCCGGCAGAAGGTGAGTTGCGATCAAACATACATGCCGGAGGACGGGAAAAAAAGCATATCCTCACTCGCGAGGAGAAGGCATTATGCCGGGCCGTAGGGCCACAGCTTGTGCGTGATGGACTCTATTTTGCCGGACTGGATGTCATCAACGGAAAACTCATTGAGGTCAATGTGTTAAGCCCGGGAGGCATTACCCGGATAAACAGGCTCAACCGCGTCAAGTTGCAAGCGCAGATCATCGACTTTGTTCAAAATGTGGTGTCAGCAAAGAATCTGGTGGCTGAGCGCAAGAATGCATTCCGCAAGGCGATTGAAGATGCTGAAATTATCTGAGGCGGGCATCGTCGAGCGGCTGAGGTCGGGAGAACCCTTCGAGGCGACGCTGCTGGATGGATCATTCAGCCTGAAAATTGAGGAGTACGCTCCAGTCATTTGTTCAGCCGTACATGCCGGCGGAAATTTTCGTTCCTCGTTGCAAACTTACTGTGCCCTAAACGAACAAGAGCGTTACTACGAGGAAGACCCGCACACGGATGAACTGATTCAGTCCATGCCCATCACAATTGTGGGTCATGATTCGCGCTACGCCTACGATCTCAATCGCCCTCTGGCCAGATGTATTTACTCGAAAGCCTGGGGAAAGGACGTCTGGGGCAAGAAGCTTCCCGTAAAGGAGCGGCGCCTCAGTACCGAACGACATCGTGCGTTTTATAGAATCCTGGATGTTCTGGTCGAGGTCATTGAAGAGCGTTATGGCGCCTGTCTGGTCCTGGATCTGCATTCCTACAATTTCCAGCGAATACCCGGCGATACTCCCGACTTTAACCTGGGGGTGGAGCAAATTGATATGGACCGTTGGGCTGGAGTCGTGTCCCGGTTACAAAAAAACCTGAGTCGAATTCGGGTGCAGGAGCAAACGACCAGGGCGGCCGTTGACGAGGTTTTCTACGGCCGGGGTTATATGATTTCTCATATTAACAGTCGCTTCGAGAATACTCTGGTGATTCCCATGGAAGTCAAAAAGATTTTTATGGATGAATCAACGGGAACGCTTTACCCATTAGTGTTGAGTGAGCTGAAACAGGGTTTGAAGCAGAGCTACTCAGATACGGCGGCCTACTTCGCTCGACAATTTACCCGACAGAAGAAAACCCGCCGGTCGGACATCTTATCCTCGCAATTGGATTCGGCTCTGTTGAAAGTGGATAAGAAGCTCTATCGGCTGGCCAAGGGTTTGGAGACACTGCAATATATTAATCCAACCAATTTATTGCAGGAGCGAAAGCGTTTCCTGGCGAGGAGAGGTAATTATATCCCGTGCTTCCGTTACCGCCCTTTGGATATCGATCCCTATCAGTTTCGGGAGCAGCTTTATCGTTTGCCGGTTGATGAGATTCGCGATCCGGGGATACAGCAGCTGTATAGAGATGTGGTTGACGGCCTGGCCGCCAAGATCGATCTGCTGGTAAACGCGGGGCAGCCTGAATTTATCTATAGCTCTCTAAAGTACTATGGCGAACCCAGTGTAGTGGACGAGCGCAATGCACGTTTTTTGCTGCACGCAAGGCAATTCGAGTCTGAAGAAGAGCCTTCGATTGATGCTGAAGAGCTAGGCCGACGCTTCAAGCTCCAGGCGCAAATGCAGCAGATGCAATGCAGAATTGAGGTGTCATCCAAACTGGTGGCCGCGGCTATGGTTTCAAACCGCAAGAAAACGGTATACATCAATAAAAGTACTCTGATGTCAGAGCGCCAGGCCGCCGCATTGATGCATCATGAGTTGGGTGTCCATATGGCAACGACGTTGAATGCCATTTCCCAGCCGCTCAAGGTTTTTTCTTTGGGGCTGCCAGGTAATACCATGACTCAGGAAGGTTTGGCGATTCTCAATGAGTATCAATCGGGCAACATGCTACTCAGCCGCATGCAGGTGTTGGCATTGAGGGTGCTGGCTGTGCGCGAAATGCTAGACCATGGAGACTTTCGCCACACTTTTTCCTATCTGCGTGAAGAACAGGGGTTAAGTGATAACGATGCTTTCCAATTGTCAACGCGGGTGCATCGCGCCGGGGGATTCACCAAGGATTATCTCTACCTGAAGGGTGTGGGTAAGGCGCTGGCACTCAGAAGGCAGGTGAGTCTGGCGCCTCTGTTTGTGGGTAAAACGGGTTTCGATTATTTGCCGACCATCAGTGAAATGATCGACCGCGGTATTCTCAAGCCACCTGAGTTTCTACCGCAGGGCCTGACTGAACCCAGCCCCGTCAGTGAGATTCTCGAATATCTGATGGGTGGTATTGAATCCGCAGCAAATAAATTCGACGTCAATGCACGCGAGCCCCTTGCTGTCATTCGACAGCAGTCGGAAGGGGTGATCCAGGCTATTGCTTGACGGGCCGCTTTTGCAGTTTTCGCTGCAGTGTCCGACGATGCATGCCCAGCGCTCTGGCCGTTGCGGAAATATTGCCGTCGTTTTCAGCCAACACACGCTGAATGTGTTCCCATTCCAGTCGGTTGACGGAGGGGGGCGTCGACTGGATTTCCGCTTCGACATCGCCCTCCTGGCGGTCAAACGCCTGCAGAATCTCGTCGGCATCCGCCGGTTTACACAGATAGTTGGTGGCGCCCAGTTTTATGGCTTCCACGGCGGTATTGATGCTGGAGTACCCGGTTAACATCACTATGTTCATCAGCGGTTGATGCTGTTTGAGTTTTGGAATCAGGGCAAGGCCGGATTCTTGTGCCAACTTTAAGTCCAATACGCAACGGTCAATAGAATGTGTTTTGCAATGTTGCAACGCGGTGTCGGAATCCTGTGCCTGTAACACCTCATAACCTCTGCGGCTGAACGCTCTTGCCAGCACCTGAGTGAGTGCCGGGTCGTCATCGACAATCAACAAGGTCTGGTTCATGAGGTCTCCTTAGGACTGTTCAAGGGCAGGTGCAGGGTGGTTTGCACACCTCCCTGCGGATGGTTTTGCATGTCCAGTTTTCCACCATGGCGATCCAGTGCAGCGCGGGTGAGGAATAAGCCCAATCCTCGCCCCTGGCCTTTGTTGCTGACAAACGCTTGCCCCAAGTCCTTTAACCTGTCCGGTTCAATCCCCGGGCCATGGTCCCGAATCGAAAACACCAGATTTTCGCTTGAGCAGTGTGCGTGAACAACAATGCCCTTTGGATTGGCGTCGGCGGCATTGTTAAGCAGATTGCTCAGTGACTGCGACAGGGTTGGATGAAAGTGTGATCGGCACTGCTGCGTAGTTTCTTCGAGGGTAATCTTCGCCTCGACTTCAGGGCGAAGCAATAACCATTCATCAATCACCTGCTGACAAAAATCAAATGCCGTTTCGAGCGGTAAAATGCCATCCTTGAGTTGTGCCGCACGACCGGTCAGACGTTTGAGACTATCTGCGCAGTGCGAAACCTGATTTTGCAACAGCTGCAAGTCTTCCGAAAGGGCGGGAACCTCTCGGTAGTCGCTTTCCATTTCTTTGAGCAGGGCTTTGATGGTAGTCAGTGGTGTACCCAGCTCATGTGCTGTTCCCGCTGCCAGTGATGCTACCGCCAGCAGCTGTTCATCCCTCAATCGGTCTTCCCGCAATTGCGCCAGATCGGCGTCCCTTTGCCTCAGGCTGGCAGCCATCTTGATGACAAAGAATGTAATCAACAATGCGCTGAGCAGGAAATTAAACCACATGCCCACTGTGTGGAAACTCAGGGCATCATTGATGGCCTGACCGCCATGGTGATGGCTGGGTGCGATATCCGGCAGCGGAATACGATAGAAAAACAGGCTGGTGTATAGAAGCAGCGAGGCGATCAGCAACGGCCAGGTCAGGCGCCAGCTTAGCGTCGCCGCAGCAATACAGAGCGGAACCAGATAGTAGGATACGAACGGATTGTCGGCGCCACCACCGAAAAACAGCAGCAGGCTGACACCAATAATATCGATCAGCAGTTGCGTGAAGAACGCGTATTCGGAAACCTTGGGGAAAAAACGCAGCTGCACCAAGGTGGCGATGTTGATCAGGGTCAGCCCCGAGATCACCCAGAGCATGGCGTGATAGGCCAGCGGCAAGGCCAGTTGCCAATAGCAAAATGCCAGGGTGGCGCACACCACCAACAGAAACAGCCCCCGCACCATCAACAGACGGTGCAGGTTAGACCGGGGTGGCGAGGTGGCCAGTGAAAAGCTGCTCATAGCCCAATTAGAACAGTATTGTTACGCCAGTGCCAACTCTCGGCAGTGTTCCGGTGCCTATTACCAGTGATAAGTCAGGCCGAGATTGACGCTGCGACCCGTGCCGTACATTCGCTCACCGACAGCCACGTCTTCGTTGCCCATGACGCGATTGTAGCCGGCGAGGTGATCCTGATAGCTTTTGTCTGCAAGGTTGTCGACGCCGGCGCGCAGTTGCAGCGACTCATTGACGTCGTAGCGTAATCGCAGGTGCACCAATCCATAGCCACCGGTTTCGGCTTCGCTGTTATAGGTGGAGACTTTATCCTGCTCTCCATAGAGTTCGTTGATCAATTGCACCCGCCACTGGTCCTGATGGTAGTTGAGAGACAGGCGGTGGTTGAGAGGGGCGATGCGGTAGAGGTCGTCACTGACATCCGCGCGTTTTCCTCGCACATAGCTCAGTTGACCCGATACGGACCACTGATCAGAAATATTCACACCATAGCTAAGTTCACCACCATAGAGTTCTGCATCCACATTGTTGTATTGCAGAGGTGGATTACCGCCCCCCATCATATTGGCAAACATACCGACAGCATTGTCGATCATCATATTGCCGCTGGCGGCGTAGGGGGTTCCCTGAATGTAGTCCTCGACATCGCGATAAAAAACCTGCAGGGAGGCGTAGCCGCTGTCCGTTCGCAGGTCGATACCCAGGTTGATTTCATCGGCGGTTTCGCTGTCGAGATCGAGATTGCCGATGTAGGTGTGGCCGTCAGCCAAGCCACCGGTCGCTTGCATCGGTAACCACAGATAACGCTCTTGATACGAGGGCGCTCTCTGTTTGCTGGAGAGGCTGGCGTTTAAACTGAGCTGGGGGTCAATTCGGTAGCCGAGTTTGAATACGAGGTCGCGGTTATTATAGGTTTCGCTGCGATCGGCACCATTGAATGCCGTTGCCAGCATGCCGGCCATATTGGTCATCATGGTCATGTTCATCATGCCCATCTGGCCCATACCCATAAACGCACTGACTTCAGCGGCGTCCATTTCAACCCGGTTGATACGCGCACCTAGCTCCCAGGACCAATGGCCCGACTGCTGTTGCCACTCGGCAAACAGGCCATCGATATTGCGCTCAGCGTCATTAAAGTTCTCGATTCTGAACATGGCCATCATGGGGTTGTAGACATCCGCATCGTGGCGGCTCTCTGAGCGGTCCAAACCAAACCGCAGTTCACCGTTTTCCAGCGGCAGGCTCAGTTGCAGGCGGTGCGCGGTCTGTTGACCGCTGGCCAGGGTTTCCCTCGGACCCATCATGGGTTGCGGCCTTTGGCCGAAGTTGTCCATGGCGTGAAAGACGTGGGAATAGCTGCTGCTCCAATGCAGCTTCAGATCGCCCAGACGCGTACTCACGTTAAAGCTGGCCAGATCACTGTCGATGGCACTGATGTCCATCGGCAGCGCCGGGGTGCCGGCTTCTGCGGTATTGTTCTTACCGACTCTGAAGTTGGCCTGGGTATCGCCGCGGGCATAACCGTAGAATACATCATGGCGACGACGTTCGTAGGCGGTGGCATTCAGGTCGCCGTCACCAAACTCACTGTTGTCGGCATGATCGAAGCTGGTGCTGATACCCAGCTTATGGTTCTGATTGGCGCCGGTAACCTGCAGACTGGAGTGGGAACCTTCGTTATGGCTGGTGTAGTTGGTGTGCAGGCGGGCGTTCAGCTCAAGATCGCTGCCTTCACCGAATTCGCCCCGACTGCTGCCGGCCTCGATATGCCCGCCGTAGGTCTCCTGACCCTTACTGACGGAAGCTGGGCCGCGATTGACGGCAAGCTTTTGCAGCAGGCTCGCCGGAATATAGGACAGGGGGCTGTCCATGGCGTTGGGGCCACCGGTAACCACGCTGGCGCCGTCGATACTCAGGTTGATGCGGTCTCCGCTGAGGCCGCGATATTGGACCAGTGCTGTGAGGCCGCCATTGCGGTTGGCGGCGGCTCCGGGGAGGGTCTTGAGTGCCTCCGCAGAATCGGCAGCATCCACATCAGTACCCTTTGCAGCGTGGCTGACCGACAACGGCCACTGGGCCTCTTCGACGGATACCTCCGGCAAATCGCCCGCCCATAACGGGGCGGTGGAGACGGCACCGGCCAGGGCAATGGCGACGGGCAGGGGATGAGGCCGGAGGCGGTTACAGCGGCGTGACATAAGGGGCTCCAGGTTATGGCAATATTGGGTATTCAATCGGGGTCTATGATAGGCAGTTGCGTCGCCTGGTGGCATGCGACACGTTGTCGCAGTGATAGATGAGATCGATGAGATTGACCGGGAAATTGCCGGGATCGGCGATTTCGGTGCACCTGATCCTGTGTTCTAATAGCCCTCCTGTTTTCTGCGCGGATTGATTGTGAAGCAAGCGGTTTCCTTTACCGAAGGCCCGGTGGGGCGTCAGTTGTACAAAATGTCGATTCCCATGGTATGGGGGCTATTGGCCACCATGTCGTTTAACGCCGTCGACACCTTTTTTGTGGCTCAGCTCGGAGCCGATCAACTGGCCGCAATGAGTTTCACCTTCCCCGTGGTGATGGTGGTGACCAGCATGGCGATCGGCCTGGGTGCCGGCACTTCATCGGTGATGGCCCGATTGCTGGGGCAGGGGCAGACAGATGAGGCACGGCAGATGGCGGGTGATACTCTGCTGTTGGGAACACTGCTGTCTGTGATCGTCATGCTGATCGGCTGGCTCACGGTGGAGCCCCTGTTCCTGCTGCTGGGGGCGGAACCCGAGCTGCTGCCGCTGATCGCGGACTACATGAATATCTGGTACCTCAATACCCCATTCGTGCTGGTTCCGATGGTGATGTCGGCGATGATGCGGGCAACCGGCAATAGCGGTGTGGCGGGTATTCTGATGATGGCGGCGGCAATATTTAACGCGGTGCTGGACCCGCTGTTGATTTTCGGTTGGGGCCCGATTCCCAGAATGGAAATCGCCGGGGCCGCCTGGGCCACTGTCCTTACCCGCTTTGCCATGGCGGTGGCGTCCCTTTACTTTGTCGCCTGGCGCCTGAATCTGATGAGCGGGCCTCACAAAGCCTGGGAGGGTCTCAAACGCTCCTGGCAGGGAGTTTTGCATATCGGCCTGCCGGCTATGGGCACCAATATGATTATCCCCTTTGCCAGTGGCATCACCGTGGCCCTGGTAGCCAGCCATGGGGTGGACGCGGTGGCCGGCTTTGGCGTGGCCATGCGGATTGAACCCGTGGTTTTGATTGCCTTCTATTCGTTGTCCGGAGTGGTCGGGCCCTTCTTGGGTCAAAACATGGCGGAGCCCTATCGCCATCGCCAGCAAGAGGCACTGAGAGTGATCCTGCGTTTCTGTCTGGCGTTTGGGCTGGCCATGGCGGTGCTGTTGTGGCTGGTCGGAGGCACCGTCAGTCGCTGGTTCAGTGATTCCGCGGAGGTGGTCGCTGTGGCGGTTGCCTACCTGGCAATCGCCCCCATCAGCTATGGGCTCTATGGGCTGGTAATGTCCATCAATGCCAGTTTTAACGGTCTCGGCAAGCCGTTTCCCGCGATGGCTATCTCCGTGTTGCGGGTGCTGATCCTATACCTGCCGCTGGCGTTGGCGGCGCAGGCGCTGTGGGGATTAACCGGGCTGTTTGTGGCTACTGCCTTGGCCAATGCCATTGCCGGTGTCATTGGATATTTCTGGTTGAAGCGCCAGCTGCACCAGAGCGCTTTGCAACCTGCCCAGGCTTCGGGTTAAAGACGCATCCAAAGCTAAAATACCGGGACTGGCCGGGGGATTATCGCTATAATCCGCGCCCTTTGAAGCCCTTATTCGACGCACTGTTTTTTGATGCCCTATGAGTATTCCCGAGTCTGATCTGGCCAAGCGCCGGACGTTTGCGATTATTTCCCACCCCGATGCCGGTAAGACCACCATTACCGAAAAATTACTGCTGTTCGGGAATGCCATTCAACACGCGGGTACCGTTAAGGGCAAAAAGGGCCCTCACGCCAAATCCGACTGGATGACCATGGAGCAGGAGCGGGGCATCTCAGTAACCTCCTCGGTGATGCAGTTTCCCTACCGCGAGCGCGTCGTCAATCTGCTCGATACCCCGGGGCACGAGGACTTCTCCGAAGATACCTACCGCACTCTGACGGCCGTGGATTCGGTACTGATGGTGATTGACGGCGCCAAGGGTGTGGAAGATCGAACCATCAAGCTGATGGAAGTGTGTCGCCTGCGTGATACGCCGATATTGTCGTTCGTTAACAAGATGGACCGGGATATCCGTGATCCGATTGAAGTTATGGACGAGATCGAAGAGGTCCTCAAGATCTCTGCGGCTCCGATTAACTGGCCCCTGGGCATGGGTAAGGAGTTTAAGGGGGTTTACAACCTCTACACGGATACCATTCATGTCTTCCAGCAGGGCATGGGCCACACCATCAACGATGACCTGCGTATCCAGGGCATCGACAGCGATGAGGCCAGTGAATTGATGGGTGCCTACGCCGATGATATTCGCGAGGAAATTGAGCTGGTGCGTGGTGCCACCCATGAATTTGATGTGGAAGAGTACCTGGCAGGCCGTATGACTCCCGTGTTCTTCGGTACCGCCCTGGGCAATTTTGGCGTCCGGGAAATGCTCGATGGCTTTGTGGAATGGGCTCCGGCACCTCTGGGGCGCCAGGCGGCCACCCGCGCTGTTGAGGCCGAAGAGGCGAAATTCAGTGGTTTTGTGTTTAAGATCCAAGCCAATATGGATCCCAAACATCGCGACCGTATTGCCTTTATGCGCGTCTGCTCGGGCAAATACACCAAAGGCATGAAGATGCGCCATGTGCGTATCGGCAAGGATGTGAAAATCGCCGATGCTGTGACCTTCCTGGCGGGGGACCGCAGTCATGTGGAAGAGGCGATGGCCGGCGATATTATCGGTCTGCACAACCACGGCACCATTCAGATTGGCGATACCTTCACCGAAGGCGAGGGCCTGAAGTTCACCGGCATTCCTCACTTCGCGCCAGAGCTGTTCCGCAAAATCCGACTTAAGGACCCCCTAAAGACCAAACAGCTGCAGAAGGGCTTGCAGCAGCTGTCTGAGGAGGGCTCCACCCAGGTGTTTTTCCCGATCCACTCCAACGACATTATTGTCGGCGCGGTTGGGGTGCTGCAGTTCGAGGTGGTGGCCTACCGCCTCAAGGACGAATACAAGGTGGAGGCGATCTACGAGCCGGTCAGTGTCAATACTGCCCGCTGGGTAGAAACCGAGGACGAGAAAAAGCTGGAAGAGCTCAAGCGCAAGGCGGGCGAAAATCTGGCGATTGACGGCGGTGGCCACCTGACTTACCTGGCGCCGACACGCGTCAATTTGTCCCTGGCTGAAGAACGTTATCCGGAAATTGAGTTCCATTCCACCCGCGAACACTAAGCGCTGATCAATCCGCGCAAGCAACCATGCCGGGCGCCTATACTTGCAGTAGAGATTCTGCTTTTGTATGGGAGGTCCGCCATGATTCCACGCCTGACTCACCTTGCTCTGCACGTCGAAGATGTTGAAGCCTGCATCGACTTTTACCGGGATTTCTGCCAAATGCGTGTGTGTCATCGCCGTGAAAGCGGCTCGCAGACGATAGTGTGGATGTCTGAACCCGGGCAAGAACAGAGCTTTGTGTTTGTGATGATGGATAAGGGGCATCGGCTTGAGCTGCCGGAACGGGATTACCGGCACTTCGGCTTTGCGGTGGAAAGCCGCGAGCAGGTAGATCTTCTGGCACAAAAGGCCGAGCGTGAGGGCTGCCTGTTGTGGCCTCCCCGTGAAGAAGCCTTTCCTGTGGGTTACTATTGTGGCGTTATGGACCCGGCGGGTAATCAGGTGGAATTCAGCTATGGCCAGCCTCTGGGGCCAGGCGCGCCGAGTCTGGAATAATGCGGAACAGATGTCCGTGGGGCCGGTTGATTAAGGAGTTGCTTTGCCGCTGTTGGATATTTCTCCCTGGTTGTTTCTCGTTCTCACCCTGGCGGCGTTCGTTGCAGGCTTTATCAGTGCCATCGCCGGCTCTGGTGGGCTGATTATTCTGCCGGTGTTGCTGGGTGCCGGAATACCTCCACTTCATGCGCTTGCCACCAATAAATTTCAGAGTGTTTTCGGAACCTTGTCGTCGGCACTTAACTTCCTGCGCAAAGGGCATATCGATCTTGGAAACATGAAGGCTTCACTGTGTTATGCCTTTATCGGGGCCTGCTTCGGAACTCTGGCGGTGCAACAAATGGATCCCGAATGGTTGCGACGTTTGCTGCCTCCACTGCTGATTGCGCTGGCACTGTACGTGGCGTTTTCACCAAGAATGTCTGATATCGATAGTGAGCCCCGCTGGAGTGAGCGTCACTTTGACCCTGTGATTGGCGGTGGAATCGGGTTCTATGGGGGTTTTCTGGGGCCGGCCATGGGGTCGTTCTACGCCGTAGCCTTTTCGTCCCTGCGGGGGTTTAATCTCAGGAAGGCTACGGCGCACACCAAGCCATTGGTGTTGATCACCAACACTACCTCGATGGTGATTTTTATGCTCGGCGGCTACATTATCTGGCCTCTGGCAATTGCCATGGCGGTGGCGCAGTTTGTCGGTGCAAGGTTTGGTTCCCAAATGGTGATCCACCGCGGTGCGGCTTTGATCCAGCCCGTATTGGTGGTGATGATTGTGTTGTTGGCTATCAAATTGATGGTGTTTCCTTGATTCTGTTGCTATCCATCCTGTTTAGCACCTTGCTCTGTCTGGTGGTGGTGGGTGTATTGATCTGGGTGCGTACGCCCCATTACCGCCTGGACGAAGCCCAGGTCGCGAGACTGCTGGAATGGATGCTGTTGGGACAGGCGACGGAAAATGATTGGCGCGTGTTCTGCGACATTCCCATTCGTCATGACGACTTTCTGGAATCCATTCGCATTCGCTGTGTGGAACTCGATGAAAAACAC
This sequence comes from Pseudomaricurvus alkylphenolicus, assembly GCF_011683955.1. GTDB lineage: Bacteria > Pseudomonadota > Gammaproteobacteria > Pseudomonadales > Cellvibrionaceae > Pseudomaricurvus > Pseudomaricurvus alkylphenolicus. The sequence continues at coordinate 123,812 of NZ_JAAQPI010000008.1, forward strand.
TTTATCGGTGACAGTCACGGCGGACGCTTGTTGTCCGCGGAGGGCCTGGAGCAGTTGACTGAGCTGTTACAGCAAATCAGAACTCGCCAGAGTAATTCTTGAAGGAGACGTAAATCACTTTACTCCTGCCGTTTGCTTTGGAATTATGGCTCGGGAATTCGACTGTCGTTCCACAAAAGGACGTGTTATGACTATTCAGCAATCACCGATCGCCCGTTTTCTGATATTAACGGCCGCCTTTGTCGTAATTGTGGCGGGTATGCGTACGGCCGAATCCCTGCTGGTGCCATTTCTGTTGTCCCTGTTTATTGCGGTGATCTGCTCGCCCCCCCTGTTGTGGTTGAAGCAAAAAGGCGTTCCCTCGGCGCTGTCGCTGACAATCATTATGCTGTCGATTGTCGGCATAGGTCTGGTGATCGGTATGGTGGCGGGGTCATCCATCAACGACTTTCGTGGCGATCTGCCGGAATATCAAAAGCGACTGGAGGTGATAACCCAGCAGCTGCAACAATTCTTGCACGGTTTGGGCATCGAGTTAAACGAAGAGCAGTGGCGCCAGAGCTTTGATCCCGGTGTGGCACTGGCATTGGCGGGCAACACCCTGGCCTCGTTCGGCAATGTCATGGGCAACGCCTTTATGATTCTGTTAACGGTGATTTTTATTCTTGCCGAAGAGGTTCGCTTTGGCGACAAAATGATGTCTGCGCACCCGAACGCAGCCCGCACGGTTACCGCTATGGGGCGCTTTACCCGCAGCGTCAATCAATATATGGCCATTAAGTCGGGCTTGAGTCTGCTGACTGGCTTTCTTGCCATGACGTGGTTGTGGATACTGGGCGTGGACTATCCTGTTCTGTGGGGGATGTTGGCTTTTCTGCTCAACTTCGTGCCCAATCTGGGTTCTATTCTGGCGGCTATTCCCGCGGTGTTATTGGCCTTGATTCAATTGGGGGTGCCTGATGCGGCACTGACGGCTGCCGGATACGTGGTTATTAATGTGATGGTCGGCAATGTGATTGAACCCAGAATGATGGGGCGCGGATTGGACCTGTCGACTCTGGTGGTGTTCTTGTCCCTGGTGTTCTGGGGCTGGGTGTTGGGGCCTGTGGGTATGTTATTGTCGGTGCCTCTGACGATGACAGTCAAAATTGCGCTGGAGAGCTCAAATGAAACCCGCTGGCTCGGTGTTATGCTTGGATCCGGCCGGGATATCAGCACTGAACAGGTTGGAGAACCCGCCGCCCAAAGCGACCCTGAGACGCTATAATGCCGACACGTTATGAGCTTTACGGATAGCAGCAGATTTTGATCAATACCCGCCTGACCGACATCGTTCTGGAGATTCTGCCCACCGCACGTATCGAAACCCTCGATCTGGGTAACGGCACGGATATTCAGCTGTACCTGATGAATGAGGATTACCCCCAGGGCAAGTTGCCTCAGGAGGCCGCGCTGAAACTCATGGAGCAACCCTACTACTGGGCGTTCTGCTGGGCGTCGGGTCTGGTCCTCTCCCGCTATATTCTCGATCATCCCGAACTGGTGCGAGCAAAGCGTGTGGTGGATTTTGGCTGTGGCTCGGGCGTGGTAGCGATTGCCGCTGCCCGCGCAGGTGCCGCCGAGGTGGTGGCCTGTGACATCGATCCGGTGGCGCAGCTGGCGACGCGAGAGAACGCAGCGCTCAACCAGGTAGAACTGACGATCAGTGATGATTTTGACAACATCCAGGGACATGTGGACATCATCATCGTGGCTGACGTTCTCTATGATCGCGAGAATCTGCCCTGGCTGAGGCGTTTTGTGGAGCGCGCCGACGATGTGCTGATTGCGGATTCCCGGGTCAAGAATTTTGATTTCCCGCCTTACCAGCAAATTGACCGGCGTGAAGGTTGTACAATGCCCGACCTGGATGAATCCGCTGAATTTCGCGATGTTCGTATCTATCGTGCCAATCCCGGTGCCAAGATTCCTGTCTAATAGGCGTTGGGGTTTTCGGAGCGCTGGCCAATAATCGCCAGTGCCGCTACTCGATAGGCTTCTGCAAGAGTGGGAAAGTTAAAGACGCTTTCCACAAAGATGTCGACATCCGCGTTGGACAGCATGCCCATCTGGCCAATGTGAATCAGTTCCGTGGCACCTTCCCCGGCGATCATGACACCCAGAATGCGACGACCTTCGCCATCGCAAATTATCTTCAGCATTCCTTCTTCGACGCCGGAGATATGGCCCCGGGCAATCTCGCGAAAGTCCGCTTTGCCGACCAGCACGCTACCATATTCCTGGCGCGCCTGTTCTTCCGTCAGGCCGACCGCTGAGAGTTCGGGAATACCGTAGATACCAGAGGGGATCATCTGGCTCATCTCACCGATGTTGAGCCCCAGTGCATTACAGCTGGCGCGACGTCCCTGCTCCATGGAGGCTGAGGCCAGTGACGGGGGGCCGATAACATCGCCGGCGGCATAGATATTGTCGACTTCGGTGCGAAGTTCGGCATCGACACTGATCAGGCCGTGGTCATTCAGACTCAGTCCGGCGTTTTCTATCGCCAGGCTTTTAATGTTGGCGATGCGTCCGGCCGCGCAGAGCATTTTTTCGCTCTTGACCACACTGCCGTCTTCGCACTCGGTCACCACTTGAGACAGTCCATCCCAATACACCTTGTTGACCTGGGTGCTGCCCATCCAGGTGCCGCCCATTTCCTCAAAGGCATGGGTAAAGGTATCGGTAAGATCGCTGTCCAGAAATCCCAATGGGCGAGGGTACTTGTCAATCATGGTGACCTTGACCCCCAGTGCCTGGAAGATGGAGGCGTATTCGCTGGCAATGACACCGCCTCCCAGAACCGTCAGGCTCTTGGGCAGGTAGAGCATGGACAGGATCGAATCGCTGTCGAGAATATGCTCGTGATCGATGGGAATATTGTCCGGCGTACGGGGGAACGAGCCGGTGGCAATAATCACGTGCTGACATTCGATCTGCAACGGCTCTCCCCGGACCTGATCCACCTGTAAATGGGTGCGATCAACAAAGCGCGCGCGACCGTGAATCAAATCGATGCCATTGCGCTGCATTTGTTGTTGCATGTAGGTGTCGTGGGCTTTCAGTACCAGATCCAGACGATCAATCAGCGTGGCCAGCTCCGTCTCTTCCGCCAGCTGGAAGTTGGCCAGGGCGGCGTTATGGCGCATATTGCGCACTCTCAAGGCGTTCTCGCGCAGGGTTTTGGAGGGAATGGTGCCACGGTGCACACAGGCGCCGCCCAGGAGCTTGTCGCGTTCGATCAGGGCGACACGCTGCCCAGCCTTGGCCGATTGCACGGCCGCTTTCTGTCCCGCCGGGCCGCTACCGATTACCACCACATCAAATTGGCTGTTCATGATTCTGACATGGTCTCCATCGTGCTATAGACATCGTCCCTTTTGTCCAACAGATCCTGCACTTCATCCTGATAGAGATTCAGGTCGGCCAGAACTTCCAGCGCCAGCAGTGAATCTTTCGGTGTTGTCTCGGGGTCGAGCATATGGTGAGCAAAGCAGGCTGCTGCGTGAACCACCTGTGTCTGTTCCACCGCGTGGGGCGCATTCTGGTAGTCGTGAAAATACTTGAGGGCCTCACAAATGATCAGTGGCATTTCCCAGGCCTTGAGAACGCAAAGGCCAACACTGAGATTCAGCAATTCTTCGAGGGTAATCGCATCGTCTTGTGTCAGTTGAAGCTGTTGTTTTTCTGCCTCGTCACAACTGGCCTGCAAGGTCACCGGGCGGCCAATGGAATGCAGCAGGCCACACAAGAAGGTAGCTTCCACATTAATCCGGCACTGGCGGGCGATTTCTTTCGCCCAGAGCCCGGTGGCGAGTGCGTGCTTCCAGGTGTCGGCTATGCGTTGTTCGTAGCCGGGTGCTTTGAACATTTTGGTGTTGATGGAGGCCGCCACGGCAATGTCGCCAATCAGGTTCATGCCGAGGCGCGTAATCGCCTGCTGCAGAGATACCAGAGTGGCATTGGGGCTATAGGCCGCCGAGTTGGCGATGCGCATGACGTGGGCTGCCAACGAGGGGTCGCTCTGGATCAGCTGTGCCAGATCCACCGCGTCGGACTCAGTGTCCTGGCTTAGGGCAATCACTTTGCTGGCAACTTCAGGTAGTAGAGGGACCTCCAGATTTCCACTCTTTCTCTGATCGATAACGGCTCTGGCGATGGCTTTGCCGTCCTCGGACAGATCGGCGGGGGTGGCGGTGACAGGCATAATATTATTGTCTCTTTAGATGCAGTCTCACTTTGCAGCATACAAAGGAACTCTTCCGCCCGCCACCGTTCGTCGCCTCTAAGTTGCAAATATAACCCTTATGTACTAATGGTTAATCTATGCTCCCCGAATGTTACAAACCCGAGGGGGCGTCGGTGGCCTGGCTGCTGTTACCTGAGAGTTAACCTAGGGAGGGGAAGGGTTTGAACGCACCTAAAATCCTGCTGCTGAGCCTGTGCGACCAGACACCGGCTCTGGATTTAATCACCAAACGCTTTGAAGTCACCTGCGTCGCCAGCCTCGCCGATGCGCTGGTCCTGGCGGGCGAGCTGGAGTATAAGTTGCTGTTGTGCGACCTTACCTCCCGCATCCCACCGGATTTCAGCTGCCTGCAACAGCTCAACGACTTTTCCAGGGAACAGGAAAACTTTCCGCCGGTTGTGGTGCTGTCCTCTTCCCGCGAACTGCGGGATTCTCTGCAAGCCTTCGAATTGGGGGTGGCCGATTATATCGGCCCTGAGATATCCATGGAGGAGGTCTGCGCCCGGCTCAATCGCACCATTTACCATCAGATTGCCAGTGAGCAGCTCAAAGACCGCTTGCAAGAGGCCAATGCCACCGCCTATAGCGTGATGAGCGACAACAGCGATCTGGGCTCCAATATCCAGTTCTTGCTGGGTGTGAACCGCTGTGACAATCTGGACCAGCTGGGCCAGATGTTCTTCACCACAGTTGAGCATTATCGCCTGTCCTGCAGTCTGCAGATGCGCAGCCTCTACCAGACCAAAAATATGGAGGCCAACGGTATGGCCAAGGATCTCGAATCTGAGCTCTTGAGCCAAATGAGGGATGCCGGTCGTTACATAGATTTTGGCCGCCGAACCATTGTGAATTATGGCCAGGCTTCGCTGCTGATCCGCAATATGCCGTCACCCAATGACGCCCGCTATGGAGCGATCAAAGATAACACCTTTGCGTTGATTCAGGGAATCGACGCCCGCATCAAAGCGCTGGATGAGCACGCCAAGTTGTTGGAAGAAAAGCAGGCGCTTGAGAAGTTGTCACAGGACGTAAAACTGGTGATGGCGCAGATAGATGATTCTTACCAGGGGGTGATGCGGCATATCGTAGATACCGTGGAGGAAATGGCGGAAAGCATACAGCGGCGTATTCCCACTTTGGCGCTGAGTGAGGAGCAGGAATATTTCTTCGAAGATGTAGCGGCCAATGCAGTCTCCGAAACCAATAAGATCTTTAACCAGGGTTTACACGTGGATGAATGCTTTCAACGTCTGTCAGAAACCATGGACAGAGCACTGGTGAGCCTTTCACACATCGATGAAATCGGCGCGCCACCGGTTGAAGAGACTGATGAAAGTGGCAGCGTAGACCTGTTTTAGAGACAGGCAATTCAAAATAGATCGAGTCTGAACAGGCTCGGTCATGTCGTCTATTTCCCTGTTTTTTGAACTGTGTCCCACTGCGAGTGCATAGAATCGCGCATATCTAGAAAAAATTTGTATTAAGTCCCTTCTTCTTTCGAGGTTACACTGGCAAAGTATGAACCCTTGACAGCTTGGTATGCACATAATGCTCATAGGCTTAGCGGGTACATCCATTACAGGCTTTTTAGCGAATCCGGGCACGGAATCGGCCCGGTAATTGCGAATTAACGAAGGGGAGTGACCATTGGAGGCGGCCAGCGATAACAAGGACTTAATCTGGGATCTCGATAATTTTCATCAGCGCCAGCGCGCTATCGATTTTGTTATGGGGTTTGAGAATCGGCTATGCGTGTATTCAGATTCTGTAGAGCAGCTCTATACCAATTACAACATTTTCTTTCCCAAAGAGGAGGACCGCCGACTGGTGATCCTGCCTAATCCCTACGCTCATCACGATATATTTCACAACCTGCCTGCAGAAGCGGTGACGGCCACCGGATTAAATATCATTCCCGGAGATATGGTTGGTAAAGAGGGGCTATACCTGTTGATCCCCTTCAAGGGAGGCAAAACCCGCTATCGTGCGGTGCCCCTGCAAACCGGACTCAGAGTGATCAACCAAAAAAGGCCGACTGATCAGCCGCTGCTGCCGGTCTTGAAAAAGGGAGATTTGAGAGAGTTGGAGGCGAAAACGCCGTGTCTGCATCTGCACTGCATCCACCTCAAGCGATTGACGCTGATGTCGACGTTAGAGGCGCGTGGAATTCAAAGCGTCATTGTCGAGCGTTTGAAAGACATCAATTGAGGTCTCTCGCTACATCGAGCTCCCTGCCAATAAAAAAGGCCGCAATCTGCGGCCTTTTTCGTGTACCCCATTAGGGGGCGGCTATCTGCCTGAGCAAGTCGCCTAAACCTTACAGGTTGTCAGCATTCTCGCTCAGGTAAGCGGCAACACCGTCAGGAGAGGCGGTCATGCCCTTGTCACCTTCTTTCCAGCCCGCTGGACAGACTTCACCGTGCTCCTGGTGGAACGCCAGGGCGTCAACCATACGCAGCATTTCGTCAACGTTGCGGCCGAGAGGCAGGTCGTTAACCACCTGGTGGCGAACCAGGCCGTCCTCGTCGATCAGGAAGGAGCCACGGAAGGCAACGCCGCCTTCAGACTCGACATCATAAGCCTGGCAAATGGCGTGAGTCATGTCAGCCACCAGGGTGTACTTGACGGGGCCAATGCCCCCTTCGTTTACGGGGGTGTTACGCCAGGCGTTGTGGGAGAAGTGAGAGTCGATGGAAACACCGATCACTTCAACACCGCGCTTGGTGAACTCTTCGATGCGGTGGTCAAATGCCAGCAGCTCGGAAGGACAAACAAATGTGAAGTCCAGAGGATAGAAGAAAACAACCGCTTTTTTGCCTTTGATGGCTTCAGACAGGGTGAAAGTGTCAACGATTTCGCCGGAACCCAGAACCGCCGGAGCAGTGAAGTCCGGAGCAGCCTTACCTACTAATACGCCCATGAATATTCTCCTTGAAAAGCACAGGTTGGCGCCGACGACATGCCGACGCATTTGCAAATGAAACTGACCAATAATGATAGCAGCCAGAGCGAACGCTGCCGGTCTGCAGAAATCCCCATTGCTGTTAAGCGGCCCATTAGACCGGGCGCCGTCCATAAGATCAGGCACAGTCTATGAGGTCGGGGATAGCCAATAGCAGACGGCTATAATACACAGCTGATTTTGCCTGTCCTATTAATTTTTTATATCGCTTTGATTGCGCCTCGATGCCCGTTCGAACCTGATGCGCCGACATTCATATTGGTGGGATTGTGCACGCCTGACCAAAACCTTGATGTAAGTCAAAACGAAATGCGAAACACTCTCAGTTATTATTGACAATAATTCTCGTTTTCAATAGTATGAGCACCATTGACTGACACTATTGAGCCCATTTGCTGCCATGTACGTTTGTTTGTGTAAAGGTATTACCGACAACCAGATCAAAGACGCCGTTTTTGGCGGGGCCTCTTCGCTGCGCGAGGTGCGCAAGCAGCTGGGTGTGATGAGCCAATGTGGCAAATGCGGCATTATGACCAAGCAGATCGTTGAAGAAACACTGGCCACTCCTACCGTGCAAGAGCAGGAAAACCTGTTTTACGCCGTTAACTGACAGATCTCCCTCACTCTACACAACACTTTCCCTTCTTTATTTACAGATTTTCCGGCTGGTTCCCTCCTGGACACGTGTGTCAGAGACTCACTCGCGGTCCCGTATGGCAGGCATCAGGGTGCGATGTCACATTCTCATCGATGAGGTTTATGAGTATAATCCGCGCCGATTTTTGTCTCTGTGCGTCATCAGTGACGCAGCCCAGCCCCCGAGGATTCGAACAGTGCACCTGGATCAAGCTACTCCGGAACAGCTACGCCAATGGGAAGCCGACCTGGCCTCCGAATATCAAGCCCTTAAAGCTCAGGCTCTTAACCTGGACTTGACCCGCGGTAAACCCTCGTCTGAGCAGCTGAGTCTGTCGGATGCGCTCGATGGCCTCCTCAATGGGAGCTATATCAGTGCCGACGGCACGGACGTACGCAACTATGGCGGCCTTGAGGGAATCCAGGAGGCTCGCCAACTGGGTGCCGATATACTCGGTGTCGATGCAGCCAGGGTCCTGGCCGGGGGCAACAGCAGCCTGACCATGATGTTTCAGGCGGTCCTGGTGGGATACCAATTTGGCTACCAAGGCGCCGAGAGCGCCTGGAAAAACCTTAAGGCTCCCAAATTCCTGTGCCCGGTCCCCGGATATGATCGTCACTTTTCCGTCTGTGAGCAATTGGGTATTGAGATGATTACGGTACCCATGACGGCAACCGGCCCAGACATGGATAAGGTTGAAGCCATGATCAAGGCCGATGAGCAGATCATCGGCATGTGGTGTGTGCCCAAATACTCCAACCCGACCGGCGTTGTGTACAGCGATGAAACGGTCGAGCGTATGGCGGGATTGGGCAAAATAGCCAATCCGGCGTTTCGTGTCTTCTGGGACAACGCCTACGCGGTACACGATCTCAAGCAACCTGCGCCACAGTTGGCGAGCATTATGGCTGCCTGTGTTCGGCAGGGCACTGAAGACTCTGTGCTGCAGTTTGCCTCAACGTCCAAAATTACCCATGCGGGTGCGGGTATCGCGTTTATGGCGGGCAGTGAAACAAACCTGGCGGCATTCAAGCAGGTGTTGGGGATTACCACCATTGGCCCTGACAAGGTCAACCAGCTGCGTCATATGAAACTGCTGCCGAATATGGAAAGCCTCAGCGCTCATATGGCGAAACATGCGGCAATAGTTGCACCACGGTTCGCCTGCGTGCTCGAAAATCTTGAGCAGGCTTTTGCCAATACCGACCTCGGTCGCTGGGAGAAACCCCAGGGTGGGTACTTTATCTCCTTTGATACTCAGCCGGGTTGTGCCAATGCGGTGATCCGGATGGCGGCGGAAGCCGGAGTCAAGCTGACCCCGGCCGGCGCCACCTACCCCTACGGCAATGATCCCGCGGATTGCAATATCCGCCTGGCGCCCACAGTGCCCAGTGTTGCCGATGTGGATCGCGCCATGAAAGTCTTCTGTGTGTGCGTCAAGCTGGCGAGCGTCCGAGCTCGCCTGAGTTAAAGCAAAGGGGTTAAAGGGGTTCGCGGCTATTCGTCGCGAGCCTCATGACGCTCCATACGTCGCTGCATGCGTTCATACATTTTCACAGGCAGGCCGTTTTGGGCCAGATCCATCTCTTTGACCAATGAGTTGTCCTGGGTCACGATGGTCACCCGGTAGCCGTCCTGGGTGGAGCTGATATCCCCTACCTGCAGATTTTCGTTGCCCTTCATAATCAGACGCGCCTCGACCAGAGTCCGGATCTGATCGGCACTCAATTGCCGCTCCATCATCTCCCGAGGGTTGCCTCCCATCCAGCCGCGGTGATGTTTCATCATGCCTCCGCGGTGGTGACGGCGTTCGCAATCACCGCCTTCAGCGCTTTCTTCGGCGAAGCTTAAGGGGGCTGCGCTGACACTCAACAGTGCGGCGAGAGCCAGAGCTATCTTGGAGGATGCAATAAGTGGTTTCATCGTTGAATTCCTTCTATTTCCGTAGATTTGGAATGTTGACCGGCCTGCGTTCAACAGGATTTCATTGGACCACGAACAGGTCGCGTAAATATCCCGGCGGTTTGACAATGTGTATCAAGATGTATCGGATACACTTTGATACAGGACGGACCCCGACGAATTTGTATAATTCCGGGAGGTTTTGAGGTCAGGAAGCTCGGAGGGCAGTTTGCAGAAACACATTCTGGTGGTGGATGACCACCGTGAAATTCGGGACCTGCTGGGCGAATATCTGAGCCAGCACGACTACCGGGTGAGTCTGGCGGAAAATGGCGAGCAGCTTCGAAAGATGCTCGCAGAGCAGGCCTTCGACCTGATAGTACTGGACCTGATGATGCCCGGCGAAGACGGGCTCAGTCTCTGTCGCCACATCAAAGCCAATGACGGCCCTCCGGTCATTATGCTGACGGCCATGAGCGAGGATGCCGACTGCGTGGTTGGTCTGGAAATGGGGGCCGACGATTACGTTACCAAACCTTTTGTCCCACGCGTGTTGCTGGCCCGAATCAAGGCGGTTTTGCGCCGGGCCATCGAACAGCCAGCCGAACGCACTGCAGCGAGCGATGATAGGGTCAGTTTCCCCGGTTGGAGTCTGGATGTGCATCAGCGTCAGCTCATCCGAGCTGATGGCGTCCTGGTACCCCTCAGTAACGCTGAGTTCACCCTGTTGCAGGTGTTCCTTCAGCATCCTCAACGGGTGCTCAGTCGTGATCAATTGTTGGGATTGACCAAAGGGCGGGAGGCCGAGCCCTTTGATCGCAGCATTGATAACCAGGTCAGCCGCCTGCGTAAAAAGCTGGAGAGCGATCCTCATAATCCCGTGTTGATCAAAACAGTGTGGGGCGGAGGCTATATGTTCGCTGCAAAGGTGCAGTAGAGTGCCTGGGGACAAGGCGGGGTGGCTGAAGCGTTTCTGGCCTCAGACCATGTTGGCGCAAATGGTGGTGCTGGTGCTGCTGGCATTGGTGTTGGCACAAGGTATCAGTGTCTGGATTCTGGCCAGTGCACACCGCAATGTGCTGGCGGCGACGAACGAGCGTTTCGCCATTCGCCAGTTTGCCTCCATGGTGCATCTGCTGGAGCAGACACCTCCTGAGCTGCATCGCCGGCTGCTGAAAGTCTGGCGTCATCCTGGGCGCCAGTTCGGGTTTATGCAAGAGCCCCCCCTCGACAGCACCGCCCCCGATTCTGCCGCCGAGCAGCGACTGGAGCAGGTGATGGTGCGTGTTTTGGGAGCTCAGTACCAGGGTCGGATACAGGTGGCCGTGGAGCTGCAACCTCGGCGTAAGGAATCCTACAGCGAGTCCCATGATAAGCATGATGAGGAAGAGCATCGATTTCATCGCCCGCGTCATCCTCACCGGGACCCGCGCTGGTGGAAGGAGCGGGGATTCAAACTTAAACGACTGCTGCTGGCGGTGCATCTCGACGACGGGCGCTGGTTCTATTGCCACTACGCCGCGCCTCAGATTATAGGTCTGGCCGCCCGCCAGCCCCTGATTTCCGTCGCCATAGCCAGTGTCTTGGTATTGATGGTGGTGTTCTGGCAGTTGCGTAAAATCACCCGTCCATTGCGGGCCCTGAGGTCGGCCTCGGATGCCATGGGTAGAGGACAGAGTGTGGAATCTGTGGAAGAAACCGGACCATCGGACTTACGCCAGACGATCGCCGCCTTTAATGAAATGAACGAACGGGTTCAGCGATTTGTCAGCGACCGCACTCGGATGTTGGCGGCCCTGTCTCATGATCTGCGCACGCCCATCACCAGCATGCGCCTGCGCCTGGAAATGATGGAGCCGGGAGAGCAGCGGGATAAATTGCTGGCCAGCCTGGACGAAATGCAGCAAATGTCGGAAGCCACCCTCGCTTTCGTGCGTCACGCGGATGACGGCGAAGAAGCTTGTAAAGTCAATTTGGCGGCGCTGCTGTCCAGCCTGTGTGACGATCTTTCTGATTTGGGAATGGCGGTTTCTCTGGCGGATGTCCAGGAACAGGTGGCTGAGGTGAGACCGGTAAGCCTCAAGCGGGCCCTGCGCAACGTGATTGAAAATGCGGTTCACTACGGGCGGGAAGCTTATGTGCGAATGCAGCGCCATGATAAAGATATCGTGATTGAGGTTGAGGATCGTGGGCCAGGTATTCCGGAGGACAGGTTGCAGGACGTGTTTGAGCCCTTTGTCAGACTGGAGGAGTCAAGAAATCGCGACACCGGGGGGATGGGACTGGGGCTCTCGATTGCCCGGCAGATTCTGATTCGTCACGGTGGGGATATCGAACTGCGTAATACCGGCCAGGGATTATTGGTGCGGATGACGATACCGGCCTAGGAGGGGAAGTTAACAAGCAGCCAGGCCATAAATGAGCAGACAATAAAAAACCGCTCGGTGCAGGCACCGGGCGGTTTTTTTGTGCTCTGCGCTTAGGCTACAGCAACGTCGACAGGGATGCTCTGCCAGATACCGTGCTTGGTGCAGTAGGACTGAGCAACCAGCTTGGCGTTCTTCTCCAGAACTACACCAAAGGTCACACGGGTGTTACCTTTCTTGTCCTGACCGCCCTGGGAGCCGGCGAAGAAAGTTGCTTCGGCGACTTTGGTTTCGCGGTTGAACAGGGAAACAGAAGAAATATAGTGATCCATATCGTCCGGGTGCTCGTAATCGGCACCAACCTGAACGGTGACTTCGAAAGTCTGGCCGGCCTTCGCGGATGGCTCACAGTGAATAAAAGGGGAGTGACGGTCGATAAAGTCCTTGCGGGCTTCCTGTTCGACTTCGCTGATATCGGTGTAGGTATTGATCTTTGGCATGATACTTCTCTCGTTACAACAGGCTACATTGGCCCAGGTTAAAAACTGGCGCGCGTAGTTTACCGTCTATCCCTCTAGGGTCAATAAAATTGGAATAACTGAATCTGTGCTTATTAGAAATTGAGATTAAAATCTTGCTCGGCAATCTCGAAAATTGTGTAAATATAGATTGATTTGCGCATTTTTTGACCGGCCGATTGGGGTCAAATTATGAGAGATTCATAGAAGAGCCTTTCGGAGTAGGATATAGTTCAACTGACATAACCATAACTTGATTGATAGCCTTCTTAACAACGAGGATTGCTCAATGGAAACGATGCAGTTTATTAACTTCCTGGCGCGTTGGGGACACCTGCTGTTTGGTATGACCTGGATGGGCCTCCTTTACTACTTCAACTTTATTCAGGGGGGCTATTTCAAGCAGGCCAGCCCTGAAGCCCTCAAAGACGCCAAAGCCAAATTGGCTCCAGAGGCACTGTGGTGGTTCCGTTGGGGAGCCATGTTCACCTTTATTACCGGTGTAATCCTGTTGGTCGGTCTGATGAAACAGGGCCTGATGAATACTTACATTATTTTGGGTGCCACTATGGGGACTCTGATGTTCCTGAACGTCTGGCTGATCATTTGGCCCAATCAGAAGATTGCACTGGGATTGGTCGAGGGTGGCGACGGCCCCACGGCTGCCGGTAAAGCGCTGCTGGCTTCCCGCACCAATACCATGTTCTCCGGTCCTATGGCCTTCTTTATGCTGGCCGGCCCACACTTTGTCAGTGGTGGCGGCTACGGTGCCAAAGTGGACGGTTCCATGGGCTGGATAATCGCGCTATTGATTGTTGCCGCGCTCCAAGTCAACGCCATCATGGGCAAGCAGGGCCCCATGACCACGGTCAAAGGCGTTATCCACTGCAGCATGGGGCTGACCGCTGTGCTGGTGGCACTGCTGGTGTTTCTGTAAGCGAGATTCTCGCCTAAACCCCTGATTTTGTTAAAACTACTAAAAAAGCCGGATTTATCCGGCTTTTTTGTTTTTCGGGATGTCAAATTGCCAGGGGTTTGATATAACCACTCCTCCAGGTCATACCCCCCATTTGCAACGAGGAGCTCATGAGTACTGATCGCAAGGAACCCACCCTGTCCGCCATTCCCCTGGACCGGGAGGAGGATCGCAAAGCAGCGGCGCGTGCCGCCGGGGCTGCATCCAAGCCTGCGGCTCCAGCAGCCCGCCCTGTGACCACCACGGTGGCTCGTCCGTCACCGTTGCTTCCCTTTGCGTTGATGCTGGCTCTCACCGGATTGGGTCTGGCGGGTTTTATTTATTGGCAACTTCAAAAAGCCCAGTTGCAACTGGGGGCGGCTGAAGGTCGTATCGCCCAGTTGGAAAGTCGTCTGACGCTATCTGACGATGAATCCGCACAATCGGTAACCGCGCTGCAGGCACGACTCAAAGAAACCGCTGCTGAATTGAAACTGGCACATGCCGAAATTCGCAAACTCTGGGATACCCGTAACGTTAACCGTAAAGGCATCGCTGACAATAAGAGCAAATTGGCCAAGCTGGAAAAATCCGCAAAGGCCGCTACTACGGCAGCGGCCAATGCCAACGCTCTGGCTCAGTCTCAAAAAGAAACGCTAAACGCATTAGGGGATGATGTTCAGTCGTATGGTGAGCAGATTACACGGGTCTCAGAGATGAGTGAAGGGCAGCAAAAGCGTGTTCGTGAACTGGTCGATCGCAGTAACCAGATCGACAGCCAGTTAAAACAGCTGCGCAATGATCTGGCGAGACGCGTCAAGACCAATGAAGAGGCGATCGAAGCCATCGACGCGTATCGCGTTAATATCAATCGGGATATTCTCGAACTCAAACGTCAGCTGAACCCGGCGCAATAAACCGCAGGATTCAGCGCCCGATGCTAAACCTGTCAGAGATCGATTAGGAGTGTTCCAGCTCCATTTCGCCGTTGGCAGTGATGCCGTCATACCTTAGCGCACTGGCCAGGTTCCTGACGGCGTCTTCCAGCTCATGCAGCCGCCCGTGAACCGGATGGCTTTCCTCATTCACACGCGCGCGTCGCAACAGGCGTGAGGTATGATTCCATTCCAACAGAGCGTCCTCCAGTTCGCGCCGATGAGGCCCCGTCGATTTGCAGCTCTGGCAACTCACGGAATGGGAGAGCAGGTGATGGTGGATATGCAGGTTGCCGCTGTCACAAAAAGGGCAGGGCTCGATCAGTGTAGCCATAATGATCTCCGCAATGGTCACAAAAAGTGCGCACCCCAATAATGGGTGAGCAAGAAAAAATCTGCTTTATTAACGCAGCGATATTTGGTGATGTGGGGGCTGGTGAATGCCTGCCTTGGAAGCGGGAGGGAATTTTCGAGAGAGTCAGGGACCGCGTGGGCTGGTGTGATAGCCTCAGCTCGTGGTTTGAATTGTCTCTGATCGGGAACTGCATTCCGTACAAATTGCCCCGGTGAACAACGTTATTGCTTTATCAGTCTAGGGCCATTTCATCCGAATGCAAGAGCTAAACGACTTTTTATTCAACTTTTCGTGCAAAAACTGCGCAGCGGCTCAGGTTCACGCCTGAAAAGACCTGAATGCCGTGACGGTGACCTAAGACTTTGGTCGAGCAGCGGCCGGACAAATGGACGCCACTGGTGTAAAATCCGCACCCGACCCGTGAAGGCAGGCGTTTACAAACCCCTGCGAAACCTGTGTGAGCCAGAGCGAGAGAAGTAGCACCATGACTACGTTAATTCGTCAGAACGATCTGATCGAGAGCGTCACCGACGCCCTGCAGTTTATTTCTTACTATCACCCCAAAGATTTTATCGATGCGGTGAACGAAGCCTACGAAAAGGAAGCCAATCCGGCTGCCAAAGACGCCATGGCCCAGATCCTGATTAACTCTCGCATGTGTGCCGAAGGCCATCGTCCCATTTGCCAGGACACCGGTATCGTCAGTGTGTTCCTGAAAGTGGGCATGAATGTCCAGTGGGAAGGTGACATGAGCCTCGAGGACATGGTTAACGAAGGTGTTCGCCGCGCCTACAATCACCCCGACAACAAGCTGCGCGCATCAGTGTTGGCCGACCCCGATGGTGCCCGCAAGAATACCGGCGATAACACGCCGGCGATGATCACTTACAAAATTGTCCCGGGCAACAGCGTCGAGGTGCATGTTGCGGCTAAAGGTGGCGGCTCCGAGGCAAAAACCAAATTCGCGATGCTGAACCCTTCCGATTCCGTTGTGGATTGGGTTCTTAAAATGGTGCCCACTATGGGTGCAGGCTGGTGTCCGCCGGGCATGTTGGGTATCGGCATTGGTGGTACTGCCGATAAGGCCATGCAGATGGCCAAAGAGGCTTTGCTGGATCCGATTGATATCCACGACCTTCAGGAGCGAGGTGCCGAAACCCGTGCTGAAGAGTTGCGCCTCGAGCTGATGGAAAAAGTCAACAAGTTGGGTATTGGCGCCCAGGGTTTGGGTGGATTGACCACCGTCCTGGATGTGAAGGTGAAGGACTGCCCGACCCACGCAGCCAATAAGCCCGTCGCTATTATTCCCAACTGTGCTGCGACCCGTCACTGCCATTTCACGCTGGACGGTTCCGGTCCGTCTCTGCAGACACCACCCAAGCTGGAAGACTGGCCTGAGATTACCTGGGAAGTGGGCGATGCCCGTCGCGTGAACCTGGATGAAATCACCAAAGAAGATGTTGCCGAATGGCAGCCGGGTGAGACCGTTCTGTTGTCCGGTAAATTGCTTACCGGTCGCGATGCGGCCCATAAACGTATGGTGGACATGATCGCCAAAGGTGAAGAGTTGCCAGTGGACTTTACCAACCGCATGATTTACTACGTGGGTCCGGTAGATCCCGTTGGTGAGGAAGTGGTGGGGCCTGCCGGTCCGACCACCGCCACCCGTATGGATAAATTTACCCGCACCATGCTGGAAAAAACCGGTCTGATCGGAATGGTCGGTAAGGCTGAGCGGGGGCCGACCGCGATCGATGCGATCAAGGACAACAAAGCGGTTTATCTGATGGCCGTAGGCGGATCTGCCTACCTGGTATCCAAAGCGATCAAAGCCTCCAAAGTGGTTGGTTTCGCCGACTTGGGTATGGAAGCAATCTACGAGTTCGAGATCGAAGATATGCCGGTCACCGTCGCCGTGGATGTGAACGGTGAATCCGTGCATCAGACTGGCCCTCAGATCTGGCAGGCGAAGATCGAGGAAGGAACCATCGAAGTTCAGTAACACTGAGACCAAAAAAAACCGGGGTTAACCCCGGTTTTTTTTGGTCTGAAAAATGTGAAGGCAATCATAACGCCAATGACAAAGGGAGGTAACCATGGCAAAAACGGTATTCATCACTGGCGCCTCTTCAGGGCTGGGGATGGCCATGGCTCGTGAGTTCGCCGCGCGAGGCTACGATCTGGTTTTAACGGCCCGTCGTGAGGCGTTGCTGGATCAGCTGGCCGATGAACTCAGGGGCAAATCCAAAGTGCTTGCCAAAGCGCTGGATGTGACCGATGCGGTGGCTGTCGCCGACGTTATTGAGTGGGCAGCCAGGGAAATGAAGGGGTTGGATATTGTCGTGGCCAACGCCGGTGTTGGCACCACCATGCGCGTAGGCAGTGGCCGCTTTGAAGATATCAAAACCATGCTCGATACCAATATTGTTGGTCTGATGGCGACCGTCGAGGCGGCCGTCAAGCTGATGCGAAAACAGAATCGAGGGCATATTGTCGGTATCAGCTCTGTGGCAGGCTGTCGTGGTTTGCCTAGTGGCGCCGTTTACGGTGCCACTAAATCCGCAGTGAATACCTATCTGCAGGCGCTACAGGCGGAAACCGCCCGCGAGTCCATTGACGTGACGATTCTGTCTCCAGGCTACATCGATACACCCATCAACCAGGGCTCCGACAATCGCCCTTTCCTGATAGATGCTCAAACCGGAGCGCGCAAAATGGTGGATCGAATAGAGCAGAAGGTGGCTCACGCCTATGTGCCCGGGTGGCCCTGGGCCCTGATCGCCATGCTGCTAAAGCGTCTGCCCAACGGCATACTGGCGCGAGCGCAGTAGGCTACCTACACTGATAATAAACCCACTCGGAGGGACGCCCATGACTGCCTTGGCCGGAGAGAGTTGTACTGCCTGCGATGCAAATGCACCTGCGGTCGAGAGTGATGAGCAGCTGGAGCTGCTGGAGCAGTTGCCCGGATGGGCAGTTATTTCACGCAAGGGCGTGCCACAGTTGGAGAAGATCTACCCATTCCGGGATTTTAACCAGGCTCTGGATTTTGCCAATGCGGTGGGTGAGTTGGCGGAGGGGGCCAATCATCACCCGGCGTTGCTGGTGGAGTGGGGCAAAACCACCGTCACCTGGTGGACCCATGCTATCGGAGGCCTGCACCGCAACGACTTTGTGATGGCGGCTAAAACCGATTATCTGCACGGCAAATAAATCCGTCCTCCGTATTGCGGGTCAGGTGATGGTACCGGTTGTACGAACCCGCTTGCTCCCTTTGGTCACTGGCTCGGTGCGTTTGGCTTTCTCACGCTTTTCCACTTCTGCATCAATGGCATTCTTGATAGCGATCAGGAATCCGGTCACGATAAATGCGCCGGGAGGTAACACCGCAACCAGCAGGCCGCTGTAATCCGAGAACAGGGTCAGCGTCCAGTTCTCCGCCATTGGCCCAAGCAACAGGTGCATATCGGCGAAAAGAGTGCCGTTGCCCAGAATTTCCCTGATTGCTCCAACAGTAATCAGTACCAGGCCGAAGCCCAGCCCCATCATCAGGCCATCGAATGCTGATGCACCTACCCGGTTCTTGCTGGCAAAGGCGTCGGCGCGGCCGAGAATTGCGCAGTTGGTGACGATCAGCGGAATAAAAATGCCCAGCACCTGATACAGTTCGTAGGTAAAGGCTTTCATCAACAGTTCGGTGCAAGTGGTAAACGATGCGATAATCATCACGAACGCGGGCAGGCGCACGGCATCACTGACCGTCTTTCTGATCAGGGATACGGCAACATTGGAGCCTACCAGTACCAGCGTAGTGGCCAGGGCAAGACCCAGGGCATTAACCACGCTACCGCTGACCGCCAGTAGAGGACAGAGGCCCAAGAGCTGCACCAGCGCGGGATTATTCTTCCACAGGCCGTTGTGACTGATTTCGCGGTAATCGGTGCTCATGGTGCCGCTTCCTCTTGTGTCTGGCCCAGGGGGCGGGTTTCGGCGAAGTATTGCAGGGTGCGTTTCACCTGGCCGACGACCGCGCGGGGTGTGATGGTGGCACCGGTAAACTGGTCAAACTCGCCGCCGTCTTTTTTGACACTCCAGCCATCAGGTATCGGGTTGCTCAGAGACTTGCCGTTAAAACCCAGAATCCAATCGCTCTTTTTCAGCTCCACCTTGTCGCCGAGGCCTGGGGTTTCGCTGTGTGTCAAAACGCGAACACCGGCCAGGCTGCCGTCCGCATTAACGCCGACAATTAACTTGATGTCACCGCTGTAACCATCGGGAGCAACGGCGGGGATGATGGCAGCAACGGCTTTGCCGTGATCCCGGGCCAAGTGAATTTTGCCGCCGTTTTTCAGCCCCAGTTGCTCCCAATGTTGCGGGGCCACAGCCAGGGTGTCCACCAATAAGTCATTGTTGTGTCGCTCCAGCGGCACGATTTCCAGCAGCGCTTTTTGTGCCGCCTCCCTCTCAGCCTGGGCGATGCGGTCCGCAGTGCCTGCCTGGGTGCCGGCGAGCACAGCGGCGGTAACCAGGGCAAATAGACCCAGTAACAGGCTATTGGTGCTGATTGAAGTACCCAGCATATTCATATCGTACTATTCCGATTTTTCCGTGGCGCGGCGGGCGCTGCTGTGGCCATAAGTGCGCGGCAGGGTGTAATGGTCGATAAAGGGGGCGGCAAAATTCATTAACAGGACAGCGAATGCCACGGCATCGGGGTAGTTGCCCCAGACGCGGATCAGGTATACCAGTACACCGATGCCGGCACCGTATATCAGTCGACCTTTCGTACTTACCGCGGAAGATACGGGATCGGTGGCAATAAAAAACGCTCCCAGCATGGTGGCACCGGACAACAGGTGCAAATACGGGCTGCCACCGCTGTGAGAGCTGCCACCATCGTAAAAAACAACGGACATGATAAAAATCGCAGCGAGCATACTGACCGGGGTGTGCCAGGTGAAAATGCGTTTATAGAGCAGGTAGCCGCCACCGAGCAGGAAGCCGATGTTGACCCACTCCCAACCGGCACCTGCCCAACGGGCATTGGCAAACAGCGGTTCGGCGGTGTAAAAATGCTCCACCAATTGCGAATCGTTTTGTTTAAACAGATCCAATGGTGTCGCGCCGCTGTATCCATCTATTGGAATACCCAGCCAGATTTGACCGAGGGCGCTTAAGGGGCCAACCAGAGACTGACCTTGTTCCAGTACCGGGCGTGGTGAGGCCCATTGAGTCATTTCTAGCGGGAAGGAAATCAGCAGCACCACATAGCCGACCATGGCAGGGTTAAACGGGTTGTAGCCCATGCCGCCGTATAAGTGTTTGGCCAGTACAATGGCGGAACCCACACCAATGGCAATAATCCACCAGGGGCAATAGGGCGGCAGTGCCAAACCCAGTAATACCCCGGTAACCACTGCGCTGTAGTCATTCAGATAAAAACCGATGGGCCGATTACGCAGTTTCAGTATTGCCGCCTCGAAGGCGACGGCAAAGCCGCTGGCAATGACTACATTGAAGATGCTGCCGGGGCCGAAAAAATAACTCAGGGCAATCAGGCCGGGGGTACAGGCGAGGATCACCTGTTTCATCACGTCGCCGGTGTCTCCCGCGCGGTGAGCGTGGGGGGATGACATTTTCATAAACGCCATTAGCTGTTCTCCAATTGCGCGCGCGTCTGTTCCAGCTTGGCCTGGGTTTTTTCGACTCCGGCCCGGAAGGCGTCGATGTTGTCATCGTCTTCCGCTTCGGCCTTGGCGAGTCGTTGCTGCGCTTTCTGCAAGCGTTTTTCCAATGACTCAATCTGATCGCGCAGCTTTTCCTCCGGCGACATGCTGGCCTGGGCCGCGGCTTTGGCCTTGGCTTTTTCAATTGCTGCTGTAGCCGCGTCCTGAATCTGCGGGGCTTCTTCAGATGTGGGTGTGCTGCCTGTCGCGTTATCGGCGTCGTTCAATTCCGGAGCGGAAGGATTCAGGACCCGCAGCTCTTCGCGCATCTTCTCTTGTTTGGCCTGCAACTTGTCGAGCCCCATCTGCAAGGCGTCGACGGTATCGGCACCGTCCGCTTGTGCCTGCTGGAGTTTGTCCTGGGCTTTGCTGATGCGTGCGCCCATTGCACCGAGTTGATCACGCAACTTCTGCTCGGGTGACATGTTGGCCTGGGCGGCCGCTTTGGCTTTGGCACGTTCGATGGCGGCGCTGGCGGCATCCTGTTCTGCAGGTGCTGCAGTAGCAGAAGCGACGGGTCCAAGCTCGGCCAGTTCTCTTTCGGCAGTGGCAATTTTTTCTTTCAATTTGTCGACGCCGGCCTGCAGTGCGGTAACGGTGTCGGCTCCCTGCGCTTGTGCAGCGGAGAGCTTTTCTTCGGCTTTTTGCAAGCGTTTGTTTAATGACTCAATGTTAGCGCGCAGCTTTTCATCGGGTGCCATAGTCATTTTGGCCTGGGCGCGTGCGATGGCAGCGGCAACAGGATCGTCAGCAGTCGGAGCAGAGTTGTTTGAAGCAGCGTCTGGCTTAAAGTCATCCAGTTTTTTCTGCGCTTCGGTCAGTTTGACCTCCGCCTGTTTGATTTGAGCGGCGAGCTTGTCTTTCATCTCGCCCTCGGCCTCTTCCAACCGCGTTTGCAACTTATCCAGGCGTCCCTGGGCACTGATCACAGCGCGTTCCAGTTTGGCCTTCTGTTCTTCAGGTGAAACCGGCTTGGCTTGGGCGCGAGCCATAGCAGCAGCCACAATATCTGCTTTTGTGTTACCGGCCGGGGCGGTTTCACCACTGGCCTTGGCGGCTTCTTGCTTCTTCTTCGCTTCTTCGGCCGCTTTTTTACGAGCCAGGCGCTTGGCCTCTTTCTCGGCCTCGGCTTTGGCGATACGTTCCTGTCGGAATTCAAAGCGCTGACGTGAACGATCCGACTTTTCTTTGTCGATCGCCATCTGCCGCATGGTGCCCTTGGCGGAACGATAGTACTGCACCAGCGGAATATTCGAAGGGCACACAAATGAGCAGGCGCCGCACTCAATACAGTCACTGATGTTATGGGCTTCGAGCTTGTCGTAGTCCTCCGCCAGGGTGTACCAGTACATCTGCTGGGGCAGCAAGCTGGCTGGGCAGGCTTCAGCACACATGCCGCAGCGAATACAGGCCTGGGCCGGCGGTGCCGGTGGCAGCTCTTGCTTGCTGGGTACGAGAACGCAGTTAGTGGCTTTGACCACAGGTACAAGGGATTCCTGCAGCGCGAATCCCATCATGGGGCCGCCCATAATCAGCCGGGCAACCTTGTTCTGGTGGCAGCCGTGGTGTTCCAGTACATGCTGGATGGGAGTACCTAGGCGTACTTTAATATTGCGCTGGGTATCCAGGGCTTCACCCACCACGGTAGTGATGCGCTCAATCAGCGGTTTGCCGTAACGTACGGCTTCATAGGCCGCTACGGTAGTGCCCACGTTCTGTAACACGATACCGATGCTGGCGGGCAGCGCGCCGGAAGGTACTTCTTTACCGGTCAAAATCTGGATCAGCTGTTTTTCACCACCGGACGGATATTTGGTCGGGAAGCTGACCACTTCAACCCGGCTGTCTTTGGCCGCTACGCCAACCGCTTCAATAGCGGCGGGTTTATTGTCCTCGATGCCAATCACCACACGATCAGGATTGCCCAATAAATGCGCCAACAACTCCGTGCCCTTAATGATTTCATCGGCGCGGGTCTGCATCAGAATGTCGTCGGCGGTGATGTAGGGCTCGCACTCAGTGCCGTTAATGATCAAGGTGTCGATGGGTTGGTCGGCGCGGGGGTTGAGCTTAACCGCTGTTGGGAAACCCGCGCCCCCCATACCGGTAATGCCAGCGTCGCGAATGCGTTCGATCAGTGTTTCGCGATCAAGTTGCAGGTAGTTTTCATCACCCACGTAATCCACATGGTGATCTTCTCCATCGGCCTCGATCACAATGCAGGGGCCGCTCATGCCGGAGGGGTGTGGCAGTACGCGATCTTCAATCGCAACCACCGTGCCCGATGTGGAGGCGTGGATTGGCGCACTGATCATGCCTTTGGCTTCAGCGATTTTTTGTCCGCCCAAAACCTTGTCGCCCACAGTGACCACCGCGTTTGCAGGTGCGCCAATGTGCTGGCTCAGGGGGTACACCAGTTCTCTGGGCAGAGGGATTTCACCCAGGGGCAATTGAAGAGACTGGCTTTTGTTTTCTTCCGGGTGAACACCACCGGGGATCGACCAAATTCTTGTCACGCGGCCTCGTCCTCAGTCTGTGCTTTTTCTTTGGGTGAGGTTTCCTGTTGAGTCGCCGCGACAGGTTGGCGGTCGCTGGCAATCAGGTTCAGAATATTCTCGTGACTGGTTGCCGGTTTGTCCCACTTCCAGGTGCCGAGTGTGGTCTCGATTGGAATCATATCAATACAATCCACGGGGCATGGCTCCACACACAGGTCACAGCCAGTGCACTCGTCGCCAATAACCGTGTGCATCTGCTTGGCGGCTCCCAGGATCGCGTCCATGGGGCAGGCCTGGATGCACTTGGTGCAGCCGATGCATTCGTCCTCGCGAATGTAGGCGACTTTTTTAACGTCGGACTCTTCACCGTGCTCTTCGTCGAGAGTTGGGGCTTCTACGTCCAGCAGGTCGGCGATGGCATTGATCGTTGACTGACCGCCCGGGGGGCATTTATTGATGGCATCACCATTGGCGATGGCTTCCGCATAAGGACGGCAGCCCGGGTAGCTGCATTGCCCGCACTGGGTTTGTGGCAACAGCGTGTCGATCTGGTCGACGATGGGATCGCCTTCTACCTTGAATTGCACGGCGGCGTATCCCAGTACCGCACCGAACAACAGTGCCAGTGACACCAGTGCCACCAGTGCGCCCAGGAAGGGGTTATTGAGTAGATATTCGAACATGGTTTAGACCAGCCCCGCAAAACCCATAAATGCCAATGACATCAGTCCGGCGGTGATCATGCCAATGGCGGCGCCTTTAAAGGGCGCCGGTACGTCGGCGACCGCCAGGCGTTCACGCATGGCGGAAAACAAAATCAGTACCAGTGAGAAACCCAATGCCGCGCCAAACCCATAGAGGGCGGACTGAGTAAAGTTGTGCGCCTTTGCCGTATTTTGCAGGGCGACACCGAGTACGGCGCAGTTGGTGGTAATCAAAGGCAGGAACACGCCCAGTACCCGATACAGCAGCGGGCTGGTTTTTTCGATAAACATCTTGGCAAACTGCACCACCACGGCAATCACCAAAATAAAGGCAATCGTCTTGAGGTATACCAGGTTCAGAGGCTCCAGGACGTAGTTGTGTACCAGGTAACTGCAAACAGACGCCAGTGTCAGCACAAAAGTGGTGGCGCCACCCATGCCGATGGCGGTTTCCAGTTTATTGGAAACCCCCATAAACGGGCACAGGCCCAGAAACTGAACCAGCACAAAGTTGTTGACCAGTATGGTACTGATCAGAATCACCAGGAAATCTGTCATAGGCGGTCGCGGATTACGTGCTTAATATCCTTACAATTTTAATTGATTACCGAGGCTTGCGTTAACGGTTTTACCGATTAGCAATAGCGGTGTCGTGGATGGTTATCTTCACATCACCCGTTGACCTGGTTTGGCACCCGAGTGGGGTTCAAGCAGGTAAATCTCTTTCCCGCCTGGGCCGGCGGCCAGTACCATGCCTTCGGAAACGCCAAACTTCATCTTCCGTGGGGCCAGATTGGCGACCATCACTGTGAGTTTGCCTTCGAGGTCCTCGGGCTGGTAAGCGCTCTTGATGCCCGAAAACACGTTGCGGGTTTCGCCGCCCAGATCCAAAGTCAGGCGCAGCAGCTTGTCAGCACCTTCGACATGCTCCGCTTTGGCGATCAGGGCAACTCGCAGATCCACCTTGGCGAAATCGTCGAAGTTGATCTCATCGGCCAGAGGCTCCTTGCCCAGTTCGCTGTCTGCAGCCGGTGCCGCAGCCGCGTTGGCTTCAGCCAGTGCTTCTTTGCTGGCTTCCACCATGGCGTCGACCTTGTCCTTCTCGATGCGTGTCAGCAGCGGTTTAAACTTATTGATGGCTTCGCCCCCGCGGAATCCGACAGGCTGTTCCCAGCTCAGGGTTTCACCCAGGAAGACTTCGGCGGCTTCGGTGAGCGCTGGCAGTACCGGCTTGAGGTATGTCAGCAGAGCGCGGAACATATTGATACCCAGGCTGCAGATATCGAGTACCTGCTGCTCAGTGCCTTCCTGCTTGGCCAGGCTCCAGGGGGCCTGGGCGGCGATGTATTCGTTGGCAGCGTCGGCCAGGGCCATGATTTCACGCATGGCTTTGCCGAAGTCGCGGGCTTCGTAGTACTCGGCGATGGTCGCATCGGCGTCCACAAATTGCTGCCACAGGGTTTCGTCGGCAATGTTAGCGGACAGGGTGCCGCCACTCTTCTGAATAAACTTGGCGGTACGGCTGGCGATATTGACCACTTTGCCTACCAGATCTGAGTTCACCCGCTGGATAAAGTCGTCCAGGTTCAGATCCAGGTCGTCAACGCTGGAGCTCAGTTTGGCGGCGAAGTAGTAGCGCAGATACTCCGGGTTGAGGTGTTCCAGATAGGTACGGGCATTAATAAAGGTGCCACGGGATTTGGACATCTTTTTACCGTTGACCGTCAGGAAGCCATGCACACACACCTTGGTGGGCGTTCGGAACTGAGCAGAACTGAGCATGGAGGGCCAGAACAGCGCGTGGAAGTTGACGATATCCTTGCCGATAAAGTGGTACAGCTCGGTGCTGGAATCCTTGTTCCAGTACTCGTCGAAAACCGCATCCACATCGGTACCTTGCTGCTGACTGAGCCAGTTCTTAAAGCTGGCCATATAGCCGATAGGTGCATCCAGCCAGACGTAGAAGTACTTGTCTTTTTCGCCGGGGATCTCGAAACCGAAGTAGGGGGCATCGCGGGAAATGTCCCACTCCTGCAGGCCAGCGTCGAGCCATTCGGCCAGTTTATTGGCCACCTCGTCCTGCAGGTGTCCGGCGCGGGTCCAGTCCTTCAGGAAGGCATCAAATTCCGGAAGTTTGAAGAAGAAGTGCTCGGATTCCTTGTCGATGGGCGTGGCACCGGAGATGACGGACTTGGGCTTGATCAGGTCCGAGGGCGAATAGGTGGCGCTGCAGACTTCACAGTTGTCACCGTACTGATCTTCGGCCTTACATTTGGGGCAGGTGCCCTTGATGTAGCGGTCGGCCAGGAATAATTGTTTTTCCGGGTCGTAGGCCTGGGTGATCATGCGGCTGGCGATATGACCGTTGGCCTTAAGGCGGCCGTAGATCAGCTCGGACAATTCCCGGTTTTCCTCCGAGTGGGTGGAGTGAAAATTGTCGAAGTTCACCAGAAAATCGGCAAAGTCCTGCTCGTGCTCGGCTTTGACCTTGGCGATCTGTTGCTCGGGAGTCAGGCCCAGCTGCTCCGCTTTGAGCATAATGGCGGTGCCATGAGCGTCATCGGCGCACACATAGGTGCAGTCGTGCCCCCGCATTTTCTGGAAGCGCACCCAGATATCGGTTTGGATATATTCCACCAGATGACCCAGGTGGATGGAGCCGTTGGCGTAGGGCAGGGCGCTGGTGACCAGAATTTTACGACGCTCAGTCATGGCAGTGAATTCTCATTCATTGGTGTTGAAAACAGGGTTGTCGGACCCATTGGAACCCGGCCTGTAGCCGGGACCGTAAAAAATGGCGCCGAACTATATCATTTTTTGACCTCGAAAGCAGTGCTGGGGGCGAGGATATCGGGGTAAAGTCCTAGTGTTGCACTTGGTTTTTACGGATTTGCCCCCATAATGTCAGGCATTCCACAAGTTGGCCCCATTGAGGTGTTCATGAGTAACGAGCAATCCCCTTCTTCCGCTGATCTTCAATCCAGAGTGTTGAATGTTCCCGTCCCAGGGCTGGACGTCAGCCTGGCACAAATCGCCGAGATCGAAAGTCTGGTGGTGGAGGGCGGTCGCATCGGCATAGCGTTATTACTTGGTATACCGGGCGAAGGGTTGCAGCAATCGCTGAGCGAAGCCATCTGGCAGAGCCTGAAAGGGCTCCCCGGTGTAGAGGAAATCAGTGTGGATGTGGGTTGGCGAATCCTGCCCGGACCGGTTGCCGACCAGGCGAGTGCCATTTCCAACGTCAAGAACATTATCGCAGTTGCCTCTGGCAAGGGCGGTGTGGGCAAATCCACCACCGCGGTGAATCTGGCACTGGCGCTGGCAGCAGAAGGGGCTGATGTCGGCATTTTGGACGCTGATATCTATGGCCCCAGTGTTCCCGCGATGTTGGGTGTGGGCGATAAGCGACCTGAGGTGATCGACCAGAAAGCGATGGTACCCGTCGCCGCTCATGGTCTGCACTCCATATCCATGGGGTATCTGGTGACGGAGCAGACTCCCATGGTCTGGCGCGGCCCGATGGCCAGCGGTGCTTTGCAACAGCTGCTGACTCAAACCGCCTGGCCCGAATTGGATTATCTGATTATCGATATGCCGCCGGGAACAGGGGATATCCAGCTGACGCTGTCTCAAAAGGTACCAGTGACTGCGTCGGTGGTGGTGACTACGCCACAGGACATCGCCTTGCTGGATGCCAAGAAAGGTGTGGAAATGTTCCGCAAGGTGCATGTGCCGGTACTGGGGGTGGTGGAAAACATGGCCATCCATATCTGCAGCAATTGCGGCCACGAGGAGCATATTTTCGGCGAAGGTGGAGGCGAGCGCATCGCGCGGGAGTATCAGACCCGTCTATTGGGCTCACTGCCGCTGAATCTGACCATCCGCCAGCAGGCCGATGAGGGTAGGCCCACGGTGGCTGCGGATCCGGACGCGGAACTCAGCTTGCGTTATCGCCAGATTGCGCGCCAATTGACAGTGGAGCTGTTGCAGCTTAACGCCAGCAGCACAGCGCCCGTCATCGAAATCAGCGACGATTAGCTCCGTCTCTACACCCGAAACCGACTTAACAGAGTGGCGATTTGCTCGCCGCTGCTGGCAAGTCCGTTGGCGGCCTTCTCGCTCTCAACGGCATTGGCTGCGCACTGCTGTGAAATCGCAGAGACCTGATTGATGTTGCGGTTGATTTCCTCTGTGGTGGTGCTCTGTTCACCGGCGGCATTGGAAATCAGGTCGTTCATCTGGTGAATCTCACCCATAGCGGCGGCGATACTCGCCATGGATTCACTGGTTTGGGAAGACTGCTCCAGACTGATGTTGAGCTGTTGACCGCCTTGTTCCATTGCCTTGACGGCGTCTTTGACCCCACCTTGCAGCTTCTCGATCATTTGCTGAATCTCTTCCGTGGAGGACTGAGTGCGGCTGGCCAGGGTGCGCACTTCGTCAGCCACCACGGCAAAACCGCGACCTTGCTCTCCCGCGCGGGCGGCCTCAATGGCAGCGTTCAGAGCCAACAGGTTGGTCTGTTCAGCAATGCCTCGGATAACATCCAACACCGAGCCGATGTCGGTGCTGTCCTGCTCCAAGGTGCTGATAACACTGGTGGTGGTCTGAATATCCCTGGCCAGATGATCGATCGATTGAGAGGATTCGCCCACAATGGTCTGACCTTGCTGAATCAACTCACTGGCTTCCTGAACCTTAGTGGCTGTGGATTTGGCCAGCTTGGCTACTTCTTCAGCCGTGGCCGCCATTTGGTTGACGGCGGCCGCAATCTGTTCCGTTTCACGGTCCTGCTGTTCCGTCCCTTCTCGGGTTTGACGTGCTGCGCTTCTGAGCGCCTCAGAAGATTGACTCAACTCCGCTGCCTGGCTGTTGAGCGAGGTGACCAGCTGCCTCATACCATCCAGAAATTGATTGAAGACCTTCGCGACATCCGAAATCTCATCCCTTTGTCGGTCATCCAGTCGCTGGCGCAGATCACCTCCGCCCTGGGCGATGGCTTGTAGTGCCCCGCCCATATCGTCCAGGCGCCGGGCAATCAGGCGGCGGAAAACATAGGCCAAGGCGCCAAGGGTCGCCAGCAGGGACAGCAACAACAGCCCCAGAATCTGCCAGCCGAGGGAGCGACTGGCAGCAATTTGGCGGCCGATGGGAACCTGAACCTCAAGTACACCGCGAACGTCCCCCAGTTGCCACCCGGTTCGCGGTGTTTGCGGGTGGGAATTGTGGCAAGCGACACAGGCCTCGGCCTGCATGGTGTCCGCCAGTGCCACCCTGACAACGGGCTCGCCGTTGACTTCGGTACGGCGGCTAAAGGTGCTTTGGGGACTGCCGCTCAAATTATCCCAGGCATCGGTTTGAAAATCGTCCAGTTGCCTGGATCCGCGATTGGGAAAGGGGTAAGCACTGTAGAGGTCCAAGGAAGTGCCCTGTTGCTCAAACACGTCACTCAGCTCATGAATCATGGTAGCGGGCAGCGGAATCCGGTCCTCGTAGCCTTTGTGGTCAAAGTGAGGCGTGAGTGCACCGCTGGCCTTGGCACGGCCAATGATATTAGCGGTGTAATAGCCCCTGACCTGCTTAAACTGCGAAACCGTGCGGCGAGCGGACTCAATGGCCTGCTGTTCCGCGGCGTTCTCCAGCTGGATGGGTATATAGAGGCCCAGGGCAATGGCGATGGCCAGAAAGATTGAGCCAATGATTGCGCAGGTTCTTACCAGTAATCCTTTGTGCTGAAGCGTCTTCATAGGATCTCCGGGTAGCTATAAGGCAATATATTGTGTCAGTCCCTCCGCTGAGCAATCCCTCTATTTAGCTATAGCTCAAGCCCTCTGCACTGTCGAACTCCACTCCAGTGTGCAAGTGCCCCTATCACGGAGAGACAAAAGGCAGTATGATCTCGCGTCTTTGCGTATCGAATGACCGAAATGGGGGGGCTATGAGCATCAAATCTGACAAGTGGATTCGCCGGATGGCGGAAAACGAGGGCATGATTGACCCGTTTGAACCTGGTCAGATCCGCTACGGCGAGGATGGCCGCCGCCTGGTCTCCTACGGCACTTCAAGCTACGGTTACGACGTGCGCTGTGCCAACGAGTTCAAGATTTTCACCAATGTGCACTCTACCACGGTGGATCCCAAGCACTTTGATGAAAACAGCTTTGTGGATGTGCAGGAGGATGTGTGCATTATCCCGCCCAACTCTTTCGCTCTGGCCCGCACTGTAGAGTATTTTCGAATTCCCCGCAGTGTGCTGACGATTTGCCTGGGTAAGTCCACTTACGCCCGTTGTGGCATCATTGTCAATGTGACGCCCCTGGAGCCTGAGTGGGAAGGCCATGTGACTTTGGAATTTTCCAACACTACTCCTCTGCCCGCCAAAATTTACGCCAACGAGGGTGTGGCGCAGATGCTGTTCTACGAATCTGACGAGGTCTGCGAGACGTCGTATAAAGATCGCGGTGGCAAGTACCAGGGCCAGACCGGCGTTACCCTGCCTCAGACCTGAGTCTTTAAACTTCAAGCCTGCTCAAGGCTGACAACCAGAGCGTCGCGCTCAGAGTTCGCCGTGTCCCAAATTCCTGAATCTGCCGACGTTTGCATTATCGGTGCCGGTGCCGCCGGCCTGATGTGCGCCATCAGTGCTGGTCAGCGCGGTCGCCGTGTGCTGGTGCTGGATCATGCCAACAAAGTGGGCAAGAAGATCCTGATGTCGGGTGGCGGCCGTTGCAATTTCACCAATATGTATGCTGAGGCGGAGAATTTTCTGTCCGCAAATTCTCATTTTTGTAAGTCGGCGTTGGCTCGTTACACACAGTGGGATTTTATCGAGCTGGTGTGCAAACACGGTGTGCCCTATCACGAGAAAAAGCTAGGCCAGCTTTTCTGTGACAACAAATCCAGTGACATTGTTGATGTGTTGTTGAGTGAGTGCGAAGAGGTCAATGCCGAGATATTTACCCACTGTAACATTGAGCTCGTTGAGGCGAATGAAAGTGGTCCTGGGTATCAGCTTCAAACCAGTCTTGGCGACGTCGTCTGTGAATCACTGGTGGTGGCAACCGGGGGACTGTCTATTCCCACGATGGGAGCGACGGGTTTGGGCTATGAGCTGGCCGAGCAATTTGGACTGAGGCTGTTGCCTCGTTCTGCGGCTCTTGTGCCATTTACTTTTTCCAAAGAGCAGTTGATGCCTTTTGAGACATTGGTTGGCAGTTCCGCCGATGTTCGTATCAGCTGCAATGACCAGAGCTTTCGTGAAAATCTGTTGTTTACCCATCGGGGGTTGAGTGGTCCGGCGGTGTTGCAGATTTCATCCTATTGGCAGCCAGGGCAGGCGATAGAGATCGATTGGGCTCCTGATCAGGAGCTGTTTGAATGGTTGGCCGCAGCGCGAGAGCAACGCCCCAAAGCGGAATTGAAAACTGTGCTGTCATCTTTGCACACAAAAAGCTGGGCTGCCGTTATCTGTGAGCATTGGTTATCGAATATGGCAATGAATCGTTACAGCGATAAACAGCTTCAAGATGTCGCTGATGCTCTGCACAGATGGAGTATTGTGCCTGCAGGAACCGAAGGTTATCGGACGGCTGAGGTTACTTTGGGTGGCGTAAATACTGACGACCTTTCTTCGAAAACCATGGAGGCCAAGCAGCAGCCTGGGCTTTATTTTATCGGCGAAGTGGTGGACGTGACGGGATGGCTTGGCGGCTTTAATTTTCAGTGGGCCTGGGCGTCGGGTTTTGCTGCCGGGCAATACGCCTGAGTCGAGAAAGTTTGGATGCGTTGAGACAAAGTAGAGCATCAAATAGGTTGTTGTATTTGGATAGTCCGTTGTGTGCCATAACCGGTCTTAGAAATTCGCAGGATTGGTACTCTGACGGCGTTGTTTATGCGTAGGGCGGATTAGGCGCTTGCGCCGTAATCCGCCGGTTCTGCCGGAGATGTTCGTTGGCTGCGGCCCGGTTTTTAACACCCTTGAATGTGCCTGCAACAGGTGATTTGTACACGGCCGCCGCCAATTTAAACCTTCGGCGGATCGGTGGATTACGAAGCGCAAAGCGCTTCTAATCCACCCTACGTCGTGCGGCCGTTGCGGACATTATCGAACGCCCATGGTGCCCTGAACTAGGATTATAAACTTCCGGTTATGGCACCAAGTTGACGGTCGGAATTCCCGTCTTCATATTGCCGATAGAGGTTAGTTGTCATTTTATCAATTTTGTTTCTAGATTGATTTCCGGGTTTAAATCCAGCGTCGTACTTCTTTTCGATACTGCGCAAACGTTTTTCCAAATATTTGCTGCAAGGCTTTTTCCTCCGGTCGAATCTGAAAACGCTGAATGTAGCTGGCATAAAGCAATGGCAACAACAAAGTCACCGGAGAGGATAAATAAGTAGCCCAGCTTAACAGCAACAACACAAACCCTACGTACATGGGGTTGCGCGTGACGCGATAAATTCCCGACGTGACAAGTGTACTCGCAGCGTCTGGTTGCAGCGGATTGACGGTTGTCCGCGCTCGGCGAAAGGAGATTGCGCCTGCCAGTGGGAATGCCAGCCCCAATACGAGAAACAGAACCGTCAGCGAGAGCCCCAGACGGGTTGTCGTTTCCACAGGGTCCAGAGTTTTAGATATGCCCCACATGGCAGCGGCAAACAGTAGCGCCACCAGCGGCGGTGGAATTCGGTTTTCAAGGTTCATCGGCAGGTGTCTCCAGGTGTTCTGAGCCTTTCCAATTGGGATAGTGTATTAGCCTAAGGCTTCCACCTGCGGGAAGGTCAAGCCATCAATCCTGGTAATTGCCCGAAGTTTAATAAGGGCTTAACATACGGGTATACCCATAATTAAAAGCAGAGTGAACTCATGGCCTCTATTCCCAGGATGCTTTGTTTAGTGGTCTCTTTCCCCATTCTATTCTTGTTGAGCGGCTGCATTGATCGTTCTGTCATTATCACAGGGTGTGAAGCCGTAGCTGACAAGACGCCTTTATGTGGTTGGCAACGGCCGGAGGATATGGAGTTGTTGCCGGATGGAAAAACGCTGATCGTCAGTGAAATGGCAAAGGGGCATGGCGAGGTGCCCGGAGCGCTGTCGTTGCTCGATACCATCAGCGGCTCGAAGCAAGCGCTCCCAATGGCAGTGGCGAACAAAGAGTTCTGGGGTGAGTCTGGCTGTCGCCGTCCCGTCGATAAGATCGCACCACACGGTATTCATTTGTCCACTCGGGCGGATGGAAGGCTGCAGCTGTTGGTGGTGAATCATGGTGAGCGGGAATCCGTGGAAATGTATGAGGTGCACACCCCGGAACATCGTCTGACCTGGCGCGGTTGTGCGCAGCCGCCACAAGGCAGTTTTCTGAACGATGTGGTGGCTCTGCCTGAGGGAGGGTTTGTGACCACTCATATGTATACCAAGGGTGATGCTGCCGTCGGCACCATGAGTTTTGAAGAAGTGAAAGCCTTGCTCGGATTCAATCCGGGATATTTGTTGATGTGGAACGGACAGTCTTTCCGGCGTCTGGGAGACTTTTCCGGCAATTATCCCAACGGCGTCCAGATTTCCCCGGACGGGCGCTTTCTGTTTGTGAATTTGTGGGCCGAATCTTTGGTGAAAAAGGTGGATCGACAAAGCGGTGAAGTGATCGGCGAAGCTCAGGTAAGCCACCCTGACAACAGTCAGTGGGATGGTGACGGCAAACTGTTAGTGACGGGCCATGATTTTTCCATCAACGACCTGTTGGTGTGTCCCGGTCTGGAAGAGGGAACCTGTCCAGGCGACTTCGAAGTGGTTGAACTGGATGCACACTCTATGCAAACGCGTCCATTGCGCAGAATCGGTGGTGCACCAATGGGGGCCGGAACCGTCACCCAGCGAGTGGGGGACACTTGGTATATCGGTTCGTTCCTCGGCGACCGGGTTCTGATGTTGCCGGCGCCTAATCAATAAGTCAGGTTCAAAACCCGATTAAGCATCGTCATGGTCCAGCAGCACGGGCCCATCGCCCTTTTGCGCCAGCCTGTCGTCTTCGTTGTACATGGGGCAGTTTTTCATCGACAGGCAGCCGCAACCGATGCATCCTGTCAGTCGATCCCGCAGTCGTTCCAGATAGGCGATGCGCTCGTTCAAATTTTCCTGCCACAGGCTGGATAAGTGCTGCCAGTCCTCCAGTGTCGGAGTGCGGTTATCCGGCAGTGTGGCAAATGCCTGCCGGATCTCCTCAAGTGTCACTCCCACTTTCTGGGCGGCTTTGATCACCGCCACCCGCCTAAGCACTTCTTTGCGATAGCGACGTTGATTGCCCGCATTTCGCAGACTGTGGATAAGCCCCTTGTTTTCGTAGTAGTGCAAGGTGGAGACCTTGACGCCGCAGCGTTTGGCCACGGCACCTACGCTCAGTTCGTGATGGTCCATAGCATTTCCTCCGGGATAGCGTTCATGCTAGTAAAAAAAGTGCTTTACCTCAAGCTAGCTTGAGGTTTTATGCTGGCGCAACCTTAAACGCTTAACCGAGGAAAATCCGATATGTTGCAACTCGAACACTTGAATCTGGTGGTTACCGATATTGAGAAAACCCTGCGTTTTTATCAGGCTGCGTTGCCTCACTGGAAGGTGCGTGGCGGTGGCGACGGACTCTGGTACGGCAAGCCGCGGCAATGGGTGCATTTTGGCGATGATTACCAGTACCTTACTTTTAATGATGATGGTGATCAGGAAATTCGTGATTTGAGCGGCCACCAGGTGGGGCTGGCTCACTTTGCCTTTGTCACTACAGATCTGGATGGTGTCATCCAGCGGCTGGCAGAAGCAGGGTTTGAGGTCGACAAAGCAGGCGCAGAAGATCCCTTCAGACGCAATGTTTACTTTATCGACCCTGACGGCTACGAGATTGAATTTGTGCAGTATCTGAGCGATATCCCCACGGAGCGGAACCAGTACGCTTAATCTTTATTCAATGA
The DNA here is from genome assembly GCF_011683955.1 of Pseudomaricurvus alkylphenolicus. GTDB lineage: Bacteria > Pseudomonadota > Gammaproteobacteria > Pseudomonadales > Cellvibrionaceae > Pseudomaricurvus > Pseudomaricurvus alkylphenolicus. The sequence continues at coordinate 158,617 of NZ_JAAQPI010000008.1, forward strand.
GGCCGAAAACAGGGATAAATCGCCCGTCAGGCTTTCCTTTGAGTCGGTTTTGACCTAGGTTAGTAGTCGGGCGGCCCCCAAGCACGCTTGGGTGGCCCAAGACAGCCCCTGGAAAATGGACTCTATGAACGAAACATCCGCCCAGCGCAGCGCGGTCACTTTTGAACTCGATGAGAGCACGGGAGAGCTCAGCGCCATCTTGTCGCCGTCACCCAGCGCCGATCCTGTCTCGCTACCCCTGTTGCAGAACCGTTTGAAAACCGAAGGTTTTGACGCGCTCGACATTGATGCCGCGCAGCTCAAGAGTCTGGTATCAAGGGCCGCCAGTGGTGAGTCTGGAGCGGTGGTGATTGGTCAGCGCAGCGATGCCGAGGCCAGCATCGCGATAGCCAACAATAAGCAGGCTGCCTATATCGACATTGTGCCACCCCGCGGGGGCAAGCCTCTTGATCGAGTCACCTTGATGGCGCTGTTTAAGCAATATGGGCTGGCGGAGCCCTGCCTGCAAAATGCGGCGATTGACCAGGCGGTGCGACAGGCGGATGAAGGTCGTCCGATCAAAAACTTGCTGATTGCCAAAGCTGTGGATGCCGTTGCCGGTGTCGATGGCTATATGGAAACCCTGGTGGAGGAAACCGCGATCCGCATTGGCCAGCAGGAGGAAGACGGCACAGTGGATCTGCGCCAGCTGCAGGACTTTATCGTGCTGGAGGCAGGGACTGAATTGATGCGTCGTATTCCTCCCACCCCGGGTAAGACGGGAATGGATGTGCTGGGTAACACTATTGCGCCCAAGGCGGGGCGTGAGGTGAAGTTCGCCGAGAAGCTCGAGGGTGCGGAAATCGACGCGGCCGATGAGAATCTACTAAAAGCATCCGTCAAAGGTCATCCCGTCGTGATGAGCAACTGTGTCCGTATCGACCCCACGCTGGAACTCAAGGGCGTTAACGTTAAAAGTGGTAATATCCAGTTTGATGGCTCTATCAATATTCGTGGTGACATTGACAGCGGCTATGTGGTCGAGGCTACCGGCGATATTTTTGTTACCGGTGTGATCGACAAGTCCCGTGTCATCGCCGGTGGCAGCATTGCCGTGCGCGGCGGTGTGATCGGGGAAGAATACGGCAAGTCTCCCACGCTCAATAAGAACCCGGAAGAACAGGAACTCAAAGCTTATCTCGAAGCGGGCAAGGACATCAGCGCACGGTTTGTCAGTCTCGCTGAGATACACGCGGCGGGCGTTGTCTATGTGCGGGAGTACCTGCTGCACTGTAAGACCGAAGCTAAAGATAAAGTTGCATTGGGGGAAGAAGGTGGCAAAGGTGCAATTATCGGGGGCACCACCCAGGCGACGCGTACGGTCAGTGCAAAAACGCTGGGTAACGAAGCTTATACGACCACCCGCGTAAGTGCGGGCAGTGAAGATAACCTGGCCGCAAAACTCGCCCTGCTGAAGTATCAACGGCTCAAACGCAGGGATGAATTTCGTCAGCTCGCGGAGATTTTCAAGAAACTCAAGGCCCGGGGTTCGCCTGAGACAGTGGGCAAAGTGGTGTTGAACAAAGCCCGTAAACTCAACAACACCCTGGCGGCGCTCAAGTTACAAGTGGCGGAAATGGATACGGAGATAGAGGAATTGAGTCAGCAAGTCAAAGGCGAAGCGATGATCAGCGCGCGACAACGACTCTATTCCAATGTGACCTTGACGATTGATGGCATCAGCGAAACCCGTCAGGGTGACTGCGGTGCAATCAGTTTCGTAAACCGGGATGGTGTACTGACACCGGTGAACCCATAGGGAAGCCAGCAGATTGGAGAGAGTGGAATGAGCTTTAATGTGGAAGCGCTGATGAGCACCGATGTGGTCTCCGTAACACCGACGGACACCTTGGCTACCCTGAGAAAAATCTTTGCTAAAAAGGGGTTTCATCATTTGCCGGTATTGGACGGGGACAAGCTGGTGGGGATTATCTCCGACCGGGACGCCCAGCGTTACACCAGCCCCTTCGTTGGCACCCGTCTGGAGCGGGCGGAAGACCGGGCATTGTTAAAGAAAACGGTGGCGGACATCATGACCCGTGATATGGTCACGGTGGACCGCGCAACCAGCGTGGACACCGCCTCTGTGCTATTGCTGGAAAATGTGATTTCCTGCCTGCCTGTCGTCAACGCCGAAGGCGGTATCGACGGCATTGTGACCTGGAAGGATATTCTCAAATTTCACGTCTACGGTGTTGATCCCAAGAGTAGTGAGCAGCCCTGATCGGTGTGGCTCTTAACCTAAAATACCAGGGTTCGAAATCCTGTCTTGGTTGGCGGGCTATACTGTAAGTAACATTATGCAGGAAGCCAATATTGTGACAGACAAGCCAACGACGCCCGATACCCCCACCTCTGAGACAGCCAATCAGGTGGTTGCCATCAATCCCGTCGGTTCCATGAACCTGCTTTCCCAGTGGGAAGTGGATCTCGTCAAACATTCCGCAGACAGCCCTCTGTATCAGTTGTTCAGAAACTGTGCGCTGGCGGTGCTTAACTGCGGCAGCGAATCCGACAATGTTGCGGATATGCTGGAGGAGCACCGCAGCTTTGATATTAATGTGCTGCGCCGCGGTCGAGGTGTAAAACTTGAACTGATTAATCCCCCTGCCTCCGCTTTTGTGGATGGAGAGCTGATTGTCGGTATCAACGAGCATCTGTTCGCTGTGTTGAGGGATATCCTCTTTGTGGCCGGTAAACACGGTGATTTGTTGGGCGGGGCCATTCCCCCCCGTGTCGCCACCAATCTGTTGTTTGATATTCTGAGGCACGCCAACGTCTTCGAAGCCAATCTGCCACCCAATCTGGTGGTGTGTTGGGGCGGCCACTCGATTTCTGCGCTGGAATACGACTATTCCAAGGAAGTGGGTTACCAGCTGGGGCTGCGTGGGTTGGACGTCTGCACGGGATGTGGCCCCGGCGCGATGAAGGGGCCCATGAAGGGAGCCGCTGTCGGGCATGCCAAGCAGCGCATCAGTCGGGGGCAGTATGTGGGGCTGTCGGAGCCAGGCATCATTGCCGCTGAGGCACCTAATCCGATCGTCAATCAATTGGTGATTCTGCCGGATATCGAAAAGCGATTGGAATCATTTGTGCGTGTGGGGCACGCCATTATCATTTTTCCCGGCGGTGTCGGTACGGCCGAAGAGTTACTCTATATTCTTGGTATCATGTTGCACGCCAATAATCGTGACCATGCCTTGCCGATCATTCTGACCGGGCCGGCCAAAAGCGCCAATTACTTTGAGGTGCTCGACGAATTTATTGGCCGGACTCTGGGGGCGCAGGCACAGGCGTTGTACCAAATCGTTATTGACAATCCCGCAGAAGTGGCGCGTCTGTGTAAGGTCTCTATGGCGGAGGTGCGCGCATTTCGCAAGAGCACCGGTGATGCCTACCACTTTAACTGGGGGTTGCATATCGACCCTCAATTCCAGCAACCGTTTAAACCTTCACATGAGACGATGAGCCAGCTGCCGCTGTTTTTTGATGGTGACAAGGCGGAGTTGGCGGCCAATTTGCGCAGAGTGTTCTCGGGCATCGTCGCGGGTAATGTCAAACCGGAGGGCCTCGCCGCCATTATCGAGCATGGTCCGTTCGAAATTCATGGTGACCCGGAGTTGATGAAGCTGCTGGACCAGCTGCTGAGTCAGTTTGTGGCGCAGGGGCGCATGAAACTTCCTGGCACACAATATTCCCCCTGTTACCGCGTCAAGGTGGGGTGATCCCGCTTTACACGCGGCGGACGAGGGGCTAACGTACGATCAGCGTTAATAACGGCTTTCAAGGAGCGGGCTATGTTCGGGTTTGACGTGTTTTCTGTAGTATTTCTGGTGCTGGGTATTATCCTGGTTCTGAAAGGTGTTAACAGTGTTCCCCAGGGGCAGGAGTGGACGGTGGAGCGCTTTGGCAAATACACCCAGACATTGCGCCCCGGGCTGCACCTGATAGTGCCCTTTATCGATGAGATCGGTAATAAGCAGATTGTGATGGAGCAGGTGCTGGATGTTCCCCCACAGGAAGTCATCAGCTCAGACAACGCCATGGTCACCACCGATGCGGTGTGTTTTTACCAGATTATTGATGCGGTCGCCGCCTCCTATGAGGTGAACAACCTGGAGCGGGCGATGCAGAATCTGGTGATGACCAACATTCGTGCTGTGTTGGGCTCCATGGAACTCGATGCCATGCTGTCGAACCGTGATGCCATCAATACCGAGTTGTTGACCAAAGTCGATGAAGCGACCAACCCCTGGGGTGTTAAGGTTACCCGTATCGAGATTAAAGACATTACACCGCCACGCGATCTGGTAGATGCCATGGCCAACCAGATGAAAGCCGAGCGTGAGAAACGCGCCGCGATTCTCAAGGCAGAAGGTGAACGGGAAGCGGCGATCAAGGTGGCCGAGGGCGAAAAGAAAAGCCAGATACTCAAGGCAGAAGGTGAGCGGGAAGCGGCTTTTCTGGAAGCCGAAGCCCGCGAACGTGAGGCCCAGGCGGAAGCCAAGGCGACACATATGGTGTCTCAGGCGATATCCGCAGGGAACAACCAGGCCATCAATTATTTTGTGGCGCAAAAATATGTGGATGCTCTTGGCCAATTGGCGGCAGCGGACAACAGTAAAGTGGTCTTGATGCCGCTGGAAGCCAGTTCCGTTATCGGCTCGATCGAGGGTATTCGCGAGCTGGTGGACTCCGTTAAACAGGGTGGCTAACGTCATGGAATTTCTTCAAACCATGGAGCCCTGGCACTGGATGGCTCTGGGGATCGCCATTCTGGCGGTGGAAGTCTGGGCATCCACGGAAGTGCTGCTGGGTATCGGCCTGGGTGCTCTCGCCGTTGCTATCGTGCACAAAATCTATCCCGGACTCAGTTGGCAGATGCAAATCGTCTGGTTTGCGGTGTTTTCTGTGGGGACCACGGTGGTCTACTGGAAGAAGTTTCGCGCCAGCCGCCAAAGCAGCGATCAGCCTTTGCTTAATCGTCGCGCCCAGCAGCTGGTGGGCAAAACCGTGCCGCTGCTGGAGCCCATCGTTAATGGTCAGGGTAAGGTGCAAATTGCCGATGCCCTGTGGACCGTACAGGGTCCTGACATGGAAAAGGGCGCGGTGGTTCGTGTCGTCAGCGCTGAGGGCATGACGTTGACGGTGGAAGCTGTCGATTAACCGATCAGCTTCCCGGTTACCCTTTCCACAATATGCCTGCCGATGGGAATGGCTGACGTCGCTGCCGGTGAGGGCGCATTACACACATGCAGACTGCGTGGGCTTTCATGAAACAAAAAATCATGCACCAGGGTGCCATCGCTCAACACGGCCTGTGCGCGAATGCCGGTGGGGTATGGCTGCAAATCGGCGAGCGTTAGCTGAGGGCAGTATTTGCGGGCCAGCTGTAAGTACCCGTAACGGTGCCAGGAGTTTTTCCACTCGTTGATGCCCGAGCGCCAATGCTTGACGCCGACTTTCCAAAATCCCGGGAATGTCAGCATGGCGGCGGTATCTCTGAGATTGAAATTCGCTTGCCCATATCCTTCGCGTTTCCAGCCCAACACAGCGTTGGGACCGATGGTGACGCTGCCATCAATCATGCGCGTCAGATGCACACCCAGAAAGGGTAAGTCCGGGTCCGGAATCGGATAAATCAGATGCCGAACCACATTGTTCAATCGCTCGGGCAAACGGAAATACTCGCCGCGAAAAGGCACGATGCGAAAGTCTGTGTCGATGTTCAGCAGGCGGGTGAGCCGGTCCGCCATCAAACCGCCGCAGCTGATTAAAAAACCGGTGTGATAGCGGCAACCGTTGCGGAGTCTTATTTCAATGTTGCTGGCGCTTTCCCGCAAATGCTGCACTTCACTTTGCAGTTCAATTCGACCGCCGAGGCTGACAAAGTTTGCAGCCATTTGACGGCTTACTGCGCCATAATCCGCGATGCCGGTGGCGGCGACAAACAGCGCGCCCAGACCTTTGATATTCGGTTCCCGCTGCAGAAGTTGTTCTGAGCTCAGTTTTTCAACTTCGATCCCATTGTCTTCGCAGCGTTGCTGCAGTTTGTTCATGCGTTCCAGCTCCAGCGGATGGGTCGCAACCAGCAGCTTGCCACATTGCTCCACCGGCAAATGGTGGTGCCGACAAAAATCCAGCGTGGCCGCCGCGCCTTCCTTGCAGAAGCGCGCCTTGAGGCTGCCGGGTTGATAGTAGACTCCGGCGTGAATCACACCACTGTTGTGGCCGGTCTGGTGTTGGGCATAGCCGGGCTCTTTTTCCAGCAGCAAAATACGCTTTTCGGGAAATGCCTGTTGCAACTGCCAGGCGCTGGATAGGCCGACGATGCCGCCGCCGATAATGATGATGTCAAAGCTGGAGTGAGCTTGCATGGGTAATGGATTGGGTCTGTGGCGTTAAGGTTGAGCTGAGGGTTGCGCATTGCCCAGCAATTTCCCGAGACGTTCCAGGGCGGCTTGTCGTTCCGGAGTGAGTGGGTGTGCAAAGCTCAGTCGCAAAAAGGATTGATAGCGCGGCTGGGAAGTAAACAAACGACCGGGTGTAATGACGACGTCTTCACGTAATGCCGGGTAATACAGTTGCAAGGTGTCTAATCCGGGTTCCAGTTCCAGCCACACGCTCAACCCGCCAGTGGGTTGGCTGCTGCTCTGCAAACCTGGTAACGCAACGGCTAGCTGTTCCAGCCATTGGTGACATTGCCGTTGCAGTTGTATACGGCGTTGGCGCAGGAAACGATCCAATCCACCCTGTTGCAGGTATTCACTTACACCGAGTTGCAGTGTTCGACTGGAGGCGATTGCCGTGGACAGTTTCAGCTGCAAAATGGCATCGCGATAGCGGCCGGCGGCGACCCAGCCCAGGCGCAGATCCCGCGACAGGCACTTGGAAAAAGATGAGCACAAAATAACATTTCCCGCTTGCGCTACTGACTGGCCCGTCTGTTGTAGCTGTTCCTTCTCGTAGGAATACAGAGTGCGGGGGCGCCGCATGCCAAAATGCAATTCTGCGTAGATGTCATCTTCGATAATGGCCATGTTGTGGCCACGGGCCAGTTGCAGCAATTGCTGTTTGTGTTCGTCGGTCATGCAGGCGCCCGTGGGAGTGGCATAGGCGGGCGATACCATCAGAACTTTAACGGGCCAGTGTTGCAGAGCCAGTTCCAGTGCCTCCGGACTCAAGCCCGTCGAAGGTGAGCAGGGCAGCTCCAGGGCTTTTAATCCGAGTGACTGCAGCAGCTGGAAGTTGCCATAAAACCCCGGTGATTCCAGTGCCACCACATCGCCCGGTTGGGTGGTAGCCAGTAATGCCAGCAGCAGACCGTGTTGACAGCCGTGGGTGATCACCAGTTCCTCTGAACCAATAGGCCCCCCACCTTGTGCCAACCGCTGTGCCAACTGTTCTCTCAGTTCCTCCAGGCCCTGGGGGTCGTCATAATAATGCTGTTCCGTACTGCCCTGTCGACGCTGTGCCCTGGCCAGACATCGGCGCAGGGGTTCGTTGCCTTCACCACTGCAATGCGCAGGGGAGGGCAGCAGGTCGAAAGCCGCGCCTTTGCGCATAATATCCAGCAGAACCTGATCAGCGGAAACCTCAAGCGGCGTTGGCACCGGCTGGCTGTGATCCGGTTGTTTCAGCTCTGTGCGTTGACCGCTGACGAAGTAACCGGAGCGGGGCCTGGCGTGAATCAGCCCTTCCGCCTCAAGCCTGGCGTAGGCGGTTAATACAGTCGATTTGGACAGCTGCAGCTGTTGGCATATCCGGCGTACGGAGGGCAATCGCTCACCCACCGCCAGCTGTCCCGAACGGATGTCTTCCCGCAGTTGTTGTTCTAGTTGTTGGTATAGCAGCATGGGTACAGTTTCAGAAAAAGTGATATGAACAGGGGGTGTGTCCCTGATTCTGTGCACAAATATAAACTATTTTCTGAATCTGTACCCGTTTTGGTCTTGTTCTTACACTGTTTCCCGGTTAACGACGTCAATCTCCTGGGGCAGGATATGAGCAATCCTTCGGCATCGCGCATTGCAGCGGTGGAACTTCACGATCAAGAGCCGGCGGGCAGTCTGCGCTACGTCGATGGATATGTGGGTGGTACGGTTTATACCCGCCGAATTCGAGGGTACTTTCAGCGCCTCAGACGAAAGGTGGCCTGGCCGCTGATGGTGCTGTTTTTTGCCATGCCCTGGTTGAGCTGGAACGGGCAACCGCTGATGCTGTTCGATCTCTCTGCTCAGAAATTCCATATTTTTACTACCACCTACTGGCCCCAGGATGGCATTTTGCTGGCCTGGTTGTTGATGATTTCCGCGTTTGCGTTGTTTGCCGTCACGGTGTGGGTTGGTCGGGTCTGGTGCGGGTTTGCCTGTCCGCAAACGGTGTGGACGAATCTGTATATCTGGGTGGAAGACTTCTGTGAAGGGGATCGTCACCAACGTATCCGTCTGGATGCCTCTCCCTGGAATTGGAATAAATTAAAACGCAAAGGAGGCAAGCACGCGCTGTGGGGATTGCTGGCGGTCGCCACCGGAATTACTTTTGTGGCGTATTTTTATGGCATTACGGCATTGCTTGGCGACCTGCTGACACTGCAGGCGTCGCTGGAAGCCTGGTTTTGGGTGGCGCTGGTGGGTGGTTTTACTTACCTCAACGCGGGTTGGTTGCGCGAGCAGGTGTGCCGTTTTATGTGTCCCTATTCCCGCTTTCAGTCGGTGATGTACGACCAGGATACCTTGGTGGTGAACTATGATCTTGCACGGGGCGAGCCACGCAGGGGGCAGACCGGTGCCAAGGGCGACTGTGTCGATTGCGACTGGTGTGTGCAGGTGTGTCCGGCGGATATCGATATCCGCGATGGTTTACAGGCGGAATGTATCAGTTGCGGATTGTGCATTGATGCCTGTGATCAAGTGATGGACAAATTGTCATTGCCCAGAGGGTTGATTCGTTTTTCGCCGGAGCGCGCCAGAACAGATTCAATCCTTGCGCCTCTGCGGCCCAGATTGCTGGGGTATTTTTCTGCGCTGGCGGTTTTGGTCGGGGTGATGGTTTATATGACGCTGGAGCGACGGGATTTGTCCTTGGATGTCATTCGCGATCGCGGTGTGCACTTGTACCGGTTGCAACGTGGGCAGGTGGAGAACGTTTACGTGGTCAAGCTTAACAATATGAGTGAGCGTGAACGCTTGGTGGACTTGTTTGTGTCAGGGGAGGCGGGGTTTCGTATCAACAGTCGTTCGCAGGTGTTATTGGAGCCGGGAGAGGTATTGGCGTTGCCTGTGAGAATTCGCTTGCCCGTCAATCAGGTTGTTGTGAGCGCACAGGATATTGAGCTGCATGCCTGGTCAGACGGAGAGCATTTGGCCAGTCAAAAAACCCGGTTTCTGGGGCCTGGCCCCACTTCGGCGGCCAGCCCTGGCAGGCAGGGTGGCGGCGTGGAAGCTTCAAGTCGGAGTTTGCCCCAGCGGCCACGGCCTCATGTCTTTTGGTAGCAGTTTTAGAAATGCCTCAGGGACGGGGCAGACCTTTTTGTTGCTGTCCAAAAAGACAAATCCCGTTTTGGCGAGAGTGACCAACGTATTGATGTCTTTGGTTACCCGAAAGATTACGTCCGCACCATACTTGTTAAAGTCTGTCAGGCCCAGTTCAAAACGCAGGGTCTCTTCAGCAAAGCTCTCTGCTCTGTAGGAGGTGACCAAGTCAGTCACTACCAGTGTGCAGCCTCCCACATCGTTGGTGTCTTCCAAGCCCAGGTACTGAAAAAAACTGTATCGGGCAGACGACAACAGCGAAATCATTTGGTCGTTACCGACATGGCCACTCGGATTTACGTCGGTAAAACGGACTTGCATGGTGGTGCTGTAGAAAAACTTTTCCGGCAGTTCCAGCTGTACGCGTGCCATAGTAACTCCGTTGATGCGTGTATTGTCGGTTAGTCGAGAGGCAGCGGCCAGCCACCCAGTTGCTGCCAGCGGTTGACAATCAGGCAGAACAGGTCAGCGGTTTTTTCGGCATCGTAGGCCGCGGAGTGGGCCTGGCTGTTGGAAAATTCGATACCGGCGACCTGGCAGGTTTTGGCAAGCACGGTCTGGCCGAACGCCAGGCCACTGAGGGTGGCGGTGTCGAAGCAGCTGAACGGATGAAAGGGATTGCGTTTGATGTCACAGCGATTGGCGGCGGCGTTTACAAATCCAAGGTCAAAGTGGGCGTTATGAGCCACCATTACGGCGCGGGTGCAACCGTGTTCCTTAACGCTGCGGCGAATGGACTTGAACAGCTCCGGCAGTACCATCATTTCCGGCACTGCGGGTCGATCGGGGCTTTCCAGATCAATGCCGGTAAAATCAAGCGCCGACTGCTCTATGTTGGCACCCTCAAACGGATCGATGTGGTAATCGAAGGTTTCATCGCGCTGCAGCAGTCCGTCGTCGTCCATCTTCAGAGTGACGGCAGCGATTTCCAGCAGGGCGTCCGTATGGGCGTTAAAACCGCCGGTCTCGACATCCACGATCACGGGTAAAAATCCGCGAAAGCGTTGCGCCAATGGTGTTTTGGCGTTTTCCATCGTCGGGTCGACAACGGGTTCCATTGAACTCACAGGTGATTCTCCTAACCAATCGCCTTAGGCGTTGTACTTCCAGCGAAGTGTTTCTCCGGCCTGCAGAGGCACCATGTCTTCGCCGCCGAGCTTGATGGTGTCCGGGATCTGCCATTCGGTGCGGCTCAAGGTAATAGTGTCGGTATTACGCGGCAAGCCGTAAAAGTCCGGGCCAAAGCAACTGGCAAAGCCTTCCAGCTTGTCCAGCGCCCCGGCGTCTTCGAAGGCTTCAGCATAGAGTTCTATGGCGTGCATGGCGGTATAGGCGCCGGCGCAACCGCAGGCCGCTTCCTTCTTGTCTTTGGCGTGCGGCGCTGAATCCGTACCCAGGAAAAACTTGTGGCTGCCGCTGGTGGCGGCCCTGATCAGCGCCTGCTGATGAATGTCGCGCTTGAGAATCGGCAGGCAGTAGTAGTGAGGGCGGATACCGCCAGCCAGCATGTGGTTGCGGTTGAACAACAGGTGGTGCGCGGTAATGGTGGCGGCAATGTGATCACCGGCGCCAGCCACAAATTCGGCGGCGTCTTTGGTGGTGATGTGCTCCAGTACCATCTTTAATTCAGGAAATTCTTTCTCCAGACCAATTAATGTGCGATCGATAAACACCTTTTCACGGTCAAAAATATCGATATCACTGTCGGTGACTTCACCGTGCATCAGGAAGCGGATACCGTGTTCCTGCATGGCTTCGAGTGCCGGATAGACCTTGCGCAGGTCGGTAACACCGGAATCCGAATTGGTGGTGGCCCCGGCCGGATAGAGTTTGCAGGCGACAACGCCGGCAGCCTTGGCCGCGGCAATTTGCCCAGGAGTGGTGTTGTCGGTCAGGTAGATCACCATCAGCGGATCAAAGTTTGATCCCTGCGGGCGCGCGGCCAAAATACGGTCTTTATAGGCCATGGCCTGCTCGGCATTGAGTACCGGCGGCACCAGATTTGGCATAATGATGGCGCGCTGAAAAGTGCGGGCTGCGTCCACGACAGTAGTGCTCAGGGCCTGGCCATCACGCAGGTGGATGTGCCAATCGTCCGGGCGAATAAGAGTCAGCGTCTCGGTCATGGGGGCTCCTGTGATACCGCAGCGAAGGGAAATGACCGCGCATCCTACCGAAATTCGGCGTTAAAGCACAGGCCTGTATGGTCGATAACCTAACCATAGCACTGTGACCTGGCGGTGGGGTAGCTGGTATATGTTTGTTTGTAAGCGATTACTATCTTTCAAAGGCATGATTTTTATTGGTCTGAGCCTGTGCTTAAGCTCGTTTGCCGGGGCGGAGGGTGGCAGCTATGGAGCAGCCATGGATCGTTCCCTGTGGAGTGTTGATGCCTCCGTGTTTGAATGCCGCATGAGTCACGATATCCCTTTTTATGGGGACGCCCTGTTTAAACGCAAAGCCGGTGAATCAGCCAGTTTCCAGCTGTCGCCCATGCAGTCGCGCTTCCAGACCGGTAAGGCCTCTCTGGTGTCCCGCGCCCCTCTGTGGAAGCCCGGAGGCGATGAGGTCAACCTGGGCTGGGTCAATGTCAATCGGGGCAAGATGCCGGTAAAAATGTCCCAGCAACGTTCGGAGCGCCTGTTGGCAGAACTGCACGCCGGGCGTGAGCTGGTATTGACCCGCGCGCCCTGGTACGGGGCGGAAAACTCGTCGAAAGTGGTGCTCAGTCCGGTGAATTTCCAGGGGGCCTACCGAGAGTACCTGGCCTGCCTGGGGCAGCTGCTGCCGGTGAATTACGACCAGATTCGCCGCTCCTCTATCTATTTCCCTTCTGGCAACGATATCCTGCCGGTCAGTGAAATTCGCAAGCTGGACCATATCGGTATTTACGTGGACGCGGATAAGACCGTGAAACGTTTTTATGTGGATGGCCATACAGACAGCGTGGGGCCGCGCGGGGATAATCTGGAGTTATCCCAGCGCCGTGCGGAGATGGTAGTGGGGCTGCTGGTGGAGCGGGGTATCCCCCGTGAGCAAATCACCACCCGCTGGCATGGCGAACGCTACCCGGTAGCCTCCAATCGCACCCTTAAAGGCCGCGCTCTCAATCGCCGTGTGACCGTGCGGCTGGAAAAGGAGGGGCCCAAGGTGCCATCCCTGGCCAGCTCTGGCAACGGCCCTCTGGAAGGGCAGAAGCTTTAGCCCCAAAAATGCAGCTTTAGCCCGCAACAGCCAGCCCTCGGTGTCCGGCTTCCAGGCCAGGAGGCCGAATTCTCCGACTTTTTCCTCCACTTGGTCGAGATTTGTTCTAATCTTTTCCGAGTGGAGTTTTCCTGTGCAAGTTTCTTCTACGCTTTGGCCACAAAGCCCTTCATTTTACTGGGATTTGGTCGGCAGAAACGCTACAATTCGCGCCCGAAATTTTACTGCGCCTGTGGCTGTTGGCCGCAGCGGACGCAAAATACACGTATTTTAGTGGGAGATGCCTATGTCATCCGTCAACAAAGTCGTACTGGCGTACTCCGGTGGCCTGGACACCTCGGTTATCGTCAAGTGGTTACAAGAGACCTACAACTGTGAGGTTGTGACCTTTACCGCCGATATCGGCCAGGGCGAAGAGGTTGAGCCAGCTCGCGCCAAAGCCGAGGCCATGGGCATTAAAGAGATCTACATTGACGATCTGCGCGAAGAGTTTGCCCGCGACTTTGTTTTCCCCATGTTCCGTGCCAATGCCATTTACGAAGGTGAGTACCTGTTGGGTACTTCCATCGCGCGCCCACTGATCTCCAAGCGCCTGATTGAAATTGTCAATGAGACTGGTGCAGACGCCATCTCGCATGGCGCTACTGGCAAGGGTAACGATCAGGTACGTTTCGAGCTGGGTGCCTATGCACTCAAGCCTGGTATTCAGGTGATCGCCCCCTGGCGGGAGTGGGATCTGACCTCCCGCGAGACCCTGATGAAGTATTGTGAGGATCACCAGATCCCGGTGGACTACGCCAGTAGCAAGAAAAAATCCCCTTATTCCATGGACGCCAACCTGCTGCACATCTCATACGAGGGCGGCAATCTGGAAGACCCATGGTGGGAAGCGGAAGATCCGGAAATGTGGCGCTGGACCGTCGCTCCGGAAGAGGCTCCGGATGCTCCGACTTATCTGGAGCTGACCTACGAAAAAGGCGACATCGTCGCCATCGACGGCAAGGCCATGAGCCCTGCCGAGGTCATGGAATACTTGAACAAAGTGGCCGGCGCCAATGGCGTGGGTCGATTGGATATCGTTGAAAACCGTTACGTGGGCATGAAGTCCCGCGGTTGTTACGAAACCCCAGCGGGTACCGTGATGCTGAAAGCACACCGCGCTATTGAGTCCCTGACTCTGGACCGTGAAGCCGCGCACCTGAAAGACGAACTCATGCCCAAATACGCCAAGCTGGTTTATAACGGCTACTGGTGGAGCCCCGAGCGCAAGATGCTGCAGGCGGCCATCGATGAGTCCCAGCAGGTGGTGAACGGCGATGTGCGTGTGAAACTGTATAAGGGCTCTGTCAGCGTCGTCGGACGTCGCTCCGAAGACAGCCTCTTTGACGAAAAGATTGCTACCTTTGAAGACGATGCCGGTGCTTATGATCAGCAAGACGCCGCCGGCTTTATCAAGCTTAACGCGCTGCGCATGCGCATCGCCGCCAATAAAGGTCGCGACCTGAGCTGAAAACCGTAACAAGCGTAGTGTAAAAACCGGATAGGAAGCTGTTGTGCGAGGTATCCCCGTGAAGGTGCCTCGCCCGGAGCCAACCCTCCCCACCTTGTGGATACGACTTTAGTACCACCCAGGACCTAACTTGGGTGTGACTTGATTCGTATCAAACACTTGTGGGGTAGAGGTCGGCACAATAGCGCCCGAGCTTGGGGTGGGCCGTGTCCGGATGAGCCGAGTAGCCAGAATTCAGAAACTAAACTTCCTCACTATTACAACCATTTAGGATCGTCACTATGAGTAGTAACCTGTCGACGGCTGCCGAGCAGCCGACATATGACTACAAGATAGTACGCCAATTTGCTGTCATGACCGTCGTTTGGGGCGTGGTCGGGATGGCTGTAGGGGTACTGATTGCCGCCCAGCTGGTTTGGCCGGACTTGAATGATATCTTGCAGCCATACACACACTTTGGACGCCTGCGTCCCCTGCACACCAACGCGGTGATCTTTGCGTTTGGTGGTTGTGCTCTGTTTGCCACGTCTTACTATGTGGTTCAGCGCACCTGCCAGACGCCGCTGTTCGGTGGCATCCTGGTGCCGTTTACCTTCTGGGGCTGGCAGCTGGTGATTGTGCTGGCGGCTATTACCCTGCCACTGGGCTACACCTCCGCCAAGGAGTACGCTGAGCTGGAGTGGCCGATTGATATCCTCATCACCGTAGTGTGGGTGTCTTACGCGATTGTGTTCTTTGGCACCATCGTCAAGCGTAAAACCTCCCACATCTATGTGGCCAACTGGTTCTACGGCGCCTTTATCGTGGTGATTGCGCTGCTGCACGTGGTTAACTCCATGGCGGTACCAGTCAGCTTCACCAAGTCCTACTCCATGTACTCCGGTGCCATGGATGCGATGATCCAGTGGTGGTACGGCCACAACGCGGTGGGCTTCTTCCTGACCGCCGGCTTCCTGGGCATGATGTACTACTTTGTACCCAAGCAGGCAGGTCGCCCGGTTTATTCTTACCAGCTGTCCATCGTTCACTTCTGGGCGCTGATCTCTCTGTATATCTGGGCCGGTGCTCACCACCTGCACTACTCTGCGCTGCCTGATTGGGCCCAGAGTCTGGGTATGGTGATGTCCCTGATCCTGCTGGCACCTTCCTGGGGCGGTATGATCAACGGCATCATGACGTTGTCCGGCGCCTGGCATAAGCTGCGCACGGATCCGACCCTGCGCTTCCTGGTGGTGTCTCTGTCCTTCTACGGTATGTCCACCTTTGAAGGCCCGATGATGTCCATCAAGACCGTTAACGCCCTGTCCCACAACACCGACTGGACCGTGGGTCACGTACACTCCGGTGCCCTGGGTTGGGTTGCCATGATCTCCATCGGTGCGGTTTACCACTTGTTACCGGTACTGAGCGGCCGCAAGGAAATGTGGAGCGTTCGCCTGATCAATACTCACTTCTGGCTGGCCACCATCGGTACGGTTCTGTACATCGCCGCCATGTGGGTGAACGGCATTATGCAGGGTCTGATGTGGCGCGCCTTTAACGCCGATGGCACCCTGACCTACAGCTTCGCCGAAGCGGTTGAGGCCAGCTACCCCGGTTACTTTGTGCGGGTTCTTGGCGGCGCCTTCTTCCTGTTGGGTATGCTGTTGATGGCCTATAACACCTATCGCACTGTGGTTGAGTCCGAGGACGAAGCCGCCGACGCACAGCCGGCCGCCGCCTAAGGAGAGACACTGTGAAGAATCATGACATTGTAGAAAAGAACATTGGCCTGATGGTGCTGCTGGCAATTGTTGCTATCAGCTTCGGTGGCCTGGTGGAAATCGTGCCGCAGTTTTTCCTCAAGGAAACCACGGAACCGGTTGAGGGTCTCAAGCCCTGGACCGCAGTGGAACTGGAAGGCCGCGACATTTATATCCGTGAGGGTTGCCACGTCTGCCACACACAGATGATCCGTCCTCTGCGCGCCGAGGTGGAACGTTACGGTCACTACTCCGTTGCCGGTGAGTCCGTATACGATCACCCCTTCCTGTGGGGCTCCAAGCGCACCGGTCCGGACCTGGCCCGTGTCGGTGGTCGTTACTCCGATGAGTGGCACAAGGCTCACCTGTACAACCCGCGCAACGTCGTGCCTGAGTCAAACATGCCGGAATTCCCCTGGCTGTTCGACAACATTCTCGATGGCAAAGACACCGGTAAGAAAATGGCCGCACTGCGTTCCGTTGGCGTGCCTTATACCGATACCGACATCGAGGGTGCAGAAGCCGCGGTTAAGGGTGTGACCGAAATGGATGCACTGGTGGCTTACTTGCAGCAGCTGGGTACCCTGCTGCAGCAGAAGCGCTAATTAAAGCCTGAACATAGCGAGAGACGTCATGGACTTAAATACACTGAAAGGTTTGTCCACGGTTTTTGTGATGATTGCCTTTATCGGCATCTGCTGGTGGGCGTTCGCCCCCAGCCGCAAAAAGCAGTTCCGCGACGCGGCCAACTTGCCCTTCGCCGATGACGTCGAAGCCAATCAATCGAAGCTTCATCGTGAAGACGATGAAGACAAAAAGGCAGGATAAATTATGAGTACTTTTTGGAGTCTTTGGATCATCGTCCTGACTTCGGTCAACCTGGCGCTGATCTTCTGGGTACTGATGGCCAACCGCAAGGTAGCGGTCAGTGACGAAGCCGATCCGGAAAACAAAACCACCGGCCACGTTTACGATGGCATTGAAGAATACGACAACCCGCTGCCGAAATGGTGGTTCCAGATGTTTATCGGAACCTTTATTTTCGGAATTATCTATCTGGTGCTGTACCCGGGCATGGGTAGCTTTAAGGGCGTGTTGGGCTGGACCTCTCACAACCAGCTGGAGCGTGAGCAAGAGAGAGCCGACGAACAATACGGTCAAATCTTTGCCCAGTTTGCCGCCATGCCGGTGGAAGAAGTGGCCGAAGATCCCCGCGCACTGAAAATGGGCGTACGTATGTTCGCCAACAACTGTGCCGTGTGCCACGGTGCGGATGCCGGCGGTAACTACGGCTTCCCGAACCTGACAGATGGCGATTGGCTGTACGGCGGCTCCGCCGAGCAGATCAAGCACAGTATCACCCACGGTCGCGCCGGCAACATGCCTGCCTGGGGTCCGATCATTGGTGAGGAAAATGTGGTCGCCTCTGCGGAGTATGTTCTGTCTCTGTCCGGCCAGGAACACGATGCTGAATTGGCTGCCAAGGGCCAGGGTGTCTATGCCGCCAACTGTGCCGCTTGTCACGGTGCTGACGGCAGTGGCAGCCAGATTGTGGGTGCACCTGACCTGACCGACGACGTATGGCTGTACGAAGGCGATGCCAAGGGTATCCGCCACTCCATTCGTAACGGTCGTTCCAATGTGATGCCGGCCCAGGGCGAGATGCTGCGTGAAGAGAAAATTCACCTGCTGACCGCCTACGTTTACAGCCTGTCACAGGACATTGAGTAACACCGGGTGATTGCTGACGGACGTCAGAACTGAACCCAATGCAAAGCCCCGATAACGGGGCTTTGTTGTGTCTGGGGCTTGGACAGAAGAGATAAACTGTCTAACACTTGCGTTTAATCAACTGAATTTTCATAACTTTAGGTTATTCTAATATAACGATTAGCGATATCAGACATCATGGCTGCACTGGCATCAGGCCGGATCAAAAGAGTCGCCAGCTGCGCGTTTGATCGACGACCAACCCGATTAGCTGTAATTACAGGAGTGGTTCCATGGGCGAGAAAATCCCCACGGTGGAAGAAAAATCCGGCGAAGAAGTGCGTTATCGCATGCTCTATGACTCCAATGGGCGAGTCTATACCCGTAAAATTTCCGGTTTTTACCAAAAAATTCGTCGTTATACAGGCCTGCCACTGATCATCGGTTTCCTGCTGATGCCGTGGTTCACCATCGATGGCCGTCCGGCCATGTTATTCGATTTGCCCGAGCGCAAATTCCATATTTTGTGGATGACCTTCTGGCCCCAGGACGGCATGCTGCTGGCGTGGTTACTGATCATTGCCGCTTTTGCACTGTTTACCGTAACGGTATTGGTGGGGCGTGTGTGGTGTGGTTTTACCTGCCCGCAAACCGTGTGGACGCTGATGTTTATCTGGGCGGAGCACTTTTGCGAAGGTGATCGCAACAAGATGATCAAGCTCGACAAGCAGGGCTGGAACCTTGAAAAAGTGCTGCGCAAAGGCGGTAAACATGGTCTCTGGATATTAATTGCCTTTATCACCGGGGTGACATTTGTCGGCTACTTTACGCCAATCCGCGAGCTCTTGTTGGGCTTTGTGCCTTCGGTGGATGCCTCCGGTTTTGTCGGTTTTAATATTCATCCGGCCGCTGCCTTCTGGACATTGTTTTTTGCGTTTATGACTTACCTGAACGCCGGCTGGATGCGCGAGCAGGTGTGTAAATACATGTGTCCCTATGCCCGCTTCCAGTCGGTGATGTACGACACCGATACCCTGGCGGTGCACTACGATGCCGCGCGCGGTGAACACCGTGGCCCCCGCAAAGCGCAGGAAGATTATCGCGCTGCCGGAAAGGGGGACTGTATTGATTGTTCCTGGTGTGTTCAGGTATGTCCGGTGGATATCGATATTCGCGATGGTCTGCAGTACGAGTGCATTAACTGCGGTTTATGCATCGACGCCTGTGATCAGGTCATGGACAAGATGAACTATGACAAGGGCCTGATTCGGTTTACCTCAGAGGATCAACTGGAAAACGGCGCGACCCATTTCCTGCGCCCACGCCTGTTCGGTTATTCGCTGGCGGTGCTGGGTATGATCGCGGCCTTCGCCTATACCGTGGGAACCCGCCAGCCTGTATCGGTGGATGTGATTCGCGATCGCGGCGCCAGACTGTACCGGGTCAGCAACGACGTTGTGCAAAACGTCTATACGGTAAAAATCAATAATATGGATCGTCGTGCCCATAGCTACAACATCACTGTGGAAGGCGAGCACGGCGAAGACTTCCGTATTCGCGGTTATCGCGCCCTGGAGCTGGAAGAAGGGGAGATCTTTACTTTGCCGGTGCGCGTATCGGTACCCCGCGACCAGTTGCAAACGTCAAAGAACACAATCTACATGACGGTGACCGCCAAGGATGACAGTTCCATCACCGCCCGGGAGGAAGCCAGCTTTATCGGGCCGACAAAATAACCATCGGGGGCGAGCGCGATGCTGGTACACTATCGCCCCCTGAAAATACTGACTATGACACACGCTATGACTTCACAAGATCCCAATCAGCAAGACGAAGGCCCCTGGTATAAACAGCCCTGGTGCTGGTTCGTGCTGGCACCGCTGATTGCGGTGATGCTGGCCTGGATTCCCTTTATGACCATCGCGGTTAAAGATGCCGATGACGTTGTTATCGACAACTACTACAAAGAAGGCCGCATGATTAACCAGCGCTTTGACCAGGATCAGAGGGCGCAACAGCTGGGTCTGACCGGCGAGCTGTTGATTGATCTGGAAGTGGGTGAGGTGATCCTCAAGCTGGGTAGCCGCCAGCCCGACGTGGTGCTGCCCGAGACTATTGCCCTGCATCTCGACCACCCGGTGGAGGCGGACAATGACCTCACGCTGGAGCTCAAACACTCTTATGCCGGCCAATATCGGGCCGATCTGGAACAGCGTATCAACCATCGCTGGTATCTGCGCCTGGAACCCGTCAGCGATGCTGAAAGCAAGGCTGATTCCGAAGAGAGGGCCATGTCGGATTGGCGCCTGACCGGAGAAATCGATCTCGCGCGCGGACAAAGATTGGTCTTTGGTGACGCCGAGTGACAACCGCTTCAGACTGCTTCCACTGTGGGCTGCAGGTTCCCCCGTACAGTGATTTTCGGCTTGCCATTGACGGCCAGCAGCGGGACTTTTGTTGCCCCGGTTGCCAGGCCGTGGCTGCCGCTATTGTGGATGGCGGTCTGGAGCAGTTTTACCGTTTCCGCACGGCCAGCGCCACCAAGCCCGAGGAGCGGGCGGTTTCAGCGAAGCGTTTTGAAGTCTACAACCTGGCCGAGGTCCAGTTGGAGTTTGTCCATGCGCTCGGTGAGGATCGACTGCAGGCATCATTGCTGCTTGAGGGCATCACCTGTGCGGCTTGCGTTTGGCTGATTGAGCATCATCTTGGCAAGCTGGCCGGTGTGATGTCGGTGCGGGTTAATGCCACTACCCATCGTTGCCTGGTTGACTGGCAACCCAGCCAGATTGATTTAAGCGATGTTATGGTCGCTCTTGAGAGTATTGGTTATCACCCTATTCCGGCGACAGAAGATCGCCAGCAAGCCATGCGCCAAACGGAAAGTCGCCGTGCCCTGATGCGATTGGCGGTGGCCGGTTTTGGCATGATGCAGGTGATGATGGTGGCCGTGGCTCTATACAGCGGTGCCGATGCCAGTTGGGAGGGTTTCTTTCGCTGGCTCAGTTTTATTATCGCCACGCCGGTGGTGTTTTTCAGTGCCCGTCCGTTTTTTGCCGCCGCCAAGCGCTCGCTGCTTACCCGCCATCTGACCATGGACGTGCCTGTGTCGCTGGCAATTGGTGGTGCGTATTTGGCCAGTACCTGGGCGACAGTGTTCGGAGGTGGTGAGGTGTACTTCGATTCGGTGTCGATGTTTACCTTTTTCCTGCTGCTGGGACGCTACCTCGAAATGCGGGCGCGCCATCGTAACGGTATTGCCAGTGATCGTTTGGCGCAACTGCTGCCGGTGACAGTAGAGCGCATGGATGCCGATGGTGGGTGGCAGCCCTTGCCCTTGTCCGGTGTCAGTGCGGGTGACCTGATTCTGGTGCCTGCCGGAACCACCATCGCCTGCGATGGAGTGGTGGAACAGGGACGCAGTGCAGTGGTGGAGACCCTGCTGACCGGTGAGCCGGATGCGATCGATAAGCAGTCCGGCGACCAAGTGATCGCAGGCACCCTCAATACTGACAGCGCGTTGCAAATCCGGGTGAGCGCAGTCGGTGCCTCAACTCGTCTGTCCGCCATCGAGCGCATGGTAGAGCAGGCGCAACAGGATAAGCCCGCTCAGGTGGCTATGGCGGATCGTCTGGCAGGCTATTTCGTCGCAGCGGTGCTGGTGGTCTCTGCGGTGGTTGGGGCTGTCTGGTGGCAATTGGAGCCGGGCCGGGCGGTATGGGTGACCTTGTCCATTCTGGTGGTAACCTGTCCTTGTGCCTTGTCTCTGGCTTCTCCTGCCGCACTGACATCCGCCGTGGGGTGGCTAAGGCAGCGGGGATTGCTGGTCACGCGAGGGCACGTGTTGGAGGGGCTCAATCATATTGACCGGGTGATCTTCGATAAAACCGGAACTCTGACGTTGGGCAGTCCCCAGGTGGTCTCCGTGGTGTCCGCGGATGACGCCATTGATGAAGCCCGGCTGCTGGAGATCTGTGCAGCCCTCGAAACCGGTTCTACCCATCCTATCGCAAAGGCCTTTGCGCCCTATGTCTCCGGCGTGGAGATGGATAACGTCGAGCAGACAACCGGTGCCGGCGTCAGCGGGGTGCTGGAAGGTGATCACTATCGTCTCGGCAAACCCGCATTTGCCTGCGCGAAAGAGACTATTGCTCAGCCTGAAGGTCAGGGGCAATGGTTGCTGTTGTCTCGCAACCAAAAACCATTGGCCTGGATTCAGTTGCACGATCAGTTGCGTGAATCGGCACTGCCCCTGGTAAAAGCTCTGCGGGCCAGGGGGCTGAGTCTGGAACTGCTGAGCGGTGATGCAGAAGCGGAAGTCTCGCGGGTGGCCGCTGAGCTGGAGTTTGAACATTGGCGCTGCAACTGCAGCCCGGACGACAAGCTTGCGCATATTCGCGACCTGCAAAATCGGGGGCAGCAGGTGATGATGGTGGGCGATGGTATCAATGATGTGCCGGTGCTGAGCGGTGCTTTTGTGTCGGTTGCCATGGGCGGCGCTACAGACCTGGCTCAGACTCGTGCCGATAGTGTGCTGCTGGGGCGCGATCTGCGCGCACTGGCCAGAGCCTTCGACTGCGCCGCGCTGACCCGCCGGATTATCCGCCAGAACCTCAGTTGGGCAATCATATACAATCTGCTGGCGCTGCCCCTGGCGGCGGCCGGCTGGATTCCGCCCTGGGCAGCCGCGATCGGCATGTCGCTCAGTTCGTTGGTGGTGGTGGGCAATGCGTTGCGTATTGGCCGCCGTTCTCCGGAGGCAACTGCTGTTTGAGGGCAATCGCCCCAATAGCGTAAAATATAGCCACTCATTGATTAAACAAACCTGGTCTGAACTGCGGCGAAAAGCCGCATTGGAAACCCGATGGAAAGCCTATATCTTCTCGTCCCGGTGGCTCTGATCTTTCTGGCCATCGCTATTAAAGTACTCTTTTGGGCGGTCAACAGTGGTCAGTACGACGATCTTGATACCGAGGGACACCGGATTCTATTTGATGAACAACCCGGAGATGCCCCCGTTTCAGAGGATAAATCCGAGTCCTCCAAGCGCAGTGATAGCTGAGCACCTTTTTACTTTCAGTTAAGACTTTTCAACAACACGGACCCTTTAACGGCTTGTTTTTCGACTTTCTCAATGCCACGGATCTTCTGTGGCTGGCCCCATTCGCGGCGGCTTTCAGCATTGGCTTTCTTGGGGGTCTGCATTGCATCGGTATGTGCGGTGGTGTGATGGCGGCACTCAGCTTTTCATTGCCTGCCGAGGCCCGAGCGCGCCGCTGGGGATTACTCCTGTCATACAATGCCGGGCGCATCGGCAGTTATTGTCTGATCGGTGCGCTGGCCGGCCTGCTCGGTTTCCAGCTTTCCGGCGGACATGGCATCAGTGTATTGAGGCTGTTTGCCGGATTGCTGTTGATTGCCATGGGGCTGTATCTGGCCAATTGGTGGCGTGGCCTGGTGTGGCTGGAACGGGGGGGCAGTCTGCTCTGGAGGTACCTGCAGCCGCTGGGTAAATCCTTGATGCCCGTGCGCACTCCCGGGGCGGCATTGTTGTTGGGTGGTTTGTGGGGCTGGCTGCCCTGCGGGCTGGTTTACACTGCCTTGGCCTATGCCTTGGCTCAGGCCGATGGATTGGCGGCAATGGGAGTGATGCTGGCCTTTGGTCTGGGCACCCTGCCATCGGTACTGGCCGCGGGTGTATTTGCCGAGAGGTTGAAGGCCGTCACGCAACGGCAAAGCTTGCGTACCATCATGGCGCTGTGCATTATGGCTTTCGGGCTCTGGACCCTCTGGGCGACGGCCCAGCACGCAGGGCATGCGGGCCACGGTGGGCACGCCGTTCATTCGCAACCCGCTGCCTCTGAGTCAGAGCCTGAGGATGCACACAAGCACCACCATCATCATTGATGGTTCTACCGACAAAGGAATTGAATCCATGCGTCTACTTCACACCATGCTTCGGGTCGTCGACCTGGAAGCCTCCATTGCCTTTTACACCGATATCATGGGTATGACTCTGCTGCGTCGCAAAGACTATCCGGAAGGAAAATTTACTCTGGCCTTCCTGGGGTATGGCGATGAAGCTGCCAACACGGTCCTGGAACTCACCCACAACTGGGATACCGACAGTTACGATCTGGGTACGGCCTATGGTCATATTGCCATTGAAGTGGACGACGTCTATGCCGCCTGCGAGCGGATTCGCAATGGTGGGGGCAAAGTGGTGAGAGAAGCCGGTCCCATGCAGCACGGCTCGACTATTCTGGCCTTTGTTGAGGACCCGGATGGTTATAAAGTTGAGCTGCTAGGATCAAAGTAGTCTATATTTTTCCGAAGAAAAGTTCGGAAAGCTTGTCTAAGATAATAATTAGAAGGATGTTTTAGGTGCCATGGGGTTTTAGTGAATTGTTGCACCGCCAACATCCAGGCAGATTTCGTTAGCGGGAAGCCTCAAGCGCTGTCCCGCCCGGGAGCACATTGGAATGTCAGAACATGTCCCTCGCGAACCACTGCTGGAAGTGGAAAAGGTTTTGCCGATTCTGGATAAGATTTCCATCTTCGGCGGCCTCAATGAATCCCAGCTCTATCAGATCTTCAAGCGCCTGAAGCAGGTTCACTATCAGGCGGGAGAAACCATCTTTGAAGAGGGCGACAGCGCCTCTTATATCTACATCGTGCAAACCGGCAAGGTGGATCTGGTGTTCAATTGCGGTGACCAGCCGGTTCTGAAGGCGGAGCTGCCGCCCGGCACCTGCTTTGGTGAAACCTCCGTCATCGGCATTCAGCCCCATTCAGCCTCGACCATCGCTATGGAAAAGACGGATTTGCTGGTGCTTTCAGGTGAGGCTCTCAACGAGCTGTTTGAGACAGACAAGACCTTGTTTTCCATGCTGATCCTGAATATTGCCCGTGAGTCCTGTCGTCGTCTCTACAAGACCAACCGGCAACTGGTGGAACAACTGGTGCAGTATCCACCGGCTGCGGGGTCAGGTATTCAAGGTTACTAGCGGATTCGTGGCTCATTGCCCACTGCCGGGCCCCAAAAATCGTTCCTTTATTTTCCTTCACTCTGGCCGACATCCTCTTATCGCACTAAGATAGCGATTCCTGATACAGCCGTTCGACAGCAATGGGGGAACCCGCCCGGGCATGAAGCAGATTTTTGTCGCCAACCCCAAGGGAGGCTGTGGTAAGACGACGCTCGCCACCCAGCTGGCCAGCTACTTTGCCAGCGAGGGCATCCAGGTGGCGCTGCTGGATCACGATCGCCAGCAATCGTCTCTCGATTGGCTCAAGGCCCGCCCCGACAGCTGTGCCCCCATTGTGCCTATCGCCGCTTTCCGTGGTGACAACGCCGCTCTCGAGAAGTTCGACTACCTGATCCACGATATGCCCGCCGGATGCGAGGTGGACGACATACGCCGCCACTGCCTGGGCCCATGCAAACTGGTGATTCCCATGCTGGCCTCACCGACAGACATCAAGGCAGGGGTACGCTTCTTGATGGCGCTCAATCGCAGCGATTGGGTGGCCCAGTCTCAGGTGGATATCGCCATGGTCGCCAATCGGGTGCGCACCAATACCAACTATTACAAGGTGCTGTCGGCGTTTCTGGAGCAGGTGAATATGCCGCTGGTGGCCAGTATCCGCGATACCCAGAACTATATCCGGGCCATGGACAACGGCGTCAGCATTTTTGACCTGCCTCGCTCGCGGGTTTCGTCGGATCTCAAGCAATGGCAGCCACTGCTGCAGTGGCTGCAGGCCCAGACCGAAACCGAACTGGAAACCGCCTGAACAACCCGGCTCCTCCCCAGGCCATTCTCTTCTATCCGGGCCAAAACACCGCCCCAAATTGGCGCACTGATTTTGATCTGGTTAATAAATGGCCAGAAGACTTGGAGCTGTCATAGGAGTCTGCTAGTATCGCGGCCTTTTATTGCCAGGCTGCCCTGCGGGGAGCCCAAATCCCCGAGACACCACGATGTTCAAGCTGATTACCTCCGATCAATATAATGTCAAAAATGACGTGCTGTCGGGTTTTACCGTCGCCCTGGCGCTGGTTCCCGAAGCGGTGGCCTTCGCCTTCGTGGCCGGGGTGGAGCCGATGGTGGGCCTCTATGCCGCCTTTATGATGGGGTTGTTGACGTCTGTTTTTGGTGGTCGCCCGGGCATGATCTCCGGTGCCACGGGGGCTACCGCTGTGGTGATGGTGGCACTGGTGGCCGGCCACGGCGTTCAATACCTGTTTGCCGCGGTGGTGCTGGCGGGGGTGATCCAGATACTGGCCGGGGTGCTCAAGCTGGGTAAATTTATCCGTATGGTGCCCCACCCGGTGATGCTCGGTTTTGTGAACGGGCTGGCGATCGTGATCTTCCTGGCTCAGCTGGGCCAATTCAAGGTGGAAGTCACCGATGGCGAAATGGCGTGGATGCAGGGGGAGATGCTCTACACCATGGCGGGCCTGATCTTTATTACCATGATGATCATGCACTTCCTGCCCAAAATCACCACCGCTGTGCCATCCGGTCTGGTGGCGATCATAGCAGTCACGCTGGCGGTTATGGGGCTGGATCTGGAAGCTCGTACCGTGATCGATTATGTGCGTGATATGTTGCCGGCCGATCAGGCAGCGGACGCAACACTCAAAGGGGAGTTGCCGAGCTTTGCCATTCCGGCGGTGCCCTTCAACCTGGAGACCTTGAGCATTATTCTGCCGTATTCCTTTGTCATTGCGGCCATTGGTCTGATCGAGTCGCTGCTGACACTGACTCTGATTGATGAGCTGACCGACACCCGGGGTCGTGGCAACCGTGAATGTATTGGCCAGGGTATCGCCAACACCACCAATGGCTTCTTTGGCGGCATGGGTGGATGTGCGATGATCGGCCAGTCCATGATCAACATCAATTCCGGCGGTCGCGGCCGCCTGTCGGGTATCACAGCCGCCCTGGTACTGCTGGGCTTTATCCTGTTTGGTGCCAAGTACATAGAGATGATCCCACTGGGGGCATTGGTGGGCATCATGTTTATGGTGGTCCTGGGCACCTTCGAGTGGTCCAGTTTCCGCATCATGCGCAAGGTGCCGTTCACCGACGCTTTTATTATTGTGCTGGTGTCCGGTGTGACCGTTGTCTTCGATTTGGCCATCGCAGTGATTGTGGGTGTGATTGTGTCGGCGCTGGTGTTTGCCTGGAAGCACGCTCAGCATATTCAGGCGGATACCTACGAAGATGAGAATGGCTACAAAGTGTACGATCTGCGTGGTCCGATTTTCTTCGGCTCTGTCAGCAACTTCAAAGAGTTGTTTGATCCCAAAGACGACCCAGAGCACGTTGTGATTGAATTCAAGCGTTCGCGGGTCAGTGACCATTCCGGTATCGAGGCCCTGGATGCCTTGGCTGAAAAGTACAAAGCTCACGGTAAAACGCTGCATCTGCGCCACCTCAGCCCCGAGTGTCGCCGGCTGCTGAAAAAGGCGGGCAACCTCTGCGAAGTCAATGTGCTGGAAGATCCCAAGTATCACGTTGCCACCGACGTGCTGGCTTAAGGTTATGTATTGGGGGCTTAAGGCTGTTTTATCTTGTGCTTAAGGCTCTTAATTATAGGTTTCGGGCCTGTTAGAGGATTGCGATCTTTCAGGCCTGGCCCCCAAAGAGCGGGGCTATACTTCCTGTAGGTCTACAGATGACAGCGGGAGGTGACCCATGGCCATGACCTTTTTGCCGGCAGAATCCTATCTGGCGGAACATCAACTCAAATTCGATACTCTCACCCATCCGCAATCGGCGACGTCCATGCAGACGGCCCGTCTTGCTCATATTTCCCCGGCGCAGATGGTCAAGTCTGTGATTCTGTGGAATGGCGACGGCTATCTGATGTGTCTGTTGCCCGCCTCCCATGTGCTGGTGCTCAGCTGGGTGGATCGCGAAACGGGACACAAGCATCGCTTGGCCACAGAGGAAGAGCTGGCCAAGCAGCTGAGAGGCTGCGAGCCTGGTGCTGTGCCGGCACTGGGGCAGGCATTTGATATGCGGGTGCTATGGGATCACTGCCTTAAACAATTGGACGACGTGTATTTTGAGGCGGGTGATCACAAGCGGCTGATTCATATGCGCGGTGCGGAGTTTATGTCGCTGCTTGATCAGGAGTCAGCGATATCGCTGAGCTGCTCCTCCGACAGCATGGAGTACTACCAGCATATCCACTAGGCAACATATCCACTAGGCAGCCTATTCACCAGCAGCTCTAGTGTTACACTGCGTCCTTGACTCTTTGGGGCAGGGCGCAGTGATATGAAAACACTCTATTGGCACGATTATGAGACCTGGGGCGAGGTGCCTGCCAGGGACAGAGCCTCTCAGTTTGCCGGTATCCGCACCGACGAAGATCTGAATGTGATCGGGGAACCGCTGGTGGAGTACTGCCGGCCCACTGACGATGTCTTGCCAAAACCGGAGGCCTGTCTGGTCACCGGTATCAGTCCCCAGAAGGCGCTGGCGGAAGGCCTGCCGGAACCTGAGTTTATCGCTCGTATCCACGCGGAGCTTTCGGTGCCGGGAACCTGCGGTGTCGGCTACAACACACTGCGTTTTGACGACGAAGTGACCCGTTATACCCTCTATCGTAATTTCTATGACCCCTATGAGCGTGAGTGGCGCAATGGCAACTCGCGTTGGGACATCATCGATATGGTGCGTCTGACAAAAGCCCTGCGCCCGAATGGCATTGAGTGGCCCAATCACGATGATGGTCGCCCCAGCTTTAAGTTGGAGCATCTCACCGTCGCTAACGGCATCGGCCATGAAGCGGCTCACGATGCCCTGTCGGATGTGCATGCGACCATCGCCGTGGCACGGCTGATTCGCCAACACCAACCGGCACTGTATCAGCATGTTTACGATCTGCGCAGCAAACAGAAGGTGGCAGCGCTGATTGATTTGCATGAGCGTAAGCCGCTGTTGCATATCTCTTCAATGTTCCCGGCCGAAAATGGTTGTGCCGCTGTGGTGGCGCCACTGGCCATGCATCCGGTCAACAAGAATGGGGTGATTGTGTGTAACCTGTCGGTGGATCCGACCCCGTTGTTGCAGCTCAGTGCGGAACAGATTGCGGAGCGGCTCTATACCCGTACAGAAGATCTGCCGGAAGGTGAGCAGCGCATACCTCTCAAGCTTGTACATACCAATAAATGTCCGGTGCTCACCACGGTGAAGTTGCTGGACAGTGGCTCGGCCAAACGCTTGAATATTGATCTGCAGCGGTGTGAACGTCACTGGCAAATGCTCAGGCAGGTGGACCTGCGTTCCAAACTGCAGGCCGTTTACCAGACTTCCAATTTTGAAGCTTCCAGTGACCCGGAGCAGCAGCTCTACGATGGCTTTCTTCGGGATGCGGATAAAGCCATGTGTGCCCGGGTGCGTGCGGCCGACACGCGCGCATTTATGGCGCAGCGCTTTGACTTTGAGGACTCGCGTCTGGATACCCTTTTGTTTCGCTATCGAGCCAGACACTTTCCTGACAGTCTGACGGAAGTCGAGCGCGATCAATGGCAGCAGTGGCGCCGAGGTCGATTGACGGATCCTGCCTTTGGGGGTGGAATTACGATCAGCGAACTGGAGCAAAGGATTACTGCTATCCGGGCTGAACGTAGTCTGGACGCTGGGCAGCAGAAGTTGCTCAACGATCTGGGGGAATATGCTCGCAGTTTGTTGTAGTTCTCCGGCTCAGACTACTAACGCTTGCCCAGGCGTTCGAATTCGATTTCGTATTTACCCGGTGTTGTCTTGGCCTGGAACAGCTTGACCGGACCGAAATTTTCCCGTGCCAGCTGCTCCAATTCCCGTTTGGCTTCGATGGGGGTTAAGGCACCGAAATAAATACTGTGCAGATCGCTGGCATCGAATCTGATGTCGTCATACCACTGTGAGTCCAGCCGGTTATAGCTGCCGGCCTCTTCCTTGATGTGTTGCAGGCAGCGCCATTCACTCTCGGGCGCGCGATAGGCGGGTTTTGCAATAAATTTTTCCAGGAAATGATCCTGAGCTCGGTAGCTGGAGGCACCCAGAATTACGGACAGTTCATCTCTGAGGTTCGAGATTTCCGGCCGTGGTGCCCGATAGTTGACCCGGCGGGGCTTTTCCAGGGCCGTGCCCTCGCCACAGTGAAACCGCAGCGCGATACCCTGGTGCTGTGCTGCAAAGTGTTGCCAGGCCACCGGGTTGTCCGGCCTGGCGGTAAAACAGCAGATGCGCAGGGTCCGTGTGAAGCGGCGCCAGTCTTCCATCATGCCGTCGATAACCTCCTGGCGGCCATCCGCCACCTGGCCTAACAGCTCGCCAAGAACATCATAGGCTTCCTCCGGCGAGGAGAAGCGCTCCTCTGCCCGCCAGCGCCGTACTGCATTGATCAGAGGGGTGTTGCCGCTGGGTTCGTCCGGTGCAAAAATCATGGCCGACGCGGCTCTTACAGCCGCCTGCAACAGGCGTTTGCCGTCAAAGCCCAGTTGCGAGCGGTGATCCAGTTCAAATGGATCGGAAAACAGAGCGGGGGAGCTCCAGCGCAGACGCCTGGAGGCGAGTATCTGTTTGCCGGTCTCTGCATTGCAAAATTTGACCAGGGTGTCCGGGGTTTGGCTTGCCACTCGTGATCCTATGATTGTCTGGTTATTGGCTTGTCTGAATTGTCGGGGCTGCCGATGGAGGATGTAAGGATTATCGGCTGTCGCCTGAATTTCTTTTGTGCCGTCCGTCTGCTATGCCAGCGGACAGTCTAATCGCCATTTTTCCATGGTGCAAAGTTCCCGCCGGAGCTACAATACGCCGGTTTTTTTATCCCCGCAGTCGCGATTACCCCTCAGGAGGGCCAATGGATTTCACCGGCGCACATATTTTGTCCATTAAGCAATTTGAACGGGCGGATATCGAGCGGGTATTCCAGGTGGCGGATTCCATGGAGCCCTACGCGCTTCGCCGGCGCGTGACCCGGGTACTGGAAGGGGCCATTCTCGGCAATATGTTCTTCGAGCCCAGTACCCGTACCAGGGTCAGTTTCGGGGCGGCCTTTAACCTGTTGGGTGGCGAAGTGCGCGAAACCACCGGTTTTCAGAGCTCCGCGATTGCCAAGGGAGAGTCGCTTTACGATACCGCTCGGGTGTTGTCCGGTTACAGCGATGTGATTTGTATGCGCCATCCCGAGTCGGGCTCTGTGGCGGAGTTTGCGGCGGCCAGCCGGGTACCCGTGGTAAATGGCGGCGACGGCACCAACGAACACCCCAGTCAGGCCCTGCTGGACCTGTACACCATCCGCAAGGAGCTGGCGGACAAGGGGCGCCAGGTCGATGGCCTGCGCATCGCCATGATCGGTGATCTCAAGTATGGGCGTACCGTTCACTCGCTTTGCAAGCTGCTGTGCCTGTTTCAAAACATCCACGTTACTCTGGTGTCGCCGCCAGAACTGGCCATGCCGGCTGAGCTGGTGGAAGAGATGCGGGCAGCGGGCCACGATGTGCAGATCTCCGAAGACCTGATGCATGGCATCGGACATGTGGATATTGCTTATGCCACCCGTATCCAGGAAGAGCGGTTTTCCTCCAAGCAGGAGGCAGACCAGTATCGCGGCCGCTTTCGTCTTAATCAGGCCATTTACACCCAGTATTGCGAGCCCAATACGGTCATCATGCACCCGCTACCACGGGATTCCCGTGCCGACGCCAATGAATTGGATAACGATCTGAACCTCAATCCCAATCTTGCCATCTTCCGCCAGGCCGATAACGGGGTGTTGGTGCGCATGGCGCTATTTGCCCTGATTCTGAATGTGGCCGACCAGGTGGATCGGCATTCGCGGGAAGTGAACTGGTATTCCGGCCGCCGATAGCCCATAGAAAGGCTCGCAGTAGCCCTTTAATTGGCTCCAAGCCTTACGGGAAGACAGGTGGCGTTTTAGTCGGGTGGAATGAACCTGGATTACCAATCCAGGCTGGTGCGGACGCACAGCCAAAGCAGACAGTACTGATTGTCTTCCTTGCTCTGCTTTGCCTCGTCCTGCGTCATTTCGTGAGGGCTCAGGGCACCGTCGCCATTGGCATCGATGCTGGCAAACATCCCCAGGAAGGAGGCGTATTCTTCCTGGCTCACCAGGCCGTCGTGATTATCATCCAGCTTGAGAAAGCGCGCTTTGAGCAGTGCCTGGCGCTTGGACTGGTCCATATTCTCATATTCGCTGAAGCTGACATCACCGCTGCCATTGCGGTCCATGCGATTGAATAGCGCCAGCTTTTTGTGGGTGATTTCCTGCTGGGTAATGCGGGCATCGCCATTGAGATCGTACTTGGCCATGAGCCACTGGGGTTCTGCTGCCTGAAGTTTGTCATCTGCCTGAACAGTCATCGAACAGAGGATCAGTAGCGAAGCGCCGAAAACACCCTTGATAGGTTTTAGCAGGCTTGATCTCAAAATCGATAGAAGTGGCATATTTTTATTCTCGGCAGCTATAAAAACCAGTGCAAAGTGTAAGGCTTTGTTGTGACGAGATATAGCCAAAAATTTGCGGAGTATCGCAATTTTTAGATCGTTTTGTTCTCAGGCTGGACAGTGATATAGCAGGTTGAGGCTTAATCGTTCAAATGCACAGGCCTAGTGCAAAAAGCGGTTAATTTTGGCCAGCACCTTGTTCTCATCCAGGGGTTTTTCGAGACATTCGTTCGCCCCTACCTGCTTGCCCAGACGCAGCTGCTCGGCGCGGTCCTCAGCGGAGATCAGGATGATTGGCAGGCCGGAGGTTTGTGGCAGCCGACGCAGTTCACGGCACACCTCCAGCCCATTGAGCCCCGGCATGTGAATGTCCAGCAGCAACAGATCAGGCTGTACGTTGCGAGCCAGTTCCAGGCAGTCTACGCCGTTCTCTGCGGTCACAATATGGCAGTGTTCCTGCAGCTGCATGGTCAGCAATTGCAGGGTGTTGGGGTCATCGTCCACCACCAGGATGGTTTTGCCGGGTCCGGCCTCTTCAGCGCTGACGCGGTTTCGCCCATCGGTTTTTGACTGGTATAGCATATGATCGGCGTGTTTGATCAAGTCTTCCAGCTGGCGACCGGTGGTATAGGAGCAGGTCGCAATGCCGATGCTGCAGGTGACGTGCTGGTTTGTCGGGGATTTTTCGTGGGGTATGGTCAGGTCCAATACCGCCTGGCGAATGTTGGCACCGACCTGTCGCGCTCCGCTTAGCGGGGTGTTTGGCAGCAGCACGACAAATTCTTCGCCACCGTAGCGTGCAAGTATGTCAGAGGGCCTTGGCAGGGCATTTTGCAGTGCCGAAGCAGCCTGCTGCAGGCAGCGATCGCCGGCGGGGTGCCCATAGTGGTCGTTGTAGAGTTTGAAGTGATCTATGTCCAGCATCAGCAGGGATACGGGCTGGCCACTGCGTTTTGCCAGTGACCACTGCTGGCGAGCCATTTCGTCAAATGTGCGGCGGTTAAAGAGTTGAGTGAGGCCGTCGCGCTGGCTCAATCGCTCCAGCTTATCGTTGGCTTCACGCAGTTGATCGCGCATTTCGGCAATCCGGGCCATGGCGCGAATTTTCGCTTTCAGGATAATGCTGCTGATGGGTTTGCTCAGGTAGTCGTCTCCCCCGGCTTCGATACCTTCTTCAACACTGCGGTCATCCGTCTTTCCGGTCACAAAAATAATCGGAATCCAGTGATCGCCCAGCCATTCGCGCATCAGGCGTGTGGTTTCAAAACCATTCAGGCCCGGCATTTCCACATCCATGATGATCAGATCATACTGATTGTGCTCCATCATTTGCAGGGCCTCTTCGCCGGACTGGGCCACATGAGGGGTATGACCTGCATCACTGATGTAGCCGCACATAGCGTGTCGAATAGAGGGACTGTCTTCAACCAGGAGAATTTGCATAGGTTTCCGCTGTTGTGGATGATTACCGGCTCTATCGGCAATCATAGTTCCAAATTCAGACAATGCTATCCATTGCTGGGTTCACTGGGACGGATTGAGCAGGCCTCCAATTGCGGCGACAAGTTCCGGACTGCGTTCAGGATGTCTAAACAGCGTAAGAATATGAGGACGTATTGCCGGTATAAATAAAAGGTCTGAGAGAACCCGGTTAAAGCTGTCCTGACCATGACGACTGATGGCTTCCAGCAACCCCAGGCCCAGAGTGGTGTCGCATAGATCCTGCGGGCATCGGGTGGCGATAGCGGCAAGCACTTCAATGTATTCAGCGGCATTGGAGTGAAGCACCCGTAACAGGGTGCGCTGACGAAGTTCCAGCGCCTGGCATTGGGATAAGGCTCGAATCAGGGCCGCGACCAACTCAATATCGGGCTGCTCGTCTTTTTCTATTTCATGCACAAGTCTGCCCTGGAGGGCTTTGCCCAGCGCGCCATTGACCGACTCGTTCTCCAGGCACAGACACAAACTGGTGAGCGGACGATTGGGCATATCGACCATCGCCTTGATCAGTTCGGTCTGATGGTTGTGCCATTCAACCGCGACGTCAGCCAGCCCCTGTACGCCCAGGTGCTGCCACTGGCTCAGCTCCCCTCGCAGGTAATCGCTGGCAGCGGTGTAATATTGACTGGGTGGCAGCTTGAGCAACTTGCTGACTCTGGCATGAACTGCGGCCTGGCGCTCCGGGGTGGGTTTAAACACGAAGGGATTTCCTTCCAGCACCGCCGCGAGCTGTTTTCCAGATTCTTCGTTGTCGGAGAGTGAGTCGTCTTTCGCTGCCTGCAATACCTCCAGGTTACCGCCGATGGCGGTTAACAGCTGCTGTAAGAACCGGTCTCTCTCCGAAGGCACCAGCAGACCCTGTTCGTCCAGCGGAAAACGCAGGAACCAAAGCAGAGGCAGCTCGGGGGTTTGGGGGTCCCAGAAGAGCAGACCCAGCCAGGCCTGATGCAGATAGGGGGCCGGGTAGGGACGTTTTAAATCTTCCACCTCGCGGAACAAGCGTTCGTCCAACTCCTGAATATGACGGCCCAGGTCAAAGTAGCGGGCTGACATCCCCATTGCGTCTAACAAACGGCCTATACTGCTGATCCCATTGCTGTTAACCATGGTTGGTGAGGTTCCTGTTGGCTGCATAAATCGGGGCGCCATTTTACTGGTTTGTTGCAGTGGTTGCAGCAGGGGCAATCCCCAACGTCGACCTTTTAGGGACCACAGCAACGTTTGAACTTGCGACCGCTGCCACAGGGGCAGGGATCATTGCGACCGACTTTATCCGCCTTGGGGTATTCTCCATCAACGAAATACCAACGCCCGTCGAGTTTGCGAAAATGCGAGTGTTCTCGGTGGCATTGTAACTCGTTCCCCTGGGGACCTTTCAGCCCCTTTGACTTGTCGAGGAAGTAGGCTGAAAACTCCACCCAGCCTTCAGTATCGTTGCGTGAGCCTTTGGTCGTGGCGTGGATCACCAGCTGACGCCATTCATTCTGCTGCGCCCACTGCCTTACCTGTGTGGCATCCACCTGTGCTCGCGCCTGCGGCCACCAAGTGTCCATCAAGTAGTCGATAGCGCCCGCAGCATGGGCGCTGTAGCGGGCTCTCATCAGGCGCTCGGCTGTCGTCGCCTGACGTTCTCCCCGATGCAGTGGCGCACAGCAATCTTCATAACTCAGAGGAGAGTTGGGATTGGAACTGGCGGTATGGCCACAGGGGCAGGGCTGATTGGCTTCAATGGGCATGAGCGGTGGTATTTCCGAGCTGTTTTCGGTATTTTGGCAGGCTATTTTTGTCCGGGTAGGCCATTTTAGAGGCTGTCGTTTAACGCCTGTAGGCAATGATGGTCAGGCAGAGCGCTAGAATGCCATCGAATGCCGCCGTCGCCAACTGTCCGGAGGATAACAAGAACGTTTAGGCACAATGACACAATTCGACGATATTCGACCCTTTAACGACAGCGAAGTGGCGGCGGCGATCGCCAGGGTGCTGGATTCTGCGGAGCTGATCGACGGGGTATCCCGGCTGCGTTTTCCGCGTCTGACCCAGGCTTTGCCCTGGTTGCTACGCCCACTCATCAAGCAAGTGTTGCGCCGTCAGTTTCGGCAGGTATCCAGCGTGCGTCAGGTGCAGGAAATAGTTGCTGTCTACCTGCGTGGCATGATTGGAAAAAAGGTTGATCAACTGACCTTTTCCGGACTCGACCATCTCGATCGCTCCAAACGTTACCTGTTTATCAGTAATCATCGTGATATTGCGATGGATCCCGCATTCGTGAATTGGGCGCTTTACCTGAACGACTTTGATACCGTTCGTATTGCCATTGGCGATAACCTTCTTACCAAACCTTATGTGTCGGATCTGATGCGGCTGAACAAGAGTTTTATCGTGAACCGTTCCGCGTCCAGTAATCGCGAGAAATTCAAAGCCTCAAAGCATCTATCCTCGTATATCCATCACTCCATCAACGAGGAAAACAGCAATATTTGGATTGCACAGCGCGAGGGACGGGCGAAAGATGGCCTGGATGCGACCAATAGCGCGATAGTCAGTATGCTCGCGCTCAGCCGACCTAAGTCTGTAGATTTTGCAGACTTTGTACGTGAACTCCATATCGTACCAGTGGCGATTTCTTATGAGTGGGACCCCTGTGATTCGGCCAAAGCCAATGAACTCTATGCATTTCAGCAGCAAGGCAGCTACGAAAAGCAAGAGCATGAGGATGTCGCCAGCATTGCTGCCGGTATCGCCGGTGAAAAGGGGTGTGTGCATATCGCCTTTGGTGAGCCGCTGAATGCCGACTTTGACAGCACGGATGCTGTGGCAGCGGAAATTGACCGACAAGTCTGGGGCAACTATGTCCTGCACCCGAGCAATCTGCTGGCTTATGAGAGACTGCACGGTCATCTTCCCGAGCTGCCGGTTGGGGCAAAGGCTACCGCTTTCGAACCCGATCGCTTTAACCTCCAGCGCCAGGAATTGGAGCGACGCCTGGCTCTGGTACCTGAGGCGCAACGGGATATTTTCCTGGGTATTTATGCCAACCCTGTGGTCAACAAGCTGCCGTCGACCCCGGCCTCCGGCGATCGCGGCCCGGCCGCTGCTTGATAGAAAAAGCCCTATAGCTTGAGCGCTGCCGCCCTCTCGGCAGCCCGCTTTCCCTGCTAATCTTAATTTCAGTGATTCGGAGCTACTGAGGCTCCGGGTGTGACTTTGATACCAAACCACCCAGCAATAACTGAGAGAGACAAAACAGTGGATACGACTTTTTCAGCAGAGGATCTCGCCTTTCGCGACGAGGTTCGGGCGTTCCTGACCGAAGCCTACGATGATGATCTCAAAGCCAGACTGGCCGATAAAGCAACCTACAAGGAAGCTCAAATAGAATGGCAGCGCCGAGTCAATGCCAAAGGATGGGCGGCGCCCGGTTGGCCTGCCGAATATGGTGGCTGTAGCTGGAGTGCCACGCAAAGCTTTATCTATGAAAACGAGCGCTCTGCTGCAGGTGCGCCGGATATGTTGCCCTTTGGATTGAAAATGGTCGCGCCGGTCATTTACACCTTCGGCAACGATGAGCAGAAACAACGATTCTTGCCCCGCATTTTGAACAGTGATGATTGGTGGTGTCAGGGATATTCCGAGCCGGGTGCCGGATCTGATCTCGCCTCTCTGAAAACCCGAGCTGAGGTGGATGGTGACGATTACATCGTCAACGGCGCTAAAATCTGGACCTCCTACGCTCAATACGCAGACTGGATTTTCTGCCTGGTGCGAACGGATTCTTCAGGCAAGAAACAGGACGGCATCAGCTTTCTGCTGATCGATATGAAGACTCCGGGTATCAAAGTGAATCCGATTATCGGAATCGATAATCGCCACACATTGAACGAGGTCGAGTTCAACAACGTGCGTGTCCCCAAAGCCAACCTGATTGGTGAGCAGGACAAGGGTTGGACCTATGCCAAAGCTCTTCTCGCCCATGAACGCACGGCAATTGCCGGCGTGGCTGCATCGAAAAAAGAGCTGGCGGAAATTCGCGAGATTGCCGGGCGGGAGTTGTCTGGCGGTATCGCCCTGAGCAGTGATCCCTTGTTCCAGAAAAACCTGACGGATATTGAGATCGAATTGATGGCTCTGGAATATACGGAATTGCGAGTGCTGGCAAAAGCAGCGAGCGGCGCACACCCCGGACCGGAATCTTCGCTGCTGAAAATCAAGGGCACCGAAATTCAGCAGGCTCTGCAGAAGCTGCGGCTCGATGTGGCTGGCCACTATGCGGGCATCCAAACGGAGGAAGCCGTCGGCAATGAGTACGCCGACAAGGCCCGTGTTGACTACATGTACGGTCGTGCGGCTACCGTTTATGGCGGATCCAATGAAGTTCAGAAAAACATCATTGCGAAATTCGTCCTGGGTTTGAAATAAGCGGCGAAGATAACGGAGTTTTGACCATGAATTTTGATTACACCGAAGAACAAAACATGCTCAAAGATAGCGTTGCGCGCTTTGTGCAAGATCAGTATGACTTCGAAGCCCGCTGCAAAGTGGCGGCATTGGAGGAAGGATACAGCGCGGACAACTGGAAGACGTTTGCCGAGCTGGGTTGGTTGTCCATTCCCTTTGCCGAAGAACACGGTGGTTTTGGCGGCAATGTTGTGGATACCATGCTGCTGATGGAAGAGCTGGGTAAGGGGCTGGTGCTGGAGCCGTTCCTGGCCACAGTTGTGCTGTTTGGGGGCCTGTTGAGTCGTGGTGCAGCAGATCAGCAGCAATATATCGGCTCGGTGATTGAGGGCAGCTTGCAAGGCGCTTTCGCATACGCTGAACGTCAGAGCCGATTCAATTTGAATGATGTTGCCACTCAGGCAATCGCCAATGGCGACGGTTATCGTCTCAACGGCGAAAAGATTGTGGTGCTCAATGGCGCCGTGGCGGATAAGCTGATTGTTTCGGCGCGGACCTCTGGATCACAGTTGGACAGTGCCGGTATCAGTCTGTTTCTTGTCGATGCCAATGCCAAAGGTGTTGCACGCCAGGGTTATCGCATGATGGATGGGCAAAAGGTGGCGAATATTCTGCTTCAGGATGTTGAGGTCACATCGGCTGATCTGGTGGGTGAATTGGACCAGGGGTTGGCGCTTATGCAATCCGTGATCAGCGAAGCCACCGTCGCCGTGGGCGCTGAGGCGGTTGGCATTATGGATAAGCTGCAGGCAACGACGGTGGAGTACACGAAAACCCGTGAGCAGTTTGGAGTCGCCATTGGTTCGTTCCAGGCACTGCAGCACCGCATGGTGGAAATGTTTATGGCCTGCGAGCAAACCCGCTCTCTGTTGTACCGTGCAGCTTGTTCACAGTCGGCAGATCAGGCACAAGCGGATCGCGATGTCCTGGCATTAAAGGTCATGGTCGGACGAGCCGGCAAACTGGTGGGCGATGAGGCATTCCAGCTGCACGGCGGGATTGGCATGACCGATGAGCTGGATGTCGGGCACTATGTCAAACGACTGATGATGATCAATACGCTCTTTGGTGATGCCGACTTCAGTCAGCAGCGTTTTGCCGAATTGGCCGGGTGATATTGAACAGGCCGTGCGGGTCAGGCGGGCTCCATATCCCCGCAGACCCGATTGCGGCCCTGTTCTTTGGCCTGGTAGAGCAATCGGTCTGCACGGCGCAACATCTCATCAAAATCCTGATCGCTGGCGCTGATGGTGGTTGTGCCGAGGCTGATGGTAAATGAGATGTGATTATTTTCGAAGCAAACCCGGTGCTGCTCAGCGGCGCTTCTCAATCGTTCTGCTACCGCCAACACCCCTTCTGCATCGGTATCCGGGCAGCAGATCGCAAACTCCTCACCACCGAAACGGCCCACTATTTCCGAGCTTCTTCCCACCTCTTTACACAGATCTGTGAGAGCGATTAATGCCTGGTCGCCACCCGGATGACCATACTTGTCATTGATGCCTTTGAATTTATCCACATCGAGCATAATCAGGGATACCGGGCGCCCATGCCGTCTTGCTTTGGCGAACTCCGCGTTGGCCAGATGCAGAAAGTGGCGCCGGTTGTAGACTTCTGTCAGGGGGTCCAATGACGCCAGCCGTGCCAGCAGGCTATTGGCCTCGCGAAGTTGCCGCTGGCTTTCCTGCAGGCGCAGTGCCGAGCGCATGCGCGCCGCCAGAACCGGGTAGATAAACGGCTTGGTCACGTAATCATAGGCGCCGACATCGAGGGCATCGATAATGGAATCGTCGTCGTCATTGGCGGACACCATAATAACGGGAATATTGCGCGACTCGGCACTGGCCTGAAGGTGTGTGAGCGTCTCGGTACCGCTCATGCCCGGCATCATAAGGTCCAGCAGAATCAGATCCGGGTGTTCGTCAGCGGTAATCTGAAGGCACTGTTCACCACTGCGGGCAGACAGGACCTGATGGCCGTCGTCCTCGAGGTTGAAGCACAGCAGTGTTATGTTGTCTTCAATATCATCAACAACCAGAATTTTGGCCATTCAAGTTCCGCGCAGTCAATTGTTGCCAGAAAGTATAGTAAAGAAAGCCCGATTGCGACTACTGTCCCGTTATTAATGCTTGAAGGAGTATTAGACCCGGCATTAGTGAGTGGACCCGATCTACTCAAAAGCCTCCCGTTGGTGCAGTAACAGGGCCTGGGCAAAAATCAGGCTGTCCTGCTGGTCAAACAGCTCCTCGTTGGGGAACAGAGGTTGTGGCCGATCACAGCGAGTAAACAGATCCTCCTGATAGTTAAGTGGATCCAGATGCTCAATCATATATTCCAGCACATCGATGATGACCTTCTGCCAGTCGTCCTGCTGCAGCAGGTGCAGGGGGCAGTTGAACACCAAATGATCGATCATCGCGGTAGTCGGTTTGGCCAGTCGGGGCTGAATGGCATGTATTTCATCTCGCAGGTGTTTGATAATCCGCGCCACCTGGCGATAGCGATTATTCGCAGAATAGGTGGTTGTGGGTTCATGGACGCGGTGATGCTGTGAAGTGCTAAGTCCTCTCACGATCTCCATCTCCGTTGGGATTGCCGGTCGTAGGTTGCTGCTTAGTGCAGAGTGTCGTCAGTTTGGCCGTCGATGAGGGGTGGGGCAGTTGGTGGTGCGCTGTTGGTAATATCATGCTTCAGGCGCTTAACCACTTGGGTTAACACGTCGAGCGTTTGGTCCAATTGATCCAAAGTGATCAGGATGTCCTCATTGTTGAGGCGTGGCTGTTGGTTCATGATGTTTCCCTCGGTGTTTCAGCCAACCGCAATTCGTCGGCACGGCTGAGCAGTCAGTTGCCATCAGTATGGCAAAAGCCTAGTGCTCCAGCGGTGTTTGCTGGAGCGGGGATCAACTGCAACAGCGATTCGCTGTTTAATCCCGAGGCAATTCTTTTGGTTTCTCCCCCTATCGCTTCGATCAAGCGGGAGGGGGAGCAGCGGATCAATCCCAGCTCAGGGCGCCACCTGTCTGGTATTCAATCACGCGGGTCTCAAAGAAGTTTTTCTCTTTGCGCAGGTCCATGATTTCGCTCATCCATGGGAATGGGTTTTGAACCCCCGGGAACTGCTCGGGCAGACCCAGCTGTGCCAATCTGCGGTTGGCAATAAACTGCAGGTATTCTTCCATCATGGCTGCGTTCATGCCCAGTACACCACGAGGCATGGAGTCGCGGGCGTAGGCGATTTCCAACTCGGTACCTTCCAGAATCATCTGGGTCACTTCTTCCTGGAACTCGGCGCTCCACAGATGCGGGTTCTCCAGCT
Source organism: Pseudomaricurvus alkylphenolicus (assembly GCF_011683955.1). Lineage (GTDB taxonomy): Bacteria > Pseudomonadota > Gammaproteobacteria > Pseudomonadales > Cellvibrionaceae > Pseudomaricurvus > Pseudomaricurvus alkylphenolicus. Next base: position 200,099 of record NZ_JAAQPI010000008.1, read on the forward strand.
TGATTTGGTTAATCACATCGATACCAAAGTTCAAGTGCATGGATTCATCGCGAAGAATGTACTGGAACTGCTCTGCAACACCGGTCATTTTGTTACGGCGACCCATGGACAGAATCTGGGTAAAACCGCAATAGAAGAAAATACCCTCGGTAACGCAGTAGAAACCTACCAGATTGCGCAGCAATTCCTGATCGGTTTCGGGGGTGCCTGTCTGGAAGTGGGGGTTGGAAATGCCCTGTGTATGGTCGATGCTCCAGGCTGCTTTTTTAGCAACGCTGGGGACCTCGCGATACATATTGAACACTTCGCCTTCGTCCATACCCAGGGATTCCACACAGTACTGGTAGGCGTGCGTATGAATGGCTTCTTCAAAGGCCTGGCGCAACAGGTACTGGCGTGCTTCCGGGTTGGTGATATGGCGGTAGATGGCCAGAATCAGGTTGTTGGCAACCAGGCTGTCAGCGGTAGAGAAATAGCCGAGAGAGCGCATGACAATGCGACGTTCGTCTTCGGTGAGGCCGTCGGCACTTTTCCAAAGGGCGATGTCCGCCGTCATATTCACTTCCTGGGGCATCCAGTGATTGGCACAGCCGTCCAGGTATTTCTGCCAGGCCCAGTCGTATTTAAATGGCACCAGCTGGTTGAGATCGGCGCGGCAATTAATCATGCGCTTCTCATCCACCTCAATTCGAGCCGCTCCCATTTCCAGCTCTTCGAGTCCTGGAGTGGGGTCCATGTCGGCAACTGCGCGTTGCGCTTTTTGTACGGCGGTTTCGTCAGCTGCAGGTGCCGTCTTGGTTTGCTCTTCAGCGGTGGCCGTATTCACGACAACGGGCTCGGCGGGTTCTGGCGCCGTGTATGCAGGGGCTTCCTCTTTTACGGTTGGCTGCTCAGCCGTCTGTTGCAAAACGGGTTCTGCAGGTTGCGGCGCAGCGGGTGGTGGCGTAACTGTAGAGTCTTCTTGGTAATCATCCCAGCTCAGCATGTCTATTTTCCTGTGTCTAATCCTGTTTACTGTTCCTGACGGTCTTTCTGTCGGTTGGCTCTAGCCGCCGCTTATTGACAAGCTTCGCAGTCCGGGTCGTCCAAAGAGCAGGCTTTGGGTACCGGTGCAGCTTCTGCCGGTGCAGCAGCGGTAGCGGCGGGTGCGGCCGCAGAGACTGCATTCAGTGAGCCGGTTTCCACGGTGGATTTCTCCGTGGAGGTGGCCGCCAGTGCGCGCAGGTAGTAAGTCGTTTTCAGGCCGTGATACCAGGCCATGCGATAGGTGATATCCAGTTTCTTGCCATTGGCACCGGCAATGTAGAGATTGAGGCTCTGGGCCTGGTCAATCCACTTCTGACGGCGACTGGCTGCATCCACAATCCAGCGGGGCTCTACTTCAAACGCTGTGGAGTAGCGAGCCTTGAGTTCGGCCGGAATGCGATCGATTTTTTGTACAGAACCCTCGTAGTACTTCAGATCGTTGACCATCACAGAATCCCACAGACCAAGGGCTTTCAGTTCGTGCACCAGGAAAGGGTTCACGACGGTGAATTCACCGGACAGGTTGGATTTCACGTACAGATTCTGATACGTGGGTTCGATAGACTGAGATACGCCGGTAATGTTGGCAATGGTCGCAGTGGGGGCAATAGCCATTACATTGGAGTTGCGCATGCCCTGGGTTTTGACTTTCTCACGCAGGCTGTTCCAGTCGAGAGTCTGGCTGCGATCAACCTTGATGTAGTCTTCACCGCGGTTGCGGGCGAGCAGTTCAATGGAGTCGATTGGCAGTGTGCCCTTGCTCCACAGCGAGCCTTCGAAGGTGGAATAGGCACCGCGTTCTTTGGCCAGCTCACTGCTGGAATCAATCGCGAAGTAGCTGATTGCTTCCATGGAGCGATCGGCAAATTCCACCGCTTCCTGAGAGCTGTAGGCGTAACCCATTTTGTACAGAGCGTCCTGGAAGCCCATCAGGCCCAGGCCAACGGGACGGTGACGCATGTTGGACGTGCGCGCCGCCTCAACAGAGTAGTAGTTGATGTCGATAACATTATCGAGCATACGTACCGCAGTGCGCACGGTCTTTTCCAGCTTGGCGTGATCGAGCTGGCCATCCACCACGTGTTGAGCCAGGTTCACTGATCCCAGGTTACAGACAGCGATTTCGTCGCCTGCAGTGGTGTTGAGGGTGATCTCGGTGCAGAGGTTGGAGGAGTGCACTACACCCACATGCTGCTGCGGGCTGCGCAGGTTACAGGCATCCTTGAAGGTAATCCATGGGTGGCCGGTTTCAAACAGCATGCCCAGCATTTTGCGCCACAGGTCGATCGCTTTTACGCGCTTGAACAGTTTCAGTTCGCCGCTGGCCGTTTTGCGCTCGTACTCTTCGTACTTTTCCTGGAAGGCCTGGCCCACCAGATCGTGCAGCTCGGGCACATCATTGGGGGAAAACAGGGTCCATTCTTTGTCGTCGAACACACGCTTCATAAACAGGTCGGGAACCCAGTTGGCGGTGTTCATGTCGTGGGTGCGACGGCGATCATCACCAGTGTTCTTGCGCAGCTCCAGAAATTCTTCGATATCCAGGTGCCAGGTTTCAAGGTAGGCACAGACTGCCCCTTTGCGCTTGCCGCCCTGGTTAACCGCCACAGCGGTATCGTTGGCAACTTTCAGGAAGGGAACCACACCCTGGGATTTGCCGTTAGTGCCTTTGATATAGGCGCCCAGAGAGCGCACAGGGGTCCAGTCGTTACCGAGGCCGCCCGCCCACTTGGAAAGCATGGCGTTGTCCTGCATGGCACCATAGATGCCGTGCAGGTCATCGGGTACGGTAGTCAGGTAGCAGGAAGACAGCTGCGGACGCAGTGTTCCGGCATTGAACAGCGTCGGTGTGGAGCTCATGTAATCGAACGAGCTCAGCAGCTGATAGAACTCAATGGCACGCTGCTCGCGGTTGGGTTCATTGTAGGCGAGGCCCATGGCAACCCGCATAAAGAACACCTGTGGCAGCTCGAAGCGCACGCCTTCTTCGGAGTGAATGAAGTAGCGGTCGTAAAGGGTTTGCAGGCCCAGGTAGCTGAACTGCAGGTCGCGAGAGGCGTCCAGCGCGGCGCTCAGCTGTTCCAGGTTGTAATCCAGCAGATTGGGCGAGAGCAGTTCCAGCTCAACGCCTTTGCGGATATAGGCCGGCAGGGTCTGGGCGTAGATGCCGACCATCTCAGTTTGGGTGGCGGACTCCGCCAGACCCAGGAAGCTCAGAGCCTCGGCGCGCAATTTATCGAGCAGCAGGCGGGCGGTGGCGTAGGAGTAATTAGGCTCCTTTTCCACCAGTGTGCGCGCGGTGATCACCAGGGACGTGTTCACGTCTTCCAGGGACACGCCGTCGTAGAGGTTGCGCATGGCTTCGTCGAGAATGTCTTTGGCTTCGACGTCTTTGAGGCCGGCGCAGGCCTCCTCGACAATGGTGCGGACGCGACGGATATTCAGAGGCTGTCTCTCGCCGGAGGGCATCACCACGCTGATGGTGGGGTATTCACTGTCCGCTTCCTGGTCGGCCTGGTTCTGGGCGCGCAGGCGTGCATGTTCTTCGCGGTAAAGAACATAGTCGCGAGCGATTTTCTGCTCGCCGGAACGCATCAGGATCAATTCCACCTGGTCTTGAATGTCCTCGATGTGCACGGTGCCGCCGGAAGGCATCCGACGTTTGAAGGTGGCGCTAATCTGGCCACTCAGCGAGGCGACGGTTTCGTGTACGCGGCTGGATGCGGCAGCGGTTCCGCCTTCGACGGCCAGAAACGCCTTGGTCATGGCGACGGAGATCTTGCTTTCATCATAGGGCACAACAGTGCCGTTGCGTTTGATGACCCGCAGTTGGCCCGGCATGGTCGCCGTTACCGGCGTCGCGCTGGGCTGCGGGGTGGAGGGTGTAGCCTGGGGTGCTGGGGTTGCTGTCACATCAGTGTCAGTTTGCATGTACGTCTCCGCGTATTGTGCGTTGCATGTTGAGAGTTAAATTCATTAAACGGCAATCCGCCCCGCGCCTGTACACACGGGACTGAATTACATCGATCAACTGTTTAGATATCGGGTCGCGTCCGACAGGGGCTGGTTGATCAGCCGCTCTGCCGGTGAGGCCAGGCCCTCGCTGTTATTGGTGATGTTTAATCCGGTGAAACTCTTGGGTCTGATAAATGGGGCTGTTAAATCTTTACCAGGCCCTTAATCGACTAAACACCTATATATTGGGGTTGGCCAGAATTTGGATACAAGATAATGCGGTTGAGGGGGCAATGCAAGGCGATAAAGATGGTGATTTCTTGTGGATAAAATGTGCGTAATGAAATAAGTCAGTAACCACTAATCCTGAGTGCCAAGTCCAGCCGGCCCCTGTGGATATGTTTGGGGTGTTGGCAATGCCATATAACTTTTTCTAATAAGATCAAATTCTTTTATTTTGCTTATCTTGTGGTTTAAAATTTGATCACCACTAGATGTTGTGTTGTGCAAAAAGAAATGAGTGGATTGCGCCGCAGGCACATGTTGCCCACTGATGTTAGAATCTGCCATTACGACGACGTCTGAATAGCCGGAGTAGGGAATGGGCGATGTAGTGCAGTTCAAGCGGCCAACAGCGGCCCAGAAACACAAGGGCAAAACCCTGTGTCGCAGCGGTTTTCACAAGTGGAAGGTGGTGCAGGAAAAGCAGTTTGACGTCAAACAGGGCAAATTGGTGACCATTCATGAATGCCAGCGATGTGGCGAAAGAAAGGTCACCAGCCAATAGAGGCCGCGATTTTAATGGTCGTGGCCACAGCCTTCGGCGCCGTGAACGTGTCCGTGCTGCAGCTCTTCTTCGGTGGCGTCCCGAATCTCCATCACCTCAACCTCAAAATGCAGATCCACACCCGCCAGCGGATGGTTGCCATCGATGGTAATGGTGTCTTCCTCTACATCGATCACTTCGACAATCTGCATGCCCTGGGCTGTCTCGGCGTGAAACTCCATGCCCACTTCAATATTGTCGATGCCGCCAAACATGCTGCGGGGCAGCTCCTGGATCAGCTCCGGATCCTTGTCGCCATAACCCTGTTCAGGTGCAACCACCAGTGACAGCTTGTCACCCACGGACTTGCCTTCAAGGGCTTGTTCCAAACCGGGTACCAGGTTCTGATGGCCCTGCAGGTACGCCAGTGGTTCCTGGCCCTCCGAGCTGTCCAGGGTTTCGCCCTGCTCGTTTTTGAGGGTGTAGTGAATCGTTGCGACTTTGTTGGTAGTAATGGTCATCGTAGAGCCTGTGGTGGTTGCTGGGCTAGAGTCCCGTAACGGGAATCCCATTGAGACTGGCGGAGGCCAGATTAATTTCGTAGTGTTTGCCGTCTTTTTCAGTCTGTTGGATGCGCACGACCAGATGATCCCAGTCCCGGGCCAGCCAAAGTAACGTCACGCGTTTGCTGCCTTCCCGGACTTTTCTTACTTTGACGACGTTGAGTCTTCCCACGGCCGTCTGCAATTGTTCTTCCCCGAGAACTTCAAAGCGGTAGGTCTTCAGGCGTCCGCCGTCGGCAATGGCGTAGCTCAGCTCCGGATCATTCTCGCGAGTGTGCCTGTTTAGCAGGTCGTGACGCAGCTGCAATTGGTAGCTGAGCTTGTCCATTGCCTGCGGGGGAATACTCATGCTCCAGGGGCGCTTCTGGACGTTGTTCACCACGGTGAGCTTTTGCCAGTCGAAATCCAGGTGAGCCTCCCGATCACGGCCCAGGCCCGTGCGGCTATAGCTATAGCGCTCGGGTACCAGATGACCTTCCCGGTTCCAGTTAAACTGGCTGACTTCTTCGATGCGGGCCAGCCACGAGCGGGCCGCAAAACGCAGTTCCTGGCCGCCATTCTCCAGTTCGCGCAGCGTGCGGGTGGCGGTAATGCTCAAGCTGCCGTAACGGGCTTCGTAGGTGGCTTCGAACGGTTTGGGCAGTTCAGCCCGGGTCACGCCTGCCATCAAAAGACAACAGGCCAGCAGGCTGCGCCACAGAAAGTGATTGCAAGGCATGTTGGCCATAAATACAGCTTCCCGTCAGTTCCCGACAGCGATCAATTGCGGCTGTCGATAATGTGGCCGCTGTCGGGAAGTGTCTCTCCGTCAAGCAGGCTGCGCCCCTGAGCCATACGCAGCCGTCCCTCAGAGAACCAGCGTGCCGCCAGGGGGTATATCACATGCTCCTGCACCTGCACTCGCTTGGCGAGAGTTTCCGCCGTGTCTTCGGGCAAAACCGGGACAACGGCCTGGACGACGTTGGGGCCGCCGTCGAGTTCAGCCGTGACAAAGTGTACCGTCACTCCGTGGCAATCATCACCGGCATCCAGAGCCCGCTGGTGCGTGTGCAACCCCTGGTACTTTGGCAGCAAAGATGGGTGAATGTTCAACATGCGCCCTGAATAATGTTGAGTAAAGCCTTCCGTCAGGATGCGCATAAAGCCCGCCAGGATAACGAGATCCGGCGCATAGGCGTCGATTTCCCGCTGCAGGGCCTGGTCAAACAGCTCGCGACTGTCAAAGCCGGTGTGGTCCAGTACCTCTGTTGGAATACCGGCAGCCGCGGCCCGCTCCAGCCCATAAGCGTTGGGGCGGTTGCTGATCACTGCGCTCAGGTTGGCCGGTAACTCACCCCGATCATGGGCGTCAATCAGTGCTTGCAGATTGGTGCCGCTGCCCGAGATGAGCACCACAATATTGGGGGTGGAGTTGGCCATGGATCAGTTGATTCCCTGCAGCTCGACCCGCTCTTCATCACCCTCAGCCTTGGCGATGGTGCCGACCACAAAGGCGTCTTCGCCACAATCGCGCAGCAGGGTCAGGGCCTGGTCCTGTTGTTGCGCCGGAACAGCGATGATCATGCCGACACCGCAGTTAAAGGTGCGGTACATTTCGTAGGCTTCGACATTGCCCTGCTGCTGCAGCCACTGGAACACCGGTGGAATGGTCCAGGCATTGGTGTCGATCACTGCTTTGCAGTCTTCAGGCAGGACGCGCGGGATATTTTCCTGCAGGCCGCCGCCGGTAATGTGAGACATGGCGTTGACCTGTGATTCTTTGATCAGGCGCAAAAGCGATTTGACGTAAATGCGAGTGGGTTCCAGCAGGGCTTTGCCCAGGGGACGGCCATCAATGTCGGTGTCCAGATCGGCGCCGCTGACCTCTATGATCTTGCGAATCAGCGAGTAGCCGTTGGAGTGGGGGCCGCTGGAGGCTATGCCGATCAATACATCGCCTGCGGCCACTTTGCTGCCGTCGATGAGCTCGGATTTTTCCGCAATGCCCACGCAGAAGCCGGCCAGATCGTAGTCGTCACCGTCATACATGCCAGGCATTTCGGCAGTTTCGCCGCCCACCAGAGCACAGCCGGCCTGCTCACAGCCATCGCCGATGCCGGAGACCACGTCGGCGGCCACGTCCACATTGAGTTTGCCGGTGGCGTAATAGTCGAGGAAAAACAGCGGCTCTGCACCGGCGACAACCAAATCGTTGACGCACATGGCAACCAGATCGATGCCAATGGTGTCATGAAGATCCAGATCCATGGCCAGTCGCAATTTGGTACCAACACCGTCTGTGCCCGATACCAGCACCGGTTCGCGATACCCGGTGGGCAGCTCAAACAGGGCGCCGAAGCCACCCAGGCCCGCCATAACGCCGGGGCGACGGGTGCGTTTGGCCACCCCTTTGATGCGCTCTACAAGGGCGTTACCGGCGTCAATATCGACGCCGGCGTCTTTGTAACTCAGGGATGTGGATTGGGGCTCGGAAGCGGGGGACTGTTTGTCGCTCATGGAATCTGCGGCTCGGCTCGTGAAAAGCCGGACATTCTACCAGCTATTCTGTGTGCATTGAAATTGCACAGCGCCACATATTAAAGACCGGTCAGGTATTGGCGACCGGTCATAGCGGCAGGCATAATGGCGACCTGTTCAATTCAAGGCGCATCTATCAAGGAGTTCGCTCTTGTATCGCTTATGGAAACCCGCCTTCGCCGCGCTTGTGTGCCTGCTGTTGGTGCTCGCCACCGCTCAGGCCGAAGTGGTAGAGGGCCTGTATCGGCAGCAGATACTGGTACAGAGCCAGGGGGATGCGGAAAGGCGTGAGGCTGCTTCCCGGGCACTGGAGTCTGTGCTGGTGAGGGTCACAGGTCGCACGGATATCATGCAGCAACCGGCGGCAAGCCAGCTGGCAACTCGAGCAGGCCAATTGCTGGAATCCTATCGCTATGAAACCACCACTGAAACACTGCAGCAGGGAGACGAGCAGCTGCCCGCGTCCCGGCTGATACTGACATTTTCACGGGCCGCCATCGACAATACTTTGCGCCGCGCCGGGCTGCCGATCTGGCCTGATAATCGTCCGTCTGTACTGGTGTGGCTGGTGAAAGACGACATTAATGGCGGTCGCCAACAGGTGTCGCTACAGGAGCCGGGTGAGCTGACCGCAGTGGTGGCTGAGGTGACCGCATCCCGCGGTTTGCCGGTGGTGGTGCCACTGTTGGATCTGCAGGATCAACTGTCCATCAGCGCCGATGATCTCTGGCGGCTTGATGGAGAGAAAATCCGAGCGGCATCGGCTCGCTATGGGGTCGATGCGATTGCCATTGGCCGCTACAGTCAGACCTCATCGGGACGTTGGCTGGGGGCCTGGTCGTTGCTGCACAAACAGCGTATGGAAGTGTTCGACAGTCACAGCGACCAGGGTGAGGCGGCGCTGGTGGCCGCCGGTCTCGACGCCATCGGCACCTATCTTGGCAACGCTTACGCCATTGTTTCCAGCCCGGATACTCGCGGTGGCGTACTGCTGCAATTACAGCAGGTGCAGAGCTTTGCCAACTATGTGGATGCGCTGGATTACCTGGAGAGCATGGCCGTTGTGCGCCAGCTTGAGCTAATCGCATTGAGGCATAGCAATCTTTGGGTGTATCTGCATACCGAGGGCGAAATCGATGCCCTTCTCGATGCCCTCGCCCTGGATAGACGCCTGATGGCTCCCGCCAAGGATCCCGGTGTGATTGCTTTGCCGCGACAGAGTACCGCCCCCCTCGGCAGCTGGGAAAACCCCCTAAGATTTCGCTGGCCAGGTTAACAAACATCGATTTAGACAGTATCCTTAGCGCCTGTTCTTACCGCTGTTGTTCCCATGAGTCGCACACGTTCCAACCCATTGCCTAAACAGTTGTCGCTGAGCGTGCACCTGAACGATGAAGCTACGTTCGATAACTTCTTCATCCGTGAAGGGCAGGTGAATGCACAGGTGGTGGCCACGTTGAAGTATCAGCTGCAACCGATGGGTGAACAGTTTGTGTTTCTGTGGGGTGCCACGGGTGTTGGAGTGACACATCTTTTACAGGCATCTTGTCTCAAGGCTCAGCAGGAAGGCGCCTGCAGCCAGTATCTGCCACTGACCGAACTGGTGGGGTATGACCCGGAGCAATTGCTCGAAGATCTGGAGCGGCTGGATCTGGTCTGCCTTGACGGTTTACAAGCTGTCCAGGGACTGCCTGAATGGGAGCGGGCGCTGTTTCGCTTTTTTAATGTCATGCGCGACAGCGGTCGCCGTCTGGTGATGGCCGCCAATTGCGGCCCCCGAGAGCTCAGTGTCAATCTGCCGGATCTGCAGTCTCGACTCAACTGGGGGCTGGTATATCAGGTGCAGCCTCTGCGCGATGACGATAAATGTCGGGCGCTGCAAATGAGGGCCAGGGCCAGAGGGCTGGAACTCAGTGACGAAGTGGCTCAATTTATCATGCACCGGGTGTCGCGCGATTTGCACGAGCTGTTCGAGTGCCTGCATCGCCTGGACGATGCATCGCTGGCCGAGCAGCGTCGCCTGACGATTCCCTTCGTCAAACAGACTCTGGGCCTCTAACCTTACTAAGGACTAGGGCGCCATACACTCCAGACACTGGGCGTATACCGCGTTCGGGTCGTTCATCTGCATCAGCGTTGCGAGTGGGCGCAGCTGCTGTTCCAGCAGTCCAAGCCCGGTTACCAGGCCGGACTGTGCAAAACGCTCAGCGATGCCACTACTGGAAAACTCATCGGCCAGCTGTTGCGCCAGCTGTTCACCCGGCGACAATGGAATTTCAATTTCTTCCACATCAAACTCAGTCAGTCCGGCTTTAGCCGCAGCGGCCGCCAGTGTTTGCTGCAGGTCTCCCAGCTGGTCAATGAGCCCCAGTTCCTGGGCAGCCCGTCCGGTCCATACCCGGCCCTGGCCCACCGTATGGATCTGGGCGCTGGTGCTTTGTCGCGCCTGCGCCACCAGGTCGAGGAAGCGCTGGTAAATGTTGTTCACACTCTGTTGCAGGATGATTTCCGCCTGGGGAGACAATGGGCGGTCGACCCGCAGTGCGCCGGCCAAATCCGTGGTGCCGACGCCATCGGTATGAATGCCGAGTTTCTGTAAGCTGTTTTCCAGGGTGGGAAAAGCGCTGAAGACTCCAATGGAACCGGTGATGGTGGTGGGCGTGGCCCAGACTTCATCGGCGCCCATGGAAATCCAGTAGCCACCGGATGCGGCCACACTGCCCATAGAGACAAAAATGGGGATGCCGGCTTTGCGCGTCACCTCAAGTTCCTGCCGTATCAATTCCGAGGCGAAGGCGCTGCCACCACCGCTATCGACCCGCAACACCAGGGCTTCGATATCGTGCTCCTCTCTGGCGGAGCGAATCAAATCAGACAGAGTATCGCCACCGATGTTGCCCGGCGCCTGTTCACCATCGAGGATAACGCCTCTGGCGACGATCAGACCGACCTTCTTGTGCCTGGCGGTCGCTTCGGACAGTGTCAGATACTCGCGGTAATTCAGTGCGCGAAAGTGTTGATTGTCAGCGTCTTCACCCACCTTCTCGATCAGCCAGCGATTCTGCTGGTGATGAGTGGCGAGCTGATCAACCAGCCCCATTTCCCGGGCGGCGAGTGCATGGTCACCTTTATATTGTCTGAGGTGTTTGTCCAGTTGATTGACATAGTGGTCGATACTGCCTGCCGCCAGTTCCCGTTGCTGTTCCACTCGGGCAGTGTAGGTGCTCCAGAGTTCATTGAGCCACTGACCATTGTGTTCTCGGGAGGCGTCAGACATGCCGTCGCGCAGATAGGGCTCGACGGCGTCTTTATATTCTCCCACGCGAAAAACATGCATATTGAGAGACAGCTTTTCCAGTGCGCTGCGGAAATAGTTGCGATAACTTCCGTAGCCGGTCAGTATCACCGCACCCATGGGGTGCATGGTGATTTCGTCGGCGTAACTGGCGAGGTAATACTGCTCCTGGGAATAGGCATCGCTGACGGCGTATATCGGTTTGCCACTGTCTTTGAAGCGCTGCAGGGCCGAACCGATTTCTTCCAGCTTGCTCAGACCGCCGCCCACCAATTCATCCAGCTCCAGCACCAGGGAGGTGATTGCCGGGTCCGTCGCTGCCCGATCCAGTGCTTCAATAATGTCCCTGACGCGGGTTTCAGTCTCTCGCTGACTGCGCTGCTCGAGAAATTGCGTCATCGGGTCCACGTAACTGTATTGGTCTACCAGCAGGCCGCTGGGTGCCAGGTGGAGTGCAATATCCTTGGGCATTTGGCGGGGTTCTTCGGGTGCCAATGCCACAATTACCACCAAAATCAATAAGATAAAAATCACATTGGCGAGGCCGGTGCGGACCCAGGTGATGCCCTTCCAGAGGCCGGAGAAAAAGCGTCGGATGAAACCGGGTTGGTGGTCGGATTTCATGGGTGGACTCCTTGCTCGGCGTTGAGTGATTGTGCCTGCCAGGCCTGCAGCCAGCGGCTGGTCATCATGGCGCTGATAAACAGGATAACGCAGAGCAGTGTCTGCAGGTAATCGTTCCAGGCCCCGTTGGGCGCCATGGCATTGCTGACGCCGACGGTAAAGTGCATCAGGATCACAAAGCAGAGCCAGTTGTAGGTACGGGCATGTTGGCGCAGCATGCCCGGCACAAACATCAGCAGGCTCAGGCAGGGGATTAGCAGCAGCGTCCAGACAAATCTTTCATCCAGCAGGCTGGTGGTCAGGTAGAGCAAATTCAGCCCGATGACGCAGGCCAGGCTGGTGGCCTCACCCGTCTTCAGTCTGGACGGTTTGGGTGGCAGATTCACAGGAACTCCATCTATTTAAACTGTGGGGCGAGGGCCCGGGCGATGTTTGCCACTCGTTTGCCCAGTGCCTGGTTCAGGCGTTGTTCTTCGTCACTGATGCTCAGTGAATTATCGGCACCCGCAACGTGGGAGGCGCCGTAGGGGGTGCCGCCGCTGCGGGTTTGCATCAGGTCCGGCTCGCTGTAGGGGAGTCCGACCATCACCATTCCATGGTGCATCAGCGGTGTCATCATACTGAGCAGGGTTGCCTCCTGGCCTCCGTGCATACTGCCGGTGGAGGTAAATACCGCAGCGGGTTTATCAATCAGCGATCCGTTCAGCCATAAGCTGCTGGTGCTGTCGAGAAAGTGCTTGAGCGGCGCGGCCATATTGCCAAAGCGTGTGGGGCTGCCCAGTACCAGGCCGCTGCAATCGCGGAGATCCTCCAGCGAGCAATAGAGAGCCCCCTGGTCAGGTATGGGCTCCAGGGAGGCTTCGGTATCTGGCGAAACCGGGGGCACGGTCCGCAGTCGTGCCTCCATGCCGGTTACCTGTTCAACGCCCCTGGCGATATCGTGGGCCATCGCCGCAGTCGCGCCGTGGCGCGAGTAGTAAAGCACCAGGATGTAAGGAGCCATCGCTTAAATCAGCTCCAGCACATTTTCCGGTGGACGGCCCAGTACGGCTTTATTGCCCTTGACCACAATGGGACGTTCAATCAGCTTGGGTGTGGCAACCATGGCTGCAATCAGTTGTTGCTCGCTGAGATCGGGGTTCTTGAGGTCGTTTTCCTTATAGGCATCCTCACCTTTGCGCAGCAGTTCCCGGGCAGAGATGCCCAGCTTGGACAGCAGTTCAGCAAGCTGCTCGGCGCTGGGGGGAGTTTCCAGATACAGAACCACTTCAGGCTCGACTCCGTTTTCCTGCAGCAAGGCAAGGGTATTGCGGGACTTGGAGCAGCGGGGGTTGTGATAAATGGTGACCATTGACGAATTTTCCTTTATGTTCCTCTTAGCAATCGGGCTATTGTAATGGTAACCGACACACAACACTATTCACCCTCGGATTCAGGTTATATGCCCGGGTTACACAGTCTGACAAATCTCCGCCAAATGGATGCTCGCCAGTTATGGCGGTTTCTGCGCTTTGTGGCAGCGCAATACAGCGAGCGTGGGTGCCGACAACAGGCAGCCGCACTGACCTATATGACACTGTTTGCCATAGTCCCCACCATGACGGTGATTTTTACGATGTTCTCCCTGTTTCCGGCGTTTGAGGGAATGGCTGGTCAGCTGGAGGGATATCTGTTCCAGTACCTGCTGCCGGATTCCGGTCTGGATGTGCGCGAGTATCTGACCGAATTCACCACCCAGGCCCGCAGTCTCACGCTGGCGGGGATATTGATGCTGGTGGTGACCGCTTATCTGATGATGAAAAGTATTGAGTCCACCTTTAACGACATATGGGGCGTTATCGAGGCGCGGCGCGGGTTATCGAATTTTCTGCTGTATTGGGCGGTACTGAGCCTGGGCCCCTTACTATTGGGGCTGGGATTGGCCATCAGTACCTTTCTGCTGTCACTGCAGTACTTCGTTGATGACTATGACAGCCTCGGAATTGTGCCCACGGTATTTGGTTTTTTTCCCTGGTTACTGACCTGTATGGCCTTTACGTTGTTGTTTGTGGCGGTACCCAACTGCAAGGTACCTTTCAAAGATGCCTTGGTTGGAGGCGTGCTGACCGCAATTTGTTTTGAACTGTTCAAGGACCTGTTCGGCCTGATTGTGGCTAACAGCAGCTATAAAGCCGTATACGGTGCCTTTGCAATGGTGCCGCTGTTCCTGCTATGGATTTACATCCTCTGGATGATTGTCCTCGCCGGTGCGGTTCTGGTGCGTGCCCTGTCCGCCTATCAAGGCACAATTGAGCGCACTCAACATTCGGATCTGATCGCCGCGTTGCAAGTGTTGTGGCAATTGCGGCAGGGGGCGCAGATTGGCAGACCTATATCTCTGGACCAGCTTCTCGCGGTAGGGGTGGAATCCGAACAGTGGCGGCGACTGCGCAATATGCTGCAGCGCCAGGGTATTATTACACTCACTCAAAATAGCGATTATGTCTTGTGTCGCGACCTGGAAACTCTGTCGCTGCAGCAGTTGGCCAGTTTGACCGGTGTCGGAGATCAGCTGCCGCCATCGGAACTCAGGTTGGATGGAGATCCCTGGTTTAAGGCGGTGTCAGAACGTTTGCAGGCGTTGGATCGACATCGCCACCGCGAGTTTGATGTGTCTGTGGAATCCTTATTACGTGACGATCATGAGGAAGACAGAAATGTTGCGACGTCTCCGCGTTTGCTTAAGCCTTAGCGGCATTTTATGGCTGCTGGTGCTGACGGGATGCGACGGCAAAGTGTATGAAACCCAAAGTGGTGATCATCTTCGCTGGAGTGAGTTGCGCGGGCAATGGGTGTTCATCAATTACTGGGCGCTTTGGTGTAAGCCCTGCAGAAAAGAAATGCCGGAACTGAATGCCTTTGCAAGGGAAGCGGGTGTGACCGTGCTGGGTGTGAATTATGACCTCCCTCAGGGGGAAGAGCTTAAACGCCAGTCCCGGGCCTTGGGTATAAGCTTTAATGTCCTGCGTCAGGATCCGGCGCAGTCTCTTGGTTACCAGCGTCCGCAAGTGTTGCCGGCCACCTATGTTTTTGATCCTGAGGGCAACTATCGGGGGGTGTTGGTCGGGCCGCAAACGCGGGATTCGTTAGCCGTTTGGCTTGTGGATGAGCGCGAGCTGGCGTCCACACAACTTGGAGTGAGCAATGAGTGAGACTGTGCAGGGATGGGTCAGCGGGCGTGTGCAGGGAGTGGGGTTTCGATACTTTGTGCAGCGCTGTGCCGAGGCAGAAGGGCTCGAGGGTTATGCGGTCAATCTTCCCGACGGGCGCGTCGAAGTGATATTGCAAGGGCCTTCCGCCCGCGTGGAGAAGGTTCAGCGTCAAGTGGAGCAGGGGCCGAGTGCATCGCAAGTGGATGAAGTTTCCTGGCAGTCGGCTCCGCCGTACCCCCATCGGGGTTTTCGCATGGGATGATCTGGAACGCCTAGCGCCAGTGTTGGCTCCAGGTATCCATCACTTTGCGGGGGTAGGTGTTGCGGCCGTAGCTGCCGTTGTAGCGAGCCAGGGCTTCGATCAGGCGCCCGTCGGCCCGATCCAGATAGTGTTTAAGGATGGTGCAGCCATATAAAAGGTTGGTGTCGATATCAATCAAGTTGTCATCGGGCCGGCCGATTTCCCGTTTCCAGAAGGGCATGATTTGCATCATGCCCTGAGCGCCTACGCGGGAAACCGCAAAGCGATTAAAGCCGCTCTCTACCTCAATCAGCGCCAATACAATCTCAGGCTGCAGACTGGCGCGGCGCGCAGCGCGGTGAATCCGGCGCAGCAAATCCAGTCGTTCAGACGGGCTCTTTACAAATCTGGCCAACTTGTCTTGTTTTGACATCAGCCAGACTTCGGCATCATAGCGATCTTCAAAACTGTCGCTGGCTTCGATGGTGGCTTTCAGTGAGGCACGCAGCTGGGGGTCGATGCCCTGTTGGGGCTGGGCAAGGGTATTCTGGGTACATCCGAACAGCACCAGTCCCAGCACCAGCAAGAGTCTGCGCAGCTGATCAGGCCGGCAAAGTCTGGTGGAGAAACGGGAGCTGTTCATCAGCGTTTGAAAACAACTTGGCGCCTAGACGCCGATCTGAGTTTCCAAAAAGGACATCAGTTCAGTCTCGGGGATGTCCTGTTTTTCAGAATCTCGGCGGCTCTTGAATTCCAGAGTGCCGGATTCAAGGCCTCGATCACCTACCACAATGCGGTGGGGAATGCCCATCAGTTCGGTATCGGCCAGCATGACACCCAGGCGCGCTTTTTCCTCATCCATAAAGAGAACCTCGTAACCCCGGTTGACCAGAGTTTCGTAAAGTTCTTCGCACTTGGCCCGTACTGCATCCGATTTGTGCATATTGATGGGAATAACGGCAACCTGGAAGGGGGCAATCGCTTCGGGCCAGATGATGCCGTTGTCGTCATAGTTTTGCTCAATGGCCGCTGCAACCACCCGGCTGACACCGATACCATAGCAGCCCATGGTCATCACTTGCTCTTTGCCGTTTTCATCCAGCACGCTGGCGCGCATGGCTTCACTGTACTTGGTGCCCAGCTGGAAAATGTGGCCCACTTCGATGCCGCGTTTGATTTCCAGCGTGCCCTCGCCACAGGGGCTCGGATCACCAACCACCACATTGCGAAGATCAGCGATAGTGGGTATCGGCAGATCACGCTCCCAGTTAACACCGGTAAGATGGTAACCCTCCTTATTGGCGCCACAGGCAAAATCAGAGAGGTGGGCGACGCTGCGATCGATAAAGGTGGGTATCGCCAGCCCAACGGGGCCCAAGGAGCCAATGCCGCATCCCAGTTCAGATTTAATGCGCTCTGCCGGGGCCATGGTCAAGGGGCTTGCAACCTGCTCCAGTTTCTCTGCCTTTACTTCATTGAGCTCGTGATCGCCTCTCACAATCAACGCAACCAGGCCCTGATTGCCGTCTTCATCTTCGGGTGCCAGAACAATCAGCGTTTTCACCAGCTGGGACTTGGCAATCTTGAGGTTATTGCTGACATCCTCGATTGTATGCTGCCCCGGGGTGGCCACTTCGGCCATCTCCTGAGTTGCTGTCGTTCTCTCCCCGGTGGGTGCAACCGCTTCGGCCAACTCGACGTTGGCGGCGTAGTCGCTGCCACTGCTAAAGGCGATATCGTCTTCACCGCTGTCGGCCAGCACATGAAACTCGTGGGAGCTGGAGCCACCGATGGAGCCCGTGTCCGCCAGTACCGGGCGGTAATCCAGGCCGATACGGTCAAAAATATTGCAATATGCCGTATGCATACGGTCATAGGTATCCTGCAGGCAGGACTGATGCAGATGGAAAGAGTAGGCGTCCTTCATGGTGAATTCCCGCGAGCGCATAATGCCAAAGCGGGGGCGCACTTCGTCACGGAATTTGGTCTGAATCTGGTAAAAATTGGCCGGCAGTTGCTTGTAGCTTTTGAGCTCATTTCGGATCAGGTCTGTGATCACCTCTTCGTGGGTTGGACCCAGGCAAAAAGGGTTCTCGTGGCGATCAGTAATACGCAGCAGCTCGGGACCATATTGTTCCCAGCGACCGGACTCCTGCCAGAGCTCTGCGGGCTGCACAACCGGCATTAATACTTCCTGGGCATCCGCCGCGTCCATTTCTTCGCGAACGATGTTCTCCACTTTGCGTAAAACCCGCAATCCCAGCGGCAGCCAGGTGTATAGACCAGAGGCAAGCTGGCGGACCATGCCGGCTCGCAGCATTAACTGGTGGCTGACGGCGACCGCGTCCGAGGGGGTCTGCTTGAGGGTGGCGATAAGGAAACGGCTTGCACGCATGGGAACTGGCTATCTCTTGCTGTTAAGTTGGGCAGGGTCGGTTGAATCTGGCAACTGATCCTAGGTAATTTGTTTCAGGAGGAGTATTCTACGGTGGTTAACGGGTTGGGGAAAGGAGGAAACCACGATGTCCGAACTCGATGTACAGCAAAAGTTTGAGCTGGATCCGCAGCTTGCGGCGGATACAGTGTTGCTGGGGGAATTCCCGCTGTCTCTGGTGTTGCTGAGCCGCGATGCCAATAATCCCTGGTGTATTTTGGTGCCCAAAAGGCCCGGTAAACGTGAAATACATCACCTTGCCGCCATGGATCGTCAGCAACTGATGGATGAGTCCTGTCATTTGGCAGAGGTTATGGCCGATCTCTTTGTGCCGGACAAAATGAATGTGGCTGCTTTGGGCAACCAGGTCAGCCAATTGCACTTGCACCACATAGCGCGCTTTAAGGATGATGCGGCATGGCCGGGGCCAATCTGGGGTGTGCTGGAGCACAAAGACTACAGCGTAGAAGAGCTCGATGAGCGCGTATCAAGGCTGCGCAGCGCGCTGGCAGGTGGCCAGTTTACGGAGGCAAAGTAACCCTCTGATTCGGCTTTTATTCGAATCAGGGCCGGCATCAGCCGGGTATTGTGCTGAAGCGAAAGCAAAAAAGCCCCCGCGGAGGGTTCCAACGGGGGCTTTTTTCAAGTGCTCTTTGTAGGCACTCGTTTCGTCTGACTCAAATTACAGAGCCATATCCTTCAGCTTCTTCAGTGGGCGAACCTTAACCTGAACGGTAGCAGGCTTGGCGGCCACGTCCATGGTTTCGCCTGGTTTGAAGGGATTAGGTACATTCTTGCGGGCTTTGCGGGCAGGCTTCTTGATTGCAGAAACCTTCAGCAGACCAGGCAGAACAAACTCGCCAACGGCACGCTTCTTGATGTGACCTTCAATGATATCGCTGAGTTCATCCAAAACACTCTGAACCTGCTTCTTGCTCAGTTCGGTGTTCTCAGCAATCTGATTGAGAATCTGAGTTTTGCTGTAACGCTCCTTAACCGCTTTCACCTTTTTCTCAGGAGCAGCTTTCTTGGCAGCAGCTTTCTTGGCTGGAGCTTTCTTGGCAGCAGCTTTTTTGGCTGGGGCTTTCTTGGCGGTAGCTTTACGGGCGGCCATGGTTTTTTCCTTTGTTGTCTGGGGTAGTAGGTTTTTAACTTACTGCAGCGGCTTGATATTGAACCCGCAAGGTCGGTAAAAAAGCCTTGTTTTATAGGTTCAAACAGTCTGGGGTAACCGCTGAGGCTATGTATACAGGGTTGCAGGCGCGCAGGCAAGCAAAAAACCGCTAAAAACCCCATTTTTTAGGGTTTTTTCGGTGCTTTTTCGAAAAAATGCCTCGAAACCCCTAAAAAAGCAGGGTGTCAGGCACTGGTGCTCTTAGAAGGACTGCTAGTGCAGAGTAAATTCCCGCTTGGCGACCTGGTTGAAAATCTGCACCCAGGCGTCGTCAAATTGGCTGCCTGCCTGGCGATTTATTTCCAAAACAGCGCGAATCAACGGCCGTTTTTGTTCGGTGCGATAGGCGCGATTGTATCGACAGGCGTCATAGGTATCGGCAATGGAAAGTATCTTCGCACCATTACAAATATCCTTTGAGGTCAAAGCGTTTGGATAGCCGCTGCCATCACAGTGTTCGTGGTGTTGCAAAACCATAATGGCGGCTTCTTCCCATCCGCCCATCGATTGCAACAGATCTGCCCCCAGGCGAACGTGGTGTTGCATGCGCTGCCTTTCGGCTTCCACATAGCTGCTGTCTTTGTGCAACATGGATAGCGGCAAAAAGGGCATGGCAATGTCGTGAGCCATGGCAGCCATCAAAAGCTGCTCCGGAGGCTCCGCACGGTTGGCGTGCTCATTCATCAACAGGCTAAGCTTCGCAATACGGTCGGTATAACCTTTCCAAAACGGGGAGCGATGTTCGAGCGAGGGAATCAACTGGTGGACAAAGCGATGATCCGCATCGATGCGGATGCCCATCGCGGCGGCATCATCGAGCAGCGAGCTGTCGAGCGGCGGGGCTGGAAGTGGGTGCAGAGGAGATTGCGGGTCCAGCAGGTTCAGGCTTTTCTTGATGGCCACAGGGCGTTGCTGTGGATCTACCTGTGCAATTTGGGCGATGCTCCGGCAAATCTGTTGAAACTGTTCGAAGCTGATACCGCTGTTGCTGCCATGAATATTCTCATCGATCAGTGCCTTGGTCTTGTCCATCGCGAGTAAAACCACATCACTGAGCGAGTCGTCGTAGCGCAGTTGCCCGTGGCGAACTCCATCGAGGACATCCTCAATGCCCTGCAAAAGCGGACAGAGTTCCTTCAAGCCGATGTAAATCAGATTGCCTTTGATGGTATGTACGCAACGGAACAGGCTGTTTGTCAGTTCTGAGTCCGAAGGCGCCTTTTCCAGCTTGATCAGCAGATCCTCGCTGCGCTGATAGTGCTCATGAAAGTCATAAAAGAAGTCATCCACCAGCTCCATCTCGATATCTTGGGGTTGGGCAACAATCATAAGGCGGGCATCTCCCTTCATTGAGCACTGGGGCGGGGGCGGACTGGGGGCAGCTCTGACCGGATCCGGACCACCGCAAGCCTAAGCATAGACCATCAGTGGTTTAACCACCGCGGGAGGCTGGGTTATAATGCGCCGTTTTTCGTGGCAGAAGGGTTGTAGGAACGTAGTTATGGGACATAGTTATGCCGATTTATGAGTATGCATGTCGAGCCTGTGGGCATGCAATGGAGGCACTGCAGAAGATGAGCGCCCCCGCCTTGAAGGAATGTCCATCCTGCAAAAAGCCGGAATTGAGCAAAAAAATTTCGGCGGCCGGCTTTCGACTGTCGGGAGGAGGCTGGTATGAGACCGATTTCAAGACCGGCGACAAAAAGAAGAACCTGGCGGGCAGTAGTGCCAACAGCGGAGCGGCTGCCGGGGCCACGGCGGCCGCTGATTAAGGCTTCTATATATAGCCTGACAGCCAAAAACACGTATTAACCTTATTTGATTACTGACTTATAGGACCAAACTTATGCGCACCCACTATTGCGGCGCTCTCAATGCCTCTTTTATTGACCAGGAAGTTACCCTGTGTGGTTGGGTCGATCGTCGCCGTGACCATGGCGGCGTGATTTTTATCGACCTGCGCGACCGCGACGGCATTGTTCAGGTGGTGTTTGACCCCGATGCCAAGGAAAACTTTGAAATTGCCGACAAGGTGCGCGGCGAGTATGTCCTGCAGGTGAAAGGTCGGGTTCGTGCCCGTTCCGAGGCCACCGTGAACCCCAACATGGTCACAGGCGAAATCGAGGTCTACGGCCTGGATGTCACCATTCTCAATAGCGCCGAAACAACGCCTTTCCCTCTGCACGACAACACCGTTGGCGAAGATGTCCGCCTGAAGTACCGCTATGTGGATCTGCGCCGTCAGGAGATGCAGGAGCGCCTGCGTTTTCGTTCAAAAGTGACCAACGCCATTCGCAATTATATGGACGACAACGGTTTCCTGGATATTGAAACCCCGATCCTGACCCGCGCGACTCCAGAGGGTGCCCGTGATTACCTGGTGCCCTCACGCACTCATGAACACAAGTTTTTTGCGCTGCCGCAATCACCACAACTGTTCAAGCAGCTGCTGATGGTGTCCGGCTTTGATCGCTATTACCAGATTGCCAAGTGCTTTCGAGACGAAGATCTGCGTGCTGACCGTCAGCCTGAATTTACCCAGATTGATATCGAAACCTCTTTTATGGATGAAGAGCAGATCATGTCCGTGACCGAAGGCATGATTCGCAAGCTGTTTCAGGAACTGAAAGACGTGGATCTGGGCGAGTTTCCGCGCATGCCTTACGCTGAGGCGATGCAAAAATACGGTTCTGACAAGCCCGACCTGCGTATTCCGCTGGAACTGGTGGAGATCAAGGATCTGCTCAAAGACATCGACTTCAAAGTCTTCGCCGGCCCCGCCAACGACCCCAAATGCCGTGTCACGGCACTGAAGATTCCTGGCGGTGCGACCATTTCCCGTAAGCAAATCGACGATTACACCAAGTATGTTGGTATCTACGGCGCCAAAGGTCTGGCCTGGATCAAGGTCAATGAAATTGAAAAAGGCATCGAAGGTCTGCAATCACCGATCATCAAATTCCTGGGCGATGAAGTGACCATGAATGTCATGGAACGTACCGGTGCTGTTAACGGTGACATCGTGTTCTTCGGTGCTGATACCATCAAGGTGGTCAGTGAAGCCCTGGGAGCACTGCGCTGCAAAATCGGTGAAGACCTGGATCTGTACACCAGCGAGTGGGCACCTCTGTGGGTGGTCGACTTCCCGATGTTTGAAGAAGTTGATGGCGGTGTGACCTCTCTGCATCACCCCTTCACTGCACCTTCCTGTTCTCCGCAAGAGTTGGAGGCCAAGCCTCTTGAGGCCCTGTCCCGTGCTTACGACATGGTGCTGAATGGTTGCGAACTGGGTGGTGGTTCGGTGCGTATCCATGAGCGGGATATGCAGCAGACCGTGTTCCGGGTGCTGGGTATCGATGCTGAAGAGCAGCGTGAGAAATTCGGTTTCCTGCTGGACGCACTTCAGTACGGTGCACCCCCTCACGGTGGCCTGGCCTTCGGTCTCGATCGTCTGATCATGTTGATGACCGGCACTCACTCCATCCGTGACGTTATCGCTTTCCCGAAAACTCAAACCGCCCATTGTGTCATGACCGACGCTCCGGGTGAGGTGGACATCGCGCAGCTGCGTGAGTTGAATATCCGCCTGAAAAAGAAAGAAAACGCCTGATTCCATAGGAAAGTCGGAGAGGTTTGCATGGCCGGTCACAGTAAATGGGCCAATATCCGCCACCGTAAGGCAGCTCAGGATGCCAAACGTGGCAAGGTGTTCACGAAAATCATTCGCGAACTGGTGGTGGCCGCCAAGGGCGGCCCCGATCCGGCGGATAATCCGCGCCTGCGGGCCGCTGTTGATAAAGCGCTTGGCGCCAACATGAAGAAAGACACCATCGACAAGGCCATCGCCAGAGGCGCGGGCAATGCCGAGGGTGACAACTACGAAGAGCTGACGTACGAAGGCTATGCTCCGGGTGGTGTGGCGATTCTGGTCGAGTGCATGACTGATAATCGCAATCGTACTGTTTCGGAAGTGCGCCACGCTTTTACCAGGCGTGGTGGCAACCTGGGGACAGACGGTTCAGTGGCCTACCTGTTTTCCCGCCAGGGGCAGATATTCTTTGCTGAGGCTGATGAAGAGGCGCTGATGGATGCTGCTCTCGAAGCCGGAGCGGAGGATATCGAGACCAACGAAGACGGTTCTGCGCTGGTGGTTACCGCGTTTGAGGATTTTCTCAACGTCAAAGACACCTTGTCAGAAGCTGGCTTTAGGTCCGACAGCGCAGAGGTCACCATGGTGGCCTCAACCACCGTCCCCTTGGATAAAGACGCTTCAGAGAAAGTGATGGCCATGGTCGATGCCCTGGAAGACCTTGATGATGTCCAGAGCGTCTACACCAATGCCGAATTCGATGAAGCTGCTCTCACCTAAATTGTCCCTCAATAATGACCGGAGCCCTGCTGGGGCAGTCCAGTGGGTTCCGGGCTCTTCTTGCCACATCGTCTATTTGCCTTTTGATTTTCACCCTGCATCTTGACCTTGGGACTTGCCTCTGTGACACTACTGGATGAAAAAACAGTGGTGGGGTGGCGTCAATGGCGCTGATTTTGGGGGTGGATCCGGGTTCTCGAAAAACCGGATTTGGAATCATCAATAGCCTGGGCAGCAAAAATCATTATGTTGCCAGCGGAGTTATTCGCATCCCGGAAGTCCCCCTTGCCGATCGCCTCAAGATCATTTTTGATTCTGTCACTGAGATTATTGAAGAGTATTGCCCTCAGGAAATGGCGATTGAGCACGTGTTTATGGCCAAAAGTGCCGGCTCGGCTCTGAAACTTGGGCAGGCTCGTGGTGCCGCTATAGTGGCCGCGGTTAACCAGGATCTGCCGGTATCAGAATATGAAGCACGAAAGGTCAAACAATCAGTGGTGGGCAATGGAGCGGCGGATAAACATCAGATGCAGCACATGATTAAAACCTTGCTCAAGCTGCCGGCAACGCCCCAGGAGGATGCTGCCGATGCCTTGGGGGTAGCGATGTGTCATGCCAATTCCCAGCAGCATCTCATCCGGGTGGCCAGCGCCCGAAGCTTTCGGCGTGGCCGGATGGTGTAGCCCCTCCAGGCGCTGCAGAGGCAATATGCAGGAACAGATAGAAACAGACTGCAGGGTAATACCTGAAAAGAGGAAAATCTAAAGGTGATTGGTCGGATTCAGGGGGTCCTGTTGGGAAAACAGGCTCCGCAAATAGTCGTGGATGTCCAGGGTGTGGGATATGAATTGCTCGTGCCGATGACCACTCTCTATCAATTACCGGGGTTGGGTTCGCAGGTGACGCTGGTAACGCATTTTGCGGTCAGCGAGAATGCCCAGACACTCTATGGTTTTTTCGATAAAAAAGATCGCGAGCTGTTTCGAACGCTGATTAAGGTCAGCGGCGTCGGGCCCAAAATGGCGCTGGCGATTCTATCGGGTATGGAGGCGGGCCAGCTGGTCCAGTGTGTGATGCAGGACAACGTGGCTGCCTTGGTCAAAGTGCCGGGTGTTGGTAAAAAGACGGCCGAACGTCTGATTGTAGAATTGCGCGATAAGCTCAAAGACTGGCAGGCTGAACAGTCACCGCTTGCGGCCATGGAAGCAGCCAGTGTGCCTGGCGTCGACGATACGAACAGCAACGACATTATCGCCGAAGCGGAAAGTGCCTTGGTAGCACTTGGCTACAAGCCCACGGATGCCGCCAAGATGGTAACCGCCGTGCTCAAGGAGCAGGATGTCAATAGCAGTGAGGAGCTTATCCGCCGTTCGCTGCGAAGCCTGGCACCGGCCTGATTTAAACAGATTGATTTTCAGCAATACCTAAAACCGGAACCGCGATCCAATGATAGAAAAAGACCAGTTCTCCCAGGCGGCGCGCGTGATTGATGCGCAGCCAAAGGCTATGGAAGACGTGCAGGATCGTGCCGTGCGTCCGAAATCGCTGGCGGATTACGTGGGTCAGCCGGTTGTGCGCGAGCAGATGGAAATCTTTATCCAGGCCGCAAAGGGTCGGGCCGAAGCCTTGGATCACACCCTGGTGTTTGGACCTCCGGGGCTGGGAAAAACCACCCTCGCCAACATCATTGCTAACGAAATGGAGGTGGATCTCAAAACCACCTCAGGACCGGTGCTGGAGAAAGCGGGAGATCTCGCCGCCCTGATGACCAATCTTGAACCGGGGGATGTGCTGTTTATTGATGAAATCCACCGGCTAAGTCCCAATGTCGAGGAGGTGCTCTATCCCGCGATGGAGGATTACCAGCTCGATATTATGATCGGTGAGGGCCCGGCGGCCCGCAGTATCAAACTTGATTTGCCGCCGTTCACTCTCGTGGGTGCCACCACCCGAGCCGGCTTGCTGACCTCCCCGTTACGTGACCGCTTTGGCATTGTGCAGCGTCTCGAATTCTATAACGTCAAGGATTTGACCCACATCGTGTCCCGCTCCGCCGGTCTGATGGGTATTGATATTGACGAAAATGGCGCCTTTGAAGTGGCGCGCCGCTCCCGCGGAACCCCCCGCATTGCCAATCGCCTGCTGCGACGGGTTCGGGATTACGCCCAGGTAAAGGGCTCCGGGTTGGTCGACCAGCAAACCGCCGATCGGGCGCTCAATCTGTTAAACGTGGATGAGCAGGGCTTTGACCATATGGATCGACGCTTGCTGCTGGCGATGATCGAAAAGTTTGCCGGCGGACCGGTGGGTGCCGACAGCCTCGCTGCAGCTATCAGCGAAGAGCGGGACACCATAGAAGATGTGCTTGAACCCTATTTGATTCAGCAGGGTTTTATGGCAAGAACCCCACGGGGGCGGGTGGTAACCCCGCTGGCCTACGAGCATTTCGGCCTATCGATTCCGAAGCGTTTTCAGGACGAGACATAAGTCGTACACTGTGCTCTTTTGGCAAGGCCAGGGAGCCCGCGCGGCAGACATATGTCCGATCATCACTTTCCTCTTCGTGTCTATATAGAAGATACAGATGCAGGAGGTATCGTTTATTACGTCAATTACCTCAAATTTATGGAGCGCGGCCGCACCGAATTGATGCGTAGCCTCGGATTTGGCAAGGCAGCCATTCTCGAAGAAGGACGAATGTTCGTGGTTCACGGCGCCGATGTGCGCTACCTGAGGCCCGCACAATTGGATGATGAGTTGACGGTCGTCACCAGTATCAGTAAGTTGGCGCGCAGCTACCTGATTTTTCGGCAGCAGGTGGTACGCTCCGGGGAACCCTTGTGCCAGGGAGAGATCAAAGTGGCCTGTGTGGAACAGGCCAGCATGAAACCCGTAGCCATACCGGGAACGGTACATTCTGTATTAAAGCAGCAGTTTTCATTAAGGAAATAACAACATGGGCGAATCCGAGTCCCTGTCCATCTTTAGTTTGATTATTAATGCCAGCTTATTGGTGCAGCTGGTGATGCTGGTGTTGTTTCTGGCTTCGATTATCTCCTGGGTGATGATCGTACAACGGGGGCGCTACCAAAGCCGGGCCAAGTCTCAATTTGAGGAGTTTGAAAATACCTTTTGGTCCGGTATCGATCTCAACCAGCTTTACCGTCAGGGCAACAAGGGCAATCAAGGGGTGGATGGCGTTGAAAACGTCTTCCGTGCCGGCTTCAAGGAGTTTAGTCGATTGCGACAGCAGGGTGCGTCTGACCCGGATGCTGTGATGGAAGGTACCCAACGGGCCATGCGGGTGGCTCTGGCCCGTGAGGAAGAAAAACTGGAAGCCAATCTCTCCTTTCTGGCCAGTGTTGCGTCAGTGAGCCCTTATATAGGGCTGTTTGGCACGGTCTGGGGGATCATGAACTCCTTTCGGGGATTGGCCAATGTTCACCAGGCGACACTTGCCACCGTGGCGCCTGGAATCTCCGAGGCACTGGTGGCTACTGCCATGGGGCTGTTTGCCGCTATTCCGGCCGTTCTCGCCTACAATCGTTTTTCCCACCGTGCCGAGGTATTGATCAATGGATATCAAACCTTCGCCGAGGAGTTTTCCTCTATATTGCACCGGCAAGTGCACAGCCGACAGTAGCGGGGCGCCGGCATGTTCCATCGCAAGATTCGAAAAAAGCCCATGGCCGAAATCAATGTCGTGCCCTACATCGATGTGATGCTGGTATTGCTGGTGGTATTTATGGTGACGGCGCCTCTGTTAATGCAGGGGGTTAAGGTGGAGCTGCCCGCCGCCCCGTCGGCACCTTTGAGTGACCAGCAAGAGGAGCCTCTGATTGTTTCTGTGGATGCCAAGGGGCTCTACTACATCAATATCGGCAAGGATCAAAAAAGCCCTCGCCCATTAAAAGACATCAAGCAAGCGGTCGCCAAGGTGCTGCGACAAAAACCTACTACCACTGTGTTGGTGTGGGGGGACACCAGCGTGGATTATGGGCTGGTGGTTGGTTTGATGACGGCACTTCAGGGCGCGGGTGCCCAGTCAGTAGGGCTGGTTACCGAGCCTCCCGTACTTTGATTTACCTATGAGTCAGGCAGCTTTAATTGCATCGGAACGGCAGTTTGATCTTCGTCAGTGGCTGGCTGAGTACGGATTGGCGGTGTCGGTCTCCCTGCTGTTGCACGTTCTTATTGTCGTGCTGGTGGCTTGGGGCTGGGAGTCCGCTCCGGTGAGCAAACACAAGGTGACCCCCCGATTTATTGAAGCCAAACTGGTGACGGTGGAGGCCAAAACCCAGAAGCCCAAGGCAGCTCCCAAGAAGAATAAGGTGATCGATTTAACCGCCAAACGGCGGGAGCAGCAGCGACGGGAAGAGGCGGCTCGAAAGAAACGGCTGGCCAAGGAAAAGGCGGAGCGGGAGCGCTTGCGCAAACTGGCTGAGGAAAAGAAACGCAAACAGGAAGCGCTGAAGAAAAAACAGGAGCAGGAACGGCTTGAAAAGGAACGGCAGGAGCTGGAAAAGCAACGCCGCCTGCAGGAACAGCGTGAACAGCAGCGGATAGCCCAGGAGGCTGCCATGGCGGATGAGTTGGCCCGCGAGGAGGAAATGCTGCTTGCCGAACAGGATGCTGCCACCGCTCAAAGTTACGTTGCCAAAATGGCGCAACTGATAGAACAGAACTGGAGCCGACCGCCATCGGCCAGGCGAGGGATGAAGTGCGAACTGCAATTACAGCTGGTGCCAACAGGCCAAGTCGTGAGTGTGGTGGTCACAAAGAGCAGTGGAAACCCGGCGTTTGATCGCTCGGCTGAGCAAGCGGTAAAGAAGATCGGTCGATTCGAGCTATTAAAAGAAATGCCGCCGTCAGTGTTCGAAACCTACTTCCGGCAATTGACATTGATATTTAATCCACAGGATTTACGCTTGTGAGCACTCTGCCATCAGGAGTCTGGGTTTGTTTGGTCAAAAAACAATCAAAGCTAAAGTCTTTTATTTAATTGGGGTGAATATGCAATTTAGATGGTGCCTGCTGCTATGCTGTTGGCTGGGATTATCGGCGGCGACCCATGCGGAGTTGACCATTGAAATTACTCAGGGCGTGGACAACCCCACCAGCATTGCCATTGTGCCCGTGGGGGGGCAGGGCAATGCGGTCGGTGAGGATATCAGTGCTATTGTTGCTGCGGACCTGCGTCGCAGTGGTCAGTTTCGCCCAGTGCCGCGTGAGGATATGCTGTCCTTGCCTCGCTCGGCCTCCGAGGTCTATTACCGGGATTGGAGAATCCTGGGCACCGAGTTTTTGTGGTTGGGCAACCTCCTGCGCGACGCCGGGGGAGGATACACGCTGAACTTTGAGCTGTTCGATATTCTTTCCCAGAAGCAGGTCTTAAAGCATCAGGTCAGTGGCGGGGCTGATCAGTTGCGAGACATGGCGCACTTTGCGAGCGATATGATTTACGAAACCATTACCGGTATTCGTGGTGCTTTTTCAACCAAAATGATCTATGTCGAAGCATTCGGCAACGAAAAATACCGTTTGATGCGGGCAGATGTCGACGGTGCACGGCCAACGCTGTTACTGGAATCGAAGCATCCTATTATGTCACCGGCCTGGTCTCCCGATGGTAAGTCAGTGGCCTACGTGAGTTTTGAGACCGGCCGACCGGCGATATTCTCACAAGTGCTGGCCACCCAGGAGCGTCGGCAAATGACCAATTTTAAAGGCTTGAACGGCGCACCGGCCTGGTCACCGGACGGAAAAAAACTGGCTATGGTTCTCTCGAAAGACGGTAATCCAGAGATCTACGTACTCGATATAGCCAGCAACCGTTTCACTCGAGTGACCCGTCACTTTGCCATCGATACCGAGCCGAGCTGGACAAAGGACGGGAAAGGGCTGATTTTCACCTCAGATCGCGGCGGAAAACCACAAATTTACCAAGTAACTCTTGCCAGTGGCCGGGTGGAACGCTTAACCTTTGAGGGTGACTATAACGCTCGGGCCAGATTGTCTGCGGACGGTAAAACTTTGGTCATGGTGCATCGCCATAATGGCTTGTTTCATATCGCCACACAGGATATGGCAAGCGGGGATATCAGGATACTCACGGAGACTCACTTGGATGAATCTCCAACAATTGCTCCCAACGGTGCCATGCTGATGTATGCCACCAAATTTAGGAGCAAGGGAATCCTCGCCGCGGTGTCATTGGATGCCGGCGTGAAGTTTCGCTTGCCATCCAAGCAGGGTGATGTGCGTGAACCGAGTTGGTCGCCGTACTTTTAATTGGGGTGTATTGTCAGGGAAGCTAGGTCGTTCAATGCGAGGGTGTTTCTACCCGCTTTACAGAGCAGTTACCTGAATCTTGGCGCCAGAAAACTGAAAACGATTAAACGATAACCACTAGGAGTTAAAGTATGCTCTCATCTGCATTGAAGCAAAGTCTTGGTCTGGCTCTGGTCATGGCTGCGCTGGCGGGCTGTACCAGTACCTCAACTGTTGACGGCACCGGCAACGCCGGTACTACAGGTGCCGATACCGACACCAGCACAGAATCCACCGTTAGCACGGGCTCTGCCGGCGATTCCGGTCTCACCACCCGAGGTGGGCAAATGGAAGAATCCGCCCCTGCCATCGATACTGTATTCTATTTCGAATTTGACAAGTCTTTGTTGAATGCTCAATCCCGTGCTGCACTTACCGCTCATGCCGCCCAACTGAAGTCTTCTCCGCGCTCCATCCGCCTTGAAGGTCATGCCGATGAGCGGGGTACCCGCGAGTACAACATGGCACTCGGTGAGCGTCGTGCAAAATCTGTTCGGGATTTTCTCGTCCTTCAGGGTGTGGATTCCTCAATGATTGAAACCATCAGCTACGGCGAGGAATACCCGGCCATGCGCGGTTCTTCCGAATCTTCCTACGCCAAAAACCGTCGCGTAGAACTGAAGTAATCAGTTTCAAGTGATGAAAGCAGTGACCTTGGCCGCAGCAGCCACTGCTGCGGTTGTTTTGATTTGGGGCGCCGCTGCCAGCGCGCAGGTGCAGGTGGTGGACTCCAACAATCGGCTGATCCAGACAGCGCAGGCGGCAACGGATGCCAATGCAGCGCCGGCGGGTAACTCCGCGGAGTTGTTTTACCAGCTGCAGATGTTGCAGCAAGAGGTGTTGGAACTTCGTGGTCTGGTGGAAGAGCAGGCCTATGAGCTGAGGCGTCTGAAGCAGCAGAGACTGGATGACTACCTCGATTTGGATAGGCGCGTCAGTGCTCTGACCTCCACTATGCCCGCTGCTGCTGAGGCGGAAGTGACCGCTGAGACGGACAAACCCGCTGATGCGACAGCCACGCCTTCGGTGCCTGCCGGGGTCCCAGCTGTCTCAACCGCCGCTTCTGCGCCAAATGAGATGCAGCGCTATCGAACTGCTATTGATCTGGTCTTGCGGAAAAAAGACTACGATCAGGCCATCACCGCTTTTAATCATTATCTGAGAGACTTCCCGTCCGGTCGCTATGCCGCCAACTGCCAGTATTGGTTGGGCGAGATATTCCTGTTACGAGGTGATCTTGAGCAGGCCAGGGAATGGTTTTCCCGCTTATTAAGTGAATACAGTGATCACAACAAGGTCCCGGATGCGACTTATAAGCTGGGCACTGTGTACGATAAGCTGGGTGACACCGCCAAAGCCAGGGAGCTGTTGCAGCAGGTGGCTGCTGGCAACTCCAATGCGGCGCGTCTGGCCACAAATTACCTGTCCGGGATGGGCAATCCTTAAGGGTTGCTCCTTAAGTCTCGATTCACAAGCCAGGATTGGGTAAAATTCCGCCCCTTTTTTGAGACTGGCGGAATCCATGGCTGAGCAATCGCTCCGAATTACCGAAATATTCTATTCTCTTCAAGGGGAGGCCCGAACTGTGGGGCTGCCCACGGTATTCGTGCGCCTTACCGGATGCCCCCTGCGCTGCCAGTATTGTGACTCCGAATACGCCTTTTTTGGTGGAAAGCGGCAGTCTCTGGATGAAATTGAGCAAATCATCGCAGGTTATAAGCCCAGATATGTTTGTGTGACCGGTGGGGAGCCTTTGGCACAACCCAATTGCCTGCCCCTGCTGGAGCGGCTTTGTGATGCCGGTTATGAGGTATCTCTGGAAACCAGTGGTGCGATGGCGATTGACGCTGTGGACACCAGAGTCAGTCGCGTCCTGGATTTGAAAACCCCCGCATCTGGCGAGATGAGCAAGAATCTCTATGACAATATCCCGCATATTACCACCAACGATCAGATCAAATTCGTGATCTGCGACCGTCAGGACTATGAATGGGCGAGGATGAAGCTTGATGAGCTGAAGCTGGTTGGGCGCTGTGAAATCCTGTTTTCTCCCAGTTTTGGTCAGGTGGAAGAGAGAGCGCTGGCGGAATGGATTGTTGAGGATAACCTGCCGGTCCGCTTTCAGTTGCAGCTGCACAAAATACTCTGGAATGATGAGCCAGGTCATTGATTTTGACCCCTTGGCGTGTTTTTCTGTCCGAATGCAGCATTTCTTACTGAGGGCGCTACTTCCGGCGATATTGTCATTGTCGGCGCTGGTTCAGGCGGCCAGCCCCGGAGTGGTCCGTTTTGCCACCTCGACAGTCAAACCCTGGGGTTACCTGGATTCGGAGAGCAGGGAACAGGGGTTGTTGGTGTCGTTTGCGCGTGAACTAAGCGCGGAAGCGGGGGTGCCTTACCGCAACTATCTACAACCCTATCCGCGAGTGATTCACTCACTCAAAAGCGGATTTGTCGATTTTGCGGTCTTATTCGACAGCCCATTGGCGAGGCAGGCGGGTATTCGCGTTGGCTCAGTGGTGATGACGGAAGTTATGGTGGTGGGTGCCGGAAAACAGGAGCCCTTGAATTCCATTGAAAATCTGGCCGGGATGAGGGTGGGTTATATTCGCGGATCAAAGTATGGTGCGGCATTTGATAACGCCGCCCACTTTGAGCGAGTCCCCATCAATGCCATGCACCAAGGGGTGGCGATGGTAATTCAGGGTCGGCTGGACGCTATGGCCAGCGCGGATCAGACACTTTATCACGCACTCACAGCTATGGCCGTGAAGCCAGGGCAAATCAGCCGGTTGTTGACGCTGAGCCAGACCAGCGGTGGGCTCTATATGTCGCGAACCTCCAGTCACCGTGATCTTTTGCCGGTTTACAAAGAAGCCTTGGGACGGATGGAGAGCAGCGGTGCTCTGGCCTCTATTTTTTATCACCCGTCAGTACTTTTTACTGCCGGACAACTGAATAATGCCCCGCTGGACGGGGATTCCTCTAACACCGATCTACAACAGAGAAACAATTGATGTCGACATCAAAAGCCGTCGTGCTGGTTTCCGGCGGACTGGATTCCACTACAGTTTTGGCAATGGCGCAGCAGCAGGGTTATGAATGCTATACCTTGAGTTTTGATTATGGGCAAAGGCATCTCACCGAGTTGGCTGCTGCCGAGCGCACTTCCAAGGCAATGGGGGCCACTGAGCACAAGGTTGTCCGGCTTGATCTCGGGACGATCGGAGGCAGTGCGCTGACGGATACCAGTATCGACGTGCCCGAAGAGGAAACAGAAGGCATTCCAGTGACCTATGTGCCCGCCCGCAATACCGTTTTCCTGTCCATTGCGCTGGGTTGGGCCGAGGTGCTTGGAGCTCAGCACATATTTGTCGGTGTCAACGCGGTGGACTATTCGGGATATCCCGATTGCCGACCCGCCTTTATTCAGGCATTCGAAGACATGGCGAACCTGGCCACCCGGGCGGGGGTTGAGGGAAACAAGTTATCGGTCGAGGCCCCATTGATCGATATGACCAAGGCCGAAATTGTCCAGGTGGGCACGGGCCTGGGTGTGGATTACAGCTTGACCGTCTCCTGTTACCAGGCCGATGCGCAGGGTCGGGCCTGTGGCAAATGTGACAGCTGTCGATTGAGGCGCCAGGGATTTGAGCAGGCCGGCCTCCCGGACCCTACCCGCTACGCGGTTTAAGCCCTTGTTTATCATAAGAATATTAGGCTGCAATATTCTTGAAAAAAGCACTTGTGTTTTCAACTTAAATCATTACTATATGCGCCTCCTTTGGGTCGTTAGCTCAGTTGGTAGAGCAGTTGGCTTTTAACCAATTGGTCACTGGTTCGAATCCAGTACGACCCACCATTCAGGATTGCGCCTGATCAGGCATAGATCAAAAAATGACCTATGCGATAGGGTGGCGTAGTTGGCAGGGCCGCCGAGGGTTGTCCGCCGCAAAAGCTTTTGGGTCGTTAGCTCAGTTGGTAGAGCAGTTGGCTTTTAACCAATTGGTCACTGGTTCGAATCCAGTACGACCCACCATACGAAACAAAAAAGGCCGCCCAAAGGGTGGCCTTTTTTGTTTGTGGGCTGACTTGAATTGGTAGCTGGCAGCGTATGAGTGGCGCGCCCTTTCGCGAATTTTTGTTGCCATTGTGTTAAAGTAACAGGTTCCCTGAGACGTCGGATAGATTTATGACTGTTATCGAACAACCCCCCAAGGAAGCGGCGCGCGAGTTGGTGCGCGAACACTTGGCCACGGTGCCTTCGCAAGTAATGAGCGAAGAGGAGAAACAGGCCTACAAATCAGACATCAAACGCTTGCTGAAAGAGCAAAATGCTGTACTCGTCGCCCATTACTACACCGATCCGGTGATCCAGGCGCTGGCGGAGGAGACTGGCGGCTGCGTGTCAGATTCTCTTGAGATGGCGCGATTTGGCAAGACCCATGACGCCGACACCTTGATCGTGGCGGGTGTCAAATTCATGGGTGAAACCGCTAAAATTCTGACACCGGAAAAGCGGGTGCTGATGCCGACCCTAGAGGCTACTTGCTCTCTCGATCTGGGTTGCCCTGCCGACGAATTTTCCCAATTCTGCGACCAGCATGCCGACCGCACGGTTGTGGTTTACGCCAACACCTCTGCAGCTGTCAAAGCCAGGGCGGATTGGGTGGTCACCTCCAGCATTGCATTGGAAGTGGTCGATTATCTTGATGCCAAAGGCGAAAAAATCCTTTGGGCGCCAGACAAGCATCTGGGCAACTATGTGCAAAAGCAAACCGGCGCCGATGTACTGCTCTGGGACAGTGCTTGCATTGTGCACGAGGAATTCAAAGCCAAGGGTATTGAAGAGCTCAAGCAGCGTCATCCCGGTGCTGCCGTGTTGGTGCATCCCGAATCACCAGAGGCGGTGGTCGCCCTGGCTGACGTCGCCGGTTCTACCTCTCAGCTGATCAAAGCCGCACAGACCATGGATAACCAGGAATTTATCGTGGCGACGGATCAGGGTATCTTTTATAAGATGCAGCAGCTGTGTCCGGACAAGCAGTTCCACATAGCTCCGACGGCCGGCAGCGGTGCGACTTGTCGCAGTTGCGCCAATTGTCCCTGGATGGCTATGAACGCATTGGACAACCTCAAAGGTGTTTTGGAAAATGGTCAGGGCCGCGAGATCTTCGTCGATCCGGACTTGGCGGCTCGCGCCATGAAGCCGCTTCAGCGCATGCTGGATTTTACTAAGCGCAAGTAAATTGCCCATTCCGGCTGTACAAAATATGTGCAGCCAGGGATGTGCCCCGCACTTTAGCTCCCAGCCTATCTCTGATCAAAATACAAGCCCTGCTATTCCCCCCAGCTTTCGCTAAAATGTCGGCCCAAATGATAAAAATCCCGCTTGGCTGACTTCCTATGACCCCCAATTTTGTTCATCTGCGCCTTCATTCCGAGTTCTCTCTGTTTGACAGCTTAATTCGCATCAAGCCGCTGGTTGGGGCGCTGGAATCCATGGGCATGCCCGCTTGCGGCATCACCGATCACTGTAATTTTTTCGGTCTGGTGAAGTTCTATAAGGCAGCCCAAGGCAGTGGTATCAAACCGATTGGCGGCAGTGATTTTTGGGTGCGGCCTGAAGAGACGGATGCTGCCCCTTATCTGGTGACCCTTCTCGCCATGAATACCCGGGGATACAAGAATATTACTGAACTGATTTCTTTGGGTTACCAACAGGGGCAGCACCAGGGCATGCCCTACCTGAAGCGGGAGTGGATCAGTCAGTTCAGCGAGGGCGTCATTGCCTTGTCTGGCGCAAAGTTCGGTGATATTGGGCAGGCGTTACTGTCCGGTAAAGATGCTCAGGCCAAAGCGTTGCTGAGGTCGTGGATGGAGGACTTTTCGGGGCGTTTCTACATTGAGCTGCAGCGAACGGGGCGCGCCCAGGACGAAGAGTATCTGCACGCTGCGGTTGCACTGGCGGACCAGGTTCAATGCCCGGTGGTGGCGACCAACGATTGCCGCTTTATCAGCGCTGATGAATTCGAGGTGCACGAGGCGCGGGTATGTATCGGCGAAGGTCGGGCGTTGGACGATCCGCGCCGTGAGCGACGCTACAGTGAGCAACAGTATTTGCGCACTCCTGAGGAAATGTTCGAGTTATTCAGCGACATTCCGGAAGCGCTTGAAAATACCATAGAAATTGCCAAACGCTGTACTCTCGACATTGAGCTGGGCAATTATTATCTCCCCGATTATCCCATTCCCGATGATTTCGAGAATGACCCTTACTTTAAGAATCGGGTTCCCTATGACACCTTTGTGGGGTACGCCAGAGAGGCGATGTCGGTCAAATGGAGTGGTCGGGAGCAGGAACAGGAATACGCGGCGATGCTGCGTACCAATGTGTTCTTCCAGAAGATTTCCTACGAAGGGCTGGATGAGCGGCTGGAGTTTCTGTACGACACCTCCGCCCCGGAATTTTCCGAGACTTACAAGGTCTATCTTGAGCGATTGCAGTTCGAGCTCAACATCATCATGCAGATGGGGTTCCCAGGATACTTCCTGATCGTGATGGACTTTATTCAGTGGGCCAAGGATCACGATATACCGGTAGGCCCGGGCCGGGGTTCCGGAGCGGGTTCTCTGGTCGCCTATGTACAAAAAATTACCGATTTGGATCCGCTGGAATATGATCTGCTGTTCGAGCGCTTCCTGAATCCCGAGCGGGTCTCGATGCCTGACTTCGACGTCGACTTCTGCATGGAAAATCGTGACCAGGTGATCAGCTACGTCGCCGATAACTATGGGCGAGACGCCGTATCTCAGATCATCACCTTCGGTACCATGGCAGCCAAGGCTGTGGTGAGGGATGTGGCGCGGGTGCAGGGCAAATCCTATGGCCTCGCCGACAAACTCTCGAAAATGATTCCGCCTGACCCGGGCATGAAGTTGCAGGTGGCCTACGAGCAAGAGGAGATACTGCGGGAATTTGTCGAGGGCGATGAGGAAGCCCAGGAAATCTGGGAAGTGGCCCTCAAATTAGAGGGCCTGACCCGAAACGTGGGTAAACACGCCGGGGGAGTGGTGATCGCTCCCACCAAATTGACCGACTTCGCACCTTTGTACTGCGACGAAACCGGCGGTGGTCTGGTCACCCAATACGACAAGGGGGATGTGGAAGACGCCGGTCTGGTTAAGTTTGACTTCCTGGGACTGAGAACGCTGACCATCATCGACTGGGCCAAGAAGATGATTGATGTACAGCGGGCCAAGCGAGGGGAGGAGCCCCTGGTGATCGAGTCCATTCCCTTGGACGATGCCAAAACATTCAAATTGCTCAAGGCCGCAGAAACGACTGCCGTTTTCCAGCTTGAATCGCGGGGCATGAAGGACCTGATCAAGCGGCTGCAGCCGGATAATCTGGAAGACATGATTG
Organism: Pseudomaricurvus alkylphenolicus; assembly: GCF_011683955.1. GTDB lineage: Bacteria > Pseudomonadota > Gammaproteobacteria > Pseudomonadales > Cellvibrionaceae > Pseudomaricurvus > Pseudomaricurvus alkylphenolicus. The sequence continues at coordinate 237,010 of NZ_JAAQPI010000008.1, forward strand.
CCCTGGTGGCATTGTTCCGTCCCGGTCCTTTGGACTCCGGCATGGTGGATGACTTTGTAAATCGAAAACATGGTCGTGCCGAAGTGGCATATCCCGATGCCAGGTACCAGCATGAAAAGCTTGAGCCTATCCTGAAACCCACCTACGGGGTGATCGTATATCAGGAGCAGGTCATGCAGATTGCCCAGGAGCTGGCGGGTTATACCCTTGGCGGCGCAGACATGTTGCGTCGGGCGATGGGTAAAAAGAAGCCCGAGGAAATGGCCAAGCAGCGTTCAACCTTTGAAGAGGGCGCCAAGAGCCAGGGTGTCAATCCCGAGCTGGCCATGAAGATCTTCGATCTGGTGGAAAAGTTTGCCGGATACGGATTCAACAAGTCTCACTCAGCGGCCTATGCTGTGGTGTCCTACCAGACTGCCTGGCTAAAGGCCCATTATCCCGCTCATTTTATGGCGGCAACCATGTCTTCGGACATGGATAAGACCGACAAGGTGGTGACCTTTATCGAAGAGTGTCGGGAAATGGGGCTGACTTTGTTGCCACCGGATGTGAATCAGGGGGAGTTCCATTTCAACGTTGATGATAATGACGGCATTATCTACGGTTTGGGCGCCATCAAAGGTCTCGGCGAGGGCCCGATTGAGAATATTCTGGAGGCGCGCAAGGACGGTCCCTTTGCTGACTTGTTTGATTTCTGTGCCAGAATCGACCCGAGAAGAGTCAACAAGCGAGCGCTTGAAGCGATGATTCGTTCTGGAGCACTGGACAGCTTGGGGCCGAAAGTGGACCGGGATTACGATCGCGCGGTGATGTTCGCGGCGATGGCGGAAGCGGTAAAGGCGGCAGAGCAAAGTGCAGCCAATGCCAGCGCCGGCATGAGTGATCTGTTTGGTGAGGTGGTTCCCAGCAGCGACAGCGGTGGCGATGTCTACAGCGAGTTCCGCAAAGTTCGCAGCTGGAGTATTAAGGAGCGGCTCAATGGTGAGAAGGAAACCTTGGGTCTTTATCTCACCGGTCATCCTATTGAAGAGTATCGCCACGAATTAAAGCATCTGATTTCTTCTCGCATCAACGATCTGAAACCGGAGAAAAGCACTCAAAACGTCGCCGGTCTGGTGGTGGGGTTGAGGGTGATGAAGACCAAGCGTGGCGACAACATGGCTTTTGTGACACTGGATGATCGCTCTGGACGTATTGAGTGCGCTGTATTCTCTGATACCTACAACGAATATCGGGAAAAACTCGTTAAAGACGGCATGTTGGTTATTGAAGGGCAGGTCAGCTACGACGATTACAGTGGCGGCCTGAAAATGCGGGCGGAGAAGATCCGAAGCCTGGCGGATGCCAGGGTCGAACTGGCCCGGGGTCTGGTCATCCAGGTTCAGTCAGAGTCGGTGGCTCAGGACTTTCCGCGTCGACTGGCGTCAATGCTGGAGCCTTATTGCGAAGGACGATGTGCAGTCAAGGTGGATGTTCAGCGCCAAGGCGCGCGCGGGCAGGTGATGCTCGGAAAGGAGTGGCGCGTTAGTCCGAGGGACGAGTTGCTGGAGCAGCTCAGGGATATCTGCGGCCGGGATCAGGTGTCGCTGGAATATTAGTGCTGACGAAGAACATACTCCCCGAAGGGGTACTGGACAAAATGCACGGGGATCAGGCCAAAAGAGGTCGACTCCCCTAATGCTTTCGAGTATGGTAAGCGAACTTCAAATGGGGGGTGCGGGAAGGCGCTGCCCGCACCAACTCATGGTTAGCTGACACATCCGCGGTCGTACAAAAAATGATCGCGTCTCGTTTAACTACAACACGCAGTCTGGAAAAACTGGTAGTTATGAACCCAAATTACCTCGAATTTGAACAGCCGATCGCCGACCTCGAAGCCAAGATTGAAGAGCTTCAGTTGGTGGGCACCGACAATGATCTGAATATCGCCGAGGAGATTGCCAAGCTTCGGGAAAAAAGTATTAAGCTGACTGAGAGCATTTATTCCTCCTTGAGTCCCTGGCAGGTGGTTCAGGTGGCGCGTCACCCTCAGCGTCCCTATTCTATGGATTACATCAAACGCATGTTTTCGGACTGGGATGAATTGCACGGCGATCGCCATTTTGGCGACGACAAAGCCATCGTAGGTGGAGTGGCTCGCCTGGATGGCAAGCCGGTCATGGTGATCGGCGAAGAGAAGGGTCGCAGTGTTCCGGAAAAGGTTGAGCGCAATTTCGGCATGCCCCGTCCCGAAGGCTATCGCAAGGCGTTGCGCCTGATGGAGATGGCAGAGCGCTTTAAAATGCCGGTACTAACGCTGATCGACACTCCGGGGGCTTATCCTGGTATCGACAGTGAAGAGCGTGGTATCAGTGAGGCGATCGCTCAGAATCTGGCCGTGATGTCCCGCCTGAAAACCCCGATTATCTGCACAGTGATTGGCGAGGGTTCCTCCGGCGGCGCACTGGCGATTGGTGTCGGTGATCACCTCAATATGCTGCAATACTCCACCTACTTTGTGATTTCTCCGGAAGGCTGCGCCAATATTATCTGGAAAACGGTGGACAAAGCACCGCTTGCCGCAGAGGCAATGGGTGTCACCTCTGACAATCTGGAGCGTCTTGGCATTGTTGACGAAACCATTGCCGAGCCGCTGGGTGGTGCGCACCGCGATATCGATGCCATGGCGGACAAGCTCAAGGGCCGGTTGATCGAGCAGGTTGACCGCCTTTGCGGTGAATCCATGGATGAATTGCTGGAGCGACGTTATCAGCGACTGATGAGCTACGGTAACGGCTAGTATTGTTAATCCTTCATCACCTTATAATTGGTGATGGAGAGGTCGGCGGCGGAGACTTCACAGGTCACCTCCGCACTTTCTTCCGGGGCGCTGGCGCGGCTGGCAGTCTGGGTATTGATAAAAATGGTATAGCTGTCGGTCTCTGTATCGAAACGGCTTGCCACAGCATTAAATTCGTAGCTCATGCGCTTGCCTGTGTTGGCGGCGTTGAGCTTGTCTTCGCACAGGTACATCGCCTTGGCCATGGAGTGCAGTGCACGCTTCTTGGGCGGGGTGATTGCTCCAGGCGCTGGCTCTTCGATTTCGTTCTCTTGCGCCGCGGCGGCCTCTTTGGATTCAGTGGTTTTGTCGGAGTCGAAATATCCTGTGGCGAAAAGAGTACCGACAATAGACAGGTTGGTCAGCAGCAGCGCACCGCCGACGACTATCATGATTTCCTTGGGTTGCATTCAGTGAGACTCAGTAACCTTACCCTGTCAGGGCAATAGTCTAGTCGTTATTGTTCCTCACTTCATCCCGTTTCCTCCCGATTGTGATTTCTGGATTGTAGCTCAGGCGGTCAACAGGCGGTCATATTTGCGGCTGAGAATGTCGTAGAACTGCTCGCGAAGCTGAAAAATCTCTTGCTTTAGCTTAACGATGTCCTGCTCGCTGATGTCCTGTCGTCCGACGTAAACCTGTTTGCGAAACTGCGCGATTTTCGCGCCATACAGGCGCAGGGTTTTTTCCAGGGCTTTTTCCCCCAGCATCAGCAGCTTGGCTTCTGCTTCCGCCATTTTTCTGAACTCGGCCACCAGTTCCGTGTTGACCCGCACCAGTTCATCTTTACGGGCTTGGGGCCAGCGATTGCCGAAGCGGGTGGATTCAATCACCAGTGAAGAGTACTTGGCAAAAATATGATTAACGTTGCCAACGTCACTCGACACGGCCTCCAGCATATCGATGCGTCGACCGGCTCGATCATGACTGGTGTTGTTGAGGCGGCGATTGTTTAACCACAGGCACAGGCCTGCGATTAGCGCGCCTAGCGCCACCTTGAGTGAAGTGTCGATTAATGGCCAGAAATCTGTCGCGGTCATACTCAAATCGCTCTTGCAGTGCGCCCTCTGGCAGTCAAAACCTTGTCGGTTGGTTCTGGTCTGTCAGGAGCTGGGGCGTCAAAAACCTTGGGCTGCCAAAAAAATGACGGTAATCGGGATTTTTTGGCAAGTCATTGGGTGTAGAGCAAATAACGCGCCAGCTGCGCTAGTGGCGGGATTTTCAACCGCCGGCGAGTTTGACCGTATAACCCAGTTTCTCCAACAGGGCTTTTAGCTTGTCGCGGTCGTCAGTCTGGATTTCAATGACACCTTCTTTGGCGGCGCCGCCCACTCCGCATTGCTGCTTCAGGGTCTTGGCCAGCTTCTTCAGCTCTGCGGCTTCCAAGCCCAGTCCGGTCACAAGGGTAACTCCTTTACCTTTGCGACCTTTGGTCTCTCGTTTGAGCCTGACGATGCCATCGCCGGGATCGACAGTGGGCAGGGCAGGCTCTTCCTTGATTCGACCCTGGTCGGTGGAATAAACCAGTCGGGAATTCTTGCTCACAGCGGGACTCCTATCAGTTCAATAATTCAGGCCAATCAACGAATCAGGCCTTCACCAGTTTTTGGGTGAAAAGGCCGGCGGCAATCACCACGACGCCAACACCAAAAAGGTGGCGGCTGTCGATAAAATTGACTTCCCAGAGGTGGAACAGAGGGGCCAGAATAACGGCGACAAATATGCCAAGGGACACCGTCGTATCGGCTTTTTCGGGAAAAAGTACCGCCTGCTCGCAGTGGGGGCAGCCAAATGATTTGCGTTTGAGAAATGCCTGCAGGCGGCCGCTTCGGCGCAGAAGAGCTTTATCAATAGGCTCCTGACAATGAGGGCAGCGCAGGGGTTTAAGCAATAGGGCCACTAACAGCTCCAAAAGGGTTACCTGGATGGAATCGGGCATTTTAGCGTAAGGTGGGTACAGACCGCCATTGCGGAGCGGGGTCTGATTGCGGTGGTGCTTTAATCGGGGCTCTGGTTAAATGGCGGTCACTCGACCCTACCACGGGATACATTCTTATGGCGCAGTCTCCACTGCAAATCAAACTGCACAGTGTCATTTTCGGGACCGGGACCAAGGCGGGTAAGCGATTCGATGTCGCTCTGATTTACGCCATTGTACTCAGTGTACTGGCGATGATGCTCGAGTCCATAGGAGCCATTGAGCGCGCTTACGGTCCCTGGCTATACGGGGTGGAATGGGCTTTTACCGCCATCTTCACGGTGGAATATCTGCTTCGAATTTATTGCTCGCCCAATCCCTGGCGTTACATCCGCAGCTTCTACGGTCTTGTCGACCTGCTGGCTATACTGCCGTCGTATCTGGGGCTGTTTGTGGCCGATATGAATTACCTCCTGATGATTCGCTTGTTGCGGGTGCTGAGAATTTTCAGGGTTCTGAAGTTGGTGCGCTACCTGTCAGAGGCCAATATTCTGATGCGTGCCATGATGATGTCGCGGCGCAAAATTCTGGTGTTTTTTTCTTCCGTGCTGGTGCTCGCCACCATCTTTGGTTCGCTCATGTTTGTGGTAGAGGGGCCGGAGCACGGTTTTACGAGCATTCCCAAGAGCATTTACTGGACGATTGTTACCATCACCACAGTGGGGTATGGAGACATCACACCTCAGACCAGCCTGGGGCAATTGATAGCGGCGGCGGCGATGTTGACCGGTTACTCCATTATTGCGGTGCCCACGGGTATATTGACGGCGGAACTGACAACGGAAATGCAGCGTGAGCGCAGTTTACGACGTTGCTCCGAATGCAGCAGTGCCGGTCACGACAGTGATGCGTTATATTGCAAACAGTGCGGTTCGACGCTGACGGATTGACGCACTACATGGGTCCCGGGATGATCAGGGCGGGAGCCGCCTTATTGCCGCTCAGCACTTCCTCTTCAATCCGGGCGGTGGCGGCCACCATCGCCAAAGGCAGTTTGGCGGCGATGGCCGGGGGAATTTCCAGACCTTCGGTTTCAAAGTCGTCCAGTTCTGATTCATCGTTGTCAGCACTATCCGCCTGTGAATGCTCGTCCAGATTCCTGCGCCACTTGATCAATGAAATACAGCCTTCGCTGTCTTCAGCGAGCGCCGTGCAGGATTCTACCCAGTCACCGGTATTGTAGTAGTCAATTTTACCGATTTTCTTCTTGGCGGGTTTGTGAATATGGCCACAGATGACACCGTCAAAGCCTTGTTTTTCGGCGGCGCGGGCCACGCCCTGTTCGTAGTCGTTGATGTAAATCCGGGCGCGGCGGATGTGCTGTTTCAGGTAGCCGGCAAGAGACCAATAACCGTAGCCGTAACGGGCGCGAAAGTGATTGAGGTTGCGATTCAGAAACATCAATAAATCGTTGCCCTTGTCGCCCAAAAACTTCAGTAACTGGTGGCAGCGGGCGACACCGTCGAACTGGTCGCCGTGAATGATCAGCAGGCGTCGATTGTCGGCGGTGACATGAATGCTGCGGTTGAGCAGAGTGATATTATCGAGGCGGTTATTGGCAAAACGACGCAGAAATTCGTCGTGGTTACCGGTGATGTAATTGATATTAACGCCTTGTTTGGACAGCTTCAGCAGTCGGCGGATGACCTGGGTAAACTCTTTTTTCCAATAGACACCCGATTGCATCTTCCAGCCATCGATAATGTCACCCACCAGGTAAATGGTGTCCGCCTTGTTGTGTTTAAGAAAGTCGTTGAGCAACTCCGCCTTACAGTCTTTGGTGCCCAGGTGAACGTCTGAGATCCAGAGAGTGCGATGCTGTTTCATGAGATTCCTGCCCTTTGCAACACTTCCACACAGGTTGCAATAGGGCGATGACAGAGGTGTGACCACACTGTGACGGGCCAATGAAAACTGTATGTCGAATTAGTGACAGTCAGGATCACGGATGGGGTATGATGGCGCCTGTGTGAATCCCCAGGTGTATAGGGTAATGACTGAACCAAACAGAGGTAAAGACGGGATACAGGGCGAGGTGAGCCCCGGGTTTGAGCCGGTGGCGACAGCGTTTGCAGATCTTTTCGAAAGCTATGGAGAAATCGGCGCAGGCGTGTCGGTGTACATCGGTGGCGAACAGCGGGTGAAGCTGTGGGGCGGCAGTCGGGATAAAGCCGAGCAGCTGCCCTGGGAATCCTCGACGCGTTCAAATGTGTTTTCGGCCAACAAGGCAATGGTGGCGGTCGCCGTTCTGCAGTTGGCACAAGAGGGGCACCTGGATCTGGATCAGTCGGTTGCTTCCCTGTGGCCGGCATTCGGTCAGGGAGGCAAGAATTACATCACCGTTCGCCAGGTTTTGTGCCATAGATCCGGTGTCAACGCGTTCCGGGACAGAATTGATGACAAGGCCATCTATCACTGGCCTACGGTTACAGAACTTATCGCTCAGGAGGAGCCCTGGTGGGAACCGGGCAGTGCTCAGGGTTATTCCCCAATGCTCTATGGTTGGCTGTTGGGGGAATTGGTGTGCCGGGTCAGTGGTGTGGATAGTTTTGATCACTATATCCAGGAGCGTATCGCCGGCCCGCTCGATCTGGACTGGGATTTTGGTTTAGATGACGATGAATTTCATCGAATTGCCGATGTGGCGCCGCTCAAACACCAGCAAAATGTGCCGGATGGCGGCCTCGTCACTTTAATGCGTGCTGACCCGCGAGGGGTGGTGAACCGGGCATTTTCCAACCCGCCCACCTTGCTGACGGGAACCAACAAACCGGCCTGGCGTCAGGCCCAGATTCCAGCGGCAAATGGCCATGCCAGTGCTGAGGCGTTGGCCCGGTTTTACAGTGCGCTCACGGATCCCAATGATGAGCGCCTGCTTAAAACACCCCGCAAACCCTGGTGCTGGGAAGAGCAAACCCGCGGTCAGGACAGGGTACTCAATCACTTTCTCAGTTTCAGTCTGGGCTTTATGCGCCTGCCGCCAACAGGCATTGAGGCGCCCAGAGCGTTTTGCCATCCCGGCGCAGGAGGCAGCTTGGGGTACGGCGATATGGATGCAGGGTTGGGCTTTGGGTTCGTCTCGCGAGCCATGGGGCAGGCCATATTGATGGACGAACGGGCCGAACATTTGCTGGCGGCGGTATACCGTGTTTTAAGAGCATAGAGCTGAGAGAGAGCGAACGATGAGTGGTACGGAATCTGAGCAGATTGCTCACTTGCAACAACAAATAGAAGAGCTGCAAACCCGGATCCTGTTTCAGGAGGATACGTTGCAGGAACTAAACGACGTTATAGCCGCTCAGGACGAGCGCCAGACTCAGCAGCAGCGTCAGCTGCTGGCGTTGGCAGACAAGTTGAAATCCCTGGAAGGCAAAATTGATATTCCCGGAGCGCCAATCGACGAGCGCCCCCCTCACTATTGATGTGACAGAGTTCGTGGTTTGGGTAAAAACCCTTTGAATTCAGGAGGGTAGAATAATCTCTTGAGATTAAATCTGGCCACATTCAAACGGAATTTCGCTATACTGACTCTATCCGGGTGGATCCAGGGTCGGCCTGGCTCAAGGATAGAAATTACCGATGGTGTGGAGTCCACATTTTATCATGTCCGATCAATCCAAATTTCAACCCTCTGAGGCGCTGCCCGATGCGCAAGTGATACCGGATATTTCGGATGAGCAATATCAAACACTCTTCCAGTTGCCTATGCCCTGCTGGTGTTGGCACGTCAGTGAAGGGCGCATTGAAGTTAATGGCGCCTTCCAAAACGCTTTTTCCTGTAATCCCGATCGGCTTGACCAATTATTAAATATCTTCTGCGAAAAAAGTCGGGAGGGGTTTCTCGAAACTTCGGCCACTGCGCTGCGAACGGCACGGGGATTCAGTTTGCAGGTGAGCCTGAACAACCCATCCACCAACAGCGGATTGAACACGGATCGATTCTTGTGGGCTGCTCCAATACAGAACGAAACCGGCAAGACGCGCATGCTTGGTATGCTGTTCAGCAAGGCCAGCCACGATGTGACCGATAATTCGCGATTCCCGCTCCAAAGCGAATACTTGCTCGACTCCATCAAGGCCGCCATTCTTTACTTCGATCATCATGGCCGTATCAGGCACGGTAACCAGAAGGCTTTTGACTGGCTCCCTCGGGCAACAGCATTGGGCTCACTGTTCTCCGATGTCGCATTGGGCTGGCACAATGCTATTGGTTGCCAGCAGGAGTTGGAGCAGGTCATGGCGACGGGTGTGCCGATACTCGACCGCCTTGAAAATCGCACCGAAGACGGGCAGCAGTTCTGGTACCGGGTGGATAAGCTTCCTACTTTCGATGACGCCGGTGTGGTTCATGGTGCGCTGCTGGTGATGAATGATGTCACCGATCTTGTCTTAAAGGAGCAGGCGCTAAAGGAAAGCGAAGCGCGCTATAAGGCCTTTATTGCCAACAGTTCAGAAGCCATGTATCGCTTTGATTTGGAACCACCGGTGGATGTTCACCAGATAGCTACGGTTCAGATCCAACAGATGTCAGAGCGTGCCAGGTTGGCTGAATGCAATCACGTGTTGGCGAAATTTTTTGGGGCGGTACCCGATAACATGCTGGGGGTTAGATTGGCAGCCTTGTTGGGCAAGCACCGACACAATGTACTGCCGGGTTTTGTCGATGGTGGCTACCGCCTGGTGGATCAGGATTTCAGCTACATTAATAACGATGGCGACAAATTGTCTTTTCAGGTGTCGGCCATTGGTATCATCGAAAACGGATACCTGCAGCGGGTTTGGGGTACGGCCAGAGACGTCACTGAGCGTCAGCGCTACCTGGACAGACTCGAATATCAGGCAACCCACGATTCGCTGACGCTGTTGCCCAATCGTAATCACTTGTACCAGGAACTGGAAACGTTGTTGCGGCAGCGCGCGGAAACCCAGCAGCTGGCGCTTATGTTGCTGGACCTTGATCGTTTTAAAGAAATCAATGATACCTTGGGTCACCACGTCGGGGACAAGTTGCTCAAGCAGATTGGCCCGCGGTTGGAGATGGAGCTCTCCGAGTTGCCCGCCATGGTCGCCCGCCTGGGCGGCGATGAGTTTGCGATTCTGTTGCCTCGAATCCGCAACAACCAGCAGGCAGTTGTCATTGGGCACCGTGTACTCGATGCAATCCGACAGCCATTTGAAGTCGAAGGATTGCACACTGAGATCAGCGTCAGCGTTGGGATTGCAATTTGCCCGGATCAGGCGGATGACGTCAGCACATTGATGCGATATGCCGACGTTGCCATGTACCATGCCAAATCAGAGCGCAAGGGCGTATCCGTTTATCAGGTAGAACACGATACCTACACCCCCAAGCGCCTGGCCTTGATGAGTGACCTTGGCCGTGCTATTCGGGAAGATCAGCTGCAGCTGTATTTTCAGCCCAAAGTGGATCTTGCCCAGTCTCGGGTATTTGGATTTGAAGCCCTGTTGCGCTGGCAGCATCCAGTACTGGGTTTTGTGCCTCCCGGGGAGTTTATTCCGCTGGTGGAAATGACCGATCTGGTTAATCCCATGACCTTATGGGTGCTTGAGAATGCGATTGCCCAGGCCAAGCAATGGCAGCAACAGGGATACCGGTTCTCGGTGGCGGCAAACCTATCCGCTCAGAACCTGTTGGGTGATGCGCTGGTTGACAAGCTCGAAGAGCTGTTGAGCCAATACCAATTACCGGCCGAGCTGCTCGAGTTGGAAATCACGGAAAGTACGATTATGGCTGACCCCGATCGGGCACTCAGGGTGTTAAAAGCCATTGATGGGTTGGGCGTCACGCTGGCGATTGATGATTTCGGTACCGGCTATTCCTCGCTGGCCTACCTCAAGCGTTTGCCAGTACGCCTGTTGAAGATAGATGGCTCTTTTGTAACCGGCATGCTTGGGGATGACCAGGACCAGATAATTGTGCACTCGACCATCAATCTGGCCCATAACCTGGGACTCAAGGTGGTCGCCGAGGGCGTCGAGGATGAAAAAGTCCTGTGCAAGCTGCAGGAGCTCGGCTGTGACCAGGTGCAGGGGTATCACATCGCACGCCCGCAGCCAGCACCGGCGCTGGAGCAGTGGCTGCGTCACGCCCAGTGGGATTCTTAATCAGTGTTCTGAGTATCAGAGGTCCTGGTTTTCCTGCATTTTGATGATCTGTTTGATCTTTTCCTCCAACAGAGCGGTCTGGTGGTAGCTGCCCCTGGACAGTTTAAGCGCGTTCTTCAGCTGGCGCTGGGCCTTGTCATAGACTCCGTTGAGCATAAAGTATTCTGCCCGCGCGGTGTGAACACCCAGAATGTCGCCGGCCAGGCCGTGTACCTCAGCCAATAGATACCAAAGATAATCGTCTTTGGGGTGGCGTTTGACATGAGCTTCGAGCACCTCTTCGCTGTGTGCATATTGACCGTGTTCCATCAGCAGTTCGGCATATCTCACGTTGTAGGCATGGTGTTCCGGTTGGCGTTGCAGCTGCTGTTCCAACAGCCTGATCGCCAGGTCAAAGTTGCCGGCTGCAGCTTCTATATCCGCTGCAGCGATCACGTACGCCGGTTTGTCGGGCGACTTTTCGAGCAGTGGCGCGATAACCTCACGCGCCCTTTGGGGTTGGCTGGCGTCGGTGAGGGCCAGCACCAGACCGTAACGGCTGGCTTCGGGTGACAGCGTATCTCCTTCGAGTTCGCTGCTAAAGCGCTTTACTCCATCCTGGGGGGTATTTTCATGTTGCAGCTGGACTCTGGCTCTCATCAGGTGATAGTCGAGATTGTCCGGATATTGGCGCGCGGGATAACGATTGGCGCGGTTTCGCGAGTCGGCGATCCGGCTTTCTGTCACCGGGTGGGTCAGCAGGAATTCAGGTGGTCGCTGGGTGAAACGAGTGGCCTGCAACATTCGTTCAAACATGGCCGGCACCGCCTGGGGGTCTTCGCCGGCCGCGACCATGGTCAGCATGCCGATGCGATCCGCCTCCTGTTCATTCTGTCGGCTGAAACGCAGTTGTGAATCCAGTGCCGCCGCCTGTGTGGCAGTGAGTGCCGCGAGGCCGGCATCACCACCGGCGGTTGCTGCCAGCACCAGGCTCGCCAGCATGGCTGCCATGGTCGGCAGGCTCGCCTTTTGCTGTTTTTCAACGCCCCGGGCAAAGTGTCTTTGGCTCAGGTGAGCCAGTTCGTGGGATAACACGGAGGCCATTTGCGCTTCCGATTCGGCGTAGAGGAAAAGCCCTGTATGAACCCCCACCACGCCACCGGGTACCGCAAACGCATTCATGCTTGGGTTCCTGACCACAATCAACTCCAGATTGCGATCTTTGAGCTGGCTGTGAACGGCCAGTCGCTGCAACAATTGCTGGACGTAGTTATAGACCAGCGGGTCAGAGGACGTCGGGACACGACTGCGGTACAATCGCAGCCAGGTTTGACCCAGCTCGTATTCCTTCTGCGGTGACACAATCGCCGAACTCGCATCCCCCAGCTCGGGCAGATTGAAATCGGCCCTAGATGCCATGGAAAGCGTTAACGCCAGGGTGGCAAGCAGCCACTTGGCGGTGGCGGAGAAGGTTGGATACACAGCAATTTGGCCTTGGAAGATCATGTACGGCTCGTTAATTTTCTACTCTAACTCAGTTGAAAGGGCCCCACCAGACGGTGCCGGTTAAAAAATGTTTACCGTTCGGTTGTCTGCAAGCAGGTTCGACATTATTGTAGGCCCCTGCCAGAGAGGACGCCGGTAACGCTTAGACCCCGAAATTGGGAGAAAAATCCAATTTCTAAGGTCCATGTTAAAGTCCGGCTTAAACCCTGCGGACAGTTGACCCGCAGTTAAAGAGGTAAAAATGAAAGAAGTGGATGCCAGAGGGCTGAACTGCCCCCTCCCGTTGCTTAAGGCCAAGCAGGCTCTGAATCAGCTCGACTCAGGTGACCGGCTGAGGGTGTTGGCAACGGACGCAGGTTCGGTCCGCGATTTCAAGACCTTTACTGAGCTGAGCGGTAATTTGCTGGTAGAAAGCAGTGAATCAGACGGCTGCTACACCTATGTTTTACAGAAAGTATGAAGTTGGCATTAAGAATGAGTTGCACAGAAGGGCTGAGAGTCTGCCGATGGTCACAGCCTTCCCTGATTGAGCACTTCCCAGAGCAGAATCCTGAAACAACCCCGGAGTTTAAATGCTGCACATTCTGAGAAATTGGGTTGATCGCTATTTTGGCGCCGAAGAGGCGGTGCTGCTGGCGCTGATCCTGATCGTCAGCTTTGTCATCATTCTCACGATGGGCAGCATTCTGGCTCCCGCGATTGCCAGTGTTATTATCGCGTTCCTGATGCAGGGCGTGGTGGCCCGCCTGAAAGCCTGGAAGGCGCCCCACTGGATGGCTGTGACTGCGGCCACATCCCTGCTGATTGCGGCGCTGGTGCTATCGGTTGTCTATCTGGTGCCGGTGGTATGGCAGCAAAGTGCCCGTCTGGCGGGCGAAGTGCCAGGTATGCTGATGGAGTGGCAGCGGCTCCTGTTGCTGTTGCCAGAAAAGTACCCGCAATTGATCACCGAAACGCAAATTCAGGAAATGATGGATCTGGCGGGCCGGGAACTTGGCGGTTTGGGGCAGAACCTGCTGTCGGTATCGGTGTCCAGCCTGCCACTGGTGATTGGCCTGCTGATTTATCTGATCCTGGTGCCCATTCTGGTGTTTTTCTTCTTGAAGGACAGCGACGCCATATTGCACTGGTTGGCCGGGTTTTTGCCCAGACAGCGGCCCATGATGAGCCAGATCTGGCATGAAATGAATGACCAGGTTGCCAACTATGTCCGTGGTAAGGCTATTGAGATCCTGGTGGTGGGAGCTGTTTCCTACGTCGCCTTCTTGTTGCTGGGGCTGAACTACGCTCTGTTGCTTGCACTGGCGGTGGGACTGTCGGTTGTGATTCCCTATATCGGCGCGGCAGTGGTGACTCTGCCCGTATTGATGATTGGTTTTTTCCAGTGGGGATTGGGCAATGAGTTCTATTGGCTGTTTGTGACCTATTGCGTTATTCAGGCCCTGGATGGCAACGTGCTGGTGCCTCTGTTATTTTCTGAGGCGGTGAATCTGCATCCGGTGGCGATTATTCTGGCCGTGCTGGTGTTTGGCGGTCTGTGGGGATTCTGGGGAGTGTTTTTTGCCATTCCCCTGGCGACCTTGATCAAGGCGATTCTCAATGCCTGGCCGCTGGCGGAGCTGTCTCCACCAGCGGAGGAGGCAGCAGTCCGGGCGTCAAAACCCGCGGCCACCAAACCGGTGAAGGAACCTTCAGCTTGATTATTGGGAGCCATCAGCGTGATTAAGGAGCCATCAGCGTGATAACTGAGAGCTTCAGCCCCCAAACAGGAGCCTCTGTCAGGGGGCCGTACAGTGAAGCATATTGAGTTTTTGTTAACCTAGAGGGAATAGAGGGAATTGCGCTTGCGAGTATTGATGACATTGAGGCTGCTGTCGCTGGGTTTCATCCTGTTGCTAACGGCCACATCTCTGTCCGCCAGGGACAAGTCGGCCGAGGTAATCACCAGTCCCAACGATGATCGTCAATATGAGTACCTCCATCTGGACAATGGCCTGCGTGTCCTGCTGATTTCAGACTCGGAAACCGATAAGGCTGCCGCCTCACTCGATGTGCATATCGGCAGCGCCGACGACCCCCGGGATCGTGCCGGTCTCGCCCATTTTCTCGAGCACATGCTGTTCCTGGGGACCAAAAAATACCCGCAACCTGAAGAGTACCAGGCGTTTATCAGCAGCCATGGCGGCTCGCACAACGCTTACACCAGCCCTGAGCACACTAACTATTTCTTTGATGTTGAACAATCCCATCTCGACCAGGCGTTGGATCGGTTCGCACAGTTTTTTGTTGCCCCCCTTTTTACCGCTGAATACGTTGAACGTGAACGTAAAGCGGTTCACTCCGAATACAAATCCAAGATCAAGAATGCCTATCGCAGAGAGTTGGATGTCTATCGCCATATCGTCAGCCAGCGGCATCCCATGTCCAAATTCAGCGTCGGCAGCCTGGAGACTCTGGCGGATCGCGATAGCGATTCGGTAAGGAAGGATTTGCTGGAGTTCTACCGAGATTATTATTCGGCCGACAATATGACGCTGGTGGTCTTGGGGCGGGAGTCGCTGGGTCAGCTAAAAGGTATGGTGGTGGAAAGGTTTGGTGCTATCAAAAGGCGTAAAACCAGGGCGCCGATCACCGGTATGGACATGTTTCGCAGCAACTTTTTGCCAGCGCGGGTGCAGGTCAAACCTGAGAAAGACGAGCGTCGCTTGAGTCTCGTCTTTCCGGTTCCTTCCGCTGACAATCTCTACCGCCAAAAGCCGTTACAGTATCTGGGTAATCTGCTGGGCCACGAAGGGGAGGGCAGTTTACTGTCACTCCTCAAGGATCTGGGGTGGGTCGAAGGGCTTAGCGCCGGGGGCGGTATCGACGGTCGCAATCAGGGCACCTTCAATATCTCCATGCAACTGACACCGGACGGCTATGCCAATCAGGAAAAGGTTGTTGCCATCACCTTCCGAATGATTCAGCTTATCCGCGAGCGGGGCATTGAAAAGTGGCGCTTTGAGGAACAGCAGAATCTCGCGGAAATCGCTTTCCGGTTTGCGGAAAAAGGTGAAGCCATCCATACCGTCAGCCAGCTCTCCAATCAGATGCATCGCTATCGGGCACGGGATATTATTCGAGGGCGCTACGCCTTTGACGAATTCGATGGGCGTTTGATACGCCGTTATTTGAAATATCTCAAGCCGGACAACTTTCTCTGGATGGTGACCGCTCCGGATGTCGAAACCAATCGCGTTAGTAAACTCTATAACACCCCATATTCTGTGGAGCAACTGCGTTACGAGGTGGCCGCGGTTCCCAAGGGGCATTTAGCCAGGTTGGAACTGCCAAAACCCAATAGCTTTTTGCCTCGACGTCTGCAGGTCAAAGATTTGCCGCCTATGGAAACGGCGGCGGTCAATCCTGAGAAAATCAGTTCTGGCGATGCGATCAACATCTGGTTTAAGCAGGATGAT
The DNA here is from genome assembly GCF_011683955.1 of Pseudomaricurvus alkylphenolicus. Lineage (GTDB taxonomy): Bacteria > Pseudomonadota > Gammaproteobacteria > Pseudomonadales > Cellvibrionaceae > Pseudomaricurvus > Pseudomaricurvus alkylphenolicus. The sequence continues at coordinate 252,875 of NZ_JAAQPI010000008.1, forward strand.
CGCTTTCAGGTGCCGAAAGCCAGCATTCGCATTCGGGTGATGGCGCCTCTGGCCGCACAGGGTATCCGAGAGGCGGCGTTGACGCATTTGTATGTGGATCTGCTCAACGACAGTCTGAATGAATTTGCCTATCCCGCGGCCCTGGCCGGGTTGAACTTTAATATATCCGCCAACAGTCGGGGTTTTGATCTCCAGTTGTCCGGCTATAACGACCGTCAGGGGTTGTTGCTGAGTCGTTTGCTTAATGCCATCGAGCGCAACCGCTTCCAGTCCGGTCGCGTCGAGCGCCTGAAGCAAGAACTGATGCGGCGATGGCGCAATCAAAGACAGCTCACCCCTTACGAACAGTTGTTTGAACAGATGCCGGTATTGCTTTACTCGCCCCTGTGGGATAAAAGCGCCATGGCCGACGCGTTGGAAGATATTCAGCATGAAGATGTTCGTCGTTTTGCCAGTCGGGTATTAATCGGGGCTGATATCAAGGCGTTGATACATGGAAATCTCTACCGTCAGGAGGCGCTAAAACTCGCCACGTTGATTGAACATAAATTGAGACGCGATGCGGACAAAGAGGCGGATCTGACGCTTCCTCCGGCACAGGTGGTTAAGCTGACGCAGCAAATCGATCAGCGTCACTTGCAGGTGGACCATCGCGATGTTGCGGCCGTTTTTTACCAGCAGGCCCTGGGCGACAGTGTTGAAGATCGCGCATCCATGATGATGATGCGCCAAATGTTGCGATCCGGATTCTTCCACCAGTTGCGGACCGAGAAGCAGCTTGGATATATCGTTTTTATTACCAGCATGGCGTTAAAGGATGTTTCGGCAAACGTCTATGTGGTGCAGTCTCCATCCACGCCCCTGCCCGAGGTAATGTCAGAGATCGAGCAGTTTATTGCCCAGCAGGCCGGGCAGGTGGAATCGTTTGAGCAGCATCGCTCAGCCCTGTTGGCCAGCTTGCGGGAGGCGCCCAAGAACCTGCCTGAACAATCCGCGCGATTCTGGTCCAACATCGTCTCTGACGCCGACAAGTTCGATCGTCGCGAGCAGCTGATTGGCGCGATTGAGGCCCTGACACCTCAGTCTCTGCAGGCCTATAGTGAAGCTGTGATGAAGCCTTCGCAGTCAGTCTGGTTAACGGCCAGTGCAGACAAGTCGGTTGCCAATACGGATGGCGAAGTGCTCATTGACGATATGCAGCTGTTTAAGCGCCGCTCCTCCCACTACAGCTACCCATAGCTGTTCATCCAATCCTTTAACGTCAGGGCAAGTGGTTCCCCCGCTGGCCGCTGGCTTACATGTAGTTTTGTAGTCAGATACCCCCAAATTTGTAGTTAAACTACAAGAATAATTCTTCATAGGTTGTTGAATTTCGGCAAATTGGCCACTCTTTACGGCAGCTTCGCATGGTTCGGCTTGTGCTGAAATCGATATAGTGTAAAAATACTACAGATTTTTAAGGTGTCCATAATAATGGCAGCGGCTGCTTCGCGGTGCCTATACTCTAATATCAGCAAATGGGCGATTGTTTCAGGTTGTTTAGACAGGATTGACGCGTATGACTACAGAGGAAAAACGGGTTCAGGAGGATGTGGATGCTCTGGAAACCCGGGAATGGCTGGATGCTATGCACTCCGTTATCCGCTATGGCGGTAAGGAGCGGGCGGCGTTTCTTTTAAAGCAGTTGTCCGATCGAGCCACTGATGCCGGCGTGCAGCTGCCCGCTGCAATCACTACGCCCTATCGCAATACCATCCCCGTGACGGCGGAAAAGCGCATGCCAGGGGATCTGTTTATGGAGCGACGTATTCGCTCCCTGATTCGCTGGAATGCATTGGCCATGGTCATGCGCGCCAACGACAACGACGAAGGCCTCGGTGGCCATATTTCTTCTTTCGCTTCGTCCGCCACTCTTTACGATATCGGTTTCAACTATTTCTTCCGCGGCAACGACGGCGAGCAGCCCGGCGACCTGATTTACTTTCAAGGACACACCTCTCCAGGCATGTACGCCCGTTCTTATCTCGAAGGGCGCCTGAGTGAAGAGCAGCTCGACAACTTCCGTCGTGAAGTGGATGGCGATGGCCTGTCTTCTTATCCGCACCCCTGGCTGATGCCGGAATACTGGCAGTTCCCCACGGTCTCCATGGGCCTGGGGCCCATTCAGGCGATCTACCAGGCGCACGTGATGCGTTATATGTCAGCCCGCAATCTCTCCCCTCGTGGTGATCGCAAGGTCTGGGCATTCCTGGGTGACGGTGAATGTGATGAGCCGGAAACCCTGGGCGCCATTTCTCTCGCCGGTCGTGAGCAGCTGGAGAACCTGATTTTTGTCGTCAATTGCAACCTGCAGCGCCTTGATGGCCCCGTTCGAGGCAATGGCAAAATCATGCAAGAGCTGGAAGGTGTTTTCCGTGGGGCCGGCTGGAACGTAATCAAGGTGGTTTGGGGGCGTCACTGGGATGCTCTGTTGGAAAAAGATACCACTGGCCTGCTGCAAAAGCGCATGGACGAAGTCTGCGACGGTGAGCTGCAAAACTACAAGGCCAACGGCGGTGCCTATACGCGCAAGCACTTCTTCGGCAAGTACCCGGAATTGCTGGAGCTGGTCAAAGATCTCAGCGATGAGGATATCATGTACCTCAATCGCGGTGGTCACGACCCATTTAAAGTCTACGCGGCCTACGCAGAGGCGGTGGAGCACAAAGGTCAGCCTACCGTGATTCTGGCCCAGACCGTTAAGGGCTACGGCATGGGTGAATCCGCTGAAGCGCAAAACGAAACCCACTCCGTGAAGAAGCTCGATCTGGAAAGCCTGAAGCGCTTCCGCGATCGCTTTGGTATCCCCATCAGCGACGACGAGCTTAAAAACGTACCCTATTACCGCCCTGCACCGGACAGTCCGGAAATGGTGTACATGCACAAGCGTCGCCAGGAGCTCAATGGCTACCTGCCGTCGCGCAAGGCGGACTTCCCGGTGCTGCAAACCCCGCCCATGGATGCTTTTAAAGCGCAATTGAAAGGCAGCGGCGAGCGCGAAATCTCTACCACTATGGCGTTTGTGCGATTGTTGTCGACGCTTGCCAAAGACAAACAGATTGGCGAGCGGGTTGTGCCGATCGTTCCTGACGAAGCCCGTACCTTTGGTATGGAAGGCATGTTCCGTCAACTGGGTATTTATTCCTCTGAGGGGCAGAAATACACCCCGCACGATCATGACCAGATCATGTTCTATAAAGAGAGCAAGACCGGTCAAATCCTGGAAGAGGGTATCAACGAGGCGGGCGCCATGTCGGCCTGGATTGCAGCTGCTACTGCATACAGCAACAGCGGCGTACCCATGATTCCGTTCTATATTTATTACTCCATGTTCGGCTTCCAGCGTATCGGTGACCTCGCCTGGGCAGCAGGTGACAGCCAGGCACGTGGATTCCTGATTGGCGCCACAGCAGGTCGCACGACTCTCAATGGAGAAGGCTTGCAGCACCAGGATGGCCACAGTCACACCCTGGCCAATACCATTCCCAATTGCCGTACTTACGACCCTACCTACGGCTACGAGCTCGCTGTTATCGTTCAAGATGGTGTCCAGCGTATGTTCCACGAGCAGGAAAACTGCTTCTATTACATCACCACCATGAATGAAAACTACAAGCATCCGGAAATGCCGGTGGGCGCGGAAGAGGGCATCATCAAGGGGATGTACCTGCTACAGGAAGGCAAGAGTTCCGAGCTGAAGGTGCAATTGATGGGGGCCGGCTCGATTCTGCGTGAAGTGGAAGCGGCTGCTGAAATGCTGCGCGCAGACTACGGCGTTGAATCTGATATCTGGAGTCTGACCAGTGTTAACGAGCTGACCCGTGATGGACAAAACTGCACGCGTCATAACCTGTTGAACCCCGAATCGGAGCCGCAGGAAGCGTTTGTGACTGCTCAGCTCAAGGGTCGAGAGGGACCGGTTATTGGTGCCACAGACTACATGAAGTCCTATTTGGAGCAGTTGCGCGCCTACATTCCCGGTCACTACGCGGTGCTGGGCACCGATGGCTTTGGCCGCAGTGACACCCGCACCAAACTGCGTCGCTTCTTTGAAGTGGATCGTCACTTTGTGGTGTTGGCTTCTCTTAAGGCGCTGGTGGATGAGGGCAAGCTGGAAGCCAAGGTGGTTGCCGAGGCGATGAAGAAGTTTGGTATATCGGCCGACAAGGCCAATCCCCTGTACAGCTGATCGAGAAGACTGAGGATAGGTAGCGAATATGACGATTGAGATTATTCCCGTCCCCGATCTCGGTGGTGCGGACAAAGTAGATGTGATTGAAATCTGTGTCGAGCCTGGTGAGGTTATTGAGGCTGAGCAGTCGCTGGTAGTGGTCGAGTCTGATAAGGCCTCTATGGAAGTGCCAAGCCCGAGTTCCGGCAAAGTGGTGGCGCTCAAAGTCAAGGAGGGAGATGCACTCTCCGAGGGCGATGCCATATTGGAATTGGAAATTGTGGGTGCGACGGCCAAGGTGGCTGAGGCCGCTGCAGAACCGGCGCCAACACCTGATCAGGCTGTGGTGGAAGCGCCCGCGCCGGCCGCGGTGGCGGCGGCTACCGGTCCAGTTGAAGTGCCTGTACCGGACTTGGGCGGTGCCGATAGCGTGGATGTGATTGAGCTGTGCGTGGCTGTTGGTGACGAAGTGGCCGAAGGGGATTCCCTGGTCGTGGTTGAATCCGACAAGGCCTCCATGGAGATTCCCTCTCCGGCAGCCGGTAAAGTGCTGGAAATGAAAGTGGCCGATGGTGATAAGGTCTCTGAAGGTTCCATCCTGCTGGTGCTTGAGGGTCAGCAGTCCGCGGCCACAGCTGCTGCAGCAGCAGAGCCAGAGGCAGCAGCTCCCGAGGCTGCCCCGGCCGCTCCGGCTCCGGTCGAGCCGGCGCCAGCCGTTGCAGGCCCGCTTGAAGTGCCGGTACCCGATCTGGGCGGCAGTGACAGCGTTGATGTGATTGAGATCTGTGTTGCGGCCGGAGATGTGATTGCCGAGGGTGATTCTCTGGTGGTTGTAGAGTCCGACAAGGCCTCTATGGAAATTCCCTCTCCGGCAGCCGGCAAGGTGTTGGAGCTGAAGGTTGCCGATGGCGCCAAAGTCTCCGAAGGTGACATTCTATTGGTGCTTGAGGCTGAGCAGTCTGCTGCGCCCACTGCAGTGGAAGCGCCCGCTGCTCCTGCTGCCGCCCCCGCCCCGGTCTCTTCAGGTCCCAAGATTTCCGCGCCGGCTCCGGTCGCCGCTGAGCCGGCGCAGGCGCCCTCCTCAGGTGGTGTTTACGCTGGACCTTCCGTACGCAAGCTGGCTCGCCAGCTGGGTGTGGATATGGCCAAATTGTCGGCCAGTGGTCCCCGTGGCCGTCTGACCAAGGACGATGTCCGTTCCTACGTGAAGCAGATTATTGCCGATGTGGATAGCGGTAAGTTGTCTACCGGTGCCGGCATCCCCGAGGTGCCCGAGATCGACTTCTCTCAGTTTGGCGAAATCGAACTGCAGAAGATGAGCAAGATCGCCAAGGTCACGTCTGCCAATATGACGCGCAACTGGCTCAACGTGCCACACGTGACGCAGTTTGATGACGCGGATATTACCGAGCTGGAGGCCTTCCGTAAGTCTATGAAGGCAGAGGCGGAAAAACGTGGCGTCAGGTTGACGCCGCTGCCGTTCCTGCTTAAGGCTGCCGCTGCAGCCCTGGCGGAAGAGCCGAGCTTTAATGTCTCACTGCATGCTGATGGCCAGCACATTGTTCAGAAAAAGTACATTCACATCGGTGTGGCCGTGGATACCCCCAATGGTCTGATGGTTCCTGTGATCCGCGATGTGGATAAGAAGGGCTTGTGGGAGCTGGCGGCAGAGAGTGTTGAAGTTGCAGCTAAGGCCCGCAATGGCAAGCTGATGCCGCGCGATATGCAGGGCGGCTGTTTTACCATTTCCAGCCTGGGTGCCATAGGCGGTAACGGTTTTACGCCAATCGTGAATGCGCCGGAAGTGGCGATCATGGGCGTTTCAAAAGCCCAGATCAAGCCGGTCTGGAATGGTTCGGAGTTTGAGCCGCGACAGATGTTGCCCCTGAGTGTGTCTTATGATCACCGTGCTATCAACGGAGCTGATTGCGGTCGCTTCTTTACCTATATGGTGTCGATGCTGGGTGATATCAGAAAGTTGCTGCTGTAAGGCGGCAACTTTTAAGTAGCCATAAAAAAACCGGCCATTGGCCGGTTTTTTTATGGGAGAGGAATTCACTTTCTGCGGCGTCTTGACCAACCGAGAGCAACGATACCCAGTGCCAATAGCGTCAGGGAGCTGCTGGTGGGGATGGTGCTTGAGCTGACGAAGAAGGTAGGCGCAATGATCTGATCATCGCTCGGGGCGATTGTGTCACCAAAGAGAGCAAACTCTATTGGAGAAGTAGTGCCAGCGGTTAATGGGCTAAAGAACGCCAGATCAACAATGAAAACAGAGCCGGTTGTCGCAAGTGTGTCCGGACCGGAAAATGCCGGATCGAATTCGGCGTCTGTAAGATTGATAACAGGGGGAGCTGCACCAGAGATCAGGTCGGTCATGCGCACGGTCAGATCTATCATTGAGTAAGCCGTGCCGCTGGCATCTGTCGGGTCGTACTTAAAAGTACCAAAAATGGTGTCCGCGCTGGTTGTGGCAACGCCGGCATCGTCCGTTACTGTCCAGAGAATTGGGCTGGCTTGCGCAGTGGTAAACAGGCTGCTGATAATCAGGGCCAGCAGGCTGATGTAAATTCTTCTTGCCACAGTTGTCCTCCTTGGCGAGTCATCTGTTCTGGTGCATTGGTTTCTTGTTTCTGCAAGGTTTATGCCAGCGTACATGTGGCGCGATATTCAACAGGTTTGACCCCAATTCACCTAAAGCAATCGTGCAAAGTGTAAGTATTCCTGACGATCTGTGCCGGCGATTTAGGAAAATTGACGGTTCTAGAGCCACATATAGTGGTGTTGAATTCCACAACGACTATTCCGGCCAGGAATTAGCAGACTTCGTGAAAGAATGGTTGTTTCTTTAGCGGGCTACCGCGCAAAGTTGTCAAATATTCTGACACTTTGTGGGGGGTTGCCAATCCCTCGCGGCAATACCTCAAGGGGGTGCCGTGATCAGCAGACGTTGAGCCGGGAAGTGCTGAGCCTGCAGATAATGCACAAATTTTAATGTCCGAAAAGCGTCAAACCAGCTATGAAAATGGGCCTCTCCGGGATGCTTCTGCAGATGTCGATACAAGCTGTTCACATCGAGGTCGGCCAGTGTCGATTGCACTGGGGGGCTGAGTTCAGACTGATATCGTTCCAGGGAGCCCGCCACATATCGGTGCCGTTCAACATAAGTCAGCCACTCTTTGAGCGCGTCGAAGATTTCAGTGGCATAGCTGAGAACTTCTCCTTGTTCCTGGATCCTTTGTGCGGCAGGGCCCGTTCCAAAGGGTACTCTGTGAGAAAGTCTGGGCTCCAGTCGAATGACCGGTTCCTTCAGGCTCTTGACCGGCGCCAGTTTGGCAAGCTTGTTCAATAGGTAAAAGTCTTCGCCTCCGGCGCGCTTGGGAAAGCCCCGGACTTGGGCGTAACGCTTAACATCAAACGCAAGTGTGCTGCCCAGGGTATAAAAAGCATAGGGAGACCCGGCACGCTGCAGCCCGTTCCGATAGTGATGCAGGGTCAGCTCATAGAGAGCTGTGGCATGGCTGATGGCACTGTCGTCGCGGATATGCTCAAAGGCATAGCTGATGGCTGAATGGTCTGCCACCGCAAGGCTGGCCTTAAAATAGCTCGCGGGCAGGTGCGCATCCGCATCGGTGTTATGTATCCAGGAGTTCGAGAGATGCCCTTGCAAAGACAATGAACAAGCCAAATCTGCCCCGATTTTCCGGGCCAGGCCAACCCCCTGTTTACGTGGAATGGGTTTGAGGTCACGGTCCACCAGCAGTAACTCACTGTGGTCGTCACCTAGCAGCAACAAAGGCCCGTTGCGCCAGTGAATTCGCGGTAAGCGCTGTTGTAACCAGATTCGCAGAGACTCATTAGCGTCACACTCCGCGCGGTTATCCGGGCGATTGATGACGATAATCCCCAAAGCGTGATTTGATGCCAGCAGGGGCAGGAGCCGCTCTGCAAAGTGCGTCTCTTCGTCATAGACAGGTATGACTACACAGTGTTGGTAGGCGAACCCCGGCGGCCAGCCAGCCAGATAGCCGACTTCTTCCTCGGCGTAGCGGCTGAGATATTTCTCCACAGCGCTCATAGGATCCGATCAGTGCAAAGCGGCGCGAATCGGCAATTTCGATACAATATCCGCTTCAAGGTCCAACAGTTGGTCCATGCGTTCAGCGATTTGGTTTTCCGAAAAATAGAGTCCGGCCAGATCAATAAACAGCGTGTTGTGCTTGGCTTCAGATTTCGCGATCAGGCGATAGAAATCCTGCAGCTGTCCAGCAGGCAAAGCTTCTCCCACCAACCCAAAGCGCTCGCAGCCCCGTGCTTCAATAATGCCGGCAGTCAACAGTCGGTCTAAAAAATAGGGCTCGCTGCCCTTGCGCATGGCCTTGCGAAATTCGTTGATATAGGGGTCTTTTTCATCCGCAGCCAGCTGCAAGCCACGCTCTGTCATGATCTTGACCACCTCTCGGAAATGAGTCATTTCTTCAATGGACAGATCGATCATGGCTTTCACCAGCCGGGTGCGGTCGGGATAGTGGGATAACATGGAAATGGCCATGCCGGACGCCTTTTTCTCCGCCGCGGCATGGTCGATGAGGAAGTCATCCATATTATTTATCACGGTCTGTGTCCAGAGGTCGCTGGTGGCGTGGCGCAGGGAGTACATCGGTGGCTTGTCTCTTATGGGGTTGTATCAGGCGGGCATTATAGCCAGCTCGAGTGGAAAATCAGACAGTAAATGGCCATTTTCACGGTGAAATCACTGTTTTCTCCTGGTCGGCTGTCTATAATGACGTCCGCTACACGACTGACACCATGCCGAAGGATGGAATTATGATTATTAAACCCAAGGTTCGCGGCTTTATCTGCACCACGGCGCACCCGCAGGGCTGCGCGGCCAACGTTCAGCAACAGATTGATTACATCAAGGCACAGGGAGCGATTGATAAGGCTCCCAAAAACGTCCTGGTCATCGGTTGCTCCAACGGCTATGGGCTGGCCTCTCGTATTACTGCGGCCTTTGGCGGAGGCGCCAATACCCTGGGTGTCTGTTTTGAAAAACCGCCGACAGAAAAACGCACGGCTTCGGCGGGTTACTACAATACCGCTGCCTTTGAGCAGGCGGCCAAGGCCGAGGGGCTCTATGCCGAGAGCATCAATGGCGACGCCTTCTCGGATGAGTGCAAGGAAAAAGCCATTGATCTGCTCAAGGCCAATATGGGCAAGGTGGACCTGGTGGTCTACAGCCTGGGTGCGCCACGTCGCCAGGATCCCAAGACCGGCGAGCTGTACACCAGTGTTCTCAAGCCTATCAATGAGGGTTATACCGCCAAGAACCTCAACACGGATACGCTGACGATCTCTGACATCACCGTCGAGCCCGCCAATGAGGACGAAATCGCCCATACCGTTAAAGTGATGGGAGGTGAAGACTGGGAGCTGTGGATGGCAGCCCTGAAAGAGGCGGATCTGCTGGCCGACAACTGCAATACCGTGGCCTATACCTACCTGGGTGATAAACTCACCTGGCCAATTTACGGCCATGCCACTATCGGTAAGGCCAAAGAAGATCTGGATCGCGCCGCCAAGGCTATCAACACCGAGCTTGCGGGTGTTTCCGGCACGGCCAATGTTGCCGTTCTCAAGGCGCTCGTCACACAGTCCAGCTCCGCGATTCCCATTATGCCGCTGTATATTTCCCTGGTGTACAAAGTCATGAAGGAAGAAGGAACCCACGAGGGCTGTATCGAGCAGCTGTATCGACTGTTTACCGAGGGCTTGTACACCGATACACCCCGCCTGGATGATCAAAACCGTTTCCGCATGGATAACCTGGAACTCAACGCCGATACCCAGGCGAAAATTGAAGCACTGTGGCCCCAGGTTACTGAAGAAAACCTCTTCGATCTGACCGATTACAAGGGCTACAGCGAGGAGTTCCTGAAGCTGTTCGGCTTTGGTTGGGATGGTGTCGACTATGAAGCTGACATTAGCCCGGTGGTGGAGATGGAGTTTAAGTGATCAAAAAATGGCCGATTTCATCGGCCGTTTTTGCTGGTTGTTCGGTGAATACTGACAATTGGGCTGTCGGCTTTGTGTGAGACGTAAAAAATTTGATAGCCTGCCAAATCACTTTGGCCGGCGATTTTCCCCGTCGGCCTGGCTTAGGAGTTTTCAATGGCCGATATCCATACCACCCTGGTTCACTACGATCTCAATGTTGGTGAACCGGTTTTCATTAGCCCGCTTGTTCGTCGTCTGACTGCGGGTAATCCCAGTTCATTTACGGGGCCGGGTACCAACACCTACATCATTGGTACCGACCGCTATACAGTGGTTGATCCGGGGCCGGACAAAACCGAACATATTGATGCAATCCTGAAGGCCACCGACGGCAAAATCGACCGAGTGCTGGCAACGCATTTGCACGAAGATCACTCCCCGGCGGCTCTGCCGCTCGTCAAAGAGACGGGCGCCACCATGATCGGCTTCAGTAATCTGGAAGATCTGGACCACCTCGATGACACCTTCCGTCCGGAAAAACAGGTGGAAGATGGTGAGGTTATCGACTGTGGCGACTACCAGCTGGAGGCCATACACACCCCCGGACACCTCAAGCGCCATGTGTGTTTTCTGCTGCGACAGGAGCAGCTTCTGTTTGCCGGTGATCACATTATGCAGGGCGCCACTGTGGTGATCGTACCGCCCCACGGTGGCACCATGTGGGAGTATCTGGATTCTCTGATGAAGCTTAAGGGGCGGGGCATCAAGCACCTGGCACCGGCCCACGGCCATGTCCTTGCAGAGCCGGATAAAGTGCTGCAGGAGCTCTACGATCATCGTATGACCCGCGAGAACAAGGCCATCGCGGTACTCAAGGAGCACGGTTCCGGCACCATTGAGGAACTTGCCCCCTTTGTGTATCCGGAAATCAGTGGGGATTTGATCAGGGCGACGCATCTGGCTCTGTGGTCGCACCTGCAGAAACTGGTACACGACGGCATCGCCCGCAAGCATCACGAAAAGCACTGGATTATGGGAGAAGAAACCTGGGAGTATGCCGGCGATTAGAGTCGGCAACCTATATATAGGAGAGGCAGCATGCAGTATCGCCAATTGGGTAATACGGATTTAAAGCTCAGCGTGATCGGTCTGGGCACCATGACCTGGGGGCAGCAAAACACAGAAGCCGAAGCCTTTGAGCAGCTCGACTATGCCATGGATCGGGGTATCAATTTTATCGACACGGCAGAGATGTATCCGGTGCCGCCGAGACCCGCAACCCAGGGCCGCACCGAAGCCTATATCGGAAACTGGCTGGCCAGACGTGGCCAGCGAGATCGTATAGTGCTCGCCTCCAAGGTGACCGGGAGAGGGGATCGCAATACCGGCATGGAGCATATCCGCGGTGGCCCGCGCTTGAGTCGGGACCATATCCGCGAGGCGATTGAGGCTTCTCTTGCACGCCTGCAAACCGACTACCTGGATCTTTACCAGGTGCACTGGCCCGAGCGTGTCACTAATTTCTTTGGGCAGTTGGATTATCGACATGTAGAAGATGACAGCATCGAGATCGAAGAGTCTCTGGAGGCCTTATCCGAATTGGTCAAGGAGGGGCGAGTGCGTCATATCGGTTTATCCAACGAAACCGCCTGGGGAGCCATGACCTGGGTGAGGTTGGCAAAAGAACGGAATTTGCCATTGGTGGTCTCTATTCAGAATCCCTATAACCTGGTAAACCGTACGTTTGAGGTGGGGCTGGCTGAAGTGGCCATGCGTGAAAAAGTTGGCTTATTGGCCTATTCACCCTTGGCTTTCGGGGTGTTAAGCGGAAAGTATCTGGATGGCCAGCGGCCGGCTGATGCCCGTTTGACATTGTTCGAGCGTTTTACGCGCTATACCAATGAACGCACCAGTGCGGCTACCGCAGACTATGTGGCTTTGGCGCGGGAGCATGGCCTGGATCCCGCTCAAATGGCGCTGGCATTTGTCAACAGTCGTGAATTTGTCACCAGCAATATCATTGGTGCCACCACCATGGAGCAGTTGCGCAGCAATATTGACAGCATTGATCTGACGCTGGAGAAAGAGGTCATGAAGGCGATCAACACGATCCACAATCGAAACCCCAACCCAGCGCCCTGAATGTCTGAGGCCATGTCTTTTTTTGCTGGCGGTTGCCGGCAAAATCCCTAACAATAGCCGGCTTTTTGGCAGGCTGGGGACGCCGGTGGACAAACCTCAATTTCAAGCATCTCTTCTCGCGCCGCGATATTGGCCGGTGTGGTTGCTGATGGGCTTCTGGTGGTTGGTGGCGCAGCTGCCTTTTGCTTTGCAAGTGCTAATGGCCAGAGGGCTGGGAAACTTGCTTTGGAGGGTTGGGGGCAGTCGCCGTCACATCGCCGAAACCAATATTCGCCTCTGTTTCCCTGGCAAGAGTGAAGCGGAACGAGAAGCGCTGGTGCGCGAGAACTTCTTTTCCACCGCCATGGCGCTGTTTGAAACCGGTATCGCCTGGTTCTGGCCCAGTTGGAGACTGCGCCGGCTTTATCGGGTACGCGGGCTGGAGCATCTGCCCGAGCATCCCCAGCAGGGTGTTCTGCTGATGGCCATGCACTTTACCACGCTGGATATCGGCGGGGCGTTTATGAGTCAGGAGCGTTTTATCACTGGCATGTACCGACGCCATAAAAACCCGGTCTACGACTATGTGCAGCGTCGAGGGCGGGAGCGTCATCACGAGGAAACCCGGGTGATCCCGCGCGAAGACGTCCGCGGCATGCTTAAGGCCTTGAGAGAGGGGCAGATTGTCTGGTACGCACCCGACCAGGACTATGGTCCCAAGCAGTCGCTATTTGTCCCCTTGTTCGGAGTCGAGGCCGCGACAGTGACGGCTACCGCCAAGTTTGCCCGGCTCGGCAAGGCACAGGTGGTGCCTTTTACCCAGCGTCGTCTGCCTGGCTGGAGTGGTTACGAGCTGGTGATACATCCTCCGCTGAAGGCGTTTCCGCAAGGGGATGACATGCGGGACGCCCGTCGTATCAATGAATATATTGAAGCCCGAATCCTGGAGCAGCCCGAGCAGTATCTCTGGGCCCATCGTCGTTTCAAAACCCGTCCTCCGGGAGAGGCCAGGGTTTACTGATACCTTTTGTTCGCCCTAATTGACAAAGATTAAGAATAACCGGCAAAGAAAATGCCAAGGGAACTTGTGTCGGGGTTTGGGCGTCAGTAACATTACGCTTTTGCCTGAAAGCCCGACGGAGACAATGCATGATTCAAGGTAGTATGGTTGCCCTGGTAACCCCGATGACAGCGGAAAATGAGCTGGACTGGGAAGGCCTCCATAAACTGGTGGATTGGCACCTTGAGCAAGGTACCCATGCCATTGTTGCGGTTGGTACCACCGGTGAGTCGGCGACTCTGTCTGTACATGAGCACCTGAAGGTCATACAAAAGGTGGTCGATCAGATCAATGGCCGCATCCCGGTGATTGCGGGTACAGGTGCCAATTCCACCCAGGAAGCGATCGAACTGACGGCCTCTGCCAAAGGCGCGGGCGCAGATGCCTGCCTGTCAGTGACCCCCTACTACAACAAGCCCACCCAGGAAGGCTTGTTTCAGCATCACAAAGCCATCGCCGAGGCGGTCGCTCTGCCGCAGCTGCTTTACAATGTGCCCGGCCGTACCGGGGTCGACATGTCACCGGAAACCGCTATTCGGCTGTCAAAGGTCGACAATATTATTGGTATTAAAGAGGCCACCGGCGAAATCGACCGCGTCCCGACTCTGTTGGACAATACTGAGGACTTTCTGGTTCTGTCCGGTGACGACGAGACTGCCGTTGAGTTGATGCTGCTGGGCGGCAAGGGTGACATCAGTGTTACCGCTAATGTGGCCCCGGCACAGGTGGCGAAAATGTGTGAACTGGCGATCGCCGGAAAGAGCGAAGAAGCCCGTGCCATCAATCAACAGCTGATGGCGGTTCACGCAGCCATGTTTGTGGAGCCGAACCCTATTCCCGTGAAGTGGGCCGTGGCCGAAATGGGTCTGATGCAAGCGGGTATCCGCCTGCCCATGACACCGCTGGCGGAGCAATACCACCAGCAGGTGCGAGACGCGCTCAATGGCGCCGGACTGCTGTAATTACTGAACTATGCAAGCGAAGATGACAACAATAATGATCAAATCCATAATGCGTCGCTCGGCGTTGTTAATGCCGTTGGTCGCTTTAAGCGGCTGTAGCAACCTGTTTGGTCCGGAAGGGTATTTTCGCGATCGCGGCGACGATTACCTGAAGGCGGACGTCATTGCCCCTATGCAGGTGCCCGCTGGCGTAGAGCAACAAAAGGTGGAGCAGCTGTACGCGATTCCAGCCATTGTCGAGCGTGATCAGGAGCTGGCCGGCAGTTTTGAGGTTCCGCGCCCGCAGCCGTTGTCCGACAGCGCTTTTACTGATCGGGTAAAAATTCAGAAATTGAGCGGTCGCCGCTGGATTCTGGTCAGTGCGCCGCCCGCTGAAGTCTGGCCTCAAGTCAGGGGCTTCCTGTCCCGGAATAATCTCAATGTGGTTTTCACCGACGCCACCAGTGGTGTCATCGAAACAGGCTGGTTGAAATTCAAGGGTGATGAGGAAACCAAAGACAAATATCGCCTTCAGATTGAACAGGGCGTACAGCCTGACAGTACCGAAATTCACGTCTTGCACATGAGTGTGGATAAAGACCTGCCCTCCAAGGGCCAGATCAACTGGCCGGCACGCTCCATCAACGGCGAGCGCGAATCCTGGATGCTTGATGAGCTGGCAGCGACGATTGCCAGCGATAGCGGCAGCAGCCAGGCGGCTTCTCTGCTGGCGCAAACCATCGGTCTGAGTGATAAGGTGAAGCTGGATGCTGAGGGCGAAGAGCCGGTGCTGCGTCTGGTTCTGGAATACAATCGCGCCTGGGCAACCGTGGGCCATGCTGTGCGTCAGGGAGCTTTCTCCACCTGGGGCTCTGACGAAGTGGTGGGTGTTTACTACATCGATTACGATCCTGAATACACCGATGAAACCGAAGAGCCGGGATTCTTCTCGCGCTGGTTTGGTTCCGCGGATGAAGATCAGCCAGAGAGCAGCTCGCCCTACAGTTTGTCAGAAGTCTTGGCACATTTGCAGCTGGAAGACACAGAAAGCAACCGCAAGATCTTCAAGAGTATCAAGAGTGGATCGGCGGATCCCTTGGATGAAGTGCCGGGCTATCTGGTTGTCGTGCGTGGCTGGAACGATTCTATCGAAGTGCGCGTTCGCGATGGCTACGCCCGCAACCTTCCCAATCAGGAAGCCAAAAAACTGCTCAATATGATCCGCCATAATCTGATTTGACGGATGAAATTTGCATCATTGGGAAGCGGCAGTCGCGGTAATGCGACTCTGGTTGCGTTTGAAGATCAGCTGCTTCTGATCGACTGCGGCTTTACCATCAAGGAAACCGAGGCGCGACTGGAGCGGCTCGGTTACCGCGCTGAGGATGTCAGCGCTGTTTTGGTGACCCACGAACATTCCGACCATCTGAAAGGCGTGCCGCCACTGTCGCGCAAGTACGGGATGCCCGTCTACATGACCGCCGGCACCTTTCGCAGCCGCGACCTGGGCAAGCTCCCGGAGCTTAACCTGATTGAAGGTTACCGACCCTTTGAGCTGGGTAATATCCTGATCCAGCCTGTGGCTGTGCCTCACGATGCCAACGAGCCCACTCAATTTGTATTCGAAGCCGGCGACAAGCGCTTGGGAGTGCTCACGGATCTGGGCACTATCAGCGCCCACGTTGAGGACTGCTTTAGTGACTGCGATGGACTATTGTTAGAGGCCAATCACGACCCTCAGATGTTGGCCTATGGTCCTTATCCGCCCTCCCTCAAGCGTCGGGTCGGTGGTCCCTGGGGGCATCTCAGTAATCAGCAGGCAGCAGGCTTCCTGCATCGCAGCAATCGTGAGCGTTTGCAGACTCTGGTGGTGGGGCATATCAGCCAGAAAAACAACTGTGTGGAACGGGCTCGCGAAACACTTGCTGACGCGACCGACGGGATAGAGCGTGTGGTCTACGCCTGCCAGGAGCAGGGGTTCGGCTGGCTTCATCTCTAGCTCAGGGGTACCACTGAGGGCAAGTGTGAGCGATCACTTGCGATATATCGACCTCTTAACCTGTCAAACCTGACAGTCTTTTCCACACGCCGGCAGGCACTGTTTGCATCGATCGGGCTGAGGTTGATTGGCGCGACAAGGATTCCTCCAAGACCCTTAAGTGGTTGAAACTAAGATAAAAAATCCTTTGCATATTTTTTAGACAAGTTGGAAGGGGTCCACATCGACTCAGCGATTGCGCCGGGTGCACAAAGGACATCCACAGACTTATCCACAGATGCTGTGGATTATTACCGCCAGGCTACCAATCGGTGTCAACAAGATGACAGTCGTTGTGGGTAAGCTCGGTGTTTCTAGCGTTTAGCCAATTTAGGTGCCATATTTAAAAGACCAATAGCCATGAAGCCGATAGTAATTACCGATGGATTGTGGTTTATTTGGAATCCCAGAGAGTGAGCAGGGCATAAGGAGTCATTGCCGTGGATGAGCGTCGGCGATTCGAGCGCAGACCAACTTCTATACGAGTAGAAATCACCCACCCCGCGTTTGGGGCCATCATTGGTTTTGCCAGAGACATTTCAGATGGGGGAGCTTCGGTCTTGATCGAACACTACCAGGTGCCTCCGGTAGGGACTGTGGTGGACGTATGCTTCAAGAAGGTTGTGGGGCCCATCAACGATGAGCCGGTGAAAATGACCATCATGCATCATCACCGCAATGTGGCCGGGCTGATGTTCACCCCCTCCGCGCCGTTTAATCCGGGATAGCCAGCCCGGGCTGGGGCGGTTTGAGCCCTACAGGCACTGACCGGGCAGGCGTGCCTCGCCCTGATAATGCTGGTGCCACTGGTGCACATTGTCGCAGCCGAGCTCAGGGTTATTATCCAGGTGCACTTGAGAAAGGGCAGGTAGTGTCAACAGCACTGCGGCATCACTTAGCTGGTTGTCTGATACCAGCAAAACCTCCAGTTGTGAAAGATAGCGAAGCGGCTCCAGGCTTTGAACCCGGTTATCACGGATGTCGATCTCCTTCAGGCCTCTGAATTGTTCAATGCCTTCAAGGCTGGTTAATCCAGCGTGGCTGCAGATCAACCTGGAGACCGCAGTTGCTGAACGATACTGACCATCCTTAATGGCCTGATCCAGGCAGCGCTTGAGCTGTGGGTCCCGGGTATCAAACTGAGTGAACAGCGGGGGAGGTGTATAAACCGGAGTTTCGTTGAGCGTGACCTGGTAGCGGGCACAACCGGAAAGGATTAGACAGGCGCCGAACAGGCAATAGGCCAGACAAGTCGAGGGTGTGATCAGTGCGCGCAGCGAGGACAAAACCATATCGAGTGGCCAACAAGTTGGGACAAACCTTTAGGGGGGACGGATGATAACAGTTCTGAGCGAGGGCGTGTGGAGCAATTACACGTTTTGGCTTTCTATTCACCGACCATCGGTTACAATCTGCCCTGTAGATTAAGTAGAGCGACAGGAAATCACGGCGGTATGCAAGATCAGGAAGCGGGTGAGCTGACCCCGGAACGACTACAGCAGTTTGAACCCTTTGAAGGACTGGATGCCCATCAGTTACTGCTATTGCGCAGCCAGGTACAGTGGCGCAAGGTGGCTCGCAAGACCCAGCTATTTGGGTTTGGCGACATCGACAGCAACGAATACTTTCTTCTCAGTGGTGAGGTGGAGCTGCAGTCTGCGGATGGCAAGCGTTTTCGTGTCGCCGCCGGGCAACCCAACGCCCGCCGACAGCTGGCGCGCCTGCGTCCCCGCCAATACACGGCCATTACAACCGGCCCCTGTGAACTGATCGTTGTAGACAGCGATGTCCTGGAGGATCTGGCCGAGGAGCTTAGCAGCTACGAGCGAGCAGAGGATGTCTACCACGTCAGTATGGTGTCCACGGTGGAGGAAATGGAAGAGCAGGAATTGCTCAGTGGTTTCCATAACGCACTTCAGCGCAATCAATTTGTCCTTCCCAGTCTGCCGGAAGTGGCCATGAAGGTTCGTAACCTGCTGGAAGACGACAACACCAACGCGGATATGCTGGCCAAAGTCGTCAATGCCGATCCCTCTATCGCCGCAAAACTGGTGCGTGCGGCCAACAGCCCGCTGTACCATGGGGCCAGCAAGTGCGACACCACCAGTAATGCCATTGTCCGCCTCGGCCTCAACACCACCCGCCAGCTGGTGGTGAGTTTTGCAGTGCGAGACTTGTTTTCCAGTCAGTCGCCTGCTCTGCGCAAGCGCATGCTGAGGGCCTGGCAGGACAGTGTCGAGGTTGGTGCCATAAGCTTTGTGATTGCCCGCATGGTGGCCAAGGGCAGGCAGCTCGCCGAAGAGGCGATGCTGGCGGGATTACTGCACAACATCGGGGTTATCGCCATCCTGGCTTATATTGAAAATGAGCCGGAGCTGATGGAGTCGGAAGAATCCATTGATACCGCCCTGAAGAGTCTGCGGGCGGAGGCCGGCGAGCAGATTCTGGAAATGTGGAAGTTTCCTCCGGAGTTTGTCGAAGTCGCCAAGAGTGTTGCTGACTGGCAGCGTAATCCCAAAGGCGATGCTGACCTCTGCGATATTGTTCAGATTGCGCTGTTGCACAGTTACATCCGCAATAAGCACGCCATCCCCTTGCCTCGCATTGATCAGGTTCCAGCGTTCAAAAAATTGCCGCTTGGCGAACTCAGTCCCGAGCTGACCATTCGTATTCTCGACGAGGCCCGCGAGCAAATCGCCGAGGCCAAACAGCTGCTCAGCAGTTAGTTTCCTGCAGGACGCTATACCGTTCCCGTTGTTTTGGATTCAGCATCATTCCTGCTCTTGCAGGAATGACGGGTCGGGAGCGACTGGGCCATAGGTCGGAGCTTGAAAACACCCGTCGTCGACCTTATATTCTGCCCAACATTGAATTCAACTCAATAACAGGCGCGCTTCTATGTATTCTCAGTAAGCGGCGCTATAACCAGTGAATTTCTATGATTGAGATAAAGCAGCTGACCAAACGTTTTGGTCACTTTACCGCCGTCGACAATCTGTCGTTTACGGTTAGACCAGGCGAGGTATTGGGATTTCTCGGCCCCAATGGCGCTGGCAAATCAACCACCATGCGCATGTTGTCCGGATTTCTGAAGCCCGACACCGGCTCAGTTACCGTTTTTGGCCAGGATGTGGTGCGCTCGCCGCTCGAAGCCAAACGCCTTATGGGCTATCTGCCTGAAGGCGCTCCCAGCTATGGTGACATGCGGGTGCGGTCTTTTTTGAATTTTATCGCAGAGGCCCGCGGCGTGGCACCCGCGAGCCGCGATGCCTGTGTGGATCGGGTTGTGGAACGGTTACAGCTGCAGGATGTGCAGCAGCGTCCGGTGGAAACCTTGTCCAAAGGGTTTCAGCGGCGCGTGGGCATTGCCCAGGCACTCTTGCACGATCCTCAGGTATTGGTGCTCGATGAGCCGACGGATGGGCTGGACCCAAACCAGAAATTTGAAGTCCGGCAGCTGATCCGGGAATTGTCGAGTGACAAAATCGTGATTATCTCCACCCACATTCTGGAAGAAGTGGAAGCCGTTTGTCAGCGCGCCATTATTATCAATCAAGGTCGTCTGGTGGCAGATGCCACGCCGGCAGAGCTGAAAGCAAGCTCCGATTACTACCAGGCCATCGAGTTGGAAGTGGAACAACCCATGGCGGTTATGGATGCCCTCAAAACCCTGCCGGGTGTTCGCCAGATTTATATCAGTAGTGACAGTGATCATCAGCTGATTGTGGTACCCGAAGAAGGGCAGCATCTCTGGCAGCCCGTGCAACTGGCATTGCAGGAGCAAGGTATAGAACCCAAAGCCATGTCGATTTCCAGCGGTCGTCTGGATGATGTGTTTCGTCGGGTGACCGCCGCTGCTAACGAAGGAGTGCAAGGATGAGTGCAGCCGTACTTTGCGCCGTCGCGCGGACCAAATCCGTATATCGTCGGGAGCTGCGCAGCTACTTTGCCACGCCACTGGCCTATGTGTTTCTCTCGGTGTTTGTTCTGCTGAGTGGGTTTCTGACCTTTGAAATGGGCAGCTTCTTCCGCCGTGAGCAGGCGGATTTGATGTCCTTTTTTACTTTTCATCCCTGGCTCTATCTTGTACTGATGCCGCCGCTGGCCATGCGTCTGTGGGCAGAAGAGCGACAGACTGGCACCATCGAATTGCTGATGACTCTACCGCTGACAACGCTCGACGCGGTGCTGGGCAAATTTCTGGCAGCCTGGAGTTTTACCGCCATTGCGCTGTTGATGTCTCTGCCCATGTGGATCACCGTGAACTATCTGGGAGACCCCGATAACGGCATTATCCTGGCGGCTTATGTTGGCAGTTGGCTCATGGGCGGCAGCTTTCTGGCCCTGGGTTGCTTCCTTTCCGCATTGACAAAAAATCAGGTGATTGCGTTTGTACTGTCGTTGGTCGTCAGTCTGGTATTCCTCCTGCTGGGCTTTGCACCGGTGGTGAATGCCATGCAATCAACGTTTCCTCAGGCGTTGGCCGACGTGCTCGCGTCAATGAGTTTTCTGACGCACTTTCAGGCCATTTCCCGGGGTGTGCTGGATGTGCGGGATGTCGGTTTCTTCCTGGTATTTATGCTCTGTTGGCTGTTGGCCACCGTGGCGGTTGTAGATTGGAAACGTGCGGAGTAATTCATGATGAATTTGTTTACCTCACTGCGCGGCTATAGCGTTGCGGCCAGTGTTACCTTGCTGGTGGTGGTCACGGCGCTGCTGCAAATGGCGCCCGCCTGGCGTATCGATCTGACTGAAGAGGAACTCTATACCCTGGGGCAAGGCTCAAAGCAGCTGGTGGCGGATATTGAAGAACCGCTGGTGATGAAGTTTTTCTTTTCTGAGTCCGTTGCGCGGGAATTGCCGCAGTTGCGTGACTATGCCCAGCGAATTCGCGATCTGCTCACCGAATATGAAGCCTTGAATCCGGGTAAGCTGACATTGGAGATGATTGATCCGGAGCCCTTCAGTGAAGCTGAGGACGAGGCTACTCTGGCCGGGTTGCAGGGGGCCCCCGTCAGTCTGGGCGGTGACACCATGTATATGGGATTGGTGGTGGAGCGGCAGAGTCAGCAGGGACAAGAAGAGGCCGCCGGTGAAGTGATTGCTTTTTTTAATCCCGAGCGCGAACGTTTTCTCGAATACGATATCAGTCAGGTGATTTATCGTCTTGGCAGTAACCGGCAATTAGCGGTAGGCGTTATCAGCGGCGTGCAGATGTTTGGCGGTTACGATTTTGCCAGCCGCCAGTCCACAGACCCGTGGGCGATTATAGAACAGCTTCGCGGTGTGGCTGAGGTACGCCAGATTCACGACTCCGGACTCAGTCTGATGGATGAAAATCTGGATGTATTGCTGGTTGCCCATCCGCAAAACCTCGAGGAAAAAACACTCTACGCTATCGACCAGTTTGTGCTCAGTGGTGGTCGGGCACTGGTGTTTGTGGACCCCCATGCCGAGATCAATGCGCGCATGCCGGGCCAGGCCAGCGGATCAGAACTGGGAGAATTGCTGGCTGGCTGGGGTGTGGATTTCGATCCCGGACAAATTGTCGGTGACAGCCGCTGGGGGTTGAGAATTTCCGCTGCCAACGGGGGTGTTCCACTTCCCCATGTCGGCATCGTGGGTTTAATGGATGAGGCGATGGATCGAAACTCCATTATTACGACGGAGTTGGACAGCATCAATGTTGCCAGCAGTGGGTATCTGTTGCAGGCAGAAGGTTCATCCACTCAATTTCAGCCATTGTTGCAGAGTTCCGACGCAGCGGCCCTGATCGAAAGTGAACGCTACGTGTCGATTCGGGACCACGGCGAACTGTTGAACGAATTTGTGCCCACGGGTGAGCGCTATGTGCTGGCCGCAAAGATCAGTGGTGAGGCCGCCAGTGCCTTTGATGCTGCGCCGCAGCCAGAGCCGGAAAAGGAGCCAGAGCTGGATGAGCAGCCTGAACCTGAGGCGGCTGAATCGACACAAAAATCAGAAGTTGATGGCGACGAATCAGCACAGGAACCGGAAGAGACTGAGTCAGTGCCACCACATCGGGATAGTGGCAAGGTCAACGTAATTGTGGTGGCGGATGTGGATCTGCTGAGTGATCGCCTTTGGGTACAGGTGTCCAACTTCTTTGGGCAGCAGGTAATGGTGCCCTGGGCCAATAACGGTGACTTTGTCATCAATGCGGTGGAAAATCTGGGTGGCAGTGAGGCGCTGATCAGCCTGCGTTCCCGGGGCCAATATTCCCGTCCGTTTGATGTGGTCAATGAGCTTCGCAGCGCAGCGGCGGAGAAGTTCAAGCAGCAAGAGCAGGTGTTGCTGCAGCGACTGGAGCAATTGGAGGCATCCATCGCCAGCCTGGCGCCAACGCCGGACCTGCAGGGCGATACCGGTGCGGCAACCTTAAGTGACGCGCAGCAGGCGGAGATCAAGGCTTTCGAGGCCCAGCGCCTTGAGACTCGCAAGCAATTGCGTCAGGTGCAGCACCAGCTCAACGAGTCAATTGATGCACTGGAAGCCCGTCTGCGCTGGATCAATATTGCGCTGGTTCCCGCATTGCTGATGGTGCTAATGGTGGTGGTTCTTGTTTATCGCCGTCGCCAGAGCGGGCTCTGAGGGTGACTGTCGCCTTCAAAAATTAATCTGGGGCATTGATGATTATGCCGGCAGCGGTTAAGCTAGGCGCGCCTAAAAAATGCACAGGTTGTTTGGGTGATAAACCTTTTGCCTGAAGAGGGTAAAGGCCGGGACAAATCGGGTGAGAATGGGAGCGATGATGAAATCAATGTTGGCTTTTGCGCTGTTTGCTGTAATGAGTGTCTCTTGGGCGGAAACCGCCGAAGTCTCAGACGGCGATAAGGTGGCGACAGAGGCTGCAGCTACCGACATCGGCGCTGAGCAATCGTCTCAGTCCAGTCTGCATAGCTCACCTCAACTTACCCCACAACAACAGGCTGAAACCCTGATTGCCGATGCCGATTGGCTGGCGCTGGTTGAAATTACTCATGTGAACAGCCTCATTAATCGCGCCATGAGCTTTACCGGCGCTCTCTCGGTCGAAGGCTACACCTACCAAATGGCAGAGCAACGTCGCTGGAAAGGTGAAATCACACAAGGCACCGAGTTACGGGTATCTCTGCGTGATTGTCATCATAAAATGGATAAGGGCGAAACCTATCTGGTAGCTGCCCGCCATATAAGCGAGGAGCTGGTATCCGGCAGTTGTGACCAGCTGGTGGCTGTTGCTGACGCAGAGCAATTGATTGCCCATCTTGATCGCCTTATCGCTCCCAGTATCGCCAGTCGCTAAGTTCTGATGCTCTCCCGGCCGTATCTGGCGGCCGGGCCTGTTCCCCCTTTGATATCCCCCTGATGCAGTCTCCAATGGAACGCCATGTCCGACAGTGCGCCAATCCCTCTGATTTGTGAGATGCCGTCGCTGCATCCGCTCGCCAGCGAGTTGCTGGAAAACCTTCCCTGCGAGTTGCTGGAGGTTGAAGACTTTAAGCAGTTCAGCCGGCACGCCGAATACCCTTATGCGCTGATTCTGAGCGAGGGCGGGTTGGCTCTGCAGCCTCTGGGCAAAAAAGCTCCGGGGCCTGTTCGTGTGGATTTTGCCGCCGGTGCCGTTGCCCACCGCCGCCATTTCGGCGGTGGCAGGGGGCAGATGATTGCCAAGGCTGTTGGCGTCAGGCCAGGTCTGAAGGTGCTTGATGCTACGGCGGGTATGGGCAAGGATGCCTTTGTCCTGGCCAGCCTGGGTTGTGAGATGACGCTGTTGGAGCGTACCCCAGTGGTGGCGGAGCTGCTTGGCGACGGATTGCGTCGTGCCCGACATAGCGAGGATGATGCGCAATTGCAGGCTATCGCCGGTCGCATGCACCTGCATAAAGGGGATGCGCGCCTATTCCTGAGCGATTGCCAAAAGGCTGATCAGACTTTTGACGTGGTCTATCTGGACCCGATGTTTCCCGAGCGCAGTAAGTCCGCGAGCGTCAAAAAAGACATGGCTGTATTTCATCAGTTGGTAGGGCGGGACGAAGACGCCGGCGAGCTGTTACCACTGGCCTGCGAGCTGGCCCATTATCGGGTGGTGGTCAAGCGCCCGCGTAAAGCGCCGCTTCTGGGGGGGCAGGCACCGACCTACCAGCTTAGTGGCAAAACCAGCCGCTACGATATCTACGTCAATCGCTCGTTGGACAGTTTCGAGCAGCCAATAGAAGTCTGACAGGCATTCAACTTCTGAAGAAGTTAAGAATGCGGCTGATCAGCATCCGAATCTGCGCCAGCATGGCCAGCAAAAACCCAACCCCCACCAGCAATAAACCCACCAATGTTACCACCTCCAGAGTCACGGAGGGTGGCAGCTGCTGGTGGGCGAGGTAGACGATCACCAGGCCGGTAAAGAACAGCATGGCCCCCAACTTGAACTGGCGGAAACTCAGTTCCAGAGGGGCGCTGTAGTGATTCTTCAGCAGGGTTAACCATCGATTCTCGGGCATGGATCATCATTCATTGAGTCTAAAAACGGCAGGGCTTAGAGCGACTTGGTTTAACTGAGGGAAGGGGCGCCCGCTCCTCCAGTTGATGTGCATCAAGGGCCTGAGTCCAGTCAGGGTGTAATTTTCAAAGGGTTGCTGTAATTGTTCAACCTTTGAGATTAAAGGGATATGACCTATGCACCCGATTGAGAAACAACTACATAAAGATCACTACCATTTCAGCCGCTTGTTACGGTGTTTGCAGCGCCAGGTGGAGTCGTTGGAGTCGGACAGCCGGGTCGAGAATCCCCTGTCCCTGATTCTGGATGCCCTTGACTATATCAAGGTGTATCCCGAGCGTTGGCATCACCCGGTTGAGGACGTCATTTTCGCGCATATCGCCCGCAGCCACCCACAGCACGCCAAGAAAATTGCCGCCATTCACGCTGAGCACCAGGATCTTGAACAGTCCACGAGGGATCTGGATGCACTGTTTACCGCGATTGCCAATGACACGGTTGTGCCCATGGATCGACTGATGCGCGATTCTCGCGAGTTCCTGATGCGCCAGCTGTCCCATATTGATCGCGAAAACGAACTGACCTACCCGCTGATGGCCGAGTGCCTCTCTGACGGGGACTGGCAGGAGCTCGAAGCCCAGATTGAGGCCGCCGACGATCCCTTGTTTGGCGATAACCTGCGACAGGAGTATATGGAGCTCTTGGACTATGTGCTGGAGTCTGAGGCGCACCAGCAAATTCAGGCCGCCATCAGCCAGCCCGCTCGAAGGATCTGACTGGCTTTATTGTTAACGCGGCTCCAGGAGCTTGATAACACCGCTGGCGGTGAGTACGGGGCGGTCATCGACACTGAGTGTGCAGCGGGTAAACGCCAGTGATTTGCCCTGTCGGGTCAACTCTGCGCGGCCCATAATCAGGTCGCCCTCGCAGGAGGAGCCGATAAATTCGCTGTTGCAGCTGACGGTAACGACGCCAGGCGAATGGTGCAGAAACACAGGCATACAAAGGCAATAATCGGCAAAGCTCATCAGCACGCCGCCATGAGTGGAGCCGCCCATATTGCAGTGGTGCGCCTTTACGCGAAAAGCGCCCTCCAGAAACATTTCACCACCCTCGTCTTCCTGCACGCGGTAGAAAAACGGGCCGAGGTAATCTTCAGCGTTATCGCCGGCGTAATGCTGGAAACCCGAAGGTATGGCGAAGTCCGCCGGTTGATAGGCCGTCATGCAAAATAGTCCATTGGTGAGCCCCTCAATCTTTTTGCCAGCGCCTGGCGGCATCGGCATCGCTCTGGCGGGCATCCACCCAACGGTCACCATCGCGAGTCTGCTCGCGTTTCCAGAAGGGAGCCTGGGTTTTAAGAAAATCCATGATAAATTCACAGGCGGCAAATGCATCGCCGCGGTGGGCTGAGGATACACCCACAAACACGATCTGGTCGCTGGGACGCAATTCACCCACCCGATGAATCAGCCGTATCTGTTGGATCGACCAGCGGTCGCGTGCCTGAGCGCAGATTTTTTCAAGCACCTTCTCGGTCATGCCGGCGTAGTGTTCGAGGAACAGGGACTGGACATCGTCGCCCTGATTAAAATCCCGCATCAATCCGGTAAAGGTCACAATGGCGCCGATGGCCGGGCTGTCCTCTCGCAGTGCCGAGTATTCAGCTTGCAGGTCAAAGTCCTGCTCCTGGACGATAATCATACTTAACCGCCGGTCACGGGAGGGAAAAAAGCCACTTCCTCTCCGCCACTGAGTTCGGCATTCCAGTCACAGACTTCCTGATTCACGGCGACGAACAGGCCCGGCATATTCAACGCCTGCTGCCACTTGTCACCCCGCTGGCACAGAAGGTCGCGAAGCTGACCGACATTGGTGACCTCCTCCGGCAGCGCCAGAGACTCTTGTTGGCAGTCGAGGTCGTCCCTCAGGCGGGCGAAAAACAGCAGGTTGATCATCACAACTTCTCCGAGGGGTTTTGGGGGGTATCGGCGACCCAGTGTCCGGATTTGCCGCCCTGTTTATCCAGCAGGCGCACAGTCTCAATCACCATGCCTTTGTCCACGGCTTTGCACATGTCGTAAATGGTGAGGGCGGCGACGGAAGCGGCAGTGAGGGCCTCCATCTCGACACCGGTCTGGCCGCGCAGCTTGCAGGTGCTGGTGATGTGAACGCATTGCTGTTGCGGCAGCGCTTCCAGCTCGACCTTTATCGAGGTCAGCATCAGGGGGTGACAAAGGGGGATCAGGTCGGAGCATTTTTTGGCCGCCTGGATGCCGGCGATACGGGCAACGGCAAACACATCCCCTTTTTTGTGGCCGCCTTCCATAATCAATTGCATGGTTTCGGCGTTCATACGTACAAAGGCTTCGGCGCTGGCCTGGCGTTCGGTGTCCGCCTTGGCGCCGACATCTACCATATGGGCGTGGCCCTGGCTGTCCAGGTGGGTAAATTCACTCATAGATCTAGTCAGTACTGGAATTAGCCCACCATATTACTCTGTATTGGCAGCTGATAGTACTCCCAGAGCCCGGCTGGTGGGTGAACCCACAGTCACACCGCGACCTAAAGTAAGACCACTTTGGGGGGATCAAATAATGCGCGAGTAACGTACCGGCTGCGGGGAATCCAGATAGGCATCAAAGGCCATGCAGATTCGGCGAATCAGCAGGCGCCCATCGTCGGAAACTTCCAAACCGGCCTCGCTGCGCTTGAGCAGCTGATCGTCCAGCAAGGGCTGAAGTGATGCCAGAGCCTCGGCAAAGTAGGCCTCAAAATCAATCTCGTAAGCCCTTTCAATCGCAGCGAAATCCAGTTTGAAATGACAGATCAACTGATTGATAACCGCCTGACGCAATTGATCGTCCGCACTTAAGGTCAGCCCCTTAAAACTGGGGGCTTGCCCCTGCTCAAGCGCCTTCGAATAGCTGGGGATGTCTTTGTAGTTCTGGACGTAAATATTATCAATGGCGCTGATCGAGGAGACACCGAAGGCCAACAGATCGCAATTGCCATGGGTGGCATAGCCCTGAAAATTGCGTTGCAACAGCCCTTCGCGTTGGGCCACAGCGAGATCATCGTCCGGTTTGGCAAAGTGATCCATGCCGATATAGACATAACCGGCTTGCTGTAACCGCTCGATAGAGTGCTCCAGCATCTGCAGTTTTTCCTGAGGTTCTGGCAGGGCCTTGGTATCGATCTGGTTCTGGCTCTTGAACAGGTGTGGCAGGTGCGCGTAGTTGAACAGCGACAAGCGTTCGGGGGCGAGTTCTATCACCTGCTCCAGAGTCTGGCTGACGCTCTCAAGGCTCTGGTAGGGCAGACCGTAAATCAGATCCATGCTCAGAGAGTGAAACCCTTCAGCCTTGGCTCGTTCGGTCAATTGGCGCACTTCTTCGTAGCTGTTAAACCGGTTAACGGCGTGCTGGACCCGGGCGTCGAAGTCTTGCACCCCCATGCTCAAGCGGTTGAATCCAATCTCTCTCAAGACACCCAGAGTGTCGGGATTGAGGCCGCCGGGATGGATTTCGATGGAGTATTCGCCGCTGTCGTCGTCGAGCAGTTGAAAGTGCTCGCGGGTGGCGGCCATCAGTTCGCGTTTTTCGTCGTCGCTGATGTAAGTGGGGGTGCCGCCACCCCAGTGCAGTTGGTGTACCGGGCGAGAGGTATCGAACTGGTTGGCGCGCAGGGCGATCTCCTGCTGCATGGCATCCAAGTAAGGGCGGGCCCGTTTTTTATTGGCGGTGACGATCTTGTTGCAGCCACAGTAATAACAAATGGTGTCGCAGAACGGAATATGGAAATACAGTGACAGCGGGCGGGCGGCCTGGTTGCTGCGCTCAATGGCGGCGTCCACCTCCGAGGTGGGATAGTTTTCGACAAACTGCGGAGCCGTTGGGTAGGAGGTATAACGCGGGCCGGCCAGATCATATCGCTGGATCATGCCTTGGTTCCAGTGAACGGTAGTGCTGTTGCTAAATTCTTTGCTGGTCATGCAGTCTGTCGTCTGAAAAAAGTAAAGACGACAGGGTAGTTCGTTTGCGCAAGCTTTACCTTGACGTGTGTCAATCCGCGTGTCGTCGGCTTAGCAGCCACAGCATCAGAGCGGCACCAGTGCCACTGGTGCCCAGGATCATGGCCATAATCATGATCTGGTAGCGAACGGCCACCAGCGGAGAAACCCCGGACAGGATCTGACCGGTCATCATGCCTGGCAATGCCACCAGGCCTACGGCCAAAAGGCCATTAATCTGGGGGATCATGGCGGCCTGGAAGGCCTGTCCCCGCGCTTCCAGGGGTGCCACGCTGCGGTCGAGTTCAGACTGGTAACGTTCCGCTGCCAGGCTAATGGCATTCATGGTGTTCGCAAAGTACATGCCGGCGAGCGGGATCAGCACATTGGGGCTGTACCACTGCTCCACACCCATCACCAACTTCAGCGACAACAACAGGTGCAGGGAAACCGCAAGACCGAGAGAGATCAGCGCCGGCTGCAGATAGCCGCTCTGGTGGCGAACAGGACGAATCGCGATCCAGCCGGCAGCCGTGATCATGACGGTCAAGACCGCCAGGCTTAACCAGGGGGAAGGGTTCTCGAATAACACCACCAGCACATAGCCGACGCCCACCAGCTGCAGCAACATTCGGGCGCTGGCGAGCAGGACTTCATTGGCTCGGCCCTGCCAGGCAATGTATATGGCGCAAACCAAGGCGATGGGAATCAGGCACCAGCTCAGCGCTGACCAGGAAATAATCGACATAATCCGGTGATCGATGGCGTTATTGCCGAGGATGAGTTTGACGTGAGTCTAAGGCAGCAGGCCGGGAATGTCATTGCATCTGGAGGATTTTGTCATAGGTCGGGCCGTGGCAGCTGGCTAGACTGTGATGGCTATGAAGACTGTCAAGAGTGAAAAACAGCCCGGAGTTCGATCATGACCAAACAATCCTCAGATCTCAATATGTCCACTATGCAATTACGGCTGGTGGACGGCGTGCACGTGCTGACGCTCACCAATAACGAGCACGAAAACAAGCTCAATATTGACGTGATGGGGGAGTATCATCGGGCCCTCGATGCCGTCGAAAACTACGAGGGCAATACTGCCCTGTTGATCACCTGCGAGCATGAAAAAACCTTCTCCACCGGCATTGATCTGGAGTGGCTGGGTAGTCAGACGCCAGAGGGGGTACAAAACTTTGTCTTGGAGCTGGAGCGGGTGCTGTACCGTCTGGCCATGTTCAATGCTCCCACCATCGCCTGTATTAACGGCAACGCCTATGCCGGCGGGGCGATACTGCTGACGGCTCTGGATTTTCGGGTCATGAGGGCCGATAGGGGGCGTTTCTGCTATCCGGAAGTGAATATTCATATCCCCTTTACCGAGGTGATGACGGACATTATCGGGCTGCTTCCCAACAAGCATGTGCTCAAGCAGATGGCACTTCTGGGCACCCCATTGACCGGCGAGGAATGCGTGGCGGCGGACGTAGTGGATGCCATTTATCCGCTGCAAGCGCTGCAGCAGGAGGCTATGAATCTGGCCGTACAATTGGCCCAGAAGGATCGCAATACCTATACCACCATCAAACGGCGTATGCGCGAGGGGCTGACCCGTCATGCAGAGGCTCTGGGGTACTGAGTTTCCCATGTGGCTTCCTCCCGGCCCTGGCAGCCGCTAAAATAGCGGTTTTGCCGATTCGACAGAGGGAGGTAGCCGGCAATGAGCTCCTTGCAGGATCAATTGATGAAGGCCGGCTTGGTTGACGCCAAGAAAGCCAAGCAGGTCAACAAAGACAAGCGCAAAGCCGCCAAGGTTCAGAAGAAGTCCAAGCAGGTGGTCGTGGACGAAACCAAGTTGCAGGCCCAGCAAGCCCGCGAAGAAAAGGCTGAACGGGATCGTCAGCTGAATGCCGAGCGCAAGGCGGAGGCGGACAAGAAAGCCGTTGCGGCGCAGATCAAGCAACTGATCGAGATGAATCTGCAGTCGAAAGGCGGGGGCGATATTCCCTACAATTTCACTGATGGCAAACAGATCAAAAAAATTCACGTCTCCGCGGCGGTGCAGGAGCAGCTGACCCGAGGCCGTCTTGCCATCGTCAAACTGGGAGAGGGCTACGAACTGGTGCCGGTGCCTGTGGCAGAAAAGATCGCTGAGCGTGATGAGTCGGTGGTGTTGTCTGTAGCCGCCGCTCAGGATCAGATGGATGAGGATGATCCCTACGCGGATTACCAGATTCCTGATGATCTGATGTGGTAACTTTGATTGAGGCCTAGGGAAAAGGGGAAATTCCAATGACTAAAATTATTGTCGCCATCATTGCTATTGTGGCGGTGTTTCTGCTGGTGCAGCGCGTCTCCGCAGGCAAGAGCAATTATGCTGAAAACCTGCAGAAAGGTCGCGAGTTTCTGGAGCAGAACAAGAGTAAAGAAGGGGTGGTAAGCACGGCCTCCGGATTGCAATACCTGGTGCTGGAAGCGGGGGACGGCAAGCAGCGCCCCGGCGCTCGTGACAAGGTAAAAGTGCATTACCACGGCACCCTGATAGACGGCACCGTGTTTGACAGTTCTGTGGATCGGGGCGAGCCCATCGAGTTTGGCCTGTACCAGGTGATCAAAGGTTGGCAGGAGGGACTGCAGCTGATGTCTGTGGGCGAGAAAACCCGCCTGTTTATTCCCAGCGATCTGGGCTACGGCAAGCGTTCGGCCGGTATTATCCCGCCCGGCTCGGTTTTGATTTTTGATGTCGAATTGCTGGATATCCGCTGATTCTTGCGAAAACTGACGCCGCAGTTGTCAGCTTTGCCCGTGGCGCAGGTTTGCAGGCATGGTGTAGGCTGCAAGGCCCTTATTCCCGAAACTGACTCAGGAGAGATATTGTGATCGGATACGTAACCATCGGTGTCAAGGACATGGAAAAAGCCAAAGCGTTTTATTCTGAGCTGCTGGGTGAGCTCGGTGCCAAGGTGATTTTCGATATGGATCGCATCGCCATGATCGGCAAATCCGCCCATGAGCCAATGCTGGCTGTGTGCATTCCCTTTAACGAGGAAGACCCCAATCCGGGTAACGGCAATATGTTTGCCATTCCCGCTCCTGACAAGCCTACCGTCGACAAGCTCTACAAAAAGGCCATTGAGCTGGGTGCCACCTGCGAAGGCGAGCCGGGACAGCGTATGCCAGACGTATTCTACGGTGCTTACTTTCGCGATCCGGACGGCAACAAGGGCGCGTTCTTCGTCTTTGGGTAATTCAGTCGCTGGCGACTGCCGAGACCTCGGTGTCTCGGCAGTCGTGATGAGATAGATCCCAACCAGGATCCAAGCAGATTAGAGTTCGGCGTTGTGGTAAACCCGCTGAACATCATCAACGTCGTCGAGCATGTCCAGGAACTTGTCGAACATCTCGACGTCGTCGCCACTGACCGCCGTGGTGGTTTGGGGAACAAACTGAATCTCGGCCACTTCGAAATCAATCCCCTCAATAGCATTGCTCAGCGCCTGCTTGGCCTTGAAGAAGTCGGTGTGGGGAGCAAACACGGTGATCATGCCGTCTTCGCACTCGATATCGGTGACGTCCACATCTTCTTCCATCAGCGCTTCCAACGCCACTTCTTCGTCGTCACCCTTAAAGGCCAGAATGGCGCAGTGGTCGAACATGTGGGCGACGGAGCCCTGGCTGCCGATCTTGCTTTTGGTTTTGGTAAAGCACTGGCGCACATCGCCAAAGGTACGATTGGGGTTGTCGGTGAGGCATTCCACTATGACCATACAATTGCCTGGACCGAAGCCCTCATAGCGAGCCACATCAAAGTCTTCACCGCCACCGCCCTTGGCTTTGTCGATGGCTTTGTCGATCACATGAGCGGGAACCTGGTCTTTCTTCGCTCTGTCGATCATGCTGCGCAGTGCGAGGTTGCCATCGGGGTCCACGCCACCCTTCTTGGCGCAGACATAAATCTCACGACCGTATTTGCTGTAAATTTTGGATTTTTGGTCGGCCGTTTTGGCCATGGATTCTTTGCGGTTCTGGAAGGCTCTGCCCATGAAACTGACCTATGCTCTCAATTTTGTGCTCAAAACGCTGGATTCTACCTTTTCAGGGCTTGGGTGAAAACCGCCAGCGAGCACCCGGGCTATTCGACAATCATCTGCCAGAGGTCACCCAGAGCCTTGCGGCCGTCTCCACGATCCGTGTAATAACGGGCAAAATCCTGACTCGTGGCTCCCTGGTCAAGCTGGATTCCCCAAAGGGGATCAATCCGGTGGGGCAGCAGTGAGTAGCGGATATCCACGACCCGCCTGGGGTCATTCTGGTCCAGCGCAATATAACCGGCGGAGAACCATCTGAAGCGTTCAATATCGCGAGCCTGTTGAGTATCGCCGGTAAGCCAGGGCAGATCTCTTGCCAGATCAAGCTTGGGCACGCTGTCTCCTTGCCAGACTCGGCTATTGGACCAACCGGGTTTTACCGCATCCACATAAAAGTGCTGTTCGGTTTCGTAGACCACTTTCCACACCGCCAGGTTGCCGAAGCTGGGTTTGGCCTCCAGACGCTGGGGTTGGTGTCCGCGATCCCGGGCCAGTTGTTCGCCCAGTTGCAACGCCCGTTCATGTTGTATGGCGCCGAGTCCGATATAGGCCAGCCCCCAGATCAGGCCGACCAGGGTCAAGCCGCGCTTGCGGTGTACCGCGGCCAAAATCACCAAGGCCAGCAGCGGTAATGTGAACAGGGGATCGACCACCGAGATCCAGTCCCAGGCAAAGCGGTCATTGCTTAGGGGCCAGAGCAGCTGGGTGCCATAGGTGGTGCAGGCGTCCAACAAGCCGTGGCTGCCGTAGCCCAGCAGGCACCAGATGTAGATTTGCTTGAAGGTCAGGTTCCAGCGACCGGCTAACAGCGGATAAAAGGCCAGTGCGCAAATCAACGCACCGAAGGGGATAAACAGCAGCGAGTGGGTAAAATGGCGATGAAATTCCAGCGCCAGCAGCGGATCGCCCTCGGATCGAATCAGTACGTCCAGGTCTGGCGCCATACCGGCCAGCGCCCCAATCGCCAGCGCCTTGGCGAGCTCCCGCGGCCTGCCACGGGTCTGGGCAACGGCGCCGCCGAGGGCGGCCTGAGTCAATGGGTCCATGTACTGTTCTCCATATTCATAACGTCTTCCGTGCGGGCACCGGCAGGCAGGGATATCCAGTTTAGGGGCAATGGGACGCAGGAAAAAGCCAGGAAGCGTAAAGACAGGACTTTATCTTTGGCGCTTGACGCCGATATCTCATTCAGGAACTAAACTGAACTGGCAGGTCTATACACTGAACGCCAACACAGCCAACACAGAAGCAGGTTGAGATTATGAGCTTTCCCAACTCCATCGCCTTTCGCATTTCTCTGGGGTTCGCCATTAACGCGGTACTGGGTGTGGCCCTGGTGGCCGTATTGATCGGTCTGCACGGCGACGTCTCGAAACAGCTGATGGTGGTGGGGGAGCGTCAGTTACCTCAATTGTTGTCCATCGGTCACACTCGCACCGCCCTGGACCGTCTGCAGGTGATCGCCTACTCACGCTACGCACTGTCGTTGGATGCAGAGCAATACGACCGCCAGCGTCGGGAGCAATTTGGTCGGCTGCGCGAGGGGCTGGAACGTTCTCAGCTGAGTACGTCGGCCGGTCAGGTGGAGCAGGTGCTTGATCGGCTGGGCGCTACCATGAGCGCCGAGTCGGTGGATTGGGATCTGGCGCGAGAACAACTGTCCCAATTGGCGCAGACGGGCACACGTATACAACGCCAGCTTGATGAGCAGGTTGAGCTGATCGAGCAACAGACCTTGGAGGGGTCGCGTGAGTCGCTCTCCTTGCTGGAGCGCGCGACGGTGTTTGCCCAGGGGTTTGCGGTGTTGCTGTTGGTGTTCGCCGCCCTTGCCTATTGGATGGTCAAACAACTCGTGTCCCGCCCAGTGGAAGGCTTGGCTCAACGGCTGGATCAATCGGCCGCGGAACGGGATCTCGGTTGTCAGTTTCCCGCCAATCAGGGCGGTGAGGTCGGACTGATATCCGGTGCGTTGAATAAGCTCTACGAGGGTTTTCGCAGCATGATCGGCGTGGTCCACAGTGTTTCATCGGACCTGAATCAGGCCACGGGTGAACTCAACCAGGTGGTTACCCGCGCCAGCGCCAGTGTCGCGCAACAGATGCAGGCGTCCGGACGCCTGGTGGAGACCATGGACGATTTCAGCCGTGGCGTCGAAGAGGTGGCACACCAGGCGGACGAAGCGGCACGGGGTGCGGAAAGCGGCAAAAGCCAGGCACAAATTGGCGAACAGGAAGTCGACAAAGCGGTGGATCGGATTGCCATGCTGGCTGAGGAAATCGAAGTGGCCAGCAGTCTTATCGAAGCCCTGGGCAGTGAAAGTGCCCGCATCAGTGGATTAGTGGAAGTTATTCGCGAGATTGCAGACCAGACCAATCTTCTGGCCCTGAATGCCGCCATCGAGGCGGCAAGGGCCGGAGAGATGGGACGTGGCTTTGCTGTGGTAGCGGACGAAGTGCGCCAGCTGGCCACTCGCACACAGACGGCCACCGAAGAGATCCAGAGTGTCATCGGGCAGGTCGCCAGCGGCGTGGAAAATTCCGTACAAGCGATGCAGTCCACCCAAAGCTCCGCTGGCGAGGCAGTGGAGCAGGCGCGTAGCGCAGGCTCGTCGCTTGGCGACATCCGCACCGCTATCGAGGTGGTGGTGCAAGCCAATCAGAGTATTGCCAACGCCACCGGTGCTCAGCGTGAGCAGATGGGCAGTGTCGGCGACTTATTGAAAGCTCTGCAGGAGTTGTCGGAATCCGTGGAAAGTGAGACGCACACGGTGAGCGGTGCGTCTCAGTTGGTTGCTGAACGTTTTGCCGTGTTGAATCAGCAAGTGAGCGAATTCAGGCTATAGAGCACTGTGCTGGAAGTCAGGTGAAGCTGATCTTAAGCCGAAAGGGTTTCGATTCGTCGGCGGGAGGTTGTCCCAATCCGCAGTTTCCTGACGGTCGTTTGCTGGCGCTGCCTATTCCCGACCAGCGTTCGCGGATTGCCTATGGCGATCTCCATCATGGCGATGTCAATGTCGGCGACCTGGTGGAACAGTTAACGAAGCGTGGCGTCAGGGCGAATCACGGCGCTCATCTCGATCCCGATATGACTCCTGGTCATTATCGACGCTCTCAAGGTTGGAGACCCGTGCTGGGGCAAGCCGGTTCAGCTCAGGGGCATTTGCGCAAACAGGCGGTTGGGGTTGGAGATGTGTTTCTGTACTTTGGCCTGTTTCGTGAAATCGAGCACCTTGAGGAGGGCTGGCGCTTTAAACCCGGTGCGCCACCAAAGCATGTTTTGTGGGGATGGATGCAAATTGCCCAGGTTCTCAAAGTAGACGAATTGGATCTGCACAACGAACACAGTTGGCTGAGCTATCATCCCCATTGCCATGGCGAGGCCGATGACAATAACACCATTTATGTCTCAGCGAATCGATTAAAGATTAATGGCCGTACGACTCAATTGCCCGGCCATGGGGTATTTGCGAGCGCCGGAAAAAAGCAGATCTTAACGGACCCGGCGGCCCGATCTCCAAGCTTTTGGCGACTGCCCCGTTGGTTTTTTCCGGATAACGGCCAGCCACCACTGAGCTATCATGCCAAGCCGGAGCGTTGGAGCCGAGACGCTCGGCACTGCTTCTTGCGCAGCGCCGCACGGGGACAGGAATTTGTACTTGATACCCAATATTACCCAGATGCGATACGCTGGCTAAAGGGGCTGGTCAATTCCAGTTTCTAACTGCCGGCGTGACTGAATTGTTGTCCGCTGACGTCCTTACTGTCTGCGCCCATCAAATACACATACAGCGGCATGAGATCATCGGCTGATTTAACATCAGCGGGATTTTCAGCAGGGTAAGCCGCCGCGCGCATGGAGGTTCGGGTGGCGCCCGGGTTAATACTGTTGACACGAATTTGAGTGGTACCTTCAAGTTCCTGGGCCAACGTCTGCATCATGTTTTCGTTAGCGGCTTTGGACGCTGCATAAGCCCCCCAGAAGGCGCGGCCTTCGTAACCGACACTGGAACCGGTAAAAACAATGGACCCCGCGTCCGATTTTTCCAGCAGCGGCAGCAGTGCCTTGGTGAGCATAAACGGCGCGTTGACGTTGACCTGCATCACCCGCTGCCAGGTGTCTGCGGAATAGTTGTTGATGGGCGTGCGTTCACCCAGCTCCGCCGCGTTATGCAGCAGGCCATCCAATTTTCCAAACTCGTCGAACAAAGCCTGGGCCATGTCCTCGTAGTCTTTTTCGCAGGCGCCTTCGAGGTTAATCGGATAGATGGCCGGTTGCGGGCCGCCAGCGGCTTCGATTTCGTCGTAGACCATCTCCAGCTTCTGGGTGGTGCGACCGAGCAATACTACCGTGGCACCATGCCTGGCAAAGCTGAGTGCTGCGCTGCGGCCAATGCCGGCACCGGCGCCGGTGATCACAATCACTTTATCGTGCAAAATGTTACTGTCGGGCTGGTAGCCCTGAGGAAGGGTGTTCATGATGCTTGTCTCTACAGGTACTGCTTGACCAAGGGAATAATGTCGCTGGCGTGATCCACAATATGGGTGGCTTGCCAACTTGCCACCTCGGCGACGTCGTTAATATAACCGTAGCGTGTGGCGATGGTAACGCAACCGGCGTTACGGCCGCAGTCGATATCCCGTTGATGATCGCCCACGTAAATAATGTCTTCAACATGGCAATCGAGCAGACGCGCAGCCAGGTGCATGGATTCGGGATCGGGCTTGCGGTTTTGGACGTGGTCCGGACAGATGACGCAATCCGGGCTCAGCCCCAGTGCGTTAACCAGAGGCGTTGTATAGAGCTCCGGCTTATTGGTGGCAATGCCCCAACTGAGGTTGTTGTCCCGCAAAAAAGTCAGCAGTGAATCAATGCCAGGAAAAGGAGCGCTGGCGACGGCGAGATGATCCAAATACAAATCCAGCAAGCGCTGCCGAAGGGCTTCAAAACCCTCATCGCCTTCATCGAGCCCAAAGGCCAAAGTCACCAGTGCGCGGGCGCCATTGGATACGGTGTTTCGGATTGCCAGGCTGTCGAGGGGCGGCAGGGATTGTTCCGCCCGCAACCGATTGAGCACCACTTCAAAGTCAGGTGCCGTGTCCAGCAGGGTGCCGTCGAGATCAAACACCACGGCTTTTACGTTGTTTTTCATAGACGTCTGCTTGTTACTGCTATTTCCTAACGGCTGCCATCAAGCTTCTTTGGTGACGTGAGCCATGTAATTCACATCAACATCGTCGTGCTTGAGGCGGTACACCTTGGTCAACGGGTTGTAGACCAGCCCAGTCATATCCACGAGATTCAGGTCAGCCTGGCGAATCCAGGCTGCCAACTCGGAGGGCTTGATAAACTTGCTGTATTCGTGGGTGCCGCGGGGCAAAAACTTGAGCAGATACTCCGCGCCTACAATCGCAAACGCATAGGCCTTGGGGTTGCGATTAATGGTGGAGAAATACAGATCCCCGCCGGGTTTGCACAGTCGCGCGCAGGCACGGATCACCGAGGCCGGGTCAGGCACGTGTTCGAGCATTTCCAGACAAGTGACAATGTCATATTGCCCGGCCTCCTGGTCCGCCAACTCCTCCGCGGTGATGCGCCGGTAATTGACCTCGACACCACTTTCCAGGCTATGAAGCTTGGCGACTTGCAATGGCGCTTCGCCCATGTCGATGCCATTAACGTCAGCGCCGCGTTGGGCCAGACTTTCGGCGAGAATACCGCCGCCGCAGCCCACATCCAAAACGCGCTTGCCCGCCACCGGGGAGCGCTGATCAATATAATTGCTGCGCAGGGGATTGATATCGTGCAAGGGTTTGAATTCACCGTGTTTGTCCCACCAGCGATTGGCCAGGGCTTCAAATTTGGCGATTTCCGCCTGATCGACATTACTCATACTGTTTTGATCCGAATCATTTCTTTAACTTCGCTTGCCAGCTTTGGGCGTTTGAGCGTATCTCTGCTTCATCCAGGGTTTGCAGTTGCCCGCCACGCAGCAATAGATGGCCGTTAACCCAGACGTCGCTGACTTGTCGAGACACATTGCCGTACGTCAGCAGCGAGACGGGATTATACAGCGGCAGACTTTCCAGGTTGTCGACGGCGATGGCAGTAATGTCCGCGGCCTTGCCCACTTCCAGGCTGCCGATCTCCGCTTCCAGGCCCAGCGCCCGCGCGCCATTGAGTGTGGCCATGCGCAGGGCGGTGTGAGCATCCACGGCACCGGCGTCACCACTCACGCCTTTGGCCAGCAGCGCTGCTGTGCGCATCTCTCCAAGCAGGTCCTGATCATTATTGCTGGCGGCGCCATCCGTACCCAGGGCAACATTAACACCGGCATCCAAGAGCTTTTGCACCGGGCAGAAGCCACTGGCCAGTTTCAGATTGGATTCCGGGCAGTGCACCACGTGAGCACCGGTCTGGGCCACCAACTCGATATCCTGGTCAGTCAATTGTGTCATATGCACGCATTGCGTCTGAGGGCCCAACAGCCCCAGGCGATGGAGCCGCTGGATAGGGCGTTCGCCGCCGTTGGCAGCGACAGCGTCTTCCACTTCCCTGGCGGTTTCATGCAGGTGAATTTGTACCGGTGACTCCAATTGGGCGGCGACGGTGGCGATCTGCTTCAGAGGTTCGTCCGAGACGGTATAGGGTGCGTGAGGGCCGAACACCACCTCCACCAGCGGGTGGGATCGGTAGTCGTCATGCAGGGCCAGGCCCTTGTGAATATAGTCATCGGCATCTCGCCCCCAGGCGCTGGGAAAGTCAAACACCGGGAAGGTGATCTGGCAGCGCATGCCGGCCTCCACCGCCTCCCTCGCCACTTCGTCCGGGAAAAAGTACATATCCGAAAAGCAGGTGGTACCGCTGCGAATCATTTCGGCCATGGATAAGCGTGTGCCCTCACGCACGAATTCCGGGGAGACCCATTCGCCCTCCGCAGGCCAGATGTGCTCCTGCAGCCATGTCTGCAGCGGGTAGTCGTCGGCGTAACCGCGCATCAGTGCCATGGCGGCGTGATTGTGGGCGTTCACCAGGCCGGGAATGAGGATATGCTCATTCAGCTCGTAAGATTCTTCGGCCCGATACAGGCGGTGAGCGTCGTCCCAGGGCACAATTGCCTGGATGCGGCCCTGATGAACCACCAGGCTGCAGTTCTCCAGCACCTGCCCGTCGGGGACCACGGGAATCATCCAGCGGGCGTGGATCAGCAGGTCAACCAGTTGGGAGTTGTCAGTATCTGCCATGGGCGTTCCTTTTGTCGGCAGTCTGAACGTTTATTGGTCTGCCTTGAGTAAATAATGAACGGGTGGCGCGTGTCCGTTGCCAAGGCGCGCCAGTATAACCCGTTCCCGTGGAGGAGGGCACCGCTTTCAGGCGCCCATCAGGCCCCGCAGCGGGCGCTTTTTAAAGCACCGTATAGGTCCCTATGCTGTTGAATTTATGGTAGTATTGCGCGCTTTGGTCAAATCGAAAACCGCCGGCGGACATAATAAGGAATGCCTTTTATATGGGTGAACTAGCAAAAGAACTCCTACCCGTAAATATTGAAGACGAGCTGAAACAATCCTACCTGGATTACGCCATGAGCGTTATCGTCGGGCGAGCCCTGCCCGATGTTCGCGATGGCCTCAAGCCGGTGCACCGTCGCGTGCTGTTCGCCATGAGCGAACTCAATAACGACTGGAACAAAGCCTATAAAAAGTCGGCCCGTGTGGTCGGTGACGTGATCGGTAAATATCACCCTCACGGTGACTCCGCAGTCTACGACACCATCGTCCGTATGGCTCAGCCTTTCTCGCTGCGCTATATGCTGGTGGATGGCCAGGGCAACTTTGGCTCCATCGACGGCGATGGCGCGGCCGCCATGCGATACACCGAGATCCGCATGCAGAAGATCTCCCATGATCTATTGGCGGATCTCGAAAAAGAAACGGTTGATTTCGTGCCCAATTATGACGGCACAGAAATGATGCCTAGCGTTCTGCCCACACGAGTCCCCAACCTGCTGGTGAATGGCTCCTCCGGTATTGCGGTGGGTATGGCCACCAATATCCCACCCCACAATTTGCGTGAGGTGGTGAAGGGTTGTCTGGCGTACATCGACAATAATGACATTGGCATCGATGAGCTGATGGAGATTATTCCCGGCCCGGATTTTCCCACCGGCGGCATTATCAATGGCCGTGCCGGCATTGTGCAGGCCTATCGCACCGGCCGCGGCCGTATCTATGTACGTGCCAAGGCGGAAATCGAACGTGATGACAAGTCCAACAAAGAAACCATCATCATCAATGAGATTCCCTATCAGCTGAACAAGGCGCGTCTGATCGAAAAGATCGCCGAATTGGTAAAAGAGAAGAAGATCGAGGGCATCTCCGAGCTGCGGGACGAATCCGACAAAGACGGTCTGCGCGTGGTGATTGAGCTCAAACGCGGTGAAATGGGCGATGTAGTATTGAATAACCTCTATGCCCAGACTCAGCTGCAGAGCGTGTTTGGCATCAACATTGTGGCTCTGGTGGACGGCCAGCCCAAGCTGCTGAACCTTAAGGACCTGCTGGAGCACTTTGTCCGCCACCGCCGGGAGGTGGTGACCCG
This sequence comes from Pseudomaricurvus alkylphenolicus, assembly GCF_011683955.1. GTDB lineage: Bacteria > Pseudomonadota > Gammaproteobacteria > Pseudomonadales > Cellvibrionaceae > Pseudomaricurvus > Pseudomaricurvus alkylphenolicus. The sequence continues at coordinate 294,422 of NZ_JAAQPI010000008.1, forward strand.
CCGTACCGTGTACCTGCTGCGCAAGGCGCGTGAGCGCGGCCATATTCTGGAAGGCCTTGCGGTTGCCATTGCCAATATCGATCCGGTTATTGAGCTGATCAAGAGCTCTGCCACACCTGCCGACGCCAAAGAGGCGTTGATCTCCAAGGGCTGGCCGGTTGGCGACGTGTCCGAATTTCTGGAGCGCGCCGGTGCCGACGCCTGCCGCCCTGAAGACCTGGAGCCTCAGTTCGGGCTGCGTGAAGGCAACTACTATCTGTCTCCCGCCCAGGCTCAGGCTATCCTGGAGCTGCGCCTGCATCGCCTGACCGGCATGGAGCACAACAAGCTGCTCGCGGAATATAAAGAGAAGCTGGAACAGATCGCAGAATTCCTGGAGATTCTGGGCAATTCCCAGCGTTTGATGGAAGTGATCCGTGAGGAGTTGGAAGAAGTTTCCAACAATTACGGCGACGAGCGTCGCACCGATATTCAAAGCTCCCAGCAAGACCTCACCATAGAAGATCTGATTACCGAAGAAGACCGCGTGGTAACCATTTCTCACGGTGGTTACGCCAAGACCCAGCCCCTGGATGCCTACCAGGCTCAACGCCGTGGTGGTATGGGCAAGGCGGCGACGTCGGTTAAGGATGAGGACTTCGTTGAGCACCTGCTGATAGCCAGCACCCATGACACCATTCTGTGCTTTACCAATGCCGGTAAGGTGTATTGGCTCAAGGTGTATCAGATTCCGGTGGCCGGCCGTCAGTCCCGTGGTCGACCCATGGTGAATCTGCTGCCACTGGAAGAAGGTGAACGCATTACTTCTATCCTGCCGGTTAAGGAATACGACGACGACCACTATATCTTTATGGCAACCGCCAAGGGTACCGTGAAGAAAACCACGCTCACCCAGTTCTCCCGTCCACGCAGCGTCGGCCTGATTGCCATTGATCTGGAAGAGGGCGATCGCCTGGTGAGTACGGCGATTACCGACGGTAACTGTGACGTGGTGCTGTTTTCCTCCAGCGGCAAGGCAGCGCGCTTCAAAGAAAGCGATGTTCGTGCCATGGGCCGTACCTCTCGCGGTGTCAGGGGTATTCGCCTGCAGGATGACCACAGCGTAATCTCCATGGTGATCCCGCAGCCCGATGGCAGTATTTTGACCATCAGTGAAAACGGCTTTGGCAAACGCACCAGTGTAGAAGAATTCCCCACCAAGGGGCGTGGCAGCCAGGGTGTAATTGGCATGCAGACCACCGAGCGCAATGGCGCCGTGGTTGGGGCGGTGCAGGTGTTTGCCGGTGACGAGATCATGCTGATTTCTGACCAGGGTACACTGGTACGTACACGCGTCGATGAGGTGTCGGTGTTGAGCCGCAACACTCAGGGTGTCAGGCTGATCAAGGTGAAATCCGATGAGCACCTGGTAGGCGTTGAGCGGATTCAAGAGAGCAGCAACGGTGAAGACGCCGAAGAGTCTGAAGGCGAATAAGTTCGAAGCGGTATTGAGACATGGCACAAGAGACTGAACAGCAGCAATTGGCCAAATTGCGTGATCGTATCGACGATATCGATCTGAAAATCGGTGAGTTGATCAGCGAGCGGGCCAAATGCGCCCAGGACGTGGCAACGGTAAAAAAGGCACACAGCAACGGTGGTGAGATAGTTTACTACCGCCCCGAACGCGAAGCCCAGGTGTTGCGCAAGGCCATGGAGCGTAATCAGGGGCCGCTGGGTGACGAGGAAATGGCGCGGCTGTTTCGTGAAATCATGTCTGCGTGCCTGGCGCTTGAGCAACCCATCAAGGTTGCGTTTCTGGGCCCCGAAGGCACGTTTACCGAACAGGCGGCGCTGAAGCATTTTGGTCATGCCGCGGTAACTACGCCGATGTCCGCCATTGATGAAGTGTTTCGTGATGTCGAAGCCGGCGCCTCACAATATGGCGTTGTTCCCGTAGAGAACTCTACCGAAGGTGTGGTTAATCACACTCTCGACAGTTTTATGGATTCCAACCTCAAGATCTGTGGCGAGGTGGTTCTGCGTATCCACCAGAATTTGATGGTCTCTGAGGTCACCAAAACCGACAGCATTACGCGCATCTACTCCCACTCCCAATCCCTGGCGCAGTGCCGCAAGTGGCTCGATGCCCATTACCCCCATGCTGACCGCGTCGCGGTTAACAGCAATGCCGAAGCGGCCAAACGGGTAAAGGGCGAGTGGAATGCAGCGGCCATTGCCGGTGAAATGGCCGCTGACAAATACGGCCTCATCAAACTGGCGGAAAAGATTGAAGATCAGCCGGACAATTCCACCCGTTTCCTGATCATCGGTACCGAGGGGATTCCGCCGAGTGGCGACGACAAGTCCTCGGTGGTGATCGCCATGCGCAATGAGCCGGGCGCTCTGCATGATCTGCTGGAGCCATTCCATCGCCATAAGATTGACCTGACGCGGGTAGAAACCCGTCCGTCACGCAGCGGTAACTGGAACTATGTGTTCTTTATCGATTTTAATGGTCATCTTGAGAACGAATCCGTGAAGCTGGCGCTTAAGGAAATTGGCGAGCGGGCGGCGGATCTGCGTATTCTCGGTTCATACCCGAAGGGCGTGCTTTAAATCGGATACTGTGGGTCGCTCATGGAACCCTGTGTTAACAAATTAGTCGTTATTGGCATTGGCCTGATTGGCGGCAGTCTGGCCGCCGCGCTTAAGCAGGTGGGTGGCTGCCGTGAGGTGATCGGGGTGGCCCGCCGCCAGGAAACCTGTGACGATGCCGTGCGTCTCGGAGTCTGTGACCGAGCAGTGCTGGGCATCGACCAGGTGGCTGGAGAGCTGGGCGAAGGCGATGTTATCTTTATCGCCGTGCCCACCTTGACCGTGGCCGCCATTCTGGCCCAGGTTGCGCACTGTGTCCCGGCCACGGTGACCATCACCGATGGTGCCAGTGTCAAAGGCTCGGTATTGGCAGCGGTACAGAGTGTATACGGTTGCCTGCCGCCTCAATTTGTCGCCGGCCATCCGATCGCCGGATCTGAAAAGAGCGGTGTTGAGGCCAGCGATCCGCACCTCTATGAAGATCACCGCGTCATCATTACACCGACGCCGGATAGCGGTCAGGAACACATTTGCCGTGTTACGGCCATGTGGCAGGCGGTCGGGGCTGAAGTTCTCACTATGCCGGTGACCGAACATGACGATGTGCTGGCGGCCACCAGCCACCTTCCTCACGTGATCGCCTATTCTTTAGTGGATACACTGGCCAATGATGCCGAAAATGAAAACATCTTCCGCTACGCTGCTGGAGGCTTTCGGGATTTTACCCGGATCGCCTCCTCAGATCCGGTGATGTGGCACGACATTATGAAGGCCAACCGGGACGCCGTATTGGGTGCCCTGGACTTATTTACGGACAACTTGTCCCGGCTGCGCGAGGCTATCGCCAGCGAAGACAGCGAGTTGATGATGGGGGTGTTTACCCGTGCCAAGGCAGCTCGTGACCACTTTACTCGAATGCTAACCAAACAGGCTTACAGTCAATCCATGCAACAGCAAGAAATCACTTATACCGTTAAACCCGGTGGCAACGTCTGCGGCGAACTGCGTGTTCCCGGAGACAAATCCATTTCCCACCGCTCCATTATGCTGGGCTCGCTGGCTGAGGGCGTGACTGAGGTAGAAGGGTTTCTGGAGGGTGAGGACGCCCTGGCAACCCTGCAGGCGTTTCGCGATATGGGCGTGGTGATCGAAGGGCCTGACCAGGGCAAAGTTCGCATTCATGGCGTAGGCCTGCATGGTTTGCAGGCGCCCCCAGGACCGCTCTACGTGGGCAACTCCGGTACCTCGATGCGCCTGCTGGCGGGTCTGTTGGCCGGGCAGGCGTTCGACAGTGAACTGACCGGGGACGAGTCTCTCAGCAAACGCCCGATGAATCGGGTGGCCAACCCACTGCGCCAGATGGGGGCTGAGATAGAAACCGGTGACGAGGGTCGTCCGCCGGTGAAAATCAAGGGTGGCGCCAAGCTTAAGTCGATCAATTACGACATGCCCATGGCCAGCGCTCAGGTGAAATCCTGTGTGCTGCTGGCAGGCCTGTATGCCGACGGCACGACTGAAGTGACGGAACCCGCTCCCACCCGTGACCATACTGAGCGAATGCTCAATGGCTTTGGCTACGATGTGAAACGCGAAGGCGCCAAGGCGACGTTGGCGGCCGGCGGTGCACTCAGTGCAACCCAGATTGAGGTGCCTGCTGACATCTCATCGGCGACCTTCTTTATGGTAGCCGCGGCCATTGCCCCGGGTTCAGATGTCACTCTGACCCACGTCGGCATTAATCCTACCCGCGATGGTGTTATCAATATCCTGCGCTTGATGGGGGCGGACATCACCCTGGAAAATCAGCGTGAAGTCGGTGGTGAGCCTGTGGCTGACATCCGCGTCAAATATGCCCCCCTTAAAGGCATTAACATCCCGCAAGACCAGGTGCCCCTGGCCATCGATGAATTCCCGGCCCTGTTTGTGGCGGCAGCCTGTGCCGAAGGCACGACCGTGTTGACGGGTGCCGAAGAGCTGCGGGTCAAGGAAAGTGACCGCATTCAATCCATGGCGGATGGCCTGGTGGAGCTGGGGGTTAAGGCCCAGGCTACACCTGACGGAATTATCATTGAGGGAGGTCCTATTGGCTCAGGCACCGTCGAAAGTCATGGTGACCACCGCATCGCCATGTCCTTTACCATTGCCGGCCTGCGCGCCGGTGGCGATATCGTGGTTAAGAACTGTGCCAATGTAATGACCTCCTTTCCCACATTTGTGGAACTGGCTCAAAAAGCTGGCATTCAGCTGTCGGTAGCCGACGCTTAAGAAAGACACCGTAGCAGCCCGCTTGAGGGCGACTCTGACCATTGTCGCGGTCAGAGCCCGCTGCTACAGTGCCATTCGGCGCTGATTGCCGGAATACCGTGGAATAAGCATAGAAATAAACAGTTCTTAATTTATGCCATTCAGGCATTTATAATGCCGGCCGTTTTGCCTAGACCATTTTTTGACACTAGAGACGATTTCCATGTCGACTGACTATAATCTGACCCACCTGAAGCAACTGGAGGCGGAGAGTATCCATATCATCCGCGAGGTAGCGGCCGAATTTGATAATCCGGTCATGCTCTACTCCGTTGGTAAGGACTCTGCCGTGATGATGCATCTGGCTATGAAAGCCTTCCATCCAGGCAAGCCACCCTTCCCACTGATGCACGTGGACACCACCTGGAAGTTCAAGGAAATGATTGAATTTCGCGATCAGCGCATCAAGGATCTGGGGTGGGATCTGTTGGTTCACATCAACCAGGAAGGGGTCGAGATGGGCGTCGGTCCATTTACCCATGGCAGCGCCAAGCATACCGACATCATGAAAACCGTCGCCCTGAAGCAAGCGCTCGACAAATACGGTTTTGACGCTGCATTCGGTGGTGCCCGCCGCGATGAAGAAAAGTCTCGCGCAAAAGAGCGCGTATACTCCTTCCGTGACAAGAAGCACCGCTGGGATCCGAAGAACCAGCGTCCGGAGCTGTGGAATATCTACAACGGCAAGGTGGACAAGGGCGAAAGCATCCGTGTTTTCCCTCTCTCCAACTGGACCGAGCTGGACATCTGGCAGTATATCCACCTGGAAGGCATCCCCATTGTGCCCCTGTATTTTGCCGCCAAGCGTCCGGTGGTCAATAAAGATGGCCTGTTGATTATGGTGGACGACGATCGCATGCCCATCGAAGACGGCGAGGTGATCGAGGAGAAAATGGTGCGCTTCCGTACCCTGGGGTGTTACCCCTTGACCGGCGCGGTGGAATCCGAAGCCACCACATTGCCCGAAATTATTCAGGAGATGCTGCTGACCACGACGTCAGAGCGTCAGGGCCGAGCTATCGATCATGACAGTTCCGGTTCCATGGAGAAGAAAAAGCAAGAGGGTTATTTCTAATGTCACATCAGTCCGACCTTATTGCAGAAGATATTGATGCTTATCTGGCTCAGCACGAACAGAAAGAGCTGCTGCGGTTCCTGACCTGCGGCAGCGTGGATGACGGCAAGAGCACATTGATTGGCCGCTTGCTGCACGACTCCAAAATGATCTACGAAGATCAGCTGGCGGCGATTGAAGCCGATACCGTCAAGCACGGTACCACGGGCGAAAAGATCGACCTGGCGCTGCTGGTGGACGGTCTCGCTGCAGAGCGCGAGCAGGGTATCACCATCGACGTGGCTTACCGCTATTTCTCTACCGCCAAGCGCAAATTTATTATTGCAGACACTCCGGGCCATGAGCAGTACACCCGCAATATGGCCACCGGTGCGTCCACCTGCGATCTGGCAGTGATCCTCATTGATGCCCGCCACGGTGTGATGACCCAGACGCGTCGTCATAGCTACATCGCTTCTCTGCTGGGTATTAAGCATATCGTTGTTGCCGTTAACAAGATGGATCTGGTGGACTTCGACGAAGCGGTATACGAGAAAATCAAAGCCGAGTATCAGGTATTTGCCAAGAGCCTCGGCATGGACAATATCTACTTTGTGCCCATGTCCGCGCTGGAAGGTGACAACGTGGTTAACATCAGTGAGAAAACGCCCTGGTATAAGGGTGGCTCACTGATGAATATCCTTGAAACCGTGGAAATCGCCGGCGATAAAAACCTCACTGATTTCCGTTTACCGGTACAGTACGTTAATCGCCCCAATCTCGATTACCGCGGCTTCTGTGGCAACATCGCCTCGGGCATCGTCAAGGTGGGTGATGAAGTCAAAGCGCTGCCTTCCGGTAAGTCCAGCAAGGTTAAAGCGATCGTCACCTATGACGGCGATCTGGAAGAGGCGTTTGCCGGCCAGGCTGTCACCCTGACCCTGGAAGATGAAATCGACATCAGTCGTGGCGATATGATCGTACACGCCAGTGCAGACGTTGCCCAATCCAATCACCTGCAAGCGCATGTGGTCTGGATGAGCGAGACAGCCATGCAGCCGGGCCGCCAGTACCTGTTCAAATTTGCCAGCAAGCAAGTGGCCGGTGAAATCGAAGCGATTGAACATCAGATTGATGTCAACACTCAGGAGCACGCTGAAAAATCCCAGCTGGATCTGAACGACATTGCCCTGGTGAATGTCGCATTGGAGCAACAGGTTGCCATTGATCCCTATCAGCAAAACCGTGGCACCGGTGCCTTTATCGTTATTGATCGCTTGAGCAATATCACCGTGGGCGCTGGTATGGTGAATAAACCGCTGGATCAGCTGCAGCAGGAAGCCGACGTGCCTGCCAATGTCAGTGAGTTTGAACTGGAGCTTAACGCGCTGATTCGCAAACACTTCCCGCACTGGGGTGCCGCCGATCTGCGTACTCTGTTGAAGAAGTAACTGCAGAAACAGCAGCGTTTGGCATGCGTATTTGCCTTCGTCTTTGCCTTTGCTTGGCGGAGGCAAATAAGTGTCATAATGAATGCTGCAGGAAGGTGGGCCGGCTCGAAGGAATCCTTCTGGAGAGTCCTTTGGCCCCTTCCTGGAATACACTGCGCTGTCCCTGCGCAAGCCCCCAATCGGTTTCCCTCGAGCCGGCCCAAAACTGATATCTAAGTGTCGGCGGTTAGCTCAGTTGCTTGCCTCTGGCATTGATACTACAGCTGGATCTTTTGCTGGTTTTTCGCCAGCGTCGAATCGCCGATACCCTTAATGACGGTCAGCTGGTCAATGCTGGTAAAATCGCCGTTTTTTTCCCGCCAGGCGACAATAGCCTGTGCCCGTTTTAATCCAACCCCTTTGAGCGCATCGGCGATTTCTTCGGCGGATGCCGTATTGATGTTGATCGAGACGTCCTGGCTCCAGGCCAGTGCCGGCGCCAATGTACAGGTGGCGAGTAGTGTTCCCACCTTCAAAAAGGAGCGAAAGCGGCTGGCCTTGGCGGTATGAGATGATCTGCCGATCGGGTGGACATTGCCAGATACACTGGCGGTAATGGTGTTGTTCATGATAAACCTCCTTGTTTGTGGAAGGGTAACCATAGCGCTTTTTGACCAACCGGGAACTCAGGAATCTGTATGAATTGCGCGACGCTATCGGCGCTCGCCGGAGCGGGGTTGTCAGGGTACAATCGCCAGCTGCGTAACTAACTGACAAGAGGTGATTGCTCAATGGCTGACTGCCCCCAAATTCTTGTGGCGATGGATTTCGACAACCAAGCGGCCTGTCTGGCCATGGCGGACCGACTGGATCCGACGCTCTGTCGTCTCAAAGTGGGTAAGGAGCTGTTCACCGTTGCAGGGCCGGCAGTCGTGGAAGCGCTGATGGCCAAGGGCTTTGAGATCTTTCTGGATCTCAAATTTCACGATATCCCCAATACCACCGCCAAAGCGGTAAAGGCCGCGGCAGAACTGGGGGTATGGATGGTGAATGTACACGCCAGTGGTGGCGGCAGGATGATGGCCGCTGCACGCAACGAGCTCGAAAAACGCACCGGGCCCAATCCCCTGCTGATCGCGGTGACCGTTCTCACCAGCATGGAGGCCGAAGATCTAAACCAGATTGGTATAGCGCGGGATCCCGAAGATCAGGTCTTGCACCTCGCCAGCCTGGCGCAGCAAAGCGGCATGGATGGCGTGGTGTGTTCTGCCCAGGAGGCGTCCATGTTGAGCCAGAAGCTGGGCAGTGATTTCTGCCTGGTCACTCCGGGTATTCGGCCCGCCGATGCGGCGGCCGACGATCAGCGTCGCATCGTGACTCCTAAGGACGCTATTGACGCAGGCAGCCATTATCTGGTGATTGGCCGTCCCATCACCAAAGCGCTGGACCCTGTCTCCGCCTGTCGCACTATCGCAGCATCAATTGCATAAGGATTACGTTCTCAACCATGACACATGTGATTACGATTGACGGCCCCAGTGGCGCTGGCAAAGGCACTATATGCCAATTGGTGGCGAAGCGACTGGGTTACCACCTGCTCGACAGCGGCGCGCTCTATCGGCTGACCGCCCTGGCCGCCGAACGCCAGGGGGTGGATTTTGAGGATTCCGATGGGCTCGCTCAGGTCGCCGCTCAGCTGGATGTGGTATTTAGCACCACGGAGCTGGGGGTGAATATTCTGTTGGCAGGCGATGATGTCACTCGGGCTATCCGGCAAGAACAGGTGGGCATGAATGCTTCCCGCGTGGCGGCCTGCGAGCCGGTTCGGGCGGCACTGTTGCAGCGTCAGCGGGACTTTCGCCAGGCTCCTGGTCTGGTGGCGGATGGTCGGGACATGGGAACCACGGTCTTCCCGGATGCGCCGGTCAAGGTCTTTTTGACGGCCAGTGCAGAGGAAAGGGCTAACCGGCGAGTCAAGCAGCTGCAAGAAGCGGGTCAAAGCGTCGATTTTAAGGCTATCCTTGAGGATATCGAACGTCGGGATAAGCAAGACAGAGAGCGTACGTCCTCACCATTGGTTGCAGCCGAGGATGCGGTTGAAGTGGATACCACGGCCATGCCCATAGAGCGGGTGCTGGATGTGGTACTGCAGTTGGCTCAAGAACGGCTGGGTTAACAGACAAGGAATTGATGATGAGCCTTATTAAAAAGCTGTTGCTGATATCGGCTGTCGTGCTCGGACTTATATTGGGCGTATGGTTTAGTGTTGAGAACTCTGCTCCGCTTTCTGTTGTGTTGCTGGGCATGCCCATGCCAGCGCTGTCCAGCGGCATTTGGATTACCGGCGCGTTGTTGTTGGGCGCCGGGTTGGGGTATCTGGTGAGCTGGTTCGCCACATTGCCCCTGAAAAACGAAAACCTTTCCCTTAAGCGCAAAATCAAGCGACGAGACAAAGAGCTGGAGCGGCTGCGCAAAGCGCCTCTGAGTGCCGGCGGGTCTGTGCAAGAGTAACCATGATCGACTGGGGTTTGCTGCTGTTAGTTCTACTGGCCATAGCCATTGGCTATGCGCTGGGCTGGCGCTCGCGCGGGGGGGCGGAGGAGCCCGATGCCCCGGTGCTGGAGCCCCACTATATTCAGGGGCTCAACTACCTGCTGAATGAGCAACCGGATGCAGCCATTGATACCTTTATCGGTGCCCTGGACGTCAATAGCGAAACACTGGAAACCCACCTGGCGCTGGGCAACCTGTTGCGCAAGCGGGGTGAAGTCAGTCGCGCCATCAAGATTCATCAAAACCTGCTGGCCAGGCCCGGCTTGGAGGGCGAGCGCTCCAAGCAGGTTCAGCTAGAGCTGGCGCGGGATTTTATTAAATCCGGTTTGCTTGACCGCGCGGAAATGCTGCTGCAGGAGCTGGCGGAAACCAGTGCTCATCCGCTGCGCACCCAGTGTCTCGAATATCTGATTGAAATCTATCGCGACGAAAAAGAATGGCAAAAAGCCATTGATGCCATCAATCAGCTCTCCAGTCGTCGCTTCGCCCGCCTGCCGGACCGCTGGCGTATGGTGCAGTCCCACTTTTTTTGTGAATTGGCGGAAGATGCACTCAGAAGAACCGACTACCTTGGCGCTCGCCGTCAATTGCGCGCCGCCGCTCTGGCGGATAAGCAATCCGCCCGTCCGAGTCTGTTGCTGGCTGAGCTGGAACATCGTTTGGGGCAGGACAAAGAAGCGATTCGTACGCTCAAACAGGTTTTCCATCAAGATCCATCACTGCTGCCGGAAGCGCTGCCATTGCTGAGCCAATGTCACAAGAGCCTGGGCATCCAGGATCAGCTGCGGGAATACCTGCATGAGCTACTGGAGCAGGGGGGATCGACACCAGTGGTGATGGCATTGGCAGAGCTGATCGCCGATGACGAGGGCAGCGAGGCGGCAGCGCGCTTCCTGGGGGATCAGGTATCCGATGGCCCGTCGTTGCTGGCGGTCGGTCAAATGCTCCAGTTTCAACTCAGCGATCAGCGCGAGCCGGACGAGAACATGCTCATGGCCAGCAACGCCATTCGCAATATCCAGAAAACCCGCCCCCATTATCGCTGTTACAACTGTGGCTTTAGCGGGCAGCAGATGCACTGGCTGTGCCCGGGCTGTAAAACCTGGGGCAGTGTAAAACCCGTGGAATAGCCCGCTGTACTGTGATACTATCCGCCGCCACTGTAATCGGGTGAGCCCGGTCTCGGTAGGTAGAATTCCCGCGCAAGCCAGCCCGGACGGGGGTTTTATCAATATTAATCGGCCCACACAACTGGCAGTGTGGTTAGCAAGTTTGCCAACACGATTGCCGAAAATCGTGTCATTAATGGTCAAAACTTCTGCTGTTACCTTTATATAGGTTGTCCTAATGAGCGAATCTTTCGCAGAACTCTTTGAAGAAAGCTTAAAGTCCGTTGATATGGTTCCCGGTTCTATCGTAACCGGCGTAGTGATCGACGTTGATAAAGACTGGGTTACTGTTCACGCAGGCCTGAAGTCTGAAGGTGTTATCCCTGCTTATCAGTTCCACGACGAAAATGGCGAACTGACCCTGCAAGTAGGCGACGAAGTTCAGGTTGCACTGGAATCCGTAGAAGACGGTTTCGGTGAGACCAAGCTGTCCCGTGAGAAAGCCAAGCGCGCTGAAGCTTGGAAGGTACTGGAAGCGGCTCACGAAGCAGACGAAATTGTTAAGGGTGTTATCAATGGCAAGGTCAAGGGTGGTTTCACCGTTGACGTATCCAGCATCCGCGCGTTCCTGCCAGGTTCTCTGGTAGACGTACGCCCCGTTCGCGAAACCGCTCACCTGGAAGGCAAAGAGCTGGAATTCAAGGTCATCAAGCTGGACCAGAAGCGCAACAACGTTGTTGTTTCCCGCCGTGCTGTTCTTGAAAAGGCCAACTCTGCAGAGCGCGAAGAGCTGCTGGCCAGCCTGCAAGAAGGTATGTCCATCAAGGGTATCGTTAAGAACCTGACTGACTACGGTGCCTTCGTAGACCTGGGTGGTGTTGACGGCCTGCTGCACATCACTGACATGGCCTGGAAGCGCATCAAGCACCCATCTGAGATTGTTAACGTTGGCGACGAGATTGACGTTAAAGTCCTGAAGTTCGACCGTGAGCGCAATCGCGTATCTCTGGGTCTGAAGCAGCTGGGTGAAGATCCTTGGGTAGAAATCACCAACCGTTACCCAGAAGGCGCCCGCACCAAGGCCAAGGTTACCAACCTCACTGACTACGGCTGCTTTGCCGAGATCGAGGAAGGTGTTGAAGGTCTGGTACACGTCTCTGAAATGGACTGGACCAACAAGAACATCCACCCATCCAAAGTTGTCAACGTCGGCGACGAAGTGGAAGTTATGGTTCTGGACATCGACGAAGAGCGTCGTCGTATCTCCCTGGGTATCAAGCAGTGTCAAGAAAACCCATGGGATGCCTTCGGCAAGCAGTTCGCTAAAGGTGACAAGATTTCCGGTAAGATCAAGTCCATCACCGACTTCGGTATCTTCATCGGTCTGGACGGCGGCATCGACGGTCTGGTTCACCTGTCCGACATCTCCTGGCAGGAAGCTGGCGAAGAAGCCGTACGCAAGTACAAGAAGGGCGACGAGCTGGAAACCGTTATTCTGGCTATCGACCCAGAGCGCGAGCGTATCTCCCTGGGCATCAAGCAGCTGGACAACGATCCGTTCTCTGACTACGTTGCCACCAACGACAAAGGCTCTATCGTTACCGGTACCATCAAAGAAGTTGACGCCAAGGCTGCTATCGTAGTTCTGGCTGACGACGTTGAAGCGGTACTGAAGGCTTCTGAAATCAGCCGCGAAAAGGTTGAAGATGCCCGTAACGCACTGAGCGAAGGCCAGGAAGTTGAGGCTGTGATCCTGAATGTTGATCGCAAGAACCGCAACATCAACCTGTCCATCAAGTCCAAGGACGCTGCTGAAGAGCGTGCTGCCATTAAGGAGCACTCCGCCAAGTCTGCTGAGGCCGCACCTGCTGCCACCATCGGTGACCTGATCAAGGCACAGATGAAGAGCCAGGACAAGTAAGTCCCAGTCACCCAAGGTGATAGTCCGGGGTTAAACCCGGACGGCGACAAAAAAGGCGGCTTCGGCTGCCTTTTTTGTGCCCCATCCTAACTGGTACGATCGTTTGTCAGCGATTTCCTACAAGCATTGGGGGGATTGTCCTCTGGCGCGATCGAGTCCTTTGGGCGACACTGATTATGCACAGGGAAGTTGACATGGAAGTGTGTGTTGACCAGGACGGGTCAAGGGATGCGCCCGGATGTAGCGGTGGGACAGGGAGTCTCTTTCAGCCAATTCCAGACAGGGCTTGGCTGTCCGCAGAGGGACGAAGCGGGGCGGCACCGAAGGGTGTCGCCCCGTTTTCCGTTCTATCTGGCCAAAAATTCTCGCAGCAGAAGGCCAAAAAATGCCCGAGTTGTTCAAATATCTCTAAATTGTCACTTGTTCCCAAATCCTCATCGTCCTATACTCCTTTGAAAACAATGAGTTAGGCGTATGGTGGAACGAAGGATTGCATATGACCAAGTCAGAGTTGATCGAACGAATCGCTGAACAGCAGGACCAGTTATCGCTTAAGGATGTGGAACTGGCGGTAAAACTGATGCTGGAGCACATGTCCCAGGTTCTGGCCGCTGGCGAACGCATTGAAATTCGCGGCTTTGGCAGCTTTTCTCTGCACTACCGCGCACCACGCATCGGGCGTAACCCCAAGACCGGTGATTCTGTGGAGCTGTCCGGCAAGTACGTGCCTCACTTCAAGCCCGGCAAAGAAATGCGTGACCGGGTTAACGATAGTATTCAGTCCCACCCTGCCCACTAGCCCATGTGGGCCATGATTTCGTTCATTGGATGATGACAGGCCTGCTACCGAGGGCATTTCAGCGGTTTTACCCGGCTGGCCCTTACTCAGATGAGATCCAGTTCTCGTTCTTGACGCTTTTTGCCACACTTTGTGTGAATATCCCCTTACACTGAGCCCCGCCATTGGCGTGATTTTGTGCCCTGTGCTATAGTGCCGCGCCTATCCGTACCCTTCCGCACCCCTTGAAAAAGCGGCATTTGGGCCCGATTTCCATGGAAGGCATAATGACAACAGCGACGGCCACCTGACCATTAAGACGATCTCCATCTATGCAGCAACAAAACAACGATTTCACTAAGACGGAACTGTTTGAGGCGCTAAAGTCTGTCAAACAGTATTTTGGCTACGCCGTGCTGTTCAGTATGGCGGTCAACCTGCTGATGATCATCCCCTCTATTTATATGCTGCAGGTGTATGATCGGGTGGTGACCAGTGGCAGTGTCTCGACCCTGGTGATGCTGACACTGTTGTTAGTGTTCCTGCTGGGCTCCATGGGGGGCTTTGAGTGGGTTCGGTCCCGTATTCTGGTGCGCGCCAGTACCCAGATCGAGAAAATGCTGCGTACCCGTACCTTTGATGCCACCTTTAAACAGTCGCTAATGACGGGTGGAATGAAAGGCAGCTCCCAGCCGCTTTCAGATCTGTCCGGGCTGCGTCAGTTTTTGACAGGGAATGGCCTGTTCGCCTTTTTCGATGCGCCCTGGTTTCCTATCTACGTGATGATCATGTTTATGTTCCACTGGAGCTATGGACTGGTCGCCGTATTTGCCGGTTCCGTGCTGGTGGTTATCGCTTTTCTCAATGAGAAGTTCACCAACAAAACCTTAAAGGATGCCAACACCGAGGCCGCCTGGGTCAGTAACTACGCCAGCAAAAACCTGCAGAATGCCGAAGTTATTGAGTCCATGGGCATGATGGGCGCGATTCGTCGCAAATGGGAAGAGCGCAGTGATCGCGTGCTGGCCCTTCAGGGCGACGCCAGCGATTCTGCGGGCATCTTTACATCGATATCAAAAACCTTTCGCATGACCGTGCAATCGCTGATCCTGGGGTTGGGTGCATACCTTGCCGTTAAACAGGAAATCTCGCCGGGCATGATGATTGCCGGCTCGATTCTGCTGGGGCGTGCACTGGCACCAATCGATCAAATGGTCGGTGCCTGGCGGGGCTTTTCTACTGCTCGCGCACAATACCAGCGACTGGAGCAGCTGCTGGAAAAAATCCCGGAAGACAAAGACCGTATGAGTCTGCCGGCCCCGAAAGGGGAGGTATCTGTAGAAGGTATCATGGTGGCGCCGCCCGGTTCTCGAACCCCCACACTGCGCGGAGTGGAATTCAAACTGGAGCCCGGTGAGATTCTCGGTGTTATTGGACCCAGTGCCGCGGGTAAATCCACCCTGGCCAGAGCGATGTTGGGCATCTGGCCAACCCTGTCGGGTAAAGTGCGGTTGGACAGCGCGGATATCTATACCTGGGACCGGGAAGAGCTGGGCCCCTTTATTGGCTATCTGCCTCAGGACATTGAGCTTTTCGATGGCACCATTGCCGAAAACATTGCCCGCTTTACGGAAATCGATTCGGAGGCTGTTGTCGAGGCCGCCCAGTTGGCAGGTGTCCATGAAATGATCCTGCGCCTGCCGGATGGCTACGATACTCAAATCGGCAGTCACGGTGGAGCCCTCTCGGGCGGCCAGCGTCAGCGCATCGGTTTGGCTCGCGCGCTCTATGGTAACCCTTGTTTTGTGGTTCTTGACGAACCCAACTCCAATCTTGACGAAAAGGGTGAGCAGGAATTGCTGGCTGCGCTCAAGCGCATGAAGGAGCGGGGGGTGACCGTGATGATCATCGCACACCGACCTCAGGTCTTGCTCAGTGTGGATAAGATTCTGGTGCTGGCAGAAGGCACCATGAAGGATTTCGGTACCCGCGATCAGGTCATGAGCAAATTTGTGAAGCCCTCAGCGGCAGCCCAAGCCGCACAGGCGGCACAATCACAGCAGGGGCAGCCCAAAACCATTCAGGGGCAAGCGCAGCCTGCCAACGGCGCCAATGTCGTGCCCGTACCTAATCGATAAAACAGACAGCTTGATGGATAGAATCACAGCATGACCGAGAAATCACAGGGAGCGGTCAACGACGCTCCTGATGCCGAAGAAAGCAAATCCACATTGCCCGAAGCACTGGACGCAAAAGCCGAGCCCGGTACTGATGCTGCAAAAGAGGGCGGGCCGGATCTCGCGCAGTTCGATACAGAGCAGCCGATTGATGAAGAGGCGGCCGACAATCTTGATGCTGAGACCGACTTTTCCAAACCTCGTCGAGTCGGCATGGTGCTCTTTATTCTGGTGTTTGGTGTATTTGGACTTTGGTCGGTGATTGCGCCGCTGGAAAGTGCGGCCCTGGCGCCCGGCATCGTTGCTGTTAAGTCCCATAAGAAAACCGTTCAACACCTGGAAGGCGGCATCGTCAAGTCCATCAATATCCGCAATGGTGACTTGGTGGAAGCCGAGGATGTGCTGATTGTTTTGGATGAGACCCAATCCCGCGCTCAGCTGGAAATTATTCGCGGTCAGTACATTGCTTTTAAAGCCAAGGAGTCTCGTCTGCTGGCCGAGCGGGATAACCGCAATCTGGTGGACTACCCGCAGGACCTTACCTCATTGGAAGATACCCGAGTCCAGGAAGAGGTGGCTTCACAGAATCAATTGTTCCAGGCTCGCCGCAGCTCCAAGATTGGTGAAATGTCGGTGCTGGAGCAGCGCATAGAGCAGCTGCAAACCAGCGTCAAAGGCCTGGAAGCCCTCAAGGACAGTAAAGAGGAGCTGGTGGTTTCCTACGGCGAAGAACTGAGTGATTTTCGCGATCTGCTGGACGAAGGTTATGCCGATAAAATCCGCGTGCGTGAACTGGAACGTAGCCACGCTCGCTTAAAAGGTGAAGTCGCTGAACTGATCTCCAATATCTCCGCCACCGAAGTACAGATTGGCGAGACCAAACTGAATATTCTGCAGCTGGATAAAGACTTCCATAGAAACGTTGTGGATGAATTGGCGGAAGTGCAGACCAGTCTGAACGATACCGAAGAGCGCATGAATGCGTTACTGGATACCGTAGAGCGTACTGAAATTCGTGCTCCTGCCAAGGGCATCGTACACGGTTTGCAGGTTCACACCTTGGGCGCCGTGTTGTCGCCCGGCACCCCGATTCTCGATATCGTACCGCAGTCGGATATTCTGGTTGTCGAGGCCCAGGTGGCGCCCATCGACATTGATCGGGTATTTATTGGCCAGGACGCAAAAATCCGCTTCTCAGCCTTTAAGAGCGCCACCACACAGGTGATATCCGCCGAGCTGATTTCCCTGTCTGCGGATCGAATCATCGACGAGCAAACCGGTATGCCGCACTACCTGGCCAGGGTGGAAGTCACCGATATTGGTTTAAAAGAACTTGGGGATTTGGAACTTTTGCCAGGGATGCCTGCCGAAGTTCTCATCAATACCGGGTCTCGCACATTGCTTGAGTATCTGACTCAGCCGATTACCGATGCGATGGCCCGATCCATGATTGAAGACTGAGATCACGCATGAAGCGAACTATGATCGCGAAGCTCTTGGGGGGGCTTCTGGGGGTTCAGGCTGGCCTGGCGTTTTCTGCCGCGGTCGACCTGAAGCAGGTTTTTGGCGTGGCACTGGAATCCAGCCCGCGTCTGAATATTGCCCGTCACCAGTTAAATGTGGGCATTGCCCAGCAGGATCAGGCATTTGGGCAGTTGTTGCCGCAGATTAGTGCCTCATCCAGTCTTTCGAAAAACCGCCGCTGGACCGAGGGCTCAATAAGCCCCATCACTGGTACTAGGGGTGAAGAAACATTCGAAGACTACGATGGCGAACGCTATAACATGCAGTTGCGCCAGGTGCTGTTTAACTGGCAGGCCTTCACCTCCAAAAAGCGAAGCGATATCGTCGTCGATCAGCGAGAAGCGGAGTATTTTGATGAGCTTGCGCTGCTGATGGTAGACGTCTCTGAAAAATACCTCGATACCCTGGAAGCACAGGACGCGCTCGAAACCGTACGTTCCGAACGCCAGGCGATCGAGCGCAACCTGCGCCAGGTTGAACAGATGTACGAGCGAAAGCTGAGCAAGGTCACTGACCTCTATGAAGTGCAAGCTCGCGCTGCAGCGGTCGAAGTGGATGAAATCGATGCTGAAAATGCGGTCGCCTTGGCGAAGGAGCAGCTGTGGGAAGTGGCTGGCATGGAGATCGACCAGTTGTTTGCCTTATCCGATGGCGTTGACGTGCCGGTGCTGGAAGGAGGCATGTCCAGCTGGGTGTCAAAGTCCTTGGCCGGAAATACTCAGATCAAAGCCCGGGCCCTTGCATGGGAAGCAGCCAAAACCAGAATTTCTGAGAGTCGGGGCGCCTACTACCCGACCGTCAACCTCGTGGGCACGGCAACGCAAAGTGATATCGGCCCCGATAACAACGACACCAATAAGTACGAGAGTACCTATCTCGGTGTTGACATCAATATTCCAATTTATTCCGGCGGTGCCAATTCGGCGTCGGTACGCGAAGCCATCTCTCAGGCGGACATCTCTCGCGAAGAGCTGGAACAAATAAGGCGAGAAGTCACCCGCCGCGCCCGTGCCGCCTATATGAATCTCCATTCCAGTCACAAGCGTACGATTGCGTCGCGTAAAGCCGTGGAGTCCACAAGTAAGGCTTCAGCCGCCATGCGCAAGGGCTACGAATACGGCACGGTGACTATCGTGGATGTACTCAATGCCCTGCGCGACGAATACACCGCCGTAAGAGATCTGCAGGCGGCACGTTATGCGCATATCAAAGCCATGCTGTATCTGAAGCGTGAAGCGGGAACACTGTCAGCCAAAGACCTGCACACCATTAATACCTGGCTAATCAGCCCGGAACAAGCCGCCGTTAACGACACAGCCGCAAAACACTCCGCACCGGTACTGCGCTCGGCCAGTAACGGATAAGCAGGATGACAGCAAGCGCCGGGGGCGCCCGAACCAACGTTCTGCACGTCTATAAAACGGCGATCCCCTATACCATGGGCGGAGTAGAACAGGTGCTTTACCAGCTGACCCAAAGCACCGCTGAACAAGGGTTTTGCCACCAAGTCTTGACGCTGCATGACGGTGACCGCATAGAGCGGATAGAACACCAGGGTGTGGAGATTACCGCGGTTCCCTGGTTTCTGCACCTGAACTCAACCCCCTTGTCGGTAAAATACCTGCGCGAGTTTCGACGCCTGAGAGAGCAGACGGATATTCTCCACTACCATTTTCCGTTTCCACTGCAAGACCTGGCTCATCTCTGTCTGGGCGGCAGAAAGAAACCGTCCGTGCTCTCGTACCACAGTGATGTGGTCAGGCAAAAATGGATTAAACCGATTTACACACCGGTGATGCATCGTTTTCTGGGCAGTCTTGATGCCATTGTTGCCGCATCACCTCAATACGCGCAGTCGAGCCAGGTGTTAAAGCGCTTTGCGGACAAGGTCGAGGTCATACCCTATGGTCTAGAGCAAGCGTCATATCCAGAGACCGACCCAGAGATGCTGGAACACCTCGCCAGTCATCTGGCGGACGGCTTCTTTCTCTTCGTCGGTGTCTTGAGATACTACAAAGGTTTGGAGTTCTTGATTGAGGCGGCCCGCAAGACGGGGTTGCCTGTGGTGATTGCCGGTGATGGCCCGTTGCGGGACAGGGTCGAGATGGCGGCAGGCCAGCACGCCAATATCCACTATTTGGGGCAGGTGACGGACAGCCAAAAATCGGCTCTGTTAAAACAGGCAACGGCCTTTGTGTTTCCCTCGCACCTGCGGGCCGAAGCCTTTGGTATCAGCCTCCTGGAAGCGGCCATGTACGGTAAGCCATTGATTTCGGCGGACATCTCAACGGGAACCACCTATATCAATCAGCATCAGCAGACGGGTTTGGTGGTGCCGCCGGGGTCAACAGATGCGTTGATGGCAGCCATGGCAGAGCTCTGGAACGACAGCCAGGCCCGCCACCAATATGGCGCCGCCGCCAGAGAGCGCTACCTGCATCATTTTACCCAACAGCGAATGGGCCAGAAGTATTCAGATCTCTACCGCAAAGTACAAGCCGGACGCCGCAGCTGACTAAAATTCGCTATCATTTATTCTCGAACTTCTGATTCAAGGCGCAGTCTCCTTCATGCCCAACCCCATCAATCTCTTAGTTAACGTCGATTGCCTGCGCTCCGAGCTCACTGGCATTGGCCACTATACCCACAACCTGCTGGTGGAACTGATCAAGGACCCGGCCATTGGCGAAGTGAAGGGAATCAGCGCATTGGGGCAGGTGACTCAAGATGAGCTGATGGGACTGCTTAAGTTGGAGACCTCGGAAGGAGAAGAGGCGAGGGCGGAAGCATCCTCCGTTTCAGGATTTAAGGCAAAAACCTTGGGTCTGGCCATTCGGGCGGCGAGGCATGTTCCCTATGCCCGTACTCTGGCGCACCACTGGCGCAGTCGAATGGCTAAGGCTCAGCAGGCAAACATAGAGGGTTTCTTATACTGGGAACCCAATTACACATTATTGCCGGTCAATAATCGGGCGGTAACGACCATCTGCGACATATCCCACGTACGCTATCCCGAATTCCACCCCGCCGAACGCATTGAGCTGATGGAGCGATTGCTACCGGAAACCTTTCAACGCTCAGATCAAATCCTGACCATCTCGGAGTTTACCCGCGATGAGCTGGTGGACTATTACGGGTTGAGGAAGAAGGATATCGCTATCG
This sequence comes from Pseudomaricurvus alkylphenolicus, assembly GCF_011683955.1. Lineage (GTDB taxonomy): Bacteria > Pseudomonadota > Gammaproteobacteria > Pseudomonadales > Cellvibrionaceae > Pseudomaricurvus > Pseudomaricurvus alkylphenolicus. Next base: position 315,011 of record NZ_JAAQPI010000008.1, read on the forward strand.
TGCCTCCGGCGGTATCGCCGGAATTCCGCCCGCGAGCCGCTTCAGAGTGCGAGAGTGTCAGAAAACGTTACAACCTTCCCGAGCAATTTGTGATGTCACTGGGCACACTTGAGCCACGCAAGAATTTGGTGGGTCTGATCGAAGCCTACGCCCAGCTGCCCAATCCGTTGCGTGAACAATACCCGCTGGTGATTACCGGCGGGGACGGCTGGCGACGTGGCAAAATTGAAGACGCGCTGAAGCAGCTTCCCCAGCACCAGTTGATCCGAACCGGCTACGTGGATCAGCAAGACCTCCCCCTGATTATTTCTTGTGCAACCTTGATGGCCTACCCCTCCTTCTATGAGGGATTTGGTATGCCGGTGCTTGAAGCCATGGCGTCTGGCGTCCCGGTATTGACCTCAAACCTGAGCTCAATGCCGGAAGTTTGTGATGGCTCCGGCATACTGGTCGATCCACACCGAGTGGAATCCATTGCCGAGGGCCTCTCCAGGGTGCTGGAAAACGAACAGCTGAGACTCGAAAAACAACAAGCCGGCTTGGCGGTGGCCAGTCGGTACAGCTGGCAGAATTCGGCAGCCATGCTGAGGGATGTCTTCGTTCAGGTGCAAAGCCGTTGAGCTTATTCAAAAAGCTGTCCGAATTACTGTCCGAGCACGACAAGAGGCAGCATTTTGGCTACAGTCTGGTCATTATGCTGACACTGCAATGGCTCATGCCTTTGTGGCTGGCCTTCCTGACCACCTTTCTCATCGGTCTTATCAAGGAAATCTGGGATCACTACTGGGGATCCGGTTTTTGTTGGCAGGATATGAAGGCCAACATGCTTGGGATTCTACTGGCAGTCCTGATCTACTTTATTCTTTTGATCGCGGTCGGCCCATTGCGGTGAAATCCGCCCTCTAAAATCGTCGTACATCTTTCGTTGTGTCTAAAAAATAGACTAAAGAAAAAAACAATAAAGGATTTGTGGCGAAGTTAGTTAATGTGCACTACGCTTTAGAGCGTTATAAGCTGTGAGCTTTAGCGATACATGACTACAAAGCGCGAGCCTTTGAGGTGGCGCAAAAAATCTTATCGGATTAAAAAATGAACAGCCTTGGCTGTGTTCCAGCACCACTACCGGAGTGCCGATATAGGATTACCTATATAAAGGAACAAAGAATACCCTGCAGAGGTGGAATCTTGACCGAATTCTTCCTGGCAACTCCTTTCCAAAATACGGTGCTGTGTTCGCACCGCGTTACACGAAACGTTAAAACAAATATGGAATGATTGAAGGAGGTCTGATTGAAGGAACGAGTTAAGTTGGCAGTTTAAATTGGGAAGCGGTAAAAAGTTTAAAAACTTGGGGCGTACATTTTATAGGCAATTCTCGCTTGTAATTACGAAGCTCAGACAGCAATGACAGGTATGACAGGATGTTCTGTCGTTCTTGCTTCTATATATAAGAAGCAAGAACAAGTTCTTTCGTTTCTCTCTTGTGGTTCCGCACTACTCGATTGCTAAACCGCAGCGATTCTTTTTTTGGCTGCGCAAGCTCCCTCCTTTATTGGGCTCTTTCCTTTCAAGCGTTCAGCGTTGACTGGATTCAATTCAAAACCTGTAAAAAGAATTCTGACTGCAATGACCTTGTCATGGTTTTCAGATAAAGCCGCGCGCCGAAAGTCATGGGCGCAGAAGCCGTTAAAGCCTTTTGCTCAAAAATTAAACGGCACAAACTAAGGCTCAAACATAAATTGAAAATGCATCACAACTTTATGGAAAGTAAGGGGAAAATGATTTGACAGCCTTGTAGACGGCAGTTATAAATGCAGCACAGGATGCTGGACTGCCCAGTGTTTGCTGCTTGCTATTTGTCGAAGCTTAGGTTTGTCAAATGAGTAGGGTAGGTAGTTGGCAACATCTTGGGGGGTGAGTGACCATTGGTTGATGAACCCAACTTTATAAAACCTAGGTAAAACCAAAAAACAAAGGAGTGCCATAATGGCTACTGTTTCTGAACAGATTCAGCAGATCTATATTGGTCTTTTAGGCCGTGCCGCTGCTCAGGCAGGCTTGGAATACTGGACCGAACAGATCGAAAGCGGAAATCTGACCATCGAACAGCTTCGCGCTAACATCGTCAATGAGCAGCCGGAATATATTGAGGGCTTGGGCTCACAGACTCGCGCACAGGTTGTTTTCGCCCTGTACGAAAATCTGTTCGAACGCGCACCTGCTGATGAAGGCCTGGAGTACTGGGTTAACGGCGGTGGTTCGACTGTAAATATCGATCAGCTGGTTCTGGCACTGATTGATGGTGCTTCTGCAGCCGATCAGCTGGTGCTGGCTAACAAAGTTGAAGCTGCTGAGTATTACACGGCTCAGCGTGGCAGTGCAGAGACCCACAACGCTGGTGACGCCGCAGCCGCTGTTGCAGAGGTTGATGGAACGGTTGCTTCGCTGGAAGCGTCCAAAGCCGTTGTTGATGGTTTGAACAACCCCGGCAACACCAGCAATACCTTTACTCTGCAAGAGAATACGACCGTAATCGGTGCTTCTGCCGGTCAAGATGAGGTCACTGAGCTGGTTAACTACTGGGGCGACCCAGACACTGGCGAAGGCATCCCCCTGGTTGATCTGCTTGAGTATGTTCGCAGCCTGACCGGCCTGGATTTCCACGAGCTGGGCTTGATCAACATTGCCAACGGCAACGACGACGGCCTGAATAATGGTGAAGAAGGTTCCCCAGGTTCCTCCACCGAAGTCAATGGCGGCATCGACCCCAATGACGCTCAAAACATCACTATCACCACTGGTGACGTAGGCGACGACAGCAACGTAGATGTTGTCATCTCAGTAACTGACTCTGACGGTACTATCCACCAGTCTGAAGCCAGCATCGCTGTAGAATACGTCGACTTCCTGAACGATCTGCTGCTGGATGGCGAAGACGGTGAGTCTCGTCTGTTCGAGAAAGAGATCATTGTCTCTGAAGGTGTATCCGGAAGCGCCGGTGAAGAAGTTCCCGTTGATATCGTTCTGACCACCACCACCAACAACGGTGGCACTGTCGAAGCGGGCTACACTTCTGCTGTAAACGACAAGATCGATGCGGGCCGTCTGGATCTGCTGCACAAAGCCTACATTGATGGCGGCGACGGGGTGAACACCCTGCAGATCAGCGCCAAGGGCGTTTATGCTCAGCCCAAGCAGCTGTTCAATATTGATCACGTCACTATTGAGAATTTGCCCAATGTTTACACGACTATCGACGACGATGGTCAGCCGGTAAATACTTACACCGACTATGGCTGGGGTGTATCCGGCACAGGCGAATTCGCAAACAGCGTACTGGACCTGCGTTACGCTCACGATATCCAGACCCTGACCATTACCGAAGGCGACTTCGAAGGTCTGGAAGTTTACGATCTGGAAGGTGGCATTGCACAGCAGTCCGTCGTTAACTTCGGAACCTCCGTGGTTGCTGGTGACGTCTTCGTTATTACCATCAACGGTGTTGATGTTAGCTACGAAGCTCAGCCCGCTGGCGCTGACCCCGTTGCTGACCCCGCGGACACCATCGAAGATGTGATCGCCGAGCTGGTTGCGGCCATTAACAATGACCCCACCGTTGGTGACATGGTGACCGCTTCTGCGGGTCAGAACAACATCAACCTGACCGGTGATGTGGCTGGTGCCGACTTCAACCTGTCCGTAGATGGCGATATCAACGATGAGCTGGTAGTCGAAGCTGAAGAGCCTTCCTCTGTTGCCAACAGCATCCCACTGGGTGACCTGACCATCAGTGGTGTTCGCAATGGCGCAACCACCATCCTTGAGGGCAACTTCTCTCGTGATGTCAAGGTTCACTACTCAGACGTTCAAGGTGATGATGGCATTAATATCACCCTGGACAGCGTTAACTTCACCAGCGGATCCGACCTGGATATCGCCCACAACTCCCCGACTCTGAACATTGAGTCCACCGGTGGTGGCAACACCCTGAAGGGTGAGCTGAGTGACAGTGGTGAAGCTGGCCTGCAAAACCTGAACATCACCGGCGACGCCTTCCTGTACATTCAGGACAGCATTGCCAGCGATTTTGCCGGCGGTACCCCAGCCCATATTGACGCCTCAGCCAACACCGCTGGTGTTGACCTGAGCATGAATGGCTACAACGACGAAGTTCACTTCGTTGGTACCCTGGACTCCGATGACCACTTCAGCAGTGTTAACAGCTCCAGCGGTCGCGATGTAAGCATTCAAGGTGGTCACGGTAACAACGAATTCTCTGTTGAGACCGACGGCAATGTTGTCGTTTCTGCAGGTGAAGGTAACAACGAAATCTGGGCTATCTCCAATGGCGACGACGAGCACGTTCTGGAAGAGAACGTAACCGTTACCGTACTGGGTGGTAACAACCACATTGGTGTTGAGTCTACTGACAAATTCACCATTTCTGCTGGCGACGGTGACAACCTGATCGAAGCCCAGGGTGGTGCCTTTGAAGGTGTAGCCGCAACTGAAACCGACGTCAGCGCTATCGTACTTGGTGACGGTAACAACCAGATCGATGCCGATGCAGGTGTTCTTGCTATTGTGGCCGGTGACGGTTCTAACCAGATCTCTCTGGGCGATAATGGCTACGACTTTGTTACCATTCCCAATGTTACGCCAGCGCCCATTGCATCGCTGAGCCTGACCGTTGGTGACGGCGGCAACTTCATCAAAGCTGTAAACGTCGCGACTGGTAGCATTACTGCCGGTGCGGGTAGTGACAGCATTGAGGTTGAAGGCACCGCTTATGTTGATTCTTCTATCAGCATCAATGCGGGTGACGGTAACAACACGGTAGTTGTTGCGGAAGTCGAAGACGTTACTGTAACCACTGGTTCTGGTGACGACAGCATCACCATCATTGGTGGCGATGTTGATTTTGACAGTGCCGACGATACTCAGGACGATCTTTCCGGTGAAAATGGCGACGAGACCCTGTTGGTCATCGATGCCGGTACCGGTAACAACACCATCACGTTTGGTAATGATGAAGCCACCAGCAATCAGGCCATTACTGCCATTGATGGTTCCAGCATCACCGGTGAAAACATCACCCTGGTGATCCAGTCCGAAACTGATCTGTCCCGTGCTGACGTTTCCGGCGTCACTGCTGTATGGATGGGTAACGGCGACGCGCTGACTCTGACAGTATCCCAGTTTATCGCTATGGGTGGCTCTGCTTCCTTTAACGTTATCGGTGAGTCCTTCAACGCCAAGTCCACCATCAACCTGATTGTTGACCAAGACACCTCTCTGGACGCGCTGGACATCGAGTCTCTGCCTCGTTCCATCGACCTGTCCTTCGAAATCAAGGACGGTGTCCAGCTGGAGCTGACCGCTCAGCAGCTGCATGAGCGCGTAATCTCTGAAGGCGTGTCTCTGTACAACGACATGAACACCGATTTCCAGAGCGGCACCGTACTGATCACTGGTGCTGGCACTGACTTCGATCCGTTCAATAACAACGATGCGGTTCGTACCGATGATGCCGACGCCACTTATCTGGGTGGTTCACTGTCCAGCGACTTCCACAATGATGCTGTGGCTGCTGGCGGTAACGGTGATGGAGATATCACACGCGACGAGTGGGGCTCTAACGTCCTGGTTGACCGTACTCTCACTGGCTACGATCGCCCAGCTGATACTCCTTCCTATAGCCGTCTCGTTATCGATACCGACAGTCTGGAAGGCGGTGTTCTGAACCCGTTCGACACTATCGAAACCTTCCTGCGTATTGTTGGTGACTCCGGTCTGACCTTCGAACCTGTTGCTTCTGGTGTAGACGAGTGGGGCCGCCCAGTCGAGAACGCGGGTGACTCCATTGAGCTGGCCACTGATAGCGAGTACTTCCTGATCGATTACTCCGGTGTGGGTGGCGAAGTTTCCGGTCTGGTTGTTGAACACTTCGAAAAAGCGACTGTTCTGGTTGACGGCGTCTGGATGGGCGGTGTCTTCGGTAACGGCATCAATGCTCGCCTGGATGTGAAACTGGAAGGCGATGTTGGTACTGACGAACAGGGCCTGATCTCCAGTGGCGTTCAGACCTTCGTAGTGGTCGACGCTGACGACGACCATACCTTCTACACTTGCGAGACCACACAGGATCTCGAAGTGCTGGGTATCCAGGGTCTGTACGATACTACCATCACCTTCGACAACACCGAGCGTGGCGTTGAGTTCTTGATGGAAGTCGAGTACGCCAAAGACGTTGGCTACGCCGTTGGTCACCTGGTGGGTGATTTTGCCCGCGAAGATGCCGATGCCGTTGTAAATATCGTAGGTCTGGATGCTCTGCCAGCAGGTGAAGTTCAGATGGTTGAGGGTATTACCCTGATCAACGCTGAATCTGCCACCATTAACATTACTGGCGGCGACACCGAGATCGATGCTTTCACAGGCGCCGACGTTTCCGAGCTGACCCTGACTGCCGATGCCGATGTGGAATTCCCAGCGATCAGCACTGTTGTTGATTCGTTCGACGCTTCTGGTGTTGTCGGTGAGCTGACCACTTCCATGGATCTGGCCGGTGAAGACGATGGCATGACCTTCGTTGGTGCCGCTGGTGGTACCACACTGACTGTTGATGACGCTGGCGTTGATGCTATCGACAGCATCTCTGGTGCTGGTGAGATCAGCCTGATCATTGATGGTACTGTTAACCTGACAGCTGCATCTCTGACCAACGTTACCTCTGTCAGCATTGGCTCCGGTGACACCCTGGTTCTGACCATCGCTCAGTCTGCCGCAATTGGCGAAGCCAATATTGTTGGTGACAGCGACATGACCTCTGTTCTGACCCTGGTTGGTCTGGGCGAGGAAGCATTCAGCCTGGCCGCCTATGATTCTTCTTTGACCTTTGCAGGTCTGAATCTGCAGGTTATCAGCGCTGATGAAGTCACTCTGCACCCTGACACTGATCTGACCGATGTTGCCAGCCTGGTTGTACCTGAAGGTACCGTGCTGAACCTGACAGCGGCTCAGTTCCAGCAGCTGAATGGTACCGGTACCATTACTGGCGTTGACGCAACTGGTGCGGCAAGCACTGAGTACACTGTTAACATCACAGACCTGACTCAGGCCGACGTTGCAGCTGGCCTGGATATCGCTCTGGTAACTGCAGAGAACATCTCCATCACTCTGGCCGAGAATGTAGATATTCCTGCTGATGACGCTCCAGACATCAACACCAGCCTGGCCGTAGGTGCAGGTGACAGCCTGACCATCAATATCGGCGACGACATGACTCTGGTTCTGCCTGAGGCTGAAGACGTTGACGGCGCGACCATCAATGGTGGCAGCAACTCCACTCTGGAATTCTCTGACGATACTGCCAGCGACGTTGATGCTTCTGGTTGGGATATTGACTTCCTGCGTGTTTCTTCTACATACGTTGCAGCATCCAATATCGACGATCTGTTCCAGGGATTGCTGGAGCGTGTTGAGAAGGTGGTCTTCCAGGGTCCTGACCAGGTTAACGCAATACCTCAGACTGTTACCCTCGAAGAAGGCATCACCATTACCGGTGGATTTACCATCGCTCGTATTGAAGATGATTACGAGATCTCTGACCTCACTATCAATATGGAAGGTGGTGTCGAGATTGTTGGTGATCTGACCATCGATTCTACCGATAAGAACGACGGCTCTGATCTTCTGCACAGCCACCTGAAGACACTGGTGATCAATTCTACCGGTACTGCTCAGAACCAGCTGTCTGGAGATAGTGAAAACATCATCACAGGTGATATTACTTCCGATGATGGCACTGTTGATGAAGAAGCAGATAACAATCTGCTGGATGTGACCATCAACGCAGATCAGGACTTTATCGTCACTGGCAATATCATCTTCGAATCCGTAACTGGTGACGATTCTTTCGGCTTTAACGATGACGATGAAGCTGAAGCGGTTCTGGCCATCAATGGCGCTGCGGACGTTACCTTTGGTATCGACACTAGCGATACTGACGTTGACGCCCTGACTGTCACACACAATGGTACTGGCACTGCCACTATCAATGTCGCGGCAGCCAATATTGACGCCGCCGACGCTCTGGCGTTCCAGGGAACCGGCAGTGTGGTATTGATTGTTTCCGGTACAGTTGACCTGTCCGACGATGACCTGAGTGCCGTAACTCAGATTCACCTGGCTGACGGTGCGGACCTGACCCTGTCTCAGGCTCAGATCGATGCAATTGGAGCTGGCAACATCACCATCGACGACGGCGATGCGGCTGATCTGAATGTGGTAGGTGTAGGTAGCACTCCGTTTGACGCCACCGCGTTTGACGAAGATATCGATATACAGGACATCACTCTGGTATCCGGCACAGTTACTCTGGATCCGGCCACTAACCTGACCGACGTTGATTCCATCATCGTTCCAGAAGGTAGCGTTCTGAACCTGACTGCTGCTCAGTTCCAGCAGCTGCTTGGTGCAGGCACCATTACTGGTGTTGACGCCGATGGCAATGCAAGCAGTGATTACACCGTTAACATCACCGACCTGATGCAGGCGGACGTTGACGATCTGATCACCACTGGCATCACTGCTGACACCGTTACTCTGGCGCTGGGTGAAGACGTTGACCTGACTGTAGGCGACGTTATTACCAACGTTGACGAAGTGTTCATGACCGACGGCCAAAGCCTGGGTCTGGCAACTTCCGATCAGGCTGACGGTCTGGACATTACTGGTGGTGCCAATACCACGGTCACCTTCCTGTTCGCTGAAATGGCGGGCACTGCTCTAGCACCCGTTAACGAAGATGACTCTATCGACGTTTCCGGCTACAGCATCACAACTCTGCGTGCCCTGGCGGTATTTGTCGGCGGTGTTAATGCTGAGTTCCTGCTGGATGATCTGAGCGAAGATGTCACCCTGAACCTGTTCTACGATCCGGATGCAATCGGTGTTGTTGTTCCTTACAACCGCTTCGTGGTTGTAGAAGAGAGCGTGACCTCTGCCGGTATCGAGTTTAACGACCTGGACGAGCTGTCCGCAGTTCGCAACCTGACCGTTACTCTGCAGGGCGAAGGCGACGGTGAGTTTGATGACGACAATGGTTCTACCATTGACGGCACCATTAGTGGCGGCGACGCGATCAACCTGGGCACCATCGTTACTGATCCTGCTGACACCATCACCACTTGGTTCGACACACTGACCATCGTGTCCGAAGGTGATGCAGCTGATGCGCCTAACCAGATCATCGGCAACATCTCTCCTCTGGATAATGGAGATGCTGATATTGTAGGTCCTCCGCTAATCGAGCATGCAGACAACGACCTGTTGACCGTTGCGATTAATGCGACTCACGACCTGAATATTGTGGGTGATATTGTCTTTAACTATGCTGATGCTGCTTCCGGCCGTAACAACGCAGACACCGATAGCGATGCAAACGTTGTGCTGACCATCACTGGCGACGCTCCAGTCTCCATTGGCGGTTATGTCGGTCAGGACGGTGACGGCGACATCGATTCCGTAACCATCACCAGTACCTCTACTGCTGAAGTGACACTGGGTCTGGATGCGGCTTCTGCTGTAGACGCCAACACCTCTATCGACGGCGGCGCGGGCGGTATAGCTCTGACCATCGACGACACTGCAGCCGTTGATCTGTCTCCAGCCACTCTGGCAGGTATCAACAGCCTGACCATTGGTGACAATGCCAGCGCGACTGCAACCATTGACCAGCTGGTGAATACCATTGGTCTGGCCAACATCACTGGCGGTACTAACTCCACACTGAACATTGGTCTGTACATGGGTGAAGAGATCGACGCCCAGGCTCTGGCTGACGACGCAGGTGTAGATATCGGCACTATCGTGTTTGCTGCTGACGCAGGCGACATCACTGTAGACGCCAATACCGACTTCACCGGTGTGAACTCTCTGGAAATCCCAGCGGGCACCACCGTGTTTATGACCGCTGACCAATTCGCTCAGCTCGACGGCATCGGCACCATCACTGGTGACGGTACTGTTCACATTACTGACTTCAACAACACTCACGGTGATACCGACTTCTCCGGTGTTGATGACGACGTACAGGGAACCATCTTCCTGGATGCCGCTGAAGCAGCTGTGATCATGTCCATCGACGGCGACCTGGCTGATCTTGACGTCTTCGCAGTTGAGCTGACCGCCAACAACCAGAGCGTAACCTTCTCCGGTCACTCTCAGGCAGATGGCCGCACGGTTACCACTGGCGACGCCATCACTGGTACACAGGTTGTGATTGGTTACGAAGCGCCGACCACTCAGATTGTGACCACCGACTACGCCAGCACCATTGACGAAGTACGCGTGTTCAACACTCTGGTGGCTGATCAAAACGTTGAAGATCTGCTGTTCGATCTGGCCTCTGCCATCGACGTGACTATCTTCCGCGCTGATGACGATGCCCCGGTTGACTCTACAGTGATTGAGTCCACTAACCGTGTTGTTAATGTCGAAGAAAATGTAACTGTAGACGGCGACCTGATCTTCAACGATCTGCGCGTTGATACTGAAGTTACCACTTTGACCATTAACCTCGAAGGTGGCGCCGACATCCAGGGTACAGTCAATATCCCGACTGTTTCCGATCCGATCATCCTGGACGAAACCGATCAGTTCCCTGCCTTCTTCGGTGAGCTGGTAATCAACTCCGACGGTGACAGCCCTAACTCCATCGAGAACATCGCTGCGGGTACTGAAGGTGGTCTTGGCACTGCTGAAACCTTCACTGTGACCTTCACCGCTGATACTTCTGCGGATGGTGACGGTACTATCACCTTCGACGGCGTGGTTATTACTGTTCCAGACGGCACTTCCGCCAATGACATTCGCGCTGCTGTAGTGACCGCCATCAACGATGCCAACGACGCCGGTGATACCCACTGGACTGCCGTAGCTGGTGCTGGTGCTGGTGAGGTTGACTTCACTCTGGATCACCCGGAAAACGTTGACGACGTTGTTAACGCTGACTTCGTGATCGCTGGCTCTGACACGACTGCCACTGTAGCCGCTGTCGTAGACGGTGCTTCTCCAAGCGAAAACAACCTGCTGGACGTTGTGATCAACGCCACTCAGGACCTGACCATTGACGAGATCGAGTTCTCTTCTCGCAATGACAGTGACGACGAAGCGACGGCCACTCTGGAAGTCAATGGCGCTGGTAACGTGGTTATCAACGATCTGGATACCGACGACGATGACGTCGACGCTCTGGTGGTTGACCACAATGGTACTGGTGACCTGACCATCGCTCTGTCCGAAACCATTCTGACAGTCGATGCCGCTGACGCTATCACTGTTGATGGTTCCGACGCTGCCGGTAACACCATCATCGCCGTACACGGTGACCTGAACCTGTCTGACGACACTCTGGTTGGCGTTAACGCGATTGAGCTGACTGCGGTTGATGCAGACACCACTGCCGCTGTTACTCTGACCACCACTCAGTTTGTGAACATCGGCGAAGCAGGCTTCAGCCTGGTCGACAACACTACTGGTGGCGTTGCTGGTGTACAGCAGATCAACCTGACCAGCTATAACGGTGAAGACATCCAGTCTGACGAGCTGAACGCTGATCCGGATGATGTTGAGATCACCATTCAGTCCATCACTGTTGAAGACACCAATGGTACAGTCACTGTTCCTGCCGGTGCGGACCTGAGCAACGTTCAGAGCATTGTGATTCCGGAAGGAACCACTCTGGAAATGACCGCTGATCAGTTCCAGTCCATGCCTACTGGCACCATCACTGGTGACGGTACTCTGAACATCACCAATCTGGATGACGACAATGCCGATATCGATCTGAGCACTGTTGCCGCCAACGCTGGTGTGATCAGCCTGGATGCTGCTGCAGCCACTGTTGTACTGAACGGTGTGACCGACGCAGCGGTTCTGGATGGCACAGGAACGGTATCTGCATTCTCTATCCTGATGACTGCAGACGGCCAGAGCCTGACCCTGTCCAACGAAACTCAGGCAGACGGTCGTACTGTTGACGGTTCTGCACAGACCAACACTACTCTGGTACTGGGCTTCGATAACGCTGACGGCACCGACGCCGACGCGATCATCGAATCTGCCGGCTTCGACGTAGACGATCTGTTCGTACTGGACGAGTTCGTAGACAACGCCACTGCAGGTACCTTCAACTTTGAAGAGATCTACAACGGTCTGTCTGAAGACGTGACTGTGACCATCTTCGAAGTGGGCGGCGCAGTTGTTGTCCCAGTTGATGCTACAGCCATCTCCACCACCAACCGTGTTGTGATTGTCGAGCCTGATACCGATGTGGTACCAGACATCGCCTTTAACATCCTGGATGGTGACGCGGAAGTTGCGACACTGAGCATCACCTTGTCCGGTAACTCCAACATTCAGGGTAGCCTGCTGCTGCCGACTAACCTGGATACCGATCTGGATCCACTGGGCGACGGCACTCAGTTTGCTCTGTACTTCCGCGGGTTGACCATCAACTCCGAAGGTACCGGTGCTAACTCCATGGGTGACATCTCTGCGGTTGGTGCAGGCGCTCAGGAAACCTTCTCTCTCACCTTGGACGCAGCCATGGCTGTAGTTGGTGGTGACACTGTCACTTTCGACGGCACTACTGTTGATCTGACGGGTGCAGGTGACGAACTGGGTGCAGCCGCGCTGATTGCCGCTGCTGAGTTTGAGAACTGGACTGTTGCCAATGGTGGTGGTGGTGTTCTGAACTTCACCAGTATCGTTAACGGTAACGTCACTGATCCTGTGATTGGCGACTTTGTATTCTCTGACGAGGACGGTGCCAGTACTAATCTGACCGGCGTCGTAGGTGCCAATGTTGACGGTGCAGCCGAAGAGAACAACCTGCTGGACATCACTATCAACGCTGATACTGATGTAACCATCGGAACCATCTTCCTGCAGTACCAGACCAACTCCCTGTACGATGTTGACGATAACCCCATCGCCACTCAGGAAGCGACCATCACCGTTAACGGTGCAGCGGACGTAACCATCACTCAGGTGGATACTACCGACATTCACGTGACTGGTGTGAACCTGGTTCACAATGGTACAGGTACCCTGACCGCACCTGGCGCAAGCCCTGGTCTGGATCTGGGCGCTGGTACTACCACTGTGACCTTCGACGGTACCGGTAACTTCGTCTTCGGTTCTGCTGACGATGCGCTGACTGATCCGGATGACGTAGATACCTTGCCTGACGCTTCTGGTGTTAACGGTGCAGCATTGACTACCATCGATGCCTCTACCCTGACTGGTGATCTGGATCTGGGTACCATCACTGACGTTGACGAGAGCGACTTCACCTTGACCGCTGGTTCTGGTGTGACCACCGTTAGACTTGGCGATGCCAACAACAACGCTGGCGCCATGAATCTGGATTCCCAGGGTGATTGGACCTTCGATCTGTCTGCGGCTGCGGCTGGCAGTACTCTGACTCTGTCCGATACTGTAACCATCCCAGACATGACGGGTGAAGCTGCTGCTGATGCAGGTTCTCTGACCATCAACACTGGCGCCAATGGCGTGCTGGTAATCGACGGCAACGTTGACCTGCGCACCCTGGTGGACACTGACGGTAACAACAAGCTGGATCTGACTGGTGTTGTTGAAATCAACATCCCAGCCGGCTCTTCGCTGCAGTTGACCGATGCTCAGTGGGCTGCTTTCACTGGCACCATCACTGGTGACGGTGCAGACCTGCTGTACATTGATGACACTAACGTTGCTGCCTTCGGTGGTGGTGCTGCTATCGACCTGCTGGACGTTCGCGGTGTTAACGAGATTCAGATCGATGATCAGACCACTGGTCTGAATACTCTGACTCTGACCTCTACTCAGGCGCTGATTACCAGCACTGTAGACACTGTGTCCGACCCAGACGTTGTTGGCGATGCCGGAGACCTGGATGCGTTCACCACTGTCAATATTGATGTAGACGCTGCGGCTGACATCAGTGACGTGGTTGGTGGTGCAACCACTACCACCATTGACGTGGACGCAGGTGTTAACGCTGCACTGACTGTCAGAAACACTCAGATGGGTGCTCTGGCTGCCGGTGACACCAACTTCGACGACGACTTCGAAGAGACTTCCGGCCTGAGCATTGTTGCCCAGATCGTAACTGGCTTCGACTTCGTATCCGGAGATGCGATCCCAGGTGACCAGACCATCACCGTGACCATCAATACCCGTGATATCAACAACAACATCACGGATTACAGTGTGTCCGGTAGCGCTATTGCCATCGCCAACTCTTCTGATCAGACGATCACTGAGTTTGCAGCGGTAAGCGCGGCTGATGAGACTGCGTTCGATGCCATGCTGGCCGGTGCCAGTGCTATCGAGCACACCGGTGTAGGTTCTGAAGCCAGTATCCGCGATGGTGACGGTGTTAACACTCGTGCCCTGACTGCGACTGCCGGCGTTGAAGACACCTTCGTCTTCATCGGTACCACCGGTGGTGTTGCCGCATCGCTGGATATTGACGCTGATGAGTACGTGTCCATCACCGGCTTTGCTAACGCCGATGGTGATCAGCTGGACATCTCCGCGATGATTGCTGCTGATGGTGAAGGTACTGCTGCTATTACCTCGGTAGCTAACAACACTGGTCAGACAGTAGACGCTGCGAATACCAATGTGTACATCTTCGCACAAGACGCTTCTGCCAATGATGTTGATATCACCACCGACGATAACAACGACATCGCTGACTTTACTGATCTGGCTGATGTTGCTGCATGGTTGGATGACGGTAGTGACACTGACTTCCTGCAGAGTGATACTCTCAACGAAGTTCACTACCTGGTGCTCAACGATGGTACTGATTCGTACATCTATGAAATCACAGATGCAAACGATGGTGCTGCCGTGACTGCCGGTGAACTCAACTTGGTAGGTATGGTCAACGGTGTACTGGTAGCTGCTGACTTCACTATCGCCTGATCCTAGGATCAGGAAGAAGAGGGGGATAACCCCCTCTTCAAAACGATAGAAAGTGAATAATTCAGTTAAAGAGGCGAAAACAGTTACCTTGAGTGACAGCCAGTAGCCTCGGCACCTGCCATAAGGTGCTGAAATTAAAAACCCAAGCCAAGCAATTGGCTTGGGTTTTTTTTTACCAGATACCGATCAACGAGAACCCGAATATGAACATAACGGCAGAATGCTCCGATTACTTCGTCACACGGGTCTGGCGCTTCCAGCTGCAGGAATTGCAGCAGTTTCACGAGCAATGGCTGGACCTGGTGAATAAACTTCGACAGGCTTCACCAACTCCCGATGCAAGACGCTCCACGCGCAACGGCTGGAAAACCCCCTACGACCTGTTCAAAAGAAAGGAATTTGAGGTGCTGCAACACACGATTCATGAGTGCACCCGACATATATTCAAGCAAATGGCGGTAGATCCGGCGCTAAAATTCAAGGTCAACGGTTCGGTCAATATTACTGATCCGGAGGGTTACAACCGCCAACACGGGCACAGCAATACCCTGTTTGTAGGTTGTTACTATTTACAGGTGCCTGAGAATTCCGGCGACATTTGCTTTACCGATCCTCGCCCCGGCGCCAAATATGCCCCCTTGAGTTGTGCCAGTAACCACGGTTCCAGTAATATCAACATTTCGCCGCGGGAAGGCGATCTTCTGATGTTTCCCTCCTGGCTGGAACACTCGGTTGAGACTAACGAATCCAGCGAGTCACGCATATCCATTCCCGTAAATATTGACTCCGTTTAATGGTTGTCCGGAGCAGACTTATGAGTAAAGATGAAATAATTGCCCTCAATCCAGAAGCTCACCGCTTCCACGGTTGGCAGCGCTACCAGAGCTACGCTTATACGGCCAAGGCCTCCATGGTGCCGGTAGCCATTGCTGAGTTGCAGCACCTGCTGCCACTTTACACGTTGGCATTCCGAAAGAGCTCAGCTGAGCAGTATCAGCTGGTTGCGGTATTGGGATTTGAGCCGCAGGACAATCTCTGTGTCAATGCTGAAGGCCGCTGGAAGCTGCCCTACGTGCCAGCGGTGTTCCGTTCTTATCCCTACGTTATGGCAAAACACAAGGTTGCGGAGGAAGAGCGCAATGTGCTCTGTTTTAACAAGAGCAGCGGCCTCTACAGAGAGCTGCCAGACGAGTCGACAGGCGAGATGCGCTTTTTCCAGGACGATGGCAGTCTGGCACCCCATATGCTGAAGCTGGTTAAGTTTCTTGAGCAAATGACCCATTTCCAGCAGGTGACACAAAATGCGGTCAACGTGCTGGCCGAAGAAGGTCTGCTGGCTGAATGGACTTTTATTAAAAAGGACCAAGAGAAGCAACTTCGCCCCATGCAGGCGCTCTTTCGCATAGACCAGCAGGCATTGGCTCAAATTCCGGCCGATACGCTCAAGCGACTCCAGACCTCCAATGCCCTCACCATTGCCTATGCTCAATCTTTTTCCATGGCACGACTGGGCGTACTGGAACAGCTGCACAATGCTCGCCATTCCCAGGCGCAATCCCAGCAATCTGCCCAGGATTTCTTTATGACAGACGGCGATGACTTGGGTTTCGATTTTTCGGGCGCGTAGTGGAGGAGCTTCTAACCGTTCTCATCAAGCGTTAGCGGATGAGTGCCAATATTACTCGATCCGGCCACAATAAGAGCAACAACCAGATGCCGTTTTTACAGCCACAGGCACTTTCCAAGCACAATAAGTTCTTTTAAAAATGTAATCCCACACACATGTCCGACTCGAAATCGATATTAGAAGAGGCCCAGAACCTGTTCACACAGCGCGAGTATCAAGCTGCCCGCGATAAACTATTGCCCCTGGTAGACCCAAACGGTAAGGGAAGTGAACAAGGTCCGGTTGCCAACTTGCTTCTTTCTCAGGTATATGAGGCTCAAGGCGACTACCAGGCGGCTCATGAGCTTTATCGTCTGACGGTAAAGCAGTATCCAGGAGAGCCCGTTACCTGTCTGCGTTGGGGGCGCCTGCTCACGAAGCTCCACTATCCGCAGGAGGCGGCCCGGATCTTTCAGCTTGGCTTGAGTGATACCCGCCACAGGCTTGAATTGACGGATGAACTGGCTAAAGCAAAGATGGCGTCAGGAGACTTTAAGGACGCAAATCAATGGGCGCTTAAAGCGCTGGAGTTAGCGCCTGGACACCCGGTTGGTTTATTCACGCTGGCAAAGGTGTCGAAATGCCGAGGTCTGCTACCCCGGGCCAATAATCTCATGCGAGAGTGTCTGTCCAAATTGCTTGAATCGCCCCCAAAGGCGTCACAGCGGGCTGCTCAGCGGAATGCCATCAACATTAAGCTGGCGGAAGATCTGCTTTGGAAAACCTTGTCCCAGCTAGAGTCGGCAGGCGTGCATGCCTTTGCTCATGCGGGAACGCTACTGGGGCTAGAGCGCGAAGGGCATTTACTGCCCTATGATAAGGATATGGATATAGGGTTGCCCTTTGAAGAAATACCCGCGGCGCTGGAGCTATTGACGCGTAACGGTTGGATGGAGCTGGACGCCTCCTATGGGCTGGTGAACCCCCGGGCACTCTTTCACCGGGAAACCGGACACTATTTAGACCTTTGCGGGTTTCAGGTCGAGTCCGGGAACTCGGTAACCATTGGGGGGTTTTGGTGCGCTAACATTCCATCTAAATGGAACCGTATCACTGAATTTCCAGCGCTTCAGTTACAACGGGTTTCAAAGGAGGTGGGTGATGTTTGGTATGTCGCGGAACCTGCCAAATGGCTTGAAGCCATGTATGGCGATTGGCGGACCCCCGATCCAGAATTCGATACTGTGGTTACAGCTCGAAACCTCAGGGGATTTTCCCCGTTGACGCAATACTACACCTTAATGAAAATCATCAAATACTGGTGGGACGGACGCATTAACAAAGCTCTCTCGCTGTGTGAGGTTTTTCTCCGGCATCTGCCTAAAGATGAATTGCTGCTTCAGATCCGTGGGACACTACGGGCATTGGTGCGGGAGCAGCAGCCATGAGACGCGTGCTGGCCATAGGTGTATTTGATCTCTTGCATGTCGGGCATTTGCGTTATCTGCAGTATGCCAAAGCGCAAGGGGCGTCTTTAACCGTCGCCGTAACACCTGACGAGATCTGCTATCAGACAAAGGGAAAGAATCCGACAATCGTTCAAGAGCAAAGGAAGGAGCTTGTGTCAGCTCTGGCCTGTGTGGATGATACCAAATGGTTGCCCGGCACAACGGAAAACACCCAGGAGGCGGCTGAGTGGATCAAGTCCTGGGGAGTGGATGTAGTGGTGGTGGGCGGAGGCTGGGAGGGCAGCAAACGTTGGCAACGTTTGAGACCCTTGCTTGAGGGAGTTGGCATCGAGGTCTCTTTTGCACCCGCCACAGAGAATATTTCCACAACGGACATTACTCAAAGAATTCAAGAACTAAACGGTAAGTAAATTTGACTCGGACCTTGAACGCAGGCCTGCACGGATTTGGCCGCTTTGCACAGCATTTATTATTTTCCTGGTTGAGCCATTCCAGACAGTTTTCCATTCCTTATCTGGTGGATGAAATACTGTCTCTTGAGGACGTGTATCAGCTGATTACTGACCATGATCGCCTGGATTTTTCTCGCTTTTCACCTCGTCTTGGGGCTGAAGGTGTGGTCTTGACCCACAGCGATGGGGGCGAGGTGGAAATCAATTACACTTGTGGCATCGCAGCAGAGGTTCCCTGGCTGGGGGAGGTCGATCTGTGGCTGGAGTGCTCTGGCCGGAATTCCAGCATCGCTGCCTGTGAGCCCTTTTTGAAGGGCAGAACCCGGCAGGCGATCATTTCAGCCACATGCTGGGATGCTGATCAAACCCTGGTAATGGGGCTTAATGAGAACCAGTGGTCATCGCGGGCAAAAGTGCTGTCCTATGGCTCGTGTACGGTTAATGCCTTCGTGCCTCTGGCGGATTGGCTGCATCAGCAATACGGCGTGCAACAGGCCTATGTAAATGTTGTGCACAATCTTCCACGGCACCAACTGCCGGCACACTCGGATCCTGAATGGAAAATCTGTACGCTCGAAAAAATGGCGCCACAGCTGTTGCCTTGGTTGTCAAATGAGCAGATCTTTGTCAGCTATGCCACCGTACCCTATACCGGCGGTTCCCTGATTGAGTTTAACTTCCGTCTGAACCGCGTCCCCTCCAAACAAGAGGTATTGCAAAAATTGCAGCACGCGCTGGAGAACACCCTAAAGGGGCTCTACCGTATCGAGACAGAGGACCCCGGTGTGGCCGGTGTGTTGGGGGCTCGAGAGAATGCCGTATTTCCTCTGTCTGGCATCGAAGTCATAGGCGACAATCTTCGCTTTAGAGGCTATTTTGATAATGAAAACTCCGCTGTACGTTACTTGCAGCTGGTCGAGTTGATTGTTGGAAATTGACATAAGCCGTTGGCTATGCCCCAATCACTATAGAAGAGTTTAGAACTTCACTCCGCTAATTGATGGAAATTGACGCCATGCTACCGTTTACCACAGATAGGACATCTATAACCGTTCAAATTCAGGAAATCTACATCGGCTTGTTGGGGCGTGGAGCCGCTCAAGCCGGGCTGGATTACTGGGAGGCAGAGTTAACCGAAGGCCGACTCACGATCGAGCAGCTCAGGGCAAACATCGTGAATGAGCAGCCCGAGTATCAACAAAGGCTGGGTGGTGCCACCAGAGAAGTCATGGTTATTCAGCTGTATGAAGATCTGTTTGGTCGAAATCCCGATCAAGCCGGATTGTACTATTGGTTGTATGGTGGTGGTCAGAGTGTCAATGCAGACCAGCTGGTGCTGGCACTTATTAATGGCGCCTCTGCGGCGGATCGAAAGACGCTGGATGAAAAAGTGGCTGCGGCTCAGGCCTACACTGACGAGGCCGGCGACGATTTCGATCTGGAGGCAGCCGCTCGAGCCATTGATTTGCCTGACAACAGCGTAACTCTGGAAGGAACGGAAGAGGGTGAGCTTCTTGAAGGAGGGTCTGGATATGACGAGATTAACGGCAATGGTGGCGACGATCAACTTGAGGGGAAATCCGGGAATGACGTCCTCAGCGGCGGTGCC
Organism: Pseudomaricurvus alkylphenolicus; assembly: GCF_011683955.1. Lineage (GTDB taxonomy): Bacteria > Pseudomonadota > Gammaproteobacteria > Pseudomonadales > Cellvibrionaceae > Pseudomaricurvus > Pseudomaricurvus alkylphenolicus. The sequence continues at coordinate 335,150 of NZ_JAAQPI010000008.1, forward strand.
GGTGATGACGATCTAGACGGTGGATCTGGTGATGACACCCTGCTCGGTGGCGAGGGTGAAGATTTTCTGGATGGCGGCAGCGGCGACGATCTGCTGGAAGGAAACGGTGATGATGACCAGCTGGATGGAGGCAGTGGCAACGACACGCTTGTCGGTGGTGCAGGCGATGACATTCTGACGGGTGACGGGGACGACGATCGTTTTGTGTTTACTCCAGGAGATGGCATGGACACTATTACCGACTTTTCAGCAGGGGAATCTTCGTCTCAAGCGGACAAGATTGATCTTTCCGGTTTCGGTGCATTTGATGATTTCACTGACGTGCAGGACGCTGCAGAACAAGACGGTGACGATACCGTCATCGATCTGGGCGGCGGGGATCAGTTGACGTTACTGGGTGTCACCGCCACTGATCTTCATGAGAACGATTTTATTTTCTGACGAACCCCTGTTTCGAAATGGGGCGCAGCGACCCCATTTCGGAATCCCACCGATTTTTTATATCCAATTGGCATAAGCTGATTTTGTCCTTGTGACGCCTGTCTCCCCATGGATTGACCCTTCTGAACTAAAATTTGAGACAAAAGTCCAACTAGTTCTGCTTTCTTACACATGGATCGTTTAATCAGAGGCGAGTTATGTCAACCATTGCTGACACTATTCAACAACTCTATATAGGCCTGCTTGGCCGTGCTGCTGCCATCCCCGGTTTAGCCTACTGGACCGAGGAAATCACCTCCGGCATCCTGACCATTGAGCAGCTACGCGCCAACATTGTTAACGAGCAACCCGAATACCTGCAGGGTCAGGGCAGCATGACCCGTAGTGATGCAGTGGTCGCACTCTATCAAAATCTGTTTGAACGCGAGCCGGCCCCAGCTGGATTGGAATACTGGGTCAACGGTGGTGGCAGTACGGTTAATTTTGATCAATTGGTCTTGGCCCTGATTAATGGTGCCTCAGAAGCAGACAGTGCGGTATTGGCTCAGAAAACAGAAGCGGCACAAAGTTATACGGAGCAGGCCGGCGACAGCTTTACTTTGGAAGACGCCGCACAGGCTATTGCCAACGTGATTAACGATGCTCCCACCCAAATAACCCTCAACAAAGCATCAGTCGCAGAAAACGATTTGGGAGCCGTTGTTGGTGAGCTGACGGTTATAGACCCGGATGAAGAGGATCAGCACACCTATCAAGTGAATGATGAAAGGTTTGAAATCGTTGATGGTCAGCTGCAGCTCAGGTCCGATCTCAGCCTGGACTTCGAAACACAGTCCAGTGTACAGATCGAGATCACCGTGACCGACGAAGAAGGGCTGGAACTCACTCAGCTGTTCGATATCGAGGTTACGGACGTCAATGAATCCCCCTTTGATTTACAGGTCACTGATACCGTAGTGTTGGAAAAAATCGCCGGCGCGGTAGTGGGAGACTTATTTGTATCCGATCCGGATATCGCCGATAGCCACCAGTTTTCTGTCGACGATGACCGATTTGAGGTGCTGAATAATCAACTGCGATTAAAAGCCGGTGTCTTTCTGAATGCCGATACCGACGAGGCGATCTTCACGACCATCACGGCTACTGACAATGGCGGGTTGAGCACCAGCGCCCAATTCGAGATACAGGTAACCGCTGTCAATGAGGCACCTACAGCGATTGCATTAACCGATCTCACTTTTCAGGAGAACATTGTTGGCGCCGAGGTTGGTGAGATTACGGTTTCAGACCCTGATAGTGGTGATAATCATGCCTTCAGTTTGAGCGATGAGCGTTTTGAGGTCGTCTCGGGCACGCTGAAGCTGAAGAGCGATCAGGTGATCGACTTTGAACAGGAATCCGAAATCCCTCTAACCATTGAGGTAACAGACACGGGTGGTTTGCAGTTTCAGGACCAATTTCAGTTAACGGTTACCGATGTTAACGAAGCCCCAACGGCCATCAGTCTGGATAATGATGATGTCGACGAAAACAGTGCGGCAGCGATCATAGGGCAGATTGAAATCAGTGATGTGGATGCTGGTGACAGTCACCAGATATCGGTCAGTGATGAACGCTTTGAAGTGCAGAACAACACTCTGAAATTGCGCGAGGGCGTTGCTCTGGATCATGAAGCTGAATCCTCCATTAACCTGACATTAACGGCTGTGGATAGCGGCAGTCTGCAACTGCAGCAGGCATTTATCATTCAGGTGAATGATATTAATGAGAACCCGACCGGCATTCAGCTTGGCGGCAATACTGTTGAAGAAAACAGCGATGCTGCCACGGTAGGAAGCATTGATGTGATCGATCCGGATGCGGAGGATCTGCACACCTATTCCGTCAGCGATGACCGATTTGAAGTCGTTGATGGAGCCTTGAAGCTAAAGGCTGGAGTGAGCCTGGATTTCGAATCGGAGCCACTCATAGACATTTCTGTGACGGCCACGGATTCGGGCGCATTGAGTCTGGAGCGGGCTCTGGAGCTTGAGGTGCTCAATACGAACGAGGCTCCGACAGACATTCAAGTCAGCAACCTGACCTTAAACGAAAACGATACGGCCGCAACCATAGGTTCCGTCAGTGTCTCCGATCCGGATGCCAATGATACTCACACATTCCTGATCAGCGATGAACGTTTCTCAATCCTTGACGGTCAAGTGCGTTTGGCGGATGGACAGAGCCTGGATTTCGAAATAACGCCATCCGTCAATATTGATATTACCGCCATAGATGAAGGTGGTTTAGCGTTGCTGCGCAGCTTTACAGTGCAAGTGCAAAACGTTAATGAGTCACCGGCGTTCGACGACGACAGTCTGGCATTGGAAACCGAATTTAACACGGCCTTTCAAGGCTTGGCGGCAGTGACGGATGTCGACTCAGAGGCGTTGGCCTTTTCGATTTTTCAGGCTGCCGACGACGGCTTGGTGACCATAGATGGCGACGGCAACTTTGTCTATACACCGGAAGACGGCTTTGTCGGCAACGATGAATTTACCTTGCAGGTACAAGACGACGAAGGGCTCACAGACCTCTTGCCCATATCCATCACTGTGGGCGATTTAAGAAGTGCAGCGGAGGCGTTCAGCCGAGTGGAAGCGGGCATTGATGCGAGCACTCTGCCGTTCGACAATGGCCCGGACTATAGCGATCTTGATTCCGGAATTCATTGGGATTCCACTAATCTCACCTTTGCCTTCAATACCTCTATTCCCAATTTCTACTTCGGTGAAGATATTGATCTCAGCCAGTGGACTCCGCTGACCACGGCGGCCAGAGATGCCGTGCGGGATATTATGCTCGACCTTGAGACATTCACGGCATTGAACTTAACGGAAACCAGTTCCACCAATGGCGATATGAATTTCAATGCCATCTCACACGAGGAGGGTACAGATGCCTTTGCCTACTATCCTTCGGGCTCCCAGCTGGGTGGCGATGTCTTCCTCAATATTGAATACACCACCACTGCTGATTATCGTCAGGGCGGAAGCCCCTATTCCACTGCCGTGCATGAAATCGGGCACGCTCTGGGTCTGAAACACTCGTTTGATACCCCCAACCCGCTGGACAGCGCTCTGGACAACAACGACTACACCATCATGTCGTATACAGAGTCTCGCAATCTGGTCGTCAACCTGGATTACGACACGGTAACCAGAGGTATTACGGCGGCCTGGGAATACGAGGCCATGCCCGAAGGGTTTCAGATTCTGGATGTGGCGGCACTGCAAATGATCTACGGGGCAAACCAGGGCCATGCCGCAGGAGATGATAGTTACACCATCGGTTTTGCAGACCAAACCTTCAAGACAATCTGGGACGGCGGCGGTGAAGACCTGCTGGAGCTTTCTGCCAGCACCGGAGACAGCGAAATAGATCTGCGTCCCGGCACCTTGTCCTCTGTGGATGTCAGAACCATTGACGAGCAAATTGCTGCGGCGCTGGCGGATCTGGACGCACAGGGTGCACCCGACTACACCGACTTTGTCACCGAGGTCTATGAAGACGAAGCCGCCAATATATATACAGGCGAGAATAATCTGGCCATCGCATTTGGGGTGTGGATCGAAAACCTCAATGCCGGGGCGGGCAATGATCTGATCTATGACAATGCCGTGGATAACCGTATAAGCGCCGGTGCGGGTGACGATACCATAAGAGTCTTCGGCGGTGGCTTTGACTGGGTGGATGGCGGTGGCGGCACTGACCGAGTGGAGCTGGATGTCCACTCCAACTCAGTCAGTGTTGAGTCGCTTGATGACGGCTTTATCGTCCTTGGCCAGGACTTTGCCGTGGAACTGGTGGGTGTGGAGACCATAGGTTTCACCGATACAGACTTTCCGCTTGCCTGATGGCCGCAGAGGCTGCAGTGGCGCGTCGTTTGCCGGGGTTACCCTTCGAATGCCGATTCGGGTACAATGTGCGCCACCGAATTTACATAGAAGCCAACTAATCTGTGCGCGGAGAAAACGTTTTCAGGCGCCACTGTGCGGTATACAACGGTTCAGATCTATACCATAGCCCTCAATGTCCATTCCCTCCAAGGCCCAATCCTCCCATTCATGGGATAAATAAGTCAGGCTCCGCTAGAGGCGGGGGTGGAAGATTTTGCCGGGCTGATGGATCAAGTATGATCCCACCTGCTCTGAATCCAGTGCGTTGTACCCGTAAATGAATAATGGAGTCGAATCGATACCTATGAAAAAAGGACTTACCGAACGGATACTGACGGTCAAAATAGATGCCTGGGCCTTTATTCTGTTTTTCCTCCTGGGGATGGCGTTGACTGTGACCACAGCCTGGTTTGTCTGGTATAAATCCACGGGCGGTGAAAAAGGGGGGAGCCTGGGGGATATTGTGATGGGGATAGCGAAGGCGCCTGACCCTTTCATCAAGGTACTCCTCGCCGAGAAAAAGGTTGCCGAGATCATCCAGCCACAAATCAAGGATTTTGACCAGTTTGCAGGATTAAAATCGCATCAGCAGGATGTTGTAGATGATGGCTTCTTGCTGATATCCGCCTATAGCGATGCTAACGGCGTCAGCTCGGTATTTCTTTATGATCTTGCCTCACAGAAGATAGTCCATGAATGGATACCGCCAATAGACGACTTATTGGCACAAACAACCTACAGAAGCGAGGAAAGCAAAAAGCATAACTTCAGATCACAACACCCGTTACTGCTCGACAATGGCGACGTGCTGATCACCAGTGGAGAGGGGCCGCTGCTTCAACTCAGCGCTTGCAACAAAATAGTATGGAGTGTGGATCGACATTTTCACCATTCTATCGAACGGGCTGACAGCGGAGAGCTTTATGTTCCTATCGTTTCTCAGGGGCTCAATGTTCCTTTTCCTCTCAGAAATGACGGGGTGGCAAAGGTGTCCGCGGATGGCCGGATTATCGATGAATGGTCTATTTATGAAATGCTGTCTCGCCATGGGTATGAGGGGTTGCTCCTTGGCTTTGGACGCGCCGAGTGGGACCGTATGCACCTGAATGATATTGAACCCATTGCGACAGATGATGAGTTTACTAGGGCAGGTGATCTGATGCTCAGCATTCGCAACCTGTCAACGGTACTGCTGTATCGGCCATCGACCGACGAAGTCATTTGGGCAAAAACCGGGCCTTGGATCAATCAGCATGATGTTGATTATCTGGGCAACGGCATCTTTACCATTTACGGCAATGACATGGTTCGCGCGCACGCGAAGGATGTGTCCTATCACGGATATAACACCATTTGGCAGTATGATCAAAAAACTGACGAAGTTTCTGCATTTCTTTCTCTTGAAGATGTGTCAATCAATACGATTACAGAAGGACGTCATCGGGTGCTGGGTGACGGAGATGTTATTGTGGAGGATACCAACGCTGGCCTGATTCACCGGGTAAACCAAAAAGGCCTGGTTTGGAGCTATGCACATGGTTTAGGCAACGGCAAAATCGGTGCGCTGCATTGGAGTCGGTATCTAAAAAAATCCGAGTTAGACCTTAACTGGCTGGAGGAGCTTCAATGCCAATAGTGATGAACAATAGACTGGGCAGGAATTGTGGCGTCGCGGTTGCGCTCGCTTTGCTGGCTTTGCCGGCTCACGCCTATCTGGGCCCTGGAATGGGTATTGGTGCCTTCGGGGTTTTTCTTGGCATTATCGTCTCATTTCTGGTCGCTGTTTTCTCGTTGATCTGGTTCCCGATTAAACGCCGCATTCGTGCAAAAAAAATGAAGGCAAGTGCTGAAGCGCAGACCGAAACCGAGGCGCCAGACAACGCCTGTCATCAGGGCCACGAAGCCGCCGACAATAGCTTACAGGCAAGAGATATCAAGTGACGCTGGCTGTTCTTGCAGTGGCAACTGTTGTGGGAGTGTTCCTGTTCAGCTGCACAAAGTACCGCCTTTACACCACCAACATCATTACTGGGGCCAGGAAATCTGCCCGGCTGGTGGTCAATGGGGCGATCAGTGATCACTGGAAAGAGCGAGTGCTGCCACAGTACTCACTGATCATCTTCTCAAACAGCCTAAAACTATTTGTTTCTCTGGCGACGTTATTTGTCCCCTTTGCATTGTTTTGCCTTGCGTTCCAATCAGAAGAATTCGATCTGGCAGGTGATGCCGCCTCCTTACCGGGCGTACTGATTTCCACATTCTCAGCCTGCCTGTGCCTGCTTGTTATTTCACGGGCAAAGGTGGCTGATAAGTCGGGTTATAATGTCTGGGACCGACTTCTACACCGCCTGGTGCTTTCCAACAACACCGTTGGTGAAGCCTTCTTCGACATCGAACTTGGCAGAACGTCGACCTCTGAGGCAGATATCCGCAAGGCCAAGCATGTCTTCGTTGCCGGATTGGCCCGCAGCGGCACGACGATATTAATGCGATCTCTCTATGAATCGAGGCAGTTTTCGTCATTGACCTACACTGATATGCCCTTTGTGCTTGCTCCCAATCTTTGGAGATCGCTTCGTGGCACATCCAGGCAGGGAGCAATGCAAGAGCGCTCTCTTCAGGATGGCATCAGGGTCAATTTTGAGTCTCCGGAGGCGCTGGAGGAGGTTTTCTGGCGAACCTTTGATGGCGAAAGCTATATCAAACCCGACAAGATGGTAAGACACCCAGTTGCGTCTTCATTGATCGAAAAATACACTGCCTACATTGGGGCGATTACAAAGAACTACGGGAAGGATAGATACCTCACCAAGAACAACAACAACCTGCTGCGGCTCGAACCACTGTTGAGCAACTTTGAGAATTCTATTTTTCTCGTTCCCTATCGACACCCATTGCAACAAGCCAACTCACTTCTTCGAACCCATGACTTGATGACAAAGGAGCAAGGTGAAGACCCGTTTTTCAGAAAGTACATGAGCTGGCTGGCTCATCACGAATTTGGCTTGGACAAAAAGAGGATGTTGCTGGAGGGTAATGTACCGGAATACGAAGCCCCGGTTTTACTGGAATTCTGGTTGGAAGAATGGGTGTCGGTGTATGGGGCCATTGTCACCCTGGCGAGTCAAAATGATCGCGTGGTACCGATTGGTTATGAGCTGTTGTGTGACAATACCGAGGCCTTGTGGCCCAAGATTGCGAAAAAGACGGATACCGGTTTCAGGGGTATTCCCGACATGATCAAGTCTCACAAAGACGTAGACTATAAGGGCGATGACGAAATCCTGTCGAAGGCCACAGAGACATACCATAAACTCAATGAGCTTTGCGCCAGGAACCTCAACGGCGAATGAGATAACGTCATCGACTTGCCTCTGCAGTCCAGACAAAACACTGAGTTGAGCCCAAATCCAATGCAGTGTTAGACTGCCTCACTTCATTCAATAACAATGGCTCTTCAGGCCATTCCCAAGGAACCCCAATGAGCAACGAAAACCCCGCCACTGTGAACATCGACGGCAAAGAATTCAAAGTTGACGACCTCAGCGACAATGCCAAGGCGCTTATTCAGAACATCAGCTTTGGTCAGGCTGAAGTCCGCCGCCTGCAGGGGCAGTTGGCTCTGGCCCAAACCGGCCTGCGCACTTACCAGCAAGCCCTGGCCAAAGAACTGCCAGCTGAAGAAAAAGCCTGATCAATTATTGATCGCTTTCCGTGGCGGCTCCCGGTTTTTGAGTCGCACGGAACTCGGAGGCCGACACGGCTGGACAATGAGCGGTATAGTTGTACGGTAAAAAGATGAGCAACAAAAAGCACGAAGACCCCAGTCAATCCGACTCGTCTGAGACCTCACCTAACAGTGATGGCAAGAACAGTGCAGCCGATTCCAGCAACCAGATTACCTTGCTGGAAAAGCTCACAGTCACCTATTCAAGTCGAGAAGATCGGCTTTGCATGTCCGCTGCTACCCATGGCGGAGACACCTACGTCTTCTGGTTAACCCAGCGCTTTGGCCGCGTACTTTTACCACGCCTGATCGAGTGGGTGGAGAACCAGGGTGAAGGCCTCCTGCAGCCCAACCTCAATGAGCGATCCAGCCAGCGGGCTTCCCTGGGGCCGATCAATGCCAAGCAGGCGGCAAAGCAGCAGGCCCAGGCACAGATGCAACAGCGTCCTTCGCAACCCGTGCAGCCCGCCAAAGATTCCCTGGAGCAATTGCTCCACTCTGTGGATTTAAAGCAGCTCAAGCAGCATTTGTTGTTGATTATTCCTCTTAAGGAATCCGGCAATAAAGTTGGGGTGCAATTTTCCCAAACGGCTCTGTCCCAGTGGCTCGGTATTGTCTACAGAGCCTATGTGGAGGCTCAATGGCCCCTGGAAATCTGGCCGGAATGGTTCTCCCTGGCCCAGGAAAAACCTTCAGAACTGCTCGACGCCAAACTGCATTAATCCCATTTTCTCATGCAGCCTTATCCCATTGTGTGGGATGGTTTGATATATCAACCTGTTGGCCTGTGGAGGCTGCGTGCTGCGTCTCGATTTCTGTACTCACCAGATACAAACCGAAACAATTTAACGGTCTGCAAGCTATTGATATTTAATAAATTTTAGTTTGTGATCTGCATCTCGTTGCGGCCGCAGTGCGGGCAGCTGGAAGCGGTTGCGGCCGCTACTAACCCGCCCGGTTTGGTGGTATTATCCGCGGTCAATTTTCAAACACATCGATGTAAATCCAGAAGGTTACCAATGACTGCGAAAACCGCTTTTATCACTGGCATTACTGGCCAGGACGGCGCTTACCTGGCCAAGAATCTATTGGAGAAGGGGTATAAGGTGGTTGGCGCCATGCCCCGCCGCAGTTCTTCCGGGGTTAACCTCTGGCGTTTGGATTGGCTGGGTATCAGTGGTCAGGTGGTCGAGGAAGATTGTGATCTGCTGGATGTGGCCAGCTTGATTCGCGTACTGACCAAGCACCAACCGGATGAAATCTACAATCTCGGGGCTCAGTCCTTTGTAGGTACTTCCTGGTCCCAGCCGTTGTTGACCGGGCAGGTGACCGGTATGGGCGCCGCCAACCTGTTGGAAGCCATGCGCCTGGTCCGACCTGAGGCTCGTTTCTACCAGGCCTCGACTTCAGAGATGTATGGGCTGATCCAGGAGCCCATGCAGTCCGAGAGTACACCGTTTTACCCTCGCTCCCCCTATGCGGCAGCCAAGCTTTATGCCCACTGGATGACGGTCAATTACCGTGAGAGTTTCGAGCTGTTTGCCTGCAGTGGCATTCTCTTTAATCACGAGTCCCCCCTTCGCGGTCTGGAGTTTGTGACTCGCAAGGTGACGGACGCCGTTGCCCAAATCAAACTGGGGCTTAGCAAAGAGCTCAGATTGGGTAACATAGATGCCAAACGGGACTGGGGGCATGCCCGTGATTATGTTGAGGCCATGTGGCGCATGCTGCAGCAGGAAACCGCAGACGATTATGTTGTCGCCACAGGTCGTACCACTACCGTGCGTGAAATGTGTGATATTGCCTTTAATCATGTTGGGCTGAATATGGACGACTACGTGATCATTGATCCCGAGTTTTTCCGCCCCGCTGAGGTGGATGTGCTGCTGGGTGATCCATCCAAAGCCAAGAAACAGTTGGACTGGCACGCGCAAACCAGCCTGGAGGACATGATCGTAGAGATGGTGGACGCCGATATCGTCCGTCACCAGGCCGCCAAATAACCAAGTGCCTGCAAGGAAGGCTTAAACATGTATAAGGGCATATTGGTCACGGGTGCTTTTGGATTTGTGGGCTCCACACTGGTGCCCGCATTAAGGCAAGCATTTCCGCATGCCAGAGTGACGGCACTGGGGCATGAGCAGGAGTCGCCGGCGGCTTGTGATTCTGTGGTATGCGACATAACCGATGGCGACGCGGTCAGGCGATTAATTCAGAGTGTTGAGCCCGATTGTGTGATTAATCTGGCGGCGATTTCTCATATCCCCACCTCCTTTGATCAACCGCAACTGACCTGGCGGGTTAACTTGAATGGCACTCTCAATCTGCTGCAGACGCTGACTGAGTTAAATCTTCCAGTGACATTCTTGCAGGTGGGTTCCGCCGACAGCTACGGGCGCAGTTTTGTGGGTGGAGAACCCTTGGATGAAATGGCGCCTTTTCAGCCTTTGAACCCTTACGCGGCCAGTAAGGCCGCTGCCGATATTGCCGCCTTCTCTTACGTGGGGCGGGGCAAACTGAAGGTGATCCGGGCGCGACCTTTTAATCACACCGCTGCAGGCCAAAGTAATCAGTTTGTTGTCTCCGCTTTTGCGGAACAGATTGCGCGGATTGAGGCCGGTCTGCAGGAGCCCGTTGTCCAGGTGGGTAACCTGGATGCCAAACGCTGTTTCCTGCATCTGGATGATGTCGTGCAGGCCTATGTGGCACTGTTACGCCATGCCGAGAAGATTGAGTCAGGAGATGCTTTTAATATTGTCGCCTCTGAACCCGTCACCATTGCATTTGTATTGGAATCCTTGATCAGGCTCAGTTCGAAGTCGATTCAAGTACAGCAGGATCCCGATCGAATGCGTCCTACGGATATTCCCGTGGCGATGGGAACGGCTCAGCACCTTCAAGCGGTTACCGGATGGCGTGCCGAGCACGATCTGAACGATATCCTGGTCGATGTATTGTCCGCCTGGCGCAAACATTATTCCGTTTAGAACTGATGTCTGAACATTCTGAGTCTTCTATCCGGGTCAAAAAATAGGACCGATTCTTGAGAAATGTCGCCGTACTCTTGACCTTTACCCGTCAGGACCTGATTGATCGCTACTCCGGCTCCGTGCTGGGGGGAGCCTGGTCGCTGTTGATGCCGCTGGTCAATATTCTGATTTTCACGCTGGTGTTTTCCGAGATCATGGGCGCCCGTTTAAGCATGGCGGGTATGCAGCAAAGCGAGTACAACTACAGCCTTTATTTGGTATCGGCGATGCTGGCCTGGAACTGTTTTTCCGCCACGGTGACTCGCACTACCACCATCTTTCAGGATAAAGCCGGCATTATCGCCAAGGTCAGTATCAGCTTGCGTACATTGCCGCTCTATCTGCTGCTGTCGGAAAGCACTATTTACGTTATTTCCATGGTGTTCTTTCTGGGGTTTATTGTGCTGATTGATTTCCCGCTCAGCTGGAGTTTGCTGGCTCTGCCGGTGGTGTTTGTCATACAGCAGGTGATTGCCTATGGGTTGGGCCTGATCTTTGCCACCTTTTCGGTTTTTCTGCGCGACATCCGCGAGCTGGTGGATATTGTCTTCAAGGTCTGGTTTTGGTTGACCCCCATCGTCTACGTCGCCGATATTATTCCCGACCATTGGGCCGGTGTGCTGGCCTATAACCCGGTCACACCTTTCGTGGATGCCTATCGTGACATGGTATTGCTGCATCAGCTGCCCAGTCTGCAATTTCTTGTCGTCACGACAACGGTCGCCGGTGTTACATTGGCGCTGGCTCTGTTCATTACCCAACGTTTGCAGCAGGATATCCGGGACTTTATCTGATCATGATCCAGGTCGAGCAACTGACAAAGAGCTTTAAGCTCTACCCACAGCCCTCGGATCGTATTAAAGAGCTGTTTCTGCGACGTCCGTTTCACACGCGGCATCGCGTACTCAACGACATCAGTTTTACCGTCGCCGATGGCGAAGCGCTGGGTATTCTGGGTCGTAATGGCGCGGGAAAATCCACCTTGCTGAAGTTGCTTACCGGTGTGCTGGTGCCCGATAGTGGTCAGGTCGCCTTAAGCGGTAAAGTCACCGCATTGTTGGAGCTGGGAACCGGGTTCGATATGAACCAGACCGGTCTGCAAAACATTGTCATCAACGGCCTGCTGATTGGCATGACGCCTGCCGAAATCGAAGCGGTTCGTGATCAGGTCATCGAGTTTTCAGAACTCGGCAGTTATATCCATGAACCGCTACGGACGTATTCTTCTGGAATGGTTATGCGCCTGGCTTTCGCTATTGCGATCCACGCTAATCCTGACGTCTTTATCATCGATGAGGCGCTCTCTGTCGGTGACGGTCATTTTCAGCAAAAATGCATGCGTCGCATTCGCCAGTTTCGGGCTGGCGGTGGCTCAATTCTGTTCGTGTCCCACGACTTGAATGCGGTCAAGATGTTATGTGATCGAGCTATTGTTCTCGACCAGGGCAATCTGGTGGTGGATGACGAGCCAGAGGTGGCGGTCAATGCCTACAACCAGATTCTCGGTGCAGGCGATGATCTCGACGATACCAGTGAAACCCGTGATAAGGGCTATGGCAGCTTCGAGGCAAAAATTGAAGCAGTCGAGCTGATCGGACAAGACTCCCGTGCTGACATTGTGACCAGTGGCGAAACGGCAACATTGTCTGTCCATATGCAAGGACACCAAGATGTTGGCGAAATGACTCTGGGCATAATGATCCGTGATCGCTTTGGTCAAGACATCTTCGGTACCAATACCCATCATATGGGGCAGTCTCTCGCCATCGAACAGGGCGAGAACAAGCGATTTGACTTTCACTTTCCGATGCATCTTGCTCCTGGTAAATATACCGTCACTGTGGCGGCCCACGAGGGGATGGACCATACCCGTCACTGCTATCACTGGTGGGACAATGCCGTCAGCTTCGAGGTGGCGGGGATTCGCGGTGCGCCCTTTGGCGGGGTGTGCAACCTTCAGCCGACTTTCACCGAAACCTGCGCCCAGGACTAACCACAAGGTAAGACGCTATGTTGCGCCCGAATAATCCGGAAATTGATTTTGAGCTGCTAAATAGGCGCATTCAGGAATCCCTGGATGCCTATATTGATGAAGGCAGTGCGGCCAACGCCTTTGATCCCGATGGGGCTATGGCTGATTCAGAAGACGAACAAACTGTTCCTGTGCAGGCGTGCGAAGAGCATGCACCTGTCGATCCCGCCACCAAACCGCCGGTGCTGGCGTATGATGATTGTGAGTTTGTACGGGAGGCATACAAGCAACTGCTAGGGCGCGAACCTGACCCCGAGGGTCTGGAACACTATGCAGCGCTGCTGCGCGAGGGGGGCGAAAAAACTCAGCTATTGGAGCGGCTGTGGCATTCCGAGGAGGCTCGTCTGTTTCGCGAAAACTCGCCTCATCAGGCCAATCTTGGGACTGATCTGAATAAATATCGTTCCAAACAAAAGTTATTTCAATTGCCGCTGGTCGGACCCATCTTACGCGTTTTGAATGGCTCTCTGACGCTGCACAAATACAAACTGTTCCTGAATGCACGCCTGAATCACAGTTTCCGTTTACATCAGGAACAGCGTCAAGAGCTTAATCAACGCTTTAACGATCTGCAGCAACATGTGCACCAGCAACAGTCACATCTCGAACATCTTCAGGCGCATTTGCACGATACCCAACAAAAGCTGATTCGCCTGGAACGAAAACACCAAACGCTGCTGGGACGACTGAAAACGGATCAATCCGACTTACTGCAACGCGAGAAAATTCGTGACGAAGCCGTGCAGCAACTGAGACTGCGTCTGACGGCGTTGGAAAGTCGACCTGTTGCAGCGAGTGCCGCTACTGTCGATGATGCCGGCACCTCGGCACCCGTCGCGGCGACAGCTACGGATTCCTCTTCCATCAACGAAGCTTTCTACGCAGCGTTTGAAGAGCACTTTCGCGGTGACCGTAAGACGATTTTGGAGCGCATGCAGTACTACCTGCCGTTGCTTGAACGTTGTGAACCGCTGAAAAGTGGCGGCAAGCTGGTGGATATTGGCTGCGGTCGGGGCGATTGGCTCGATCTGCTGGCATCACAGGGTTATCCGTTACTGGGTATCGACTTTAATCACCACAATGTTGAAGCCTGCGTGGAAAGAGGCCACGAAGCCATTGCCACCGATGGTATTGAATGGCTAAGGCAGCAACCGGATAACAGCATTGCAGCCATCAGCTGTTTTCACGTTATTGAACACCTTCCCTTTGAAGTACTCAGCAGATTGCTGGATGAGAGCCTGAGAGTCCTTAGGCCTGGCGGATTGTTCTTCGCTGAAACACCTAATCCAGAGAATTTGGTGACGGGCATTACGCATTTTTATACCGACCCCACTCACCTGCATCCACTGCCGCCGGCGTTCAGCGAATTTCTGCTGCAATACAAAGGCTTTGGCGATGTTGAGTTGCATCGACTCAATCCGATACCAGAAGAGTTTGCGTTGATAGAACATGGCGAAGTGGATCGTCGGTGTAACCAATATTTTTATGGGCCGCAAGACTATGCGGTTGTCGGCATAAAACCATGAGTATCAGTATTCATCAGTTTGCCCCGGCAACGGCCATGGGCGACGGGGTTACCGGCGGTCTGTTTTATACCAGGGAAATGCTCCGAAAATTGGGGTATCGCTCGGAAATCTATGCCGGCACCGTGCCTCCGGGATTGTCCGACGAAATCCATCTATCGCCTTACCTTGACGTCACAGATTGCCAGTTGCTGCTGGTGCACCATTCCATGGGGCACGAGTTTGAACAGTGGTTATATGACCTGGACTGCCCCAAGGTCCTGATGTATCACAATATTACACCAGAGCATTATTTTCTGGAGGACTCTCCAGAGCACTTTTTTGCCAGCATTGGCCGGGAACAACTGCGAGCCTGGCCTCATCGCTTTGTCGGTGCCGTTGGTATGTCTCCGTACAACAGTCGTGAGCTGAAGCAGGCCGGTTTCTCTCCGGTTGCCACCTTGCCTTTATTGGTAGATCCCCGCCGTTTTGATGGTGCCAGCGTGGCACCGGTGGATTCGGAGCGACGTGGAGAGGGGTTGCTGCTGTTATCAATTGGGCGTCTGGTCGAGAACAAACGCCAGCATTTACTCGTCGATGCGCTCTGGCATCTCCGTCAGATGAATCCGGAGCTGAATGCGACCTTGTGCCTGGTGGGCGAAAGCAGCAGTGCCCGATACGATGCCGCGCTGCGGGCTCACGTCCAACGCCTGGGGTTGGAGCCGCATGTCTGGTTTACCGGCAAGTGTTCTGATGCGCAACTGCGTTGGCTGTTCGAACAGGCCGATACGCTTTGGTGCGCCAGCGAGCATGAGGGTTTCTGCATGCCATTGGTGGAGGCGGGTTTTTACGGTGTGCCGGTAGTGGCGTTCGATAGCTCCAATATTGCGGATACCTTGGGAGCATCCGGACTATTGCTGGACGATGCAAACCCTTCACAAATGGCGGCTGCAACGGCGATGCTGAATCAGGATTTGGATCTTCACCAGCAGTTGGTTCGTTCCGGGACTGATAATCTGCAGCGTTTCTTACCGCTTACGCTGCAACCCCAATTGCAGAATTTTCTATTGTCGTTGGGGCTCTGGGTGCATGAGGACGCAGCGTCTTGAGCACGCTACCGGCCATTCATCAGTTTTCACTCTCCTGCAGCCCGGGTGACGGTATTACCAATGGGATGTTTCTGATACAGCGGCTGCTGCAAGCGGCAGGTATCGAATCGGAGATTTACTGCGAGGAAATCCATCCGTCGTTGGCCGATCGAGTGTGGCATCGATTGGATTATCAGGGTGCGGCACAACAGGTACTGCTGATTCATCATGGCATAGGGAACGGTTTTGAAGCCTGGCTTCGGGCACTGCCGGATCGTTGCTTTATGGTATTCCATAATATTACGCCCGCTCGTTTCTTTGCCGAAGATGATCCCATTCAGCCCATGTTGGAACAAGGCTGGCAGCAATTGGATAGTTGGGCGGATTGGCTCGAAGGGGCGATCGCGGACTCGCGTACAAATCGTGAGATTCTCGAAGCGCATGGATACGATCCGCTGCACTGCAAGGATATTCCTTTACTGGTGGACTTGCAGCAGTTTCAAACAACGGTTGCGGCGGATAGTTTTCGTCCCTTGGAAGATGAGTGCGCGCTGCTGTTTGTCGGACGTTTGATGAAGCACAAGAATCAACACGGTTTGATTGAAACATTGCATCACTTGCGACAAATGTCAGGATTGAACGCGCGCCTCACCCTGGTGGGCAGTACCGATGACAGCGCCTATGTGGAAAAACTGGATCGGCAAATTGATCGTCTGGGTTTACACAACCATGTCAGAATTACCGGAAAAGTTCCTGCCGGCGAGCTAAACGCCGAATTTCAAAAAGCCGACCTCTACGTGAGCCTGAGCCATCACGAAGGTTTTGGTATGCCATTGGTGGAGTCCATGGCTCAGCGCTTACCAGTGCTCGCCTACAGCGCCCCCGACAGCAACGTGCACCATACCATTGGTGCAGCCGGTATGGTGCTGGACAAGGACGACCCCAAACTCTGCGCGGCCACCATCGAAGCGCTGATGCAATCTCCACGATTGCGAGCGGCGATAACGAAAGCCGGCTCTGAGCGTCTGCAGGCGTTTGAGCCGGTGAGGCTCTATGAAGAGCTGGCGGAGTTTCTGCAACGGTTTAACATTCAGCTGCCGGCAACGCCCTCAAGTCTGGCATTAGACGCGCCTGCGGGCCAGTTGCAATACCTTATCGAAGGCCCATTTGACAGCAGTTATAGCCTCGCCATCGTTAACCGTGAATTGGCCCGTGCCCTGAATCGCAGGCATCCCGGGAAAGTGGCGTTGCGCAGCTCCGAGGGGCACGGAGATTTTGAACCTGACGCTGATTTTCTGCAGCACAACCCCGATTGCGCAGCCATGTTCCGGTTGGCGAGAGTGGGGCAGTCCCGGCAGAACGCCAAAACCCATCTGCGTTTACTGTATCCGCCGCGGGCACAAGGCCTCAAGGGCGACGTCAATGGTATGGGTGCCTACGGCTGGGAAGAATCGGTGCTTCCGTGGGATGTGGTCAATGGCTTTAACCGCCATCTGCAATTTGTTTCCACCATGTCTCACTATGTCAGCCGCACGCTGATTGACAATGGGGTGACGACACCGATTCATACGATAGGCATCGGCGCCGATCATATACTGGCCACTGAGCCATGTGATGCCCAATTGCCGGAACTTGGGCAGGGCTTATGTTTCTTGCATATCTCATCCTGCTTTCCCCGCAAAGGTGTTGACTGTCTGTTGGGGAGCTACGGTCGGGCGTTCAACGATGCCGATGATGTGACTCTGATCATCAAGACCTTCCCCAATCCTCATCATCGTATAGAAGAGCAGTTGCAAACCTGGCGGCAGAGTGTGTTTCAAAAAAGGGGCCAGCAGGCACCACGGGTTATTCTGATCAATCAGGATCTCGATGACGCCGCCATTCGTGCGCTGTATCAGCGGGCCAATGTGTTGGTCGCACCGAGCCGTGGTGAAGGCTTTGGGCTGCCAATGGCGGAAGCCATGTTGCACGATCTCCCGGTGATTACCACGGCCTATGGTGGTCAGGCGGATTTCTGCAAGGACGATACGGCCTGGCTGATTGACTATCAGTTTGCTCGTGCAAATACCCATATGGATCAGAGTGCATCGGTTTGGGTCAATCCGGACGTTGAGCACTTGGCGCAGTTGCTTGGGGAGTTTTATCGGCAACACCAGTCCGGAAAGCTTCGCGAATTTACAGCTGCAAGAGTCCAAAAGGCGCGGGCCTTGATTGAACGCGAGTATACCTGGGACGCCGTTGCCGAACGCCTGGATCTTACTATGCAGCAAGCGCCTGCACCGCTGTTGGATGCGGAGCTTGCTTTTGGCTCTCTCACTACCTGGAACAGTAAATGTGGTATTGCCACCTACAGTAAGTTGCTGTTGCAGCCTGCGCTGTCGAATACCTGGATTTTTGCAAACCGTGATGCGGAATTGACCGAAACAGATGGTGAACGGGTGTTGCGCTGTTGGGAGTCGGGTTCTGACGACGATCTGACCCAGGTGGCCAACGCGGTGCAAGAAGCCGGCGTAAGGCAGTTGTTGATTCAGTTTAACTTCTCGTTCTTCCGACTGAGTCATTTGCGGCAGCTACTGCGCACGCTGTATCAAGGTGGCGTGCAGGTGTTACTGACTTTTCATTCCACCGCGGATGTGATCGAGGGCGAGGTTACCAAGTCGTTACGCGACATTCTGCCAGAATTAAAGCAGGCGACTCGATTGTTGGTTCACGGCACCGACGATCTCAATCGTCTGAAAAGCTATGGGCTGGTGGATAACGTTACGTTGTTTCCTCACGGCGTGGCGCTGCCTTCAAAAAAACCACCTGCGCCACCTCAGTCTATTCGTGAGCATTTCAATCGTGTTCACCAAAGCGGGCGCAAGAGAGTTATCGCCAGCTATGGCTTCCTGTTACCCCACAAGGGTGTTCGGCAGTTGATCGAAGCCTTTGCTGAACTGAGCTGCACTCGGGATGATTTGCATCTCTTGTTGATGAACGCCTGTTACCCGGTGGACGCCTCTGAAAAAGAAGCTGCGGAGTGTCGGGCTCTAATTTCCCGCCTGGGTTTGGAGTCAGAAGTCACTATGGTGACGGATTTTCTTCCAGACCATGAATCCCTGGCGTGGCTCACTGAAGCCGATGTCATTGTGTTTCCTTATCAGCACACCCAGGAGTCTTCCAGTGCGGCGGTTCGGTGGGGGTTGGGTGCCGGTAAACCGGTGATGTGTACACCCCTGCCGATTTTCGAAGATGTGGCTGAGGCTGTTCGCTTTCTGCCAGGGACTGAGTCTGCGGAATTAATGGCCGGATTAGACCAGTGGCTGCAGGAGAGGTTCAATGACAAGGAGCAACTGCAGCGTCAACAAGTGTGGTTGCAGCAGCATGATTGGCAGCGGCTTTCAAAGCGTCTCAAGTCAATGCTGACGGCTTTATACCTATATTCCGCTGAGGGCTCGTTGCCCCGCTGAGGGCTTGTTGTCCCGCTGAGGGCTCCTCACTGATCTGGCGCCGAATGGCTACCAGCTGCGGCGAAGTCGCCCTCAAATAGTGCTTTCTGTCCGCAATCCGAGCAATCTGGTGGATTTGTCAGCACTCATTGGTCATCTTTTTAGGTTGTGATTCATAGGATTGTTTGTTAGTCTAGGAAATCTGGGGTTTTATCAGGACCGATTGCATGGATTGCGGTAGCCTAGGTAGAGCTTGCTCAGTCTCTGAGTCTGCTCTTTTTTAGGTCCTGACCACAGATTTGCGCCTGGCGCGAGAAGCAAATTCAGACCGCTCCCTATGGAGCGGTTTTTTTTTGGTACAGGATTCACAGCACCTTCAAACACGAGAGCGCCATCCCGTGAATCCAAGGGTTTGGTGGTCAGACCGTTTTTGCTGGAGTGACCACGCGAAGGGGTTGGGGTTTGACCGGCTGGTACACGAGGTCGTTGATGTGGCCGCTACCTGAGTAGGCTGTCGGGGTTTTCTTCAGAATGGCCTGTACCGCCTGGCAGTCCCACTCATGGCAGGCAAGGCTCAGGGCATCAATCAATTCAGTGACCTGCTCCTGGCCAATGGAAGGGTCCAAGGCCTCGGTGATGCGGGGATGCTTGGTGCCGACCACATTGTTATCGATCAGCAGTTCCTCATACAGTTTTTCACCTGGCCGCAATCCTGTGTAGGCAATCTCAATATCGCCTTCCGGAAGTTCTGCCGTGCGCACGGTATAGCCACTCAGCTGGATCATCTCTCGGGCCATATCAGTAATCTTTACGGGTTCACCCATTTCCAGTACATAGGTCTCGCCCCCTTGAGCCAGGGCGCCGGCCTGAATAACCAGTTGAGCTGCTTCAGGAATCGTCATGAAGTAGCGAGTGATTTCCGGATGGGTTACGGTCACGGGGCCGCCCTGGGCGATTTGTTCACGAAAGCGCGGTACTACGGAGCCGGAAGAGCCCAAAACGTTGCCAAATCGGACCATGCAAAATCGCGTGGTGCGGCTGTTGTCCGCTACAGATTTTAATACCAGCTCTGCCAAGCGCTTGGAGGCGCCCATAATATTGGTTGAGCGCACAGCCTTGTCGGTGGAGATCAATACAAAGGTTTCTACGGATGTGATCTGGGCGGCTCTGGCGCAATGAAGGGTGCCGAATACATTGTTGCGCACACCTTCAATCATATTGTGTTCGATCAATGGTACGTGCTTATAGGCGGCGGCGTGATAAACCGTCTGCACGTTGAATCGCTTCATGGCGCTGACCAATCGGCCTTGGTCCTGGACCGAGCCCAATAGGGCGATCAGGCGCAAATCGAGCTGTTCGTTCTGAACGTGAGCCTGAAGCTCATTTTCTATTTGATAGAGGTTGTGTTCATTGAGTTCAAACAGGATCAGTGCCCGGGGTTGGAATTGGATAATCTGCCGACACAGCTCAGATCCGATGGAGCCCCCGGCACCCGTCACCATCACCACCTTGTCGCGAATGTTGGCCTGCATCAGTTCGCCATCGGGTTGTACCGGGTCTCGCCCCAGAATGTCCTCAATCTGAATGTCCCGTACCTCTTCAATGTTGGCTTGGCCTCGAGTGAGGGCCTCAAGAGGTGGGATGGTCTGGATCTGAACCGGATACTTCTCCAGCTGCCTGACGATGTGAAGGCGGTTGGCCCGTTCCACCTTGCCCAGTGCAAGAAAGATATTGCTGGCCTGATGGCTGACAATAAGTTCTTCAAGGTCGCTGCTGGCGTAGACTTGGAGTCCTCGAATCTGGCTCCCCTGCAGGCGACGATCATCATCAATAAAAGCAATGGGCTGGTAATCTTTGCTCTGGCGCAAAGAGTCGGCCAGCAGGCGCCCGGCACTGCCGGCGCCATAAATAATGACTTTGGTGTCGCCGAGAGGGAACAGCAGCTGAACCACATTTCGCACCATGATACGTGGCAAGCCAATAAAAAACATGGCCGTCAGCAGGTAGATCAAGGGGACGGAGGTCGGCATGGAAGAACCCAACAGTTGGGCACTCGTGGCCAGAGTCGCTGTGCTGATCAGCAGACCGATAAACACACTGAACGCGGCATCGTGAGCCATATATCGCAGGATTGCGCGGTACAGGCCCAGGCGGATAAACGCGCCAATCGACACGCTGATGGTCAACAGGAGGCAGGTCAGGTCTGTTTGTGTGGGGCTGATCCAGGGTTCGCCAATGCGAAGTGCCCAGGCCAGATAGGCGGCCAGGCAAAGGCCAATAACATCATAGGCAACAGAAACCAGCCGTTTGGTTGGGCGTGCAGCTTCGAGCAGGGGTTGCAGCAGATTGTGCTTTAAGATCATTGGGCGTCCATGTTGGTGAGCGTCGTTAGCTTCTCTTCCGGCTGAGGGCAGTAGCAATATTCTTTAATACAAGCTGCGTGCTCAATGGCCTGGGTGGTTTCGGGTCCGACAGCGGTTGTAGCGCCTTGTTCCCTGGGGGCTCGACGACTGAATATCCCTATTTCGTTGGGTGCAAATTCTAACGCGCCGGCCGGCATGAGGAAAGGGTTTCAGGCCCTTGAGATTGTTTCAAAATGTACGGTTGGGTAACCAGAGGAGCCTGTCGAACTGCCCACAGGACGTCTTTGCTATGCCTGCGGGCGTTCTGGCAACAGTACGGTTATGCTTCTTCGGCATCATCGACAGGACACGAGCTGCACTGACAGCTGAACACGTTATCCTCACTGACATCGATGACATTGGTGAAGACCATGGATTGCGCTTCGCAAGCCTCTCGGCAAGCGCCTTTCGCGCTATTGGGGTTGTGCCAGTCGCCTTCTATTTCGACGTCAGTCTGGTCTTCTTCGGTTATTTCACGGTCTGACTCGTGTTTGGCCAGATGCCGCTCACCAGCCCGCTCACCCACTACGATGGTCTCGAACAGGTCTTCTTCAGCGTCATAGTGGCAGATGGCAACCTTGCCCCCGGGGCGCCCTTTGGCTTTGTCATTGCCGCCTGCATTATTGTCGTCGCTATTGCCACCCGCATTGCTACCAGCGGCATCGCCCTTGGAATTCTCGCTTGCATTGGTCTGGGCGTTTTCGTTGGCATTTGCATTAGGTCCTGCCAGTGATGTGGTGCTCCACAGGCAAGCCGCAACGAATAGGGCAATCAATCTGTAGCTGATTCTCATGATTTTTCTCCTAAAGTCCGTCTTTGAGGCGCGGTATGGCTTAACAATCAGTTTGCACATTTTGGCACTAATTTCCACCTCGGGTGTAAGACTTGTTGGTTGTAGTGTGACGAGAGGTTATTCATGTGCTGCATATAGATGCTCTGCTTTGCCGGGGTATCAAAGTGAAGCAGTCTATAGGCTCTTGCAATAGTGAGGCATGTTTGGTCTGTATTCCGTTGCCTGAGTCACATCTACAGGTTTATGGCGTGATATTCATCTTGCCGCCTATTACTTCCATAGGAGGCTGGATGCGGTAAACTGCGCTCTGCGGGGATAGAACCTGCTGAAACACCCAATGGACAATCAATCAGGGAAGGCCTATGCGTATCAGCATCAAGAAACTATTCCCAGCACTACTATTTGCCTCCTGTTCAGCCTTCGGAGACCTATACATCGGCGGTGGGTACACCTATAGCTCTGTCGACTTGGATGGTATGGAGGTCTTTGAGTACCCAAATGCTGGCTCTCCCACCCTCAGGACAGATCTCACCCAAGGTCCGCCGCTGATAGGTGCCGGGCTCGGCCCCTCAACTGGCTTAGGGTTCACGAATTTCGCACCTTTCGATCCATTCGTTGAACTGGCAGAGGATAGGTTCGACGGGTGGAGCGTGCTCCTGGGATATCGTATCGACGGGCCGTGGTCTGTCGAGTTGAATTACTTCGATGGCGGAACTGAAAGTACAGCGCGATATCTCGCGGGCACCAATATGTCAGCAGAGACCTCACTCGAAACTTTGAGTCTTGACGTATTGTGGAGCTATCAGTTGGCTTGCCTGTCGTCAGTTTCCCTAATTGGAGCTGCCGGTGTGGTGTCACAAAGAGTGAAGACCAAATTTCAGTATGGAGCTGTGCAGTGTCCAGGGGGTGACCCATCTGCCTGCTTTCTGTCGGCTTTAAGTGCTTCTAATACTGAGACCGACACCCGGTTACAGCTAGGTCTTGGTGCCACCTACCAGCTCACCGAAAAGCTGTCCGCACGAGCCATGGTCAAGGCGGTGCCCGGTGGATTTGATTTCAGCGACGGCACTCCGTACTCGCTTGGTGTTAGCTTGATTTACGAGATTTAATCAGGGCGGTGGTCGAGAGCTTTGGGCGTAGAGGGCTTCCACCCATTACCCCAAAATAACAAAAAATGCTCTCGCGCTACTTCCATTTGTTCTCCTTGCCTCCATTCCCCGATAGCGCCTCAATGGCTTCGGCCAGTGCCACCGAGCCTCTTTAGGTGGTTCTACGTGGGTACAGCACTGCAGCTCGTTGGGCAGCAATCTGTGGGTCAGTGGTTTTCAGGGAGACTCTAACAGTCTGTCCGAGAATTTTGCGTTTGAAGTGATAGTGTCCGGCACGGATGGCCAGATATTGAGGGTATTTTTGTGTCCGCATGAAAGTGGTCCAGAAGTGGTCCAACGAACACCGTTTGCCAACGTACAAACGAAAAAAGCCCCGTAGATGGTAGTCTACAGGGCTTTCTCTTATATGGCTCCGCCTGCTGGGCTCGAACCAGCGACCCAATGATTAACGAAGCAGATGCCCTGTAGCCCCCGCCAGCTCTGGCTTTCCGCGTTTCTGGGGGTGTGCTTGCTTGCCCGGTAGAGTATCACCAGAGTAGGGGCTTTGTCTCCCCCGACGGATGGTCTACAGGCTAAATGCCTCCATTTGAACGCCAACTGTATGACCCGGATTGAAGGATGTGAGGTGGTCGGATTGAGCCCACAAAAGGGGACTTTAGGGCACATATAGAAGAAGGAAGAGGGCGGGCAGAGCACCCGCTGAGGCAAGATGTGGCTATTATTTGTGCAAGTGGTCTGCCAGATGCGTCACCTCGCGCTCTTTATCTCCTCGGTTCTTTTCTGCAAGTCGGGCCACTCGAATCTCTGCGGCAGTGAGTATCTTGCTTTCAACTTTATTCATGCGGTTACTTAGGAGGTCTAGCCTATCGGTGAGACTGACCATCTGATGCGTTAAATCCTTAGTTCTTGGTTGTACCATCGTCATTAAGCGTTCTGAATTCTCGATGCGCTCTCTCAGTTGGTACAGCTCTTGTTTCATCTCTAGGAAGCTATCGATAGCGGCGGCTTTCCTGAGTTTATCGGTGTCGTTCAGGCTTTTCAGTTCAGCTGCATGTGACTCGCTGACCTCCTTTAGTCGCGCTTCAGCTGCATCAGCACGGTTCTTCTGTGCCTCAATATGCGGGCGTACCTTATCCATGAATTCCTGCATATCGATGGCCTGAGCTTCAGCTTGTTTATCGGTCTGATGAAACCAATAGGCTATCGCAATAATGGCGGTGGAGTTGGCGAAGAGCCAAAGCGTGAGGGTATCGGTAAAGTCGAGCATCTGGGGTCCTCCCTGTCGGTGTTCGTCGGTACATCCTGTAGCCGCGCAATGATGAGACTTGTTCGGCTTGCATTCTGTGACCTGCGTCACATCCAAAGGTTCTTGACGCGATAGTCATTCTGGCACCGATTACTTCCATAGGAGGCTGGATGCGGTAAACTGTGCTCAGCGGGGATAGGACCTGCTGAAACACCCACTGGACAATCAATCAAGGAAGACATATGCGTACCAGCATCAAGCAGCTGCTCCCGGCACTACTACTTACCTCCTGCTCGGCCTTTGGAGACCTCTATATCGGCGGAGGGTACACCCTTAGCTCACTCGACTTGGATGGTTCCGAGCTGTTTGGAGAGCCGGGCATTGGATTCAGTCCAGCTACCGGAGAGCTTACGGGTCCGCATTTTACCGCCCACGCCATTTTTCCTCCGCCGCTGGCAGTTGCCGCATTCGAACCAGCACTACTATCAGTGCCCGACCTCTCCGAATTCGATGAAGACAATTACAACGGATGGAATGTTCTCCTTGGATACCGCTTTGATGGACCATGGGCTGTTGAGCTGAATTACTTTGATAGTGACACGGAAAGCAGTAGCGTAAGCCATGGGCTCGCCACCGTAGAGGCTTCCGTCGAAACCTTGAGTCTGGACCTGCTGTGGAACCATCAGTTGACTAACTGGCCTGCGGTGTCGCTGATTGGAGTTGCAGGCTTGGTCTCTCAGCGAATTGAGGCTTCCTATCGGATTCCTATCTCACTTGATGGACCTATCGTTTCCCCGGTACCGATACCGAGAGAGATTACCGATTCCAATACTGAGACCGACACCCGGTTACAGCTAGGACTCGGCGCTGCCTACCAGTTCACCGAAAAACTGTCCGCACGAGCCATGGTCAAGGCGGTGCCCGGCGGGTTTGAATCCAGTGATGGCACACCGTATTCGGTGGGCGTCAGCTTGATTTACGAGATTTGATGGGGTCGGGTGTTAGTGGGCTTAATTATTCGGTGAGAGTTCCCTGTTAATGTGAGACACGATGAATTAACATCGCCAGAGTCTACGGACGGTAGTTGAGGCTTGTACATAGTCGGACGCGTAAGTAAGGAGTTAATACTAGGCTGGGCTCCTAATTGTAGCGAGTGATTCCGAAGCCAGTGCTCGTATCTTATACAGTGGTTCCGTGCTGCATTGCGTATATATGGAAGTAAAAGATTTCAAAAGCACAATCTCCCAGTTTGAGCCAGAAGTGCTGACGCGCGAGTGTCTATATCGGGATTACGTTCATGCCCTCCCAGAAGCTGTACGATATGCGGAATATATAAATGCAATATCTTCGGATTACGTAAATTCAGACCACATCGCAATAATGGGCTCAGGGAACTGGGGCTATAGTCTGAATCCGGAAAAGAGCTTTCGTCCGTTCTGCGAGAAGTCAGATATTGATGTCGTGATTATCTGCCCAGAGACTTTTCACGAGGTATGGGAGGAGCTGCGGGATTATCACAGAAGCAAGTATTACATGCTCAATCGGTACCAGCGGTTAGCTTTGAAGAGGAACGGTGAAAACGTTTATTCAGGCTTTATAACTCCGAAATGGATACCCAACAAAGCGTCACCCACAAGGTTTCAGTATGACATCAATACAAACAACTATTCCAATGAGAGTGTCGGCTACCGGCAGGTGAATATGATGTTTTTCAAGAATCAAACCGAGGCTATCGACTATTATGTTCGGGGTTTTCGGCTGGCAAAAAGGGCAATCAGAGATGGATTATGATGTAAGTTTGCAGACGATATCCTGGTTTAATGGTTTGAGAAATGATGACCGCCTAGAGATTAGTCCAAAGTTCCAAAGACGCGCAGTATGGCTTGAGAAGGAGAGGGCTGCACTTATGGATACGGTGCTCAAGCACTTGCCGTTCCCTGAGGTGTATATTCAAGTAGTCACTGATGCAGATACTGGAAGGCAGACGCATGTAGTAGTAGACGGTCAACAACGGATTACATCAATCCTGAAGTTCATAGACAATGAGTATCCCCTACCCAATGACGACGATTGGAGCGGTGAGTATTTTAGGGATTTGTCGGCTGACGTAAAAGAGTCCTTCTGGGATTACAAGGTCGTTGTCCGCACCCTCCGAAAGACCAACGACGATGAAATCAGGAGCATATTTTCTAAGTTGAACACCAATAATGTAGCCTTGAATGACCAAGAGTTGCGGAATGCTCGTTATTCCGGCAGGTTCAAGCAGGCTGCAGAGAGGCTTGCTGACAATCCGTACTTTCAGAGTATAGGGCTGTTTACAGCGAGAGATGTGAGGAGGATGCTGGACATTGAGTACGTTAGCGAGCTTTTGGTGCGTCAGGTTTTTGGGATAACTGCAAAGAAAGATATGCTTGAGCCGGCCTATGTAAACTTTGATGAAGATTTTCCATCCGAGTCTGAGTATGAGGATGAGTTTAATGCAACAATAAATCTAGTGCGTTCCATCGTGGATAACAGTAATAAAATGGTCTTTAAATCCAAGGGGAATTTTCACTCTCTTTTTGGAGTTTGCCTAGAGTACTTCAGGAAGACCGGGAAAAATCAATTTAAGAAATCAGAGGTGGTTAGCGAAGAAATTACTAGGCTGGTACTAAAGGCCAAAGCAGATGATTTTGACCCGAATGAGCCGGATATTGAAAAGTATGCCGATGTGTCAACGCGGTCAACATCGGATAAATCCAGACGTGCCGAGCGTGAGCGTATTCTGGCTGGTATTGTGAGTCGTGTGGAAGGTGAATAGTAGGGTTTCTAAATGCTGCCTGAGAGTTTTCTCATGGCCTTTAGCGGTTAAGGCTCAGGCGCTAAAAATGAATCAACCCCTCCCGAAAATCTGACAAAAAATCTGTGAGACCATGCCCGAGCTGCAACCGCGCGCGTATATATAAGGGGGGGGGGTAGGGGGCTTCAACCCGTGCAGCCCCAAATGGGACTCCTACCGCCAGCCTTCCGTAAACTTTCCGCCTCTTTTTTCTTTTCTCACTGCTCTGACTGAGGGTGCCGTAAATGTCCGTCCCGGTGCTGCTTGGTGTCGACTACCGCCAGCTCACTCACTGACACCGAAGGCTTCGAAATCGCCATTTGGCCGATGGCGTAGCGATGACCGAGAGTGGCCAACAGAATTACCAAGCAGGCTAGCACACTGACAATAGCCAGTCTGGAGGAGGGCGGAGTGGTTGTCTGGTAGGGAGCTTGTGGTGGTCGCGGGGACCAGCTGTCGGTGTCTTTGCTCATATCCTTATGTCTCGTGTGGTTTATCTTCCGTGTGCACCAGATTAGACCACAGGTTGGTTGTCGGTGCCAACAATCCGAAGTCTCACAAAGTATACATTCTGGAGCGCCTGAAGGGTTGCCGTGGAATCAGGGCTTGACGTGTATCACAAAGTGTCTCACAATGTTTTTCTCAAATAGCCAAGAAGGATGTGAGACATAAAATGAGCGCCATCAAGGGACAGAAGGTAGGGTACGCCCGCGTTAGTTCTTATGGACAGAGCCTGGAGTCACAGCTGGATAAGCTGGCCGAAGAGGGTTGCGAGGAAATCTTTCAAGAAAAGCGGTCGGGCACGCGGGCAGATAACCGACCGGTGCTGCAGGAGTGCCTAAAGTATGTACGGAAGGGTGACCTTCTGGTGGTCTGCAAGCTCGACAGACTGGCTCGTAGTGTCGCAGACCTGCACAAAATATCTGAGGCACTGCAGGATAAGGGGGTAGGATTGAACATACTCGACCAGAAAATAGACACCACGACGAACACCGGTCGCTTGATGTTCAACATGCTGGGTGCCATAGCGGAGTTTGAGAATGACCTGCGGAAAGAACGACAGCTGGAGGGCATCGAGAAAGCCAAAGAGAAAGGCGTCAAGTTTGGCGTGAAGAAGACGCTGTCGGAAGAACAGGTAGAGGCGCTACGGGCGGACATCGCCTCTGGAGAGAAGTCTAAAGCGGCGCTTGCCCAGGAGTACGGCATCAGCAGAGCAACCTTATACCGCTATCTCTCGTCCTCTGAGAAGAATACCGAGACTACAAATTAACCAATCATTCAGGCCACGTACGGCCATCACCGAGAAACACAGGAAGTAAAGTAATATGACCACTGCAGTAACCGGCAACACTATCTTCAACATTGACGGAGTATCTGTAAGAGCAGCGCAAGCAATCGCCTATGCCTGCCAGCTGGAGTCAAATCGTAGGGCTCTGGCGGAGACTATCGGCGTACAGCTCAAACATGTTGACTCTCATGATGTGAGGAACTGGGACAATCTAATGGAGCTGACACCGACCGAGAAAGATGTACTGCTCTTTCAGAAGGATACACAGCTCGATCTGATGGCAACTCTAGTGCAGGGTCTGATGGACCGCATGACCGCTGAGCAGGTGGACAAGCAGGCATGCCGGGAGTATGTCGACCAGTTATTGACGGGTGACTTTGAGACCAGCCTGACGGAAGCTGAAGACATATTGAAATACGTGTAATTGGCGCTTAGAGTTCCGGCATTAAGGCACCGTGTAGCAGCCTAGATATTGCCAGAATCGGGGCTTGACGCCTCAGCTATATGTCTCCATAAGGAGCCTTCGCGGCTCCTTTTTCGTATCTGCTCGACCCTCTAATTCCCAAAACACCCCCTTATAGAGAAGCCACGCCTAATCCTCTCTCAAAATCAATAGGAACCCCTTATAGAGAAGCCCCATCTAATCCGTTCTCAATATTAATACCCGACCCTTATAGAGGCTCCCACCTCACCCCCTCAGAATTAATATCACCCCCTTTAGGAACAAGCCAGCGTGATTCGGCTGTTGTTGCAATCGCTGATAGTGGCAAGTCGGGCTGCGCTCAGTCCCCAGACCACGAATCAGTGTGAAATCACGATGTCGACCATTTCGGCGTCGTTCGCCACTTTTAGTGATTGTGTACGCTTATAGAAGAACGGTGGTTTCGACTAACTTCTTTTTCTCCAGCATTGCGATTTTCAATATCGAAACATCCTTATGAAGGACCCTATGTAGCGCATTTAGAGCACTCACCAGACCCACCTCACGACATCCAATTGGCGACCGAAATCGACAAAGGAAATGACAGCCATGACGAACACAGCAACAGATACCAGTAATACCAACAGTAACCAGCAGCCACAGATTGACACCGACGGTCTCGTGTTGGCCTTGCCGCCTTCAAACCGCGAGGTAGCGAAGAGGACCGGCAGTAGGTTCTATAAGAATGGCAACCAGTGCATAAATGGCCATACCAGCCATCGCTACACTTCAACCAAACAGTGTGCCGTCTGTGTGAAGGAGTACCAAGACCGCTATGACCAAGACCCAGAGAAGCGCAGAAGGCGGTTAGTCCAAGCTGTAGAATCACATGCTAGGTCGAGGGCTGTTGAGCTGGGACAGGTTCCGAATGACTTCGATAGTGAAGAGGTCAGGCGATACTACGCCACCGCAGCGGCATTGGCGGAACAAACCGGTGTTTCTCATCACGTCGACCATAATGTCCCTTTATGCCGAGGTGGTCTTCATCATCACGATAATCTATCGGTCATGCCCGCCGAAGCTAATGTGTTAAAAGGCAGGAAGACTCTATTCGAGTGTCAGCAAGCTGCTTTTTCCGCAATTATGTTAGACGCTCTTAAGATGCCGAAATACTTCAACGACCGCTTCGGGTGCTCCCTGGAAGAGTATATCGACCAGCCTCTATTATCGGATGAGTACTACTTTGACATTGATGGCGGCCCTGATGTCGAGACCCTCACGGACTCATGCAGTGACGGTGAAGTTGACATTTCAATGTACAGAGAGGGCGACCAAGTATGTGTCGTAGAGTACGACCTGCAGCCACCTACAAACATCAGTATTGTCGACCCAGCAGAAGCCGGTGAACGAGTTTGCTAATCGTGTTGGTTGCTACTACTTCAATAGCAATCCTCTTGATTAGAGTGCCGTACAGTAAGCCTATGAGTGCCAATGGGTCTTGTAGTCACAGACTTTCAGAATGGGTTTATTACAAAGGTAATAGCACCCGACCTGCAGTGCTGCAGAACTCGGTCGCGAGCTAAAGCTCTTACCCAAGACCTGCTACGCGATTCAGTAGACCCGACGTCTTTCTTTCCGCCAACCCTCTGAACTCCTGAAGTGCTCCACAAAGACATATTCTTTAGAGCAATCCGGGACTTTAACTTCTGGTCTCTCTCAGATGCGTATGACATGACGCAGTCACTTCGGGAGTTCGACCGATTCCACCTGACGCAGTCAACGGAGGTCTTTATGCCGCAGTAAATCACCGCCAGCAATACCACCACAAAATCAACCGAAAGAACCGTTCAATTGACAACCCAATGAGGAACTACGTGAACGAACTAACAGAACAACAAGTAACCCAAGCGTATCTAGAGGTCCGGCAGAAGCAGGCCATGATGCAGAACAGAGAGCTGACACCGTTTGCCGATGCGGTCGCACAGTCCATCCAACAGGCCGCCTCAAAGGCCGTACGGGAGGCCAGAGAGGAGAAAGAAGGCGTGACCTTCAACGTGGTCTCAGCGCCGACAGGCGGCGGCAAGACTACAAGCAGTGTCGCTTACGCTCTGGCCCGTCGGAAGGTCGACCCCGAGTTCACAGCCGCATTCATTCTGCCCACCGCTCAGCTCTGCAATGAGGTGTACGAGTCTCTGATGGACTTAGCCGATGGTGACCAGTGTAAGGACATTATGGTTTGGACCGGTGCTCACGATGCGGCCTGCTCTGAGCAAAAACGCTATGACCGCTTCGGTCTTCAAGGGGTCGACCTCTACGACAAGGAGGGTCTGTTAACGACGCCTGTAATCGTCGTGACGCATAACAAGTGGTTAGCTGAGATGAAAGACGACAAAGACCGTGGCGTACGTCGGTGTAACGGTAATCTCCGTCAGTGTATATTCATCGACGAGAATCCCGAGCTGGTCGAGCTTATCGAGCGGGTGCCATCTGATGTCGCTAAACTTCGTGACTTCGTACAACAAGTCGACTCCGAACATCCCTGGCTACCATTGTTAAAGATCGTGCAGGAGCGTATGGATAGCGACTTCGAGTCTGCCGGTGCCAAATATAGTGCTCCTGAGCTGGTTTCTCTAGCAGAGTCGGAGGAGCTAACAGTGGAGCGACTGAAAGCTCTACATGCTGACTACATTGGTTATGTGAACGAAGCGATGGCAGCT
This sequence comes from Pseudomaricurvus alkylphenolicus, assembly GCF_011683955.1. Classification (GTDB taxonomy): domain Bacteria; phylum Pseudomonadota; class Gammaproteobacteria; order Pseudomonadales; family Cellvibrionaceae; genus Pseudomaricurvus; species Pseudomaricurvus alkylphenolicus. The sequence continues at coordinate 367,129 of NZ_JAAQPI010000008.1, forward strand.
TCTCATCAGGCAACTCTAATGTTTCTGAAAGCTGCTTCAACCGGCTATGTATTCCTCAGTCGACAGCAGCCCAAGTCCTTTGTGGCTTATCTGACAAGCTTCCGACCCGCACCGGGGTATGTGTTGTTGGATGCTACAGCAGATTTGACAGGTCTCTATCAGTTGATGTCTGGTGTCGACTCCGTGGATGTGCCGAAGGTGAACTACTGCAATCTTGGTCTCCGCTACATTGAGCATCCTGCAAGGTTTAAACAGGTTCGTGACTTCACCAAGAGTATCAGTAAGGCTCGTGAGTACGTCGCGTGGATGCGAGACCATATTCTAACTGCCACCGAAGAGGGCGATGAGGTGCTGGTGGTTACTCATAAGAAAATCGTCGCGGACTTCGAACTGTTCAGGCCGGACGATGGTAGCCGGGAATTGTGGTGGGATGGAAGGCGTATTCATTGCAACCATTGGGGATGTGGAGTCGGTTCCAACGACTTTAAGCATGTAAAGCACGTCTTTCTGTTCTCGGAGTTCCATCGTCCGGGTAGGGCGACTGCAGGCAACGTGCTAGCACTGGAGAACCGGAAGGCTGTCGATGCTGACTTCTCACAGCTTCAAGGCGGTCTGCAGGGTAAGTTCCTCCGGTCGGCTGAAGGTCATCTCCTGCGGTGGGCCAAGCAGCTTGCCTGCCGTGGCAATGTGCGGAACATCGATGCCGATGGTAACTGCGGTCAGATGACCTTGCATACGTCAATGGAGTTGGAGCGCTTGGTCAGCAATATCGAGCTTCTATTCCCAGGTGCGAGGTTGATAGAGAGTGTTAGGTGCGACAGTAACGTCGGGAACGATGTGTTGGCAGACTTGTTGACCTCACCGGATACGCCGGAGACCTTGAGTTACTCGGAGTTGGCAGACCAGATCGGAGTATCTACCAAGCAGGTCAGTCCGAGATTAGACGCGAAGAAAATACGACCTTTGGTGGTCGCCTTCGGTTGGCGTACAGCCTCCGCGAAAGAGCTCGGTCTCTCCGGTCGTAGCAAATACCTGACTCGTCTGCAGGTTTCTGAAGCTGCGTAAAGTCTCTCTCCAGCAGTACACCAAGCGGCCACTTTCGGCCACCTCAAAGCCCACCACAGCACCCCAGAGCAAAATCGTGCTTTCTCCCGTGCGTGTGCGTGGTCGGCAATCAAAAATTCTTGCAGAATCAACTAGTTAACACGTTAAGTAGCCTGCGAGTCACCTGAAATACCCCCTCAGACAGTACCAAAAGCCCCATTTAGGTCGCCTTTTGACACCAAAATTGGACAGCTTTTGGTCACTTTTTACCATCTATAGGAAATCAACATGACCACCCCAAACACTCAAATTGACACCGTACAGGGCACCCAGCAGGCAAGCTCTCAGCCCGCCTTCACTCAGCAAGATGCATTCACGTTCATAGGACTAGACGCCATGACTATCGGCGACTATCTGTACCAGCAGGGTCTCCCCGCAGGATTTGCCCTGTGCGATGTGCCGAGCCATGTACTGACAGAGCGCGCAGATGCACCCTGCGACCTTTGCGACTCTGATTGTGGCGACCAGTGCTCCCTCGGAGAGGACGCTATGTTTGATGCGGTGATGGACATCGAGGAAGTGCTGAGTGACCGCCTGAGTCAGATGTTCGTCGACGCATACGGCGTTCCTTCATGCTTCACCGGTATCCCAGTGTTTCCGAAAGCTTTCCTGGACGAATACTTTCTGCCTCAGTACCGCGCTCTCATTCTGGACTGCTTCGGTCTGTCCCAGTAACAGCGTATCGGAAGAAACCATCAGGCACCTGCAGTCTCACTGCGGGTGTCACAACAACTTAATCACACAGGAAACCATAATATTATGGACAGTAATACACTCAGAGCCCTAGCAGTAATGACCCAAGAGGGCGGCAACTACTTTCGGCACCTGTCGGTCGAAGCGAATCGCACCAAGCGGCTAGCTGAAGCCCGAGCGGAGGCTGACCGTGTCCGCAGGGAAGGCTGGACTCACGATGCTGAAGTCCGTGCAGAACAGCGAGAGATACGGCAGGCAGACGCAGAGACCGCCTTCGAGCGGCAGAAGGAGCTTATAGGTCTGCGGCAGGAGTCGCAGCTCGATACCCACACCCAGAAACTGCAAGCCACCAAAGACTTTAACGACGCCAACCCGACTCACAAAGGTCTTCGCAAAGGTGTCAATGAAGCCGGTGAGGATGTGTGGTATCGAGAAGATTCTCGCGGTCAACTGGAAGAAACCGACGTTGGTGTCTCCTATGCTGGCGACCCGGTAATGGCCCAGTACAAACAAATTGATTCCATGCGGAAGGAGGTCAACGCAGAGGTCAATAAGTCCGGCTATCATGACCTTAAGCAATCCATGGGCAAGATGGTCGACGCATACCGCCGAGGTAATCACATGTCGGATACCGCCATGGTGTTCTACTTTCTGAAAACGCTGGACCCTCAATCGGTAGCCCGAGAGTCTGAAGTGGCATCTGTGGAGGGTGCGCGCGCATGGTTCACCGAGAACCCTAAGACTGCCGCAATGATTCCCGCACCGCTGCAGCAGGCCATTCAGAGCTTTCATGGAGAAGGTAAGCTTCTGCCAGAACAGCGGAAGCAGATTCTCGACCTCACACTGGCGGCCTATAACAACAAAATGGACAGTATGGACAGTCTCAAGTCGAGCTATGGAAACATCGCGGACGGCAGGAAGTGGAATCAGTCCGACATCGGCCTGGACCGTGTCGACACTTCTCGTGTCACTCTGGAATCACTGAAGCCTGATGGTCAACTGATGCAGGACATCGGTGCTACCGGCGCTGGTGTTCATCCGTCAGGAATGCTGACCAAGGAACAGCTTGCTGAGATTTATGGAGTTTAACGAATGACAGTATCAACAGACCGGCTATATGCCGCCTTACAGAAGGCACACGCTGCCGGTAACTTTGACCATGCTAAGCAAATTGCAGAACACATTAAGGCTGCACAGGCTGACCCCGAACCAGACTACACCGAGGGCATGAGCGGTGCCGATAAGTTCATCGTCGGTGTCGGGCGGGGCATGACAAATGTTGGCAGAGGTGTACAAGACGCCTACTACCGAGCCACAGGCGACGATGATTCACTGACTGCTCTGAATAAGCGTATCGAAGCCGACGAGGCGTCCTGGCGTCAACTTGCAGACTCCTCAACGCTGGCCAATGTCGGCGAAGTGGTCGGTGAGGTCGCGGCTACTGCACCTGTAGGTCTTGGTGTCGGCGGTGTGGCTTCTAAGGCGGGTCTGCAGGTTGGCTCTAAGCTACTACCTACGGTCGCTGTCGGTGCCGCTGAAGGTGCGACCACTGCAGCTATAGTGCAACGTGGTGGACTGGAGGAACGCCTTGAGGCAGCAGGAGAGGGCGCGCTGTTATCCGGTGCTACTTCTGGTGTCGTAAACGTCGCCGGTAAGATAGGCAATAAGGTATTGAACCGGGGCAAGCACTTTACCAGTGAGGCAGCACAACGGGCTGATGAGGTTTATGAACAGACTGGAGTGCCGATTCATCTGACGGACATCATGCGTGACGGTGGTGTCCTGCAGAAAGCGGAAAGCCTAACAAACGACGTTCCTTTAGTTGGTACGGGAGCCGGGAAAATCGCGCAGAACAAGGCAGCACAGCAAGCGGTCAAGAGTCGTATCGATACTTTTAGTCATGACAATTTCGCCGACGCTGAGTCAGCCCTACAGGAGGCAATCAGAAAGCGATTCGACGAAGTGCAGGAGACCAAAGGCAAGTTGTATGGTGATTTCTGGAACGCCCTCAACGACTTCGGTCCGGTGCCCCGTGATAAAACCAATGCGGTCATCGATAGGTTGCTGCAGGAAGACCAAATGGCTAACGGTCTCGGTGGAAAGTTCAGCGCGATGCTCTCCGCAATTCGCGAGACGCAGGACGGCAGTGCCGCTACATTACACCGCCAGATGCAGCGAGTTATCGCAAAGTCTAACAATAAGGCGGGTGGTATTGATAGCTTCGAGGCTAGTCAGATGCGGGAGCTTGCCGACGCAATGAAGGAAGACGCGGTGCGGCATGCTGCGAGTCTGGACGCTCAGGCGGCAGAAGGTGTCGAGGCGTTGAGCACCAAACTATCTGAGGCGGATCTGTTTTACCGAAAGGAGGTCTTACCGTTCAAGCAAAACAAGGTCTTGAAGACCGCTCTGGAGAACAACGAGACCGAAGCCATTATGCGGCAACTGAAAGCTTCTGGAGGGTCGAAGCACCGCACGAACACTCTGTACAACGCTTTGACCGATGAGGGTAAACGGCGGATGCAGTCAGCATTTCTCCTGGATGCCTTTGAGAAATCTTTCGTCCACGATGTGTTCAGCCCGAAGACCTTCCGCAGTCACGTGAAGAAGCTGGGGAGTACCACTGGTGTGCTGTTCAAGGGCGACGATAAGAACGTGTTCGAGGGTATCATGTCTCTAATGGAATACACCAAGAACTCCGCACAGTCTGCGCATAACCCCCCGAATGGCCATCGGCTAGCAATGGCTGGTTTGCTTGGGGTCGGCGTCGGTGTGTCGCCAATGGTTGCCGCCAAGATCGGCGGTGCGTCTCTGCTCTTTAAGTTCATCACGCAGAACCAGCAGGCACGGAAGCTACTCACGTCGACCGCAAGTCGAACTGCTAGCACACAAAGGCTAGACATGTTGGTCGACCACTTCGGTGCCGTCCTCAGTCGAGCCTCTGCGTTGCAGGCAGTCGATGAGCCTTAAGTAATAATGCTGACCGCCCGTATGTCATTATGCCGATGACTGCGGGCTTTTCCTCATATCACCGATCATTTGGTAGCCCCAGTGGATAACCTGTGGGGCACCGAGCGTCACCGAAAGAGGTCCATAACAATCGTCAAGATTGCTCGGACGTCCACCAGTAATCTCAATAAAGGTCGCGTGACCTTTCGGTAATCACAAAGAATTTTCTCAAGGGATGATGTGTATCTGAAGTACAACATATTTACTCCGACGGTCAGTTAAATGTTGGCGTTCCAGGCCGATCTGGAGGCATCCTTGACCGTTGTGATAATCGAGCTTACACGAGCGCCGAACGTACAACCAGCCGGAAAAAGTACCAATATTAAGGTTTTTTCCAGAAGGTGTAGCCCAGAATTGACGGAAAGCGACAACAGCGGAACCGCAAAAATTCATGCATACCTGACACTCTGGGTTACCGAAAGGCGCTGCCGTGACCTACTAGATGGGCGGCAGGACCGCGTTGAAGGTGTTTATGCACCCTCAGTGTCTATATTGATAACCCGTCATTTAGTGGTTGTTCTTGATGTAGATCAATGAAGGTGGTCAGGTGGTCATTGTATGGTCAGGATGGCCGAAGTAGTGTCGTCGATAGGGGGCATGATTTAGACTATCGCGTTGCTACTTGATGGGGGTGAGCAGAGAAGATCAAACAGCTGGCTAGAATTTATCAGCATAAGCTGCAATTTCTTATACCTCTCGAAAACCTGATGCAAACGTGGGTGCTCGGGGTTCTTGGCGTCGGTTACTGTTGACTCTAAAGCCCTGTGAGGTTTTCTGTGATGATGTAGTCCATGTGTTATCTCGCGAACTTATTCCGGTATGGTGCAATGCTCTTATAGGAGGCCAAGTGCTTCTATCCGCCGGGCTGCATCCAGCAGATCAGTTAAATTCGCAACTTTCAGATCGACCAATATAGGCTCTCTGCTAAGCAACTGAAGGTGCTGAACCTCATCTGAGCTTACAAGTTCCGTGTTTAGAAAATACGCGGTTCCCGGTAGTCTGTCCTGCCCTGTGTATTCAATGGTAACCAGGGTGTGCAGCTTGAGGTTAACATAAACGTCGTGGCGCTTGGAATGCTCCAATGCACTCTGGTTTAAAGCGAACAGTTTGGCGTGATTATCTGGGTCCGTAAATTCGGTGATAAGTCCGGTCGGGTTAGATGTGGGGAAGCTAGCAGAGTAGTAGCCTACCACTGGAACTAGTGTTTCTGTGTACTCATCCCCTGCGTGAAGGACTTGCACGTAGGTGCGGGCACGCGCTTTGATGTTGTTAACAAGCGTACCGGCATGTGTCACGCTCAGAACAGAGTTGTCATACATTTCGGTGGTTGGGTTTTTAAGCTGCTCCTCTTTCACGTGGAAGAAAGGAGCGCGTTCGTGGGTTGATGAATCTGCTTCTTTCTTCTGTATGATGACCGCATAGGCTGTCAGGGAGATTGTAATGCTTGTTGCTATGGCAGACCGTAAGGTGGCGTATTTCTTTAATGATACCAGCAGTGCTTTCAAGCTATCTTGGTCTCTGGGTGACTTAGAATGGAGCGAAATTATAGCAGATATTGCGGCGGAAACTTGCCACTGTAACCCTTGATTTTGCTGATGATACACAGGCGTTGGGTGTGTTCACAGTGTTCGAGGTCATTTAGATGGCGATGGTTGATGAAAGATGTAGAGAATGCTTCCTATTTGAATATGTTCTTTAGTTTGGTCTCTATCTCCTTCGGGAGCGTCTAAAATTCTGTGTCAGGCCGGGTTTAGGCGTTCCCGCATAACATCATAATTCAATAACTTCATCAAGCCGGCCTTCAAAGAATATGGCGAGCTGCGACAGGGTGAGCCCCCAGTTTTG
>NZ_JAAQPI010000009.1 GCF_011683955.1 Pseudomaricurvus alkylphenolicus
CAAAACTGGGGGCTCACCCTGTCGCAGCTCGCCATATTCTTTGAAGGCCGGCTTGATGAAGTTATTGAATTATGATGTTATGCGGGAACGCCTAAACCCGGCCTGACACAGAATTTTAGACGCTCCCCTTTTGCCTGCCGGAGATTGGCGCTGCTGAGTGCGGCGTAGCCAAACACGCCCAAATCACTGATCTTAAACTCACGCCCCAACTTCAGCCCAAGATGAGGATCATCGGTCAATACCAGCATATTGCGGATGATCTGGCGATAATAATCAGGCGTTGCCACAAACCATTCATCATTAACCGCCTCAAGGGTCAGACCCGTTCCCTCCAGCACCTGCTGATGGGAGAATCCCCGAGCCTTCATCCGATCAAGATAAAAAGTGATTTTGTTCTTTCTCATCAGCTACACCTGAAATAAGATGCCAGAACTAACATAATTTAAGCAGGAAATACCCACTGCCTCAAGAATGTTAAATAACCCGTATCCAGCGGCAATGGCATAAGGTGGTCATTACATTGTCAAAAGAAACCACCTCTGCCCCGTCCGCTCAATCAGGCGACCTGGTAAAATTGCCCAAACCACTTGCGTAACTTGGCAATAGGGCCATCGCCATCGCACAGCAGCGGGCGCTCATGATAGGTCTTATGCTCCCAGATCACCGAATCTTCTTCCAATTGCTTGCAGATATCCCGAATAATGGCCTGGCTCACGCCACCCTCAGGGACTTCGCCGTTAACCCGCTTCTTTAAAAAGGAGAAACTGATCTTCAACCTTTCTTCGTCGATCGGAACCAACCCACCCACCAGCACGGTTTCGCAGATCCCGCTAAAGCGCGTGTAACTCTGTCCGGGGCCATTGCCCACGGCCTCAATCTGTCCGTCGATAACACCCTTCGGCGTTTTCATACGGCTGCGGATCACGCTGCGACGCTGGTGGCCATTAAATTCCACCTCAGTATCCGAACTGGGCATCTCTGCGGTACCATGAACATAATAAAAGTGTGCGGGGTCTGCCCCGTTTTCGGCAACATCCTGTATATTGGCCTTCAGCTCCCACTCATGAATCTCAAAGTCGCTCCACTCCTCATTGCCGGGAGCGGCCTCTGGAATATCAACGACCTCAAACATGGGCTTTTCATTTTCGGGGTGAAACCATAACCAAATACACTGGTTTTTTTCCTCCACTGACCAAGCGTTGATGACGGCCTGGTCGCAAGCACGTGGCGGCTTGCGCTTGGCGTAAGGAATATGCGTGCATTCCCCTGCGCCATTAAACTGCCAACCGTGAAAGGGGCAAACAATACTGTCACCCACCACCGGCCCGGGGCGGCCGGTATGTTCGTGGTTGCTGTAGCCCAAATGCGCACCCAGATGAGGACAATAGGCATCCAGTACCCTGGGGCTACCGGACTCAGTCCGAAACAGTACCAATTCTCGGCCAAAATAGTGAATGGGTTTGACCTGCCCGACCTCCAGATCCTTCGAGTATGCGATTTTGAACCATCCGAACGGATAGGGATTGGCGTGCTTTTTCATGGTGTCCTCAACTTCGATATGCAGCTCCTGAATTCTCTCAATACCGTGTCATAGCGCCCGCGTCCTATAAAGAAAAGTAGTGATTCTCTAGCGGACGAATGCAAGTCGATTGAGGACAGGGGCCACGTCCGGACTGTTCACCGGACAAAGCGATATGCTGAGCGGCCATGGTCCCAGCGGTTACTTTGTTCGCTCGATGGGTTGGATATACTGGGCCGGCACTGCAATATCAATTCCAGGGGGAATCATGTTTGATTACATTATCGTTGGCGCAGGGTCGGCGGGATGCCTGCTGGCCAATCGCCTGTCGGAAGACCCGAACAACCGTGTTTTACTGCTGGAGGCGGGAGTCAGCGATAAAAGCCCCATGATTCATATGCCGGGTGGTTGTGCCCACGCGTTAAAAAGTGACCAACTCAACTGGAAGTTCAACTCAACACCGCAACAGGGGATGAATCGACGGGTAATGCCGGTACCGAGAGGTAAAACACTAGGCGGCTCCAGCGCGGTGAACGGCATGGTTTACATTCGGGGCCACGCTAAGGACTACGATGACTGGGCCGAAGCCGGTAACGAAGGCTGGTCCTACAAAGAGATATTACCCTACTTTAAAAAAAGCGAGGGCAACTGTCGCGGCGAGAGTAAGTACCACGGCGGTGCCGGGGAACTGAAGGTGTCAGACCCGAGTTCGGGGTTGGAGCTCTTCTCCCGCTGGGTGGATGCGGGCGCGCGGGCGGGCATGAGCCGTAACGATGATTTTAACGGCGAGCACCAGGACGGAGTCGGTCTGTATCAGTCGACTATCGACAATGGCGTCAGGTGCAGCAGCGCCAACGCTTTTCTTAAGCCGGCGCGAATGAGGCCCAATCTGACGATCAGGACAGAGTCCGAAGCTGTTCGGCTGATTATTGAAAAAGACCGGGCCTGTGCCGTCGAGTACAGCCACAGGGGAAGCGTTCTTCGAGCGTCCGCCAGTCGGGAAATCATCGTTAGCTGCGGTGCGATTAAAAGCCCCCACTTGTTGCAGATGTCTGGTATTGGTCACCCTGACGATCTTGCCGCAGTCGGAATGGACACAAAAGTTGAATTGCCCGGCGTTGGCGGCAATCTGCAAGAGCATCTGGATCTGAAACTGAACTGGTCCATCAACCAACCGATTGCCCTCAACAAGTACGCCCGTTTTCCCAGTAATATTTTGGTAGGGCTGGAGTATCTCTGGCGCAAAACCGGTCTCGCTGCCAAATGCGGCATCGAGGGTGGTGCCTTCTGGCGCAGTAACGACGACGAAGACCGGCCCGACATTCAGTTTCACTTTATACCTGCCAATATGGAATACCTGACGGATCCACTGCCGAAACAGCATGGGGTAACACTAAGGGCTTGCAATTTACGCCCATATTCCCGAGGCAGCGTGAAACCGGCGTCCAACAATCCACTGGACAAGCCCCTCGTGGATTTCGCGTTTCTCGATAATGAACGGGACTGGAACAAGATGTTGTCAGCTCTGGATATGGGGCGGGAAATTATGCATGCCCATCACTGGAACGGGTTGGTAGACGGTGTCATTACTCCCGGACTGGAGAGTACAGACGAAGGTGAACTCCGGGAAATGATCAAGAACACCAGCGATACGGTTTACCACCCGGTAGGGACCTGCAAGATGGGGAACGACGATTTGGCAGTGGTGGGGCCGGACCTAAAGGTGCACGGTGTGGAAGGATTGCGAATTTGTGATGCATCCATTATGCCCACCATTATCGGTGGCAATACCAATGCGCCGACCATTATGGTCGCAGAAAAATGTGCCGACATGGTGTTGAGTGCAGCGTGAAGAAGGCAGCCCAAAAAGAAGATGTTGTAGGAGACAAACATGAATCAATTTATCAATCTGGATCAGCCTGAAGAAGGTATCACTCGAATAACTCTCAACCGTCCGGAACGAATGAATGCCATGGCGTTCGACGTGATGGAGCCGTTGGCAGAAGCTCTGCAAACGGTCAGTGAAGACAACAACTGCCGTGTGATTATTCTTACCGGTGCGGGCAGCAGTTTTTGTGCCGGTGCGGATCTGCAGGACGCGGGTTTTCTACCCAGCTTTAAGGGTCTCAAGCGTCCCGCTATTGCCCGCCGAGCCATGAGGATTCTGGACAACGTGGTGCACAGTATCCAGCAGGCCCATCAACCGGTGATCGCGGCGATCAACGGCCCGGCCATTGGCGGTGGTTTTTGCCTGGCAATGTGTACAGACATACGCATAGCGGCCCAAAGCGCCTGTTTTCGTGCGGCCGGTATCAACAACGGGCTGACGGCGGCAGAGCTGGGTCTGAGTTATCATCTGCCCAGAGCCATAGGCTCCACCCGCGCGTTTGAAATTATGTTAAGTGGTCGTGACGTGGATGCCGAAGAGGCGGCGAGAATTGGTCTGGTCTCCGAGACCGTTGCCGGGGATGAACTGATGTCCCGTTGTCTGGACGTCGCCCGTCGCATAATGTCGTTCAGTCACCTTGGGGTAGAACTGACCAAACAACTGTTGTGGGCCGGTATCAATGCCAGCAGTCTGCACACTCATATGAACCATGAAAGCCATGCACAACTCTATATGAAACTCACCACAGGCAATTTTGAAGAAGCCATTAAAGCCCGCCAGCAAGAGCGGACTCCAGTTTACGAAGTATAGGCGTTGATATTATGAGTATGCCAGTTGAAGGTCGAGTCATCGATTTAATGATGTCCATTCCCGGAGGCGGTGATCGCCCCGCTTACGAATGGATTAAGCCTATGCTGATGGATGAAGAAAGCCGAAATCAATTTCGCATGCCAGCACAGTACATGTTTAAGGATATTCCGGATGTTAGCGACGAAGAGGATTACATCGCTTACACTCTGGAGCAGATGGACCGCTTTAACATTCGTAAAGCCATGCTCAATGTCGGCTCCTTTGGCGGACTTAACGAAACAGCAGTGCGCAGGCATCCGGATCGTTTCTTTGCCTCCTATGAGGCTAACGCTAATGGTGGAATGGAAGAAGTCCGGAAGATTGTTCGGCTACATGAAGAGTTTGATATCAAAGCTGTGACTGCATCGCCGGCGATGATCTGCCCGCCGGTACCCGTAAACGACAAAAAATGGTATCCGATTTACGCCAAACTGGTGGAGCTGGACCTGCCGTTTTGCCCGTGTATGGGTATACCTGGACCGCGTTTGCCGTTTCAGCCCCAGAAGGTCGAACTGCTGGATGAGGTGTTGTGGTTCTTTCCGGAGCTCAAGGTGGTCACTCGACATGGCTGTGAGCCCTGGACGGATGTGGCCTGGAAGCTGATGCTTAAGTACCCGAACCTCTATTACATGACCAGTGCTTTTGCGCCCAAGCACTACCCCAAAGATATTATTCACTTTGCCAATACGCGGGGTTCTGACAAGGTGATGTACGCGGGCTATTTCCCCATGGGCTTGTCTCTGGAGCGAATCTTCCGCGAAATGACGGATGTTCCTTTGCGCGAGGAAGTATGGGACAAGTTCTTATACCGCAACGCAGCACGTGTTTTCAAATTGGATTAACACTAATAACGCCATTTTGGCAGGGTTCCCCTTGGTACGATTTTCCATGGTACGATTCCCAGTAGCAGCCCGCTCCGAGGGCGACCGGTCGCGCTCAGAGCGCGCTGCTACTGGGATATTTCACCCCGGGTAGTTCGTCATTGAGTCCAGTCGCTTCTGCAGCTTGTTGGTGTAAGGAGGAAGCATCCCCGCCAGTGCCATAAAGTTAACTCTTGACTGTCGGTAAACGGATTTCTTGTGACTGAAGGTGAGAAAGCCCTCATGGCCATGGTAATAGCCCATGCCGGATGGGCCGATGCCGCCAAAGGGCAACTCTTCGCAGCTGACGTGAGTCATTACATCGTTGATCGCAATGCCGCCGCTATGAGTCTCTTCCACCATTCGGCGTTCCTCGGTGGCATCCCTGCCAAAGTAGTATAGCGCCAGGGGACGCGGATGAGCATTAATATAGTTAACGGCCTCATCCATTGAACGATAAGTTTGAATGCAGATGGCGGGACCAAAAATCTCCTGCTGCATGATTTTCATATCGTTATTCACGTTCCAGACAAGATGCAAGGGCAGTTTGTGGCAACTTTTTTTCTGTTGCAAGTGTGATTCTCCGGCGGGGTTCAATGCCTCAACCTGTGCTCCTTTTTGAACTGCATCCTCCAGATAATCCAGAATACGCTGATAGTGCCGTTGATTGACCACTGAGGTACAGTCCGGGTTGTTCAGGTAAGTAGGGAATAGGTTACCGAAGTGATCCCTCATATGCTGAACCAGCTCTTCGCGTGACTCTTCGGGCACGAAGCAGTAATCCGGAGACAAACACACTTGCCCCATATTAATGATTTTGCCGTTAATGATCCGTTCCGCCGCCATTTTCAAATCGGCGCTGCGGCTGATAACGACCGGAGACTTGCCACCCAGCTCCAGCGTTACCGGTGTCAGGTTGGCCGATGCAGAGCGCATCACGGATCGACCGATATGGGTGCCTCCGGTAAACATAAGATGGTCAAACGGCAACGATGAAAATTCCGCTCCGGCTTCGGGACCACCGAGTACGCCAGCGACTTCGCTTTCGTCGAAGTACTGCTGCAGAAGTTGGAAGGTCAGCTCTGAGGTGGCAGGCGTCAGCTCAGACAGTTTGATCATACAGTGATTACCGGCCGCCAGAATGCCGGCCAGAGGCACTAGCGATACGTACACGGGAAAATTCCAGGTGGAAAGATTTCCCACCACGCCTTTGGGTTGATAGTGCACCTTGGCCCGTGCGCCAAACCAGCTTAGCGGTTTCATAACCGGTTTGGTACCGGCCTTCATCCAGTCTTTGAGGTGATCGCGGCTGTACTTGAGGCTGTTCAGCGTTGCCATAATGTCGGCAATCTGAGCCTGATGACTAGAGCGATGCCCAAAATCCATAGAGGTGGCGTTGATCAGTTCTTTCTGGTTGCTGGTAATTAAATCGATAACCCGGTTGATACGATCAATGCGCGTATTGGCACTCGGATTAGGGTTACGCTGATAGGCGCTTTTCTGGTTATTAAAAACCTGATGCATTTGTGTGTTGCCTTGCTCGCTGTCGCAAGACGGAACTAATGATTTGACGATATCCATGGCGAAATCACTTTTATTGGTTTGAGGATATAGCATAAGAAAAGTGACTGGTGGCTTTGCACCAGATTGATGTGCTGGCGGGACATCAGGTGGTTTTTGGCGGCCAAGGGCAGGGCGCACGGTTTATTCGGCAGCGCACTATGCCCTAGTCTGTGGGCTTGCTCTTATCGAATGAGGAACAGAAGCAATGGGCGACTTAAAGCTGGGCCTGCAGTTGGGCTACTGGACCAAGGGATGCCCCGGCAACAGTCAGGCGGAGCTTGCGATAGAGGCCGAAAGGCTGGGTTTCGATTCCGTATGGACCGGTGAATCCTGGGGCAGCGATGTGTTTACCCCGTTGGCCTGGATCGGCGCACAGACAGAGCGCATTCGATTGGGCACCTCGGTGGTGCAAATGTCTGCCCGCACACCAACCGCTACCGCAATGCATGCACTAACGCTGGATTACCTGAGTGGCGGTCGAATGATTCTGGGTCTCGGTGTTTCGGGGCCGCAGGTTGTCGAGGGCTGGTACGGCCAGGCCTTCAGTAAGCCGTTGGCGAGAACGCGGGAGTACGTGGACATAATCCGTCAGGTTCTCAGACGGGAAGGACCCGTGAGCTGTGATGGGGAACACTATCCACTGCCCTATCGGGGCGACAATGGGTGGGGTATGGGTAAACCCCTGCGTACCAATACTGCCGTACTGCGCCCTGAGTTACCGATCTTTATCGGTGCGGAAGGGCCCAAAAACGTGACGCAAACCGTGGAGATTGCCGATGGTTGGTTGCCGCTGTACTACTCTCCCTATCGAGAATCCGTGTATAAAGATCAACTCAAGAACGCCAGCAATGATTTCGAAATTACCGCCATGGCGATGGTAAATGTTGACGATAATGTGCAACAGGCGCTGGCTCCGGTAAAGGGTATGTTGGGGTTTTACGTGGGAGGCATGGGCTCAAAGAAACGCAACTTTCATAAAGAGCTGATGGCCCGTATGGGTTTCGAAGAAGAAGCCAATCGGATTCAGGAGTTGTTTTTGCAGGGGGACCGGGAGGCGGCCATTGCTGCGGTACCGGATGCCTTTGCCGATGAAATCTCACTGTCGGGCCCGCTACCCAGGATTGCCGAAAAAATACAGGACTGGAAGCGCTCTCGAGTGACTACCTTGAACATCTTTGGCGATAAACAACTGTTGCGGGCGATGGCGGAAATGGTACTGTAGCAGCGCGCTCTGACCGCGACTTGGGTAGAAATAATTCAGTCTGAAAGGTGGATTACGCTTTGCTAATCCACCCTACGGACTGGGGTAGAGATAATTCAGTGCCAATACCAGTCGCCGCTCGGAGCGGGCTGCTACGACAGATCAACTATTGCCAATCGTTACCTGTTGGCCCTGATTCAGGCGTTCAGCCCCTCGTACGGCCACATGGTTACCGGCCTTAAGGTATTCACTGTCCGAGCGAATATTGATCCATTGGTCCTTAGCGCGTCCCAGTTGCACGGCAATGCGATGGGCCATTTTTTGGTCATCAATAACCACAACAAAGGTCCCGCTACTGCGGATCAAAATGGCGTCTCGGGGTACGGCCAGCTGACCGGTCTCGGCGGGCAAGCCGATTTCCGCTCTCAGCAATTCCCCCGGAATCCAATTGAGCCCGCCATCCTGCTTCAGGTCAATTCTCACTTCCACCGTCTGTGAACGGGAATCAGCACTTGGCACAATGCTGCGAATATTCGCTGCCACTTTGTTGCCCCTGGCCTTTTGCCGGAATACCGCTACCTGTTGGCCAGGCGCCAGAGAGGCCAGATGTTTGACCGGCACGAACAGCCTCAGCTCCAGCTGGTCGGCCTGTTGTAACTTCAGCAGCTCGTCTCCGCGGCTCACATCTTCGCCTTCACGATGGTTGCGTTCCACCACGATGCCGTTAAACGGTGAGGTGACACGGGTTCGTCCCAATCGCTCTTCGATGATGGCCAGCCGGGCTCTGGCCACCGCCAGCTCTTGCTGTGCAATGTCGCGGCGGGACTGTACTTCTTCAAGCTCATCCTCGGACACATTCTTGCGTTTATGCAGCGATTGCATACGTTTCAGTTCACGGTTCAGGTAACTGAGTTGAATCTGGTCGCGGGCAATCAATGCCTGCTGTTCCGCCTGCAATAACCGTAGTGGTTGTGCATTAAATCTGACCACATCCTCACCCTTGGCGATTCGATCACCGGGCTCGGCAATCCAGCTTAGCTGCGCGTCAATCCCTGCTGTAACGGGCAACAAGGCACGGCTGTGGACATTGCCAGTCAACGACAGAATCGGGTTAACTGGCGAAGAAACCACACTCTCTACCCTGACAACAGGCAGCGATTGTCCGTTAACGCCGACGGCAAGCACCAGGTTTATCAACACGACAAAAGTGGATGACAAAGCGAGTTCTATGGCTGAATGTACTTTCATAATATTTCCGCTGAATAAAAGCTAATTTGGACTATTTTCTGTAGCAGCCCGAGGGCGACCGTTTGTATGCGCAATATCTCACTCATTGTCGCGGTCAGAGCCCGCTGCTACGTAGCAGCCCGCTCTGAGGGCGACGGATCATTGCCACTTGAGTTGGATTTCTCTGCCACGGCGTGTTCCTGCCCCAGTTGCAACAAACTGGGTAACAATACCAATGTGAACACTGCACTGACCGCCAGGCCGCCAACGATAACAGCCGCGAGGCCCCGATAAATCTCCGCGCCGACACCGGGCACAATCATCAGTGGCAACATTCCGAACAAACTGGTGAGCGTACTCATGTATACAGGACGGGCGCGCAGCCTAACCGCCTGGGCAACGGCGGTGGTTCGATTCAACCCCTCGGCTTCGCCCCGGCGAGTATGGTCCACCAGCAGAATCGCGTTGTTTACCACCAGGCCCAACAGGATGATAAAACCAATCATGGTAAGCAGATCCAGGGATTGATAGGTGACCAGATTCAGCAACCACAGTGAAAGGGTACCTCCGGCGGCAGCCACTGGCATTACCGTCAGTACGATCATGCTGTCAATGGCGGAGCGAAACAGCGCGGCCATAATCAGAAACAGAATAAACAGAGCAGAAACAAAGTTGATGGACAACTCTTGAATGGCCCCCTGTAATTGATCAGCGCTGCCGCTGAGACGAATGCCGGCATCCTCCGGCAGCTGTGCCTGAATCTCCGGCAATACCTTGTCGCTGATCAGCTCCAGTGCCACTTCCAGAGGCATATCTGTGGGCGGGCTGACTTCCAAGGTCACCGTACGTTGGGCATCGACCCGCCGCAGTTCGCTGGGGCCAACGGTGCGAGTCATGGTGGTTAACTCCCCCAGAGTCTGGATACCCGCTAACGGGGTATGAATGGGCAACTCAGCCAGTTGTTCAGGGGTGCTCCAAGTCTCACCACGCAGAATCACGTTCAGGCGGTCGTTGCCATCGAAATACTCGCTCACGAACAAACCGCTGGTCATGGCACGTACCGCATCGGCAATCGTCTGGCGGTCCACCCCTGATTGGGTGATGCGCCGGTCTTTAGGGATAAGTCGCAATTCCGGTTCCTGTAAATCCAGCCCAGGTACCGGACGACTGGTTGCTTCGTTCAGGTATTGCTTGACGGCGTTCTGACCCGCAACGGCGGCGGCCATCAGCGATTCGATATCGGAGCCCTGGATGTCGATATCGATAGCACGGCGGGCAATGACGCCGGCGGAATCCAGCATGGAACCCCGAAACAGGTAGTACTGGGTATCAGGCAGGTTGCTAAAGATTTTCTCGCGCGCGACGGCCATAAGCTCTTCAGTGCGCAGCGGATCCTCAGAATAAATAAACCCGCCGCCACCGGCGCCAAAGCTGTAAAAGTTGTAGCTCTTAATGGGCGGCTCGGCCTCGCCATGCATAAAGGGGGTGATTCTCTCTACGACACGACGGCTAATTTCCTCTTCGATAAACGCCAGATTGCCACCGGCGGGCATATCCAGATTGTAGTAAAAGCCATCCGTGGGGGCGCGGGGAAGAAAGTCGGCTTTGGGTAATAACAGTAGCACCAGGACAACAGAGCCCAGCAACAAGCCTCCGATCCACAGACGGCGCTTATGATTGGTATTGGTGAGTAACATGATCAACCGGGTGAGTCTGTCCCAGTATTTCGCCAGCCGGTCAGGGCGAAGCTCATGGCTGAGCCAGTAGTGGCTGGCTACCGGCAGCACGGTAATGGCTACCAGCAACGAAGCGATCACTGAGCTGGAGAGCGCGATGGCCAAATCTGAGAAAAGCTGCGCCTCTATACCCTGCATAAACAGGATGGGCAGGAAGATGGCGACGCTGGTCACCGTTGAGGCAAACAACGCGGGGGTGACCTGGGTGGCTCCCCTCAATACCGATTCCGTTCTCCCCGCACCGGACAACCTCAGCCGGACGATGTTTTCCTGTACGATAATGGCCGCATCCAGCACCATGCCCACGGCAAACGCGAGGCCGGCAAGGGAGATTACGTTAAGACTGCGACCCAGTGCATTGAGTATCAGGAACGACACCATCAGGGACACGGGAATGGTCAGCGCGATCAGCAGGGTGGTTCTGACTCCGCGCAAGAATAACCACAACACGACCAGCGCCAATATCACACCCAACCCCAGATTGCTTTGTACCAGGGCAATGGCATTGCGGATGTGTACGGAGGAATCAAAACTCAAATCGAGGGCCAGTTGCACCTGAGCCAGCGGCCCTTGGTTAAGCTCTGCAATGGCGCGATTGACAGCGTCCAGCAGCTCCACGGTGTTGGCACCGCTGGCCCGGTTAAGGGTCAAATAGTAGGCAGGGTCACCATTGCGCAAGGTAAAGGCGGTGGCGTCCGCCAGTGTTTCTCTGACACTGGCCACATCTGCGAGGTAGATGGGGCGCTGATCACTCCAGCCGATAATCATCTGGTCGAGGGAGTTGAGATCGTACTGGCCGGCAAATCGAACTGTGTACTTTCGCCTCCCCACATCTGCAAAGCCGCCGGATGCGTCCGTAGACCGGGCTACGGCGCGGACGATATCGCCAAGCTGCAATTGCAGACTGGCCAGCCGGTGCGGGTCGAACTCGATACGCACTTCACGGGGGCGCCTGCTGTTGAGATTGACCTTGCTGACGCCCTTGACCTGCTTGAGCCTGGGCTCCACCACATCTTCAATCAGCTGCTGAAACTCCCCCAGATCCTTGATGCCACTGCCGGGCAGTGCCTTGACCAATAGCGAGGCGACGGTAATGCCGTCCCGACCGGCACCGCTGGTGACGATAGGTTCATCGGCATCCAGGGGCAGGGCGGGAGCCTGGTTGAGGTTGTTGATGACATTCAACATGGCTTCCTGCATGTCGGTGCCGATGTTGAACGTCAGAGTGATTTCGCCAAACCCCGGTTGGATGCTGGAGGTCATGTTGTCGATGCCGACTGTGTTCTTGAGCACATTCTCCTGGGGTTCAATGATTACCGATTCCATCTCCTCCGGCGCCGCCGCGCGCCAGCTGGTGGTAATGGTGATCTGCGGGCGCTCGATGTCCGGCAGCAGCTGTGTGGGCAGCTTGAGGATGCTCAATAGCCCGAACGTTATCACCAGGGCGATGATCACGATAAGCGCTGCGGGATTTTTCAAGGACGATTGGGTCAGGTTCAAGGCATTATTGTTCGTTTTTAGGTCAATATGAGTGCTCGATCCCTTGAAGTGATAGCTATTTGCCGGCATCGAGACTACTTAATAGAACGAACGAAGGCTCGGAACCCTCAATTAACGTGCTGATGGAGACACCGCACCTCATCTCACCTCCTTTTTCGCAGTTGGGCCTACATTCATAGAACCATTTATCCGGGCCACCGTGGAGTATCATCAATAGAGTGGCCGTCGTAAAACGGTGCGGGGGCGTCAGTCTAATCGCTGTCTTTTGAGAAACTCTGCTATAGCAACAGGCGACGTTAAATGATAAACCTGCTTCGATTCCATGGAGTCAGTAACAAGTTGTCGATAGGCAGGAGTTAATTTTTTATGGCATAGCCAAAGTATCTTGTAGCTATTCAGGCTGCTTTTTACTATCGGGCTATTCTCGGGCCAACCTTCTGGATTAAGAAACAAGCCTTTCAAGAAACGCTTTGTCACCCACATGCCGTGTGTTAATAAAGGCAGGTCGATATAAACCAATGTGTCCGCTGCGGAAAAGCGTTCCCAGGCTGAAGCAACACAGCCAAAGCCATCGATGATCCATCGATCCTGACGGAGGAGTTCCGAATGCACGTTCAGGTATTCATCGTGGGGGACTTCCTCTCCTCCCGGACGGTATTTGATCTTGTCCAGAGAATGCAGCGGAAGACCGCTGGCAACGGCCAATTGTCTAGCCAATGTAGACTTGCCGCCACCGGTATTGCCAAAGACTGCTACTTTTTTCATTTTTGCTTCCTGTGCTTGAGTAAGAGCCCAAGAAGCTGACAATAAAAAACCCGCCTCTTGGGCGGGTTTGATAAGCGACTGACGCGTCAAAGCCCACCATTCCTATGGAATGATGGTAATAATTCGAAAGTACTGGCGCGTCGTATCTAATTTCATCCTGTAATGATTCCGGATGCATCTATGAAGGTCAACCACAATTTTGCGCATTGAATGATACATTTTCCGTTGCTAAACGTATCATTAGATGATACGTTTAAAGAGGGTAATCGTATCATAGTGAGCAGCTGATGGCGGAATGGACCTGGGTTTGGCAAAGATCCGAGTGGGGTGAGTGGACCCCGCGAGACTTCGCTGTCGGCGAAGAGCTTGAGTTGGCTGTGCGTAGAGTATCAAAAATTGAACAGTTGTCAGAACGCATCTCCGCGAACGACCGGCAGCAACTACAGGCGATCCTGTTGGAACAGGAGTCGATAACCACTTCGCAAATAGAAGGTGAGATACTCGACAGGGACTCCGTGCGTTCTTCCATTGCGAGGCGATTGGGGTTGGAGCATCAACTGGAGGAGGGGCGTTCAAGCGCACAATCCACGGAGGGTATCGTAGCCAACCTGATCGACGCAACGCTGAATTACCAGGAGCCGTTAACTCACGATAGATTGCATCAATGGCAGGCCGCGTTGTTTCCAACAGGGCGGAACTGTTATGGAGCACCTATTGATGTGGGATTTTATCGCACAGACCCATCCCCTATGCAGGTTGTCAGTGAGCGCAGGGGTGGGCGAACTGCAAAAGTGCACTACGAGGCTCCCCCGACCCACCAGGTTCCACAGGAAATGGATCGTTTCCTCACGTGGTTCAATAGCTCCGCTAGCAAACCGTCGTACGTTCGGGCCGCTATCGCAACCTATTGGTTTGTATCGATTCACCCTTATGAAGACGGCAATGGACGCTTGTGTCGACTTATTTCCGATTTGGCCATAGCGCAA
Source organism: Pseudomaricurvus alkylphenolicus (assembly GCF_011683955.1). Classification (GTDB taxonomy): domain Bacteria; phylum Pseudomonadota; class Gammaproteobacteria; order Pseudomonadales; family Cellvibrionaceae; genus Pseudomaricurvus; species Pseudomaricurvus alkylphenolicus. The sequence goes on from NZ_JAAQPI010000009.1 coordinate 14,095, forward strand.
GCCGAGCATCATCCGCACCGCTTATACAGCTTTTCTGGTGCCTTAATGAGTAGCAAACAGCACAGAGAGGCATACTACGGGCATTTGGAGTCCTGTCAAAAGGGACTTCGTCCACTAGGACAATGGGTTGCTTTTTTTATTGAGGCTATTGGCGATGCGGCCAGCCAATCTCTTGTCTATGCCAATGACATTATTCGTAAAACGCAATTCTGGGATAGGTACCGTTCCCACGATATCAATGCACGGCAAAAATTGCTGATTAATAAGGTGCTGGATGAAGGCAGCGAATTCGAGGGGAACATAAGCAATAAGCGCTACACTAAAATTCTCGAAGCAGCTAAGATCCACGTTGCGCCTGTCACATCAAAACGGGATCTTGCCGACTTGGTCAACAAAGGTATCATGGTTCCAACAGTGAGTTCCGGTCGAAACGCTGCTTACAGACTGAATGACGTTATTGAATCCAATATTGATTCGAGCTGTTGATAAATACACTGTAAAACCTAGTCCTTCAAACCTCCACCATCTCAAAATCCTCCTTGCTCACCCCACACTCCGGGCAATACCAATCCTCGGGCACATCCTCCCAGGTGGTGCCAGGCGCGATGCCGTCGTCTGGCAGGCCCAGTGCTTCATCGTAGACCCAGCCGCAGGTAATACATTCCCATTTACGCATAACAAGTTCTCCAGGGTAAATCACATGCCGCTGCGGAACACCGACAGGTCGGTTTTGCCGCTGCGGCGAATCGTACGGAAGGCCTGTGCGTATTCGCGCAACAGCTCCAGGCAGTAGCGCAAACGGCTTTCAAAATAGGGTTGTGCCGTATCGCTGTTTTCTTCCGGGTGGGGGTTGAATACAGACTCCACATTGCGGACGATCAAATGCTCGGGCAGGTAACAAATGCGATTGTTTTTGTAGCTGCTCATGCGCAATTCCGCTACCGGGTAGGCACCGCCATCGGTGGATGAGACGGCCACAATCAGAGCCGGCTTGTGGGCCAGCTCGCCCCCGCTCCACATCAGGAAGAAGTTCTTGAGTGCTGCCGGCACCATGCCGTGCCATTCCGGGCAGACGATCACCAGGGCGTCGCTGCTTCGCAGTTTGGAGGACCAGGGGGCCAGCCGTTGCTGCCAGGTATCATCCTGTTGCCAACAAGCCTCGTCCCAGAGTGGCAGGGGGGAGTCGGCGAGATCGAAAATGTTCGCCTGTTCGCACAGTTGGTGTTGTAGCAAACACGCGTAGATAGCATCCGCAATTTTGCGAGTTTGCGAAGCGCGGCGATGGCTGCCGCAGACGATGGTTATCTGCATTCTACGGTTATCCTCATCACTCGATATTGATATTGCCATCGGCCAGGTGTTGGCCCAGTGCCTGAAGGTGCATGGCAGCGCCGCCCAGGGTCAGTTCCACCATTTTGCTGTGAGTGGCGTAACGCCAAAGGCCGTAGTCGCGGTCGGCGCCGATACCCCCGTGCAAGTGTTGGCTGGCATAGCTGACGCGGTGCCCGGCGTCTGCTGCCCAGCACTTGGCGATGCGGACGGCGATGTCAGCGTTGCGTTGTTCACTGAGCAGGGAGACTGCCTGTTGGGTAACCAGACGCAGACAGCTCAAGTCGATAAAGCAGTTGGCGGCTCGGTGCCCCACAGCTTGGAAGGTGCCCACCTTAACCCCAAACTGCTCCCGCTCGGCGACATAGGCTGAGGTCATGGACAACATGCTATCCAGGCAACCCACCTGATAGCTGCACAGTGCCGCAGTGTAGTGTTGTACCAGATAACGCAGTGCCTCGGCGTCTCCCAGTTTTTGGGCCGCTTTGACGTTCTTGAGGGTGAGGGCATACAGGGGCTCTCCGGTATTGCTGTGCAGGGGCTCGCATTCAAGTCCGTCCTGTTGTGCATTCACCAAAAACAAACCGGCCTGATGTTCACAGCTGGCGCTGACCAAAAAGTAGTCCACGTTGTCCGCGTAGCTGACATTGATTTTTCTGCCTTCGAGTTGCCATTCATCGCCGATTTGTTGTGCCTGAGTGGTTGGTGTCTCAAGCTGGTGGGGGCTCCATTCGATCAGGGCGGGGGATGCGCAGCATTGCCCCGTTGCCAGGCTTGCCAGCACCGGTTGCAGGGCGGCATCGCCATATTTTTGCAGAGCCAGTGTGCAGATGCTGCTGACAACCAGGGGAATGGGGGCGAGTACTTTGCCGGCTTCTTCAATGACGATGCAAAGCTCGCTAAAGCTCATGCCCATACCGCCGCAGTCCGGTTTGACGGGCAATCCCAGTAGACCCACGTCACCCAGAGTACGCCAGAGGCGGGCATCGTATTTATCGTCGCCCTCGATGGCTTCCAGTTCCCGGTGTCGGTCCGTGTCAACGTTTTCACGAAAGATTTTTTCGCTCAGTTGGCGGATTTCCAATTGGGATTCTGTCGGTGTGAAATCCATGGTGTTGTCTCCTTATCGGCTGGCGCGGGGAATCATCAGCCCCGCCGCGGAAATAATGTCGCGCTGGATTTCGTTGGTGCCACCACCAAAGGTGAGCACTGACGCCACTCGATACATTTGCTCCAGATGACCATCCAACACCGCCTTTTGTGACGCCCGACTTAGCAGTGAGCCTTCGCCGATCACTTCCATCAAGGCGCGATAGGCCTCGATAAACATTTCTGACCCATAGACTTTGGCGGCAGATGCGTCTGCCATATTCAGGTTGTCCTGGTCAATGGCCCAAGCCTGTTTGTAACACAGCAGCTTGAGAGCTTCGGCGTGAACCTGCACCTGGGCGAGCCGCGATTGTACCCAGGCTTGATCAATCACCCGCTCACCATTAGGCAGGTGTGTGTCGCGGCACCACTGGCATACGCTGGTGAAGAGCTTGCAAAGGGCACCGTGTGTAACCAGCGCCAGACGTTCGCGATTAAGCTGACTGGTGATCATCTTCCAGCCGGTGTTTTCTTCGCCCACTCGCATGCTGACCGGTATACGCACATTCTCGTAATAGGTGGTATTGGTGCGCACACCGCCCAGCGTGTAGATGGGGGTGAAGCTGATTCCCGGCGTATCAAAGGGAATCAGAAACATGGAGATGCCCTTGTGCTTGGGGGTATCCGGGTGATTGTCTGTTCTGGCCGCCAGCCACACATAGTCGGAGCTCTCCGCCAGGCTGGTAAAGATTTTTTGCCCATTGATGACGTACTCATCACCGTCGCGTTCCGCACGGGTTTTTAGAGACGCCAGATCAGTGCCGGCGCCCGGCTCTGAATAACCAATACAGATGTTTACCTCGCCGGCCAGAATGCGGGGAATAATGTCGACCTTCATTTCTTCACTGGCAAAGCGAGCGATGGTGGGGCCCACCGATTCGGTTGTCAAAAAGGGGTAGGGGAAACCCGCCCGTTGTACTTCCTCGGTAAAGATGTACTGGTCAATGGCACTGCGTTGCTGGCCACCAAAGGCTTTGGGCCAACCCAGACCGATCCAGCCATCGCGCCCCAACTTGCGCAGACCTTCACGCCACCGGGGGCCGCCGCCTTCGCGGCGGGAGGGGTCAAACAGCTCGGCCTTGAGCTCTTCAGTCATAAAGTCTTCAAAGTATTGTCTTAGCTCGGCTTTCAATTGTGTTTGTTGTTCGGTAAATTCCAACTGCATTGTATTTTTCCGTTGGTTGTCGGTCAGAGACCGCGAAATATCGGTGGGCGTTTTTCGGCAAAGGCGCGCATGCCTTCTTGGGCGTCCTGGCTCTGGAAAACCGGTTGACCTATGATGAGTTCTTGCCGCAGGGCTTCTTCTTCCGAGAGGTGAGCACCATTCGCTCTCAGCGACTTGAGCACGGCAGCTACGGCGAGTGGACCATTGGTGCAGATTTTCCCAGCTATTTGGAGTGCCTCTGCAAGCGCCTGCCCCGGTTCAACCACACGATTAACAAGGCCCCAATCCAGCGCTTCACGGGCGCTGACGTGGCGTCCGGTCAGCAACATTTCAGCGGCGAGGCAGTAAGGTATCTGTCGGCGCAAACGCACGCTGGAACCGCCGAGTGGAAACAAACCACGGGCCACTTCGGTAATACCAAACACGGCATTGTTTGCGCAGACGCGAATATCGGTTCCCTGCAGGATTTCGGTTCCACCGGCCAGGGCATAGCCCTCGACGGCAAGAATGATGGGCTTTGACGGCACCTGGTGGCGCAGCAGCGCCTGCCAATGCAAGTCGGGTACCTGTTGTCGCAGGGCGTCAAACTCAGCAGCAAGGGCCTGGTCAGGGCCACTCTTGAGATCCATACCGGCGCAAAAAGTGTCGCCATTGGCGGTGAGTACCGCACAACGCAGTTCACCGTCTGCATCCAGGCGACGCCAGGCACGGTACAATCCCATCAGCATCTGCTGACTGAAAGCGTTCTTGGCGTCGGGGCGATTCAGCGTGATCAACAAAGTATGTTCACGCTGTTCCACAAGACAATGATCGGTACTGATATCCAGTAAACTCATGGTGCCTCTCCGTCTATTGGCGGGTTTTGCAAAGCAAACTGCTGCGCCCAGCGATAGTCGGGTTTGCCACTGGCGGAGCGGCAAATATGATCGGCAATGTGCAATTCCCGCGGCAGCTTATAGCGGGCGATGGTCTGGCTGCAGTGTTCCATCAACTCTTCCAGGCTCAGCTGGGTACCGGGCCGAACTGACACGACCGCTGCAACACGGCTGCCAAATCGGGGATCGGGAGTAGCCACCACCAGTGCGTCGAGTACACAAGGGTGTGATTTCGCGGCCTGTTCCACTTCTTCCGGGAAAATTTTTTCGCCACCGCTGTTGATGCAGTTGCTGCCGCGTCCATAGACAACGATAGTTCCGTCTTCCTGGACGCTGGCCAGATCGCCGGTGAGCGTCCACAAGCGTCCGTCAATGTTTAGAAAGGTACTGGCGGTTTTTTGCGCGTCGTTGTAATAGCCAACGGGTATATGCCCGGACCTGGCGAGGTAACCCTGTTCACCGGAACCGGGTGTGACAAACTTGCCTTCGGCGGTGACAACATCGGCGAATTCGTTACGGGCGATGCGCCCAAGGCCGTCGCAGGCCTTGCCATTGTCACCCCCTTGTAACCCGGTTTCTGAAGAACCAAATGAGTTGGTGACTATCAGGTTGGGGAAGATCTCCTTAAAGGCCTGTTGGACCCATTTGGAAAATACCGCACCGCCCGATCCGATGACAAACAGGGAACTGAGATCCCACTTGCTGGGGTTCGCGCGGATTTCATCCAGCAAGGGGATAGCCATGGCGTCGCCCACCAGAGCGATGATATTGACGCTTTCTTGCGCCAGCATTGGCCAGATTTCGGAGGCTTTGAACGAGCGGCCGGGGTACAGCACGATCACCCGACCGGCCAACAGCGAAGACAATGCAGCCCACCAGCAGGCGCCGTGCATCAGTGGTGCCAGGGGCGCGCAGACCATTTCAGCGTTGGGGTCAACCCGCTCGCCGATTTGCGCGGCGGTTTTGATCGGCCCGTCAGGGTGCAATGTGCTGTTGCCACCCAGTGCGGCAAAATATAAGGCTTTGTGTGGCCACATCACGCCTTTGGGGGCACCCGTGGTTCCACCGGTGTAAAGCACAAACAGATCTTCTTCTGAACGCGGGGAAAAGTCGCGACGATCAGGTTGGGCTGACAGTACTTCTTCGTAGGCTTGCGAATCGATAATGGCCGGGTCTTCGCTGGTATCATCATCCACAAAGATGCAGTGTTTCAATTTGCCAATGACGCCCTTCAGGCCCGCCAGCTCGGGTATAAATTCCCGGCCGTGAATGCAGGCCACCATATCGGAGTTTTCGATGATGTATGCCAGTTCTTCGGCAACATAGCGATAATTGACGTTAATCGGCACCGCACGAATCTTGAAACAGGCGAGTGTGGTTTCCAGAAACTCATTGCAGTTGTAGAGGTAAACGCCAACATGATCGCCGGTCTTTACACCGATAGACAACAGGTGGTGAGCCAACTGATTAGCGCGCTGGTCCAACTCTGCGTAGGTGATGCGCGCGTCTCCGCAGATCGAAGCGGTACGTTGCGGAATCCGGTCCGCGACCCGTTCAAACATGTCGGCGATATTAAAAGGTATCTCGTTCATTGGGAGCTCCTTGCTCAACCGGGTTACTGTTTCTCGGCGCCGACGACCCACATGGAAAAAAATTGGGCACCGCCCCCATAGGCGTGCCCCAAGGCCAGCTGTGTACCCTCCACTTGGTAATCGCCCGCCAAACCGCGCACCTGTTGTGCCGCCTCCGCAAATCGGATCATGCCGGATGCCCCGATGGGGTTGGTGGAGAGGACGCCGCCGGAGCAATTCCAGGGAATATCACCGCCTTCAGGCAGAGAGGTAGCGCCCTCCAGGGTTAATTTCCAGCCCTCACCGATATCACAAAAGCCCAGATTCTCCAGCCACATGGGTTCATACCAGGAAAAGGGCACGTAGATTTCCGCCGTGTCCAGATCCTTGCGCGGGTTCTGAATGCCTGCCTGCCGATAGACGTCTTTGGCACAGTCGATACCCGCTTGTGGGTTCACCTGCTCGCGGCCGGCGAAGTTGGTCGGTTCCGAACGCATGGCGGTACCGCGTATCCACGCCGGCTTTTTCGGACTTGCTGCGGCGGCGCGTTCACTGCCGATGATCATGGCGCAGGCGCCGTCAGAGGATGGGCAGCTCTCCAGGAAACGCAGCGGTTCCCACAGCATGGGTGAGGCTTCTACGGTGGCGAGATCGATGTCCGGCATATGCAAATGCGCGAGGGGGTTGCGCAGAGCGTGCAAACGATCTTTAACCGCCACCTGCATGCCGACCTCGGCGGGCGCGTTGGAGCGCTGGATGTATTCACGAATCAAAGGTGCAAAAAAACCGCCGGCGCCGGCGTTCAGGTGAGTGGCAAAGGGTTGCTTGGAAGACAATGCCCACATGGCATTGGATTCGGATTGCTTTTCGTAAGCGACCGTCAATACCCGCTCGAACACGCCACTTTGCACATGAGACGCTGCGACAATGGCGGTGGAGCCGCCCACGCTGCCGGCGGTATGTACCCGCAGAATCGGTTTGTTGGTCGCGCATAGGGCGTCGGCCAGATAAAGCTCCGGCATCATATGGCCCTCGAACATATCGGGGGCCTTGCCGATCACAACGGCATCGATGTCCGACCACTCCAGTTGCGCATCGTCCAGCGCATTTTGAGCAGCCTCGCGCACAAGACCGGCAATGGATACATCGTCTCGCTGGGTCTGGTACTTGACCTGACCGACTCCTATTACTGCTGCATGATTTGCCATTATGCGGCCTCCAGAATCGTCACCAGGTTTTGCTGTAAACAGGGGCCGGACGTCGCGTGTGCAAGCCCGAATTTGTAGTCACCACGCAATATGGCAGCGGCCATACTGCCGATGCGATCCAGCCCGGCGGCCATCATGACGTTGCCCGCGAGGGCACCACCAGAGGGATTGATGTCGACATTTTCAGATAGCCCCAGGCTTTGCCGCAAAAGAATTTCCTGGTGACTGAAGGGGGCATGGAGTTCAGCCGCTTCAATGTTGTTGTGCAAGCCGGCCGACTTGGCAGCATTTCGGGCGGAGGGTGAATCTGTCAGGTCACGAAAACCCAGCATATGGGATTCAATGCGATGATCCATACCGACAACGCGCGCATAAGGCAGGCCCATTTCCCGCGCCTGGGATTCGCGACAGATGACAAGGGCGCTGGCACCGTCGCTGATGGGACAACAGTCGGATTTCTTTAGGGGCGCGATCCAATCTACTTCCGCCTGCAGTTGTTCCTGGCTGACGGGCTTGCGCAGCTGTGCCCGCGGGTTTTTCTGCGCTTGGCGACGGCTGTTGATGACAACCTCGTTCATTTGCTCTCGCGTACAACGTCCGGCGTCCAACATAGCTCGTGCCTGCAGGGCGGCCAGCGAAACACTGTCGGGGCAGAGGGGCTGCAGATAGTAGGGATCCAGCTGCAGTGAAAGCACTTCCGGTAAATTGCCGGGAGAGCTCTTGCCGAAGCCATAGATCAAGGCAGAATCAATGTCGCCCGCCAGCATTTTCAGGTAGCACTCATAGAGTGCCCAGGCTGCATCCATCTCCACGTGGGATTCTTTGATGGGTGGAAACGCCCCCAGAGCATCCACTCCAGCTACAAAGGCAAAGGGTGCCCCCTGGAGATAATCGGCACTGCCGGAGCACACAAAATCAATATCGGTTCGAGCCAACCCACAAGCCTGCAAGGCTTCATTGATAACGGGCATGATCAACTCCACCTCGTTGGCGCAACCGGCATCTCGCACCATGGGGGCCTGGGCGTAGGAAACAATGGCAATATCAGTCATGTTCACCTCCCAGTGGTTTAAAGTAGCGAATGTTATCCAGACCGTAGTCCCACTCGGACTCCGGACGCCACACGGCCTTCACTTTCATGCCCAGTTTTACCTTGTCGTTGTCCACTTCTCCGATCAGGTGGTGGAAGGCGTTGTCGGCGCCGTTTAGTCGGATATGGGCGACCACAAAGGGTGGTTTGATTGGATTGTTGGGAATGGGGATGTGAACAACCGTAAATTTATCGATAACGCCTTCATCAGTCAGTTCGATATTGTCACAGGTTGCGACGCCGCAGCGGGCGCAGGAGCCACGACAGGGGATGTACACACTCTCGCAGCCAGGGCAGCGGCGTCCGATCAGCCGGCCTCGTTTTATGGCGTGCAGAAAGGACAGGCTGGAGGTGCCCGCGGTAAAACGGTATTGCAAATAGAGTGGGGCCTGCATCATGGTGACCGGCCCGGCGGATTCGTTTGGATTGGAACTCATATCGGTCTTCGCTTTTATTTCAAGGCACTGGTTTCTGGATGAATGTCGCCGCTATTCGTTTTCAGCTCACTGCTTGTGGACTTCGAAGCAGGCGATATCCTTCACATTGCCCACTCGCTCTGGGGCCCAGCGCACCCTAACTCTCATGCCGGTGTGTACCTGTTCTTTGGCGTCAGCCGCCAGTGCGTGCAACATCGCGCCGTCGCAACCTTCAAACCTGACCAGAACCCAGGCAAAGGGTTTGTTCAGGGGGGCGGAAGAGGAAGGTTGGCTGACCCAACACCAGGAGAGAACAGTGCCTTCGGCAGCAACGGGTTCGAGCTCCTTGATGCTGGCACCGGAGACGGGTTCAAATTCCGGTGGTGGCACCAGCAGGGTTCCTGCCCGAGTGCGCGCCGCAAGTACTTGTCCGTCGCGCAGGCCGGTCAAAAACCGGCTCAGCACCGGCCCCAGCGAACGCGTGTAGGTAAATCCGAGTTCAAAGTCCTGGGTCAGGGGCGGAAGTTCGTTCAATGTGTCTGTCATGGTGTCATCCCTGTGCCTGTTCCAGCAGTTGGTTGAGACGCTCCTGGGCGCCCAGGTATTCGTTCAGCAACCGGGTAATCAAACTACGGCAGGATTCCACCGCATTGATCTGGCCAACGACTTGTCCCACTGGGTTAAAGGCCACCTCTTGAGTGCGACTGACACCGGCGTAGTGACCGGTGCGCTTCATAGCATCGTTGGTTACCAGTCCCTGCAGGGGCATGCCGAGTGGTGATGGGGTATCCTCCAACTCCCAGGCATCGGACCAGTGGTTTCGCAACACGCGGCAGGGTTTTCCGGTCCAGGCGCGAGAGCGAACCGTGTCTTCCGAAGTGGCATCAAAGTAGGACTGTTTCTGCGCTGGTTGCGCATGGGCTTCTTCCACGGCCAGCCACAGGGAACCGGTCCATACCCCCTGCACGCCGGTGGCCATGGCCGCTAACATTTGCTGGCCGCTGGCAATGCCGCCAGCGGCCAATACCGGTATATCGCCGGCGGCTTCAACGGCTTGAGGCCAGAGTACAATGGAGCCGACGTCTCCGGTGTGACCGCCGCCTTCGCCGCCCTGGGCAACGATAAAGTCCAGCCCGGCGTCGCGGTGTGCTTTGACCTGTTTGATGCGACCGCACAGGGCTCCGACCAGGCGTCCGGAATCCTGTATCTGTTGCACAATGTGGGCCGGAGGTGTGCCCAGGGCGTTGGCGATCAGGCGGCATTTCGGGTGTCTCAGTGCAATATCCACACTGGTGCTGGCGATGGCTTCGTTCCACCCCAGAAGTCGAGTTTCCTCTTCATCGGGCATAGGAGGGACACCGTGATCACTCAGGAGTTTATCGGCAAATTCCCGGTGTTGTGGCGGTACCATTGCCTTGAGTTTGGCTTCCAGTTTGTCCGCGTCGAGCTCGCCCTGGCCCTCGTACTTCTGCGGAATCACCACATCCACACCGTAGGGATAATCACCGATATGTTCGTCTATCCAGTCCAGCTCACGCTGCAGCTTTTCGTTGGTCATGCCCACGGCACCCAATACGCCGATGCCGCCGGCGCGGGATACGGCGACCACCACGTCGCGGCAATGGGTGAAGGCAAAAATGGGTAGATCTATTCCCAGTCGTTTACACAGTTCTGTCTGCATAATGATCCTTTGGTGTTCTGTTCGGCTTGTTCGATGGGATCATTGTACGAACCGGGGGATTGGACAAAATAGCAAATTGGTTCAGTTTGGCATGGCTTTTGACGTCCAGACTTATGCCTTTACGAAATGACCAAATTCGCTAAGATAACCCATCATTATCAAGTGATTTCGGACGGATTACTGAAGGCCTGATGAATCGTTTTTGGCTCATTTCAATACCCTTGACGGGTCGAATGTGCGATGCTGTTTGCCATAATGAAGTCGACCGATGACACTGGTGACGAGAGAGTTTGCGCTTCAGTGGGCATCACGACTTCAATAAAAACGAATGCGGAGAGATTCATGTCTACCAGAACAAACGGAGCTTCATTCACCTGCGCAGCTAAACTGCTGCCACTGAGCATCGCCTTGGCGAGTCTGCCTCTTGTGAGCAGTCACGCCAGTGAGGATGACGACAGTTGGGCGATCGAGGAAATTATCGTTACGGCACAGAAACGCGAGCAATCGTTGATGGATGTGCCCAATGCCGTGAGTGCATTGACGAGTGACTTTCTGGAAAAAACCAATACCAATCAATTCGTGGATGTAGTGAAAGTCACCCCGGGGCTTTTTATTGCCGACACCCGCGATGGCCTCGGACAAGCGGTCAGTTTGCGTGGAGTGGGTGTGGCGCCATTTGCGTCGAACTTGCGTCCATCGGTGACCATGTTTCTCGATGATGTTCCCCTCACTCGCCTGGACAGCGCCTTTACCAGTCTGATAGACGTGGAGCGGATTGAGGTTCTTAAGGGACCACAGTCCACGCTGTACGGTAAGGAGGTGGCGGCTGGTGCTATTGTGATGAAGACCAAGAAACCGGAGCTTGATGTGCTGGAGGGCGGCGTTAAGGTCGACCTGGGCAGCAATAACAAACGCGAATACGAAGGCAAAATCAATATTCCTCTCACTGACAAAATGGCGTTAAGGCTGGTGGCTTACGGAGGGGAAACCGATGGTGAGTTGACCAACATTCTCACTGGGAAGGAAACCAGCCGCGAAACCGATGGCGGCCGCGTACGTTTTCTTTACCAACACAGCGATGATCTGGAAGTAATCCTCACCCATGAGCAGCATAACCAGCGGGTCCGCAATGCTGTGCGTGACCGTGTCAGCTATGGTGTCTTCAGTCAGCCGTTGATCGATGCGGGAATTATTACGCTGCCGGCGGATCCCTTCGATGATAAATCAGAAGTATTGGTTCCTTCAGGCAGAGACATCCGGGTCAAAAACAGCGCTATGCACATCACTTGGGATATAGATTCCAGATGGACACTCAGTTCGATCACCGGCTATCAAGTATTCGACCGGGAGTTGAAGCAGGGTGGCGCGGTGCCCGGATTTGAAGGTCAGTCAGGAGGTGATGGCTCTTTCCTGCCAAATGCAACTTTGCCGTTCCGTTCGGAAGGCAGCCCGGAAAACGAGCGCAGTGTATCGCAGGAATTGCGACTGACTCATGTCAATGGAAATTGGAGCAGTCTCTATGGTCTGTTTTACAACACTTTGGATTCCTATGAGGCGACATCTATCGTTACGGGAACCGGTTTCCCTTTGGTAACGGCCCGCCATAGGGAGAATTCGGAGTGGTCTGTGTATACGCACAATACGTATTCTTACAGTGAGGATCTGGATATCGTGTTCGGTCTGCGCTACGGTGAAACTGAACTGGATCAACGTAATCTGACTTCTTTTTTTACCGGCTATTATGGCGATGGGACTTTGCCGTTGGGGCCCCCCAAGGACGATACCTTCCGCAATATGGGCGGTACTTTGAAGCTGGTTTATAGCATCAGCAATGATGTGAACGTTTATGGGGGTGTTTCTCAGGGGTATAAGCCAGGTGGATTTAACGATACTCCAGGTGTGCCATCGTTTGAAGAAGAAACGTCCACCAGCTTTGAAGTGGGTGTAAAAGGAACTTTTCTTGACAACCGCCTGAGGGTGAGTGCCAGCGTGTTCCATCAGGTGTATCAGGATTATCAGGTACAGGAGTTTAATCCCGAGGTGACTTCGGGGTTGTCCAGTATTCTGTCTAATGCCGCTGAGGTGACAGTTGAGGGATTTGAGGCCGATTTTCTATGGATGGCAACCGAAAATCTGAGTTTTGATGGTGCTATTACCTATACGGATGCGCGTTATGACAGCTATAAAAATGCCAGTTGTAATGATGTTCAGAAGTTGGCTCTAATCGGTACGCCTGCGGGATCGCAGGCATTGGGTTGTACTTCGGCGGAGGACAGTACGTTTACCGCTCCCGATGGGTTTCAGGATCTGAGTGGTAAACGCTTGTCTCAGAACAGCCCTTTTGCGCTTAATCTCAATGCTCAATATACCGGTAATTTGACTGACAGTTTGACCTGGTATGTGCGTGGGGAGTATGCGTTTAAAGATGATTTTCACGGTTTTGTGACGCTTGAGCCCGGTGCGCATCAGTCTGCTTATTCGTTGGTCAATGCGCGCTTGGCGGTTGGTGCCAGTGATGGTGCCTGGGAAGTGGCTTTGTATGGCAAGAATCTGCTGGATGAGGATTATATCGGAGGGTTCTTTCCGGGGCGTGATGGGGAGTTGGGGATTGTCGGGATCAAGGGAGAGGGGCGCACCGTTGGGTTAGTGGCGGTTGGAAAATTTTGATCTTTGGAACATAACTGTAGAGACGCTGCTGTGATTCTATAGGCAGAAAAGTGCCATAAGCTGTCTTTCGTAGTTCGCAGTTTGTGCACTAGAGGGATCGTGGCGGGCCGTTTCGAAGGGAGCCGTTTTCTTTTATAGTTCGGGGGCGGTCCGCTTCGGGGTGCATCCATCTGGAACACGCTCGAGCCGTCCATGGTCGCTAATAGTTCCGCCATCCATGGCGGAACATTGTCCCATATGGATGCACCCCGAATCGGCCCTTTGCATCGATAATTGGTTTCTTAATTAGAGCTCTGTGCTCCCTTCGAAGCGGCCCTTACCTTCACGTTTTTACCTTCTTTTGCAAGGTGCGGGATGCCGCAGATGCCTGCAACGGCCGCACGAATGTAGGTCGGATTAGAAGCGCTTCGCGCTTCGTAATCCGACGTTCCGCCGAAGGTTTAAATTGGCGGCGGCCGTGTATAAAACACCTCTCGCAGCAACATCCCAAGGTGTTAAAAACCAGGCCGCAGCCAACGAACATCGCCGGCGGAACCGTCGGATTACGCTCCGCGAAGCGGAGCTAATCCAACCTACGCGAGAGCAAAACCCTGCCGATTCGAACGGCAGCAAATGGCACTTTGCTGCCGAAACTCGAACCAAAACAACCCAAAAGTTTTACCGAAACACCCTAATTTCTATGGTCTCTTGACCAAATCGGCGGCTTGGCCTTTACCATGCATTTTATCGCAATAGTGACTGCCGCCGTATTCAAGAATAGATTGATCAACTGAGACAGTTTCGACCAGCCGATCGTTCTTGTAGACCTCCACGCTGGTTTTGGCACTCATGGACTTCATAACAGGGTTCTCAGATTGAAACACTGTAAGTGAAGGCGTTACATGATTGTAGAAACTCCCCAGAGGAGCCTCGGCAACAATTTTGACTCGATAGTCTCCTTCTATCATTTGTACCTCCATCCAACTGGCGCAAATGTCGGATTTTGTAGTGGTATCCCAACCCTTGATGGAGGGAGAAAAGGTCAAGTTGTGCTTTGGTGTAATCAAACGGCCAGCCCAGCTCTCGATCGGAAGATTACCGTCAATCCCGCCGGTAAACATCAGCTTCACCTGCTCGGAGACCGCCATTAAATAGATCATTCCCGCTGCCTGACCATCGTTCCAGCCTCTGTCGATATAGGTTAGCCCATGACCGCTGTGTTGTGCCCAATGGTCCTTGAATCTGTACTGAGTCTCCGTCGCCATGCTGAAGACAAACCATTGGTTTTCTACGAATGGCAGGGAGGTTACCCATCCGAAGGGACTAGCGCCGGGGTTTTCGTCATTGGAGTAGTGGATATGCTCATCTTTGAACTGTGCGCTGATTGACACGTCTGGTAAATTCAACTCAATGGAAGATTCATTTATCTTGGCGGCGCCGGGAACTTCGAATTTGAAGGAATAGGGTTTGTCGCCGTTGACGGGGGCTGCCACAACATCCTTGTAGTAGTAATCGTATTCGCGTTTCTGGCCCGTTTTAGGAGTGAACACCACGTGCAGATACGCCTCCTGCTTATCTGCGCCTGTATCTTGGTTGAGGAAAGTTAGAAATACGATTTTGAAGTAGCCGACGTCTGGATCATGTATGTAGTAGTACCAGGCGTCGGACCAGGGAAATCCGTGAACCGGTCGTGGGGAGAATTGATCCAACGTTGTCGCTGAGGCGCTGCTGATGGCACAAATCAGGAAGAGGAGTTTGAATGTCTTCATAGGGCTTGACCAGTAATCGTCTAGAAAGCAGCTATCCTCTACAGGATAGCGCATGAACTTGGATTTTTATTTCGGGTTTTTAATCGGGCATTACACCAGGCCAGTGTTGGGTAAACGCTTCTGGCTCCAGAGCTTCCAGCGGCTTTCTAACTTTGGGTGTACCCATATACAATAATCCGCAAATATGATCAGTCTGTTCGAGCCCGAATGACCGTTTTAGCAGAGGGTGATACGCAGGGGCACCGGTGCGCCAGATGGCACCGACTTCAAGGGCGTGGGCGGCGACCATCATCAATTGGGCTGCGCCGGCGGTGGCCAAGATTTGTTCGATCTCCGGGATGCGGTCATGTTCCTGAACTTTGGCAACCACTACTACAATCAGTGGTGCACGTAGTGGTGCCCTTGCTGCTTGTTCCAGTTCCTTTTCGGTTGCATCAGGCTGACTTGTACGTTTGATTTCCTTGAGTACTTCGCCCAACCCGTGGCGGGCATCACCTTTAATGACGATAAATCGCCAGGGTCTGAGGCGACCGTGGTCATTGGCCCTGAGCCCGGCTCGGATGATTTGGTCAAGTTGTTCCGAATTTGGGGCCGGTTCCGTCAATAGTGCTACGGAGTTACGAGTGTGTAATGCTTCAATGGCATCCATAGGTGTCTCCTTTAATTGTCAGCTGACAGCTCTATTCGTCAGCAACTGTTCGATTTTATCCGCTTCGTATCCGAGGATGTCGGTTAATATGTAACGATTGTGTTCGCCGCTGCTTGGAGCGTTACCGGGCTCGGGCCAGTTTTCATCTACGAACTTGGTGGGCAGAGGCAGTAAATCCGCAACGTGCGTTGCGGCAGTCATCCAGGGCAGACGTTGGTGAAAGTGTGGATCGTTATCAAGCGTTTTCGGAGTATTTACCGGTGCAATGGCGGTGTTGTGTTCCACGGCGAACTGCATCCACGCCTTCGTGCTGCGTTGCTGAAATTCGTCGCGCAGCAGTGCCTGCAGCTCTCGGTTACCCACGGCATGGTCGCCATAGCGGTTGCCGGGCCAGCGTTCAAACCATTCGGGATGACCGACGCCATTGCAGAAGTTTCGCCAGAACTCCTGTTCGGATGCCATAAACAGAATGTGTCCATCGCTGGTCTGGTAATACTGATAGCGCACGCCGTTTTGCATTCCGGCGGTACCCGGCGCACGGCGCTCAAAGTTATCGCTGGCGTTGCCGGTGACTTCTGATTCGGGGCGTTGGTAGGCCTTCCAGGTGCCGGAACGCAGCCAGTCAAAGAAGGCGGCGGAGTCGGCCTGGGCGATATCGATCATGGCCCCCTGACCCTGTTGCCTGGCCCGCAGCAAGGCGGCACAGATCGACATGGCGGCCATAAGTGGACCTGCGTGCATGCCCACGGAAGGGTGCTCTGGAATGTAGCAAAAACCGTCCGCATCGATCTGCGGTTGTACCAGGCCGGCCCAACTGTCAAACGCGAGGCCATGGGCCGGCAAATTCTGGTAGGGACCGCTCATTCCATAGCCAGACAAACAACAGAAAACCAATTCCGGTTTGATTTTGATTAGCTGCTTGTAGCCCAGGCCGCGTCGTTCGAGGGCACCCGGTCGCATGGCTTCAATGACAACGTCGCTTTGCCGGACCAGGTCTTCAAATACTTTTTTGCCGGCGTGCTGGCGCAGATCCAGTTCAATACTCTTCTTGCCCCGTGACACCTGATGGTGCATCAACGAAGCTCCTTCGATGATGGGCCAGGTCAGCTCCCGTACATAGTCACCACCGGGTGGTTCAATTTTGATAACTTCAGCGCCCAGATCAGCCAGGTACATGGCAGCGGCACCCGGTGCTAACAGTGAGCAGTCCAGGACTCGAATACCCTCAAGGGGCAGAGTGGGTGAGGTACTGGAGGACAAAGTCTGGCTCCTTATGAATGAATGGGATTACCCGGCATGTTGGTTGGGTCACCGGGCATCTGTAGCAGCTCCATACGCACGCCATCGGGGTCTTCGATTCGAGCGACCTGGGATTGATACTGTTCGTTCTTGTGCCTATGGCCCTCAGGAACATTGCCTCCAAACGCTCGAACTCTATCCAGGGCGGCATCGAGGTTTTCGACGCGTATGCCAAAGTGGCTCAAGCCCAGTTGTTTGCGTATTTCGGGCAGTCGACAGTGTGGCGGTCGATCCTGCTGCTGCAACTGAATGCGCATGCCATCACGTTGCAGAAACAGCCCCTCGGTACGCAGCTCGTCCAGCCCGAGCTCGACGGCCGTGGGAGAACGGCCGGTGACGACAAGGTGGGAAATGGGCTCGAACCCCAGGGCTTCGATATAAAAACGACGGGAGATGTCGATATCGCTGACCATAAGGGCAACAAAGGAAATGTATTGAATAGGATCGGTACTGGACACAATAAGCTCCTGAAGGATAAAACCCCATGCTAGCCGATCGATACTGTCGATTTGAAAGCCAGAAGCAGGCTTTGCGGACAGAATTGATTCATCTGTTTCCACCTGCGTCTGCCGGATTGAAGCTCATGAGGCAACGCCACTAGAATCTATTCATGCAAGACAATAAACGAGGGGATCTGAGTGAATATACTTCAAGGTAAAGTAGCCATAGTTACCGGTGCGGGAAAGGGAGTAGGGGCTGGTCACTGTAAACAACTGATCGAGCAGGGTGCCAAGGTGGTCGTCAATGATCTCAATCGAGAATCCGCCTTGTCGGTTGTAGAAGCGCTCAGGCAGGCCGGAGGTGATGTATTGTCCAGTCACCACGACATCAGCCAGCGAGCCGGATGTGAAGCACTGGTTGAACGCGCCATCAAAACCTTCGGACGCGTTGATATACTTATTAATAACGCCGGTATCGTTCGCGACCGTACTTTGCTTAAAATGACCGATGAGGAATTTGAGCTGGTTTGGAAGGTACACGTAATGGGAACCTTCTGGTGCAGCCAGGCAGCCGCCAGAGCTATGGTGAAGCAGGGGCAAGGGGGTGTGATAATCAATACCACCTCCGCAGCGCATTTCGGCAGTTTTGGTCAAACCAACTATGCTGCTGCTAAAGGCGCCATTGCTTCTATGACCTACACTTGGGCGATGGAGTTGGCCTCGAAAGGCATTCGCGTTAATGCCATTTCTCCGCTGGCGACAACCGATATGTCCGACACCTATAAAAATGCGGGGGATATGCCGTACTTTGATCCAGCGGCGAATGGCCCCTTTGTTTGCTGGCTGGCCAGTGATTCTGCCGACTACGTTAGTGGTCAGGTGTTTGGCACTGGCGGAGAACGGATAGCGTTGTTGCAACACCCTGGCTACGGTAAAACGGCTACGCGCCAAGACGGCTGGGATATGGCCAGTATTGATGATCATTTTCCATTGCTGTTTCGGGGGCAATTCGGTCCATTGGGGATGCTGGAGCAGCCCTATCCTTTTAACGATGGCGTGAAATCGAATTTCAAAAGCGACTCAATCGACAGCGAGTGAATGTCAGCTTGTCGCCCGCCGTTGAAGTAGAATCTGCGCGAATTTCTGTTCCAGTGCGTGGGCGTTTTCTATTGTGCCGTCCAAGGCGCCCGCGTTTATAGCTCGCTTGACCGAGGCGGTGAATTCGGTATCCGCTGGTAGCAGTTCTCTGCAGAACCCGATAACCGATTGAAGAAAATTGTCATCCCCAAAAACCTTTTCAACGAGACCCATCGACTCGGCCTCTTTGGGCGTGATGCTTGCGCCGCGCCAAAACAAAGACTTGGCGCGGGCGACACCTACCAGGCCGGGCAGTAACATGGTGCTGCCTAGTCCGGGCATTACACCTATCTCCCGGAACGGCAGTTTCAACAGCGACGAACGCGATGCCAGCCTGATGTCAAAAGGCAGCGTCATGGTAACGCCGATGCCGACAGCGATACCGTTAATAGCCGCGATGGTAGGTTTGGGGTAGTGGTACAACTCTGAGCAAAAGCCGGTCAGAAATTCCTCTGTACCGATGAGTGGTTCGTTCCCGGACTGAAACTCGTTAGCGGGCTGGCGAAGCCGTTGCAGACAGGCACTATCGGCGCCCGAGCAGAATGCGCGACCGCTACCGGTAACGACAATGGCTTTGATTTCATCGTCCCGTTCGCAACGCCGGAAGACGTCCACCAGTTCGTTCCCCATGGTTGGCGTATAGGCGTTGAGACGATCCGGACGATTCAATGTCACAACGGCCATATTGTCACTATAGTGCAGTTCGATGCAGGTGTATTGATTCGATGAATCCATTGTACTCATAGCTATTTACCTTCAGAAGTTAGTAACTGAAGACAGAATACGATTTCTGAACGGGATATTTCGGTAGCACGCGTATGCCTGCAGGCCAGATTGATATCTGCGTGCCCACAGCGGTTGAGGTCTCTCTTATTCAGAATTGCTTTTCGGGTTACTATCGGCTTCAGTATCCCGCCGCTACAGAATGCCCATTTTTCTTTGATTAACTTGGAGAGATGTTGTGACTATCAGAGAAACATCAAATGTCATCCCGGAAGTGGACTTTCGGGACATTGACGGCCTCAACCAATTTGTTGGCAGAGCCTGGGGAGAGTACTCCGGCGAGCTGACGGTCACCCAGGAGATGATCGATCAGTTTGCAGCGCTCAGCGGAGATCACCAGTGGATTCACGTGGACGTCGAACGAGCGGCGCGCGAGAGTCCTTTTGGGGCAACCATTGCCCAGGGCTTTTTACTGTTGTGTTTACTGCCCAGGGTCCGCCCGCCCGCCAATCTGGTTATTGCAGGCCATCAGCGGGTTCTGAACTATGGCGGAGAAACCTTGCGGTTTTTGTCACCGATGATCGTTAATGAGCGGCTTCGAGCCCGTGAACGCACTGTTAGTGTTCAAAAGCACAGCAAGGGCACCCTGGTAACGACAGAGATTCAGATGCAGTCAGTCAATAATGAGGCTGTTGTTCTGGTGTACCGGCTACAGCTACTTTATTGCTAGGTGAATTGCTCATGATTGCGATCCCGGATGACGTCCAGGAGAAGATAGGAGTGCCCCTGTGGGCCAGTCACAGCGGTTGTGTTGTTAACGATACCAGTATCAAAAGTTACTGCGCGGCCGCTCGTAACGGCTCGACATTGTTTTGGCGAGATACTTCCGGTGCCCCACGGGAAAGTGCACCGGCACCTGCAGCCATGGTTTCGGTCTGGGGGCGCCCCGATATGTGGCGACCGGACGCCGATGAGCCCCAGTGGGCGCTGCAGTCTCACTTCTATCTCAAACGTGAACTGGGTCTGCAAGACGCGGTTATTGTGGATAGTGAGCTGGAAATTGCCAAACCATTGCGTATAGGGGATCTAGTGGACAGCGTCGAGATCATACGTTCTATCAGCGAGCTGAAGACAACACGGTTGGGGACCGGGCGTTTTTGGGATATCGATGTGGTTTACCGCAATCAATCTGGAGAGCACGTTGGCACCGAGACCTATCGTGCATTTGGTTATCAGAAATGAAACTGACTCGACACACACCAACAGGCACTCGTCTGCCGGAACTCATCGAGCAGATTACGACATCCACCGTGGTTGCCTCTGCTATTGCCACCCGTGACTGGAGGCCCATGCACCACGACCGGGACTTTGCACGCAACAATAGCAAAGCGCGGGATATTTTCTTGAATACACCGAGTCTGCAGGCCATTCTGGAGCGGTATCTAGGGGATGTGAGCGAAGAGACGTGTCGCCTGGGACGGCTTCGAATCAGAATGAAGCAAAACCTTTGTGCCGGTGACCGTATTCATCTTTGGGGCGAAGTAATTAAGCGCCATGTCGACAGTTACGGGGATGTATGGCAGGAACTTACCGTCTGCATTCAAGTCGATGGTAAAATTGCTGTGGAAGCCCGCGCTTTACTGGCGTGCCCTGATTCAGCGTTTGGTTTACAGGCAAGCCCATGGCAGTGGCGCCGAGAATGGCGGGCTCCTGCCTTTTCAGACTCAAGACGTTAGCCCGCCTCCAATAATTTCTTTTTGGCCTCTGCGAATACCCAATGCAAGCCCGCAGGTCTGGTCGGCTGCAGGGAAAATCCGCAAACTGATGACGAATCGAATATAAATCCACAACAGGAAGATAGTTATTCATGTCAGCAGTCGAATCTGTCAGGCCAAAGCTTGGTGTCATAGGTGGATCGGGAGATCTGGGTTCAGGTCTTGTAAAGCAGTGGTTGATGTCGGGTTACCGAGTGATTATCGGCTCTCGTTCCCTGGAAAAAGCGCAACTGGTGAGAAGCAATATTCTGGAAGAGCTTGGGGACAGTTCACTTGCTGATAATCTCTTCGCTGAGGTCAATGCCGATGCCGCGCGCCAAGCTGATATTGCGGTGCTGACGGTACCCTTTAGCCACCATCGCAGTACGCTGGAATCCCTTCGCGATGCCCTGCAAGGGAAAATTCTCGTGGACGTCACAGTACCCTTGAACCCCCCTGCGGTCACCAAAGTGCAACTGCCGGAGGAGGGGGCGGCCGGGCAGATTGCCCAGAATCTATTGGGAAAGGGTACCCGTGTGGTGTCGGCCTTTCAAAACGTTGCTGCGGTGCATTTACACCGGGGATTGACGGCGGACGATCGCCATAAATGCGATGTGCTGGTCTGTGGTGATGACCCCGCCGCGCGGGCGGCGGTGGTCACATTGGCCAATGATGTCGGTTTGAAAGGCATCGAAGCGGGAGGTATCGCCAATGCTGCCGCCGCGGAGGCTATGACGTCTTTGTTGATATTTATCAACAAACACCACAAATGTCACTCAGGTATTCGCATCACGGGCATGGATTGATGTTCAACCGTCCCCTGCACCTGGCGGCCGTGGTGCCTCTAAACCGACAAGATCAGGCAAAGTCGCGATTGTCTCCGCAGCTCAGTCCGCCCTGGCGACAGAAGTTGTTTCGCGCCATGAGTCTCGACGTTCTTTCTGTACTGAATTGTCACCCGGCAATCACAGACTCCTGGGTGATATCCCAAGATGAATTGAATATGGCCCTGGCCGATAGGATGGGCGCTCAATTCTTGAGGCAGCCGGATGATGAGAGAGGCTTGTCCAGGGCATTGCAGTCAGCCATGCATCAACTGCGACACCGTCAATACGATGGATTGGTGGTTGTGCACGGTGATCTGCCACGTATTTCGGATCATGCCCTGTCGAGTTTTTTGGAGCAAATTCTGCTGCAAAAGGGTAAGGGTATGGTCATTGCCACTGATAAGCATGGCCTCGGCACCAATGCGGTCTTTTGTCCATTGCCCAGCAAGTTCCGGTTTGCCTACGGTTCCGACAGTTGCCATCGTCATGTGGCCGTGGCTCATGCGCTGGAGTTGGAATGTAAAGTGATGAACATCGATGCCCTGGCCCAGGATGTGGATGGGATCGACGATATCATTGCCTTGTTCGATTGTGCTTCTTACAGTCTGGGCAGGCATACGCGTGCGCTGCTACCTCGTCTGGCTGATGAAATTCGACCAGGATTAACAACTCATAAGACTTCGAGACCTCAGTTATGTCCTCTCGACACGATCACCTGCTGAATATTGTTGGTGAAGGTGCTCAGCTTACCACCACCGACGCCAGGCAACTGGCGGAGTCATGTTCAACTCAGAATTTGATGGCAGCTGCCCGGCGACTAAGAGACGGCAAGTACGGCAAGCGTATCACCTATTCGCGCAAGGTGTTTATTCCCTTGACTCAACTGTGCCGCAATCACTGCCATTACTGCACATTTGCTCAACCGCCAAAACAGGTCCCATCGCCGTACCTGGGGGTAGAGGAGGTGATGAAGCGGGTGCACGACGCCCAAAGCCAAGGCTGCAAAGAGGTGCTGCTGACGCTGGGTGAAAAGCCAGAAAAACGTTATCGCAGTGCGAAACAATGGTTGCGACGACATGGCTTTGAAACCACTGTGGACTACCTGGCCAGCACAGCCGAGACGATTCTGCGAGACACCGGCCTGCTACCGCATATTAATGCCGGAACACTGACGATCGAGGAACTGGCGAAGCTTCGCAGGGTATCCGCCTCTATGGGCATCATGCTGGAATCGGCCAGCGAAAGATTATGCGAAAAAGGTGGGGTTCACTACGGCTCTCCGGATAAACATCCAAAGGTAAGATTGAAAACCATTGAACAGGCAGGGCAGCTTCGCGTCCCACTGACGACCGGACTTCTTATCGGAATCGGAGAAACACGCCAGGAACGAGTAGAGTCTCTCTTGCAACTGAGACAGTTGCATCGGCAATACGGACACTTGCAGGAAATCATTATTCAGAATTTTCGGGCCAAGCCGGATACACGCATGTCGACGGCTCCGGAACCGGATCTGGAAGATCTGCAGTGGACGCTGGCGATGTGCCGGTTAATATTTGGTGCCGATATGAACATTCAGGTACCCCCCAATCTGAATGAGGGACTGTGCCAGCCCTTACTTGACGCAGGCATCAACGATTGGGGTGGGATCTCCCCGGTGACGCCGGACTATGTCAACCCGGAGGCTCCGTGGCCCGGGATTCAGCGATTGGCCGCACTGACAGCCCGTGCCGGTAAACAATTGCGTGAACGATTGACCATCTATCCGGAATACGCACTCAATGCAACCAAGTGGCTGGACTCAGCATTGCAGCCAAGCGTGTTGCGTCTGCTTGATGGGCAGGGACTGGCTCGCTCAGATAACTGGCTGCCCGGAACCTCTTCGCCTCCGGCGCTGACCAACCGGGTGCCGCTCTGGCTACACGCCAGGGTGGAGCCCAGAGTGGAGGATGCTGTTAAACGAGCGTGCGCCGGAATGCGGTTGGATGAAGAAGAGATTGCGTTTCTCTTTTCCTGCCGTGGAGAAGACCTGGAATACCTGTGTCGCCAGGCTGATAAATTGCGCGAGCGCCATTGCGGTAACACCATCACTTATGTCGTAAATCGCAATATCAACTACACCAATATCTGTTACTTTAAATGTCAATTCTGTGCCTTCTCTAAAGGCAAACTCAGTGAAAACCTGCGCGGACGACCCTATCAACTGGAGCTGTCTAGCATCGAAGAGCGCGTTCGTGAAGCCTGTCAGCGAGGGGCGACAGAGGTTTGCCTGCAAGGGGGCATACACCCCGAGTTCACCGGACAGACTTATCTGGACATTCTGGCTGCAGCCAGACGTGCCAGTTCGAACGTCCATATCCACGCGTTTTCCCCACTTGAAGTGTGGCAGGGCGCAAAAACCTTGAGTCTGGAATTGGAGCCCTTTCTCTGCGAGCTTAAGTCAGCAGGGTTGAATTCCATGCCCGGTACGGCGGCGGAAATTCTGGCGGATGAGGTGCGGCAGCAATTGTGCCCGGACAAGATCAACACTGAACAATGGCTTCAGGTGATGGGGAAGGCTCATAAGGTGGGGCTGCCGACCACGGCGACCATTATGTTCGGGCATATCGATCAGTATAAACACTGGGCCCGGCATCTGTTGGCGATAAGGGATCTACAGGAGCGCAGCGGCGGTTTCACAGAATTTGTACCTCTGCCATTCGTCAGCGAACAAACGCCCCTTTACCTGAAGAGCCGTTGTCGACCGGGCCCCACCTTCGAAGAGACGCTGCTAGTCCACGCCGTAGCGCGCTTGGTGCTTAATCCCCTCATCACCAATATTCAGACGAGTTGGGTGAAAATGGGATTGCAAGGCGCCAAAGCCTGCCTGGAGGCAGGTGCCAATGATCTTGGGGGAACCCTGATGAACGAGAGCATCACACGAGCGGCCGGGGCTGTTCATGGCCAGGAGGTATCACCACGGCTAATGCAGCAGACCATCCGTTCCTGTGTGGGGCGTTTACCGCAACAGAGGAACACTTTATACCAGCCGACAACTGACCGCGCTGGCGGCTAACGCTTTTGCAGTAGCCGCCTTGCCCGTTCCACAACGGGCAGATCGATCATTTGACCCTTATATTCAAATACCCCAAGGTGTTGATTGTCAAGGTTTTCAAATCTACTGACCAGCTCCAGGGCGCAGCGCAGTTGCTCTGCTGTGGGCTGAAAAACATCATTAACGATTTCGATCTGCCTGGGATGAATGCAAAAGGCTCCGGCAAACCCCATGGATTTTGCCTGTTGAATTTGCGTTCGAAAGGACTCCGTTTGATCAATATTGGCGATGCTGCCTGGAAATCCGTAGGCGGGCAGTCCTGCTGACCGGGCCGCAAATACAAGGTTCTGGCAGGGGGAGAAAAGGTTTTCAGGGGTGGGCTCGAAGCCGCCATCCAAGGCAAGATCTTCACTGCCCAAGGCCATCGCTATATTTCGGGGGGAGGCCAGGCAAATGGATTCCGTCTGTTTCAATCCGGTCATGGTCTCTACCAGGGGCAAGATGCCGACGCTGCCGGCGGGGAGTTTGCGCTTGAGTTCCCAACGCGTGATGACTTCATCCAACAGTCGAAGGTGATCGGCGCCCATGACCTTAGGGATACATACGGCTCTGATGCCGGGAACCATGACCGCCTCCAGGTCCAATAGACAAAGTTCCAGCTCCCGGTTCAGGCGCACGATCACTTCCATATTGGCGTCGTTGAGAAGTTCGATGCTACGAGCTACAGACGCCCTGGTTTCATCTTTTTGACGCGGGGCAATACTGTCTTCGAGGTCCAAAATAATGGCTCCCGCCGAACGGGTGTGGGCAGTGGTCACAAATCGTCGATTGTTGGCAGGTATAAATAGAACAGAGTGCCAGCTTGCCGCAGGAGGGCTGTCAATTTTGTCAGTCACTGTTTCCTCTCATTCTACAGTTTCGGTGGCGACGGAAGCGCTAAACTCTCTGCGGATCTTTCGAGAGTGTTCTCCTACTTTGGGGACTCTTGCACAGTTTCCTCCATCCCGGGGTTGTGCATCAACTTTGTCGCTAAACTGTACTGGCGAGGCGACAAGGTTGACGGAACCACCTTCGGGGAGTGTGACTCTGCGGCGTTTTAATTGCGGGTGTCGAATAACCCCATCGGGCGTGTTGACCGCACCAAAGGCAATATCGGCTTCGCGCAGCAGGGATTCCATAGCGCTCCGGGAATGTGAAGAAAACACCGCCTTGATAAAGGTATCGAGCTCAATGCGATGCTTCACCCTGGTATTGTTATCGCGAAAGTGCGCGTCCGTCGCCAATTCGGGCTGTAACAGTACCCGTTCGCAGAAGCGGACCCATTCCCGTTCATTTTGAATGGATATGGCCAGGGTCTCCCCGTCGGCGGTTCTATAGCCGCCATAGGGCGCAATTGAGGGGTGGTGCATGCCGACCCGTTTAGGGGCGCCTTTGCCGTATTGGGTGTGTAACAGCGGTACGGTCATCCAGTCGGCGGCGGTGTCGAACAATGAAATCTTTACCCCTGTCCCACGACCGGTTTTTTCCCGTTGCAGCAGTGCCTGCTGGATACCGATCAGGGCATTCATACCGGCACCTATGTCGCAGAGTGATACACCAATGCGTCCGTAGGCATGGGGTGAGCCACTCACGGCAACCAGTCCGGTTTCGCACTGGACCAGAAAATCATAGGCTTTCATATCGCGGTAGCGGCCACTTTCACCATAGCCGCTTATATCGCAGGTAATCAGCCGTGGATGGCGTTGCCTCAGCGCTGTGGAGCCAAATCCGGCTCGCTCGGCCGCCCCCGGCGCAAGGTTCTGGATAAATACATCGGCTTGGGAGACTATGCGCTGCAGCAAGTCTGCGTCTTGCGGATTCTTGATGTCAAGACACAGTGATTCCTTGCTGTGGTTAGCCCAAACAAAGTAGGACGATTCGCCCTTGGCGGCATCGTCGTAGCTTCTGGCAAAATCGCCTTCTCTGCGCTCGATCTTAATGACTCGGGCACCGCCTTCGGCCAGTCGGCAGGAACAAAGAGGGGCGGCGACGGCTTGTTCCAGAGTCACCACCAATAATCCGCTGAAAGGGCCGGAGGTCGCTGTGCCAGTGTTCTGTTCAGTGAGCATGAAAGTGCCCCGGATTCTGGTGTTCAATGGAAGGGAATAAAGGTGTGGAGGCGGCAAACTGAGCAATGGCGCGCTGCATTTCATTGTTTACAACGTTCATGCCTTCGTCAAAACCCATTCCGGGCTTGATCAGCAGGCGTTCGGGTCGCGCGGCCAGTGCCACGTGTACGCAAGTTCTGGCGGATAGATCGGTTTCGTTGCAGGTACCTCCCTGATAGGCTTCAACGGTATTCTGCTGGCAGTAGCCAATGGCTTCCACCACATTATGAATGCTGCCGAGATCCGGCGTTTTTATCTGAACCATGTGGCAGCAATCAGCATCGGCGAAGTCCCTGATGTCTTGCAAGGTATTGCACCATTCGTCAGCCACAAGTTTGGCCGGGGAGCTGATGGCATTCAGGTGTTCCTTGATCCCGGCCATAGCCTCCATTTGTTCGAGTTTTCCGCCAGCATCGACGGGTCCTTCAATGTAGAGCTTCAAGTCGCCGGTCAAATCCTGCAATTCAGCGATGTACTCCGCCACTCGTTTGTGGTCATGATCAAATACCAGTCCCAGCGTGCCGTAAACATCAAGGTGCAAGTCGGGTTGGTAATTGGGGTAGTCCTGACGGCCGTCGTTGCCCAATTGCCCGATTCGTTCAGTTAGCCACTGTACATAATCCCGCAACTTTTCACCGTGACGACCAAGCTTTGAGGGACTATTGATCAGGCCGTGGGGCAAGACATCGACTTTTTTCAAAATCATTTTGTCGGCACCCAGGTAACGATCATCGCCGCTCTGGCCAAACATCGGTACCGGTTGTGGGATTCTGGGCAGCTTATACTCCTGGCACAGCACCGCTGCCTTTAGCTGACGCTTTGCCAGGGCGGTGGCCTCCAGCAGCGCTTGGGACACACCATAACGAATGGCCGTGTGTAGCGGCTGACCTTCAATTTTGAGATTGTCAAAAAAGCGCGCATTGGGCACAAAGGCGTCAACATTCAAGCCCTCCAGCAAAGGCCTGAGGTACTTCTGCAGAAAGGGGATATAGTTTTGAGCGGTAAATAGTGGGTCTCTTCCACCGGCACCGGAATACTGTACGGCGGCGCAGTCCCCCACGGCAACGCTGCCGTCGTCCAGTTGCAGAAGGATGGAGACGCACTCGCCCGCCTGGCGAATGGCTTGAAAGCCCTGGGTGTGGGCGTCGCCACGATAGACGAATCCGTCCAGCTGAGCACCCTGTTTAATCGCGTGCTGATCGTCAAAATAGAAGGCCGAGTAGCCACTGACAAACAGTGCCTGAACAATCTTCATGGGGGGGTAACCTCGGATTTATCAAAGACCATGTATCGGGGAAACAGTGTTTCGTCTCTGCGGACGGCCGATCAGAGTACTGCGGGAAACGGCGTTAACGTCATCGACCACCATATGAAACGACGCTTCCCGTTTCTCTTGCCGAGCCCGTTCGGCGATTTTGTCGCGATGGAAGGTCAGTACATCATCGGGAAGCGGAACAGAACCAGGATCCAGTAACCGAATGGCGCCGTCGTTATCGCGTACGGGCATCAGAACACCGGCGTTGCAGTCCGCCGGAGCAAAGGGAATATCCAGGGCGCCAGCGGCAAAGGCGCGTACCGTTCCGAGAGCAATATCACCCCTACCGAGGTTCAGTACCTGATCAAGCACAGCGCGAACCTCCCGCTTGATGATTTCCACTTCCCGCTCCATAGCCTCAGTAGTGGGGAAATGCTGTTCGTGTACCATATTGATGGTCTGCCGTGTGGCTTCAAGACCATGGGTGTTGGCCTCCTTGGTGGGAACGCCACAAGCTTCGTGAGGCGTCTTCACAATTATTTTTGTGGCTCCGGCAATGGCGGCAGCGGTGGCACCCCAGCAGATGACCGAGTAGGCCTTGGATTCCTCTTGCGGGAATCCGCCCATCCACTGGTGAAACACGGTACTCAACTCGTAGTCGTTAAATCCCGCCGCCTGGAAGACTTCATCACCCAGTTCCCGCAGCGATTTAATGGCGGCAACATCCTGAATAAGGTTGCCACCTTGACCATAGCCAAGGGTGATGCATTTGACGCCTTGCTCCAGAGCCAGCAACCCTTCAATCAGCATGATGCAATGAGAAACGAATGGCGGCACCAGGGTGCCGGAGAGAGGGCCGAAGGGTTCTCGATTGATGCGAATACCTTCTTCCTCGTATTTCCCCACCAGACGATCACAGTATTGCCAGTGGCGAATGGAAGATTCCAGTCGAACCCGTTTGGCGTAGGGGATATTGTAAGAAATGCCCCCGCCCTCATAACTGGTATAGCCTGCTGCCAGGGTAATCTCACTCAGCAGTCGCGCATCCGGCGTCCCGTGACGAACCTGTACCGGTTTGTTGAGGGCGTTAACCACTTGGCGACAGCCCTTGGGGCCGTGGTTAACCGCAGGAAAACCGTTTAGCAATGATGAGCCTGCCTGCAGGGATTTGGTGATGCCGCTACCCGCTTCGTCGTAGCGATTCAAGCGGGTATAGGCATCGATGGTGGTGGGCAGCAAATCGCAGGAAGACTCCAGGTGCTGCAGCAAGGCGATTTGCTCATGCAATAACGCCACACCCGCTCGCGGCTGCAACAGGGTTTTCCCTGATTGGTCCGCCTGACGGAGTACTGATGAAAACCGCTTGCTGTCGGGCAGGGCGTGCTGAAATTTCACACCTTCGGAAAAATCCACCTCTTTACCGGTGGGCCAGGACTGCAATACTTGCCGACGTTCCTGTTCAAACTCCCGTTCGGAGAGTCTCTGGTTATTCAGTTCCACGATAATGCCTGCCCTGCCTACGCCCTTGCCGCCATATCCAACACGCCATGTTCCCGATGACCGGCCACCAGCCATTGATTCCACTGCGGCTGGCGTCGCTGATGAATGTCCATCCGCAGCAACTTCGCCACGTCATGCAAATCAATGCCGGGTTGAAAAACGCGGTCGTAACCCATGCCGGCAAACAGACGTTGCACTTCGGCAAAGGGGCGCTTGCCAATCACCAGATTGCCACCCACATACAAGATAATCTCCGCCAAGCCTCGTTCCATGCATCTCTCTCGCAGTCCGGCGCAATCGATTTCACCGTGCCCATAAATAGACGACACCAAAATCGCCTCAGCATTGTGTTCAATGGCGGCGTCGATAAACTCGTCCTGACTGACCATAACCCCCAGATTGATAACCTGAAACGACAACTGACTGAGCACACTCATAATGATCTTGTTACCGACGGCATGGCAGTCGGCACCGATCACGCCAAGAATGACCGTAGGTTCGGAGGTGGATTGCTGCATGGTGTTTATCCCTTGAGTGAGAAACAGTGGTTGAGGTCTGGTATGGCGAGATTATTAGATAAGAAAGATTTACATACAATCACAAATACATAACAATAACTTAAGTGTTGAGATCCAAGTCCAACCACCGATTAACAGCCGGGTAATCACAGAGCTTCTTATGAAAGATCCCCTTCGTCATGCGTCTCTCAAGCAACTGAAAATTTTCGCCATCGCGGTAGAACAGCAAAGTTTTGCCCGTGCGGCGGAAATCCTGCATTTGTCGCAACCGGCGGTGTCCATGCAGATGAGCCGGCTGGCTGAAGGCGTGGGCCTGGAGCTGTTTGAAAAGAGTGGCCGCAATCAGCGGGTCACCCGAGCCGGTGAGATACTCTATCCCTACGTTAAACAGGTCACTCAGACGTTACGGGAGGCCGGTGAGGAGCTCGATGCACTCAAGGGCGCACGACACGGAAAAATCAAGGTGGCTATGGTAACCACTTCGCGCTATTTTGCGCCTAAGTTGGTGGCACGTTTCTGCGAGCTGAACCCGGACATAGAGATCGATTTCACCATAGCCAATCGCCAAACCGTGATTGAAAAGCTGGAAAACAATCAAATTGATCTCGCCATTATGGGTCGCCCACCCTCACGTTTGGGTGTCGTGGCGGAGGCCTTTGCCGAGCATCCCTACGTTATCATTGCAGCGCCGGATTACCCTTTGGTGGGCAAAAGGCGCTTCTCTGCTCAAAAGTTGGCGGGGGAGACCTTTTTGGCCAGGGAGGCCGGATCGGGCACCCGTATGCTGATGGAGCACTTCTTCGCAGAAAACGGTATTGAGGTGCCGGTGCTGCAAGAGGTGCCCAGCAATGAATCCATCAAACAGGCAGTCATGGCTGGCATGGGTTTGGCGCTGATTTCGAAGCATACCATCGGCTTGGAGTATCAAACCGGTAATATCGCTATTTTAAATGTCAGAGACATGCCGATTCTGCGCACCTGGTATGTGCTGCACCTGGAGGGTAAATCCGTTAACCCAATCATCAGCGCATTTAAGGCCTTTATGCTGGAGCAAGCTCCCGGGTTTATCAGCGATCTTTTCGGAAAATAGCCTGCTTTATAAAATTCGGAGAAATGTGGCTTGCCAAGTATAAAAAATGGCGTAACAATCAATAAAGACAAAAAATCCTGATGTTATGTGGGTATAGTACTGAATTGATGTTAATAGCACTGAATATTCAAAGGCTTCCAACACCTGGTCTCAGGGAGAAATGTCATGCAAGTAAGATCGGATACTGGAGTTGATAAACAAGTTTCGGCGGCGGTTGTTGCTATGGCGCTCAGGGGTGAACAGCGCAAAGAAAGCGCTGACCGACCCGTTGAAGAGCACCAATGCCTTGATGTGTCAATCGAAGTCGACGGCGATGACTGGGCGTATTGCAAGAGTGATAACTGACCTGGGTTGCTGAATAGCCCCTGAGGGCTGTTTTCAACAAGCAGGATTTTTCGCCCTGGGACCATCACCCATGGATTTAGGGCGTGTCCTTTCCTATTCTCTAAAAAATTGCCAATGGATGGTGACTTAAATCCCATTTTTTACGTCCTATAGAGTGAATTCACACCCGCTATACCATCACTTGAGGCACGTATATGGTCTGTCAGACACTGCTAAGCTCCAGTCGTCGGTTTGAACATTGGATGAGACATTCAGCCCTGCCTTTATGGACGACCAGGGGTATGCATCAAGGCAACCAGGGCGCGGTGGAGCGTTTGTCCTTTGACGGCTCGGCAGATCTGAAGTCGGATAAGCGCACCAGAGTGACCGCGCGTCAAATGTTCGTTCTCGCCTACGCCACACAAATGGATTGGTTGTCAGGTGCCGGCAATTTGATCACCGGTTTGGAAGCCTATCTTGACGCATCCGCTCGCCACCCCGAGTTTTCCCAGGGTTACGTACATCGATTGGAAGCCAATAACTCAATTGCGGAAGGCAGGCAGGATACCTATGATCTTGCATTTTTTTTGCTGGCCTATGCCTGGCGATTCCGGGCGTTAGGGGATAAACAGGCGTTGCAGCGCGCAGAACTCCTGATGCGGCACCTGGATCATAACTTCAAAGGCGATCGGGGTGGATGGGAAGACAAGCAGACTGAAGTCATCATTCGTCGCCAAAACCCCCACATGCACCTGTTCGAAGCCTTTATCGCGCTATATGAAGCCACAGGGTCGTCGAAATGGCTGGCCCGAGCCGGGGAAGTCTTTAACCTGTTCGAAACCCGGTTCTACGATGACAACAACGAGGTGTTGTTGGAATACTTCGATGCCCATTGGAATCCGATAACCATTAACGGTCACTACCTTGTCGAGCCCGGCCACATGCTGGAGTGGGTATGGCTGTTGTGCAGATACAACGAATACGCCAATACCCCTGTGGTCCGGTACACAGAAGCGCTCTATGAGAGGGCTCTGGAGTTGGGGACGGATCCGAATTCGGGGCTGCTATGGGACCAAGTCAGTCCCGAGGGGCAGGTAATAACCGCGTCCAAGCGATGTTGGCCAATGACAGAGCTGATCAAAGCCAATATCGCCCTGGCCGGGGAGGGACACAGCCGATACGAGAGTCGAGCTGCCGAAGCGATTGAATTGCTTTTGCACCACTATCTGAAGGTGCCGACGCCGGGCTCCTATATAGACAGACTGGACGCGCAAAATAAAGTCATAGATCACTCTGCCCCCGCAAGCACACTTTATCATCTGGCGTTGGCTGCCGGTGAATCGGCCTTGTACTGCCGGTCACAGGAGATCGATTGACCCTACTGAGAGTGGAGCTATTGGATCTGATCGAGTTGTCGGAGCAAATGCGATAATGTTCGACCGAAGATTTGCTATCATGACGCTGTAAACCATTTTCTGCGTTGCAGGAGTTGTGGGTTTGATAGCCGAACAGGAGATGCTTGAATTTGCAGGAGTCTGTTCCAGTGGGCGTTAGCAGTATTTCGGAATAATGAAAAATATACTAATAATTAAACACAATATCGGCCCCTATGCGCTGCTAATGCTGGTGTTGCTGACGGTCAATGGCTATGCCGCCAATCAGGAGTTGAGAAAAAGCTATCAATTGCCCCAACAGCAGCTGGAATCAGCGCTTGTCAACTTTGCAATCCAAACCAATATTGACCTGATCTATCATTCGAATCTGGTTAAAGACAAATTGTCTAACGAGGTCTCAGGCCGTTATTTATTGGAAGAGGCGCTCGCAATTCTTCTTCTGAATACCGGCCTGGGTTTCGAATCCAGCAACGCCTCTGTGTATCTTATTACGGAGCTGCCATTTGCCGACAGTGAATACAACAGCGAAGCGACGGTGCCGCAAGAAGTTATTGACGAGGTATTGGTCACCGGTTATGGGCTCCAGAATCAATACGCTATTGCCCACCGCAGAGACTCCTATTCTATTGCGGAGTTTATGTTTCAGGACGAGATGGGTAAGTTTCCCGATTTTAATATCGCGGATTCCTTCAGGCGACTGTCCGGTGTTGGTGCCATCTTCGATGAAGATGAAGGCAGGTTCGTGGTTGCCCGCGGTATCCGGTCAGAACACAATACGGTGACGATTGATGGTTTACCTATTGCCACCATCGACGGATTTGGTGAGGAGGGGCGCTCCATCGGGCTGGAAGCTATTCCATCCGTCGCCGTCAAACGATTGGAAGCGACTAAAACCTTTTCCTCCGATATGGATCCGGGAGCGATAGGGAGCAGTCTGAATCTGGTCACTCGCAGTGCCTTTGATAACGATGGCCCCTTTCTGACGCTCGACAGTTCTCTTTCCTACCACTCTTACGACGATATTCCCAACGACAACAGTTTGGGGTCCAGCAAAGATCATCCGCTGGGCGGAAACATCAACATTCTGGGTAGTCGACTTTTCGGCGGCGACCAACATTGGGGGCTTAGCGCAGTACTGACATACAATATTAAACAACGTGACGAATCAAAGACCGTTCAGGAAGGGGCGAATTACTTCGATGTCAATGGTCAACGCGTCACTGGGCCAGAGTCCCCCGAATGGAACGGGCAGGTTTCTCCCAACGAATATCGATGGCTGATTTATACCAACCGGCTGGAGCGATACGGCGGACACCTTAAGCTTGAGTACTTTCCGAGTGAAGATTTCTTCGGTTACCTGTCTGGCTATTACTTTAAGCAATCTCAGGAAGAGACGCGTAACGGTCATACGTTGACCGATTTCGAAGATCTGCAGGAGCAGTCCATAGCGCGGGGGCGGTACGGATCGGCACTGGGGCGGGTAACCTTCGATTTTTTTCCTCTCAATCAGAGAAATTATGGAATCAGTCTGTTTTCCCAGTGGATGTTAAACCAATCATCACATCTGGAAGTCAATATGGGATATTCCTTTGCGGATTTTCAAGACACAGACCCCAGTGTCATTTTCGAAACTCCAAGGACGACCGAATTGGGTCTGGATTATGACAGCTCGTCCTTTATCGCCACCTATCAGCTGGATAATCCTCAATATTTTGTGGATCCGGATAATTATTCACTCAAGGAGTATGCATTCAGACAAAGACAGTCGGAAGAATCCATCTGGGCCCTGCGGCTGGATTTGCACAACAATATTGGCATTGAAGGTCGCGGCACCGGCTACAAAATGGGGGGTGAGTGGCGCAGACTGGCTCGCCAGCGCGACAACACCGCCAGCATAATGACTCACCCGGCATTGACTCTGTCGGGCCTCACTACCGACGTCCACTTTGTACCGCAAAACCGCTCGGAACCCTACCTCTTTATAGATTTTGAACGTCTTCGGCAACAACAGGGGTTCGAATTGATGGAGGCGGAGAGCCAGTGGCAATCGGCGCTGGAAGACTTCGACTATCAGGAAGATCTGATTTCCGCCTATATGATGCTGACTTTCTCGGGTGATCACTACCGGATGGCCGCAGGGGCTCGCTTTGAGCACGTGGATGTCGATACCAGAAACCCGGTGCTGAACAATGGTGTTATTGGGCAAAAAAGTGGCGACGGCAAATACGCCAATTGGCTGCCGTCGGTATCACTGTTCTACGAAGTTTCGGAAAACACGACGCTGAGAGCGGCCTATAGCCGTACATTGGGCAGACCCGCACCGGGCGATGCGGCCTCACCCGAGACAACCAACCTTGATGGCTCGATCAATCGTGCTGACCCGGACGTCAATCCCAGTCGAGTGGACAACTATGATTTAACGCTGGACTATCATCTGGATGACGGATTTATGTCGATTGGGGTATTTCATAAAGATATCAGCGATAATATTTTCAGAGTTCCCAAGCTTGAAAACGGCACGGTAGTGATACAGCCAGACAATACAACAGACTCCAGGCTTAGCGGCGTCGAGCTAAATATCATCAAGAACCGCCTGGATTTCCTGCCGCGACCACTGTCCGGTTTGGGTTTTAGTGGCAATCTGACTCTGATGCGGGGAACACTGGACTACTTGGACAGTTCAGGAACTCGACGATCACTGGACAGATTGATTGAACAGTCTGAGCGGCTGGCAAATGCGACTCTGTTCTACAACTGGAAAAACCGGTTTGAATGCCGACTGATATACGCATACCAAGGTGAATATACTCATGTTTTCTTTCCCGACGAACCGCATTTGAACAGAGAGTGGCTCGATTACACACAGTGGGACATACATGCCCGATACACGCTTTCGAACAGTATCAGTATGTATTTCGAGGCCAGGAACATAACCGACAACGACCGGGTATTGGCGGAAGCGGAAGCGGGTCTGGGGGCCGAAATAGAATTCGGCCGGTCATTCTTTCTTGGATTGAACCTGTCCATGTAGTCTCTAGCCGATCTCTGACTGTTCTTCCAAGGTGTAGTGAACACTGGAGAGATTCCTTAATAACTCCGCGCTGGACTCGGGTGTAATGTCTCGTTGTGGTCCACACAACAACTCGTAACCCACCATAAATTTCTTGACGCTTGCCGAGCGCAGTAGCGGAGGATAGAAATGCATATGCAGGTCCCACTCGGGATGATCCGCCAAGTCTGTCGGAGCCTGGTGCAGACCCGCGGAGTATGGAAACTCGGTATGGAACAAATTGTCGTACTTTACCGTGACTTCACCAATGATTGCAGCAAGATCGGTTCTTTCCTGATTCGATAAAGTCAACAGGTTGGGATGGTGGTTGGTTGCAAGAATCAGAAGTTCAAATGGCCAGGTGGCCCAATAGGGAACCAGAGCAACGAAGCTCTCGTTGCGGCAAACAATCCGTTTTTGCTGTCGCAGTTCCACCGCCAGATAGTCCTGCAATAGTGTTCGGCCATGTCTGGAATAATACCGCTGCATCTGCGCCAGTTCTTTACCCGGCTCGGTCGGAATGTGGTGCTGGGCCCAAATTTGACCATGGGGATGGGGATTGCTGCATCCCATGGCAGCTCCCTTGTTCTCGAAAATCTGAACATAATTTATCTCGGGTTTTTCGCTGAGCTCCTTAAATTGATCATGCCAAAGGTCCACAACCCCGCGAATTTCTGCAACTTCCATCTGGGCAATGGTCAAATCGTGACGGGGAGAGAAACAAATAACACGGCAGATTCCAGGCTCGGATACAGATTTTAAAAGGTTTTCTTCACAGGTCTCGACCACGGGCGTGTGCTCCAGCAGCGCGGAGTAATCGTTGGTAAAAACGAAGGTGCTGTCGTAGGTGTCGTTCTTCTCTCCCCCTGCTCGTTGGTTGCCCGGGCAGAGATAGCAGGTACTGTCGTATTCAGGCCGTCCATCGCCGCCGATGTTTTCGGTCTGTCCCTGCCAGGGGCGCAATGCCCGGTGAGGTGACACCAGCAGCCATTCTCCGGTGAGCAGATTAAGTCGGCGGTGGGGGCTTCTGCTAAAGTCTACTGCATTCATTCAGGGCGTTTCCGGATGTTGATTTCAGAAGTGTCAGTCTTTCGGGCGTACCTTCCAGACCAAGAGAGTCAGGACCACCGAGATCAGTGCCGAGCCGATCCAAAGTATGGAGGCGGAGCTAAAGTCATAGACGGCAGCTCCGCCGATTATCTGCTTGCTGCTTTCGATCATGTATCCACTGAGGATGTCCTGAATAGCGGCGCCAAGATAACTGGCAACCCCGATAATACCCAAGGCGGTACCGGCAGCGTCTTTGGAGCAAATGTCAACCGCCATTAAACCGCCCAGATAGACGAGTAGTACGCCCAGAGATAAACCAAACAGC
The DNA here is from genome assembly GCF_011683955.1 of Pseudomaricurvus alkylphenolicus. Classification (GTDB taxonomy): domain Bacteria; phylum Pseudomonadota; class Gammaproteobacteria; order Pseudomonadales; family Cellvibrionaceae; genus Pseudomaricurvus; species Pseudomaricurvus alkylphenolicus. The sequence continues at coordinate 51,506 of NZ_JAAQPI010000009.1, forward strand.
GCCATGGCCAGGCTGTCGGAATAGGTGTTGGCGGGCCCGAGAACAAACCAGGCAATCGACAAGGCGTAGAGCGTGCCGAAGATAAGAGCGGGTACATTGCGGCGGCCACGGAAGAATCGGTCTGAAATGATGCCTGAGAAAAACGTCCCGAGAATGCCCAGAATCGCATTAATGGACACGATGGAGCTGGCTTCAACGGTTGTATAACCTTTTTCGGCTTCGAGGAAAAAAATCCCCCAACTGTTCACTGCGTAACGGGTGACATAAAAAAACGCGCTGGCCAGGGCCAGAATCCATACGGCAGGGTTTCGAATCACATCCCATTGTTTTTGGCCCACAGACTTGGTTTGCTCTTCGCTGCTCTGGTCATTGTACACCCGCGGCAAGCCATAGACCTCTGGGCGCTCATAGAGGAACTTCCAGATGACGATACTCATGGCGATACCCAGGATTCCGGCCAGGTAAAATCCCGATTGCCAACCGAAGGCCGTAATGATGACTGCAATCGCCACGAAGGTTATGGCTTCGCCGATGTTATGACTGGTGCTCCACATGCCGTAGAAGCTTCCTCGCTCCTTACCGCCAAACCAGTGGGTAATAGAGACCACGCTAGAGGGGGCACCGAAGGACTGAAACCAGCCGTTAAGCCCCCACAGCAGGAAGAAGAACAGGAAATTCACCGTGTGACCAAGCATCAAATTGATTGCTGCTGAGACAAATAAGCCGGTGGCCATAAATTTTCGTACATTGACTCTGTCGGCCAATATGCCGTTAGCGAGCTTCCCAAACGCGTAGGCGATAAACAGGGCGGAACCGATGAGCCCCATTTCGGTTGCATCAAATATGCCTTCATCGGCCATACTTTTCTTGGCAACACTGAAACTCAGCCGGCAGACGTAGTAAAAACCGTAGCCAAAGGTAATGGCAAGAAACACAGACCACTTGCGCTTGCGCATTTCTAAGGCGATCACATCAGAGGAACTCAAAGGGGTGGTCTGCGCATTGCTGCGAGAGTAAAAGCCGGCCAGGGTTTCGATCATTCATCACCTCATGAGACGTTAGGGCAGGGTGTCTGAGAGATAGACGGCAAAGGGGAGGAACAAGTCACCACCAAATCATCATATTCCAAAAAAGAATGATTATGTCGTTTTATATGTAAAATAAGAATTGCTGAGGTGGTGACTTAGTTCGAGGGAGTTGCGTCTATTATTGTGAGAGGAACCCCATAAAGGTTTTTGGAATCATCCAGATGAAACAGTCCACGCAAGAATCCTGTGGCTTAAACGCGAGCGATACGCGTACGCAAAAACGCAATCGCCAGTTTGTGGAGGCATTGTATGCGGAGTACCACGAGAAGCTGTTGCACTACATCTCCCGTCACTCAGTAGACCGGGAGGAAGCTCAGGATGTCTCACAGGAGACCTACCTCAAAATGTCGAGAATGTCGGACACCTCATCGGTCAAGCATCCACAGGCATTCCTGTTTCGAACGGCACTGAATATTTTGAGAGACAAATTCCGCAGACAACCGTCCACCGGGCTACCTATCAACGTAGGTGATGAGATCGAAAAAATTGAGGTTGAATCCAATATTACGCCATTGAGGGAACTGGAAGCCAAACGAGAGCTAAAGCGATTTCAACAGGCGCTGGAGGGGCTGAGCCCCAATACCAGAAATGTATTTTTACTTCACAGATTTGAAAATATGACTTACGCGCAAATTGCTGAGCATTGCAACATCACGGTGAGTGGTGTCAGTAAGCACATGATTAAGGCTATCGCGCATGTCGCGTCGGCCATGGAGACACAGTAATGACCAATCATTCAGGCCAGCACAGCGGCAGGCTTCCAACAAATGCACTGGAGGATGCCGCCAAGTGGTTTTCCGTTATTCAGGAGCGCGATATCTCGCTGCATGAGCGAAAGCGCTTTGATAACTGGATCAACGAATCAAAGATCAATGAAGAAGCCTTTGCTGCAGTCAGTTCGGCGTGGCTGGGACCCCAGGGTGTGGATCAGGATGCCTATATCAAAAATGCCTGCAGCCAGGCGATGCGTAGCCACGTTCAATCCCCCCAGACCCTGCCCCAACGATTGTGGACCGGGCCATGGGCGATGGCCGCTACAGTGATGCTGGTGGTCGCGGTGGGGCTGCTGATGAATTTCATGGAGCAGTCGTCTCCGTATCCCATAATCTACGAGACATCGGTTGGAAAACAAAAAAACATTGGGCTGGAAGATGGCTCCATTCTGATACTGGATACCAACTCTCGCGTGGCTGTCAACTTTAGAGACACCGTGCGCCAACTGACTCTGGAGCAGGGCCAGGCCTATTTCCAAGTGGCTCACGACAACACCCGTCCCTTTGTCGTCAGAGCCGGAACCGGTGAAGTGACAGCGCTAGGTACAGCATTTGATATTCGCCTTGATGGCCCGGCGGCAACAGTTAAATTGATCGAGGGAAGGGTCAAGGTCAATCTGGCCCAGGCGCCAGACGGGCCCGAAATGCAATTGGTGGCAGGGCAACAAATCCGGGTCGAGTCAGATCAACTGTCTGATGTGAAGAAAGTCGATCTGGTGAATCTGGAAGCCTGGAAGATGGGCAAAATCATCTTTAGCGATACGCCTCTCCCCGATGCGATCAATGAGATGAATCGCTACAGGAAAAAGAAATACGAACTCAGGGGTGCCAAGGCGGCTGAAGTGCGAGTGAGTGGGATTTTTAACATTGACAATGCCGACAAGTTTACCAGCTCCCTGGTTTCATACTTTCCGATTCAAGCCAGGGAGTCCAGCCAGTCAACCATTATTTTGCAGTATCGGGAAAAGTAACGGCTCTGAGGGCGTTACTTTTTAATCCGCATTTCCGCCCGTGAGCGAAGCTCGTGTAGTACGTAGTTGCGCTTGGTTCTGGTCCAGGGTTGTCCGGATTGCTCGTCATAGGTATTGGGAAGCATGACAGCTTCGGGCGCATAGGCATCAATTCCCACTTCTCTTGCGGTGCGAATCGACCGAAGGGAATGTTCACTAAACGAAATGACAATGGCTTTGCCCAACTTATCCGTACTGCCGGCAATCCTTGCAATATCTTCTGCTACGCCACGTGTGCTCAGGTAAATAACGTCTCCGGTTTCCGTTATTTTCGGGTAGATGGGCGTCAGAAGATGGGCGGGTATCTGATCACCAATAATCTCTGCAATCTCCCATTGTGCGTACACGGGTGCTGCGGTTCTTCGAAAGGTTTCTATCGTCAGCTTCGCCAGAGCCTCGTTCATGGTGCCGGGAAGTCGGTTGCCGTTTTCACTGATTCGGTTTCCGAACGCAAAGGCTATGATTGAGTCGGCCTTTTGAACGTTGATGGTGTCGGCCCGCCATTGCATGACATCGTTGAATACAAAGTCGGTTAACACATTGGACGCTTCCTCATCGTTTAGCTGCCGTTGGATTCTTTCATACACGATCTCCCGTAGTTTCGCATCTCGAACATCCTCGGCACTTGCCGAAGTCATTTGTGCGCTTAACAGCAATGGGGTTAGAAAGATAAGATCTCTGGTTCGCATGGATGAACTCACTCTTGTCGGTGGGAAGCTTTCCAATGTCTTCAAAAAGTTGACCGAAGTCAAACAAAAAAATTTAAAAATGGTTGGTGACTTGTTTGAGAGTAACTACGTCTAATAGATTGATGGCGCAGGTTGATGATCGTTTGACAGCACTCAGTGTTGACTATTTGAAACCGGTCTGCGTCAGTCATCAAAAAAATAAATCGGGTAGATTGCGATGAAAGAGAACATGTTATCAAAATCCAGTTTGCACGCGGGTATCAAAAAGGCGACGGCCGGAATTATTCTCGGGTCTTCTTTGGCGATGCAGGCTACCGCGGTAGTTTCTGAAGAAATCGAAGAGATCAGCCTTCTTGATCTAGAGGAAATAATAGTAACGGGTACGGCCGGAAGCACCGTTACCAAGCTGGAATCCTCTATTGCGATTTCGTCTATGAACAATGACGACATTGCCAGACTACAACCCATGAGCGCTGCTGACCTGCTGGAGGTTATTCCGGGTTTCTTTACTGAAGACAGTGCTGGAGAGTCACACGCGAATTTCTCCGCCAGGGGAACCTGGGGCGATTCCAATCGAATGATTGGCATGCACAACGACGGTGTGGCGGTTGCCTACAGTGACATCTTTACTGGCTCCATGATTAAGTCCGATCTGATGACCGAACGGGTCGAAGTTGTCCGCGGCGGTACGGCGGGCATTATCTCCCCAAGGGGACCCACCGCCATGGTCAACTTTATTTCCCGCAAGGGAACCCATGAGCCTGAGGGCATGGTACGTCAGAGCATCAGTGACTATAACATGTTGCGTACCGATGCCTATTACAGCGGGCCATTGAACGAAGATTGGGTTTTTGCCGCCGGCGGTTTCTACCGCACGCAGGACGGCGTACGCGATCGCGGTTTCAAGGCCGATGTGGGCGGGCAATTTCGTCTCAATATGACCCGGGAACTTGAAGATGGTGAACTCACATTAAGTCTTCACGTGGTTGACGATCACAACGCATTTTACCTGCCGACGCCAATGACGGACAAAAGTGATCCGGACGGTATTCCCGGTGGCATTGACGCGCTTACCGGCACCCTGGCCAGCGCCGACGTCAAGAACGTCAATCTGCGCTCCCCCGATGGCATGGTTCGTTATGATCTGCAAGACGGTTTTCACACAAAAGCCAATACCTTTGGGGTGGATCTTACCAAGGGAATCGGTAATTCCGGATGGACGGTAAAAAATCAGTTTAAATACATGTCCTACAAGGGCGACGGACATGCAATCTACCCCAATGGCGATGGACAAATTCAGTTGGCCTCAGACCGCCTCAGCGCACTGGCGTCGGACGCAGGCCTGGACCTGTTTGGTTACTTTCCCACTGCGACATCTTTGGCATACGCCTACGCGGATACCGGAGAGATCATCAATAATCCCGATCAGATGAATGGAAACGGCCTGACTAACCTGCTGACGTATCGAAATTTTGGTTATCATGTGGATCAGTTTGTTAATAATTTCAATCTGACCTACGAAAGCGAGAAAAACACTTATACCATTGGCTCGGTTATTATTGACGCTGTTTACGATAAGCTGTACCGAAACCAGCACAAGTACCTTGCAGAGCTGACTGACGATGCCCGCCGGCTTGACGTGGTCGCACTGGACGCTAATGATGATATCGTCGGTTATTATACGAGCAATGGATTTACCGACTTCTTTACCGAAGCGACGGATGCCAGTGTCGATCTAAGGTCTGTCTCGCTCTATTTTATGGACGAGTATCAGGTCAATGACAAGCTCCGTGTTGACTTCGGGGTCCGCTATGAAGAGCTGGAAGTGGATACCGTTGGTCGAACTGTCTCTAACGATGTTGCTATCGCCGAATCCCTGAATGACCCCTTGGTTTATTCGGATGATACCGTAGGTGCCTGGGCCGATGGCGGCCAGTTTGCCATGACTCCTCGCAAAGAATCAGATTTCGGCTGGTCCGTAGGTTTTAATTACAAACTCAGCGACAATATCGCCATTTACAGCCATTACACCGATACGTTTATGTTCCGCTCCGACCTCTTGGGTGAGGCCATCAACGCCTCCCGTGGTAACGATGTGACCGACGCCCAGGAGCAGGCCAAGAGCGAACTGGAATTTTTCGAAATCGGCATGCGCTACAACGGCGATAATTTGGGGGCATCTGTGACTCTGTATACCACTGAGTTCACCCAGTCAGCCAACTTGACCATCGATGATCAACTGGTGGAAATCACCTTTGGCACCGAGTCGGTGGGTATCGAATACGAAGCCACCTGGCAGCCCACAGATTGGATGACGTTGGATCTGAGTGGTGTGATTCAAGACGCAGAATACGACGGCATTGTCGGAGGCGTTGATGCTACCGGGAACCAGGTGAATCGCGTTGCCAATGAACAGATTCGCATTACCCCGACCTTTCATATCGGCGATGCCGATGTGTTTATGACCTACCACTATATGGGTGACCGCTATGGCAATGCCGCCAACACCAGCGAGTTACCTGCATACTCCACACTGTCGGCGGGCTTTGAGTACCAGTTCAGCGACGATATCTCCTTTATGTTGAAGGGAACCAACTTGACCAATGAAGTGGGTCTCTCAGAGGGTAATCCGCGCGACGTGAGTCAGCTAACCGGTGGGGATATTGAAACCAACTTTTACGCCAGATCCATTTTCGGCCGTACCATTACCGGTTCCGTCAGTATAGCGTTCTAACCGGGTTCCTGACTTATCCCTGCACGATCCAAAATGGCTTGTGCAGGGATCTTTTTCTAGGAGGTATCATGTCAAATACGCGCTGTTTATTAGCGGGGTTACTGCTTCGGCCTGTTCTCGCGTTTATTGTTGTGATCTCGGGAGTTTCCGCGTCAGGTATTGATGACTATACTGACGATCCTGAATTTCGTCCTGTGGTGGCGGCATTTCATAAGAAAGACAAAACTGAGTCCTTTGAAGCATTGAACAGGCTGCTGCAAACGCGGCCCAATAACGCAGACGCTTTCAGACTGGGTATGCTGGTGGCAACAGGCTTTGATCAGTATGACGAATTGTTTCAATTTTCGGATTCGCTGCTGCGCGTTCACCCGCAAGACAAACAAGGTCTGGGTCTCACTCTCTTATACAGCCGCGCCCTGGAAAAGTACGATCTCTATGTTTCCACCCTGGTGTCCCTGGAAATGCAGGCTCCGGATCTGTCGAGGGCGATGGTGAGTATCATCGACGACGTCGAAGACCAGTGGTCATCCAGGGGGCGGATTGAGCATTTGTTAAAAGAGACTGCAGCTCATTTGGGAATTCTGGCATTGGGGTCACCCGCCAACGACGACGGTACCCCCAAGCCACGCTTGAAGAATACCCTGAAAAAAACACTGGAACTCGCCTCCACCTATCCAGCCGCCCCCATCTTTGTCAGCGGTGGTGCCGTATACTCACAATTTACTGAAGCCGTGGCCATGAAGAACTGGCTCATCCGGAAGGGTGTGGATGGCCATCGAATTGTGGTTGAAGACCTTGCTCGCGACACCGTGGGCAATGCAAAGAACATTATGCCTCATCTGAGCGAGAGAAAGGTCAGCCATTTGTTACTGGTGACGGTCGATTACCATCTGCCGAGATCAACGTTAATCTTCGACGGAGTTTTCCAAAAACATGGGCACGATGTCGAGCTGATTGGGGTTGCGGCGGATAGCGATCTAAAGGGCCCGCCACTGTTGCAACGCCTTAAACTGGAAAAAATCGCCAGTTATCGGGACAGAAGTCGGGCACTGGGACTCTATTCTCATCAGGAGTTTGAAAACCTTAATGTGATACCGGAATTATGAACAAAGATTTGCAGCTCTCGATCATTGATATCTCCCTGTTTCTTGTCTATGTCGCCGCGCTTATTGCTATCGCTTACTGGGTATCACGGGAAAGGGACGGCCACGATAAGGACTCAAAGGATTACTTCCTGGCAGGTAACAGCCTGCCATGGTGGGCCGTAGGCGCCTCTTTAATCGCGGCCAATATTTCAGCGGAACAGATCATTGGCATGTCCGGTTCAGGCTACGCCATCGGTCTCGCCATTGCCTCCTATGAATGGATGGCGGCGATCACCTTGATCGTAGTGGGCAAGTATTTTCTTCCCATTTACTTCAAACGGCAGATCTATACCATGCCCCAGTTTTTGGAGGAACGATACGATGCCCGGGTAAAAACCACCCTGGCCATTTTTTGGTTGGGAGTCTATGTGTTTGTCAACCTGACCTCGGTGCTTTGGCTTGGAGCATTGGCAGTAAATACCGCAACGGGAATCGATATGCTCTATGGCATGATTTTTCTGGGAGCCTTCTCGGTTGCCTATTCCCTCTACGGCGGGCTCAAGGCTGTTGCATTAACCGATATTATTCAGGTCGTAGTGTTAATACTGGGTGGCGTGATTCTGTCTTATATTTGCCTGGACCTGATTGGCGCAGGCCGTGGCGTCTTCTCAGGAGTTATGACGTTGATGGATCAAGCCCCCGGAAAATTCAATATGATTCTGGAGCGCGACCATCCCCATTACGTCAGCTTGCCCGGCATCTCGGTGTTAGTGGGTGGCATGTGGGTGATGAATCTGTCCTATTGGGGATTTAATCAATATATTATTCAACGTACGTTGGCAGCCAAGAGCCTTGAGGAGGGACAGCGGGGAATCACCTTTGCCGCGTATCTCAAGTTATTGATGCCAATTATCGTGGTTCTGCCCGGCATTGCGGCGGTGTTGCTGGCTCCGGAACTGGATCGCCCAGACCAGGCGTATCCCACCATGATGCAGCTTATGCCCGAAGGGGTAAAGGGGCTGGTATTCGCGGCATTGGTTGCCGCCATCGTGTCATCTTTGGGGTCAATGACAAACAGTATTGCCACCATTTTTACGATAGATCTTTATTCGTCGGTGAAGCCAGGCGCTACCGAAAAACACTATGTGAGAGTGGGGCGCTGGGTCAGCCTCGGCGCGTTGGTTGCGGCCATGATTTGCGCCAAACCGCTATTGGGAAACTTTGATCAGGCATTTCAATATATCCAGGAATTTACCGGCTTCTTTACACCGGGTATTGTGGCACTGTTTCTGTTAGGTATGTTCTGGAAGAGGGCTACCGCCAATGCTGCGCTGGTGGCAGCCGTAGGCTCAGCAGTGCTGTCATTGGCATTCAAGCTGTTGTTTCCCGAGCTGCCGTTTATTGACCGGGTCGGCGTCGTCTTTATCGGATGCCTTATCCTGCCCATCCTGGTGGTGATTTGGGAGCAGGCAGGTGAACACCGCAATTCGGTGGATCTGGCAGACATCAAGTTTACCACCAGTCGCAGCTATAACGCGCATTGCGTCAGTGTGTCGCTGATTCTGGCCGCGTTTTATGTCACTTGGTGGTAGAAAGATTGAGGCGATGGTAGGGCTCCCGGCAGCATCGGATTCAGGACACTGGGGAGCCCGTCCTCAATTAACGTCCATACACTCTCTGTGCCTGCTCAGACGTGATATAGCCGTTTTTAAGATCTTCTGCTACCGCCTGCGGCGATCTTAGAGACGGATCACCCCATCCGCCCCCAGTCGCTGTCACCATCCGCACCACATCGCCTTTTTTCAGGGGCACACGGGCCGCCTTGCCATATATCTCCGGAGGATCGCAGGGTTGCCCTCCCCGCAGTATTTCCACGTAATTGGAGGACCCCTGCAAACCGCCATCAACTCCCCAGGGGGGGAATTTAAAGCGACCAAAACTACCGGTAAAAAATGCTTCCTCGCAACACACTTCGTATTCCAGATAATTGCCCTTGCCGCCCTGATACCGACCAAAACCGCCGTCTTCGTTATGGAAGGCGTACTGATTCACTTTAACCCCGTAGCGCGCTTCGGTGATTTCCACCGGGAAATTATAAGTTTCACCATCAGCGATGGAGAACTGCCCATTGAGTCCGTCGCGATCTTTCATGGCGCCCCAGCCACCGACAAGGGGCCCAACCAAAATGGTGGGCTCGCCGGTCGCCGGATGGGTACCGGAGAGAATAAACGCACAAACCGACAGCAAATGCCCGGCGCTTAATCGTTCCGGGATGTGCTCCGCCAGTGCCTTCCAAATCAAGTCTTCGGCATAGAGCATGGTCTCCCAGTAGGTTGAAACCGGGGCGGGGCGCTTGGCACTGAACACGGTCTCCTCGGGACAAATCACTTCCAGGGCGCGGAAGCATCCTCCATTGGCCGGGATTTTTGGATTCGTCATGGCCTTAAAGATGGTTCTTACCGCAGACACCAAACCGGATCGTGAGGTGTTGATGGGGCCCAGTGCCTGGGGCGCGCTGCCGCTGAAGTCTGCAACAAACTTGTCTTCAGTGATGTCGATCTTTACACATACCTTTAGAGGCTCATCACCCAGGCCGTCGTCATCGATCCAATCTTCGGCATAGAAGCTGCCTTTGGGGAGCTTGCGAATTTCTGCCGCGATCATGGTCTCGCCGTATTCAAGCAATTCGTCCATAGCCCGCTTGACCGTGTGTTCACCGTACTTGGAAAAGAGATCGTGCAGTCGCCCCTCGCCCACATTATTGGCAGCCATGCCTGCCCAGAAGTCGCCCATGGAAGATTCCGGCATACGGATATTGGCTTTCAGGATATCGATCACCGAATCCAAAGCATCGCCTTTTTCAAAGATCTTGACAGTAGGCAGCTGAATGCCTTCCTGAAAGATCTCTGAGGCGTTGGTGGTGAAGCTGCCCGGGGACATACCACCCACGTCCACCCAATGGGCTTTGTTGACGGTAAAGGCCACCAATTGGTCGTTAAAAAAGACAGGCTTGGCGATAGCCACATCACATAAATGGGTGCCGCCGCCGGAGTAGGGGTCGTTGCCGACAAATACATCGCCTTCGTAAATATTGCCCTGAAACTTGGCTAAAATGTCTTCTACGAGTGAGTCGATCATGCCCAAAAAGACAGTGGTGCCATTGCCCTGGGCGATCAGATCGCCCTTGGCGTCGGTAACACCCACGGAATAATCCAGGGCCTCGTAGATAATCGGACTCATGCTGGTGCGGCTCATGGCCGCAAACATTTCATCGCCAATGGCGATCAGTGAGCTTTTAATGATTTCAAGGGTATAGGGGTTGTCCTGTTCGATCGCTGGCATCAGTCCTGGCCCTCAATGAGAATATGAATATTGCCATAGGCGTCCATACGCACCTGTTTATGGGGTGTGATGACGATGGTGTTGGTTGCGTCCTCGATAATTGCCGGGCCAACAAAACTCATGCCCGGTTCGAGCCTGGCCAGATCATAGATGTCGGCTTCGTGAATACCCTGGTCATCGAAATCCACTTTTCGCACCGCCTTGCGGGCGTCTTCCAGGCTCGCGCCGGTGGTGGCTTTCTCAACCAGTGGTTGTTTCTCGATTTTGCCGAACACCACCACATGGTAGTTCACCAGTTCAATGGGATTATCCAGGGTAAAACAATATTCCCGCTCGTGGGCACGGTGAAATTCCTGGCAGGCCACTTTCAGGGCTTGCTGGTCGATGTTGCCATCGGCCAGTGGGATTTTGATGGTGTGTTCCTGCCCCAGATAGCGCATATCGGCATAGCGTTCAACGTACATCTGTTCACGTTGGATGCCCTCGTTTTCGCACTGTTGCTGTGCGGCACAGGCAATATCGTTATAGCGTGAATCCACTGTGGCGGGGTCGCATTCCTTCAGGTTTTCAACCGAGGTCTGTAGAAAATCCCGACGCAGGTCACTCATCAGCATGCCCCAGGCGGAAAACACCGAGGCGTTTACAGGCACAATCACCTTCTTCACTTTCAGCTCTTCGGCCAGCGCCACCGCGTGCATGGCGCCGCCGCCGCCGAATGCGATCAAGGAAAAGTCCCTCGGGTCGTATCCTCTGTTTAATGACACCAGCTTCAGCGCGTTCACCATATTGGCGTTGGCAATGCGAATAACCCCGCGGGCCACTTCCTCGTGGCTACCGCCCAGTTGTTGCGCCAGTTTATCGAAGGCGTTGTACAGTGAGTTCCAGTCCGGTTTTTGTTCGCCTCCGAGAAACAGTTCCGGGTTAATGCGACCCAGCAGCAGGTTGGCATCCGTGGTGGTGGCGTTATCGCCTCCGCGCCCATAGGCGGCCGGCCCTGGGCTGGAACCGGCAGACTGAGGTCCCACGTGCATACGGTTGCCTTCGTCGATCCAGGCGATACTGCCACCGCCATTGCCAATTTCCACCAGATCCACGACCGGGGTGCGGATAGGGTATCCGGGATTTTCCCGATCCCATTCAATTCGGTATTCGGTGGTTATCTGAGCTTTGCCTTCGTGGATCAGTGCACATTTGGCGGTGGTGCCGCCAATATCCAGGGCGATCAGGTTCTCTTCGCCAATGATCTGGCCGATTGATGCCGCCCCCAGCATGCCGCTGGCGGGCCCGGATTCCACCAGGGTAATGGGGTCTGCGAGGGTGCCTTTTACGGTTGCCACACCGCCGTTGGATTGCATGATAAAGGGGCTGGGTTTTAGACCCTTTTCGTGCAAGTGAGATTCGAGGCGACCCAAATAGCGGTTGGTGATGGGCAACACATAGGCGGAAAGAACGGTGGTGCTGGTACGCTCATATTCACGCCATTCTCGGCAGACTTCGTGGGAGGCAATAACGGCGGCCTGTGGCCAGAGCTCCAGAACACGTTGCTTGATCTGCTGCTCGTGAATCGGATTGACGTAACCGTGCAGCAGGCATATCGCGATGGCCTCCACCTGTTCAGCGCGCAGATGCGCCACAATCTCGTCCAGTTCCTGCAGCTGCACCGGCGTGCTGACTTCGCCATCGTAACTCAGACGTTCGGTCACCTCATGACGTAAATACCTTGGCACAAAAGGCGCCGGCTTTTCAAACGCGATGTTAAACAGATCCGGCCGGTTGCCGCGGGCGATTTCCAAAACATCTCTAAAGCCTCGTGTGGTGATCAGTGCGGTCTTGGAACCTTTACGGGACAACAGGGCATTGATGACCACTGTGGTGCCGTGGGCAAAGTAATCAAACTGAGCGGCATCCAGGTCTGACTTATCAATGGCGTTGAGCACGCCCTGCTCAAAATTTGGGGGGGTTGTGTCTGCTTTTACGGTACGAACGCCATTGGCATCCACACAAACGAGGTCGGTAAAGGTACCACCTACATCTGTTGCTACACGCATATCTCCTCCGGAGTTACCTCTTGTTTAAAAAGCGTCGTTTTAAAAAAACGCCTGTTTAGTGCATTTAATTATTAATCTAAAGCACATATTTAAACTGTATCAAAAAATTTGACGGCAGCAAAGATTTTACTCTAGAATGAATTCCGTAGACTCAAGTGACTTAAGCTTAGATCACACACAAACCATAAAAAGACATCAGACAGATGAGAGCGGGAGAATTGATAATGAAGAGAAACTTGCCTTTTAGCCGTCGCCTACTGTGCAGCGTCATTGCCTGTACCGGCTTCACCGGGATGGCTTCTGCTGAGGAGGAGGCTGCTGCCTTTACCATTGAAGAGGTAGTGGTCACTGCGCGCAAACGCGCCGAAAGCCTGGAAGATGTACCTGTGGCGGTGTCAGCGTACACCGAGGGCATGATTGAGGACGCAGGCATTGAACGCCCGGGCGACTTTCTGGCGCTGACCCCCAATGTGACCTTTGTTGAGTCCGAGAGCGCCGGTACCAGTTTTCTTACGGTCCGTGGAGTGTCACAGGTGCGCAATGGTGAATCCCCGGTGGCGGTGGTGATCGATGGCGTTTTGATGACGGATCCAGGTCAATTCAATCAGGAGTTATTCGATATCCAGCAGATCGAGGTACTGAAAGGACCACAGGGCGCTTTATACGGTCGCAACGCCATCGGCGGCGCCATCAATATTACTACCAAGCAGGCGGCCACCGAACCGGAAGCAAAGTTGACCCTGGGGGCTGGCAACGGCAATCGCCTGAAGGGCAACTTCTCTATGAGTGCGCCGATTATTGAGGATGAGCTCTATCTGCGGCTGGCCGGCAGTTATGTGGAGCAGGATGGACATATTGACAATGAGTTCCTGAACAAAGAAGTGGACTTTTACGAAGACAAGAGCCTGCGCGCAAGGCTCACCTGGGAACCCAGCGATGAACTCAGCGTGGATGTGCGTTATGGCTACGCCGAAACCGAAGGGGGAGCGCTCAACTTTGTGGTCAACAGTGGCGATGCCGATGACACCCGTGTACCGATTCGGGCCAATCGCCTGGGGACCAATGAACGCGAGCTGGAAAACGCCTCGATCAAAATCGATTACGAGCTGGGGTTTGCCACCCTGACTTCAATAACCTCCTGGAATTCCCAGGAAGAGTTTTACGCGGCGGACGCCTACCCCTATGAATGTACGCCGGTATGCCCGCTAACCGCGGAAAACGCACCTGTTAATCACTTCTTTGACAGCGCTTTCGGCTTTGTATTGGACCAGGTGGTGAGTGTCTTTACCGACATCGAAACGGTCAGCCAGGAGCTGCGTCTGACCTCGTCCGCAGAAAATGACCTGCGTTGGATTGCCGGGGTCTACTTTTTGGAAACCGAACGTTTTCGCGGGTTGCCGACGGAAAACGACCTGGGCCAAGCCTACAATCGCGATGTCTTTGACAGCTATACCGTCTCCGGAGCCGCCGATGACAATGACAATACCGCCTGGGCGGCATTTGGGCAGATGAATTACGACGTCAGTGATCAGTGGGAAGTATCCTTTGCGCTGCGTTACGATAAAGACGAACGCGAACAGCAGGACGTGGCCCCGGCGGCATTTTCCAGTACCTCCGGTTTGACGCGCAATGAAGAGTACTCTGAATTGCAGCCCAAGTTTACGCTCAAGTATCAGCCCAACGACGACTTCAATGCGTTTTTTGTGATGAGCAAAGGCTTTCGCAGCGGCGGGTTCAACCAGAACGGCGTGGCGGCGCTGGCGGCCTCTGTCGGTATTGAAGGCATCAGCGATGACTACGAAAAGGAAGTGTCACACAATGTGGAGCTGGGCTTTAAGAGTACCTGGATGGACGGTCGCATGAAGTTGAACGGTTCGCTGTTCCGCACCGATATCGAAGACCAGCACTTCTTCCAGTTTATTGGTGCCATCAATCGCCAATTGCTCAATAACATTGATGAAGTCACACTGCAGGGGCTTGAGTTCGACGCCCGCTACCTCGCCACTGAGTCACTGGATTTGTACCTGGGATTCGGAGTGACGGACAGCGAGATCGAAGACTATACCGTAACACCGGGAGACGAAGGCAACTGGGCACCTTATGTGGCCAAGACCACACTCAACCTCGGTGGTCAGTATAACTTCACCGTGAGCGATGGTATCGACGGTTTTGCCCGGCTGGATTTTGAACGACGCGGCCAGCAGTATTGGGACACCGCCAACTCCAGCGCGCGCAGTCCCATTGAGCTCATCAACCTGCGGGTAGGATTGTCTTCCGAGGAGCACGCCTGGTCAGTCACCGCCTGGGCCAAAAACCTGACGGACGAAGAATACAACGCTGAGTACGTTAATGGTGGCTTTGCAGTGATTGCACCGCCCAGGACTTATGGCTTGGACGTGACCAAGCGATTCTAGGCAAATATTTCGCGTATATTTCAAAGGACGATTTCTCTATAATTCGGCGGAGATTTCAGATTGAGTAGTGGGAGTTCATCATGGTTTTAGGGGCAAAAACAGCCAGCACCCCACCAGTGGGGTTGATGTTGAAAAGCCGGCGCAAGGAGCTGAAGATGACGCTCCAGGACCTGGCGGAAAAGTCCGGTCTGTCAGCGCCGTTTATCTCGCAGGCGGAGCGCAACCAGACCATCCCTTCCATGGTGTCTCTGGTCAAGCTCTCCCAGGCTCTGGATGTGGACGTGAAGTACTTTATGGAAGT
Source organism: Pseudomaricurvus alkylphenolicus (assembly GCF_011683955.1). Classification (GTDB taxonomy): domain Bacteria; phylum Pseudomonadota; class Gammaproteobacteria; order Pseudomonadales; family Cellvibrionaceae; genus Pseudomaricurvus; species Pseudomaricurvus alkylphenolicus. The sequence goes on from NZ_JAAQPI010000009.1 coordinate 66,990, forward strand.
GCCTCACGACGATTCCATCGTCCACCGGGCGGGAGAGCTGACAGAAGTGGAGATGGACTCTCCGGTGACCTACTACAATATGAGCTCGGATCTTACCAATCAGCAGATGGATTCCATTCTGATGGTTATCCCTCCTGGCCACGAATTCCCCGTGGATCAGCGGGACGGTGAAGATCTGCTCTATGTTCTGGAAGGTGAACTATACGCCGAAGTGGGTGATGTGAAGACCACGCTTAAAGCGGGGGATTCCATGCACTTTAATTCCAACGTTCCCCATACGGCCGTTAATCAATCGGACAAGGACGTCAAGTTGTTGTATGTGGGAACGCCCAGCATTTTTTGACCAATTTGAGGCGGTAGCAGTCAATGCAGCAAATCAATATCAGCTATCCGGAAGCCAACGAAAAACTCAAAACACTGCTCACACTGAGTAAAACCCACCATAAACAACACGAGGTCGGAACCGGCTTTCTCAAAGCCGGAACCCGCATGCCGGATGCGGGAAAATCCGCGCACGCCCGCCACGAAGTGTCCATCATTGTCGATGGTATGCTAAAGACCAGCTCCGGTGGCCAGACGGTTCTTCTTCAAGCGGGGGATATTGTCTCCATCCCCGAGTTGCAAGAGCAATCCACCGAGGTAGTGGAAGACACTCGTCTTATCTACATCTTCTTCGATAAATAATTTTGCAAGGTGATATCTTCTTCTGAGGGCGGAAGTCAGTTGCTGGCGAGGGCTTCCCCTTCTTGAGTCTCCTCTGGAGAAACGCCGGTTTCCGGAAGATAAAAGCTGCCCACAAACAAGGTGGTACTGATAACGGCGATCAAAGCGAATGCCATTTCATAGCTACCATTGTTGACGTCCACCAACCAGCCAAACACCCACAACACCAGTGTTGCCACCAGGTAACTGACGGCGTAAAAGATACTGAAAATCACAGTAACGCGGGTGCCATTCATACCCGGCAGTTCCTGAGGTAGGGTAATCAGAGCGGCATAGGGCATAAAAATGCAAAACCCTAATACCATGGCGCTGACATTTTGAACCATGGAGTCGGCAGAAAAGCTCAAACCCAGGATTGCCAGGGTCAGGGCAACACCCGACCAGCGGATCAGCGGAAGACGCTTGGGAAAACACTGATTGTAAATAATACCGGCCAGTGTCCCCAAAATTCCGAAGCCGATTACAGAGGTGCTTTGCGCAATACCCGCTTGTGGGTAGAACGTAAACACGCAGATGTAAAACGCCAGCAGGCCAGAAAAGGTCAGTGCATAGATCCAGACGAACGGGTCCTTGAGCCCTTCCCAATACCCATAGTGTGGCTCTTGATTTTGAGTGGTTTTCTGCTGCGGGCTTCGGTCCTTAAAGTCCACCAGTGTCCACAGTCCGGCAAGTACCAGGCTGACAACAGAAAAAGTGGCGAGTGTGTTTTGCCAGCCACCGGTCAGAGCGTTAATGTCCTGGATTAACCAAAGTACGATACCTGTCCCCACATTGAACGCAACCGCGTTGATACCGTTGATGGTGGGCCGCTCCCTGGGGCTGAACCATTGCATCACAATGGGGTTGAAGTAGACGATCATCAACGCTCCGCCCAAGCCCATGGCAAAACGGCTGAGCAACAGGAGTTCGTAATTGGGTGAGAAGGGCGTCAGAAAACCGAACCCGACCATAAGTGCAGACACCAAAAAGGCCCACTTAACACCGACTCGCAATGCCAGCAAAGCTGCAGTAAATGTACCGACTATTTTAGCCAAAGTCACGGCACCACTGAGCAGGCTGGCAGAAGCCATGGACTGTACATTCATGGCCTCCATAATCTCAGACATATTGGCGGTGCCGCCTACCCAGGCCATGGCGAACAGAACATAGCTCAGAAAGGCGATCGTCTCGACGTAATACTTATTGCGAATCACAAGGGTTCCTCCGAGTATGGAGTTACCATACATGACAGGTGGTTCATGTGTCAATAAGTTGCACCGGCAGCGACAATAATAAATGCTATGATGCCGACATAGGGTTCTGATAGCTTATGAGAAATAGCTTTCATTCCATTTTTTCCCGGAGGGAATTGTGAAAAAACTAAAGAATGAGAAAGAGCTGCTAAAAAAAGCAATCGCCGATGGCGTCGCCTACGGCGAAAAGCGCGGAGTGGTTGAATTCGAACCGACGGATTCAGCCAGTGAGAAGGTCGAATACATATACCGATTGCTGGTTCACGACAAAGTCATTCAGCCCCTGCCTGAAGATCAGGTGTCTCAGAAATCCATGCGGCATAAGCTGGCGATCTGGGCCTCTAAGCATTAGCAATACGGTCGGCGGCTCTATCCGCGAGCGCATGCAGTGTGAAGGTCGGGTTGACGCCGCCAGATGTCGGGAATAATCCCGCCCCGGCGATAAACAGATTGGGCAGGTCGTGGGTCTGTCCATAGCTGTTGGTGACGGAGCTTCCTGAATCATTGCCCATAATGGTACCACCCATGATATGCATGGAGTTGACGCGGGAGGACCAAACCTCTTGAGCGCCTGCCGCCTCGAAGATTCGCTCACCTTGTTGTCGGGATTTCTCTGCCAGGGCCAGGCTCTCATCAGCGAAGCGGTGTGAGACCTGCGCCAGAGGCACACCATTGGAGTCAAACCGTTGAGTTGAGAGTCTTACTTTGTTGCTCGCGAGAGGCAAACCTTCGCATACGGAGGTCATGGTAGCGAGATGACTGGAGGCCTGTTGCATAAATGCTGTCAGCTCAGAGCCGAAGAGCCCCGGACGACAATTGGCGTAACCCAACAGATCATTGGGCTTTTGCGCCTGAGCAATCAACCACTGGAAACTGCCGAAGGCCTGTTGACCGTGCCGGTTTTTTTCGTATCCGTCCTGGCAGAGCAGCTGCCCGCCGGTCGCACCCAGAAAGTTTTCGGTTTGTTCCTCAAACAGTCCGTAAATAGAAACGCTGGGATGACTCATCAGGTAGTCCCCGACCCGCCCACTGCTGTTGGCCAGCCCCTGAGGGTGATGCTTGGTGGCTGACGCCAGAAGAAGTCTCGGATTTTGCACCGGGTTGGCTGCAAGAATCACGTTTTCGGCGATCAGTGTGCGAGTTTTTCCATCGGCCGTTACGTAATCAACTCCCGTTGCCCGCTGTCCGCTGGTGTCGGTCAAGATTCGCGTGACGCAGGATTCGTGGCGCAGCTCGGCACCGGCTTTCAGCGCCCGCGGTAAATAGACCGCCAGAGGGTTGGCGAGGGCACCTATGGGGCAACCCGCGTCACACCACCCGTCCCACAGACAACCGCCTCGCCCCCGATAGGGCTGGCTGGTGATTCCCAGAGGCACGGGCGATGTTCGCAACCCCAGCTTGTGAAAGCCCCTGGCAATGATGCGCCCCTGGGCGAAAGTTGGCACTGGCGGCAGCGGATAGGCTGCACCTTCCGGGCGCCAGTGTTCCGTCTCTGCGTCACCCGAGACGCCGACTTCCTTTTGCACAAGGTCGTAATGTTTACGAAGATCCCGATAGCGGATTGGCCAATCCAGCCCTTTACCATGATCACTGGCGACGGAAAAATCCTCCGGGTGCATTCGCGGCCAAACGGCGTAGTGGTGAGTGGCGCTGCCGCCGGTTCCACGGCCGGTATTGAAGTGATAGCCAATGGGGTGTTGACCCTCGTCTACTACCGGTTCTCCATCCCATTTGAGCTTGCGTGCCCATATTTGAGAGCTAACCAGATCGCTGCTACGACGTTGCTTACCCGCTTCCAGGATCACCACCGCTTGACCTGCCTCTGCCAGCCTGGCAGCCATCAGGCTGCCGGCGGCTCCGGAGCCGACAATAACAACATCTACTTCTTCCAACAGTTGTTGCATAACTTATGCTCCGGCTCTGTTTACCAGTTTGTGGAAGGCTCGATATGAGCCATATAAGGAATACTTAACGCTTCTGACCCTGCTTGCGTGCCGTAGAGAACATCACTGGCGTCTGCTCGCAGAACAAATAAAAAAAACGGGGCGGGAGGGCCTTGCCAGCCACTTGGATCTCCGCGGGTTGCCTGATTGAACAGTTCCTGTGCCTGCGTTCTTTCCAGCGCGTGGAAGTTGGCTCCAAACATTTGTTGGGCACTCACCTCGAACCCAACCAGAGCATTAAGATAAAATTCCCGATAGGGTGCTTCAATACCCAAGTAACGAATCATCAATAGGCATTCGTCTGCGGGTCGACTCAGTTGCTGATCAATGAAATGAACAACGCCTGCCTCCGTTGACCCTGGCAACGTCAACTCTGCTACATGGTGGAGTGTCAGCGCGTGTTTGTCTGAGAGAACCTGAAACGGAATGTTTTGGGCTCTCGCCTGTGCGGGAGTCAGCATCAGGGTTTTGTTGCCAACCACAAAAGCCAGCGAGCCCATAGCTCCCATGCGCAGAAGAGATCTTCGCGTAGAGTTCATGACAATGGTACCGGTAAAGGCGCCCGAATAGATAGGCGCCTGTAGTAAAAACGAAAGTAAAAACGAAAGTAAAAAACGACAGCAAAAAACGCTTGCTGCCCGATCAGAAATTCCGACGGATGCCCACGGCTATTGAACGAGGGGCGCGATAGGACACTTCGTTACAGCCGCACAGTGTTGCCAGATCGAATCCCTGTACGCCAGCGCGTTCATCGCTGATGTTGCGAAGAGCCAGTGAGGTTTCCCAAAGTTCATCAGGACTGCTCCAGGATAGTCTCGCATTACCGATGACATAACTGTCAAATTTGTCCGCGTCGAAATTACGCAGGTTGTAGTAGAACTCATCGGAGTAGGCTACATCACCCTGTATCGCCATGGTGCCGCCAAAAGCGTCCCATTGGTAGCGAACCAAAGCAGTGACTTGTAATTCAGGCGCGTAGGTGGGTTTCACGTCTCGGGTAATCGATGAGTTGACGCTTAGGGGAACATCCTGAACCTCTGCGTCAAACCAGGCAGCACTGAATAATGCATCCCAGCCTTCGGCCGGTGAAGTTTGCAGCTCCAGCTCAACTCCCAGATTAGTCGCGTCATTATTGATCACTACGCCACCGACACCGGTGAACAGGAAGCTTTGATAATCTTTGTAGTCGTAGTAAAACACGGAACCGTTGAGGCGGGTAGTACCCTCAAACCATGTCGATTTAAAACCTGCCTCGTAACTGGTCAGGACTTCTTCCTCGTAGGGAATATCCGCGTTGCCGCCCGGTAGAGAAAAAAATGTTCCTGCCAGGGGCGCATTAAAGCTGCCTGCTTTAACGCCACGATTGATGCCCGCGTACAGCAGAATATCGTTTTCCAAGCGGTAATCCAGTTGTAACTTTCCAGTCCAGAAGGTATCGGAAGAATCCGTTTCCAGACTGTTCAATGTAATTCGCTCACCCTGGTGAATACGATAAGAGCTGTTGGATGCATAGAGCCCCTGAGCCATTTCGTAGTCTTTGTCTTCTCGAGTCAGGCGAGCTCCGGCAATCAGTGTCAGTTGTTCATTCAGGTCCAATTCCACTTGACCAAAAACTGAGTAGGAGTTGGTTTCCAGTTCGGCGTCTACCGAGATATCACCACCGTCGGTGTAGTGGGGCGGAAAGGCGCCAAACACCAGCGGCAGACTGTTGATCGGCGCTTTCAGACCATTGTCGGAGTCGTTGTCGATGTTGAGGTAAAACAGGCCGGCTACCCAACGTGTGCTTTCACTCTCACCGCTAATGCGCAGCTCCTGCGTGAAGCTGGTGGAGTCGGTGGCGGCATAGTTGGCAAGCTGGTTGACTGGCGCAGAATCTACATCAATAAACAACAGCTTTTCATAGGACTTGTAGTCCGTAATGGAAGTTAACGTGGTCGTGTCGTTGAGATCCCAGGTGACCTTTGCGTTTAAACCCCAGGTTTCCACTTCGCCATGATCATCGAAGGCAAAGTCGCTGGAAAAGCTAAAGTCGTCTCCGTCAGGGTCGAGATAGCCAAAGAAGTCTCCGCCCGCAACCGGCCGTGGCGCCACATTGGTAAAGGTGCCGGAGTCGCCCTGGTCCGAGCCAGCATCCAGCGTTGTACCCTGCACAATACTTTCGCGGGTCTCGCCGCTCGGCGTATCTATAACGTTGATGACCTCGCCGCCGTTGCCGGGCAGGTCGCTAAAGACGGCAATGGTGGATTTGGACTGATAGGGACCGGTGGATACCTCCGAGTGAGCATAATTGGCAGACACCAGCACTTCGATATCTTCGCTTGGTTGGAATAGAAAACTGAGTCGTCCGGCCAGGGTGTCATCATCCCCCAAGTCGGCGCCGGCACCTTCACCCGGTGCGTTATCCTCGCTCAAACCAACGCTTTCGCCCCCGAAGGCGCTTTCCGGGTAGCGGTTTTTGAGGTAGGGATCTTGTCGATTGTATTTAACCGCCAGGCGCGCCGCTGTGTTTTCTGTCAGTGGACCACCGTAGGCGGCTTCTATGGTGAGCTTGTTGGCGTCGGCATCGGTATCGAACTCGCCGTAGCTGACATCCACATAACCATCGTGTTCATCCAGGCTGGGTTTGTTGGAAACGTAGTGTGCCAGTCCCCCCGTTGCGTTGCGCCCAAACAGCGTCCCCTGCGGGCCTTTGAGAATCTCTACGCGCTCGATATCAAACACGGCAAAGGTCTGGGCCTGGGCAATGGCCAGATAACCTTCATCGAGATACACGGCATTGGGGGCTTCAATAATATCGTTAAAGTCGTTTTGGGTTACGCCTCGTATCGAGAACTGCACATTCTGACCCGCCAGGTTACCGCTGATATGCACGCCGGGTGTTACGGTGGCGATATCAAAACTCTCCTCCACGCCCAGCTTGCTGAGCTGGTCTCCGGTAAAAGAGGTGATGGCGATGCCCACATCCTGCTGACTTTGTTCTCGCTTCTGTGCGGTAACGACAACCTCCTCGAGCACAGAGCCTGCCGCCGGCAGTGACATTAATGCCGCCAGGCCGACAGCCAGCGATAAGGGGGAGCGTGGTGGCTGGCGCCGGACGATAGTTGGTCCTATGAACATCTCTACATTTCCTCTTGCCGTTATTTATTGTTTTACGGTGTTCTTAACCCTTTGGCCGACTACACAACTATCCAGCCATGAGTGTTGGTAAATAGAATTACATAAATTTAATGCGTAAATCAACTATTAAAATGACCAATAAAATAAAGGAATAAGAGATATGTAGTCATCAATTTATTGTGCATAATAATGTTAACGGCGGTCGGACCTGTGGAATCGCTCCGGATAAAGGTTGCCAAGATAACCGTTCTTGAGATTTTTTGTTTTAATATCAATAAGTTAAGAGGGGTTTGAGTATGCATGACAAACACTGGCATATGGCGACCAACGAGCATGAGGTCTGCCTGACAGAGTTTGAGTTTGCACTATTGCGAGTCAACGAGGCCTTTAACCGCTGGATGGACGATTGTGCGGCCTGCAGCAGCAACGAAAATGTGAATGGTATGGATTTCGCTGTGCTCAACATCATCCATATGCACGACCGGCCCAAGGGCATCACGGAAATCAGTCGCCTGATGAACCGTGAAGACACCTCCAATATGCAGTACTGCATCCGCAAATTGATGAAAGCCGATCTGATTGAAAAAGTAACGACGGGCGGTGTAAAAAAAGGTGCGACCTACCAGGTGACTGAGGCGGGTAAAGCCATGACCAGCCAGTACGTGTCACTGCGCAAAAACCTGCTACTCTCCCTGACGGCACAAATTTCTAACAGTGAAGGAAAGCTCGAAGACGCCTCGCAAGTGCTGAACCTGATGTCAGGCCTGTATAACCAGGCCTCCTGCCTGGCAGCCACTCACCGGCTTCCGAGTCATCCGTGAGGGCGCGTCAAGGAATTGCTATCCCTCGCTGACTGCAGCTTGCTGTCAACGTATTCTGCAACAAACAGGCTATGGTCATGGGGCCAACACCGCCGGGCACCGGGGTGATAGCGCCGGCAACTTCCTGTGCCTCAGCGTAGTCTACGTCGCCCACCAGTTGGGTTTTTCCGGCGGCGGTGTCGATACGATTGATACCCACATCAATCACCGTCGCACCGGGTTTAATCCAATCACCTTTGATCATTTGCGGGCGGCCAACAGCGGCGACAATAATATCCGCATCGGAACACAAGCTGCCAAGATTCTCAGTGCGGGAATGGGCAAGGGTCACTGTGCAGTTTTCCTGCAGTAGTAACAGGGCCACCGGTTTGCCAACAATATTGGAGCGGCCAATCACCACGGCGTGCTTGCCGGACAAATCATCCCCCAAGTGTTGTTTGGCCAGGATAATACAACCCTGTGGGGTACAGGGCACCAGGGCTGCGGTCTGCCCGTTCATTAATCGTCCGGAATTGATGGTATGAAATCCATCCACGTCTTTTTCCGGAGCGATAGTTTCAATCACCGCATTTTCGTCGATATGCGCAGGCAAGGGCAGCTGCACCAATATCCCATTTACAGCAGGATCATTATTGAGTTGATCGATTCTTGCCAAGAGTTCTGCCTGTGAGATGTCCGGGGGCATGCGATACTCCATACTCTTCATACCCACTTCCAGTGTCTGGCGTACCTTGTTACGGACATACACCTGACTGGCCGGGTCTTCACCGACCAGAATAACAGCCAACCCGGGCTGCAGGTCATATTGTTCTATAAGAACTCTTACCGAGTCCGCTATAGATTGACGCAGATTTTCCGCGGTTGATTTTCCGTCTATAACCATCATTGTTCTCTCTCAGTTAGATGTGATTCCAAGGCGGCCTTCCGGCGTTGGTCAGCTGGAGCTGAGTGGTACGGCCTTGAGGTCTGAAGATCGGCGTGTCAGGTACAGCTCTGTGGCTATAAAGATAACCGTACTGATAATGGCGGTGACAGCCGCAAGAAGATAGACGTAGGCGTAGCTGCCATCAATGATAAGATTCCCTGCAAGCGCGGGACCAATGGCGGAGCCCAGGAGCTGGCAGGCAGGTATCAGCGGAGTAAAACGCCCTCTACTGTCTCCCTCGGTAATGATCGTCATTTGAAAGGGGAGGACAAAATTCCAGGCCGCCGCATAGAAGAAAACCGCTGTCCCAAAACTCCAGGGAGTTTTACAGATGGGCAGGAGGTAAAGCGATGCGACGCAGGCTACAGTGGCTCCAATGATAGGCCAGCAGCGACCAAAACGCGTTCCTATGGCCGATGCCAGAAACGCACCAGCGGCGCTGAGTACCAGCGTAATTCCAAAAATAGCACCCAGCTCCCCACTGGTTATTCCACCCTGGATACCGATGCGTTCGAGAAACGCCCATACGCCGGACTGGCCAATAAAATAGAGCATCATGCCCGAAATTCCCCAACAGACGGCACCGTTGGAACCGGTACCTTTTGTCACATTGGCAACTGGAAGCCGTTCGGCGCCTTTGGCATCGTTCTTCGGTAACCGCGGTATCAATAACATCGAAGCGATGGCCACTCCCGCCAGAGCGAACATGACGCCTTGAAAACCCCATTCGGGGACAACAAAAATAGGTAGCAGACAGGCGCCTATGCCTGCCAGGGTTACCTGGATACCTATGCCATAGCCAAACGATTGATCGGGATTGTCGGTATCGCCCAGGCACGTCAGCACACAGGACACGATGCTGGCATTGGTCACCCCCAACAGGAAAAATGTAACCAACAAACTGTTGTACTCGAGGTGACCGGCAATAGCATAAATGGAGGCTGAGATGAGTGTCGTGAGGAACACCACTTTGCGCCAGTCCAAGCGCCTGACCCAAAACACCGCCGATATATTGGAAAGTGTTGAACCCGCCATATAGATCGAGCCCAGATACCCGATCTGTTTTTCGTTGAGTCCGAGGCTGTCCGCGGCAGAACCGAGGATCAATGGCAACATGTTGTAAATCAGGTAGGCAATTGCCAACAAGGTCGCCGCTGAAAAAACCGTTGAGGGTTTGTTGATCATCTCGGTGGCGGGATGGGGGCTGGAAGATTGTGTCACTGTATTCGCTCTCGATATGAGTTCAAGGTCATGCCTGATGTTTATCTGAATACTACTGAAGTTAGATATACGTTCAATAGGCCGGAAGAGCAAAGGCGGGGAGTGGCTGCTCAAACACTCGATTATGGCCCTGGTGCCGTTAACCTAACCTATTGAAAACGTGAAGGTTTGTGGTGCGGATCTATCGTTATCACCCTTTCGGGTAGGGTGCAGATGATTGAACGAATATCTGATCTGGATATGATAAAAAACATCTCGCCAATCTGCTCTTGTGCCGAGGCCGGCCTACCTGTTTCGGTCTCGGTTTTTTTTCACGGCGCGGTGGTTGAGAGACTTGCTTGGTGGTGAGCACGAAAAGCAAGAACGATAGGAGAGCAACGATGAGTTCAGTCAGTTCTAAACTTAAAGATGGTGTTTACCGGGTAACATTGAACCGTCCCGAGCAACGTAACGCACTGAATCTTGAAACAGTTGGTCAGCTCAGTGAATGCCTGGATGTTGTCGAAACGAATCAGGACATTCGTTGTCTGGTGATCACAGGTGCGGGCAGCGGGTTTTGCGCGGGTGCCGATGTGGCCGAATGGGCGCAAGCCGAGGCGCGCGGTGAACTTGAAACCTACGGCTGGACCGAGGCCACACATGCACTAATGGCAAAGCTGTCCGCTTTGTCGAAACCAACCGTTGCGGCGATCAATGGCTCGGCCGTAGGAGCGGGGCTCGACCTGGCTTTGAACTGTGATTTTCGATACGCGGTGGCCCACGCCAAATTTAAGCCGGGTTATACCGGTATGGCCTATTGTCCCGACGCGGGAGCCAGTTGGCATTTGCCGCGTTTGATCGGTATCGCCGCGGCCAAGCAGTTTTTGTTCTTTGATAAAGCCTGGACCGCAAACCAGGCACTGCAGGCCGGTATGGTGACCGCTGTCCTCGAAGAGGATGAATGGGAAGATGAGCTGGCCCATGTAGCACAGACTTTAGCGTCGGGGCCGACTTTCGCGTTCGGACAAACCAAGCAGCTGTTATTGCAGTCGGCGCGATCATCATTGCCTGACCACTTGGCGTTGGAGCAGCAGGCGGGTCTTTTGTGCGGGCGTACTGAGGATGCGGCAGAAGCCCTGCGTGCGATTTCGGAAAAGCGAACGCCAATTTTTATGGGGAGGTAAACGATTATGAATTTTGAATTAACGTCAGAACATGAAATGCTGGTCAGCTCAATTCGGGCCTTTGTGGAGCAGGAGTTGCTGCCCTATGAGGCGGAAGTGGATCACAACGATCAGGTTCCTCCGGAACTGGCGGCCCAGATTCGAAACAAGGCGTTGGAGATGGGTTTTTACGCGTTCAATATGCCCGCAGAAGTGGGTGGGGGTGGTTTGGATTATGTTTCTCAAGCCCTGATTGAACGAGAGTTATCCAAAGTGAGTTGGGCGTTGCATGTGTTTGTGGCAAGGCCTTCAAAAATTCTGATGGCCTGCCAGGGCAGCCAAATTGATGACTATCTCAAGCCCTGCGTGCGCGGTGAGAAAATTGATTGTTTTGCGCTCACCGAACCGGATGCAGGATCGGATGCGGCGAGTATCAAAACCCGCGCTGAACGGGATGGCGATCACTTTGTCTTGAAAGGCAGCAAACACTTTATCAGCCACGCCGGGCATGCGGACTTTGCCATTGTCTTTGCGGTAACGGGCAACAAGGAAGTCAAAGGGCGTGTCAGAAATGAAGTCACGGCGTTTTTGGTGGACACCAACAGCAAAGGCCTGGAGATTCATCGTGGGCCCAAGTGTGTCAGTAATCGTGGCTACCATACCTACGAATTGTTTTTTGATGACTGCAGGATCTCTGCCGCCAATATCCTGGGGGAAGAAGGCAAAGGCTGGGACGTTGCCAACGACTGGTTGTCTGCAGGTCGCGTCATGGTGGCGGCCAATTGCGTGGGGCAGGCCCAGCGTGCCATGGGCGAGGCCGTGGCCTGGAGTGCAGAGCGCCAACAGTTCGGACGTGCCATTGGCAAGAATCAGGGTGTCTCTTTTAAACTTGCCAATATGGCCACAGAGATTCGGGCCGCGGATCTGATGACCCTGTACACCGCCTGGAAAATGGATCAGGCTAGCATGACCGACGGTGATGCCGCCATGGCGAAACTGTTTGCCAGTGAAATCCTGGGAAGAGTCGCCGATGAGGCGGTGCAGATATTTGGCGGTATGGGGTTGATGGATGAACTGCCCATTGAACGTATCTGGCGCAATGCTCGGATTGAAAGAATTTGGGAGGGGACTTCCGAAATTCAGCGTCACATCATTTCTCGCGAATTACTAAGGCCTTTTGAATAGAGAACGGCTGTTTGGGGCCTGGCGGCAGGCCCCTTTATCCGCCCGATATTCTTTTCTACGCTCCTCTTCCCAATATCATTTCTACTCACCGTTCCGCTTCTATCACCCTAAGTTGTGATATACCAGATCTGCCCCTCAGGTAGCATAAACCTCAATGTTCACCTACACGCACAGAGGTTTTTCGATGGCAAGTTGCGACAAAATAAAACGCTTGTTGAACCCACAACACATCGCTTTCGTGGGCGGCAGCAATATGGCCAGTGCCGTCAAACGCTGCCGCGCCAGTGGCTTTGAAGGTGAGGTGTGGCTGGTTAACCCTAAACACAAGAGCATCGATGGCGAACGCTGTTTTGCAACGGTCAAGGACCTGCCGCAGGCGCCGGATGCCAGTTTTATCGGTGTTGGTCGTGAAGCAACCGTCAACATTGTGCGAGACTTGAATAAACAGGGTGCCGCCGGTGCTATCTGTTACGCGTCGGGCTTCTCGGAAGCGGGCGAAGAAGGGGAGGTGCTGCAACATCAATTGCTGCAAGCTGCTGGCGAAATGGCACTTATTGGTCCCAATTGCTACGGCATGTTGGATTATCTGCACGGTGCCGCGCTCTGGCCTGTCGCTCATGGGGGGACTCGGGTTGACAAGGGCGTGGCCATATTGACCCAGAGTGGCAACTTTGCCTACAACCTGTCGATGACGGATCGTTCGCTCCCTGTTTCCTATATGGTCAGTGTCGGCAATCAGGCCAGCGTGGAAGTAGCGGATCTCATCGACGCATTGTTGGATGAGCCGCGAGTCACCGCCATCGGGCTGCATCTTGAGGGGCTCAAAAACGTCGCCGGCTTTGCTGCTGCCGCCATGCGCGCACTGCAAAAAGGTGTTCCCATCATCGCTCTGAAAACCGGACGATCTTCGATCGGCGCGGAATTGGCTTTAAGCCACACCAGCTCCCTGGCAGGCTCCGACGAACTCTATGACAGCTTGTTCGACCGCGTGGGAGTCATTCGAGTGAGCGGACCGGTGAGTTTTGTAGAAACCTTAAAGGTACTGGCACAGGGCAAACTGCCACAGGGGAACAAGGTGGCCGCACTGGCCTGTTCCGGTGGTGACGCCGGTTTGATTGCTGATTACTGCGAGAGCAATCAGCTGGCGTTGCCTCCCTTGCAGGCGGAACAGACTCGGACCCTGACGCAACTGTTGCCGGATTTTGCCAATGTTGCCAACCCTCTGGACTTTACCACCGCGATTTGGGGAGACGAAAACGCACTGAACGCCTGTGCGGACGCCATGTTGGCGGGTGACTGCGATGCGGGTTTTCTGGTGCTGGATTATCCGGCGGAGCAAACCGGAGAGCGTGCTGAATGCGACCTGATGGCCCGGGTTTTTCAGCGTGCCTTGGAGAAAAGGGGAATCCCCGGGGCAGTGGCGTCAGTTTTTCCGGAGCTTTTGCCCTCTTCGGCGCGAGAGATGTTGCACCAACTGGGAATCCCTGCCCTGCAGGGCGTCGAGGAGGGTTTAGCGGCTATGGGACGTGCGGTTCAGTATGTCCGTCGCCGCCGGGCGTTACTGTCTCTGGGTAAATCCTCGAAGCTGCTGCCAATAGCGGCTCCCTCTTTGACGCAGGAGGCTCAGTTGATGGACGAATGGCAGAGCAAAAAGACGCTGGCTGCGTATGGTTTGCCAGTGCCTCAGGGTCAATTGGTGCATCACTCCGAAGCCGTTGCAGCTGCGGAACTGATGGCGTACCCGGTGGTGGTAAAAGTGGTCAGCAGCGAATTGCCGCATAAAACCGAAGCCGGCGCTGTTTCCCTGAACTTGTCGTCTGCGGATGCTGTCGCTGCCGCCGTGGAGGAGATGGTGACCAACGTTAAACTTAGCGCTCCCCACGTAGACACCGAACGAGTTCTGGTAGAAAAAATGTCGCAGCCGCCGGTGGCGGAACTGATTGTGGGAGTGAAACGCGAGCCCGGTTTTGGCCTGGCCCTGGTTATCGGCTCGGGGGGGATCCTGGTGGAGCTGCTGCAGGACAGTGTCAATCTGCTGTTGCCGACAACAGAGGCGGAAATTACAGCAAGCCTTGAACGGTTGAAAGTATACAAGGTCATGTCGGGTTTTCGCGGAAAACCGGCTGGCGATATTCAGGCAACGGTCGCGGCCATCATGGCGGTGGCCAATTACGCGGTGGACAACGCTGAACACCTCGCCGAGTTGGACGTCAATCCGTTATTGGTATTGCCCGAGGGGGAGGGTGCCGTGGCGGTGGACGCATTGATCAGAACGACTGCAGAGATGTAAGGAGAGAAGTATGACTGAGAGAGATATGGCGCAATTTGAGCAATACAATACCAGCGATCTATGGCAAAAAGACCGGGACCACCACCTGCATCCCTGGCAGCACTTTGACTCCTTCCGGGAAGCGGGAGCCACAGTCATGGTGCAAGGTGATGGCTGTTACGTCTACGATTCAGATGGCGGCCGCTACTTTGACGGCATTGGCGGTATGTGGTGTGTCAATATTGGTTATGGTCGCGAAGAAATGGTGGAGGTGATCGCTGAGCAAACCCGCCGTCTGCCCTATTTTAATCCCTTTGTGGATACCACCAATGCCCCGGCGGCGGAGTTGGCTTCGAAGCTGGCGCAGTGGGCGCCGGGTTCGCTAAACCACGTCTTTTTCAGTTGTGGGGGATCAACAGCCAACGACACCGCGTTCCGTCTGATCCAATTTTATCAGTCCTGCCGTGGCAAACCGCAAAAGCAACACATTATTGCCCGTGAAGACAGCTATCATGGCAGCACCTACGTGGCCATGTCTATTGGTGGCAAAGCGGCGGACCATGTTCCCGAGTTCAGTTATATCACCGACACCATACATCATGTATCCAGCCCCAATAGCTATCGCCGCCCCGAGGGTGCCAGCGAAAGTGAGTTTTGCGATCACTTGATCTCCGAGTTGGAAAACAAAATATTGTCCATCGGGCCCGAAAAGGTCGCCGCCTTTTTCGCAGAACCGATTATGGGTTCCGGCGGTGTGATTGTACCGCCGGCCGGTTACCATCGTCGTACCTGGGAGCTGTGTAAACAATACGATGTGCTCTACGTTTCCGATGAAGTGGTGACGGCTTTTGGTCGCCTGGGTCATATGTTCGCTTCCGAGGAGGTCTTTGGTATCCAGCCGGATATCATCACCTGCGCCAAGGGCTTGTCTTCCGGGTATTTGCCTTTAGGCGCTACAATATACTCTGACGAAATTCACCAGGTTATCGATGAGGCGGGCGAGAACCGCAGTTTTGCTCATGGCTTCACCTATTCGGCACACCCGGTTTGTTGTGCGGCGGCGTTAAAGAATATGGAGATACTTGAGAGGGACAACATCCTGGGGCAGGTTCAGGAGGTCGGGCCTTACTTTGAACAGCAACTGCGGAGTCTAATGGATCTTGAAATCGTTGGTGACGTCCGCGGCCACCAATTTATGATGTGTGTGGAAAACGTGGCCAACAAGGAAACCAAAGCGCTGCTGTCGGACGAAATTGACGTCGGCAAGCGTATTACGCAGCACTGTGAGTCGATGGGGCTGCTGGTGCGTCCCATCGGCCATCTTAATGTCTTGTCCCCTCCGTTGACAATGACGCGGGAGCAGGTGGATTTTGTCGTTGAGGTCCTGCGGAGCAGTATCAAAAAGACCATGGATGACTTGGTAAAAGAGGGGCTGTGGAAGGGTTGAACATCAATGGCTTAAATGCCATAGTTGGACCAGCTCTGTTGGTATCCTTGGGTGCACGAAAGGTTCCGCATACCGATCAGGCGTTTAATCAGTTGGGATGTTCGATGAATTAACAAACGGTGTGTTGATGCCAGTTCCAGACATAACCTTCGCCCAATGGAACCAGGCTCTTGTCGGGATCCTGGATGAAGAGGATCGCAACCAAGGACTCAAACAACTGATCGGCGCCCTTGAGGCGCTGGTCAGGGTTTCGGCGACGACCTTTATTGTTTTCCCCCAGGGGGAGCGGCCGTTTGTTCCCTACCATACTCTGCGCCCCCATGAAGACCCGGCGGTTCAAATCGACCCCTATCTCAATGGCTCCTATCTGCTCGATCCCTACTATCGCACAGCGATGGATCAAGGCAGCAGCGGCGTGTATACACTGAAGGATGTGGCGCCCCACGGTTTCAAGCAATCGGAATTTTACCAGCAGTACTATGGCCGCACCGGCTATAGTGATGAAGCCTGTTTTATGATTCATGAAGGGGACCAATGTCTGTATATACTCTCTCTGGGGCGCACGCTTGAAGAGCCGCGCTTTAAATCGGCCGATAAAGAAATGTTGGAAGCGGTCTATCCGTTTGTGGCGCGTGAGTTGCATCGGTGGCACCAGCAGGAAATGGAGAGTTCTCCCAACCAGATGTTGCACAGTCATCTGGAACGTGCCCTGGAGAATTTTGGTACCTCGCTGCTGACGCAGCGTGAGTGTGACGTTGTGCACCTGATGCTGCGGGGGCATTCTTCAAAGTCGGCGGCACTTAGGCTGCAGATCAGTCTGGACACGGTCAAACATCACCGCAAGAACATCTATACCAAGCTCGATATCGCCAGCCAAATCGAACTGTTTCATCTGTTTATGAACGCGCTCAGCAATGCCAGCCCCGGCGATCCCCCCGATCCTCTGGAAGCCTATCTAAGTCCGGCCAGGTAGTCATTTCGCCGTCTGATCACCCTAAGTTGTGATTTACCCATTTTGGGGCTTCGGTAGCATTATCGTATCTGATGTTACCCAGGTATAACCCAATGGCTACTGAATCCCGTTACGATATTCTGTTTGAACCGGTGCAGATCGGTCCGGTCACCGCACCCAACCGTTTCTACCAGGTCCCCCATTGCAACGGCATGGGGCACGAGTTCCCCCGCTCGCTGGCAACTATGCGCGGCATCAAAGCCGAAGGCGGCTGGGGCGTGGTTTGTACCGAGATGATGGAGTTGCATCATACCAGTGATGTCTCCCCCGGGGTCGAAGGGCGCCTGTGGGACGACATGGATATTCCGGCACTGCAATTGATGACCGAGGCCGTGCACGAACACGGCTCCCTGGCGGGTATCGAACTGGCCTATAGCGGATACTCCGGTGCCAATCTTTACAGCCGGGTTGCGCCGCTGGCGCCGAGTCATATCAGTTGCAGTACCTACGGTAACGCACCGGTCCAGGCGCGTGCCATGACCAAGAAAGACATTCGACAGTTGCGCCAATGGTATCGTGAGGCTGCACTGCGCTCTAAACGTGCCGGCTTCGACATTGTCTATGTTTACGCGGGTCACGCCCTGACGATACTGATGCACTTTTTGTCAAGGCGCCACAATCAGCGCACCGACGAATATGGGGGCAGCCTGGAAAATCGGGTTCGGTTGTTCCGTGAAGTCATTGAAGAAACCAAAGAGGCGGTGGGGGACACCTGTGCCGTGGCAGTGCGATTTGCGGTGGATGAACTGCTGGGTGGCAATGGTATTACAGCCGCCGAAGAGGGACGTGATGTTGTCGAGATGCTGGCGGACCTGCCGGATCTCTGGGATGTGAATATCGCCGACTGGAGTCACGATTCGGCCACGTCGCGATTTGAGAAAGAAGGGTACCAGGAACCCTATATTAATTTTGTCAAGGAAGTCACCAGCAAACCGGTTGTCGGTGTGGGTCGCTTCACTTCCGCAGACGCCATGGTATCGCTGGTTCGTCGTGGTGTTGTTGATCTGGTGGGTGCCGCACGGCCATCCATCGCAGATCCATTTCTACCCAACAAAATACGAGAAGGGCGTTTTGACGATATTCGCGAATGCATTGGCTGCAATATCTGTGTCAGCGCCGATCAATTGTCGGTGCCTATCAGATGTACGCAAAACCCCACCATGGGAGAAGAATGGCGCAGAGACTGGCACCCGGAATCCATTGCCCCTCGGCACGCGGATGAAACCGTGCTTGTGGTCGGTGCGGGTCCAGCGGGGCTGGAATTTACCCAGTCCATGGGTAAGCGGGGCTATAACGTTATTCTTGCGGAGGCGACCAAGGAACTGGGCGGCCGCGTGTTGCGGGAGTCACAGCTGCCGGGGCTGAGTGAATGGGTGCGAGTGGCGGACTACCGGCAGATGTACATCAATCAAGCGCCCAATATAGAAGTGTATCGGGACAGTCGTCTCAGCGCTGAGGATATTCTTTCGTTTGGTATTTCCAATGTATTTATGGCCACTGGTGCCCATTGGCGCAGAGATGGAGTCGGGCGCGCCAGTCGCCAGCCCATCGAAGGCTTGTCACAGTCTCGCATTTATACACCAGACGACATTATGGCAGAAACCGCCGTGCAGGGTCGGGTGGTGATCTACGATGACGATCACTATTACATGGGCGGCGTTATTGCAGAGAAACTGGTTAAGTTGGGCCTGGAGGTCGCGCTGGTGACTCCTGCTGCAGAAGTTTCGTCCTGGACACACAACACGCTGGAACAATTCAAAATTCAATCGCGGTTGTTGGAAATGGGTGTGAGCATCTATTGCCAACAGAACCTTGTCCGTGTTGAACGTGATTACGTTGAACTCGGTTGTGTCTATACCGGTAAATCCCAGCAGTTGGCTTGCGACAGCCTGGTGTTGGTGACAGAACGCCTGCCCAATGACAGTGTCTACCAGGAATTGCTGGCGAATCCCGAGGCTGTAAAAGAAAGCGGTATAGATCATTTGCAGTCTCTTGGCGACTGCCTGGCTCCAGGCATCATTGCTCAGGCGGTGTTTTCGGGACATCAGGCAGCTCGGGAATTCGGTGAACCCCATCGGGATGGAACTCCCTTCAAGCGTGAGATTACCGATCTCATTATTCGCGCCTAAATATATTCGTTGAAAAACAATTTGGAGAGAACTATGAACAGCAACATTGTGTTGAGGTTTAGCTGTGCAGATCAACCGGGTATTGTTGCAGAGGTGGCCGGCTTTTTTGCCGATCTAGGCTTCAATATTGAGGAATCGACTCAGTTCGAAGATCGTCAGACAGGACGATTCTTTATGCGCACCGAATTCTGTGCCGATCGCACCCAGGAATTATCATTATCCGATCTGAACCAGCGGTTTGCACCTCTAGGTGATAAATACAGCATGACCTGGGATATCCAGCCGCAGGATTACAAACCCCGTGTGGTGATTGCCGTATCCCAGTGGGGGCACTGTTTAAACGGCCTGCTGGACGGCTGGAAACAAGGCACCTTGCCGATCGATATTGTTGCGGTGGTGTCGAATCATCAAGTCATGCGGGACCTGACCGAATGGTACGGGGTTCCCTTTCACTATCTGCCCATTACCAAAGAAACCAAACCCCAGCAGGAGGAGCAGATCCTGCAAGTGATGAACGACTGTCAGGCTGACCTGCTGGTGCTCGCCCGATATATGCAGATTCTGTCCGACGATATGTGCCGTCGTCTGGAGGGACGCGCGATCAATATTCATCACTCTTTCCTGCCGGGATTCAAAGGCGCCAAACCCTATCACCAGGCCCACGATCGAGGGGTGAAATTAATTGGCGCCAGCGCCCACTATGTCACGGCGGATCTGGATGAAGGACCGCTCATCGAGCAAGACGTTCAACGGGTGTCGCACGCGAACTCTCCCCAGGAATTGGTGGAAATAGGTCGCGACACCGAAAACCTGGTACTGCGACGGGCCGTTAAGTGGCATGCAGAGCAGCGGGTACTGCTCAACGGTGACAAAACGGTTGTTTTTAAGCGATAGATATCCAAATCACTATCTCAATGACAATAAGGAGTACGCATGTCTGAAGAAATGTTGGACACCCCTTTTAATCCGCTACAACGCCAATACAATGACAAGGTCGAATTTGGTCCTTGGGGGGCTTATAAAAGCCCCAACGTGATGTCTGATGTCAAGCGGGAAAACCTGGCGGTGCGTAATAACGCTATCGTGTTTGACATGACACCGGTCAACAAGTACGCCATTCATGGGCCGGATGCCTGCCGTTTTCTCAATTACCTGACGACCCGACAAATGGATATCGAACCCGGGCGTGTCACCTACACCTGTTGGTGTAACCCCAACGGCAAGATCATTGATGACGGCACGGTATTCCGCGTCAGCGAAAACGAATACCGCCTTTATCCGGCGGCGAACCAGACGGCCTATCTTCAGCAGGTGGCCGGAGACTTCGATGTTGAGGTGACTGATGTCACCCATGATTCAGCGGTCTTGTCAGTGCAGGGCCCCAAGTCCTTTGCCTTGCTAAAGGAAATGGGCATTGAGGGGTTGGAAACCCTAAAGCCGTTTCGCTTTGCCGATTTTACATTGGGCTCTGAAGAGCTGCGTATTTCCCGCACCGGATTTTCCGGTGACCTGGGTTACGAGCTGTGGATGCAAAAAGACCAGTCAGAAACCTTGTGGAATGCCCTGATTAGCGTCGGTGTCGAACCCATGGGCATGGAGGCGCTTTTGACGATGCGACTGGAAGCCGCTTTGATTCTGCCCGATGAAGGCTTTGAGCTGGAAGGCGCTTCCTACGACGGTAACAGCGATTCCGAGATGTCCCGATCGCCGTTTGAAGTGGACATGGCCTGGTTGATCAATTGGGAGAAGGGTGACTTTATTGGCCGCGATGCCCTGGCATCAGAAAAAACAGCTGGATCAAAATTCCGCTTGATCGGTCTGGAACTGGAAGGCACTCTCGCCTCTGAATTTGGGGCAACTGTCCTTGATATGCAGGGGCAATCGCTGGGTCTGGTGACGTCTGGTTGCTATTCAGAAGCCTTACAGCGCAATATCGCCTTGGCTTCGGTTACGGATAACTTCGGTGATGTTGGTCAACATTGCCAAGTGGTTATCGGAGAGACTACGGTGACCGCCACCGTGGTCCAGCGGCCTTTCTTTAATGACCCACGCCGGAATGCAATACCGCCGCAACTGTAAATCTCGCCAAAAAGGCACAAAAAAAGCAGCCAGTGAATCACTGGCTGCTTTTTTGCGTAGCTGTTCGATATTACCTACTCAATAATGGTATACACCTTACGCACCGTTTCAGTGACCTCGCTGGTGCCTTTCCAGCCGCGGGGAAAAGCAAAACTGTCGCCCGCCTTGAGCACGGTGACCTCGCCCTTGTCATCGGTCAGTGTCCAGATACCTTTGATCAGATGGCAGAACTCCATTACCCCAAGGTCAAGTTTCAATTTGCCGGGTTCACACTCCCAGGTCCCCATGGTTGTACCCTGGCCATCGTCAAAGAACTGGTTATAACTTTGCTTCGGCAGTGGGCCGATGGGTTCGCCGAAGGAAGGACATTCGGCCAGATCGGTAAGGGCAAGCGGTTGTTTTTGTACAGAGAGGGCTGTCATAGTGATGGTTCCTAATAAGAATTGTAAAAAACGGCAGCAGCAGAGGTCTCCTGCCGTGGGATATTTAGCTAGTGTCCATCTGGAAACACTGTTTGGGCCAGGTGTAGGGTGGATTAGCCAAAGGCGTAATCCACCAATTACCGGTAAAGTGCCAGACAAAAGGTGGATTCCAAAAGTAGGCGCTTTAGGCGACGCCTTTGGCTAATCCACCCTACAATTCAGACTTGAGCAGTGTTTCCGCACGGGAAGTAGCTAGGCCACCCGGTGCCAGCGGAAATCCTTCAGGATCTCTTTGGCGGCATTGTGCCCGGGGCAACCGGTAACGCCGCCGCCAGGATGTGCTCCGGCGCCGCAGAGGTAAAGATTGGCAACTGGCATGCGATAGTTGGCATAACCGGCAGTGGGGCGCATGGCAAAGGTCTGGTCCATATGCAAACAGCCGTGGAAGATATCACCGCCCACCAGTCCAAAGTCGCGTTCCAGATCCAGTGGTGTCAGCACCATGCGGCCAAGAATAATGTCTTTGAGGTTGGGGGCGTACTGGGCCACGGTATCGATAATCTGATCCGCAACCTGTTCCTTAATGTCGTCCCAGTTCTGCCCTTCCGGTAACTCCGGGTTAAAGTGCTGGCAGAACATGCTCATAACATGTTGGCCTTTGGGCGCCAGTGAGTCATCGTAAAGCGAGGGAATAAACATCTCTACCATGGGCGCTTTCGACCAACCCGTAGCGATCGCTTCGCTATAGGCGGTTTCGGCATAGGCTTTTGACGGGCTCAGCAGGATACTGCCGCGCAAAAACGGTTCGCGGTCTTGCTCTTTTTCCAGGCAGGAGAAATCGGGAAGCCCTGATAACGCAAGATTCATACGCAGGCTGCCGGAGCGGCATCGGTAGTTGCTCATTTCACGGCTGAAACTCGCCGGTACATGTTGGCTGTCCACCAGCTTATTGAACAGCAATTTGGGGTTGGTATTGGCAGCGACCACGCGCGCATGGATTTCGCGACCGTCCTGTAAACGCACCCCCCGGGCAACACCGTTTTTGATGATGACATCAGCTACGGGGGCATTGACTTCAATATCCACACCGTGTGCTTCTGCGGACTTGGCCATGGCCTGAGTGATCGAGCCCATGCCGCCCTGTGCATGGCCCCAGGCGCCCTTGATACCGTTGACTTCACCAAACATATGGTGGAGCAATACATAGGCGGAGCCGGGAGCGTAAATGCTTTGCATATTGCCCACCAGTGCCACGTAAACCCAGGCGCCGCTGAGGGTTTCACCATCTATCCATTCGGCCAGGTAATCCGCAACGCTCATGGTGAAGAGCTTGATGGTTTCCCGTTGAAGTTCCGGGCTGAGCTTACGAACGCGATTGGCGATTTTACCGGCACGGAAGGCGTCCATCAGCCCTCCGCCAACATTGGGCGGGGTTTCCAGTACCAGATCGCGCAATACATCGGCAACCTGCTCCAGCACAACCTCCATGGCGTGGAAGCCTTCAGCGTCTTTTTGGCAATAGCGCGCAATCTGCCGGGCGTTGCGTTCTTCATCCTTGGTCAGGTGTATAAACTTGTTGTCGTGGCCAAGCGTCAAGGAAGAGTAATCCCGGGTGGTGATATTGAGCCCGTATCTATTAAGCTCCAGATCGCTGACGATCTTGGGGTTTAAAAGGCTCACCGTGTAGGAACAAATCGAGTTTCGAAAACCGGGATGAAACTCCTCGGTAACAGCGGCACCGCCAACGATATGACGTTGCTCAACAACCTTGACGGACAGGCCTGAACGGGCCAGATAACCTGCGCAGGTCAGTCCGTTGTGACCGGCGCCGACAATGACAACGTCGTATTCCGACATCTTGCTCATGTTATTCTCCTGAGTGGTTATCCCCGGGATTGGGGATAACACACATTTACTGTATAGCGATGGGCGTCTGACAAGACGGAAAAATCGCATTTTATCCTTTTCGTGTTTTGAAAAAGTCAGGAAGACTTTTTCAATAACCTGCTAAATGGAGAAGATAGCTTCCCCGGTATAGTCATCCGGATTGATATTGAGTTTGCTGGTAGGGCGCTCCGCGGCGGACAGCATCTTGAGGTAGTGACGAATAAACGTCTCGCAGTTACCTTCCAGTTTGCTGTAGGGGCCCGGGCGATAGCGGTCTGAAAGTACACCTTTCTGGTTATCGATGATGATTTTGGCATCCTGTTCCGTGGTCACTTCCCACAACCAGGCGACGCGATCGGGCTCGTAGTCGACCCCTTCCTCAGCATCCTTGTGGACCAGATAGGTGATGGTGACATCGCTCTCCAGGGTATCCAGTGGCGTAAAGCGCAGCAGTGCCACGTAGTCGTCGGAAACCAGCAAGTAGAGGTTTTCCCCGAAGGCGAAAAAGGCATCGCCACCGTCGTAATCCGTGAGATCCCCCAGCAACTTCTTGCACGCCGGGCCGCCGTCCTGAGTGGTGGAAACGGCGTTGTCTTTGATCACCTGGCGCGAGACTCGCAGGGATTGGTCCGGGCAGGGTGGCTCAAAGTAACCGACTTTCCGGCCCTGCGCCTTGGCTTTCTCCAGCCAGCGGTTGTACATGACACGGTACTTTTCCATTCCCTCTTCGGTGCCGTCGCCATCGTAAGTCACGTGGCCCATGGTCGAGCAATACTCCGGGTGGGAGGGGCGGCAGTGGTAACACTCCAGAAAGTTCTCCACCACCAGTTTCCAGTTGGCGGGGGTGGGGAAATGCCGCACGGTTGCAATCTTGGTGTCGGCGAGTTTATAGGGGGCTATCCAGGGGAGGTAGTTGTCAGCGATATAGTCAAAATCCGGTGCCTCTTCTTCCTTGCCAAGATAGATAAAAATCAGTCCCTCAAACACACGCACCTGACAGGAATGCAGGCTGTAGTCGTTGGGGTCAAAGCCATCGGGCATCTGGCGGGCATTGGCCAGGCGACCGTCCAGCTCAAAGGACCAGGCGTGATAGGGACAGGTCAGGCGGCGCTTTCGACCTTGCTTCTCCAGGCACAGACGAGAGCCTCTGTGCCGACAGACATTGAAGTGTGCATGGATTTTATCCTCGTCACCGCGGGTGATAATAATCTCTTCACCGGCGATAGTGAACAGGAAGAAATCGCCACGATTTGGAATACGGCTGACATGATCCACGAATTGCCACTGCCGAAAAATAACCCGCTCCTTGTCCAATTGAAAAAACTCGGGACTGGTATAGAAGGGCTGTTCGAGGGTAAATCCGGGCTGCTGGCGGTCGATGAATCCCTCAACGTCATGAGTAAGATCTAGTTGACGGGCGTCAATCTTTTGCATGGGATTCTCCTTGCTGTTACTTAAGCTGCTTGCTTCTTATCCAGGTGCCCTTAATAGCGCCTGGGACAAATCCCCCCGGTAATCGGGGGTACATTAGAACTATGTCAAAGTGGTATTGTCGCCACCACTACCCTTTGGTGTGACTACACTGGGGTGTGATTCCGCTGGAGCAGTGGCGGTCAGTTAAGCCAATATGTTAAATACTAGCCAAAACGGAGAGCTCAGAACTCATAGTGCAAATCAATTCCGAGAGTGCGTCCCGGGATGATATTGCCGATGATGTTTGCTGGAATAAAGCCGGTCTCTGGTGTGAACGATTGGCTATAAGCGTATTCGTCAAACAAATTGTCAACGAAGGCGGAAATTCGCCAATTATCGTCCGAACGATAGCCGATGCGCAGGTTGGTCAGCTCATAATCTCCGCCCATTCTGGGGCCGCCACTGGAGTCGTTGTTGGTCAGAAACTCGTCCGTATAAGCGTAGGAGACCGTGGTAAAGAGTTCTCCGTTCCAGCCGGGAACAGGGTGTGCGTAATTCACCACCGTAGAGAATGTCCATTCCGGTGTGAACTGATTTGGCTCTCCCACCTGTCCTGGTGACGATGAGAATTTCTTGATTTCCGAGTCGATGTAGGAGAAGTTCAGAAAAATGTCCCAGTGGTCATTAGGAACAAACCGAAAATCCGCTTCCAGCCCTCTGCCTTCCAATTCCTCCACGGTATCCAGCACAAAAGCGGCGCCCCGTGACACCAGTACCTGTAAATCATTAAAGCGATAGAAATAAGCGGCAATGTTGGCCTGCAGGGTCTGATCGAACCAGTAGGACTTCAAACCAATTTCGAAGCTGTCATTGGTTTCCGGATCACCGGATGCAGGGGTTGCGCCTTCGGCGCTGGCATCCAGGGTTCCTTGATAGATATTGGCTTGCAAAACCTCCTCGGCGACACCCTCGATAGATACCGAGTCGAAGGCACCTGACTTCCATCCCTGTGCCCAGGCGAAGTAAGTGGTGACCGAGTCGGCGACCTCATAGTCAATCGCTATGCGCAGGGAAACATCGTCCCAGTCCTTATCGCCAACAATGGGTGAGGATGTATGGTAGCCATAGACAAAACAGGAGCAACCGGTGGACCAGTCGCCCGGAGGATTAAGCAGCCCGGGGTCGGGGACATATTGCGAAAATTTCTTGTCATCGAAACTGTAACGCGCGCCGCCCGTCAGGTTGATTCGCTCAGTCAATTCATAGGTGATGTCGGCGAAAACCGACCAACCTGAATACTCACCCTCAAAGAAACCGACTTCTCGGGTGGGCATGTCATAGTAGACAGTGTCGGCAAAAGGCTGAGAGAGGTCGAGAAAATAACCCAGAGAACCGGTCAACTCCTCACGATAGTAGCTGCCACCCAAGACCACGGAGAGGCCGGATTCACTCTCGTAATTGACCCGAATCTCTTGTTGAAACAACTCGACATCCTGAGTCTGGGTATAGGGTGAAGCCACAATCGTCAGGTCAGTTCCATCGAAGTCCTCGGCGTAGTCGTATTTCGCCTCCCTATAGCTGGTGATGGAGGTCAAGGTCGTCTGATCGCTCAATTCAAATTTCAGAGTGCCGGACATTTCCTGCAAGCGCGAATTGGACTTGAGCTCGCGGTCGGATAAGTCCGAGATGATGTCGAATTCACCCAATGGGGCAGAGAACCCGGAGGCCGCCGCAGCGAGTTCCGATTGTGGCCCGGTGAGCTGGTAGATATTGGGAGCTTCTTTACGGTCTTCGTAATTCAGGTATAACATTCCCTCCCAGTCATCGCCGTGATATAGGGCGGTCAAGCGGCCGGCCTTGATATCGTTTTCACCCACATCCTGTCCGTCGGCGAGATTATGGAGAAATCCGTCCTCGTCCTGGGTGTGGAATCCGGCCCGAATGGCAAAGCGATCATTGATCGGGACATTCAGTACGCCCGTGGCCTGGACTCGATTTCGGCTGCCGACTCCCAGGTCAATATAACCGCCCAATTCGTGGCTGGGCTTTTCCGTCTGAATGCTGTAGGCGCCGGCAATGGTACTGCGTCCAAACAATGTGCCCAGCGGCCCTTTGATCACTTCCACCTGTGCCACATCATAGAGCGAAATCGCCTGGGCACCGTTGCGCCCCTGGTAGACGCCATTCACAAAGACACCTATCTGCGGGTCAAAACCTGACGAGAACTGGGGTGAGCCCACTCCGCGGACAGACGTTTTCTCTGTAAACGGGTAGTTTGGCGTAGAGCTGACACCGGGAACAAACAGGAAGATGTCAGTCACATCATCCATGTTGAGGTTGTCCATGGTTTCTCCGTCCATGGCACTGACGGAAATGGGAACGTCCTGCAGACTTTGTTCACGTTGCTGCGCGGTGACGATTATTTCCTCAATTTGCGCGAAAGAACTCAGCGGTACGGTAGAAATGGCGATGGCGAGAAGGTGCTTGGCGAATCTATTACACGGTTTGTTCATGATTTTCTCCGGTCTGGGGGCTTCCATTGCGGTTGCTTAGTTATTGTGCTTATGGTGTCGACAACTATCGCAACCATTGAGGAAATCGAGTACTACCCCATAGGGTGATTACCGGGGAGTGGGTCATGAACGTCCGGCACTTGACCTACGCCTTCGGAATATCTATTTGCGCATTTTGAATGCACCTTACCAGATGTATGAGGTTAGTATGAAACCCTAGAGAATAGAGCTACCTCCGGGGGAACCAGGACAAAAGATGAACACCTTCATTACCTTGGCGACAGTGGTTATCGCTGTTCTTGCAGTGGCATACATTTTTTTCCCCAAGCCAATCATTGCCATGACCACATCGTTGATACGCCACCAGAGTAGACTCACATCTCACACTATGATCGTGGATGGGGAGCAGTGGCATTATCTGGAGGGGGGGCCGAAAGATGCTGAACTGATGGTGTTGGTCCATGGATTTGGCGCTGACAAGGACAACTGGACCCTATATGCCCGTTACTTTACCCATAAGTACCGGGTCATCGCGCCGGACCTTCCCGGCTTCGGTGACAGCTGTTGGAAAACGCAAAGGGACTATAGCGCGGCCTCACAAACGGCGCGGCTGCATCGTTTTCTGCAGGCCAAAGGGCTCGACAAGTACCATATGGCGGGCAATTCTATGGGGGGTTATATCACGCTCACCTACGCTCTCAAGTATCCACAAAACCTGATGACCATCGCCTTGTTTAACAGCGCGGGGGTTAAAGGCGAACATCGTTGTGAACTTGACCATGCAATACAGGCCGGAAAGAACCTGTTTGAGGTATCCTCTTTGGAGGACTTTGATCGCTTGTTATCTCTTGTGGCGCACAAACCTATCAAGATTCCCAATGTATTTCGTCGTGTCAAGTATCAGGAGCTGATTGAGCGTCAGCCTCATTTGAATGGCGTTTTCTGGTCCGTGATGTCCGAGATCGAACAACAGCCACTAAATGACAAGCTACCCCGTGTGGGAGTACCCTGTCTGATTGTCTGGGGGCGCCACGACAGACTTATCGATGTGAGTTGTGTGGATGTACTGTCCGACTCCATCGACAACAGTAGCAGCGTTATCCTGGAGGATGTGGGCCACGTCCCTATGCTGGAATGTCCGCAGGACGTGGCACAGCATCATATCCGTTATATTGAATCCGCCACCCCAGTTTAATGAGATAAAGCCTATGCAAAATGAGGCGATAGTGCATTATGCAGCCACGTCAAGAGATTATCGGTCACTTCATCTCGATTGATTTCATTGAGCATTTCATGACGCCCGCCGGGATAAAAATCGTGCGCTATGTGTTCAATGCCCGCAGCGGCGTAGTGATCGATTAAAGTAAAAAGCGCGCTGAGGTTTCCATTGACGGGATCTTTATCTCCGGCAAACAGATAGACAGGCAGCTGCTTGGGGATTTGTTCAAATTCAGTAATCGCTCTGGGAATACGGTTATGCCTGAGCATATCCAGCCAGGCGCCGATACTAAGATCAATACCGCAAAGAGGGTCATCGCTGTAGGCCTGAACTTCGTGACTGTCCCGACTTAGCCAATCATGGTGGCTGCGCGCGTTTTCAATACTGTCAGCAAATCCGCCCTTCAAGACATCGCCCATGGTACGGCAGGGTGCTTCTCTGCCTTCCTTGTTCAGTTCGGCCTGAATGGTGGGTATAAATTCATCAAACCCCTCCACCAGGGTGGAGCCACTGAGAGCAACGGCCTCGATGCTGTCGCCGTAGAGTGCCATATACTGCTGCGTCATCAACGAGCCCATACTGTGTCCCAGCATGGCGATGGGCAGGTTTGGGTAGGATTCACCAACGATTTGATTCAGTTGATGCAAATCGTCCACCGCCAGATTCCAGCCATTGGCGCTGGCAAATACGCCAAGGCCGCTGTCTCGCGCGGTGAGTCCATGGCCGCGCAGGTCGGGAGCAAAGACGCCATATCCGTTTTCCAGCAAGGTCTGCGCGAGCCGTCGATAACGCCGGGCGTGCTCTGCGGCACCATGTACGATGATCACTATCGCTTTCGGCGCCTTCGCTTTCCAGCGATGAGTCGTTATCCTGAGTCCATCTTTAGCAAGAAAGGAGAAGGAACTATGAACGTTGGAATCGTTCAGAGCCATTGGCCTTTTTCCTTTTCGCTATGCTCCGGGTCGGCCAGAAACATTAACTCTGTGTACGCTGCCCTGAGACATTCCACCAAACGTTCACTGTCAGGCAACAGCTCCCTGCTGGAGGTAATGGTAAAGCTGATGCGTCCGTTATAACTCAAAACACCAATAAAGAGCCCCATTCCATCGCTCAAGGGCGCTATAGCCAGGTTACCGGCAATACGCGCTCCATTCATATAGCGTTGCTCCTGATCACCAGGGACATTGGAGATAAACACATTACAGGCGCTGCCAAATTTGGTTTTGACTGCCAGCTTGGCGGCGGCGAGCTGGGTGGGCGAGGCGACATTGCGCGTAATATCGGCCATCAGTCTCACCGACGTACCACTCCTGGCTTCCTTGCTGTCTGCGGTTGACCGGACAATGGCCCGCAATCGGCGCAGGGGATCGGAAATATTCGTATGTATGGGGGTGGTCATGGCACTCAGATTGTTGCCGGGATCTTCACCCGTCGACACCTGGCTGGCACCAGGGCGCCGGTTTATGGGAACCCAGGCGATTAGCGAGTCATCCGGCAGGTCATTGTGGTGTTGTAGATAGCGTCTCAGTCCGCCACTGCAAACGGCCAATACCACATCGTTGATTTTGGCCTTATCGACCAACTTGCTGATGCTCTTGAAATCATTCAGTGAGAAGCTGGTGGCATCCACTGTCTTGTTGGGTGAGACTGTGCCAGAAAAACGCGTCTCGGGAACGGTCGATTTGCCACTGGCGATGGCGCCCAGCGTTTCCCGGGCAGCGCGGCGTATTAGCGGAGCAGAGCACAATAATACGTCGGTCACTCGAATAGGGGCAACCAGGTTGTTGGATAGGGCGCGTTTGATCATGTCTCCGACCCCTGGTGCCTTGTGTGTTGACCGTGTTTCGGCTGAGGGCTCCACTACCCGGGTACCCAACGCGTCTGAATCCTGAAGGGCCGCCAGGAATTTGATCACCGATGCACCGTCAACGGCAACATGATGGATCTTAGTGGCAATGGCATAGCTGTTGGCAGGCAGACCGTCAATCTTGTCCAGTCCCTCAATAATATTCATTTCCCATGGGGGTCTGCGCATATCCAGCGCACTGGAGTGGTATCGTGATATTTCCAGGCAGAACTGCTGCCAGTCACCGGGGGCTGCCAGTTGACTGCGCCGCAAATGGTTATCAATATCGAAGTGCTCATCGTCCACCCAGTAGGGATAATCCAACTCCAACGGAACGTGATGTAGTCGCCGGGTAAATAAGGCAGAAGTGTCCTGACGACTTTTAATATGAGCGGCTATGTCGTCGAACGTTACCTTGCCCTGCGGCGCAGTCGTGGGATCAAACAGTGAAACCAGCGTGGCATGCGTCAGATTGTTGGGCGATTCCATATAGAGAAATTGCGCATCCTGTGGGCTAATTTGTTGCATGATTGACTAATTCCTAAATTGAGCGTCTCTGTAAGCATTGGCAATGACTTGGCTTGTCTCAAGGCGCAGCGCTAATTCTTGAAGCCTTCGGGCGATGCGTCTGCGTGGCTGCTCAGCCTCCTTATGGTTGGAACCCGTGAGTCCCATATTCGTTAACAGCCTAAAACAGTTTTGAAACAATATCTTTCCGATAGAGGCGTTGCTGCTGATGCGCCTTTGCAGATAGGCTTGGCGACCGTGCTTGAGGGCAGCCGCGATGATTACTTTTTCTTCAAGCGGACGCTCAGTAGGTTGTTGAACGATCAGGTCGGCTACGATTTTATAGGCCTCTACATACTGCAGCAGCACGGTGTGACCCACCAGTGGCTGCAGGGCGTCCAACAACTGCTGGCGGCATGCCTTGTCCCCCCGTAGCAGGGATTTCCATTGCGGGTGAGTGTTATCCAGCTCCTGGATGATCTCCTGGCGAAATTCCGTACTGGGAGAGTAGAAGAATTCAAACTTGAACAGATCCCGCAGTTGATCGACTTCTTCCCAAAATTCCTGTTCCAGCCCGTCGCCCGCTGCATCGCAGGTTTTGAGCAGTGCCAGTTCTATGATCGCCTTGTTCACGAAAAAGTGAATAATAGTGTTGCGGTAGTAGCTGGCGACTCGATGTTGCTCCGGAGTGATGCCATAAACCTCGTCAGGGCCTTCATCATATTTGGCAATAAGCTTCTCCGCCAGCATATGATCGAGCAGCTGACGCAGATGGGAGATGTTGTCGATATCAAGGTCGCTGGAAAGCCGAATATTTCGATCCTTTGCCCAGTTAATCAACAAAAGCAGTTCTCTCTTGAGCTCAGCTTTGGTCAGTGCTCTCGGTGTCGCCCCCAGTAGAGAGAAAGTTAATAGCGCCGGCAGAGTGATTGGCGTTACTCTGTTGGCTTCCACCGCCACCTGGAAGGCAATTTTGTGCAGAGCGGGGCGGTCATCGGGCTGAGGGGCCTTGGCTAAAACGACGGGGTCACCGACATCCATATACACTCGACCCATGGGCTTGCGCAATCCGCGGATGTAACCGAGATACCAGCGCAGAGACTCCGGTTTCTTTATTCTCCCTGCCTGCTCCAGGGAATATTCTTCGACGTCGTGAATCAGATCGAAGGAGATGGAAATTGGAACGATATGGATGTTTTCAGCTTCAGTGGTGTGACAGGCATCGAGCACGTATTTGAGCAGACCATACCGCGGTGGCATTAACTTTCCCAGTCGTGAGCGGGTACCTTCGAACGCCCAGGACAGCGGAAAGCGCTTTTCCATTAAATAACCGATGTAATGACGCAGTGTGAGCTTGTAGAGTTCATTGTCCTGAAAAGAGCGGCGAATAAAAATACCACCGGCGCGCCGCAGCAGGAATCCAAAGCCCGCGAAATTCATGTTAGCGCCACCAAAAACGTGGCATAAAGGAAAGTCGTTATCGTAAAGAACCTTGGGTAACACCGCGCCGTCGAGGTAGGTTTTGTGGGTAAATAACAGTATCGAAGGGTGCTGACGTACCACTGTACGCAGCTGTTCTATAGCCGCGGGATCAACAACCAAGTCTCTTTCGTAACCCAGTTTCAGAAGAAAATTGTTGAAACGGGAAAAAACATCCAAATAAAACCGACTGGG
Source organism: Pseudomaricurvus alkylphenolicus (assembly GCF_011683955.1). GTDB lineage: Bacteria > Pseudomonadota > Gammaproteobacteria > Pseudomonadales > Cellvibrionaceae > Pseudomaricurvus > Pseudomaricurvus alkylphenolicus. The sequence goes on from NZ_JAAQPI010000009.1 coordinate 99,716, forward strand.
AAGTGAGATCATCTCCTTCATATAGATCCTGGCTTTTTTCCAGGTCTCATTCAAGGAAGTCTGATCGCGCTCCGCGATTTTTTCCAAGGCGGCTTTGTAAGCCGGGCTTTCACTAAGGCTCGCCATAATAAAACGGGGAACCTTATAGCGCCCCCCTTGCAGTCGGCGCTCAGCGATATCCAGTGCTAATCCACCTTGCCGGGCAACAAAGCCGGCGAAGGCATCCGGCGTTTGTTTCGGGTTGCTCTGCAGGCGATATTTGTACTGCTCCGCCAGGTTGTGAATGGTCTCGGGTTCGCCGGCAATGCAACAAACTCTTTCAGGAAAGCGCCGCAAAATATAACGCGCTGTCAAAGCACCCGGCCGTCTTGGGTTGCCAAGCAACAGGTGGTGCAAACGTGGCCCAGAGCCAATAAAATCGGGTGATGGAAGCCACACCACACGCAGGGGAGTGATGACCGCATCGTCTCCAGAACCGAGCAACGTTTCAAGCGCGGTTAGCTGTGAACTTTTTGGCTCTTCTTCAAGATTCCACCTGAGAAAATGTGTGCCCTTTTCGCTGTGCTGGTGCGGAGCCTGCTGCTGTAACCACTCACGTAGAAGCTTCTCTTCCAGAGAGTTGGCGGCATCGAGAATATAGACGGCGGGTCTGTTACTGCAGGAATGGGGCAGGGGATTGTGAGCTGAAGTCATTGATTTACCTCGGGTGCTTCTGAGGGTGATACCTGACCAAGAGCCGCCTGCATCATACGGCGAACATCAGCAACATGTTTATTGACTGTGGCAGCACGCCAGGAAGAGGTGTCAATGGGTGGCAATATGTCGACTCTAACCGTGGCGGCTCGATAAATGAAATCCCCTTTGGGCGCCACATCAATGGCATTGTGAATAACGATAGGCACCATGGGTACCCCCGCCTGCATGGCCAGGTGAAAGGGCCCCTTTTTGAAGGGAGCGAGTGCGGTTGATACCGTGCGTGTGCCCTCGGGGGCGACTACGACGGATTTACCGCCCTTTTTCATCATGTCTACCAGGGGCTGCATGGCTTCAATGGCGCTGGCGGAGTTGGCACGATCAATGGTCACCACGCCTCCCATTTCCAAAATCTTGCCAATAACGGGCAGTTTCCTGATTTCCTGTTTGCCAATCGCGGAGATGTCTCGACGCAACAGTTTGGTGATAATCACCAGGTCTGCTTTACTCTGATGATTGAAGACAAATACCGCTGGCCGCTGTGACCAGAGGTGTTGCTCGCCGGTGACTTCCAGGTCCATACCGATTAAAGCACTGGCTGTGTCGCCGAACAGCGACAGAGAAAAATTCTGGGCTTTGGTGCGCGAACCAGTCAATGCCCAAACGGGCATTCCTGCGGCAAAGCTGGAAACCATACTGCCGGTTACCGCCATGGAACGGACCAGGCGGTTCAGGGAGGGACGGCCGCGGCTGTCGAAACTGGCACAGTCCCATCCGCGGGAGTTAGCGATGGCGCTGAGTTTCTTATTGGGGTTCAGTGGTTGAGGGTGGCCGACGTGATCGAGCAATTGCAGGTCATCGTGACTGTCGGAATAAAAAAAGCTCTGATCGAGTTTGGCCCCGGTTGCAGAGGCGAGATTTTGAGCCGCCACTACCTTGCCTTCACCGAAACAAAGAGGTCGCTCGACACCTCCTGTAAACTGCCCGTTTTCAATTTCAAACCGACTGCAAAGAACATGCTCGATACCCAATTCTTCTGCCGCCTGCGTTACCTGATAGCGTGTTGCCGAACTGATAACGGCAAGGGTGTGCCCCTTGGCTCTATGGGCATCAATCAGAGTTCTGGCTTCCGGGTAGATCAGTCGCGCAATATGGTGGTGATACATGTGCTCGCCGATATCAATATACGTCTGTTCACTGACACCTTTCATCGAGCGGGCACTGACCAACATCAGTCCGGAAAAACCCAAACTGCCGCGACTAAAGGAGACCATCGCCGCGAGTAAATCTTTTAGACCCTGAGGGGATAGTTGGCCACGTTTTACCTGTTCTCGCACAAACGCTGTCGCCGACCAACCGGCGATAATCGTGCCGTCAAAGTCAAAAATTGCGGCGACCTGGGGGCCGCACTCGGTCTGGTCAATATTTTTCAGCAGTTGTTTGAGCGCGGCCAAAGGTATTATCTCCTATTGTCCCTGATCTCAAGTTTGGTTCGATCGTCAAACACTGCTTGAGATGGGGCTGGTGGGTTATAGGATTATCTCCATTCTGAAGATGGATAGTAGTGGTGTTGCGTCGAGGGAGTGCTTTCTTGCGCGGAATGAATGCAATCTTGTTCAGACAAACTTCAACATCTGTTCTTTCTCCTCAGAAAAACCTGTCCGAGTTACCGCGTGAAGTCTGGATGGGCTTTTTCAAGGTTATACCGTCCTCCAGCAAGGCGTGGAATTTCCGCTTGGCAGCTGGTGGCGTTGGGCTATACTTATAGAAAAGCCCTGTCATAAGAACTGTCCTCACTCCATGAATCGACCCCAAATCTTTTCCATTACCCATTACCTTGCTCCTATAGCTGGTGTTATTTTAGGCTGTATACTTACTCCCAGCTTTGCCGATACCACCCCGGACACTGAAGATCTGCTGAATCTATCTATGGAAGAGCTAATGGACATGGATGTCATCGTCACCATTGGCACCCGTGCTGAGGGCCGCTCTGCCGGTAATCTGCCTGTGCCGGTGGATGTGATACCCATAGCGGCCATGGCTGGTACGGGACATACAGAAGTTGGGCGGATGCTGCAGATACTGGCGCCGTCGTTCAATTTTTCCTCGTCCAGTATCAGTGACGGTACCGATGCACTGCGACCGGCCACCTTGCGGGGTCTGGGGCCGGATCAGACGCTGGTTCTTATTAACGGTAAACGTCGCCATCAGGCGTCGCTGCTGCACATCAATACCTCGGTAGGGCGTGGTACTGCGGGTGTGGATATGAACAGTATTCCGGCGGCGGCCATAGAACGGATAGAGGTTCTTCGCGATGGCGCCGCTGCCCAGTATGGCTCGGATGCCATTGCCGGTGTGATTAATGTGGTTCTTAAAGATGACAATAAAGCCGGGGTGCTGAGTACTTCCTACGGCGAATATAAGGAGGGAGACGGCACCACCACCAACGTGGATTTAAGCAAAGGCTTTGCGCTGGGACGCGAAGGATTTCTCCATGCTGCCTTGAATTACCGTGACAGAGGCAGGACCGACCGTAGCGGGCGTCAAGGTGTTTGCGTTTATGGGGGCTGTAGTGACAGTGATGGCGATGGTTTTGAAGAGGTCGGTGATAGCCGGGAAATTGACTTCGACCGCGATTTGTTTCGCATCGGCGATGCCGACTCGGAACAATGGGCGTTTGTACTCAATGCCCAGATGGACGTAGGAGCAGGGGAACTCTATGGCTTTGTGACTTACTCAGAGCGAGACAACCAGTCCGGTGCTTTTTATCGCAATCCCAGTTCGGGCTTTTCCGCCGCGCTGCAAGACGGTGACAATGTTATCCCCGATGGCTTTTTGCCCCTGATCAATTCCCGTATTAAAGACAGGTCCATCAATCTGGGTTATCGGGTTGACCTGGGTAAGGGCAAAAAGCTGGATCTGTCCTACACCTATGGCAAGAATACCATCGATTATGTTGTAGCAAATTCCATCAATTATTCATTCGTCAACGAGTTGAGATTCGGTCGGGGCCTCAGTGATACAGACATACGCAACAGCATCCCCAGGCGCGCCAAGGCCTATGGCCTGGAGTTGGGCTTGCAGACCCTAAATCTGGACTGGACACACACCGGTGCTGATCTGGGGATCGCTGCCGGCCTGGAATACCGAATCGACGACTACCGCGTTCGTCCCGGTGAGGCCTATGCGTACCGTGATTTTGATACCGATCTCGACAACGACGGTGCCTCACTCTACCCGCAAGATGCCGAAGCTGGAATACAGGGATTTCCAGGAATAGGGCCGGCATCAGCCGTGGATGAAGACCGATACGTGGTGTCTGCCTATATGGATATGGAACACCAGTGGGGCGAATCTTTATTGGTCAGTGCCGCACTGCGCTATGACGACTACCAGGACTTTGGCGACAGCGCCAATTTCAAACTGGGTGCCAATCTGGCGGTCAGCAGCGAGGTGCGTCTGCGGGCTGCTGTGAATACCGGCTTTCGGGCGCCGTCCATGCAGCAGCAGTATTTTAACAACGTCGGCACTCAGTTTGTGACCAACCCTGACGATCCTTCGGGAGCGCAGATCCCTGTGCAGGTGGGTACCTTTCGCAATGACAGCGGACTGGCCCGATTATTGGGCATTCCTCAGTTACAGGAAGAGGAGTCCATCAATCTGAGCGTGGGTTTGGTCTATACGCCCACTGAATCCATAAGTGTGACTCTGGATTATTATGCGATTGATATTGATGATCGGATTGTGATCAGCAACCGTCTGGATACCGACAGTGATCCCAGCGGCAGCCTGGGAGAAGCTCTGCAGACTGCTGGCGCGGGGGCAGCACAATTTTTCCTCAATGGCGCCAATACCGAGACACGCGGTGTAGATTTGGTGATGACCTACCAGGATATCCGCCTGGGCGGAGGACGATTGGATTTGACACTGGCGGCGAATAAAACCGAGACCGAGGTGGCTGACCTTTATACCTCTGCAGGTGGCAGTTTGTCGCAGCTGGATCCGACTGTGGTATTCAGCGCGCAAGATATCTCTATTATCGAGGAGTGGCAGCCGCAAGACCGGGTCAGTTTGACGGCGGCGTACCAGCGGCAGAACTGGCGCGTCAACCTGTTGCTAAACCGCTTTGGTGAATACACTGTGTCGGACGGTGGGCGTCAGACCTACGGCGCAAAGCTGTTGACGGATATCAATGTCAGTTACCAGTTCAACAACGGCTTTAGCGTTAGCCTGGGTGGAGTCAATATCTTCGATAAGCTGCCAGACCGAAACCGGATCGGCAACAGCCGCGGTGGTGCTCTGGAAACGGCTGTCGGAGGGGAGCAGATTGTAAACAGCCCCGGTGTGTTCACATACTCCCGGCGGTCGGCGCCTTTTGGTTTTAACGGGGCCTATTGGTACGGTAAATTGTCGTATCGTTTTTAGAGCTGTCTTTCAGATGGTCAAAAAAGCGGGTAGTGGGTTTGATGGCCCGGCACAAAGTCGCTATTGTTTGTAGATCGACGTTTAATAGCGGTTCAAACCCGATAAACCATGAGCGGTATTGACTCAGACAAGACAGCCTCTTCAATAGCAGCCCCTGGAAAAACCGTGTCAGCCCGGATCGCCAGAGTATTTCTGCAGCTGGCCGATGATCTGGGTGTAGACCGCGATCAACTGTTCTCCAGCGCGGATATCGACCCGATCTGGCTGGAAAACCCGGATGTCTTTATCCCGGTAGAGACGCTTTATAATCTCACCAAGCAACTGGCCAAGCTCGCCGACAGCGAGGATATCGGTTTGTGGGCCGGCCGCGCCAGCTTTCTGAATCAGACCAATCTATTGATGTATCTCTCGGCCATCTGTAGCCACTTTCGTCAATGGCTGAATATGATGCCCAGTACTCTAGAAGCGGCGGGAGATATTGGCGAAACCGTCGTGGTGAGAGAGGGCGATATGCTCCGCAGCGAGTGGCGGCCTCTGGTGCCGGTGCAAGACAGCGGTCGTTATATCACTGATATGATGTTGAGCTTGTGCCAATCCCTGCTTAACTCGGTCTGCTATCGGCCAGTCCCGGTGCCGACGGTTTATTTTAGCTACCCGGAGCCCTCTGATACGACGGTCCATCGTCAAATCTTTAGCGGGCAACTGGAGTTCGGTCAATCGTTTAGCGGTCTGTTTTATCCGGCGGCGGCATTGGAATACCCGATTATCAAGGTATGGGATGAGAAATCCCCGCTGAGTAAGGACAATCTGCTGAGCGTCATCGAAAAGGGCAGTGGGGATGGTTTTATGCGCCGGCTGCGGCGTTGCATCGTCAGGGCGTTGCCTTCTGGCGAGATGACCATCGATACCATCGCCAAAGAGTTGGCAATATCCCGCCGCACGCTGCAGCGGCGGTTGTCTGATCGCGATGAGGTGTTTGCCAATGTGGTGCAGGAACTGCGCTCGGCCATGGCAGTACGTTTATTGAGCGATCAGAAGATCCCCATTACCGAGATCGCTTTTCTGCTCGGTTACGTCAATACCTCCTCCTTCTCAACGGCCTTTAAGGGTTGGCACGGCTGCTCACCCCGGGACTTTGCCGGGCAGGTTTGATGCCCATCAGATCACTCTGGCACCAAATGTAAACCGTTTGGCACCGTTTCCAAAGCGGCCTGTTCAGTAGCTTCATATTATCTGTGGAACGGGTTACCACTATTTCAATTCCAACTCGTAGCAGCCCGCTCCGAGGGCGACATGGGCTTAAGCAAATGCTATTTAAAGAGCAGATGATGATTTGAGGTTAAGCATGAATACCGACGCAGATACTTTAACGGCGTTCCGACAGGAGGTGATTGCCTGGCTGGCGGACAATATTCCTGAAGATCCCGGCTTTCTGTTGCCATTGACCTTTATGGAAGTGGGAACCGAGGAACAACTGGAATTCCTTATTGCCTGGCAGCGCAAGGTCTACGACGCCGGTTATTTGGGCATGGCCTGGCCGGAGGCCTACGGCGGTCGCGGTATGCCACAGGTCTATCAGGATATCGTCGACGAAGAACTGATGAACCACAAAGCGCCGATTATCTTTAATACCATCGGCCTGGGGTGGGCCGGGCCACTGATTTTGCAGTTGGGTACCGAGGCCGAGAAACAGAAGTACATAAAAGGTATTCTGACCGGCGATGATATCTGGTGCCAGGGCTTCTCTGAGCCGGATCACGGTTCTGATCTCGGCAATGCACAGACCCGCGCTGTGCGTGACGGCGATGACTATGTGATTAACGGCAGTAAGATCTGGACTACCCACGGCACCTATGCCAAATATATGATTCTGCTGGCGCGCACCAACCCTGAAGCCCAGAGCAAGTACGCGGGGCTGTCTTTCTTTCTCTCGCCGATGGACGTGCCGGGCATTTCCACATCGCCGATTCGCAAGATCACCGGCGAGTACGGTTTTGCGCAAACGTTCTTTGACGATGCCCGAATACCGGCGAATTGCCTGATGGGCAATGAGGGCGATGGCTGGAAACTGGCCATGCAAACCTTGCAGTACGAGCGCAGTGTGGATGGTGGCCAGGCGAGTACCTACAAGATTACTTCGATGACCAGTGCCGATCTGATCGAAACCTGCCGCACGATCCAGCGCGACGGCAAGCCCTTGTTAGATGATCCCATCGTTCAGGATCAGTTGGTGCAGTTCATTATGGAGGAGCGAAACCTGTTACTGAATCAAAAGCGCAGTAGCATTCAGGATCTGTGTACCGACTATCCACTCTCTCTCATGTTGTCCGGCAAGCTTGAGGCCACGGAGCTGTTCCGGCGTATGCGACAGTATGCGGTGAGTTTGCAGGGGGCCAAAGGTGGGCTCTATATCCACGATAACGATGCCCTGGATGGCGGTATCTGGCAGCACGCCTATTTTAATAACTTCTCGGCCACCATTGGTGGCGGCACCAGCCAGGTTCAAACCAATATCATTGCTGAGCATGCGCTCGGTCTGCCGAAGTAAGGGGAGTCATCATGAATTTCGGTCAACAAGCGAGAAATCATAAAGTCGACAGCCTCAACTTCAGCGAAGAGCAGAAGATGATTCTGGAAAGCGCTCGCAGCTTTTGTGAGGACACTTCATCTATTGAGCAGGTCAGGGAGTTACTGGACTCTTCTCGGGGATATGAAGAGAGCGTCTGGGCGCAGTTGGTAGAACTCGGTTGGACGGGTATCGCCGTACCCGAGCGTTTTGGAGGCTCTGAGCTGGGCATCGAGACGGTGGTGCCCATTGTGGAAAGTATGGGGCGAAGTTTGTCCGCGACGCCTTTTATCTCCTGTACTTTGTCGGCACAAATATTGTTGCAAGCGGGCAGCACTGATCAGCAGCAGCGCTGGTTACCGAGAATAGTGGAAGGGCAGATTGCCACCGTAGCTTTATTGGATAATGAAGATTGGGGGGCATTCAGTACTACCCAGGAACTCAATGATGAGTTGGTCTTAAAGGGAGAGAAATGGTTTGTGGACGATGCCGTGAGCGCGGAGCTGTTTATCGTCCTCACTCAATATCAGGGCAATGCCCGTTTTGTGATGGTGACGCGCAATCAATTGGAGGAGGGCGCCGTACAAGCTCACGCATTAATCGATGAAACCAAGCGCTCCGCACGAGTGGATTTTACCGGCGTGTCTGTATCAGCAGAAGCTATTCTGGTGGCGGAAGATACCTCGGAGATATTGAATGATATCAAATTGATTGGTGCATTGCTGACGGCGGCGGAAGCGGTGGGCGCAACATCCTCCTGCCTGAACCTGATGGTTGAGTATCTGAATACCCGTAAGCAGTTCGGCAAATTGATTGGCTCCTATCAGGCCTTAAAACACCCCTGTGTGGATATTCTCACTAAACTGGAAGGTGCGCGCTCCCAGGTCTACCACGCGGCAACGCTGTTTGAAGAGGGCCAGGGAAAGATGGATCGCGACCTCGAAGTCGCCTGCCGTATGGCCAAGGCGTCGGCCAATGACGCACTGCTAATGGCAGGGGACCGGGCCGTGCAGTTTCATGGTGGTATGGGTTTTACCTACGAATGCGATGCGCAGTTGTATATTCGGCGAGCGCAGTGGAGTCAGCAGCAGTTTGGCGAATCCGCGCATCACCGCAAGCGCCTGGCGCCCTTGTTGTTGAGTTTATAAGCGGGTGCCGGGCTGATTCAGTGCTCATGGCGCTATCTGCTTTCAAGACCACTAGTCTATATAAATATTGAACATTGATGGTTGGGAGGTAAACTACAGTATTAACCCCATTAGCGGCAGGTTTATCTAGGAGGGCCGCTACTGTGGGGCTCAGCATACACCAGGAGGGGAGTCATGGAGAATCTACAGCAGCTTGCCCAGGCGGTTATTCAATGGACCGCATTAACCCTGCTGTTCCTGTTCGGCATAGGAATTCTCATCCTGGTTGCGTTGTATCTGATCGACAAGACCCAGACCAAACAAACCATACGTCGCAATTACCCAGTTGTCGGAAGGTTTCGCTACGCGTTTGAACACCTGGGTGAGTTCTTTCGCCAGTACTTCTTTGCCATGGATCGGGAGGAGTTACCCTTTAACCGTGCTGAACGTTCGTGGGTGTACCGGGCCGCAAAACAGGTCGACACGACGATCGCATTCGGTTCCACTCGGTCACTGACGTTGGAAGGCGAACCGATTTTTCTCAATAGCGCGTTTCCAACTCTCGAGGACGATGTGGTCGAGCCGAGACCTGTTACCATTGGCGAAGGTGTCTGCATTAAGCCTTATTCGACCAAGTCGCTGCTTAACATTTCCGGGATGAGCTTTGGCGCTATCTCCAAGCCCGCGGTGCTTGCACTGTCCCACGGTGCCCGCCAGGCCGGAAACTGGCTGAACACCGGGGAGGGTGGCTTATCTCCGTACCATCTGCGGGGAGGGTGCGATCTTGTTTACCAGATAGGTACGGCCAAGTACGGTGTTCGAAACTCCGAGGGTAAGCTGTGCGATGCAAAACTCAAGGAAATTGCCTCCCATGAGCAAGTGCGGATGTTTGAAATCAAGATGAGCCAGGGCGCCAAGCCGGGTAAAGGTGGCATTCTGCCAGGCGCGAAGGTCACAGAGGAAATCGCAGAGATACGTGGTATAGCGGTGGGTCAGGATTCGATCAGTCCCAATCGGCATGAGGAAGTTCGCTCTGTGGATGATCTACTGGACATGATCAACCGGATTCGAAGCGTAACCGGCAAGCCAGTGGGATTTAAGATGGTCGTGGGACAGCTGGAGTTCTTCGACGATTTGTTTAAAGCCATTCACGCCAGGGGCATTGACCAAGCGCCGGATTTTATCACCATCGACAGCGCCGATGGCGGCACCGGCGCGGCACCTCAGCCACTGATGGACTATATGGGTATGACACTGCGCGAAAGCTTACCGCTTGTTGTCGACCTGCTACACGAATACGGTTTGCGTGAGCGGATTAAAGTTATCGCTTCAGGCAAACTGATTACCCCCGGCAAGGTAGCCTGGGCAATCAGTGCAGGGGCGGATTTTTGTACATCCGCACGCGGGTTTATGTTCGCGTTGGGCTGTATTCAAGCACTACAGTGCAACAAGAATACCTGTCCCACGGGGATTACGACTCACAAGAAGGAGCTTCAACGTGGGCTGGTGCTCGAAGATAAAACCGCCCGCGTGGCGGCTTATGCCAAGAAGATTAACTACGGCGTTGGCCTCATTGCACATTCCTGTGGTGTGTCGCAACCCCGTGAATTGCAGCGGTGTCATGTTCGTGTTGTCGAGACCGGTGGCTTTTCTCGTTCGATGGCAGAGCAGTTTCCTGTGCCGGAGACCAAAACCGAATACATCAAACTGCGGCAAGCTGACTAGCTTCCGCCACATACTCCCCCTCAGCACTTGGCCAAAGTGGCCACATCTTGGCCAACCATCTCATAGTTTGGTCCAGCGATCCCCTTTAATCTAACGTCTGTCTCCTGTTTCAACTCAATGGGAGCATGACCAAACGGACCAGGAGTATCCCTCCGCCGGTTTAGCCAACACGTCAGGTTGTTATCCAAACATAGAAGTGATTTATCATGATTAAGCAGTTTTTCGCCTACAGTTTTTGCATCACTAATGCCATCATCTTTATCATCGTTGGTATTGAAGTCGCCAATGTCACTGTCGAGCAAGCCGCTCTTGAAGGGATGACCCAACGGGTTTACGCGTCCATCAGTTATGTAGACTACATGATGACAGCCACTTGGATCGTTCTGGCGATAGCGATTATGCAAGGACGCAGAGATCTGTTTCTGGGCACCGCCTGGTTCTACCTGGGGCTTATCGTGTGTGACGCCGTGATTAGTCACTTTATGTCCGTCGAAGCAAATGATCCCACGTTTACGCCTATGCTTCTGTCATTGATGGTTATGCAATCCATATTTCTATACTGGGCCATTGGTCGCTTTTCTACAGCGCCAAACTCTTCCGACGCGGGTGCGGTTGGTAAAGTACAGCTAAGCGGTAGGTAACCATGATCAGCTTTCAACTCAATGGCGAAGATGTCAGTGTCGATATTCCAGCCGACACACCGCTTCTGTGGGTTATTCGGGATTACTTCAAGCTCAAGGGGTCCAAGTTCGGTTGCGGCAAGGGACTCTGTGGTGCCTGTTCCATGCACCTGGATGGTGATTCGGTGCGTACTTGCATACATCCTGTATCAGCCGTTAGCGGTAAGTCTGTCAAAACCATCGAAGGTTTAGGATCTGCTGATAACCTCCATCCTCTGCAACAGGCCTGGATAGACAACAATGCTCCCCAGTGTGGTTACTGTCAGTCCGGTCAATTAATGAGTGCCAGTGCGCTATTGGCCAAAAACCTCAGCCCCTCGGAAGAAGAGATCGACAACGCCATGAAAGGCCATATCTGTCGCTGCGGCACTTATCCTCGGATTAAAAAAGCGATAACAGAAACCGCCAAGGCTCTCAACAGCACTGCCAGTAGACCCGTAGGCTACTACTTGCCCACAGAGAACAATGTGCAGGAAGATAAGGGAGAAAGTCCATGAGCCAGTTGACTCCGAGCCGGCGCAACTTTCTGAAGCTGTTGGGTTTTACCGGAGGTGGTCTGGTTTTGGGCGTCCCTTTGGTGGCAGGGTGTGCTGCATCGACGCGAGACCACAACTCCAAAGACAAGGGGTTTACCCCCAGTTCTTTTTTGCAAATTACCGAAGACAACGAGATTCACTTCTATTTGCCACAGGATGAAATGGGGCAGGGGATCTACACCGGATTAACCACGCTGGTGGCCGAAGAGCTGGAGGTGAATCCGGAGCAGATTCAGGTCCATTTCGCCCCTCCCCATAAGGATTTTAGAAATCTAACTCTGGAAATGCAGCTCACCGGTGGCAGTAACAGTATCAGCGCCTGGTTTCGTCCACTGCGCCAGTCCGCAGCCAACGCCCGCGAGTTGATACGCAATGCCGCGGCTCAACAGCTCAATGCCCCAGTCACGCAATTACAACTGCAGGAAGGCCAAGTCAGTTGGCGGGGTAAAAAGCATCCCTACGGTGACTTTGCTGCATTGGCCGGTACACTGCCGGTCGTGGAAGACGCGCCCATCAAGAAAAACGGTGACTTTAGACACATCGGTAAAAGCCGTCCCCGTTTGGATGGGATTGCCAAATCTACCGGAACGGCCGTTTTTGGTATCGATATAGATATCCCAAACCTGTATCGCGCGGTGGTGGTACGCTCCCCGGTCCATGGCGGCATCCCCAAACAGTTCTTCCGAGGAAGTCTACCTCGATTTCAAATCTGCGCTTGATACCGAGGAGGGCGATAAGGCGGAGAAAATCGGCGATGGCGCCCAAGCTCTGGGCCGCGCGGACAAACAGATTGAAGCCGATTACCGGGCCCCCTACCTTGCGCATGCCACCATGGAGCCCATGAACTGCACCGTCCGCATTGATCAGGATCGCTGTGACCTGTGGGTGGGTAACCAGGCGCCGGAAATGGTTCGCGACGTCGCCGCTTACTATGCCGAAGTTCATCAGGATAAGGTGCAGGTTCATTCGACCTTCCTGGGTGGCGGCTTTGGCCGGCGCGTATCATTGGATTATGTGGCTGAAGCCGTGAGTATCGCCAAAGCAAGTGGCCTGGCCGTTCAAGTGGTATGGAGCCGCGAGGATGATATTCGTCATGATTATTATCGCCCCGCCTCCATGGCGCGATTCAAAGCCGCTCTGGACGAGCAGGGTAGAATCGAGAGCTGGTTTGTCAAGCGCGCAGGGCCCAACATTATGCCTTACATGATCGACGACGTTTTCGACACCATGGTTCCCGGTTTTGTACCTGACGGACTTGCCGACTGGATGAGCAAGCGCGGTTATGGTCTATATGATGGCATACTGCTGGATCACGCCAGTGTTGAAGGGCTGTTTGAAGATTACGACATACCCAATAAGGAAGTACGCCATATCACCCGGGATCCAGGATTGCGTACGGGCTATTGGCGCAGTGTTGGCCATTCTTTTGGTGGTTTCTGTAAGGAGAGTTTTATGGATGAACTGGCCCTGGCAGCCGACCGGGATCCGGTAGAGATGCGCCTCCTGCATTCACAGTCTGATCCGAATCTGCATCAGGTGATTGAGGTAGCCGCCGAAAAATCCAACTGGGGGCAGCCCTTGCCGACCAACCACTTTCACGGCATTGCCGCCCATACCTCCTTTAACAGCAGTGTGGCGCAAGTGGCGGAGATCTCCATCGAGCGTAATCAGATCAAAGTACATAAGGTCACCTGTGTGGTGAACTGCGGCACCGCCATTAACCCTGATAATGTTCGTGCACAGATGGAAAGCGGCATTATCTTTGGCATCAGCGCCGCTCTGTTTGGTGTAATCACCTTGCACAACGGTCAGGTAGAGCAGAGCAACTTCCACGATTATCCGATGGTGCGCATGGATGACAGTCCGCAGATCGAAGTGCATATCATTGAGAGTGACGAAGATCCTACTGGCGTCGGGGAACCGGGTGTGCCACCCATTGCTGCGGCTATCGGTAATGCTGTCTACGCAGCCACCGGCAAGCGGCTGCGGCAATTGCCGTTGAAGCTGAGCTGATTGGTGTCGCTACCGTGTCAGTATCAGACTAACTCAGGGCTGATGTTTTTGACGATATTGTGTCGGCGTCAACCCGGACCACTTTTTAAAGGTCGACTGAAAACTGGAGCGATCGGCGTAGCCGATTTCGTCGGCCACCTGTTCAACACTTAAGGCGGACTGCAACAGGTAGTCCGCCGCCAACTGCATCCGTACCCGTGTGTAGAGTTCGCGAAACGTTGTGCCTTCTTCCTGCAATCGACGTCTGAGTGATCGATAGCTGGTCTTTAACCCTGAGGCCACGGTTTCCGGGGTTAAGGTTTCGCCAGGGTTTTCCACCAGATAGCGGCACACCCGCTCCGCCATGCCTCCCTTATTTCTCAACGCGTTCAGAGCCGTTTCACATTGCTGTCGGCTCAGTGCGGCTACCTCGGCGTCGGAGAATTCTAATGGCAAGCCCAGTAGTGAGGCGGGCAGAAGATACTCATTATGAGCACAGTCATATTCCACCGAACAACCAACGCTGCTTTCAATCACGCTATTATAGCTGGGTTGCGCGCAGTTCATGCGGACATGAATGAAGTTGGCTTTTCTATTCAAATTTGATTCGATAATAGAGCACCATTCACCCAGCAAATACTCAGTATAATATTGCTGTACCTTGGGATCAGTATAGCGTGCTACTGTGGAGGTAATGGTCACAAACTCGCCCTGGAGGCTCATGCTCTCTTGTGCACTGTCTTCATTTCCCAGGAGTTGTTGAAACCGAAAGTAGGTTTCCAGGGAGTCACGCGCGGTTTTACAACTCAGATAGGCGTACCCCAGTATGCCATGGTCAGCCATCGAGATCCGGCGGCCGGCCTTAAAGCCAAAGGCCGGAATCTTTATGTCACTTAGGGCACACTCAAACATCCGCTCCACCGCGTCGGCGGGGACTTCCGTTGCATTACCCGCCAGGGCAGGCACGGGCACACCGGCCTCCTGCGCGTAGGCGCTCAGGTCCACGCCATGTTCCAGTGCAACCTGTTGCGCATGATAAAGCTCAATAGCTGGAATGGAATTTGGGGCGGTAACAATACCAAAGCCTGCAAGCATATTTTCAGTGGATCTGTCTGTTAATCGGTATCAAGGCAATGCTTGTATCCTGGCACAGGTGGCGCCAATAGAAAAGTGGACATTGGCCAATGAGGCCACAATCTGGCCATCTACCTCATAGTTCAGATTAGCCGCTCACTATAACCTTGGCTTCTGTCGCCAATCGATAACAAGCAGCGGAACAGGCTGCTAAATAACAGGCGCAGGTACTTCAGTTATAACAATGAGAGGGAGTCAGATCCATGAAATACTACAGTAATCCACGCGCCAATAGACTGGCGAAGGAAATCTCAGCCCTTACGAAAGTCGCGGGCAGCGCAGCTGCTTTAGCAATTTTCATTCCAGTATGCGCAAACGCACAAGAAGGATGGGCGATAGAGGAGATAGTGGTCACCGCTCAAAGGCGCACTGAAAATATCAACGACGTGGGAATCACCGTAAATGCTTTCAGCGGCGAACAGATGAAGGAGCTGGGTATCAAAACCGCGACGGACATGGCTCAGCACACCCCCGGCATGACACTGACTGAAGCGGCCCCCAATGGAATACCTGTGTACACCCTTCGTGGCATGGGGTTTGATGACTACAGCGCGGGCTCCAACTCGACAGTTGGCGTGTATGTCAACCAGGTGGCTCTGCCTTATCCGGTCATGACCAGCGGCCAGATGTTCGACATAGAGCGCATCGAGGTGCTCAAGGGCGCCCAGGGCGATCTCTACGGGCGCAACAGTACCGGTGGCGCCATTAATTTTATCTCTAACAAGCCCGCCGAGTACTTCGGTGCCGGCTTTAGCCTGGACTATGGTCGCTACGATTATGCCAAAGTGGATGGCTATATTACTGGTGCTCTCAATGACGCGGTGCAGGGTCGATTTGCATTCACCACCACCCGGCAGGACGAAGGCATCCAAAAACATCTGGTAACGGGTGAAAGGCTGGGCAAACAGGATAAATCCGCTGCAAGGGCCTTGCTTAATTGGAATGTCAGCGAAAACCTTAGTGTGCTGGCTGATTTTCACATCGCCCAGGACGACTCCGATCATTGGGCGCAACAGGCCTACAAAGTCGTCGATGTTTCCGGAGGAACGCTGACACCGGTTAATCCTGCGGAACTCAACCCCAGCAGCCCTCGCGATGCAGCCTGGGACCTCAAACCGCAGAAAGACCAGGACAGCAGCGGTGGGTCGATCACCGTCGACTGGGCTCTAAACGACGTACTGAGCCTGACCTCCATCAGCGCTTATGATCAGTTCGAACGCGACGATACCAGCGACTGGGACGGTACCAGCCTTGAGGATTTCAATATTCGCAACGTCACAGAGATTGACAGCTACAGCCAGGAGTTGCGCCTGAGTGCGAATGGTGATCGCTACAGCTGGATCGCAGGCCTTTATCTTTCCAGCGATACCGTCGATGAGGCCTATCACGCCTGGTTGAGTGATTCTGGCGCGAGTTTAGGGGTTTTCGGGGAGGTCGAAAGCCGCTACCAGCAGGAAACCGATACGCGCGCATTATTCGGGCATGCCGAGTTGGAGTTGAACGAGCAGTGGCATCTGTCCGTGGGAACCCGTTACACCCATGAAAAACGCAGCTGGCAGGGCTGCACCTACGACGTTGATGGAGGGGTGGCCGTACTCTATGAATTTCAAGGCATACGCAAGTTTGGAAATGCGCCATTTGAGCTGGGCGACTGCTCAACCATCGACAGTGCCAATGGCAATTTTAATCTGCAAACCGGCTATCTGGAGGTGGATAACACCCCTTTTAAGAATGAGATGGTGACTGAGAATGTCTCCGCCAAGATAACCCTCGACTATGCGGCCAGTGAAGATATCCTGATTTACGCTACGCTCGGCACGGGCTTTAAGTCGGGTGGTTACAACGGCGCGCTGGCCAACGATATTGCGCAGCTCGCCCCCTATCAGGAGGAAGAAACCACAGCTCTGGAACTGGGCGTCAAAGCGACTCTGCTCAACAACACTATGCAGCTGAACGGAGCTCTCTTCCACTATGACTACCGCGACAAGCAAGTGGTGGGGTCAGTCGACACCTTTCTTGGCCCGCTGACCACCACCGTAAACGTTCCCCGTTCCGAAATCGAAGGGGCGGAACTGGAGTTGCAATGGCGGCCACTGGCGGGGTTGGATTTGAAACTGGGCGTAGCCTACCTGGACACCCTGGTAAAAGAATATGACTCCCTGAGCTCGGTATTCACCAGCATTACCAACGCCAAGGGCGCCGAATTGCCCAACACGGCGCAGTGGCAGTACAACGGTCTTATCGGTTACGAATTTGCGATTACGGATGGAATGCTTATTCGTATGGTCACCAACTTTAGCTATTCCGACAGCTACTACAACCATCTGGAAGGCTCATTGGGCAAGGTGGATGAGTGGCATGTGGAAGACTACTGGCTGGTCAACGCTCGCCTGGCACTGGCCGCCGAAGACGGCAGCTGGGAGGTGGCCCTCTGGAGCCGCAATCTCGAGGACAAACATTACTACGTCAGCAGCAGCTTCGGCACCGACACCATTAACCGACCCGCCGGGCCCGGCAATACTTACGGTATTAATTTCAGTTACCACTGGATGTAATTAAAACAGGAAGCTTCGCATGGGTAAGAATATCACTCGGCGCGATTTGCTGAACGGAATGGCACTTTCGTTGGCAGGAGCGACGATCGCCTCAAAGACAGTGCTGGCAGACACCATTACTCACGCTAACCGCAGCACAATTAAGGGAAATGCGGCAGGTGGTCAGCAGTGTTTGCCTGACGACTATTACCCACCGTTGAAAAACGGGATTCGCGGCAGCCACAAGGGTTCGTTTGAAGTGGCGCACGACCTGGCCTGGCGGGGCAATCGCCCCCGGCAGTACGAAGATAGTGGCGAAGAGTACGACCTGGTGGTGGTAGGAGCAGGGATCAGCGGCCTGGCGGCCGCCTATTTTTATCAAAAGCATTCCGGCGGCAATCAGAAAATTCTGCTACTGGACAATCACGATGATTTTGGTGGTCATGCCAAGCGCAATGAGTTTCACTCCCAGGGCAATATGCTACTTGGTTTTGGCGGCAGCCAGAACCTCGAGCATTCTGATAACTACAGCGTTGTTTCTCGCGAGCTGCTTGAAGAGCTGGGGGTTGATTTCGAAAAACTGAGGCAGGCGATGGATCCGGAGTTTGCTCTGGCGAAGATGGACAAACCTATCGGCATGTTTTTGGAAACCGATACCAGTGCCAACATTGTAGCGGGTGAGTGGTTTTCTGCCGGGCTGGGGTTTGGAGATTATAAAAGCCTACTCAAAAAACTGGATCTTCCGGAAGACGAAACAACACGTCTGATGAGCTTTTATGGCGGCGACAAAGATTATCTCGACGGACTGTCGCTCACTGAAAAACTTGAGTACATCAAAACCACCGCCTACAACGATTATCTCAAGGATAAAGTTGGATTAACCAACCAGGCTTTGGCGTTATTTGATACATTTTTACGCGCCAATTATGCCGTTGGTGGTGACTGCCTATCGGTGACGGAGGCCTTGATGAGCGGAGCTCCGGGTTTACGGTCCTTAGGCTGGCTGGGTCATTTGGGTGTAAAGCTGACTGTCGACCCCAAGAATTTATATGAAGCAAAATATTTCCCCGATGGCAATGCCAGTATTGCCAGACTCTTGGTAAGAAAGCTAATCCCTGGAGTCGCGTCGGGCAATGATATGTTCGACATAGCTACGGCAAAATTCGATTACAAAAAGCTGGATCAGCCCGATAGTTTGGTCAAACTAAGGCTAAACAGTACGGCCGTGCATGTGCAGAACTTATCGGATAACCAAGTTGCTGTTTCCTATGTTGATAAATCCAATGGCAAAGAGGGTGGAGCTGCGCAGAGAAACATCACAGTAAAAGCCAAACGCTGCATTTTGGCCTGTTACAACGGTATTATCCCGCACCTGTGCCCTGAGCTTCCTGAATCGCAAAAAGAGAATCTCAAATACGGCGTAAAATGCCCATTGGTTTACGTAAATGTACTGTTACGTGACGGTGCTGTGATCAACAAAGCCGGTGCAAAAATGTTCAATTGCCCCGACAGTCACTATGACTGGGTGGCGACGGCGCCGTTGACCGCTATAGGTGACTACAGCGCGAAGGTGGTCGACGGTCAGCCTGCAGTACTGTTTATGAGCAAAACCCCACCGCCGCAGCGAGACGGCGATAATCCACAACAGACAGCCAGAGATCTCCTACGACTCGGCCGTTACAAGCTGTATACCACGCCTTTTTCGGAATACGAGGCCAATGTCAGGCAGCAACTCAATGCCATGTTTGGCCCTTACGGGTTCGATGCCGATCGAGACATTGAGGCCATCACCGTTAACCGCTGGTCACACGGCTATGCCTATCAATATATGGACCTGTTTGACCCCGAGTGGCCAGCGGGCGAGGCACCCCACGAACTGGGCCGCAAACCTTTCGGTAACATAACCATTGCCAACTCAGATTCGGAGGCCTACGCCTATGTCGATGGCGCCATTGACGCCGCGTGGCGTGCCGTCAAAGAGCAACTGCTGAAGTAGTACCACCCGGACTGAGCACAATTTGGAAACAATATGATGAAGAAACTTACGAAACTCTTTGCTCTCCTTATAGCAACCACCAGTTTAGTTGCTTGTTCTGCCAACGCCATCAACGGTAAAGAAGATATGAATGTAGACGTTATTGACACAGAATCCAGACGTGAATTTATCGATTTACTCGACTACGAGCTCCAGAATCGTGCCTTTGCGTTGAAACTTATGGAAGCGGCGGTAGAAAAAGGAAGTGGTAATGAGGCATTGCCTTTCCTCAAAGCCTACTTGGCGTTGGAGAAACTCAATCAACGGCATTTCGCCTCTGTTGCAAAAGAGTACAACCTGGATATGAAACCCCGTTGGTGGACGCGTACACGTACTACTCTGGCACTGTTGGGTACCGCATTGTTACCGGAAACATCGTTGAAGTCAGTACATAAAGCGACCGTAAAATATGTTGCTCAACTTCAGAGGCTTGAGAGCCTGTCAGCAGAGCAGCACAAGCGGTTCTTTCGCTACGTGGTAGCCCAGGAGCAGGCACAAGCCGATGCCGTTGGTCTGGTACTGGCAGGCGATATGGAACAGGGTGCAAGCCTGCTAAACGATTTTGTTCAGGAATATCAGAATCATACGTTTAACTAAACATCGAGAGGTATAGGAGATGCTTGAGGCATTGAACATTCTTCGCTGGATATTTGGTTCCTATTATTTGCTGGTGGGCATAGCCGTTGCCTTGTCATTGCTGGGGGTCATTCCAGGCGCTGACAGGATTGATTTTGGCAAGGGCATCAATGATTTTATTGCGGCCCTGGAAAGAACAGGATTCGCACTGGGTGCGCTGGCGGTAACCTACACGGTAGCGGGCGCTCTGATTCTAAGCCACAAAACCGCCCATCTGGGCATCGTGATACTCGCCCCTGCAGTGGTTATGATTTTCCTGACGCATCTGTTTGTAGAAGAAGGCGCACCGGTTTGGGGGTCGTTACATATGGCGATATTGATGGCGCTGGCTTGGCAATATCGGCATGGATATGCATCGCTGTTTGACTTTAATGGCACAGCCGCCATGGGCTAGGCTAATACGGGGGATGTACCCTTGTCATGCCGATGTTCTTCATGGTAACCGTTTTGTGTCGGCGATTGGTCAGATTGCTGGGCGGTGAAGGAGAGTCCTGTACTCGCTGAACGCGAGAATTGGTGCCTCAATGCCCCTCACATTGCAAATCCGCCGTAGCAACCTGGCCTGGCACAATCTGCACCCGGCTGATACTCAGACCCAGCTCGCCCTCCGTCATTAAAACAAATGGCGTGTCTACACGCTTGAGATTCAGTCCCGCTTCAGTGAAACAACGCAGGTCGATATTGAGCCGCCGCCATCCCCAGGTGGCCTGTCGAACTAACCAATCCGTGATCTCGACTCTTGCTGAGCAGGGATAACCGCAATCGATGCGCGCAACTACCGGAGCCGTTGGAGCGCTTTCCACTTTTACATCGATACTGAGTACTGCATCTCGGTTCTCAAAGGGCGACAAATCGTGTGGCGTTTTGTCCTGCAAGTGGATCTGAGCTGCTCTCTCGCCGCTCCAAACCAGGCTGCGGGCATCCCCTTGGCGCACTCTGCGAGTGGTGGTTGCGACCAAATTGGCTTTCACTTCGCTGACCACCCGTTCGCCGTCGACAAGCACTTGCCAGTTATGCTCATTGCCCAGGTAGAGTTTCCAGGGGGCGATCGGTTGTCCGTCAAACAACATCAGGGGCTGCTCACCTATCTTCAGTACCTGTGTTTCTATTTCTGCCAAGCGTTCCGGCAGTGTGTCCTGTTCACCATAGCGCAGCCCATAGCCCACCGGAAAAAGTGTCTCCCGTGTCTTGCCGCCGGGCCAGCTGAACGGCAGGCGCCCTTGCAGATCGTGGTTGATGTTGCCATCGGGGCGGCGAAATATCACATCGGTAACTCCGGCTCCTTCTGAGCCTGGCAGCCAAGCCGCGATAAACGCGTCTGAGGCATTCAGCTCTTTGTTGACTAACCGTGGCCGACCGGACAGAAAAATGGACACCACCGGTATTCCCCGGTTTTTTAAACGGCGCAACAGTTTGACATCCCGATGGGTGCTGGCCTGGTAGCTCAGATCGTCCAGATCCCCGAGAAACTCCGCGTAGGGGTCCTCCCCAAACACGACTATGGCGACATCGGGTTTGCGCGAAAACTCGCCCTCTTCGCTTAAAACCGCCTGTCCACCCGCTGCCGTCACCAAGGTGTTAATCGCCTGGTAAATGGAGGTGGCACCTGGAAAATCGTCGTTGGTATTATCGTTGCCCTGCCAGCTCAGGCTCCAACCACCGCTTTGTTTAGCAATAGTGTTGGCGCCGTCACCCGCCACCAAGACCCGTTGCCTGGGGGCCAGCGGTAGTAACTGGTCCCGGTTTTTCAGTAACACCAACGATTGCCGTACGGCGTCGCGGGCCAGAGACCGGTGAGCACTGCTGCCAATCTCGTTCAGCGGTGGCAGGGCGGGTCCATCAAAAAGACCTGCCCGCAGTTTCACTCGCAGGATTCGCCTGACGGCGTCATTAATACGCGATAGCTGAATTTCGCCGGCCTGAACCTGCTCCACAGTATTGTGCAGCAAGTCTCGCCAATCCGTGGGGGCCATCAGCATATCGATACCGGCGTTGATGGCAGCGGCGCAGCGGCTGGCGCTGCAACCCTGAACATCACTGTGGCCGTTCCAGTCCCCAACCACCAAACCGCCAAAACCCAGGCGCCCCTTTAATACCTCGGTCAACAGATAGCGATGTGTGTGCAATTTGCGATCCTGCCAGCTGCTCAGCGACACCATCACCACCTGAACACCGGCCTGCAGCGCCGCGACATAGGGAGGCAAGTCCCACTGGCGCAGTCGTGTTTCGTCCCCGCTGTAATTGCCGCGGTCGCGACCACCCTCAGTACCGCCGTCACCCAGGAAATGCTTGGCGGTTGCCAACATTTGAACCTGATCAGCATACACGGGTCCCTTTTGGACCCCTTGCAGGCCCAACACAGCCGCTTTGGCGCTGGTGGCCACCCATTGGGGATCGGCACCAAATGATTCGAAGGTACGGCCCCAGCGCAGGTCGCGAACCACCGACACGGTAGGGGCAAAGGTCCAGTGAATACCGGTCGCAAGCACTTCTTTGCGGGTGGCCTCGGCAATGTCTTTGATCAATGCCGGATTACCGGTGGCTCCCAGGGCGACATTGTGCGGGAACAGGGTAGCGCCCAAGACGCCGTTGTGACCATGAACGGCGTCAGTGCCCCAAAGTACGGGAATAGCCACGCCACCTTTGTCGGTATTTAAAGAGGCCTCCCGATAGGCTTGCGCCAGTGACCGCCAGGCAGCTGGCGAGGCCCTCTTGTCTTGCCCCGGGGAGGAACCACCGCCGTTCAAAACCGCCCCCAGACGGTAGCGTTTGACCTCCTCAGGAGTTGCCGATTTGATTTCGGCCATGATCATCTGCGCCACTTTGTCCCTCAGCGTCATTTTTGACATCAGCTGATCAATGGCTTGTTCCAGTGTGGGGTCGCGGGGGAAATGTGGAGACAGCCGTGGCCACTTGTTTAGATTGGCGTTTGGATCACGGCTGATTTGCCCTGAACAGGACAGCAGCGCGGTCAATATGAGCAGCAACAGGGCTTTATAGATACCTCGCCAATGAGTGTGTTTTGCCATGTGGGGGTCGAAAGTTTGCCAGGGACTCCAAGAATACTAGTAGAAAAAGGAGTCACCAGCTGCTGTTTATTCCCACTTGGGCGCACGTTTTTCCAGAAACGCCGTAATGCCTTCTTTGGCATCCGGACTCTGTAAACAGGCATCCAGTTGCTCGCGCAGAAAGGGAAGAGCGCTGTCAAAGTCCATGGCGTCCTGTTGGACATAGGCCGCCAGCCCCATGCTCATGGAGCCAGGGGCCAGACTGGCCAGCTCGGTTGCCAGGCTGGCGACGTGATCCTGTAAAGAGTCCGCTGGTACAGCCTCGTTAATCAGTCCCCATTTTTCGGCCTTGTCGGTAGAAATGGCATTACCGCGCATCACAAAATCGAGGGCTGCCCGCTGGGGCATAACCCGGAACAATCCGCCCATGACCATAAAGGGCCAGATGCCGCGTTTGATTTCCGGTGCGGAGAACTTTACGCCCTCGGCGGCAATTGCATGGGTCACATTGCAGAGGAACAGCAGGGCTCCGGCAAACAGGTTGCCCTGCACACAGGCTATAGACGGTTTATTGAGATGACGAATTCGCAGGGCGATATCGTCGGTGCCGCCGCGAACGGGTACCGTGGATGTGGTTTCACTGGCCTTACCGCTCATCATGGACAGGTCGCCGCCGGCGCAGAAGACATCGCCATTGGCTGCCAGTACCACCACGCGAATATCTCTTTCCTGTTTGGCGTAATCCAGGGCGTAGATGATCTCAGCCGCCATGGCGGCGTTAATGGCGTTTTTACGCTCCGGGCGGTTGAGGCGGATGGTGAGGATATGGTCTTTGATGTCGATTTCAACGGCTTCGAAGATCAAGCCTTCCAGAGATAGTTTTTCTGCAGTCATTGTTTGTCTCTCATTCTTCTCTTTTCAGCCCAGGTTCAAATGTTCCGTCAAAGCAACAGGTACCTCGATAACCTTGGCTCTGAGGTATTCCCCCATGGATTTTGCCTGTGGGTCCATCCGTACTGAAGACGCCACACCTTCACCCAGAATGCCTTTGATAAAGAAATTCAAAGATTGGATATTGGCCAGCTCAAAGCGTTCAATATCCAAGTCGGCTGTTTCCGGCATCAGTGCTTTTAATCGATCAACCGTCAGAAACTCATGCAGGAAGCCATAGGCGTCATCGCTGGTCGCCCATACCCCCACATTGGCACAGCCGCCTTTATCGCCGGAGCGGGTACCGAATAAGCGCCCGAATGGAATGCTGATAGTTTCTCCAGTTGGAGCAGCAGACACGGCGGCCGGTACCACTTCATGGTTAACAGGTTCCAAATCCAGTTGGCTGGTTGGTGTTACTTCGATCACCTGTTCGTCAATGTGTACGCGCTCGGTGATGTATCGGCTATCCACCAGCGTCGGCCAGTAAACCAGGAAGCTCTCACCATTTCCGATGGGGTTCATGGGACCAAAGCCCGGAATATTGGCCAGGGCGATTTCAATCATTTTGGCACTAAACAGGCGGCCAACCAGATCCTTGTCCTGGGATTTGGCGACGATTCTCAAGCGGGCAAAGGCTTCTTCATTGCATTGCGGGTTTTCTTTGTCGCTGCGAATCAATTCGATCGATACGTCGTCAAACTGTTCTTTACCACCGATGTTCTTGAAAAAGGTTTCAGTCAAAACATTAGCCTTGGCTTCCACATCCAGGCCGGCGATCAGGATTTCAAAACCGTTGCGAAAGCCCCCCAGGGTATTGATGCACACCTTATGCGTTGGTGGTGGGCAGGAGCCTTTACAGCCGCTGACGTACACGCGATCATCGCCGGTCTGCTCAATACTCAAGGTGTCAAAGTGGCCAATCACATCCGGGTTTTTGTAGGCCGGATCACCGATTTCGTACAACAGCTGTGATTTAACCGTGCCCACAGAAACCAGACCGCCTGTACCGGGGTGTTTGGTTATGGTGAAATTGCCGTTGGCCTCAATTTCGGCAATGGGGTAGCCGGGGTTGTCGAAGCTGGGCACCTCCTGAAAGAACGCGTAGTTGCCGCCGGTGGCCTGCTGGCCACACTCGATCACATGACCGGCGGCCAGTGCACCTGCCAAGGCATCGTAATCGGTGCGCTGCCAGTTGAACTTCCAGGCTGCGGGGCCGATGACCACTGCGGCATCGGTCACGCGAGGGCAGATAACCACATCGGCGCCCTGGTCGAGGGCTTCCTTGATGCCCCAGGCGCCCAAATAGGCATTGGCCGTCAGCAGTGTGTTTTGGCTGTCGGCCAGCCTGGCGCCGGTATCCATATTGCTAAAGGTTTCACCTTCGCCCTGTAACTCTTGCATACGAGGAACCAGATCGTCACCATCGATATAGGCGACCTTGACGTCGAGGTTCAGCTCACTGGCAATTACCTTTACGGCGTCGGCCATGGACGCAGGGTTGAGACCGCCGGCGTTGCTGACGATTTTGATGTTCTTTTCGATACAGGGCTGCAGCACCTGTTTAACCTGCTTTAGAAACGTACCTACGTAGCCCCCACTATTGTCGCCTTGAGAGCTTCGCTTCATTTTCTGGCCATACAGAATAGCCATGGTCAGCTCGGCGAGATAGTCACCGGTCAGCACATCAATGGGGCCACCTTCAACCATTTCCTTTGCCGCCGATAGCTTGTCGCCGTAAAAACCGCTGCAGTTGGCAATTTTGATGACATCAGTCATTGCTTTCCTCTCCGTCAACGCTGACCAGCAGCTGTTTGGATTTCACCTGCTGACCCGCTTCACAACTGATGGCGGACACGGTACCGCTAATGCCCGCTTTAAGGGGGTGCTCCATCTTCATAGCCTCCAGTATCACCAGGGTCTGGCCGGCTTCCACGGCGTCTCCCTCGTTTACCAGGACTTCGACAATGGCGCCGTCCATGGTTGCCTTGATCTGTCCGCTGCCGGCGCCACCGGCCGCAGCCGCGGGCTGGTGGGTAACGTCTTCGAGAATAAAGTGACCAGTGCCGTCATCCAGGTACAGTGTTTTATTGTCGAAGGCGAAGTGCAGGGTCTCGCGCACGCCATTTTCGATATAGACACAGCGATTGTCGTCCAGGGAAACAAATTGCAGCGCCATGCTTTCTTGTTCAGAAGAGGGTTCTCCAACCGAAATCACGAAATGATCATCGCTTTCACTCAGGTTAATCAGGTTGGACTGCCCGTCGAACTCCAGCTTGTAGGCATAGCTCTGGGCCACGGAACGGCTCCAGTGGAATTTTTGATCCTGGCCGGCGTCCTTTGAGCGCTTAAAGTACAGCAGGGCGGCTTTGGCCAGAGTCGTGTTGGACGGCTGTTTCTGATCCATGCTGACATCAGAGCTAAAGTGCTGCTCAATAAACGCGGTGGTGGCTTCGCCATCGCCGAAGACATCATGTCTCAGTACATTTTGCAGAAACAGTTTGTTGTTGTTCATCCCCAACAGTTGGGTATCCTGCACTGCGGAGGCCAGACGCCGAATGGCTTCGGCACGGTTATCACCATAGGCGATGACTTTGGCAATCATCGGGTCATAGAAGGGGCTGACTTGCTGGCCGGTTTGAATGCCGTGATCCATACGGATTCCGGAGCGCTCCGGGCTATTTGTCCGTTCGGGACAACTCCACAGGCGAACCTGACCGGTTTGCGGCATAAAGTTATTGCGCGGGTCTTCGGCGTACAGGCGGACCTCTACGGCGTGACCCTTCAATTGCACCTGATCCTGGGTGAGGGGCAGAGGGTCGCCGGAGGCGACTTTTAATTGCCAGGCAACCAGATCCAGACCGGTGATCAGCTCAGTGACCGGGTGTTCCACCTGCAGCCGGGTGTTCATTTCCAGGAAATAAAAGTTCTTGTCTTTATCAACCAAAAACTCCACGGTACCGGCGCCGCGATAGCTGCAGGCCTTGGCGGCGTTTACCGCCGCCTCGCCCATGCGCTGGCGCAGTTCGGGGTCAACAAACGGGGAGGGTGCTTCTTCCACCACTTTCTGGTGGCGGCGTTGGATGGAGCAATCCCGCTCACCCAGATAGACGGCATTGCCGTGTTCGTCGGCAAAGACCTGAATCTCGATATGGCGCGGTTCAATCACCGCGCGCTCCAAAATCAGTTCGCCGCTGCCAAAGGCGGTTTCTGCCTCGGAGCGCGCTGTGCGAATCTGCTCGGCCAGTTGTCTGTGTTCGAACACCAGGCGCATACCGCGACCGCCGCCACCGGCGGAGGCTTTTACCATCAACGGGAAGCCAATCTCTTCGGCCCTGGCTAGCAGGGTTTGGTCGGACTGGTCGGCATCCTGGTAACCGGGAATGCAGGGTACACCGGCATCAATCATCGCGATCTTGGACAAACGCTTGCTGCCCATCAGCTCGATGGCTTCGGCACGGGGGCCGATAAACACAATGCCCTCGGCTTCGCAGGCTTTGGAGAAATCGGCGTTTTCCGACAGGAAACCGTAACCGGGGTGGATGGCATCGGCACCGGTCTGTTTGGCAGCGGCCAGGATTTTGTCTGCGACCAGGTAGGATTCACCCACGGCAGCGGGTCCAATACAGACAGCCTGATCGGCCTCGCTCACATGCAGGGCGCCAGCGTCGGCCTCACTGTAAACGGCAACGGTGCGGTAGCCCAGGTCGCGGGCGGTGCGCATCACGCGAACGGCAATTTCGCCACGGTTGGCGACAAGTATTTTTGTGATCTTGCTCATGATGTCTATTTTCCTGATAAAGCCGTTACAAACGTCCGATACCGAAGGTATTGGTATTCACATGTCGCTCATCGGCTTCGCGACAAACACTCAGGGCAAAGGCCACCACCGAACGGGTGTCGGCGGGGTCGATAATGCCGTCGTCCCAAACCCGTGCAGTATTGGCCAGCGCGTTGGACTTGGCTTCCATGGTGTCGACCGTGTCTTTTTCCATGGCGTCGATCATACCGCGCATTTCGTCGGTCATCTGCGCGCCGGAGCGCGCCATTTTGGCTTCGGCCACCTGACGCAAAACACTGCCGGCCTGGGCCGGGCCCATGACCGACACCACACTGCGGGGCCAGGCAAACAGAAAGCGCGGCTTCATACCGCGACCGGCCATGGCGTAGTTGCCGGCACCGTAGGAGCCACCGACAATAATAGTGATTTTAGGTACGGTGCAATTGGTAACCGCCTGAATAAACTTGGAGCCGTGTTTGATAATGCCCGCCTGCTCGGGTTCGGTGCCCACCAGAAAGCCAGTGGTGTTAGTGAGAAACAGCAGCGGGGTGCCGGACTGCTCACACAGCTGGATGAACTGCGCGGCTTTGGCGGCACCTTTGGCGGTGATCGGGCTATTGTTGCCAATGACACCGCAGGGCTCGCCTTCGATCTCGATATGGCCACACAGGGTGCCGTTATCAAAATCACCCTTAAACTCCAAAAAGTCTGAGCCATCAGCGATGCGGGCAATCACCTCACGCATATCAAACGGTGTTTTGGCATCTTCCGGCACAATACCGCGCAATTCATTAGCCGCGTAAAGGGGCTCCTGATAGGAAACCTCGGCGTGCAGCGGTTGGTTTTTATTCCACCCCAGTTTTTGGGTTACGTCGCGGGCAATACGAATACCGTCGGCGTCATTCTCGGCCAGGTAGTCATTGGTACCGGCAATTTCACTGTGCATCTCGGCGCCGCCCAGTTCTTCGTCGGTGGCTATTTCGCCGGTGGCGGCTTTCAGCAGGGGAGGGCCCGCCAGATACATGGTGGACTGCTTACGTACCAGAATCAGGTAATCGGACAGTGTCGGTTGGTAGGCTCCACCGGCGGTGGCGCTGCCATGAACCACGGTAATTTGTGGAATACCCGCTGCGGATAAACGGCACTGGCGGGCAAACATCTCGCCGGACTCGCCAAAGGTGTCGCCAATCAACTTCAGATTACCGCCACCACTCTGGGACAAGTTCACCATCGGCAATTTGTTCTCCATGGCGATGTCCATCATACGGTTACGCTTTTTGCCTCCCATGGGGGCGATACTGCCGCCCTTGGTGAGGTAGTCGTCAACCGCCACCAGACAACGAACCCCGGCGATGTAGCCAATGCCGGCGATATAACTGCCGCCGGCGGCGGAGCCGTCCGTATCTTCATCCTGCATATAACCGCAGAGGCTGGATAATTCCAGAAACGGTGCCCCGGCGTCGAGCAGCAGGCTCAGGCGCTCGCGGGGCGGGATCAAGCCCTTTTTGATATAGCGTGGCGCCTTGGCCTGCGCCGCTTCAATCACCCGGCGTTCGATGCCGCGAAATTCGTCGACCGCGGCCGTCATCACCTTCAGGTTGTGTTTAAACGCCTCGGACTGGGTATCCAATTGAGATTCGATAACCGCCATAATGTCTCTTCCTGTAACCCTTGTTTTGACTTAAAAGTGTTTACTTAAAAACGCTGCCTTCTTCACCGATCACCACCACCTTCTGAAAGGCGGGGCGTGCTCGCATGCGGTTGAGGTAATCGCGAACGTGAGGTTTATAACGCTCGTCGATTTTCAGGGCTTCGCCCAGATGCAGTGCGTAGGCAATGGCGATATCGGCAATGGTAAAACGATCACCCACCAGATATTCGCGACCGTCTTCCAGGTGTTTGTTCAGTCGGCGCAGGCGTGCGTGGAACCATTTCATATAGTCTGTCGCCGCTTCTGCCAGACCCCGCTCAGGTGGTTCCTGCATGGTGTAGCGGATATAGACGGTCTGCGGAAATGTCAGGGTGGCGTCACTGTGAAACAGCCAGTTGAGGTAGTCGCCATACTCGGGGTGATCGGGTTTGAGACCAAACTCCTCTTTGCCATAGCGCTCTACCAGATACAGGGGGATGCCGGAAGACTCGGTCATATGAGTCTCTCCGTCGATCATATAGGGGATGGTTCCCAACTCGTTCAGCTCAAGAAACTCAGGCTGCATAAACCTTGGAGGAAAGGGCATCACTTCAACTTCGTAGTCGAAGCCCATTTCTTCCAGTGCCCAAAGTACGCGCAGGGAGCGGGCGTTGTGGCAGTGCCAAAGTTTGATGGTCATTCTGTTTATACTCCATATTGGCGCGAAGCGAGGTCGCGCATAATTTCTTCGGAGCCGCCGCCGATGGCGTTGACTCTTACTTCCCGATAGATTCGCTCGACCCGATTATCGCGCAGATAACTGGCGCCGCCCAGAATCTGGCTGGCTTCGCGGGCGCAGAACTCCATGGTCTGGCTGCACTGCACTTTAAGCATGGCAATGTCGCCGGGGTTGGGTCGGCCTTCGGCTATTTCACGTGAGCAATGATTAATATAGGCCTGGCAGGCGTTAATGCGCTGTTTCATCTCGGCAATCTTGTGACGAATCACCTGGTGGTCAGCCAGGCGCTTGCCAAAGGTTCTGCGTTCTTTGGCCCAGGTAACAGCCTCTTCCAGACAGACGCGGGCACTGGCTTCCATTCCCACGCACAGCATCATGCGCTCGGCGTTAAAGTTGTTCATGATCACCAGGAAGCCTTGGTTCTCTTCGCCTATCAGGTTACCCGCAGGTACTATGACGTTATCAAAGTAGATAGTGGCGGTGTCCGAACACCACCAGCCCTGTTTGCGATCCAGCCGGGTGCGGGACACGCCTTCGGCATCCATGGGGATCAGCAGCATGGAGACACCACCGGGGCCCTCGCCGCCGGTGCGAACGGCGGTAGAGGTCCAGTTAGCGTTCATGGCACCGGTAATAAAGGTTTTTGAGCCGTTAACGATGTAGTAGTCGCCCTCGCGTCTGGCGGTAGTCTGGATATTGGCAACGTCTGAGCCGCCACCGGGTTCAGTAATTCCCAGGGAGATGCGCTTGCTGCCGTTGAGTACAGCCGGAACCACCTCTTGTTTAATGGCCTCGGTGGCAAAGTTGGACACGGGAGGCAGACCGATGCTGTGAATCATCAGTGTAGCCGCCACCCCGCCCACGCCCGGCCGCGCCAGCTCCTCGTTAAGAATATTGTGATACCAGACGTCGATACCCTCGCTGATACCCCCATACTGTTCCGGATAACCCAGCCCCAGGATTCCCACTTCCCCTGCCTTGGTCCAGAGCTCATCAGGCAGCTCGCCGGCTTCGTCCCACTCTGCGGCGTAGGGCATGATTTCGCGATCGATAAAGCGGCGTACCTGATTGCGCCACTCTTCATGCTCCGATGTCAGATAAGGGTTGGTCAAGCGGGCGCTGTCAAAATCCAGGGCCATGGGTATCTCCTAATACACTCAATGTCATTGTTTCTTAGTGTAAGGCGATGGCTGGATGGCGCCCTTTTTTGAGTGCCAATCGTTTGGGAATTGGTGCCAATGGTACTCCGTACCCTGTAGCAGCGGGCTCTGACCGCGATTACTCCGTTACAGAGTGCCAATCCCTGTCGCGGTCAGAGCCCGCTGCTACAGGGTGAGGTAGATTGGCAGCGGCTTGCTGAGAGGGCTAATAACGTGATCGTTGATCAATTGAGGATTTATAGCATATTAAACCGCTATAACTGGATTTTATCAGTATTACCATCCTTTTAAAGTCATAAAAATAGATAAATAACCTGAATAAAGTCAATTATTCAAAACCACATGCTGCGGCTATTTCTCTAATATTTCACCCAACAATTGCACAAAGTTTAGTCAGAGGAACAGTGGCATGCATCTATCCCCGCATATTGATACGGATAACCCGCTCCGCAACCGGATTCGCCAGCACTATCGCGCTGATGAAGCGGACGTCATTAACTCGCTTCTGCCCTTGGCGGAACTGGATCAGCAATCCCGGCTGCGGGTGGATGCCAAGGCGGTCAGTATGGCGGGTCAGGTGCGTCAGGCCGCTCACAATGGCGGCAGCATTCAGAATCTACTCAACGAGTATGCGCTGTCGACCAATGAGGGCATTGTGTTGATGTGCCTGGCTGAGGCCTTGTTGCGAGTGCCTGATAAAACCACGGCAGACAGGTTGATTCGCGACAAGTTGATGAGTGGAGACTGGGCCTCGCATCTCGGTGGCAGCGACTCCTTATTTGTTAACGCCTCCTCCTGGGGGTTGCTGTTATCCGGTCGCGTGGTGAAGTTTAACCAGGAAGAACAAGAGCAGACCATCAACGGTCTGAAAAAAACCATCGGCCGCCTGGGCGAGCCACTGATCCGCCAGGCTATGCGTCAGGCTATGGGGGTGATGGGATCGCAATTTGTGTTGGGTCGTACCATTGATGAGGCGACCAAGCGCGCCGCCAAAGAGGAGGCCAGGGGCTTTCGCTACTCCTACGATATGTTGGGTGAAGCGGCGCGCACCCTGTCGGACGCCGACGGTTATTACCAATCCTACAAAAACGCCATCGAACATATTGGCCGCATCAGTGGTGGCAAGGGCATCTACAACGGCGCCGGCATTTCAGTAAAACTGTCGGCGATTCATCCTCGCTACGAGTTTGCTCAGAGTGAGCGGGTGATGACTGAGTTGGTGGCGCGTCTCAAAAGCCTGGCCTTGTTGGCCAAACAATACGATTTGGGTTTTACCATTGACGCCGAAGAGGCCGATCGACTGGATCTCTCTCTGGATATTATCGAGACGGTCTTTTCCGACCCAGACCTGGACGGCTGGGAAGGCTTTGGTATTGTCGTGCAGGCCTATCAAAAGCGCGCCATGCCGGTACTGGAATGGGTCATTGATCTCAGCCGCCGGGTGGGTCGAAAGATGATGTTGCGTCTGGTGAAGGGGGCCTATTGGGACACGGAGATTAAACTTGCTCAGGTGGACGGCCTGGGCGGCTACCCGGTGTATACTCGCAAAGCCTCCACTGATGTGTCTTACCAGGCTTGTGCCGGTCTATTGCTGGACAATCGCGATGTGGTTTTTCCTCAGTTCGCCACCCACAATGCCTACTCCGTCGCTTATATTCTTGAACGTGCCGGTAACACCTTCAGTGGCTTTGAATTCCAGCGTTTGCACGGTATGGGCAACGGGCTTTACGACAATATCATCAAAGACGAGCAAATCCCTGTTCGTATATACGCTCCGGTGGGCGAGCACGAAAATCTGTTGGCGTATCTGGTACGTCGGTTGTTGGAGAATGGAGCCAACTCCTCCTTTGTTAACCATATTGTTGATGAGTCGGTATCGCTTGCGTCTTTGGTTGAAGACCCCGTCGTTAAAGTCAAAGGCTGGGCGAGCAAGAGCAACCCCAATATTCCCCTGCCGGTCGATCTTTATGGCGCCAGTCGGGACAACTCACAGGGTGTTGACCTGACAGATATACCCAGCGTGATCAAAATGGCAACGGGTGTGAATGCCTGGGTTGATCAAAACGTGAAGCGCGAGTTGCAATGCCCGGAGGGTATGATGTTATCGACCAGTCCGACGGACACCCGCGACAAGCTGGGTCTGGTCGCGGCCACAACAGTCGAAGATATGCCCGATAAACTGCAAAAGGCCAGCGAGGCATACGAGCAGTGGTCCAATACCCCCGTTGAAGAACGATCCGAATGCCTGCGTCGCCTGGGTGACAAACTCGAACAACATATGGATGAGTTTATTGCCCTGTGTACCAAAGAGGCAGGCAAGATTGCCGTTGATGGCGTGGCTGAAGTTCGCGAAGCTGTGGATTTCTGCCGTTATTACGCCAATGAGGGACATAAGGTTTGCAGTCCGCACCCCGAGTGGGAGTCCGATGGCCAACTGCAGCCCCGAGGCGTGGTGGTGTGCATCAGCCCCTGGAACTTCCCGCTGGCCATTTTCCTGGGCCAGATTACGGCGGCATTGGCGGCGGGCAATACCGTATTGGCAAAGCCGGCTGACACAACCTGTCTGATCGCCGCCAGGGCGCTGGAGTTGATGGCGGAATGCGGCTTCCCGGAAAATGTTGTCCAGCTGGTCGTCGTGCCTGGAAGACTGGTCGGAGAGCACCTTTTGCCGGACCCACGAGTGGCGGCGGTCATGTTTACCGGCTCCACCGAGATTGGAGCCTGGATCAGCCAGAAGCTGGCGGCGCGCCCGGGGCCGAGAATTCCATTGATTGCCGAAACCGGGGGTCAAAACTGCATGATTGTGGATTCAACCGCGTTGCCGGAGCAGGTGGTGGACGATGTCATTTCTTCGGGCTTCCAGAGTGCCGGGCAGCGTTGCTCTGCGTTGCGGGTTCTGTTTTTGCAGGAAGACATTGCCGACGATGTTATCGCCATGATCATCGGTGCAATGAAGGAGCTGACGGTGGGTGATCCTTCCTACCTGCGCACAGACGTTGGTCCCGTGATTGATCAAAAGGCACTTTCAGCGCTGCAGGCACACGTGGACTATATGGCAATCAACGGCCGCTTGTTGTATCAGTGCGAGCTGCTGGACGAGTGCGCGCACGGGACTTACTTTGCGCCGCGGCTTTACGAAATCGACAATATTGGTGTGCTCCAGAAAGAAGTGTTTGGTCCCGTAGTGCATATTGTTCGTTACCAGGCCGATAAGCTGGATCAGGCGCTGGCTGATGTGAACAGCACCGGTTTCGGCCTGACCTCGGGCGTGCACTCGCGTATTTATTCGACCACGGACAAGGTGGTTAACACCATCGACGCCGGCAATATTTATGTGAATCGTAATACCATTGGTGCTGTGGTTGGGGTACAGCCTTTTGGCGGGCACGGACTGTCCGGTACCGGGCCAAAGGCAGGTGGTCCTTCATATGTGTATCGGTTGGCAAAGCAGGAATGCGGCGCGGAGCAGGGCGAAAAGAGCGGTGGGGTTGAATTTAACTTCGCTAATTGCTCGGTAAATCCCGCCAACTCTGTGGTCGATACGAATAGGCCCATGACTGTTAATCAACGCGCGGAAAAAGTGAAGTCGTTGATTGGTTTGCTGCTGGACAGCAATGACTTTGATCTGTCCGACAAGATTAAAACACAGATCGATGTGATGGCTACCGAAGCCGCTGGTTTTATGTCTGAGCCCAGCACATTGCCAGGACCCACCGGCGAACTCAATCAACTCCTGATCAAGGCCAGGGGTAAGCTGCTCTGTGTCGATCAGGGCAATGGCAATTGGGAAAACAGTATTCGTCAAATCTGTGCGGCATTACTGTGCGGTAACTCTGTCAGTCACATCAGTGATCAGCGCTCTGATATCAGTCCATACCTGGCACAGGTGGGTTTGGATCAGTGGTACCAGCGCCTGGCCGTCAACAGTCAGGCACAGGCAGAGGCCCTGTTGGCAGACTCGGCGTTAAAAGGCGTTGCGGCAAGTGCACCGCAGGCCATGATTGAATGGCTGGATAGAGCGCTGGCAAAACGTGAAGGGGCTCTGACACCCCTGATTGTGGAGTCCAATGGTCCGGCCATGATGCACCGTTTTGTGGTTGAGAAGGTTGTTTCCAATAACACCACCGCCTCCGGTGGCAATACTGCTTTGCTGACCATGAGTGATGCATAATCTGATCTAAAGTCAACATCGCTGAGAAAGGGTCAATCCCTTTCTCAGCGCTTTCCTGTCTGTAACAAATCTGACATAAACTCCTGGTCAGAATGTAAAGCCGTTGGTGGGCATCTATTTTTTGTGCAAGTAAAATATCAGGACGATACTTGCTCAATTCGCACCAAGCATCAATACTTCTACGGAGCAATACCCACCGGAGTCAATGTGAGTGGGCATAAAGCCGCCAACTACAAGGTGTTGCAAGCAGATTAAGGAGGATTTGATTATGGGGATGTGGCTTAATCACCTGACTATTCGATCAAAGCTAACCCTGGTGGCGGTTGCCGCCATCGTCGGGATGGGCTTGATGGTCGCACTCAAATACAATTTTGACCGCCGCATTGATGGATTGCATCAGGCTGGCGTGCTGATTCGGGAGATTGAATCTGGCATGCTTACCCTGCGGCGCAATGAAAAGGATTTTCTGGCGCGTCTGGATCTCAAGTATCGCGATAAATTCAATAGCAACCATGAGCTTCTGATGAGTGATCTTCAGAAACTGAAAGAAAGGCTCAAAGGACAAGGCGTTGAGATCCAGTCGATTAATAATCTGGACGAGGTCTTTTCTGACTACCGAAGCGCCTTCCTCGGTATCGTCTCCCAACAGCAAACGCTTGGGATGCATGCCAAAGACGGCTTGTACGGTCGCTTGCGACAGGCGGTACATCAGGTCGAAGATATCGTCGGTGCTCAACAGAATCACTTGCTGATGAAGGATATGTTAATGCTGCGTCGGCGCGAGAAGGATTTTATGTTGCGCTGGGATATGAAATACGCGGATAAGTTCTCGACGGATCTGGCGGTGTTTCATGACAACCTGCAGCGCAGTTCCATTGACCCCGAAAGCAAACAAGAAATAACGGGGTTTATGGAAAACTACGAACGTGATTTTATGGCATTTGTGGCTGCCAGCCAACACAAGGGATTGAGCAGTAGCAAGGGGCTTCACGGCAAGATGCGCTCAACAGTGCACCAAAGTGAGCAGCTGCTCGAAACCGCCAGCCAAGAGCTGAACCAGCAGCTTGAGGAACAGAGAGCCATTAATCAGTCTCGCTACCTGCTCACCGTGGTAGGCATTGCCGCCCTGATCCTCGGAGGACTTTATTTTATTCTGCGTAGCATCCAAGGACCGATTAAGGAGCTGACACAATTGATGCAAAAGGCCCGTGCAGAGCACGACCTGAGTGTCCGTTCCAATATGAATGGCAGGGATGAAATCAGTGTGATGGCCCAGGTATTCGACGATATGCTGGACAAATTCGGGAAGGTCTTGGATCGCATTTACCGCTCGACCGGGGAGATGGGGGTCGCGACCCATCAATTGACCTCAGTGTCGGAGCAGACTAACAGAAATATCAATGAACAGCGTTCCCAAACTGAGCAGGTGGCGACAGCCATGAATCAAATGAGCGCGACTGTACAAGAGGTCAGCAATAATATCTCGATCACGGCCGACGCCTCAGAGGACGCCAATCGGGAAACGGATAAGGGACGTCAGCGCGTGGAGGAGGCTGCGATTGCTGTTCAGAGTTTGGCCGATCGTATTGAAGGGGCTTCCGAAGTGATGCAGCAGCTGGAAAGCGACAGCGACAATATCAACGCAGTCCTGGAAGTCATCAAAGGCGTCGCGGAGCAAACCAACTTGCTAGCGCTCAACGCCGCCATTGAAGCCGCAAGAGCCGGTGAACAGGGGCGCGGTTTTGCTGTGGTTGCCGATGAAGTGAGAACGCTCGCCGGTCGCACCCAACAGTCAGCTGAAGAGATTAATCAACTCATTGAGCGTCTTCAGTCGGGCTCTCAGAAAGCCGTCGAGGTGATAAGCATCAGTCGCGATGAAGCACGCGCCGTGGTTGAGCAAGCCAATGCCGCAGGTGAATCGCTGGTATCCATCGCCGAAGCCGTTGCCCGTATCAATGACATGAGTGTACAGATCGCTACAGCCTCAGAACAACAAAGTACGACTACCGATGAGATTAACCGTAACGTCATGGCCATCGCGGATGTGGCCCAGAAAACCTCTCTGGGGGCGGAGCAAACCGCGGCGGCCAATGATAACCTTAATAAGCTTGCGGGTAACCTGCAGGGGTTGGTGGAGGAATTTAAAGTCTGAGCAGTAGGCTATTGAAAATACTGAAACACGCTCATTGTTAAATCGTCCAATTACCGCAGCGCAGGGACGCGCTCTTCGTAAAATTTGGTTGGACCAATATTCGACCCCAAAATCCATTTTTTTCTCTCTGTATTACAGTGGCGCTAAACCACGGCCAGCACGGCCAGGGCGTTATTTCTCCTCCTTCTTATACTTATGTGGTGTGCGGCAGTTATTGTCAGGCAACACGATCGCAGGTATTAACCACAGATTGAGCCGATATCCAATAAGAGACTGCGATCTATGAAGAGCGACCAACCTCTGCAATCCGTTGCTACGGAACATTTGCCCTGGTGGCGCCAACTGAGTGTGCTGGGCCCCGGGTTACTGTTTGCCGCCACCAGCGTTGGCACTT
This sequence comes from Pseudomaricurvus alkylphenolicus, assembly GCF_011683955.1. Lineage (GTDB taxonomy): Bacteria > Pseudomonadota > Gammaproteobacteria > Pseudomonadales > Cellvibrionaceae > Pseudomaricurvus > Pseudomaricurvus alkylphenolicus. The sequence continues at coordinate 137,764 of NZ_JAAQPI010000009.1, forward strand.
CTCATCTGGTGCAGTCCACCAGAGCCGGGGCACTGTATGGTTTGGCGTTGATGGCCATTATCGTGGTCGCCAATATTTTGAAATATCCGGCTTTTCGGTTCGCCAGTGACTATTTTCCCGCAACCGGAACGACTCTGCTGGAAGCCTACCGGCGCCAGGGGCGTTGGGTATTGTGTGTGTACTTTCTGATTACCCTGACAACCTTGCTTTTCGCTGTTTCAGTTTTGGCGCTGATGTCTGCGGGTCTGATCAAAGTGGTATTCGTGCTTTCAATACCAGCACATTGGTTGGCCCTGGGCTTGATTGGTGTGACTGCGGCGTTACTGGTAGTGGGACACTATCAGACCCTGGAGCGGGTGACCAAGGCATTAGTATTGCTGATGATGGTGTGCACCCTGGTGGCCACCGTGACGGTGATTCCCGAGATTTCCTGGGAGGAGGGGATGCAGCTATTGCCAACTGACCTCGATATTGTGGGGTTGCTGTTTATTGCAGCGTTGATTGGCTGGATGCCTGTACCTCTGGACGCCTCCGTCTGGCAGTCTCTGTGGGCCAAGGCCAAAGCAGAAAGTAGTGAAAAAGCACCGACATTGGCTCAAAGCCGTTTCGATTTTAACTTGGGCTTTTTCGGTACCCTGGTGCTCGCCATTTGTTTTCTGTTGTTGGGCGCGGGTTTGATGCACGGCAAGGGGATTGAATTGCAAACAGGCTCGGCAGCATTTTCGGCACAGTTGATCAGCTTGTATCAGGGGGTGTTTGGCAGCAGTACCGGACCGGTTATTGGTCTGGCGGCGCTGGCGATTATCTATTCCAGCCTGCTGGCCCTGATGGATGCCTTTCCCCGAACCTTGTCATCACTGCACCGTCGCTGGCTCGATATCCCCGAGGCGCAGGATGACCACAAACTCACCGAGACGGATCCCTTTTACTTAGGTGTTTTGGTATTAATGGCGGTAGGAGCAGCGCTGACATACCGCTATTTTCTGACGTCGTTGACGGGGTTGATCGACCTGGCTGCCACTGTGGCCTTTATCACGGCGCCGTTGATTGCATACCTTAACCATAAGGCAATCACCGCGGAGAACGTGCCCGTTGCAAGCCGTCCAGGAGAAAAATTCAGACTGTTCAGTAAGGTATCCATTGCCATGATGGCCGGCTTTGCAGTCGGGTACCTATATTTGAGGTTCTGGTTGAGCTGACGGTATCTTTATCCGCCTGGCGTCCTCCAGTAGTCATCGAGAAATCATTACTTGATTGATAGGGGCTAAAATATTAGACTTTTTGGGCGAAATCCTTGAAAATGACTAATATTCTAGACCGTAATGAAGACCAAAAGACGTATTGAACCTCTGGGGCGAAACCTGGCCAAGGCACGCAAGAGGCACTACCCCCGGGATACCCAGCGAACCTTCTCCTTGAGAATTGGTGTATCTAAGGCTACCTACGTCAAAATGGAACAAGGGGATTTGTCAGTGGGTATGGATAAATACTATGCCGCTGCTGAACTGCTGGGGCTGACTGAGGGATTCGCGCAGCTGTTTATCATGGAGGAGAATATCCTCGATGGCTAAGCGGGTTGAAAGGTACGATCTTTACCTGAATACACCTCTCATTGAGCGGCTTAAGGTCGCTACCGTGGCACTACGGGAGGAGCACGGTGTCCTGGACTTGTTTGCTCTGCGCTATGAGCAGGATTATCTCAATCAGCCCAATGCTTTCGCTCTGGACCCGGTTCAGATACCGCTATCCAACGAAGATATTGTCTTGACCTGTCGAGCCGGAGGGCAGCCCGGTTTGCTTGATGATTACTTGCCCGACGGCTGGGGAAAAAAAGTTCTGTCGCAACTGACTTTTTATAAAGAAGGCAAGCGCATCAGTGAACAGAGTCCAATTGATCTTTTATCCAAGTTGGGTAGCAATCGCATTGGTGCATTACAGTGGGTGCCCAAGGATCAGCGGCCAGAGTATGGTCTGGGCGCGGATATTAGCCGGATTGCTGAAGCGGAGCAGACTGCTCAAGCGGTTGAAAAGGAGGAATACCGCGCACCGTCAACGGATGAGTACAGTTTGACCTATTTGGCCAATGCGGGTACAGGGGTAGGCGGTGCACGCCCCAAAGCGCTGATTCAGGAGAACGGTCGGGCGTTTCTCGCCAAGTTCAACTCGCTTACCCAGGACCAATACAATAATGCGCGGGTTGAACTGGCCTGTTTGAACATGGCACGGAACGCCGGCATCAATACGTCCACAGGCAAGGTCATCACGGGAATTAACGGTCGAGAAGTTCTCTTGCTTGAACGATTTGATGTGGTGACGAATGGTCGCCAACACCTGATTACAGCCAACGCGTTGCTAAAGGACAATCAAAATCAATGTGATCGAGGGGGGGCTTTCCGATACGATGACATTGAGCACTTCATCAAAGTATACAGCGCCGATCCGCAAGCCGATTTGGAGCAGCTGCTACGGCAGATGCTTTTCAATGCGGCTATTAACAATACTGATGATCATGAACGAAACTTCAGCTTTATCAATACCGGCGACGGATATAGGTTGTCGCCCGCCTATGACATGGTTCCATCCTTGGCAGTTGGCCAGTACCACGTGGCCGGTTATAAATACCAGACTTCACCACCAAGGCCCAGCGAAGTCAGTGGTAGAATATTTGGCCTTTCTGCCTCTAGAGTAAGCTGCATCTCTGAAGAAGTTCATAACGCTATTGAGCATTGGGAAACATTCTTTAAAAATGTAGGAGTGAGTGATGAAGACACGGAACAGCTACACAAGCACTTTCGACCCTAACGGGGTGTACTTACTTTTCCACAATTGCATTGGCCAATCCTGTAGGAGGGTTTCGTAGATGCGCGCAGCTAGGAGCTTGGTAAGCTCCCTTGAGACTAACAGCCGAGGTTCAATGAGCCGCTCCCGACTCTGCGCCGTTGCCTTGCTTTTTCAGGCGGTAAGCCAATTGCGGCCGGGTTAACCCAAGCATTCGTGCTGCGGAACTTAGATTGCCGTTGCTGCGCTCCACGGCCGTCTGCATCAGCCGGGATTCAATCTCGTCCAGGGAGGTGGAGTTGTCGAGCATGTCCTCCACAAAATTGTCCATAGATCGTTCAGGCAGGGGAGCAGCCGCAGTGGTTGCGCTGGCGGTTGGCGCTTGCGACGTGTTGATTTCGAGCCGGGGAAACAGCAGATCTCTCGAAATAGGGGTGTCGTTACCGGAGAGAATAACGCCCCGTTCAATCATATTTTCCAATTCGCGGATATTACCGGGCCAGTTGTAGTCGTTCAGAGCGGCTATGGCGTCTCTGGAAATCCCGGTGGTACGGCGTCCGTGACGGGCCGTGTATTTGTCCAGAAAGAACTTCGCCAGCAGGGCGATGTCTTCCCGGCGTTGACGCAGCGGTGGAATAATGACCGGGTAAATATTCAGTCGATAAAACAGATCGGCTCGGAACTTACCTTCGTCTACCGCTTTTTGTAACTCAACATTGGTAGCTGCGACCAGTCTAACATCGACTTTTCGGGTGCGGGTATCACCCACCCGTTCAAATTCACCTTCTTGCAACACCCTTAAGAGCTTTGCCTGTGCAGCCGCCGACAGCTCTCCTACCTCATCGAGAAACAGAGTTCCGCCATGGGCGCGCTCGAAACGTCCGGGGCGGGACTGTTGAGCACCGGTAAATGCACCTTTTTCCACACCGAATAATTCTGATTCCAACAGGTCTTCAGGAATGGCTGCACAGTTAATGGCGACAAAATTGTTCTTGGCGCGAGGGCTGATGCCATGCAGGGCTCTGGCGAACATCTCTTTACCAACGCCGGTTTCACCCAGCAACAAAACCGTGACGAGGCTGTCTGCCGCTTTGCGAAGAAGGTTGCAGGTTTGTTTGTAACTTTCAGATTCTCCCACCATACCTTCGAGAGAATCGGCGTCGTCGAGCGAGTAGCGCAGGTGTTCGACCTCCTGCTGTAACTGTATAATCTGATCAGCGACCCGGTCGGGTTTAAAGTATTTGAGATCTTCCTCAATGTCTTCCCAGTCTTCCACCGGCTTACCCAGTATGCGGCAGTGACTGTCGCCGCGACCGGTACAGGAGACTTCACGATAAAAAATGTCCTTGCCCATAATCGCACTGGTGTAGCCGCAAGCGTAACCGATTTGTTGCCAGCAAACCGGTTCGGTATGCATGCCGAAGCAGTCCCGGTGCATTTCGGATTCGTAGGAGTCTTCCCACAAAAATTCACCCATATAGTTGCCGCCGGCGATATCGATGCTGAGACGGATTGGGCTGACTTTAACGCTGCCTTCTACACTGTGTAACAACGGTCCCATGCTCAGTAGTTCTTCGTCAGAAGCCTCCGGCAATTGTCGGCGGGTTAATTCGGCATCCCGTTTGCCGGAGGCATAACCCATACGAGTCAATAACCCACGGGCACGTTCTTCGCCGAGAGTATCGATCAGTTCTTTGCGGATGGTGGCCATGGCATCGGCATGCAATAACACCATGCGATGCTGTTCGAGAGTAATGTGGCCCGGCTGTAATTGCAGTTGCAGTGGAATTGGCAACTCCAGGACTTCGCCCAGATTGACGTTAGTCACGAGATTCTCCCTCAAGCGCTTGGCTTTTTAATCGGCTTGGATGAGCCTGTCTTTAAAATTGTTTTTATCAAATCAATAAATCTACCTTTGCAAAAGGTCTGGAATCTGTCAAGGCGAATCTAATCTAATCATCAAATTTGATCATTTTAGAATAAAGGAGCCCGTGGTTAAGAGAAAAAAGACATGATGAAAACAACAAAACTCAACCAAATAATTAATGAATTGGTGAGATCAAGACTTTCCCCAAATCACCAATAATTATCTAAGTCTTTGAAATAAAGTGACTTTTCCCGTCTGGCACAGTTTCTGCTCTGTACTCCAATACGTTCGAGGCGAGAAGATATTGGAGAGTGAGCACCATGGCCACAGCAGCAGACACCCAACAGCAACGTTATGTCCATGTGCGCGAAATGCGTGGTGACGGTTTCGTTGAGTTCGATTTTTCCATCAATGACCCGGAGTTGTACGTAGAACTGATTTTGCCTGAGACGGCATTCTGGGAGTTCTGTTCATCCAATCGGGTTCATTTTCTCTCCGACAATCAGGCGGAAGTGATCGATCAGGATCGGGAGCAGTGGCGCGAAGCCAGTGCTCCACAGCTTCAGCAATAAATCAGAGAGCGACTTCAAAAGTTAGTTAACAGGCAGACAACCAATAAAGCTGTATCAAGGGGAGACACCTATGCAAATCGATATCAAAACCGCGGATGTGACGCCGTTGCGACAGACCTTTAAACATGTGCAAGAGCGTATCGGCGACAACAAACCCGCTTCACGATATCAGGAAGCGACCATTGCACTGCAACCGGAAGCAAATTTTCACTACCGGCCTTACTGGGATTCGGCTAATGAACTTTATGATAAAAATCGTACCGCCATTGTAATGGAAGACTGGTATGCGTTTCGTGACCCCCGCCAGTTTTACTACGGCAGTTGGACCATCGCCCGCGCCAAGCAACAGGATTCTACGGAGCGCAATTTCAGTTTTGTCGAACAGCGGGATCTGTTGTCTTTGATGAGCGACGAATGGCGTCAGGTGGTTGCGGATGTATTGCTGCCTCTGCGCCATGTGGAGTACGGAGCCAATCTCAATAACTATTACGTGACCTCTTATGGTTACGGCGCCGCGATTACCCAGCTTACGGCGTTTGCCGGTATGGACCGCCTCGGCATTGCCCAGTATTTGTCTCGTATCGGTCTTATTCTGGATGGTAATACGGGTGAACTGCTCAATCAGGCCAAGGAAGACTGGTTGCAGGCTGAACGCTGGCAATCATTACGGCGCCTGATGGAAGACCTGCTGGTGGTGGAAGACTGGTTCGAACTGCTGGTGGCACAGACGCTGGTATTGGACGGACTCCTGTATCCGCTGGTGTATGAGCGTATGGATAAAGCGGTTTCCGAGAACGGTGGTTCCTCACTGGCAATGCTGACTGAATTTATGTCCGAGTGGTTTGGTGAGTCCAAACGTTGGGTTGATGCCACTCTCAAAACGGCAGCGCAGGAATCGGAAGCTAATCGCGAGCAATTGCAGTCCTGGATCAACCACTGGCTGCCCAAGGTGGAAGCGGCGCTGTTGCCGGTTGCGGAACGAGTATTTGAGAGTGAGGCCGAAGATGTTTTGGAAGAGTTAAAAACTGAACTGAGCGTGCGCCTCAAAAAGAAGTGCACACTGGAACTGTCTTAATTCAAAAATCGAAAGTGAGGGTGATAACGATGTCGAACAACATGGTGTATATCGCATTGCAAAACAACGAAGAGGCGCGCCCCATTATTGAGGCCATCGAGCAGGACAATCCCAAGGCTGAAATCAATCACTTTCCGGCGATGGTGAAAATCGATGCTCCGGGGAGATTGGTAGTAAACCGGGAAACGGTTGAAGACCTGATCGGCCGTGATTGGGATCCGCAGGAGATACATATCAGTCTGGTGTCCATCTCCGGCAATGTGGATGAAACCGAAGATACCTTTACGCTGGAGCGCCGCGCGTAAGCGGTAAACCATTAGCACAGATAAAAACGAAATTTGAGGACTGAGCGATGAGTGCAAAGAAACTGGGACTGCGGGAAAAGTACAGCAAAATGACCCGCGATCTGAGCTGGGAACCCAGCTACCAACCCATGGAAAAGATCTACCCGCAAACGGAAATGGAAGGTCTGAAGATTGAAGACTGGGACAAGTGGGAAGACCCGTTCCGGTTAACCATGGATGCCTACTGGAAATACCAGGCAGAAAAGGAACGCAAGCTCTACGCCATTATTGAAGCCTTTGCGCAGAATAATGGCCAGCTGAATGTTACCGACGCGCGCTACATCAACGCCCTGAAGCTGTTTCTCAATGGCGTTTCGCCTCTGGAATATGCGGCACACCGTGGTTTTGCCATGGCCGGCCGGCAGCTGCCGGGTGTCGGTGCGCAGGTAGCCTGTCAGATGCAGAGTGTGGATGAATTGCGCCATGTGCAGACCCAGGTTCACACCATCAGTCACTACAACAAGTACTTTAACGGCCTCGATGATTTTCGTCACAAGCACGACAACGTCTGGTATCTGTCCGTGCCCAAGTCGTTTTTTGACGACGCCATGACCGCCGGTCCGTTTGAATTTATTACCGCGATATCCTTCTCTTTCGAGTATGTGTTGACCAATCTGCTGTTTATGCCATTTATGTCGGGCGCGGCCTACAACGGTGATATGGCCACAGTGACGTTTGGCTTCTCTGCCCAGTCCGATGAAGCCCGTCATATGACGCTGGGTCTGGAAGTGATCAAGTTTATGCTGGAGCAGCACCCGGACAATGTTCCCATCGTGCAGCGCTGGATCGACAAGTGGTTCTGGCGCGGATACCGTCTGCTGTCTCTGGTATCCATGATGATGGACTACATGTTGCCGAAAAAAGTGATGTCCTGGAAAGAAGCCTGGGAGATGTACTTTGTACAGAACGGCGGCGCGCTGTTTGAGGATCTGGCCCGCTACGGTATCCGTATGCCCAAGTACTGGGAGCAGACGGTAGCCGGTATGGATCACCTCAGTCATCAGACCTGGAACACATTCTACACCCATAACCACGCCGCCGCCTTCCACACCTGGATGCCGGAAGAAGACGAAATGCAATGGCTGGCCAGCAAGTACCCCGAGAGCTTCGACAAGTACTATCGCCCTCGCTGGGAGCACTATAAAAAGCTGGAGGAGGAAGGCAAAGACTTCAGCAACCCGTCACTGCCGATGCTATGCCAGACCTGTCAGATTCCCATGTTCTATACAGAGGCAGATGATCCAACCACCATCAGTTACCGGGTCAGCGAATACAAGGGAGACAAATATCACACCTGTTCCGACGGCTGCAAAGATATTTTCGACCACGAACCGGAAAAATACATTCAGGCATGGCTGCCCGTACACCAGATTTTTCAGGGCAATTGCGGTGGAGGCAGTCTCGAAGAAGTGCTCGATTGGTATCGCCTGAATCAAGGGGTGGAAAACGTGAAGTACCACCTTTCGGAAGACTTCAGCAACTGGAAGAAGTGGAAGGGGTTAGATCCGGAAACGGAGTCCGATGATGAACCTCGTCAAGTGTCCAACGGGTAAAGGGGAGAGCAGCAATGAGACAAGCAAGCATAAACGATTACCAGGGTGTGGCCAAAGATGCGCAGGAAAACTTCCACGGTAATCAATTGGTGTATATCGGATGGGACAAGCATCTGATTTTTTGCGCCCCTATTTGTGTACCACTGCCCCCGGATGCGCCTTTTGAGGTGATCGTGAAAGAAATACTGCCTGCGGCCTATGGACTCCACCCCGACTTTGAACATATCGACTGGAGTCATGTGGAGTGGACCGTGGATCAGATTTCTCATATTCCGGATATGCACAAGAGTCTTTCACAGAACGGTGTTGGTCACAAATCGGTGATTCGATTTGTCACCCCGGGCTTGAATGGCATTGGCGGTGTAGCGGCCTGATAAGCACCGTCAAGACAATTCTAACAACAGAGACAGACAAAGAGGTATTGCGGCAATGAGCTACGAAGTCACCATCGAACCACTGGGCGAAACCATCGAAGTGGAGGACGACCAGACGATTCTGGACGCTGCCCTGCGTGCCGGCATCTGGCTTCCCCACGCCTGTTGCCACGGATTGTGTGCAACCTGCAAGGTGGATGTTGTCGACGGAGAGGTGGAGCAGGGTGATGCCTCTCCATTCGCTCTCATGGATTTCGAACGGGACGAAGGCAAATGCTTGGCCTGCTGCGCCACACCCACCTCGGATCTGGTGATTGAGGCGGACATTGAAGAAGACGCCGATGCCGAAGTTCATCCGGTGGAAGATTATGCCGGTGTGGTGGTTGCCATTGAGGCTCTGACGCCCACCGCAAAATCCGTGATCGTAGAGTTGGACCGTGAGCTCAAGTTCCAGGCGGGACAATATGTGAATCTGCATCTTCCGGAAATTGGTCAGACTCGTGCTTTCTCCCTGGCGAATTCGCCATCGGAAAAGCGTCGGGTGGAACTGCAGATCCGACACATCCCCGGTGGAGAAGCCACGAGCTTTGTTCACCAGCAACTGAAAGTGGGTGACAAGGTGGACATCACCGGCCCTTACGGTCGCTTTTTTGTCAGACGTTCCGCAGATGCCGATGCCCTGTTTCTGGCCTGCGGAACGGGTATCTCCAGTCCCAAGTCCATGATCCTGGATTTGCTGGAGCAAGGGGATGATCGAAACATCAAACTGTTTCACGGCGCCCGCAACCAAACAGAACTCTATGATCGGGATCTGTTTGAGCAGTTGGCGGCGGACTTTAAGAACTTCCGCTACACGCCCGTGTTGTCCCAGCCCAATGGAGATCAGACCTGGGAAGGTGCGGTGGGTTATGTCCAGGACGTTGCTCAGTCACACCTGGAGAATGATTTTCGCGGGCATCAGGCTTACCTGTGTGGATCGCCCAATATGATCGACAGCGCCATTACCGTACTGATGCAAGGGCGTCTGTTTGAGCGGGACATTTACTTCGAGAAATTTATCTCTGCTGCGGATGCCGCACAACAGAGCCAGCGAAGCCCGCTGTTTAAATCCATTTAATGGAAGCCGTGATGATGCCACTTCATTGTAAAGTCACCCTGGATAACTACCGTGAAAGCTTCGACTGCCGTACGGGTGAGTCGTTGCTGCGGGGCATGGAGCGTCTGGGCCACAAGGGTATACCCGTGGGTTGTCGCAATGGGGGCTGTGGGGTTTGCAAGGTCCGTGTTACGCGAGGCGAATATGAGGTCGGCAAAATGAGCCGGGACCACGTCAGCGAGGATGAGCAGAATCAAGGGGTGGTGCTGGCCTGCCGCTGTCATCCACGCGGTGACCTGCAGCTTCAGGTGTTGGGTCATTTAACGCGGATTATTGAGAAGAGTCATAGTTTTAACAAGCAGAACGCTAATAACTGAGGAGAGTGTGTTATGGCACTAACAGGTGTATTACGCCCCGGTTTTATTCAACTGCGGGTACTGGATATGAAAGAAGCGCTGGTTCACTATCGCGACCGTATCGGTTTGGACGTGGTCAGTGAAGAAGCTGACGGCCGCGTTTACCTTAAAGCTTACGATGAGTTTGACCGCCACAGTGTCATTCTGCGTGAAGCCGACAAAGCCGGTATAGACTACGTCGGATTTAAAGTTCGTACGGAAGAGGAGCTGGACGGTTTTGATGCGGCACTGCGCGACTACGGCTTGCATACCGAGCACGTACCCGCAGACGAGCAACCGGGTCTGGGTCGCCGGGTCAGTTTCGAAATTCCTTCCGGCCATCGCCTGGATCTGTATACCGAGATTGAGATGTCAGAAAACGGTCCCATGGTGCAGAACCCGGATGTTTGGCACGAAGAGCCCCGCGGTATGCGCGCCATTCGCTTCGACCATTGTCTGTTATACGGTCCAAACGTTGCGGAGAACATAAAAATATTCACCGAAATACTGGGCTTTTCGCTGACAGAATACGCGGAAGGTCCCGACGGTGGAAAACTGGCGGTATTTCTGTCCTGCAGTAACAAGGCCCACGATATCGCCTTTGTGGAATATCCGGAAAAGGGCAAATTCCATCACGCCTCTTTCTTGCTGGAATCCTGGAACGATGTCGGTCACGCAGCAGACATTATGACTCGCTACGATATTTCGGTGGATATTGGTCCTACCCGACACGGTATCACTCGCGGTCGCACCATCTACTTCTTTGATCCCTCCGGCAATCGCAACGAAGTATTTGCGCTGGATTATCACTACTACCCGGATAATCCAACCCGTCATTGGGATGCCGATCAGACCGGCAAGAGTATCTTCTACTATGAGCGGCAGCTGAACGACCGCTTCCTGACGGTGGTGACCTAAAACTCTGTCTTCTGTGCGTGGGGGGATTTACCCAAATCCCGTAGGGTGGATTAGCGAAGCGTAATCCACCGTAAACAAGACACAGATTCAAAATCTGGTGGGTTACGGCTTCGCCTAACCCACCCTACAGATCATGATTGTAATTGAACAGTGGTGGGACGAACCATGAGAGAAAGTAAGCATTTTATCAACGGTGAATATGTGGGCTCGGTTAACACCATGCCAAACTTCAGTCCGGTTACCGGAGAACAGATCGGAGTGATCCACGACGGCGGAGAAACGGAAGTGGACCTGGCGGTAAAGGCTGCCCGCAGTGCGTTGAACAACGGTTGGGCCAATATGGAACTGAATGAGCGGGTAGCCTTGTTGCATCGCCTGGCTGACCGCATCAACGAGCGCTTCGACGAATTCCTGGAAGCGGAATGCGCCGATACGGGCAAGCCCTACAGCCTGGCTCGTCATGTGGACATTCCCCGGGGTGCCAACAACTTTAAAGTGTTTGCCGACATGGTCCGAAACGTCGCTAATGAATCGTTTACCATGCCCACGCCCGACGGCACCGGTGCCATTAACTATTCCATTCGCAAGCCCAAAGGCGTAATCGCAGCGGTGATCCCCTGGAACCTGCCACTGCTGTTGATGACCTGGAAGGTGGCGCCGGCGCTGGCCTGTGGTAACACCGTTGTTGTTAAACCGTCCAATGAAACCTCGCTGACCACCTGCCTGTTGGGTGAGGTGATGAACGAGGTCGGCATACCCAAGGGTGTATTCAACGTGGTTACCGGTCGCGGGCGCTCCGCAGGGGATGCGCTGGTTCGCCACCAGGATGTTGATGCCATCACCTTTATCGGCTCTACCGACACCGGCGAAAAACTGATGACGGCAGCGGCCGTCGGTGTGCGCGATGTGGCTCTGGAAATGGGCGGCAAAAACGCGGGAGTGGTGTTTGCCGATTGCGATATGGACAAGGCCATTGAAGGTACCTTGCGCTCCGCCTTTGCCAACTGTGGGCAGGTGTGCCTCGGCACCGAAAGGGTGTATGTCGAGCGTTCCATCTTCGACGAATTTGTCGCACGTCTGAAAGAGGGCGCAGAGCAGCTCAAGCTGGGTGCTCCGGAAGACGATTCTACCAATATGGGCCCATTGATCAGCGCCTCCCACCGCGATCTGGTGCTGTCCTATTACCAAAAGGCGGTGGAAGAGGGGGCAACCGTTGTTACGGGCGGTGGCATTCCCGATATGCCCGGGGAGCTGGCGGGCGGCAACTGGATTCAACCGACCATCTGGACCGGTTTGTCAGAAGACGCCGTGGTGATCAAGGAAGAAATCTTTGGCCCCTGTTGCCACATTGCACCGTTTGATACGGAAGAAGAAGCCATCGAACTGGCGAATAACAGCCCCTATGGTCTGGCTGCGGCGCTGTGGACAGAGAATGCTTCCAGGGCGCATCGCGTTGGCCAAAAGCTGGATGCCGGTACCGTATGGATCAACAGTTGGTTTCTGCGGGATCTGCGCGTGCCCTTTGGCGGTATGAAGCGATCGGGTATTGGTCGTGAGGGCGGCGAGCACTCGCTGGAGTTTTACACCGAGCTGCAGAATATTTGTTTGAAGCTGTAACGGCACAATTTTTCAATTTCACTGCAGAATCAAAAACTGGTGGATTACGGCTTCGCCTAATCCACCCTACGTGGTTGCCTGCAGTTGTATGAACAATAAAAGATAGCCTGAGAGGGGAAAACATGAACCAAGATAAAATCACTGCCCTGGGAGATGAACTCTACCAGGCGCTGTGCCAGCGTGAAGCCATCGCGCCGCTGACTGAGAGGGAGTCCGAGATTACTCTGGAAGATGCTTACTATATCTCAAAGCACATGGTTGACCGCCGTGTCGCTGCTGGAGAAAGTATCGTCGGCAAGAAAATCGGTGTCACCAGCAAGGCGGTCCAAAACATGCTGGGCGTACACCAACCGGATTTTGGTTACCTCACGGACAAAATGGTGTTCGCCGACGGCGACGAGATGCCCATCAGCGAGCAGCTGATCCAACCTCGTGCTGAGGGTGAAATCGCATTTGTTCTTAAAAAAGACTTGATGGGACCCGGCGTAACCAACGCCGATGTCCTGGCGGCTACGGAGTTTGTACTTCCGTGTTTTGAAATTGTCGATTCACGTATTCAGGACTGGAAGATCAAGATTCAGGATACCGTCGCCGACAACGCCTCTTGCGGTCTGCTGGTGTTAGGTGGCCAGGCCATTGATCCTCGCAAGGTGGATCTGGCGGTTGCCGGTATGGTGGTGGAAAAGAACGGAGAGATCATCAGTACTGGTGCCGGTGCCGCCGCGCTGGGTTCTCCGGTCAACTGTGTGACCTGGCTGGCCAATACCCTGGGGCAGTTTGGTATTCCATTAAAGGCAGGTGAGCTGATCTTGTCGGGTTCTCTGGTACCACTGGAGCCGGTGGTCGCAGGTGACTATATGCGTGTGGATATCGGCGGTATTGGCAGCGCCAGTGTGCGTTTCAGTTAATTCTATTTAAACAGGAGAGCAGGAAATGACGGCACTCACCAAAGAACAAGTGGCCGAACTGGCAGCCTATCTGGAAAACGCCGAACTGGAGGCCTACGAGGTCACCAAGGTCACGGATCAATACCCGGAGATGGATTTTGAAGACGCCTACAATGTGCAGGATGAAATCCGTCGGCGCAAGATCGAACGCGGCAATAAGATTGTCGGCTATAAAGCCGGCTTGACTTCGCGGGCGAAAATGAAACAAATGGGTGTGGAAGAACCCTGCTACGGATTTCTCGCCGATTACTTTCAGCAACCGGACGGAGCCGAGATTGATACCAAGAGTCTGATTCATCCTAAGGTGGAAGCGGAAATCGCGTTCGTGACCAACAAACCACTGCGCGGACCGGGGTGTCATGTAGGCACGGTGATGGCTGCAACCGATTTTGTGATTCCAGCGGTGGAGATTATCGATTCCCGCTACAAGGATTTTCGTTTCGATCTGGTCAGTGTGGCCGCTGACAACTCCTCCTCATCCCGCTTTGTGTTGGGTGGCCAAATGGCCGATGCCGGTGATGTGGACCTTCGCAACATCGGTGTGGTTATGGAACGCAACGGCGAGATTGTAGAGGTGGGAGCGGGCGCCGCGGTATTGGCCCACCCCGCCAACAGCGTGGCCTGGCTGGCCAATGCCCTGGGTGAGCGAGGAGAGGAGATTCCAGCAGGCAGCTTGATTTTGACTGGAGGCGTAACCGCCGCCGTGACAGTGGAGCCCGGTGACAGTGTTACGGTTCGCTACCAGGGGCTGGGGACAGTCGGCATGCGGTTTATTTAGCACGTGCGATGTTCATGGTGGATTACGGCTGCGCCTAATCCACCCTACGCCAACTCTATCCTTTTAATGACAAAGTAGAACTGATTAGCCATATTATAATCGTCGGTGGCCTGAGCAACACCGGCGGACCTGCCGCATGAATACGTATGCAGTCGATTGCCTTCAATAGTCGTGATTGACTAATCTATCCCTCATTCAAATCTTCAACGTATCTGATTTACGGTAGTGCTCTATGCACCACCGGGGGCGACCTATTGCCCAGAATTTGACTAAACAATAATTACATTAAATAAAAACTACGCTAGGGATGTTGCTGATCATGACCAAACCTGTATCAAGGCTCTGGGGGCCTTTGAGTTCATTTGCGTTGCCACTGTTCTTTAGCTGCTCTGCTGCGACGCTACACGCCGCTGATGATGACGATCACTATCTGGACCGAGACGTCCGTGACGATGTCTTCTATTTTGTGCTTCCGGACCGCTTTCACAACGGTGATCGCAGCAATGACACCGGCGGTATAGAAGGGGGTCGTGAGCAGCACGGCTTTGATCCCGAGGACAAAGCCTACTACCACGGCGGTGACCTACAGGGCTTGGCAGAAAAGCTACCCTACTTGAAAGGGATGGGTATTACGGCCGTCTGGTTAACTCCGATCTTCAAGAATGATCCCGTCAATAACGGCTCGGCCGGCTACCACGGATACTGGACGCTGGATTACACTCAAATCGATCCCCATCTTGGGGGTAACGAGTCACTGCAG
This sequence comes from Pseudomaricurvus alkylphenolicus, assembly GCF_011683955.1. GTDB lineage: Bacteria > Pseudomonadota > Gammaproteobacteria > Pseudomonadales > Cellvibrionaceae > Pseudomaricurvus > Pseudomaricurvus alkylphenolicus. Next base: position 152,838 of record NZ_JAAQPI010000009.1, read on the forward strand.
ACGTTGATCGATCGAGCCCACGATATGAACATCAAGATATTCTTTGATGTCGTGATCAATCACACGGCGGATGTTATCCGTTATGCGGAATGCCACAACTCAGATGGCAGTTTCCCGCAGGGGCTGTCGGCCTGCTCCTACCGTGACTCAATGCAGGACGCCTATACACCCTTTATTCCCAGCGGCGATGAAAACGTCAAGGTGCCTGCCTGGTTAAACAATATGGATCACTACAACAATCGTGGTGACAGCACCTTTGCCGGTGAATCCTCCATTCTGGGTGATTTCTTTGGGCTCGATGACCTGGATACTACCCAGCCGCAGGTGGTAGAGGGCATGACCGAGCTGTTTATGCACTGGATCAGTGAATACAAGATCGATGGTTTTCGGGTTGACACCGTCAAACATGTCGACATGGATTTCTGGAAACAGTGGACTCCGGCGATCAAGGCTCACGCGGAGTCTGAGGGCATACCCAATTTTTTTGTTTTCGGAGAGATTTATGACGGCAATCCGGTGAATCTCAGCCGCTACTCAACGGAAGGGGAGTTATCCGCTTCTCTGGATTTTGGCCTGTATTACGCTCTCAAGGATGTTTTCGCCAATAATCATGCGCCATCGCGGCTAAATGATATTTTTGCGCTCGACGACTGGTATACGGATCGCGATAGCGATGCCAGTTTTTCGATGAACTTCGTCAGTAACCACGACGTTGGCCGCTTGGCTTACGAAATTCGCAACGCCAATCCGGGAATTTCAGATCAAGATTTATTGGCACGATTGGAACAAGCCTATGCGCTGATATATTTTGCCCGTGGTATTCCAGTCGTTTACTACGGAGACGAGCAAGGATTTGTCGGTGGCGGCAGTGACCAGAACGCCCGAGAGGATATGTTTCCCAGTCAGGTTGATGAATACAATGACCTCGATCTGGTCGGCACCGACTACAGCACCGGGGTGAATAATTTCCGGCGCACCCATCGCCTCTACAGAAGCCTGGGACTCTTTGCCAGACTTCTGAAGCAACACGAGGGTTTGCGTCGCGGACAGCAGATGGTTCGTTATGCCAGCGATGAGCCGGGGATACTCGCGTTTTCAAAGATCGATCAAGGGCTGGAGTATCTGGTTGTTCTAAACACCAGTACGGATAGCAAAAACGTGAGTCTTGAGGCTACGGCCGACCGCTATCGCAAAATTTATCCGACACGTGATCAGGTCAAGACGATAGACAATAGCTTACAGCTGAGTGTTCAGGGCTTGTCAGTGTCCATCTACATGGCTGCCGATGAACACAGCGCTCCCAATATTGAATCCGTAAACCTGGTACTGGACAGCAGCCGAAAGGCCAGTGGGCGCACGCCCATTGCCGCTGATGTTTCCTGGGTGACATCGTCGGTTTTGCCGATGACCAGTGTGACCTTTGAGGTCAGCGTCGACGGTGGCGAGTATCAGCACGCCGGCACCGATCATAGCCCCGACTACAATCTTTTCTTTAATGCTGACGACTATCCCCAAGGTTCCCAACTCAGCTTTCGGGCGCGGGCGACCGATCAGAGTGGTAATAGCCTGATCAGCGAAGCGGTTGCCGTCGAGGTGGGAGTGAACCCGGGGTTGGAGGTGATGTTCAGCAAGCCATCCGACTGGGGTAACGACATCAAGGTCTACTATTGGAACGCCGAACCCGCACCGGGAGTCAGCTGGCCGGGTGTTGAAGCCGAGTCTTTGGGTAACGGCTTGTATCGCTATCAGTTTCCGGACAACGTCAGCGCCGCCAACCTGATTTTTAACGACGGTAATGGCCAACAGACTGCGGATTTGTATCGGGATAGCGACGGCTGCTTTGTTGATAGTGGTTGGCAGGACGGGTGTGAATCTGAGCCCGAACCGCAAACCGGCCCACTGCAGGTGTTTTTCAAGAAACCGGCCGAATGGTCTAGCGGTATTAACATTTATTACTGGAACGCCGATCCCGCAGACCCCGTCAACTGGCCCGGCATCCCAGCCGAAAGCCTCGGAGACGACTGGTACAGCTTCGAATTCTCCGACGAGGTGGCCAGTGCCAATGTGATTTTCAATGATGGTAGCGGTAATCAAACCGCGGATCTTTTCCGCGATACCAGCGGCTGCTTTGTGGACAATGGCTGGCAGGACAGCTGCGATACCCCCGAACCGGGTTTGGAATTGTTTTTTCATAAACCAGAAGGCTGGGGCGAAGAGATCAGCGTCTACTACTGGAATGCGGACGGAGCACCCGCCGTCAACTGGCCGGGTACCGGCATGCAAACCATGGCCGATGGCTGGTATCGCTACGAATTTCCGGCCGGCGTCACCAGCGCCAATGTGATCTTTACCGATGGTCAGGGTAACCAGACCGCGGACCTGTACCGCGACAGCGGCGGTTGTTTTGAATCCGAAGGCAGCAGCTGGTCTGATAACTGCGATGTTTCGCCGTTGGCCAACGTTAGCGGTGCCCGTGCTCACTGGCTCAGCCGCGACCGCATAGCCTGGAAGACGACCGGCAGTGACGCAGTGAGCTATAAGCTCTACAGCGCGGCGGCCGCTAATCTGGAAATTGCTAACAACCAGATCGTCAACGCCGATGTTGAAATTGATCTCTCCTCCGGTTCCAGTTTTTCAGAGGCAACGGCGGACAAATTCAGACACCTGGCCGACTGGCCCGCATTTGCGCTGAATCTGTCGGATGCGGAAATCGCCGCAGCCCTGAAAGGGGAAATCTGGGCCGTGGCCCTGGACAGTGAAGGCCGTGTCAACGAAGCGACTCGCGTTCAGTTACCAGGGGTCATTGATGAACTGTTTAGCTACAGCGGGCCGTTGGGGGTAGACACTGACAGTGGCGTCACTCTGCGTTTGTGGGCACCCACGGCTCAGCAAGTGGCGTTAAAGATCTACGATGCCGATTTCAATCTGCTGTCCACGGAACAGGCGGTTGACGTCAGCGACGGAGTTTATCGGTTTATTGGCAACAGCAGTTGGATCGACCAATACTACCGCTACGAAGTCACCGTGTTTCACCCTGAAACCGGAGCAGTAGAAACCTACGAAGTCACTGACCCCTATTCGGTCAGCCTCAGTCAGGACTCCCAGTTCAGTCAAATTGTGGATCTGCGCAACGACGCGGAAATCAAGCCACTGGGTTGGGATTCCTTACAAAAGCCGTTGCCCGCGCAAGCAAATATCAGCGTGTATGAAGGACATGTCAGGGATTTCAGTATCTCCGATCCCTTGGTGCCTGAGGAGCATCGCGGCACCTATCTGGCGTTCACCTATAACGGCCAGAATGGTCAGCCCCTGTCACACGGAATGTCTCATCTTACTGCTTTGGCGAATGCCGGTCTCACGCACCTGCATCTGCTGCCGGTGAATGACATCAGTTCGGTCAAAGAAAACCCGGACGATCGAGTGGATTTGGATGACCCTTACAGCCGACTGTGCGAGAAGGTCGCCACCGCCAGTGTGCAGGCGGGTTGCGAAGCCTTTGCCGATGTCACCATCCGCGAAGCCTTTGAAATGCTGAAGGCGGACGATCCCACCACGGATCTGATTCAGGCGATCAACTATGATCAGCGCACGCAAGGTTTTCCTTCGGTGGACGGCTTTAACTGGGGTTATGATCCCTACCACTTCCTGGCGCCTGAGGGCAGCTACGCCACCGATACCAACGGTAAACAACGGGTACTGGAGCTGCGCGAAATGGTGCGAGCGCTGAACGAAGTAAACCTGAAGCTGGTTGTGGATGTTGTTTTCAATCACACCTCGGCCTCCGGACTTTGGAGTAACTCCGTGCTCGACAAAGTGGTGCCCGGTTATTATCACCGTTTAAATGCACTGTCAGGAACAGTGGAAACCTCCACCTGTTGCGACAACACGGCCGCTGAGCACACCATGATGGAAAAGTTGATGGTGGACTCTATTATGTTGTGGGCACAACACTACAAGATCGACGCCTTCCGTTTCGATCTGATGGGCCATCATCCCAAATCGGTGATGGAGAATATTCGAGCGCAACTCGACCAGCTGACCCTGGAGCAGCACGGTGTTGATGGCAGCAATATCTATCTCTACGGTGAGGGTTGGGACTTCGGCGAAGTGGCGGGTAACCAGCGATTCGATCAGGCGACCCAATTCAATTTGGCGGGAACCGGCATAGGTACGTTTAACGATCGTCTAAGAGACGCGGTTCGCGGCGGCAACTTTACTGATCGGGGCCGAGCGCAGGGGTTTACCAACGGTAACGGCACGTTCGATAATGGTGTGGTCGAAGGGGCCAGCACTCCCGGCGACCAAGCGGATCGTATTCGCATCGGTCTGGCCGGCAATCTGCAGGACTACCCCTTTGTAGACAATGGCGGCAATCTCAATACCGGCTTGAACTACTCCGGAGTGGGGTATAACTCGGACCCCCAGGAGAACGTGGTCTACATCGACAAACACGACAATGAAACCCTGTGGGACAATACTCAGGCAAAACTGCCGGACTGGACTGATATCGACTCTCGTGTAAGAGTGCAGTCCCTGGGGCACGCCATTGTCAATTTCTCCCAAGGCATTCCCTTCCATCAAATGGGCACCGATCTGCTCAGATCAAAGTCCATGGATCGCGACAGCTTTGACTCCGGTGACTGGTTTAACAAAGTCGACTTTACCCTGGAGGATAATAACTGGGCGGTGGGGCTGCCTTCGGAGGACAAAAACGGCGATCGCTGGGATGTAATGAGGGATATTCTCTCCAACCCCAATATCGATCCTGTTGCCGAACACCTGCAGGCTGCCACGGCTGTGTTTCGCGATCAGCTGGCGATTCGCTACAGTTCGCCGTTGTTCCGCCTGGATAACGCCGAACAGGTCAAGCAGCGTGTGGGTTTCTGGAATACCGGTTCCGAACAGCTGCCGGGATTGATTACCATGACCATTAGTGATGGCGCCTGCAGCGACGGCGATTTTGACCCACAGTACGACGGTATTGCTGTGATCTTTAATGCAGACGATGAGGCCCGGAGTGTGACTCTGGAGGCGCTGGCCGGCATGCCAATGTCTCTGCATCCGGTTCAGGCCGGAGGCAGTGACTTGACGGTTCAACAGGCCAGCTACGATTCGGCGAACGGAACCTTTGAGATCCCGGCACTGACCGCTGCGGTGTTTGTGCAGGCTCAAAATGGATCGCAGGGCGAGTTCCCCTGTAATCCCAGCCACGGTCTGGTCAAGGAGCCGGGTTTTACGACCTACTTCAAAAAACCGGACCATTGGACCGAGGTTAATATTTATTACTGGAATGCCACGCCCTCCGCGCCTGCGGTCAACTGGCCCGGTGTGCCCATGGAGGATCTGGGCGAGGGCTGGTATGCCTTTACTTTTGCCGATGAAGTGACGGCTTCGAATCTGATCTTTAACAATAACAGCGGCGAGCAAACCGGTGACCTCTACCGCGAGGGCGACGGTTGCTTCGATTACACCGATTCATTTTGGACGGACAGCTGCACCTTGCCCGGTCTGAAATTCTGGTTCGAGAAACCGGCCCACTGGAGCGACAATATCAACCTCTACTTCTGGGGCGCAAGTGTCTCAGGACCCGGCTGGCCGGGCGAGGCGATGGAGAACCTGGGTGACGGTTGGTTCTTTTATCAGATGCCGCAAGGTGTCCGGGAAAGCAATCTGATCTTCAACGATGCCGACGGCTCGGGCGAGCAGACTTCGGACTTGTTCCGCAGTCGCAATGGTTGCTACTCTCAGGACGCTGGTTGGGTGGAGACTTGCACACTGCCCTGACGATGATCTGACCAAGCCTGATCTATCCTGTGATCGATCAGGCTGGTGGCACCCGCTGATAGTTACGAATCGTGAACAGAGAAGTAAACCCCAAGCGATCGTACAGCGGTTTGCCCACAACAGAGGCCTGTAACGTAATCGCCTCGCCACCCCGAACGCGACACCGCTCAATCAGGATTTGCATCAAAGCCAGGGCGATACCTTGCCCCTGATAGTTTGGATCCACGCCCACCTGGTGAATGCCGATGACCGGCGCAGTCTCAAATAACAGCCCTGTTGCTACCGGTTCACCCTGGAGACGGGCCAGAAGCACCTGAGCACTCTCGCATTTCAAGACGTTACGAATTGCGTCGGAATCAATCTGATAGCCAAACGCAGCGCTGCCGATACGCACCCAATGGTTGAGTTCCTCGTCGCTGGCAATCTCTGCAACCTGCAGTTCGATTGAGGGTACCAAACTCTCGGTGGGCATAGGCAACGCCATAGCCGTTTGACTGAAGGTGGCTTCGAGACCGCTGGCAATCAATTCCTGCTCGAACACTGCCGGGTGTGCAGGGTTGCTATCCCAAACCGGAATGATTGCTGTTGCCGGAACACGCTTGGCAAAATCCCTGACCGCTTCAGGTGCTTTGATTTGCGTTCCCCAGTCGAGCCAATGCCGATGGGGCCAGCTTGCACACACATTAAGCTGCTGCAATGAATAATCATGTGACTCTCGCAGTCCCATCTGTTTCCACAGACGGGTCAGGTTATCGATATTGAGTTGTTTGATAGGCTCCAACGCCAGCATGTCAGGACTCCAAATCCAGATTGACAAGAACAATGCCCGCTATCATACACAGCAGGCCAATCAATTTGATATGGGTAACGGGTTTAGCAGGAAGATCAAACCAGCCCAAGTGGCTGCAGAGTGTCGCCACCAGTATCTGCCCGCTAAGCGCAAACGACATCATATTGCCCACCCCCATTTTCGGGATCAGAAAATAGAAGAGGGCGACCCCGAAACTGCTCAACACGCCGCCGGTCCAAAGATGCGTCGGCACCGCTCGAATCACCTCAAACGACGGATACTGCCGCGTTGACACCAGTACCACCATCAAGGTCAATACTGCGCTGGCCGTGAAGGCGATGGCGGTGCTCATCAACGCGTTGTCCAACAGAACGCCGAGTCGGGCGTTCATACCGGCTTGCACGGCAATGGCAGCACCGGCCATCATGGCCAGCAGACCCAGGCTGGACATCACTCGCGTCCCACCACCAGTTCGTCGACGCCGAGACGGACTTTAGGCTGCTGAGCCAGTGCATCCCCGTGATCTCGGACTCCCAGTGCGATCAAAACGGTGGTGGTTAAGCCTAAATCCGCCAGGCCCAGTACCTGGTCAATTCCCTTTGGGTTTATGCCTCCGATTGGGCAGGCATCCACTCCCAGCAGGGCAGCGCTGGTGAGCAGATTGCCCAGAGCGACGCAGGCCTGTTGATGGGCCCATTGCTGTTGCTCAGCCGTGCTCATGCCCGCCAGGGCGGTTTTCATATGATCCAGCATGCCCTGCGGAATGGGTTCTTCGCGAACCCTATTGGCACGCTGGGCATATTGATCGACCGTGTGATCTCCGATGCAGGTCTGCGCCGCCAGTACCAGCAGATGTGAGCAGTCAGCGACTTTTTCCTGCCCCATGGCATGGGGCACCAGCTGTTGGCGCAGAGCCCGATCTTTGAGCAGCAGCGCTCGATAGGGTTGTAAACCGTAGGAAGAGGGGCTCAGACTCAGCGCCTCAAGCAGCGGTTGTATCTGAGCGTCGGTGAGTGTGGCGCCGCTGAATGCTCTCACTGCGTAGCGCCAGTTCAAGGCTTTAGACAAGGTGGCAGCGGGGTCTATTGGCTGAAGGGTTGGGTTTCCCTGGGGCATGGTGTGTGGTCTCCGATGGCGTTTCAGTTGGAGCCATCATAGGACTGCGCCCGCCACAGGGCATTTACATAGGTTGATAAAAGGCCCAATTCAGGTTTTTTTTCGAATGCGGCTGAGCTGAGTGGGCGTGATGCCCAGGTGCGAGGCAATATGGTATTGCGGCAAGCGTTCAGTGAGCCCCGGAAAATCCTGCAGAAAGCGCTGGTAACGCAGGGCGGCATCCTCCTGAACGATCTCCACCTCTCGGGCATCTTTATCCAGCAGCCAGTTCCTTTCCAGATAGTGGATCTGGTAGAGCATGAGGTCTTGACGCTGTTGCAACAGATCCCTGAAGCCCTGGTGATCAATTTCCACCACCAGGCTGGCTTCCAGGGCATCAACGGTAAACCGGGAGGGTTGAGACTTTAGCAAGGCGGTCATGGATCCGGGAAAGCTACCTTCCTCAAAGAACTTTTTGTTGTATTCGTTGCCGTTGTCGTCGGTGACAAACACTCGCAACAACCCCGTGTACACGTAGGCAAAATGCGTTGGCAGTTCTCCTATGGGATAGAGAATCTCACCTTTTTCCAGGCGACGACAGCGGCAAATGGCTTGCAACTGCGAGCGAGTCTCGCTGCCAATCGGGTGATACCCAATCATCGTCTGGTGCAGTGCCTCTAGAGCGCTGGACTCCAAAGGGGTCATGGTTTTCTGTTGCTTCACAAAACAGCCTCAAAAATAATGGGATATCGCCAGATAGCGGGCGCGGATATGCTCGATCAACAGCTTCACTTTATTCGGCAGTTGACGGGTAAAGGGGTACACCGCATACACCCCCAGCTTCTTGCCGACCTGCTCCGGAAACAAATCCACCAGCTGGCCATTGCGAATATCGTGGTAAACCAGACATCTTGGTACATAGGCAATGCCGTATCCTCCCAGTGCCGCTTTGCGCAAGGCGGTGGCATCGTCGGTGGAGAAGGACCCCGAAACCCGAACCACATAGTCACCGCTTTTGGCCTTGAACTGCCATTCGCTGGCACCGGTGGTCTGGTAGGCATAGCGCAGGCAATTGTGGTCGACCAAATCCTCCGGTTTTTGGGGTTTACCGTTGCGGGCGATACAGGCGGGTGAGGCACACACCACCCACTGGGAATCGAGAATATGACGGGCGATCAGACTGGAGTCCTCAAGATAACCCGTTCGAATAACCAGGTCGTAACCGCCTTCGATCAGGTCGACAAAGCGGTTATCCAGAGACATATCCACGCTAAGCCCGGGGTGGTTGTTACAAAACTCAGCAACCGCTTCAGCCAGAATCAAATCACCGGAAATGGTGGGCACGGACATCTTGATGTGACCACTGATATTCTCGCCAAAGCCAGATACCGCATCCACGGCCTCGGAGGTGGCCTGTTGCACATGCCTGGCGCCCTGGGCAAGGGCTTTACCGGCCTCGGTGAGGGTCAATTTGCGCGTTGTTCGATATAATAGCTGCACGCCCAATTCCTTCTCCAATCGGGCGATTCGCTTGCTGACGACGGAATTTGTCAGGCTGTTCGCCTCTGCAACCCGGCTAAAACTGCCCAATTCCACCACCTGTGAAAACAGGATCAGATCATCTGCATGCATCAGATTATGCCGTTTCTGGAACTAATCATTTTCATTATTTCCGTTTATCAGGCAAAAAGAAAGGGGTAAATTGGCGTCAACTGAACGATAAAACCAACACTGTTGTTATCCCGAAACTATGATTATCTCTGCCCCCACTGACTACCGCCAAGCTGCCAAAGCCAAGCTGCCACCGTTCTTGTTCCACTATATTGACGGTGGTTCCTACAGCGAGCATACCCTGGATCGCAATATCCGGGATCTCTCGGAGATCGCGCTTAAACAGCGGGTCTTAAAAAACATGTCGGACCTCAGTCTCGACACCGAGATCTTTGGGGAACAGTTCTCACTTCCCATAGCTCTGTCTCCAGTGGGTTTAACCGGTATGTATGCCCGGCGTGGTGAAGTGCAGGCGGCAAAGGCGGCTGACAACAAAGGCATTCCGTTCACGCTGTCCACGGTGTCCGTTTGCCCGATTGAAGAGGTAGTCCCGACGATCCAGCGCCCCATGTGGTTTCAGCTCTATGTACTGAAAGATCGTGGATTTATGAAGAATGTGCTTGAACGGGCAAAGGCGGCTGGCGTCACCACTCTGGTGTTTACAGTAGATATGCCGGTGCCCGGTGCCCGCTATCGGGATATGCACTCGGGAATGAGCGGCCCCAATGCAGCGATTCGGCGTGTTGTTCAGGCCATGTTCAAACCCCACTGGGCATTGGATGTGGGAGTGTTTGGTAAACCCCACGACCTCGGTAATGTATCCACCTATCGCGGTGAACCGACCAAACTTGAGGACTACATTGGCTGGTTGGGGGACAACTTTGACCCCTCCATTTCGTGGCAGGATCTCGAGTGGATCCGCGATTTTTGGGATGGCCCAATGGTGATCAAGGGCATTCTGGACGAACAGGATGCCAAGGACGCGGTAAAATTCGGTGCCGATGGTATCGTTGTCTCCAATCATGGGGGGCGACAGCTTGATGGTGTGCTGTCATCCGCCAAAGCGCTTCCAGGTATTGCTAACGCCGTCAAAGGGGATCTCAAGATTTTTGTAGACTCTGGCATTCGTACCGGTCTGGATGTAGTTCGGATGCTGTCACTGGGGGCAGACTGCGCAATGCTGGGGCGCTCTTTCATCTACGCCCTGGCGGCGGAAGGTCAGCAGGGCGTCGAGAATCTGCTGGATCTTTTCGAAAAAGAAATGCGCGTCGCCATGACCCTGACGGGGGCCAAGAGTATTCACGATCTGGGGCCAGAGTCCCTGGTTGTGAATACCTGATGGAGAGCAGTTAGTCACCAGATTATTTTCCGGGCTTGACAATGCCTGTTTCAGGTCATAATGTAAACGTTTACATTTTGAGCCTTTACCCGTTGTTTTAAACCCCAATAAGAGAAAACTGCCGTGGTTGATCATAAAACATTAAGTAGCGCTGATATTGAAAAAGCGACACAACAATTTTGGAAGGATGGATTTGTGGTGGTCCCGGACTTTTTTGGTCCGGAGCTGATGGACGAATACGATGGCTTGATTCTGGACCATTATGGGATGAACCCGGATTTTGAACACAACGACGAGTTCCTGGAGGCGGCAGCAACGGAAGTGGTTCCCTGGTTTCCTCAGCGCGAGGGGATTAAGGCGTTTGACCTGGTGCAAAACTGCCCGGACCTGAATGCCTTGACAGACAGTATTCTCGGAGAGGATTGGTATGCGGATTATTGCATGGTTATGTTTTCGAAATCCGGAACCAAAGGTCAGGCCTGGCATCAGGACTGTTCGCCGGATAACAACCAACAGTTCAATCTGAATCGGTTGGTCTATACAAGTGATATTACCGATGAAATTGGCGGACAGACTTTGGTGGTTCCCGGTTCGCATCGACTTGGAGAGCTGCCCTCGAAAGCCAGCGCGAGTGACTTTCCTGAAAAGAGAATCTTGACACCAACCAAGGGTACGGTGGTGTTGCTGCATGGTCACACCTGGCACAGTGTGATGCCGGTAAGCGGCGCCTATCGTGTCTCCACCAATTACCGCAGCGCCCCCAAGGGGACGCCGGAGGGGATTACCGATATCTGTGTTTACCAGAATATGCGTTACCGGTTTTCCACCAATTCTATTGTGGAAGAGAGGGTGTAATGACCGGTTGCTATCTTTCTGGTGGCGAGTGATATCTACTTGTCATCACTGGCTAAGAACTTAGCCGCGCCACCATAAACTAGCCTCTCAATGAAAGAAATGTCAGAACTTCCAATTGGCGACCTCTGATCGCTGAAATTCTAGGAGTGCGCGACCTGACGCCACGGGACGCCGCCTCCCTTTTCCAATTTCTCTGACCAATTCGATACTCGATCAATCCGCTGTTGTCACAGGGTGTTAACGCTTTGTCATCGCGAGCAAAGTAACGACCCTATGATAGGCGTTAACATTTCCTAGCTATCAATAACGCTGGAGCGACAAGGCTGGAAAATGGTCTACATGTGTAAATCATGACTCTACGGCAAAGCACATTGAAAATCCTGAGGACACTATGAATCATAATCTACTTAATGAAAGAGATTTAGACTTTTTACTTTACGAGTTCTTGGATACAGAGTCCCTATTGGAAAGACCCCGTTATAGAGAACACTCCAGAGAGATTTTTAACGCTACTCTGGATACGGCCCATACGGTCGCAAACCGATACTTTGCCAATCACAACGCTAGGGGGGACGCCAATGAGCCAAAATTCGAAGGTGAATGCGTTCATTTGATACCAGAGACAAAAGAAGCTTGGAATGCCTTTAGCGAGGCAGGGTTTCTGGCAGCGCATTATGACTTTGATGAAGGTGGGATGCAGCTCCCCGAGGTAGTTCTGCGTGCTTCGATGGCCTATTTTAGTGCCGCCAACATCGCGACTACCGGTTATCCGTTTCTCAGCTTGGGTGCCGCGAACTTGATACATTCTTTTGCTGATGAACAACAGAAGAATAGATTCTTAACGCCAATGCAGGAAGGAAGGTTCGCCGGAACCATGGCGCTAACGGAGCCTGGTCAGGGCTCAGCTCTAGCCGACATCAAAACCACAGCAAAGCTTAGTGAAGATGGTACATACCGAATCTTCGGTCAGAAGATGTTTATATCCGGCGGTGACCAATCGATAACCGAGAACATTATTCATATGGTGCTGGCCAAGATAGAGGGCGCACCTGCCGGGTCCAAAGGGATATCACTGTTTATCTGTCCGAAGTTCAATGTTAACGAAGACGGATCGCTTGGAGAGCGCAATGATGTTGTTCTAGCCGGGTTGTTGCACAAAATGGGATACCGAAATACAACATCCACGGTTCTGAACTTTGGAGAAAGAGAGGGTGCCGTCGGATACTTAGTTGGTGAGCCTCATATGGGGCTGCGTTACATGTTTCAGATGATGAATGAAGCTCGTATTGGCGTCGGCCTGGGCGCTTCAGCGCTTGCTTATCAGGGCTTCAATTGCTCGTTGAAGTACGCACGAGACCGCCCTCAGGGAAGATTACCTTCGAACAAAAAACCCGAATCCAAACAAGTCAGCATTATTCAACACGCCGATGTCAGACGTATGCTATTGGCGCAAAAAGCTTACGCGGAGGGTGGTATTGCGATGTGCCTCTACGCCAGTTCTCTGTTTGAAGACACTAAAACCGCGGACTCAAGAAAAGTCAGGGAAGAGTCGTCGCTGCTGTTGGATTTACTGACTCCAATAGTGAAATCCTGGCCTTCGAAATATGGGTTAGCAGCCAATGAGTTGGCGATACAGATATTAGGGGGCTCAGGGTATATTCGAGAATACCCGGTTGAGCAATACTACCGCGACAACAGGCTTAATCCTATTCATGAGGGTACTGAAGCCATTCACGCGCTCGACATTCTTGGTAGAAAAGTATCAATGAAGGGAGGGTTGGCCTTCCGGCTTTTCAATCAAACTGTCGATCGAACACTTGCTGAGGCGGAGGGGTACAAGGTTTGCAAAGACTTCGCTACTGCCTTAAGGCAAAGTATAGATATTCTCAATGATGTTACGCAGGCGCTGTCCTCAAAGGTTGCCCAGGATCCTGACACTGCATTGGCAAATGCGACCGTGTATCTGGACCTGTTTGGTCGTGTGTTTGCTGCCTGGATCTGGTTGAAGCAAGCAATCTCAGCAGAAAACTCTCTAAAATCTGAGTGTATATCGAGTGACGATCAAAACTTCTATCTCGGTAAGCTGCAAGTATCACGATACTACTTCCAATGGGAACTTCCGAAAATTTATCAACAGTCGGAGCTACTGAAGAGTTTTGACTCCGCGCCATTAGAAATGCGCAATGAGTGGTTCTGACATGAAAATGAATAAGGTATCAAATAGCAAAGCAATGAACACTGAAATGTTTTCACTTAAAGGCCGTGTTGCTCTAATAACCGGTGCGTCTTCCGGTATTGGCTACACCCTGGCAAAGGGATTTTCGGCGGCTGGTGCTACTGTAGTGATCGCCGCTAGACGAATTGAGCGATTACAAGCTCTAGAGGAGGATATTCAATCAAAGGGTGGGAAAGTCGTATCCGTTAATATGGATGTGGTTGACCGAGATAGCGTCAATGCCGGATTTTCCGTAGCGCAAGATCAGGTCGGGGTCATTGATGTCATTGTAAATAATGCCGGAGTAGCAGACCCGAAAAACTTTATGAGTATTGATGAAGATTGCCGAGACTATGTTATGAATACTAATTTCAACGGAGTTTGGAATGTTGCCCAGGAAGGTGCGAGGCGGATGATCGAGTCGGATAAACCAGGCAGCATCGTCAATATTGCATCCATTCTGGCGTTGGGAGTTCAAAAGGGACAATCTGTATATTGTGCTTCAAAAGCCGCTGTTGCACAGTTAACAAAAAGTTTGGCTCTGGATCTGGCGAAACAAGACATCCGAGTTAATGCCCTGGCTCCGGGCTGGTTCAAAACCGAAATGAATCAAGATTACTTTGACTCCAAACCAGGTCTTGATTATATAGGACGGATGCCCGCAAGACGGCTGGGTAATCTGGAGGAACTGGTCGGGCCGGCCTTACTTTTGGCCAGCGCCGCAGGTGCTTTTGTGAATGGCGCTGTACTTCCTGTGGATGGTGCTATTGATGTCGTGAAAATATAGATTGCGAGTATTTCATCCATGGATATTTACAACAAAGTCATTGCGATCACCGGAGGCGCCGGTGGTTTAGGGCTGGAGATGGCAATGCATCTCTCTCAAAAAGGAGCAAATATCGCGCTCATTGATGTAAACCAGACTGGACTTAATCGCGCTCTCGGATATTGTGCTGCCATTAACCGGGATTTCGGTACCAAAACTCGCATCTATAACGCCAACGTTGCCAATGAGGAAGAGGTGATAAAAGTATTCACCAAAATAAGATCCGATTTTGGCAGCTTACACGGTCTCATCAACAATGCAGGGATCACTAGAGATGCGCTCATGGTGAAGACTAATAGTGAGTGCATTTCAACTCGTATGAGTTATGAGCAATGGAAGTCAGTTATCGATGTTAACCTTACCGGTACTTTCCTCTGTGGAAGGGAGGCTGCTACATTGATGATTGAAAGTGAAAGCAAGGGCGTTATCGTCAACATTGCGAGCATAAGTAAAGCAGGGAACATGGGGCAATCCAACTATTCTGCTTCAAAAGCTGGAGTGGAGGCACTCTGTGTAACCTGGGCAAAAGAGTTGTCACGTCATGGCATTCGGAGCGCTGCAGTCGCTCCAGGCTTTATAGAAACTGACTTGGTTGCCAACATGAAGCCGGAATTGCAAGAATCAATCACTGAGAGGATTCCACTGAAGGAAATGGGAAGGCCTCTTCACATCTCTAAAACGGTCTCCTTTATCCTTGAAAACGACTATATCTCCGGTCGAACAATAGAGGTTGACGCTGGACTGAGGTTCTAACCTTTGTTCAGAGAACACACGTCAAACAACCCAATATTCGGGAACCCACTATGTCTCTGTACATCGCACCCCTAAGAAACATCAAGTTCGCCATGAACGAAGTGCTCGACTTTCCGAGCCACTACCGCGAATTACCTACAGCGGAAGAAACTATGTCAGATTTGGTAGATGCGATATTGTCGGAAGCGGCAAAATTCTCTGAAAATGTCATTGCGCCGCTGAACACTGTAGGAGATCTTGAAGGCTGCAAATTTGATAATGGCGCTGTCACGACTCCCAAGGGTTTTAAGGAAGCATATGACAGCTTCGTCATGAATGGATGGCATAGCCTTTCTCAGGATGTTGAATATGGTGGTCAAGGTTTGCCGAGTTCACTCAATAGTATTGTGCTGGAAATGCTAGCCTCGGCAAATCAGGCCTGGGAGATGTATCCGGCGCTTACCTGGGGCGCGATAAAAACTTTGGAAGCTCATGGCAATTCGGATCTCTGTCGTCAATTTTTACCAAATTTGATCTCTGGAAAGTGGTCTGGAACCATGTGCCTAACTGAATCTCAAGCGGGTTCCGACTTGGGCCTGCTGCGCACAAAAGCGATTCCCAACGGCGACGCCAGCTATACCATTCGGGGCAGCAAGATCTTTATTTCGGCTGGCGACCATGACTTAACCGACAATATCATTCACATTGTGTTGGCACGGCTCCCTGATGCGCCCGAAGGCGTCAAGGGGATTTCCCTGTTCGCCGTACCAAAATACAAACTTAATAAGGATGCATCTCTTGGGGAGGGTAATAAAGTCCACTGTGGTTCCATTGAACACAAAATGGGCATACACGGTAATGCCACTTGTGTCATTAATTTTGATGACTCAATTGGCTATATGCTGGGAGAGCCCAATAAGGGTATGCGAGCTATGTTCACCTTTATCAATGAATCTCGATTGAGTGTAGCGCAGCAAGCCGTTGCTAATATGGAGGCTTCTTTCCAGACGGCGTCTAGTTATGCAAGAGAGCGGCTTCAGATGCGAGCGTTCCGACGAATGGACCCGGCAAGTGCGGCTGATCCCATTATTGCCCATGCAGACGTACGTCGAATGTTGCTAACCCAGAAGGCGTTTGTTGAAGGTGGACGCTTACTGAACTATTTTTGCGCGAAACAGATTGATATCGTTGAATCGCACCCGCAAAAGGCTGCTAGAGATACCGCCGACAATCTATTGGGCTTCCTGACGCCCATTGCCAAAGGATTTCTAACAGAGGTCAGCCAGGAAGCGACATCTCTGGGGATTCAGGTTCTTGGCGGACACGGATACCTGAAGGAATGGGGCCAAGAACAACGCTATAGGGATACGCGCATTACCGCCATCTACGAAGGAACTACCGGCATTCAAGGCCTGGATTTGCTCGTTCGAAAGGTATTGGCTTCAAAAAGCAAGCTGCTGGAAAGTTTTGTCTCCATTATAGATGGCTTCTGCCGCCAAAATGCCGATACCTACTACGCTATTGCTCTTGGAGATACGGTAGATCAATGGAAGGGCATTTCCAACGAGCTGTCTCTCCTTACTGAAAGAAACGAGGAAGAAGCCAATGCGGCAGCCTTTGAATACCTGATGTATTCCGGCTACTGCGTCCTAGCCTACTTTCTTGCGGAAGGTGCAGTATTGGCAGACCGGGAAATTCAATCAGGTTCTGAAGAAGAGCTGTACTATAAATCCAAGCAGACCATTGCTAAGTTCTATTTTGAACGCATTCTGCCCCGTAAAGATGCTCTGAAAATGGCGATGCTCTCGGGTTCGGCGAATTTGGCGAATCCAGACAATGTCGTATACGACGTCTAATGTCACTTGCTGCAAAGTGTTTGTCGTCTGTTGTTTAGATCGCCGGTTGATATCCGGGTAACTTAATATCCACCCAAGCCGGTATTGAATGTGACCGGCTTCCGCAAATCAGGAGATGATAATGGATTCCAATACCTCAAAATTTGGTCGTCTTACCCCTAAAAACTGGGGTGAGACTATGCCGGCCCATAGCCCCTCCTACAAAAAGGGACCATGGTTCTACCGGGATACCGAAGCTGTGATAGTAACTTACCTTACTGATGAAGAGGCAGCGCTAGACATTTTGCCTTCAGATCTAGAGCTTGTTCAGCCTGCTACTGCCTTTATGGTCATCGAATTCAACCACTTCAGCACTAGTGGTGGACCTTATGGAGAAGTGTATACGGGGATTTTGTGCCAGTACGAAGGCCAGGTGTATGGCTACACCAACGCTGTGTATGTAACAACAGAAAATGCACTGACTCTTGGACGGGAAATCTGGGGCTTTGGCAAAAAGATGGCTCATCGCATTGAGTTGATTAGGCATGGCACAGGCGAGATTGAAGCCGTCGTCGAAGTAAAGGAAGGGCAGATCGCCGCCAGAGCGCTTATAACACCGGAAACTAACCTCCCCGCGTCGGTACTGGAAGAAATACCATTGGCTGTTCTCAAAATTATACCCGGTGTAGAAGGAGAAGAACCGGATGTTGCGAAGCTCAACAGAGTTTGTTTCGGTGGGCCTCCACACAAGGGGCCGGACGGCAAAGACGAAGTCTATAGTGGCGAGGCCTCTCTGGAGGTGGATAAAGTCTCCGATGTGAATTTGCCGGTCATCCAGGTAGTGGACGCTAAATATGTCAGAATGGTTGCCGATCTACCATACGGAGAAACACTGATCGATTATAAGAACAGGTAAAAGGCCACCTATGGATACTCTTGATTTTTCAGTTTCTCTAAAGGGCAAGGTTGCTATAGTAACCGGGGCTAAAGGAGGCATCGGCAGAGCCGTTGCCTTACTACTGGCCTCGTCCGGTGCGGATGTTGTCATAACCGATATTCATGCAGCGGCTAGCCAAATAGAGACGGTTGCTGAGAAAATCAGAGATCGTGGTGTTCGGTGTGTTTCGATTACCGCTGATATTACCAGGAAAAACGATCTTGACCAACTGCTGGGCGATGTTTTGAATGAGTTCGGTTCAGTGGATCTATTAGTGAACGTCGCGGGGGTGTATCTCTCCAATCCGCTTTTGGACTTTGATGAAGAAAGATGGAATACCCTTTTTGATGTCAATCTGAAAGGCGTATTTCTGGCTTGTCAATCGGTTGCCAAGATCATGGTGCAACAAGAATCCGGTTGCATTATCAATATCTCTTCTGACAGCGCCCTGGATGTCGCCGAAGGCGACGGCCCCTATAGTGCGTCTAAATCTGGTGTGATCGCGATAACCCGCCATCTATCCAAGGAGCTTGGGAAGTTCAACGTTCGTGCCAATGCTATTGCCCCGGGCTGGGTTAAGACAGAAATGACCGAATTTGTGTGGAGAGATCCACAGTTGCTAAAGGAAGCGGAAGCACAAATCCCACTGGGCTATATCGCCGAACCTCGTGATATTGCCAATGTTGCTCTTTTTCTAGCCTCTGAGGCCTCTCGATACGTGACAGGTCAGGTAATAGTAGCTAATGGCGGTCGGGTATGATGACTCCTCTGCATAGTTCAAAAGAAGAGAATCTTCCAAGAGTTTCACTATGTTAACAAAACAAGTTCATTTATTAAGGCGACCTGAAAAAGTTTCCGTCGATGACTTCGAAGTTCGCGAAGTTGACTTGCCGGAACTCGAAAACAATCAGGTATTGATCGAAAATCTCTATATGTCCGTTGATCCCTATATGCGTCGATCCATGGAGTCTGACGGTAAGGATCTTGATCCCTGGCCATTAAACGCTCCTTTGGACGGTCCATCCATTGGCAGGGTGATCGAATCGAATAACCCGAACTATGCAATTGGAGACATAGTTGAAAGCATGTCGGGTTGGCAACAGCATTTCATCTCTGATGCGGAAGACTTTGTCCCCTACCTGTCATCGAATAATGCCATTGTAAAAAGAAATGGGGTAGAAAATATTGACCCAATGGATTATGTAGGACTACTGGGCATTGCAAGCCAAACCGCCTATTTCGCGATGATGTGTGCCACCACGCTGGTGCCTGGTGAAACAACGGTTATTTCCAGTGGCGCCGGATCAGTTGGATCGTTGGCATGTCAAATCGCCAAAATCCAAGGTGCTCGTGTGGTTACCTCCGCCGGATCAGATAGAAAAGTCGAGTGGCTGCGTGATGAGCTTGGCGTAGACTTTGCTTTTAACTATAAAACAACCCCAATTGACATTGGCTTGCGTGAAGGATGTCCAAATGGAATCGACCAGGTGTTGGAAAACGCCAGCCCTGAACATTTTTCCGCTTGCCTGCCCTTGATGAACTTCGGCAAACAGCTTCTCATTGCCGGAATGGTAGGAATTTACGACTCCGGTGGGAAAGTGAACAATATCGACAATTTCGAGCATGTTCTGGACAGCTTCCTTACGATTAAAGGGCACCTGTTTATGGACTATCTTGATGCCTACGATCAGTTTACCAAGGATATGTTGACTTGGCGTGGCGAAGGTAAACTCATTCAAAAAGTTCATGTATTTGAGGGAATCGAATCGGCTCCGGAGGCGCTGTTGGCATTGTTTAACGGTAAAGGTCGTGGAAAAATCGTTGTTAGGGTTTAAGCAATGAAAACAGTCAATCCCGGACCTTGGGTAAACCCGGAAATCGTAGAAGAAGATCCCTGGTTAACTCAGAAGGGTCCAATAAAGCTCATCGAGTTCCCGGTACGCAATCCCAAGATGTCACGCAGGGCATTTCAGTTGTACTGGCAAAAGCACCACTCACTTCATGTGATGAACATCACCTCATTCTCCCAATTTATTCGGAAATACAATAGCGCTCACGTTTACCCGGAGTCTACAGACTTGTTACCGGATGAGTTCAAGCACAATTCGGAGCGTGAAGGCGCTTCAGAGCTTTGGCTGGATAGTCTGGAGGATATTGACGCCTGGTTCCGCCAGCCGGCATACGAGGAGTTGATTCAGCCCGACGAGTTACGCTTTCTCTCTCAAGAAAAAGAAGGAGAGTTTATCCTTGCTAAGGAGGAGCCACTGTTCGTACCTGATTTGGATATGAGGGAAAGTAACAAAACCAAGGTATACCTACTTTTCAAACGAAATACCGATCAAAGCTACGATCAGTTTCACAGAACTCTAAGTGACTATGGCAAGCTTATTTTGGAGCAAGAGACCCTACGCCAACATATTATTAAGTTGGTTGTCAGCCATAGACTACGGGATCCTCTACCTGAGGGTTTTGATTCTTCAGAAATCGAAGGAATACTAGAGGTATGGTTCCAGGATTCCGAGAGGCTTAAAAACTTCTTCCAAGACGATAACTATACCGAATTCGGCGGGCGCATTGAGGTAGTGGAATTTAACGGGTCATCCGCAGAGGCAATTGTTGCTAAGGTACGCGTGGTCCATGACGAGTGCTCTTTTCAGCCCATTGAAAATCAGACTGTATCTTTTGGTTGGTAATATGAATAGTTGAATTTGTAGCGGTTGCAAAACAAATGAGAGTTAAACATGATGAGCTTTTATGACAAAGTTGCTCTGGTTACCGGGGCAGGGTCTGGTATAGGCCAAGCAACAGCCATCGCCTTTGCCAAGCGTGGTGCCAATGTCGTGGCTGCGGATGTCGATACGGATGGTCTGAAAATGACTAAGTCCATCGCTCAGGAGTATGACGGAAGTATCTCCTCTGTACGGGTAGACGCTGCGAACTCAGCTTCCGTTGAAGAAATGATATCCACAGCGACTTCACAGTTTGGTCGCTTGGATTATGCCTGTAATATTGCAGGAATTACGGGAACAGAGTGTGGTTTTACCGATTGTACCGAGGAAAATTGGGACAAAGTCATCAATGTTAATTTGAAGGGCGTCTGGTTATGCATGAAGTATCAGCTTCGTCAAATGCTAAAACAAGGGCACGGCTCAATTGTGAATATGTCCTCGGTTGCGGGTTTGGTGGGAATGAATGACAGACTAGCGCCTTATGGGCCCAGCAAATTCGGAGTTGTGGGCCTGACAAAATCGGCAGCGCTTGA
Organism: Pseudomaricurvus alkylphenolicus; assembly: GCF_011683955.1. Taxonomy (GTDB): domain Bacteria; phylum Pseudomonadota; class Gammaproteobacteria; order Pseudomonadales; family Cellvibrionaceae; genus Pseudomaricurvus; species Pseudomaricurvus alkylphenolicus. Next base: position 174,059 of record NZ_JAAQPI010000009.1, read on the forward strand.
GTTCGCCAGGCAGAACATAAGAATCAACGCAGTATGTCCAGGGGAAATAATGACTCCGATGCAGGAGGCATATATAAAAAACTCTCCTGAGTTAGAAACCAAGGCCATTGATTCAGAACCTATAGGGAGATTCGGGATTCCGGATGAAGTTGCCGAGGCAGTGCTGTGGTTATGTTCTGATGCGGCGTCTTTTGTCACTGGACATGCGATGGCCATCGATGGGGGATATGTTGCTCAGTAGCCATTCTCAGTTATTTCCCGCGTTTGTCAACGGGTACCATCCGGTGCCCGGATCTCCTCGTTCGTTCTGAGCTTCTTATCACATTCTGACCTATCATTTTCCTTCTTTATTTCTATCCATAATGAGTGGGCTTCCTGTCTATGTGTCGGATTGGCACCTGTTGTTTAGCGGTTGTCGTCCCAGGTACATTAATAGGACAAGCATACGGTTATTGTAATGGTTCGAGCTAAAGCAACCTTGCGTATCTGATAGGAGACAATGAATGACAGCGACTACACTAAACACGCCACTTAGACTGGACCATTTAGCCATATGGGTTTCCGATATGGAGCAGTCACTCAGTTTTCTGTGCGATGTGGTGGGTTTTCAGCGACATCCCATGGTTGTAGAGGTAAGTGAAGATGATCCAACCTGCGGTGGCATGAAGGCGATGTTTGCTGATGGCAATGGCCTGTGGCTTGAACTCATCCTGCCCACGGCACCGGGCCCGGGGTTGGAGATCCTGGAACAGGTTGGAGATGGCGCCATTGTTGAGGTTAACTTTGAGGCGGTGGACGAGGACTATCGTGCCCTCATTGATGATATGACGTCGAAAGGTATCCAAATGTTGGGAATGGATGGTTCAATTCTCAAGGATTATGGCCGTATTGATGAGGGGGTTGCGGGGAATAAAGAGTCTAAGGAGTCAGGCCAATATATCGCCTACTGGCCGACAGAATTGACTGGAGGGACAACCGTTGAGGTCTACGAAAAACTGCGCAATGATGCAACAAATTTGCTGAATATGCGGGAAAGGGAATGGATGCATAATGTCCCTGATGTGAATGCGCCCTGCATTGATCACTTGTCGATTGTTGTCGAAAACCTGGAGCACGCCTCAAGTTTTTACACGGATATTATGGGGCTTTCTTGTACAAATGGCAGCGGGAATTCCGACGAGATGAAGGTGGCCTGGATTGACGCCAATGGGGTATGGATACAATTATGTCAACCAGTAAAACCAGGGCCCCTTATGGAACTAATGAAGGAAAAGGGGAGTGGATATCCAATGAAAATCGTTGCGTCAGTCAATGATTTCGAAACCTATTGTTCTGATATTAACTCAAGGGGCATCGATCTGATTACCCTAGGTTCTGATTCCGTGCGTTTTCCACCGGAAGTGAGTCGCGGTATGGAAATAGAGGTTGTCAAGAAAGTAGTGAGATAGGGTTTTCTATAGACGTAAGGAGAAAACCGGTGACAGAGCCCCGCATTAGCACGATGAGTTCTGGGAGATCGAAAGTTGCAACGCGAACTCGTGGGCAGCAGCGCCGCGCCGAAATAATTGAAGCTGCGACAGCCATCCTTCTGGAAAAAGGTCACAGCGGTTTAGTGCTGAGGGACGTAGCCGCGAGGGTAGGAATTCGCATTGGAAATCTTCACTACTACTTCCAAAATAAGCAGGAGTTATTAATCGCGATTTTCAGCCATCAAAGCTCTGCCTATGTTCAGGGTGTGAAGGATGCGGTGTCTCTGGTAAAAGGCAGAGAGTCTGGGTTATTGGCGATATTTGACGCCGGACTTTCGGTTATTAAGCGGCCTGAGGCGAAACTGTGGAAAATTCTTATAGCCCGGGCCCAATACGATCCTGAAGCCCGAGCGCTATTTCTCCAAGAGAATCAAATTTATCACCAAATCACAGTGGAAGCACTGCTAAACATTGATTCATCAATCTCTGAAACAAGAGCACTGGCGATTGCACATTTTGTCTGGACATTGCTTGATGGGATATCGCTTCAGATCGGGCTCATTTCCGAGACATCGGAGGAATTCATTTCAGTTGAAGAAGAGGCTCGTCAAACCGTCAAAAACCTGTTGCGAGCCGACTGATTGTCACAGAGAGTTAAGGGTTTGTCGTTTCCGGTACAGTGAAGAGGATCATAAGTTCATATATTACGATTGAAAGATTCGAAATAGCGGGTATTCCACTATTTCACGGTCCCAAAAAAACATAATGAATGCTACTGGAGAGCAATTGATGTTTACCACAAGACGAGAATCAGAATACCGTAAGGGCCTGAGCTACCTGATGAGTGCCAGTCTGTCAACCGTTACTCTGCTGGGCGCGATATCAGCTCACTCTTCGGTGCTCGAGGAAATTGTAGTTACCGCACAAAAGCGTGAACAAAGCCTGCAAGATGTTGGTGTCGCAGTCACGGCCTTTTCAGGCGACCAGTTGGACAAGCTTGGACTCGACAGCGCCATTGATCTTGTAGCACAAACACCAGGGTTGGAGGTTTCAGGCGCTGGCGGCGGTACCATCAATTCGTTCAGTGTACGGGGGGTCGCCCAGAATGATTTTGCAGCCTCACAAGAGTCACCCGTCGCGGTCTACATTGATGAAGGCTACATCAGCCTCAATAGTATTACCAACTTCAGCCTGTTTGATATCGATCGGGTTGAGGTGCTCAGAGGCCCTCAGGGAACGCTGTTTGGGCGCAACGCGACAGGTGGTCTTCTGCATTACATTACACAAAGACCGTCGCAGGAGTTTAATGGATATGTAGACGTTGAGCTTGGTGAGTCCGGCCGCAAACGTATTGAGGCAGCTGTTGGTGGAGCCGTCACAGATGTCGTATCCGGTCGTTTGTCAGCGGTATTAAATAAAAATGATGGGCTGATCAAGAACGATATAGGGCCCAACCTGATGACAGCGGATGATTATTCAGTTCGCGCACAAGTGATGATTGAGCCAACCGATGACCTCAATATCCTAATCAAGGCACAATATGCAGATGAAGACAGTGTCAGGGGAGGCTACGCCCACCAAGTGGCATCTGAGGGAGACTTCGTCTCCGATCCCGCGGCGACTGATTTCTTTGGTTACAAGGATGCCGATGGTAATCCTTATACTCAGTCGAATGATTTCGCGGGCTATAAACTCGCAGAAATGTCTGAACTGGCGCTTCATGTCAACTGGGCGCTGGGCGACTACGAGCTGACATCCATCACTGACTACCAGGATATTGACGATGCCTATGGTGAAGACGCAGATGCCTCGCCGGCCGATGTCTACAACTATGAACAGGAGAATGCCGTCAAACAGTTGTCCCAGGAATTTCGGTTGAGCTGGGAGGGTGAGGCATCACGAAGTGTTGTTGGATTTTTCTACCTCAATATTGACGGAGAATACATGACCCGGCAAACGGGTGATGCCTTTTTTGGCACGGGTGTCGGGTATCCACAAGGTACTGCCGAAGTAGCCGGCGCTGACCAGGAAACAACCACCTATGCACTGTTCGGTCAGACAGAAATTGATCTGACTGAAGCCCTGGCTTTAACACTTGGGGCGCGTGTTAACAAAGATAAGAAGGATTTTGACTATCAATCCACAGATATTTACTTTCTGCAGGGTGGTTCATTTGTACACCGGGATTCGTTTACAGACACGGACTGGTCCGGGAAGATACAGCTTGACTACAGGCCTACTGGAGACTGGCTGCTCTATGCTGGCATAAATCGCGGTATTAAGTCAGGAGGGTTCAATCTTCCTTTGTACCCGATTGCCTCTGAAGACTTTGAATTCGGCGGTGAAGTTCTTAATTCGTACGAGATTGGTCTAAAGGGAACTCTTACGGAAACAACCCGCTTGAATGCATCAGTCTATTACTATGATTATGAAGATTATCAGGCTTACTCCTTTGATGGCTTCGCGACCTTCTTGTTTAATGCCAGTGCGGAAACAACCGGCGCGGAAATTGAACTGATTTCCAACCCCGTGCAGGGATTGGATCTGCTCCTTGGTATTGCATGGCTCGATTCAGAGGTAACCGATGTGCCGCTCTCCATTTCTGCTACCGGGACAGAAGACGCGGTGTTAGCCCCCGAATTTTCAGTCAATGGTCTAATTCGTTATTCCTGGGACCTGTCATTCGGTACGGTGGCAGTGCAGCTGGATGCCAACTGGAAGGATGATCACAACTTCAACCTTTCGTTCTCTCCCGTTATTCAAGAAGAAGCGTATGGAGTGGCGAACGCGAAAATCAGTTTCTACAGCAGCGATGATACTTGGTCGGGGTCTCTGTTTGTCAAGAACCTGACCGACAGACAATATCGTTCCTATGCATTTGACTCCACCGGTTTTTTTAACTCTATAGAGAATGTTCCTGGTACTGAACGATGGATAGGAGCAAATCTCAAGTATCAGTGGTAGTGGATAAGTACTGTCAGTGATTGCTTTGGGCCAGGGTATCATAGGGGATTCCTGGCCTTTTTTTGTCTGAGACATCTGCCTCATCGGTTGTCATTACAGGCTAATAGCTTGTCACTCCAAGATAAGAACCCAATCAATAAAACAACGAAGATAAGTAACAGTCGAATAAGAAGTCGAGGAAATATTATGGAGAACGCATATCCGGGGCAAATCAATGCTAAGCGTTCCGCAGCGCTGCGTGATCATATCTATGCAGATTACAAAGTAAGAACGGTGCAATCGGGGCAGATGTTCGAGAAAGCCAAATCTGTTCTCCCTGGTGGCGTGTCTGGAAACCTGAGGTTTTTCCCGCCGTATCCTCTTTATATGACAAGTGGCCGGGGCAGCCAGGTAACGGATATTGATGGAAACCGCTATATCGACTGTTTTAGCGCCAATGGCCCACTACTACTCGGTCATAGTCATCCGGCGTTAATGAAAGCGCTAGACAATGGACACGACTACGGGTTGTTGCCACTGAATCCACCGGTGATGATCGAGTGTGCCGAGCTTGTAAAGGAAATAGTTCCCTGTGCTGAACGGGTACGTTTTTTAAACACGGGAACGGAAGCGGTGATGACCGCTGTGCGCTATGCCAGAGCTTACACCGGAAAGCAAAAAATCCTAAAGTTTCACGGTCACTATCACGGACAGCAAGATCAATTCCTGTTCGGAATGGGCGCCGATCGAGCACTATTTTCAGCCGGCGTTCCTGATGATTCAATCACCAGTACACTTGTATGCCCCTACAACGATATTGAATCGGTCAGGCAATCACTTGAGACCGACGGTAATATTGCGGCCGTGATACTTGATCCAGCCATGCATGCCGGTGGGCTCTGGGGTAGCCAAAGAGACTTCCTGGTTGAACTGAGAGAAACAACCCAACAGAAAGGTGTGCTTCTGATCTTTGACGAAGTGATTACGGGCTGCCGACTGGCACTGGGAGGAGCTCAGGAATACTTTAGGGTGGTTCCTGATCTGGTTACCATGGCAAAAGCATTGGGTGCTGGGGAAAAGCTTGCCGTCGTAGCGGGATCGGAAGCGGTAATGAGTGTGGTAGATCCTTTAGCATCGAAAGGCACCCCCCGAGTCTTTCAGTCGGGAACGGTAAATGACGGCTCCGTCGCATTGAGCGTTGCTTGCGCTGCCTTAAGGGAATATCAAAAACTTTCCTCTGCTGGCGAATATGAGCGCCTGGAGATGAGGGCGGAGAAATTGCAGGCCGGAATTATGTCAGCCTTCGATGCCCATGGCATTAACTGTCAGGTCAACGGCATCAGTTCCATGCTGCAACTCTATATTGCGCCAGAACCAGTCACATTCGATAGTAGCCAGAAGTTGGACATGAGCTTTGTACAGCTTTTTTATCTGGCTTTAATCAACGAAGGCGTATTGTTGTCAGTACCGACTTCGAATCATATTTATCTGTCTTTTGCTCATTCCGACAATGATGTAGACAAGATACTGGACGCCGTGCAAGTCGTTTTGAATCGCTATGACTTTGCCGGTTCGATTTTGTAGAATTGGAGTCAGTTATGAAAGAAAATACCGTCGCCGAATTAGAAACACTCTTTGAAAAACAAAGGAAAGCGTTTAGTGAAAACAATAACCCATCCTATGAAGAACGGATGGGATGGCTGAAGTCTCTAGAGCAGATGATGATGGATTTACGCCATCCAATTAGAGAAGCCATCAGCAAGGACTTTGATTGCCACTCTCCACTGATTACAGACATGTTTGAAACCGGCGGTGTTCTGGGTCGTTGTCGTAATGCACAAGCAAGTCTGAAAGAGTGGATGGCTCCGGTTGATCGTCCGTTATCTGATATAGTTCACGGATCCTCTAATTGCCAAGTAATTCAACAGCCCAAGGGCGTAATGGGGAATATATCTCCCTGGAATTTCCCCATCGAATGTTCACTGGTCATGGTTTGTGACATGTTGGCGGCGGGAAATCGAGTTATTGTCAAAGCCTCTGAGCTGGCACCGGCGACCGCTAAAGTCCTGCAAGACCATGTTGGCAAGTACTTTCCCGAGGAAGTGCTTGCCATTGTAGTCGGGGGTATCTCCTTCTCTCAGCACTTCGCGTCCATGCGTTGGGATCACCTGACGTACACGGGGAACACCGAAGTCGGGCGCCTGATTATGAAAGCCGCCGCAGAGAATCTAACGCCCGTCACACTGGAGCTGGGCGGCAAGAATCCGACCATATTTCTCGACGATGGCGTCGACAAACAGAAAATCAGGGAATACTTGAGTTTCAAATTTTGCAAGAGTGGACAGATTTGCACTTCCCCGGATTATGCGATGGTTCCGGAGAATCTCTTGGAGGAATGGCTGGAGCTGGCTCAGGAAGTCTGGCAGGAGGCCTATCCCAATTACTCCGACCATCCCGACGTCACCGGAATCATCAATGAGCGGCATTTCGGAAGGCTGCTGAATGCCGTAGAAGAAGCAAAGGATGATGGCTGTCGAGTTATCGCCCTGAGCAACGCCGAACCCGTACCCAGCCGTAGACAGCTTCCTATGTATCTAGTAGTCAGCCCCAGAGACGAACTTATGGTCATGAGGGAAGAAACCTTTGGCCCCATTACTCCGGTTCTCACCTACAAAACACTGGACGAAGCCTACGAATACATCAACAATCGCGAGAGGCCGTTGGCTTCCTACCTGGTGACTCAAGCGCGAGACCCAGAGGTAGTGGAAGCATTCAAAAAGGCAATCGTTTCTGGTGGTGCAGGTATCAACGTGTTCGGTTTCCAAGCTGCAGAGCCGACCGCTCCCTTTGGCGGCATTGGCGCGAGTGGCATCGGTGCTCATGGTGGCCCGCAAGGGTTCGCGAATTATTCACATTCCAAAACCGTATACAACTGTACGGACGATAATCCGCTCAAAATGTCTATCTGTGTCCCTTATGGTGAAATAACCCAGGCATTTGCTGAAGGCGTCTTCGCGCAGCCAGAACAATAAATCATCCCCAAAACGAAAACTAGAGGTAAACTGAAGTGCATGGCGAAATGATGGAAGAGCAGCTGTTGATTTCGGATATTCTCGAGCACGCTGCGGCTGTCCACGGGCAAGCCGAGATTGTAAGTCGATATTCGCATAGAGATATTCATCGTTATGGTTATGCGGATGCCTTGGAGCGTACGAAGAAGCTGGCCAATGCACTGAGTCGACTTGGTGTCATCGAAGGTCAATGTGTAGGTACCTTGGCGTGGAACGACCATCGTCATTTCGAGCTCTATTATGCCATTTCGGGTATAGGGGCCATCACCCATACTATCAATCCCAGGCAGTCCTCAGAGCAAATAAGTTATATCATCAATCATGCCTCAGATACGTTTATTTTTCTGGACCCTGACTTTATTCCCCTGTTAGAGAGCATTGAGCACCAGATAAAAGGGGTGATCGGATTCGTCGTGCTCGCAAATCGTTTTGAAATGCCTCCAACGAAGCTTCCTAACGTTTGGTGTTACGAGGAACTCCTGCAGGGTGAGTCAGAGACCTATCATTGGCCCAGATTTCCAGATTCTACAGCCGCCAGCCTCTGCTATACCTCGGGAACAACGGGTGATCCCAAAGGAGTGTTGTATTCTCACCGCTCAACGTTGTCCCACGCCCGAGCGGTAGCCGGAGGAGAGGGGTGGATGCTGGATAGCTCTTCCTCTGTATTGCCCGTCGTCCCGATGTTTCACGCCTGCGCCTGGGGCATCCCCTATTCTGCGGCCATGTTGGGATCAAAGCTGGTGTTGCCGGGCGGCGCTCTTGATGGCAAATCGCTGTTTGAGCTTATTGACAGCGAAGCTGTAAATTCCATGTGCGGGGTACCTACGGTGTGGCAAGGGTTACTGCGCCATCTGGACTCTATTGGTCGCAAGCTCACCAATGTTGAGAAGGTGGTTGTGGGCGGATCTGCGGCACCACTGTCTATGATTCAGGAGTTTGATGAAAAGCATGATGTTTTTGTTATGCACGGCTGGGGGATGACCGAGTTGAGTCCCGTGGGCGCGGTCAACTGCTTGACTCCGGAAATGAAACTCATGCCTAGAAATGAACGTCATCAACTGCAAATGAAACAGGGTAAGCCGTTATTCGGTATAAAGATGAAAATCGTTGACGACAATGGCATGGAACAGCCACACGACGGAAGGAGCTTTGGTCGATTGATGGTTAAGGGACCGTGGGTAGCAAAATCCTATTTCAAATGCACGGATCACTCTGCATTCAGCTGCGACGGATGGTTTGATACCGGTGATATATCCACAATAGACTCCAGTGGTTATATGCAGATCGTAGATAGAGCAAAAGACGTCATTAAGTCTGGAGGAGAATGGATCAGTTCCATCGAGATAGAAAATGCTGCACTTGGGTGCGACGGCGTAACTGAGGCTTGTGTGATAGCTGCTACGCACGACAAGTGGGGAGAGCGCCCACTGCTGCTAATTACTGTCAACAAGCTGAGATCAGAAAAAACTGTCCAACAACATCTGGCTAATGTACTTCCCAAAATCTGGCTTCCCGATGCGATCATCATCGTTGAGACTTTACCTCACAATGCTACAGGCAAGCTATTGAAGCAGGAGCTGCGGAAAACCTACCAAAACTATCTGATCTCAGATGAAATAGCGTGAGCGCTGCAAAAAGAGTGCCATCTTTCCGATTGGGCAATCCAGTTCCTATGTTGTGATAGGGCGGATGACTATCAGATAGCCTTCAGCTATTATTTATTGTTATTGGCTGAATATTACACTATGACTGTCAAACGAGTAGCTCAACAATCGGCGCCATCTTTTTCCGCTGAGAATCTGTATCAAAGGTTTTGCCACATCTTTACTTCCTCCATCCTGGAAGAAGCTGGAATCAGGCAGACCGTGTTGACAGATCCGGATACAGAGGTGGCGCTTGGCGACCATTGCAGGCTATTGGAGTTAGCGGCAATTCGGTCCGCCGATGATTGTCTCGGTTTGCACATCGGAAGTGAAATTAAACCGGGTGATATGGGGCCGCTTGGGTACACGATTCTCAATTCCCCTACGGTTAGAAAAGCGCTCGAGAACTTCTCAAGATATCTACATGTATACGCACGCGGATGCGACATGACCCTGGAAGAGGAGAAGGAGCTGGCCTACTTTAAATTCAGTTATACCATTGTAGAGCCGAGCGTACTTGGGCGCAGACAGGAAGCTGAGTGTACCCTGGCAATGGTAAAGCACGTTATTGAAGTGGCAACCGACAGGTCGTGGCGCCTGGAGGAGGTTCACTTTGAACATCCGAAACCAGAAAGTGTACTTGAGCACAAGCGAATTTTCGCCGCTCCCGTGAGCTTCGGTCGAGAGATAAACTGCCTTGTTTTCGCCAAGGCGCAGCTCGATCAGGAAATTGTACAAGCGGAGTCCAGGTTATATCAGGTTCTGGAAGCTCATCTCAGTGATGTGTTGAATAATCAGGTTGAAGAGGATGACATTGTAGCAACAGTTGGTAACATCATTGCCAAATCACTCAGCAACGGAATACCCAGTATAGATGATGTAGCAAAAGAACTGTGTATGACAAAACGCACCCTGCAACGTCGTCTGTCTGATCGAGACAAGCTCTATAACGAATATGCGGATGAAATTCGCCAGCAAATGGCTCGCCAGTATGTAGAGAATACCAAGCTGCCACTTACCGAAGTGGCATTTCTCCTCGGTTACGCCCATGTGAGTGCTTTCTCCAGGGCTTTCCGGCGATGGGCAGGTCTCACTCCTAACGAGTGTAGAGCCCAAAATATATGACGTAACCAGTTTGTTTTGAATGCCAGCTTCAAAGTGGAAGTTAAAGCAGCAAAGATGGTATTATTGAATTTGAAAAGTCGAAATCGCATTAAATCTCAGTTCAGTCGGTTTCCAACGGCCATACCAATAAAAGATGGCAGCGCCGCCAGAAACCCGTCAGCGAAATGCTAATTTCTTATACTAGCTCCATGAAGGCGGGTAGCTTCTAGGAGGAAGGCAGCTGGTTTCTTTAGGGCCTGGCTGAATAATCTCAATCGTCATGCCGCAGCTGACGTCCTTGGGGAAATAGGCCATCTTTTCACCGTGAGGCTCCAATATGCAGTTCTTGTCATCCAGTGGTGAACCATCGATATTTACCATCTGGATACCTTTCGCCTCCATTTTTTTATTATATGCATCTAGGTCTTTGACACACACGCAAATTTCACCCAGATATCCATCGCCTTTTTCGTTCAGAGTCTCCATCAGAGCACCAGGACCAACAGGCTGAACCAGCTCAAGCCAGACGCCTCCGCAATCGATAAAGCATGCTTTGAATGCACCGATTTTTTCATTAGCCTGATTGTTCGAATTATCGATTTCTTTTGCGTAACGCTTTAAACCCAACACATCGGTATAGAAGCTGGCTGTAGCTTCAAGATCTTTCACCCATACGGCAATGTGATCAATCCATATTTCTTCGGAGTCCGACTCGTTTTCCCATAGTGAATCACGGATATTGATCAGACCGCCCTGGTCATTCGGAATTACTTCAAATATCTCAACGCTTGAACCACGTGTCGCCTCGATAGGCCAGTAGGCAATGCGCTGTCCCGTGTGTTCTATATCGTCTCCAAGCCCGACGCCTTCTTTGATCAAGCCTCCATCATCACCCAACGGGGAGCCATCCATATTCAACATCTGAATTCCCCGCTCCTTCATTTCCCGTAGTACTCCGTCGTAATCCTGAGGCTGAAAATTAATCTCAACCAGAGTACCCGCGCCAACCTGATTCAAAATATCCATGCCCGGCCCGGGAGTGGTTGGCTTTATCAATTCCAGCCAGACTCCATTACCGTCAAAAAACAGCCCAGCCATGCCTCCGGTTGTGGGATCGTCGTCGCTGCAACCAATGTCCATGCTGTGTTGTCTAAAACCAACGATATCCCTTAGGAATCTCGCTGTACCATCGAGGTCTTCTACCCAGACTACCATGTGGTCCATGTGCATATTCATGTTGTTAATCATAGTAATATTCTCCGATTTTTAACTGAGCGTTCGTGGTGTAGTTCGAAAATATTTGTCCTTGCATATCTAGGCATTCCGAGATTTAAATCAGGCCTTTGGTCAGCATTGGGGCCGTGGGATTTGATAATGAATTAGTTTGAAAGTATAGCGTTTGAAAATCTGCATTCTTTCCACCGGGTGCCAAATGTTTTTCACTGGATGCCATTGCGTGTGTTTATTCCCATCGATCACCCTATTGCCAAGGGCAGTGGAGTCTCAAAACGAGGCGGGTGAAGTCCTGGCAGCATGTAACGCCAGCATGAGATGTTTATTGGAACAGGAAGCCTACGAGACCACTGACGAACTCCCCCAGCGCCTCTATCAAACACTAGCCCGAGAATTGGGGTAGCCTTCTTCGGTACGGTTTGTTCCATTCTTGCTAGATGATGAAATCATCACCCTCTCTCATCACCTGATAATCCCGCACTGCCAACAGCCTTGATCAATTGATAAAGCACCACTGAAAAAGACTTATAAATCAATAGCTTAAAAATTGGCCCGGTTACTGCATTACCTCTTCCACGAGGCAGTTAAAACTGCACGACGCATTGATAGTCGGAGGGGAGAACCATGAAACTTAACCATTTGGCACAACGCAAACTGGTGCCTTTGTTACTGACGCTGGGCGTCCTGGGGGGCTGCGAAGCTCCTCTGGATTTGTCCGGCATTGAGCAACAACAAAATCAGGCCACACGCCGTTTTGATCAGTTCAAGTCTGCAGCTCATACCGATGATCGTATTGTGGTTGTTGGAGATCACGGCGTGGTGCTGACCTCCCGCGACCAGGGTGAGAGCTGGAGTCGCTTGGAACTCAGCGGTTATCCCGCTTTAGTGGACGTGACCGCCTGCCCGGACGGAAGCGTGGTGGCTCTGGACCGCTCGCGCAAGGTTTGGGTTTCCGACACCAATGACTCAGGTAATGAGTACTGGGCCTCCCGCGGCATTACCACCGAAGAGGAGCCGTTGGCCATTGACTGCGACCCCGAGGGCCATCTCTGGGTAACTGCCAGTTTCAGTACCATTCTCCACAGTAATGACAAGGGGTTGGGCTGGGCGTCGCAGTCACTGGATGAAGATATGCAGCTGGGCACCATCCAGTTTCTGGACCGTGACAGCGCGGTTATTACCGGGGAATTCGGTGCACTGCTGAAAAGTATCGATGGCGGACGCACCTGGCAGCGGCACGCGGATTTGCCCGATGAGTTCTTTCCGCTTGCGGCTCACTTTGCGGATACCGACACCGGCTGGGTATCCGGCTTGGGTGGCACGGTGTTACACACCCGAGACGGGGGACAAAGCTGGGAAAAACAATCCACTGCCAGCGTTTCTCCCCTGTATGGATTGATCAGCAATGGCCCCGAACTCTATGCCGCCGGTGATAGCGGTACGCTTTTGCAATACGACGGAGCCAGTTGGAATCCCGTTGCCCACAATACCGGCGTTCGTTCCTATTTTATTGCCATGGCAGCCTTAAACAGGGATCAGTTACTGGTGGCCGGCGGTGCAGGCCTGGTGAGCGTGATTGATGTCACTCAGGACACTACCAAGCCCCATGCCAATCACAACGTGTTGGCAGAGAAATTGAACGAACGCACTGAGGGAGCCACCCTATGAAACGCCTGCATCAATTTACTCACTTTCTGCGTAATCTGGATAATTACGTTTTTCACTATCCAAAACTGTTTCTGGGGTTGATAGCACTGGCCACCGTTTTTTTTGCCATGCAGGTCCCCAAGGTGCAAATGTATTCGGATTTCGCCGATCTGCTGCCGCAGGAACACCCGTATATCAAACTGCATAACTCCATTCGTGATACCTTTGGCGGGGCCAATAATGTGGTCATGGCCGTTGAAGTGGAAGAGGGGGATATTTTTACCTCCGAGACGCTGGCCCGCATTCATCGTGTTACCCAGTCAGTGGATAATCTTACTGGCGTTAACCACAACCTTTTATCCAGTCTGACTCACCGTACTTCTCGCAAGGTGTGGCTGACCGAAACCGGTGACGTAAACTCCGAACCTTACTATGATCCGACACAGCTTGAACTGACGCCGGCTCAGCTGGCCGGACTGCGCAACGATGTGATGGCCAACCCCCGGGTGTATGGCCTGTTGGTATCCCCCGATTTAAAGGCCGCATTGATCAAGGCGCAGTTTAACGAAGGGCAGTTGGACTACGAGAAGATCTTTACCGGCATTCAGGAGATTCGTGCGGCGGAATCGGTACCGGGAACCAAAGTTTACGCCACAGGCCAACCCATGCTCTGGGGATGGGTGTACAGCTATCTCGATCAGATCTTTCTGATTTTCAGTACTACCGCGGCCATTATGCTGGCACTGCTGGTAGTTTATTTTCGTCGCGCTTATGGCATTATCCTGCCGCTGTTTGGCATTACGATTTCCTGTATTTGGGGCGTGGGCATTGTTTCCCTGCTCGGCTATAACCTCGACCCCCTGACTCTGGTGATTCCTTTCCTGATTGCCGCACGGGCCATGTCTCACGGTATTCAGCTGGTTCAACGGTATTACGATGAGTTCGATCTAGTGGGTGACGGGCGCGAAGCCGCTCAGCGAACCTTTGATTCGCTGTTTCGCCCGGGCACGCTGGGCATTGTCTCCGATGCAATAGGACTGTTATTGATAGCACTGGGATCGGTACCCATTAACGTTAAGCTGGGTATCTACGCTTCGCTGTGGGCTGTCTGTGTGGTACTGACCGTTCTTGTCACTGTGCCTTTGCTGTTGTCTCTGCTGCCGGCTCCCAAGGTTGCCGAGAACCGGGCTCGACAAACCCGCGGTTGGATTCATTCGGTGGCACGTATTGTGTCAAGCCGGCGAGGCGGCTTAACCGTACTGGCGTTAGCCTTTGTGACTCTATTGGCAGGCGGTGCACTCAGTTCGCGGGTACAGATTGGCGAGTCTGAACCCGGTTCTCCGATATTGTATCTGGACCATGACTACAATGTTTCCTCCAAGGTAATCAACGAACGCTTCCCCGGCTCTGAGGAGCTCTATATCGTCGCTCGCACGGAAAACGTTGGCGGCATGAAACGCCCCGAGGTGTTACGAGCTATTGCGGCTTTTCAACGCCATATGATGATGGACCCCGAGCTGGGTGGTACCAAGGCGTTGCCCGGTTTGGTGAAACAGGTTAACCGTATCTTTCACAGTGATGACCCCCGCTGGGCGGTCATTCCCGACACGGATTCCTACGTCGGTGGTCTGATGTTTGCCTATATGGCCTCCAGTCCGATACCCGGCGCGCTAAAGGAATTTGTCGATACTGACGACCAGGTGGCCAACATCGTCTTTTTCTATAAAGATCACCAGGCCAAAACCATTCGCCGAGCCATACACCAGGCCAAAGCCTGGATTGAAGATCCCGCCAATCATGTCGATGGACTCACCATCGAATTGGCGGGTGGCCTGGTCGGGGTAACGGCGGCCATGAATGAGTCCGCATTCGAAAGTAATATGACCATCATTCCCCTGGTGCTGGCGTTTATCTTTTTCGTAGTCACCTGGTTCTACTGGTCGTTTCACGCCGGTTGGTTAATGTTACTGGCCATGGCCTTCTGTACTACCTCCACCTACGCCTATATGGGGCTGGCCAATATTGGTATCAACGTTAATACCGTGCCGATTATCGCCGTGGGTATTGGTGTGGGAATCGACTACTCCATTTACATGATGGACCGCATCCGCGAGGAGGTGGCTCGTTCTGACGGCGACATGAGTCAGGCGCTGATTCGAGCGCTGTCGAGCACCGGCAAGGCGATCGCCTTTACGGCCACCTGTCTTATCGGCGGTGTGATTATGTGGGTCTTCCTTTCCGACCTGCGCTTCCAGGCGGACGCGGCGTTGTTGCTGGTGGTGATGTTGGTGTTGAATGCACTGGCGGCGGTGTTCCTGGTGCCAGCCTGGATCGGTTTCTTTAAACCGGACTTTATTACCCGTGCGCGTTTTGATGAGGATGGTGTGCTGCAGACGGATCTGGAGGCTGCCACCGCTTGATGTTGTAACTTATTTTAGGGGGCTCGAAAGAGCTGTTTGACTGCAGTTGGTTTCTGCAATCTTTAATACCGGGGCTTGCCCCGGTTTTTTTATGTACTTTTCATCTCATTGTTGATCAAAAGACTCATCTGAGTTGATCATTTCGTAGATTATCTTTATCTCAATCCAAATAACTCATAAAAATCAATGGCTTACAAGTTGGCATGAGTGATGCAACCCCTATCCCGCAGACAATAAGCAATAACATTGAGGAGAGGTTTATGCGAAGCACCCTGATCCCCCAACGCTGGCTGACGGCGGTTCACGCCTGTTCCGTCAGCTGTCTATTGGCCACCACAGCACCACTGACCCAGGCCTACACTTCCGAGGACGGTACCCTGGAGGTTAACGGCTTTATCGAAAACGGAACCTACCAGCGGGAAACAGTGGGTATCTCCAAATCCCGTTCTACCGCTCAACTGGAAATTTCCAAAGCCTTTGGCGATAAAGGCATCTTTAGCAATGTGTCGTTCAACGGTACCCTGCGGGCTACCTTTGATGCTGTCTACGATCTCAATGACGACGAATTTGGTGATAACGCCGGCGATGCGGTTCGTCTCGAAAACGCGTTGATTGGTATCGAAACACCGTTCGGTTCCTCGCCGGTGAGTACGGGCTTTCTGATTCCGGGGACACCCATTCCCACCGGTTTCGGTTTTGATACCAGCGCTAATCCCAATGAAGGACTCAAGCTGCTGGGGGGTGAATTGCGTGGCGCCAACGGTGGTGTCGGACTGGCGGTTCCCGTCAGGCCCTGCGATAAGGATTCAAGGGGCTGTATTGACGACTATCTGGACTTCGATAGTGATGAACTGCGGCATCCGGAGTTTAATGACCGTCTGGATTTTATCCGTGAGGCCTATGTAACCGCCGACGTAAATTTCGATAGCGGTCGCCAGCTCAGTTTGAGCGTTGGCAAACAGCAGGTGATCTGGGGCCGAACGGATTTGTTTCGCGTGCTGGACGTGATTAATCCGGTAGATTATTCCCGCCATAATATTTATGACGAGCTGGAGGATATCCGCATTCCCATGTGGATCGCCCATGCGGAGTATCGTCTCGGTTCAACAGAAATGTTTGATGACCTCAATTTTTCTCTGGTCTGGAACTTCGATAAATTCCGGCCCAATAATCTGGGGCAGGGCGGTTCACCCTATGCCATTCTCGGTGCCGGTGATTTTTTCCGGGGCATGGCCAACTGTTGGGAAAATGGCTGTAGTGTCGCCAACTTTGCGGCGCACGGTGGTTTGGCCACAGACTTCCCCGCACACACCATCGGTATACGCAAAGCAGAGATGCCCAGCTGGTCGCTCAGTAATACTCAGCTGGGGTTGAAGGTGGAAGGTGAGTACAAAGGCGTAGGCTTCTCACTTAATGCGCTGACCTATCGCAGCCATCTGCCCTCCCTGCGCGGTGGTGTGGAGGCTCGTAACCCCTTTATCGCTGACGGTGCATTGGACCCACTTGGCAGCGGTGAAATCGGTGGCGAGGAAAAGGTGCGAGATTATCTGATCGCCTTTGATATTCACTTCCCCCGTGTCAACCTGATCGGCGGTTCGCTGGATTTTTACGTCGATCCGCTCAAATCGGTGTTTCGTATCGAAACCGCCTATACCCAGGGCGAAGAGTTTGCCAATACCTTAAAACCCAAGCTCTACTCAGAATCGGATGTATTGCGTTACGTGATCGGTTGGGATCGTCCTACCTTTATTCCTTTCCTCAATAAAAAACGCGCCTTCCTGTTGTCCGCCCAGGTGTTTGGCCAGCATCTGTTGGATCATGATTTGGTCAAGGTCAATGGTATCGAAGCCGGTATACCGGATTGGGAAGTCAATCACACGGCAACCTTCCTGTTCAAAGGCTGGTACAAGAATGACCGTATTAGTCCCCAGGTGATTATTGCTCACGATATGCGTGCAGATGCCACCACCATTGCCCCCTCCGTTGAGTGGTTGATTGACGATAACTGGCAGTTGGTTGTCGGTGCCAATCTCAAATACGGCGGTGGCGATAAGCCCTTTGATGACTGTCGCGGCTGTAACCCCTTCCCGGGTTATACCGATAACCTGACCTTTCAGGATGCCGGCGCTTTGGGCCTGCGCGATCTGGCGGGAGTTGAGCCGCTGGGTCGCTTTCGTATGGGACCGCTGGGAATGGCCAGTGAAGAAGATGAATTCCAGATCACCCTGCGTTACCGCTACTGAGTTTTGGAGGAGAAAACGATGAAACTGTTAAATAAGAAAATCGCATCGGTGGCAATGCTCGCCACAGTTATGGCTGGTTCCAGCAGCTCGGCCCTGGCTACGGCGAACGCCACCATGGAAGACGTTGACGCGTCTTTTTATCCCTATCGTCAGTCCGTACCAACCTTTCCCGGATTGTCTGCAGGTGCTGTTATTAATCAGAGCAATGTCGATCTGTTTGCCGACGTGTTGGATCCCGCAGTATTCAATTTTGTGAAAGACGGTTGGACCGAAATCAAAGTAGGGGAGACCACGTCATTTGATCTGCATCCCAACTATGTAGCAGCGACCCGAGTCAATCTTAACGAGGTGTCGCTGGGCGACCAGCCGGGCGAAATCCATAACTTTATCGCCGGGCGCCCGTTCCCAACCGAACCGGACATCAACGATCCCCGTGCCGGTGAAAAGGTTGCCTGGAACTTTAAGTATGGTTATAACTGGGGTGACAACGCCGCCATCTCGCCCTTCTACTGGAAGTACCGGGACATGAACTCGGGCAAAGTCGAGCGTAATATCAAATTCGACTTTCACTTCCTGAACTTTATGCATCGGGTTAATCAAGAGCCGACTCCAGAGGTTCAACCCAACCCCTCGAAGCTGTTTCGGGCCATCTACGTAAAAGCCAACGAACCGTTTGATGTGAAGAATACCCAGCTGTTGATTCACCGCAAGCAGGACGACCTGCAGCGAGACTCTTCCTGGCTCTATCTGGGTTTCCAGCGTCGCGTTCGCAAGCTGGCGTCGGGCCAGGTGACGGATGCGTTCCTGGGTTCCGACATCATGATTGAGGACTTTGAAGGTTACAACGGTCGGATTTCTGACATGAACTGGGCCTTTAAGGGGAGCAAGAACCTATTGTTGCCGTTCTACAATCACAACGAAATGGAACTGGCCGATGATCTGAAGGAAAGGGACGGTTATCAGTTTGTCGACTTCGAAGGTAAAGGTGGCTGCTTCCCTAAGATTACCTGGCAACTGCGCAAGGTCTATGAGCTGGAAGCCACACCGGTGGATAAGAATCACCCCATCAGCAAGCGGACTCACTTTGTGGACGCCCAGACCTACACCATTCCGCGCACAATCTCCTATGACCGTAAGGGCGATATGTGGAAGACCTTTACCATCGGTCAGGCGCATCCGGATCATCACCTGGAAAAAAACAAGGGCTCCGGCGTCTCCATTGATGACAGCTTCTCCATGGTGGATATTCAAGCGTCACACTGCACAACGGGGCAGTTCAAAGGACAACTTGACCCGGAGATGAATCCGCGTACCAAGTTCTCGGTACAGAACCTTCGCGCCTCAGGTCGATAACCACGTAGGGTGGATTAGCGTAAGCGTAATCCACCTTTTTCTTCTTCGCCAGGAGAAACAATATGCCAACACCCGTTGACGTAAAACTTTTTTTTAACTTCCGCAGCCCATACTGCTATCTTGCCAGTAAAACTCTGTTTCAAATTTTCGACGACTATCACGCGAATCTGCTCTGGCGCCCGGTGGGAGGATGGGACCTGCGTTCTCCACCGGATCGCGCCAAAGTCAAGGTGCCTCTAACCCGGCAGGACGTTGCCCGCTTTGCCCGCCGCATGGGTATCCCGCTGAATCCACCGCCCCTGGAAACCGAACCGACGCTTGCCGGTGCAGGCTCGCTCTACGCTCAGCAGCAGGGTTTGCTGCGACCCTACCTGGTGGCGGTCATGGCGGCGGAGTGGTCTGAAGGTAAGAATATTGGTGAACGTGAACTCTTACTGCAGGTGGCAGAGTCCGTCGGATTGGATCGCGGCGAGTTCGCGGAAGCCATGGATAATCCGGACAATCTGCAACAACTGAAGACCCATGCCGAAGAAGCAATTCAATTGGGTGTGATTGGCGTGCCGACGTTTGTGATAGATGATCAGATCTTTTGGGGGCAGGATCGCATTGAGTTTGTGCTGGAACACCTTAACGAACTGCGTTTGAAACGAGACCGCTACTAACAAAACCAGGGCTTACTATGATTAAACTCTACGATAAACCGGAGTGTCCGTTTTGTTGGCGCGTGCGCCTGGCGCTGCACGCCGTTGGTGTCGAGTACCAACGACTTGATTACCTGCAAGAACCTCAAAGCTGGCGGCGACTGACACCGGGAAGTACGGTCCCGGTCATGGAGGATCGCGGCATGGTTCTGTTTGAATCCAGTGTGATGCTTGAATATCTGCAGGACCAGTTCGGATCGTTGCTTCCTGTGTCGCCCGAGGAACGGGCCCGGGCCCGTTCGTTGATGTCCTATGCTGACAATGTATTGGGCCGGGCCGGGCGCGACGTCATTTTTGAAAAGAGAGATCGTGATCCGGCGCTATGGGACCATGA
Source organism: Pseudomaricurvus alkylphenolicus (assembly GCF_011683955.1). GTDB lineage: Bacteria > Pseudomonadota > Gammaproteobacteria > Pseudomonadales > Cellvibrionaceae > Pseudomaricurvus > Pseudomaricurvus alkylphenolicus. The sequence goes on from NZ_JAAQPI010000009.1 coordinate 194,220, forward strand.
TCGGCTGCGACGGGCCGAGGAAGCCTGGATTCAGGCCATGCCCTGGCTTGACGAGCAACATCAGCGCGAGACCAGCTTTTTCGGCGGCGAATATTCCCTCGCGGATATGGTGTTAGCGACGCGCTTTGGCTTGGCGCAAGCCTATGGTTTGTTGATTCCTGAAGAGTATGGCTATTTGAAGCGTTGGTTCGGTCGGATCTCTTCCCTGCCGGGCTTTCTTGTTACCGCCCCGCAGGTTGTTCTGGAAGCTCTGGCTGATTCCGCCTCCCTATCCGGGGTTGTGGCAGGGGATGTACAACCCTCTGAAGCCATTACCGTTAATTCTTGAGTGAGTACATCGTCAAGAATACCTCCACCGTTTTGTCGGCGTGCCGATGTATCTGTGTTTGCGTCAGTTGTGACTTGGCGCCTACCATCATCGGCAGCATCAAATCCCACAGTAGTAATCCAAAAAATCGCACACCGGCAGCCTGAGCATCTTCATTGTCAACGGTTTTGTGATTGATATGTTTCTGCAAATAGCCACCGAGATCCCTCTGAGCCGAGAAGGGACCCAGCTGGTAGTATCCTTGTCCCAGCTCTGGAAATTGCCAGCTCTCCGCGACAATTGCTCTGACCACCGCGATGTGTTTTTTCGATAAAATCAAGGTCAAAGCACGACCTGCGTATCTTTGCAGAAGCGTCTGCAAATCCAGCTGCTGACGATCCAAATAAATCAGTTCCGAGGCCAGTTCCGCGCTGATATCTTCAGTTAATGCCTCCAATAACCCTTTCTTGCTGCCGAACATCTTGTAGATCGTTGACTTTGAACAGCTCGCCTGTTCAACCACCGCATCCAGGCTGGTGGCCGCATAGCCATAGCGGCCGAACTGATCGGCAGCCGCATCCAGTATCTGCCGTCGTTTGGCGGACTGATTAGTGGCGACCTTAAAAGACCGTGGAGTCTCTGTTTCATCAAGCTGTTTTTTCACTTGCATTGCTTTGGCTTCCAAATTCCCGGATTTACAACATCACAGTGCAATCCCCATACCAGCGCTGAGATCACTTTAACCGGGTTACTCATCGAATTGCTCAAATAGCTTCAGCTGCAAACTCAACCAAATCGTAAAAATGGTTGCTCAAATCAGAAATCAGCTCAGCTTATCAGCCGTGATGCCAGTTGAGGTTTTTATCCCAACCCCGGCTGCGCTGGGGCCCTAGCCGATTATCGGACTCTCTGGCACGGAAGCTGCTCTATAAAAATAAAAGAGTACTCGTCAGTACTCAAATTATAGCGGATCCAGCTACCCAGAGGAGAGAACTAGTGTTGCAAGAACCCAAAGACAAGCACAGTCCGAACACCCATCTCAGTCAGGCGATCATCCGATTCGCCGGCGACTCCGGCGACGGTATTCAGGCCACCGGCGCCATGTTTTCACATAACTCCGCCGCGCTGGGACATGACATCAGTACCTTGCCGGACTACCCCGCGGAAATCCGCGCACCAGCTGGAACCATTGCCGGTGTGAGTAGTTTTCAATTGAACTTCAGTTCGCGCCGAATCCACACGCCCGGTGACAGACCCGACGTTCTGGTCGCCATGAACCCGGCCGCGGTGAAAGCACATATCAGCAGCCTGCGTCCCGGCGGTACTCTGATTGTCAATGACGATGGTTTCGATGAGCAGGCGTTAAAACTGGCCGGCTATGACAAGGATCCTCGTGAAGACGGCACGCTGGACAGCTATCACGTCCACCGTGCTCCGGTTTCCACCATGACGGTGGAATCCGTAAAGGCTCTGCAATTGGCCCCGCAGCAGGCGGCACTTTGCAAGAATATGTACACATTGGGTTTGGTCTGCTGGTTGTTCGATAGGGATACCGATTTTATTGAAGCCCTGGTGGAGCAACGCTTTGCTCAAGAGTCGGAAGTATTGCGCGAAGCCAATTGCATGGCATTGCGGGCGGGTTATAACTTCGCGGAAACCACCGAGATGTTCAGCAGCCAGTGTCGGGTGGAAACCGCCGAACAATCGCCGGGACTCTATCGTCGACTATCCGGTAATACTGCCACGGCACTGGGGTTGGTGGCCGCTGCACAATTGGCACAACGTCAATTGATGTACTGCACCTATCCCATCACGCCCGCCAGCGATATTCTCCATGAACTGGCCAAGTTGCGGCATATGGGCGTGATCGCCGGGCAAACGGAAGATGAAATCGCAGCCATGGGCGCGGCAGTGGGCGCGGCTTACGGCGGATCGCTGGCGGTTACCGGCACCAGTGGCCCCGGGGTTGCGCTAAAGTCGGAGGCCATAGGCCTTGCGGTAATGACGGAACTGCCGGTCGTGATTATCAATGTACAGCGCGGTGGCCCCTCTACCGGATTACCGACGAAGACCGAGCAATCGGATCTACTGCAGGCAATGTACGGCCGTAATGGCGAGTGCCCGGTGGTGGTACTGGCGCCCGACAGCCCCGCAGACTGCTTTACCATGGCCATGGAAGCCTGTCGTCTGGCAATGAAATATATGACCCCCGTGTTTTTGCTTTCGGATGGTTATATTGCCAACGGCTCTGAACCCTGGCAGGTACCCAGAGTCGATCAATTGCCGCAATTCAGGACCAATGAACCTGTCTGTTCAGAGACGCAATCACAATTTCTGCCTTATTCCCGCAACCCTGAAACCCTGGCGCGTCCCTGGGTGGTTCCCGGAACCCCCGGTACAGAACATCGTATCGGCGGTCTGGAAAAACAGGACGGCACGGGACATGTGTCCCAGGACCCGCTCAATCACGAACAAATGGTTCAGTTGCGGGAGCAGAAGATTGCAGGTATCGCCGAGGATATTCCCGAACTCGACGTCTTTGGATCATCGGCGGGGCGATTACTGGTGTTGGGTTGGGGCGGTACCGGCGGTGCCATCCGCGCAGCCGTAGAAGAAGCCCAGGCAAAAGGGCTCGACGTTGCCTGTGCGCAGCTGCGCTACCTGAATCCGTTCCCCAAGAACCTGGCGGCCGTGTTAGACGCGTTCGATCAGGTTCTGATTCCGGAACTCAATCGCGGTCAACTGAGGCAACTGGTTCGCGCCCAATACCTGGTTGATGCACAGGGCTTAAACAAAGTTCAGGGTCAACCCTTCCATACCTCGGAAATCCTGGAAAAGATCGAGAATTTGTGTCAGCAGCCGTCGGAAGCTGTCGCCTGACAGCATTGAAGGAAAATCATAATGAATCAGACAGAGCCTCTTAACATCCCCACCTATCAAAAGGAAGACTTTGCCAGTGACCAGACGCCACGCTGGTGCCCTGGATGTGGTGACTATTCCATTCTGGCACAGCTGCAACGGGTGATGCCCGCCATTGCCGAGCAAACACAAACACCGCGAGAAAACATGGTGTTTATCTCCGGTATCGGCTGCTCCAGCCGTTTTCCCTATTACATGAATACCTATGGTTTTCACAGTATCCACGGCCGCGCCCCGACATTGGCATTGGGGCTGCAGGTATCACGCCCGGAATTAATGACCTGGGTCGTTACCGGCGATGGCGATGCGTTGAGTATCGGCGGTAATCACTTGATGCATTGCTTGCGTCGTAACCTGAATGTGAAAATTCTATTGTTTAACAATCGCATTTATGGTTTGACTAAGGGGCAGTACTCGCCCACGTCGGAGCTTGGAAAGCGGACGAAATCAAGCCCCTTGGGTTCCGTTGCGCGGCCTTTAAACCCGCTGTCCATTGCCCTGGCTTCCCAGGCTACCTTTGTTGCCCGAGCCGTTGACCGTGATCCCAAGTTGTTGCAGGACGTCATTACGCAGGCAGCCTTGCACAAAGGCTCCGCCATTGTCGAAATCTACCAGAACTGCAATATCTTTAACGATGGCGCTTTTGCTCATGTCTCTGAGCGCAAGAGTCGCGACGACAATACTCTGAAGTTGCAGCATGGTGAGCCTCTGGTATTTGGCAGGCAGCGTGACAAAGCCGTGGTTCTGAACGAACAGCTTCAACCCAGAGTGGTTGCCACCTCCGAAATTTCGGAGTCCGACTTACTGATTCACGACACCAGCCGGGATAACTCTGGGCTGACCTACGCGTTATCACAGTTGCAGTACCCGGAGTTTCCGGTACCGGTGGGTATCTTCCGAGCGCTGAAGGCGCCCACCTACGAGGAACGCGTACACCAACAAGTCAATGAGGCTAAACGCCAGAAACCCGCGACAGCTCTGCAGCAGCTGCTCGATAGCGGTGAAACCTGGCGCGTCGCTGAATAACACCCAACAAGAAAACCCGAGAGAGGTAATAGTTATGGCTTATGTGGTCACTGAAGGATGCATCAACTGTAAACAAATGGACTGCGTCGAAGTTTGCCCCGTCGATTGTTTTCGCGAGGGGCCCAATATGTTGGTTATTGATCCCAACGAGTGTGTGGATTGCACACTGTGTGTACCCGCGTGTCCGGAGAAGGCCATTTTTCGCGATGGTGACGTACCCGTGGAACAGCATCAATTTGTCGCTCTGAATGAAGAAATGGCGGAGGTTTGGGAACTGATCGACGAGAAAGGAGACGTACCGGCGGACGCCTCAGATTGGAGTGGACGCGTGGGCAAGTTTGAATTTCTTCAGCGTTAAGCGGCGGAGATCGATATGAAACTGTTTTCACACAAGCATCGCCCGGCCCATTTGGGGCCGTACCCTCTGGAACGGTTGAGCAGAACCAGCGTGAAACCGGAATACCGGCGTCAACAGCCACCCGGCGCATTGGAGTTTGTCAATCGTGCAAACCCGCAAAGCCTGAGCAATGCCATGTTGGAATACGTCAACCTGATGGACCGTCTGCGTGACGGCGAGGTTGCTGTCAACAAAGCCCCGATTCCCGATGATCCCGTCGAACGTGCCAATCACCTCAAGGCGGCGGCTTATTTTCTGGATGCCAGTCAGGCGGCCACCTGCGCCTTGCCCAGGGAGGCCATTCTCGCCAAGCCGATCAGAAATGCCTCTCTAGATGATGAGGTGGAAAAAAACTATTCGGTGGGTGCATCGCAAAACGCCATGTCCACCTCTACAGTGGAAGAGGGCGCTTCGGCATGGCAGCGCACCGAATCAACCGAGAGTATCGAGCACCACAGTCACGCATTGGCGCTGTTGATTGAATATCCCCGCGAGCCGGATATTACAGAACCCGGTGGTGAGTGGCTGGTGGGCACCCAGGCGCAGCGGGCCGCCGTGCGGGCCGCCGAAGTGGCAGCGGTATTGTCCCAGTACTTGCGGTTTCTGGGTTTTGAAGCCCGCGCTCATACAGCGACAGCGTCAGATGTGGACCACGATCAGATTCTTCTGGCCTGTGGGCTGGCGGAGGTTGATCAGCATCGTTTGGCGAATCCTTTTCTGGGAGACCGCTACGGCGTCGCCGTCATTACCACAAGCCTGCAACTGGACGACGATCAGCCCCTGGCCGCCAGAAACCTGGTAGAACAGTGGCGGGCCAAAGGGCCGAGCTGGTGGCTGGGGCAGGGGGGGACTGCGGCGGCCTGGCAAGGTCCGGCGTACAACAGGCGGGCCTACCACCAAGGCCGCTATCCTATGGAGAAGGTCAAACGGCAGTCTCGCCCCAGCACCTTTATCGATGATGAAAAGGTGCCCCGGGTTCCCAAAAGAGGGGATATGTTTGTGCGCGCGGCGCTGGGTGACCTGGGCAAAAAAGCCGAAAAGGAGCTGCAGCAGTTTCGAATGATAACCAAGTCGCCCTTTGGCCACGCCATGATGCCCGTGCTTGGTGGCATGGTTCCCATGCAATATGGCAAGGAGGCGGAGCAGGTGGTACCCGGCACCGACGATCCGGTGAAGAATGCGGCCAGCGTCAAAGCCGCCTTGCATTATCTCGGCGCAGATATGGCCGGCATCTGCGAGATTCCCGACTACGCCTGGTATTCCCACGATCACGACGGTTCTGAGATCGAACCCTATCACAAGTACGCCGTTTCCATTCTGGTGGATCAGGGTTATGAAACCATGGAAGGGGCCAGCGGAGACGACTGGATTTCGGGCGCTCAGAGTATGCGTGCCTACATGCGTGCCGCACTGGTTGGTGGAATCGTCTGTTCACATATTCGCAGCCTGGGTTATTCGGCGCGCACTCATAGTGTTATTGATCAGGACGTATTGCATGTGCCATTAATCCTACTGGCAGGTATGGGTGAACTGAGTCGCATCGGCGAGGTAGTGCTCAACCCATTTGTGGGGCCAAGATTCAAGTCCGGCATCCTCACTACCAATATGCCGCTGGCGGTGGACCAGCCTATGGATTTTGGTCTGCAGGATTTTTGCAATCAGTGTAAGAAATGCGCCCGCGAATGCCCCTGCACGGCTATTCCCTTCGGCGATAAAATCATGTTTAACGGCTATGAAATCTGGAAACCCGATTCGGAAAAATGCGCCCGCTACCGCATCACCAATTCCGGGGGCTCCATGTGTGGTCGCTGTATGAAAACCTGCCCCTGGAACGTAGAAGGTGTGTTGGCAGAGCGCCCCTTTGTCTGGGCTGCGATGAAACTGCCATTTACCCGCAAGTGGTTGGCGGAATTTGACGATAAAGTCGGCAACGGCAAACGCAATACGGTCAAGAAGTGGTGGTGGGATCTGGATACTGACAACGACGGCAATATCCTGATCGCCAAGCGTGCCAATGAACGTGAGTTGTCCTTTCGTCCTCCACTGACGCCGGAACAGCAGACCTTAGGCTGTTATCCTGCGCAAGACTTGCCGACGCCCGGGTTAAACGAACCGTCCCCTGTGGACCGGAAGCAGGGCAAGCAACGGTATGAACAGGCGTTATCGCCAGCGCTGTATCAGGCACTGAAAAACGAAGGGAGCAATACAGATGAAGAAGCGGTGGCGGTAATGGAGCCCGTTAAAGTCGAGTGAATCCAGTTGTAACTCAGGTTGTAACGACAGTCGTTCCAACTGCACTTTAGGCCGCGCTCCTCCGACGCGGCCTCTTTTTCAAAGGCCTACAACAATTCTGAAATATGAGACTCGATCACGGCCCAACCGGGTTTTCCAACGGCCAGCAGTTGCTCACAAACATCCTGAGGAAAATCATCTGCCACTGCCGATTGATAGGATTGACGGTCACGACAGCGATTAAACCAGTCGGTCACTCTCGGGCAATCGCGGGTATAGATTTCGGTCCAACCGAATTGCAGCAACGTCTGAAAGTACGGTGCCAGACAAACATCCGCCAGACTGAAAGAATCGCCCACCATCCACTCATGTTGTTCCAATGCCTTTTCCATATCCACGATGGTGTTGCGATAGATGCGGGCGGCATCTGCGACGTCCGGCGCTTCCAGTCCATACTTCATCAATCGGATTTGCCGCTCACGGCGGGGTTTTTCAGGCACTTTCGCCAGAATTGCCAAGCGTTCTTGCTCAGGTTTCTCCATCAGTTTGGGACGCATCACCAGAGGCCACTGCAGGGCACCACAGGAGGGGTGAAGCTTGTTGTCCACGTGCTTCATCCAAAAACGCATTTTTGCCCGCGCATAGGTATCTGCGGGCTTGAGGGAAGACTCGGGGTAGGTATCATCCAGGTATTCACAAATGATGCTGGACTCGATCACGGGTTGTCCATCATGGACCAGGGTGGGGACGACCCCCAGTGGGTTGAGCTTCAGATATTCCGGTCTCAGGTTCTCCTTGTCCGGCAGGCTGACGTGGTGTTTGGTCCAATCCAGGCCCTTTTCGGCCAAAACAATGCGCACCTTCTGCGCGCAGGGGGACATGGGATGGGTGTAGAGCTCTAACATATTGGCAATCTCATTGGTTTACGGGTAGTTGCCAGTGTAGGTAAGAGTCGGATTGGCTAGAATAACGGATAAGTACAAACACTCTTGACACCAGATCAATAATCACCGGGGGCCTTGAGGGAGTATTACCATGGACAAACTGACCGAAATGACGGTTTTCGCTGAGGTTGCCCGATGTGAAGGGCTCTCAGCAGCCGGGCGAGAGCTTGGGCTGTCGCCCTCAGCGGTCAGTAAGATTCTGAACCGGCTGGAGGAGCGGCTGGGCGTTCGGCTCCTGAACCGAACCACCCGGCAGGTGAACTTGACGGAGGCGGGTCAGGAGTTTCTGGCGCATTGCCAAAGTATCGTCGCTGATATCGAAGCTGCCGAAGACAGCCTTGCCGACTATGGCAGTGAACCCAGGGGCATCATAACCGTTAATAGCACAGCGGGTTTCGCCCGCTATAAGCTGCTGCCATTATTGCCGAAGTTTCAACAGCAGTACCCCAATCTGACCGTGAACTTGCAACTCAGTGGCGACACAGTGGATCTGGTCGCCGAGGGGGTCGACGTCGCCATCCGCCTGGGGCAGCTGCAGGACAATCGCCTGGTAGCCCGTAAACTTTACCAATGCCCGAGAATCGTATGTGCCAGTCCTGACTATCTCCAGCGCCATGGCTACCCCAACCGCCCCCAAGAGCTGGAGTTTCACAATTGTCTCCGTTTGAGCACCTCCGCAGTTTTTAATCAATGGCATTTTCACTCAGTAGAAGGTGAGCAGCGTGTTGAGGTGAACGGCACTTTTATTACCGACCAGGTTGAAGCGCTCCATCAACACGCGTTGGCGGGCGGGGGGGTTGTTCGATTGGCTGAGTTCATGCTGGCGGAAGATATCGCCCAAGGACGACTGATTCCCGTTTTACGGGATTTTGATTGCGGTACTCAGTCGGTCCACGCAGTTTTTACCCATCGAGAACTGATGCCAACCAAAGTGAGGGCTTTTGTGGATTATTTGGTCGGCTCCTTAGGTTAGGTATAAAAAGTTCATATAACTCAATGAGTTATTTTCTTTCAATCGTACAATTGATCAACAATCCGGAAGATGCGCTTTTGCATTTATGGGGATCCTATCTATGCTAATTACTAGGTTCGCAAGACTGCTTCTTGCTCAAGCGTATTCATAATAGTTATAACAGTTACAGGGGCGTTGATGAAAAATACTGGAACCCTAATATATCTGTCTTTGATGATTTTCGTTACGTCATGTGTTGGAGTTTCCGAAAAAGAGTCAGTTGTTACCGCATCGAGGGAGAAAACAGATACCGCGATATCATCGCGTACAACACCCTATAGCGGTAACACTCAGAAATCTCTGAGTTTTTTTGATTCCGGGATCTTCGATGAGACTCTGGCGAATGAGCTCAAGAAAAAACAAGAAACCGTATCAATTACTGCTCCTTCTAAAATCGATCTCAATGATATTCCTGATCGACTGGAGAAATGGCTGGTTGCTGCCAAAGAATCCGGCGCAGATATAAAGCTGGAATCGGAAGCAAAGACTCGTGGCATACTCTCAGATTCCGTGGAGATCGTGTTCAAAGCCTACCAAGCGATCAAACAAACAAAGATGTACGAAAACGTTGAAGGCTATGATATCCGTATTCGGCATACACCCTACGGTGAAATTACATCCATAGACTTCCACAGATCGAAATAATGATAAGTGATTCTAAGGGCTGCAATAACATTATGAATACAAGAGTACTTATTTTTCTTTCAATATCGGCATTGTTTCACTCAGCAGCATTGGCTGATTCAGTCATGCTGTTTTCGGAGTCTGAGGCTGAAAAACTCACATATGATGAAGTATCGTTCGACAGTATTGCTCCGGGAATAAACGCGGTAAAAATGCGAGGAACCAGCTCCAGCTCAAATAAAATTAACGGACCCATTGTAAAATTGCATCAACCGAAATTGGACTCATCCAAAGGTTCAAATCACATTTCAGTAGAAACGCCAACGCCACTTCATATCCAATTCATCGCAAACAACGCTAATATAGATATGGAATCGCTGGAGGTTGAAGCTCGAAAAGGGATATTTTCGAAGTCACTTACCAAAAAAGTATTGCCATACTTTGTAAATCATTCGATAAATATCGAACAGCTTAATATCCCCTCAGGGAATTTCTTGATTTCAATCTTGATTAACGATGTCGAAGGCAATAAAACCATTGCCACATACCGATTGAGCGTTAAATAGTTTGCATAACGTTAACGCTTAACTCGACCTTTCACTTAAGTAACGCTCGACCGAATTGTGTCGTCGTCAACAAATACCAGCAGCGTGCACTCGGGACCGGGATCATCGTGAGGTGATGCTTTGCTGGCGATACCGTGTTGGGAGCCCCTGTACCTGGCGGACACAAAGCTAAGCAATTCAGCAACTTGGGAGCGAGTCATGAGACTTTCATTGACCTTCTTGAAGATGTCGAAACGGACTAATTCCTTGTCGCCATACAAAATTTCGCATAATAATAATTATGTTAAATAGCGTGTATTACCGAATAAAGGCTATGCAGTCCAATTCCATGCATTACTCAAATTAGAAGCTAGACTCCATATACGACGCGGTCCAAAACTGCAATGCTCAATAAAATTTTTCGCGCCAAAACAGGACACTGTCACTCAGAGATATTCATCTTGAGCTTCACTATTTCAGCGGAGATTTGGACCCTAGCGAAGACCTCTACTTGTGATTTGGATTAGATATAAGGGAGTGCGTGAGTCATGGCATTTGATTATGGTTCAATTGATCTAGGACTGAAAAACCCCTTTAAATTGGAGGGTGCGGTTACAGCAGCTCGAGGGGCAGTCGTTTTTGTTCTGGGCATGTATTTACTGATAGAGGCTGCCTCTACGGTTAAGAGCGACGGCGTTCTCGGCTGGATTATCGCAGTATTCGGTTTATTCTTGGTTGGCAACGGCGTCAGGATCACGGCCACCGGTATCGTCGCCATGCTCAGGTATTTTGTCGGGCGTAATCATCCCACCTCGCTCGCCCACAATTTCAGTCGCTCTGAGTCCAGTACTGCCAAGGAAGAGGCCGGATACGTTGTATATGACAAGCAAAAGCTCACAGAGATGCTGGTCGGGAGGAAGAACCCCACCTTCGTCGAGCCCCGAGGATTTCTCGCCCGCCTTGTTCACAGCATTTTACCCCGCCTTACCTACATGCCCTACCCGGTTAGAAACATGGCGCAACGGGTATTTGGTGCTTGGGTGAAAACGATTGTGGCTTTAATTGCTTATGCCTTAGTCGCCTTTGTATCGCTGGCGGGTTTCGCTGGTGAAACCGGGGCAGCCGCCTTTCCGGTTTATTCTGTAGCCCTGACTATATACCTGCTGTATGTGTGGCGCTCAGTGGGTACCGCACTGAATCGCACCGCCGACAAAGAGATTCCCAGCATGGGCGGCGCAGAGCTCGTGCGAGTCATCGCCGGAGCGATCCTGTTGCCGGTGATCATCGGTCTCGCGCTGGCCTGGGTCCTCAGCTCGTCCGGAACTTCCATCGCTGATGTGGAGCAGGTATTCGCCAAGCTGCCGGACTCTTACACAATTCTGTACCTTTTTGCAGTGCTGATCGGGGCCTCAATTTCAACTGCTGCCGTGTTTTTCATGGTGAAGAAAAGGCTGCAACACGCCGATCCCAAGGTGGAGGTGTCGGAGCTTCGCGAAAACTGGCAGGAGTCCGTACACCCCAATGAAATCTTCATAAATCTTGACAACCTGGTGATGGCTAACAGACGCTACAAGGAAGTGCCCAATCGGGTATATCAGGAACTGGAGCCGGATCTGAAGGAGCAGGTAGAGGGCAAAGGTAATTTCTTTGGTGAGATGATTCAGGAAATACAGCCAAAGTTTAAGCCAATGGACTTGGGTTCCCTGTTCGAGCGAACCCGGTTGTTTAGCCTAATCGCCGGAAATCTGCTGTTCTTGGTTGGGTCTGTTTTCACCGTATTTCTGACCTTCGCTGTTGCCAGCACCTACAGTCATCTTAACGCCATCGGCTTCGACAACTTGAGTAACAATATGACCGCCTCAGATCTGGAAACATTTTTCGCACTTTGCGGCACGGTCATCCATCTGTTGCTGTTTGGTATTCTAATTCGAGCGTTCGCCAGGATACTGACTAACTCCGCCCATTTGTTTTTCGCGGAGATGCTGTTCGACAGCCATCTCATCTACCTGAAAGTGGAAGGCACTTTTACTGAATCAAAGATTTCTACCGGCACAGGCATACACGATTCAACTCGCTCTGAAAATATACTGGTAAGATCCAGTATCACCCCTTGGATCATTGTAACCCGAATCATCTCCAGTACTTTTGCTGCGACCGGAATGAGAAATCTGGAGCACCCTCGATTTATCCTGGAAATGCACAAGAATGATCAGGAATTATCCGGCATCCGTAATGATGTGATTGATTTCCTCAAAGACAGAGAATCCATTGCGGCTATCACCAGTGAACGTGACCTTCAGAATGCGGCTCAGATTCATGATATCAATCGACAATCGCGAGCCATTCCCATGCAGCCCCAACCGGCGCTGCAGAAAGCCGATGAAGAGGCTGCTGGTTATTTGAGACAGGAGAAGCAGGAGGACGGCCGCAGCGGAGACGGCTTCAGCGCCACGTAAGAATACTGGTTGGGGCATGCCGGCGACCGGTGTGAAAACTGGAGCTGGATGCTACCTGATAACGGCTTCAGTGCTTGCGCCCCCCCTGCTCATACAGCAGTTTCACATAGCGGCGATATTCTAACAGTTGCTTCATCAGGATTGCGGGGTCACCGACCGCCCGGGAAACGATGATACCACCCTCGATAATGGTGGACAGCATATCCGCCAGATCATCGCTGTGGGTTCCAGAAATGGGGTTATAAGCAGTATTGATTTTATCCAACTGGGTTTTAAACAATTGTCTCCAGTCTCTGACTATGGCGGCGGTGATATCCCGAACCTGCTGATTGACGTGATGAGTCTCGTAGGTAAACGAAGCCACCAGGCACCCAGGGTGCATTCCCTCCATGTCACCCATGGTTTCGGCCAGCAGTTTCACAAACACCAGCATCTGCTGCAAGGGGTCATCGGTTAACTCTTCCGCCCGCTTGAACAAACCACTGAACAGCAACGCATCGTCCCGTTGGTAGCGCTGCAGAAGAGCCGAGGCCAATGCGTTCTTGCCTTCGAAGTGGTAAAAAAAACCGCCCTTGGTGATGCCAGCTTCCTTAATCAGGTCTTCGATCGAGGTCGCCAGAAACCCGTCTGAGAGGAAATGCTGCTCGGCGATATCCAATAATTTTTCCCGGGTGGCCTGGCCTTTGCTGGACATGTCGGTAACTCCCCTTCTTTTCTATACCCGCAGTAAGGTTTTGTATCCTGGTAAAGCGCGCGAATTGGGTATCCATGCCAATGCGCGATATAGGTGGTTGTTTTATGGGGATTTTTCAAAAAAGTGAAAAAAAAGTACTGCCGGTTCACTAGAAAACAACCTACCAAAAGCCTAGCCTATTTCTTCGTAAACACCCCAGATTAACGCGATTGCGACGTGCAATCGCCTCCGAAGAGGAATGACAATGGGTATCTACAGTCAACAATTGCCACAACTTGGAAACCGCCCCTTTATCACCGATGGCGGGCTAGAAACCATACTCTGCTTTCAGCAGCATATCGACCTCCCCCACTTTGCCGCTTACGATCTGCTGCGAGACCAACAGGGCTATGAACGCCTCTATGATTATTACACCACCTACACCAAGCTGGCTCAGCAATATGGTGTCGGCATTGTGCTGGAGACACCCACCTGGCGTGCCAACCCTGACTGGGCTCGCTTGATCGGCGACTCTCCCGAAACTTTGGAGCAGCTCAATCGCCAGGCGGTAAAACTGCTCGAACAGATTCGCGATGAATACGAAACCGAGCACACCACTGTCCTCATCAGCGGCAATCTCGGCCCTCGGGGAGATGGGTATACCCCCTCCAAGCTGATGACGGAGGACGAGGCAAAGGACTATCACAGCACTCAAATAGCTACTTTTGCCGATACCAATGTGGACATGCTGGCGGCGCTGACCCTAAATTATGTGGACGAAGCCATCGGCATCACCCGGGCAGCCCAAGAACACGACTTGCCGGTGGCGATCTCTTTTACCGTGGAGACCGACGGCAAATTACCCAATGGTGAAAGCCTGCAGCGGGTTATCACTGAGGTGGATGCGGCAACCGATCAGGGACCGGCCTACTACATGATTAACTGCGCCCACCCCACCCATTTCGAGCATCTGTTTAAAGCCGGCGGCGATTGGTTGCAGCGCATCAGGGGGCTTCGGGGCAACGCCTCCTGCCTGAGCCACGCGGAGCTGGATGAGTCCGAGACTCTGGACGATGGTAATCCGGTAGCCTTTGGGTGCGAACTTGAGGAGTTAAGGCGCCTCTCCTCTCATCTCACGGTACTGGGGGGCTGCTGCGGCACAGATCACCGCCATATTGAGGAGGTATGCAAGCATATTGTTCACTGAAGTTCAGCATCGAGAATATGCACAGACATCCAGGGTATCTCTGTTTTTCTGTGCATATATCCTAGTGTGAAAAACTACTGGCGCGGATCGACGAGTTATTGCACTCCGGGGCGAACTGACTTCGCCTTGGAGATACTATAAGCCTCAATTCAATATCCCGTCCGTTGATACATTTGCTCAACAATCAGCTCCGCCTGCTGCACAACTTCCTCTTGGTGCGGCAGCAGCTTCTGCCCGCCAAGCGCTTGAAACATTTCCAGAAACGGATCTTCCACACCGGTTTTGATGCCACTGAGCTGTTCCATTACCGCCAGGCCAAAAAACGGTACAGTTGAAGCGTTGTAGCCCCCTTCGTGAGTCATTACCAGACGGCCCTCGCACAGATCCCTCGCCGCCAACATCATTTGTTCGGTGAGATAGCGATAACCTTCGCTGTGCATCATCATTCGACCCAGCGGATCCTGGGCACCGGCATCAAAACCACAAGGTACAATAATCAGTTCCGGCCTGTAAGCTCGCAGAGCGGGCACAACAACACGATCAAACGCCGCCTTATAGGCCTCAAAGCCGGAGCCCGCAGGCAGCGGGATATTGAGATTATAACCCTCACCCTCACCCTCTCCTGTTTCGGAAATGGGACCGGAATCCATTGGGAAGCAATTTTCCTGATGAATGGAAATTGTCAGTGCACGGGGGTCTCGATAAAATGCACTTTGGGTACCGTTGCCGTGATGCACATCCCAATCCACATAGGCAATACGTTTTAGTTTGTGGATTTCCAGTGCATGCAGTCCGGCAATCACCGCGTTGCCGAACATACAGAAACCCATGGACATATCCGCCAGGGCGTGGTGTCCGGGCGGGCGTACTAACGCGTAGGCATTATTAACCTCACCGTTGAGCACAGCATCCACCGCCGAGATAACACCACCGGCCGAAAGGGTCGCGATCTCATAGCTGCCCTTGCCCATGGGTGAGAAGGCACCGGCATCTCCCCCCTCCCCGGCGCTCAAGGTTTTTACCCGTTCCAGATGCTCGCGGGTATGAAAGCGAAGAATCTCTGCCTCGGTGGCATGACGGGCCTTTATAGGATGAAGCTGCTCCAGTAACCCACTCACCTCCAGCAGATTGCGAAATCGACGCTTGGTTTCCGGTCCTTCGGCATGCTCGCCCGGTTGCACCGGGTTACCGTAGGGCATCACTCCAGCATAGTTTCCGGTGTTGTGCCACATATAGAGTTCGTGATAGACAAAACCTGTTTTCATTCCAAAAACCTCAACAGTAATACGCTTAAGCCAATGATGGATTGTGTGTTGGCCAGGGCATGACCTGCTCCAGACTGCGGGCCAGTTGCAACAGGGTTGCTTCGTCGCCAAAGCGGGCACCGAACTGCATTCCCAGCGGCAAACCGCTACGGGTACGTTGCAAGGGCAGAGATATTGCCGGTAATCCGGTCAGGTTAAAAAGCCCGGTAAACGGGCAGAAGCCAAAGATCTTTTCCGCCCACCCGTGGGCATCCAGGGTGCTGTCGTTGGCGTTGAACACGCCAAGCTTCGCCGCCGGGCCTGCAACGGTGGGAGAGAGCAGCAGGTCATATTTCTGAAAGAACTGTCCTACCGTTCGCGATACCGTATTGGCGATGGACAATGCCTCCAGCAGATCACAGGCACTCAGGTTTTTTCCGTAACGATAGCTGGCGAGTGAGGTGGCTTCCAGAGTGGTCTCATCCACAGGTCGCTGGGAGAGTGCCGCATAGCCATCGGCCCAACTGGCGATATTGGCGCTCCAGATGCGCAGTTGTGCCGACAGGAAACTCTCGTGATCTATTTCAGGTCTTGCCTCGACAATCCGATGTCCCAACTTCTCACATTCACGTGCGGTGTTCCAAACGGCCTCAATCATTTCACTGTCCACACCCGGACCAAACCAGGGTTCCGCGGCCACGGCGATGGTCAGTGACCTGGGTGAATCAGCAATGGTTTTCAAATAGGGCTGCGAAGGGGGCGCTATTTCGTAGGGCTCACCAATACCCGGCCCCTGGACCGCATCCAACAGCGCAGCGGTATCGCGCACGCTGCGGGTAACGGCGAATTCAATCCCCAGACCGTTGAGTCCATCCCCCGAGTCCGGCCCAATGGGCACCCGACCACGGGTGGGCTTTAATCCTATCAAGCCGCAGCAAGCGGCGGGTACTCGAATCGAACCACCACCATCGTTGGCATGGGCCATGGGCACAATACCGGCAGCGACAGACGCCGCCGCACCGGAACTCGACCCCCCGGCAATACGGCTGGTGTCCCAGGGATTACGGGTTGCGCCATTGAGCAGGGATTCGCCGGTGATGTTGTAGCTGAATTCCGGTGTGGTGGTACGGCCCAGACTCTTTAACCCCGACCGCTTAAAACGGGTCATCAGGTCTGAATCGTGAGGAGCGACCAGGCCCTGGGCCAGGCGGCTGCCCATTTCAGAGGGAATACCCTGTGCATGGATCACTGAATCTTTAATCAGAAACGGCACTCCATAGAAGGGTCCCTCCACCGCGTCATCCCAGGCTGGCAGGGGTTCGTCAAAACACTCGACAATGCCGTTGATGGTCGGGTTCAATTTCTGTGCCAGCTGTAAACAACAGCTGGCCAATTCTTCTGGCGTCACCTGTTTGTCGCGAACCAAGCTCGCCAGCCCCATGGCATCGAAACTGCGATACTCGTCAATATTCATGTCGCAGCCCCTCAGAAACGGTAATCAAATGTGACGCCGTAGGTGTTCGGCGTACCGGCGCTGCGAACATAGGGCCCATTGCCACCTTGATAAGCCGCCGGATAATAGTATTCGTCCGTTAAATTGCGACTCCACAGCATCGCTCGCCACTGACCATCCGTACTGCCGACCGCCACCTGCGCGTTAACGACCCAAAAATCGTCGGTGGCATCCTCGATGGCAACACCGCCAGAGGTTTCGCCCTGAAAACTGAAGTCGGTACCTACTTCCATTACCAAAGTTTCTCCGAGCGGCCATTCGTATTTTATCTGGCCGTTGTACTGCCACTCTGGCGCCTGGGCCAGTTCAATGCCGGAAACGTCGTGGGTCACCACCGTCGGCCAGGCACTGGCGGCAGGATCTACCGCTTCCCATTTCTCCACCTTGGTATCCAGATAGGCAATACCCAGATTGATATTAAGACCTTCAACCGGCAGCCATTTCAGTTCCAACTCTGCACCGTTAATGCGAGACTCGGGCACATTGGTCAATCCGGAGATATTGCCTACGAAGGTTACCGCCAGGTCTTGTTCCTGCTTGTCCTCGTAGTCGTACCAAAAGGCGGCCGCGTTAAGTTGCAGGGTGCCGTCAAGCAATGTGCTCTTAAGGCCCAGCTCAAACGCCGTTAACTCCTCCTCGGTGTAGGGAATCAGCTGCTGGGTGGTATTGGAATTTGCACCGTTAAATCCGCCGGACTTAAACGCTGTTGAGAAAGTGCCGTAAACCAGCAGATCTTCCGTTACGGCGTAGTCGAGCCCGATTTTTCCCATCCATTTGTTGGTGTCGATGGAGTCGGTAAAGGGGTGAAAGGCATCGTTGACATTGGGGCTGCCCAATAGTCCAAATACATAGTTGGGGGAATTGGGATCGTCATCAATGGTGCCGCAGTGACCCGCCGGCAAGGTCGAACCGAAGGAGAAGTTTAAAAAGCCCGCCAGACTGCCGTCTCCGGCGTCGTAGGTGCAACCGCTCCACTCCCGCTCTTCCTGAGTGTAACGGGCACCCAGAGTCAGCCGCAGATCCTGGGTCAGATTCCACTCCACGTGACCGAATACCGCAGCCGATTGTGTCTCCTGCTCGTAACGGGTTTGCAGCTCCAGAATCGGAGACAAGGCAAATGGCGGAATGCCATAAGGGATAGAACCCTGGCCAAACATGGAGTCCGACATAAAGTAATGGTATTCCTCATCCATTTCGTCATGGGAGTAATAAACACCGGCAATCCACATCAGCTCATCAGAGGTATAAGTCAGGCGCACTTCCTGGGAAAACACCTCCAGATCAGTGGTGTTTATGTTGCTGGAATCGTTGTAAGCGCCACCGTCCCAATCGTTGGACTCCTGACGTTCAAACTTGTCGTAACCGGTAATGGCGGTCAGCGTCATGCCTTCATTCAGCTCCCACTCCAGTTTTGCCGAGGCACCGGTCAGCTCATTGTCCCGCTGCGGACGAAGGTCAAAGGTCTTGCCGGTGATGGGGCTGGTGTAGCTATTGGTCCAGTCAGCTGAGCGGCTGTCGCCGGTAGAGTACCAGGGTGGTGTTTCGCCGAAATTGGCACCGGTGGGCAATTGATAGTCTGCCAATTGGCGATAAGGTAAGGCGTTTTCAGCTAAACCCGCCTGGCGGCCATCGTAGGCGGTGTTTGCACGATTTTCGGATTTGTCTCTGACAGCGTGCAAATTCAACAACAACGAGGCATTGTCATTCAGTTCAATATCAAATAATGCTCGTATCGCGCTAACGTCTTTTTCGCCCAATTCGTCATCGCGGGTGATGCTCTTTTGCCAGCCTTCATCAGATTGGGTGGTCTTATAAGCGAGGCGGGCGTTCACGTTGTCGGTCAGGCTGCCGCTGACAAAACCTTCAAAGTCCAGAGTATCAAAACGCCCGTGGCTGACACTGATACCGGCCTCGAATTCCTCAGTGGGTTTCTTGCTGACGAAATTGATTTGCCCCGCGGTGGTATTGCGACCATAGAGGTCCCCCTGCGGCCCCTTGAGTACCTCCACCCGCTCCATATCAATTAGTACACCGCGGCTCATCACTGTATAGGGTATCGCCACCTCGTCAAAGTAGAGCCCCACCGTGGATGAGGCCGCAGTGCTGTAGTCCTGAAAGCCAACGCCGCGAATAGTGTAGTTGGGAGTGCCAGTTGCGGCCGCTTCATTAACCGTCAGGCCGGGGGTGTGTTGGGCTACGTCCTCAGCGGAGAACACACCCATGTCCTTCATTTGTTCGCCGCTAAAAGCGTTAACCGTGATACCTACATCGTTGATACTTTGAGCACGCTTCTGTGCCGTGACTACAATTTCTTCCAGCTGAATGGTCTCAGCGACCAGATTCATTGTTGGCAGACCCGCCAGCACCACGGAAATGGATAATAGTGTTTTGCGCATTGCGCCCTCTCCTGTCGTTATGGTTATTGAGTTTGATAACCATACGCCAGGGGGGCGGGGTAAGTGACCGGACTAAAGTCCTGTTCTACCCCGGATCATTAAGAATATCAGTGGGATCAATAAGTTAGATGTCGATGATAGCCAGTTCACGGGCGGTGATGACGGCGGCCGTCCGATTGCGGACTCCCAATTTGCCGAAGATATTGGTGGCGTGCCACTTGACTGTTTTTTGGCTGATATGCAGATCGTCGGCTATATCGCTATTGGTACGCCCCTGGGCCATCAACGTCAGGACATCGATCTCCCGACCGCTGAGCGGCTCAATCAACCCATGGGGTTTGTTGTCAGCGGTTTCTCCGGAGCCCCAATAGCCCAACAGAGTTTCAACAAAGCTGTTTGCCAGTGGATCCCTGTCTTTGGGGGCCGACGCCAACAACTGCTTCATTGCTTCCCCCTCTTCCAGAAACAGGCAATAAGCGTCATTGGGTGCGGCGATTCGCAGGGCGTCTGTTAATATCGCTTGACTGACCTCCGTCTGACCGGCCTGCTGGTGCGCCAGAGCCAGGACCAACAGAGCCTTTAAGCGCAGATAACCCTGATCAAGCTGATGCAGCCGCTGCTCGAAGTCTTCCAGCCCCTGGATCGCTGTGTCTGTCTGACCCGCGACCAAAAGCAGCCGAAGTTGCAAAAAGCGTTTCAGATAGGCCACCCTTTCCCAGCCAACGGGCAGGGGCTCTAATTCATCGTCCAGAGGAATTTCGTGTTTGGTTGCTAATTTCAGGGCCTGTACAGATTGGCTCGCCTGCAGCAGGATTTCCAGTCGAACGGCATCCACAAAAAGGCAGTGCATGTCATGGCTAGGCGAATGGGGGTGAAGACCCAGCGCGTGGTCCAAGAGCTTCAAGGCTGCCGCCTGATCGCCCCGCAAGGCATACAAGCGAGCAAGGCTGCAGTAGCCTAATCGTAACAACCGCACCTGACCCACCTCCTCCAATATGGGAAGCGTCGCCTGCAGTAACGGCAGGGCCCGGTCCAGATGATTCATCTCCAGGTGCAATACACCACGCATGGCATCAAACACCGGAGCCACATAAATGCTCTGCTGACGGCTGGAAATACCATCGTCAAACCATCGGAAAATATCGAGCACCTGCTTCAGGTGCCCTTGCTGCAGCCTGAGCATGGCCATAAAACAATCCGAGTAGGCCACGCCAAAGCTGTGTCGGGTTTTAAGGTGACTGGCTCGGGCTTGTTTCAAGAGCCGCTCGGCCGACTCAAAATCCCCGTGCATGAGGTGGCTGTAGCCAAGGATATTGTTAATGGTGCCCTGCTGCCAGGCGAGTGGAGGGCAAAAATCAGCGGGGACCCGGGCCATCGCCTCCCCCGTTCGTTCCTGGGACATTTGAATGCCCGCATCCAGAATCGTCATGGACGTTTCCAGATTGGCTTCCTGCTCGTCTGAGAGATTGTCTCTGGTTTTTTTCCGGTCAATACACTCCCGCGCCTCATCACAAATCGCGCGGGCGTTGTCGGGCTGGTTCATATGGTAAAGGGCGGTCGCCTGCAGCAACAGCAGGTCCGGATGTCGGGCGCACACTGATGCGGGAATGCGCTTGATCAGGCTGTCGATCTGGGGCATGCGCCCCTGCACAAATTGCTCATAGCCATGTTGCTCGATAAATACGGCGGCATCTTCAGACGCATCGCCCGCGAGCGCATAGTCCACCGATTCCTGAAAAAAACCATTAGCGTCAAACCAGTGACTGGCGCGCCGGCTGTAGTGGCGGGCGTCCTGCAAATAGTGTTGCTGCAGTTTGCCCTGCAGGAATTCCTGAAACAGATGGTGATATCGGTACCAATCGCCCTTCTCGTCCAATGGAATCAGAAACAAATCGAGGTCTTTCAGGCGCTGAATGTAGAGCGTGCTATCGGATTGTTCGAATACTGCATTGCACAACTCAGCATTAAACCGATTAAGCAGAGACGAGCCCAATAAAAAGCGTTGCAGCTCCGGTGGTTGTTTTTCAAACACATCCGTTGCCAGATAGTCGGCCACATCGTGGAAATTGCCGGAAAATTCCCTGCGCTGAACGGATCGCCCCTCCTCTTTTAGGTACAGCGATGCCAATTGCAGCCCCGCCACCCAACCGTCACTGCGTTGATAGAGCTCGTCCAACACCTCTTCCGAAAGCTCCAGCTTGTGTAAACGGTTGAGGAATTCCCGCGATTCTGCCAACTCAAAGCGCAGAGACTCCGCATTGAGTTCGGTCAGCTTGTCCCCAACCCGCATCGACCCCAGCGACAGATCAGGCCGGACGCGACTGGCGATCACCATTCGAAAGTTGGGGCTTGCCAAGTTAAGTAAAAGCTCAACAAATTGGCATACATCAAGGTCGTCGACCAGATGAAAATCATCCAGAAAAAAGACGATCTCCCGGTCGAATTCGCTGATTTCATTTATCAGCAGGCCGAGCACCTTGGAGACATCACTAGGGCCGACATTATCAAGAAAATCGAGAACCGGTTGTCCCAGTGCTGGTGAGAGAGTCTGCAAGCTGGCGACAAAATAGCGGACAAAAGTCGCCGGGTCGTTGTCACCGGAGTCGAGCGAAAGCCAGCAACACGCCTTCCTGCTCTCCATCAGTACGCTATACCACTGGCGTAACAGAGTGGATTTACCAAAACCCGCCGGTGCCGTTACCAGCGCCAGCCGCCGCCCTTGTGACTGTGCCAGCCGCTCAATCAGCCGAGGGCGATTCACAGCCCCGGAAACCTGGGCGGGTGGTGTGAACTTGGTTTTAATCAGATAGGCAGCAGCCGGGTTTTTCATTGGCGATACTCATTGGGATCGCCAAAATTTAATCACATCCGATTTTTTCACACAAACCCGGCTGCAAAACCGGAAACAAACGGTCGTACGCCAGGGTAAAGAAAAAGGTGTGGACCACCACCCACGCCATCAGCACCACATCCATCACTAACGCCTGCAACCAGGGGATGTCCAGCCACCAAACGATAATGGGTAATGAAGTGGCAGTAAGCACAAGTTCAAATCCCAGCGCGTGAGCGATGCGTCCCGGCAGAGATCTTTCGGTTGGAATCCGGCCAAAATGCGCATCCATCCTGTCGTACAGGTAGTTGTAGATCATACTGATGATCAGGGCTTTGACGCAGAGTATGATGGCCAACGCGCCACTGTCGGTCACAGGGCGGTCAAATATGATTGACACCGCCGGTACGATCAGGGCGATCAGAGTCGCTTCCAGCAGCAACGAATAGCGAACGCGGTCCCATTTGCTGCGAATTGCCACGTTTTTGTTCATTTTTTCCTCGATACTGTCACATAAGGCTTGCTCATTCTATCCATCATTTAGATAATTAAAAGTTAGTAACTATCTATAAATGAGATACTTCGATGCCAACACTGGACCAATTGACTGCTTTCGTAGCCGCCGCTGAGACCGGTTCTTTTTCTGCAGCTTCGCGGCAGCTCAATAAAGCTCAATCTGCCATCAGTACTGCCATCAATAATCTTGAAATTGAGACCAATCTCGAGCTCTTTGACCGCAGCGTACGTAAACCAAAATTGACGCCCGATGGACAGTCACTGTTAAATTACGCTAATGCGGTATTACAAAGCTCCAGGGAATTTTCTGCTCATGCCTCTTCCCTGATCGGCCAGGAAGAAACCCGTTTGTGTCTTGCCGTAGAGCAGAGCATCCCCATCCAGACAATTCTTCCCGCATTGAGTGAATTTGAAGAACGCTTCCCGTTTATCGAAGTCGAATTGCTCGACCCTGGCGCTCATGATGTGGCCTCACTGGTAAGAACAGATCGGGCAGATATTGGCTTGATGCTGGAACAGGAGGAATATCCGGAAGGCTATCATTTTCGCTCCATGGGTCACTATCGGGTATTGCCGGTTTGCGGCAAAAACCACCCCCTGGTCACCGAACAGCCAGTATCCCTGCCAATGCTTCGTCACCATCGTCAACTGGTGGTTCGCGGTCGCGAGCGAGGCGGCTCCGGACATGAAACACAGTCGATCAGTCCGAAGTTCTGGTTGTCTGAAAGTCCTTTTATCGTATTGTCGCTGTTGTGCGCAGGAATTGGCTGGGCTTTTTTACCGGAAACTGTCGTGCAGGAAAAGGTGGATAACGGAGAGCTTGTGGTTTTGGATCTGGACTACCTGGGTGCGGATATCCGCCAGGGGCTGGATCTTGTCTGGAGTCAACAACGGGCCCTGGGAGAAGCGGGCACATGGTTGCTTACCCGATTGTTGAACTTGGAAGTTGACCCGAAGAAGAATTGACAATAGACGCCCCGGCTCCAAATGGCCGTTGTTTTTGCCGATGAAGTTAGCCCAGACCTGCCCATTCATTGTTTCCAGCGCCGTATTGATGCTGAGCAGCGATTAGGTTATCTCGGAGAGTTTTCACATTGGGCAGCCTGTTATACTTGAACATAGCTATTACTGCAGCGTAATCCTATCCTCATTTGGCCAGTGAAAATAGTCCAGCCTACTGTGCCTCTGGACGACGGATTTAACTGTACCGGACTGCCACAGCCGAGCTATGCTTTGCTCCAGGTGGTTCGCCATGCTTCTGGCGTCTTGCTGGAATCTCTCCGTAAAGATCATTGGTCTGACTGCCAAGGGTGTGACTTCCTTGACTAATTCCAACTGCGATCCGTGGTGTTGCTGTTCGAATTGCTGCAACCCTACGGAAAAGTAAACAAAAAAATCAATACGCTTTGATGCCAGGGCCCTGAGCCCCTGCAGTGAATCGCCAAAGCCTTTGGGGACAAACGGTATCCCCAGAAATTCCCACCAGTAGGCCGCAGTGTGATGTTCCATTCTAAGACTGCCGATGCGATCTGCAGCAATAATAACATTCTGACGGAAAGGATCTGAACTCCCTTTTCGTGCTATGTAACCGGCGCGCATGACCAATATCGGCTGGTAGCTGATAATCACCTGGGGCGAATCTGTCACGTCAGAAACAGCATTTTGTTTCATGCCCCTAATGTATTTTGGCTGCAGTGGATGTAGATCACTGTCAACCGGAGCGGCGTATAACGCAATATCGATATGTTGCTTTCTTGCGGTGGGTTGCGATCTGGAAGCAGGCAGATATCTTAAAGTAAGCTGACATTTTATGTCCGCCGAAACCTGCTGGAGCAGATCGGGGAAAATGCCCATCTGCTTTTGGTCTTGAAAATAGAACAGCGGAAACTCTCTCGTCCAGAGTCCCACAGTGAGTTCGCATCTTTCTGCCGCCGTTAGTATCGGAGTGAAAAATGAAGCTATAACGAAAAGAACTATGACAAATGCAGACTGAGTGGCCATCTTTCGCTGTCGTTCTTTGACCCCGGTAGCGCTTGGAGCTTTTGATGATACAAGGGTAGGCATATAACCCTCAAATACGAATACGATATCTTATTTTACACAACCTATCGAAGCTCCTTGTCTTTTGCAAACAAACGGGTTTGTCTGCATTCGATTCAGTACCTGCTTTAAATCTTATTAATTTCAATGGGTTAGTGGATTTCGTATAAACCATCAGGCTAGCGGGTAGGTGCTACCGGATTTATTCATTAGTCCCACAATAGTTGCGCTGCTAGCCTGATAACCGTAAGTACAAATTGATAGAACCCTAAATAACACTGACGACACAACCTTGGAGATGTGCCCATGCCTTTTGTCAAATCGTTACCCGAAGAAACCACCGCTGTGACTCTCTGGGGACTCCACCCTGAAGCCTACTCCGCCTGGCCAAATCTGGTACAAGCCACCATGCGCAGTGAATCCGAGCTGTCCAATGGCGAAAAGGAACTGATTGGCGCCTACTCGTCCGCGCTGCGTGGCTGCACCCATTGTTACAGTGCCCACTATCCCGTGGCCATCGCCTACGGCATTGACCCCAAGTTCTTTGAAGACGTACTGCAGGATCCGAAGACGGCGCCGATTGACGAGAAGTTCCGCCCTATTCTGGTTTTTGTGCACAAGCTGGTTACCGATCCCAACCGCCTGGTGCAAAAAGACGTTGATCCAATCTTTGCAGCGGGCTGGTCTGAAAGAACCCTCACTGATGTTGTATTTATTTGTGCAACTTTCGCCTTTATGAACGCCATCATGCAGGGACACGGTGCCCACGACGCCGATCTGTCCGATTTTGGTCCAATCCACGCGATCATTCGGGAAAAGGACCAGTATGGTCACGCAGAAGGTTCCGGTCGCAAAGATCCTAAAGCTCTGATGAAGGAGAGCATTGAGCGTTTTGGCGAGGAAGCCACCATGAAAGCCATCAAACGTGCCAAGGAACTGGGCATCGGCGACGCATTGTAATCTGTCTGCAGCATCAGGCTGAGTTTTAAGTCTGATGCTGCAGTTCTTCATCGCAGCTAAAGATTCCACATCAATAAATGAGGCACAACCGTGAGCATCATTAGTAACATCTCGGACAGTTCTTTCGAATCAGACGTGCTGAAGTCTGATGTTCCTGTACTCGTCGACTTTTGGGCAGAGTGGTGCCGCCCTTGTCGTATGCTGGGTAACACTCTGGATGAAATCGCCGGCGACTATGGTGACAAGATTAATATCTGCAAGTTGGATGTGGACGCTAACGAAGCCTCCCCTTCCAACTACGGGGTCAGGGGCATCCCAACGCTGATGATATTTAAGAACGGCGAGGTACAGGCAACCAGAAATGGACCCCTGTCCAAGACCGAACTGGCAGCCTTTATTGACGACAATGTCTGAATGAGCACAACAATGATTGCCTCTTCTGCATCTCATCTGTAAATCAGTAGACTTTCAACGGCATAAGCCGTCTACAGAGACGGCTTTGCCCAACCCGCCCCGGGTAGGGGGCGACGTTTTATTTTAGTTTCTAGGCCACTTGAGCTTCCAACGCAGCCGCCAGGTTTGGCGCATATTCATGCAGGCGATCCGCCGGCATACGGCCAGTACGGTCCATATAACTTCTGATAAATTCCAGAATCGGCATATCCAGTTTTTCATGGACATGGGCGTACCAGTCCAGGCTGCGGACAGTCGCTTCCATCAGTCCCGCCTTTCTCGGTTTGCCGTTCTCTTCGTACGCGGCCAGCGCTGCGGGGATATCATCCGGGGAAGCCGCCAGAGCATCCGCCAGGCCCAGTGCATCTTCCATGGCGAGACGGGTTCCGGAACCCAGGGAGAAGTGAGCCCTGTAGAGCGCGTCACCCACCAGCACTCGGTTACCGACTGACCAGCGTTCGTTACGGATGCCTGCAAATTGATTCCAATCAGACTTGTTCTCGATCATAGGAGTACCTTCGAATATGTCTTCGAACGCTTCTTCGAACAGCGCCTTGCGCTCAGCGTTGGTCATTTTGTCCATGCCCAGATCAAACCAACTCTGCTCATCAAGCTCTCCAACGACTGTCCACATATCCGGGGTGTAGGGATAATAGTGAACCATAATGCTGCCGTTCTTATAACTTCTGAAGCGCAAACCGGCTTCGAGCTTGGTCTTGGCGCAGCCCCACCAGACAAAATAATTACCGTGGGGACTGCGCTGGGTACCAAAGTCCTGTTCATGGGCAGTGCGAACCACTGAGTTGGCACCGTCGGCGCCAACCACAACGTCGTAGTCATCAAATTCCGCCAGATCATCGATGCGGCGCTGGTGGTGGACCTCTATGCCGAGCTCTCGGCAGCGTTGCTCCAGTACCGTCAGGATATCCAGGCGGGTGATGGCCCCCCCCATGGCAGTGGTCTCCAATTTAAACTCGCCGGTGTTGTTCTGGATAACCTGGTTGGTCAGGAAGTGCATTTTCTCTTCGAGAGCCGCCATGGTGACAGGGTCGGCCGCACCCAGTTTGTCGATGGCGGAAGCTGCCAGTCCAACGCCGAAGCCATAGGTTGCGTCCTTGGGGTTTTGCTCCAGCACCAGAATTTCTTCCGCGGTACCTCGGGATTTCAACAATATGGCCAGAAACAGTGCACTGGGGCCGCCGCCGATGATGCATACTTTCATGTGTTTTCTCCTGGGGATTTGTCGTTTAGTGTTGTATGACGTTGACAAAAGGTAAGGCGCCAGCCGTTTCTATATCCATATTCATCACCTTTTCCGTAATCGATGTGTAGTATTCCGGTTTTTGCACATCCGGATTGGGCAGATGCAGCGTAAATGGTTTGGTGCCTTCTCGCGGGTAACCAACTTCGTCAATCCCCTTTTTCTCAACGAAGATATCGTAAGCGTGTTTGGCATCTCCCTCGGGCAGCTCACCCTGAATATAGGCGCATTCCACCATCAGTCCGTTGGGATCAAAGGTGTAAATGGAGTGCATCCATTCTTTGTGATGGTCCTGTTCCATGACTTCCAGGCCATGATCCAGCCAGCGCTGGCGGATTTCTTCCAGTCCTTCTCGATTCTTCGCCTCATAGGCAACGTGCATATAGGCGGGACCCAGGCCCATGGCTTCCGTGACATTGGTGTTCGCCTGGCTGTGGGCCCTGGTACCGTAGGCACCCAGGTCATAGTAGGCAAGCAAGGTGCCGTCACCGGTGTCAAAGAAAACGTGCTTGTATTTGTTGCCCTTTTTGTCGTCAGTTTCTATGCCGGCAATGTGAAATTTCATTGCCTGGGTATAGAACTTGTAGGTCAGTTCGGGGGTATGGGTGCTGAATGCAACGTGATTAAGGGCCATGCTGTATTTCCTTGTCAGTTATTGAGTATCAGTGATCTCGGCTAAGAAATTGCCCAAAGCGTCACTGTGCAGGTCAACTATACCCAGAGCGGGAATTTCAATAATTGATCCTGATCAATAAAAGAATCAAGGTTCTTGTTCGTATTGTAATGAAGTGAATACGTTGTTTTGCAGTATTTGATCTCAGTGTTTGTAAACCTTGCCGGCCTTCATTACGAAGTCTACATCCAAGAGCTCTTCGATATTTTTTAAAGGCGAGGCGTCAGTGGCTATAATATCCGCTTCTTTACCCACCTCGATGGTACCCAGGCTGTCGCTCAAGTCGAGTAGCTCTGCGGTATTAATGGTGGCTGTTTTGATAATCTCCATTTCGCTCATCCCCGCCCTGTGCATCAAGACTGCTTCGCGGGCATTGATACCGTGCATCATGGCGGTATCAGTACCATAGGCCAGCTTTACACCCGCCTTGTGCAGTTTGGCGAAGTTCTTCATCATCTGGCTGCCTACCTTGCGCGCCTTTTCCCTGATCGGCGCCGGCAAGGTATCGTTCTTGGCAGCCATTTCTCCAAGCAGATGCCCGGCCAGTAACGTAGGCACCAGATAAGCCCCGGTTTTCTTAAACAGCTTGATCGACCGGGGGCCAGCAAAACTGCCGTGTTCAATACAATCCACACCCGCCTCCAGCGCAGCGATAATGCCGTCTTCCTGATGGGCATGAGCGGTCACCTTGCGGCCCATTCGGTGCGAGGCGTTAACAATTTCGCGGATCTCATCGCTGTCCATTTGTTGGCCAGTGCCCGTCGCCCGTTCGGTTGCCACTCCGCCCGTAGCAGATATTTTCACCCAGTCGGCGCCATAGGTAATCGCCTTGCGGGCTACGCGCCGACAATCATAGGGGCCATCGCAGGTATTATCTCCTTTGCTGTCCAACAGATCTTTGAAATCGTGCCGCATGGCGATCTCACCTCGGTGTCCGCCTGTGACCACGATAATTTCGGAAGCGATGATTCGGGGTCCGTCGAGCCACCCCTTTGCAATGGCATCCCGCAATGCATACATTTCCTGGGCCCCCTCTACCGGCCCGGTATCGCGGACGGTGGTAAATCCCGCCAGCAAGGTGTTTTTGGCGTGATGGGCAGAACGCATCTGCGCCAACTGACTGGACATCTTTAATTTGTCCACAGCCATCTTGGGGCCGAAATCAATCTGCAGGTGCACATGCGCATCCATCAGTCCGGGCAGGACAAAGCTGTCCTTGAGGTCGATCAACTTGGCGTTTGATCCAAATTGATGGGCATCTGCATAGCCCTGCAGCAAGTCAACAATCTTTCCGTCCTTGACAACGATGGTATGCGCAGTGAGAGGCTTTTCTCCGGGTACGGCCAGAAGCATACCGGCATGGATAACCCGGTTATCGGCGTTGATAACCGTACTGGCCACCACCATCATTACGGCGGCAATGTTCCTTAAAAGTAAACGATGCACACATTCTCTCCTAATAGACGATTTTTTATGATTTTCAGGGGTGGGGACGCCTGCGCCCCCACGGCTCTGACCGATCAGGCTTGCGACTCCTGTTCGAGCTCCAACTTAATACGCTTCTTGAGTATGCGACGCGCCCTGACATTTGCACCATCGGTTTGGATGATGGCGGGTCCCATCGCCAGGGGATCGGTTTCATCTCCCATCATACGGGCCGCCGCTTCGATTACGGGTTTGTCCTGTTCGGTAAAGCCCTTCAGGTGCCAGGCGCGAACTGCGTTATCCACGTCTTTATCATCCAGTCGATGCTTGCGAGTCAGGCCGTAAAAGTAGTGGGCCGTTGTTTCCGTTTCCGGAGTCAACAAATGGCTGCCAAAGGACTCGTGCAGAGCCTCATTCGTATCCGCGTCCAGAAATTGGATATGGTTGGTGACAATTGAGGGAATCTGCCAGTGTGCCGCCAGAACGAAATTCCCCCGTTTGTTATCCTCGCCGGTAATGCCCCTGATAGCCGGAGGCATATTGGCATTGGGGATCGTGATGATAACGTCCACCTGTTCATCGGCCTGCTTGACTTCCAGCTGGGCGTCCTCGTAGTTGTCTACGCCAAGCTGGTCATTATGGACAAACTGCGCATGGCTGAGATCAATCAGATTATCGATATAGAGCTCATAGGCCGCATCCACATGAATATGGCCGGTCACTGTTCTGGTTTTCGGGTCGGTAACGTAGCTGAGGTCCGGGATCAACGCCGGATCGGCTTGTTCTGGATCTCCTCCCCAGAACCAGACCAGATCATGGCGCTCTTCCACACGATACGCGGGTACTTTCGCTTTGGGGGGAATATCTCCGTCCCCATTGGGATTCAGAACACAGGCACCATGACCATTAAAGCGCAGTCCGTGGTAGGGACACTCGATGGTATCGCCCTGTAATTTCCCCATGGAAAGCGGCGCAAAGCGATGTGGGCAGCGATTGCCAATGGCCACCACATCTCCGTCTTCCCTGCGGTAGAGCACAATATCTTGATCGAGCAGTTTGCGCCCCAATGGTTCACGAGAAACTTCATCACCCCAGGCGGCGACGTACCAGGTATTCTTTAAATAGGTCATATTGACTCCTGACTCTCATCATGCGTGTAAATTTCGTGCTATCTAGAAGCGATAGCTGGCTTGAACTTCGTAACTTCTCGGTGCATCCAAAAAGTGAAAATAGCTTCCCAGGAACCCCAGATTTCCCAGTGGGATATCGTCAGGGGCGTTGGAAACCGTTTCGTCGGTGAGATTCTTGCCAAGCAACGCCAGCGTCCAGCTGTCGTCACCCGCGATCTGGATTCTGGCGTTGATCTTGGTAAAGGCATCCTGCTGTAACACTGGATCGTTGTCGTTGGTGGGCAGGTAATCGCCCATATATTGCAGATCGATGCCGGCTTTCAGTTCCAGCCTGTCGCTGAGCTGGTGGCGGTATTCAAATGCCAGATTGCCGGACCATTCGGGCGCAAATTGTGTTGGCTGCCCGGACAGGTCCTGTTCGCATCCATCAGGTCCAGTCCAGTTAGCCGTCTGTCCCGCGGTACAGGGAGCTCCCTGATAGGAATCGTAGGTCGCGTCCAGATAGGATAACGCATAGCGCATGGACAGGTTTTCCGTCAGCAGCACCTGGCCGTCCAGTTCTACCCCTTCCGTGACGGTTTCCGCGGCATTGCGGACCACAAATCCGGCGACGCCGTCGAATACACTGACCTGTACATCTTCGAAACTGTTACTGAACACCGCGATGTTCAACTGAGCGCGCCCATCCCAGAGCGACATTTTTGCACCCAATTCGATACTCTCGACAGTTTCGTCTTCAAACTCCTGAAATTCAGCCAGGGCAGTAAGATTCGCTTCGTCAAAACCACCGGCCTTGTAGCCGCTGCCGAACTTCAGATAGGCCATAATGTCGGCATTGATGTCGTACTGAAACACGATGTCCCCGGTCCAATGTTCCTCGTGGCGAACATTGTCATAACCCTGCTGCACCGAGCAACTGACGGCGGGAACCGGTACTGGCAGAGAGGGAAAGGACGTGCGGCAGACTTCATACCCCGAAGCGTCAAAGGTGTGCGCGACCGCGAAGTTTAGAAATTGATCATAGAAGGCCTGGTGCGGAAGGCTTGCTGCGGTCGCAAAGGCGACGTAATCCGTACCACTGAACGCTGCGGTATGCATGGTTTTTTCAAAGATCTTCTCATCGTCTGAATAGCGCAAGCCGGCAATTACCCTCAGATCATTAGTCAAATTCCAGGTGATCTGGGAAAATGCCGAAAAGGTTTCGCTGTCCTGGGTGAAATTGCCCGCCATCACTGCGTCGCCAAAACCCGCCTGTACAATCGCTTCCAGCGGGTGACCCGCAAACAGCGGCGCAATGGAGGACAAGACAATGTCCAGATCGCGCCCCCGGCTCAGATTTTCGTTCTGATAATAGACTCCGGCCATATACTCGAGAGTTCCGCCAGTGGGAGAAGTCAAAATAAACTCCTGGCTGAATTGATCGTGCTCCTCGAAACGCTGCGCGCCAATCATTTGTAGTGGCCCGAAATCCAGGTCCAGTGAGTTTTCAACCGACGCCTCTACGTAGGCGGTAATCGAGCGAATATTGAAATCGCTAATATCCCAGTTTGCGGTCAGTGAAAAGGTGTCCCACTCGGAGTCGTCAAATTGAGCGGGTCGACCAGGCAGGCTTCCGGTGCCATACTTGTCGTAGTTGATACCCGCCCGAAAGTCAGGATCGCCAAACGTTTGATAAATAAAGTCCGAAGCCGGAGTGGTAATGCCAATGGTGTTCTGGCGACCCCGTGTATCGGTTTTACCCTGTTCTACCTTGAGGCGAAAACCCAGGTCTTCGGTGGGCTGCCAATCCAGCGTTAATCGAGCTATGGTGTCCTCTTCCTGGCGTTCATCCTGATTGAGGGAGTGATTACGAAAATAACCATCGCTCTCTTCCCGACGCAGGGCCAGGCGGGCATTGACGGTCTCACTCAACGCACCGGAAACAATCAGTGAAGTGCCCCACCCCCCAAACTCCGGCTCTAACGATGCCTGAATCGAGGCCTCAAATTCTTCCTCCGGACCCGCCGTGGTGATATTCATTGCACCGGCAACGGTGTTCTTTCCGAACAGGGTACTTTGGGGACCTTTAAGAACTTCAACCCGTTCCACATCCAGTAACGCCGAGCGCGACGCTTGAGAACGACCGAAGTAAACGCCATCGATAAAGGTACCCACTGATTGCTCGAAACCTGCATTACTGGGTGAGCCGATGCCGCGGATAAAGATAGCATCACTGCCGGAGTTTTCGGAGATATTGACATTGGGCATAAAGGCGGAGATATCCTCTAAAGAGCCAACGCCTTGTTCGGTAATCTTTTCCCCGCCCATGACCGACAGTGCAATAGGTACATCCTGCAGCCCTTCGGCTCGTTTGGTGGCGGTAACGATCACTTCTTCGATCTGAAACCCTTCCGCTGCAGGCTGGTTTAATGGCAGTAATGCCAGAGTGATGGCAGCCGCGAGTGCTGATTTTGGGGAAGTTTGCTTATTAGTTTTATCGTTAACCATGATAACTCTCTCGTATAGACCTGTTGGTTGGCTTATCTCTTCGGCACTGAAATGCGCCCAATTAAATAATACGTATTATGGTTCTTATTTGTGGGAAAGCTGAACTATCGTACTCCCGCCTTTTTTAGGATCCCACGTCAGCCCCTGAATGGGCCCTGTGCGATCTAACTACGACCCAATCTTGGCCAACTGACGCAGCTGCTTGCGCAGATGTGTCAGCTTTTCGTCCAGCCCCACTCGACCGGGCTCCTTGACCAGGGCAAAACTGAGACCCCGCAAGGTCAGGTTGGTGATATCGATCAATTCATCAGCCTCTTCCGGAGAAATACCGGATTTGGTCAATGTCTCTTTCCACCTGTCGTCAAACAATTTGCGAAAGCGATCAACAAGTGGGAAATACTCTTCAGCGAGGTAAGGTTCGTTTCTCGCCGCTAGCAGCAACTCCAGCATGGCGATATAGCGCTCGGACAGAAAAAAACGTTCCGATGCATCAAAGAACGCATCAACCGCTTCCTCTCGCCCGTCAGCTTCAAGTGCGGCTTCTTCGACCTTTTTCATCTCCAGCCCCATAACGTATTGGGCAGCGGAGATAACCAACTGGTCTTTGGTCGAGTAGTAGTGATTAAGGGCACCTCGGGAAACACCGGCCCGCTTGGCGACCTTCGCCATCGTCATAGCCGCGTAGCCCTCTTCGTACAGCATCTCAATAGCAGCAACCATCAGTGCGTTGATGGTTGCCTTGCGCTGTCGCTCCTTAACACCGGTGGAACGCGTGGCTTTTGTTGGAGCGACCGCTGTCATAGAAACCCTCAAATACGAATGCTGACTTTGATTTGTATAGACTAGCAGAGTTCCTACATTTTGCAAACAAACGTGTTTGTGTGTGTATTAGCGGAGTCAAGGACGGAAATCTTTTGTATTTCAATATGCTAGGTGATTTAGGCGTAATTCGAACAAGTCGAAAATAAACGAAAGGACAAAAATTTGAAGCAACTTTGGCCAATTCAGACTAAATATAGCTGCCAGCCTTTTCGACCACTTCTCTAAACCACTGGTGCTCAGGATCGTTGTCATAAGAGCGATTCCACACCAGGCCGACCTCATACTGCGGCATGTCGTAGGGTAATTCGAGTGCTTTGATCTCCGCCTGTTGCCCCAATATGTCCACCATTTTTTTGGGCAAGATGGATATCGCCTCGGCGTGGCGCAATGCGTAAACCAGGGACTCATGGGTACTGAATTCGGCAATGGCATTAATGCGAAGCCCACGCTCCTCCAGAAATTTATCGGCCAGCGATTGCGCACCGCTGGTCATCGATGGATTGAATCTGAGATGACTTTCCGCCAGCAGTTGTTGCTCAGAGATCGTGTTATCGTATTTTTCAGTCCCCTCCCACACGGCCGCCACCAGATGGTCGGTGTAGAGGGCTTGAAAACTGGTCTCCTCAGACTTGCCCAGGATGGTGTCAAACGGTGCAATCAACAGATCCAGGTGTCCCGAACGCAGTCGTTCGCGAGTATCAACAGCCAGCGGGCCGAAAATCACTCGGGTCGACGGTGCCTCCGACTGCATCATGGAAATGATTGGTCCGCCGACTCTGTGACGAATAAAATCGGTGGTTACCAGCGTAAATTGACGTTGCAGTTTCTCCGGCGAGAAACGCACCTCTTCCACAAGACCTTCGATATTGCGGATGATTTCTTCGACGGGTTCAATCAGATTTTCCGCTCGCCGCGTCGGCACCATCTTTCTGCCGGACCGGACAAACAACTCATCCTGAAAAGCCCAGCGCAGACGTGCCAGGGAAGCACTAACCGACGATTGCGATACAGACAACTTCTCGGCGACTTTTGTGGTATTCGGCTCTTTCAGGAGCTCTCTCAGGACATACAGGAGATTGAGATCGATCCGACGCATGACAGTATCCTTATGCATTTGATAGCCGGGTTGCTGCTACCGGTATTATTCATTACTCAACTATTTTAGGCGTCGCTAACATTGTTGTCAGCCGCAAATAGCGCCCTTACCTGTTGATAGGAGTCATCCAATGTCGTCTCTAGAAACCCTACCGGAAGAAATTACCGCCAAGATCGCCAAAAACAAGGGATCTGCCGCCGGTGAGCTCCGGTCTTATGAGCCCAGCGCCCGCGCTCAGGCCATTGCCTGCGGTGATCTCAAGGTCGGTCCTGACACTGCAGAGAATGTCGTCTTGTACAGCCATTACGCCTCTATTTGCTCCCAGCGAGCGCGCATGGTGCTGGTAGAAAAGCAGGTACCATTCAAAGGGGTGATGCTGCACTACGAACTCGGTGAAACCATATCGCCTACCTATATGGGTATTAATCCCAGGGGGCTGGTACCAACTATCATCGCTGATGGCGAAGTGGTGTTCGATTCTGCGACCATTATGCAGTATGTAAACAACCGTTATGCCGGCCCTGATCTCACTCCAGGTGACGATCAACAAAAAGCCTTGATCAAGCAGGAAATTGCCAGGGCGGACTTTTTTCCCATCCGTGATCTGGTCACGCGCATAGGTATGGAACGGAGCGCCACTGGGGCAACTTACTCCGGTTGGGGAGCAGAGGGCCTCAAGAAAATGATTGGCGCCATGCACGAATACAAGGTGAAATACCCTGAATTCGCGGTAAATTACGACCAAAAGATCCAGGATTGGATGGGGCAAATCGAGCGATCCCAGAATCCGCAAGTCATGGAAAATACCTATGATTACGCCAATGAAGTGATGGACGACTTTGACAAACGACTTCAGACACAGGAATTTATCGTCGGAAACGAATTTTCTCTGGCCGATATCACTTGGGTACCTGTGCTGATTCGTCTGCAGTATGCTCTGGACTTTAAAATCTGGGGAGATGGACTGCGTCCAAACCTGGAACAGTACTTTGTTAGTCGGATCAAGACGCGCCCGGGATTTAAACCCGCGATCGTAGACCACTACTACAACAATGTTGTGCCTGAAGGCATCGCTTCCTGAACCACCCCGTTTAGCCCGTCGGCAGGCCCCCGGCGGGCCTTTCTCTGCTACCCGATTTGTTTATAGCAGCTACCTGTCTCATTCATTTATTGCGGCACTTTTGCCTTTGATACCATAAACACCGGAACCAGCCTCAATTACCTCCTGTTTGAGAAAGTTATGAATACAGATGCCGCAGCCACCCGGGACCTGCAAACAACAACCCCAAATGATCAAAGCCTGCCGATGGCTATCTCCCGCATCTGCATGTGGGTTTCGGGACAAGCCTGGGTACCCCTGCTGCCCCTGCTGATCGGCGCCATCACCACTAAGTTTGCTTTGGATTTGTCTACTGCTGGTTTTGTGGCGGCCGCGCAAATCCTCTGCGGTGCCTTTGGTGCATTTGCAATGTCAAGGCTGTTGGGGAAATTTAATGCCCGTTATATGGCGGTCATCGCCATTACCGTCGCAATGTTGGGTAACATCCTTGCCGCCCTGGCACCTGCTTTGAGCCTGTTTTTCCTGTCCCGCGTCATCAGTGGCTTGGCTGAGGGCTGTCTGATGGCGCTGGCATCCGGCGCGGCGGCGGTGAGTACCAGAACCGAGCACGTTTTCAGCACTTACAAAATCAGTTTTGGTCTGTACGCGGTGATTGGGTTATTGATAGCACCCGGTTTGATCACCGAGTTTGAGTTGCTGGGTGGTTATGGATTAATCTTTGGCGTAAATGTCGTCACTTTGGTATTCGCCTGGAGCGCCTTCCCCAAGACAATTGGGGCCCCTCAAACCGAAAACACCGAGACACCCAGGAAGAACAGCCAATATTCCCGCCTGTTTGTCTTCGCCCTCTGTTCCGCCATTGTTCTGTCGGTGGTTGGTGTTATGGGGCTGCAGGCCTTTATTGAACGAATAGGCGCAGAGGTTATTCATCTCGAAGCGCAAACCATCGGCAATATTCTGGCCGGTGCAGCCGCCGCCAGTATCCTGTCTCCGCTGCTGGTCATGTATCTGGTCAAAAAGGGTTTCGGGCGCGCCCTTCCGTTTACTATTGCCGCGACAATCAATATTGTGGCTGTTGCCCTGCTGGGCGTCAACGGAACCCCCCTCTTTTTTGTCATTGCCGCGCTGGCAATAATGCCTTTCGTGCTCTTTACCCAACCCTATCAAATTGGCCTGCTCGCGGACCTCGATCCTTCAGGAAAACTCGCCGCCGCGGCCCCGGGATTTTTTGGCCTCGGCGCTGCCATTGGCGCGCCACTGGCCGGGGCTTTTTCAGAACAATTCGGGTTGATCAATATCACCTTCCTGGCGGCAGCACTGACCTTTGTCTCCTATTTGATCATTGTTAACATTGCCCGGGTTGTTGACAGAAATACCTCTGGTGGTGCGGCTGAATCCAGCTGATCTTTCAGAGTTTACCGGCAACAAATGGTTTTGATTGGGTTATAATCGACCTGACCAAAACTTTATACTGCGGGTAGCACCTGATGTATTTCAACTTCCAAGAGATGTCCCCCAATCAACGTTATGTCACCATGACCAGCAGTGTGCTGCCAAGGCCCATTGCCTGGGTGTTGACCGACAACGGTGACGAGAGTTACAACCTTGCGCCCTTCTCGTTTTTTAATGCCATCTGCTCTGATCCTCCCCTATTGATGATTTCCATTGGCAAAAAACCCACTGGAGAGAATAAGGATACCGTTACCAATCTGATTGAGCGCAAACAATGCGTGATTCATATTGCCCACACGGAACAGGCTTCTTCTGTGAACGAGACTTCCCGAACGCTTGCACATGGCGAGTCGGAGCTGGAGTACGTGGATCTCGGCTTAGCCGAGTTTGAGGGATTCGACCTGCCGCGAATCAAAGAGTGCCGAGTGGCCTACGCCTGTGACTTGTATGATATTCAGGAGGTTGGCAACGCGCCACAATCGCTGGTTTTTGCGCAGATTCGATCTGTTTTCGTGAACGACGAGATCGTTGGTAAAGATGCCAAAGGCCGCGCCAAAATCGAAGCTGATAAGCTCAATCCGCTGGCGCGACTGGGGGGTTCCGAGTTCGTTGAAAACGGGCGGATTTTTAGTGTTCCGCGACCCAAATAATTTTTATTGGTTCAATGCTGCGATCCGTCGCCCTCGGGCTGCCACACAATTCTGTCAAACACTGTAGCAGCGCGCTCTGAGCGCGACCGGTGCAAGGTGCCAAAACCCGTCGCCCTCGGAGCGGGCTGCTACAGGGAAGGTTAGAAACCGCTGAGAATTGCGCCAGCTCCGGGAGCTACCGGCTCCAGGTCCATGGCCTCCAACAGTTTTCGAGTGGTACAGGCCGCAGCTGAAGTCACCGGCAATCCGAGCTTGTCCTGAACCGCTTCAATTGCGGGCAATGACGGCATCTGCACACAGGCGGAAATCACCACCGCATCGGCACCTTCGATATTAAGCGCGTCTACATCATTGACCAACAGCATGGGGTCACGACGCCCGACTTCCAGATTGTCCGGAATCTCCAGGGCGATACTGTCGATTACCTCTATGCCCTGATCCTGGATATAGTCAACCACCAGGTTGGTGAGAGGACGCATATAGGGAGTTACAATCGAAATACGCTTGGCGGAAAGATCCCGCAGCCCATCAACCAACGCACCTGCAGAGGTAACTACTGGCGCAGGATGGCCCGTTTCAATAGCAATATTGGATAAACGCTCTTCACTGGCCTTGTGGTAACCGAGCCCCATACTCATTATCGCTACCAGGCAAGCGTAACCCATGACATCAACATCGGCATCCGCGAGTTCCGCCGCGCAACGCAGAGAATCGGCATCCATAGCTTCCAACTGCTCCTTGGTCACTTTCTGCATACGCATGCGGCTTGAGTGAAAAGTAAAACGTTCATCTCGTATGGCTTCTCGAGCACGGAACATGGCAGGAATTTCGGTTTCCATGGTGGTGTTTGAGCTGGGCACGATTTGGCCGATACGGTAGGTCTTAGACATTAGCCTGGACTCCTGGTTGATTTCCTAAGTTCAGAGACAAATGTTCCCTTGCGGGCTGGCAAGAACCAGCCCGAGCCATTGTCTCAAGTGCAACGGGTAGCGGAAATTATTCCGCTGGTAAAGAAGGCATCAGATCTTGCTGGTCAAACGCCTTACCGTGTTTGACGACGGTCTCAAGTGCCTGCAAATTTTCAATTTTATTTAACGGGTTTTTCGAAAGTATGAGAAAGTCCGCAAACTTTCCGGCTTCAACGCTGCCATAGAGATCATCCTTTCCGGCAACCTTGGCAGAGTTCAGGGTTGCTGCTACGATCAGATCCCTGGCTGGAATACCGGCTTCGTTCATTCTTTTCAGTTCAAGATGCATGGATGCACCGTGGGACAGCCCCATCAGTCCGGCGTCGGTTCCCACCGCCAGCGAAACGCCGGCTTCGTACAGAGCCAGGGTATTGGACGCGACCATTTCCCGGCGTGAACCAAGATAGTCCGCGTCATCCTTGCTGGGAGGTAAAGGTTCATGCCACGACTGGATGACTCCCGGAATACTGCAGCTTTCCTCGATAGCAAGAAGCTCGAATTCCTTGGTATAAAGTTCCTCGAAAGTGCGTTTGTGCAGCGCCATGGTCGGTACAATAATAACGTCCTTTGCACGCGCCAAAGACAGGAATTTTTCATCGACCGGCTGGTCGGACGGCAGGTGCTGTAAACTGTCAACACCCAGTTCCATCAATCTGCGTCCATACTCCAAGGTATGCACATGGCTGGTTACCTTTAATCCGTATTTGGCGGCTTCGGCGATCAGTGCCTCGTGAATTTCCTCCCAGCCGAGCCAATCGAGTATCAGCCTGAACAGCATACTGCCCCGGTCATCCACTGCTGTCTTAACCATGCTGGCATTATTGGCCGCGGCCTCCCGAGCAAAGGCAATCGCGTCCTCCGGTGAGGTCAGTGATTTGAGCGTGAGCTCACCGTTCCATCTGGGGAAAAGACGTTCAGCCAAAAAATTGGGTACAGCCACTGCTGGCCCATGACTATTAAAGACACTGGGGGCATCTGTCATTTTTTCTGCCTGGTCCCTGGCGCTGTACTCGATACTGGGACCGCCCATGGACAGTGCTCCAGTGACCCCGGCGCAGAGAAAGCTCCTCAAAGTGTCAGGTACATGGCTCTCAACCCACTTGATCTCATCTTCATAGGGCACAATATGCCGAAGGTCCATCATTGCCGGGCGGGTATAGATACGCCCCGATGTCATAAAGTGGATATGTGCATCAATCAGACCGGGTACTACCCAACGGCCGGAAACATCAACGACACTGGCTCCCTCCGGCACTTCGATGTCAGCCCCCGCGGCAAGAATCTTACTGCCTTGCAACAGAACCGTTGCGTTCTGGACGGGATCCGCTCCCGTGCCATCGATCAATGTCGCGCCCTGATAGGCAACGATGGGTTTCATAGCTCCGGAGGCGCCTGCGAGTAAATCGCCGGACGACAAGAGTGCCAGTAATGAAAGGCTGCCTATCGCGCTTCGAAACTTGCCGAATATCCCGTGTCGCATCAGCTTGCCTGCTGTTCCTGAGCGGCGACAAAGTTGGGCACAAACATTTTCAATCGATCGGCGGGCATACGGCCGGTACGGTCCATATAGTCCTGGATAAAGTCCAAAACCGGCATACCCAGTTTCTCATGAACGTTCTCGTACCAGGTATAGCTTTGAACAGTGGCCGCCATCAACTTTTCTTTCTTTGGCTTGCCTTTTTCTTCGTAGGCCGCTAATGCAGCCGGGATATCATCCGGGGAAGCCGCCAGCGCATCTGCCAGCCCAAGCGCATCCTCCATGGCCAGGCGAGTACCGGAGCCGATCGAGAAATGAGCGCGATACAATGCGTCGCCGATCAACACCCGATTACCCACGGACCAGCGCTCGTTCTTGATCGCCTCGAACTGGTTCCAGTTTGACTTGTTTTCGATCATGGGACGCCCTTCGAATACATCATCGAACGCCTCTTCGAACATCGCCTTGCGCTCGGCGTTGGTCATCTTGTCCATACCCAGATCAAACCAGCATTGCTCCTCAACTTCTCCCACCACTGTCCACATCTCGGGTGTATAGGCATAGTAGTGGATCATGATACTGCTGTTTTTGTAACTTCTGAAACGCAAGCCCGACTCGTGCTTGGGATGGGCACAACCCCACCAGACAAAGTAGTTTCCACGAGTGTTGCGCTGAGTCCCGAATTCTGACTCGTTGGCCGACCGAACCACAGAGTTGGCACCATCAGCGCCGACGATGACATCATAGTCATCAAACTCGCTCAAATCGTCAATGCGCCGTTCATGTACGACCTCAATACCCAGGTCCCTGCAGCGTTGCTCCAACACAGTAAGGATATCCAGACGAGTAATGGCTCCACCCTGGGCCGCAAAATCCAGAGTAAAGGCACCCTGGTCGTTTTCGATAACCTGACTGGGAATGAAATACATCTTTTCCTGAAGAGCTTTCATCGACGTCGGTTCAGACTCATTCAATTTGTCAATAGCTGACTCCGCCAGAGCCACTCCAAAGCCATAGGTGGCGTCTTTGGGGTTTTGTTCCAAAACCAGAATTTCGTCCGCAGTGCCTCTGGATTTCAACAGAACAGCGAGAAATAACGCACTGGGACCACCACCGATAATGCATACTTTCATTTGTCTACTCCTCTTTCATTAGGCAATTGCGTTTTCTTTGGCTTCGCGCTCAAGAGTTTCTGTGATCTGAGCTCGCAGCAACGGTTTGCTCGGCTTGCCCGATGCGGTCAACGGGTAGGCTTCGATAACTTCGATACGTTCCGGGCACTTGTATTTGGCCAGACCTTCCTCGACCAGGAATTCCATCAACTCTTTCACATCCGGCACGGGCGCATTGCCGGCGGGGATGACAAAGGCACAAGCACGCTCCTCGTAATCGGGGTCTGGCATGGCCACGATCATAATGTCGCCCACGCCCGGGTGACGGGCGGCAACCCGCTCGACTTCTTCACAATTAATTTTCTCACCGCCACGACTAACGACATCTTTCAAACGCCCTTCGAAGGAATAATAGGTATCGCCATCGATTATCCGTGCCGCCATCAAGTCACCTGAACGATAGAAACCATCGCTGGTAAAGGCCTCGCGGTTACGTTCCTCAGAGTCGTAATAGCCGAAAAAGGTATAAGGGCCACGGGATATCATTTCTCCGGTTTCTCCAGGAGGCAGTTCCCTCTCGGTGCCCGGTTCAACGATACGCACCTCATCCCATTCGGACACAGGACGACCGATGGTGTTAAACCTGGCTTCCTCAGGATCCGTAGGCTTGGCAAAACAGATAAGGCCTTCCGTCATACCGAACAGGTGTATTCCTTTGGCCCCCAGAACCGCTTCCGACTGCCGTGCCGCAGCGGTACTGATTATCCCATCAACCTGGGCAAGTGGTAACATGTCCTTTGCCCCGCTCTTCTGAATACCCGATAGAGCGGCTGGCATCATGCCAAGGTAGGTCGGTTTACGCTGTTGAATCAACTGGAATACCGTCATCGGTTCCACAACAGCCGTTACCACAGCCTCACCGCCAAAAAGCAGTACAGGGAATACAACGCATGCCATGGCTGCATTGTGGATTGTCTGCAGCGGCATGAAAGTCACCGTATTTTCGTTGTAGTCCAGCCACTCCCCCGTCGCACGCATGTTGTAGATGTACTCGTTGCTCATGCGGGGAATAATCTTGGAAATACTGGTGGTGC
Source organism: Pseudomaricurvus alkylphenolicus (assembly GCF_011683955.1). Lineage (GTDB taxonomy): Bacteria > Pseudomonadota > Gammaproteobacteria > Pseudomonadales > Cellvibrionaceae > Pseudomaricurvus > Pseudomaricurvus alkylphenolicus. The sequence continues at coordinate 237,221 of NZ_JAAQPI010000009.1, forward strand.
CGCCGGACAACTGGAATGCGGCTACCTGAAAAGGATCACGTTCAATGGAATCGATACGGGCCCTTGCCGCTTCTCTGTCCTGAGAGGCAATCAGCTTGGCCATATTGGGAATATCTTCCGGCCCTTCTCCCCGCACTATCACCAAATGCTCCATTGATGGGGTTTTGGCGGCAATCTGTTTGGCGAAATCGACGAAATCAAAACGTTCCTCGATACCAACAAAGTGTGCCTTGGCGCCAGAATGATTGGCCAGGTATGAGATCTCCGAGTCACGATGCGCGGCAAGCGTACACAGGGGGATCAAGTCGGCTTTCCAGCAAGCAATGACCGCAACCACTATCTCAATGCTGTTAACCACCTGGAACACAACTCGGTCTTGAGGCTGCAGTCCCATATCCATCAGAGCGCCTGCAAAGCAGTCGGAGTCGTGATCCAGCTGTGCGTAAGTAATCTCACCCTCAGGAGAAGAAATTGCAGTGCGGTCAGGCCATTTGGCCATCGCTGCCATCATGCCCTCGGCCAACGTTTCCTCCTGCAGAGGACCATTGACGAAATAGCGCTCCAGCGCTTCCTGTGTCGGATACACCACACCTGGCAGTGGATTCTTAACCCCTAGCATAATCTCTCTCCGCAAAAGTACATGGCAACCATTGTAGACCAACACTTACCTAATGTGAACCATAATTCTTAATTGGATTAAGGCGAGAATTTGGGTATAGTGACTACATACACTACAGGCCGAATATGGTTGAAATAGACAGACAATAGAGGAAAAAGAGTATGGCGCTAAATCATCTGGCATTTTGCACTCACAACCCCGAACTGACGTACAAGTTCTACACAGAAGCTATGAACTTCAGCATCGTGGGTATCGAAGCGGACGACAGCAAAGGCAATAAATACAAGCACGTATTTTTTGATGCTGGAGACGGTTCCTACCTCGCCTACTATGACCTCGGTGCCTTTGGGGCCCGTGCCCACAGCGACGCAAATACCAATATCACTGAAGCCATGGGCATAGGCCCCGCCTATATGCACGTAGCCTGGGAAGCCAAGGATCGCGAAGGCCTGAACGCCATTCGTCAACGCTGGCTGGACCACGGCCTGGAGGTTATGGAATCCGATCACCACAAAGACTGGATGCACTCCATTTACACCTTCGATCCTAATGGACTGATGGTGGAGTGTGCCTATGTGGAAGGTGACCTGCCTGAAAACGACGCCAAGCACGCTTACGAGATTTTTGTGCAGAAGAAAGGCATTGATGAAGTGGGCTACGAGCGTGAGGGCATGAAACCTTCCATTATTCATCTCCCCAATCCTTCTGTTGAAAAACCGGAATATTATGTTTCGATAACCGAGAAGGTTATGAACATGGATCTGGAAACGGCCAAGACAATTCCGTTTATCAAGATCGAACAGCACTAATCCCTGGCCAGGGTTACAATATGAAGCTCCGATCTCTTATTTTCTCGATTGTAGCCCTATCGTCCAGTGCGAATATCGCACTGGCCTCCCCTGGCCCCGAACAACCCAATATCCTTGTTATTGTCGCGGACGACCTTGGCTGGAAGGATGTGGGCTATAACGGCAGCGAGATTGAAACTCCCAATCTCGACCGCCTGGCGAACAATGGTATCCGCCTGGACCGCTTCTACTCCCACCCCTACTGCACGGCAACCCGCGCCAGCTTGATGACCGGGCAAACGGCCATTCGCATGGGTATTGAACGTCCGATTACGGCATTGAGCGACGCACATCTTCCCCTCGACTTGAAATTGCTGCCCGAATTTCTTCAAGAAGCAGGCTACCAAACCGCCCTCAGCGGAAAGTGGCACCTGGGCCATACCAAGGAAGCGGCGAGACCGATGGCTAGGGGCTTTGACCAGGTCTATGGAGCCCTTACCGGAGGTATCGGCTATTGGGACCATGTAGCCACCGGAGGATATGACTGGCACCGCAATGAGATTACCCTGCGTGAAGAGGGTTACGCCACCCGCCTGATCGCCGACGAAGCCGTACGCGTGATCCAGGAAAGGGATAAGGAAAAGCCGCTGTTTCTCTATGCAGCGTTTACCGCTCCGCACCTGCCCAATGAAGCCCCGCAGGCAACAATTGATAAGTACGCCAGTATCGACAACGAGCACCGCCGTGTGCACGCGGCGATGGTTGACGAAATGGACGAGGAAATAGGCAGAATTACCGAGGCCTTGGAACAGGAAGGAATAGCCGATAACACGATTATCTGGTTCCTGAGTGATAACGGAGGCAGCAACGAAAAGTACAATCGCGGCTCCGTCGACTTCGCCCGTTTTGTTGAGAAGAACTTCGGAAACCCGGCTCCGACCCGATTTCTGGAGTTGATCCGAATGGTTATGCTAGACGGAGGCAGTGATAATGGCCCTTATAGAGGAGGAAAAGGCTCGACCTACGAAGGCGGTGTATTGGTGCCTTCGGTGATCAGCTGGCCGGCCGAATTTCCCTCGCGGCCACTTTCGGCGCGAGTGACGGTAAATGATATTATGCCCACCCTGCTCTCGGTCGCCGGTGTTGAACCGAAGGCCGAACAAGCCATCGACGGTGCCGATCAGTCTCGTCTGTTGCGGGGTGAAGTCATATCAGAGCCCGTAGACTTCCTGACGGACAGTGGCGGGACACAGGCTTACTATATGGACAACTGGAAGTTGCGCAGCAATAAGAAGGGTGAGCTGGAACTTTATAATCTGGAGCGGGATCCCTACGAAAGCGCTAATGTGCTCGATCAAGAACCCGATGTGGTGGCTACCATGCTGGACAGATTGGAGTCCTTTCCCCGAGGTGAAGGCATCAATATTTCCAGGCTGTGGATGCTGTTGCAACCGGAAAGCTGGGGCGGTGAAGAAACCCGCGAGCCCTGGGCGCCAAGTTCTGAATAAGCCACTAGTTCCTTCCTGGCGTTTTCTCGTCTGTTAGTGCAATGGTCCGGAAACGGGCCATTTGTCCTTCTGAATTCCGAACTCCTATTCAGCTGCTTATTTCAAGCAAGCTGGCCAATCTTCGGTAGAATTTGAGAATACCTAAGTTCATGGTGTCTGGGTGATTTCTTCTTTTTGCCATAACCGGAAGTTCATAATCCTGGTTCAGGGCACCATGGGCGTTCGATAATGTCTGCAACGACCGCACGGATGTAGGGCGGATTAGGCGAAGCCGTAATCCGCCGATCCGCCAAAGGTTTAAATTGGCGGCGGCCGTGTACAAATCACCTGTTACAGGCACATTCAAGGGTGTTAAAAACCGGGCCGAAGCCAACGAACATCTCCGGCAGAACCGGCAGAACCGGCGGATTACGGCGCAAGCGCCTAATCCGCCCTACGCATAAACAACGCCGTCAGAGTACCAATCCTGCGAATTTCTAAGACCGGTTATGGCACTTTGCTGAACTAAATAGTTTCAATATGATTCTGTATAAACCGCAAAAAACTATCGACTGATACCAATCGTCAATACCAATCCTACAGACACAAAAAAAACCGTTTTAGCCCACAACACCTTGAAAGGGGCTAAAACGGTATGCAGAGATCTTTAGAGAAGATCAGAAGTTGTAGGTTGCCTGAAGCTCGTAACTTCTGGGTGCATCAAGAAAATGGAAATAGCTGCCCGCGAAACCAAAACCACCCAGGGGAATATCATTGGGCGCATTGGAAACCGTTTCGTCAGTCAGGTTTTTACCCAGGATCGCAAGTGTCCAGGTATCTTCACCGGCGATCTGAACTCGCGCATTCACCTTGGTAAACGACTCCTGCATAATCACAGGATCATTATCACTGGTTGCGTGATAGTCTTCCATATATTGCAGATCAATGCCGGCTTTCAACTCGATACTGCTCGTCAGCTCAGTGTGATACTCCAGGCCAAGGTTACCCGACCACTCCGGTGAGAACTTGGTCGGCTCACCCTTGAGATCCTGAGTACAGGAACCAACACCGGTCCAGGTCGCAGATTGCGCAACGGTACAGGCAGCGCCATCGTACTTATCGTAGGTCGCATCCAGATAAGAGAACGCATAACGCATCAACAGGTTTTCAGCCAGCAGGACCTGACCATCCACCTCTAGGCCCTGAGAAGTCGTCTCACCGGCATTGGTTGTGAGAAAGTTGGCTACTCCATCAAAAACACTGACCTGCACATCTTCAAACTGGTTGTGAAACAGGGCAACATTCATGTCGGCACGGCCGTCCCACAACGACAGTTTGGCACCCAGTTCAAAGCTGACAACACTTTCGTCCTCAAACTCCTGGCCATCGATATTACCCTGCAGATTGCGAGCATCAAAACCACCTGCCTTGTAGCCCGTTCCATACTTGAAGTAGGTCATGGCATCCGGGGTAAGGTCGTATTGGAAAACGATATCTCCTGTCCAGTGTTTCTCACTGCGTACGTTTGAAATTCCAGTATCGTTGTTACAGGTTTCCGTGGCGGAAATGGGGGGATTGTTAAAGCTATAGCTGCATCGCTCAAAACCATGGCTACCAAAGTGATGCGCAGTACTGAATCTCTGCAGTTCCCAGAAGGCCTGATGTGTTGGGCTCAATGGCTCACTGTAGGGGGTATAGCCATTAGCATCATAGGCGGCCGCGTAACCCAATTTATCAAGCTCTTTCTCGTCATCTGAGTAGCGCAGACCGGCAATCACGCGGAAATCATCAGCCATGTGCCAGGTCACCTGCGCAAACGCGGAAAAGGTATCGCTGTCCTGCTCAAAATTGTTAACAAGGGTTACGTCGCCGTAGCCGAATGTATTTACGCCAGCATCTGCCAGTAATGCTCTTTGGTGCTGCGGTGAACCGACTCCAAACGCGGCTGCAGCCCCGGCAGCACCCTGGGTAAATAGTGGCCCGAGTGATGAAAGTCGAATTTCGACATCGCTGCCCAGCTCCAGTTCTTCACTTTGGTAGAATACCCCTGCCATAAATTCCAGAGTATCGCTCTGAGGTGACGTGATAATAAATTCCTGCGTGAATTGCTTGTGATCCTCAAAGGATTGACCACCGATCAGTTGCAGAGGACCGAAGTCTAGGTCGTTGTAGCCGTCTGAGAAACTGTCGGTGTAGCTGGTGATGGATTTGATACTGAAGTCATTTACATCCCAGTTGACCGTCACCACAGCCAGGTCCCATTCGTAGCTGTAGTTCACACCCGGGCGACCAGGCAGAGAGTTTGAGTATTTGTCGTAATCCAGGCTGGACTCAAAAGAGGGATCACCAAAGGTCTGATAAATAAAATCGGCCTGGGGCGTTGTAATACCAATGGTGTCCTGGCGGCCAACCGTATCGGTCTCACCATGCTCATACTTGAAGCGAACACTGAGGTCACTGCTCGGCATCCACTCCAGGGTAACCCGCGCGATGGTATCTTCTTCCTGGCGCTCATTGCGATCAAGCAAATGGTTGTCCAAATAACCGTCCGTTTCCTCCACGCGAGCCGCGAAGCGAGCATTGAGCGTATCGGTCAATGCGCCGGAGACTATCACTGATGTACCCCAACCTTCAAACTCAGGTTCATAGGAAGCGGAGATAGAGGCCTCAAATTCTTCTGTAGGCGCCGCAGTCGTTACATTGAGTGCGCCGGCAACGGTGTTTTTACCAAACAACGTACTCTGCGGCCCTTTCAGTACCTCTACACGCTCCAGGTCCAGAATCGCCGAACGGGAAGAGCGGCCACGGCCGGTATAAACACCATCAATAAAGGTGCCAACAGACTGCTCAAAACCGGCATTGTCTCCAGAGCCGATGCCGCGAATGAAAATGGAGTCGGAGCCGGAGGTTTCGGAAATGTTAACGTTTGGCATATGGGCGCTGATGTCTTCCAGGTTACCGGCGCCCTGTTCCTTGATCTTCGCAGAGTTCATGACAGAGAGTGCAATGGGTACATCCTGCATGCCCACTTCGCGCTTGGTGGCCGTGACGACTATTTCCTCGAGGGCGAAACTCTCTGCAATAGCCAGGTTGGCCTGTGCCACGGCTACTGTCAAAACGGCGAGCGTTGGGGCAATAAACGGTCTCTTGGCATCAGTTTTCAACATTATCAGTCTCTCCAATATCGAAATATTATTAGTGGAAGCGTTTTTATTCAGTGAATCAATATAAACAAGAATACTGGTTCTGAATACAATTCAAGCATACCCCTTAACGTGAGTCAACATTCTTGTTTCATGTTCTGAGTGTGTCGCCGCGGCTGCCAGTTGCAACAAAGGTATATTTTTAGCGGTATTATTGGGCCACGTTGATCCTGCAGAGCAAACTTGGTATTGGTCGCGCTCGGAGCGCGCTGCTAAACGGTAAAGACAATCTTGTAGGAGCCCGCTGCCGACTATGAGCGTTGGTATGGACTCAGCTTTTCGATCAGGTACTCAGGCAATGGACTGGCGCGAAACGGGTTGTGTTCAACCGAGAGCACGGTAATCCTGCAATCAAACCTCGGCTTGCCGTCCACTGAACGGGCCTCAATTGCCGTCTCAAAACTGGTAGTACCAATACGCGAGCAATAAACTTCAAGATCTAGCAGATCGCCATGGCGGGAGGGACTATGGAATACCATGTTCACCGCCTTGGCGGGCGTATCCAGCCCTTTTATTTCTTTGTCCCGGTTACCATAGGGCCCTATAAGCTCGGCTATAAACAGGTCCGCTGCGCTCGTGGCGATGGGATCGAGAAATCGGGGCGTGTAAACGATCCCCGCCGGATCGCAATCCCTGAACGCGATCCGGCGTCGCACAATAAATGGCTGCAGCGAAATGATCTGTTCAATGGGGATTGCACGACTCTCTACAGTGGCTTCCATTACGCGAAACGCTCCCTGACCCAGCGGGTGATAAGATCGCCTGCCAAATCCTGGCCATTGGGGTCACCTTCCCGCACAGGGCGGCCGTGATGATTGCCGGGCAGCACTTCGTAGGTCAGGTCTGTTGCCGGAATTCCGTCCACGATAGCTTGTGTTTCAGAGGGGAACAGGCTGTTGTCGCCATCAAAGCGTACTACCAGCGTTGGCTGGCTGATACCTTTGGCCGTTTCGGCCATCCTGGCATTGGAGCTGATGCCTGACCAAGTGCTGAGCCAGCTGTCTGGCGTGCAAGTACGTGCGAAACCGATACTGCCATAATTGGAGACAAAGGGGTTGGCCCCCCAGAGTGAGCCGTAGGCACGGTCAGTTGGCTCCAGCGACAGATCAAAACAGCGCAGATCCGCATCCGTACGCCACAGGGTGATGATGGGTGTATGGGCGGATATCCTCATATCATTAGGGTCTAATGACTCCTTAAACCGCTTGCGCGCCGCCACCCGTTGTTTGACGCTGGCTTTAGCCCATTCATCGATGCGTGCCACCCGCTCGTACTGGGCGGCCCGGTAGCGGCTGACGAACTCCTCGGAATAGTTGCTGGATTCCGGTGGACGCTTGAAACCGTTGGCGGGGCTGAAGGGATTAAGAGACTCATCCGTCTTCATCGGATCATTCTCATCGACAACAGAGGGATCCAATGAGTTCATCAACAGTATGCCCTGCCCCGGGTGCGGAGAGATAAACACCACGCCATCGGGCAGGGGCAATTCCACCTGCTGCAACTTGGTAGGCTTGCCTGCAGGCGTGTGCGCCACACGCTGTTCCGCCGCCAGATTGGCCTGCTGCAGGTAAAAGCTGAAAAGGCTGGCGCCGCCAGACATGCCAGTTAACACCACCTTCTCAAAGCCCTTATTGCGCAGGTAACGGATGCCAGCGGCCACTTCGAGCAACGCGGATTCATGTTCCAGGCGCAGGTCATTACCGATGCTTCTCGGTGCCTGGGTATACATGGCCAGACCCGCATTCAAAAATTCCGGCACCATATAATTGCCCGGCATGTATTCACGCGGATGCATGCCCATGGCCGCGACCTTCTCGCCACCGCAGAACGCCAGGGTACCCTGGCAAGTTGCTCCATCCGCACACGGAACCAGGGTAGATTCGAACTTTGTTGACTCCGGAAGCTTGGCGGGGTCCCAAAATGAGCCGCGCACGCCGGCTGTGGTGGTGGCTGTCGCCTTAGTCATCCTTCCTATCCTCTGCAGATATCATCGACCACAATAAGAACACAAATTCTTATTTTGGTCAATGATTGCAATTACCTGAAAGAGACAGCGGCTATCAAGCGATCGATGCCCCAGGCTTAGAGCTTGCCGAATCGCCGATTGAAGTCAGTAAGGTGGCGATTGAATTCATTCGGTTTCTCCAACATCAGGAAATGCCCGGCCCCCTCCAACACCACTGTAGTGGCATCGTCGTTAAGCGTGTTGATGGCATCAATGATGTCTTTGTTCCACAGTGGACCCTCCGCGATCAAAGCCAACAACGGGGCCTCAAGGCCATCGTTGATCGCCGTCTCCGGATGAAACATTTCTTTGAAAAAGCTCCGCACCACGATCTTGGGTGCGTTTTTCATGGCGTCACTGACCTTATCCCTTCCCCATTTCGGTGTGGCTTCCGAAGTCATATCGTCAACAATTGTTGGCCACAGGTAGTCGTATAGCCAAGTATCCAACAGCCCCGATGCCAGTTTTAGCCCCCAACCGATGGGTTCATAGATCAGAATACCGTCGACAGCCACAAATCCATTCACCTTTTCGGGGCGGGCACGGTAGAATTCTCTCAAGGCCGGCACCCCGAGACTGTGGCCAACCACAACTGCGCTTTTTACGTTAGCGGCCTCCATTACCTGGTTAATGGCCTCAGCGTAGAATTTCATGGAATAGCGTACATCGGTCGGAACATCAGACTGACCGTGACCCGGCAAGTCCAGCAGCAGGACACGCCCCTGCTCCAGCAAGGGTTGAGCCTGCAGCTCCCAGAATGTCATATCGCAGCCACCACCATGCACAAGCAGAGTGACTGGACCCTCTTCCCCGAGCATTTTGTAGTGAATGGATATACTGCCGAGTTGCGTAAATTGGCTGGGTGAACTGTTGATCAGCCCGGAACCCGGCCCGGCGGAAACAAACCCGGAAAGTACCAGCAGACAGCCCAGGATAATTCGGTGTATCAACACTAATCGGTGCACTCTTGCCCCCACTTAAAAGGATTGCATCAGTACAGATTACTCTATCAGCAAATGAATACCCAGGTGAAGATTAAATCGTTTGACTCACTTTTCACAAACAGTGAGATAACCTGCCGGAGAACTTACCAGAGGCGACATAGAGAACAGAAAGAGGGGGGAATGCGGGGGCAGCCCCGGCATTCGCAGAAAACGATGGCAGACCGCTATTGCACCGTCAGGTAGGCATGAAGCATCTTCACCAGTTCTTTATCCGAAGTGGTGTGACGCAGCATTTTTTCAGTTTCCGGGTTACCTTCATACAGCAGCACCTGGGTCAGGTAGGAGTAGATAATGCGATTTGTCATCGCCGCCGCCTGCTTGATATTTGGGAGCGTAATCTCATTGGCATGCCTGAGTAATGCCTGGGTATAAACGGCACCCATCTTGCGGCGAAGATGGGTGACATAGTTGCGAATATTAGGGTTTCGCTCTACTTCCATCAGCATCGCAACCAACACCGCCCTGTGGGCCCTGCTGGACGACAAGGCGATATTGACCACGCTTTTGAGGGTATCGCTGAGGGTTTGATTGGCGGGGCCTTCAAGATCTTCCGCCAGTGGGACAATTTCTTCCTCCAGCTGGTAAAAAATCGTGTGAATCATCGCCTCTTTATTTTCAAAGCGCTGATAAAATGCACCGACGGAAACACCCGCCTCACCGACGATATCCTGTACCGAGGTCTCCTGCACCCCCTGCTTGGCAAACAGTTTTTCCGCTGCTCTTACCATAGCCTCGTATTTTTCACGGCTACGCTTTTGCTGTGGAACCTTTACGCTGGGCAATTCAAGTGAGCTTGTGGTCATATTTTCCAGTACTTTTCCATCGATTATTAAACTAGTCACAGTTTGGATTTTGCGTAAGCTCGCGCTCAATTCGGAATTGGAACACATATTCGCATTTCAATCAACCATAGCACACATTTTGCTACAGATTCGTTCTAAGCCACCTGGCCATATTCCTAGACTGCAGCAAGACCAATAATTCACAAGATTTCCGCTGCGGGATCTGCTTGAAGCCACTTAACCCTATCCGCTATATCATTTTGTTATATGTAAACAGGATTACGCTTCTGGTAAGCGCTTTGTGTAATTCTAATCTGGCTCTGTCGACACAGCCTTGGCTCCGAGAGTACAAAAACCAGCCAATGCTGAAAATTATCAAAACAACCAAATTAACTGAGAACCGGAGAGGAAATGACGATAGGACATTGGTACCGTGCAGAGGACCACAGCGTATCAGAAATACATGAGTACCTGAGCACGGAGCTGACGCAGCAAAAATGCCCTATAAAAAACTACAACTGACTGACCCAACACCGTCCAATTCAAGGCGCATTTGATCTCCAGGCTTGACCGCTTCAAGTGGTACCATCGACCCGGAAAGAATCACATCCCCAGCCTTGAAGGGAATATTATACTGCCCCAGGGTATTAGCCAGCCAGGCAACCGCCGTGAGCGGGTTGCCCTGCACAGCAGATCCCAAACCCTCACTGATCAGCTGTTCATTCTTGAATACTTTCATAGCCAGATTTGGTAAATCCAGGTCTCTGGGGTCCGCTTGCCCATCACCCAGAACAAACACCCCGCAAGACGCATTATCTGCCACCGTATCCTCGATTTTGATCTCCCAGTTTCGAATACGGGAATCCACTATTTCAAAACAAGGCATAACGCATTCCGTTGCGTCCAGTACATCCTCTTCGGTGATACCGGGCCCGACCAAGTCCTTTTTTAGCTTGAAAGCAATTTCCCCTTCAGCCTTCGGAGCAATTAAATTGGCTGATACCGGGATCTCAGTACCATTGGAGTACTCCATTTTGTCGGTCAAAAAACCAAAGTCGGGCTGATCAACTTTAAACATATTTTGAACTACTTCGCTGGTGATTCCGATTTTCTTTCCAACGATTTTTTCGCCATCGTTCACCCGACGGTTAATCATATGAAGCGATATGTAGTAAGCGTCCTCAATAGAAATTTCGGGAAACTGCTCAGTCAAAGGTGGCATTGTCGTTTGGCTTCGAAGGGCTTCGTAGAGCCTGTCGCCCAATTCGCTGATGGTGTCTCTGTTCATCATTTTACGTAAGTTCTCTTCAACAATGTATTCCCATGAATGCAGTGGCCACCGCATTGAATTCTTCCGGCCTTTCCCACTGTACCCAATGCCCGGTTTTACTGAACAAATACACATCGCAATTTTGCATGCTCTCCTGCAAAGACCTGGCTCCACTGGGTCTGTTGACACTGTCTTCTGTCCCCCATAAAACCAGGCAAGGTGTCTGGCAGGCCTTTAGTCGAGGGTCCAGGACAAAATCTGACTTGTGGATCGCTTCTATCTTCATGCCCAGTGGCGGAGCCGCGATAACTTCAGGATCGATGCTTGACTGATAGCGCTGCTCTATGACTGAATCGGGCACTTGACTGGAGTCATACACCAGATGATTCTTTATAAAATCGGCGACTTTTTCCCTGCTGGGGCCAGCACCTTTGTAATAATTGAGAAGTTTCTCAAGGCCCTTTGTCGGAGGCTCACTGGAGATATTGATTCCGCCAGGTCCCATAAGGATGAGCGAAGCGATGCTTGCCGGCTGCTCCAACGCCATTCTTAAAGCCGCAGCACCACCCAGCGAGTTACCAATGACATGGGCTTTTTCGATATCCAGGAATTCCAGCAACCCCAACATAGTGGAGGCCAGATCGCCAAAGGGGTCGCTGGCGTCTACACCTTTTGTAGACTTTCCATATCCTTGCATATCGGGCACAATTACGCGGAATTTCTGCGCCAGGATTTCGATATTCCTTGAAAAGTTTGACAGACCCGAAGCTCCTGGACCTCCGCCATGTAGCATAAGTACTGGAAATCCCGATCCCAATTCGTTGACGAAAATACGACGGCCACGAAATTCTGCGAAATAGCTTTTAAAATTTTCGATTTTAATGTCCATGTTTCCTTCCCGGTTACAACTGAAATTCATGTCCCCAAAGGGACATGACGTCATATCTTTCAGGCACCCATGTGTCATCGTCAATATGAATAGCACCAGCACCCAATTCCAAAGCAAAGCCGGAAGGTGTCACGACATAAAAGGAAATGTCACGATCGTTGGGGTGTTCACCCAGCGTCAACGCCATGGGGTAATTCGCCTCTTTAAGTCTTGCCTGCGCTCTTAAAACATCGCTAAGATGTGGAAGCTCGCACATAAAGTGGTTTATTCTCTTGGAGAAATTGGCTTTAACAACTTCTGGAGGAATACCTTCGGCACTGGCGAAAGCAAAGGTGTGATGGCGTGGATTAAAATGAATGAATGAAAGTTCAACCGTTCCCCCAGCCATGCCTGTATTAATATGATCCGAAATTCTGGCGCCAAGAACTCGAATATAAAACTCCTCACTCTCTCTATTATTGGGAACAGCGAAAGCAATGTGGCCCATACCCAGCTCTCCGGTAACAAACCCCGCGGGAAGCGAGGGCGAAGCGAATTCGCTATCCGAGTTCTGAGAACCCAAGCAGATTTCAACGGTTAATCCAGCTGGATCTATAAAGCTTACATACTTTTCTACCGCTCTCAGTTTGGTTCCCTCAGGAGCACCTTGGCTTACCTCTATGCCTTCGGATTTGAGCTCGTCGACCAGGGTCCAAAAGTGATCTTCCGAGCTGGCTTCCAGCCCGCAAAACGCATAATCTTCGCTATCACCTTTTACCAGTAGTATCCGTCTTTCCTTTTCATCCATGCGCAGAAATGCAGCATCTTCGGATGTTTCGAATTGATAACCGATAACCCTGGAAAACTCTTTCCATTGTTCGAACTTGTTTGTTTCGATTGCGATGTAGCTGAGTTTTAAATTCATGTTCTCTACCTGCTGGTAAAATCAAAATTTCAACGAACCGGTCAGGGAAATGCTCCTGGGTGCGGCAAAGCTGGCAAACCTGGAGCCGCCGAACAGAGGAACATCCGCACCGAAGATCATATCGTCATCCACATCGGTCAGATTTTTGCCAATAATCCCGAGTTCCCAGGTTCCATCGGTCGATTTCAGTCGCAGGGATGCATTGATCTTTGTGGTAGCTGCGGTCAAGAGCTTTGGATCAAGATCCTCTTCGCGATAGGATTCGTCGGTGTAGATGGCGTCTGTAACAAGCTGTAACTCATACTGACTGCCAAGCTTCCAGACCTGTGTCGCGGATATTACCGCTGACAGCTCCGGAGTGAAAGCATTGCTTTGACCTTTCAAGTCATTGATGCCAGCTGCTGAACAAACCCCGTTATCAACGAAGGCGCCCAGTACATTTTCACCGTTGGACCAAATCGCTTCACGGAATTCTTCAAACTGCTGGTTGGTACATGCCTGATTCGGAAAACTCTCAAACTCGAAGTCGGTCCAACCAATACTGCCGCTCAGCAAAAGGCTGTCGGTAGCCTGCCAGCGTCCGTCTATCTCAATGCCTTGTGTTACAGCTTCGGCCGCGTTAAGCACTCTGAAGGTGGCCTGCCCGGTAAACACCGCTGCCTGAAGATCGTCGTACTCAGTTCTGAACACCGCCATGTTTAGCTCTGCGGCGCCATTAAGCAGGCTCATTTTACTGCCGACTTCAAAAGTGATGACTTCCTCTTCCTCAAAGCCGGCCTCTTCGGGATCGGGGCCAAGCGCGAGTGTGTTAAAGCCCCCGGCTTTGAAACCTGTTGATACTGCCCCATAGACCATAATGTCGTTGGTAACATCCCACTGCAGATTAGCTGACCACGTCAAGCTTTCCTCATCGCGAGAAAGGTCACTGAAGGTATGCGGCGTAAATTCACCAATAAGCTGTGCACTGAGAGCCGTCAACGGGTTAGACGTGACATTGGTGGTATCAGCGATAAAATCGGTTGCGTAGACGAATTGATCAACGGTTTTTTCTTCTTCGGTATAGCGCAGCCCCAGGGTGGCGGTCAGGCTGTCACTGATCTGCCACTCACCCTGCGCGAACACGGCCCATGTCTGAGTATCCTGCAGTGTCTGCGCATAACGACCGGCACCACCAACTCCAGCGGCGCTGATGGGGGCCAATAAGGTGGCGTCGGCACAAGCCCTCGCAACAGCCGCACTCTGGTTTGTATTCAAAGCAGCACCTGTCGCCGCTGCTGCCAATGGGTCATCGGTGGCTGGATTATAGGGAGCCAATACGCCACCGGCGCCAAGACAGTTGCCGCCGGTCAACATCGCTATGGTATCCACGTTAAACAAGATCAGGGATTCAGCATCCAGCTCTGTTTCCTGATAGTAAGCACCTGCAATATACTGGAACGAACCTTCAAGCGTTGAAGCAAATCTGATTTCAAGGCTGTTTTGGCTAAAATCTTCATCATCGTCATAGCGAACCACATCCAGTGGGTTGATATCGGCATCCAATCCCCGTTCGAACTCGTATTCGGAGTACGCCAAAATAGCGGTAAGGTTGCCGCTTTCAAATTCACTGTCAAATTGAAGGGAGAGTTCTTCAATATCCCCTTTCAGAAACTGAGATGTACCCGAATTCAGTGCCGTCGAACTGTTTCCAATGTTGGATTTGTCATCGATTCTGTCTTCTACTCCAAAAAGAGCAAGAACCCCGGCGTCAATGATTTGATAGGGACTCACTTCCTCATTATCAAACTGTCCCCATTCGTACTTGAAGTGAGCTGTAGTTCTGTCTGAAATATCCCATTCCAGTCTGATCCTCAGCGCCTGTTCGTCTTTACCAGGCATATCCTCGTTGTAGTAGACGTTTTCCACCCACCCCTCATGCATCTGACGATCCAGAACAGCGATACGTCCGCGCAAACTCTCGCTCAACGGTCCAGACAAATAACCAAGTATTTCGGTCTCGTCGAAATCGATATTGTGAGTCAGTGTAACCGAGCCTTCGACCTCATCCGTCGGCGCCGCTGAACTGATATTGAGTGCTCCGCCTACGGTATTCTTGCCAAACAGAGTGCCCTGGGGGCCCCTGAGTACCTCCACCATGCCCACGTCGAGAAAGGCAAACCGGGACTGAATGCCTCGTCCCCGGTAAACACCATCCACAAAGGTGCCTACCGACTGTTCAAATCCCGCCTGGGTGCCGGAAGTGATACCACGAATATTGATGGTGTCTGCGATTGGCTGCTCATTAATAAAGAAGTTGGGGATATAGTCGGCTACGCCGTCCAAGCGCTGCATGCCGGCTTCGGCAATTTTGTCACCGCTCATCGCGGATACTGAAATGGGGACGTCCTGCAGACTTTCCGCCCTTTTCTGAGCCGTAACTATCACCTCCTCCAGCTGCTGAGCCTGCAATTGCGTTGCTGTGGCGGCAATAATTACTGTTAGTGCTTGTTTACTTATTGTTTTCATAGCATGCTCCAGTTTTATCATTAATCTAGATTGTTTAAGCGACTTCAATATTTGAGAATCCGGTATCAAAGTAAACAAGCGCACGTTTCTTTGATTCCTGAGTGTATTGAACATCCAGTACGTCGCAGACGATCATCGAGTGCGAGTCCGCGGGGATAATTTCTCGTGCTTTACAATGCAGGTTGAGGAGCGCCCCATCCAGTGCCGGCGCCTTATCTGCAGAGTAGCTCCAGGATCCACTCCTAAAACGATCAGAGCCCGACATTTCTTTATACATTCCTGCAAAAACTTTCGCCTGCTCGATCTGGTCCGCGTCCAGTGTGTTAATACAGATACTGCTGCCAGCTTCAATGAGTGAGTGAGCATAGACATTTTTGTTTATGCAAATCATCACCCGTGCAGGTTCAGCTGAAATTGACATAACGGCGGTAGCCGTCAATCCCGCTGAATGATCACCATTAGCGGTAGTGATAATATTGACAGCGCCTGCAAGGTTACGCATTCCCTGCCGGAACCGATCGGCACTTACTTCCTTGTCGGTATGTGTATTTTTTGATAATTCATTCATAATATTCAGTCTCACATGAGAGCGTTTCAACCTGATTTATGAGTCTAATTGCGAAAACATCAGGTTCAGCTTCTGCTTGGATTTTTCAGCAAACGTTGAAATATGGTCCCATTGTTTTTGGGGAACATAAGGCATCAATGCAGGTTCAAACGAAGGCCGGTCGATGATTCGATTCATCCAATCGTTAAGCTTCGGAAACTGACGAAAGATTTCATCGACTTTCAGATATTTCATGGCATACACATATGGTGCTACAGCGCAATCCGCCAGGGTGTGCTCGTCACCAGCAAGCCACTCACTTTTTGCAAGCCTGTTTTCAAGCCCAGCAAAGGATCTGTGCCAGATTGCAACGGCGGGCTTGACATCCTCGGCATCGAGCCCCTGATCGATCATGCGTTCTTGTCGGGCTCTACGCAGCGGATCTGGAATTCTGGAGAGCAGTTCCTTACGCTCTTGTTCTGGTTTGGCCAACCAGATGTAACGCACCACCGCACCGAACACGATTGGCATCATATTTATGTGAAGCGATTCGTCGACGAGTTTGAGCATATATCGCACTTGTGCTCTCTTTATCGGGTCCTCTGGCATCAAAGGATTGTCTGGATAAGCATCTTCGAGATATTCACAAATTACGGTTGATTCAGTGACAACTGTGCCCTTATCTATCAAAGCGGGAACCAGCCCCTTGGGATTGATTTTCAGGTACTCCGGTTCCAGATTTTCTTTGCTCATCAGGTCGATATGCCGGCCTTCAAACGGTATTTTCCGTTCTACCAGCACAAGGCGAACCTTATGGGCACAGGGAGACAGTCCCGCATGGTAAAGGGTGATATCGCTCATAATCTCTATCCTCAGTTGCTGGCGCTCAGATCAAGACATCGGTTGGGCTGCCGCCCAGAAAGACACCACCAGCACTAATGCTGCCTTTATCAGCATTCAAGGCCGCATGATTCGAAGCCGCGTGAATATCCCGAAAGAACCGTTGCATAGGGCTTTCATTGCGAATACCACCGCCACCGGAAGCTTTGAAGACAAGATTGGTCGCCTCCATGGCTTGCTTCGCAATCCAGACAACGTCCCATTTCCATTCGCTTCTCAGTTCAAGATCAAAAGTCCCGCCCGCTTCCGCAATCTTTCGCATGGCGGAGTTTCTTTGTTTAAAGAAACTGTCTATAGACCGGATCATTGCGTTGGCATTCGCGGTACGCTGGCGCACAAACGGATCGTCTGTTACTTTGGCGCCATCATAAGCCGCCAACTTGTCTCGCATGCTGTTGACAAAACATTGATTGGCACCGATCGCCATGCCCAGCGTTACACTGACCAGGGCACTGACAAATGTACACCCGAAGGGATAGTTATAGGCAGAGCCGTTAAAGGTCTTTCGGCCATGCTCCTTCATCAGCAGCGCCTCCGTGAAAGAGTGTGTGCGATACTCAGGCACAAATGCCTTTTCAACCACGATGTCTTTACTGCCTGTACCGCAAAGACCAGCAACGTGCCAGGTATCTTCGATGATGTAATCGGTCCTAGGTATCAGGAACGCCAGCTGATCGGGAGCGCTCTCGGGGTCGTACTTGTCCACGGGCTTCATGCCCCCCAGGAAGACCCAGTTGCAGGGATCACAACCGCTGGACCAGGGCCAGCGGCCGGAAATTTCATAGCCACCTTCAACTTTTTTCACTTTACCGAAGGGAGCATAGGAAGAAGAGATCAGCGCATCAGGATCCTCCCCCCAGACGTCCTCTGCGCACTTGGGATCAAGCAGGGGAACTTCCCAGGAGTGCAAAGCGGTTAAACAGACGGTCCATGCAGTTGACGGGCAGGCTGTCGCCAGTATCTTGGAAACCTGATAGAGCACTTCGGGATGATGCTCCATGCCGCCGTACACTTTAGGCTTACAAATGTCGTAAAGACCCAGTTTTCTCACTTCTTCAACTGTTTCCGGAAGCGTCATTCTGGCCTTTTCAGTGGCCGCAGCCCGCTCCTGCAGCGTCGGCAGTAAGCTCCGGGCAATTGAGTAGAGTTCAGCCTCCGAAGGGCTTCGTGATTCTGGCTTTAGCATCGATACCGTCATCTGATTATCCGTCCGTTTGGGTTATCTTTCTGATAGTCAACATGTTAGGTACACCCCAAACATCTGTCTAATCGATATATTGCATATTGAACATCGGCAAGATCGATACCTTGATGTAATGAGCAAACTGCTTAAACTATCTGATATTCCAGTGGCTGCAGGATTGGAAGAGGTGTCGTCTGCTTCAGCTTTTTGCGATAGAACGCGCTATCTGGTCTGAATGGCAAGACAGTTAAGGCGGTAGGATAATCTCAGTATCTGGTTGGTTGCCAGCGCTATGGAGTGGAATTGATTTCTTGTCCTATGTTAGTAATTTGCTCTAACAGCCAAGCGAAAACCGGATCTCGATCCTGTACTGGATTGCGAAGCACTGCCAGCTTTATGCGTGGATAGCGAACGGGGCTTTCCAATATGCGGACGTTGTATTGCTCTACCATTTTGCTGGCAAGTCGTCGCTGAATCGTAGCTAGATAATTGGTGTTTTCAATAATTTCCGGCAATAGGTTAAATTGCGGCACCCGAAAAACAATTCTGGGAACCGCATCCAGATTTATCAGCGTCTGTATCTCAAAGCTTTGATCGATCTCGACAGACGGCTGTTGCACTACATGCCCTGACTCGATAAAGGTTTTGCGAGTCAGTTTATCACCAATATTTGGGTTATTCCTGGACGCGACCACAACAAGCTCGTCCTCCAAAACAGGTGTTACGTTCAATCGGTGTTCATCCAGAATGCCAATCGGCGCCAATACCAGATTGATTCTGCCGGTTTGTAGGCGCGACTGGATATCGGCCGGAAATTCGACAATCTGTATTTTTATGCCCGGCGCCTGGGCTTCCAGAATCGGCAAGAGCCGCGGAAAAATAAGTTGAGTCACATAATCGGCAGTAGCAATAACAAATGACCGATCAACCTGCGACATATCGGTTTCACTGCTGACAAAAATCCGCTCTATATCTGCGATAGCACCTTCCAGTTCCGGTAAGAGCTGTTCCGCAAAGGGGGTTATCGACATACCCTTACCAGCCCTGATCAGAAGCGGATCATCAAATAGATCTCGCAGTCTTCCCAAGGCGTCGCTGGTGGCCGACTGGCTGAGATTGAGCTTTTCCGATGCATGAGACACGTTTCTTTCCAGCAGCAACTCATGCAGAATCGGCAGCAAATTGAGGTTAATGCTGCGTAGCTTTTTCATGACAACATTCTCTTCGCGAGATTTACTTATACCCGACCATAATTATCAACCAGGGAAATAAAGTACTGTTATTTACTGCCGGTTTTTTCGATAAGAAATAGGAGCAATATCGATTCAGCAGAATTATAGACCAACGCTGGTTTGTAGAGAAGTTAAAGGTAACGAAGGTTTACGGGAGGGTTCCATTTTTTCAGAGGCACCAAAACCACGGAGGGCGAACTTCGCACCTCCACAAAGCACAACACCAAATCTTAAATTTCCTTAAAGTCTCCATGGCGGCCAGCACCGGCGCTGAATCTGCCGGCGCCTGCGATACCGTCCTTACGCAGGGTGTCTACGCCATTGTTCCATTCCAGCTTCATGCCATCACGAATGGTCATGCCATGCCCTTCGATCACCGACTTGCGGTCGGCGAGCATGGTTGACTGGGGAAATCTGGCGATCTCGTGGGCAATGGCTTCGGCGGCTTCCCGCGCGCTTCCGGTCGGCACGACTCGCTCGCACAGGCCAAACTGGTAGCACTCCCGGGCATCCACCTTGCGTCCGGTCAACACCAGGTCCATCGCCTTACCCTGGCCGATCAGACGAGGGATGCGAATAGTCCCACCGTCGATCAGAGGTACACCCCAGCGGCGGCAGTAAACACCCATATAGGCGTCTTCCGCCATGACACGCATATCGCACATCACAGCCAGCTCCATGCCACCGGCTACGGCCGGACCTTCAATCGCAGCGATCACGGGTTTATTGAACTCCATTCTCGACATGCCCATCAACGGTGGAGGTGGTGTACCGGAACCGACGGGGTAACCCATGGTTTCCACCACGTCTGTCTGGAACTCTTCGCTGCTGAGTTGGGAGCCATGCTTTAGATCCCAGCCAGCGCAAAAGCTGCCGCCTTCTCCACAGAAAACGGCGACCAGCGCGTCGCTTTTCTCGAATGCCTCGAACGCTTCGACCAGCTGAGCCGCTGATTCCGGATTAACCGCATTGCGTGCTTCGGGTCGGTCGTTAACGATGGTCCAGACGGGACCGTTTTTTTGTATAGTTACTGGCATACTCTATTTCTCGATCTTGTTTAAGTTCAGTAGCTGCGTAGGGTGGATTAGCGTCAGCGTAATCCACCAATGTCCACGGGTAACCAGGCAAGGCCGTATTCACGTTATCCAGACAGTGGATTACGCCATTGGCAAATCCACTTTACTCAGAATTGCACTTTTGGCCACTCAGGTCTCTTGACCATGGCGCCCCGCGCCGGCAGCAAAATTCGACGCACCGGATACGGACTCACCACTGTTGATAGTCTGCAGGCCGAGGCGCATTTCATTGACATGGGCCTGGGCTTCCGACATGTCCGGTCCTTCCAGCATCGCCTTGCGATCGTTAACCAGGCACAGCCAGGGGTAAGACGCCAGTTCCTGGGCCAGCTCATGCGCCGCTTTCAAACCCTCGCCCTGGGGAACCACGCGGTTAGCCAATCCCATTCGCAGCGCTTCATCGGCCTCGACCTGGCGGCCGGTCAATATCAGGTCAGAGGCGTGGGACAAACCGATCAGGCGGGGCAGATTAACAGTCACGGCGCCGATCATCGGCACACCAAAACGACGATCGAGCATGCCGAAGATGGCGGTTTCTTCCACCACGCGCAGATCGCACCACAGTGACAGCGCCATGCCGCCGGCGACGGCGTACCCGGCAACGGCCGCGATCACCGGTTTGCTGAGTTTCATGCGCACGGGTCCGATGGGCGAGTCGCCCTGCTCTTCCAGGCGCAGGGTTTCTCCTTTCGACCAGGCCTTCAGGTCCGCTCCGGAACTGAACTGTCCCTCGGCACCGGTAAGGATCGCCACTTTGGCCTGCGGATCCGCATCAAACTCACGAAAGGCGCGGGCCAGCAGCTCCGTGGTTTCCCGGTCCAGGGCGTTGCGGACTTCGGGGCGGTTAATTATGATCGTGGTGATATCACCACTTTTTTCAACAAGGACTTTCATCTGTCTACTGCCTCAATCTGCCACTCAGGTTGATATTCCATCAGAACTTGGAAAAGTCAGGCTGCCGTTTTTCCTTGAAGGCGGAGACACCCTCCTGGCAGGCGGGATGGTTCAACAGTTCGTTAAAGTTCTTGAGTTCATCGATATTGGCCTTCTTGAGCGGCTCGCGGTGATGATCCATCATTAACTTTTTGGTCGCCACCAGTGACACGGTTGGGAACTGTGCTAGTGTTTGCGCTTTGCGCATGGCTTCGGACAGCAACTCATCATCATTGATCACTTCCATGGCAAAACCGATTTCTCTCGCTCGACTGGCATCAACCCATTCGTTGGACAGCAGCGTCCAGAGCGCGTTTTGATTACCCATCAGGCGTGGAAAGGAATAGGTGCTGGCCGCCTCCGGCACGTTGGATAGAGACGCAAACGGGCATTTCAACCTCGCACCCTCCGCCATCAGCGTGATATCGGCCAGACCACAGACGGTTACACCCCAACCGACAGCGACACCGTTGACTGCAACGATAATCGGCTTGGGAAAATCAATCAGGGTCTCAAACATCTTGGGTACCGATTCAGCAAACATTGCTGCATTGACCGGTTCCTGGTGATTAAGGAAGCACTGCACGTTCATACCGGAGGAAAAGATCTTGTCCTTGCCGGTCAGGATAATCACCCGCACGCTGGAATCCTGCCCGGCCTCCTCGAGATGGGCGATGGTTCTTGGCATTTCGGACCGGTCGCGCTCGGAGCGCGCTGCTATGGGGGAAGAGTTCGGTAGCAGTCTGATGAAGAAGGTGTTGCAGTGAGATTCGCCCGCTTCACGCCGTGGATGTCAGGCCCATCTTCTTCACCCGGTAGGAAAACTGCGACCGTGTCACACCCAGTTTATCAGCGGCCTTGGAGAGGTTGCCGTCGGCCTGTTTAAAGGCCGCCAGGAACAGCGCATTTTCCACCTCTTCCAGCGACAGGTTTTCACGCTCGATAATACCCTCCGACCACACCGACAGGGTTTCCTTTTCAATCAGGAGTTCGTCGCTGGTGTCCGTGCCGGCAATATTCTGTGCCGACTCCGCCAGATCGCCCACCTCATTGAGTGACATCAGCGAACCCTTATCAATCGCCCCATCGATGGTAAACAAGTGATGACTGGACAGCGGCCGGTCGTCGTCTGCCAGGATAATGCCCCGTTCAATCACATTTTCCAGTTCGCGGATATTGCCGGGCCAGGAATAATTCAGAATGACTTGAAGAGCCCGCGCGCCGACCCCTGACAACCGTTTATCGTGGCGACTGGAATACTTGTTGATGATGTACTCCAACAACACCGGAATATCTTCCCGCCGTTGCCGCAGTGGCGGCACCACAATTGGAAAAACATTAAGGCGATAAAACAAATCCTCTCTGAATGTGCCTTCTTTGACCCGTTTCATCAGGTCTTCATTGGTCGCGGCGATGATACGAACATCAACGGTATGGGTTTGGGAAGAGCCCAGGGGTTCAAATTCACCGGTCTGAATAACCCGTAACAGTTTTCCCTGCGCAATCATGGACAGCGTGCCGATTTCATCCAGGAACAGAGTGCCGCCATCGGCAGCCTGAAAGCGACCCTCGCGGTTGGAGGTGGCTCCGGTATAGGCCCCCTTTTCAGCACCGAACAGCTCCGACTCAATCAGAGTTTCAGGGATGGCTGCGCAATTCAGCTCAAGAAACGGTTTGTCTGCGCGGCGACTGAGCCTGCAGGCCTCCTTGGCCAGGGCACTTTTCCCCACTCCGCTCTCGCCTAGCAGCAGTACTGTCGCACTGGTGGGCGCTACACGTTTGAGTTTGTGCATCAACACATTGAAGGCGGTGGAAGCACCAATTATCTGTGACTTTTGTTCGGTACGCGCAGGCGCTTTATCTTGGTTATGGGATTGCTTTGACTTCGCTTCACCAGGTAGTGTCGACTTCGCTGCAAGCGTTGGCGAGAAGCTGACCGGATTAAAATAGCTGAGTTCTTCTTCGACATCGCCCCAATCCTCGACAGGTTTTGCAATACAGCGACAGGCATCAAAACCCTGTGCGCAGCATTCCACTTCCCGTACCAAAATCCGCTTCCCCATGCAGGTACTCAGAAACCCGGATGAATAACCTGCTTCAGTCCAACAGGCGGGGCTCTCGCCAATACCATAAGCCTGACTGTGAATGCTGGCTTCAAAACAATTGCGCCAGATAAATTCAACGCTGCAGACTCCCTTGGCGGCATCCACCTCGCCATCGATCAGATCCACAACGGCGATGCCTTGCAGGGCGTGGAATTTGGGCCCGGTCATCATCAGCTCATTGATGGAGGCCTGGTCTTTATAGAGCTTCATGGCCAGTTCGGCGTCCTTGCAGCCCGCGGCGTAACCAAATCGGGTCAGCAATCCCCTGGCCGCATCGATGCCCAGACCCTCAATCAGCTCCTGCCTGAGCGCGCCCAGCACCTCCATATTCATCATCACCATGCGCCGGTCTTCCAGCCAGATCAGCCCCTCTTCGGTATTGAAGTGCAGGCGCTCGGGTATTTCCTGCAGGTTGATGCTGGTCGATGACAGCAGGGAAAGCGCCTCAGGAATGGTGCTATCCGTCGCGGAAGATTTGGATTTCGGCATCGATTGGGAACCTCTGTTGAGCGGGAAACCAGCTCGGCGTGAGCTTATTCGCTTAATAAAATTATCACGCTGGAGCGCATTGATACATGAGAAATGTAGAAATTTATTAAATTCCTCTTATCCGTGATTTTCCTGCAGGCACCGTGCAGGTATCGATGGCGAGCCGTATCTTATTGTTTTTTATAATATTTTCAGAAAATAGCATTTTCTCAATGCTCAAATCCATTAGCTGGCACAGCGGTTGCAATTCTCCTGTCACAACCTTGCAAAGTTGGTACTTCGCTGGACGCCCGGCGAGCAAAACCACAACCACAAGATGAGAACCAATACGTTATGAACGACCTTTCGATTCAGGCTCGCATTACCGAAGCCGTCAGCGCTGAACAGTTCCGCAACGGCATGCGCAACCTGGCCGGCGCCGTCAATATCATTACCACGGCCAAGGGCGATCACTCCGCCGGCCTGACCGCGACCGCCGTCATGTCCATTTCCGCTGAACCCGCAAGGGTCATGGTTTGTATCAACAAGGACGTCTATGCCCACTCGCTGATCGAGGAAGGTGGCTGCATCTGCATCAACACGCTCAGTGCCGACCAGATTGAACAGGCACAGGTGTTCGCAGGCATGCGCAAGGATATCGCAGCTGCTGATCGCTTTAACGTCGGCGCCTGGAATCATGCCGCCGACAAGGCGCCGGTACTGGAGGGCGCGCTGCTCAACCTGGAATGTAAAGTTTCGGAGATTATTCCCGCCTCCTCCCACTCCATGATTATCTGCGACGTGCTCGACATTCACTATTGCGAGCAAGCTGACAAAAGCGCCCTGATCTATTTCGACTGCAACTTTGCCAACCTACAGCCATCCATCAATTGATTTTTGCTCTGACGATACAGGTATAACAATGACTATTGCTGAAACCGCTCTTGAGATCCCTACTGCCGAGTCACTGATCGCCAAGGCCGCCGCCATGGTGCCAGCTCTGCGAGAAGGCGCTGACCAAACCGAGGAAGCGCGCAGCGTTTCACCCCAGCGCATCGATGAATTCAGGGCCGCTGGCTTTTTCAAAATTTTGCAGCCGCGCCAGTGGGGCGGCTATGGCATGAACCCGGAAGTGTTCTATCGCGTATTGATGGAACTGGGTCGCGGCTGCCCTTCCAGTGCATGGTGCCTGATGATCCTCGGCGTACACCAGTGGGAATTCGGCAAGATGGACGCCCGCGCCGGTGACGAGATCTGGGGTGAGGACAATGACATTCTGGTGGCCTCCTCCTACGCCCCGGTCGGCAAGGCCGAGAAGGTTGACGGTGGCTGGCAATTGTCCGGTACCTGGCCCACCTCCAGCGGCTCCGACCATGCCCGTGGCGGCGCCTTCCTGGGTGCCCACGTCATGGGGGATAACGGCTTTCCCGAGGACCTTAAGGTATTTCTGGTTCGCCGCGAGGACTTTGAACTCATTGATGACTGGCACGTGGTCGGTCTGGCCGGTACCGGCAGTAAGACACTAAAGCTCAAGGACAACACCTTTATCCCGGACTACCGTACCCACAGCGCCGTCCACTACACCCAGCCCGAGGGGGATCTCAGCTACAAACTGCCGTTTAACCAGATTTTTTACGGCGCCGTATCGGCGGTTATTGTCGGCATGGCCCAGGGCGTGTCCGATCTGTTTATCGAACACATGAAACCGCGCCAGAACGTTTTTGTCGGCGGTCCCGTCGCGGCCCAGAACCCGTTTGTGCAAGAGAAGCTGGGCAACGCCATACTGCTGATTCGTTCCGCCCGTGCCCGCCTGCTGCAATGTCTGCAGGAGTCTACCCGGGCGGTGGAGGAGCACGGCAAGGTGGCGCTGGAAGACCGCGTGCACTATTCCCTGGACATCCAGGCCGTGGCCAAAGACTGCTTTAGCGCCAGCCATATGTTGTTCAAGAAAACCAGCGCCCGCGGTATTTTCCTGTCCAACCCCATCCAACGTCAGCTGCGCTCGGTGATGGTGGCCGCCAACCATATTACCCAGAACGAAGACGACACTTCCGCCCAGCTTGGTGCCTACCTGCTTGGCCAGGGCCTGCCGCCCGGTGTCTATGAGCTTCCCGATGTGGCGGCACTGAGCCAGCAACAGTAGATATTCTGCCAGCCGGTATCGAACGGGCAAAATCCGTAGGGTGGATTAGCGTAGCGTAATCCACCACGGAGTGCGGCAACTAACCAATGAAATGGTGGATTACGCGTTGCTAATCCACCCTACGGGACCCTTCGTGGAAAAGTCGAAATAGATTGAAAATGACAAAAGAGCGATAAAAAAGACGGGAGATAATGATGAAAAAAATCAGTGAGAATACACTGGCACTTGTGATTGCCGCCGCCGTGACAACGCCCCTCCAGGCCCAACAGCTCGAGGAAATTGTGGTTACCGCACAAAAACGCAGCGAGAGCCTGCAGGATGTTCCCATCTCGGTATCTGCGATGAGCGGCGACAAAATTGCCGAAGCGGGTATGCAACGCCTGGACGGCGTCGCCAACTACATACCCAACTTCTTTGTCAACGAACAGCCCATCGCGGACACCATCAATATCCGTGGGATTACCTCCGGCACCCAGGCGGGCTTTGAACAGTCGGTAGGCACCTTTGTCGATGGCGTTTACCGGGGCCGTGGCATTCAATCCCGCTTTGCTTTTCTCGACGTCGGCATGGTGGAAGTACTCCGGGGCCCCCAGGGCACCCTGTTTGGCAAGAATACCGTGGGCGGTGCGCTGAATATCAGTTCGGCCGCACCAACCGAAGAGTTGGAAGCTTCGCTGACGGCCACCTATAACGTCGACTTTGATGAGACCGATATCAGCGGCTACCTTTCGGGTCCGCTGAACGACAGCCTGCGAGGCCGCGTTGCTTTTATGGACCGCCGCATGAAAGAGGGCTGGGTAGAAAACACCTACTACGATGAAGACATGCCGGGCAAGGACGAACAGGCCATCAGGCTGCGGCTGGAGTGGGATATCTCCGACAGTACCACGGCTCAGTTCAAAGTCGAGTCCGGCGAGTTTGATAACAAAGGCGTCAGCCCCTACCAGATCATCGACGCCGGACCGCTGGCGGCCTTTGGTGTGGAAGACACCATGGACGATCGCTCCAGTATTGGTAACCGCTCAGCGGCTCTCGATCCGGGCACTTCGCAATTCCTGCAGGGCGATATCGAAGAGATCGCCCTGCAGCTTGACAGTGAATTCAGCAAGGGTGAGTTTACCGCTATTGTTGCGCATTCAAACTATGAGTTTAAGCGCGGCATGGATGCCGATTTTAATCCGCTGGACGTCGCCCGTATTGACGATGCCGAGGACTTTTCGCAAAACAGCGTTGAACTCCGATTTGTCTCCAGCCTGGAGGGACCGATCCAGTATATTACCGGCATCTACTACCAGGAATCCGAACTCGAGGCCGAAGCCCTGATGCTGTTCAGCCTGGATTCTCTGGCCATGCTGTCCAGTGGCGGCTGCCTCGCCGCCGGCGGTGTTCTGGCCGCTTACAATCCCGCCACTGATAATCCCATGGTCGCCGCCGCAACCGCCGCAGCGATGAATACCGGTGGCCCCGCCGCCGTTGCCAGGGCCTGCGCCGATGCCACGGTGCTGGCGCCCATCAATGCCGCAGGCGTTTCCGGCTCCGGCCGCTACAACCGGACCGACCAGGAAACCGAAAGCTGGGCCATCTTCGGGCAACTGGACTGGGAGATCAGCGACACACTCACCGCCACCCTGGGCCTGCGTTATACCGAAGAGGAAAAAAACGTAGACCAGGTTGTATTTGCCACCGACTTTATCGCTGACACCACCACGGCCACAAGCAATCCCTTGGCGGCGTTGAGTTCGCAGATTATCGGTGAATTCGTGCCACATACGTTTAACGACCTGTCCCGGGACGAGGAAAGCCTGACCTGGTCCGCCAATCTGCAGTGGGACGTGAATGGCGATACGATGGTTTATGGCTCTGTGTCCACCGGATTTAAGGCCGGCGGTTTCAATACTCTGGCGATGGGACCGGATCCAGACGACGCGGACTTCGAAGAGGAACAGGTTATCACCTTCGAAGTGGGCAGCAAGATGAGCCTGATGGACGGTGCGGCGGAGCTGAACGTCGCGGTGTTCCGAACGGAATACGACGACCTGCAGGCTGCTGTGTTTACTGGCCAGGCGACCTTTAACGTGCTTAATGCGGCCGAAGCCATCACCCAGGGCATCGAGATTGATGGCCGCTGGCAAGTCACCGACAATCTGTTGCTGACCGGCAGTCTCGGCTGGACCGACTTCGAATTTGAAAGTTTCCCCAACCAGGCCTGTACCCACGACCAGTTCGAAGCCTTCCGTGAAGCCGTGTGGGCGGGCGGCAACAATATCCTGGGTGCCTTTGTGAACAATGGCGATTGCTCGCAGGCGGGCATCAACGACCTTGCCGGTCGCAGCAACGCCTTTACGCCGGAATTGTCAGCGGTGGTGTCAGCGGCCTATAGCTGGCAGCTAGGTAGCCAATACCAACTGCATCTGGTGACGGACGCCATCTATACCGATGAGACCTATCGCGAGGAAGACCTGGATCCCAAGCTGCTGACGGACGCCACCACCAAGATCAATGCGTCGCTGCGTTTAAAGTCGGTGGATGGTATCTGGGAAATCGGCCTGATCGGCAAGAACCTGACCGATGTGGATGACGACATGATCTTTGGTGCCGATACTCCGTTGTTTGCCGGTTCGCGCTTTGCCAGCATCAATGCGCCTAGAAGTATAGCGTTGACGGCATCGTTGAATTTCTAGCCGCCACAAGTGGCAGTGCCGCGCTTGCGCCCGCTTTTTGCGGGCCCGCGGTACCGAGCAAGTGGATAAGGCAAGGCCGTCGCCTACTGTTGGAAGCCACAAGGCTGCGGCGGCAACTCTATTTACATCCCCAGCTTAACAGGTGCAAAACGTGAACTTAAAACTTGCCTATATTGCGATTGAAACCAACAAATTTGACGAGTGGAGAGAATTTTCCAAAGTCATCGGTTATCAATATGAATCCGCAGGTGATGCGGCCTGCCTGCGCATGGACAGCCGTGCGCGGCGGGTCATTTTAGTAAAAGGTGACAGCGAGGACTACGCCTACAGCGGACTGGAAATGGACTCGAAAGACGAGTTCGAGGCCGTCATCGCGCGGCTGAGAGCGGCGGGCGTTATTGTCATGGACGGAACTCCCGAGGGTACGGCACTCAGGGCTGTGGAACAGTATGCCAGTTTCGTTGATCCGGGCGGTTTAACCGTTGAAATCGCCTACGGCTGCCAGGATGCCGACACCGTGTTTTCATCACCTGTGTTGCCTGAGGGTTTTGTCACCGGTGAGCTGGGTATGGGGCACATCGCCTTCGCCTCGCCCAATAACCGCGAAAGCGAAGCCTTCTATATTGATGTGCTGGGAGCCCGGCTGTCGGATCACATTAACCATAAGATGGCCGGCGGCGAGCTGGAAATTTCCTTTCTGCATTTCAATCCCCGCCATCACACCTATGCCTTCGCCAGCGCCAATGACATCAACCCCATTGTCGCCAAAAAAGCGCTGGCCAAGAAGATGATTCACTTTATGTGCGAATACCCGGATATCCGCAGTGTGTTGCAGGCCCAGGAGCGGATCAAGGCGGCCAAGATCCCGTTTGCGTTGACGCTGGGCGAGCACACCAACGACAAGGATGTCTCCTTCTATGTGGTGACGCCCTCGGGCTTTCACCTGGAGGTTGGCGCCGGTGCCTTGCAGATCGACGACAGCACCTGGGTGCCGCAAAAGCACAACGCCATTTCCATCTGGGGGCACGAGTACCAGCTGGGTGGCGGCCCCATTCTGGGTGCAGTGCAAAAATGGCTGCTGCGATAAACCCCGCTCTGTAGCAGCCCGCTCTGAGGGCGATGGTTTGGGACTCCGTACCGGTCGCGCTCGGAGCGCGCTGCTACGGTGTAATGCAGATCGAATTAAAATTGTTATTTCCAAAGAGGTTTAGAACATGGCCAATACCCCAGAGGGTGTGAATACCCATTTTGTAGAATTCGGCAACCGCCGTATCTTCGTCAGCGAATTGGGCAACGGTTTTCCCGTGGTGATGTTACACGGTGGCGGCCCCGGCGCTTCGGGCATGTCCAACTATTCCAAAAACGTCGAGGCCCTGGCACAACATTTCCGCGTCATCGTTCCGGACATGCAGGGCTACGGGCAATCCAGCAAAGGCGTCAGTAAAAATGATCCCTTTGGCGATCTGGCCGACGCCATGCTCGGCATGCTCGACACGCTGGATATTGAAAAGGCCCACATCATCGGCAACTCCCTGGGCGGCGGCACCGCACTGCGCATGGCCCTGGAGCAACCTCAACGAGTGGCTTCGCTGGTTCTGATGGGCCCCGGCGGCATCAACATCACCCGCGAACTGCCCACCGCCGGTTTGAAAAAGCTGCTGAAATACTACAAGGGCTCGGGGCCCAGCAAGGATAAACTCGAAGACTTTATTCTCAATCACCTGGTCTACGACGGCAGCCAGGTACCCGGCGAAGTGATTGAACAGCGTTACCAGTCCAGTATCGACCCCGAGGTAGTGGCGTCGCCGCCACTGGGCATGAGCCCCAAAGGCATGCTCAATTCGGACTTTACTCGCGACCCGAGACTGAAGCAGTGTCAGACCCCCTGCCTGGTGCTGTGGGGCGCCGATGACAGCGTTAACCGCCCCAGCGGCGCCAAGGCGCTGCAGAAAACCATGCCCAACTGCGACGTATATCTGTTTAGCAAAACCGGGCATTGGGTACAGTGGGAACGTGCCAACGAGTTTAATGCTGTTTCCACGGCGTTTATGCTCAACAACCAGGCTGCATAGAGAGAAGTCATGAACAAAAACATAATTGAACAACTGGGCGATGAGCTCTACCAGGCACTGCGCAGCCAGACTACCCTGCCGCCGTTTACTGAGCGCTATACCGACATCAGCATCGAGGACGCTTACCGGATTTCACTGCGCATGGTTAAGCGGCGGATCGAAGACGGTGAACGCATCATTGGCAAAAAAATTGGCATCACCAGCGAGGTGGTGCAAAAGATGTTCGACGTCGACCAGCCGGACTTTGGCTTTTTAACCGACAAGATGGCCTATGCCAACGGGGCCAAAATCCCCGTGGACGGTAACCTGATCGCACCCAAGGCGGAGGGTGAGATTGCCTTCAGGCTGAAAAGCGACCTGGTGGGTCCGAGCGTTACCGAAGCAGATGTGCTGGCGGCCACCGAAACCATCATGCCTTGTTTTGAGGTGGTTGACTCCCGCATCCGAAACTGGGAGATCAAAATCGAAGACACGGTCGCAGATAACGCCTCCTGCGGGGTGTTTGTCCTGGGCGATACGGAAGTGGATCCACAGGATGTTGATTTGCCGAACCTGAGCATGAAGGTATTCAAGAACGGTGAGCAGATCAGCACGGGACTGGGGTCAGCGGTGCAGGGCAATCCCCTGACCGCCGTGGCCTGGCTGGCCAATACCCTGGGCCAGTTTGATATCCCCTTTCAGGCGGGGGATATCATCCTGTCGGGTTCACTGGTGCCACTGGAAGTCGTGGCACCGGGCGACGAAATGCGTCTCGAGCTGGAGGGCATAGGCTCCGCCAGCTGTTCTTTTGTATAAACCAAGCGACTGAGGTTTGATATCGCTTACATGCTCATCATCAAAAAACCCGACAATGCGGCATAATTGGATGATATAGAGGGATGGACATTTTTCTTTACATCATCCAACGCCTTTTTGTAACCCCGATAGAACTCCCAGGTCGGAGTGGCTGTGTATTGCAGATGATCAAGTTCAAGATACTGAATAATCTTCTTCGCAGTAGTGGGCTTCAGGAAAGCCTCCTTGTTCGGAGTCAGATAGTATGGCACCGCTGAGAGAATGGGCCATTTCGCCACTTTATGGGGTGCCAGCATGGCCTGAATCTCTTCGAACCCCGCCCGTTTTTGACGCCCATAGAGACGCTTTTCAAAAGCCTGGGCCAGAAACTCCTTGTCGTGACTGTTTAACAGTTTAACAAAGTCCCGGAACTTAACCTTTTCAAAAACCGACACCATCGAAGAACGAGTGATGACCTTTACAATGTCGTCACAGACCCGCTGGGGTTGATTAAACTGCTCTCTATTCAGATTCTCTTTTGCGTATTTGGTCAAGTTTCCCACGTTGTGTTTCTTTCTGACTGAATCCAGACCTGGGTCGGAAAATCCCTCGGGGAATTGAGCCAGGAATATGGCCTCTGCCTGTTTCAGTTTCTTGAGATTCATTTTGAGCCTACCCTGCGTGAATGCCGATACAACCACCATGTTCTACTGCATTCTAACAATCAGCCCCTTATTCTGGCGAGCCCTCTTTATACCGTTAACGCATCTGCCATCTGAATACCATAGATCGCCACTAAACCGATAATACCGGTAGCAACAAGGTAATAACAGGTGGGAATCACCGTCTTACGCAGTGTAGCCCCTTCGCGCCCGAGAAGGCCCACCGTTGCCGAAGCAGCGACCACATTGTGAATAGCGATCATATTGCCTGCGGCAGCACCCACCGCCTGAAGTGCAACCACCGTGGCACTGGAGATAGAGAGCGTCTGCGCCACTTCAAACTGGAACTGACTGAACATCATATTGGAAACCGTATTTGAGCC
Source organism: Pseudomaricurvus alkylphenolicus (assembly GCF_011683955.1). Lineage (GTDB taxonomy): Bacteria > Pseudomonadota > Gammaproteobacteria > Pseudomonadales > Cellvibrionaceae > Pseudomaricurvus > Pseudomaricurvus alkylphenolicus. The sequence goes on from NZ_JAAQPI010000009.1 coordinate 269,836, forward strand.
GGCGATAAAGGCGCCCAATGCTCCCACCATCGCGCTCACCATGGGGTAGGCTTGTCCCACGAGATCGGCGACAACGTTGGCGGCGGTAACGGGCATACTCGACAATTCAGCGCCGTTGACGCTGGAATTGATAAAAATGCGCACCATCGGAATCGTGAAAATCAACACAAAACCCGCTCCGATCAAGGTTTTACTCGACTCCCCGAAAGCGTTGACTAACGGTGTCGTAGAGCGGGATTGCAGCAGCACTGCGATCAGAGCGACAAAGACCAGGATACCGCCCGGCAGATATAGCGGCTGAATCGCGGTGCTGATGCCAGACTCCCCCAGTATGTTGACGAAAGAAAGATTCACATTGGTGAGCAGCGCTTTGAAATCGTTGCTTACGCGACTGGCAACCAGCAGCACAGCCAGCAGTAGGTACGGCAACCAGGCCAGGAACATGCCAATGGGTTTGCTTTTGGTATCCGTTGCATCGATTTTTATTGCCCCCAACCACTCCGCTGGCCAGTTCTTCTCATCGTCAAAATCCCATGTTGACTTTGGCACCAGAAAGCCTTTCTTGGCCGCGAGCACGACAATCGCCAAACCACACATACCACCGATCAATGACGGAAATTCCGCACCGAGAAAAACACCGGTCAAGGCATAGGGAACCGTGAAAGACAGACCGGCAAGCACAGCAAACGGAAGAATATCCAAGCCTTCGGTCCAGCTTTTATTGTTACCGAAAAAACGTGTCAGCATCATCGCCATAAGCACCGGCATCAGGATGCCTACCGTTGCGTGGATAATGGCAACACTGGAAGTGATCTGCTGCAGGTAGGCTTCCCAGCTGGCGCCCTTGGTGATCAACGCCTGAGTGATATTGTGAGTATCAAGCCCGTTGCTGACCCCAACGATGATGGGTGTTCCCACCGCGCCGAATGAAACCGGCGTCGACTGAATCATCATGCCCATCAAAACGGCGGCCATCGCCGGAAATCCGATGGCGACCAACAGCGGAGCGGCGATAGCCGCAGGCGTACCGAAGCCGGAGGCGCCTTCAATAAAGGAACCAAAACACCAGGCAATGATGATAGCTTGCACACGACGGTCGGGTGAGATATTCGTAAAACCGTTACGGATAGTTGTAATGGCCCCCGTATGCTTTAAGGCGTTCAGCAGAAAGATGGCACCGAAGATGATCCAGAGCACTGAGGCGGTAATACCAACTCCCTGCAGAGTCGAAGCGAGCACTCTCCGAACGGACATGTCCCAGACCAAGAGCGCGATAATAACCGTCATACCAAAGGCAACCGGCATGGCGCGTCTGGCGGGCCAGTTCAGACCAACAAGCAAAATGGCGGCGACCAGGATAGGGGAAAAAGCCACCAGGGCCAGTACAGGTTCACTCATAGGTCAGTCCTCGTTCAGAATGACCCAATCTACCCCTTTCTTTTTTCTTGATATACGGAAATAATGAAAATAATTAGTTCCAAAACTAGCATAATTGGACGCTGGTGGATGACTTGATCCTGTTTTCACAGGTTGTGGTTCTGTTCCCGGAACAGGAGGGCAAAACGTTGGGGGTGAACGCCGTTTACCCCTTAACCCGGCGATTTCTTATTATTTTGATGGGTCGTTATTTGGAACCCGGCATCTTTTCGTAGCATTTTAACGTATCCGAAACTTGCGTCCACGGCATGGCCGAAGATGTGTAGATGGCCATGGTGGGCTCCAGGCCGGAAATGTCATCTAGCAGGGGAATCGGTACGATCGCGACACGGGTCTTTGGCGCCAGGCCGTAGACCCGATTGAGACAGTTTTTACAGAAGTAATTTTCCACCGTATTGCCGGACTCGCCCACGCGAACCACTTTTAACAATTCTCCGGTCACCGTCAGCTGATCCTGCTTGACCCACAGCGCCTGTAAGTGATCGGACCCCGTCAATTTCTGGCACTCCGTACAGTAACACTTCAATGAGCGGATCGGGTCGCCCTCAAGTCGAAGAGACACGCTGCCGCAGAGACAACTACCGGATCTAGACATAGTTCGCTTTCCTAGTTGGCGGATTGAATACTGGCATTGGAAGCCATGGATGAGCCCATGCGAGCGTACTGCCGCTTGCGCTCTTCGGACCACTGGTCGATTTCAGTATCGGGCACACCGTAGGACAGGCCCCGCTCCACCGCCGGTCTTGCACGTACCCGCTCGACCCAGGCCACCACGTTGGCGTGCCCGGTAATATCAATCTTGCTCCACTTCCAGCCACGCACCCACGGGTAACAGGCGATATCTGCGAGGGTAAAGTTGGCGCCGCAGATATAGGGTTGTCCCTGCAGCTGCTTGTCCAGCACTCGCAAAAGACGCTGCGCCTCACTGCCAAATCGTTCCAGCGGGTGACTGCGTTTTTCCTCTTCAATATCGGTCAAGTACCGCGTGTAGCTCAGCTTGTTGCCGAACACCGGTCCCAGGTTGGCCGCCTGCCAGTAGACCCAGGGCAGCACCCGCCAGCGCGCTTCACCTTGCGGCAAGAGACTGGAAGGATACTTGTCCGCCAGATACTGCAGAATGGCGCAGCTCTCCATCAGTTTGAGATCGCCGTCGACAAACCCCGGAATCTTCTGGTTCGGATTGACGTCAGTGAACTCATCGGAAAATTGCTCGCCATTACTGAGACTGATGGTATGAACCTCGATCTCCGGCAGCACTATGCCCGCCTCTTTCAGTTCCTCCAGCAGGATACTGACCTTCCAGCCGTTTGGGGTTGGGGCTGTCCAGAGCTGCATCGTCATAGTCTTACTCCCCTAAAATCGAATCGGTTGATGTTCAGCAATGCGAGCCTTGATAACACCGCGCAGGCGCAGCTTCGCATCCGCAAAGGCGTCACCATCCAATGAGCCGAAATACTGCAGCAGCCCATTGAGCGTGGCATCAACCATCGACACGGGCACCACCTCGTCGAGATATCCGGCCTCCCGCGCACCCGCCGGTTGAAAGGGATAGGAACACAGCAACGCCTGGGTAATGGCCCTGGCGGCCAGACGATCACGCGCCAGCTCCACAGCGAATCCCGGCAGTGGGAACCCGGCGCTGACCTCGTTGAGCACCACCTTGTACGGCTGGTCGACGGCCAGGCGATAGTCCGCCGCCAACAGCAGCAAGGCTCCGGCACCAATTGCGTGGCCTGTGCATAGGGTCAGCACGGGGATAGGAAAATGATACAGCCGCAACAACAGCTCGCCTCCGGAAGCCACCATCGCTTCAGCGGCCACCGCATCCGACTCGATGATGCGCAGATCAAACCCGGCACTGAAGAAACCGTCGCGACCACCAATGACCAGAATAGCGGCTTCGGACTCGGCCCGATCCAACCCCTGGTGAATGGCATCGATCATCGCAGGGCTCAAGGCATTGGCCTTGCCGTCGTCAAGAGTCAGGCGGGCAACCTTGCCCTCTAGGCTGAATTGGATGAGTTCGCTCATGGATGCCCCCTTGTTCATGGATTAACTCACTGGTTACCCACAGTGTACGGCCGTCAGGGGCCATTGATAATCCATCATCCAATAACAGATTGTTCAGTATTTTAGACAATGGCAAAAATACGGTGTACGGTTTGTGGTTTCGATACGTTAAAATTAGAGCGAACAGGCACTTCACCTGCCGTCAGGCCAGTGCATAATGATAACTGTCGAACCGGATTATCCATGGAGTCAGACAGTGCTACTTTACAACCATATGGCCGTATTCTCGGCGGTGATCCAGGCCGGCAACTTTACCCGCGCCGCCGAGCAGCTCAAATTGCCCAAGTCCACCGTTAGCCTCAAGGTCGCACAGCTGGAAGAGGAACTGGGTATCAAGCTGCTGCAGCGCACCACCCGGCAACTGACCCTCACCGAGCAAGGCAAGCAGTTTTACCAGCACTGCCGGCGCATGCAGCAGCTACAGGATGAACCCCATGGGATGCTGCGCGTATCGGGCCCTTTTGGCATGACCTGCTCTCCCCTGCCCGAGATTCTGAGCACCTATTCGCAGCGCTATCCCGGCGTCAAGCTCGAACTGCTTTGCAGCAACGACTGGATCGACCTGATTGCCGGCGGCTTTGATGTCGCCCTGCGCGCCGGCCCGCTGCAAGATTCCTCCTTGATTGTGCGGGAGCTGGGTCCCGTGCGGCGTCTGTTGCGGGCCAGTCCCGAATACGTGCGCGACAACAAACCCCTGCGGGTTCCGGATGATGTGCGCCAGCATCCCTGTATCGTCTCTGCCTACACCACCAAGTGGACGTTTGTCGGCACCGAAGGTGCCCAGACCATCACGCCGGAACCCCATGTCCTCAGCAACGACCTGGACATGATACGCGAGCTGCTGGTCAAAGGCGTGGGCATTGGCACACTGCCGGCCTCCAGTCTGGGGACGGAGGTGGAAGACGGCCTGCTGGTGCCCCTGCTGGAAAACTTCCCGCTGGAGCAGCGCACGTTTAATCTGGTTTACCCCAGCCGTAAACTGCAGAGTGTCAACCTGAAGCGCTTTATTGAGATTGCGGTGGCATTGTACGAGCGGTCGGATTTCATTAGGTAATTATCCCCCGGTAAAGCCGGGGGCTTTAATTGTGAACCGCTCAAAGGGGGCTATGTTCATCTTTAAACCAGCAGTAGCTGGTCTACTCGAATATCTTCTGTTTCCTGATGGCGAATGTATTCCCTTGTCACCTTTTCATCCCTGCCTACTTTAGAAGCGAAGTAACCTATGACGTTCGATACCGAGTATTTAGGCGGTATCGAGATCATCATATGCACATGGTCCGGCATCAGATGCCCTTCCTTGATCAGGCATTCTTTCTGTCTGGCCAACCGATGAAAAACGGCCGGCAGTTCCCCTTTAGTTTGGCCGAAAAGGGCCTTTCTATGAGACTCCCGGATCTGTCAAACTACGCGTGCCTCCCCGGCAGAGCCGGGGGGGGCTCCTGTTTGGACTAGAGAGGTTAAGACTATGAGTAGTCCTAGGTCAGGTAATACGAAGGTCATTCAAGAGCTATCTGACTCAACCAAGCCGGGAATTAAGGATTCATTCTGCGTGGCTTGCACCAAATTGGGATATTTATTATTCGCTCTACTCGCGTTTTCAGGCCCGCAATACGAAGTAAACGCGGCTCCAGGAAACCGGAGTTCAATTCTCTTTGCCACCTCAAATTTTCCACCCTGGATCTACGAAGAAGATGGGGAAATTAAAGGGGCAGTGCACGAAATTGTCAGTGGCGCTGCCAACGAAATAGATCTTGGTGTAACAACGGTATTTTATCCGCTGAAAAGACTCATGGGAGTCCTTGCGAAAGGAGAGGCTGACGCCATCATCTTAATGTCGGTCTCTCAATTGCCGGAACCACAATACCCGGAGTCGGTTACACGCGGTCGAGAGATCTTGTTTGATATGGAAATTTCCGCAGCTTCGCTTTCCGAAAGGAATATCCGGATTGACTCAATATCCGATTTCAGAAAGCATAAAATCGGCTATCTCCGACTGTCGCGCAAAATGTTGGTGGGGTACGACAGCTTTCCTCAAAAGTTCACTTTCACGAACGCCAGTGCACTCCAGAAGGCGCTGTATGCAAACCGCATAGACATCTCAGTTCTGGCGCTGCCAACGCTCATGTATTCGGCCAAACAAATTGGCATAGAAAACGAAATAGATATTGTATATACCTTTGAGAATCGAACCTCATTGAGGATGGGATGGCACCGGAATTCTGACCTGGCGAAACGATTCGATAATGCACTTCGGAAAATAAAAGCGAACCGGGACGTAGAACGAATATTGTCCAGCCACATGAATATAGAGTTCTTTGGCGGATATCAATAAATCACTCGTAACGGCAAACCCGGCCTTAACCGGGTCCAAAGCCGCCTTGAAACGATTACGGCTTGAGAATGACCTTGCCGGTAACCTCTCTGTTCATAACCTTGTTCAGCGCATCAACGCTGCCATCCAGTGGATAGATCCCATCGACAACCACTTTGACCTTACCGCTCCGATACCACTGTAGAAGCTCCTGCATATTGTCAGCATAATCACTCGGTTGTTTCTGGGCAAATGTACCCCAGAACACACCGATAACGGCGTAGCCTTTAACCAGTGCCAAATTGACGGGTAATCGCGGGATGCGACCAGAGGCGAACCCGATCACCAACAGACGGCCATTCCATGCCATACAGCGCGACAAGGCATCGAAGATGTCGCCGCCCACCACGTCGTAGACAACATCAACACCCCGACCATCGGTAACTGTCTTGAGTTCGGTTTTCAGGTCTTTTTCGCTGTAGTTGATCAGGATATCGGCACCGTTGGCTTTGGCGACTGCCAGCTTTTCATCCGTGGAGCAGGCAGCGATCACTCTGGCCCCCATGGCCTTGCCGATTTGAACCGCCGCCAGCCCGGTACCACCAGCGGCGCCGGTGACCAACAGGGTTTCTCCGGGTTGTATGCTGGCCCGCTGCTTTAGCGCATGATGCGCTGTGGCGTGCGCCGTGATCAGGCCTGCGGCCTCTTCGTCGGCAATGTCATCGGGCAAGGACATCAGGCTGGAGGCCGACGTGACCACTTTCTCCGCGTAACCGCCGAGAAAACAGAAACCGAGCACTCGGTCTCCCAGCACGACACTGGTTACTCCCTCACCAACGGCGCTCACCGTACCCGCCACTTCAGTACCTGGAGTAAAAGGAAACTCCGGTTTCATCTGATACAGCCCTTTTACCAACAGCCCATCGGGATAGTTAACACCGGCGGCGCAGACATCCACCACCACCTGGCCTGGACCGGCCTCCGGGTCAGGGACCTCTTTCACCACCAGTTGATCCAGTGGTGCGAACTTTTCACACAGAACTGCTTTCATGTCTTGTCCTTTATATCGTCAGGGGCTTGCAAACAAGCGCCGGCTAGATCGGCGCCCAGCGTATCTACCAACTGCGGCATCAATTACTCTCCATAGTGCCTGGCCAGGTTACGTCCCAGCTGCATCATGTGAACCTGATCCGGCCCATCGGCCAAACGAAGGCAGCGGGCAGTGGCGTAGCCCGCAGCCAGGCAAAAATCCTGGCTCACACCGGCGGCTCCGTGAATCTGTATGGCGCGATCAATCACGGTGCAGGCCAGGCTCGGCGCAACGATCTTGATCATGGCAATCAGGTCCCTGGCGGCCTTATAGCCTCCCTGGTCCATCTTGTCGGCGGCTTTCTGAGTCAACAGGCGCGCCTGTTCGATCTCACAGGCGGACTTGGCGATGTCTTCACGCACTGACTGCAGTTTGCTCATAGGCTGGCCAAATACGATGCGGTCGCAGGCGCGGGCGGCCATCATTTCCAGTGCCCGCTGGGCCTGACCAATCGCACGCATGCAAAGGTGGATACGACCCGGTCCCAACCGCCCCTGTGCTATTTCAAAACCGCGGCCTTCGCCGAGGATCAAATTGCTGGTCGGTACGCGCACATTGTCAAACACAATCTCCGCGTGACCTTCCGGGGCGTGGTCGCTGCCAAACACCTGCATGGGACGAATCACTTTCACCCCCGGCGTGTCCATGGGTACCAGCACCTGGGATTGTTGCAAATGGCGATTGCAGTTTTCCGGATCGGTTTTACCCATCACAATCATGATCTTGCAGTGCTGGTTCATGGCACCGCTAATATAGAACTTGTGGCCATTGATCACATATTCATCGCCGTCACGGACAATGGAGGTTTCGATATTGGTGGCATCGGATGAGCCGACCTTGGGTTCAGTCATGGCGAAGGCTGAGCGAATCTCACCGGCCAGCAATGGCTCCAGCCACCGTTTTTTCTGTTCGGCGTTGCCGTACTTGGCCAGGACTTCCATATTCCCGGTGTCCGGCGCACTGCAGTTAAAACATTCAGCGCCGATCAGGGAACGGCCCATGATTTCCGCCAGCGGAGCGTACTCCAGATTGCTGAGCCCGGCGCTGTATTCGCCGTACTCCTTCGGCAGGAACAGATTCCAGAGCCCCTGGGCTTTGGCTTTGGCCTTTAGCTCTTCCATAATCGGCGGCGTATTCCAGGGGTCCCGGGTAATCTGATCATGGTAGGTGGCTTCGGCCGGATACACGTATTCGTCCATAAACCGGGTGACACGATCGACCAGTTCCTGAACTTTTGGAGAGTAATCAAACTGCATGAATCTTTGTCTCTTGGCTTTTAATAGGGGTGTAGTCGCTCTGGATATAGGCAATCAACAGACTTCAAACAGACCGGCGGCCCCCATACCGCCACCAACGCACATGGTAACGACTACGTACCTAACGCCACGACGACGCCCCTCGAGCAGAGCGTGCATTACCATTCGAGCGCCACTCATGCCATAGGGATGCCCCACGGAGATGGCTCCGCCATTGACGTTGAGGTTTTCGTTGGGAATCCCGAGCCGGTCACGACAGTAAATGACCTGCACGGCAAACGCTTCGTTTAACTCCCACAGTCCAATGTCTTCCATTTTCAAGCCAGTGCGATGTAACAACTTCGGAATTGCAAACACCGGACCGATCCCCATCTCATCGGGCTCACAGCCTGCGACTGCCATGCCTCGGTAGATTCCCAAAGGAGACATATTACGTTGCTGCGCTAACCTGCCATCCATCATGACCACCGCAGCGGCGCCATCGGACAATTGCGAAGCGTTGCCGCCGGTTATCGTGCCACCATCGCGAACCGCCGACAGCCCCGACAGCGCTTCATAGGTCGTTGCCGGACGATTACCTTCATCTGTTGCCAGCGTAACCTCCTTCTCGCTCACCTCCTTGGTATCCAGATCAACAACCAGCTTAGTGGCTTTCACCGGAACGATCTCATCATCCAGCAACCCCCGCTCCTGTGCCGCGGCCGTACGCATCTGGGACTGAAGCGCGTATTCATCCTGAGCCTCGCGGGATATATTGTAACGATTGGCGACCACCTCTGCGGTATCCAGCATTGGCATATAGATATCGGGCGCATGGCCCCTGGCCAACGGATCCACTATTTTATGGCTGTTCATGTGCTCATTCTGAACCAGACTGATGGATTCACAGCCACCCGCGATGAGCATGGGTGCACCGTCACAGACAATTTGCTTGGCGCCGGTCGCAATCGCCATCAAACCCGATGAGCACTGGCGATCCAGCGTCATGCCGGATACAGTTACCGGCAAGTCGGACGCCATGGCAGCAATACGGCCGAAATTCAAACCCTGGGTTCCCTGCTGCATGGCTGCGCCGAAAATGCAGTCGTCAATTTCCGCCGGGTCAATGCCTGCACGCTCAACGGCAGCACCAATCGCGTGAGAGGCCAGAGAGGGAGCCTCCAGGTTATTGAAGGCGCCCTTATAAGCCTTGCCAATGGGAGTGCGGGCCGCGGATACAATAACAGCTTCTTTCATATGGATTACCTGTAGATTTTCTGAACTTGGTCAATGCGATGCGTTACAACGCCCTACCCTTGGATTTCCAGGTGTTCAATGGCATTGGTTAAGAATTTTTCCGTTTGCTGGCCACCGGTCTGCAATTCTGATTGCTGCTTGATGTCATTGATCTCGTTCATCCTCTCGATGACCATCTCCGGAGTTTGTTCTTCCTCTGCCAGGAATATTCCCTCGGTTTCAAACAGTCGAGTACTCGCATAACTGCCTGCCCCGGCGCAGAGAATGTAGCGATTTGGGGCGTCCTTATGACACAGCGTCAGCGCACCCGCGGTAACCGATTCGGGGCTGAGCAGAGCCGACACCTCCGCCGGAATCAGCTCCTCCGTCATTCTCGTCGTAGCAGAAGGGGCAAGAGCGTTGACACGAATACCTTTGGACTCGCCCTCCAACACCAGGGTGTTCATCAAACCAATGACCGCCATCTTGGCAGCGCCATAATTTGATTGCCCGAAATTCCCGTACATACCGCTAGAAGAGGTGGTCATCACGATACGGCCATACTTCTGCTCACACATGGTTCCCCAAACCGCTTTGGTACAGTTAACGGTGCCCATCAAGTGAACATCCATCACCAGACGAAAATCATCCAAATCCATTTTGGCGAATGTTTTGTCGCGCAAAATACCGGCATTGTTGATGAGGATGTCGACTCGGCCCCACTTATCCAGAGTTTGGTTGACCATGTCATTGACTTCGTCAAAGTTGGCAACATTCGCTCCGTGAGCAATGGCCTCTCCCCCCTGCTCTTCAATGTCACGAACCACCTCCCTGGCTGCCTCAGAAGAGGCTCCGCTGCCATCACGTGCCCCACCCAGGTCATTCACCACAACTTTGGCACCATACTTCGCCAATGCCAATGCGTGGGATCGTCCAAGGCCGTTGCCGGCACCGGTCACTATCGCGACCTGGCCACTAAGATCAAATTTCATTTTTGTACCTCTATAATGTTAATAACAGCGCATCATACGGCCGTCAGAGCTGTCCTCAGGAAACCACCTGCAAAGTCAACCAGTCGGCGATCAAGGCTGGCTTAACTTCCCCTTCGATCTCGACGGTCACCTCCGTTCTCACTTGATACTGTCCCGGGTTTTTCAGATGTATTTCAATAATCTTTGCGCGCGCCCTGATGCGGCTGTTGACCTTGACCGGGGCGATAAAACGCACCTTGTCAAAACCGTAATTAATTCCCATAGAGAAGCCCTCAATGAGTACGCTGTATGCGTCCGCAAAATGTGAGAGCATGGACAGGGTCAGGAATCCATGAGCAATGGTGGAGCCGAAAGGGGTTGCTCGCGCCCTGTCCGGATCAACGTGGATGTACTGCAGGTCGTGAGTACAGTCCGCAAACTGGTTGATTTGCGCCTGGGTTACACTAAACCACTCGGTGGGTTCAGTTTCAAATCCAGCGTACTCCGCAGTTTTTTCCTGGCTAATAATGATCGTCATTGACTTTTATCTCAGAGAGTTAAACATATAGATGCCGTGCACTTACGATTCACGAAGAGCTTAGGTCGTCCGGCTCAGTCCATCCGGGAATCTCGTACACGACGGAAATAGAATTTCTCCAGCAGCAATGCCGGACGATCAATAACCGTTCAATCGGGCAAAACGATCCAGGTGATAGTTATAATCACCGCAAGTCTGCTGGGCGACCCGGGCTCTTTTTATGTAGAACCCAAGATCGAACTCATCGGTCATGCCTATACCACCATGTAACTGTATCGCCTCATTGGTCAGTCGCCTGACGGTTTCACACAGCTTTGCCTTGGCTGCGCTGGCCACGATCGAGACATTGTCATGACCCGCGTCGAGATCGTTCAAAGCCCTCCTGACGATGGATTTACATAGTTCAATCTGACAGAACATCTGTGCCATTCGATGCTGCAACGCCTGAAAGCTGCCGATATGCACCCCGAATTGTTTTCGTTCTTTCAGGTAAGACAGTGTCATCTCGAATACCTGTTGAGAAATACCCAACAGCTCTGCCGACAACCCGATCTGCGCGACATCCAGTACGGATTGCAGCAACTCCTGCCCCTCGTCAATCTCGCCAACAACGCTTTCAGAGGAGACCGTAACGTCATTGAACACAACCGCGCCGGCGTTTCGGGAATCCAACATATGAGCTCGCTCTACCGTTACACCCTGCGTGTCAGAATCCACCAGAAAAAGAGATAATCCGGTACAATTGGCGTTTTTTTCAGAGGTTCTGGCAAGGACAATAAAGGTGTCCGCCACATGGGCGTCGAGCACGAATACCTTGCGGCCGTTCAGACAATAACCTTTGTCGACGGGGGTTGCCCGCAGTGAGGTTTGCTCAGGATTGTGGTGCCGGGTCTCTTCCAGTGCCAATGGAATGATCAGCTCGCCCGTGGCAATCTTCGGCAGCAGCGCTGTCTTTTGCGCTGGTGATCCTCCAAGGTTCAGTGCAGTGGCGCCCATCAACACAGTCGACACCATAGGCGATACCGTCAGCGTTCTCCCCATTTCCTCAAGGATCAGCCCCAGGCCGGTGTATCCAAAGTCCACTCCACCGAACTGCTCTGGAATGGTAATGCCCGCCCATCCCTGAGCCGCCATATCCGCCCACAGTTGTCGATTGAATCCGTCTTTATCAGGATGGTCACGCAGCTCCCTAAAAGCGGATACCGGAGCTTTTGTCTGCAGAAACCCCCTTGCGGAGTCCTGCAGCATCATCTGTTCTTCGTTTAGCGATAACGACATCTCTATTACACCTTACTCACTGGGTAGACCAAGAACGCGCTTGGCAATGATGTTTAGTTGAATCTCAGAGGTGCCGCCCTCAATGGCGTTACCCTTACTCCGTAGCCAGGCACGGGGCAAATTGCCTTCGTCAAACTCCTCACCTTCCCAGCCCAAACTGTAGTTACCCGTTACCGAGAGCATCAACTCGAAACGGCTCATATTGAGCTCGGTACCGAAGTACTTGAACATTGAGGACACCGCTCCCATTTCCTGACCGGCTTTCGCCTCGTCCGCAGCCCTCTTCAGGGTGTCGGAAAAGGCCATTTCATCGATGGTGAAACGTGAGATATCAGTACGCAGTATCGGGTCGACCAGCATGTCATTGCGCAAGCCAATGTGCTCCTTGGCAAGCTCACTCAAACTGACACTCTGCGTTCCCATATCGCCGATCATTTCCCGTTCGTGGGTCAGCAGGTATTTGGCGATTTCCCAACCTCTGTTGATCTCACCGACCAGATTCTCCTTGGGGACCCGGACATCATCAAAAAAAAGCTGCGAAAAGGGGGATTTTCCACTGATCAGCGTAATGGGCTTTGTGGTGACTCCTGGGGATTTCATATCAAACAACAGAAAGCTGATTCCCTCGTGCTTGGGAGCAGCGTTATCTGTCCGCACCAGGCAAAATACCCAGTCCGCCTTGTCTCCGTAGCTGGTCCAGATCTTGGAACCGTTGACCAGGTAGTGATCACCACGGTCTTCCGCCCTGGTCTGTAGACTGGCGAGGTCAGAGCCGGAACCGGGTTCACTATAGCCCTGACACCAGCGCACCTTTCCTCGCACAATATCCGGTAGGAAACGTGCCTTTTGGGCTTCACTGCCGTACTTCAACAGAACGGGACCCAGCATCCAGATGCCGAAGCTGAGAAGCGCCGGCCGGGCTTTGATGCGAACCAATTCCTGGTGCAGAATCTCGCTTTGCTCCTTGCTCAATCCACCTCCTCCAATACTTCTCGGCCAGGCTGGTGTCGTCCAGCCTCGCTCACTCATACGATCCAGCCAGAGTTCCTGAGCCTCATTTTTGAACGTCGGGTACATTCCTCCCCAACAGTCATCGTCTTCTTCGCGTATTGGAAGTCGCATTTCAGCAGGACAATTCTGTTCCAGCCAATGGCGAGTTTCTCGTCTAAATTCGTCTAATTCCAACATTCAAATGTCTCCGACAATAAGGTGTGTCTCTATCTGGGCTGCATTCTGATGCCAGCGTCCAGGCGGACACATTCAGCGTTGATGTATTCGTTCTCGACCATAAATACGGCCAGACTGGCGATCTCTTCGGGTCGGCCGAAGCGCTTCGGGTGCAGCGTTCCTTGCAGCAACGATGCTTTAACCGGTTCCGAGGCAGCCTGCATTAACGGTGTTTCAATCATTCCCGGCACAATGGTGTTCACCCGAATCCCGACACTGGCAAGATCCCGAGCCGCCGGCAACGTCAATGCCACCACCCCACCTTTTGAAGCGCTGTACGCCGCCTGCCCCATTTGCCCTTCGTAGGCGGCAACGGAGGCCGTATTGATGATCACGCCGCGGCTACCATCCTCGTTATAGGGTTCAGTCTTTGACATCGCCAGCGCCACCAGCCGCAACATATTGAAAGATCCGCTCAGATTCACATCCAACACCTTCTGAAAATCATTGAGGTTGTGGGCCCCATCCCTGCCGACCACTTTGTGCGCATAGCCGATTCCAGCGAAATTGCAGCAGATGTGAATGGCCCCAAATTCGCGTAAGGTAGATTCCAGACCGGCTTTTACCGATGCCTCCGACGCGACGTCTATATGCTGGTATATCACGCTGCCCCCGAGTTCCTTAACCAACGCCTCTCCTGCTTCATCGTTCATATCAAAGATTGAAACCATGGCGCCCATGCTGTGAAACTTTCGCACCGTCGCCTCACCCAAGCCGGATGCGCCACCGGTTATCACTGCCACACTGTTTTCTAATTGCATTGTTTAGTTCCCGTGTTTCCTGAAAGGACGATTCGAATGTGTTCACACTAGAGATACCAGGTACTTTTCCTTCACATCGCGTTTTGAAATCTTTCCTGAGGCAATTCGGGGCAACTTTTTCTGCTGAAACCAGATGTGCGCTGGAACCTTAAAGGCGGCCAATGTCATCGCCAGGAAATCCTCAAGCGACTCGCGGGCGAGTTGCTTTTCAGGCCGCAACACAACAACCGCGCCAACCACCTCGCCCAATCGCTCATCCGGCATGCCAAAGACAACGGCCTCTTCAACACTAGGGTGTTCATAGATCGCAGCCTCGACCTCCAGGCAGCTGATGTTTTCGCCGCCGCGAATAATAATGTCCTTGATCCGGTCTACGATAAAGAGAAAGCCTTCCTTGTCGAGGTAGCCCACATCACCGGTATGAAACCAGCCGTCAATAAATGCTTCTGACGTGGCCTCCGGACTGTTCCAATACCCCCTGACATTGGCAGGTGTTTTCACGCAGATTTCTCCCGCTTCGCCGGCGTCAAGTGACCTTCCCGTTGAGTCGATCACTTTGATTTCTGTGACTGCCGGAACAACACGACCCACGCTACGGGATCTCTGCTCGTAGTCCTCACCCCAAATAACGCAACCCAGCGCATTGGTCTCAGTAAGTCCATAGCCTGTGGTGGCCAGCGAGTATCCAAAGGTCTCGATTATCTTTTTGACTTGCTCCGGCGGGCGAGCGGCGCCTCCCGATGAGATATTCGAAATACTGGATACATCGTATTGCCCACTATCGACAACAACCTGAAGTTCGGCTGACATTGTGGGCACACCATTAAAGAATGTGATTCGTTCTCGCTCAATCAACTGAGCCGCGACTTTTGCATCCCACCTGGTCATCATCACCAGTTTTTGTCCGACCAACATTGACTGCAAGAACAGGGAGTGACTTCCGGTGACATGAAAGAGTGGTACCGTTAACAAGGCTGCTGGCGGATAAGGTGTCTCGGCGCTCTTCTGATTTTCGGCCAGTTCTCGCGCGCTTCCCATCAAACACCAGCTCATAATTGCCGAAAGAACAGCACGGTGAGTTGAAACTGCGCCCTTGGGATGCCCTGTAGAACCCGAGGTATACATGATGGTTGCGTCGTCCTCTGGATCAACGAGAATCGAGGGAATAGACGCGTCAAAGTGAACTGCCAACAGGTCATCGAAACGAACCGTCTCTTCCGTCAACTCCTGGTCTGCTACCACTACCAGGGATAACTCCATTTCATCGGCATAGGGCAATATGCGCGTAGCTCGCTGCAGGTCGCAAACAACCACCTTCGCATCGCTGTCCTCTAGTCCATACTTCAACTCGTCTCCAGTCCACCAGGCGTTCATGGGAACGACGACTGCGCCGACCAGCAGGGCTCCCATGTAGGCAACTATCCACTCCGGATTATTTCGCATTGCAATAGCGACGCGATCACCCTTCGCCACAAAATAATCACTCAATAAAGAGGCCGCAAATTGTCTCGCCAGTTGCATGATCTCTGCGTAGGTGTATCGCCTGTTTTCGAAAACGATAAATGTCTTGTCAGAGTTGTCACTATTCCCTGCTGTCAGCTCAAAGTATTCCTTCAAGTTTTTTGGGGCATTTTTATAAACCAGGCTGTTTACGCCGTTAATGACACAGTATTCAGTCTCAAACTGCTGACCTTCTCCTGTTAGAAAGTCGATGGCTTTTCGGTATTCAACACGTGATTCAACCACGAACCTACATCTCCTGTGTGATTTTCTCGAATTTCTTTATTTGCCACCGCGCCGGATGGCACAGCTCAAACCTGAGTCAAACCCGGTTCAGCTTTTATATGAGGTGGAACATTCGAAGATGAGGAGGCTTCTCCCTTTGAGAGACGCTGGCGTTTCGTTTCAAGTTGTTTACCAACGGATGCATGATCAGCTCGGCTTAACCTGTATCGACCGTAGGCAAAGGTCGCAAACGCGGCTCCAACTACCGCTAGGAAGCCCGACACAACCGCCAGCCGGAACAATACATCGTCTGCAACCTCGCCGGGATTTGATCCGACGGGAAACAGGATGTAGTGCTGCAACAACATGCCTCCAACAAAATAGGTGAACGATGAACTCAGCTTGGAGAAAAACAGTCGAGAAGAATACAGAATACCCTCTTGTCTCAGGCCCGTTTCCAGCTCAAATTGATCAGCAAGGTCTGCCAACATCGACATCACACAAACATTCAGCCCAGAGACACATGAGGCACAGAGGCCTGCTTGAATCAACAGCAACGGAAGAAGCAGGCTGGAACCATTGGCCGGCAATATGTCCATAAAGCGGCCAATGACGGGCAATGGAACCAGGAAAGCAAATGTCGCCACCAGAAATACCGCAACGTCGCGCTTTTCAAAGTGCCGTATTGCTACTGGTGCAGCACTTGACCCAACCATCACTCCTACGAAGGAGGCTACAGCGAACCAGGCGATCTGTTCGCCGCTCAGACGCCAAAAAAACACTCCCATTAAAGGGTTTACGGCTTCCCCGATTCCCGTCGTGAACAACAACAAAAACAGTCCAATCAGCGTCCAGCGGTAGGAGTGGTTCTTCAGGGTGCCAATGACATCCTTCCAGGTACTCCATAGACTGAGGGAACGCCCCTTGATACCTGACTGGTGCAAATAGGGAATTCGGTCTTTGGTAAACCAGGCCGTCAGCAGCCCGCTGACCAAAATCATGATAGCGGCGAACAGCACCAGTGGTTGATAATTCGCGGGATTCAATTGACCGGGAACCCAGGCGTTATCAATTTCTCTGAGCGATTCGCCATTCAGGAATATCCTCCACGCAAGAAAACCAAAGATTGAGGCGGAGATCCCGGCGAAAATCGCATTTAAACTGAAAATACTGGCTCGCTCGCAATAGTCATTGCTAAGTTCAGCACCTAGTGACAGATGAGGAATATTCTGCATGGTGAGAAACAGTCGGCCCGCGATCATCCAGACGGTCATCCAGGCAAACATCATCAACTGACCGGACGTCCCACTATTACCCCCTTCTACTATTAAGTCGGGGGGAGAAAACAGGAAATAGATGGATATTGCCAGCGGCAACGGTGCGAAAAACAGGAACGGGTGCCGGCGACCCCAGCGGGAACGCCACCCATCCGACAAGGACCCGATGATCGGATCGGAAACCGCATCGGCTATGGTTGCAATCAGCAAGCCCAAACCGACCAGGTCACCTCGAAGCATCAAACCCTGATTATAAAATATCAGGGTGAAGCCGGCTACCATCGCCGTGTAGAGGCTATCCGGGCCGGCCCCAACGGCAAAAAACACTTTACTTCGCAATGGCAGTTTTTGGCCTTTCTTTAACCCCATAAATCCTCTCACCACAAAATTTTCGCAATCACTTAATTTTAAAAACTACTGCTAGTTGATAGATCACTCGAACCAGATTGTTCTACCGACCGACGTCGATAAGAATCAATCCTTTTGGTACAAGCGTTCTTCGAACACATTCCGACTGCAATCTCAAAAAGATGAGACGCCACATGACGCCTCCCAATCAGGACGTAACGACTACAGTGAATAATTAACCTCTAAGCTATAGGTTCTCGGGGCATTGATGCTGGCTTCCAATATATCCGGGCCATCGTGTGCGAGCTTGCCATAGCTGACTTTGTCTTCGATATTCTTGCCCCTGAAGACCATATTCCATTTCTCGTCAACACTGATCCATCGCAACGAAAGATCTATCCGATCGTATTCATCGGCACGAGTGGTGTCAGTGTCGAAGAGGGAGTACTGAATTTCATCAACCCAGGAATAGGTTGCTCCCGCGATGACCTCTCCCCAGCTTGTATCCCAGGAATAGGAAGCATTGAGCGTAAGCTTGTTTTTAGGTGAATAGGGCGTTGGATTTCCCTCCAGGCTGTTAAAGCCTGGCCCAAGATCGGCACACTTTGCATCCTCCTTGTGCGGGAACACTTCATCAAAAAGACAGCCGGACTTGGTAAATTTACTGTCAATATGACTGAAACCTCCAGTCAGCCGAAGGTTCTCATTAACATGCCACAGAACCTCCAATTCCACCCCGTAGGAATCTACTTCAGGGATGTTGATCAACGCCTCTGTGGTGACGCCAAGAACCGACTCAAAGGAGACAGTTTGCATGTCATCATACTGGTAGTAGAAAACCGCACCATTTAGCCTCAAGACATCATTGATCAGTGTTTTAACGCCAACTTCATAGCTGATCACTTGTTCCGAATCAAATGAGCTTCCCGCCAGCGAATCCCCCTGCAGAGATCCCAGCTGATATCCGCCAGCCTTGTAACCGGTAGCAAGGGAGGCATAAATCAGTGAATCTTCATTCGGTTGATAATCCAGAACCAAACGATATGAAGTATCTCGCCAAGTATTCTCGTCCTCGCGGCTTTCGTCGATAACGATCAGGCCTATGGCATCGATGTCTGTTTCTTTCAGGTTCTTGAGATCCACAACCGCATACTGGTCTTCGAATACCGTCTTTTTGTCGACGGAATAGCGAATACCTGCCGATAGTCTCCACTCTTCATTGAACGTATAGTTTGCGTCAAAATAGACGGCGTGGGAGTTGGTCTCTAGTTCACCGGTTTGATGGTAGGATGTATTCGTACGGCCGGTTCGCTCAAACGAGTCAACCGCGTTGACGAAAGGTGGAGCACCGGCCCCCAACTGCGCCAGGATGTCGTCCAGTGGCAGAGCGTGATCCAGCCCATCACTGCCCGGCGAGCGCTGCCAATAAGGCTGCGTGGATTCCTCGTGATAAAAATACACCCCGGCCACCCACTGAAGTCCACCCTCAGGATTTTCATCGGATGTCAGCTGAAATTCCTGACTGATACTTTCACCGGTTTGTATCAGGTCTACAATGTGGCGCTGCAGAGGATTGGGATTGGAGCCCCCATCACCGTCACTGCCCAGTACCGCATAATCGATTTTGCGTCCTCCCGTTGATGACACAAACGTCAGTCCTTCCAGGGGCACGGTTAACTTCGCCGCAAAGCTCAGTGATTCCAGGGTCTCTACACCCACATCATTGAAGTCGACTTTTCTGGGGTTTTCCACCGCAGGATTGATTTTATCCCAGCCATACAGACCATCCAACACCAGAGACCCCTCGTCATCGGTCACGTATGGGGTGATGACAACTTCAGGCGTATCCGCTTCGTTGGACTCGCTGTAGTTCAGCATCAACCACAGATCGCTGTCTCTGAACAGGTTGTCGATTTGCAACTGCGCACGCACGCCAAAAGAATCCTTCTGAGCCATATCCGTTCCCGACACATTCTCGATATAGCCATCGTGACGACTCTGGGACGCTGAAACCCGATAGCCGATATTTTCGGTAAGGGGGCCGGAAGATGACACCGCCACGTTTTTCAACTCATAATTGCCCACCTTGGCACGCACTCTGTGCTCGAATTCCTCTGCGGGTCTTTTGCTGATGATGTTCACGGCACCGCCGGTCGCATTACGGCCAAAAAAGGTCCCCTGAGGTCCGCGCAAGATCTCAACCCGATTGACTTCAAAAGAGTCAGTGGAGAGTTGGTCCACTTCCTGCTGATAGATACCATCAACATAGACCGCCACCCCGGGATCCAGCCCCAGTGCATTGTCAATACGACCCACCCCACGAACAAACAGCCTGGATGGGGAGTCGCTGTAACTGACGGAAGGTGTGTGCAGTGCAAAGTCTTCCGCAGAGGTGATGCCCAACTTGTCCATGGATTTGGCATCGAAGGCCGAGATGGCCACTGCAGTGTCTTGCAGATTGGTCGAGCGCTTGGTCGCGGTTACGATAATTTCCTCAATATCGTACAAACTGTCGGCACCGTAAGCAGCTGCTTCCTCGGCGTTTTCCGCCAGTGGAGAGGCAGCACAAATTGCCATCGCCAAAACGGATAAGGGTTTTTCGATTTTATATCTTCCAATGCTGGACATATCCAATCTCCTCACGATTTATTGTTATCTCGAGCGTTGTTTTCAGAGCCGCTTTTTGGTGCGACTCCAGGTGTCCCGTCCGACTGATTCGATGAATAAGCCAAACAGGGCAATAGTGGCTCAGCGGTTGGATCAGTCGGTCGACTGAGCAGCAAAATTACAATCACAGGGAAGCGACAGGGCATTCATCATTACGTGAAACAGCACATTTTGCTCCATCACACCACCAATTGCTTTGGATCCCGGCCCGATCGAGTACACGGCAACATCCTCACCCCCATGGGTCTCCAATGGCAGCGGCAGAGTTGACTCTTGCAGATAGGAGTGATGGTCTGTTTCGGTATGGGTCAGATCGGGACGCCCGCTGGTGATACCCCGGTAACTACCGTAGCCGGGTTTTATGGTCGGTGCATGCGGGTATTTTTTGCTGCCCTCATCCTGATCCCCCATCAGCTTGCTCTTCGATGCGCCGGTATAACCCGGCCCATTGGCGTAGCTCAGCGTTGTGTAGGGTCTACCGAGATCGTCCAATTCGTATTTGCCAGTCGGTTCGCCAGTAGAGCGGTCGTTACCTTTAACCTTGCCTAGAATCGGGTTGCCGCGCGTGGGGTAGCCACCCATGGTAAATACATGGCTATGGTCTGCGGTTACGATAATCAGGGTATCCTTTAGATCCACCTTGTCCAGAGCGACTTGCACGGCGTTGGACAACTCAACGGTCTCGGTCAGCGCCCGGATTGCACTTCCAAAGTGATGGCCGTGGTCAATCCGACCGGCTTCAACCATCAGGAAGTAGCCATCTTTATTTTTTGAAAGAATATCGATGGCCTTGTCGGTCATTTCGCTCAGCGAAGGCTCACCGATTGCACCCGGCTTGCTTTCCTTGTACTGGCGCTCCAATTCATACTTCATGTGAGACGATTCGAACAGCCCGAGCAGGCGCTGGGTTGATTCTGGATTCACAGCTTCAAATTGAGCGCGATTCCAGATGTACTGCCCATCCGAGTGTTTTTCCCGCCACTCCCTGGTCAGGTCGCGGCCATCTTCCCGCTCCCCCGTTTCGTCGTCTTCTTCAGGATCAGGCTTTGACTCCGGAAGGAATTTTTCCCGGCCTCCGCCCAGCGCAACCTCAATACCATCGCCAATGTCAAAATTCACGAACTGGCGGGCGATATCCAGACACCCCTGCTCGATGGCCGCTGCCGGCATATCGGCATCGCTTTCCCAGCCTCTCTCCGGTGAATGGGCATAGGTCGCCGCGGGCGTGGCGTGAGTCAATCGAGCGGTGGTAACCACACCCGTGGACAACCCCTGGAGCTCAGCGCGCTCGAGCAACGTTGATTGATAAGAGGCCGCCACGGTGCCGCAATCACCACGAACCGCCTTCTGGTTCAGTGAAATCAGACCGGCCTTGGTTTTCACCCCGGTCATGATCGCTGTCATGGTGCCGGCGGAATCCGGCACTTGCTGATTGGTATTGTAAGTTTTTACCAAACCGGTTTTTGGCAGCTCCTCAAAACTCAGCGAATGCTCCTCACCTGTCGCCCCGGCCTGCTGTCCTGCCAGGATTCGTGCGGCGGAAACGGTCGAAATCCCCATCCCATCTCCCAGAAACAGGATCACATTCTTGGCCCCGCCGGCATTTGCCTTGCCAACGATATCGGCGACGCTTGTCCTGCCCTCGTTAAACCAGCGACTGGGTGACTCCTCTGCAGCCTTACCGGGGGTCGCTAATCCCGCAGTCATGGTCGCCATCACACCTATTGCTAAATTTCGGTACATACCACTTTGTCTCCTACCTGCTTTTGCCCACCGCATTTCAAAGCCATTGACTGCTGAAATGACTTGCTTCCGGGCCACCTGTTAAAGTTGATCGCCATTATCTAGGCTGATGTATAGTTTTACAGCTTGCTGAGCATCAGTCAACCCCAGTGTATAGATTTATCAAAATGTGGATTGAGCCTGGATCCCAAATCGCACCTCGCTCTCAGTCTGGTGAGAAATTAAAAAATATGCCTATAAATCAATAGTGTAAGTGATTGGAGCAGGAATAATTCAGTCACTAAAATCAGGTTAATGGCAATATTATGGTAGCCCGGCGATAATTTTTTGGACTTTTTCGGTATAAAAAACCGACTGAAAGGAGTAAAAATCTATATTGCCGTAAACTTTTAGGGCTGGTCAGATGCCAGCTTAGGGGGGAGAAGCCCAGGAGATACCGATCACGGCGCAGCCAAGCACTGGCCACGCGCACCGAGGGGGAGAAGCAGGTCGCATGAGAGAACGCAAGCTATTGCTGAAGACTTTTTTCCAGTGGCGCCAGAAGAAGTTGGTAGCGGTCCTTTCGCGCAACAGGGCGCATACCCACTCGCTCCCCCAACTCCAGCTCCCGGGGATCAAGCACATCGAAAGGCGTCCACTGCGGCAAACCCGCCTGATTCGGATTGCCTGACCTGGCGAACTGAACCCAGTAATTCATAACGGCCGCAGATAGAGCTTCATCATAATCTGCTCTTGGGAACAGAGGCACGAAACGACCAAAGACAAATTGAATATCCATGGCATGATAAGCGCCGGCCCACTGAGCCGGCGAAGGTGATTTCCTGGTCAGGAAATAGAGAAATGTCGACTGACCTGATCGGCTGTGCCTGGAGGCCGCGAACCAACTGTTCATTCCAAAAAGGTGATCTCCCAACAAGCCGCTCATCCCCCTGGTGAGATTCTCGTCACCTCTCACCGGGTATAACTCCAACACCCTGTCACCCTGCTGCGGATACTCCTGGTGAATCAGAGCTCGGTATTCGCTAGCACTACCCGGACCGGGCTGCCTATGAACAAAAGGCGAGCCGATGGTCGGTGCAATCAGAGTTCCCTCGTCGGCATTGCTGCCAATAACAAGAGGAATCGGCGCCTGCGCCCCCGAATTAAAAGCGGCTGCCGTTGACTGAGGTAAGACCCATCCGTCTACAACAGGGTGGGACAAGAGCTCGAACTCGGGCCGACCTGCAAACGCCTCGTGCAATTTTTCCGCGGGCAGCGCCCGCAATTTCCTCAACTGCCCTTCCCCCCTGACACCCAACTTGTTAGCGAGCCGCAAACCGGCTTTCTCTCCCTGCTCCAGTGTCGCCTGTTGATGAGTGCCTATACCGCTCTGGGCGATGGCCCGGTGCATCAGGCCGACCGCCAGCGGAGAAGCCATCAGCTGGCCCACCGAATGAGCGCCCGCCGACTCCCCAAAAATCGTCACCCTGTCCGGATCACCACCAAAGGCGTGTATGTTCTTTCTGACCCACTTCAGCGCCTGCAGCTGATCCAGCGTTCCATAATTGCCTGAGCTGCCATGGACCGATGCTGCTGTCAGCTCAGGATGAGCAAAGAACCCCATCACCCCCAAACGATAGTTGACTGACACCACAACAACGCCCAGCTGCGCAAGCCTGGAAGCATCGAATTCGGGCGAATCACCCGCGCCAAACTTGTGATATCCACCATGAAACCAGACCATCACCGCACGAGGGGCCGATCTCAACATCCGGAGATCGGCAGGAGTCCACACCGTCAGAGTCAGGCAGTCCTCACTGATGGCCACCTCGTCTTCAAGGCCCGCCACAAATTCCAGAATCGTCCTCTTCCACGGGGACATCCCCACACCTTCCGCCATCAACCCCAGGTAAGATTTTGTCGCGCCCACTTCCTGCACGCATCTGGCGCCATGTGAATGTGCGTTTCTGATCCCAGACCAGGCATGCGGGGGCTTTGGCGGCGCCCACCGCAGCTCATCGACAGGAGGGGCCGCAAACGGCACACCCTTGAAGCTAGCCACCCCGGAAGCGGGATCTACCGTACCGCGAAGATCTCCCGATGCAATGGAAACCACCTCGGAATCCCGCAGATCCCTCTCGCCCAAATAGAAAAAAGAAGCCAGTGCCAACCCGGCGATCAGCGACGTATATACAAATGTCCTCGTAAATCTCATCCAGTATCTCTTCAATATGTGGACAACCCGCCCAATGCGGTCACCCGGTACTCGAAAGAAAAATCTAATTGAATGTATAGTTTTACCAATGAAAACAAGGATGTCAATCAAGATGTATAGATTTACGCTGACCTAACAACAGCATCCACCCCGAAATGAGAAAGCCGACAAAAACGCCAGAACATTTACTCCTGCACAACCAGCACCGTCATAACCAACTGTATTTCAAAGAAAATATTAGCATTCACCCACACAAGCCCAAATGCCGTTCGATTCTTGGCCTGTTCCATACAGGCCTCAACATGGAATTAAACCCAAACTACTTGTGGAAAATTCCAACCTTAATGTATATATTTGCAAAGAGTGGTTGGCTCGTTCCAGGCCAAGCCAATATTGAGATAAACGCAGGTATGCTCCCGGCCCAACGACAGAGCGGGAAATACCCTCCTAAAGTATGGATAGAACTCGTGAACATGCCCGCCCAGGAAACGGTCAAACCCGCTCAGTCTCGCCGCGAGCAACGCCGTGAATTAAGAATAGGGGAAGTGCTCGACGCCGCAACAAGGCGCTTTAATCGGCAGAGCTTTACCGTTGTGACCATGGAGGATGTGGCCGCGGATCTCGATTTGATGCCTGCCACGCTCTACCACTATGTTACCGATAAGGAAGACCTGGTATTTCGCTGCTTCGAGCGGGTCATTCAATCCTACCAACAAGAGCTGGAAGCCGTTGACGAGCCCGGGTTTGATGGGCTGGAAAAGGTCAGGGCCTTCGTACGCAGAAGGTTGTCGTCCACAAGTGGTAATCGCATTGCATTTTCCGACCTCGCCTCCCTGCCCGAAGAAAAGTATTGCGCTTTGATTGAGGGTCGCAGGCGTAATCTGCACGCACTGGAGAACCTGATCGACCAGGGAATTAATGATGGTAGCATCACCCCGTCCAACGCCCGATGGACTGCCATCGGCGTGCTCTCAATCGTGGACTGGCTGGCTTTCTGGCTAAGCGGTCGAGCGGGTTACTCCCGCACTGATGCTCTGATCGCCATTGACGACATATTGACCCATGGGGTTTATCGCCGCGATCGCCCCACTTTTGAGCTGCCTGACAGGGTCAACACACTCGAACCCCAGCCACCCGGCAAGCGCGAACAAAAGAAGCAAGCGCTGCTGCGCACCGCATCCATTCTGTTTAATCTCAATGGCGTCGCCGCCACATCAATGGATGAGGTTGCCAAAAAAGCCAATGTCACTCGCGCGGCGCTCTACTATCACGCCAAGGACAAAGCCGAGCTCTATTACCTGTGCATGATGCGTGAAATGAAATTTGTCACCAGCTCTGGCAAGCATGTTTCCAATGAAACCCCCATGTCCTGGACCATTCAGATTCAACGCTATCTCTTTGAGGGGCACATCAGCGAGATTGGGCCGCTGCCGACCTACAATAACCTTGACTGTCTGAAACCCGACCACAGAGCAGTGGTGATGGAATACATACACGCGCTGGATGAAGATTTTCGCCAGAGAGTACAACAAGCTATTGATGACGGGTATTACCGAAAGGTCTCCATCTTCTTCGCCGACAAGGTGCACGCCGCACTCACCAACCGCTTCGCACTATGGTACAACGAACCCAAGCGAGTGACGCCCAAAGAAATTGCAGATAACCATATGCTTCTCTATCTCAACGGGCTGAAGCGACGCAACTAAAGGGCTGCCGCCCCGATGAACCTTTCAGCTCACCTGCTCTTCCAGCTCCTGCTGCAACAACTGCAAGGCTCGTGACGCCGCGTTGAAATCAACACCCTTTTTCGCCACCTGGCCACCGCGTCTTGCGAAGGTCTCCACTTCTATGTCGAATACCCGCTTCAGCCGCTGCGCCCAACGCATGGCTCGCAGCCGCTCCTTGTAAAAACGCCCTCTGGTTTCGAAGCGGAGCTAGATGCCGAGTGGTATGAATTGGACACGAACGATCCGGATCGAGAAGTCAAAACCTATGATCGGTTGAGTATTTGGGGATCAATAGCGGGCGCGCCGGGCGGTAACGGCTTTGATCCAGGCTCGAAACGGCTCGGGATCCACCTGCCGGACAACGGGGTTGGCTAGCAACTCCCGCTGCGGAAACTGCCCGGCCGACTGCCCCTTCAGGTAGATATCGAAAAACCGCGCCGTCAATTGACTTTGCGCCCGAATGCTCTGTACTCCGTCGACAGGCCCCAATACGGGTAGCAGCTTTGGAAAGAGGCTCTTGCCCAATGGCGACAGCGCCAAAGCCAGGTCGGTGAAGTCGGCATGGCCATTGTCCGGAAAGACCAGTCGAGTCACCTCTGGATTACGCCCGAATTCACTGTGCGGCTCGTAGTATAGATCCTGCGCGCCCAATCTTTTCGGGTATCCACCTTCAAATATCAGCGCCGGGGTTCGAATATGAGCATCGCGGAGAAAAGGCAATCCAAGACCCCCATCCAGCGCCGCTACCGCAGCACAGCGCGAGTCGGAGTGACAGGCAGCCGTGGCCGAGCCTCCTCCCGCCGACATGCCCAGAAAGCCGATTGACTCAAAATCTGTGTACTCAAGAATATCGCCAATGTCCCCGTTAAATTCCCCACCTTGCAGGGCGCTGACCACTGACTGAAAGTCGTCCGCCCAAACAGGGAAACGCTGGCTGACCATCCTGATGGGTTCAAAGGTATCGACCACCCAGGCCATGCGCTCGGCGGTGTCCAGGTAAAAGGCATCAAACAGGTTTGTGGCGGCGTGTTCGGCCAGTAACTCGCGCCGCTGCGGAGCCTGTGGCATTGGCTGTCCATCAAGATACACCAGGCTTGAGCTTTCGCCCGGGTGAGTAATACTCACCACCACATAACCGCGACTGGCCAGCTGCTCCATTAACACTGAGTTGGTCGCCACGTGCCCGCCATAGCCGTGGCTGAATACCAGCAACGGAAAACTGCCCGGCAGCGGTGCAACATTCCACCAGGCATGGGTGTTCGTATCGAGTAGGGCCTCGCCTATCAGTTTGAAGGGATCGAATCCGCCACCCGACAAAACGCTGGAATACTGGCGCTCAGCTGGCGGGTGCCTGTGGTTTGAAGCCGTCTCGGGAATGCTCACCGCCGGATACCATAAGCGGATCAGGATTCGGCGGGTATTGTTGCCGACGGCCTCCCAGTCATTACCTCTGTGTATATCTTTGATTTCGGCCGCGCGCACGCCAACCTTATGAGGGCCTTCCAGCGCCGGAAATGTCGGCTTCGAAGCAAGCATCAATGCGGGCAGTAAGGCCAAGGCAGAGAGGGCAAATACCCCCGCCGCCAAAACAGGACGGCGACGCTCTTCCCTGCCCCTCAAACAGATGCCCGCAATCAGACAGACCAACGACATCACCAGTATCGGCACAGCAACGCTGCGCCCGGCAAGAACCAAACCCGTGCTTGCGATGACTGCCACGGTGGCCATCAACAACGGCAAGCACTTACTGACAGGTTTTGAGCCTGTCGCCACAGACAATGAAAAACCCAGAACACAGACCAGAACAAGAAACTCAATCACAGTAATCACGATAATCCTCAGAGCTCCAATCCCGGGCTGTCGTGCCCGTGAGTATGGTCCGCAAGGGAGATAGTCGACAGCCCCGCAAGCAGAAGAGGCGTTGTGCAGACTCTGACTCGAAACCAGATTTTAGTAATAACACGCTGTTTTTGCTGGATTTTCCTAGCTAGCATCTTCTTTCCCGGGAGTTATGGTGAAAGACTTCTTCAATTAATCCTGTACTATAGGTTTAACTTTGATATAGGATAACACTCAAGAAAGACGTTTGGTACTGTATTCGCAAAATTATAAGGATGCATATTCGTATTCTTATTAATCAATGCAGGCACCCCACCATACCTGGCAAAGTGTTTTGAGGTAATGTGATCAATGAAAAAAATAGTCCTGGTTTTCATGCTGCTATATACCGGGCTGGCCGTCAGCGCCCAAGGCCCTACAACAGAGCAGGAATCCTTCTCGGCAGCAGCCCACGTACAAAGAGCGAAGGAAGTCGGAGGCCCTGAGCTGGCCTTCCACGCCGAGGGCATCATCTGCCAACCGGCACCGGCGCAGATCCCCTATGCGCTGAACAACATCCCCCACTTCCTCAACCCCAAGGCGCCGGCGGTTGAACCCTTCGCCGCTTTTGACAATCTCTACTATGTGGGCCCCTACGCCGTGGGCACTTGGATTCTCGACACGGGTGACGGCCTGATCCTGTTCGACGCCCTTAACAACGAGGGCGAGGTAAAACGCATTTTGCTGCCCGGCATGAAGCAGCTGGGGCTGGATCCCAATGACCTCAAATACCTGGTCATCACCCACGCCCATTTTGACCACTACGGTGGTGCACACTACCTGCAGCAGACCTACGGCGTGCGGGTGATCATGTCTGCAGCCGACTGGAAGTATTTTCCCAATGATATTGCACTGCCCTGGGCGATGAAAAAGGGGTACCCCGGTGTCACACCTCCGGAAATGGATATGGTGGTGAATGACGGCGATACCCTGACCTTGGGCGACGCGACAGTGACATTTTGGGTGACTCCAGGACACACCCCCGGCACGCTGTCGCCCATATTCCCCGTGAGGGATGGCGATAACACCCATTTTGTGGGCATGTGGGGCGGCAACGCCCTGCACGAAAACATCAAAGAACTCACCCAGATGCACGACTCACTACACCGTTTCCAGAGCCTCGCTCGCCAACAGGCCGTCGAGGGCCTGATCAGCACCCACGCCTGGGTAACCGGCAGTTTTCGGCTACACGCCAAGGGCAGGGTCGATGGCCGCCATCCGATGGTGTTCGGAAAAGACGGAGTCGATCGTTACCTGGACGTGATTGATGAATGCATCAGCGCGCAGTTTGCGCGCTCCAATGCCAAGCAATTGTTGGGCAGTTAAATGTTTCTAAAGTTATTTCCTGTCTGGGCGCCCCTTGCGGCGCTTATCGGATTCCAGTTTCCCGAGGTGTTTTCCCAGGGCAAAGGGGCCATCGTGCCGCTGCTGATGGTGGTGATGCTGTGCATGGGCCTGACGCTGCGTCCGCAGGATTTTTGGGATGTGCGCAAGTATAAAACCGCCATGTTCGCGGGTATGTTGCTGCAATTTTCGGTGATGCCGCTGACAGCGCTGATGATCTCCAGACTGATGGGCCTGAGCCCGGAGCTGACGGTGGGCATGGTGCTGGTGGGCAGTGTCGCCGGAGGCACCTCTTCCAATGTCATGACCTATATCGCCAAGGGCAATGTGGCCATGTCGGTATCCATGACCGCCCTCTCCACCCTGATGAGCGTGGTGATGACACCGCTGCTGTTGTCGCTGCTGGTGGGTTCTAGCGTGAATGTACCGGCGGTTGATATGTTACTGAGCCTGTTCAAGATGATTCTGTTGCCCGTCGGCCTGGGCGTACTCGCCAACAGCTTCGCCCATCAATGGGTGGCCAAGGTGGAGAAGCTACTGGCCCCCATGTCGGTGGTGACCATACTGATCATTATCGCCATTGTGGTCGGGCTGAATGCGGGCAGGCTGGGGGATGTTGCCCTGGCCGTGGTGTTTGCCACGCTTATGCACAACTGCACCGGATTGACTCTGGGCTATCTCGCGGCCTGGATGTTGCGTTTTGATGCCACCGTCTGCCGCACCATCGCCATTGAGGTGGGTATGCAAAACTCGGGACTGGCCACAGCGCTGGCGCTAAAATTCTTTAGCGCCAGTTCGGCCCTTCCGGGGGCTATTTTCAGTGTGTGGCTGAACATTACCGGCTCGGTGTTTGCGTCAATCTGTATTCGCCAATCGAAAACCGCAGAGCGCCAGGAAGCCGTGAGCGAATTGTCCTGAACAGAATCCGGAGCCCGCTGACGGATCAGCTGAACCCCGCCTTGGCCAGCCCGGCGATGGCTACACCAAAGTGAGCCTCCATGGCCTCGCGAGCGGCATCGGGATCGCGCGCGCTGATGGCCTCGGCAATTCGCTCGTGCAGCTCAACGATCTCCATCTGTTCCGCTTCAGTGCGGCGATAGCGCCAGACGATGGGATTGGTCTCACGGATGGCACTGCTGAGCGACAGTACCAACACACCCAGCAAGGGGTTGCGGCTGGCCTCGGCAATGGCGTTATGAAACTGGATGTCGTATTCCGTGATCGCCGCTTCATCAAGGAAGTGCTCACGCATATCGCGACAAAGCTGCTGAATGGTGGCCAATTGTTGGTCATTGCGGTGCATGGCCGCCAATTCCACCGAGCGCAGCTCGATAGATCGGCGGGCATCCCACACCTGGTGCACATTGAGCTGATCGGTACGCAAGGCGTGGGTGAGCGTCAGTCCGATTACGGAACCATCGAAACCCGAGACCTCAGCCCTCCTGCCGGCGCTCATATCGATGATGCCCAGTGCCACCAAAGATTTATAGGCCTCTCGCACTACGGTGCGGCTGACCTCCAGCTGTTCGACAAAACTGGCTTCGCTCGGAAGTTTGTCACCCACTTTAAGGTTGTGTCCACGGATGTGTTCGATAATCGCCAGCTTGGTACTCTGAACCAGAGTTTCAGGCTGTTCGGGCTTGGCACTAGGGGGCACAATAATGTCCTGATCAGGTTAGAATTCACATAGCGCAGATAATACACCAATTAAATTTTGGTTCACACAAGCAAGCCCATCCTGTATGATAGGTTAATTATACATATATGATGACCAGATAAATCACCGTTCCCAACAGTGTGAAAGGTATAAAAAGGTATAACCTGAAGATATTGGAGTCTTGCCATGAATGAGCAACCACCCGTAGTCAGCGCCCTGATTAATGCGCTGGGCCCCGATGCCGTTGTCACTGGGGAGGCATTGCAACAGCGCGCCACCAGTTATTGGGACGCCTCTCCCACTTATGCACTGGCTCTGCTTAAACCGGCAACCACTGAAGAAGTCAGTCTGGTTCTCAAAATCTGCCGTGAATGGAATCAACCGGTGGTCACTCAGGGTGGTCGTACCTGCTGCACTCAAGCGGCTGATCCAAGACAAGAGGAGGTCATCCTCTCCACCGAACGAATGACGGCCATTGAGAAGATTGATGCCCTGGGCGGGACCGCTACCGTCCAGGCCGGCGCCATTTTAGAAACCGTACAGGAGACCCTCGCGGAGCAGGACTTGTTGTTCCCACTGGATTTAGGGGCAAGAGGCTCTTGCACCATCGGCGGCAACGTCGCCACCAATGCCGGAGGCATTAATGTTCTGCGCTACGGCATGATGCGAAATCTGGTGCTGGGCCTTGAGGCTGTACTCGCCGATGGCACGGTGGTGTCCTCCATGAACCAGATGCTGAAAAACAATGCCGGTTACGACCTCAAACAGCTGTTTATCGGCACTGAGGGCACTTTGGGTATTGTGACCCGAGTCGTGCTCAGGCTGTTTCCGCAACCTCGCAGCTGCCATACCGCACTGGTAGCCCTGGAGAACTTTGAGCAAACCACCGCACTGCTGCAGCGACTGCAGCGGGATTTGGGGGGCACCCTCAGCGCCTATGAGGTCATGTGGAATACCTACTACCAAGGCGTTACCGGCGAGAATGCTCATCGCCCGCCACTGGCGCGAGACTACCCCTTCTACGCGTTACTGGAAGCGGAAGGCGCCGATCCGGAGAGTGATGGCGAACGCTTCCAAAGCGTCATCGAGCAAGCTTTCGAAAATGGCCTGATCGTCGATGCCGTATTGCCCAAATCAGAAAACGAACGCCGCCAGCTCTGGGACATCCGCGAGAACTTCGAGATGATCACCTTACAGGAACCCTGTTACCTCTATGACGTCAGTCTACCTATCAGTGATATGGAAGAATACGCCAACCGGGTCACCGAAGGTGTCAAGCAGCAGTGGCCTAACGGAAACTGTTATGTGTTTGGACATATGGCCGATGGCAACGTGCATATCTTTATCACTCCTGGCGTGAAGGGAGATCTTCACCAGCTCAGTGATCAATTGGTTTACGAACCTCTGAAGGAATTTAATGGCTCAGTATCCGCAGAGCACGGCATCGGCGTGGAGAAAAAACCCTGGTTGCAGTACAGCCGCACGGAGGTCGAATTGGCACTGATGAAGTCACTGAAATCCACTCTTGATCCCGCCAACCTGCTCAACCCCGGGCGGGTGATTTAATCCGGAATTCATGTCGCAATGCCCTCGCTTTTATTAACGAAAAGTATGGGCATTGCACTTATATCTCACTATTCACCCAATCGCATTGGTTTCCAATAGGTCGATCTTTTTAAAGCACTGCGATCCGGTAAGGCACCCCAGTTAACGGCTTTGGCCTTAAACTCTCCAGGACTATCATGATCAATAAGCGTAAGCGACAGTTGCAATTCTCTACCGACCCCAAAATCCTGACCTTTAAACAGAGCCTCGGAAAAAGGCACAAAGAACTCAACCAGATAACCACCCTTTGTGCGCTGTGCTTTATATTGGTAGACCTTATCGTTAAATACGTCTTTCATAAGAGACAATGCCCGCGTCTTTTCACCAATGGCGTTGGCGTCCTCGCTGATAATGACCATATAGGCACCGTCGCCGAGTGATGTCGTGTTTCGATTTTCGGGCAAACGGCCATCAATCATAAACGTCATATTATCAAAGCCAAGGACATAGTTATTTGCGGCGGGAAGATAGACATCGTCCACGACAGAAACAGCAAAATACAAGCCTTCAGGAGCCCAGGCCAATTTAAGTTCGGCACCGAGATCTTTAGAGCCATTCCAGGCTGCATTCATTTTGCTATCTATAATTTGAAATTCTGCTCCCAAAACAATGGCTTCCCCTTGCCACTGCGACCAGTCGTCGAGCTTGCCATCTACGGTGATGGGGTTACGCGCGCGAGGAATATCGGGACCGAAAGCTTTGTAATTGGCAATGGTCGCCATTGACGGCTGCTCATCCTTGCCTTTGAAAGAAGCCGCCTTTAAGGAAACAATGTTCGAACCTTTGGGCAATTCAATCGGCCCCTCATAAAGAGGTGAGTCAAGTGTAGGTTCCGAGCCGTCCAGTGTGAAACGAATCTCGCCACTTTCCCAATAACCTGAATGAGAGAGGCTGACAGCTCCTGCGGGGAAAGAGCCGCCAGCTGGCGTTATCTTCGGTCCTACAGGTGACCAGGGGTTCTTGACAATTGTTGGTTTTACGCGACCTTTCTTCACCAGGTGAAACTCGTCTATCACTCGCCCGGAAACACCAATGTTTTTGGCCGTCAGCGTATCGCCTTCGATGTCAATAATCATCGAGCCATGCTCAAGGATTGACTGGCGCATTACAGGCATCGCCCCTATGCGGGCCAAAGGTGCACCGCCATGCCCGGTGACGATTTGTGCCGTACCCTCATGCGGATTCAGGCCATGACTCTTGTGATAGGCGCCATCACCGTGCATATGCCCATCGCCATCGTCCAGCACAACACCTTCACTGGTTGTCGGTGTATGGTAGGCTTTGTCGATCAGCATTGAGCGCTCATAGACATGGGAGTGGCCGGTGAACACCACATCAACACCGTGCTTTTCCAAGATCGGCATGATATGTTCCCGCATCTCGATGCCCCAGTCCTGGGTGTCACTGTCGTGGCTGCCTTTGGTATAAGGGGGATGGTGCCAAAAAGCAATCAGCCACTCAGCTTCGGTAGCCTGCAGGTCGCGCTCCAACCATCGCGCCATTAGCCCATCCGGAAAGCGGTCCAGGTCATGGGAGTCGAGACAAATAAAGTGAATATTGCCGTAATCGAAGGAGTAATAGGCTTCGGTACCGGAAGGCACACCTCCCGCTTCACCACCAGTAGGGGTGACATAGGCATCATAGTAAGGACCATCTGCAGTCTTGCCCGAAGAGACAAAACCCTCGTGATTACCCATACTCGGCCAGACCACGGTATTTTGCAGTGTGGGCTGGTAGATATCGAAAAAGTTTTTCTGAAACTCCTTGTCTTCACCACTGGTGTAGGCCATATCACCGACGTGAAGATAGAGGTCAATTGGCGCCTTGGTTTTGGCGACATAGTCGAGAGCGGTTTGATAAACCTTGTGTTGTTCCGGTGTGCCGGTTCCGGAATCTCCCACCACCCAAAGGCGTGTGTTTCTCGACTCCCCCACCGCAGGGTGAGTTTCAAAAAAACGATTTTTATCGGCATCAGCGAGAGGCTTGTCCCCATCCCAAACCGAGTAAAAATATTTGGTCTCTGGCTGTAACCCGGTCAGCGTCATTTCATATTGATAAGTATTTGGCTCCGCACTGTGTAAACGTGCGAAGTGTTCAGCGGGCGTCTTATCAACGACCGGGGCTATACGCCGGAACACATTATCCTCTTCCGTCTGTTCCTGCTTACCCAGCTGCAAGCCATATCGAACCACTGGTTCAATAGGCTTATCAGAACGCCAAACCACAGTAATTGAATCGGGGGTTGCCATCTGCAGATAGGGGCCACGAATCATAGAGGCCGATTCTTCAGCACCGACACCGGAGCTCAACAAGAAAGCCGTCACCAACACTGACGAACGCAACAAGCCCATACGGCTTTGTCCCCCGTTGTATCTGCAAGAACACCATAAACTCATTACACTTATCCTTTTTTTGATATTGAAATCATCTTTGCACCTCCCACTAATTATTCGGCGAGACGCATGGGCTTCCAGTAGGTCGTACTTTTGATAATGTCCTCTGCGACAAGTGCCCCCCAGGCCATAACATTGGCACCGTCACTGTCGGGGCCGTCCTGGTCGATTATGGACACTGCCAACTGAATTTCACGCCCTGCCTTAAACCCTTGATCGGGAAACAACTTCTCAGAAAAGGGCACAAAGAATTCAGCCACATAACCCCTTTCAGTACGCTGTGCCGCGTAGGTGTAGTTATCGAACATAGGCGTGTAGCTCAAGGAGCGATGCCCCTCGCCACTGACATCGGCGCTGACTATAGTCATATAAGCGCCCTGCCCCATGGTTGAATCGGTACGATTCTCCGCCCCACGACCATCAACCATAAAGGTCAAGTTATCGAAGACGATGACCATGTCATGCTCAGCGGGAAGATAAACATCGTCCGTTACCGTCACCGCAAAGTACAAACCTTCTTTTCGCCAGGCCAGTTTGATATCGGCGCTCAGGTCATCCGGTCCACCCCAGACACCGGTCTCCTCACCCTCGTTCAATGTCGTTTCGTCCAATACAATCGGCTCCCCCTGCCACTGAGCCCAATCGTCAAGTTTTCCGTCCACTGCAATCCGGTTTCGCGCAAGCGGAATATCGGGGCCAAATGCTTTGTATTTGGCCGTGCTCGCCAATGACGGCTGTAATTTCTTACCCTTGAAGGAAGCCGCCTTCAGGGTCACCAGGCTTGCGTCCTGGGGCAATTCAATCGGGCCTTTATAGCGAGCCGATTCACGCGTGGGCTCGGTGCCATCGAGTGTGTAGTGAATCTCGCCATCTTCCCAGTATCCGGAATGAGCAATGGCTACCGGCACCTCAGGGAAGGGACCTCCTGCCGGAGTCACTTCGGGTCCCACTGGTGACCAGGGCTGTTTCACAATTTTTGGCTTTACACGACCTTTTTTCACCAGGTGGAATTCATCGCGAATCTGACCGGAACCTCCGATCATTTTCGCGGTGAGCATATCCCCTTCAATATCAACAATCACCGAACCATGCTCCAGCATCGACTGACGCATGATCGGCATAACGCCACGACGGGCGCTGGTAGCACCGCCACCGTGACCGGTGACAATATGAGCGGTGCCCTCGTGCGGATTCAAACCATGACTCTTGTGGTAGGCACCATCACCGTGAATGTGCCCGTCACCATCGTCCAGCACAACACCTTCGCTGGTAGTTGGCGTGTGATAGGCCTTATCGACCAGCATGGAACGTTCGTAAATATGAGAATGACCGGTCAACACCAGATCAACACCATATTTTTCCAGTATTGGCATAATCTGCTCGCGCATTTCAAGCCCCTGCAATTGGATGTCGCTATCGTGACTGCCCTTGGTATAGGGAGCATGGTGCCAGAACGCGATCAACCAATCCGCCCGGGTAGACTGTAGATCTCGCTCCAGCCACTGCGCCATGAGTCCATTGGGGAAACGATCCAGGTCGTGTGAATCGAGGCAGATAAAATGAATATTGCCGTAATCGAAAGAGTAGTAGGCTTCGGTACCCGAGGGAACGCCCCCTGCCTCGCCGCCGGTGGGGCTGACATAAGCATCATAATAGGGGCCATCGGCGGTGATGCCGGTGGAAATAAACCCTTCGTGGTTACCCATGGTTGGCCAGACTACCGTATTTTGCAGTGTAGGCTGGTATATATCGAAAAAGTTTTTCTGAAACTCGTCGTCTTCACCGCTTTCGTAAGCCATATCACCCACGTGAAGATAAAGGTCTATGGGATTATTGGTTTCTTTAACAAAGTTGCGCGCCGCTTCGTAAACCTTATGCTGCGTTGGCGTGCCATTGCCGGAATCACCCACTACCCACAAACGTGTGGCACGAGAGTCACCCGCTTGCGGATGGGTTTCAAAAAAGAGATCCTTGTCGGCCTCTACCAGCGGCTTGTCGCCATCCCAAACAGAGTAGAAATATTTTGTCTCCGGTTCCAGGCCTGTCAACGTCATTTCATACTGGTAGGTATTTGGTGCCGCACTGTGCAAACGTGCGAAGTGTTTATCAGGCTTGCTGTCCACAACCGGCGCTATTCGCTGGAAAACATTGTCAGATTCTTCCTGTACCTGTTTATCCGCTTTCAGGCCATAGCGCACAACCGGGTCAATTGGCTTGTCTGAACGCCAAACCACGGTAATGGCGTCGGGGGTTGCCAGCTGCAAATAAGGGCCGCGAATCACGGCCGCCGATTCCTCAGAACTTACCGGAGAGCTGAATAGGAACATGGACGCGAGAGCAGCAGAGACCAGCAAACGCTTATGACTGTTCCCCTCAAGAATAACGCGATTGCCAGTGGCTGGCTCAACTCTGTTTTTTGTTTCGGACGTTAACAATGACATAGAATATTACCGTAATTGACAGAAGGTCAGAATATTTCCAGCAGCTGATCGATAATTGAGAATTTCCGACCAACAAATATCTCATAAGTATTCATTTGCTGATGCATCAGGGTTAGCATGGCTATGATTTCCAGCATGGCCACTACTCCCAAAAGAATAACCACAAATTTTGTCACAACTGACCCATAGGAAGATTTTTCCTGCTTTTGAGAGTTTTCTGTTTTTTCCATAGCGAAGGAATCCGTTAGCATCGGAATTAAATTTCGAAACGGTTATTGCGCAGCCAAACTGCCGCCGCCAGAAATACGCCAGCGACAATGAGTCCTGTCCAAAACGCCGCAGACGACGAGTGACCGAACAGGATTTCGCTATAGCGCTCAAAATGGAAACCCGGCTCTTTGATTCCGACAACATCTCCCGGCACACGCGCATACAGGCTATCAAGCAAACGATGACTGCCCAGTAGCCAGCTTTCAATCATTACCACAACCGCCGGTGGTATCACCGCCATCATAAAGGGTGAGCGTTTTGCTGCCGCCGATGCCAGCAAAAGCCAACCGTATATGGGCGCGGCCCAGAGACCAATAACAAACATCAACAGTAGATATTGCAGCGACATTCCGATAACACTGGCGTTCGCCCACACGGCGGCGATGCTGGTAGAGCCTGTTTGTGACACAAACAACATCGCCGCCAGCAGGTAAACAAAACCACTGACAATCGCCGCGACAAAAGCAACCAGTGGTAGAGCGAAAACAGCCACCACAAATTTGGTTAACACGGTTTGGGTTTCCGATATAGGCAACGACTTCCAAAAAAGCACACTGCCATCCTTTCTGTCGTTAAAGAGCGACCCCAGCAGGTAATAGAGAGCCACCAAAATCGCTACCACCACAAACAACAGATTTACTCCCATCAAAGCACCCCGGGTAATATCTCCGTCACTGGTGCCAAGCACGCCCTGCTCAATAGGCTCCCAACCCTGGCGGTCGGCTTCCGCATCATCACCAAGCAGGATACGGACTTGTGAATCCATATCAGTCGGTGCGACATTAGAGGACGACTCACGCTCTCCGAACTGAAGTTTGTCGCCACTGATCGAGATATTGATATTGCCACTGATTGTAATCAACAGACCTGCGCCCATCGCCACCAGTAACAACCCGGTTAAGACAGCGGGCAGCAGCAGAAAAAGAGCGCGGTGTTCCCAAAACTCTCTTTTGACCGGCATTATAAGAGCGCTGAATGTATTCACTGGCTGACCTCCGCCACATTTAGCGCTAAGCCCGTTTTGCCAGGGGAAGCTTTCATTTTGGCCACAAACAGATCGGTAATGCCTGGCGTATGTAACTCACCGAGCTTTGCCAAAGTTTCGCGGTCAGCGTTTTCATAGATCAGTGCGCGCGACCCGAGCAGTGAGCGCTCCCCAATAGGGTTTAACGCCCGAGCCTGATCCAGCTCCGTGTCGCGTACTTTCAGTTCCAGATAGGTGTTCGACAAAGTATCCATTGCGGTGTCCAGGACTATCTTTCCGTCTTTGATAAAAATCAGATCGGTAAGAATATGCTCTATCTCCTCAACCTGGTGTGTAGCGATAATAATGGTTTTGTCGTCATCGAAGTAATTGTTCAGCAAGGTTGTATAAAACTGTTTGCGATAGAGAATATCCAAACCAAGCGTGGGTTCATCGAGAATAAGCAGCTTAGCGTCAATCGCCATCACCAAAGCCAGGTGCAATTGGGTAATCATGCCCTTCGACAAATCCTTCACCCGGCTGTTAAAGCGAATACTGGTGGTTTGCAAAAAAGCCGCTGCGCGGCTGCGATCAAATTTCGGATGCACACCTTCGAGATAATCCAGTGACTGCGATACTTTCATCCAGCGCGGCAAAATGGCGGTATCGGCAATAAAACACACATCTTCCAACAAGGCGGTTCGCGCCTGTCTCGGATTTAAGCCCAGCACCATTAACTCACCTTGGGCAGGCGCCAGCCCCAGCAGACATTTAAGCGCCGTGGTTTTACCGGCACCATTGGGACCTATCAGACCCACTATTCGTCCCGGCTGAATATCAATATCCAGATTATCGAGGGCCAACTTGCTGCCATAACGTTTACAAAGCCCGCGCGCCTTGACCAGGCTGCTGGATTGCTCATTCATCAAGCGCCCCTCCATCCAGTTGCTCTAACAGCTTGATCAATTCTTCTTTATCTATACCGAGTTTCCGCATTCGAATGACAAATTCCGGTAGTTCAGCGTTTAAGAATTTGTTGCGTTCCAATTCACGTATCATGTCTTTCGCTCCAGGTATCACAAACATACCCAAGCCCCGGCGCTTTTCCACCAGACCCTGATCGACCAATTCCTGATAGGCTTTGGATACCGTGAGATGATTAATACGAAACTCGCCGGATACCTGCCGCACTGAGGGTATGGCCTGCCCCTCCGGATAGGCGCCCTCCATGATCAGTGCTGCCACGCGATCGCGGAGTTGCCGATAGATTGGCTGATCGTCTTTCCAATTTTCCTGCATTGAACAATTATCCAGCTTTCAATATTGGCAGCTAAGATCTCGGTTTGCTGAGAGAGATCACTTTACTGGCACCACTGGTATGAGCTTCAACACGTGGGGCACCGTAATAACGTACGTCCGCCGCCCCGCTGGCTTCAACCTGTAACTCTTCGGTCACGTACACCACTACATGAGTTGAACCGCTGATTTCAATATCGGCAAACCGACTCTGCAAACCTGGGGCTGAGTACTTGCCCGATCCGTTAATCACAATGTCCTGCTCAACCACTTCTCCCACATCAGCGATCTCAACATTGCAGGCACCTGCCAGCTCAATTTCCAATTCATCGCCACTGAAGCGATTCAAGTTCAGGTCGGTCGTACCGGCCATTTCTATGTCCAATTCGTCTGCAATCACGGTGTCAATGGCAATATCACCCGAACCTGCGGCTTCCAATTCAACTTCCTCCGCCGTCATTTTCTGCGCAGAGAAATCACCCGATCCCGCCATTTTCAGCTCCAATTCCTTCACAATAATGTCTCCCAGGGACATAGCACCTGATCCAAGGTGTTTTAAGGTAATACTGCTGCCTTGGATATCCGAGACACTAACCGGTCCGGAGCCGTAAGCGCTGATGGCTTTAATTTCGCTCATAGTCACTTCAAAACGCACGCGTGTATCAAAGTCAAAAAAGCCCCACAGCGCCTCTCGGGTTTCGAGGCGCAAGCTACTGCCCTTTTGCGCCACATGAATCCGATCCTGCATCGGTTTTGAAGCGGTAATGACCAGAGATTCCTTATCGCCCTGACTAACGACTAATTCAGCGGCACCGTTAAAGACAATTCGCTGAATGCCTTCCAAGTCCACCACCTTTCTCAGAAGATCTTCCGCATAACTGCCCACCGCCTGCATTGCCAACAACAGGCCACACAAAGCAATTTGGGGTCTCATCGCGTCGCTCCTCTGTGGGCGGGCCTGAATGAAAACTTGACGTGACATTTACCTATCGCATCTTCGATCACCACCAAAGCTGCAACACAAAAAATGACTTAGCCTGTACCAGTGGAGGCCACACTAGGTCACTGCGGTGTTATGGTCAACTATAACACCATAACCAAGACGACAATTGGAAGGTTGAGATAACAAACTGGATACCTATGGACAAATGACTCTGGTACGAAACTCTAAAAGATATTGACGACTGTCAGCTGAGGACAATAGATTGGACGACACAGGGAATTGCGACCAACCCCCTAAAGGATTATCGTAAAAACCAGAAGAGGCAACAAGAAATAATCAAGTAGCCAATCCGACTATAAAATCCGGCAAATCGCGATCATGTATTTTCTGGCAACTCGTCGAGCCCCTGTCATAGCACTGAAGCTTTTGATCCTGCTGTTCGCAGCCCTGATCTGTTTATCTCTGGTGCATCCGCGGCTGGGTGAAGTCTCACTTTCGGATTACGCCAGTTACACCTGTATCAATGAAAATGCTGATCAGAACAGGCCGGACTTTTCTATTCTTACTCCAGCCTACCTGATGGCTGCTGAACTGGCCCGAAACTTTTGCTACCCTTCGGCAATCAACGAATATTTCAATCAGGTCAATATCCACTGGAAACACCGTGGCGAAATCTCTGCAGAGGCAATCCTGGAGCAACGTTTCGATCTACTCTGGAGCCGAGATTATATCCTGCGAGCGCAAGTGCCCCACTTTGAAGACCTCTATGAAAATTTGCAGGTACTGCAGCCCTACTCTGTGCACTGGTTCAGCCTCACCCCGATACAAAGCGTGGATGCCAAATGGCTGCAAGGCAAACGAATCGGGCTGAGCAATGACAAAAAGAGCCAGTCAGGTTATTTGCTGCCAATGGCGGCATTAACAACCACAATAGACGATATGTCTAGCCTGAAGATTGAATATGCAGACAATTTCGCCGAACTGGCGCTACGCCTTAAAGCGGGTGAGCTGGATCTGATCAGCGGCGCGCTCGAAGGCCAGCAATCCTTCACCGCTGCCGAACTGGAAAGTTTATACACATACCCGATCATGGAAGATGAAGAAAGTGGCGCCTGGTATGTTCGCAAAAACCTGCCCCATGGGATTTCACATTGCAACCTGAAAAAAGCGCTACGAGTAGATCTGGTATTGGCCGGGACATCCTTCTACACCAAACAACTGGAACCAGACGCCGAATGCCACTAAAACTTACCGGACTTCGGCAATGGATACTAACCTGGCTGGTTATGGTATTAGTGCTCGGGCTCGGCGCTGCCACCTATGTTTCAATCA
This sequence comes from Pseudomaricurvus alkylphenolicus, assembly GCF_011683955.1. Classification (GTDB taxonomy): domain Bacteria; phylum Pseudomonadota; class Gammaproteobacteria; order Pseudomonadales; family Cellvibrionaceae; genus Pseudomaricurvus; species Pseudomaricurvus alkylphenolicus. Next base: position 311,794 of record NZ_JAAQPI010000009.1, read on the forward strand.
GCATCAAGCACCAACTCAAGAAAGATGTGATTCCCCTGCTGGAGGCACGATTGAGTGAAGCCTTCACACCGTATCCCGGTACAGCAGATTATACCGTGGTTATCCAGGGGAAGCTTGCTAAAGACTTGTCCACACTTCCCTTAACACAAGTGGTATCGACTTTTGCCTCCTGCCATGGGCTGCCAAGCAAAAATATCAAATCCGATAGCTCTATCGCCCTGAGTTGGTATATGGGCAGAAGCCTGCAACAGACTTCAATTGACATTCAATGCCAGCAAGACTGGTCGGCACTTGCCTTTATTGCCATTGGCATTGCCACTCTTGCGACAGTCGCATTTACCCTTTTGCCACCAACCATGACTTTTCGACAAAGGCAATGGATGCAGCTATCACAACAAGCCGGCATTCCCTACAGCCATGCCAGGTCTATTTGCGCCGATAAGGACAACCTGTGCTTCGATGTGGAGTCAGGCACCGCCGTCGTTCACGGTATACCCATCGAACTGCCGAAAACCCCACTTCTCTACCTGGTCTGGTACGCCACCCTGCGAGTGGAGAATACCAATGAGGGTTGGTTTCTAAACCCGCAAACCAACCGGCCTGACCACGACACATCTGCCGAGCTGTTGGCATTAATGAAACGGCATGGCGGACACAACAAAGCCATTAATGAATTGGAAAATAACGGCCTCAAGGCCAAAACTCTGGACCAGAATCGTAACAAGATAAAGGACGTACTGGTACAAAGCCTCGGAGATGCATTGGCCGAACCCTACCTGTTCGATATGCAGCGGGACTCTGCCAGCGGCAGATTTCGCTACCGCCTGCGCTTGTCTCCAGAACAAATTCACCTGCCTTAAGCTTGCGTAACCGCCAACTGCCCCCCTTTGCAGCCCTCTTTTCTCTTGTATTCGAGCATCGCCTGGCATCAGGCATCGAACTATTTTTCTTTATGATTTTCAAAGACTTATATTTTAGAGATATCTATTTTATCTATTCGATGTCGCTTTGGTGGCAGCAACGCCGGCCTCCAAACATACTCTACTGACGGTAACTATCAACAGGAGGCGATTCGCCCTCCTGAGTTAACAATAAGAGAGAGCTGACTATGATAAAAAACAAACCGTTAAATTCCATAAAGCCCACGCTAATTGCACTGGCGATTCAAATGGCCATCCCCGCTGGCGTCTATGCTCAGAAAGACGAATCTCTTTTGCTAGAAGAGGTTACGGTGACTGCGCGCAAGCGCGAAGAAAGTCTGCAGGATGTACCCGTGACGGTCGCAGCATTCAATCAGGACGCCTTAAAGGAAATGCAGATCAATGATGTTACTGATCTTCAAAGTGCCGTCAGTAATGTCTATATCGCTGAGACTGGTGGCTTGAGATCGGGTTCCACCAACGCCTCTATTCGCGGGATTGGAACTCCTTTCGGCGGCGCATTTGAGCCCAGTGTTGCCGTTTACATCGATGACACCTATATCCTTGGTAGCTCTGGTCAATTCGTAAACCTGCTCGATATTGCGCAGGTAGAGGTACTCAAAGGGCCTCAAGGTACTTTGTACGGGCGCAATACAACAGCTGGGGCTCTAAAGTTCACCTCACAGAAACCGTCGAATGAATTTGGGGGCAACCTGGAAACGAAGTTTGGCAGTGATGGTATGCTGGCGGTAAAAGGCACAGCAAGAGGCCCTTTGACTGACACCCTTTCCGGACTTGTTTCAGTCAGTCATAAGCAGAGGGATGGACTCCAAAACGATGTCAATACCGGCGAGGAGTACTGGACTGAGGATTGGCGCGGCGCTCGTGTTGCTCTGGCCTGGGAGCCCTCAGATCAACTGTCAGTCAACTTTTCCTACAGCCACATCGAAAACGATTCAGTGAGCCGAGTGCCGACCCGAATTTACTCCGCATTGACTCGGGAAGAACAACTGCAGATCGCCGCAGCGGCCGGTACCGCTCTGCCAAGCGGGTTAGAGGCCTATGAATTGTTAGCTATCGATCGCTCAATCGACTCCCAGTACAATCATGAGGACGATGTCAGCACTAGCGTGAATCCAGACGCCTTCAAGGTGGAGTCCCAGCTTGCCAATTTGGTTGTGGAGTATGAAGTAACCGACCAGTGGTCACTAAAATCCATCAGTTCAAAGTACAATAGCAAGAGTGCAAGCGAGACAGAGGTAGACGGCAGCGCCTACAGTTACGTTGCAACAGTATCAGGCGATAAAGAAGAGCAGTTTTCACAGGAATTGCAGTTGTCGTTTATATCGGACAATCTGAAAGTCATGGCGGGTCTTTACTACTTTGATCAGGAAAACAATCCAGGTAATCGTGGTGGTACAGCGTTGGACTCTAATCTGACTAATTCCTTGGTTGTTAATGCTGTCCGCGCCGGGGCCGCAGGCTTTCTAGGCTCTCAACCCAGTATTGAGGAAACACTGAATACTTGGATTCCCACCTTTGGTCAGGAACTGTTGCCTGGAATGTTGTTTTTGACAGAAACACTGGATACACGCACTGAGCTGGAGAGCAAAGCGGCGTTCATTAACGTGGAATGGGATATTACTGAACAACTGGCACTCAATATTGGTGGTCGTTACACGGAGGAAGAGAAGACAAGCCTGGACATAGAACAAGACACCAATATCCTCGGCGCTTTATTTCTGGATAGCGCTTTTAACCAATATTGGTACGATGACAGGATTGCCGGCGCAACGGAGGCACTGACAGCGCAACTCGGTACCCCCGTGTCTACACGGCCACTAATGTTCTTGGAGGGCGACCTGGTAGAGCTCTATGAAGAAGGCGACTGGAGTAGTTTCGACTATCTGTTCGGTCTAAGCTATAAAATCCCGAACCTTGGGATGCTGTACGGTAGCGTCTCAACCAGCTTTAAATCCGGGGGCTTCAACGGGCTTACAGACTCGAATTTGTCACAGTTCGATGAAGAGACCTTGACCGCCTATGCGCTCGGCTTTAAATCCACGCTGTTTGATGGTCGTATGCTTTTTAATATCGAGCTGTTCAAAAACGAAATTGACGACGTCCAATACCGAAATTTTGTTCTGACAGAAGATGAAGATGGCAACCCCGACACGGACTCAGTTGTGGGCAACTTTGGTATCGCTGAAACACAAGGTGTGGATATGACCATCGGTTATGCGGTGACTGAAAATTGGCGGGTAGATATGAATCTCAGCTATCTGGATTCAGACATCACCGAGTCAATTGAAGAACAGGAAGTGGAAGAAGGAGTTTTTGAAGCTGTTGATATTTCAGAGTATTTGGAGACAGGTCGGGCACCGCAATGGAGTGGCAACATAAGCACGCGTTACAGTTTGGCTCTGGGTTCCACTGGGGATATTGAATTGTTTCTGCAGTATGCCTACACGGATGAAACACCGGTGACTCAGCCCTGGGACAGTCGCGTAGCTGCTACACAGAATGCCATTTCAGACTCATTTGGAATCTGGAATGCTCAAGTAACCTGGCATTCTGCGGATGAGCAATGGCGGGTATTTGCCGCGGGTAAAAACCTGGGGGATGAGCGTGTGTTAACCGATGCCGTTGACCTCAGTTTGGGCATGGTGACAGGCGGTTATAATTCACCCCGCGCCCTGTCTATGGGTGTAGAGTACAGCTGGTAAATACATCCGCTTTTGAAATCATCGCAAAAAAGGCCAAATAGACTTATGAAGTGCAAACACCTTCCCTACATACTATTTATACTCATATCCAGCATGCTGTTTTTAGGCTGTAATGAGGGTAACAGTCCGGCAGGCAGTATCCCGGAAAGTGAAGCTGCTGGCAGCAAGACAGAGGATCGAGACCGACTTCTACCATTGGAAGGTGGAAAGAATTTTCGCGATCTTGGTGGCTATCAAACCTCTGATGGACGTAAAGTTGCCTGGGATAAAATCTATCGCTCTGGCGAACTTAGCGGATTAACAGATAACGATTACAAACTGTTAAGCAGTCGCAATATCTCTACAGTTATCGACTTCCGTACAGCCAGGCAGCGCAGTGAGGCCCTCACCCAGTGGCAGGCCGGGGAAGTTGACCAACTCAATTGGGACTATGAGATGCACGCTCAAAAGCAAGAAATGATTAAGCTGATTCGCAGCCCCGAAGTAACGCTCGAAGAAATTGATCAATTTATGACGAAGTTTTACATAGATTTTCTGAAGCAGAACTCGGCATTCTATCGGGACATGTTTGAGACGTTGATCAATACCTCTGAGCCCGTTCTTTTTCACTGTTCCAGTGGCAAAGATCGCACCGGTATGGCTGCGGCACTGATACTCACCGCGCTGGGTGTGGATCGCGAGCAGATCATGGAAGACTATATGCTGTCAGCTCCCTATCTGAAGCTCGCCCATCAGAAAAACCCGGAGCCTGCCAGTGACATTAAGCCACTGACAGATAATCACCTGCCGAATGGCATCGTAGAAATATTCTTGTCGGTACGTGAACCCTGGATGACTGGCACTCTCACCTGGATAGAGCAGCAGTCCGGCAGCGTTATGAATTACATCCAGCAGGATCTGAATGTCAGTGACGCCGACATCACGCTGTTGCGCGCAAAATACCTGGAACATTAAGGCTTTATTTCTCTCTGGCACCCCTCATATAACAGGATTTAATGTCGGATATTAGCTTGTTGATCGCCATACAAAAAAAGCCCGTAAGCTGTCAAACTGTACGGGCCAAGGAGAGAGTGTTCTTAGACGAGAGATCAGGCGTTAAAAATTGTACCCCACCTTGATTCCCACTGAGCGTGGACGATACTGGGCCGGCCTTCCCCCGAATCGACCCGGTGTAATGGCACCATCTTCATCCGCAAGGTTTTGCCCGAAAATTTCAATGACCGTATTGCCCACTTCCATCCCGAGACCAGCGTTAACCAGCGCCAAAGCATCACTTTCGTCTTCCGGATTGATCAACAGGGAATTTCTATTGATAAAGTACATGGGGCCCTGCTTGTTATAGGCGAGGCGGAAATACCCCGGATAATCCGTCGTCCAATCGAACTGATAATCGGCAGTCAATGAGTAACTGTACTTCGCCACATTATCCAGCGGGTCACCAACCACCTGTGCCGCGCCGGGAGGAACCGCGGTGTACTCGTGATCCGTGTAATTGCCGTTCAGCCCCAGCGTCAGACTCTCCGTTGCCTGCCACATCATGGATATATCAATGCCCTGTACTTCCGCTTCACCCAAGTTCTTGGTCAAACGAGCCAGAACCGGCTGGAAGATAACCTGCGCTCCCTGGATATCCTGATAATCGGAGTAGAACAGTGCCACTTCTCCGTAGAGCGCTCCATCCAGCAGGCTCATCTTTGCGCCCAATTCGTAGGAGTCGACGTTTTCAACGTCATAGGTTTGCGGAATGCCCATGGCAGCCAGCGCCGGGGAATTAAAGCCACCGCTGCGGAAACCCTGGGCGTAGCTGGCATACAGGTTAATATCGTCGGTTACGGCATAAGAGGCATAGAGACGTGGGCTGACGTCATCAAATTCACCTTTTTGGTGATTGCCCGGATCAAAAGTCACCACATCAAATGCCTGGCGTTCATCCTCAAAATAACGAATACCCGCACCGATGGTTAAGCGATCGGAAACGCGATAATCCACATTGGCAAACGCCGCCCAGGCTTCGTTTTCACTGGACTCTGGCGGTTGGCTGTGGGGTGCGGTAATGTAAGGGCCGTTATCCGGGAAAAGCCCGAGCCCGAACACATCAACACCCACCGGATTCGTGTCGGATTCCTCCTTGCGATAAAAGAAACCCACCACCCAATCGGCATTGCCCTCGCCGGTGGAATTCAAACGAATCTCCTGGGTGAAGGTTTCCGCCTGTTCGTATTCGGTTCGCTCAAAACCGATAGCCGCTACCGGTGCTGGAGGGCTCATGGCGGGAAACATACGGGTATCCGAAATCGCGTTGTCGATTTCGATCAGCCCCGTGGCACTGGTCAAGGTGCCGAAATCAAAATCGTAGGTCAGCGTCAGACCGTAGAAGTCGTAATCCAGCTCATAGGAAGTATCAAACCCTTGCGGATCACCAAAGGCGGTGAATTCGCTGTCGGACAGCGACAGGTTGGCATTGGTCGTCGCCCCCAAATCGTTTCTGTGAACAATCACCGTACCCAATGCTTGGAAGGCCTCGCTGACCTGCCACATGGCCGATACCCGGACATTGAGCAGCTCACTGTCATTGGCGTCGTCCTTACCCGCATTAGGCTGATTGATCCAGCCGCCCTCGTCGGAATAGGTGACTGTGGTGCGCAGGGCAAACACGTCTTCAACCACGGGAATATTCACCGCTCCACGCAGTTCATAACTCATATCACCCTTAGCGGTATCAAAGGCAGAGACTTCCCCCTTACCCTCCATTTCGCTGAGATTGGGCTTTTTGGTGACGTATTTGACGGTACCACCGACGGAACCTGCGCCGTATAAGGTCCCCTGGGGCCCGCGCAGCACTTCCGCCCGCTCCAGATCATACAGGCTCAGGTCCACCTGGGTCGGACCCTGACCGGTAACGTCGATATCGTCCAGGTAAACCCCGACAAGGGAGGAAGAACCAAAACCGTTACCAATACCACGAATGGTGAAGACCTGAGAGCCTTTGCGAGCCTCCTGCACATTAAAGCTGGGGACGGTGTATGACAGATCCAGCGCACTGTCGATACCCTGTTGTTCAATAGCATCGCCAGTGGTCACATTAACGCTCATGGGGGTTTCGATCAGCGAGGTTTCCCGTTTTTGCGCCGTAACCACAATCTCCTCGAGCATCAGCCCGCCTTCCGCGTGGGCGTGGCCAATCAGGCCACCGGTACCGTACAAGGCCACCAGTGCTGCCAGCAGTTTCTTCTTGGATTGCTTCATGTCTATACCCTCTTTTTTATTCTATACACGATCGGGGAACGTGCACGGATAGTTATCTAATCTGTTTACCTCGTAATCTAATATATAAGCTACCATAGCTATATGATAGGTTCAACAAACAAGTATCAATATTCTTATTTCGTATTGAGCCAGGCCTCGAAAATTCATCGGCAATGTGGTGAATTGTGGCCAGAGGGGAAGAAAGATTGGTGTTTGTATCAGGCAAGGTCACAGAAATGACCCTATGGGGCGGTATGGCAGTGTCCGTGATAGTTTTTAACCCGTGCCGCTGTACAGAGCCTCCTGAATGTCTCCGGCAGCTGTGCGCAGCTTTTTCAACACCGACTTCAGGTTGGCTCCCACATGCTCGGGTTCACGCGAGGAAACTGACAGCGCCGCCAGCACCTTTTGGTCCCGATCCGTTATTGGCACTGCGACGCAAAACAGACCCTCTTCAAATTCCTCGACGTCCATGCCGTAACCCCGTTTTGCGACGGCGCGAACCTCTTTACGTAACTGAGCTTCGTCCGTAATAGTCGCTGCGGTAATCTTTGGAAGAGTGCCACTGGAAAAATAATTATCAAGCTCCCTTGCGGACAAGCTACCAAGCAGCACCTTGCCCAGCCCGGAACAATAGGCATCCAGCTGAGCGGTTTCACGGGTAAAAAAACCGCTGCCTTCAACCGCACATTTGACCAGATAGGTCACCATATCGTCTTCAAAAACACCGAGATGAACCGTCAAATTCATGTGCTTTGAAAACGCCTCGACAATCGGACGCGATTGCTCAGACAAAAAGGCGTTGAACCCTTGCGTATCAAATCGCCTCAGCAGACACACGCCAGGCGCAAAGGCGTTGCGATTCTCGCGCCACACCAGCCCGCCTCGCTCAAGCGCGGTGATATGGCGATAGATGGTGGCCAGTGGCATATCCAGCTGTTGCGCCAGCTCTTCGACCCGGGTCTCCTCGTCCCACAGGACGTGTTTTAACACCGAAAGTGCCTTGTCGATCGATTTGGTACCAGTCATGGTCGAACCTGCCTCATTTGGTGAATTCTCATAATATGGGAATTCAAAAAGGCAGGCAATTGCCCGCCCTTTCGAGCCACCGCATACTTTTACCCATATTCCAACCACTCCAGTTGTGCCTACAGGGGAGTCCTATGAGTAAAAAGCTGAAAGCCGCGATCATCGGTTCGGGAAACATTGGTACCGATTTGATGATCAAAATCCTCCGCACCAGTGACCATATCGAAATGGGCGCCATGGTGGGTATCGATCCGAATTCCGATGGCCTCGCCAGAGCCAGCCGTATGGGCGTGGCCACCACCCATGAGGGTGTCGAGGGCTTAGCCGAGCTGCCGGAGTTTACCGATATCGACGTAATTTTCGACGCCACCTCGGCCGGCGCTCATGTCCACAATCAGAACTTCTTGCTGGGTAAAAAGCCGAGCCTGCGCTTCGTAGACTTGACCCCGGCTGCTATTGGCCCCTACTGCGTTCCGGTGGTCAACCTGGAGCAGCACCTGAACGAGACCAACGTCAATATGGTGACCTGCGGTGGCCAGGCCACCATCCCCATGGTCGCTGCGGTATCCCGCGTGGCCAAGGTTCACTACGGTGAGATTATTGCGTCCATCAGCAGTAAGTCCGCCGGGCCCGGTACCCGCGCCAATATCGACGAGTTTACTGAGACCACCTCAAAAGCCATTGAAGTTATTGGCGGCGCCACCAAGGGCAAGGCGATTATTATTCTTAACCCCGCCGAGCCGCCACTGATGATGCGAGACACCGTGTATGTTCTGTCGGAACTTGCTGATCAGGACCAGATCGCGGCATCCGTGAAGGAAATGGCCGAGGCCGTACAAAACTATGTGCCCGGTTACCGTCTCAAGCAGGAAGTTCAGTTTGATGTTATTGACGAATCCAACCCCGTGCATGTTGAGGGCGTTGGCCATATGACCGGTCTGAAGACATCCATCTTCCTGGAAGTTGAGGGCGCCGCTCATTACCTGCCCTCTTACGCAGGCAACCTGGACATCATGACGTCCGCGGCACTGGCAACAGCTGAGCGTATTGCTCAGTCACTGTCATAAGAACATAAGCCCAGAATTTGACGAGGAATGACCATGAGTTTTAACCCCGGTAAAAAATTGTATATTTCTGATGTCACCCTTCGCGATGGTTGCCATGCGGTTCGTCACCAGTATTCCATCAAGAATGTTCAGGACATCGCCAGAGCTCTGGACAGTGCCAAGGTAGACAGCATCGAAGTCGCCCACGGCGACGGCCTGCAGGGTTCCAGTTTTAACTACGGCTTTGGTGCCCACAGCGATCTGGAATGGATCGAAGCCGTCGCCGAAGTGGTTGAGCACACTCAGATTGCAACATTGCTGCTGCCCGGCATTGGCACCATTCACGATCTGGACAACGCCTACAACGCCGGTGCCCGTATCGTCCGCGTGGCGACCCACTGCACCGAGGCCGATGTCTCCAAGCAGCACATCGAACATGCTCGCAAGCTGGGCATGGACACCGTTGGCTTTTTGATGATGAGCCATATGCAGACCCCGGAGGGTTTGGCGCAACAGGCCAAGCTGATGGAAGATTACGGAGCGACCTGCCTGTATGTGGTCGACTCCGGTGGCGCCATGAACATGAACGATATCCGTGATCGTTTCCGAGCGCTAAAAGACGTACTTAAACCCGAAACCCAGACCGGCATTCACGCCCACCACAACCTGTCCCTCGGTGTGGCCAACTCCATCGTTGCCGTGGAAGAAGGTTGCGACCGTATCGACGCCAGTCTGTCGGGCATGGGTGCCGGTGCCGGTAACGCACCATTGGAAGTGTTTATCGCCGCGGCTGAACGCATGGGCTGGGAGCATGGTACGGACCTGTATCAGCTGATGGACGCGGCCGACGATATTGTTCGCCCGTTGCAGGATCGCCCGGTACGGGTGGACCGCGAAACCCTGGCCCTGGGCTATGCCGGTGTTTACTCCAGCTTCCTGCGTCACTCCGAAATTGCCGCCGAGAAGTACGGTTTAAAGACCGTCGATATTCTGGTAGAGCTGGGCAAGCGCCGCATGGTCGGAGGCCAGGAAGATATGATTGTGGATGTGGCGTTGGATTTGTTAAAACAGCAAAGTTAACAGGTCGCCGGCACCGAGGCATATAGCCCTGGTGCCGGCACCGCAATAGCAAAATATCACTCATATTGTCAGGCTATAACCGTTTAGCTGAATAGACTGAATTCAGCTAAGAGACCAAGAACCGCCTCTTCACAATAAAAATGGTGAAGGTCTCTGCTATAAATGTAAGGTCATCATCCAAAAACGGCCAATTCTTTATTATTGGGGGGAGCGCTACCATGACCCGAGGTTACGCCCAGCGACATCGCCAGTCCGAACTCAATCAATTTGGCAAAAGCCTGACACGTCGAGCGAAATCCAGCTGTGAACTCTGCGGCGTGGTCCATAAACCTCTATCGGTTTTCGAAGTGCCGCCGCAGACCACGACACCTGAGCTGGAGCGCTGCGTGTACATCTGCACCACCTGTCATCATCAATTTGATAACCCCAAACACCTGGACAGCAGCCACTGGCGCTGCTTGCACAACTCGGTTTGGAGCGAAGTACCGGCAGTACAGGTGATGGCGGTATTACAGCTCAAACAGCTTCAGGGCAAACCCTGGGCCGATGAGTTGCGTGATCACTTGTATTTGCAGCCGGAGGTGGAGGATTGGCTGGCGCGCATACATTAATCTTCAGGTGAGCTATCACGACCCAAGTGATAGACTCACCGCCATGGAATATTCACAGCTGACACTGGATCTGCGCAGCTACAGTTCAGAGACGCGCACCCATCACCACGACTACCATCAATTGGTATTACCCGTGTCCGGGGCATTGACCATGAATGTGGGCAACCGGGAAGGTGAAGTTAGAGCCCGCCAGATGGCGATCATTGCTGCCGGCGAAGAACACGGCTTTTCCGCCCCCGACCACAATCGTTTTGTGGTTGCCGATGTCCCCGCCTCCCTGGCGCCGGAGCTTGAGCGCCTGCCCGCGTTTATTACATTGGATACCTCTCTGGCACATTACGTGACTTTCCTGCACCACCAGTTGATGGACGGCACTGGTAACCCGAGCGGTGAGAGACAGATGCTGCTGTTGTTAATACAACTGCTGAAGGAACGATGCGGTGAGACCCTGCTGCGGGACCGGCGCATCGAAGCGGCCCGCGCTTATCTTGACAACCACTTCCGCCGGGCGATTCCACTGACTCAGCTGGCCGCAGTTGCCAACCTCAGTACACGTCAACTCAGCGAACTCTTTCGACGTGAACTGGGAATGACGCCACAACAATATCTCGTCGAAAAACGCATGCAGAATGCGTGGCAACTGCTGGAGACAAGCGAACTAAGCATACAGCAGGTGGCCGACCAGGTCGGTTATAGCAGCGTTGCCAGTTTTAGTGACCGCTTTCGCAAGCACTTCGGACGCTCCCCCCGCTATTTTCGCCAGATTGGAAAACAAATCCGCCGTTCTGGCAAAGACCCTGCCCAGCTAAATCCCTAGACTTTGGTGGTTCCGGATTAGTCATCGCCAGAGGTGGGCAGTGTCACAGATACATCGAGCAACGTTTATCGGTTCTATATCCATCGTTCTTTGGGGCACGTTGGCGCTTCTGACTCGCCTGACCGACGGACAGATTCCGGCTTTTCAAATGATGACCATGACCTTTAGCATTGCTTTTGTGATGATGAGCCTGCGCTGGTTCCAGCAGGGACACCTCGGATTACGCCATCTCCCTCGAGCGCCACTGGTTTGGTTGATCGGTATTGGCGGTCTGTTCGGTTACCATTTTTGCTACTTTCTCGCCATGAGCATGGCTCCCGCCGTAGAAGTCAGCTTACTGGCCTACCTATGGCCACTACTGATCGTCCTGTTTGCAGCCTTGCTCCCTGACGAAAAACTCAAGCCGCAGCACCTGCTCGGCGCTCTGTTGGCATTGGGTGGTTGCTGGACACTGATCGCTAAGGAAGGGACTATTTTCGGCTCTGAACACCTCGGCGGCTACCTTCTGGCCCTGGGTTGCGCATTGATATGGTCGATCTACTCAGTCGCCAGCCGCCTGCTCAAAGCCGCCCCCACCGACGCGGTGGGTTGGTTTTGCGCTGCCACCGCGCTGCTGGCTGCCGCTTGCCATTTGCTTTGGGAGCAAACCGTTTGGGAACTGAGCATTCGCCAGTGGATTGGCATTCTGGGTCTGGGTATCGGGCCGGCAGGCATTGCCTTCGTTACTTGGGACTATGGTGTCAAGAATGGCAATTTGCAGCTATTGGGGGTACTTGCCTATGGTGCGCCATTGATCTCTGTGCTGCTACTGGTGCTGGCAGGAGAGGCCCAACCCAGTTGGGTTCTGGTTTGGGCCTGCATGGCAATTGTGGGAGGGTCGGCTTTGGCAGGTATCAGCAGCAAAGGTGGTGAGGGTAAGACTACTGAATCGGAACCGTGTCTCTGAGTGCCAACATCATCTGATGCGCACTTTCTCCTGACATTTCATAGGGATCAAACTCGGGAGTCCCTGAATACTTCAAATTGATTGGGTAAGTCAGGGATGATTCCGGCATATAACCCATATTCCAACGATCAAATTCACGACTGATGATTTCCTGGTAATTCAACATCACAATTTCTTCATGACGGGGGTCATTCAGAATCTGGTGGTAGGTTTGATTCACCTTCGCTCTGGAGCCTTCGAGGCACTGGAGGAAAAAACGACGGTTAAAACACAGTAATCCCGTTACATTGTTACGCTCATTTTTCCCTCTCGCGACCTCGAGAATGCCCTCGATATCGGACGATTTAAAGGTCTCAGACACTCTGCTGGTGTAAATAAGCCTGACTAAGTACATTGATTTGGTCCTCTTCTCCATAAGATTACTCAACCTGTGCCTTCCTGTACGTTCAGACTTCAACATCGGATCACATCAGACTCGATATTTTTCTCCCGGAATAGAGACTGTATCTGCCGGGTGTATTTCAATCACCTGATGGCGAGTCCAATCCAAGAAACACCGTACTCCATAATTGCGCCGCGTTGGATTCTGTCACATCCTCCTCCCGTTGCCCAAACGGCTGCGTTTGGTAGCTTCCATTGTCGCAGGACCAGGACCACAGTTCCGAGTTTTGCATATGGCGGGAAGCCCTGATCACCTTCCATACCCGCTGCTCTGCCTCCCGCAAACACGCCAGAGTTTTCTCTGGTAAATCGCAACGATTCAACTGCTGCTGCAAACCGGCAACAAACAGGGCCTGCTGCCAGGACCAAATCACGGTGCCGTGGTAGTGCCCTGCGGTAAAGATGTCCCGCAGTTCTTGGTCGCCCAATACGGGATTGGCGACCATCAGACCCACCGGCGACACCAACCCCATCGGAAACGGCTGCATCAGCGTATATACCACAGCTTCAAGCACGTCCGCAGAGGGCGAACCGAACAACATCTCAAACCCAAAGTCCGAGTTTAGTACGGGCACCTGACTGCCATCGTCGTGCAAGGCGATCGCGTAGTAACGCAGTTCCGACTCTTCGGAAATCGACTCCACCACGGGAACCCCCAAGGTTTTGGCAAATTCGGATTGCCGTCTCATCGCCGATTGGGCACAGACCTTTGCTTCGAAAAACGTCGGTGCCTGCTGCTGCCATGTTTGCCCCTGCTCCAGAATGTGCTCACTGGCCGGCAATTTGGATTTGGCTTCGGAAAGCTCAGGAGTTTTTATCAACCGAGCCACGGCGGTCAACGCCGCCGGTACGAATACGCCGTTGACATTGTAGGCAATGCGGCCCCAACCCAACCCCTCATGACTGTCACGCCACTCGCCCACCGGGTAGTTGTCCTTCAGGGCAATCAAGTGTTGAATTCCCGGTTCTTTGGCGAACTGCTTACTGGACTCAACGACAAACTCCAGATTGCGTATCAGCAGTTCCTGATAACTGCGCCCACATTGGTCCCGCTTCGACAAAAACATTTGTCTGCGTTTCATACCTCCCGGATGATCCAACAAATAGTGAGCAATCACCGGCGCGAGCATAAAGTTGTCATCCACCATATTGTAGTCGTAAATCGGATCCGCACTGGTATCATCCCGACGATGCAAGACCGCGAATTCACCAATATCTTCCTCATGGGCAATCTGGCCGTCATCGGCAATTCGTTCCAACACCGCCCCCAGGGCGGCCTCTATCGCAGGAGTAGTCAACACGGGCATCAACAGCCTAACGGACATCAAAGTGTCACGACCAAAGTACGTCAGGTACTGCCAGGACCCCGCCAGCATCTTTTCCTCGTACGTAAGAAAGGACAGAATCTTGCGGCTGGTGATAGAGCCAATGGCTTTATCATTAAGCAGTTGGGGCAGGTCAATGGGCGTTAAAGGCGGCTCCCCGGTCAGTGCCACGAGGCGAAACTTTAGCACTCCCTGCTCGGATTCCAACTGCAGATTTCCCCCTGGCGTTTCCCTTATGGTGCCACTAGTCACTGTTATTGCCAGCTTGTATGAACCTTGTCCATCAATCCGATGGCGCTGCCATATGACCTGATTACCAACGATCTGCCACTGGCAGTCCAAAGCCTCGGGTAACTCCTGGGTGTGCATAAAATCGCGAATACTGCGAACGCTGCCCAGCACTGCACGGGTAATGGTCAGCCCTTCGCCCTGTAATTGCAGGTCCGCGGAGATACCCCGTCGCGGCTGGTCACCCACTTCTGTTTCCGTAAAATCATAGAGATGCTCAACAGCTCCCCACTCGACGTCTTCCGCACCGGGCAAACACCAAAGGCTGACGCCACTGTTACCGGCGGGAAACGCCGTCACCAGTCTCGGCTGCAATCCGGAGGTCAACACCAAATGCGCGGCCACCGGACCTTTACGATAAAATTCATTGTGAATCCGACCTTCCCGGATGGAAAAGCTCAGCGTTTCTTCTGCGTCAACGTTTTCTACTGTGGCAATAGCGGTTGTGGTTGCATTCATGGAATCAGGTTCTCGTTACATCTTTAGTCGGAAAAATGGTGTTTAATCTGCACAACAGGTTCTTCAAACCCGCCAACAAGCGTTCAGCAGTGTTGTCATTCAGCAAAGGCCTGGGAATTGACTGCCCTCTTGCTCGGCATGACGGATCGAGGTATGGCCCTGCCCTGGTCGTCAAATAAATAGCAGCGCTCGGGATTTATTTGCACGTGGACCCTTTCGTCTTTGCCAACCTCTGTACTGCCGGGACAACGTACCAGTAAGGGTTCGCTGTCCTCGCGCACAGACAAATACAGCAGAGACTCTGGGCCCATGTACTCCCGCTCCATCACCTGCCCTGCGATACCGCCAGCCGGGCCCAATGCCAGATCTTCCGGCCTGAGCCCCAGGGACAAAGTCTGCCCGGGTACCAAACCACGGGTATCGGTTTCGATACTCAAGGGCACACCCAATACCGACAGCATCGCCACTGATGGCGACAGGCTCATGACTTTGGCATTGAGCAGATTCATTTTCGGGGAGCCGATAAACTCGGCCACAAAGCGTGTCGCCGGCGATTCGTACAATTCCCTTGGTGATCCGACCTGTTCGATATGACCACCATTGAGTACTACCACCTTGTCAGCGAGGGTCATGGCCTCGGTTTGATCGTGGGTGACATAAATTATCGTGCACCCCAACTTTTTGTGGTATTCCGCCAGCTGCAATCGCATTCGTACCCGCAGAGCGGTATCAAGATTGGATAACGGCTCGTCCAGAAGAAACACGCGCGGTTTGCGCACCAGCGCCCGCCCGATGGCCACCCGCTGTCTCTGACCACCCGACAGCTGCCCGGGCTTATGCTCCAATAAATGCTCGATTTCCAACATATCGGCCACATCATCTATGGCATTCTTCATCTCCGCCTTGGACAGTTTGCCCGCCATACGCAAGGGGAAACCGATATTGTCACGCACACTCATATGGGGATAGAGTGCGTAAGACTGAAACACCATGCCGATTCCCCGTTCGCTCGGCGACAGCATGTTAACCCGCTCGCCATCGAACAGAAGTTCGCCGTCCGTGATGGACTCCAGACCCGCCACCATCCGTAACATGGTGGATTTCCCGCAACCTGAGGGTCCGACGAACACAGTGAATTCTCCGTCGTCGATCAACAAATCCACTGCATCAATCACCGTTTTGGATTCACCGGCCTTGCTGTATTGTTTCGTCACCTTTTGGAAGGTAATACTCGACATGGTTGATTTATCCTTTTACTGCGGAGGAAGTATCGTTCTCAACAAAGTATCGCTGGAAGAATATAAAAATCAGCAATACAGGAATGGTGGACAGGAAAGACCCCGCCAGAATCATGCCCCAATCGCCGGCTATGCCGTAGACGTTGCGTAAACTCAACAGACCCACGGGCAAGGTATAGCTCTCGGCCGGACTGGTGAGTACCACCAGGGGCCAAAAGAAATCGTTCCACGCCCCCTGAAAACCAAGGATGGTGACTGACGCCAACGCGGGTCGCGACAGCGGCAAAAATATGGTCGTCAGTATCGTGAATGGATTGGCACCATCAACGATCGCCGCCTCCTCGATCTCCCGGGGGATGCCCTCGAAGAACTGTTTCATAATCAGAACCTGCGCCGAAGCCACCACGGCGGTAATCACCGCCCAGGGGGTATTGAGCAAGCCAATATCCCGAAACACCAGATAGTTGGAGATAAACAGCACCTGCCCGGGCACCATCATACTGAACAACATGGTGTAAAAAATCAGGCGGCTGCCGGGGAACTGGAATCGGGCCAGGGCATAGCCCCCCAGGCAGGCAATGATCAACGTCAGCACCACCTTAAACACCGCAATAAAAAAGCTGTTGAAGGTCCAGCTCATAAACAGGCTGTCACCGGTCGTCAGGCTCCTGGCGTCATCGATCACCCGCACATAGTTGCCAAATACATAGGTCAACAGACCCGGTACCACGTTCCGCCAGCTGGCAACGCGCCCCCGGCGTTCGATGCGGCTGGCCGGTAAGGTGCTCTCGATCAACACCTGTCCTTTGGGCACCTCAATCACCATCGGCACTTGATCGAACGGCGTTGCGCCTCGGTGATGGAGGGTAAAGCGCCAGGTTCGACTCACGCCCTGTCGCGGTGTGACTTTGGTGCCGGAGACCTCGTCATATAGAACCTGAGCGTTCTCCCTCAGCAGTTGCAGTGATCCCACCGCAACCTGAGCTGACACCTCGGGCGCACTCGGCTGCGCTATGCTGCTGCGACGTTTGGGAATTTTCACCACTGGCTCAACCAACTGCTCCAAGCTCTGATTGGCGTAGGTCACCTCAAAAACCACCTCACGACCGGGTGCAAGCCCACCAAACCAGGCATCGTCTGCCCCGGCATTACCCAAACTCCAGGCGCCTTTCCAGCTGCTCGGTTGCAGCTGGTTGATGGACAACTCTGTGGGATTGGTGAGCGCATCCTCCTTAAGGCTGGCGACAAAGGCGACACAAAAAACGCCCAGTGTCACTGTCGCCAAGACCAACAGAAACAAATAAAGCCAGGCCATGCGAGCCAAAAAGCGACGGGTGTCTGCCTGCCCCAGTGCATTGAGTGCCCCGGCTACTTTCTCATTAACCATTGGCCTTCTCCCTCACACCCATCAACTTTTGCAGATACACCACGGCGAGGGTAATGGCCGCCAGGATCAAAGCGGAAGCACTGGCAATACCCACATGGGGTTGACCTCCCGGTGGGAACGCACTGTGATACACGTAGTAAGCCAGTGTGACACGGGACTCCAGCGGTGCCGCCTCCCCCATCAACGCCACCTGATCAAACATCTGCAGGGTACCGATCACACCAAAGGTCACCACCACATAGGTCACGGGTGCCAACTGCGGCACGGTAATGTGCAGGAACTGCCGCCAGCGACTGGCACCGTCAATGGTGGCCGCTTCGTAGAGATCCTTGGGAATGCCCTGCACCCCGGCCAGAAATAACAACATAAAGGTCGGTACCGTGGTAAAAATATTCTGTAACACAATGGCCCACATGGTGCGCGGCAGCGGACCAAAGTATTCCTGGGTACCCAGCCAATTGACGGACACTACCGCTTCCTCGGCGGTAGTGAACTCACTGCCGCTCAGCCCCCAGCACAGCAGCAATGATAAAAATCCGCTGAGCAACAACAGCGCAGGATCAAACCAGTTTACCGCTCGGCCCCGCAGCGCATAGATGGCCACCAGGGCTATCCACCAAAAGATAAAACCGGCGATAAGAATCCAGAGTGATCGACGATGACTGACCAGATCGCTCAAAAAACCGTTCAGGAACCCATTGTTCTGATAAAACCAGATAAATACCAACGTCACCGCTGCACTGGAAAGAATACTTGGCACATAAAACGCCACCCTGAAAAACTGCTTGCCAAAAAAGTTTCCACCAATGACGACCGCCAATCCCAGGGCCAGCAGGGTTTGCAATGAGGTTACAATCACAGCAAACAACACTGTGTTAAAAAACGCAGTCACAAACAGTTTGTCTTTGAGGATACCGAGAAAGTTTTCCAGCCCGACAAACTCCGGCTCATTAAACAGGTTGTAATCGGTAAAGCTGTAGACCAGGGCGCGTATCAGGGCATAGACGAAAAATACCAGCAGAGTCACCAGAAACGGCGCCACCAGAATCAGCCCGTAGAAACTGCGATGCGATGAGGTTGCACTCATTGAAGACGCTCCTGGAATCTTTGATACATATCATCAAAACGTTGCTGCGCCACCTTAAGGGCAGCGTCAACCTCAACGCCCCCCACCAATACCGCGCTCAACGCTTCATTAATAGGGTCGGTCCAGGCGTCGCCATAGGCGCCAAAGCTGTAGGGACGCACATAACCCCGGTTGACGCCCGCGTATATGGCATTGGCCAACTGCGCCTCTGCGTCTCTGCCCGTCGCAGACTCAACCGCTTGCGCCATGGAGCGTCGACTGGGTAGGGCCAGGCCGGAAGCCAGAATCCAACGCTGTGCTTTTTCACTGGTCAGCAACTCCAATACGGATTGCGCCAGGCGCATATTCTTACTGTCGCGGTTGAGCCCCCAACCGACACTCAACAAAAGGTTGCCGGCACTGCCCGTAGCTGCATTCAGCGGCGTGGGCACGGCGCCATAGAGTAAATTGGGGGCCTTATCCCGCAGGTAACCGGCCAGCCAATTGCCTTCGATAGCGATGGCCGTGCGTTCCGTACCAAAGCAGCCACCGCTCCAGGAATGCCCCAACTCTGAAGCGAGTATGGCGATATTGTCGTGAAACAGGGAGATATAAAACCGAAAGGCCTGCTCGAATCGATCGTCCAGACGTGTCCTGCCGTCGGCACCTATGGGTTCCCATCCAGTGGACAACAACAGGGGTGAAAAGCCACCGGTATACCCCGCCTTGAGACAGGCACCGTATACCCCTTCATCGCCCAGTGCCACCACCACTTGACGCAGTTTTTCTTTGAGCGTACTCCAGGTGTCCTGGGCGTGCGGTATATCAACCCCCGCATCGACAAAGACATCGCGGTTGTAAACAACGGCGTAGGCATTAAAGTCCTTGGGCAGAGCAAAACTGGTTTTCTGCACCTCGAACGACTCCACCAGTACAGGCAGCATGGTGGCCTGCAGCTCGGCGGCCGACTGTGGTTGCAGTTTTCCCGAGCCCGCCAACACGTCCACACTATTCACATCCACGTAAAAAATATCCGGAGCCGTTCCTGAGGACAGCGAGTTCATCAGATATTGTCCGAAGTTGGATTCGATGGGCAGATACTCCACCTCGACATTCAACGCGCGCAAATCTTCGCGCAGCACCTCCGACAGGAGCCCGTGGATTATGGCCTTATCGGTACCCCCCCAGCCCGCCAGGGTCAGCTTTTGCGCCGCTGCTGCGGTCACTGTACACACCATCAGTAGAGTGAGCGTCAGTGCTTTTAAGAGGGTCAGCTTCAAGTTGGCTCTCCGGGTTAAATAGGGTGTTTTGTTGCCAGCTAAAAAAGGGAACGCCAGTGCCATCCTTAGATCTGGCGTCTTGTGCATAGTGAGGTTCAGAACCGGTAGCCCACACCAAGAACCACATTACGCCCCTGCACCGAACGGCCAAAGAAGCCATCGGAGCCAATGTCACCGCCTGTCAATGAAGTATTGGTACTGCCACCTTCGATCTTAACGATGGCGTCTTCATCCAACAGGTTGTGCACATTGAGCCTTGCATACCAATCGCCCGAGCGACTTTCGAAGTTCACACCGGCGTCCCATTTAGTGTAAGCCTCAAAGAAGCGGCTGTTGTCATCATTGACCGGTGCTTCACCGACATGACGGGCCTTGGCATTCAAATAGAATACGCCCCAGTCCTGAACCTCCAGGTCGTATTCAACACCGAGGTTAAACAGCACTTCGGGCTGATTGGCGATCTGCTTGCCATCGATAGCGGTAAGACCACCGAGTGCTGCATTCAGTTGTTCTTGAGTGATACCTGACCCGGGTGCCAGGCTGGCGGCACCGCCACTGGCAAACTCCGGCTTCTGATAAGTACCGCTCAGCGTCAACCGCAGATTCTCAGAGATATCCAAAGTACCTTCCAATTCGATGCCCCTGGATTCCCGATCGGTTCGAATACGAGCGATAGCGTCCTCGCCCTCTATGTTGATACCGCGATCCTGTTCGTCGCCTTCCTGAGTCATATCGAACAGGTTGACCGCCAATTGCAGGTTATCAATATCGAGTCGCGCACCCAGCTCCAGAGTTTCCGTCGCGGTGGCGCCATTTCTGGCCGGCAGGTAGCCCTCAGTAAAACGGGCATAAACGCCGATATTTTCCGTTACAAGGTAATTGGCACCCAGACTCCAGCTGGTTTCCTTGGTGGTGTAATCAAAGTCTGTGAGATAGGGACCGGGCACAAAGCGCTGGATGCTGGTGGTCGCAGGAGAAACGCTGCCCGCTTCCGGCAAAGGGGTTTGATCAGGGCCGTCACCGTAGAAGTTGGTGGTGGGGGCAAACTCCCGCTTGGCTGAAAAGTCATCGTAACGCACGCCCATATCCACACGCAGATCACCGGTGTGAATCTCATAGGTTGCGTAATAAGCGCGAGCCTCAGTATCAATACGATCCTGATTCAGCCAATGGTTGTGAGTGACAAAGCCACCGTCAGTCAGTGTCACCTGCTCGCCGCCGGCATCAACCAAGTGAACATCCACACGGTCAGCCTGCTGCTGCAGATCGGTCAGGAACATCTGCTGACGGTTGGATTGCTCCCGTTCGGAGCTGAGATAGTAATAACCCAGAGACGCATAGTGAGCGACTTCTCCGGTTTCGAAAGTGATATTCAATTCCAGATCCTGCTGGAAACTGGTCTCGGGGTTGTGTTGATCAAAGGCCGCCAAAGGCATAAATATGCCGTTGCCGTTAGCCAGTGACGCCGCAGTGGAAAGAGCTTCGCCAACGTCGTAGCGACCATCGCCATTGGCGTCATTCAATGTGCCTTGGTCAAGAACTTTACCGCGAAGATTGGTAATGGAATAACCCACGGGGACAAAGCCGGCGGGCATGGCGTAGCTGTAGTTCACAAGCCCGGCACCCATGGTGTTGGCGTTCAACATATTCGGGACGAGGGTTTCCCCTGTCTGAAAGTCACCGCTAAAGGCAAAACCGGCGGAATAGTAACCGGCGAAATCAGACTTCACATCGGTATAGCGATTACGGGAAACCAGCTCCAGTTCAGCGCCACCTTCCAGCTTCCACTCTTTCTTGAATTCCGTACCCACGTAAGACATATCGGAGGCGTTACCGTCGGTCAGGTCCAGTTTGGACGGCACACCGGGAGCGCTGAATGTGGTGGACAGAGCAATATCCTCGCTCAAGATGCTGCCGGTGGTAATATCGGGGCCGCCTGGAAATTTCCGGGGGCTGTCGAGATCTCCGGTTACCGGCGTACCCAGATAGACGATATTGTTTTCCTGGAAGCGACGAGCCGAAACCTTGAGGTAGCCACTGTCGTCCGCGAGATGGTATTTGAGGCTGGCGTGAATGTTGTAGCCTTCATTGGCCGGGAAATCGACCTCGCGAATGCCGTCGTCCGTGGTGTAATAACCCGACAAGGCATAGGTCACTCTGTCACTGAGCGGGCCGCCAAAAAAGACTTCGGTGCGGCGCATGCCGAAGTCGGAAGTCTGGAAATACACATCGCCTTCATGCTCCTCCAGACTGCCTTCCTTGTACTTGAAGTTGACCACGGCGCCAATGGCGGCAGTGCGCAGGATAGGCGCATTACCCCCGCGTATGGTATCCACCCCAGCCATGGCAACCGTAGGTACGCGATAAAGGAAATCAGGGCCGTCGCGGGTAATGGGAATGCCATCTTCCTCAAACTCCAGAAACTGCGTGCCACCGGCACCAATTCCGCGGAAGCGAAAATCGTTATTGGTATTTCCCAAGGCGTTATTCACCTGCAGCGACGGGATATTGGTGAGGGCATCGGCGACACTTCGAGGCGCCTGCTTCAGCAGATCCTCTGAGGAAATGGTGGTAACGGGCACGGAGGTATCAATCAGACGCATTTCGCGATTGCCAACGGTCACCACAATTTCTTCCAGGGCGTATTCCAGATCATCGTCGTTGGCCACAGCAGATCCGGCCCCCAGAACACACATGGCCGCCACCAGTGGCTTAATCAGAAAACCATGTGTACGAGTGCCTGGAAGGGCTTTTCCGATCGCTGCATCAATATTTTGAAACGTTTTAAATTTAGAAATCATGAATATCGCCTCTCTATTCGGCGGCAGCCTTTTATTCAGTTATAGCTTAGTTTGCCGATGGGTTGGTTGTTATTGTTGCTTTAAATCGAATTTGAAACGTTTTAAATTCGATAGAGAAACGATACGCCCTCCAGTAATGTTCTGTCAAGACCAAACTAGGGAAACTTTGATATCGGGCCCAGTGGATGATTTTTGGCCCCTTACACGGGAATCGAGGTGGACCCCCGAACCACCAACCTCGGTGGTAACAGCAAACCCTGCCCCGGGTTTTCCCCCCGCAAAATTCGCGACAGGCGACCGACCAGCTCACTGGCGACATCAGCCATGGGCTGATCCAAAGAGGTCAAGCCCGGTTCCACCAGCTCTCCGGCGGAGACATTGTCGAAGCCAACCACGGCCATCTCCTCACCCGGCACCAGATCCAGGCGGCGCAAGCCTGCCATCACCCCCAGCGCCAGGGTATCACTGACACAGGCCACCGCATCGACCCCGGAATCCAGCAGCTGTCGGGTCAGGGAAATGCCAATCTCGTAACCGTCCAGAACCCGCAGGACGGTAGCATTGTCGATATCACGACCGGCTGCCAGCATCGCCTGCTGCCAGCCACGATAACGCTCATCGCCCGTCAGTGATCCCGCCGGCCAACCAATAAATGCCACGTTTTTCCGCCCCGATTCAATCAAATGCTCGGTGGCCAGTCGTAGCCCTTCGGCACCATCCACATCCACCCAAGCGGCACCGGGATATTCGTCGGCGCGCCCAAATGCGGCGAAGGGCACCTTGCGCTCCAGCAGATATTTCACCACCGGATCATGGTAATCAATTCCGGACAGGACGAATCCATCAACCCCGCCGCGAATCAACACCTCGCTGTAGGCCTCTTGTTCGGTCTGCCCGGGTCGCGGCGCAAACAACAGCACTTCCAGCCCAATGGCACCGGCATGTTCTACGATTTGGTGCAGAAAGGTATCGAGCGAGACATTCAAGCGCTTGCCATCGGGCATTCGATAGCCCAGCAACCCGGTCTGCCCGGCCGGTAGGCTGCGTGCCGCCCTGTTTGCCTGGTAGCCGAGCTTGTGGATGGCATCCTCGACCTTGCTCCGGGTCGAATCCGTAACATTGGGGTGGCCATTGACCACGTTGGAAACTGTAGCGATGGAGACACCGGCCAATTTGCTGACATCTTTGATGGTCGGTCGAGCCATAAAATGGAGGAAACCTGTGTAATAGGAGGTAATCCAGCATGAACTTAAAACGTTTTAAGCCATAGTTCAAGCTATAGCTCAACCAGAGCTCTTGCCGACTTACCGGCTTTGTAACTGCGGGAATAGCCAACCAACGACCATTTAGCTGTTGTTTTAGGCGCCAGGAGCGCTTTGAAGATATTTGATTCCCCATGAACTTCCATTATCATCACGGTAACTTAGCTTCATTTCAGTATATTTGGGGGTGGATTGAGGTGAAAAAGAAAAGCAAAGTCATGTATGGCATCTCACGGATTGACGATGACAGTCATAATACGCACGCCTGGCGAGTGAGCCTGCGTAGAAACGGCAAGACACACGTCAAGAATTTTCCAGATAAAAAATGCGGCGGTAAACGCAAAGCTCTGAATCAAGCCAAAGAATACCGGGACGAGTTCATCGCCAGCAACCCGCCGATGACGCGGCAGGAATTCTCTTCCATAAAACGCAGAAACAACACATCCGGTGTAACCGGTGTCTGCCGATTCGCGACCAAGACCTATTTGGCGGATGGGACTGAGCGCCTCTATTGGTCCTGGGAGGCCAGTTGGCCAACGACACGCGGAGAGAGTGAAAGCGTCAGGTTTTCTGAAAAGAAATATGGGGCACAGGAAGCGTTTGAGAAAGCCGTTGAGGCCCGCGAAAAGGGAATCAAGAAGCTCACCGGCGTTTTCTGGGCCGCTGAGCGTGGTGAGCTGGCCTAGTGGCCTGTCCCACGGGATTCTATAGCGCGACCCACCAGTAACAATTCCCTGAGTGATTCCGGCATGCTGTCAAACGCAGCATCCGGCATCACCCCCAAGGCGTCAGACAGCTTGGCAAAGAAACAGCGTGCACTGGCGCTGGCCGCGATATCAAATATCTCCGCATCGGAAAAACCCAAGCGCCGAAGTTCATCAATATCGCTTTGCTCTATAGCAGAAGAATCTGCAACGAGCTTGGTGGCGAAAACCATCATTGCCTGATCGGCGTCGTTTAAGGGATTGCTGTCATCGCCGGACACAATTGCCTGGAGTTCTGCGTCGCTGTAGTATTTTCGACGCAGCAGATCGCCGTGAGCCAGCGAACAGTAAGAATTCTTTAGTGCCAGTGCAGCGGCCAGCGTCACCAGCTCGAAGCGACGGTGCTCAATTGTCTCCTGAATACAGCTTTGCAACTCGGCCCAGGCCTGCATAAGCCTGGGCCGGTAGCAGTACACTTTGGCATAGTTGGGAAGGTAATCCCGCTGGCCTTGTAACTGCCGATACATGGCCTTCACTTCTTCTGCGGCCTGCTGATTGCCGAGTGTTTCGATAAAACTCATACCGCAACCTCCTATGTCAGGCACTCTGCCGTGGCTGCACCCACTGAGGCATCATTGCATTGAGATCGATGTTTGCATCCGCATTAAACGCAATACCATGACGCTGCAGGCGTTTAATCAAAGCACCACTCTCGTATTCTGCAAATAATTCACTGCTGCCGCCCACACATTCTCCGGCGATAAAAATCTGTGGAATAGTCGGCTGTCCGGTGATATTCAGCAGAACCGGCCGCACCTTGCCGCCCATATCATTATCTTGGTAGGCAACGGAATCCAGATCCGCGCTGTGGTAGTCCAGTTGCATGGCCTGAAACAGTTTGCGCACGGCCCAACAGAACTCACACCACTCAAGAGCGAACATCACCACTGACTGTTGCTGCAACAGTTTTTCGACATGAGCCTGCGCCGCCCCATCGACTTCTGCCAACTCGCGACTACCGGCAACTTGGGGTGTGTCCAACGATACGAATTGATATCCGGGCGTCGACTGTGAGATAGCAATTTCTTCCTGGCTCATTTCCTCTTTGATATCCGCAAATAGCGGTGTGGAAAGATAGCGTTCTCCGGTGTCGGGTAACATACAGACAATGTTGGTACCGGCGTCTGAACGACGGGCAACCTGAAGGGCGGCCGCCAGGGTCGCTCCGCTGGTAATGCCGCAGAATATGCCTTCCTCTCGAGCCAAACGTTGAGACAGTTCAATGGATTCGCTTCCGGCCACCGGAACAATTTCATCCACATGCTCACCGCTTATCGCATCCTCAGTCAACTTGGATATAAAGTCCGGGCTCCAGCCTTGCATCAAATGCGGTCGAAAGTTAGGGTGGCTGGCGCTGGGGCTGCCGTCCTCCGCTCGCGGTTGTGCAATACCACTGGCAAGCACGGGGGCGTTATCTGGCTCAGCCACGACGATTTTTGTCACCGGGCTTTCGGACTTCAGGGTACGCGAAACGCCCTTTAATGTGCCGCCCGTGCCGGAGCCCGTTACCCAATAGTCGAGCCGCTCTCCGGCGAAATCCGCGAGAATTTCCCGCGCCGTGGTGCGGCTGTGTACATCCGCGTTGACCTCATTTTCAAACTGGCGGCATAGATAATAACCATGGGTTTGTGCCAGTTCGCTTGCCTTGTTGAGCATACCGGTGCCCTTTTCCGCCGCTGGGGTAAGCACCACCTTGGCGCCGAGGAAACGCAATAATTTGCGGCGTTCAACGCTAAAATTTTCAGCCATGGTTACCACTAGCGGATAGCCTTTTTGGGCGCACACCATCGCCAGGCCGATACCTGTATTGCCGCTGGTCGCCTCAATCACAGTCATACCGGGTTTCAGCTCACCGCTCTGCTCTGCCTGCTCAATCACCGCTCTCGCCATGCGGTCTTTTACAGAACCCATTGGGTTAAATGCCTCTATCTTGACATATAAGTTCACGCCCTCGGGCGCCAGTTTGTTTAACCGCACCAGAGGGGTATTGCCTATTGTCTCGAGAATATTGTTATATCTGGCCATCGTGGTCTCCTCGGAAATGTTGCAACGTCGTAAGTTCGCAAGGTCATGCTGAGACGCTGTCGCGTGATTTATCGTGGTAGCGAGCGTGTTATTTCACCGGGCAGCGTGTTTTTTTGCGTGATTGCGGTGACATTCGCAAGTCGACTGGAGTATTTCTATACTGGAAGGTGATCCCAACACCTCCCATCAACCAACAATAGCTGTTAACCACAGGGTTAGCGAATAATGCTCGAGCTCAAGTTATTAGGTGATATGAGGGTAATTCGTGACGGCGTCTCGGTAGAGCTGCCGCCATCGAAGAAGACCCGCGCACTGCTGGCCTATCTGGCCCTGAGCAGACGCCCCTACCGAAGGGAACAACTCTGTGAACTGTTGTGGGAAATCCCCGACGATCCCAGAGGATCTCTGCGCTGGAGCTTGTCCAAAATCCGCCGCCTGGTGGACGAGCCCGAAACGCCCCGCGTTGTTGCCGACCGCACTCAGGTGGCGTTTGAACCCCACGGCATGACACTGGATGTCAATGCACTGCTGGAGCTGGCCGAGGGTGACCCCGGCAGCATAGACACCTCCCGCCTGGAAGAAGCCGTGCGCCTCTATCGCGGCGACTTCCTCGAAGGTCTCGAGCTGCCCAATTTCCACGGCTTTTACAGCTGGTGTGTGGCGCAACGGGAAACCGTTGTGCGGGCCCAGGCCGGCGTGTTGCAGACACTGATGGACAGATTTGAACAGGACCCCACCCGATGTCTCGAATATGCCTGTCAGCTGGTGTCTTTGGTGCCCTACGATGACAGAGCCAGAGCCCGCTATATTGAGCTGCTAAAGACACAGGGACGCATGCAGGAGGCCGAGCAACAGTACACGATCGGTCGCAGAATGCAGGCCGAAGCCGGCACTGAAGATCACGGATTGCTGCTGCGCGCCTGGCGCGGAAGCCCCATGGCGGGTATCAACCCTGAACACCGGCAACCTGCCTCTCCCCAGCCTTTGCCACCGCCACAACCTGTCAATACCACTCCCACCGAGCTGCTGGGTCGCGATGAGGAGTTGGCCTGGCTCACCGGTGCTTTGCACCAGTGTTCCGCACAGAGGCAGACAAGGTTAATGCTGATCGAGGGCGACGCCGGCATGGGCAAAACCAGCCTGCTGAATCGATTCACGCACGATGCCGCCCAACGCGGTACCCGCATACTCCGAGCCGATGCCTTCGAGGCGGAGTTGATTCGACCGTTTGCACTTTGGCAGGATGCCCTCAGAGACCAGCCCGAAATGGCTCAGAACGGTTTGTTCAATACCGAATCCAGGCTGGAGCGGGAGCAGCTGTTTACCCGCTTCGGTGAAGTTGTGGGCGATCTCGCCAGCCAACAGCCTTTGGTGATCGTGTTTGATGATGTGCAATGGTGCGATGAATCCAGTGCAGCCCTGCTCCACTACGTGGTCCGAACTCACCGTCACAAGCCACTGCTACTGGTTCTGGCCGCAAGACAGGCGGAATTGCGCGATAACGGACCCATGTTGCAGACTCTCAGTGGTCTGAGACATGACGAAGTGCTCGATGAAAAACAGCTCCGTCCCCTGCCCCAACCAATACTGAAGGCGTTGATTCACCAGCAATCCGCTGACGTCGACAGCGACAGTTTAAGTGAAACCTGTGCCGGAAATCCTCTGCTGGCGATAGAGTTGGCCCGCGCCGAAACCCGCAAAGAGGACGATGAGTCACTCAGCGACATGCTTCACCGACGTCTGTTTCGACTGGATGCCGACGTCATTGATATCCTGCGCTGGGCTGCGGTGCTGGCGCCTGTGATCAATATTACCGCCCTTGGCCGAGTAACCAATTTGGAGCGATACCAACTGGACCTGGCGCTGGAGGTCGGACAGCAACAGGGCATTCTGACGCAGACTTCGCAGGGCTGCCGCTTCAGCCATGATCTGGTGGCGCAGTCCATCTACACCAGTATCGCGCCAGGTCGACGGCAAATCATGCACCGGCGCGTGGCCGAACTGCTGGAGGCGGAAACCGCACAGGACCTGACGCTGGCAGCAGAATTGTCCCGCCACGCTGCACGCAGCGGCGAATCTGCGCTTGCGGCCCGGGCCATGGTCAAGGCCGGGCAGCTGTGCCTTCGCTTTTACGCCAACGAAGATGCCACCAGTATTGCCAACAAGGGCCTGCAGTTTGCCGCTGAACTGCCGGACTGCGAACGCATCTGCCTGACGTTGGAGCTGGCCAATATCAAGGCATCTGCAACACCCACGGAGAACTGGCAGGAAACGGCGGATGAGTATGTGGAACTGGCCGAGCAGGCACTGGACTTCGGAGCGGTGTCCCACGCTCGTCTTGGCTATCAAATGGCGAGTTTTCTGCGCTGGCTGCACGGCAGTTGGAGCCAGGCAAAACATGAAATTATGCAGGCCGAACGCATTACCCGTGCCGGGGATAATCAGGATCATGTCAACGGCATGGCGGAAGCGGCAAAGTGCCTGGCGATGCTGGAGCGGGATTTACCCCAAGCTGACGCGTTGCTGATGGAGGCCCAGGCCGTCGCGGCACGCCATAATATTCACGCCGCTGCCATTCCCGCAGGACAGGGTATGTTGCGATATTTTGAATCCCACTTTGAAGAAGCGGAAGAACTGCTGCAGCAAGCCCGGGCGCAATTCAAATCCATTGGGGATCGCTTTAACGAATACCAGTCCAACGAATATCTGCTCATGATCGCCATCGAACAGGGCGATTTTGAACTGGCGGCGAGTCGCTGCCCCGCTCTTCTGCGAATTGGAGAAAAGCTGTGCGAAGGCAGCGAAGCTCCCTATGCGAGGGCTGCTGCCGCTCTCTGTGCCTATGCCGAAGGGGATGATCGGGCCTTTGATGAACTGCAAGCGCATCTGGCGGAATTGAGACAGGTCGATGCCAAGCAGCGATTGGCTTACCTGTTGAATCGAACGGCGTCCGTTGAGCTGCAGCGCGGTCAATGGCAACCCGCCCAAAGTCACGCGGCAGAAGCCCTGGCCTGCGCCGAGTGCCTGCAACGCCAGTCTGAGATGCTGCTGGCGCGGGTAAACCTGGCGCGGGCCTGTGAAATGGGGGGCGATTCCGAACACTTCACTGAACACTGTCAGGCCCTGTCAACACTGCACCAACAGACCGGCGCCAGTTGGGCCCGCGAGTATGCCAGCCCCTTGCTGGCTGGCCCATAGACAGGAATTCCCCATGAGCACGATTCTGCTGATTCGAGAGTTTGACCAAGGCATTGATCGCAAAGGAGTAAAGGCCATGGCCATGAGCTCCGGAGAATGTTTCGGGCTGTACAACATCGACTGGAAGGAGAGCTTTCTGTCCGATGGCGGTCGGCGCATGGTCTGCCACTTTGAGGCTCCCGACGCCGAGGCGGTGCGCACGGCGCTCTCGGTCAACCAGCAGACCTATGAAAGCGTCTGGCCTGCCACCGAGCACCTGGGGCCAGACAACGGCGACGGCAATGTGTTGGTAGAACGATACTTCGACAGCCCCACCACGGTGGAAACGCTGCAGGCGCTCGAAGACAAGGGAGCCTGGTGCCTGGAGGCTCACGGCGTGGTATTTGTCCGCACCCTGTTTTCCAGAGATCAAAAAAAAATGTTCTGCCTGTATCGCGCCGCCGATGCTGAATCTGTTCGTCTGGCCCAACGCCAGGCCGGTATGCCTGTCACCCGTGTCTGGTCTTACGATCACCTGACACCTGCACAATTGTTTGCCGTTTAGAAAAACCACGGGCGTTTCCACGGTACATTCCACGATCCACACGCATTCTGATCCTGCGGGCCAAAGCAAGGCTGTTGAGTCAGCCCCGGCCCACATCGCTATTGCCAGATTTAAATACAGCCAGGAGCCAGATGATGAATATACAAACCCGCATTGCCAATAATGGTGTTAACGTTAAAGCCCTGTTGGAAGCCCGCGAAGCCCTGACCGAAGCGCCGGAAGCCGCCCGCTTCCAGTGGCGAGCCCGTTGCGACTGGGTCAACGGTACCCACAGCCACGCCAGGGTGGAACGTTTTTTTGGTCTTGGAGAGGAGCAACAGCACAAGCAATGCTTTGCCTACGACTGCGACCACCCCGAGCTGTTTGCCGCCGAGGACAAAGGCGCTACCCCGGTGGAATACCTGTTGGTGGGCCTGGCCGGCTGCCTGACGGCGGGCATTGCCTCAGTGGCCCAGAATCGCAATATCCAGCTGAGATCCGTTCAAGCGACGCTGGAAGGCGATATGGATCTGCAGGGTATTCTCGGCATTGACACGGATGTTCGCAATGGATTCGACAACATCAGCGTGGTATTTGATATTGACGCCGACGCCTCCGAAGACGAAATCAAAGCGCTGGTAGCTCAATCGCAAAAACGCTCGGCGGTATTTGATGCTTTGGCAAATCCCACCCATATCCAGGTACAGGCGCGATGAACAGCCGGCCATCCAGCGGCGGCACCCGCACCGTCGCTACCGTCGTTATTGGCGCAGGCCAGGCGGGTCTGACCTGCAGTTATTACCTGCGCCTTCTCGGCGTCGACCATGTGGTGCTGGAACGGGGTGATGTCGGCAGCAGCTGGCGCCACCAGCGCTGGGACTCCATGCACCTGTTGACGCCCAACGGCTTAAACACGCTGCCGGGCATGGATGGCCCCGGCAGCGATCCAAACGGATTTATGCACAAGGACGTCTTTGCCCGCAAGCTGCTTGACTACAGTATGAGCATTAAGGCACCGGTGCTGACACAAACTGAAGTGCTTCAAGTCAGCGCCATGTCCCGAAATGGCGGACAACGCTTTCGCATCGACACCCGTCAGGGAACCTGGCTTTGCCGATCTCTGATTATTGCCAGCGGTGCGTTTAATCAGCCGCGGGTTCCCGTATTTGCCAAAACACTTCCGGATAGTATCCAGCAGGTGTCCGCACTGGAGTACCGCAATCCCGCCAGGTTAGCCGAGGGGCCAGTACTGGTGGTCGGTGCCTCGGCAACCGGACTGCAACTGGCCAATGAGATCCGCGACTCCGGTCGCGAGGTATCACTGGCGGTGGGAGAGCATGTGCGCCTGCCACGGCGCTACCGGGGCAGGGATATCTTTGAATGGATGGACCGCTACGGCATTCTGTCGCGAACACTGGAAGAGGCCGACGATATCAATCGTGTCAGAAATCTCCCCTCTCCCCAATTGATAGGCGGCGTACAGGATCTGGACCTGAATGTGCTGACCGACAAAGGCATTCAACTCCATGGCCGCTTAATGGGATGCCAGCAAGGAAAACTGCAGTTTTCCGGATCGCTGAACAATGTATGCGAACTTGCCGACTTAAAAATGCGTCGGCTGTTGAAGATCATCGACGAAGGCATTGATTCAGCCAATTTGGACGCTCCTCCCAGCGCTCCCATTGCAGCAACCCAAGTACCTGCTCGGCCGGAGTTACTGAAGAGCGCTTCTGAGTTTCGGACGCTTGTCTGGGCCACCGGCTTTAAACCCGATTACTCCTGGCTGCAACTGCCCGTGCTGGATGCCAAGGGACGGCTCAAGCACCGGGAAGGAGTGGTCGACTGGCCAGGGGTGTATGTGATGGGGTTACCCTATATGCGTCAACATAAATCCAGTTTTATTTGTGGTGTGGCGCAGGATGCGAGAGCAGTTGTCGCGCATTTGGTGGGGGAGATGTCGGAGCCGGTAAGCAGGTCGGCGGCGGGCATCCGGTGTTTGAGTTTGACTCTTTAAAGAAGCAAAGATTGGATCCAACTGGGAGCTAATTTAAATCATATTCCCAAAGCGAATAACCTCCCGCATCCAGGAAAGACGAATCTGAGCGCGACACCGCCGGCATGCGCTCTGCGATTTCAGAAACCACATCCAAAGGAGAGGTTCGAAAAACCAAATTTAGATCGACATCCGAGTTGATCGTTTTAAGCTTCCAGTTCCCATCGGCCGATGGATCGAATCCGCCATAACCCGTGGCACTTGACTGAGAGACGATATAGCGCCGCAAGATACCCCTGTTTTCGTCCGGGCCGGAAAAAGTCTCCCTGCTCTTCCCATCTATCATAGGGAATTTGCCTCCTCCAGATGCCCTGTAGTTATTCGTTACGATCAAGAAGTTTTTATGCGGGTCGATAGGTTCGCCGTTGAATCGCAAGTTTACGATACGTTCACTATCCTCATCGACAAGCTTCCCGTCCAAGTCGTAACGCGCTGGCTGAGTCACGTCGATTTCGTAACTCACGCCATCTATGATGTCGAAATTGTAGGCCGGATACAGTGGGTTCAAAAGAGGCTGGGGCTCGGAAGTCGTTGGATCAATTTGGTTAAATAACCCGGCAGAGCGCTCCAGCCACTCTTTCACGTCAGCGCCTGAAACTTTAATCATACGCACCATATTGGGGAAGGTGTATAAGCTGACGGTATCGAGTAGAGCAATATCTCCCGCTGCGATATTGATGTAATCCGCTGGCCCATTGCGACCCGCTCGAAAAGGAGCAGCTGCCGATAAAACGGGCAATCCATCAAGGTCCGTCCCCTGAATAAAACGTTTTCCCCATGCAATTTGAGCATCAGCAACCACCTGCACAGATGGATCGTCTTGAACCAGTGCGAAGAAACTATGGATAGGCCTGGAAATTCTTGCAAACGGTTCGTTAAGCCATTCAATCGTTGCTTGATGTTCAGTATCGATAGCCGCCAGAACTTCCGAGTCCGCCTCTGCCAAATCCTGGAATCCCACGTCCTGTGTAGCGGGAGAAGAAATAGCACGGACAGCAACCGTCGAATTGACGACTCCCCATTTTCCTTGGGCGTAGCTCAGTTGCATATCAATAATGCCGAGATGATTCCCGAAGAAGCCGGGCATCACCGCAGGAACGCCATTGAGTTTTCCATTGGTATTGTCCACTCCCATATGTTCTAAACCATCGTATTCAGGACTACCGGGAAAAACCCGATGACTATGCCCAAACAGTATGGCATCCACACCGGGGACTTTTGACAGATCAAGTGCGGTATCTTCAGCCAATTGCTCCGTAACCGCGGTGGTTATTCCGGAATGCGGAACCAGAATAACCAGGTCCGCTCCCTGTTTTTTCATCTCAGGTACGAACTTCCTTGCGGTCTCAAGAATATCCTTTGCAATAATCTTTCCTTGGAGCTTTTCTTTGTCCCACTGCATGATCTGTGGCGGTGTGAACCCAAGATAGCCGATTTTCACCGTATGTGTTTCGCCCGTCGAATCGATAACCAGCTTATTCTGGATCAGATAAGGGGTGTAACGATTTACGTCGTTTTTCGGATTACTGTCTCCATCATCATGGTAAACATTGGCATTGATATAGGGAAAGTTGGCGCCCGCGATAGACGCTTCCAGGAACTCCAATCCAAAATTAAACTCGTGGTTTCCAAGATTCCCAACATCATAATCAAGCAGATTCATCGCCTTGTAGGCAACATGGGTTTTGCCATTAAGTATTTCAGCCTTGCGCTTAAAGGCCTCATAGTCACCTAAAGGACTGTTTTGCAGCAGATCACCATTATCAACCAGAACGCTGTTTAGAGCCTCACTTCTGGCTTGCTTTATCAGCGTTGCCGTATTGGCAAACCCCACCGTTTCATCGACAGAGCGCGATAAGTAGTCATAGTTGGCGAAATACATGTGGATATCGGTAGTCTCTATTATCCGCAAACTCACCGTCACCGGGTTATTGGACTCCAATGTATGAACACTGAAGTCTTGGTGGGTACAACCAGACAAGCCGCTGAGCACCGCGATTATTGAGAAAAAATGAGGGATCTTCCTGAGATACATACGCAATATCGGCTCTTTTAAATAGACGAGCTATCTTCCCTTGGATCCTGGCAGCATACTGGATGCCCTTTCGTAACTCTACTTGTTCAGGGCTGGGGCAACCTGTAACTCCCTCCGATCAAGCCAGAACCTGATCAAAAGGCCGAATGTACCAAAAATCAGCATCAGAATTGCCAGTGAAAAAATCTCGATAACAGGAAGAAACGAAGCCAGAATACACACCAATGATGCTCCCAACATCTGAATGCAACCCTGCAAGGCCGCCGCTGTGCCCGCACAATCACCGAATGGTTCCAGAGACAGGCTGGCTGCTGCCCCCAGAATGAAAGCAAACCCACAGCAGGATATGGCCACAGGGAGCATAAAACTCGCCATTGAGGTTCCATAGTGATTCATCAAGAGAGGGATCAAGAATCCCGACACCAGCATTAATATGGAGCCAATCATGATACTCCCCCGGCGGCCTAGCGCCTGAATAATGAATGGCGCCACAAAACTGCTCGCCATCACCACCAGAGCATTGGCTCCAAAAATCAAGCCGAACTGGATACTGCTAAGACCCAATTGGACCATTAACACCTCCGGAGCGTAGAAGGCGTAGCTCAATACCACACTCATGGCCCCCATTGCGCAAATGGCATAGAGAGTAAACTGCTTGTTTCTCAAAATCTCAAGATAGGGTTTGAAACTGAACAGCTGGGAATGGCGGGTGCTGTCTGGCCGGGTTTCCGGCAAGCTCCTGAATAGAATCAATAGGACAACCGCGCTGAACAGCGCCAGAAAATAGAAATTGCTTCGCCAGCCCGCCCAAACTGTGAGTACACCACCCATCAAGGGGGCAAGCGCGGGTATCAGGTTCAAGGTACCGTTCAAATAGCTATAGATCCTGGCCCCTTCTTTTGGAGAATAGCGATCTCTGATAATCGTAAACGCAACGATGGAGGTGCAACTCGCCCCCAAGCCCTGGAGGATTCGAAACATGACCAATTGAATGGGATTCTCGACAGCAGCAATCACCAGAGATGCCGCCAGATAAACACAAATACCTGTGAGCGCCACTGGTCGGCGACCAAAGCGGTCGCTGAGCGGTCCTACCAGCAGCTGACCTATGCCAAGCGCCAGCACAAATAGGCTCAAACTCAATTGTATGGCGGTGGTGTCCGCGCTGAGTTCGTGCTGCATTTGGGGAATAGCAGGCAGGAAAATATCAATCCCAATGGGACTGAACAAGATAAGCAGAATTGAGCTTAAGAAGATCGATCTCAGTTTCATGATCCCGAATAAATAGTCCTTTGCCGATTCCTCTCTTGCAAACTGACTGGCAAAAATGCCCCACCCGAAGGTGGGGAGGGTCAGTAAAGGTGTTATCAGGTCGCACAACCAGGCACAGACCCAAGCTCGTGAAAGAGAAGAACGATGTAAATCGATGTTTAATCGATTAAACCTATGTCAGGTTATGCGAATAGAAAGCCGCTGTCAACATACTCTTGCAGGCGACTACAACCAATTCGTAATAACTCCCATGATTCTTCATTCATAAGTTAATTTAATCCATTTCGGAAACGTTATGGTTCTATTTTCGGGGGATGCAGCTTTACATTTGGCAGATGTCAAAATACTATGACCAAATGGTTTAATCGATTAAACATAATCTGCCAGTGAACCTGATGGAGAGAGCCCTATGACAACCAACAAACTGGAACAACTCAAGCAAATGACCGTAGTGGTCGCAGATACGGGTGATATCGACGCCATCCGCGAATTTGCACCCGTTGATGCCACCACTAATCCTTCTCTACTGTTCAAGGCCGCCCAACTACCCCGCTATCAGTCTGTTGTGCGAGGTGTCGTAGATTGGAGTAAGACGCAGGGTGGAGACATCAATACGCAGCTAATCAACTGCAGCGATCGACTCGCGGTCGATATAGGCGCCGAGATCCTCAAAATCATTCCCGGTACCATATCGACGGAAGTTGATGCCAGGGCCTCTTTTGATACCCAGGCCACGCTCAAAAAGGCTTACCGACTTATTGAACTCTATGAGCAGTCCGGCATCTCCAGCGACCGGATCCTGATCAAAATTGCGTCCACCTGGGAAGGAATCCGAGCCGCCGAATTGCTCGAACGTGAGGGAATACGCTGCAATCTGACCCTGCTATTCAGTCTGCAGCAGGCCATGGCCTGCGCCGATGCGGGTATCTATCTGATTTCTCCGTTTGTCGGGCGAATTCTTGACTGGTACAAGGCAGACACCGGCCGAGACCACTACCCTGCTGCTGAAGATCCAGGTGTTGTCTCGGTGAAAGAGATCTTTAATTACTACAAAGCACATGCATACGACACCATTGTGATGGGTGCCAGCTTCCGCAACTGCGAAGAAATCGAGCAATTGGCCGGTTGTGATCGGTTAACCATCAGCCCCCAACTGCTGGAGCAGCTAAAGCAGGACAACGCCCCCCTCATAAGGAAGCTCGATCCGGCGCGCGCCGAGGCGGCGACGGCAAAGATTAGTCTTCAAGAGAATCTATTCCGCTGGTCGCTGAACGAAAACCCCATGGCGACTGAAAAACTGGCTGAAGGCATTCGCAACTTTGCCGCCGATCAACGCAAGCTGGAAACCCTGTTACAGCAGTTCTGGCGCTAGCACACCACGACTGACACCCCCGTTTATTCAAGAGGATTCTGACATGCCCAGCCAAGAACAACTTGCCAATGCCATTCGAGTGTTAAGTATGGATGCTGTGCAGCGGGCCGGAAGCGGTCATCCCGGTGCTCCCATGGGGATGGCCGACATCGCAGAGGTGCTGTGGAACCAATATCTGGTGCATAACCCCACGAACCCGCAATGGGTCAATAGAGATCGTTTCGTGTTATCCAATGGGCATGGCTCTATGCTGCTCTACTCGCTGCTGCACCTTAGCGGTTACGACCTTTCCATCGAAGACATCAAAAGCTTCCGGCAGCTGCATTCCAAAACCCCGGGGCACCCTGAATTCGGTTACACCCCCGGGGTTGATACCACCACCGGACCACTGGGACAAGGTATCGCCAATGCTGTCGGCATGGCTCTGGCGGAAAAGACGCTTGCCGGTCAATTTAACCGGCCCGATTTTGATGTTGTCGATCATTATACCTACGCATTTCTTGGGGACGGCTGCCTGATGGAGGGTATCTCCCACGAGGTCTGCTCGCTGGCAGGCACGCTCAAGCTTGGCAAGCTCATCGCCTTTTATGACGACAACGGCATTTCCATTGACGGGGAAGTTGAGGGCTGGTTTACCGATGATACCGCACAGCGTTTTAACTCCTACCATTGGCAGGTTATCGACAATGTTGACGGGCATAACCCCGACGCGATCGCCAATGCCATCGAACAGGCACGGCTCAATACCGGTCAACCGACGTTAATTTGCTGCCGGACCGTGATCGGTAAAGGCTCGCCCAATAAACAGGGATCCGAAGCCTGTCACGGAGCGCCTCTGGGAGAGACAGAAATCGAAGCCACCCGGCAGGCGCTGGATTGGCCGCACAAGCCGTTTTCCATACCGGAGGAGGTATACAACCACTGGGATGCCAGGAAACGGGGGGAAGACGCTGAAAAGAAATGGCAGAACCAGATCGAAGCCTATCGACAGCAATACCCGGAACTGCATGCCGAATTTACGCGCCGTGTTAACGGAGAGTTGCCTCAATCCTTCACGGAAAGCGCCCTGAACTATATTCGAGATTTACAAAACGAGGGGGCGTCCATTGCCAGCCGCAAGGCATCGCAGAACTGCCTCAACACCTTCGCTCCCCTGTTGCCGGAACTGCTCGGTGGTTCGGCCGACCTGGCGGGTTCCAACCTGACCCTCTGGAATGGATGCCAGGCGATTACCGACACCGACGCTGCCGGCAACTATGTGCACTATGGTGTGCGGGAATTTGGCATGACTGCGATGATGAACGGCGTTGCCCTCCACGGCGGATTTATCCCCTACGGGGCGACTTTTTTAACCTTTATGGATTATGCCCGCAACGCCGTGCGCATGGCAGCACTGATGAAACAGCGCAGTATCTTTGTCTTCACGCACGACTCTATTGGCCTGGGAGAGGATGGTCCTACCCACCAGCCGGTGGAACATTTGGCTAATCTCAGAAGTACGCCAAACATGGAGACCTGGCGCCCATGCGATACTGTGGAATCCGCCGTCGCCTGGCAGCAAGCCATTTTAAGAGGCAATGGTCCCAGCTCCCTGATTTTCTCCCGCCAGGCGCTGGCGCACCAGTCTCGCTCTGAACAACAGCTGCTCAATATTCAACGGGGCGGATATGTGTTGAGCGATTCCACTTTAACCCCCCAAGCCATACTGATTGCGACCGGTTCCGAAGTGGAAATCGCCATCACTGCGGCCCATAAGCTCTGCGAACGCGGTATCCGCACTCGCGTGGTTTCCATGCCCTGCACCGAACGTTTTGACGCTCAGCCCAAAGCTTATCGCGACTCTGTGTTGCCTGATAACGTTCGTGTTCGTATCGCGATTGAAGCCGCACACGCTGATTTTTGGCATAAGTATGTTGGTCTGGATGGCGACACGGTCGCAATGCGAAGCTTTGGCGAGTCAGCACCTGCTACACTGCTTTATGAACACTTAGGTATTACCGTGGATAACGTGGTAGATAAGGTGATGACTCAAATGGCGCGCGGGGAGTAGTCCATGAAGCAAATTGCAACCTTCGCGTTGGTGGTGTTGGTTTTTTGCTGTGATCTCGCTCTCATGAGGGCTATGGCCGCACCGCCTAATATTATCGTGGTTATGGCCGACGACCATGGCCAATGGGCGCTCGGGGCCTATGGCCTCTCGGCCATGCAAACCCCCAATTTGGACTGGATGGCAGAACGGGGCGTTATGTTCCGCAACGCCATGTCCCCCTCCCCCGTGTGCTCGCCGGCACGCGCCAGCTTTTACACAGGTAAAATGCCTTCACAACACGGTGTTCACGATTTTTTGCAGGAGGACGCCAAATACGATCACAATTGGCTGGCGGGTGAAACGCTTCTCTCTGAACATCTGCAAAAGGAAGGATATCGCACTGCATTGATCGGTAAATGGCACGCCACCACCGATAGCTCCATTCCTCAGGCCGGCTTCGATAAGTGGCTGAGTTACGATGCCCTAAAGGCGGGGTGGCGTAATCAGTATCTCCATAGAGGAACCGTCAAGTTTTCGGAGGACGGCAACCCGACTCAATACACGGGTGTTCAGGCGCGTTTTTTAACGCAACAGGCTGTGGACTTTATTGACCAGTCGTCTTCAAAGCCATTCTTTATCAGTCTGAATCTGGTTGAGCCGCACGCCCCTTTTGCGGGCCTGCCCGAACGTCTGGTTGATCACTACCGCCCCATTGCTGGCAAAATCATACGAGCGGGCAACTCGTCAGATCTACCCAACCTAAATAAACACACTCTGGTTCCTGATGAACATGAGGAACAGCTGGCACAGTACCTGGCAGCCGTGTCGTTGATCGATGAACAGGTTGGAACAGTATTGGATGCTTTGGAAGGCCGGGACTTACTTGACAATACGCTGCTTATCTACACCTCAGATCACGGTATGTTAATGGGGCAATATGGTCTGTATGGCAAAGCCAATGCCTCCTACCCACCCAATTTTTACGAAGAAACCATTCGCATCCCTCTGATTTTCTTTGGCTCCGAACAACTACTGAGAGGGCATCAGAGCCGCGGGGAACTGGTGGATCTTATTGATCTTCATACCACTATCCGGGATATTGCCAGTGGCGGTAAACATCCCAAATCTGACTACGGCCCGGGCCGTTCCCTGCGTCCTCTGCTGAACGGAGAGCGGACTTTGGATTGGAGGCGGTTTCAGGTATCGGAACGAGGCAATGCCCGCATGATCACCGACGGACACTGGAAGCTGGTGCGCTATTATTCCGAGGATTCAACCTCTCAACCTGACGACCGCTGGTATGATCTTTCTCATCCATTTGCAGAGCGCCATCGTTCGCCCACGCCCAGAGACCAAGTGCGAGAGCTACTGAGCTCGAAATTGGTTCAATTTTTCGAACGCTATGAGGTCAAGGGGAAAAGTGGCCGTCATTTCTGGTCACAACCTTTCCCCAATGCGAAAACCGAAAAATTAATGAAGTAGAAAACCCACTGTAGCAGCGCGCTCTGAGCGCGACCGGTCGCCCTCGGAGCGGGCTGCTACAGGGAATGATTTCAATTGGCTAGAGTCTGAGCCATGCGAGCCTAAGCTTAGAACGCCAGACTTTGTTCAAATCGCAGAAATCGCTCTTCCAGCTGCCGTTGAAGACGAGCTTTTTCACTAGGGCTGATGAATTTTTTGCAGACACGACTTTCCATCTGTTTACAGGCCTCTACGCGCTGAAAATGTCGAGGCTCTGTAAACAGACTCTCTCCCGGCAAAAAACTGTACTCCAATGCATTTCTGGACAGGCTTTTCAGCGTCGCGTAACTGATATTGTAGGTTTCTACCGCTTTCTGGTATTCGTGGGTCAGATCTATTCTGCTGACGCCTTCATCGTCCGTCGATAACGACATGGGCACGCCGGCGTTCAGGTAGCTTAAGAAGGGATGCCTTTTTCCCTGAACACCTAATATGATCTCGTTGCTGGTCAAATTGATTTCAACCAGTATTCCCTGGTTTTTCATGGTCTCCAGCAGAACGGGGTAGTCGTGTTCGAACCCAACACTGACGCCATGACCAATGCGACGCGCACCAGCCTTATGTACCGCTTTGCTGATATGATCCTTAAGTGCTTCTGGAGGCACTAACCCGAGATCCAACTCACCCGCGTGAAGTGTCCTTGGGATTGGAGTGGAAAACTGATTTGCCATATCCTGGAGCAGTTGCATTTGCCAATCATAATCCTGTAGCGCGATTCTACTGTCCTCGGGAGCAACAAGGTTGACCCCGACATAGCGGGAATCCCGTGCAACCAAACTGAATGCGATCGCCGCCTGAGAGATCAAAGCCGTCCTGGGGAATACCCGAATCATGGCGGGAAGGTATCGAATCTCAACCGAACAGCCTGGTTTTGGCGATTTCGTTTGACACTGCAGAATATCCCGCATTTTTGCTTCCGCCCGGTCAGTCAGTGAGATGACCTGCCCTGCTATCTCGTCGATTTCCTTTCCATCAACCAGCGTTTTCAGGTCATCATCAGTGTATTGGTGGGAAACACCGTGCCGCAGCGATGATGCTTCAAAAATGCCAAACACAACAATCAATTCAAGATAGTGTGTGTTCTGCCTGGCCGCTCTATTGGCAACCTCCGCCAGCATCTCACCTTCCCTCCCCGGAATGGCCTTGGAGAACTTCCTGAATGTGGAGAAAAACTGATCGTGACCTGAGATAGATCCAAACTCTATGTTGCGAACGGACATAGCGTCGACCGCACCTTGATAGATCTGTTCATTTGAAAAGATGCTACTGACAGGAACATTGCCAGCATTTTCATCACAGGGGGACGTCGAAATAGAGAATGTACTCATATCGATACATCTCCCGTCTTCCGCTGCCCACCTCAGGTAGCTTTCTGCGTAGATCGATCCGTCCAAATGGTTGTGCAGATCCCCGCCCTTAGGGAAACGATATAAGAAATGACGAAGACTTATTGGATCTTTCTTTATCTTTTCGAAGTACGCGGAAACGGATGCTTCCATTTCCACAGGGGAGCTTTTATCAGCGCTATCATCCGCACCGGATACTGAAGCCAGGAAAATCAACATACACAGCGAAAACACTCGAAACATATTGCACCTTGTTATTTTTTGGAATTTCCAATCTTCTATTGATAGAAGTTGACCGCTACCGGCGTCCTGCCTCTCGCGGATTACCGTACATCCTGTACATAAAAAAGGCCCAGTGATTAAACTGAGCCTTTCGAAGGGTCTAAAATCCGTAGTGATGATCAATCGCCAAAGTTGGCAATAAACTCCACGCCCCAGACTCTTGGCTCGTTGACAAACCCCGTCAGGTTGTTGAAATCGATTGCTCCGGTCAAGTATTCCTCGTTGGTGATGTTACGACCGTAGGCGGCGACTTCATACTTGCCATCCTGCATCACATAACCAAATCGGGCGCCACCCAACAGAATGCTGTCACGACGGAACGACTCTGATTCATACAGGGTAAATCGAAGGTCGCTCTGATAGCTCCAATCTGTACTAAAGTAGATTGAGTTTCCGTTTTTCAGAGGCTGAGTGTACTTGACCTCCAAATTGGCGATTCGCTCAGCCGTTTGTGGCAGCGAAGAACCATCCAGAATGCCTCGTCCCTGTTCGTTAAGGTTATAGGGTGTGCAGGGCGCGCCACAAACCTGAACGGTGGTTTCATCATCATTGATTTCGGTATCGTTATAACTGAAACCGGCGCTGATATAGAGGTTTTCGGTGGCGGCGAATTCGATATCCGCTTCGATACCCCGGCCAACCGTTTCGTCCAGATTCAGCAGCGTCGAGGTATTCGCCGTTCCACCGACTGCCGTTACCTGCTGATCCTCCATTTTCCAGGCAAATACCGTTGCATTTAAGCGCAGTCGACGGTCCATCAGCTCAGACTTCAGGCCAACCTCGAAGGAGGTATTGGTTTCGGTTTCCGCCTCACTCAATGAAGGGGCAGGTCCAAACAGGATACGTCCCTGAATACTCGGTGCACGGGAGCTGCGACCGGCTCTGGCATAAATGCTGACATCTTCGTCGATAAAGTAGGTACCGCTGATATCCCAGCTGACATAGTCGTCGTCGGGGTTGGTTGTCAGAGGACCAACTTGTACAACACCGGAAGAAACCAGACCTTCGTAACGGCGCGCCGCATAATCTTTTTCGTCAGAGGAATATCGCAGCCCCAAAGTCAGGTTGAATGACTCTGTGACGTCGTATCCCACCCGGCCGAACACACCCCAGGCATCGGTTTCCTGCTCTTGAAGAACGTTGACCCGGGGTACAGTACCTGCGCCGTCCGAGTAGGAAATCTGGCTGACGGTCAGATCTTCCTGGAAGTAAAACAACCCAGCCTGCCATTCAAAGCCTTCCGTGTCGGCACTGGCTACTCGAATTTCCTGTGTAAACTGATAATGATCGGGAATCGAGCCTCTGGTAACAGAATCAAAGGGAATAAATCCAGGACCGACACCGGCGATACCGCCGTCGATGTCGCCAACACTGGTCATGTCGATTTCTTCGTAACCGGTTATGGAGGTCCAGATCAGGCTGCCTGTGTCATAGGTGAGTTTCAGTAATCCACCCAAGGTTTCTATTTTTTGCTCGTTCTCGCCATTGGTCGAGACCTTGTCCATATCGAAGCCAGATACAAAATCGTTGGTGCCCTGCTCAACAATATTAGCTCGAAACGCCCTCGCCGTGCCATCCAGATCTCTCATGTGGACATTGGCAAGTGCGCTGAAGGAGTCATTGGGTTCGTACAGCAATTGAAAACGTGCGGCGGTATCGTTGTAGCCCTCAAGGTCATCCTGAGGTCCCGTGTTATCCAGCCAATCGTCACGTTCGAGCACTTGAACCGACAGGCGGGCGGACAGGGTATCGGTTAACGCACCACCGACGGCACCCTCCAAATCCACCAGATCAAAGGTGCCATAGCCCACCTTGAAATAGGCATCGAACTCCTGGGTGGGCTTTCTGGAATCAAACTTGATGATGCCGGCGGGAGAGTTACGCCCAAACAGAGTCCCCTGTGGGCCACGCAGGACTTCCAGGCGTTCCACATCAAATATCGGAAACCCCTTCAGAATCGGGTTCTCCTGCACCACTTCATCAAACAACAGGGATACTGGCTGGGAGGCGTTCAAATCGAAATCGGTGTTGCCCAGGCCCCGCAGGTAAATCCTGGGGAAGGCTCTCCCGAAGGATGATTCTACCTGAAGACTTGGCGCCCTGCCGGCCAGGGCTCTCAGATCAGCTCCGCCACCGACCAGCTCGTCAAGCTTTTCGGTGTTCATGGCTGTTACAGAGAGGGGCACATCCTGGATATTTTGCTCCCTCTTCTGGGCGGTAACGACCACCTCTTCCAGCTCAAAGGCCATAGACGGGGAAGCTGCAGTAAGCACTGCAACGGCAATCAGTGAAGGTTTGGCTAACGCCTTGATAGATCGGTTGACTGTTTCAACGCTCGGAATCATTGTCTGCT
Source organism: Pseudomaricurvus alkylphenolicus (assembly GCF_011683955.1). Taxonomy (GTDB): domain Bacteria; phylum Pseudomonadota; class Gammaproteobacteria; order Pseudomonadales; family Cellvibrionaceae; genus Pseudomaricurvus; species Pseudomaricurvus alkylphenolicus. Next base: position 356,535 of record NZ_JAAQPI010000009.1, read on the forward strand.
CCTCGATTAGAGGTTATTTGGATGTATTTTTATTTGATGATTTAATGCATTAACTCATTCTTTAAATCATTTGTAATATCATTACTGCCAGTTATGGCCTATTAATATTGTTTATCCCCCTATTTATCAACAATGCTCGATGGAATAGCCATTTCGAATAACAACAAAATGTATAATCGATTAAACTATTATTTACACCTTGCCGCCCGCCTGTCAACCGCAGACCGACGCGCGCCAAGATTGTTAGGTTATTAACGGGATCGCGGTTATCTCAATAGAATTTGAGGGCAAGGATCACGAAATTGCCGCCTCCAACGCCAACTGAATCATTTCGTTAAACGAATTCATGCGCTCGTCGCTACTCAGAGCTGCCCCCGTGCGGATATGATCACTCACTGTCAGAATCGTCAGCGCCTTCACCCCGAATTCCGCCGCCACTCCATAGATACCGGCTGCTTCCATATCAACACCGTAAACGTTGTACTTTTCCAGCACATCAAACATTTCCGGCTCCGGGGTGTAAAACAGGTCCGCTGAAAAGACATTGCCCACGCGCACCGGCAACTCCTGCCGTTCTGCAACATCCACAGCCTTCCTGAGCAGTCCAAAGTCGGCAATAGCTGCAAAATCGTAGCCCTTGAAACGCATTCTGTTGACGTTTGAATCCGTCGACGCCCCCATGCCGATAATAATGTCACGCAGGGAGATATCGTCATGGACCGCCCCACAACTGCCCACCCGAATCATTTCCTCGACGCCGAATTCGGTCACCAGCTCAGTACAATAGATGGAGGCCGATGGAATACCCATGCCATGAGCCATTACAGATAGCGCCTTGCCACGATATTCACCGGTAAACCCCAGCATGCCCCGAACATCGGTAACCAATCGGGCGCCCTGCAGAAAAGTTTCGGCGATATATTTAGCCCTCAGCGGATCTCCAGGCATGATAACGGTTTTGGCGAAATCACCTTTATTGGCGTTGATGTGTTTTGCAGACATAGTTACCTCAGAAAAAATGAAAACAATTTTCAGGCAATCTGAACACTGCCTGATGGATTAAAAAAAGCTGGTTCCAAACTCAAGCTCCGGCAATCCAAACCACGCCGCCAGGCTTTGCCCAATATCGGCGAAGGTTCCACGTTTGCCCAGCGAGCCTGGCTGTACCTTGTCTCCGTAGACGATCACGGGGATGTGCTCTCGGGTATGATCGCTGCCCGGCCAAGTCGGGTCACAACCGTGGTCGGCAGTAATCACCAACACATCATCAGGCTGAAGCTGATTGAGCAGTTCCGGCAACCGGCTATCGAAATACTCAAGCGCGCGAGCATAACCCGGCACATCCCTGCGGTGGCCATAGGACGAGTCAAAGTCAACGAAATTGGTAAACACGATACTATTGTCACCAGCTTCAGACAGAGCGGAAAGCGTTTTATCAAAAAGATCCGTCAGGCCGGTGGCTTTGATTTTTTTGCTGATCCCCTGCTGCGCGAATATATCAGCGATTTTTCCAACGCTGATCACCTCCCCACCGTGTTCTATCATTCTGTCGAGCATCGTGGGCTGGGGCGGCACCACTGAGAAATCTCGCCGGTTTCCCGTCCTTTGATAATTGGATGCATCGCTACCCACAAAGGGTCTGGCGATAACCCGACAAACATTGTGTTCGTCCAGCAGCGTTCTCGACACCTCACAAAGCTGCAAAAGGCGGTCAAGACCAAACGATTCCTCATGACAGGCTATTTGCAACACACTGTCTGCGGATGTGTAGACAATGGGCTTACCGGTTCGTTGGTGCTCCTCCCCCAAACGGGCGATGATTTCGGTACCCGAAGCATGGCAATTGCCAAGCACCCCTGGAATGCCGGTTGCCTCGATCAATGCGTTCAGAATATCGACGGGAATGCTGTCGGTCTTGTCCGTAAAGTAAGTCCAATCAAACAACACCGGCACGCCGGTAATTTCCCAGTGCCCGCTGGAGGTATCTTTCCCGGTACTCAGCTCCTCGGCAAAACCATAAGCCCCAATAACCTCCACAGTCTGATCAGCCCCCGCCGGAAAGGTGCCACTACTCTCTGCCGCCGCATGCATCAGTCCGAGCTTACTTAATTCCGGCAATCTAAGCACACCCCTGCGCCCCTCATCAGCGCGACCTGCAGCGCAGGCCGAAGCAATATTGCCAAGGGTATTGGAACCCGCGTCGTTAAATTTGTGGGCATCATCGGTTGCCCCCAAACCGAAGGAATCCAGCACCAGAATCACAGCTCTTTTCATTGTCGAATGTCTCTCTTAAACCAGGGATAGAAAGAAGCCGGCCAAAGCCGCGCTCATCAAATTGGACAGTGAACCGGCTACAATGGCCTTGAAGCCCAGACGAGCGATATCGTGACGCCGTTCGGGTGCCATTCCGCCCAGTCCGCCCAACAGCACGGCCATGGACGCCAGGTTGGCGAATCCACACAGGGCAAAAATGATGATAATTTGCGTAGGCGCTGAGAGCGTATCCTTGATAGACAGAAAGTCGATATACGCCACAAACTCATTCAACACCAGCTTTTGGCCGATCAACCCTCCTGCCGCGACCGCCTCCTCCCAAGGTACACCCAGGACAAATGCCAACGGAGACAGTACATAACCCAGCATGGATTGGACACTGAGTCCGGCGACACCAAACTGGTTACCGATGCCGCCAACAATGCCATTGATCATGGCGATCAAGGCAACAAATGCCAGCAAACTGGCGCCGATATTCAGAACCAATTTCATACCGGCTATGGCCCCGCCGGCAGCGGCATCAACCACGTTGGCGGGTTGGTCTTCGTCGTCAAACTTGGCGTTGTCGAATTCGACAACCGACACCTCAGTCTCGGGCTTCATGATTTTGGCCATCAAGAGGCCTCCCGGAGCGGCCATAAAACTCGCAGCAATCAAGTATTTAAGCTCGACCCCCATGCCTGCGTAACCGGCCATAACCGCTCCGGCCACGGACGCCAGACCACCGGACATCACCGCAAATAGCTCAGATTCTGTCATTCTGCTGATGTAGGGACGAACCAACAGCGGGGCCTCCGTTTGTCCCAGGAAAATATTGGCCGTCGCCGACACTGACTCCGTATGACTGGTGCCCAGCAATTTTTTGAGCAAACCTCCGAAAACAGAAACCACCTTCTGCATAACTCCCAGGTAGTAGAGCACCGACATTAAGGCCGAAAAGAAAATAATGATTGGCAAGACATGTACAGCAAAGATAAAACCCAGTTCGAACTTAGCCAGATTCCCAAACAAGAACCCAACACCGACATTGGCGTACTCAATCAAATAGGAAACACTGTCAGCGACCGCACCCAACATGGATTTACCAATAGGGATGTAGAGGACAAGAGCGGCCAACCCGGCCTGCAGGGAGAAAGCACCAATCACGGTTCTTAATTTGATTGCCCTGCGGTTATCAGAGAGCGCCAATGCGATGGCCAAAATACAGAAGATTCCCAGTAGACTCATTCTCAGTTGCAACCCATCGTTAGAAGCTTACGCTGTTATCATTATTTCGCTGAACTAATGTTTAATCGATTAAACAGTATTTGTTCATCGTATTGATGTGGACAGGACCTGTCAAGCCTATTTATTTGGCATATTCTCTATTCTCAAAAGGAAAAGATGGTTCCTTTAGTTTGCATCTGAGGAATTTTGTATAATCGATTAAACCTTTAAGTCACAGTCAGTTACGAGTACCCAACCTCCCTCTCATCGAAGTTGGTGACTAAAGTAAGTTGACAGACCGTGAATCCGTATTTCACGTAAAATGCCATCATTTTCGGCGAAATTAAGGAATTGGCAGTTTAAAGAGTGTTTAACAATACCTTCATATGTTAAATTCGTTGCGTTTAACCAAGGAACCGGAACATGGCAACCCTGAAAGACGTGGCAAAACGGGTCGGTGTTTCCACCGCTACCGTCTCCTATGTATTGAGCGGCAGACGCTCGATCAGCGCCGAGGTAAAAAAGAAAGTGCTGGCGGCGATCAAGGAGCTCGATTACCAGCCCAATCGCAAAGCTCAGGGCCTTCGCACCGGCCAATCAAATCTGATCGGTATGCTATTACCGGATTTGACCAAGCCCTATTTCCCCAACTTGGCCCAGCAAGTCGAATACGCAGCCAGAAAGGCGGGCTTTGCAGTACTTCTTATTGATTGCCAGACTGACAAGCGGGAACAGGAAGACGGCTTTAACGTGCTGTCTCAACAGGCGGTCGACGGCATCATCTGGTTTCCCCTTGATGACAGCATCCCCAAGAGCTTCGGCAAGGTTAAATGCCCGGTCGTACTGATCGATACCACACTGCCAGGCTATGACACCGTTAAATGTGATTTTAATCGAGGCGGCCATTTACAGGTGGAAGAAGCGCTGAAGTATGGTCATCAACGTATAGGTCTGTTATCCGGCCCACAATCTATCGAAAGTGCCCGGGATCGTCGCAACGCCGTACTCGAAGCCATGAAAGGAAAGCTTGAGCTCGCCTGGGAAGTGGAAGTGCCCTTCCATACCGATCTCAATGACAAGGCCATAAAAGCACTGAAAAAGCAGACCGCGACGGCGGTGATCTGTGCTGACGACCTGGTTGCCATCGGCGCAATCAAAGCGCTGAAGAATCTGGGGCTGAGTGTTCCCGGCGATGTTTCAGTGATCGGGTTCGATGATATCCCCTGGTCTACGCTGGTTGAGCCCATGGTAACCACTGTGGCTCAACCCATTTCTGCGATCGGGTCGGAGGCGGTGTCCATGCTGATTCAAAAAATTCAGACCCCCGATAAACCCACCCGGACTGTGATTCTGGATGTTGGCTTTACCCATCGGGAGTCTACTGCAGAGGTGAAGTGAGACGGATCACTCCCACTTCACGCATCTGTGTGAGTTCATCGATATCAACCGGTCGCCGCAGCTGAACCCGCCTTTGTTGCTTTGCTCTTTAGGGGTTTACTCGCTTTATTGCGACTCTTGGAGGGCGCGACCGTTTTGCCGCTGATCGTCTCAGGATTTTTGCCCTCAATCAGTTCAACCTCAGCACCTGCTTCGGTATCCGCCAGCTCCAACACGGCATCCCGGAACACACACACGCCCATATCCGGTCGATAGCCGTGAATCTCCTTGACGTCCAATGCCAACATAAACTCCAGAATATCCTCACTGATCACCTGGCCCGGTACCAGAATCGGAAACCCCGGCGGATAGGGAATCACAAAGCTGGCCGACACCACTTCAACTCCCGAGCGAATCTTGTTCTGTAGCTGCCCATTGTCAATCCGCAGATATTCACAGCTCTCGTCGTCGTAAGCGGTAAAGTAGGCACTGCGAATATCCCCTTCTGAGGTATCGCGCTCAAAACCCGGACTAAACACACGATGGAAACGGCTGAAATCCGGCAAGGGCGGCAAATCTTTGGTCAACGAGATGATCCGACGTTTGGTCAGCAATTGCTCGGCGGGACTGTTCTCCTCTTGCCGTGCATCCAGATCACGGGCGATCTTCATCAACACCCCCATCAGGTAGGCAATCGCACTGCGGCTGGTACCGATATTGGTCATAAACAGCACAGTGTTGCGCGAGGTCTTATTCACCTGAATACCATAGGTGTCCATCAGATAGCGATTTTTAAAGGTGTCACCATCCACACCGGTGTGACCGATAAAGAGCGTAATACGGGTCGGGTCGACAACGAATTCGTCATCACTCCAGGCATCCTCCATGCGGCTCCATCCGGTGTTTGGATCGTAGTAACTTTCCACACCTGAGGGCCTGTATTCATCGGGTACCAGATCTTTGTTTACCAGCACACTGAAATACTTGCTCAGGCCCTTATGGTTGTATATCTGTTCACGCAGGGCCATGGCCACTTCAATCTGCTTGTGCACCAGCTCGTAGCCCTCAAAGTCCACCTGCCGCCGCCCCACGTCCAGGGAGGCAAGAATCTGATAGTTGGGTGAAGTGGAGGTGTGAGTCATATAGGCTTCATGAAATGCCGAGCGGGATTTGCGTTGAAAATCCTCATCGTAAACGTGAATCATAGAGCCCTGACGCAGTGAGGTCAGCGTCTTGTGGGTTGAGTGGGTGGTATACACCCTCATCCGTACCTTGGCCGGATCGGGCATCAAGGGGCGATCAAGCCAGGTGGTATCATCGGCCGGATCAAGTTTGTCGAATTCCGTTTTAAACGCCTGGTACTTCTGAGCATACTCCTCAGAGCGATAATGATGCTTAAGCTTACGCGCCGCGTGCATGCCAGTGCGCGGACGGTAAATGGGATTAAAGGTGGCGAAAGCAAACCAGGCTTCGTCCCAGAGAAATGCCAGGTCAGGTTTGATCGCCAGACATTCCTCCATCACCCGGCGGGTATTGTAGACAATGCCGTCAAAAGTGCAGTTGGTCAGCAGTAACATCTTGACTCGATCGAGCTGACCGGCACGCTTGAACTCCAACAGTTTTTTCTTGATGTCCCGCAGCGGCACCCCCCCGTACATGGAGTACTTGTTCAAAGGATAGGAGTCCAGATAAGAAACATTGGCGCCCATCAACATCAGTCCGTAATGGTGCGACTTGTGACAATCGCGATCCACCAGCACAATATCGCCGGGCTTGATCAGGGCCTGCACTACGATTTTGTTGGCTGTAGAGGTACCATTGGTAACGAAATAGGTCTCTTTGGAGCCAAACGCCTTGGAGGCCAGTTCCTGGGCCTTTTTCATAGGGCCTCGCGGTTGCAGCAGCGAATCGAGGCCTCCGGAGGTGGCCGATGTCTCCGCCATAAAAATATTGCGACCATAAAAGTCCGCCATGTCCTGAATCCAATTGGACGAAAACACCGACTTGCCCCGCGACAACGGCATCGCGTGAAAGACGCCGATGGGCTTTCTGCTGTGCTGGCGAAGTGCCGAAAAGAAAGGCGTCTGGTAACGATCATAAATACCCCGCAGGATACTGTGGTGCTGATCGATAATATCCGGCTCGCGGTAAAAAATCCGGTTAAAGCAAAGAGACTCTCCTGCGGCAGCCTCTTCCATGGCCTGGTTGGAATGCAGGAACAGGTCCACCTCGGGGCGAATATTCTTGAGTGCCTTGCCCAGCAATCCGCTCTTGTTCGCGTCATCCAGTTCGTTGAACTCCTCTTCAGTGACTGCCGGCAGATAGTGCTTAAGGAATTCGAACTCGTGCTTCGACTTGTAGCTGAAACTTTGACGAATGATACAGGCCTGAATATTGGGATTGATTAACAGAGCCACCAGCGCATCTTCAAAATTGCTCACGGCCACCACGTCGTAAACATAGCGGTCATCAACGTGTCGCATTTCCAGAAAAGCCTTGCGCACCACCTCTTCGTGTTTGACAGAAGTAAAATTGTCGATAATCAAAAGCTCGAAATAAGGGCGACTCTTACCCTGCCCCTTATCACCCTGTTGATGGTCGTCTTCCACCTTCTGCATTTTCATTAGCGGTTGATCGAGAATGATCTCCCGCCGGCGATAGATACCGGAGGTGATAGCGCGGCCCACTCGCGATATTGAGACCTCCAGTTGTTCAAATTGGTCGCTGTGGTAGAGACGCCACAGGTACTGAAAGTCGCTCTTGGACGGAAACGCTGTGTACTCTTCAATCTGTTCCAGTTGATTCAGTGCATGAACAACGGATTTACGCAACTCATCGCTGTTGCCACTGTCGACAGGTTCCTTGGCCAAGGCGGCAATATCGGATTTGAGCTGGTTCCAGGCATCGGCCCTCTGGTGAAAGAACTTGTGGTAAAACCCAATAGCACTGTAGATCGCTTCTGTTTTTTGAGCAGTCATAAATCAACCGGATAGTAGCAGCAGGAGGAGGAAGGAGTAGAAAGCCCGCATAGCATAGCCAATGTTGCCTTTTCAGGGTGTATCAAGCTGAAAGAAGTTGTAAACAGCCCGTTAACATCCCCATTGCAACGTGCGGTTAACAATCTTTCACAGAACCATAAAAAACAAAAATACCTGTCAGACATCACAGTGCTATTGTTTCCCGGATGACTTCACCCACTGTCTGCATAGGCCTTCCGCACCGATGAAACCTGAATCCACCCTTGCGCGGCCACGGCTGAACCCCCTCTTACTACCCTGGACCCATTGCTCCAGGCGTGTGTTAGAAACCATCCTCAAAATAACCAAGCAACGCCGTCAGGCGAAGAGAGCCGCCCCGATGAAACTCAACGGACTTAATGAGATCTACCGTTTCTTCAGCGAGAACAAGACGCCGATCTACTTTATCTCTGCCTCACCGTTCAATATTCTGGGACTGGGGCAGCTGGTACCCAGCCTGCAATATATTAATTATTTCGACTGTTTTGACCGTTTTCATCACCGGGTATTTACCCCGGAAGAACGTGAGTCGCCCGAGTTTGAGTCAATGGTGGACGTGGTGAATTATCTGCTGCGACAGAAAGAGGTCATCAAACTCATACGCAGCCAACCGGCGGGTGGCAAATTGCTGACGGTGATGTTCGACGAAGAGACCGAAGTGCTGGCGAAGAAACTGGGACTGGAGATTGCCCTGCCCCCTGCCGAATTGCGCAATCGTATCGATTCGAAGATCGTGACCACACAACTGGCGAATGAAGCGGGTGTTGCCAGCGTGCCCAATGTCCTGGGCAAGGCCGATGACTATGCCAAACTGCGGGCACTGGCGGCCAAAGCCGGCCTCGGAGAATCACTGGTGGTACAGACGCCCTATGGGGATTCCGGGCGCACGACTTTCTTTATTAACAGCGAAAGCGATTGGGAAGAATACGCCGAGGATATCATTGGCGAAGAAATCAAGGTGATGAAACGCATTGACCCCATTTCCGGCACAGTGGAGGGGGTCGCCACCCGCCACGGCACCCTCGTGGGCCCAGTGATGATGGAAGTGGTTGGGCACACGGAGATCACCCCCTACAAGGGCGGCTGGTGTGGGAACGAAACAGCAGCCACGGAGTTTTCCGAAACCCAGCGGGACGAGATCATTCAGATGATGAAGTCTCTGGGAGACCGGCTGTATCAGGAAGGCTACAAAGGCACCTTCTGCATGGACTTTCTTATCGATCGAGATACACAGGCGGTATACCTGGGAGAAATCAATCCCCGCATCAGCGGTGCCTCTCCGGTGACTAACCTGATTACCCAAAAATACGGGGGGGTGCCGCTGTTGTTCTTCCATCTGCTGGAGTTCTTTGATGTGGACTATGAGCTGGATCTGGAGGCCATCCAGCAGCGCTGGCTGCACTACGACAGCTGGAGCACCCTGGTGTTAAAGCAAACCCACGAAGAAGTGGGTTTGATCACCTCGGCCCCCGCCTCCGGTATCTGGCGACTCAACGACGGTGGCGGCATCGATTTTCTGCGACGCTCCGTAGACTGGAGCAATGCCTCGGATCAGGCCGAGGGGTTTTTCCTGCGCATACTCGGCGAAGGTGAGTACAGCTACAAAGGGGCCGATCTCGGGATTTTGCTGACTCGCGGTCGGGTCCAGGACCCCAATGGCAATATCAATGATCGGGCCCGCAATTGGAATTCCGCCATTAAACAACAATACCGCACTACCCTGCCGTCGGCGGATATGGAGCCCAGAAGGTATTCCGGACTGCATTACAAAATCTACTGATGAAAGACATCGGCCACCACCTTCAAAACACCAGCGCCCGCTTTCGCAGCATCAGCGAAGCGCGGCCGGGGGCCAAGCTGGCGGGGTTATGGCAATGGTTTGCGCCGGGCTACCGTCGCTGGTATCTGCGAGATGGCGACAAGCAACGGCCCAGTTACGCCAGGGGATTGACCCTGTTGCGCTCCCACATGCCGGAGCTGTTACCCACCTTTGAACAGCTCCTGCAGGTGTGTGCGGCCGATGAACTGACAGCCCGGTTTCTGACGCTCTACGATCCTCCGGCGATCGTTGCGGGCTGCTCTCAGGCGGTATGGACGCGGGGGGAAACGGCATTGATCCGCAATTATGACTTCCCCGCCGGCCTGTGCGAGTCGGTATTGCTGCACAGCAACTGGAATGGCACCGCGGTGATTGCCATGACCGACTGCTTTTGGGGCGTGTTGGATGGCATCAATGAGCACGGCTTGTCGGTATCCCTGGCCTATGGCGGTCGCAGGGAGCTCGGTCGCGGCTTTTCCATTACACTGATTCTTCGCTATATCCTGGAATTCTGCCAGACCGTTGAGCAGGCGACCGACGTTCTGCGCCGAATACCGGTACAACTATCCTACAATGTCACCCTGGTGGACCGGCAAGGAAACTACGTCACCGTGCTGCTATCGCCGGACCGCGACGTCCAGGTGACCCACCGCAATCGAGCCACCAATCACCAGCATCCGCGCGAAGTGAATCTTTATGAATGCCTGGCGGACAGTCGCATTCGAGAGAACTTCCTGGCCGCACGACTGGATGATCAGCGCCAGAGTTTTGCGCATTTCCAGCAGTTGTTTCTACTTCCACCCCTGTATCGTTATGCGGCCGAATCCAGAGGCTGGGGCACGCTCTACACCAGCACCTATTTTCCTGCCGCCGGCTATATGGAACTGCACTGGCCGGACGGGAGCTGGCGGCAGGGTTTTGACCACTTTGTGGAGCAAGAGCGTACCGTAGTCTATCGAGGCTGAGTCTGTAAAAAACCGCCGATGGCCCTGGTTGTTTCATCCACCTCCGGGAACACCCCGCCGAGCAAAATGTAATTATGAAATAAACCGGGCTTTTCTTCGTGCAGCACATCGGTGCCTAGAGCAAGCAGGTGTTGGACGATGGCCTCGCCTTCATCCCTGAGAGGATCAAAACCACAGGTAATGATATAGGTTCTCGGCAACTTCCACGATGACAAAGCGTAGCGCGGATCATCGTAATCAGTACTGTCATCGGTAGCCTGCATACCAAACCAATCCAGCACCTTTCTGGTGAGGGATATGTTCTGATCGAGTAGTAACCTGCGACTATTGGTTTCCGCCATTCTGGCTTCAGGCGGATAAATGGGGATGAGCGCACTGGGCTGTATATACGATTGAGCCGCGTGTTTACCGACAACCAATGTCAAAGCCGCACCGGCGCTGTCGCCACAAACCGCAATATCGGCTTTGTCGATACCTTCTGCGGCAGCGTTATCAACCAGCCAATCCCAAAGGGCTACAGCATCTTCCTGCGCGCTTGGCAACTTGTGTTCCGGACCCTTCCTGTATTCAACCGAGACCACCCGACGACCAGTATCTCGGGCCAGTCGCCGGCAGAAGCCGTCGTGAGATTTTACGCTGCCAATAACAAAACCACCGCCGTGAAAAAACAGCAGCCCCGGTTTGAGGCCGTCAACGGGTTGGGTATCGTAGGTTTGAACGGTTAGCGGATGCTGATTAATGGTGATCTCGCGTTTGCTGACCTGCTCGACATGAACACGTTCGCCGCCAAACATCCTGTCGAGTTTGTCGTAACCGCCCCGAACCACCTGCACGGGTGGCATATGTGGTTGTTCCAACAGAGCCATAAAACTCAGATAAGCCTGCGCTCTGGGGTCCAGCGTACGGCCATCGATTCGCTTACTGCGGCCAATATAGTACAGCCGCCAGAAGCCTCGGGGGGCGTGGAGCAGGAACACCCGGCCGATAACAAAAAACGCGGCGATGAATATCTTCATTAGGCGGTATTACCTTGTATAAATAAGAGTATCGTCATCCAGATCGAAATTGGGGAGCTGATCTTTTTCGGTATAGTAATCGGGAGAAAACACCCAGGGTTCCCGATCGCCACTCTTCGGCATCAAGTGATGACGGCGATTGAAGTAGCCAGGATTAAATTCTTGTTCCGAAATCCAGCGATTTTTCGGCATATTCCGATCCTGCTCACGCAATGTCGGGGTAACCACCTTCGCGCCTTTTTTATCCATGTGATTGATCAGACGACAAAGATAGTCGCACACCAGATCAACCCGCATGGTCCAACTGGTTCGCAAATAGCCAAACATCATGGCCAAATTCGGCAGACCTGACAGCAGGATGCCACGATAGGTATAGGTGTCCGCCAAATCCACTGACTTGCCATTCACTTCAAACCCTACGCCGCCCATAGCCAACAAATTAAAACCCGTTGCCGTGATAATTACGTCGGCTTCCAGCGCCTCGCCGGATTTGAGCATGATACCTTTTTCAGTGAAAGCTTCAATCTGGTCCGTAACAATGGAGGCCTTACCGGAATTGACGGCATGAAACAGATCGCCATCCGGAACAAAGGCCAGACGCTGCTGCCAGGGGCGATAGCTCGGCATAAAGTGCTTTTCGGCCACCTCATCGCCGACAAAGCCACGCACCACCTTTAGCAGCTCTTCTTTGACCAACTCAGGCTGCTCGGCCGCTGTGTACTGAATTTCCTTTGCGGTATGCAGCAGGTCACGGCGTACCGTTTCGTGAACCCACTCTTCTGGCAGCTTCAACATGCGCAGGCGATCGGCCAACTCATTGCGGTTTTCACCGGTCCAGAAATAGGTCGGAGAACGCTGCAACATGGTCACATGAGCACAATCATCGGCAATATTGGGAATCAGTGTGGCGGCCGTTGCCCCGGAGCCGATGACAACCACTTTTTTGCCGGACAGATCCAAATCATCAGGCCAGGTCTGCGGATGCACAATCGTGCCCTCGAACCGATCCAAGCCAGGCCACTCGGGCGTGTAGCCTTGTTTATGGTCGTAATAGCCCCCGGTCCAGAAGAAAAAGTTACAGCTAAACTCCACCTCCTCATTGGTGTCCAGCCTATTGACGATGACCGTCCATACCTGGGTCGCATCAGACCAACTGGCTTTGATGACTTCATGTCCGTATCGAATATGCGACTCAAGACCGTCGTCTTTGATAACTTCGCCGATATAGTCGTTGATCAGATGGCCGTCAGCAATCGGGGCTCCCGTCCAGGGTTTAAAGCGGTAGCCAAAGGTATAGAGATCGCTGTCAGAGCGAATACCGGGATAGGTATGGGTCGCCCAGGTTCCGCCGTGGGTGTCCTTGCTTTCCAGAATCAAAAAGGACTTTTGCGGACACTGTTCCTTGAAATGATGGGCAGCGCCAATACCCGAAATACCTGCACCGATAATAAGTACATTAACATGCTCTGTTTTGGTCATCTGGTCCTGTCTCCCGAAGCTGCGTTTAACACATACTGTAGGGACATCCGAAACCGAAGGGCATTGCAGAGCAGGCCGAATTTTTGATACTTTAGGCCATAATGTCTCACTTTGCCACGTGACCAATGAGTCAATCCAATTCTGTCGTAGCCAGCGGAAACCTTTCCACGGCACACCGGACCATAGCCAGCGTGCTCGGGCTGATGGAGGCGCTCCAGATCTCGCCGCAGGGGTCGATAGTGATGATTCAAAACGTTGGCTTGCCCGCTCACGCGTACGAGGATCCCACCTTTCCGATTTCTTCAAACCAACATTTGGAGCTTATCAACCTCATACTGAACGAAATGGAAACGGACTGGTCAGTGATCGCCATTGTTTTTCGGATGGCTTCGGAATTAACGATCGAGCACTTTGGCGTTATCGGTCTTGCCATGAAGTATGCCGAGACTCTACGAGAGGCACTGAGGGTAGCTCTGGCCTATCCTGAACTCAGCTGGGGACATTCACGTATTGTCGTCACCCGAGGCTCATCGGAGTTGACAACGACTTTCACCATGGAGCAACCCAAGTTACCGGGAATCTCAACCGAGCAGCTGGAGCGACTCAGATGTTATTGTTTGGTATTGGATCTAGTTGCGGCTACAGCAGAAGTCAAATCCATAATGGGCGAAGACCATGCACCCACCCGAATTACACTGCCCTTTCCAACCCCACCGGATTGGCCACAGGTCAAATCCTTCGCCCCCTGCCCGATAGAGTTCGATGCCGAAGCAGCACAAACGTTTTATCCATTGAGTATCGAACAGGCAACTCCTATTCACGCAAGCTCTTTGTCCCATCGAAATTTCAAGGCCATTGCGAAGAAATTGTCATCCTCTCTTGCGGAGGATGTAGACCTCACTGAACAGGTATCGAGGTGGTTATGGGCCTACACGCCTCCTCTCGGTCGCGCGGATATAGCGAAGCAGCTCGCCATGTCGGAACGAACGCTTGCCAGAAAATTGAAAGAGGAAGGGACCTCGTACAAGGACCTTTACAATCATGTGCAGACGGAACGTGCGAAGAATTTTTTACGCAATGAATCCTTTACGGTTTCGCAGATTGCCCATCGGTTGGGTTATTCGGAGCCTGCAGTGTTTACACGCGCTTTTGCCACTCAGACGGGGTTATCGCCGCTGAAGTGGCGGAAAAAGAAGGGCAAAAGCGATAACACAGGACGGGACTCTCACACCGCTGGCTACCCCCAAAAGGACTGAAGGTTCACTGTCGATTATTCAGGATGCTTACCTCTACCGACTTCAACTCTCTGCCGGGGCATTGCCGGCGTCTGCTATTTGATCATCTTTGAGCATCTGTATGTCGTGGGTCGCTGGAGGCGCTATATCTTGGGTGACCGTGTCTCCAGCAATCTTTGACGTTTTTAGGGAGAAAATCAATAGGGTCTCCCATTCAGAGAATTGGGTGATTGGCCGATCAAGTCGCACCCCGCTCACCTCTGCTAGCCCATTGTTAACACATCGGTTTTGTCGCAATTGGGTTCGAGGACGTGGCGTGTTCAAATGAGGAGGACCTCTACTAGTTCGCGAGACCATAGAACAGCTCTGCGGGAGTTTTTGACATTCCCGCCTGGTTTCGTAGTTGTCCCTTTTTCAGCATCCGAACCAGCTCAATTCCTGCAAGCGTGCGTTGCGCGCTAAAGAAATTCTTGAACCCTAGCATAGGCCTGATCATCCGCTTAATGAATCGATGCTCCTGTTCGACCCTGTTGTTCAAAAATTTGCATTGGCGAATCTTGATTCTCTTTCCAGTGTCAATATTTTGTAGGCTCCTTAACTTGCATCCCTGACCATGTTCTTCGCGATGACCATTTGCTGAATTTGTGTCGTGCCTTCGTATAGACGGAAGAGACGCACGTCTCTGTAGAATCGCTCGACACCGTAGTCCACAATGTAACCAGACCCACCGTGTATTTGAACGGCGCGATCGGCCACTCTCCCGACCATTTCGGTGGCGAACATTTTGCAGCAGCTGGCCTCGGTGCTGATGTTTTCGCCCTCGTCCCGTTTGCGCGCCGCGTCCAGCACCATGCATTTGGCGGCATAACATTCCGCCTTGGAGTCGGCCAACATTGCTTGAATAAGCTGGTGTTCCGCAATGGGCTTTCCAAATTGTTGACGCTCCATGGCGTAGCGCAGAGCATCATCGAGCAGGCGCTCGGCCACGCCCACGCTGACAGCGGCAATGTGAAGACGGCCCCGATCGAGCACCTTCATGGAGGTGTAGAAGCCTTTGCCTTCTTCTCCACCAATCAGGGCACTGGCAGGCACCTTTACGTTGTCAAAAATGACGTCACAGGTGTGGGAACCCGCATGCCCCATTTTTTGTTTTTGGCACCCAACGATATGCCAGGGGAATCGGCATCTACGATAAACGCGGACACGCCTTTGGCCTTTTTCTCACCCGGATTGGTGCGGGCGATAACGGTAAAGGTACCCGCTCGAGGGGCGTTTGTGACAAAAAGTTTGGTGCCGTTGAGAATGTAGTGATTACCCTCTTTGGCTGCGGATGTTTTCACCGAGGCCGCATCGGAGCCAACATCGGGCTCGGTTAAACAGAAGGATCCAATCAGTTCTCCTGTGGCGTATTTGGGCAGGTAACGCTGCTTCTGCTCATCCGTGCCGTCAAAGACAATGGCGGCCGAACCAATTTTGAAAGAGAAACCGCTGCACCTGCTCTCAATCAACCAGATTGACTGGACTACTCTAAACCTCGGTAGATTTACTGGGAAACGCTAACCTCAGTCAGACTGAATCGGGCAATTCCACACCATTCTGCAGGCAGCTGGCCACCAGGGTGTTGCGCAGCAAGCAGGCAATGGTCATGGGTCCCACACCGCCGGGTACAGGTGTGATGCCAGCGGCCACCTCTGCCGCTTCGTGATAGTCAACGTCACCGACCAGGCGGGTCTTGCCATCTTCGGCGTCAATTCGATTGATACCCACATCGATCACCGTGGCACCGGGCTTGACCCAGTCGCGCTTGACCATCAGCGGGCGTCCCACCGCCGCGACGATAATGTCCGCCTGCCGACAGATTTCCGCCAGGTTGCGGGTGCGGGAGTGGCACACGGTGACCGTGCAGCTTTCCTGCAACAGCAGCATGGACACCGGCTTGCCGACGATATTGGAGCGCCCGATGACCACCGCGTGTTTGCCGGAAAGGTTGTCGCCCAGATGCTGTTTGGCCAGCATCACACACCCCTGGGGGGTACAGGGCACCAGGGCCCCCTGCTCGCCGTTCATCAGCTTGCCGGAGTTAACGGCGTGGAAGCCGTCCACGTCTTTTTCCGGAGCGATTGCTTCGATGATTGCGGTTTCGTTAATGTGGTCAGGCAGCGGCAGTTGCACCAGGATGCCGTTGACGGACGGATCGCCGTTGAGTTCGGCGATTTTTGTCAGCAGCTCCGCCTCGCTGGTTTCAGCGGGCAGTTTGAATTCCAGGCTGTTCATGCCCACTTCCAGGGTTTTGCGGCCTTTGTTGCGCACATACACCTGGCTGGCAGGGTCTTCGCCCACCAGCACTACCGCCAGCCCCGGCTGCAGGTTGTGTTGTTGTTTCAATGTGTCTATCGCTGCGGCAATATTATCGCGCAGCTGTTGGGCAGTTGCTTTACCATCAAT